>NZ_JACHEE010000034.1 GCF_014207375.1 Arthrobacter sp. AZCC_0090 | reverse complement strand
CGGCCCTGGACACGGTACCCGCCAAGAGCGTGTTCGCTTTGCGGTGTGAACCCGATGTGTGCCATGACCGGGATGCCGGCCTGGACCATGGCCCTGACTGTTTCCGCGTAAAAGCTGCCGCCTTCGATTTTGACCGCGTGGGCGAGGCCCTCCTTGAGGAAGCGTACACCGGTGGCTACTGCTTGTTGCACGGAGACCTCGTAGCTGCCGAACGGCAGATCGGCGACCACCAGGGCGCGCTGCGCCGAACGCGCAACTGAACGGCATAGCGGAAGCAACTCATCGACGGTGACGGGCAGGCTGTTCTCGTTTCCGAACACGTTGTTGGACGCCGAATCGCCAACGAGCAGCACCTCAATGCCCGCCTGGTCAAAGATCTCCGCGGTGTACTGTTCGTAGGCCGTGAGCATGGCGAAGCGCTTCCCCTCGGCCTTTGCCTGTTGCAGATGATGGATGCGGATCCTGCCCACCGGGTTCTTAGCCGCATCCGGCCCCGGAGGACCGGCCGCGGAAGGGCCGTTTCCGTAGGGGGCCGGAACTTCGGCGGACGTGCTTGGGCGAGGGCTGTTCCTTATCTCCATGATTAGTTCACCGAGCCGTTGTCTAGAGCGAAGGGCGGGCGCATCATCCCCGCGCTGATGGCTTCGGCGGGGTCGGTGCCGAGGTGGACGATCGTGTTGTGCTGGTCCACGTGGACCACCCTGGGGTCATAGGCCCCGGCTTCTTCGGTGGTCATGCTGGCGTAGCTGATGAGGATGACGACGTCGTTTACTTCGACCAGGTGTGCGGCGGCGCCGTTGATGCCAATCACACCGGAGCCGCGTTCACCGGCAATGGTATAGGTCTCCAGGCGGGCGCCGTTGGTGACGTCGACAATCGCGACGAGCTCGCCGGGCAGGATGTCGGCAGCGTCCAGCAAATCCAGGTCAACGGTGACGGAGCCGACGTAATGCAGATCCGCGTGCGTGACGGTGGCACGGTGGATTTTGGACTTGAACATTGTGCGGTTCAT
>NZ_JACHEE010000033.1 GCF_014207375.1 Arthrobacter sp. AZCC_0090 | reverse complement strand
GGCGGATTCAAGTGGTCGTTGCAACACGTCCTTATGCTGCTGATTCTTCCAGAATTCCTTGGAGGGCTTGGGCGGGGGTTTTCCAGCCGAGGGTTTTGCGCAGGCGCCCGTTGAGGCCGGCGGCGGCGTAGTCGAGGTCTTCGCGGGTGACGGTGCTCAGGTCCATGCCTTTGGGGAAGTACTGGCGCAGGAGCCCGTTGGTGTTCTCGTTCGTGCCGCGCTGCCAGGGCGAGTGCGGGTCGCAGAAGTAGACTTCGGCTCCGGTGGCGATCTTGACGCGTTCGTGGATGCCGACCATTTCCGCGCCCTGGTCCCAGGTCAGGGACCGGCGCAGCACCTCCGGGAGGCTCGGCAGGGTGTCCTGGATGGCGGCCAGGACCTGCTCGCCGGTGTGTCCGTGCGGCAGGTGCAGGAGCATCACGAAGCGGCTTGTGCGTTCCACGAGTGTCCCGATCGCCCCGGTGCCGGGGGTTCCGATGATCAGGTCGCCTTCCCAGTGGCCGGGGACCGCACGGTCATCGGCTTCGGCCGGGCGTTCGCTGATCAGCAGCTCTTTCGGGACCCGGGGCCGGCGCGTCCCGGGGCGTTTATTCGGTTGCCGCACCGCCCGGCCGGTGCGCAGTGCCGCGGCGAGTTCGGTCCGCAGGCCGCCGCGTCCCTGGATGTAGATGCACTGGTAGATGGTCTCGGGGCTGATGCGCATGCTTTCATCATCGGGGAAATCGATCCGCAGCCGGGCACTGATCTGTTCCGGGGACAATCGTTCCCGGCAGCTCAGCATCCCGGCGACGTAGAGGGCCAGGGCCTCGTGCACCGCCAGTTTCCGGGCCTTGGGGCGGCGGGCCTGCTTCTGCGCGCGGCTTTGCGCCGTGGACGCAAGATAGGGGCGCCTGCCCCCGTTGCGGATGTTCCGGTCCAGCTCCCGGCTGATCGTGGACGGGCTCCGGCCCAGACGACGGCCGATCTCCCGCATCCCGCACCCCTGCGCCCGCCACACGGCGATCAACTCACGCTCATCGAAGGACAAGAACCGCCCGCACGCAGGCTCAATCGAAGGATCCACCCCACCATGCTGACGGACAATCCTGCTGGCAGTCCCTTCCGAGAACCCCGCAACCCCTGCCGAGGCCTCATCAGAAAGCCCGGAAGACCGGGCCGCCCAGAACACCCGCACAACCTCACGCAACACCTCAGGCCGACCAACACCCACCACAACACCCACCAATCACTCAGGTGTTGCAACGACCCCCTGAACCCGCC
>NZ_JACHEE010000032.1 GCF_014207375.1 Arthrobacter sp. AZCC_0090 | reverse complement strand
CTCGACTACCCCGCCGGACCCACCTACCACCTCATGGGCTTCGACACCCCGACCTTCACCCCGCTGTTCGTCGCTAGCCGCATCACCGGCTGGACCGCCCACATCATGGAACAGGCCGCTTCCAACTCCCTGATCAGGCCCCTCAGCGCCTACAACGGCGCCGAAGAACGCTCGTTGGAGCTGGAGCGGAACTGACGCCACCACAATCTGCGGTGGAGGACTGGATGATCACACGGATCATCAATTATCGCAACGCTAGTGGTGCTCCACCGCACCCCCGTCAATCCAAGGGGGGCACACTGCGGGCCCCGACGCTTTACTGGCCCAAGATTGTTCGGCCACTCGAGCCCCGCAGTAACTTAACAGTGAAAGGCATCTACGATGACGAGAATGTTGATTATCGGACCTCCGGGTTCAGGCAAAGGTACGCAGGCCGAACGCGTTTCTGCACGCTTGGGCGTCGTCGCCATTTCCACCGGCGACATCTTCCGAGCCCACGTCGAAGATGCAACCCCCCTCGGCGTCAAAGCCAAGAAGTATATGGATTCCGGGGACTTCGTCCCGGATTGCGTCACCAACAAGATGGTCCGTGACCGCCTAAGCCAGAGCGACGTCAGCGGAGGCTTCCTACTGGACGGCTACCCGCGCACCACAGCACAGGTGGACTACCTTGACGAGGTTTTGGCCGGAGCCTGCCAGAAGCTCGATGCCGTTCTCCAGTTGACGACCGACGACGAGGAACTGGTTACACGCCTGCTCCGCCGCGCCAAGGAAACCGGCCGCAGTGACGACAACGAAACCGTTATCCGCCACCGCCTCGACCTGTACCACGAACAAACTGAAGCCGTTGTGGCCAGGTACGCCGAACGCGGCATCCTCACCACAGTGGATGGCATGGGTTCCGTAGACGAAGTCACAAACCGCGCCGTCCTGGCGGGTCCAAGGCAGTTGTCCGGGGACTGAGAAGCGGAACGTCGGTGATCCCTCCCCTTCGACGGCTGTGCCCACTGTCTTGCTGATCCACCGAATGGGCAACAACGGACACTATGGCAGCTACCGCTCAGGAATAGCGGCCGGACAAAAACTTCCCTCGAATTGAATCGTATGAAACGGCAGCAAGGAGACATGAATTGACGAGAATGCCGATTATCAGGACGCCTGGTTCGGGCGAAGGAACGCTTGCCGAGCGGATTTCCCAGTGCCTTGGCGCCGTCGCCATCTCCACCGGCGGCATCTTTCGTGCCAACGTCAAAACCCCGCTTGGCCTTGCAGCTAAGAAGTACATCGGTGCCTGCGACTTCGTTTCGAGCCATGTCACCAACAACGCTCATGAGGTAGTGGAACTGACAGCAGGCCGTGAAGAACGCGTCGGACGACTTCTCGGTCGTCCCGTACACGCGACTTTCAAGGGAATGTTGTAATGTCGACGCGCCTCATGAACCGCACAATGTTCAAGTCCAAAATCCACCGTGCCACCGTCACGCACGCGGATCTGCATTACGTCGGCTCCGTCACCGTTGACCTGGATTT
>NZ_JACHEE010000031.1 GCF_014207375.1 Arthrobacter sp. AZCC_0090 | reverse complement strand
GCCGATTTCACTACCGGAGCGCGTCCGGTCAAAGCTGCCCGGGGTACGGAGCTGACCGCGAAGAGCTGGCAGACCGAGGCGCCGTTGCGCATGTTGATGAACAACCTGGACCCCGAGGTCGCGGAGCGTCCGGATGACCTGGTCGTGTACGGGGGCACGGGCCGTGCGGTGCGGTCCTGGGCCGCGTTCGATGCGATCACCCGGACCCTGGAGACCATGGAGAAGGACGAGACCTTGCTGGTGCAGTCCGGCAAGCCGGTGGGCGTGTTCCGCACCCATGAGTGGGCGCCGCGGGTTTTGCTGGCGAACTCGAACCTGGTGGGGGACTGGGCGACGTGGCCGGAGTTCCGCCGCCTGGAGGCCGAGGGCCTGATGATGTACGGGCAGATGACGGCCGGGTCCTGGATCTACATCGGCACCCAGGGCATCCTGCAGGGCACGTACGAGACCTTTGCCGCGGTCGGGAACAAGCTTGCCGCAGAGGGACGCCACCGGGCCCCGGCCGCCGCGGGTTCCACGGAGGGGCCGCTGGCCGGGACGCTGACCCTGACGGGCGGTTGCGGTGGCATGGGCGGGGCCCAGCCTTTGGCCGTGACCCTGAACGACGGGGCCTGCCTGATCGTGGACGTGGACGAGACCCGGCTGCGCCGCCGGGCCGGCAAGCGCTACCTGGACGAGGTCGAAACCGACCTGGACGCCGCGATCGCCAAGGTCCAAAAGGCCAAGGACGAGCGCCGCGGCTGGTCCGTGGGCTACGTGGGCAACGCCGCGGAGGTCTTCCCCGAACTGCTCCGCCGCCACCGGGCCGGGGACATCACGATCGACGTCGTCACGGACCAGACCAGTGCGCATGACCCTTTGTCCTACCTGCCCGAGGGCATCAGCGTGGCCGAGTGGCACGCCGAGGCCGAGGCGGACCCGGAAGGGTTCACGAAGAAGGCCCAGGCCTCCATGGCCCGGCAGGTGCAGGCCATGGTCGAGTTCCAGGACGCCGGGGCCGAGGTCTTCGACTACGGCAACTCGATCCGCGACGAGGCCCGCAAGGGCGGCTGCGACCGGGCGTTCGAGTTCCCCGGTTTCGTCCCGGCCTACATCCGTCCGCTGTTCTGCGAGGGACTGGGCCCGTTCCGCTGGGTCGCCCTCTCCGGTGACCCCGAGGACATCGCCGTGACCGACAAGGCGATCAAGGAACTGTTCCCGGAGAACACCCACCTGCACAAATGGCTCGACGCCGCCGCCGAACGGGTCGAGTTCGAAGGCCTGCCGGCCAGGATCTGCTGGCTCGGCTACGGCGAACGCGCCAAGGCCGGCCTGCTGTTCAACCAGCTCGTGGCCGAAGGCAAGGTCAAGGCCCCCATCGTGATCGGCCGGGACCACCTGGACTCCGGCTCCGTGGCCTCCCCCTACCGGGAAACCGAGGCCATGGCCGACGGCTCCGACGCGATCGCGGACTGGCCGTTGCTGAACGCCCTGATCAACACCTCCTCCGGCGCCACCTGGGTCTCCATCCACCACGGCGGCGGCGTGGGCATCGGCCGGTCCCTGCACGCCGGCCAGGTCTCCGTCGCCGACGGCACCGAGCTCGCCGCGCAGAAACTCGAACGCCTCCTCACCAACGACCCCGGCATGGGCGTCATCCGCCACGTCGACGCCGGCTACCCCCGCGCCATCGAAGTCGCCCACGAACGCGGCGTCCGCATCCCCATGACCGAAACCAACTAA
>NZ_JACHEE010000030.1 GCF_014207375.1 Arthrobacter sp. AZCC_0090 | reverse complement strand
CGGGCGGCAGCATCAGGCTCGCTCCGGGAATCGCGTTGAGCAGTGCCTTGGTGTAGTCCTGCTGCGGGGCGTCGAAGACGTTGTCGGTGCTGCCCGTTTCCACGAGCTTGCCCTTCTGCATCACGCAGACATGGTCCGCGATCTGCCGCACGACGGCGAGGTCGTGCGTGATGAACAGGTACGTCAGGCCAAGATTGGACTGCAGCTCGGCCAACAGGTTCAAAACCTGGGCCTGCACCAAAACGTCCAGGGCGGACACCGCTTCGTCGCAGATGATCACTTCAGGATCGAGCGCCAGGGCCCGGGCGATCGCGACGCGCTGCCGCTGGCCGCCGGAGAGCTCGTTCGGGTACCGCTGCATGGTGGACTGCGGCAGCGCCACCTGGTCCAGGAGCTCCCGGACCTTCTTCTCCCGGCTGACCTTGTCACCGATCCTGTGGGTCCGGAGCGGTTCCTCGATGGTCCTGAAAATGTTGTACATCGGGTCAAGGGAACCGTACGGGTCCTGGAAGATCGGCTGGACGCGGCGCCGGAACTTAAAGATCTCACGGCTGTTCAGCGTGGAGGTGTCCACCCCGTCGAACACGATCCGGCCCGATGTCGGCGGAAGGAGGTTGAGGACCATCTGTGCCACAGTGGACTTGCCGGAGCCCGACTCCCCTACGATCGCCGTCGTCGTCCCGCGCTTGACGTTGAACGAGACGTTGTCCACCGCGGTGAAGTCGGTGGACCTGCCCACTCCTGAGCGCAGCTTGAAGACCTTGCTGAGGCTCTCGACCTTCAGGACATCCTCCGGGAGTGCCTTTTCCACCACGGCTTCAGTGGGTGCCAGGAGTTCTTCCGTTTGGATGCCTTCAGCCTTCGCCGCCTGGATCCTACGGGAGGCCAGCGACGGTGCCGACGCCACCAGCCGCTGGGTGTAGGGGTGCTGCGGGTTGCGGAGCAGTTCCAGCGAAGGACCGGCTTCCACCACGTTGCCGCGGTACATGACCACCACTTTGTCCGCGCGTTCAGCCGCGAGGCCAAGATCGTGGGTGATGAGCAGGACTGCGGTACCGAGTTCCGACGTCATGGTCTCGAGGTGGTCGAGGATCTGCCGCTGAACCGTGACGTCGAGGGCCGACGTCGGCTCATCGGCGATAAGCAGCCGCGGTTGGCAGGACAGGCCGATGGCAATCAGGGCTCGCTGCCGCATGCCGCCGGAGAATTCGTGCGGGTACTGCTTGGCGCGGCGCGCCGAGTCCGGCAAGCCGGCCTCAGCAAGTACCTGGGCAACATCCGCCGGAGAGTTCGGCTTGCCGTTGGCTCGCAAGGTCTCGCGGACCTGGTAGCCGATCTTCCACACCGGGTTGAGGTTGGACATCGGATCCTGCGGGACCATGCCGATCGTGTTGCCGCGCAGCTCGATCATGCGCCGTTCCGGCGCGTGGGAGATGTCTTCTCCGTCGAGCAGGATCTGCCCGCCGGAAACCCGGCCGTTCTCCGGTAGGAGACCGATGGCGGCGAGCGCCGTCGTCGACTTCCCTGAGCCGGACTCGCCCACGATGGCGACCGTCTCGCCGGGCATGATGGTCAGGTGAGCGTTCTTGACGGCCTGGAATTCGCCGCCCGCCGTCTGGAAGGAGATGGCGAGGTCCCTGATTTCAAGGAGCGGGCGCTCCTCGGTTCCGGCCTCGTTGATGGTGACGTTGGACGTCGTCATGATTGCCTCCTTCATCGCTTGCGGCTCTTGGGGTCAAGGGCGTCACGCAGCGCGTCGCCAAGCATGATGAAGCTCAGGACCGTGATGGACAGCGCGGTTGCCGGGTAAAGCAGCACTTCGGGGTTGGTGCGCAGCGTATCCTTGGCCGCCGAAATGTCGTTGCCCCACGACATGATGCTGCCGGGCAG
>NZ_JACHEE010000029.1 GCF_014207375.1 Arthrobacter sp. AZCC_0090 | reverse complement strand
TTTTGGTATGCCCAGCATGGGCATTTGCTTGGAGGTGAAAGTCCTCTGAAGGAGAAGGTGGTTTAACTTCTAGCCAATGGCAACTGCGTCATCGTGAGGTGGGGTGGGAAGGAAGCCGGAGGCAAATCCCTGCACCGAGGGACACGAACCGCATAGAAGGCATGCTGGTCGGGGTAAGCCAGCCAAAGATGGTGAAGCCCGTTCCACCGAAACGGCCAGTGTGTAAATGCGGCGGCGGCAGGGGGAAAGTGAATGCTCTTATCTGGGGAGATCTGTCCCGGTGCGTCGGCGCTCGTGCAGTGCCGGAGCGGATCAGCCTTAAGGGCTGTTCTGACGGGGCAGAAGTCAGCCGAGGCCATAGTACCGGCGGGAATCTTGCGTGGTTCGCCGGGAAGGGCTGAACGCTGGGAATTGATGGTTTGAAGCGGTGCTTCTCGTGTGTTCCACAGGGATCGCAGCCAACCCACGGGAGTGGTGGGACAGAGAGTGAAGGAGCGAACGGTGAATCCGGGATGGCCCCTGTCTGTGCGTAGTGAGGACCCGGCGGGCATCGGGGAGAACATCAGGGATGCATTGGATCTGTGGGAGGAAGTGTTCTCCCGGCAGAATCTGATGATCGCGTTGAAGCGTGTCGAGCGTAACCGGGGTGCTGCCGGTGCTGACGGGCTGCGCACGGAGGAACTGCGTGCGTGGTGCTTAGGACATTGGACAGAAACCCGGGAAGCGTTGGATGCGGGTACGTATGCTCCGGGCCCGGTGCGTCAGGTGATGATTCCCAAACCTGACGGCGGGGAACGGAAGCTGGGAGTACCGTCCGTGCTGGATCGGTTGATCCAGCAGGCAGTAGCGCAAGTCCTGTCCCGGGTCTTTGACCCGGGGTTCGTGCCGGTCTCGTATGGGTTCCGGCCGGGCAAGAGCGCCCACGATGCTGTGAAGGTCGCCCGCACGGTGATCGGCCAAGGGTATCGGTGGGTGGTCGAGGTTGACCTGGATGCGTTCTTTGACCGGGTGAACCACGACGTGCTGATGGCCAGGGTTGCGCGGAAAGTGAAAGACAAGCGGCTCTTGAAGCTGATCCGGCGCTATCTTGAAGCCGGGATCATGGCTGATGGGGTGCGGCAGCCGACGGTGGAGGGAACCCCGCAGGGGTCGCCGCTCTCGCCGTTGCTGTCCAACATCATGCTGGATGATTTTGATCAGGAATTCTGGGGCCGTGGGCATCGCTTCGTGCGGTATGCCGATGACATCCGAATTTTTGTGAGGTCCAAGAGGGCTGCGGAACGGGTACTGGACCAGGGCACGAGAGTTTTGGAACGGGACCTGAAATTGAGGGTCAACCGGGAAAAGTCCACGATCAATCCGGCAAGTGTAGCTACTTTGCTGGGTTTCGGGTTCTACTTCGCCAAGGGCGGGGTGAAGATCCGGATCGCTCCGAAGGCGTTCAAACGCATGAAGGACCGCATCAGGGTGCTGACCTCGCGCAAATGGAGTATCTCGATGGCTGACCGCATCCAGCAATTGAATCGCTATGTCCGGGGGTGGATGGGCTACTTCCGGCTGCCACAGACGCCGAAGAAGTTCGCCGCACTCGATGAATGGTTCAGGCGGAGGATGCGCCAAATCCGGTGGAAGGAATGGAAACGTCCGCCGACCCGTATCGCGAATCTGCGCAAGCTCGGGATCAGGCCGGATCTGGCCTATCAATGGGGCAACAGCAGCCGAGCGTACTGGCGGGTAGCAAAGTCACCCATTCTCCACAGGGCACTCCCAACCGACTATTGGGCAGGGCAAGGCCTCACGTTCTTTTGCGCTGCATGGGATCGCTTTCAAACGACCTAGCGAACCGCCGTATGCGAGGCCCGCACGTACGGTGGTGTGAGAGGAGGGCCGGGAAACCCGGCCCTCCTACTCGATT
>NZ_JACHEE010000028.1 GCF_014207375.1 Arthrobacter sp. AZCC_0090 | reverse complement strand
CCCGGGAGGGTGTGGGAGAGTAGGACACCGCCGGACAACCATTAACGGTCCAGGCCCCGACACACCAGTGTCGGGGCCTGAACCATTTAAACCACACCACACACCCAGGCACCGGACCCCCCATCACATCTGCACCGCACTCAGCCCACGTCGACCCGTAGAATGTCCGCATGAGTAGCATGCAACAGGTTACTCCCGGGGTGTCACTGACAACACAGGTCACGGAAATGCTGCGCGCGGCAATCACCTCCGGCGAGATGACGCCACGGGAGCACTATTCCGCGATTGGGCTGGCCGAGAGGCTTGGCGTGTCTCGGACGCCCGTGCGTGAAGCCCTGCAGTTACTCGAAAAAGAAGGCATTGTCCGGATCGAGAAGAACCGCGGTGTTCGAGTACTGCAGATTTCACTTGACGAGATCGTGCAGATCTTTCAGATTCGGATCATTCTCGAGCCTCCCGCTGCAGCTCGGGCCGCCGAGGTTGTTACAAAGGACGACCTTGAGCATTTCCGCGCGCTTCACGGTCGCATCCTGGATGCTGCAGCCGACGACGACGGCCCCGGCACCCTTCAAGCGGACAAGGAATTCCACTTGTTTCTGCTGGGCTTGGCAGGCAATCAGCGGCTATCGGCACTGGATAGTGAGTTGCGTAATCTCGTTCTTGCGCATGGTCTCGTGACCATCCCCTCGGTCCGAAGCAGCCAGGATCTGGCCGATGACCGCCGCGACATTCTTGAGGCACTGGAGCGGAAGGATCCGCAGGCTGCTTCGGCTGCGGTTCGTGAACATGTCACCCGCACTGCGCGACTTCTCATCACTGGCGTTTGCGCCAAGACGCCGGGGCTTTCCGCGGATGCGTACTTGGCGAAGCTGGAACAGCTGACGAAGTTCCGCGGCTGACCTCGAATGCTGTTTACAAGCTTTGCCAGTTCATTTACTGTTGCATGCAACATACAACTACCGGAGGAGACGCAACGTGGCATCCACACCGCAGAGCAATCAAGGCGGCCCGCCACCGTTGGCCGGCATACGGATCGCTGATTTCTCCCGAGTTCTGGCCGGACCGTTGTGCTCAATGATGCTGGCAGACTACGGCGCCGAGGTCATCAAGATCGAGGGCCCTGCCGGCGACGATACCCGCGCGTGGATTCCGCCTGTCGCCGCGGATGGCACAGGCACCTATTTCGCCAGCGTCAACCGAAACAAGAAGTCCGTGGTTGCCGATCTCACGTCCGACGATGGGTTGAGCTATGCCCGTGATCTGGTGGCTGGCTGCGACGTCGTCATCGAAAATTTCCGCCCTGGAGTCATGGCGAAATTTGGGTTGGATTATCAGACCGTTGCCAAGGATCGGCCGGACATCGTTTACTGCTCGATCTCGGGCTTCGGGACCGGTGCTGGCGCGGATCTGCCCGGCTACGACCTTCTGGTTCAGGCGCTCGGCGGCCTAATGAGCATTACTGGCTCCGCGGATGGGGAACCTAGCAAGGTTGGGGTCGCCCTGGTTGACGTGCTCGCCGGCCAGAATGCCGTTGCGGGGATCCTGATGGCTCTGCGGGTGCGCGACGCTACTGGGACCGGCCAGCAGGTGCAGGTTAACCTCCTCTCCTCGCTACTGGCAGCTCTGGTGAACCAAGGGGTCGCGATGTTGGCCACGGGAAACTCACCTGCCAGGTTGGGTAACGCCCATCCGAGTATCGCCCCCTACGAGACCTTCCGCACGGGGAGCGGCACCCTCGCCGTTGCGGTTGGTAACGACCGTCAGTTTGCGGCGTTGGCCTCAGTGCTGGGACTCCATGGCCTGGCTGAGCAAGCCAAGTTCCTCACTAACGAACGCCGGGTGAGGTCCCGCGCGGAGCTTCGCGCTGTGCTTGAGGCCGCGCTTCTCGCCGACACCGCTTCGCAGTGGCAACGCAGATTGCTTGCAGCGGGGGTGCCTGCAGGCAAGGTCAACACAATCGGTGAGGCTTTCGAGTTGGCTGACAACCTGGGGCTGGAGCCGTCAATTGTTGTCACCGATCCCGCCACCGGCCGCGAATCTCGGCAATTGGCCAATCCGATCAGGCTGTCGGCAGCAGCACCGAGCTACCGGCAAGTTCCCCCAACCCTTGGCGAACACCAAGGCTCCACTTTCCCCTTGGAATTCCCAACAACTTCCGCGAAAGGCTCATAGATGTCGGACATCAGCGACCTGATTGAACTCGATTCCCTACTCAGCGCGGATGAACGTGCGCTGCGCGATTCCGTACGGTCTTTCGTGGACAGCGAAATCAAGCCGAACATCGCGGGTTGGTACGAAGAGGCCGTCTTCCCGCTCGAAATTGTTCCCGAACTGGCCAAACTGGGACTGCTCGGAATGCATCTGAAGGGCTACGGCTGCGCCGGCCGTTCCGCCGTCGAATACGGACTGGCTGCGGCCGAACTTGAGGCCGGCGACTCCGGGTTGCGCACTTTCGTCTCGGTACAGGGCTCATTGGCGATGAGCGCTATCTACAAACACGGCTCGGAAGAGCAGAAAAAGGAATGGCTGCCCGCGATGGCGAAGGGGGAAGCGATCGGCTGCTTCGGGTTGACTGAACCCACCGCGGGATCGGATCCGGGCAGCATGGCCACCTTCGCGCGCCGTGAAGGGAGTGACTGGGTCCTCAGCGGATCAAAACGCTGGATCGGCCTGGCGTCCGTGGCCAAAGTCGCCATCATCTGGGCCCAGACCGACGGCGGGATCCGCGGTTTCGTCGTCCCGACCGACGCCCCCGGATTCGCGGCCACGCCGATCGAGCCGAAGCTGTCCATGCGAGCCTCGATCCAATGCGACATCGAATTGTCCGACGTGCGCCTGCCCGAGAACGCGGTGCTCCCCAACGTCGTCGGGCTCAAGGGCCCGTTCTCATGCCTGAACGAGGCGCGTTACGGGATCATCTGGGGCGCCATGGGCGCGGCCCGCGACGCGTTCGAGGCCGCCCTGGACTATTCCAAGGAGCGCCTTCAGTTTGGCAAGCCACTGGCCGGCTACCAGCTGACCCAGCAGAAGCTGGTGGACATGGTTCTGGAGATCAACAAGGGATTCCTGCTTGCCCTGCATCTCGGCCGCAGGAAGGACGCCGGCACGCTGCATCCGGACCAGATTTCGGTCGGCAAACTGAACAACTGCCGCGAGGCCATCACAATTGCCCGCGAGGCCCGCACGATCCTTGGCGGCAACGGAATCACGCTGGACTATTCACCGCTGCGTCACGCGAACAACCTCGAATCCGTTCGCACCTATGAGGGCACCGATGAGGTCCACGCACTCATTCTGGGCAACAAGCTCACCGGCGTCGCCGCCTTCCGCTGAGCGCAGGGCCAGACGGCGGAACTCCCGCTCCGCCGTCGGCGTCTTCGCGGTGCGCCGAGCAGGACCTCCCTGTCCCCTTGGGGACCAGCTGGCAAGTTCGGCGCGTCCGTAGTGGCGGTGCCGGTATCGATTTGCTGGAAGCCGAAGGAGCGACCCGGGGGCGGATTTGCGTAGGGTGCGGGAACCGTGTAATGTCTTCTAAGTCGCCGCGAGGGAGACAGCCTAGAGCTGGGAACCACGGGTGGCCAACCCCTTCGAATTGAGCCTAATCGGCTTGGTGCTTTGTGCGCCGCAATTTGAGGGAATTCGAATTGTTCCTGCGGAATTGGTTGAAATACTGATTTGCAAAGCAGCAATGATTCGGGTAACTTTGGAAAGTTGCTCCGGAGCGATCCTGGACCTTTTGTGGGTGTGGGTGGTGTCGGGTGTGTCTGTTGTTTGAGAACTCAATAGTGTGCCAAGTT
>NZ_JACHEE010000027.1 GCF_014207375.1 Arthrobacter sp. AZCC_0090 | reverse complement strand
CAACCTCACGCAACACCTCAGGCCGACCAACACCCACCACAACACCCACCAATCACTCAGGTGTTGCAACGACCCCCTGAACCCGCCCCAAACGCTCGCTCACCTTCCGATCAGAGGGTGAGCGAGCGTTTGTAGGTGAAAGGCTACTTGGCCTGGCCGAGGAACTCCTGCAGGCGCCGAACGCCTTCAGCCAGGTCCTCGTCGCCGAGGGCGTAGGAGAGGCGCACGTATCCGGAGGGGCCGAACGCCTCGCCAGGAACAATCGCCACCTCAACTTCGTCGAGGATCAGCGAGGCCAACTCCGCCGACGTCGACGGACGGACGGGACCGTTCGACGTCGGGAATTCCTTACCCAGCAGCGCGCGGACGTCGGCGTACACGTAGAAGGCGCCGGTCGGTGTCGGGCATTCCACACCCTCGATTGCGTTCAGTCCCGCGACAATCGCCTTGCGGCGGCGGTCAAAGGCGACCTTCATCTCGTCGACGGCGGTCAGCGGGCCGGAGACTGCTGCCAGGGCAGCGATCTGCATGATGTTCGAAACGTTCGACGTCGCGTGCGACTGGAGGTTCGTGGCTGCCTTGATGACGTCGGCCGGGCCGATCATCCATCCGACGCGCCATCCGGTCATGGCATAGGTCTTGGCCACACCGTTGAGGATGACCACCTTGTCGCCGAGTTCGGGGGCTGCGGTGGCAATGGAGGTGAAGGGCACGCCGTCGTACGTGAGGTGCTCATAGATTTCGTCGGTGACAACCCAGAGGCCCTTGGCCGCTGCCCATTTACCGATCTCGGCCACCTGTTCGGCGCTGTAGACGGCGCCGGTCGGGTTGGACGGGGAAACGAAAAGCAAGATCTTCGTCTTGTCCGTGACTGCGGCCTCGAGCTGCTCCACGGTGACCAAATAACCCTGCTCCGGGCCGGCGAAGACCTCAACAGGTACGCCTCCGGCCAAACGAATTGCCTCCGGGTAGGTGGTCCAGAAAGGAGTGGGGATGATGACCTCGTCGCCCGGGTCAACGAGCGTGGCGAAGGTGTTGTAGACAGCTTGCTTGCCGCCATTAGTAACCATCACCTGGGAAGCGTCGACTTTGTAGCCTGAATCGCGGAAGGTCTTGTCCGCAATGGCCTGCTTCAGTTCCGGCAGGCCGGCTGCGGGGGAGTAGCGGTGGTACTTCGGTTGGGAGGCGGCTTCGACGGCGGCCTTGACGATGTAGTCGGGGGTCGGGAAGTCGGGCTCCCCGGCGCCGAAGCCGATCACGGGGCGGCCCGCTGCCTTGAGCGCCTTGGCCTTGGCGTCAACGGCAAGGGTGGCGGATTCGGCGATGGCGGAAATTCGCTGTGAAATGCGGGCGGCAGGTATTCCGGCAGACATTAAAGCACCGTTCTTCGCTGGCAGCTCATGAGCTGGATGGTGGGATTCGACGGAATCTACTTTATGCTGTTCTGCGGAGCTATCGGGCTAACGCCGGGAAAGTGACAGTGGCGGCTGATCAAACGAGCGCTGATCACACAAGCGGGACGGCCTGAACACTCCGGAAATGACCCGGTTCGACTATCGCGGCGTTGTTGCGTAGACTGGTTCACCGGTGTTGAAAAACATCACAATGGTTCGCGCCCCAGACTTGGTGTGGAATCTCTATGTTCATGGGGGTTCCTCGGCTTGTGTGGAGTGTGGCCAAAATATGGATTCGATCCATAGGGTAGTGGCGCAATTGGTAGCGCAGCGGTCTCCAAAACCGCAGGTTGCAGGTTCGAGTCCTGTCTGCCCTGCGCAAGCTGTTCCGGGGTTTCCCCCGGAACAAGCGCAGCAACCATGGCTCTGATCAGGGTCGGGTCAACGACGTTTGCATAGATGAGTGAGGATCAGGTGACCGAAACAGCTGCGAGCAGCTCGAAGGGCCGCCCTGCTAAGAAGTCCGATTCTGGCTTCTTCGCTCGAATTGCACTTTTTGTTCGCCAGGTTATCGGCGAACTCAAGAAGGTAGTCGCGCCAACCCGCAAGGAACTGATCAATTACACGCTCGTGGTGCTGGTGTTCGTGACCATCATGATGCTCATCGTCACCCTGCTTGATCTGGCCTTCGGTACTGGAATCAAATGGGTCTTCGGCGGTACTGGCGTCACGAACCGCTAAGCGGATCGCTCCGTAAACCGCGCGGAATCCCCGGAAAATCAAGGGGTTTCGCAGGGTTTGCGGAATTGAGCCATTTAAATAGGCATGTAAGGCAATGAGGAAGCAGGAGACCAAGTGTCTGAGCAGGAGCTCGAGGTAACTGAGACTGAGCTGGATGGGCCCGCTGAAAGCACGGCTGACGCCGTGGAAGGATCCGAGGTCGATTCTGCTGCGCCCGAAACTGCCGACGTCGATGACGCCGACCAGGATGAGTCCGACGACGAGTCTTCCGACGCCGCCGATGAGGACGAGTCCGACGCCGACGCCCTGGCCGCCGCTGCGGCCGTGGCGCCAGCCGATCCCGCTGACGAGTTCAGGGCCAAGCTTCGCCGCCAGGAGGGTGACTGGTACGTCATCCACTCCTACGCAGGCTACGAAAACCGCGTTAAGGCCAACCTTGAGACCCGCATCCAGACCCTGGACATGGAAGATTACATCTTCGAAATCCAGGTGCCCATGGAGGAAGTCGTCGAGATCAAGAACGCACAGCGCAAGATCATCAACCGCGTGCGCATTCCGGGTTACGTCCTCGTCCGTATGGACCTGACCGACGCCTCTTGGGGCGCCGTCCGTCACACCCCTGGTGTCACTGGCTTCGTGGGTAACGCCCACAACCCGGTTCCGCTGCGCCTCGACGAGGTCTTCTCCATGCTGGCTCCGGTCTTCGAAGAGCAGCAGGCCGAGAAGGGCAAGCCGGTCAACAAGCAGCACCAGACACCGGTCGACATCGACTTCGAGGTCGGAGAGTCTGTCATCGTCAAGGAAGGTCCGTTCGAGACCCTTCCCGCCACGATCTCCGAGATCAAGATGGATTCCCAGACGCTTGTGGTCCTCGTGTCGATCTTCGAACGCGAAACCCCGGTTACGCTCGCATTCAACCAGGTCACCAAGATCTAGTTGATCCAAGAATTTCGCCCCGCGGTTGCCCGCTTAGCAGCCACGGAGCGGTCGGTCGCCTTGCCATGGCGGCCACAAACCTGAGGCACGCTCCTGTGTCCTAGGAAGTTATTGAGAGAAGGACCTACATTGGCTCCCAAGAAGAAGGTCACCGGCCTCATCAAGCTGCAGATCCAGGCAGGTGCCGCCAACCCGGCCCCGCCGATCGGTCCTGCGCTTGGCCAGCACGGTGTCAACATCATGGAATTCTGCAAGGCGTACAACGCTGCAACGGAATCCCAGCGCGGTAACGTTATCCCGGTTGAAATCACGGTCTACGAAGACCGCTCCTTCACCTTCATCACCAAGACCCCGCCGGCTGCAGAGCTCATCAAGAAGGCTGCAGGCGTCGCCAAGGGTTCGGCCACGCCGCACACCGTCAAGGTTGCCAAGCTGACCCAGGCACAGGTCAACGAGATCGCCACCACCAAGATGGAAGACCTCAACGCCACCAGCCTTGAGGGTGCTGCCAAGATCATTGCGGGCACCGCTCGCTCCATGGGCATCACCGTCGAATAGTCGAGGAATGAACGGACGGTGAGGGCTGAGGAACGAAGCACTCGCCGGAAGTGAATCCCGGAGACTTTCGACAATTAGATACTGTCGAGGGCTAACCACCTCCCGCCGGGAAACCGGCACCATTGAAATATTGAAAATGTTGGAGATCCACGCCGGATTTCCAACTGTGGCAGGGCCCAGCGCGGTCCGTGGACCACAACTGCACAAGGAGAAAAAGCAGCATGGCAAAGCGCAGCAAAGCATATGAGGCAGCCGTAGCCAAGATCGAGGCAGACAAGCTCTACGCCCCGTTCGAAGCCATCAAGCTCGCCAAGGACACCAACCCGTCCAAGTTCGACGCAACCGTTGAGGTCGCTTTCCGTCTCGGCGTTGACCCGCGTAAAGCCGACCAGATGGTCCGTGGCACCGTCAACCTGCCGCACGGCACCGGTAAGACTGCCCGCGTCCTGGTTTTCGCAACGGGCGACAAGGCCGAAGCGGCAATCGCTGCAGGCGCCGATTTCGTTGGTTCCGATGACCTGATCGAAAAGATCGCAGCCGGCTGGACCGACTTCGACGCCGCGGTGGCAACCCCTGACCTCATGGGCAAGGTTGGCCGCCTCGGTAAGGTCCTCGGCCCGCGTAACCTGATGCCGAACCCGAAGACCGGTACCGTGACCGCAGACGTCACCAAGGCTGTCAACGACATCAAGGGTGGAAAGATCGACTTCCGCGTCGACAAGCACTCCAACTTGCACTTCATCATCGGCAAGGTTTCCTTCGACGAGCTGAAGCTGGCCGAGAACTACGCAGCAGCACTGGAAGAGGTTCTTCGCTTGAAGCCGTCCGCTTCCAAGGGCCGCTACATCCAGAAGGCCACCGTCGCCACCACGTTCGGCCCGGGTATCACCGTTGACCCGAACGTCACCAAGGTTCTCACCGAGGCGTAAGCCGCAGGGGAGCATCGACTCTGAAAAGGACCGTCCGGCATCGCGCCGGGCGGTCCTTTTGGTATGCCCAGCATGGGCATTTGCTTGGAGGTGAAAGTCCTCTGAAGGAGAAGGTGGTTTAACTTCTAGCCAATGGCAACTGCGTCATCGT
>NZ_JACHEE010000026.1:3570-5670 GCF_014207375.1 Arthrobacter sp. AZCC_0090 | reverse complement strand
TGTGTCTGTTGTTTGAGAACTCAATAGTGTGCCAAGTTTGTTGATACCGATTTGTTTTTATGAATTGGTTGTTTTGGCTGGTCCTGTGTCACCTCCGTGGTGCGGGGCTGGTTTTTACGGCTGGTTTCAAATTTTGTGCAGCTGCTTCGACCGTTGTTTCCGGTGGTTGTGGTTGTGTCTGTTTTTGTTTTACTTCAACGGAGAGTTTGATCCTGGCTCAGGATGAACGCTGGCGGCGTGCTTAACACATGCAAGTCGAACGATGATCTCCAGCTTGCTGGGGGGATTAGTGGCGAACGGGTGAGTAACACGTGAGTAACCTGCCCTTGACTCTGGGATAAGCCTGGGAAACTGGGTCTAATACCGGATATGACCATTCCGCGCATGCGGTGGTGGTGGAAAGCTTTTGCGGTTTTGGATGGACTCGCGGCCTATCAGCTTGTTGGTGGGGTAATGGCCTACCAAGGCGACGACGGGTAGCCGGCCTGAGAGGGTGACCGGCCACACTGGGACTGAGACACGGCCCAGACTCCTACGGGAGGCAGCAGTGGGGAATATTGCACAATGGGCGGAAGCCTGATGCAGCGACGCCGCGTGAGGGATGACGGCCTTCGGGTTGTAAACCTCTTTCAGTAGGGAAGAAGCGAAAGTGACGGTACCTGCAGAAGAAGCGCCGGCTAACTACGTGCCAGCAGCCGCGGTAATACGTAGGGCGCAAGCGTTATCCGGAATTATTGGGCGTAAAGAGCTCGTAGGCGGTTTGTCGCGTCTGCTGTGAAAGACCGGGGCTCAACTCCGGTTCTGCAGTGGGTACGGGCAGACTAGAGTGATGTAGGGGAGACTGGAATTCCTGGTGTAGCGGTGAAATGCGCAGATATCAGGAGGAACACCGATGGCGAAGGCAGGTCTCTGGGCATTAACTGACGCTGAGGAGCGAAAGCATGGGGAGCGAACAGGATTAGATACCCTGGTAGTCCATGCCGTAAACGTTGGGCACTAGGTGTGGGGGACATTCCACGTTTTCCGCGCCGTAGCTAACGCATTAAGTGCCCCGCCTGGGGAGTACGGCCGCAAGGCTAAAACTCAAAGGAATTGACGGGGGCCCGCACAAGCGGCGGAGCATGCGGATTAATTCGATGCAACGCGAAGAACCTTACCAAGGCTTGACATGGACTAGTAAAGCGCAGAGATGCGTTCCCCTCTTGAGGCTGGTTCACAGGTGGTGCATGGTTGTCGTCAGCTCGTGTCGTGAGATGTTGGGTTAAGTCCCGCAACGAGCGCAACCCTCGTTCTATGTTGCCAGCGGTTCGGCCGGGGACTCATAGGAGACTGCCGGGGTCAACTCGGAGGAAGGTGGGGACGACGTCAAATCATCATGCCCCTTATGTCTTGGGCTTCACGCATGCTACAATGGCCGGTACAAAGGGTTGCGATACTGTGAGGTGGAGCTAATCCCAAAAAGCCGGTCTCAGTTCGGATTGGGGTCTGCAACTCGACCCCATGAAGTCGGAGTCGCTAGTAATCGCAGATCAGCAACGCTGCGGTGAATACGTTCCCGGGCCTTGTACACACCGCCCGTCAAGTCACGAAAGTTGGTAACACCCGAAGCCGGTGGCCTAACCCTTGTGGGGGGAGCCGTCGAAGGTGGGACCGGCGATTGGGACTAAGTCGTAACAAGGTAGCCGTACCGGAAGGTGCGGCTGGATCACCTCCTTTCTAAGGAGCACCATTATCGCCCCTGTCCCGTCCGCATGGTTGTGGTCCGGGGGTGTGTGGAAGCAAAGCCCATTGCGCAGGCGTCTGTTCTGCGGTGGGTGCTCATGGGTGGAATATCAGCAGATAGCGGCCGGTTGTTTTTGTTCTGTGCTTAGTACGGATGTCGTTGCCCTCTTTTTTGCGGGCGGGGGTGTCCTGGAAGGGTGCGGGGCGGGAGGAGGCCGGTTTTCGTGTTTGGCACACTGTTGGGTCCTGAGGCAACAGGGCCGGGGGTGCGTGGCCTGTGAGGGTTGCGTGGTTTTTCCGGTGTTGTGTGTTTCTGGTTTCCTGGCTGCATGGTTTCCGTGCGTGGTGGCTGTCCCCGTTTGTTGTGGGGGCGGGTCG
>NZ_JACHEE010000026.1:0-3474 GCF_014207375.1 Arthrobacter sp. AZCC_0090 | reverse complement strand
TCGGCGTGCGGGGGTGTGTGGTACGGGGTTGTTGTTTGAGAACTACATAGTGGACGCGAGCATCTGACACAGGCGGCTTGGTGCTGTTTGTGTCTACAGCAATTTCTTTTTATGAACCCGGCCCTTCCTTTGTGGGGGGTCTGGTTCTCTCGAGAGTGTTTGTTTGATCTTGTGTGGTCAAGTTTTTAAGGGCACACGGTGGATGCCTTGGCATTAGGAGCCGAAGAAGGACGTAGGAATCTGCGATAAGCCTGGGGGAGTTGATAACCGAACGGTGATCCCAGGATGTCCGAATGGGGAAACCCCGCCAGACGCGTTTTTCGTGATCTGGTGACCCGCATCTGAACACATAGGGTGCGTGGGGGGAACGCGGGGAAGTGAAACATCTCAGTACCCGCAGGAAGAGAAAACAAGAGTGATTCCGTTAGTAGTGGCGAGCGAACGCGGATGAGGCTAAACCGTTCCATGTGTGATAGCCGGCGGGCGTTGCATGGGCGGGGTTGTGGGACTTTCCGTGCTGGTTCTGCCGGACCGGCGGGGTGAGGGCATGGGCATAGGTGAACGGTCTTGAAAGGCCGGCCGTAGAGGGTGTGAGCCCCGTAACCGTAATGTTGTGTGCCGCCTGGAGAGGATCCCAAGTAGCACGGGGCCCGAGAAATCCCGTGTGAATCTGTCAGGACCACCTGATAAGCCTAAATACTTCCTAATGACCGATAGCGGACCAGTACCGTGAGGGAAAGGTGAAAAGTACCCCGGGAGGGGAGTGAAACAGTACCTGAAACCGTGTGCTTACAATCCGTCGGAGCCAGTCTGATTCTGGTGACGGCGTGCCTTTTGAAGAATGAGCCTGCGAGTTAGTGTTACGTCGCGAGGTTAACCCGTGTGGGGTAGCCGTAGCGAAAGCGAGTCTGAACAGGGCGAGTGTAGTGGCGTGATCTAGACCCGAAGCGGAGTGATCTACCCATGGCCAGGTTGAAGCGACGGTAAGACGTCGTGGAGGACCGAACCCACTTCAGTTGAAAATGGAGGGGATGAGCTGTGGGTAGGGGTGAAAGGCCAATCAAACTCCGTGATAGCTGGTTCTCCCCGAAATGCATTTAGGTGCAGCGTTGCGTGTTTCTTGCCGGAGGTAGAGCTACTGGATGGCCGATGGGCCCTACAAGGTTACTGACGTCAGCCAAACTCCGAATGCCGGTAAGTGAGAGCGCAGCAGTGAGACTGTGGGGGATAAGCTTCATAGTCGAGAGGGAAACAGCCCAGACCACCAACTAAGGCCCCTAAGCGTGTGCTAAGTGGGAAAGGATGTGGAGTTGCGAAGACAACCAGGAGGTTGGCTTAGAAGCAGCCATCCTTGAAAGAGTGCGTAATAGCTCACTGGTCAAGTGATTCCGCGCCGACAATGTAGCGGGGCTCAAGTACACCGCCGAAGTTGTGGATTTCAGACAGTGGCAAGCCTTCGTGGTTCAGCCGTCTGGAGTGGTAGGGGAGCGTCGTGTGGGCGGTGAAGTCGCGGTGTAAACCAGCGGTGGAGCCTACACGAGTGAGAATGCAGGCATGAGTAGCGAAAGACGGGTGAGAAACCCGTCCGCCGAATGATCAAGGGTTCCAGGGTCAAGCTAATCTGCCCTGGGTAAGTCGGGACCTAAGGCGAGGCCGACAGGCGTAGTCGATGGACAACGGGTTGATATTCCCGTACCGGCGAAGGACCGCCCATGCCAAGCGGGGGATACTAACCGCCCGGAGCCTGCCCAATCACCCTTGTGGTGTGCGGGTTTTGGCCGAGCGCGGGACCTGATCCCGGGAGGTAAGCGTATTAACAGGTGTGACGCAGGAAGGTAGCCGGGCCGGGCGATGGTTGCCCCGGTCTAAGGATGTAGGGTCAGCGATAGGCAAATCCGTCGCTGTGTCTTTGATGACGATCCTGAGATCTGATGGGACCCCCGTCATGGGGGGATCCGGTGATCCTATGCTGCCTAGAAAAGCATCGGCGCGAGGTCCCAGCCGCCCGTACCCCAAACCGACACAGGTGATCAGGTAGAGAATACCAAGGCGATCGAGAGAATTATGGTTAAGGAACTCGGCAAAATGCCCCCGTAACTTCGGGAGAAGGGGGGCCCCAACCTTGAACACCACTTGCTGGTGGGAGGGGATCGGGGCCGCAGAGACCAGGGGGAAGCGACTGTTTACTAAAAACACAGGTCCGTGCGAAGTCGCAAGACGATGTATACGGACTGACTCCTGCCCGGTGCTGGAAGGTTAAGAGGACCGGTTAGCCGCAAGGCGAAGCTGAGAATTTAAGCCCCAGTAAACGGCGGTGGTAACTATAACCATCCTAAGGTAGCGAAATTCCTTGTCGGGTAAGTTCCGACCTGCACGAATGGAGTAACGACTTCCCCGCTGTCTCAACCATAAACTCGGCGAAATTGCAGTACGAGTAAAGATGCTCGTTACGCGCAGCAGGACGGAAAGACCCCGAGACCTTTACTATAGTTTGGTATTGGTGTTCGGAGTGGCTTGTGTAGGATAGGTGGGAGACGTTGAAGCCCTCACGCCAGTGGGGGTGGAGTCATCGTTGAAATACCACTCTGGTCACTTTGGACATCTAACTTCGGCCCGTGATCCGGGTCAGGGACAGTGCCTGATGGGTAGTTTAACTGGGGCGGTTGCCTCCTAAAAAGTAACGGAGGCGCCCAAAGGTTCCCTCAGCCTGGTTGGCAATCAGGTGTCGAGTGTAAGTGCACAAGGGAGCTTGACTGTGAGAGAGACATCTCAAGCAGGGACGAAAGTCGGGACTAGTGATCCGGCGGTACATTGTGGAATGGCCGTCGCTCAACGGATAAAAGGTACCTCGGGGATAACAGGCTGATCTTGCCCAAGAGTCCATATCGACGGCATGGTTTGGCACCTCGATGTCGGCTCGTCGCATCCTGGGGCTGGAGTAGGTCCCAAGGGTTGGGCTGTTCGCCCATTAAAGCGGTACGCGAGCTGGGTTTAGAACGTCGTGAGACAGTTCGGTCCCTATCCGCTGCGCGCGCAGGAAATTTGAGAAGGGCTGTCCTTAGTACGAGAGGACCGGGACGGACGAACCTCTGGTGTGTCAGTTGTACTGCCAAGTGCACCGCTGATTAGCTACGTTCGGATGGGATAACCGCTGAAAGCATCTAAGCGGGAAGCTCGCTTCAAGATGAGATTTCCAGACACCTCGTGTGTGAGAGGCCCCCAGCCAGACCACTGGGTTGATAGGCCGGATGTGGAAGACAGGACCAACGACTGTTGAAGCTGACCGGTACTAATAGGCCGACAACTTACACCACACAAACACGATCACTGCTTGCGTCCACTATGTGGTTCCCGAACAACAAACCGTTCGACGGAACCAACAACTCAATAACAACACCACAGTTCCCCAGGGAACCGAAGTTGTAACCACACAGACTTCCCGCCCCCGCACCCCGTGCGGAGGACCGGGTAACA
>NZ_JACHEE010000025.1 GCF_014207375.1 Arthrobacter sp. AZCC_0090 | reverse complement strand
AAGGGACTGCTTGAAGTAGCCGGCCTGGTACAGCAACCCGACGCCGATCAACGGCACGCCCAGATCCGAAGCGGCCTTCAAATGGTCCCCGGCCAGGATGCCCAGGCCACCGGAATACTGCGGAAGCACCTCCGTGATGCCGAACTCAGGGGAGAAATACGCAATGCACGCCGGGGCGTCCGGACCCAGGCCCTGGTACCACCGCGGCTCACTCAGGTACCGGTCAAGATCCGCAGCGGCATGTTGGACACGCTCTACAAGATCGTTGTTGGAGGCAAGTTGATATAGCTGCTCACGGCCTATTGACCCGAGAAGGCTAATGGGATCATGGCCGCTTTCCTCCCACAATTCGTGGTCGAGGCTCGCAAAGAGTTCGCGGGTAGGCCGGTGCCAAGACCAACGCAGGTTCGTTGCAAGACGCGCCAGTGGCCGGATCGGCTCGGGGAGCAGGGTACGGACTGTAAACCTTCGAATTGCCTTCACGAGCGCCACACTAATCCACTCGGTGGACAGCAGGAACAGCTTTCGGTTTCTTTTAGGTAAATGACACATTGCGCCGAAGAGTCTGGGGCACCTCTTAGCAAAATGTGATTTTTCTCGCTAACGTCGAGGTTGTGACCACTACCGCAACACCGCGATCCAGCTCAGCATCCAAGTCCAAGCAGAAGACCGGTATCACCGAAGGTCTCCGATTCGGCAGGTTCCCCATCACGGCTGTGCAGCCAGTGATCGAGGAAGGCCGGTTCCCGGCCAAGGCCTTGCCGGGTGAAGACCTTGTGGTAGGCGCCACGGTTTTCCGTGAGGGCCACGACCAGCTTGGGGTGAGCGCCATCCTGTTGGACCCCAAAGGCAAGGAGCGCCAGCGTGTGCGGCTCGCGCCGGCGCCCGGCGAGCGTGGCAAAGGAACCGACCGTTGGGAGGGACTGCTGACCCCGACGACGCCGGGAGCCTGGACTTTCGCGATCGAAGCCTGGCATGACCGCTACGGAACGTGGCATCACAACGCTGAAGTCAAGGTCGAAGCCGGCATCGACGTGGAGTTGATGCTTGCTGAAGGCGTCGCCCTGCTTGCGGACGCGGCCGGGGACAACACCCGTAGCGCGGCGGACAGGCGCACCCTCCACGCCGCGTCTGTTGCCCTCGCCGATACTTCACAGACTGCCGAAGAACGCCTTGCTGCTGGTTTCAGCGCAGAGGTAGCCGCCGTCGTCGAGCGCCAGCCGATCCGTGAAATGGTGACCGTCTCGGATCAGTACCCCCTCCTGGTGGAGCGCGACCTTGCCGGCCGCGGAGCCTGGTACGAATTCTTCCCACGGTCCGAGGGCGCCGTTTTCGATCCCGCCACCGGAACGTGGACGTCAGGCAACTTCACGACGGCGGCCAAGCGGCTCGACGCCGTCGCGGACATGGGCTTCGATGTCATCTACATGCCGCCCATCCACCCCATTGGTTTCCAGCACCGCAAGGGCCGCAACAACACCCTGACTCCCGGCCCGCAGGATCCCGGGTCGCCGTGGGCCATCGGATCCAAGGATGGCGGCCATGACGCCATCCACCCGGAGCTCGGATCGTTCGAGGACTTCGACGCGTTTGTGGCCCGCGCCAATGAGCTGGGACTCGAAGTGGCGCTGGACCTGGCGCTGCAGGCTGCCCCGGACCATCCCTGGGTGGAGTCCCACCCGGAATGGTTCACCACGCGGGTGGACGGGAGCATCGCCTATGCCGAGAACCCGCCCAAGAAGTACCAGGACATCTTCCCGCTGAACTTCGACAACGATCCCACCGGGCTGTCCAAGGAAATACTGCGGATCGTCTTCCTGTGGGTCAGCCACGGCGTGAAGATTTTCCGTGTGGACAACCCGCACACCAAACCGGTGTGGTTCTGGGAGTGGCTGATCGGCAAAGTCAACAAGAAATACCCCGACGTCGTTTTCCTCGCCGAAGCGTTTACCCGTCCCGCGATGATGCACGCCCTCGGCCGGGCCGGCTTCCAGCAGTCATACACCTACTTCACCTGGCGGAACACCAAAACCGAACTGGAATCCTATTTCGATGAGGTCAGCCACGTAACCCCGGCATACTTCAGGCCCAACTTCTTCGTCAACACCCCGGACATCCTCACCGAATACCTCCAGTACGGCGGTCCGGCAGCGTTCCGCATCCGCGCCGCGCTGGCGGCCACAGCCAGCCCGCTATGGGGCGTGTACGCCGGATTCGAGCTGTACGAGCATGTGGCGCGTCCGGGGGCCGAGGAATACATCGACAACGAAAAGTACGAGTTCAAGGACCGCGACTGGGATGCCGCAGCGGCCTCCGGTCACAGCCTCGCCCCCTACATCACACGGCTGAATGCCATCCGGAAGGCCCACCCGGCCCTGGGTGATCTGCAGAACCTGACACTGCACCACAGCACAGATGACGCCACTATCGTGTTCTCCAAGCACAAGACCCTGCCGGACGGCAGCAAGGACACCTTGATCATTGTGGTCAACGTCGATCCGCATGGCACCAGGGAAAGCACCGTGACCCTGGACCTCGCCGCGCTTTCGCTGGATCCATCCGATTTCACGTCCAACGGGCGATTCTGGGTGGATGATTTGGTCAGCGGCGAAAGCTGGGAGTGGGGGGAGTACAACTACGTCCGACTCGACGCCCATGTAGAACCGGCACACATTCTCAACATCCGGAGGTAGCCTTAGTGAGCTTTAATCCGCAGATCCAGAGCCAGTACTTCACGCCGAAGAATACCTTCGAGCTGAACGCCCCGGGCCTTCAACATGACCCTCATTGGTATAGGAAGGCTGTTTTCTACGAGGTGCTGGTGAGGGCCTTCGCGGATGCCAACGGTGACGGATCCGGCGACTTCCACGGTTTGATCGACAAGCTCGACTATCTGCAGTGGCTTGGGGTGGACTGCTTGTGGTTGCCGCCGTTCTTCGATTCGCCCCTGCGCGACGGCGGCTACGACATTTCCGATTACACCTCCGTGTTGGACGAGTTCGGTACTATCAGCGACTTCAAACGGCTCGTGGCCGAGGCCCACGCCAGGGGTGTCAGGGTCATCATCGACCTCCCCCTGAACCACACCTCGGATCAACACCCCTGGTTCCAGGAATCACGCAAGAACCCGGACGGCCCGTTCGGCGACTTCTACGTATGGAGTGACACTGACGAGAAGTACCAGGACGCACGCATCATCTTCGTGGACACGGAAGAGTCGAACTGGACATTCGATCCCATCCGTCGGCAGTTCTTCTGGCATCGGTTCTTCAGCCACCAGCCCGACCTGAACTTCGAAAACCCCCGGGTCATCGAGGCCGTCCACGACGTTGTCCGGTTTTGGCTGGACCAGGGTATTGACGGATTCCGGGCGGATGCCATCCCATATCTCTTCGAAGAAGAGGGCACCAATTGCGAAAACCTGCCGGCTACCCACGGCTTCTTGCGGGACCTTCGCAAAATGGTGGACGAGAACTACCCTGGCCGCGTGATCATCGCTGAGGCCAACCAGCCGCCCCACGAGGTCGTGGAGTACTTCGGCACCGTGGAAGAACCGGAATGCCACATGGCGTTCCATTTTCCCATCATGCCGCGCCTGTACTACGCGCTCCGCGATCAGAAGGCCGCCCCGATCATCGAGACTTTGCGCGATACCCCTGGAATCCCGGCCGGGGCGCAATGGGGTACCTTCCTGCGCAACCACGACGAACTCACCCTGGAGATGGTCACCGCCGACGAACGTGCGGCCATGTTGGGCTGGTACGCGCCTGACCCGCGGATGCGCGCCAACATCGGTATCCGGCGGAGGCTTGCCTCGCTGCTGGACAACTCCCGCTCCGAGATCGAGCTGATCAACGCGTTGCTGCTGTCCCTGCCGGGCAGCCCCTTCCTTTACTACGGGGATGAAATCGGGATGGGGGACAACATTTGGCTTGACGATCGAGATGCCGTCCGCACACCGATGCAATGGAACCCGGACCGCAACGCGGGTTTCTCCAACGCCGACCCCGGAAAGCTCTACCTGCCGGTCATCCAATCGCTGGTCTACAACTACAGCATGGCGAACGTCGAGGCCGAAGCGGCCCACTCCGGCTCGCTCCTGCGCTGGACCCGGCAGATCCTGAGCGTCCGGAAGAACCACGCCGCGTTTGGGCTTGGTGAATTCCGGCACGTTCCAGCGGACCACGAAGTGGTCCTTGCCTATCTGCGAGAACTCCGCGAAGACAACCCGGAAGGCGAAGACGCCGAATCGATCCTGTGCGTTTTCAACCTGTCCCAGCATCCGGTGGCTACAACCTTGGATATCCCCGAATACGCGGGAAGAGGCCTAAGGGATGTCTTCGGGGGCCAGCCTTTCCCGGCGATTGGCGCTGATGGCTCATTAACCCTTACGCTCGGCAGCCACGATTTCTTCTGGCTCCGGATACGCTCGGCGGGTTCCACTGGATCCTCGCCGTACACCCAAGCCATCCCAGTGCTCTCCATCGAAGGCTGACATGAGTATCTTGGCGCCCAACACGGTCCTGGCACCCCTGCTCAAAGAATGGCTGCCCCGGCAACGCTGGTTTCCGGTCAAAGCAGGGGCATTCGATGTGGACCTCGTTGGCTCCTTCCACCTGCGCCAGCCCGACGCCGGGATCGGCTTGGAGGTCCGGTTGCTGTCCGTCCGCTACGCCACGGCCGACGGCGGGATGCAGACTGACATCATCCAGGTGCCGCTCAGCTATCGCTCTCGTCCCGCAACCGCTTTGGCGGCTGCCTTGGTGGGCCAGGCCGACGGCGATACGCCGGTCTGGGTGTACGACGCGCCCCACGATCCCGTCTTCGTGACCGCATGGCTCGATCTCATCCAAGGTCTGGCCATGGCCGAACCTGGAGAGGGGGAATGCGCCGCGAGCGGGCATTCTGTGCCTGGCGGCCTGCGCCTGCCCGCCGCCTCAGGATCCGTGCGGGTCTCCTCCGGTGAGCAGTCCAACACTTCGGTGATAGTCGACGACGGCGAGTCGGCGGCGATCGTGAAGATCTTCCGGGTGTTGTCGATCGGTAAGAACCCCGAAGTGGAAGTCGGTGCGGCCCTGACGTCGGGAGGAACCCAGGAGGTGCCCTCCACGCTTGGCTGGATTACGGGAACATGGGAGGTAAGGACACCTTTGGGGCGCCACGGCACAGCCTCAGCCGACCTCGCCGTGGCCCACGAATTCCTTGCGGGCGGGCAGGACGCTTGGCGCCTCGCCGTCAATGCCGCCGCATCCGGAACGGACTTTACCGCCGAGGCCCGGCAAATGGGCCAGGCGACGGCTACCGTGCATCTACGGCTCGCAGAGACCCTTGGAACGGCGCGGGAACAGGTTCCGGGCCAGGACATTGCGCCCGAAGTAGCCCGGCGCGTCCGCCAGTCGTGGGCTGAAGCGGGTACCGCCGTCGGGCCCCATGAGCAGCAGCTCGAGGCGCTCCTGACGCAATTGTCCGGCAAGGAAGCCGGGACGTTGCAGCGCATCCATGGCGATCTTCACCTGGGCCAGATCCTCTTGGTCCCCGGCGCCGCGGGAGAACCGGGCCGGTGGGCGATCTTGGACTTTGAAGGCGAGCCCCTCCGGCCGATCGAACTCCGTAACATTCCCGACGTTCCCCTGCGCGACGTCGTGGGAATGTTGCGGTCCTTTGACTATGCGGCCGGCGCGGCCATCCGCGAGAATCCTCGTGCAGCGGTCCCGGTGACATGGGTTGACGACTGCGCGGAAGCGTTCCTGGCCGGTTACAGCGACATCACCCCTGGAACCATTGACCGCGGCTCGCCGCTCTTTGTGGCATTGTGGCTGGACAAGGCCTTGTACGAGGTGATCTACGAGATGCGGAACAGGCCGGATTGGTTGCCCATTCCGGTCAACGCCTCGCGGCAGCTCCTCGGCAATACGAGCCCCGGCACGGACGCCGTGGCGACATCGGAAGGTAAGGAAATGACAGGCTCAGCACGTACCGAACGGCCCCGAGTCCCGCTGTATGTGGACGCCGCTACCCTGGGCCGGGTGGCTGCCGGTGCGCACCACGCCCCGCACTCGGTGCTCGGCGCGCACCTTGACGACCACGGTCACGTCACCATCCGTACGGTCAAACATCTCGCCGAGTCCGTCACGGTAGTCACCGAGGCCGGTTCCACGCCGATGATCCACGAGACCGACGGCGTCTGGGTGGCGGTCCTCGAGCCGCTGCAGCACGGCCACGTGCCGGACTACCGCCTGGAAGTGGTGTATGGCGATTCTGCCCCGGTGACCATCAACGATCCCTACCACTACCTTCCAACAGTTGGCGAGGTGGATCTGCACCTCATCGGAGAAGGCCGGCATGAACGGCTTTGGGACACGCTCGGCTCGCACGTCCAGCACTACCGCTCCCCACTAGGTGACGTGGACGGTGTCTCCTTTGCCGTCTGGGCGCCCAACGCGCAGGCAGTCCGCGTCAAGGGCGAGTTCAACTCTTGGGACGGGCGTGAACACGCCCTGCGCTCACTGGGCTCTTCCGGTGTCTGGGAAGTCTTCATTCCGGGCGTTGTAGCAGGGGCGCGCTACAAATTCGAACTGCTCACGAAGGCTGGCCATTGGGTGGAAAAAGCCGATCCCCTCGCCTTCGGCACCGAGGTGCCACCCTTGACGGCATCACGCGTTGTTGAGTCCAGCTACCGCTTCAAGGACGACGCCTGGATGACGGCGCGCGCCCTCAAGGATCCGCACAACTCGCCCACGAGCGTCTACGAAGTCCATCTCGGTTCCTGGCGCCTCGGCCTCGGGTACAAGGAGCTGGCCAAGGACCTCGTGGAATATGTGAAATGGCTTGGCTTCACCCACGTGGAGTTCATGCCGGTGGCCGAGCACCCCTTTGGCGGTTCGTGGGGCTACCAAGTCACTTCCTACTTTGCTCCGACCTCGCGCTTTGGGCATCCGGACGAGTTCCGTTTCCTGGTCGATTCCCTGCACCAAGCAGGCATCGGCGTCATCCTGGACTGGGTTCCGGCGCACTTCCCGAAGGACTCATGGGCTCTCGCGCGTTTCGATGGCGAACCACTATACGAGCACTCGGACCCCCGGCTTGGCGAACACCCGGACTGGGGCACGCTCATTTTTGACTTCGGTCGAACCGAGGTACGCAACTTCCTGGTCGCGAATGCCCTCTACTGGCTTGAGGAATTCCACATCGATGGCCTTCGCGTGGACGCCGTTGCCTCCATGCTCTACAGGGACTACTCCCGCGAGGACGGGGAGTGGTTCCCCAACGTCCACGGAGGGCGCGAGAACCTGGAAGCAATCTCCTTCCTCCAGGAAGTCAACGCCACCATTTACAAAACCCACCCGGGTGCCGTGACCATCGCCGAGGAGTCCACGGCGTTTCCCGGCGTCACCGCCCCCACCAACCACGGCGGCTTGGGTTTCGGGCTCAAGTGGAACATGGGCTGGATGCATGATTCCCTCAAGTACATCTCCGAAAACCCGGTCAACCGCCGCTGGCACCACGGTACGGTGACGTTCTCCATGGTCTACGCCTTCACGGAAAATTTCCTGCTTCCCATCAGCCACGACGAGGTAGTGCACGGCAAGGGGTCAATGCTGCGCAAGATGCCAGGGGACCGTTGGCAGCAGCTCGCCAACCTGCGGGCCTTCATGGCGTACCAATGGGCCCACCCGGGCAAGCAGCTCATCTTCATGGGCACCGAATTCGGCCAGGAGGCCGAATGGTCCGAACAGCACGGCCTCGACTGGTTCCTCGCCGACATCCCCTCGCACCGGGGGCTGCAGCTCCTCACCCGCGAGTTGAACACCTTGTACAGCTCGACGCCGGCCTTGCACGTGCGGGACAACGAGCCCGGCGGCTTCCAGTGGATCAACGGCGCGGACGCGGATCGCAACGTACTGACCTTCATCCGTTGGGATCATGACGGCAAGCCACTGGTCTGCGCTGTGAACTTCTCCGGCGGACCGCACCAGGACTATGTCCTCGGCGTTCCTTCCGCCGGCGCTTGGCAGGAAGTACTTAACACTGACGCTGAGGTGTACGGAGGCTCGGGTGTGGTCAACAGCGGTGAGTTGGTTGCCACCGCACCCGGGGCGGAAGGACTGCCCGCTGCACTGACTGTCACCTTGCCGCCGCTGGGAGCTTCCTGGTTCACGCCTGTGGGCTAAGTTGTTATTGCTTGGCCGAGCGTCGGCCGGAGCGTGACGGGTCCGGAAGCGTTGAGCTTCCGGGCCCTTTGCGTGGATCTCGAGTGTCGCTGCAGAAGCTCAGGAGGAGGTTGCTCCGCGAGGGTTTTGCCTCCCCGGAGAAGTGGTGGTATAGTTAGTACCCGCGCTGCTCCCCAGTGGAGATCGGTGAAGTTGACTGAGTTCCTCGTGAAAATCAAGTCAAGAACGCTGATTTGACTAGGAGGCAAGCAGCCGGTAAGTTTGGAAAGTTGCTCCGGAGCGATCCTGGACCTTTTGTGGGTGTGGGTGGTGTCGGGTGTGTCTGTTGTTTGAGAACTCAATAGTGTGC
>NZ_JACHEE010000024.1:847-13711 GCF_014207375.1 Arthrobacter sp. AZCC_0090 | reverse complement strand
AGTTCCAAGCCATCCGCGAAGCCGTGGACGTGCCGATCCTGGCCAACATGACCGAGTTCGGCAAAAGCGATCTCTTCACCACCGAACAGCTCCAGGCCGTCGGCGTGAACATGGTGATCTACCCCGTCACCCTGCTCCGCATTGCTATGGGGGCTGCAGAGCGTACGCTGGAAACGATCAAGGCCACAGGAACGCAGGAGGCGCAGGTGGAGAACATGCTCACCCGTGCGCGGCTCTATGACCTCGTGGACTACGAGGCCTACAACCACTTCGACACGAGCGTTTTCAACTTCCAGATTCCTGGGCTCAGCCGGTAACTGGATCAACCAAGGGATGCAGGCGCTCCGGTCATCCAGGAGCGCTTGCCGATGAACGAAGGAGTTCAGCATGGCTGCTGAAGAGATCAAGAAGGGCCTGGCCGGCGTCGTCGTGGACTACACCGCGATCTCCAAGGTCAACCCGGACACCAACTCGCTGCTGTACCGCGGATATCCCGTGCAGGAACTCGCCGCCAAGTGCAGCTTCGAAGAAGTTGCCTTCCTGCTGTGGAACGGTGAGTTGCCCACGCCGGAAGAACTTGCAGAATTCACAGCCCGCGAGCGCGCGGGCCGCGCCCTTGACCCTGTGGTGAAGCAGGTCATCGATACGCTCCCGACGACGGCCCACCCGATGGATGTGTGCCGCACGGCCGCTTCGGTGCTGGGGGCACGGCACCCGCTGGCCGAGGTTTCCACGCCGGAAGCCAACATGACCAAGGCAATTGACCTGTTCGCCGCCATGCCTGCGGTGGTTGCCTATGACCAGCGCCGCCGACGCGCGGACGGACAGCCCATCGAACCCGTCGCGCCGAGGGACGACCTTGGCTACTCCGCGAACTTCCTGTGGATGACCTTCGGCGAGGACCCGGTGGAAGAGGTCGTGAAGGCGTTCAACGTCTCGATGATCCTCTACGCCGAGCACTCCTTCAACGCGTCCACCTTCACGGCCCGTGTTGTCACCTCCACTCTCTCGGACCTGCACTCCGCGGTCACCGCGGCAATCGGCGCCCTCAAAGGACCTTTGCACGGCGGCGCCAACGAGGCCGTCATGCACACCTTCGAGGAAATCGGCATCCGCACCGAGGAATCCCTCGAAGACGCCGCCAGCCGGGCAAAGACCTGGATGGAACACGCCCTGGCGCAGAAGAAGAAGGTCATGGGATTCGGGCACCGCGTCTACAAGCACGGCGACTCCCGCGTGCCCACCATGAAGGCCGCACTGGACAAGATGATCGCCCACTACGGCCGGGCAGAACTCCTGGGCCTGTACAACGGCCTCGAACAGGCCATGGACGAAGCCAAGGCAATCAAGCCAAACCTCGACTACCCCGCCGGACCCACCTACCACCTCATGGGCTTCGACACCCCGACCTTCACCCCGCTGTTCGTCGCTAGCCGCATCACCGGCTGGACAGCACACATCATGGAGCAACTCGGATCGAATTCCCTCATCCGCCCGCTGAGCGAATACAACGGCGTGGATGAACGGCACCTGCCGTAATTTCTGACGGTGCGACGACGGTCCGGCCACCTCCGTGGGGTGCCGGCCCGTCGTCGTTTGTTGTATTTTTCCGAAGGCTAACGCGCTGCTCCCGAATCCAGCCACTCGGCGGTGTGAACTTCGGCGACGCTTTCGTTGTCACCGGCGAGCACGACCTCCACTGCGATGCGCTGGCCGGAAATCATGGCAGGCAACCAGTGTTCGGCGTCGGCCCACATCTGTTCGACGGGTAGTCCCGACACCCGGTACCACTGTGGGGCGATTTCATCGCTTTCGGCCGGTTCACCGGTCCATTGCTCTGTCAGGTACACCGTGGTGAACATGTTCCACTCCGCCTTGGCGGGGAACACGAAGTCCACTGTCCCGGCAGGAATGAGATGTTCCTCTTCCACATGGACGAATATCTCTTCGTCGACCTCCCGGCATACAGCCTCGGCGGCTGTCTCTCCGGATTCTACGTGCCCGCCGACGCCCACAATCTTCCCGGTGCCGAAGCCGGTCTTCTTCCGGCCAAGGAGCACTTCTTTGCCGGCGTCGCCGTCGCGGAGCAGGAAGCAAAGGGTGACGTGGGCTGGAGTCATTGACCAAGCCTAACTCCGCGGGTCGGCGCATGTGTCCTTGCTACAGTTGGCCCATGAGCGTGGATGGGGGTGAAGGGCCGACGACGACGGCGGGCTCCCCGCCAGGAGAGAACGTCACCCCGACAAGGCCGGCAGCCGATGCCTGGCTGCCTGACTGGGTGGTCCGGTATCCGCTCTACGCCGGGTGGGCATGGACCGGATTCTGGGCATTGTTGATCGTCCTCGATGAGTTCCTCGACATAGCCGGTTGGAGCTGGTACCTGTTGGTCGGCATGGCGGCACTACCGACCCTGCTGTCCACCCTTGCGGTGCTGAACGCGACTCCCCGCAGGCATTTGAGACCCCAGAGCGAATCAGTGCTGGGCCATTTCTTCGTGCGGTTCCTTGCCTTGGTGACGGCTTTCCTGGTGTGGGGCATTTCGGTGATCATGGGCGCCTCCATCTCCACCACCGTGCAGGCCGCAGCCGGAAATTCCGAGCGCGAAGTCACGTCCTTAGGCTTCAACTTGCTCGTGGCAGCAGTCCCTCTTGTCATTTCCGTGCTGTGGATGGCATTTATTGTCCGCTGCGCCTGGTTTCTGCGTCGTCTGCGTGGCTGGAGCCAAAGTCCCGCCAGCTCACGGGTGCCAAAGAAATTCCTGCGCTCCCGGTCGAGGCTACGGCGAGTCGTAGTGGGTCTGGCCCACCCGGGGCTTCTTCTCGTGGCCGGACTGGGCATGTCTGTCCTGGCTCTGTTCTTGAGTGCGGTGGAGCTGACATTCAAGGTCTTGGCGTAACCGGTACCAGCCCGCGGTAGGTGGCCTGGGTCAGCCGAGCGCCCGCGGATGCGCGGCTGCGTACACCTCGCGCAAGGTGTCGGCGGTAACCAAGGTGTACACCTGCGTGGTGGTCACCGAGGCATGGCCCAGGAGTTCCTGCACCACACGGACGTCCGCGCCACCCTCTAGCAAATGCGTGGCGAAGGAATGCCGGAGGGTGTGAGGGGAGACGTCCTTGGTGATGTTGGCCTTCTCCGCCGCGGTCTTAAGAATGGTCCAGGCGCTCTGTCGGCTGATCCGGCCTCCGCGGGCATTCAGGAACAGCGCCGGAGTCCCTTTTCCTTTGGCGGCCAACGCGGGCCGTCCGCGAACCACATAGGAGTCGACGGCGCGCGCACCGTAGGACCCCAACGGCACCAGGCGCTCCTTCGAGCCTTTTCCGAACAGCCGTACGATCGCGGGCCCGTCGGCTTCCGCTTCAAGGGAGACATCGTCGACGTCGAGCCCCACAGCTTCGCTGATCCGGGCGCCCGTGGAGTAGAGGAACTCCAAAAGGGCCCGGTCCCTCAACCCGGTGGCGGTATCGGCACCGGCCGCTTCGAGGATCCGGGTCACTTCGCCGACGCTAATGGCCTTCGGCAGGCGCTTGCCTGGCATTGGCGGGTGGACGTCGCTGGCGGGGTCCGCCGTCGTCGTCCCTTCCAAAGCCCAAAACTTATGGAGCCCGCGGACGGCAACTACCGTGCGGGCCGCTGAGCGGACGCCGAGAGCGGCACCACCATCCGAGCCGTCGGCGAGTGCCTGGACGAAGGCGGTGACGTCGTGGCGGGAGATACTGCCCGGTTTGTCGACGCCGGATGCTGCCAGGAAGTTCGAATAGCGGGACAGATCCCGACGGTAGGCGGACAACGTGTTGCTTGCGAGTCCGCGTTCCACGCCAAGGTGCTGCAGGTAATCCGTGACGGCCCGGTCAATGGCAGTTTGAATCCGGGTCTCCGCAAGCTGGGGCATGGTCAGCGCTGGCTCGGGTGGGCTGGCCACGGGGCATTGGCCGGACGCAGGCTCCTGAAACCATCGGCGCGGGCGGCCGCGGCGGCAAGGATCCCGACGACGGCGGACGGGTTGTGCAAGCGGCCCTCCAGCACTGCCAAAACAGCTTCGTCGAGCGGCACCCACACCAGCTCGATTTCCGATTCCTCTTCCGTGCGGACGTGCCGTTCGGTCTCGGGGACATCACCCAGTCCCCGTGCCAGATAGATTCGGATCGCCTCGCTCGAAGATCCAGGCGAATTGAAGAAGTCCACCAGGACATTCCACGTGGCGGCGGTGAGATCGGCCTCTTCGGCGAGTTCCCGGGCGGCACCCACCACAAAATCTTCGCCCGCCACGTCAAGAAGCCCGGCCGGAATTTCCCACAGATCCATGCCGACCGGGTGGCGATATTGCTTGATCAACAGGATTTCGCCGTCGACATTCATCGGCAACACTGCGACGGCGCCAGGATGGTCGATGTAGTCGCGGACCAAAGCCCCGGTGTCTTCGCCCAGCTCGAAGGCATCGCTGACGACGTCCCAAACTCGGCCCTCGTAGACCTTGTTGGACGACAAAAGACGGCGCGGGCTCGGCATGTCCGAAACCTTCCGAAAAGAACTGGGGGTTTCAGAAATACCGGGCATCGCGCCGTCCTTCGTTTGAGTGAGCGATTACTTCGCAGCTACCTTGCGAGCCGACTTCGCAGCCGAATCAACGCCTGCTTGGCGCTCCAGCGCAGCCTTTACGAGGCCCGCAAACAGCGGGTGCGGACGCGTGGGCCGGGAGCTGAGCTCCGGGTGGGCCTGCGTTGCCACGTAATACGGGTGTACTTCGCGCGGCAGTTCCACGTACTCAACCAGCTTGCCATCGGGAGACGTTCCGGAGAACACCAAACCCTCGGCCGCGATCTGCTCGCGGTACTTGTTGTTCACTTCGTAGCGGTGGCGGTGACGCTCGCTGACCGTCGTTGCCCCATAGGTCTCGGCAACGACGGAGCCTTCGTCCAGCTTGGCTTCATAGAGGCCCAAGCGCATGGTGCCGCCCAGGTCGCCCTTGCCGTCCACGATGTCCAACTGCTCTTCCATCGTTGCGATGACCGGGTATTTGGAGTCGGGCTCGAACTCGCTGGAGGATGCGCCTTCAAGGCCCACCACGTTGCGGGCGTACTCGATGACCATGCACTGCAGGCCCAGGCACAGGCCCAGCACCGGAAGCTTGGTCTCGCGGGCAAACTTAAGAGCGCCCAGTTTGCCTTCCAAGCCACGGATGCCGAAGCCGCCGGGAACACAAATCGCATCGACGCCGGCCAGCGACTTGGTGGCTCCCTCGAGGGTTTCACATTCGTCGGACGGGACCCAACGGATCTTGACCTTGGTTTCGTTCGCGAAACCGCCGGCACGCAAGGCCTCGGTCACGGACAGGTAAGCGTCCGGGAGGTCGATGTACTTGCCCACGAGGGCAACTTCAACGTGGTGCTTGGGGTTGTGGACAGCTTCGAGGAGCTTGTCCCAGCTGGTCCAGTCGACGTCCTTGAACGGGAGGTCCAGGGCTCGGACGACGTAGGAGTCAAGGCCCTGGGAGTGCAGCGTCTTGGGAATGTCGTAGATGCTGGGAGCGTCGGCGGCGTTGACCACGGCGTCAATATCGACGTCGCACATGCGGCCGATCTTTTCGCGCATAGCGTCGGGCACTTCGCGGTCTGAGCGGATCACGATCGCTTCCGGCTGGATGCCGAGGGAGCGCAGGGCGGCAACGGAGTGCTGCGTTGGTTTGGTCTTCAGCTCCTGCGAGGGGCCGATGTACGGCACCAGCGAGACGTGGAGGAAAAAGACGTTGTTGCGGCCGATGTCCTGGCGGACCTGGCGTGCGGACTCCAGAAAAGGCTGAGACTCGATGTCGCCAACCGTGCCGCCGATTTCGGTGATGATGACGTCCGGAGCGTTCTTGCCTTCAGCGGGAAGGCGCATGCGCCGCTTGATCTCATCCGTGATGTGCGGGATGACCTGGACGGTGTCGCCGAGGTACTCGCCTCGCCGTTCCTTCGCGATGACGGTCGAGTAGATCTGGCCGGTCGTGACGTTGGCCGAACCTTCGAGGTTTTCATCGAGGAAGCGCTCGTAGTGTCCGATGTCGAGATCGGTTTCGGCGCCGTCGTCAGTGACGAAGACTTCGCCGTGTTGGAAGGGGTTCATCGTGCCCGGATCCACGTTCAGATAGGGATCCAGCTTCTGCATAGTTACAGACAAACCGCGTGCCCGCAGCAGATGGCCGAGGCTCGAAGCCGTCAGCCCCTTACCGAGCGAGGACGCCACACCGCCAGTGACAAAGATGTGTTTGGTCGTCTTGGACGAGCCCGGGAACCGGGAATTTACACGGGAATTTGATCGCTGCACCACGGAATTCGAGCCTATCATCAATTGCGCCTCCAAAGGATCCGCTAGCCGTTTTCCCAAATGCTCAATAGTCCCCTGCCATGGGGCCAGGATCAAGAGTAAAGTCCACCCGAACCGGTAAAAACGGGTCAGGCGCTCGGAAATCCCCAGCCCGGCAGCACCCTTCGCGTGCGCCGGTTCGGGCACGGCAAGCCCGGGATGTGACTGATGTCCTACGGCAGTCCTACGTCAGAGCTAGCCGGCTAAGCCTGCTGGGGCAGAAGCTTCGCGTCGTCCAGCAACTCCTGGGCATGAGCCCGCGCAGACTCCGAGTCTTCCTGTCCTGCCAGCATCCTGGCAAGCTCTTTCACTCGTTCCCCGTCATCGAGGAGCTGGACGTCGCTGGACGTGAAGCCCGTGGCGGTCTTGCCGTCGCTTCCCCTGACCGAGGTCTTGGTGACCCGAATGTGTTGGTCCGCGAACGCGGCAACCTGTGGCAGATGGGTTACCACCAGCACCTGGACATGGCGCGCCAGCATGGCCAGGCGGCGTCCGATCTCGACGGCGGCACGCCCACCCACTCCAGCATCTACTTCGTCAAAGACAAACGTCGGCACCGGATCCACTGCAGCCAGTACCACCTCGATGGCGAGCATGACCCGGGACAACTCACCACCGGACGCGCCCTTGCCGAGCGGACGGGCAGGCGCCCCTGAGTGCGGCTGCAGCAGGAAGGAAATGTCGTCGATGCCGTGCGGCCCCAACTGTCCTTGGCTGTCCACCTCGATCACCAGGGTCGCATCGGCCATGGCAAGAGCGGTGAGTTCCGCGCTCACGCGCGCGGAGAGTTCTTTCGCCGCCTTCGATCGCGACTTCGAGATGCGCGCGGCTTGCTTTCGCAATGTTGATTCCGCGGCAGTCACCTCGGCGTCAAGGGCTTCGATCCGGCTCGAGTCATCCTGCAGTTCGTCCAGCCGGGTCCTCGACGCTGCTGCCCATTCCAAGACCTCGTCGATGCTTGGAGCGTACTTCCGGATGAGTTTGGCCAGTGCTGCGCGCCGCTCCTCGATCTCCGAAAGCCGTTCGGGCCCTTCGGAGTCCAGGGAGGCTTGGTAGCTGGACAGCTCCCCCGCGATGTCGTTGATGAGGAAGCCGATTTCGGCGAGCCGTGCGGCGGCTCCCGCCAACGCTTCGTCATGTTCGGAAACCTGGTCCAGCGCCCGTTTGGCGGAGTCAATCAGCGTCGTGGCATCGGCTGTTTCGCCGAATTCCTCCGAAATCAGTGCTTCATGGGCTGCCGCTGCGGCGATGCGGAGCTCTTCCACGTTCGCCAGCTTCACTGCCTCGGCCTTGAGGGATTCGTCCTCGCCCGGCTGTGGATCGACGTCGTCGATTTCGTTGAGCGCGACTGCGAGCGATTCCGCCTCGCGCAGCCTCTCCCGGGCCTCGCCGCGGAGTGTATCGAGCTCCGTCTGGCTGGACCTCCAATGACGGTAAAGTTCCTGATACTCAGTCAGCGCCGCGGCGAGATCGACCCCGGCGAAGCGGTCCAGCGCGTGCCGCTGCGCCACGGCACCCTTGAGCCGGATCTGGTCCGACTGGCCGTGCACCACCACCAGGCTTTCGCCAAGTTCTGCCAACACGCCCACAGGCGCCGACCGGCCACCCACGAAGGCGCGGCTGCGGCCGTCCGCGCCCACTGTGCGGGCAAGCAGGAGCTGGGTGCCGCCGTCGTACTCTTCAGCGTCCCCGCCGGCCTCAACGGCCCGTTCCACGGCGGCGTGAGCCGGATCAAGCAACAACCGAGCCTCCGCGGAGGCTGACTTGGCGCCGGAGCGCACCGCGCCGGCGTCCGACCTCGCTCCCAGAAGGAGGCCGACGGCGGTGACCACCATGGTCTTGCCGGCGCCGGTTTCGCCCGTGACGACGCTCAGGCCGGGGCCCAACGGCAACGTGGCGTCGGTGATGACGCCGAGATCACGGATCCGGAGTTCCTCGATCATGGTTTACATCTCCTTTGTGGGATCGGCCGTTCTGCCTGTCCGCACATCCTGGGGTGTTGGCAAAGGGCTGGGCTTGAAAGTCCTGACCACCGGGGTAGGACCGGTGTGGATGTCCGCCGAACGGGGTGCCGGGCCTCGCCAGCCGTGGATGGGGAGCTCAAACTTCCGCACGAGCCGCGCAGAAAACGGGGTCTGATGGGTGCGCGCAAGCCGTACGGGCCGAGTGGACCGGGTCACTTCGATGCGGGCACCGGGCGGAAGGTCCACGGAGCGTCGGCCATCGCACCAAAGCACGCCTTGGGCGTCGGTACGGGTGAGGATCTCCACGGCAAGGTTGGACCGTGGCGAAACTACAAGGGGCTTGGCGAAGAGGGCATGGGCGCTGATGGGGACGATCACCAAGGCCTCCACCTCCGGCCACACCACCGGCCCGCCGGAGGAGAACGCGTAGGCCGTGGAGCCCGTGGGGGTAGCGAGAACCACTCCATCGCAGCCAAAGGACGTCAGTGGACGTTCGTCCACTTCGGTCACTACTTCGATCATGCGCTCCCGGTCCGCTTTTTCAATGGCGGCCTCGTTGAGGGCCCAGGTGTGCCAGATCTTCTGGCCGCGGACCCACACCTGGACATCGATGGTCATGCGCTCTTCCACCGTGTATTCGCGGCTGGCAATCCATTCGACAGTCTGGGCAAGATCGGCCCGTTCGCTCTCGGCAAGGAAGCCGACATGTCCAAGGTTGACGCCCAGCAAGGGAACGTCGACGTTGCGGACCAGCTCAGCCGCGCGCAGGATGGTGCCGTCGCCGCCAAGAACCATGACGAGTTCGACGTCCTCCAAACGGACATCCTCATGGAGGATTTCGATCGGCTTATCCACCACACCGTAGAAGCGTTCGATGTCATCCAGTTCAGATTTCTGCATCACGGGAATCAGGCCAGAGTAGTGGAGCTGCCCGCAGGCATCCCAGGCCGCGCGAAGGGAGTCCTCACGCCCGGTGTGGGCAAGGACCAAAACGCGCCTGCTCATGGTGTTCCGCTTTCTAGTGGGTGGTCCAGATTCTTTCCATCAGTGCAGCAACTTCCTCGTCCCGCTCTTCGATCTTAGGCAAGTCCGCCTGAATCCTGCGTCTTATCCACAGGAAGTACTCCACATTTCCGTCCTGGCCCGGCAAGGGACTCGGTGCGAGGCCGCAAAGTTCAAGCCCGGCGTCCACGGCCGCTTTGGCGACTTGGGCTACCGCGCGCCGCCGTTCGTGGTCCGATGTGACCACTCCGGTCCTGCTCAGCCGTTCCTTGCCGACCTCGAATTGCGGCTTCACCATGAGCACCAGGTCTCCCCCGGGCTTGGTGCATGTCGCGAGCGGATGCAGAACCAAGGTGAGGGAAATGAAGGACAGGTCCGCCACAGTGAGCGCGGCCGGGCCCCCGATCTGCTCCGGAGTCATGTAGCGGACGTTGAGGCCCTCATGGACTGCGACGCGGGGATCGCTCCGCAAGGACGGCACCAACTGGTCATGCCCGACGTCGACCGCCACCACGTGCGCGGCACCTTGCCGGAGCAGCACGTCAGTAAAGCCACCGGTGGAGGCTCCGGCGTCGAGGCATCGTTTCCCTTCCACGACGACCGAAGGGAACGCCTCCAGCGCTCCGGCCAGTTTGTGGCCGGCACGGCTGACGTACACGTCCTCGGCGTGGGCTTGAACATCCAGTTCGGTCACTTCGGAGACCTGTTGTGCCGCCTTGGCGAGAACGCTGCCTCCCGAACTGACTTTTCCGTCCGCAATAAGTTTCGCGGCATGAGTACGCGATCTCGCCAATCCACGGCTGACGAGTTCCTGGTCGAGCCTGACCATGCTCAGCGTTCGTCGGCGTTGAGGGCCGCCAACAAGGAGTCGTGGACCTCGGAGTATATAACGCTGTGCTCGGCCACTGCGACGGAGTGGATGTCCGCCAGCCTTTCCAGGGTCAAATCGACGGCTGCATCACCGGTGGAGACCGTGTCGTCCGGCCACGGAGCATCGTGCGGTTCGACGGCGCTCGGTTCGACGGCGCTTCCCGGGAGATCGTTCAACTCGCTCATTGCACCAGTCTAGTTTTCGAGCCATTCGAGCCGCGGCGAAGTAGCCTCTGCCGCGTCTGGATTGACGGCCCACCAGGCTGCACACGCGGCACGCCAAGCGTCCAGATCGTTCTCGGACCCGGAGACGGTGATCAGGCCGTCCTGGACTTGGGCAGTTGCCTTTCCGCAACGGAAGGCGCTGCCCTCCTCGACGATCTCGGGGTACGGCTCGTACAGTTCCGTGAGATCCGCCAGCAGGTAACCGGGCCTCTCCGAGCTGCGTGCAGCAAGAATGGAACCGGGCGTGTCGACGCCGGTGAGGACCGCGGCTGTCGCGAAACCCGCGCGGTTGCCGCCGAGGATGTCGGTGTCCAGACGGTCTCCGACGACGATCGGCCGTTCGGACTTCAGCCGCCGCGCGGCGGAGTGGAAAAGAGGTGCCTCCGGCTTGCCTGCGACTCGCGGCTGCTTGCCCGTGGCAGATGCGACAGCGGCAACGAGGGTCCCGTTTCCGGGAGCGATACCGCGGGCCTGGGGGATGGACATGTCCGTATTTGTGGCGACCCAAAGGGCACCTGCTGCAACGACATAGGCCGCCTCGGCCAGGTCTTTCCACGCGATTTCCGGATTAAAGCCCTGGACTACAGCCACTGGCTTTTCTTCGGCGGTGTGGACGGGCGTGAGGCCGACGAGTTCTATTTCATGGGCCAACGCCGCGCTGCCAGTAATCATGACGCGCGAACCCGGAGCCAGGAGTCCTGCCAGAAGGTCTCCGGCAGCCTGCGAAGAGCTGACCACCTGGTTGTCTTCCGCCGGAGCCCCCAGCTCACGAAGATGCGCCGCAACCTGGGCAGGGGTACGGGAGGCGTTGTTGGTCACATAGCCAAGCCGCACCCCCACCGATTCAAGGCGCTGCAGGGATTCCACAGCGCCAGGAATAGCGTGCGGACCCGCATAGACAACTCCGTCCAGATCAGACAGAACTGCGTCAAAATGCGAAACCAGCGAGGCCTCAGTCATTCTTGGTCTCTTCGCCGTCCTCGGAAAGCTCTTCTCCGTCTTCTTCGGTATCCTCGTCTTCTTCGGTGTCCTCGACGGAATCGCGGTCCGACTCGGCGTCGTCGGACTCAAAGTAGTCAGACTCGACGTCGTCGAGTTCTACTTCATCGTCTTCCGGGGCTTCAGAATCGGGGACTGTCTCCGCGCGTACCGGGGCGGCCTCGGTGCTTTGCTCTTCGGCTCGCTCGGGTTTTTCGTCGAAGTTCCTGAAGCGGGGCTTGGGAGCTTCGCGTTCATCGTCTTCGCCGAGGTCGATGATGTCCGGGTCTTCGAACTCTCCTACGCCGAGGGCATTCTCCGCAACGATTGCTTGGCGTTGCCACTTGCCGGCTTCCTCTGCGCGGCCCACGGCCGTCAGGGCGTCAGCGTAAGCGCGGAACAGGCGCGGGCTGTAGGAGAAGGCGCGGTTGATGTCGAGCTGAATGATCTCCAGCTCGGCCACTGCGGCGTCCAACTGGCCAAGGTCGGTTCTGGCTCCGGAGGCCACAATTGCGAGCTCAACCTTGCCGGGGGCGTCGAGGTCTTGTGCTTCGGGAGAACGGACGACGTCCAGCGCGCGGTCCGGCCGCCCCAGACCGCGTTCGCAGTCAGCCATGAGGGGCAAATGGACGTTGGATCCGCTGATCCGGCGGTACGTGCGGAATTCGCGAAGCGCCTCGCCATAGTGGCCAGCAGCGTAGGCGGTCAGGCCCACGGCTTCACGGACGGCCGCCAAGCGGCCACCACGGCGGCTGGCGGCCAGGGCGTGCTGGAAGGACAACTCAGGGTCGATATCGATGAGACGGCCGGCCATCACAAGGTGCTTGGAAACCCATTCGGCATTGGTGCCTTCAAGGGTCTTGATCTGGTGCTTGGTGACCCGGTCGAGTTCCTGGCCCGTAACGTCGTCGTCGATCTCGGGGGAACGATCGCGGTCTGGGCGGTTGGCACTACGGAGATCCGCCGCATTCGGCACCCGTGCGGGGCGCTCTTCCCGGGTTCCGCCGCCGAAGTTGCGTCCGTCGGTACGGGGGCCGTCGAACTTGCGGGGGCCGCGCTCGGGCCGATCGCCGAAGCTGCGGCGCTCACCGTCGCCTTCACGGCGCGGGCGGTCGCCAAACGGCTTACGATCGCGATCACCAAAGCTGGGCCGTGCGTCGCCATCACGACGCGGACGGTCGCCGAAGGGCTTACGATCGCGATCACCAAAACTCGGCCTCGCATCCCCATCACGACGCGGACGATCACCGAACGGCTTACGATCGCGATCACCAAAACTCGGCCTCGCATCCCCATCACGACGAGGACGATCACCGAACGGCTTACGATCGCGATCACCAAAACTCGGACGCGCGTCGCCTTCACGGCGCGGACGGTCGCCGAAGGGCTTACGATCGCGATCACCAAAACTCGGCCTCGCATCCCCATCACGACGAGGACGATCACCGAACGGCTTACGATCGCGATCACCAAAACTCGGACG
>NZ_JACHEE010000024.1:0-751 GCF_014207375.1 Arthrobacter sp. AZCC_0090 | reverse complement strand
GACGCGCATCCCCATCACGACGCGGACGATCACCAAAACTCGGACGCGCATCCCCATCACGACGCGGACGATCACCAAACGGCTTACGATCGCGGTCACCGCCAGTGTTGCCTTCACGGTTGTCCCTGGAACGGAATCCTCGCGGGTCGCCCCCGGAATTGTTGTTGGCGCGGAACGAGCCACGATCGCCTCGGCCACCGCCGAAGTTGCCGCGGTTGCCGCCGTTGTGCTCAGCCATGATGGATTCCTCCTGTTGTGAGCTGACCACTGGCGCATGCGCAGCCGCTCTTATCCTTATTTTGTTCTCACGCCGCCGGGATCCGGCTCGTATCTCTTATGTAATTCTAGGTGACCAGCCATCCACGAACGCATTCGAGGACCGCCTATTCAGCTCCCCGTGGGAAGCATCACAACTTCCAGCCCGCCCGGCAGTCTCGCGGCCGGCTCTCAAAGCCAGGTTCAAGGTTAAATTCTTGACGCTTCCTGCAGTTCCCGGGGCCTTCCGGCGGGACGCCCCCTCACGTATGGGGCCTTCCGGCGGGAGGGGCTCGCTCACGTCTGGGGCCTTCCGGCGGGACGCCGGCTCACTTATCGCCGGTCGCGGCGGGACGGTCCTGCAGTTCCGGGGTGCGGGGGGCTGGTGCATAGGTGAGCGGGGGTCCGGTCACAACGGCTTATTTGTGATGGAGGGTTTGACGGAAGTGGCGTATAGGTGAGCGGGGGTTGGGGGAAAGGGGCGTATAGGTGATGG
>NZ_JACHEE010000023.1 GCF_014207375.1 Arthrobacter sp. AZCC_0090 | reverse complement strand
ACGAATTCGCCTCCCTCGGCGCCGACGGCTTCGGCTTCTCCGACACCCGCCAAGCCGCACGACGCTTCTTCAAGAACGACACCCACTCGATCGTCACCAAAACCCTCCAACTCCTCGCGGCGAGGGGCGAGGTAGACCCGAGTGCGCCGTCGTACGCCATTGACCGCTACAAGCTCCTGGACGTCACCGCCGGCACCACTGGCGGTTCAGGAGGCGACTCCTAAGGTGCCTTAAAAACTAATCGGCGGCAGTGCTCCTGTGAGCACTGCCGCCGATTTCTTTTATTGCGTTCCGAGCGAGCGGTGATCCACCACGAATCCTGTGGCGGCATTCTCCCTGACAGCGTTGATACCGGCCACGAGGGCCGTTATATCTCGGAACCTGGGCGACACTGCCACTACGGTTCCATCATCGGCCTTCAACCGAAAGTGGAACGTTTGTTCCCCTGCTGCCAAGATTTCGAAAATGCCAGACATAAACCCTCTTTCCACCGCGGATGCATCGTTGCATCCTTTCCGATGACCACTGACTCTCGTGAAGTCCCTAAGAGAATATCCGCCGTAGGAGCCTCCCAGAAGGCCTACCCATGGGTAATATTCAACCTTTTTCGGTAGACCTATGTCGGAATGCAAGGTAAACCTACGGAACTCTAGGGCCCCATGGATAGGGTGATCCCATGAACCACACCAGCCCCGCGCCCACCACGGGCGTGCTGTTGGCCGGCGGCGCAGGGACGCGCCTGGGCCTCGGCCCCAAGGCATTGCTCCCCTTCCGCGGCCGCACCTTAGTGGAGGTGCTCGCCAAGGCGCTGCTCGACGGCGGATGCCGCGAGGTAGTGGTGGTGCTCGGTGCAGGATCCGAGGAAGTCCGCCGCACCACGGATCTGGACCGGTACCTCGTGGTGGACAACCCGGAGTGGGCCTCCGGCATGGCCAGCTCGTTCCGGACAGGGGTTGCCGCGGCAGCCCACGGCCACAACGTCCTGATGGCTTTGGTGGACCAGCCCAGCCTGACCCCCGGCGTCGTCGCCAGGCTGCTGGCTGCGCACCAACGTGGCCGCGTGACCGCCGCGGGGTACGCAGAAGACGCCCACGACGGCAGCGCACCCGCAAAACTCCGGCGCGGCCACCCCTTGGTCATCGACGCCGCCCTCCGCGCCGAAGCAGCCGAGTCCGCCGCAGGCGACGCCGGAGCGCGCCGATTCCTGAAAGCGCACCCCGGGCTGGTGGACGTCGTCGACTGTAGCGACCTCGCCAGCGGAGCAGACGTGGACACCAGGGCCCAGCTACACCTCCTCGGCGATTAGCTCCTCCCAATGCCAAGCCACCCAACTGGCTAGCAGTAGATGCCGTTATGAGGCCTCAAAACGGCATTAAATGCGGGGGCCCACGCCGCCAGGGTTCCCTGGCCGAGCTTGCGAGGCGAGGGCGGCGGTGGGGACTAGTTGGGTGGGGGCGGCAGCGTCCTTGAGCGCGAGGTAGATCTTGTCCCGAGCGATGGGGAGCGCCGCGAACCTCACCCCGGTGGCATTCCGGATGGCGTTAGCCAGCGCGGGCGCCACGGGGTTGAACGGGCTCTCGCTCATGGACTTCGCACCGAGCGGCCCCATCTGATCGTTCGTTTTCGCGAAGTAGACCTCGCTGCGCGGCACGTCCGCGAAGGACGGGATGTGGTACTGGCGCAGGATGTCCGTGGTGACCCGGCCGGCGTCGTTCACGCGGACTTCCTCGTACAGCGCGACGCCGAGCGCTTGGGCGATTCCACCTTCTACCTGGCCACGGCATTGCCGTGGATTGACCACGACTCCGGCATCCGCTGCCTGCACGCTCTGCAGGATCCGCAGTTCCCCGGTTCCGGTATTCACTGCCACCCGGAATCCGTGGACGTTGAAGGCAACCGAACGCGGCGTTCCACCCCAACGGCCCTGGGCGGCGAGTTCCACGCCCTGCTGCTGCGCGGCGTCGTACGCTTCCGTGAACGTCAGGACCCGTTCACCACAGCGCACGACTCCGTCCTCCAAAACACAGTCCGCCTCCGAAACACCGAGGAACGCAGCAGCCACAGCCCGGATCCGCACTGCGAGATCCTGCGCCGCAAGGAGCGTAGCCTGCCCGGCCACCACGGTGCCTGCGGAGCCGAACGCACCGGTGTCGTGCTCCACGAGATCCGTGTCGGACTGACGTACAGCCACCTTCGACGCCGTCGTGGACAGTGCGGTCGCGGCAAGTTGGGCGTGGACCGTGGTGGTGCCGTTGCCGAACTCGGCGGTCCCGACGGCGGCGTCGAACGTACCGTCCGGCAGGAGCCTGAGTCGCGTGTGGGCGAAGTGCCCGCGGGGCGGAACGGTGTCGATCATGGACAGCGCGGATCCGACGCCGGTGGCCCACTCCGGGCCGAGGTTGTCGAGGCCGGCGTCCCGGTAACGTTTCTCCCCCCGTTCGAGGGCATCCCGGACCAAAGCCACGCACTGGTCCAGGCCGTAGCTGCCGTAGAAGACGTCCTCTTCCGGTTCTGGGTTCGTGGAAAGCATGTCGTCACCCGGCCGGACCATGTTCTTGAGCCGGAACTCCAAGGGGTCCATGCCGATTCCGACGGCGAGCTCGTCCACCGCGGATTCGATCGCGAAGATCATCTGGCTCAAGCCGTAGCCGCGGAATGCACCTGCTGGGACGGTGTTGGTGTACACCGCCTGCGCGTCCACCTTCTTGTTGGCGCATTTGTAGACGGCCAAGGATTCGCCGCAACCGTGGAACATCACTCCGGGCGCATGGTTTCCGTAAGCACCCGTGTTGGTGACGACGTCCAGCTGCATCGCCGTCAGGTGGCCGTCACGCGTCGTTCCCGCCTTGACCTTGATGGCGAAGGGGTGTCGCGTGGTGGTGGCAGTGAATTGTTCGGTGCGGGTGAACTCCACTTGCACCGGCCGGCCCAGTTTGAGGGCCGACATGGCCACGAGGTCCTCGGTGAGCACTTCCTGCTTGCCGCCGAACCCGCCGCCAACCCGGCCAGCAATCACGCGGATGCGGTCCTCGCGGAGATCGAACACGCGAGCCAGGGTACGCCGGACAAGGAACGGGACCTGACTGGAGGAACGCACCATGAGCCGGTCCTCTCCGGGCGTCCCAGTAGGTTCTATCCACGCGATGGAACAGTGCGTTTCCATCGCGACGTGCTGCACGCGCTGGGTTTGATACATGTTCTCATGAATGAAATCGGCCGCTGCAAATCCGGATTCAACGTTCCCCAACTGGGAATGGACTTCAGCTACGACGTTGTTCTGCGGGCGGGAAATCCGGGCCGTTTCCCCGTCTTTCTCCCCGTGGATCGCGGGCGCCCCGGGCAACAACGCGTCCTGCGGCGAGAAGACAGCGTCAAGAAGTTCGTATTCCACCTTGATGGCCCGTGCTCCGGCTTCCGCTGCGCCCACCGATTCGGCGACGACGGCGGCAACCCGCTGGCCGATGAAGCGCACCACGTTGTCGAGGACACGCGTGTCGTCCGGATCATCGGTGTAGAGCTCGTGCTGGGCGGTCGAGAACAACTGGGCCGGCGCGTCCTCGTGGGTGAAGACCGCGACGACGCCCGGTACCTGGAGGGCCGCCGTCGTATCGATGGAAACAATCCGGGCATGCGCGTGCGGCGAGCGCAGCAGCTTGAGGTGCAGCAGCCCCGGGAGTTGTTCCGCAGGGACGTCGAGGGTGTAGCGCGCGGTGCCAGTGACGACGGCGCGGCCCGCCGGGGCGGGGACGTCGTCACCGAGCTGGCCCGAGTTCGGAGCTGCCGTGACTGCCGCATCGCCGCCGGGTGCATGGGTGGGGTTACCGCAAACAGCCTCCGCAATGGAGCGGTAACCCGTGCAGCGGCACAGGTTTCCCTTGAGGCTGCGCGGCAGGTTGGCTTTCTGTTCCTCGTCGAAGGTGGCGGCAGTCATCATCATGCCCGCCGTGCAGAAGCCGCATTGGAAACCTTGGTGTTCCAGAAACTGCTGCTGGACGGGATGTAGCTCTTCCCCGCCGGACGAGATCGCGCTCGACAGCCCTTCGATAGTGGTGACCGAGTGTCCTTCGGCGCGGACGGCCGGGTAGATGCAACTGTGCACGGGGGTGCCGTCCACGTGGACGGTGCAGGCGCCACAGTCGCCGCCGTCGCAGCCTTTCTTGACGCCGAAGTTGCCCTGTTCGCGCAGGAACGTCCGCAAGCACTGGCCCGGGCGCGGTTCGGCCTCGGTGGCGGTTCCGTTGATTTCGATTGCCATGCTCAGGCCTCCTTCTTGAATTCGGGTTGAGTGGACGGTTGTGGCGACGTGGCGTGCGGTGGCCAGAAATCGCCCGAGACGGTGAACGGCTCTCCGGGTCCAGCAGGGTCGAGCAGCTCCACGCGAATCTCTTCGGCGAGGCGGAAGGTCATGTCGCGACGCCATTCCGGGAGCCCATGGATGTCGTCGTGGTACAGCTCCACGGGGATTGAGCGCTCGACGGCGGAAGCCAGCTGCCCGGCGTCGGGCACGTCCGTGGCAGCGAACCGCAGCTGCACTGGCCGCTTGGTCGCGGCGGTGACGGTGAGGACCAGGGTGCCATCGGCGTCGAGCCTTCCAATCAGCAGTACCCCGGACCGCCCGAGGTTGCTGAGCGAGAGGCGGCGGAAGGCGAGCCGCGCGGAAAGAGCCGACGCCGGCACCTGGATGCTGCGGAGGAGCTCGCCGGGTGCCAAGCAGTTTTTCCCGTCCCCGGTCACGAACTCGGCCACAGGAACAGTGCGGCTGCTGCCGTGCCGGCCAAGGATGGTGGCCGTGGCATCCAGGCCGGCGCACAGCGAAATCATGGGTCCGGCCGGTAGCGAGGTGCACAGATTGCCGCCAACGGTGGACATGTTCCACACCTTGAAGGAGGCCACGAAAGAGTCGCAGCACGGGCGGAAAAGATCCAGCCCCGGCCAGTTCCGTCCGGCCACGGCGTCCGAAACCGGGAGCGCGTAGAGCTCGGCAACAGTGCAGGTAGCGGCAAGCTCGATGCCGGCGTCGCTCACGGTCACGGACTGCCAGCCCGCTTGGCCAAGGTCCAGCAAGCGCTTCAACGGTTCCTCGCTGCCTGCCGGGCTGCCGTAGGAGAACAGGACCGTGCCGCCGGCGAGCCAGGCGTCGCCGTCGCGCCATTGTCCTGGATCCGTGGTGGCAACCACGGACTCGATGGTGTTCATGTCCATGGGGTCACCTTGCTTTGTTCGGGGGTGCGGTTTTCGGGACGGCTGGGATGGATCGGACCGGTGCCGTCCTTGAGCGAAACCCAGCCGCGCGCCGCTTGGGGCGCACGCGTGGCGAGGATCTCGGCCGTAATGGACACCGCGACTTCGGCCGGAGTAACCGCGCCAAGGTCCAGCCCAATGGGCGAATGAAGCCGTTCAAGTGCCTCAGGCGAGGTACCGCAGGCCAGCAGTCCATCGATCCGCTGCCGGTGGCTGCGCCTCGAACCCATGGCGCCCACATATGCGAGATCCAAACCGAGGGCGGTTTCCAGCAGCGGAATATCGAACTTGGGATCGTGGGTCAGCACGCACACCACGGTGCGGGAATCGATCCGGCCGGCGGCCGCTTCTGCGGCAAGGTAGCGGTGCGGCCAATCCGTGACGAGGTGGTCGGCGGCGAGGAAACGGCCTTGGCTCGAAAACGCGGGCCGCGCGTCACACAAAGTGACCTCGTAGCCCAGGAGCTTCCCGGCGGGGAGCAATGCCGCGCCGAAGTCGTTGGCGCCAAAGATGAGCATCCGGGCCGCGGGCAAGCGGCTTTCCACGAGGAGGGTAATGGGTTTGGGGTCCGGCACCGTCCCGCAGCCTTCGGCCGGGGCGAGCCGCACCAACCCGGTCCGCCCACCATGCAGGAGTGGCTCAAGCTGCGCTGCAGCGGCGCGGATCACGCCGGCGTCCCCGCCAAGCAGGGCCGAGAGCTTCTTTGAATCCGCCACGGAAAAGCGCGCCGGATCACGAACGACCACGGCCCCTCCCGCGGCGTCGAGCCTGCGGATGAGTGCCATGGAAGAGGGCCAGCCGCCGCCGACCGCGTTCAACAAGGCCGGGTCCAGTCCGGCGGCGCTGGTTGATTGGATTGGTTGGATGTGGACTTCCAGCTCGCCACCACAGGTGAGCCCGACGGCGAACGCGTCCTCGGCGCTGTAGCCGAACGACTCAAGGCGGCTGCCGCCGTCGCGCATTGCTTCAAGGGCGGCCTCTACTACGGCTCCTTCCACGCACCCTCCGGAGAGGCTGCCGAGGACATCGCCATGTTCGGAGACCAGCATGGACGTGCCGAGGGGCCGGGGCACGGAGCCTCCCGCGGCCACGATGGTGGCTACGGCGCATCGCTCGCCGGAGACCGCAGGCCGCCAGGTGCCCAGCGAAGGCATCAAATCCAGCATGGCAACACTTCCTTTACCGAGGTCCCGGACCGGAGACCCGCCCGGGGCAGTGTGCGATCTTGCCTCATATTCTCATTCCTTGCGTCTGTACAGGAGAGCTTCGGGTAAACAGGCAACCCTTTCGTGAAGAGGACCGGGGCGGGCCTCTCATTTCCCACCCCGGTCCTGAGCGGAGCGGCCGCACCTCACCGCCGCCCGCCGTCGTCGTCCGCACCTTGCGGTGGGAGGACGATCGGCGGACGCCTATTCATTGCGGTGACTTGCGGCCGGACCGCCGTCTCAATGGCCGGCTACGCTCCCATCAGGGCGCTGATCGGCCCGCGGGCAAAGTAGATCAGGAAGCCCACTGTCACCACCCACATCAGCGGGTGGACCTTCTTGCCCTTGCCCGATGCCGCATGGATCACGGCCCAGGAGATGAACCCGACGCCGATGCCGTTGGCGATGGAGTACGTCAGCGGCATGGTGACGATGGTCAGGAAGGCCGGCAGGGCGACGGAGAACTTGGAGAACTTGATCTCGCGGATCTGTGCCATCATCATGGCTCCCACCACTACCAAGGCTGCGGCTGCGACCTCGAGCGGAACCACGCTAGTGAGCGGGGTCAAGAACATCGAACCTAGGAACAGCAGGCCGGTGACCACCGAAGCCAAGCCGGTGCGGGCGCCTTCGCCAATCCCGGCTGCGGAGTCGATGTACACGGTGTTGGACGAGCCCGACGTCGCGCCGCCGGCTACCGCGCCAAGGCCCTCGACAATGAAGGCCGACTTGAGCTTGGGGAAAGTACCGTCCTTGTGTGCCACGCCGGCGCTCTTGGCGAGGCCGGTCATGGTGCCCATGGCGTCGAAGAAGTTGGTGAACACCAGCGTGAACACCAGCATCGTGGCCGCCAGGCCGCCGATCCTCGAGAACGAACCAAAGAGGTCGAAATGGCCTACCAAGCTGAAGTCCGGGGCGGAAACCAACTGGCCGGACAGCACCGGAGTGTTGAGGTGCCAGCCACCGGGATTGGCGGCGCTGCCGGGCCCGATGTGCATGACGGCCTCGACGACGGCGGCGAGGACCGTGGTGGCGACGATTCCGATCAGGAGGCCGCCCTGGATCTTTCGGGCCACGAGGATTCCCATGACCAGCAGACCAACGATGAAAACGAGGGTGGGGATGGAGGTGATGGAACCATCCGTGCCGAGCTGCACCGGAGGTCCACCTTTTGTGGCGCGGACAAAGCCGGAGTCGACGAAGCCGATGAAGGCGATGAACAAGCCGATGCCAACGGTGATGGCGGCCTTGAGTTCCTTGGGGACGGCCCTGAAGATCGCGGTCCGGGCACCCGTGGCGCCGAACAGGACAATCAGGATTCCGTTGATGACAACCAGGCCCATGGCTTCTGGCCAGGTGACTTCGTGGATGACGGCGACGGCAAGGAACGAGTTGATTCCCAGGCCCGCCGCGAGGCCGAACGGCAGGTTCGCGATGAGGCCGAAGAGGACCGTCATGACACCGGCGGTCAGGCCGGTGACGGCCCCCACCTGCGCTGCCGACAACCATCCGCCTGCCACGTCCGTGGGTGCGTTTTGGGCCGAGAAACCGCCCAGGATCAGCGGGTTGAGGATAACGATGTAGGCCATCGTGAAGAACGTGACAATGCCGCCGCGGAATTCGCGGGCCAGCGTGGAGCCACGCTTGGTGATCTGGAAGAAACGATCCAGGAAGGAGTTCGACGCCGGGGGCCTGGGGGCATTGCCCCGTGTTGCCAGTCCGGTTGCCGTGTGCTTTTCGCGTGCCACTGTCTGCCCTACGCCCAGGGGCGCAGCCTGCTTTTCAGTTGCCGTTTGCATTTCTGCGGGGTCCAGGATTGTCATTTCAGCCACCGGCCCTAGTAGTCAATCCTGGAGTCAAGCGTGTTCCAGGTGTTGAACGGTTCCAGGATGGCCGGTGCCTGGGGGTCGCCCAGTTCCAGCTTCGTGACCGGCATGAGCTTGTCGCGGTCCTCGTTCTCGAAGTATTCGTAGAAGACTGCGTCGTCGAAGCCGACTGAGGCGGCGTCGTGCCGGTCTGCTGCAAAGACGACGTTGTCGATGCGTGCCCAGAGGGCCGAGGCCAGGCACATGGGGCATGGCTCGCAGCTCGTGTAGAGGGTGGCTCCGCTAAGATCGAACGTGCCGAGTTCGCGGCAAGCATTGCGGATGGCGGTGACCTCGGCGTGGGCCGTGGGGTCGTTGGTGGCGGTGACCCGGTTGACGCCTTCGAAGGCGCGGCCATCCGCGGTGACAATGACGGCGCCGAACGGCCCGCCGCTGTTGAGGACATTGGCTGTTGCCAGCTCAATGGAGGTGGCCAAGAAATGTTCGGCCGTGACGGTGGTACTCATGTGCGACTTCCTTAGTGCTGAGGAAGCCTGTAACCAGGGGGCATCTGAACATGACAGACCAGTGCTGCGATTACCAGGCTTCAGCATGTGCTTTTGAAGGTTTCGCCTGGTAGATAGCTTCCCGGAGTCCGGGTGCCCGCCTTTGGCAAATTGAGATTAGCACCGGAGATGTGAGCCGCGCCATAGTTTCCGGAAAAAAAGTTTCGACATGTGAAATTAGACTTCTGGCCGGGCGGTTGGTGCCGGTCACATTGACGCATTTCGGGGAGCCACCTACGCTGGGTGCCACCGGCAGGGTTCACCCGCCGAAACCTGGATCAGCAGACAGGAACCACTGAGCTGGAACGCAACTACGCCGACCAGACAAGGATTCCAGTGTCTCCGAAACCCTATTTCGAACCAGCAGCCCAAGCCGCGCCACCCCCCTCCAGGCTCTGGATCAAGAATCCCCTCGCAGTGTTCACCGCCAACGGGCTCGACGCCACCGGCGGGATCGTGGTCAGCGATGGAAAGATCTCCGAACTCGTTCCCGCAGGAATGCAACCTTCGGCACCCTGCGATCGAATCTTCGACGCCGGGAGCCACGTCCTGCTGCCCGGCCTCATCAACACGCACCACCACTTCTACCAAACGCTCACGCGCGCCTGGGGTCCGGTGGCCAATGCTCCCCTGTTCCCATGGCTGCAGAACCTCTATCCCGTATGGGCTCGGCTGACCCCGGACAGCCTCGAACTCGCCGTGAAAGTAGCGCTCGCGGAACTGCTGCTCTCCGGCTGCACCACGGCAGCCGACCACCACTACCTCTTCCCGGCGGGACTTGAGGACGCGATCGACGTCGAGGTCGGCGTCGTGCGCGAACTCGGCATGCGCGCCACCCTGACCCGAGGCTCCATGACGCTGGGCGAGGACGACGGCGGCCTGCCGCCGCGCTCCACCGTGCAGCGTCCGGAGGTGATCCTGGCGGACGGCGAACGGCTGATCGGGAACTATCACGAACGCGGAGACGGCGCGGTCATCCAGATTGCCTTGGCCCCTTGCTCGCCGTTCTCGGTGACCAGGGAAATCATGGCCGAGAGCGCCGCCATGGCCGAACGGCTGGATGTCCGGCTCCACACCCACCTCGCCGAAACCATCGACGAGGAAGATTTCTGCCGCGAAATGTTCGGTCTGCGCACCGTGGATTACTTGGACAGCGTCGGCTGGCTCAGCAAGCGCACCTGGCTTGGCCACGGCATCCATTTCGACGACGACGAGATCGCCCGGCTGGGTGCCGCGGGCACCGCCGTCGCGCACTGCCCGACGTCGAACATGCGGCTTGCATCCGGCACCGCAAGGGTGTTGGAACTCGAGGCCGCCGGGGTTCCGGTGGGGCTGGGAGTGGACGGTTCGGCGTCGAACGATGCATCCAACATGATCCTCGAAGCACGGCAAGCGTTGTATCTGCAGCGGCTCCGCTATGGTGCCGACGTCCCCGTGGAACGCGCGCTAGGCTGGGCGACGCGGGGATCCGCGGCGGTGCTGGGCCGCACCGACATCGGCCAGATAGCTCCCGGGATGCAGGCGGACGTTGCCCTGTTCAAGCTCGACGGGCTCCGTTTCTCCGGCAGCCATGATCCCATCGCTGCATTGTTGCTCTGCGCCGCGGACCGCGCCGACCGCGTCATGGTGGGCGGCAAGTGGCGCGTCGTGGACGGACAAATTCCGGATTTGGACATCCCGGAACTTATTGCCAAACACTCAGCCGCCGCACAGAAAATCATCAGGGGCTAGGAGTAGCCTCTCGATTAGGTAGCAATCAGGAGGCAGCAATGACCGTCCCGCAGCACAGCACTCCGACCCCTGCAGGCTGGTACCCGGATCCATCGGGCTCGGGGCAGCTGCGATGGTGGGACGGCACCGCCTGGACCGGAACTGCATGGAACCCGCCACAGGCAGCGGCGGGCCAGGCGGGAACGGGCCAGGCGGGAACGGGTCAGCCCGGAGCATCGTCGCCTGCCGCCGCTTGGCCGGGTCAATTCGCGGGGCCGGCACGGCCCGCTCCCCGCCCGGAAATCAGCCGGCAGACCCCGGTCTACAATCCGTTCATTTGGCTGGTCACACTGCTGCCTGTGGTCACGCTGATTATCCTGATGATCTGGAATCCAGTCTTCCACCTGCGGTATGTCGGCGCCAGACGCGTTCCCACCCTCGATCCCAGCGCGTTCGGCGTTCCTTATTTCCTGCTGATCGTTTCAGCTTGGCTCATCTACGGGGTCAGTGTTCTCTTGTCCTACCTCGACTGGCAAAAGCTGCAGAGGGACGGGGTGGTCCGGCCCTTCCACTGGGCATGGGCATTTCTGGGCGCCGGCGTCTACGTGGTGGGCCGTTCAGTGATCGTCCACAAGGTTGCCCCGCAGCGCGGACTCGCGCCGGTCTGGGCCTTGATTGTACTGACCGCCCTCAGCTTGATCCTGGTGTCCGTCAAAGCGAGCATGATCATTTCGACGATCGCCAAGGCTTTGCCCATGTAGAACGGTACTGCGCATAGACAAAACTATTCCGAAAAAGGAAGTATTCTGTATATACGGAATACTTCCGAAATCGGTAGTATTGTGTCTATGGCTTCAAACTATGTAAGCACCGCCGAAGCGGCCGACCGGCTCGGAGTGAGCCAGCGCCAAGTCAGGAACATGATCGCTCATGGACAGCTGGAAGTCCTTGCCAACGTCCCCAGTCACCTGGTCTCCATCGACTCCCTCGGCCGCGCCTGTCAGGTCCCACGCCGGGCCGGCCGTGCCTGGAGTCCACGCATCGCATGGGCCGCCCTCGCCATGCTCGGGGGCGGTGACGCGGCCTGGCTCCAACCCTCTGAGCGTTACAGGCTACGCCAGTCCCTAAAGACCCGCAGCGTGGATGAGGTCCTGGCCTCCGCCCGCAACCGGGCCACGGTTCGTAAGTTCCGCGCCACCCCAGACACGATCTCCAGGCTTCGAGAGTACGTGGCCGCAACTGGTGGGACGGCTTTGCAGGACGCGGATGTCGCCGCCGTCTTTGGGCTTGCCAGCGGAGGAGGCTTCCTTGACGGCTATGTTCCCGTGGGCGTCGCCGATGAAATGGCCGAGTCCTTCCATATGGAGGAGGGCTCGAACGGCAACGTCACCCTGCGAGAGGTGGATTTCGAGGATGCACTCAGCAAGGACGTGCCAATCGCGGCCATCGCCCTTGACCTCGCTGAGTCCGTGGCAACCAGGGAACACTCCGCCGGGCGGGCAGTGCTCGAGAAGCTTCTGCAGAAACAGCTCCGTGGCTGACAGTATCCACGAAGACGGCAGAGAAATCTGGGATGTTGCCGCCCCACAGGGCGGCTGGGGCCAGCCTTGGCCGCAATGCATCGAACTCGCCATGAACCTGCCTGCGCAGCACTGGACGCTCGTCGGAGGGCTCATGGTCCAGTTGCACTCCGCCCGAGCCGCCCTGGCTGTGACCCGACCAACCGCAGACGTGGACATCGTCCTACACCTGGAGACTCCGGCCACGACAGTGCCTCAGGTCCAGGGGGTCCTCGCCGGGATGGGCTACACGCTGCAGACCTCCCTCGACTCCTCTGCTCCTGCGCACCGGTTTGTCCGAGGGAAGGAGCAGGTCGACGTCATGGTCGCGGACAGGGTCGCTCCCAGCGTGCCCCAGCGGCTGGCCGGCCACGACATGTTCGCGCTGCCAGCCGGAACACAGGCCCTGAGGCGGACCGTCTACTGCCGATTTACTACCAGCAATGGTGATGAAGAATCTGACGTGCTCATCAGCATCCCGAACGTCCTGGGCGCGCTCGTCCTCAAAGGCGCCGCATATAGGGAAGACAGCCGGGACACGCGCCGGCACCTGGACGACGCCGTGGTTCTTGCAGCTTGCGTCGTGGAACCACTGACCACGCGCGAACAGATGCGCGGCAGCGACCGTTCCCGGGTCAGCAGCCTGCACGAATGCCTGAACGACGAAATGCACCAGTCATGGATGCTGCTGGCGGAAGGGGAACGGCAGCGGGCCAGGATGAACCTAAAGATTCTTGCCGACAATCCGCAGAGCACACCGAAGTTCCGGAAGGTCGGAAAGAGCTAGTTGTTCAAGATGCGGCGGGCGGCGCAAAGCGGCGGGCGGCACCTTCCCCTTGGTGAGGGGTTCAGTGCCGCCCGCCTTTTGGCTCTGTCGCGCAGAGTCCCTCATCCCCAGAGGCAGGAGCCCTAGGAACGCTGCCGGCCGAATACCGGAAGGGCGCGCAGCCAACGGGAGAATGTCCCGGGCGTGCGGTCACAGTCGGCCGGAATGTAGAAGTCAGGATCCGTGGCGCCGAACGGCAGGTACAGTTCCTGGCCGGGCGCCGGGAATTCCACGACTTTGTTCTTATCCTGCGAGTCCATCTGTCCTCCTATTTCATGCGCTCAAGTTCTCCGTGGCGATGCGGTCCAAGCCCTTCGTCGAACTCTTGTCTTTCCGCATCGAATTTCCACATACTGGAAAACATTTTTTGTTATATGGAAATGGTAGAGGGGATCCCCGAATCGCGTCAAGCGGTGTCCGCGAGGCCACATCCCACGCAGGACGCCGCCGGTCACAATCGGAAAGTAGATAACGATTTTTCCGAAGTGATGTACACCACTGGCAAACGTGGGCTACGCTTTCTTCAATTCGTGGCGTAGGTCACGTAACCTGGGAGCAGCAGGCAGGGTCGTAATGAGCTGGCATCAATGGATGCCGGCTCTTTTTTGTTGGGTCGGCTCCACCAGAAACGCGTTTGAAACACGCGCTTAATTTCATTGGTGGACCTTAGGGGTTCCACCTCGTAGAAGTTGGGATATGACCATGAGCAACAACATCGTCCTCGGCGACAACCAGTACGGCAAGGCAGAAGTCCGCGTCGTCAAAGTCACCCGCGACACCGACCGCCACCAGATCGAAGACCTGAACGTCACCTCACAATTGCGTGGCGACTTCCAGGCTGCGCACCTCCAGGGCGACAACGCACACGTCGTCGCCACGGACACCCAGAAGAACACCATCTACGCCTTCGCCCGTGACGGCATCGGCTCCCCCGAGGCCTTCCTCCTCCGTCTGAGCGAACACTTCACCTCCGGATTCGAGTGGGTCACGGGCGGCCGCTGGGAAGCCGAGGTCTACACCTGGGACCGCATCCAGGCACACGGCTCCGAACACGACCACAGCTTTGTCCGCAAGGGGCAGGAAGTCCGCACCGCCGTCGTGGTCCGCGAAGGCAACACCACGCACGTCATTTCAGGCCTCAAGGACCTGACCGTCCTCAAGACCACCCAGTCCGGCTTCGTGGGCTACCCCCGCGACCGGTACACCACGCTGCCCGAGACCACGGACCGCATCCTCGCCACCGATGTCTCGGCTCGCTGGCGCTACAGCACTGGCCTTGACGTCGCCGGGACCGACTTCAACAAGAGCTACGAGGACATCAAGGCCCTGCTCTTGGAAGGCTTCACGGAGAACTACTCCCACGCCCTGCAGCAGACCCTGTTCGACATGGGCAAGAAGGTCCTCGAAGCGCACAGCGAAGTTGATGAGATCAAGTTCTCCATGCCCAACAAGCACCACTTCCTGGTGGACCTCAGCCCGTTCGGCCTCGACAACCCCAACGAGGTCTTCTTCGCCGCGGACCGCCCGTACGGCCTGATCGAGGCCACGGTCCAGCGCGACAACACCACACCTGCCCCGGCTGCGTGGAACGGCATCGCCGGCTTCTGCTAAGCCCCATCTACCCGCCCAACTGACTCGCAGTAAGTGTCGTTTTGGAGCCTCAAAACGACATCAAATGCGAGTCAGTTGGGCAATCACTCGCACCCAAAAACCACATCGTTAGCCAGACAAAGTTAGCCAGACAAAGACGTCTGCCATGAACCAAGAAAGTCTGCCATGAACACGAAGAATAAGACCCGCCCCGCAGCGTCCGGGCCAGCCCGCCCCGAGGACAAACGCCTCTCGATCGGGAGCACGTTCGCCTACGGCTTCCAGCACGTCCTGACCATGTACGGCGGCATCATCGCCCCGCCGCTCATCATCGGAGCCGCCGCAGGCATGTCCTCGCAGGACATCGGCCTCCTGATCGCGGCCTGCTTGTTTGTCGGCGGCCTCGCCACCATTCTGCAGACCATCGGCATCCCGTTCTTCGGATCACAACTGCCCCTGGTCCAGGGCGTCTCCTTCGCCGGCGTTTCCACCATGGTGGCGATTGTCCACGGCGGCGGCGGGATCCAGGCGGTGTTTGGCTCGGTCATCGTGGCTTCCCTGATCGGCCTGCTGATCACCCCGCTCTTCTCCAAGATCATCAAGTTCTTCCCGCCCGTCGTCACGGGTACCGTCATCACCACCATCGGGCTGACACTCATGCCGGTCGCGGCCAACTGGGCCATGGGCGGCAACGCCGCCGCACCCACCTACGGCAGCGTGGCGAACATCGGCCTCGCCGCAGCGACGATGGGCATCGTCCTGCTCCTCAGCAAAGTTGGAAACGCGGCCATCTCGCGCCTTTCCATCCTGCTTGCCATGGTGATCGGGACCGTCATTGCCCTCGTCACGGGAATGGCCGATTTCTCCAAGGTCGGCCAGGGTCCGATCGTGGCCTTCCCCACTCCTTTCGCTTTTGGTGCTCCCACGTTTGAAATCGCCTCGATCGTTTCGATGCTGATCGTCATCCTGGTGACCCTGACCGAGACGTCGGCGGACATCATCGCCGTCGGTGAAATCGTGGGCACCAAGGTCGATTCCAAGCGCATCGGCAACGGCCTGCGTGCGGATATGCTCTCAAGCGCCGTTTCGCCGCTCTTCAATTCCTTCACCCAGAGCGCCTTCGCCCAGAACGTCGGACTCGTGGCCATCACGGGCATCAAGAGCCGCTTCGTGGTCAGCGCCGGCGGGCTCATCCTGGTGGTCCTCGGCGTACTGCCCATCCTTGGCCGGGTTGTCGCAGCGGTTCCGACGCCCGTCCTGGGCGGTGCCGGCGTCGTACTCTTTGGAACGGTAGCCGCGAGCGGTATCCGGACTCTCTCCAAAGTGGAGTACCGCAACAACATGAACCTCATCATCGTGGCTGCATCGATCGGCTTCGGCATGATCCCGATCGCCGCCCCCAAGTTCTACGACCAGTTCCCGTCCTGGTTCTCCACGATCTTCCACTCGGGCATCAGCTCGGCCGCCCTCATGGCGATCGTCCTGAATGTCCTTTTCAACCACTTCAAGGCCGGCAACTCGGACAACCAATCGGTGTTCGTCGCAGGTACCGGCCGCGTGGTCAGCGAAGCGGACATTGCTTGCCTCGCGCACGGTGACCGTTTCGAGAACGGCAAACTGATCGACGCCGAAGGCAAGGAAGTGCCGCTCAAGTCGTCTACCGTATCTGACCACTAGGTTTTTCTCCACCGAACTGGCAGGTGTTGCCCCTTTCTCGCAGAAAAGGGGCGACACCTGCCAGTTCGCGCTAGATGCGGCTCCGCGTGAGACGGTTGTTTCGTGAGGATCGATGAGCGAATCCAACAACACTATTCGGAGCTTGGGCCGCAGGAGCAAAAGGCCGCAGACACCCTGCTGGACCGCCTTGGCGACTTGGCCGTCTATAACGCGGCCGAGCTCGCCCAGCTCAGCGGAGTGTCCAAAGCCACCATGAGCAGGCTCTTTCGCCACCTCGGATTCGCCGACTTCAACGAGGTGAAGGAACACACCCGGAACCTGAGGTCCAGCGGAGTGCCCCTCGCCAGGCAGGAAGCCGACGGCGGAATCCCCCTGCATTTGGCAACGGAACAGCAGAGCCTGAACCGGCTTTTCGACACGCTCGACGACGATCGCCTCCGCCAGGTGAGTCAGCGACTGGCCGAGGCCCGGCACGTCTTGCTGATCGGCTTCCGCAACAGTTTCCCCGTAGCCCTCCACCTCCGGCAGCAGCTCCTGCAGTGCCGTCCCTCGGTAAGCCTGGCCCCGCAACCGGGCCAAAGCGTCGGCGAGGAGCTAGCAGGGCTGGACGCGAACGACGTCGTGGTCCTGATCGGCTTCCGGCGCAGGCCGGACGGCTTCCACCAAGTCCTGAAGGCGACCACCGACACCGGGGCGACCACCATCCTGATCGGCGACCCCAGCGCCCGTTGGCTTGCGGCGGAGGCCTCCCTCTGGATCGAGTGCCCCGTGGAGGGCAGCGCCGCCTTTGACAGCTACGCCTCGGCCATGAGCCTCATGAGCGTCCTCGCGAACGGCGTGCTGACGGCGCGGGGCCGCCCGGGAAGGGACCGCGTCAGGGAAATCACCGGCGTCTTCGACTCGCTGGGAGAGATCGAGCGGCGATAGTCGCGCGGCAGCTGGCCGCGGCACGCTCGGGCAGCCGCAGCACCAAGCGTAAAGAAGAGTTAGCCGCCCGGAAACGGCATTGAAACATCTGTTCCATTCAATTGAATCAGTGAAACGACTGCCCCTGGTCGTGGAAAACCTGATTCGAGGAACCGATGGCCGAAGCACAACTCGCCCCAGAGAAGACCGGCACGCTGCTCGGCAGCCCGATTGACGAAGCCGCCGCACACCGCGATCCGCGGCTCTGCAATGAAGACCTGGTGCCCCTGAAGAACCAACGCTGGAGCAGCTACAACCTGTTCGCCTTCTGGATGTCGGACGTCCACAGCATCGGCGGCTATGTGACAGCGGGCAGCCTGTTTGCCCTTGGCCTGGCCAGCTGGCAAGTGTTGGTGGCCCTGCTGGTGGGCATCGTGATCGTCCAGGTCTTCTGCAACTTGGTGGCGAAGCCCAGCCAGAAGACCGGCGTACCGTACCCCGTGATCAACCGAGCGGTCTTCGGTGTCAAGGGCGCCAACATCCCAGCCATCATCCGAGGCCTGATCGCGGTGGCCTGGTACGGGGTGCAGACCTTCCTGGCCTCTGAGGCCCTGGTGATCGTGTTCCTGAAGTTCTTCCCGGCCATGAAACCGTTGTACGACGTCCATCAGTACGGCTTCCTCGGCCTCTCTGCCTTGGGTTGGATTTGCTACGGAATCCTCTGGGTAGCCCAGGCCGCACTGTTCTGGAACGGAATGGAAAGCATCCGCCGGTTCATCGACTTCGCCGGACCCGCCGTGTACGTCGTCATGTTGGTTCTGGCCATCTACCTCGTGTCCAAGGCCGGCATCAGCAATATCAGCCTCAACCTGTCCGCCGGTGAACCTCTCGACTTCGCTGCGTCCATCCCGGTCATGATCTCCGCAATCGCCTTGGTAGTGTCCTACTTCTCGGGTCCCATGCTCAACTTCGGCGACTTCGCGCGCTACGGCAAGAGCTTCAATGCCGTCAAGAAGGGCAATCTCCTGGGCCTGCCGGTCAACTTCCTGTTCTTTTCGCTGCTGACCGTCATCACGGCGTCGGCTACCATCCCGGTCTTCGGGCACCTCATCACGGACCCGGTCAAGACCGTTCAGGAAATTGATTCGGTGTTCGCCGTGCTGCTCGGCGGGCTGACCTTTGTCATCGCAACCGTGGGTATCAACATCGTGGCCAACTTCATCTCGCCGGCGTTCGACTTCTCGAACGTGAGCCCCCAGAAGATCAGCTGGCGCACGGGTGGCATGATCGCCGCCGTTGGGTCGGTCATCCTGACCCCTTGGAACTGGTACTCGAACGACGACGCCATCCACTACACGCTCGGCGTGCTCGGTGCGCTGATCGGCCCGCTCTTTGGCATCCTGATCGCCGGCTACTACCTCGTGGGCAAGCAGAAGGTGTGGGTTGAGGACATGTACACGATGAAGCCCAACGGCAAGTACTGGTTCCGCAACGGTTACAACCCCAACGCGGTGAAGGCAGTGGCCATCAGCGGCGTCGTCTCCATCGCTTCGGTCCTGATTCCCAAGGCGCTCCTGGACTCGGGAGCCACCACGGTCAACGCCACGTGGATCGGCAACTACAGCTGGTTCCTCGGTTGCGCCTTGGGCCTGCTGACCTTCTGGTACTTCGAAAAGCGGTCCCCCATGATCAACCTGGAGCCGAACGGGGTCGAAGTGAACGACGGCGCCCTCGCCTAAGCTCCCGCCCACACGAAAGAGCAACCGCCGGACGCTCGCTCACTTTTGACCCCTTTTGGGCCGACCCTCCTGCAGATAGAACGCCCCCTGGCCGAACGCTCCTGCACAAAAGATGTGCCGGAGCGTTCGACACTTTGGCCTTAAAGGTGAGCGAGCGTCCGTCGGAAACCCAACAAAGGTGAGCGAGCGTCCGTGGCGGATTCAAGTGGTCGTTGCAACACGTCCTTATGCTGCTGATTCTTCCAGAATTCCTTGGAGGGCTTGGGCGGGGGTTTTCCAGCCGAGGGTT
>NZ_JACHEE010000022.1 GCF_014207375.1 Arthrobacter sp. AZCC_0090 | reverse complement strand
TAGAGGAACAGGGTCCCGGTGCCGATGTCGGCCTTGTCGGCGATCTGCTGCGTCGTGACATCCTCGACTCCGTGTTCAGCGAACAGCTCGCTGGCCGCGGCAGTGATGCGATCGAGCTTCTGCTGCTTATTTCGCTCGCGCCGTCCGAGCGGCTGGGACGCGACCCCGCCGGCGTGCACTCGCCCGGGCACGTCGCCGCGACTGATGACCAAGCGATCGAAGAGTTCTGGCCCCACTACGAAACCGCGTTCGCGGAAGCCGCCAGGGTGCGAGGATTCAGGCCTCCCACCATGCAAAACTTCCTCCACGACGTCGGGCCAGGCGGAGCACTGTATGTCGGCTCGCCCGAAACCGTAGCCCGAAAGATCACAGAAACGCTCAAGACGCTCGGGGCAAGCCGCTTCGACCTGAAGTACGGAATGCCCGGGATAACCCAGACCAAAATCACGGCCAGCATCGAGCTCTTTGGGTCTCAGGTGGCTCCGCTGGTACGCGACATGATGGCTTAGGCTCCGTAGCGCCGGACCCAGGCGGTTGTGGCGGTAAAGGTGGCAGAATTGTTGCCACGGCGACTGCGGATGAGGCGCCGTTGCCGACGGTACGCGACGGGGACGGCGGAAGGACCAGCGATGGTCCAGTTTGGAGGCCAGATGGCCCACCCTGGATGGCCCCGGCTTCGGGTCGACGATTGGACCCAGACCCGGGAGACCGTGCACATGTGGACGCAGATCGTCGGAAAAATCCGCATGGCGCACGCCCCGATGCTGAACCACTGGTGGCAGGGGACGCCATACGTCACGCCGCGCGGACTGACGACATCAATGATCCCGTACGGCCTCGGGGGCCTATGACATCGAATTCGATTTCTGTGACCACCGGCTGCATATACGCTCCAGCAACGGAACTTCAGCATTCGTCGTCCTCGGAGCCAAATCGGTGGCCGAATTCCATGCCGAGGTGTTCGAGGCCCTGGGCAGCCTCGGTATCGAGGCGGCCATCCGCGGCGTCCCGAACGAGGTGGACCCGGCCATACCCTTCGCCGAGGACCATCAGCATGCATCCTACGACCCGGGGGCTATCCGGTTGTTCTGGCAGCAATTAGTCCAGTCGGACCGGGTCCTGAACGAATTCAGGTCCCGGTTCAGGGGCAAGGCCAGTCACGTCCACTTCTTCTGGGGAGGCATGGACCTGGCGTATGCCCGCTTCTCCGGCCGGGTGGCGCCCACCCACCCCGGAGGAGTCCCGAACTGCGCCGACTGGGTGATGGTGGAGGGGTACTCCCACGAGTTGAGCAGCTGCGGGTTTTGGCCCGGAGGAGGGGACGAAGGATCCTTCTATGCCTACTCCTATCCCGAGCCGGCCGGCTACGCCGAATATGTGAGCGACGCCGACGGTGCGGCCTACAGCAATGACGCCAGGCTCTACCTCCTCCCGCATGAGAACGTCCGAACCGCGCAGAACCCCGACAAGATGCTGCTGCGGTTCCTGCAATCCACCTACGAGGCGGCCGCGGAGACGGGACTCTGGAACCGCGCCGGGCCGGAGGCGGATCCTGCCCGTTGGCGGCGCTGACGACGAGGCCAACAGCAGGGACCACCGGACGGTCCACCGCTCGGTCACCATTCCTTCGGCGCGGAATGGCTGTGGGCGTAAAGTAGTGGGTGGTCTACGGCCACTCCAATCCGAGGGAAAGCCACAATGAATGCAAAACCAGGAATCGACGTTTCGATTCCGCCTAGCGGACCTGGTTGCGTTGAATGCGAGGCCAACGGAGGCTGGTGGCTGCATCTGCGCAGGTGCGCCCAGTGCGGGCACATCGGCTGCTGCGACAACTCGCCGGGGCAACACGCCACAGCCCATGCGCAATCCAGCGGTCACCCGGTCATCCGCAGCTTCGAACCGGGCGAGGACTGGTTCTTCAATTATCCCGACTCCGCATTTTTCGCCGGACCGGAACTTGAACCGCCGGCGTATCACCCACTCGATCAAAGCGTTCCTGGCCCAGCCTCACGCGTCCCGGCTGACTGGCAGCAGCAACTGCGCTGACGGGGGTGCCAGACCGGACCACACTCCACCCAGGCGCGCGTCTCAAAGTGGGAGCCGCCTCCGCGTCTCTAAAACGATTTTGACCTGCCTTAGTTCGGCAGATCATCGATTCCCTGCTTTGCCGGCGCCGTAACGCGACCGGCGCTTTCCAGCAAGGGAAAGGGCTGGCCACAGCCACCCGTGCGAGCTATCCGGGGATGAGGTCGAATTCGTTGCCGTCGGGGTCGGCGAACGTTACCCAGTTGCCGTCGTTGTCCGCGAGGGTGGTCAGTTGTGTGGCGCCGAGACCGCGGAGTCTCTCCGACTCGGCGGTGAAGTCGCTGGTCTTCAGGTCGAAATGCAGCCGATTCTTGACGGTTTTGGGTTCCGGGACCTTGTGGAACATCAGCACCGGGCTGCCGTCGCCCGCGGCGACCGCGGCGAACGTTTCGGATGCGCCCTCGTTCACCGTCCGTCCGAGCGCACTGGCCCAGAACGTCGCGATCGCGGCGGCGTCGTTCGTGTCGAAACTGACTCCGAGAATGGTGGTTGTCATGGTTTGATTCCTTTGTTTTGTGGTGTGTGAGCCGATGCCCTGCCGTGAGGGCGGCGCGCCGGGTGATTCAGACTGCGGTTCGGCCGCCGTCGACGGCGATGACGGCGCCGGTCATGTAGCTGGCGCGGGGTGAGACCATGAAGCCGATGACGTTCGCGATCTCTTCGGGCACTGCTGCCCGTCCCAGAAGGGTGGTCTCGCCGAGGGCTTTGATCCGTGCGGGATCCGATGCGGTGTAAACCGGTCCGGCGGCGATCGCGTTTACGCGCACTCCGCTCGGGCTGTACTCGGCGGCCCACGAGCGTGTGAGTGCGACCAGGGAGAGTTTCGTGGCGCCGTACGCCGCTCCGCCGGCGAGGCCGATCAGTCCGGCCATGCTGGCAAGGCTGATGATGCTGCCGCTTCCCTTGGCTGCCATCGCCGGGGCGAAGGCGGAAACGAGCAGGTACGGTGCCCGCACATTGGAATCGAACATTGCGTCGAACTTTCCGGCGTCAAGGTCGACGGAGGGCCCGAACCAGGAGAACCCTGCGTTGTTCACGAGGATGTCAACGTCACCGGCTTCCTGAACGAGCTCCTGGATTCCCTCGGCGGTGCTGATGTCGGCTCCCACGAACCGCGCATGGCCGCCGCCGAGCTCGATCTCTTCGAGGACCCGGACGCCGCGGTCGACGTCACGTCCATGTACCAAAACGGTCGCACCCTGGGCTGCGAGCTGGACGGCAACCGCCCGCCCGATGCCCGAGGTCGCTCCGGTCACCAGGGCCGTTTGGCCTTGGAGGTCTTTGATCTGTGTATCCGACATTTCCTGCTCCTTGTTTTAGACTGGTCCGTCTAAAACAGCACTTTAGACCGGTTAGTCTAAGCATGCAACACTTTTTTAGACTAACCAGTCTGATATAATTCCGGGATGGTCCAGAAAGCGGAAAGGAAGCCGTCCCCGAGGCAGAAGCTCCTCGCCGCGGCGGACGAGCTCTTTTACAACGAGGGCGTCCACGCGGTCACTATCGATCGCGTCATCGACAAGGCGTCCGTGGCCCGGGGGTCGCTCTATTACAACTTCGAGGGCAAGGACGACCTGATCAGGGAATACCTGCTCGGACGCCACGCGGCATGGACCGCCCGTGTCGATGAAGCCGTCGCGGAGGCGAAGGACCCGGCCGAGAAGATCCTCGCGGTGTTCGATGCGCTCGGCACATTGTTCGCCGAGCCAAGCTATCGCGGCTGCTCGTTCATGAACGCCGTCGCCGAAGCGCCGGCCGACGGACCGGAGATCAAGGCCGCCGCCAACTATCGATCCTGGCTGCACGAACTCTTCGGCGACCTCGTCGCAGCGCTCAATTCGCGAAATCCGCAGGACCTGACCGATCAACTTGTCGTCCTCTACGACGGCGCGGTCACCGCGGCGCAGATGGACAAATCGCATCACTCCGCCGCAACCGCGAGGACTCTCGCCTCGATGGCCGTGGAGTCGTCAGCCTCCAGAAGCCAGACGGCGCAGGCAGCCGGGTAGACGCCGTCCAGATTCCCGGAACCGCCATTTTGAAGCTGCGAAAAAACCGCCATTTCGAGTTAACAATCAGAGGATTCTTCGCGGCGGGGGAGAGTGCGGCGGCTGTCGCTGCGGGGGACCGGTTTGCGCGGCAGCCGGCGGCCATCTCCAGAAATCATCGCCTGGCGGAGATAGGCAACATGGATATCGGCACTAGGTTTCTCTATGTGCTCCCGGCGTTTGCCGGAACGGTGACAGCTCGGTGGCATTAGTCTCGCAATCGGTCGGTTAAGGCTGTGCCACTTGCGACGGCGGAACGGGCGAGCGTGGTGAGACGAACGTCTCTCGATGAGGTCGGCTGAGGACCCGCATGCCTGGTCATCCGGAACGACTGAGTCGCTCCACCGGGGTCGACGCCGTAGACACTCGAAGTCGATTGCCGACGAGGCGGGACATGGCGTTGAATGTGCCTTATGGTCGACTGGGTTTTACTCTCAAACCTCGGCACCGCTCTCGGTACGACGGTGCTCGCCGTCGCGACGTTCATTTCCACGAGGTCGGCCAACCGGTCGGCGCGGCTGGCGGAGCGCGCCCTGCTGAATGGTTTGCGCCCCATCCTGCTGCCCTCCAACTGGTCGGACGCCCCGCAGAAGGTGCGGTTCATGGAAGGCAAGTGGATGCTCGTGCACGGTGGCCATGCCGCCCTCGAGATCGCCGACGACGCGGTGTACCTGTTGATGTCCGTGCGCAACGCCGGCGCAGGGGTGGCGGTCCTGCATGGCTGGCATCTGCCCCCGGACGCCAGGGCTCCCTTGTCGCCGGTCGAGGACTTCCACCGGCTGACCCGGGACATCTACGTGCCCTCCAACGACACCGGTTTCTGCCAGGTCGCGATCCGGGACCCGGCGTCGGCCGACTACCGTAACGCAACCAAGGGAGCAGCCGGTGACGGCTTCGCCGTCGACGTGCTCTACGGAGATGCCGAGGGCTCCCAGCGCGTCGTCTCTCGTTTCTACATCACGCCAGGACCCGGCGGCCCGGGCCACGAAGACGACGCCGAGTGGCTGCTGATGGTCTCGCGCCACTGGAACCTAGACCTGCCGGCGCCCCGCGACTGAGCCCAGAGTTCAGCGTCTGGGCGAGATTCTCGCGCCGGGAGCCTGTTCCCCGCGCCGGGCCGTGTTCTGTTCTGGAAGGACTCGCTACCGGTATTGCCGGGCTCGGGTCTCGAGCCAGGTGCCCGATAGCTCGTCGATCTGGCACCTTCGGTTGATTGGGCCCTTGCTACTTCGGGAGCCGATTTGAACGAGCTGGCAAGTGAGAGCTCGGCCGAGGCAGCGGCCTGGTGGAGGTTCCCTAAGCGGTTCCAAAGCACCGCTCATCCAAGCTGTGTGATTTAGCCGCGGCAGTTGGGGTGACCGGGGCCGTGGTGGTCCTGGTGAGTTTTCTTGCGGGGCTGGCTAGATCGTCGAGGTGTCGATGACGAACCGGTAGCGGACGTCGCTCGCGACAACACGGTCCCACGCCTCGTTGATCCTTTCGGCCGGGATGATCTCGATCTCGGACCCGAGGCCGTGCTCGGCGCAGAAGTCGAGCATCTCCTGTGTCTGGCGGATGCCGCCGTTCTTCGTGCCCGCGAGGCGGCGGCGGAACGCGACGAGCGACCCCGGCTTGTAGTTCATTGGGTCGGCCGGGAGTCCGGCGACGACGAAGGTCCCGTCGAGTGCGAGGAGGGCGAGGTAGGCGTCGAGGTCGAGGTCCGCAGAGACGGTGCTGATGATGAGGTCGAAACGGCCCTTGAGGTCCTCGAACGTGTTCTTGTCCGAGCTTGCGTAATAGTGATTCGCGCCGAACCGGTATGCGTCGTCCTGTTTCTTGAGTGAATGGCTGATCACGGATACCTCGGCGCCCAGTGCGTGGGCGATCTTCACGCCCATGTGTCCGAGCCCGCCCATCCCGACGATCGCGATCTGCTTGCCCGGACCGGCCTCCCAGTTCTTGAGCGGGGAATAGAGCGTGATGCCCGCGCACAGGAGTGGGGCGGCGACGTCGAGCCCGAGCCCGTCCGGGATCCGCAGGACGTAGTTCTCCTCGACGGTGATATGGGTGCTGTAGCCTCCGGCGGTCGGCTGGCCGTCCCGGCCGATGGAGTTATAGGTGTCGACGTAGCCCTCAAGGCAGTACTGTTCTTCTCCGGCGAGGCAGTTGGCGCACATCCGGCACGAGTCGACGAAGCAGCCGACGCCGACCCGGTCGCCTGCAGCATACTTTGTCACCTCGCTGCCGACTGCCTCGACGATGCCGGCGATCTCGTGGCCCACGACCATGGGATAGGAGATGACGCCCCATTCCCACTCCCCGCGGGCGGTGTGGATGTCGGAGTGGCAGATGCCGGCAAACTTGATCGCGATGAGGACCTCGCGGGGTCCGGGTTCACGCCGCTCGATCGTCGTCGGAACGAGCGGCTCGGTCGCTGACGGGACCGCGTACGCGCGTACTGTGGGCATGGGCTTAGCCTTTCTGGCTATGTGGCTCGGAGGGTCTGAGCGCGATGGAAGGGTCGGGCGCTTTCGCTGAAGCAGCGGAGCGGAGGTGGCGCCCTGCCGGCACGGTGGCCGGGTCGGCTCCACCGCCACTCAGGCGATGGCTGCCCGCTTTCGCTGGACGAGGTTAAGGAGAGTCGCGCGGGCCCCGATGCTGTTGAGCGATTCGCGGACGGATATGAAGTGCTTGACGAAGTCCGGGCTGTTTCCGAGGTCCCCGAAGACCTCCCGCATCTGGAGGAAGGCCCCCGGTGTCTCGCGTTCGGCTTGGGCCGCTCGGATCACGCTTTCGCGCCGTGGATCGATGACTTCCATGGTGGCGCCGTGTTCGTCTTTGCCTTGGGCGTAGCGGGCCCAGGCGGCAACGATCGCGGCGCAGACTTCCACAGAACCTTCAGCCCGCAGACGGTCTGTGACGACGGGAAGCACGAATTTTGGGATCCGGTCGGAAGTCTCTGCGCAGATGCGCGCGATCGGGTCCTGCAGCTGGGGGTTCGCGAACCGGGTCAGGACCTCCCTGCCCCAGGCGGTGAAGTCGACGCCGTCGATCGGCGTCAGGGAGGGGACCGCTTCCTCGTCGATGTATCGGATCAGAAACGAGTGGATGTCGGGATCATCGATGGCTTCGTGGACGTACCGGTAGTTGAGCAGCCGCCCGAAGAAGCAAAGGCCCTGGTGGACGCCGTTGGCCAGACGGAGCTTCATTCGCTCGTACGGTGCGACATCGGGGACAAGGTCGACTCCCACTTTATCGAGTGGGGGCCTTCCGTTCGCGAAGTTGTCTTCGATCGTCCATTGGGTGAAGGGCTCGCAGGTGACTGCCCAGCCGTCCTCGAGGTTGAACCGGCTTGCGAGGTAGGTTCGGTCGGCGTCCGTTGTCGCCGGGACGACGCGATCGACCATGGATCCGGGGAAGGTCATGTTCTCGTCGATCCAGTCCAACATGTCAGGCCCGGCCTGGGCGGCGAAGGACTTGAGTGCGCGTTCGGCGACTTTGCCGTTGTCCTGGATGTTGTCGCAGGAAAGCAGCGTGATCCGCCCGGCGTCGCGGTCGCGTCGCAGGCGCAGTGCGTTCAGGAGGAGGCCGAGCCAGGACTGGCTGTCCCCGGGGTGTGCCATGTCGTGGGCGATGAGGCGGTCGCCGGCGCCGGTGAATGTCCCCGTGGCGGGGTCGATGCCGTAGCCGCCTTCGGTGATCGTGAGGGAGACGATGCGAGTGGATGGTGACGCGATCCTGTTCAGGACGGATTCGGTGCTGTCGTGCGCGCTCTCGAATCCGATGATGGAGCCGATGACGCGTGAGACGCGGCTGCCGTCGCTGTGCTTCTCGGTCAAGGTGTAGAGGTGGTCTTGTGCCGCGAAAGGGTTGTCCTGTGCCAGGGGCCTCATGGTCACGCCCCAGATCGCCCAGTCCTGGTCGAGGCCGGCTTCGAAAAGCCTGTCCAGGTACATCGCCTGATGGGCGCGGTGGAAGTGACCGACGCCGATGTGCACTATTCCGGGGCGGAGGTCAGCACGGTCGTAGCCGGGCGTGTGCAGATCGTGTGGCAGGTGTGCCAGCTTTTGGTTGTCGAGGTGGTTCATAACAGCCTTTGGCTTGAAAATGGTCGAAGTGTCGATAAAGCAGGGCGGCATGCGGGAATTTCCTGTGTCGCCCGTAGGGGCCCCGCCCGAAGATTGGCTTCGGGCGGGGCCCGGTTCAGTGGGCTGTCGGGGGAATCCTCCGGGTCAGTCCACCGGGCGCGATTATCCGCCGGAGGAAGTAAGCAGTCCGGTGATGGTCCCGAGCAGGCTCTCGGCGTCGAACTCCGAGGTCGGGGCTTCCCGGATCACCCGCCCCAGGCGAAGCACGACAACCCGGTCGGTGACTTCAAGGACGTGGGGAAGGGTGTGCGAGATGAAGATCACCCCGAGGCCGCGGGCCTTCGCCGTCCGGATGACGTCCAGGACTTCTTTGGACTGTCGGGCGCCGAGGTGGTTCGTGGGCTCGTCGAGGATGATCACCTTGCGTGCCCATGTCACGGCCCTGCCGATTGCGACGGCCTGGCGCTGGCCTCCGGAGTGCTCTGTGTGTACCGGTCATGTTGTGAAGGGCCCCTTCGGGGGCCCTTTCTTGTATCCGCACGCCTCCGCTTTCCTTATTGAGGAGCATGTTCTGTGGTCCTGCTTGTTCATGGTAATCCCGAGGCTTAACGACATGACTTCGAACGAGTCTGCCGCTTCTCATATTGGTTGGCCTCGCCGTTGGTGTGGCAGGCCTAGCTCTGGTTCTCTTCGGCTTCTGCGTCTTCAGGGACATCGACGGCGCCGCGCGCTCGTGGTCGCGTATATACAAGAAGAGCCGGGGCATCTCTCCGGAAGGCTTCGCCTTCGCGGATGTTCCAACACTCAAGGGCATGGGATTCGTCTACATGTTGATCGGCGCGTTGTGGTTTGTGTTCGCGATTTTTGCACCGTAGGGGCTTCGCGTTGCGCCTGGTTCATGCGATCGATTTCGTGGAATGCGTTTAGTTCGGCCCGCATTGGCCCCATAATCTTGCTTAGCTGTTAGAGCGGGCCTTGATGGGGGAATGAGATGAGTGACGAGCGGGGTCCCGAAGGCCGTCTGGCGGGACAGGAGGACATGGTCCCCGGGACGGTGGAGCCGTTGCCCCGCGGCTGGCCGTCCCCGGGCTCGAAGCTGTTGGCGATCGTGGCGGCGGTCTGCGGTTTGGCACTCATTGCCGCGGGATTTCTTGGTGGCTTCTTGCTGCCGGTGGCAAAGGACTGTCCGGCGGCGTTCGCGCATCAGGCCGTGGTCACCCTCGCCTGCCATGACGCGGCGGTCCCGATGGATGCCGCGTGGCTGGCCTTCTTCGTGGTGGGCGGTGCAGGTGTCATCTTCGCCCTGGTCCGCACCTACTTCTCCCTGCGGCCGAATGCCCCGGTGAACCGGGCGGCCGGACGGGCCTCGTTCGCCGTCGCCCGGCAGCAGCCGCTGTTCCTGCTGCAGGAGTATGGAGAGCATGGAGCGGCTTGGGTGCCGGAGCCTGTGACGCAGCGCCGGTGGACGGGGGACGGATCGTCTCTCCAGCATGCGGCGCGCAGGCCGCGGAGGTGGCCGTACATCACCGCGATCGTCGTCTTGGCTCTGGGAGTGCCCTGCAGGAGGCGAGCGATCACGAGAATGAACGAGGCCCAGCTGCCTTGCCGGAACCACTTGGGGTCCGTGGGCGATCGTTACCTGAGTAGATCGACGTCGGAGACAAGCTCGATGTGCGTCAGCATCGCTTCCGCTGCGGCCTCGGGGTCCTGGGCACGGATCGCGTCTGCTATCTTGCGGTGGGAGGCGAGTGATTGCTCGGGCCGTCCCGGCTGCCCCAGGGATTCCAGACGTGTTTCGAGGACCATTTCCGCGATGAAGGTCATGAGCTGGGCCATTACTGATGAATGGGCTGCAGCCGTGACCGCCTGGTGGAAGAGTTCGTCTCCGTGCACGCCTTTGCCTCCGCTGGCAATCTCATCGGCCATCACCTGAAGTGCCGAGTCGATTGCCTCCATCTCGGCATCGGTGCGCCTGACCGCGGCGAGTCCGGCGAGTTTCACTTCGAGGGTGCTTCGGGCTTCGACGATCTCGGGAAGCCTGTTTCTGTGTTCTCTGAGGCTTTTGATCACGGTGGCGATGCTGGGCCGGTATACCAGGACAGCGCCGGTGCCGTGTTGCACGTCGATGACGCCCAGGACCTCCAGTGCCACAAGTGCTTGGACCAGCGTGGCTCTGGATACTCCGAGCCGCTCCGCCAGATCCCGTTCGGCTGGCAACAGATCACCCGGACCAAGCTGGGCAGACTCGATGTAGCCAAGGAGCTGCGTCACGAGCTGTTCGTACAGGCGGGGTCTGGAAACACGCGCCAAGGGATCAGTTGGTGCGGTCTCGCGCACGTATGCCTCCTCACATAGTCCTCTGAGTAATAAGAATACACGGAGGAGCATTGACAAGGTGACTCACTGTACTAGAGGCTAGTCCAGTGATAATGTAGTCGACATCACATCAGATCTCCTGTCCAGGGAGGCCCCAGCGGCCCGCCCAAGGCGAACTCGATGAGTTCCCCTGAGACGCATAGCCACAACCCCACATATCCCCCACCGGGCACCGCGCCCGGAACATCAGACCAATGGAGTGATGATGACTGTTCAACAAGTGACCCGGGAGCAGGCCGTACGGCGTGCCACCGTGGCCAGCGTGGTTGGAACAACCATTGAGTGGTACGACTTTTTCCTTTACGGAACGGCGGCTGCCCTGGTTTTTCCGCAGCTGTTCTTTCCGGGCCAGTCCGCCTTTGCCGGCATTCTGGCGGCCTTCGGCACCCAGTTTGTGGGCTTCGTGGCACGTCTGGTCGGCGCTGCGATCTTTGGTCACTTCGGTGACCGGATCGGCCGTAAGACCACGCTGATGGCGACGCTGTTCCTGATGGCCTTCGGTACGGTGCTGATCGGGCTCCTTCCGACGTATCAGAGCATCGGTGTCGCCGCTCCTGTCCTGCTGGTGCTGCTGCGGATCATCCAGGGCGTCGGTGTCGGTGGGGAATGGGGCGGATCCGTTCTGCTCAGTATGGAATGGGGAAACCAAAAGCGACGCGGGCTGTCGGCCAGTTGGCCGCAGATGGGCGTGCCGCTCGGCCTTGTTCTGTCCACCGGAGTTGTGCGGTTGACCTCGGGAGTCACGGGGACAGAAGGATTCGCCGCGTTCGGTTGGAGGATTCCTTTCATTCTGAGCATTGTGCTGATCGGAGTCGGCATGTTCGTGCGGCTGCGCGTGGTCGAGAGCCCGGAGTTTGAGGCCGTCCGCACATCGAACAAGGTGATCAAGAACCCGATTCTGGAGGTCATCAAGCGTCAGCCGAAGCAGATCATTCTCTCCGCCCTGCTGCGGACGTCAGAGCAGGCGCCGTTCTACCTGTTCATCACTTTCGTCCTCACGTATGCCGTCAAGCATCTGAAGCTCAACAGCAACTCCATTTTGGATGACACCCTCATCGCGGCCGCACTGGGACTGATCAGCATCCCCGTGTTCGGGCGGCTCTCGGACCGCTTTGGCCGCCGCCGGGTGTATGGGATCGGTATCGTAATGACCGCGCTGTTCGCTTTCCCCTACTTCGGGCTGCTCAACACCGGCAATGCCCTTCTGGTCGGAATTGCCGTCGTCGTGAGCCTGGTGATCCACGATATGCAATACGGGCCGCAGGCAGCACTGATTGCGGAGAGCTTCGACCCGGAAATCCGCTACACGGGTGCAGGCATGGGCTACCAGCTCGCCAGCGTGGTTGCCGGCGGCCCGGCGCCCCTGATTGCTGCCGCCCTTCTGGAGCACTACGGGGATTCCACCGCCATCTCCATCTACATCGTCATCTGTACCGTCGTCAGCATGGCCGCCCTGATCCTGCTACCCAGGGCAGTGCAAGCCCTGGCCGCCACAACCCCGAAAGCCGTAGGAAACCCCGCATGAGCATCCAAGAAGAAAGCGTGCGGGACACGAGTGTCCGCAGTGGCGGTCCCCAGGAACCAACCCCGGGCCTGATCCCCCTCACGGACCCTTCCGGGGAGGCATCGGGCGGAGCCTTGCAGGACCTGGTGGTGCTGGACCTGACCCGGATACTCTCGGGCCCCTTCGCCACCATGACCTTGGCGGACCTCGGCGCCGACGTGATCAAAATCGAACAGCCCGGCCAAGGCGATGACACACGCCAGTGGGGGCCGCCCTTCCAGGGCGAAGAAGCGGCCTACTTCCTCTCCGTCAACCGCAACAAGCGCAGCCTGGCCGTGGACCTGAAGTCGGCCGAAGGCCTGGCCGCCGTGCGTCAACTGGCCCTGAAGGCGGACGTGCTGGTGGAGAATTTCCGGCCCGGGACGGCGGCCCGCCTTGGCCTGGGCTACGAGGACCTCTCCACGGAGAACCCCGGCCTTGTTTACGCGTCCATCAGCGGCTACGGACAGACCGGTCCAGATGCCGCACGTGCCGGCTACGACGCGATTGCCCAGGCTCGGAGCGGCATCATGAGCGTGACCGGTGAAGCAGGCGGACCGCCGGTCAGGGTCGGTGTCAGCAGCGCCGATCTCGTGGCCGGCATGTGGGCGACGATCGGCATCCTGGCCGCCCTGCACGAGAAAAAGCGCACCGGGCGCGGCCAATGGGTTGACATCAGCCTGCTCGACGGCTCCGTCTCCTGGCTGACATACGTTTCCAGCGGGTACTTTGCCAGCGGCGAAACGCCCCAACGCTACGGCTCGGCGCACCCCACCATCGCCCCCTACCAGGCATTCGCCACCGCCGACGGATTCGTGATGGTCGCCGTGGGAAACGACGGACTGTGGAGACGCTTGACCACCGCCTTGAACCGCGAAGAGCTGGCGGTCGATGAGCGTTTCGCGAGCAACCCGTCCAGGGTCGCGCACCGCAACATCCTCATCCCCCTCCTCGAGGAGATCATGCTCACCCGAAGAACGGACGAATGGGTACAGGCACTCGACCTGGCGGGTGTACCGGTCGGCCCCATCCAGACCGTCGATCAGGCGCTCATAGACCCACAGGTCATCGCCCGGGGCATGGTGGCAGAACTGGAGCACCCCACGGTGGGGGCACTGAAAATGGTCGGCTGTCCGGTCCGGCTCACCCGTACCCCTGCATCGATCAGGACGGCCCCGCCCCTGCTGGGCCAGCACACCGATGACATTCTGTCCGGGCTTGGCTTCAGCACAAACCGCATAGCTTCCCTGCGCGAAGCCGGTGCAGTCCAATGACCTCACCGAGCCCGGCAGAGCTGGACACCATCACCCTGGACGACTCCGGGTCCGTCGCGACCCTGACCATCGGAACAGGCCAACGCTTCAACGCCCTCGGACAGCAGGAATGGGAAACCCTGGAACACGCAGCCGCCTCACTGGCTGAACACGAAGCGCTCAGAGCCGTCGTCATCCGCGGCCGGGGAGGCGTGTTCTGTTCCGGCTCAGACCTCAGGGAATGGGAAAGCGCATCCTCCGACGCTGTCAGCGCCAGCTTCGCCGGCATGGAAGCGGCACTGCAAGCCATCGAAGACCTTCCCGTCCCCACCGTCGCCGCGGTGGAAGGCTTCGCAACCGGGGCAGGATGCCAACTCGCACTGGCCTGCGACCTTCAACTCATGAACCACTCCGCCAAAATCGGCATGCCCATAGCCCGCCTCGGCCTCCTGGTGCCGGCGACCTTCGCCAACAGGATGTCACTACGGATCGGCCCATCGAGGACCAAAGACCTGCTCTACGGCGGACGGCTGCTCACCGCCCAGCAAGCCAACGACATCGGCCTCATCACCACAGTGGTAGCTGACGACGACGTCGACGCGGCACTAGGAGAACTCCTCACTCGCTGGGACGGCCTTTCGGCCGCATCACAGCGGGCCTCCAAAGCCGCAGTGGACCTCGGGCTCAGCCCGGTCGCGCACCCCGCCCGGCAAGCACCACAAGGCCCCGCATCAGACCCACAGGAATTCGCCTGGCGAGTGAACTCCTTCCTGCACCGCCACAACCCGCGACGCTAGCTAGGCAAACGTAAGCCCGTCCGATGGCTATTCGGATCCGAAGGATTCCGGTGAGGCGAAGGAAATTGCCTGTTGGAGTCCTGGACGATGGCCCAGGCTGATCCTCCACCGGAAGACTGCCGGTCCTCGGGAAGCTGGGAACCTGGCAGCCTCCCGAGTGGTACCTGCCTCCTCTTTCATGGGATACGGGGGGCGCCCCGTGCCGACGATCGACGTTTAAGGCGTTCGCTGCGGAGGGCCGGCCGGCGCCGGTCTAGGCCCGGTGCGGGGAGCCTAGTTCCACGGGTTCTTCGTCGCTGAGGTAGGCGGCCTCGGAGTGGGCGGTGATGTCGATGCCGCGTAGTTCATCCGCTTCGTGGATGCGCAGGCCCATCGTGATGTTGAGGACCTTGGCGATGACCCAGGTGACGATAAAGGAATAGCCGAGCACGGCAAGTGTCGCCACGGTCTGGATGCCGAGCAGGCCGAACCCTCCGCCGTAGAACAGCCCGTTGACCTTGTTCGGGGCTGCATCGGTGGCGAACAATCCGATCAGTAGGGTTCCGAGGATGCCGCCGACCAGGTGCACACCGACGACGTCGAGGGAATCGTCGAAGCCTAGGCGGAACTTGAGTTCGATGGCCAGGGAGCAGACGGCGCCGGCGATCACACCGATGGCGAGGGCGCCGAGTGGGCTGACGGCGCCGCACGCGGGAGTGATGGCGACGAGTGCCGAGATCAGGCCGGATGCGGCGCCCATGCTGCTGGCGCTGCCAAGCCTGATGCGTTCCACCAGGGCCCAGGCCAGGAGGCCGGCGCAAGCGGCGACGGCGGTGTTCAGGAACACCACGGATGCGGACTGGCCGGCGGTGAGTGCGGAGCCTGCGTTGAAGCCGAACCAGCCGGCCCACAGGAGTCCTGCGCCGACCAGGACGAGCGGCCGGCTGTGGGGTTTGGTGTGTTCGCTCTTGGGCCAGCCGGCGCTGCGTCCAAGGACTAAAGCGAGGGCGAGGGCTGCGATTCCGGCGTTCATGTGGACGGCGGTTCCGCCGGCGAAGTCGATGGCTCTGAGGTTGTTGACGATCCAGCCGCCGGTCACGGAGCCGTCGGCTGAAGTGAAGGCGAATACCCAGTGGGCGACGGGAAAGTAGACCAGGGTTGCCCAGAGCGCGGCGAAGGTCATCCAGGCACCGAATTTCATGCGTCCGGCCGCCGCGCCGGCGATGATCGCCGTCGTGATTCCGGCGAAGAACAGCTGGAAGGAGGCGAACAGGGCAGCAGGTATGGGCGCTTTCGGGTCCTCGGCGAGCAACTGCTCCATCCCGAAGTACTCGGTGATGTTGCCGATGAGGCCGGCACCGCCGACCGAGTTGCCGAAGACCATCGAGTAGCCGAATACGGCCCAAAGCACCGCGACGATGCTCATTCCGCCGAAGCACATCATCATCATGTTCAGGATCCTGCGGGAACCGACCATTCCGCCGTAGAACAGGGCAAGGCCGGGGATCATGATGCACAGCAGGGCGCCTGCGGCGAGGATCCAGGCGGTATCTCCAGAATTCATGGGGCTCCAATCAGGAAGGGGAGTCTGGCGGCCGTAGACGCAGAAGGCGTCGCTCAACGTGACCGTGGGATGAAACCATGATTCATGACAGTGAACGATTGCGGGTTTCGCTCATGTTAAGTTCCCGTTGCGTTCGCCGCCTGATCGCGACTTGTGGATTTAACACTTCGGGAGTGCGCCTGTAACATCATTTTGACTACTGTGGTTCAACAGCGTTTCCCCTTAGGTAACATCAATTGAACAGGACAGTTCCGATGACCAGTGTCGCAACCCCTGAAGTACAGACCGGGCAATCGGTACCGGCCGAGGCCGGACAGATTTCCCTCGCGGACATCGCCAAGGCGCACAACGTGCGGTTCCTGCTGGCGACGTTCGTGGACATGACCGGCAAACCGTGCGCCAAGCTGGTCCCGGTCGAAGCCGCGGGCGAGCTCGAGGCCGGCGCGATGGGATTTGCCGGGTACGCCGCCGGGCTGATCGGGCAGAAGCCCCAGGATTCGGACCTCATCGCAATACCCGATCTCACCTCTTTCACGCCTGTGCCGTTCATCAAGGAGGGCCTGGCGATCATCCACTGCGACCCGCACGTGGACGGCACTCCGTGGCCCTACGCCCCGAGGGTCATCCTGAAAAACACGCTCGCCCGCCTGGGGGAGAAGGGCATGCAGGCCAAGGTCGGCGCCGAAGTGGAGTACTTCCTGGTCAACAAGAACCCCGACGGCTCCCTGAGCACTGCCGACGCCCGCGATGACTCGCCGCGTCCCTGCTATGACGCCCGTGGCGTCACCCGAATGTACGAACACCTGACGTCCATCTCGGAGGCGATGAACGGCCTGGGCTGGGGCAATTACGCCAACGACCACGAGGACGCCGCAGGGCAGTTTGAACAGAACTTCAATTACGCCGACGCCCTCACCACGGCCGACCGCGTGATCACGCTGCGCTACATCCTGAACATCCTCGCCGAACAGCGCGGCATGACCGCAACGTTCATGCCTAAACCGTTCACCGACCGGACCGGCACCGGCCTGCACTTCCACTTGTCCCTGTGGTCGGGGGCGGACGCGCTGTTCCCGCGGGACGACGATGGCGCGGACAACGGCGGCAGGGGACTTGGGCTTTCGGACCTCGCCTACTCGTTCATCGGGGGCATCCTGGAGCATGCGCCGGCCCTTCAAGCCTTCCTTGCGCCGACGGTCAACTCCTACAAACGCTCGGGCGCCACCACCAGCTCATCCGGAGCCACCTGGTCACCGCGCAAGGCCTCGTTCGGGGGCAATGACCGCACGCACATGATCCGGGTCCCGGACGAAAAACGGATCGAACTCCGTTCGGGGGACGGCTCGGCGAACCCGTACCTGGCCATCGCTACGGCGATCGAAGCAGGGCTCGACGGCGTCACGAACCGCACCGACCCCGGCGCGCCGTCCGGCCCCGGCGAAGCACGCGAGGGCGCCCACCTTTTGCCCGCGACACTCCTGCACGCCGTCGAGGCCCTGCGCCGGGACCCGGTGATGCTCTCGAGCCTGAGCGGCGATGCGGCGATCGGCGAGTACTACGCCGATGCCAAGGAAGAAGAGTTCCTGAGCTGGCACAACCAGGTCAGCGACTGGGAAATCCGCACCTACCTGACCTCGATCTGACAACCCCGCTACTAGCAAAGGACACACCAATGTGCGGAATCGCTGCGCTGCAACTGCGCAACCCCTCGCTGCACCCCGAAATGGGCAGTCTCCTGTCCTCCATGATGTGCCAGATCGTGGACCGCGGACCGGACTCCGCCGGCCTGGCCGTCTACGACACCCCGGGCCTCGTTTCCAAAGGCACTTCCACCCTCAGCCTCCTCGGCAAAGACCAAGGCCTGCCGCTCGGTGAGATCACAGAATCACTGGAAAGCCTGCTCTCGCCGTCGGCGACGCCGGCCGTCAGGGTCGTGGGCGACACCACCTTGGTGAGCGCCGCCGTCGGGACCGATCTGCTGGTGAAGGCGGTGCGCGAAACCCTCCCGGGCTCCACCGTCATCGGCCGCGGCGAACACGTGGCGGTCATGAAGAGCGTCGGCCACCCGATGCACATCGCCGCCGAGCACGGCCTGGAGGCCATGGCCGGGAGCCAGGGCCTGTCCCACACGCGCATGGCCACCGAGTCCGCCGTCACTGCCGGCGGGTCCCACCCCTTCTCAGTGGCGGATGACCTGTGCCTGGTCCACAACGGCTCCTTCTCCAACCACGCCACCATCCGCCGGGAGCTCAAGCGCGAAGGGGTCGTGTTCGATTCGGACAACGACACCGAAGTCGGCGCCCGCTACATCGCCTCGCGCCTGCAGCAGGGCGACGACCTGGAGACGGCCCTGATCAACCTCGGCAAGGTCTTCGACGGTTTCTACACCCTGGTCGTCACTACCGCGGACAGCATGGCCGTGGTCCGGGACCCGATCGCCTGCAAGCCCGCCATCATCGCCGAAACCGAGGACTACGTGGCCATGGCGTCCGAATACCGTGCCCTGGCGTCCCTGCCCGGCATCGAAACAGCCCGCATCTTTGAACCGGAACCCGGAAAGGTCTACACATGGTCACTCTGACAGCCCCCGAAACAACAACCCCAATAGCCACCATTGACCTGGCCGACAGCCCGGTCCGGGACCTGAACCAGGCCCTGCACGAGGCCACCGACGGCCAGTCCTGGACCGTCGCCAACCCCGGCGGCAAGCACAGCCTCGCCGTCGGAATCGACGCCGACATCAGCGTCGCCATCAATGGCCATGCCGGCTACTACGCCGCCGGGATGCACAAAACGGGCACCGTGACCATCAGCGGCAATGCCGGCGTCGGGCTCGCGGAGAACATCATGTCCGGAACGGTGCACGTGAAAGGCGACGTCTCCCAGTCGGCGGCGGCCACCGGACACGGCGGGCTCGTGGTCATCGACGGCAACGCCGGGGCCCGCTGCGGGATCTCGATGAAGGGCGTGGATATTGTCGTCGGCGGGAACATCGGCCACATGTCCGCCTTCATGGCCCAGGCCGGCCGGCTCGTGGTCTGCGGAGACGCAGGGGAAGCCCTCGGCGATTCGGTCTACGAAGCGCGGATCTATGTCAAAGGATCCGTGGCTTCCCTGGGCGCCGACTGCATCGAAAAGCCGATGAAGCTCGAACACCTCGACGAACTCGCCGGCCTGCTCGCCGCCGCCGGCCGCAGCGAGGACCCCGCGGACTTCAAACGCTACGGCTCCGCACGGAACCTCTACCACTTCAGCGTCCACAACTCGGCCTCGTACTAGCAAGGACAATCCCATGACCACCACCTCACTGCCCCAGGACTCCGTTCTCCCGCCAGCGCAGCATACCGAAGAGCTTGGCCTGCGCGAATCAGCCACCTTCGACCGCGCGACCATCGCCGACATCCAGCGCGCAGCTGCCACAGGGGTCTATGACATCCGCGGTTGGGGCGCGAAACGCAAGGTTCCGCACTTCGATGACTTGCTCTTCCTCGGCGCTTCCATGTCCCGCTACCCGCTTGAGGGCTACCGCGAAAAGTGCGACACCGACGTCGTCCTCGGCGACCGCCACGCGAGCAAACCGCTGCACCTGCAGACCCCGGTGACGATCGCCGGGATGAGCTTCGGCGCACTGTCGGCGAACGCCAAGGAAGCGCTGGGCCGCGGGGCCAGCGAGGTGGGAACCTCCACCACAACGGGCGACGGCGGCATGACGCCTGAGGAGCGCGGCCAGTCCAAGCACCTCGTGTACCAATACCTGCCCTCCCGCTACGGCATGAACCCGGACGACCTTCGCAAGGCCGACGCGATCGAAATCGTGCTCGGCCAGGGCGCCAAACCCGGCGGCGGCGGCATGCTCCTGGGCCAGAAGATCACCGAGCGAGTCGCCGGGATGCGCACCCTGCCCGTCGGCATCGACCAGCGCTCCGCCAGCCGCCACCCCGACTGGACCGGACCGGACGACCTCGAAATCAAGATCGGCGAACTGCGCGAAATCACCGACTGGAAGACCCCGATCTACGTCAAGATCGGCGCGTCCAGGCCGTACTACGACACCGCACTGGCAGTGAAGGCCGGAGCCGACGTCGTGGTTGTCGACGGAATGCAGGGCGGAACCGCCGCCACCCAACAAGTCTTCATCGAGAACGTCGGAATCCCCACCCTGGCCGCCATCCCGCAAGCAGTCCAGGCCCTGCAGGAACTGGGCATGCACCGCAAAGTCCAGCTGATTGTCTCCGGAGGCATCCGCACCGGCGCCGACGTAGCCAAGGCCATGGCCCTCGGTGCCGACGCCGTCGCCATCGGCACCGCCGCACTCATCGCGCTGGGGGACAACGACCCCCGCTACGCCTCCGAATACGCCGCCCTGGGATCGGCAGCAGGGTTCTACGACGACTTCCAGGACGGACGCGACCCCGCCGGCATCACCACCCAGGACCCCGAACTCTCCTCAAGGCTGGACCCCGTTGCCGGGGGCCGGCGCCTGGCCAACTACCTGCGCGTCCTGACGATGGAAGCCCAGACGATCGCCCGGGCTTGCGGAAAATCCCACCTGCACAACCTGGAACCCGAGGACCTTGTGGCCCTCACCATCGAGGCCTCCGCCATGGCCCGCGTTCCGCTGGCCGGAACCAACTGGATCCCCGGAGCCAAGTAATGCCGGAGTCCTCTGAATACGTTGTGGTCGGCGCCGGCCTCGCCGGCGCCGCCACGGCCTGGCAGCTGGCCGCCCGCGGCCATGACGTCACGATCCTTGAACGCACCCGGCCGGCCGGCCACGACGGCAGTTCCCACGGATCCGCCCGGATCTTCCGCTACGCCTACCCCGACGCGTTCTATACCCGGGCTGTCATCGAGTCCAAGGCCTTGTGGGATGAACTGGACCGGGCCAGCGGGCTGGAACTGATCACGCCCTTCGGGGCGGTTGACTATGGTTCCGAGCGGCAACCGGAGCAGCTCGCCCGGATCCTCGCGGCGACAGGCGTCGGCCACGAACTCCTCAGCGCAGCCGAGGCACGGGAACGCTGGCCTCACATCGCCTTTGATACCGCCGTGCTGTGGCACCCCGGCGCAGGCGTGATCGACGCCGAAAGCTCCGTCCACGCCATGATCGAACAGGCAGTGAAGCACGGCGCCCGACTGCTGACGGGCTGGAACGTCTCGCGCGTGGACAAGCGGCGATCTGGCTACCGGGTGGTTTCTGACGGTTGGGAGACGCTCGATGCCGGCAACGTCGTCATTAGCGCCGGCGGCTGGCTGCCGTCATTGCTGGGACAGTTGCCGCTTCCGGCGGGGTTCCTTGCCGGCCTGCCGGAGTTCACCGTCCGGCAGGAGCAGGCCTACCACTTCCGTTACCGTTCCGACGACGGTCCCTGGCCCACGTTCATCCACAAAAGCGCCGACATCCAGACATACGGGCTGCCCGGAGGCCGGGACGCCGGATTCGCCGGGCAGAAGGTCGCCGAATACAACGGCGGCAAATTCATCCCGTCAGCAGCAGCCCAAACCGGCGCCGTGGACCCGGACAACCGACGGCGCGTCGTGGACTACGTGCACAGATACCTACCCGGCCTCGACCCGGAGCCATACGCGGAAACGACCTGCCTGTTCACCAACACCCCGAACGAGGACTTCCTCATCGACCGGGCAGACAAGCTGACGGTCCTGTCGCCCTGCTCGGGGCACGGCGCGAAATTCGCCCCGCTGATCGGACGGTGGGCGGCCGACCTGGCCACCGGGACCGGCGACGTGCCCTCCCGGTTCCGCCAAGCAACCGCCCGCATCAGCACCACTGAACAGCTCAGCATCAGCTGAACCGTTCAGCTTGAACCAGTTGTGGCAAGCCAGAAGACACTCCTACAGAAACGGAACCAGCCAATGACCTCGGCGACGAAACCGGCAAGCGACACCGTCACCGGCCTCATGCGGGACATCTCCAGCGTCGGGACAGACCCGCGCCGCGGCGGATATTCCCGCCCGGTCTTCTCGGACGCCGAAACCGAGTTGCGGAGCTGGTTCATCGAGCAGGCCGGCCGGCGCGGGTTGGACGTCACCGCTGACAACAACGGGATCATCTGGGCCTGGTGGGACACCGCGACCGGCACCCGCAAGGACGCAGTCGTCACGGGCAGCCATCTGGACTCCGTACCTGGCGGCGGCGAGTACGACGGACCCCTGGGCGTCGCCTCGGCCCTCGTCGCCGTCGATGTTCTCAAGGCCCGCGGCATCCGGCCGCGCCGGCCCTTGGCCATCGCGGTCTTCCCGGAAGAGGAAGGCTCCCGCTTCGGCGTCGCCTGCCTGGGCTCCCGGCTTCTTACCGGCGCCCTCGACCCGGACAAGGCCCGCAACCTCAAGGACGCCGACGGCAACACTTACGCGGATGTGGCGGCGGCCAACGGACAGGACCCCCGGTTCATCGGCGCAGACCTCGAAGCCCTCCAGCAGTTGGGCATGTTCGTTGAATTGCACGTCGAACAGGGGAGGGGACTTATCGATCTGGACCAACCGGTGGCCATCGGATCCTCCATCCTGGGCCACGGCCGGTGGAAACTCTCCGTGAACGGCCAGGGCAACCACGCCGGAACCACCCTGATGAAGGACCGGAGAGATCCGATGATCGCAGCAGCCAAGATCATGATCGGCATCCGGGACACGGCAAGGAATTACCGGGACGCCCGCGCGACCGTGGGCCGCCTGCAGCCGGTTCCGGGAGGCACCAATGTTATTGCCTCCCGGGTCGACCTGTGGATCGACGTCCGGCACCCACGCGATGAAGTCACTGCAGCGCTGGTGGAATCAATCCACCTCAACGCACAGGTCATCGCCGCCGAGGAAAACTGCACCGTGACCTTCGGCGTTGAATCGCTCAGCCCCACGGTTCACTTCGACACGGGCCTGCGGGGCCGGCTCCAGAACCTGCTACCGGATGCGCCTGTCCTGGACACGGGCGCAGGCCACGACGCCGGAGTGCTCGCAGGACACATCCCCACCGCGATGCTGTTCGTCAGGAACCCGACCGGGATCTCGCATTCGCCCGAGGAACTGGTAGAGGACCAAGACGCCGAGGCAGGTGCCATGGCACTTGCCGATGCGTTGGCCGGGTTGCTCGGTGAAGCCAGGCACCTGGGCTAGAACGGCCATCTGCATTCGAACGGGCGGACCCGACTTATGATGGCTCAATGACCAGTCCCGCAACCAGCCACACGAACCTGCCCGCGGAAACCCAGCGTTCGGCAGGCACCGACGGCCCGGACGCACCCGGCAAACTTGAACGCGTCATCGCCGGGCAGCTCCGCCGCTACCGCTCGGCCCAGGGACTCTCGGCGGCCGAACTCGCCGCCAGGACCGGCCTCTCCAAGGCGATGATCTCCAAGATCGAGTCGGCTAGTACCTCCTGTTCCCTGACATCGCTGCAGCGTCTGGCGGACGGTCTGAACATCCCTGTCACGGCGTTGTTCCGGGGCGCGGACACCGACAGGGATGCAACTTTCACCAGGAACGGTGAAGGCAGCCTGACCGTGCGCAGCGGAACCCAGCACGGGCACGAATACCGCGTCCTGGGTACCCTCAAGGGCCGTACGGACGCCCTCGAGCCCACGCTGGTGACGCTGACGGACGCCTCGGATGTCTTTCCGTTGTTCCAGCACCCCGGCACGGAATTCATCTACATGCTCTCCGGCAAGATGGTCTACGGCCACGGCGCCTACGAGTACACGATGGAGGCCGGGGACTCGCTTCTTCTCGACGGCGAAGGGCCGCATGGTCCGCTGGAGCTGATGGAACTGCCCATCAGGTTCCTGGCCATCTCCGCTAAATAGCGACGCTCGGACGGCGGCGCTAGCCCGGCTCTCCCAGCCCGGCTTGTTCCATCAGTTCTGTCAGCCATGGCCGGTGGGCACGGTGGAAGACGATTCCTTCGGGCAGTCCTTGGACGGAAGGTCCGGAACCTGTGATGTCGATGGTGATCCGGCTTCCCGCCATCGGCGCGTTGGTGATGTGCAGGTCGCCGTATGATTCCGGGAGTGCCGGGTCCATCCAGAATCCGCCGCGTGAAATGTGGGCGTCGTAGCGCATCAGGCTCGTCACCAACATGATCGGCGTGGTCGCTGCCCAGGCCTGGGGTGAGCATGCTGTTGGATACGGGACAGGCTCGGTGACTTGGTCGCGGCTGAAGCCGCAGAACAGTTCGGGGAGCCTGCCGTCGGTGTGATCGGCCGCCTCGAAGAGGGCGGTGGAGATTCGCTGTGCTTCTTTCACGAAGCCGTAGCGCATCAGGCCGACGGCTATGATTGCGTTGTCGTGCGGCCAGACCGATCCGTTGTGGTAGCTGGCGGGATTGTAGGCGCCCATGTCCGACGCGAGGGTTCGCACTCCCCAGCCGCTGAACATCTCGGGGGACATGAGGCGTTGGGCGACCAGTGGTACCTTGTCCTCATCGATAATGCCGTGCCACAGGCATTGCCCCATGTTCGACGCACACGCGTCGACCTGCCGTTTCTTGCCGTCCAGGGCGATGGCATAGTAGCCGCGGTCGGGCATCCAGAATTGTTCGTTGAACCGTCTTTTCAACTGCGCAGCTTCGCCGGTGAGCCGGGCGGCCAAGGGTGCGTCGCCGGCGTCGTACGCCATCCATGCCCGGGACAGTAGCGCGGTGTAGACCAAGGCCTGGACTTCGCAGAGCGCGATCGGGGGTTCGGCCAGCTGGCCATCAGCGAAGTTGATGCCGTCCCAGGAGTCCTTCCAGCCCTGGTTGATGAGGCCCTGGTCGTTGAGGCGCTCATATTCGACGAACCCGTCGCCGTCCTTGTCCCCGTACGTGCGGACCCAGTCCAGTGCGCGGTCGGCGTGGGGGAGCAGCGCGGCGATGGTGTCCTTGGCAAAACCCCAGCGGCTCGCCGATCCGAGCGTCATCACGAACTGCGGGGTCGCGTCGACGCTGCCGTAGTAGACGGACTTGCCGCCCAGGGAGAGCCCGCTGGAGACGCCGAGCCTGACCTCGTGCAGGATCTTTCCCGGCTCTTCCTCGCTCACGGGATCCACGACGCTGCCTTGGCGGTCGGCCAGGGTCTGCAAGGTGCCCAGCGCCAGGGACGGGTCCACGGGGAGCGCCATTTCCGAAGCCCAGAGCGAGTCCCGGCCGAAGAGCGTCATGAACCATGGAGCGCCGGCGGCCACCACGATCCGCTCCGGATGGGCGGGATCCTCAATGCGAAGCGCGCCCAGGTCGTCGTAGCTGCGCCGCAGGGTCCGTTCGACGGAACGGTTGCCCATATGCAGTTTGGGAATCTTCTCCACCCACTCCTGGCGGCGGCGGTCGCTACGGGATACCTCCCCCTCGGCCGGACGAACGAACGATGCCACCGGCGCGGCGCCGTCGACTACGGGCACCACGCTCACCCGGGTGCTCCAGTGTCCGTGCGGCGGGACGACCAGCCGGTAGCTCAGGGCCTCCGGGGAGACGTCGGCGCCACTGGCCTTGACGACGATACCCTTCTGGAGGTCCTGCCAGACGGCCCTAATGGTCAGGGAGTCGCCGACCGGGTGGCGGGATTCTTCCCAGCGCCGCTGGACGCGCGCCTCCTTTACCTCGAAGAGATCCGCGAAGTCGGCTTCGACGCCGAGGGTGACAACGCATTCGGCGTTGTCGGAGGAGTAGTTCCGGAGGGTGATCTCCTCCAGGATCCCTGCGCTGACTTCCCGCAGGCGTTCCACGATCATGGGGCTGTCCGCGTACCCGTCGGAGCGGGGAACACGGCCAATGAACAAAGCCCGGTAGGGTTCCTTCGTCTCAGCCGTCAGCGGCTCCAGGGACTGGCCGTTGATTGCGAGGTTCCATCGGGACAAAATGCGGGTGTCGTCATGGAAAACACCGTGCGGATGCTCGGGATGGATGTCTCCATTGGCCGAGGAAATACAGAAGGACGAACCCTCCACCAAGGTAACCGTGCCGGACCCCACCGGCCCGGCTGCCGTGTCAGCATTCCATCCCGCCATCCCCGCCTCCTTCAACGGCTCAAGACCGGCGCGGCGCTATGCGGCTCTGGGTCAACCCGTCGATCGCTTACTCCGTTGAATAGACGCTACGCCTATGCGGGCATTGATAGTAGGCGGTGCGCACCCGGGGACCGGGATCGCCGGCCTTCCGGGATGCTGATGGCCGACTTCAGTGTGCCGCGGACACGGGCTGCTCTTGGAAGGCCGGCATGACGTGTTCGATGAAGAGTTCCAGGGAGCGCTTCTTCTCCTCGTGGGTGAGGCTGTTGTCGGACCAGATGCTGAACTCGTCGACGCCGAGTGCCTCGTAGTGGCGGATGCGCTCGATGATCTCGTCAGGCGTCCCGATCATTGCGGTCTTGTGGAGGGATTCAGGGGTGAACTCCGGGCGGTCGGCGAATTTCTCGGCCAGGCTCGGTTCGAGGAAGCCGTTCTTTGGAGTGGTCTTGTTTCCGAACCAGGCATCAAACGTCCGGTAGAACTTCTGAATGCCCTCGGCAGGGCGCCGCCATCCCTCGGGCTCGTCTGCGGGGTGGACATGGGTGTGGCGGAGCACCATGAGGTCGGGGCGGGGGACTCCGGGGTTGTGTTCAACCGCGGTGTCGAATTTGTGCGCAAGGTCTTCGACCTCTTCGTCGCCCTTCATGAGGGGAGTGACCATCACGTTGCAGCCGTTTGCGACCGCGAACTCGTGTGAGGAGATATCACGGGCGGCGATCCACATGGGCGGCGTCGGCTTTTGCACGGGCTTCGGGACGCTCGTCGAGGTCGGGAACTGCCAGATCTCGCCGTCGTGGGCGTAGTCACCTTGCCAGAGCGCACGCACGGCAGGTACCAGTTCGCGCAAATGCTTGCCGCCATCGACGGCGGACATGCCGCCCGTGAGTCGGTCGAACTCGAACTGGTAAGCACCTCGTGCCAGTCCCACTTCCATCCGGCCGTTGCTGATGACGTCCAGGAGCGCCGTCTCGCCGGCGACGCGGAGCGGGTTCCAGAAGGGTGCGATGATCGTTCCGGCACCCAGGCGGATGCGTGACGTGCGCGCCGCCAAGTATGCGAGCTGGGGCATGGGGCTGGGAGAAATGGTGTACTCCATCGAGTGGTGCTCACCGATCCAGATGGTGCTGAAGCCTCCGGCCTCAGCGATGAGCGCGAGCTCGGTCAGGTTTTCGAAGCATTCCTGGTGTGAGACGGTTTCGTCCCAGCGCTCCATATGTGCGAAAAGGGAAAAGCGCATTAGTGACTCCTTCGTTCTACCGGCGACGTTCGCCGACACGTGCTGGATGGGTGCCGCTTACTGGGCGGCAGTGTTGCGTTCGGCGATGGTTTGATTTCCGCGGGACCAATGTTCATGCTCGATTTCGCGGATGATAACCGTGGTGTTTTCGGGTGCAGCGCCCACCGAGCTTTCGGCGGCACGGTGAAGCTCGCGGATGAGCGCGCGGAGCTGCTCCGGGGTGCGGCCCCGGGCGATGGATACTTCGATAAGAGGCATGACGGGCTCCCTTAACTACGCAGGACGAACCGACGCAGCAGGCTGGTTGAGGAGGGGCATGGTCAGCTCCTCATGATGAAAGGGTCGGCAATAGGGGATTCGTCCGTGTTGATCCAGACGCTCTTGAGCCTGGTGTATTCGCGGATGCTCTCCATGCCGTGTTCGACGCCGACCCCGCTGGTCTTGAAGCCCTCCCGCGGTGATTGGGGAGACATCGTGCGGTAGGTGTTGACCCAGATCGTGCCTGCTTCCAGGCGGCTGGCCATTCGGTGGGCCCTGGCAAGGTTGGTCGTCCAGATTCCGGCGGCCAGCCCGTAACTGGTGTCGTTTGCCAGTCGGAGCACTTCCTCCTCTGTTTCAAACGGCATGATGGCTGCGACAGGGCCGAAGATCTCCTCCCTGACCACGCGCATGGAATTGTCGACGTCGGTGAGGACTGTAGGTTCGAAGAAGTAGCCGCCGAGCCCGATGTTGGGCCGGCCGCCGCCGGTGAGGACAGTGGCACCTTCGGAGACGCCGAGATCGACGTAGCCGGCGACCTTGTCCCGCTGGTCCTGGAAGGCCAGCGGCCCCAGCTCGGTGGCGTCAAGGAGCGGATCTCCGATCACGATGCTGCGGGCACGGTTGGCGACACGCTCCAGCAGTTCGTCGTAAACGGCCTTGTGGGCGAACACGCGGCTGCCGGCGATGCAGGTCTGGCCGGCCGCGGCGAAGATGCCGGCCACCACTCCCATCGAGGCATTGGCGACGTCGGCATCGGCGAAGACAATGTTCGGTGATTTGCCGCCCAGTTCCAGCGTCGAACCGATGAAGCGGGACGCGGTAGAGGAAGCAATGCGGGCGCCCGTGGCGGTGCTGCCGGTGAACGAGATTTTGGCCAGGCGGCGGTCATCGACCAGGGCCGCTCCGGCTTCTGCTCCGAAGCCGGTGACCACATTGATGACACCGGGCGGGAAGCCGGCTTCGTCGGCCAGCGCCGCCAAGCGCAGCACCGTTGCCGAGGTGTACTCGGAGGGCTTGATCACGATGGTGTTGCCGGTCGCAAGGGCCGGGGCGAGCTTGCTTGTGGTCAGCGTCAAGGGAGAGTTCCACGGGGTGATGGCACCCACCACCCCGAGCGGTTCGCGGAGGGTGTAGTTCAGCATTGCTTTGCTGGAGCCCGGGATAGTGTCGCCCTGTATCTTGTCAGCCAGCCCGGCATAGTAGTAGTAATACTCGGGCATTGCGGCGAGCTGGGCGCGCATTTCCCGCAGGAGCTTGCCGTTGTCTTCGGACTCCATCCGGGCGAGTTCCTCGGCGTGCTCGCCCACGAGGTCGCCCAAGCGGCGCAGCAAGTGCCCGCGTTTTGTCTGGCTGAGGTCCCGCCATGCAGGATTTTCGAAGGCTGCCGCCGCGGCAGACACTGCCCGGGCGACGTCGGCTTCGTTGCCGCGAGCGGCCCGATACAGCACGTCCAGGGTCGCCGGGTTGGTGCTTTCGAAGTAATCCCCGGAGGACGGCGGCATCCACTCCCCGTTGATGAAGTGTTCGTAGCGGCGATCAGTGGACATGTGAATGCTCCTTGATGAATGCGATGAGAGCGGTGGCGAGCTCTTGGGGACGTTCTACCGGCATCATGTGCCTGGCCCCGCTGATGACGGAGTAGGTGCTGCCGGGTATGGCCGCGGCCAGCCGGGCGCTCATCTCCGGCGTCGACCCGGGGTCCAGCGCACCGGTCACTGCATAGGAGGGAACGGTGATCCGGGAGAGTTCGGGCGCTATTTCCGCGTCTGCGGTTGCGAACACGCGGTAGCAGGCAACGAACGATTGCGGGTCGTTGCGCTGCAGCACCCTGCGTGTGGCCTCGACTTGTTCCGCCGGGACGGGGGTGCCTTCTGGGTACCAACGGCGGATTGATGCCTCCACCGTTGCGGCGAAGTCCGATTGCGCTGCGGCCAGCCGCATCATCACCGCAGTGTGCTCATCCGGGGTCCGGGCACACACGGATCCGAGCGAAACCAGGGAGGCGACGAGGTCGGGCCGGAACCGGGCCAGATGCTGCGCTACCAGGGCGCCCAACGAGAAGCCGACAACATGGGTGCCCGGTTCGAGGCGCTCCGCCACGTCTGCGGCAAGCTCGCCAAGCGTGACGCCTTCGGGGGCTTTTTGTCGCTGTCCATGCCCGAGGAGTTCGAGAACCTGGACGTCGTATTCCGGCTCAAGGAATTCGCGCACTGGCCCCCACATCGAGCCGTCGAGGCCGACGCCGTGGATCAGTGCTATGCGGACGCGGCTCACGACGGCGGTCACCTACTTCGTTTCGGTGGCGAACGCCGCGAGGCGTTGCTGCGGGCGTCCCTGGGAAGCGGCGGCGAGGGCGATCACGATTTCATCTGCGTGGGGTGCGTCATTGATGCGGACCTCGATGCTCTGATGGTGGGAGCGGATGGTCGCGTCCGTGATGTGCTTGAGGGGAATGTCGAAGACAACCCCGGCGGGCCCACGCTTTTCCACGGCTGGCAGGAGCGTTGTGGCGTTGGCTGCGTCACGGAAGTGGTTTCCGAAGGCAAGGGTGTGGATGAGGCCGGAACCGTGTTCGATTTCACCGTTCAGGCCGACGATTGCGGCCTTGCCGTACGCTTGGGCGGGGGCGCCGAGAGCTTCGAGCACGCGGGGGGCAAGCAGCGCCCCGATGTCGGAGGCGTTAGCGTCGATTCCTGCGGAGAGGTCCTCGACGAAGCCCTGGCCGGCCCAGGGGTTTTTGACAATGGCCGCGACGACGGCGACACGCGCGGAGGGTGCGACCTCCCGTCCGCCTTCGATGAGTACGTCTTCGGTGAAGGTGACGATCTTGCGGATGCTCATGAAATCAATTCTCCTAGTGTGTCTGCTTTAACGATCGGGTCGGTGAGGCGGTCCCCGATACGCGAATGGGGGCGGGGCCCGGTGGATGCGCCGAGTACGACGACGATCTCGCCTGGCAGGGGAGCGTCACCGATCCGCGTGGTGATGGTCTGGTAGTGCGAGCGGGTTGCGGCAGCGTTTTTATGCCAAAGGGGCACGACGAGAGTGCTGCCGGCGTCGCCCCGGTCATCTGCGAAGCAGATGATCGATTCGCCTTCGAAATACTCGCGGACGAGGTTGCCGAAAAACGGAGTGTGAATGAGCGCAGCGCCGTGCTCGATCTCACCGCCCGTGCCCACGATCGCTGCCTTGCCGAAGGCCTGGATGGCATCCACGCCACCTAGCCCGGCAATGAGGACGTCAGTGAGTTTCCGGGCGAGAACGGGGGCAAACTGGACCACTTCCGCGGACAGGTCATCGCTTGGCTTTCCGCCCAGCCAGGGATTTGCGACGACGGCGGCCGCCGTAGCACGGACTGCGGGCACAGCCGGGGCAGACCCGTTTTCGAGGAGGAACTCCTCGCTGTAATAGACGATCTTGCGGATACCGCAGCCCTGGTCGCTCATCACTTGGTACCGGCCAGGGCGGGTTGACTGGCGAACCGGGGCATGACCTTCCGGGAGACGAGCCCCACTGCACGCTGCAGCTCTTTAATAATGGAGAAACGCATGGCTTCCTCTCGTGTTGTCATCTGTTAGTTCCGGCGTTCCAACGCAGGGTCGGGGTTCAGGGCTTCGCGGGACGTAGCGTATACGTGGTTCCGCATGGCCGCTTCCGCGCCGAAGGGGTCCTTGTGCTCAATCATTTCGAGGACTGCATGGTGCTCCCGGGTGGAGGCGGCGATCCGGCCCGGGTGTTCGACGGTGCGCACTACGAGCCTCTGGTACGCCAGCTGGTTCATGAGCCGTTCATAGTGTTCGTAAAGCTTGAGGTTGTCCGAGCCGCGGACAATCGTCCAGTGGAATTCGTGGACGAGCCGGGCATAGGCCTCCTTGTCTCCCGTGAGGACTGCCTCGTCGGAGTCCTGGAGGTTCCGTCGGAGCACCGACAGCTCGGAGGCCTCCCCGCGCCGGGCCAGCAGCGATGCGGCCAAGCCCTCCAAGGATTCCTTGAGCTGGAAGAGTTCGACGATCTCCCGACGGGTGGGCTCCCGCACGAAGGTTCCGACCTTCGGGCGGATTTCCACCAGCCCTTCTTGCTGGAGTTGTTTAAGCGCCTCCCGAACAGGAGTCCGGCTGACCTCGAACTCCTGGGCGAGGTAAGCCTCGGGCAGGAGCGCGCCGGGCGGGAACTCGCCGCCCAGGACGAGCCTCCGGATCCTGTCGAGGAGGCCTTCCTGCTCGACGGCTTCGGTAGTGGATATCAGAGCGTCTTGCATGCAAGCAGCTTATGATGCATGCATGAAGCCGGTCAAGAGTTCGATCAACTTTTCTCGACTTCCGGGAACTTCCGCTAATTTCAAGGACTTTTAGTCAGACTATTGACCCCAACATGTGACCTGCCTTACCGTCATTGGTATGCAACAGACTCTGGAACCGCTCATCACATCAGCTTGGCGCGACGCCTGGGACAAGGGTGACCTCAATGCCCTTGACGGTCTCGTAGCGGATGGCTACACGCGAATCAGCAAGGCGACGGGCGCAACCGTCGACATCACCGGTCTAAAAGCCGAGATCGCCGCGGTGCGGGAAGCTTTCCCGGACCTGCGCACGACCATCGACAACATCGTTGAAGGGGACGGAACGGTTGCCGTCTTCTGGACGTCCACCGGCACCCACATCCACGAGTACCTCGGCGTTCCGGCAACAGGACTCACCGTCCAGACCAGGGGCTCAAACATCCTGGTCCTCAAGGACGGAAAGATCACGAAGGAAACCGTGACGTGGGACGGTAGTGAGCTGCTGGCCGCACTCGGGATTCGCCCACTGCGGGGGACGGCTACACCTGAAGTTGGAGACAGCGGGGAGTCCCCGGAGCTTCACGCAGACTTGATGAAAGCGTTCAACCGCCAGTTCATCACCGGCGTCACCGTGGTCACCACCAAGGAAGGCGAAACCCCTAAAGGGCTGGCCGCAAACTCGTACTGCTCGGTCTCCATTGAGCCGCCCTTGGTTTTGATCTGTGTCCAGAAAACCTCGAGCACATACCCGGCGTTGTTCTCATCGAGCCACCTGGGCATCAACATCCTGGGAACCGGACAACGCGAAACTGTTCGTGTTTTCGCCTCCAAAGCTCCGGACAAGTTTGCAGAGCTCGAGTGGCACGAGGGACCCAACGGCAGTCCGCTTCTGGATGGATCGGCGGCCTCGTTGGAAGCCGAGATCCAAGAGCGCTTCCAAGCCAAGACCCACACGGTCTTCATCTGTCGAGTCCGGCACGCCGAAATCGACGACTCTGCGCCGATGGTCTATAAGGCCGGACGGTTCTACGACGGCGGAAATCTCGCCGAACTCTAAGTGTCGGCACGGCTGATGAGCCTTGCACGGGAAACCAGCCGCACCGACACAACCTGCTCTCTCAAGCAGCGCACCTAGGTGCGCATTCCACCATAGGACAAAAAATGAGCCCAGACACCATGAGTTCCGTCTCAGAAGACAGCATTGCTGTAGATCGCGGCTATCGCGACAGCCTCACCAAGATCGAGCCGTACGGCATCGAGCACATCCCCGACGTCGAACGCCACGGCAAGCCGCGTTCGCAGTTCTTCCTCTGGTTCGCGGCCGGCATGAACTTCCCCATCGTCGTCCTCGGCTTCAGCGCCACCTACTTCGGACTCCCCTTCTGGGCCGCAGCCCTGGCGATCGTGCTTGCAGGTGTGACCTCCTCGGCCGGAATGGGTTACCTCTCCGCGATGGGCGTCCGGCTGGGCGTGCCGCAGCAGATGCAAGGGCGCGGTCCGCTCGGATTCATCGGCAACCTGTTCCCCGTGGCATACGTGAACGTCTTCGCCGGCATCGGCTGGGCGGCAGTGACTGTCATCCTCGGCGGCAAGGCCATCGCACTGCTCACCGACATTCCCTTCTGGCTCTCGTCGCTCGTCCTGATGGGCATCCAGCTTGGCGTGGCGGTCATCGGGTACAACTTGATTCACTTCCTCCAGCGCATCCTTTCCTTCGTCCTGGTGATCGGCTTCGTCTTCATCACCGTCGTGGCCGCCGCCAACGGACGTATCGTCAATGACTTCAATCCCGCGGCAAAGGGTTTCGACGGCATCGGCGGATGGATCATCTTCTTCGGCTGGTTCTTCTCCTTCATCGTGGCCTGGATGCCCTTCGCCTCCGACTACTCTCCCTACCTGCCCAACACCGCCGGCAACCGCCGCGGCGCCGGATGGGCCACCATGCTCGGCAACGCCGTCACGATGGTCTGGATGGGCATTCTCGGCACGGTCCTCGGCTCAACCGCCACCGCCTCCGACAGTATCGGCGCCCTCAAGGAACTCATGGGCGGGTGGGCGCCGATCGGCCTCGGCGTCGTCGCACTGTCCTCCTTCACGCAGAACTTCCTGAACGTCTACGGCGGTGCCATCTCCATCCAGACCATGGGTGTGCCCGTCAAACGCCACACCGGAGTCATCTTCATCTGCATTGCCTCCTACCTTGTGGCACTCTGGGGCCAGGGCGGGTTCAACGAAGGCTTCACGGCATTCCTCAACCTGACCGCATATTGCATCGCCCCGTACGTCGCGGTCCTCGTCTGCGACTACTTGTTCGGAGGCCGGCGGACCGAGCGAGGACTTCGCGAGCTATTCGATAAGAGCAGGAAGTTCGAATGGGGCTTCGTGGCCTGGGCTGCCGGCGTCGTCCTTTCCTCCCCGTTCTGGATGTCGTCCATCTACACCGGCCCCATCGCCACAGCATTCCCGCAGATCGGTGACCTCTCCTACTACGTCGGAGCAGCCGTCGCGACCGGCGTCTACTTCCTCACCCACCGCCGTCGGCGCCTCTCCGGGCACGACATGCTGGACCGCAGCGCAACTGGACGGACCCTCTAAAGCGAGGTGGCTCCCCACAGACATGCGGGGAGCCACGGACCCGACCGCACGACGGCGGTTCGGCCGGCGCCGACACCCGGCGCAATCCAACCCGCCGCCCACCGATCGAACTGGACGAGGATCAAGATGAGTCTCGCAACCCTGTTACCGGAAAGCGAAGAAGCAAGCCCGCCCGCAGAATCCACGGCCCGTGAGGTAGTGGCTGTGATCATCGAGTGGCGCGGACGAATTGCCCTCTTCAAACGAAGCCAATCCGTCGGACACGACCGGGGACGCTGGCACTGCATTACCGGATATCTGGAGTCCGGAGCCACACCGGAAGAGCATGCTCTTGTGGAACTCCGCGAGGAAACAGGGCTGACCGACAACGAGCTGATCGATTTCCGCCAAGGGGCGCTGCTTCTCCTCGTAGACCAGGAAGGCAATCCATGGCTCGTGCACACCTTCACGGTTGTCACGCCGCGACGCAGGTTGACGATCAATGACGAACACGACGCCTTCCGGTGGGCGGCGCCTTCGAAGATCACCCGATTCAGCAATCGGGTGGCGTGGCTCGATGAGGTCCTCACTGCGGCTGAGCGGTGCCCCACGGCGGAAACTGGATCATCCAGCTCTTCAACGACCGGATCGAGGATGGAGATTTCCACACGATGACCAACGCACCAAGACCTTTGGAAGGAGCCCTCAGTGGCTGCAGGAAACACCGTTACCCTCGAGCGTGAAGCAGAACTCCTCGCGTCCGTCCCGACCGGGCTGCTGATCAACGGGCAGTGGCGTGAGGCGTCCGACGGCGGCACGTTCGACGTGAACGATCCCGCCACCGGGGACGTGCTCTCCACGTTGGCCTCCGCGACGAGCCAGGACGCTGTCGCCGCCCTTGACGCCGCCGACGCGGCCCAGGCCGCCTGGGCGCGCAGCGCACCCCGGGAACGGTCCGAAATCCTGCGCCGCGCGTTTGACCTAGTGACCGAACGGGCGGAGGACTTCGCGCTCCTGATGACCCTGGAAATGGGCAAGCCCCTGGCCGAGGCCCGTGGCGAGGTGGCCTACGGTGCGGAGTTCCTGCGCTGGTTCGCCGAGGAGACGGTCCGCGATTACGGACGCTACCTCACGAGCCCCGAGGGCAAGAACAAGATCCTGGTCCAGCACAAACCGGTGGGCCCGTGCTTGCTCATTACCCCGTGGAACTTCCCCCTCGCCATGGCCACCCGCAAGGTCGCCCCCGCCGTCGCCGCCAGCTGCACTATGGTCCTTAAACCCGCCAAACTCACCCCGCTGACCGCCCAGCTCTTCGCCCAGACCATGCTCGACGCAGGCCTTCCCGCCGGAGTCCTCAACGTCGTGGCGTCCGCCAGCGCTTCCGGGATTTCCGGGCCGCTGCTCGCAGACCCCCGGCTCCGGAAGGTCTCTTTCACCGGCTCCACCCCGGTGGGCAAGCGTCTCATGGCCGACGCCGCGCAGAACGTCCTGCGTACTTCGATGGACCTCGGAGGCAACGCGCCTTTCATCGTCTTCGAAGACGCCGACCTGGATAAGGCCGTGCAAGGCGCGATGGCCGCCAAAATGCGGAACATGGGCGAGGCCTGCACCGCGGCCAACCGCTTCCTCGTCCAGGCATCCGTCGCCCAGGAATTCACCGCCAAGCTCGCCGCGGCCATGGGCGCCCTCACCACCGGCCGCGGCACCGCACCGGACTCGACGGTCGGCCCGCTCATCGACGCCCGCGCTCGCGACGAAGTCCATGCCCTCGTAAGTGCCGCCGTCGACGCCGGAGCCGTCGCGGTCACCGGCGGTGCACCCGTGGATGGTCCCGGCTACTTCTACCCGCCCACGGTGCTGGCCAACGTCCCCAACAATGCCGAAATCCTGCGTACCGAGATTTTCGGTCCCGTCGCGCCGATAACGACTTTCAGCACCGAGGAACAAGCGATCGCCTTGGCCAACGCCAGCGAATACGGTCTCGCCTCATACCTGTACACCAGCGACTACGCTCGCATGTTCCGCGTAGCCGAGCAGATCGAGTTCGGCATGGTCGGCTTCAACGCCGGCGTCATCTCTAACGCCGCAGCACCCTTCGGCGGCGTCAAGCAATCCGGACTCGGCCGCGAGGGCGGCGCCGAAGGCATCGCCGAGTACACAACCACCCAATACATTGGCATCGCCGATCCCCATGCCAGCCAGGGTTCGTGACCGGCTTCGAGATCAACGACGAATTTTCGTGAAACCCGGGCGGCATCGGCCAGCGCCTGTTGCGAAAGCCCTTGTTCCTTACGGCGGGAACCGATAAGGCCACCGGCCCTCGCGGGGTGTCGATGCTGTTGGCATCTGCCATGTGTCCTCCCACGTTGGATTCCATTATGTTACCGAACGGTATCGTGCGCCGTTTCTGACTGCTCTTGCCGCCCCGGTTAGTGTGCGGTCACGCCGGTTCCGGCCATTCAAGCCATGAGATGGTTGAAAGGAGTGAAGACCGCGCCATGCCATCCATCGAATTCCAGCCCGTTTCTTTTTGCTTCCATCGGCCTTCGGTCGCCGCCGCGATCGGCTTCGTCCCGGCGCGATCCTTGACAGCTGGCCATCGGGACCTGATTCAGTTTGGGCGTGATGCAGAATTATCGCGCCTCGGCAGGCGCGGCAATCGTCTGGATCTTGCAGCAAAGTGGCCAGAAAAGAAGGTGTGTACAACGTACACACCCTGGGGTGTCGGAGTCGGCCGTATATCGGCCGGACTGGCTCGTATTGGCTATGTTTTCGGGGGAGGGGCGGGATATCAAGGGGAGGAATGCGGTTCGAGTCCCACCTCGGGCACGTTTTCCCATGTCAGGGGCCCTTTTTGGGCCTCTGAGTGTGCACAAATCATCTCTTGGTGTGTACAGCATTATGGAGTTTTGGTGGTGGCCCTTGTTGTGGCCGGCTTTCTCCTTTCCTTTGCCGTGGTCCGCCGTTGGGGTGATCAGCACTTCTCCATGGGTGGTCCTGGTCCTGGCGCATGACGAGGATCAAGCCGTTTCCGGCTTCTCTTTCCGAGAGTCGTGTCGTGTGCATTTGGTTCCTCTTCCCTCTGCTGGCGCGTGCCCTGTTGTTGTTTCCTGCTTGTTCATGGCGACTGGGATCTTTGGCGACATGACCTGAGCAGAATTGGTGCCGGTTCGCTCCTCCGGGTCGGATGTTGCGCATCTACTCCTTGTTCCGCTCCTCATGTGCCGTGCGGCTTGTGTGGTCTTTCATTTGTTCATGGTCGCTCGATCGGGTGGCAACATGACTTGGGTCGAGCGGGTGTGCGTGTCGCTCTTCTGTGATCCGCGTCGAGTGAATGGGGGTCCTTGTTCCTGTGTCTGAAGGTGGCGCCTTCGTGGTCTGTCATTCGTCCATGGGGCGTGGGATGGCAGGCAACATGACTACCCGAAGCAATGCCAGGCTATTTTCCGGTGTGGGGGACGGATCGTTTGCACTGAGCCTTCTTTTCCCTCTGTCGTCGTGGGGCGCGGGCTGGCACAGCGATCGGCGCTTGGGCGATTGTTTGCGGGCTTGGGTTCGTTCTTCTGAGGCGCTACTCCGCGAGCCCACGTTGGTTCTGAAGGCAAATGAGCGTGCTCGGATGGTTTCCCCCCAGGGTCTGGCTGAATATCTCGATGGCCTCCTTGTAGCAATTCGCCGCCGCCCACTTGCGACCTGTATCGGTGTACACAGTTGCAAGGTTGTTCAGTATTACGGCGATTTCCGGATGGTGATCTCCGAGGAGGTTACGTTTGATCGCCAAGGCTTCGTCGAGTGCTGCCTCGGCAGATGAATACTCTCGCCGGGTTTGATAGATCGCAGCGAGACTATTGAGTTGGACGGCCACTTCGTAGTGGCTGTCGCCGTAGCGTGAGCGCCAGTAAGCGAGTGCCTCGGACAGGACCAATCCGGCTTCCTCAAAGCGCTCTTGCCCCGCAAGGACAGAGCCAAGGACGGACAAATCGGCGGCGAGTCCGTCAAGGTCCGGAGGAACGGCGCTGCGCCGCAACCGGACCGCTTCATGCGCCGGGTCGTCAGCTTGATAGAAGAATCCCTGGGCATAGGCCAGGCCTGCAAGATTGTGGTGAATACCCGCGAGCTGTGCCGAGTTGCGTCCTCCGTTCTTCCTCAGCAACTGCAGGGCATCATTGTAGCGGCGGGCTGCCTCCGCATAGTCACCGAGATCCTTCGCCAGGATCCCAAGGGCATTGAGCGGGCCGGACGGCAGCACCGGTGCGTCTGGGACATGCTGAGAGATTTCCAATGCACGGGTCAGTGTGGCCAGCGCTTCACTGAATCGTGCAGTCAACCGCTGTGTGTTTCCCTGATGGACAAGGACTTCGACGAGCCATTTGTCCCTACGGTAGCCAGGTTCGGCCTGCTCGAGAAGGGTCAGAGCTTCGTCGCATCGACTGTGTGCCTCGTCGTGTTCTGCTAGACCGGAAGCGAATTGTGCGAGGGTCACCAGGGTCGCGACGCGGTCAGCGGCTTGGGATAAGCGTTTTCCTCGAGGCGGAGGCAATAGCTCCAGTGCGCGGAGCGCTACTTGACCTGCACGTTCACCTTGACCAGCCCTCCAGAGGGAGCGGGCTTTGTTGTGCAGCCGTCGCGCCTTGATGGCTGTCAGTATCATCTAGATCCCCTCCCGTTGTCGTCGCCGGCCCCTGCCCTCAGTGACGATGCTGAGGGCAAGGGACTGGGGAGGTCGATGATTGGCGACTGCGGACCGGGTCGCAATGGTTGATTGCCACTCCTGCGGCTGCTGGGCCGGCGGTTGCGAAGCCGATGACGGCTATCAGTGAAAGGGCGCTCGTCCAAATTCTGCGGAAAATGATGCGCTCCAGGTCCTGTGGCAAATAATTGGGTTGGCCCGAGTGTCAGCGGACGATGAGCGGTTCACAGTGGTTGAGTCTTTCTCCGGCAGTTGCGGCGCCCGCGGTAGCTGCGGCGATACCGACCGAGGTGGCGAGAAGGATGGCTGTTGTCCAGATTTTGCGGAACATGACGATCTCCTATCAGGTGATGAGCTTGGATTTGGCGGAGCGCGACGCGGGGTCAGCGGCGGTTTGGCGGTTCGCAGTGGTTCGTCTGTAGCCCGGCGGCTGCTGGTCCGGCAGCGGCAGCGGCGAAACCGAGGGCGGTGGCGAGAAGGATGGCTGTTGTCCAGATTTTGCGGATCATGACGAACTCCAGATGAATGTCGGCGGGTGGTTTTGCTGAAAAGGGGCGGCGCGCGCTGCGGGCCGTCAGTCCAGGCAGTCTGGCCAAAGATTCTGACCCCAGCTTTCATGGTGATCTTTTATCAGTGTGGTCCGCCGCTCAGTGCTTGATGCTGACCCCGCGAGCGGGTAATGGACTCGGGCTGCCTCCACATAAGTGCTCCCGTGCGACGGTTTGCTGATCCCGGAAGTTTCTACTCTTTTCATGATCAGAATCTCCTCTTGATCACCTAGTGCCTTCGGATCGGTACGACTTGTATCGGTCCTTGGTAATAGGGTCGCTCCGAGGGCTTAAGCGAGCCTTAATCCGACTGGCCGCGAACACCTAGCGATCTAGGCGGTCGGCGAAGTGGTGTGTTTCTGGTTTCACGGATCGTTTGCGAGCCGGGGCTGGCCTTGAAGGGCACACACTGGACCCTCTATCGTTCGCAGGGCATCATTGGGATGAAGCGGCGGACCTTCAACTCCCAATCTCAAATAAGCGGTGAGTCGGGTGGGTGGCAGGGTCGACCGGTGAGGGGTGCAATGCGATGAGTGCGCTTTGGATACGGGTCCTACGTCCGTTGGAGATTGTCGTTGACGGATTGCCGGTCGCAATACGCGCCCGTCAGCAGCGAATCGTCCTGGAATGCCTTGCACTAAGGGCCAATTCGGTCGTGACATCCGATTTCTTGGTAGAAGCTCTCTGGGCCGATAACCCGCCCGCAAAGCCGGGCCCGCAGTTGCAGGTGTACATATCGAGTCTGAGACGCATGCTGGAACCTAGCCGGCCGACGAGCGTTCCATCCCAGCGTCTGGCGAGCCATCCCGGCGGTTACGTGCTGGCTGTAACAGAGGACGAGCTCGATTTCCTTCGATTCCGCGAGCAGGTGGCTGCCGGTGGACTTGCAGTGCAAGCCGGGGATCTGCTCGGAGGAGCCGATAGTATTCGCCAGGCAGTGGAGCTCTTCAACGGACCAGCCTTTCCTGATCTGGCCGATCTCGAGATGCTCCGACCAGAGTTGGATGAGTTGGAACAAACGCGGTTGGACGTCTTCCAGGACCTGATGGACGTTGAGCTAGCGCTGGGTCGGCACGGCGCGCTGGTGGGCGAGTTGCAGTCGTTGGTGGCCCAGCAGCCGTATCGGGAGCGGTTGTGGGCGTCGCTAGTGCTCGCGCTATACCGCTCCGATCGGCAGGCCGACGCGCTTGCAACCTGCCGCAGCGCCCGCAAGGTCTTCATGGAAGAACTGGGCATCGATCCAGGATCGCGTCTACGACAATTGGAGCGGTCGATTCTTCAACAAGATAGTTCAATCGCAGCACCTGCCGCTGATGGGCATCGCAGGATCAGGCAACGACTGGACAACCTTCCGTCCGATCTTACGCCACTAATTGGGCGAGATGCGGAGCTGGAAGCCCTGCGCGCCCTGTACGACGCCGAAGGATGGAGGCTGGTCACCCTAACGGGGCCGGGCGGGAGCGGAAAAACTCGGCTGGCGATGGCGGCCGCAAGGCACCTCGGCCCGCAAATGGCTGACGGCATTTGCTGGGTCAACCTTGCCCCGCTTACTCAGATAGAGCAAGTGCCAGCAGCTATAGCCACCGCGCTTGGCTTGGACAACTGGGCAGGTGTCGACCTGCTAAAGATCTTGATTGGTTTCCTGCGGTCCCGCCAGCTGTTGTTGGTGCTGGACAACTTCGAGCAACTAGATGAGGCATGGCCGGTGGTGCTCGACATGCTCACCTCTGCGCCCGGAGTGCGCATCCTGGTAACCAGTCGACGACCTCTTGGACTGCGCGCAGAGTACGAATACGAGCTCGCACCCTTGGCTCTCCCACCAGTCGACCCGCCGCTGACGCCGCAGATGCTGCAGGAAGTGCCAGCCGTGAAACTCTTTCTGACACGCGGTCGCGCCGCCCGTCCGCAGCTAAGGCTCGACACCAGCAACGCCGCCGTCGTATCGCAGCTTTGCCGTCTCTTGGACGGTCTCCCTCTGGCAATCGAACTGGCCGCAGCCCAACTGCGGCATCGTAGCGAGCAGTCGCTCCTTGACGATCTCGAGATCAGTCTTGCCGCACTCCCCGCAGCGTTCCGCGATCTCCCGGAACGTCAGCGGACACTCACCGCGACGATTGAATGGAGCTATCAGCTACTCGGCGCCGCCGAACGGCAACTTTTCGATCAGCTCGGAGTCTTCGCCGCTGACCCCACAATCGCGGCGATCAGTAGTATCTGCGGATTAGCTCGCGAATTAGAGGACGTGACCGATGACCTACTTACCGTACTCGCACGCCACAGCCTGCTCCGTCGCTACATCGACACCTCGGGGGCAACCCGGCTGTCGATGCTACATTCGATCCGGGAATTCGCCCGCGACCGCCTCAGATTACATGCCGATGCGGCAACGGTGCGGCGCCGGCATGCCGAGTTCTACCTTTGCCTAGCCGAAGCCGTCGGCCCACGGCTGTGGGGACAGAATCAAGTGGAGACTTTCCAATTGCTACATGCCGATGCGCAGGATCTGCGCGCCGCACTCCTATGGGCCACCGGCACGGACGGCTCCACTGACATAGCGCTGCGGCTGGTCGGACAACTGTGGCGCTATTGGGAGCTCACTGGAAACGTCGCCGAAGAATGCGAAATCGCACTCAAGCTGCTCGCAGACGCTCGGGATGTCCCGGCGAAACTTAAGGCTCCCGCCCTCAGCGGAACAGCCACACTGTGCTGGATGCTCGGTCGCAACGACGAAGCCACCGACCTTCACAACCAGTCACGCCAAGCATTCCTGAGCGCTGGCAACGACCAGGGCGTTGCTTGGGCAACGATGTGCCTAGCTACACAGGCGGCCGAGCGAGACGACACTATCACTGCTCAGGGACTCGCGGCAGAAGCATTATCGCTGCCGAGTGCAAGCACTCGGACACGTGTCGCGTCCTTGATTGTTCTGAGTCTGTTGGCGTTCTACTCAGGGGACTTCGCCCGTTCCCTCGATCTGTGCCGCCAATGCGTTGAACTCGCCCGACCGCTCGGCGATCGTGCTCTCCTTGCGAACACCTTGCTCAATCTGGCCGACAGCACAGAGCAAGCGGGCGACTACGACACAGCAGAACACCTCATCTACGAGGCAATCGACGCGACTCTTGAGCTTGGTGCACAGGGCAATGTCGTGGCCCTCCTCGAGTCACTTGCGGGGGTCTACATCGAACAACACCGCGTTGAGCAGGCCATCCGCGTGCTTGCAGCCGCCGATGCTCACCGTATAGACCGAGGGCGTCCACTCTTCGCCGCCGAACAGCGACGCATCGAATCAATCATCACTAGGGCGCGGTCCCAAGCCGGACCTATCCAATTCGGTCTGGCCTGGTCAGGTGGACACATGCTGACCCTCACCCAGGTTGTCCGCGAAGTGCTCCACATCGAACAGGAAAGTACACAGCAGGAACTAGCAACGGATCAGCATATTCCCGCAGACTCCGGCCCGGCCGCCACCGTGACCCTGAACGCTGCGCCATGGGAATGATCCTCGCCTGTCAGGACGAGTCCCACGTTCAAGGACGATACGAAAACATCTATAACCGTGCCGCTGGGTATATTCGGCAAGACGGTTTGCGAGGATCACCCGAGCACAGCCGGCCGCATTCAGAACCGCTAAAACATTGGCGAGGACCCTTTGCGAAACACCCTAAGCATAGAATCCGGTTTCGAAAAGCCTTCCTAAGTTTGGACCCCATGAGACTAAAATTAGGTCCTACGCAGGTCACCTCGCACGACTAGCGCGAGCCAAAGCTTCCGCACGAATGGCCTTGGCCACTCCAGCGGCATAGAGGAGGCGGAATGCGTTTCACGCGCATTGCTACGGCTTTGGGTATGGCGGCGATCGCTTTGGTTGCCCTGACTCAATGCGACGGCGGCAACACGGGTGGCGGTACCTCCAGCGACCCAAGCCGAATTATCACTGCCTACAGCAATGAGCCACAGAGTCCACTGTTGCCCGCAGACGCAAACGAGACTTTTGGTGGCCGGGTGGTTGAATTACTGTTCGAAGGTCTCCGGGCGTACGACTCGGATGGCAAACCAGTCAATGCATTAGCTGAATCAATCGAGACCGCTGACGCTCAGAACTGGAACATCAAAGTCAAGAAGGGCGAGAAATTCACCAACGGTGAAGAGATCACGGCAAAAACATTTGTGGACTCGTGGAACTTCGCCGCTCTCAGCACCAACCTGCAGATTAACGGTTCGTTCTTTGAATCTATTGAGGGGTACAACGCCGTGAGCGCCGTCCAGACGTCGATCGGCGCCGACGGTAAAACCACCACGGTGCCTGCTCCAACGGCCCAGGTTATGTCCGGCTTGGTGCTCAAGGATGACTCGACGATTTCTGTAAAGCTCGCCCAACCGGAAGCAGATTGGTCAACGCGCCTCGGCTATTCTGCCTTTTATCCTTTGCCATCGGCGGCGCTGAAGGACCCAAAGACCTACGGCGAGAATCCCGTTGGTAACGGCCCATACAAATTCGCCAAGACGGGCGCATGGGTTCATGATCAGTCCATCTCCCTGGTCAGGAACGATGCGTACGACGGACCGCGCAAGGCTAAGAACGGCGGAGTCACGTTCAAGTTCTATACCGATCCAGGCCCAGCCTACGTCGACCTGCAGGCAGACAACCTGGACCTAACCGACGTGGTACCATCCAACGCTCTCAAAACGTATAAAACAGACTTCCAAAACCGGAATGCGGCCAAGCCTGCCGCATTGAACGGAATACTGAACATCCCGCCCTACAACCCGAACTTCCAAGGCGAGGCGGGGAAGCTCCGCCGTCAGGCGCTCTCTCATGCGATCAACCGCGAGGAAATCTGCCAAGTGGTGTTCAGCGGTACACGAATCCCGGCTACGGAATTCACTGCGCCTGTCCTTGACGGCTACAGCGACAAGATCCCGGGCAACGATGTGCTGAGATTCGACCCTGCGATGGCAAGGGATCTGTGGGCTCAGGCTGAGAAGATCAAGCCGTATGACTCGTCCAAGCCGCTGCAGATTGCCTCGAACACGGACGGTGGCAACAAGGAATGGGTGGAAGCCGTGGCAAACGGGTTCCGGAATAACCTCGGCATCCAAGTCGAGATTCAATCCCTAGCCCGGTTTGCCGAGCTCCTAGACTTGCGTAAATCTCAGACTCTCCCAGGTCTGACCCCTAGTAGTTGGCAGGGCGACTACCCGTCGCTATATAACTTCCTTGGACCGGTATGGAAGACCGGAGCAGCGTCCAACTATGAGAGGTTTTCGTATCCAGAGTTTGACAGCCTGCTCGAGGAAGGTCTCCAAGCGAAAGACACGACCGGGGCGGACCTCAAGTTCAATCAGGCCCAGGAGGTGCTGTTCAAAGAACTTCCCGGACTGCCGCTTTGGTACGTCAACCATCCGATTGTGTGGAGCAACCATGTCAATTCGGCCGAGACGGGCTGGAATGGAGCCATTCTGTACTACAACGTTTCGCCCAAATAGTCCGCCGGATCTGAAGCTGCCGTGATGGCGTTAGGGTTCGGTTGCTCGCAAGCAACCGGGGTCTCTTCAGCATCAGCACTGGAAGGAGCGCCGCAAGTTGGTTCGTTACATCCTCCGGCGTTTGCTGCAGGTCATTCCTGTCTTCCTGGGAACCACGCTCCTCGTCTACTTCATGGTGTTTGCCCTCCCGGGCGATCCCATCCGCGCCCTATTCGGTGACCGGCCGCCCAGCGAGTCCGTCATTGCCGCGCTGCGCCAGCAATACAACCTCGACCAGCCGTTCTGGGTCCAGTACGGACTGTTCCTGAAGAACCTGTTCACCTTCAACCTCGGCGTCGACTTCACCGGCCAGCCCATCGCCGCGACCCTTGGCCGGATCTTCCCGGTGACCGCCATGCTCGCCGTCGAGGCCCTTGCCATCCAGGCCGTCTTCGGTGTGGCCTTCGGCCTGATCGCCGGCCTGCGCAAGGGGAAGCTCTTTGACTCCACCGTCCTGGTCGCTTCGCTCGTCGTCATAGCCGTCCCGACCTTCGTCCTCGGCTTCGTGCTGCAGCTCGTCGTCGGCGTGCAGCTTGGTTGGGCAAAACCGACAGTAGGATCCAACGCCGATTGGGGCACGCTCATCCTGCCCGCAACAGTGCTCGGCCTGGTGTCGTTCGCCTACGTGCTGCGGCTGACGCGCGCCTCGGTGATCGAGAACATGAATGCCGACTACGTTCGCACCGCTACCGCCAAGGGTCTATCGCGCCCTCGCGTGGTCCTGGCGCACATCCTGCGCAACTCCATGATTCCCGTAGTCACCTACCTGGGCGCGAACCTGGGCGGGTTGATGGGCGGCACGGTCGTCACCGAAGGGAATCTTCAACGTCCCTGGAGTGGGCAACAAGCTCTTTCAGGCCGTCCTGCGAAGTGAGGGGCCAACGGTATTGGTTATTGTCAGCGTGCTGGTGCTCGTCTTTGTGGTGGCTAACCTTCTCGTCGACCTCCTTTATGCGTGGCTTGATCCGAGGATCCGGTATGAAGAGCAATCATCAAAATAGCCACTTCGTGGCATCGGGAGATGACACCCCTCTGCTGCCCGCGGATTCCGTCAATGCAGGGCCAGTGCCACTTAGCTTCTGGGCCGATGCCTGGCGGAAGCTCCGGCGTCGGCCGTTGTTCATCATCTCCTCATTCATGATCTTGCTGATCACTGTTGTGGCGGTCTTCCCGGGGCTCTTCACCCAGACGGCACCGAATAGAAACTGCCTTCTGGCAAACTCGAGCGGACCGCCGATGCCGGGTCATCCACTTGGATTCACTTTCCAAGGCTGCGATATCTACTCCCGTGTCATCCACGGGACACAGGCGTCATTGGCAGTCGGGGTGTTGTCGGTCCTCGGGGACTTAGTTATCGGTGTGACCCTCGGCGCGCTCGCGGGCTTCTTCGGCGGCTGGATCGATACCGTTATTGCCCGCCTTGGCGACATCTTCTTCGCGCTGCCTCTGGTCCTGGGCGCCCTCGTGGTCACTCAGCTTCCGTTCTTCCGGGAGAACAAGAGCGTCTGGACCGTCGTTCTTGTCATCTCCATTTTGGCGTGGCCGCAAATGGCCCGCATTACGCGCGGCGCCGTGATCGAGGTCCGCAACGCCGACTTCGTCACCGCTGCACGCTCGCTAGGCGTCTCGAAGATCGGCACGTTGGTCCGTCATGTACTACCTAATTCCATGGCTCCCGTTGTCGTGCTGGCGACCTTGGATTTGGGTGTCTTCATCGTGACGGAGGCGACGTTGTCCTTCCTCGGCATCGGCCTGCCCGGCAGCATCATGTCGTGGGGCAACGACATTTCGGCGGCCAAGGATACGCTGCGCACCAACCCCGAAGTGCTGCTTTACCCGGCAACCGC
>NZ_JACHEE010000021.1 GCF_014207375.1 Arthrobacter sp. AZCC_0090 | reverse complement strand
CCCGCACAACCTCACGCAACACCTCAGGCCGACCAACACCCACCACAACACCCACCAATCACTCAGGTGTTGCAACGACCCCCTGAACCCGCCCGAAACGCTCGCTCACCTTTGCAGTCTGGTGGACAATGTCAGCAACGAGCCAAAGGAGTTCCGCCATGCCAGAGGTCCTGACTTCCCGGTATCTCTTCGGACCGGGTCCCAGCAATTGCTATCCGGAAGTGACCGCCGCGTTGGCCTATCCGGTGATCGGCCATCTGGATCCCGTGTTCATCGAACGCCTGGATCGGACATGCGCCGGGCTCCGGACAGTATGGGGGACCCGGAATGCCCGCACCTTGCCGTTGAGCGCCACGGGTTCGGGCGGCATGGAAGCTGCCTTTGTTAATGCAGTGTCCGACGGCGACGTCGCGGTGATCGCCGTCAACGGCCTTTTCGGGGAGCGCATGTGCGAGGTTGCGCGGCGCTGCGGCGCCACAGTGGTGCGCGTCGATCACGAGTGGGGCCAACCCGTGGATGCGGAGCGGGTACTCGCCGCGCACCCGCATCCCAAGGTGATTGCCGCCGTCCATGCCGAAACCTCCACAGGTGTTCTGTCCGACGTCGGGCCCCTTGGCGCCGGCAAAGGCGACGCCCTGCTGATCGTGGACGCGGTGACGTCCATCGGTGGACTGGAACTGTTGGCTGACGAGTGGGGGATCGACGTCGGCTACGCCGGGACGCAGAAGTGCCTGGGAGTGCCCCCTGGATTGTCCCCCTTCACGGTGTCCGAGCGCGCTTTCGAGCGGCGCATCAAAGAGCCACGCTCCTGGTATCTGGATATCGGCCTTCTGGGTGGGTATGTTGGCGCGGCGAGTGGCAGGCGGACGTATCACCACACGGCGCCAGTGACCATGATCGCCGGGCTCGAAGCCGGACTGGACCGCATCCTCGCCGAGGGTCTCGCCGCTGTTCAGGCGCGGCACCGCGCCGCCGGGGCCGAGTTGCGAGATGGCCTTGAAGCGATGGGATTGGAGCTGTTTGCCGCGGAGGGTTCTCGATTGCCAAGCCTCACCACTGTCAAAGTGCCCGACGGCGTCAATTCGGCTGCGGTTCGCGCTTACCTACTGGAGAACTTCAGTATGGAGATCGGATCCGGGGCCGGTGCGTTTACGTCGACGGTTTGGCGGATCGGCACGATGGGCCCGAACGCGAATAGGGCCTCGGTAAAGCTCGTCCTTGGCGCGCTCGAAGAAGCGATCGCAAAAGCCTGATCCTCGCTTACCGATGGGGGGCAAACCCTGAACGCTCGCTCACGTATGACGGCCAATTCCTAAACGCTCGCTCACGTATGACCAGAAAGTGCCGAACCGTCCTGCAGATCATCTGCAGGACGGTTCTTTGTTTTGGCCCGATATGTGAGCGAGCGTCGGCCCGGAAGACCATATATGTGAGCGAGCGTCGGCCCGGGAGGGGCTAGTGTCCGTTCGCCTGGGCCTTCATGGCGAGCATCTTGTCGAGGGGCTTGGCGTATCGTTCCTGGACGATTTTCAGGTGCAGCCAGCACTCCACGCTTGCTACGGATTCCATGGCCCGCGCCTTGTCCAGGACTTCGTACATTTCGTCCAGGGAACTGACGCCCACGGTAGCCACGAGGTCATGCCGGCCAAGGCAACTGGCGATGAATTCCACGCCCGGCGTCGCCGCGAAGAAGTCGATTGCTTCCTCGGTTCCGGCCGCCGTCGAGATCCCGAAGCCAAAGGCCATGGATCGGGAAGAGCCGGAGCGGCTCCGGATGGGGCCGATCTGCATGACGCGGGCTTCGAGCAGGCGAAGGACCCGGATCCTGGCGGCGCTGGCGGAGAGTCCGATCCGTTCACCGAGGGCTTCGAAGCCGAGTCGACCGTCTACCTGCAGTTCACTCATGATGAGAAGGTCAGTCTGATCCAACTCCAGTTGGGGATCCGGCGGCTCTTTGCCGAGGAAGAGGCTGCGGACAACTTCCTTGTACATCAGTACGTCCACGGCAGCCACGCCCTCGCAGAGGCGGATGGCCTCCACGTCTTCGTAGAGCCTTTCCACTGTCGGCAAGCGGAGCTCGGCGATGATGCCATACCGGCCCGTGGTGAGGGAAGCGAAGACGGCACCGTCCAGCTGGCTCAACTTGTCCAAGGCCGCGCGTGCGGATCCGTTGAGCTGGATGGAGATGTGTGCGACGGCGGTCAGGCCCAGCAAGCGCGGATGGACTGCCGCGACAATCCGCAGCTCTCCGGATGACGTGAGCTCATTGACCTTGGCCGTCACCGCAGAGCGCGTCACGCCCAGTTGCTTGGACAGCTCGCTGAACGAGGCGCGGCCATCGGCCTGCAGCAGGCGGATCAGCCTGTCGTCCAGATCTTGCATGGTCTTCACAATAACCGCCTTGTCTCTGGGCCGCGGCAACGGACGCTGAACCGGGGGTGCGGCGCCCCGGCGGCCCGAGCGCCGCCGTCGTAATCAATACTTTCACGAGTCAAGCGATGGGCGAGTGTTTTGGATCAATAAGTCATCATCACCGTACAAAAACTGTGTCACATCAGTATTAAACAACGGATTCGCTTGATTAACGCAGGATATTCGCTAGCATCGTGATCAGCGCCACATCGGCGTACTCCGACTCGCGTTTCCACGCGACCCCAACAGTCATTGGAGATCTGCACATGCTCAAGATCACGAAACCCGCCTTGGCGGCCGCGGCGTTGGCCCTGTTGTTGAGCGGCTGCTCCGCGGCAGCTTCCCCCAGTTCCACGGGCCCAGCATCGGCCACCGCGCCGAAGGGACTCGCCTCGAGCGGCAAGCTCACCCTGTGTATCGACCCCGAATACGCGCCGCTCGAGTACTACGCCAACGGCTCAAGCGGTGACATCGTGGGGTTCGACGCCGATGCCGCCCGCGCGCTGGCCAAGCACTGGGGCGTGGATGCCAAGTTCGAAGTGACCACCTTCGATGGCCTCATGCCGGGACTCCAAACCCGCCGCTGCGACGCAATTTTCGGCGGCCTGTACATGAGCAAGGCCCGGCTGGACGTCGCCGACGCCTCAGCCGTCATGAACGCCGGACCCGCAATCCTCTCGGCACCAAGCAGCGCCGGGAATTACAAGACGGCGCTGGACTTGTGCGGCCACTCCGTCGCAGCGCAGAGTGCCTCCGCCAACGCCGCGCGCATCACCGCGCTCAAGGATGAGTGCAAGAAGGCCGGCAAGGACGAGCCCAAGCTCACCGAATACCCCAAGACTGCTGAAACCGTGCTTGCGGTCCTCAACGGCAAGTCCGAGGCCCTGATCGAGACCAATGTGGCAGCCGCTTACATGGCAGCCCAGAACGACGGCAAGCTCACAGTGGCCCCGGGAGTCTTCCCCGCGGACACCACGTTCGGCGTGTTCACCCGCAAGAACGATCCGCTGTCTCCCGCCATCGCGCAGGGGCTGAAGGAACTCCACCAGGACGGCACCCTGGCCAAGATCGCCAAGGACAACAAGCTCGATCCCACGATCGTCGACGTCCCCTAGCCGCCCCCGCGGGGGCCGCAACCATGCTGCGGCCCCCGCCCCCTAACGCGAAAGGAGTTGGTGATGGAGTTCGATGTCAACATCTTCGTCCAACAACTCGTGAACCCTAGCTACGTGTCCGGGGCTTTCCTCTCCGTCGCCGTCGCGGTGCTTTCACTTGTCCTGGCCACGGCCATCGGCTTTGCCGTTGCCCTGGGACGCACGTCCCGCAGCCGGATAGCCCAAGGCGTCGCAGGAATCTATACCTGGTTCTTCCGGGCCATCCCCGCGCTGCTTGTCTTGCTCATCATCTGGAACGCCTTGCCGCAGCTTTTCCCCGTCCTGCGCCAGGATTGGTTCTCCCCGTTCATTGCCGCGTTCATCGGCCTGGGCATCGTGGAAGCCGCCTTCATGGCAGAGATCATCCGTTCGGCACTGCTCAGCATCGACGAAGGCCAGGCACTGGCCGGCCGCGCTCTTGGAATGTCTCCGGTCAAGGTCATGCTCAAAGTTGTCCTGCCGCAGGCCATCCGCACGGCACTGCCTCCCACTGGCAACGAGTTCATCGGCTTGGTGAAGTTCTCCTCGCTGGCCTCGGTCATTTCCTTGCAGGAATTGCTCACCACGGCGCAGGTGGGCGTGAACATCACGTTCCGCTATGCCGAGTACTACGCCGCGGCGATCGTCTACTACCTCATCATCGTCAGCCTTCTGACGCTTCTCCAGAGCTATGTGGAGAGGAAATTCGTCTGGACCTCACGGTCCAAATCCAAGAAGCCTTCCGTCCTGGAACCAGTCGGCCAAGGAGTGCAGTCATGACCCACAGCGGCCCGGAACTCAAACAGGAAACCTGGTCCACCAACGATCCCGTACTGAGCGTGCGGAGTCTCCACAAGAGCTACCAGGACCAGCACGTCCTGCGTGGGGTCGAATTCGATATCCACCAGGGACAAGTCAAAGCGGTGCTGGGTCCTTCCGGTTCCGGCAAGTCCACGATGTTGCGCCTGATGGCGCTACTTGAGCCAGCCGACGACGGCGAGATCCGCCTCCGCGGGCGACGCATCGGCGTCCGCGAGAAAGCAAGAGGGGCCGTGGCCCTGCCGGAACGCGAGCTCGCCAAAGAGCGCCGCAATATTGGCATGGTCTTCCAGAAGTTCAACTTGTTCCCGCATTTGACAGCTTGCCGCAACGTGATGCTCGGGCTAACTTCCGTCAAGGGCGTCCATCCCAAGGAAGCCGAGGAACAGGCGATGGCGATGCTCCAACGCGTGGGGCTTTCGCACCGGGCAGGACATTTCCCCTCGGAGCTTTCCGGTGGCCAGCAGCAACGTGTAGCCATCGCCCGTGCTTTGGTGATGAACCCCGACGTCCTCCTCTTCGACGAGCCAACCTCCGCTCTGGACCCCGAACTGGTGGGCGAAGTCCTGGACGTCATGGAAAGCCTGGCCAACGACGGCATGACCATGATCGTGGTCACCCACGAGGTCCGTTTCGCGCGGCGGGTAGCTGATGAAGTTACCCTGTTCGACAGTGGGGTGATCGTGGAGCAGGCTACTCCGGACGAGTTCTTCGACAACCCCCAGCACCAACGCACCAGGAAGTTCTTGAGCCATGTCCACTAAGCACCGCCCGCTCGCCGTCTATACGGACATGGAAGACCTCGATTACTCGGCCGGCGCCGCCCTGCTCGAAAACAACGGTTACGAGGTCCGGTATCTCGGCACCCAGGACCCCGCGGTCATCGCGGAGCAAGCGAAGGAAGCAGAAGCCCTGCTGGTCGGCTACGCCACGGTGACTGCGGAGGTCATGGACGCCATCCCGGGCTTGAAAATCATTGCCCTTGTCTCGATGGGTTTCGACAACGTCGACCTTGATGCCGCCAAGGAGCGCGGCATTTGGGTCAGCAACCTTCCCGGGGTCGCCACCGAGGAGGTTGCTTCGCACGCGCTTGCGCTTGCCCTGGCGGTCACGCGAGAAATCCCGTTCTTCCAGGGACGCGTGGCCGAAGGGGATTGGAACACCCGCCCGGAAAGCACCGTGTTCCGGCTCAGCCAGGAGCGGCTGGGGCTTATTGGGCTCGGGCGGATCGGCAGCCGCCTCGGGGAGCTCGCCTCCAGCGTCTTCGGAGAGGTCATCGGCTATGACCCCTACCTCCCGGACATCCCAGCCACGAGGGAAATGTTGGCGAAAGCGGGCATCCGCCGGACTGGCCTGGAAGACGTCCTCGCCGAGTCCGCCGTCGTGTCTTTGCACATGCCGCTCTCGGAGGAAACGCACCACGTCATCAACGCTGAGAGCCTCGCGGCGATGCGGCCGGGGAGCTATCTGGTGAACGTCAGCCGCGGTCAGCTGATCGACAACGATGCCCTCCGCGCGGCCGTCGACTCCGGCCACATTCGTGGAGCGGCGCTGGACGTGCTCGACGTCGAACCCGCACCTGCCGACCACCCGCTCATAGGCCACCCTCGGATCCTGGTGACGCCGCATGTCGGCTTCCTTTCGGACCACACGCTGGCCGAATACGTCAGGATCCAGGCGCAGAACGTCATCTCGCAAGCCCGCACGGGTGCACCGGACACTCCGTTGTTCGAGCTGGAACCCGCCCGCTGAGCACCGGCTGCACCGCAAACTTCAACACGCAAAGGTCTTTCCCATGTCATTCCTGGCATCCCATGAAACTTCCCCCATAGCCCCCGCCGCAACACTGTTCTACGGCGGCCGCATCCGGACCGTCGACTCCCTGAACTCCGTCGCGGAGGCGATGCTCGTCATCGGCAACCGCGTTGCCGCCGTCGGGACGCCCCACGAGTGCCGCGATGCGGCGCTTAAGCTCACGACGGCGGTGCCCGACGTCGTCGACCTCCGGGGCCGCACGTTGGTGCCCGGCTTCATCGACCCGCACGCGCACCCGCTGATGTACGGACAGTTGCTGTCCTGGGTGGACTGTGGGCCGGAAGCAGCGCCGGACATCCCCACCATGCTGGAACTGCTGGCGAAGGCGGCGGCTGACAATCCCGGGGACACCCCGATCCGGGGCTACGGCTACGAGCACCGCAACCTTGCCGAGCAACGCCACCCCACCCGGCAGGAGTTCGACACCGTCTCCACCACGCGCGAGGTGTACGTCATGAACGCGAGCGGGCACGGCGGAGTGGTGAACTCGTACGCGCTCGCGAAGGCAGGCGTGGACAGCAACACCCCCAATCCGCCAGGCGGAACCTTCTTCAGGGACGCCCGTGGCGAACTGACCGGTGAACTCTCCGATGCCGCTTGCGACATCCTCACGGGAGACGAAGGCGTCAAGCTGGGGCATCACGGACCCAACTTCCACCTCGGGGACAGCAAGGAACACCACCGAGCTCAGTTGCTGCATGCCCAGCGCGAGTTCCTCAGCCACGGCGTCACAACGATCGGCGACGCCCAGGTGACCAAGCGCGAGTTCGGCGCCTACCTGGACCTCGTGGAGCGGGGCGAATTGGTGACTCGCATCAACGCCTACTTCCTGTCGAGCCTGTTGGACGAGGTGTTGGAACTGGGTCTCGTGGACAAATTCGGCGATTCCCTCCTCTCCTTCGCCGGCATCAAGCTCTATGCGGACGGCACCCTGGGCGGCTGGACGGCGTACTTCCCGGAGGGCTACCGCGACGATCCGTGCCGCACCGGTTCGCTATATCACGAGCCGGCCGAGTACCGGGCGTTGGTTGCCAAAGCGCACAGCGCCGGGCTGCAGACGGCAACCCACGCGCAGTCGCCCACGGCCATCCAATTGGTACTGGACGCCGTCAGCGAGGCTGTGGCTGCTTCGCCACGAGCCGACCACCGGCACAGGATCGAGCACTGCGGGCTGCCCACACTGGAACAGATCGACAAGATGGCCGAGCTGGGCATCATGCCCGTCAACCAGCCGCAGCACTATTACAACTGGGGTCCCGGTGTCACGGATGCCATCGGGTCCCCGGGCGAGCGCTTCAACCCGCTCGGCGAGTTCGTGGCCGCAGCAGTGCCGGTGACCATGAGCTCCGACGCTCCCGTGGCCGATCCGCGGCCGTTGGAAGCCATCCAGACCTCCGTGACCCGCAAGACCCGCTCCGGGGTCCAGTTGGGCTCGGATGATCTCAAGATCGACGTCGTTGAAGCCCTCCGCGCCCACACCATCAACGGTGCACGGGCCATGGGGCGCGAGAAGGACCTCGGTTCCCTGGAGCCGGACAAGCTGGCCGACTTCGTGATCCTCGCCGCTGACCCGTTGGAGGCGCCCGAAGGCGACATCAGCAGCATCGAGGTTGTGGAGACCTGGGTCAACGGCGTGCGGGCGTACGCGCTCTGACGGGGCGCCCTGCACCAGATCGCCGGAAAGCTGCCGGTTCGCCGGAGCCTTCCGGCGATCCCGTAGCCTTCCGGCGTGTTGGGGAGGTTAGGGAACCCCGACGGCGGCACTCCAGGTGAGTGCCGCCGTCGGGGTTTTGCTGTGCCTGCGGAAGACCTAGGCCCGACGGATGGCCTCCGCGAGGCGCTTGATTCCCTCGGTGAGCTGATCTTCCGGGGCATACGAGAAGGCAATGCGGAGCTGGTTGCTGCCATCGCCGTCGGCGTAGAACGCACTGCCTGGGACAAACACGACTCCTGCCTCGATCGCCGCGGCGAGCACGTGCTCGGTGTCAATGCCCTCGGGCAAAGTGACCCAGGTGAAGAAGCCACCCGTCGGCGTGGTCCATTGGGTTCCCTCGGGCATATAGGCGGCCAAGGCGTCCAGCGTGGCCTTGCAGCGCGAGGCGTACACGGCACTGTAAGCGGCAATCTGGTCCCGCCAATCGAAACTGCTGATGTACTGCTCCACCACCAGCTGGCTCAAGACCGAGGGGCAGATAGTGGTGGCTTCGGAGGCGATCTGGAGACGACCACGCACGTCCTGAGGTGCCACCACCCAGCCAACGCGCAGGCCGGGGGCGAAGATCTTGGAGAACGAGCCCAAGTAGAACACGTTTTCCGGGTCGAGTGAGTGCATGGCGGGCTTGAGCGTCCCGTCGAAGCTCAACAGGCCGTAGGGGTTGTCCTCGACGATCAGCACGCCTTCGGCTCGGCAAATGTCCACAACCCGTTGCCGCCGTTCCAGCGAAAGGCTAATGCCGGAGGGGTTGTTGAAGTTGGGGATCGTGTAGAAGAACTTGATGGTCTTGCCGGCGGCTTTGAGCCCGGAAATGACGTCTTGGAGGCGGTCCGGATCGACGCCGTCGTTGTCCATGGCGACGTGGGCCACCTCGGCCTGGAAGCCTTCGAACACGCCGAGCGCGCCCACGTAAGTTGGGCCTTCCGCGATCACCACGTCTCCCGGATCGCAGAAGAGCTTGGTCACCAGTTCCAAGGCCATTTGCGAGCCCGCCGTGATCTGTACATTTTCCGGGGCTGCGTTGATGCCCTCAAGCTCCATGACCTGGCAGATCAGGGCCTGCAGTTCCTCAGTTCCCGCGCCGGAGCCGTACTGCAGGGCCTCCAGCCCCCGGCGCATGACGACGTCGCTGGCCATCGCGGCGATGCGCTCCATCGGCAGTACGGGCAAGTAGGGGTTGCCGCCGGCAAGGGAGATCATGCCTGGCTGCATGGATACATCGAAGACGGCGCGGACGGGGGAGGGCTGGAAGCCGGCCGCACGCTTGGCCATCCGGCCGGTATGGGAAAGCTCTGCTGTGGTGGTCATGGTGGTCCTTCGGTGGTTTGGTTTAGTCGCTTGAGGATGGTTACTGTGCGCTGAGGAATCGGTGCAGGATGCGAGTGCCCGCGTGGATGGCCGCAACGGGGACGCGTTCGTCGATGCCGTGGAACATTCCCGCGAAGTCAAAGCCTTCGGGAAGCCGCAAAGGCGAGAAGCCGTAGCAATTGATGCCGAGTTGCGAGAAGGCTTTGGCGTCCGTGGCTCCGGACATGACGAACGGGAGGGCCTTCCCTGCGGGATCGACGGCGGTGATCGCCGTCTGCATGGTCTCCAAGAGTGCACCGCGGGCTGGTGCTTCGAGCGAACGGCCGTCTTCCCAGCTCACCTCGATGCCGGGTCCCAAGAGATCCATGAATTGTTTCTTGAATTCGTCATCGGTGCCCGGGGCGATGCGGCAGTCGACAGTGGCGGTGGCAGTTCCGGGAACCACGTTGGTCTTATATCCGGCATAGAACTGCGTCGGAACCGTGCTGGTACGCAAGCCCGGGAGGAGCATAGCGGCGAGCAAACCGAGGGAAGCGAGTTCGTCGTCGAGCCTTTCGATATCGAGCGGGCGGCCGAGGGCCCCACCCAACTGCTCCACCAGCGCGGAGAGCGAGGCACTCCGGACCACCGGCCATTTGTGTTCCGAGATGCGGGCAAGGGCGGAGGAAAGGCGTGCGACGGCGTTGCTTCCGTTGGGGACGATGGAACCGTGGCCTGTGGTTCCGCGGGCGGTCAGGGTTGCCCACGCGACCCCTTTTTCCGCGACTCCCAGCAGGTAGAGCCTCAGGTCGTCGCGAACCTGGAGGGAAAAGCCGCCGATTTCGCCGATCGCTTCAGTGACGCCATGGAACAGATCAGGGTGTTCGTCCACCAGGAACTGGGCGCCGAACTCGCCGGCTATTTCCTCATCGGCAACGAAAGCGAAAACGATGTCCCGCTGGGGCACGAAATTTTCGCGGCGTAATTGGCGGACGGCGGCAACGGTCATGGCAAGCATGTCCTTCATGTCCACCGCACCGCGACCCCACACGAAACCGTCGTTGACCTCGCCTGAGAACGGATCCATGGTCCAGTCCGCACGGTTGGCCGGGACGACGTCCGTATGGCCGTGCACCAAGAGGGCCGGAGCATCCGGGTCGCTACCTTTCATCCGGACCACCAGGTTGCCGCGGCCGGCAGCTTTTTCGAGCAATTCGCCTTCGAGACCGAACTCCGCGAGCAAGGACTGAATGTATTCGGCGCAGCGCGATTCGCCGTCGCCGGTCGTGGCGGGATCGCCGGTGTTGGTGGAGTCGATATGGATGAGTGCGCTGCAAAACTCCACGGCCTCGGCGGCCATGGCGTCGTGATGTTCCCCCACAGATGGTCCTTTCGTTGCGCTCAATCCGCGCGTTCCGGCGCGCAAATCGCGCACCCTTCCAGCGCGCGAGTTGGCGCGAGTCTTAGTGCGCGTCCGCGAGTTTGGAACGCTTCTTGAGGATGAATTCTTCGGCGTCGATGCCGAATTCCCGGGCCGCGAAGCGGTGCAGCGTTTCGATCATCTCGGCGGGTGCGAAGCTGTGGACCCCGTTCAGGGACTGGATCGCGAGTCCATCGATCGTTGCCAAAAGAAGGGTGGCAACTTCGTCAATATTGATGGCTGGCTGGATCAGTTTCTCGTCCACGGCCTCCTCGAGCGCCCGGACGAACAGGCCGCGCCATGAAGTCCAGACTGCTGCCACGCTGTCCCGGATCTCGGAGTTCTTGTGGGCTGCGGCATAGATCTGCAGCCAGAAACCCCAGGCTTCTTCGAATGGGGTGTCGCTCTGAATGGAAAAGGTCAGGAGATCGTGCAAGCGTTCCACCGCGTTGCTGCCGTGATCGTAGATGCGCTGCCATTCGGCGAGGGACTCGTCGATACGGTACTCCACTGCGGCACCAATCAACCTCTCCCGGTGCCGGAAGTAGTGCTGGATCATCCCGATGCTGAAGCCCGAGGCCTCGGAGAGTCCGGCGAAGGAGCAACCCTCCACGCCTTGGCGAGAGATCACCTGCGATGCATGGTGCAGGATGCTCTGCCGGCGTTCGGCCATAGCTTCCGCTGTGACGCTTCGTGTGCGGCGGCCCGGGTTTGTCTCGCTCATGCCGTTGCTCCTTCGTTTGTCTGGTCGCGCTGGTCCAGGTGGGGCGCCTTGTGGTTGCCCTTAGTCATCTCTCCACGATGTTGCCATGGTCCCTTGACACGCGTTGTTACTCATCTCACAATAAGTTGAACATATTGTTATTTCAACCCAACTCGAACCGGAGATCCACAAATGATGCGCAAAGGCGTGAAAAGCTCGCTCGTGGCAGCGGCAGCCATCAGTTTCTTGGTGTTGACAACGGCTTGCTCCAACACCGAAGGTGCGGCCGCGACCGCATCCGGTAATGCATCGGCCAGCGGTCAAAGCAGCCAGAGCGGCCAGGAACTCGCGCAGGCCGTGAAACCCGATTCCAAGGTCCAGGCATTGCTCCCGGCTGCGATCAAGAGCAAGGGCTCGCTGACTCTCGTGACGGACCCCACCTACGCCCCGATCGACTTCACCGATGACCAAGGCAAGATCGTCGGTCTCGAACCGGACATGGCCCTGGCCGTCGCGAAGAAGTTGGGCGTCACCATCAACATCGAAAAGGCCGATTTCAACGGCATCCTGGCCGGTATCGAGGCCCGCCGCTACGACGCTTCCTGGGCCGCTTTCTCCATCACGGACGAGCGCAAGGACAAGGTCAACATGGTCAGCTACATGCGCGGAGGAACGTCCGTCATGGTCAAGAAAGGCAATCCTCTGGGCATCAACTCGGAACTGGACCTCTGCGGCAAGACCGTAGCGGCCCAGACCGGGACCACCCAGGCGTTGAGCGTCCTCCCGTCCTTCGACAAGAAGTGCGCCGACGCCGGCAAGGACAAGCCGATTTCGCTCCTGCTGCCCCAGCAGGACAACGTCAACCAGGCTGTGGCATCGGGCCGTGCCCAGGCACTCGTGGCGGACAACGCACTGACCGGCTACTACGCCCAGCTGCAGCCGGACGCCTTCACTTCCGTGGACTCCATCCTCGTGGAACCATCCCTGTCGGGCGTGGTGAGCCCCAAGGACGACGGCGGCCTGTCCAAGGCATTCCAGGCGGGGATCCAGTCCCTCATGGATGATGGCACCTACGCGAAGATCATGGAGGCCTGGAACCTCAAGTCCGGCATCGTCACCAAGTCTGAGATCAACCCGACGGTGGGGTCATGACCGTGTCCGAGCTGCCAATAGCCGTCGAGGCACGGCATGACTTCGCGGATCTGGCGTCGCGGCCCGTGCTCAAGCGCAAGCGGCCCGGACAACTGATCGCCATGGTGGTGGTGGGGCTCTTCGCTGTGATGGGCGCCTACGTCATCGTCACCAACCCCGGGTTTGGCTGGCCCACAGTCGCCAAGTACTTGCTCGATATCCGCATCCTCAACGGCCTCCTGACCACCATTGAACTCACAGTCATTGCCATGGTCCTGGGGCTCGTGATCGGCCTGGTGATCGCGGTCATGAGGATGTCGGACAACGCGCTCCTGCGTGGTGTTGCCGGTGCTTACATCTGGTTCTTCCGGGGCACGCCGCTCATGGTGCAGATGCTCTTCTGGGGCTTCGCCGCCGTTCTGTTCCCCACCATCGGGATCGGCATCCCCGGCGGTCCAATGCTGGTGGAATGGAACACCAACGACGTCTTGCCGCTCTTCGTGGCAGGCATCCTAGGCCTGGGCTTGAACGAAGGCGCCTACATGGCCGAAATCGTGCGTGCAGGCCTCATGGGCGTTCCCGCGGGACAGTCCGAGGCCTCCCACGCCATGGGCTTCAGCCGGATGGAAACCCTGCGCCACGTGGTCATCCCGCAGGCCATGAAGATCATCCTTCCGCCGGTGGGCAACGAGACCATTTCCATGCTCAAGACCACCTCGTTGGTGATCGTGATCGGCGTCGGAGACTTGCTTTACAACGCCCAGCAGATCTACGCGCGCAACCTCCAGCAAATCCCCCTGCTGATCGTGGCGAGCCTCTGGTACATCCTGCTCACCACCATCCTCTCGCTCGTCCAGGCGCGCATTGAGAAGCGGTACTCCCGCGGCAACAACATCCAGGCACGAAAGGCTTAGCGGCAATGTCTGAAGTCCAGTTTCTCAACGTGCACAAGGATTTCTCCGGCATGGAGGTCCTCAAAGGCATCAACTTCACGGTCGAATCGGGACAAGTGGCGTGCTTGATCGGCCCTTCAGGATCCGGCAAATCCACGCTACTTCGATGCGTCAACCACCTCGAAACCACCAGCTCCGGAACCATTCTCGTGGGTGGCCGCATGATCGGCTACGAGGTCCATGGCGACAGGCTCATCGAGGCGCACCAGAAGGACATCAACAAGCGCCGCTCCCGGATCGGCATGGTGTTCCAGTCCTTCAACCTCTTCGGCCACATGACGGCCCTAGAAAACGTGATGATGGGTCCCGTCAAACTCCTCAAGGTTCCCAAGGCCCAAGCCGAGGCCGAAGCTCGTGAGCTCCTGGCCAAGGTAGGCCTCGCCGACCGCACGGGACACTATCCGGCTCAGCTCTCCGGCGGCCAGCAGCAACGCGTGGCCATTGCCCGGGCTCTGTCCATGAAACCCGATCTCATGCTCTTCGACGAGCCCACCTCCGCGCTCGATCCCGAACTCGTAGGCGAAGTCCTCGACGTCATGAAAGCCCTAGCCCGCGACGGTATGACCATGATCGTGGTGACTCACGAAATGGGCTTTGCCCGCGAAGTGGCTGACGTCGTGGCGTTCATGGACGGCGGCATCATTGTCGAAGCCGGCGATCCCAACGAGATCATCTCCCGCCCCCAACACGAGCGAACGAAGGCGTTCCTCTCCAAAGTTCTCTAGGCCCCACGTTCAAAGGATTCCCACCTTGACCAGTTCCATCCCTACCAACAACGTCGGCCTTGCCGTCATGACCACGCTGCGGAACTACGGGATCGACGCGATCTTCGGAATCCCGGGCACTCACAACCTCGAGTTCTACCGTCACCTTGAGCCGCTCGGCATCCGCCCGGTAACCACCCGCCACGAGCAAGGAGCCGGGTACGGCTCCGACGGATGGAGCCAGCTCAAGGGGCTTCCCGGCGTCGTGATCACCACCTCCGGTCCCGGCCTGCTGAACGCGATGTCCGCCGCGGCTACTTCCTATTGCGAGTCCCGGCCCATGATCATCCTGTCCCCGGGCGCGCCGCGCGGCAGCGAATTTTCGGACATCGGGCTGCTGCATGAGACCAAGGACCCCACCGGCGCGGTCCGCGCCCTGATCGGGCGAAGCACGCGCGTGTCCAGTGGCAGCGAAGCTGTCGAGTTGATTCACGAAGCCTTCGCCTTCTTCGAGCACGGGCGGCCGCGTCCGGTCCACATCGAGATCCCGTTGGATCTTTTGGAGTCTGCCTCCGACGTCGACCCTTCCGCCCTCGAGGCCCGCCCCTTGGGCGCGCCGAAAACAGCAGCCGACGACGCCGTCGCGACCGCCGCGGACATCCTGCGTCGGGCATCGAATCCGGTAATCCTGGCCGGGGGCGGATCGCTCGGAACGGGCGGCGCGCTGCTCGAACTCGCGGAGCTCCTGCAAGCCCCCGTGGTGACCACCATCAATGGCAAGAGTGCCATTCCGGAAGCCCATCCTTTGTCCCTTGGCTCGGAAATCCGGCTCGCCGCGGCACAGGATCTGTGCAATTCCTCGGACGCGCTGCTGGTGATCGGCTCCAAGGTGGGCGAGTCAGAGCTGTGGGGCGGCAAGATCGTGCCGCAGGGGAGTTGCATCCGCATCGACATCGATCCAGCCCAGCTGCAGTGCAACGTTGCGCCGGATGTCGAGCTCCTCGGCAACGCGTCCGCCGTCGTGCCCCAACTGCTCGCGGCGCTCGCCGGACATTCTCCTGTTGGGGTGCCAGAGCTGTCTGCGCTCCGTGCCGAGCTGCAGGCGGAAGCCCGTTCCATGGCGCCCGTGCTGGCACAAATCAACGAGATCATTGCGGCCGTTCTGCCGGCGGACACGGTCATCGCGGGCGATTCCTCGCAGATCACGTACTTCGGGACCACGTCCTTCTTCCCCATGCAGCAGCCGCGCCAGCTCCTGTACACCCCCGCGTACGCCACCTTGGGCTATGGGCTGCCTGCTGCGATTGGCGCCAAGGTGGCCGATCCCGATCGTCCAGTGGTGGGCCTGATCGGCGACGGTGCGCTCATGTTTGCTGTCCAGGAATTCATTACCGCCGTGGAACAGGGCGTGGACCTGCCCATCATTTGCATCAACAACGGTGGCTATGGCGAAATCCGGCAAAACATGGAGGACCGGGACCTGGCCCCTGTCGGCGTGAACCTGACCCAGCCAAACTGGGTACTCCTCGCCGAGGGCTTCGGACTGACCGCGTTCAACGTTGAATCCCTCGACGAGCTCGCCGGAGTGGTCACCAAGGCGCTCGCCGTCAAGGGGCCGAGCCTCATCCACGTGAGCATCCAGTAACCTCCCGTCACCTCGGCATCCCGTGGACGCTCGCTCACCTTTGACGGCCCGTGGGCGGACGCTCGCTCACTTTCTTTAAGCAAGCGATGGAGCGTCCGACGGAAAGCCCCTATATGTGAGCGAGGGTCGCCGGGGGAGGGCGGTGTGTCTGGGAACAGTTTTGGACCGGTACGACTTTAGGAAGGAACACGATGAGCGGGACGATCAATAACGCCGAGTTGAAGGCCGCGGCATGGGGGTGGGTGGAGCAGCAGAAGGAGCAACTTTCCGCCTGGCACACGAATATCTGGGAACTGGCCGAACCGGCATGGCGCGAGTACGAGTCGTGCGCCTGGTATGTGAGAACGCTTCGCGAGTATGGCTTCACGGTTGAGGAGGGAAGTGGGGGCATGCCCACCGCGTTCGCCGCCGAGTGGACAAGTCCCGCCGGTCCCGGCGCGAGGATACTTGGCTATGCCGAATACGATGCCATCCCGGGCAATTGCCAGGCGGCGTCCACCAAGCGGGAACCCCGTGCCGGGATGTCGCGATTCGCTCCGGGCCACACCGATCCGCATTCGGCCCTTGGCATCTCGACGCTCGCAGGCTTCCTCGCGGCGAAAGACACCATGGAACGGCACAACATCCCAGGCACCTTGGTTTACACGGGCGAACCGGCCGAAAAGGTCCAGGGATCCAAGGTGGTCCACGGCCTGCGCGGCTACTATGACAACCTGGATGCCATCATCTCGTATCACCCGTTCTACATGATGCCCCTGTGCAACACCGCGCGTTGGGACACTCATTGCGGTTCGTACTACAGCAAGATCTACACCTTCACATGCGACAACCCCGAGGGCTGGAACAACACTTACGGCGATAGTCCCATCCCGTCGTCGCACTCCGCCGCCCGGGCACCGGGAGCGGACGCCGCCCTGTTCACGATGTTCTCGCTGACCAAAACCACCCAGGACTCCATGCTGCCGCAGGCGGGCGGTTGGTCGCTGTCGGAAGCGATCCTCACTGCCGGGCAGGCGACGGCGGACAACCAGCCGGCGGGGCTGGCCCAGATCCAGTACTCCTGGCGCTGCCCGAGCCTCGCCGAGGCCGACTCCGTGCTGGCGGTGCTGGATCGCAACGCGGAACTCGCCGCGGCTGCATCGCACTGCAGCGTTAGTTCCCGCTGGGTAGCCCGCAACCGTCCGGGCATCGCCAACCACACTGTGGCCCAAGTGGCGTGGGAGAACATCGCTGCCGTGGGCGCTCCGGTATTGGATGAGCGGGCCAGGGAGATCGGACGTGAGATTCAGGCATCCTGCGGGGTGGAGCCCATGGAGAATCCGTTCCATCCGGCAACGGCCGAGCTCATCACCCCGCGGGACGCCGAAGCAGAGCTGCGCCGCCACATCCCGGCAACCCAGCAGAACTGGACCAGCGATGACTATGTGGAAATGACCTGGTACGCGCCCACCATTCGCTTTTACACGGCACGGCCCACGCTGGCGCCGAACGAGAAGGGCACCCCGTACCCGGGCTGGGCGATGACCGCCATGGGTGGAATACCGGAGACGATTGACCCCACCATCACGGCGACGGGCAAAATGATCGCCGGCATGGTGCTGGATCTGCTCAACTCGCCGGAGGTGCTGGTGGAGGCCAAAGCAGAGTTCGACGCCGAGAAGCGCCGCCGCGGTGCGGTGGCACCGCTGCTTCCTCCCGATTTCAGCGCGCCGACGGATTTTCGCTGGCCCGAATACATCGGGGAAGGCAAAGCCCGGGAGTGGTGGATCCCCGTGTCCGAGGAGGCCTGGAACACCGCCGGCGGCAACTAACCGGACGCTCGCTCACGTATGAGCGAAAAACACAGAACCCTCCTGCAGATCATGAACTGCAGGAGGGTTCCGCTATTTGGCCTTATATCCGAGCGAGCGTCACGCCGAACGGCCTTATATGTGAGCGAGCGTTACAGCCCGAGTTCGGCTTTCAGTGCTGCTACGTGGCCCTGGGCCTTGACCTGGTACTGGGTCAGCTTGACCTTGCCTTCGCCGTCGAGCACTACGGTGGATCGGACCAGACCGTCTACCACTTCGCCGTTCACGAGCTTCTCGCCCCAGGCGCCGTAGGCCAGGGCCACTGCGTGGTCCTCGTCGGAGAGGAGCGGGAAGGTCAGGGAGTAGTCGCCGGCGAAGCTTGCGATCTTTTCCGGGGCGTCGGGGGAGATGCCCAGGACTTCGTAGCCGGAGGACTGCAGGCTGGAGAGGCTGTCGCGGAAGTCGCAGGCCTCGGTGGTGCAGCCAGGGGTGGCGGCTTCCGGGTAGAAGTACACGATGACGTTGCGTCCACGGTAGTCCGACAGGGAGACCTTCTGACCTTCGGAGTTAAGCAGTGCGAAATCGGGGGCCTGGGTTCCGGCGAGGAGTTTCTGGGTCATGTTGCGATCCTTGACTTGTCGGGCAACCGCCGTGGCCGGCGATCAATCTATAGGTGTAACGGGCTGCCTAGATGCAGTATTCCGCGGGTCCGCGGACTGTGGAGCCTGGTCCGGGCACGAACTGGTAGCCGCCTCCACGCACTGTGGCGATGACATGGCGGGCCGAGCCCAGCTTGCGCCGGACGCGTCCAACATACACGTCGATCGACCGAAATGCCGCGCCGGGACAGTCAAGTGACTCCAAAAAACGTTGCAATTCTTCACGTGGGATGGGTCGGGACAGGTTTTCCACGAGGTAACGCAGAAGGCTGTGTTCCATCGCCGTGAAACTGACCGGGACACCGTCCAGGAGAACGGTGTCCGCGGCCAGGTCCACTGCCACACTGCTGCGCCGGCCAGCCAGGGAGACAGGTGACGGAGCGGCAGGGCGGTTTCCGGCGTCGGACGCCTCCGGCGGAGTGCCGCCGTCGGACGCGGCCGAACCAGAAGACTCGGCGCCGTGCGCCGAAGGACCGGACGCCGAAGCGCCGGATGTTGCCGCTCCGGCGGCAGGCCAAAGGAGGACTTCCGCCCCCGGAGCAAGTTTGCGTGCCCGGGCCAGGACCGCTTCAGCGGCCCGGGCCCAAACCTCGGGATCGATCGAGCGGCCTTCGCCGGGCTGTACCCACACGGCCAGGCCGCGCGGGTGCAAACCGGGCCGAAGCGCGGAAGGCCGGACGGTCTGGTGCCGCGAGGCGTTGAGCCGTGCGGGCAGTTGCCCATACGGGGCATGGACGTTGACGGCCATGGCTGTGGCCTTACACGCCGCCGCGGCGGATCAGTTTGCCGCTGGGTGTGCGGCTGTCGATCTCGTTGCCGCGCAGGTATGTTTTGCGTACGACGCCGGAGAGCGCTTTGCCGTCGTACGGCGTGATCGGGTTCTTGTGCTTGAGCTTCTTGACGTCGACGACGAACGCGTCGTCCGGCGCGAAGATGGAGAAATCGGCGTCGTAGCCGAGCGCCAGCTGGCCTTTGTTGTGCAGGCGGGCCAAGGCTGCGGGCTTCTCGGACATCCAGGAAACCACTTGCTCCAAGGAGATCCCGCGGTGCCGTGCCTCGGTCCAGATCAACGAGAGCCCCAGCTGCAACGAGGAGACGCCGCCCCAGGCCACGGCGAAGTCGCCGTTTTCCAGGTCTTTGAGGTCAAGCGTCGAGGGGGAGTGGTCCGAGACGATGCAGTCGATGGTGCCGTCCTGCAGGCCCTGCCAGAGCAGTTCGCGGTTGGAGGCCTCGCGGATGGGCGGGCAGCACTTGTACGCGGTGGCGCCGTCGGGGATTTCCTCGGCCATGAGCGTCAGGTAGTGCGGGCAGGTCTCCACGGTGAGGTGCACGCCATCGCGCTTCGCCGAAGCGATCATGGGCAGCGCGTCCGACGACGAGAGGTGCAGGATGTGCGCGCGGGCGCCGGTCCAGCGGGCGCGTTCGATCACCTCGGCGATGGCTTTGTTCTCGGCGCCGCGAGGACGGGAGGCAAGGAAGGTGGAGTAGTGGGCGCCGCCGGGGTGCGGTGCGTGGTCGATCGCGTGGGAGTCCTCGGCGTGGACGATCATGAGGGAGTCGAAGGACTTGAGCTCGGCCATGTCCTCTTCCATCTCGTCCGCGTCCAGGTGTGGGAACTCGTCGACGCCGGAGTGGAGCAGGAAGCACTTGAAGCCGAAGACGCCCTCGTCGTGCAGCGGGCGGAGGTCCTTCTTGTTGCCCGGGATGGCGCCGCCCCAGAATCCGACGTCCACGAACGCCTGGTCCTCGGCGACTTCGCGCTTGAGCTTGAGGCCTTCCACGTTGGTGGTGGGCGGGATGGAGTTCAGCGGCATGTCGATGATGGTGGTGACGCCGCCGGCTGCTGCGGCGCGGGTGGCGGAGGCGAAGCCTTCCCATTCGGTGCGGCCGGGCTCGTTGACGTGCACGTGGGTGTCCACGAGGCCGGGGATGAGGGTTTCGTCCTCGGCGAGCTCGATGATTTCGGTGCCGGAGAGCCCGTTGCCGAGGGGTTCGATCGCGACGATCACGCCGTTGCGGATGCCGACTTCTCGGGCGGTGATGCCGGCGGTGGTGAGGATGCGCTGGCCGCGGATGACCAGGTCAAACGGGCCGTGTGCTGTGGTGGTTTCTTCAGACATGGAGTTGCTCCTTGGTCTCGGTTCGCGCTGCGTCATGGATGGGTGCCGCTTTTTCAGAGAGGCGCACGCCGATGTGCTGACCCAATTCTTCAAGCAGCGGCCCTGCTTCAGCTATACATTTCTCTACATTGGATTCGAGTTCGGTCAATGCGTGGACCGACTCGAAACCGGACTCCGAAAGTTGTTCCGGGCTCAGCGTACTGCGGCCGCAGACGGCAATCACAGGGATCCCCGAACGCGCCGCCGCCCGGGCCACGCCCATGGGCGTTTTGCCGAGCAGGCTCTGCTCGTCGAGGCTGCCTTCGCCGGTGATCACCAGATCCGCGCCGGCCAGCCGCTGCTCGAGTTCAGTGAATTCGAGGACGACGTCGATGCCCGGCCTGCGTGCCGCGCCCAGCGCCGCGATGGCAATGTAGCCGACGCCCCCTGCCGCACCAGCGCCCGGAGCCTGTGCGGCGTCCTGGGCTTCGCGGCCGATCTCGCTGGCGAGGACCTGGACGAAGTGGGTCAAGGCGGCGTCGAGCGTGGCGACGTCGTCCGGCGTCGCGCCCTTCTGTGGTCCGAAGATCGCGGCGGCGCCGGTGCGGCCCAAAAGGGGATTGTCGACGTCGGAGGCCAGGACAAACTCGGTGACCTCCAAACGGACGTCGAAGTTCGAGAAGTCGATCCGGTCCAGCCGGGCCAACGCGGCCCCGCCGCCCGGGAGTTCGTTGCCGTCGGCGTCGAGGAGGGCTGCGCCGAGGCCTTGCAGGACACCGGCGCCGCCGTCGGTGTTGGCGCTGCCGCCGACGCCGAGGATGATGTGCCGGCAGCCCAGGTCCAGGGCGGCGCGGATGAGTTCCCCGGTGCCCTGGCTTGTGGAGCTCTTGGCGGTTTCGGAGTTTGGCGCGCTGCCATCGCCGAAGCCAGGCAGCACCGCGAGACCGGAGGCCGCCGCCATTTCGATGACGGCCTCCGTGCCGCGGACGGCGAATTCGGCCGTGATCGGCTGGCCTGTAGAGCCGGTGACCGTGGTGCTCCGGCGGGTGAAGCCGGAGCCGACGGCGGCATCGAGAGTCCCTTCGCCGCCGTCGGCCACAGGAATGAGCGTGGTTTCAAAGCCCTCACCCGGGCGGCTGGCGGCATAACCGGCGAGCAGTCCGGCGCTCAGGCGGCTGGCGACCTCGGGGGCTGACAGCGATCCCTTGAACTTGTCCGGGGCTATGACCACACGCATTCCGTACCTCCTTCAGTACTTACTAGTCCAGCAGGGCGATGATCGCCGTGGGGGCGTCCTCGCCGCGCTCGGCCAGGTCTTCGAACTCGTTTACGCCGTTGATTTCAACGCCCATGGAGATGTTGGTGATCTTTTCCAGGATCACTTCGACCACCACGGGAACCTTGAATTCGTCCATGAGTGCCTTGGCCTTGTCGAAGGCGGCGGGCAGGTCTGACGGGTTTTCCACGCGGACGGCCTTGCAGCCCAGGCCTTCGGCAACCTTGATGTGGTCCACGCCGTAGCCGTTTGTTTCCGGGGAGTTGATGTTCTCGAACGCCAGGGACACGTTCTGTTCCATGTTGAAGCCGCGCTGCGACTGGCGGATCAGGCCCAGGTACGAGTTGTTCACCACCACGTGGATGTACGGCAGGTTGAACTGTGCGCCCACGGCCAGCTCTTCGATCATGAACTGGAAGTCGTAGTCACCGGACAGGGCAACAACGGTCTCGTCCGGCTTGCCGCGGACAACGCCCAGGGCGGCAGGACATGTCCATCCCAGCGGGCCGGCCTGGCCGGCGTTGATCCACTTGCGCGGGCCAAAGACGTGCAGCAACTGCGCGCCGGCGATCTGCGAGAGGCCAATCGTGGACACGTAGGTGGTGTCCTTGCCGAAGGCCTTGTTCATCTCTTCGTACACGCGCTGCGGCTTGATCGGCACGTTCTCGAAGTGGGTCTTGCGCTGCAGGGAACCCTTGCGCGCTGTGCACTCGGCAACCCACCCGGAGTAGTCCGGCAGGGACTTGGCTGCCTGGCGCTCGCGTGCCAGCTCGATCAGCCCGTCCAGCGCCGCACCGGCGTCGGACGCGATGCCGAAGTCCGGCGAGAACACGCGGCCGATCTGCGTGGGCTCGATGTCGATGTGCACGAACTTGCGGCCGGCAGTGTAGGTGTCCAGGCCGCCGGTGTGGCGGTTGGCCCAGCGGTTGCCGATGCCGATCACGAAGTCCGAGGCCAGCATGGTCTCGTTGCCGTAGCGGTGCGAGGTCTGCAGGCCCACCATGCCAGCCATCAGGACGTGGTCGTCCGGGATGGCGCCCCAGCCCATCAGGGTGGGGATGACCGGAACGTTGAGCAGTTCGGCCAGTTCAACCAGCTGCGCGGAGGCGCCGGCGTTGATGATGCCGCCACCGGCAACGATCAGCGGGCGCTCGGCTGCGGTGAGCATGTCCAGTGCCTTTTCCAGCTGCTTGCGGCTGGCCTTCGGCTTCTCGACGGCGATGGGCTCGTAAGCGTCGATGTCGAACTCGATCTCGGCCATCTGGACGTCGAACGGCAGATCCAGTAGGACCGGGCCGGGACGGCCGGAGCGCATCAGCTGGAAGGCCTTCTGGAAGGCTCCGGGAACCTGGCCCGGTTCCAGGATGGTCATGGCCATCTTGGTGACAGGCTTGGCGATGGACTCGATGTCCACGGCCTGGAAGTCTTCCTTGTGCAGCTTGGCAACGGGCGCCTGGCCGGTGATGCAAAGCATGGGGATGGAATCTGCCCAGGCGGCGTACAGGCCGGTGATCATGTCCGTTCCTGCGGGGCCCGAGGTGCCGATGCAGATACCGATGTTTCCATCCGCTGCACGGGAGTAGCCGTCAGCCATGTGGCTGGCGCCTTCAACGTGGCGGGCCAGCGTGTGGCGGATGCCGCCGTGTGCCCGCATCGCGGAATAGAAGGGGTTGATTGCCGCGCCTGGCAGGCCGAACGCCTCGATGGCGCCTTCCTTTGCCAAGATGGCGACGGCTGCGTCTACAGTGCGCATCTTCGTCATGGTGTGCTCCTTGAAAAGTCTGTTTTGGATGTACTGAGCGAGCCGCCGTCGTACTTCACGACGGCGGTTGCCCGGTTTTGCTTGTTTCCGGCCTGTCGCCGGGATGCTTTACTTGCGGCCGGCTTTACTTGCGACCGGAGAGCTGGAGGACCTGCTTGAAGAGTCCGGAGTGGTCGAGGCCGCCGTCGCCCTGGTTGACGGTGGCGGCGACGAGCTGTGCGACGACCGCGCCGAGCGGGACTGCGACGTTGGCTTCGCGGGCTGCGGAGGTGACGATGCCGAGGTCCTTGTGGTGGAGGGCCAGGCGGAAGCCAGGCTCGAAGTTGCGGTCGAGCATCTTCTGGCCCTTCTGGTCGAGGACCTTGGAGCCGGCCAAACCGCCGCCGAGGACCTTGAGGGCTGCGTCGGTGTCCACGCCGTAGGCCTCAAGGAAGGCGATGGCCTCGCCGAGGACCTCGATGTTGACGGCCACGATCAGCTGGTTGGCTGCCTTGACGGTCTGGCCGGAGCCGGAGGGGCCGACGTGGACGATCGTCTTGCCGACCGCGGTGAGGACCGGCTGGGCTGCTTCGAAGTCGGCTGCGTCGCCGCCAACCATGATGGAGAGGACGGCGTCGATGGCGCCCTGTTCGCCACCGGAGACCGGGGCGTCGAGCGGGCGGATGCCGGCTGCGACGGCGTCTGCCGAGAGGCGGGCGGCGACGTCCGGTCGGATGCTGCTCGCGTCGATCCAGAGGGTGCCCTTCTTCGCGTTCGCGAAGACACCGTCCGGGCCGCTCACGACACCCTCGACGTCGGGGGAGTCCGGCACCATGGTGATGACGACGTCGGCGTCCTTGACGGCGTCGGCGATGCTCGTGGCACCCTTGCCGCCTTCGGAGACGAGCTTGTCGATCTTGTCCTGGCTGCGGTTGAAACCGGTGACAGTGTGGCCAGCCTTGACCAGGTTGATGGCCATGGGGAGGCCCATGATTCCGAGTCCGATAACTGCAACGTTGCTCATGATTTTCCTTACTGAAGTCTTTGTTTTAGCTCAGGTGTGCTGGACCCAACTAGCTCGCAGTTGATGTCGTTTTGAGGGCTCTAAACGACATCAACTGCTACTCAGTTGGGCGGTTGGCGTTCGCTAGTGGGAGGTGGCGCGCTGGCGGATGGCCCAGCTGAAGGCCGTTTCCTGCGGTTCCTTGTATTCGAGGCCGATGTAGCCGACGTAGCCGAGTTCGCGGCTTCGGGCGATCCATTCGCCGAGGGGAAGCTCACCGGTTCCGGGAGCCCCGCGGCCGGGGTTGTCGGCGATCTGGATGTGGCCGAAGTCCTTGGCGTGCTTCTCAATGACGGCTGCGACATCGTCCCCGTTGACTGCCAGGTGGTAGAAGTCGGCGAGGAGCTTGACGTTCTCTGCGCCGGATTCTTCCTTGACGCGGGCGATCACCTTCAGGGCGTCGGCGGCCTTGAGGAGCGGGTACTTGGGAGCGCCGCTGACGGGTTCGAGGAGTACGGTGCCGCCGATGCGTGCGACGCCTTCTGCGGCGCTGGCCAGGTTTTCGGCGCCGATGGCGTCCTGCTTCTCGGCCGACTCGCCGTCCACGCGGTTGCCGTAGAGGGCGTTGAAAGCCTTACAGCCGAGACGCTCGCCGATACCTGCGACAACGTCGATGTTGTCCAGGAACTCGGAAGAGCGGGCGGGCCAGGAAACCAGGCCGCGGTCGCCGCCGGGCATGTTGCCGGCGTTGAAGTTCAAGCCGGTGAGTTGAACGCCAGCGTCCTTGATGGCGTTCTCGAACTTCGTGGTTTCCGCGTCCGTGGGGACCGAGGTGTCGAAGGGCCACCAGAATTCGACGGCGTCAAAGCCGGCAGCCTTCGCGGCCGCGGGGCGCTCGAGCAGGGGCAGCTCCGTCAGGAGGATGGAGCAGTTCACTGTGTACGTCATCGTAGGTGTCCTTCCGGGGGAGGGCTTGGGATCTATCTTCCGCTTGGCTCTTGGCTACTTGCTTCAATCGTCTTGGCAAGTTTCCGCTTTGTGGAATTTAGATTCTGCTTTATGAAAAGTTTAGGGAAGGTGGGGGTGGGAGTCAAGGGGGATCTGGAAAGGAGGGGGCTTGGGATACCAAGCTGGCCTGAGTTGGCTGAGACTCGCTTCAACAAGCCCCTACGTCGGGTGCGCGTACAGCCCCTGAATGGCTCCGTGGGTGCGGGGGCAGATGAGGTCCGATTCGAACTCGGCGACCATGGCGAAGCGTCGAAGGGGTACCGGCGGCGGGCTCGCTGGGGTCGCGGATTGAGCTGTCGGGGGGCATCAGGGGTCTCGCCGTAGGTGGAACAGCAGGAACGTTGCGTTCGTTTTCGAGGTTCTTGATCCGCATTGCTTCCGGTAGCCACCAAGGAAATTCGCGCTTTCTATCTAAGTGTTGCCTCGCCAACGGCTAGGTGTGCCAGGTTTGACCACCTAATTTTGTCGGCTGTTGCACCTAATTCGCAGCCCCCAGCACCTAGTCACCGTTTCCCGACCTTAGTCTTCCTGCACGGGTTCCGAATTCGGAGCTTATCCGCAGAAGACAATGGGGGATTGATGGAAAAGCGCATTGTGATTGCTCGGAAAGCCTTGGCTGCAACATCGGCCTTGGCCATTGCCATCATCGGATTAGCGGCGTCGTCCCCGGCGGCGAACGCGTCGTCCGCCCGAGATCAAAACCCTCTGGAGCAAGTTCTGGCGTCTCGGCCCTTCGAGGGCGCACAGAGCCAATCGTCACCTGGAGCTCCGTCCGAAGCTAAAACCCAGAAGGTCGAGTTCGGCGACGGCGGTTCGATGAGCATTGTCGCAGCCAGCGGTCAGAAACTCACGGTACAGCCGGCGTCGATACCGCAGCAGAAGGCTGTGAAACAGTCGAAAGGCAATGTGAAGGCTGCAACAGTGTCCGTGGACAGACATCACGCATACGTTTTTGCCCAGCGAGGCGATGAATCTGGCGCCGGTTTCGTCGTGATCAACAACGAATCCGCGCCCCGCTCGTTCGGCTTTGATTTCACCTTTGATGGCCGACCCGCGGAAGTTGTGGTTGCAAGCGATGGATCAGCGGTGGTGATGGACGGCAGCGGGCGGGTGGTCAACCACATTGCTGCGCACGCCAGGGGCGAATGCATTCGTCTGGCGCCCGCTCCGATCGGGGCTATGGCGTTCCGCTATACAGGCGGCTATTGCCGGTGACGGCGGCAATCAGAGAGGAGGGACATGCTCCACTACTTAGATGAGCTCATGACGGCAATGAACGCGACCCCGGGCCGGCGCTGGTTCAACATCGCCAGTGCGGTGCTCATAGTCGTGATATTTGGGACACTCGCCAGAGTTGGCGTGTCGAGCTGGATTATCGTTCCGGCTCTTTGCATCGAATTCGTGTGCCACGGAGCCCTTGTTAATTCTTGGGCCCGAAAAGACGCCCTCGAAGCATATAGACAAAGTGAACGAGCAAGTGAACCCTAGTTTCCGCCCAAGTGGCCGTCGCTGACTTCCTAGTGACGGCCGCTTGGACCCCTGCCCGCGAGAAAGATTCGGATGGTGATCGAAACGTCAACTATCCGCGGGACGGCAACCGTGTTTGTGCTGGCGTGCAGCAGCAAATCCGTCAATCGTCTCTAGGCGTCGGCAATGGGAAGTTTGCGAGCGGCCTGCAAATTCTCACGTATGCGCCTGCTGGCGGTAACCGGATAGCCGATATCCATCCGCGCCCTCGTAGTGCGTCGTCTGCGTAAGTGCGCTTACTGAGGTGACGCACTGAAGCGGCAGATTTAGGTGTCGCCTAAGGGCCTGATGTGCGTTTACGACGCCGCCCGAGGAGGTAAATCACCGCTCACAGTCCCGTTGTCGAGCGTTCGTTTCTGAGGAGTCTCGGCTCCTAACCCACAACCAACCGCCGTCGTAAGCTCACAATCCCCAGCCCCAGCCCAACCGCCGCCGTCACACCCAGAACCCCCAGGTCACGGCCCAGATTGTCGGTTGACTGGTAGAAGATGGCGGCTTCCAAGGCATCCACTCCGTAAAACGTCGGAGTGAAGTGCGCGATGGCCTGGATCCAATCCGGCAGGAACGCGGCCACGCTGATTCCTCCGCTGAGGAAGAACAGGTAGATCGACAGGTTGATTCCGGCCCCGGCCACAGCTGAGAAGCGGCGCAGCGCACCTCCGAGTGCTGTACCAAGGCCGGCAGCCGCTAGCGCGATCAGTCCGATGGCTGCTAGGGCCGGGAGCCAATACCGACCGGCAGGCCGGAGAACGCCGAAGGCGAACGACAAGACCAGCACCACCGCCGCGACGAGCATCGTGGTCACCCAGCATGCGATGATCTTGCCGGCGATCAGCGTTCCGCGGCCGATCGGCGAGAGGAGCAGAGCCTTGATGGTCAGGTCCTCAAACTCCCGGGCCGCGGCCAGCCCACCGTTGACGATACCCATGATGGTGAGCAGCAGCACCAGGATCGGCACAAGCTGGAACTGGACCAGGTCGACGTCGTGCGCCCTCAGATCAGACTCGGACACGCCAACCATGATCGGCGTGTCTGGCTGGCCCTCATAAAATTCAGTGATGGCGGCCGGCACCGAGCGGCGCAAGTCGTTGGTGAAGTCCAGATTCAGGTTGTTGATCTGGACGCTCACGGGGTCGGGCCGGTGTGCCTGGTAATCGTCGTCGAACGAGGCCGGGATGGTGATGACTGCCGCAACCTGGAGCGTGTCCAGCAGATGAGTGGCCTCAACCGGATCGGCCCGCTGGATGCGGAACGCATTCGAGTTCTCAAGGATCGAAACGAGCCGCTGAGCCTGCGGACCGCTATCCTCGACCACCAGCGCCACCGGGTTCCGGCCCACGGCACCGGCCACAACGAAGATGATCAGCAGGAACGCGAGCGGCGGTAGAAGGCTCGCCAGAATCGCCGACGGCGTGCGGAACCATGTCAGGATGTCTTTGGCCGCAATGGCGAGTACCGCCCGTCGCGCCGCCATCAGTACGCGCCCATCATTGCCTCGCCCCTCGCCGACCGAAGACGAATGCAGCCAGCGCAACGGCTGTCAGGGTGAAGGCTGCCAGCACGATCGCGTCGACGGTCAGGCCCTGCGGAGCAGTCTGGTAGCCGTGGAAGGCATGCTGGAAAGCTGCGATCGCATAGGTGAGGGGCGACGCCGCGGCGATCGCGCCCGGGATGGCGCCCAGCCAGTTCGCCGGCCCGAACGGCCCGCTCAAGAAGAACAGGGGAAGCACGGCGGCGATCGACAGGGGGATCGCCTGCTGTCGCCGGCGGACCAGCGTCCCGAGCAGGACGCCAAGAGCGAGGAACGCCGCCAGTATCAGCAGGCCAAAGCCAAGGACTTCAAAGGGATGGAGCGGTTGTACGCCGATCAGGAAGACGACGACGGCGAGTAGCAGCAGCGCGGACGCCCCCGCGAGGGCGGCGGCACCGAGAACCTTGCCCACCCCGATGGTCAGGCGGCTGACTGGGGCCAATGCCAGTTCCTTGATGGTTCCTAGTTCGTAGTCCCGCGCGGTGTTGACGCTGCCCTGCAGTTGGGACGCGAGCATGAGGCCAGCCACCATGATGCTCACGGCAAGGTAGGGGATGTAGCCGGTGTCCTGGACTTGCACGTCGGACTCGCGGGCGGTCACCACCACCTGTTCCGGGAAGGCGTCGGCGTAAAAGGACGTTATCGAGAGCGGAACGGCACGCCGAATGTCGTTGGTGAAGTCGACGTTCAGGTTGTTGACCTCCACGGGAATGTCGATCCGCGCTTTGGCGGCCAGGGCGGCGTCGAACTCCTGAGGCACGGTGACCACAGCCACAATGGTGCCGGAGTGGATCTCGCGCTCCGCGTCAGCGGAGGAGGCCGTGTGGATGATGAACGACGACGAATTGCCCATGGCCTGGACGAACTGCTGTGCGAGGGGTCCGTGGTCATTCATCACGACGGCGATCGGTGCCTGCCCGCCGCTCAGGGCGAAGAGAAGGAAGAGCAGCAAGAAGTTGATCGGAATCAGGATTCCGATGATGGCGAAGAGTGGTTCGCGAAGGGTAAGCCGGATGTCCGCGGAGGCCACAGCCCGTACGACGCGGAGGTTGTGGCGAAGGCTCATTCCCTGAGCTCCTTACCGGTCAGGCTCAGGAAGACCTCGTCCAAGCTTGGCTCGCGGCTCTGGATCTCCTCAAGGCTCGTCACTCCGATCACTTCCGTGACGACCTTTCCGGTGACGTCGGCACCGCCTTCCACCGTGACCTTCAGCGAACTGTCGGAGGCGATCACCGAAACCACGCCGGGGAGCGCGCGGACTTTACGGACGACGTCGTCCCCGGGCGCCGGACGCGTGCGCATCTCAAGCACTGTGTCACCGAAACTGCGCCGCAGCTTGGCCGGCGAATCGAGCGCCACCAGCCGACCGCGATCGATGATGGCGAGCCGATCGCACAGGGCGTTGGCTTCCTCAAGGTAGTTGCTGGTGATGAGTACCGTGGTGCCGCCATCCTTTAGCTCCAGAATGCGGTCCCAGAGTGCGTGCCGGCTCTGCACGTCCACTCCAAGGGTCGGCTCGTCGAAATAGAGTAGTTGCGGTTCGTGGAGCATTGCCCGGACCAGGGCCAGTCGCCGCTTCATGCCACCGGAGAAAGTGGAGACGCGGCTCTTCCGACGCTCCTGAAGCTGCGCCAGCTCAAGGAGCGCTGTGATCTTCTCGTCGAGGCCCTTCCGGGGCACGTCGAAGAGATCAGCATGAAACCGCAGGTTGGCCTCGGCCGAAAGCTCCTCGTAGAGCGCATTCTCCTGGGGCACCGTTCCAAGCGAGCGCCGGATCCTTCGCGGCTCTGCCAGCACATCGATGCCGAGGACCGTGATCGCACCGGAGTTCGGGCGGCTCAAGCCGCTGATCATGTCGATGGTGGTGGTCTTGCCGGACCCGTTGGGTCCGAGGAGGCCGAAGATCTCGCCGCGCTCCACCGTCAGGCTGAGATCGTCGACGGCGGTGAACGAACCGAACCTTTTGGTGAGGCCGATGAGTTCTATGGCCGTGTCCGTCATGCCGCGCCTCCGTGTTGTTCGCGCGGGGAAGCGTGGGCCAAGGCTGGCATTCGATCACTCCCGGCGATATGGCGGGTCACGGCTCCATGATGCGACTGCCGCGGGCAATACACAAGGAGTAGAGGGTTCGTGGTGCTTCACCCGTGCCCGCCCGCCGCCAACCCCACCCCCACAGCCTCAACAAAAGCATCTGTCTCATCTGACCTCCGGCTCTTCAGCCACAGCGCCGACGTCCGCCACGCCAAAGGATCCCCAAGCAACGGCCGCCAAACCACGCCGGAAGGCAACGGGGTCCAGGGTTCCTCGTTGAAGTGCACGCCCCGGCCGGCCAGGATCAGCCCGTGCGTGAAGTGTTGGTTCCGCGCATGAACAATGGCCGCGGGCAGATAGCCAGCGTCGCGGCACGTCTCAAGGAACGAGTCGTACAGTGGCGGAGCCATGTGCCGGGGAAAGATGATCAAGGGATTCCCGGAGAGATCACCCAACCGCACAGCATCCACACCAGCCAACGGATGCGAAGCATTCAGCACCACACCCAGCGGCTTCGAATACACGGCCCCCGACTCAAAGCCAACAGCGCTCAAAGGGTGACGGACCACCGCGACGTCCAGCTCACCGTCGCGCAATCTCTCCACTTGCTCAACCGTGGTGAGCTCGTGCAGGTTCAGCAGCACGTCGGGCGCCGCGTCGCCAAATGCGGCAACCATCGCCGAAAGCGCCCGAGGGTTGGTGTCCGGTGGCACCGCGACTTGCAGGACACCCGAAGCTCCGGGCCGGATCCGCCGCATCGACTCTTGGGCCATGGCCACATGATCTAAAACCCCACGAGCATGCTCCAACAACAAAGCCCCGGCTTCGGATAGCTCCACTCCGGTCTTCCGTCGATGAAATAATTGCACCCCGAGTTCCTTTTCGAGGTCCTTGATCCGCTGCGAAAGCGGCGGCTGCGCCATGTGCAAACGCTGGGCCGCGCGGCCGAAATGAAGCTCTTCGCTGAGCACCACAAAGTACTTGAGATGGTGGAGGTCCATACCGAACCATACCAGTTTGGTATCAAGGCGAGTGGAAATTGATGTTAGACCGGTCACATTCCACGGTGGTCTGATGGATGCAATCCCCGCAGCATCCACGGAAGGAAACCCCATGTCCCAGGACGTCCTCTTCGAGCAAGTCGGCTCAACAGCCATCATCACCCTCAACCGCCCCGAGAAACTCAATGCCTGGACCGAGTCCATGCGCAACGAGCTCATCGGCCACTTGGAAGGCCTCAAAGACAACACGGACATCCGCACCGTCATCCTCACCGGCAGCGGCCGGGCCTTCTGTGCCGGGCAAGATCTCGCTGAAACCGCGTCGATGAACCCCGAGGACCATGCCTCCGCCGAGGCCTGGATCGACGGCTTCGACCGCCTGTACCGGGCCGTCCGCAACCTCGACCAGATCACCATCGCCGCGGTCAACGGCGTCGCGGCCGGTTCCGGGTTCCAGTATGCCCTCCTCGCCGACCTGCGCGTCGGCGACTCCAAAGTCCGCATGGGCCAGCCCGAAGTCCTCTCCGGTATCCCCAGCATCACCGGAATCTGGGCGATGTGGAGCATCCTGGGCAAGTCCAAGACCTCCCAGTTCGTCCTCACCGGCGAACTTGTGGATGCCGTCGAAGCGCAGCGTCTCGGCTTGCTGAACTACCTGGCCGACGACGGCGGTGTGCTGGATGACGCGAAGGAACTCGCCTCACGCTTGAGCCTCCTACCTCCGGGCGCGGTCCGCTTGACCAAGAACCGGCTCCGCAGCCTCGAGGAAGAGGAGCTGAGCGACGCCATGGCCGAAGCAAAGCGCGTCCACCGCGAGGCCTACGGAACCGGCGAACCACAACGCGAAATGGCTAGATTCCTCGCCGGCCGCGGACGCTGAAGGAGCGCGAAATGACAGTTACAACGCAAGACCGCTACCCGGACATGCTCGCTTCCCACCGCTGGGAGGTGCCGGAGTTCTACAACATGGCCGCCGACGTCGCCGATCGTCACCCACGCGGCAAGCGCGCGCTCATCCTCGAGTCCGCCGTCGAGGGCCACCGCGACATCAGCTGGGGTGAAATCCAAGACCGTTCTCGGCAAATCGCCGCCACCCTCGAAGCTGCAGGAATCAAGAAGGGCGACCGCGTCGCCGTTCTCCTTCCTCAGCGGGCCGACACCCCGGCCACCTACCTCGGCGTGCTGCGGACCGGCGCCATCCTGGTCACCATGTCCCTACTCTGGGCCGCGGAACCCATCCGCTTCCGGCTTGAGGACAGCGGTGCGGCCGCGATCATCGCCGAGGACTCGGCCAGGGGCCTCTTCGAAGGCTTCACTGGAACGTTCATCGACGTCGACGACCCCGCCATCGCCGACCGCCCAGCGGTCTTCCAGGACGTGCCCACCAAGGCCAACGACCCCGCCCTCATCTTCTATACCTCGGGCACCACGGGAAGGGCCAAAGGAATCGTCCACGCCCACCGGACGCTGCTGGGCCACAACGAGTTCGAATACTGCCACCGCCTCGGCGACGGCGACGTCTTCTACGGCGCGGGGGACTGGGCGTGGTCGCTCGCCAAGCTCATGGGACCGCTCCGGGCCGGTGCCAGTCACTTGGTGTTCCGGCCCGCCGGAGGCTTCGACCCGGCGTCGTTGTTGGAAAGCTTAAGCCGCAATAGGGTCACCAGCGCGCTGGTCAACCCGACGTTCCTCCGCAAGATGCGGGAGGACGTGCCCGACGCCGGCACCCGCTTCCCGCTGCACCTGCGGACAGTCTGTTCTTCCAACGAGCCGCTGACGCCTGACCTCATTGATTGGTTCCGGAACCAGTTTGGCGTCACGTTGATGGACTATTACGGCTCCACCGAGTCCTACCCTTTGCTGGGCAACTTCCCTGGTGTCCCGGTCAAACCGGGATCCATGGGCAGGCCGCTCCCCGGCTGGGAGGTGGCGCTGCTGGATGAGAATGAGAACGAAGTGCCCGCCGGGGAGACCGGTGAAATCTGCCTCAGGTCCCGATCGAACCCGCAGTTCCCCTTGGGATACTGGAATATGCCCGATGCCTCAGCCGCCGCGTTCGGCGGCGACTGGTACCACACCAAGGACCAGGCTTACGCTGACCATGACGGCTACTTCTGGTTCCTCGGCCGGAGCGACGACGTCATCAAGACGTCGGGCTACCGGGTGGGGCCGTACGAACTGGAAGCGGTCATCAGGGAACTCGATCCCGTCAGGGATGTATCAGTGACGGGAGTGCCGGATGAACTCCGGGGCCAGTCCATCAAGGCGTGGGTGGAATTGATGCCGGGCCACAGCGGCGACGCCGAATTGAGCGAGTCGATCGTGTCCCACGTCAAGGCGAACTTCTCCCGCTTCGCGTATCCGCGCTTTATTGAATACGTCACCGCGTTGCCGAAATCGGCCACCGGAAAAGTCCAAAGGGCACAGCTCCGCGCACTTCCCCACTCTTCACCTTCCGACCCCCACGAAGGACAAGCGTCATGAACACCCTCATCGAGAACCCAGCAGAGACTGACTCTTCCCCGCGCCGGAGCCTCAAGCGCGTAGCCGCGGCGGCCGCCGTCGGGAACTTCGTAGAGTGGTTCGACTCAGCGGCTTACGCCGTGATGTCGGTGACCATCGCCAAGCTTTTCTTCCCGGACTATTCGACGACGGCGTCCCTCCTGGCCGTGTGGGCGATCTTCGCCGGCGGCTTCATCGCGAGGCCGCTCGGGGCGGCGTTCTTCGGCCGTTACGGCGACCGGATCGGCCGCAACAAGATGCTCGGCCTGTGCGTGGTGATCATGAGCGCTGCGACGTTCTGCATTGGCATTCTGCCGACGTTTGCGGTGATCGGCGTATGGGCTCCGATCCTGTTGTTCGTCTTCCGGGCCGTTCAGGGGTTCACCACCGGCGGAGAGTACACGGGCTCCTCGGCGTTCATTGTTGAATACGCTCCGGCTGGAAAGCGCGCCACTTACGCCAGCATCATCCCGGTAACCGTGGGCCTGGCTTCGGTGGCCGGGGCATTGCTCGGCGCAGCCATCACCGCGAATCTCAGCTCGGGTGACTTGCAAGCGTGGGGTTGGCGAATCCCGTTCCTCCTCGCTGCGCCGCTAGGCCTGATCGGGCTGTACATCAGGTCTCGCGTGGACGACACTCCAGTGTTCCGCGGTTTGGAAAACAAAGGCAAGGTGGCCAAACGGCCCCTGGGCGACGCCGTCAGGCTCTGCGCGCGGCAAATCTTTACGCTGTTCGGCTACAGCATCACCAACGCAGTGGCGTACTACCTGATGAGCAGCTACATGATCGCCTACATGACCTCGAGCCTGCACTACTCAAGCACGGACTCGATGATCACCAGCGTCATCACCATGCTCGTCTACACCGCGGTCTGCCCCTTGGCTGCGCGGGCAAGTGACCGATTTGGCCGGAAACGGATGCTCTTGGTGTCCTGCATCGGCTTCGTGATCATGACGATTCCGGCATTCTCCATCATGCCGCTGGGACTCGGATTCGCGATTGTCGGGACGAGCATCCTGGGCGCCCTGGTGGCTGTGATCGGAACGTCCAACGTGCCGGCACTCGTCGAGATGTTCCCGTCGGCGGTGCGGGCGTCCGGCTCGGCGATCGGCTACACCTTGGCCTACGTCCTGTTTGGCGGGACCGCACCGTTTGTGGCCACCGGGCTGGTTGCGGGCTTCGGTACCCCGCTGGCGCCGGCCTTCTACCTGATGGGCGTTGCGGTGGTCTCCGCGGTCGTTGTGATCCTGTTCTTCCGCGAGACGAAGGGACTGTCTCTGTCGCGGACCACCGTGCTGTAGCTTTTCCCGCTCAAAGCCCCGGCTGCTCTGTCAATTGACTAGGCGGCCGGGGCTTTGCGGTCGTGCGTCGCGCGGCCCTTTTGCCGGGTGTTCACCGCTTGGATGCCCCTGCGGGCTACGATGCCACCATGTCGAAGCCGTCCATTGAGGATACTGCCGGACACGTCGTGCATCTGCTTGAGCGGTTGGATGCACCTGCTTCCGCGCCCCAGTCGCTCCTGCTCCCGAAGCACCTCGGCCCGCGCGGTCGCGTGATATTCGCGTTCGTCAATGTGATCGTGACCATTGCCGCCGTCTTCGCGCTCTATTTCCTTTGGAGGTCGGAGGAGTCGCCCGGCTGGTGGTTCAACCTGATCTTCACTGTCATGATCGGCGGCATTCCTGCTGTGTTGTGGGCGATCCTGATCGGAACCGGCGAAGAAGCGAGGTTCGACCATGCGCTGCAGGCCAAATGGGACCAGTCCAGGCACGACGCTGGCGCTGAGTGGGGTAGGGTACTCGCACGCGACATTCGACTCACCGAGAACGGCTCGGTCTCGTCGTTCGACCTCACCGTGACGCTCGACGACGGCTCGACCCTGCGCGGACGTTGGCGCCCGGAAAAGGCGACCCGGGTATCCCTTCTGCAGTCGCAAGTGCCGGGCGTCGGTGCCGAAGTGCGCGTGTGGCGGATCGTGGAAGCGGGGGTCGATCCGTCGAATATCCCTGTGGTCATCCAGGCGGCCGACGCGAGTGTCGTGGCGCGACAGCCCTGACCCCTCGACTTTCCGGGGCTTCGTCCGCCGCCGAAACCGGCGCCGCATTCTTCGGGCGGCTGAGGAACTGTTCAGCTCGAACTGAAAGCCCGCGAGGGAACTAGATTTCGCTATTGGTAATGCGATCACGCCACTGGGAGATTTCTTTCTTTTTTCTCTTACGTTGCCGACGAGGAAGATCTTCTAAACCGGTGTTGAGCAATGCATCGAGACTTCTCCACCTGAGATACGCCCATCGATGCGACTGCGATCGCGCGTTCAGAACCATGCCCCGGACCGGGAACCACACCGAGTTCTTGAGGTTCCCATTGTTTAGCATTCCTAGGACGAATCCTACTTGGAGGATGGCTATGGTCCAGGCCATGACACTAAACGGGAAATAGTCGAATACCATGAATGCTATTGCAACACTCGGTCCTAATGAAGCGGCCAGGAACTTGATAGCAAGCCCAGTCTTGCGCCAACCTCGATGCGCAGCTGCGATTCCGGCCTCACAAATCCACCCGGCGACCAAGAGAATGATCCCCCCGACATAGGAATTGTATATGAATAGCGTCGCAAATATCGGGAGGGTGCGGGGATCTCCCCAATCGGGCTTCATCTCGTCTATCAGTTGAGACAGAATAGCAATCTCCACGGTGGCCGCGAGTGCCACGATCAACCATCTCCAAATTACGTGCCAGGCCTGCCGTCGTTTGACCGGCGCCTCCTGTATTCGGGTTCCCCACCTACTTCCCCAGTTCCTTACAAGCATGTCCCTCCGAAAAGCCGCATGGTTTACGGCCCATTCCTTTGCTATGGATTGCATACCGAAATATCCGCTACCCGGCACAGACAGAAGGAGGACGATCCATAATGCCGCGCAAGCAGCAGCTATTGAAAGTGTAGATCTGGGCCAGTCGGGTTGGCTGGAATTGAGGATTATCCAGATGATTCCCCCGATGGGCGCGGTCGAGGCGCCTAGGATCGCTGCCCACTGGATGAAGTTTCTAAATCTCAGGATGATGAATGCTCGAACCGCCGTTTCAGCATCGATGCTTGCTTGGGAAGTCACTTCGATGCGATTTATGGCCAAGAGCAGGCTGCCAAAGGCAACGAAACCGGACAGCCCGCTGGCATCCAGTGCGAAGATCGCCAAGTACCCTCTTAATTGCTCGATATCTAGGACACGGTCGTTCTTGAACAGCCTCCATCCTGGCGCCAAAGCAATCGCCAACAGAGTGCCTGCTGCACTTATCGGCATGTATAACGCGATAAGAAGTGCTGTTCTTACTAGTTTGGAGTGTTCTGACCTGCCAGCGGCATGAGTTTCGTTCAACGACAAGTTATCTGGCAGCGTCACTGAGATCCTTCGATTCTGGAAATGGCTGATTTGCAAGTAGTACGGTACGGCCCTTTCGCGCCGCGTAGGGGTGGGTTCCGGGCGAATTGGGTAGCGATTTTCCCAAATTGGGTGGTGGAAACGCCGCACTCAACGTCGACGGCGCGGAGCAGTGAGCGTCCGGCACCGGCGATCGTGAGTAGGTCGTGGACGACCACTCAATCTTGCCGTTTCGGCCACTCAATTTGCTGAAATCACACCCCTAGCGGAGGTAGCGGGCGATTAGCCTCTCCGAAGGAGAGGCTCCGACCCGGGATCGAACCAAGAGGTGCTGACATGACGAATAGGCCGTTGCTCGCAATAGCCGCTTGCTGGTTCACGATTTCGTTCATGTTTGGCGCCACAGTCTTGGTCATCGGACTTGCGCCCGTTCCACTAGCGCTATTTCTCGTTGTCCCTTTTGGCGTTGCTTTTCTAGCCGTGGGGGCCATCTGGGGTAAACACGACGCGATCCTCTCCGGCGAACTGCCTTCGCAGGCTTTGATCTTCAGCGGGATCATCGCTTTCAACGTCACTCTCCTCCTCCGAGGCAGGGATGTGGGCTGGTTCTTGGTTCCGCTGCTAGCCCTGACCCTGTTTGTAGGGTGTCTGATCTGGGCCCGAAAGCGGGCTCCTCCCCCTGAACAGTAGCCGCCTCGCGCGCCGCACTATGGGACTAGTTTCTGCAGGAGAGATCGGGCACGAGCGGGAGAGCAAATTCGATATTCATATCTGACAAGAAATGTGGTCGGAATTCCAAAGCCGACCTGTAATTGAGATTGGGGAATCGGATGAAAATCGCAAGGAAAATGAGGAAGGCAGGCGCCGCAATCGCGTATTTCGATAATGGACAGCCGATCACGGCAAATATGTGGATCCAGCCGGTTTCAAATGGCGGCTGTGGGAGTTTTTCCTCGTCGGCGGTGATGAACGTATCACCCAACTGGATCCGCAACACGACCTCGTTCTACCAGTACGGAGTTGGGTCCATCAGCATCAAGGGTGTCAATGTATCGGGATCGGGAACCAGCAATCCGGCGACACTTCAGTGGACCAACAGTAACGGCGCTCGTGGATCCTATCTGAGTGGCACTATCTGCATGGGTTGGGGGGCGTTCTACCTAGGTGCGGATGTGGCGGCCGCTGCTTACTACTACGGCAATTTGCGCACTGCTTCCGCGCACGTCTGACGAAGAGATCGGCACTGCAGTAATGAAGAGAGGCCCGGGTATATGTCGTCGAAACTTGCAGCACATGCGAAGCGCCAAACTATTGCCGGTGCTAATCGTGGCTATGCTCTGCCTGCCTGCCTGCAGTGGCAGTCTCTCCGCGCCGGCTAACGATGTTTCTGCCATACAAGAAGACTTGAAGAAGCTCCAGGGAATCAACGGCCTCATAAGGATGCCCGAAAGGGAGGGCCAAGAGCGCGGGGATCTCTATACCACGGCGTTGTACTCCGAAAACCTTGGTTCCTACCTGCCGGCCGCGGACAACGCCAAGGGGACTGTCCGTGAAGCACTCGGCGCGCAGTCCACAGCCGACCTGCCGACGCTCTGGTCGGCGCTCAAGTTGATGAGGGCTACCGGCGCAGCTTTGCCTGGCGATTTGGAGGCGAGATTGGCCAATGCCGCGATTCCTCCGAGACAACAGGATGTAGGCGCGGAGATCGCCGCTCTGTGGTTTTGGATCGATATCGGTAGGATGCAAGGCTGGTCTGCGATCGCTGGAAAGTCCTTTGTGGAAGAAGCGCTCGTGCGGCTTAGGGCAATTGACGTCAGCTCGATCACGAACATGCCCTATCTTGTGTGGCGCCTCTTCGATTCCTATTCGGCTCTGCAAAAGCAGAAACCCGGCGAATTGGAACGAGCGTTGAAAAACGTGGAATCCAAGAAGCTCCCTGGCGACTATGAGTCGACCCTTGACTTTCAAGCCGTTCTAGAAGCGAGAGTGACTCTTGGAAAGGATCTCGTCGTTCCAAACAATGCTAAAGACCATATCGTTGGGCTTCTGGATTCAAGCCAGGTGCTTTCTGGCGGACAGCAGCAAAGAGTCGCGTTTTGTCGCGCTCTGATCAACGAACCTTCACTACTACTAGCAGACGAACCAAGTTCGGGTCTGGACTCGACAAATACAGAAGCCATCCTTGACGCCATGCGAACGGGCGCCAACGGCGGGTGCGGTGTCCTCGTCGCTTCCCATGACGAAGTCTTCCAGCAAGTGGCCCACCGTCAACTTCCCATGAAGGAGTTGCTCTTTGAACAAAAGTAGAGTCTTTGCTGCGAGGTCAGTGCGGCTTTCTCTCTCGAAATTGAGGCCACTCGCGGTACTGATGAGTCTTGGCATTGCGGTGTTCATTTTCGCCGACAGCATCGTTGGGACGGGCATCACTTCATACTCAAACAAAATCACCACCAACTCTGCCCTGAATTATGTTGAGGTAACTTCGGTAGGTCCAGACTCAGCTCGAGAGATCACCGACGACTCGTTGTCCCGTTTTGACCAAATCGATCATGTGGTGGGGTCTTCCGGCTGGGCACAAATTGACCTCGCCATAGAGGATCCTGCGAACTGGCCGACTCCGAACAACCCGGGTGCATTCATGGGTACGCCATTTATCAGCGGTATCACCCCGAAGGTACTGCTCGGAGACGTCTCCAGCGACGGCCCTGGGGAAGGCCAGATCCTGCTCCCCGACCGGGGTCAAGGCCAGAAATATGCTCAGCTACTCGGCAAGGAAATGAGCTTCGTGTACACGAAGGAAATCGGCCCCGGCAACGGGGAACCCGTTTCCATATCTCTGCGCGTGGCAGGTATCTATGACAACTCGTCGCCGGGTACCGATGGCGCGCAAGCTGCTTACGTATCCAGCAAGGTGCTCAAGTCAACACTCGCCAACGCCCGGCCGGATGCTAAAGAGTTGCTATATCCCCGAGCATATATTCGCGTTGACTCCGCAGACGATGTGGTCGATGCACAAAATCAAGTCCGAGCGCTCGGATACTCAGTTAACAGCGTTGCAGGCCAAATCCGGTCCTTGTCAGGCCTATTTGCGCTTCTTGCCCTTGTCAGCTGGGTGACCGGTGGCTTCTTGATCATCTTCTGCCTCGGGGTTGGAGTGTCGGTCGGTGGCAGCTGGATTAAGCAGAGGGCACGCGAGGTGGGTCTTCTTAAAGCCATCGGCTGGTCGGGGGCCTCGATAGCCGGGGTCTACATGGCGGAGTTGGCGGCGGTGGGCCTCATTATTGGTGTGGTGGGAGCGCTCCTGGGGACTTTTTGCTCCATCGCAGGAACGGCGGTCTTCAGCGGCCTCCAACTCGACCTCTTGCCGGTGGCTGCGTGGGCTATGCCCAATTGGCTGCTGGTGCTCGGAGCACTCTTCTGCGTGCCTTTGTTCTTGTGCCTTGGAGCCGTCGGCCACGTCGCAAGACTCGCTCGGCTCGACGCCGATTCCTCGCTGAGGGACTTGTAAATCCGGAGCGCTCGAGATCCGGAACCTTGCTCGCCGCCCATCCGTGAGGCTGTGCTGGGTATCTGTTAGGCCAGAACTCAGCGGACGGAGTGAACTTTGAGTCCCTCTATACTTTCGAAATCTGCGGTGTTGAGCGTGTAGAGGGGGAGGTTATTGGCTATCGCGGTTGCCGCTATGAGGGCGTCGTAAGCTCGTGCTTTGGGTTTACGACCATTCCGGCGCAGTGATGCGGCCACCTGACCGAAGGCCCGGGCACAAGCCGCATCGAAGGGGAGCGGGTCGAAGTCTGCTTCCGCCTGCTGGAGGTGCGCCTGCCGCGCCGCCCGTTCCTTCTCTGTGGCGGCGACCAGAGGGCCGACGGAGAGTTCCGCGAGGGTCACGGCGCTGATGAGGCATTCATGAGGCAACAAGGACTCGGCGAGATCTCCGAGCCCGATGACAGTGGATGTGTCCAAAATTCCCCGTTCCGGGGTTCCCTGGGTCACAGCCCCGCGTCCAGGATCTCGTCCAGATCTGCTCGGAATGTTTCAATATCCACGCGCGGCAGGTGCCGGCGGCTGGCGATCAATTGTTCTGTTTGGCGGCTGCGTCGGCGCACGGGTTGGAGCTCGGCTACCTCGTGGCCGTCGCGGGTAACGATCAACGTCTCGCCATGAGCTACCCGCTCAAGGACTTCACCGCCATGGTTCCGTAGCTCGCGCACTGTCACAGTTCCCATGCATCAAGTGTATCACCGGTGATACGGCGAAACTGAGTTCTAGCGCGCCGCTAAACGCCCAACACGAGGTCACCCCTTGCCAAAACCCTCCCCAATATCCCGCCCGATCCGCCGCAACAGCTCTGCGACAGCGCAGGGTCCTTTGACGAATCCTGGTCCGTGTAGTTCGCCGGTGTGTACACACGCGAGATCCACATCTCGGACCACTGCTCTTTCGGCAGCAACGAGCGGCCCGCGACGGCGATGATCGGCCGGGTGCCCGAGCGGCATGCGACGGCGGCGGGCAGCTTCCCGGCGAGGGTCTGCTCGTCGATGCTGCCCTCGCCGGTGATGACGACGTCGCAGCTGTCCTTGCGGGTATCGAAGTCCAGCATGTCCAGGCTGCAACATCCGCAAGCGACGCGCCCTTCTGCGGTCCGAACACGGCCGGGGCTACCTGCGAGCTGCGCAACGGGTTGTGCCTGTCGCTAGCAACAATGAGTTCCGTATCAGCCAGCCCAGGGAGCGCCGTCCCTAGGACGGAACGAACTAGGCCGAGGTTCCTCCTGACGGCGGCATCCACGCTGCCGTCACCTCCGTCCGCCGGGGGCAACAGTTCACAGTGGACCGAGCTGACGGAACGGAACCCGCTGCCAGGGCGTCCGCCACCTCGCCGGCAGTGACGCCACTCAAAACGTGGTTTCTACGCACTCAATTTCGGCTTTTCACCACTCAGCCGGGGCCAGCGTGCCCGATTCTGAAAGGTGGCGGGAATCGTGCACCGCAGCCTCAACAGTTGACCGCCGTACGTCGCCCCGCCCCAGACGTCATTTGAAAGGACCTCATGAATTCGCAGCTGATAACCCGTCACTACCAGGCTCTCCTGAAGTGCCTCGGAATCGCGGTAGCCTCCTGCTCGGCCATATCGTCCGGACTGCTCTGGGCTGCCGCCCCTCCCGACGGACTGCGGGTCCTTGACCCGGTGGCTACGAAAGCCACCCTGCTCACACTCCTGGCCGTGCTGGGAGTAATTTTGCCCCTGATTTCCGCTCTCATCCCACGACAATATCTGAGGTTCATTGCGACCGTATTCGCGGCCGCTGCCATGACCAACGCTGTCGTCCTCAGCCCCATGATTGTCGTCCCGTTCCAGGACGCAACATCGTTCATCGCGGTCATCGGTGCGATCGGCATGGCGGTCGCCAGCGTCCCGGCGCTTCATGAACCTGTCGAGGATCCGGAGAACTCGGGTACAGAACAGGCCTAATGGCCCAGATGGCCCGGAATCCGGGCATCGGCGGGATCCAGCTCCGGGCGGCTCTTGTTGCCCGCGTCCGCCGTCGGCGTCAGAACGTGCCGCCTCCCGTTTCGCCCAGCGGGTACTCCCGTTGGAGTTGGGTAACTTTGGGGTCGTCCTCGTCGGCTCCGTAGTCCGAGTCCCGGGTGATGTCCTTTCCGTCGGGGACCTTCATCGCGCGGAAGATCAGCGACAGGACGGCCGCAACGATGAGGTTGATCGCGAACGCCACCACCGCGATGTAGACCTGCACGTTGGTGCCGGGGATGGCGGCGATGGAGCCTCCGAAGTTGGCCTTCGTCACCGGGTTGACCACGTTATAAGCGGCGATGGTTCCGTAGATGATTCCAGCTGCCCAGCCCGCGAAGAGCGCCCAGCGATGGAACCAGCGGGTGTAGAGCCCTGCCACGATCGCCGGGAAGGTCTGCAGGATCCAGATGCCACCGAGGAGCTGCATGTTGATCGCGGCCGACTGGTCCATCGCGATGACGAAGATCAGCGCGCCGAACTTCACCACGAGGGAGGCGATTTTGGAGACCTTCGCTTCCTGCCGCGGGTCGGCGTTGGGCCGGATCAAGTCCCGGTAGATGTTGCGGGTGAACAGGTTGGCGGCGGCGATCGACATAATGGCTGCCGGGACCAAGGCGCCGATGGCGATAGCCGCCAAGGCGATCCCGGCGAACCACGCCGGGAAGTTGTCGAGGAACAGCTGCGGAACCACGAGTTGCGGGTTGACGGCACCGTTGAGGTCAATAGGCTTGGTGCCCGCAGAGATGGCCGCGTAACCCAGTAGCGCAAGGAATCCCAACATGAGCGAGTACAGCGGAAGCACTGCCGCGTTCTTGCGTATGGTGTTCCTGCTCTTGGTCGCAAGGACCCCGGTGACCGAGTGCGGGTACATAAACAAGGCCAGCGCGGAGCCAAGAGCCAGTGTCCAGTACGCCGAGTAGCTCGCCGCGCCCGGGATGAAGACGCCGGCTGGCTTGCCCGTGGCCGGGCTGATGGCGTCGAGTTTCGTTTGGGCGGCGCCAAAGATGTTGTCCCAGCCGCCGAACTTGATCGGCAGGTATATCACCGCGACGATGACCGCCAGATAGATGAGGAGATCCTTCACGACGGCGATAAGCGCCGGCGCCCGAAGGCCTGAAGTGTAGGTGTAGGCGGCCAGGACCACGAAAGCGATGATCAGCGGCAGGTCAGTCAGCAGCACATTCTCCGCGCTACCGAGGCCCAACACCGTCAGCACGGCCTTGATACCAACCAATTGCAGCGCGATGTACGGCATGGTTGCGACAATGCCAGTGAGGGCCACAGCAACCGTCAACGCCCTACTGCCGTAGCGCCCGCCAACGAAATCGGCCGGCGTGACGAACCCGTGCCTATGCGAGACCGACCACAACCGGCTCATCAGCAGGAATACGATCGGGTACAGCACGATGGTGTACGGCACTGCGAAGAAGCCGCTCACGGCTCCAGTGGCCCACATTGCGGCCGGGACGGCCACGAACGTGTAGGCAGTGTAGAGGTCCCCACCGAGGAGGAACCACGTTACCCACGTCCCAAACCCGCGACCGCCCAGACCCCACTCATCGAGGCTATGCAATCCGGTCTCTTTGCCCGCGCGCCAGCGTGCAGCGAAGAAGCCCAATACCGCCACCAGAATGAAGAGGACGACGACAACGGTGAGCGCGACACCGCTGACGGGCCGATCGGGGGTGGTCGCCAGCGGGACAGCGAGCGCGCTCATTGTTCTGGCTCCCCGGTGCGTGCGCCCCGCGCAGCCTCGCGACGGCGACGGTCTTCCTTGGTAACCAGCCGATATGCGATGCCAATCATGCATGCCGTGATGGGAACCCAGAGCATTTGGTACCAGTAGAAGAACGGCATGCCGGCAAACCGCGGCTTGTCAATCGAATACGCCGGAACGAACAGGGGAACCAGAATGGAGATGGCTAGCAGTATCCCGGCGCCGACATATGGACCGGGCCTGGCCGGCCCCCGCGTTGGCACATCAGGAGTTGACATGGACGCCTCCTCATCGAAGACGGCCCCCGGAGCGGGATGGGCTTCCCGGGACGTGCCGGTGGCCTGAGGACCGCGAATATAACGGTCCATCAACAGAATAGATTCTGGATTAATTCTTTGACAGGGGAAGTGCGCCCCGTTTTTCGCGGGACTCGGCCGGCAACTGTCCGGAGCGCCGCCGTCGTCGTCTGAAAGGGACCGGACCCGCGCAGGGGATCTCGCCTGTTTGTCATTCGTCTTGATGAAGGCTGGTAATATCCCTCTCGTCCGCTCCTGCGGGCGCCTATTGGCAGGCGCGGGTCTCTTCCGTTGCCAAAACGGAAGGAATTTCCTCTGAACGTGTCCATCCTGCACGCTTCCAGACGGCAGAACGCCGTCCGGCCCCGTATCCGGAAGGGCGTCGCCGGGTACGTAGCTGTCCTCGTGGCAAGCATCGTTCTTGTCGCGCCCGGAGCGGGCGCGGCTTCCGCGACGACTACCCCATCCCCATCCCCGTCCGCGACGTCAAATACCCCGAATGATCACGCGATGGGTTCAACTGTCCGCAGCCACGAGCCCGCCGCGCAGACGCAGATGTTTGCGCAGGCCGTCGCGCCCGCGTCGGTCGCATCCGGGGTGCCGGGCATGGATGTCAGCAGCCACCAGGGCACTGTGGATTGGCACACCGCGGCCGCGAATGGCGCCAAGTTTGCCTATGTCAAAGTCAGTGAGGGAACCGACTACCTCAATCCGTATTTCGCAGGCCAATATGCAGGATCCTCAGATGCCGGGCTCCTGCACGGCGCCTACCACTTCGCGCTGCCCGACCGGTCGTCCGGAGTGGCCCAGGCCAATTACTTTCTGCAGAACGGCGCAGCTTGGACTCCGGACGGGAAGACCCTTCCTGTCCTTCTGGACATTGAGTCGGTCTGCGCATCCAGAACGGGGTCCGCGGCGTTGAACGTGCCGGCGTTGTTGGAAACGTAGAAGCCGTAGTTGCGGAAGCTGACGCCTGCCTTGGCGAGCCGCTGCCAGACATACGTGTTGTCAGGCTGTTGGGCCGCGATTTCAGGGGCGTTTCCTTCGCTGGGATACGGCGCCTTGCGGCCCGAGTAGTTGGCCGGCCACATCTGCTCGGCGTAGGGGTTCGAGTTGGCCGAGGCCACCCAGTTCCAACCGTTGGCACTAACTTCAGCATCGGCGTAGAAGTTGTCAATCGTGGTGAACTGTCTTGGACAGGGCCCTCATATTCGGGGCAGACTCGTCGCCGAAGAGATTCAGCGAGGGATCGCCGTTGCCCTTGCCGAGGCTGCCGAGCACCTGGTCATAGGTGCGGTTTTCCTTGACCACGTAGATCACGTGTTTGATGGGGCTCTCTTGGCCGGGTTGGCGCGGGATGATGTTGCCACCAGTGGTGTCCGGGCGGTTGTTGTTTTTGACCTGCTCGGTGGCCTTCTGCAACTGGCCGCCCTCCGGAACGCTGAAACTGCTCAGCGTACCAACGATCATCGATCCGCTGTATTGGTTTTCCGCGGCCGGAGCGGTTGACTCGGGGTTCGGGTGGCCAGGTCCGTTGTTAGGTCCGGCGCCTAGCCCTTTCGCGTTGGTGACATGCAATGTCCCGCCGCTGAAGACCAACGAACTCGGATACCAGCCCACAGGCACCACACCGGCAACCGTGTTGCGAGCAAGATCGACGACGGCGACGTCGTTGTTACCGGAGTTGCTCACGAAGAGGCGGTGCCCGGCTTCGTCCAAGGCCAGTCCGGTGGGATTGGTCCCTACCGGTGCGCCCTTTTCAGGTGCGACGCTGACACTCGAGCTTGTGCCGGCCGCGGTATCGACAACCGAGACCGTGTCGTCATCGCCGTTGGCAACGTAAAGCGTCCGGCCGTCCTTCGACAGGACGGATTTGTTGGGGTGGAGACCTACCGTGACGGTGCGGGAAACCTTCGGTTCGGCGCCTGTGATGTCCACAGCGGAGAGGTCTGAGGCGCCCTGATTGGTGACGAACGCCGTCGTGCCATCCGGCGAAACCGTGACCGAAAGCGGGCGGTGACCGGCCGGCGTCGTCGAGACGTTGCCAGTGGAGAGGTCGACGACGGACACGGCGTCAGCGAGCTGGTCGGCAACAACCAGCCGCTTCCCGTCGGGTGTGATCGCCAATCCGGCCGGGAAGAGGTTGAGTGCCTTGCCCGCGGGCGTCGTGGTGGGAAGCTGGATCGGCGCACCTTCTGCCAGCTTGCCGCCGGAGTAGCTGAAGGTGCGGATTTTGGAATTTGCTGCGGCGCTTGCGTAAAGCCTGGTGCCGTCCGGGCTCCACACCAAACCCATGTAGAGAGACTCAGGGGACTTGTAGGAGATGGTCTGGTCTACCTCGTGGTCTGCCAGATCGACGAGTTGCAGGGACTGGGTACCTTGACCGTTGTTGGTGACGGCGAGCCTCTTGCCGTCGGCGGAGATGGCGGAGTTCAGCGGGAGGTCTCCGAGTGAGGTCTGCTGTCCGGTTGGAGTGACCCGCATACCGACTGGCGTGACCGCTGAGCCGTCCTCATGAGGGCCGGCAAAGGTGGAAACCGCCGCAAAGGCAGCTCCGCTTACCAGCGCACAAGACAATGTTCCGATGATGACCGGGATTGTTTTGAATTTCATGATCCCAAAGCTAGGTGCCTTGAAACACAGTGGCCCGACTCGCAGGGAACCGACAGCTAAATCATCAGTGAACTGATGAAGTGGGTCGGACGGTACCCTTTGCTCCCATGAACCACGAGTTCTTCGGATGCCGGCAGTCGATCTAAAGGTCCTCGGGTGTGGGCGCGGCAGGCGGCAGTCAGCTAGCCTCCAACTCTCCCCGTCGGAATCGCAACTCCCGCAGAGCACCTCGGAGCGGTGACCCCGTGAACGGTAGGTCCTCCAAGCTGACCTTTCCAGAAGCTGACAAGGCCAGTGCATTGGCCTTGTCAGCTGCGCGCTGCGGCAAGCCAACAGACGCCGCGAAATCGGCCCAGTGCTTGGCTTTGAGGTTTTTGGTTTTTCCGGATACCGGCAATGCGAGCGAGTCGTCTCCGTACAACAGCGTGCATGGAATGTCGTAGATCGGCGCCATGACAAATCCGCCATCCTCGCTACCGAGGATCGATAGATTCTTGGCATGGAGGTCGCCGTTCCCGGTCAGCCACGCAAAGACAAACTGTAGGTATAGATTGCGGATTGCCACGAGAGGTGCTTTGCACATCCCAGCCAATGCAGAGGCCACCTCCTCCGATGCCACCGAATACTTGGAAGCCGGCGGTAGGCCCATGACTTGGGCTCCGTCTTCCATAGGCAAGCGCACCCAGATACGGTTCTTGTCCCGGACGCGGTCGAAGCGTTCCACCAACAACCCCGGTAACCCGTGCATGTCCGTGATGATGCGGCTCTTTGCCACCGGGATCTTGAGATCCTTGGCCGCGGAGAGGTGTGCCGCTTCGTTCGCCAGCAAATGGGCATGGTTGGGCGGGTCAAGTTTGAGCAGGTACCGCTGCCCCTTGAGTGACAGCGGCGTGGTCAGCATCGAGGCACTTGCCTTGTCTTGGACACCGGGGATCGCATGGCGATCGACGGAGTTCGCGAGGGCGGCGAAGTCCAGATCCTCGGGTCGGGACGTGTCGGCCAGCGGCGCCGGTTCCACGGGGCTTTCCCCAGCGGGAACCACTTGGACGTCGCCGGGGGCATCGGCTCCGACTGCGAGCAGGAGGGTGAGTTCGTCGTCGAGGCTGGTTTTGGTGGCGTCCCTAAGCACACTAAGCCGGTGCCCCTCCGGCAGCAGGCCGGCGAAAAATGAAGGAAGGGCGCCAGCGGGAGTCTCCACGGGAAGATCTGCCAAAGGCAATGAACTGGCAACCGCGGGCAAACCGGAGGTCAGATACTCTGCCGTATAGGAGAAATTCACCCCGCCGCGGGCCGTCCGGACGAGATGACCGGCCAGGACCCCGCCTTTGTGGACGTCGGCCGCGCGGACGAACTTCAAGTCCTGGAAATTGTCGACCATCAGCTGGCCACTATGTGAATCCCGACGGCGTTCGCCACCGCCACGACGGCTGCCAGTGAAGGATTCCCACTGGCCGTTTCAATCGCCCGAATGGTCCTTTCGGAGGTCCCCGCAAGGTCCGCAAGATCCGCCTGCGTTATCCCGGCTTCCTTGCGTGCTTTTCGTATAGTCGCAGCAATGGCCGCTAGGTCTTCCATGGGTCCCACCTATTCGGCACGATATTGCCGATTTGCTTGTTCCATACTCGCATTCTCGCCCATCTAGCGAAAATCGGCAAGATACTGCCGAAAACTGACTTTTGGAGCGTCGGTAGACCGCCAGGGGCGCATTTCGGCAAGATACTGCCGATTCCTACTCTTGGGCCCCGGCTAACGTGAGGAACGCGCCGCGCACCCCTCCAGTTACGTCCCCGCCAGCCACTCCGGCTCGAAATCGGGATGGTCCGAGTAGGGCAATGCGAGGGCATTCAACGATTTTGTGGTCCATTCGATCGACTCCGGAATCAACTGCGGGTCATCCCCAAACGCATGGCGGACCATCGTGGCCAAGGCCGTTTGCCGTGCAGATTCCACAATGCTTAGTAGCCGTCGCTTTGATTCGCATTCCAGGAGAAGCCGGCGTTCGTACCATTTGCCCGCTTCGGAGACTGACCGGTCGCCGAGGAGTTTCCGCGCCGCAGCCTCGTCCTCATTCAGACGCTCAGAGAGGAAATCGACGATATCCACAAATTGAGCGTACGCGCCCGGTGCGGCTGCGGAAATGCCCGCTTCCTTTATGCGGGGTCGGCTTGCTTTTGGCGCTGGAGCTCGACGGCGGCAGAGGCCGCGGGGGCCGAAGCGGCGGCAGCGGCTCGGGCTGAAACCGGGACGGCTGCGGCGGCAACCGGGATGTGGACGTGGGGCAGGGCGTTGAAGTGGCTCCGGGACAATCCGCCGAACTCGTAGGCGGTCTCGGCATGCTCGGACAAGTCCACACCGGCAAGCTCGGCCTCGTGGCTGACCCGGAATCCAACGGTCTTGTGGATGACCAGGGCAATGATTGCCGTCATGATTCCAGAGAGTGCAAGGGTGACAAGAATGGCCACGATCTGCGCCACGAGCTGTTGGAGCCCGCCGCCGTAGAACAATCCTCCACCCTTACCGTTGACCGGCAGCGCAATGAAACCGAGCGCGAGGGTGCCGACGAGTCCGCCACCAAGGTGGACGCCCACTACGTCCAGCGAGTCATCGAAGCCGAACTTGTGCTTCAGGTCCACGAACACGGCACAGGCGGCACCAGCCACGAGGCCCAGGCCAAGTGCGGCGGAAGGAGCCACATTAGCGCAGGCCGGAGTGATAGCCACGAGGCCGGCAACGACGCCGGATGCCGCACCCAAGGACGTGGGGTGGCCGTGCCGGATCTTCTCCGTCACGAGCCAGCTGATCATGGCCCCGGCGGGGGCGACGAGGGTGTTGACCCAGATCAAGCCTGCCTGTTCTGCCGTCGTGGCAGCCCCGGCATTGAAGCCGAACCAGCCGAACCAGAGGAGGCCTGCGCCAAGCATGATGAAGGGGAGGTTGTGCGGGCGGTGGTTCGGGTCCTTTCCAAAGCCGTGACGCTTGCCCAGGATCAACGCCAGGACAAAGGCGGCAGCGCCCGAACTGATTTCCACAACCGTGCCACCGGCGAAGTCAATCACCTGGCCGAACACGGAACTGATGGCTCCGCCGGGGCTCAGGAGGCCGCCGCCCCAGACCATGAACGCCAGGGGGCAGTACACCAGCGTGATCCAGATGGGGACGAAGATGACCCAGGAAGTGAACTTGGCGCGGTCGGCAATCGCCCCACTGATGAGGGCCACGGTGACGATCGCGAAGGTAGCACTGAAACCCAGCTTGATGAGATCGGTGGAGCCAACCAGGTCCGCCGAACCGAAGCTGCTGAACGGGTTGCCGAAAAGCCCCAGAACGCTCTTGCCGCTGATCATCGAGTAACCCCACAAGATCCACACGGCGCCAACGATGCCCGCGGAGATGAAGCTCATCATGATCATGTTGAGGGAGGCCTTCGCCCGGGTCATGCCACCGTAGAAGAGGCCGAGCGCCGGAGTCATGAGCAGTGCAAGTGCCGCTGACACCATCACCCAAACGTTTTCCGCAGTGATATGCACGTGCGTTTCCCTTCTTATCGGAGTGCGTAGGAGGGCCGCCGTGGCTGGCCCCGTTCTTCCCCTGCCCAATATTTCCGGGTTCGTGTTTCGGGCAATGCGAGGAAAAATTGCAGGGACGTTACATAAACAGGCCTGGCGTGAAGAACGCATGACGGGGATGTTTCGGGCATGTTAACGCCACCTGCGCGCGGACGCGGGCTGCCCGCGAGGTGCCCATAGGATCGCCGTGTTTCCGCGGATTCGGGAGTGGCTGGAGTTGAAATCATGCCATCGGGCCAGAAACCCGGACATTTCTTCCACGTGAACGGGTGCTCACCGCCCCCGATGGATGTTTCAGCCGAACGCTGGCGCGTCACGGCCGCCGCGCGCACACTTAGCCTGTGAAGCCGTTTCTCCTGCTCGCATCTCGTGCCGAAGACGCCGCCGCCGGGGAAGAGTATCAGGCGTATCTTCGTTTTGGAGGGCTGGCTCCCGAGCAGCTAATCCGCATCCGGTTGGAAGCTGAGCCCCTGCCGGCGCTTGAGCTCTCCGACTATTCCGGCGTAATTGTGGGTGGTAGCCCCTTCACCTCGAGCGATCCGCCTGAGCACAAGAGCCCCGTCCAGAAGCGGGTGGAGAAGGCTCTTTCGCGGCTGCTGGACGGGATTGTCGCGGCCGACTTTCCATTTCTGGGGGCTTGCTACGGGGTCGGAACCCTGGGCCTCCACCAAGGAGCGGTGATTGACCGCACCTACGGCGAAGGACTCGGCGGGGTCACCATAAAACTCACGGCAGAGGGGCTCCGAGATCCGCTCCTCGAGGGCATGTCCGAGCGCTTTGTTGCCTTCACCGGTCACAAGGAAGCGTGCACCGTTTTGCCCGGACACGCCGTGTTGCTGGCCAGCTCGGCAGCCTGCCCGGTGCAGATGTTCCGTATCAAGAGGAACCTATACGCCACCCAGTTCCATCCGGAGCTCGACGCCGAGGGGCTGGTCACCCGGATCAGCACCTACCGCCACTCCGGATACTTCCCGCCCGAGGCCGCTGAGCAGTTGATGGCAGATGCCCGGAAGATCTCGGCGACCGAACCGATGAAGATCCTCAAGAACTTTGTCCTGCGGTACGCAGGTCCCCAATAGCGTCGGCGGAATGAAGCACAATGGGCGCATGACCTTTGCAAACGTGGGAAGTCTTGGCACGAAACCTGGCCAGCGCGACGCCGTCGTCGGCATCCTCCTCAGGCCGAAACCGGAGCTTCGGGAAGCGGGCTGCTCGCTCTACGAGGTGGGCATCAATGACGAAGCCCCGGACACGGTGTTTGTCTGCGAGCTGTGGGAGTCGGCGGAGGCACACCAAGCATCTTTGCAGTTGGACGGCGTGAGGGCCGCCATCGCTGAGGCAATGCCGTTGCTCTCCGGGGAGATGAGCGGTACCCGGTTCACCGTGTTGGGCTCGCCGATCCGCGACGCGTGAAATTCACCCAGCCGACACGTGGCTGGCGGACAGGATTTTCATAGCTCTTACATAGCTGCCGTAGCTACGTTTGGTTCACTATGGAAGAGCAAGAGCCCTATCGTTCCGGACTCGGACCCGGACGGAAGCGAAATCGGCGGAACTTTTGGGGTTCCCTCCGATATCGATCGGCTTTGCTGACAGCCTGCGCGGTTGTTTTGGCGCTGACCCTTACGGCAACGATCTACTCTGCAGCGCATGCGCGCTCAACCGCCTCCCGCACCGTATCGGCGGTACCTAGCGGCACGCCGTCGTCGGCCGCTTCTGTGGAGCCCGAGACACCGACGGCGTCTGCAGTGGCTGCTGCTCCCGCGGCGGTGGCGCCAGTGGTGCCCGCCGCCCCGGCGGCAGGCGTGACCCCTGCCTTGGATGCGGAGATCAACGGCATCATCAACGCCAACAGCCAGTACCAGATCGGCGTCACGCTGATCGACTTGTCGAATGGCTCAAGCCACCAGTACGGGGTCCAGGCGCCATTCGAGGCGGCCAGCACGGCCAAGGTCTTGGCCGCAGCCGCGTACTACCATCTGGTAGAGAAGGGCGAAGTGTCGCTTGACGATCCCTTGGGGGACTACACATCCGGATTCCAGATCAAGGAGATGATCCAAGAGAGCGACAACGATTCCTGGTCCTTGATCATGGACGCAGTCGGCTACTCGGAACTGCAGGCGTATGCGGCGTCAATCGGCGTCAGCTACGACCCCTTGAACAACACGTTGACTCCAAGCGAGATGGCCGGCATTCTGTCCGACCTCTACACCGGAAAGCTCTTGAACCAGCAGGACACCGCGCAACTGCTGTCCTACATGCAGAACACGAACTACGAAACGCTCATCCCAGCCGCTGTACCGGCCAGCATCACGGTCTTTCATAAGTACGGGCTGCTCGACGACGAACTCCACGACGCCAGCATCCTCACCAAGGGCGCCAGTTCCTACGTGTTCGTGGTGTACACGAAAGGACAGGACGAGAGCGACATTCCCGCCCGCACTGACGTCTTCCACCAGCTCACTCAAGCGGTGGTCAACGGCCTGTTCTAACGATCCTTTGGCCTGTCTTCAGCACCACGACGCCGGCCGTGCAGTGAGACTGACTGCACGGCCGGCGTCGTTGTTTCCTTATGGGCGCTGAGCGCCTGCCGAGATGCTATCTATTTGCTCCTTCCTTCAGACATTGGGTCGGGCCAATTGCCGATGAATCTCGTCTGGTCCTGCATGGTCTTCTCCTGACTGAGGCTTGTCCCTACGCGTGTGGCGCAGGTGGGTCGTGCCTGCCATCGAGGCAGGGGCGGCCTGGTCAGTCGGGAGAAGACCCCGGATCGAACGCGGGTTCGGCAGCGGGTTCTTGACCGCCATCAGGGATGCGGCCGTCGTGGAAGGGCGGTGCCAATGCACGCTGTTCCGGGAGATCTGCCGCCCCGCCGGCGGATCCGCCGTGTGGTCCCGACATCGAGCTGGACTCAGGTGGGGACGCCGCGGCAGGAGCCGGTGTGTCTGCCAGAGGATCCCTAGGATCAGGCAACGAGTTAGTCATCGCCAATTCGGCGGGGAATATCGGAACAGCTTCGTCCGGAATGAAAACGGGGATTGGTGCGTACGCAGCCGATCCGCCGTCGGCAGTTGGCGCGCTGGTACGGAAGAGTGTGGCCGAACCAGGCGGCGTCAGTGCACCGGAGCCGCTCCCCTGCAGCGGAACGGCCGGAACGTCTATTCCCGGGGGAGGCAGGATCCCGGGCAGTGGCGGCACCGGTGGCAATGGCAGCACCGGCGGCACCGGTGGCACCGAAGGCGGCCCGGGCAGTCCTGGGAGTTGACCGATCGTGTTGTCAACCAGCGGTGGCGCGGCGTCGATGATTCCACCAACGACCGGTGGCACGGCATCGCCCGGCAACAGATTGACGAGGGTCTTGGGAATCGCGGCCAATTGGCTCGGACCTGGAATAGCGGGAGGAACATCCTGGGCGATTGACCCTATGAGATCGGAAGGGGCAACGGGCGCAGGCAAAACGGAAGGCGACGGGGCAGGCGGAACTGACGGCAGAAGATCACTGGCCTGCGATGGCCCGGCGAGCCACAGCAACCACACGAATGCGCCGATGACGGCGAGAAGCATAGGGCGCAACAACCAAATGCCACGGCACCCCAGATACCCGGCCAAACACGCCACCTCCCCAGTGCGGTGTTTGGACCTTAAGTTACGCCCGTCCTGGGCAGTAGTCCATAGCTAAGCATGCTTAGTGCCCGAACTCGGGAAGGATCGTCAAGCGGATCGCCGCGTCGACATCGGGGCGAAGGTCCCGGTCCTGAACGTCGGAGGGTAACGACAGACCGGCGTCGAAGGCCTTTCGGAACCGAAGGCTCGCGAATTCTTCCGGCGTCCGGCCCTGCAGCCTGAGTGCCCGTGACGCGCAAAGGAGTTCAATGCCAACAACCGTTGACAGCGCCCGCACCGTGGAATCCAGGCGGGAAGTGGCCACACTCGCGAAACTGGCATCTTCTTCTGCGCCCAGGGAGAGGACCACCGTCTGCAGGCTCACCGGCTGAGCATTGGTCCGAATCCGGCCCACCGCTGCGGCGGCCACATACTCCAACATCATGACGCCCGACTGGCCGCCGTCGTCGACCGCCAGGAATCTGTGGAGGCCCGTGTAGCTGGGATCGCACAACAGGCTGATCCTCCGGAGATTCGTTGCGCACGCCGCACCGATGGCCAACTGCAGGGCATCGACGCGGCGGGCCAAGCTAGTCATCTGGAACAGGCCATGGTGGGCCACCCCGTTGCTGCCATCCTCGGCATCGCCGTACACGAGGGGGTTCTCATGGCCGGCCACCACCAGACGCTCCAAAAGGATGCTGAGCGCCTCGAGTTCCTCGGCCACTGAGCCAAGAACCTGCGGCAGGGTGCGTAGGCAGTACGGGTCCTGGATCCTTGCCGGATCACCACTGCCTTCCACAAGGCCGCGGATTACCCCGGCCATGTCCCTGATAGCCGGCGCGTCCGCGGCCTTTGCGACTTCTGGACTCAAGGCTTCCGGATTGCCGGACATTGCCGCGAAGGACAGTGCGCTCACGGTGGTCAGGTTCCCCAGAAGGGTCACCAACTTCTGGTGGGCCAGGACGGCTTGGGCGATCGTGAGTGCGCTGGAACTGATGAATGGCAGAGCATCCTCGGTGGCCCAGGTGTCCAGTGGCACCGGGACGAGCTTGCCGTCCATGGTGGGGCGCTCGCCGAGGAGAGTGAGGGCCGTTCCTGCCAACGCGGGCAGGTCCGCAGTGCCGATTCCGCCGAATTCCCGCACTTCCGGCAAGGCGTTGGCGTTGAGCATCTCCACGACGGCATCAGCCACAGCCGGGTTGATGCCGGACGATCCCGCGGCGAGCTGGGAAAGCCTGATGACCAGCATTGCCCTGACGGTTTCGCGGTCAAGGACTCGTCCGGCGTCGACGGCGTGGCTGCGCAAAAGATTCAGTCCGTGCGCATTGGCTTCCTTGTCCGCGGTATCCAAGGCAACCGAGCGATTAGCCCCGACGCCTGTGGACCGTCCGTAGACGGGCCGGGACAACGCCGTCGCGTGAGCGGACCGCTGCGATGCGGCCATACGTTCAGCGCCCGACGGCGACAGGGTCACCTTCGTGCCACCTGCGGCCACCTTGGCAATATCGGCCAGGTGCAGCCGGACGCCGTCGATTTCGATCATGAAAGTGATTCTTTCAAAGATGGGCGGTTGACCTCCCCAACTAGCTCGCAGTTGTTGTCGTTTTGGGGGCTCATAGCGACATCTAGTGCGAGTTAGTTGGGAATCGAAGTCTTAGTTGGTTTCGGTCATGGGGATGCGGACGCCGCGTTCGTGGGCGACTTCGATGGCGCGGGGGTAGCCGGCGTCGACGTGGCGGATGACGCCCA
>NZ_JACHEE010000020.1 GCF_014207375.1 Arthrobacter sp. AZCC_0090 | reverse complement strand
GGGGACGACTCTCAGCGGCTAATAGAGGACGCCGCGGCCTTGTCGGAGGCCGGCGCTTTCGGTGTGCTCATGGAAATGGTGCCGGCATCAACCGCCGCAGCCGTTGATGCCGCCGTCTCGATTCCGACGATCGGCATCGGCGCCGGGAGTACGACCACGGGGCAGGTTCTGGTGTAGCCGGACATGGCAGGCCTGCGCAGCGGTAAGATGGCAGGATTTGTCAAGCATATGCGGACATTCGAACCGTATTGGCCGACGCCGCCAAGGCGTACGGCGATGAGGTCCAATCCGGGCGGTTCCCCGGCCCCGAGCACTCTTTCTGACGTCTCTCGACTTCCCCAATAGGCGTCGTGCGAAGGAGAGTGCATCCGGAACTGACCTGGGTCGCCAGACTCATCTCGACACTAGGAGCCGCTCGCGCTGATGGCTTCGACGGGTGGCGGATCGGGATATACCCCTTAGTTTTGTCGGGTGGCCGCGTATTTCGGCACGAACACCTTCAGGGCTGCGGCGGCGCCGAGGCCCACGGCGCCGAGCGCTGTGATTCCGACTGAAAGCGATGTGCCGACCGCGATGGCTGACAAGATAGCGGGCCCTGCTGCATATCCGGAATCACTGAGAACGCGCCAGATCCCTAGGAAACGGAGGCGACCAGCGAGAGGGGCCGCGTCGGCGCCGAGCGTCATGAGGGTTCCTGCTCCTATGCCGCTACCAACGCTCATGATGATCGCCACGGCCGTGAGAGAAGCGGGATCCGAGGTGAAAGGAACAGCCGCGATGGCGCCGCCGAGCACGAGCATCCAAGGCAGCGCGACGGCTAGTCTGCCGAATCGGTCGGCGATCTTGCCAGCCGGATAGAACAGGAGCATCTCCACTGCTCCCGCCGTGCCGAAAATCAGGCTGGTCTCGGCGGCCCCGATTCCCTGGTGCGCGGCCCACAAGGGTACAACCGTCTGCCGGGCAGCCAGTACCGCGCCGCAGCCGATCATCGTCACGCCGAGGGTGGAGAATATGATTCGATGCTCGATGAGAACGGCTCGGCTCGACTTCTTGCCTCGAATCGCTGTCCCCTGGCCTTGCGGCGGTGAGATATCCGCGATCACGAGCAACAGCACCGCGGCACACAGCGTGGCGGCGATGGCCACGAGATACGCGCCGTTCAAGCCTATTGCTTTCACGACCACAGCACCGATGAACGGCCCGACGAAAAGGCCGACGCGATGAGAACCTCCGAGGGTCGACATCGCCCGTGCCCGATGGGCGGGAGCCACCACGTCGGCCAGGTACGACTGTCTGGCCAAATAGAACGTCGCCGTTGACATGCCCGAGAGCAACAGAGCGACAGCGAAGAGCGCGATGGATGGACTGAAATAGCAGCCCAGCAGAGCCACGGTTTCGAGCCCGGCCGCCAACACCATCGCCCGACGGTCCCCGTAACGCTCCGCAAGCCACGAGGCAGGAATGTCGCCGAGCACACGACCGATACCAAGAAGCCCCACGAGCAGCGCCGCGAGCGCGAGAGGGGCACCGAGTCCGACCGCTGTCAGGGCGATGATCGGGGCGATCGCGCCGTTCCCGATCTCATAGATCATGGCGGGCAGAAAAACCGACGGGGTGAGCTGGCGCAAGATCGGGCCAAGCGGCGGTGGGGGAGTGTCGGGCGATGCGAACCCTTCAGCCTCGGCCATCGTTACGCAGAACGACGCGAGACGCCGGGCAGTATCCTCTGCTCGATCAGTGATTCGATCGCTTTTCGGTAGGTGGCCTCGGTATCGCGGACTTCGGTGAAGCCTGCCTGCTTCACCTTGATGGTGCTCACGAGCGTGGGCGGTTGGGGTGTCTCTACACCGTACCCGAACGTGTAGTCGGCGTACATGTGTGATTTGCCCACGACATCGAGTATTGACAAAGGAAGAAGATCGTACTGCTCAACGATGCGATTCCACGTCTGACCATGCTCGGGCAGAAAGCGCGCGAGACTGACGGGAGTCGGTTCGGCCGCCTTTATCTGAAAGATCTCGGCGAATGTCAGCCACAATTCTTGCCACGAGAACACCTCGCCATTGGTCAGGTTGAAATGCTGTCCCCAGGCCGACGGTGCGTGGGTTGCCCACCGTATCGCTTCGGCGACCAGGTTGACGTCCACTGACTGTCTCACTGGGTTGATTTGGCCACCGGGAAACCCGAAGGGCAAATTTTCCTGGCGGCAGATCGCGGCATACGCGCCGATGACTGATGGCGTGCTGTATGCGACGCCGTATGCGTTCCCAACGACCTGAACTGGTCTGAAGATGGTCCAGTTGTAGCCGTACTGTTCGGCCGATTGTTTCAGAAAGTCTTCTTGCAGCCAATAAAAGTTCGGGTGCTCGTCCCGGGGGTGGCGTTCTCGAGCGGGAATGGGGATGGGGTGCAGATGTACTCCATAGGCCTTCGTGCCCTGCATGGTGGTGACGTGTTCGAGATTTCCCGATCGGGAGAGGGGCTCGAGAACGTTTCGCAGCATGAGCAGGTTCGTCTGCATCTGCTCGGGGTCCGACCATCCAGCAACCAAGCCTGGCTTTTCGAAAGCGGCGGCGTAGACGACATGAGTGACCGGTGGCAGCCGCTCGAGCGCCGCGGTGGTCACGTCTGAATCGAGCAGGTCTAGTGGCAGGTGGGTAAAGGGTGTTCCCGGAGTTACTTTTGGCCGGCGCCGCGAAATTGCGGTCACGTGCCAGCCGTGATCGCCGAACTGCTGAACGGCGGCTGAACCAATTAGTCCGCTGGCCCCCACTACGACGACAGATTGTGCCACTGCGGCTCACCTCTTTGTATCCGTTTGAATGCACCGGCGCTGGGGCATCCGGACTGCAGAGCAGTACCACCTTGCAATCTAGTAAAAATAGTTAGCCATGTATAGTAGTTTGTGTGAAGCGTTCATCCGGCCCGCAATCGCGCGATGCTACAACTTTTCTTTTCGTGCCTGGCGATCGGCCCGATCGCTTCGGTAAGGCCATGGCTGCCGGGGCTGATGAGGTCATTATCGACCTCGAAGACGCCGTCGCCCCGGGAAACGCAGAGGCGGCCCTTACCAATGCCCTGTCTGCGCTCGTTCCAGGCGGTGACATGCGTGCGGTGGTTCGCGTGCACTCGACCGACTCGGAATTGTTCGAGCCGCAGCTCGCAGCTCTGCTCAGCCTGTCTTGCGTCACTGGCCACGGTTTGCTGGGACTCATGGTGGCGAAGGCCGAGGATCCCGTGGCGATACGTGAGACTCGGCGGCGGTTGCCCAGCGGACTCGCGCTCATCCCGCTGGTCGAAAGTGCGCGCGGACTACGAGCGGCCCAGGGCATCGCGGCACTGCCGGGTGTCACCAGGCTGGCTTTCGGGGCCGTAGACTTCTCGCTCGATGTCGGCGCCGAGCTGGATGCTGAAATACTCGATTACGCGCGCGCCAGTCTCGTCATCGCGGCCCGCGCCGGCGGCGGCTCGGCCCCAATCGACTCGCCCTCGACGGAGATCACAGACACGGATAAGGTACTCAAGGTCGCAACGCGCGCCAGGCGCAACGGCTTCGGCGGAATGCTCGCGATCCATCCGGCGCAGCTTGGCCCGATCGCAGCAGGCTTCGCCCCGTCGGCTGAAGAAATAGCCTGGGCGGTCGAGGTGCTGGACAGTGAGGGTGGGGCGGCGCAAGTGCGGGGGCAGCTCGTCGACCGACCGGTGACTGAGCGCGCCAAGAACATCCTGCTCAGACAGGCGTCGATGGACGCGCCACGAGTCGACCTGTAACTTCTCCTTGCGCAGGCGATCATGTCCAGCGTTCGTGTCGGCAATAGGTATGACTTCGACATCTCATCCCGAGTCCACCCAGGCCGATGATGGCTACGCTCTCACCTGACCACACCTGCGCGGCACGAGTCACGCGGCATAGGGGTCTTAATCGAATCAGTCGCGACTGCGGCACAGTCAATGTCGACGTTGTCGGGGACTCGCGCGCGCAGAGTCAGGCCTCGAAGAACGAACGACTCGCAAGAGCCGATCTGTTGACTCTTCCTGGGTCCTTGGTGGTTGCCGACCAGGAGACAACCAAACCTTCAGCAGTCAACGCCCACTCTCTCAGGAATATTCAATTGGCAAAAGAGTAGACTCTAGGCACCAAAGTGTTCTATGTTGAGCAGAGTGATTATGGCTTGAGCTCCGGCCATTGCCGTGAGGATTGAGCATTCGATGAAAGGAAACAATGTGGTTTCGAAGAAGCTAATTGCGGCGTTGGGTGTCTTGTCGAGCCTGTTCCTCACTGCGTGCACCGGCGGAGGCGCCGGAAACGCTCCGGCCAGCGGCGCGGGCGGGACTTACAACATCTATGCGTCCTACCCGGTCACGGGAGCACTCGCCACGACTGCCAAGACGGTGATCACCGGGCTTGAGGCGGCCGTTGAGGACATCAACACTTCGGGTGGCTTCGGTGGCCGACAAGCCAAACTCACGATTGTCGACGACCAACTCGACCCGGCTAAGGCAGTCACACTTCTCCAGCAGCAAATCGACAAGGCGAAACCTGACCTTGTCCTTGCCGGCGTCACCAGCAACATTGCGCTGGCCCTGCTTCCGTTGACGACCCGGAATGAAATTCTCACTATGACGCTCGGTCAGTCGTCGAAAATCAGCGACCCGGCGAATTTTCCGTTCGCATTCTCTCCGACCGTGCCCAACGTCCAGGATGCGAAGGCCGTCACCACGCAACTGCTCAGCCAGGGCATCAAGAAGGTCGGCATGCTGACGGCGAATGACGCCAACGGTACCGACACGGCGACTGCCTATGCCGCGGCCTTCAAGGCTGCCGGGATCGAGGTCGTTGCAGACTCGTACGCTGCCGCCGATATCGACATGACGGCCCCATTGGAACGTCTCAGTGCGGACGACCCTGATGGCCTGGTGATGCAGGCATTCGGTCCGGCTGCCGGCTACATTCTGACCGGAATCACCAAGCTCGGCTTGGGCATCCCGGTCGTGGCCGGGATCTCGCTCTCCGCCGGCAACAACCTCGGCACGATCAGCTCGCCGGCTGACTGGAAGAATCTCACCATCAGCGCGTACCCGATCAACACCGCCAAGCGTGATGAGTCCGGCAGGCTCTTCAAGTCGCTCATGGCGCACCTTAAGTCGAGCGGTGCCAAGCTAACCAATGGCATGAACCAGGTCGCGGACGGTTTCGACATGCTTCAGATTGCCAGGCGCGGAGTCGACCAGGCAGGCGCAGTGGACGCTGCATCCGTGTCGAAGGCACTGGAGAACCCCAGGCCCCTTGATGGAACAGCCCCCTACGTTCGCTGGGGAACCCAGACCTTCAGCCCGGAAAGCCACTTCCTCGGCGTCTCCGCCAAGGACGCTTACGTCTTCGTCAAGCCGGGCCCGTACGTCGACGGCGTCATCCAGTCGATCGGTTAGTGCGTCTGGCAGGTGCCATTCCCCGGCTTCGGGGAATGGCGCGGGCCCTGTCACACGTTCAAGATGCGACGTGAAACGCGCGTCGCTGGCACTCCGCCCGCACTCCGCCCGCACCCGGCCTTGGCGGCTGCGAGCGGAACAGTATTCTCACCGCGTGGCTGCGACCTCGTTCCCGGCTGCCCGAGTGTGAGCAACAATCAGAAGGGTCAACGTAGGTGATACTTTTATGGGCAGGCTTGGCGATCGGCGCCGTCTACGCGCTTGTGGCTGTTGGCTGCAACATCGTCTTCATCGCCTCGGGTGTCTTCAACTTCGCCCAGGCGTACGTCCTGATGATCGGCTCGTTCACCGCGCTGATCTCCGGTGCGCAACTCGGTCTCCCGCTCTGGGCGGCCATCATCTTCTGTGCGGTCGTCGGAGCCCTGGTCGGGGCTGTCGAGGAAGTTGTCGCGATTCGGCGCCTCAGCGGCAAGGGAGCGGACAACGAACTGGTCACGACGCTGGGGTTCAGTGTCATCCTCTCCGGTATCGCCTTCGTCATCTGGGGACCCAACCCCCTTTCCGTTTCCTACTTCGCCGGCCAGACTGCCTTCGATTTCCTGGGTGGCCGGATCGAGTTCTCCGATGTGCTGCTGATCCTGGTCTCAATTCTGGTCGCCGGCGCGACTGGCCTGTTCGCCCGGAAGTCCATCATCGGCCTCGCCGGACTCGCGACGGCTGAAGACAGGGCGGCAGCGATGCTTCGGGGTGTCAATGTGAAGGCTCTGTCATTGGGAGCCTTTGCGCTCGGTGGTGCGCTCGTGGCAGCAGGTGCACCCTTGGTCGCCTCGAAGACCCTGGCCAGCTACTCGCTGGGCGACAGCATCGCTGTCAAGGTCTTCGTCGTTCTGGCGATCGGGGGTATCGGAAGTCAGCGAGGCGCGCTGGTGGGCGGATTCGCCGTGGGACTCGTTGAAGTGTTCTCTGCGCGCTATTTGGGCGGGGACTGGGCCGGCATCTCGGTCTTCATCCTTTTGGTCATCGTGTTGCTCGTCCGCCCGTCGGGGCTGTTCGGGCAGATAAAGAAGCGGGTGGTCTAATTGAAGATTTCGCAAAGGGCCCTGGTCACCAGACCCTTCTGGCTCATCCCGCTCGCCGTCGGGCTCATGGTTCTGGTACTGCCGTTCCTGGGCATCGGTGCGGGAATCCTGCAGGTCGTGATCTCGGTCGCGTTGCTGGCGCTGCTCGTGCTTGGCCTGAACATGACCTTCGGCTACGGCGGAGAACTCGCCCTCGGACAGTCCGCCATCTACGGGGTCGGCGCGTATTTCGCCGGATACCTCGCAACGCAGAAGTTCGACTTGTCGATAGGGCTCCTGGCGGCGATTCTGGCGGCAGCGGTGATCGGACTGATCACCGCTATTCCGGGAATCCGATTGGGCGCGTGGTCGCTCGCCATGGTCACGCTGTTCCTGGTTTTGCTCTTTCCCAATTTCGTCACTCTGCTTCCCGAATTCACGGGCGGGCAGGCCGGCCTGAGCGGCATCCCCCTGCCCGTGCTGTTCGGTGTGAAGCTGAGTGCCACCGGCTTCTACGTGCTCGTTATCGGCGTCACAGTCCTGACATTTGCCTTGTTCCGGAACTTCGTGGCATCCCGCCACGGTGTGGCGCTGAAGGTCATGCGGGAGAGTCCCGTGCTCGCACGGTCCCTGGGCATCTCGGTCCCCAGGCTCAAGCTGACCGCCTACGTCCTGAGCGCATTGCCTGCGGGCGTCGCCGGAGCATTGTTCGCCTCCCAGCAGGGCTACCTCTCGCACGGTTCATTCGGATTCCAGGCCCTGATTCCGATAATCGCTGCCTCCGTGATAGGCGGAAGTGCCAGCATATATGGCGCCCTCATCGGCGCCGCGATCATGGTCATTGGTCCGCTGAGCACGGTTGGGCTGCAGGAGTATTCGCTGATCTTCTTCGGAGGCTTGCTGCTCATCGCTGGCCTGTTCTTCACCGGCGGTCTCACCTCCGTCGCGAACAAGTTCATCTTGGCGAAGTTTGTCGACCACAGGGCGCTCGCGCCCGACGTCGAGGAGGTGCTGCGGAACCCATCGGCGCTTGAGCACATTGATGGCAAGGACATGATTGCCTCGGCTATCACCATGGACTTCGGCGGGAACCGGGCCCTGGACGGAGTGAACCTGGAGACGAAGCCGGGCCAGATCACCGTTCTGATCGGGCCCAACGGCTCGGGCAAGACGACCTTGCTCAACGTCATCAGCGGGTTCTATCGGCCGACGTCGGGTGTCGTTTCCATCGAAGGCGACGCAATGGAAGGAAAATCGGCTCACCGCTTGGCCATGGCCGGTGTCTCCCGCACCTTCCAGACTCCGGTCGTCCCCAGGGAGATGACGGCCGTCGACGTCGTGGCAAGCGCTCGATTCTCACGCTCCCGAACCTCGATCGTGGCGACGATGCTCAGGATGCCAAGCGCCCGCCGCGGCCAGGTCAATGACCGGGCAGAGGCACTGAGGCTGCTATCCCTTCTCGGGATCGCCGAGCTGGCCGACCGACCGGCTTCAGACCTCCCCCTGGGAACCCGCCGCTTGCTCGAAGTCGCCCGCGCACTCGCCGGGGACCCGGCGGTCGTCCTGCTGGACGAGCCGGCATCAGGCCTGGATGAAAATGAGGTCGAGGCGCTGGGAGATCTGATCCGTGCGTTGCGGGATGCCGGCGCCAATATCGTCATCGTCGAACACAACTTCGAGATGATCATGGGCATCGCAGACCAGGTCAACGTGCTCCATCTCGGCAAGATCATCGCATCCGGGCCACCCAGTGTGGTTCGCGACGACCCGGCGGTGATCGAGAGCTACCTCGGAAAGGCGGCTCGGGACCTGATGACTGCGGGAAAAGAGGGGGCAGCATCATGATCGGTCTGGACGTGCGTGACCTGGTCACCGGCTACGGTGAAATGAAGATCGTCCGTGGGGTCAACTTCACCTGCCGGGTCGGTGAGATCACAGCGCTCCTTGGCAGGAATGGAGCCGGCAAGACGACGACCCTGTCGGCGATCGCCGGCTTGTTGCCGACTCTGGGCGGGAGCATATCAATCCTGGGCGCCGAGCAGACGGACGGAGCTTCGCAGCGGATCCACGGGGGGCTGGGCCTGGTACAAGAGGGAAAGCGGGTCTTTCGTTCCCGGTCGGTCGAGGAGAACCTCCGTTTGGGAGGCTTCATCCATAGAAGGCGGCGCGGCTTCATCTCGGATGGGATTGAGAAAGCCTACGAGCGATTTCCGGTCCTGAAGACGAAGCGTTCCGACGCGGCGGGGATGCTGAGCGGCGGCCAGCAGCAGATGCTGGCCATCGCCCAGGCCCTGATGGCGGAACCGAAAGTCCTGATGCTCGACGAGCCGTCCGCCGGACTGGCGCCTTCTGTCGTTGATGAGGTCTTCGGCGAGATCAACGCCCTGAAGAAGGAGGGGCTCTGCGTGCTGCTCGTGGAGCAGCTGATCGACAATTCGCTTGCCGTCGCGGATCACGTGGCCGTACTTGACCGGGGACGGATCACACTGGACTGCCCGGTGAATGAACTCGGCGACTGGGACGTCCTGCGGGAGAGCTACCTGGGCGCCCCCGTGATCGTCGAGGGGTGATGCTCCGATCAGAGCGAGCCCTCGAAATCCCGCTTCTTCGTAACGAACCATTGAAATAGACAACAGAGGAGCTGCAGTGCCGATGCTCGATACACACAGCAAGACCGATCTGCTCCAGGGCGCCATTGTCGTTGGAGACGACATCCGCCTGGAGGGCGAGGGCCGGATGACCCATGTCAACCCGGCTACCGGCAGGGAGCAGGCGGACTTCCCGCAAGCTTCGGCCCGTGATGTCGATGACGCGGTCGTTGCCGCACGCGCCGCCCAGCCGGTCTGGGCGGGCCTTCCCGCCGCGCGCAGGCAGGAAATCCTCAGGAACCTCTCCCGGCTTATGGTGGAGCAGGCTGACGAGTTCGCGACGATCAACGCGCTCGAGACCGGGACCCCGTATGCAGGTTTCCGGTCCATGATTGTCAACCGGTTTCCTGCCTGGTTCGACTACTATGCCGGCTGGATCGAGAAACTCCACGGCGACACGATTGATTTGGACCCTGGCCGGGCCTTCCTGTTCACCACCAAGGAACCCGTCGGTGTCGTCGCCAAGATCCTGACTTGGAACGGCCCGCTCAATAACATCTACATGGCGGTGGCCCCGGCACTCGCCGCCGGTTGCGCCGTCGTCATCAAGCCCCCGGAACTCGCCCCCTTCGGGGCCATCCGGTTCGGCAAACTGTGCCGCGAGGCGGGCTTTCCGGCCGGTACGGTCAGCGTCCTCCCCGGCGGCGCGGCCACCGGGGATGCTCTCACCCGGCATCCGGGCATCGACAAGATCAGCTTCACCGGCGGACCTGCGACCGCACGGATCATCGGCGCAAACACCGCGCAGACCATCACGCCCCTCGTTCTGGAGCTCGGTGGCAAGTCGGCCCACATCGTCTTCCCCGACGCGGATCTCGACAGCGTCGTCGCTCAGCAGACCGCGTTCTGCCGCCTCGCCGGACAGGTCTGCACCTCGCCGACCCGGCTGCTCGTGCATGACGAGATCTATGACGAAACCGTGGCGCGCGTGAAGGCAGCGTACGAGGCCATCACCGTGGGGGACCCGTTCGACCCGAACGTCATTATGGGGCCCGTCATCAGCGAAGGCGCCCGGGATCGCATCCTGGGAATGATCGACCGAGCCCTCGCCGACGGCGCGACCTTGGCCACCGGCGGCGGTCGCCTCGGCGGGGACCTCGCCGACGGGTTCTTCGTTCCACCAACGCTGCTGACCAACGCCGCACATGACAGTGAGATCTCCCAGGAAGAGGTCTTCGGCCCAGTCGTCACGATAAGCCGGTTCTCGACAGCGGAAGAGGCGATCGCGATCGCCAACGACTCGCAGTTCGGCCTCGCCGGCTTCGTGCACACCCGCGACATCAACAAGGCGCTGTGGGCGGCATCCAAGCTCGACGCGGGGACCATCGGGATCAACGGTGGCGCATCGCCCGCCTCTTACGCAGCGCCCTTTGGCGGCGTGCGCAATAGCGGCTACGGCCGTGAGGGCGGACGCGAGGGGATCGAGGAGTTCCTCCGCGTCAAGACCATCAATGTCGCCTTGTCGTAGCTCCCGGGCGACACCAATCGGTACCTAGACAAGATCCACCAGAACAGGGGTTCAAACGTGCTTGCATCGCTTATTCTCGAAATGCCCGGCAAACCGGTCATTGCACAAGTCACTATCGACGATCCGAAGCCTGATGAAGTGCTCGTGAAGGTTGCCGCATGCGGCCTCTGCCACAGCGACATCCACATCATCAACGGCGCGCTGCTCGGCGCGGTCAACGCGCCAGCAGTGATCGGGCACGAAGTCGCCGGTTACGTGGAAAAAGTCGGAAGCGCAGTCACGGAGTTCGCGGTCGGCGACAAGGTCGTCGGTTGCACCTCCAGGCACTGCGGACACTGCCAGCAGTGCCTGGAGGGATTCACGCAGCTGTGCGCGAATCGCCGCAACGTCCAACGCGACTCCCCGCGGCTAACGTACCAAGGCCAGGAGGTCGCGCAGGGCGGCGGCCTGGCAGGCTTCGCCGAGTACCTGCTCGTGGGCGAGGACGCGCTTGTGAAGGTGGCCGACGAGATGCCCCTGGACATCGCGGCACTGCTCGGCTGTGCAGTCACCGCCGGCGCCGGCGCCGTCATCAAAGCGGCGAAGGTCAACGCCGGCAGCATCGTCGCGGTGTTCGGCGCGGGCGGGGTCGGCCTCAGCGCCATCGAGGCGGCCAGGATGAGCGGCGCACGCCAGATCATTGCGATCGACATCGCCGAGGACAAGCTCGAGTTGGCGAAGCGATTCGGTGCCACCGACGTCGTCAACGGACGCAACGGCGACACCGTTGCGCAGATTCGTGCGCTGACCGGCGGCGGAGTCGATTTCTCCTTCGAGTGCATCGGTCTGCAGCAGACCATGCTCGAATCGGTCGAGATCCTCAAGCCCGGTCACGACGCCTACTTCGTGGGCGTACCGGGACAGAACGTCACCATTCCGCTTCCCGGCGCTTCCCTGATTATGAACGGGAAGGGCGTGAAAGGCGTTCTGATGGGTTCCAATAACTTCAAACTTGATATCCCGATCATGGCCGACCTCTACCTCCGGGGACAGTTCCGCCTTGATGAACTGATCGGTGAGCGTATCCCGCTCAGCAAATTGGCGGACGCCATCGAGCGTATGGAGAGCGGCGCCGTCGCCCGCACGGTGGTCGTGTTCGACTGATCTGAGGAGCCCGACTCCGGTCCTGCGTCCTGTGTTCTGGAACGGATGAAATCTACAAGGATAGCAGAAATACACTATCCCATGACCTATATTGTTTAGCTATTTATCTTGGAGCCAGCTTTAAACGGCCTGAGGCGCTCTTTGTTAAATCGCTATCGGAAGCATCGAACAACCAGGGGAGACAAAGGAGTCAACATGGATACAGTCATCAACCCCGCCAAGAAAGCGTATGTCGACCACGATCTCACGACAGACATTGACATTTCATCCAGGGCCTTCTGGTCGAAGCCTTTTGAGGAGCGTGCCGAGTCGTTCGCCAGGTTGCGGAAAGAAGCCCCGGTCAGCTTCCACCGCCCGATTGAGGTCGCCTACGAGCACGAGGAGAAAGGCTTCTGGGCCGTTACGACGGCGGCGGACATCACCGAAGTGGCGCGAATGGATGATGTGTTCCTATCCGGACTGGGAAACATCGCGGATCCACTGCCCTTCGATCCGCGGATCGGTGCGTTCTTCCACACCCAGGACGGTGAGGAACAAAAGAACAACCGAGCACTGGTGAGCACAGCGTTCACGCCGAAAAACGTTGCCAGGATGATCGACCAGATCCATGAGACTGCGGAGTTGATAGTTGACGATCTGATCGGGGCAGGCGACATTGACTTCGTTGCCGCAGTATCGGAGAAGCTTCCGTCAATCACCGGCGCACGGCTGTTCGGACTCCCGGAGTCGGAAAGGGAAGCCTTCGGCAAAGCGTCGAACAGCGTCGTCGCACAGGGGGATCCGGAAGCCGGGAACCCGGAGGACCCGCTCAAGTCTTTCGTCGAGGCGAAGGCCTACTTCCGCGCTCTGGGACTCCGGCTGGCAGCCGAGCGACGCGAGGACCCACGCGACGACCTGATGACCAGCCTGGTCCAGGCTGAGCTGGACGGCCGGCGCCTGACGGATGAGGATATCGCCGGATTCACGTCGCTGATGGCGGTCGGCTCGAACGACACGACGAAGCAGACCACCACGCTGACCTTGATGGCGCTCGCGGCGAATCCGGACCAGAAAGATTGGCTAATGGCGGACTTCGACGGGAGGATCGGCACAGCGACGAATGAGTTCCTGCGCAACGCAACTCCCGTTATTGCGCACGCGCGCACGGCGGCCAGGGACATCACGTTTCGCGGGCAGGAGATTTCCAAGGGCGACAAGGTCGCAATCTTCTACACATCAGGTAACCGGGATGAAGAACGGTTTGTTGATCCTATGCGGTTCGACCTCTCGAGACGGCCGAACCCGCAAATTTCGTTCGGCGGCGGCGGTGTCCACTACTGCCTCGGAAACCGGCTTGCCACCGCAATGTTGCAGGCCTTGTTCGGGCAGCTCCTCCGCCGCACGACGGTGACGATCACAGGCGAACCGGAATATCTCGTCAGCAGCATCATCAATGGCGTTCGGCACCTTCCGGTCCATATCGCCTAGCCCGCGCGCAGCCTGCGCCGTAATCAGAGAGACAAGTTGATGAAAATAGAAGTTGATCGTGCCAAATGTGTGGGACTGGGACTCTGCGAAGCCGCCTCCCCGGAGTATTTCGAGGTGCAGGACGACGGGAAACTGTTGGTGCTCCGTGAAACTGTCGGAGGAAGCCCAGACGTTCTGGAAGTCGAGGAAGCCGTCCTTTCTTGCCCGACCACCGCCCTGAGACTCGTGCCGTGAGTATCTCGGAATCGGCCCGTGAGGTCCGCCGCCTGGTCGTCGTGGGGGCGTCCCTGGCAGGCGTGCAAGCGGTCCGGGCTGCCCGGCGGGCCGGTTTCGCCGGAGAAATCATCCTGATCGGCGACGAGGAGCGTCTTCCCTATGACCGGCCGCCCTTGTCCAAGGGATTCCTGAACGACGACCGGGACGTGCCCTACTTTCATGATGCCGCCCTCTACGCAGACGAATTGGACGCGACGCTGCTGCTCGGGGAGGGGGCATCGGCTTTGATCCCCTCCGAACAGGCCGTCCTGGTCGGAGGAGAGCGCGTTCACTATGACGCGCTGGTGCTCGCCACGGGCGCCACGCCCCGGGTTCTTCCCGAGTACGCCTCCGTCCCGGGTGTGCACACGCTTCGGAGCGTGGATGATGCGCTGGCCATTCGCGAGGCCATCGAGGCCGGGCGCGAGATCACGATCCTCGGCGCCGGTTTCATCGGCGCCGAGATCGCCTCGGCCGCCCGAAAGCGCAGGGGCCAGGTCACGATCATCGAAGCGAGCATGTTTCCACTCGAACGCGCCTTGGGCCAGCAGATGGGGCAGTCGATCTCCAAAATGCACCGCCGAAACGGGGTTGATCTGCGATGCGGCGTGACCATCACCGAGGTCAATGCTGACGCGAACGGGCTGCGCGGAGCGATTCTGAGCGATGGAACGACCCTCAGCACAGATTTGCTCCTGGTCTCCATCGGGGCCTCCCCTGCAACGTCCTGGCTGAAGGATTCCGGTATCGCCATGAATCCAGATGGAGGCATCGTCTGCGATGAGTTCCTCGAGACGTCGATCCCGGGCGTCTTTGCCGCCGGTGACATCGCCCACTGGCCGAACGGGGCGATGGGCGCCCCGATGCGCCTTGAACACTGGACCAGCGCCAACGAACAGGGCAATGTCGCTGGACGGAACGCTGTGAGCGCAACCGAAAGGTCCGCGTACTCGACCGTTCCCTATTTCTGGAGTGATTGGTACGGGAACCGGATCCAATTCGCGGGCAGGGCCGGCAGGGAACAACCCGAAGTCGTCTTCGGCGCAGTGGAGGATGACCGGTTCGTCGCCCTCTATCGTTCGGGAGACCGGCTGATCGGAGCCCTGGCAGTGAATGAGCCGTCGAAGATCATGAAGGATCGCCGCCGGATCGCAATCGGGGCATCCTGGATCGAGGCGCTCGAGCACTATCGGGGCCTGCGGGAGGGATTGAGGGCTGCGGTGGTGACGAAGTAGCCCCTCCGAACCGCAAGTTCCGCGCTTCTGGAGTAACCTGACCCATCCCTTGACATCGTGCATGAGGCCGTGTGTCAGTGAGGCAAGCAATGTACCTAGAATCGCCCACAACCAGTGGTGATCTCAGTTGGAATGTCTATTCGCGCTTTCGCGACTACGTGCGCTCAATACCGGACGGCACCGAAGAATGGCTCCGGGGTGATGGTCGGATCGAGCAACAGGCCGTCGTGTTCCACCTCGATCCGGCCTCGTCATACGACCCTGACCGGGGAACGGGAGTCATCCGGTTCCACGGCTCGATCCGGTTCCGGGGATATCGTGGCATGTTGCATGTGACGATCTCAGATCCTTGGGTGGAGGTAACGTCCGGCCATATGGTGCTGTCGGTGGACAGCTCTTCGTCTGGGGCGCCGACCCGGGTCGTGTTCGCCGAAGCGATCCCGACCAAACCGGTTCGGACGGGGGAGGGCTTGCGATGGAGCGGTGTCCCGGCGGCTCTGACCGACGACGGTTCGGGCCTCCTGGGTAACGTCTATCCTGTGGGAACGGATCTTGATCCGTTTGATTTCTGGATCCCGTCGGAGCAACCGTAGGAGCGCTCAAATCTGGGGTCGTCGACCGGTGATGGCTCAGGGGCGTCCCGTGCCGCTTCCTGGAAGTTGGCTCCAAACCAGTGTGCCGAACCGAGCTCCATCTCCCGTACCGTGGTTCGATACGGAGGCGTGCACCTGCTTCGTGGCGCAGATCGCACCCCGGTAACAACACCCCCCGGGTCATGGAACGGCTCGGGGCTCTATCATGCCGGTACCGACGGGCCGGCAACCCATGCGGCCGTCCCCTGAGATTGCAGCTCGGTCGGCGGCAATGAGACCTATGTCACCGGCCGGACCCTATCGTCGACGGAGATGAGCACCCCTTCTTGAGATTCCAGTTCCCGGGCGTCATGCCCCGGCGATAGACCTGGCTGCCGCATTTGTTCCGGCGACTCGCCCGAAGGCCGCGCCGTGTCCGAGCGAGCTACCGCTGCTTGGATAGAACGGCCAGATCACCCCGCCCGTTGCCTCGCCCGCGGCGAACAAACCGGGGATCGGACATCCGAGGGCATCGAGCACCCGGGCCTCCGGATCGATCTGCAGTCCGGTGCCGGTGATCACGATCTCCGACAGCCGGATTTCAGCGGCGTAGAACGGGCTTTTTTCGAGGGGGCGGAGGAACTCGGGGTACTTTCCCATGCGGTCGAGGCCAGCCTGCGCGCCCTCGTTGTATTCGGCGATGGTAGCCTCGAGCTGGTCATCCGGGACTCCCACGGCTACGGCAAGTTCGGCGATGCTGTCTGCGAAGGGGATACGGCCCGCGGCCACCATTTCCCGCAGGATGTCTGGATTCCAGTTGGGGCTGGTGCGCTCCGTGCGCCCCGGGTAGGCCTTGCTCCCGCCCGCGTAGAAGGGCGTGGCTTTGGCGGCCTCGGGGTCCAGCGCTTGGGAATCGAAGAGCACGAAGAACCGGCCGCCGCGCAGGACTGCCTGGCGGTCAAGCGCGGAGTAGTGCGCGTTCTCGGCGATGAAGCGCTGCCCGTCCGGATCGACGATGACGAGCCAGCCCGGCAGGTAGGTTTCGTGGGAACGGGTGAACCCGGGCGCCAACATGCTGCAGCCGGTGTCGTGACCGGTGATGCGGGCGCCGACCTGCTGACCGAGATCGATAGCGTCGCCGTGCGAGCCGTCTTCTCCCACGTACCAGAGCCAGTCGCCGGCCTTCGCGAGGCTTGGGTAGAACTCCGCGATTTTCTCTGGGTTCGAACCGAAGCCCCCGCTCGCGATGATCACGGCCGACGCGGACAGCTCGTCGTCTCCCACTGCTGCTCCGACGACTACGCCGTCCTTTACCAGCAGCCGGTCGACGCGCTGGCCGAGCGCGACGTCGATGTCGAGGTTGCGCGCAGCCCGTGCGAGGGCATCGATGAGGCCCTGACCTTCGTCGATCGCGACCGCGCAGCGTGGCTGGGTCTCGTAACCGCCGCTGACAGGGGTGGGATGGAACTCGGCACCGAGGGAGACCAGCCAGTCGATGGTCGGTCCGGATTCCGCGGCGAGGCGGCGCGTGACCCCGCCGTCGAGTCCCCACTGGTTCGCGTTCATGTAGTCCCGGAACATGAGTTCTGCCGAATCCGCGATCCCGGCGGTCGCCTGCATCGCGGTACCCGCGCCGACGATCAGGCCCGAGGACAGTCGAGAGGCTCCGCCGATGCCCCCCGCTGCCTCGGCGATAATGACCGATTCGGCTCCCGCCTGCCGGGCGGCGATGGCCGCGCTGAGACCGGCGATGCCGGATCCAATAACCAGAACGTCGATGTCTGACAAGGGTGCTCCCAGGAGGTTGTGAGGTGAAGGTGTGAGGTAAGCGATGGGAGTCGCGCGTGACTCCCGGCGGGCTGCATCTACGCGGGAGTCACCGGATCAAGGAGCCTCGAGATATCTCGAAGTCAACCGACCATGGCTTGACGGCTATCGCCTGTTGGTCACCGGTGGGATGCCGAAGGTCCGGAAGCTGTCCGGGCGGAAGCTGCTCCACATGTTCCACCAGTTGTCGTCGGCGCCCCATTTGATGGGCGGGCGAGCGTCATCGTAGATCTGCTCGAGATCCGTGTAGAGTTCCACGACCGCGCCCGAGGCCTCGACGTAGTAGGCAGCGATGTTGTGCCCGGCTCCATGGCGGACGGGGCCCCAGATCAATTCTCGGCCGGCCAGATGCAGGCGGTCTCCAAGTTTCCCCAGGTCGGCGATGGATTGTGCTTCCCAGGCATGGTGGTGGAAAGTCCCGCGTCCGGCAATCAGCGCGATGCCGTGGTGGTCCGGATTGCAGCGCATGAAATAGGCGAAATCGTCTCCGATGACGTCGGACAGGCGGAAATCCAGGACGCGTTCCAGAAAGTTCTTCATCCCCACTACGTCCTGGGGATGAAAGTTGATGTGTCCGTAGCGATTGGGTCCGAAGGTGGGCTCCCGGGAGATGTTCTCCTGCATTCCGACATAGATTTCGAAAATCCAGCCTTCCGGTCCGATGAACGAAAAGCCGTCCTGGACCCCCGCACTGTAAGCCTTGTCGCTGACGATGTGCAGATTCTCCGCTTCGACGCGTTTCCTGATCGTGCGCAAAGCCTCACCGTCACGTGCGATCAGTCCAAGGCTGTGAATGCCGTTGACGTTGGAGTCAACGTAGACAAGCTCGTGATGGACATTGCCGGCAGCCAGGTTGACATCGTTGCCGGTCCGCTCGGTGACCCGCAGCCCCAAGAGCTGGGTCGCATCCGCAACTGCAGCGTCCACATCCGTCGTTTGAATGGCGACATGGCCCATCTCCCTGATCAAGCCCCAGGACATGTGTAACTCCTTATTCTGTTGCCTGTCAGCAACGCGTGCAGGTGGGAAATTAGCTTGCGTCTCGAAAGACTGTCCGGCTGATAAACAGCCATTCGCCTCCCACGCACGTGATGACATCTTCAATCCGCAGGCTGCGGTCTATCCGCGTCCCGTCCACGGATGTCGCAAGGATCAAAAGGTAGGCGTTAGCGTCAATGGTGTCTGCGTCGCGTGGCCTGAGGACCAGGGAGTTCAGCCAGTGACGCAGTTGCTCCCCGCGGGCCAGCGCCGAATCGTTCGACGTCTGGGCAAACTTCTCGAGCTCCTCATGTCCGACCGCCGTCAGATTGAAAGTCGGGGAAATGAACGAACCGTCGACTGTGTAGGTCCGAGCCCATCCGGCCGCGTCCCCGCCGTCGATCGCGTGGGATTGCCGGGCGTAGAGATCTTGGATGTTGAGTCTGTCTTCGAGGGGGATTCTTCGCGCGGTCATCTTATGCCCCCTTGTGCAAAATGGTGCCGATGGCGGTGCCGAGCTGCGCTGCGGCGTCGTCCGAGTTCCACATTGCCTCACGCTGGCGCCAGGCGATGTAGCCGTCCGGACGGACGAGCAGTGCCCCCGCTTCGTCCATGTCCCGCTGGGCTGCCCACTCGCCGTAGGCGTCCTCGGTCCCAGGGTCGCCGATCACGACGGCGCGCAGGAACGGGTGGCCGAGGGCCTCGACGGCCTTCACCCAGGCCTGCCCGCCCAAGCCGGTGACCAACGTGAGCAGCCCGTGTCCGATGACGTCCAGGGTCGAGGTGCGCACACCCTGACTATTCACAAGCCAGGCGTGGGGAAGTTTGGCGCCGGGCCTAGTGCTGGGCTGGAGGAAGAGTTCCGGGTCGCGGGTCCAGTGTTCTTCTTCCGCACAGTCAGGGATGACGGCGGCCGAGACATAGCGGTGGTTCATTTCCACGCCTTGGGCGTTGAACTCGTAGTTCTTGCCGGCCAATGCCTTGGTGATGGCCTCGCGCGTCTTGACGCCCTCCGGTGAGGGATCCCGGAGCTTCGCCACTGCCGCGGCGATCGGGTCGGCCGCTCCCTCGGTCCGGATGGCTTCGTTCAGCAGTCCGAAGTCGGCCCGTGATTTGTTTGCACGTTCGACGATCTGCCGGCCAACCGGCATCCTTTCATGCGTATAAGAGTCGAGCAGCGCAGCGCCGGCGTCGCCCTTGAGGACGAAGGCGAGCTTCCACGCGAGGTTGAACGCATCCTGGATGCAGGTGTTGGATCCCAGGCCGCCCGAGGGCGGATGGCGGTGGACGGCGTCACCCCCGCAGAAAACGCGTCCGACGGAATAAGTCGTAGCATAGGCCTGATTCACGAGCCACGTGGACGTGGCATCGATACTTATCTCAAGCTCCGGGTCGCCGACCAGTGTGCGGATCTTCTCGATCACAGCCTCGGGGGAGAAGTCAGGCTCGCCCTGGGCCGGATCGTATCCCCAGCCGGCAATCCATTTCGTCCATGGACGGATGGCCCGCAGCAGGCCCATGCCGATCTCGCCGTAGCTGGCACTTGGCGACATGATCCAGTGCAGGATGCTCGGACGGTGTGCGACGTAGCGGGACAGGTCCGCTGTGAACTGGACATAGGCGGTGTTGGCCCTGCCCTGGTGTCCCTCAATTTCGAGACCGATTTCCTCGGCAATTTGTGACCGGGCGCCGTCGGCACCGATCAGGTATTTTGCCCGAACCTCGTATTCTCGTCCGCTGAGACGGTCCAGCAGCTTTACCGTAACGCCGTCGTTGTCCTGCTCGTGCGAGAGGTATTCAGTGTTCAACGAGAGGTGCGCGCCGCGTTCTGCCGCGTTACGCAGCAGAACAGACTCCATATACGGCTGCGGCACGTCCAGCATGGTGCAGGGGGAGCCGCGCAAGTAGTCCCCGAATCTCTCGTCTCCGGTACCCCAGGTTCGGATTCTCGCGATCTCCGTGCCCGCAAGGCTCGTAGCGAAGAGAGTATCCCCCATGACGTCCCACTCCGACCCGTACCGCTCGACTTCCTCGTCGACTCCCAGGTCCCGTAGGACCTCCATGGTCCGCTGGTTGGTGATGTGTGCACGCGGGGTGTTGGAAAGCCAGCGGTACCGCGTCACCATGTGGGTCCGGATACCGTAAGTCGCCAGCGCGAGTGCGGCGGCGGAACCGGTGGGTCCGGATCCGACGATGAACACGTCGGTCTCAAAGTCGATCATGGTCTCAGCCTTGCATAACGGGGTTGGAAAGGACTCCCAAGCCCGTAATCTCAACCTCAACTACGTCGCCGTGACTCAGCAGGCCCTTGGGTTCCATGAACTGCCCCACACCGCCGGGGGTGCCCGTGACGATGATGTCGCCAGCCTGCAACGGGGTGAATGCGGACACGAAGGCTATGATTTGCGGGATGTTGAAGATGAGGTCGGCGACGGTGGCCGACTGGCGGACTTCACCGTTCACCCGGGTCTCGAGCTTGAGCGCGTTGATGTCATCGATATCCGAAACGGGGACGAGGTACGGGCCGAAGGCGCCAGTGTCAGGGAAGTTTTTGCCGGCGGTCCACTGAGTTGAGGCCTTCTGCCAGTCGCGGACGCTGAAATCGTTGTACGCACCGTAGCCGGCAATGACCCCCCAGGAATCCTCTTCCGCGACCTGGTAGGCGTCCCTGCCGATGACCAACGCCAGTTCTCCCTCGTAGTCGAAGGCGTCAGAGACGGCAGGCCGGACCGCCGGGCGGTTATGGCCCATCTGCGAGTCCGCAAAACGCGTGAAGACCGTCGGAGCCGAGGGGTCGGGCTTTCCGACCTCATCACGATGCGAACGGTAGTTCACCCCGATGCACAGGATCTTGCCGGGATTGACAATCGGCGGAAGGAACTCCGCTCCTTCAACGTTCGTCAGCGGCGCCCCCTCCAGATCGGCGTTATCAGCAGCAAAGAGCCCGGCAACGATGGCCGCCTTCAACGAGTCCGCGAGATTCTTCCCCGAAGGCCCCAGGTCGTGCAGAACACCATCGCGCTCCACGCCCCAGGTCTTGTTTCCGTCCGAAGACACGTAGCTTGCATACCTCATGATCTGATCCCCTCACGGTGGGTGGCTGTACGGACTCCCGGGGGAGCTCCAGTTGATCGGACATCGTTCCGCGTGGGTAGTCCGTGCGGCCGGATGTAGGGGCAATGGCCCTAGAACCGCTGGAAACACATTATCCAGACAAATTATAAAAAACAAGTACGAATCGATTATGAAGAGCAAAAGGTCACCCGGATGGATGGTTCCCATGCCACCACAACGGAAGTACCCGTTCGAGTTGCGTGAGCGTGAAACGCGGATGGCTATCGATGCAAGGAAAGACCCCTCGACAAGGACCGAAGCGTACCGCCGGATCGGTGGACAGCTCGGTGTGAATCCCGAGGCGCTGCGGACCTGGGGTGAGCCGGGCGGAGGTCGACGAGGGCCTGCGTCCAGGGACGACGACGGCGGACTTGGACCGGATCGCCGAACGCGAGCGCGAGGTCCGCGAGCTGCGCCTGGAGAACCCGATCCTGAAGCAGGCCTCGGCTTGTCTATCGCGCCGGAGCCCGACTGGCCGTCGAGGGGATGTGCGCGCCCGGAAAGAGATCCGCAAGGCGCTGGGCTGCCAGGACATCCCGGCTGCGCCGTGCGCCGTCGAGCGGCTCATGCGTCAGAAGGGAACCGGCTGTGGGTCGCGGACATGACGTACGTCCGCACGTTCGCCCGCTGGTTTATGCGGCGTTCGTCATCTATCTGATCTCGTGCCGGTCGTCGGTGGCAGGTGGCCACCAGCCTCTACACCGATCTGGCGCTCGATGCCCCGGAGATGGGCATCTGGCCCAGGACCGGGTACATAGACTGGTTCAACCACCGACCATCACACCTTGACCGGGCCGAACGCGCCCGCCGATCCGTTACGGCCTCGCTGCCGGCCAGAGACTCGAACGCTCCAAGGTCCTCGCTGCGGCGCAGGCCCGGAAGGGCATAGACGGTTGGCAGGGATCGGTTATAGCTGGGCATCCCGCCTCCACCGGGTCATCTCACCGCTACGGGCTGGCGAAGCTGTCCGGGCTGAATCGGCCACACAGCGCCCGGCCCCGCTAGGAACATGCCGCCCCACGGCTAGGCGCCCCGATCTCGGGTTGGTACAACCGCTGATCTATAGCTTGGAATGCTCTCCCAGTACGTGCCATGTGCGGTTGTGATAGACGAGAGGGCGTCCCAGAAGCGGGTCGTCGGCGTCCCTCGGAGACAGTGCCTGAAGGGCCTGGACGGCCACGACCGTGGAACCACCGGCGGCCATGGTATTGACGATCCGGCCGCGGATCCAGGCATGGGCCGAAGGAAACATAGGTTCCCCGGTTACGAGCCTGGACCAGATCGAAGTGTCTGCGAATCGATCGATGCCGCTTGTTGAACACAGCTTCGCGATATCGAGCTGATCTGCCCCGAGCAGATGAATGACCACGGTGTCCGCTTCCCGGATAGTAGGCGTGCTCGAGGAGAGCTCAGATACCGAAAATATGAGCAAGGGTGGGTCGAGGCTGACCGAAGTAACCGACGTCGCCGTTAGCCCCACCGGTCCCTGTCCGATATCCGCCGTTATCACCGCCACGCCACCGGCATGATTCCGGAAGACCGCCTTGAACTGCTCCGAAGTGATACTGGCGGAAGCGAGCACTTCCCGCGGGCCAGCGCCAGCCCTGGGCGCTTGGCCGGCCGGATTGATCTTCATCGTCATTAGTCTGAATCCTTTCGAGGTTTTGGAAATGCCCAGATTGGCATTGTGTTGGTAGGAGTTAGTGGCCGCTTGAGTGGCAGATGTTGCAGTTCGCCTCGGGCCTGCCTGTGGTTGCCCCGCCAACAGGAAAATCACCACAGGCTTTGTTCACTGCGGCTGGGCGCGGGTCAAGCTCTGAGCGAGCGGTATCAATGTTGGGTTCCATGTCGATGCGAGCTGTCCCTCGACAAGTCGCGGATGGCCCATGGATAGGATCCATCGCTGGTCCTAATGGGCGAGCCACCCCATGCGAAGAAATCCTGTGGCACGAGGTTCTCAACACCGAGAGGTAGAACTTCCAAGCGGCTGTATCCGTCATCGCTTCTGCGACGGCCGACCCGTGTGCTCGCCACGTCCGGTTTCAGTGCCACCTTTCGACTTTGCGCCCCGGGGTCCAATGCGAAAGCGCGCGGTGATGGTCCTGACTCAGGGCACCGCGCGCTTCACAAACCGGCTGACAATTCCGTTGCCTATTTCGATTCGACCGTCTCTTGCACCTGGGCCCACCCGAACTTGGAACCGTCGGCGATCACATTGCCCCATTCGAAGTCCCTGAAGTGGGCGGCGACGAACGGGATTCCGGTTTCAGCGAGGGACTGGGCTACGGCCTGCCTGCTCTGCCGGGCGAGAGCGACATCGTCATCTGCGACTCCCTGCCAGTCGGGTTCGCATAGCTCGGCCTGATGGTGGGCAACGTCCCCGATGAATAGCGCTGACTCGCCTTCGGAGTCCAGCCGGATCACGGTTGTTCCCGGCGAGTGCCCCGGTGTTGCCCATGCGCTGAGTCCGGGAAGAATCTCACCGGTTCCCGGCCACGTCTTCAGCAGGTGCTCGATGGGGCGTAGTTTATTCTCCGCGCTCATCTCGTCGGGGAAACCGGATTCCTCTATTCGCTCGGCGTGGCCGACGCTGACGAAGTGCTCCCAGTCGCGGACGTGGCACCGGTAGTTCGCGTGGGGGAAAACCGGCTTTCCATCGACTGATGCCCAGCCGATGTGGTCGAAATGAAGATGGGTGAAGAACACATCGGTGATGTCTTCCGGGGTGATGCCGAGCGCAGCGAGCGAATTCAGCAGTTCGCCCGCGTGCCAGTTTTCGACCTTCGACGGCCCGAAGCCCGTATCAATGAGCGCGACATAGTCATCGCTGCGCACGAGGTATCCACCCAGTTGATTGACGACGTCCTTGCCGTCGTTGCCCAAGAGGTGTACCCACGGTTCCCACCGCGATGCCGCCATGTCTGGATACTCGATCTCTCTTCCGATGGCCATGTAGCCATCGAGGACCGAGTCGACAGTCACTCTACCTATCTGCATTTGCTTTTCTCCCTACAAGTGTTGACATGCGGACGGGCACGATCGCCGTCAGCTCTGTGCGATCTTCGCGGCGCTGGCGGTCAGATCCTTCATGACCGTCGGGGCGGCGTCGAGCAAAACAGACCGGTCGACGATGATGTGCTGATTGATGGCATGCATGTTCCTGAAGATCCGACCGATCGCGTGCCCCTTACGGAGCCCAGCCGAACCCGACCATTCGTAGGCGAAGTCGGCGCAACGGATACCCACATCGTGAATCCATCGCGCAATCTGCTTCGTCCGGTTGACCTGATCCTGTGTCGCCGGGCAGAGTCCCGCGTCAGCGTAGTCATTAAGGCTCTTTGCGTGATGATAGAACGTGAGACGGGCGGCGTTCAGTTCGGCGTCCAGAAGCACTAACGCGTGGAGGAAGATCGGCTGTTCACCGACTGCCGGGTACGGACCATCCTGTCTCTTGCGCTTGGGCGCGAGAGCCGCGATCTCCTCCAGAGCACGGCCCGCAAGTCCCAGGACGACAGGAGTGTGCCCCATCGGGCCAAGGATCTCGGCACTCAAGGCGTAGTAGGGAGCCCCCCGCTCGACCTTTGTCGCCCAAGGGTTCACCGAGACTATGAAGTCGTCGGAAACGAACAGCGGGCCTATTTCGTAGTCGACACTCGCACTGGCCTCGAGGCCGTTAACGTCCCAGTTGCCCAGGAGTCGGACATCTTCACGGGGAACGGTGATCGAAATCATTCGGGGAAGACCGTTGTCGGCCATCAACAGCTCGTCATTTTCGTACAGGAGGCCGCCCGCAGTGAAATGCGTCGCCCAGCTTGAACCAGATGCGAACTGCAGGCTGCCAGTGTAGATGACACCACCGTCGACTTTCTCTGCCCTACCGCGCGGGGCAGGCATACCGGCGATGCGCGGAGGAACGGGTCCCGAGAAGATCGCTGTCGCGCCGGCCTCTGGAAACAGCGACGGGTATGCCCCGGCGTGCCCACCGAGGGATTGTACGCCCCAGGCGGCCGATGCGTCGGCATGGCCGACCTCTTCGATCACACGCAACCAGTCCTGGTATGGCGCCTGATCTCCGCCGAGTTCGGCCGGCGAGCTCATGGTGAGGATGCCGGTCCCGATGAGCGCTTCGGACGCGGCGTCCGTGATCCTTCCCTGTGCCGCCCCGGCCTCCGCTTCGCGGTCGAGCAGTGGTGCGATTTTTTGGACCAGTTCTAGCCTGGTCTTTACGTCTTCCAATTGCGCAGTCATCAACGACTCCAATCTCTGTCCGCAGCTCTCTGTCCACAGCGCTGCGGTATTAGGTTTTGGGGGTGGAATCTACCGAGGGCTCAGGACTAGGCATGAGGTCAAGTTTCTGCATGCCTGAACCTTTATCTAGAACGGCTGGGATGAGCTTCTCATACACAACAGATCGATTACAATGCTAAAAAACGATTAATCGATTTTGAATGGCTTAATGATTTATTCCCCGACTTCCGCGTCCGCCCCGGGCCGGATCAGAAGACAGCGAACGCCCATCGCGAGCCGTCGCTTACCGCGACGCGTGGGCTTGGTGTCCATTGGAACGCGCAGGTCGCCAACTGCAAGGACGATGAATACGGCCGCGGCGAGAGCGCCAACGACATCTGGTGGGGAGACCCCCGCACTACGAGTCGGCCGGGAGGCCGTGCTCGGCCCCATCGATGCGGGGCCGTACTACGCCGTCCGGGTCTACTGCGGAACCCCTGGGCACGAAGGACGGTCCGCGAACCGACGGCCCACGCCCGGGTGCTCAAGGGCGATCGACAGCCTGTTCCCGGACTTTACGCTGCTGGCAACGTGATGGGGTCCCCGACCGGGAGCGCCAACGGGCCGCGGCGGGGAACGCTCGGCCACGCCTTTGTGTTTGGCTATCCTGCCGGCGAGCATGCCGCCACCCTCGTCGCGATGTCGGCTTTGGGCACACCCGCGGCTGTCTGAAACTCCGCCCGATCCATCAATCAACGAAAGGAAGAGGACATGAACTACACAGCAGAGGCGTCTGTCACCAGGGGCGGACGCGACGGCGATGTGCGCTCGGACGCCGGGATGATCCAACAACGCCTTGCCATTCCGGCAGAACTGGGGCTGCTTAAGCTGGCGCATGAACGCTGCCCTTACTCCCGGGCAATAAGCGGCAATGTGGAAGTCACCTTGGAACTGGTGCCCAGTGCGTCGGCGGTGGGCGTTTGAACACGGGCAATGTCAGCCAGGAGGAGAAGATCGCCCGCTATCGAAGGGTTGTAGCGGAGTACGCCGCCGCGGTCTCCGCCGGCGACCTGGAGGCGGTGGTGCGACTCTACGCCGATGATGCGCTGGTTGAAGATCCGGTCGGCGACGAAAGCCGGAAGTTTCGCGGGCTGGGCGAAATCCGTGCGTTTTACGCGGGAGTGATGGAACGCGGAGCACGGCTGCGCATTTCAGGCCCGGTCTGCGGGTCGTTTGCCGACACTGTGGCCGTGCCGCTTTGTGTAAGCACAGACACCAAACGGTTGAACTGCATCAGCCTCGTCCGGTTCGAGCCGTCCGGGCTCATCGGGCACTATGCCGCCCACTGGGGAAGTAGCGACATCGTTCACTGAGTGCCACGAAGGGGAATCAATCGGGAGCAACTCGGAACTGCCTCATGCATGGCATCGCGAGGTCGATGTAGTAGTAGTTAGCTCCGGGGTGGCGGCTCTGACATCCGCCATCGTTGCGCTGGGCGCTGTTGCAGGGTCCCGATGGTCCGGCTATTCGAAGTTAACACTATCGGACTTAAAAGTGATTTTGAGGATATGAATAGATACTATGGAACTGCGGTGCGGAACCAGTGAGGCTTTCCGAAAGGAGTCGGCAGTAGATGGCACTTAAACCAGACATCCAACAGGTCCTTTTGGCCCAAGGCGCAGTCTTTCCCGAGGCTGCGCTGACGGATCCGGGGGCTTCCCGTGCCTATCTCGACAGGTCGCGGACCCCCCGAGCAAGGCCAACACCCGAAGCTGTGGCATTCGTGGATGAACTTAGGATCGACGGCGGCCCCCGGGTACGTATTTACCGGCCGGACGCAGACGGACTGTTCCCCGTCATCGTCTTCCTGCACGGAGGCGGCTGGGTCATGGGTGATCTTGACATGCACGACGCCACCTGCCGGAAACTCGCCAACGGTGTCGGCGCAGTGGTGCTGAACGTTGACTACCGGCTGGCTCCCGAACACCCCTACCCGGCTGCGCTGGAAGATGCGATTGCTGCCACGCAGTGGATTCACGAGCACGCCCGGGAGTACGGCGGCGATCCGCAGCGACTTGTCCTGGCCGGTACCAGTGCGGGAGGGAACCTCGCAGTGGCCGTCTCACTTAAGCTGCGGGACGCCGGCGGGATTAAACCCAGGCTTCAAGTCCTGATTTACCCGGTCATAGATTCCGATATGCAGACGGGCTCGCACCGCGAATACGCGACCGGCTATTCGCTCGAACACCGGCAGATGCAATGGTTCCTGGCACAGTACGTTCCCGACGAATCACTTCGGCGGCATCCGTTCATTTCTCCGGCTCATGCCACGTCCCTGGCCGGCCTCCCGGCGACGATCACCATTACGGCCGAATGCGATCCGCTGAGGGACGAAGCGGAGCAATTCGCCGCGCGCCTTCGCCGTGATGGGGTCCCCAGTGAACTGACACGTTACGACGGCCAGATCCACGGGTTCATCGGCATGTACGGAATCGTTGAGGATGCAGATTTGGCGATCGAAAAGCTGTGCAGGGATATCGCCGTATATGTAGGAGGATCCGACGAGGGCAAACGCGGCTGTCTGGAGTGACGGCAATTGAAAGGAACGCAAATGGACGACTTGGAAATCCTAGCAGCGAAATTCGCCTGCCTTGAGCTGCTCAATGCGGTGCGCAAGGCAGCGGATGACGGCGATGCGAGTGCTTACGCCGATGGTTTCGCTCACGACGGCGTTTGGATCCCAGGCAGTGGGGTGCCGATCCATGGGCGGGACGTGATCCGGGCGGCCCTATGCGCTATTCCATCGGATCGCGTGACGAGGCATGTCTCAGGGGGCTCGGTGATCGGGCTGCCGAGTTCCGACACGGCCGTTATCCAGACCCAGATGGTGCTCTACTCCGGGTCCGATGCTGGAGGGATGCCGGTGCCGTTGCAGCTTCCCGACAAAATCTTTGACTACAACGATGAGCTGCAACTCACGGTGGCCGGCTGGAAAATCAAGAAGCGCGCCACTGCCCTCATTTTTACACGACCAGCCTGACCGGACCTGACACCTGGCGGCAGGACATCAGCCGTACCGCGTGGCCGTACCGCGCAGGGCGGGGGGAGTCCTCAGGACGCGGCCACCTCGTCCGCAGGCCAATTGTCGATGATGAGGTTCGCGGTAGCCTCGTAATGTGCGGTCAGTCGCGCAATCGTCAGATCGGCATCCCCTTCGAGAACAGCCTCGAGGATGCCTGCATGCTCGCCTTCGACGTCACGCCCCGACCAATCCGTGAAGCGTGCCGACCAAACCCGGTAGATCTCCGTGGCGGAACTGAGCTGCTCACACATGTCGATCAGGACAGGTATGCCACTGCCAGCTATGACCTCAGTATGGAAGGCCGTATGCAAGCGGGACCACTCAGGGTTCGGATGACCGTCCGGCAAGCGTCGAGGCGCACGGGTCAGACGATGGTGGGCTGCAATGACACGGGACTCCCATTCGATGCCACCGCGCTCCATCGCCCATCGGATAGCGAGACTCTCCGTGTGGCACCGCACAACCGTAATGTCACGCAAAAGGTCCGGCTCGATCTCAGGTACGTAATAGCCCTGCCCCGCTCTTGACGTGATCAGACGCTCACCGGCCAGGACGGCAAGTGCCTCGCGGACCACCGTCGTACTGGCGTTGTATTCCTTGCTGAGCACCGCGGGTTGGAGTCGATCACCCGGGTGAATGCTGCCGTCGAACAACGCATTACGAATACGCTGATAGACATCCTCTGAGAGCGAATTCGCTGAACCTCTTCTTACCATGTGCCGACCGCACCTTTCATAAATTTTCCGGGAAGGGCCAATTACTACTCAAGAGTCTACTCTGTGGGCAATGAACCTCCCCGACGGCGGTGGTCCCTTCGCTGACCGAGAATATATACGCTGTGGAGACACAGAGTCGATAATTCCTTGACATATCGACTCTGCCAACAATAGTGTCAGAACCGCAAGACATCCACCCGGGTAGTTCTCGCACATGAACTTCAAAGACGAAGGGGAACCATGTCTACTGAGAATCGACCGCTCGCGGAGCTGGCGCGACTGGATGGCAAAGTCGCCGTCATTACCGGTGCAGCCCAGGGAATCGGCTTGGCGATTGCCAAACGCTTCATCGAGGCAGGGGCCACCGTCGTTCTGGCGGACATCGATGACGCGGTGCAGGAAGTCGTGGCGGGGCTAGAAGATTCCGGGGCGTCCGTCTCTGGCTCCAAGATCGACGTCGCGAACCGCGACGACCATGTTCGGGTGGCTGCTGAGGCCGTCGCACGGCACGGCAGGCTGGACATCTGGGTAAACAACGCGGGCATCTTCCCGAGCGCGCTTGCCCTGGACACAACGGCGGATCTGTGGAGCCGCGTCATGTCCATCAATGTCGATGGTTCGTTCTTTGGGGCCCAGGCCGCCGCACGGCATATGGTGCCGCAGGGCTCCGGCGTCATCCTCAACATCGGGTCGACGTCCGGATTCCGGGTCGGCACCGACGGCCGTTCACACTACGGTGCTTCGAAGGCTGCGGTCCGGGGGCTGACGAAGGGCCTTGCGCGTGAATTTGGACCATCCGGCGTCCGCGTGCTTTCCGTCGCGCCGGTGGCCACCGTAACGCCGGGGGTTATCGCGGGAGCGAAGTCGCGCGCCGAAGGGCAAGATGAGGATGCCGCCGTGGAGCAGCATTTAGAGTCCTACGCTTCCAAGCTGCCGTTGCGCAGGGTCGCCACCCCGGATGACATCGCGCTGGCAGTGACTTTTTGTGTCTCCGACCAGGCAGGCTACATCACCGGGGTAACCATCCCGGTTGACGGCGGATACATGGCAATCTGAGCGAAGGAACATTCACATGACGAACTCTTCAGAACAAAGCTGGACATTCCGGGGCAAGGCAGCCATCGTGACCGGCGGCGGCTCGGGCATAGGCGCAGCGGTGGCTCTCCTACTTGCCCGCAACGGCGTCTCGGTTGTCGTGGCCGACATCTCTGCCGCCGCGGCTAAGGCGGTCGCCGATGAGATCAGCGACGCAGGCGGTGCGGCCTCTGCCTTTACCGTCGATGTCTCCGACTCCGACCAGGTTTCGGCAGCGGTGGACCATGCGGTCGCGAGCTACGGAGGGCTCAACTACGCCGTCAATAATGTCGGTCTTGGATCAACGGGCCGACCTGTCGGCGAGATCGATCTGGACGAGTGGCATCGGGAAATGGACGTCAGCCTCAACGGCGTACTGTACGGGCTTCGCTACCAGATCCCCGCGATCCTGGAGTCGGGGGGCGGCGCGATCGTGAACGTCTCCTCGATCGCCGGCGTCTGGGGAACCTACCACAACGCTTCGTACGTGACCGCCAAACACGCCATCGTGGGGCTGACCAAGGCTGCGGCGCTGGATTACGCCGCGGAAAACATCCGCGTGAATGCCGTGGGCCCCGGCTACATCGACACACCCATGGTCAAGCGAGGCATCTCCGAAGAGCGCCGCCAGGTCCTCACGGCAAAGCATCCGGTGCAGCGCCTTGGCACTGCCGAAGAGGTTGCCAACCTCATGGCCTTCCTTCTGTCTGACGCCGCCAGCTTCATGACCGGCGGCATGCACATGGTCGACGGCGGATTCACCGCCGGCTATCAGGGTGCCCGCAGCGCCAACTAGTCGTTAGCCGCGGCAGGCTCCAACGCCTGCCGCGAGCGTTGGACCCGGTATTGCCCAGGCGAAGGGATAGACGATGAACAATGCCCATGTTGGCAAGGCTGCTGATTACAGGCTGCAGGACCGGATGGAGATCCGCGACCTCTTTTCGCGGTACGGCCGCGCCATACAGCGTATCGATGAACGGGAACTCCGGGAGGTCTTCCAGCCTGACGCGCTGGTCGACAAGGGGCCAGGTCCCGTCGGTATTGATGAGTATGTTCCGGACATTGTCCTCCGGCACTCACCGATTCAGCACGCCTCATTGCAGGTGACGAATGTCCTGATCGATTTCCTCGGCGAGGACAGGGCTTTCTGCGAGAGCTGGGCCGTCGAGGTCCAGCATCGGCCGGATGCCGATGAACCGACGGACTTCGTCTACTGGGTCCGCTACGGCGACGAGCTTGAGCGGCGTGAGGACGGAGCATGGCGAATCTCGACCCGCAGGCTTTTGCTGGATCACGTCCTCGGACTGCCCGTGGTGGGCTCCGAGGCGGCTTCCTTCACCGGGGGACGGCGTTTCGTGGGGCTGCGGAACGGAGATGATCCCATCGCAAGCCTTCGGCGCGAGCTCAACGTCGAGGAACAGGCGGTCGGCCTGGAGACCCCCGGGCTCCATTGACCTCCAAGATGTCAAAGCAATCCAGAGTGTCGACCCGGCTACACCGACACCTCCCAGACCCGCCAGATCCAGACCGCCCTGAACTAAACCACCCCAACGACAGGCCAGAACCACAACGCACTCTGGCCCCTGTATGACAGCTGAGTGAGAACGCATGCGCATAGGTTCATTGACCGTCGATTCCGTCATCGACGGCGAGACCAGCCGAACTCTGCCGTACCTCTATGCTTCCGCTCCGGAGGCCGAACTGGCGGCAGCCGAGTCCTTCCGCCGATGACGCCGGCAACCTGGTGATGTCGATCGGATCCTACCTCATCCGGGGGGGGGGCTGGCAGGACTATCTTGGTCGATGCGGGGGTAGGTCCCAAGCCCACGCCGCCATTCACCGGCGGCGCGCTGCTATCGGGACTGCAGGCTCTCGGCGTCGACCCGGACGATATAACTGATGTGGTCTTCACTCATCTGCATTCGGACCATATCGGTTGGTCGACGCAGGATGGCGAGGTCGTCTTCCGCAACGCGGCCTACCGGTGCGACCGGGGACTGGGACCATTTCGTCTCAGCTTCCTACGAGACGCCGGCCTGGGAGAAGGCACAGACGAATCCGGAAGTGGATGCGGCCCTTGTCCGATTGGCCCCACTGGCTGACCGGATGAAGTACTGGGAAGGCGAAGCAGAAATTCTTCCTGGCTTGCATACCCTGGATGCCGCGGGCCACACTCCCGGAACCGATGCCTTCATCATCAGTTCCAACGGGGAGCGCGGCGTTCTCCTGGGCGACATTGTCCACTGCCAGCCTGAGCTCCTGTATGGCTGGAAGTTTCCGGTCCACACCCAAGCAGTATCGGCGCTCCAATCGGTTGAGCGAATGCGCGACGACCTTGTCGAGGAGCAGTTGCCGTGCTCGGCGTCGCACTTTACGGGCATGACATGGGGACGCGTGGTTAAGAACGGAAACGGCTACGGTTGGATGCCGGAGAACTAACGCGCCGGGCAGGCGCAGGTCCTCTCGTCCTTGGGGCCGGCCGCCACGCTGGGTGGTGTTGAGGACGGCGAACGCAGAGCTGAAATCAGTTAACCCCCTCGATGACGCGGGCATGACTCGGATTTCCTGAAGCTGTGAGTGCCCTGACGGCCGGAGGAGACTGGAGACGGACTACCTGAGGAGAACGCATGGAACCCCAGGATTGTCTGGTGCTTGTTTTTTAGGGCGCCCAACTCCCGCAGGACAACCGAGCAGGTCAGCGGCCGGCTCTTGATGCGAGGGATCCCGGAACTGAACCCCAAAGCCAGGGTGACGAGCGTGTGGGCGCGCCAGAACTGCACGCTCGTCCGTCAGGAGCAGTTCGAGGAACGCGGCATGGCCGAGATTGTGCGTCCCGGCGGTAACCCGGCGTTCTGGCTCGTGTCTTTGATTCTGCAGAGCCGCAGGGCGCCACCGGCCACATGACTAAGCGGGCCACGGGAAACCGAAAATGCTCCGCGGAACATTTTCGGTGATCAGGACCTTTAACAGGCCGTCGAAGAGCCGCCGGCTTGGTGCCTGGGCGCTCAGGCGGTTTTGGCCGCCGGTTCCTCATGAAGCGTTCCGTCCCTGAGCGTGGCAAAACGGACGTCGCAGCGGCGCCGGGCGAGGCTGATCAGGGTGAGTGTGTCAATCTCATCGAGGAAGAAGGGCGGCGGCGGCCGATCGGTGAGCTGGATCTCGTTGACTGGGACCGGCCGATCGGGGTCACCTTGAGCGGCACCTTTTACGGCTTGCACGTCCAGATGCCCGGGATCTTGGAATCCGGCGGGGCTCGATCGTGAACCGGTCGTCCAGGGTCCATCGGGCGGCGCATCAGCGGGAAGCTGTCGACCTCGCCGTCGCCGGAGAGGTGCTCCACGTGCGGTGCTGGCTGAGACATGTGCCGCAGGCCGGACGCAGGGTCGTGCTGTAGGTGGCCGCAGTCGAGGCAGCCTTGCGCGCTTGGAATGCCCTGGGCGGCGAGGTACCAGGATCCCCGGCCCCAGTGGCCTCAATTCAGTTGAACGGCAGGCCATACAGCAGTGGAACAAAACGGACGTTGAGGCCCGGAAATGAGATCTGCTCTGCAGAACCCTCAAACCAGCAATCCTCGGCTCTGCCGAGCCTGTCGGTTGATTCAGGCTTCGCTAGGCGTGCTGGAATCGACGGCTAGGCCTCGTTTCGTACACCGCTGTTCCCGCCGCACGAGACGCGGATCCAGCCTCTCGACATTTTCCACGTAGTAATCAATTTATGGTCCAAAAAAGTTTTTTGACTCATTCAATATATATGTGCTTCACTTTGATGAAACGCCCACTTGGGTGATCTGAATCACTCAACCTCGATGGAGAGGACTGCAATGGGACCGATTACTGCATCTCTGATTCCCCTGCAGGCGACTGCTCAAACGGCTGCGCTCACTGTCTCGGGTCTTTCCCTTCGCTTCGGCGGAAACCAGGTCCTCGATGACATAAGCTTCGACGTCGCCCCGGGTGAGATTCTCGCGACCATTGGCCCCAACGGTGCCGGGAAAACCACCTTGTTCAACTGCATCAGCGGGCTCTATCGTCCCCAGCGGGGTTCCGTAAAGCTGGGCGAGACAGAGATACTTGGTCTCCGGCCCTCAGCGATCGTGGGCAAGGGCATTGCGCGAACGTTTCAGCACCTGGCACTGTTCGGCCCGATGACGGTCGAAGAGAACCTCTTGCTCGGGTATCACCGGGCCATCCATTCCACGCTTGCCGGTTCTGCCTTGTTTCCGCGGAGGGCAAGGCGCGAGGAAGCTGCCTACGCCGAAAAGGTCACGGCATTGATGGAGCAGTTCGACCTCACAGACATCCGCTCCGAGATCGTCTCCAAACTGCCTCACGGCGTCGGCAAGCGCATCGAACTTGCCCGGGCGGTCGCCATGGATCCCTCAGTGCTGCTCCTCGATGAGCCGGCTGCCGGACTCAACCCGGAAGAGACCGAGACTTTTGCAAAGTATCTGGCCGGAATCAGGGCAGCCCGGCCGTCCCTGGCTGTTGTCCTTATTGAGCACGATATGCCATTTGTACTGTCAATCGCCGACCGAATCGTAGTCCTCAACTTCGGGAGGCAGATCGTCTCGGGGTCACCTGCTGAGATCCAACGAGACCCCCGAGTGATTGAGGCTTATCTTGGCGGACAAAAGGTAGAGCTATGACCGGTTATGAAGTGCTACAGACGTTTTTCTCCGGCCTCGCCCTCGGCGCGAGCTACGCAATACTTGCGCTGGGATTCGTTATCGTTTTCGCTGCCACGAAAGTGCTGAATTTTGCCCAAGGGGCTTTTGTACTCATTGGCGCCTACCTCACCTTCGAGTTCGAAAGCCAGCTCAGCTGGCCGTTCCCGATCGCAATCGTCATGTCGATGCTAGTCTCGGCACTCATCGGGATCCTGATCGAACGCACGGTCATTCGCAGGTTCTCCCACTCCCAGGCGTTTGCGGCTGTCATGGCAACGGTCGGCCTTCTCTTCGCCAGCCAGGCCGTAGTGGCCGGGTTCTGGGGCGACTCCGCGCGCAACCTCGGTGATCCGTGGGGCCTGGAAACGGTGCGCATCTTTGGAGCCGCGATTGCCGTCTCTGGCCTATGGGCCATCGGCCTCAGTAGCGTGCTGCTCGGGTTGGTCTTCGGCTTCCTTCGCTTTAGCCGCGGCGGGCTGTCCATGCGGGCGAGCGTGAGTGACCAGGAAGCTGCCATCGCTCAGGGCATCAATCCCCGACGTGTCGCGGCTGTAGCGTGGGGCCTCGCCGGCGCATCAGGGGCGGTGGCGGGGGTTCTGCTTGCGACCGGATCCAACGGCGTCAACGGCACTTTGGCAGTCGCGGCCTTCGCGGCGCTTCCGGCCATGGTACTCGGGGGACTCGATTCCCCGATTGGGGCGCTCCTCGGCGGCCTCATCATCGGCATGGTCCAGCAATTCACCTCGCTTCTGCAACCCGTATACCTTAGCGGGCTGGGCTCAGAGTTTTCGAGCGTCATTCCCTACCTGGTGCTCATCGTCGTGCTCCTCATTCGTCCACAAGGCTTGTTCGGCACACGAGCCGTCCAGCGGTTTTGAAAAGAGAACACACCATGACATCGACACTCACCGCGGCGCCCACGGCCGGGAGCAAAGCCGCTTCAGCCCACAAGCGGCGCCCCTGGGTCATCACCGGCTTTGCTGCCCTCGCAGTTGCGTATATCGTCATTCCTTTCCTCGCGACCGACCCGGTCCTGTATCTCTTCGGTTACTGCGCAGTCCTGGCTGTCGCGGCCCTGGGCCTGACACTCCTCACGGGCTATGCCGGCCAGATTTCTTTAGCTCAGCCGTTCTTCATAGGTATCGGCGCATATGCGACCGTGTTTGTCACTGTGCAACTGGGCGTGCCCTTCGCTTTCGATTTGGTCTTTGCCATCCTGGTGAGCGGCTTGGTGGGAGCCGGCAGCGGCTGGCTGGCCGTAAGGCTCGGCGGCCTGGAACTTGCAATCGTCACCCTGGGGATCTTGGTGATCGGCCAATACATCTTCAATACATGGACCCCCGTCACGGGCGGCGAGACAGGCGTGCTCTCTTCGGGAGTCGAGATTTCGCTTGGTCCGCTGAACCTGGAGAAGTTGGGAACCTTTACCGAGCAACAGTCTCTCTTCTGGGTGCTTTGGGCCACAGTGGCTGCGGTGGCGTTCTTCTGCTCGATGCTAGTCCGGAGGGCGCCGGGCAGGTCCTGGATTGCGCTGAGGGAAAACGGCCGCGCCGCGGAAGCCGTAGGTATCCACGTTCGGTCCACCAAAATTGCCATCTTCGCCCTCGCCAGCGGCATCGGCGGGCTCGCTGGAGGGCTCTATGCCGGGCTGCAGCAATACCTCTCGCCTCTTGACTTCGGCTTCAACACCGGCATGTTGCTGTTCGCCATCGTGATCCTCGGGGGGATCAATCGGGTCGCGGGGGCAATCATTGGGGCGATTATTGTTCCCGGCGTCCAGTTTTACATTTCCGAGCAGGCCGACAGCCTGCTCCTCGCGCCGATCATCACCACCGGCGTGACAGACTCCGGATTCTTCACCGTGGGCTCGTTCAGCACCCTGATATTCGGAGTTCTCATCGTGGCTGTCCTGGCCATAGAACCGGACGGAATCATGGGGTCCTTGTCCCGCTCGAGGCTCTACCGCCGGCTCACGGCACACCGCCCTTGAAAATCTTTCCCGACCCATCTGCTTCATCACAACAACCAGAAGAAGGCACAATTGAAACCGGTCAACAGAAGGTTACTGCAAGGCATCGGCGCACTTGCTGCAGCGACGCTGCTGCTCTCAGGCTGCGCACGCGGCGAGGCCGTCAGCTCCAGTTCAGGTGGTCTGGCAATGGCCCCAGGGTTCGACGGGAAGAAGTTCAGCATCGGTGTGCTGACCATCACTGCCGGTCCCATGGCACCTGCCAGCGCGCCGTCGAGTGCCGGGATCGAAGCGTACATTCAGGCACTCAATGCCAAGGGCGGCATTGCCGGAAAGTACCCCGTTGAGCTGGTGGTCCGGGACCACGCCTACGACCCGGCGAAATCAGCCCAGTCGTACCAGGCCATCAAGGACCAGGTTGCCATGTTCACCTGGATCTCCGGCACGCCCCCGGTGAGAGCAGTCCTGCCCTCATTGACCAAAGACAACATCCTGGCGATCGGAGGCACCACAGAAGGAAGCCTCACCCTCGAAGAACAGCTCATCCCGTCGGGCACCCCAACCGAAACTCTGCTCCTCGATGGAGTGGAATACCTGCTCCGGGAAGGCGGCAGCAGCCAGAAGGTCTGCGGCGCCGCAGTCGAGGGTGCGATCACCAAGACGGTCGAATCCATTTCAGCGTATGCTAAGGACAAACTGGGGGTCACGACGGGGCCAGTCGTCAGCATCGGCGGCCAGGATGCCAACCCGACGCCGGCAATGCAGCAGCTGCAACGTGAGGGTTGCCAGATCGTGATGATCCAGGGGATCGCCGTTCCCTTTGTGTCCAACGTCCTGTCCACGGCCGCGAAGCTCGGCTATGAGCCCAAGTGGGTTGGGGTCAGCAGCACCTGGACGAAATCGCTCAACAGCGGCCCGGTGTACGACTACGCCCACAAAAACATGACAATCGTGGCGGACGACCTCCTCTGGGGCGACACCGGACACGGGAATGCAGAAAACGAAAAAGCCATGATGGCAGCACACGACAAGTACACCCCGAAGGAAGGGACCGACCAGCAGTTCTCATGGGGCTACAACAATGCGGCCATTACCGAACAGATCCTCACCAAGGCTGTCGAAACGGGCGACGTGTCACGGGCAGGTCTGAAGAAAGCGGAAGAATCGCTGACGAAACTCAACTACCCAACACAGTTCGACCGCCCCTGGGGCTCAGGGGACAAGCGTGGAATTCCTCAGGAGTATTCGATCTTCCGGCCCGACTCCAGCGGTATCGGAGCAGTGGGCATCCTGAAGTACGGAGAGAGGTCGTCCGATAAGGTGCTCGCGTATCAGTTTGTGAAGAGCAGCTGACCGTGGCCGCCTCGAAGGATCTGACTGGCTCCGGGGAACTGATCGTTGAAGGGCTGTCGGTGGCGTATGGCGCGCACAGCCTCGCCATCGAGGACGTTCATCTTCGGGTGGGCGCCGGCGAAACCCTGGCTGTTTTGGGATCGAATGGCGCCGGCAAGACGACGACGGTGCGTGCGATCACAGGAGTCCTGGGAAGCCATTCGGGGCGAATCGTGAAGGGGTCCATCCGCCTGAACGGAGTGGAAATAGCTCAGCTGTCTCCGTTCGCCCGGGTGCGAGCCGGAATAGCGCAATGCATGGAAGGCCGGAGAGTCTTCTCTGAGCTTTCCATCGACGACAATCTCCGCGCAGGTGCCATCACGCGGCGGGACAATGCTGCAATCCTGAGGGATGTGGAAGCTGTCTACGGCCGGTTTCCCGACCTCGCCGGGCGCCGGAAGGAGAAGGCAGGCTATCTTTCGGGCGGTCAACAACAGATGCTGGCGATCGGGCGGGCGCTGATGGCCCGACCCTCGGTCCTGCTGCTTGACGAACCATCACTCGGTCTTGCGCCGAAACTCGTCGAAATGGTGGCTGAGACCATCGCTGAGATCAAATCGCAGGGAACCACGGTTCTGCTCATTGAACAGAACGTCGCCATGAGTCTCGACCTCTCCGACCATGCGGTGGTCCTGGAGACCGGGAGGGTTGTGCTCTCGGGCCCCACTGCAGAGTTGCGGAACAACCCCCGCATTCATGCGGCGTACCTGGGAGGGCACACAGGGGCCGCGGCCGTCTGACAGCGGCACCTGACGAAGACCCAGCGGCACCCGGCCAAGGAAAAGGCCGGGTGCCGCTTCCGTGCAGGGGGTCGGGAGCTGGCGGATTTCGGTCTCAGAGTCCGACGTCGGCGCGGTCAGGTTCACACCGCCGCCATCCACCGAACCCTCGACGGCACAAGCGGTCAGCCAGCCACACTTCCACGGCGGCACGCCCGGGCGACTGCTATTGATCGGTGGGGTTTATGACCGGAGCCCAGTGCATGGCCGCTTTTTCATTGTTGCCGCCTTCCATCGTGGAAGAGCTTCATTAAGGATGCTCCGCTGGTTGCCACCAGGAGGTGGTAACCAGCGGAGCGGGAGAGTTGAGACCCGGTCGTGGGGACGTCCGGCTGTAGGGGGACTGCGGCTCAGGCATTCACCTTTGTGAAATACGGGAGGTGCAGTCCGTTTTCGATCTGCTGGAATGACACCCGCAGCCGGTCGCCGATGCCGAGGCCCTCTGCCTGGGACTCGTCTTTGAGCCGCGACAACAACCGCAGGCCTTCGTCCAGGAGGACATCGAGGAGTACGAACGGTGATTGATCATCGAATCCCGGCGTGAAGGGTCTCCTAACCACGGTGAAGCTATAGACCGTGGCGAGACCTGACAGGTGCTCCCAGAGGCGGCTCGGGCTCAGGCACTTTCCGCAAGCGGGCCGCGGATAGTGCTGCAGGTGGTTGCAGTCCTGGCAGCGCTGGGCACTGAGGATGCCTTGGGCGGCGAGATTCCAGAAGCCCCGGTCCCAGTGGACCGGCGTCGGCATGGGCTTGGTCATTTGAAACGTTCCTTTCCGACGATGAGGCCAGCGGTGACCACGAGGTTGCTCAGATAATCGATCAGGCCAATGCTCGATACAAAACCGAGTTTGGGGTCCTTGAGCTGGCGTGCCCCCGCTTCTCCACGGAGTTGGCGCACTGCTTCGACGACCGGAATAAGGCCGCCCCCTAGCCTGGGCTGTCCTATCGACAGCAGACCTCCGCCGGTATTGATGGGCAGTTCACCCCAGATGGAAAAGTCTGTTTCTTCGAGGAACTGTCCGCCCTTTCCCTTTTCACAAAAACCGAGGTCCTCCAGCTGAAGGAGGATCGCTATCGGGTAGTCGTCATAGAGCTGAAGGAAGTCCAGGTCCTCCCGCGCTGTGTTGGCGAAGAGTTTGTCGCGAATGTTCACGAAGCCTGTCTCAAGACGGTCCGGTGAGCCCTCCTGCACCTGATGGCCGTGGTGTTCAGCTGAGTCGCCGAGGTACACCGGCTGGCGTCCGGATTTTTTCGCTATCGACTCCCGGGTAAGTACCACGGCCACCGCCCCCGTGCAGCGCATCACGCAATCATATTTGCGGATGGGGTCTGAAATCAGCTCCGAGTTGACGTAGTCCTCAAGTGTGAGCGGATCACGCAAAAGGGCGTTCTCGTTCAGCTGCGCATGGCGGCGGAATGTCGTGGAGACCTTCCCTAGTTGTTCGATCGTGGTTCCGTGCTCGGCCATGTGCCGTCTCTGGACCAGGCCGAATGAGCTGTTGGGTCCGCCGTAACCATAGGGGAGAACCCAGCTACGGTTCATATAGTCCAGGGGCGAACCTGTCACGTCATGCTGACGCTCGGGGAATTCGAGGCGGTTGCCTCCGCCGACTATCACGACGACGTCTGCTTCGCCGGCTTCGATGGCGCGGCGTGCACGGAACATTCCAACGACAGGAGAGGCACCGCCGTAGTCGGCTTTCATGACCCAGTTCGCGCCGAAACCGAAATGTTCCGCCATGTAGGAAGAATCATCGGGGATCACCGGCGCGCAGAGAACAAGGCCGTTGACGTCGTCCTTGCCGATACCTGCATCTGCCAGTGCAAGGCGCATCCCCTCGGCAAGGAACTCAAGGTCCATGAGTTCCGAATTCCGCGCAAACTTCGTCTCCGCTGCCCCGGCGATTACTACTGGGTCCGTCACTGTTGCATCCGTCATTCTTTGCTCTCTCTCGGGCGGGTGTGGTTCTGGTCGTGCGGTGGGGTTAGTTCAGTGCGTCCTGGGTCTGGCGGGTCTGGGTGGTGCCGGTGTAGCCGGGGAGGATGCCTTCCTGGGCGGCTTTGATCTGCAGGGCCAAGTGGAGGGAGTAGATCCGGCATGAGGAGATGCCGCCGCCGATGAACCAGAGACCTCTTTGCGGGGTCTGGGTGAAGGTGTTGCGGATCTCGAGGGTGTCGGGGTCGTAGCCGCCGATCGCGCCGATTTTGCCGGCGACCTCGTCGCCGAAGAGGTCCCGGATTTCCTCGATCGGGCCCAGGTAGCCGGTAGCAAGGATGACGGCGTCGTAGTCCTTGACGGTGCCGTCCTTCAGGCGCACGCCTTCGGGGACGAAGGTGTCGAGGTCCTCGTGCTGGGCGATGGTGATGTCGCCGCGGATGATCGCTTCGGAGGCGCCGACGTTGATGTAGTAGCCGCCGCGGTAGCGGAAGAACTTCATCAGGTAGCCGGATTCGTCCTCGCCCTGGTCGGTGCGCAGGCCGGCCTTGTTCAGCGCTTCAATGGTTTCGCGGTCCTGCTCGGCGGTTTTCAGGGTCGCGGCCTTGAGGTTTTCCAGGAACAAAGGGTGGATGAAGTTCGCGGCCGAGACCAGGTCGATCTGGTCGGTGGGCTTGCCCTGGGTGTAGAGGCTCAGCAGGACGTTGGCGGTATCGATGTTGATGATCACCGTGGGGTTGCGCTGGAGCATCGTGACGTTCGCGCCATTGGTGCTCAGGTCCAGGGAGACGTCGTGGGCGCTGGTGGCGACCCCGACGACCAGGACGTTCTTGCCGGCGTAGTCGGCCCCGTCCCGGTAGGCTTTGGTGTGCAGGACGTCGCCGGCGAAGTCCGCGATCCCGGGAAGCTGCGGGATCCGCGGTTTGCCGCCCTCGTTGCCCGTGGCGACGATGACGTGCTGGGGGTGCATCACCCGTTCCTGGCCCCCTCGCCGGATCGTGACGGTCCACCGGCCGGCTTCCTCGTCGTAGTCGCCGCTGACGAATTCCGTGGCGGCCCAGTAGTTGATTTCCATGGCCTCGACGTAGGCCTCGATCCAGTTCGCGAGCTTGTCTTTGGGAATGTACTGCGGGAACGTGTCGGGCATCGGAAGGTAGGCGAAGTGCACGATGTCGGTCTCGTTGTGCAGCGCCAGCGACCGGTAGCGGGTGCGCCAGTTATCGCCCACCCGCGGATGCCGGTCCACGACCAAAGCCTCCACGCCGAGCTGGCCCAGCCGGGCCGCGCTCATGACTCCGGCCTGTCCGCCGCCGACAATGAGCACCTCGGGATCATGGTCCGCGAACGCGGCGGCCTCGACGCGCCGGTCCAGCCAGTTCCGCCGCGAGCCGTCCCGGCTGAAGCCCACCCCCTTCTTCCGGGCACCTCGCGAAACACCCTCGTACCCGTGCAGGTCCTCCAGCGTGGTGAACAGCTGCCATGCCCGGGCACCCAAAGGTGACCCCGCGTCCGGGACCAGCCGCACAATGCCGATCCCGTGCCCGTGGACCGTCTCGAACTCGAAGAACACCTCCAGGACCTCCCGCAGATGCCGCACCACCAGTTCGGGCTCCCCGTACCGGCCGGACAACCGGATCCCGGAGGGCCGCAGCTCCGCGGACGCATCCACCAGCGCCCCGGCGATGCCCTCCGCCCCCTGCTTCCACCCGATCGTCCAACTGAACGCCAGAAGGTCACGCCAGTATGGATCCTCCGTCAACAGATCCCGCACCCGCCCCGGCGCCCCCGCCGCCAACGCCAGCCCGAACTCCTCAAGCCACCGCTCCGCCGTTCCCGGCGCCAACACAGCACTCCCGTTCCGCACCATGATCTGTTACCTCCATCAAAGTCACCACCAAGGACCGGCCATCCCGGCCCAACCAACCACCGCAACACCCCAAGGGCAGAATCACGGGCTACTACTCTTGCCTCACGGGCAAGCTCCGGCACTACGTTTCCGGTGGGACCGAACCTCGCGTTGCCTTCTGGCACGCCGGCCGGTTCCGCGGACGTCGTCAGGCGAAGGCGAACCCTTGGTACCCGTTTTCTTCGACTGCGTTTGTCCGGGCCACGTATTTGTCCAAACCTCCTGCGTACGGTATGAAGGTCCGGCTCTGATCGTCTTTATTGACGTGAACCATGTAGTTTTCGACGCCCAGCCGCAGCAACTTGCTGGCCGCATCCGCAACGTGCGCCGTCCACTCGGTTTGGGCTTCCTCCGTCGGCTCAATGCGGGTATGCCCGTGATCCTTCATATACGTCAGCGCATTGGCTATGAACCGCACGTGCTGCATATTGCCCAGGATCATGTTGGCGAGCACCGAGGGGCTGCCCGGGCCGGTGACGATGAATAGATTCGGAAAGCCAGTGGTCATAAGGCCCAGGAACGTCTTCGGCCCCCGATCCCATTTGTCGGTGGGTTGCTCGCCCTTTTCGTTGCGGATGTTGGACTGATCCAGCGCTCCGGTGAAGGCATCGAATCCGAGTGCAAAGACAATCAGGTCCACCTCAAATTCCTGGTCCCGGGTCTTTATGCCGTGGGGAGTGATGCGCTCGATCGGGTCGGCTTTGACGTTGACAAGGGTCACGTTGTCGCGGTTGTAAGTCTCGTAGTAGCCGATATCGACGCACAGACGACGCGAGCCGATCGGATATTCGGTCGGAATCAGCTTTTCAGCCACTGCCGGGTCCTTGACCGTCTGACGGACCTTATCGCGGACAAACTCCGCGACAATTGCGTTTGCGTCAGCGTTACTTGACTGGTCGGTAAACACGGAGTTCATAGTGTGACCGCCATGTTCCCACCGCTCTTGAAGGAGCTGCTGCTGTTCCTCGGGGGACATGTCGGCGGCACGTGCGGAACCGCGGGGATTACGCGTCCCGGAGAAGGTGCCCACCAGTTCGCGCCAGACGTCTTCGACTCCGCGTGCGATGTCCTGGTAGCGGCCCTCGTCCATCGGGCTGTTCTGCGCGGGCACCGAGTAGTTCGCAGTGCGCTGGAAGACGTAGAGGCGCTCGGCCTCTTTGGCCAGCTGGGGGATGACCTGGACGCCGGAGGATCCGGTGCCGATCACGGCAATACGTTTGCCTTTGAGCGCAACCGGATGTTCGGGCCAGTGTGAGGTCTGGACCCATTCGCCCTTGAAGTCGTCCAGCCCATCGAAACTGGGCTTGCGTGCCTCGGAAAGCTGCCCGGTGGCCATGACCAAAACACGGGCGGTGACCGCCTTACCGTCGCTCATCGCGATGGTGTAGCTGTCGGTTGACGGGTCCCACTGGGCGCCTGTCATCCGGGTGGAGAACTTGTAGTTCCCCCTGACGTCGTACTTGTCAGCAGCGAAATTGAGGTAGGCCAGGATTTCTGGCTGGGCGGCATAGCGTTCGGACCATTTCCACTCGGAATAGATTTTGGGGTCCACATAGCAGTAGAAATAGCTTTCCACATCGACGCGGGCGCCCGGGTAGCGGTTGTGAAACCAGACTCCGCCGAACCCGCTTCCCGATTCGAGGCCGAGTACCGAGAGTCCCTTTTCCTTAAACTCGTGTACTGCGAAGATGCCGCCTGCACCGGCGCCTACGACCACAACGTCATAGTCAGTTACAGCTGAATTCGTACCGTCTTTGGTCACGTCAACTCCTAGGTGTCGCCCCTGGGGGCACTCAATGGTGAAAAAACTTGGGGGCCGCCGCTGCGACTCGGCCATGCGGCAAGTTCTCCGCGCGACTAGCTTTTTAAAATACTATCGGTGGAGAACTCGTATCTCAACAAATAATCTATTCTTCTCGTAATTGAATATTCGCCAAACCTCCGGAATCCTGCCGGCGCTTACTGCTCCAGACGGGAGTCTCATGGAGCCGCCCGGGATATCGAGTCCGGCTACGCCGCCTCCGATCACGATGACCTCTTGCTCGTTCATGGAATCTCCGTTGGATGGTTGCGGGCGCGCAGTCACGAGTGGGTGCTGGATCCGCCGTCGACGGTGAGTGTTGTTCCCGTGATATAGCTCGAGCTGTCGGACAGGAGGAAAAGGAGAGCACCCAGGATGTCGTCGGTGGTGCCCATCCGGCCGAGCGGGACGGTGTCGAGGGCAGCGGTGAGGGCGGCCGGATCGTCGTGGAGCCACCGGGTCATCTCGGTTTCGACGAATCCTGGCGCGATGGCGTTGAAGCGGATGCCCGTGCTGCCGAGCTCGCGGGCGAGGAATTTGGTCAGGTGCGTCACGGCGGCCTTCGAGGTTCCGTATGCGCCCCGTGCAGGCCTGACGCGGAAAGCAGCCAGCGAGGCCATGTTCACAACCGACCCGCCACCGGTACCGATGCTTCGGGCCGCTGCCTGCGCCCCGAAGAGTACGCCGTCGACATTGACTGAAAAGGTGGCATGCAATTGATCGGGGGTAATGTCGAGGATCGGTGCCTGCGGGAAGACGCCGGCGTTGTTCACCCAGTAGTCGAGCCGGCCAAACTGTTCGACGGCGCGCTCGGCCAGCCGTGTGTGGTCTTCCGGTTGGGTCACGTCAAGGCGGCAGCCGATGACCCGTCCCCCGGTGGAGGACTCGATGGCCGCAGCTGTCGCCTCCATGGCCTCGGCGTTGATATCGCCGGCGATCACTGCGACGCCCCGCACGGCAAGGCCTTCGGCGAAGCGCGCCCCCATGCCGCGTGCTGCCCCGGTGATGACAGCGACTTTACCGTCGAGCTCGGGGTAGGAGGGGCCGTTCCGTTCTGTCATGGTACGTCCTTGCTGTAGTCGGGTGAGGTCGTCGAGGTCATGCCGGGGGAGCGGTCGTCAGGTAGAAGCTGAGGTGATCCAGCGGCGCGCCGACACGGTAGGTGTCTCCGAAGAACCGCACCCCCTCGAAGGTGAGCTCGGGCGAGCAGTTGTTCCAGCGGACGACCCCCGTCGGCGCGTCGAGGAGCGCAGGGGCCAAGGTGAACCGGGCTATGGCGTGCCGGACGCCGCCGGTCAGCGCGTCTTCAACCGTCAGCGTGACGCGGTCCCCGTCGAGCTCGAGCCAGGGCTGTGCGAATGTTATCGCCAGCAGGCCACCGTAGCCGTCGAAGGCGACCGCACCCTGGAACTTCACGAAGATGCGCCGACCATCCGGTGCGATGTGAATGGAGTCGCCCGGAAACTCGTACTCGTCCTCTGTCAAAGTGACGCCGATTCCGGCCTCGGAGCCGTCTTCCAGCGCCGAGATATATCCGCGGAAGCTTCTTTTGATCGCCCATCGCAGTGTGCCGGGCGCGGACGCGAGGATCGCTGTTTGGTCGGACCCGTGCGTGGCTGCAGTCATGCCGGGATCACCGCGGAGTGGGCAGTGTTCACTACGGTGTCTTTGAGAGGAACGTCCGGATCCTTCGCCAGGTTTGCATCGATCCGGGCCCCGCGTTCCACCAGGTTTCGTCCTTGCACATAGTCGCGCATCATGTTGACGGCGTCGACCGCGAGGACCTCATTCTCTTTGAGATAGATGACGCTGAAGCGCGATTCGGCCGGGTTTCCCCGGATGATGGTCGTTTCATGCCCGGTTTGGAGACCGGCGGTCTGGATCTTGGTGTCGTACTGGTGTGACCAGAACCAGGGGGGAGCGGTGTAGGGACGGGCATCGCCTAGGATGGCCGCAGCGACGGTTTTTGCCTGATCGGTCGCATTCTGCACGGATTCCAGGCGGACGCGTCCTGTTTGTGCGTATTTTGACGGAGTGTTCGCGCAATCGCCGATCGCGTAGATATTCGGCAGCGTGCTGTGGCAGAACGCGTCGGTGACGATGCCGTTGTCAACCGCGGCGCCCGCTTCCTGAAGTGTTCGGCAGGATGGGATCAGTCCGATGCCCACCAGCACGAGGTCTGCGGGGACATGTTCGCCGGAGGCCAGTCGCACCCCCGTGACGTGACCTTTGGAGCCGGTGATCTCCTCCACTCCCGAGTTGAGGATGATCCGTACGCCGTGGTTCTCGTGCAGTTGTGCGATGTAGTCCGAGATCTCCTGTCCGGTCACCCGGGCCAGGAGCCGGGGGAGTGCCTCGACGACCGTGACTTGGACGCCCAGTTCGGTGAACTTGGCTGCGGCCTCCAACCCGATGTAGCCGCCCCCGATCACGGCTAGGCGCCTGACCGAATTGGCCGAATGACGCAGCAGCCGGGCATCGGCAATGGTCCGCAGGCTCCGTACGCCACGCAGGTTGCTGCCGGGAACCGGGATACGGCGAGCCGTGCCGCCTGCAGCCCAGACAAGTGTTCCAAAACCGATGTGCTCCCCGCCGCGGGTGGTTGTGGTGGAGGATCCGGCGTCGACCTCCGTCACTTCCTCTCCGAGCCGAAGGTCGATGCCGGATTCGTCCCAAAAAGACTGGCTCCGGATCAGGATTTCGTCGTCGTCCTGCTCGCCGGACATGTATCCCTTGGACAGCGGGGGCCGCTCGTAGGGCAATTCCGTCTCACTCCCGACGAGCCCGACCGTACCTGTGTAGCCGCCATTGTGCAGCGATACGGCGAGCTGGGTTCCGGCGTGGCCGGTGCCGACAATCAGCGTGTCGTAGTAGACCGCCATCGTTCATCTCCTGCTGTTAGGTCCCTGACCGGGGTCAGGGAATGGCGACGTCCATGCCATCGAGGGCGGCGGTTACCTTTACCTGGCAGCCGAGTCGGCTGTCAGCGCAGACCTTGTCATCGAACTCCAGCAAATCGTTCTCGTCTACCGATGCGGACCTCATCCTGCTCTTCCAGGGCTCAGTGATGTACACGTGGCACGTGGCGCAGTTCATCTCGCCGCCGCACTCGCCCTCGATTCCCGGGAGCCCATTCTGGACGGCGATCTTCATCAGGTTCTCGCCGTCGCTTGCGCCGATTTCTTTAACGTCGCCCTGCGGGGTAGTGAATCGTACTGTTGGCACGGAATCTCCTTCTTTGGTGCCGCTGTCCCTGGCGTTTATACGAGGGCCGGCGTGTTGAGTCGGACCGGCATCGTGCGGAAGCCGGTGACATTGGCGTCGGGGATCCACTCGGGATCGGCCGTCAGTTCGATGTCCGGGAATGCCCGCAGGAACTTGGGGAAGAATGAGGCCAGCTCAAGGCGGGCCAGGTTACGCCCCAAGCACATATGCAGGCCCTCTCCTAGTCCCAGGTGCGGGTTCGGATTGCGCCGGATGTCGAACTTCTCCGGGTTCTCGAACACGCGCTCATCGCGGTTGGCCGAGGCCAGGAAGGCGATGATCCAGTCATTCTGACGGATCGTCTTTCCGTGCAGCTCGAAATCCCGGGTGGCGACCCGCAGCCGGCCCGAGCCCGGGCTGACCCAGCGGATGACCTCTTCGACGGTGGACTTAGTCAGGGAGGGATCTTCCAGCAGCAGAGTGCGCTGCTCGGGGTTGTTCATGAAGGCCCACAGTCCGACGGCGGCCGTGTTGCGCGTCGACTCGAGACCCCCGGAGATCATCAGTGAACAGTATGTGGCCGACTCATGGGGGCTCAGCGGGTCTCCATCGATCTGCATTTGTGCGATCACCGTGGCCAGGTCGTCCTTGGGATCCTTGCGGCGCTCCTGGGTGAGCCTCTGGCTGTAGTCGTAGAGACGCTGCGCGCCAATCTGGTACGTCTTGATGTGATCGTTGTCGATGATGTAGCGAGGATCGGCAGCAGCCATTTTCTGGGAGGTCGCCTCCCGTAACATATCCCAGTCTTCCGGAGGCGCACCGAGCATCGTCAGGATCACACGAGCAGAGAGCTCCTCGGCGATGTTGTCCACCACGTCAACCTCGTCGCGTTCACACGCCTCTGCGATAATGCCGTCGACAACGGCGTCGATCTGGGACTTCAGCCGGCCTACGGCCGGGACGCTGAAGTGCTTGTTGAGCGGGCGCCGGTAGAGATCGTGAAGGGGATTATCGTTTGCCGTCATGAGCACGTCGAACCCGAGTTGATGGCGCTGCTCGGGCGTGCGCCGCTTCGAACTGCGGGGGATGCGCGTGTCAATCCGGTTGCTATACAGCTGGTCGTCCAGCAAATAGTTCTTGATGTCCTCATGCCTGGTCAGCGTCCAATAGTGACGGCCGTAGCGGTCGTCCTGGGTCCAGTGAACAGGGTCCTCGTCACGCAAGAGTTTGAAGGTCCGGTGGGAGTCGCCCTTCCCGTACCAGGCTGGGTCTGTCAGCTGGTTGTCGATTTCATGCCAGTCGGTCATATTCGGGCCTCTCCATCGAGTCACGTATTGATTTCAGTGACCGCCGAAGGTGCTCTGGTGGCCTGATTGGAAGTTAAGCCGATTCTTCCAATTTCCGCCAATGAATGTTTCATCTAAAATTTATACGAAAAAAGTATATTAAAACCTCAGATCGCGTCGGGTTCGCCCTTGCGGTGGACATACGCTGCTTTGAGCAGGTCTATGAGTAACGCGGCAGCGGGCGAAAGGGGGTGGCCTGCAAGCATGAAGGCACTTATTTCGGGAGACTCGGCTAGGTCAAAGTCGACATCGAGTGGGACAAGTTCCCGCTCCCGGTCCCGCGCTGAAAACATGAGGACGGCGTCTGACCTGAGGGTCGTTCGGACTAGCAGCTCGAAGTTGTCGATTTCCACCGTGGCGTGAAGATGCCTGGCCAGCTCCTCATCGACGTAAAGTAGCCGGTCATTCCAGGCCGTTCCCGAAATGCGGGGGTATCGGCTAATCATCTCGGACGAGATTGAATGCTGCCCTACCAGTGGGTGCCCCGGACGCACCAGAATGCCGGGCGGTCGGCTACCAAATCGCCGCCGTTCGACGCCGGGAACCTTGGCATTGCGATGGAACGGGGCGATATAGAACTCGATGCTTCCGTTTAGCAAGCGTTGGTTCATCACCTCGCCCTGATCGATGACCACCGAAACATCTGTCGACGGGTAGGCCTCCATGATTTGGAGCAGCGGTTCGGTGAGGCTTGTGCTGGCGAGCATTGGCCCGATGCCAAAGGCAAGCTCTCGCTGAGGTGCGTGCTTGATGTTGGTAAGTTCTTCTTCGAGGGCCCCGGCTATCTCGAGTAATTGCTCTGACCTGCGCAGCAGTTCCTGGCCGCCGATGGTCAGGCGCAGGCCCGCTCGGCCCCGTTGCCGTTCTATCAGCCTCATGTCAAGGCTTTGTTCCAGCGACTGGATGCTGCGGCTCAGGGTGGGCTGGGTGACGTGAAGTTTCCGGGAGGCCTGCTCGTAGTTCCCGGTACGTGCGAGCACGCGGAAGTGCTCCAATTTTACGAGGTTGATCACGCCCCCATCTTGGCATGGGCTGCGATCCGGGCATCTCGGCGAGACGCAACTCCTCTTTCTTATCAAAATCCCAAAGAATGTCATCGTTTGCCAGGAATAGATTCTTTAGCCTAGGGTGGACGGAACATGTGGGACTATTCTGGACCATCGTGCCTGGAGGCGCGGCGTGGCCGGAAGACGAATCGGAGCCAATGATGCCATCTGAAACTCATTCACGAGCAGGCAGCAGTGAACCTGCGGCCAAGGGGTTCCTGTCGGGTGTCCGGGTGATCGAGCTCGCGGACGAACTGGGCGAATTCTGCGGCCGCGTCCTGGCGGGCCTCGGCGCTGAAGTGATCAAGGTAGAACCGCCCGAGGGCGAAGCGACACGCAGTTATGGGCCGTTCTACGGGGATCAGCCGGATCCTGAGCGAAGCCTCTATTTCTGGCATTACAACCTCGGTAAGAAATCCATTTCCATCGACCTCGACAGTCAGGAGGGCCGCGAGGAGTTTAAGCTCCTGTGCGACTCTGCCGACATAGTGATCGACACCCGGCACCGAAGTTACCTGAATGACCGAGGCATCGGCGGCGACGTCCTCCGCCAGCGCAACCGCGGCCTTATCTACGCGAGGATCAGCCCCTTCGGTGATGATGGTCCGTGGGCGGACTATGTCAGCAGCGACCTCGTACACCTCGCCCTTGGGGGCGTGATGATGAATTGTGGATATGACCGGACGCCGCTCGGCGATTACGATACGCAGCCGATCGCGCCCCAACTTTGGCACAGTTACCATATCACCGGCGATCTCACCGTTATCCAGCTACTGGCGGCGCTCAACTACCGGCTTGAGACGGGCGAAGGGCAGTCCATGGCGACGGCAGTCCACGACGCCGTGAGCAAGAATACGGAGACAGATGTCCCGAGTTGGATCTACGCGCGCCAGGAGCACGCCAGGCAGACTTCGCGGCATTCGTTGGCGGCGCCGGTGGGAAAGAACGGCCTTCCCGCAACGACCGTCAATCCCAATGCACGGTCCAAGGACGGACGCTGGGTGCTGGCCTACCGCACGTACTTGGAAGGATTCGGCGGCTCAGCAGAGCAGATGCTCGCCGTGTTGCGGGAATTCGGCTCCGAAGAAGACATAGCGGACGCCAAGTATGCCGAACCAGGGGCGCTGTCAGAGCCGACGAACGCCCAGCACCTCCAGGATGTCATCAACCGGATGGTCGGCGCGTATAAGTACGATCGGGACATCTGGAAAGCAGGCCAAGCACAGGGAATGACGTGGGCTCCGGTCCGCCGGCCTGAAGAGAACCTGGCGGACGAGCACTGGAAAATACGCAGCACTTTCAGTGAGGTCGCATACCCGGAGTTGGGCAAGACGTTCACCCAGGTCACCGGGCGATGGTGTGCGAGCAACACCCAGTGGCAGGCCGGTCCGCGTGCACCCCTTCATAACGAGCACGGCACAAGCCTTCGTGCTTCGCTGCCGAGGAAGCTGGGTACTCCCTCCGCTCATCCGGCCGGGCCGCCCCGCCGCACCGGCGCCCTCAGCGCTCACGGGAAGCCGTTTGCCCTGGACGGAATTCGCGTTGTCGATCTCGCTTGGATGCTCGCGAGCGCGGGTGCCGGACGTTTCTTCGCCGCCCACGGCGCCGAGGTGATCAAGGTCGAGCACAGTTCACGCATCGACGGTATGCGGCTCGGTTCCGGGATTGTTCCGCCGGGGGGCAAAGCGGAACGCGACGCCGCGACAGGACCCATCTTTGCCCAGCGCGGAGAAAGCCTCAACCGCAGTGGGGCCTTCGGCGAAATAAACGCCGGTAAGTTGGGGTTGGGGCTCAATCTGAAATCCGAAGAGGGAAAACGGATACTAACCGACCTCATCCGCGAGGCGGACGTCATCATTGAGGGCTTCTCTCCAGGCACCATGGAGCGGATGGGCTTCGGGTATGAGCGGCTAAAGGAAATCAACCCCCGGATCGTGTATGTGCAGCAATCGGGATTCGGGCAGAAGGGGACCTTTGGCAACCTGCGGAGCTTCGGTCCGACGGCGCAGGCGTTCTCTGGGCTGACCGAGATGTCGGGCCTCCCTGAGCCTTATGCTCCAGCCGGAATCGGGTACTCCTACCTCGACTGGGTGGGCGCCTATCAGATGGCCATGGCGATGATGGCAGGCGTGTACCGCCAGCGGCTGACGGGTGAGGGGTGCTGGATCGACTCTTCCCAAACCGAGGCAGGAATCTACCACTCCGGAACTGCGACCTTGGACTTCGTGGTCAACGGACGACCATGGGCCAGGATCGGCAACCGTTCTCCCTACAAGGCGGCGGCGCCCAGTGGCGCGTTCCGCACCGCAGGGATCGACCGGTGGATCGCCATCTCGGTTTTCGACAATCCGCAATGGGCGCAGCTCGTGGGCGAGTTGGGCCGCCAGGATCTGCTCTCAGACTCTCGCTTCGTGACCCTGGAAAGCCGGCTCGCCCACCAAGAAGAGCTCGAAGCCGAGATCCAGGCGGCGACGGCCGGCCGGGACGGCTTCGAGCTTATGGCTGCACTCCAGGCCCGGTCGGTTCCTGCGGGCGTCTGCCAAACGGCTGCAGACCGAGTCGAATCGGATCCGCAGCTAAAGCATCTTGAGTGGCTGGTGGACCTGAATCAATCCGAAATCGGCACCTGGCCCGTGCGTGAGCTCGCTGGCAGGCTGAGCGGAACACCTTCCTACATAGGTGGAAAATTTGATCGGCACGCCCCCAGCTACGGTGAGGACACCTGGTTTGTCCTCAAGGAAATCCTCTCCCTGACTAATGACGAAATTGAACTCCTGGCAAGAGACGGAGTCATCGAGGGATCACGTGAGCAGGTCGAGGCGAGGAATCTGTCGTGACTGCTGAGATTGGTGATTCAGCCGGCTGAGTGTCTGACGGACGGTCGGATTCGACGGTTCCCCTGACAGGGTGCTCAGGGAAAGGCCAAGTGCCTCTAGGCCGCTGCCAGCCAGGAGATCATCAACGGGAGTCCGGATGGGATTGACAAACGACAACGGCGCCGTTTCAAGGTCAGCTGCGCAGAGACCATGTGGCCGGCACGGGTGCCTGACTTCGGCTTCCTTCCTCGTGTCCGGCAACTAGGCTCTCCGGTCCGGCGAGGTCGCACCCCTGACGACGTGCTGCGCTACGATGGCCGCCCCTCCTCCAATCCAGGGAGCTATTACACCGTACCGGCCTTACCTTGTCGCCTCCGGCTTATGACGACCAAAGGGGCGGCCAAGTTGAGGAGATACAGGAGCGGTCACCGTCTTGCTGACAGCGCCTCCGAGGAAATGAACATACGCGGGTTTTGGCCGGGCAGCGGAATCCGCCCCGGGCATGTTGGATGGATGAGAGAGAGTAAACGTGACACGTATCGGGATTGTGGCGGAGTTAGGCCAAGAGACAAGGGTCGCGGCGACGCCAGTCACCGTCAGACAGTTGTTGGAGTTGGGTTACGAGGTGGTGGTCGAGAAGGGCGCCGGGGAGTCGGCGTCCTTCGCGGACGACTCGTATGCTGCGGCGGGTGCCGTGATTGTGGGCGCGGACGAGGCATGGGGCAGCGAAGTGGTGCTGCGGGTGAACGCGCCCACGGAGGAAGAGATCGGCCGTCTGGCCGTCGGGGCAACCCTGATCGGGTCGCTGAGCCCGGGCTTGAGGCCGGAGCTGGTGGAGGCTTTGGCGGCACGGCCGATCACGGCGCTTGCGTTGGACGCGGTGCCGCGGATCTCCCGGGCACAGTCGATGGACGTGCTCAGTTCGATGGCGAACATTGCCGGTTACCGGGCCGTGATTGAGGCAGCACACGAATTTGGATGGTTTTTCACCGGGCAGGTGACCGCCGCTGGCAAGGTCCCGCCGGCGAAGGTACTGGTTGCGGGGGCCGGGGTGGCCGGCCTGGCGGCGATCGGGGCGGCGAGCAGCCTGGGTGCGGTCGTACGCGCTACTGACCCGCGGCCGGAGGTGGCTGACCAGGTGAAGTCCATCGGCGGAACCTACCTCAAGGTGGAGGTCGAGGAGGTCATGACGTCTTCCGACGGGTACGCCAAGGCCACGTCCGAGGCGTACAACGCCCGGGCGGCGGAGATTTACTCCGAACAGGCCCAAGATGTTGACATCATCATCACCACGGCACTGATCCCGGGACGTCCCGCGCCGAAGCTGCTCACGGCCGAGGATGTGGCCGGCATGAAACCAGGAAGCGTGATCGTTGACATGGCCGCAGGCCAGGGCGGGAACGTGGAAGGCTCGGTCGCCGGGGAACGCGTGGTAACGGACAACGGCGTCGTGATCCTGGGCTACACCGACCTCCCGGCCCGGCTGCCGGCACAAGCGTCCCAGCTGTACGGGACCAACATGCTGAACCTGCTCAAGCTCCTGACCAAGGAGAAGGACGGGCAGCTGAGGATTGACTTCGATGATGTGGTGCAGCGCTCGGTGACGGTGGTGCGCGACGGTGAGAAGACCTGGCCGCCGCCGCCGGTCCAGGTCTCCGCCGCGCCTGCGGTGAAGACTGACACCGCGGGTGCGGGGGAGTCCGCTGCCGGCAAGGCATCGAAGAAGAAGGGGCTCAGCCGGGCCGGTAAGGCCGGGCTCGTTGCCGCGGGCATCGCGGTCCTTTTCGTGATCAACGCGATCGCGCCGGCACCGTTGCCGCAGCACTTCACGGTGCTGATGCTCTCGGTCGTGGTCGGGTTCTACGTCATCGGGAAAGTCCATCATGCGCTGCACACGCCGCTGATGTCGGTCACGAACGCCATCTCGGGAATCATCGTCGTCGGGGCGCTGCTGCAGATCACTTCCGGCAACCTCCCCATGCAGGCCCTTGCCGCCGTTGCGGTCCTGCTGGCCAGCATCAACATCTTCGGTGGCTTCGCCGTCACGCGGCGCATGCTCGCGATGTTCTCCCGAGGAAACCGGGTCAACGGATGAGCGCCGTCACCGAAGCAGCACGAACATTAACGAGGAGCCTCACCGTGTCTGATACCGTCTCCGGTCCCTGGACCGCAGAATCCATGGCGGGGGCGGCCTACATTGTCGCGGCCCTGCTGTTTATCCTCAGCCTTGCCGGGCTGAGCAAGCATGAGAAGGCCCGCGCCGGGGTCATGTACGGCATCGCCGGCATGGTGATCGCGCTCGCGGCCACCATCTGGCTGACCCTCCAGGGTGCCTGGGGGACAGGAGCAGGGTTCACCGGGCTGGTCTTGCTCGTGGCCGCGGTGCTGGTGGGCGGCGCCATCGGGTTGTGGCGCGCCCGCGTCGTTCAAATGACGGGCATGCCCGAACTCATCGCCCTGCTCCACAGCTTCGTTGGCCTCGCGGCAGTGCTCGTCGGCTGGAACGGGCACCTTGAAGCCCCGGACCTGCCCGGGGCGTTGACGGCCGTCCACCACGCCGAGGTGTTCATCGGCGTGTTCATCGGAGCGGTCACCTTCACCGGCTCAATCGTCGCGTTCCTCAAACTCTCGGCACGGATGAAGTCATCGCCGCTGATGTTGCCCGGAAAGAACGCCATCAACCTCGGCGCCTTGATCGCATTTGTCGCGCTCACGGTCTGGTACGTCAATGACTCCCAGTTGTGGCTGCTGGTTGTCGTCACTGCCCTTGCCCTGGCACTGGGCTGGCACCTTGTGGCTTCCATCGGCGGCGGCGACATGCCCGTCGTCGTCTCGATGCTCAACAGCTACTCCGGCTGGGCCGCAGCAGCCGCGGGTTTCCTGCTCAACAACGACCTCCTCATTATCACCGGTGCCCTGGTCGGCTCCTCCGGCGCCTACCTGTCCTACATCATGTGCAAGGCCATGAACCGGTCCTTCATCTCCGTGATCGCCGGCGGCTTCGGCATCGCCGCCCCGACGGGAGGGGACGCCGACTACGGCCAACACCGCGAAATCACCGCCCAGGCAACCGCCGAGCTACTGTCCAACGCATCCAGCGTCGTCATTACCCCCGGCTACGGCATGGCAGTCGCCCAGGCCCAGTACCCCGTCGCCGAACTCGCCCACCAGCTCCGCGAACGCGGCGTGAACGTACGGTTCGGCATCCACCCGGTCGCCGGACGCTTGCCCGGACACATGAACGTGCTCCTCGCCGAAGCGAAAGTCCCCTACGACATCGTCCTGGAAATGGACGAAATCAACGATGACCTCGGCGATACCTCGGTCGTTCTCGTTATCGGAGCCAACGACACCGTGAACCCCGCCGCCGCCGAAGACCCGGGAAGCCCCATCGCCGGCATGCCCGTCCTGCGCGTATGGGAAGCCGAGAACGTCGTCGTGTTCAAGAGATCCATGGCCGCAGGCTACGCCGGCGTCCAGAACCCCCTGTTCTTCCGCGACAACTCCCAGATGCTCTTCGGCGACGCCAAACAACGCGTCGAAGACATCCTCAAAGCGTTCTAACAGAACAGCTTCTGGTGTATTCCGGTCGCCAGGTCACCTTCGTCCGCCCTGCTGACACGCTTCCGTTCATACATATAGCCGATGCCACTAACGAGAAGAGAAATGCCATGCCCAGAAGCCGGGTTCCGCCAAGTAGCCCCGTCCAGAAGGCGTGCCAACCAGGCGTGCCCGAGCCGACACCGCGGGCCGAAGAAGCACCAGCGTACCTGCCTGCTCTCAACATCGATGAGATTACAGCATCACCCTGGATAGGGCTCCACTACCGGCACGAGTTTTTGCTCCACTACAAGCACGAATTGCTGGAATAGGGTCTAAGTACCAATGCCAAACTTGCATCTCATAAGCCCTTGAAGTTCCGTCGGCCGGAAGGCAACCGACGCGGTGTGGGCTACTACACGGACGATCCGCCGATAGCTGCGAGGAAGCACTGGGTGATCAGCGGATCATCAATTATCGCGACGAATTCAGTGCCTCTCCGCTGACCACACGAGATCTGGGCACGGTTCCTTCTTACCCGGTGCCACCGTGGGTATCCCCCTACCGGCTCCGCAAACGTCCACTGTTAGGGTCGGTTATCATCATTGCGGCTGCGGTAGTGGCAGGCTTTCCCACGTGCAGCCCAACTTGCTAATTCGGGTCACTGCCTAATTCGGGTCGCTGCAAAACTCCACGTCATACGACCCGACCGGGCTGAGCCGTTGGAGACCGACGGTGCGGCCGGGGCTTCCTTCCTTAGTTTGAACGATGTTTGTTCCTCGCTTCTCGTTCATGGTGCTGTCCGGGGCTTACTGCATGATCAATGGCTTCCGTTTTTCGTCATCGCCCATGTTGTGAAGTCGGCAAGCGGTAACGGCTGCTTCGCTGCAGGCAGGGAACGCGACCGTCACCGCCCATTCCTAGAGGACGAAGACCGGCTTGATGGTGGCGCCTGCCTTCATATCTCTAATGGGTTGTGACCAGCCCGAGGTTGGTTGGCAGACTGCTTCCGGGACCACCGGGCGTGACCCCCTTCATATCTGACCCGCCCTGCGGTGTCTTATAGACGACCTGTCCGCCCGGAGGGCCCGGGAGCAGCCGGCCCACTCCAATGGCTTTATAGAAGGCTGTCCGCGTCGCCCCGGTGGTGCTGCGTAACCCGTTAGAGATTTGCCTCGGTGTGATCCCTCCCGGCTGGTTCCGATCAGACATTTCGGACAGGAGCAAGCAAATGACCATAGTCGCAGAGCAGTACACACACGTCGTCGGCGTGGACACGCACGCCAGGACCCACACATTCTCAATGCTCGCCGCCACTACGGGCGCGGTAATCGGGACCGAAACGTTTCCCACCACCGGGGCGGGCATGAGCCGGGCGGTGGAATGGATCCGGCGCCGCACCCCGACGGGGAACGTCCTGGCCGCTGTCGAGGGGACGAGCTCCTACGGGGCACGCCTGACGCGCCTGCTCGAGGTTGAGTGCTTCGTTGTCTGCGAGGCCAGGCCGCCCCGGCGGCAATCCCGTCGCGCCCACGGCAAATCCGACGATCGACGCCGTCGCCCCTGCCGGACCGTCCCGGGAAGACGGCGACGACCGAACTCGTCAGCCCCAGGTCCGAGGGCCTCAGGGACGCACTGCGAATCCTTCTGGCTGCCCGGCGCTCGATGGACACCCGGCGTACCGATGCGCGCAACGCGCTGACCGCTCTGTTGCGGACTCTCGATCTGGGAATCGATGCACGCTCCCCGCTGACCGCTGCCCAGGTCACGACGGTCCAGGGCTGGCGGGCAAGACCGGGTGACGGAGCGGCCGCCGCCGTTGCACGGGCCGAGGCGCGGCGCCTCGCCTCCGCCGTCATTACACTCGGCACGGAACTGGAGGACAACCAGCGGGCCCTTGCTGAACATGTCCAGCTCATGGCTCCGGGAATCCTGGACATCTCCGGGGTAGGCCCGGTGACCGCGGCGATCATCCTCGCCTCGTATTCGCACCACGGCAGGGTCCGCTCGGAAGCGGCCTTCGCAGCCCTCGCCGGCGCCAGCCCCATCCCGGCATCCTCGGGCAACACGAATAGGCACAGGCTCAACCGCTACGGTGACCAGCAGCTCAACCGCGCACTGGACGTCGTCGCCAGGACCAGAAGCCTCACAGACCCCGCCACTCGCGCCTACATCGAGCGACGCACCGCGGAAGGAAAGAGCCCACGGGAAATGCGCCGCTGCCTCAAGCGCTTCATCGCCAGACAGATCTTCCGCCAACTCCAGACACTCCTGGCTTGACTTCCCGTCATAGAAGGGTCGTCCACGGCCTGGTTTATGTCTTCCAGCTTGTAGGTGGTCACGAGCTTTATTCACCGGGAATCCGACGGCTTCAACGAGCGAGACAAGCGCCGGTATCAGCTTTCGATTTCGCTGTAGCCCAAGGTGATGCCCTGCACGCGCCGGCCGGGAATGAGGAAGTTCACGTCGACGAAGGCTGTTGCCCGACATTACATGTAGCCACTAGAAGGAGTGCTCGGGTCCCGGAAACTGGCCCGAACGCACTTCTTCTCCGTATGCCTTGGCGGCGTCGCTGAGTGAGGTCCGGAGGTCGGCGTACTGCTTGACGAACTTGGCCATCCTGCCGCCCCGAAGCCCGGCCATGTCCTGCCAGACCAGAACCTGGCCCGTAGTGACATTACCGGCGCCGATGCCGATCGTCGGCACCGACACTGCTGCGTCCACTGCCGCAGCAGCGTCCGCGGGGACCATTTCCATGAGGACGCAAAATGCCCCGGCATGGGCCAGGGCAACGGCGTCTTCGACCAATCGCAGCGCGTCGTCGCCA
>NZ_JACHEE010000019.1 GCF_014207375.1 Arthrobacter sp. AZCC_0090 | reverse complement strand
AAATCCAGGTCAACGGTGACGGAGCCGACGTAATGCAGATCCGCGTGCGTGACGGTGGCACGGTGGATTTTGGACTTGAACATTGTGCGGTTCATCTGCTGCTCCAGATCGAGATTTCGTTCATAGTCTTGGGAAGGCGCGCAACGCTGACCAGATCGAGTTCTGGCCTGGCCACCCTATCTGGGCCACGGATCGGCGTGGGCCCACTGGTACCCCACAAATACCTCGTTGCCTCGAGCCTGCTCCACCATCATTCGCGTATCTGTACCCTGGGCCGAAATCCAAAGAATTGAGCTGTCCGGCATAACCGAATCGACGGTGCCCGTTCGGACAGTCTTTCCGCCAAGTCGTATCTCGACGTACTGCCCAAGGGCACGTTGCCAGTCCGGTTGCAGATGCAAGTCCATGCTTGATTCTCCTCTGTTCCTTGGGGGTTCTTCGCCACCCGCCATGTCCGAACCCGCAGGGGTAGCGGGGGCGCTGGCTGTCCGAGCGGTCACCGAACTGGTGTCACTCGGACACCAAACCTGACACCTCGCCGAGCCGACGGAGCTCGTCGGCCGTGAGTTCGATGTTTGCCGCCGCCAGCAGATCGGGCAGCTGTTCGACCGTGCGCGCCGAGGCAATCGGCGCCGCGATTCCAGGCTGGGCCAGCAGCCACGCGAGCGCGATCGAGCTGGCTGCGCACTCTCGTTCCGTGGCGATCCTGCGTAATTCCGACACCACCATGAACGATTCGTCGCTGACGTAGCGGTTCAAGAAACTTTGCCTCGATGTGCCGTGGATGTCGTCGGCGTTTCGGTATTTGCCGGTGAGCAGCCCGGCTGCGAGGGCGAAGTACGGGGTGACCCCGAGGTGATGCCGCGCCACGCGAGGCGCCAGATCTAGCTCATAAGGAACCCGTTTGACCAGGTTGTATTGCGGCTGCAGCACCACCGGCAGAGCGAACCCGTTCGCCTCCGCAACGGCGAACCATTCGTCGATTCTGTCCCCGCTGTAGTTCGATAACCCGACAAAACGCACCCAGCCACGCCTGACCAGCTCGTCGAACGCCCCAGCCGTTTCCTCGAGTGGAACCGAGGGGTCGTCGTAATGCGCGTAGTAGATGTCGATGTAATCGGTGCCGAGCCGGATGAGAGACGCGGCAGCGGCGGCGAGAACGTTGCTACGGGACAGCCCGGGGAACGACGGATGTTTGCTGACTTTAGTTCCGATGACAACGCTGTCCCTGTTGATCCGCTGCGCCATCCATTCGCCGATGATCGTCTCGGATTCACCGCCGGAATGCCCAGGCGGCCACGCCGAATACACGTCGGCAGTATCGATGAAATCGCCGCCAGCATCTCGATAAGCGTCGAGTACGTCGAACGATTCTTCGCGATCAGCGGTCCAGCCGAAGACATTGCCACCGAGAGATAAGGGAAATACGTCGAGCGTGCTCGAACCGACCAGCGCCATTTTGCCCTGCTTTCTTTCGTACATATTACACGTAGCTAACTAATTTCTGTAGACTGACTTGCATGCCATTCCTCCACACCCACGGTGCCGAGCTCTACTACGAGACAGCAGGAAGGACCCACCATCCGGTACTCGTACTGCTCCACGCGGGCGTGGCGACGCTTCGCATGTGGGATGCTCAGACCGATGCGCTGGCGACCGACCACTTCGTCGTCAGGTTCGACGCGCGGGGGTATGGCCGCACGACGAGCGACGGCACCCCGTTCACGAACCATGGTGACGTCGTCGCTTTGCTTGATCACCTCGGCGTGGCGGCCGCAACTCTGGTCGGCTCGTCGAGGGGCGGCATGATCGCCGTCAATACGGCGGTGGTGCATACTGACCGGGTTGACGGCGTCGTTACGATCGGATCGGGCATCGAGGGTTTCCCGCCCACCACGCCGACCGATTCCGAGAGCGCCCTCTTCGCAGGAATATCCGAACTGACCGCCCTCGGAGACAGGCCGCAAGCGAAGCGACTTGAGGTCGAGCTCTGGGTCTTCGGGCCCGAGCGCGATGCGAAGGACCTCGACCCCGCGTTCGTCGCGCGCGCCTTCGAACTCAACCAGCCAAACGTCGAGCGGGGCGAGGAGCCTCCAAACTCACTGCCGCTCCAGCCTTCGGCATATAGCCGTCTCGCCTCGATGACCGCACCGGCGCTCATCACGGTGGGCGACTTCGACGTGTCGCGTATGGCGATCATCGCTGATGTTCTCGTCGAAGTGCTTCCGCATTCTGAAGGGCATCGGTTCGCGAAATCCGCGCATTTGCCGAGCGTCGAAGAGCCGCAAGAGTTTCTGCGTGTGCTCCGGGAGTGGCTCGGGCGCCACTCCTTATGAACAGAGTGTCGCCTATCCTGGTCACCGCGCCTGCCAGACCGGCTGACGCTTCTCAACGAAAGCTCGCGCACCCTCGCCGGCATCCTTCGAGTCGAAGATCTCCGCCACCGTCGCATCGATGTTCACCCACGACTCATCGTTCCAAACAGACTGATTGACGTTCTCATAGACCAATCGCTTCGACGCCTGCACGGCGAGCAGTGCGTTGCCGGCGATGCCACGGGCGAGGTTCATCGCCACCTCCACATGCGTTCCCGAGGGCGCAACCTTGTTCACTAGCCCCCAGCTCTCGGCGGTCCCGGCCGAAATGGGCTCTCCACTGAGCAACAGCTGAAGGGCTACCTTCTGCGGCAGCTGCTGCGCTATGCGTGATGCCCCGCCTCCCGCAGCGAACAATCCGCGTGTCACTTCGGACCGAATCGCGTGCCCTCTTCGGCAACGATCAGGTCGCAAGCGAGCGCGATTTCAAGCCCTCCGCCGAGGGCGAAACCATGCACTGCGGCGATGGTCGGCTTCGCTGAGAAATGCCGGACGAAGCCAGCGAACCCCCACTCGGGATGCTCGGGCAAAATCAGGCCCTCTCCAGCCGTGAAGGCCTTGAGATCTTGGCCGGCGCAGAACGCCTTGCCGGCGCCGGTGATGACGGCGACGCGAAGCTCATCGGTGTTGTTCAGCAGCTCGATGGCGGAGCCGAGTGCCGCAGCAAGCCCGAAGTTCACCGCGTTGCGAGCGTCGGGGCGGTTCAGGGTGATGAGCAGTACGTGACCGTGGTTCTCTGCACGAACCACCCCGTCGAGCAAGACGGTCGAATCCGGAGTCTGGTCAGGCATGTTCATCCTGTTTCGGGACTCGTATTATGAGCGCATCACCTTGGCCACCTCCGCCGCAGAGCGCGGCGGCGCCGATTCCGCCGCCGCGCCGTTTGAGTTCGAGGGCGAGCGTGAGCAGAATGCGGGCTCCTGACATTCCGATGGGGTGACCGATCGCAATCGCTCCCCCGTTCACATTCACCCGGTCAAGGCCGATGCCTAGCTCGGCGGCGGAAGCCAATGCGACAGCGGCGAACGCCTCGTTGATTTCGACGAGATCGAGATCGGCCGGTTTGATTCCCTCACGTTTGCACGCCAGCGCTATGGCGTTCGCAGGCTGTGACTGCAGGCTCGAATCCGGGCCGGCAACCATGCCGTGGGAGCCGATCTCGGCGAGCCAGGTGATTCCGGAGGCCTCCGCCTTTTCTTTGTCCATGATGATCAGCGCGCATGCACCGTCAGAAACCGGCGAGGCGTTTCCGGCGGTGATGGTTCCGTCTGCCCTGAACGCCGGGCGCAGCGCCCCCAGCGTGGCGGTCGTGGTGTCGGGCCGGATGCTCTCGTCCCTGCTGACGACGATGGATTCGCCTTTTCGCTGTGGTATTTTCACCGACACCACTTCGTCATCGAAGAGTCCGTTCTGCCATGCGGCTGCCGCACGCTGATGCGAGGCGGCCGCGAAGGCGTCTTGTGATTCGCGGCTCATCGGGTCGTCGTCGTTCACCCGCTCCGTGAGCAGCCCCATTGCTTCGGCCGTGAATGCGTCTTCGAGACCGTCGACGGCCATGTGGTCGACCATCGTGATCGGGCCGAACTTCGTGCCCTGGCGGGAGCCTGTCAGCAAGTGCGGCGCCTTTGTCATCGACTCCTGCCCACCTGCGACGATAACTCCGAAGTCTCCTGTACGAATGAATTGGTCTGCCAGAATCACCGCCTGAATGCCCGAAAGGCACACCTTGCTCACCGTGGTGGAGGCGACCGACATGCTCACGCCGCCTTTGTTGGCCGCCTGTCGCGCAGGCAACTGCCCCGCCCCTGCGGTGAGAACCTGGCCCATGATGACATATTCCACGGCCGGGGCCGGCATGGCTGCCCTTTCGAGGGCTGCAGCGATGGCAATCCCGCCCAAGTCGGCCGCGTCGAACGATGACAGGCCGCCGAGGAGTTTTCCGATGGGGGTCCTCGCTCCCGCCACAATGACTGAGCTGCTCATGCACGTACCTCTTTCACGTCTTGCGTTGATGCCCCTTGTGGGCTGACCAGTGACCTGAAGCTCACTGCGGCGCCATGCGCAGTGCGCCGTCCATTCGAATGGTCTCGCCGTTGAGGTAGTCGTGCTGCGCGATCATGACCACGAGTTGTGCATACTCGTCAGGGCGGGCGAGCCGGTGCGGAAACGGCACCCCGGCCGAGAGCGAGGCGTTGACCTCTTCGCCGAGCGCGGCCAGCAGCGGAGTGTCGACGATTCCCGGGGCGATCGTGTTCACGCGAATTCCGTAACGGGAGAGGTCGCGGGCGGCGGGCAGCGTCATCGCGACGACGCCGCCCTTCGACGCCGCGTAGGCGATCTGTCCGATCTGGCCCTCATAGGCAGCCACCGATGCGGTGTTCACGATCAACCCGCGTTGCCCCGTGTCGTCTGGCTCAGTACCCGCGATCACCTCGGCCGCGAGTCGAAGCACGTTGAACGAACCGATGAGGTTGATCGAAAGGGTCTTCTCGAAGAGGCCGAGTTCATGGGCGCCCTTCGACGAGATGATGCGCCGGGCGGGTGCAATGCCCGCGCAGTTGATGGCAAGCCGGAGTGGCGGGTCGTCGTCGCGTATGGTCGATAACGCAGCGAGAACCGCTTCTTCGCTCGTGACGTCGGCCCCGACCATCCTGATGCCGGGTCGATCTTCACCAGCGTTTGCTTCGACTGCGCCCGGCAAGTCGAGGCCGATGACCGATGCGCCCTGCTTGGCGAGGGCCGAGGCTGTCGCCGCGCCCAGTCCGGATGCCGCACCGGTGACCAGCGCAGTGATTCCCGAGATCTGCATTTCTTCTCCATTTCAGTTCAGTGGTGTCACGTCGCCGCGAGCCACAAGGGTGCCCAGTGCGTCGACGACCCGCACGCAACCGCTGCCGTGTTCGCCGGCGGGCTCGCCGATCGTGAGCGTCTGCGAATTCGTCACCGGTTTCAGCAGCCGATACGAGAACTCAGCACCGAATACATTCGTGCCGCGAGCACGAAGGGCCTCCGCCATCAGCAGAATCTGCAACGGACCGTGGATCACCAGGCCTGCGTGCCCCTCCGATAACGCAAACGCCTCGTCGTAGTGGATGCGATGCGAGTTCGAGGTGTACATCGAGAAAAGGAACAGGGCGACCGGGTCGGCGGCGAAGGTCAGCTCGGGCGTGACCGGTTCGTCAGGCGGCGCGGATGGGGCTGGCCGCCTGAGCTGCGGCGACGCGGCCGGCGCCGAGTCCCCCGGTTTTGAATCGACCGGCTTCGACGTCAGCGGCCGGTATACGATGTCGTGCTCCTCACTGACCGCGCGTTCGCCGTTTTGCTCGAAGTCGTGCCGAACGGTCACGAATGTCAGCGGGCCCGACCGGCCGACCTTCTGGGCCGTCCTGACCACCTGGCTCATCTTGGTGGTCTCGATGCCCAGTGCCAACGGCCGCAGGTGCCGCGTGCGGCCGCCGGCGAACATCCGCGAATGAGCTCCAGGCGGCGGCTCGGGCATTCCGTGTAGCGGATGTCCATCGACCCCGAGCTCGTCTCTGCGCCACCAGTCAAGCAAATACACCGCGTGCCACATCGGCGGCAACCCGTCGCCGAAACCGCCCGGCTCAACACCGAGCAGCGCGCCAAGGGCAACAGCCGGCCCTTCGTCGAGCACCGCGTGGCGCGTCACAACCCGCGAGTGCATTTAGAGCACGACACGCATCTCTAGGGGGGCACGCATTTTCACGCCTTCTTCGACGGGAACGAACCCGTCTGCGAGACGCATGCCGGGAAAGCGGTCGAGCAGCGCATTCACACCGATCTCGAGCTCGTTTTTCGCCAGCATCGCACCGACGCAGGCGTGCACACCGAACCCGAACGCGAAATGCTCCCCGGAGCCGCTGAAGGCCTTATCGTGCTTGAAATCGGTGCGGTAGGGGTCGAAGGTCTCCGAGTGCGCGAAACGGCGTTCGTCACGATTCGCCGATGCAATGACGAGGTGCACCAGCGAGCCGGCGGGAATGTGGACTCCCGACACCTCGACGTCTTCAGAGACGACCCGGCCGTTCATCTGCGACGGCGGGGTGACCCGCAGCGTCTCACTGATGACCGGAATCACGAGGGAACGGTCATCCCGAACCGCCTCGAAGAACGAACGCTCGGTGAGAAGGTGTCGAAAGATGCTTCCGAAGGTCTTGTCGGTGGTCTCGGCGCCAGCGTTGAGCAATTGCGTCACATGCGTCTTGACCTCCTCGTCTTCGAGCCTTTCCCCCTCGACCTCAGCGGTGGCGAGAGTCGAGATGAGATCGGTGCCGGGATTCGCGCGCCTCTCCTGGATGATCGGATCGAGGTATTCGCGTAATTCGACCCGTGCCTTGATGCCCTTGCGGTGTACCTCAGGATCTTTCGTGAGGTTCGCCAAGAAGGCGATCATGTGCCCGTACCAGTTGAGAAACCGGCTCTCGTCTTCCTTGGGCAGATCGAGCATCGCCGTGATCACCGAAACGGGCAAGTGATGCGCGAAGACCTCGAGCAGATCGACTTCGTCGCCCGGTTTGAGCGGTTCGATCAGGCCGTCGACGCTCTTCTGAACGCCACCGTCAAGGATCTGCCTGACATTCTGCCTGATCAGGGGCATCCAGCTCTCGAGACCTTCGCCACGAAAGTTGGGGCTCACCAGGGCCCTCTTTCGCGCGTGCTCGCGACCCTCTAACTGCAGCAGGCTGCGACCGAAAACGGGCTCAAGCTGCCACTCGTAGTTTCGCGAAGTGAAAATGGGATTTCGGTAGGCAGCAGCGACGTCTGCATGCCGGGTGATGAGGTACGACTCGGTGCTCTCGTCATAGTGCACAGGGTCCTCGGCCCGCAACGCGCGGTACACGGCATACGGATCGGCCGACCCCTCATGCGAAAGCAGCAGTGGAACGTTCGAAGCACTCATTGCCATGATCTCCCGATTCAAAATGCGGGGAGGAGTTTGATGTCTTCGCCCGAGCTGACGAACCACCGCGTGACGTGGCGCTTGAAAAAGCGCCACTTGCCGTCGGCACGGCGCTCGTACTCGTCGTCGTACGTTGCAGCCACGAAGCTGACCTTGCCATCGTGGTGCTCACAGATCGCGAAACAGTCGCTGCGACCGGTCGCCGCGTCAGCCGACGTGAATTGGACCACGTGATTCGTCGTCCAATGGTTCGTGCTCTTCCAGGCCTCGTCGATCACGACCAGCGACTGGCGAATGCCGTCCGTGTTGAAGAAGTCACCCCTGCCGCCCGGAATCAGGTACGAGGCGTCATCGTGCCAGAGTGTCATGAATTTCTCGACGTTCTGACGGTCGACTCCCTCACAGTATGCCGCCACCAATTCACTCAGTTCGGTGCGGCTCTCGAGCTCATCGAGGCGCTGCTCGAGAGACTTCTGTACAGTCGTGCTGCCCATCTCATACTCCCTTGTACTTTGCGGTGGTCCGCGGTGCGACGATTCAGCGAAGACGGTCCGGGTAGTCCGCCGGAAGGTCTTCGGCGGCGAGTGGTTCGATCTGACGATCGACCACGTAGCGGTCCTCGCCAAGGGCCTTTCCTTCGTCGTCGAACTTCCAGAACACAACCGTTCGACCCGACAGCATGTAGTGACGGCTGCTCTCGTCGTCTTCTGCGATGAAGCCCAGTTCTTTGGCCACGGCCGAGGTGAGAATCTGACGGTAACCGCCGTCGGACATGATCTCGTCGTCGGAGATCATGAGCCGGTCTTTGATCGACTCGATCACGTACGACCCGCTCTCGACCATGTGCTCATAGTTTGCCACGACCGCTTCCATACCCTTGGGCCCGGTGTCCCCCAGCACATTGGCGTACACGCCGTACTCGTGGTACTGGGGGTCGGCGCACAGCGACGGGATGACGAGTGACAAGTCGGCGATGACCTCACCCTTCGCATGCAGAACGACGGCGTCAAGCTGGCGGCGCTGCCGTTCGTTCTGCGCCTTGTGCATGTGCGGTTCGTAGCTCGTATAGGTCAGACTTGCGTCAAATTTCATCATTGAACACTTCCATTAGAGAGAAGCCAGGTGGTTTCTCGAACCGGATTTGCGGGGCCACATTCTCACCTTAGAGAACTTGGCTTCGGTAAATACATTACGATGTAAACTAATTTCTATCAAGCCATTTTCGATCAAAGTTTCATCGCATTTCGACGCGATTCCCGCGGGACGATTCCAGCGCCGATTCAACTCCTTCGGAGCGCAGTTCGCGCAAGAAGTTGTACTCGCCTGGCTGGAAGTGGATGTTGCTCAGCGAGGCACTGACGACAGTCGTGGCGGCGAACGAGAGATCGATACCCATCTTTGCCAGCGAGGCGAAAACGGCGTACTTCTCACTCACGATGCCGTCGCGCATGATCGACGCGCACATGATCGCAAGCTCTTCGACCTTGGCACCGCGGTCGGCCGACGACCCTGTCCAGTCGATCAGACCGTAGGCCAGGGCATCCTGAGCGGACCAGTTAAGACCGAGAAACATGAGGTCTTTGGCGCGCTTGAGCCCGACCAGGGCGATCAACAGCGACAGGTCGCCATCAGCACCGATGTTGCGCCACCTCGGGTTGCCGAACCGCGCATCGTGTGAGGCGACCACCAGGTCGCAGCACAGGGCGAAGTACAACCCGGTCTCGAGGCAATCGCCCTTTGCCTCGAGGATGGTGACCTTGCGGCACTTCAGCAGCCGGGAGTAGAGCCCCTTGGGCCCCCACCAGTTCTCGTCGAGCGCAACGAGCCTGGCGCGCTGGCTGGGGTGTTTGCGTATCGAGCCGCCGGGAGCGTCGAGGTACTGCCGCCAGACCTCTTCGGCATCCCATCCTGTGCTCAGGTGATCGCCTTCTCCGCTCAGGACGACGACCTTGATGTCGTCTTCGCTCTCGACCTCATCGAGGTACACGCAGATTGCGGCCGCCATCTGCGCGTCGATGGCGTTGCCCGCCTCCGGCCGGCGCAGCGTGATGCGCGCGATGTGCGATTCCCGGTCGAGGTCGAGGGTGACGCGTGATTCACTCATTGGTTTCTCCGTGACTCACGAGCAGGCCCGCCGAATAGAAGCTCGCCATATCGAATTCCCTTCCTACGCCTGATGCATCGAGCACCGCCTGTTGCAGCATTTTTGTCATGACCACGCCGTCGAGCGGCATCAGGGCCGCCGAGGCGGCCATGTCGAGCGCTGTTGTGCTCAGGTCATCGCGGTCGACGACCCGATTGACCAGCCCGAACGCATCGGCTTGGGCCGCGTCGATCCCATAGTCGCGAATCAACCAGGCTTTGGCCCTGTTCAACCGAATGGTGAGCGCCGCCAGCACGAAGTTGGCTTCCGGATGATCTGCGAACGGCGAGGCGAACCGCGCGTCGCTAGCTGCCACTGTGAGGTCTGACGAGAGCACGAGCAAGCTGCCCGCCCCCGCGCATTCCCCCGCGACCTCGGTGAGAATCACCTTCTTCGAGAAGGTCATGCTCTGATATAGCGCGGCCGCACCCGCGAAGTTGCGGCTCCACTCGGTGAAGATCACGGAGGCGCCAGGGTCGGGGGCCGGCTGGAACGGAGCGAAGTCACCGCGGGCGCGCAGAACGATGACCTTGACGAAGTCGTCGTCAGAGAGGTCGACCACGGCATTGCGCAGTTCGGTCGCGAAAGCCGCGTCGCCGCGTGAGAGCGGTGAGAAGTCGTCGACTTCGATGACGCCCACCCAATTCTTGATCGTGATGTCCACGGCTCAGCTCCTCTCTGTTGCAGTGGTTGTGGCGGACGCGGTCGGTGCGGGCTGCGTGACCCGGGGGTCGGCCGCCCCTTGCCGCTTCTTGTCGGCGTCGAGCGCGCCGCCCACACCGACCTCCTTCGCCGTTTTCCAGAAATCGAGTTCGTCGGGTGCCGTCTGCAGGAAGTGCGACACCAGTAGGCCCGTAATCGATGGCACGCTCGTGTCCATGACTCCTTCGGCGGCTTTGATTCGTGCCTTTAGATAGAGCAACTTCTGCAGAGGGTTCCGGGCGATCTCCTCGGCAACGCTTTGCGCTGCGGAGCCGAGGTCTGCCACGGCGGCTGTCTGGTGCACCAGGCCGAGGTCTTTTGCTTCGATGCCGGACATCGGCATGGCCGTGAATCCCGTGCGCCTGGCAGCCTTCGTGCCCAGAATGCGGTTGATGTGCACGCTTGCGACCGCGCCGGCCGGGCCGAGAAAGCGGGCTTCGAGAGCACCGATTTTCGCGTCGTCGCTCGCAACCACCACGTCGCACTTGCAGGCGATCATGAAGTAAGCGGCTGCGGCGCAATAGCCGTGGATCTGGGCGATCGTCACCTTCGACGAGCGCGATATCGCCTGGCTGAAACCGAGACGCCCCCACGCCATGTCTGCTCCGTATCGGTAGCCGACATTCAGCGTTCGACGCCGTTCGTGCGGCCGGCGCTGGCCCCACTCTTCGTTGATCTCGTTGCCACTGCAGAAGGACCGGCCGTTGCCCCGAAAGATGATGACCTTGACGTCGGTATCGGTTTCGGCCTCTGCCATCAGGTCGACGATTCGATCACGCATGGGCACACTCATCGCGTTGTGCTTCTCGGGGCGGTTGAGCGTAATCGTCGCCACCCCGGTTCGCCGGTCGACTTCGTAGAGCACAAGCTGCGGCGCGGCCGCAATGCTCTCTTTTGTGCCGTAGCGCGTCATCTGCGTTCTCCTGTTTCGTTGTCGTGTGTGTAGATCTCGACGACGCCGCGGGCGGCAAGGTCCGTGATCTGCTCTCGGGTCAGCCCAGCAATGAGGAGTTCCTCGATCGTGTCTTCACCGAGTTCAGGCGTCACAGTTCCCAGCCGGCCCGGCGTTCGCTCGAGATGGAATGGCAGTCCCACCGTTTTGACGGAGCCCCATTTTCTGTCTTCTTGCTCCACGATGTACCCGTTAGCCAGGGCATCCGGGTCATCGGCAAGGTCGAGAAAGCTGTTCACGAGAGCCACGGGAACGTTGTTTGCCCGCAAGATCCCGACCCACTCGTCACGACCCTTGGTCAGAAATGTCTCCTCAATCATCGGTTCGAGAATGTCGCGTTGCTTTTCACGCGCCCGGCTCTTGGCAAACCTTTCGTCCTCGAACAGGTCTTGCCGGCCGAGCGCCGCGGTGAGATGCACCCACAGCTTCTGGTCGGTCGCCGCGATCACCAGCCATTTGCCGTCGCCGGCCTTGAATGCGCCCGATGTGGAGGTGACTCGGCTGCCGCCGAGCCTGAAAACCTTGTTCTGGTCCAGTGCAATCGTCACTTCAGCCGTGTGCAGGCCGATCGCCGCACCCATGAGCGACGCATCCACTCGCTGGCCTTGTCCCGTTCGTTCGCGAACGAACAAGGCGGTGAGCACCGCCATGGCGAGAAACATGCCACCGGCTGTGTCGGCAAGGCCCCTGGTAGCGAGCCGGGGCTCGCCCTCGATCCCGCGGTTGAAATCGGATACGCCCGAAACCGCCTGTGCGACCATGTCAAACATCGGCTCGGCTGCGTTCGGCCCGTGCGGACCGTAACCCGATGCCGCGGCGAAAATGACCTTCGGATTCACGGCCCGCACCTGCTCGTAACCGAGCCCGAGACGCTCCATTACACCAGGGCGAAAATTCTCGATCACGACATCGCACGTTGCCGCCAACTTCAGAATGAGTTCGCGCCCTTCGTCGGTTGTGATATCGACCGCCATCGAGCGCTTGCCCCGGTTCAGGCTGTGGAAAAACCCGCCGAAGCCGGCCGGTGAAAGGCGAAGACGCCTGTCCCACTCGCCACCCGGGCGCTCCACTTTCACGACTTCGGCACCGAGGTCTGCGAAGATGCGCGTCGCATACGGCCCTTGCATGAAGCGCGTGAAGTCGAGAACCCGAACGCCGTCGAGTGCCCCGGCAGGCAGCGAGGCGATTTTCGGGGCCACCGTCGTTTCTTCAATCGCCCGTTCGGCGATCTGTTCAGGCCTGGACATGGTCGACCTCCGCGGCCTCGATCGTCGAAACCAACACGTCAAGGCCCTCCACCCCGCGGCTGGTGATGCGCAAGGGATTGACTTCGAGCGCCTCGAGCTGGTCGCCCAGGGAGAGGCCGGCGCGGCTGATCGCGAGAATGGCCTCGCTAAGCGCTTCAAGGTCGACCGGCGCCGTTCCCCGAGCGCCCTTCAGCAGAGCAGACCCCTTGAGTTCGTCGAGCATCTCGGCGATGTCAGACGCGACCACGGGGAGAACCCGGATGCTGCTGTCTTTCAGTGTCTCGACCCAGATGCCGCCCAGAGCCACCGTGAGGACCGGGCCGAACGTCGGATCTGCCGTGATACCGACCAGCAGTTCGGGACCCGGTTCGCGCATCGGCGACACCAGCACACCCCGAATGTCCGCGCCCGGTACGTTGGCTGAAGACGACTCGATGATGCGGTCGAAAGCCGAACGCGCGGCATCCACATCTGTAACCCCAAGCGCGACACCGCCGACGTCAGACTTGTGCGGAATGTCCCTTGAGCATACCTTCATGGCGACGGGACCGGTCATTTCCGCGGCGGCCGACGCCGCCTCATCAGCGGTCGTCACGAGTCGCGCGGGCACCATCGGCACGCCGGCAGATTCGAGAAGGGCACGCCCCGCTGCTTCGTCCCACGAGCCAACCGGGAAGACCTGCTGCGGGCGTTCGGGAACACCGTGCGAAGCCTCTCGCCCGAGGATGCGCGCGCTCTGGTCGATCCAGCGCATCATGTAGCCGATCGACGACATCGCCAGATCGACTCCGGGCAGAAGGTAGATTCCGTTCTTCTGCAACAAGTCGCGCGGATACTCGTGAATATCGAGCGCGGTGTTCGACGAGAAAAAGATCGGTACGGGCGACGCCTTCGCGATCTGTCCGATGATCTCCATGCGACTCTCGATGGAGACAGGATCACTCGGTTTCACCTGCGGCAGAGGCGTCATCATGGTGAAAATGAAGTCCATTCCGGGGTCTTCGGCAGCGATCTCCATCAGATCGTCTTCGGCCTTGGTGTGCCGCGGCCGTTCGCGAGCATGCCCGAAACCGGTCGTGTCTAGCGGATTGAGGGTCGAGGCGAACGGCGGAAGCATTTCTCTCAGTCCGTTGATCGTCTCTTTCCCCCATGCGGGCAGAACCAGGTCATGATTGCTCGCCAGGTCAGCGATCACGTTGCAGCCGCCGCCGGACGACGTGACGACGCCCATGCGCCTGCCCTTGGGCCGACGGTCGGTGTAACCCAACAGCCCGACTGTTGAGACGAGCTCTTCGAGACTCTCGACACGCACGATTCCCGCCTGCTTGAAGGCAGCATCGACGACCGCATCATTCGTCGCCATCGCGCCCGTGTGTGCCATGGCCGAGCGCATCCCCTCCTCACTTCGTCCTGCCTTGTAGACCACGACCGGCTTACCCGCCTCGAGGGCCCGGTGAGAAACCTCGATGAAACGGTCAGGGTCGCGCACGGTCTCGAGAAAGAGCGCGATGGATTTCGTCGATTCATCGTCGACGAGGTAGTCGAGAACGTCCAGGGTGTTCATGACTGCGGAATTGCCGAGCGAAGCCCACGTGCTGATGCCGACGGCATGCGCCTGAGCGAACTCGTAAGTGGCCCGCGAGATGGAACCGCTTTCGAATACGGCGCTCACCGGCCCCGCGACGGGCGCATAATGCGAGGCCACCGCCCACGGCGCGATGCCGAGGGTGCCGTTGATGAACCCGATGGTGTTCGGGCCCATGATGGTGATGTCGAGCTCTTCGGCCGTGCGCTGCAGTTCCAGCTGGCGCAACCGGCCTTCTTCGCCGGTTTCGCCATACCCGGCCGCGAGAACCACGGCATTGTGGATGCCCGCGACCGCCGCGTCTTCGAGAATCTCGATGACCCGGCCCGGCCCCACCATGATGAACGCCATGTCGACCGGTTCGGTCAGATCGCGCAGCGTCGGCACTGTGCGGTGCCCAAAAAGTTCAGGATATTTCGGATGCACGAAAACGAGCTTTTCCACCCCGCCCCCGAGACGGAGACTGTTCATCAGATTGATGGCCCAGCTGGAGCTGCTTGAAGCGCCGACGATGGCGATGCTTCGAGGCTCGAGGAACGCTCGAATGCGATCGGGCGTGACAAGTGCTCGGCGTGCGGTTAGTTCAGCGACGGCCATCAAGGCCTCCTTACAGTGAATGCGCTTGTTCAATGGAATTTAGTTTACCATGTTCATTATTTTTGTAAAGGAAAGCCCGCCCGGCGTTCGAAGCGGAGGCGGGCCTTCCGTGTGGGGCTGGTTACGGCTTGAACGCGACCAGCAGTTGAGTCGACGGGTCGTATTTCAGCGTGACCATCTCGTCTTTGAACGCTTGCGCACTGTTCGCGAACGACATGGTGCCAGCCGCTTTTCCGGAGACGCCTTCGAACGGCGCGAGGCCCTTGAGCGCGGCACGAAGGGCGTCACCGTCAGTGACGCCCTTCGTCACATCGAGCGCCTTTGCCAGGGAAATGAATCCGTCGTAGGTTTCACCCGCGGCTTCGGAAAGACCCCCGGCCGCCTGGGCTTCGGTACCGCCGTACGCAGCGGCGTACTTCGCGGCGAAGTCGGCATAGAGCGGCTTATCGGGCTGCTTGTTCTGGATGCTGTAGACGGGAACAGTGTTGTACGCGCCACCACCGATTCGAAGCGCATCGGGTGCAACGGGCGATGAAAATCCGATGAGCGGCACGACGAGTCCCTGTTCATTCATCGTCTTCACCATCAGCCCGGCATCAGCGGCTGACGAACCGATGATGATCACCCCATCGGGCTTTTCAGCCTGCATGGCCGCCACCGTCGACGCCAGGTCAGTCGCGTTCAGCTTGTAGCCGACAGGAGCCGCAGCGGTGATGCCTTTTGCTGTCAGAGCCTTGTCGACCGAATCGAACAAGGACGACCCGCTCGGTGAATCATCATGTACGACCAGAACGTTCTTCAGCTTCAGGTCTGACGCCGCCTGAGCCATTTGGTTCGGATAGTCGGACTGAACGTGCGTCGTGCGGAAGACGTACTTCGATCCGTCAGTCAACGCAGGCGAAATGGTCGAAGTCGACATGAAGACGATTTTGCGTGCGTCGGTCAATTGCCGAATGGCCAGTCCTTCGATCGTCGTGTACGCACCCGCGAAGATTTCGGCGCCATCGACAGTGAGGGCACGCTGGGCCACCTGGGCTGAGGCGTCGGCGGTGAGCTGGTCGTCGTAGACCTTCAACTGCAGCCCACGACCACCAGCACCGCCCCCGGCGTTAATCTTGGAGACCGCAAGGTTGGCCGCGTTGACCATTTGCTGTGCCGTTGCCTTGTTTCCGCTCGTAAGCGGAACGGGAAACGCCACGACCACAGGCTTGCTGGATGCAGAGCCTCCCCCGCCGCAGCCGACGAGCATCAACGCAGCAGCGACTGCAATCGCTGCTGGTACGAATAACTTCTTCATGTTCTCTCTTTCTGAATGTGCAGTGCGGTGGTGGCGCGATGTGAAGTACTGGGAATCAACCGAAATAGGCTTTGTTCAACACGGCGCCGGTCAGGGTTTCGGGGATTCCTTCAATCGAAATGCAGCCATCGCGCAGAACGATCAACCGCGAGCAGGCGCGGGCGACCCGCTCGCTGTTCTGCTCGACGATCAGCATCGCCATGCCTCGTTCCCGGAGCGCTCCGAGGGATTGGTAAATGCGATCGATGATGAGTGGCGCGAGTCCCAGTGACGGCTCGTCTAGCAACAGGAGTTTTGGGTTCTGAACGATTGCTCGCGAAACCGAGAGCATCTGCTGTTCTCCACCGGAAAGAAGGCCGGCGAGTTGGTTCCTGCGCTCAAGCAGCACGGGAAACAACTCATAGATGAGGTCGCGCACTTCGGAGAGTCGCTTTCGCACCTCGGCCGGACGAAGCAACATCGTGGAAATCTGCAGATTCTCATCAACCGTCAGTGGGCGGATGACGCGGTGCCCTTCTGGCAGAACAACGATGCCTTTGCGCGCGAGCGCCGCCGTGCCCTTGCCCGCGATGTCTGCCCCCTCAAACAAGATCCGGCCCGAACTCGGCTTCAGTGCCCCGCTGATCGACGACATGAGCGTCGATTTGCCTGCCCCGTTCATCCCGACCAGGCCGACGACATCGCCGGCATTGACGGACAGCGAAATTTCTTTGAGCACAGGACTGTGCCGCCCGTACGCGACGGTGATGTTCTGAACGTCAAGCAACGGCGCGTTCACTTGGGCACTCCTAGGTAGGCAGAAATGACTTCGTCCTGCGCGAAGACCTTGGCGGGCACCCCGTGAGCAATGACCTTGCCCGTCTGCAAGACGTAGATGCGGTCGCACGCTGCGGTGATAAGCGGCAAATTGTGATCGACGAGCAGAACACCGATCTCTCGTTCCGAAAGCAACCTCACAATGGCGGCAACTTCGTCTCGTTCGAATTCAGTGAGCCCTGCCCCTGGCTCGTCAAGGAGCAGGAACGACGGTTCGAGCATCAGGTTGCGTGCGATCTCGATCATGCGCAGAACACCGTACGGCTGCGCGCCTGCTGGATGTTCGGCTCTGCCGGCGATGTTGAAGTCGGCAAGCAGTTCCATCGCCCGCGACTGGATTCTCTTGTCATCGCGCCTCGCCTGCGGCGAATAGACCGCCTGGCCGATCGCACTCGCCTTCGCCCGCCCGTCGCCACCCAGCATCACGTTCTCAACGACAGAGAGGTCGGGAATGTATTTCGGACTCTGGAAGGTTCGCCCGATGCCACGCCGAACGATCTCCGGCTGGCGTCTGCCAATCAGTTCTATTAGGTCGAGTTCGATCGAACCGCTCGAGGTGGGTACATCACCGGTGACGGTATTGAGAAGCGTGGTCTTACCCGCTCCGTTCGGGCCGATGAGCCCAACGACCTCGCCGGTCGAGACTTGAACACTGGCATGATCGACAGCAGTGTTGCCGCCGAACTTGACGCTGATGTCTGTCAGCGCCAGTTGCCGAACCGTGCCCGTTCGCTCGGTGAGAACCATGCGTTCCACCCGCTCGATGACTGAAGCAGCCGCAGTCGCCAACCCCGCCGGCGTATCCGACGCTGTCACGACAGGTTCGACCAACCCGATCCTGCCCTTGATTCGCGCCCATTGATCGCTGAATGCACCGGCGATGCCGCCACGCGTCAAGATCACGAGAACGAGGATGCCGATGCCGTACACGAGGTCTTGCGCAGAACTCGTCGCAAGTGACACTTCATCCATCACCACCAGCGCTACGACGCCGAAGAGCGGCCCCCAGAAATAGCCGGCACCGCCGAGAATGACAGCCAGAAGCAAGGCGATGAGGCGGGTGAAGCTGAACGTGTCCAGATCCATCACGAGCTGGAAGTGGGCGAAAAGCACTCCTGCAAGTCCGGCGAGTGCACCGGAGATCGCGAATGCGACAAGGCGGGTCGAACTCGATGAGATTCCGACTGCTGACAGGATGCGCGGCCCTTCCCGAAGGGCTGTGAACTTGCGTCGCATTGCCGAGCGCTGGATGCGAAGCATCAGCTCGAACACCAACCAGGCGAAGACGGCGATCAGCCAGTAATACGCCGGCAGCCCGCCGATCAGCAGAACCCCGAAGAAATCCGGCGGCGGAATGAGAAAGATGCCGATCGTTCCGCCGCTGAAATCCTTCCAGTTCACAACAACCTCCGCCAGCGCGAGAGCGAAGGCAAGAGTCTGAATGGCAAGAAAGACTTCGCTGAGGCGCCGGGTCGGCAAAGCGACCAACACCGCCAGAATCGTCGTGACCGCCACCGCCGCGAGGAGCGCGATCCAGAAATTGAACCCGAATTTGACTTCGAGGAACACACTGGTGAACGCGCCAAGGCCATATGTCATGACTAGAGCCATGTTGAATATTCCGGCGTAGCCATAGATCAGGTTGAAGGACACGGTCAGGATGTAGGCGATCAGGCCCGCCGACGCGATGTGCACCATATAGGCATTGCCCGAAACGCTCAAGCCGAGCAGCGCGAGAACAATCGGCGCGGCGATACGCAGAGTCGTAGGCCCCGCCAAGCGACTGGTGAACGTTGCGTTTGTCATACTCGTTCCGCCGTTCCTCTAAAGGTGAAAAGTCCATTGGGTCTGAACGTGAGCACGATGGTGAGAACGATGAAGAGGCCTGTCAGTTGCAGCCCGGGGCCGATGAACGTGTCCATCGCGGTGGCCGCGGCTCCCGCGACCACCGCCCCGCCGACGGCGCTGAACAATGAGCCGAGTCCACCGATCACCGAGCCCACCAGCGAGAAGAGCAACAGGGTCGGGGCTACTTCGACAGAGACGCTGGCCAGGCTAGCCTGAAACATTCCCCCGACGGCGAGGCAGATGCCCGCAACCACCCAAGCGAGCAGTTGAAACCGCTCGCCGTGAATGCCGTAGATCGCCGCGAGTTCGTTGTCGTGCGAAACGGCCGTCAGTGAACGCCCGACAAGCGTACGGTCGAGAACGAACCAGAGCACCAGCAACAGCAGCACTGCCAGTATGATCACGAGAATTCGTTGGGTAGCAGTTCGGTACCCGAAGATCTCGATCGTGCCCGAAATCCACGGTTGTACGACCGTCGGCGCTCCGCCGAAGATCGAGCGGGTCACGAAATTCAGAATGAGACCCACTCCGAGCGACGCAAGCGTCAACCCGATCGGCGAGACGCCGCGCTTCTGCGCCGGGCGGATGGCGACATAGTAGGTAACCGCTCCGACAACGGCGCCCGCAATAAGCGTCATCAGAGCCCCGACGAGCGAACTGCTCGCCGACGTCCATGACGCGCATGCCGCCGCGGCGAAAACAGCGACGTAGCCCGCGCCGAAATTGACGACGCCACCAACCCGATAGACAAGGCTCACAGATGCCACCAAGGGCACCAGCACCGCCGAAACCGACAGCACAGCGATCACAAAAACGACCATAGACACTCACTCCTTTGTAAGTACAAAACGCCTTCCGACAGAACTAGTTAGCGTCGTTAAGTGTTTGAGCAAACGTACATCAAAAAAATCCGGAGTCAATAGCCTTGGCGAATGAACTTAGATGTTTGATCCGGAAAAAATTCATGTCGACAACCGCGTCGATCGATGTACAGTTAACCTAGTTTACGAATAGTTCATCGCGACACACGGAGGTTCTCGTGGACTCCCCCCAACGGGCCTCGAACGGCCCCCTCGCCGACCTGCACATCGTCGATCTGTCGAGTTATGTAGCGGGTCCCTCCGCGACGATGACGCTGGCCCAACTGGGTGCCGACGTCATTCGCATCGACCCCCGAGGAGGGGCTCCCGACACCCGCCGGATGCCGCTCGCGCCCAACGGGACCAGTCTCTACTGGGCTGGCCTCAACCGGGGAAAGAGGTCACTCGAACTCGACCTACGGTCAGAAGAGGGCAAGTCCACGGTGCGCCGGCTCCTGAGCGTCGGCGGGCAGGGCCATGGCATCGTCGTCACCAACGCGGTGGGGCAGAACTGGCTCTCGTACGAGGAGCTCCGCCAGGTTCGCCCTGATCTCATCCACGTTCACCTCGCCGGCCGAAGCGATGGCTCCTCGGCAGTCGACTACACCATCAACGCCGAAACGGGCCTGCCGTTCATCACCGGCCCCGTGAACACGAAAGAGCCGGTCAACCACGTTCTGCCCGCCTGGGACCTCCTCGCCGGGCTGCATGCCGCTCTGGCAGTTCTCACCGCTGAGCGACTGCGGCGCACTACTGGACTAGGCCAATCGGTGCACCTAAACCTCGCCGACGTCGCCGCATCCACCCTCGCCCAACTCGGCTATGTGGCCGATGTCGTCGTGAACGGGGCCCACCGGCTCCGCGAAGGGAATTCGCTCTACGGCTCCTACGGCTGCGACTTCGCGGCGAACGATGGCGGCCGATTCATGATCGTCGCCCTAACCGAGCGGCACTGGAAGGCGCTCGTTGCACTGACGGGAACCCAGCATGCCATCGCCGGCATCGAATCGAGTCTCGGCATCAACTTCGCCGAGGAAGCTGTGCGGTACGAATACCGGGACCTCGCCTCCGCGCTCTTTGCGCCTTGGTTCGCCCGACTGAACAGCAACGAGGCCCGCGCGCAACTAGAGGCGAGCTCGGTGCTCTGGAGCGAGTACCATTCGGTGGAACAGATGGCGACAGCCCCACACGGTCTCGTGCGGCGAAGCGCTCTTTTCGATGACGTCGACCACCCCGACATCGGCGTCTACCCGGTGCCGCGTTCGGCCGCCACGATGAGTGGATGGTCGGCCCCCGCCAGCCGCCCGGCACCCCTGCTTGGCCAGCACTCCGACGAGATTCTCGACGAGTGGCTCGGCACGATGACAACCGGAGCGGCAGCCGCATCCCCGCTGCAACTCAGCGCTGACAGATCCGGGAGATGAACGCGATGTACGCTGTGCAATTCGATTTTCCGGGCGGGCGTGAAACGCTCAGCTACAGAGAGGCCATTGAGCCGATCCTGGGCACCGGTGAAGTGATGATTGGCTTCGAAGCCTCGAGTATCAACCCTGCTGATGTGAAAATCAGCAGCGGTCGCATCGCCCCCCGTGCCGGAACGTCGCCGTTCACGCTGGGCTGGGACCTGGTGGGAATCGTCGACAAGGTGGCGCCGGACGTCGACACATTCAGGGTGGGCGACCGGGTTATCGGAATGTCAACGATGGCCTCGACCGGTCGGGGAACATGGTCGCAGCTCGTCGCGCTGCCCGCGACCTCACTTGCCCTGGCACCGGCAGGAATTGAGCCCACCGTGCTCGCTCAGCTGCCCTTGGCTGGTCTCACCGCGCTGAAGGCGGTCGACGAGCTCGGCCCCATACCGGATCAGGCTGTTCTCGTCGTCGGCGCGGCCGGAGCGGTCGGCAGTTGTGTCGTTCAATTGTTGGCGAGGCTCGGCGTCGAGGTTCATGCTCTGGTTCGAACCCATGCCCAGGGCGACGCGCTCGCTTCGGTCGGGCCGGTTTCGGCGGTCTACACAGGCGAAGCTCCGGCATCCTCATTCGGCGCGATTATCGATGCGGCCGGAATCGACGCCGCCTACGCCCTTCGGCCCGGCGGAACCTACGTGACCTGCGTTCCCGGCACACTGCCCGAGAGCGTCGGAGCGAACGGGGCGATTGGCGTGACCGTGATCGTGCCGGAGTCGGGCACGAACCTCGCCACGCTTCTCGGCTACCTGGCCGACGGAAGCCTGAACCTCGGCGAACCCTCCGTGTTCAGGCTCAGCGACATTGCCACCGCCCTGATGGCCTTCGAAAACCGACTCGGGCGTCGAACGGTGCTGACCTCATGAGCGGCGTTTCACCGGCGTCGCTGGACTGGGGCATCAAGCGCACGTTCATCGAATACGTCTCGGGCCTCGACGACGGCGAGATCACCGCCGCGGAGCCGGCCACTGTTTGCGGGCTAGGCCGTTTTTCGTTCCCCGCGCAGCCCGGTTCACAGCTCGATCCCAAAACTGGATTTGGCGTTCTCAAGTTCAGCGGCACCGCGCACGCGAGAGGCCATTTCGGCATGATGAGCGTCACTATCACCGACCCTTGGATCGAAATCGGTCTCGATGGCGCGGCCCTGACCATTCCTGATCCCGACCGCGATCCCGCATCAGGAAAGCGCATAGCCTTGGCCACTTTGACTCTCGAGACGGAGGACGGATCAAACATCTGGGTAGACATCGCCTCGACCCTGGCGGTCGAGGCGATCGGCGTCTTCAATCGGCAATACGAAAGCGGCAGCGCGATGGACCCGGTCACCGTGGTCTACGCCCAGCGCTGAACTCACCACAAGCATCCCGTCACATAGGAAGTAGGAATGATGCCAACTCTGGCAGAACACATCACAGAGCGAGAGGTCCCGAACGACCCCAACGCCCGACTCTCGCTCGTCGTAACCGCCCGAACGGTCGAAGCAGACGGCGTCGTCTCGCTCACCCTCGTCGACCCCGACGGGGGCGCCCTGCCGCCGTGGACGCCGGGGTCGCACATCGATCTGCACCTCGGCGACGACTTGATTCGGCAGTATTCGCTTTCGTCGAGTTCGGCCGACACCGAGAAGTGGCGGGTGAGCATCCTCAAGGAGGCTGAAGGACGCGGGGGTTCTCACGCCGTGCACGAACGCATCGCCGTGGGCTCGCCGGTGACGGTCAGCCTGCCGCGCAACCACTTCGTCTTGCATCCCTCAAAGAACTATGTCTTCGTCGCCGGCGGCATTGGCATCACGCCGATCGTTCCGATGATCGAAGCGGCCGAGCAGAACGCCTTAGACTGGAACCTCGTCTACGCGGGCCGTTCACGTTCCTCGATGGCCTTCGTCGAAGAGCTCGCCCACCACGGCGACCGAGTAAAAGTCGTGACTGGAGACACCGACGGCCGGATGGACTTCGCCGCCTACTTCGCCGAGGTGCAACCAGACACCCTGGTGTATGCCTGCGGCCCTGAGTCACTTCTCACAGACCTTGAGGCCGCGACAGCCCACTGGCCGGTCGATAGCCTGCACACCGAGCGCTTCGTGAGCAAGAACATCGACGAGTCAGACGACGTCGACTTCGAAGTTGAATTCGCCGACAGCCATCTGAAACTGACCATACCCGCCGGAAAGTCGATTCTGGAAATCGCCGAAGCGAATGACCTGCCGGTGATCTCGTCGTGCAGCGAAGGCACCTGCGGCACCTGCGAAACCGTTGTTTTGGCCGGGTTGCCAGACCATCGCGACTCGATTCTGACCGACAGCGAAAAGGCCGCCAACAAATCGATGTTCATCTGTGTGTCGCGTTCGATCGCGGGATGCCCGCTGAAGCTCGACCTTTAGGGATTGGACAGCCGATGGACATCTTCGTATATTGTTGCCGTAGCTGCGCGGCCACGCGGGCACAACAGTGAGTAAAACACCCTATGAACTATGGCGCGATCCAATGACATCAAGCGCTCGGACCAGTGCTAACCCCATCTCGCAGACGAACCTGATTCGCCTGCGTATGGCCCTCGGGCGTCTCGGCAGACTGCTACGCCAGCAGAACAACGACGGGCTACCCTACGCCCTCATCTCGCTGATCATGACCATTCACCGCCTCGAACCGGTCACGGCGAAAGAACTCGCCGAAAGCGAAGGTGTCACGCCACCCGCCGTCACGCGCTCCCTCAATCGCCTCTTCGAACTCGGCCTCATCTCACGCGAGGAGCAGGCCGCCGACCGCCGCGCGCAGTCGATCCGCTTGGCAGCCCTGGGCGAAGCCAAACGCATCGAGCTGCTCGAGAAGCGCGAGATCTGGCTCACCGAACACATCAATCAACTCACGCCTGACGAGGTCGACAAACTCATCCAGGCTCTCCCTGCCCTGGAAAAACTGACGACACTTCAGCTGAGTTCCCCGCCCTCCTCTGACGATTAGCCCGAAGACGGCATATCTGGCTCTTCGGAATTAGGCATGGTCCCGCTGCCCGGTGTGATCTTTAGGAAGTCACGGACGGTCGGTGTGCGGATGCGCGACGGCTTCAAGATGTGCTCGTCCACTCCCAGGTCCTGATTCCTCCAGGCGCTTCGAATCCGCGACCCAGCTGCCGGCTTCAACCTTGGTGCCGGCCCAGGCTGCGTGCCAGTCCACGCCGAGCCTGCGCGTCCAGGCCGAAACCGTCGTGTCATCCAACTCCAGGGCATCCACTGCCTGTTCGGCGGCGTTGTCGGTGACGGTTGAAAACTGAGCCATTGTGCCGGCCCACGAAACGGCTCAGTTTTCGACCATCACTGACAGGTGCGGCGGGTTGCACTCTTGGCAACCGGCGCCTCCGGTTCGGCTTCGACGGTCAGCACCAGGACGGCCGGATCGGCACTTTCAATGGCCACGACCTGGAGTCCGGGCGGGACGGGTTGAACAACGCACACGCAGCAGCGCAAGCACTCACGCTGCTGCCGCAAAGAACATGCGACATGTCTAGGCTTTCGGTGAAAGTAATGCTATGTCGTTTTCATCCTGAAGACCCCCGGCTCCTCCCTCAAATCCCCGCCACGGCGGGGTCCTCGAAATTCATCCGACCAGGCCAAAGTCCGAAGACCCGCATAATCCTCATTTGGCGTTCAGCACCAGCGGCAGCGTCAGCGGCGTCCTCAGCGATCGACCGCCCCATTCGAACGAGTCTTCGGCCAGCGTCGCCTCTGGGAACCGCTCCGCCATCTGGCGGAACAATGCGACGGCCTCCATGCGGGCCAGACCCGCCCCAAGGCAAGAGTGCGTTCCCATACCGAACCCGATGTGCATCCGGCTCTCTTTTCGCTGGATGTCGAGCGAATCCGGGTCAGTGAACACAGAGGGATCGCGGTTCGCTGCTGCGAGCACTCCAATGACCGTATCGCCGACCTCGATCTGCACCCCGTCGATGACCCTCGACTGCGCAGCAACGTACGGCAGGAAGTGGGCGGGTGTGACGAACCGGGTGAGCTCTTCGACTGCCTTCGCCGCCAGGTCCGGTTCTGCGACGAGGCCATCCCACTGGTCGCGGTGGGTCAGCAGGCTGAGCATGCCGATTGTCAGCAGATTGCTGGTTGTTTCGTGGCCGGCGAAGATCATCAACGCGACCATCGCCTTCGACTCGTCGTGGGTCATCAGACCCGAACGCTCGGAATCGATCAGCGCCGCGATGAGACCGGTGGTTGCCCCGGATTCCCTTTGGCGTTCGAGCAGTAACTCGATGTAATCCATCAGCCCGGCATACGCCTGGGCCCCCTCGATCGCCGACTCTTCCGAATCGGCGTTGAACTTGTTCTCCGCGATCCGCTTCGCCCACTCATGGATCTGCTCAAGATCGCCGAGCGGGATGCCCAGCAGGTCGCCAAGCACGGTGAGGGGCAGCGTATACGCAAATCGTTTGAAGTCGACGGCGCCATCGACAACAGCGAGTTCGTCGAGACCCTGCGTGACACGCGCCATTACTTTCTCGTCCATCTCAGCCTTCAGCGAACGAATCGCAAACGGAGGCTGAACGAGCGACTTGATGCGCGGATGATCGGGCGGGTCGAGTCGTACCAACTGCTGGAACTCCTGGTCGAGCACGTAGTCGAATGCTTCACGCCCCTCTGGCGAAAACCGCTCGCGAGCCTCTTCGTACCGTCGCGAGTGCTTGGTCGCCGCCCTGCTGTAGAGCACGTTGTCGTCACCCAGCAGCTCACGCACATCCTTGTACCGACTCAAGACCACCGCATCGTGAAGTCGCCAGACCGGGTGCTGCTCACGAAGTTGGTTCCAGGTGGGAAAGGGGTCGGCGAGCATTTCGGAGTCGCCGGCCAGGAGCAACTGCACTCGCTCTAGAAGCGGCAGACCTGACTTGGGAGTCATCCCTGACTTGGGTGTCATCGCCAGAACCTCATGCCGTCTTCGCGGGCAACGCAAACGGATCTTGGAAGGGAACGCCGTTCGCCTCGGCTGCCTCGCGGATCCAGTCGCCGATCTCTGCGGCGATCTCGTGGGAAACGAGCTCGATCCACATACCGGGCGCTTCGGCGTTGTAGTGGAATGTCGCCCTGGCGATTCCGCCGTTCTCGTCGACGCCCGACAGCTCGCGACGGTATCCGCGGCGCTCGAGATCCGCTGCCGCACCCACCAGGTCATCGGTGAAATAGCCGAGGTGGTGAACGCGCCGACCACCCGTGAGATTGAGGTAGGGCGTCGCGTCGATCTGCTCGAGAAGCTCGATGTAATGCGGGCCCTGCAGCGAATAAGTGAACCGCACCTCACGCCCGACCACGCCATCAGGGCAGAGCATCGGGACCGTCGACGTGCGCGGCGGCGCCCACATCAGATCGAGTGCCGGTCCCATCGTGTCCATCGCGTTCTGCAGACTGTCGACGATGATTCCGGTGTGATAAAGCTTCAGCATCGGCTTTGATGACATTGCTTCCTCCTGTGAAAAGCGCACGCTCGGTGGAGCGATAGACAAATACTACACATAGCTAACTAATACTTCCAGAGTGAGATTGCCAATCATCCGCGCACCAACTGATTGAATGGCAGCCGGCGATTGTCGCCCTTGTCGGCGGGCAACCCGAGAATCCGTTCGGCAATGATGTTGCGCTGAATCTCGTCAGTGCCACCCGCGATACGCAAGTAAGGCGAAGTCAGCAGATTGCGCTGCCACGCCCGGTTACGACGCGGCAGTGGCAGCGCGCAACTCCGCAGTCGTGGGACATCTTCCCGAATGCGGCCTCTTCGGGGGTTTCCCGTTGCTGTCGCCAGGCGCCTGCATTTCGCCGTGATGGTGTTCTTCGTCGCGTTCATCGTTGTGCATGTGACGCTCGCGTTTGCAACGGGCGCGATCGCAAATTTCAACCACATGTGGGCGGTTCGCGACGATCAGAGTTGGTGGGGCTTCGCGATCCTCGCGGGATCAATCGTGGTCATAGCTGCCGCCTGGGTCGGACTGCGGCCAGACACCCTGCGGTGGCTGGCTTCGCTCGGGCGCAAGATCTCGCGCCGACCGCGAGACCCCGCAAACTGCACCCCAGCTAAGACCGCAACTCGGCGAATACCGCATACGACGGATCGCCTGCGGTACGAGGGCTGCTCTCACCGATAGTGATGTCAGCCACCTTCTGTTCGTAGAAGAAGTCGCGACGGTAGAAGCGACTGTCGATAGCCCAGCGACGATCGCGCTTCGAAAGCTTGTCGATGTAGCGGCCATAGACGATGCGCACGATGTAGTCCCCGGCCTCCTGGCGAATGAGAGTGGCGTTGACGTAGGTCTCACTCGCAGCACGGTCGCCATTCACCTCAATCATCGAGTTCGACATCTGATGATGGCTCGCAATAAGTGTGCGGTTGTAAACATTCAGCCATTCGATGAGCTCGCGGCCAGGCCCCGAGAAGATACCAGGCCCGTAATCTCCAACCCCGTCATCGTGAAAGATCGAGTAACCGATCTCATTGTCCACGCGGTCCATGGCTCGAAAATAACGGAGCAGCACATTCCGAATTTCCTGCTGTGCGATCACATCGTCGAGAGTCATCACAGAATCCTTTCGTCATTATAAGGAGAGATGATTCAGATCATACAACTACTTTACCTAGCTAACTACTATCGGTAGAGTTATCTCCACACGGAAGCGGGACAACTGAGTTGCCTGGGTGGCACGGGCGACAGAACGAGGAGATTACCCTGATGAGTTCTGCATCGAGTGACGCTTTTCCGGCTGAGGTAATAAAGATGGGCTTCCCTGGCTTGAGCAATCGCACGTCGAACGCGTATCTCGTCGAAGGCAGTCGATACGAATATCACCTGATCGACTGCGGACCGGACACCGACGCCAATTGGGCACGGCTCGAGTCGACTCTGGCACGCCGTGGTGCGGGCGTCGCGAATGTAGCCAGCGTGACTGTCACCCATGGTCACTTCGATCACTCCGGCATGGCCGCTCGGATTAGCGGAGCCTCGGGTGGGGTGATCCGCGTCCACGAAGCCGATCTCAAGCTGATGACACTGGGCCGTAGCTACGGCGGCAAGGACCCCGAGCGACTCTTGCGCGGCTGGGGAGTCCCCTCCGACCGGCTCGCTGAGCTGATCTCTGTGAGCTCCTCGCGGATCCCCCAGGGATCATCCGTTGACATCATGCCGCTCCGCGACGGCGAAGATCTCGGAATCGCCGGTCGGACCCTCATCGCCCTCGCCACCCCCGGGCACACGCCCGGCCACATGTGCGTGATCGACCGTGAACATTCCATCGCATTTGTAGGCGACCATGTGCTGCCGGAAGAGAACCCGGGCGTCGGATTGGGTGGCATCTCGGAGCGCAATCCCATGGTCGATTATCTCCGCGCTCTCAGCGCGCTGGATGCTGAGAATGTGCGTCTTGGCCTGCCGGGACACGGTCCGCCCATCGCCGATCTCCCAGAGCGGACGGAAGCGATCCGCACACACCACCTGCGTCGAGGACGAGAGGTGGCGGCAGCATCGAACACGACGGCCTCGGTGTGGGAGGTAGCACAGCGAGTGAGATGGTCTCGCGGTTGGTCGGCTCTCGGAGGCATTCACCTGTTCTCGGCGCTTCACCAGGTCGCGCAGCATCTGGCGAGGAACTATGGAAGCGCAGATATCTACAGTGCCATGCAAGCTTTTGACAAAGTTTCGGATATGCAGTCCACCTGAACAAAAGCCTGCGATACCCCAGTCGAACAGTGGCTGCAAGAAAAGAACCACTGACTAACCTTTCAAGTCTCCGGAAAGGGGATACAAAATGACGGCCATTCATACGGCGCCCGTCTACAAGAGCGAAGAGAACCTTGACCGTGAGGAGCAGTTGGCGCACAAGATTGCCACGGTCGCCGCCGACCCCGTCGAAGTGACTCCCCTGGTTGCGGAGATGATCATCAACCGCGTGATCGACAATGCCTCCGTTGCTGTCGCGTCATTGAACCGGACCCCGATCATCACTGCCCGGGCGCAGTCCTTGACCCGCGTGCCGACCACCATCGGCAGGGGCTCCCCCGAGTGGGCCGCCTGGGCCGACGGCGTCGCCGTCCGCGAACTCGACTACCACGCCACGTGCCTGACCGCGGACTACTCCCACCCCGGCGACCTCGCCGCCGTCGAGCGCCTCCCCGAACTGGGACCGGGCGAGCTGGACCAGCTGAACATTGCCGCCGCCCCGGGCGTCATCGACCTCAGCAACGCACCGAAAGGGCTGTTCTAGATGCTCTACTCCACCACCACCCCGGAGCAGAAACGGCTGAAGCTCCGGGAACTGTTGAACTCCGGGACCATCGCCCAGTTTCCCGGGCGCGTTCAACCCGCTCTCGGCACGCCTCATCGAAGAGAAGGGCTTCCCCGGGGTCTACATCTCCGGCGCCGTCCTCGCCAACGACCTCGGCCTGCCCGACATCGGCCTCACCACGCTGACGGAGGTCGCGACCCGGGCCGGGCAGATCGCCCGCATGACCGAACTCCCCTGCCTCGTGGACGCAGACACCGGCTTCGGCGAACCCATGAACGTCGCCCGCACCATCCAGGAACTCGAAAACGCCGGACTCGCCGGCTGCCACATCGAGGACCAATTCAACCCCAAGCGCTGCGGGCACCTGGACGGCAAGAACGTCGTCGACACCGACACCGCAGCCAAACGCATCCGCGCCGCAGCCGACGCCCGGCGCGATGCGAACTTCCTCATCATGGCCCGCACCGACATCCGCGCCGTCGACGGCATCCAGGCAGCCCAGGAACGCGCCCGGGCACTCGTCGACGCCGGCGCCGACGCCATCTTCCCCGAAGCCATGAAGGACCTGTCCGAGTTCCAAGCCATCCGCGAAGCCGTGGACGTGCCGATCCTGGCCAACATGACCGAGTTCGGCAAAAGCGATCTCTTCACCACCGAACAGCTCCAGCGCGTCGGCGTGAACATGGTGATCTACCCCGTCACCCTGCTCCGCATTGCTATGGGCGCAGCAGAATCAACCCTCGAGACCATCAAGAAGTTGGGCACCCAAGAGGTCCGGGTCCCGGCGATGCTTACCCGCACCCGTCTATACGACCTCGTGGACTACGAGGCCTACAACCACTTCGATGCGGGCGTTTTCAACCTCCAAATCCCTGGCGCCCGCTAACCCCCACGCCTGCATCAACCTCAGACAAGGCCCCGAAGCGTCCTTGCAGCCTCGGTGACTGGCGTGCCACACGCGTCTCGTGGCCTGATCCCAGCAGGGCAGGCCATTGTGGCAGGTGACATTTGCTCGAAGGACTACGCACGCGTGGGTCATAAATCAGGAAATCAGGCTCCCGACAGTCGACGAGTGGTTCTGCCGATCACCCGGAAGTACGGCAGATTACTACGGCTCAGTCTGATGATGGTTGCTTCAAGATCTCCCACAGACGGCCGCATCCAAGCACTTGGCGATCAGCGGGCCAGCACGCGCGACAGGGCCGCGCTGACCTCGGGGAGAGTCCACAATCTCGCCATCAGCGCGCCCTCGCCGCGCGCGGCGCCGATACGTTCAGCGGCAGGTGCGCGCAGGCTCCCCTTCACACGGGTGAACGTCGATGGCGGCGATGCAGCGAGGGCCTCGGCGCGTTCTCGCGCCGAGGCGAGAAGCACCTCCGCAGCGACCACCTCGTCAATGAGGCCTGCGCGCAGCGCGTCGTCCGGCGCGTATGCTTTGGCGCCGTAGACGACGGAGGCGAGCCGGTGCCCGAGGACATGCCTCATGATCTCCACTGTCACGGTCGGGAACGGAACCCCGACGACCAGCTCCGGCAGCCCGATCGTTCCACCCGACATGAGGCGGACGTCGGCGGTGGCTGCGAGCACGCAACCGCCGGCGATCGCATGCCCCTCGATGGCGGCGACGACAGGCATCGGACAGGCGAAGGCGGTGGTGTACAGCTCTTCGAGCGCGGTGAGGAACTCAACCGCATACGGCTCGCCCTCGTCGAGCAGACGCCGCAGATCGGCGCCTGCGGAGAAGGCGCGTCCGTTGCCGGTGAGGACCACGGCGCGATACGACGAGAACGACTCGAACGCGTCGCGCAGACCTCGGGCCAGCTCGAGATCCAGCGCATTGACCTTGCCGTGGCTGATGCGGACGGTCGCAACGCCGTCCTGCTCGGATATATCGATCATGTCGACGCCGGGAACGTCAGGTACTCCTGGATGAGGTCGTGTTCGGGAGCGGCCAGGTCTCGGGCTCGGCGCCGCGATTCGAGGGTGACCCCCGCCGCGATGGGCGACTTCTGCGCGATCGAGTCGGTTATGCCGTCCGCATTCGCGGCACCCATATCTGCGAGCAACTCGGGCACAGTATCGGCGGCGAACGCGACCTCCGACTGCTCGCTCTCCAGCGCCGCCGCGGGTTCGGGCAGCGCCGTGCTGGGCACATGGGACTCGGACAGGCCGACCGCGAACGAGTCGGCCGTTGCCGTGATCATGCTGTGATTGAGGGTCTTCGGCCCATGCGGGCGATCGAGGGTGATGACCCCGAGCCGGCCGCGCGCATCCGCATGGATGTTGGATGTCATTCAGCTACCGTGCGCTTGATGTAGGTGGCCAGGACCTCCCGTTTGAGCATCTTGCCCATGGCGTTACGAGGAAGCGTGTCCCAGAAATCGATTCTCTGGGGCACTTTGTAGTGGGCGATTCTTGCGCGCAGGAACTCGATCAGTTCCCGCTCCAGCTCGGGAGATGCCGCATGGTCAGGCTCCAGCTGCACGACGCCGTGCACGCGCTGTCCCATCTCCGCATCCGGCACCCCGATGACGGCGACGTCGAATACGGCGTCGTGCAGCGCGAGGGCGTTCTCCACCTCCTGCGGGTAGATGTTCACGCCACCCGCGATGATCATGAAGGACACCCTGTCGGTGAGGAAAAGGAAGCCTTCGTCGTCGACATGGCCAATATCGCCGACCGTGGACCAGTTCTCGTGTGCCGGATGCTGCGCGGCTCGCGTCTTGTCCGGGGCGTTGTGATAGGCGAAGGGCATGACGTCGCGTTCGAAGTAGACGATTCCGTCCTCGAAGGCATCGAGCTCGTTGCCCTCGTCGTCGCAGATGTGCAGGATTCCCAGCCCGGCCTTGCCCACGGTGCCGGGATGAGCGGCCCAGGTCGCGGAGTCGGTGAAGGTGATGCCGATGGCCTCGGTCGAGGAATAATACTCGAACAGGATCGGCCCCCACCACTCGATGATGCCTGCTTTGACCTCCACGGCGCAGGGCGCCGCGGCGTGCACCGCGACCCGGTGCGAGGACAGATCGTACTTCGCACGGACCTCGGCCGGCAGCTTCAGAAGTCGCACGAACATCGTCGGCACCCATTGGCTGTGCGTGACGGCGTACCTCTCGATCGTCTGCAACGCCGTCTCCGCGTCGAACTTGCGCAGCGAGACGACCGTGCCGCCGACGGAGTGGATCATGCCTCCGAAACGCAGCGGTGCGCCGTGATACAGAGGCGCAGGGTTGAGGTAGATCGAATCCGAGTCCCAGCCGAACATCGGCCCGAAGACGCCGAGCAGCGGGTCGGAGCCTTCGCTGGCGAGATACGGCGGCCGCGGCGCCTGCACGCCCTTGGGAAGACCGGTCGTGCCTGAGGAGTAGACCATCTCGCGTCCACGAGGCTCGTGATCGAGCGGGCCTTCGGGTGCTGCGGCGAGGGCCTCTTCGAAGTCGTCGAAACCGTCGATCGCGCCACCGGAGGCGAGCAGTAGCGGTACTTGGATCAGCGGAAGGACCTCGGCGATGACTGCGGCGAAGTCCGCGGCCACGACGAATGCCTTCGCGTCGCAATCGTTCACGATGTAGGCGATCTCGGTGGAGGAGAGCTGCGCGTTGACGGGCGTCATGTAGAGCCCGCTGCGCATCGCGGCCCAGTACACCTCGTAGTACAGCGGCGAGTTGTGCGCGAGCATGGCGACCGTATCGCCCGGCCGCAGGCCGGCGGCGAAGAGCACCTGCGCCAGACGTGCGGAGCGATCCTCCAGTTGTTGGTAGGTGAGTGTCTCACCGCTTTCGACCAAGATGAACGCGGGCTTGTTCGGGGTCAGGGCGGCGTGGGCTCCGGGATACATTTCGTTCTCCTCTTCGAGACGATGGTCGGTCGAGCCGACCTCTGAATTATCAAGTCAGTGCTGACTGCCTGCGGGCCATCGCCCGTCCAGGAAGCCTAGGACGGTGTCGGCGACTGCACGGGTTCGTCGTCCGGGGACGCGTCCGTGCTCATCCGAGCCCTTCCGCGCGCTGCGCCTTGCTCTCCGCGGTGGCCGCAAGCGACCGCTCCCTCGCCTCGGCCCAGTCCTCTGCGCTCAGTCTGGATAGGCCCGCGAAGGTCGCTGGGCCCGCCAGTCGCTGACCACCGTCGACGGCGATCGTCTCACCGGTGAGGTAGTCGCAGGCATCGGACAACAGGAAGACGGCGAGCGCGGCGAGTTCCTCAGAAGTGCCCAGCCTGCCTTGCGGCACTCCATCTGCCTGTGTAGCGCCCACAGAGGCGGCGGCGGTCGGACTGAGCGCCTCCCAGGCGAAGTCCGTCCGGATCGGACCCGGTGCCAGAGCGTTGACCCGGATGCCGTGGCCTGCCCACTCCACCGCCAGGGAGAGGGTCATGGCGTTGACGGCCGCCTTCGCCATGGCGGATGGCACAACGAAAGCCGACCCCGTCCACACCCAGCTCGTCAGGGTGGAAAGTATCGCGCCACCCCGGCCCTCCTCGATCCACCTCCGCCCGACAGCTAGACTCGTGGCGAAAGAGCCACGCATGACCGTGCCGGTCACCGCGTCGAACGCCTTCATGCTGATCGACTCGGTCGGCGCGATGAAGTTGCCTGCCGCATTGTTGACCAGACTCGTGAGCGGACCATGCTCGGACCAGATGCGCCCCACCGTCTCGTCTACAGCGACGTCCTCGCGGATGTCGATGGCGTCGAAGCGAGCCGCGTCGGCACGTTCCCGGTTGAGCTCGTCGACCGCCGCCTGCAGCACTGCAGGGCGACGACCCCAGAGATGCACACGCGCGCCGTGTGCGACGAATGCGCGGGCCATCCCGAGGCCGAGACCGGAGCCGCCTCCCGTGATGAGAATGCTCCGCCCGGCGAGTGCATCCGGTGCGAACGGCGAGACGTAAGTCACACGTGCCGCTTCAGCCAGGTGACCACGTCGGCGGTGATCTCGTCACGGTTGGTCTCGTTGAACACCTCATGGCGCGCCTCAGGGAACAGGCGAACGGTCACGTCGGTGATTCCGGCGTCCCGATAGCGCGCGCCCAGCAGCTCGACGAGCTGACCGCCGCTGCCGAGCGGGTCTGTGTCTCCGGACACGATGAGCACAGGCAGATCCGACCGGATCCCGGCGAGCTGCTCCGGATCGGCCAGCCTCGGGGCCGTGCCGAAGAGCTGCGGGATGGTGTCCGGCGCCAAGTCGAACCCGCAGCGCGGGTCGGCGACGTAGGCCGCGACCTCCGCCTCGTCTCGGGAGAGCCACTCGTATCCGGTGTCGCCCTCGAAGCCCGTGTTGAGGAAGGTCAAATCATTGCCGAGGTCGCCTGCTTCTGCGAGGCCGGCCGCGAGGGCATCGAGTGACGTCGATCCGGTGAGCACCACCCCGGCGTACAGATCCGAGCGGTCCAGGATCAGCTCCTGCGATGCGAAGGATCCCATCGAGTGGCCGAGCAGGAAGACTGGAAGGCCCGGATGCTGTGCCGCGATGGACTCGCCGAGGGTGACGACGTCGGCGACCAGCGCACTCCACCCCGCCTCGCCGAAGGAGCCGAGGGAGACGTCGCCGCCGACGGAGGACCCGTGACCGCGGTGGTCGTTCGCGTACACTTCGAAGCCCGCTGCGGTGAGGGCGTTCGCAAGGCGGTCGTAGCGGGTCGCGTACTCCGCGACCCCGTGCGCGATCTGCACGACGACACGTGGCGCATCGCTCATCCAGCGATAGGTCGCGACCTTCAACGCATCTCGGGTAGATGTGAATGAAGATTCATCATAACTCATGCGTCCATCGTGGCCATGGTTTGTCGAGATGTCAACGTTTTTGCTACAGAACTTGGTGTTTTTGGGACAGAACACGATGGGGCCTCTTCTTGCCCGAGCCACTCAAGTGAATTCACAATCACCACTTAGGAGGTATCGTGGATTTTTCCGACCGACGAGATGCGCGAGCTGCGCAGCCACGTCACCGACATCGTTTCCGGTTGCGGCGGTGGCTGTTACGTGGAGCACGCGTTCTCCAACCAGCCCTGCGTCGAGGTTTGGGACGCCCTCGGCCAGTATGGCTTCATCGGGGTGAATATCCCCGAGGAGTACGGCGGGGGCGGTGCGGGAATGGTCGAGCTCCAGATCGTCTGCGAAGAGATCCAACACCCGGGGCATCACCACGACGGCGCGACGAGACGACGACGGGTGGGTACTGTAGGGCGGAAAGTACTACATCTCCGGCGCGGACGAAGCCGCAACCGTGCTCGTTGTGGCGAAGACCGGCGGGGGGCCGGAGCATCCCTGTGCCTGGGCATCGCCCGTCACGTCCTCGGAAAGGCGGTGCGTTACGCGAACGAACGACAGGTCTGGGACGCCCCCACCGGCTCCCATCAGGGCATCTCTCCCGCCCGCTCGCCAAAGCTCACATCCAGACGGAGCCCGCCACTCTCATGACCCGCAGGGCCGCCTGGCTGCACGACAACGGGCAACCCGCAGGCGAGGCCTCGAACGTCGCTAAGTACGCCGCGGCAGAGGCGGCCCAGGGGGCGCTGGATGCCGCGCGCTCAACTCAACCGCGGCGCGCGGGGCCGGCCGTAGACTCCCGCTATGACGAATGAGCCGGCAACCGGCCGTACTTCGGCAGGAGCCCCAACCAAGAGCGAGCGCAGCCGGGCGGACCAGGAGCGCATCGTCGAGCGCATGAGGGGGTCCTGCTGCGCGCAGATCGCTGACAGCCGTCAACGACCGGCTGACGGTTCCAGTCCCTCCCTGAGTTCCGCGGCGGCGGGCGAGGCCGCGGCGTGGGCGTCGGGTGCTTTCCCCAGTTCCAGGCACAGGATGCCGACGATCACCAGCGCGATTCCAATGATCTGGACCGGCGTCATCGACTCCCGGTAGAGCAGGAAGCTGAGCGCAGCTACGGCGATCACTCCTACACCGCCCCAGATGGCGTAGGCGATGCCGAGCGGGAATCCGCCGTCCAGGCAGCGCTGCAGAGCGGCAAAGGCGAGCACGTATCCGACGACGGCGATGGGCAGCGCCCACCATCTCGGGGTCTCGCCCGTCGTGAGCCTGAGAATCATTGTCGCCGCGACCTCGCAGACGATCGCGACCGAGAGAAACAACGCGCCCATGCCCGTCCTCATCCCGATCGTTCCGCGCCCAGGCCGAGACCCTCGCGCATGGCGGCGGATCCCATGCCTGCGAGTTGCTCGACGAGCTGCCCGGCCGGGAGGCTCACCGCGGGATAACCCCGCTCTGCCATCAGCGCAGCCGCCGACGCGAGGATCTGCTCCCGTCGTGCACGCCCGCGGACCGTCAGTGTGTGGAGGAATGCGGTCGGGGAGGTCATTCGCCATGATCTCCTGCCGCAGTCGACTCTCGCAACAAGGCGGCCGGCAGCGGCACGGGTCGTGACCTAAGGAACTCGCCGAGACCCTTGGCCTGCGCATCCGGTCTCGTCGAGGATGCGACCCCGTCACCGAGGATTCCCACGACGATGAAGTTCAGCGCGCGCACATTCGGCAGTTCGTAGCGGCGAACCTCCAGCTGCGCGATCTCCGGCAGTAGCTCGCGCAGTCGCCCGGCGGTCAGATACCCGTACAGCCACTCGTATTCCGCGTCCGTGCGGGTCCACACGCCGATGTTGGCATTCCCGCCTTTGTCTCCGGAGCGCGTCCCCGCCACCTCGCCCAGCGGCACGATCACGACCTCGCCCGCTTCCGGCGGAGCCGGCACCACGGCTGGGTGCACGGGTGGGGCCGCCGCAGCCGCCGCGTCCCCTCGAGGAAGGGGCATCAACTCCACACTCCCGTCATCCAGCACCAGCCGCGGCGTCACCGCCAGTGCGGGGATGAGCGCGGGCCAATACACGCCGTATGCGGACTCCGAGGAGGGCGGTGTCGTTGCGTAGACACCTGCATAGCTGCCCAGGACGAGCTCGAGCACGGCGTTGGAGAAGGAACGGCCGACCTTCTTGGGATCGGTGTCCTTGACCGTGAACACCAGGTGCGACGTTGCGTCCGCCTGCGTCGCCGGATCGGGATGATCGCTGCGAACGAGCAGCGCCTCCGCTGCGTCGAACGATTCCTTGCCGCCCACCCTCTCCCAAAGCAGCGATTCGGCGTGAGCCGCTTTCTGCTCGATGTCGGGGGCGGTCAGAGCGAGCGCCATGGTGTTGCGATATCCGCCCGAGTAGTTGATCGCGACCTTGACCTGGCCGGTCGGCGCCGTGCCTCGCGCGCCTGCGACCCGTACACGGTTCGGCCCAACAGGTGTGACGGAGACCGTATCGAACCAGGTGGTCACATCCGGCCCTCCGTATGCGGGGGCGCCGATCTCGTAGAGCAGTTGCGCGGTCACCGTGTCGACGGAGACGAGGCCGCCGGTGTCGCCCGGCTTGGTGATCACGCTCGAGCCATCTTCCGAGATCTCGGCGATCGGGTATCCGGGATAGCGGCGGTCGGTGATGTCACCGAGAAAGCTGAAGTTGCCCCCGGTGACCTGCGTGCCGCATTCCAGGAGATGCCCCGCGATCACCCCTCCGGCCAGACGATCCCAGTCCTCGTCGCCCCAGCCATGCCACCATGCCGCAGGCCCCACGACGAGCGAAGCATCCGTCACCCGGCCGGTCACGACCACGTCGCTGCCCGCTTGGAGCGCCCGGGCGATCGGCCACGCCCCGAGATAGGCGTTCGCTGTGATGGGCTCGACCTCCAGATCGGCGAGTGGCCGTCCATTGTCGAGATGACGGATCTCGTGTCCCGCACGCTGCAGCTCAGGAAGGATGTCGAGCACATCATCGCCGTCCGCGAATGCGATTCGCGGATGCAGGCCGAGACGTTCGGATAGCGCGCCCAGTCGTGTAGCCAACCCCGCGGGGTTCAGCCCTCCGGCGTTGGCGACGATCCGGATGCCACGATCGAGGCATGTGCCGAGCACCTGCTCCATCTGCGTGAGGAACGTGGTCGCATAGCCGCCATCCGGATCGCGCTGACGTGCCTTGTGAAGGATATACATCGTCAGCTCTGCCAGGTAGTCGCCGGTGATGATGTCGACATCGCCCCCGGAGACCATGTCCGCCGCCGCGCGGAGGCGGTCGCCGTAGAAGCCGGACACGTTTCCGATTCGAACAGCTCTGAGAGGCCGGCCCGCCTGATCCGACATCATCATCGACCTTTCCATTCGGGAGTTCGCTTCTCGCGGAATGCCCGCGGCCCCTCCTGTGCATCATCCGAGAGATAGACAGACGCGAAGATGCGCTCGGATTCGTCGAGCGCATCGGACAGGTGCCGCTCGCGCGAGGCGTAGACGACTGCCTTCGCCGCCCGCACCGACAGCGGCGCGTTTGCGGCGATCCGGTCGGCGAGCGCCTGGGCGCGATCGTGCAGGTCCGCGGCCGGCACGACATGATTCACGAAGCCGATCTCGTATGCGCGCTGGGCCGAGATGGCGTCGCCGGTGAGCACGAGTTCCAGCGCCACCTTCGGCGGTATCCACCAGGGCAGAGGCGCCGACCACGGCGAGCCTCGCCCCACCTTCACCTCGGTCACGGCGAAGCGCGCCTGCTCGGATGCGATGACCAAGTCCGCGTTCTGCACCAGCAGGAAGCCCCCGGCGAACGCGACGCCGTTGACTGCGGCGATGATTGGCTTGTCGACCTGGATGTTGCGCTGAAACTGCGGAACGAAGTCCGGCGGCGGAACCGTGAGCTCCGTCTCCGCCATCTCCTTCAGATCGCCGCCGGCGCAGAACGCCGCGTCGCCGGCTCCCGTGAGGACCATGACGGCCGCATCCTGATCCTCGTTGAACCGTCGAGTTGCCGCGAACAGCCGCTCCCGCACAGCGCGATTGAGCGCGTTGCGCGCCTCCGGACGGTTGATCGTCACCCAGGCGGCGGCGCCACGGCGCTCGTACAGCACCTCGTCACTCATCGCCATCCTCCCCGGCATCGTCGACCACGGCGAGGATTTGACCCAGGTCCACCTGCTGGCCCTGTTCGACGAGGATCTCAGAGACCGTACCGTCGACGGGAGCGCGAACGACGTGCTCCATCTTCATTGCTTCCAGGACGAGCACGATCTGCCCGGCTGCGACCCGCTCCCCTGCCGACACCTCGAGACGCACCACGGAACCGGGCATAGGTGCCGCGAGCGAACCGGCGGCCGCCTGCGTGCCCGGTTCGGGTAGCAGGCCGAGCTCTGTCAGCTCGACTCCCCCGAAACGCCCGTCGATATCGATCCGGGTTCCGTGGATCGCGACCTGCAGGCTCTCGCGCACCCCGTTCACCACAAGATTTACCGAGTAGACATCCGGGCCGATGCCCTCGACCGAAAACGAGATCCGGCCGAGCGACAGGTCGTCGACCGAGATTTCCGCGATCTTCTCCGTGACCCGATATCGCACGTCCCGCTCCGCACCGCCATCCCCGAACCGGACGAGCGCCAGCTGTGAGGGGAGGTTGCGAAAACCAGGGGTCACTGCGCGCTGGACCTTCGCCTCGGAACGGCGATGCGCCCGTAGAGCCAGCACTGCGCCGGCCGCGGCGAGATCCCGCTCTGCGCCGCTCGGGACGACGGCGAGCTCGCCCACCGAGTGGCGTTCCAGATACGCCGTGTCGGTGATTCCGGCGAGGAACTCGGATTCGCGTAGAATCCCGACGAGCACCTCTCTATTGGTACAAACGCCGTGGATACGGCTAGTGTGCAGAGCTCTCGCGAGGGCGAGAGCGGCCTCGGCCCTGGTCGGTGCGTGGGCAATGAGCTTCGCCAGCATCGGATCGTAATGGATGCTCACCGCATCTCCGGCGGCGAAGCCGGTGTCGGCACGGACGCCGGCCCCGAGCGAGAATTCGCGGAGTACTCCCGAGGTGGGCAGGAATCCGGCGGCCGGGTCTTCGGCGTAAAGGCGCGCCTCGATGGCGTGGCCGGTCATTGAGGCCGTCCGCGCCTCTTCCGGCAGCTCCTCGCCCTGGGCGACCAGCAGCTGCAGCCGCACTAGGTCGAGCCCGGTGACCGATTCAGTCACCGGGTGCTCCACCTGGAGCCGCGTGTTCACCTCGAGGAAGAAGAAGTCGCCGCTCTGGTCGAGGATGAACTCGACCGTGCCGGCGCCGACATAGCCGATGGCCTCGCCTGCGGCGATGGCTGCATCGCCGAGACGGGCCCGCAGCTGCGGCGTCACCACGGGCGATGGCGACTCCTCGATGATCTTCTGGTAGCGCCGCTGGATCGAGCAGTCTCGCTCGAAGAGACTGATCACCCGTCCCGTGGTATCGCCGAAGATCTGCACTTCGATGTGGCGGGGGGCAGTGACATACCGCTCCAGGAAGACGGTGTCATCGCCAAACGCGGAGCCTGCCTCGCGACGCGCCGAGGCGACAGCCTCGCCGAGAGCCGACGGGTCCACGACGATTCGCATGCCACGCCCCCCGCCCCCGGCCGACGCCTTGACGAGGACCGGATACCCGATCCGCTTGCCCAGCAACGCCAGGTCCTCGTCGTTGAAGTCGTTGGTGACCGTTCCGCCGGGGAGGACGGGGACGCCAGATTCCGCCATCAGCGACTTCGCCCGGAGCTTCGATCCCATGGCTGACATCGCATCCGGGGTCGGCCCGACGAAGGTGATTCCCGCGGCGCCGACGGACGCGGCAAACTCGGCGTTCTCAGAGAGGAAGCCATATCCGGGGTGGATGGCATCGGCGCCGGTCTTCCGCGCCGCGTCGAGGATCAGATCCCCTCGAAGGTAGGTGTCCGCGGGTGCGACTCCCGGCAGATGCACCGCGCGATCCGCTTCTCGCACGAAGAGTGCATCGGCGTCGGCGTCCGAGTAGACCGCGACGGTCTCGATTCCCATCTCGCGTGCGCTGCGGATGACGCGTACGGCGATCTCGCCGCGGTTGGCGACGAGGAGGGTCCTGATGCGCTGCCGGGCGGTGGTGTCGGTCAGTGTCATTTCGTGCTCACATTCGGAAGACGCCGAAGCCGGGCCGACCGGCCACGGTTGCGGAGTGGGTAGCGGAGAGCGCGATGCCGAGTGCGTCTCTCGTCTGGCGGGGGTCGACGATGCCGTCGTCGTAGAGACGGCCGGACATGAAGTACGACTGCGACTCGGCCTCGATCTGCTGTTCGATCTGCGCTCGCTGCTGGGCGTCGGCGTCCTCGTCGAATGCACGGCCCGCCCGCTCCGCGGAGCCGCGACCGACGATGGAGAGCACACCTGCTAGCTGCGTGGCGCCCATGACGGCCTGGCGCATGTTCGGCCAGCTGAACAGGAATCGCGGGTCGAAGGCCCGACCGCTCATGCCGTAGTTGCCTGCGCCGAATGAAGCCGCCATGTTCACGGTGATGTGCGGGACCGTGCTGTTGGTGACGGCGTTGATCATCTTCGCACCGTCCTTGATGATCCCGGCCTGCTCATATGCCGTTCCGACCATATACCCGGTGGTGTTCTGCAGGAAGATCAGCGGGGTATGAGTCTGGTTGGCGAGCAGGATGAACTCCGCCGCCTTCTTCGCCTCGTCGCCGAAGAGGACGCCGCGATGATTGGCGAGCACACCGATCGGGTAGCCGTGCAGGCTTGCCCAGCCCGTGACGAGGCTCGTGCCGTAGAGCTCCTTGTACTCGTCGAAGTCGGAGTCGTCAACGATGCGGGCGAGCACCTCGCGCGGATCGAACGGCACACGCTGGTCGCGGGAGATGATGCCCAAAAGCTCTTCCGCGCTGTAGCGCGGCGGACGCGGCACGGTCCGGGCATCCGGACCATGTTTGCGCCAATTCAGACGGGAGACGATCTGCCGTCCGATGCGGATCGCGTCCCGCTCGTCCACAGCGAAGTAGTCGCTCACACCGGAAGTGCGTGAGTGCATGGCTGCGCCGCCCAGCTCTTCGCCGTCCGCATCCTCGCCGGTGGCCATCTTCACCAGGGGAGGGCCACCGAGGAATACCTGGGCCTGTTTATCGACGAGCACTGCGTAGTCACTCATCCCGGGGACGTACGCGCCCCCCGCCGTCGAGTTGCCGAACACGAGCGAGACCGAGGGGATGCCGGCGGCGGACAGTGCGGTCAGCTCGTGGAAGATCCGGCCGGCGGGGATGAAGAGATCAGCCTGGGTGGGCAGGTCCGCCCCGCCGGACTCGACGAGGTACAGCACCGGAAGCCGGTTGACCCTCGCGATCTCGAGAGCCCGGAGGTTCTTGCGCAGCGTGTACGGATTCATGGTCCCGCCGCGCACCGTCGGCTCGTGGGCGATGATCATGCATTCGACGCCTGAGACGACACCGACACCGGTGACGATAACGCCGCCGACGGTGAACCCCGTGCCCCAACCGGCCAGCGTGGACAGTTCGAGGAAGGCCGAGTCCGCGTCGACCAGCAGCTCGATCCGTTCGCGCACGGTGAGCCGACCTCGAGCGCGATGGCGTTCGAGGGAACGCTCTCCCCCACCCATCACGACCTTGGCGTTCTCTGCTTCGAGGTCGGCGATCAGTGCGAGCCCCGCTTCACGATTAGCGAGGTACTCTTCGCTCGCGGTGTCGACGCGGCTGACGATGACGCTCATGCGACGTCCGCATCCGCGTATGCTTCGCCACGGTCCGCACGCTCACGAAGTGATGTCGGCGGACGCAGGTGATCCCCATAGCGATCGGCGAGCTCGTCGGCGCGGGCGACGAAACCGGCAGGCCCGCCCTCGTAGGAGCTGATGTACTGCAGTACGCCACCGGTCCATGACGGAAAGCCGATACCGAGGAGCGAGCCGATGTTCGCATCCCGCACGGAGCGCAGCACACCCTCGTCGAGACAGTGCACGGCCTCGAGCGCCTCGGCGAACAGCATCCGTTCCTGCAGGTCGGCGAACGCGATGTCCGTGCGTCCGGAACCGAACGCCTCTCGCAAACCTGGCCAGAGCCCGAGCCGCCGGCCGTCGGCGTCGTAGTCGTAGAACCCGCCGCCACCGGCACGACCGGGGCGGCCGAGCACGTCGACGAGCTCGTCGATGACGGCTGCGGAGCCGTGCTCGACCGTGGCTGCGCGCTCGTGCGCGGCGGCTGCTTCCGCCTCCTTGCGGATCTTCTGCGGCAATGTCAGTGTGAGCTCGTCGATCAGCTGCAACGGACCGGCGGGATAGCCCGCCTGCAGCGCCGCCTGCTCGACGCGCTGCGGCTCGACGCCTTCGCCGACGGCGGCAACGGCCTCGTTGAGAAATGTGATGATCGTCCGGCTCGTGAAGAAGCCACGGCTGTCGTTCACCACGATTGGGGTCTTGCCGAGCTGGCGGGCGAAATCGAAGGCGCGGGCGAGCGCCTCGTCCCCGGTCTTCTCCCCCACGATGATCTCCACCAAGGGCATCCGGTCCACCGGCGAGAAGAAGTGGATGCCGATGAAGTCCGCCGGACGCGACACGCCTTCAGCCAGAGACGTGATCGGCAGTGTCGAGGTGTTCGATGCGAGCAGGGCATCCGGTGCCACCACTGCCTCAGCCGCCTGGAACACGCCCTGCTTTACCGAGACGGACTCGAACACCGCCTCGACGACGACGTCCGCCCCGGCCAGGTCTGCGTCGTCGTCCGTGGGCGTGATCCGCGCGAGCAGTTCATCGCCGCGCTCACGGGTGATGCGTCCGCGCTCGACTTGCCCTGCGACGATCTTCTCAGCAACCTGCTTGCCGCGCTCGGCCGCCTCAGGGGTCATGTCCTTGAGCACGACGTCGATACCCGCCTTCGCGCTGACATAGGCGATGCCCGCTCCCATCATCCCGGCACCGAGGACCGCGACGCGCTGTGCTGTCCGCTGCGGGATGCCCACGGGGCGGCTCCGGCCCGCGTTGACTGCCTGCAGGTCGAAGAACGTGGACTGGATGAGGTTCTTCGCGATCCGGCCGCTGGCGATGCTCACGAAGTAGCGCGTCTCGATGTCGCCCGCGGTGTCGATGTCGAGCAGCGCGCCCTCGACTGCCGCCGCGACGATGGCCCGCGATGCGGGCGCCGGTGCTCCCCTGGTCTGCTTGCGCAGCGCCGCCGAGAGCATGCCCAGTTCGCCTCCTGAAGCGGGCCAGAAAAGGTCACTGCCCGGCACCCGGTAGCCGGGGACATCCCAAGGCTGCACGGCGTGTGGGTTTGCGAGGATCCAGGCGCGCGCTGCGGGAAGGAGCGCCTCAGAATCGGCCACGAGTTCGTCGACGAGACCGAACTCGAGCGCCTCCAGCGGTGAGAAGCGCCTGCCGGTCAGCAGCACGTCGCGCACGGCCGGCACGACGCCGAGCAGTCGCACGGTCCGAACGACGCCGCCGCCGCCCGGCAGCAGCCCTAGGCCCACTTCGGGGAGACCGACCACCGCGCCGCGCACGTCCGCGACGATCCGACGGTGGGTGGCGAGGGCGATCTCGAGCCCGCCGCCCAGGGCGGCACCTGCGATCACGGAGACGACGGGGCGCCCCAGCGTCTCGAGCCGGCGCAGCTGTCTCTTGACCGTGTCGGAGTCGTGGGCTATCCGCTCGTTGTCCTCCGCTGTGTAGGAGAGGATGTCCTCGAGGTTCCCGCCGGCGAAGAAGGTCTTCTTCGCCGATGCCAGGATGATGCCCGTAACACGGTCGATCTCCGCGGAGAGCCGGTCGAGGCTCGCCTCCATCGAGGCCACGTACGCCTCGTTCATCGTGTTCGCCGACGATGACGGATCGTCGAGCGTGAGAACGACGATGCCGTCGTCCCCTTGCTGCCAGGTGATGGTGCTGCTCTCGCTCATGGTTTTCGTCCTCTCTGTCCGCTGACCGGCACGGCCGTCAGACTCGCTCGATAATCGTGGCGACAGCCATGCCGCCGCCGATGCACAGGGTGATCAGTCCGCGCTTCGCGTCGCGGCGTTCCAATTCGTCCAGGACCGTGCCCACGAGCATCGCTCCGGTCGCACCCAGCGGATGGCCCATCGCGATGGCGCCGCCGTTGACGTTCACCTTGTCCCAGGGGAGTTTGAGGTCCTTGACCCACTTCAGGACAACTGCCGCGAAGGCCTCATTGATCTCGAACAGGTCAATGTCATCGCACGTTAGTCCGGCGACCTCCAGCACCTTGCGTGTGGCAGGCGTGGGACCGGTCAGCATGATCGTGGGGTCTGCGCCGCTCACAGCGGTCGCGACCACCCGTGCCCGCGGGGCCAGCCCGAACCGCTCGCCCGCACTCCCGCTGCCGACCGCGACGAGGGCCGCCCCGTCGACGATTCCCGAGGAATTCCCGCCGTGGTGCACATGGGTGATCCTCTCCACATCCACATACCGCTGCAGCGCGGCTGCGTCGAAACCTGCTCGTCCCAGCCCATCGAACGCGGGCTTGAGGGCGGCCAGCGCCTCCGCTGTCGTGCCGGGGCGGCGGTGCTCATCCTTGTCGAGCAGGACCTTCCCTGTGATGTCGCAGACGGGCACAACCGAACGGTCGAACCTGCCCTCACGCCAAGCCGCCTCGGCGCGCTGTTGGGAGCGGACCGCGTAGGCGTCGACATCGTCGCGGGTGAAGCCCTCTATCGTCGCGATCAGGTCGGCTCCGATCCCCTGCGGCGCGAAGTACGCGTCATAGGTGGTGGTCGGGTCGTTGAAGAGAGGACCGGCGTCTGTTCCTAGGGGTACCCGGGACATCGACTCGACGCCACCGGCGAACACGAGCTGCTCCCAGCCGGAACGCACTTTCTGCGCGGCGATGTTGACAGCTTCCAGTCCCGATCCGCAGAAACGGTTGAGCTGGGTCCCACCCACCGTGTCCGGCAGCCCGGCCGCGATCGCCGCGGCCTTGGCGATGTCCCCGCCTTGATCGCCCACTGCGGAGACCACTCCCAGCACCAGATCGTCCACGGCTGCCATGTCCAGGTCGGGCAGCCGCCGACGCAGCTCGTCGATGAGCCCCACGACCAGGTCGATCGGCTTCGTGCTGTGCAGCGACCCGCGTTTTCCGCGACCTCGCGGAGTGCGGATCGCCTCGTAGATGTATGCCTCCGCCATCGTCATTCCTTCCCGGCCCCATCGGCCTGTGATTGCCACGCAGAGCGGGCCTGGTCGTATTCATGAAGCAGTTGGTCCACCAGCTCCCGCACGGGCAGCACTTCCTGCACCGAGGAGACACTGTGCCCCGCACTCCAGACGTCGTTCCATCCGAGAAGTCGGTCCTGCCGGTAGTCGCCCTCCGCAACGTCGGCGACGTTGCGTCCGATCCATTCGCGCAGCAGATTCGCCGGCAACCCGCCGACCGCTGTCGAGAGGACGACGTCGTCCAAGGATGCGGAGACCAGCGCCGCCCGATAGGCGTCGTCGGCGAGGCTCTCCTGCGCAGCGATGAAGCGGGTGCCGAGGTAGGCGAGGTCCGCCCCGAGCGCCTGTGCCGCGAGGACGGCGGCGCCGTCTCCGATCCCGCCGGCCAACACGATTGTCCCGTCGAATCGTGCGCGCACCGCCCGTACGAAGGCGAAGGGATTCATCCATCCGGTCTGCCCGCCGGCACCGGCTGTCAACAGGACCAGGCCGTCGACACCTGCGTCCAGACAGCGATCGACGTGCGCGAGTGTGGCGACGTCGGCGAAGATCAGACTGCCCGCGTCGTGCAGAGGCCCGACGGCGGCTTCCGGCGAGCCGACGCTGGTGATCACGAGCGGGACCCGATGGGCGACCAGAGTCGCAAGTTCCTCATCGCGATGGTGGTTGGATCGATGCATGATCAGGTTCGGCGCGAAGGGTGCCGCCGGCTCGTCGCGCTCCGAGAGGCGGCGATCCAATGCGGTGAGCCAGGCGTCGAGACTTCCGGACGTCCCTTCGCGCCGTGCGTTGTGCACAGGGAACGAACCGATCACACCGGCTTCGCATGAGGCGGCGACAAGCTCGAATCCCGAGACGGCGGTCATTGGAGCGGCGATCACGGGAAGCGTGAGACGCGCTTTCAAAGGCGGTGGCAGACTCACAGGTGCTCCTCATCGTCGTCGATGCTGTCGCGGATGCTCGATGTATCCGTCTTCGATCGCTACGATATAACATAATTGTGATTAAGTGAATTTATAGTAACCAACCAGCAAGAATCGGATCCTGGATCCGAGAGAGGACTGCCCGTGGCATCTCTTACACCCACCCGGCCGCGCACCCGGCCGCGCAATCGTCGCGAGATGATCCTGCGCGCGGCCGCGGATCTTTTCGCCGCGCACGGCTACCACAACGTCAACACCGAGGACATCGCCGCCGCGGCCGGCATCGGCGCGAGCGCGCTCTACCGTCATTTCAGAAACAAGCACGAGCTGCTCGAGTTGGCCTTGGCGAGCGAGTTCCAGGCGGTGAGCTCCGCGCTCGCTGAGGCCGCGCCGCGCGACATTGACTCGGCGATCGCAGTGCTCGCCCGCGCCTTCGGCGGGCGGCCGCGGATGGGTCTGCTGTGGAGCAGGGAGTCCCGCCATCTCGACGATCCGGCTAAGCAGCGCATCCGCAGGCCCTTTTTCGAGGTGCGCGGCACGCTGGAAGGACTCATCCGCGAGCGCACGCCGGGCGGCGACCCCGAGCTGACGGCAATGGCCGTCATCGCCGTGCTCACCAGTCCCGCCTACCACCAGACGACCCTGCCGCCAGATCGCATGATCGCGCTGCTGATCGAGTTGAGCATGATCGCGGTGGCCACGCCGCTCACCGGCCACGACAGCGCCCGGCCCCAGCCCGAGCCGGATGGGGTGACGTCGTCATCGCGACCCAGTGCGATCATGGCTGCGGCGACCCGCCTATTCAGCGTCAGGGGCTACCAGACCGTGACCATGCAGGACATCGGAGCCGCCGTCGGCGCCACGAGCGCGAGTCTCTACCGTCACTTCCCCACCAAGGGCGACCTCCTCACCGCGATCATGACGCGCGCGACGGAAGCTCTGCACGTCGGACTCGCCGATGCGCTGGCGGGTGCGGCATCCCCGCGTGAGGCTCTTCGCGCGACCGTGACGGCATACGTCTCCTTCGCCACGCGTCACCGCGACCTGCTGGGAGTGCTCGTGACCGAGCTGCCGAACATCCCGGAGCCGGACCGCCGCAGGCTTCGCGCCGCGCAGCGGGAGTACGTCTCGGAGTGGTTCGCCCTGCAGGCGGCTGCCCGGCCGGAGCAGGACCGAGCCGTGACGCGCTTCCGCGTGCACGCCGCCCTCGCCATCGTGAACGACGCCGTCCGCACAACCCGGCTCAGCAGCCACCCCGGCGTCGTCCGCAACATCGTAGACCTGGCCGTCAGCGTGCTGGAAAACTAAGGACTGCTTTCGTGGAGGATCGTGTCTCAGAAGACGCGACTCGAGCGGCAAAGCACCCGCTTCTTGCGGGGCATCCCGAAAGGCCCGAAAGCATTGACACTTCGTGATCCTCGGGTGAGAATTGCCGGTAAGTGAATCAAGCGTAACCACAGATCGTGGATGGTTCCGTTTCCCTTTGCTCCGGAAGACAATGATGTCAACGACAAAATATGAACTGCGGACCGGTCGGCTCGCGCCGAATCCGCTCAGCGATCCTGGACGATACAACGCGGACCCGGCAGAGGTCCGTCCCGCTCGTCTTGGCGACGTGCACGATGCCATCTCCCAATTGCGCGATCTGGGCAGCGTGGACGACGCCCTGGCGGCCGCGGCGAGGACGTTCGCACCCGCTGGTCACTTCGCCAGGGTCCTCCTTTCGCGCATCGAAGGATCACTGTGGGTCCCCCGGCACTGGCACTCCTCCGAACTGGAGCACGAACGGGAACGCGGGCTGGAGTCCCTGCTGGCCGCATTGCGCGTGCCGCTTTGCTCCACGATGGTGGAGACTCAGGTCGTGCGTCGCAGGACTTCGCAGCGCGTGGAGCACGCGCAGACCGATTCACGCATGCATCAACCATTTGTCGATGCGATCCGCACTTGCTCGTACATCGTGGCGCCCGTCATCGTCGGTGAGGAGGCGGTCGCGCTGATCCATGCCGATCACGGTGCGAATCGGCACCCCGTCTCCGAGGCCGACCACGACATCGTGCGGCACTTCGCCGATCTGCTCGGACTCGCGCTCGAGTCCATCGCGCTCGATGCACGGATCGCCGCGGAGCGGGAGCAAGTCCGCTCGGCGCTGGCGCGCGCCGAGTCCGTCCTGAGTCAGAAGGGCACCCCCTCACTGAGCGTCGTGCTGAACGCCCCGACGCCGGCACCGCACGCGCTCCAGCCGGCGTCCCATCCGTGGGGGCTCTCGGATCGCGAGGCCGAGGTTCTCGCACTGATGGCCGAAGGGCTGACGAACCGCGGCATCGCCGATCGTCTCTTCGTCTCGGAGAGCACCGTCAAGTCCCACGTCAAGCAAATCTTCAGGAAGCAGGGAGCCAGCACGCGATCGGAGTCCATCGCGCACGCATGGCGTCACACTCGATGGCAGGAACTGCGGGCATCGTGACAGGAAGGCAAGGGATTCGCCTCGCTTCAGGAGAATCGACCGATCGGGGCGGCGAGACCTCCGGCCTGCTCGCCCGGATCGGCGCGGTCGTCATCGCATGGGAGAGCGAGACTGGCTCATCGATTACGCTTCCGGATCTGCGCGGCGGCATCGTCCTCGACGCCGCCGAGGCCGTCGCAGAGCTCACCGATCGGACCATGTCGCGGCTGGCCGGGGAGAGCTCGGAGGATGCGCGCGGTCGGCTGACGCGTATCCTCGGAGAGCTCCAGCGGGTGTCGTTTGACTTGCAGTTGCACGCCATGAACGTCCTATCGGTCCGTCTCAACGGCGCCTCCCGTGCACTCGCCACCCTGCGGGCCGGTAACGGAATCGGCGACCCGCTCGAGAGGGTCTGCGCCGAGCTCGTCCGCCAGTGCGGGTTCGGCCGCGCGGTGCTCTCCCGCGTGAGCGGCGCCGTCTGGAAGCCTTGGATCGCGGACTCTACGGCGAACGACGAGCTCGGGAAGTGGTTCCCCGGCTGGGTGGGATCGGCCATCACCATCGATGTGCGCGCGCCCGAGCACCAGCTGCTGACGACTCGTCAGCCGGTGCTCGTGCTCGATACCGAGGCAGCCGCCGTTCATCGGCCGATCATCGTGGACTCCGGCCATTCGCGCTCGTACGTCGTCGCGCCGCTGGTGTCCAGGGGGGCGGTCGTCGGTTTCCTGCACGCGGACCATCTCATGCCGGGCGCGCGGGTGACCGAGACCGACCGCGACGTGCTGTGGGCGTTCGCGAGCGGCGTGGGCTTCCTCAGCGAGCGATCCGCCCTGCAGGAAGCGCTCCGGCAGCAGCGACAGCAGACGCGGGACATCCTCATCGACGCGGCGGAGAGCATCATGGCGTTCACCGAGCGGAGCGCCGCAGGCGACGCTGCGCACGCCCCACTCGACGCCGTGCGTGTCATAGGCGAACGAGCTGGGCTCGACGAGCTCACCAGACGCGAGGCGGAGGTGCTGCGGCTTATGGCTGAGGGGCTAACGAATGCGGCGATCGCCGACCGCCTCGTCATCGCGCCGGACACGATCAAGTCGCATGTCAAGCACATCCTCCGCAAGCTCGGCACGAGCAATCGATCCCAGGCGGTGGCTCGGTATCTCAGTGCCTGACGGCGCCGGAGCGAGGGCCACCCTCACCCGGCCATCGGCCGAGGCGCGCGTCGCGAGCCGAGGGCGAGACGCAGCATCCGTCCAGGACGTTGCGTCTCGCTTCCCAGTTCGACGACGGAAGGCTACGACACAGCGACGGCCTCCGCAGGCTCCTCGGCCACCGACGCCGATTCCGCAGGCGGGTCGAACAGGCCCAGCTCGCTGCGCCCGATGAGGTCGTACGCCGCATCCGTCGTGAGCGGGTGGAAGGGGCCGCCGCGGGCATCCCGGTACAACCGTTCCAGGACGTGACCGCGCCGGAACGCCTGGCCCCCGACCAGGCGTAGGGCGCCATCGGCAACGCGGATGGCCGTCTCGGTCGCCGTCACCTTGCCCACATCGAGGAAAGCGACCCGCGATGCAGGGTTCCACTGCTCGTCCCGCCCGTCAACGAGGATCTGCGCCGTCGCCTCCAGGACGCGGGCGGAGGCCTCGACATCCGTCTTAAGCTTGCCCAGGTTGTACTGCACGAAGCCTACGTTCTTCAGGGCGACGTCCTGGCCCTCCTGGGTGGCGCCGAGTGTCTTCTTGCGAAGGATCGCCTTGGCCTCCTCATACGCCTTCTCCGCGAGTCCCTGATACACGCTGGCGAAGCTCATTGACGCCCACTCGAACTGGTCGAACAGACCCTCGCGGAAGTTCCCGCCATAGGCCTCAGCAGGGACGCTCACTTCGTCGAAAACGAGCGTCTGTGTGCCGGTGGCCCGCATGCCGAGCGTGTCCCAGGTGCGGACGACGTTCAGACCCGGGCTGCTTGCGGGAATGACGAAGACGGCCTCCCGCGAGGCGTGCTCGACGAAGCTGTCCGGCAGGTGCCCCGATTCGTCGGTGATCGTCGCGTTGAAGGCGACGAGGTCGGCCGCCTCGATGAGGGTGGCCCACGACTTCTTGCCGCTGACGCGCCAGCCGCCACTGCCGTCCGGGACAGCGATCGTGTCGGCGAGACCCGACAGCCCCGCACGGTCCTCGCTGAAGGGCCCGGAGACCAGCAGGTTTTCCTCCACAATCCTGCCGAAGACGCGCTTCCTGCTGTCCTCGTCGAGCAGGCCCCGGAAGATTCCGATCATCGTCTGATGCATGTTGAAGGAGAGCGCGATAGCGGGATCGCCCTTCGCGAGCTCCCGGGACACGAGCGCGGTCGTCCAGATGTCCGCGCCATCGCCGCCGTATTGCTTGGGGACCGCGATCTTCGGCAGCCCCGACGCTTTGTAGAGCGGAACGAGCTCCAGCGGGAACCTGTTGTTGGAGTCCGCGGCGGCGCCGGCCGCAGCGAAATCGGCGGCTAGCTTCGTTGCCCGCCCGACGATCTCGTCGCGTTCGGACGGGGTCAGTACATTATCGTGCTTGCCCATGAGTCAATGTCCTTCTGTTGGGGGTATAAGAGAGTTCTCGCCCAGTGCATGCCAGGCACGGTTGTGATAGACGAGCGGTTGACTTTCGGCGGCGCTGGCTGCGTCGCTGCCCGCGACCGGGGCTTGGGTCTCCAACGCGTGCACGACGATCAGCGTCGAGGTGCCGGCGTCCAGCCGGTCGACAACGCGGCCGCGGATCCAGACGCTGGCAGATGGGAAGTACGGCTCGCCGCTGTCCAGACGGCCCCACAGCGTCGTGTCGGCGAAGCGGTCGATCCCGCTCGTCGCGCAGAGCTGGGCAAGGTGGAGCTGCGTCGAACCGACCAGGTGCACGACGAGCGTGTCTGCCATAAGGATGGTCGGCCTGCTCGAGGAGAGCTCCGACACGGAGAACACCAGCAGCGGCGGCTCGGTACTGACCGAGAACACGGACGTCGCCGTCAGCCCCACCGGTCCGGCGCCCGCGTCGGCGGTGACCACGGCGACACCGGCCGGATGGTTGCGGAACGCTCCTTTGAACTCGTCCGGGGTCAGGCCCCCGGCGATTCTCCGTGGATGTTCGCCCACGGCGGGGGCTGCATCACCGTTTCTCACGGCATTCACGCTCATGTCAATCCCTTCCTGCTTGCCGGCTGGGGCCCGGTCGCCCCCGCCCGCGAGGGCTGGGGCGAGGAGTCACGCACCGAAGCCCTCCTTCCAGTAATGCACCGTCTGCACCGGCACACCGAGCTCGCCGAGCAGGGGCGTGTCGACCCAGTAGGTCGACTCGCGGGTGATCCGGCCGTCGGCGTCGAGCTGCTGCCAGGTGAGGCCGATCGTGGAGAGGGTCCGCCCGCCGACGGGCAGACCGTGGTACGTCTCGAGGTCCTTACCCGTCCAGGTCCAGAGGATCGCGGCGGCGGGGAGGCCGTCGTCGCCGGTCAGGTCGAAGGCCTCGCGGATCTCGAAACGATGGATGCCTGAACCATTGGCGCGGTCCTTGTTCGAGAAGGGGGCCAGCTTCGGACGCAGCTCGTCCTTCGTGATGGCGGTGTCGGTCACGTGATCGTCGTCCGCGGTGTCGTCGAACACAAACTCGTCGGCATAGAGCGCGAGTGCCGCGTCGATGCTCTCGGTAAGCGCGGCGGCCCACTTCGCTGCATGAACGTCTGCGATTGCGGTCCGGGTGTCAGTAGTGATGGTCATGTCAGATCCTTGTCGTATCGGGTCGGCTAGGAGACGGGCTTGAACTTGTTGGCACGATCGATCTGCGGCACGAACGGCGCGAGAGCGCTCACCGCGTCCCAGTAGCTCTCGTCACGGGTGATCCGGCCTTCCCGATCGTAGAAGTGCAGGGTCAGACCGCGCGAGCCAGGGGTCCGGTCCGGGGTCGGGATGCCCAGGAACGCCTGAGCCTTCCTCGCCTCCCACGTCCAGCGGTACACCGCCGCCTGCTCATCGCCGATGACCTCGTCGATGCGGAAGTTGTTGATTCCGATCCCGTTCGTCGTGTCGACGTTCGCATAAGGCCCGAACACGCGCAGCAGATCTTCACGCGAGGTGATGGCGTGCTGATCGAGGATCGGGTCGGTGAACACGAAAGGTTCCGCGTACATCGCGACGACGTCCTCTGGACTGGAGCGGAACGCCTTCAGCCACTTGACTGCCGTATAGAACTGATTGCTCATGGTTCGCTCTCTCTTTCTGCACGACGTCGGTGTCATGCGAACTCGTCTTCCCAAAGGTAGTAAGGGCCGGCGCCGCCGAAATCACCCTTCGGGGGGAATCCACAACGCGAACGGGTGAGTCCTCGGGGGGAGACTGTCCAGCGCTCGGTGGCTGTCGGCGACGCCACCGGGAGGGGCAGATGCGCACCCCTCTCCCCCCAGCGGGTGAGGCGATTCACCCGTTCGAGGGTCGTCTTCGCCGCGAAAAGCGCATAGCGTCGGATCTACCCGAAGGAACCGCTGCTGAACCCGCAGTTCCGACACCGCTATTCAACGAGGAGAAGCGACACATGTGGGGTACCCTTCCTGATGTTCTCGACCGCACGATTCTTGAGAACCGTAATTCCCTTGCCATCGTCGAGGGCGACCGCCGGCTCACCTATGCCGAGCTCGGTGCCCTGCGCAACCGCATCGCGGGAGCGCTCGTCGACGCGGGACTCCGCAAGGGTGAACGCGTCGGCCTGCTGCTGTCGAACGTCCTCGAGTTCATCCCGGTGCAGCACGGCATCTGGGCCGCCGGCGGTGTGCTCGTGCAGATGCCTACGCGCCAGACCGCGAATCAGTTCCGAGCGACGCTGACTCAGACGCACGCGACCACTCTGATCTATCAGGCGCAGTTCGACGACGTCGTGGCCGCGATTGCTCCTGACCTCCCTGAGCTCGTGCGCATCATACGCATCGGCGGTGAAGGTGCTCCGGCGGCAGAGGCGCTGCAGAGCGTACTCGCGTTCGAGGACTTCATCACAGGTGCTGACGCCGGGTCCCGGCCGGAGGTAGCGCTGGAGGAATCCGATGAGGCGTACGTGCTCTTCACCTCCGGGAGCACGGGAGAGCCCAAGGGTGTGCTGAACACGCATTTCACCTGGGCGCATTACAGCATCACTGCCGGAATGGAGATCGGAGACATCCGGTGGGGCGAGGTCTTCGCGCACGGCGCACCGCTCACCCATTACACGCAGATCTTTGTCATGCCCACCTTCATCCGTGGAGGCACCAACGTGATGCTGCCCGGACTCGACGTCGACGTGCTGCTGTCATCGATTCAGAAGTACGGGGTCACCGCGACCGCGGTCGTGCCGACGATCGTGTATCTGTTGCTGGACCACCCCCATCGTGAGGATTACGACCTCTCCACGTTGAACACGATGATCTACGCCGGCGCGCCGATCGTGCCGGAGCGCCTCAAGCAGGCTCTCGAGATCCTCGGACCGATCTTCATCCAGACCTACGCCGGCACCGAGCCGGGATACGTCTCAGCCCTGCGCAAGACGGATCACCGCATGGACAGTCCGAAAGCCATCGAACGGCTGGCATCGGCGGGACGTCCTCTCCCCTTCGTCCAGGTCACGATCCAGGATGAGTTCGACCGGGTGCTGCCCGTCGGTGAGTCGGGCGAGGTCACAACCAGGCAGCTCGGCCAGATGCTGACCTACGTGGATCCCGCGCGCAACAGCGAGGCGCTCCGAGACGGTTGGGTGCACACCGGCGACATCGGCCGTCTCGACGAGGACGGGTTCCTCTACATCATCGACCGCAAGAAGGACATGGTCGTCTCGGGCGGCTTCAATGTCTTCCCGCGGCAGGTCGAGGACGTCCTCGCCACGCATCCCGCGATCGCGCAAAGCGCCGTCATCGGCATACCGCACGAGAAGTGGGGAGAGGCCGTGCACGCGTTCGTGGTCTTCAAGGCGGGAGCCGAGGCATCCAAGCAAGAGCTCATTGACTACGTCAAGGCCGAGCTCGGCAGCATCCCCGCCCCGAAGACGCTCGACGTCATCGACGCGCTCCCGGTGAACCCCGCCGGCAAGGTCGACAAGAAATCGCTCCGTGAGCCGTTCTGGGCCGGGCGCGCCCGCCAGGTCAGCTGATCCACCCACCACATCCGCACAAACCTCAGGAGAGAACAATGGCTGTTCCGCACTACTCGCAACTCATCGACGGCCAATGGCACGACACCGGCGAGACGTATACGATCCACTCCCCTGCGACAGACGAGGTCGTCGCCACCGTCGCCAAGGCGGGCGTCGCCGACGTCGACCGTGCTGTGGCAGCGGCCAAGGCCGCTCACGCCGCCGGGACATGGCGCAATTCCTCGCCCGCCGACCGGGCCGCGGTACTGGATGCCGCGGCGGCCAGCCTGGCGGCGCGCGCCGACGAACTCGCGTTCCTGCAAAGCCGCGAGAACGGCGCCACGCTCCGCATCACGAGCGCCCTGCACCTCGGACTAGGGATCGCGCAGCTGCAGTACGTCGCGCAGCTCGCCCGCGAATACGAGTTCGAGTCGGACGGGCCCGAGATAGGGCCGATCCCGGCAGACGGTGTGCTGCGTCGTGAGCCGTTGGGCGTCGTGGCCGCGATTGTGCCGTGGAACATCCCCCTGCTGACGACCGTGTGGAAAATCGCGCCGGCGCTGGCCGCCGGAAACACCGTTGTCCTCAAGCCCGACGAGCATGCACCGCTTCTTCCGCTGGAACTGGCCAGAGCCCTCCACGAGGCCGGGCTGCCAGCCGGCGTCCTCAACGTCATCGTGGGCGACGGCGAGCCCGTCGGCGCGCACCTCGCCTCGCATCCGGATGTGCGCAAAGTCGCCTTCACCGGATCGACGGTGGTGGGTAAGAGCATCCTCGGATCCTCGGCGGACACGCTCAAGCGCGTCACCCTGGAGCTCGGCGGCAAGGGCCCCAACATCATCCTCGACGACGCCGATCTGGACGTCGCCGTCGACGGCGCGCTCTTCGCCTGCTACGCCAACAACGGCGAGGCCTGTGAGGCAGGTACCCGGCTGATCATCCCTGCGGCGCGCAAGGAGGAGATCATCGAACGCCTCGTCGACCGTGGCCGCACGCTAGTCGTCGGCGACCCGACGGACGTCGCGACCACGGTCGGGCCGCTTATCACCAGGGAGCAGCAGCAGCGCGTGCTCCGCTACATCGCCGACGCGAAGGCGGCCGGCGCGCGCATCGCTCTCGGCGGCGGCATCCCCTCCGGCGAACAGTTCACCAAGGGCAATTGGGTCGAACCCACCATCATCGCCGATGTGACCAATCTGGACCCGATCGCCCGCGACGAGGTCTTCGGGCCGGTGCTCGTCGTGCTCACCTACGATACGGTCGACGAGGCGATCGCTATCGCGAACGACACGAACTATGGCCTGTCCGCAGGGGTCTGGGGCGAGGACGAAGCACGGACCCTCGATGTCGCACGCCAGCTGGAAGCGGGCATGGTCTACGTGAACGACTGGCACGTCATCCACCCTGCCTACCCCTTCGGCGGCTACAAGCAGAGCGGCCTGGGGCGCGAGGGCGGCCCCGACTCGCTCGACGAATACACCGAGCAGAAGTACATCTCGATCAACCGCTCGGCCAGTCTGGCGGAGCGTGCCTTCGCTATCGTGGTGAACCCACCCGTCCTGGTCTGATCCGGCTAGGTGCGAAGGGGGTCTCTCCTCTTGAGGGGAGGCCCCCTTCGACATGCGGCTGAGCGCCTGGATGCGCGGGGTGGCGTCCGGCGAACAGCGATCGCTGCCGTGCTGGCCGCACCAGTCGCTTGGCCTGTCCGGATGCGCCCGACGACAGTGACAGCCATGCTGCCGCGATTTCACGTGCTCGGGCCGCCACCTCGCCTGCCAGCACGCCTTCGGCGACCAGGCCCCATTGGACTGCCTCGCCCGCTGTCCGCATCCTGTCGCGCAGTACCAGCTCTATCGCCCTGCGCTCGCCGATCGCACGACCCAGCACGCGGTGACCGAGAGATCCGGCATGAGTCCCATGTTCGCGTAGCGACTTCCGATGCGTGCGTCCTCTACCAGCACCGCGCAGTCGCCGGCGAAGACGACGCAGAGTCCGCCGTCGCGTGCTCCGCCGCGACGACCGGGATCTTCGAGGCCAGCAGAGCGGATCTCGTGTGGATGAGTTCGGCGAACGCCGTCGCCGCCTCGCCGGAGTCGATGGCCGTGGCGACCAGATCGCCGGCAATGCAGAAGGCCGGTCCGGCGGCATCAACCAGGATGACTCCGACATTGTCGCGCGATGTCGCCTCGCGAGTATCGAAAGGGCTCGGACATCCGGAAGAACTGGTCCGTACCGGCCCCCCTCCGGCTGGTTCGCGACAAACGAGCAGAATCACCCCCCGTCGTCATGCTCTAGCCGCGGCGACCCCAGACCACAACCACGTCATGTAGCCGAGCCCCGACCGCACCATGAGAGAGCAAGAACACAGGACCCTCGCCCAACCGAAGGAAGGAGGCACCCGGCCACAACCACGGCCACCAAACAAAAATGGCCCCGAAGGGGCCAATAAAAAGCTGATTTGTTCACTCTCAGAGGCCCCAAAGGGGCCCTGACCTGCGGAAACACTGTGCCCGAGGTGGGACTCGAACCGGGTTCCAAGCCGCGGAAACACTGGGAACTCCCCAAAACATGCCGAGTACGGCCCAGTCCGGGGGCCGAGTCCGACGGCAAGGGTGTGCACATTGATGCTCCTATTGTTGTCAATGGTCTTTGAGCTCCGCGCTGGACAGGGTACCGGGGCCGGCCTGTCCGGCCTCAAGGGTCTGCCGATCGCTGGGCGACGGCCTTGGGCCGCCCTTGACCCCGGAGCCTGTGCCGTCCCGGTTGGCAGGCAGGGGGCGCGGGGCGCGCCAAGTCCACCCCCATGGTGCGCGCTGCTAGGCCGACGCGGGGTATCGGGTCTTCGCGGTTTGAGGGGATTGGGCGTTGAGCCAGGTTTCGTAGCGGTGGTGGATGTCGTTGTCGTGGCTGAGTCCGAGTTCGAGACGGGACAGGGTGGTCGGCCAGAGGTGCAGGGCGTCGGCGGCTTGCTGAAGGGTCAGGTGCTTGGCTGCCCGCGCCGTCCGCAGTGGTCCGGCGTCCGGGGCGGGGTGCGGGTGAAGGAGCTGTTCGTAGAGTTCCCGGGCGACGTAGCGTTTGAGGCAACGGATGATTTCCTTGGTGCTTTTGCCCTCCTGGCGTCGCCTGGCCACATAGGTCATTGTCCTGCTGTCCCATCTCATCCGCACAAGCACGACATGGTGGATGGCCTTGTTCGCTTGTCGGTCCCCGGCCCGGCTGAGCCGGTGCCGCGTCGTCTTTCCCGACGAGGCGGGTATCGGGGCGACGCCGACCAGGGCTGCGAACTTCGCCTCGGTGGTGACGCGTTCGGGATTGTCGCCCACGGTGACCAGCAGTTGACTGGCCACCTCGGTGCCCACGCCGGGAAGGTCGCGCAGCATCGGTGCGTGGAGGGTGAGGATGGCGTCGAGTTCGGCATCGATCAGGGCCAGCTCCAGGGTCGGGTGCCGGTAGCGGACAGCGAGGCGTTTGAGCACTGTTGCGGTGCTGGTCAGCGGCTCGGACGGCGCTCCGGCGGGCCGTGTGTTGACCAGGGCGGCCATCAAGGCCGGGCTTCTCAGACCGCGGTATCTGGCGCGGATGGTCTCCGGGGCTGTGACCAGGATGGCCTTGGCCTGGGCCATCACGGCGACCCGGGCCCGCATCGCGGTGGCACGTTCAGCGCGCAGTACGCGCGGGGATTCCACCGCGCCGGCGCGGGATTTCGGGGTGGCGCCGGCTCGGCCGGCGAGTACGGAATCAGCAGCCTGGTATGCGTCCAGCGGGTCGGGTTTTCCCTGCAGCCGGCGCGCCTGCCGGTTCGGACGCGTCACTTCCACGACGTGCATGCCCTCACGGGTGAGCACGCGTGAGAGTTCAGCGCCGTAGCTGCCGGTCCCTTCCACCCCCAGGGCGAGGACCGCACCGAAGCCGGTCACGAAGTCGATGATCCCCCGGTAGCCGGAACCCGTGGCGGGGAATTCCCGGTCTGCCAGGTGTTGGCCGGTTCCGGTGATGACGGCGACGTGGTGGGTATCGGCGTGGGTATCGATCCCGGCGATGACTTTCAGATGTTCCTTTGCCATGATGAAAACTGCCCTGCCTTGCGTTAATCCGATGAGAAGGGGGCACGCCGGTCGGGTGGGCAGACAAGACAGTAATGGGACTCTTCGGAACAGGCTCCTATGAGGTCATGCCCACCTGGCCGCCGCGTTTACTGCAGCCGTGTTGGGGTGGACAGATCATTGTCAGGACAAACCCTGCATACGGGCGTCAGGCACACTTGGAGCCACACCGCAACACAGCCAATTCCATCATTACTGTGCACACCCTCTTTTTTGCCCTCTGCTCCTCGAAGCGAACGACCGTCGCGCCTTTGAAAGCGCGGCAGTTCGTTGTCAGCCCGGGCTGAATCCGATCCCGACGGCCAGGTGTCAACGATCGCGCCCTAGCGGGCCAAATCCCAACGGCGACCGAAGGCCGATCGAAGCACAAGGAAACTTGGTCAAATTCGATGGATGCCATGGCGCGGTCGTCCCTCCTTTCAACCATTTCATCGTATTAGGGGAGCGAAGGGGAATGACCGACGACAGGAACGGTCATCCACGCCGGGCGATGCCGTTCGGTGACATGACGGAATCCTGGAAGGACACAGGCGATTGTCCCCGGCGACCTGGCAGGCTGGGGAATGGGCCGCGTCGAAGCCACAGGGACACCGAACTGATCAACGAGGAAGGTGACCCGCGCCGAATCGAAAGAACGACGGGAAACAAATACTATGGCAGATCCCATTGATGAGGACGACCCAAATCCTGCTCTTCCCTTCTGGTCGTGACGTCATTTTGGGAGGGGCATCGCCACTCCTCTTCAGTTGGGCACTGACTCCGCTGCTCTGACTGGGTCCACGTGCTCTCACCGATAGTCTCGTTGGGCCTCGCCAAACTTGAACTCAATGAACGGGACCTGGGCGACATACTGCTGAAACAGCGTCACTGCATCCTCAAGCTCGAGGCAACCAAGCTCGATGGCCACCTTCAGCGACTCCAGTTGTGCATTGGATGTTTCGGCCGCAGTGACCTTTGCTTGAACGGAGTGGGAACTGGCAAGATTTGTGGCCAATGCGGCAACGCCTGATGAGAGGACCGCCGACAGGCAGAGAATCTGCCACACGACAGATGACTCCGGTAGGAAGAAGACGCCTTGGACGGCCGCCGTGAATTTTGTCCCGCCGAAGGCCGGTCCAGCTGTCAAGATTGCAGCCAGGACGCTACCCCATACACTCAGGTTCATGAGCCTGTTTCTGCGTGGCCGCGCTCGTTTTAGATAGTCGCCGATAGACGTTTCTTGTGCTTCTATGCGGTCTGTCAACTTTTTACGGGCCGCATCTGCCTGTTTCATGCCCCTCTAGCCTTTCTGGATGGTGACGCGAGCGAACAACGTCTCAATATGATTTTTCAGGCCCAGCCTTGCCGGCTCCTTAGATGTCCCTTCCCTAACTTCGCGCATCGATTCTTGACGTGGTTCTTCTCCGAATGCGCAACGACCCGGCTGCCTCGTGGGTCGTCCCGAGCGCCGGGTGTTGCACAGACGAGCTGAAGGACCCGGTTATTGCCCCTTAACAAGGTTGGAAGAAGCCGAGTACGACGTCCAGTACGTGCCATCTCGCTCTTGGACTGCGAATGAGTAGGTGCCGGTCTGCGAGAGCGTCATTGATAGGTTCCGGGCCTCGGCTGGCTGCACATCAGACGTTGAGGTTTCCGCGATGATCCACTTCGTCGTTTGGGTGGAGGTATCAAAAAGGGGCACCAAACGTTCCGCGCGTACCCGGTAGCCGGTCACGTGAGCGCCGTTATATGGGTGGGCGCTCCAAGTCGCGGTCGCGGTAATCGGACCTCCTGGCACTCCCGACGTCGCTGTGCCGATCATAGGCGGTGTCGAGACATAACCGTCACCTGTGCAGCCCTGTAAATTACATGCAGCGTGGGCGGGCGGGGCCGCGATGAGGAGGCTCGCGACACCTAGTCCTGCAGCGATCATTCGGCCAGTCTTCATTTGCAACATGTCCATGTTCCTTTCGAATTGTGCGTATTGGGCTTGCGTACCTAGGGTCGCGCGACGGGCTTAATCAATCCTTAATTCATTAAACGGGGAAGCCGATGCGGACCGGATGGAGTCGGCGACTGGTAGCCGTGGGGCTGCCGTGCATGTTCAGAACCCTTTGACCGACGGGCCGCTAAGAACGGCCGCTACCAGGGCCCACCCCGTTGTAGCGCGCAGGTTTTGGGTCCGCAGGCCCGTTGTCGACACATAGATCCGGTCGTTAGGGGTTGCTCCAGATTCCACAACGCAGTTTTCGGATAACGGAGACCGCCCCTCATTAGGTCGCGGGCATCGACCATGCTAACCGTCCTTGATCAGGTCGTTCGAAGCAGCGTCCGTGAGTCGTTTGGCCATGAATGAGGCATCGGGCAGACCGCAGCCCGCGACGGTGTCAGGCAGCCGGAGCGGGCATCGCGAGGACAATGAATTTCTCTACTGGACCAAGAATATGAACACCTGGATTTTTTACAGCACCTCCGTTAAGACTGGTCGTTGGCGGCTGGATCGTCGGCGAAAGAAGCCCCGCTTGCCGTTGGACACGACCAGTGTCAGGCCACCGCGGGCGGCAGCATCAGGCTCGCTCCGGGAATCGCGTTGAGCAGTGCCTTGGTGTAGTCCTGCTGCGGGGCGTCGAAGACGTTGTCGGTGCTGCCC
>NZ_JACHEE010000018.1 GCF_014207375.1 Arthrobacter sp. AZCC_0090 | reverse complement strand
CCCGCACAACCTCACGCAACACCTCAGGCCGACCAACACCCACCACAACACCCACCAATCACTCAGGTGTTGCAACGACCCCCTGAACCCGCCCCCAACGCCCGCTCACATATGAAGCCGGCTGCCCAAACCCGCGTGCAGATCTGCAGGGGCGTTCCTAAATATGGCTACAAACGTGAGCGAGCGTTCCTGATCTTGCGCTCGACGCAATCCTGGCTCTCTGATTCCTAAAGCCCGGAACGGCATGGGATGGGGTAGAACTTAACCATGAGTGTTCGTACCCCTGATCCCTACTCCGGCTGGCTTTCCGACGAAGACCTCTTCGAAGCCCGCGGCCGCCTCCCCATGGTTTATGTGGAGGCGGTTCCCGTGCGTCTGGATCCCCTCGGCTTCGTCAACGAGGTAGGCACCCTCCTTCAGGGCGATGCCGACGGCACCATGGTCCGTTCCTTCGTTTCCGGCCGTGTGCTCTATCGCGAAACCATCCGTGCCGCGCTGTTACGGCACATGGAAAAGGACCTTGGCCCGCTGGCGTTCCCCCAGTTGCCGGTCAGTCCGGTGCCGTTTACGGTGGCCGAGTACTTCCCGGCGCCGTCGCAAACCGGTTTCACGGACGATCGCCAACACGCCGTGTCCCTCGTCTACGTCATCCCCGTCACGGGCGAGTGCGAACCCCGCCAGGACGCCCTCGAGCTGACGTGGATGACTCCTCAGGAGATCCTCAGCGACGACGTCCAGCAGGAATTCAGCGGCGGTCGCGGTAATCTGGTGCGCCAGGCTTTGGCGTTCGCCGGCGTCGGACAGTAGCGGCAACGGCGGGTAGGAGCCGCCTCCCCGATTTGCTCGGTGGGGTTTTATAGACTGTTGGGCGGACCCCAAGAGAACCAAAGGACTTCCGATGACTCACAGCCCAGCCGACCAGCAGTACCATGAAAAGCAGGCTGGGGTCCTCCAAATCGGGGACTACCTGTTCCTCCCCGGGGATGGTCCCGCGGAGGAAATCACGCACATCGAGCTCGAACACGACGATTTTGGCGTGCCCGCCCTCGTCCTCGTGACCACCCTCGACGGCGGAAGCGTGCGGATCGCCATCGGATCCAACGTGCCGGTGGGCGGGGCAGCCGGCACTCTCGACAACGGCGGTGCGTCGGCCGAGCTGGTTCCGCTCGCCCCGCTGACCGAGCCGGTTCCCGGCGACGCGCCCGACGGCGGTACCTCCGACGGGGGCGTTAGCTCCGCCGGCGGCGACGCGCCCGCGGAGGCAGTTCCCGCCGTCGTCGTACCTCCTTTGCCCGCGGTGGCACCCACCGTCAGTGGGCCAAGTGCCGCCGCGCTGTCACTGATCCCGGAACCGACGGACTCGCCCGAGGACGTGGTAGCCGCAGCTGCTGAAGCACACCCCGGCAGGAACGGCGTCGCGGTGCTGAGCGAACGGCTTGTAAAAGGCATCAACACGAAGTCGGGAAGCTGCCTGCGGGATCTGAGCGACCTCGCCCACGATCTCTTCATCGAACTACGAGATCCCGACCACGCGCTCGCGGTGGCGGACATCCTCAATGTGCTCCCCTACGACGGAAACCGGGACCGGTGGATGTCCGTGGAGCGCGCCCTCGCCCTCTCAAGCTTCATTTGCCGTGAGCTCGGCCAAACGGAACGCGCGGAGGTCTACGATCAACTCCTGCAGGCTCCGGACACCTTGGAGACTGACCCGTTCAAGGCCCGGATCGCCGCCAAAGTCAGGCAGCGCGGGCTCAACGAACCGAATCTGTACGACAAGGAAATCTTCCGCTCCATCGACAACGGCAACCGCGATGCCGAGCGCGAATGGCGGCTACTCCGGCTCGAAACCCTGCTGTTCCTCCGTTCGCACGGCGGCTCGAACACTCTCGGCGTAGGCGAGCTCGATCACCGGATCGCGAACGAACTCGAGGCCGTGCGCGGGTAGGCGCTATCGGAAGAATCCGCAAGACCTGTCGCGTTCGCGCCAACGGCGGTAGATTCGGGCCATGACGAACAATCTGAGCGTTGTGGTAAATGCTGACGCGCAGCAAGTTTGGACTTCGCTGCGCGAACCGTCGCTCGTGGCTCAATGGCACGGCTGGGAGGCCGATGAGCTTGGCGACGAAATCAACCAAATCTACTTCAGCACCGCCGTAGTCGAGGGTCCCGACCACACAAGCCTCACCGTGAACGGCGGGGACGTCTTCGAACTCACTCCAGTCAGCGGAGGCACCGAGGTCCGCGTAACGCGGGCAGCTTTAGACCACGATTCGGAATGGGCGGCCTGGGACGAGGACATCACCCAGGGCTGGCTGACGTTCCTGCACCAGCTCCGATTCGCTCTGGAACGCCATCCGCACGGACACCGGCGCACGCATTTTGTCTCCCTGCCCGGCGGCAGCGGTTCCGGAATCCAGAAGCTGGGGCTCGCCGACGTTCCAGCTCCTGGGGAGGAATACTCGCTGACCTTGCCCACGGGCGAGGCCCTCTCCGGCAAGGTCTGGTTCCGGAGCAACCACCAGGTGGGCCTCACCGTGCACAGCTATGCGGAGCACGGTGACGGGCTGCTGATTGTGGCCGACCAGCCGGTGATTCCGGAGAAAAGGCCCGACGGCGGCACTATCGTGATCGCTTCAACCTACGACCTAGGTGCGGCCAGCCTGGACTCGATCCGCTCCCACTGGGACAGCTGGAAGGCTGAGAACTACCCCACAGAGGTGCATTCGCACTGACGATTCATGCTCGCAGGCTGGCAGACTGTAACGGTGCCAGCCGATTCTTCCTTGCCTCATTCCGGTTCTAGCTCCGCGTCCGATCCTTCCGCGCTCGCCGCCGCCCAGCAGTCCGCGTTCTCCTTCGAGGTGGGGGCGCGGCTCAGCGAAACATGCCCGCCGTCGTCGGGCCTTTTGAACGCCGACGGCGGCAGCCGCAACGGCGGAGGCAAACACGGAGAATTCCTAGGCCGCACCGGCACCATCACCACGCCGCACGGCCAGATCCAGACGCCCGCATTCATTGCCGTCGGGACCAAAGCCACGGTCAAAGCCGTGCTGCCGGAATCCATGAAGGAGCTCGGTGCCCAGGCGTTGCTGGCGAATGCTTACCACCTGTATCTGCAGCCGGGACCGGAGATCCTGGACGCGGCCGGAGGGCTCGGCGCGTTCATGAACTGGGACGGACCCACTTTCACGGACTCGGGTGGATTCCAGGTGATGAGCCTCGGCTCGGGGTTCAAGAAGGTCATCGACATGACCTCCGTGGATACGTCCGGGCCTGACGACGCCGTGGCCCCGGGCAAGGAGCGGCTGGCGCATGTGGACGAGGACGGGGTCTGGTTCAAGTCGCACTTGAACGGGGACCGGCACCGCTTCTCGCCGGAAATCTCCATGCGGGTGCAGCACCAGATCGGCGCCGACATCATGTTCGCCTTCGACGAGCTGACCACCCTACAGAACTCCCGTGGCTACCAGGAGGAATCCCTGGAGCGGACGCGTCGCTGGGCCGAGCGCTGCGTGGTGGAGCATGAGCGGCTGACTGCCTCCCGGGTAGGGAAGCCGTATCAAGCCCTTTTCGGCGTCATCCAGGGGGCGCAGTACGAGGACCTCCGCCGCAAGGCCTGCCGGGACCTTGGCGGCATGCCCTTTGACGGTTTCGGCATCGGCGGGGCGTTGGAGAAGGAGAACCTCGGCACCATTGTGCGTTGGTGCAACGAGGAACTTCCCGAAAACAAGCCCCGGCACCTCCTGGGCATCTCCGAGCCGGACGACATCTTCACCGCCATCGAAAACGGCGCCGACACCTTCGATTGCGTCTCCCCCACCCGGGTGGCCCGCAACTCGGCGTTCTACACTCCGTCCGGTCGGTTCAACCTGTCCGGCGCACGCTACAAATCGGATTTCGGACCTTTGCAGGACGGCTGCGATTGCTACACCTGTGCCAACTATTCGCGGGCGTACATCCATCACCTGTACAAGGCCCACGAGATGGTCTCGGCCACGCTTATCTCCATCCACAACGAGCGCTTCGTGGTGAAGATGGTGGACGATGCCCGCTTGGCCATCGAATCCGGAGACTTCTTCGAGTTCAAGGCCGAGACCTTGGGGCAGTACTACTCGTAGCTTTCCCGCCGTCGAGATCGCCGTCGCCTCCCGCCGTCGAGCTCGCCGGAACGGTGCCGGTTCGCCGGAGCGTACGGGCGAACCGGCACCGTTCCGGCGACCCCACGTTTTCCACATAGCCGACCAAGCGGCTTCCGCGGGCCCCGGCGGCCCGCGAGGCTGGACCAATGACGCCTTCCCAGCCCCCTTCGCTCCCGGAGAAGGGAAACCTTTGGCGCACCGATCAACTCCACGCACATGGGCTTAATTCCCGTGCAATCCAACTCTTGGTGCGTCGGGGCAAGCTTGTCCGGCTCCGGTACGGCTGCTACATCCGGGCCACCCTCTGGCAGGAGCAGTCCGCTTGGCTCCGAAGCACGCAACTGATCTACGCGCATGCGCATGGAACGCTCACGACGTCGGCGGGAGACTTCGTATATAGCCACACCTCGGCGGCGCGGCTGCACCGCCTCTTCCTCTGGAATGTTGACGACTTCATCCACATCCTGCTGCGGGTCCGGCCGTCGAGCGAGCGCCTTGGCAAGGACGTCCGCGGACACACCAGGCCTTTCGACGAGACGGACATTGTGACAATCGGGAACTTGCGGGTCACGTCCTTGGAGCGGACCGTGGTGGATTGCGCCATGCTGCTCAGCTACAAGCAGGCGCTGGTGCTCATGGACCACGGACTCAGGCTTGGCGCGGATCGTGCGCTCTTAAAGGCCATGGCCGACGCACTGGATGGCCGACGCGGCGTCAGGAACCTTCGGACGGCCTTGGTGAACGCCGATCCACGATCCGAGTCGGCCGGCGAAACCTTGTGCCGCGAACTCATCTCGCGGCTGAAGTTGCCGATGCCTGAACCGCAGGTTGAGGTGCACAGCCGGGCAGGTCGGCATCGGCTCGACTTCGCCTGGCGGGAGGCAAAGGTCGCGTTGGAATTCGACGGCGAGATCAAGTACTTCGATTTCAAGCCAACAGCCGAGGTGATTTTGCAGGAGCGGCGCCGGGAGAAGGCTCTTAGCGAGGACGGTTGGCGCTTCGTCCGTGTGGAGTGGAAGCACCTCTTTCGCGAGCAGGAATTCAAGAACCGGATACTAACCGCCCTCCGCTAGCAGCCTGCCGCCGTCGAGATCGCTGGAACGCGCCCCGGTCGCCGGAACTCTCCGGCGAGCCGGCACCGTTCCGGCGAACTCGGGCGCAGGCCTCCCTTTAGGGGCGGTCCGCCATCGTCACGCCGATCACCAGGAGCACCACATTGAGCACGACGGCGGGCGTCACCAAGACCTCGGGAGCGTTGAACAGCACGCCCAAAGCCAGGGGCACCAGGGCGAAGAGGCACAGCACGTAGCCCCGGATCCGGGTTCCCAACATGGCCGGTCCGCTGCGTCCAAGCTGCATCAGGTACACCAGCTTGGTCAGGTCTTCCTGCTGGCGGAATGCGCGTCGCAGCATCCCGGCGCCCAAACCACCGCCCGCCGCCGCACCCAGGACCAGAAGCTCCACACGGAAGCCGCCGGCCAGCACGAAGAATCCGGCAGCCGCCGTCGTCCACAATGACATCAGCATTACCGGCAGCGCGACGTGGACCCAGCGCGAGGCCGTTCTGGAAATCGGGAGGAGGGCGTCGAGACTCGGGGCCATGCGCAACTGCCAGAGCGGCCCGGCCGCCGCGGTGGACGAGAAGATCGCCGCGGCAAGCAGAACGGGAAGCAGAATGATGGGTGAATCGAACGTCCGGATCAGCCCCGTCAAGGGAACGACGGCGAGGCCCAGGCCCCAGCGCCACATCCGGCCGGGTTGCCGGGCGAGTACCGTTGCCTCCGCGTGGAAGAGCGCGCCGGCTGGGGTCTGAGGGGTACCCGGGATCTTGACCCTGCTCCGTTTGCCGCCGCTGGAAAGCGAGGCACTGAGCTCCCCAGTGTCCATCAATGTCAGCGCAGCCTGGACATGTCCCCTCGCGGACCCGGCCTTGAGCAGCGAGGTCGTGCGGACGCTCGAGAGCTTGTTTCGCATGCCAGGAACCGCAGCCACCAAAGCCGCGGCAGGGGCGACGGCGAAGATCCAGTTGCCTTGCAGTGTCCCGAACAGCATCGCACCGAGTACTGCCGAGACAGCCGCCAAGATCCATCTGCTCGCCTGGCCCTGCTGTCGAGCTGGACGCTGGGCCGGTGTCCCGGCCGACGCTGCCGAGCGCGTCTGGGCGAAGGCCGCCAGCGCGAGGATCGCCGCACCCGTCAGCGCCCCCGCCAGGATTCGGCCGGCAAACACCGCCGCATTCGAGCCCCTGATGATCGCTACGGGAATGGTAGTGAGACCCCCGACGACGGCGGCAGCCCAGACTGCGCGGCGCAAGCCTCGGGCCAAAAGGGGTTCGCGGTTGATAGCCAGCGAGTACCACCAGTGCCGCTGATTGGCCGTGATCGCCAGCGGCCCGAGCCGGCCGGACACCCAATAGGCCGCGAGACCCAAGAGCCCAAAAGCGATGACCAAGCCATACTCAACAGGCACAACTCCGTAGCCTCCCGAAAGCAGATGTCCGCCAAAGCCATGCTCCGCCGCGGCCGTGAGCCCGTTGAGCAGACCTGTCGCGTAGATCAGGCCGACGCCGAACGTCAGGAACTGGACGTACAGCTCATTGAGCCTCGAAAGCAGGGACTGGCCGCGCGGGCGAATGACCCTGCGGGTTGCACGCTCCGGGTCGAACTCCACGAACTCCGGCTGCGCCATGGCAGCAGTGGACATGCTCACCTGCGGATCCTCGCCACAGCCTCGTCCGTACTGACCACGCGCGCACCGCCGGCGTCGACTATTACGGCCCGGGTACACGCCGCCTGGGCGACGTCCGCATCGTGCGTGACCATGACGACGGCCGCATTCTTCTTGGCAGTCCGGGCAATCCGCTGTGCGAGCAGGCCGCGCATGCGGGTATCGAGCCGCTGCTCCGGTTCGTCCAGGACAAGCAACTCGAAGGGCCGGATGAACGCCGAGGCAAGGAGCAACTTGCGGCGCTGTCCCGAGGAAAGCTGATCAGGAAAGGCATCCGCGACCGTTTGGAGTTCGAAGAATTCAATCTCGCTCTCCACGGCGGCATCAGGATTGGCGAGACCATGCCCGCGGGCCACCAGGGACAGGTGCTCACGGACGGTGAGGGAATCGAAGTAGGCATCCTCATCCAGCAGCACCGAGACCTTGCTGCGAAAGAGGGCCGAGCGGTCGTCCGGCATCAAGCCAAGCACATGGGCATCGCCTTCAATAGCCGCCTGCGCGCCAATCATGGTGCGCAACAAGGTGGACTTGCCAGCGCCGTTCTCGCCGACCATCCCGAGCACCTGCCCGGAGAAGACCTCGACGTCGAGCGGCCCGCACACTGCATGCTCGCCGTAGCCCGCGATAAGATTCTCGGCCGTCAGCACGGCGTTTCCCAGCTTCATGCTCTGAAACTACCGGACTTCCCTGCGGTTCCCCTGAGCCAACGCTCGCTCACCTATGCCGCCTTCCGGCCCAACGCTCGCTCACCTACGTGGCGCTCCCTGTGCTCACGCCCAGTAGCTAGGCTCGCGCTTCTTGATCCAGCCAATGACCAAAGACGTCACAGGCACGAGGATGTATTGGACGGCGACCTTGTAGACGAAACCAACCAGCACGTAATTGACGAAGCTTCCGAAGTCCGTAATACCGATGACCGAAGCCGCGATGCTGCAGAAGATCAGTGTGTCCACGAATTCCCCCACCCCGGATGAACCCATGAGCCGAGCCCACAGGGTTCTCTCACCCGAACGGGCCTTCATCTTGACAAGGATCAAGGAGTTGATGGTCTGGCCAGCGAGGAACGCGAGGAGCGAAGCCAGGACGATCTGAGGAACCGGCCCCAGTGCGCCCTCGATGGCAGCCTGTTTGGCAGTACCGTAGTCGTCATTGAAGCCGGGCAGCGCGATGATGATCCAGTAGCAGAGAGAGGCGAACGCTGACAAGGCGAACGAGGTGATGATCGCTTTCCGGGCCACCTTAAACCCGTAAATTTCGCTCATGACATCGCCAAGAATGTAGGCGAGCGGGAAGAGGAAGAATCCGCCGTCAGTGATGATCGGGCCGAAGATGACGCCTTTGGCAGCGCCGATATTGGAGAGGATCAGCACCACGGCCATGCATGCCAGCATGATGCCAAAGTATGGGGAGCCTATCGACGCGAAACGCGGCGTGGGTTTACTCAGGGTCTGGGATTCTGAAGCTGACGTCATCGTTTGTCCGTTCGTAGTGGTTCGCGCAGGCGGCCGGAGTGAGCACGGCGCCCCGCTGTATTAGCACTGGTGATGGACCCGCCTGCAAACCGCGGAACCTCCCCCATTCTCGCATCGAGGATTCCGCTCCGCACGCAAACAACTTGAACGTGTTCAAAAGGGTGGCAAACTGATTCTTGAACACGTTCAAAATGTGTAGGAGAGGAGCCAAACGTGGCCACCAAGAGTGAACAGACCCGTCAACTAGTGGCCGACGTCGCCCTCAAGATGTTCCGGGAGCTCGGCTTCGAGAAGACCACCATGCGCGCTATCGCCGAAGGAGCAGGGGTTTCGGTGGGCAACGCCTACTACTACTTCGCCTCGAAGGACGAACTGGTCCAGGAGCTCTATTTGCAGGTCCAAGCTGAGCATGCGGTCCGCGCCCAGCAAGCCACGGACGGCATTCACGACCTGTCGGGCCGCCTGAAGGCAGTGCTGCACGCAGGCCTCGACGTCATGGCGCCGTACCACCAGTTCGGTGCCGATTTCATCGCGACGGCGATCCGGCCGACGTCGCCCGTCAACCCTTTCAGCGAAGGCTCCACCGCCGCCCGGGAGGCTTCGCTCGCGATCTTCCGCGCCGCCGTCGACGGCTCAATGCCCCCGGCGCCCAAAAAGCTGCGCGCCGAACTGCCAGAACTCTTCTGGCTCGGATACATGGGGATCGCGCTTTTCTGGGTCTACGACAAATCCGACGGACAAATGCGCACCCGGCGGCTCGTTGACGGGGCCGTGCCGCTCATCGCGAGAGGCCTGTCCCTGGCCAAGATCCCGGGCGTCAGTAAAGTGCTGGACGACGTCCTCGGCCTCGCCCGCAGCATCCGCGGCTGAGCGAACGGACAACGCAACAAAAAGGGGGAAACAAACGTGACAGGCAAATCCGTGGTGATCGCGGGACGACGACGGCGGCATCGCCAAAGCGCTTAACGGTGCCGAGCTGCTGGTGAACCTCGCCGGACGCTCCGTGAACTGCCGCTACACCTCCCGGAACCGGGCGGAAATACTGAAGTCGAGGACGGACACCACCGCGGTGCTTGGCCAGGCGGTTGGCTTGTGCGATTCGCCTCCGCGTACGTGGATCAACGCCAGCACGTGCACCATCTATCGGCACGACGAGGACTGCTCCCGGACAGAGCTCGACGCCGGTTTCGCCTTTGAATATCCCGGACTCGCCGAGGCACTCAACAATATCTTCAAGGGGGACAAATGAGCGGAATCATTCGCAGCCGCCGTCGGGCGTCTCTCTGTTTGGAAGCTCGTCACCGTCCACGACGCTCCTGCAGATAATCGCCCGAATCCCCCAACGCTCGCTCACTTCGAGTGAGTGAGCGTCGGCGCGAAACCGGGGTTTGACCCTGACCGTCTTTCGAGCCGGGCCCTGGCCCTGGCGAGAGTCCCGTAATTGAGTGGATATGCGGGATTTGAATGGTTCAGGGTGTGCATTGGATCCACCGACAAGGGCTCAATCCGTACATGCCGATGCTGTGTGAAAACAATCCAAGGGAATTGTTTTTGCATCTATTGTGAGGAGGGGCTCCCAGGAATATCCTCGTGCCGTATCTCGCAGCCACGAGGTATCCGGTCGAAATTGAGGGGAAATAATCCAGGCAATGAATCCGATCAACCCATTCCATGAGGAAGCAGCTGGTTTACGGTGCGGCTGCGGCGGTGATTGCTGTTCCGCTCGTCAAATCCACGTTGACGAGTGACTGCAACGAACATTCGCTGGTGGCCGAAGGCATTAACCGTTCTGATAGCTTCCCTTGCGTTGGCGGCGTGTGGGGGAGCTACAGTACCCGGCCCGGGCACCGCTGCCCCGAACCCCAATGGTGTCCCCGTGCCCAGCCTTCCCGTCACCTCCGGCGCACCGAGCGAAACCTGCGCGTCGTTCCTACCGGCCGCTCCCTGCGGCACCTACGCAAGCGTTTCGGGCCAAGCGGACGGCAAGGATCTTCCGTGGGCATCCTCAGGAGCTGTTACCGCGAAACTGCAAACCGTGGACGGATCCCTCCATTTGACCGTCACCACCAGGTGTGGTCCTTTAAGCGGACCCGCAACAAGGACGGGAACAGTTCTCACGGTCGGAGACATCGCCGTGGGTGCCGCCGCCTGCGCGGAACTCGCCGCCTCCCAGCAGCTGTGGGTCATGGCCTTCCTTAAGAAGCCCGTCGATATGGGATACAACAACGGCTCTCTGACATGGACCAGCGGAACTGACTCGCTGACCTTCAACCCGAAGTAGCGTACGACGGCATCGGCGAGCATGTGCGCGATCCCCCGCGCTACGAAGAAGAAGCGGAAGAGATGACCAAGTATCCGATCTCGTTTCCGAGTGCGGCCATGGTCTTCCCTGGGGTGTTCGGCGGCGGTATCGATGAGAGCATCCCGCCCGTCGCGGTCGACGGCGATGGGACCGTGAGCGAGCGTCGCACCAAAACCCCACAAAAGCGAGCGAGCGTCGGGAGGAGCGGAAGTCGGCCTGAAGCCCAGGGATTAGGCGTTGACCGAGTCCTGATCGTCGGCCGGGGAGTTGTCGGCGCGGGGCGAGCCGAAGGCACTCCCTTGCTCCTTGTCCAGATGCGTTGGCTTCTTGTTCTTTAGGGCGAAGATATAGACCAGCAGAGAGATGCCGACGGCCACGGTGACATAGGTGAAGAAGACCTCCACTTGGCCGGCCTTTTGGAAGGCCGCGCCAACCAGTGGAACCGTCCCGCCGAACAGCGAATTGGCGATCGCATACCCAAGGCCCACTCCGAGAGCGCGGATGGACGAGGGGAAGAGCTCGGCCTTCACCAAGGCGTTGATGGAGGTGTAGCCTCCCACGATCAAGAGGCCACCCATCATGAGCAGGAAGGCCACGAATGGGTCCTTGGTTCCGCTGAGCGCAGACAACAGCGGCCACGTGCACAGAGCACCAAGGATACCGAACCAGAGGAGGAGCGGCTTGCGGCCCACTTTGTCCGAGATCATGCCATAGACGGGCTGTAGGCACATGAAAATCAAGAGGGCCCAGAAGTTGATCTGGCTGCTGGTTTCCTTGGGGATGCCGCTGGTGTTCTGCATGAAGGACAGGATGAAGTTGGTGTAGGTGTAGAAGGCCACCGTGCCACCGAGGGTCACTCCGATGCAGGTCAGCAGTGCGCGCCAATGCTTGGTGAGCAGCAGTTTCAGGGTGCCCGGCTGGGCCTCGCCGGCCACCGGAGCAGTGGCAGCGGCCGCCTGCTCGGCGGAAATGGTCTCCTCCATGGAGCGTCGGAGCCAAAGAACCACCAGCGCGGCAACTCCTCCAATGACGAACGGAATACGCCAACCCCATCCACCCAAGGCTTCCTTGCCGAGGGCCTGTTCCAAGACCACGAGGACCAGCAAGGCCAGCATCTGCCCACCGATCAATGTGACGTACTGGAAGGAGGAGAAGAAGCCGCGACGCTTGGACGTTGCGGCCTCGGACATATACGTGGCACTGGTGCCGTATTCGCCGCCCACGGAGAACCCTTGGATCAACCGGATCAGGATCAGGAGCACCAGGGCCCACACTCCGATCACGTCCTTGGTGGGCAGGATGGCAATGGCGAACGAACCCGCGGACATCATGGTCACGCTCAGGGTCAGGGCGGCTTTGCGGCCTTTGCGATCGGCATAGCGGCCGAAGAACCAACTGCCGATGGGGCGCATCAGGAACGTCACGGCGAAAACAGCCATGGCCTCCAAATTGCTCTGTAGCGGATCCTTGGAACTGAAGAAATGGGATGCGAAATAGGCGGAGAACGCCGTGTAGATGTACACGTCGTACCACTCCACAAGGTTGCCTGCGGAGCCTTTGAGGATATTGCCCACGGCCTTGCGCGTCTGGGCGGCCTCACTCTGGGGCGCTGCTTGCTGGGTGCTCATCATTGAACCTTCCTGGGGATAACGCAGCCACCGGCCGCCGCCGCCACCCTACCGCTGGTAACTTCCCCCAAGAGGGTTTTGGTCATATTGGTCATTCGTACAAAGCAACACCCCGGACGCGGTGGCAGGATGGTCGCATGACTTCCCTCGCCGCCCAGCCCGTGGCTCCAGCCATCGCCCTGACCATCGCCGGATCCGAAGCCACCGGCGGCGCGGGGGCTCAAGCTGACTTGAAGACTTTCCAAGAACTCGGTGTCTTCGGCATTGCCAATCTCACGTGCATCGTTTCCTTCGATCCCCAGGACAACTGGAACCACCGCTTCATGCCCGTGGACCAGAAGGTAATCGCCGAGCAGTTGGAGGCAACGACGTCGGCCTATGGCGCCGAGGCCCTGGACACGGTGAAGATCGGCATGCTGGGCAGCCCGGCCACGATTTCCACAGTGGAATCGGCGCTCAAGGGTGGCCAGTTCGCCAACGTCGTGCTCGACCCGGTGCTGATCTGCAAGGGCCAGGAGCCCGGCCACGCACTAGACACCGACCAAGCACTCAAGGCCCAGATTCTTCCGCTGGCCACGTTCGTCACGCCGAACCATTTCGAAGCAGAGTCGCTGTCCGGACTGGAGATCGCCGACGTCGAAGGCCTCAAAGCCGCCGCCATCCGCATCCATGAACTGAGCGGTGCCGCTGTGCTCGCCAAGGGCGGGGTGCGGCTGGAAGGCCTGGACGCCGTCGACGTCTATTACGACGGCGAGACTCTCGAAGTGCTCGCAGCCCCCAAAGTGGGCGAAGTGGCAGTCTCCGGTGCGGGTTGTTCTTTGGCTGCGGCGATCACGGCCGAGCTCGCCAAGGGCGCCTCGCCGCTTGGGGCGGCCAGGACGGCGAAGGCTTTTGTCACGGCCGGGATTACGGCCCGGGTTTCCTCCAATGCCCCGTTCGACGCCCTCTGGCAAGGCGGCGCGCGCTAAGGCAAGCTTGGTCCAAAAGCGGCGGAGCGGCGGGTACTGAGGAGCGAAGCGCATGGCTGAGCATTTCGAAACGGTGGACGAGTACATCGCGTCGCGGCCCGGCGAGGTGCAAACGATCCTTCAGGAGATCCGACGGCGGGCCCTGGCAGCTGTGCCCGGAGGCGGGGACCGGATCAGCTACGGCATCCCCACCATCACGCTCGGCGGCAACTACGTTGTGTACTTCGCGGCGTGGAAGCACCACATCTCCGTCTATCCAGTGCCCGACGGCGACGAGGAATTCGAGCGGGAAATCGCCCCTTTCCGGGCAACCAAGGGCACGTTGAAGTTCCCTCTGGGGAAGCCGATGCCTTACGAGCTCATCGAAAAAGTGGCGACGCTGCTGGCTGAGCGCGAGCGGGCACGGGGCGGGTACTGACAATCGGGCTGCGCCGGGGTACCGTACAGCCATGCGCCGCGATGAGCTCGAGCACGCCATTCGGGCCGCTGCCGATATCATTCACGGCGACCGGGTGATCGTGATCGGCAGCCAGTCAATTCTGGGGTCCTTCGCGGAGGACCAGCTACCTGCCGCAATCACTATGTCGGATGCCGTCGACATCGCCCCGTTTTCCGATGACGACACCGGCACGCTTGCGGACAGCCTCGATTCGGCGCTCGGTGAGTGGTCTCCCTTCCACAACGAGTTCGGGTTCTATGTCCAGGCAGTCGAAAGGGAGACCGCGGTGCTGCCGGCCGACTGGGAGTACCGCCTTGTCGGTGTGCGCAATGAGCGGACCCGGAACAGCACCGGGCTTTGCCTGGATCCCTACGATCTCTGCGCGGCGAAGCTCATCGCCGCACGGCCCAAGGATCATGCGTTCGTCCTGGCACTCATCGAATCGTCCCTGATAGACCGCGTCCGGCTCGTGGACCGAATCCGGCTGATAGACCCCTCCGAGACGCGCCGCGATGCGGCTTTGTCCTGGGCCATGTCCGTTTGACCTGGCCCCGGCCGGCCCAAACCCGTCCGAAAGTGAAGGAGCAAGGTAATGACCAAGGTAGTAGCGCTCATGTCGATGTCCCTCGACGGTTACGTAGCGGATCTCGAGGACGGCGTCGACGAGGTCTTCGACTGGTACTTCGCAGGCGACGTCGACGTACCAACCGTCAAGCCGGAGTTCACCTTCCACGTTTCCGCCGCGAGCGCCGAACACGTACGTGCGCTTATGGGCGAGGTGGGCGCGATGCTCACCGGGCGACGCACATCCGACCGCGCCGACGCGTGGGGCGGACAGCACCCGTTCGGCGTGCCTGCGTTCGTCGTGACTCACCAGGTGCCCGAAGGGTGGACCCGATCCGACTCAACGGTGCATTTCGTCACCGACGGGCTGGAAAGCGCGGTCGCGCAGGCCAAGGCAGCAGCGGGCGACAAGATCGTGGGCATGCACGGCGCGGACACGATTCGGCAGTGCCTCGACGCCGGGCTACTCGACGAGATCCGCGTCGACCTGGTTCCGCTCCTGCTCGGATCCGGTATCCGGTTGTTCGATCGTCTTGGCAACGCGCCTTTCACCTTGGGCAACCCGACCGTCGTCGAGGGCGTGGGCGTGACCCACCTGAACTACCCGGTCCTCAAGCAGTAGCCCCTGGCGATGTCGGCGTCACGCCAAGCAAGTTTTTGGGTCCACATCATGGGCGAAGCCGCGGAATTCCGGGGTGGCTCAACCTACGGGAATCCAAAAAGGTGCGTGGCGTGACGCGTCCCAAGCAACAGCCCAAGCACGCTACCCCGAGTGCGCCTCCAGGAACGCGTACACCTCGGTCTCGTCCACGCCGGGGAAGGCGCCCGGCGGCATGGCGGCCAACAGGTGCGAGTGGGCGCGGGCGGACGGCCAGGCGTTGCCTGCCCAGGAAGAAGCCAACGACGCCGGCGGGCGCTTGCAGCAGTTCGGGTCCGGGCACGTCGAGGTAGCCCGCGCCGTCGTCTCCCTTCCGCGGAACCACTTCACGTGCTGGTACGGCACGCCGATGCTGAGCGAAAATTCCCCCGCCGCTGAGCGTTCGGTGCGCGCCGTGCACCAATAGGTGCCGGAGACAGTGTCGGTGTATTGGCTGTAGGCGCTGAACTTGTCCGGAACGTCGAACACGGCCCGCGAAGTCCATGCCTTGCACGCCGGCTGCCCCTCGATAGCGCCGGTGTGGTCCTGGGGGAAGGCCACGCCGTCGTTCTCGTAGGCCTTGTAGATGATGCCGCTCTGGTGGGTCTTCTGGAAGTGGGTGGTGATGCCCAGGTGCTTCGTGGCCAGGTTGGTGAAGCGGTGCGCAGCTGTTTCATAGGAGACGGCAAAAGCGTCGCGGATGTCCTCGACAGCGATCTCCTTGGCGGCTTTCGCCTTCTGGAGGAACTCCAGGGTGGCGTGCTCGGGCAGCAGGAGCGCCGCGGCGAAATAGTTCGTCGCAACGCGCTGTGCCAGGAAGTCGCCGTAGTTCTTGGGCGTCTCGTGGCCAAGAACGTAGTGCCCGAGGGCTTGAAGAAGCACCGAACGGGGGTCGTGGTCCTGCCGTTGGCTCTGCGTGAGATAAATTCGGTGATTCTTTAGATCGGTCACTGAACGGGTGGAATGCGGCAAATCACCCACGTGGTGCAGCGTGAATCCGAGGTGGTCCGCGATGTCCGCAATGACGTGTTGGCTCAAGGGACCGGCGGTATAGCCAACGCCCTTGAGGACCTTCTGTGCCTCGGCTTCATACTCCGGAAAGTAGTTGCCGCGCTCGCGCATCATGGCACGCAGTTCGCCATTCGCGCGGCGGGCCTCTTCCGGCGTCGCGATCTGCTCGTTGAGCCTGCGCTCAAGCTCCTGCAGGAGGCCTATTTGAGACTCCAGCACATCAAGCGGAAGCCGCGCGCTGACGCGGATTTTCGGCAGGTTCAGGGACTCGTACAGAGGCCCGCGCTGGTACCGTTCCAGCTCGATTTCCAGGGCGGCACGGCGGCTGGGCGGCTCCGCTCCAAGCAACTGGTCGATGCCCACGTTCAATGCCGCCGCGAGCTGCTTCAGCAAGCCCAGTTTGGGTTCCCGCTTGCCGTTCTCAATAAGGCTCAGCTGGCTAGGGGCGGTCCCGACGGCGGCGCTCACGTCGTCGAGGGTCAGCCCGGCCTGCTTGCGCAGATACCGCACGCGGCGGCCGAGGCTGATGACGTCCAGTTCGGCGGTGGAAGCGGACGACGACGGCGGCGGTACTTCGCGGTTCCAGCTCACAGGTGACATTTCTTGAGGATACGCGAAGAAGTGCATTTCTTTCCATGGTTTTCCTCTAGAAAGCCTCTTGGAAGTACTGAAAAGTAAGAACTACGGAAACCCCGGCTCGCCTTGACTGCAAAGGCGCAGCGAAGATCAGCCGGGGCTACATACACAGCAACACGCCAAGTAGCGTCAAAGGAGACAGAACAATGACCGCAGCATTTGAACCAGAGCAGCCCACCGCATCCGAGCAGGCCGCCGCACTGGAGCTCGAATGGGCTGCCAACCCGCGTTGGGAAGGCGTCACCCGCGATTACTCAGCCGCCGACGTCGTCCGCCTCCGCGGCCGTGTCTCCGAAGAACACACCCTGGCCAAGCGCGGCTCCGAGAAGCTGTGGAAGCAGCTCACGGAAGAGCACAAGGAAGGCAAGTACACGAACGCCCTCGGTGCCCTGACCGGCAACCAGGCCGTGCAGCAAGTCAAGGCTGGACTGCGGGCCATCTACCTGTCCGGTTGGCAGGTCGCCGCCGACGCCAACAACTCCGGCCACACCTACCCGGACCAGTCGCTCTACCCGGCCAACTCGGTTCCCACGGTGGTCCGCCGGATCAACAACGCCCTGCTTCGGGCCGACCAGATCGAGTTCTCCGAAGGCATCCAGACCGTCGAGGACTGGCTGGTCCCGATCGTTGCCGACGCCGAAGCCGGTTTCGGCGGCCCGCTGAACGCCTACGAACTCATGAAATCCATGATCCAGGCCGGCGCCGCGGGCGTGCACTGGGAAGACCAGCTCGCCTCGGAAAAGAAGTGCGGCCACCTCGGCGGCAAGGTGCTCATCCCCACCCAGCAGCACGTCCGGACCCTGAACGCCGCCCGGCTGGCAGCCGACGTCGCGGGCACCCCGTCCGTCGTCATCGCCCGCACCGACGCCGAGGCAGCCACCCTGATCACCTCCGACGTCGACGAGCGCGACCAGGAATTCATCCTCCGCGAAGGGGGACAGCCGGTCCGTACCGCTGAGGGCTTCTACAAGGTCCGCAACGGCATCGAACCCTGCATCGCCCGCGCCAAGGCATACGCCCCTTATTCCGACCTCATCTGGATGGAAACGGGCACCCCGGACCTTGAGCTGGCCCGCAAGTTCGCCGAGTCCGTCAAGGCCGAGTTCCCTGACCAGATGCTCTCCTACAACTGCTCGCCATCGTTCAACTGGCGCAAGCACCTGGACGACGCCACGATCGCCAAGTTCCAGCGCGAACTCGGCGCCATGGGCTTCACGTTCCAGTTCATCACCCTGGCCGGCTTCCATGCCCTGAACTACTCGATGTTCGACCTCGCCCACGGCTACGCCCGCGAAGGCATGAGCGCCTACGTCGAACTCCAGGAAAAGGAATTCGCCTCCGAGTCCCGCGGCTACACCGCAACGAAGCACCAGCGCGAAGTCGGCACCGGCTACTTCGACGACATCGCAACTGCGCTCAACCCGAACGCATCTACCCTGGCCCTGGTGGGATCCACCGAAGAAGGCCAGTTCCACTAGCCCATTCCGACGGCGAACCGGCATTCGTTACGAAGCGTGCGGCTCACCTCCGGCGCGTGCCGGCGTCACCCCGGGCCTACGGACCGGCAATGCTCTGCCTGCTATTCCCCACGTCCCGGTTTCGACCTCGCTGAGCGAGGACGGACCGGGACGTAGGGCCCCTTTTACGCAGACTGCCGCAATACCGGCCCTCCGGCCTTGAGCGTAAGGCGCCTTTCCGGCAGCCGGGCAAGGTGATCCGGAAGCGTGCGTAAAAGGGGCCCTGTCCCCGCCCCGGCCGAGCTTTGCGAGGCCTCTTCGGGCGGGGATGGGGAATAGCACGCGGAGGATTGCCTTGCCCGGCCCCGAACCCCGCCATGCACCCGTCCCGCCCCGGCACCGCACTAAACGGCCAGCCGTCGAACATTTGCTTCTCTGAGGAGAGATTGAAATGAACAGTTTCACCGACAATTACACGATCAACGGCATCACGCTGACCGCCCAGCCGATTCACCGGCAGAACGAGGTTCTTACTCCGGATGCCCTGGCGTTCGTGGCAAAGCTGCACCGGGCGACGGCGGAGCGCCGTCAGGAGCTGATGCGGGCTCGGCACACCCGCCGCGGCCAGATTTCCGGTGGCCAGGATCCGCGTTTCCTCCCGGAGACCGCGGAAATCCGCAATGACCCGAACTGGCGCGTCGCTCCCCCGGCCCCTGGCCTGGAAGACCGCCGGGTGGAGATCACCGGGCCCGTTGACCGGAAGATGACCATCAACGCGCTCAACTCCGGCGCCAAGGTGTGGCTGGCCGACATGGAAGACTCCTCCACCCCCACGTGGCGCAACGTCATCCAGGGCCAGCTGAACCTCACGGACGCGCTGGAGCGCCGGATCGACTTCACTTCGCCGGAGGGCAAGGAGTACAAGCTGCGGGCCGCCGAGGACTTGCCGACCATCGTGGTGCGGCCCCGCGGCTGGCACCTGCCGGAGAAGCACATGCTCATCGACGGGAAGCCCGTTGCCGGTGGCGTGGTGGACTTCGGCTTGTTCTTCTTCCACAATGCCCGCCGTCTGCTGGCACAGGGCAAGGGACCGTACTTCTACCTGCCCAAGATCGAGAACCACCTCGAGGCGCGCCTCTGGAACGACATCTTCATCATGGCCCAGGACCTGCTCGGCATCCCGCAGGGCACCATCCGTGCCACTGTGCTCATCGAGACCATCACGGCGGCGTTCGAGATGGAGGAAATCCTCTTCGAACTGCGCGATCACGCCTCGGGCCTGAACGCCGGCCGCTGGGACTACATCTTCTCCGTGATCAAGAACTTCCGCACCCGCGGCCCCCGCTTCGTGTTGCCGGACCGCGGCCAGGTGTCCATGACCCAGCCGTTCATGCGCTCCTACACCGAGCAGTTGGTCCGGGCCTGCCACCGCCGCGGCGCCATGGCGATCGGCGGCATGGCCGCAGCCGTTCCGAACCGGAAGGACGAGGCCGCCAACACGGCAGCGTTCGAGAAGGTCCGCGCGGACAAGACCCGCGAAGCCGGCGACGGTTTCGACGGTTCCTGGGTCGCGCACCCGGATCTGGTTCCGGTCTGCCGCGAAGTGTTCGACGGCGTCCTCGGCGACCGTCCGAACCAGCTGGACCGCTCGCGTGAGGATGTGACCCCGGACGACCGTGCGCTGATCGACGTCGCCTCCACTGAAGGCACCATCACCGAAACCGGCATCCGGAACAACATCGAAGTGGGCATCCGCTACATCGAGTCCTGGCTGCGCGGCAACGGCGCCGTGGCCATCCACAACCTGATGGAAGACGCCGCCACGGCGGAGATCTCCCGTTCACAGCTGTGGCAGTGGATCTACTCCCACGCCATCACGGACACCGGTGAAGTCATCACCCGCGAATGGGTCAACGACCTGCTGGACGAAGAGTTCGCACGGCTGGAACGCTTCGACGACGACCGCTTCAACGATGCCCGCAGCATCTTCGAGGAGGTCACCCTCGCCGAGGAGTTCCCCACCTTCCTGACCATCCCGGCCTACGCCCGTTACCTCACGGAAGCCCGCGAAGAAGCTACCAAGGAAGAGCTCGTGGCCGCCTGAGAACTTCCGGCCGCTGGGCTGCCTGCACTCTTCGCAACAAGTGACCCCGATGGCCGGGGAGGCAGCCCAGCGACGGAACCCTACCCAAGTAGCTCGCAGTTGTTGTCGTTTTGAGCTCTCATAACGACAACAACTGCGAGCCAGTTGGGTGTACGACGGCGGCTCAGCCGCCCGGGAGGAGGGAACCTGAGCCGTGCGAACCTTCGCTGGGGGAACCTTCGCTGTGCAGGCCGGCGTCGGGAACCTCCGCGGAAGCTACGCCCTCGCGAACCTTCTTGCCCCGGACATAGCCCACGATTCCCAGGGCGAGGATGCAGCAGAGCGTCCCGAGGGCGAATGCTTCGAAAGTGAACTGTGAAACACCCCAGGCAGTGTCAAAGTCGTACGTCAGGCCGAAGAGCATGTCCAGCGTTCCCGGGAAGATGGCCACCCACGAGCCGATCAGGATCCACGCGAAGCAAATGGCTCCCATGAGGCGGAAAACGGCATCGGAGACTGGAACTTTGAAGGGACGCTCCGCGAGCGGGTACTTGCTGCGCAACCGCACTGCTGCCGGAATGGCAAACAGGTAGCTGAGCAGGAAAGTGGAGATCGCAATGGTCAACACCACCTGGAACAAGGCGCTGCTGGTCCCGCTCAGCTGCATCGCCGCGAACATGAAGAACGTGGCGACCACGCCGGAGAGCGTGTTCACGCGGATGGGTGTGCCGAGCTTGGGGTGGAAACGGCCAAAGAAGCCCCCGAAGAACGAGCCGTCCGCGGCCGCCATGGCCTGCATGCGGTCGCTGATGATCATCCACGCCGCACCCTGCGAAACCAAGATGAAGCAGAAGACCACCGCCGAAACCGCCAGCATGGCCTGTGCCGCGGGACCAAACACGGAATACACCGTGGCTACGGCGCCGAAGAGCCCGCTGATGCCCGTGATCTGGTCCAGCGGCACCACCAGCAGGATCGCAAGGATCGGCAGCAGGTAGCTCGCCGCCGCGATCATGGAGGAACGGGCCACCGAAATCGGCACGTCCTTGGCCGGATTCTTCATTTCCCCGGCAGCGCTGTTGCCGGATTCAAAGCCCAGGAATGAGAACAGCAGGAGCGGTGTGACGCCGAGGAAGCCCGCCAGCGTAGGCGAGAAGAACCCCAGATCCAGTCCGTTGAATCCATGCTGCAGCCCGTAGACCAAGGTGACGATGATGAAGAAGGTCAGGAAGACCACCTTGAGGATGGCGCCAAGGGAGGGCAGCCATTTGCCTCGCTTGAGGCTGATGATCGCGGACGTCACCGTGATCCAGATGAACGCCAGTTTGAAGAGGTAATCCCAGACGCCGCCCGCTTCAACATGCCCCACATACTCGGACCAGGTCTCCACTGCGACGAAGGACATTGCGCCGCCCACCCAGACCGGTTGGGTGACCCACGTGAACAATGACGTGATGGCGGCAATCGCCCGGCCATAGGCCATCTTGGTCCAGACGTAGACTCCGCCTTCCTCAGTGAAGGCTCCGCCTGTCTCGGCGAAGATGAGGCCATACGGAATCAGGAAGGTGATGGCCAGGATCAGGGTCCAGGTAAAGGTCTCCCCGCCAAATCCCGATACCTGTCCGAGGACCTCCACCGAGATGACGGCCGCGACCACCAAGAGGAGGATGTCGAAGCGGCCCAGTGATTTTTGCAGATGTTTGCTTTGTTCTTGGGCAAGGCTCGTTGAAGCTGTTTGCTGATCCATGATCGGTCCTTTGCTACGACTCTGGTTTGCGTTAGTGCAGAAGGGAGGAAACGGCGTCGCTGGCCCGGTTGTAGACCGCGCGACCTCCCGCGAGGGTCAACTCAACGCCGATTCCGCCCAGTCCGGCTGCCTCGGTGGCGTAGGGATCGGCGTCGAGCACCACAAGATCGGCGGCGAGTCCTACCCGCACGGCTCCCCGCTCCGCATCGAGGCGGTTGGCCCGCGCTGCTCCCGTTGTGTAGGCAGCGAGCGCGGCTCCGAGGGTAATGGCTTCTCCGGGCAGGAGCGGTTCGTGCTGGGAGCGAAAGTCACCGGCGTGCGGATCGGCAGGCGGGCCGGTGCGGTTCACGGCGGTGTGGATGCCCCACAGGGGGTCCGGGCTGGAGACCGGCCAGTCGCTGCCGATTGCCAGCGCAACGCCGGCGCGACGAAGCGTTTCGAAGGCAAAATGGACCTTTTGATGGGCCTCGTCAAGATAGGGCAGCTTGGTTTCCACGAGGACGGGATCCATACGCGCCCACAATGGCTGGATGTTGGCGATCGCCCCCGTTTGCGCGAAGCGGGTCACATCCGCGGGATCCACCAGGTCAAGATGGGCGATCTGGTGGCGAGGGTCCCAGCCCTCCCTTCGCGGCAGGTCCAAGGCGTTGACGCAGTCGCGGACCGCTTGATCGCCCACGGCATGCAGATGAAGATCAAAGCCTTCCGCGTCAACGGCCGCGGCGATCCGTGCGAGTTCGGCCCGCTCGATCAGGCTCATCCCCCGCTCGTGCGGATGGCCCCGGTAGGGCCTGGTCATCGCCGCGGTGAGATTCTCGCAAACGCCGTCCACCATGATCTTCACTGCGGTCGCACGGAAGCCCCCGGTGGCCCGGGCCCGGCGGGTCTTGAACAGTTCCAATTGCTCGATGCCCTGGTCACGGTCCCACCACAGCGCTCCGGTGACGGTGCCGCTGAACAGCCCCTCACCTTCAAGAGCCAGGTAATGCTCGAACGAATCAGGCATGCCGAGGGCCTGCCCGACGGCGGCATCCTGCCAAGCGGTCACCCCAAGGGAGTGCAGATAGGACTGCGCCGCGAGAAGTGCCGCGCGGATGTGCCGTTCGTCCGGGTCCGGGATGAGGGACGATACGAGATCGGCGGCGTGTTCGATGAGCATGCCCGTTGCTTTTCCGGAGCCGTCGCGGGCGATAATGCCGCCGTCAGGGTTGGGAGTGCTATCTGTTATCCCTGCCAGGTCCAGCGCCTTTGAGTTCACCCAGGCACCGTGTCCGTCATGGCTGATCAGGAACACCGGGCGGTCCGGGACAAGTTCGTCCAGCAGCGCGCGGTGCGGGAAACCGCCGTCGAACACGTCCCCGTACCATCCGGCACCCGTTATCCATTCCGCTCCAGGTTTGGCGCTGGCGCACTCCGCAATCAGTGTGCGGTAGCCCTGCAGGGAGTGGACCCCGCCGAGGTCGCAAGAAAGCATCTGCAGTCCTCCCGCGATCGGGTGAACGTGGGCGTCTTGAAAGCCTGGCAGCAGCGCCTTCCCTGCGAGGTCAACCAGTTCGGTGGCGGGACCGCGCCACCTTGCGGCGTCGGCGCCGAGGGCCACGATTTTGCCTCCGGCCACCGCAACGGCGTCCGTGTATGGGCGGGACGGGTCCATGGTGTGGACGGGTCCACCGCTGAAGATCCAATCTGCATGGGTCATGGCATTACTTTCGAAGGGGTCGGTTCATGTGAGCCTGAGTTGAGACGCACCAGGGAGGGTGCGGTGCGCGCGAGGACAATGTACGCCAAGCCGCTGACGCTGAGTCCGACGAGCCAGGCAATGTCGATTCCGCCCATGGCTTCGGCGATCGCGCCGGTGTAAAAGGGGGTCGCCATGAAGGGGATCTGGGCGAGGACGCCGATGGCGAAGACCATCAGGGAACCGGCATTCCAGCGTCCGTAGCGGCCGCCGTCCGCGGCGTAGAACTCATCCACGGCGTACGATCCGTGCCTAATGATGTAATAATCCACTAGGTTCACTGCGGACCACGGAATGAGCACGTAGAGCAACACGCTCAGGAAGCTGAAGTAGGAGGAAGCGAAGCTGGTGGCCGCAGCCAGGGCCAGCACCACGCCCAGTACGTGCAGCACCACGGAAGTCACCAGGCGGGCTTTTGCGCCCGGGCGCCAGCCGCTGACGAAGGTCTCCACGAACGTCAAGGCACACAATGCGCTGCAGTAGGCATTCACGGAGTTGCCCGAGGCGGCCACCAGGGCGAAGCCCACAAGAACCACGGCACCGAGCACGGGCCCCAAAATGCCGTTGAGTCCGGACATGGTGCTTGCCCCGTGAACCGCCAGGCCGACGCCGGATCCAAGCACCATCAGCAGGGCACTGGACAGGACGCAACCCAGATAGGTTCCCCAGAATGCGCCCCGTGTGCCGGATTTCGCAGGCATGTAGCGGGAGTAGTCCGAGACATAGGGAGCGTAGGTCAGCTGCCAGACGATGCCGATAGCCAGCATGGCCAGGAAGCCGGTCCAGGTAAATTCGCCTTGGTTCAGCTGCCCCCAGAAATCACCGTTGGAGAGCAGCGCAGCGAAAGACACCAGCACCAGTGCACCGACGATGTAGGCGCCCAGCGCAGTCACTTTGCGCACCAAGTTGTAGCCGAAAGCAGCGATCACGAAGCTGAGAAGGGCACAGCCGATGATCATGGCGGGTCCGCTGGCCTCAGGAAGAAGGGCGGAGATCGAATCGGCGGAGACAATCAGGTTCGAGGAGAAATAGCCCACGAACATCAAGATTGCGACGAGCACGATCAAGGCCGCTCCGCGCGAACCGAACTGGCCGCGTGCCTGCAGCATCTGGGGTACCCCCAACTGCGGTCCTTGCGCCGCGTGCAGGGCCATGCCGATTCCGCCAAGCGCGTGGCCCAAGAGGATCGCGATGATGGAGCTCAGCATTGGCAGGCCGAGGAGCGTGGTGGCAGTGGCGCCCGTGACCACGGTCAGGGGCGTCATGTTCATCCCGAACCAGATGGTGAAGAGTTCCCGGGACCGTCCGTGGCGGGCGTCTTCGGGGATGGGTGCAATGGACTCTTGTTCGATCTCGAAGAGTTGTGAACGGAGCATGGATTTCATGGCATGTGTCCTGACGAGGGAGGAAGGAGAAATGCAGACGTTGGCGGGCCGGCAGTTCCCCCGGATTCGTTGCCTGGCATTGCCTGCTGTCGAGACCCAGCGTAGGCGTGTGAGTTGCATCACGTAAACAATGGAATCTCGATGTAGATCATCTGTAATGCAGATGCAGTAGGCGGAGCACCCCGGGCTGCTAGCCGAATTGAATCCACGTGGTCTTGGGCGCCGTGTAGTTGTCGAAAGCATGGAGCGAGAGATCGCGCCCAAAGCCGGATTGCTTGAAGCCGCCGAAGGGAGTGGTGTTTCCCAACGCGTCCACCGTGTTCACGGAAACAGTCCCGGCCAGCAAATCGCCGGCCACCCGATGCGCCCGGGACAAGTCGGAGGTCCACACGGAGGCGGCCAGCCCGTAATCGGTAGCGTTGGCCAAGGCCACAGCTTGGTCCTCGGTGTCGAAAGGGTGCAGCACGGCGACGGGACCGAAAATTTCCTCACGGTGCACATCGTGGTCTGCAGGGAGTCCACCCAGCAGAGTGGGCTCCAGGTACGCGTCGGAACCGGAGATGTCCCGCCTTGCGCCGCCGAAAAGCACCTCCCCTTCGGCGCGCCCGCGCACAATCCACCGCTCGACGTCGTCGGCGTGGGCGCTGCTGATCAGCGCACCATTGCCTTGCAAACCCGCCAGCGGGTCCGCCGGCGAATAGGCGGCTGCAGCGCCGGCGAGCAAGGCGGAGAACTCGTCATGGACCGCCCGCTGGACGAGGATGCGGGAGTTTGCCGAGCACACCTGACCCTGGTTGTAGAACGCACCAAAGGCCGCCTTGGCCGCGGCCCCCTTGAGATCCGCCGTGTCCGCGAAGATGATGTTGGAACTCTTGCCCCCGGCTTCGAGGCTGAGCCGCTTAAGGTTGCTGCGCCCGGACGCTTCGAGGAGGGTACGGGAGACGGCAGTGGATCCAGTAAACGCAAGGGCATCGACGTCCATATGATGCGCCAAGGCAGCACCCACTTCCCGCCCCGAGCCTGTCACGATGTTCAACACGCCATCGGGAAGGCCCGACTCCGTAGCCAGCTCGGCCAGGCGCAGCACGCTGAGCGAGGTCTGTTCCGCAGGTTTGAGCACCAGCGTATTTCCCGCCGCCAGCGCGGGAGCCAGCTTCCAGACGGCAATCTCCAGCGGGAAGTTCCACGGGACAATGGCGGCCACCACCCCCAGCGGCTCTCGCGTGACCAGGGCAGTGGCCCCTGCAGGCACCGCTGGAAGCTCGCCGCTCTGCTTGTCCGCCGCTTCCGCATACCAGCGAAGCGTGGAAATCGCCCCGGGGACATCCACCGTAGTGGTCTGCAGAATCGGCTTGCCACTGTCCAAGGTCTCGAGCAGTGCCAGCTCGTCCGAGTGCCGCTCCATGAGGTCGGCCAAAGCCAGGAGGTGCGCCTTGCGGTCGGCAGCGCTTCTACGGGACCAATCAGGGAAGGCCCGGCGCGCGGCGGACACCGCACGGTCGACGTCCGCGGGAGTGCATGCAGCAAGCTCGGCCAACACCCGGCCATCGGCCGGGCTCGTGGTGCGGCGGGACGGATGACCACCCGCTGCGCGTTTTCCGTCAATGAACGCCCGGCCGTCGATCGCCAAGGCGTCTGCCCGGCCATGCCAAGCGGAAGAAAAGGTAGTGGAGGTGTTCATCATGGCTCCTGTGGTTGAGGTTTTGCGGATTGAGGTTTCGCGGATTGGGGTTTCGGGGATAGGGGTAGCAAGGCCGACGCCGGGACAGCGGCAACGCGGGTTAGCCGGAGGGCCATGGAAGCACCCAAGAGGCACAGGAGCTCCACGGCAATGAGGCCGAGCATGGCAGCGCCATGGCCTGCGGCGGGGATGCCTTGGCCAGCGGGGGTGATGCTGGAGCCACCCCCGTGGTGGGACCCGGTTCCGGCGAACAGCAGCAACGACAGATGGATCAGGGTCATCACGGCAGTCATGGCCCACAGATGCCCGGCGGCCCGGTTGGCACGGTGTTTGATTGAAATGCGGCGCCGGCCGAACATGGGCACCGCACAAGTAAGGCAGGCCACCCCCATGGCTGCCATCCACCAGGCCATGGCACCACCGGGACCCATTGCGGCTGCGACCAAGTGGGCAACGGAGCTTGCAATCACTGCGGTACAAACCACCGCGCCCGGAACCTGTGAGGACCCCGGACGCAGGGAGACGACTCCACCGGTGCGCATACGGGTGAACTGGTTCATGGCCCTCCTGACTGCCAGCTGTTTTCAATCCGGCCCTTTACGTCTGGCCTGTGAGCTGGATAACATCAAAGCGTTGGTTGAACAGTTGTACCATCAAAATTCGACTTCAGGAAGTACCATGACTCTCCAGACAAGCCCTCCGGCCACCTTGCAGACGCACCCTCTTGAGCAGCTTTCGGCCCACGAAATCCATGAAAGCCGCCGGATCCTGGCCGAGGCCGGGCTGGTGGCCGAAACCACCCGCTTCGCCTACCTCGGCCTCGTTGAACCGCCAAAAGACGCCCTCTACGGCGACTTCTACCGCGACGACGCGGACCCCCTTGGCGCCGGCCGCACCGTCCGCGCGATGCTGTGGGACGCATCGCTGTCCCGCTCCCTGGATGTTCGGCTCTCCCTGGCCACCGGAGAAGTCCTGCAACAGCGCGAACTGGACCCCGCCGTCGACGGCCAACTGCCCGTCTTGGTGGAGGAGTTCGGGATCATCGAAGACATCCTCGCGGACGATCCCCAATGGATGGCCGCCCTGGCCTCCCGCGGCCTGGCTCCGGAGCAGGTCCGTGTGGCACCGCTCTCCGCGGGGGTTTTCGAGTACGAGGAAGAAGAAGGAAAGCGGCTCCTGCGAGGCCTGGGCTTCCGTCAAGACCACCCGGGAGACCACGCCTGGGCACACCCGATCGACGGGCTCGTGGCCTTCGTGGACGTCGAAAACCGGCGTGTGAACCACCTGATCGACGACGGCCCCGTTCCGGTCCCCGAAGTGAGTGGCAACTACACCGATCCCGCCATCCACGGCGAGCTCCGGACAGACCTGAAACCCATCGAGGTCATCCAGCCGGAGGGCCCCAGCTTCACGCTGGAAGGCAACCACTTGTCATGGCTCGGCTGGGACCTTCGCGTGGGTTTCGATGCCCGTGAGGGCTTGGTCCTGCACCAGCTCCACCACACCCACAATGGCCGCCGGCGTCCCGTGGTCCACCGCGCGTCCATCTCCGAAATGGTGGTCCCGTATGGCGATCCTTCCCCGTACCGGAGCTGGCAGAACTACTTTGACTCGGGCGAGTACCTCGTGGGCCGGGACGCGAACTCGTTGCAGCTTGGCTGCGATTGCCTCGGCGACATCACGTACATGTCCCCGGTGGTCGCGGATGACTTCGGCAACCCACGCACGATTGACAACGGCATCTGCATCCACGAGGAAGATGCCGGGATCCTGTGGAAGCACACCGACGAATGGGCCGGCTCCAACGAGGTGCGCCGCAACCGCCGCCTGGTGGTTTCCTTCTTCACCACGGTGGGGAACTACGACTACGGCTTCTACTGGTACCTCTACCTGGACGGCACCATCGAATTCGAGGCCAAAGCCACCGGCATCGTCTTCACCGCCGCGCTGCCGGACAAGGGCTACGCCTATGCCTCGGAAATAGCGCCGGGCCTCGGAGCGCCGTACCACCAGCACCTCTTCAGCGCCCGGCTGGACATGTTCATCGATGGCCCCACCAACCGCGTGGAGGAACTGGACCTCGTGAGGCTCCCCAAAGGCCCGGGCAACCCGCACGGCAACGCATTCACCCAGCAACGCACCCTCCTGGCCCGCGAGTCCGAGGCTGTGCGTGATGCCGATGGCGCCAAGGGCCGGGTGTGGCACATCAGCAACCCCAACTCGCTGAACTACTTGGGGCACCCCGTGGGCTACACCCTGTATCCGGAGAACAATCCCACGCTGGCCATGGCCGACGACTCTTCGATCGCCGCGCGGGCGGCCTTCGCACGCCACCACTTGTGGGTCACGCACCACGCGGAAGAAGAGCGCTACGCGGCCGGCGACTTCGTCAACCAGCACCCAGGCGGCGCCGGGCTGCCTGCCTACGTTGCCCAGGACCGCGACATCGACGGCGAGGACCTCGTGGTGTGGCACTCCTTCGGCCTCACGCATTTCCCGCGTCCCGAAGATTGGCCCATCATGCCCGTGGACACTACCGGCTTCACCCTGAAGCCGCACGGCTTCTTCGACGCGAACCCCACACTGAACCTGCCGCCGTCGACGTCGGGACACTGCGCCGCGCCCAACTCGCCCGCCGCAGGGCAATCCGAAAACGGCCATTGCGGGCACTGACCCGGGCAGCACGCCACGCTGCGGGGGCCGGGCACGGTTCCGGTCTCCGCAGTGGTAGTGTGCACACGATCTTGCCTACGAACACGAGGAGCACCATGCCGCGGCTGGTCGACCACGAGGAGCGGCGCCGCTCGATCATCGAGACCACCTGGCACCTGATTGCCGGGCAGGGCATCGAGAACGCCAGCATGAGGGACATCGCCAGGGAATGCGGCTATGCGGCTCCCGGCGTGCTGGCGTACTACTTCCCCAACAAGGACGCGCTGCTGCTGGCCGCCTACCAACTGATCTGCGAGCGCACCAACGAACGGATCATCGCGACTACCCGCGGCCGCCGCGGCCTTGCGGCTTTGCGGGGCCTGTGCCTGGAGATCATTCCGGCGGACCCTCTCACCGTGGTGGAGGCCCGCGTGGCGGTGTCCTTTTGGCAGCGTGCACAAACAGAAGAGGCTTTGCGGACGGTGGGGCGGGAGGCGCTGCTGTATTGGCGCGGCCTGGTGATGGGTTTCCTCGCGGAAGCAGAGCACGACGGCGAATGCGCCCCTTTGGCGGATCCGGATGCGGTGGCCGATGAGCTACTGAATATCATGATGGGCCTGCATGTGACGTCCATGCTGGACCCGGAAGCGGTCACGGGTTCCCGTCAGCGCCACTTGGTGGAGCGGGCATTGGGACGGCTTTCCCGCGCCGGCTAAGCGCTCCTGTGCGCGGCCGCCACCTGATGCCGCACCGCCTGGGCCACGGCGCGCAGCCTGGCCGTGGCCCGTTGCGAGCGAAGGTGCGCCAAGACGGTCCGAAGTTCGGGGACGTTGTCCGTGATGGCGACGGCGGCGACGTGTCCGCCGTCGTACGTCAGCCCATGCTGCGGCCGCTGGTGGAGTATCGAATAGCCGTGGCCGTTGGCCACGAAAGTGCGCACGGTCTCGTAACTTGCCGAACGGAACCTCACGTCCGGTTCCACGCCTGCTCCCCGAAGGATTGACAGCATCAGTTCGCGTGTATGCGGCAAGTCCAGCAGCACGAACGGTTCATCGCGCAGTTCGGCGAGCGCCACCTGCGGGCGGCCCGCTAGGGGATGTTTCGGGGGCAGGGCCACGTACGGCCGCGCCGCATCGACCGCCGTCACGGCCAGGCCGTCCGGGAGTCCGAGGTCGTAGCAGAGCGCCAGGTCTGCCTGCCCGCTCAGCAGGGCGGCAGAGCACCCCGCGGCATCGGCCTCAGTAACGTCGAGAACCAGCTTCGGGTGCTCTGTCCGCAGCCTGCCCAGCAATCCTGGCAACAGGAAGGGCGCGAGGGTGCTGAAGCAGGCCAGGCGTACCCGGCCCTCCACGCTGCGCTGCTCCCCCCGCGCATGGTCCAGCGCCTCTTCCAGATGCGCCAACACAGCCTGCGCATCCCGGAGGAACAGTTCGCCGGCTGGGGTGAGCACCAACCCCTTGGAGCGTTGCCGGATGAAGAATTGGGAGCCGATGTGCCGTTCGAGCTGTGATACCGCGGCGGAAACAGCGGATTGCGCGACGTTGAGCCGCCCAGCCGCCCCGGTCATGGACAGCTGGCCCGCCGCCTCCACGAAATAGCGCAATTGGGTAAGGGTGACGTCCATGGCACCAGCATAGCCGGATCATCTGCAATTCAGATGCCATTGAGCAGATTTATTCGCTATGCAGATGCAGGTTCGTCACCTGAGAATTGGATCATTCGTCAACATGCTCGAAAAATAGGAGATTGACATGTCAAGCCAAGAGGTTGAAGTCCTCGTCGTCGGCGCAGGCCAGGCCGGGGTTGCGATGAGCGAACATCTGAGCGAACACGGCATATCGCATCTGGTTCTGGAGCGCCACCGCATCGCCGAACGGTGGCGCTCAGAGCGGTGGGACTCCCTGGTTGCGAACGGCCCGGCGTGGCACGACCGTTTTCCGGGCCTGGAGTTCAGCGACCTCGAGCCCGGCGCTTTCGCGTCGAAGGAACAGGTCGCAGATTACTTCGTCGCCTATGCGGAGAAAATCGGTGCGCCGATCCGCTGCGGTGTCGAGGTGACGTCCGTGCACAGGAACGTCGGTGCAGCTGGTTTCCTCGTGGAGACATCGGACGGAAACTTCGACGCTCGCTACGTCGTGGCAGCGACGGGGCCGTTCCAGCACCCGGTGATCCCCGCCGTCGTTCCCGACGCCGCCGACCTCATGCAAATCCACTCCAGTTCCTACCGCAACCCGGGACAACTGCCGGAGGGCGCTGTTCTGGTTGTCGGGGCTGGATCCTCGGGCGCGCAGATTGCCGCCGAAATCCAGCAGTCGGGTCGGCAGGTGTACCTCTCCGTAGGGCCGCACGACCGTCCCCCGCGGAGTTATCGCGGACGGGACTTCTGCTGGTGGCTGGGAGTGCTCGGCAAGTGGGACGCTTCCACCCCCGCTCTGGGCGCGGAACATGTAACGATCGCCGTGAGCGGCGCAGACGGCGGCCACACGGTCGATTTCCGCGCCCTCGCCGCGAACGGCATCACGCTGGTCGGCCGGACCGTTGCGTTCGACAACGGCACCATGCGCTTTGCCGAGGATCTCCGCACCAACATCTCCGACGGCGACGCCCACTATTTGGAGCTACTCGACGAAGCTGACGCGTACGTCGAGCGAAACGGCCTCGATCTCCCCGAGGAGCCCGATGCCCGCACCCGGCTGCCGGACCCGGAGAGTGTCACCGACCCCATCCTCGAACTCGACCTCGCCAACGCCGGAGTCGCCTCGATCGTCTGGGCGACCGGCTTCGCCGTGGACTACAGCTGGTTGCAAGTGGACGCGTTCGACGAGAACGGCAAACCGCGGCAGCAGCGCGGAGTATCTTCCGAACCCGGCGTCTACTTCCTGGGACTGCCATGGCAGTCACGCCGCGGATCCAGTTTCATCTGGGGGGTATGGCACGACGCAAAATACATCGCTGACCAGATCGCGATCCAGCGGGGTTATCTTGCCCACAACGAACAAGCCGCGCTTGTGGCGATCGGAGCGCTTTGATGTCGACACACACCCGCATCCGCACGTTCAACACCAAGGACACCTACCCGGAGCAGAACCTGGACAACGATCTCTGCCAGGCCGTCGTCGCCAACGGTGTGGTCTACCTTCGCGGCCAGATCGGCCAGGACCTGGACACTCGCGAGTCGGTGGGCATCGGCGACGTCGAAGCCCAGGCAGACAAGGCCATGGCCAACATCAAAATGCTGCTTGAGGAGGCCGGCGGCACTCTCGAAGACATCGTGAAGGTCACCGTGTACTTGGTGGATCCCCGCTATCGCGAGACGGTTTACCGCACCATGGGACGCTGGCTCAAGGGCGTCTTCCCCGTTTCCACCGGCCTCGTGGTCAGCGCCTTGGCACGCCCGGAGTGGCTCGTGGAAATCGATGCCACCGCGGTGCTTTCCCCAGCGACAACCACCGGGGAGCCAGCATGACCTTCAGCATCGCCGCCACCGACGCGGCTGGTCGCTTCGGGATCGCCGTCACGTCCTCATCTCCCGCGGTCGCCGCCCGTTGCGCACACCTGCGCGACGGCGTGGGGGCCGTCAGCTCGCAAAACATCACCGACCCTCGGCTTGGCACGGCCCTGCTCGACGCCCTCTCAGCCGGAGCCAGCGCCGAAGAGGCGCTGACCGCCGTCGTGCGTGACTCTCCCGGCATCGACTACCGCCAGTTGGTGGTGCTCGACAGCAGCGGCGGTACCGCCGTGTTCAGCGGAGTACACACCTTGGGCACCTTCGGCGAAGGCCGCGGCCCCCACAGCGTTGCGGCAGGGAACATGCTCTCCGGTCCCGGTGTGCCGCAAGCGATGTGCGAGGCGTTCGAAGCGGCCGACGGCGAACTCGAGTCCCGTTTGCTGGCCGCCCTGCGTGCCGGGCTGGCCGCCGGCGGCGAAGCCGGACCGGTCTGCTCCGCCGGGATCAGTGTGGTATCCGGCCACGGTTGGCGGGACACGGACTTGCGCGTGGACTGGCACGAGGACCCCGTGGCCGAGCTTGGCCGGCTCCTGGACGTGTGGCTCCCGCAGCGACAGGACTACGTCGTCCGGGGCCTCGACCCGGCAGCTTCGGTGGGCTACGGGGTCGCCGGCGATGACCGCTGAAGCCACCACGACGGCCCGGGCCCAGGGAGTCCGGGAACGCATCCTGGGCAACGTCGCGGCCCAGCTGCCCACGCTGATCGACTACTCAGAACGCCTCCACGCGAACCCGGAACTCGGCTGGCAGGAGCACCGGGCCAGCGAATGGACGGCCGAGCTCCTTGAACAACACGGCTTCGCGGTGGAACGGGGCTACCTCGGTTTCCCCACGGCCCTGCGAGCCGTTTTCGGCGACGGCGGCCGGCGCATCGGTCTCATGGCTGAATACGATGCGCTACCCGGGCTCGGGCATGCCTGCGGGCACAACATCATCTCGGCCATCTCGGTGGGAGCGGCGATCGCATTGTCCGCGTTCGCCGTCGAGCATGACCTCACGGTGGAGCTGTACGGCACCCCGGCAGAGGAGGGTGGCGGCGGCAAGATCGAGTTGCTCAAGCGCGGTGCCTTCGCCGGCCTGGATCTGGCCATGATGGCCCATCCCAGCCCGGTCGACGCGGCTGAGGCCAAGCCGTTCGCCGTCGCGCACCACCACGTGTCCTACCGGGGAAAGTCCGCCCACGCCGCCGCCTACCCGGACCAGGGCGTCAACGCCAACGATGCCTTTGTCGTTGCCCAGGTTGCCCTCGGGATGCTGCGCCAACAACTGCGGCCAGGCACGCGGGTACACGGGATCCAGACCCGGGGCGGCGAAGCGCCCAACGCCATCCCGGAACGCACCGAAGGGCGCTGGTATGTGCGCGCCGAGTCGCTGGCGGAACTGGAAGTGCTCGAAGAGCGGGTGCGGCGTTGTTTCGAGGCCGGAGCGCTGGCGAGCGGTTGCGAACTGGAGATCGTCCCGGAGTCAGAACCATACTCGGAGTTCCGCACAGAGCACCGGGCGCTGCAGCTGTACATCCGGCACGCCGAATCCCTGGGCCGGCACTTCGACGCCCCGCCGGAGCAGGCCACCATGAACCGGGCCTCCACGGACATGGGCAATGTGTCCCAGCTTGTCCCGGCAATCCATCCCTACATCGGGCTTGGGTGTTTCCCGGCGGCCAACCACCAGCCCGAGTTCGCCGCGCACTGCGTCGGGGACGCCGCCAACCGAGCCATCCACGACGGCGCCGCCGCCCTTGCGTTGACGGCGCTGGACTATGTGGGACCTTCCGGAAGCGTGGGATCTTCCGGAAGCGTCGAACCTTCCGAGACGCCCAACGAGGGAGACAGGTGACCGCCGTGCCCAAAGCCCCTGCGAGTGCAACCCGCACGGAACAGGACAGCCTCGGCAGCCGCGACGTGCCCGCCACAGCGTATTGGGGCATCTCCACTCTGCGGGCTTTGGAGAACTTCCCGGTGAGCGGACGCAACGTCGGTTCATTCCGCAACATCGTGTGGGCCTTCGGGGCCGTCAAGCTCGCGTCGGCCCGCGCCAACGAGTCCTTGGGCCTCTTGGACGGACGCCGATCGGCTGCCATCCAAGAGGCCTGCAGTGAGGTGATGGACGGGCGCTTTGACGACTCGTTCGTCGTGGATCGCATCCAGGGCGGCGCAGGTACCAGCACCAACATGAACGCCAATGAGGTGATCGCGAACCGCGCGCTCGAACTCCTCGGCCACGCACTTGGAGACTATTCGGCCGTGGACCCGATCGACCACGTCAACCGGAGCCAAAGCACCAACGACATCTACCCGACGGCGGTGAAGCTTGCCGTGCACCGGGCAGTGGAGGAGCTCTGTGCTGAGCACGCACTGTTGACGGACGCGTTCCGCGAGCGCTCCGACGCTTTCGCGGACATCATCAAGGTGGGGCGCACGCAACTGCAGGACGCTGTGCCGATGACGCTCGGCCAGGAGTTCGGCGCCTTTGCCGACACGTTGGCAGAGGACCGCCTTCGCCTGTGTGAACTGCTCCCGCACTTGCTGGAGGTGAATCTCGGGGCGACGGCCATCGGGACAGGCATCACTGCCCCTCCCGGCTACCGGCCCGCCGTCGTACGGGAGCTGGGGGACATCACCGGGCTGGCAATAGTGAGTGCCGGCAACCTCGTGGAGGCAACCTCGGACGCCGGAGTCTTCCTCTTGGCCTCGGGGGTGCTCAAGCGCGCGGCGGTCAAGCTCTCCAAGATCTGCAACGACCTTCGGCTGCTCTCTTCGGGACCGCAAGCCGGGTTCGGAGAAATCACGCTGCCGGCCGTGCAGGCAGGTTCCTCGATCATGCCGGGCAAAGTGAACCCGGTGATCCCCGAAATGGTCAACCAGGTGGCCTACCGGGTAGTGGGCGCCGATTCGACCATCACCATGGCTGCGGAGGCCGGGCAACTTCAGCTGAACGCCTTCGAACCCGTCATGGCCGATGCCCTGCTGGAGTCCCTCCAATGGATGACCGCGGCTTGCCGGCTGCTGCGCGAACGCTGCGTAACGGGCATCGAAGCCAACGAACCGTTGCTCCTGCGCAGGATGGCCGAATCGCTCAGTGTGGTCACCGGCCTCACCCCGTTGCTCGGCTATGCCACGGCGGCTGGCCTGGCCAAGGAGGCACTCGCCACGGGGCGGCCGATCACCGAGTTGGTTCGCGAGCGTGGCATCCTCGACGAACGCCAGCTGAGCGCAGCCTTGTCCCCTGCCACATTGGCCGGACTGTAGAAGCCAACCCTCGCGCGAACTGGCAGCAGATGACCCCAAAAACGCTGGGAAACGTCATCTGCAGCCAGTTCGCGCGGGGTTAACGAGCGAACGACGGCGGGACTCACCTCGCGCTGGGTTCGCGGGGGTTAGCGCACCTTCCGCACGGCCAGCGTGGTGCAGACCATGAATGCCAGGACCGAACCCAGGAGCAGGAGCAGCGGCGGCGTCCAGGAATGGGTGCTGCCGTGGACGAAGCCGACGACGCTCGGCGCGAGGGCCGCCACACAGTATCCGACCCCTTGCACGACGGCGGACATCCGGGCAGCCATCCCCATGTCCGTGGCCACCCTGATGATGGCGCTGAAGATCACGGTGAAGCCGCCGCCCTGCGCGATACCGGCAAGGACGGACCACAGCCACCAGAGTGATGGAGCAAGCAGCAGGCCTGCGGGGACGGTCGCCCAGAACAGGCCCAAGGTGACGGTGACCGCCGTCGGGCTCCAGTATTTGGAGAGGATCGGCACTCCGAGGGCTCCGACGATCGCGAGGATCTGGAAGATGGAAGAGCCGGCGCCGGCCTCTGTGGCGGACATGCGCAGGGTGTCGTTGAGGAAACTCGGCAGCCAGGTGGTTACGCCGTAATAGGAGAACGCCTGTCCCGCGAAGCCGATGGTCAGTCCAGTCGTGATCCAGGAGGCCCCGCGCTGGCCGGCCACCAACGCCGAAATGGGCACTTCGGGGCGGGAAGGGAAGAAGACGCGGCGGGTGCCGAAGGCAAATGCCCACGTCACCATGGCCGCAATCGTCAGGATTCCCACGGAGGCCAGGGCAAGCCGCCAGCCGAGGAGTTCGGCAAGCGGAGCAGTGACCACGGACGTCAGGAAGGCGCCAACATTCAGGAAGGCTGAGTAGAGGCCCATCGCCGTGCCTTGGCGCCCGGGTGACACATCGCGGCGGATGATGAGCGGCACGCAGATATTGCCCACGGTGATTGCCAGACCAATCACCACGGTGCCGAGCAGCACGAGGGCCGGTGTTCCCACGGAGCGCACGGCCACTCCGGCGATCACTCCCAGCAGGGTCAGCGTGATGGCAAACTCGGCGCCGAATTTTCGCCCGGCCAGGGCCGCCAATGGCGAGGCCAGCGAGAAGCAGAGCACGGGAATGCTCGTGAGCAAGCCCAGCACCACCGGCGGGAACCCGAGTTCAGCTTGCATGGTGTCCAGCACCGGAGCCACGGCAACGATTGGCGCCCGCATGCTCAAGGAGATCAAGGCAACGCAGGCAAGCACGATCCAGCTGCGGGGAATCCGCCCAAAGAACGGGGTCTTCATAGGACTGGGCGGGTGAAAGTAGCCATCCCTTTCATTGCTATCACGGCGTGCCGGGGCGGAACGCCATAAGACGCGCATTAGCCCGTTGCTTGGAGCGTGGCTTCAATCACTGCCGGGGACAAAACGTGCTGCGTGACCATCTGGCTCGCGCCGAGGATCGCGGCCTGGTCCCCTGCCATCGAAATGCCGATGCGTAGGTGCGAGGTGGCCAGCGGCAGGGAGCGCCGATAGACCACTTCACGGATGCCGGCAACGAGGTGCTCGCCGGCCTCCCCCACGCTGCCGCCGATGACGATCATCGAGGGGTTGAGCAAGTTCACCACTGTTGCCAGGACGTCGCCGACGTCGCGTCCTGCTTGCCGGAGCGCCTGAATGGCCTGGAGGTTTCCGTCGGCCACGAGCCGCAGCACGTCGCCCCCATTGGTGGCCTCTAAGCCTAGGGTTTGCAGTTGGCGCGCGACGGCGGGCCCGGACGCGAGTGCTTCGAGGCAGCCGTAGTTCCCGCAGCGGCAGAGGACGTCGTCTCCCCGGGGAACCCTGACGTGGCCGAGGTCTCCGGCAGTGCCGTTGGCGCCGCGCTGCAGGTGGCCGCTGCTGATGATGCCCGCGCCGATGCCCGTGGCAATTTTGATGAAGAGCAAGTTGTCGTGGTCTGGCCAATACGCCGTGCGTTCGCCCAAGGCCATGATGTTGACGTCGTTGTCCACCAGGACCGGAACCGGGAGCGAGCGCTGCATGTAACGGACCACGTCGAACCCGTCCCAGCCGGGCATGATCGGCGGCTTGATCGGCCGGCCGGTGTCATGTTCCACAGGGCCAGGCAGTCCGATGCCGATCCCCGCCAGGTCCTCGAGACCACGGCCGGCGTCAGCGAGGAGCTCACGGCCTTCCTTCACCAGCCTGCCGAGCACCACATCGGGACCGTCGGCGACTTCCTGTGCCAGGCGGCGCTCGGCCAGGACGGCTCCCCCGAGGTCGGTGACGGCGACGATCACGTGCGTCGCGCCGACGTCGACCGCCAGGACAACGCGGGCAGCCGGGTTGAAGGCAAAGCGCGACGGCGGCCTGCCGCCACTGGAGCTCGCCTCGCCGGCAGGGCCCACGAGACCGGAGTTCATGAGGGCGTCGATGCGCGAGGCGACGGTGGAACGTGCCAGTCCCGTGGTGATGGCGAGTTCGGCCCGGGTCCGTGCCTGGCCGTCGCGAAGAAGCTGGAATAGATCTCCTGCACGCGAAAGGCTCCCGGCGTCCGGTACGGAGCCGTCTTTACCGGGGTCTTTGACGGGTGCTGAGGTCATGCATCAGTGATAGCACGATTGCTTATGGGTGTCACGCAACAAAAGATTGTCGATTGATTTTCAACTTTTGCTTGCTCATCGGCAAAAGTCCGCATAGGTTGTTTGTGAGAAGGGTCACGTAGCCCACAAAGCCACGCTGACACTCAGAGACTCCGTTGACGAAGAGGTAACTGATCTTGTCCAGCCACTCACCGGCAACACCGTTAGGATCACTACAGCCCCTTGGCGTCGGCATCCTTGGCGCCGGCCCCGTCACCCAAGCAATCCATTTGCCCTCCCTGGCCCGGCTCCGGAACATCCTGGAAGTCCGCCACATCATGGACGTCGACGCCGCGGTCGCCGAATCGGTCGCAGCCCGCGTCGGCGCCAAACACAGCACCAGCATGGACGCGCTCCTGGGCGATCCCGACGTCGACATCGTAGCCATCTGCAGCCCCCACCAGTTCCACGCAGACCAGGTCATCGCAGCATGCCGCGCCCGAAAGAAAGCCGTCCTCTGCGAAAAGCCCTTCGCGATGAGCGGCGAGGAAGCGGCACGGATTTCCGCAGTTTCGGCCGAGACCGGCGTACCGATCATCGTGGGCGCCATGCACACCTTCGATCCCGGCTGGCTCGCAGCCGAGGCCAACTGGGGCGATCTCCCCGAAACCGCCCACACCATCCGTTCCTCCATCGTTCTCCCTCCCAATGCCCGCTTCGAAGACTTCGCCACCGAAATCATCACCCGGCCAGCCAGCGGCACCCCGGACTACCGCGACGTCGAAGTCGTCAAGAACGCCCTCCGAGGCGGAATCATGGGGCTCGCCATCCACGACCTTCCGCTCGTGCGCCGCTTCACCCCGGATTTCGAAGACCTCGAAGTGCTGCAGGCGCGCCATGTCCGCCCCTTCGGCTACGTGATCTCTTTGCGTGCAGGCGAGCGGATTATTGAACTGCGCGCAGCCATGAACAAGACCTGGAAGCCCGAATGGACTTTCGAAGCGATCTCGGACGACTCAGCCCTCCGCGTGGACTTCACTCCCTCATACGTGCAGGCGGGATCCGCCGTCGCAACCATCACCCGCGGCACCACGAGCACCACCTACGGGCCGTACGAGCACAACGGCTATGAGGGTGAGTGGCGGGAACTCGCCCAATTGGCCCTCGGAACCAAGCAACCACCAGCCGCGGAAAGCCTGATCAACGACCTCACGTTCGCGATCGCCATCGCAGACGCCACGGTGGATGTCGCCGCGGCCGAATACGCCAACAGCCATGCAGGAGCCCACTCATGAGCGCCCAATACACGGTCACAGCCACCCCACAGGCCGAAGAGAACGGCGCTGTGGAACTCGCCGTCGCCTCGCTGCCGGTGAGCTTCGGTCCCGCCAGCGAAGCCTCCGCGACGGCCGGTGACGCCGCACAAATTTCCGCTATCGACGGTGCCGCGGGCTGGACCACCGAGGCCATCAAAGCGATCGACGGCGGGGCATCGGGCATCGTCGTCGTCAACCCTGTCCCGGAAAGCACCGCCGCCCTGCTCGACGCCGCTGAAGCGTCCGGCGTCGCGATTATCCTGGACCAGCGCTGGGCATCGAACCCCGGTCTCGCTGGAGCAGAAGACCCCGTCCGTTCGGTGGCCGGCCGCGCCGCCATGCTGGACTCGGTCGCGACGGCCGCGGCAGGCTCGGATCCGGAACGGCTGCTCACCGAGCACCTGGCCGCCGTCGTACGTGTCACCGGTCAACTGGACGCGCTTCAGGTCCTGCGCCGCGGCACGCACGGTTACACGGTTTCCGGTCGGCTCGCCAATGGTGCTCCGGTTTCGCTCCAGGGCGTCCTGAGCAATTCCCGGCCCGCCGGCGTCGACTTCCGGCTCTACACCGACGACGGCGGTGTCAGCATAGCGGTCCCCGAACCGCTTGCTGCCTGGCCGGCGGAAGTCCGCGCGACCGGACCCCAAGGGGAAATCCTCCTGCCCACGCTTTACGAATCCGCCCACCGTGCCACGTGGCGCCGGCTCAAGGAACACCTCGACGCCGGAACTCTCCCCTCCGATCTGACCGCCTTTGCACGGCTGACGGAATCGATCGCGCACCTCTACTGAACCCGCATTTCTCCTCGGCAACCGACCCGCAATAACGCAGCACCACAGCAATCATTCGCCTTCTCGACGACGAGCCGGACCGCACAAACGCGAAGACCACGCAGCGGTCCCGAAAGGAATCATCATGAATGTTAAGTCCGAAGCCAGCCACAATTTCTCCCGCCGAGGCTTCCTCGGCCTCACGGCAGCGGCAGCGGCAGTCCCGTTGCTCGCGGCCTGCGGCGGCGGCTCCAGCTCAAGCTCCGCCGGCGGCATCAAATTCTGGGACATGCCGTGGGGCACCCCGGCCTATAACGATGACGCGAAGAAGATCACTGAGGGCTTCTCGGGGGCCAACAGCAAGGCCAGCTACCAGACCATCCAGTGGAATAACTTCTACCAGACCTTCTCCTCGGCCATCGCCTCCAAGACCGGCCCCGCGGTGTCCACCGGCGGTGGCTTCCAGGCGTTCCAGTTCGAGCAGCAGGGCCAGATCGCCCATGCGGACAAGGTCATCGACGCGCTGAAGAAGAACGGGCAGTTCGACGACTTCCTTCCCGGCGTGCTGGAACCCTTCAAGTCGGACAAAGGCTACGTCGCTGTTCCCTGGCAGCTGGACATGCGTCCGCTGTGGTACCGCAAGTCCCTGTTCGACCAGGCTGGCGTTGGCGTTCCGACCGACTGGCCCAGCCTGCTCGAGGCCGGTAAGAAGCTCAAGAGCATCGGTGCCGTTGGCTTCGCGACGGGCTCCGGCGCGGGCAACAACATCGGCAATCACTTGATGATCATGATGATGATCAACAACGGTGGTGGGGTCTTCACGAAGGATGGCCAGCTGGACGTCATGAACGACCGCAACGTCGAAGCCATCGAGTTCTTGCTCGAACTGGTCTCCAACGGTGTCATCGACCCCGCTGCGGTCAGCTACACCACGGACAACCTCGACGCGCAGTGGAAGAACAAGAAGGCCGCTTTCGGCATGTATGTGCTGGGTTTGCCGCAGCGCGTTGGTGACACCTCCGGAGACCTCCTGGTGGCAAGCCCATTGGCAGGTCCGCACGGTGACAAGGCCGCACTGGTGTTCCCCAACAACATCATGATGTACAAGAACACCCCCTCCCAGGAGGCCTCCGAGGCGTTCCTCGTGTACTACCTCGGCCAGCTCAAGCAGCTGTGGCAGCAGAAGCTCATGAACGCGCTGCCGGTCTTCAAGTCCATCACCGAACTTCCCGAGTTTGCCAGCGATCCCAACAACGTCAAGATCGTCAAGGAATACCAGCCGATCGCGAAGACCTTCGCCGCGCAGGGATCCTCCCTCAACGCGAACCTCGCAGTCCTCGATGGCGGCCAGGCACTGAACCAGTTCACCCAGACCATCCTCACGGGCAAGACCGACGCGAAGTCGGCACTCACGGCCTTCCAGACCGGTCTCCAGTCAGTCCTCAAGAAGTAAAGCCGTCACCATGTCATCCACCACAGCACAGTCCGGCCTGGCCCGGGCCCGCCGGGGGCTTGCCCCTGGCGGGCCCGGGGGCGGGTCCCTGGACCACCCCGGCAACGTGAACCGCAAGAGCAAACTGTCGAGCCAGACCCGCCGGACCTTTTTCTGGCTCCTCCTGCCCTCCATCGTCCTGCTCATCCTGATCAACGGCTACCCGCTGATCTACGCCGGCGTCCAGGCAACCCACGACGGCTCCCTGATCGATACCGGCAACTTCGTCGGCGTCGACAACTTTGCCACCGTCCTGTCCTCGCCCGCCTTCTGGAAAGCCGCCCAGTTCACCTTGTGGTTCACCATCGTCGGTGTCTTCGGCTCCTGGCTGGTCGGCCTGGGCCTGGCCCTGCTCCTGCGCACCAAGATCCCGGCCGGGGGAACCTTCAAGGTCCTCCTCCTGCTGCCCTGGGTGGTGCCGATCGTGGTGTCCTCCACCGCCTGGAACTGGCTCGTGGCCACCCCGGACAGCCTCATCCCCTCCATCTTCCGCAACCTGGGACTAGGCACGCCCCTGTTCCTGGCGGACCCGCACCTCGCCGCCGTCATGGTAATGGTCTTCAAGGTCTGGGTCAGCTTCCCCTTCATGATGATGATGATCTCCGCCGCACTGGCCTCCGTAGACACCACCGTCTACGAAGCCGCCAGCATGGACGGTGCCAGCAAATGGCAGCAGTTCACCCAGATCACCCTGCCGATGATCGCCCGTTCCACCTACATCAGCTGGATCCTGATGACGATCTTCTGCGTGAACGACTTCCCCACCATCTACCTCCTCACCGGCGGCGGCCCCGTGGACGCCACCACCTCCCTCGTGGTGCTGGCCTACCGCAGCGTCTTCCAGGACTTCCAGACCGGAACCGGCGTCGCCATCGCCTTCCTCATGACCCTCACCCTCGTCCTCGTGTCGGTCTTCCTGTACCGCCAGATCCGAAAGTCGAGCGTCGAATAATGAGCGCAGTACTCCACGCACATCCGGAATCAGGACCCGCCCTCGGCGTTGCAGGTCCTGAAAAATCCCGCCGAGTCCTCTCCGAAGCGGGCATGCAAGGACGCTGGTGGCGCTTTGTCCTGATCCTGGCCATCACCGCGATCGTCCTCGTCCCGATCATGGTCACCGTGGTCCTGGCCCTCACCCCGGGCCCAAACAGCACCGCCACCGGCCTGACCTTGGAAAACATCACGGGTGTCTTCTCCAAGACCTTGGCCGGCACCTGGCTGACAAACAGCCTCATCACTACGCTGTCCACCGTGATCGTCTCCGTCGCCGTCGCTGCACCCGCCGGCTACGTCCTTTCCCGCGGCCGCTCCAAGGCAGTCTCCGGCTACTCCCTGCTGCTGTTCGTCATGCAGTCCCTGCCGATCATCACTTCCGTGGTGCCGCTGTTCATCCTCTTCGCAGGCCTGGGGCTCGTGGACAACCTCCTCGGCCTAATCATCATCTACGTCGGCTCGACAATGACCGTGGCCACCTGGATGATGGCGGCATACTTCGACTCCATCCCGGTCAGCCTCGAGGAGGCCTCATGGATCGACGGCTGCTCCGTGTTCGGATCGTTCACCAAAGTGGTGCTCCGCAATTCCCTGCCCGGCATCTTGTCCACGGCCATCTTCGCGTTCCTCCTGGCCTGGAACGACTACCTCGTCGCGATCGTGTTCCTGCGCTCCAACGAGATCTTCACCCTCCCCGTGGGCGTGCAGTCCTTCTTCCAGCAAAACCTCACCGACTGGTCCGGCGTCATGGCACTCGCCGTCGTCATGATGCTCCCGCCGATCATCGTCTTCGCCACCTTGAACAAATACTTCAGCGTCGGCGGCATCGGCGGATCCCTCGCCGGCCGCTAACCGAACCTTTTTCACGCAACTGACAACGCAAAGGAAAACCATGTCTTACTCCATCCAGCTGTACACCCTTCGCAATGCCCTGCAGGAAGACCTGCCGGGCACCATCAAGAAGGTTGCCGCGATCGGTTTCACGCAGGTTGAACCCTACAACTTCGTCGCCACAGCCAAGGAGCTCGGCGCCGCACTCAAGGAGAACGGGCTGACCGCCCCGTCCGGCCATGCGCCCCTGCTGAGCCAAGACCAGGACGAGATCTTCGCTGCCGCGAAGGAACTTGGCATCTCCACGGTCATCGACCCGTACCTGCCTGCCGAACACTGGCAGAACGCCGAGGACATCCAGGCCACAGCCGCCAAGCTCAACGCCGCCGCGAAGAAGGGCGCCGCATACGGCATCCGCGTCGGCTACCACAACCACCAATGGGAGCTGGAGTCCATCATCGAGGGCCAGACCGCCCTGGAGTACTTCGAAGGCCTCCTCGACCCGGAACTGGTGCTCGAAGTCGACACCTACTGGGCATCGGTCGGTGGCCAGAACCCCGTGGAGCTGCTTGCCCGCCTCGGTGACCGCGTGAAGTTCATCCACATCAAGGACGGCCCCGGCACCACGGACGCGAAAGCCCAGCAGCCTGCGGGCCAGGGCACCATCCCGGTGCTCGACGTCGTTGCTGCCGCCACGTCCTTGGAAGTGGGCGTCGTGGAGTTCGACGACTACGCCGGAGACATTTTCGAAGGCATCACCGAGAGCCTCGCCTTCCTCCAGAACAACGCAGCACAGGACGTGAACGCATGAGCGCCGCTACGCACCAGAACACCCCGTCCACCCGCCGGGGGCCCGTGGGCGTCGCGGTCATCGGCGCCGGGAACATCAGCAAGGCCTACCTGGACAACCTGACGGTCTTCCCTGACCTGAAAGTCCACGTCATCGCCGACCTCTTCGAGGAAGCCGCCCAAGCGCGGGCCAAGGAATACGGCATCCCCGAGTGGGGCGGCGTAGACGCGGCACTGAACCATCCCGACGTCGAGATCATCGTGAACCTGACCATCCCGGCCGCGCACGTCGAGGTGGCCACGGCTGCCGTGAACGCCGGCAAGCACGTCTGGACCGAGAAGCCGTTCTCCCTGGACCGCGAATCCGGCCTGACCCTGCTGAAGACGGCCGACGCCGCGGGCATCCGCCTGGGCTGCGCGCCGGACACCTTCCTAGGCGCCGGGCTGCAGACGGCCCGCCGGATCATCGAACGCGGTGACATCGGCACCCCGTTGACGGCCCTGACCATGTTCCAGACCCCGGGGCCGGAGTCATGGCACCCGAATCCGGCGTTCCTCTTCCAGCAGGGTGCGGGTCCGCTCTTCGACATGGGCCCGTACTACATCACCGCCTTGGTCCAGGCCTTCGGCTCGGTGAGGCGCGTCGCCGCCGTCGGGTCCAAAGCCAAAGAAGTCCGGGTGGTCGGTTCCGGGCCCAAGGCCGGCGAGGAATTCGCCGTCGAGGTCCCCACGCATGTCAGTGCCATGCTCCAGTTCGAGGGCGGCCAGTCCTCGCACAGCGTCTTCAGCTTCGAGTCCCCCCGACTGCGGATGGGCTTCGTGGAGATCACCGGTACCGAGGGCACGCTCGAAGTGCCGGATCCGAACTACTTCGACGGCGACCTCAAGCTGTGGCGTCCGGGAGCCGAAGAAGCCGAAACCATTCCCGCCACGGGACCGGCCAACGGCCGCGGCATGGGCGTGCTGGACATGGCCCGGTCCCTCCGCGCCGGTGTCCCGCACCGCGCACAGGGCGCGCTCGCCTACCATGTGGTCGATACCTTGGTTTCGATTTCCGAGTCCGCCGAAACCGGCACCTTTGTAGGCGTCGACAGCTCCGCCGTGACATCCCAGGCCCTCCCCGAGGACTGGGACCCGATGGCCGCCACCCTCTAGGAATCACTCATGACTAGCTCCATCCCTACCCCCACCAACCCGCAGAACGGCGCCTTCCCGGAGGGAACTAGTGCGGGTACCAGCGCAGCCAAGACAACCCTCGGTGTTGCCGCGATCGGCTACGCGTTCATGGGCAAAGCCCATTCCAATGCGTGGCGGAACGTGGCCAGTTTCTTCGATGTCCCGGCCTTCGAGCAGAAAGTACTCGTGGGCCGGGACCCGGAACAGGTTGCCCAGGCCGCGGCGAAGTACGGGTGGAGAGAGTCCGCCACCGACTGGCGCCAGGTCCTGGAACGCGATGACATCCATATCGTGGACATCTGCGCCCCGGGCTGGATGCACGCGGAAATCGCCATCGCGGCGCTGGAAGCGGGCAAGCACGTGCTCGTGGAGAAGCCCCTCGCCAATACCCTGGCCGAGGCCGAAGCGATGACGGAAGCCGCGCGCACCGCCCGTGCGCGCGGCATCCAGTCCATGATCGGCTTCAACTACCGCCGGGTACCGGCGCTAGCGCTGGCCAAGGAGCTGATCGCCGAGGGCAGGCTGGGCAATGTCCGGCACGTCCGGGCCTCGTACCTTCAGGACTGGCTGGTGGACGCCGACTCGCCCATGACGTGGCGGCTGAACAAGGAAACCGCCGGGTCCGGCGCCTTGGGCGACATCGCCTCGCACGCGATCGATCAGGTCCTGTTCCTGCTCGGGGACACGGTCACCGAGGTCTCCGGGCGGCTGCACACGTTCGTGAACAGCCGCCCCGGTGCGGACGGTCCTGAACAAGTAACGGTCGACGACGCCGCTTGGGCCACGCTGACCCTCGCCTCCGGGGCGATCGCCTCCGTGGAAGTCTCCCGCATGGCGACGGGCCGGAAGAACTCGCTCACCATGGAAATCTACGGAGACAAAGGCTCACTGCTCTTCGACCTGGAATCCATCAACGAACTCGGCTTCCTCGACGCCACCCTTCCGATCCGCGAGCAGGGCTTCCGCCGCATCCTCGTCAACGAACCCGAACACCCCTACATGGGTGCTTGGTGGCCGCAGGGCCACGTGATCGGCTGGGAGCACACCTTCACGCACGAAATCCGCGACTTCCTGGCCGCCATCGACGCCGGGATCCCGCCGTCCCCGTCGTTCGAGGACGGACTCGCCGTCCAGCGGGTGCTGGCCGCCATCGAAGAATCCGCCGACGCCAAGAGCGCCATCATCCAGGTCGCCGGTCACTGACCACCCACTGAAAACCGCCGGCCTGCCGGCTTCACCCTCCCCCGAAAATCTTTCCCAAGGAGAACCAATGCCCCGCCCGTACACCCTGTTCACCGGCCAGTGGGCCGACCTGCCCTTCGAGGAAGTCGCCAGGCTCGCCTCCGGCTGGGGCTACGACGGCCTGGAAATCGCCGTGTCCGGCGACCACTTGGACGCCTGGCGCTGGGACGAACCCGGCTACGTCGAGAACAAACTCGCCATCCTGGACAAATACAACCTCAAGGTTTGGGCCATCTCCAACCACCTCAAGGGCCAGGCCGTGTGCGATGATCCCATCGACTTCCGCCACCAGGCGATCGTCGGCGCCAAGGTCTGGGGTGACGGCGAGCCCGAGGGCGTGCGCCAACGCGCCGCCGAGGAAATGAAGCACACCGCCCGCCTGGCCCGGGCGCTCGGGGTGGATACCGTCGTCGGGTTCACCGGTTCCTCCATCTGGCAGTACGTCGCCATGTTCCCGCCCGTCCCGGAGAAGGTCATCGAGGCCGGCTATCAGGACTTCGCCGACCGCTGGAACCCCATCCTGGACGTCTTCGACGAACACGGGGTCCGTTTCGCCCACGAAGTCCACCCCTCGGAGATCGCCTACGACTACTGGACCACCGTGCGGACCCTGGAAGCGATCGGGCACCGGGAAGCGTTCGGGCTGAACTGGGACCCCTCCCACTTCATGTGGCAAGGCATCGACCCCGTCTCCTTCATCTGGGACTTCAAGGACCGGATCTACCACGTGGACTGCAAGGACACCAAGCTGCGCCCGACCGGCCGGAACACCGTCCTGGGCTCCCACCTGCCCTGGGGCGACCCGCGCCGGGGCTGGGACTTCGTCTCCGCCGGACGCGGCGACGTCCCCTGGGAATCCTCCTTCCGCGCCCTCACCGCCATCGGCTACAACGGACCGATCTCCGTCGAATGGGAAGACGCCGGCATGGACCGCCTCCACGGCGCCCCCGAAGCCCTCGCCGCCCTCAAAAAGTTCGACTTCCCGCCGTCGCAGACCTCCTTCGACGCCGCCTTCAGCCAGGACTGAGGGATGTCCGACGTGAGCAACGACGGATTCGTCCCGCTGTTCGACGGCGTCAGCCTGGCCGGGTGGCACACGCCGGAGAAGCATCCTGCCCGCTGGAAGGTCGAGGACGGCGTCCTGATCGGCGAGCAGGATGCTCCCGGGAGTGGCTACGGCGGCTACCTCGTCAGCGATCAAGCGTTCGGAGATTTCGATTTGAAGCTCGAAATGCGCCCCGATTGGCCTGCCGACACCGGCGTCATGATCCGGCGTCAACGGGACAGTTGGGAAGGATTCCAAGTCCTCGTGGACCACCGCCCATCCGGCGGAATCGGAGGCTTCTTCGGCAACGGCCTCGCGAGCTTCTCGGCGGTTCCGTTCGCGATCGATGTCGTCCGCGACGACGCCGGCCGGCCCACCGGTCTCAAGGCCGATGACCCGGCCACCTCTGTGGAACCAGTGACGGAAGAGAAGCGTGCCCGCCTGAGCTACGCGGCCGACGTCGACGATTTCCTGAACGTGTGGCGCTGGGACGACTGGAACGACCTCCGCATCCGCTGTGTCGGCGCCGTGCCGGTCATCACGACGTGGATCAACGGCCTCAAGATCGCGGAGCTGGACACCGCCACGCTGGAATCCCCCAACTACGGCCCCGATGCCGTGCTTGAAGTGCTCGGCGACAGCGGACATATCGCCCTCGAAGTCCACGACAACGACGCCATGTTCGGCGAAGCCCGCTGGGGCGTCGGAGCGCAATGCAGGTGGCGGCACATCCGGATCAAGGACCTTTCGGCGGACTCCGGGAAGGCGTCGCTGTGATACGCGCGCTTCAACCCGGTCAACGGTGCGAGGTCTGGATCGCTTCTGCGGCAACGGGTGAGTGCGAACTGGCCCTTGCCACGGATGACATGCTGCTGGAGGCACCCAACTGGACGCTCGACGGCCAGGCCCTCATCCTCAACGGAGATGGTGCGCTGTGGCAGCTGGATCTTTCCGGAGGAGCGATCGAAAAGATAGCCATCACTGGCATCCCGGATCTCAACAATGACCACGTCCTTGCCCCCGACGGCGCCGGTATCTTCCTCTCGGCGAATGACGGGCACATCTACAAGGCCGAGCTTCGGGGTAGCGGGGCGGAGCGTCTGACCGCCGAGGACGGAACCTTCCATTTCCTGCATGGCGTCAGTCCAGACGGGCTCGAACTCGCCTATGTGGGGATCGACGGCGGCGATTTCAGCAAGCCAGGCCGCCTCATGACGATGCCTGCGAACGGCGGCAGCCCATCAGCGGTGGTGGACACTGGCCCTGGACATTGTGACGGTCCGGAGTACTCTCCCGACGGAAAATGGCTCTACTTCAACACCGAGACCTTCACCAGCCAGGCCGGGCATGCCCAGATTGCCCGCGTGCGCGTAGACGGCACCGGCCTTGAACGGCTCCTCGACAGCGGGACCGTGGACTGGTTCCCGCATCTCTCGCCAGACGGGCGCTTTGCCAGCTACATCCGTTTCCCCAGCGGAACGGTGGGCCACCCCGCGGACTTGCCTGTCGACGTCGTCGTTGTTTCCACTAGCGACTGGGCGACGCCGCTCCACACCTGGCCCCTCTTCGGCGGCCAGGGAACCCTCAACGTCAACAGCTGGTCACCCGGTTCCAACCGCTTCGCGTTTGTGGCCTATCCGGCCAACTGATACGAGCCAGTCCATCTCCCAGAAGAGGCTCCATGACTGACATTCCCACGGTTGAAGCAATAGAAGCTCTTGAACGCCAGGAAGAAGAACTGCTTTTCGACTCGTTCGACCACGCAGACGCTTGGAGGCTCGGCTCCCGGCTCACCGAGATGGCACAGGCGGCCGGTCATGCGATCGGCATTGATATCCGGCGCCCCGGGCTCATCCTTTTCCGCGCTGCGCTGCCCGGCATCACACCGGACCAGGAATCGTGGATCGCCCGGAAATCCGCGCTCGTGCTGCGGATGGAAGCAAGCAGCGCACTTGTCGACGCACGGCTCTCCTCCGCCGGCATCGATGCGGCCGCCGTCGGGTGGCTGGACGCCGACTATGCCGTGACCGGGGGTTCCTTTCCCGTGCGGGTCCGTGGCGTCGGCGTCGTCGCGGCCGTCACGGCTTCGGGCCTTTCATCGCAGGAGGATCATGACCTCATTGTCGACGGCATCCGCCAGCATCTCGCGGCTGAAACGCAAACTCCCTCCAAAAAATTGTTGAACAATTCCTCCATGTGATGCATCATTGGGTGTAGGCCCCGATTGAGATCGGGATCACAAAATCCGCCCAACGTTCCACGGAGGAACCATGTCCGCGACCACTTCGCCAAGTCCAACACGGCGCAGCAAACCCTCGGCAGGCGCCATCAAAGCCTTCATTGCCAGCGTCACAGGCACCTCCCTGGAGTACTACGACTTCGCCATTTACTCCGTTGCCTCAGCGCTCGTCTTTCCCAAGATCTTCTTCCCGGGCAACGACGAATACACCGGCCTCCTGCTCTCCTTCTCGGCCTTCGCTGTGGGCTACCTTGCCCGGCCGATCGGCGGCGTTGTCTTTGGCCGGCTCGGGGACAAGATCGGACGTAAGAATGTCCTGGTCATCACCCTCGTCCTGATCGGCGCGGCCACGGTCCTCATCGGCGCCTTGCCGGACTACCACACCATCGGCATTGGAGCCACGATCATTTTGGTCCTCCTCCGCCTGATCCAGGGCATCGGCGTAGGCGGCGAATGGGGCGGTGCGGTGCTGTTGTCGAGCGAATACGCCAATCCCAACAAGCGCGGATTCTGGTCCTCCGCCGCCCAGATCGGCCCGCCCGCCGGCAACTTGCTCGCCAATGGCGCACTGGCCGTCCTGGCCGCCGTCATGAGCAACGAAGCGTTCATCGCGTGGGGTTGGCGCGTGGCCTTCCTCAGCTCGGCCATCCTGGTCGCCTTCGGACTGGTCATCCGGCTCAAGCTTGAGGAAACCCCGGTATTCAAGGCCATTGAGGCCACGGGTGAACGGCCCAAGGCTCCCATCAAGGAGGTCCTCACTACCCAGATCCGCCCCCTCCTTGCTGCCGCCCTGTGCCGGATCTGCCCCGACGTCCTGTACTCCTTGTTCACCGTCTTCGTCGCCGTCTACGCCACCAAGGAACTGGGCATGAGCACCGGCAACGTCCTGGGCGCCGTCTTGGTGGGCTCGGCCTTCCAACTGATCCTGATCCCGGCCGCTGGAGCCGTCACGGACCGGTTCAACCGCCGGTTGGTCTACGGCATCACAGCTGCGGCCACCGCGGTGTACATCCCGCTCTTCTTCCTCATGATCCAATCCCGCTCTGTGCTGGTTTTGACCGTGGGAGTCGTGATCGGCCTCGGACTTCACGCCTTCATGTACGGCCCGCAAGCCGCCTTCATCACCGAGCAATTCCCGGCCAGGCTGCGCTACGCCGGCAGTTCCCTGGCTTACACCGTGGCGGGAGTCGTCGGCGGAGCCGTGGCCCCCTTGATCTTTACAGCCCTCTACGCCGCTTCCGGCAACTGGCTCCTCATCGCCGGATACCTGCTGGCCACGGCGGTCGTGACCATCATTGGCCTCGCATTGGGCAGGGACCCACAGCCGGAAGAGGACCTTCGCCTGCTCCAGGAGGCCCGAGCCTAAGCACCCCCCGCGCTCCCGGAGGAGGAACGGTCCGGCCGGCCACCGCCGTCGTAGTCCTTCTTGAAATGCCCCTTAAGATCAGTCTTGAGGGGCATTTCCGCGCCCGCATTTCCGAGAGGACCGCATGAGCCAGACAATCCGTGAAGCAACAGCGGACGACGCCGGACGGCTGGCGGAGCTTGCTGCCGTCACCTTTCCGCTCGCCTGCCCTCCGGACTCCTCGCCCGAGGACATCGCCGCGCACCTCCGCAAAACGCTCAGCGCGCAGAAGTTCACGGAGTACCTCGCGGATCCGGACGTCACCATCCTCACCATCGACGCCGCCGGTGAACTCCGCGGCTACAGCATGCTCGTCGCCCGGCCCGCAGCGGATACTGACGTTTCTTCGGCGCTGACGCTGGCGCCATCCGCGGAATTGAGCAAATGCTATGTCCATCCTGAACACCACGGCCTGGGTGCTGCCGCCGAGCTCATGAAGGCCACCTTGGACCACGCCGCAGGCACTGGAGCGGCGGGCGTGTGGCTTGGCGTCAACAGCCAGAATGCCAAGGCCATCCGTTTCTATGAGAAGAGTGGATTCAGGAAGGTCGGGACCAAGTCGTTCCGACTGGGAGAAGCGGTTGAACACGATTTCGTGATGGAGCGGGCGCTGTAGCACGCGCCCAGCGACGCGGAAATGGACCCGCGATGCACAAATTGCCCCACGACACCCGAATTCCCTGTGTGTAGCGCAATCCTGATTCCGCGTCGCACATCATTTTGCGCGTCGCGAGCGGCCCCGCATGAACGCCCTCTGTGACCAGTCCAACAGGCCATTCCGGGAATGGTGCACCTGAATTCCCGGTTGTCGCCATCATGAAGATTGAGATCTGGTCAGACGTCGCTTGCCCGTGGTGCTACATCGGAAAGCGTCGGTTCGAAACGGCCCTCGCCGATTTCCCGCACCGCGACTCGGTAGAGATCCAGTGGCGCAGCTACCAGTTGGACCCGAGCATTCCGGAACACTACGACGGCACGGAGCTCGATTACCTCAGCAAGCGCAAGGGCATGAACCCCGCGCAGGTCAGCCAGATGTTCGATCACGTCGCCTTGCAGGCAAAGGGCGAGGGTCTCAACTACCGTTTCGACGACGTCGTAGTGGCCAATAGCTTCACGGCACACCGCCTCATCCACCTGGCCGCCGCCCACGGCAAGCAGGACGAAGCCAAGGAACGGCTCCTGAGCGGCCATTTTGAACACGGCGAGGATATCGGAAGCCAAGACTACTTGACCAAGCTCGGCAACGACCTGGGCTTGCCGGAAGGCGAAATCGCGGAGTTGTTCAGCACCGACAAGTACGCAGAGGACGTCCGCGGCGACATCGCCGAAGCCCGGATGCTCGGCGTCACCGGCGTGCCCTTCTTCGTCATCGACCGCAAGTATGGCCTCTCCGGTGCCCAGCCCTCCGAGGTCTTCGCCCAGGCCCTCACCCAGGCGTGGCAAGAAGCCAATCCGTTGGTCGCCGTCGGCAGCTCCGACGCCGAAGCCTGCGGTCCTGACGGCTGCGCGATTTAGGCTCGCCCCACATACACGCAGCTTTGCTGACAGATCACTGTAAAGTGTCTGTATGCCTAGGATTACGGCCGCCAACAATGCGGCGCAACGCGCTGAAACCCGACGCCGGATCCTGACTGCTTTCGGCGAGTTGCTCTTCACCCACGGCCTGCCCGGCTTGACCATGACCGACGTCGCGCGGCATGCCGGCGTCGGCCGGACTGCGGTCTACAACTATTACGCCGACATGGAACAGCTCCTGATCGCGTACGCCCTGGACGAGACCGAACGCTTCCTGGGCGACCTGCGCGAATCCCTCGCGGCACTGCAGAACCCGGTGGACCGCCTGGCCCTGTACGTTCGCGCCCAAGTGGAAGACCTGAGCCGCCGGCACCTCCCGCCGGGCCCCGCGATGGCGGCCGTCCTCTCCCCCGCTTCCTTTGCGAAATTGGCGGATCACGTGGGCGAACTCAACCTGCTGCTCCAGGACATCCTGCGCGACGGAATCTCGGCAGGCTATCTTCCGCCCGCCGACGTCTCGCAACTCGCCAGGCTCATTCACGGAACCCTCTCCTCCAGCGCGGCTCGGGGCAACGCGGTCAACGGGGCGGAGCCGGACGAGCTTGAGGAGCGGTTGGTCCAGACGGTGCGGTTCATCCAGTTGGGCGCGGGAGCAAGGTTCGACGACGGCGGCCGGCCCGCGCGCCTAGCGTGACACTCCCGCTGGGGCCGGCGTCACCCGCAGAGCCCGCCGCCCGCGGCCCGCGGCTAAGGCGTCGGCTTCGGTAGTACCGGCAGCTTCGAATTGTCCGCAATCCGTTGGTCTTCGCGGGGACAACTGAGCTTGCCCGGCGTGTTGTCCACGAGTTCGGGCGGGACCAGGGCAGAGAAAGCGGGCGCGAGAATGAGGTCCACGGAGGCATCCGTGCGTTGGTCCTGGAAGTAGTCGGTGCCCGCGATGTTCCGTTGGATGTTGAACGCCGCCGCTTGGCCGCCGGATCCCGAAACAACTACCGCCGATCCGGTGTAGCTAGTTGTGGTGTTGTCAACGCCGGCAACGTTGTATCCCCGCGCTTTCAGCTGGTCAGCCACGCTCTTCGCCAGGCCAGCCTTGCCAGCGGCATTGTAGACATTGACCTTGACCTTGTTGTTGGGCGTGTAGTCGAAGACAGTCGTCGGGCAAAGGGTCGTCGGAGCCTTGCTGGCGACGGCCGAGGGGAAGCGGATCACTCCGTTCATGACTGCCCAGGCCCCCACCACCCCGGCAACGATCACCCCCACGAGCAGCACGAGTACGATGCCGTGCAAAAGGCGGCGGCTGAACCACCCCGGATGGTTTTCGGGCCCGGGTGGTTCGGCAAAAGTGGCCCGCAGTTCCGGGCCGGTGACAATGCGATGCCCGTGCAGACGCGTCACGTCGTTTGGACGCCTCCGGGACTTCTTCGGAGCACCGTTCTGGGGCACGTCCACCTGCTCTTCCGGGAGTGTCTCGTTAACCATCTATCACCAGCACCCGGGCGTGGATGGCCGTGCGTTGGTGGAGCGCAGTACGGACGGCCCGGTGAAGTCCGTCTTCGAGATATAACACACCTTGGTACTGCACCACGTGCGGGAAAAGATCCCCGAAAAAAGTTGAGTCCTCGGCCAACAGCGCTTCCAGGTCAAGCGTCCGCTTGGTGGTGACAAGTTCGTCGAGCCGAACCGGACGTGGCGGCAGCGAGGCCCAGTCCTTGGGCGTGGAAAAACCATGGTCGGGGTACGGGCGTCCCTCGCCCACAGCTTTGAAGATCACTTTGCAAGCCTAAAGAAGTAAGCCGTCCAAGGGAACTTACAGGAAGACTCCCGCCAAGGTTGTGGCCAAATGGTAACCGTAGGCGGCCGGTACTCCCACAGTCGGAGCCCGCTGCCGCCGTCGGCCGTCGCACCGCTGTCCCCGCAGCGGGACTAACAGAGGCGCGGGGCTGACAGAATGGGAGCATGACTGCTCCGATGCCCGGCGCCACTCACCCGGCTACTCCCGCCCTCGCACTCCTCCTCGACGTTGACGGCCCCGTCGCGAGTCCCGTGACGCGGGACGTGAAGCCGGAAATCATCGCCGATCTTGTCAGTTTGGCGTCCGCCGGCATCCCCGTCATTTTCAACACCGGCCGTTCCGACGCTTTCATCCGCGAGCAGGTCATGGTGCCCATGATCGCAGCGGGAATGCCCACAGGAACCGTTGTCCACGCCATCTGCGAGAAGGGCGCTGTGTGGTTCAGCTACACCTCGGGCGGCCCGGGACCCATCCATATGGACCATGAACTCGCTGTCCCGAAAGCGTACGGCGACGACGTCCGCCGCATGGTGGCAGAGGACTACGCGGCCCACATGTTCTTCGATGAGACCAAGCGGGCCATGGTGTCCGTGGAGCAGCATCTGGACGTCTCAAATGACGACTACCTGGCCGAGCAGAAGCTCTTCGACGCCGACGCTTTGGAGCTCATGGGCAGGCACGGGCTCTCCGCCGCGCTCCTTGACCACCACGCACCAGAGTCCGACGACGCCGCCGACTACCGCTTGGATCCCACCATTATCTCCACGGACATCGAGTCCGTCCGGCTCGGCAAGGATCTGGGCGCCAGCCGTGCGGTGGAACTCCTCGCCGCCCAGGGAATCACCCCGCAGGCCTGGCGGACGGTGGGCGATTCGCGCACCGACTACGCCATGGCCGATTGGCTCCACCACAATGACCACAGCGTCAAGCACATCGATGTCCGCCCCGCAGACGGTGTGCCCAACAAGCCATACGATGTTCTTACAGCCACAGACCTCGGCCTGGGCGAGGACGTCATTCACGACGACGCCGGCGGCGCATTCTTGCGCAGCTGGCGCGAAGCCTTGGTGGGCTGAGTCCGCTAAGCCCACGCTTCACCACAACCTTTCGGAGAAAAGCCATCACAGTCATGGACCAGCAAGCGATTTACTTCGGTAGCCCCGCCTCCGACGACGACGCGGTCGTTCCTGAGCCGACGTCGCCCGCCGTCGAGGCGCGCCTCAAGCACCGCGCCGACGTCGTCCGCCATCGTGGCCGATACAGCTTGCTGAACCAGAACCGCACGCCGCAGCAGGTGATGGTCGAAGACCTCCTTTTCATTCGCGCGGCATTGGACGCGGCGGGACTGGATTTCATCCTGGTCCGCGGCAACGATCACCGGCCCGTGATCGCCGTTGATTGGAAGCTCCGCAAGAAGTTGCGCCAGGCTTTGGTCGCCGCTTTCCGGAACGAACCGTTCTACTCCATGACCGTGGATGCCAGGAAGAAGTCCACGCTGCTGGTGGCGGACGGCGAGCTTTCCAGCAACCGGAAGGCACGGATCTTCAGGCTCTTCCGTCCACGTGTGGAACCCGGGGGCGGGTTGACCTACGGCCCCTCCCTCGGCGTGCAGCTGGAATTGTGGGAGTTCGACGGCGATCAACTCGTGTTGCCCGTGGAGAACTCGCTGACTCGGCGAACCATGCTGCGCCAGGACGCCGTTCGGGGAACTGTGAATCGCCACGGTCTGAACTGGCCGACCATCGAGAACATGTTCGCGGACCATGCGAGCGACATCGACTTCGACGTCGACATCGTCTTTTCGTGGGTGGACGGCAACGATCCTGCGTATATCGCGGCCCGCCGTCAGCAGATGAAGGACGTCGTCCTAGGCGAGGGCGACGCCCACGAGGCCCGTTTCCGGCAGATCAACGAACTCAAATACGCCCTTCGTTCCGTGTACATGTATGCGCCCTGGATTCGCCGGATCTACATCGCCACGGACTCCCCCGCGCCCGAGTGGCTGGCTGAACACCCGGACGTCCGGATCGTGCGAAGCGAGGAGTTCTTCAAGGACCCCTCAGTGCTGCCCACGCATAACTCGCAAGCCGTGGAATCCCAACTGCACCACATTTCGGACCTGTCCGAGCACTTCCTGTATTCCAACGACGACATGTTCTTCGGCCGCCCCGTAGCACCGGACATGTTCTTCACTCCCGGCGGAATCACCAAGTTCATCGAGGCTTCCACCAGGATTGGGCTGGGAGGGAACGACGCCGAACGCAGCGGCTTCGAGAATGCCGCCCGCGTCAACCGAAAGCTCCTTTGGGAGCGGTTCGGCCGCATCACCACGCGCCACTTGGAGCACACCGCCGCTCCGTTGCGCCGCAGCGTGGTCGCAGAGATGGAGCGCGAGTTTCCGGCCGAGTTCGCCAAGACGGCCGGCAGCAGGTTCCGCGCGGCGGACAACATTTCCGTGACCAACTCGTTCTACCACTACTACTCGTTGCTCACGGGCCGGGCGGTGACGCAGACGGCCGCCAAAGTCAGATATGTGGATACCACCCTGTGGTCCGGGCTGCACTACCTGCCAACGCTGCTGGCGAAACGCAACGTGGACTTCTTCTGCCTCAACGACGGCAGCTTCCCCGAGGTGGCTGCCGATGAACGGGCCGGGCTCGTGACGGACTTCATGGAGAAGTACTTCCCGGTTAAGGCTCCGTGGGAGAAGTAGGCCGCTAGCGCCGGGTCATCTCCGGGCGCTTCGCGTCCACCCGGACGCCGCGTTCGTGGGTTGGTCGCTGGGGAATCCGTACGCCTGCTTCGGCAAGCCGACGCCTGGTGGCTTCCGGGCTGACGTAGTCGCCAACGGTCGGTGACTTCCCCAACGGCACCACCGAATGCACAATCGTTTGCTCGTAGACGTGCACCAGGTTGAATGCTTGGGCACCGTCCCGTCCTCGGGTACCGCCCTGCGGAACGTTGAGGTCCTGCGTGTAGCAACTCGCGGAAGCCACTGATACCGGGACGCCCGCGAACGTGGCTGTGGTGGAGTAGTGCAAGTGGCCGCCCAGGATGGAACGGACATCGGAATTGCGTACGACGTCGGCCAGCGCCGTTTGGCCGCGCAGCTCCACCAGGATGGCGAGGTCAAGGACGCTCGGGACCGGCGGGTGGTGGAGGGCAAGAATGGTGCCGTCGGGGGCAGGGGTTGCGAGCTCCGACGCCAACCAGTCGAGCTGGCCCTGGCTGAGTTCACCGTGATGGAAGCCCGGCACGGAAGTATCCAGCGTGATGATCCGCAGCCCGTTGACGAAGTAGCTGTGATCCACCGAGGCGTCATTACCGCTTTGGTCGAACAGGCCCGCACGGAAATTGGCACGGTCGTCGTGGTTTCCCATCGCCCAGATCACGCGTGCGCCCATCTCGCGGCAGGCAGGCTCGACGATCGCCCGGAGTTTGGCGTAGGCTTCCGGCTCGCCTTGATCTGCCAGGTCACCCGTGAAGATCACGGCGTCGGGGCGGACCTTTGACGCATGAACTTCAGAAAAGAGTTGTCTGAGATGGGCTTCGCTGTCTACCGCGCCGTAAAGGGGTTCCGACCCTCCCACCAGATGGGAGTCGCTAAGGTGCAGAAGGACGTGTCCTGGCCGAGGATATTCAGCCTCGATGAGCTCCATTACTACCTTCGGGTCGGTAGGAGACGGCGCCTCCAGTGTCTGCCCCAATAAACCCAATCCAACCAGACAAAAGGCTAACGCAGGGTAACTTACGGACGGAATGTTGGAAAATTACTCACGCGCCCCGGCTACCCTCGCTCACCTTTAGGGCGCTTTTCCCCGACGCTCCTTCACCTCTGGCGCACTTTTCGACAACCCTCCTGCACTTTTGAGCGCATCCCACCCAACACTCGCTCACCAAAAATGAGCAATTGCCCGCGCGGTCGTCAAAGGTGAGCAAGCGTCTGGGAAAAACCTGCCAAAGGCGAGCGAGCGTCTGGGAAAAACCCGCCAAAGGTGAGCGAGCGTCTGCGGCCGGTGACGGCACGGCGAACGTGACCGGCGAGAGAGACGGCGGTTCCCACCATCCAGGCTTCCCTCAACACCGGAGCCACGAGTCCACTGCTGCCAACACAGCCTGCGACGCCTCCCGTCCGCCGATAGTCACGCGCACGCCCTCGCCGTCGAACGCCCGGACCGAAACGCCGTGGCGCACACAGGCTTGCTCCAATTCCCGCGCCTGCTCCACGGGAATCCACACGAAGTTCCCGCCGCTTTCCGGCACTCGAAAGCCTCGGTTCCGCAGTTCCTCGGCCAGGAATTCCCGCCCGGCCACCACACCCGCCACGGTGTCCCGCAGGACTTCATCTTCTGCCCAGGCTGCAACAGCCCCTGCCTCGGCCACCCTGCTCAGGCCGAACGGCGGCGCCGACCTCCGCAGGTTGCCAACAATTTCCGGGGCCGCTGCCAGGTATCCAACCCGCGCGCCGGCGAGCCCGTAGGCCTTGGAAAAGGTGCGAAGGACCACCAGATTGGGGAACGTCGCCAGCAGTGCTACTTCGTCCTCTTCCGGCTGGGTGAATTCGCGGTAGGCCTCATCGAGCACCACCACCACGTTTGCGGGCACCCGACGCAGGAAACGGAGCAGTTCATCGTGCTGGATCACGGTGCCCGTGGGGTTGTTCGGGTTGCAGACAATCACCACTTTCGTGCGCTCTGTGATCGCGTCCGCCATGGCGTCAAGCCGGTGCCGGAGCCCGGCGTCGAGCGCCACCCGAGTGCTTGCCGCCCCTGCCACCGTCACCAGAATCGGATATGCCTCGTAGCTGCGCCAGGCATGAACCACCTCGGCGCCGGGCCCGCTGTACGCCGTGAGCAGCTGCTGGAGAAGGGTTAGGGAGCCGGCCCCCACCAGCACTTGCCCATCGCCCAGCCCCAAGCGCCGGGCGATCGCCGCCACCAGTTCGTCGCCAAAGAGGCTCGGATAGCGGTTCAGACCGACGGTCGCCGCCGCCATGGCGTTCTGGACAGCGGACGACGGCGGCACGGAAGACTCGTTGGAAGACGCCACCCAGGTGACGCTGCCCAAGCCTGAGGCCCGGGAATAGCTTGGAAGCGCCGCTATTTCGGGTCGAGGTGCCGGATGCGACGACCTGCCCGAAAGAGTCTGCGAAACCCGCCGGGAAGTACCGGCAGGAGCCAGGACCTTGCCCGGGTTCATCAGGCTGTGCGGGTCCAGAGCTGCCTTAATGGCGGCCATGACGCCCACCCCGGCAGGATGTTCGGCGCGGAGCGAGTCCATTTTGCCTGCACCGATGCCGTGCTCGCCCGTGCAGGTGCCTCCCATCGAGAGGGCTCGGGCCACGAGTCGCTGATTCAGGGCCGAGGCCGCAACCAAGGCATCCTTGTCTCCGGGTTTGAGGACAATGGCCAGGTGGAAATTTCCGTCGCCGGCATGCCCCGCAATCGGAGCCACTAGTCCCGAGGCGACAATGTCCTGCTTGGTGGCGGCAATGCATTCGGCCAGCCGTGAAATGGGTACGCACACATCCGTCGACCAGGTGTGCGCGCCGTCCACGAGGGCCTGGCAGGCCGGGAGGACATCGTGCCGGGCCTGCCACAGCCGCTGGCGGTCCGTCTCCTCCGTGGCGAACTCGAAGCCACTTCCACCGTGCCTGACGGCGATGGCCTGGATTTGCCCCGTCTGCTCCTCCACTGCGCGCGGGGTCCCGTGGAACTCGAACAGCAAGCTGGCGGTTCCCGACACTTCGAGCGCGGAATACGCGTTGACGGCGGCGATGGTGGTGTCATCCATCAACTCCACGCGAGCCAACGGAATACCTTTTTGAATGGCTTCCTGCACCACCAGGGAAGCCGCTTCGAGCGAAGGGAATCCGCACACGGCGGCCGAGACCGCTTGCGGTTGGCCGTAGACGCGGAGCGTCACCTCGGTAATGATCCCCAGCGTGCCCTCCGCGCCGACGAAAAGATGCGTAAGGTCGTAACCGGCCGCGGATTTCCTCGCCCGGCCGCCCGTGCGCACAATGTCGCCGCTGGCAAGAACCACCGTCAGTCCCAGAACACTTTCCCGCATGGTCCCATAGCGGACTGCCGTGGTGCCGCTGGCCCGCGTGGAACACATGCCACCGACGCTCGCGTCCACGCCGGGGCCGACCGGGAAGAACAGGCCATGCGGATCCAGTTCCGCGTTGAGGGCACTCTTCATCACTCCGGCCTGGACCGTGACATCCAGATCCGCCGGGCTGAGCCGCAGGATGCCGGTCATTCCGGAAAGATCGATCGTGACCACCCCGGCCCGGGCGTTGGCACCTCCTTCGAGGCCCGTTCCGGCCCCGATCGGAACCACGGCCACGCCGTGGGCGGCACAGATCCGCACCGCCGTCGCAACATCTTCCGTGGAGGACGGACGCACGACGGCGGCCGGCAGCCCGGACGGAAGGTGCGAACGGTCATGTGAACGGGCTGCTCGGACGGGGGTATCGACGGCGACCTTGCCGCCCAGCGCCAGCTGGAGTTCGACGACGGCGGACGCGGCCGCCGTCGGGCGCTCCACATCACTGACCTCCAGCAATGCACCCAACTGCGCCGGAATGCTCATGCAAGGACCTTGGACAAGAACGCCTGGGTGCGCGGCTCGCGCGGGTCCTCAAGGACCTGGTGCGGATCGCCGCTTTCCACGAGCTGTCCGTCGGCCATGAAGTGAACCACGTTGCCAACTTCCTTGGCGAAACCCATCTCATGGGTGACCACAATCATCGTCATACCGGAGTCCGCCAGCGAGCGCATCACGTCCAGCACCTCACCCACGAGCTCGGGATCCAAGGCCGAGGTCGGCTCGTCAAAAAGCATGACCGAGGGTTTGAGCGCGAGCGAGCGCGCGATCGCCACGCGCTGCTGCTGGCCGCCCGAGAGCTGGCCCGGGTAGTGGTCCGCTTTGTCGGCCAGCCCCACGCGCGCCAACAACTGCCGGCCTTCCTCGACGGCCTGCTCCTTGGGGATGCGCTGGACCACTGTGGGACCCTCGATCACGTTTTCCAGCGCAGTGCGGTGTGGAAAGAGGTTGAACTGCTGGAAGACCATGCCGATGGATGCGCGTTGCTTCGCGGTCTCGTGCTCCTTGAGTTCGTGGAGCTTGTTGCCGGAGCGCCGGTACCCGATGCGTTCACCCTGGACCCAAAGCTGGCCGCCGTCGATCTTTTCCAAGTGGTTCATGCACCGAAGGAAGGTGCTCTTTCCCGAGCCCGACGGCCCCAGCAGGCATGCGACCTCGCCCGCATTGATATCCAGGCTGATGCCTTTGAGGACCTCCAGATGTCCGAAGGACTTGCGGATGTCGCGGGCCCGAACGATTGGTTCCTTCACTTGACCTTCTCCAGTTCTTCTGCGGGACCGTTTGGGATCGCCAAAGAGGCGCTCGACGCCGGCGGGAGACCGTTCTTCAAGCGGGCGTTGGCTGCGGCCCCCGGGAGTGATTTGGCGGCTTTCATTGGTGTGAAGCCCCGTTCAAAATGCCGTTCCAAGTAGTACTGGCCCACGGACAGGACCGCTGTGACGGCCAAGTACCAAAGGGCCGCCACGATCAGCAGCGGAATGGTCTGGAACGTGCGCGAGTAGATGATCGAAACCGACGTCAAGAGCTCGCTGTAGCCGATGACGATCACCAGGGAGGTGTACTTGAGCATGCCGATGGTCTCATTGCCGGTGGGCGGGATGATGACGCGCATGGCCTGCGGGAGGATCACGCGGCGCATCGTCTGCAGCCTCGTCATTCCCATGGCTTTGGCTGCCTCGGTCTGGCCCGCCGGGATAGCCCGGATGCCGGAGCGGACAATCTCGCCCATGTACGCGCCTTCGTTGAGGCTCAGGCCCAAGATGGCCGCGGTGAACGGGGAGATCAGCGTGTTGGTGGAGATCTCGAAGAAACTGGGGCCGAATGGAACGCCGAGAACCAGCTTCGGTATGAGTGCCGCCATGAAGAACCAGAAAAGGAGCTGGACCATGAGCGGGGTGCCACGGAAGAACCAGGAGTAAGCCCACGCAGCGGAGGACAGGATGGGATTCGGGGACAGGCGGCAGACGGCCACCGCGATTCCCAGGACGATGCCGATGGCCATCGAAACAGCAGTCAGCATCAGGGTATTGCCCAATCCGGCCAGCACCGGAGCGGCAAACAGGTATTCTCCCACCGTGCCCCACTGGAACCGCTGATTGGTGACCATGCCGTAGACCATGAGCGCTACGCCAAGGACCACCACTCCGGCCATGACCCAGCGCCCGCGGTAGCGGGCCGGGACAATCGAGAGATTCTGTTCCTCCTCCGTTGCCGTGTACAGGGTCACTTGGTAGCTCCGTTGACGGTGAACTTCTCGATGACGTGGTCATCCATTTTGTACTTGGTCAGGATGGCCTTGTAGGTACCGTCTGCCTTGATCTGCTCCATGGCCTTCTGCACCACGTTGGTCAGGTCCGTGCTCTCCTTGGGGAACACGATGCCGAAGAATCCCTGCTGGTACGGCTTGCCCATCACCAAGTCGCCGTTGCTCTCGGCGGCGACTACGGAACCTGACGTCGTATCAAGCAGGAAGGCGTCCACCCGTCCACTCTGCAGCGCCAGGACTGCCTGGTTCTGCCCGGCATAGATGGTGATGGCGAGCTGGTCCTTCCCCGCGGCCTGGCATTTGCTGGACTGGTCCGCGGCATCGGCGTCTTCGGTGGTGCCCTTGACGATGCCCACCTTTGCGCCGCACAGATCGTCAAGCGACTTCACGTTGTGCGGGTTGGTCTTGGTGGTCATGATGCCCGCACCTGCCGAGAAGTAGTCCAGGAAGCTGACCTGCTTCTGCCGCTCGGGAGTGTCCGACATCGCGGACATGCCCATGTCATAGCGGCCCGATGCCAGGCCCGGGATGATCGCATCGAAAGCGATGTTGTCGAAGGCGAGCGTAACGCCGAGCTTCTTCTCGATGGCGTCCGCGAGCTCACGGTCAATCCCGACGATGGTCTTTCCGTCCTTGTCGATGGACTCGAACGGAGGGTACTCGACGTTGCTGGCCACCTTGATGGTGCCCGCGCTTTGGATCTCTTTGGGCAACTGGCTGAAGAGCGGCGCCTTTGCCGCATTTGCCGCCGCGCTTGCGTCGCCACCCGCACTCGCCGAGCCGCCACAAGCGGTCAGCCCGACGACGGCGGCGAGTGCAATGGCCGAGAGGGCCGGCTTGCGGAGGGAGAATTCGAAAATACTCAATGTGTGCTCCTTGGGTTATTACGGCTTCGGCGAACCACGGGACAACTGCTACCGGGATGGAAATTCAGAATGAATCTGCGCGATCTTGATTCAGCATAGAGATGAATGACGCGCATCACAATAGCCATTCAACGCGAATTCACAAAGTATTCTTAAATGACAAATGCGGGTCCGAAGAGCATCGGATCCGGCATTTGAAAATGGGCAAGCTACATCGCAAAACGTTGAAATCCCCGTTCCGCCGCGGGCACACGGCTCCACACAGGAGAGCGAATGTGGCCTACATTCCCCCGCAAACAAAGGGAAAATCGCGCTTGCCCGGCCTAGAGTTCCAGCACCAACCTCTCCCCGCGGCAGCGTGAAACGCAAATCATCATTGTTTCATTTGACGCACGTTCTTCGTCACTGAGAATTTCATCGCGATGATCGGGAATTCCGTCCAGCACCACCGTTTCACACGTCCCACACGTTCCTTTTCGGCAGGAATTCAACGCGGGAACTCCTGATCGCTGGAGGGCATCGAGGATTGTTTCATTTTCCGCAACATCGATCTCCATTCCGTCGGCTGTTTCCACGACGAAAGGCGAGTTATCGCCGGAAGTGTTCCGGCTTTCCTGCCCGGAACCGCCTTGTGCGCCGCTGCCTGGAACGGCGCCGCCTGGGCGGGTTCCGGCGTCGGGCTCGTCTTGACCGAAGTCCTCAAAGAGCAACTGCGGAACCAGACCAGCCTCGTGGGCCAAGCGGAGTTCGCTGAGCAACCGCGGCGGACCGCAAGCGTAGACGGTCGAGTCCGCAGCGAGTCCTTCGCTGCGAAGGTACCCGGCCAAGTCCAGGGCGCCGGATCCCTCTTTGGCATGGATCCTGGTTCTGTGCCCCACCGGGTCAAGTCCGGCGATCTCGTCCAGGAAAGCCATGGAACGGAGATTGGACCCCAGATACAAGAGGCGCCAAGGCTCCCCTGCCCGGATCGCTGCTCGGATCATCGGCAGCAGGGGCGTGATTCCGATCCCGCCGGCGACGAAAAGCTTCTCCCCGGAGCCCGCGGTGCCACGGAAATTGTTCTTGGGGCCCCGAACATCGAGGACGTCCCCGGCCCGCAACACCTCATGGACAAAACTCGAACCGCCCCGGCTGGTTTGCTCACGCAACACTGCGATGCGCCACGCGGACCGATCCGCAGGTTCGGAGCACAGCGAGTACTGGCGCAGCATTCCGTTGGAAAACAGCACGTCAACGTGGGCACCAGGCTCCCATACCGGTAGCGCACCGCCGTCGGGATCCTTGAGAATCACCGAAACGACACCGTCCGCCTCCGTGCGGAGCTCGCTGGCCGCTAGCTGGAAAAAGCCCTTTGCGGCGAGCGTCGGAGTGCCCGGTTTGGCGGCGTCAGTGGCCTGGAGCGTCATCGCTGCCTCCGCCGATCGCGGCATTCACAGCGGCCACGACGGCGCCATCGTGAACGAGTTCCCCGGCTTTGCGTAGCCGCGGATACAGGACAACGTCCTGCTTGATGTAGTCGATCGCCCGGCCGTCGGCTGCGGCGGTGGAACGCAGCAGCGCCAATGCTGCCAAGCTCGCTGCTCCGGGTTTGGCGCCTGCCGTGGCGGACATGTCCATCCGTAGTTCCAACGCCTGGGCTGCCATCAGCAACTCCACAGCCACCACGGACTCGATGTTGGCGACAATCTGGCGCGCGTGCCGGCCGGCGTTGTTGGCCATGGACACGTGATCTTCCTGGTTGGCGCACGTCGGAATGGAGTCCACGCTGTCCGGGTGCGCGAGGGTCTTGCAGTCGGACACCAAGGCAGCGGCAAGGTATTGGGGCAGCATGTAGCCGCAGTCCATCCCGATCTGCTCACTGGCAACAAGCATGTCCGGAAGGCCCCGGTTGAGGGTGCCGTCGTCGAGCCTGAAGAGCCGACGCTCGGTGATGTTGCCGATTTCGGTGACCACGATCGAGATGAAGTCTGCCGCGAACGCCACGTATTCGGCGTGGAAGTTGCCGCCCGAGACCGCCTTGAGGGTGCGAGTGGAAGGAAGCGAAGGGAAGATCAGGGGGTTGTCGGTGGCGGCATTGATTTCGTTATCGATGATGCCTGCGGCGAATTCCAAGGTGTCCTTGACCGGACCGAAAACCTGCGGAATACAGCGCAGCGAGTATGCGTCTTGCGGCGGCTGTCGCACGGGGTCCTGTCCAGCGTCGCCATCCACCAAACCGCTGCCCGAGAGGAGCTCGCGCAACCGCGCGGCCACCTCGATCTGGCCGCGCTGGCCGCGGGCCTGGTGGAGCTCGTCGATGAAGGCATCTCCGAAGCCCAGGAGTGCCTCGATGGTCATGGCCGCGGTGATCTGGGCGGTTTCGAGGAGGTTTTGGGCGTCGTACAGGGCCAACGCAGCCTGGGCACAAGAGAACGAGGTGCCGTTCAAAAGGGCAAGGCCGTCCTTGGCACCCAGCGGCAGCCGCTCGATTCCCGCATGGGCCATGGCCGCGATCCCGGACACCACAGTACCGTCCACGAAGGCCTCGCCGGAGTCGAGCTCCTCATCCTCGCCGGTGTGGGAGCGCGACATGACAATCGCCACGTGGGCCAGCGGAATAAGGTCGCCCGAAGCTCCCAGCGAACCGTATTCCGGGATAGCCGGGTACACGCCGCGGTTGAGCATCTCGGCGAGGGTCTTCACGATGTCCGCCCGTACGCCGGAGTAGCCCTGTGTCAGGCTGACGATCCGGATGAACATGGTGGCCCGCACCACTTCTTCGTCCACGTAGCGGCCAACCCCGGCAGCGTTGGAGAGGACCAGGCGCCGGGAGAGCTCGGCGGCGTCGGACGGCTCATCGAAGGCCTTGCGGCCAGCGAGGGAACCAAAACCGGTGTTGATGCTGTAGATCGGCGCCGTTTCCTTTCCGGCCCGCATGTCATCCATGACGCCGTCCAGCCAGTCCTGACTGGGCTTCATCCGCGCCAAGGCTTGCTCGTCCACCACAACGGGACGCCGGTGGCGCGCAACCTGGATCAGATCCTGCAGGGTTGCGCGGTGCGTCCCCAGGACCACTGGTGCCGTGTCAAGCAGAGTTTTGAGCGTCATCGCTTACCTCTCGGGTTGTTCTGCGGCTTGCGAGGGAACCAAGCGACGCCGCCAGGTTCTCCGCTGCCTCGTTCATTGTCTTCAAAGTCGAATTCAGCCAGGCCCGGGAACCGCAGCGGTTCTCCGGGCCGGCCACGTTGAGCGCGCATACCGCCTCGCCGTCCAGCATCACCGGTACGGCCACCGAGACTGCACCCGGATCCAGCTCGCCTCGGGAGACTGCCCAGCCGGAAGATCGGATCTGCGCCAGGCTGAGCAGAATCTGCTCAGCGGAAGGTGAGTTTTCAGTGAAGCGCGGAAGGTCGCCGTCGAGCACTTGGCGTACGACGTCGGACGGCGCCCAAGCGAGCAGCGTCCGGGGGCCTGCGCCAGCCGTCAGGGGCAGGAGCTCATTGACGGCGAACGTGTACTTGAAGGCCTTGTCCGGTTCCGCTCGGCGCAGGCACATGGCCTGCGTTCCCACCCGAATCACCATCACGGCCGTTTCCCCCACGGCATCAACGATGCTTTTTAGCACAGCCGTGCCAACTTCCGCGAGATGGCTCTGCGTCAGGTGCCGTCCGGTCAAGGCCAACAGCGCGTGACCCGGCCGATAGATTCCCGCGTCCTCCTGGACGAATCCACGTTCGCGAAGCTGGCGAAAATAGCGATAGGTGGTACTGACGGGAATGCCCAGCTTGAGGGCCACACCCTCCACGGTGGCATCTCCGCTGTCCGCGATTTCCGCGAGGATCATGAGGCCCCGTTCAAATGAAGTGTGGGTTGCCACGGTATGCCTCCTTCCTGGATCGGTCACACTGTGTCGCCGCTCATGAACTGATCGTGCAGGGCGGCAAAGCATTGCGACAAACCAGATTCCCACAGAGTGAGAATCATGTTTAACCGTTGCTCTTTGAGACCGATACTTTGATGCCACGAATCCGCTTGTCCGGTCCCTTGCAGGGGTTGGCCCGCAGATTGGATCTCGGCAAAAATCGACGGTAATGAGGCCCACGATGTCACTACGCACTCCCCCGCAAGCCATTCCCGTACTCTCTGGTCTGCACGATGATCCGTACACGGACGAAAACCTCACCAACCCGTATCCCCTGTTCGAACGCATGCGGGCGGCCGGACCGGCAGTGTGGCTTGGGAAGTACGGGGTCCTGGCCTTCGCCGGTTTCGAGGAGTGCAAGGAGATTCTGGAGGACTACCGTACGTTCATCTCAAGTGCGGGTGTGGGCCCCAAGAACCTGCACCACGAGCCCGCCTGGCGTCCCCAAGGCATCCTGGAATCGGATCCCCCGGTCCACGGGCCCATGCGCGCAGCAATGTCAGGTGTCATTTCTCCGCGTGGAGTGCGCTCCCTGAGGGCCAGGTTTGAAGAGTTCGCCGACGAGCTGGTGGACAGCCTCATCGAGCGGGAAACGTTCGACGGCGTCACCGACCTCGCCGAGTTGTTTCCCATCCGGGTCTTCGGCGACGCCGTCGGGATCCCGCGGGAAGGCCGCGAAGCCAATCTGCTGCCGCACGGAGCCATGAACTTCAGTTCCTTCGGGCCCGACGACGAACGGTCCCGCGAGTTCTTCGAAAAAGGCGAACCCACCCACAAGTGGGTTATGGACAACTGCGCCCGGGAAAACCTCTCCCCGGATGGCATGGGAGCCCAGATCTGGGAATTCGCCGATCGCGGCGAGATCACTCCCGAACAGGCCGCCCTGCTAGTACGGGCCATGCTCTCCGCAGGCTTGGATACCACGGTGTTCTCCATCGGGAACACTTTGCAGGCTTTGGCGGCACACCCCGAACAGTGGGCCAGCCTGCACGCGAATCCGCGGCTGGCAAAGTTCGCCATTGACGAAGCCCTCCGGTACGAATCGCCGTTCCAGTCCTTCTTCCGGACCGTCGCAACGGACACCGTATTCCGGGGAATCCCGCTGCCGGCCGGAGCCAAGGTGCTGCTGTTCATGGGCTCTGCCAATCGGGATGCCGCGCACTGGGGAGCCACGGCCGACGAGTTCATGATCGACCGGAACGCCGGCGGCCACCTCGCCTTCGGCATGGGCATCCATCAATGCGTGGGCCAGCCGATTTCCCGGCTCGAGATGGACGTGCTCTTCACGGCCATGGCCAAGCGGATCAAAGGCATTGAGCTGGTGGGCGAGCCCTTGCCATACCTGCACAACACCCTCCGAGGATGGCGTTCCCTCCCGCTGCGCATCACGGCCGCGTAGATCCGATCCCCGCTCACTTTTAGCGTACTTTTCGGCGGCGGGTTCAGGGGGTCGTTGCAACACCTGAGTGATTGGTGGGTGTTGTGGTGGGTGTTGGTCGGCCTGAGGTGTTGCGTGAGGTTGTGCGGGT
>NZ_JACHEE010000017.1 GCF_014207375.1 Arthrobacter sp. AZCC_0090 | reverse complement strand
TTCAGCCGTGCCGGGTCACGCAGCATGAGGGTGAGCCGCTTGTAGGTGGGCACGCGCCGGGCGAAGCCGATCGTCAGCACGTCCGGGTCCAGCACGGCGTCCGTCCAGCCCAGCTCGGCATCGGCCGCCCCGCGCTTCTTCCACGAAGATCGCAAGCGCCTGCGCACGTCATCAACCAAAGCAGAACGCAACTCGCGCCGGAGGGCCCACAGCTCTGCGTCATTCACTTCATAGATCTTGTCCCAGCCGGTGGCATCCACGTCCGTGCTGCCAAAGTACTTTGCAGCCAGCCCGCTCATCTTCGGGTCAATCCAGGTAGGCACATGCACGCCATTGGTGACGGAGGAGATGGGGATTTCGGAGTGGTCGAAGCCTGGCCAGAGCCCGGAGAACATCTCGCGGGAGACCACGCCGTGAAGCTTGGCCACACCGTTGGCCCGCTGCGCCAGGCGCAGGCCCATGACGGCCATGTTGAAGACCGCGGGGTTGCCGCCCTCGTAATTCTCCCGGCCCAGTTCCAGGACCTTCTCCACCGGAACGTCCGGTGCCAGGCCGGCTTCGAAGAAGTGCCTGATCTGCACGGCCTCGAACCGGTCGATCCCGGCCGGCACCGGGGTGTGCGTGGTGAACACCGTGGACGCACGCCCCGCGGCCAGGGCCTCGGACCACGTCAGCGGCGCCTCGGCGGACATCAGCTCCTGGATCCGCTCGATGCCCAGGAAACCGGCGTGCCCTTCGTTGGTGTGGAACACCTCAGGGGCCGCGGTGCCCGTCAGGCGCTGGTAAACCCGCAACGCCTTCACCCCGCCCATGCCCAACAGCAGCTCCTGCTGCAGACGGTGGTCCCCGCCGCCGCCGTAGAGGCGGTCCGTGATCCCGCGCGCAGCATCGTCGTTAGCCGGAACGTTCGAATCAAGCAACAGCAGCGGCACGCGCCCGACGTCGGCACGCCAGATATGCGCGCGCAGCTTGCGGTCGCCCGGAAGCGGAAGTGTGATCAGGGCAGGAGAGCCGTCTTCCTCGCGCAGCAGTGTCAGCGGCAGCCCGTCAGGGTCCAGCACCGGATAGGTTTCCTGCTGCCAGGCGTCCCGCGAAAGGGACTGCTTGAAGTAGCCGGCCTGGTACAGCAACCCGACGCCGATCAACGGCACGCCCAGATCCGAAGCGGCCTTCAAATGGTCCCCGGCCAAGATGCCCAGGCCACCGGAATACTGCGGAAGCACCTCCGTGATGCCGAACTCAGGGGAGAAATACGCAATGCACGCCGGAGCCTCCGGACCCAGGCCCTGATACCACCGCGGCTCACTCAGGTACCGGTCAAGATCCGCAGCGGCATGTTGGACACGCTCTACAACTGCGGCATCCGCTGCGAGCTCATGCAGTTCCTCGCGGCTGACCAGGCCCAGGAAGGTCATGGGGTCATGATTGCTCTCCTCCCATGCCTGAGTGTTCAGGTCGGAAAACAGTTCACGCGTCGGCAAATGCCACGACCAACGCAAGTTTTTCGCCAATCGTGCCAGTGGGGCGATTGCTTCCGGCAGAACGGTCCGGACCGTGAACCGTCGGATCGCCTTCACTTCCGGCCGCCTTCGGACGCGGACGGGGCCGGCTTGGTGAACGTTTCCATGGTGTGTACCTCCAAGAGGTTGTTGTATTCATTGGTGACAATTGGGATAGCTGGGATAGCGGTTGGACTCCATCGGGTGCCCATCGGGTGAGGAGGCTTCCACGGCTCCACCAGCGCAGGGCAAACGCTTACATATTTTGAGCTGGCACCCTTGGCCCGCGGGCGCCCCGGTCTTGCAGTTCAGGCGCAGGTCGCGGTCTCCAGGTTTCGTCCTCGCACTATTCCGGGCCGCTACGGCCCAGGAATAAGGGGATGCGGTTGCTGGTGGACCGGCTGGCTGAGCCTGGGAATTCCCGTTCGGGGCGACCTGCCATGACTGGCATCTTCAACATGCAGGACTGGGACCGAATGATTCCAAGCACGACTTACATCCTTAGTCTCTGGGAACACTGATCGGAGACCATCCGCCATGTTGTACCAGGAGGAATCTCATCGCCGTTTCGTCGACGCGCCTTGTCGACGCGGGTCGATGGCTCGACAGTAGTGGGCGCCCGGAGGGCGTGTCAAATATCACAATCGCGTGTGATCGGAGCGCGTCATCATGTGTCGTTTTGGCGGGTTGCGCAGGAAACGGCAGGGGAATTTACTGTCGTGTGGTGCGTGCCACCGTGGTGCTTTCGCGCAAGGTCAGCACCGGTTCAGCGAGCCATTGCAGGGCATCTGTGCCTTCACCCCTGAGGCGCCGGGATAAAAATTGTGCCGCCTCGCGTCCCATTGCCTTCGGCTCGGCGGAGGCCGTGGTCAGGGCCGGCATGAAGCGCTCCGCGGATCCGGCACTCGTGTTGATCGCAACAAGGGATAGACGCTCGGGGACGCGCCAACCATTCTTGGCTGCAGCACCCAGAAGACCTGCAGTCGCCGCTTCGTTGATCATCACGAGGCCTGTTGTCTCAGGAGCCGTCTCCAGAATCTGTTCAAAAACGTCGCGACCGCCCGCAAGCGTGCTCGCGGTCGGGAACAGTCGCGCCGTCACGCCGAGACGCGACGCGGAGGCCGCGACGGCATCCCACGATCGGACCATTGGGCCGTATCCGACGTCCAGGGACTCCTGCGAATGCGTTACGAGGCCGATTTCCGTATGCCCAAGGCCGGCGAGGTGCGACACAGCAAGATCACCCATGGCCTCGAAATCCGCATCCACGAATGCCAGGCCAGCGTCATCTGTCGGCCGTCCGATCGAAACGAACGGAACACCGGTGTCAAGCAGGACCGGAATCCGCTCGTCGAATGACCTGACCTCCATAAGCAGGATTCCATCCACCAAGCCTTGAGCCACGATCCGCTGCATCTCGCCCAACTCGTCAGCATCCATCGGCCACAGGAGAAGATGGTATCCATCAAGGCGCGCCTGTTCCGCCGCGCCTTGGACGTACTCGAATTCCGTGACGTTCATGCCTTGTTCTCCCACCGGGAAAATCAGGGAGACGATCCCGGTCCTCTTACCAGCCAGGCCCTGCGCAAGGAGGTTCGGTGTATAACCAAGGTCGGACATCGCCCGCAGGATGCGATCGCGCGTTTCAGTAGCTATCGGCCGGACGCCGCTGAGGGCGTAGGACACCGTACTCCGAGAAACGCCGGCAATCCGTGCGACATCGGCCATGGTTACCAAGGACTGTCCCCCTATTTTCTCGACTACTGGTCGATGATGGGTCCGCGAGTGACGGCAATGCGCCGGATGGCGATGCGCACCAATAGTAAACCGTAATCGGTTGGTAAGACAGTTGGAAGAGTGACGCAGGCAACGTGAATCCACTGTTACATGCACTCAACAGCTAAGCGAGCAGCGGTTCCGGGATTGCGCGGCCGCGAGCGGAGGCACTGCAGGTGCCTCCTCGTTACCACCCGAGTTCCGGGAGGTACGCGAGTTTGGGTCGATCGAACGGCTCTCCCGGCTTGTTGCGCAGCTGAAGTCCGCCATGGCTAGACTCATGTCCATGAGTGACGACGTGGACGCCCACGCTACAACGACGCCCCGCGCGTATGGTTGGGCTATGCTCCTCGCCAGCATTGCCGTTGCTGTCATGGGAGTGACTTTTGTTGTCAACGCGGCGGGTTGGTGGTCGTACGCCACCGGGGCGATCGCCCTCGTAGGCGCGGCACTGCTTGTCTACTTCGGGTCAAAGGCAAATTCGTCCCTGGCAAAGTAGCCCGCGCTAGAACTGCCGAAGCGAAAGCCCGCGGCTTCTGGCCCGTAGCCACTACCCGAAATACTTTGGGCGAAAACGATCCATTCTGTTGAGGCCTGCGGAGAAAACAAAAGAGCCACCCAACCGGATGGCCCTCTCAATTTCCAAAAAATTGAGGCCCGCCCGAAACATGGACCTCATCCACGTTTCAAGCAAGGCCTCCAAAGTGGAGCTGAGGGGACTCGAACCCCTGACCCCCTGCATGCCATGCAGGTGCGCTACCAGCTGCGCCACAGCCCCATATTCTTGCTGCTCGATGAACCGTACAGGGGCTTCAAGCCCTTGCTCAGTTTCAGATTCCTCCGAAGCAACTCAAATATCTTAGAACAGCATTTCCGAAAATTCCAAATCGGGCATATTCGGCTGGTTTGCCGCCTGGCGCCTAGGATTCCTCGACGGCGGGAGCCTTCGCCGAGGCGTCGTCACCGAGTTCCAGATCCACCACCGGGCAGTCTTTCCACAGGCGTTCCAGGGCGTAGAAGACCCTGTCCTCGGAGTGCTGGACGTGCACCACGATGTCTGCGTAGTCCAGCAGGACCCAGCGGCCCTCGGAACGCCCTTCGCGGCGCACCGGGCGAAGATCCTGCTTGAGCAGCTCTTCCTCGATGCCGTCAACAATGGCGTTGACCTGGCGTTCCGTCGGAGCGGACGCGATCAGGAAGACATCGGTAAGAGCCAGACGTTCGCTGACGTCCAAGGCGATGATGTCCTCGGCCAGCTTGTCCGCGGCCGCGCGGGCGGCGTGGCGGGCCAAGAGGACGGATTGTTCATGTGCAGTCACGGGACTCCTTGTATGCGGCTTCGAGAATGAACGAAGCCTGTTTGGTGGCAAAAGCCTTTGTGGTCAGCGGGAAAGTCCGCTGGTGATCATGATGATGCCCGCAATCAGGGCGACGGCTCCGATGCCAACGAGCCCCAGGACCAGGAGCCTGGCACGCTGGGCGCGTCCGAGTCCCGCCGTCGCGGCGTCGAGCGGTTCAAGTCCGTAAGCCGAACTGGCCGAAATGGGCGGATGCTCGGCAACTTCGGCGGACGCTTCGCCTCCCGATGCGGAGTCCGACGCCGGGCGCCGGCCCGCTGCTTTCGCCGCGGCCTCCGCACGCGCCAAGACGCCGGCCCGGCCGCGCTGGCTGCGCGGTTTGCCCGACGCCGACTGCCCAGGCTTCAATTTCGGCGCAGGGGAAGTCACAAGAGGGACAAAGGTGGTGCTGGGCGGCTTCATGACTGGACGATCCAGGCCCGGGACCTTGACGAATTCCAAGGGCGTGACCATGGCGAGGTTGCTGGCCGCGGAAGGCTCAACCCGGTCCTGGGCAGGAGGAAGGCTGTTCTGCTCAGCAAGCTTCTGCTTGGCCATGGCCCTCTTGTTGAGGATCGCCTCGCGTTCAGCCTGGGCGATTTGTTCAGCCAAGGCCCGAGGATCGGCAGGCTCAACCTCGGCCCCGGAAACCCCAGATTCGGGGACCGAGACCTTCTGCACTGCCGATTCCATTGCCGCGATGTGCTCAAGCTTGTTGGACTGGTTGCTCGCCTGAGCTGCCAGAAGCTCACGCGCTATCAAGGCCTGCTCCACACTCATTTCCGGGGCGCCAGGAGGGGGACCTGCCGTCACCCGGACACCGCCGCCGGAAGCCTGGGCTGGGATGCTGGACGTCCTGGGCCCGGATCCGGGTACAGCGACAATCGGGATCGAGGAGGTGCCGGGGGCAACTTCCTCCTGCAACTGCTGCAGGCGCAACTGACGGCGTGTAGGTGGACCGCCCCGGGAAAGTTGCTGCTCCTTGTCCGCGAGTTCCTTGATGGCGCGGAGGGCGGCGCGATCACGCGCACGGGCCTGGGATGAACGTTCCGCGGCCGGCTTCGCGTCCACCGGAGTATCGGCCACACGGCGCACCCGACTGACCGAAGCGCCCCTGGGCACGTGATTGGCGTCGTCGGAAGATGCGTGCTCCGCTGCTTCAGGGCTTCCGCCGGTTTCTTCGAGACGTGCGTCCCGGGCTCGCCGAAGGTCGCGCCGGCTACGGATGGGGGGCTGTTCCTGGCTCATTCAAAACTCACTCAGTACGGGCTTGGTGGTCTGATCCGGTCATAGCATGCAGGGGCTCCCCCATGCCGGGTTTGCCAGAGTACAGCCTGTATTTAGCGATGTACTGCACCACGCCGTCAGGCACGAGGTACCAAACGGGATTTCCTGCACCCACACGCGCTCGGCAATCCGTTGAGGAAATCGCCATGGCAGGCACTTCCAGGAGACTGACGTCCTCCCGGCCCATGCCATCAAGAACATGGCCGGGCCTGGTGACACCCACAAAGTGCGCCAAGGACCAAAGCTCGTCGACATCCTTCCAGGACAGGATCTGCGCCAAGGCGTCCGCACCCGTGATGAAAAACAGATCGGCATCCGGCCGCTGGGTCCGGAGGTCGCGCAGGGTGTCGATAGTGAACGTGGGACCGGGGCGGTCCACGTCCACGCGGCTTACCGTGAAATTGGGGTTGGAAGCCGTAGCAATGACTGTCATCAAGTATCGGTGCTCAGGTTCGCTGACCTGCTTGTTCGACTTCTGCCACGGCTGTCCGGTCGGCACGAAGACCACTTCGTCCAGCCGAAATTTTGCAGCAACCTCGCTGGCAGCAACCAAGTGGCCGTGATGAATGGGATCGAATGTCCCACCCATCACGCCCAGGCGAAGTCGGCGCCCCGTTTCCTCGAAGGGTTTTGCGGCGGAAATGTTAGTGACCCAGCCCTGGGTGCTTGGCCGGGTGCTGGCGGTGCGGATCCGAGTGCTCGTCGACGGCGTCGTGACGGTTGCCGAGGTTGGTGTAGGAGACTGCCACAAACATCAGGACCAGCAGGATGCTGAACATGGACACACCGAAAACCCACGGTTCAGCCCACAGCGGCGCAGGTGCCTCATGCCCGGTTTCGCCCCCTTGAGCGAGAATGGAAATGGCGATCTGCTGAAACTGCATTTTCTCCCCTAGCGGTTCAAAGGATTTCGACGGCGGATCCTCCCACCGTTCACGACTTCTGTTCTATGTTACAGCGTTGTTAGCCGCGGATCTGGCCTTCACCCTGGACGATCCACTTGGTGGTTGTTAGTTCAGTGAGGCCCATGGGACCGCGAGCATGCAGTTTCTGCGTGGAAATTCCCACCTCGGCACCCAAGCCGAGCTCGCCGCCGTCAGTGAAACGCGTGGACGCGTTCACGATGACAGCCGCCGAGTCGATATCCGCGATGAATTTCTCCGCGTTGGCCAAGTTGTTCGTCAGGATGGCTTCCGTGTGGCCCGTGGACCACTTGCGGATGTGGGCCACTGCGTCGTCGAGGCTATCCACCATGGCAACCGCGAGGTCGAGGTCCATGTATTCCGTAGCCCAATCGAGGTCGTCGGCGGGAACCGTGTCCACCGCGCCGGACAGTGCTCCTTGAATGCGGGAATCGACATGGAGGGTGACGCCAGCCGAACGCAGCGCGACCGCGACGGCGGGCAGCACAGTCGATTTCGAGTGCACCAAGAGCGTCTCCACGGTGTTGCAGACGCTGGGGCGCTGGGTCTTGGCGTTGAGAAGGATATCGACCGCCATGTCTTCGCTGGCAGACTCGTCGATGAAGATATGGACATTGCCTTCGCCGGTCTCGATAACCGGAACGGACGAGTTGTTCACCACGGTCTGGATCAGCTCGCGCCCGCCGCGCGGAATCAACACGTCTACCCGGCCACGGGCACGCATGAGCACGTTGGCGCCCTCGCGGCCGAACTGGTCAACGGTCTGCACGGCGTCGGCCGGCAGCCCAACGGATTCCAGCGCGTCGCGGAGGATGGTCACGAGGGCCGCGTTGGTGTGGCCCGCCGCCGATCCGCCGCGCAGGATCACAGCGTTGCCGCTCTTCAGGGCAAGTCCAGCGATGTCAACGGTAACGTTGGGGCGGGCCTCGTAAATCGCTGCCACGACCCCCATGGGCACATTGATCTGGCGCAAGCGCAGCCCGTTGGGGAGAGTCTGGCCGCGGACGACGTTGCCCACGGGATCCGGCAAGCCTGCCAGGTTTTCGAGGGCGGCAACAAGGCCGTCGATTCGCGCAGGGGTCAGAGTCAATCGGTCCAGCAAGGCAGCCGAGGTTCCGTTGCTGCGCCCTGACTCAACATCCTTGGCGTTGGCAGCGAGGATTGACTCCTGCTGTTCCTTGAGGGCAACGCCAATGGCGCGCAGCGCGCGGTCCTTCCAGGCACGGTTCGCCTGGCCCATGTGCCGTGCGGCTTGCCGTGAGCGGTCCGCAATCGAATGCACGGCCGCTTCCACTTGCTCGGGGGTGAGCGGCACGGTTCCCAGCTCCGGAGTTTCCGGCACCTGGGCGGCATTGCCGGAAGTCGGGGCGTCGGTTTTCACGGGAGAATCAGGGGTTAGGGCCTCAGTCATTCTCCAAGTTTAGTGGAGCGGGACGGCTGGACCAGCACGAGGTCGTCAACATGAACAACTACGCGGTCATATCCGCGGCCAAGGTCCTTGGCAAGCTCCTTGGTGGAGCGGCCAAGCATGCGGGGAAGCTCCTCCGACGAGTAGTTCACCAGTCCCCTGGCAATCACGGTGCCCTCGGCCGAAACCATCTCTACCGGATCGCCCGGTTCGAAATCCCCGGTTACCGAGGAAATCCCGGCGGGCAGCAGTGAAGTGTGACGGTCGCACACGGCCTTTACGGCGCCGTCGTCGAGCACCAAACGGCCCCGAACGGACGCAAGGTGGGCCAACCACAAGAGGCGGACGGGTTTGCGGTTGCCGTTGATGGCAAACCACGTGCCCACGTCCTCGCCCGCGAGGGCTGCGGCAGCATTCGCTGTGGACGTCACCAGGGCGTGGATGCCGGAGCCTGCCGCGATGGAAGCTGCCTCCACTTTGGTGGTCATGCCACCCGTACCGACGCCGGCTTTGCCGGCCTTGCCGATGGTCACGCCAACGAGGTCCTCTGGACCGGTGACGAGCGGAATGCGTTTGGCACCCAACGACGGCGGACCGTCGTAGAGGGCGTCGACGTCGGACAGCAGGACCAGGGCGTCCGCCCGCACGAGATGCGCCACCAAGGCGGCCAGCCGGTCATTGTCGCCGAAACGGATTTCATGCGTTGCCACGGTGTCGTTTTCGTTCACGACGGGCACGACGCCGAGGTTCAGCAAGCGGTCCAGCGCCCGGTAGGCGTTGCTGTGCTGCGTGCGCCGCATCAAGTCATCCGCAGTCAGTAAGACCTGGCTGACTGTGACTCCATGCGCGGCAAAAGCCTGCGAGTAGCGCGCCATCAACAGGCCTTGACCCACGCTGGCCGCGGCCTGCTGCGTGGCGAGGTCCTTGGGACGCTTGGCCAGTCCGAGCGGCGCGAGACCTGCCGCAATGGCACCGGAAGAAACCAGGATGATCTCCGTCCCGGAGTTGCGCTTCTCGGCCAAAGCGTGGACGAGGGCCGTCAGCGCCTTCTCCGAGATGCCACCCTTGATGCTGGTCAGCGAGGATGAACCCACTTTGACCACGATCCGCTTGGCTGCGGCCAAGGCCTGGCGCTCGGCGGCGTCGGCGTCTTCAGTCGCGTCAGTGACGCGGGCCGTACTAATCGTCATTTTCGGCTTCCAGGCCGCTTTCCTTCAGGGGCTGGGCTGCACGACGGCGGCTGACGGACTCAGTCCAGATGCCCGCCTTCCGCTCGGCTTCGAGCTCGGCCCGCGCCGCAGCCTTTGCCTCGCGGCGTTCGATCTGCTCATCGCGCTTCTGCGAGCGGGTGGGACGGTCGCCGATGTCCGCAACACGGATGTCCGTGCCTCGAGGGGTCGCCAGGAGTTCGGCGCCTGCCATCATGGTGGGCTCCCAGTCGAAGACAACGCCGTCCTCTTCGCCGATCACGACGGTGTCACCCGGAACGGCACCCATCTTGAACAACTCGTTTTCGATGCCGAGCTTGGCCAGGCGGTCGGCAAGATAGCCAATGGCTTCTTCGTTGGTGAAGTCGGTCTGTTTGACCCAGCGGACCGGCTTCTCCCCCAGCACGCGGAAGAGCGGTTCGAGGTTCTTTTCCTCGCGACGGATTGTGAAGCCGGTTTCATTGACGGCCCTGGGGCGGAGCACAGGCGCTGCCACCTTGGGGGGCGCAATGGCAACGGCCTTGCGGGCAGCCATGACAATCTCGCCCATGGCGAAGCTCAGTTGGCGCAGGCCCTCATGGCTCGTGGCGGACACTTCGAAGACGCGGTAACCGCGCCCTTCAAGCTCCGGACGGACGAACTCCGCCATGTCCCGCCCATCGGGCAAGTCGACTTTGTTCAGCACCACGAGCTTGGGGCGTTCGTTCAGGGGGACCACTTCGCCGTCGACGCCGGCATAGCTCATGTCCACCGCGTATTTGTCCAGCTCCTGCTCGATGATCGCGAGATCCGAGAGGGGGTCCCTATCCGATTCCAAGGTTCCACAGTCCAGGACGTGCACCAGGGCGGCACAACGCTCCACGTGGCGCAGGAAGTTGTGGCCCAGGCCTTTGCCCTCGCTCGCGCCTTCAATCAGTCCGGGAACATCGGCAATGGTGAATCGGACGTCGCCGGCCTGGACTACGCCAAGGTTGGGGATCAGGGTAGTGAACGGGTAGTCGGCGATCTTGGGACGCGCCGCGGACATCGCCGCGATGAGGCTGGACTTTCCTGCCGAAGGGAAGCCGACCAGCGCGATATCCGCAATGGACTTCAGTTCAAGGACGATGTCGCTGGAGTCGCCTTCGATGCCCAGGAGCGCGAACCCGGGAGCGCGGCGCTTCTGCGAAGAAAGGGAGGCATTGCCTAGGCCGCCTTGCCCGCCTGCAGCTGCGACGAACTCGGTGCCTTCGCCTACGAGGTCAGCCAAGACCACGCCGTCCTTGGTCTTGACCACGGTGCCGTCAGGGACTGGAAGCACAAGGGTTTCACCGTTCTTGCCGCCGCGCCAGTCACCCATGCCCGGGCCGCCGTTGGTCGCGTGGCGGTGAGGTGCGTGGTGGTAGTCAAGCAGCGTGGTGGTCTGGGAGTCAACGCGCAGGATGACGTCGCCGCCGTTGCCGCCGTTGCCGCCGTCGGGACCGCCGAGGGGCTTGAATTTCTCGCGCTTAACAGAGACACAGCCGTGGCCGCCTGTTCCGCCGGATACGTGAAGTACTACCCGGTCTACGAAGGTCGCCACGTGTTTCTCCTCTGTGTGAAATTTATTGCTTTGTGGAATTACCGCTGCAATGCCTGCCGGCCGACAGGCCGACGCGCGCCCTAGTAAATTCTAGTGCGGTTAAAAAGACAGATGGAGCGGGCCATACGGCCCGCTCCACCCAATCAGAACTTGTTATTACTCTGCAGCTGCAGCAGCAACGATGTTCACGACGCGACGGCCACGGCGAGTACCGAACTCAACCGCACCGGCCTGCAGTGCGAACAGGGTGTCGTCGCCACCGCGGCCGACACCGGCGCCCGGGTGGAAGTGGGTGCCACGCTGGCGGACGATGATCTCGCCTGCGGAAACGACCTGGCCACCGAAGCGCTTTACGCCAAGGTACTGGGCGTTGGAGTCACGACCGTTGCGAGTGGAGCTCGCGCCTTTTTTATGTGCCATTTGAAATGCCTGCCTTTAAATTCTGGGGAATCTGTTGAAAACCTGAACAGCAACCAGTGGTTACTTGATACCGGTGATCTTGATCTTGGTCAGTTCTTGACGGTGACCCTGGCGCTTCTTGTAGCCGGTCTTGTTCTTGAACTTCTGGATGACGATCTTCGGACCACGGAGGTCTTCGAGGATCTCAGCCGTAACCTTGACCTTGGCCAGGTCCGCAGCGGCGGACGTGACCTTGTCACCGTCCACCAGGAGCAGTGCGGGCAGCTCAAGGGTGCTGCCGGCTCCACCGGGGACGCGGTTCAGGGTTACGTAGTCTCCAACGGAAACCTTTTCTTGGCGGCCGCCTGCGCGGACAATCGCGTACACCACTTGGGCACTCACTTCTCTCGACGTTTATTACTAAATTTGCGTGCGGAACCCCGATCCGAAACGGGCCTGGTTCACGCTGTGCCTCAACGCCGTGGACTCCGGTACGGAATCCATGAGTCATCCCTCGAACAGTTCCAAATGAAAGGTCAGTTCCAAATGAACGGTTTCTAGGGGCATAACCCAAGTGTTGGCGTAAGCACCGAAGATCTAGATTACGCTAGTTTCGCCTTCGGCTGCAAATGAGGCCAGGTCCGGAGGCTGCCACGTGATGGCTGCCACAGACTGGCTATGCCGCCATCCGGTACCGTGCCCGTCCACCTTACCCTGCCGGCCGGGAAAAGCTCGGATCCTCACTCCGACACGCTGCAGCGCCCGCCGGAACAGTCCTTCGTCCCGTCCTTCCGCAACAGGAACCAAGCTCAGCCGTGCAGCCTTGGAGCATCGAAGAATGCTGTTTCGTAGCGGCAAGACTGGGAGAATGCTTCCATCATCGCAGCCCTCTCCCCAGGGGAAGCCGCCTGCGCAGCGGCATCCGTGATGTCGATCGCTTTGCGGGTAGCCTCGGCAAACGCCTCGTCGGCATAGGTGCGCAGCCAGTCCGCGTAAGGGTGCTCAGCCGGGGCTTCCGCCTGAAGATAGCCATGATGGAGTTGCTGTCCCACCTCGGCGTACAACCAGTAGCAGGGCAGGACAGCGGCCAGCAACACGGCATAGCTGCCCGACGCCGATGCCGCCAGCAAGTGGTCCACATAGGCTTTGGTGACGGGTCCCTGTACTCCGCTGGCCTGACGTCCGCTGAGCCAGTTCCGGTGCAATTCAGACTCGACTTCAAGGCACATCTGCGCGCCGCGAGCCCAGAACAACTGTTCTGTTTCGCTCGGGGCCAGGGCGCTTGCTCGGGCCAGGACGCGGGAGTAGCCGTTGAGATAGATGGCATCCTGGGCCAAGTAATAGGTAAATTGCCCTTCGCCGAGCGCGCCGGACTGCAGGTCCCGGATGAAGGCCAGGCGATAGATGGCCTCGAGCTCCGTCTGGGCGGCGTCCCACATCCTGGCGGCGAAAGCACCCGGCTGGAGGGCGTTCTGGTGGGCATGGAAGTGGTGGATCGGCCCGTTGCCGTTCCCCACTTCCAGCACTCCGGACTGGGTCAGCGCCTCCTGGAGCCAGGGCTTCACAACGTGCAGGGCCGACTCCCAATCGCCAAGCCGCGCCTTGGCCGTCGCCATCGCTGAGGACAACGAACACCCTGTGCCATGGCTGTTGCGGGTCTCCACCCTGGGGCCGGCAAATTCCACTACGTCCTGGCTGAGGAGTCCTCCGGTGTTGACCAGCGCGTCCGGGCAGCTGGTTCCCTGCAGATGGCCGCCCTTCACCAAAACGGTGTTTCCGCAGGCTGCGGCCAAGCGCTTGCCCTGCTCCAGCGCCGATGCCCAGTCAGTGGCCTCAGGTTCGCTGAGCAGCATGGCCAATTCGGGAAGGTTGGGGGTAATCAAGTCAGCGAGGGGCAGGAGTTCCCGCAACGCGGTTTCAGCTGACTCCGCCAAGAGCCGGTCGCCGCTCGTGGCAATCATCACCGGGTCCAAAACCACGATGGCGGGGCGAACCTCGCCGAGCCAGCGGCGGACCTCGTCGATGACCGCGGCGTCGCCGAGCATGCCGATTTTGACGGCGTCGACAGCGATGTCCTCGCTGATGGCGTCCAGCTGCTGGCGTAGGAACTCCACGGGAGGCACGTGAACGGCAGTGACTCCCTGCGTGTTCTGTACCGTGAGCGCCGTGATGACCGCCATGCCGTAGCCGCCGTTCGCTGCGATGCTCTTCAGATCGGCTTGGATCCCGGCACCGCCCGAAGGATCGGAACCGGCAATGCTGAGGACCCTGGGAACGGCGCGGCGGACGGTTTTGAGCGGGTAGACAGCTGAATGCGCTGGAACAGTCATGCGAGACATCCCTTCGCCGGTGCTAACCGGACAGGTTCAACGGGTCTGGTCTCAGCCGGCTTGGTGCGCGGCACCCCGTGTCAGTCCCCTAGCTTAACCCCGATCACTCCTGAACTAGTGAAATGGACCGGTCATAATGTCTGCCGAAATCGATTACTGGACCGGAGGCTTCAGCGGCCCGGGAACGCCGAAGCCCCGGCACCTTCCACAGGAGTGGAAGGTGCCGGGGCTTCGGACAGGGACTGTTTCTAGAGCTCGGACTTGGGGACGCCGACACCGAGGATGATCGGCTCAGCTGCCGTAGTCGTTTTGGCTGGGGCAGCGGCTGGCGCCTTAGCCTCGTGCGCAGTTCCACCCGAGGCAGCCGCGGCGACCTCGTGGTGCTCCACGTTGGTGGCGTTGGCCGCACCCTGTGCCCGGCTGGCACTACGGTTGCGCCGGCCACGGCGCCCGCGCGTTCCGGACTCCGGGGATTCCCCGGCTTCCCCGGCGGACAGCCCTGCCGGAGATTCCTGGGTTCCCGTCGCCTTCGCCTCGGTATGAGGAGCCTCGCCGAGGCCAGCAAACGCCTGTGCCAACAGATCCAGGCTCATGGCAGGCGCCCCGTTCGCCGGCTCTTCGTGGTGAACGAAGGGCAACGCGACCTCTTCGCCGCCGAACCGCAGCACCGGCTTAGAGCGCTCCTCAGTAACTGAACCGGAGGCCTCCTTGGCGACAGCTGCGATCACGGGAGCCTGAACGGGAGCTGCCTCGGCCGCGGGGGTAACTCCGGCCTCGGGGGTGCCTGCCAACGATTCCGCGGCGTGGTGGAGCTCGTCGTCGTGCAAGTGGGCGGCGTGGGCCGCGGCCGCGATGGTGGCAAGTGCTGCGCGGGTGGCTGCCTGGCGGCTTGGATCAGTGGATTCCACGGTGTGGACCGGCACAGGAGGGGTGATCGGGAGCTCAGTGGTCCCTTGCCCCGCGCCCCTGCCACGGCGGCGCTTGCGCTGCTCCGGGCGGGTGGCCGGCTGTGATTCGGTACGCGGGTGGTGATGCTCGGCGGCCACAACGTTGGCCCGACGGTGCTCCACCGGCTCGTCGTGGGTGACGATTCCGCGTCCCGCACACGTTTCGCACTGCTCGCCGAAGACCTCAAGCAGGCCAGTGCCCATGCGCTTGCGGGTCATCTGGACCAGGCCAAGAGAGGTCACTTCGGCAACCTGGTGCTTGGTACGGTCCCGGCCAAGGCACTCGACCAAGCGGCGCAACACGAGATCGCGGTTGGATTCGAGGACCATGTCGATGAAGTCGATGACGATGATTCCGCCGATGTCACGCAAACGCAGCTGGCGGACCACTTCTTCGGCAGCCTCAAGGTTGTTCTTGGTGACGGTCTCCTCGAGGTTACCGCCGCTGCCGGTGAACTTCCCGGTATTGACGTCAACAACCGTCATGGCCTCGGTACGGTCGATCACGAGCGAACCACCGGAGGGCAGGAAGACCTTGCGATCCAACGCCTTGTGAATCTGCTCGTCCACACGCCATGCCGAGAAGATGTCCTGATCGGAGGTCCACTTTTCCAGGCGGCCCACCAGATCCGGCGCTACATAGGTGACGTAAGCCTCGATGGTGTCCCAGGCTTCGTCGCCGGAGACGATGAGCTTGGAGAAGTCCTCGTTGAAGACGTCACGCACAACCTTGATGGTGAGGTCCGGTTCGCCGTACAACAGTTCCGGCGCGAGGATCTTGGTGGAGGTGGACTGGCTTTCGATCCCTTCCCACTGGGCACGCAGGCGGTTGATATCGTGCGTCAGCTCCTCCTCGGAAGCACCCTCGGCCGCGGTCCGGACAATAACGCCCGCGTTGTCCGGGAGGCGATCCTTGAGGATCCGCTTCAGCCGGTTGCGCTCGACGTCGGGGAGCTTGCGGGAGATGCCGGTCATGGAACCACCCGGCACGTACACGAGGTAACGGCCCGGGAGCGAAATCTGGCTCGTCAGGCGCGCACCCTTGTGGCCCACCGGGTCTTTGGTGACCTGCACCAACACGGAATCGCCCGATTTCAAGGCGTTCTCAATGCGGCGCGGCTTGCCTTCCAAAGTGACGGCATCCCAATTGACTTCACCGGCGTACAGCACGGCGTTGCGGCCGCGTCCGATGTCGACGAATGCGGCTTCCATCGACGGCAGTACATTCTGGACCTTGCCCAGGTAGACGTTGCCGATCAGCGAATCCTGCTGCGTCTTGGACACGAAATGCTCTGCGAGCACGCCGTCTTCCAGCACGCCGATCTGGATCCTGTCGTCGCGCTGACGAACAATCATCTGGCGATCAACCGACTCACGGCGAGCAAGGAACTCGGCCTCGGTGATGACCTGGCGGCGCCGGCCGGTCTCGCGGGACTCGCGGCGGCGCTGCTTCTTGGCCTCAAGGCGCGTGGAACCCTTGACACTGGTAACGCGGTCAGAGCTGGTGCTCGACTCCACGTGTGCGCGGGGAGCTCGGACACGTGTCACCGTGTTGGGGGGATCGTCGTCTCCGCCGCCCGTCAATTCCAGATCCTGGTCGCCACGACGACGGCGCCGGCGGCGGCGGGAAGTCACGCCTTCCTCAAGGGCTTCCTCGGTACCGGCTTCTGCCTCGTCTTCGGATTCCGCGGAAGCTTCTTCTCCGGCGGCATCGTCGCGGTCGGTGCCGCGACGCCCGCGGCGCCCGCGGCTACGACGGCGACGGCGGCTGCCGGCTTCGTCGAGTTCGCCATCCTCGGCAGCTTCCTCAACGCCGGATTTAGCTTCCTCTTCGACGACGACCGGCCGTGCCACAGTGCTCAGGTCCGGTGCCTGGAAAATCATCGACGTGATGGAGGCAGGTTCCAGGAACAGTGAGGCGACCGGGCTTGGAGTTGCGGTTTCGACGGCCGGCTCTTCGATGGCTGGCTCTTCGGCGGCCTCTTCGACGGCCGCAATCTCAGCGGCTAGTTCTTCGGCGGCCGGCGCTTCAACTTCGGCTTCTTCGGCAGCGGGCTCGGCGGTCTTTGCCTTCACGGTACGACGACGGCGAACCGGCTTTTCCGGGGCCGCTTCAGTTTCTGCGGCAATTTCGGGTTCCACGACGGCGGCAGCCTCTACTGTCCCGCTACCCTCGGTGGGAGATTCTTCAGCGAATCCTGGCAACGGCTCGGGAGCCTCGACCTTCTTGCGTGCCCGGCTACGCCGAACAGGAGCCGTGGGCGACTCGGCGGCTGCTACTTCGGGGAGGGGCTCCGCAGCGGATGCGGCAGCTCCGGCGTCGGGGGTTTCCTCTGCGGCGACCGCCTGAGGGGCGGCCTTACGGCGGGTGCGCGTGACCTTCTTGGGTGCTTCAGCGGTCTCGGCGGACGCCGCATCTTCGGCGGCGGCTACAACTTGCTCGTTATCCATATGTGGTGACACTCCTGCCCTTGCGCAACCGCCACATCCGGCGCCCAGAGGGGCAAATATTGTCAAAACCCGCAGGCGTTGACAGAAGTCAGTAGTGGTCTTTCCGGTTCGCACCAGCTTGGGGGTGCGGCATTCACGGAAAGCCGGTCTTGTTCCAAACCCGTTGTTCTAGTGCCACAACCAGGTGCCGTCCATTGCCACCGCGGGCCTACCGGAGATCAACGGATCCTGGGCATGCCCTGCACGTGGATGGCGGTCTTGCGAACAAGATACCGGACCGGATTCCGCATGTGGATCGGCTTCCGGCCATGTTCATTCTCTCACACGCCCGCGCTGCCGGCAGGAATCACCTCGCGAAAGCTTCCGCGCCGTGACCCGCTGGACGCCGCATTCAGCCACCGAGGCTAGAATCCTCCCAAGAGCATCCCCGGCCCAGGGCCGGGCCTTCCAGATAAGGACCGCTAACCATGCCGAGCCCCGCCAGCCCGAACCTGGCCAATAACGATCCCCGCTCCCTCCGGCAGGAGAAAGCCCGGAAGGACAATACAGGAAAAATCCCCGATCGGGAAAACACCGCCGACGCGGCAATGCCGCGCATGGTCCGCGACCGGCCCTTTGCGTGGTTGCTGCTTGTCACCGGTGCCATAGCCTGGCTGGCATCCGGTGCACTCGTCCTCGAGAAACTGCAGGTCCTCATCGACCCGAACCATGCAACGGTCTGCGACGTCAATCCGTGGGTGTCCTGCGGCAGCGTCATGAAGACACCGCAGAGTTCGGTCTTCGGCTTCCCTAACATGTTCATCGGCATCGTGGCCTTTGCCGTGATCATCACCACAGCCATGGCGATCTTTGCCGGGGCCAGGTTCGCCCGATGGTACTGGATCGGGCTTCAGACCGGCGTGACGCTGGGCTTCATCTTCATCGTCTGGCTATGGTCGCAGGCTTTGTATGTCATTCACGTGCTGTGCCCGTTCTGCATGGTGGTGTGGGCGTGCATGATCCCGCTTTTCGTGTTCGTGACCATCAGGAACGTGGTGCACGGAGTCATTCCGGCGCCCGCCCGCCTGGCAAAGATCCTGGGCGAATCCGGATGGATCATTTCCGCCCTGCTCTACGTTGCGGTGATCGCGAGCATCTTCTTTGCCTTCATCAACGTGTTCATCGGCACATCGGGTTACTGAGGTCTACAGCAGAAGGGGCCCATGTTCACGTGAACTCTTCACGTGAACATGGGCCCCTTCTGGCATTGGCGTGTAACTACGCGCCGAACCAGATCTTGATCTCACGCTCGGCGGAATCCACCGAGTCGGAACCGTGCACCAGGTTCTGCTGCACAGCCAAGCCCCAGTCGCGGCCGAAGTCGCCACGAATGGTGCCGGGCGCCGCCGTCGTCGGGTCCGTAGTTCCGGCAAGGGAACGGAAGCCTTCGATCACGCGGTGACCCTCGAAGATGGCAGCGACAACCGGGCCGCTGAGCATGAACTCAACCAGCGGCTCGTAGAACGGCTTGCCGAGGTGCTCTTCGTAGTGCTGCTCAAGCAGTTCACGGGTGGCGTTGACCTTCTTCAATTCGGCCAAGGAGTATCCCTTGGACTCGATGCGGGCGAGGATGCTGCCGCTCAAGTTGCGGGCGACGCCGTCGGGCTTGATCAGTACAAGGGTGCGCTCAATGCTCACGGTTGCTCCAATGTTGAGTGTGTGGGTTTCCCAGCCAGTTTACGGGGTTTGGCTCACACGGACTGACCCGTGGCGTCTTCCCCGTGCGAAGCGTTCCACTCGGCTTGCTCGCGATCGCGCTTGGCGTTGTCGCGGTCAATCCTCATTCCGGCGCGGATGCCATACCACCAGCACGCCGCAAACAAGATCCCCACAACGAACATCGTGGGCTCGGCGAATCCAGTAAGGACAAGGACCAGCTGCAATGCCCAACCAACGCCGACTCCCCACGGCTTGCTGAGGACAGCACAGGCCAGGATCAGCACCACGCTCAGAGTAATGCCAAAGGTCAGGATCAGCGCCGGCGAGACTTCGCCCCGTTTCAGGCCGAAGACCGCCAAGGTGGCGAAGAACGCGACGAAAGCTTCCAGGAGCAGCACAGTCGAAGCGAACATCACCTTCGTGGAGCGGCGCTTCTTGGGCATCCCCGGGCGCCATTCACGCTGGGCTTTGGTGAGTTTGGCCATGGTCAGGAACCTGCCTTCCCAAGGAGCATGCGGGCTTCGGCCACTACGGTGATGGAACCGGTGACAAGTACCCCGCCGGCCAGGTCATCGTTGGCTTCAGCGCGTTCCACAGCCCATTCGATCGCGTCATCGAGCTTCTCGGCTATGTGGACGCTGTCCGCGCCAAAGCCGAGGTCGACGGCGAGATCGGCCAGTTGCGCGGCCGGGATGGCCCGGGGCGAGTTGGACTGGGTGAAGCAGAATTCCTCCGCGAGTCCACCCAGGGATTCCTTGAGCTGACGCAGGATTTCCTCCGCGTCCTTTTCCTTCAGGACCCCAAGGACCACCACCAGCTTGCTGAAGCTGAAGGCCTCCTCGATCGCCTCGGCGGAGACGCGGATGCCGTCCGGGTTGTGCGCGGCGTCCACAATAATTGTGGGAGCGGTGCGCACCACCTCTAGACGCCCGGGCGACGTGACGCTGCCAAACGCCTCGCGGAGGACATCGCCGTCGAGCTCCTTCTCGCCGCCGCCGAGGAACGCTTCCAGCGCCGCGACGGCGACGGCGGCATTCTCGGCCTGGTGGGCGCCGTGCAAGGGCAACAGCAGGTCTTCGTAACGGCCGGCGAGGCCCTGGATGGTCAGCACTTGGCCACCGACGGCCACGCTGCGAGATTCCACTCCAAATTCGACGCCCTCGAAGCGGAACGGCACCCCTACTTCGCGCGCCTTCTCCAGGAGCACCTGCGCGGCGTCCACGGGCTGCGCGGCGCTGATCAGGAATCCGCCAGGCTTGATGATTCCGGCCTTCTCGTGCGCGATGTCCTCGGTGGTATCACCGAGAAGATCGGTGTGGTCGAGCGAAATCGGCGTCACCACGGAAACCTGGCCGTCGCCAACGTTGGTGGCATCGGTGATGCCTCCGAGGCCCACTTCGATCACGGCGACATTGACGGGCTGGTCAGCGAAAATCGCAAAGCCCAGGATAGTCAGGCACTCGAAGTAAGTAAGCCTGGGCTGGTCTTCGTCTTCGAGTTCCTTGTCCACGATCTCGAGGTAAGGCCGGATCTCGTCCCAGATCCGGACGAAGGTCTCATCCGACACGGGCTCGCCGTCGATGCTGATGCGCTCGGTGACTTTCGACAGGTGCGGGCTCGTGTAGCGGCCGGTGCTCAAGCCGTGGGCGCGAAGCCCTGCCTCGATCATGCGGGCGGTCGATGTCTTGCCGTTCGTTCCCGTGATGTGAATGATCGGGAACGCCTTGTTGGGCTCCCCCAGCACGTCCATCGCACGGTACAGGGGCGCGAGCCTCGGCTCCATCTTGTTTTCCGGGGCGCGGCCCAGGAGTTCGGCGTAGACGCTTTCTACGGAGAATTCATCGCTCATGTACTAGGCCTCGATCTTTGTAACGGTGATCTGCGGCTCGACGGCATCGCCGGAGACGACGGGGTCGAGCTTGAGGGACAGGGTTTCGGTCTTGACCAGGTCTTCATTGGCGCGGAGGGCGTCAACAACGTCGTGGACAGCCAGGACCGTGGTGTGGATGCGGTCGCTGACGTTGAGTCCGGCGTCCTTGCGGGCCTGCTGGATGGCACGGACCATGTCGCGCGCCAGGCCTTCGGCAGCAAGTTCCGGGGTGACCTCGGTGTTCAGGACCACGAAGCCACCGCCGGGGAGGACAGCTGCAGCCGCCGAGGATCCGTCAGCCGACTCCGCGACCACGGTCTCCAGGGTGTACTCCTGCGGTTCCAGTTCGAGTCCACCGGAAACAACGACTCCCGCAACGCCGTCAATTGTTTGCACTGACCAGTCGCCGGACTTGGAACCCTTGATGGCCTGCTGGACGTTCTTACCCAGGCGCGGGCCCGCCGCGCGGGCGTTGACCACGAGTTTCTGCTCGATGCCGAATTCCTCCGGTGACGCCGTGGCGGCGTCCAGGAGCCGGACAGAACGCAGGTTCAGTTCATCCGCGACGACGGCGGCGAAGCCTTCCAGAGCGTCCGCACCGGGTGCCACTACCGTAAGCTCCTGCAAAGGCAGGCGAACGCGAAGGTTGGCGGCCTTGCGCAGGCTGGAACCCGCGGAGCAGATCTGCTGGACGCGGTCCATGGCCTCCACGAGACCCGGGTTTGCCGGGAACAGCGAAGCCTCGGGCCAATCAGCCAAGTGCACGGAGCGCCCGCCGGTCAGTCCGCGCCAGATCTCCTCGGAAACCAGGGGCAGCAGCGATGCAGAGACACGGCAAACGGCCTCGAGCGCCGTGTAGAGGGCGTCGAAAGCGTCGGCGTTCTCGTCGAAGAAGCGCTGCCGGCTACGGCGCACGTACCAGTTGGTGAGCATGTCCAAATAGCTGCGAAGTTCATCGCAGGCTCCGGAAATGTCGTAGTCGTCCAGGCTGGAAGTGATGTTGCGGACGAGATCCCCGGTGTTAGCCAGGAGGTACTGGTCCAGGGTGTCCGTGTAGCCGTCATAGCGCAGCTTGGCGTCATAGCCCTGGCCACCGTTCGAGGCGTTCGTGTACAGCGTGAAGAAGCTGTACACGTTCCAGAGCGGCAGGATGACCTGGCGGACGCCGTCGCGGATTCCCTGCTCGGTGACCACGAGGTTGCCGCCGCGAAGGATGGGGCTGGACATCAGGAACCAGCGCATGGCATCGGAGCCGTCACGGTCCAGGACCTCGGAGACGTCCGGGTAGTTGCGCAGGCTCTTGGACATCTTCTGTCCATCAGAGCCCAGGACGATGCCGTGGCTGATCACGTTGCGGAAGGCAGGGCGGTCAAACAACGCCGTGGACAGGATGTGCAGCATGTAGAACCAGCCGCGCGTCTGCCCGATGTACTCGACGATGAAGTCGGCAGGGTTGTGGGTGTCGAACCATTCTTCGTTCTGGAACGGGTAGTGCACCTGGCCGTACGGCATGGAACCGGAATCGAACCAGACGTCCAGGACGTCCTCGACACGGCGCATGGTGGACTGGCCCTCTTCAGGAGAGCGCGGATCGTCCGGGTTAGGCCGCGTCAATTCGTCGATGAACGGGCGGTGCAAGTCAACCTGTCCGTCGTTGTTCATCGGCAGGCGGCCGAAATCGGCTTCCATCTCGGCGAGCGAGCCGTAAACGTCGGTGCGCGGGTATTCGGGATCGTCCGACTGCCACACCGGGATGGGCGAGCCCCAGTAACGGTTGCGGCTGATGGACCAGTCGCGGGCGTTGGCCAACCACTTGCCGAACTGTCCGTCCTTGACGTTGCCCGGGATCCAGTTGATCTCCTGGTTCAGTTCGGACATCCGGTCCTTGAACTTGGTGACCTCCACGTACCAGGAGGACACGGCACGGTAGATCAAGGGGTTGCGGCAGCGCCAGCAGTGCGGGTAGCTGTGCTCGTAGCTGGCCTGACGGACCAAACGGCCGCCGGAGCGGAGTGCCTGCGTGATCGGCTTGTTGGCGTCGAAGACCTGCAATCCGGAGATTTCGGCAAGGGGTCCGTGTGCGAACAGGTGGAGGAACTTGGCGCCTTCGTCAACGGAGAGCACCACGGGGATACCCGCATCTTCGCAGACTTTCTGGTCGTCTTCACCGTAGGCCGGGGCCTGGTGGACGATGCCCGTACCGTCCGTGGTGGTGACGTAGTCCGCCACGAGGAAGCGCCAACCGTTCTGCGTGCCGTACTTCTCGGTGTCGGAGAAGTAGTCCCAGAGCGGCTCGTACTCGAGGCCCGCCAACTGGGAGCCCGTGTAGCTGGCCGTGATAGCGGTGCTGGCGGCAGCTACGTCGTCGTACCCGAGATCCTTGGCGTAGGTGCCGAGCAGATCGGCAGCCAGCAGGAAGCTGCCCGTCACCGGAGCCTCTGCGGAAGCGGCTTTGATGCCGTTCGGACCGGCCGGAACCACTGCGTAGGAGATGTCAGGCCCGACGGCGAGCGCCAAGTTGGTGGGCAGCGTCCACGGGGTGGTGGTCCAGGCGAGCGCCTGCACGCCCTCAAGGGACTTGGAGAGCTCCGACTCCCCCGCCTTGATGGGAAAGGTCACGGTGACGGTCTGGTCCTGGCGGTTCTTGTAGACATCGTCGTCCATGCGCAGCTCATGGTTGGACAGCGGGGTCTCGTCCTTCCAGCAGTACGGGAGGACGCGGTAACCGTTGTAGGTGAGGCCCTTCTCGTGGAGCTGCTTGAAGGCCCAGAGGACCGACTCCATGTACTCGACGTTGAGGGTCTTGTAGTCGTTGTCGAAGTCCACCCAGCGGGCCTGGCGCGTGACGTAGCTCTTCCACTCGTCCGCGTACTTCATGACGGAGGCGCGGCACGCGTCATTGAACTTGTCGATGCCCATGGCTTCGATCTGGGTCTTGTCCGTCATGCCCAGCTGCTTCATGGCTTCCAGCTCAGCGGGCAGGCCGTGCGTATCCCAGCCGAAGCGTCGTTCGACGCGCTTTCCGCGTTGGGTCTGGTAACGGCCCACGAGATCCTTGGCGTAGCCGGTCAGGAGGTGGCCGTAGTGGGGCAAGCCGTTGGCGAAGGGAGGACCGTCGTAGAAGACGAACTCGTTGCTGCCAGGGTGCCCGCCGGGAGCATCGGCGCTGCGCTGGTCGATGCTGGCTTGGAAGGTGCCGTCTTCATCCCAGTACTTGAGGATGCGCTCTTCGATCTCCGGGAACTTCACGGAGGCGGACACCCCCGTTGCGGTGCCGGACGGAGCTGTGCTGGACAGCGTTGCGGAGGCCTTGGGGTAATACGTCATCTCTTCATCCTGGGTTGAGCCGGTGAACACAAAGTTTCATTCAGGATGCGAGGACGGCGCCAGCCCGTTGTTTCCAACAGTGCCGGTACCGCGGTACCACCTCACTTACCAACGCTGGCGCGGCCCCTTTGAAGAGGAGCTGTTCCGGCGTCGGCCGCTCATTGCTGCTGTGACGGGCTTACCCGTCCGGTTCTACTGATCCCCATGGTGGCGGGGGCGTTCTTCCGGAAGCTCACCGGTGATTGCCGGGTCGAAGCTTGTGTCACAAGTCTAGCGGCAGCGGCGCCGCGAGCTCTACTTGAACTCGCCCCGCGCATGCGGCGGTTGTCCACACCCACTTAGACTCGGGCACATGACTGTCCCTGATCACCCCCAAGCTGCCTCGCGGTCTGGTCGACGGCACGCCTTGGCGGTTCTGGCGGGCGTGGCGGCGCTGCCTGTGGCTGTGCTGTCGGTGTTTCGCGCGGTGCCGCTCGAATGGCCGTTGCCGATAGTCCAGTTGCTGTCTTTCACACCGTGGCTCGTGATCCCGGCCGTGCTTGCGGCTCTGCTTGGCCTGATCTGTCGGCGCGCCTGGATGGTTGCGACGACGGCGTCCCTGCTGGCCGTGCAGCTGTTCTGGCTGTTTCCGCTCGACGGCGGTCGCTATACACCCAGCGCCGGTCTCCGGCTGCTGGAACTGAAAGCCATGAACATCAATTCGGAGTTTGGCGGGGCGGATCCTGACGAAATCGTGCGCTTAGTCAAAGAGAACGGAATCTCGCTGTTGAGCGTCCAAGAACATTCACAGGGACTCCAAGACGGACTCGCGGCCGCAGGATTGGCTGAGCTGTTACCCAACAGGATCAGCGATCCCACGGACGATGCGGCCGGCAGCGCCATATACTCCTCGCATCCCCTGCAGTCGCTGGGGATGGTGCCCGATTCGCCCTTCCAGATGCCCACGGTCCGGGTAACCATCACATCCGGGGACGCCACGGCTGTACTGGACGTGACCAATGTCCACGCGCTGCCGCCGGTGGACATCCGCATCGCCCAGTGGCGACGTGATCTCGCCGCGGTGGGGCGCATGGCTGCCCGGCCGGGCAATCAGTTGCTCATCGGCGACTTCAACGCCACGTACGATCACATGGAGTTCCGGCGACTTGTGGACGGAGGCCCCGACGGTCAAAAGCTGGTGGACGTCGGTATTGCTTCCGGGGGTCGCTTCGTGCCCACCTGGCCTGTGAAGGGGAGCAAACTACCAGGGATCGTGCTCGACCATATGGTCACCACCGCGCAGATCAGCAGCAGCGCATACGCTGTTCACCGCGTCCCCGGAACAGACCACGCGGCCATCCTCGCAACCTTGGGGATCCCGGCAGCAACCTAGCCCTTGCGGATCAACTTGTGGGTAGCAGCCTGCGCCACAGGGCGGACGATGATCTCGTCCAGGTTGATGTGGTGCGGCACTGAGACCGCGTATTTGACAACGTCGGCGACGTCCTCAGGCGTGAGCGGCTTCTCGACTCCGGCGTACACCTTGGCCGCAGCAGTAGCATCCCCGAGGCGGTTGAGTGCAAATTCCTCCGTACGGACGAGACCGGGTGCCACCTCGATCACGCGGATGTTGTTCTCGGCTTCCTCAAGGCGCAGGGCACCGGTCATTGCGTGCTGGGCAAACTTGGCCGCGTTGTAGCCGCCGCCACCTTCGTAGGCGGTGAAGCCGGCGGTCGACGTCAGGTTCAGAACGGTGCCCTCGCCGTTGGCCCGCAGCATCGGAAGAAACGCGCGGGTCAGCTTCAGGGTGCCGAGCACGTTGACTTGGTACATCCAGTCCCAGTCTTCGCTCTGCGCATTGGCCACGGTATCCGCGCCCCGTGCGCCGCCCGCAATGTTGATGAGGGTGTCAGCGCCCCCCGCTTCGCTGACGGCAGAGAGCAAGGCGGCGACGTCGTCGTCCTTGGTGATATCCGCTGCGAAAGGCACAGCGCCGGTCTCGGTGCCGAGCGCTTCGAGCCGTTCCGCACGGCGGGCGACGGCGAACACCCTCCATCCGTCTGCAGCGAGGGCCCGCACCGTGGCTTCGCCGATTCCCGTGCTGGCGCCGGTCACTACTGCAGTCTTCGTCTGTGCTTCCTCAGTCATGGCACCACCCTAACGTGGTTCGCCGGGAGAAATCGCGCGGCCAAGCCAGCCAGAAGCCTGCGCGGGTTCTCGGTGCCGCCGCGCAACTTTTGTCTCGGGTAACGCCCGGTCGTAGGCCCGCGAAAAGCGCGGATGCTTCGGCGTCATTTATCAGCCGACCCGGCGCCCAGCAAGAATTCCAGCAACACGCGGGCATGGTTGATCTCTGGGTCCCTGGCTCCGTAAAGGAGCGTCACACGCTTCTTGCCTGCCGCCAACTCCAGCAACTGCTCCACGGCGGGGTTCCGTTCCAGTTCGGCTTGGTACGAGCGGCGGAAGTCCTCGAATCGCTCCCGCATATGGGCAAACTCGGTGCGCAGCGGAGGCGAGGGCGCGATCTCCTTCAGCCAGAGATCCAAACGGGCGCGTTCTTTGGATACCCCTCGCGGCCAGAGCCGGTCCACCAGAATCCGGTAGCCGTCGTCGTCGGCTGCCTCGTCATAGATGCGCTTGATCACCAAAACGTCCCTGAGATCCGCCATGGAGTGCACGCTAGTGCAAGAACCTGTGCAAGAACCTGTGCAAGAACCTGTGCAAGAAGATGAAACAATTGGCCCATGGCTGAATCAACGCAGGGTACAGACACGCCCGCCACCGCCCCCATCAACGTTCCCGACAAGCCGGCCCTTGAAGGCCTCGAGGCTGCCCTGACGCAGCGCTGGCTGGATGAAGGAACCTACAAGTTCAACCCGGACACCACCCGGGAGCAGGTCTACTCGATCGATACTCCCCCGCCTACCGCCTCGGGTTCGCTCCACGTGGGCCACATGTTCTCGTTCACGCAGACGGACGTCCAGGCCCGCTACATGCGCATGACCGGCAAGAACGTCTTCTACCCGATGGGCTGGGACGACAACGGCCTGCCTACCGAGCGCCGCGTCCAGAACTACTACGGTGTCCGCTGCGATCCCGCCATTCCGTACAACGCCGGCTACCGACCGCCGGCGGAACCTGCGAAGAACCAGCGGGACTTCGACGTCGTCTCCCGCCAAAACTTCATCGAACTCTGCGAGGAACTCGCCGTGGAGGACGAGAAGGTCTTCGAGAACCTGTTCCAGACCCTCGGCCTCTCCGTTGACTGGGACCTCACGTACCGCACTATCGATGACACTTCCCGTGCGGTGTCCCAGCGCGCCTTCCTCGCGAACCTGAACGCCGGCGACGCCTACATGGCCGAGGCTCCCACGCTGTGGGACGTGACGTTCCGTACCGCCGTCGCGCAGGCCGAACTGGAGGACCGCGAGGTTGCCGGTGCGTACTACCGCTACCCCTTCTTCACTGCCGACGGCGAGAAGATCTACATCGAGACAACGCGCCCGGAGCTGCTCGCTGCGTGCGCGGCCTTGGTGGCAAACCCCGACGACGAGCGCTACCAGCCGCTGTTCGGCAAGACAGTGACGTCTCCCCTGTTCGACGTCGAGCTTGAGGTCAAGGCCCACCCGCTCGCCAAGGCGGACAAGGGCTCCGGCATCGCCATGGTCTGTACTTTCGGCGACTTGACTGATGTCACCTGGTGGCGCGAGCTGCAGCTGCCCACGCGCGCCATCATGGGCCGCGACGGCCGAATCATCGCCGAGACACCTGAGTGGATCACCACCGACGCCGGCAAGGAAGCCTACGCCGCGATTGCCGGCAAGACGGCGTTCTCGGCCAAGGAAGCCGTGGTTGAGCTTCTCGCTGCCGCCGATCTGCTGGATGGCGAGCCAAAGAAGATTACCCACCCGGTGAATTTCTTCGAGAAGGGCGACAAGCCCCTTGAAGTCGTCACGTCGCGCCAGTGGTACATCCGCAATGGCGGGCGGGACGAGGGCCGCCGCGAACGATTGATCGCACGCGGACACGAAATCGAGTTCCACCCATCCTTCATGCGCTCGCGTTACGAGAACTGGATCTCCGGCCTGAACGGTGACTGGCTCGTTTCTCGCCAGCGCTTCTTCGGCGTGCCGATCCCCGTCTGGTACCCGCTTGATGCCCAGGGCAACCCGGACTACGAGAACCCGATTCTCCCATCCGACGAGTCCTTGCCCGTGGACCCCGCCGCGGACGCGGCCCCTGGCTTCGACGAATCCCAGCGCGAGCAGCCCAACGGCTTCATTGGAGACGCCGACGTCCTGGACACCTGGGCGACGTCTTCACTGACCCCGCAGATCGTGGGCGGCTGGAGCCGTGACGAGGCACTGTTCGGCAAGGTCTACCCCTTCGACCTCCGTCCGCAGGGCCACGACATCATCCGCACCTGGCTCTTCTCCTCCGCTGTCCGGGCAGACGCCCTCCAGAACAGCGCGCCGTGGAAGCACGCAGCCATCTCGGGCTGGATCCTGGACCCGGACCGCAAGAAAATGTCCAAGTCCAAGGGCAACGTGGTTGTTCCCACCGACGTCCTTAACGAATTCGGCTCCGACGCCGTCCGTTACTGGGCCGCGTCCGCCAAGCTCGGTGCTGATACCGCCTACGAGATCGCCCAGATGAAGATCGGGCGCCGCCTGGCCATCAAGCTGCTCAACGCCTCCAAGTTCGTGTTGAACCTGGGCGCTACGGAGAACTCCGTTGTCGGCGCGGACCTTTCCGTCCTGAGCAACCCCCTGGACCGTGCACTGCTCGCCCAGTTGGCCGACGTCGTGGCCCAGTCCACCAAGGCGTTCGACAACTACGACTACGCCCGTGCCCTGCAGATCACGGAATCGTTCTTTTGGCAGTTCACGGACGACTACGTGGAGCTCATCAAGGACCGCGCGTACGGTGCTGCCGGCGAGACCGAGCAGGCGTCCGTCCTTGCTGCCCTTGCCACCACGCTGGATTCGTTGTTGCGCCTGTTCGCGCCGTTCCTGCCCTTCGCCACCGAAGAGGTCTGGAGCTGGTGGCGCACGGGTTCAGTTCACCGCGCGGCGTGGCCTGCAGCCGTGGAAATCGTCGACGGCGACACCACCATGCTGGGCACCGTCGGCATCGCGCTGAGCGGCATCCGCAAGGCGAAGTCTGAGGCAAAGGTCAAGCAGCGCACCGAAGTTCTCTCCGCAACCATCACGGCTACCGAGTCGTTTGTTGCCCAGCTGGAAGCCGGATTGGGAGACCTGAAGGCCGCGGCCAACGCACAGGAGATTTCACTGGTGGCCGCTGAGGGCGAACTCACGGTGAGTGACGTGGTCCTGGCACCTGCCGAAGAGCCCGCGCAGGCCTAATTTCGAAGGTCCGGGAGTTTCCGGGTCGGTCCGGGAGTTTCCGGGTCGGTCCGGGAGTTCCGGGCAAAGGGGAAGCCCCATCAGCGTTTAGCCGTTGGTGGGGCTTCGACTTTTCGGCTGTCCGGTGACGTCTTGACAGTCTGGCGGAATCCTCAGACTTTCAGGTCTTCCTACCTCGTCACTGGTAGCTTGTATCCAACTTTGCCGAAGGCTGCGTCAGATACATATCACTGAATCTTTGGTTTCCGTGTCCCTCTTCTTTCGAAGTGGGTAAGTTCTATTCTTGACCCGCTTCCCGGTCAGCACAACCCCTCTGCAGGAACTACTGGCATGTAATTCCGGGACTTCGTGACTGGCCTGCGGGGTTCTGGCGGCTGGATGCTTGTGGCACAGTGTTGCTATGCCAGAACTTCCCGAAGTGGCCGGGCTAGCCGCCTTCCTGGGCAGGAATCTTCTCGGTGCCGAACTGACGAAGATCCAGATCACCTCTTTTGCAGTGCTCAAGACCGCCGATCCACCGTATTCATCCCTGGAGGGTCGGAAAGTCCTCCGGGTGGAGCGCTTCGGCAAGTTCGTCAGCCTCGACGTCGGGGGGATCCATTTCATTTTCCACCTCGCCAAGGCCGGGTGGCTGCGGTACACCGAGCAGCCGTCGCAGACCCAGCTACGGATGGGCGGCAGCAATATTGCCGCCAGGCTCAGCTTCACCAAGAGCGATGGTTCAACGCACGTCGGCGTGGATTTGACGGAGGCGGGAACGAAGAAAAGCCTGGCCGTGTACGTGGTGCGAAGCCCCATGGACGTTCCGGGCATCGCAACGCTGGGTCCGGACCCGCTAAGCCCGGAATTCACCGTGGAAACCTTGACCGGGATCCTGGCCACAAGCTCACACCAGATCAAGGGACTGCTCAGGAGCCAGAGCATCATCGCTGGCATCGGCAACGCCTATAGCGACGAAATCCTCCACGCCGCCAGAATTTCACCGTTCGCGATCGCCAAGTCGCTGGACAGGAATACCACGCAGGTCCTTTATGAGGCCATCGAAAGCGTCCTGGGGGCGGCTGTTGCCGCCGCAACCGGGAAAGCCTCCAACGAACTCAAGGACGCGAAGCGGAGCACCATGAGGGTACATGGCAGGGCGGGCCAGTCATGCCCGGTGTGCGGGTCCACGATCCGCGAAGTGTCCTTTGCCGACACCGCATTGCAGTATTGCCCGGGCTGCCAAACAAACGGAAAGATCCTGGCGGACCGCAGAACGTCGCGCTTCCTGAAATAGCCGTGCCAGCGGTCGCGTCAACCGCCAGCAGCTCAACCACGAGCCCGAATCGGGCCTAGTTGAATTCGGGGCTTTCGGTCCGGCTGCGCTTCAGCTCGAAGAAGTGCGGGTAGCCGGCCAACGTGACCGTGGCATCCCAGATACGGCCAGCTTCTTCTCCACGGGGAACGCGGGTCAGGACCGGGCCGAAGAACGCAGTGCCGTTGACCGCGACCACCGGAGTCCCCACGTCCTGGCCCACCAAGGAGATGCCGGATTCGTGGCTGGCACGCAGCTGCACATCGTATTCTTCAGAATCGGCAAAGCGGGCCAACTCGGCGGGCAGGCCGGTTTCAGCCAGTGCCTTGGAGATGACCTCGGCGAAATCCTTGATGCCTTCGTGGTGGATGAGGGAACCCATCGCGTCGTACAGCGGCTTGATGTACTTGGTTCCGTGCAGCTCGCGGGCGGCAATGATGACACGCACGGGTCCCCAGCCAAGCTCCATCTTCTCGGCGTACTCGGCCGGCAGTTCGCGGCCCTCGTTGAGAACAGACAGGCTCATGACGTTCCAATTGGTCTCGATGCCACGCACGTCTTCCACTTCGCCAATCCAGCGCGATGTCACCCAGGCAAAAGGGCACATGGGGTCGAACCAGAAATCAACCTTGTTTGCGGTCTGCTCGGGCACAGTGAACTCCTCGGATAGGACGTACGGGGGCGCGGCTAGCCGGAAGAATGTGCGTCCGGCACCGACTATGCCAACCTTGGGCTAGGCCGACTTATTCCGCCGCTTCGCCACGACCTCGTGCGCGATCATGGTGGGCTGGCCCTTCTTGTTCACGGCGTCGGCAGTGATGACGACGCTGGCGATGTCGTCCCTGCTGGGCAGGTCGAACATGACCGGCAGCAGCACTTCCTCCATGATGGCACGCAGTCCGCGCGCTCCGGTGCCACGTTCAAGGGCTTGGTCCGCAATCGAGTCAAGGGCGTCGTCGTCGAACAAAAGCTCGACGCCGTCCAGCTGGAACATCTTCTGGTACTGCTTGATCAAGGCGTTCTTGGGCTTGGAGAGAATCTGGATGAGCGCGGAACGGTCAAGGTTGGACACGGTGGTGATCACCGGCAGGCGTCCAATGAATTCAGGAATAAGCCCGAACTTGAGCAGGTCCTCCGGCATCACCTCGCCGTAGCTGTCTGCGTTGTCCTTGACCTCGTTGAGCGGGGCCCCGAAACCAATGCCCTTGCGACCGGACCGCGATCCGATGATGTCCTCAAGTCCGGCAAAGGCACCGGCCACAATGAACAGCACATTGGTGGTGTCGATCTGGATGAATTCCTGATGCGGGTGTTTACGACCACCCTGCGGCGGAACCGAGGCCACCGTGCCTTCGAGGATCTTCAGGAGTGCCTGCTGCACGCCTTCGCCAGAGACGTCGCGGGTGATGGACGGGTTCTCACTCTTGCGCGAGATCTTGTCGATCTCGTCGATGTAGATGATGCCTTGCTCGGCCTTTTTGACGTCGTAGTCAGCGGCTTGGATGAGCTTCAGCAAGATGTTTTCGACGTCCTCGCCCACGTATCCGGCCTCCGTAAGCGCGGTGGCGTCCGCGACGGCGAAGGGGACGTTCAAGCGGCGGGCCAGGGTTTGTGCGAGGTAGGTCTTGCCGCAACCGGTGGGGCCAATCAACAGGATATTGGACTTGGCGATCTCCACGTCCTCGTGGTGTCCACCTTCGCCAAGGCCGGTCTTTGGTGCGTGACCTGCCTGGATGCGCTTGTAGTGGTTGTAGACCGCGACGGCGAGGGAGCGTTTCGCCGGCTCCTGGCCAATGACGTACTCCTGGAGGAAATCGAAGATTTCCCGCGGCTTGGGCAACTCGAAGCTGCCCAGATCCGACACTTCAGCGAGTTCCTCTTCGATGATCTCGTTGCAGAGTTCGATGCACTCGTCGCAGATGTACACGCCGGGCCCGGCAATCAGCTTCCGAACCTGCTTCTGGCTCTTTCCGCAGAAAGAACACTTCAGCAGATCCGTGCTCTCGCCAATCCGAGCCATGTGGGAATCCCTTCGTTTCATGCGGGTGGTGCAGCCCCGTACCTATCCGCCAATTTCGCGAGATCGCAGCGGGGGCGCCACCATGACAACTTCCACTGTAGGACACAATGGGCTGCTTGGGTTGAAACAGAACGCCGATGCGGTCCATATTTCCTGAACCGCACCGGCGTCGAGTTTTGGCCAGTTACCTGGCGATCGCCTGGGGCTTGATCTTGCGGGAATCGAGCACCTGGTCGATCAATCCGTAGTTCATCGCTTCAGCGGCGGTGAGGATCTTGTCGCGTTCGATGTCATTGTTGACCTGCTCAGAGGTACGGCCGGAGTGGTGGGCCAGCGTGTCCTCAAGCCAGGTGCGCATGCGCATGACTTCGGCCGCCTGGATCTCGAGGTCCGAGGCTTGTCCGCCCTGGCCGCCGGACAGCGCCGGCTGGTGGATCAGGACGCGGGCGTTCGGCAGTGCGAGCCGCTTGCCGGGAGTACCGGCAGCGAGCAGCACGGCTGCGGCGCTGGCCGCCTGGCCCAGGCAAACAGTCTGGATCTCGGGACGGATGTACTGCATGGTGTCGTAGATGGCAGTCATGGCTGTGAATGAGCCACCCGGGGAGTTGATGTACAGGGTGATGTCCCGATCCGGATCCGTAGACTCGAGCACCAACAGCTGGGCCATGATGTCGTCGGCGGAAGCGTCGTCAACCTGTACGCCGAGGAAGATGATGCGGTCCTCGAACAGCTTCGTGTACGGGTCCTGGCGCTTGAAGCCGTAAGGGGTGCGCTCCTCGAACTGCGGGAGGACATAGCGGCTGGACGGGAGATTACCGGCAGACCATCCAAAGTTGTAATTCATGTTCATTGCTCCTGATCTGAATGTTTCGTGTGCCGGTTACTTCTCGGAATTCGAGGAGTTGGCCGTTCCGCCCCCGCCAGCGACCGATCCAGCGTGGGCTGAGATCTTGTCGAAGAAGCCGTATGCAAGGGCCTCAGTGGCGGTGAACCACTTGTCCCGGTCGTTGTCCTTGAGGATGGTCTCGACAGTCTGCCCGGTCTGTTCAGCGGTCAGCTCGGCCATGACCTTCTTCATGTGAAGGATCAGCTCGGCCTGGATCTTGATGTCCGACGCCGTGCCACCGATGCCGCCGGAAGGCTGGTGCATGAGGATGCGGGCGTTGGGCGTGGCGTAACGCTTGCCCTTGGTGCCCGAGGAAAGAAGGAACTGTCCCATGGAGGCCGCGAGTCCGGTGGCGACCGTCACGACGTCGTTCGGGATGAACTGCATGGTGTCGTAAATGGCCATGCCGGCAGTCACGGAACCACCAGGAGAGTTGATGTAAAGGTAGATGTCCTTCTCCGGGTCTTCAGCCGAGAGGAGGAGGAGCTGGGAGCAGATCGCGTTGGCGTTCTCGTCACGGACTTCAGATCCGAGCCAGATGATGCGCTCTTTCAGCAGGCGGTTGTAGATGTAGTTGTCCTGGGCCGCGGGATCGACGGTGGCCATCCTGGGTGCCTCTGCGTGCTGTGACATAAGTACTTACCTCTCGCTGGTGACAGGGCCATTGCTGAACTTGCCATCCCTGATCTTCACTACTTGGACACTAACCGTTTTCGATGGCGATTTGTTCTCCCAAATCGCGCTGTTCGCTGACGGCGCACGATTGGGGAGCGTCCGGCTTTTCGGCGCTGGCGCGGCTTAAACCAAGCCGCCCCCGGATCGAAGGATCCGGGGGCGGCAAGAGGCAAAACTAGAACTTCACTGCGGCAGGGTCATCGCTCGGAACGACGGCTGCTTCTTCGGCTTCTTCGACGCTGACGGTCTCTTCACCGGCGGGGCGCACGAAGTCGCTGAGGTCAACCTTGTTGCCTTCGGAGTCGACAACCTCGGCCTGACCCAGCACAACTGCGAGGGCCTTGCGGCGGCGGACCTCGGAAACCATCATGGGAACCTGGCCGCTCTGATCGATGATCTGGGCGAACTGGTTCGGGTCCATGCCGTACTGGCTTGCCGTGGAGACGATGTAATCGATCAGTTCGTTCTGGCTGACGTTCACTTCTTCCTTGTCGGCAATAGCGTCAAGGATGATCTCGTTCTGGAAAGCGCGGGCGGTGTTGGCCTTGACCTCCGCGCGGTGTTCCTCGGTGTCGTGCTCGCCTTCACCGTGGGCGTTCTCCGGGTTGAAGTGCGCTTCGAGCTGCTCTTCGACCACGGAGTCCGGAACCGGGACCTCGATGAGCTCGACCAGCTTGTCCAGGACCTTGTCGCGGGCTTCGACGCCCTGGCCGACCACCTTGGACTCAGCAGCCTGCTTGGCAAGGTCTTCACGCAGTTCAGCGAGAGTGTCGAACTCGGATGCCAACTGGGCGAAGTCGTCGTTTGCGTCAGGAAGCTCGCGCTCCTTGACGGTCTTGACAACAACCTTGACCTGGGCGGCCTCGCCGGCGTGCTCGCCGCCAACAAGCGTGGTGTCGAAGATTGCTTCTTCATCGGCAGACAGGCCGGTGACGGCCTCGTCCAGGCCTTCGAGCATGGTGCCGGCGCCAACCTGGTAGGACAGCCCGGTAGCGGAGTCAATCTCTGCGCCGTCGATCGTGGCGGTGATGTCGATGGTCAGGAAGTCACCATCGGCAGCAGGGCGGTCAACCGACTTCAGGGTGCCGAAGCGGCCACGGAGTTCATCCAGGGCCTTGTCGACGTCCTCGTCGGAGGACTCTGCAGCAGCAACCTCGATCTTGATGCCGGCGTAGTCGGGCAGTTCAACCTCGGGGCGGACATCGATCTCAACCTGGAACTTCAGCTCACCGTCGGTTGCGGAGGGGTCCGGAACCTCGGTGATCTCAACCTCGGGACGGCTCAGGGGGCGGAGGCCAGTTTCCTGGACAGCAGCCTGGTACCAGCCATTGAGGCCATCGTTGATGGCGGTCTCCAAGACGTAACCACGGCCGACGCGCTGGTCGACCAGCTTGGAGGGAACCTTGCCCTTGCGGAACCCGGGAACCTGGATCTGCGAAGCAACGGTCTTGTAAGCGGCATCGATGCTCGGCTTCAGTTCCTCAAAGGGAACCTCAACGTTGAGCTTGACCCGCGTGGCGGTGAGGTTCTCGACAGCGCTCTTCACAGTCTAAGTACTCCTGGTTTTGTGGGATGGGGTTCTGCCGCGTCCCGGATCGGGACAGGCACACAGAGTCGGGGTGACAGGATTTGAACCTGCGACTTCCTGCTCCCAAAGCAGGCGCTCTAGCCAAGCTGAGCTACACCCCGTGAATGCACAGGACAGTCTACGGGCATAGCGCCGGAGAATGCACATTTGACACTTGGCCCCTGAATTAGGTTTAGTTATATCCGGCTTCAACAGCCGCCGGAAAGATGCGCGGAACACCTCCAAGGGTGCATGCAGTCTCGCCCGGGGACGTAGCTTAATGGTAAAGCCTCAGTCTTCCAAACTGATTACGCGGGTTCGATTCCCGTCGTCCCCTCCAAAGAACGGAAGGGCCCCTCATTGAGGGGCTCTTCGCATTTAAGCAGGTTGAGCGTGCCTTTCCCTTCCTGACCTTCTTTGAAGGGGATTCTCCCTCAACACGCCGACGACACACCATTGAGAGAGCGTGTTCCGGTTCAAAAAGGGTAAGGACGGGAGGCACTAGGCGCCGACAGCGCCACGCGTTTTGCCTAGTCCTGGCAGCCAGGGCACCAATAGAGCTTGCGCGCACCGATTTCAGCCATCCCCACTGCTTCGCCGCATCGCCGGCACGGCTGGCCCTGGCGTTTGTAGACAAAGTGCGCCTCGCCGTCGAGCGCTCCTGCGTTCCCGCCGGTCCACAAAGCCGTTGGGGTCGTAACAATCCGCCCGTCCCGGACGCCGTCGTTCATGGCGGCCACGGTGTCATCCCACAGAAGTCCAGCAGTTTCGGCGTCCAAGGCGCCGCCCGTAGTCCACGGATCAACGCTCTGCCGGAACAGCACCTCCGCCCGATAGATGTTCCCGATTCCGGCCACAACGGACTGGTCCATCAGGAGGAGCCCCACGGCCGTCTTGCGGCGCCGCAGCCGCCGAATGAACTCGTCCCGGTCGCCCGGGAGGTTGTGGAGGGGATCGGGACCGAGCCGTGCCAGGACAGCTGCCGCCTCGGCCTCGGTGATCGCCGCACACGTGGTGGCGCCCCGCAGGTCCGCCCAGCCGTTGGCCGAGACAAGGCGAACGCGGACAGCCCCCACCGGTTCGGGCGGCCCCGCGTAGCCACTTTCCACATCCGCCGCATCGGGTCCCGCCTCCTGCTCTGTGCCTTGTGAATAGCTCTCCCGCTCGCCGATTCGCCGAGGCGCCCCGATGCTCGACGCCCCGCGGAAAGACTCGTCGCCGCCAAAGTTCCATGCACCATAGAGACCCAGATGGACATGCAGAATCACGCCATGGTCAAAACGGAGGAAGAGCTGCTTACCGTGTGCTCTCGCTTCCTGCAGCTTGTGGCCGTCCAGAAGCGCGGCACCCGCCGTGAAACGGCCCTGCGGGCTGGACAGTTCCAGTGTTTGACCGGCAAAGACATCCTGGAACTGACGCGCCAGGCGATGGATTGAATGCCCCTCAGGCACTATTCGACGATTTCGCCGGTCGTCTCGTAGGCGGCGATTTTTCCGATGCGGCGCACGTGGCGTTCGTCGTTGCTGAAGGGTTCCTGCAGGAAGGCCTCAATCAGTTCGGTGGCTTCATCGACTGTGTGCTGGCGGCCGCCGACGGCGATCACGTTGGCGTCGTTGTGCTCGCGCGCCAGTTTCGCGGTGGAAAGGTTCCAGGCCAGCGCGGCCCTGACGCCTTTGACCTTGTTTGCGGCAATTTGTTCACCGTTACCGGATCCGCCCAGGACAATGCCCAAAGCATGGATGCCGGCGCGCTGGTCGGCCACAACGGCAGCGGCCGCGTTGATGCAGAACGAAGGGTAGTCATCGAGGGCGTCGTACACCTTGGGACCGTGGTCAACCACGTCGTAGCCTTTGGCCGTCAAGTGGCTTACCAGGTGGGCGCTGAGCTCCATGCCGGCGTGGTCAGTAGCGATGTGGACGCGGGGTGTGGTCACAGGAAGTCCATTCAGTCTGGCACGCGAACGCGGCGAGGCCGGGCGCGGCGGTAAGGGATGCGGTTCCTAGATTACTAGGATCGGACCGTTGCTCACGTCTTAAGACGAAACCGGCAGACGCGGCAAACTTCGTGCCCTCAGGGAGCAGGAGGCTGCTCTCCACGCTGCGCACGGGCCGCGACGCGGTTCAGGATTCCCGCGAGCCTGTCCGCCGTGGCGGAGCTCCCGGCGCTGAACGCGACCCTGCGGCCACTGACCTGGCGGACGACGACGGCGGGCCCGCTACTCACGAGGATGGCGGTGGCTCCGGCGTGGTGCCGGAGTCCCCAGCCGCCAAAGTCAGCGGCCCTGACTTCTTGTGCGGCCGCTCCGGCGATGTCCACGGCGGGCACGGTCAAGACCTTTAGGACGCCGGCAACGAAGACCTGCACTCCTCCCCGGTCAGCACGCACCCGAACGAAGAGGAAACACGCTCCGATGACTGCGGCCGCCGCGAGCAACGCGCCCAGCCACGGGAGCGCAATCGCGATCAACAGGGCAGGAAATAGAGTGGCCACGCAGATCATGACGAACACCGAGCTTCTCGCGTGAACCCACAGCAACATGGAATCTTCCGCCAGGCCGGGGTCTTCCTTCAGGGTTACTTCGGCTTCGAGGGCGGCGTCATCCTCCGGCGTCCAGCGTGGATCAGGCTTGAAAACCATCATCATGACCACGCCCAGGGGCAGGGCCGCACCGGCACCGAGCGCGAGGACGGTGGCGTCAACGTGGGAGTTGCGGGCATCGGCGAGGCCCGTTTGTCCCACGAGTCCGGCGGCTAGCACGGCGGTGATGAAGAGCGTCACCATGAGACCCAAGCCCATCATGAACCGACGCATGATCACTGGCCTGGCAAGGGGTACGGCTTGGATGAAGACCAACCACCCTGTCAGGACCATGAGGCCGGTTCCTCCGAACATGTAGGCGGCGAACGGCGCAAAGCTGCTTCCGCCGTCGGCGTTCCACGCAATGGCGACGGGCTCGGGAAGGTTGTTGCGCAACATGAGCGCGCACACGGCGAATGCGGCGGCGAGCAGCAGCGGAAATGCCACTGCAAAGCGGAGAGCCCGGAGGTCCAACGAGTCGCGCATCTTTCCCATGTTCCAACGCTACCCCCGGCCAGCGACACTGTAATCCAGCGTCCTTGCCAAGCCGCGTTCAAATGAAAGAATGACTTCACAGCGCCGGCGTTGGCTGAAGTCAGCCGGCTTCCTGCAACCCCTTCTTGGAGGCACCACCTTGCCAGGCCTGAACCTGACGCGCGCCGAAGCCGGGCAGCGCGCAGAACTGCTCACCGTGACCTCGTATGACGTCACGCTCGACTTGACGAAGGGCGCCACGGTCTTCGGCTCCACCACGGTAGTGAAGTTCTCCGCCGTCGAAGGTTCCTCGAGCTTTATCGACGCGATCACGGAAACCGTCCACAGCGTGACGCTGAACGGCACCGAGTTGGATCCCGCAGTTGTGTCCGACGGCGAGCGCATCCAATTGCCCGGGCTCGCCGCCGAGAACGAGCTCAAGGTAGTTGCCGACGCCCCTTACATGAACACTGGTGAAGGCCTGCACCGTTTCGTGGACCCGGTGGACAACGAGGTCTACCTGTACACCCAGTTCGAGGTACCCGATTCCCGCCGTATGTTCGCTGTGTTCGAGCAGCCGGACCTGAAGGCGGCATTCAGGTTCACGGTTACTGCGCCTTCGCACTGGGATCTCATTTCCAACTCCCCCACTCCCGTACAGGTGGAAACCACCCCCGGGGACGACGGCGGTGCTCGCTCGGTCTGGCATTTCGCCCCCACTCCCCGAATCTCCTCCTACGTCACCGCCCTGATCGCGGGCCCGTACCAAGCGGTCCGCAGCAAGGTCACCAGCTCAGATGGCCGGACCATCCCCCTGGGTGTCTTCGCCCGCAAGTCCCTCATGCAGTACTTGGACGCCGATAACATCTTTGAACTGACCCGCCAGGGTTTTGAGTTCTTCGAGGCCCAGTTCGGTTTCCCTTACCCCTTCGAAAAGTACGACCAACTGTTCGTCCCCGAGTTCAACGCCGGCGCCATGGAAAACGCAGGCGCGGTGACGATTCTCGAGGGATACGTCTTCCGGGGCAAGGTCACTGGCGCCCAGATCGAACGCCGGGCCATCACAGTGCTGCACGAGCTGGCGCACATGTGGTTCGGCGACCTCGTCACGATGCGCTGGTGGAATGACCTCTGGCTCAACGAGTCCTTTGCCGAGTACATGTCCCACTTGGCTGCCGTCGAGAACACGGAATTCGACCGGGCGTGGACCACTTTTGCCTCGGTGGAGAAATCCTGGGCGTACCGGCAGGACCAACTGCCCACGACGCACCCGATTTTCGCCGAGATCAATGATCTCCAGGATGTCGAGGTCAACTTCGATGGCATCACCTATGCCAAGGGGGCTTCCGTCCTGCGGCAGTTGGTTGCCTGGGTAGGACCGGAACAATTCATGGCCGGCGTCCGCGAGTATTTCCAGAAGCATGCTTGGCAGAACACCGAATTGGTAGACCTCATGAAGGAACTCGAAGCTGCCAGTGGCCGTGACTTGGACCAGTGGGGCAAGCTCTGGCTTGAGACCGCCGGCGTTAACACGCTCGCCCCGGAGCTCGAGGTCGATGCGGACGGTATGATCACGTCGTTTTCGATCCTGCAGACAGCTATCGACGAACAGCCCACTCTGCGCCCACACCGCCTCGCCGTAGGTTTCTACAACCTCTCCTCCGATGGCAAGCTCGAGCGCACCCACAGGGAGGAGCTCGACGTCGACGGCGCCCGGACCGATGTCCCCGCCCTTGCCGGGCTGGAACGTCCGGACCTGGTCCTGCTCAACGACGACGACCTCGCCTACGCGAAGGTCCGCCTCGACCCCACTTCCTTGGCCACCGCGAAGGCCCACCTGAAGGACTTCGCCGGTAGCCTGCCCCGCACCTTGGTTTGGGGCTCGGCATGGGATGCGGCGCGCGACGGCGAGACTTCGGCCCGCGGCTATGCCGAACTGATTCTCGCGAACATCGCGTCCGAGACCGATTCTTCCGTGACCCTGGTCCAGCTGCGCCAGCTGGCCACGACACTGACCTACTACGTCGCAGCAGAACACAAGGTTGCCGCTACAGTGTCTGCCGCGGACAAGCTGTGGGAACTCTCCTCTACTGCGGCTGCCGGATCGGACGCCCAGCTCCAATTCGTGAAGTCGTTCGCGCTTCTCGCCGCCAGCAGCTCCCAGCTGGACACCGTCCAGGCGCTCCTGGACGGCCGCACCATTATGGATGGCCTGACCGTTGACCAGGACTTGCGCTGGGAACTCCTCACCTCACTGGTGGTGGGCGGCCGGCAAGGTCAGGACCTGATCGACGCCGAACTTGAGCGCGACCACACGGCCAACGGCCAGAACGCCGCAGCCTTGGCGACGGCAGCCCTTCCCACCCCGGAGGCCAAGGCCACTGCGTGGAAGAAGATCGTTGTGACCGGCGAGCTTTCCAATGCCATCCAAAGCTCCGCCGTCGCAGGTTTCACTCGCGTGCTGGATACCTCCCTGCTGGAACCGTACGCCGAAAAGTACTTTGAGGCCGTCCCGGAGATTGTTGCCAACCGCACCCATGCGCTGGCCCAGCAGATCGTCGTCGGGCTTTACCCCGCGCAGCTGACCACCCAGGCCACCGTGGACCGCACGGACAAGTTCCTGGCTGAGCTGCCGGCGGATAGCAGCGCGCTGCGGCGCATGATGCTCGAAAACCGCGACGGCGTGGCCCGCGCCTTGAGGGCCCGCGCAGCAGACGCCTAAACCGCGAGGCCCCGGTTCCGTATTCCTGGAGCCGGGGCCGCATGGCACGCCTGACCCCGAGTGCCGCCGTTAGACTTTCCGCATGAGCCTGGACGAACACCACTACTCCCTGACAGTGCGCTGGACCGGAAATCTGGGCAGTGGGACCTCCACCTACCGCGGCTATGCCCGGGACCACGACGTCGAGATCCCCGGGCTGCCCGTCCTGAAGGGATCCTCGGACCCGACATTCCATGGCGACCGTAGCCGGTACAACCCCGAACAGTTGCTGCTCGCCGCCCTGTCCCAGTGCCACATGCTGTCCTTCCTGCATGTCGCGGTCAAGCACGGCGTTGTGGTCACGGACTATGTTGACCACGCCGAGGGGATGATGCGCCTCAACCGCGATGGCAGCGGCCAGTTCGAGAACGTCATTTTGAAGCCGCAGGTCACGGTTGCCGACCCCGCGCATCTCTCCCTGATGGACGAATTGCACCATGAGGCCAACCAAGTGTGCTTCATCGCCCGGAGCGTCAACTTTCCGGTTCTGCATGAGCCGAGCACGACGGCGGCGGTCAGCTAGCCGGATGGCAAGAAGGCTCTGCGCCCCGGAATCAGTATGCGTATGCCGCCACGCTACGGCGATAGGGTTGGCTGTGGACAGAGTGTTCAGCGCCCGGCGAAAAAGGGCCCGGCGAACAATTGGATCCAGTGAGGAGCATTTCCCCAAATGAACGTCGCCTCGTCGACCGATAACATCGTGGCTGATGCCGCCAAGATCGATTTCGCGTCAATCTTCGTGACGCTTGGCATTGGATTGGTTGTCTGGGTTGTGGCCCGGTTCGTCATTCTGCGTATCACCCGCCGCGTGGCCGAGGGCACCAGTTTCTTCAAGAAACCGCATTTCAAGTGGGCCCAGCCGGCCTTCCGGGCGCTGGACCACGAACGGCGATCCCAGCGTGCGCACACCATTGGTTCACTGCTGACGAGTATTCTCAGCGTCGTGGTGGTGGTCATCGTCATCATCTACGTGCTCAAATTCCTCAACGTGGACATTGCGCCGCTACTCACGAGCGTCGGCATTTTGGGTGTGGCCATTGGCTTTGGCGCCCAACAACTCATCCGCGATTTCCTGTCCGGGATCTTCATCACCATCGAGGATCAATTTGGAATCGGCGACGTGATCGTCACCACCGAAGTGATTGGTACCGTTGAATCGGTAGGTCTCCGGATCACCCGGCTCAAGGCCGAAGACGGCGCCATCTGGTACCTGCGCAACGGAGAGATCCTAAGGGTGGGCAACCGTTCGCAAGGCGACTACGTTCCGGAGGAACCTGCTTCACCGGACGACGTTCCGCCTGCACCTCCCGGTACTGCGCCTGCCGAAGCCGCGGCATCTGGTGCGCCTCGATCTTCAAAGGAATCCCTCAAGATTCAAGAGCAGAAAGCCAGTGAGTGACATGAGCAGCCAGCCGGAATCCGCACCACCGCATCCGGCCGAACGGCGGCAGTTGATGCAAAATGATCCGTTCAGCCAGCCTGCCTACACCGACAGCTTCTATGAGGCCATCGGTGGCCACGAGACTTTCGTGAAACTCATCGATGTGTTCTACGACGGCGTCGCCGGAGATCCTTTGCTCCGGCCCATGTACCCGGAAGAAGACCTCGCTCCGGCAAAGCGACGGTTCCTCATGTTTCTTGAGCAGTATTGGGGCGGTCCAGTCACCTACAGCGAGGAACGTGGGCACCCCCGATTGAGGATGCGGCATATGCCGTTCCAGGTGACACCAGAAGCCAAGGACCGCTGGCTCTTCCACATGCGCTCGGCAGTGGATTCGCTCGGGTTGTCGCCGCTCCACGAAGGCACACTGTGGGACTACATGGAGCGGGCTGCACTCACCATGGTGAACAGCCCGTCGATCCAGCAGCCCTGAGCTTGTAGGCGGCTGGGCTGTGTTGGCTCGGGGTTGGCTCGGGCTCAGTGAGCCTGGAAGGCCAGGCCTGATCCCGATCGTGCCAGGATGTGGCCCCGGCTTCCGCTGAGCCGGAACCAACGGCCGTTGCGGAAGAGGCGGTGTTCCCCATCGCCAAGGAAACCGAGCGCCATGGCCGCGAACGCTGCACCTGCGGGCACGCCGTCGAGTCCCGGAATCTCCCGTCCCCACACTGTTGCCCTGGCATTGTTGACAATCAAAGCGCCCGGCTGATCCGGAACAATCCCGGCAACCTCGGCGATGCCGGCATTCGCAACGGACTTGAGCTCGACGTCGGGAACTGAACCCAGCGGCTCCCAGCCGCTGCGCGGCGCCCCAACTCCCGCCCACGATTCGGAAACGGTCGACGGCGGGATCGGCAACTCGACGTCGTCGGCACCGGAGCGCGCTAGGCGGTCCAAGACCGACGACAGGGTCACGGTGACGTCCGCGTGGGCCTCATCGGCCAGGGCGATGGTGCGCAGCCCGAGGATAGTGGGGGTCGATTCGCCCAGGAGGCGCGGCCTCAGGACACACACATATGCAGCCAGGACGCGGCCGGATGCCTGGAGCCGAATCGCGCCGTCGTCGATGCTCTTGGCACGCGTGACATAGGTGCGGAGATCGGCCAGATCACGGGGATCGACGAAATGGAAAGACTGGGTCAGTACATCGGACACATCATCGACTCTACCGGCATGTCCGCGGTTGAGAGGGGTCGGGGCGGCGTCTAGAGTCGAACCATGACTGACGCGCACGCCGGCCTGGAACATCAGGTTGCCATCGAGGACCCGACATCCACCCTCATCGAGCTGTTGTCCCTGGCCGATTTCGACGGCGCGAGGACAGCCGAGGACATCTTCCTTGGGCCGTCCCAGAAACAGCCGCGACATCGCGTCTTCGGCGGGCAAGTGCTGGCGCAATCACTTGTGGCCGGTATGCACACCGTGGAGAAGGACCGAACCGTCCATTCGATGCACGGCTATTTCCTTCGTCCCGGGGACGCCAACCAACCGATCACTTTCAGCGTGGAACGCCTGCGTGACGGACGCTCGTTCTCGGCGCGCCGGGTACACGCGTATCAAGAAGGAAAACCGATCCTGTCGATGATCGCTTCCTTCCAGACCGAGGCAGAGGGCGTGGAGCACCAGACCGCCATGCCAGTGGGGATCCCGGACCCCGAATCCCTGCCGAGTACGGCCGAACTCCTGCAGAAGTACGACCATCCGCTGGCCCGCCACATGTCCTTCGAGCGACCCTTCGATGTCCGCCACGTCAATCCGGCACTGTATGTGGAAGCACCCAAGGACCGGATAGCCAGCAACGCTGTCTGGATGAAGACCTTCGGCCCGATGCCGGACGACCCCAACCTTCACCTGGCAGCCCTGGCCTACGCGAGCGACTACACGATCCTCGAATCTGTGCTGCGCAAGAACGGGTTGAGCTGGATGTCGCCGGGCATGAGCGTAGCCAGCCTTGACCACGCCATGTGGTGGCATCGTCCCGTCCGCGTGGATGAATGGCTGCTCTACGTCCAGGAGTCCCCCAGCGCCCAAGGCGCCCGTGGACTGGCCACCGGCAAGATCTTCAGCCGTGATGGCCAGCACGTCGCCACGGTGGCGCAGGAAGGCATGCTCCGGATTCCGTCGTAGTTGCTTGCCTCGCCGCCACAAGGCAGCCGAGATCATCCCAACAAAAAAGGCCGGCGCCCCGGAAAGATATCCAAGGGCGCCGGCCTTCTATGGTTGCTTACGCTTAGTCGCGGGTCAACTTGCGGTGTGTCACACGGTGCGGCTTGGCAGCGTCCGGGCCGAGGCGCTCCACCTTGTTTTCCTCGTAGGACTCGAAGTTACCCTCGAACCAGTACCACTTTGAGGGGTTTTCCTCGTCGCCTTCATAGGCCAGGATATGGGTGGCGACACGGTCGAGGAACCACCGGTCGTGGGAGACCAATACAGCACAGCCGGGGAACTCGAGCAGGGCGTTCTCAAGGCTGCTGAGTGTTTCGACGTCGAGGTCGTTGGTGGGCTCGTCAAGCAACAGCAGGTTTCCGCCCTGCTTGAGGGTCAGCGCCAGGTTCAGACGGTTGCGCTCACCACCGGAGAGTACCCCGGCTTTCTTCTGCTGGTCTGGCCCCTTGAAGCCGAAGGCCGCGACGTAGGCGCGGGACGGCATTTCAACGTGGCCGACCTGGATGAAGTCGAGACCGTCGGAGACGACCTCCCAGAGCGTCTTGTTGGGGTCGATGCCGCCGCGACTCTGGTCGGCGTAAGAGATCTTCACGGAGTCGCCGACCTTGAGGTCGCCGCCGTCGAGCGGTTCCAGCCCGACGATGGTCTTGAACAAGGTGGTCTTGCCGACGCCATTGGGGCCGATGACGCCAACAATGCCGTTGCGAGGAAGGGAGAACGAAAGCCCGTCGATCAGGGTCCGGTCTTCGAAACCCTTCTGCAGGTTCTTCGCTTCCAGGACCAGGCCACCTAGACGGGGTCCCGGCGGAATCTGGATTTCCTCGAAGTCGAGCTTCCTGGTGCGGTCAGCCTCGGCTGCCATTTCCTCGTACCTGGCCAGACGGGCCTTCGACTTGGTCTGGCGGCCCTTGGCGTTGGAACGCACCCATTCAAGTTCTTCGCTAAGGCGCTTGGCCTGCTTGGCGTCCTTCTTGCCCTGGATTTCCAGGCGGGCGCGCTTCTTCTCCAAGTACGTGGAGTAGTTGCCTTCATAGGGGTACAGGCGGCCGCGGTCGACTTCACAGATCCACTCGGCGACGTGGTCCAGGAAGTAGCGGTCGTGAGTGATCGCGAGGACCGCGCCCGGGTAGGAAGACAGGTGCTGCTCCAGCCACAAGACGCTTTCGGCATCCAAGTGGTTGGTGGGCTCGTCAAGGAGCAAGAGGTCGGGTTTCTGGAGCAGGAGCTTGCAGAGGGCTACGCGGCGGCGCTCACCACCGGACAGGACAGTCACATCGGAGTCGCCCGGCGGGCAGCGGAGTGCGTCCATGGCCTGTTCGAGTTGGGAATCGATGTCCCAGGCATCTGCGGCGTCGATCGCTTCCTGGAGGTGGCCCATTTCCTCCAGCAGGGTGTCGTAGTCGGCATCCGGGTTGGCCATTTCCTCGGAGATCTCGTTGAAGCGCTGGATCTTCGAGTAAATCTCGCCCACACCTTCCTGGACATTGCCCAGGACGGTCTTTTCCTCGTTCAGGGGCGGCTCCTGCAGGAGGATGCCCACGGAGTAGCCGGGGCTGAGGCGGGCTTCGCCGTTCGACGGTGTGTCAAGGCCAGCCATGATCTTAAGGATCGTGGATTTACCGGCCCCGTTGGGGCCAACAACGCCGATCTTCGCGCCAGGGAAGAACGACATGCTGACATCGTCCAGGATAAGTTTTTCGCCAACAGCCTTGCGAGCCTTGGTCATCGTGTAAATGAATTCCGCCATGCCGTTAAATCTAATGGGTGGCAAGGCATAACTCACATTCGGCGCTACTAGCGGGAATCTCCGACGAAGCATTTGCCGCTGGCCAGCACGGGCAGCACGGAGACTGAAACCTGGCCGTCCCTGATTTCGCCCATGACGCAGTCCTTGTCCAGTTTGGCCGCCGCCTCGATGGCATCGGCGTCCAGTCCTGTGGGCGTCTTGCTCGCGGACACCTCCAAGGTCGAGGCCGGAATGCCCGCTGAAACGAGTTGCGATCGCAGTGCTTCTTGTGTCGGCTTGGGGGACGCCGCGGCCAGGGTCTTGAGCGCGGACTCCATGGTCTGTTTCAGGATCACCGTGTTCGGGCTCAGCGAGGCCGACGCCGATGAGCTTCCAGCGCCGGCACTGGCGGTGGCCGGATCGGGGGTGGCTGGACTCAGGGTGGCTGGACTCGACGGGGAAGGCGAAGAAACCGGACCGTTTCCCGACACGACAGGAGTCGGCGCGGAACAGCCGGTCGCCAGTCCGACCACAAGCAGCGGCACCGCAAGCAGCAAACGTCGACTTCCCGCTACGTGGCGGTGTCCTGATGGTTGTCCCCGTGTTCCCCTGCTCATCACCCGGCCATTCTGCCATGCGGCGCACTGCATGCTGCGCCGCATGGCAATCCGCGGATGCCCACGGCGACCTGATTCAAACACCCACGTCCACAAGCTCTCCTGTATCAGCATCAACAAGTACGGGCTCGTCACCTTCTCCGGCTGGAAGAATCACTCCCCGCTCGGCTGCGGCACTTGCGTCCTCGTCGTCGTGCGGGCCGCCGTCACCGTCGTCTTCCGCCGCGGGCCACTGATTCTCCGGCGCGTCCGCGGCCGCGGGAGTGCTTTGTGGACTCGTACCGCTTGTGGTCCGAATGAAGTTCGCCGAGCCCCACATGAGGTCGTGCCCTACTGACTCGGCAATGATTTCGGCAACATGGTAGACCTTGCCGTCGCGCTCCCATTGCCTCAACTTGAGTTTGCCAACCACGATGATCCGCTGACCCTTCTTGACGCTGCACCCGATATTTCCCGCGAGATGCCTGAAGGCTTGGACGGTAAACCAGTTGGTGTTGCCATCGATCCAGACATCGTTGGCGCGGTCGAACCTGCGCTCCGTCGAGCCCAGACGGAACGATGCAGTCCCGGTTCCGCCCGGCGTCGTCGAGCTTCTGATTTCCGAGGCCACGAATCCCCGGACGGTGATGATGTCGTTCATGGTCTTGTCCTAACCTGAGTTGAAAGTGCCTGTCTGGCCCTTTCAGCTTCACGTGCCGCCAAGATCGGCGGCAGTACGCAATTCCCGTATGTGCATAGCCCCACCAAATAGCCGTCTGTGGAGGAAGGGTCACCGCCGTGGCCGACCTGACAACACAGGCAGCCGCCACAATGTAAACTCTTGATGGCGCCTCAGCCACGAGCTGTTCATGCGCCGCCAGCCTCGGTAGCTCAGAGGATAGAGCAGGAGCCTTCTAATCTCTTGGTCGGGGGTTCGATTCCCTCCCGGGGCACTCAAAGAGCGGCTCTGACCTGCGAAAACGTAGTTCAGAGCCGCTCTAAGTACTAATTTATTACGGAGCTACCAACCCCCTACCGGGCTCGTTGCCAGGCACAGGATGGTGGCTTTCCGGGTTTCGCTACGCGCCTAGTGACCACCGGATGGGCTAGTGCCTGCCATCATTCCCTGCTGCCAGTCCTTGTCCAGACGCGAACCGACCGTGAAGAGACTTCCTGTATTTGCTTGGAACGCAACTTCAAATCCAGCGGCGCTGCCCCACGCGGAGACGCTTGGGCTGGTCTTGTTCATCATTCCAAGCCCCCAGTTCCTGATTCCGGACGGCCCTGCGGTGTACAAATCGCCGGTGTTGGCCTGGAATGCCGCTATGAACGACCCGTCACTGAGGGTGGTGATGCTGGGGCTCGTGTCTTTCATCATGCCCAACTGCCAGTCCTTATTTCCGGCTGCACCATATGTGATGAGGCTCCCCGTGTTGGCTTGGAAAGCGATCTGGTATTCGTTGCCAATAGCCGTGATCGCCGGACTGGTTCCGACCATCATGCCTTGTTGCCAATCCCTGGTTCCGTCGGGTCCAAGTGTAAAGAGACTGCCTGTGTTTGCCTGGAAGGCGATGATGGTGTCACCGTTAGCCAGCGTGGCGATGGCTGGACTCGTTCCTGCCATCACGCCCTGGCGATAGTCCCATCCGCCTGCGCTTCCGTAGGTGCAGAGGGATCCAGTGTTGGACTGCAGTGCCACCTTGTATGTTCCGTCGTTGAGAGCGGTAAGGGCGGGGCTGGTCCCGGCCATCATGCCGATCTGTCGGTTGTAGGTGCCACTGGCGTCGACCGTCCACAGTCCGCCGGTATTCGCATGAACAGCGAAGGCGTTGATTCCTGATGTCAACTTTGCGATGGACGGGCTCGTGCCAGCCCGCATTCCCAACTGGTGATCTTTTGTGCCGTTTGGCCCGACCGAGAACATGTTTCCCGTGTTGGCTTGGAATGCGACGGTGTCATTGTTGGGCAAGGGCGATCCCGGAGGCGCAACTGGGCCGACGAACTGCTTAGGACGGAGGTATCCGGCGATGCCGGACTTTGTTGTCTGCTGAACCGCACAGTGGCGGTCTGGCCAGCCGTTCTGCTCGAAGACCAGGACGTTGGAGCCTCGATCTTCGAGAACCACGGCCACGTGTGACGTTGCGTGGTTGTAGGCACCCCATTGCCACACCGCGATGTCGCCCTTTTGTGGCGCGGACCCGGCATCAATTTTATTGAAGTAGCCTCCGCTCCCGTTGTAGTCAAAGCCATCCCATATGGCACATGCATAGCCAGGGTGGCTGCCGTATTGCGTTGACAAGACATTTTGGAAGCCGACGACTTCTCGGCAGTAATAGACCCACAGGTCAAAGCACTGCCAGGGCCAATCAGTGGGGTAGCCGTCGTAGTCGATGAGCGCACCATTGTGCCTGCTGACGAACGCGTCAACATCTGCGATGCCGGCAGCCCGTGCCGGGCCCGCAGTGAGTCCCGTCAGTGCAGCTCCACCAAGTGCTACGGCCATCGACAGGGTCGTCCTGCGAGCAATCTGAACCGTCATTGGAGATATTCCCCCTGTATCTCGAGCCTCCCTGCCGGAGGCGATAGTGAGAGGCTAAGTGGTTTATCGAATGAATCGATGAACCTTTGCGAAACTCTTCATATGTGAAGCGGGTCACTCCTTTTGACTTTTGTTGGGGCGTTCGATGATGCATCATTCAGCCCTTTGCCGGCAGCCGAAGACCCAAGGCCGCAAAAACACGCCAGCCCATGCCTTCACGCCCACTGCGATCTACGCTGTTCCCATGGTCCCGAACGTCCCAGGCTCCGCCGCCATCACCACGCGCCCCGCAACCTGGCCCGACGTCGAAAGGCTCTTTGGCGTCCGTGGCGAGCCGTCGCGCTGCTGGTGCCGGTGGTTCGCCCTCCCCGGTCAGGATTGGAAGACCACTCCCCCGGAGGCGCGGAAAGAGCAACTCAAAGCCAAGTTCGACGGCGGCGGCCCCGAACCCGGAGTTCTCGCGTTTCGAGGCGGCGAAGCGGTGGGCTGGTGCGCCGTCGAGCCGCGCCAATGCTATCCACGCATCGAACTATCCCAAGTCCTCAAGGCCGCAGGAACGGCCGCCCACGAAAGCGCTGGGGTTTGGTCGGTCAGTTGTTTTGTGGTTTCTCCCGGCCACCGCCGGAGCGGCGTGGCCGCAGCATTGCTGGCCGCCGCCGTCGGGCATGCTTTCGCCCACGGCGCCGAAATAATCGAAGGCTACCCCGTGGATCCCTCGCTGCGACCGAAGGCGGGTTCGGCCGATCTCTATCAGGGGACGGTCAATTTGTTTACCGTGGCCGGCTTCACGACGGTTTCCACGGCGGTGCCAGGAAGGGCGGTCATGCGGCTACGGCGCTGATTTCCTGAAGACCGGCCGCCGAGGCAAGCCCACTTATGGCAGCGTCAGGACAACGGGGCCGTCTGCGGTGATCGCGACTGTGTGTTCGCTGTGCGCCGCACGGCGGCCATTGGCGGAGCGCAGGGTCCATTGGTCGTCATCGTGGTAGTAGTCGTCGCTGCCTCCGAGAATCAGCATCGGCTCAATGGCGATCACCAGACCCTCCACGAGCTTCACCCCGCGGCCCGGCCGGCCGATGTTCGGAACGTTGGGTTCCGCGTGCATAGTCCGGCCAATGCCGTGTCCCCCGTGATCGGCGAGGATCCCGTAGCCACCGCGCTTGGCTTCCCCGCCGATGGCGTACGCAAGATCGCCCATCTTGTTTCCAATCCGGGCGGCCTCGATTCCGCGGGCAAGGGCGGCATCCGTGGCATCGATCAATTCCTGGTCCACAGGGTCCGGAGTACCCACAATAAAACTGACGGCTGCATCTCCGCACCATCCCTGCAGGAATGCCCCGCAGTCGACGCTCAAGAGATCGCCGTCCTGTAGCGCGTATCCGTCCGGGATGCCGTGCACAACGGCGTCGTTGACGCTCGTGCAAATGACCCCGGAGAACGGCGTGGACGCCCATCGCGGACGGTAATTAAGGAATGCCGGCTTGGCTCCCGCTGATTCGATGAAAGCAGCAGCAACGTCGTCCAGTTCCTTAAGCGACACGCCAACTTCGGCTTGCGAACGAACCGCGGAAAGTGTGTTGGCAACCACCCTCCCGGCTTCGCGCATGAGTGCAATCTCGTCTGGCGTCTTCACCATGGACAAAGCGGCCTCCAAAGCACTAGGAACAAGGGGCCCGGGCCGGCCACCGGATGAACTCCCTCCACCCCACTCTATGGGCGCCCTGGTGCTAGTCAACCGGGTGGCGCACCGAGCTCGGCGCGGGAGGGCCTCGCCGCAAAAGTGTCCCCCGCAAGACTGTCTTAGAGTCGCAGTATGGAACATGGACGAATCGCCATCATCCGGGACCGCCTGTATGCGGAAGCAGATCCGGAACGCGCGAAAGCGACGCAAGCGTATATGAAATCATCCATGCCGTCCCTCGGCGTCAGGGTTCCCACTGTCCGTCGCATGGTTCTCACGACCGCGAAGGAACTGCCTTTCGGGTCTGCGGCAGAACTGCGCGACGACGTCAGGCTGCTGTGGCGGGAGGCCACATGGCGGGAAGAACGCTACGCGGCCATCGATCTGACCTCGCTCAAGTTCGTGGCCAAGGACCTGGAGATGTTGCCGCTGTATGAAGAAATCATCCGGACAGGTGCATGGTGGGATTTCGCGGACGGTGTCTCCGACCGCATTTGTGCCCTTCTTCAGCACCACCGGCGTAAGCTGACCCCGCTGCTGAAGAACTGGGCAATCGACCCGGACTTCTGGATCCGGCGCGCCGCCATCACTTCCCAGCTCAAGGCAAAGTCGGCGACGGACCAGGAACTTCTCGCCACTGTGCTCGACGCCAATCTGGCCGACAGGGAGTTCTTCATCAGAAAGGCAATCGGCTGGGCGCTGCGGGAGTACGCCAAAACGGATCCCCCATGGGTGCGGGACTATGTGGAAACCCGACGGGCCGGCCTGAGCCAGTTGGCATTGCGTGAGGCGATGAAACACCTCGACTGAATTCGGTTCAGGACCTGGGCTTGGGCCTGAGCTGCAAGATGCCGCGACGTGGGCGGAACAGCACGTGCGTCTTCTTGTCATAGAACACCAGGTAGGCAATAAAGAGGACCGCGATAGCGATAGCCACTCCTCGCACCACGGCAAGAGGAATCCACTGGAAGACACTTAATTGGTCCGTCAGTGCGATAAGGGTGAAGAACGCCGTCAAATAGAAGACGGTCCGGAGCTGGGGTCCGTCCGCGATGCCCGTCACAGTAAAGAACACCAGTAGCCAGACCATGTACCAAGGTTGAATCACCGGCGCCAAGACGACGACGGCGGCGAAGGCCCAGGCCATCCTGCGAAGCACAGTCTTGTTGAACCCAGGTTCGTCGTCGATCGGCGCTGGCATTCCGATTCCGCGACCCGGCGTGCGGACGGCAAACCAGACGATAGCAAGGGCAGAGACCGCCGTTCCGATGGTCTGGATGACATCCGTCACAGGGACTCCGGGACCGCCGAAAAGTCCGACGGCGAAGCCCGCCGTATGTGCCAGCAGGCCCACTGGCGCGTACCAGATCCACACGGCGCCAGGAGTCTGCAAGGCACCGAGCCAACCGAATCCCAGTCCGTTGACGAAGCCCGCGGCGGCCAGTAACCCCAGGGATAGGCCCAACGTGGCCGTCCAGCAGAACATCCTGCGGCCCCACCCGGCGCGGGACCCTGCCCACAGAAGGCCAGCAAAAGGCAAGGCAATCAAAGTAATTGGCTTGATGGCGATCGAAGCGGTGATCAGCACTATTCCAAGAACGGGACGTTTGACCGAGGCGTAGTACAGCCCGGTGACAACCAGCCCCAGCATTAAGGAGTCATTGTGCGCGCTTGCAATGAAGTTGATCAGGAGAACCGGATTGAGAACCCCAAGCCAAAGCGCCCTGTCCGGGTTCACTCCATGAAGTGCGGCCAATCGCGGAACGTAGACGGCGAGGAGCAAGACCCCGCCGAGTGCCGCCAGCCGGAAGGGAATCAGGGCAAGTTCGGGGATGCCTGCATCGAAGATTCCTGTGCTTACCCAAACGGCACCCTGTTCGATCCACAGCCACAACGGACCGTACGGCGTGGGGGCCTCGGTCCACAAAGTGTCCGGACCGAGGGAAAAGTAGTTACTCAGGGCGGAGATGCCGTTGGTATATGGATTCAAGCCTTGCAGCATAAGCCGGCCCTGGCCGATGTACGCATAGGCATCCCTGCTAAACAGGGGCAGCGCGAACATCAAGGGCACAGTCCACATCCACAATGCACGCCGGAGCACAGGACGTGAGGAAGAGTTCCACCCACCGATCCGCTGCGCAATACGCAGCCATGAGCGCAGGAGCAGCAGCGCACCGAGGCAGAGCATCACAGTGCACAGGATCACTCCCACAGGAGATGTCCGGGCCATGATGAAGAGGGGCATACGGATCAGAGCGCCGCTGGTTGTTGCCAGCCAGCCGACTCCAACCGAGCCGGCCACCATGAGCAAAGATCCAATGAATCCTTGAAGGATCGCCGTCCTTGCCGCTTTGGCGATAGCAGTTCCGTGTCGTGGGGCGTGGGAGCCGTCAAGCGCCTCTGGATGAGCCAACGAACTCCTCACCTCACGCTCGCGAAACTTCGACGTCACCATCAAACAAAATCCTGTCCGGTTCCCTGCCGCAACCGGGCCAAAGTGGTAGTGCCGGGTGCCATGGATTATTGCAACTGTAGCATCGCCGCCCGCGGCAGCCCGGGGTCCTCCGGACCAAGGGGCGGACTGCGAAAGTTGCCTGAGATAGGATGAACAGGGCTCTGGTCTGATGCCGAAGGCCCACAGCCACGCCGGTTCCACATGAATTTCAACGGAACCGATGTTGTTCTGGAGCGGCTCCCGCCGCAACGGCTCGCGGCACCCTGTGACGACAACTACCTGACAAGGATCCTCCCATTTCCACGGACTCATTCTTCAGCGCGCTCACACGGTTCCGTCATCGTGTTCTTCCGTCTTCGTTGGAAGAAAGGCTCAACTCCCCCAAGGGTCTGCTCGCGGGCTTCTGCGTTGTGCACTTGGTTTTCCTCGTGTTCGCTTTGATCGTCTCCTTGCGTGGCGAAGCTTTCAGTGACACCTTCATCTATCGGGACTGGACTATTGCGGGGTTCCGCGATGAGAACCTCAGTGGCGGGCCGAGTCCTTGGGTCTACCCCATCCTGGCCCTGATACCGATGGCCATCGCAGGCGCGGCTGGTCCCGGACCGTTCTTCTTCCTGTGGGTGCTCATGATCACGGTGCTCGACGCCGTGGCTCTCGCCAAGCTCACCGGGTGGGGACGTCGTCGGGAGGCGATTCCCGCAGCATGGTGGTGGCTTGTCTTCGTGTTCATCATGGGTTGGCTGGGTTTCGCCCGCGTGGATGGATTCACCGCACCCATCGTGCTTATCGCCCTGGCCTATGGGGTATCGCAGCCTTTCATTGCCGCCACCCTCCTGAGTGTCGCCACCTGGATGAAAGTCTGGCCGGCCGCCGTCCTGCTGTCCTTGTTCACTGTGGTCAAGCAGAGAACCCGCGTGGTGGCGGCGGGGATCCTGACCAGCGCCTTCGTGGTCGCCCTCGCGGCCGCGGTGGGCGCGCTGCCCAAACTCCTTAACTTCCTGACCCAGCAAGGCGATCGTGGCATGCAACTGGAGGCCACCTTCACCACTCCTTGGTTGTGGCTCTCGGTCCTCCATGTTGGTGACTCCAAGATGTACATGAACACGGACATCAACTCGATGCAGGTGGATGGCCCGGGTACGCCCTTCATGTCACAACTGATGCAACCCCTCCTTGTCTTGGCTGCACTCCTGGTCGCTGCCCTGACGTTCTGGGCACTTCACAACGGCAAGCGAAGCGGCGGGACGGACCGCACGGAGCTGTTGCTGGCTGGTTCCCTGACCATGGCCACGGCCTTCGTGGTCTTCAACAAGGTCGGATCCCCGCAGTTCATGGTCTGGCTCGCGCCAGCTGTCGCAGTAGGGCTCGCGCACAGCTGGAAGGAATGGCGGGTCCCTGCGGCCATGCTCATAGCCATTGCCGTGGCCACGTACTTTATCTACCCCCTCTTCTACGACGCACTGAGCCACAACAACCCTTGGATGGCTTTGGTTTTGACCATCCGCAATGTCCTGCTGGTGGTGCTCTTCTGCTGGTCTGTGCGCCGCCTGTACCTTTTGGGCAAAAAGACCCCGGCCTACGAACCGGCCACCACTGCCAAGGAGTCCTGAGATTTCCGTTCGATTCTTTGACAGGCTGGTCCGCGTGCGCGACGCCGCCCTGCCGCCTGCCGCCGTCGCATGGTTCAGCCGTCCTTCCAGCGTGTGGTGGGGTTTTGCCGCCGTCCATGTGTACTTCCTCGGCTGGATGGCGAGCTTTTTCATCTCGGGGAACACCTTCAGCGACACAGAGCAGTACCGCCAGTGGGCAGTGAACGGTTACAACCCTGCGGATCTCAACGGCACGATCAGCCCCTGGGTCTATCCGGTGCTCGCGCAGATTCCGATCTTCCTGGCCAACATCGCGGGCCCGGGCCCGTATTTGCTGGTCTGGACGATGATCATCACGGCGCTCAATGCCGCCGGCTTGTTCATCCTGACACGGGGACCTCGCCGGAAGACAGGCATTGCGCCCGCCTGGTGGTGGCTGTTCTTCACCGCTTTCATGGGTTACCTCAGCTTTGCCCGGGTGGAGGGCATCACCGCGCCCATCGTGTTGGTAGCTCTCCTGTATGCAGCCACGCGTCCCGTAGCAGCAGGCATCCTCCTCAGCATTGCCACCTGGATCAAGGTCTGGCCGGCCGCCGTCCTGGTACCGATCGTCATCGCGAGTGGCCGCAGGCTGCAGATCATCGCCTGCGGTGCCGCAGTCACAGCGGTCGTCGCGCTGGGTACCTACGTTTCAGGCGGGCTTCCGCACATCCTTGACTTCCTGACGAACCAAGGTGAGCGCGGTATGCAATTGGAAGCCACCTTCTCAACTCCGTGGGTCTGGCTCAGCGTGCTCAACATCGGCGGCTCCAAAATCGCCGACAACGTCGCCATCAATTCCACGGAGGTGTACGGACCGGGCGCGAATGTGGCTGCGTTCATGATGCAGCCCCTCCTGGTGCTGGCCGCCGTCGCGGGCTCAGTCCTCTTGGTTTGGGCACTTCGGCGCGGAGCCGAACCGGAAGAGCTGTTTCTTGAAGGTGCACTCATGATGACCACCGCGTTCATCGTGTTCAACAAGGTGGGTTCGCCGCAATTCATTATCTGGCTGGCTCCGGTGGTTGTAGCCGGCCTGACCCACGACTGGAATCGGTGGCGTGTTCCTGCCGCCCTTCTGATGGGCATCGCCATGACGACTTTTGTGATCTACCCGCTCTTCTACACGCCGCTCATACACGCCAACCCCGTGATGGCAGCAGTACTCACCACGCGCAATGTGCTTCTGGTCGTCCTGCTCTGGTGGTCCGTACAGCGATCCCTCGAGCTAGGCCGCAAGTCCGGCGCGGCGGCCGCTATTCAGGGCGCCTGAGCCTTCGCTCAAGCCTGCGGAGCAGTTCCATGGGCGGGGACTGGATCAGCAATCTTCGGGTGTGCACGTCCAGGACCATCAAGTAGACCGTGAATCCCACCGCCACCACGAAGGCCAAGGAAGACACCTTCACGTTCAGCTCCACAAAGGACAACACCGAAATCTGGTCCTGCGCGCCAAAGGCCACGAAGAAGGTGATGGCGACGTAGAGCGACTTGATCTGCCAGTCGTCCCTGATGCCCGTGACCGCGAGCAACGGAATGAACCACAGGATGTACCAAGGCTGGATGATGGGGGAAAGCATGACGACGGCGGCAAACCCCAAGGCCGCGCGCCGTACCAGCCGCGAATAGTCGCCACGGAACATCAGTACCACCACCAGCGCCATTCCGGCCCACTTCATGAGCGCACGGAGTCCGGTGGCCACGGCCGGCCCGGGCAAGCCCAAGAGGTTCGCGATCACCTCGACCTGCTGGCCCAGGAAGCCGGAAGGCGAATATCCGGTATAGCCGGGGGTGGGATCGAGGATGGCCCAGACCCACCCAAAACCAAGGTTGTAGGGGATTCCGCTGATGGCCAGCACGCCAAAGCTGATGGCGGCCGTTGCGCCCCAGAACAGGAACTTGCGGGTCCAGCTCGCGGCCGGTCCTGCCCACATGAGGCCGATGAAAGGTAGGAGAAGCACGGTGATCGGCTTGATTCCAATGGAAGCCGTGACCAGCAGGAGACCGGTGATATGGCGGCCGGTTGCGGCAAAATACATTCCTGCGACCGCCAGGCCCACCATGAGGGCATCGTTATGGGCGCTGGCCACGAAACTGATGAGGAAGAGCGGATTGGCCACAGCGATCCACAGCGCACGGCCCGGATTAATCCCGTGGAGCTCTGCCAGCTTGGGAACGTACACCACACAAAGCAGCACCCCCACTGTCGCCAAAACGCGAAAGAGCAAGACGGACAGATCGGGCTGGGCGTCCGTGATGCCTACTACCCACCTCGCAAGCCACAGGAAATATGGCCCATAAGGGGTCTTGGCTTCAGCCCAGGCCGGGTCGGCACCGAGGGAAAACCAGTTGCTGAGGGTTGAAATGCCCGCGGTGTAGGGGTTCTGGCCTTCCAGGACCAGCCTGCCTTGGCCGGTGTAGGCGTACACGTCGCGCGAATAGATGGGCACGGCGAACATCATGGGCGCGGCCCACGCCGCAACCGCCACGACTACCGATCTGAGCGAGCCTGGTCCCCAGTCTTTGAGCCTTTGCCCAAGGCGCAACCAGGACCGGACCAAAAGCATGGCCCCGGCCGTCAGCAAGATCGTGGAAGTGGTAACGCCCCAACCCTCGGTGCGCAAAGCGATGACAACCGGGTGCCTGAACATCGGTGATCCGTTGGCGATCCAGCCAGCGCCGATCGAACCGGCGAAGATCATAAGGGATCCAAAGAAACCTTGCCAGATGGCTACATAGGCCTTGACTTGGCTGGCGGTACCGGCACTGGTGTGAGCATTATTCGGGGAATAGAGACCCCGGGCGATCGTCCCAGACGGCATGTCGGGTTCCTTTGCCTCATCCCGGCTGTTTGAGGTGCCCACGCCCGATCCGCCTGCCGTCATGATATTCCAGTCCCTACGTACATTGATCCAGCTCATCGAGGCAAGCAACAACCGCTCGACAACGGCCCAGTTTACCAGCCGGAGTGCGTCGCAATCGCGGAATCGAGCGCTCCGCCACGCGTCCCGCGCGGCCGAACGGTAGGCTGGAACGCGTGCCTATTACTAATGAACGCATCGTCTGGATCGACTGTGAGATGACCGGCCTGGACCTCGAAAATGACGCCCTGATCGAGGTGGCGGCCTTGGTCACAGATTCGGAGCTCAACATCCTGGGTGATGGCGTGGACGTCGTCATCAAACCGGAAGACGCCGCTCTTGAACAGATGAACGACTTCGTCCGCGACATGCACACCCGTTCGAAGCTCTTGGACGAGCTCCCCCACGGCAAGACCATGGCCGAAGCCGAAGCAATCGTCCTTGAGTACATCGAGAAGTGGGTACCGGACCCCAAGAAGGCACCGCTCGGCGGAAACTCGGTAGGAACAGACCGGATGTTCCTCGCCCGGGACATGCCCAACATCGTTGAACACCTTCACTATCGGGTCATCGACGTCAGTACCATCAAGGAACTCTCGCGCCGCTGGTTCCCCCGCGCCTATTTCCAGTCTCCCGCCAAACATGGCGGCCACCGCGCGCTTGGAGACATCAGGGATTCCATCGACGAATTGCGTTACTACCGCGAGGCAGTCTTCGTCCCGGCGCCTGGGCCTGACACGGCTACGGCACAAAAGATTTCCAAGCAGATTGCGGCCACCCCGGAGACGCCGCCGAGCGCGTGATCTGCGGCACGTTTTCGGGAAATTTCACCTAAACGGTCAAAAGTGGCAAAAGCACCCCCAAACACGGGGTATAGTTTTTGTCGTTGCCTTCGCAGCTGACGGGTCATTCCGAAAGCGGTCAAAGGCGTATGGTGGGCGTAGCTCAGTTGGCAGAGCGCCTGGTTGTGGTCCAGGAGGTCGCGGGTTCAACCCCCGTCGCTCACCCTCATGAGATCGGTTGAAGTTTGCCGATCGCAGCCAAAGGCCGTACTGGTTATCCAGTGCGGCCTTTGCTTTGTCCGGGCCTCTTCCGGCAGCCCCTTCCAGACCCGAAAGCCAGAGGAGCACCTGACATGACCGTCCTGCCAGTCACCATCTGGGGCGAACCCGTGCTTCACCGCCGGGCGAGCGAGGTCGAAGAGTTCGACGACGAACTACGCAGCTTGATTGCCGACATGTTCGAAACGAACGAAGCCGCCAACGGCGTTGGACTGGCTGCACCCCAGGTGGGAGTCGGCAAACGGATCTTCATTTTCAAATACGCCAATGACGACGACGCACCCGACGAAGGCGTTCTGGTAAACCCGGTTCTCACCCTCTCCAAGATCCCCGGAGCCCTTCCGGACCCCGAGGAAGACGTAGAAGGCTGTTTGTCTTTCCCGGGTGAGCATTACCCCCTGCAGAGAGCCGAGTGGGCTCGTGTCCAAGGGTTCGACGGTCACGGAAAGCCTGTGGATTTTGTGGCGACAGGCTGGTTCGCCAGGGTCATGCAGCACGAGTTCGATCATCTCGATGGCAAGCTCTATGTGAATCGCCTCGTCGACCGCTATGCCAAGAAAGCCATGAAGCAAGCCAAGAAGAACGGCTGGGGAGTCCCTGGCTTGAGCTGGATGCCGGGCGTCGATCCGGATCCCTTCGGGCACTGACTGATGAGCGGCATCGCGCAGGACGAATTGTTCAGGCTCCTCGACATCCATGGCGAGGACGCACAGGAGTGCGCCGCGCTGCTGGCGTCACCTCCAGGAGACGGTACGCGGCGGGCTCTTGCCATCTTGAACGCCCGTCTGGGCACCTTTCCCACCGAGTCCGCCTCAGCGGAGGGCTGCACGGAAACGGACTGGATCGAGGCGCTTCTGCGCTTTGCGCCTGTGGTCACCAACCATCATCTTTCCCTCGGCATCTCCCGGGAATCGTCCGCCGCGATCCTGGCCGACGTCGGACTGAACCTTCGCATCAACCGGCGGGTGCATGGACGTTTCGGCTTGGACACGTGGGCCTGGCTGACGCTGCACATGGCGGGAAACATCTTCCGGATCGGCCGTTTGCAGTTCCACCTTGTCCGCGGCAACGGAGAAAGTTCCCCAGCTGCACATGGAGAATGGGTGCTAGGCGTACACATCCCCGAGAATGGCGGCCTCTCCCCCGCCCTCGTGGACACCAGCTTCAGCCAGGCCAGGGAGTTCTTTGACCGCTTCTTCCCGGACAAAACAATTGCGGTAGCGAGCTGCGATTCCTGGATGCTGGATCCCTATCTTGCCCGCAAACTGCCAGACAGCAACATCGCGGCATTTGCTCGCAGGTTCACCCTGGACCGCTGTTCGGACGCGCCGAGCGACGCCGTCTACTTCACCTTCCGGCACCGGGACATGAATAGCCTTGCCGAGCTGCCCCGCGAGACGTCGCTTCAGCGCGTGGTCCTGGAAAGGATCGACGACGGCGGGGCCTGGCAACTTGGACACGGCCACGTGGTGCTTCCGCCGGCTCCAGGGAACCACTCCTGACGGATCCGTTCCTGTGTCCTCAGCCCGCTACTTCGCCGTGATGGTCTGCTGGCCTGGGCACGAGTCCAGGACACGCTTCATGGCGTCTTTCTCGGCCTGGGTGACCCAAAGCCGGTACGCGGCCTTGACGGAGATTTGGCGTGCCACGTAATGGCAGCGAAATCCCTTGTTCGCGGGTAGCCAGGTTGCGGCGTCGCCGGCACTCTTCTTCACGTTCGCTGGACCGTCGACGGCGATGAGGTTGAGGGGATCATTGGCGAGGCTTTGACGCTGCTTCGCGGTGAGCTGTTGGGCACCCTTCTGCCAGGCATCGCCGAGGGCCACCACATGGTCAATCTGCACGGCCGCGCTGCTTTCGGATCCTCTGCGGAAATGGATGTCCTGCCCGACGTAGGGCTCGCGGAGTTCTCCAGACGCGATCCTGCATTTGGAGCCTGTAGTGAACTCAACCGCCGTGAGGTCCCGCCTCAGGACGTCGTTCCGGGTATCGCAACCGTTCCGGTCAACGTCGAGCCAGGCTTGGCCGAATTCGTTGCGGTCGTAGTTGTCCTTGGCGGCACGCCCCTTCACGGGGATCGCGTCTAGGGCATCAACGGCCAAACCGACGGGAACTGGCTGCACGGACTCCACCGGCTTCATCCAGGCGGGGTCGAAGACGGGCGCTTCCGTGGGTCCATTGCCTGGGGATTCAGCGACGGCGAACTGGCCAGCGGCGAAGAACCATGCAAGGCCTCCAAGGGCACCCGCGGCCAAGAGAATCAGCAGCACCCAGGCTTGAAGGGACTGGCGGCGAGCACGTCGATATGCAGCCCAAGTGGTGCTCAAGGAGTCGGATCCTTTCGAGGAGGAATACGTCCCTTGAGACTAGGTCAGGGCATCGACAACGAATGCCGATATCCACAGTGTGGAGGACAAGTCACTGTGCCGGAATCATCACCGCGGGGTAATGCCCTACGTCGGACAGATCACCGCGCAGGCGACTCGGGCGGCTTGCTATTGCTCCTTGGTGACGCGTTTCAAGTCATCAGCTGCGAGCTGAAGAAGTGACTCGAGTTGGACGACGCGGTCCTCGACGATATCACCCGCCGCGAATGCCCTCTTGGCCTCGTCGAGCAGGCGCTGGGCCTCTTTAAAGTTGGCTCGCGCCACGTCCAGTGCGTGTTCCAGGGTTGTGTCGTGTTCCAGAATCTTTTCGCGTTCCATGGGTCCATTCTGGTCAGGTTTCCCGGCTGATACCAGCGCATCAGCCGGGAAACCCCTGTGTGTCTTTCCTGGCCTCGGCCAAACCTGCTAGACGCCGGCCGTCTCCAACGAAGTGTTGGGCTCGACGTTAACAGCGACGCCGCGTGCCGGGAACGACGGCGGGTTCACGCCAGCCATTTCTTCCATAACGCGCACTACCTGGCAGCTGTAGCCGAATTCGTTGTCGTACCAGACATACACCACGAGGTTCTTATCGTTCGCGATGGTGGCCAGGCCGTCCACGATGCCAGCACGGCGCGAACCGACGAAGTCGGTAGAGACAACCTCGGGCGAGTCGATGAAGTCGATCTGCTTCCGCAGCTCCGAGTGCAGCGACATCTCACGAAGGTAGTTGTTGACCTCGTCCTTCGTAGTTCCCTTTTCGAGGTTGAGGTTCAAGATGGCCATCGAAACGTCCGGGGTGGGAACGCGGATCGCGTTACCGGTCAGCTTGCCCTGCAGTTCCGGAAGCGCCTTTGCCACGGCCTTGGCCGCGCCGGTTTCGGTGATGACCATGTTGAGCGCGGCAGAGCGTCCACGGCGGTCGCCCTTGTGGAAGTTGTCGATCAGGTTCTGGTCGTTCGTGAACGAGTGCACGGTTTCCACGTGGCCGTGGATGACGCCGAACTTGTCGTTGAGTGCCTTGAGCACCGGGGTGATGGCGTTGGTGGTGCAGGAGGCCGCGGTGACGATCTTGTCCGCGTCCTCGATGGAGGAGTGGTTGATGCCGTGGACGATGTTCTTAAGGTCGCCTTTGCCCGGAGCCGTGAGCAGGACGCGTGCGACGCCCTTGCTCTGCAGGTGCTGAGACAGGCCTTCGGCATCGCGCCAGCGGCCCGTGTTGTCGACCACCAGGGCATCTTTGATGCCGTAGGCCGTGTAGTCAACCGTGGAGGGGTTGTCTGAGTAGATGACCTGGATCTGGACACCATTGGCCGTGATCGTGTTGGCGGACTCATCCACGCGGATGGTGCCTTCGAAGGAACCGTGCACGGAGTCGCGCCGCAACAGGCTGGCGCGCTTGACGAGGTCATTCTCGGCGCCCTTGCGGACAACGATGGCGCGCAGGCGCAGCCCGTGGCCGCCGCCGGCCTTTTCGATCAGGAGCCGGGCCAGGAGCCGGCCGATCCGGCCGAACCCGTAGAGTACGACGTCGGTGCTGGTGCGGTCGTCCGCGCCGCGGCGTCCCACGACCGCGGCGAGTTCGGCGCGGAGGAAGTCTTCGAGCGGGGTGCCCGAGGCCTCGGCCTTGTACTTCTCGTTGAGGCGGGCGATGTCGATCGCCGCGGCCCCGAGTTCAAGTTCGGCGAGCGTATTGAGCAAAGGCGCGGTTTCCTCGAGCAGGAGTTCGTCCTTGCTCATCCGGCGCGCAAAGCGGTGGGCCTTCAGGATGTTCATGGACGATTTGTTGATGAGGCTACGCCCGTGGATGCTGGTCACCACGTTGTTTTCACGGTACAGCCGGCCGATCACCGGGATCATGGCCTCGGCCAGCGCTTCGCGGCCCATCCACGTGTCAAGACAAGAATCTGATGACTGGCTCACAGAACTACCTTCCTAGGGTCAGCTACATACGTCCTCGTACGTAGTTGGCGGCCGCCCGGAGTAATCCTGCGGCACTGGCATCGGCGGGACTTCGGTCTGCCCGGACACCTCGAACGTTGCAAAGAAAAACCGCCGGCTGCGAACGCAGAACCGGCGGTGGAACTTCTACGTTCAGTTCCCATTCTAAGGTCTGGCACGGAAGGCTTGGGCAGCCGCGATGCGTGAATTCACTCACACACGGCTGGCGGATGGGACAGCCGATACGCCGGGTTCTGTCATTCCAAGCCGTTACCGGCAGGGAAGAGGCGGCCATCCATCTACGGATGCCGTTGCCGACACCCTCCAGCGGCCTACCCGGACACTCGGGCGAGCAGCCCTCAAACGTGCCCTGTCTGGCCTTGCTCCGGGTGGGGTTTACCTAGCCTTCCCGGTCACCCGGGAAGCTGGTGGTCTCTTACACCACCGTTTCACCCTTACCTTGATCGCCTGTGCAGGCACACGCGATCAAGGCGGTCTGTTTTCTGTGGCACTGGCCTGCGGGTTACCCCGAGTGGGTGTTACCCACCACCCCGCTCTGTGGAGCCCGGACGTTCCTCGAGCCACTTGCGTGACGCGCGGCCGCCTGGCTGTCCCATCCTTTGTACAGTCTATCGTCGTCGAGCGGCGCTCCCGTCCCGGTAATATCGACAGGTGCTGATTCTCCTGCCGCCTTCCGAAGGTAAGACCCCCGCTGTCAAAGGCCCCGCCGTCGATTGGGAGTCCCTAAGCTTTCCGGAACTCAACAGCTACAGGGCTAAAGTGCTTGACGCCCTGGGTCTGGTCAGCGCGCACGAGGACGCCCTTGCGCTGTTAGGTGTGGGCGCATCCCTGAAGGACGACGTCGAACGCAACACCCGGCTCCACGCCGAACCAGCAGCCCCGGCCCATCAGGTGTATTCCGGGGTTCTCTACGACGCGCTTGGGTATAAGTCCCTGACGCTGGCACAGCGCCGCAAAGCGGCGGAGTCAATCCTCGTGGTGTCCGCCTTGTGGGGGGCCATTGGCTTCGGCGATCGCGTGCCCGCCTATCGGCTGTCCATGGGAACCGCATTGCCCGACGTCGGACGCCTCGCCTCATTCTGGAAGCCGCAGCTCACGCAGGCCCTCGCCTCGCGGGTGGAGGGCGAGCTGCTGGTGGACTGCCGCTCCAGCACCTACGCCGCGGCTTGGGCTCCGCCCGCGGCACAAACGGTCGCTGTCAACGTCTTTTCCGAGTCCAATGGCAAGCGCACCGTGATCAGCCACTTCGCCAAGCACACCCGCGGCGAACTGGCCCGGCATCTCCTGAGCCGTCGAGGCAAGGCTCCGGGAACCCCCGAACAGCTACTCAAGGCTGCCTCGGAAATCTGGACAGCGGAGTTGACGGAAGGCATGGCGCGCAAGCCGCACACCCTCAGCATCATCCTCCCCAACTAACTAGCAGTAGGTGTCGTTTTCAGCCCTGAAAACGACATTAACTGCGAGTCAGTTGGGTGGGAAACAGGCGGTTAGTTCCACTCGGCGGAGCGCACCAAGATACAGCCGGAATCGGGGCAGAAGACAATGTCGTCCTCGGCGGCTGCCCTGACCTCGGCAAGATCGCCGGCGCTGAGCGTCATGCCGGAGCCTTCGGACTTGCCATGGAACAGCCTGGCAGCCCCCACGCCGCGCTTGGCAAGGGTCTTTTCGTAGATTGCCAGCATCCCGGCGTCGAGACCGTCAGCGAAGCTGGTCCGCTGAGCGCGCACATCCGTCTCCTCGGCAACAATCTCAGCGATCGCGGCGTCCAGCTCTGCACGAATGCCGGAGAAGGAACCCTGGATATCATCGACAATCTGCTGCTGCGCGGCTTGGCGCTCCCTCAGCCCATCCAGGCGTTCGAGGATTTCCAGCTCGACGTCCTCAAGGTCGGAGCGGCGCTTGTTGAGTGACGCGATATCGCTCTGCAATGCAACGAGGTCCTTGGAGAGTCCGGTGCCGCTGTTCAGCCTGGCTTCGTCCCGCTCAATGCGGCCCGCAACTTGTTCGACGTCAGCTTCGGACCGGCGTAGTTCGGCTTCGGCATCGTGGACGGCGAGCTTCGCAGTTCCCAGTGCCCCGTTGGCCACGCCCAGGGCGTCCTGAAGATCGGTGATGCGGGGGTCGCTCTCCAAAGTGCGCCGGCGGTTGGCCAAGGATTTGAGCTTCGCGTCCAACCCCTGCAGTTCGAGCAATTTCAACTGTTCCGCCGGTGCTGCCTTGGCCACGCTTACCTCCGCTTGATCGTGCCGGAGAAGATACCCGCTCCCGGCCAGGCTCTCCAGCCTGTTTGTCTCGACTCTAGCGCCTAACGTGCTCCCCTGCCTCGCTACATCGCCACCGGCTCCCAAACCTCGCTGCGCTCGGTGTGGGTCCCTCGCCGGGGTGGGCCCTGGGACAGAGCTCGCACGCCAGGCTTTAGCCGGGAGTCAGGATGAAGTCCCAGGGATCGCTATTGGTGGAAGCGACCCGGATCTCGACGTCGTGCCCCTGGTCCGCGAGCACGTTCCCAAGCGCTTCGGCCGCGGCGGGCAACCATAGCCACTCGCTCGCGAAGTGCGATACGTCGATGAGGTACGGCCTCCCGTCAATGGCAGCTTCGCGTGCTTCCGACGCCGGGTGGTGGCGCATATCTGCCGTGACGTAGAGGTCCGCTTGGCTCGCCCGGACCGCATCGAACAGACTGTCACCGGCTCCGCCGCACACAGCAACACGCCGCACCAGCCCGTCCTTGTCCCCGGCCACACGGACTCCCCCTGCTACCGAAGGCAGAATCTCGAACACACGCGCCGCGAAATCGCCCAGGGTCATGAGCTCCGGAAGGTCTCCAACCCGGCCGATGCCTTCTTCCGGCAGGCCGTGGGCAGCCGGGGCCAGCGGGACAACATTGTCCAGCCCGAACGCGTCGGCGAGGACATCCGAAACGCCTCCGACGGCGGAGTCCCCGTTGGTGTGCACGGTCAGCAGCCCGGTACCTGACTCTATGAGCCGGTGGACGGCGAGGCCTTTGGCGCTCGTGGCAGCCACAGAGGTGACGCCCTTGAGCAGCAAGGGATGGTGGGTGACGAGGAGCTCGGCACCCCATTCAATGGCTTCGTCAATGGCTGCGAGGGTTGGATCCACTGCGAACATGACCTTCGTGACGGTCGCAGTGGGCCGCCCGACCACCAGGCCCACCTCGTCCCAGTCCTCGGCGAGGGACTCAGGCCAGAGTTCCTCCACGGCCAGCAAAACCTGACCGAGTGTCGGGGTACTGGTTCCTGAAGTTCCGTCCGCACCGTCTTCCGGTTCTTCCCCGGATCCTGTATCTGCAACCGCGGTGTTCACAGCTTCCATGCACTACATTCTTGCGCATTTCGTGGCCATGACGCGCTTGCGCAACCGGACTGTCTGAGATTGCTGCCTGTGACGGCGTCTGCGCCGTCACACTCCCGTAAGGTTGTGCGGGAATCATCCAGGACTCCCGGCCATTGAAGAGATCATGAAAACTTTTGTGCTTGGCGGAGGCTGCTTCTGGTGCCTTGATGCTGTCTATCAGAAGACCAAGGGAGTCAGCTCCGTGGTTTCCGGATACACAGGAGGGCACATCCGCAACCCCGACTATTACGATGTCTGCTCCGGCATGACGGGCCACGCAGAGGTCGTCGCCGTGACTTTCGATGAGGACGTTATCCCGCCGGAGGTCATCCTGGACATGTTCTTCGCCCTGCACGATCCCACCACTCTCAACCGACAGGGCTACGACGTCGGAACCCAGTACCGTTCCTCGATGTTCTACACCACGACCGAAGAAAAGATCCTCTTCGAGGAAGCCATCCTCCGGAACCAGGAATTGTGGTCCAAGCCGATTGTGACCGAGGTCAGCAGGCTGCCGGAATTCTACGAAGCCGAGTCCATCCACCAGGACTACTACGCCAAGTTCCCGGAGCAAGGCTATTGCCAGGTGATCATCAACCCCAAGCTCGCCAAGGCCCGGAAATATTACTCTTCGTGGCTCCGCGCGTAGCAGCGTGTAGCACCGCTCGTTAGGCTGACCTCAGCAGTAGCTATTTCAGCGAATTCAGAGAATAGGCATGATTACATGGCACGGATCTACGACGACGTCACCCAGCTCATCGGCGGAACCCCCCTGGTCCGCTTGAACAGGCTCACTGAAGGCTTGGACGCCACGGTTGCCGTGAAGCTGGAGTTCTACAACCCCGCCAATAGCGTCAAGGACCGTATCGGTGTCGCCATCATCGACGCCGCCGAGAAATCTGGTGCGCTGAAGCCGGGCGGCACCATCGTCGAGGGAACGTCGGGCAACACCGGCATCGCGCTGGCCCTGGTTGGCGCGGCGCGCGGTTACAAGGTCATCCTGACAATGCCGGAAACCATGTCCACCGAGCGCCGTGTCATGCTGCGCGCCTACGGTGCTGAGATTGTCCTGACTCCCGGCTCTGAAGGCATGCGCGGCGCCGTCGAAAAGGCCCAAGAGATTGTCGCCAACACAGAGAACTCCGTCTGGGCCCAGCAGTTCGCCAACGAGGCAAACCCGGAGATCCACCGCACCACCACGGCTGAGGAAATCTGGGCCGACACCGACGGCGGCGTGGACATCTTCGTCGGCGGAGTCGGCACGGGCGGCACCATCACCGGCGTCGGGCAGGTCCTGAAGGAGCGCAAGCCGGAGATCCAGATCGTGGCCGTCGAGCCCAAGGACTCCCCCATCCTGAACGGCGGCGCCCCTGGCCCGCACAAGATCCAGGGCCTTGGCGCGAACTTCATCCCGGAAATCCTGGACACCAACGTCTACGACGAGGTTCTCGACGCAACTCTGGAGGACTCCGTGGCCACCGCCCGCGCCCTCGGCACGAAGGAAGGCATCCTCGGCGGCATCTCGGCCGGCGCAGCCGTCTGGGGTGCCCTGGAGCTCGCGAAGCGTCCCGAGAACAAGGACAAGCTCATCGTGGCGATCGTTCCCGACTTCGGCGAACGTTACATCTCCACCGTGCTTTTTGACGATATTCGCGGCTGATTGCAGACCCTGCGCAACCGCCTTCTTTCATTTCCTGTAGAAAGGTCTTTGTGAGCTTCTTCGCAAGACTTATGGAGGACCTCGAGGCCGCCCGGTCGCATGACCCGGCGGCCCGAGGCTCCTTTGAGAACTTTTTTGCATACTCCGGGCTGCATGCCATCTGGGCGCACCGCTTGACGCACAAACTGTGGCAGAACCCTGAGCTGCGCTTTCCGGCAAGGCTCATTTCGCAACTTGCCCGGTTCCTGACCGGAATCGAGATCCATCCAGGCGCGACCATCGGCCGGAGGTTCTTCATCGACCACGGCATGGGTGTGGTGATCGGTGAGACAGCGGAGATCGGCGAAGACGTCATGATCTACCACGGTGTGACGCTGGGCGGCCGCTCGCTGGCCAAAGTCAAGCGTCATCCCACCATCGGAGATCGGGTCACCATCGGAGCCGGAGCGAAGGTCCTTGGCCCGATCACCATCGGCGCGGACAGTGCCGTAGGCGCCAACGCCGTCGTGGTCAAAGACGCACCGCCCGAGTCGATCATCACCGGCGTTCCCGCAACGTGGCGGCACCGCGATGCCAAGAGCGAAACCAAACCGGCCGTCGACCCGGCCGAGTACTACATCGAATACCGGATCTAGGCAGCGAAGCGCTTGTAGGCGTTCCAAAACACGGTGTCGAAGGCCCGGTCCGGAAGGACCCTCCGCAACGTCAGGATGGTCCAGGCTCCCCTACCCACCGGGTAGCGGGTCCTGGGCCGTCGCGCGGTTGCAGCATGCATAATAGCACCTGCCACGGTGCGCGGGTGCGTCGACAGCGCTGTTCCCGACGTCGATGCCAAAGCGGCCGCGACGACGCCCGCCTGGTCCCGATAGGGTCCCTGTCCGGACACCGTCAGCAGGCTCTCCCCTGCGATGGTGCCCCATTCCGTGTCGGTTCCGGCGGGCTCGATGATTGCGACGTCGATGCCATGCGGCTTCAGCTCGAGCCGCAGCGAGTCGCTGAGGCCCTCGACGGCGAACTTGGTTGCGTGGTACCAAGCGCCCAAGGGTTCATACATCTTGCCGCCGATCGAGGACACGTTGATGATCCTGCCCGAACCCGCGGCACGCATCGCCGGAATCGCCAGTTGGCACATACGGGCGAGACCGAAGACGTTGACCTCGAATTGGCGCCGGCCCTCGTCGAGCGGTACCTCTTCCAACGAGCCGTAGGACCCGTATCCGGCGTTGTTGACCAGTACGTCGATCCGCCCCTGTTCGGCCAAGACAAGGTCTACGGCGGCCTTCATCGATTCTTCGACGGTGACGTCCAGGGACAACACCTTGATCCCCTGGGCTTTGAGGGGCTCCATCTTCTCGACCCTCCGCGCCCCCGCATACACCACCATCCCTGCTTTGCTGAGCTTGATGGCGGCTTCAAACCCGATTCCGGTTGACGCCCCTGTGACGAATGCGACGCGTTGCGGCATGGACTGCTCCCTCGTGCGGCGGGTGGTGTTTTCCTTCAGGACGTACCTACGGCAAAGGCCGGCGCCTCCACAGTAACGCGGAAGTGCCGGCCTTTGACTCGGGCAGCAGGGTCAGTCTGGGCCCACGAGTGGGGCAGCAGGTCCCTAGTGCGTGTCGACTGCCGAGATCTCGGACTTGTCTTCGCCCCACAGGGTGTGGAAGGTGCCTTCTGTGTCAACTCGGCCGTAGGTGTGCGCGCCGAAGAGGTCGCGCTGTCCCTGGATGACTGCTGCGGCGAGGCGCTTGCGGCGCAGTCCGTCGTAGTAGGCCAGCGAGGAGGAGAACACGGGAACCGGGATGCCCAGCTGGACCGCGGTTGCCACCACTCGGCGCCATGCCGGCAGGGCGCCCGCGATTGCCTTGGTGAAGGCCGGAGCGAACAGCAGGTTGGCCGGCTTCTCCTCTGCTGCGTAGGCGTTGGTGATTTCCTTGAGCAACTCCGCGCGGATGATGCAGCCGCCGCGCCACAGCGAAGCGATTTCATCGAGCTTGAGGTCCCAGCCGTACTCCTTGGCGGCCGAGGTCAGCATGTCCAGGCCCTGGGCGTAGGAAACCAGCTTGGACGCGTAAAGCGCCTGGCGGACGTCCTCGACGAAGTTCTCTGGAACGTCGACGGCGATTTCCTCGCCGGCGAGGAGCTCCTGGCCCAGCTTCCGCTGTTCCGCCTGCGAAGACAGGGCGCGTGCGAAGACGGATTCCGCGATGCCCGAAACCGGTGAACCGAGCTCGAGGGCGGAGATGACCGTCCAGCGGCCGGTGCCCTTCTGGCCGGCCGCGTCCACGACGACGTCGACGAACGGCTTGCCGGTCTTGGCGTCGACGTGGCCCAGGACCTCGGCGGAGATTTCGATCAGGAAGGAAGCGAGTTCGCCCTTGTTCCATTCGGCGAAGATCTTGGACTGCTCGGCCGGCTCGATTCCGGCGCCGGAGCGAAGGAGATCGAAGGCTTCGCCGATGACCTGCATGTCGGCGTATTCGATGCCGTTGTGGACCATCTTGACGAAGTGTCCGGCGCCGTCGGTGCCGATCCACGCGCAGCAGGGCTGGCCGTCAACCTTGGCGGAGATCTTTTCGAGCAGCGGGCCCAGAGCCTCGTAGGACTCCTTGGAACCACCGGGCATGATGGAGGGTCCATTGAGGGCGCCCTCTTCGCCGCCGGAAACGCCGACGCCCACGAAGTGCAGGTCCTTCTCGGCCAGTGCGGATTCGCGGCGGCGGGTGTCCTCGTAGTGCGAGTTGCCGGCGTCGATCACGATGTCACCGGGCTCCAGCAAGGGAACGAGCTGGTCGATGACGGCGTCAACCGGCTTGCCGGCCTTCACCATGATCAGGACGCGGCGGGGCTTCTCCAGGGAGTCCACGAGTTCCTGGAGGGTTTCCGTGCGGATGAAGTCGCCGTCCGTGCCGTGCTTGGCCAGCAGGGCGTCGGTCTTTTCGACGGAGCGGTTGTGGAGGGCAACGGTGAAGCCGTTGCGGGCCAGGTTGCGGGCCAGATTGGCGCCCATCACCGCGAGGCCGGTGACACCGATGTGTGCTGACATCAAAACTCCAATTCATTCTTGTGCATTGAGTCCTGCTAGGAGCGAGGAAACGCTTTCTAGAGCAGTAGCTGGAATAAACCATACGTATTCGGACCACGTCTGGGAAAGTTGCGCCCACGTTTTGGAAACGTCCGCGTCACAAAAGAGTCTATGTTGCGAGCTCGCCCTCTGGGGAGTTCGCCGGCGCTCGGGCTTCCGGTGGCGGGGCGGTCAACGCCACTATGCTTACGACTATGTCAACCAGTCTCCACTACCGCGCTGTCGAGCACCTGGGTACCCGGATCGTCGGCGGTAAGCTCCCCACCGGTCACGTCATGTTGGCTGAGCACCTTGAGGAGGAGCTCAAAGTGTCGCGGTCGGTGGTACGTGAGGCCGTCAGGGTACTGCAGTCTCTGGGACTGGTGGAAACCATCAAGCGTGTTGGCATCCGGGTCCTCCCCGCGCACCGCTGGAATCCCTTCGATCCGCTGGTCATCCGCTGGCGGCTGGCCGGAGAAGGCCGCGGCGCACAGTTGCGCTCCCTCGCCGAACTCCGCTCCGCCGTCGAGCCCGTAGCCGCGGAACTGGCCGCGGAAAACGCTCCGGAGTCACTGCGAAGTGAGCTGTTGAAAATCTCCCTGGCCATGCGTGAGGCAGGCCGTGCAGGCGACATGCCCACCTTCCTGGACCTGGACATCCGCTTTCACGCGCTGGTGCTGTCCGGTTCCGGCAATGAGATGTTCGCGAACCTGATCGGTCAGGTTACGGAGACCCTGACCGGCCGGACGGTCCACGGGCTCATGCCCGAACACCCGAAGGAAGCGGCCTTGCAATGGCATGTGGATGTGGCCCAGGGCATCAGCGACGGAGACGGCGACAAAGCCCGCGATGCCTCGTCCAACATCATGCGGGAGACCATCGCGGACTTGTCGCCCAGCTGGGAAGGCCAGCCTCGGGTTTTTGTTCCAGTCGAGCGGCGCTGACGGCTGCTCGCCGGCGCCGCTCGACTGCCTGAGAGCCTAGGCCACAGGTTGGAAGTTCAGCAGGACCTTCCCGGATTCGGCCGAGTTCCTGGCTACCTCGAAGGCCTCCAGACCGCGGTCCAGCGTGAATTCGTGGGTCACCACCGGATCCACGTAGAGCGAGCCGTCCGCGAGCGCCGCAATGACCTCGTCAATTTCGTTGTTGAAACGGAAAGAACCGAGCAGTTCGAGCTCGCGGGTGATGGCCAGCGAAATGAAGACCGGCTGCGGACCCGAGGGCAGCAGCCCGACCATGACCACCTTGCCACCACGGACGGCGCCCTTGATTGCGGATGCCAGTCCGAAGTGGCTGCCGGAGGACTCGATGACGACGTCGGCCTCCACCGCTGCGATCGCGTCGGCGTCATCGCCCTTCAGGAGCTCGTCCGCACCCACTGCACGGGCGATCTCAAGCGGCTTGTCGTGCATGTCGACGGCCACGATCCGGGTTGCCCCCGCACGCTTGAGCACAGCGACTGCCAGCGCGCCGATCGGACCGCTTCCGATCACCAGCGCCGTCTTTCCGGCCACATCCCCGGCGCGGGCGACGGCGTGCCAGGCAACGCTGGCCGGCTCCACAAGCGCCGCCGTGCGCAAGTCCAGCGTGGCCGGAAGGGCCCGGAGCATGCGGGACGGCAGGGTGGCGTAGCGGCTGAAGGCGCCGTCCGTGTGTGGGAAACGTGCTGCACTGCCGAGGTAGGTGCAGCCGGGGGAAAGGTTGGGACGGTCTTCAGGATATTTGGCGGCACCAGGGGCAGGGCTTGCCGGGTGGACGGCAACGGCGGTTCCGGTTGCCGGGCCGCTGCCATCGGCGGCCTGTTGGACCACGGTGCCGACGATTTCGTGGCCGAGTACCAGTGGCGCCTTGAGGATGGACTCGCCGGCCGCACCGTGAAGCCAGTAGTGCAGGTCCGAGCCGCAGATGCCACCGTAGGCGATCTCGACGACGGCCTGGTTAGGAGCCGGTGCGCTGAGGGTTATGTCCTCAATGCGAAGGTCGCCGGCCGCATGGGCAACGACGGCGGGCGAAGTCCGGGGAAGCTGAAAGCCAGCGTGCTGGATATTGCTCATTAGACGACCACCGTCATTCCGCCGTCGACGAAGATCGTCTGGCCGTTGACGAAATTGGACGCCTCCGAGGCAAGCCACACCGCAGGACCGGCGAGATCCTCCACGGTGCCCCATCGGTGGGCCGGCGTGCGGCCAAGTATCCACGTGTTGAAGTCGGGATCGTCCACGAGGTTCTGGGTCATTTCAGTGTGGATGTAACCAGGGGCAATGCCGTTGATCTGCAGGCCCGAGGCAGCCCATTCAGCGGTCATGGCGCGCGTGAGGTTGCGCAGGCCACCCTTGGCGGCGACATAGGGCGCGATCGTGGGACGCGCCAGGTCCGTCTGCACCGAGCAGATGTTGATGATCTTGCCGCGGCCTCGCGGGATCATGTGGCGTGCAGCTTCACGACCGACCAGGAAAGCGCTCGTGAGGTCGGTGGTGATGACCCGGTCCCAGTCCTTCACATCGAGGTCGAGCATGGGGACGCGGTGCTGGATGCCCGCATTGTTGACGAGGATTTCGAGAGGGCCGACATTCTCTTCGACCCAGGCAACGCCGCGGGCTGCTTCGGAATCGCTGGTGACGTCGAACGCGCAGCTGTGGACGCGGCCGGGTCCGAAGTCCGCAGCCATGGCGGCTTCGGCGTCCTTGAGCCGTTCGGCGTTGATGCCGTTGAGGACGATCGTGGCACCGGCGTCGGCCAATCCGCGGGCCAGCGCGTTGCCGATGCCGCGGCTGGATCCCGTAACGAGCGCAACGCGCCCGGTGAGATCAAAGAGTCCACTCATAGTTGTTTCCTTACTTAGTTCAAAGGGCTTAGGGAAGAGTCGCTGAGGTTGGCGATGGCCTGGCGGACAACGGCGAGGTCCTGGTCGCCAAGGCCCTGATCAATCAGTTCGCGGTAGAGTTCGACGCCGGCAGTCGCCATCGGGACGGCGGCACCGGCCGCCTCGGCGCTTTCGAGCACGAAATTGAGGTCCTTGTGCATGAATTTCGCGGGACCCGTGGGCGTGTAGTCCTTGGCTGCAAGGCGTGGCCCGACGATCTCCAATACACGGCTTCCGGCAAGCCCGCCGGCCAGGACATCGAACAGGGCAGAAGCGTCCATGCCCGAACGCTCGGCGAGTTCGGCAGCTTCCGCAAGCGCCGCCGTCGTGGTCCCGACGATCAGCTGGTTGCAGGCCTTCGCCAGCGAACCGGCACCCAAGTTGCCCATGCGGCGGACCGTGGTGCCCATGGCCTGAAGCACGGGAAGCACCTGTTGGAAGTCTTCCTCTCCGGCTCCCACCATGATGGCCAGCGTGCCATCCTGCGCACCTTTGGTCCCGCCGCTCACAGGGGCGTCGACGACGACAGCGTTCCCGCCACTGGTGTCATGGACCGCTCTGCCGAATTCCTGGACGGCCGTGGGAGACACGCTGCTCATGACGACAAGTGTGGTTCCAGGGAGCGGGCTGGCCGAACGCCAGGAGTCGAGCAGCGGCGCGGCCGCGTCTTGGATATAAGAGAGATCCGGAAGCATGAAGATAATGGCGGCTTGGTCGCGCAGTCCGGCAACCGATTCCGAACGTTTCCCGCCGAGCTTCTCCAATTCGGCCAGTGCCTCGGCCGAACGGTTCCAAGCGGTCACTTCCCGGCCGCTGGCAAGTAGATTGGCGGCCATGGGGAAGCCCATGAGCCCGAGCCCCACAAAACCTACAGTCCTGGCAGTCATGTCCCGTTGCACCTCACTTCTTTGTGGTTCATATTTTCAAAAACTGTTCAATATCCTAGCCGCTATTCAGTATGATGAACACTATGACGACTGATGAACTTACCATCGCGATCGCAGTCCCGCTCGAAGCTGAGCATGTGGAGCGTATCCGCGCAGTAGATCCCAGCATTACTGTCCTTTACGAACCCGAGCTACTTCCCCCGGAACGCTTCCCGGCGGACCACTCCGGCGATCCGGACTTCAAGCGCACTCCGGAACAAGAGGAGCGCTACTGGTCCATGCTGAACAAGGCACAGGTCCTTTACGGTTTCCCCAATGAAAACCCGGCCGGACTGGCCCGCATCGCCCAGAGCAACCCGCACCTGCAGTGGATCCACGCCATGGCAGCGGGCGCCGGCGGCGCGGTCAAAGCTTCCGGCCTCGACAGCGAGACTCTGCAAAAGTTCAAGGTGACCACCTCCGCGGGCGTGCATGCCCTTCCGCTTGCGGAGTTTGCCGCCCTTGGCATCCTCAACGGCTTCAAGCGGAGCGCGGAACTCGCACAGGACCAGGCCGCCAAGGTCTGGCCAGAGCTACGAACTCCCACCAAACTTGTGAACGGTTCCAAGCTGGTCATCACCGGCCTCGGCGAGATCGGCATGGAAACTGCCCGCATCGCCCGCGCGTTGGGCATGAAAGTCAGCGGAACCAAGCGGAACGTCGAAACCATCGAGGGAATCGACGAAGTGGCCAACAACCAGGGCCTGGCAGGACTCCTGGCATCGGCTGACGCGGTCGTCAACACCTTGCCCGGCACGCCGTACACGGAGAAGCTCTTCAACAGCGAGGTCTTCTCGGCCATGAAACCCGGCACGGTTTTTGTCAACGTTGGCCGCGGAACCGTGGTTGATGAGGAAGCGCTCCTCGAAGCCCTGGAAAATGGCCAGGTGTCCTACGCTTGCCTGGACGTTTTCGCCGTCGAGCCGTTGCCCCGGGACAGCCCGCTGTGGAACCATCCGAAGGTCATGGTCTCCCCCCACACCTCGGCACTCAGCGCCGCAGAGAACCGCCTCATCGCCGAGCGCTTCGTCAGCAACCTGCGCACCTTCCTCGACGGCGGGGAACTCCCCCATCTGGTGGACACGGTGCACTTCTACTAAACCGTCCGCGACCAGCGCATTGCCCTTGCGGCCCCTCCGGTATTCCGGAGGAGCCGCTTTGCTGTGCGGCGGGCTTGCTGTACGGCGGGCTTGCTGTACGGAGGCTTTTGCTGTCCGGCGGGCTTGCTGTGCCAAACCAGGGCCTGTTTGCCATTCCGGCGCAACTAGCCGCCCATCCCCTAAACAAGCTCCGAGCTGGACCACGAACGCCGTGCATGACCCGGGCGCAACAGAGCGAGGCCCCCTCCGAACTTCGGAGGGGGCCACCACTGCTTGCCACGTCGTGGTACTGGGATCCTTACTTCGCGTCCTCCAGGGAAAGGAGGTCGCGGCCGGCTGTTTCCGGGGTGAAGAACGTGGTGATGTATGAAATCAGCGCCAGGACCAGCGAGTAGACCGCCAGGACCACCCAGGAGTTGCCTGTCACGGCAAGGAAGGCGGCACCAACCAGTGGAACGAGTCCGCCAGCCAGGACGGCAGACAGTTCGCGGCTCAATGCCACACCGGTGAAACGGTACTGCGAGCCGAAGAGCTCGGGCAGCAGCGGGCACTGCGGGCCAAGCATCGACTGCACGCCAAGTGCGATGCCGACCACCATGACGGCCCACACGAGGGTGACGTTGCCGAGGGTCACCAGGTAGAACGCGGGAATCGCGAAGATTGCCTGGAACAGGGCGCCATAGCGGTAAACCTTGACGCGACCAATACGGTCAGACAGGGCGCCGAAGGAGACCACCATGACGGCCGCGAACCCTGCTGCGATCAGGAGACCGACCGGGCCGATGAACTTGTCGCCAGGGAAGACGCCTTCCTTGACCGACATGAAGGAAATGAGCAGGGTCGAGTAGATCGAGGAGTTGCCGTTCTCGCCCATGCGGAGGCCAATTCCGATCAGCACGTTCTTCTTGGAGTGCCTCACGAGCTCGCCAACGGGGTTCTTCACCACGTTCTTGTGCTTTTCCAACTCTTGGAAGACCGGGGTCTCCTTGAGCCGGAGGCGGATGAAAACGGCCACGATGATCAGGATGAAGCTGGCGAGGAACGGCACGCGCCACAGCCAGCCTTCGAGTACGCTCTTGTTGGCCATGCCAATCAGCGCGAAGGTGCCTGCACCGAGGAGGGTCCCGAGCTGAATGCCAACGAACGGCAGTGACGCGAAGTAGCCGCGGCGCTTGGGTGGAGCGACTTCGGAGATCAGCGTGGTTGCGCCTGCCTGTTCAGCTCCGGCGCCGAGGCCCTGGATGATGCGAAGCGTCACGAGCAGGACAGCGCCAAGCATTCCGGCCTGGTCGAACGTCGGCAACAAGCCGATCGCGAAACTGGCAAGGCCCATCATGCCGATGGTCATGAGAAGGACCATCTTGCGGCCGAAGCGGTCTCCGATGAATCCGAAGAAGATACCGCCGAAGGGCCGCGCCGCGAATCCAACACCATAGGTTGCGAACGACGCGATCAATGCGCCGCTTTCACCCAAAGGCTTGAAGAACAGCGGTCCGAAGATCAGAGCCGAAGCCAGACCGTAAATGTAGAAGTCGTAGTACTCCAGGGCGGATCCTACGGAGCTGGCAAGAGTTGCCCTTCGCAGCTGTTCCGGCTCAACTACTGCGCCGTCCATATCAGCAAGCTTTGTCTTAGTACGAGTTGTCACAAGCACTCCCTCAAGAACACTCCAGACCCCCGTTGGCCTGGCGAGATAGCGTCAGCCGCCATGGCGTGAATCACTATATTGAACAGAGTACAGCACGTTGGACAAGTTTCAAGTGGTGTAATCAGATTTATGTATGACCCCCTTGGACTGCGAGATCAGTTAGCCCATCGGGTTGCCCAGCGAGTGAGCGAGCTCCTTAAGCTCCTTCACCATCAGGGCAGCCTGTTCCTCGGAGAATGTGGCCTTCAGGGCAGTCACCGAGAGACCGAGGCTAGGGCCGTGTGCCCCATGGGTAGGCACGGGCACGGCAAGGCAAACCACGCCAAGAGTGGATTCCTCGTCCTCCAGGGCGTAGCCCTGCTTGCGGATGGCAAGCACCTGGGACTTGAGTTCAGCGGCACTCCGAAGGGACTTGGGAGTCATGACAGGAAGTTCCACATCGTCCGGGAACATCTCTTCGATGTCATGGTCATGAAGCTGGGCTAGGAGCACTTTGCCGACGGCACTCAGGGAAAGCGGCATCTTGTCGCCGATGTTTGACGTAAGTCGAACGGCCGGGTGACCTTCGTAGCGCGCCAGGTAGATGATGTGATCGCCGTCGATCATCGCGATCCGAACCGTTTCGCCGGACAGCGTCGGCGCCTGCTCGCAGAACTTGTAGAACTCCTGAACCTCGTCGAGCCGGCTGAGGTAGGCGGCACCAAGTTCAACCAGTTTCCGTCCGAGCGAGAAGTCGGCACCTTCGCGGGTAATAAGCCGGGCCTCCTCGAGGGCAAGCAGCAGGTTTGACGTGGAGGATTTCGGAATCCCCAGCTCCCTCGAAAGGTCACTGAGTGTCAGCCGACCCGAAGGAGCTTCAGCCAAGGCGTCCAGTACGGCAGCTGCGCGAGTCACGGCCGGCGCCGGCGAGGAGCTACCCAATCCATCGGCGGAACGGGGAGTGCGGGAATCGGCCATGATTCTCCTTCGCAATAGTGCGTCTGGCGCAGAGCGGGCGCGTGCCGGCCAGAAATGCCGCCCTAGGGCAGCTGAACTCCGACCACGGCAATCACGCTTGTTCAATCCACTGAACAAATACCATCATAGTGGCTCACGGCTGGAAGGAGCCCTCCCGGACGTAGAACACCCTTCCTTCCCATATCCAGAAATTCTCTGTATATTCATCTTTGAGTTCTCCACCGCGGCATCCCCCAATAGTCGCGGTGGAGAGCTCTTCCAATTCCCCGCAGAACTGATCTGGTCCGACGCTAGCTCTGCCGCCAAGGGGTGAACCTCGGGAGCCAGCGCGGGACGTTGGCGCGGTAATTCTCATACTCCGCTCCGAATCTATGTGCGAGCGTTGGCTCCTCATACAATCTGACGAAGGCCGCCACCGGAACCGCGCCCAGCGCCGCCAGGCCGAACAGCTTCGGCTGTCCCAGCAGGAGGCCCTGTCCGGTGATTGCAGCGCCAATTCCCACGTATATGGGGTTCCGCACGAATCTGTAGAACCCGCTGACCACGAGGTTCTTCGGCGGCGCAAAGGGTGCCGGGGTGCCCATTCCCTCAAGGGCGAACCGCACAAACGAATTGCTGATCACCGCTGCACCAGCGCCGATCAACAGAACACCTGCGCACTGGGCCGCCAGTCCGCCCGGCACGGGCTGTTGCACTTTCCAGCGGGTCACCGCCCACGGCAGCAAGCCTGCCACGGTTGCCGGGGCAGCGGCGAACACCGCCGTTCCGATCTTCGCCAGCCTCTTGTCACGCGCTGCATCTCCGGACGCTGTCATGCTGCCATTCTGAACCGCCAAATGATTGGCGACAACCACCGGAGCCAGAACACACGTGGAATAAAAGAAAGAGCCCCTGAGCTGCGTTTTCGCAGCTCAGGGGCTCTTTCGTTGGGTGGGTCCTACCGGGATCGAACCGATGACATCCACGGTGTAAACGTGGCGCTCTACCAGCTGAGCTAAAGACCCAAACACTGATTTCAACGCCTTCGACGCTTCAACCAACGAACATGTACTCTACCGGATCATTCGCCCGGAACACTAATCGGCGAATCCGAGGTCAGCAGATCTGGAAGCTCCGCGGCAAGCCAGACCAACGCGCCACTGACCCCGGCTTCCACTTTGAGGCTCGCGAACTCGTCGCCGCGGGTCGGTCCTCGGTTGATGATCACCACGGGCTTGCCGAGTTTGGCTGCATGTCTGACGAACCTGAGCCCGCTCATGACCGTCAACGAAGATCCAGCCACCAGGAGGGCCCCGGCTTCGTCCACCATGGAATAGGCTCGCTGCACCCGATCTTTGGGCACATTTTCGCCGAAGTACACGAAGTCGGGCTTGAGCGTTCCTCCGCAAACAGGGCAAACGGCGACGACGAAAGATCGGATGAGCTCGGGATCCTCCACTGAGGCATCCGCGTCGGGAGCCATCTCCACGACGCCGGCAGCTTGGGCAGCCTCCAGGAATCCTGGATTGATTTCCTCAAGGATGGATGCCACGAGCCTTCGCGTGAAGACGTGTCCCCCGTCAAGGCAAATCACGCGATCATAGCGGCCGTGCAAGTCCACCACGTTGACGCTGCCTGCGTCCTCATGCAGGCGGTCCACGTTTTGCGTGATGAGTCCCGTGATCAGCCCGCGGCGCTCAAGGAGGGCGACGGCGGCGTGCCCGGCATTGGGATCCGCATGCCGGAGATGGGACCATCCAAGGTGGTTCCTCGCCCAGTACCTGCGCCGGTTGGCGGAACTTTCGATGAACTCCTGGAAGGTCATGGGATTCCGTGGCGCGGCTCCGGGACCCCTGTAGTCAGGGATTCCGGAATCCGTACTCAGGCCGGCGCCTGTCAGAACAGCAAGCCGCTCGCCGCCGAGAATCACTGCGGCTTGGCGGAGAGCTTCGAGCTCATCAGCGTCCAACCCAACCGTGCAAGCCGGCGGCAGAATGGCAAAGCCAGTCATTCCGACGCCGGGCCGCTGGGTACTCATCGGCATTAGGCCTGGCCGAGCCCGGACAACGCCTCACGATATTCCGCTAGATCGCGTGCTTGGCCGCGCGGATTGACGACGACATAACGGACGATGCCCGCGGCATCGATGATGAACGTGCCCCTCAAGGACATACCGGTAGCGGAGTCGAACACCCCATACTTTTCAGCGACCGCGCCGTGCGGCCAGAAGTCGGCCAGCAGATCAAACTCGTAGCTTTCCTTCTCCGCGTAGGCCCGCAAAGCAAACTTGCTGTCAACCGATATGCCAAGGACAGTGGCGTTGGCATGTTCGAAAATACCGAGATTGTCACGGATCTCACACAGTTCCCCGGTGCAGATCCCGGAGAAGGCGAAGGGATAGAACACAAGCACAACGTTGCGGCCGCGAAGACCGGACAAACGAACCGGCTCCCCATACTGGTTCACCAGCTCAAAATCCGGGGCTTCCTGGCCGACAACGGGAACTCCGGGTCGCAGCCCGGCAGGGTTCAACTTGGTGTGCGTCACTTGTTCTTCTTGCGTGCCACCAGCCGGGTAGCGCTCCAGTCCTTGGAGACGCCTGCCGACGTAGTGCAGTGCAATCCCGCCGTAGGAGCTGCGTCCTGAATATCCGAAGGCGACACGTAGTTGTCGCGGCCCGATTTAGGAGTCAGAACCCAAACCACACCGCCTTCACCCAAGGTAGTCAGTGAATCCACGAGCGCATCGACAAGGTCTCCGTCGCCGTCGCGCCACCAAAAAATGACGGCATCAACTACCTCGTGATCGTCTTCATCGAGCAGTTCGGAACCAGTGAGTTCCTCAATGTCATCACGCAAATCGAAATCGACGTCATCGTCGTAACCGAGTTCCTGAATCAGATCCCCATCTTTGAAACCCAATCTTTCCGCCACATTTACCGATGTGGCGGCGTCGGCCTCGCTCACGTTTCCTCCTCTTGAAGTGATTTCGATTACTACAAGCCAACACCCTTTGGGCGTGGGCTTCAAGCCATTGTCCCGCGTTCCGCCATATTCTGCGCTCCAGCCACGCCTGCGCCGGGCTACAGCCATGAGTACATGCGATGTAACAGTTTGAGTGTGACATACAACGCCTTCGCGGCAGCATGGCTACGCATCGCGGCTCGTACAAAGCTACAGTGGCCAGTGAAGACTTTGGCTGCAAGGGCAACCGCCCGCCGCGAATAGCGCAGCTTGAGCTCAAGAGAACCTGTCCGGCGCACATGACCGGGCTGTTGTAACCGATATGTCGCACACGCCGCGTTCATGACGGGCAGTTACCCTGCCGGACCTGAGGCGACGATGGATGCGCCAAAAGAGAGGTTGGACGTGGCTGCAGGAGAAGAGACCTCACACATCCTTAGCGGGTTGACTTCCCAGCTGCCTGATCGTGATCCGGAAGAGACTGCC
>NZ_JACHEE010000016.1 GCF_014207375.1 Arthrobacter sp. AZCC_0090 | reverse complement strand
ACCCGCACAACCTCACGCAACACCTCAGGCCGACCAACACCCACCACAACACCCACCAATCACTCAGGTGTTGCAACGACCCCCTGAACCCGCCCGTCGGAAACCCGACAAAGGTGAGCGAGGGTCGAGACGGGTTAGTTCTGGTTCAGCTCGGCGGAAATCGCGAGGGCGGCTTCGCGAAGGAGAGGCACGGCACGGTCGGCAAAGTGCTGGTCCACGCGGGACACCGGGCCGGAAACGGAAATAGCCGTGGGCGTCGGGGCGTTCGGGACGGCCATCGCGAAGCAACGGACGCCGATCTCCTGCTCTTCCTCATCGATCGAGTAGCCACGTTCACGGATCCGGTTCAAATCGGCGAGGAGGGATTCGATGTCCCCGATGCTCTTGGCCGTGGGCGTGGGCATGCCCGTGCGGGCCACGATGCCGCGGACCACCTCATCATCCAGCTGGGCCAGGATTGCCTTGCCCACGCCGGTGTCGTGCGTGTGGGCGCGACGGCCAACCTCGGTGAACATGCGCATGGAGTGGAGGGACGGAACCTGGGCAACGTAGATGACCATGTCCGAATCCAGCACGGCCATGTTGGACGTTTCGCCGAGCCGGTCCACGAGGGACTTCAGCTGAGGACGGGCCAAGGCGCCGAGCTGCTTGTTGGCGCCTTCGCCAAGCCGGATGAGCCGAGGGCCCAGTGCGTAGCGACGATTGGGCAGTTGCCGGATGTAGCCGAGGGACACCAAGGTGCGGAGCAAGCGGTGGATGGTGGGGAGCGGCAAGTCTGTCGACGATGACAGTTCGCTCAACGTGACGTCTCCGCCGGCGTCGGTGATGAGTTCCAGCAGTTCGAAGACGCGCTCGACGGACTGCACGCCTCCCGAGGGCTTTTCAGCCATTCCGTTGTCTCCTATGGCTCGGAATCCGACAACTCTTATCCGCATCGTGAAAAGAATTGCTTAGAACACTCAAGATACAGCACGCGACGCCGGAATGCTCGCGCACCGACGAGGGCTTGTGTTTCCACTTTGTAGATAATAATATCCATAATACGAAAACATTCGGTTTGAGCGGAGGCCCTGTGTGGGCCTGTACGAGGAGGAAATTCAATGGCGAACCCGAGCCCCGGAAATTCGATCACCCTGCGCGTCGCCGCGCCGTCGAGCTTCACAGCCACGAGCGAGCTGGCCGCAGCCGTCGCCGCTGCCGGCGCGGCCGTCACCGCACTGGATGTGACCGAGTCCCACCACGACACCCTGGTTGTGGACGTCACCTGCAACACCACGGACGAAGACCACGCCAACCGCGTCAAGGACGCCCTCAACGCGCTCGACGGCGTCACGGTCCAGCATGTCTCGGACCGCACCTTCCTCATGCACCTGGGCGGCAAGCTCGAGGTGGTCCCCAAGGTGGCCCTGCGCAACCGCGACGACCTTTCGCGTGCCTACACCCCCGGCGTCGCACGCGTCTGCCTCGCCATCGCGGAGGACCCGGCTGCCGCCCGCAACCTGACCGTCAAGCGCAACACCATCGCCGTCCTCACCGACGGTTCGGCCGTCCTTGGCCTGGGCAACATCGGCCCTGCGGCCGCCCTGCCTGTCATGGAAGGCAAGGCCGCGCTGTTCAAGCAGTTCGCCAACGTCGACGCCTGGCCGGTCTGCCTGGACACCCAGGACACCGAGGAAATCATCATGATCGCCAAGGCCATGGCTCCGGTCTACGGCGGCATCAACCTCGAAGACATCGCCGCCCCGCGCTGCTTCGAAATCGAGAAGCGGCTCCGCGACGAACTGGACATCCCGGTCTTCCACGACGATCAGCACGGCACGGCAATCGTCACCTTGGCGGCCCTCGTCAACGCATTGCGCGTAGTGGACAAGAAGCTCTCCGAGGTCAAGATCGTGGTCTCCGGCGTCGGCGCCGCGGGATCTGCCATCATCCAGCTCCTTAAAGCCCAGGGCGCGCAGCACATCGTCGCGGCCGGCCGTTCCGGCGCCATCCACTCGGGCGAAAAGTACGACGACGAGCACCGTTCCTGGATTGCCGCGAACACCAACGAGGCAGGCTTCTCCGGCACGCTGCACGAAGCCCTCAAGGGTGCCGACGTGTTCATCGGCGTCAGCGCTCCGCACGTGATCGGCGAAGAGCAGGTGGCATCGATGGCCGACAACGCGATCGTCTTCGCCATGGCCAACCCCACCCCGGAAATCGACCCGGTGATTGCGTCCAAGCACGCAGCCGTGGTCGCCACCGGCCGGAGCGACTTCCCCAACCAGATCAACAACGTGCTGGCCTTCCCGGGCTTCTTCCGTGGACTGCTCGACGCCGGAGCATCGGACATCATCCCGGAGATGCTCGTGGCTGCCGCAGAGGCTATCGCCAACCGGGTCGCAGATGATGAACTGAATGCGAGCTACATTATCCCCAGCGTCTTCGACCCTCACGTTGCCGCCGACGTCGCCGCAGCCGTGGCAAACGCCGCACATTCCGCGGCAGTTGCCAAGGCCGCTAGCGCTCTCTAGGAAAGGACCACCCATGGCTCTCACTGTCACAGACCCCCGGCCGATCGAACGTGCCGAGGAGATCCTGACTCCCAAGGCGTTGGCCTTCGTGGAGGAACTCCACCGCCGCTTCGCGGGCACCCGCACCGAGCTCTTGGCGGCCCGCGTCGCCAAGCGTGAAGAAGTGGCCCGCACCGGCCGGCTCGATTTCCTCCCGGAAACGCAGGACATCCGCGACGGCGACTGGAAGGTTGCCGAAGCACCCGCAGCGTTGCAGGACCGCCGGGTCGAGATGACCGGCCCGGCCTCTCCCGCCAAGATGGCCATCAACGCGCTGAACTCCGGAGCAAAGGTGTGGCTCGCCGACCTTGAGGATGCCAGCACCCCCACGTGGGCGAACGTCATCGACGCGATCCTCAACCTCCGCGACGCCGCCCAGGGCACCCTGAGCTACACCTCGCCGGAGGGCAAGGAATACCGGCTCCGCACGGACGCGCCGCTCGCCGTCGTCGTCGCCCGACCCCGCGGCTGGCACATGGACGAACGGCACTTGCTGCTCGACGGCGAACCCACCGTGGGCGCGCTGGTGGACTTCGGCCTGCACTTCTTCCACGTGGCAAAGCAGCTCCTGCTCAACGGGCAGGGCCCGTACTACTACCTGCCCAAGATGGAAAGCCACCTCGAGGCCCGCTTGTGGAACGACATCTTCGTTTTCGCCCAGGACTTCCTTGGCGTCCCGCAGGGTAGCATCCGCGCCACCATGCTGATCGAAACCATCCCGGCCGCGTTCGAAATGGACGAGTTCCTCTACGAACTGCGTGACCACGCTTCCGGCCTGAACGCCGGCCGTTGGGACTACCTGTTCAGCATCGTGAAGTACTTCCGCGACGCCGGCGAGTCCTTCATCCTGCCGGACCGCGCGTCCGTGGTCATGACGGCCCCCTTCATGCGCGCCTACACGGAACTGCTGGTCAAGACCTGCCACAAGCGCGGTGCCTTCGCCATGGGCGGCATGGCAGCCGTCATCCCGAACCGCCGCGAGCCGGAAGTCACGGCACAGGCCTTCGAGAAGGTCCGTGCTGACAAGACCCGCGAGGCCAACGACGGTTTCGACGGTTCCTGGGTGGCCCATCCGGACCTCGTTTCCACCTGCCGCGAAGTCTTCGACTCCGTACTGGGCGATCCGGCAAACGGCGGCAAGCCCAACCAGTTGGACAAGCAGCGCCCAGAGGTCTCAGTGACTGCCGAGCAGCTGCTGGATATTTCCTCCGCCGGTGGCCAGGTGACCGAAGCCGGGCTTCGCCTGAACCTCTACGTCGCAGTCGCCTACACCGCGGTGTGGCTCTCCGGGAGCGGCGCGGTCGCCATCCACAACCTCATGGAAGACGCCGCCACCGCGGAAATCTCCCGTTCCCAGGTGTGGCAGCAGATCCGCAACAAGTCCGTCCTGGCCGACACCGGCAACACGGTCACCCGCGAACTGGTGACCAAGATCCTGGGCGAAGAGACCGATCGATTGCGCGGCGAGGTTGACGCCGAGTCCTTCGAGAAGTTCTACGAGCCGGCGAGCCGCCTGATCGCGGACATCTGTCTGTCCGAGGACTACACGGACTTCCTCACCACTCCCGCCTACGAGCTGGTGTAGGAATGACAGCTTCCTCATTCTCTGCGGCGGATGTCGCCGCGATCGATTCCCAGCTCGCCGCTACCGATCAGTTGCTGGAGCGCAACTACCCCGGCGACGACGGCACCCGCCAGCCCGTGCACACGGTGTACGTCCCCGCGGACCGTTTCACGCCGTCGCTTTCCGCTGAATGGGGCGCCCAGGCGATCACGACGGCGGAGGCCCACGGCGGTCTCGAAAGGCTCGGTACGCTGCTGGGCCAGGAGCCCGAATTGGCTGCCGCCGTCGCCACCCGCGTGGCCGACAAGCTGCGCGGCGAGCCGATCGAGGATTTGCGCCTCGACTTCGAGGACGGCTACGGCGACCGCGGTGACGAAGCAGAAGATGTCGCAGCGGTAGCTGCGGCCCAGGCTGTCAGCGAAGCGGTTGCCGCGGGCTCGGCTCCGCCGTTCATCGGCATCAGGTTCAAATGCTTCGAGGCCCCTACACGGGCACGGGGCCTGAAGACCCTGGACCTGTTCGTCTCCACGTTGGCCTCCGCCGGAGAACTGCCCGACGGCCTCATCCTGACCCTGCCGAAGGTCACCACGGTGGCCCAAGTAAAGGCGATGGACTTCGCGGTCTCCCGACTGGAAGAGATCCACTCCCTTCCGGCAGGCCGCCTCCGTTTTGAAGTGCAAGTGGAAACACCCCAGCTGATTCTCGGCCCGGAGGGAACTTCCCCCGTGGCCCAGCTTCCACAGGCAGTTCCGGGCCGCATCAGCGCACTGCACTACGGCACCTACGACTACTCCGCTTCGCTGCAGATCTCCGCGGAGTACCAGTCCATGGAGCACCCGGTGGCGGATTTCGCCAAGGAAGTCATGCAGTTGGCCGTTGCGGGCACGGGGATCCGGCTCTCCGATGGTTCCACCAACATCATCCCGGTGGGCGACAACGTGGAAAATGCGTGGAAGCTGCACGGCCGGCTGGTCCGCCGCTCGCTTGAACGCGGATACTACCAGGGGTGGGACCTGCACGCCGCCCAACTGCCCAGCCGTTTCGCGGCAACGTATGCCTTCTACCGCGAAGGCCTACCCGCCGCCGCGGCCCGCCTCCGCAACTACGTGGAACGTACCGAAGGCGGCGTCATGGACGAACCCGCCACCGCCCGGGCCCTCGCCGCTTTCGTCCTCCGGGGCGTCCAATGCGGAGCGGTAGGTTCCGAAGAAGTGCTGGCTCTTGCCGGCGTCGAACTCCCCCGGCTGACTGCACTGGCGCATCCCCGGCTGGCACAATCCACCTCCAAGTAAGGATCCAACGATGGGAAAGTACTACTACCCCCAGGGCGGGCTGCCGCCCCAGACCCACCTCACCACGGAACGGGCCATCGTCACCGAGGCCTACACCGTGATCCCCAAGGGTGTCATGACCGACATCGTGACCAGCACCCTGCCGGGTTTCTCCAACACCCGTTCCTGGATCCTGGCCCGCCCGATCTCCGGGTTTGCCACCACGTTCTCCCAGCTCATCGTGGAGATCGGCCCGGGAGGCGGCGCTCCCAAGGCCGAGTTCGAGGAAGGCGTTGAAGGCGTTGTCTTCGTGACCAAGGGCAAGGTCAACCTGACCCTCGACGGCGAACTTCACCAGCTTGAGGAAGGCGGTTATGCCTACCTGGCCGCCGGCGCCTCCTGGGGCCTGGAAAACGTCTCTGATGACATCGTCTCCTTCCAATGGATCCGCAAGGCCTACGAACGGCTTGAGGGTTACGAGGCGAAGTCCTTCGTCACGAGTGATGCCGAGGTGGAACCCACTGCGATGCCGGACACCGACGGCGCCTGGAAAACCACCCGCTTCACGGATTCCAGCGACCTGGCCCACGACATGCAGGTGAACATCGTGACGTTCCAGCCGGGCGGGGTCATCCCGTTCCCGGAGACCCACGTCATGGAGCACGGCCTCTACGTGCTTGAGGGCAAAGCCATGTACCTGCTCAACAACGACTGGGTGGAGGTTGAAGCCGGCGACTTCATGTGGCTCCGCGCCTTCTGCCCGCAGGCCTGCTATGCCGGCGGCCCGGGCCAGTTCCGTTACTTGCTTTACAAGGACATGAACCGGCAGATCAAACTGACCTAGGGGTTCCCCTTCCGGCTACCCCAACTGATCCCCACCGCCACCCTCGCCTCGCAAGCTCGGCCAGGGAACCCTGGCGGCGTGGGCCCCCGCAGTAGTTGTCGTTATGAGCGCTCATAAGGACAACTACTGCGAGTCAGTTGGGTTTGGGCCGCGCCCGCGTTTTCAGCGTTGACCCCCTCACCTCCGAAGAGGACGATCGAAACTACGGGGGCAAGGGCGCCCAGCCGTTGCCCTGCAGCGTAGCTTCAGGAGGCAGCCATGAAGGCTGCGCGGGCGTCCCGGACGTCCAGAACATCCCGCGTTTCCAGGGTTCCCCGGACACGGGCCACCTCCCCGACCGCAGGATTCCTGGTGGCCTCAGTCCTGGCATTGACCCTGGCCACAGGGGCCTGCACGTACCCTCCCACGTCCGAATCCGAAACCGTCGCAGCGCCCACAGGAACGGCGGCGATAGATGTGCCCGGGTTGGAGTTCTTCGCACAAGCCATGATCGGCCAAGGCGCCACGGCTGTAGTCGTCGAGGTCAAAATCCGGGGTGACAGGTGGGCCAAGAGCTACGGAATACGGACCCTGGACGCGCACCATCCCGCCGAAGTCACGGACCGGATACCGGCCGGAGGAATCACCAAGTCCATGGTCTCGGTTTCCCTCCTCAAACTGGTGGAAGAAGGAACAATCGGCCTCGATGACCCCGTTTCGAAGCACCTTCCGGAATTCAACAGCTTTGTGCACGCAAGCGACGCCGTCACGGTGCGGTCCCTGTTGAACCACACCTCGGGTTTGGCCGACCCTACGGGGCCCATGCTGGAGTCCCAGCCGTTGAAGCAGGCCATTAACACCCGCTTCAGCCCGGAGGACATCCTGCGGCTGGCAGGCACGGTGCCGTGGGTGGGACGGCTCGCCCCGCAGTTCACCTATTCGGACGCAAACTACGCCGCACTTGCCTTGATCATCCAGAGGTACCGCAACCACTCGATCGGCGACGTCCTTGCTGCCGACATCTTCGACCCCTTGGAGCTGAGCCGCACAAGCCTGGGCGCCCCGGACCGTTCCGAGCCTGCCCTGATCCACAGCTATTCCACAGTGGACGGCGAGCGCCTGGACGTGACGGAACCGGAGCTACAGCTTGGCTCGGCCGGCGCCGGAGTCATCTCAAGCGTTAGGGACGTGAACTCGTTCTACGCAGCACTCATGCGGGGGCGCTTAATAGGGCCGTCCGCCTTGAAGGAGATGGAGACCATCAACGGGGCGAACTACGGCCTTGGCCTGCAGCGTTGGAATGACGAGTGCACCAACGGCTTCTACTACGGCCACGGCGGATCCACGCTGGGCTTCGGCGGCATCAGCGTCAGCAGCGCGGACGGCTCCCCGCCAGTTGAGCGTGGGGGTCGCCCACCCACCTGATGCAGGGGCAGGGGACGACGCTGTGGTCGCCGGCCTCACCCAGCCGGTATCCGTGAAGCTCCGGGATCTTGCCATCACTACGCTGGACGGATTCTGCTGAACAGGGTCGCTCAACCCGGCCCAACCCAAACCCAAACCAAACCCAGCCCAACCAAGCCCTTTCAACCTGGCCGGCCGCTCAGCCGGGCGCTCCGCCGCCGGCAATCCGGTACGACTCCTGCAGCAGCTCGTCCAGTTCCTCGACGTCGATCCTCTCCAGGCGGACCAGCACGAGATTCGGGGACCGTTCGTGGTGGGGCGTCCAGAAGTAGGTGCCGGGGTCAGTTCCTGCGAGCGCTTCGCGCTCCCCGGTTTTCACGGTGAGGACGCCGTCTTCCCATATCCGGGCCATGAGGGTTTTGCCGAACCACGCCGGTTGGCCCCAGCTGGGCCGCTCGCTAACCCCTGGGAGTCCGCGGCAGATCTGGCGGACATCTTCCTCTGTGGCCATGGCCTACTGTGGCACCTGACCCCCCGACCAGGCAATGCCCCTCCTGCTAGGGTCTGACCATGGATGAAAAATTGGGGAAATTCATCGAAGATTTCGGAACCCTGACGCGCTTGGCCCAGTCTGGTTTGGACCACGTCGACGGCGGCGAGCAGCTTCTGCAGGCGTTGACCGGGCACCTTGGCGTACCGGCCCATGAACTTTCGGTGGTAACGGAGGAGATTCCGCCGCATCGCTTGGTGGATGTGGACATCGTCATGGAGGGGTTGGCCAGCCGCGATCCGGACTATCGGCTGGTGGGCATCGGCGGCGGCGATCAGCGCCACCACATGTCCTTCAGCGACATGCTGCAGCAATCCCGTGGCTACCCGCGCTTTCCGCTCGCCCAACCGGACTATTCCAACTTGGCCACCGGCCCGGACCAACAGCGCCAGGCCGTGGCGCTTGGCCTCTGGCTCTTCAGCTATGCCGGTTCACCCGCGGCGGTACTCCAGCGCGGGGCCAAAATTGACCGCGGCCGGCAATTTGCCTCATTGGAAGTCCTGGCCACCCACCCCGCTGTCGCTTCCGGTCTTTTGGCCGAGGTACGGCGAGAAATGGAACACCAAAGCGTTTTCAAAGGCCAGATCATCGCCCTCGCCGTCAGCGACTATGGGCCCAGCATCAGCGGAGTGACCTTTATCAGGCGTCCGGAACTCACCGGCAGCGATGTGGTCCTTCCTGACGGTCTCCTCGACAAGGTCGAGGGCCACACCCTTGGCATTGCCCGGCAAGCGCACATTCTTGTGGCCCATGGACAGCACCTCAAGCGCGGCCTCCTGCTTTACGGGCCCCCGGGTACTGGCAAAACACACACTGTCCGTTACCTGCTGAGTCAGAGCGAGGGTACGACGGCGGTGCTCCTGTCCGGCGGTTCACTCGCCAGGATTTCGGAGGCGGCCAAGATCGCCCGGGCGTTGGCGCCGTCCATCGTGGTGCTGGAGGACTGCGATTTGATCGCTGAGGACCGCAGCTTCGGACATGGGCCCAAACCACTGCTTTTCGAGGTGCTTGACGCCATGGATGGGCTGGACAACGACTCTGACGTCGCGTTCGTGCTGACCACCAATCGCGTGGATCTGTTGGAGCGTGCCCTCGCCCAGCGGCCCGGACGGGTGGATCTGGCGGTGGAAATACCGCTTCCTTCCAAACATGAACGGATGGAACTGCTGCGGCTGTATTCGAACGGGCTCCCGTTCTCCCCCTCGTCGATCGAAACCGCAGCAGGCCGCACTGCCGGCACCACGGCGTCGTTCGCCAAGGAACTGATCCGACGCGCGGTGGTCGCGGCAGCGCTCGCGGACGAGACTCCCGGCGACGCGCACCTGGGCTTCGCAGTGGAACAGTTGATGGCCGATAGCGAAGCCCTGACGCGGAGCCTCCTCGGAAGCAACGGCGGCCACGGCGGAGGCCCCGGGCCTGGCAGCTTTCCCGGCCCGCACGCCGGACCGCCCCCCGGTCCCGGCGCCTGAGTACGGCGCTCGGTTCCACGGAACCCGCCACGGCAAAGGAACCTGCGCCGCTTCCCAGCGGCCCAGGTTCACAGCGGCACAGGTTCACGGCGGCACAGGTTCACAGCAACCGATTCCCCGAGCCGAACCGGCGACACGAAACAGTCAGGACGGGGGCTCCTCCCGCTGGGGCACCTCGTCCGTCGGTGTCCACGTGAGCTTGACCGTGGCTCCGTCGTTGTTCTCGTCGATCCTCATACGCAGTTCCTCGCCATAGAGGAACTCATGTTCAAAATGCCGTCCATCAATGCGAGCCGCATCCAGGAGCTTTGTCATCGCCGTTGCCATCGCCCGGCCCCAGTCATGCGGATTCTTGCTGGACGCTTCTTCAAGGGCTGAATAGCTGACCATGAATCAATTGTTCTCCGGTGCAGCGAGTTCTGCCAGACCCCCCGTCTGCTTCGTGCCGTGGAGCCCGACGGCGGCGGCCGCCTGCCGCCGTCGTCGGGCCCTGCGACGGTCAGCCGCCTCGTGACGGTAGATTGCTCAAGTGGATTTGGACGAATTGAAAGCTGATTGCGGCAGCTGCTTCGCGCTGTGCTGCGTCGCCCTGCCGTTCCAGGCATCGACGGATTTTGCGAGCAGCAAGGACGGCGGAACACCGTGCAGCAATCTGCGGGACGACTTCCGCTGCGGCATCCACACGAATCTGCGCAACGACGGCTGGAAGGGATGCACGGTTTTCGAATGCTTCGGGGCCGGGCAGAAGGTCTCCCAGCACACGTTCGGAGGCCACAGCTGGCGTGCGGAACCCGATACCGCTTCCAGCATGTTCAGTGCGTTCGCGGTCATGCGGCCGTTGCAGGAACTGCTTTGGTATCTGTCGGACGCTGTGAGGATCAGCGCGGCCGCGAGCATTCGTGCCGAGTTGCAGGCCGCCTTGGACGCGACCCTGCGTTTGACGTTGACGAGCGCCGAGGAACTGCTGGACCTTGACATTGACGCACACCGCGGGCGCGTCAACGCCTTGTTGTTGCAGGCCAGCAGCTTGGCCCGGTCTGGCGCGTTGGCTCGTGCGGGCGCGCGGCCACCTGCGGTCCGCGGGAAGCGCCCGAAGACCGCCCCGGGCGCTTCGAATTTGAGGGGTGCCGAATTGACGGGTGCGGATTTGATAGGCGCCAAGCTCAAGGGCGCCGACCTGCACGGGGCCAACCTGCGCGGCGCGTACCTGATCGCCGCGGATCTGCGGCAGGCGGATTTGCGTTTGGCGGACCTGATCGGAGCGGACTTGCGCGACGCCGATCTGCGCGGCGCGGATCTGTCAACGAGTCTCTTCCTGACCCAACCGCAAGTCAACGTAGCAAAGGGCGACGCCGGCACGCGTCTTCCGGGTTCCGTCAGCGTTCCGCGGCACTGGGCTTCGCCCGCAGCCTGAAACGGCTGGGCCTCCGGCCCGGCTCAGTCTTCCGTGGGCGTGGTCCGGTTCGAGTGGTAGTCCCGCCAACTGTGCTCCGGGGAGAAACCCAGGAGGCGTCTGGCCTTGTCAATGGACAGCATGGTTTCGTGTTCTCCCAAGTCCTTGGCCACGTTGACCTGCGGGAAAACTTCGGCGGCCAGGCTGGCGCTTGAACGGCCCATGACCGTGTCCGACGCGGCAATGATGAACGCCTCGAAACCGGGCTTGCCGTTCTCCAAAGCGCGCGCCACTGCCTGTGCGCCGTCGCGCCCGTCGATGTATGCCCAGAGGTTCCACTTTCGAAGCTTGGCGTCAGCGTCAAACGATGGGAAGGCTTCGTAGTCCTCGGGGTCCATCACGTTGGAGAACCTCAGGGCCACAATGCTCAGCTGGGGATCCCAGCGCGTGAGTTCGGTAGCCATTTGTTCTTCGAGGTGCTTCACCAGGGAATAGGTGCTTTCCGGCCGTGCCGGATATTTTTCATCTACAGGGATGTAGGGAGGATCGATGTCGAATGGCAGCCCCAGCACTGTCTCGCTGGACGCGTAAACGATCTTCTTGATCCCAGCCCTCCTCGCGGCCTGGAAGACGTTGTAGGTGGAGAGCATGTTGTTTTCGAAAGTTGCGGCGTCCGGAAGCAGTCCCGGTGCCGGGATCGCTCCGAGGTGGACGATCGCGTCAAATCCTTCGTGCCGGTCGTCCAGGCCAAGGATCACGTCCACAACCTGCCCGTAATTCCGGAGGTCCACTGTGACCGTGCCGCGGTCCCTCCCGCCGGCCCGGTCCAGGTTCATGACCTCGTGGCCGTCGGCAGTCAGCCTGCGGACCACGCTCTTGCCCAGTTTTCCGCTTCCACCGGTTACCGCGATTCTCATGAAAGGACTCCTCTGGATGGATGAAACAGCCCTACAGCTTGCCTACGCCGGAGTCTATTGGATCGGGAAGGGAAAGGTCACGGCGAGGTGGGCCTATCCTCGTAGGTCGGCCGGTGTGGAAGAATTTCGTTTCGCCCCCCAATCCTTCTGGCGCGTTGAAAGGAACCCGTGCACGAGCCGGGAACCCGGTCCCTCTCGGACGCCCAATTGCGGCGATCGTGGACTGGAAGACTGCGCTCCGCACAGCTCACCTTCGGTTTTGTCGTCGTTTTCTGGGGATTGGGCGCGCTGACGTCGAGCCTGGCCACGGGACCGAATGCGCAATTGCGGCTCCACGTCGCAGCGACGCCGCACTCTATTCCGGATCACTGGTGGGCCGTCTTGGCTTCCGCCTTCTGGGCCAGGGACCTGCCGGAATACGTGCTTGGAACGGTCTTGGTGCTGCTGCTCGGGGTGCCTTTGGAGCGGCGAATGGGATGGCGCGCGTACGCAATCGCTGCCGTCTCCAGCCAGATTCTGGGCGTTGGGGTTTCCCTCGGATTCCTGGCCATCGCACAGGGCTTGCTGGGAAGCTGGACGGAAGAGATGGGCAGCCACCTCTTCATGGGTCCTAGCGCTTTCATCATCGGCACGGCCATGGCAGGGACCGCATCCATGGCAACACTGTGGAGGCGCCGCATCCGGCTGGCCGCCTTCGCCCTGCTGCTCCTCCTGGCCCTGTACAGCGGAGGGTTCGCGGATCTCGTGAGGCTCGGGGCCGCAGGGGTAGGCACGGTTCTCGGCCCACTGTTGTTAGGACGTCGGCCGCGATTCGGGCGCCTGGTGAGTACCCGGCACGAGGGCCGGGTACTTCTTTCGCTGCTCATTGCCGCCTCGGCGATCGGACCGGTGGTCGCTGGCCTCATCCCGCATGCCGTGGGGCCGCTGTCCATCCTGCGCTTTCTGTTCACCAACATCCAGCCGGTAGACCCCCAAGCGCTCCAGGCCCTCTGCGCGGCTCCCGCGCGGGTGAAGGACTGCGCGGTCGCCCAGCTGCAGTTGCGCGCCGGCGCCGGCGGGATCTTCATGGCCATCCTCCCGTCCTTCCTCCTCCTGTTGCTCGCGGATGGGCTTCGTCGCGGGCGGCGATTCGCATGGGTGGGGACCCTGCTGATCCAGGTAGGCCTGTCCGTCCTCGCCGGAATTGCCATCGCCGGAGTCCTGCAGCAAACTGCCTCTGGCACCGGGGCAAGCGAGGGGATCGCCGCGATCGAAGGTTCAGGCTCCTCGCAGCCGCTCACATTGGCCCTGCCGCTCCTTCTGCCTCTTGCACTGACCATTGTCCTGCTCGCGACCCGGCGGCTGTTCCACGTCATTGCGCCGGCTGGAACCTACAAGCGCCTTGCCGTCCAAGTTCTTGTCATGGCAGCTGTGCTCAGTGTGGTCTACGTCGGTGCAGGGCTCCTCCTCGCCCAGGAGTTCTCCCCTGTTCCAGGCTTGCCGGATCTACTGGCGGATGTCCCCGACCGCTTCCTTCCGCTGGGCTTCGTCCTGGACGTACCTCCGGCCTTCTTCCCCGAGGGAACAGCCGCCGTCCTCGTCTACGAGGGCGTCGGAGTCCTCTTTTGGGCGGTTGCGGGTGTCCTGATATTCAAGACGTTCCTCCACCAGGCCCATACCCGGCACGACGCCAGCACCGAGCGTGCGCGGAAGATCATCAAGACGTCGGAAGGCAGCTCGCTGGCCTGGATGACCACCTGGCCGGGAAACATGTATTGGTTCTCCGCTTCAGGGGAGTCCTTTGTCGCATACCGGGTCAGCGCGGGAGTTGCGCTCACGCTTGGTGGCCCGGTGGGACCTACATCCGAGATGAGCGCCGCCTTCGCTGAATTTGCCCGCCACTGCAGGGGCAATGGGTGGACGCCGTGTTTCTACTCGGTGCCGCAGGAACTGCGCGACCATGCGGATTCTTCCGGTTGGAGCTCTGCCCAGGTAGCCCAGGAAACAGTCCTGCCGTTGCATTCGATTTCCTTCAAGGGAAAGAAGTTCCAGGACATCCGCACAGCCCTGAACAGTGCCGCGAAGGAGGGCATCCGCTATGAGTGGACGAGCTTTGCCTCTGCCCCTTTCTCCGTCCAGTTCCAGATCGAGGAAATCTCCGAAGAATGGGTAGCGGACAGGAACATGCCCGAGATGGGGTTTACCCTGGGCAGCCTGGACGAGCTCGATGACCCGGACGTACGCTGCTTGCTCGCAATCGACCAGCGCCACACCGTTCACGCGGTCACGTCGTGGTTACCTGTGTACCGCAACGGGCACATCGTGGGCTGGACCCTCGATTTCATGCGGCGCCGCAGCGACGGTTTCCGTGCCAGCATCGAATTCCTCATCGCTTCCGCGGCACTCAGCCTCAAGGATGAAGGATGCGAATTCCTCAGTCTCTCTGGAGCACCCCTCGCACGGATCGCCGAGGATCCTTCCGAAGTACCACGGCCAAAGCCACCATCCCGGCCTCCGGGCAGCCTTGACCGCTTGCTCGATTGGTTGGGAGCGACTTTGGAACCGGTGTACGGGTTCAGGTCCCTCTTGGCCTTCAAGGCAAAGTTTCAGCCCAGGTACGAACCCCTCTACATGCTCTACCCGGACGCCGCTTCCTTGCCTGCCGTTGGAACCGCCGTCGCACGGGCCTACCTGCCAACGATCAACCTCGGAGCTGGGCTGGCCCTGGCAGGCCGGATCTTTCGCTGGCCCCAACGCCCCCGAACGTCAGGTCGACGCCGCCCCTGAGGCCGCCGTCGATGTCTGTGGGGACGATGCTTCCGCGGATCCTGCCGAGGATCCCGACGGCGGTGCGCCCCCGATCGGGGCATTGCTGCGGTGCGCTTTGCCGTGGTGCAGTTGCAAGGCGCTGAGCACCAATCCGAAATGGCTGAAGGCCTGGGGCATATTACCAAGTTGGCGGCCCGCGTGTGCGTCCCATTCTTCGCTCAGCAGGCCCACATCATTGCGCAGGCCCAGGAGCCTCTCGAAGAGGGCAGTCGCCTCCGAGCGGCGCCCCGCCCCCAAGAGCGCGTCCACCATCCAGAAGGAACACGCAAGGAAGACGCCCTCCCCACCCGGCAGTCCGTCGTCGCTCTCTTGCGGACGGTAGCGCAGCACAAAACCGTCTTCCGTCAGCTCACGCTGGATGGCGTCAATAGTGCCGATCACGCGCGGATCGTCATGCGGCAGGAAGCCCACTTTGGGGATGAGGAGAAGGCTCGCGTCCAACTCCTTGCTCCCGTAGGACTGGACGAAGGTATTGCGATCCGCGTCGAATCCGTGGGTCATGACTTCGTCATGGATGGTGTCCCGCAAAGCCTCCCAGCGATCTAGCGGACCGGGCATCCCGGATTCACGGATTCCCCGGACCATCCGGTCAGCCGCAACCCAGGCCATCACTTTCGAGTGCACGAAGTGGCGCCGCGGGCCGCGTACTTCCCAAAGTCCGTTGTCGGGCTTGTCCCAGGTGCTCTCAAGGTGGCGCATCAAGGCGGTCTGGATAGCCCAGGACTCATCCCCGATGGTCATCAACGATGCCCGGGTCAAGGACAGGCAGTCCAGGACCTCTCCCCAGACGTCCAACTGGAGCTGCTCGGCTGCCGCATTCCCGATTCGCACCGGCCGCGAACCCTGGTATCCCGCAAGCCACGTCAGTTCGGTCTCGGGCAATCGCCGGCGCCCGTGCAAGCTGTACATGATCTGGAGATCGGCCGGGTCGCCGGCCACTGCGCGCAAGAGCCAGTCCCGCCACGCGCTGGCCTCCTCGGTATAGCCTGCGGCCAGGAAAGCTTGAAGGGTCAACGTGGCATCACGCAGCCAGCAATATCGGTAGTCCCAGTTCCGCGGTCCGCCGAGCTGTTCGGGCAGCGAGGTGGTGGCGGCGGCAACAATGCCCCCGGTAGGCGCGTAGGTGAGGGCCTTCAGCGTGATCAAGGAACGCTGAACGGCCTTCCGGTAAGGCCCCCGGACGGTGCAACGCTTGGACCAACCGGTCCAGAATGCTGCGGTGTCCTCAAGCGCGATGTCTGCCTCGACCGTGCGTGGCCGCCGTTCGTGACTGGGCGCCCAAGTCAGGACGAAGGGGATGTGGTCACCGGCGTTCACCGTGAACTCGCTGACCGTGGTGAAGTCCTTGCCTATCAACGGCGCCGGGGTCTTGAGGTAGACGGAGTCCGGACCGGCAACCGCGCGGAGGCCATGCCTGTCACGGCGCACCCAGGGCACTACGTGTCCATAGTCGAACCTCAGGATCAGCTCCCCGCGCATCTTGACCGTCCCGCGGATCCCTTCAACCACCCGCACGATGTCCGCGACGGCGTCGCGCGGCGGCATGAAGTCGACAACCCGCACGTGCCCTTCCTCGGTTTCCCACTCCGTTTCCAGGATCAGCGTCCCGTCCCGGTACTGGCGGCGCGTGCAGATGCCCTCGGATTCAGGCGCCAGAAGCCAGCGCCCTGCCTTGGGGGAATCCAAGAGGGCGGCGAAGCACGCGGGCGAATCGAAACGTGGAAGGCACAGCCAGTCGATCGAGCCTGCTGTGCTGACCAGGGCTGCCGTGTGCAGGTCCCCGATCATCGCATAGTCTTCGATCCTTTGGCCGGTATTCGGTTGACCGTTCACAATCCCTTCCCTAGCACTGATTCAATGGCGGCAATGGCCTTGGCCGTGATTTCTTCCCGTTGGCCGGAACCATCCACGGCGAGCACAATGCCGCGCTCGGAGTACCGCGCAACCACGGCCTGCGTCTCATCCCGGTAGAGCTCCAGCCGACGGCGGATCACCGGCGCCGTGTCATCGCTGCGGCCCTGCTCTTGCGCCCTGCGAAGCATTCGCTCCACCAGTTCGTCGTCGTCGACTGTCAGCTCGACCACCGCGTCAAGCCGCTGCTGGTTGCCTGCCAGGATGCCATCGAGTGCCTCTATTTGCGCCGTGGTGCGAGGGTAACCGTCCAGGAGGAACCCTGACTGGACGTCGGTACTGTCAAGCCGCTGCTGGACCATGGCATTGGTGACGTGATCCGGAACGAATTCGCCGCTGTCCATGTACTTGCGGGCTTCTGCGCCGAGTTCGGTCTGGCCTCCCACGTGGGCACGGAAAATATCTCCGGTGGAAATCGCAGGAATACCGAAATGCCTGGCGATGTATTCAGCCTGGGTACCCTTGCCCGAGCCAGGAGGGCCCATGATGATCAATCGCGTCATGTCACTGTCCGTTCGTGAAGCGGTTTTGCGTGCCCCGGCATTTGGCCTAGAGCTTAGCAACTCCGGAACGCTCGCGGCAGGGCCGCGGCAGGCTTCTTCAGACTGTGGAGGGGTCGGTGTTGGCACCGCAAAGGATCACAGCCACGCGTTCTCCTACCTCGGGGACGTAAGCTCCCGAGTTCAGTGCCGCGAAAGCGGCGGCTGCCCCGTGTTCCACGACGATCCTGTATTGCTCCCATAGCAACGAGCGCGCCGCGGCGATGTCGTCGTCGGACACCAGGACCGTACGGACGCCCGTCCGGACGGCCACCTCGAAACCGATCCGGCCGATCTGCCGGGCGCCCAGTGAATCCGCGGCGATCCCGGAGACTGCAACGTCAACGGGTGCTCCCACGGCCAGGGCCGAATAGAGGGTGGGAGCGTTGTCCGGCTCGACGCCGACAACCCGGGCGCGTCCTTCGACGGCGGCTGCGATTCCCGCCATGAGCCCGCCGCCGCCAACGGCCACCAGAATGGTGTCTACTTCACCTAGCTGTTCCAGAAGTTCCGAACCCACGGTGCCCGCCCCGGCGGCGATTTCGGCTTGGTCGTAGGCGTGGCAGTACACGGCGCCGGTTTCCGCGGCGTAGTCGAGGGCGGCTTCGAATGCTTCCGCATACTCGGTTCCACGCTGGACCACGGTAGCCCCGCTCGCCTTGAGTTTCTTGACCTTCACCGCCGGTGCGGTCTCGGGGACAAAAACTGTTGCAGGTACACCAAGCTGGGCTGCGGCATAGGCATTCGCCAGCCCGGCATTGCCTCCTGAAGCGACGACGATTCCCACCTCGTCCTTGAGCTCGCCGCGTTCCCGGCTGGCCAGGACGCGGTTGAAGGCACCCCTCGCCTTGAACGTGCCCGTGTGTTGCATGAACTCGCATTTGAACCACAAGTGCCCGGGTACGGTCCCCACATCCGCCTCGAAAACCGGTGTGCGCCGGATCCTCCCGGAGATCCGGGCAGCCGCTTCATCGACGTCGACGCGTGTGATCATGGGGAAGTCCTCGTTCCGTTCGGGCAGATCATGGGCAGCGGTCAAGCCTCAGGCTATCGCGTGCCGGCCCCGCGCCGGGCGGCCACCCCAACGTGCTGGCAGTAGATGTCGTTATGAGCCCTGGGAACGACAACAACTGCCAGTTACTTGGGAGATTAGAGGGACTCGACGTCGGCCGTTCCGAGTTGCTGCTGGCGCGTCTGGCGGTTCCGCCACCAGCGGCGGGCAAGATCCACTGCGGCCCAGATCCCGGCGAGGGGAGAAAGCACCACCACTGCATAGATGAAGATCATCCACGTGAGGATGGCCAGGGGCGGTTGCCCTCCGTTCAACCAGGACAAACCGCCAAGAACGCCGATTGTCCAGAACAAAACCACGCCCACGAGCACCGCTCCCGCCGGAAAATACTCGCTCCTCACAACAGCCATCGAAGTCTCCACCGGCTGACCGCCTGCCTTCCCATCACGCACCCGAACATCATCAGTATGCATCCGGCAAAACACCGATTCCCGCCAGCACGCGGGGGAAGTGACCAACATAACCGTATTGCCCGTGTCGCCACGGATTTTGAGGCCTAGTTGCCGCATGGAATAGCGGCGTAATCTTGAATCACGCACGGTTGATAGCTGGAAATATGGCGTTGAAGAACAACCCGAAAACTGGTGTGTCCGCGACCCTGTGGAGGGTCTTCGGATTCTTCGTGGTGAGTGCCATTTGCGGGGTACTTGCCGCTGGTCTGGTGGTCCCCGGGGTGGCTTCGGCCGGCATGGCAGTGAGCGGTTCGATCGAGTATTTCGACAACCTTCCGGGTGATCTGGTGGTCAATGCGCCGTCCCAGTCCACCAAGGTTCTCAGTTCCGACGGAAAGACCATCGCCACCTTCTATGCGGAAAACCGTGTGAGGGTCGGTCTCGCCCAGATGTCGCCTTACATCAAGGAAGCGATCGTTGCGGTCGAGGACAGCCGTTTTTACGAGCACGGCGGCATAGACCCCCAAGGGATTCTCCGGGCAATAGCGTCCAACCTCACCAAGGGCACCAATGAGGGCGCGTCCACCCTGACCCAGCAGTACGTCACCAATGTGCTCAACGAGTCCCGCTTGGCAGCAGGTCAGACCGGAGCGGTGGTGCTAAGCGGCCAAAAGACCATCGGCGACAAAGTGCGCGAAATGAAACTCGCCGTCGAACTCGAGAAGAAGTTCACGAAGGACCAGATCCTGGAGGGTTACCTCAATATCGTGTTCTTCAACCGGGACGCGTACGGCATCGAAGCCGCGGCACGGCACTTCTTCAGCGTTTCCGCCAAAGACCTCAGCCTTCCCCAGGCCGCCCTGCTCGCCGGCCTTGTCAACAGCCCCAGCTACTTCGACCCCTCCGTCCATCCGGACAACTCCATCCAGCGCCGCAACCTTGTGCTGTCCGACATGCTCGCTCAGGGCAAGATCCAGCAGGCTGCCTATGCGGCCGCCGTCGCGACTCCCCTCAAACTCGCCATCACACCTGGGAAGCAAGGCTGCGCCGCCGCGGACATGGCTGTGTACTTCTGCGACTACATCTCCCACCTCATCCTCAACGACCCGGCCTACGGTGCCACCCTCACGGACCGGGAAAAGCTTCTGTACAGCGGCGGCTTGACGATCACCACCACGCTGGACAGCCGGTTGCAGGCAGTGGCACAGCAGCAGGTCGATGCAACGGCCGGGGCGAACCCGGACAAATGGGGTGCCTCCTTGGTCACGGTGCAGCCCGGCTCGGGCAAAATCCTGGCCATGGCGCAGAACACGGTATTCCTTCCGGTGCCCGGAAAATTCGATACCCAACTCAACTTCAACGTCGATGCCAAAGACGCGAACGGTAACGACCTGAACGGAGCCGGAGGGTTCCAGCCTGGTTCCGCCATGAAGCCGTTCACTTTCACGGAGTGGCTCAACGAGGGCAAATCCATGACGACGGTGGTGGATGCCTCGCGCAGGGTTTATCCGCTCGGATTCCCTTGGAGGGACAGTTGCGGCAAGGTGTTGGGCGGCTACAGCACGGCCCAGAAGATCGCCGGCCTGGGCACAGCGGACGACCTCCGCAACAACGATGAGGGATATTACCGCCCGATGCCCGTCAACTACGGGCTCTACAACTCCATCAACACCGCCACCTTCGCTGAGGCAACGCAACTGGACTTTTGCGGTATCCAGAGAGTGGTGGATGCCGTGGGTCTCCACAGCGGCGTGGACAACGCGCCAGTGAACATGCACCAGCTGGGCAACCTCCTCGGCGGCACCGAGGTAGCTCCCCTTGTGCTGGCCAACGCTTTTGCCACGTTCGCCAATGACGGCAAGTACTGTGCGCCGATCGCCATTGTGAGCGTGACGGATCCGTCCGGCGGGAGGCTGCCTGCCCAGGCAAGTTCCTGCCACGCGGCGATCAAACCCGAGGTTGCCCGGGGCGTCAACGCGGTCCTCCAGGACGTCCTCAAACATGGCTCGGGCATCTACATTGAGCCCAAAGTCCAGGCCCTGTTCCCGACGGCAGCAAAAACGGGAACGAATAATACCAACGGCTCCACCTGGGTGGTCGGGTGCACGACAGGGCTCGCCACCGCGTCATTCTTTGGTGACACCATGGCGGGACAGAGCCGAGCAGGCCAGAACGTGACCATCAACGGCAAGTTCTACACCGCCGTCGACGGCTACATGCTGGCCGGACCGCAATGGGCGAACTACATGACCCAGGTTGGCGGTTTATACCCGGCCGCAGCCTTCCCGGCCCCGCCCGCGTCCATGATAGGGACACCGCCGACGCCTTCCCCGTAAGCTTCAGAACTCCTGATCGGGAGCGTGTCCCTGTCGACGCCTAAGAGCGCCGCCGCGACGCTCGTGATCAAGTCGAGCACATAGTCTTTGCTGGCGATGCCGGCAAGGACGTCCATGACCAGGCCGTCTTCCTGGGCCACGAGGGCACGCGCGATCTTCGCCGGAGAAAGTACTGGAAAGAACTCACCGGCCTGCACGCCCTCGGCAATGACCCTTTCGTAAATCTGCTGCTGGGCGCTCGTGAGTTCCTCCTGGATCCGCCAGTGCTCCGCGTCCCTGAGTGAGTGGGGCCAGTATTCGTAGAGTATCCGGGAAACATCGTCATCCAGCCCTGCGGTGGCGCCTGCGCGAATAACTGCGGCAAGCCGGACAGCGGGGCTCATATCGGCGCTGACAGCCTCCGCCAGTTTCGCAAGCAGGCGGTCGGAAGACGCCTTGACGGCAGCCGCGGTGATCTCGGCGAGGCTTCCGTAGTAGTACAAGACGGCATTGGCGGCCATGCCCGCCTCCGCCGCTATTGCGCGGAGCGTTGCGCCTTCCGCGCCATCCCGGGCGGCGACAGCTTGCGCCGCTGCCACAATCTCCCGACGGCGCACTTCCCTTTTGCTGAGACCTGCCATTGCCATCCCCGCTTCGATGCCTATTGACAACCAGTCTAATCGAGTATTGAATGGCATTCAAATTTGAATGTGATTCAAATAATTTGATTCGATGAGGAGTCGCCATGTCACATCACCTTCCCCCTCCCACCGCTCCGCCCCTCGCTGCTCCACCCCTCACCTCTCCGTCAGTCGCCACAAAAGGACTGAAAGCCGGATCGATCGGTATCGGCCCAACCGTGGCCTTGGGGCTCGCCGCGGTTGCCCCGGCCTACAGCCTTGCCGTAACCCTCGGCTTCGTTGTCCTGGCTGTAGGGACGAGCACGCCCGCGGCGTTCCTCCTGGGGTTCCTGCCCATCTTGTTCACGGCCTTCGCGTTCCGGGACCTCAACCGGGAAATGCCGGATTGCGGTGGAGTCTTCGTGTGGATCTCACGTGTATTCGGGCCATGGGCCGGCTGGTTTTTCGGTGGCTGGGTACCGCAGGTCGCCACTTTCATCGCCAGCGCGGCCCTAGCCCAAGTTGCCACGACGTATCTCCTGACCTTTCTGGGCCTGGGCTGGGCGGCCTCCCAGCCGGCAATCGTCGTCGCCATCGCGTGCGGGCTGATTGCCCTGAGCGCCGTTGTGGCAGCCCGGGGAATTGAACTATCCGCATGGCTTCAGTACGCGCTGATCGCCTTGCAACTGATTGCCTTGGGCGGCTTCTGCGTCGGAGCCTTCACGGCCATGGCCGCTGGCACTTCGGCGGCTGGCGCCGTGCCGCCAGGGCTGGAATGGTTCAATCCTTTTGCCTCGGGTGACCTCTCGGGCCTGGTCCACGGCGTCATTCTGTGCCTCTTCATCTACTGGGGCTGGGACGCGCTCATTGCGGTCAACGAAGAAACCACGGACCGCAAAGGCACACCCGGCCGGGCAGTAGTCATCACCACCGTGATCCTGCTTCTCTTCTACGTCGTGACCGCGACGGCGGCCGTCGGATTTGCGGGGACCGCGGGCATCACGGATCCCGCAACCGTCTCCGACGTCCTCTCAGTCCTTGGCCCCCAAGCGACCGGCGGCGTCTTCGGTCAGGTGATCGTCCTCGCCGTCGGTCTGTCAGCGTTGGCGGCGCTCATGACTGTCGCGATCAGCAATCCTCGGGGCTGGCTCAGCATGGGAAGCTACGGTGCGCTGCCCATTTCCACCACGAAGATGCACACGGCAAGGCGGACGCCAACAACATCAATCATTTGGTGGGCCTTGCTGAGCATTGCCGTGACGGTAGTACTGGCATCGATCAGCTCCGACTTCATCGGCCTGGCCATTCTTTCGGTCGGCCTGATGATCGCCGGATACTACGCCGCAACCGCACTGGCCTGCGTGGTGTACTTTGCTCCCCAGATGCGCACTTCAGCGTCTTCCCTTTGGCTCAAGGGCATCCTCCCTGGCCTTGGCGCACTCTTGATGGCGGGAGCTTTTGTTTACAGCGCCATCGACATGTTGTCTCCCGACTACGCCGGGCTCTCCTGGCTTGGTATCGGAACGGTGTTCTGGATCGGAATCGGCGCCCTCGCCCTGGGTGTCCTGGTCATCGCGATCATCCGGCTCAAACTCCGCGCCTACTTTTCCGGACAAACGATCCCCAGGGGAACTTTCTCCACCCGAAGCGAATTGCAATCCATACTCAGCAGCGAAACCGAGGCATAAATGCGAGTCCTTTCCATTGCGGCAATACAGACGAAGCCCGTTCCCTACGACGTGGAGGCAACCTGGGAACGGTTTGCCGCGCAGGCCGAAACCGCCAAGCACCTCGGCCCTGAGGTCGATGTCATCGTCGCACCCGAACTGCTGCTCGCGGCGCCCGGGGAATTCCTGATCGCGGACCCGGACGGCGAGACGCGTTCCGCCGGGCCCATCCCAAGTCAACTCACCCATCGCATTTCCGCTTTGGCTCGCCGCCTGGGAGTCTGGCTGGTACCCGGGTCCCTCTTGGAGACAGACGGGGGAAACACCTACAACACGGCAATCGCAGTTTCCCCGGAAGGCGAGATCGTTGCCCGATACCGGAAACTCTTTCCCTGGCGCCCGTTCGAAACCACCACACCCGGCGACTCGTTCGTGACTTTCGACATCCCCGACCGGGGCCGGGTGGGCCTCGCCATCTGCTTCGACGGAAGCTTTCCGGAAGTTTCCCGGCAGCTGGCTTGGCTCGGAGCAGAAGTCATCATCCAGCCCACCCTCACCACAACCCGGGACAGGGAAATGGAAATCGTGATGTCGCGAGCCAACGCCTTCGCGAACCAGGTCTACGTGGTCAACGTCAACGGCGCTGATCCATCGGCTGTGGGAGAAAGCGTCATCGTCGATCCGGAAGGCACCATCATGCAGCAGGCTAAAGGAGGCGAAGAAATCCTCTTCGCCCTCCTGGACCTCGACAGGGTCACTCAGGTCCGGCGCTACGGGACACTCGGCATCAACAGGCCGTGGGCGCAGCTCAAGGAGCAAGAAGGAATCCTGTCCTACCCCATGTACGGCGGAGCGCATTTCCAGCCGCCTTCGTGGAGCAGTTCTGGCATGGACGATCCACGAAGGAACCAATTCAGCACCTCAGAGTCTTTCTAACGACCTTCGCCACACAAACCGCGCACCCCCGGCCACCCCGGGGGTACGCGGTTTTTCCTGTGAGTTCCGGAAGAGTTCGGCTACTCCTGATTGAACCTGTCGTGAACGTTTTTGCGGTGAAGCCAAACCCGCGGGACGGGCACCCTTCCGCGCGGCAAGAATCGACCGGGGACTCACTTTCAGTCGATAGGCAACGCAAATAGCGAAGGGTCTTATTTTGATGAAGACAGCAAAGAAAAACGGGCTTGCCGCAGCAGCGGTTTTAGGGGCCGTGCTGATGGCCGGATCCGTAGTGGCGCCAGCGGTGGCCAACGATGCTTCCCGAGGTGGCAAGGACGCCGGGGGCCAGCAGGGATCAGAGAGCACCAAGGGCCAGGGCGGCCAGGACGAAACCTCGAAGCATGTCCTGTTGCTTTCGGTGGACGGCCTCCACCAGAAGGACCTTGATTTGTACGTGAAGTACCACCCGACGTCGGCCCTTGCGTCGCTCGTCAATCACGGCACCAGCTACACCCACGCCCAGACTCCGGTGCCCTCGGATTCTTTCCCGGGCATGGTTGGCCAGCTGACTGGCGGAAATCCCGGAACCACCGGCGTCTACTATGACGACACGTTCAACAGGACCTTGCTGCCGGCGGGCACAACGGACTGCAAGAACACGGCTCCCGGCGCCGAGGTGGCGTTCACCGAGGCCGCAGACAAGAACCAGAACGCCCTCGACGCCGGCCAGGGCCTGCCCGGGCTTCCGGCCAGCATCCTGAACATGACAGGACAGCCCGGCACACTCCTTGCCTCCGCAGCCCTCCCGGTGGACCCTGCGAGCTGCAAGCCGGTCTACCCGCACCAGTACTTGAAGGTCAACACGGTCTTCGAAGTGGCGAAGAGTGCCGGCTTGGCCACGGCGTGGTCGGATAAGCACCCGGCCTACGAAATCCTGAACGGCCCTTCAGGCAAGGGCGTGGACGACTTGTTCACCCCGGAAATCAACAGTATGGCCCCAGCTCCTTTTAGCGGCGACTGGACTAAGGACAACGCCGCGACCCAGCAGTACGACGGCTACAAGGTCCAGGCCGTGCTCAACGAAATCGGCGGCAAGGACCATTCGGGCACCAAGGCGGCCGCCGTACCGGCCATCTTCGGGATGAACTTCCAGTCCGTCTCGACGGCGCAGAAGCTCCCGACGTCGGACGGCCTCGCCGGCGGTTACCTTCAGGGCGGCACGGTTCCCGGGCCACTCTTGAGCAAAGCCCTGGACTTCGTCAACGACTCCGTGGGTAAGTTCGAGGCCGGGCTGGCCGCTTCCGGCCACGCAAAGGACACCACCGTGATCCTCTCGGCCAAGCACGGACAGTCCCCCATGGACTCCTCGACCCTGACTAGAGTGCCCGACAGCGCAATCATCGACGGCCTGAATGCTGCTTGGAAGACGGCCCGCCCCGGCGCCGCCGACCTCGTGGCGTTCTCCACCGACGACGACATCATGCAGCTGTGGCTCTCGGACCACTCGCAGTCGGCAGCCCAGTTCGCCAAGGACTACCTGGCAGCGCACCCGGCAGCCGGTAACGATATCAACGGTGTTGCCAAGACGGTAACCGCATCGGGGCTGGGCAAGGTTTACGCGGGCAGCGAGGTTGCCGGCTACTTCGGCACCCAAACCAGCGATGCCCGTTACCCGGACATCCTGGGGATCGCCCAGACCGGCGTGGTTTACACCGGTGGCAAGTCCAAGATCGCCGAACATGGCGGCGCCAGCGCGGACGACCGTGACGTGCCGTTGGTCATCTCCGGCGCCAATGACCAACATGCCCGGACAGTGACCAGCGCTGTGGAGACAACGCAGATTGCGCCAACCATCCTCAAGACGCTTGGCCTGGATCCGAACAAGCTGCAAGCTGTGCAAATCGAAGGAACCAAGGCCCTCCCCAGGCGCTGATCCAGCACAAAACAAGCACTGGAGGGGTCCGTCCGCTAAGCCCGCGTTGGGCGCCACGCGGGGTCTGCTTACAATCAAACGTCAGCAACTACTGAGGGAACCATGAAGAAAATCACCACAACCCTGCTCGCGGCCGGGCTCCTCCTCTCCGCTTCAGCCTGCTCCGCACCGCAGCAGCTGAGCACCGCGGACACGTGCAGCCGGGTCAAGACCGTCATCTCGAACCCCACGAACAGCACCGACAAGACCGGAATGATCCGGTTCGCCAACCAGATCCGCCCTATTGTGGCCGTTTCCTCTGATGAGCTGAAGCCCACGCTGAAGGCAATCGTGGACTATCTGGACGAGTCTGCGAAGGACAACCCTGATTCCGCGAAGCTCAACTCGCTGAAGGCCGACTACCAAAACGCGGGCACCAACTACAGCAAGTACTGCGGCAGCTAAGGGCAGTTTGCAGTCCGCACCCGAGGGCTGGCCATGGACGCCCAGCCCTCGGGAGGCTGCCGCCTGCCCCGTTGAGGTCTCCGGCCATCGTTCAGGATCGGCAGGCGGCTTCCGCTCGGGCTGAGATCCACAAGGCGTGCGGTTGCTCGCGTCCGTCGGGCAGATCCGGAGCACCTCGTAAAGGGGTCGCTCGAGAAAACGGACGTCAGAGTACGCTAGGTCGGATTTTGAGGCTCACAGGCGTACTCTGACGTCCGATTCCTTTGGGGAGGTGTTGGCGAAGCCGGCTTAGCCATGGCTGGCGGATTCGATGAAGCCAACTGCCGACTGCCAGTTCTGCACGGCCGTGGCTCTACTAACTCCGCCACAGACACCTGGGGCTGCGGCGGCACTCGCCGGAGGCTTTAGGCGGCAGGCCGCAAACATCAGCGAAACGTTCTGTCCACCGATGCCGAACGAGTTCGTCATGGTCTCTTGAACCGGCGTCCCGGCGCTGGGTAACGACGTCGAGCCGGACTTCGGGATCGATAACGAGCTGACGCCCGGTCCGATAGGACCGGGCGTCAGGCATGCGGCGGGTCCGAGGATGATCCGGGACGAGAAAGACCATGCGGGAAAGTCATGCACTAGCGTTGGGGCCGCCCGCTTCTTCGATGGGCCGGATCTGCATCATCAGCCCGAAGATGTCCGGCAGGCCGTGTTCTTCAGTGATGAGGCCGTCGGTGAAGCGATAGATGTTCATTGCCTGGGCCTGGATCGGTTTGCCTGTTGCCGGTACGCCGAGGAAGTCTCCGTGGTGTGTACCGCGCAGGATGAAGCGCGCGGCTACCGTGTTCCCTTCGATGATTGTTTCTTCCAACGACCACTGAACGTCGGGGAAGGCGTGACGCATCATTCCGATGATTTGGAGGTAGCCGCCGTGTCCTTTCACCGGTTCGGGCAGGAAGGGCACATGAAAGGTAGCTGAAGGTGAGATCACCTCGCTGCCGATCTTTTCATCGGCCGAATTGATGAATTCAACGAATCGGTCCATATGTGCACGGAGCACTTCAGATTCAGTCATTTCCTGTTCCTTTACATCGTCAGTGGACTGCGACAAATGTCGCGGGGGTGGGTGGTTCTTGGATGATAGTGACTTTGGCCTCTGACCTCAGCCCGGCGGCTGCACCATTTCGGCCGAGCGGCTGGCGGCACGCAGCCGGCCCAGCAATCGCACCAGGCTCTGCGCATCCTTCTTGGGCAGAGCCTGGCCCAGTCGGCGGTCGAGCTCAACATCAACGACTTCCGCTGCCCGTTTCACGAGTGATTTACCGGCCGCCGTCAACTCGATGAGGGACGAACGGCGATCCGAGGGATTGATTTGCCGGCGGCAATAGCCGGCCTCTTCGATACGGTCAATGAGCTTGCTCGTGCCACCGACGGTAATGGCCAAAGCCGAAGACACGTCCAAAACCCGGCATGCACCCAGCCGCTCGACCACCATCATCGGTTCAAATCTGCTCAGCGGAAGGCCGCACTCTTCGCGTAACCTGCCGTCGACCGCGTCCCACAATTCGGTCTCGAGCCGGGTCAGCTCGCTGAACAAAGGGTAAAGCGACCACGTTTCCTGCTCGTTCTCCATGTCTCCACGATAACGTATGAGTTCCATGGAATATAATTCCACGGAATCCAGTCCGAGGAAGACTGCAATCCTCGGAGTGAAAAACTCGCGCAGATGGAACACGAGATCAAGCGCGAATGCGTCACCGATTCCATCGCCAAACGCCGAGAAGCTGGAAAGGATCTTGGTGGCCGGCCTCGCCGGGTCACTGACAGCCAGATTCGAAGCGCTGTCCGCCTGGTCGAAGGCGGCGAGCCCGCTGCTCAGGTCGCACGTGATCTCGGAATGTCTCGAGCAACCGTATATAGGCGGTCGCGATCACTCCCGAACCAGCAGGCCGCCATTTAGCGACACAAAAAGACCGCCATTTATCGCTGAAGGTCACACCTTCACCGGGTGTCAGTTTCCATGCGGCAGAATTGCCTCATGGAAGCTACAACAGTTCTCCTCGTAATCGACCTTCAAGTCGGCGTTCTTCGCGGATGCCTGGACGCCGAGCGCGTCGTCGATCGAACCGCAGCTATGGTCAATCGGGCGCGGGCCGCGTGCGTCCCGGTTGTGTGGGTCCAGGACCACGCCACCTTCAGGGAAAACGGCTCAGACTGGGCTTTGGCCAAACCCCTTCACGTCGCCGCTGATGAGTCGCTGATCCGCAAGACCTACCGCGACTCGTTCACCGACACCAACTTGGCTAGCGTTCTGTCCGGGATCGGCGCCAGAAGGCTCATCATCGCCGGCGCACAAACTGACTACTGCGTTCGCACGACGGCGCAGAGCGCTGCTGCACGCGGTTTCGACGTCACTCTCGTGAGCGACGCACACACGACCACCGACGCGGAGTGGGAGGGCACCACCATCGACGCCGCGCACATCATCGCCCATACGAACATGTACTTCTCGGGGTTGCGCTATCCCGGTGCTGTCTTCAGCGCCGAGAACCACGATGCGGTCGCGCTCCAGTCAAGCTAACCAGAGGACCAGGTGCATGCCGGTCCTGTCGGGTGCGATGTCAGAGAATCCCCGCGACTCGTACAGCGGTTGGAAACTTGATCTTGGCAGGGAGCTTGCTGGGCTCGGGTACTCGGCACACCTCTGATTGGAACTGCGCGATGCCGGCAGCGACGTACAAGTGCGGTGAAGGGTCCCTTCCCGGACTGCAGCCTGCGCCAAATATATCGCTGTGAAAACCCCGCCATTTACCGTCGAAAGTCACACCGATCATGCATGGTGACATCATTTCGGTTCTCGGAACCCGTGGTTACAGGTTGATGTAAGAATACTGTTTCTGTTGTCATTTTCCGAAGTCCGCACAAATTTCAGTACTCGTCTGCACAGCCGCCCATTGGGGGGGGATCCCTCACCGGACGCCTTGGCGGAACCAGATTCGCGTCCGGTGAGTGGACCCTCTAACTGTGGCAGGGCGTCTACACCGAGGTTGATCCTCGAAGAAGGCAGGTTGATGCGCGCGAAGCACTCTAACCGCTCAGCGTGCACTCGGAGACACAGGCTGCCGCTTACCGCGTGAACGTGCGCCAGTGCGGGATGGCGTGCTCCCTCGAAGTCTGTACCGCTGTCCACGCCCGGTACCACTTCACCCATTCCCACTACCCGAACAGGAGAGCACAATGAAATCCATGAAGACATCGAGGACCTATGTGCTGGTGCACGGTTCATTCGTCGGCGCCTGGTGCTGGTCGCGGGTCGTCCCTCTGCTGGAAGCTGCCGGGCATGAGGTTTACGCGCCGACGCTCACCGGCGTCGGAGAACGCGCGGGCGAAGCGACCCCGGAGGTGGGGTTGCTGGCGCACATCGATCAGATCACCAGCCTTGTCGAGGCGAACGACCTTCGGGATGTCGTCCTGGTGGGGCACAGCTACGGCGGAATGGTGGTGGCCGGTGTCGCAGGCCGTGTTCCGGAGCGGATCGCGGGGATCGTGTACGTGGAGGCATTCGTCCCAAAGCCGGGCCAGTCCGCCCTCGACATCTTGCCGGGGCTCCGGGACGCCTTTGCCGGCCTGGCTCTGCCCGAGCGTCCATGGCTGTTTGCGCCATTCCCGCTCGAGGCACTCGGAGTCGAGGACCCGCAGCTACGCGAGTGGGCCACGCCGCTGCTCACACCCATGCTCTGGAAGGCCGTCGATGAAGGGCTTCCCGACGACGCAGGAGATCTGAGCACTGTGCCGACCGTCTTCGTGCACTGCACCCGAGGGCAGTTCTTCGATGACACCGCCCACGACTTACGGTCCCGAGGGATCCCCGTCCTGACCCTGGACGAGGGGCACATGGTACACCTCACGAACCCAGGGCGCCTTGCCGCAATGCTCATCGAGGCAGAGCATGAGCTCGGCAGGCTGACGGGGTGAGGTGGTCCCGTTTCACGCGTGGCTCGACCAGGAACGGGCTAGCAGCCTGTCGCTGTTCGGCCGCAAGCTCTGGGAGACCATGAGCTCCTACTGGCCGACCGCGACCAGCAGCCCATCGCCACCCCCGGCGGAGATCGAGTTCGCGCGGAACTGGCGGGACACGCCGAAGGTGGTATTCTCCTCGACGATCGACGGGGTCGACTGGAACTGTTGTCAGGACTCGTCCTGCTGCCGATAATTCACACCATGATTCGTTTCGAGAACTCAGTCAACGTGGATCGTGATCCGTCCACCGTCTTCAACTTCGTGGTGAACTTCGAGACCCTGCCCAAGTACGACCGGTATGTGATCAGCGCACAGAGGACATCGACCGGCCCCATCGGCGTCGGGTCCACGTGGACCCACACCCGCACGCAGGGCCCTCAGAAGATCGTGGCACCGATCAAGCTTACCGAGTTCGATCCGCCCCGCCGGTTCGTGATGGAGAGCAGGTCGGGGGGCTTCGAGGTTCGGTCAACGATGACGTTCGAGCCGTCTGGCGACAGGGTTACCAAGGTGACGGAAGTCCTGGAGATGAAGACCAAGGGCTTGACCCGCCTGCTCGAACCTATGATCAAACGCCAGGTTCCCAAGCAAGGTGCGGAAGTGCACAAGCGCCTTAAAGAAGTGATCGAGGCTCATCCGGCGAGTTGACAGCAGGCATCTCAGGCGCTGCACGCACACCCGGCAGCGTGGTCTGCCAGACCGGCGACCCCACCTCCCTTGGTGTGCAGAGGAGTAGTAAGGAACAAAGACATTAGTGCAGAGGAGCCACTGAAAAGCCAGTGCTCGGCACCCGCCTGCACAACCGCGAAAACAGGCAGCGCGCTGTGCAGGCGAGTATGGAAAATGACATCCAGTTTCAGAAGTCGTCTGCACGAATTTCAGTACTCGTCTGCACAGCCCTCCCGTGTCCGTTGAGGGATCCTCAGCGGGCGGTGGCGTTCTGTGCTTCCTCGGTATGAGCGGAGTTGGACGGAGCAACCTGGAAATCCACGACGTCGACGAACGCGTCGGCCGGCATAGCCGGGTAGTGCCGTCGAAGACTTTCGAGGTAGCCCTCCACCGTTCCACCGTTCGGAAGGCGGAGTCGTTCGGGAGTTAGGTCATTGATCCGATACCGGCGGATCTCAAGGATCTCCCCACGCATCGGTGGACACTGCGCATCATCTTCGAAGTAGAAAATCGCAGGACCAACTGCAACCCGCTCGTCCCAACGGACCGAAGAGGTTTTCAGGCCGCATGCGACCGCGTCATAGTAGCGCCGGTTGAAGCGGAACACTCGCTCGGCCTGCGCATCTGGAAAGAAGTATGTGTCCGAAAGAAGCGGGCAATGGGGCGCATCTGGGGGCCCGTAACGGTTGGGACCGCGACGAGAATATCGGGGTGCAGATCGAGCATCACCTGCCGACAGCGGCCACACGGCGAGATCAGACCACGTCCTCCATCGCCGGCGGCTGCCATCGCGACCAATGGACCAGCTTGAGCGGTTGCGGCCACTCCCAGTGCGACAAGCTCGGCGCAGGACCCACCCGTGAAGTGATGAACATTCACAGCGGTGTGTATCCGACCGTTGGTATCCATGGCGGCGGCCGCCACGGTGTGGTTCGGGTCGCTACCCAGCGATCGAGCCAGCACCTCTGCTGCTTCAATGACGCGCCGTTCCATGTCAAGGGGTTCCATGAGTACCAGCATCCCAGGAGTCGTGGGAGCCTCAAGGCGCCCGATAGTCGATCCTTGACCGGACGCCGCGCACCATCGCAGACCAGCGGTTCTATACGGTTGAAGTTTTGAGGCTGTCTACTGATAGACCCCTAACGTCGTTAGGAGCAGGTGGCCCCATACATTCCCCTAAGTTCTGGGGATCCCTTAGCTGGAGGCGGCACGATCACAAACCGAACCTGATCATTGCCGCCCAATGTATGTGGCCACCGGCCGGTAGTCTGAGACGGAGATCATCAACCCGGGGGAACGATGAAACGCCTTGTTACCGTACTGATTGCCGCACCGCTGTTGCTGACTGGCTGTGTCGTACCCTACGGCGGGGCCACACCCTCCGCCACAAATGCACCGCCTGACGGGGCAACATCATCCGCAACAAATGGACCGCCTGCCGGCGCTAAGACGTTCTCAACCCTGGATAAGGCCGGCATCGAGAAGATCAAGGCGTCGAAGACCGCCCGGTTCGACATGACTACGGGTTGGCTGACGAAGGAGAGCGTTGCGCTGGAAAATGGCAGCAGCCAGGCGCCGGACGTCAGCATCGCCGACGGCACCATGTTCCTAGTCATCGAAGGGCCCGTGGGCGCGGTCAGCGCACAGACGGATCGGTTCCGCATGAACGGCATGAACACCGGCTCAAACTTCAGCGAGGTCACCTACTTCCTCACCGCGCAATCCCTAGGCGAGTACACAGCCCTGATCCGCGACGGGGTTGACCGCTACGGCATCAACAAGGACGATGCTGAGGACTGGATTCAGTCCATCTCGGCCAAGCCCGAGCAGAAGAGTGAATTGGCAATCGCCACCGGCACCAGGACCGGACTGCAGGTCACCTACGACCTCCGATATGACGGATCGAAGGACACCCAGGTCATAATCGTGCACGTCAATCCCTTATAGACCATCACTGATGGACATCCATCGGCGATGGTCTTCGCGCCGCAGCCGATCGGCTAACGGGCGCCCGATGAAGGACACTTCTTGGCGCTAGAGTTCGGTCCATGATTGTTTGGCTCAACGGCACCCACGGGGCAGGAAAGACGACGACGAGCGCGCTCGTGCAGCAATTGCTGCCCGACGCGCGCGTCTTCGACGCTGAGAAAGTCGGTGAGGTGCTCATGGACATCAAGCCGGGACTTCCTGCAACGGACAACTTCCAGCATTGGGAGCCGTGGTGGACGCTCGTTGTCGAAACCGCTCGGCGCGTACTCGAATACACCGGAGGCACACTCGTTGGGACTGTTTCAGGCCTGCAGTTTGGCGATCTCCGCCCGAGCTGCGGCGACCAGTTCGCTGTTGAGGTGGGCATGGCCCCATAGGCCCCAGCCGCCCTCGGGCGCTTCGGTGAGGAGAACCCAGGTTCGCTCGCTCAAGGACTCGTCACCGGCCGCCGACGCGACAAGGTCGGTAAGTTGACGGACCACCGAGAGTTGCTTCTCGCGGTCCAGGGCGCCAGAGTTCGTGAGCACCTGAACGCGAACGTAGTTGTTCTCGCCGTCCAGGTTCGCGATCGTCCCGGCGGGCAGCTCGTGGACAAAGGCCGCGGTGTTCTTCCGGAACATGGGGATGTCGGGGACCTTCTCGATTGCCATCACGGTTGCGGCGGCGTCCTGGGCGAGCTTAGCGGTATCGGCAAAGGTGCCGACGGCGGCGTAGATGTCGATCATGGGCATGGCGGGTCTCCTGTTCGGGATAATGCTCATCGTCACGGCGAGGTGTGACTGAGTATAGGGTGATCCGCCGCAGCCCGGCGCCCGTTAAAGGGCAGTGTGTTTCCCGAACGGGTGATGGCCGGTGGCCGGTTGTCCGTGACTGCCCAGCCATTCGGACAGGGCCTCCCGCAAGATCTCGCTGGGCGTGAGGCTGAGCGTTTGGGAAGCCGACTCCAGCGCACGGTCCAGTTCATCCGGTATCTGGAAATCCAAGGGCGAGGGACGGCTGCCTTCCCGCGCCTCGGAAGGCATGTCATCGCCGCGCAACAGCTTGCCGACGGCCGGCTTCATGTCGTTTTCGGTCCACGCCGAAAGGCGGTCGAAATGAGTCACATCTCGTGTCATGATTTTCCCTCCCAACAATCAAGCATCCTCTGTTGTTGGGCCGCAGTCACCATCTACGAGTAATTACTCTCTAACTATTGCTGCAAGCGGACTACAGGCGCCGTCGTCGACGGCGGGGAGGCCACCCCGTGGCCCGTGTGGGAACTGGGCAAGCAGCCACTGCACTGTTTCTCGCATTGCTTGGGGCCCGACGACGGCGCCCGGCTCAGTAGTCCCGAAAGGAGCCTTTGCGTGTTCCACGTATGAGTCAGCCATGATCTCATCGCAACGTCCAGCTGGGGCGGCCTCCTCGGGATAGCTGGACCGGCGGAGGTCCACCGGGTCCGCCCAGGACCCAAAGGAGTCGCGGAACGGACCCGGCGCTCACGCCTAAGGTGAGACCGTGACGGACATCGCTCAGCGCAGGGCTGGTGCCGTCAGAGTGATCTTAGGGCCTGAGCCGATTCCGGTCTAGGGTGTCGCCGATACCTGGCTCCCGGGCGCCTTCCTATGCTCAAGGTGTATCCCATAACGAACATGCCGGCGATGAAGGCATAGACAACCATGCGCTCGAATACGCCGAGCGAGGCTGTCGGGTCAGGATCGTTATGGTTCAGGACGAGCATTCCGATGCCGCCCCATGCTGCCACGATCGCGAACAGGAAAATCCAAACGGCCGCGGTCCACTGCTCTTTCCACCATAAATAGCCTAAGAGAACAAGGGAGATCACGGCGAAGATGAGAAAGAGACCCGTGCTATTGCCATGCATGGTCGGGTCGTCGTTTTCCGGCCAAGCGCCCACGCCGATAAGTCCGAGTCCAGCAGCACCCATTGTGAGGCGCACACCGTGGGTCGCAAGATGCTTTAACTTCTTTTGCCCGTCAGCAACCTGACGTTGGTTCCCACTGCATTGGAGCACTTCGGACGTGATGAGCGCCGCGACGATGAGGACACCCACGCCCAGAAAGATGAAAGACAGATCCACTACGGGGAACAGGGGCGAACAGATCCACCGGTGATATTTTGCTCCAAAGTCTTGAGTCTGGCATGCGTTCGCACCGAGATCGCTGATGAAGTTGAAAGCGTAGTCGTATTTGGTGACAGTGGGCGGCGTTGTCGACACATCATTGGTTTGCCACGCAATAGCCGCGATGCGTTCGACGACGAAGTATTGGACGAGGCTTCTAGCCGCCCAGGACGCGATCACATGGCGTGCGTCGGCTGGAGTGCGCGTCTCTCTCCAGGGAAGCAGCAGTTCAACTGCTCGGTCAGCGAAGCTCATAGCAGGATTAACGCCCTCGAATGGATAAACCGCAAGCGAGTGGGCTACTCGAATAATGAACTGTGCATGCCTGCATGCACGTACGTCGGAAAGAACCAGCCGAGTTGGCGGTTAACTAGTCCAGCAGCTTGACGCAAACGGACCGCACCACTCTTTTCCGGGAGCGGCCGAGTGGGACGATGCCTATACCGGCGACGAGAAAGGCGTGAGCGACATGTCGACCCAGGAATTCGTGGAAACAGAACGCAAGTACGACGTTGACATTGAGACGCCCCTTCCCGCGTTCGAGGACATTGCCGGCGTCGAACAGGTCGCTGACCCGGCCGATCATCAACTTGAGGCCGTCTACTTCGACACGGAAGGCCTCATCCTCGCCAAGCACCGCATCACCTTGCGGCGCCGAACCGGCGGCGCGGATTCCGGCTGGCACGTGAAGCTACCGGCTGAACAGGACAGCCGCGTCGAGATCCATGCGCCGCTGGGACAACCTGAGACCGTCCCGGAGGATCTGGCGGAGAAGCTCCTGGTATTCACCCGCGGTGACGAGCTCAGGCCGGTGGCCCGGATCCACACCCGCCGAACCTTGCATCGACTGCACGGAAGCGAGGATGTGACCTTGGCCGACTTCGTGGATGACCATGTGACGGCCGAGACCTTGCACCCAGCGCAGCTTGAGAGGCAATGGCGGGAATGGGAAATTGAACTTGTCCATGGTGACGAAGCCCTCTGGGAGAGCGCGGAGAATATCCTGTCCCAGGCCGGAGCCACTCGTTCCGGGCATGCTTCCAAACTGGCCCGAGCGTTCGGCACGGCCTGGCCTCCCGCCGTTCCTGCACCACCAAAAGCCCGCCCGAAGGGTTCCGCAGGAGACGCGGTAGTTGCGTACTTGGCCGCACAAATCGCCGAAATCACGGCGCAGGATCCGGGAGTCCGGCAAGGCGCCGACGATGCTGTCCACCGCATGCGCTCGGCCACCCGCCGGCTTCGTTCCGCGCTGTCCGCCTACGGCAGGCTGTTCGACGCCGAGGCGGCGGCCCACCTCAAGACGGAACTGAAATGGCTGGCCACGGTCCTTGGCAAGGCCCGGGATGCCGAGGTGCTGCGGGACCGGATCGGGGAATTGCTGAATGACCAACCCGATGCACTCCTGTCCAGTCCGGCCGCCACCAAGATCACGGACGAGCTCGAGGCCGCCTACAACTCGGGATATCGCGAAGCGCTCCGGTCCGTGGGAACGGAGCGCTATTTCCGGCTCCTGGACGAGCTCGAGAAGTTCCGCGACGAACCGCCGACGAGACCGCGTGCTGACAAGAAGGCCCGTCGCGTCACGGCCAAGCTGGCCGGCAAAGCGATCAAGCGGTTGCGCCGGTCCCAAAAAGCAGCGGCCCGGCAGACCGGCGTCGAACATGACACCGCGTTGCATCAGGTCCGCAAAGACGCCAAACGGCTGCGCCACGCAGCCGAAGCGCTACGGGACGTCCACCGGAAACCCGCCGTGAAGCTGGCCCGTGACGCGCAGGAGCTCCAGAAGATCCTGGGGGAGCACCAGGACAGCGTTGTGGCCCGCTCCGTGCTGCTTCGCATTGCGGGCGACGCCGAAGGATCGCCGGAGAACAAAGCAGCCCTCGGCCGCCTACTCGCTGCCGAAGAGCAGCGAGCAACAGACTCCGAGGCCCGCTATGAAAGGGTCGCCAAGAAGAATCGCTTGAATCCCCTGTGACGGACGGGACTGCGCCTCAGGGGCTCAGCCTTCGCACTCTACGCAGTAGGCGTGGCCATTCTTCTCAAGGGCAATCTGGGAGCGGTGACGGACAAGGAAACACGAGTAGCACGTGAACTCGTCTTCCTTCTGCGGGACCACCGCAATGATCAGTTCCTCGGCCACGAATTCGCCGCCGGGCACCTCGTTGCCTTCAAAAGCATCGGCCTCGTCCAGCTCCCGTACTACGCTGCGGGCGTCCGGAGCATTGGCAGACTGCAGGGCCTGAAGTGACGTGCTTTGGGATTCCGCGACGTCGGAGCGGAGTTCGTCGTAATCGGTTGCCACTTGGGGTTTTTCTCTTCTCTTGTGTATTGACTGGCGAATGTGCAACATACACCATGTCGCTGCTATTCCCCACAATGGGACAAAATCAGCGTGTGCGCATCACTGCCTCTGCGGAACGCACGGTCCTGACCAGTCGCTCCACAATGGCCGGATGCGTGACTGAGCGTATCCCATCCCCGCCCCCTGGTCCGGACGGAGCGGAATCGACTGTGAGTTTACGGCCGGAAAAGTGAATCGCCTGAATTCCTGTGGCCAAAAGTCCGGGCACCGACTCTTCCGTGACGCCGCCGCCAGCCATCACCGCAACCCCCTCGGGGAGCGCCGCGACCATGAGCTTGAGCATGTCGACTCCATCGCCTGCGGCCTGTGCGGCTCCCGAGGTGAGAATGCGGCGCGCACCCAGCCGGGCGGCGTCGGCCACTGCTTGAAGCGGTTCCCTTGCCGCATCCACGGCGCGGTGGTATGTCACGAAGTTCCCGTCCGCCGCATCCACCAGCGCCTCGCTGCCCGCGACGTCGACGTCGCCTGAAGCAGTCAGCAGTCCGATGACCACCCCGTCGGCTCCGGCTGCAAGAAGATGCCGGATATCCCGCCGCATGACGTCGATTTCGCACCGTGAATAGACGAAGCCTCCCGTCCGGGAGCGGATGAGCACCTGGACGAAATCCCGGCGACCAGCGTCGCGCGCAAGCTCAACGGCCGCTTCGACCAGGCCTGCGCTCGGGGTCAGGCCGCCAGTGTCGAGCGCCGAACAGAGCTCCACACGGTCCGCGCCGGCCTCGATGGCGCAACGAACCCCGTCCAGGTCCTGGACGCACACTTCAATCTTCATGGTTCCCCTCTTGCGTGGGCCGGATGTTCAGGACGCCAGTACCGTGCGCAAGCACAGCTGGCCGGCCCCGAGCAGGCCCGCCTGCGATCCCGCGAGCGACGCCTCGATCGCGATATTTTTCGTGGCGAGCGGGTGGCAGCTTTCGTAGAGCTGCGACCGCACAGCGGCGACGTAGGGCTCCAATTGCGAGAGCCCGCCGCCCAGTACCACCACATCCGGGTTGACGAAATTCACGACGATACTGAGGGTCTGCCCCAGGATCCGGCCAGCGGTGCGGACACGCGTTGTGGTGTGCGGATCGCCGTTGATGACTTGCTGGACGATGGCGTTGACGTCCACAGCATCGATTCCGACGGCGGCAAGGTCGCGAATGATGGCGGCCCCGCTGGCGACCGTCTCCAGGCAGCCGCGGTTGCCGCAGGAACACGGGGCATCGCCCGCTGCCGGGATCTGCACGTGGGCGATGTCTCCGGCGGCACCGGTGGCGCCCCGGTAGACCTGTCCGTCAATGATGAGCCCACAGCCGATCGCCGCGCCCGCTTTGAGGAACAGCGTGTTCTGCCGCACTTTGGAATCCGGCGTTTCCCGTTGACGGAGCGTGTGCTCCCCTAGAGCCATCATGTTGGCGTCATTGTCGATGACGGCCAAAGTCCCGAATTCCTCGGCAAGCCACTCCCGCACTTTGAATTCGTGCCAGCCGCGCATCCTAGAGGGCGAATCCAGCGCACCCGAGGAAAAGTCGACTGGTCCGGGCAAGGACATCCCCACGCCGCGCAGCGGAGGATCGACGGCCGGATCGCTCAGGGCACGCATCATCGCCGCGGCCTGCGGCAGGACCACTTCGGGGCCGTCGTTGATGTCGATGGTCCTGAGTTCGGACGCCAGCAGATTGCCTGAAAGGTTGAGTCGGCCCACCCATGTGTGGTGCGCGCCCAGATCGGCGGCCAAGATGAAGCCTGCGTCGGGCACCAGTTCCAGGAGGGTGGGCCTCCGCCCGCCGGTCGCCGAACCGGATCCGCTTTCGCTGATAAGCCCGGCTTCCATCAGCTCGTTCACCTTGATGGTGATGGTAGATGGGGCAAGGTTCAAGGTGCGGGCAAGATCTGCGCGCGACGTCGCCCGGCCACTGGCGATCATGGACAGGATGCTGGAAGAGTATTCCGTCAGCGCGATGTCGCGGGGACCGGTTCTTTTCACTGTCTTGGCGTAGGACGGCTTGTAACCCAAAGTCAATCCCTCCAGGGGCTCGGTGTCTGCCGCCCGCCGGTGGGCTGCTCTTTGCAGAGTAGCCGACGAGCCTGCACGGCACCCCCGATCAGTCCGGCGAGGGGGCCGAAGTGCGCAGACCGGAGCAGCGGCCGTCGGTGGAAACTCAGGATGGACTCCAGCCGGGCAGCCACCGGCAAAAGGAGCGCGTCTCCAGCGTTGGACAGCCCGCCGCCGAAGATGACGGCCTGCGGTGCCAGCAGCGCAACGCTTTGCGCGATGGCCAACGCGAGCCCGTCAAAGGCCTGGTTCAGGACCCCGACGGCGGCCGGGTCACCTGCTTCTGCGGCCGCCATGACTTCCTTGGCGCCTTCAACCGGGACACCGGAGACTGCCGCATAGTTGCGTGCGATGGCGGATGCCGAGGACATCGTCTGAAGACACCCGGACGCGCCGCACGTACACGGCATGGCCACGGTGCTCGCAAGGGGTTCCATGCGGGCGTGGCCGATTTCCCCTGCGTACCCGTCGCCGTCGTAGACTTCGCCGTCCAGGATGACCGCGCTGGCAATCCCTGTGCCGATGACCATCACCAGGGCGTTCCGCAGCCCTTTCGCGGCGCCCAGCCTGTGCTCTGCCAGCCCGGCCATCTGGACATCGTTGCCGAGCACCACGGGAAGTCCGGTCCTCGCCTTCAGTGCCGCCGAGACCGCGAAGTTGCTCCACCCTAGATTCACCGCCGAGACCACGACGCCGGCATCTGCGTCCACAATGCCCGGCGCGTTCACCGCGATGGCTCGCGGCCGCTCTGCCACGGGCTTGGATTGATAGGTGGCGACGAGGCCGGAGAGTTGGTCCAGGAACTCCTCCTGCGAACCTCTGGCCGTCGGCGTGGTTCCACGATGGGTGAACCGGCCGTCTTCATCCACGTCGCCGAACTTGAGGTCGGTTCCGCCGACGTCGAAAACCAGGACCGGTGCTCCCCGTCCCAGAAGCAGCGACGCCAGTGGAGGACTGGTGGTTTGTACGCTCGACCGCATTTCAGCCTTTCACCGCACCAGCGACGAGGCCCTGGGCCATCTTCTTCTGGACGATGACAAAGAGAATGATCACCGGCAGCGCCATGAGGGTGGAGCCGGCCATGATTCCGCCCCAGTCCGTGGCTTGGTTCTGGCCGCTGAAGCCCTGGATCCACAGGGGAAGGGTCTTGCTGTTGTCGCTGCTCAGGAGCACAAGGGCCAACGTGTACTCGTTCCAGGCGGCCAGGAAGGCAAAGATCCCGGAAGCCACCAGTCCCGAGCCGAGCAGGGGGAAGGTCACACGGAAGAAGGCGCCCATCCGGGAGCACCCGTCGATCATGGCCGACTCCTCGAGCTCTACCGGGACCCCGTCAACGAAGCCCTTGAGCATCCAGATGGTGAAGGGCACGGAGGCCCCGACATACAGCAGGCTGAGTCCAAGCATGGAGTTGAGCAGATGCCAGCTGTCGATCATCTTGTACTGGGAAATGAACATGGCTTCAGCGGGGATCATCTGGATGACGAGCACCGAGATGATGACGATCTTCCGGCCTTTGAAGCGGAAGCGGCTCAGCGCCATGCTCGCGAAGAAGGCGAAGAGCAGGGCGGCTACCACCACAATCAGGGCAACACCGAAGCTCATCCGCAGGGCGGACCAGAAACGGCTGTCGTGGAGCACCGTCTCGTAGTGTGCCCAGGTGAAGTCGAGCGGCAGGAACGACGGCGTCCGCGATTGCAGGGCATCGTCCGTGACGAGCGAATTGTTGACCAACCAGTAGACCGGGAAAATCCACAGCAAGCCGAAGACCAGGCCGGTGATGTTGGCCGCCGAGCGGCGGACGGGGCTGGGTTTGAGGGCCATTCAGACTTCTCCCTGCTTCAGGAATTGGGTGACATAGCGCCAGGTCAGGAGCAAGGTGATCAGCAGCATGATCAGGGCAGTTGCCGAAGCCACACCATAATCTCCGCCGGACAAGCCCACTTGGTAGACGTAGGTGCCAAGGACGTTGGTCTGCTCGGTGATCCCACCGTTTTTCTGCAGGATGAAGATCTGGGTAAATACGCGCAGGTCCCAGATGATTTCGAGAATCGTGACCAGCAGGAGTACCGGGGCGATCGTTGGAACGGTGATTTCGCGGAATTGTTTCCAGCCGTTGGCGCCGTCGAGGGTGGAGGCCTCCAGCATGGACTCGTCGATCTGGGTAACCGATGCGTAGACCATGAAGACCACCAGCGGGACGCTCATCCAGATGACCAGAATGGCCGCTACTGCGAAGAAGGTCACGGGGTTGGAAAACCAGTTGTATCCAGCCATCCCCTGCAGCCCCAGTCCGGCCAGGCTCCAGTCGACCACACCGGACCTGGAATCGAAGATCCACTGGAACACCTGAAGCGATGACAACACGGGCATGGCCCACGCGAGCAGCATGGCGGCCTGGACGAAGACGGACACCGCGCGGGAGAGCTTGGTGAGCAAAAGCGCGCCCCCGATTCCGATGGCCATTGTCAATGCGGCACACACGAGGCAAAAGGCAAGGGACCTACCCAGCGTGAGCCAGAATGCCGAATCGCCGAGCACGCGGGTGAAGTTATCCAGTCCGACGAATTCGGCTGGTTTGCCGAACTGCTGTTCAAGGGAAAAGTGCTGGAACGCCATGGTGATTTGGCGTAGCAACGGGTAGCCCATGTCCACCAGGACAATGAGCACCGCGGGAAGCAGAAGGAGATACGGCAGGGGGTTGCGCCGGCGCTTTTTGGGGGCCGGTGGTTCAGGCCGGCCAGGCAGAATCCCGCCCGGCTTTGCACGCGTACTGGTTACCGTCATGATTTGGGTCCTTTCTGCTTCCCGCCGGGCTTACTTGCTGTTGAGGATCTCGGTCATTTTGGCGTCGGCGGTCTTGGCCAGGCCAACCGGATCCTTCAGTGCGCCCATGGCCACGAAGAAGTCGTCAACCACCTTGGCGCTCTCCACCAATGCCCAGTTCTTAGCCGCCGGGGTTCCCACGGAATTCCTGACCGCCTCGATGGTGACCTTGGACAGCTCGTCCTGCCCGAGGGCTGCCGCATAGTTCAGGTTTCCGGGGACCCAGCCTCCCTCGGTGGCGAAGAATTCCTGGAACGGCTTGCTGAAGATGAGTTTCAGGGCTTCTTTGGCGAGCCCCCGTGCCTTGCTGTTGTTCGAGATGGCTACGTTCGAGCCGCCGGCAAAAGGGTTGCCTGCGCCATCGCTCTTGGGCGAAGGAAAGTTGAAGTAGCCCACCTTTCCGGCGTCCAGGAGTTCCTTCTTAATCTTCTTCAGGTGGAAGTTGAAGCCGAAGAACATTCCTGCTTCGCCCGTGTTGAAGGCGGTGTACGGCTGGGAACCGATGGTGGAGTCGGTGATCGTTCCAGTGGTGGAGCCCGTCTTCCACAGCTGCTGCAGCTGGGCGATGGCTTTCTGGCTTTCCGGCGAGGACAAGCTGCCTTCCCATTTCCCGTCCTTCTGCACCGCCAGTCGCCCGCCGTTGCTGAAGACCCACGCGAACGCGGATTGGGATGAGATCCCGGGCAGGAACATCCCGGAAAAGTGCGCGTTCTTCTCAGGATTTCCGGCCTGGATTTTCGTTGCGACGGCGGTCAACTCATCAATGGTCTTAGGGATCGCGAGCCCGAGCTCCTGGAACATGTCCTTGCGGTAGAACACAATCCGGCTTCCCGCGTAGAACGGAGCGGCGTACATCTTGTTCTCGAAACTGCCGAGCTCCACGAGCGACTTGGTCAGGTTTGCGCCGCCCAGCTCTTCCTTCACGCCGCTCAGATCGGCGAGGGCTCCCACCGCACAGAACGTGGGGGCCTGGGTGTTGCCAAGTTCGATGATGTCCGGCGTCGATTCGGGGCTGGCAAGGGCGGTCTGGAGCTTCGGGACGATGCCGTCCCACTCCTGCTGCTCGATAGTGAGGGTGGATCCTTGGAACTTCTTTTCGAACTCTTGCTTCAACCAGGCCTGGGCCTTGTCCGAGACGGAGTCCTTCATGAACCAGACCCGCAGCTTTGCCGGGGTGGAAAGGCTGTCTGAAGAAGCGGAGCCCGAGGCCTCGCCACATGCTGACAGCAAAGCTGCGGCGCCCAGTGCTCCGCCCAGACCGAGCAATCCACGTCGACTAAGTTCTTTCATCGCTTCCTCCACTTTGAACTCACAGGGCCGATTGACCATGCAGGAAACGAAATCACGGAGGGTTGATGCTTCGGAAGGTGTTGGAACTTAGTTCGGAATCGAAGTTAGTGAGAGTTCAGTTTGGGTGCCTCGGGCGCCGCCCTCAGCTCATCCGTCAGTGCTCGACGCCGGCAGGCTCGTTGGACGCCGGCACTAACCGCGCGTTCAGATTCGGCGCCGGCTCGCCGTCGTCGAACGGGAACATGGGCCGCGCGATCCTTTGGTGACCCAAGCGGTGCAGATCCTGGTCCACGCCGCCCGGGGTGAGCGCCAGCATCCAGTCGGCGGCCATGTCGAAGAGCTCCGGCTCGAGGTAGCCGATCTTGACCACCACAACATCGGCTGAGCGGGCATCTACGCCGTTCCGGAGGAAGTCCGATTCCAGGTGGTAGGGCTTCCGGCGCCGGGTGACGATGACGCGCAGTCCGCCGACGCGTATCACTGCCTCGTCAAGGGCCACGGGGTCGCCGTGGGCCAGGTGCTCCACGGTGCCGTCCAGCCTTGCCGGACCGGACTGGGTGGCGTCCACGCGTGCGCCGACGTCCACGGAGATGGAGCCTCCGACGCCGGCCGCAATGCAGGCGTCCAAGGCGGCGGCATCCGGGATGGAGGCATAGATCGCCTGCAGTGTTCCGTCAGCGATCGGAGGGTGTTCAAGGAGCCTCTGCAGGGTCCATGTGACGTCCCCGGCTCCCCCGGCAGTGGGGTTGTCCCCGGAATCGCTGATGAAATACGGGCGCTTCGTACTTGCCTCCGCTGCAGCAAGGCATTCAGCGAGCGGCGCCGACGGCGCGACGAAACGGAACTCGTCCCGCCTGTTCCACATCTCGACGGCGAGCCCGCCCGCGTGGCGCGCGACGGCGTCGGCGTCGTCACCGGTGACCATCACCACAGCACGGTTGCGCGGCTCGTCAGCCCAGGCATAACCGATCCACAATGCCGCGTCGAGCACGCCGGGCCGCTCAGCGATCACGGCCACTTTCTCGTACAGCGACTTGGCTGGTTCCAATCGGGTACTGGTCTTCTCGCCGGGCAGCAGGATGGGGACCGGAACCCAGGCCTTGATGGGGCGCCGTGTGGCCTCCGGCAGTGCCAGTCGCTCCAGCAAGTTCATGGCGGCGCGTTCCTTGGTTTCCAGCCAGTCCTCGTGCGGGGCCATGCGGTAGCAGCTGGGGATGTCGAGTTGGTGCGCCAAAGTCCAGGAAACGTTGCCGTGCAGGTCCATGCCACTGGACACCAGTACGTCCGGGCCAAGCAGGCCGCGCAAGGCCAGGAGCAAATCACCTTCGGGATCGTCGACGCCATCGACGCTCATGGCACCGTGGATGTCGAAGTACAGGCCGTCCACCGGGCCCTCGCCCAAGGCATCCGCCACGGCTGAGAGGATTGTCAGTTTCATTTCGGCGTAATCCTCGGCAGGCACGGCCCCGCCGGGGATGGACCGGAAATGGACGAGCGGCACCCACTCCGCGGCTTCGCGCACCGGGTGGCCGGGGGCGAAAAACGGGTACTGCTCCAGGATCTCCTGGCCATCTCGCCGGACGAAGTCCTCCATGCGGGTCCGGGCGGGCGAATAGGTACTGGCTTCGAGTGCGATTCCGGTGATGAGGATCCGGGGCTTCAATTCCGTCATGCAAGCCACCATATTGAGGTTGGGCGCGGAGCCGCGAGGGTCCAGGCGCCAGCTGCGAAAGTTCAATGCCGAATGAAGTTCAGGCCACCCTTTTCGCACGGAATCCTGCGTAACGTGGGCTCGCAAGCGACGGCAAGCGGCACCCAGCGGGACGAACAGAAGAGGATCGAACAATGCAGATAGGGCTAAGCACGTACAGTCTGGCAGGAGCCTTGGCCAACGGACGGGTGGGCCTCTTGGACCTTCCGGGCTGGGCGGCGACGCACGGTGCCAGCCATCTCGAAGTGGCCGAAGCGGGACTGGGCGTGGACCTTTCCTCAGACCAGGCGGCGGCCGAAGGACTGCGGGAACGTGCAGGGGAATCGGGCATCGCCTTGGTCAACTATGTGGTTGGCGCGGACTTCCTCGGCAATGACGCGGCCGAAGAAATCGAACGAGTGAAGACCCACCTGGACACAGCCCACCGGCTGGGGATCAGCCGCTTCCGGCACGATGTTGTGCCTTGGGCCTGGCGCCCGGCTTCCTACACCGAATACCGCAATGCCTTGGAGAGAGTGGTTCCAGCGTCCCGGGAGCTGGCCGACTATGCAGCGGGCTTGGGCATCACCACGAGCGTTGAAAACCATGGCATGGCGTTCAACGTCAGCGAGCGCCTCCTCCAATTGGTGCACGCCGTGGACCGTGAAAACTTCAAGATCACCTTGGACATCGGCAACTTCCTGTGCGTCGATGAACTGCCGGAATCGGCCGTCGCCAAGCTGCTCCCGTATGCGGCAGTGGTCCACCTCAAGGATTTCTACAGCCGGAAGCGAAGCCCCGGCGAAGGTTGGCTGCGAACGTTGGCCGGCGATTACATCCAAGGCTCAGTGCTCGGACTCGGCGATATGGACCTGCCGCGGATCCTGCGCCTCATCAAGGACTTTGGCTTCAGCGGACCATGCTCCGTGGAATACGAGGGCCGCGAGGAGAGTCTCACCGCTGTCCCGGAATCGCTGCGCAACGCCGCCGCACTATGGGAGGGCTGCTGAATGGGGGCGCTGAACGTAGGCGTCATCGGACTGGGAACGATCTCCGAGCTGCATCTGGACGCATACCGGGATTCGCCATCGGCGCACCTCCTTGCCGTCTGCGACATCGATGCCTCGCGCGCCGGGAGCCGCGCTGCCGAATACGGTGCAGTCAAGGTCTTCACCGACTACGCGGAGCTCTTGGCGGATCCGGAGATCGACGCCGTCAGCATCTGCACGCGCAACGACACCCACGCGGAGATCGTGATTGCGGCACTCGAGGCCGGCAAGCATGTGCTGATTGAGAAACCCATGACGGCCTCGCTGCAGCAGGCCCTAGCCGTAGTTGCCGCCGCCCAGCGGAGTACTGCGTCGCTGCAGGTGGCCTACGTGCGCCGCTTCTCGCCCAACGCCGAGGTGCTCAAGCGCTTCATCGACGCCGGAGACCTGGGCCAGATCTACTATGCCAAGGCCACGTGCCTGCGCAGGGTGGGCAATCCCGGTGGCTGGTTCGCTGACAAAACGCTGTCCGGCGGAGGGCCGCTGATCGATCTGGGCGTCCATTTCATCGACATTTGCTGGTGGCTCATGGGCTGCCCTTCCGTGGCCTCGGTTTCCGGGACCGTTTTCCACAAGATCGGTGCCCGGAACAATATCGCCAACTTCAGCCGGTATCTGTCCGCTGATTTCGATCCGGCACGGCAGCCGGTGGACCCGGTGGAGGACCTTGCCACAGCGCTGATCAAATTCAGCAACGGCGCAGTAATGCACTTCGACACTAGTTACTCGATGCACGGCACAGATGAAACCCGGGTCCAGGTCTTTGGAGACAAAGGCGGGGCCCAACTGGAGCCGGCCTTGGAAATCTTCACCGAGCAGCACGACACGCTACTGGATATTTCGCCCGTGCTCGATTCGCCCACCTTCAGCAACGTGGCCTACCGCAACGAGGTGGAACAGTTCCTGGCCACTGCCCGGGGCGAGGCGCCCGAGGCCGCGCCCGCAGCCCACGGCCTTGAACTCATCAAGATCATCTCAGCGATCTACGAGTCCGGCCGGACAGGACGCGAGGTGGTGCTGTAGCAGATCAGGCCGGACGCCCGGCGTCGCGAGGGACGTCCCGCGCGACGTCGCGGTGCAGGTCCCTGTCTAGCCCCTGGCCATTGGCGAGCTGCGCGAGCAGCTCGCCAAGTTGCGTGATCTGTTCGTCTGTCAGCGGGGCCAGGAGCTCCATTTCATGCTGTTCGGCAATCCCGCGCAGTTCCCGCAGTACGCGTTTGCCGGCCTCCGTGAGGTGGAGTTCATAGTTCCGTCGGTCCGTGCTGCTCCGCATTCTCTCCACCAGCCCGCGTTCCTGCAGGGAATCAATGAGTGAAACCACGCGGCTAGGGACGGCACCCAGCCTGTCCGCAAGCGAGCGCTGGCTCAACCCCGGCGAGCGCCCGAGCAGTCGGATGACACCGGCGTCGCTCGGGGTGAGGCCGATCGCCCGGGTGCGCTCGGCAAAGCGGGACGACGCCACGGCACCAAGCTGCGACAAGAGAAAGGCGGTCCGTTTCGGCCGGCCCGGCGTGGCTGAATCCATGGATTCAGAATACATGCTTGACAGAACAATTCCATAGGTGAACCATTTCAATAGTGATGCAATTACGAAGGTTCAGCCACTACGAGAAAGGTTCAGCCATGAGTAGTCGTTCGATTCCCGATGAAGGCCATCCAGCCCGGTCAGGCGGTCCACACCCGGGCGTTCTTGCCCTCGTCAGCCTGGGCATATTCCTCGCCAGCCTCGTCACGTCCGCAATCCTCACGAGCGGCCAAACGTTCGTCTCGCCCTTCGCGCCCGAGGGGCAAGTGGCCGCGTTCTTCCAGCAAAACGTCCCCGCAACGCGCCTCGGCGGCATGCTCCAATTCGGCTCAGCCGTGCCGTTGGGGATCTATGCCGCCACCGTCTACGCCCGGCAGCTCCGGCTCGGCGTGCGCGTCCCCGGACCGGCCATTGGCTTCTTTGGCGGCGTCAGCGCAGCCATCTTCCTCATGTTCTCGGGTTCTGTGACCTGGCTGCTGAGCCGGCCCGAAATCACCACGGATGTCACACTCACCCACGCGCTCTCATTCCTCGCGTTCATCACCGGAGGGGTGGGCTTCGTCGTCGGGATCGGTCTCCTGGTGGCGGGTATCGCGGTCCCTGCCCTGATCCTGCGCTTCATGCCCCGCTGGCTGGCCTGGACCGGCCTCGTCATCGCTGCCCTGTCCGAATTGAGCTTCCTGTCGATGGCGATCGAGCCCTTGCAGTTCCTCCTGCCGATCGGGCGGTTCGGTGGCCTCCTCTGGCTCGTAGCAGCCGGTTTCCTGCTGCCGCGAACCCGGGCGGCCGCGAACCAGGAGCCCCGCGCACACGCGCCTCACGCAAGCCGGGAACGGCCATGACGACGGCGGATCCCACCCGGCCGCTATCCGGCAAGGTCGCTCTCGTCACCGGAGCCAGCCGTGGTATCGGCGCGGAGATCGCAGCCGCCCTTGCCAGCGCCGGCGCAACCGTTGTTCTTGCCTCCCGTGACAGCTCGGGCTTATCCGAGAAGGTCGCCGCCATCGCGGCGGCTGGCGGGAGTGCCGTGGCAATACCCGTAGATGTAGGCAGCCGGGACTCCGTGAAAGCCTTGCTGACCCAGATCCGGGACCGCTTCGGCAGGCTCGACGCTGCGGTCAACAACGCGGCGGGCGGCGGACGGACGCCGGCGCCTCTGGTCGAGTGGTCCAGCGAGGAGTTCGACAGCGCCATCGCGGTGAACCTGCGCGGAGTCTTCCTCTGCCTGAAATACGAAATCGAGCTCATGCTGGCAAGCGGAAGCGGCGGGGCGATCGTGAACATGTCCTCCACAGCCGGCGAACAAGGCGTCTCCGGCATGAGCGGCTACGTGGCGAGCAAATTCGGCGTCGGCGGCCTGACCCGGGTGGCTGCACTCGATTACGCCTCCGAGGGTATCCGGGTCAACGCGATCGCTCCCGGCCCCATCCTCACCGAGCGACTTGCAGGAGCGGGACAGGCCGCCCAGGACCGCGTCGCTGCCGCCGTTCCGCTGGGCCGGATCGGCACGACCGCCGATATCGCTGCAGCGGCCCTCTGGCTTTGCTCGGAGCAGTCGTCGTTCGTCACCGGAACCGTTCTCGCCGTCGACGGCGGCCGGCTGGCGGGAACGCCCGCATTCAACACAAGCCGAAAGGGAAACCAGCCCGACTGAGGTCCAGCGGATGGAGGCGGTGGCAGCACCCCCGGCAAACCCTCCTGCAGATATCCACCCCTCCCGGCAAACCCTCCTGCAGCTATGCGGCCCTCCCGGCAAACCCTCCTGCAGATCTAGGGCGGGATATCGGCCGGAGCGGCGACAGATTGGGTATCAAAGAACGTCCGACGGCGGCTTCCCGCCCGCCTGGCGGGCGACCGCCGTCGCGCGTTCAAGTAACACGACTGCAGGAGGGTCTCGGGAAAACCCGCGATATCTGCAGGAGGGTCGGGAGAAAACGACCCATATGTGAGCGAGGATCCGACGGGCGGCTGACCGGCCTATCCGGTTCCATTCCAGATGCGACGCCACCACGACTGCTTGGCGGCACGTTCGCGATTAACAGTTTCCTCGGCCGCCGCGGCGGCTGCCTCAGTAGCCGCCGCCCGACGCTCGCGCCAGCGTTCCAGCTCGACGCCGACGTCGCGGGTCTTCGTGATCACCGGCGGTCCGCCCTGGAGCTGGCGCCGTGCGTCAATGACGCGTGCGTTGAAATCCTCCACCAGCTCCCGGACCTGCTGCTCTGAGTACAGCGCATCGAGCTTGGCATCCAATTCGGCGTCCTCGGTGCGGAGCAGAATGGCCTTCGGCCCTAGGCCGCTGAGATGCTCACGTTGAATGAGGCCCTTGACCCACCAATCGGGATCGTAGCGCTCCCCCAGCCCCGGGATCGGCTTGCCTGAGTACTTCAGGTTGTCGAACTTCCCCTGGGCCATGGCTTCGCGGATCAAATACTCAACGCGCGCGGCGTCGTCTACCTTCTTGCGCTTCTGCCGCTCTTCTTCCTCGGCGGCCTCAAGTTCGGCTTCTTCCTGTGCCGTCATGCCAGTGGCGCGCACATTTCGCAGTTCCATGGCACGTTCCATCCGGCGCCTGAACGCACTGTTCTCGCCGTTCACGGGTCTTCACCGCCCTCGTTCGCGGAAATCCTGGATCTGAATCCAAGTATTCCGCAAACAGGAGATGGGCGGGCGGGCGAAACAAGACTGCTCTGGCCACGCCCAGTGCACCTCATTACGCTGACTGGTAACGGCTAGGTCAGGAAGAGGGTCACCATGGACGAACAGGGCATTCTCCACCGCATCCAATCGCTCGTCGAAGAAGAACGCGAGCTCCGGGAAAAAGCAGAGGCGGCGCCGCCTGGCCCTGGGCACGCGCCTGACCGCGCAAGGCTGGAGCGCATTGAGCAGGACTTGGATCAGTGCTGGGATCTCTTACGGCAACGGCGCGCAAAGAGGCAGTACGGGGAGAACCCGAACGAGGCCACACCACGGCCCTCAAAACAGGTGGAAGGCTACACCGGCTGAAGCCACAAGGAAAGCAGGACAACGACGGCGGGAGGCTCCCGCCGTCGTCGTCCTGCTTTATACAGCGCGCTACAGCGCCGACCGATAACCTTGGGCAAATGACAGTTCGAAGCGCAGGAATTCTGTTGTATCGTCGGACCTCCACAGCGGAATTGGAGGTGTGGATAGCCCACATGGGCGGACCGTTCTGGTCCCACAAGGATGAACGCGCATGGTCCATTCCCAAAGGCGAATACCTCGAAAGCGAGGACCCGCTGGTAGCTGCCAAGCGCGAGTTCGCAGAGGAAATGGGCACTCCCCCGCCCGACGTCGATTACCTCGGGTTGGGCACCTTCCGGCAACCGTCGGGCAAGCTCATCACCGCCTTCGCGGCTGAGTCCGACTTCGCGCCCGAAAGAATTGAAAGCAACACCTTTGAGCTGGAGTGGCCGCGAGGATCCGGCATTGTCCGGAGCTACCCCGAGATCGACGACGCCGTGTGGGCCACGGAGACCATAGCCCGCGCCAAACTGGTGGGCGGGCAGGTGCCTATCCTCGACGCGTTGATCCGGCACCTCGGGAGCGCTTAGGCCTGCACGATCGACTCGATGGGCCGCGGGGAAAGTATCGGATCTGCGTGACGGTGGAGAACCTTCCACTCCCCGTCTTCCCATCGGAAAATCGTGGTCACGCGGAGGGGTATTGGGGACACTTCATCAGACCCGCCTACCTTGGCCCGGGCCCGTTCAATTTCAACAATGTACGCAAGATCCGTCCCGGTGTAGCCGGAGATTCGTTCGAAGCTGATGGGCTCGCCTTCCCTCAACTGGGAGGCTGCCCGGTCCATGGTCGCCTCGACCGCGTTCCGGCCCCGTGCTGGCGGGCCGAGCGGATTGGCGAGCGTGACGTCGTCGCGCTTCGAAAACAGCTTCTTCTGCAGTTCCGGGTCTCCCGTGACGAACGCGTCGAGCGCCCGATGATATTTCTCCACCATCAGATCGAGATCGGACCCGTGCATTGGTTCCTCCACCCTCGCTTTTGCGCCGGCGCGGCGTGCCAGGTGCGGCGTGCCGTATTCGGTCATAGTGGCACCGTTGACGAACGGCGTCTACGTGCGATTTCCTTTGCGCCCAGACCGGTCAGGAATGGAGAAGCGCCGCTAACGGGCCGCGCCTAGAATGGCGGTCATGGACAACATCGTCCACGCCAGCTTTGTCCCGCAATGACTTCAGGAGTGATCATGAGCGACTCTTCCAACGAGGGAATCAAGACCGTGCTGCATCCCGTTTCCGATCTCGCGGCGGCGAAAGCCGTTTATGCCGCACTGCTTGGCATACAACCGCAAGCCGACGGACCCTATTACGTCGGCTTCGACGTCGCGGGCCAGCACATCGGGCTGGTGCCGGGCGGCGGTCCCCAACACATGACCTCGCCCGTGGCCTACTGGCACGTTTCGGACATCGAGGCGAAGCTGGCCGAAGTAACCGCCGCGGGTGCCACAGTGAACGAAGCAGCCCACGACGTCGGAGGGGGCCGTTTGGTAGCCACCGTCACCGACCCGGACGGCAACGTCCTCGGACTGCTTCAGGATCCTCAATAGCCAACCGCGCACACGGGCTTCCGCCCGTGTGCGCGGCCACCAAGACGTACTACTTGGTGCTAGTTAGATAGAGCCAGACTTGCCAACGGAGGCCGCGAAGGCGGCACCGCGTACCAGATGGAGACATGATGAGCACGGCCACGAGCACGGACACGCAGTCGCCTGAGCTGCACATCGCTGACACCCACGATCTGATCCGGGTGCAGGGCGCGCGGGAGAACAACCTCAAGGACATCAGCATCGAGCTGCCAAAGCGCCGGCTGACCGTGTTCACGGGCGTCTCCGGTTCGGGCAAGAGCTCCCTTGTGTTCGCCACGATCGCCGCGGAGTCGCAGCGGATGATCAACGAAACGTACAGCACTTTTGTGCAGGGGTTCATGGCCACGATGGCCCGGCCGGACGTCGACCTGCTCGAGGGACTCACGACGGCGATCATCGTCGACCAGGAGCGAATGGGCGCAAACCCCCGTTCCACGGTGGGTACCGCCACCGATGCGAACGCCATGCTGCGCATGCTCTTCAGCCGGCTTGGCCAACCGCACATCGGATCACCCCAGGCGTTCTCGTTCAATGTCGCCTCGATCTCCGGCGCCGGCGCGGTCACCCTAGAGCGCGGCGGCACCACGACGAAGGAGCGCCGCAGTTTCAGTATCACGGGCGGCATGTGCCCGCGCTGCGAAGGGCGCGGCTCCGTCACCGACTTCGACTTGACCGCCCTGTACGACGGCGGCAAGTCGCTCGCAGAGGGCGCGCTCACCATCCCCGGCTACAGCATGGACGGCTGGTACGGCCGCATCTTCAGCGGCTCCGGCTTCTTCGACATGGACAAGCCGATCAGCAAGTACACCAAAAGGGAACTCCACGACCTGCTCCACAAGGAGCCGACCAAGATCAAGGTCGAAGGCATCAACCTGACATACGAAGGCCTGATCCCGAAGATCCAGAAGTCCATGCTCTCCAAGGACCCTGAGGGAATGCAGCCGCACATCCGTGCCTTCGTGGAGCGGGCGATCACCTTCACCACCTGTCCAGAATGCGATGGCACCCGGCTCACCGAGGCGGCCCGCTCGTCGAAGATCAAGGGAATCAGCATCGCCGACGCGTGTTCGATGCAGATCAGCGACCTCGCCGAATGGGTGCGGGGCCTCGATGAGCCGTCAGTTGCCCCGCTGCTCAAAGGGCTGCGGCACCTCCTCGACTCGTTCGCGGAGATCGGGCTTGGTTATCTCTCACTCGATCGGCCGGCAGGTACTCTTTCCGGCGGTGAGGCGCAGCGCACCAAGATGATCCGGCATCTGGGCTCCTCACTCACCGACGTCACCTACGTCTTTGACGAGCCCACCATCGGCTTGCACCCGCATGACATCGAGCGCATGAACAAGCTCCTGCTGCAGCTGCGGGACAAAGGCAACACCGTGCTCGTCGTGGAGCACAAGCCGGAAGCGATCGCGATCGCCGATCACGTCGTCGACCTCGGCCCTGGCGCGGGCACCGCCGGTGGCGAGGTGGTGTTTGAGGGCACGCTCGACGGGTTGCGGTCCAGCGGCACTCTGACTGGCCGCCACCTTGGGGACCGCGCCACCCTCAAGGAGACCACGCGGAATCCCGCGGGGGCGCTGGAGATCCGTGGCGCGGCTGCGAACAACCTGCGCGAGGTCGACATCGACATTCCGCTGGGGGTCCTCGTCGTCGTCACCGGCGTCGCGGGTTCCGGCAAGAGCTCCCTGATTCACGGCTCGCTGTCCGGGAGGGACGGCGTCGTATCGATCGATCAGGCGGGGATCAAGGGCTCGCGGCGGAGCAACCCCGCGACGTACACAGGATTGCTTGAGCCGATTCGTAAGGCGTTCGCGAAGGCCAACGGCGTGAAGCCGGCGCTGTTCAGCGCGAACTCGGAGGGCGCGTGCCCCACCTGCAACGGCGCGGGCGTCATCTATACGGACCTCGGGTTCATGGACACCGTGTCCACTCCCTGCGAGGAGTGCGAAGGCAAACGGTTCCAGGCATCCGTGCTCGAATACCGCCTCGGCGGCCGCAACATCGCCGAGGTCCTGGCGATGCCCGTGAAAGAAGCCGAAGAATTCTTCTCCGACGGCGAGGCCCGCATTCCGGCCGCCCACGCAATCCTGAAGAGGCTGGCCGACGTCGGACTCGGCTACCTCAGTCTCGGCCAGCCGCTCACGACGCTTTCCGGCGGCGAGCGGCAGCGGATCAAGCTCGCCACCCACATGGGTGAAAAGGGCGGCGTACTCGTCCTCGACGAGCCCACCTCGGGCTTGCATCTCGCCGACGTAGAACAGTTGCTCGGCTTGCTCGACCGGCTCGTGGACTCCGGCAAGTCGGTCATTGTCATCGAGCACCACCAGGCGGTCATGGCGCACGCCGACTGGATCATCGATCTCGGCCCAGGCGCCGGTCACGACGGCGGGAAGGTCGTGTTCGAGGGCACGCCCGCCGATCTCGTCGCCGCGCGTTCAACCCTCACCGGCGAGCACCTGGCGGCGTACGTCGGGGGGTGAGCTAGCGGGATTGTAGAGCGCATCCCCAGGTTTGTGCTTCGACCGGGCAGTACTCAACTTTGCCCCGATGCCACTCAATTTGTGGTCATCGGACACTCAGTGGCATTTTCGCGCACCTAGGCTCATCCCAGGACCGGCGTCGATCCTGATAGCTCCAAAATCATAGTGCGGCAGGACCTCCAGCCGGGCCTCTTGCGGAAAACTATATTTGGGGAGTCGAATTTTGATGAAGAAGATATCAATTTGGACGAGATCCGGGATGGTTGGAGCGGTGGTCGCAGCTGTGATGGCTGCTGGGGCAGGCGTTGCAAACGCTTCGTCGGCCGAAGCCTTACCTTCGTCAAGCCAGAGTGCCGAGCCGCCTTCGCTCGAAGCAAGAGTGACCACCACTGTTCAGCCTGGAACCACCACGGTTGAGTCACAATCTGGAGCACAGGCAATGCGACTCACCGTTCCCGGTCAAAGGTCAGGGACGACGCCGGCTGAACTCAAAGGCGTCCCTGACGGTCACTTTGTTGGCGAGGGCGCCCCGCTTTTGACTACCGTCCTGTCCGGTGCGACAACAACTACCTACGGCACTCAGAACGGTTCGCAGACGCTGATCACAGTCCAATCAGACAAGGCACCTCGCGAGTACCGATTCCCGTTAGATCTCGCGGTTGGATCCACCGCGAAGGTGGAAGCTGATGGTTCGGTCCTGATTCGAGACAGCGCAGGTGCTACGGCATCAACCTTTCCAACCCGTCCTCTCCGCTCCGGGATATGCCTGGGCGAGACTGCGGCTTCTGAGAGAAGGCAATCGTGAAATGGTACAGCTACGCGCATCCGCCGATCTTTATGGTGTCCCTGGCGATCCTTTTTATGACCAATTGGGACCTGTGGCTTCGAATCCTCTTGCCATCGGTGGTTCTAGTTTTGTACGTGATCAATGAAGTAGTTCTTTACCGGAGGGAGAAGGCCGCACGTGCACGCGCAGCCGAGCTTGATCATCAGGACCCGTTGGCGCACGCCTACCGGGAGCCACATGGCTAGGCTCCAGATAAACGGCACGCACTCATCGCGTAGGCCACGCGGGCTTTGAAGCGAAACAGTTGACCTGGCTTCCATGCCAGGTCAACTGAGCACTGCCTCGACGCGTATCGGAACTGATCTACGACGAGCTCGAACGTACGGTCCCACAACTTCAGAAACGCGACACTAGATCCGTAGGATTCCCTGTGCGGGCCTCCGGCCTGGCCCATTCATATTGCTTCCGGGATACCGAATCGCCTCGCCACGAGTACGCGAATGGCCCAGAGTAAAGGCTGATCTTCTAGCTCAACTCCCTTGTCCCCGTAAATTACGCCCTTTTCGCTGCCCACTGCATCGATGTCAAAAAGCCTCAGGATCTCGCTCACGTGAAACTGATACTCGGTGGAGATCATTTGGCGAGACGCACGAACTGGAATTGTGCTGAGTGCGCGCGCGACCTCAGCCTGGATGGATTCAGTCATTTGGCCGCGTCGCTTTACCTGCGCACCAGTCGCTCACCGTCAGGTTGTTTCCACCGGTTCCCACCCTCCAGTTCACTGTCCTGGTTCGGTCTTGCCGTACAAATTTAGATCGCGCCGACTTTCGAGTTTTCAATGCTTTCCCCTGAGCGTCCGGACGGGATTTCGGTGCAACCGCCGCCACTATTCGTGCACTGTTGCATGACGTTCGCCCTTGCACAAGGTGCTCGGCTTGCTCGACCGGCTGGTCGATTCCGGCAAGTCGGCCATCGTCACCGAGCACCTGGCCGCGTACGTCGGGGGGTGAGCTAGCGGGACGGCTGGCTCTCCTTGGTAGCGCCCGGCACGTGGATGAAGAGGCTGGCGAGGGCGGTGACCAGGAGAAGGGCCGCCGCGATGATGAAGCTGGTCTGCATTCCGTGGACGAAGCCGGCGGGGTCGGCGATGAGGGCGCCGAAGACGGCGATGGCGACCGCGCCGCCAACTTGTCGGAAGGTGTTGAAGACTGCGCTGGCCGTGCCTGCCTTTTCGCCCGGTACGCTCGCGAGCACGACGGCGGTCACCTGCGGCATCGCGATCGATCCACCGGAACCCGTGAAAACAAGGAAGGTACCGACGAGTAGCGGCGATCCCAGCGGCGCCGTGAAAAGCATCGCGGTGAGTCCCACCACCATGGACGTCAATCCGACGACGACCGGTACCCGTGTCCCGAACCGGTTCGACAAGCTTCCGCTGACGATGTTGCCGACAATACTGAATGCCGCAGAAGGAAGGAAAGCGAACCCGGCCTGAAGCGGTGTGAGTCCGAGGTGCTGTTGGAGGAAGAGACTGACGACAAAGACGGTACCGAAGTGGCCCACCATGAACGCAAATCCCACCGAGAGTGAGATTCTCATGCCGGTGGATCGAAACAGCCCAAGCGGCATCATCGGGTGCCGGCCACGCGCCTGGATCAGGAGGAAAGCTGCGAGGCTAACGCCTGCGAGGACCAGGCTCACGATGACGGGCACCGCGCCGAAGCCCTCGGTTCCTCCCGTGATGAGGCCGTACATCAACGCGGTCAGGGCAACGATCGCTGCGGCCTGACCAGCCCAGTCGAATGGAGTTGGCCGTCGGGGCGATGTGGCAACGGAAGCCAGGAGCACCAGCATCGCGACGCAGACGGGAAGGTTGATGCCGAACACGAGCCGCCAGTTCAGCGTGGTGAGGAGGCCGCCCACAAGCGGTCCCACGGCTCCGGCCACGGCCCCGCCGACCGCCCAGATCCCGAGGGCATGTGCACGACGGCGTGGATCGGGAAAGGCCTGCCGAATCAGCGCCATCGACGCCGGCAGCATGATCGACGCCGCACCTCCTTGGAGGAAGCGGGCGGCAATGAGAACCCCCGAGGTCGGCGCGAGGGCGCACGCGACCGACGCCACCAGGAACAGCGCGATACCCCATCCCAGTGACCTTTTCGCGCCGATCCGATCCGACAGGTTCCCCGCGAACAGCAGTAGCGAAGCAAACATCAGTGTGTAGCCGTCGATCACCCACTGCAGGCCGGCTGTTCCGCCCCCGAGCTCCTTGCCGATGCTGGTGAGCGCGACATTGACGATCAGGATGTCGAGGGTGATCAGGAGGAACCCCAGCGACGCAATCATGAGCGTGAGCCGTGCCCGGGGCGCATCGGCCACGGGCGATGAAGGAACCGGAGCCGGCAACGTGGTTTCAGGGTGCGTCATGGTTTAAGGAAACAGCCCACGGAAAAAATGAGGGAGTCTCTATCGTGAGCGGTACTGGCAGTGACCCCCAACCGAGGCGCGATTACCGGGAAAGCTAAGCGCCGCCGTCGGGCACCCGTCGTCGGGCACTAGGCGACCAACACAGCGGCAGCGCTGTCCATGTGCTCGAGGATGGTCTTGCGGGCCAGCGAGGCATCGCCAGTCTCGATGGCGGCCACGATGTCATGGTGCCGCTCGACACTCATGTTCCTGACGCCCTTCCGTACGTCGGCATGGCCAAAGTCTTCGACTTCGTCCACACGACAAACGAGGTCCTCGCCGAGAACGGCGTCGAGCTCCCCCTCCCGGGCCAATCGACCACGACGCCCGGGGACAGGGCGGAGAAGGGCCTTGCGGTGCAGAAAGCAATTGCCGGGGCAGAGAAGATCGACGACATGTACGCTTCCGCGCCCGACGACGAGATGCACTTCCAGCGCTACCTGGCGGCAAACTGCTTCGGAGACCACCTCACGCGCACTGGCATTGATGTCCCGACCCGGGAACTGCTCACCTTCTCGATACTCGTCTCCCTCGGTGGGTGCGAGCCCCAGGTCAAGGGACACGTGGCCGCAAACCTGAACGTCGGCAACGGCCGTGGTGCGCTGATCGACGTCATCACCCAGCTTCTGCCGTACATCGGCTATCCCCGCACGCTCAACGCGCTCCGTGTGGTGAACGAGGTGGCTCCTGCCTGAGTCGAATCACTGTGATGAGACTCACTCGCAAAAAACGCAATCTGGCTTGAGCCGTTTGCGCCTGCCTGTGCACTATGGAAAGGCAGGCTAGGACACAATGTCCCGGCCAAGTTTTACCCATCCTGGTGGACGCGATGAGGCCAAACCGGTGAGCTCGTCGAGCCGCCTTGAGTCTCAGGCGTTCATGGATTGCTCGTACCGCGGCTTCGCACTGGCGCGATAGCCGAATATCCGGATTCATGAATGGAAGCGCTGAACAATGACGTTTGAAACTGCCGACTCTGTGACCCTGAAGATTTGGGACCGCTCAACCACCCACCACACGCTGGACGCACTGGTGCATGACTTCTCGGTGCGCCACAACACCTCCAAAGCCAGCATTGCGGTTACCTGCAGCGGGCCGAACACCTTCACTGTCAGCCTGAATGGCAGCGCAGCCAAGGCCACAGCCTTCGACGCACACTCCCTGTAACAGCGCTCTTTCAGACGCAACGCGACGACGACGGCGGGAGGCACCTCCCGCCGTCGTTCGCTGTTCCGGCCCGGTCCGGAGGGGCGGGTCCGGCGCGGGAGTGCTCGGAAAGGAGCGCGTCGATCTGGCTGGCTGCCTCCTGCATTCCTTCTTCCTCTCCCATGTCGATCATCTTCTTCATCTGTTCTTCTGATTCGAAGGTGGACAGGATGGTCATGCGGGTGCGGTCGCCGATCTCCTCGAGGCTCACGGTCGCGTGACCGGCACCGATATCCTCCACGGGAGCGCCATTTTCGTCGGCAAAACCGTCGTCGAACTCCAGACGGGTCGGAGCTTGGATGGACGTGATGCGCCACCAGCCGCCAGGTTTCTCGCCGTCGGGACCGGTCATGTAATAGCTGGCCTTTCCGCCCGGCTCGAACTCGAACTGCTCGAACGTGGCTGGCCAGGTAGGCGGACCCCACCAGCGCTCAAGCTGGCGTGGATCTTCCCAGATTTGCCAGACCCGTTCAGCACTGGCATCGAACTCGGCGACGAGGGTTAAGCTCAACGCTTCGGGATTCTTGGTGGAACTGTCGTGGCGGCAGTTGCACTCGCAGTCACTTACTTCGCGGACTCTCGGCGTTTCGTCGACCTTAGATCCGTGACGGCAAATTTCTACGATGGGTCGACTGAGAAGACCAAGGAAGTCTGCTGGCTGGACGTGGATTGCACTCAGGCATTCAGAACCAGGGACGTTGTCCTGATGAAGTTCGAGTCGCGAGATAGTGCTGCGAAAGCAGCCGGCAAACTCGATGGCAAGGCTTATCAATCCGACTATGTGGTCTTGGATTTCACGAATTCGTCAACGACTTCAGCAGAGGAAGACAACATGAAGAAGGTTCTCGACAGCATGAAGACTTCGCACTAGTCGAACTTCAGCGGAGTCCAACCGAACGGAATCGGGCCTCGCACATTGGCCTGGTTCCGGTCGGATTCGGCGGACCAACCCTGTGCTGACTTTGCGGTTGGTGCACCACAGGCGCCGCGCGCCACCCGGAAACCCACATCTTCCAGGACGGCATCGGGAGCACTGCCCCGCCGTACCGACGCACGCACGTTCCATGCTTCGTCGGCCCAGCCACCGCCACGGAATGTCCTGTAGTCGCCGTATCTCGCCGTATCCGCATAGTCCCAGCACCACTCCCAGACATTGCCGAGCATGTCGTAGGCGCCGAACCCGTTGGGAGTCTTTAGCGCCACGTCGCTCGGCGCGGACAACTCGTCCTTCGCGGTCCAAGCAATCTCGCTGAGCGGACCATAGTGCGGGCCGACGGACCCTGCGCGGCAGGCATATTCCCATTCCGCCTCGGTGGGCAGCCGGTAGCCGTTGGCCGCGACGTTCCATTCGACGCTGCGGCCCGATCGCGCATATGCCGGGTTGAGATCCTCGGCTTCAGATGCCGCGTTGCACCAATCGATCGCCTCAAACCAGGTGACGCCGTGTGCTGGCGTTCGCGGATCCGTCAGCCCACGCCCGGCGGTTGCGGCAAATTCGGCTCGCGTAACCACTGTCCGAGCGATTTCAAAACCCATCAGGTCCACTGAGTTTGTGCGGCCACTGCGGGCATCACGGAGTTCAATCTGGCCAGCAGGCAGGCTGAGGAGCTGTGGCGGGTTGATGTCCATGGGAACCAACCCTAAATGTCGCGCGCCCTCTTCGTCTCTCCCCTGTACAGCGAGTGTCACGCGAGGCAGGTTTTTGGCCGCGGCTGGCATCCAAGCTCCTGATTTCCCGGGCTTTTCCCTGACGCATGGCCCCAAAAAGTTGCCCGGAGTGACACTGCTACGCTGCCGGACGGGCAATTTTCCCGCGCCCAAGCACCGAAAGAACCTCCGCAACCATGGTTTCTGCTTCATAGACCACGTCCGAATAGTAGTAACGGAGCACCGTATAGCCCTGAACCACGGACGAGTTGTTACGGCGATGGTCTTTCTTTACCTGCCGCCAATCCGCATGGTGGCGCCCGTCGAGTTCCACCAATAGCCAACCGTCCAGCAACAGGTCCATGTAGCCCACGCCGTCGAGATAGAACTGTGGCAGGACGTGTATTCCGGCCCTCCGGAAGTAGGTCCGGGCCAGCGTCTCCAACATCGATTCAGCCCCGCGATCCACCCAACGTAGAACCTCGAGTGCCTTGCCGTTGCGCTTTCCCGGCAACCGCTCCCGCAGGAATCCCACTGTCATATCACCCCGGGTCACAGCACACTCCACCATGACCAAGGAATCTTGCCAGGGCAGGCAGCGCAATGCGTGGATCAGGATATCTGCCAGGGAGGCCACTGGTCTGTGCGGATGCGCGGGGAGCAGCAAACCACCGTGATGTAGGACATCGCAGGCCCCTTGGTTGCGCCTGTGGTGGACGTGCAGCGGGCCGGACTGGTCAATAACCCACAACCCGTAGAACGGGGCCGCACTGACGCAGGTCCGTATTTGGCGGTTCCGGACCAGGGCCACATCGGCGACGGATGCCGAAGCCAGCGCGTAGACGCCGCGTGCCGGTTGTTCCACACCGCGGCGGACCGCCCTCCTCAGCTGGCCGTCCGTGATGCCAAGACGCGCCAGCACGGGCCTTCGCGCCACACCCCCACAGAGGTTGAGCGCCTTTTCGACGTCCATGTAGCCATCGTGCCGGGCCGCGGCGCGTCTGCGTCACCCCCGGCACGCCTATGTGGACAAGCAAACGTCACGCCTGGCACATTTTTAGCGGCCGGCTGGAACCAAAAGCCTGGATTTCCGGCTTCCCCCCGACCCAAGGCCCCAAAAAGTTGCCCAGCGTGACGGGCTCCCTCAGACCTCCGCCACCGGCGCCGCGAACTGGGCCTCATACAACCTCGAGTAAGCGCCTCCAGCGGCCAGCAGTTCCGCATGCGTTCCTTGCTCCACGATCTGCCCGGCTTCCATTACCAGGATGAGGTCAGCGTCGCGGATCGTGGAAAGGCGGTGCGCGATCACAAAGCTCGTGCGGTCCGAACGCAGGGCGCTCATGGCCTTCTGTACCAGCACCTCGGTCCGGGTATCCACGGAGCTGGTGGCCTCGTCCAGAATCAAGACTGACGGACGGGCCAAGAACGCCCGGGCGATGGTGAGTAGCTGCATCTCACCTGCAGAAACGTTGCTACCTTCGTCGTCGAGCACGGTGTCGTACCCTTCCGGGAGCGAGTGCACGAAGCGGTCCACGTACGTCGCTTGTGCGGCCTCCAGAATCTCGGCTTCGGTAGCGTCCGGCCGGCCGTAGGCGATGTTGTCCCGGATGGTGCCGCCGAACAGCCACGTATCCTGCAGCACCATGCCCATCCGCGAGCGCAGCTCATACCGCGACATCGAGGCGACGTCGACGCCGTCGAGCGTAATCCGCCCCGCGTCGAGCTCGTAGAAGCGCATCATCAGGTTCACGAGGGTGGTCTTGCCTGCCCCCGTGGGTCCGACGATCGCGACGGATTGTCCGGGCTCGGCCACAAGGCTCAAGTCCTGGATCAGCGGCTTGTCGGCCGAGTAAGAGAACGAGATGTTCTCGAACACCAAGCGCCCGCGCGTCACTTCGGGAACAGCCGAGCGCTCAGGATCAGCGCTCTGCTCCTCGGTATCGAGCAGCGCGAAGACGCGCTCGGCGGATGCAACCCCGGACTGGAGCAGGTTGGCCATGGAACCAAGCTGCGCGAGCGGCTGGGTGAACTGGCGGGAGTACTGGATGAAGGCCTGGACATCGCCCAGCTGCATGGCGCCGGAGGCTACCTGTAGCCCTCCCACCACGGCGATCCCCACATAGACCAGGTTGCCGATGAATGTCAGTGCCGGCATGATCAGGCCGCTGATGAACTGGGCACCGAAACTGGCCGAGAACAACTCCGCGTTCTTCTCGCGAAAGCGCTGCTCCACCTCCCGCTGCCGGCCGAACACCTTCACGAGAGCATGTCCAGTGTAGGTCTCTTCGATCTGGCCGTTCAGCTCTCCGGTGTTCTTCCACTGGGCCACGAACAGCTTCTGCGAGCGCTTGGCGATCAGCATGGTGGTCGCGAGCGTCAAGGGCACAGTGACCAAGGTGATGAACGCCAGAATCGGCGAAAGCAGGAACATCATGAAGATGACGCCCGCCACGGTGAGCAGCGAGGTGACCGCCTGGCTGATGGACTGCTGGAGGCTTTGCGAGATGTTGTCGACGTCGTTGGTCACCCGGCTGAGCAGCTCACCGCGCTGCACTGAGTCGAAGTAGCGCAATGGAAGGCGGTTGATTTTCGCCTCGATCTGCTCGCGCAGCCGGTACACAATGCGCTGCACGACGCCGTTGAGCACGTACGCCTGAATCCACCCGAACGCTGAGGCCAAGACATAGAGGACCAGCACCCACAGCAGGATCGAGGACAACGCCCCGAAGTCGATCCCGACCCCCGGGGTCAGTTCCATGCCCCTGAGCATGTCCGCCCTGGAGTTCTGGCCGGATGCGCGCAACCCGTCGATGAGTTGTTGCTTGCTCACCCCGGCGGGAAGTTGCTTGGATACGACGCCGGCAAAGATCAGGTTGGTTCCTTCGCCTAGCAGCCGCGGGCCGATCACTGACAGGGTCACGCTCGCGACAGCCAGGAAAAGGACCAGGGTCAGCCACATGCGCTCTGGCCGAAGGGTGCCCAAGAGCCGCTTGGCCGAAGGCAGGAAGTTCATGGCCTTTTCGGCTGGGACGTTCATGCCAGCGAAAGGTCCGCCGCGGCCTGGCCCCATCGGCGGACGGGGCGGGCGGTTGGCGGTGCTGGGTGCGCTGCTCATGCCGCCTCCTCCGCTGCCAGTTGTGAAGAAACTATCTCGCGGTAGGTTTCGGAGGTCTCCAGCAACTCGTCGTGGGTTCCGCGCCCCACCAGATGCCCGTCGTCGAGCACCAAAATCTGCTCAGCGTCGGCGATGCTGGACACCCGCTGGGCGATGATGACCATGGTGGCGCCGGACGTGTGGCGCTTGAGCGCTTGGCGCAGCCTGGCGTCGGTGGCGGTATCCAGGGAGGAGAAGGAATCGTCGAAGATGTAGAGCTCGGGCTGCTTCACGAGCGCCCGGGCGATGGCGAGGCGCTGGCGCTGTCCGCCGGAAACGTTGGTGCCGCCCTGCGAGATCGGAGCATCCAGCCCGCCTTCCATTTCCTCGACGAAGTCCTGGGCCTGGGCGATGGAGAGGGCCCGCCAGAGTTCTTCCTCCGTGGCGTCGGGCTTGCCGTAGAGCAGGTTGCTGCGGACGGTGCCGGAGAACAGGTAGGGCTTTTGCGGGACCAGCCCGATGTGCCCCCACAGGAGGTCCGGGTGCAGATCGCGGACGTCGACGCCGTCGATCCTCACCGAGCCGCTGCTTGCGTCGAAGAGCCGTGGCAGCAAGTTGACCAAGGTGGTCTTGCCCGCACCTGTGCTGCCGATGATCGCCGTCGTCTGGCCCGCGCGGGCCTGGAAGCTGATCCCGTTGAGGACCGGCTGCTCGGCGCCCGGATAGGCGAATCCGACGTCGAGCAATTCCAGTTCGCCGCGCCCGGCGGTCTCCGTGACCGGATTTTCGGGAGGCCGGACGCTCGATTGGGTCTCCAGAACCTGTCCGATGCGGTCCGCCGAAACAGCCGCACGCGGGATCATCACGGCCATGAATGTGGCCATCATGACGGACATCAGGATCTGCATGAGGTAGCTCAGGAAAGCGATCAACGTGCCCACTTGCATGGAGCCGTCGTCGATCCGGAACGAGCCGAACCAGATCACGGCAACGCTGGAGACGTTGAGCACCAGCATCACCACCGGGAACATGAGGGCCATGAGCCGCCCTGCACGCAATGCCATCTCCGTGACGTCCTGGTTGGCTGAGGCGAAGCGTTCTGTCTCCATGTCCTCGCGCACGAACGCACGCACCACGCGGATGCCGGCAAGCTGTTCGCGGAGCACCCTGTTCACGGTGTCGATCCGGACCTGCATCTTGCGGAACAACGGCACCATGCGGCTCACAATGAGGCCCACCGCAACGAGGAGCACGGGAACGCTCACTGCGATCAACCAAGACAACTGGGCATCCTGCCGGACGGCCATAATCACGCCGCCAATGCTGAGTATGGGCGCCGCCACCATGAGTGTGCAGGTCATCAGGACGAGTTGCTGGACCTGCTGCACATCGTTGGTGGAACGGGTGATCAGGGACGGCGCGCCGAAGCGGGTGACCTCCTGCTCGGAGAACTCCCCCACCCTGGTGAAAATGGCGCCGCGCAGATCCCGCCCCAACCCCATGGCCGCTTTCGCGCCGAAGTATACGGCCGTCACCGAACAGGCGATCTGCAGGAGGGTGATGAGCAGCATCAGGCTGCCCATGCCAAGGATGTACCCGGTGTCCCCCTTTGCCACGCCTTCGTCAATGATGTCGGCGTTCAGAGTGGGCAAGTACAGCGACGCGATGGACTGCGCGAGCTGGAAAACGACGACGGCGATCAGCAGCCGCCGATGTGGCCGCAGGTACTGAACGAGAAGTTTCCAGAGCATCGGTCTCCAACTCACGTAGTGATTCGAAGGCCAGTCTACGACTGGTTGCTGGGGGCAACTAGAGCTTTCCCTCAGGGCGAAGCCTCCGGTGATCCTCGCTCAGATATGACGCCCCTCTTGGCGACCCTCCTGCAGATATACGGGCCGTTCGCCCAAACCCTCCTGCAGATCTTGTGAGTGAGCGTCTGCCGAAACGCCCTCAAAAGTGAGCGAGCGTCCCAGGCCGCCAGCGACTGCGAAGACGAAGACGGGTGCCGCCGTCGTACCCGGACAGTAGGCTGGGAACGCTCGATAAGAAACGCTACGAAAGGACCGTAGTCATGGCTTTCATCACCGTCGGAAATGAAAACAGCACCGAGATAGAGATCTATTACGAGGACCACGGAACCGGCCAGGCAGTGGTCCTGATCCACGGCTACCCCTTGGACGGTTCGTCCTGGGAGAAGCAGTCCGCGGCATTGCTCGACGCCGGCTACCGCGTCATCACTTACGACCGCCGCGGCTTCGGCAAGTCCAGCAAGCCAACCGTTGGCTACGACTACGACACCTTCGCAGCAGACCTGAACACGCTGCTGGAAGCACTGAACCTGAACGACGCCGTGCTGGTGGGATTCTCGATGGGTACCGGCGAGGTGGCCCGCTACATCAGCACCTACGGCTCGGCACGGGTGGCGAAGGCCGTGTTCCTTGGGTCCCTGGAACCGTTCCTGCTTCAGACCGAAGACAACCCCGGCGGAGTCCCGCAGTCCGTGTTCGACGGCCTCACCGAAGCCGTCACAGCCGATCGATACGCCTTCTTCACCGAGTTCTTCCAAAACTTCTACAACAGCGGCACTTTCCTCGGAACGCCGCGGCTAAGCCAGGAGTCGGTCAATGCCAGCTGGAACCTCGCAGCCCAATCAGGTGCCCACGCCTCAGTTGCCGCACAGCCCACGTGGCTCACGGATTTCCGCGCGGACATCCCGAAGATCGACGTTCCCGCCTTGATTGTCCACGGCACCGAGGATCACATCCTCCCCATCGACGTCACGGGCCGCAGGTTCGCCGAAGCACTGCCCAGCGCGGAGTACCTGGAGATCGACGGGGCCCCGCACGGCATGCTGTGGACGCATGCCGCCGAGATCAACAGGGCCTTGCTGGGCTTCCTGACAAGAAATTAGGACGAAACTAACCAAATCTCGCGGGAACCTTAATCCCCAGGGTCCACTCTTAATTCAAGCAGAGGCGGAATCCACCCGCCCGCGAAAGCACCAAAGCTGCAAGGGGAAGCAGGACCGGCCATGAAGACAGCAACAGCGCTGGACGAGGTTACCGCCATCAACGGCGTCATCACCGATCAGCAACCCGTTGACTTCCACGCTTTGGGGCTCGCGGGCTGTATCGACCGCCTGGCCGCACCGCTCCGCCGCCAGGGCACCGAGGTCCATTGGGAGACGCCGCACCATGGGATCGAAATCTCGTCCAGCTCCGCTTCCCTCCTCTACCACGCAGCCAAGGAAGCCCTCAGCAACGCGTTCAAGTACGCGCACGCCCACGACATCACCGTCCGGCTTGCCGCCGTCTACCACGGGATCCGGCTGACCGTCACGGACAACGGTGCCGGCTTCGACGGCCAGGCCTTGCCGGCAGGCGGGCACCACGGATTCGGACTCCGCCTGATGTCCATCGCAGTCAACGAGGTGGGCGGCGATGTCTCGGTCGTCTCCACGCCAGGCAGTGGCACTTGCGTCACCGTCACGCTGCCGCTCGACTGACGTCAGGTCCAGTGCCCGACGGCGGCGCGCACCCGCCGTCGTCATCGGTTTCGACGCTGCTGGTTCGCTATTCAAGTGAATCTGGTATGAAAGGCCAATGACCCCGTACAAGTCCGAGCCGCCCTTGGGCGGTTCCCGCGCTCACATCAAGTCGATTTTCCCGTCGTTGGCCCGCAGCGAACAGCGTGTGGCCCAGTTGTGCCTCGATTCCCCGGAAACCGTGGCCAGGATGTCGGTGGCGGACCTCGTGACCCAGACCGGGACGTCGCCAGCCACGATCGTGCGGGCCTGCAAGAGCATGGGCTTCGACGGATTCCAACACTTGCGCCAAGTCCTGCTGCGGGATCTGGGCGCGGCTGCACGGGACAGCATCCAACAGGAGGATTCCGGGGCCACGGGAGAACCTGGGTCCTCGGAGCATCTGGTCTCGGGGATCTTTTCCCGGGCATCCCACGATATCCGCGGTGCGCTGGGTTCTTTGGACTTCAAGGCCTTCGACGCCGCGGTGAAGGCGATCCGCGAAGGCGGGCGACTGCTCGTGGTGGCCAATGGAGGGTCCCTCGCTCCCGCCCAATCCTTGGCCCTGCGGTTCCTGGCCGCCGGGGTGCAATGCGAGGCGCCATCCGACATTGTTTCGCAACACATCTCCGCCAAACTCCTCTCCGCCCGGGATGTCTGCATTGCCGTGAGTGACAGCGGAATGAACTCCTTCACGATTGGCTCGGCGCGGATCGCGGCCGACCGCATGGCCACGGTGATCGGGGTGACCAGCTACGCGAAATCCGAGCTTGCCGAGCTCTCGACCCACACTCTGGTGGCCGGGGCGGAATTCCATTCGTGGAACGACCAGCTGCCCATTGGGAATATCGTCCAGATGCTGGTGCTGTCCGCCCTGCACGCCGCAGTGACTGCGGACTCTCCCGAGGTTGAACGCGCCCGCTCCGCCGTGTTTGAAGAAGTCCTCCACATGGTGGAAAACCCCGAATAGCTTTTGGCGCGAACGCGGGCAGTTTCAACTGTTTCCTGTCCGCGCACGGGGAGTTCATCAACTCCGCACCGACTGTTAATAATCGAACCCCACTCTTCAAGGGTAAGACGTTTCCTAAATAATTCGATGTAGGAAACATCGTTTCCCCGGAGGTGCTCGTGGGCCGACTTGTGCTCAACCAGTTGTCGCGTTCATTCAAGAACGTGTCGGCGGTAAAGAACGTATCGCTCACCGTTGAAGACGGTGACTTCTTGGTCTTGCTCGGCCCCAGCGGCTGCGGCAAGACCACCCTGCTCCGCATGATCGCGGGCCTGCTGGACCCGACGTCGGGGTCGCTCGAACTGGACGGCAGGGACATCACAGCTGCTCCGTCCAAGAAGCGGGACTTGGCCATGGTGTTCCAGAGCTACGCCCTGTACCCGCACCTGAGCGTGGCGAACAACCTGGCCTTCCCGCTCCACGTGCGGCGCACCGACAAGCAGGAAGTCAAGAAGCGTGTGGAAGCCGTGGCCGAAATGGTGGAGATCGGCCACCTCCTGGACCGCAAGCCCAAGGAACTGTCCGGCGGCCAGCGCCAACGCGTTGCAGTAGCACGAGCCTTGGTGCGCGACCCCAAGGCGTTCCTCATGGACGAACCCCTGTCCAACCTGGATGCCAAGCTGCGCACGGCAACCCGGCAGGAGCTGGCCGGACTGCACAAGCGCCTCGGTGCCACGTTCATCTACGTCACGCACGACCAAGTGGAAGCCATGACCATGGCCACCAAGATCGCGCTCCTCAACGGAGGCCAACTCGAGCAGCTCGGCACACCGGAAGAGCTCTACGACAAACCCGCATCCGTGTTCGCCGCGGGCTTCCTGGGCTCCCCTGCCACCAATCTGATCGAAGCCGAGCTTTCCACAAGCAACGGCTCCATCACTGTCATGGCACCCTCGGTGGAAGCCGTGCTGTGGGACGGGGAGACACCCCGGCGTGACGTGGTGCTCGGCATCCGCCCGGAGCACTTGAGCATCCACGCACCCGGTTCTTCCGCAGCCGCGCCGAGTTCCGGAGCAGCCCTTCGGGGCATCGTTGACCTGGCCGAAAACCTTGGCAGCGAACAAGTCATCTACTGCCGGGTCGGCGAGAACCGCGTGGCCGTTCGCGCACCGCGGGACCTGCACTGGGAGCCGGGCAACGCCGTCGTCCTCAGCGCCGACGCCAAGCACCTCCACCTCTTTGACCGCACAAGCGGCCGCCGCCTCGAATGGCAGGCAGACGCGAAACACGCGTCCACTGCCAGCTCGGCCCAACCCACCGCATCGGTATAGCCTCCGCGCTTTCCCCCCATACTCCGGCCCCCAACCGGAACCTGCAGTACCCACCCAACCCAGCAATCAAGGAAGTATTGTGCGTCCTCTCCGTTCAATTGCACTGACCATCGCTGCCGGCACAGCCGCACTGGCACTCGCCGGTTGCTCCGGCACCTCCCAGGCCAGCACCGTGACCAACCAGATCCCAGAGCTGAAGTCCGATCAGCAAGTAAACATCACCTTCGAAAGCTACAACCTGGCACAGGCAGGCGTCTGGACCGATACCGTCAAAGGCCTCGTAGCCGACTTCGAGAAGGCCCACCCGAACATCCACGTCACCGCGCAGGCACCGCAGGGCGGCGGCGCCGTCGGATCCAACACTGTCAGCAGCGTCCAGACCCAGCTCCTTGCCGGCCACGCACCCGACGTCGCACAGTTGACGTTCGATTCGCTGGACTTCGCCGCCACTCAGCTCGGCGCCCAGCCGATCAGCGACCTCGTCGGCAAGGACGCCGTTGACCAGGCGCTCGGAGGCGCCCACCCCTTCCACCCGAACGCGAAGCACCTGGCCGACTGGAACGGCAAGACCTACGGCATTCCCTACGTTTTCTCCACCCCTGTCCTCTTCTACAACGCCACCAAGCTCGCCGACGCCGGCATCGCCAACCCGGACCTCTCCACGTGGGACAAGGTCGAAGCCGCGGCCAAGGCCGTCACCGCAAAAACGGGAAAGCCCTCCCTCGACATTTCCTGCACAAGCATCGGCGGCAACTGGTGCATGCAGGGCGTCTTCAAGTCGAACGGGGCCCAGGTCCTCTCCGATGACCGCAAGACCATCGGTTTCGGCTCGGACGCGGCAATCGACACCGTCACCAAGATGGCTCAGCTGTCGAAGGACGGCGTGCTGCGCAATGCAGACAGCAATGCGCAGTTCGAAGGCCTCCCCAAGGGCGACACCGCCTTCATCCTCACCACCTCGGCCCTGCAGGGATCGTTCATGTCGGCTGCCACCAAGGGCGGCTGGCAGCTCAAAGCAGCCGGAATGCCGTCCTTCGGAAGCAAGCCGGCCGTGCCCACCAACTCCGGCTCGGCCTTGTTCGTCCTCTCCCAGGATCCCGCAAAGCAGCGCGCCGGCTGGGAACTGATCAAGTTCATGACCAGCGACCACGCCTACGAACAGATCTCCACCAAGATCGGTTACCTGCCGCTGCGCACCTCGCTGACGGCTGCTGGTGGTTCCCTTTACGACTGGGCCCAGAAGAACCCGCTCCTGGCCCCTAACCTCGTCCAGCTTGACCGCCTCCAGCCGTGGGTTTCCTACCCGGGCAACAGCTATGTGCAGATCGACGACATCCTCGGCAAAGCCGTAGAGAACGTCGTCTACTACGGCAAGGACGCAAAAACCACCATGGCCGACGCCCAGAAGCGCGCCCAGGACCTGATCCCCTAACTTTCACTGATCGATCCGGAAGGACACCAGCTGTGACAACCACTGCCGAGGACGCCGTCTTCGGAACCCGTAACCGCCCCTACCCCGTGGAGGGCACCTACAACTTCCGGAGCACGGCGGGCTATGCCGCCGCCGCGCGGACCGACGCTACCGCGCAGGCCGACGCGCAGACCGACGCTACCGCGCGGACCATCCGCGAAGGAAAGCTGTACCGCTCGGACGCACTGCACGGACTGACCGACGCCGGACGCCGGCAATTCTCAGAGCTCGGCATCCGTATGGTCATCGATTTGCGCGACCGCACCGAGTTGGCGAAATCACCCAGCAAACTCGACGGACTCGCCGTCGACATAAGGCACAACCCGATTTTCGAAGAGGGCCACGTCCCGGGTACCGCGGAGATCACCACCCTCGTGGACATCTACCGCCTCATGATCCGCAGCCACGCCCGGCGCCTTGCCGACGCGGTTCGCCTCATTGCGGACTCCGGAACGGACCCGGTGCTGGTGCACTGCACGGCAGGCAAGGACCGCACCGGCGTCGTGATTGCCCTGGCCCTCCTGGCGGCGGAAGTGGATCGCGAGCAAGTGATCCTCGACTACACAGCCAGCGAGGAGAACCTACGCGGCGAATGGAGCGAGGCCATGATGGCCGCCGCCTCCGGCCACCCGGGCCTGGCCGGCATCGGCGAGGAACTCCGAGAAATCATCTCCGCGAGCCCCGCCACCGTCCTGGCGACCACCTTGGACCTCGTTGACGAAATGTACGGCAGCACCACCGGCCTGCTCCAGGCGCACGATTTCAGCGACGCCGACCTCGAACGGCTCAGGGACGTCCTGACCGTCAGCTCCACCCGCTAAGAACCACCGCTACCGCAGCTACTTACGAAGACCCTTACAAGGAGACAAGACCATGAGCACCGAACGTCAGCACCCCGCTCCCGAGCACTTCATCCTGCACATCAGCGACACCCACTTTGTGGCCGACAACGACCTCCTGCACGGCAGCGTGGACAGCGACGAGAACCTCCGCCAACTGTTCCGCGACTTCGTCAAAGCCCAGGTCAAGCCCGAGGCTCTGGTGTTCACCGGCGACCTCGCCGACACCGGACGCCCCGACGCCTACGTCCGCCTGCGCAACATCGTGGAGCCCGTGGCCGAGGAACTCGGCGCCAAGATCATCTGGGTCATGGGCAACCACGATGCGCGCACGGCCTTCCGTTCGGGCCTCCTGGACTCCGACGCCGGTGAAGAATCCGTGGACATGGTCCACGACGTCAACGGCCTGCGCATCATCGCCCTGGACTCCACGGTTCCGGGCAAGCACCACGGAGAAATCTCCGACGAGCAGCTGGCCTGGCTGTCCGATGTCCTCGCCACCCCGGCCCCGCACGGCACCCTCATCGCCCTGCACCACCCGCCGGTCCCCAGCCCCCTGGAGATGATGGCAATGTTCGAACTTCGTGAGCAGAGCCGCTTCGAGAAGGTCATCGAGGGCACCGACGTCCGAGGCATCCTGGCCGGCCACCTGCACTACTCCACCTTCAGCACCTTCGCCGGGGCTCCCGTGACGGTTGCTTCGGCCACGTGCTACACACAGGACCTGAACGTTGCCCCGAAGTCGATGCGCGGCCAGAACGGCGCCCAGGCGTTCAACCTGATCCACCTCTACCAGGACAAGATGCTCAGCTCCGTCGTCCCGATCGGCGAGTTCTCCACCGTGTACTCGGTCACGGCCGAGCAGATGGCAGCCTTCCAGAAGATGACCCTCGAAGAAGCAACCGCCGCGATGACCGCCCCCAGTGAGGCGTCCGACGTCGAGCGCTCCACCGACGCCGAGACGGCCGACGGCGAGTTCGCCGAAAGCGTTCGCTAACCAGCCACAGCACCGAAAGGAAGCCGACAGAATGTTCATCGAGACCGCCGGGCCGGCAGCGGGCATTGCCCCTGCCGGCCCGGCCGGGCGCACGGCTACGCGGCGCTCCAAGCGCCGCATCCTGAGCCCTTACCTCTACATCCTTCCCGCCGTCGTCCTACTGCTCGTCTGGACGTACTGGCCGCTGGGACAGACCGTCAACCTGTCCTTCAACGACTGGAACCTGATCCCCACGAGGCCCAAACAATATGTTGACGTGCAGAAGTACGCGAAGGTCCTGAGCCTGCCCGAACTGCACCAGGCCCTGATCAACACCGGCTTGTACATCCTGGCGTTCCTGGGTATTTCCGTTGCCTTGCCGCTCGTGTTCGCGCTACTTTCGCGCAAGGTCCAGGGCAAGGCCCGCACTGCCTACCAGGCCCTGATCTTCGTGCCGTTCCTTATCACTCCCGTGGCCAGCAGCGCGATCTGGCGGTGGCTGTTCGCTCCTGAGGGCGGAACGATCCCGGCGATTGCCGCAGCCCTTGGCGCCCCGATGGGGAATGTGTTCCGCGATCCTGACAGTTCGATGACTGCGGTGATCGTGATCGTCGGCTGGCAGATGCTCGGCTTCGGCGTGCTGGTGGTTTCAGCCGGGCTGGCAGGAATCAGCCCGGACTATGCCGCCGCTGCATCGATCGACGGCGCCAGTGGAAGGCAGATCACGTGGCGGATCATCATCCCCCTACTTTCGCCCAGCCTGGTCTTCCTCGCGCTCATGACCATCCTGCTGTCTGCGCAGTGGACATATCCCATCATCGACCTCGTGACGCAGGGCGGGCCGGGCAATTCGTCTACCAACATCTACTACCTGCTGTACCAGTTCGGTTTCAGGAACTTCGATGCCGGCCTCTCCTCCGCCGCGGGCACGCTCTTCTTCCTCGGATTCGGGCTGATCGCCCTGGTCTTCGTGGAGCTCTCGGAGCGACTCAGCTTCTACGACAACTAGAAAGAACCACCATGGCCTTCATTACCATCGCCCCGCCGGCCCAGCCTGGTTCCGCTGATACTTCGACAGTCCCGGAGCGTTCGAAAGCTTCAGGGCCGACGACGGCCCCTGCCGCCGGTCTTAGACGCACGCGGTTTGCGTCGTTGCGGCTTGGGTCGTTGCGGACTGTGTTTTTGAGAACACTGCCCAGTCACGTTCTGCTGATCGCCTTGGCGATCGTTTCGATCTTCCCCATCTACTGGATGTTCGTCACGGCCTTCCGGCCGCCGTCGGACGCCCTGTCCATCAACCCGTTGCCGGGACCGCTGAGCCTGGAGAACTTCCAGTACGTCCTGAAGACCATCCCCATCGCGGGCATGCTGGCGAATACCTTTGGCATGGCACTGGCACTGGCTGCGTCCCAGCTGCTCGTGGCCATCCTGGCTTCCTACGGCTTCGCGCGTTGGGACTTTGTTGGGAAGAAGGCCCTGTACCTGCTGTTCGTGGGGTCCTGGCTGGTGCCCTTCCAAGTCACCATGATTCCCAACTACCTGCTGGTGTCCCAGATGGGCCTCCTCAACACCATCACCGGCGTCGTCATCCCGCAGCTTTGTTCGGCCTTCGCCGTGATGATGCTGCGGCAACACCTTGAGGCCTTCCCCAAGGATCTCCTGGATGCGAGCCAGATGGATGGCCGGTCTTCGTGGCGGACACTGTGGGAAGTGGTGGTTCCGAACCTCCGGCCAGCGCTGGCGGCCCTGGGCATCATGCTGTTCATCAGCGCCTGGAACGAATACTTGTGGCCTTCCCTGATCATGCAGAAGTCCGATGCCCTGATCCAGGTAGGCATCCGCGGCTTCCTGGGCGCCGAAGGCAACAACTGGGGCGCCATCATGGCTGCATCATCCCTCGCCTGCCTGCCGATCTTCCTGATCTACATCTTCCTGCAGCGATACGTGGTGGACGCGTTTGTCCGCTCGGGTTTGAAGTAGCGACCGCCCCGACGCTCGCTCACATATGCCGCCGTTTCGGCCGACGCTCGCTCACATATGCCGCCGTTTCGGCCGACGCTCGCTCACTAGAAATGAGCGAGGGTGCCGAAAAACAGCCACAAAGGTGAGCGAGCGTCCTGGGTGGGAGTAAATGCATGATGCCCTGCTACTCTTCGTAAACAGGGCATCATGCCCCGTGATGGACACCACATTCAGGCATATCTTGAAGACCTCCCCAACCCACAATCCTTGGAGGTCCCGATGGCAACAGCAGTCGGTCACGATGACTATGCACTTGAACGGGTTCCCGCATCCGCACGCTTCCACTGGTTTTCGGTGGCCACCCAGCGCTTTGGCCAGCTCAGTTCCCTGGCCAGCTTCTTGCTCGGGGCCACCCTCGGTTTCGGCATGGATTTCTGGAGTGCCGTCCTCGCCATAACGCTCGGCTCGGTCATCCTTGAAATCGTCACCATCTTCACTGGTATCGCGGGACAGCGCGAAGGCCTGTCGACGTCGGTACTCGCCCGTTGGACGGGCTTTGGCGGAGCCGGATCCTCACTGATCGGCATCGCGATCAGCCTGAGTGCCATCGGCTGGTTCGGCATCCAGAACGCGGTCTCGGCGCAAGGCCTGGCCAACTTGGTCGGCGTTCTTCCCGCGTGGGCATGGGCCCTCATATTCGGTGTGCTGGTCACCCTGATCGTCATGTTCGGCATGGCTTCCATGGCTTGGACCGCGTACGTCGCCGTACCCGCGTTCCTCCTGCTCGCGGGCTGGTCCATCATTGCCGAATTGTCCAAGCACAGCCTGGGAGACCTCCTCACGGCACCGCCCGGAGGCCCCGCGCTCACGCTGATCCAAGGCACCACGATTGTTGCCGGCGGCTTTATCGTTGGCGCGGTCATTACACCGGACATGTCCCGCTTCAACCGCTCGGCCAAGGACGTCGTCAAGCAAACGGTCCTCGGTATCACCCTAGGGGAATACGTCATCGGACTCATCGGCGTCCTGCTGGCGTTGGCCCTCAAGACCAACGACGTCGTCGCGATCGTCACCTCGACGTCCGGCTTCATCGGCACGCTGATCGTCATCACCGCAACGCTCAAGATCAACGACTGGAACCTCTACGCGGCTTCCTTGGGCATCGTCAACTTCGCCGATCGCACCATGAAGCGCAAACTGCACCGCGGTGCTGTTACCCTCACCGTCGGGCTCATCGGCACTGTCTTGGGCGCGGCGGGAATCCTGGGACACTTCACGGACTTCCTCATCCTGCTCGGCGTCGTCTTCCCGCCCATCGCAGGCATCATGGTGGCCGAGTATTTCGTGGTCCGCAAATGGCGAAGTGAACTGGACTCCAGCCGCAAGCTCGGCCGCTTGCCCGAACACGCCCCCTCGTGGGTGCCCGCCACGATCGTCATCTGGGTGCTCGCCTCTGTCATCGGATACTTCGTGGCATGGGGCCTGCCGTCCATCAATTCCCTCTTCATTGCTTTCATCCTCTACGCCGTCGCAGGACGAATGGGCTTGATCCGGGGCATCGGCAGCACCAAGACCTACCCGGACCACGAGCCAATTTCCGTCCCGGAACCTGCCGCCTCCTAACGCCGAACGTCGCCGTCCCCCGTACCTGAAATCAAAGGAGAATCAACCATGATCCGCATCGGCATAGACGTCGGCGGCACCAATACCGACGCCGTCCTCATGAATGGCAGCAGCGTCCTGGCTGCCACCAAGACCCACACCACCGAGGACGTCACCAGCGGAATCGTCAGCGCCCTAAGGCAGCTCCGCGAAGCTGCCAGCTTCGAACCCGGCGACGTAGCCGCCGTCATGATCGGCACTACGCACTTCATCAATGCGCTCGTGGAGGGCAAGAACCTGACCCCAACGGCAGCCATCCGCTTCGGACTTCCGGCCACCCGGGCACTGCCGCCAATGGTGGACTGGCCAAGCCGCTTAGTGGACGTCCTCGGCGGACACAGCTACCTCTGCCACGGCGGACACGAGTATGACGGCCGCCAGATCAGCCCCTTCGACGAGCGCGAGTTCAGGGAAGTCCTGGACAAGGTTGCGGACGCCGGTGCCCGCTCCATTGCGCTGTCCTCGGTGTTCTCCCCCATCAATGCCGAGTTCGAGCTGCGGGCAGCACAGATCGTGGAGAGCGAGTATCCGGAATTGTCCGTCAGCCTCTCCCACGAGATCGGAAGGATGGGCCTGCTCGGCCGCGAAAACGCCACCATCATCAATGCTGCGCTGCGCGACCTCGCCGACCACGTGACGTCAGGCCTCAGCCGCACCGTAGCCGATGCAGGTATTAGCGCGCCGGTGTACCTCAGCCAGAACGATGGCACCCTGATGGACATCGACTACGCCCGCAGGTACCCGGTGGCCACGTTCGCGTCCGGTCCCACCAACTCCATGCGCGGGGCCGCGTTCCTCTCCGGAGAGCAGGACTGCGCGGTGGTCGACGTCGGCGGCACCACCACCGACGTCGGAATCCTCCAGTCGGGCTTCCCCCGCGAGGCGTCCACCGACGTCGCAGTCGCCGGCGTCCAGACGAACTTCCGCATGCCCGATGTGCTGTCCATTGGAATCGGCGGCGGCAGTTTGATCCGCTCGCTCGACGGGAGGGTCGAGGTGGGTCCGGGCAGTGTCGGCTACGCGTTGACCGAACGTGCCCTGCTCTTCGGCGGAGACACCCTGACGGCTACCGATGTTGCCGCAGCGGCTGGCCTGATCCGGCTCGGCGAGCAGGACCGGGTGGCTGGACTGGACCCCGCAATGGTGCGGGCCGCCCTGGAAAGCATCGCTACGCGGACGGCCGAGACCGTGGACCGAATGAGGACCTCGGCCGAACCTGTGCCCGTGGTGGTAGTCGGCGGCGGCGGATTCTTGGTCCCGGACAACCTCGCCGGCGCCTCGGCAGTGCTACGGCCCGAGCACGGTTCGGTCGCCAATGCCATTGGTGCGGCGATCGCGCAGGTGGGTGGCGAAGTGGACCGGGTCTTCTCCGTGGATCCCGGAAGTCGCGATTTAGTGCTCGACGCCGCGCGGCAGGAAGCCACCGACCGTGCCATCGCGGCCGGAGCACGCCCCGATTCGGTCTCGATCGTGGACATCGAAGAAGTTCCCTTGGCGTATTTGCCCGGCAACGCCACACGTATCCGGGTCAAAGCAGTCGGCAACCTGGCTCTTGGAGGCAACAATGCGTGAAATTGACGAAACCCAGATGTCGGACATCGCCCGCGGTGCCGCGGTGCTGGGCACGGGAGGCGGCGGCGATCCCTACGTCGGCCGCCTCCTGGCCGAGCAGGCACTGCGCCGGCACGGTCCAGTGACCCTGCTCGACGTCGACGAGTTGCCAGAGGACGCCGTCGTCGTCCCAGTTGCGCTCATGGGCGCCCCCACGGTAATGCTCGAGAAGATGCCGGCGGGCGACGAAGCCACCAACGCCCTCCGCGCCGTCGAGCAATTGATCGGCAAGCGCGTCACGCACACGGTCTCGATCGAGGCCGGCGGCCTGAACTCGGTGACTCCCTTCATTGCCGCGGCGGAACTGGGATTACCCCTGGTTGACGCCGACGCTATGGGCCGAGCCTTCCCCGAGCTTCAAATGGTCCTGCCCACGCTGAGCGGAGTCCAAGCGAGTCCCATGACCATGGCGGACGAGCGCGGTAATGCCATCACATTACAGACCGTGGACAATGCCTGGGCCGAACGCTTGGCCCGCGCCGTCACCGTGGAGATGGGTTGCACGGCCGCGGTCAGCCTGTACGTCTTGACCGGTAAGCAAATCAAGGAGCTCATGGTTCCTGGAACCATCACCTTGTGCGAACGGCTGGGAACCGGCATCCGCGAAGCCCGCGAACAACACCGGGATCCGGTAGCCGTAGCGACGGAACTGCTGCGCGGCCGGAAGCTGTTCACTGGCAAGATCGTGGACATCCAGCGCAAGACGGAGGCCGGCTTCGCACGCGGCGAGGCACACGTGGATGGCGTTGGCGAGGACCTTGGCTCACACTTCGAACTCGCCTTCCAGAACGAACACCTCGTGGCGCGGCGCGACGGCGAAGTGGTAGCCAGCGTCCCGGATCTCATCTGCGTCCTGGACACGGATTCCGGCGAGCCAGTCACCACGGAGATGCTCCGCTATGGCGTCCGGGTCACAGTCCTCGCTGCCCCTTGCGATCCGCGCTGGCGCACCGATGCAGCGCTCGAACTGGTAGGACCGGGTTACTTCGGCTACGACCACCAGTACGTGCCAATCGGCTGAATCGCCATGCCACAATGATCAACATGAGGACCCATCCCGTGCCACCACAGCAGTGACACCAGGATCGCCGATGGAGCGTTATCTGGGCGTGGACGATGTGTCCGCTTTGGCCTCAGGCGCTGGGCTGCTGGGTTCCGGGGGCGGCGGGGACGTCGCCGTCGGGGCCCGGCTTTTGCGTCATGCGCTCCAGGACGGAGGGCGTGCCCGTTTGGTAGCAGCGGAAGACTTGCCGCCGGAAACCGTCGTGGTCCACGTCGGGCTTGCCGGAGCACCGGATGTCGTCGCCGAGCGGCCGCCCGGTGGAGAAGACTTCGCCAATGCCGTCACGGCACTGGCAGGTGCGCTGCGCCAACGCGTTGGAGCCATCGGCGTGATCGAAATCGGCGGCTTGAACGCACTCATCCCCTTGGTTGCCGCGCAAGTGCTTGGCCTTCCCGTGGTAGACGGCGATCTCATGGGCAGGGCCTTCCCTCGCATCAGCCAGACAACGCTCGCCGCCGCAGGCCATCCGGCGACGCCCATGGCGGTGGTCGGGCCTGCGGCAGATTCCGTCATTATCGAATCCGCATCCGTCGATGCCGCTGATCGGATCATGCGCGCGAACGTCGCCGCCCTCGGAGGCGCCGCAGCGGTGGCCCTCTACCCGTGCCGCGCGGACACCTTGGCGGCACTTGGCCTGCCCGGTTCGGTCAGCGGCTGCATTGCGCTCGGACAGGCCTTGGCCGACTCCGCGGGGCGCAGCGTTTCGGACCTCGCTGCCAGGCTGGGCGGCGAGTTGTTATGCGAAGGCAGGGTGGATGAAATCCGGCCCCGGCGCGGCGATATCCCTGGGAGCCTCACGGTCACGGACCGTTCAGCGGGGCATATCCTCAGGCTGGACATGCTCGACGAATACTTGAACGTAGCCGTCGACGGCGTCTCCCGTGCGTCCGCGCCGGATGTCTTGGCGGTGTTGGACCCGGTGACCTTTGCGCCCGTCCCGCCGGACAGGCTCCGCTCGGGACAATCCATCGCGTTGCTTCGTCTCCCGCTCATGCCGGGCTGGCCGCACGGGGCTGAAGAGCTGATCGGACTCGCCGCTTTCGGGATCGACTCGGGCCGGCCGGAGGCCACCCGGTGACCGCTAATTTCACCCCAGTCAGTGTCCGGGAACTCCTCACCGAAACAGTGCTCGCGTGTGCCGGCGTCGTCGCCGGACGCGAGGGTCTCGGCCGCGAGGTCCGGGACTTGAGCTGGTACACCGGGGAGCTCCCGACGACGGCGAACGGTCACCTTGTGGTGTGCGCCGCAGAGGCGGTGACACCGTCCTATCGTCTGGAAGCCCTCGTCCGGCGGGCGGAATCGGCCGGTGTTGCAGCGCTGCTGATCACCGCTGAAGCGCAGTCACCCTTGCTCTCCACCCTGCGGTTGGCCGACCGTCTCGCCATCCCCGTGCTGTCCATTGTGGGGGCCGACCTCGTGGACCTGCTCCATCGTCTCACCATCCGGGTCCGTGCACCCGAAGTGCAGCGGGCAAGGCTCATCGAGGACGTGGTCCGTCGGCTTAGCACCAAAACCACGGCGGAAGACATTCTGGCCGCACTGAGCTTGGCATTATCCCAAGCGGTCTGGCTGCTGTCCTCCGACGGGAGCACGATCCACGGTGAGTCTCTCAGCCTGCCTTCGACACTCAGGCTGGACCTCACCGTTCCACAGCACAGCGACCCCTCACCTTCCGGACAAATCCTGGTCCATCCGGTGACAGAGCCGGGGTCCACGCAGGCCGCCGCGTGGCTCGCTTCCCAGACGGCCGGCAGCGGCGAGCACCAGCGCATCGCAACGGCTTCTGCCTTGGCAGTTGCCGAACCCTACGTCCGGGCGTGGCTCACCAGTCAGCGCGCGGCAGCTGAGAGGGATTCAGTGTTCCATGGACGCCTTCTCGCGGACCTCATCGCGGGGCAGGGTGTGGCGAGCCAAGATGTCGTGGAACGTGCGTTGTCCGCGGGCTGGCGCCTCCAGGACTGGCACGTCGGTATCCATCTGATCCGGACTGCCCGGCTTGGGGATCCCTTGCAGGATGATCCCGTGACCTCCATGCGGAAACTGCGGAGCGCCCTGGAGGCCCAAAAGCTTGTTGGACCCGTTGTGGACCGTGGTGATGGCTGGACCGTCTGGATCAGCAGCGCTACCGAACCGCCGTCGTCGGATGGCCGCCGGGTTCTGCGCTCGGTGCGCCTTGTGCTGGCCCAACTGCCCGCCCACTGGGAGGTGGTGGCCGGAGTGGGACGGGTCCACCATGGCCCCGGTGGGTTGGCCAGCACCCTCTTGGAGGCGCGTGATGCGGCAACGCTGGCAAGGACGCACGACTACCGTCCTGCGGCCGAACACATCGATGAGCTGGGCGTCGCGAGACTCTTGGCTGCGTGGCAGGATTCCGAGATCCTGCGGGCGTTCGCCGAGACTGCGCTGGCACCCCTCAAAGGCGTCGACGGCGGGCAGCTTCTCCGCACGCTGCAGGTCTACCTTGAGGCTGGAGGCTCGGTCTCCACTACTGGCATCGTCCTAGGCTTGCACCGCAATACCGTCACGGCACGCCTGCACCGACTCCGCGAGCGCTTGGGCGTGGACCTCGATGATCCCAACCAGCGGCTGGCGCTTCAATTGGCCTGCCGCACCATCGAGACTGAGCACGGCTAAGCCCTGCCCGGGAAGATCGAAGTCCGTCCGGGCACTTAGCACAATGATCCTGGGTTCGCAGTGCGCTCTGCCCGTTCTGGGCCTTGGATGATGCACCTAGTGTTGCCAGCACATGTACCCCTTACAGAAGGATCTGTCATGCATCTTCGAGTCATAGTCCCCGTGATCAGCGAGAGCTTTGCCGAGCCGGTCGCCGCAGAGATCGCCGCCTGGGTTGCCCCTGGAACCACGTTTGACGTGGTCGCCCTGGCGCGCGGAACGGCAAGCATCGAGTCCGAGTACGACGAAGCCCTCGCGGCACCGGGCATCCTTGACCGGATCGACGAGGCGAGCAGCGACGGCGTTGATGCCGTGTTCGTCACGTGCTTCGGCGATCCGGGCGTGCACGCGGCGCGGGAGATCGCGGACTACCCGGTGGTTGGCGGCTTCGAACCGGCCGTCTTGCACGCCTTGAGCCTGGGCGAAAAGATTGGCATCGTCACGGTGCTGCCCAACGTCCTGCCGATGCTCCGCAGCCTCACCCGGCGGTATGGCTTGAGCGAGCGGATCGGCTGCATCCGCGTGGTGGACTTGCCTGTGCTCGGCTTGGAGGACCACGAACTCCTTCTGGACCGCCTCTACGTCCAGGCGTCGGAGGCTGTTGCCAAGGGCGAGGCCGATGTCATCGTGCTCGGGTGCACCGGAATGCTCGGGGTGGCTGCCGCACTACAGCGGCGGCTCGAAGAGAGCGGCACGTACGTACCGGTGGTGGATCCCACCGGTGCCGCTGTCACTTGGCTCGAAAGCAGCGCAAGGCTGGGCGTACGGCCAAGCCGCACCACGTACATGCGTCCGCCGGTGAAGACCCGCAGCGTCTGACTCGGTGGCCGAGTCCTGTGGTGAACCTAGTCCCGTGGTGAACCTAGTCCCGTGCGGCCGAAAGTGCCGCGCGGGTGGCCGCCAATTTGGCTTCGGCGCCGGCCCGCAGGAAGGCGAGGTCGGAGTCGACAGCCAGCAAATCGGCGTCGTGCAACGCACGGCTCAACTCCGGGGAGCCGCTGAACGCACCCGACAGCTTCCCATGATTCCGGGCCACCGCCAGAACGCGGCCGATCGCGTCGATGGTCTTCGGATCCGTGACGCCATGGGCGGCGCCCAGGGATAGGGCCAAATCGTAGGGGCCGAGGAAGATCCCGTCGATCCCATCGGTCTGCGCGATTGCTTCGGCGTTGGCCAGCCCGGCGTCGCTCTCGATCATGGCCAGGCATAACACCCTCCCTTCAGGCTGGAGCAGCGAAGGCGCCGCGACGGCAGATCGTGAAGCCCCGGAACTGCGGACACCCTCCGGCGGAAAGGTGCGGGCGGCGGCGATCGCCGCGGCCTGTGCCGCGGACTCGACCATGGGGACTACGACGCCGGCCGCTCCGGCGTCGAGCGCACGGCCGATCTCCGCCGCGCTGTGCCCAGACGTTCGCACCAAAGCAGGCGTTCGGTTGAGTTCGCAAGCGCGAAGCAACCCGGGGAGTCCCTCCAAGGCGGCGGTGCCGTGTTGCAAGTCGATGCCGATCCAGTCGAATCCGCTGCCGGACAAGGCTTCTATGCCGTGCGCGTCCAGAAAAGTGACCCAAGCGCCAAGGCGGTTCGTCAGTTGACTGAGCATATGGGCCGACGTCATGGATTCTCCTGGCTAGGTTCCGGGGCAGGGCAGTTGAAGGGTCGGGTCAACCAACGCAAATCTACGGCGGGAGCGCAACAGGCACGTTAGGCAGACTGCCCTTTCTGAGCCCGGAAACTAGGCGTTCCGCCCTTCGACGCCCGAACGACAAACCCATAGCCTAGCCCCATGACGCTCGACATTCATCTCCTTCGGAAGCTGTACCCCGCCCTCTCCGACGGAACCGCCTACCTGGACGGCGCTGGAGGCACACAGCTTCCGGATTCCGTGATCGACGCAGTGTCGGACGCCTACCGCAGCGGACTCGGCAACGCCCATGGAGAATTTCCCGCCAGCCGGCGTGCGGACAAGCTGGCGGCCGAGGCGCGGCTCGCCGTGGCGGACCTGGTGGGCGGCCAGCCCGACGGCGTCATCCTCGGTCCCAATATGACCACCTTGACGTACCGGCTTGCCGGCGCACTCGCAAGACAGTGGAGCTCCGGAGACGAGATCGTCTTGTCCCAGCTGGATCACGATGCCAATGTGCGCCCCTGGGTGCAGTTCGCCGGAAGGCATGGCGTTCGCGTGAGGTGGGCAATCGTGGATACGTCCACGGGCGAACTCCCGGTGGACCAGTTCGAAGGGCTGGTCAACGAGCGCACCCGATTGCTCGCCGTCACCGCAGCGTCGAACGTTCTGGGAACCCGGCCGGATGTCCGCGCCATCACCGATATCGCCCATCGTCACGGCGCTTTGACCTACGTAGACGGAGTCGCCGCCGCGCCGCACGTACCCATCGATATGGCCGCATTGGGCGCAGATTTCTTCGCTACCTCGGCGTATAAGTGGTCCGGCCCGCACATCGGCACGGTGGTAGCCGATCCGGCCCTGCTCGAGTCGCTTCAGCCCGACAAGCTCGCCGCATCATCAAACTCAGTCCCCGAGAGATTCGAAACCGGAACGCTGGCTTTTGCGGACCTCGCAGGCGTCACCGCCGCCGTCGAGCACGTTGCGGGACTCAGCGGCAACCCGGGCCAATCCCGCAGGGAGCGGGTGCTGAACTCAATGGCGGCCGTCCAGGCACATGAGGAAGCTGAGTTCACCGTGCTTCTCGACGCGCTGGCGGCCATGCCGCACGTGCGTTTGTTCGGCAGACCGGCGTCGCGCACGCCGGTGGCGTACTTTCGAGTTGCCAGCCGCACTCCGCAACAGGTGGCGGCGCGTCTCGCGGCCCGTGGGGTGAACGTGTGGCATGGACACGCCTACGCGTGGGAGCTCACCCAGGCTTTGGGCGTCAGGCACGACGGCGGTGCTGTGCGGGCAAGCCTGGCGCCGTATAACGACGCGGACGACGTCGCCCGGCTGCTCCGCGGGGTTGAGGAACTGGCACCGTAGTTCGTTCAGGCTTGGACCTAAGCGTGCCGTTCTTGCCTCCGTCACGCCCTGCAACTTCTTGTTGGCGCCAGCGTCCCTCCACCCCGGAATTCCGGGTCCAAGTACCGGCAGCACCTCCAAAAACCTGCTCAGCGTGACGCCCTAGGAAAACTCTTTGAGTGCCTCCATCAGGAGCCTCCCCGGGGCGCCAAGGCGTACATGGACTCCGTTCGAAGCCACCAGTTCACCGGCAATGACGACGGCGGTAACGTCACTCGCTGTCGCGCTGAACGCGAACTGCTGTGGCATGGAACCGGCGGTCCGCACCGAGTCCGGAGCCACAGCCATGAGGTCGCACACTGCGCCTACCTCGAGTGCCGACGCTATGGGAGTGCCCATCGAAGCTGTCGCCCCGACCGTGGCGGCGCGAAGCAGTTCCTGCGGTGAAAACCTGCCCCGCTGACCGGAACCGAGGCGTTCTCCGTGCTCCAGGGTGCGCATTTCAACCCAAGGATCGATCACGGCGTGCTGGTCCGTGCCGAGCGCGATGATCGCCCCGGCGTCGGACAATGCGCGGGCCGGCCCGATCCCATCGGCGAGATCGGCCTCGGTGCTCGGACACATCACCACAGTGCCTCCAGCGTCCCCAAGCAACTGGATGTCCTCCGGTGTCAGGTGGGTCGCATGGACGGCGGAGAGCTGCGCGGACAACAAGCCATGCCGGGCAAGAAGTCCTGCCGGGGTGACGCCGTAGGCCTGCAGGCAGGCCTCGTTCTCAGCCGGTTGTTCGCTCAGATGAATGTGGAGCGGGATGTCGTCTGGCAACTGCCGGGCGACCGTCTTGAGGGCATCTTCGGGTACGCCACGGACGGAATGCAGGGCGGCGCCCACGCTGACCATGTCCGGCGGGAAGTTCCGCGCTATCTCGACTCGCAGGGAGGCGAGCCGGTCCAACCATGCCTGGGCGTCGGCGTCGCCGAACCGTGCCTGTTCCGGGCTGAGCGGTGTTCCGATGCCTCCCGCGAGATAAAGGGTGTCCAGCAAAGTGAGGCGGATCCCGGCTGCGACGGCTGCCCTTGCCAACGCCAATTCCATCGCGTGCGGCTCGGCGTATGGTGTTCCTTCGGGCTCGTGGTGAACGTAGTGGAACTCCGCCACGCTGCTGAAGCCCGAGACCACCATTTCGGTGAAGACTGCCGTTGCGAGCTTTTCGTATTTCTCGGGTGTCAGTTCCGCGGCGCTCCGGTACATCTGCTCCCGCCATACCCAGAAGTCACCGCGGCCATCGTGCGTCCGTCCGCGCAGGATCCGGTGGAATGCGTGCGAGTGGGCGTTGGCCGCCGCCGGGAAAACGACGCCATTCAGTACCTGGTCACCGGGCTCGGGCTGGACCCCGGTGGAGATGCTGGAAATGCGAAAGTTTTCCACCTCCAGCCGGACGCCGGCGGCTGCCGTCGAACCGCCGGCGCCAGAACCCCTCGCGCCAGCACCGCCGTCGATGCTTACCAAGGCCGTCTCGCACCAGAATGCAATCACAGGAGTCCCTCCAAAACGTCGGCAAGGGCAGCGGCGCCGGCAGAAGCGTCCTCGTCCGCCACGTACTCTTCCGGGGAGTGCGAGATTCCGCTGGGGTTGCGGACGAAGACCATCGCCGAGGGGACATGTCCAGCCAGCACACCGGCGTCGTGCCCTGCACCGGTAGCCAGAACTGGGGCCCCGGGCAGGAGGTCGTTGATGCGTCGGCTCAAGCCGGGATCGAAGTGCACGGTGTCGCTGTAGGACTCCTCGGTGAGGGTGACGGTGCATCCTTCGCTCGCCGCGATTTCCCGGGCTGCGGAGTAGATCGATTCGATCAGTTGTGCCGTGACGGCGTCGTCGGGATGGCGGGCGTCAAGCCACAGATCGACGCGCGACGCAATCACGTTGGTGCCGCCGGGAACCGGCGTCAGGCGGCCCACGGTGGCCCGGGCGTCCGGCTGCTTGGCCGCGGTGTCGCGGACGGCAACGACGATCTGTGCGGCCGCGACCATCGGATCGGCACGGTCGGCCATGAGCGTCGTACCGGCGTGGTTGCCCTGGCCGCTGACGCTCAGCTTCCAGCGGCCGTGGCCCAGAATGGAGCTTCCGACGGCGATGGCCGGCCCGCTCTGGCCCAGCCCCTTGCCCTGTTCCACATGGAGTTCAACGAAGTCGCCGATTCGCGCAAGCGCCTCCTGATCGGGCCCGACGTGCCGTGGATCCAGGCCGTGGCCCCGGGCGACGTCGGCAAAAGTGTTGCCGTCGACGTCGCGCAGGTTCAGTGCTTTGTCGACGTCGATGGCGCCGGTCAGGAGCCGCGACCCCAAGCAGGCCACGCCAAAGCGGGATCCTTCTTCTTCCGGGAAGACCGTGACGGCCAGCGAACGCTTGGGGGCCGTGGTGCGGGACTTGAGGAGGTCGACGGCGGCCAGCGCGGAAGCGACGCCGAGCGGCCCGTCAAACGCCCCTCCGCCAGGGACGGAGTCGAGGTGGCTGCCGGTGACAAGCGCACCGTCCTGGGGCTTTCCCCACCAAGCCCAGATGATGCCATTGCGGTCGGTCTCGACGTCGAGGCCGCGCTGCTGGGCTTGTTCGATGAACCACTGCCTGAGGTCGAGCTCGGGCGTCGAGTAGACGGCCCTGGAGTATCCTCCGCGCACCGCATCGCGGCCCACGTCCTTGATTGAGTCAAGGAGCTGATTGACGGTTTCCACGTGTTCCTCCGATTAATGAAGACTGCCACCAAGTAAAAACTAGATTCCACTCCTTGACAAGACCCCGAGCGTAGAGCCATCACAATTAACAGGCTAGAAACACCGCCGATACGCCTTGACGTCACAGGGTGTCTCAAATCCCGGAATATTTGGAAATTTCTAGAAATCTATTGCCATCCGATGAAAGTTGATTTTTACTTAGTGGCAAGACAAGGTGATTCAGACCACTTGAAAGCAGGCCAAGCAGTGGCAGCAGATTCCTCCACACGGACGGTCGAAAGGGCCTTGGCCCTCCTGAGCGCGGTCTGCACCGATGGCTCCATCAGCCTGAGCGACGCAGCACGCGTTGTTGACTTGTCGGCCAGCACCGCACTCCGCCTCCTCCGTACCTTGGAAGGCAGCGGATTCGTGAAGCGGGATCCGGGCGGAAACTTCCGTCCTGGTGCCAGCGTGATCCAGTTGGGAGCCCTCGCGTTGGGACAGGAGTCTCTCGTATCGCTCTGCACGCCACATATGAAGCGGCTCGTGGCTGAAACGGGCGAGTCCTGCTATTTGAGTATTCCCGGTCCTGGGGAAACCGGAATCTACATTGCCATCGTCGAAGGTACCCGCTCCGTCCGGCACACCAGCTGGGTCGGCAGGAGCATTCCGCTGGAAGGGTCCGCCGCTGGCAAGGTCCTCACCGGCGGGCAGAACGGCCGCGGCTACGCCATCGTGCGGAGCGGCGTGGAAGACGACATCACGGCCGTCGCCGCACCCATTGTGATCGGCGGACGCACCGTGGCAGCCCTCAGCATCGTCGCGCCCAGCTACCGCTTGGACGAGGCGAAGGCCCAGACATTTGGCGAGGAACTGGCGAGGGTGGCGGACAACATCCTCGTGGAACCCTCCGGAGACCATGAAGTGCCCCAGGAAAGCATGGAAAAGAAATGATCAAGTTTGAAAATGTCACCAAGGCGTACCCGGATGGGACGGTCGCCGTCGACGGCCTGAACCTCGAGGCACCCACCGGCAAGCTGACCATCTTGGTTGGCCCGTCCGGTTGTGGCAAAACCACTTCGCTGAGGATGATCAACCGCCTCATCGAACCCACCAGCGGTACCATCTACCTCGATGACCAGCCGACGTCGGGCATGGACGCAGCGCTGCTGCGCCGCCGCATCGGCTACGTCATCCAGCATGCAGGCCTGTTTCCGCACCGCACCATCGTGGACAATGTGGCCACCATGCCCGTGCTGCTTGGCGAGAGCCGGCAAAAGGCGCGCATGAAGGCCCTCGAACTCATGGAGCGCGTCGGCCTCCCGGCGAGTTTCGCCAAGCGCTACCCGTGGCAGTTGTCCGGCGGACAGCAGCAGCGCGTTGGCGTGGCCCGCGCGCTGGCTTCGGATCCGGCTTTCATGCTCATGGACGAACCCTTCAGCGCCGTCGACCCCGTGGTGCGGGCGCAACTCCAGGAGGAGTTCCTCCGGCTGCAGCGCGAGATCGGCAAGACCATCATCATGGTCACCCACGACATCGACGAAGCCCTCAAGCTCGGCGACCAGGTTGCCGTGATGCGCGTCGGTGGCAAGCTCGCCCAAATGGCAACGCCGTCGGAGCTGCTGACGTCCCCTGCTGACGAATTCGTGGCCGACTTCGTGGGGCGTGACCGCGGTTACCGTTCGCTCGGTTTCACCAATGCGGCCGGCACGGTAGCAGTTGCGGAAGAAGCCGTGGTCACGCTGGGGGCCTCCGCCGCCGAGGCACAGAGCAAAGCTACCGGCGCCTGGGTCCTGGTGGTCGACCCTCTGCGGAGGCCGCTCGGCTGGGCGCAAGCCGATCTCATCAAGGGCGAACTCAAGAGGGAGCACCTGAACCTCAGCGGCACCTCCGCATCGTCCTCCGGGACCATGCGCCAATTGCTCGACGCCGCACTCTCCTCACCCAGCCGGCGCGGCGTCGTCGTCAACGAACACGGCGAGCTCATCGGCACGGTGACTGCCACCGACGTCGTCAAGGCGATCGAGGCAGAACCACACTTGGAGACGGCGCGATGAACTTTGAATGGCTGGGCCGCCAATCCGACAACATCGTCTTCCTCCTCGGCTGGCACGTACTGCTCGCCGTCACTCCCCTCATCCTGGGCCTGTTGATCGCGCTGCCCCTTGGCTGGTGGGCACACCGCAGCCGCCGGATCTACCCCCTTTTGGTGGGCATCGCGGGCCTCCTTTACACGGTCCCTTCCCTCGCGTTGTTCGTCCTGTTGCCGCTGGTCCTTGGCACCAAGATCCTGGACCCGCTCAACATCGTTGCCGCCCTGACCATTTACACCGTGGCCCTGCTGGTACGAGTGGTGGCTGACGCCTTGGATTCCGTACCGGAAGACACAGTCCAAGCCGCGAAGGCCATGGGCTACCGCGGATACCAAAGCCTGGTGAAAGTGGAGCTTCCCGTGGGCGTCCCCGTCATCAGCGCAGGCCTGCGCGTCGCGGCGGTCTCCAACGTGAGCCTCGTTTCCGTGGCAGCGTTGCTGGGTATCCCTCAGCTCGGTTCGCTCTTCACCCAAGGCTTCCAGTTGCGGTTCTTCACCCCGATCATCGCCGGCATCATCCTCTGCGTGGTCCTGGCCATGATCCTTGACGGACTGATCATCCTCCTCAACCGGTGGCTGACACCGTGGACCCCCAAGGTGGTGGCATCATGATCAACTACTTGTTCAATCCCGCGCACTGGAGCGGCGCCGACGGCATCCCCACCCTAATCGGGGAGCACCTGCTCTACTCCCTCATCGCACTGGCCGTCGCGGCCATCATCGCAGTTCCGCTCGGCATCTACATCGGCGTCACCGGCAAGGGCGTCTTCATGATCGCCGGCCTGGCCAACGCCCTCCGCGCCCTCCCCAGCGTGGGCCTGCTGATCCTCTTGGTCCTCCTCATCTCGCCAGCCTTCCCGTCCAAGATGGGCTACATCCTGCCGAGCCTCATCGTCCTGGTGCTGCTCGCGGTCCCGCCCATCCTGACCAACACCTACGCCGGTGTCCGCGCTGTGGATGCCGCCGCCGTCGATGCCGCCAAGGGCATGGGCTTCCGCACCATGAAGATCCTCACGGACATCCAACTCCCTTGCTCGCTTCCGCTCATGCTGTCCGGTGTCCGGAGCGCACTGCTGCAGATCATCTCGACGGCGACCATCGCAGCGTACATTTCGCTCGGCGGCCTCGGACGGCTGCTGATCGACGGCAAAGCCCAGAACGACTACAGCCAGATGGTTGCCGGCGCCGTGCTGGTTGCGCTGCTGGCCCTGTTCTTCGACCAATTGCTCGCCTTCATCACCCGCAGGGTCGTCTCACCCGGACTGACCCGGCGCACGGTCAAGGCGGCCGCTGTGGCCGCCCCGGACGAGACCGTGAAAACGCCCGTCACGGTCTAAGCAACTCCCCGTTCCATCGGTTGCCAGGCCCCCGCCCGGCGGCTGCAACACCCTTCGACCCACCCCCACTTGGCCACCGCATGCCCTGCGACGGCCCTCCCCAGAGAGAATTGACATGAAAAAGTACCTGACCGGATTCGCCCTGGCGGCAGCCACCACGATCGCCCTGAGCGCTTGTGGCGGCGGGGATCCCATGAGTTCCTCCAACAACTCCCAGGCCGCCGGCTCCACCGACAGCATCATTGTGGGCTCCGCGGATTTCCCGGAAAGCCAACTCATCGCGAAGATCTACGCCGAGGCCCTCAAAGCCAAGGGCGTCAAGGTCACGGAGAAGCCCAGCATCGGTAGCCGCGAAGTCACCATTCCGGCGTTGAAGGACGGTTCCATCGACCTCATGCCGGAATACGGTGGAGCCCTCCTGCAGTACCTCGACTCAGCCACCAAGGCGGTCACCCAGGATGAAGTCACCAAGGAGCTGAGCAGCAAGATCCCGTCCGGACTGACCCAACTGACGGCGTCCAAGGCACAAGACAAGGACGTCCTGGCCGTCAAGAAGGAAACTGCCGACAAGTACAACCTCAAGGCCATCAGCGACCTCCAGCCCGTGGCCAAGGACCTCGTCCTCGGCGGCCCGCCGGAGTGGAAGACCCGTATCAACGGTGTCGCTGGCCTGAAGTCCGTCTACAACCTCGACTTCAAGGACTTCTCAGCGCTCGACGCCGGAGGTCCGCTCACGCTCAACGCCCTCCTTTCCGGTCAGGTACAGGTTGCCGATCTCTTCAGCACCGATCCGGCAATCGCCGCCAACAACCTGGTTGCCCTGGAAGACAACAAGAACCTGTTCCTGTCCGAAAACATCGTCCCGCTCATCAACCAGAAGAAGTCCACGGACACCGTCAAGGGCGTGCTGGACAAGGTCTCCGCCGCACTGACCACCGAAGACTTGATCCAGATGAACGGCAGGACCGCCAAGTTCGAGGACATGGGACAAATCGCCCAGGACTGGCTCAAGTCGAAGAATCTGGCCTAGTTCGAGCGCGAAGCAACTAGTCCAGCAAAGACCTAAGGAGTACTAAATAATGAGTGCCGATTTCACTACCGGAGCGCGTCCGGTCAAAGCTGCCCGGGGTACGGAGCTGACCGCGAAGAGCTGGCAGACCGAGGCGCCGTTGCGCATGTT
>NZ_JACHEE010000015.1 GCF_014207375.1 Arthrobacter sp. AZCC_0090 | reverse complement strand
CACCCGCACAACCTCACGCAACACCTCAGGCCGACCAACACCCACCACAACACCCACCAATCACTCAGGTGTTGCAACGACCCCCTGAACCCGCCCCAAACGCCCGCTCACCTTTGGCGGGGAAACCCGAAACCCTCCTGCACAAAAAAGATGTGATGGAGGGTTTCGGTTTGGGCCCACAAAAGTGCAGGAGGGTCGGGAAAATGGCCGCTATATGTGAGCGAGCGCCGGGTGGGGGAAGGGTCTAGCGTGTGGCGGCTTCGACGGCGGTCGTTTCGGTTTCGGCCATGGCTTTCCATTCGGCCACCCGGGCCTGGTGCAGCGGCGACTTCCGGACCAGGGCGTAGGCCACGGCCAGGATGGCGAACCAGATGGGGGTCACAAGCAGGGCCGTGAGGGTGTCCGGCTGCGTCGTCAGGGCCCAGACCAGGAAGGCGAAGAACGCGAAGACCACCCACACCATCACGATCCCGCCGGGCATCTTGAACGTCGACGCCTCGTGCAAGTGGGGCCGGCGCTTGCGGAACACAAGGTAGCTGGCAAGGATGATGGACCAGACGAACATGAAGCAGACGGCGGACACGGTGGTAACCATGTCGAACGCTGCGCCGATGTCCTTGCCCGCGTAGAGCAGGGCGACGCCGCCCAGCAGCAGCACGCAGGATAGGAACAAGGCATTCTGCGGAACCTTGCGGCTGGACAGACGGCCGAACACCTTGGGGGCATCGCCGTCGTTCGCCAGGCCGAACACCATGCGCGAGGTCGAGTAGATGCCGGAGTTGGCCGAGGACATGGCAGAGGTCAGGACCACGAGGTTCACCACGGTGGCCGCGATGCCCAAGCCAGCCAAGGAGAACATGGCGATGAACGGGCTGTGGCCTGCCTTGAACTCGGTCCACGGGATAACAGACATCAGGATGATGAGGGCGCCGACGTAGAAGAGCATGACGCGGACGGGGATGGCGTTGATGGCGCGGGGCAGGTTGTGCTCCGGGTTCTTGGTCTCGGCCGCGGCGGTGCCGACCAGTTCGATGCCCACGAACGCGAAGACCGCAATCTGGAAACCGGCCACGAAGCCCATGAATTCCTTGGGGAAGAACCCGCCGTGGCTCCAGAGGTTGGTGAAGCTCGCGGCTCCGGCGTCGGACGTGAAACCGGTGGAGATCATCACGATGCCAACAATGATCAAAGCGGCGATCGCGATGATCTTGATGAGGGCAAACCAGAATTCCGTCTCGCCGAAGGCCTTCACCGTGGGGAGGTTCAGGAGGAGCAGGATGGCGATGGTCGCGAGGCCCGGAATCCAGAGCGGGACGCCCGGCCAGAGCTCATTGGCGTAGCCGGCGATGGCGATGACGTCGGCCACCCCGGTCACTACCCAGCAGAACCAGTAGGTCCAGCCGGTGAAGAAGCCTGCCCAAGGACCAAGGAGGTCTCCGGCGAAGTCGCTGAAGGACTTGTAGTTCAGGTTGGATAGCAGGAGCTGGCCCATGGCGCGCATGACGAAGAACAGCATGAAGCCGATGATCATGTACACGAAGATCACGGACGGGCCGGCCACGGAGATGGTCTTTCCGGAGCCCATGAACAGGCCCGTGCCGATGGCGCCGCCAATGGCGAGCAACTGGATGTGGCGGTTGCTCAGTGAGCGCGCCAGGTGTGGCTCGCTGTCTTTGCTGGAGGCAGTGCGTTGCCCCGTGGTTGTCTGGTCAGACATATGTGCATCCTTTGGGTGATTCGCCGCAATGGTGACGTGGCTAACAAATCTGCTAGTCCAAAGTAGCGCGAACCATCCAAGAAATTGTGATTGAACGTTTCACTCGAAATTCATGAACACTCGTAAAACGAAGCCGCCAGCTTGTGTCAGGCTAGTGTTATGAGTCACGCAAATCCAGGAGTGAAGCCGCTGTTGAGCATGGTTCTGGACGAAGGAGTCTTCACGCTCCGCCGCGCCCATTGGGAAGACCTCCCCGCCATTCTGCGATTGCTCGCAGCCGATCAGTTGGGCAGCTCCCGCGAAAACGCCGAGGATGTCGGGCCCTACTTGCAGGCATTCCAGCAGATCAACGAGGATCCCGCCCAGTTGTTGGTGGTGGGCCACTTGAACGGCGCCTGCGTAGCAACATTCCAGCTGAGCTTCATCCCGGGCTTGGCGCGGAAGGGCTCGCTCCGCTGCCAGATCGAGGCCGTACGCGTCGCCGCCGAGTTGCGGGATCATGGCGTCGGTGCCGCAATGATGCAGTGGGCCATCGAGGAGGCCAGGAGCCGTGGTTGCACCATGGTCCAGCTCACCAGTGACAAATCGCGCAAGGATGCCCATCGCTTCTACGAGCGGCTTGGTTTCGTGGCCAGTCACGAGGGAATGAAGCTGGCGCTGTAGCCAAGGCGGCCCGAAGCGGGCCTGAGCCAAGCCAATGGGTCACGCATCCCTTGATATTTAGGTAACCTAACTGTTAGGATACCTAAATATGAACATCAATCAAGCTGACGATGCGCTCCTTGCCCTCGCCCAATCCTTTCGGGAAGCCTTGCGGCAGATTGTCTACGTGATGCGCCGCCTGGATTCCGAGGAGCAACTCAGCTCGGCACAGCTCGGCGTCCTCAAAATGGCGCTCGACGGCGGTGCCCGCGTCGGAGGGATTGCCCGGAACCTTGGGGTCAAGGTCCCTAGCGCCACGGAGCAGATCATCAAGCTCGAGCGAGCAGGCCTGGTCAAGCGTGAAGCGGACCCGGATGACTCCCGCGCTGTCCGCGTCGCCGCGACTGCGGCGGGGCGTGCCGCCGTCGAGAACGCAGACCGCCGCCGCAACCAATACATCGCCGGGATCCTTGGAACCCTAAGCCAAGAGGAACGCGACGCGGTGGAGGCCGCCCTCCCGGTGTTCGACAAGATCAACAACTCAGTCCAGAACTGAACAAGCCAACAACCCAAAACTAGGAGAGCAGTCCATGAAAGGCCAGCTCGCAGAGCAACTGCAGCCAGCGGAAGAAACCCTCGAGGCCGAGAAGGCTTCGTTCCTCAAGCAGCCCCGGGCTGTGTGGGCCACGGCGATTGCCGCCGTCTTCGCCTTCATGGGCATCGGCTTGGTGGACCCGATCCTGCCGGCCATCGCCAAGAACCTCCAGGCCAGCCCCAGCCAAGTGTCGCTGCTCTTCACGAGCTACTTCCTGGTGACCGCCGTCGCGATGCTCGTGACCGGATTCGTCTCTTCGCGGATCGGCGGCAAGAAGACGCTCATGATCGGACTGGCCCTGATTGTCGTCTTCGCGTCGCTGTCCGGCTTGTCCGGTAGCGTGGGTGAGCTGGTCGGATTCCGCGCCGGTTGGGGACTCGGTAACGCACTCTTCGTGGCCACCGCCCTTGCCGTGATTGTCGGCGTCGCGAGCGGCGGAACCGGAACCGCGATCATTCTGTACGAGGCCGCCCTCGGCCTGGGCATTTCTCTCGGCCCACTGCTCGGAGCACTCCTGGGCGGCTGGCAGTGGCGTGCACCGTTCTTCGGCACCGCGGTCCTCATGGCTGTTTCCTTCATCGCCTTGCTGGCCCTCCTGCCCAAAACCCCGGCTCCGTCCACGAAGGCACGGCTGCGTGACCCGCTCCTTGCCCTGGGCCACAAGGGCCTTCGCACCACCGCTGCCAGCGCGCTGTTCTACAACTACGGCTTCTTCACCATCCTGGCCTTCACCCCGTTCATCCTGGGGATGGATGCCTACGGTATCGGCGCTGTGTTCTTCGGTTGGGGCGTGGCCGTGGCCGTATTCTCGGTCTTTGTGGCACCCGTGCTGCAGCGTCGCTTCGGCACCACCAACGTTCTGGTCGGCACACTCGGGGCCCTCTTGCTGGACCTCGTCGGGCTGGGACTGGCCGCGGGGCACTCGGTGACTGCCGTCGTCGTGCTCGTCATTGTGGCGGGCGCCCTGCTGGGCATCAACAACACGCTCTACACCGAACTGGCCATGGAAGTTTCCGATTCGCCGCGTCCCGTGGCTTCGGCCGGCTACAACTTTGTGCGCTGGATGGGCGGCGCGCTGGCTCCATTCGTCGCTGCGCAGTTGGGCGAGCACTTCGGCCCGCAGGTTCCGTTCTTCGCCGCGGCGGTCGCCCTGGCGTTCGCGATCCTGGTTGCCGTGGGCGGCCGCCGCTTCCTGAAGTCGCACGAACCGCACCTCGTATAACCAGCAATACCTCCCAAGTAGCGGTCCAGCGGCGCCGTCACGCCACGCAAACTTTCGCGTCGCCGTCGGGCACTCCGCCGCGCGAACACTGGAAACGGCAACGGCAGGCAGTCCAAAAGACTGCCTGCCGTGACGCGATCCGAACCTAGTGCGCGGAGACGGATTCCTTCGCTGCGGCCTTTGGGTCCGTCAGCTTCTTGTTCGGCAAGGCGAAGCTGATGAGGAACGCGAGGCCGGTCAGTGCCGCTGCCGTGAGCATCACGGTATCGATCGACTGCGCGAATCCCTCGGTGATGGGCCGGGTGAGCACCGGGTTGGCGTGGTGCAGCCAGCTGGTGTCATTCAGCGAATCGTTGCTGGCGCCGTTCTTGAAGAAGTCGTACAGCTTGGCGTTCGCGGGGTCCCCGGCAACGGCAGGATCCTTGAGCACCTTGAGATAGTCGGGGTTCCTGATGGCGTCCTTCATGCCCGAGGCGATCTTGTCGGCTGCCAGGCTGAAGAGCATCGAGATGAACACTGCGGTACCCACGGCGCCGCCCATGGAACGGAAGAACGCTGCGGTGGAGGTGCCCACGCCCATGTCCTTCGGCGGTACGGAAACTTGCATGGCGAGCGTGAGCGGCTGCATGCAGAAGCCCAGGCCCATGCCGAAAAACACGGCGATCAGGCCGGGAACCCACAGCCCGGTGTCCACCCCGAGCGAGAGTCCCATGACGATGGCCGCGGCGGTGAGGATAGCCGTGCCCAGGATGGGGAAGATCCGGAAAACGCCCGACGCCGAGATGGTCCGTCCCGCTGTAATGGAACCGAAGAGGATACCCACCGTGAAGGTGATCATCATGAGACCGGCCTCCGTGGGGGTGAGGCCCTTGACTAGCTGCAAGTACATCGGGAGCATCGCGATGGCCCCGAACATGCCGATACCGATGATGAAGTTGAGCAGGGATGAAAGTCCGAAAGTGATGTTCTTGAAGAGGCGCAGGGGGATCAGCGCGTAGTCGCCGGCACGCCTCTCAACCAGCAGGAACGCGACGATGCCTACGACGCCCAAACCGTAGCAGATCCACGAGTTCACGGAGGTCCAGCCCCAGCTGCGGCCTTGTTCGGCGACAAGCAGCAATGGCACGATTGCCAGGGTGATGGCTGCCGCACCCCAGTAGTCGATCTTCTGCTTGACGTGCTTCGCGGGCAGGTGCAGGAAGAAGAAGACCACGGCCAAGGCGGCCAAGCCTATGGGCAGGTTGATGAAGAAGACCCAGCGCCAGCCGTCGAAGCCGAGGATGTTGGACGAGCCGGCGAAAGCGCCGCCAACCACGGGACCCAGCACCGAGGAAACGCCAAAGACGGACATGAAGTAGCCCTGGTACTTCGCACGATCCTTCAGGGCAACGATGTCGCCGATGATCGTCAGAGCGAGGGCCAGCAGACCGCCGGCGCCCATGCCCTGGATGCCGCGGGCGATGGCGAGCTCGGTCATGGAATGTACGGAACCGGCGTACAAAGAGCCGGCCAGGAAGATCAGGATCGCAGCCAAGTAGAGCGGGCGGCGGCCGAAGATGTCGCTCAGCTTGCCGTACAGCGGAGTGCTCACCGTGGACGTGATGAGGTACGCCGTGGTGGCCCACGCCTGCAAGGACAGGCCATCGAGATCGTTGGCGATCGTGTAAATGGACGTGGACACGATGGTCTGATCCAGGGAGGACAGGAACATGCCGAGCATGAGGCCCACCATGACGGTGAGCGTCTGACGGTGCGTCAGGACCTCACCGGCTGCCCGGACGGGCGTGGCTTTGGACATTGCTTCTCCAAGGGTGGAAGAAAAGGGGACTAAGCAGGATAGTTGCTTTCAGTAACTATCCTAATGGCTCCTGTATTCCCTGTCTTACCCGAATGAAGACAAAATTGTCACCGCTCCACGAGAATCCCGTCAGGATCGCAGTAGATCAGGTTGCCGGGTTCGATGTGGACGCCATCGATCACCAAAGGGATGTCCACTTCTCCACGGCCCACTTTTGAGCTCTTCTTGGGGTTGCTTCCGAGGGCTTTGACGCCCAAAGGCAGCTTCGCGATCGCCACGCGATCGCGAATGGCCCCGTTGATGACGACGCCGGCCCAGCCGTTGGCGACGGCGCTCTCGGCGATCATGTCCCCCATGAGGGCGGTGTTCAGCGAGCCGTAGCCGTCCACCACCAGCACGGCGCCTTCGCCCGGGGTTGCCAGGACGGTCTTGACCAGGGCATTGTCCTCGAAGCACTTGATGGTGCGCACGGGCCCGCTGAAGTGGGAGACGCCGCCGAGGTCCTGGAACTGCAGTGAGATCGACTCAACATCTTCCTCACGCTCGTCGTAAAGATCGGCCGTGTTGATGGCGTTCTCTGGGATGTTCATCATTGTTCCTCCTCGGTCCGTTGGAGTTACCCTAACGCGTGGGGACTTACCCTGGCGCGTCGGGACCGTGCCTTTATCCACATAGCTGCCTTGATCACAGCCGATCAGACTCCCGCAGCGCTAGGCTGAATCCACACGTTAAGCTGCTAGGGGAGCACCGTTATGAGCCTGTCCGATCTGCCCGGTTCACTGCCTGAGGGACCGGCGATGGATCCTCTTGGGCCTCACGATCCTCTAGGGGCGCAGGTTCCTCCAGGGAAACAGGGCGGCCCGACGACGGCGCTCGCCGAGCCCGTGCAACGCGTCCGTTCGCTGTGGGTCACCGCAGTGGTGCTGGTCAATGTGGGCATCAACGCCGCGTTCTTCGGTCCCATCCAGGTGTTGTTAGGGCAGCAGGCCATCCATTTCGACGAAGGCCAGAAGGAAGCCATCCTTGCCCTCGTCACCGGGTGCGGTGCCGCGGTGTCCCTCGTGGCGAACCCCCTCTTCGGCGCCTTCAGCGACCGCACTACGTCCCGCTTCGGGCGCCGAGTGCCATGGGTGCTCCTTGGCGCCATCTTGGGCGCCGCAGCCTTGATAGCGCTGGCAGGCGCTCCCAATGTGGCAGTCATGGCCCTCCTGTGGTGCTTGGTTCAGGCCGGTTGCAACGGTGCGTATGCGGCCTTGACGGCGGCCATCCCGGACCGGGTGCCGGTGCCCCAGCGTGGCACGGTGGGCGGGCTTGCGGCCATGGGCCAGACCGTCGGCATTCTCGCCGGCGCGGTGATCGCGTCCGCCGTTTCGGGGAACTTTGCCCTCGGCTACATCGTGTGCGCTGTCGTGCTGCTAGCCGGCGTGGTGCTCTATCTTTTCAAGAACGACGACGTACCTCTCCCGGCGGAGACCCGCCCACCGTTTAAGCTGTGGACTTTCCTACGGGGATTCTGGATCTCGCCGGTCAAGTACCCGGACTTCGCGTGGGCCTGGTTGACGCGCCTGCTGGTCAATATCGGCAACCATATGGTCACGCTGTACTTGCTGTTCTTCCTCAAGGATGCCGTGCACCTGGAGGAGACCCAGAACCTCAAGCCTGAGTTCGGGGTCCTCATCCTCACAGGCCTCTATGCCGTGATGGTGATCGTCACGAGTGTGGTGGGTGGTGCCATCAGTGACCGCATGGGCAAACGCAAACCGCTGGTGATCGTCTCGTCGGTCGTCATTTCGATAGCGGCCTTGGTCCTTGGCTTCGATCCCACGTGGACGGGGGCCATTGCGGGTGCGGTGGTGCTTGGTATCGGGTTTGGCGCTTACCTGGCGGTCGACTTTGCCCTCATTACCCAGGTGCTGCCCACTGCGCTGGACCGGGGCCGGGACCTTGGCGTCATCAATGTGGCCAACTCTCTGCCACAGGTGATCGCGCCTCTCATTGCCTACCCCTTCGTGGCGTTCTGGGGCGGCTACGTGTCGTTGTATGTGGCCGCAGCTGTCATCGGCTTATTGGGTGCGGTATTCGTGGTGAAAATCAAGGGCGTCGCGTAGCCCTGGAATCCTCTCTCAGGGAACTGACATCTTGCTGCCGTATCATTGTCAGGACGCGCCCGGCCTTTGGGGGGCCGCGCTTCCCAGAACGAAGCCCACACCAACAGAACGCCGGAAATGTCCGAACCGAACTCCTTGGAACCGTATTCGCTGGATCTGGCTGCGGGGCTGCCCCAGATGGCAGCTGCTCCCACCACGCCGAGACAGCTATTGCGCTACGCCCGGATATTGAAGACTGCCGCAGGATTCGCCCAGCGGCAGTTCGATACCGTGAGTCTTTCGGACGTATCCACCAGGGCCCACGTTCCGCTCGGGACCCTCTACCGCTACTTTCCCTCCACGGTCCATCTGATGCTCGCGGTCTACCGGCAGCAGCTCCGGGAACTCAATGATGCCAAGCCGGCATCTTCGAGGTGCAGCCAGCAGGAGCTCACCGGACTCGGCATGGAGATTTTCCACATGCGGGTCATGCAGCCCGCCGTCGAACACTGCCTTTCCCGCACGTGGGACACCCGCGATGGCGACATCCCCGTGCTTTTGCGAGATATTGAAGCGCTCTCCGCGGAGATGGTCACGGCAGCAATCGGCGACGCCGGCAAGGCCCGGATCCTGCTGCACGTGGTCAGTGGTCTGGTCCAGTCGGTCAATTGCCGCCGGATCTCGCTTTTCGACGCGGAGAAGGACCTCAAGAACGCCTGCAAGCTCTTTGCGGACGCGTAGCTTTTCCGCAAATTGGCGTAACCGGTCTAGACCACAATGACCAAAAGTATGTATTTATCGCTGGATGTCTCTAGTCTTCCTATCAAGCGCCTGTCTACGAAGTCAGGCGCTAAGCGGCTAGCAGCCCATATCCGCAGGAGTTTCACCGCACGGACCAGCCACCCTTGGTCCGGCACCGAAGCCTCTACACCTGCCCGAATTGTGCCGTGGGTTCACGGCTAGCCTGAGGAGACAACGACGTGTCCGTCGAGACCATCACCCCTGAACAGAACCTGACTGCCCTGGCGCTGAGCGAAGAGGAAATCTTCACTGCCCACGAAGGCGGTAAGCTTTCCGTTTCCAGCACCGTGCCGCTCTTGAACAAGCGTGATCTTTCCATTGCCTACACCCCCGGGGTTGCCGAGGTGAGCCGCGCGATCCATGCCAACCCGGAGCTTGCCCGCACCCACACCTGGGCCGAGCGCCTCGTGGTGGTTGTCAGCGATGGTACGGCCGTCCTGGGTCTTGGCAATATCGGCCCCAGCGCCTCCCTCCCGGTCATGGAAGGAAAGTCCGCGCTTTTCAAGGCCTTCGGTGATCTCGATTCCATCCCCTTGGTCCTCAACACCACCAACGTGGACGAAATCATCGAGACTCTTGTCCGCCTGCGTCCGAGCTTCGGTGCGGTGAACCTCGAAGACATCTCCGCGCCCCGCTGCTTCGAACTCGAAGAGCGTCTCATCGAAGCCCTCGATTGCCCCGTCATGCACGATGACCAGCACGGCACCGCCGTCGTGGTTCTCGCAGCCTTGACTAACGCCGCCAAGGTGACCGGCCGTGAACTTGAGGGACTGAAGGTTGTGGTCTCTGGTGCGGGTGCCGCGGGCATCGCCGTCTCCGAGATCCTGCTGACCGCGGGCGTCAAGGACGTCGTCCTTCTGGACTCCAAGGGCATCATCAACGCCGAGCGCGCCGATCTGGTGGCCGATTCGGGCAGTGTCAAGGCCCGCTTCGCCCAGCGCACCAACCCCCGCGCCCTTACCGGTGGACCCGCCGAAGCCCTGCAGGGCGCCGACGTGTTCATCGGCGTTTCCTCGTCCAAGCTGGCTGAGGAACACCTGAAGCTCATGAACCAGGACTCGATCGTGTTCGCGCTGTCCAACCCGGACCCGGAAGTCCTGCCCGAGGTTGCCGTAAAGTACGCCGCCGTCGTGGCCACGGGTCGCAGCGATTTCCCGAACCAGATCAACAACGTCCTGGCCTTCCCCGGGATTTTCCGCGGAGCCTTGGACGCCGGTGCGCGCAGGATCACCCCGGCCATGAAGATCGCCGCGGCCCGCGCCATCGCCGCTCTGGCCGAGGAAGACCTCTCCGCCGAGTACATCGTGCCCAGCCCCCTGGATTCCCGCGTTGCTCCGGCGGTCACCGCGGCGGTTGCTGCGGCCGCTGAGTAAGCCGGGCGTTTAGCCCCACGTGCCGACGACGGCGACGGTCCCGTGCCTGGGGAGCGTCGCCATCGTTCTTTGCTTCGATAACACCCGCGGCGCGCGCATCGGGGCACCGTCCGATCGCGCTTAAAGGATGGATACGTGATGGAGCGTTGGGGCTTTTGGCCTGATATGTGAGCGAGCGTTTGTCTCAACAAACCCTCGCTCACCTTTAGCGGCATTTTCGCCCACGCTCGCTCACGTCTTGTGAGCGAGAGCCTTGGCTCCAGGGATGAATCCGCTGGCTTCCGGGTGGAGATCGGACGCTGGAGGGCAGAATCGGCGGTCCCGCGTCCTTAGCCGTGGATAGGGTGGCTGACATGGAACAGACACTGAAAGTTGCACGGCAATGGGGCGCCCCCGCGGCGGCCGTCATCTTTTTCGCCCTGTGGTGCGTAGCGGAGGCTGGAAGGATGGGGCAGTGGGGGCTGAACTATTGGCCCGGCACGTGGATGCTCGTCCTGATGACCTTGGCCATAGCCACGGCGGTGTGGAAACCCTATGTGTCGCTCGGGCTCACGGCTATCCTTTTGCTTGGCCAACTGACTTATGTCATCCGTCCGCCCGGGCCTACTCATTGGGCAATCTACATTGGTTCATTCATCGCGCTGGCCTTCATTCTGTGGACCGGATCCCGCAGGCAGCGGTCTATCGCAGGGGCAGCCAACGTCGTTTTCACGGCCGTCATAACCTTTCTGATGCTGTCATGGCGTTACGGCTATGGCGTCGGCTGGTTCAGGCCAATATATGCGGGTGACCGGGGCGCCCTGAGCTACTACGGCTGGCAACTCTTCTCCACCCTGATCCTGATCGCCGCCGGCTGTGCCGCCGTCGGTATCGCCTTGGCCCTTTACGAGGACCGGGGGAGTCTTTCCCTGGCACGCAAACTTGCCCAGGCAAACCTCAAGGAGACCGAGGTCGAGCTCGTCGTGGAGCAGGAACGCACCCGGATCGCCCGTGACCTTCACGATGTCTTGGCGCACTCGCTTGCAGTGATTGCCGCCCAAGCCGACGGCACGCGCTATCTCAGCCAGGATCAACCCAAGGCAGTGCTCGACGCCTTGGAGAACATCGCGGTGTCCGCCCGCCACGCACTCGTGGACGCCCAGCGGGTCATTGAAGGAGTGCGCGACGACGGACTGGTGACTCCGCAGCCCCGGCTCAGCGACGTCGGGCCTCTTGTTGAGCGGATGCGCCAAGGCAGCCTCAAAGTCCAGCAGAGCGAGACCGGAACCCCGGTCGAGATTGGCGCGGGCCAGCAGCTCGCCGTCTTCCGCATAGTGCAGGAATGCCTGACGAACGCCCTCAAACACGGCGGACGCGGCACGGCTGTGCGGCTTCACTTCGACTGGAGCGGCCCGGGGCTGACGATGCACGTCGCTTCCGAGCTGCCGGCGTCCGTTTCGATTGGGGGGACGGACGACGGCGGCGAGGTCGCGCGCGTGGGGCGCGGCATCCCCGGAATGCGGGAGCGTGCGCATCTGGCCGGCGGTTGGCTCAGTTCCGGGCCCGACGGCGAGCAGTTCCGTGTGACTGTCTTCATCCCGTACGGCTCGCGCTCGGCCTCCCTCCTCCCGGAAGTCGGAGCGGAAAGCGGCCTGGAAGGCGGTGCGGACCGGGAAACCGCTTCGTCCCCAAAAGGCCCGGAGCAGGAGCCGGCGTTGGCTCTGGAGGGCGCGTCGCCGTCGTCGGGCATCCAGCGGGAAAGCGTCGGACGTGGCTGAAGCACCGATCACGGTTGCCCTGGTGGACGATCAGCCGCTGTTCCGAGCCGGTATCCGCATGCTGGTGCAAAGCCAATCAGACATGGACATGGCGTGGGAGGCCGACGACGGCGAACAGGCCGTGGCGCTCGCGGCCAAGCAGCGGCCGGACGTGATGCTGATGGACCTTCGGATGCCGGTCCTGGATGGAGTCGCGGCCACCCGGCGCATTACGGAGGAAGCCGATGCCGCGGGAGTGGACAAGCCCAAGATCATTGCCCTGACTACCTTCAACAGGGACCAAGCCGTGGTGGAAGCCGTGCAAGCGGGCGCCAGCGGATACCTGCTCAAGAGTGCGGAGCCGGAGTTCCTTCTGGCGGCGATTCGGACGGTGTACTCGGGATACTCGGTGATCGCGCCCGGTTCGGTGCATGAACTCTTCCAACACGCAGCCAGGACGGTCCCGGTGGCCGGGCCGGACCTCGCCGTGATGGATGACCTCTCGCCACGCGAGCGGGACGTGTTCCTGCTCGCGGCCAAAGGCCTGGGGAACGCAGAGATGGCGGAAAGCTTGTTTGTTTCCGAGGCCACGGTGAAGACCCATCTGCGCAGCGTGCTCAGCAAGCTCGGGGTGCGCACCAGGCTCCAACTGGTGGCGTTCGCCTACGAGCACCGGCTCCTCGGCTAGGCACCCCGGAACGGCTAGGCACCTCGGAACGGCTAGGCACCCCGGATGCAAAGGCGACGGCCGCCCCGAGGGGGACGGCCGCCGTCGTGCAACTGCAGGTGCTGCAGAGTCAGGGTGCGCTACATGGCGCGGCCCTTCGTCTCCTCTCTTGCGTCCCGCCCCAGCCAGAGGCCAAGACCTACCATGGCAACGCCGAGAACCAGGTGCAGCCAGTTGTCCGCGGAGTTCATAGGCACGAAGTCAGCGCTCATGTTCGAGCTGGTGATGAGGCCATAAATCCACAGGACGAGGTAGATTGCGCCGCCGCCAATGAGGTAACCGCGGGCCATCCTCCCAGTCCTCGCGAAGTACAGGCCTGCCGCGCCGAATAGCAGATGGACAATATTGTGCAGGACGGATACTTGGAAAACTCCAAGAAGCATGGCGCCCGAATCATGTCCTGCAAAGGTCATGGCGCCGTAATTGCTGGTGATGCCCGGGATGAATCCCAAGACGCCAACAGCCAGGAAAACCCAGCCCAAACCCAGTGCTGTGTTGTGCAGCGTCAGCCCCATCACGTGGTGGTGCTGCGCGGGGTGTGAAGCAGTGGTCATAGCTCCTCCCGATCACGATTCCGATCGGCCCTTCAAATGGAGGGCCGCATCGCGGCAAGGAGTCGGAACCCTGCCGACGAGGATATCTTACTCCCGAAAACCCGGGAAATAGAGGGGAAGGGGTGGGACAAAGCGCGGTTAGCATGGTTCTGTGATGCCCAATTCTGCGACGCTTTGTCCTGCGATCACGGCGCAACCGTGAGTGAGCCATCATTTCCCGGCACCCGAGGAGCTATTTTCGGCGACACGAGGGACATCACACCGTTCCGCGACGGACATGTCCGCACCTCGGTGAGTGGATTGGCTGAGGGTTTGAGCGGCGCGATTGCCGGTGTCCTGAAGGGGAAAGCCGCCGGCCGGATCGACGTCGCCGGGGACGTTCCCAAGCTCAAGCGGCTGGCCGGGAAGACCGCCAAGTCGGTGTACGACGCCATTTTCACCAGCACCGAACCGGACCGCCTCATCACCCTGGCCCGCGCCTACCCCGGTTGGGCGGGCTTGTGCTACGTGATTGCAGGGCTGCTTGCCTACAAGCACGGTGGATATCTGCGGGCGTCGGAACTGCTGCAGCGGGGCTTGTCCATACGGATCGACGACGCCGCCGGCCAGTTCTCCCGCAGCTACCTTGGCAGGGTGGTCACCCGGGTCGAGGTGGCTGAGCGGATTGACGTTCCGGTGCTGTTCAGCGAGGAATCGGTGTTCCTCGCCCTCTCACACTGTTTTCGGGAGACGGGCCAGACGACGGAAGCCCTCGACATCCTGGCCAGCCTGCCCCCGTCGTTGCCCTCCGCCTTGGCCCGCTGCACTGCGGCGGCCGCACTCGAGCGGCATTCCGACGTCGTCGCCTGGACTGACGGGCTCCGCAACGCGGACGACCTCTCGGCCGCGTTGCTCCTGATACGGGCGCAGGCGCTCCGCGCGCTGGGGGAGCGGGCAGCGGCCCAGGCCGCACTGGCAGAGGTGCTCCGGAGGAAAAAGACCAGCCTCGCCTTGCGCAATGACGCCCTCACGGATCGGGCCCTGTCGATGCTTGAGGTCAGGCGGAGGGCGCCTGGCCCGCGCCCTCCTCTTCCACGGGTGGCCGTGCGGCGAAAGCCTGGCAAGCAGGAGGAGGCCAGCCTTGAGGCCGTCGACGGGATCCGCAAGGACGTCGAGGTGCGCCGGATGTGGAACAAGGACTTCGGCGAACCGGGCGGTTAGGACCGAAGCCGCGTCACCGAAGCAGCGGAAGCAACTGTTCGCCCAGCAAGACGGCGCCGAGGCCCACCATGATGATCCCGCTGCTCAGGGTCACCACGCGTGCAGCGGCAGGGCGGGAATGGAGCAGCTTTCGCGAGGTCAGCGCCACGGCCGTGTAGATGATGCCCGCGAACAGCACGAAGGTGAGGCCCAGTACGCCTGATTGCACCGGCACGGGCAATGACGCTTCCGGGCTTACAAACTGCGGAACAAGCGCCAGGAAGAACAACAGACCCTTGGGATTGATGCCGCTAGTGCCCATGCCTTGCAGGAAGGTGCGCACCTGGTTTCGGGACTGCCCGACGGCGTCATCCGCGCTGAAGCTTGCGCCGCGCCACGAGCGCATGGTGCTCACGCCGAGCCAGAGCAAATAGGCTGCGCCCGCGATGGTCAGCCAGCCGAGAAGCCCCGGAACGCCTGCCAAAAGGGCTGCGAGTCCGGCCGCCAGGAGGGCGGTGTGCAGCACGTATCCGCTGCACAGGCCAGCCACGGCCGGGACAAAGCTGCGCTGCCGCAGGCCGGCCGCGATCGAATACGCCCAGTCGACGCCCGGGGTGCACGCCAAGGTGACGGCGACAATGACGAAGGCGAGGAAAAGCTGGGGGTTCATTGTGGCTCCTGCTAGTGGGTACACCATGAACCTTATGAAAAAACCGCCCATAAGTGTTCCCATATTTAGCTGGACTTGCCGTCTCTTCGCTAAGATAATTGCGTGATTGATGGAATTGACAGAACTATTTTGCGTCACCTCAAAGAGGATGGCCGAATGACTGCCACCGCGCTCGCCGCCAAGGTGGGATTGACCGTAGCTCCATGCCACAGACGGCTGCGGGATCTCGAGGCTTCAGGCGTCATCCGCGGCTATCGCGCGGACATCGATCCGGCGGCGATTGGCCTCGGATTCGAGGCGATCGTCTTCGTGACCTTGCGCCAGGTTGACCGCACCACGATGGCAGACTTCGAAGACCGCGTGACAGCCATCCCCAACATCGTCGAGGCGCAGCGGCTCTTCGGCTCACCGGACTACCTCCTGCGCGTGATCGCCGCGGATCTCCCGGCCTACCAGCGCTTCTACGACGACCAGCTCACGGCGCTTCCCGCCGTCGAGCGCCTCACCTCAACTTTGGTGATGAAGAACCTGAAGCCGAATGCGGGACCGCCGGTGTAGGCTCCAGATGCGCAGCCAGGTGGCGCGCAGGTCCCGCTCCACCAAGCTCAGACCCGCGGACTCACGTGGACGATGATGACCTGGGTTCCCTTGCTGCCGTCGTAGCGGAGATCGTAATTTACATCCAGGCCGGTGCTGGTTCCAGAGGTGAGGGAATAGTCGCTCTTGGACGCCGGGTCGTCTTTGACGGACTTGATCCAACGCTCCGTATCCTGGCTGTCGATTCCATAGCGTTGCACGCCGTCGCGCAGGAGGCTGACATAGCTGTCCAACGATTCTGCGGTGAGGAAAAAGGTGATTTCGCTGAAGTCGGTGCGGGCATCGGTGGTGTTGAAACGGATACGGTCGGTGTCGCCCTTGATCTCGCCCTTGGGGCCAACGATGGTGAGGGCAATCTTGCCCGCATCTTGGGTGTTGATCTCCGGGCCGTAACTGTCCCCTGCGAGCTGGACGGCGGACTTCAGGAGTGAACCGGTACTCATGTCCAGCCTGGCCTGCTTGCTGCTCCTGATCTGGTCAACTCCGGCGGCGTCGAGAGCGGAGAATTCGGAGGTGGTCACTGTGCTCCCTTGGGAAGATTGTGCTTGGGAAGTTTGGGCGGTCGAATTCGGGTGGCTCAACTGGCATCCCGCCAGGCCTAGGCTGAGGACCAGGGTAAGGAGAACGGCAAGCCGCCCTCTGCGGCGGACTCGGATCACTGGTGCACCTCCGCGTGGAAACCGGACCGGAACCTGTCCATGATGCTCGGGATGTTGTTGGTGGGGCGATACTGTTCAACACGGCCGTTGAAGTCGGAAGCGATCATGTCCTTGGCGCCCTGCGGATCGGTGGCCAGCAACTTCTGGTAGGCCGGCAGGGTGTCCTGCTTGATCAGGGCCCAGCGCTGGTCGGCGTCGGCGATGTTCCCGGCGGGGAAGCCTGTGGTGAAGTCAGTTCGGAACTGCGTGGGGTTGTCCCAACTGGTGAACGGAATCTTTTCGGGGCCGGGGCTCTCCACGCTGAACTTGAAAGGGAAGACTTCGGGGTAGCTCTTGGCTCCCGGAATGGACGGCTCCCCCGCAAGTGTCACCATATAAGTCACGGCCTCGCCGCCGGGATGGTCTCGCATGTTGTTGTAATCGTCGGCGATGATCCCGTCGATGCGAGTTGCTCCAGTCATGCCGGAACCGTTCACCGTCGGGCCCATGCCATGGGCTATTGGCGACTGAGCTGCTGAGCAGTTGCCCGAGCTGGTCCAGTTTGCCGGCGCTTCTAGCCAGGTCCTTGGCCAACTGCCGCAATTGTGCGACGTCGGCGCCGTAGAAGTTGCCCGCCACTCTTCCCCCTGGAGTCTTCGGCTCATCGAGAACCTGTCCCCATCCTAGGATCCGCGCACGTTACGGGACATGGGCAGAAGTCCCCTTGTGGATAAGTTTCGCCCGCCCTCACCCCTGCAGCAAGCCCGTGGTCCGGTACGGAATCACCTCGCGCAGGAACATGCTGGTGGATGTACGCACGATTCCCGGGCACAGCCTGATCTCTTCGGACACCCTGTACAGATCGTCTGGGCTCGTGGCGACGACGCGGATGATGAGGTCGGTGTCCCCGGCTGGCGCATGGCATTCAAGCACCTCCGGAATGTCGCGCAGGGCCGCGATCGCCTCGTTCAGCCGGCTTTGATCCAACTCCGCACTCACTGCCGCCGCAACGCCGCGGCCCAGTGCTGAGGGCAGTACCCGGCTGCTGTTCGGACGCAAAGCGCCCGACGCCGACATGCGCTCCAGGCGCGACTGGACCGTCCCGCGCGCCAAGCCCAGGCGTTGGGCGAGAACCATGATCGGGACACGAGGATCGTCGTCGAGCGCGGCAAGGATCCGCTTGTCCGTTGAATCCAATTCCTGCATCGCTTCCGCTTTCTGCCTGGTCGCCGAAGATTCTACTGGTCAGAATGTCCAACCGAACCCATTCTCCCGCACAATCCCTGCCGAGTGGCCCATCAATGGAACCACGTCGCCAGCGAGCCATGGTTGCGAATCATTTACATGCCCGTAACGGGAAGCCCTTGACGGCGTGAATTAAAAACGCGAAACTCTTCTCATATGTGATTGACGTCTCAAGACGATCGACGCCCAAAGCGCCGGCTCCTGGGAAGAAACCAAAGGCGAAGAAAATGGCAACAACACTCGAACTGACCGTCCGCACCGCATCATGGACCCGGCCGCCCCGCGAACTGGTCCGCGCGTTCGAAGCGTTCCCCGTAGCAAACATCGGTGACGCCATGGAGCGGCTCGGAATCGTCGACGGCGGAATCAGCCCGGTCTGGGAGGGCGCCCGCTGCGTCGGCTCGGCCCTCCCCGTCCTCGGTGCCGCGGGAGACAACGCCGCCGTCATCGAAGCGTTGAACTACATCCAGCCCGGTGACGTGGTGGTGATCAACGGCTTCGGCCATGAACACCGTGCCTTGGTGGGTGAGCAGCTGTCCCAGCGCTTCGAAGCCGCCGGCGCCACCGGAGCCGTCATTGACGGCTACATCCGCGACCGCGCCACCATCACCGAAATCAAGTTCCCCGTCTTTGCCCGCGGAGTCACCCCTGCCGGTCCGTTCAAGAACGGCCCGGGAGTCATCGGCGAACCCGTAGCAATCGGCGGCATCGTCTGCTCGGCAGGCGACATCGTCGCCGCCGATGACGACGGAGTCGTGATCATCCCCCAGGCCCGTGCCGCCGAAATCCTGGAACGAGTCATCGCCGTGGCCGCGCACGAGGCCGAGATGACCGCGGAAATAACCCGCGAGTACAGCTGAACACGCTTTCTCCCACCCCAGCCCCCTCATAGACTGAAAGCACCCACCATGACAAAGCAATCGACGGACTCAGTGGAACTGAACACCGCTCAAATCAAAGTCGTAACCGCTGACGGCAGGATGGTGCGCAAAGCAACCTTTGCCGGCACCATGGGTTCCTTCGTGGAATGGTACGACTACGGCATCTACGGCCTGCTGACCACGTACCTGGCCATGAACATCATGGGTTCCAAGGACGTCGGCTCCCTACTCCTGACCAACGTCGGCTTCCTGGTGAGCTTCCTGGCCCGCCCCTTCGGCAGCGTCATCTGTGGTTTCCTGGGTGACCGGCTGGGCCGCAAGAACCTGCTCGCCGTCCTCCTGCTCCTCATTTCCGGGGCCACCGCCTGCATCGGCCTCATCCCGTCCTACTCGGTCATATTCTGGGCCGCTCCGGCCTTGCTGATCCTGTTCCGGATCCTTCAGGGCTTCTCCGCCGGCGGCGAAGTGGCAGGGGCCATGGCGTTCGTGGGCGAATACGCCCATAACAAGCACCGCAACTACTCCATGAGCTTCATCGCGGTCGGTTCCTTCTGCGCCCTGCTTTTCGGTAGCGCCCTCTCCGCCGGCCTCATCACCACCCTCGGCGACTCGACCATGCAATCCTGGGCGTGGCGCATCCCGTTCCTCTTCGCCTTGCCCTTGGGCTACGTCGGCTTCTACATCCGCTCCAAGATGGAAGACACCCCGCACTTCGCCGCACTACGTGAGCGCAACGAGGTGGAAGGCAACCCGCTGCGCACCGTCTTCACGTCCAAGCGCCACCTCAAAGCCATCGCGCTGACCATCTTCCTCCCCGCGCTGAACGGCCCCGGCTACTACCTCCTGTTCGCCTACATGCCCACGTACCTGAAGACCCAGCTGGGTGCAAGCAACAACTTCACGATGCTCCAGGCGCTCCTCGTCACTGCGGTCAGCCTGGTGGCGATCATCATCGCGATCCCGCTGATGGCCCGCCTTTCCGACCGGATCGGCCGCAAGCCGGTGCTGGCTCTCTCCGCCGTGCTCATGGCACTGGTTTCGTACCCGATGTTTGCCATGATCACCACCGGCAACATGCCGCTTGCCTGCGTTGCCACGGTAGTCATGGCCATCGCCTTCTCCGGCCACGCCGCCGTCGTCCACACTGTGTTGACCGAAATGTTCCCCACCACGGTCCGCTACAGCGCGTATAGCATCGGCTTCAGCATCAGCACCATCATCTTCGGCGGCAGCGCACCATTGGTGATGACTGAACTCATCAAAGCCACCGGCAACAGCATGGTTCCCGCCTACGCCTCGATCGGCACGGCCATCATCACGCTCGTCTCGGTCTACTTCCTGAAGGAAACCAAGGGCCAGCCCCTGCAGACGCACTAGTAGCGGACCACCAGAACCTCGACGGCGGCGGCCGCCCGCCACCGAAACGGCAGCCGCCGCCGTCGAACCCTAAGCAAAACAAGAGAACCACCGGGAGTCACCTTGAGCATCAATTCAGTCGCCGTCGTCGCAGACCTCGGCGAAAGCTACGGCAACTACACGATCGGCGACGACGACGCCCTCCTGGGTCTCGTCACCGCCTCCAACATCGCCTGCGGTTTCCATGCCGGCGATCCGCGGGTCATGGATGCCACCGTCAAGGCTTGCGTGGAGCGCGGCATCGAACTCGGTGCCCACCCCGGCTACCCGGACCTAGTGGGCTTCGGACGCCGCCTGATCGAGGCCAGCGAGGAAGAAATCCGCACCGATGTCCTCTACCAGATCGGCGCCCTGGACGCGTTCGCCCGCATCCACGGCGGCAAGATCAGCCACGTGGCCCCGCACGGCCGCATGGGCAGCATCGCCCAGACCGACGCCAAGCACGCCCGAGCCATCACCGATGCCATCAAGGCCTACGACCCCTCCTACATCGTGATCTGCCAGAACGGCCTCCTGGCCGATGAATCCCGCAAGCGCGGACTCGAAGTGGGCTACGTCTTCCTGGCGGACCGGGGCTACGGCGAAGACGGCATGCCAGTCTCCCGCAACACCGAAGGCGCGCTCCTGCATGACCCGGAGGAAATCGGCCGACGCGTGGTCCAGGTGGTTATCGAGGGCACTGTCCGCGCTGTCACCGGCAAGGTGGTCCCGCTCGGGCACGATGCCGACGTCGTCCTCCTCCACGGCGACCACCCGCAGGTCCTCCAGAACGGCACCGCCCTCCGCGCGGCCTTGGACAAGGCGGGCATCAAAGCCACCGGACTCCAGGAAGTCCTCGCCGAAAAGGCCCGGCTCGCCACCGTCTGAACCGGCCACTGTCTGAACTGAGCAACACCCGGATCCATCACCCGTACCACCGAGCAGGACTCATGACCACGCATACAGCATACGCGGAGCGGTTGCACCACCCGCCCGAATTGGCAGCCGAGCCGTTTGGCGATTCAGCCCTCATGCTCAGGGTCAAGAACGACGACGCCGACTTCCGCCGGACGGCGAGCAGCCGCCTCCGCGATGTGCTGCTGGAAGTGCGGCCATACGGGGTACTGGATATCGTGGCCGGTGTTGAGTCCTTGTTGGTCGAGTTCGATTGCCTGGCCGTGACCCACGAACAGTTAGCGCAAACCATTCGTTTGGCAGTTGCCGGTAAAGGCCTGGAACCGGGAGGCGCTAGCGCCTCGCAATCACTTTTTGTCATCCCGATGGTGGTCAGCGAGGAATTCTCTCCCGACCTTCCGGGTGTGGCCGAGGAATTGGGCCTGGGTTCGGAGGCGGTCCTGCAGCAGTTCTCATCCTCAGTGCTGACCATCAACCTGTTGGCCGCGGCCATGGCCCCCATGATGGGCGGCGTGCAATTCCCGGGCCAGGTGAGCCGTTGCGTCGAGCCGCGGACCAATGTGGAACCCGGATCCGTGATGGTGGCCGGTACCAATGCCATCATCCAACCCTTCCCTGGGCCGAGCGGTTGGAAGGTGATTGGCCGGACTCCGCTGACCATCTGCGACATCCGCGAAGATCCCGCCACGTCCTACAAGCCGGGGGATCTGGTGCGCTTCGAGGTGGTTCCGGAGGGCGAGTGGGCGCGGCTCGAAGGCCAATTCCTGCGGGCTAGCGCGGCCAGCAGGCAGGAAGGGGGCCACGGTGACCTTCCCTGAGCGTGCGATCGGCATCAAGGTGAGCGAGGCCGGCTGGCTGTCCACTTTCCAGGACCTGGGCCGCGAGAATTCCGAGTTCATGGGTGTCCCCTGCGGAGGCGCGGCGGACCAGCACTCCGCGGCCGCGGCCAACATCCTGGTCGGAAATAGCCGCAAGTCCACGTGCCTGGAAATCATGGGTGGACGTTTTGCGTTCACGGCCACGCAGGACGTCATGTGTGCCGTGACCGGGGTTCCCGCAGAAATCACGGTCGACGGCGATCTGGTCGCCATGTGGGAGCCGCTCTGTATTCCGGCTGGCGCCCGGGTTGTGCTTGCCAAAGCCAGCGGCGGTATGCGGAACTACATGGCTTTCAGCGGGGACCTGGAAACTGCCCGCTTCATGGGAAGCGCCGCGCCGGAATCCCGGATGGGTTTCCCGCAACAGCTCGCTCCCGGCCAGACACTCACCCTCCACAGCCGGTACCGCGGATTCACGCACCCGTTCCTGACCCAGCCCCTGTTCCGGCTTCCAGTTCCAGCGCCGGACTTCAGCCCGGACGTGTGGACCATCGACGTCGTCGACGGCCCCGAAACGGATCGGACGCCGGGCATTCGGAAGCTGCTCAGCTCCAGCCACTACACCGTGGGCACCAAATCCAACCACGTTGGCCTGCGTTTGGACGGGCCGGTGGTGCATCCCGAGGGGCTCGGAGAAATCGTGTCCCATGGGGTCCCAATCGGCGCATTCGAAATCCCGCATGGCGATGAGCTCATCATCCTGGGTCGCTCAAGGACGCTGACCGCTGGCTACCCGATTGTGGCGGTCGCAGCCAAAGCTTCCCTCTCCATGCTGGGCCAGGCCAGTCCCGGTCGGAAGATGACCTTCCGCTGGATCAGCAACGCCGAAGCCGTGGAGCAATACCGCGAACAGCAGCGCCTCCTGGCGCATCTGGAAGAGCGCGTGCACGCCCTGTTTGCCGCCGTCGGGCTCCCCGTCTCCGCAATCTCCGCGGCCTCGCCGAGTCCCGCAGCGGCGTGAAGCATCGACGCGAAGAAAAACACTTGACCATCATCGTCTGAAATGAGAAACTCTTCTCATATGTGATGGGTATCTCAAATGATTCTAAGAACACGAGGAACTGACACCATGGGACTTCTGGACGGCAAGCTCGCGATCATCACCGGCGCCGGTACCGGCATGGGACGCTCGACGGCGGCCCTGCTGGCGACCGAGGGTGCCGCGGTGGTGCTGGTGGGGCGGCGTGAAGGCGTGCTGCAGGAACTCGCCGCGGAAATCGTTGCCGACGGCGGCCGCGCCGTTGCCCGGGCCGCGGACATCACCTCCAAAGACGATGTAGACGCGCTGCTGGACTGGGTCCACGTGAATCTGGGCCCGGTGGACATCCTTGTCAACAACGCAGGCAGCTCCAGCAAGGTCCTCAACGTTCGCTGGATCAGTCAGCAGGAGTGGAATGACGTCCTGGACGTCAACCTCAACGCCGTCTACCTTCTCAGCCAGGCAGTCCTTCCGGACATGCTGGCCCGCAAGACCGGAACCATCATCACGGTCTCTTCGCTCGCAGCCGTGAACCCCAACTTGCTTGGCGGCGCCGCGTATGGCGCGGCCAAGGCCGCGGTCCGGAATTTCATGACGTACCTGCACAACACCTTCCGCAACGACGGACTGCGCGCGGTGACCATCCTGCCCGGCGAAACCGCCACTCCCATCCTGGACAACCGCGCGCGCCCGCCCCGCGCAGAGGAGCGCGATGCCATGGTGCAGCCCGAAGACGTGGCCCGAGCCATTCACCTCGTGGCCACGCTGCCCCAGCGCACCGTCGTCCAGGAATTGGTCATCGCCCCCACGATCCAGCGGGATACCTCCGGTGACATCGAGATCAGCCGCTGGGCCGGAGCTCCCGCCGATGAGGCGCCGCAGTGATGAAGCCCCGCAGACTCTACGCACCCGCGGCTGCGACAAAGACCCCCAAAACAACCTCAGCCACCACCCAGATCAGGACCCTCATGACACTCGAGCCAGCCACCGCCGTCGCCGATTTCCAGCCGTCCGAGGCGGTGCAGCGCATCCAGCGCACATCGCTGCGGGTGCAGCAGCCCCAATCCAAGGGGGACCTTGTCTCCTTGGCCATGGGCGAGCCGGACTTCGACACCCCGGCCCAGGTTCGAGCAGCAGCCGCCCGCGCCCTCGAGGACGGCTTCACCCACTACTCGCCGTTGCTCGGCGAGCTGGTGCTTCGCGAGGAGCTGGCTGCCCGTATCGGCCAGCTCCTCGGCGGAGTGGCCAGCCCTGGCGACGTGCTCATCACGCAGGGCGGCACGGCCGGCCTGTCCGCGGCGATCCTTGGCATCGTCAACCCAGGCGACAAAGTGGTCATCCCGGATCCCACCTATTCCCTGTACGCGGATCTCGTGAGCATGGCCGGGGGCATCACCGTGCCGGTGCCGCTGGCCGATGACCTGCACTGGGACCTTGAGGCACTGGCCGCCGCGCTTGAAGGCGCCAGGATGTTCGTCTTCTGCAACCCCTCCAACCCGACCGGCATCGTGCACTCCCGCCGCGAACTCGAAGCCCTCGCCGACATGGTGGCCGGAACAGACACCTTGATCCTTTCCGATGAGGCCTACAGCGATCTGGTCTACACGCCCGAACCCTTCACCTCGGCACTGGAAATCGAAGCCCTGGCCGGCCGGACCATCTACTGCCAGACCTTCTCCAAGAGCTATGCCATGACCGGCTGGCGCGTCGGCTACCTCTGGGGCCCGTCCGACGTCATGGCCTCTGCAGCCCGGGTCCACAACACCTTCAACGGTTCCATGAACCAGGCCGTGCAGTACGCCGCATTGACTGCCCTCAAGACGTGCGGGCCGGATATCGAGCGGATGCACGCTTCCTACGCCCTGCGTAGGGAACTCATGGCCAGCGGCCTCCAAGGGATTCCAGGCCTGACGGTCAGCTCGCCAGAGGGCGCGTTTTACCTTTTCCCCAAGTACGACGTCGAGCTGCCGGCCGCTGCGATGGTGGCGCACTTGCGCAACCACGGGGTAGCGGTCCGTCCCGGAAGTGAATTCGGCCGGAACGGCGAGTTTCACCTGCGCTTGTCCTACGCCGCCAGCTCGGAGGCGATCACCACCGGCGTGGAGCGGCTGGCGGCCGGACTGGCCGAGCTCCGGTGAGTTCCGACGTGGCCAGCGTAGCGCCTGCCGCTCAGGCGCTACGCTGGGATCTGACACGGAAGGGGGCGCCCATGCGCAGTGACACCCAACGCAACCGCCGCCAACTGGTGCGGGCCGCCGGGAAGCTCTTCGCCAAGGCCAAGGGCCCGGTGAGCATGACGGACATCGCTCGCGAAGCCGAGATCTCTCCGGCAACGGCCTACCGTCATTTCGCCTCGGTGGAGGACGTGCTGGCCGCGTTCCGCTTTGGTGTTGGTGAGAAGCTGCGCGATTTCAGCGTTGCCCAGACTACGTCCGGCGTGGAACTGCTGGAGAGCGTCAGCCGGCACTGGGTGGGTCTCGTCATCAAGCATGGTGGTTCCATGGTCCACACACGCTCCGGCGAGGGATACTTGGCCCGTCTTCGCTCCGGCGCGTACTACCTGACCATCCAAGCCGAGGCCTTGGAACGGCCACTTCGCGAGGCCTGCGAGGAACTCGGCCTCCCGCCCCTCGGGGACGAAGCCATGTTCCTATGGAACATCCTCTTTGACCCCCGAGAAATTTTCGATCTGCTCAACACTGTGGGCTTGGACAAAGACCAGGTGTCCACGAAGCTCTGTGCCGCGCTTCGGGGCGCCATGGCTGCGTGGGCCGCTACCGAGCCAACTCCGGCAAAGTGATCACCTCCTGTCCATCTTTTGTCAAGGAAATGGTCAGATTGACCAGTGTCAATTGAGTCCGTTGCGCCAACTGCAGGGTTCCTGTTGAAATTGTGGCAACGAGGGGAAAGGTTACCGCCGGACCCCGCAGGCTACGGATCCCCCGGTACACCACCCGGCCGCCGGAACACCGTCCCGCAAGGACGCAGCCGCTGATTGACTCTTGTTCACGCATTGTCTTTCCACACCCCGTCGGCCAAGTGCTGGCACCACCATAAGAGCCCCTGAGCCACCGAACGCGTTGCGGTAGCTGAGGGGCTCTTGTGCTGCCGGCATGGTGTTTCAGAGAGGCTGAATCAACACCGCGACATAGGCGTATTCATCTTGACAGGCGGTAATCCACTCGACATCCACCAGATCACCCGCCTTGAGGGACCTGTATCCGCCTGATTGCTGGATGGCCGAGAAATGTCCAAAACATTTCTTCCCGTCAGGAAGAATAAGTTCCCCCCAACCTTCTTCGGCTTTCCAGAAGGAAACCGTCGCCTTGACTCGAGCTGAGTTCAACGTGCCCCTCTCTTCGGAGATTAACCGTACGCAGGCACGCCCGGCGCCGCATAGTCTTGTGCCATGACTTCCGCCGGCCGCTTCGCCCCGAGTCCCTCCGGCGAGCTTCATGTGGGCAACTTGCGCACGGCAATGCTCGCGTGGCTCTTCGCGCGTTCCACGGGCCGCGACTTCCTGATGCGCGTGGAGGACCTCGACCGTGCGCGCGCCGGTGCCGAGGAAGTCCAGCTCCGGGACTTGGAAGCTGTCGGCGTGACGTGGGATGGCGTCGTCGTTCGCCAGACGGACCGTGCCGGGTTCTACAACGCCGCCATCGAACGGCTCACCGCGGCAGGACTCACGTACGAATGCTTCTGCACGCGGCGCGAGATCCAGGAAGCTCCGTCCGCCCCGCATGCTCCGCAAGGCGCCTACCCGGGGACGTGCAGGAACTTTTCGACGGCGGAACGTGAGATCCGCCGGGCCTCTCGCCCGGCTGCCATACGGCTCCGTTCCGAGACGCACGAATGGACTGTGGACGACCGCTTGCACGGGCCCTACACGGGCGCGGTGGATGACTTCGTGCTCCGCCGGAACGACGGCGTTACGGCCTACAATTTGGCCGTGGTGGTGGACGACGGGCAGCAAGGCGTGGACCAAGTGGTCCGCGGCGACGACCTCTTGTCCTCCGCACCCCGCCAGGCCTATCTGGCCTCGTTGCTGGGGTTGCCCGTGCCGGAATACGCCCATGTCCCCTTGGTACTGAATCGCGACGGCGCCCGGCTGGCCAAGCGCGACGGCGCCGTGACGCTCGGCGACCTTGCCGCCGTCGGACTGTCTGCCGGGGAGGTACGCGACATGATCCTCGAATCGCTCGGGCTGCCAGGGGTGCCCCTTGGTGACGCCCTGGACAGTTTTGATCCGGCCAGGTTGCCCCGCAAGCCGTGGGTGTGGAACGGCCACCATCAATCAACTCTCCGGAAAGGAGCCTAAGTGCTCGCGTATGTGCTGACCCGCTACGGCGGTGCCGACGCAATGGAGCTGCAGAACGTCCCCAAGCCGATTGCCGGTCCGGGCGAGGTCCTCATCAGGGTGTTTGCCGCAGGCCTCAACCCCGTGGACTACAAACAACGCGAAGGTGCCGTGCGCGTGATCACCAGGCCAAGGCTGCCTTTGGTGGCCGGCAGTGAGCTGGCCGGGATCGTGGAAGCGGTGGGACCTGGCGTCACGCGCTTTTCCACAGGAGACCGGGTGTTTGCCCGCGTGGACAAAGCCCTACTAGGTGCCTTTGCCGAGCACGCCGCGGTCCACGAGGATCTTGTGGCTCTCATGCCGAGGTCCCTCAGCTACACCGAGGCCGCGAGCCTTCCCCTGGCCGGGCTCACTGCCTTGCAGGCACTACGCGACGAACTCAAGGTCAAGCCCGGAACCAAGCTGTTCATCTCCGGAGGCGCAGGAGGGGTGGGAACCCTCGCCATCCAGGTGGCCAAATACTTTGGCGCCGAGGTGACCACGACTGCTTCTCCCCGTGGAGAAGAGTTGGTGCGGCGGCTCGGGGCGGACGCCGTCGTCGACTATACGAAGGAAAACCTCACCGAAGTCCTCCGTGGCTTCGACGCCGCCCTGGACCTGGTGGGCGGGGAGACACTGGAGCAGGCGTTCAAGATCCTCAAGCCGGGCGGCAAAGTGGTCAGCATCGCCGGCATGCCCGAACCGCAGACAGCCTTGAAAGATCTCGCCGCCTCGGCCTGGGTGGCCGCGCTGTTCTGGGCCGCAAGCTTCGGAATCCGGGGCCGCGCCCGGGAAGCGAAGGTCAAGTACCGCTACCTGTTCATGCACCCTAGCGGCGAGGACCTGAAATTCCTCGCACGCCTCGTGTCCGAAGGAAAGGTAGAACCCGTGGTGGACAGTACCTATCCTCTCGAAAAGATCGCCGATGCCTTCGCCGCACTGGAGCAGGGACACGCGAAGGGCAAGATCGTGGTGACCATGGACATTCACGGCAGCTAGGCTCTCCGGTTCCCTGGCCGAGCGTAGCGAGGTTTAGGGGGCGGAGGGGACTAGGCTGTCCGGGTGGATGCACAGACGATTGCCCCCGGATTCGAACAAGTCGCCGAACTCTTTGGCCGATACCTCAACGAGGACCCGGAATATTCAGCTCAACTCGCGGCCTACCACCGCGGCGTCAAAGTGCTGGACATCAGCGGTGGACCGCACCGCCGCCCGGATTCGGTCACCGGCGTCTTCTCCTGTTCCAAGGGCGTGTCCGGTCTGGTCATCGCACTGCTGGTCCAGGAAGGCCGTCTGGACCTCGACGCAGAAGTGGTCAAATACTGGCCGGAATTCGGTGCCGAAGGAAAAGCCACGATTACCGTGGCACAGCTGCTCTCCCACCAGGCAGGACTGTTGGGTGTTGAGGGCGGCCTTACTTTGGCGGAATACAACAACTCCGAACTGGCCGCCGCCAAACTCGCGCAGATGCGGCCACTCTGGAAGCCCGGGACCGCTTTTGGCTACCACGCCCTGACCATCGGCGTTTTCATGGAGGAGCTGTGCCGCCGGATCACCGGCTCCACGCTCCAGGAAATCTACGAACAGCGGATCCGCTCCGTCACGGGCTCCGATTTCTATCTGGGGCTTCCTGACTCCGAGGAGCCCCGCTACGCCACCCTCCGTTGGACGGCGGACCCGTCCCAGCCGTGGACCGACCCCGCCAGCCATTTCGGCCTTTCGGCCAACTCGGTGGTGGGTGGCATCCTGGACCTGCCCAATATCCGCGAGGTCCGGGCGGCTGGCCTGAGCTCTGCCGCTGGCGTTGCCAGCGCCGAAGGCATGGCCCGCGTCTACGCTGCGGCGCTCACCGGACTTGCCCCCGACGGCGGCCGTCCCGCCGTCGCGCCCCTCCTCAGCGAGGAGACCATCCAGACTGTCACGGCCGAACAGGTCTTCGGCATCGACCGGGTGTTCGGCGAGACCAGCTGTTTCGGGACGGTGTTCATGAAGTCGCACGCACGCTCGCCGTACGGCAGCTACCGGGCGTTCGGGCACGACGGCGCCAGTGCATCTTTGGGGTTCGCGGACCCTGTGTATGAGCTCGCTTTCGGGTACGTGCCGCAGCAGGCCGAGCCGGGCGGAGCCGGCTGCCGCAACCTTGAGCTGAGTGCCGCTGTGCGGAAGGCAATCAACGAGCTGGCTCAGTAGGATAAAGCATGACCGAACCGAGATTCACCGTTGAAACAGCCATGGTCCTTGCCGAGGTGGCGCACAACCGCCAGAAGGACAAGCTGAAGCGGCCCCACCGTGAGCACGTGCTGGCGGTAGGGGATGCGCTCGCCGATTTCGACGACGACATCCGGATCGCAGGCTACCTGCACGACATCGCCAAGGACACCCCCATCACCAAGCAGGCGTTGCTTGACATGGGTGTTTCGGAGCGCGCCGTGGCTATTATCGAACGGGTAACGCGGCGCTTCCAGGATGACCCGGACAGCGATGAGGCTGTCATTCTGCATATCGCGCAGGACCATGACGCCACGTTGGTCAAGATCGCCTGTAACGCCCACAACTCCGTGCCCGAGCGGGTGCGGGCGCTCGCCGAGAAATGGCCTGACAAGGCGCCCACCACGCGCTACGCAGACGCCCGGGAAGTGCTCTACAAAGCTGTGCCACGGGGAGAAATCCACCTGGTCCTGCAACGCATCAACCCGGATCTGCTGTCCGAGATGGACCGGTTGGCGGACTAGCACATGGCTGCGTAACCCTCACGTGTTCCTCAAGTCCTCATAGACTCGTGGAATGGAACGTATTGAACCGGTGTTTGATGGATTCGCGGAAGTTGAAGCGGCCGAGCCCGCCGTCGTCGCGGCTCACCTCTTTGTCCGCTCGTTCAGCGCGTTGACGAATAAGTCAGAGGCCAGGCTGAAGCGATACCCGATTCTGAAGCATTTATCGCAGTTGGGTGGGTTCGAGGCGGAGTTGCGGTTCTTCCGTGGCAGTGACGTCAAGACACTCGCGGCAGAAAGGCTCACCTTGGAGTGTGTACTCCTTTGGGAAAATGCGGCACTTGCGGCGCGATGGAACGAAGACCTTTGGCTGCTGAGGGCCGGTCAGGATGCGCTTTCCAGCGGTGATCCGTTCGAAACCACCCTTGGCGCCCTCCGCCATGTCCCCCGGCAACCATTGGGATGAGATTGCCGGGGAATACGAGCCGGAATCAGTGCATTTCTTCGTGGCCGACGAGCTGAAGGACCAGCCAGCTTGAAAGAGCCGCACGGCGAGGCGCCTAGGCTAGTCCCCGCCCATCAACCTTCGGCGATGCTTGAGTTCCTTGACCCAGTCCCTGGTCTGCACCGCCCCGAAAGGTGAGGCTCCGGCGTCGAGGTCTGCGATGAGCGGGCCCGACGCCTTGAGGGCGATCTCCAGGACACCCTCCGCCGCGCGCTCGGTCAGCCCGAGTTTCCCGGCCCAGGCAAGGAAGTGCTTCCGGGAGATGCCGCTCTTCTTCCCGCCGATGCCCAGCGCGAGCGTCTTGTCCCCATAGACAACTGTGGACGGGATGTCGTAGACGGGGGCGATGGTGTACTCGACCTGCGGCGATTGGACCATGGACACATTTTTGGCATGGAGGTCGCCGTTGCCGCTGAGCCAGGCGAAGGCCAGCTGGATGGCCAGATTCCGCACGGCCGGCAGGGGCGCAGAACAGTGTGACGCCAAAGCCGTGCACACCTCGCCGAAAGGCACGCTGTACTTGTCCGCCGGATACAGTCCCAGCACTTGGGCCCCGTCCTCGACGGCGAGACGAACCGCGGTGCCGTCGGCTCCGGTGAGCCGATCGAAACGCTCCACGAGCAGCCCGGCCCGCCCACCGACGTCGTGCACTAACTGGACGGCACTCAAAGGGATCCGCAGCCTGCGTGCATAACGGAACATGAGGAACTCGTTTTCCACGACGAACGGGAACTCGGGTGCATTGAGTTTGAGGATGAAGCGCTTGCCGGCTTGCGCCACGGGGAGAGAGATCATCCCGGCAGACAACTTGTCCTGCACACCCGCCAATGCCACAGGATCGATGAGGCCAGAATCGCCGAGCAGGGCATCGAAGTCGAGCGGCAGCTTCGAATCGAGTACGACGGCGGAGCCTCCCTCCGTGCGCGGCTCACCGTGGGGGACGGTCTGGACATCGCCCACGGCGTCCCCTCCGGCGCCCATCAGGAGCGCGAGCTCGTCGTCGGCGCTGGCCTTGACCGCCCTGCGGAGGGAGTTCAGCCGGCGGCCCTCCGGCAGGAGACCGGTGAAGTAGGGCGGAACGGCGCCGCTCGGCGTGAACACCGCTTCTTGCGTCAGCGGCAGGGTGGTGGCCACGGCGGGACCGCCTGATTCGAGGTAACGCGGCAAGTAGCTGAACTTGGTGCCGCCTTCTTGCCGCTCGATCCGGGCAGCCAGGACTCCTTGCTTGTAGACGTCGGCGATGCGGTGGAATGTCATGACTGGCTGTTTGCAGTCCGGCTGCTCGCGGCCTTCACCGTGAGTTCAAGGCCTAGAGTGCCAAGCACGGCCAGGAGCGGTTCCAGCTGGACCGTCGTCTTTCCTTGCTCCACGAAACGGACGAATCGCTCCGAGACGCCGGCGAGGTCTGCGAGGTCGGACTGGCTCAGGCTCAGGGAGGCGCGGCGCGCACGGACTTTGGCGCCGAGGGACTCGGTGAATTCCTTGGGGGACATGTCCACCCTTCCTGAGTGTTCCGTGCACGTTCCGTGCACGTTCCGTGCACATTCCTGCGTCCGTGGGGCCGCGTTCCGGTACGTTCGTGCCGGTTTCTCCATTTTCGGCCCTGCTGGGGCGCGAATCAAGGGTTGTTGGGTGGGATTCGGTACGTTCGTGCCGGTCAACCGTGTCCAAACCCGCGAATCGGCTACCCTACCGGCCTCGCCTTGAGTCTCTCCAGCGCTGCTTCTCGGCGTGCGGCCCCGCGCTTTTCGTCGATCACGATCGAGATTGCCAACGCCGCCACAATCACCATCATGCACACAGGAACGGAGACACCCAGGGCAGCCAAACCCACACTGCCGGAGAGCAAGACGACCACAAGGCCTGTGACGCCGATGAGGGCGGGGTCGAAACCCAGTAAGTAGCCGTACAGCGAACTCAGGGCCACCTTGAACAGGGCCACAGGGACGGCGATCGTGGCCACTACCGCAGCGGCGCTGATGTGGGCTTCGTGGTCGATGAAGAAGGCAGCCACATGAAGGCCGGCGCCGGTGGCGGCGATGGACCCGAAGATGAACATATGGCCGTACCCGAAGGCGAATGCCCGGTGTCGCTGGTAATGCAGGGCGTGGCCGGACGGGAGGATGAAGTAGATCCACCACATTGCAAAGGCCAGTCCTGTTCCGCCGAGGCCCACAAGGGCGGCATCAACGGACCAACCATGCATTGCCACGATCGCGCGAAGGGTTTCGATTGCGCCAATGAGGCACTCACCCAAGGCGATGATGGCCAGGAGTCCGTAGCGTTCCGCGATGTGGTGCGCGTGCCACGGAGTCTTGGCTTTGCGCTCGGCGATGTACGGGGTGGCCATTTCCAGCAGGAAGAGCGGGGCAGCCATGAGGAAGTTCGTGAGGATGTCTGCCTGGACAATCAGCACCACCACCCAGCCAATCTGTGCCACCACCAGGAATTTCGCGTAGGTGAGGCAAGCTCGTCGGCGTTCCGGATCCTGCTTCGCCGCGCGCAGCCACTGGAACACCAACGCCAACCGCATGATGATGTAGCCCAGCACCATGGTGGAGTTGTCCACATGGTGGCCTTCTGCGAGCGAGTGGAACATCGGTTCGATACCCATGGCAAGGATGAGTACACCCACCATCTGCACCATGGTGACAACCCGGAAAACCCAGTCGTCAGTGTCGTAGGCGCTGGCAAACCACGAGAAATTGATCCAGGCCCACATGACGGCGAACATCGCGAAGGTGAAGCCCATCAACCCGGAACCGAAACGGGCCTCTGCCAGCTCGTACGCGAATTGGCTACCAGCAACCCCAAAGGCGATGACGAACGTCAGATCAAAGAAGAGCTCCAGAGGTGTGGCCGTGCGATGGAGCTCGTGGGGATCGCGCCCGCCCATGCGCGACAGTGCATGGCGCAATGGATTCATGGACATGGTTCAGGGTACCGCCGGGAGGCCCCCGGAGTCCCGGTCCCGGGCGAGCATCCCTGGGTCCCTCTTGGCCCACAACAGCAGCCCGATGTACGTCAGGTCGAAGACGCTGCAGAGGGCGCCGATGCCCAGGATGAACGGTGAACTCTCCAACACACCGAAAGTGATGGTGGGCGCGAGGGTCCCGATCCACTTGGCCACGGCGATCACCATGGATTGGCCTTGCAGGCTCCGGCGGGCTGCGAACATGGCGATGAACAGGCCGGACATCAGGAGATTCTGTAGGAATGCGGCGTACCGCGATGCGGGATCCCAATCGAACTCGGCAATGAACAGCCACTGCACGGCGAAGGATGCCAGGCCCAGCAGAACCGCCCATCCGATGAACAGCGGCCGTGTGACAAACCCGGGAAGTTCCCGCCTGCCGAACGCAAGGAAGGTGTACACAATCACGACGTCGGCCAACGCCCAGGCAATGTTGATGACCCCCTGCACGGAGATTCTCGTGCTGAGCGCATGGACCGCATAGATGGACTCCCACGCGATGTTCAAGCCGAGGGCTGCTGCCGGAATGGCGTAGCTCTTGTGGCGAAATCCGACCAGGATCGCGCAAATGTAGACCGTTGTCCAAGCGACCCCGCTCAGGATTGTCAGAAACAACACCATGGACCCTCCTCGTCCTCAGGCGTCCCCGCCCATTTCGCCGGAAGTCCTCCCGTTCGCCGGAATCTTCCGGCGAGTCCGCACGCTTCCGGCGAATTGGCGGGCGGGCGGCCGAAAAGGGACTTGCTACACGCGACCCAACACGTCGATGTCCTCGAGGAAGTCCTGGTGGACCTCGTCGCTGACCGTGGTACGGGTATCGGCGATCGCGTCGAGGTAGTCCTGCGTGACCGGTCCCTTGCGCCCGTTCGACGCCGGTGCGCGTCCCCCGGCGGACGCGCTGACAGCGTCCGCTGTGTAAACCGCTTTTTCCAAAGCGCGCTGGGAGGCACTGCGCGCCGCATATTCGATGTCCGCGGGGGAGAAGCCCTCGGTCCGTGATACCAGCAATCCCACGTCCACCGAGTCCACCACAGTGGCCGGGATGAATCGCTGCCACATGGCTTCGCGGGCGTGGACGTCGGGCAGGCCGATGGGGATCACGTAGTCGAAGCGGCCGTGGCGCAAGAAAGCGGTGTCCAAGGCGCGGATGAAGTTGGTGGCGCACACCAGCAGGCGGCCAGGCTGTTCACGGAAAGCCGGGATGATCTTGAGGAGCTCGTTGGTGACGCCCTGTAACGGCGACGGCGGCTCGCCAGACCGCTGGGACGCGATCTCTTCGACCTCGTCGATGAATACCACGGCGTGCTCCAGTTCGGCGATTTCCAGGAACGTCTCGCGCAGCGCGCCTGCCAGGCCCTTCGGATCGGCGGCCAGGCGTGAGGGGAAGACTTCCACGAAGGGCCACTCAAGGCGCGAGGCAATTGCCTTGGCGAACGTCGTCTTGCCGGTACCGGGAGGACCGAACAGTACGACGGCGCGCGGCGGCACCACGCCGTATTCGTCCGCAAGGTCGGCCTCGGCCAGCGGCAGGACCAGGCGGCGTTCCAGCAGCTCCTTTTCACGCCGCATGCCGGCGACGTTTTCCCACAAGTCGCGGGCGAGGATCCGGCCGCCCAGCAGGCTCAGTGGCTCAAGCTCCTGGCGCTGCACCGGAATGGTCCGCTCGAAATAGCGCAGGTTCTTCTTCACCACGAAGCCGCGGCCGAGGAACGCTTCCACGCGGGTTTCGCTTTCCGGCATGAGTGCCGAGAGCTTGTTGAGGCCATGCGGAGCCATTCGATTCTCGACGGCGGCCAGTAGCGAAGTGCCGATCCCGCGGCCGCGGAACTCGGGCAGCGTGGCCAGGAAGACGATCCAGCCCTGGTCATGGGCCGCGCGTCCGACGGCGGCGCCCACCACCTGGTCGCCCTGCACCGCCACGACGGCGTGGTCCTTCTGGCACGACGCCAGCACCTCGGAGAGCGCGTAGACGGGATCCACGTTGTCCGCTTTGAGCGACTCCCAAAGGTGCAGGATGCCGTCCATATCCGACGAGTGGAAGTCCCTGATGCGCCAATTGCTCATGCCTGCTCCTTGGTCGATCGCCATCGATTGCCTGGTGTTGAGCATAGGCGAATCGGCGGCGGAGCGGGGTTGCGCGGGCGTTGCGTTACGTCGCCAATTCTCTGGTGGCCCGGCTGGCGATGAGTCCTGCTACGTGTTCCGCGTCCCGGCCGACACCGCCTACGAGGCCCGAGGTCAGTCCATATTGGAAGGGCAAGCCCACAAAGAACAGCCCTGGCAGCTGTTCCACGGCGCCGCGAGAGGTGGCGGGCCAGCCGTGTTCGTCCTCGGGAAGGCCGCGGATCCAGCCAAAGTCAGGTTGGTATCCGCTTGCCCACATCACGGTGGCCACAGGTAGCGTCCTGCCATCCTGTAGCAGAGGTTGGCCGTCCCGGGCGCCAGCGAGCCGGGGGAGACGTGTCACTCCTGCGACCTCGAGTTCCTTGACGGAGGTCCGGATCAGCGGTGCGCCATGCTGGGTGAAGTCGGTTGCGACCTTGCGGCCCATCGGTGTGGATCGGGTCAGTGCGTGGTGGATCATGAACCACCACAGCCCGCCGGCGTAGCGCAGTACCGGGCCCGGGACGTGGAATGGTGGAGTGCCTGCGATATACGTGCGGTGGGACGACGCGAGTTCCACGGCGATTTCGACCCCGGAAGTCCCGGAACCGACCACAAGGACATCTCCGGGTGGAATGGCCTCCGGATTGGAATACTCCGCGCCGTGAAGTTGGTGGATCGCGGGATCCAGTGCCCCCGCTCCTGCCGGAATCCGCGGCCGTGCATTGGCGCCGGTTGCGACAACCACGTTCTTGGCCAGGAACGATCCGGTGCTTGATTGGATTTTGAACTTGCCGTCCGCGCGCTCGACGCCGGTGACCTGGACACCATGACTTACCGGGAGCTCCCAGTTCTTGGCGTAATCCTCAAGATAGTCGGCCATGGCGTCTTTGGCTGGAAAACTGCCCCGAGTTGCGGGAAATGGTTGGCCAGGCAATGAGTCGTGCTGCGCCGGCGTGAAGAGCCGCAAGGAATCCCAACGGTTCCGCCACACATCGCCAATGCGGGCCTGTGAATCCAAGATCAGGAAGTCCTGGCCGCGTTTCTTCAGATGGAATCCTGTGGCGAGACCTGCCTGCCCGGCGCCGATAACCATCGTGTCCACTGGCTCAATGCTGTCCATCGCGAAGCCTCCTGAGGTGCGAATCCTGGCGTCATTAGAATAACATTCCAGTCATTAGAATGCTATTCTTTTTCAGTGGAGATTCGGCGCAATGACAGGCGAGTGGCCCAAGCCGTCGCAACCAAGGCTGCCGTGGTGGAGGCCGCGAGGCAGTTGTTTCTGAGCAAAGGGTACGTGGCCACCACTATCGGGGCGATTGCGGAGCAAGCTGGCGTAGCAATCCAGACCATCTACAACTCAGTGGGCAACAAGGCGGCGCTGCTGTCGGCCGTGGTGGATGCAACCGCCGCAGGCCCGGACACTCCGCGGTCAGCCACGGAGATCATGCGCGCAAGGACCACCGCAGCCGCCGACGCCGGGGCGGTCTTTGCGTTGTTGGCCGACTGGTTCGCCGAGGTGCATCCGCGGAGCAGCGAATTGTTCAGCGTCATGAGGCAGGCATCCGCCGTAGACGCCGAGGCCGCCAAGGTGCTCAGGGACCGGGCAGAGCGTCGGCTGCGGAACTATGCCGAAGCCGCGGCTGCGCTGCGGCAACGCGGAGCACTGACCTCGGGCATGAGCGACGAGCAGGCTGCCGCCGTGATCTGGTCGCTCGGGCACCCGGACACGTACAAATCACTCGTGCTGGATTTCGGCTGGGAACCGGAGCAGTACAGGGATTGGGTTCACGTGGCACTGAAATCGGCGCTCGCCTAGGGACCCTTCTTGACAGCCCTACCCCACCGGTCGCAATCGCAAGCCCTGCATGCCGCCGTCGATCGCCAAGGACGTGCCCGACGTCGAGCCGGACAGCGGGCTCGCGAGGTAGGCGACGGCGCCGGCCACCTCAGCTGGGTCCACCATCCGACCGTGTGGCTGGCGGGCATTAAGCGCAGCGCGCTCAGCTGCGGGGTCTGCGGCGGAATCCAGGAGACGGTTCACCCACGGGGTGTCCACCGTGCCCGGGTTGACGCAATTGACGCGGATTCCTTCGCGGACATGGTCTGCCGCCATGGCGAGCGTCAGCGACAAGACAGCGCCCTTCGACGCCGAATACAGGGCCCGTTGCGGCAGCCCGGCGGTCGCGGCGATGGAGCACGTGTTGACGATCGCCGCCGCAGGAGACTCGCGCAAATACGGCAAGGCCGCACGGCTGACGCGGGCGATGCCCACCACGTTGATGTCGAGCACGCGCAGCCATTCGTCGTCGTCGTTCGCAGAAATATCGCCTTGGGCGCCGATCCCCGCGTTGTTGACCACAACGTCAAGGCGGCCGAACTTCCGGACGACCGCGTCGACGGCGGCACGCACCGAGGCGTCGTCGGCCACGTTGCATTCGACGCCGAAATGCGGCGTTCCGGACGGGTTGAGGTCCAGCACGGCAAGCTGGGCGCCGCCGGCTGCGAGGCGGTCCGCGATGGCTGCGCCGATGCCCGAGGCACCACCGGTGACCAAGGCCACGAGCCCCTCGAACTCGGTGCTCACCGGTTCCTTGCTCACAGCGCGGCCTTGTCGACTGCCGTCCCCGCAAGCGAACCCGAACGGGCCCGGTAGAACTCTTGCCGCTGGCGGCCGAGCCCTTCTACCTCAAGCTCCACCACGTCGCCGGGCTGGATGTACGGGAAGCGGCCGGAGAGCGCCACGCCTTCCGGCGTGCCCGTGAGAATGACGTCGCCGGGCTCCAGGACCATGTACTGGCTGAGGTGGTGGACCACCGTGCGGACGTCGAAGATCATGTCCGATGTGTCCGACGATTGGCGGATCTCACCGTTGACCCACGTCCGCAAGCCGAGGTGACTGGCGTCGAGCTGGTCCGCCGGAACAAGCCACGGGCCCAGGGGAGTGGACTGCGGAAGGGACTTGCCCTTGGTCCACTGGCCCGCGGCGCCGGGCAGCTGGTAGTCGCGCTCGGAGAGATCGTTGGCGACCACGTAGCCCGCGATGCACTCCGCGGCCTCGTCCGTGCCGGAAAGGTATGACGCTTCGCGCCCGATGACGATTCCGAGCTCCACTTCCCAGTCGTACTTTTCCGACGACGGCGGGATGGGCGCGGCGTCGAACGGGCCACTGACCGTGTTGCTCGGCTTGAGGAATACCACGGGCGATTCCGGTGGCGTGGCCCCGGACTCGGCTGCGTGCGCGGTGTAGTTGAGGCCGATACAGACGACGTTGCCAGGGCGGGCGATAGGCGAACCGATCCGGAGTCCCTCGGCCGAAATCTCGGGCAGATTCCCGGCCGTGAGGGCTTCTCCGGTGCGTATGATGCCGTCCGTGGCGAGGAACTCTCCGTTGATGTCCTTCGTCAGCGGGTCAAGGCTGAAGTATTTTTCGGTGCCGTTGGCGTCTTGGGCGATGACAACCGGCTTTTCATTTCCGGCAGTGCCCAGCCGGGCGAATTTCATGTTCATGTCTTCCTCCGTGCTCTGGCTCTAACATCCGAGCTCTAGTCTGCTGTTGCTCTCCATAATACGGAAATGTGACCCATTGACAATGCAGACATCGGATGTTTACGCTCTTCCCAGTAAACGACCTGCTGCCAAGCAAGGAGCACAATGAGCGTTATCACCGCGGTGGACACTTCGTTGCCGCGCCCGATAGTGAAGGCGAAACCGTGGTGGTCAGCCGCAGCGTCGGAGACCGCCCTTCACGTCCAGGACATTGGGGAATCCGGCGAGCATGACTCGGCCCCCCATTCCGGCACACCCACGGCCAGTGTGGTCCGCTGGTGAGCACTTGGTCATCGACTGAGGCTTGATCGCAGGGGTCCAGGTGTTCTGTGCCGTGCCGGCTTGGTCGCGGTGGCGGCGCTAACATCGGATGACTACTACGCTGCACGCTGCCGAGAAGTTGGAGTTACCAGTATGACGGTGGAGAAACGGCAGACGGTCGAAACGCGCCCCAAGGATGGCATTTCGACGGATTTGGCATGCCAGGGACGGTTTTTCGCGGAGTTGCATCGCGCAATCTGTCCCTTGTGGTCAAGCAAAATTGGCCTTGTGCAGCCTGTGCGCTTGATCTAAAGTTTCCAGAAACATCCGATCTATCAGAATGGAGTAGTCATGGAGCAGAGGCCCCTTGTTCAGGCAGGCAGGAGCCCGGTAAGTAGGCGTCTCTTTCTTGGCGGCATCACGACGGGAGGTGCGGTGCTGGCCCTGGCGAATGGGGTTGGCGGGGCGGAAGCCGAGACGCCAGCCGCGACTGTGCTGCATAACAGCATGAGCCGCGATGCATGGGAGGCCTACCTGGGCGAGCAGGATCTGGTGTGGACCGAGGCGCCGATCGACTTCTACCAGGCCCCTTTCCTGGGCAACGGCGGGCTCGGGGTGGCGGTCTACAGGCTGGCCAGCCGACGGCGGCTCAAGTTCGAAGTCGGCGACAACCGGGTTCGGGACCACCAGCCGAACGGCGACGTGCGGTTCGGCACCGCCCGCCTGCCTGTTGGCTACTTCATTCTCGAAACGGTTGGCGATGTAATCGAGGTCGACCTGCGCCTGTCGCTGTGGGATGCCGAGCTGACCGGCACGGTCTACACGACGACCGGAACGCTGCAGCTGTCCGCGTTTGTGCATGCGACGGAGAACCTGCTGGTGGTCTCGATCACCCCGGATGCCGGGGAGTCCTCGGTGGGGTGGAGTTTCACTCCGCGGGCGGCCAAGAGCACCGTATTGGCGTACGAGGCTCGATCGGGCCTACTGGTCAACCCCGATCCGGGTCTCAAGCAGGATGCGGAGGGCGGCTTGTGCGACCAGCCTCTGGCCGCAGCCGGCGGTCACGCCACGGCCTGGCGTGTGGTGACAGTTGAGGGCATCCGCCACCTGGTCGCCAGCATTGCCGCTTCCTTCCCGGATGCGACTGCGGCCCAGACCGCCACGGCGACTGCCGAGACAGCGGTTCGGCGTTCGATCGACCGCCTGCGCATCGAGCACCGGAAGTGGTGGAACGGCTACTACCCCAGTAGCTTCGTCTCGGTGCCGGATGCGCGGCTGCAGAGCTTCTACTGGATCCAGCTGTACAAGGTTGCCTGCGTCACCCGCAGGGACCGGCCTGTGGTCAGCACCATGGGCCAGTGGGTCGAGCAGACGCCCTGGCCGGCGATCTGGTGGAACCTGAACGTCCAACTGTCGTACTGGCTCCTTAATCCTACTGGCCACGGCGAACTGGATTCCCTAACCCGCACCCTGGACGAGGATCGGGACAAGCTCGGGCAGAACGTGCTCGCGGAATACCGCCACGATTCCTACGCAATCAACCGCGCAAGCCAGGACGACCTGGCGACCAGTCCGGTCGGTGTCCCCGGGGTCGGAACCCCCGAGGTCGGCGACCTCACCTGGGCCCTGCACAACGTCTGGCTGACGTACCGCCACAGCATGGACGAAGACCTGCTGCGCCACGTGCTCTACCCGCTGCTGACCCGTTCAGTGAACTACTACCTTCACTTCCTCTACGAAGGAGCCGACGGGCGGCTTCACCTGCCCCGCACCCTGTCACCGGAGTACGACGGCACAGTGGACTGCAACTACGACCTGGCCCTCATCCGCTGGGGATGCAAGACGCTACTCGCCGCCACACATCGGCTCGGCGTCGATGACCCGCTGAGGGCCCGCTGGCAGGACGTCCATGACCGGCTCGTGGACCCGCCCCAAGGGATAGACGGGTTATGGATAGGGGCGCAGCGGCAGCTGACCTCATCGCACCGCCACTACTCGCATCTCCTGTGGTTCTACCCGCTCTACCTGCTCGACCCCACGGTACCAGCCAACCGTGACCTTCTGGAGCGGTCGCTGGCCCACTGGGTCGGCTTCACCGGGGCGCTCCAGGGCTACACGTTCACTGGAGCCGCTTCCATGAGCGCGTCGATGGGCAAGGGCGAGGACGCGCTGGGATATCTGAACACCCTGCTGGACCGCTACATCCAGCCAAACACCATGTACCGCGAGTCCGGGCCAGTGCTCGAGACCCCGCTGTCGGGCGCACAGGTGATGCACGACATGCTCCTGCAGAGCTGGGGAGAGACCGTCCGGGTCTTCCCCGCCGTCCCGCCGTCGTGGGCCGAAGCGCAAATCCACGACCTACGGGCAGAGGGTGCCTTCCTGTTGTCGGCCCGGCGGGCTGGCGGTCGCACCACCTATGTGAGGGTCAAGAGCCTGGCGGGAGAGCCCCTGACACTGGCACATAGCATCGAGGGTCCGGTGAGCGTGTGGCGAGTCATGGTCGCACCCGGCGGGACGCCTTCGTCCAAGGACCCGGTGCGCTGGACCACCGTGGGCGACGGCACCATCAGCATCGAGCTCGCTGCAGGAGAAGACGTGATCGTTATGCCCGCGAACGCCACGAAGGACCTCACCGTAGCCCCCGTGGCGGCCGCCACAGCCGCCAAACCGTGGGGGCTGCAGTCGGTGCTGCCCCGGCCGGAGGGCGTCATCGTCCCCGTCGACCTGACAGCCCTGTTCAATAACGACGGCATCGCGACCGATGCCAACCCGACCGATGGCAGCTTCGACACGGCGGGCTACACCTATCCCGCCGCGGAGCTCCCGTCGGCCGGGAACTTCCGCAATGCCGGCACGACCTTCGCCTTCCCCAGCAGCACCGATGGCGCCAAGAACAACATCACGTCGAACGGGACCGTCATCAACGTACCGCCAGGGCGGGTACACCGTCTGCGCATCCTGGGCGCCTCCACGGGAGGAAACGCGGCCGCCGACGCAGTCGCGACCTACGCCGACGGGACCACGGCGACAATCCGAATCTCGTTGACGGACTGGGGAAAGCAGCCAGCCTACGGTGAGGCCGTCGCGATCCTGACCAACTACCGACTCGGTCGAACCGGGCCGCAGAACCTACAAGTACGGATCTTCCATCAGCTCGTCGAGGTGGATCCCACCCGTGAGCTGGTCTCGCTGAGACTGCCGACCCTGGGATGGCCGGTGCTGCACCTTTTCGCGCTGAGCCTGGAACGGCCCGCCTGACACCCACGGCGACCAGGAGGTGCCGGGCGTCGCGAAAGGGTTCCATCGCTTCCTCGATCCTGGCGCTGGGGTCGTTGATGTCGGCGGTGTGCGCGTCGATCCGATGCAGATACAGGGCGGCCATGTAGCGGTCGTCGGAAGGAACCCTCCGGTCAGCGCATCGGTGAGCTCGGGGATCTTCTCACGGATTCGCCCGTGGATCAGATCCGCCAATGCGGCCGGGCCGGGCCCAGTGTCTTGCCTTGGCGGCCCAGCCCGGGCCCGCAGTGGATCCAAGGCCACGGCCCGGGTTACTCCAGACAAAAGGGCCAGGCGGCTCTGGAATACTAGGCGACCATGGGGAGTAGCTGGACGAAGGGGCTCGATGAGATCAAACCCTTGCCTGGAGGGTGGATCCTCCGCTCGCTCATCCTCGTAGCGACCCTGTTAACTCTTTGGATCGAGATCCGCGGGGAGCACCTCGATCTTTCCTCCCTTCGGGGGTGGCTCGAGCTGGTGGTCCCCCACCTTCCACTTTTCGCTCTGCTGGCCGGAGTACTTCCTGCAGCAATCGGATGGTGCCTCGCCCTTGCGGTGATCATGGCACTGGGAGGGGACCCGTCCCTTGTATTAGCGATGATCTTCCCTACGATTATCGTCGTGGCCTTCGGGTCGTACCTTCTGCCGTGGAAGCTCGCGGTCAACTTCTCCGTGTTCCTGCCCAGCGTTTTGCTCGGCCTCTACGTATCTACGCCGGAAATGGAGCACGATCCGGTGGTCCTGCTGGGGCTGCTGATCTTCCTGGCGGCGGCGGCCTGGCGCAGTATCAACGTCTACCGGCACCGGTATGAGCAGAGCGCAGACCATGTCCGGGACGTCCGAGCGCAGCAGGCGCGGGTTCGGGGCGAGGAACGTACTCTGCTTGCGCATGAGCTACACAACACAAGCTGGGCGCGCCGGATTTCAGTGGAAGCGTTTGGCAGCAGCGACGAAAGAGGACGACATGCGGATGACTGAGTATCAGCTGACCGAGACCAAGCAGAGCTTACCTGTGGTGCCGATTGGCGTCGATGGGGTCGGTCGGGTGCATGGAGGGTCCCCATCCGTGCACGGGCACCTGCTCGTTGTAGGGAGCAGATCATCGGGCCAGATGTTCTGGCCTCTGCGGCCGGGCACGAAGAGGCCGCCGGTCTGATCAAAATCAGGCTCGCTACCAAGAACCCGAGGAAGATAGTCACCGTCCACCTCCTGCCCCAGTAGGTGTGAAGCGGGCAAGGACGGCGAGCTGAGCGAGTTCAAGGCTAGGACAAAACGGCGGACCCGCTGTACCTCGATCAGAATCCGAGTAGCTGCTTTATCTTCTCGATAAGGTCGAGACTGGAATCCCGGCCGTGGATGTCGTGGCGGCGATGCTCGCGAGGTTGGAGGCGAACATTCGCAGTTTCACTCGGGTGCTCTCCGGCTTGGCAGCCTCTGTGCTCAAGTCTTCGAGGGCTTTGGATGCGGCCTCGGCCTCTTCCGGTGGCACCGCCTGAGCCAAGTCGGCAACCCTCTGGTGGAGCTGGGTGAGGTGTACCTTCAGCTGTGGGTCGATCGATGAGCTCTGAGCGATAGTCTGGGCGACCACCGTCTTGTTAAAGGTTCCGGTCAATTCGAAAAGTCACGGCCCGCCGGCGTTCATCCTTTCTCCCTTGCTTCGGGATCTTGGCAAGCGTCGTCTGTTCTCCAGGGCTAGAAATATCCAGCGGCAAGGACGATGGGTAGTGGTTCTGGTCGGACGGCTCCTAACGCATCCTCTGCCGAGGCTCCCTTCGCCGGCCACACGAGAATTAGGACATCACCAGCCCGTACGGCCTGGTCGACAGGCTTCCGATCGAGGTCCACGAACCGGCGAAGGCGGACACTGAATATCAGGAGACGCGGCAATTCGGCCTCGGACGGGATTCCTCCGGCGAAGGCGTCTGGGGTTGCTTTGGCGTATGCCTGGAGACGCCACGCCTCCGAGATGCTGTGTGCAGTCGGGTGCTCTCACGTATTCCATTGCGAAAGAGGTGAGCCCGAGAGCGGGGATTTCATTACCCAGAGCGGAAGCTCGCGATCCATGGCTGATATGCCTCGGCCGCTCCGTCCGCAAGCGCGACCCGTGCGGCACCAAGTGCCCACGGGTCGATCGCCACGGTTGCGCGGATGGTATCCGAGCCCGAGCGCGCAGAGAGGAAGCCCCTACCAACCCGGACCGGCGAGCTTTGGGAGGAGGAATCCGGCGCCACCGGCTACCAGCCCACCCAGGAACCTGCGTTTACTGACGGAACAGCCAGGGCCCAGATCCCGCTTTCCCATGGACACACTCCTGTCGGTCAGAATTGTCCCAGCATCAGCTGTCACTCGAGGCGTCAGTGTCGTTGCCGCTGTCGCTCGTGGTAAAAGCGAAACCGTCGAGCGTCATGACGGCGCCGCTGCGCTTGACGATCGTGACGGTGTGGGTGCCCTGGGCCAGGTTTTGGGTGCTGTAGATGGCCTGCTGCACCTGCCGACTAACCGCGGAGGTGTCGACCTGACCTTGGGAGATGCCATCGATGTAGACCTCGACCAGGCCTTGATCTGAGTTCTTCTCGCCGATAACCTTGATGCCGGTTCCGGTGAAGGCGAACGCCGCGCTGGCGCCGTCGGCCGAGGTGTAGTGAATACCGTCGTTGAGGTCACCGAGGCCCCGATTCGCGGACGCGGACCAGGATCCGAGGTAGGCGATGGTCGGCTCGTCGTCATCGAACAGGCCGGTCTTCGGCCGGTACTTCTCGTCGGGACCGGCCGCCGCGATGATCGCTTGCGCGGCCGGCGGCCAGGCCCCATTGGTGACGATGGTGGCCTGGTTGAAGGTGATGTCGGTGCCGTTGTTGTTGTATCTCGGGTTGTCCGAGTAGTTGTCGTGGATGTTGATGTCGTGGATGCTTCGGATCCACATGCCGATCCAGTTCGCCCCGCCGAACCGCACCAGGTTGTCGTGCGTGTTCCAGTACGAGCTGCCCTCGTCCTGGTAGAGCATGTTGTTGGTGTTGTTGCCTTCGGCGACCACGTTGCCAGCGAGCAAGGAGGTCATGCTGCCGTCGCCGCCGCCTTGGCCACCGAGGGTGTAGATCGGACCGCCGTCGTGCAGTACCCGCATGACGTTGTGCACGGAGTTGCCGACGATCTGGTTGGCTCCCGCATACGTGGTTCCGTAGCTGGACGCGTAGCCCCAACCCCAACCCAAGGAGATCCCGGAGTAGGGGGTGAAGCCGATGTCGTTGTGTGACACGGCGACGTTGCGCGTGTAGCCGACCCAGATGCCGACGGCGTCCTTGTAGTCCTGACCGACGTACGTGATGGTGTTGTTGGACACCGTGTTGCCGCTGGTCATCAGAGCGGTCTGGTTTTGGTAGTAGTCGTCGGCCTCACCCAGCGAGATGCCGCCACCGGAGGTGTCGGTGATGATGTTGCCATTGACGACGGAGTTCTGGGTACCGTCCGCGAGATCGAGCCCGGTGCCGCCGAGGTGGCCGAACGTGTTGCGCTCGAAGGTGATCCCGTCACCGCGATGAACCTGCACCGCTGCCGGGATCCGGATCGGTGCGTGCGTGACGGGATCCCACAGCACTCCGGCCTGGTTGTCGATGTAACCATCGGTGGTGGGCTGGTTCCAGGTGGCGTAAGTGAAGCCGATGCCGCGGAAGGTGATGTCGTGCACCGGGGTCACGGCATCGGGAATCACGGTGAAGGCATCGACGAGCATGAACTGGCCGGATGTCTTCACGAGCTTGACTGTGTGCTGGCCCCGGGGCAGGCCGGTGATGGTGACGATCGGCTGCTGCCCCCGCCGGGAGGGGGCGCTGGCCGAGACCGACTGGGTCTTCGTGCCATCGACGTAGACATCGATATTGCCCTCGTCCGAGTTGACCTCACTCAGCACCTGCAGGCCCGCGCCGGTGAAGCTGTAGCTGACTGAGTCACCATTCGTGGTGGTGTAATGAACGTCGGAGTTGAAGTCATTGGTCCCGCGCCCGGCCGAGACGCTCCAGGCACCCGTGTAGGTGGCATGGCTGTCGTTGTCGTTCACCGGGGCGAGGTGACCCGGCGTGCCGGCGACGTCGAGCAAGGTCTGAGCGACCGGCAGTTCGACGTCCGCGGTGGAGAGGTCCTCGCCCGCACGCGGGATGTAATACAGCTCGCCCTTCGTGCTGTCGAGGTAGAACTGACCCTGCTGGTTCAACAACTCGTAGGCGTTCTCGAGCCAGGTGATCCCGGTCAGCCTGGGCAGACCGGAGCCGTTGAACGGGAAACCCGGGTGGGGCACGTTGGTGTTGTTGTTGTTGAAACACGCTGGGCTGACGTTGAGGCTAGAACCGCTGCCGCTCGCTGTGATGCTCGCCAGCGGGCAGCGCATGTGCTTCCACGCCGAGTTGAAGGCCACCTCGATCTGGTTCTGGTTGGTGAACGAGGCGAAGGACGGGTCGGCCGTCGTGAACGAGGATCCGGCCAGGGTGAACCCGGGCGGGTTGAGCGCGCTGCGAGCGCGATCCGCACGGACCCCGTTGACGAACAGCTGACGGCTGACCGTTCCAGCGGGCACGCTTGCCCGGTAGATGTGCTTGGCACTGTCATACAAGCTGAATCCGGCGACCTTCTCCGCGCCGCTGATCACTGGCTTCTGTCCCGGGAACGCGGCCCACACGACCTTGTGGCCACCGGTGCCGGAATCCTGTGGGCCGAACGAGATCGGTTCGGACACCCGGTAGGTGCCGCCCCGTAGCAGGACGGTGAGGTCGTCCGTCATCGAGGGCGTCAACTGGCGTACGACTTGCTGGGCTTCGGTCAAGCTGCAGGGTGCGGTGATCGCGCACGTGCTCCCTGAGCCGGTCGGTGATACGTAAAGGGTGTTCGGTTTGGCCGCCTGAGCGGTCCCGATGTTCACTGCGAAACTGAGCAGCAAGGATCCGGCGATCAGTCCGGACCGGATGACGGGACGGGTTCGCATGATTCTGACTCCTATCGAGGGTGAATCGTCGGTGTGGTCGCTGGCGGCGTATGTCACTTGGCCACTGGATGCTGTGTCGGCTGGTGCCGTAAACCAAATACATCGGATGTTACAAGTGAGTTTATATGCGATAGCGGTGCCAGGGCGCAAGAGTTTGGCCGATTAACCCTCTAATCATCTGATGAAAGGTCGTCGAAGCTCGCCCCAGACTCGGTGTCGCCGGCTGTGCCACTGCCGAGGAGTATGCGCTTGGACAGGGCTGCGAATACCAGTGCCCGAGAGGAAGCGGTTGCTACTTGCTCATCCCCATTGTCAGTCCTTCGGTGAGTCGTCGTCCGAGCCAGAGGTAGACGACAAGCATCGGGAATACCACTAGGCACAGGCCGGCGAAGAGGCCGCCCCAGTCGGCGCCGGAGTAGGTTTGCTGCTGGAGGAAGGAGATCAGCGCTACGGGGAGCGTGTACTTCTCGGTGCTCTGGAGCAAGGTCAGGGCTAGCAGTGTCTCGTTCCAGTTTCCGATGACCTGCAAGATGAATGCCGTGACCAGACCGCCTCTGGCGAGGGGGAGGGTGATCCTGACGAACGTGGAGAACGCGTTCGCTCCGTCCAGGGCGGCTGCTTCCTCCAGCTCGAGGGGCAGGCTTCTGAAGAAGGCAGCGAGCAGGAAGACGTTGAACGGCATGGCAAGGCCGATGTAAGCGAGATTGAGTCCGAGCAGGCTGTCCGTCAGTTGCGCACGATCGAGCATGACGAACAGAGGAATGAGGATGACCTGGACGGGGATGCCGAGGCCGAGGATGAAGTAGAGGCTGAGGAAGCCTGTGAGGCGGTTTTCGATGCGGCCGAGGTAGTAAGCTGCAGGGGCTGCGAGGCCGACGGTCACTGCGGAGGCAACGAGGGTGGCCAGGACGCTGTTGAGGGTCGCCAGGCCGAATGAACTGGAAGTCCAGGCGTGGATGAAATTCGTCGGGTCCGCGGAAGTCGGCAGCCCCCATGGATCCCCGAGGATCGAGCGGGTGTCGCGGAAGGCCTGGAGCACCATCCAGAGGAGTGTGGCAATGCTTAATGCCACGATGCCCCACAGGGCGGCGACCCCGACGGTGCGCAGCGGCGATCTCTCAACGAGGGTCTGGCTGGCACGGCCGGGAGCGAATCGCGGCTTCGCTGGTGCTGTCATTGTGGTGCTCCTAGAACTCGATGGCTTCGCGGTGCATGAGCCGCCGCAGCAGAATGACGAGTACCGACACGAGGGCAAGCGAGATGATGGCGGACGCGGTCGCCGCCCCATAGGCCGGTGTCGACATTCCGGAGAAGGCGGTGACGTAGGTGTAGACGGCTGTGGTCCAGCTCTGTGTTGGCGGGATCCCCGAACCCGAGCTGCCACCGAAGACCCAGATGATCTCGAAGATCTTGATCGATGAGATTGTCCACAGGACCGCGCATGTACCGAACACGTCCCAGGTCAGGGGCAGGATGACGTGGCGTAGTCGTTGGAAGGCGGTGGCGCCTGCCAACGCGCAGTCCTCGAAGAGGTAGGGCGGTATCCTGTCGACGGCTGCCATGAGGATGGTGGTGAAGTAGCCGGTGCTTGTGGCCACCAGGGTCGCCATGATCAGTGGGAAAAGGTTGTCCTGTGCGAGCCAGGCCGGCGGGGAAGTCACACCCAATGGACGGAGAAGAGTGTTCACAAGCCCCCCGGGGTTGAAGACGAAACCCGCGAGGATGCCGAAGACCAGCGCGTTGACCAGGTGGGGGAAGAAGATCACCGAACGGATGATTTTCCGGCCGGCCATGTCGCGCAGCAGAAGCGTCATGGCGAAGGCGAGGACGAAGATGACGATGCCGACGACGAAGAGGATCAGCAGTGTGTTGCCGAACGACTTGAGGTACAGAGGGTCCTGGAAAACTGCTGTGTAGTTCTGGAGGCCGACGAAGGTCATTGGCCCTGAACCGGTCCAGGCATTCAAGCTGATCCAGACGGCTGCGACGGCGGGAACGACGAACAGCACCGTGTAGAAGAGGAACGCCGGCCCCACGAACGGAACGAGCAGTCTACGCCGCTGGCGTTCGATGGTGCTGCCCTGGGCAGCGGCGCGGGGCCGCTGTCCAGGGCTTGCGGGACGAGCCTCCGCCGGTGCTTCTGGGCGGGGGAGAATGTCTGTCATTAGCCCTTGTCCTTCCAGTACTGGATCTGGGCCGTTTTCATCTGTGAGACGAACTCCTGCGATGAGATCTTGCCCAGGAACAGCTGGTCGTCGAGCGGGCCGAAGACCTTCTCGATGTAACCGGGGTAGGTAACACCGTCGTTCTGCAGGTACACGCTGGGGGCGCTGTCGAGGGACTCCTTGGCTTTCTTGAGCGCGTCGGGAACTGCCGCGTCGGACCGCACCGGGAGCACGGTCGCCTGCGTCCCGAAGGCGTCTTGGTACTTCTTTCGCAGGAGGAATGTCGCCAGCTTCTCCGCGGCTTGCGCGTTCTTGGCCTTGGCGGGGACGGCGAATCCGGTGAAGTCGGTCCGCGCCAAGGGGGCTTTCGCGCTTTCGCCGGGCAGGGGGAACGAGGAGTACTGGAAGCCTTCGGCCGCGTAGCTCTTGGTCTCCGCGGGGATCCAGGATCCGTTGATGATCAGATCAGCTTTGCCCGATCCCCAGGCTTGCTGCTGGGCGGGGAACTTGCTCGCGTCATATCCCTTGATGAGGTAGCCGCCGCGGACGAGCTGCTCGACGTCCTGGGCGACCCGCAAGACCGCGGCGTCGTCCCAGCTGGCACCGGTGCGGTCGGAGACCAGCTTGCGGAATGAGCCGGCTCCGCCGGTCCGGTTCATGAGGGTCGTGAACCACATCGAGTTGTACCCGGCGATGTCCCCGTCGGCGGCGATCGGCGCGACGCCGGAGGCCTTGATCTTGTCCAGGAGGGCCAGGAAGCCTGCCCAGTCCTTCGGCGGTGCGGACACGAGATCCGGGTGCTTGGCAGCGTTGAACCAGATCCCGTCTGTGATGAGGCTGTAGGGGATCAGCCAGGGCTGTCCGTCCTTGTTCTGGATGTTCACCAGCGACGAGTACTTAGCAGGAACAAGCGCCGAAACCTTCGAGCCTTCGACGTCCGCACCATAGGCGTCGCCAAGCGATTTCGCCTGGCCGGGATCGCCGAGGACAGTAGCGAGCTTGGCGAACGTCTGGTCGACAATGTCCGGGACATTGTTCGTGTTCAGGGCGGGGACGAGCTTGTCCGTGTTCGACCGGCCCTGCCACTGGACCTTGACCTGGATGCCTGACTCGGCCTCGAAGTCACTGATGGCCCCTGCGATGACTTTCTGCTGGGGTTCTCCCTCCTTCCACATCGACCAGTACGTGATGGGTCCGGTGGAGTCCCCAACGGATGTTCCGCTGCCGCCGGCACCGCAGCCGGCCAGGGCGAGTGCCGACACGGTGGCGAGGGCCAACGGCCGGATGAGACGGGAAACAATGCCCATGTCGTCCTCCTCTTGTCACTAGGGTGCCGCGATTGCGGCTTGGGCCTAGACATAACCAGCGGGAAATAATAGGAATCAAGCAGGAATGTATGAAAGGTCACCGTGGGTTGAGTTGTCTTGACGGCCCCCGGGCGACGTAGTTCGGAGGCGCCGGGTTTTCGGAATGGATTAGGAAGGAAATACTCCTTTATTCCTCCTTTTCCCGTTGGTGAGACTCGAAGAAGCCGCGATGTGGAGGAGGGAACAGTGTCGTTGACGCCGAGCGGGCATGCCCGGGACATGGTCTCGCGCGAACTCAAGTTCAAGCTCCTGGCCGAGGAACTCCGCAGGGGGATCCTCGCTGGTGCGTGGCCCGTGGGCGCGAAACTGCCAACGGAGGCGGAGCTTGCGACGCAGACTGGCCTGTCGCTTACGACCGTGCGGCGCGCCTTCGATGAACTGGTGGAGGCAGAACTTGTCATCCGGCGACAGGGTGCCGGGAGCTTCGTCGCCGAGCCCCGTCCTGTTCTGCGCCGTTCGCGCTATGCCGTGGGCGTCCTTCTGCCGGACACCCAGCTCTACTACCCCCGGGTCCTCCAGGGTATCGAGGAGACGCTGAGGGCAAACGGTGTGAGCTTGCAGCTCTCGGCCTACAACTATGACCCGGGGCTGGAAGACGCAGGTATCCAGCGGATGCTGGAGTCAGGAGTGGATGGCCTCATCCTCGTTCCTACGCTGACCGGCATCTCTGACCCTCATGCGCGCGCCCAGGATCTCATGCGGAAGGGCGTTCCCGTAGTGCTGCTGGAGCGGAGCCTCACGGACCTCGGCCCCGCCGACCGCACGGAGCATGTGTGCTCGGATCACGTCGGAGGAGCCTACGACGCCGTCGCCCACCTCCGTGGTCTCGGACACTCTTCGGTGTCTCTGCTGACCCGCGGCCGGACCGCGACGGAGCCGGCGATCGTGGCCGGATACCTCCGGGCTGCGGAAGACTTCGGCTTCACCCCCCACCTCGAGCGGGTCCCGAAAACCGAATGGGAAGCGGGCGCTGCCGAGGAAATGCTAGAGTTCCTGCGGTTCCATGCCGCGACGGCAGCTCTCGTGTTCGGAGACCGGGAAGCGACCCAGATCCAGGCCGCGGCCCGCCGGGCAGGCCTGCGTGTACCCGAGGACCTTGCCCTCGTCTCCTATGACGACGAGCTCGCCGATCTGGCGGAGGTGCCCTTGACGGCGGTTGCGCCCCCCAAGCACAGGCTTGGACGGATCGCTGCAGAGGTGATGCTGCGCCGTCTGAAGGAAGGAGACGAGTGCCCGCTTCACCAAGTGCGGCTGCGGCCCCGGATCGTCGTACGGGACTCGTGCGGAGCCCGGGACCTGGCCGGGACGATCATCCAAAGCTGAACGCGTTTCGCGAGGAAAGGAAAAGAGGACTGTGCAGATAGGCATCATCGGAGCGGGGGCAGTGGCACGGCTGCACGCTGTGGCCGCGGAGCGGCTCGGCCTACGGCTGACGGCCGTCTGCGATCTCAGGGAAGAAGCTGCACGCTCTGTGGCCGCTGACTGGGGGGCACGGACAACGACCGACTATCGGCGCCTCCTCGATGACCCTGACGTCGACGCCGTCATCGTGAACACGCCGCATGCACTGCACCGTCAGATGGTCCTCGACGCCGCAGCAGCCGGACGCCACGTGCTCGTGGAGAAGCCCATGGCGACCACCGTGGAGGACTGCCTGATGATGGAGGCAGCATGCCGCCGAGCCGGGGTGGCTCTCGTGGTGGGGATGATCCAGCATTTCCTCCCGGAGAAAGTGGTCTTGGAGAAGGTCGTCAACGACGGCGAGCTCGGCCAGGTGCTGGCAGTCCAGGACTCGAGGAGCACGGACTACCGCCCGAGCGCCCGGCCGGCGTGGTTCTTCGACCCGGCAGTGTCCGGCGGAGGGGCCTTAATGAACATCGGTGCGCATTGCCTGGACCGGGGTCTCTGGCTCGGGGGCGCGCGGGCCGAGAGCATCCGCGCCAAGGTCCTTGACCGCTTCGCCGCAGGGGTCGAGACAGACGGGCGGATTTCGCTGACCCTGGCAAATGGCGTCGATGTGGGCATCGGGGTCGTCTCGGACTGCCCGGAGCCCGTGGACAGGCTGCTCCTGGTGTGCGAGGGAGGAACCCTCCTGTCCGACGCGCGGCGCGGCGCTTTTCTCCGGAAGAACGGACACACGAGAGTGCTCCACGAATTCACGGACCACGACATCCAAAATGCCTTCACCTCCCAGATGGCCGACTTCTGCGCGGCGGTCGCAGGGGTGCCCTCCCTCGTGTCGAACGAACACGCAAGGCACATCGTCGAGGTGGTCCTGCTTGCCTACCAATCTGCGGCAACCGGACAGACCCTCACGCTGCAACCGGCGTAGTAGATCCTACTGGCCGCATTGAGCAGCCGAGGACGCTGCAGACAGGATCCTGTTCAGGGTTGCCGCGTCGGAGAGCACATTCCGGTGACTGTCGTCGGCGACGAACTCCAGCATGAAATCCAGCTGCCTGCCAAGTTCCGAGGCGGCGGAGGCGACCGACTGCCACAGGCCAAGACGGTCAGCCAGGGGCCGGCGCTCGGTGGCCGGACGCCAGCTGAAGCAATGCACGCCGGCAACGAAAGGTCCCAGCGCCAGGAACGAGGCCAGGGCGCTCCGATCGTCCATGCCTACAGGCGGCTGCCAATACGTGCGCACGTTCTGCCGGCCGATGCGATCGAGTAGCCGGAGTGTGGATATGGTGCTGTCGGTCAAGGTCCGGCCATGGTACTCGAGGGCGATCTGGATCCCGGCCACCTCTGCGAGGTCTGAGATCCGCTGTGCATCGCGGACAACGGCGGACCAGTCGTCACGTGAAGCTTCCGAGGAACCCTTTCCACCAGCCCAGACCCGGATTCGAGGAGCACCAGCAGCCCGTGCGCGCGAAAGGACCGCGTCGAAGCCAGTGACGTCGCCAAGCCTGTAGTAGGAGCCCAGTGACAGGACTCGAAGACCGCGGCTGCGGCAAAGCAATGAAGCCGCCCTGGCATCGGCATCACGCTTGAGATGGGTATCCGTCCCCCATTCGATGCCATCCAGACCGGCTCGGCGGGCCGAGGCGACAACAGACGCAATGGGCAACTGTCGCAGCGTGACGGAACAGATGCCGGCAGTAAGCAACGCGGTCCGCTGGCCGGGCATCAGCACGACCCGCCGATGAGGAACACGGGGCATGCGGCTTCGGGAACCAGGGCTGTTCGACCGGCGGCGGGATACTTCCGTGCACCGCGGAATGAGGCGTAGTCCTGACGACCGTGCCGTCCGAGTCCTTCGGGGCTGAGTTTCCTGCCCATGTACCAGTCCTTCACGTGGTGATCTGCAATAGCCGACTACAGCCTCAAGGAGGAGATGGAGAGGAATCAATGATGATCCCGGCGCGCATGGGCGGGTCGGCCACCGGCCCATTTCCCGCCCCGGATGTCGGCCGGGAAGACAAGACATTGCTGCACGGGGGGGGGGAAAGGCTCAGGCATTCCCGGCGGTCAAGTCTGTTCATTCAGGAGGGAATGAGTCTTTATTCCTCTGGTCCCGGAGAGGTCCACTTCTGTGAACACCTCCACTAACCTTGACACCGGAAGATCCAAGGAAAACGACTATGAAGAACCCCCCAACCCTAGCCGCCACCCCCTTCACCCGACGAAGCCTGCTGCGCGGAACGGGAGCCGTTGCCGTGGCAGCGGCTCTGGGCACCGCCTTCGCCTCGACCGCGACCGCAGTGTCCGCCTCGGATCTGGAGCCCCTGCGCCAGCGGTGGGTGGACCAGCTCACCGGCCGGACCGCCATCGCCGCGGGAGACCCCCGGTTCACCGCCGTCATCACCCGTATGGACTCAGCCGTAGCCAGCATCCGCCGTCTGCTGGTCCCCGGCCCGGGGACACGGACCCGCATTTTCAGCGACGCAGACCTGACCCAGGACGCCCAGATCGTGACCACATACTCCCGTATCGAGACACTCGCCATCGCCTGGGCAACACCCGGAACCGCCGTGCAGGCCGACCCCGCGGTCCTGCAGGAGATCCTCGACGGGCTCGCCGACGGTAACCGGCTCGTCTACAACGCCGCCCAGCCGGAGTTCGGCAACTGGTGGTCATGGGAGATCGGAACCCCGAAGGCCCTCGGCGACACGCTGGCCATCGTCAAGGACCATCTCGATCCGGCCCTCCTGGACGCCTGCTGCCGGGCCATCGACCACTTCATCCCCGACCCGACGCTCCAGTACCCCGACTCAAGGGGCAAGGTTCTCTCCACAGGTGCGAACCGGGTCGACATCTGCCAGGGGATCATGATCCGATCGATCGTCGGGGGCGACGTGCCCCGGCTCCAGGCCGCGATCTCCGCACTCAGCCCCACCTGGCAGTACGTCGCAAGCGGAGACGGATTCCATGCCGACGCCTCCTTCATCCAGCACAACACCGTTCCCTACACCGGAACCTACGGACTCGGCCTCCTGTGGGGCCTGGCCAAGCTCTTCTCGCTGCTCGCAGCCAGCACATCGGCGGTCTCGGATCCCAGCCACACCCAGCTCTTCGACAGCGTCGACCGCTCCTTCGCGCCGTTCATCCACGACGGGCTCATGATGGACGCAGTCCGCGGGCGTGCCATCTCCCGCAGCTCCGAACCCAGCTTCAGCGACGGCGCGAGCGCCATCGAAGCCATCCTCTGGCTCGCCCGCGGCGTCGACCAGGCCACTGCAGCAGCCTGGCGCTCCATGTGCCTTGGCTGGATCAAACGCAACACCGTCACCGACATCTACGCCACGTCCTCGATCCCCCGGCTCGCTCTGCTCGTCGAGCTCGAGGCCAGCACCTCCACCACCGCACCCGAACCCTTGGGACACCGGTACTTCCCCACGATGGACCGCTCAGCCTACCGGGGACCGGGCTGGGCCGTCGCCCTCGGGCTCTGCAGCCGGCGGATCGCCTGGTACGAATGCGGAAACGGCGAGAACGAAACCGGCTACAACACCGGCTCGGGGCTGACCTACCTCTACGCCGCAGACGCCCCCCACTGGGACGACCACTACTGGCCGACAGCCGACCTCACGGCGCTGCCCGGCACAACCGTCGACACGACCCCCCTTCCGCCGAAGGCCGGCGGCGAGTGGGGCTCTTCAACACCAAAAAACGAATACACCGGCGGAACCACCTTGGACTCCTACGGGCTCGTGGCCCAGCACCTCATCGGACCCGGCGGAACAGGCCTGAAGGCCCGCAAGGCATGGTTCTTCACCCAGGAGTTCATCCTCGCCCTCGGCGCAGACATCACCACCGCATCCGGAGCCAGCGTCAAGACGACGATCGAACACCGGAACCTGGGCCAGTCCGGGGGGCGTGCCATCACAGTCGACGGGGCACCCTTGAGCACCTCCGACGGCGCGAGTGCCCGGGGCATGCACTGGGCCCACGTCGAGGGCGTTGGCGGATACCTCTTCCTCGGCCAGGAACCCGTGCGCGTCTCCCGCCAACGCCGCTCAGGGACGTGGCGCGCCATCAACACCGGAGGCCCCACAACGAGCTACAGCCGCGAATACGCCACGATGGCCATCGACCACGGCCTCCGCCCGGCCGCCGGAACCCCGGGAACCTACTTCTACGCCCTGCTCCCCGGCGCTACGCCAGCGGAGACAGAGGAAGCGTCCCTCAACAGCGTGCGCACCGAAGTGCTCCGCAACGATGCCGCCGCCCAGGGCCTGCGAACCGGCAAGCTCACCGCCGCCGCATTCTGGCAGGCGGCCACCGTCGGCTCGATCGCGGCCTCCGGACCAGCACTCGTCCTGGCCTGGCAGAGCGAGGGAATCGTCAAGCTGGCCGTGTCCGAACCCACCCAAACCGCCAGCGAACTGGTCCTCCAGATTTCAGGTACCAAGGCAACGAGGGCGCGCTCGGCGGGCGAGGTGAAATTGAGTGCCATCCCGGACGGCGTGGAACTGCGGGTATCCACGGCCGGGCTTGCGGGCACCACCTTGGCCGTGGACCTCCTCCCCTAAGGACGTGAACCCGTGCCATGTCGTCCGTATGGAGAGCCGGACTGACGAAGAACGGGAGGTAACGGCTCCAAGTAAATTGCACGACCAATACAGGAAAGACCCCCAATCTCTGCACGACTGGGACGGGGTGACGAGATACACATTGAATCCTCTTCCCTCCAATAGGTAGAACTGCTGTTCATACCGGCGCCGGCGGCCACGCGAGAACGATCCTGGCAGAAGAACCCGAAGAAGACCCGGGTGCCTGCCGGACCGACACGGCCGCCACTCATCCCAACACCCAAACCAAGGAAAGCTCAATGAAGACAAGTACCAGGAAGTTCCGGCTCCACCGGACCCTTCCGACTATTCTGGCTGCCTCGTTGGCCGCCACCCTTTCCGCCACCGCCGCGTCGGCCGCGCCGGCCGCGCCAGCCCCTCAAGCACAAGGAAGCACCGCATACTACGTGGACTGCTCTCGAGGGGACGATGCCGCTTCGGGCACAGATCCCGGGCATCCCTGGCGCAGCCTGGCAAGGGTGAGCGCGCAGGACTTCACCCCCGGGACCTCGATCCGCCTGCTCCGGGGCAGCACCTGCGTCGGCACTCTGAATATCGACAGCTCCCACGTCACCGTAGGCAGCTACGGCGGCGGGGCCAAGCCACGGATCGACGGAGCGGGAGCCAGCGACGCCGTCCTGATCTCCAACGCCGAGGACGTCGAGCTGCATGACCTCGATGTGAGCAACACCGGCGCCTCCACGGCCCAGCGGCGCGGCGTATGGGTCCGCCTGACGGACTTCGGCGTCGGACGCCACTACGTCATCAAGGACGTCGACGTCCATGATGTCAACGGGCTCGACGACAAGAGCGTCCAAGGCTCGGCGGGCATCATGTTCTCATCGTTGGGCACCACGACCCCGACCCGGTTCGAGGATGTGCAGGTCCTAGACAACAGCGTCCAGCACGTCGACCGGACCGGCATCAGTTTCGCCAGCGCCTGGAATAAGCGACCGGAACAGGGTGACCAGACCACGACATGGTTCCCCAACACCGGCGTCCGGGTCGTCGGCAACCACGTGAAGGACGTCGGCGGCGACGGTATCGTCCTGCGCGTTTCGACAGGCGCCCTCGTGGCACACAACACCGTCGACGGATTCAACGAACGCTCAGCCGCCTACAACGCCGGCATGTGGTCCTGGAACGCCGACCACGTGACCTACGAGTACAACGACGTCAGCCACGGACACGGAGTTCTCGACTCGATGGCCTACGACATCGACGGCGCGAACAACGGCAACATCTACCAGTACAACTACAGCCACGACAACGAGGGCGGATTCCTCCTCATCTGCAACGCGCCCGGAGCCAAGACGTCCGACAACATCGCCAGGTACAACGTCAGCATCAACGACCGGAACACCTGGAGCCCGCCCTCCGGGGTCATCACCGTCGGATGCGGGGCACCGACCACAAGCACCCAGGTCTACGGCAACACCATCGTGACCAATCAAGCCGGCACCGCAATGGTCAGCGACTACCACAACAGGGGAGGGGTAACCTTCCGGAACAACATCTTCACCTCCACGGTCGCAGGCGGCCTGCCGTTCTACGATTCCAGCAACACCTACGACCACAACCTCTTCCATGGGCTCACCAACCTGCCCGCGCACAGCACCAACGCGGTCACCGGCGACCCCAGGTTCATCGACGCCGATCCGAAAACGCCCAAGGACGTCCGGCTCCGGCTCGATTCCCCTGCGGCCGGCGCCGGAACGCCCATCCCCAATGATGTGACCACTGACTACTTCGGCAAGGCGATCCCCGCATCGCCGAGCCTCGGCGCCGACACGAGGGCACCGGGCGCCAAGCTGGACTAGCCGGGCCGGCAACGGGCGGTCCCCGTCAGACGGCAGGGACCGCTCTGCTTGGTTGCCGTCCAAGGAAGGACGCCGGAAAAGTGTTAACAATCGCAATCATCGCAATCATATGGCTCGCACTGATCGGTCTTGCCCTTATATTCGGCCGTCGGCTTGCAAAATTCCGGGACCGCGATTAGTCGAGCCCACCTTCCTGCCCATCGCTCTGGACAACTAAGCCCGCTCTCTGACCCCCACGAGCACCCCAAACGCAGCCGCCGGCCGCCACGGAATGAGACGCATCATGAAATCCCTGATCGCCCTCAAACCCAAGAACCATCCTCTGACCATCAACCCCGCCCCGAGCGTCGGGAGGCGACGGGATCGCATCCCCTGGCCGCCCACCCAGGCCCGATTCGTCCCATACAGAACGCACCATATCGACCGCAAAGGAGAAAATGATCGTGAAGGACTCAAGTCACCCACACGTCTCGACGCCGGACGACGAAGGCTTGGAATCCGGAGTTTCCCGACGGACGCTGATGTTCGGCGCCGCCGCGCTCGGGATCATCAGTCCGGCTTTGTTTCCCGGCTCCGCTCAAGCAAGCCAGGAGACCGCCTCGATGCCCAGGGCGAACCTGCCGGACACGACGCCCGAGGTCGTCTACCAGACCTCATTCGAGGACTTCTCAGACGTTGAATGGGTATCGGACTACACCGCCTACGACTCGACGCAGCACCGCACCGGTGCTGCCTCGTTGCGCTACACCCGGGCAGACAGCACCACCTATGTTTTCGCCGGCAAAAAGATCCAAGGGACCACCGACGCGTACGTTCCAGTCTCGGTCTCCGTCTGGGTGAAGACCGCCAACATGCAAAACGGCGGGGCGTCAGTCTGCGTGGAATGGTACGCCGAAGACGGCACCTTCCTCACCGGCGGCTACACCGGCACAACCCAATCCACCGAGTGGGTCCAGCTGTCCGTGCCGCCACACGCGGCCCCGGCCGGAGCCGCGTACATGAAGGCCATCTTCTTCCTCAGCCGCGGCGCCACGGGGACGGCATGGTATGACGATCTCACCATCACCAAATACACGCCGCGCCTCCTGCGAGCGACCCTCGCGGCCCCGGCCTATCGTGGTCTGCTCATTCCCGGCGAACGACAGGAAATCGACCTTCGGATAGGGGTATTCCCGCCGTCCGGCATCCGTGCCACCGACTACCAGGTGCAGGTCGAACTCAGCGACGCCGCCGGCAAGCGCGTCGACACCAAGGCCTTCAAAGGATCGTCCCAGCTGAGGTACACCAGCCCGGTCTCGAGGCTGCGCGAAGGGTCCTACCAACTTCGGGTGAGCGCGCGCACCCGCGACGGTTCCACCGCCTCGGAGAAGACGTTCGCCCTTCGGAAGCTCCGTGCGGATGAGGTGCCAACGAGCTATCTCGACTCGCACGGAAGGGTTCGGCGCAATGGCGAGCTGTACTTCCCGATCGGGGCGTACAACGGGCCGACCACCGTGCAGAACCTCGACGATCTCAAATACGCGGGGTTCACCACCGTTCTGTCCTACCACGTACCGTCACCGCAAATCCTCGACGAGACCCAGGCTCGCGGGCTGACGACCCTTTTCATTCATCAGAATTCCGATGCCAATTTGGTCAACCAGTACAAGAGCCACCCGTCACTCCTTGGCTGGTACATCAACGACGAGAACCCCGCCGACAGCCAGGCCGACCGCCTCCGTCCGCGATACACATCAGTCGCGGACAACGATCCCAACCACCCGAGCTACTCGGTCGACTACCGCGTGTGGGCCGGTGACGACGCTCAGTATGTCACCGACGCCTTCGGCACGGACCCGTATCCGATCTTCGGCAAGCCGACCGACATCCCTCGCCGTGTCTTCACCCACACCGAAGCAACCGTGCGGGAGTTGCCCAACACCGCGATCTGGCCCGTCATTCAACTGCACAACCTCGGCAACTACAAGCACTTCGGCGTACGCCCACCGAACCTAGCCGAGGTCCGGAGTATGTCGTGGCAGGCCATCGTGGCCGGTGCGACCGGCCTGTTGTACTACTCCCGATTCGACATCGAGAACGACGTCAGCGGTTTCCCATACCGCACCCTACTGGACAATGCGAAAACGGTCGTGACCCAGATCCGGGAGCTCTCACCAGTCATCCTCTCCACCGAACGGACGCCGTCGATCCAGGTCGCTGACAACGATGCGCTGCGTTGGACCGCCCGGCGCCTCGGCAACCGCGACTACCTGTTCATGGTCAACCTGTCCAAAGAAGCCCGCCCCGTCTCATTCGCCGCGCCGGGGAATGACCCGGTGGACGTGCTCTACGAACACCGGAGCCTCAGCAAGACACAGGGCAGGTACACCGACGACATCGAAGGACTCGGCGTGCGGCTCTACCGGATTCCGTGATCTAGCCTGGCCTCTGCCGGTCAAGGGTCATCGCCGCGCCAGTACCACATTCAGATGGATGCGCCCGAGGCTCGGCGGCCTCTGATTTTCGCGAGCGTTCCTCAAACGAGGCATGCGCCCCGATTCGCGAGCACCACGGGTCCGAGGGTTGACTGCCTCATCCACCGATGCTGATCCCGTCGATCATCCGATCAATTACCCAATTGGAGTAGTAATGAGCAAGAAGACGCCATATCACCGCCTAATCATCGGATCATTGTTAGTCATTCTCGCTGTGCTGTCGTTCACCGCAGGCACCGCAAATGCGCGGTCCATCTCTGAGCAGCAGCCCAAGGGCGTGCGGATCACGACTCCGCCGCCGACGCCACAGGCCACCTCGTTCACGCTTTACGACAACACGTCGTACCCGCGCGCGAACCTCGAGCAGTACGGGCTTACCAGGGCCGCCGTTGTCTATGACGTCTGGCATATGGCCTGTACCGACACCGGCTGCACCAACATACCCACCCAGAGCGATTTCACCGCGAAGGTGCAGTACTTCGTCAGCCAGTTCCGCGCGGCCTCGACCACGCCGCTCACGCTGGATTTCGAGAACATCCTCATGGTCAGCGCGACCTCCGCCGCTCAGGCGCAGAACGAGCTGACGCTCTGGCAGCAGCTGATCACCTGGGCCCATGAGGCTGCGCCCTCGGCGCCGATCGGCATGTACTCCTATGACTGGTCAACGAGCTACACCAGCCTCACCCAGCAGCTCTACACACCCGGGTACCTGGACTACTTCGCCCCGGCGATGTACACCTACTACTCGACCCTGTCTGGGTGGGACAATGCGCTCAACCTGGCCGTCACTCACGACCAGTCCCTGAACCCCGCCTTGCCCATCTACCCCTACATCTGGCCGCAGTGGGACAACAGCGGCACCAGCCACCCCTTCATCTCCGCATCCGACTGGACCCACATCCTCACCAGCCTGCAGGCGCAGACCCAGGGCGCGATCCTGTGGTCCAGCAACGACTCCCTGGACGCCACCGCCTGCGGATGGGTCGGTGTCACCTCCGATCAGGCGGCCGTCCTTACCGGAACCCAGAGCTACGGTCCGCTCACCATCTCCGCCGCTACCCCCGACACCTGCTCACTCACCCGCGGCGCCACCACAGCCGTCGGAGTCACGGTCACGAACAACGGTAAGAACGCATCAGCACCCGCCACCCTGCAACCCGTCGCGGGCCAGCAGGGCATCACCGAGTCCTACAGCGACCCGAATATCCCCACGCTCCCACCGGGCCGTTCGTGGACGACCACCCTCAACATCACGGTCCCTTCCACCGAAACGGACACCACCGCACTGCTACATATCAATTACGGCACCGGCGACCAGCACCTGACAGTGGTCGTCCCCTGAACCCGGCAGGGTGAGTCCGAGTCGAAGTTGCGACGGGCTACCGCAGGGCATCGGGAAACTCCCAATTCCCTGCCGCAGGCCCTGCCGCCATGAATAGCTCGAGCTAGGTTCCCGCGAACGACTATCTGCTCGACCCCACGGTCCCAGCCAACCGTGACCTTCTGGAGCGGTCGCTGGCCCACTGGGTCGGCTTCACCGGGGCGCTCCAGGGCTACACGTTCACTGGAGCCGCTTCCATGAGCGCGTCGATGGGCAAGGGCGAGGACGCGCTGGGATATCTGAACACCCTGCTGGACCGCTACATCCAGCCAAACACCATGTACCGCGAGTCCGGGCCCGTGCTCGAGACCCCGCTGTCGGGCGCACAAGTGATGCACGACATGCTCCTGCAGAGCTGGGGAGAGACCGTCCGGGTCTTCCCGGGCCCTCGCCCACCTGGGCAGACCGGCTGCTCGGCAGCTCGAACGGACTCACGGTAACGACGAACCCCTGGAGACTCACATGACGTTTGGCAAAGGTAAATTCTGGTCGGTAGCACCCGTGACATCAGCGACATCGCCGTGTGCAACCGCAACGATTGCTGCACCGCACGGCTCAGCAAGTACTACGTCTTCGTCTCGGACAGCCCATTCCCGTCCTTGTCGGTCGCGGGGACTTTGGCACAACCGGGCGTCAAGCCCGACTACCAGGAGGCAGCTGCCGGCAGGCCCCTGTTTCATTGAGCAGCTGCGGATCTTCGGCACACATGAAAAACGTCAGTCATAAAACCCGTGGGAGGGCTCGACGGAATACACGTTGAATCCTATTCCCACCATTGCGTAGAAATGGTGGTCATACCGCCCGGCGAGCTCTCGAGGCTCATTCGAGGTCTTTCGCCAGAATCGTTCTGCGCATCTCCGGCCCACAGCAGAAATGACTCTCACTTGCAGGAAAATACTCTGAGATACGACCGCCCGGCCGCAGGTTGGCTGGAGGCACTCCCGCTCGGCAACGGTCTCACCGGTGCCATGATCTTCGGTGGAATCGCCCGGGAACGCATACAGGTCAACGACGCGAGTGCATGGTCCGGTTCCCCCGCAAGCGAGCACATGGCGCCCCAAATCGAACCTGAATCTGCAGCCGAACTCCTTGCGAGCGCGAGAGAAATGGTCGCCGCCGGGGAATTTGGGCAAGCGACGCAGAAGGTCCAAGCGCTCCAGCATCGCCACAGCCAGTCGTACCTTCCATTCGGCGATGTTTACCTGAACTTGATACGTCAGGAACTGACGGACAGAATCAGCAATTATTCGCGTCACCTTGACCTTGCCGCGGGCGTTCATACGACCGAATTCGAGGCCAGCGGCTCAAGGGTGCAGGTCAGGTCCTTCATAAGCCATGACCCGGATGTCATGGTTGTCCGGGTCGAAACTTCGTTGCCGGAAGGTCTCGATCTTTGTGTCTCCTTAGAGACCCGATTGCAGATACTCGGCCGCAATTCAGTTGAGGGCATGCGCGGACTTCGACTGAAGATGCCCACGGATGTGTTCGTGCAGGATGGGCTCTCCCAGATCACCTACGACGAGGACGACGCGTTGTCACTCAAGGGTGCTCTCGTCGTTAAGTGGGAGCACGACGGCATCGAATTGCAGGGTGGCCATACGTCACCGGATGTAAGGCTTCAAGCCTCCGGAGTACATGCGGCCACACTGTACATCGGTACCAAGACCACCTTCACAAAGTTGGGCGAGAACCCTCAGGGAACAGCGGAAGATTGCATCCAGCACCTCGACGAGCGCTTAACCACGGCAGTAGAGCAGGGCTCGGCAGCTCTTGAGAAGGCGCACTTGGCTTCTCACGGAGCGCTTTACCAGAAATCCCAGATGTGTATCGACGGAAGCGATGAAGCGCAGCTCCAGGCAACCGACGCCCGGCTGGCGTCCGCGAATGCTCACACAGGCGGCCCTTTGGCTGCGGATCCCGGGCTAGCGGCCCTAATGTTCAACTACGGTCGATACCTGCTGATGTCAAGCTCCCGCCCGGGGGGCGTTCCGGCAAACCTCCAAGGAATTTGGAATGACCAGCTCCCGGCACCCTGGAACTCGAATTACACCACCAACATCAACCTTCAGATGAACTACTGGGCCGCGGAAACGGCGAACCTCGCGGAATGCGCCCAGCCTCTTTTTGACTTCATTCAGGCCGCACAGATCACCGGCGGCAGAACAGCATCGCGCCTTTACGGTGCCAGAGGCTGGGTTATGCACCACAACTCCGATATCTGGGCTTACAGCCTGCCCGTCGGACACGGCAGGTTTCGCCCTACTTGGTCCTTCTGGCCCGTGGGAGGCCTCTGGCTCGCCAACCACCTCTGGGACCATGTGCGCTTTGGAGCGACCGAGGACTTTGGCCGGAAGCAGGCCTGGCCTGCGCTACGTGGCGCCGCACGCTTCGCTCTGGACCTGACGGTGGAGAACGCGGACGGTTCGGTGGGGACCTGCCCCTCCACATCACCGGAAAATGCTTTTGAACATCAGGGCCGACCGGTCGACCTGGGGGTGTCGTCCACCTTGGACCTGAGCTTGGTCAGGGAGGTCTTTACTCATCTGGTGGCCTTAGCCCGACTCCTGCGCATGGAGGATGATCCCGTGGTCCGCGAGGCTGTCACGGCGCTTCCCAAGCTGCCCATGCCCAGTGTCGGGCGGGGTGGCCGGATACGGGAGTGGCTTGCGGATGACCCCGAATGGGAACCAGAACACCGCCACCTCTCCCACCTCTACTTCCTGTACCCCGGGGATCTGCCGAGCGACGAAGTGTTGCGTACGGCAGCCTCGGCCAGTCTGGACGCACGGGGTGACGAATCGACCGGTTGGTCGTTGGTATGGAAGCTGGCACTCAGGGCCAGGCTCGGGCAGGCAGGGAAGGTCAGCGACCTTCTCAGACTGTTCTTCCGCGACATGAAGACCGACAGGGGAGGACAAAGCGCTGGTCTGTACGCAAATCTGTTTTCCGCCCATCCGCCCTTTCAGATCGACGGCAACTTGGGTTTTGTCGCCGCCCTCTCCGAGTGCTTCATTCAGAGCCACGGCGAAGAAATCGTCCTGTTGCCTGCGTTACCCAAAGAGCTCCGCACCGGCAGCGTCAAAGGGCTGCGCGCCCGCACTGGCATTGAAGTATCCCTCACCTGGCGGGACGGATCATTGACCGCGGCAGAGCTCATAAGTGACAGGAACCAGCAGGTGATAGTCCGTCTCAAAGGGCGCCCAGAGCCTGTTGACTTGAGGGCTGGCCGGCCTCGATCCCTGTCTCTCTGGTAACGGTCCGGTTCCTACGTCACGGCCCGCGCGCAGGGATGGGACGGCATCGAACGGAGGATCACGGATCAGGCGGAGGCGCCGGAGCCCGGTTTCTGGGCCGGCAAGGCCACCGTCTCGATGACCGGACTCGAAGACAACCTGGAAAGGATTGCCGCCATAACCCGCGAAGCCGGCTTTGAGTTCTCCGGGATCGGCGGCTATGCATGGTGCGATAACGACGACGTCGAACGCATGTACGCGGCCACCACCGGGGCCAGGACAGTCCGAACAATCGAAATATTCCCCCGATTCAGCCGAATCGGTCGGGACGCGGATGACGCGCTCGATTCTTGATCTAAACATCGGATGATTCGCGGATATGATCTAGTCATGGCTGTTACAGATGAAGCTATCAGCAAGATCAAGGACATGCTGATCCGTGGAGAGATAAAGCCCGGGGATCGCCTGCCGCCGGAAAAAGAATTGAGCGAGCATCTTGGCCTCTCGCGCAGTTCACTCCGTGAGGCGGTCAAGGCTCTGGAACTCATCCGCGTGCTGGATGTACGCAGGGGCGACGGAACCTATGTAACAAGCCTTGATGCGAAGCTGCTCAATGAAGCTGTCGCGTTCGTCGTCGACCTGCACCAGGACAGGTCGATACTGGAGCTCTTCGAGGTTCGGCGAATACTGGAGCCCGCTAGTGCCTTCATCGCCGCCAGCAAGATCACAACGGAAAGGCTCCAGGCTCTACGCGCCACCATGGATAGGATCGACGAGGGTACCGACGTCGAAGAACTCGTTGCCCACGATTTGGAGTTTCACCGCATCATCACCGAGGCCGCAGGCAACGACTACCTCAGTAGCTTGCTGGGGGCGTTATCCAGCAGCACGGTCCGTGCACGCATCTGGCGGGGGCTGACGCAGGACAAGGCAGTTACACACACTCTGGCCGAGCATAGAGCAATCGCGGACGCCCTGGAGCGCCGCGACGCCGAGCTTGTCCGGTCACTCGTTACTGTGCATATCAGTGGCGTGGAGTCGTGGCTTCGGCAGGCAATTTAGCCGCGATACTGGCGGCACCGCGGACACCTTTTGCGGGGGCGGCGGCGCCTGCTAGGTGCCCGTCCTCAGCCGCAACCCCTGCATGCCGCCGTCGACAGCCAAAACAGTACCTGATGTGGAGCCTGCCAGCGGGCTGGCGAGGCATGCAACAGCTGCGGCTACTTCTGACCCGTCGAAAAGCCGGCCGTGTGGCTGGCGAGCGTTGAGGACAGCGCGTTCAGAGGCGGGACCGGTTGAGGAGTCGAACAGGCGGCGCACCCAGGGTGTCTACGGTGCCGGGATTGACACAGGTCACGCGGATGCCTTCACGGATGTGGCCGGCGGCCATGGCCAGGGTGAGGGACAGCACCGGTCCCTTCGACGCGGAGTAGAGGGCGCGCTGGGGCTGCGCTCATCGGGAGATCCCGCCAGCTACAGAGGCAGGCGCCGTTACACGTTTCCGCGCCCTATAAAAACACTTGACGTTGCTGACCCAGCGGGTCGATTTCCAGCTCGACGACGTCCCCGGGCTTAAGGTACGGAAACCGGCCGGACAGGGCAACGCCTTCCGGGGTACCGGAAAGGAGCACGTCCCCTGGCTCCAGAATCATGTATTGGCTCACATGATGAAGAACGGTCGCGGAATCGAAAATCATATCTTTTGTGCTGGAGGACTGCCGGATATTTCCGTTGACCCAGGTGCGCAACGGGGGTGGCCGGCGTCAAGCTGGTCGGCCGGAACCAACCAGGGTCCCAAAGGGGTGGAGGCCGCCAGAGATTTGCCTTTGGTCCACTGGCCCGCCGCTTCAGGCAACTGCTAGTCGCGTTCGGAGACATCGTCGGCGGCCACGTACCGGCTATGCATTCCACAGCCTCGGCCTTCGTGGAAAGGTAGGACGCTTCAGCCGATGACGATGCAGGCTGTACGGGTGCGGCCGATGCCGTCGCCTGCCAGGAATTCCCGATCAATTTCCGGGGGTCAGATTCTCAAGGCTGAACCATCGCTCAACCCCGTCTTCGCCCTGGGCCAGAACGGCGGGCTGCTCGTCGCCTACGCGGCCTACCCTTGCAAATCAAAGATCCACAGTTCCTCCTTCGTGCTCGCTCAGTCATCCGAGCTCTGCGCTGTTGCTTTCTCCAATAGTATGAAAAATTCACCCGTTGACAAGCCAGACATCGGATGTTTATTCTCGATTGAGTTTCCTGACCAGTTACAGAGGATCGTGGCCGGGTGGACAAACGAAGCGCCCCCGGGTGGACAAACGAAGCGCCCCCGGGGCGACCAAGCAAGGAGCACAATGAGCGTCATCACCGCTGTGGACACCTTCGATATCCGCTTTCCCACCTCTCGGGAATTGGATGGATCGGATGCCATGAATCCGGATCCGGACTATTCGGCGGCATATCTGGTGATCAGGACCGATGCCGGTGACGGTCATGAGGGCCACGGTTTCGTCTTCACCATCGGGCGCGGCAACGAGGTGGAGACCGCAGCGATCGAAGCACTCCGCCACCACATCCTCGGCCGCAACGTCGAGGAACTGCTCGACGACATGGGCAGCACCTGGAAGCTCCTCGCCCACGATTCCCAACTCCGCTGGCTCGGCCCCGAAAAGGGCGTGATGCACATGGCGATCGGCGCGGTCGTCAACGCCCTCTGGGACCTCAAGGCCAAGCGGGCAGGGTTGCCGCTCTGGGAACTCCTTTCCCGGATGAGTTCGGAGGAGATCGTGGCGCTCGTGGACTTCCGGTATCTCAGAGATGCGCTCACTCCTGAGGACGCGCTGGGAATATTGCGGGCGGCGGAGCCGGGGCGCGCCGCCCGCAGGGCAGCGCTTCTCGCGGAGGGATACCCCGCTTACACCACGACGCCGGGCTGGTTGGGTTACAGCGATGACAAGCTTGTGCGTCTGGCCAAGGAAGCCGTTGCGGACGGTTTCGGGCAGATCAAGCTCAAGGTGGGGGCCTCGCTGGAAGACGACATCAGGCGCGTCCGCACGGCCCGCGATGCCGTGGGGCCGGATATCAAGATCGCGGTGGACGCGAACCAACGCTGGGACGTCCAGGAAGCCATTGAATGGATGACGCACCTGGCGCCCTATGACATCGCGTGGATCGAGGAACCGACCAGCCCTGACGACGTGCTGGGCCATGCGGCGATTGCCAGGGGCGTGGCTCCGATTCCCGTGGCCACGGGTGAGCATGTCCAGAACCGGGTGATGTTCAAACAGATGCTGCAGGCCGGATCGCTGCAGGTCCTGCAACTGGACGCGGCCAGGGTGGCGGGAGTGAACGAGAACATCGCCATCCTCCTCCTTGCGGCGAAGTTCGGCGTCCGCGTCTGCCCGCACGCCGGCGGGGTTGGTCTGTGCGAGGCCGTCCAGCACTTTTCGATGTTCGACTTCGTGGCAGTTTCCGGCGACAAGAATGGTCGGATGATTGAGTTCGTCGACCACCTGCACGAGCACTTCGTCACCCCGGTCGATGTCCACGATGGTTGCTACTGGCCTCCGTCCGCACCCGGGGCCGGCGGCGAAATGGCCCGCGGCACGCTGGCCGACTACAGCTTTCCCGACGGCCCGAAGTGGGCCGGCTAAAGGTCCTGCAAGACGCGCACATACACGCTTAATCACAAGGAGGTGATGGCATGACCCAGCAAGTGCCACCGCTGCTAGCCGTCCGAGGCGTCACCAAGAGCTTCCCTGGTGTCCGGGCCCTGCACAATATGCATCTGGAATTGCGCCGGGGTGAGGTCCTCGCCCTGGTAGGTGAGAACGGCGCCGGAAAGTCGACGCTCATGAAACTCCTTTCCGGGCTCTACGTCCCGGACCACGGAAGCTTCGACCTGGACGGCAAGCCCTTCGTGTCGAACGGTCCCAAACATGCTCAGGAACTCGGCATCAGCATCATCCATCAGGAATTCAATCTGATGCCGGACCTCACGGTGGCGCAAAACATCTTCATAGGCCGCGAGCCGCGGCGTTTCGGCCTACTCAGCGAGCACGCCCTGAACCGCAAAGCCCAGGATCTGTTCGATCGCATGAGGTTGCAGCTGAACCCGCGCGAAAGCGTGGGTCGGCTGACTGTGGCCAAGCAGCAGATGGTGGAGATCGCAAAGGCACTGAGTCATGACTCCAAGGTGATCATCATGGACGAACCCACGGCAGCGCTCAATGACGCTGAAGTGGCCACCCTGCACGATCTGATCCGAGGATTCATCTCGCTGGAGACTGGCGTCATCTACATCTCGCACCGGATGGACGAGCTCAAGCTGATCTCCCAGCGCATTACCGTGATCCGCGACGGCGAATATGTGGACACCGTCGGCACCGCAGAAACCTCCATGAAGGAGGTCATCTCCCTGATGGTGGGGCGGGAGGTTTCGGGAGAACAGCGCCCGACGGCGGCTACCGCCGGGGCGCGTACCGACGTCGTGCTTTCGGTTGAAGGGCTTGCCACCAAGGCGCTGCTGAGGGACGTCGGGTTCGATCTGCACCGCGGCGAGATCCTCGGTTTCGCCGGGCTCATGGGAGCTGGCCGGACCGAAGTGGCCCGGGCATTGGTTGGTGCGGACCGCGCCACTTTCGGCAATCTGCGGGTCCGCGGAGCGGATGTCGACATCCCCAATCCGGCAGTCGCGGCAAAGCTGGGAATCGGTTATCTGTCCGAGGACCGCAAGCATCTCGGTCTCATGCTGGAGCGTGACGTGAAGGAGAACATCATGCTCTCCTCGCTGACCGAAAACTCAGCGGGCGGTTTCATCAAGGAGGGTGCGTTGCGCCGGACCGCTGAGGAATTCAGCAAGAAGCTGCGGATTAAGACTCCCTCCGTCCACCAACTGGCCCGCAACCTCTCCGGCGGCAATCAGCAGAAGATCGTGATCGCGAAGTGGCTTGTAAAGGATTGCGACATCCTGATCTTCGATGAACCCACGCGCGGGATCGATGTCGGTGCCAAGGAGGAGATTTACAAGCTCCTTGACGAACTGGCGGCAGGCGGGAAGGCGATCATCATGATCTCCTCGGAACTGCCCGAGGTGCTGCGAATGTCCCACCGGATCGCTGTCATGAGCGAAGGCCGGATCACAGGTTTCCTCAACAATGCGGAAGCCACCCAGGAAAACATCATGGAGCTGGCCACCCGGCGTATCTCCGCTATACCAGGAGCAGTGACAGCATGAGCCTCGTAGACTCCCCGGCACCGCACAAACCGGGGCTGGAACCCACATCGGAAACCACGGCCCGCAAGGGAAACATCTCCGTGCGCCTGCGTTCGTCCTTGCAACAGTTGCTGGCCTTCGGTTCGTTGATTGTCCTCGTGATCTTCTTCGGCATCATGAACTCCAGGTTCTTACTGCCCACGAACCTCTCGGACATCCTACTCTCTACGGTGGTGATCGGGTTGCTTGCCCTCGGCGCGACGTTCGTGATCATCACTGGCGGCATCGATCTCTCAGTAGGTACTGGAATGAGCCTTTGTTCGGTCATGACCGGGGTGGTGTTGAGCTATCTAGGCCTGCCCTTGTGGATGGGCGTGGTGGGCGGCATCCTGATGGGTACCGTGATCGGTGCAATCAACGGCTTCTTCATCTCCTTCCTGAGAATCCCGCCGTTCATTGCCACGCTGGCAATGATGCTCGTGGCGCAGGGCATGGCCCTGGTGGTCTCCGGTACCAAGCCGATCTACTTCACCTCCACCCCGGGCTTCAGCAACCTGGCGCTCGGCAAGCCGATTGTCGGATTAGTGGTGCCGAACGCGGTGTTCATCTTCTTCGCCGCGGCAATACTGGCCGGCATCGTGATGAGCAAAACCCTCATTGGCCGATACACCTTCTCCATCGGCTCCAACGAAGAAGCCACCGCGCTCTCCGGAATCAACGTCCGGTCGTGGAAGCTCTGGATTTACACAGTGGCTGGCGCCTTCACGGGCCTCGCCGGCGTGATCATCGCCGCCCGTTTGAACTCGGCCCAGCCTGGGCAGGGTCTCGGCTACGAGCTGCAGGCGATTGCCGCCGTCGTGATCGGTGGAACATCATTGGCCGGAGGCAAAGGCTCCATTGTAGGAACCGTGATCGGGGCCCTGATCATGTCCGTGCTGACTAACGGCCTGCGCATCATCTCGGTGCCGCAGGAGTGGCAAAACGTAGCAATAGGCGTCGTGATCCTGGTGGCTGTCTACCTGGACATGCTGCGGAGGAAGGAGACCGCCCAGTAACCGTCAGCCACGCTTCTTCATGCCTGTCGCATCTGCACAGGACCGAGCCTTACGTCTTAGAAAACAAGGGAGTTTCCAAGCATGAGCAAGTCCATCTACAACCGCCGCTCTTTTCTCACCCTGACTGGCGTCGCCCTCGGGGCCGTGGCAATCGCCGGCTGCGATACCCCAGCCGCGGCTCCGGGTGCCGCCGCGACCGCGCCCGGCGCCAAGCCGTACATCGCGATCGTCTCCAAAGGCTTCCAGCACCAGTTCTGGCAGGCAGTGAAACAGGGTGCCGAGAAAGCCGCAGCAGAGTTCAACGTCACCATCACGTTCGAGGGCCCCAACACCGAGGCTGATGTGGACCAGCAGATCCAAATGCTAACCACGGCGCTCGGCAAGAACCCGGCAGCCATCGGTTTCGCGGCGCTTGACTCCAAGGCGGCCACCCCGCTGCTCGAACAGGCCAAGAGCAAGAATATTCCGATCATCGCGTTCGACTCGGGCGTGGACAGCGATATCCCGGTGGGCACCGCATCCACGGACAACAAGGCTGCAGCCGGAGAGGCTGCCAAGCACTTGGCCGGCCTGATCGGAAATGAGGGCAGCATCGCCATCATTTGCCACGATCAGACTTCTAAATCCGGTGTTGACCGCCGCGACGGCTTCAAGGACTGGATCGCGGCAAACGCCCCGAAGATCAAGATCGTCGACATCCAGTACGCCGGCGGCGACCAACTTAAGTCCACCGATGCGGCCAAGGCCATCATCGCGGCACACCCTGAGCTCAAGGGCATGTACGGCACCAACGAAGGTTCCGCAATCGGCGTCGTTAATGCTGTCAATGAACTCGGTCTCAAGGACAAGCTGGCCATCGTGGGCTTCGACTCCGGCAAGGCACAACTAGACGCGATCCGCGGCGGGGTGATGGCCGGCGCCATCACCCAGAACCCGGTGGGCATTGGTTACGAAACCGTCAAGGCCGCCGTCGCCGCCATCAACAAACAGCCTGTGAAAAAGGTCATCAACACCGGCTTCTACTGGTACGACGCCAAGAACATCGACTCCGAGCAGATCAAGCCGAACCTGTACCAATAGGGACACGCACAGATTTGGTGGGATTACACTCCTTCCAAGTCGTGCCGGCTACAGCCACCCAGAAGACCCCACGTGGGCACACCACTAGGAGCAAACACCTTGATCGCCCAAGCACCTTGGTTTACGGAGTCCCGGTTCGGCATGTTTGTCCACTGGGGCCTGTACGCCCTGCCGGCCCGGCACGAGTGGGTCAAGAACCGCGAACGCATTCCTGCCGAGGAATATGAGAAGTATTTCCAGCACTTCAACCCGGATCTCTACGATCCGCGGGAATGGGCCCGTGCGGCGAAGGACGCCGGCATGAAGTACGTGGTGCTGACCACCAAGCACCACGAAGGCTTTTGCCTGTGGGACTCCGCACTGACCGACTACAAGTCCACCAAAACGCCGTCCGGCCAGGACTTGGTGGCCCAGTATGTCGAGGCGTTGCGCGAATTTGGCCTGAAGGTGGGGTTCTATCACTCCCTCATTGACTGGCACCACCCCGATTTCACCATCGACGGGTTCCACCCCGAACGCGACAACCCCGAGGCCGCAAAGCTCAACGAAGGCCGCGACATGGCCCGCTACCGCGAATACTTGCACGGCCAAGTACGCGAACTGCTGAGCAACTACGGCCAGATCGACTACCTCTTCTTCGACTTCTCCTACACCAGCGAGGACCACAAGGAGATCTGGGGCGGCAAGGGCCGTGAGGCGTGGGGCTCCGTGGAACTCTTGAAGATGGTCCGGGAACTGCAGCCGGGCATCATCGTCAACGACCGCCTGGACATTCCCGGCGACTTCGCCACGCCCGAGCAGTACCAGCCTTCCGGGCCGATGGTGGTGGACGGCGTCGAGGTACCTTGGGAGGCATGCCAGACGCTGAACGGCAGTTGGGGCTATGACCGGGACAACCTGGACTACAAGTCCGTGGACTTGCTCGTCCGAATGCTCGTCGACGGGGTGTCCAAGGACGGCAACCTGCTCCTGAACGTCGGCCCCACAGGCCGCGGGAATTTCGATCCGAGGGCGGTGGAGTCCCTCCGCGGCATCGGCGACTGGATGAAGCTGCACTCCCGCGCCATCTACGGTGCCCGACCCGCGGCCTGGACCCCGCCCGCGGATGCCCGGTACACGCGCTGTGGCGACCGGCTCTACGTGCACTTGTTTGCGTGGCCGTTCGAATACGTCCACCTCCCCGAACTCGCCGGCAAGGTCGAATATGCCCAGCTGCTCAACGACGCCTCCGAAGTGGCGATGCTGGAGATCGCACCGGACCGGGAAGCAATCAACACCACCCCTGGGGGACAACCGGCGGGTACGCTGACACTGAAGCTGCCCGTCCAGCGACCGGACGTGGCGGTGCCCGTCGTCGAACTCTTCCTGAAGCCCGGGGTGTAGCGTGCCGGAAACCATTGCCCTGCACACCCGGCTCAAGCCGGGCACCGAGCAGGACTATGCGGATGCCCATGCGGGAATCCCCGCCGAGCTCGTCGCCGCCCTGAAAGAGGCCGGCGTGGGCAATTGGCGGATCTGGCGCAGTGGCCAGGACCTCTTCCACATGGTCGAAGTAGAGGACTATCAGGCTATGCGCCGGGCGCTCGCGGACCACCCGGCAAACGTCCCCTGGCAAACCCGCATGGCCGAACTTCTGGAAGTCCAGGATGACTATTCGGGCAATGACTCGGGCATCCAGTTGGTGTGGGAGCTGGCATGAGCGGGACGCAGTGGACTGGCCGGCTGGGCAAGCTCGGCTTCGGAGCGGCCGGCATCGGCAACCTCTACCGTGCCATGTCGGACGCCCAAGCTGACGCCACTGTCAACGCGGCCTGGGATGCTGGGGTCCGCTATTTCGACACCGCCCCGCACTACGGCCTGGGGCTGTCCGAGCGCAGGCTCGGCGCCGTACTCAGTAAGAAGCACCGCAGCGAGTTCACTGTGTCCACCAAGGTGGGCCGGCTGCTGGTGCCGAACACCGCGGGAGCCGACGCGAAGGACGACGAAGGCTTCGACGTCCCGGCTACGATCAAGCGCCAGTGGGACTTCTCCGAGGCCGGTATCCGCCGGAGCATCGAGGAATCGCTCGAACGCCTCGGCCTGGACCACGTGGACGTCGCCTACCTGCACGATCCAGACTTCCACGACCTCGCCAAGGGAATCGGCGAAGCGCTGCCTGCCCTGGAAAAGCTGCGTGCGGAAGGCGTGGTGAAAGCCATCGGCGTCGGCTCCAACTCGGCGGAGGCCGCTCTCGAATGCGTCGACGCCGCGGACCTGGACCTCGTGATGCTCGCCGGTCGGTACACCTTGCTTGAGCAGCCCAGCGTTCCGCTCCTGGACCGCTGTGTTGAGCGTGGCACCGGCGTGGTGAACGTGGGCGTGTTCAACTCCGGCCTGCTGGCGCGGCCCGAGGTCCCCGAGGACGCGCACTACAACTATGCGCGTGCCCCGCGCGCGCTCGTGGAGCGCGCACGGGCGCTCGCCGGCGTGTGCCGGGACTTCGGGGTGGAGCTCCCGACGGCGGCGCTCCAGTTCAGCCTGCGACATCCCGCCGTGGTGAACGTGACGGTGGGGGCCAGCGCTCCGGAGCAGATCGCCGCCAATGCCGCGCGGATGAATGAGGACGTGCCGGAGGAGCTGTGGGCGGCTTTGGCGGGTGTGACCGTGTGATTGATTCCCACCTGCACTTGTGGGAGCTTGGGCCGGGTCCGGAGAGCGACGCCGGACCCGGCCCCGCGAGCGGCCCGCGTCCCTACGCGTGGCTTGGCCCGCAACACGGCGCCCTTTTCCGCACCCACGACGAGAGCGAGGCATGGGACACCCTGGATGCCGCAGGCGTCGTTGGAGCGGTTCTCGTCCAAGCTGACGACACTGTTGCGGATACCGAGTCCATGCTCGCCGTCGCGGACCGCAACTCCTGGGTACTCGGCGTCGTCGGCTGGATTTCCCTCGAAAAGCCCGCCGAAGCGGAGCAGGAGTTGCAACGGTTCCTTCGGAATCCCGCTTTCCGGGGCATCCGGCACTTGGTCCACGACGATCCGCGGGACGACTTCCTGGAGTTGCCCGCAGTCCGCGATTCGCTGCGCATGGTTGCCGCCCACGGATTGGTGGTCGACGTCCCTGATGCCTTTCCGAGGCACCTCGGGCGGACGGTCCAGGTGGCCCGAGATCTGCCTGAGCTGACAGTTGTGCTGGACCATCTCGGGAAGCCTCCATTGGCCGATGCTGCAGCCATGGATTTGTGGCGTGCGGACTTCCGGGCCTTGGCCGAGCCCCCCAACACGGTGGCGAAGGTGTCCGGCCTGCACTTGCCCGGGATTCCCTTTACGGCCGAGGCCTTGCGTCCCCTGTGGGATGAAGCCCTGGACGCTTTCGGCCCGGAACGGCTCATGATCGGCGGAGATTGGCCCGTCTGCACCCTAGGCGCGCCGTACGGACGCACAATGGAGGTGCTTCTCGAACTCGCCGCCGGCCTCACGAAGGGGGAGCGGCAGGAGTTCCTCGAGGGAACGGCGGTACGGACGTACGGGCTTCAGAAGCGAAGTTAGAGCGCCTGACGCAGCCAGCTCTCGACGCCGCTGATGTGGACGGTGACGAGTGCCCGGACCAGCTCGGCGTCGCCGCGTTCCAAGGCGTCCGCGATGGCCTTGTGCTCGGCGAGGGTGTGCGCCACGGCCTTTTCCTGGGTCAGGCCGCGCCAAATGCGGGCCCGGACGGTACTGCTGGAGAGAGCCTCAAGAAGACCCGCGAGGTAGTCGTTTCCGGCCGCCTGGGTGATGATGCCGTGGAATTCGAGGTCGTGGGCCACGAGTTCTTCCACGTCGGTGTTCTCGTCGATTCCGTCCATGGTGCCCCGCAGGGCCGTGAGGGCCGTGGGAGTGATCTTGCCCGTGGCGATGAAGGCGGTGGCGGGCTCCAGGATTCGTCGGACCTCAAAGAGCTCCAGGATGGAACGGTCTTGATGGAGATCGACCACGAACGCCACGGCCTCGTTGAGCAACTTGGCGTCAAGGCTGGTGACGTAGGTGCCGTCGCCACGCCGCACGTCCAAGACCCGGATGAGTTCGAGGGCCTTGACGGCTTCGCGCAGTGAACTTCGGGAGAGGCCGAGCCGCTCGCTCAGTTCCTTCTCCGGCGGGAGGCGGTCCCCGGCCTTGAGCTCGCCGCGGATCAGCATGTCCTTGATCTTGCCGATCGCTTCATCTGTGACAGCCATGGCTACATCCTAACGGCGAATGATCGGATGTCTGGCACCCAACTAGCTCGCATTTGTTGTCGTTTTGAGGGCCCAAAACGACAACAAATGCGAGTCAGTTGGGGCACCCAACGCACGACGGCGGCACCTGCGGTTCCGCGCGAACGTAACCGCGGGTGCCGCCGTCGGGCACTCAGTACTGAAAGGGTTAGATCCTGTCCTCGGAACCGGCAACCGGCAGGTTGGCGATCACGGGTGAGCTGCCGGTGAACCCGTCGCGGGCTGCGGCGAGCTCGTGGATTTGCTTGCGGCACAGGTACCAACCGACCACCATGAGAGCGCAGGCAATTGCCGTGACCAACATGGTGAGCGGGGAGTCGATAAACACCATCACCAACACGCCCACCAGGAACAGCAGCGAGAGGTACCCGGTGTATGGAGCGCCGAACATCCGGAAGGACGGGCGCTTCAGCCAGCCCTTGTCCGCCCAGCGCTTGAGCTGCATCTGGCACAGGACGATCGTGGCCCAGGTAACGATGATGCCAACGGAAGCGACATTGAGGACGATCTCGAACGCATCGGCCGGGACCAGGTAGTTCAGCGGCACGCCAAGCAAAGAGACACCGGCGGTGATGGCGATGCCCCCGTAGGGGACACCGGCCTTGTTCATGCGCTGGGCGAACTTCGGAGCAGAACCGGCCACGGACATGGAGCGGAGAATGCGGCCGGTGGAGTACAGCCCGGCGTTCAGGGACGACAGGGCCGCCGTGAGGACCACGAGGTTCATGATCACGTCCACGCCCTGGATGCCGATATGGCCGAAGAACGTCACGAACGGGCTGACACCCTTGACATAGGAGGTGTACGGCAGCAGCAGGGCCAGCAGGATGACGGAGCCGACATAGAAGACCGCGATGCGGAAGACCACGGAGTTGATGGCCTTGGGCATGATCTTCTCGGGGTTCTCGGTTTCGCCAGCTGCGGTGCCCACTAGCTCGATCGAAGCGTACGCGAACAGCACACCCTGCATGAGGATGATCATGGGCAGGATGCCGTTGGGGAAGATGCCGCCGTGGTCCGTGAGGAGGCTGAATCCGACTTCCTGGCCCGGTACCGGGGTGCCGAAGATGACGAAGAAGGTGCCAACCACGAGGAACACCACCAGCGCGGCCACCTTGATGAGCGCGAAGTAGAACTCCATTTCACCGAACACCTTGACGGAAACGAGGTTCAGGCTCAGGACGACCACCAAGGCGATCAGGGCCCAGGCCCACTGCGGAACAACGCCCATCCACGGCACGTATTTGCCGAAGAAGTTCATGTAGAGGGCCGCAGCGGTGATGTCCACGATGGTGGTGGTGGCCCAGTTGATCCAGTAGAACCAGCCTGAGACAAACGCGGCCTTCTCGCCGAAGAACTCGCGGGCGTAGGAGACGAAGGAGCCCGACGACGGGCGGTGCAGCACGAGTTCGCCAAGGGCGCGCAGGATCAGGAAGGCGAAGAAGCCGCAGACCGCGTACGCGATGACGAGTGAGGGGCCCGCGGCGTTGAGTCGGCCGCCGGCACCCAGGAACAGGCCGGTGCCGATGGCGCCGCCGATCGCGATCATCTGGATCTGACGCGGCTTCAGGCTCTTGTGATAGCCCTTGTCCTCGGCGTGAAGGAGCTTTTCAGTGGCGTGCGCCTGTGGCGGGACAGTGTGGTCCGTGATGGGTGCATTGGTCATGGGAATCCTTAGGGGGTGTCCTGTTGGGGGTCCGGATCTCGCCGTCCGGCCTGTCTGTTCGGGCGCTCAGGCCCGACGGCGGCCGGTGAGTGCCGCCGTCGTCGCATAGTGTGCTTGACTCAGCCTATTTACTGAGGTTGGCGAGGCGTTCCGGGCGGAGGAGCTCATTGAGCTGCTCCGAGGTCAGCAATCCGTGTTCAAGAACGAGTTCGGCCACACCTTTGCCGCTTGCCAGCGCTTCCTGGGCGATGGCGGTGGCAGAGGCGTATCCAATGTGCGGATTGAGGGCCGTGACGAGTCCGATCGACTGTTCTACTGTGAGGCGCAGCCGTTCGGTGTTCGCGGTGATGCCCCGGATGCAGCGCGACGTGAGTGTGCGGCACGCGGCTTCCAGGTGGGAGATGCTCTTGTGGAGGCTGTGGACGATAATCGGCTCGAAGGCGTTCAGCTGGAGCTGGCCCGCTTCGGCCGCCATGGTGACGGTGACGTCATTGCCGATGACTTCATAGGCCACCTGGCTGACCACTTCCGGGATCACCGGGTTGATCTTGCCTGGCATGATGGACGAGCCCGACTGCACAGCCGGGAGGTTGATCTCGCCCAGTCCCGCACGCGGTCCGGAGGACAGCAAGCGGAGATCGTTGCAAATCTTGGAAAGCTTGACGGCGACTCGCTTGAGCACGCCCGAGAGGTGCACGAATGCGCCCACGTCCTGGGTGGCCTCGATGAGGTCGACAGACGTGACCAAGGGCAGGCCCGTGATCTCGGCCAGGTGCCGGCAAGCCGCCTCGGCGTAGTCAGCGGGGGCGTTAAGTCCCGTGCCGATGGCGGTGGCGCCAAGGTTGATCTCGTGGATCAGCAGCTGGGATTCGGCCAGCCGTGCCCGGTCCTCGCCGACAGTCACGGCGTATCCGCCGAATTCCTGGCCGAGGGTCATGGGGACGGCGTCCTGCAGCTGGGTGCGACCCATCTTGACCACCGTGCGGAATTCCTGGCCCTTCTCCGCGAAGGCGACCTGGAGTTCCTGCAGTGCCGCAAGAAGGCCTTGGACCGAGAAAATGGTGGCCAGGTTGACGGCCGTTGGGTAGACGTCGTTGGTGGACTGGCTCAAGTTGACGTGGTCGTTCGGGTGCAGCCTGGCGTAGTCGCCCTTGGGGTGCCCGAGGATTTCGAGGGCGCGATTGGCGATGACCTCGTTCGCGTTCATGTTGGAGCTAGTGCCGGCGCCGCCTTGGATGACATCCACCATGAACTGCTCGTGGAACTTGCCGTCCAGGATGTCCTGGCAAGCCTGCTCGATGGCGTTTGCCCGCTCATCGTCCAGGAGGCCAAGCTCGCGGTTGGTGCGCGCTGCGGCCAGTTTCACTGCAGCGAGGCCCTTGACGAGGTTAGCGTTGGCAGCCAACGGCTGGCCTGTGATGGGGAAGTTCTCGATGGCACGCAGCGTGTGCACTCCCCAGTATGCATCGGCTGGGACGTCGCGATCGCCGAGGAGATCGTGTTCCGAGCGGAACGGGCGTGCGTGATTGACGGTTGTCATTGCTGTCCTTTGGTCTGCTGGCTTCTTTGGCTGCGTCAGTTGGATGCGAGGAAGTTCGTTGCACGCAGGACGCCCACCGGGTGGCCGCCGCCCAACACGGGTGGGCTTGCAAGCGCGGCGAGCTGGCCGCCGTCGAGCCCTAAGGCTTCGAGGACGCCCACCGTGACGGGCATGCGGGCGCGGTCGCCGCCGTCGGAGATCTTGATGGCGACGCCGGTGCCGTTCCGCAGGCCGATCAGCTGGAGGCCTTCGAAACCGTCCTTGGCGAGCAGACCGGGAAGCGCGCGCATGATCGCCGTGACGTCACGACCCTCGCCGGCCACCATCTCGGGGTAGGCGCGCATGGCGTGGGCTACTTGGCCCTCCGCTGTTTTGTTGTCCGCTGCCGCCAAGCGGCCGTACGCCCGGGCCATGCCGTGCAGGCTGTGGGCGAAGAGCGGGGTGCCGCAACCGTCCGTGCTGACGGCAGCTGCGTCTTCGCCCGTGAGCTCGGTGATGGTGTCCCTCACGAGCATCTGTAGGGGATGCTCCGGGCGAAGGTAGCCCTGGACGGGCCAGCCGTTGATCACGCATGTCGCGGCCATTGAGGCATGCTTACCGGAACAGTTCTGCGCGAGCTGCGTGGGCTTGCCACCGGCGCGGAGCCATTCTTCGCGCTCGGCCGTGCCGTAAGGGAGGTCAGTGCTGTTTTCCAACACGCTCTCGTCCAGGCCGTGCATTTCGAGGATGCGGGCGGTGCCTTCGAGGTGCATCGCGGCCCCGGAGTGGCTTGCCGCGGTGAGGGCGAGGAGGTTCTCCGGAAGCTTGAGTCCCGCGCGGACCATGGCGACCGCCTGCAGGGGTTTGAGGGAGGACCGCGGGTAGAACGCGGCGTCGGGCTCGCCCGCTTCGAGGAGTGTTTCGCCGTTGGGCCCGACGGCGATGAGGGAGCCGTAGTGGATGCTCTCTACCAAGCCGTCGCGGGTCTGTTCAGCGAGGGGGACGTGGCGCGGGGTTGTTCGCATAGAGGGGTTCGACTCGGTGTTTTCCGGCACGGCGCTTTCTGGCACAGAGCTTTCTGGCACAGAGGTGTGCGTAGCATGCGGGGTGGGCATGGCTTCCTTCAGTTGGTGGATCATTTGCTGAGGATGGTGTCCAACGCAACGCTGACGGCGCTGAGATGGTCGGCCATGGCGTCTTCGGCGGCTAGGGCGTCGCCGGATTCTATGGCTTCGACAATACGGAGGTGCTCGTCGTCTGAAACATGCTGGCGGTCGGCCACCATGTTCAGGGTCTCGGATTGGTGGGCCAGCGCCTCGCGGATGTCCGCGACGACGCTTTCGAAGACCTTGTTGCCGCTGGCGCGTGCGATGGCGGAATGGAAACTGGCGTCGAGGCTGACCCAGGTCTCAGGGTCGGTCTCGGAGAGCATTGACGCCACGATTTCCTTGAGGTGTTCAAGATCTTCCTGGCTGCGGCGTTTCGCAGCCAAGCCCGCCGCGGGGACTTCGATGTGTGGGCGGGCCTCGTTCAGGTCCCGCGCTGAATACTGGCCAAGCGTGAGGTCATTTGCCACCCGGTCTGCGACGACGAACGTGCCTTTGCCGGTCTTCGTTACGGTCAGTCCGAGCGCATTGCAGGAACGGAGGGCTTCACGGATGACCGAGCGGCTTACCCCGTACTGCGCTGCCAAGGTGGCCTCGGAGCTCAGCTTGGCTCCTACGTCCACGGTTCCGTCTTCGATGTCCTGGCGGATGGCACTGAATACGGCTTCCGCAGCACTGAATCGGGCGAGGGGCCGGGGGCTTGAGGGCCTGGGCGCTTGGGCCGGCCGGGGGACGGCGCCGCTTGTGGCGGTGCGCTGGCCAGCCGCAGCTTTCTGGCTGACGGCTGGCTGTCCAGTGGCGGCCTGTCCGGCTGTCCGGCTGTCTGACAGGTTCACTCTATGAATATGGCACGGGTCACAGGGTGGTGTCAAGATTCGCTGGCTTGCGGACTGAGCCCCCGGCTTAAATACTGAACGCCTCAGATTTAATTGTCTGATGCTCTAATGATGTCGAGTGGTTTGATTTCTAGGGGTAAAACCGGGCATAGTCTTAATTGTTATGACTACCCTGGCGAAAATCCTGACGCAATGAAGCCCATCGAGTTTCCCGATTTCCTGTTCAGTTCTCCGCTGGCCAAGGCCATCATTGAGCTTGAACGGCTACGTAGTGACATGGGCGACGGAACGACTCATCCTGCGGTCTTTTCGCAGTTGAGAGACCTCTTCCAGCTGATGTCGAACATCATGAGCGCGCGCATCGAGGGGAACCGCACATCGATTGTCGACGCCGTGGCGGGTGTGGAACGAGCCGATCGCCATGGCGACCTGCAGCAAAATGATGGTGTCCGGGAGATCGTCCAGCTGCAAGAGGCAACGGCCTTCGTGGATGCAACGGTGAGCCCGGGGACCACGCTGACACACGGACTGGTTCGGGAAATCCACCGAATATCGGTTGCAGGGCTGGAGCGAGAGGGCGATCGCACGCCTGGCGCGTACCGGCTGAGTGATGTCACCATCAGCGGATCTACCCATCGCCCGCCCGCTCCGGGTGACGTCCACAGCGACATGACGTCACTCCTGGATTTCATCAACGCAGATGTCGAGCAGAACTTCGAACTGCTGAAGATTGCGTTGGCCCACCACCGCTTCGTGTGGATTCATCCATTTGGCAACGGGAACGGGCGCGTTGGAAGACTCCTCACGTATGCCGCGATGAGACGACACGGATTCTCCGATGCAGCCGGCTACCGTGGGCTGAACCCTACCGCTGTGTTTGGCCAGAACAGAAGTCTCTACTACGAACGTCTCGAGGATGCTGATTCGCTAGAGCCTGCGGCGCTCGTCCGGTGGTCTACCTACGTTCTAGAGGGACTCCTGGCTGACATGAGGAAACTTTCGAAGCTGGGGACCCAAGGTTTCGTCACGGAAGAGCTCCTACTGCCCGCGTTGCGAAGAGGACTGCAGTCGGCGCGGTTTACGGCGAATGAAGCAATGGCCCTGTTCATCGTCGCGGAGAAGGGGGAGGCCAGGGCCGCTGACCTTGAATCCGCTTTCCCGGGTTCGGCTGCAACACGTAGCCAGAACATCCGGAAGCTCCTTGATCGAGGCGTCATCGAGCCGATTGGCGACGGTAGGAGGATTTACCGCCTCCGCCTGGCGCCGAGTGAGTTGACACCGTTGCTGACATGGCGCCTCGATCAGATGGGATTCCTGCCTCAGATACTGAGAGACACCCAATAGGCCAGCCGCTCGAACCGCATTCCCGAGGCGAGCGAACTGCTGCCGGAGCATAATTGCATCCATGGCCAACCGTCCGCGCGGGCAATGGGATTCAACGACGCAGAAAGTACCGCCCATCACGGTGGAGGTGCCGGTCCTCGGCGTTGGGGCCGGGCCTTCGGACTATGAAGAGTTAGCGCGCTACGTGTATGCGCTACGTAGGCAGCGGGGACTGCATATGACACTGTTGCACCTGGGCGTCCTGGATGACTTTTGCCGGGACGTGGCTGATTGGACCAAAGGCAACACCAGTCCTGAGTCGGCCATGCGCAAGACAATTTCCTGGGTAGAGGGGTTGCCTGTGCTGGAAGCTTTTTCCGGAAGCGCCGAAAGGCTGATCGTACTAGGCGCCGGTGGGGTGTGCGGACTGGGAATAGACGTACCCGCTTCGGTGCATGACTATCAGGTTTCCCTCGTGGAAGCCCTTCACGAACTTTTGGACGAACTTCTTGTCGACAACATTGACGACTTCATTCTCAGCTCTCCAGCACTTGGATACCGTTCGCCTCGATGGGTACCCCATGTGGCCGTGGGCAGGCCAATGTACAGGGGCCGCGGACCGTGGGAGATTGGCCAGGTGGGAGTTGATTTCGGCGAATCGCGGATCAGGAACCGCCAGCATTTCCCTCAAATGCCGTAGCGGTACCTGCAAGCAAGCCGGTAGACGTCCTGGACCACCAGGACGTCTACCGGCTTGCTCACATCCGTGGACCCGAAGGGCTGATGCCTCCGGGTCTTTATTGTTGGTTGAGGGCGGCGCCTGTGGCGGGGTCGCTGTAGCTGGGTTTGCCGTTTTCGTGGTGGCCGGCGAACCGCCGAAGGTATTGAGGGGCGTCTTCGTCGGCAACGCTCACGTCGTACCAGCCGTGGCTGGACGCCAGTTCGATTTCCCTGGCAACGGTCTTCCTGGGCGGGACCGTCACTTTGAGCGCTTTGCCTTGGTCGTAGGCATTGGAGATGCGGACTTTTCGGGGGCGCGTTCCGGAATTGCTGAGCACGAGCTGCACGCTGGTGCCGGCGACGTCCTCTTGTACCTTGGCTTGGAGCTCGTCAGCGTCCGTGAGACTGCCCTTGAACTCAGCAAGGTAGCCGTTGGCGCCCCACACTCCCAGGTCGTATGAAGTGTCGCTGGACCAGGAATCGCGGACGGTGTCTTTCGCGGCAACCTGGTATCGGCGCGGCGCGTCCTGCGGGGCTCGTCCGTTGCGGACCAGGAAGTGGGCGCCGGCCTCTCCCTGATTTGCGAATTCCAGGGTGAGTTCGGAGCTGCCGGAGCGTACGAACTCGACGCCGAATCGATACGGAAGGGGGCGCGCCGGACGGACTCCAGGTGCTTGCTGCGGCATTGACTGCGGATTCTGGACTGAGAAGGGCTGGCCCTGCCCCTGGATGGGGGCGGGTGGTGTCATTGCGGTGAAGTCGGACTGCGCTCTGGAGAAGTCAAACGCCGATGTGAGGTCCCCACAGACGGAACGGCGCCAGTCGCTGATGTTCGGCTCCGGCACGCGGAATCGCTTTTCCAGGAATCGGATGACCGAGGTGTGGTCGAATACTTCCGAGCAGACCCATCCGCCCTTGCTCCAGGGTGAGATGACAACAAGTGGAACCCTGGGACCGAGGCCAATGGGTTGTTTTCCGTGAGGGTCGGCGCCGGGCACCAAAGGGTGTGCTTCGCCGGGGTGCAGATCCAGATCGAGGAATTCATCCGCGAGGCTCGCCGACAGGGTCGCCGATACTAGGCCGTCGGTGCCGGGGCGGTTCTTCAGCGGCGGCATGGGAGGTACCACGTGGTCGAAGAAGCCATCGTTCTCGTCATAGTTCAGGATCAGCGCCGTCTTTGCCCAGACTTTGGGATCCGCGGTGAGAGCGTCAAGGACCGTGTCGATGTAGTACGCGCCGTCCGTCGGCGAAGCCGAGGGATGCTCGCTGTACTTGTAGGGCGAAACGATCCACGACACAGAGGGCAGTGCACCGGTGAGCACGTGCTGTTTCAGCTCGGCAAGGGTGTGGGTTGACGCGCCGTTGTCTACGAGCGGCCCGCTGGCCCCCTGTGCCCTTTGGAAGTTGGCGAAGAATTCAAGGGAGTTGTCGGTGTAGTTGTCCGTTGGTTGGCCCGGAACACCTGTTCCTCCCTGGTAGACACGCCAGCTGATGCCGTTCTGCTGAAGCCGCTCCGCGTAGGTGGTCCAGGTATAGCCGTTGGTGACGTTGCGTTCCTCGATGCCGGGTCCATTCTTGGCCGAGCCGAGCCGGTTTTGCGGGTCGATTGTGCCCGTCCACAGTGCAATCCTGTTCGGTGCGGTATCGGCGTGGACGGAGGCAAAATACGCGTCGCAGATGGTGAATGAGTCTGCAAGGGCTCGATGGAAGCTGTTTTCCTTCTCGGACAGATAAGCCATCGTCAGTACGTCTTGCTTTTGGTTTACCCACTGGTCCCAGCGGCCCTCGTTCCACGCCAAGTGGCCGCTGCTCCAGCCATGGTCGGTGCCGGCGATGTTCTCTGATGTCCGGGCTGAATCGAGGTAGAACGGCAGGACGTATTTTGCGTCTGCGGGCAATCCGCGGGCATGGTAGCGAGCAGTCTGAACGGTAGCAGGGGGTTGATGCCAAACGTCGTTTCCGTTGGGAAGGAGCCACGGACGCGGATCACCGAAGCCACGGACTCCCCGCATGGTGCCGAAATAGTGATCGAAGGACCGGTTCTCTTGCATCAGGATGACCACATGTTCGACGTCGTCGATCGTGCCGCTTCGCACTGCCGGTTCCGCCGCCAGCGCCTTCCCGATCGATGCTGGCAACGCCATTGAGGCGGCAGCAGCCGCAACGCCCCCGAGCAATTGCCTCCGGTTCACCGTAACCATGTTTGTAACCTCTTCTTTAGCCGTCGATGTTTCCCCTCTGCATCCTCCCAGCAGCCGTCAGGCAGTCAGTGAACCGGCACTTGACCCAAAATGAACAAAACGCAAAGACATGTGACGCAAAGCGAACGCGCGGAGAAAATCTTTAGCGAAAGTCAGTACGCCGCATCTGTCGGCGCCCACGGTGGATTCCTATGGGTGGCTTCTGAGTCGGATGGTCCGTGCCTGATGGATGGCGGCCAGTGCAACGGCGCTGGCTGTGAGCCTGAGGGTGTGGATCCTGTACCACCGCTTCAACAGGGGTTTGCGGCGCGTCTCGTCGAGCGGCTGTGGGCTGAAGAACAACTCAGGGTTGATGGACCGTAGAAGGTATGCGGTAGCAGCAGCACCAGTCGTCGAGCTGGCGGCAGCCACTATCAACCAACCCCTGCTGCTGGAATGATTCCAACCAGTCACGAGGGCAGCGATGGCGGCAGGGGCGCTGATCGGGGCGATCGGCGCGTAGTAGCGGCCGGGGCTACCCGCTCCAAACGGAGACCGGGGGAGTTCACGGCTCGCTTCCGAGGCCGCCACCCGGTGCGGAATTTTGACGATGGCTTCATAAAGATTGCCGAAGAACCAGTGCGCGTGGCTGAACTCCGCGACACCCAAGAGCCGATCAGCGATCACATCTCGACGGCCTGAGGAAGTCTGTCCCATGCCCACAATCTACCGCCGTGGCCCGTCACTTACGCAAGCTTCGAACCACGTCGTACAGGCCGCTCCGGGACGCGGTTCCGGTCTTCTTGAGGGCCCTCGAGATGTGGTTTTCCACGGTCCGGGTGCTGATCCCCAGCCGGCTGGATATTTCGATATTGCTTTGATGGCCGGCCAGAATGGCTATCTCTATCTCCCTTGCTGACAGGGGCTGAGGCCGTTCTGCCCCGGTGTCGAGGACAAGGTCCTCCCCCTTCGGCTGGAAGCGGACTTCGAAGGCGGACACGGTTTGTTGGAACGCCGCGGCGCAATCGGGGTCGCGTTCAAGCGAATAGCGCCTCGCAGTCCCCTTGAGAAGCGTGCCGATCAGGTGAAGGTCGGTGTCGGGTTCGTATTGGTCCAGAAGAATCCTCAGCAACTGATGATCATTGTCGCTGACAGCCGAAGCAATCGCGAGGAACTGATCGTGCATGGCGCCACAATGTTTCTTGAACACCCGACCCGCTCCCTTGAGGATTCTTTGGCCAGGGGAGAGTGCGAGCATGAACAGCGAGGAATATACGGCCTCCGTGATGTATCCGCGATCAATCTGCTGCTCCAGAAGGACGGCGGCCCTTTCATCGAATTCCTCGGGAGAAGAATACTGCGCGGCAACGAGATCGTAGACCGATTTTCCGGTTCCGGGCAGGGGGCCGATATCCGCGACATCCTTGCGTGCCTGGGTTCCGAGCGAGGGGATGGTCTTGGCTGAGGCGGACAACTCGCGAAGGCCGGCGATTCTGAGCATCGCATCATGGAGAAAACTCACCAGGAAGCCGTGCTTGCCCAGGGCGAAGACGCTGGTCATGACGTAGTCGGCTTCAAGGCTCAAACCTCGTTGGAGCAAGGCCAGCACCGATACGTAACTGCTTGCGACGAAGCGGAACTGGTCGAGGCCGCGCCGTGCTGCCGCACGCTGGGCCAGGGAGAAGGAGAGCGCTTCATCGCTCTGTCCGCCGATGAGGAGGGCGAGCCCGCGAACGAAAGGTTCAATACTGGTGACGAGTTCGTAACTGTCTGCTGAATCGAGGGCCATAAGGGCCACCTGGGCATCGAAGCGGTATATCTCCAGCATGCCTTGAATAACCGGCACAACGCCGCTTTCGGGATGGTGGCTTGTCAGCCCGTACAAGGCTTGGTCGAGATTTGCAGGCATGCGGTCGAATGACGCTGCAAGGTAGATCGCAAATGCTTCAGCCTCGGCCTTCCAGTCGGGGTAGGCACTACCCAGATCCTTGAGTATGCCGGTGGCCGCCACGAGCCCATCGCCATAAGAGATCACCCAAAGCGCCTGGGTCATGGCAAAGAAGAAACTGTCGGCGGGATCCGCCCCCGCGAACTGGGTTCCACTGAAGACTTGTTCGATGCGCGAGGGGTCGATTGCTCCGCCCCAGTAGAACTTGAGGAATGCAGCCGCGTTGGACATGGACGGTTCGGACTCCCACAGTCCGAAATGCGCCTCCTCAAGCAAACGGAGCTGTTCCTGGAAATGTCGGGTTGCTGACGTGCCGCCTCCCGCTTCCCTCCGAAGGTCCTTGAGCAGCTCGGCAAGAGGTGGTGACAAGGGATTGCTCGCCGGCTGGAACGGGGTGTCGATTTCCCGGGCTATGCGATCAGTCAGCAACCTGCGCGAAGAAAGCGTATGACGGTCGCGGAAATAGTCCGCGACGATCGGGGGACTGACGTCCACCCAGATCGTGTTGTTGACGTCTTCCGTGACCGCAACCAGCCCGCGCCTTTCGAGACCGTCGAGGATCTCCGGACCAGCCATCGTGTGCAGGGACTCCATGGGACTGGCCCCCAGGACAGATAGGGTGTGCAACGCCGTCAGTTCGTCGGTGTTGAGGCCCTGAAGGAGTGCCTCTATGGTGCTCTGAAGGTACTCGTTCCAAAGCGTGTGGCTAGCGATGCTCCATTGTCCATCGCGAAGTATGAGCAGCTTGCTGAACACCGCGCTTTGGGCAATCCTGACCACGAGCCGCGGGTTCCCGGCTGACTTCATGAGGATGGCGGTGGTCAGATCTACGTCTGGCGGCGATCCCAGAGTCTGCGCCAGGAGTTTGTTGACTTGATCGTAGCGAAGCGGGCTCAGGCGGATTTTCGCCTCTGGCCACCGGGCCGGCGAAAACACGGAAGACTGCGAATAGAGCGGGGAGTCGCCAGCCGTCGTCATCAGCGGCCGCCGCGTCCGCCTTTGAACAATGTCTATGACGGCGAGGGACTCCTTGTCCAGGAGATCGACGTCGTCCACAGCGATTGCTTTGGGGCCTCGCCGCGCGAGTCGCTCTGCCAGGACGTCGGCCACTCCCAGTGGCCCATTCTGGCGGATCCGTGCGTCTAGGCCGAGGCTACCTATTCCGGCCAACGGGGTCTCCCGCAAGAGCCGCGCGCCGGAGAGGCTGAACACCTCGGCTCCGGTCTTTTCAAGATCCGCGACGATCGACTTCAAGACCGTGGAACGTCCGCTTCCCGCGCCGCCGACGATCCGAACACTGATGCCGCGAGCCACGTGGTCCAGTGCGCGGCGGGTTTCCTCTTCGAACACTCCAGGACTCCTAACTCTTAGCGTTGCCATCATTGAATCCCACGCGCCCCCATGGCAACTGCAAAAGGAGTTGTCCACGACACGAAACGCCATCGGTTCGGGCAAGGAGTGGCGTGGCCAGCCGGTTTCGGTGGGAGAAGCACACCGTTAGGGGACTGGGCTCACACAATTAACAACGCTATGGCCGAAATCGGCCACTGAGTGGGGAATAGCCCCAAAATGAGTAGTGAAGTTTCCTTGGACTAGGTGCTGGAGGGCCGATAAGCCCGGAACACTCACTCCCGGCGCGCACCCGCCAGCCGTGTTCTATAGGTGCTGGATCCCCGCCCGCTGCATGGCGTCCCGGTAGATTTCGATGTTCTTGGCCAGGAGTTCCTGCTGCTTCGCCTCGGACAGGGCAAACGCCCGTCCGCCGAGCGCGCTTGCCTTGTAGACCTTGATCCCGTGCTGCCGGAGCGGCGAGTGGTAGGTCTTCTCGTAGAGGGCCAGGAAGGCGGCGGCCTCTGCGCCATGCGCGACGATCGCGGAGACCCTCTTGTTGATCTTGAGGAACTGGCGGAACGGGCGGAGTCCGTCGGTCTTCTCCTGTGCGCTCAATGCCGGCGGCAGGTCGGGGTCGCGGACCCAAGGGTAGGAGTTCCATGGCATGACATAGCGCACGTCCAATTCAGCCGAGTCGTAGATGAGCTGAGCGCGGCGGGCGGCATCGTCGTCGTTGAGGTGCGAAATGAATCCCGAGGCAGTGCCTTTGCCCGGGCTCGTATGGAGTGTGACAATCCGGCACTCGTCTTCGTCATGCACCGGATCGACGTATGGCACGGAAGAACCTGGCCTCTTGGCCATCAGTTCGTCGCACAGCTGCGTCACGGCAGCAATGTTGGGCTCCTGTAGCAAGGCCCTTTTTTCGTCCCAGTCAATGGTCACGTTCTCTCCTTCGGCAGCGCGGCGTCCAGAATCGGCGTCCCTTGCCACTTTACGCCGTCACTTTACGCGTCGCTCACGCTCTGCAGAGCCGAGGGGAGAAAACGCCCGACGCCGGGCCGCACCGCGGGCTTCCCAGCGGCCCTGTCGGAGTCGGGTGCTATTGCCCCTTCAGCTTCTGCATGTCGCGCCGGTCCTTCTTGGTGGGCCGTCCTGAGCCGCGGTCGCGCTGGGGAAGCCCAAGTGCCGGCGCCGCGGGGCGCTCCGGAGTGTGGTCGGTGAAGCAGTGGGAGGCTGCTTCGGCTCCTACCCTTTTGGCAATGAGCCGGCGGACCTCAAGGATGCGCTCGAAGCCGGACTGGCGGACACGGATGGTGTCGCCGATAATCACGGATTGCGAGGCCTTGACCGGGTTCCCGTTGATTCGCACGTGCCCTGCCCGGCAGGCGGTAGTGGCCGCGGAACGCGTCTTGTAGGCGCGGATAGCCCAGAGCCAGGCGTCGATGCGCACGTTGCCGCTTTTAGATGTTTGGGCGGAAGTCGGGAGGCTAGTCATGATTGCGAACGAGTATAGTCGGCGCGCGGCCCGGTCCGTTGCTCCCGAAGCTGATTACCGGCGTCGTAGTTCTGCGTACTCAAGGTGCGGGACGACGGTCCCCGCGTCCCGCTCCAGGAAGTTGGTGCCGGGCGCCACGATGTCGTCAATGGCATCAAGGACGGCTTCGTTGAGGACAACGTCCGCGGCCTTGAGGTAATCGGTCAGGTGGTCCTCCGTGCGTGGGCCGATGACCACGCTGCTGACGGCGGGGTGGCTCAGCGCGAAGCCGACGGCCAGCTGGATGAGGGTGAGTCCATGCCGTTCGGCGACGCGGGCCAAGGCATCCGCAGCCAGGAGTTTGTTCCTGTTGAAAGGTGCGGAGACATCGAAGCGGCCGGGAACTGCTGAGGCGCGGGAGCTTGCGGGCTGCGGGGCTCCCACGCGGTAGTTTCCGGAGAGCCAGCCGCCGTCGAGCGGTCCATAACTGAGCACGCCGAGGTTGTACTGTTGCGTGATCGCGAAGACGTCGCGTTCATTCGCGCGGACCAGCAAGGAATAGGGCACTTGGTCCACTACCGGCGGTACGAGGTGGTTCGTCGTCGCGATCCACTGCGCCTCCACAAGCTGCGACGGCGTGAATACCGAGGTTCCGTAATAGAGGATCTTGCCCTGCCGGATGAGGTCGTTGAGTGCCGTGATGGTTTCCAGGACATCCGTGTTGTAGTCCGGACGGTGAGCTTGGTAGAGATCGATCCTGTCCGTCTTCAAGCGGTTGAGGCTGCCCTCCACGGCTCTCATGATCCAGCGCCTGGAATTCCCCGCGTGCGCGGGATTCGGCCCCATTTGTCCGTGGAACTTAGTGGAAAGGAAAACGTCATCCCGGCGGCCATGGAGTGCCCTGCCGACAATGGCCTCCGCCTCGCCCTGTGAATAGATGTCCGCGGTGTCGATGCTGGTGATACCGGCGTCGAGCGCCGCATGGACGATGCGGATGCTTTCCTCGGCGCCCGTGGGCGCCGAGCCCGTCCCAAGGTTCAGGGTACCTAGGGTAAGGGGGCTGATCAGGGCGCCTGTGCGTCCCAGGGTTCGAAGCTCGCTGAGGCTCATCTCCGGCTTCCTCCGTGAAGAATCAAGGCTGTGCAATGGATTGACACGACGCTACACATCTTGTGGCCGGGGCATGCGAAAAACGTACAAATTCTTCGCTTTTCGTATTGCGGGGTAATGAAAACAGGGCGTGACGAATTGTGAATTGACTTGAATCGACACGCTAATACACAAATATTGCCGATATCGGCGTCCGGTGAATTAGTAGAAAGGCAAGCGCGAAACTACAGAGAAAGGAAACCGCCATGACCCAGGCAACGGTGGATGGAGGCGCTTCGATCAAGCAGGCGTTCGCGCAATTTCCCTCAGGCGTGGCGGCGCTCAGCGCCATGGTCGGCTTCGCACCGGAAGTACTGGTGGCATCCAGCTTCACTGTAGGTGTCTCGCTCGAACCACCCCTGGTCATGTTCGCGGTGCAGAACTCCTCCACCACGTGGCCCAAGCTCCGGAGAGCCCCGCGGATGGGCGTTTCCGTCTTGGCACAGGGCCAGGAGGCCCTGTGCCTGCAGCTTTCCTCTAAGACGCAGGACCGCTTCGCTGGCCTTGCGACGTCCACGAGCGACGCCGGTGCCGTGTTGATCGACGGCGCGGCGCTCGTGCTTGAATGCGAAGTGGTCTCCGAAACACCCGCGGGCGACCACGCGATCGTCGTCCTCCAAGTGAAGTCCGTGGAGATCAACCACGACGCCGAGCCCCTCATCTACCACGGGGCCGGGTTCAGGCAACTGGTCGCCTAGAGCGGGTACGGCCCAACTGACTCGCAGTTGTTGTCGTTCTGCGGCGTCAAAACGACAACAAGTGCGAGTCAGTTGGGTCAGCGGGGCGCTGGGGTATTACGCGTGGGGGCGGGCTCCGGCAGAGGCCGTCACGCGTCCGGAAGAGACAGTTTTTCGGCCGTGGGCGTCGCCCTGGTGCTCGCGGGCCAGCGTGGCAGTCGCGCGGGGCGTCGCCTCTGGAGCCGTGGCTTCCTTGACCTGTTCAGCTTCCCGTGCCGCGGCCCGGGCGTCAGCCTCGGCAACGGCCGCAGCCCACTGGCTGTTCAGGACCGGAGGATCCTGCTTTACGGCGACCACAAAGGGATGTTCCTTGGCCTGGGTCGTGGCTACGGCGGTGGCTGTGGCTGCGATTCCGGCTTTGATCTGGGCGGGCTTGGGCCACGTTCGTGGGTTCACCAGCGACTTCCAAGGGAAGTTCCGGAAAGCAGTCCACCCCGCCGACCACACCAACTTCGTAGTCCCAAGGACTCCAAGACGCGGTTTCTCGGGAACAACCGCACCCGTCCCCAGGGAGTCGGCTTCCGCCGTCGTCGGTTCCTTAGACTCCGCTAAGGCGGGGACGCGCCGAGGACGCGGCGGTAGGTGCACAACCGGGACCGTATCTCGTTTCGGGAAGATTCCCACCATGGCGAGAACGATGATCGAAAGCAACTTCGCGACGCCGGCCAGCACCAAGGTGACAACCATCAGGAAGCCCAAACCAAGGAACATCAGCAAAGCCAGTCCGAGCGTGCCGAAAAAGGTCAGATTGAGGGCCAGTGTTGTTGGATCCTCCACGTAGCCTCCCCGAGCCAGAGTTGTGAGGTGGACGCCGCGACCGTCGGTCCGCGGGCATGTCTCCTAGCCTACGGGCGAAATCTGAATGAATCATCCGCCAGACTCCGCCTCGCCGAGGTTGTATCGAAGCTGTTATCTGCTGTGGCAAAATTTGTTGCCTAGCTCTCACCATCCAGTCCAGAGAGGGCGTCAATGCCACTCGATTCCGCTCGCCTCCGCCACGGCGCCTGCCCTTGCCTGTCCGGGGAGCAGTACACCGAGTGTTGCGGACGTTTCCACCGCGGGGACGCCGACGCACCGACGGCTGAGCAGCTCATGCGTTCGCGTTACTCGGCCTTCGTTGTCCTTGATAGGGACTACCTCCTGCGCACCTGGCACCCGGAAACCCGCCCGCTGGCGCTGGACTTGGACCCGGACATTGAATGGCGCCGGCTGGACATCCTTGCAACGCGCCGGGGCGGTCCCTTGGACGCTGAAGGGACAGTCGAGTTCGCGGCACACTACCGTTCCGACGGCGAACGCGGGGTGCAGCGTGAAAACAGCCGCTTCGTACGGATTGACCGCCGGTGGTACTACCTCGATGGCGACGTCGGCTAACTCTTGCGCGCTGCCCTGATCAGCCGCGGGCCTCAGCGGTACTTCCGGTGCAGGCTCTCCTTCAGCGAGGCACCGGGGGAGGCATCAGCGATCCACGGACCCGTACCTTCGGATTGGTCCAGGATTCCGGCCTCAAGCCAGGCGTAGTCGCCAGCGAGAACGTTCGCGGACAGCTCGTGATCGACGTCGTCGGTGTTCCGCCACAATTGCTCGAAGTAACCGTCCACCCGCATCCGGGCCTGCTCACAATAAGCCTCGGCAAGCTCATACGCAGCCGCTCCCTGTTCCGGTGCCGTCTGCAACAGCATTTCGGCCCGCGAGCAGCACGCCGCCATGGCAAACAACTCCGCCCCGATATCCACAATCCTGCCCAGGAAGGCCTGTTTGTACTCGAGCTTCGCCTGCCAGCGGCCCATCCCGTAGAACGTCTGCCGGGCGAGCCTGCGGGAGGACCGCTCCACGTACCGCAATTGCTTGGCCAAACGCCCAAACTCACCGTAGGAGCGTGGATCCATGCCGGCTCCGGCCACGAGCTTAGGGAGCCACTTGGCGTAGAAACCTGAGGCGCCGACGGCGGCACGCGCCTTCTCCTGCAGGGTCGCGTCCGCGGAGGCGAGCTCGCCCGCTGCCGAAAGGTGGGCGTCGACGGCTTCCCGGGCGATGAGCAGGCGCATGATCTCGGACGAGCCTTCGAAGATCCGGTTGATGCGCATGTCCCTCAGCAGTTGTTCCGCCGCGACCGCGCGTTCCCCGCGGGCCTCCAGCGAATCCGCCGTCTCGAAGCCACGACCACCGCGGATCTGGACCAGTTCGTCAGCCACGGTGTAGCTCAACTCAGTGGACCAAAGCTTTGCCAAGGCGGCCTCGATCCGCACGTCCTTCTGCCCGGCGTCGGCCATCTCGGCGGAGAGCTCAAAGACGGCTTCAAGGGCAAAGGTGGTGGCGGCGATGAAGGCGATCTTCTTGCCGACGGCTTCATGTTTTCCCACCGGGCGTCCCCATTGGGTGCGGGCGTTGGACCACTCGCGGGCGATCTTCAACGACCACTTGCCCGCGGCCACGCATAGCCCGGGGATGGAGAGGCGGCCCGTGTTGAGCGTCGTGAGCGCGATCTTGAGTCCTTGGCCTTCGTGGCCCAGCCGGTTGGCTGCCGGTACGCGGACTTGGTGGAAGCGGGTCACCCCGTTTTCGATGCCGCGCAGGCCCATGAAGGAATTCCGGTTCTCGACCGTGATCCCGGGGGAGTCCATTTCCACCACGAACGCTGTGATGCCGCCTTTTTCTACCGTTCCGTCCGGGTTGGTGCGCGCAGGCACCACCGCCATGACCACTACCAGTTCGGCGATGACGCCGTTGGTGGTCCAAAGTTTCACGCCGTCCAAAAGGTAGGACTCGCCGTCGTCACTTGGCACTGCGGTGCAGCCCATCCGGGCGGGGTCGCTGCCGACGTCGGGCTCTGTCAGGAGGAAAGCCGTGATGGCGCCGGCCGCGCAACGCGGCAGGTACTCCTGCTTTTGTTCGGGTGTGCCGAAGACCTTGACCGGCTCCGGGACACCGATGGATTGGTGGGCCGAAAGCAGCGCGCCGAGGCTCGGATGGACTGATCCCAAGAGCGCCAAGGCCCTGCCGTAGTAGACCAGCGACAGGCCCAAGCCGCCGTATTCGCGCGGAATCTTCATGCCGAAAACGCCGAGTTTGGTGAGGCCGGCGAGGTATTCGTCCGGGATCTTCGCCTCGCGCTCGATCACGCGGCCGGACATGGTGCTGCAGAATTCCGCCAACTTGGCCATGAATTCTTCGCCGCGCTCGACGTCTTCGGCCCTTGCCTGCGGCCATGGGTGGATGAGTCCAAGATCGAAATCCCCCAGGTACAGCCCCTTTGCAAAACTTGGGCGGTTCCATTCGGTTTCGCGGGCGGCCTCGGCGACGGCACGGGCTTCTGCCGCGGTGACGCCAGTGCTCTTGTTATCAGTGGCGGAGGTCATGGGGAGACTCCTCTTGCCGGTTGTGCCGGTTCGAGCCCAGGATCCGCCTCGGGTGGGGGACCCTTTAGCTGTCCCTCAATGCTACCCGCGGGTAGGTACCTGTGCTAGGGGAGGTTTGCGATGGGAATTCCACGGGCAGTTCGACCTTGCCTGCCTGGTGAACCAATTGATCCCACGCGAAATTGATGCCGTGGACCAGGCCACCCAGCACGTTCTTCACGGCGAACCAGGCGAGGCTCGCCGCTCCAACCAGCGCAAGAGTGGCCATGGCGGCCACTGCAATGAACGCTGCTAGGACCAGGCCTAAGACCAGTGTTCCGCCGAAGACGTAGGTGCTGGTGTCCAAAGTCGTAAGGTCGAACTGCATTGGGTCCCCTCCGCAACGCTGCCAAAGCCGACGTCGGAATGTCGAAGTCGTTGGAAACGACACTAGGGCCGGCATCGTCGGTCCAGCCAGCAACAACACCGGCCTCCGCGCGTGTTGATACGCGATCGAAACCCTACCGGTAGGTAGATCACGGAAGGGTTGCGGCGCACCCTGCGTTAACCTTATACGGGGCAGTTTTCGGGATTTCCGCTGCCAGAAGGTTCCGCGGCAGCTGAAGGAGAGTAAGTGTCCCGCTCAGCAATGTCCTCAGCCGACGCCATCAGTGCACGGCTCAGGGACCTCGAACTTCTTACCAAAGGCCCCGCATGGGCCCTCACACGCTCGGCTCCTTGGGTCATCGCGGTGCTCCAGGCGTCCTTCACGCGCACAAGGCCGCAGCTTCCGCTCGAAGAGTTCCACGCCGACGTCGACGCCTTCCTTGAGCAGCTCCGCAGGCAGGATCCCGGGCTGGGCGGCCAGGCGAGCGGCAAGGCCTTTGCCGACGAGTGGACCCGCAAGCAGTTCCTGACCCGTCGCAGCCAGTCCGGCCAGATCGTCTACGAAATCACCGAGGCTGCCGCACGCGTCCTGGCTTTCCTCGATAGCCTCTCCAGCGAACGCTCAACCCTCAACGGTTCCCGGCTCGGAACGCTGCTGGGCGACGTCGAAAAGCTCGCCAACGAGACGAACCCGGATCAAAGCGCCCGTTTGGAATCCCTTGAAGAGGAGATCCAAGAGCGGCAGCAGCTGATCGAAGACATCAGCTCGGGCGACTTCGACGGTCTCTTGGACGATGAAGAGGCTGTTGAAGCGGCTGGAAACATCCTGGACCTGGCCGCGAGCCTGCCCGCGGACTATAAGAAAATGCGCGACCGCATCGAAGAACTGGTGGGCGAGCTCCGCAACCAGATCATCGAGGAGTCCCTCAGCAAGGGTGCCACCATGGCGCAGGTCCTCGAGGCGGACAAACGCTTGCGGCAGAGCCCCGAAGGCCGCACGTTCCGCTCCTTCACGGCGTTCCTCGAAGATCCGCAGCAACAGTTGCGCTTCCGTTCGGCGATCGGTGACGTGTTGAGCCGCCAGTTCGCCGACGACCTCAGCCACGAGGACCGTGAAACACTCAAGAACCTGGTAGCGGAACTGCGAACGCAGCACAGCCAGATCCAACGCATCTACGGCCGGCTTTCGGAGAGCCTCAACAACTACATCCAAAGCGACGATATCCGCCAGTCCGTGCGGCTGCGGCAGGTCCTGCGCGAAGCCGAACAGGCGATCCGCTCCATGCCCTACGAACGCGACCGTCCCGGCCTGGTCCGCGGCCCGGTGTTGTTCAACGCGGGGTTCGAATCACTCGCCATGGTCAAGCTCTTCGACCCAGACGAGTTCGCAGCGCCTCCCAAGCTCGCCGACCCCATCGCCTTCAGCGATTCGGACCGCGTCCGCTCGCTGCGCTCGGCGAAGGCGAGGCCCGACGTCGTTCGCTCCGCCATGGCGGGCGCTGCCACCCTGGCGGAGGCCTGGACCAACCTCCCGGAAGATGAACGGCATATCAACACCGTCCGGGCCCTCCTGTCGGAAGCGCTGCACGGTGGCGCGGCATTCGACCGGGCCGCCTGGGAAAACATCGACTTCGAACAAATCGATGGCAGCACACGCACCGCGTACCTGCCGCTCGTGACGCTGACTAAGGATTCCGATGACTGACGCCCACCCCACCGAGCATGCCCCCTCTTCGGAGCAAGGAGTGGACATAACGCAACATGTCCGGTCCGAGGCTTCGCAGGATGGACATGCCCCCTCTACGGCGGAATCCGGCAAGGTACATGCTCCCTGGGTGGGGGCGACGGATGGACATGTCCACTCTGATCCGTTCCGAGTCACGCCGCGCGACACGTTCGTCGACGGCGCGGCGCTGTTCCCCGGCGATACCGGCGTGCTGCCCATGAAGGTCCGCCAGGCCCTCGTCCGGCTACTCAAAGGACCATATGTCGACGGCGGACGCGACGAAAAGCTCTGGACCACCCTCCTGGACAACCAAGTGATTCTCCGCAGCAGGCTTTCCGAGCTTTTCCTGAACCTGCAGCTGGATCACGAACGGAAAATCGCCGTGCTCCGGCCTGTTGATCCGGAAGCCATCGGAGGCAGCGCTCGCTCAAGCATCCTGCGCCAACAGCGCGCGTTGAGCCGGGTGGAAACCATTGTGCTTCTGCGCCTGAGGCTCCTCCTCGACCGGCACGTCACGGCCCAGACCGACCCCGTCATCACGCGCGAAGAAATCGCCGAACTCGTGGCGCACTACCAGCCATCCGGCCAGCAAGACGCCCTCCGCGACACCGACGTCGTGAACCGCACGGTCACGAAGCTCCTGGCCCGCCAACTCCTCCTGGCCACCGGCATCGAGGACACCTTCGCGATCTCCAAGGCTCTCCCACTAGCCCTCCCGTTCGAAAATATCGGCGACATCCCAGCCCAAATCGAAGCACTGATCGCAGTAGCATCCGACGAATCAGGGACAGAACCCCTCATCGAACTAACAGGATCGGACGACGACCCCAACTCCAACGACGCTGACTCCGACTCCGAGGAAGACGACGACCCGGTGACTGACCGCGGCGACGACGGGGACATGCGGCAGCATGCGTCTAAGCGAGGAACGAGCGAGCATGCCGAGCATGTGTCCGGTGGCGTCGCGACAGGTGACCACAGCTCCGATGGGGTTTCGCTCGAGAGTGAGGCAGCCAAGTGACTATCGCAACCATGCTTCCGATCGGCGAACTCACGAACCCGGGCCAGATGCGCCTTGCCTTGGTCCAGGTGGTCAACTGGGGCACGTTCCATGGCGCCCACACGATGCACGTGGACCGCAACGGCACGCTGCTGACAGGCAATTCGGGCGTCGGCAAGTCGACGTTGTTCGATGCCATGCTGCGTGTCTTCGATGCCCGTCCGCGCTCCAACGAGGCTGCCGCGCAGCGGGCTGGCGGGGCTGTGGAGGACAAGAGGACCACGTTCACGTACATGCGTGGAAAAGTGGGCGACAAGGCCGTGGGCGAGGGCTCGGCGAGTGCCTTCCAGCGACCGGGTGCCACCTGGTCCGCCGTCGCTCTGACGTTCGACAACGCGGCCGGCACCAAGATCACTATCTCGGCGCTTTTTGACCTGCCTAAGAACGGCACGGAGTCCAGCGTCGGCCGGTTCTACGTGATTGACAACAAGCCTCTGGATCTCGGAGCGATCGAGGGCATCGCGGAGAAGCGCTTCACCAAGGGCGCGCTGGAGACCATCTTCCCGGATGCCCAGATCTTCGATGTCCACAAGGCCTTTGCGGAGCGTTTCCGCCGGCTTCTTGGCATCAACTCGGACCAGGCGCTTCCGCTTTTGCGTGTGATCCAGGCCGGTAAGGGGCTTGGCGGCAGCGTCAACACGTTCTTCCGCGACCAGGTGCTCGACGCCCCCGCGACGCTCACTGCTGCGGACGACGTCGTCGAGGAATTCAGCAACCTCATGTCCATCAGGCAGCGGCTGGAGGACGTCCGCCAGCAGCGCGATCAGCTCGCTCCCGTCCCCGGGATGAACAAGGAATATGCCCAGTCGTTGCTGGAGGCCAACCGGCTCCGGGAGCTCAGCGGCGAGGAGTTCGACGCATACAAGCAGCAGCTCTCGGTCACGGTCCATGCCAAGACCTTGGCCCGCTTCAAGGACCTTGTCCAGGCGAAAGCCAAGGAGCTCAGCGCTGAGCGAGGCGTCCGCGACGCACTCGCCAAGGAACTTCGCCAGCTCGAATCGGATTACAACAACCAGGGCGGGAACGCGATTTCGGCGATCGAGCAGTCGCTCGAAAATGCCCGGGTCGGCCTCAAGCTCCGCCAACAGGTCGAGGAAGCGGCCCGCCAAGCATTGGCCGACGCCGGACTCAACCTTGAGTGGACAGCTGAGGGTTGGGAGCAGGCCCATGAGCAGGCCGCGAGCCGCTCCGCCGAACTCAAGGACGATTCCGAAGCGCTCAGGGAACTCCGGTTCGAAGCGTTCGACGGCCACGCCACCAAGAAACGTGAACTCGCGGCAGCCCAACAGGAGCTCGTCTCGCTGAAGACGCGCAAGTCCCTGCTGCCGCCGTCGAGCATTGAAAACCGCGCCGCGATCGCCGCAGCCACCGGCGTTCCCGAGGATCGCATGCCCTTTGGAGGCGAGCTGATAGACCTCGCCGAGGGGGAGGAACAGTGGCGGCCCGCGGCCGAGCGCGCCCTGCGGAACCTGGCCACGACGCTGTTGGTTCCGGGCGAGCATTTCGCCGCGGTCACGCGCTACCTGAACGACAACACGGTGCGCGGCGCGCTGCGGGCCGTGGACGTTTCCAAACCGCTCGCGGGGGGCGCTTTGGCTGTGGAGGACGTGTCCGACGGCGATTTGCTGACGAAGTTGAACATCCTCACCTTGGGTGCCAATGAGAACGCCGGACAGTGGATCCGCGAGCGGATCGCCCTCGATTTCGCTTTCCCGTGTGTCGAAGACCCGGACGAGCTCGCCAAGCTGGACAAAGGCCTGAGCCTGGGCGGAGTGGTCAAGCGCAACAGGCACACCGTGGAGAAGGATGACCGCTTCACGAGCCGCCAGGACTACGTTCTCGGTTTCGACAATGCTTCCAAGCTGGAGCTCGTGGCCGCGAAAGTCGGCGAGCTCGAAAACGAGCTTCTGAAGGCCGCCGAACTCGCCCAAAACCGCGAGGATTCCCACCAAGGCATGACGCGCCAGCTCGAAGCGTTGCGCCGCATCGCCGACGACGAACGTGGCTGGGATCAGGTCTCTGCAGCAGTGGCGGCCGAGGAGCTGGCGAAGATCGAACAGCGGCTCAAGGATGCCTTGTCAGCGCAGGCCGACCTGGAACCTTTGCGTGCAAACATCGAGGCCGTACGCGAAAAGCACCAGTCCTCCACAGGGTCGGCGGCGGTTTTGCAGAGCGAATACAAGACACTCGACCACCAGATGACCACGGCTGACACACTCCTTGATGCCGCACGCAACCGCCTGGACCAGGCGCCGCCGTCGGGCGCTACCGTTGCTGCCCTCGAACCGTACTTCAGCGCATTCGGCGAGGTGAGGGAGCTTCACGAACTCGACACCCTGGCTGCCGAAGTCCGTAGCAAGCTCCTGGCGGAACTGCACGCCGCCGAGTCGCGGGGGCAGGCGTTGGCCGAGCGGCTGACGCGCATGTTCGAAGGATTCGTGCGCGAATGGGGCACCGCCATTTCCGCGGACCACGGCACCTCGATCGGCGCCGCGGGGGAGTTCGAGTCCCGCTATCACCAGATCGTCAGCGAAGGGTTGCCTGCGCAGGAAGCCGAATTCAGGCAGTTCTTCAACCAGCGCACGCACGAATCGTTCAGCACGCTGTTGCACTTGCTCGACGAGGAACGCCGCGCCATCACCAGCCGGATCCTGCCCCTCAACGGCATCCTGTCCGAGGTCAATTTCCACGAGGGAAGCTTCCTGGAACTCGACATCAAGCAGACGCTGCCCGCCACGGCGAAGCAGTTCAAGGACGCCATCCAGAACGCGTTGAAGACGCGCCACTCGCGGCCGTCGCGTTCGGGTGCCGGTGCCTTCACCGAGGCGGACGACGACGTCGAGCTCACCAACCGCTACAAGTCGCTCGAAACGCTGGTCAAGCGTCTCGGATCGCAGGCCCCCGAGGACCGGCGGTGGCGAGCCGAGGTGCTGGATGTCCGCGGGCATCTCTTCATCCAATGCAAGGAGCACCGCTCCGTCCAAGGCCCACGGGGTGGCAAGAAGACCGAGGTGTACATGCACGCGGACACCGGCTCGATGTCCGGTGGTGAGCGGCAGCGCTTCACGGCGTTCATCATGGCCGCGGCCCTGAGTTACCAATTGGGCATCGCCGAGCAGGGTTTCACGACCTACGGAACGGTCATGATGGACGAGGCATTCGTCCTGGCCTCGGAGGAGTTCGCCGGCGCGGGCATCAAGGCGCTGCACGAGTTCGGCTTCCAGCTGTTGCTTGCCGCGCCCGAGAACGTGATCGACCTTTCCCGGCACCTCGGTTCCGTTACCGAAATCCTGCGCGACAAGCGGACCAACCGCTCCGGCGTGCTTACCGCTCCGGTGATCGGAGGCCCGGGCGTGCCGGGTGCATGGCGTTCCGAGGCCAACCCCGTGGACATCGTGCTCCGCTAGCCCAGACGCTCGCTCACTTTTGGCCGGTTTCCGCCGGACGCTCGCTCACTAGTCGTGAGCGAGCGTCCGGGGTTTTGCCCTCATAGGTGAGTGAGCGTCCGGGGGTTCACCAACGCGAGGCAATTACGCAAAGTAAACGTTTCGTAATTCTCCAAAGGGTAGGCTAGCCTTACTTAGGTTTGCGTCACTTACCTAAGGAGTCCCGTGGCTTCCCTCCCCTCACGCCGTACCCTGCTAAAGACCACAGGTGCAGCGACCGCTGTCCTTGCCGCCGTCGCGCTGTCCCTCACCGGTTGCTCGACCGGATCGACCACCGCCAGTTCCGCAACGGCCCCGGCCCCAAGCAGTCAGTTCCCGGTCACCATCAAGAACGTCTTCGGTGAGACCACCATCAAGACGCAACCGCAGCGCGTGGTGACCGTCTCATGGGTCAACGACGACGTTGCCCTGGCTCTCGGCGTCGTGCCGGTCGGTGTTCCGAAGAACGCCTGGGGCAACAACGGCAAGGGTTCTACTCCTTGGAAGGACGCCGCGCTTGAGAAGCTGGGTGCCGGCTTCGGCACCGCGAAGGCGCCGGCACAGTTCTCCGAGGCAGACGGCATCAACTTCACGGAGATCGCCAAGCTCGCTCCGGACGCCATCCTTGCCGCCTATTCCGGCCTGACCGAAGCCGACTACAAGAAGCTCTCCGAAATTGCCCCGGTGGTGGCGCAACCCGAACTCGCGTACGGCACACCGTGGCAGGAGGCCACCACGATCATCGGCAAGGCCTTGGGCAAGAATTCAGAGGCGGCCGAGCTGGTCTCGGACACCGAGGCCACCATCAAGAGCAAGGTTTCCGCTTTCCCCCAACTCGCCGGCAAGACGTTCATCTACGGCAACCTCGAGCCTGCAAAGGGCGACGGCGTCAACGTCTACACAGCCAACGACAACCGGCCGCGTTTTCTTTCCGAAATCGGCATGAAGCTTGCTCCGGTGGTGGAGAACGCCAGCCAGGGCTCCAAGGAATTCTTCGTTCCCTGGTCCGCTGAAAAGGCCAACGAGCTCTCATCGGACGTCTTCGTGACCTGGGTTCCGGATTCCAAGACCACTGACCAGATCAAGAATGACCCCTTGCTGGGCCAGATCCCCGCCATCAAGAAGGGCGCCCTGGTTGCCGACTCTGACAACACCCTCACCCTGGCGATCTCCGCATCCTCGCCCCTAAGCCTGCCGTGGGCATTGGACACGTTCCTGCCGCAGCTGGCCAAAGGTGCCGACGCGGCCGCCAAGTAAGCGATGCGCCTGACATGACACAAAGTACGACGACGGTTGGCCCACCTTCCCCCGGCGGAACCACGCGCGAATTGGCAGCTCATGACCGTCAAAGCGCTCCCAAGGGGCATCACCTGCTAGTTCGCGGGAAAGGTGGGTGGTTGTTGGCTGCCGTCGTCGTGCTTGTGTTGGTCTGCGCCGCCTCGCTCACGATCGGTGCGAGGGGCATGTCCCTTGAAACCGTCTGGCAAGCCCTCACGCGGTTCAACCCGGACGACGGCAACCATGCCGTTGTTCACTCCCGCATTCCACGCACCGTCCTCGGCTTGGTGGCAGGGTCTGCCCTTGGCCTTGCTGGTGCTGCGATGCAGGGAGTCTCCCGCAACCCCCTGGCCGACCCCGGCATCATGGGCGTCAATGCGGGAGCGGCACTCGCGGTGGTCGCAGGAATCTACCTTTTCGGTATCTCGGGGGCGAGTGGCTACATTTGGTTCGCTTTCGTCGGTGCCGCGGCGGCCGCCGTCGTCGTCTATCTGATTGCGTCCATGGGGCGTGGCGGGGCGACGCCGGTGAAGCTCGCTTTGGCGGGAGCGGCCCTGAGCGCGGGGCTCTATTCGCTGATGAACGTCATTTTGGTTTCGAGCCAAGACACGCTGGACCGTTTCCGCTTCTGGCAGGTGGGTGGAATCGCCGGCAGCGACTGGTCCGTGGTGTTGACCGGGTTGCCGTTCCTGCTGCTTGGGGCGTTGATCGTCCTGGGTAGCGGCCGCATCCTGAACGGCCTGGCCCTCGGAGACGACGTTGCCCGTGGACTCGGCCAGAATGTGGTTCTGGCCAGGGGTGTCACCGCGCTCGGGATCGTGCTGCTCTGTGGCTCGGCCACGGCGTTGGCTGGTCCCATCGGTTTCGTCGGACTCGTGGTTCCGCACGCCGTGCGCTTCTTTACCGGCCCGGACTACCGCTGGATCCTGCCGTTCTCGATGGTTCTCGCGCCGGCGCTGTTGTTGGCTTCGGACGTGCTTGGCCGAGTCGTGATGCTTCCCAGCGAGGTCCCCGCGGGCATCATGACAGCCATTGTTGGTGCTCCCGTCTTCGTGTGGCTCGTCCGCCGGGGCAAAGGGGCCTCCCTATGAGCGCCGCCTCGCACAGGCTGAAGCGGACCGGACTCCTGGGCGCCGGCGTCGTGATTCTCTTTGCGGTGACCGTACTCCTGGGCAGCTATACCGTCACCATCCCCGATTTCTTCAGGATCCTCATGGCCCATCTGACGGACGGCGAGAAGATCCCAGGCGCAAGCTTCATCGTCATGGAAAACAAATTGCCGCGGGCTGTGTTGGGCATCCTGATCGGCGTGGCGTTCGGCCTCTCCGGCGGGCTCTTCCAGACCATGCTCCGCAACCCCCTCGCGAGCCCCGACGTCATCGGCATCAGCTACGGAGCCAGTGCCGCGGCGGTCTTGGCTATCGTCGTGTTCGGCGCGTCCGGCGCCGCTGTGTCGGCGGCTGCGCTGGCTGGAGCAATCGGCGTCGCGCTGCTCATTTACGCCATTTCGCGGGGTTCGGGCGGCCGCGGTTCGGGCGGGCAGGGCTCTGGCGGGCGCGGAAACGCGGCAAGCAACCGGCTCATCCTCGCCGGCGTAGGGATCGCCGCCGTGTTGGGGGCAGTGGTGAACTTCCTCATGACTAGGGCAGATATCCGGACAGCCTCCGAGGCCCTCATCTGGCTCAACGGTTCCTTGAATTCGGCCAACTGGGAGCGCGTGGGCATACTCCTCGCTTCCCTCGCAGTTCTCGTTCCCGCACTGGCCATCCTCGCCCGACCACTGCGCATGCTCGAACTGGGCGACGACGCCGCGGCCGGACTGGGGATCCGGGTCAACGCTGTGCGTTTCGGGCTGGTGATCACCGCCGTCGCGCTCGCAGCGGTTGCGACGGCGGCTGCCGGGCCGGTTGCCTTCGTTGCCTTCCTTGCGGGGCCGATTGCGCGGCGGTTTCTCGGGCGGCCCAGCCTTCCGGCGTCGTCGTTCATAGGCGCTTTGATTGTCCTCGCGGCCGACTATTTCGCGTACAACGTGGCCCCCTTGGTCCTGGGCGGCACCGTACTGCCGGTCGGCGTTATCACCGGGGCCCTTGGTGCTCCATTCCTGCTGTGGCTGCTGGTCACGTCCAACCGAAAGGAAGCCTGACATGGCACAACTGAGAGCACACGATTTGACGCTCCAATACGAGCAACGCCGCGTGGTTGAAGGACTCTCGACGGTGATTCCCGAAGGCAAAGTGACCATGATCGTCGGTGCCAACGCTTGCGGAAAGTCCACGCTGCTCCGAGGGCTGTCCAGGCTGTTGAAGCCGAGCGCCGGCGTCGTCACCTTGGATGGCAAGGACATCCACCGCCGTCCGGCCCGGGAACTCGCCCGCATCCTGGGCCTCTTGCCGCAGCACCCCCTTGCCCCGGATGGCATCACCGTCCGCGAACTCGTGGGCCGCGGACGCTATCCGCACCAAGGATTCTTCCGCACCGCTACGGAGGACGACGACGCCGCCGTGCAGCGCGCGCTCGAAACCACGGCAACGCTTGAGCTTGCTGAGTGGAACGTCGACGAATTGTCCGGTGGGCAACGCCAAAGAGTGTGGATCGCGATGGCCCTCGCCCAGGAAACGGAGGTCCTGCTCCTCGACGAGCCCACCACCTACCTTGACCTGGCACACCAAGTGGAGGTGCTGGATCTGGTGACCGACCTCAACCGTCGCCGCGGAACTACGGTGGCAATCGTGCTTCACGACCTCAATCTGGCGGCGCGCTACGCCGACCACGTCATCGCCATGAAGGCCGGGGGAATTGTTGCCGAGGGATCTGCGCAAGATGTTGTCACCGAGGATCTGGTCCGCGACGTTTTCGGTCTGGAGTCCCGAGTGGTTCCGGATCCGCTTTCCGGCACCCCGCTCGTTCTTCCGATCGGGCGGCACCACACCGTCTCTCCCTCAAACCGTGTCGAATTGGAGTTCGCCTCATGAACGCAAACGCAGTGCGGAACGCCATCACCGAGCCAATGACCCTCGCGTTCGACGTCACGGTCACCGCGGTGCAGGATTTGGGACCCAATTTCCGTCGCATCACTTTCGGGGGATATTGCTTGCGCGGGTTCGGCGTCTCAGGGAACACCTTGGACCTGCGCATCAAGCTCATGATTCCGTCGCTCGACGCGGACGGCCACCCGTTGCCGCTACCTGCCTTCAACATGGGCCACGCCGGTTGGTACCAGGAATGGTTGGCCATGGACCCCGCGGTGCGCGGTTCGATGCGGACCTACACAGTGCGGAACGAGAGGCTGGACGCCGTCTACCCGGAGATCGACGTCGACTTCGTGATGCATTTCGACGACGGCGGCGGGTCGGCGGGCGGTGGAGGCGCAGCTGGCGCGGCCGGGTCGCGCGAGTCCGGCAGGGCGCCGTCGTACAAGCGGGCCCCGCCTGCCCTCCGGTCGGGTGGTCCGGCAGCCAACTGGGCGCTTGCCGCGAAACCTGGAGATTCGATCACGATCATCGGCCCCAACAATCGGGCAGCCCATTGCATCACTGCCGAAATCTACTCGGGCATCGAGTGGCGTCCCGGCTTGGCACAGCGCGTCCTCCTTGCCGGAGACGAAACGGCCGTGCCGGCCATCAGTGCCATTCTGGAGTCTTTGCCTGCGGGCATCACAGGCCATGCCTTCCTCGAAGTGCCTGAGGCGGGCGACTTCCTGGACCTCGCCACCGAGGCCGACATCGAAATCACCTGGCTCGCGCGGGGTGCCGCGATTGGCCGCTCGCGGCCTCATGGCGAGTTTCTGAAGGAAGCCGTCCGGGGAGCGGTTCCCGTCCCCGGCTGGGTGGGCATCATCTCGCTGGACGGCGCCGCTGGTCCCGAACCGGAAGACGTCAATGTGGACCAGGACATCCTCTGGGAAACCCCGCTGCGCATGGACACGGCGGTCATCGAAACGAGCCGCAACCCGGGCCTTCCCGCCGGCGCACTGCCGTTTTACGCCTGGATCGCAGGCGAGGCCGGGGTCATCAAGGAGCTGCGCCGGTATCTTGTCAGGGATGTAGGAATCGACCGGAAGCAAGTGGCGTTCATGGGCTACTGGCGCAAGGGGAAGGCCGAACTCTAACCGGCCCCTGCGACGCTCGCTCACTTTTGTCGCACTCTTGTTCCGCCGGGCGGCCTCATAGGTGAGCGAGCGTTCGGCCAAAAGACGCCATAGGTGAGCGAGCGTCGAATTAACCTGGGCTTTGCCGGCGGGCAACCGGGCGGGGGTACGCTGGCGTCGTGGCTGGGAACGTGCTTCATGCTGACCAGAACGGACGACGGCGGTTTGTCGCCTTGGGCGATTCTTTCACCGAGGGCGTGGGGGACCGGAACGAGGCCCTACCGAACGGCGTCCGGGGCTGGGCCGACCGCGTAGCCGAGAAACTGGCCAAAGCTCAACCGGGCTGGGAGTATGCCAATCTTGCCGTCCGGAGCAAGCGCCTCCGCCATGTCGTTGAGGAACAGTTGGACCGGGCCTTGGCCATGGAACCCACGCTCATCACGCTTTACGCCGGCGGTAACGACATCCTGGATTTCGGCACCGACATGGACCAACTCATGGCCGAATACGAAAAGCTTGTAGCTCGGCTCGCAGCCACGGGAGCCACATTGGTCCTGTTCACGGGGTACGACGTCAAGGTTTCGGCCGTGCTGGAACCGTTCAAGAAGCGCAATGCCCTCTACAACGAACGGGTGCGCGAGCTCGCCGCCAAGCACGGCGCCGTGTTGGTGGACTATTGGTGCCTTGACGCCTATCACGACCGCAGGATGTGGGCCTCGGATCGGCTCCACATGTCCAAGGCCGGGCACAAATACATGGCGGCGCAGGTCCTGGACCACCTCGGCATCCCGCACAAGTTCTCACCCAAGGATTGGGAACCGCCGCAGCGGCTCAAGCTGCGCGATTGGGAACGTCGCCAGAGACGCTGGGTGAATGACTGGGTCCTGCCCCTGTTCGGCCGAAAGCTCCGCGGTGTCACGCTGGGAGACACGCTGAGCCCGCGCTGGCCGGAGCCCGTGAAGGTTCCGCGGAAGGCCGGGCTGCGAAAGCTCGCCGAACGCAAAGCCGCGGCAGCGGCCTCACGCCGAGCGGTCGCCGCCGCCCACCAAGCGGCCGCCGCCCACCAAGCGGCCGCCGGAAGCCAAGCGGCCGCCGGAAGCCACACCCAGAGCAACAACAAAAGCAACGCTCAAAACAACGGGGGGACATGTCCATGACTACGCATACGCCGCTGCGGTTCGTCGCCGTCGGGGATTCCTTCACGGAAGGGGTCGGCGACAACGACCTTCGCCTTCCCAACGATTGCCGCGGCTGGGCCGACCGCGTCGCCGAGGAGTTGGCCAGGCGCCAGCCGCACACCCACTACGCCAACCTGGCCCTTCGCGGCCGCCGGCTCAAGCAGATCGTGGCTGAACAACTTGAGCCCGCGCTCCACATGGCTCCCACGCTGGTCAGTTTCCACGCCGGCGGCAACGATCTCCTCGGTGCTCGGCTGGATATGCGCGCTGTGATCGGCGGATTCGAAGGAGCGGTTGCCCGTATCGCGGAGAGCGGCGCTCAAATCCTGCTTTTCACCGAGTACAACGTGCCGCTCTCACCGGTGTTGGAACCTCTCAAGCTGCGCACGGCCGTTTTCAACAAGCACGTCCGGCGCATCGCCGCCGCGTACGGAACGCTCCTGGTAGACCATTGGTGCTTCGAAAAGTACCAGGACCGCCGGATGTGGGCTCCGGACCGGCTGCACATGTCCAGAATCGGGCACGAATACATGGCTAAGAAGGTCTTGGAAGTGTTGGGGGCCGCACATTCGCTGGGCTCACCGGTCCTTGGGCCGTTGCAGCCGAGGACCCGCGCCGAGATAGTGGCCGACGACGCCGCGTGGCTCAGGCGCGATGTGGCGCCGTGGCTTTCGCGCCGTTTCAGGGGAGTTTCGAGCGGTGATCACCTGAGCGCCCGCTGGCCGGCCCTGATGCCGGTGGTCTTGCCGGAGCGCCTGGGAACGTCCCCTGAGCCGGCCCGGCTTTGAGGCGTCAGCGTCACGCCTGACAACTTTTTCGAGGTGGGCGGGCATCGAAGGCGCGAATTTCCGGGCTTCTCGCCGAGGTGAGGCACCAAAAATGTGCTCCCCGTGACGCCCCGGAACCGCAACCAGAGCCTGAACCGGTAGCAGACTAGTCCAGCAGGTTTTCGTACCCTGGCGAAGCCGTCGTGACTGAGAATTCGATGATCTCGAAGTCGGCCACCCCGTTGACGTAAAACGGATCCGTAGCGAGAGAAGCGTCCAGCGTTGCACGGTCAACGTTGGACAACAGCACACCGCCGACCGCCGGAACGCGACGTCCAGACGCAACGAAAGTGCCGGCGTCGAACGCTTCCTTGACCCAATCCATATGTGCGGGGCGGTGGAAGTCGACGATCTCGTCGGGAACTTTGTATGTCAGTGAAACGACGAACATGCCGCCCAGCCTACAACGCGGAGGGCGGCCACAACGGGCCGCCCTCCGAAACCGCAATGCCCTACGGCAGCAGCTTGACTGCAGAGTTCCAGTTGTAGTCGGGGTGGGCGTCGCTGATCTGGAGCGTCATGACGAGCAGTTGGAACGCTTCGAGCTCACGCGAGCGGCGCAGCGGCCCGACGTTCACCGGGCGTAGCCCGGCGCCTTTGACGAAGTCGACGACGGCGGAGCTCGCCTCGGCGTCGTCGCCCGCCACCAGCACGTCAAGGGTTTGGCCGTCCACTTCGCCGTCAGCGAGCGTGGCTGCAAACACGGTGTTGAACGCCTTGACGACGGATGCGCCAGGGACCAAGGCCTGGAGTTCTTCGGCGGCCGACGATCCGGCGGGAACAGTAAGGGAATCGAACGTCTCGAAGTTCACGGGGTTGGAGATGTCCACGATCGTCTTGCCGTTGAGCGCGGAACCATAGGACGAAAGGACGGCCTTGGAGGCCTCGAACGGAGTGGCCAGCACCACGATGCTGCCTTCCACCGGTGAGCCAGTGATGCCGGACGTTCCGTTGACCGATGCGGCCAGCGCTGCAGCGGAGCCGGCGTCGCGGCTGAGGACCTGGACGCTCTTGCCTGCGGTGGCGGCGCGGGCCGCAATCCCGGATGCCATGTTGCCAGTGCCGATGATGGTGATGTCAGCCATTGTTGTTCCTTTGCTTGAGTGCTCATGGTCCTGCGGATTGGTCCGCATTCACTTACTTGAAGCTTCAACTAAAACCATAATCGCATTAAGTTGAAGTGTCAAGCATTAATTTCCTTCTAAGATGAATCCATGACCGAACCGCGCTGGCTCAATGCCGACGAACGCCGTGCCTGGCTGGCCCTCCTGAGCATCAACACACTGCTGCCCGCAGCCCTGGACACCCAGCTGCAAGCGGCCGGCAAGTTGTCGCTGTTCGACTACAACGTGCTCGCCATGCTGTCCGAAGCGGACGGGCGGTTCCTTCCGATGAGTGAGCTCGCGGCCCGCACCAGCGCTTCCTTGTCGAGGTTGTCGCACGTAGTCACCAAGTTGCAGCGGCGTGGCTGGGTGGAACGCGAGGCGCACCCGGGCGACGCCCGCGTCACCGTGGCGCACCTGACGGACGCCGGCATGGACACCATCGTGTCCCTCGCCCCGGGGCATGTGGATGCCGTTCGCGCCTTGATGTTGGATGCCATGACCGACGACGACGTTGCGGACCTCGCACGGATCGGCGAGAAGATCGTGGCGCGCCTGGATGACGATCACTGGATCCTGCGCGAACGCTGAGCTTTGGCCCGCGCCGCGAGTGACGGTGCCCGCTCTCGAGTGACGGCCCGCCTTCGAGTGACGGCCGCCCTGCAATAATGAAAGACTGGCGCCATGGATTTTTCTGCCCGGTACGTGGCATTGGGAGACTCGTTCACCGAAGGACTTGGCGACGCCGACCCCTCGCGACCCAATGGAGTCAGGGGATGGGCGGACCTCGTTGCCCAGCAGCTAGCTCGAAGCAACGACAATTTCGGCTATGCCAACCTCGCGATTCGCGGCAAGAAGCTCCGGCAAGTCATGGCAGAACAGGTGGACGCCGCCGTCGCGCTTCAACCGACGCTGGTGACCCTATACGCCGGGGCGAACGACATTTTCCGCCCGAAGGTGGACATCGACAGGCTCATGGAGGACTACGAAGCCGGCATTGCGAAGCTCAGCGCCACCGGCGCCACGTTGCTTCTCTTTACGGGCTTCGACGCCCGCAGTTCAAAGGTGTTCGGCACTATGCGCGGACGCACCGCTATCTACAACGAATTGGTGCGCGAAATCGCCGAAGAGCATGGGGCGCTGCTGGTGGATTATTGGCGCTTCAGCGAATACCACGACTGGCACATGTGGGCGCAGGACCGGATGCACATGTCCACTGCTGGCCACATCAACATGGCCAACCGCGTCCTGGCCGTCCTGGAGCACGAAGGTTCCCTTGAGGTGCCGCCGCCTGTCACGCAACCTCAGCTTGCGCGGGTGGAAGCCTTGCGGGCCAACGCGCGTTGGGTCCGTGAACACGCCGCCCCTTGGGTCGTCCGACGCGTTACGGGCAAATCGTCCGGCGACGGCCTGAGCCCGAAGTACCCGCAGCTCACCCGGCCCTAACTGTTCTGAGCGGCAGGCTTCCGGAATCCCGGCGTGGCGAGCAGGCCGCCGTCGTTCTTCACAGCGAGCACCTCCACGTCCCAACGCGCGGTAGCCAGCGCGAGGGTCCGGGCGCCGCCGGCCATGATTGCTGTGGCCAGGACGTCGGCCGTGACGATGTCGGCTGACGCGACGGAAACCTGCAGGAATCCGGCGCCCTGCCCGCCCTGCAAGCCGGCTGACCAAATGTGGTGGCCGCGTTCGCTGGTTCCGGAGGTCGCCAGGGCGCGCTTGCCCGCGTTGACGAGACTGTACCCGCCGAGCGGAAACGAGGTCAGGAGCGTCGTCCGATCCGCTGGGTCGACAACCCCCGCCAGCCACGGCCGCGCACTGCTTGGCGTCGGCGAACCGTCCACCAAGACATCCCCACCCGCGTTGAGGCACCAATCCTTCAGGCCCAGCGCGAGCAACGACGTTCCGGCTTCCCGCATCGCATGTCCCTTGACAATCCCCGCCAAGTCCACGACGCCGTCTGGCCGTTCCGCTGTGAACGCGCCATCCGTGAGCGTGCGCCACTCGGAGGCCTCGACATACAGCCGGCGCATGTCCGCCGAGGCGTCCGTCAGTGCCAACTCACCCCGGGCCACCGCGCTCGCTTCCGAGTCGGGACGGTAGAGACTGAACGTACGATCCAGCCCGTTGAACAACTTCTCGACGACGGCGGTGGCTGCCTCGAGCTCGTCCACCGCGGCTTGGGGAGCCGTCGCCGGAGCGGCGGGGACGGCGAGGCTCACCACGGTGCCCATGCTCGTGAAGATGCGGGAACGAAGGCGCGGTTCCTTGTTGTCACTTTGCAGGGGTCCGCCAGGGCTAGAAATGGGCTGCATCGAGGGCTGCCTGGAGCGACGTCAAGTACGCATCGCTGGTTACGGTGGCACCGCCGATGGTCTGGACGTTCGCCGACTGTGCGCTCAAGACCTCGGAGCGGAGCAGGGGCGCCGCCCTATTGCTGATCTGGACCGATCGTTGTTCCTGGTCGGTCAGATGCAGGGCAGTAACATCCGTGATCACTCCGGCCTTAACGGTCACCTGGACCTGTACTGTTCCGAAGCGGGTCTCCACGGCTTGGCCGGCATAGGTGCCACCGGCCTTCGCTGATGCGCCTGCCTTAGCGCTCGCGCCGGTGCCCGAACTGGAACTGGAGCCTGAGCTGGAACTGGATCCGACTCCAGTTCCCGAGGACGATCCCGAAGCGCTGCTCCCGGTGGTGCCGTTCGTCGTCGAGCCCGTATCCGAGGCCGTCCCGCCGGCGGTTGCGGTCCCGCCCGTGCCGGTGCCGCCCGCGGCGGACGTCGTGACTCCCGACGCGTTGGAGTCCGCCACGTGCGCACCTGCCTGCCACCCGACCAAGAGGATCGCTGCCGACGCCAGCGCCGCTGATATTCCTGCTCTGAGTCTCACCAGTCGAACCTTTCGTAGTGGAGTTGTTCCTCCCGCACGCCTGCGCTTTTTGCCTCGGCCAGGACGTTGCGAGCCCAAGCGGAGGGGCCGCAGATGTAGACATCCGCTTCCGTGATATCCGGTACGAAATCCCGCAGCCGCGAGGCGCCAGCCGAGGCAGGCAGCCACGTGCCCTGAGGATTCGCGGAGCGCGGCCCGATGAGATGGAAGAGCGTGGCACCGCGCTTCCTGCACAGCTCCAGGATCTCGTCGCCAAGGAATAGCTCATCTGCGCTGCTGCCGCGCAGCAGGACGGTCGCCTGGCCGGGGGCAAAGGGAGTGGATTCCAGAAGCGCCCGGAGAGGCGTGATTCCGATTCCGGCCCCGATCATCACGACCCGTTCCCGGCTTCGGGCTGCAGTACTGAAGACTCCGTAGGGGCCTTCCATGCTCACTTTGGTTCCCGGTCTGAGCGAGGCCAACCGGGCCGAGCCCCTGCCCAGGTTCCGGACGGTGATGCGCAAGCTTCCTTGCTGTGGCAGGAGGCCCGACGACGGCCCGGCGGACTGTGTCACGACCTGCGGTTCCGCCGACAAACTGAACGGGTGTGCCTGCCACCACATGCCGGGTGCCAAGAAGCGCCACACGAAGAAACGCCCGCCGCTACCTGACAATTCGTTCAATCGCAGGCCGCTCATTTCGATACTGAAGACGCCCGGCGCAAGGCGCACCACGCGGCGTACGGTCAGCTGGTGACGGAATGTGGCCATCACGGGCTGGGCCACACGGAACCAAGCCAATGCCGATCCCGTGGCGATGCACAGGAACAGCCAGTACCAGCGTTGCCAGGTGCCCTCAGCGAACAGGCCGCCCACGCTGAATTGGTGCGGCAAAGCCGCAGCTACCGCCAGATAGGTGAGCAGATGGACGAAATACCAGAATTCGTAGGGAAAGCGGCGCCGTACAGCCACAAGCGAGGTGACCACCACGGCAATGAACAGTGCCATCGATACGAACGCCAGCCACATATCGGGTACCAGGACCCAAAGCGCAATGGCCTCACTGACGGGATCCAAACCCTCGGCCATCCCATAGCCGATCGCGAGGAGAAGTCCGTGTGCCAGTAGGAGATAAAGTGCGGGTTTCCCCAGCTTCCGATGGAATTTCAGCGCCCTGTCATGCCCGACTGCGCCATCCACGAAAGGCAATCGCGCCGCGAGCAGAAGCATGAGGAAGACCAGATCCATGCCGGCAAGCCCCACCAAGATCCCGACGGCGGTGACTGCTTGGGTGACATTCCCGACGGACGACACCCCGCCGTCGGCGAGCCACAAAGCCAACGCCGCCGCGAGGGAAGCCCACAGCGCGACGGTGAGCATGTCCGTCCTGAACATGCGTCGGCGATGCTGTGCGGCGAACCTTCCCATGGTGGGATTGCGCCGCGTGGGCGCTGGAGGCCGATCCGGGGGCGTGCTCACACGTTGGCCTGGGGAGGCGAGGAGTTGTGACTTCATAGCTCAAGATTGAACTCTCAACCTTTCGTTCTCCTGTGAAGGGACTGGCCGCTGCTTATGATTTGAGCGGGCCACATTGTGGAGTGGTCTTATACACCCGATTGGTCTTAATTTGCCCCAGCCCCTAGACTTATTAGGCGCTAGGTGGCGCGGAGCGTGTGCAATTGCTCCGGTTGGCGGCAACTGTTGGCAACAACGGGATATCCGCGGGCCGGTAGTTAGGGGCTCAAGTTGCGTGCATTCCAGTATTCGCCCAGTATTCCGGCCTGTTGTCCGGGACCCACTACCTTCGCCGCAGCGGTGATCATTGACTGATTTCAGTCGATGGATCCAGCCCCGCGGGAACTACCGAAAACGGTGTGGACTGGTTGCGGACGTCGCCTGTCGCACGGCACGCAGGAACTCTGCTGGCCGTTTCATTTTATTTTTAGGAGAGTCGTCATGGCAGCAAACTGCCAGGTGACCGGAGCCGAGCCGGGCTTTGGACACAGCATTTCGCACTCGCACCGTCGCAACAAGCGGCGGTTCGATCCCAACATTCAGAAGAAGCGCTACTGGGTTCCGTCCCTGCGCCGTAATGTCACGCTGACCCTGTCGGCCAAGGGCATCAAGACCATCGACGTTCGCGGCATTGACGCAGTCGTCGCCGAAGTTCTGGCTCGTGGGGTGAAGCTCTAGTGGCAAAGGACAAGGACGTACGTCCGATCATCAAGCTGAAGTCGACTGCGGGAACCGGTTACACCTACGTAACCCGCAAGAACCGTCGTAACGACCCGGACCGTCTGGTCCTGAAGAAGTACGACCCCAAGATCCGCCAGCACGTCGAATTCCGAGAGGAGCGCTAAACATGGCTAAGAAGTCCAAGATTGCTCGCAACGAGCAGCGCAAGGTCATCGTTGAGCGTTACGCTGCCAAGCGTCTCGAACTGAAGAAGACCCTGGTTGACGCCAACGCGACTGACGAAGCACGCGAAGAGGCTCGCCTCGGTCTGCAGAAGCTGCCCCGCAACGCCTCCCCGATCCGTCTGCGTAACCGCGACATCATCGACGGCCGCCCGCGCGGTACCTTCCAGAAGTTCGGTATCTCCCGTGTTCGCTTCCGCGACATGGCTCACCGTGGTGAGCTTCCGGGCATCACCAAGTCTTCCTGGTAATCCAGAGCACTAGAAGGGTCGGCAACCGTTTGGTTGCTGGCCCTTCTTGCATTTAACCGTTGCTTCCGTTTAAGTGGTGCACCACACAATGCCGGACGACGACGCCGACGGCTTCTTTTTGCGCGTAACCGTCCGTTTCGCCGCGGATTGCCGCGGTTCTTGAGCCTCTGCACGTGAATTTGCGTGGGGTCTTGGTGGTGTGTAGAGTAGTTCGAGTCGCCGCCGCTGATGCGGAAAAATTGCGACAGACTCCCTTTCAAATGGAAACCAATTCTTGGTTCGCTTTTGTGTGTTCCGGTGCGGTTTCCGGGGGTCCCGGATGGTGTTTTGTCCGGCGTGGTTCCCGGGTTCGGGAGTTGTGCCGGG
>NZ_JACHEE010000014.1 GCF_014207375.1 Arthrobacter sp. AZCC_0090 | reverse complement strand
TGGGCGTCATCCGCCACGTCGACGCCGGCTACCCCCGCGCCATCGAAGTCGCCCACGAACGCGGCGTCCGCATCCCCATGACCGAAACCAACTAACCAGACTTCGATTCCCAACTAACTCGCACTAGATGTCGCTATGAGCCCCCAAAACGACAACAACTGCGAGCTAGTTGGGTGAGAAAGGAACATACTGTGACAGTCACAGCAACATCGCTCGGCCGGCAAACGGTCATCCTCGGCTCCAGCGGAGTCACGCCGGAGGACGTCGTCGCCGTCGCACGCCACGACGCCAAGGTGACCATCTCCCAGGAAGCCTTGGACGCGGTTGCCAAGGTCCGCGCCCACATCGACGGCCTCGCCCACAGCGAAGTTCCGGCGTACGGCGTCTCCACGGGCTTCGGTGCCTTGGCCAACCGCCACATCCCCAACGAGCTCCGCACCCAGCTGCAGAAGTCCCTCATCCGCAGCCACGCCGCCGGCATGGGCCCGGCGGTGGAGCGCGAAGTGGTCCGCGGCATCATGTTCCTGCGCGCCAAGACCCTGGCCTCGGGCCGCACGGGCGTACGTCCCGTGGTCCTGCAGACCATGGTGGACGTCCTCAACGCAGGCATCACCCCGGTGGTCCGTGAATTCGGCTCCCTGGGTTGCTCCGGCGACCTCGCCCCGCTGTCCCACTGCGCCCTGGTCCTGATGGGCGAAGGCGAAGCCACCGGACCCGACGGCGAGCTTTACGGCGCTGTCGGAAAGAAGCCGGTTGCCGAGCTCCTCGCCGCTCACGGCATCGAGCCGGTTGTCCTTGCGGAAAAGGAAGGCCTCGCGCTGGTCAACGGCACCGAGGGCATGCTCGGCATGCTCCTGATGGCCATCGCCGACCTGCACCTGCTGCTCACGACGGCGGACATCACTGCCGCGCTCAGCGTCGAGGCGCTGCTCGGCACCGACCAGGTGTTCCTGCCAGAGCTGCACGCCGCACTGCGGCCCCACCCGGGCCAGGCTGCCAGCGCGGACAACATGCTGCGTGTGCTTTCCAACTCGCCGATCGTTGCATCGCACCGGGTGAATGACACCAAGGTCCAGGATGCGTACTCGCTCCGCTGCGCACCCCAGGTGGCCGGCGCGGTCCGCGACACCGTGACGCACGCTGAACTCGTGGCCTCCCGCGAGTTGGCTGCAGCTATCGACAACCCGGTGGTGCTCCCGGACGGCCGCGTGTCCTCCAACGGAAACTTCCATGGCGCCCCGGTGGCCTATGTGCTGGACTTCCTGGCCATCGCCGTCGCGGACTTGTCCTCGATCGCCGAGCGCCGCACTGACCGCATGCTGGACCCCGCACGCTCGCACGGACTCCCGGCGTTCCTTGCCGACGATCCCGGCGTGGACTCGGGCCTCATGATCGCCCAGTACACCCAGGCCGGCCTCGTCTCGGACAACAAGCGACTGGCCGTTCCGGCGTCGGTGGACTCGATCCCGAGCTCCGCCATGCAGGAGGACCATGTCTCCATGGGTTGGCACGCGGCCCGCAAGCTCCGCAAGGCAGTGGAGAACCTGCGCCGCGTCCTCGCCGTGGAACTCGTGACGAGCACCCGTGCCCTCGACATCCGCACCAAACTGTCCGGTGGGGAACTCACTCCGGGGCCTGCTGGCGCCGCCGTGATCGAGGTGCTGCGCGGCGTCGTCGATGGTCCCGGAACTGACCGTTTCCTCTCACCTGAGCTGGAAGCGGCGGACCGTCTTGTAGGCGCTGGCGAGGTGCGAGCGGCCGCCGAATCCGCCGTCGGAATTCTCGCCTGACGCCGAACAAAATACTGTTCGAGTGAACAATAGGAAGCGCCCCGGAAATGTTTGGCAATACGTGCCCCGGGGCGCTTTCTGTGTAGTAGAACTTATGGGGTACGGCATGTCCACGCCGACGATGTCGTGGGCCTGCCGGGGAAATTGCATACACAACTGAAACAACGAACATCCACAAAGGGGTAGAAGTTCAATGAAGGCACGCGGGACAGTCCTGTCCAGGCGAATCGCACATTCCGCCGTCGTTTCCAATTGGGGAACGTTGAAGGTGGGGGAGCGGATCGAAGTCGTAAGGCACGCACACGTGGTCGCGGCGGGGGAGGTGCAGGAAGTCTCGGGCAGCGGCAACGTTGTATGGCTTGAACCCGCAGGACCCGGCGCCGACGAGGCCGCCAAGCAGCTTTTCATGAAGTCCGACGGCGTGGAGTTGCGTCGGGTGTAGCCGGCAGAGTCGCCGTCTAAACCAGAGAAGGTCTCTAAACCAGAGAACCCGGGGCTTGTTTCCCATTCCGTGCCATCTTGGCGCGGTTGACGAAACAAGCCCCGGGTTTTTTGTTTCTAGCTACCTAGCCTGCGACTAAGCGGCGACGATCTCGCGGGTCTGGCCGAATGGCACTGACTCGTCCAGGGCAACCGTGTAGCTTCCGGGCTCGCGGCGGGTCACAAGGATCCCGCAACGGCCGTTTTCGGCTGCGGCTTCGATGAGCGTGCCCACAGCACGGTCAAGTCCTGCGTGGACCTCATCGACGGATGAAAAGGACAAATGGATCTCGCTGTTTTCAATTGTGGCTGTGCTCATTGGGGGCCTCCTTCTGCAGGATGCCGCGGGGGGAGCGGCAATTCCTGCATAAAAGATAGCAAACTGTCATGGGATGTCTGTCATTCTGGGAGCTAGGTCACCGACGGACCATGGCCCGAAGGAGCTTCACGGCTACCGAGAGTGCGGCGATGTCCACCGGACCGGGCTTGATCGCCGCCTTGATGGTGTCCTGGACGCGCGAGAGCTGTTCGATGTTTCCGCGTTCCCAATCCATGATCCGCTCTACGGGGTCCGCACTGGCCTCCGAGGCGCGGGGAGTATGCCGGACAACTGCCTTGGTCATGTCGGCAAGAACCAAGTACATGTCATCACGGAGGGCTGCACGCGCCAACGCTTCCCAGTGCGTGTCCCGTGGCAACAGCGTGATGTGTTCCAGCAAGGGAATGGCCGAGATCCGTTCGAACACGGCAAAGTAGACTTCCGCCACCGCCGCGACGGGCTCCTGCAGTTCTTCTGCGATCGCCGAAATGTCCAAGAGGCCGTAGCTGACAAGGAGCTCGGAGGCCCGGATGCCCAAGTCGTGTGGCAGGCCCACCGAATCCGTGTGGGCAAGGCGGTTCAACGAGTGGGCTAGGTTGATGCCGTGCAGGAAGCTCGTGAAATTGGCCCGCATCAGGGACATGGGCCGTTCGAGCCATGCAAAGGCGTCCGCAATGGGTTTGTCCCGGAAATCGTGGGTGACGTACCAGCGGGTGGACCGGTCAAGGAGGCGCCGCATGTCCAAGGCCACAGCGCATCCGTGTTCCTTGGGAATGCCCGCCGGCACCCGGGCGATGGCTTCAGTGACCGAATCCAAGTCCCAGATATGGCGCATCACCACGAATCCACGCGCCACCGCGGCCGCCGAAACGGTGGTTTCCTCCATGGCACGGAACGCGAAGGCTATGCCGCCGAGGTTGATCATGTCGTTCGCGACCACCGTAGCCACGATTTGGCGGCGCAAGGGATGCGTGGAGAGGTCATCGCCGAAGCGTTCAGAGAGTTGGCGAGGGAAATACTCCCGCAGCGTCTGCGAAAACCATGGATCGTCCGCGAGCCCACCCTCCGTCAGTTCCCGGGCCAGTTCGATCTTGGCATAGGCGGCCAGTACCGCGAGTTCAGGCGAAGTCAGCCCGGCTCCGGTCTCTACGCGGGCCCGCAATTCATCGGTAGTCGGCAGGCATTCGAGCTTCCGGTCCAAATCCGTGGCCGAGTCGAGCCAGTCCATGGTCCGTTCGAAGCTAGGGCTCCATTGGAGGACCAATTGCTTGTCATTGAGTAGGAGGACGTTTTGGTCAACGTTGGTTTTCAACACCAGGCGGCCAACTTCAGCCTGGAGCGAATGCAGGAAGTTCGTCCGTTCTTTCGGGGACATCTTGCCCGCCGCGATCATCTGGTCCAGGAAGATTTTGATGTTCACCTCGTGGTCCGAGCAGTCCACACCGGCGGAGTTGTCGATGGCATCGGTGTTCACAAGGATCCCGGCCAGCGCGGCCTCGATCCTGCCTCGCTGGGTGATTCCCAGGTTTCCGCCCTCCGCGATGATCCTGGTGCGCAGTTGGGCGGCGTCGACCCGGATGGAATCGTTCGACTTGTCTCCGACGTCGGCATGCGTCTCCGTGGAGGCCTTGACGTAGGTGCCAATTCCGCCGTTGTACAGGAGGTCGACGGGGGCCATGAGGACTGCCTTGAGCAGCTCAGGCGGGGACATCGCCGTCGTGCCTTCATCCAATCCCAAGGCGAGGCGGACCGGTTCGGTAATGCCGATTGATTTCTCGAGCCTGGAGAACACCCCACCGCCGGGACTGAGCTTCGCGGGATTGTAGTCGGCCCAGGACGAACGGGGGAGCCTGAAAAGCCGTTTCCGCTCGGCGAAGGAAGTGGCCGGGTCAGGGGTCGGATCCAGGAAAATGTGCCGGTGATCGAAGGCCGCCACGAGCTTGATGTGGTCCGAGAGCAGCATGCCGTTGCCGAACACATCGCCGCTCATGTCCCCGATGCCCACCACCGTGAAATCCTCCGTGTTGGAGTCGATCAGCAGTTCGCTGAAATGCTGCCGCACGGACTCCCAGGCGCCGCGCGCGGTGATGCCCATCTGCTTGTGGTCATAGCCCACCGAACCTCCGGACGCGAACGCATCCCCGAGCCAGAACCCGTAGTCCGCGGCCAGCGCGTTGGCGATGTCGGAGAACGTGGCCGTGCCCTTGTCCGCAGCAACCACGAGGTAGTAGTCGTCGCCGTCGTGCCTCACCACGCGGGCAGGCGGGACGACGCGGGCCGGCGAGACGACGCGGCCGTTCGCCCCGCCGTCGGATCCCGCAACCAGATTGTCCGTGATGTCCAACAGCCCACGAATGAAGATCCTGTAGCTTTCCTGGCCCTCGGCCAGCCAGGCTGCCCGGTCTTCTGCGGGGTCCGGGAGCTGTTTGGGGTAGAAACCACCCTTGGCTCCCGTGGGAACGATCACGGCGTTCTTGACGGTCTGGGCTTTCACGAGTCCCAGGACCTCCGTGCGGAAGTCCTCACGCCGGTCGGACCAGCGCAAGCCGCCGCGGGCAATGGCGCCGAAGCGCAAATGGACGCCTTCCACCCGCGGCGAGTACACCCAAATTTCGTACAGTGGGCGGGGTGCCGGTGCGGCGGGGATGTTGGAGGGATTGAGCTTGAAACTCACGTACGGCTTGTCCAAGTAGAAGTTGGTGCGCAGCGTTGCTTCCACCAGGCTCGCCAGAGAACGCAACAGCCGGTCGGCGTCGAGGACCGGTACGGCGTCGATCGCTTCCGCGAGTTCCTTGCGGGCGGCGTTGGTGGCCTGCGTGCGGGAGGTGTACTTGCTGCGGTCCACGTCGAACACGTCGCTTCCATCCGGCACCGGCTCAGCCGGCTCCGGCCCGAGCAGTTCAGGATCGAAAAGCTCTGGTTCGAACCGGTCCGGATCGAATTTCGCCTCGAAAAGTGAAAGCAAGGCGTGAGTGGCGCGGACATTTTCGCGAAGGGTGTCCGCGATGAACCCGTACGAGTTGGTACTCCCCAGCTGTCGGAGGTACTTCGCATACGCGCGCAGGATGGCTGTCCGCCGCCAATCGATCCGCTCCCGGATGACCAAGGCATCGAAGGCGTCGGACTCCGCGTCTCCCCGCATCGCGGCACAGAACGAACCGGCCAGAAGATCGCCCGTTTCCAGCGGATCAACTCCGCGCGGGTATACGAGCCCAAGGTCGTACAAGAAGAAGGATCGCCCGTCGGCACGCTGAACATCGAACGGCCGTTGGTCCAGGACGCGCAAACCCAGGTTGTGGAAGAACGGCAAAATCTGGGTCAAGCTTTGTGGGCGGGTCAGATAGAGCCGAATCCGGGCATCTTCGGCAAGCACGGGTGTCCCAGGGCGCTTGTACACGGTCAGCAGCGGGTCAGCAGTGTGGTCCTCTGTCATGTCCCCGTCCCGGGGACCGAAGCTCTCGAACCGGACGATGTCCTGAATCGCGTCTTCCACGTCGTAGTCTGCTTTGTAGCTGGCTGGAAAGGCGGCCGCCCATTGGCGGGACAGCCGGCTGGCTTCGTCCGCGGGGAACCTTGCATGCAGAGCCTCGTCCAGGCCTTCGGCCCAGGACCGCGTGGCGGCGATGATCCGCTGCTCCAGTACCGCGGAGTCGACGACGGCGGGCGCCCCGCGATCTACGCCGCCGGTCGGCAACAGCACCCGGAAGAACACGCGGGCCATGGCGGATTCGCCCAGGCGGAGCTCGAACTCGATCTCTTCGGAGCCGAAGGCCTCGCGAAGCTCACGTTCAATATTGAGCCGGACGGCTGTGCTGAAGCGTTGGCGCGGCAGGAAGACCAGGGCCGTCATGAACCGGTTGTGCGAGTCAAGGCGAAGGAACAGCCGTGTGCTGTGCCGCTCTTGCAGACGCAGGATGTGGCGCGCGTGTTCGGCCAACTGGCGGGCATCGATGTGGAAGAGCTCGTCGCGCGGATAGGCCTCCACCACGGCCAGGAGTTCCTTGCCACGGTGTGATGTGGGCGAGTAGCCGAACGTCCGCAACACCTCGTCCACAGTGTCCCGGATGACCGGAATCTGGAGTGCTGAGCGGGAAGCGGAATTGGGAGCGAACAGTCCAACGAAGGTGTGCTCGCTTTTGCCACCCGTGGCCAGGCTGACTTCGTCGAGGTAGGCGCGCCGGAGGACGGTCGAGCGGAGGGTCGACTTGGTGAGAGTCAGGAGGGGTGCTGCGGACTGCTCACCTTCGGAGGCAGTGACTGCAACATTCCTGAGCAGCCCTAGGCTCCGCCGGCCGCGGTAGCCGAGGAACACGAAATTCCCGTCGTCCAGCCAGCGCAGCAACTCCTGGACTTCTTGCCCGCCGGACACTCCGTCCAAGCGGCGGACCTCGTGGGCAAGTTCCTGGTGGATGGCAGCCGTGTCTTCTGCTGCCGCCCGGACGTCTCCAAGGACGGTCCGCAGCCGCTCAACGAGGTGCTCGGCACTCGTTTCGTCCGGAAGCCGGGAGATCTCGACGGCGATCCACGCCTCGGTGAGGGGGCCGCCGTCGTCGTGGTCCAAGAGGGTGACCGATGCGGAAGGCTCGACGCCGGACGGAAGTCCCGTCCGCAGTGGCCCCTTGTGGATGTCGGTCAAGCGATGGGTGGCCGGATCCCGGATGACGCTGAACGTGGGGTGGACGAGGAGGCGGATGGAGGAGTTGTCCCTGGCGATTTCCGCAGTGACCGACGGGACCAGGTAGGGCATGTCGTCGGTGACAATCGCCACGAGGCTGGCATCGGCCTCGTTCAGGACGCCGATCACAGCTTGGCCAGGCGCCCGTCGTTCCGCCAACGAGCGGTGGTACCGTGCACGCTCCAGGAGCGTATCCGAGGTGTAGTTGCCAACATCGTCGTCGGCAACGTGTTCGTAGTAGTCGGTAAGGAATCGGTCCGGGGCGCCCGAGGAAATACCTGCCGGGGCGTGATCCGCGGGCTCGATCCTGGGTGACATGTCTCTGTGCCTCCGCCGGGCAAGGAGCGGCCGTGCTGTAGCGGTCGGCGAATTCCCTGCGCCTCATTTCATGATGGCTGGCGCGGGGCAGGCAGTCCAGACTTGCCGCGCTCCGGCCCTACCCCAGCAGCGTGTTCACCAAGCGCGCGGCCACCTTGGCGGTCCGCGAGTCGATGTCAAACTCGGGATTGAGTTCGGCGACGTCCAAGTGCAGGAGCTTTCCGCTCGCGGCGACCTGCCGGCACACCGCGCTGATGGCGGGCAGCGGAACGCCATACGCCGCGGGAGCGCTCACCCCGGGAGCCACCGACGCCGGCAGCACGTCCAGGTCAATCGTCAGGTACAGCGCGTCCACCCCGTCCAGGAACGAAGCCACAAACTCCCGCACGGCCTCCGTGGAGCACTCCTCGTCCAGGAGGTACTTCACGCCTAGGCGGTCCGCCGTGTTGAAGAGGGTGCGCGTGTTGTTGGGCTCGGAGATTCCGACGACGGCGTAGTTCAGTTCGCGGCCGGCGGCGGCTTCCGCATGTGCCATCTGTAGGAACGGCGTGCCCGAGCTCGGCGCAGGCTCGTCCCGCAGGTCGAAGTGCGCATCCAGGTTCAGGACGCCGAGGCGCTTGCCCCTCGTCACAGCCTCCGAGCGAGCTACGCCCAGGTAGCTGGCGAAGGCGGTTTCGTGCCCGCCTCCGAGCAGCACCGTGAGCTTGCCGGCGTCGAGCAGTTCCGAAATGACCCGGCCCGCCCGCTCCTGGCCCTCCTCAAGGGAGCCGTCCTCCACAACGACGTCGCCGGCGTCGAACACATCCCTGTCGAGATGGAAAGCCAGCGGAGCCAAGGCTTTGCGGATTGCCGCCGGGGCTGCCGCCGCGCCAATGCGGCCCTTGTTGCGGCGCACGCCTTCGTCACTGCGGAAGCCCACGACGACGGCGGGCCGGGAGCCCGCTTCGGTCGCACCCGGGGTGTCCACGCCGGGAGTGTGGGGCGCCACCGCTTGCCACCAGCGACGGTGCTCGTCGCCGTCGCCGTCGAAACGGCCGGTCCACGGCGTCGGGCGGACATCAGCGACGGTGGGTGAAATCTCCATGATTCAAGCTCAACGCATGGCGGCGTCGAAAAGCACCGCTTGCGGGTGGCGGGTGTCCGGTATTCCGGAAAGGGCTACTTGACGCCCAGGATTTCCTCGACGGAACCGATCCCGAAGAACAGCAGGAACGCTGCGGCCACGGCCCACATGAGCGGGTGCACCTCGCGGGCCCGGCCCTGGAAGGTACGGATCAGCGCGTAGGAGATGAATCCGGCGCCCAAGCCGTTGGCGATCGAATAGGTGAACGGCATGAGTGCCATGGTCAGGAACGCGGGAATTCCAACGCCCCAGTCCTGCCAATGGATCTTGCCCACCTGGGACACCATCATGAAACCCACCACCACCAGGGCCGGTGCCACAGCCTCGAACGGGACCAGGTTGATCAGCGGGGTGAAGAACATGGCCACCAGGAACAGCAGGCCGGTCACGATCGAGGCCAAGCCTGTCCGTGCACCTTCGCCGATGCCGGCACCCGATTCCACGAAGATCTGGTTGGAGGACACAGACGAACCGCCGCCCACGATCGCGCCGAGCGCGTCCACCTGCAGGACGCGGTCCACATTGGGGATGTTTCCGTGCTTGTCGATGTTTCCTGCTTCCCTCGCCAGGCCCACCATGGTGCCCATGGCGTCGAAAAAGATGCTGAGCAGGATCACGAACGCCAGCAAGGTGGCGGCGATGATGCCGAGGTGCTGGAACGCGCCGAGGGGGTTCGCCTTGCCGATGAGGGATAGGTCCGGGGCGGCCCATTCGGTGAACTTGGGGGCCACCAGGGACCAGCCGCGGGGGTTGTACGTCTTGCCGTCGAAACTCGGACCGATGTGGAGGGTGAATTCCAGGATGGCCGCGAGGGCGGTGGAGGCGACGATACCGATCAGGATGGCGCCACGTACTTTGCGGACCACCAATGCGATGGTGAGGATCAGGCCCACGACGAAAACTAAGGTAGGCCAGCCCAGCAGCTTGCCGTCCACGCCCAGGCCCAGCGGGACCGTGGTGCCGGCGGCGTCCGGGATGCGGCGCACGAAGCCGGCGTTGACCAGGCCGATCAGGGCAATGAAGAGGCCGATGCCCACCACGATCGCAGTCTTCAGCGCTTCAGGAACGGCTTTGAAGACCGCGGTCCGGAAACCCGTGAGCACCAGGATCAGCATGGTCAGGCCAGACAGCATGACGAGGCCCATCATGTCCGGCCACGTCAGGCCGGGGTGCGAGGCAATCGTGACGGCCACGAAGGCGTTGACGCCCAGACCGGTAGCCACGGCAAAGGGGTGCTTGGCCCACGCTCCCATGAGGATCGTCAGGATGCCGGCTACGAAAGCAGTGGTGGCGGCGACGGCGGGGAAGCCGAGGGACGCGCCGCTTGAGTCCGCACCGGAGAGGATCAACGGATTGAGGACCACGATGTAGCTCATCGCAAAGAAGGTGGCGAAGCCGCCCCGGATTTCACGGGAGTAGTTGGATCCGCGCTCCGAAATCTTGAAGTAGCGGTCGATGGTTGAACCCTGTTTGAGCATGGAGGTCTCCGGGAATCGGGGAAGCGTGCTCTCAAATCCTATGCCCGCGGCTTCGGGCCTTCCGCGAATTCGCCTAGTCTGTAAGGAATCCAACACCAAGGGAGTCACTCGCTCATGCGCCCCATCCGCCAGTTGCTGGCCGTCGTCGTAGCTCTTACCGCGGTTCTTTTCCCTGCCGCCGTGTTCTCGGCGGCACCTGCCTTCGCGCACGACGTCGCCGAGTCAACGTCACCGGCCAACGGCTCAACGGTTGCCAGCGTCCCGGACTCCGTATCGGTCACCTTCAACAACCGGCCGCTCCTGCTCGGTTCGCAGATCCGGGTGAACGACGCTTCCGGCCAGAACTGGGCGGATGGCTCCGTGGAAATCGTGGACGCGGTGGTGTCGCAGAAGCTGAGGCCCGGCGCCCCTGCCGGGGCATTCACCGTCATCTGGCGCGTTGTCAGCTCGGATTCGCACCCCATCGAGGGCACGTTTACCTTCACTGCGAAAGCAGGAAGTACGACGCCGGGCGGCGCCGTCTCGGGCACCCAGACCTCCGCGCCAGTCCCCACCGCCGGCACAGTCGCGCCGGGTTCCACCACAACGCCGGATAAGGCGCCTGATGCTTCCCAGCCGTTCCCCTGGAGCATTGTGATCTTCGCGGTGGTGGCCGCGGCGCTGCTGGTGTTCCTGGGCGTCACCGCGCGACGCCGACTGGCAGGCGGGGACCCTGGCGACTCCAGCGATTCCGGGGATTCCCGTGACTCCGCGGATTCCGGGGGCGACGAGCCCGAGGAATCTTAGGAACCCATTCCTTCCCGACCCTGTTTGCGCCTGAAATTCCCGCGACACGCCTCAATCTTGGGCGTGTCGCGCGTTCCGGGAAATCAAAGAGGGTCAGGAAGGGAAGCCTAGGGGGCGAACCCGGCCAACTACACCAGGGCGGGAACCGCCGCAAACGTCCCCGTAAGGGCCGCATGGACGCTGTCCGGGTGCACTTTGGCGGAGATCGCCTGGCCCACTACCTTGGCTTGGCGCAGGACTTCCTTTGGTGTGGGTGTGGCTAGTTCGCCGACGCCTACCAAGTACATTCCAATCGCACGCATAGCAGCGACGAGGTTCTGGCCGATGGCGATGCCGAGCTCGGCAAGCATCCGGCGCAGCTGGCTCTGTCCGCAGCGAGTGACAACAATATGGTCGGCCAGAAGCACTCCGTTTGCAGTGTGGACAGCCCATTGGTGGTGGGGCATGGCAGCGGAGGTCAAGTCCATTCCGGCTGAAACGGAAACCGCTGCGCCTGAAACCATGGACCCCAAAGCAGCGTCGTCCAAGCGGTCCAGGCGGACAGCTCGTGTGGTGTTCCGTACATCGAGGCCGTGGCTGGCTGCGTAGTTGCGCAGGTGCCTCAGGATTTCGCTGCGCTCCTGGAGGCCGGCGTCGGCCGCGTCGCAGCGTTGCAGGATGCCGGTGTTGAGCGGTTGTGGGGCACCGGGGACTTGCAATCCGTCCACCACAATTGCGTCTACGCCGTAGCGGCTGAGCTCGCTGGCCACGGCCAGGCCGGACATGCCGGCACCGATGACCACAGCGGTGGTGCGTTCCGTACTCGCAGCAGGCATGGTTGACACAGCTTGGCTCCTCCTTGAAAGGTGCGTTGCCGAAGGCAACACCGGGGTGGCGTCCGAGTCCCCAAGCGGTCGCGAATGATGGCCGTTGATGTGTTGAAAAACGCCATCCCCGGTCACCAGTGCCTCGAACATTACAGAAGAAATCGCGTGCTGGATAGCCCCGGCACCGGCATGTCCGCCAATGCATTTTTCACGCTGCGATGCGGCCGAATCCAACACCCTCCGGCGGGTTTCCACATACGCTTCTTCCCGCTTGATTCGGCCCTTGCAAACGAGAATAGTGAGCATTGGAGACCGCAACTCACGGCAGTCAAGCGAGAAACACGTTGTGGGCGCGGCCTCTGGCAGAATAGCCGCAACATCAGCCAGCAGTGCGAGGAGGCGGGCCCCATGGACCAGCACGGCAAACACTCTGAAAGCCATCATGCAGAGACCGAAGGCAACGGAGAGGAATCATCGATTGCCCCCGGAGGCATTGTGGTGGGCGTTGACGGCAGCGAACACGGCCAATGCGCCCTCATTTGGGCCGCCCGCGAGGCCGAGCGCAGGCAGCTTCCCTTGCATGTAGTCACGGCCTACTCGGTGCCTATCTTTGCGGCTTCCGGCTTGGACGGCGGCTATGCAACAGTGGATGACTCCGTCATCCGGGACGGCGCCGAGGCGATCGTCAAGCAGGCCCTTGAGAAAGTTTCCGGCTACGCCATCGACGTCGATGGCTCGGTGGAGAACGGAGATGCTTCCGGCGTGCTGCTGGACTTGTCCGAAACAGCCGAACTCCTGGTCTTCGGCACCCGGGGTCGTGGCGGATTCGTGGGTCGGCTTTTGGGATCGGTCAGCAGTGCCCTTCCGGCACACTCGAAGTGCCCCACAGTGACGGTCCCGCTTTTCTGCGCGGACCGCTTGGGTGAAACCACGGAGGACAAGCACATCAAGGCCGAGCGCGCCAAGTCCGGCCCCCATGTGATCGAAAATGTGGTGGCGGTTGGTGTGGACGGCTCGGAACAGGCCCGTGTTGCCGTGTTGGAAGCCGCCGAGCAGGCCCAACGCATGGGCGCGAAGCTGCGCGTCATTTGTGCCGTGCCTGAGTACAGCGGCTCCTTGGCTTGGGTTCCGGCGCCCCTGGACCGGGAGGCACTCTTCAAGGACATCAGGGTTCAGCTGGACGCAGGATTGGCATGGCTTAAGAGCCACTTCCCCAAACTTCCTGTGGAAACCCAGTTGCTGGATGGTGCGCCCGTAGAGGTTCTCGTGGAAGTGAGCCGGGGTGTGGAACTCGTGGTGCTCGGGACACGCGGGCGCGGAGGCTTCGCGGGGATGCTCCTCGGTTCAACGTCGGACGGCGTCCTGCACCATGCCAAGGGGCCCGTGCTGGTTGTTCCTGACCGCGAGGATCCGAGGCTTGCGGACCGCGCCAACTTCGGTCCCATGCTCGGCGCCGCATAAACGGCACGTAACTAAGGACCGGCGGACGCGGGTAAAGGGCAATGGCGGAGCACACAGGGCCGGGGCGCACAGAGTCGAAGCAAACAGCGCCGGGGGAGCCGTCGCGCCTCATCATTGAGCTGCGCCGGATCCGGGCAAACATGCTCCCGGAGGTCGGCGGCAAGGCGGCCAACCTCGGCGAGCTGATCTGGGCGGGCCTTCCGGTCCCGCCCGGGTTTTGCTTGACCACGGAGGCCTACCGGCGTGCACTGCAGCCGGGTGGAGGCCTTGAATCGGCGTTCACGGATATTTTCCGCGACCTTGAGACAGTGGATCCCGGCGACCTTGAAGAGCTCGCATCCCTCGCGGCCCGCGCCAGGGATACGGTGCTCGACGCCGGAATCCCCGCCGACGTCGAGGACGCCGTCCGTTCGGCCTACGCGGCGCTCGGCCCGGAATCCGCAGTGGCGGTCAGGTCCTCAGCGACGGCCGAGGACCTACCCTTTGCGAGTTTCGCCGGACAGCAGGACACCTACCTGAATGTCGTAGGGGCGGATGCCGTGCTCCAATCGGTCCGCAAGTGTTGGGCCTCCCTGTGGACGGACCGGGCAGTCAGCTACCGGGCAAGCAACGGGATTGACCATGCCGCGGTGACACTCGCCGTCGTCGTTCAACGGATGGTGGACGTTGAGACCGCCGGGGTGCTGTTCACGGCCAATCCGGTGACCGGACGGCGCCGCGAGGCGGTCATCGACGCCAATCCCGGACTTGGCGAGGCTGTGGTCTCAGGCGCGGTGAATCCGGACCACTTTGTGGTGGACTCGCTCACTGGCAGGATCACGGAGCGAAGGATCGGGGACCGGAAACTGGTGATCCGATCTCTTCCCGGGGGCGGTACCGAAAGGGTGGACTCGACCTCGGTGCTGGACGCTGCCGGCCCCGCAGGTGTTGCGTGCCTTAGCGACTCCCAAATCAGGGCCCTCGCCGTTCTCGGCCAACGCGTGGAGGATCACTACCGGGCACCTCAGGACACCGAATGGGCCATCGACGGGGACGGCAAGCTGTGGCTCACCCAAGCCCGCCCCATCACCACGCTCTACCCGCAAATGACCCGCCAGCCCGCAATCCCCGGTCCGCACGCGTACCTTTGCTTCAGCCTTGCCCAAGGCCTGACCCGTCCGCTGACTCCGATGGGCCTCGCTGGGATCAGGCTCATGGGGTCCTCGGTGGCCAGGGCTGCGGGATTCCGGGTCGTTGAACCACGGACCGGCCCTTCGCCGTACTACGAGGCAGGGCAGCGCATCTACTTTGACCTCACTGCCGTTTTCCGGAGCGAAGCCGGTCGTGCAATCGTGCCCAGGATCTTCGACGTCATGGAGGCACGTTCGGCGGCCGTCATGCGCGTGCTGTTCGACGACCCGCGATTCGCCGTCACTAGCAGGACACCCTTCAAACTGATCAGGCACGTCGCCCCGATTTTGCTCCGCTTCCGCGTCCCTGAAACCCTCGTTCGCGCCCTTTTTCGGCCGAACGCCGCCCTCGGCAAGGTGGAACGGGTGGGCGAGAACCTGAAGGCTGCGCTCGAAATCCCCGCCAATGCCACCGCCCGTGAAAGGCTGGACCACGCAGAGCGGATACTGGGCGAGGAATTGTTCCCCATGCTCCCCAACATGTTGCCCCCGGTAGCGCTTGGCTTCGGGATGATGGGGTTGGTCCGCAAGCTACTCGGAGAGCAGGCCTCCTGGGGTGAGCTACAGACCATCATCCGCGGACTGCCCAACAATGTCACCACGGAGATGGACCTTGCGCTGTGGCGGCTCGCAACCAGTATCCGTGACGACGCCGCTGCCGCTGAGGTCTTTACCGGTGATCCCCCTGCGCTCGCGGAGAGCTACCGCGACGGGGGGCTGCCCGTCGTCGCGCAATCGGGCTTGGCCGCGTTCCTGCGCGACTACGGGCACCGGGCCATCGCGGAAATCGATATGGGTCTGCCCCGCTGGTCCGAGGACCCCACCCACATCATCGGAGTCCTGGTCAACTACCTTCGCCTCGACAATACCCGCCTGGCGCCGGACAAACAGTTCGAGAAAGCAGCCCACGACGCCGAGGAACAAGTTGCCGTGCTGGTGGCCCGTGCGCGGTCCAAGAGTCCGCTCCACGCCAGGATCGTGAAAATGGCACTTGAGCGGACACGCATGTTCGCGGGACTGAGGGAGCTTCCCAAATACAACCTTGTACTCGCTTTTTCCGCGGTCCGCGCCCAACTGGGCCTAGTGGGGGAGACCCTGGCGGAAGCGGGAGTCATCGACGATGCCGGGGATGTCTTCTTCCTGGATTTCGATGACGCCCACCGCGGCCTGGACGGCGAGGATCTCCGTGCCATGGTGGCGCAGCGCCGGGAGGACTACGAGCTTGAACTCAGGCGCCGGCACGTTCCCCGCGTGCTGCTCTCAGACGGCACCGAACCGGAAGCGTTACCTTCTAGGCCGCGCCCCAAGACTGCGGCTCCGACGTCGGACGGTGCGCTGCTGGGAACCCCTGCTTCGGCGGGAACGGTGACTGCCGTAGCCAGGGTGATCACGGACCCGGTAGGTGCGCACCTCGAACCCGGGGAAATCCTGGTGGCTCCCTCCACCGATCCCGGCTGGACGCCCCTCTTCCTGACTGCGGGAGGACTGGTGATGGAGATGGGTGGACCAAACTCCCATGGCGCCGTCGTAGCCCGTGAGTACGGGATTCCAGCAGTAGTGGGCGTTCCGGATGCCACGTCCCGGATCAGTTCAGGCCAAACGATTACGGTGGACGGCGCGACCGGGACGGTGGTCCTTTAGCCGAAACCGTGGCTCTGGCCCCTAGGCGTGCTGGTGTGTTTCGTGCGCGGAATGGCCTGCCGGTTCCAGTTGGAAGGTGCAGTGCTCCGTGTCGAAGTGCGAACCGAGGCAGGAACCGAGCTGGTCCAGGAGCCTGTCCGCGCCCGTGGCGTCCAGGATCCGGTCCTCCACCACCACATGGGCCGAGAAGACCGGAACGCCGGACGTGATGGTCCAGATGTGGATGTCATGAACGGCCACCACGCCCTCGACGGAGAGGATGTGCTCGCGGATCATCTGTACCTCGACGCCCTTGGGTGTTGCCTCCAGCAGCACATCGAGCACGTCGCGCAGCAAATGCCAGGCCCGGGGCAGGATCATGAGCGAGATCAGGATGGAAGCGATGGGGTCCGCGGCCCGGAAACCGGTGGTCATGATGACAATCGCAGCGGCGATGACAGCGAACGAACCCAACAGGTCGCCCAGGACTTCAAGATACGCGCCGCGGACGTTTAAACTTTCCTTTTGCGCCCCGCGCAGGATGAGGAGCGATACCAAGTTGGCCACGGCGCCCAGAATGGCGGCAAAAAGCATGACGTCCGTGTGGATGTCCGGGGTCTCCCCGAAGCGGCGGATCGCCTCGATGAAGATCACCACTGAGATCACGATCAAAATAAGGGCGTTGGCCAGGGCGGCCAGGACCTCGGCGCGTTGGTACCCGTAGGTGCGTTGATCGCTCGGCGGCCGGGTGGCTATCCAAGCGGCAAGCAGCGCAATGAAGACCCCTGCGGCGTCGGAGAGCATGTGGCCTGCGTCGGCCAGCAGCGCCAGTGATCCGGAGACGACGGCGCCCGCCACCTGGATGACGACCACCGCGAGGGTGATGGCCAGGACAGCGATGAGCCGCTTCCGATGCTTGCCGGTTGCGGTGACGCCGTATGAGTGGTTGTGATCGTGCCCCATGCCTACAAGGCTATCCCCAGCCGAGTTCGTGCAAGCGATCGTCGCCGATTCCGAAGTGGTGGGCGATCTCGTGGATCACTGTAATGGCGACCTCGTCGATCACTTCCTGGCGCGATGAACAAATGTCCAGGATTGGTTGCCGGAAGATGGTAATCCGGTCCGGGAGGGAACCGGCATCCCACCAGGATTCCCGTTCCGTCAGCGGAACTCCCTCGTACAGGCCGAGAAGTACGGTGTCCGGGTCGTCGCCAGGCTGCGGCGTGTAGTCGTCCTCGATGAAGATGGCCACGTTGTCCATGGCACGGGCGGCCTTGTCCGGGATCAGGAGCAGGGCATCGCCGACCGCCGCCTCGAAGTCTTCCGGCGACATGTTGTACGGCGCCGCACTCAACGCCCCGGTTCCGTGAAGCGGGGAGGAAGTGCGCTGGCCGCCGGGGGCATCGCCGTCGGGAATGATCGGCAGGCCGGGAGGCAAATTCGCGGGCATGTTCCGACTCTAGTCCGTGGCCAAGCCGTTGACGCCGGATGTGATGACAGCTACAGTTTTCCGGGCTGGTAATTCGTATAACCCGGCCCCAGGTTAAGCCCAACCAGCCGTGCGGATCCTGTGACAAACACCCCTCAGCTCGCAACAGACAGGCCTGCCCATGACCCGCCCCGGCAGCCGATCCGGCACGACGATGAACGACGTCGCTGCCGCTGCCGGTGTTTCCCAGGCCACGGTTTCGCTGGTGCTCAACGACGCCGCGGGAACCAGGTTCTCTGAAGAAACCCGACGCAAGGTCCACGCAACCGCCCATGAACTGGGGTACCGGACCAACGCCCACGCCAAGGTGCTCCGCGACGGCGTGGCGGGGATGATCGGTTTCGTCGGCGATTTCGTAGCCACCGCGCCTTTCGCGGGCAAGATCATCGAGGGCGCCCAAGCCAGGGCTTGGGAGGCCGGGCTGCTGCTCCTGACCGTCAATACGGGCGGTGACAAGGCCCTCGAAGCCGCCTCCCTGGAAACCATGCTGTCCTACAAGGTCGCGGGAGTGGTCTACGCCGCCATGTACCACCGGGTCCTTGACGTGCCCGACGTCCTGGCGGAGGTGCCCGCCGTCGTACTCAATTCACGCGACCGTTCCGGACGCTTCCCGAGCATCGCTCCGCAAGAAGAGCAGGGCGGCTACACCGCCACCAAACGCCTGCTCGACGCCGGTCATCGCCGGATCGCGATGATCAACATCGGTGACGTGGACGGTGAGCTTGCGGCCGCCGTCGGGCGCTACGCCGGCTACCTCCGGGCGCTCGAGGAGGCCGGCCTCCACCCCGATCCTGAGCTTCACCGGATGGGCGACGGGCATGAATCGGGCGGTTTCGACAACGCCCTTGGGCTCATGACCGGTCCGCAGCCGCCCACGGCGATCTTCTGCGCCAATGACCGCACGGCCTGGGGCGCCTACCAGGCAGTGGCCCAGCTCGGTTTGTCTATTCCGCACGATATCTCCCTGGTGGGTTTCGACAACCAGGAAACGCTGGCCCCTCACTTGCGTCCCGGGCTGACGACGCTTGAGCTGCCGTTTCTGGAAATGGGCCGGCGCGCCGTTGAACTGCTGCTCGCGGGCGCAGACCGCGACGGCAGGACCGAATACTTTGAGTGCCCCCTCGTGGAACGCCATTCCGTGGCGGCGCCACTGAAATTCACTAATAGCCACTGAAACTCCCCAACCAAGGAACAGGAACCGCATGAACCACTTCGCGCCCCTCGCGCCAGAGCCGCTTGACGTCGTCGTGGTCGGCGAAGCGCTCATCGACATCGTCAACTCGTCCGAAGGGCAGACCGAATACCCCGGCGGCTCGCCGGCAAACGTCGCCTACGGCCTCTGGCGGCTCGACGTGAAAGCCGGGCTGCTGACCGCCGTCGGGCGCGACTCCCGCGGTGAGTCCATTGCGGCTCACCTGGCAAGCGCCGGTGTGGTTGTCCTGCCGGGATCGCAATCGCTTGAGAAAACCGCGACGGCGACGGCGGAGATCGCCGCGGACGGTTCGGCCGAGTACACGTTCGACATCGAGTGGAAGCTGGCTCCCGCCGCCCTCCCATACGCCCCGAAGGTGCTCCACACGGGCTCGATCGCCACGTTCCTCGAACCCGGCGCCGGCGTCGTCAGGACCCTCCTGGAACAGGCCCAGGGCGGGTGCATCGTCACGTACGACCCCAACATCCGCGCCGATCTCCTGGGCAGCCACGGCGAGGCGCTCCGCATTTTCGAGGAGCTCGTACCGCTGACCAGCGTGGTGAAACTCAGCGACGAGGACGCATTCTGGCTCTACCCGGGAAAATCCCTGGAGGAGACTGCCAAGCACATCCTGGACCTCGGCGCAGGGCTCGCCGTGGTCACGCGAGGGGCGGAAGGCTCCCTCATGGCGACGCCGCACACCCAGCTGTTGGTTCCGGCTGTAACCTCGGTGGTGGCGGACACCATCGGCGCCGGCGATTCCTACATGTCAGCACTGATCCTCGGACTGCTGCTGCGCGGGAGCCAGGGGCTTGCGCCCACGGTGCTCGAGCGTATCGGCCAGACCGCGTCCATGGCCGCGTCCATTACGGTCGGGCGCCCTGGAGCAAACCCGCCCACGCACCGTGAGCTTCTCGCCGGGATGGCGAGGTAGGGCCGGGTCCCCTCGACGGCGGCGCCGCGGGCGCGCCTTTGCGCCGGCGCGGCGCAGGTGGCCCTAGCGGGACCGTCGACGCGTCAGCCCGACGCCGACGAGGCAGATCACACCGCCCACCAGCCCCCAGATGGTGGGGATCTCCTTGAGCAGTGCCCACGAAATCAAGATGGTGGTGCCCGGAACCAGGTACGTCGTGGCGGCGAGCTTTCCGGCCTCGATGAGGGACAGCGCGTAAGCCCAGGTGGTGAAAGCGATGGCCGTGGGGAAGATTCCCAAGTACACCAGGCCAAGCGTGGCCGGAAGTGGCGCGGCCTGGACTTCAGCCACCAGCTGTCCGGCCCACGGGAGGCAGCACACGGCGCCCACCATGATGCCGAACCACGTGGCTTGCGCAGCCGAGAACGTGCGCAACACTGGCTTCTGGACAATCACGCTCACCGCGGCGAGCACAGCGGCGAGGAGGCACAACAGCACTCCGGCGACGTCCGCCGTCGAGTGCTGTCCCGATCCGAGGGCTATCAGCGCAACCCCGCCGAACGCCACGAGGCTGCCGATGATCAGCCAGCGCGGAAAGCCCTCTTTCAAGATGACGCCGGCGAGGACGGCGATCAGGATAGGCGAGACGTTGATGAGCATGGCGCTGGTTCCGGCGTCCAGCATGTGCTCGGCAGCGTTCAGGGCCAGGTTGTAACCCGCGAACCACATAACGCCGTAGGACAGGATGGGCCACCATTCGCGGCCCTTCGGCCAGCGCTTGAGCCTGGGCAGGGCGACAATGCCGAGCGCGACGGCGGCAACTGCCAGCCGCCCGAGCGTCAAGGAGCCGGGGGAGAAGCTTGGTCCCACGGCGCGGATGCCTACGAAGGCGGACGCCCAGAGGACAACGGTGACGACGACGGCAGCGATGCCGAGCTTGCTGATGGTCCGGGAGCTGGTGGTCGCCGGTGAGGTTGGGGTGCTTGTGGCCATGATGCCAATCTAGTCCGCCAAGGACAGGACGGACTGGCGGAATTCGGACGTCTTCCAACAAGAAACCGCCAACTCTGACCGCGCGGATTTGAACGCTCGGTTGAGGCCTTGGTCTGAGTCCAGGTTGCGTCCTCCGTTTGAGCCTCGTTCGCGTTCCGCAGCGCGCGATTTGGGAATATCCCTGACTATGCTCTAAAGTTTTAGAGTCCAGTTCGGACGAGCGAGAAGCGGAAAACACATAGCGTTGTTGTCTGCCGCGAATTCGGATTGTTCCAGGCCCCCATCGTCTAGCGGCCTAGGACACCGCCCTTTCACGGCGGCGGCACGGGTTCGAATCCCGTTGGGGGTACGCAAGGAACTGGTCAAGCCGGCCTGAAAAGTCTGGTAGGCTGGAAGCCTTGAAAAAAGCGGTAGAGATGCTGCAAACAAGCAAGGCCCTGTAGCGCAGTTGGTTAGCGCGCCGCCCTGTCACGGCGGAGGTCGCGGGTTCAAGTCCCGTCAGGGTCGCTCTGATTGCCGGAAGAAATTCCGGCAATCATGGTGACATTGTCACCTAAGGCTCTGTAGCTCAGTTGGTAGAGCGTTCGACTGAAAATCGAAAGGTCACCGGATCGACGCCGGTCGGAGCCACCAGCTAGAACCCCGCAATTCCCGTGTTTATATGGGAATTGCGGGGTTTTTTCATTGCGGGGGCGACGATTCAGTCCGAAATCAGTCAAGTTCCGGGACGGGCCTTTGGTGTTCCCTTTGGTGGAAAACGAACCGGTTAGGCTGCGACCGACCGGGAGGAGATCCGCGACAAGTGAGCTCCGAGAGGAAGTGGCTCCACGTAATACCCAATCGGAAGGCTACGTACTCTTGGACGAGATGGCGGCTCCTATCTGCGTACACCAATGACTGATAGCGGTTCAGCCATCTCCGGTCGGGGAACTCCAAATGCTGAGCGGTCTTGCTGGGTGCCAGCAAGACCGCTCAGCTGCTTAGCCCTCTCCGCCTGAATGGTAGCTGTTGAGATCCGGATTAGATCGAGAGATCGGGCATCCACCGCTCCCAGATAGCACCGCCGGAATCCGCGAAATTCCGGGGGTCTTTCGATGCCTGGGCAGTCGTGGCCCAGTCGTTCAATCCGTGGCAATTCCTGAGAAATCGCCGCCTTTTTCTCTGAAGGGTGGCTCCAAATTGGCTACGCCGTCAGGTGGTAGTAGTCTTCTGGGATTCGAAAAGGGGGCTCCGGTGAAGCGAATCTTCCCACTTACGCTGGCGTAAGCCGGATCCCGGCTTACGCCGCAAGCTAGAGGGTGAGCCGCAGGCACCTAGGTTACGCCACCCTGTCTTAGAGTGGGGCGCAGGCTACAGCGGAAAAGTTGGGGGATGGAGATATCGGTACTGAGGAAAAGAGCGTGAACCTGTGGTTTGCCGGTAAGGACGTAGATGTTACCTGCTGCGGATCAATCGACGGCCCCTAGCCGGAGAGGGAGCCCATCGGCTCTTTGATGATCAGATGCATGAAGACGTCGCGAAACATGCTCGGGCCGTTCTGGCCCTTTCCGATTCTGCCGAGCTAGGACGGCGGCACAAGCGGCTATGGAGGGTGGGGAACCTTGATTCTGGACCCAACGACGAATGGTTCACTGGCCGGTTGGGAGCTCAGAGCGCTGGCAGTAAGACTGAGTTTGGCTGGAACGACGAGGACAAGTCCTGGGACCAGGAAGTCCGGCCGACCGATCACTCGGTCGTGACGCCGTTTGCATTCCTTCGTGATGGCCGGGTTGTTGCCGTAATGCGGCATCCGGAGATCAAAGAGGGCACGGCCGCGGCAGTCTTGACGGAGCTTCTGAATCAAGGCGAACGTTTGAGTGGTGTTTCCGGGACAGACTGGTCGGTGGACCCTATCCTCGCTGAGGAGGAATTCGACCGGTGGGTGAACTCCGTGGATCGAGTCGTGAAAGTGAAATTTGTTTTCAAGCGGCCCAACCCTGACAAGGCTGACGATCTTGAGATCCTGTCCGACCGCTTGGACGCCTTGAACGCGGAATACATCGCTGAAGAAGTGAAGGCAAAAGACTCACGCATCGGTCTTGATAAGGACGGGCTCAACAACGACACAGAGTTCCGCAAACTCAAGTCGGCCGCGGTGCGCTCGTGGGCCTTCATAACGGCTTTCGGCTACCTGAACAACAAGAAGATCCGGTTCAGTCAGAACTCGGCAGTGGCGCGAGAGACGGCACATTCGGTCGGCCCCACGTGGCAGGATGCTCAAATGGCAACACTTGAGGCTGCAAGGCGAGGACGGAGCGAGAGACTGCCATGAGCAAATTTCGGAGAGAGCACGGGTTCTGGGCCGCAGTCAGTGGGCTGAGACTGAGAGAACTCCTCTCGGCCGAGATACTTGTGGGTGTCCTCATCGGTGCCGGGGTTGCGACGATACAGATGGTGTGGGGCAACAGGGAAGCACGGATAGGGTTGGCCGGCGATTTCTTGTCGATAACATCGGCACTGCTTGGAGTTGTGTTTGCCGCATTTGCGTTGCTGGTGGCGTTCTTCTCCCCGGGTTACGTGTCTCTTCTGAACGCGATACCTTCCGGAGTGAAGGGGTTTCTTCAACCATTTCTGATGGCCATCGGCGTGCAGGTCGCGCTGATCCTTGGCGTCGTCCTATTTAGGTCGTTGCCGGCCACCGTCCCCGACTGGGTGAGCGGCATCGGCTTCTATGCATTGTCAATCACGTTCGCCGCCGTTCTCATGGACGTCGTGGCCTTGGCACGGTCAGTGCTGATACACGGCGTGCTGCGGGGCAAACAGGAAGCGCTGACTAGCAGGAATGACAACAAGCGGTAGAAATGCTGCAAGTGGGCGCAGGGAAAAACGCATGCGATTTCGCGGCCGCCACGATGGGCCTCTAGGCCTCACGCCAGGCATGGGAAGGCTTCGGACATGAATCCGGAGCCTCTCATGTTTGGGCCCGTCATCAGGCCAGCTCCTTAAATAAAACCGGTTATCCGGATTGTTTTAAGCCAATGCCTCCTGTATCGTCTGGCCCACCTGGTAGTCCAGGCTGACATATACAGTTCATTGATTAGGGGAATCATGAAACGCAGTCTCATCGGAATCGGCCTGGCGGCAACAATTTGTATCACTTCGGCATTCCTCGTAGCAGCACCGTCTCGGGCGGAAGATATGTTTGACCCGCTGAAAGTTGTTCAGGAACGCGGCGGTCTCCTCGACTCTCAACTTCAGGTAAAAACAGTGACCCCTCCGCCCCAGGTGAGCGGAGCGCGCGTGTCGACTATCCGCTCGCTTGACATTTCGCCTGTGTCACCCGGCTCAACCAAGCGGATCACGGCGGCCTCCGTCCGTGTTGAAGTCGCAAGGTCGACATCCTATGGATTCGTCACGGGAACCAGAGACAATAGGAACGTCAGCTATATCGTCATAAAAGACGCATCCGCGCCGTCTGACTACCAGTTCACTATTGGCTCCTCTGACGAAGGATTGAAGCTGACTCCGGACAATCGCGGCGGCGTGACAGTTTCAGATTCCACGGGGAGCTTTGTAAATACGATCCTCGCGCCTTGGGCAAAGGATGCCAATGGCGATAGTTTGCGGACAAGCTACTCGGTTTCCGGGAACGTAATCACTCAGCATGTTGATACCAAAGGGGCTGCGTTCCCTGTGGTGGCAGATCCCCAATACGGCTGTGGGTTCGGCTGATGTTCAGTGTATTTTGACAAGCGAGAAACGCATGACATCGCTACGGGAGGAATCGCCGCGCTTGGCGGTGCGACGGCGGCATGTGGCGTAGGCGGGTCGGTAGCCATTGCGGCCTGCGGACTAGCCTCGGGCGCGATCGCGTGGACGGCGATCACCGCGGACAACCATGGCAACTGCGTCGGGTTGTCGTTTTGGGGTGTCTATCCAGCTATCGGATGGAATCCTTTTGAATACAATGGTGTGCAGTGCAGATAACAGCCGAGCTGAGGAGCACTTATGTCTAGGGACAGAATCATCTATTTGGTCGGGGTTACGGTTATCGTCGCCGTAACGTGGTTCCTTTTGGTCCCGATTACTAGAACGACGTACGAAGGACTGCTTTACGCCTTCCTTGCCGTCGGAGCAGGCGCGCTGCTTCGCGTGTGGTATGCGGCCGCCGTTCGCCGCAGAAATGCGCGCAGCCAGTAGCCGACTGAGGTTGCCGGCCCGGGCGCGCGATGTCCGTCCTGACCCTGTTTGCAGCGCGGGAGCCTGTGAATGACGCGACTCGCCGTGTCGCAAACGGTTTCCCAATCCAAAGAAGGTCAGGACGGCCTGGGCTGTCGGGGAATGATCCAGAAGCCCGGCCCTATTCACTCAAGTCTCCGGGGCATATTCTTTCCACATTGGCACGTCTTACGCGCGAAAAAATGGGGAGAAAAAATGAAGAACATGCCGCGGCTGCTGCTTGCCACTTTGGTGGCCTCAACCTTGGCCTTGAGTGGCTGTGCATTCCAATTGCCAACAGCCCAAGGCACCCAATCAGCCCAGAAGACCCAATCAGCCCAGGGCAAGCAACAGTCGTCAGCTGCTCCTACGCCCACACAAAGCAGCGAGCCGAGCGCTGGACCCAGCAGCACGGATGGCTTGTACGGCGCTTTCGGTTCGATGAACGAAGCCTGCGTTTCCGTCAGTGCCACATGGCTCAGCATTTCCCTCCTACCGTTAGCGAGCTTGGCCGGCGGCAACCCCGATGACGTCAAGAAGGCCCAGGACGAGCTGGCCAAGATGCAGGGCAAGGTTCCGGACGAACTGAAGCCGCATTTCGCAAAGCTCAAGGCCTTCATCGATTCAGCCGGCAGTGACTACAGCAAGTACGGGACTGGTGAGTTCGAGGCACTCTCCAAGCCGATCGAGGACTGGGTCAACAAGAACTGCAAGTAATAGGCCTGAGCTGCCGTCTTCCTCTTTGTATTCCCCTTTGTCTCCGCCTTGTCACAGGCAAGCGCTAGGGTGGTACTCAACAGAAGGGAGGCTATATGGAACAGCAGGAAAGCTTTACCTCGCCTGAACCGGAAGCCATTGGGGCTCCGGTTTCGGAGGACCGGCAAATGGTGGCAGGAAGTGGCCGCACAGTGATCTCGGATTCCGCTGTCGCCAAGGTTGCCGGCATTGCCGCGAGGGCGGTTGCGGGTGTTTACTCCCTCGGCTCCGCCCCGTCACGCGCCCTCGGTGCCATCCGCGATGCCGTCGGTAGCCAGGACCATGCTGCGGGCGTCCGCGCCGAGGTCGGCGAAACCCAGGTAGCCGTGGACATCAACCTCGTGGCCGTCTATGGGTACCCTTTGCATGATGTCGCCAACCAGGTCCGGGCGGCCGTCTACAAGGCGGTCGAATCGTTGGTGGGACTGGAAGTCATTGAGGTCAACGTCGAGATCAACGACGTCTACGTTGCCCCAACTGTTAAAGCCGGAACAAAGAGCGCATCATCGGAAAGGGAGCCACTCCAGTGAACATGACCATTGTCGGGATCGGGATCGGCGCCTTCGTGGCGTTCATGGCTTTCCAATTCGGGCTATGGGGTTTTGTCATTGCCCTTCTGTTCATGGGCATCGGCGCGCTTCTGGGCCGCGCGGCAGACGGAAAGCTTGACCTGCGCAGCGTGCTGGACGCGCTCACCGGCCGGCGCTCATCGTCATGAGCTCCATGGCTGAGGCGGTGCAGCCCGCCATCACGATGGCCGGCCACAACCGGATCAGCACCCAGGCCCTCACTACTTTGGCGCAGGCCGCCGCTGCGGAGGCACTGGGTGTCTCGCCGCAGGATGTCCGAGCCGATTGGTCAGACGACGACGGCCTTCTGGCGCTCTCGGTGGCCGCCCCGATCCGCGTGCCCTCGCTGACGGAGGTCCTCGGGGATCCCCAACGGATTGAGGGATTCGGCGGCTCGGTTTGGGACCGCGCTGTGGCTGCCAAGACGGCCATCCTTGAACGCGTCACCGAGCTCAGCGGTTCCACCCTGAGCCGCGTCGATATCCGGATCAGTGGCGCACGCATCAGTGAAGGAGTGCGTGTCCGATGAGCCACGTGCAGACCCCGCACGGCCAGGGGCATCCGGGCGAAATCCAAGTGCCCGACGGCCAGCACCCCGGCAGCCAGGAGCCGGGGACCGCAGAGGGCGGCGATCCGATCGACGCCGGACTCCGGCGCATCCTCAAACGCGAGACGCGGTCCTCTCGTGCGGGAATGTCCGGGCTCGCCGCAGTTCTTGTTATCGGGGCCTGCGTCTATGCACTCCTCGAATCCGCCTTGCGCGCCATTGGCCAACCACCGTGGCTCATTGATCCGCAGACGGCCGCTGAACGTCTCATAGCCCTGCCCGAAGGTATTTCGCCGTTGCTTCTCGGCTCCCTCGGCGGCGTCGTAGCCATGGTGGGATTGATTTTCTTCTTGAATGCCGTTCTGCCCGGCCGGAAGTCCCGGCACTTGCTTGAGGATCCCCGCGCCGGAGTGGTGGTGGATGACGAGGTCATTGCTTCAGCGCTCGCCAGGGCCGCCCGGACAGCGGCGAACGTCACCCAGGAGCAAGTCATGGTGGTTGTTTCGCAGCGTCAGGTGGTAGTCAACGTCCGGCCCACCTCGGGTGTGCCCATACACGAGGAACGGATCATTGCCGCCGTCGAAGATGAACTTCAGAAGATGGCGCCTTCGCCTATGCCGGCTGTCCGCGTCAACGTGACTACCTCCGGGGTGATCGGCGCATGAATGGTACTCCGCACGTCCTCAACCGCATCCTGATCGGAATTCTTGGACTGAAGCTGATGCTGATCGGCATATTCCTGGTGCTGCTCGCCACTGTTCCTGCGGTGAGGCATTGGTGGCAAAGGTGGTCCGCAGGAATCTGGGAGCACGCCAAGTTCCTCTCGGAGCAGACCCGGATTCCAGGCCGTGAGGAAAGTTGGCTCTGGGTTGCCGCGCTAGTGGTGCTGATCGTGCTGATCGTGCTGATGGTGGCTTGGGTATCGCAGCAAGGCAAAGGCCGCGCCAATCTCATCGTGTCGGAATACGACGATCGCCGGACCCCTGGCGATGTTCGCATCGGCGGGAATTTGGCTGAGCAAGCACTGAAGGCGGCGCTCGCCGATCGTCCGGATCTTGCGGGCGTTACGGTGGCAACCTATGAGGTCAAGGGCCGTCCCGGCCTCAAGATCCGGGTCCAGCCCCGTCAAGGCGTATCCCCACGTACCCTAGCCGCGGACGTTTCCCGCCTCGTGGAGGCGCTGGATGTGGTGGTCGGACGCAGGACCCCCGTGTTGATTCATATTGGGGCCGGAGCGCGGGCCAGGTTTAGCAAGGCGGAGCGCGTCCGTTAGGCCCGGAGGCGAGGCCAATGTTAACCGCGCCGCAATGTTCCTACCCGGGCGTTTTGTGTTGCAGAGCTGAGCACGGGGCCATAGTTTGAAGGGTGAAGGGGGAACTCTTCCCTTTGGTTGGGCTTGCCCGGCCGGCACCGGACCCTGGGTCTGAGTCAAGCCGATGGTCCAGAACATTCTGGACCAGGAACAAGGAGAACACCATGAGCGAAGAAGTTAACGACATCAAGAAGACCGCCGAGGCCGCCGCGGAGCACGCGAAGCATGTTGCTGGCGACGCCGTCGGGAACGCGAAGGAGTTCGCTGGCGACGCCGCAGAGAACGCGAAGGAGTTAGCTGGCGACGCCGCAGAGAACGTCAAGGAATTCTTCTCGGGTGACGTGGCTGAGAATGCCAAGGAACTCGCGGGTGACGTAGCCGAGAACGCAAAGGAGATCGCCGGAGACGTAGCCGAAAACGTCAAGGGCTTGGGCTCCAAGATCGCCGGCTTTTTCAAGGGGGGCAAGTAGGCTCCGACTCCGCGACAGTGGCGCCTTCCTGACCCTTTTTGCCCATCGAGCGGGGCCGACACGCAGCAAACTCTGCGCGTCGGCCCCGTTTTTGCGCGAAAGAAGGTCAGGAAGGGCGGCCCTTACTGCGCCAAGAGGTACGCCCCGCTATTCGGGAGAATCGAAGTCCCACCTGATCCGCCGTCACTGGAGAGGCCAACCTGGAAGCCCGCCGGTGCTGCGAGGGCCGTGGTGCCCATGTTGACCACCACCAACACGTCCCGATTGTGGAAGGCAAGGACTCCGTTGGCCGGATCGTGCTCCTCCGCCCACCTGAACGTGCCTGATCCCAGGCGGTGGGCCTTGCGGAACGACAGAATCGAGCGGTATAGCTCAAGGGTGGAACCGTCGACGCCGGCCTGGAGGTCCGCGGCAAGCTCGCCGAACGATTCAGGCTGGGGCAGCCACGTCGCAGGCGCTTTGCTGGTGCTGGCCGCAGGCGCTTTGCCGGCGATCCCCGCAGGCATGTCGCCGTCCGTTGGCGCATCCGCCGAGGCCGCTTCCGAAAATCCGAAGCCCGGCTCGGCGGACCTCCAAGGTAACGGCACCCGGCACCCATCGCGGCCGCGCTCCACACCCTTGGTGCGGAAGAACGTGGGGTCTTGGCGCGCCTCGGCTGGCAAGGACGTGTGCTCTGGCAGGCCAAGTTCCTCACCCTGGTACAGGTAGGCCGAGCCGGGCAGGGCAAGGGACACCATGGAAGCGGCGCGTGCCCGTGCCAGGCCAAGGGTGGCGTCGGGCTGTTCGTCTTCCGCCGCGATTCCCTTGGGGAAGGTAGTGGGGTCTGCCAGGCCGAAGCGGCTGGGGTGACGGACGGTGTCGTGGTTGCTCAGGACCCAGGTGGAGGGCGCTTCAACGGATCCCGCGGCGTCCAGCGACGATTCGATTGCCTCCGCCATGCGCTCTGCGTCCCAGCCGGCCAGCAGGAAATCGAAGTTGAAGGCCTGCTGCATCTCGTCCTTGCGGATGTACCGGGCCAACCGTTCAGCAGGCTCAACCCAAGCCTCGGCAACCAGCATGCGGTCGCCGTCGTACTCTGAGAGGACTTCGTGCCATTCCCGGTAGATGTCGTGGACGCCGTCCTGGTCGAAGAAGGGCGACGGCGGGTCCAGCGGCGGCTTGACCTTGTGTTCGACGGCGGTGGCCACCGTACCCGCGATGTTCCCGGCAGTCGCTTTTCCATCAACGGCGTGGGGATGGGCCGTGTGCGGTTCGAGGGCCTCGCTGTGGGCGCCGGGTGCGGATAACCCACCTTCGACCATGGCGGCAGCGCCGTCCCAGTCCGGCAGTCCTGCTTCCTTGACAAGTCCGTGGGCAACATCCACCCGGAAGCCGTCAACTCCTCGGTCCAGCCAGAAGCGTAGTACCGAGCGCATCTCTTCGTGGACTTCCGGGTTCTCCCAGTTGAGGTCCGGCTGCTTCGTGTCGAAAAGGTGCAGGTACCACTGGCCGGGAGTGCCGTCGTCGTTCGTCAGGCGCGTCCACGCGGGGCCGCCGAAGATGGATCTCCAATTGTTCGGGGCCAAGGCCCCGTCCCCGGAGCCCGGCTTGGAGTCCCTGCCGGGGTGGAACATGTAGCGCTCGCGTTCGGGGGAGCCTGGAGCGGCGGCGAGGGCCTCGCGGAACCAGGCATGCTCATCCGAGGTGTGGTTGGGGACCAGGTCGACGATCACCTTGATCCCCAGGCCGTGCGCCTTGTCCAGCATCGCGTCAAAGTCAGCCAAAGTGCCGAAGAGGGGGTCGACGGCCCGGTAGTCCGCGACGTCGTATCCGGCATCAGCCTGTGGGGATTTGTAGAACGGGGAGAGCCAGACGGCGTCCACACCCAACTCCTGCAAGTACGGCAGTTTCGCCGTGATTCCGGCAAGATCGCCCATCCCGTCGCCGTTGGCGTCGGCGAAGGAACGGGGATAGATCTGGTAGACGACGGCGCTTGCCCACCATGCTGAAATGCTGGAACCGGGGGTTGGGATCGGGGAGCGCGGCACTGGATTCCTCTCGATGACATTTTTTGTGTAAACGCTTGCATTACCAGCAGGAAGCTTACTAGTGTGAGGCTCACCACATCAACCGCACTGCGGAAATACCTGGTCCACTCACTGAGGAGTTCCCAGCATGAACACACGCAAGTACCTTTTGCCGGCGGCTGTTGCCGGCGTGCTCGCCCTCTCCCTGTCCGCCTGTGGTGGCGGCGGTGGCGGCAGCACAGCCTCAAGCGGCGGAGATGCCGCAGCAAACCTCGACGGCCGCGGACCCATTACTTACGTGCAGGGCAAGGACAACAGCAACGTTGTGCGCCCGCTCGTCGATAAATGGAACGCTGCGCACCCGGACCAGAAGGTCACTTTCAAGGAGCAGTCCGACGCAGCCGACCAGCAGCACGACGACCTCGTGCAGCACTTCCAAGGGAAGGATGCGAACTACGACGTCGTCGACGTCGATGTCATCTGGACAGCGGAGTTCGCGGCGAAGGGCTGGCTGCAGCCGCTCAAGGACAAGACAGCATTCGACACCTCGGCCATGCTCCCCGCGACCGTCAAGACGGCCACGTACGGCGGCACCCTTTACGCGGCGCCGCAGACCTCCGACGGCGGCCTGCTGTACTACCGCAAGGATCTCGTCCCCACGCCGCCCAAGACCTGGGACGAAATGATGAGCATGTGCTCGATCGCGAAGCAGAACAACATGGGTTGCTACGCGGGCCAGTTCCAGAAGTACGAGGGCCTGACGGTCAACGCCTCTGAGGCGATCAACTCATGGGGCGGCAAGATCGTAGACGACTCCGGCAAAGCGGCGGTCAACTCGGCCGAGGCGAAGGCAGGTCTCGGCAAGCTCGTAGAGGCGTTCAAGAACGGCAACATCCCGCAGGAGGCCATCACCTACAAAGAGGAAGACAGCCGGACCGCCTTCCAGGACGGAAAGCTCCTGTTCCTCCGCAACTGGCCGTATGTCTACAACATCGCAGGCAAGACCGACGGTTCCTCGAAGGTAGCCGACAAGTTCGGCATCGCCCCGCTTCCCGGCAAGTCCGGCCCGGGCGCCTCGTCCCTCGGCGGTCACAACCTGGCGATGAGCGTTTACTCCAAGAACAAGGCCACGGCGCTGGACTTCATGAAGTTCATGACGAGTGAGGAAACCGAGAAGTTCTACGCGACACAGGGCTCTCTGGCTCCTGTCCTGGGCAGCTTGTACACGGACCCGAGCCTGACGTCGAAGCTCGCCTACCTGCCCGTCCTCAAGACGTCGATCGAGAACGCCGTCCCCCGCCCGGTCACGCCGTTCTACCCGGCCGTGACGAAGGCGGTGGAGGATAACGCTTATGCCGCCCTCAAGGGGGAGAAGACGGTCGACCAGGCAGTGGCAGACATGCAGTCGGCCATCGAAGCTGCCAAGTAGCCAAGTTGTGAGCCGATGGTCCGGGCGGCGGAACCGCCCCCCGGACCATCGGCCCCCTGAACAGGAGAGACTCCATGTCTACGAAACTCCCGGAGCGCACCACAGCCGGGGCACCAGCTCAGACCCACCATATGCCCGGCCGCGAGAGCGCGGACCGGAAACAGGTGACACAAGGTCGCTGGGCCTCCGTCTTGCTGGTCCCGACGCTCGTCCTGCTGGCCGTCGTCATCATCTACCCAGTGGTCAACGCCATCATCATGTCCTTCCAGAAGGACGCGGGCCTCAATCCGGCCACCGGGTTCTTCGAGCAGGGCGGCCCCGCTGGATTCGAGAACTACATGCACTGGCTGTTCCAGCAGTGCAATGGGCAATCCTGCCCGCCAGGAACCCTCGGGTCCCAGTTCTGGAACGCGATGGGCACCACCTTCTTCTTCACGGTCGTAACTGTGGCCCTCGAAACTGTCCTGGGATTCTGGATGGCGATCATCATGACGCGATCCTTCCGCGGGCGAAGCGCAGTCCGCGCCGCCGTTCTCGTCCCATGGGCTATCCCCACGGCCGTCACGGCCAAGCTCTGGTTCTTCATCTTCGCGTTCGACGGCATCGCGAACAAGCTGTTCGGTACCCAGATCCTCTGGACGGGGTCGGAATGGCCTGCCAAATGGGCGGTGGTCATCTCGGACGTCTGGAAGACGACGCCGTTCATGGCACTTCTCATCCTCGCCGGCCTCCAGCTCATTCCGGATGAAGTCTACGAGGCCGCGAAGGTCGACGGCGCAAGCGCATGGCAGCGCTTCACGCAGATCACGTTGCCGCTCGTCAAACCGGCACTCATGGTCGCGATCCTGTTCCGCACGCTGGACGCGCTTCGTATGTTCGACCTGCCGTACATCATGACCCAGGGCGCCAACAACACGACGACGCTCTCGATTCTCGTCGTCGACCAGATCCGCGAAGGGTTCAACAGCGCTGCAGCGCTCTCGACCATCACCTTCATCGTGATCTTCCTCGTCGCGTTCATCTTCGTCCGCTTCCTCGGCGCCAACGCCGTGGGCGCGGCCACCTCCTCGGGAAGGAAGTAACATGGCCGCCACCGCCACGCTTCCGCGCGCTGCAACCGTGCCAGATCGCCGTAAGACCTTCGACTGGTCGCAGCTCCGTACCTATGTCTCCGCAGCTGTCATCCTCGTTTGGTGCCTGGTCCCCGCGTACTGGATGATCGTGACAGCCTTCCGCGACACGGCGTTCACCTTCGATTCGACCTTCTGGCCGACACACGTCACGTGGGACAACTTCGCGACGGTCTTCGACGAGAGCCTCGGCAACCACTTCGGTCGGAACCTGCTCAACAGCCTCATCGTGGCGGGAGCCACCACGATCGTCGCCCTCGTAGTGGGCGTGTTCGCCGCCTACGCCCTGGCACGCCTGAACTTCCGGTTCAAGTTCGCCGTCATGGGTTTCATCCTCGGGGCGTCCATGTTCCCGGGCGTCGCGCTCGTCACCCCGTTGTTCCAGCTGTTCACCAACATCGGCTGGATGGGCTCGTACCAGGCGATGATCATCCCGGATATCTCGTTCACCTTGCCGCTCACGGTCTACACGCTGACGTCGTTCTTCCGTGAGATGCCGTGGGAGCTCGAAGAATCCGCCCGTATCGACGGGTGCACGCAGGGCCAGGCCTTCAGGAAGATCATCCTGCCGCTCGCCGCGCCCGCAACCTTCACCACCGCGATCCTGGCCTTCATCGGGGCATGGAACGAGTTCCTCATCGCAAGCCAGCTATCCTCGGACGCAACTCGCCCGGTCACTGTTGCGATCGCCTACTTTGCAGGGGCGCAGCCGCACCAGGAGCCGTACACTGCCGTCATGGCCGCGGGCACCATCGTTACCATTCCGCTCGTGATCCTTGTGTTGGTGTTCCAGCGCAAGATTGTGGCCGGCCTGACTGCGGGCGCCGTCAAATGAGCGGGGGAGCGCGCGGCAGCGACGCGCACCATCCCGAACTGCGAAGGGTCCGCTCGGGTGAGGACCTGGATATCGTCCTCGGGCTCCTTGGCTTTTGGGCCCTCGTCCTGTTGGTCGTGACCCTCAGTGCGGAGCTCACGGCCCAGCCTGCATTGGGCTGGGCCATGGGTCTGCTGGCAATACTGCTGGCTATGTGGGGGGTGCTCCGTCTTCGCCGTCGGCTCCCCGCACGAACATCGAGGCGCCTCAACTAAGCGGCGATCCGAAATAAGTAGCGCGGAATCGGCGGAGGGCCACCAGGCGGAATACGCTGGCTATCTGCCGTCTGGGAAGGAACCCTCGGCTTCCGCACGGATTCTTGAGGGGGCTCGAGTGGCAAAAACGAATGAACGGTCCCAGCGTGGCGGCCACGCGGGAGCCAGCATTGAGGATGTCGCACTGGCCGCAGGCGTTTCCACCGCCACCGTTTCGCGCGCGGTGCGGGGCCTTCCCCGAGTGTCCCCGGCTACGCGGGAAAAGATCCTGCGGGTCGCCGAGGAACTCGGGTATGTGGCGTCATCGTCCGCTTCGGGCCTGGCCACGGGCCGCACCAAAACGGTGGGCGTCTTGGCCCCCTATGTGGACCGTTGGTTCTTCTTCAAAGCGATCGAGGGCGTAGACCGCGAGCTTCACGCCCGCGGCTACAACCTCTCCCTGTTCAACCTGGGTGGGCAGCGTGGAGCGCGGGAACGCCTGTTCAGCAAGACCATGGTCTACAAGCAAATCGATGCACTCCTGGTCCTGTGCATGTCCCTGACGTCAGAAGAAATCGCCGATCTCCAGCGGATCGACATCCCTTTGGTTATTGTCGGGGGCCCAGTGGAAGACTGCCCGAGCATCGGCATTGACGATTACGCCGCGTCCGTCGAAGCCACCATGCACCTGTTGAACCTGGGCCACCGGGAGATCGCACTGCTTCATGGCCAGGACGACTCCGACTTGAACTTCACCGTGCCGCGGCTGCGCGTTGATGGCTTCACTGATGCCATGACGAGCGCGGGCTTTTCCATGCCACCGGAATGGGACATTTTCGGAAACTTCACCGTGGGTAGCGGCCAGGAAGCCTTCGACGAGCTCTGGGGCAAGCCCGGACGCAAGCCGACGGCGATCTTCTGCGCTTCCGATGAAATGGCGATGGGTGCCATGTTGCAGGCGCGGCGCCGTGGCGTCCGGGTGCCGGAAGACCTGTCCATCATCGGTATCGATAACCACGAATTCGCCGAAGCCATGGGGCTGACCACAGTGGCCCAGGACCCCGTTGAACAAGGCCAACTGGGTACGCGTATGTTGCTGGACGAATTGGCTGGTGCCGCAGGCTCCGTGCGGTCCATGAAGGCGGCCCACCGGTTGATCGTGCGGGAATCCACGGCCCCGCCCGCGCCGAAGCCCAGTAGCTAGGCAGCCCAGTAGCTAGGAAGCGCGGGCCAGCTGCCTGATGGGGATCCAGCGGGAAGCCAGCCTTCGGTAGGCTGCGGCCGCCCCTGTCATGTCCCCCTCGGCGAGGCACTCGATGCCGAGGCGGACGTCCATGGGCGACTCATCTGGGTACACCTTGTCTGCCACCGCGCCGTAGTCCAGCTCCACCATTGACTGCACATGGAACAATTCGAGCCATTCCGTGAGCTGGGTGAGGTCATCCAGCATATCCAGGTCCGGAGCTGCCAGTGCAAGGTTGGCTACGGCGAAGCGTGCGCGGTCCAGGGCGTCAGTCAGTGAGGTCCAAACCCTGACCGTGAGGATGCGGCCTCCCGATTCCACGACGTCCTTGCGGTCCGACTCCTGGAACAGCGAGAACCAGCTGAAAGGGATGCCCCAAGTGGAAGCCCGGGTATGCACCCGCTTCGCGTCGTGGCTGGCATTGATACGGTCGATGCGTGCCTGGTGCCGGTCGCGCTGATCCACAGGAATGAGCAGGTCCGCGAGCGGTCCGTGGATACCTTCCATGAGGGCGTTTGCCGCAAGGCCAGCCCGGATCACCAGTTGGCTGGGGCAATACAGCAGCCGCCCGGCGTCGGAGTCGTTCAGATCTCCGGACGGAACCCGGGTGATGCGGACCAGATCCGTGCTGCCGGTAGGGAAGGGATCCCCGCCCTTACGGGTGACCCGTCCCAGGGACGCAAGCAGCTCGGCATTCTCGACGGCGGCCCGCGAACCGCTACGGGTTCCGCTCGCGACGAGCTGCTGCCGCTGGTCCTCCGGGAAGGCTTCGAGTGGTTCGTAGACGCGCAGCGCTGAAGAGAAGGGCAGTCCCGCCTGACTCCCATATAGCTTTCCGCTCATCGCCGGTCCGCCTCCTCCATCGGTTATTTGCGTCTCAGTCCGTAAGATCCACGATCACCGGAGCGTGGTCAGAGGCACCCTTGCCCTTGCGTTCCTCGCGGTCGATCGAGGCCCCCGTGACACGGGCGGCCAGGGCGGGGGAAGCCATGACGAAGTCGATCCGCATGCCTTCCTTCTTGGGGAACCGCAGTTGGGTGTAGTCCCAATAGGTATAGACGCCGGGACCGGGGGTGTAGGGGCGGACGACGTCGGTGAAACCGGCCGCTTCGAACGCACGGAAGGCCTCGCGTTCGGGTTCGCTGACGTGGGTCATCGCGTTTGCCCGGAAGAAGTCGATGTCCCAGACGTCGTCATCCAACGGGGCGATGTTCCAGTCGCCCATGAGCGCCACCTGCGCCTCGGCGTTCTCCGAGACCCAGCTGGCCGCGTGGCCCTTCAACGTGTCCAGCCATTTGAGCTTGTACGGCATGTGTTCGTCATCCAGGGAACGGCCATTAGGAACGTACAGGCTCCACACCCGTACCCCGCCACACGTTGCGGCGATCGCACGGGCTTCCTGGACGGGGTCCTTGCCGGCTTTTCCGAAGGCGGGCTGGTCAACAAAGGCGCGTTCGACGTCGTCGAGCCCTACCCGGGAGGCGAGCGCCACACCGTTCCACTGGCTCAGTCCGAAGTGGGCAACTTCGTAGCCCATGCGTTCGAAGAGCTCCCAAGGGAAGTTGTCGTCTTTGCACTTGGTTTCCTGCATTGCGAGGACGTCGCAGTCACTGCGCTGCAGCCAGGCCTCTACGCGGTCGGCACGTGCGCGGAGCGAGTTCACATTCCAAGTAGCTATCTTCACAGCCACTAACTTACCGAACTTGGGACCTAGCGCATCCCCTCACGGCGGATTGCTCCCGCAAAGGGCTAATGGGCAAGCATCACCGAAGAGCTGGCACGCCTGCGGAGCTTGATGCCAGAGGCGATCAACAGCAAACCAACGACCGCGGCGTATGTCGCCAGCAGCCCTACCACGCTCAGGAATCCGGCACTGGGATTGACGAGCACAAAAAGCCCGAACAAGGTGGTGACTAAACCTGTCAACATCCAGATCCACCAAGCCCTGATTGTCGACCGCGCATCCATGGCAAGGATGATTTGCGAAATCCCCAGGACCAGGGCCCAAGCTCCTATGAGGAGGCCCAGTGCCGCGGCGGTGATGCCCGGCCACGAAACGGCCACGATGCCAGTCGTCACGGAGATGAAGCCGCCAATCATGCTCCAGCGGGAGTGGCGCGCAGGGTCGTAGAAGTAGTGGGCCATGTCGGTGAGTCCATCGGTGATGGCGTAGACACCGAACACGTAGACAAGCGCAAATACAGTGGCGACCGGCAGCGAAGCAACCAGGAAGGCCAAGAGAAGGGCCAAAGCTCCCCGGAAGATCAGCGCCGTTCCTGAATGCTGAAACAACTTGCGTCCCGCTGCGTCGGACATAGCGTCAGTTTAGACCCGGCGCGGTAGCTGGTGAAGGGCCCTAGCGCATCCCCTCGCGGCGAATGGCCACGGCAATCGCGGCTGCCCGTGTCTCTACGCCAAGCTTGGCGTAGATGTGCGCCAAATGCGTTTTGACCGTGGCCTCGGATATGAACAGCCGTTTGCCGAGCTCACGGTTGCTGAGGCCTCGGGTGAGGAGGCTCAGGAGTTCGGCTTCCCGCGGGGTGAGCACCTCGTCCGGGTTGCGCAATTGCTGGAACAACTTGCTCGCCACGGGTGCGCTCATGACACTCTTGCCTTGCGCTGCGCCCCGGACCGCCGCGAAGATCTCCTCGGGCGCGGCGTCCTTGAGCACGTAGCCCATGGCACCCGCATCCACGGCCCTCACGATGTCGGCATCGGAATCATAGGTAGTGAACACCAGCACCGCTTGCTGCTTGCTCGCTAGGCGCAGCCGCTTGATTGCCTCGATTCCGTCCATGCCCTCGCCCATGGCGAGATCCATCATGACGACGTCGGCCGGGTGCTGTTGCACCGCGGCGAGGGCCTCCTCGCCCGATGCTGCTTCGGCGACCACCGTGATGTCCGGCTGGGTGCCGAGCAGCGCCTTGAGGCCGCTGCGGACTACCAAATGGTCATCTACGAGCAGGACCGAAATCGGCTTCATATAGTGTCTTTCTCGATCCGCACCGATGGTGCGGGATTTGCTTGGCTGGGTTCTGTGCGGGGCAGCGGCAGTTGGGCGGCCACGACGGTTCCCTGGCCGGGCGAGCTCTCCACCGAAAATACCCCGCCGAGTTGTTCCACCCGTTGGCGCATGGCTCGCAGGCCGTAACCGCCCTTGTCCGACGGCGGTGGTACCGCCGCGGGATCAAAGCCGCGGCCGTCGTCGAACACGTCCAGGGTGACCGCCCCGGGGAGGAAGCCCAGCGTCAAGCTCGCGTGTTCGGCCTGCGCGTGAAGTTTGATGTTGGCCGCCGCGCTTTGGGTCACCCGCATCAGGGCATGGCGCACCTCCGCTGGCACTGGATGGGGATCGCCGGTGACCTGGAGGCGCACTGCATCGACGTATTGGCGGGCAGCTTGTTCGAGGGCTTCGGGCAACGGACCGCTGTCCAGCCCCGGCGCGGATAACTCGTGGACCAGGCTGCGGGTGTCGGCCAGGTTCTGGCGCAGGAGGGTGCCGGCCTTCTGCACCTCCACTTTCGCTCCCTCTTCGGGCCATGAGTGTTGCGCGGCTTCGAGCAGCAGCAGGCTGCTGGCAAGGCCTTGGGTGACAGTGTCGTGGATTTCGCGAGAAACACGCTCGCGCTCCACGGCGATCCCGGCCGCACGTTCGCTCGCGGCCAGGCGTTCCTGCGCTCGCGACACCTCGGCATGCAATTGGCGTTGTAGCGCGGCGTCGTGCTCGATCCTGTCGTAGATCAACGTGAGCAGTACGGCTGCTGCGATGGGCCCGAGCAGCATGGCGACGTCGGTGTCCCCGCTCAGACGGAACAGCCCGATAGCCGTCGCAATAGCCGTGACGGCCCCCGCCAGAGAGGCGATCCAACCGCTGAAGGCCACGCGGGACAGGAAGAACAACGCGAAGGAGCACCATGCAAAACTCGGCGCGGCGATGACCAGCACAGCCCAGGCGAGCACGAGCGCGACCATCCACAGCAGCCACGGCTGGCGCCGTTGGGCAAGCACGGCCACCACGGCGTAGAGAACGCACACTGCGGCAGCCAGGGCCACTGTCCAGAGGTTGTCGGCCGGGCTGTGCCGCAGGACGTAGCGCACGCCGGACGCCACCATGAGCACGGCGAAACTGAGGTGAACCACTGCGTCGATCCGACCCATGGTGGGGCGGAAGGCAGGGGGACGGGGGGTCGTCCCGTTCGGAGATTCCGGCATTCTTCCCATGCTAGGCGCGTTCCGGCCCTTGGTCTCTCCGCCTTTTGGCTGATGCCGGGGGCGGAAAGGATGAGGCCAAGGGAGACGAGCGCCGGATGTGCCGCGGAGGCCTGGCCGGAAGCATGGAACTGTACCTGCTGCCGACCTCCCGGAGGACCACCATGAAGAAGTCGAACAAGATCTTTGCCGCCGCTGCCGCCGGAGCCCTGCTCCTGACCGGCGGGGCAACCGCCGTCGCGAATCCTGGGACGCCGGCCGCTGCCAGAACTGCGACGGCCGCCGTCGACGTCAATCCGTCCGCGGAAAACGTCGTCCCGCAGAACCGCATTACCGTGGGTGCTTCCAGTCAGGCGGTCAACGCTGCCTTGGCGAAGTGCCAGGCTGACAAGCTTCCGTTCGTCACCGTTGCCCTCGTGGACCGCTTCGGTACCGTCCAAGCCCTGCTCCGTGGCGACAACGCGGCCGAACACACCATCGAAGCCGCCAAGAAGAAGGCCTACAGTGCCGCCGCCTTCGGTGCCCCCACCAGCGAACTCGCCAAGCGAATCAACGGCAACGGCCCGTCGATCGCCGACCTCCCCGGCACCCTGTTCCTTCCCGGCGGCGTGCCGCTCAAGGTAAACGGCGTCTCGGTGGCCGGGATCGGCGTCGGTGGCGCACCGGACGGTGCCCTGGATGAAGCCTGCGCGGCAGCCGGAGCTGCCGTGCTTGAGGCGAAGTAGCCAGCTCTCGCTGGAATTCCCCACCTTTGGACTTGACCCCGACGGCGGCCCGCGCCACTTAGCGGGAGTCGCCGTCGTCGGGCGCCAAAAGCGGGAGTTCCAGCGGGCATCCGCTAAACAGATTCCAGGATGCTCACGTAGTTCGCGATGCCCACGCCACCCATGTTCTGCACTGCCCCGCGGCGGGCGTGGGGGATTTGCATGGCGCCCGCGGTCCCCGTGAGCTGCATGGCGGCGATGACGTGCTGCGATACGCCGGTGGCGCCCACGGGGTGGCCCTTGGCCTTGAGTCCGCCCGACACATTGATGGGCAGCTTGCCGTCCTTGTAGACCCAGCCCTCCTTAACCGCCCGGGATCCTTCACCGCGCGGCGTCAGCCCCATGGCTTCGTACATGATCAGTTCGGCGATCGTGAAGCAATCGTGCACCTCGGCGAAATCCAGTCCGTCGATCCCGACGCCGGCCATCCCCAGCGCGCGCTCCCAGGAGACCCGCGTGGCGGCGAACTCCGTGGGGTCGCGGCGCTCTGCCGGGAAGAAGTCGTTCGCGTGCCCGAAGCCCGCCAACCGGACGGGTTCAGTAGCAGCGCCCGATGCCGGTCCGAGGGAGAGCGCGACGGCGGCGGCGCCGTCGGACACGGGGGAGCAGTCGGTGCGGCGGAGCGGCTCGGCGACCAGGGGATTCTTCTCGGAAACGGTCCGGCAGAACTCCTCGCCGAAGTCCCTGTGCATTTGCGCGTAGGGGTTGTCCATGCCGTTGTGGTGGTTCTTGGCGGCGATGGATCCAAGGATGTCGCCCAGGCCGGCCCTGGAAAAACCAGAGCGTTCGATGCCCGCGCCATAGCGCTTCTCGTAGTGCTTGGCCACCTCGGCGAACAGCCCCGTGAAGCCGGTGGTGGAGGCCTTTCCGGCCATTTCGTAGGAGGCCCCAAGGAGCGCCGCTCCTACAACGTCGGCTCCCGCGTCGGTCATCTTCTCGGCACCGATCACCAGGACGTTGCGGGCGGTCCCGGCCAACACGGATTTCACGCCCTGTTGGAATGCCGCCGAGCCCGAGGCGCAGGCGTTCTCCGTCCGCGTGGCCGGTACGTTGGCTAGGTCCTCGGATAGCTGCAGGGCCAAGGAAGAGGTGAAGCCCAGGGGCTGCATGCCTGAATTGAACTGGCCGAGGTAGATCTCGTCGATGTCCCGTGGCTCAAGGCCGGAATTCCGAATGGCCTCTGCGGACACCTGGACGATCAGGGACTCCAGCGTCTCGTCCGTGAGTTTGCCGAACTTGCTGTGTCCCCACCCCGTGAGGAGGACATCTTTGCCGAACTGGTCTTTCAGGCTCATGCTGTGGCTCCTTCGAGAGCAGATTCTTCCAAGGAGACCGCGAACGCGGCCTCCGTTTTGCTGCGGAGCTCCTCCACGGTGACGCCGGGGGCGAGTTTTGTCAGGGTAAGCTGCCGGCCGCCGTCGTCCGTCTTTTCAAGGTCAAAGACCGCGAGGTCGCTGACAATGCGGTCCACCACTCCCAGGCCGGTCAGCGGCAGGGTGCATTCCCGGACGATCTTGGCGCTCCCGTCCTTGGCATTGTGTTCGGTGAGGACCACGACGCGCGGGGTCCCGGCCACCAGGTCCATGGCGCCGCCCATGCCCTTGACCATCTTTCCCGGAATGGTCCAGTTGGCCAGGTCGCCGTTGCCGGAAACCTGCATGGAGCCGAGGATGGCAACCTTGACGTGGCCGCCGCGGATCATGCCGAAAGACGTCGCGGAGTCGAAGATGCTGCCGCCGGGCAGGACCGTGACGGTCTGTTTGCCGGCATTGATGAGGTCGGCGTCTTCCTCGCCTTCATAGGGGAAGGGCCCCATGCCGAGCAGCCCGTTCTCGCTTTGCAGCACAACACGCACGCCGTCGGGCAGGTGGTTGGCAACAAGGGTGGGGATGCCGATACCAAGGTTGACGTAATCGCCGTCGTTGAGTTCCTGGGCCGCAATTGCGGCCATTTCGTCGCGGGTCCATGCCATGGTGGTGCTCCTTCGCTGGTGGGTGCTTAGACGGCCAGGACTTCAACGCGTGGACGGACTGTGCGCTGTTCGATGTCCTTTACGCGTGCGCTCGCCTGGACCAGCCGCTGGACGTAGACGCCGGGTGTCACGATGTGGTTGGGGTCAAGTTCGCCCGGCTGCACGATCACCTCGGCTTCGGCGATGGTCATGATTCCCGCCGTCGCTACCACCGGGTTGAAGTTCCGGGCCGTGTAACGGTAGATCAGGTTGCCGTCCGTGTCAGCGGTGTGCGCGTGGACCAGTGCGACGTCGGCAACGATCCCGCGCTCGCGGACGTATGTGACGCCGTCGAACTCTTCCAGGGGCTTGCCTTCGGCGACCAGGGTTCCGACGCCGGTCCGCGTGTAGAAGGCGGGGATGCCGGCCCCGCCGGCGCGGAGTCGCTCGGCCAGGGTGCCCTGGGGAGCGAATTCGACCTCGAGCTGGCCGGAGAGGTACTGCTCGGCGAAGAGTTTGTTCTCGCCCACATACGAGGCGATGACCTTGCGGACCTGGCCGGTTTCGATGAGGACGCCAAGCCCCTTGCCGTCAATGCCCATGTTGTTGGAGACCACGGTCAGGTCCTTGACGCCCGAATCGCAGACGGCGTCGATCAGGTCCGCGGGGATGCCACTGAGCCCGAAGCCGCCGACGGCGATCGTCTGGCCGTCGCGCAGGACGTCCTGGAGGGCTTCAGCGGCGCAGTGTTGGATTTTGGCCATGGCTTGTCCTCGTCTTTGAGTAGCTTATTGAGTCCACTTTGTGGACACGCCGTCTGGATAAGACGTTTGGTATGTCGCGTAGCAAGGAGCTTATGGCGGTCCGGCGCGGACGGTCAACGGCGTGCTAAAGGTACCGCGGACTGAATTTGCACAGTGTGGACGCTAGTCTTTGAAGTGTCCACATTGTGGAGGAAATTTTGAAGGAGACTGTGATGGTGGCTCAGCAGCCGCAAAACAAACCGGTCCAGGGCGCCCAGGTGGTGGGACGTGTTGCCGCGCTCCTGCGGCTTGTGGGGCGCAAGCCGGAGGGCATGTCCATCGCTGGCCTGGTCCGCGAATCAGGACTGACCCGCCCCACGGTGCACCGCTTGCTCGCATCCCTCGCCGCCGAAGGCCTGCTGGACCACGATCAGCGGACCGGCAACTGGATCTTGGGTCCGGAGATCTTCCTGCTGGGATCCGTGGCGGCAGCGCGGTTCCCGTTTGAGGACCTTGCCCGGCCCAGCCTGCGCCGCCTGGCCGAGGAGAGCGGAGAGAGTTCCTTCTATTCCATCCGGCGAGGGCACGAAACGGTGTGCGTGTTGCGTGAAGAAGGCAGCTTTCCCGTGCGCTCGTTCGTGTTGCACGAGGGCGTCAGGTTCCCCCTCGGCGTGGCGTCAGCGGGCACGGCAATCATGGCCTTCCTGCCGGAAGACGAGCAGGCCGCCATCCTGTCTGGCTGGGAACGCCATGCAGGGGGCTTCGCCGTCGGCCACACCGAGAGTGTGGTTCGCGGGAACCTTGAGCAGACCCGAATGGCCGGGTACTCGGTGAATCCCGGCTTGGTCCTGGAAGGTAGCTGGGGGATGGGCGCCGCCGTTTTCGACCAACTGGGTAGGCCCATCGGGGCGTTGTCCCTCACGGGCATCGAGCCGCGATTCCGCCCGGAGCGCCAGGAATTCCTCGGCAAATTGCTCATGGAAGAAGCCCACAAAATGAGCTCGGCTGTAGGTCGACACGAGCCCTGACAATGTGATCAATCTCACTTGGCTTCCAGGTTGGGTCTGGCTCCGTTATGTTCTCGGTACTCGGGCGACAACGTCCGGGAATGAATATATTGGGGATCCAAATGGGTTTGATTGAGCTTAAAACGGGCGTGGCTAAAAAGGGTGGAGCCGCGACCGTAGTTGTCGGGCTTCTTGTCGTCGGAGAACTCGCCGCAGCCCAGCCCGCCGCGGCCGTCCCGGGGCTTTGTGGCGATTACAACACTAGTCGGGCAGTCAATGCCGTCTGCAGTTTCCCGATCAAGAGCAGAGTGACGGTCAACTTTGGGACTCGTTACGAAGGGCCGGCAGCTTACCGTGGGCAATCGTCTTGGCAATTGAAGAACTACGTCAACATCACTTCCTATGGGTGGGCTCGGGTGTAGTAGGTCGTGGTGCGTTCCCGGCATTTGCACCGAACCGTTTTGATCCTGGTTGCGTTGGTATTTTCGATCGCCGGCTGCTCGAGCGGCGGGAACGATGTTCAGGGGGGCGGTCCAGGGTCTCAACAGAAGGGGGACGTTCCGACGTTCCATGGACCGTGGGCCGACTACTTCCGCTCGGCCTACACGACCGCAACTACCGAGCTGCAGAGGAAGATCTTGTCGGACGAAAAAATTACCGACCAAGAGAACCATGAGGTAAGGACAGAATTCGTTTCCTGCATGGCGGCGTTTGATATCCAAATTGAGCTTCAGGAAAGTGACTCCATCAAATCAACTTCCCCGGCCGGTATGACTGATGCGAAATACGATGAACTCAGCAAGAACTGCCGGGCGGAAACGTCTGGGCAGATATCGAGTCTTTATTTCCAAATCAATAGAAACCCTGAAAACAAGGACGAGTTCGCTATCATGGTCGAATGCCTTTCGCGTAGCGGCCTGGCCGAGCGGGGTTACTCTGCCAAAGACTATGAAGCGGCTTTTGGTGAACAGAATTTCCCTTTCGATGTTGGTGATCCGAGATTCCGAGCCTGCAGCCTAGATCCGCTTAATCGTGAAGGAACCATCCCTTGATGTGGCGGAAATTTGGACGCGAACAAGGGCAGACGCGGAGAGCCAGTGCATTGGCAGCCGTTCTGGCAAGCGCACTGGCGTTCGCTTCCGGGCTCGCCGTGGCTCCCACGACGACGCCGGACTCACTTAGTCGACCGACTCAGGCCACGGCTGTAAAGGTCTCAGCGACTGACTTCAAGGATTCAAGGACTGTTCAAGTTGCGGTCGAGCAATCTGGACCGCGAAGCTTAATTGCCGGGCTTGGCGGGACTGTCACCTCGTCGGCCTGTACGGAGGGCGGTTTACTGAGGTCAGGCACCGCTGCTTTTGCGATCGATGGGGAACCTCTGCTCAGCCTCGCTACAACAACACCCTTGTGGCGCGACCTGCATCCTGGCGATTCCGGCGCTGACGTGCGCTCGCTGCAGGCTGAGCTCAATCAGCTCGGGCATGGGATCGGAACAACGGCAACTGTCACCTCAGAGACACTTGAAGCGTACGCTGCATTGGCTGCCTCCCTTGGCTCGCGAACCAACGGTGCCGTCATCGAAAGAAGTCGGATCGTGTGGCTCCCTGACCGGGAGCAGCCCGTTCAGAAATGCACTGCGTCGGTGGGATCCGTCGTCGGCCAGGGGCAGGGCTTGGCGGAACTTCCACCACAAGCTACTGGCGCAAGAATCACCAATTTGCCGCAGCGTGCGGCCCCGGGCGAGCGTCGAATCGCGATCGACTCATCAGATTTCCCGATGCCTGCCGATGGTAGGATTTCGGATCCCGGCGCACTGGGCAAGCTGATCAGGACACCGAGTTTCCTTGCATCACAAACCTCTGACAGGCCAGGGATTTTCGCCGCGCGGTACGAACTTGCCCATTCCGTGAGGGTCCTTGGGGTTCCTCCTGGAGCAATCTTCGGCCTAAATGCAACCGCTGGCTGTATCTCCTCCCGCAAAGAGGTCCATCGCGTAGTGATTCTAGGCTCGCAGCTTGGTGTCACGTTCGTGTCTGGCGTAGGCGTCGACGCACTAAGCGAGATTGACCTCAAACCAGAACCTGGAGTGCTGTGCGAATAAGCCTTGAACGCGTCGGGTGTGGCTTCGGCGGGCAGTTGCCCCTTTTCGAGGAGCTAAGCCACGATTTCTTCCCAGGTCACAAGTATGCGTTGACTGGTCCTTCAGGGTCCGGCAAGAGCACCCTGTTGAGCATCATTGCAGGCTGGATGAAACCCACATCCGGCACTGTGGCGATTGAAGGAATCACTCGGATTTCGTGGGTATTCCAGAACCCCCACGGGGTCGGTCCACGCACCGCCTTGGATCACGTCGCTTTACCGCTCCTTGCCCAAGGGCATCGGAGGGTTGATGCCGAAGCTAGGGCGTTGGCACTTATGGATTCCGTCGATCTCACGTCGGTTGCGGGCCGGCGTTTCCGGCAGCTGTCCGGCGGCGAAGCACAGAGGCTAATGCTGGCTCGCGCAATCGCCGCGGCCCCCCAGCTGCTTCTGGTTGATGAACCTACTGCCCAGTTGGACCCCCGCACCGGGGCATCAGTAAATTCAGCGCTTCAAGCGATCTCCGCCAATGGTGCGATCATCATTGTCGCTACCCACGATCCGGCCACGCGCGACGCCTGCACAGATGTCCTTGATCTGGGGAATATCGGCAAATGAACAGGGCCGAGACCTTCAGCGAGGCCTGGAGGAACATCATGTCCGGAGCATCCAGGGCGGTCTGGTTCGCCTTTGCTTTGGCGTTCCTGGGGTCGGGGCTGGGGATCGCGGACATTGCGGCGACCCAGTCGCTGATTTCACAGGCGAACTCGTATAAGGGGTCCGGGGCAAACGTCACCACCTTCGTCGCTGCCGGCGCGATTGACGGCGAGAAATGCGAACAACTCGCTGGACTGCCTGGAGTCACCGCCGCCGGCGCGCTGCGATCTGCCCCGGATGCGAAGTTCTTGGCGTTGCCTGGATCAACCGTCCCGGCTAAGGAGGTCACCAGTGGATTCCTGCGTTTTTTTGGTGCGCAGGCATCGGCCGAGGTGGATGGCATTGTTGTCTCCAACGACGTCGCCGAGGCGCTGGATATCAATTCGCCCGCCCTTGAGCCGAAGCAAAGGATCGAGACCGAGCAAGGGACTGCCGTGGTTCGCGGGGTGTACGACTATCCTGCAGACGGGCGTCGCGCCGGATTTGCTTACGGGATTTTAGTGCCCGTCCCGGCGATCAGTGCCTTTGACGAATGCTGGGTCAGCTCCTGGCCGCAGCATCCCGAATTGCGGACACTCATTCGGTTGTCGATGATCCCGGCCGAAGATGAACCGAACACAGACCCACCTGTCGTCGGCCAGTTGAATACGCGCAACGGGTTGAACTTCGATGGCGCGGCTCAGTTCGATCAGCGCATCACCCGCTTGGGCGCCATGGCGGCCCTTGCCGTAGGAGTGGTTCTGGGCTATCTATCGGTCCGTGCCCGACGCCTCGAACTAGCATCGGCCAAGCACAGTGGTGTCACGACCGTCGGTCAAACAGTGCAGATTGCTATTGAATGCGGAGTAATAGGGCTGATGTCCTGGATCCTTGCAATACCGCTGATCCTGTACGCCTCAGGCACTGTTGGCGGGCAAGATCTCTTGACCATCAGGGTTTTGGGGATCAAGCCCCCACTCATGGCGGCCATGGCTTTCATGATCGGTGCCACAGCCGCGGTAGGCATGACCAGGGAAAGGCACCTCTTCCGATACTTCAAGAACAGGTGAAAAGCGTCAACTTCCGAAACCCACCCTTCCACCGGCAATACCTCCGTTGCCCAAGCGTTTGTGCGCAGACCGCGTCAACCTCCGGGACGCAAGAGACCCCTAGAAATTAGTAGGAAGTCCGAGTATATTCGGGATCAAAGACGTCCCGAAGCACAGGTGAGCACGGCTGGACATGTGCCTTCGAGGCCGCGGGTAGTCACATATGCAAAGGAGCATTCCATGGTGCGCGAACTTTCCCACTACATTGACGGCCAGAGGATCGACGGGACCTCCGGGCGCTTCAGCGATGTCTACGATCCCTGCACCGGCGAGGTCCAGGCAAAGCTTCCGCTGGCCAGTGCTGATGAGGTCAGGAACGCGATTGCGAACGCGGAGAAGGGGCAGCTCGAATGGGCCGCCATGAACCCGCAGCGCCGCGGCCGGATCCTGCTGAAGTTCGTGGACCTGGTCAACGAACACATGGACGAGCTCGCCACGCTCCTGTCGTCCGAGCACGGCAAGACCTTCCCGGATGCCAAGGGCGATATCCAGCGCGGCATCGAAGTGGTGGAGTTCGCCGCCGGCGCTCCGCACATGCTCAAGGGCGAATTCTCGGATAGCGCCGGCACTGGAATCGACGTCCACTCGCTGCGCCAGCCGCTCGGCGTCGTCGCGGGCATCACCCCCTTCAACTTCCCGGCCATGATTCCCCTCTGGAAGTCCGGACCAGCGCTCGCGGCCGGCAACGCCTTCATCCTCAAGCCCTCGGAACGCGACCCTTCGGTGCCACTGCGTCTGGCTGAACTCTTCACCGAGGCAGGCCTGCCGAACGGCGTCTTCAATGTCATCAACGGCGACAAGGAAGCCGTTGACACGCTCCTTGAGGATCCGCGCGTGAAAGCCATCGGCTTTGTCGGTTCCACGCCGATTGCCCAGTACATTTACGCCACGGCAGCGGCCCACGGCAAGCGCGCCCAGTGCTTCGGCGGCGCCAAGAACCACATGGTGATCATGCCCGACGCCGATCTCGACATGGCCGCGGATGCCCTCATCGGTGCCGGCTTCGGCTCAGCCGGCGAGCGTTGCATGGCCATTTCCGTGGCGGTGCCGGTTGGCCAGGAGACTGCTGATCAGCTGGTCTCCAAGCTGCAGGATCGCATCAAGGTCCTCAAGGTGGGTCCCAGCCTGGCCAAGGACTCGGACTTCGGCCCGGTGGTGGCCGCCTCCGCCAAGGAACGGATCGAGGGTTACATCCAGGCCGGCGTGGACCAAGGCGCCACGCTGGTCACGGACGGGCGCGGCCTCACAGTGGACGGCTACGACGGTGGTTTCTGGGTTGGCCCGACGCTCTTCGACAACGTGACGAAGGACATGTCCATCTACAAGGAGGAGATCTTCGGCCCTGTCCTGAGCGTCCTCCGCGCGGCCGACTACGAAGAAGCGCTGCGTCTCTGCTCCGAGCATGAGTTCGGCAACGGCGTCGCGATCTTCACTCGCGACGGCGACGCCGCCCGCGACTTCGCCAGCCGCGTCGAAGTGGGCATGGTGGGTATCAACGTCCCCATTCCCGTCCCGATCGCCTACTACACCTTCGGAGGCTGGAAGGCCTCGGGCTTTGGCGACCTCAACCAGCACGGCGCGGACGCCTTCCGTTTCTACACCAAGACCAAGACGGTCACCACCCGTTGGCCCTCCGGCATCCGCCAAGGCGCCAGCTTCGTGATGCCGGCCGGCAGCTGATGGCTGAGGTTCTGTTCGAGAAGCGCGGCCACCTCGGCGTCGTCACCCTGAACCGTCCCAAGGCCGTCAACGCCCTCACCGCCGGGATGGTGAAAGCCATGCTGGAGCAACTCACCGAGTGGGCGGACGACGACGCCGTCAAGACGGTTTTGGTGCGCGGCGCCGGGGACCGCGGGCTGTGCGCGGGTGGAGACATCGTAGCGATCTACGACGATCTGCTACGCCATGGGGACCAAACGGCGGACTTCTGGGCAGCGGAGTACCGTTTGAACTCGCTCATTGCCCGCTACCCGAAGCCCTACGTGGCTTTCATGGACGGGCTCGTGCTCGGGGGCGGTGTCGGGATTTCCGCCCACGGCTCAGTGCGCGTGGTCACCGAGCGGACCCGTACCGGCATGCCGGAAACCACCATAGGTTTTGTGCCCGACGTCGGAGGGACCCTCCTGCTGTCCCGCTCGCCTGGCGAATCGGGCACCCATGCGGCTTTGACGGGTGCCCACTTGGATGGAGCCGATGCCCTGTTCCTCGGGCTCGCGGACCATTTCGTGTCGTCCGAAAAGCTGCCGGCGCTGGCGGAAGCGCTGGAAACCTCGACGGCGGAAGCCGCCGTCGCGCGCTTCGCGCAAGAACCGCCGGCCTCCGTTTTGGAAGCCCAGCGCGAGTGGATCGACGCAGCTTATGCCGCCGACGACGCCGAGGACATCGTCGGTAGCTTGCGCGCGGCCGGTGGGGACGCCGCTACAGCCGCGCAAACTATCGAGGCGAAGTCGCCCACGGCCGTGAAAGTCACGCTCGAATCGTTGCGGCGCGTGCGGGGGCTCTCGCTCGAGGAGGCGTTGGAACAGGAATACCGCGTGGGGATCCGATGCCTGACCGGGCCGGATTTCCGCGAGGGGATCCGCGCCCAAGTGGTGGACAAGGACCGAAACCCACAATGGAAGCCAGCTTCACTGGCAGAGGTGACGCCGGCCGCCGTCGAGGGCTTCTTCGCGCCGCTCGGCGACCGTGAACTCAAACTTCATTCAAAGGAGTCCGACCATGTCTGAAAACGCAGCTTCCGGCACCATCGCTTTCCTCGGCCTTGGCCACATGGGTGGCCCCATGGCCGTGAATCTGGTCAAAGCAGGGCATCAAGTGGTCGCGTACGATCCCGTGCCGGCAGCGCTCGAGGCGGCCCGCGAACACGGCATTGACACAGTGGATTCCGCTGAGGAAGCCGTTGCCGGAGCGGCCGTGGTCCTGACCATGCTGCCCAGCGGCAAACACGTCCTGGACGCCTACCGGGGGGTGGACGGAACCCAGGGTCTGCTTTCGGTGGCTGCGCCGGACACCCTGTTCCTGGACTGCTCCACCATCAACGTTGACGAGGCACGCGAAGCCGCGGCCATTGCGTTGGAAGCTGGCCACCGTTCCGTGGATGCGCCCGTTTCCGGAGGCGTCGTGGGTGCCGAAGCCGGGACCCTGACCTTCATGGTGGGGGCGCTGCCCGAGGACTTCGAAACGGTGAAGCCGATCCTGGAGCTCATGGGCCGGAGGATCGTTCACTGCGGGGATCACGGAGCCGGGCAGGCAGCCAAGGTCTGCAACAACATGATCCTGGGCGTCTCCATGATTGCCGTCAGCGAGGCGTTCGTCCTGGGTGAGAAGCTGGGCCTGACGCACCAAGCGTTGTTCGACGTCGCCTCCAACGCCTCGGGGCAGTGCTGGGCGCTGACCACCAACTGCCCGGTTCCCGGACCGGTTCCCACCAGCCCGGCCAACCGCGACTACCAGCCCGGATTTGCCGGAGCGCTCATGGCGAAGGACCTGCGGCTGGCGGTCAACGCGCTCGAGAGCACCGGGGTGGACGGTCAAATGGGGCACCTGGCATCGCAGATTTACGATGCCTTCGCGGCCGAAGGCGGAGCCGGGCGCGATTTCTCCGGCATCATCACGGACATCCGGGACAAGTCCGCCAAGTAGCCTTGGCGGGTAGGTCATGGGCAACTGACAAACTTGGGCAACTGACAAACGTAGGCAACAGCGAAACTTGGGCAACCGACAAAAGGGGCACGGCTTGGCGCAGCAGTACGAAAACATCCTGGTGGAACTCCGTGGACGGGTGGGCCTGGTGACCCTGAACCGGCCCAAGGCGCTCAATGCGTTGAACCAGGCCACCATGGATGAGTTGGTGGCTTCTGTTTCCGCGATGGATTGCGATCCTGGTGTCGGCGCGGTGGTGATCACCGGCTCCGAGAAGGCGTTCGCCGCTGGAGCGGACATCAAGGAGATGGCCTCCAAGGGGTACATGGAGATGTACGCAGCCGACTGGTTCCGCGGCTGGGAGAACCTCACCCGCTTGCGCATTCCCGTGATTGCCGCGGTGTCCGGCTTTGCCTTGGGCGGCGGCTGCGAATTGGCCATGATGTGCGATTTCATCATTGCCGGGGACAACGCCAAGTTCGGTCAGCCGGAGATCAACCTCGGTGTGATTCCGGGCATGGGCGGCTCGCAGCGGCTCACCCGCGCCGTGGGCAAGGCCAAAGCGATGGACATGATCCTCACTGGGCGGTTCATGGATGCAGAGGAAGCCGAGCGGGCGGGACTCGTTTCCCGCGTAGTATCGGCTGATTCCGTGGTGGAGGAGGCGCTCAAGGCCGCCGAGGTGATTGCTTCCAAGTCCAAACCGGTTGCCATGGTTGCCAAGGAAGCCGTCAACGCTACCTTCGAAACCGGCCTGTCCCAGGGTGTCCTGTTTGAGCGTCGTGTCTTCCACTCATTGTTCGCCACCGAGGACCAGAAGGAAGGCATGGCCGCGTTCACCGAGAAGCGCCAGCCGGAGTTCAAGCAGCGCTGAGTCCCCACGGGCCCTGCTACGCGGGTCCAAGCTCGACCGGGAGTTCGAGCGCGTGGCCGTATTGGGACCACCCGCCCGTGAAGAGCCTGCCGCGTCCGAGGCCGGCGAATTCCAGGGCCAAAAGATTGTGGCAAGCCGTCACTCCGGAGCCGCAATAGCTGATGACGTTCTCGGCCGATGCGATGCCTGCCGCAGCGAAGATGCGCAGCAACTCAGCCTTGCTGTGCAGTTTCCCGGAAGCATCCAGGTTCTCCCTGCACGGTACGTTGCGCGCGCCCGGGACATGCCCCGGCCTGGGATCGATGGGGTCCTGCTTGCCTTCGAAGCGGTCGCGGTTGCGTGCGTCCACCACGAGATTTGCTTCGGTTGAGAGCTCGTGGATTTCGGCCAGTCGGGCGCTGGGCCACGGTTTGGCGGTGAAATGTCCGGTGGGCCTCGAAGGATGTTCGGTTTCCAGGGGCCCTTTATAGCTGGCCATGCCGCCATCCAGAATTGCCGAATTGTGACCTGTGGCGCGCAGCATCCAGACTAAGCGTGCGGCGATGACTCCGCCGGCGTCGTCATACGCGACCACGATGTCATCGTCGCTGATTCCCACTTCCCGCATCCCGAGGGCAAAATCATGCGGGGCAGGCAGCGGGTTCCGTCCTTCGAGCGGCGAGCCTTCAGCCGAAAGCCATCGATCCAGGTCGACGAAAACGGCCCCGGGGATATGCCCGCCGTCGTAGGCCTCCCGGCCAGGGCTGCCGTCGAGGTACCAGCGCACATCCGCCAGCACCACGCGGCGACGGTTTTGCTTGCACCATTCGACGTCGACAAAGGGTTCCACGGCTTCACGTTTCATACCCACGACACTAAATCATCGTCTCATTATTTGATATGAGAATCTCACCATGCGGTCCTGCGTGGAATCCGAAGGCTCGCTGCTGGGCCTCGCCGGAGCGAAGAGCTAGGGACCAGGGGTTGATCGAACTCGAATACGCCATCCGCAGGAGGGGGCTAACGGGCCTCAGCATGGCTGTCCGCAGGGACCAGCGCTGCGTCGAAGAATGCGCGTTCCAGCCGGACGGCCTCGGCGAACGTCCCGGCCACGCGGGCACGGCCTTCGGCCGAGACGGGCTCGACGGCGTTGAACTCTGCCCGCAACCACTCAACCCACGTGTTGTACTCGGGGTTGTTGTGCAGGCGGATCCACTCCGAATGCTTCGCTGCTGTCGGCCATAGAGCGGGGTCGCCGGCCCGGGTCGCCCAGTCGCCGTACAACCATTCCGCCACCAGTACCACAGCCAACACGTCCGGGTAGGAGCGCGTGGCGATAGCGCTCCGCATGAGGGCATCGAAGTCGCGGGTCACAGGACCCAGTGAAGGCGCTATCCGGTCGGACTCAGGTACGGATAACTCCTCAAGGCAATCCTGGAAGTACGTGTTCTCGTCCGAGGCGAAAGCCCCGAGCACCCGTGCGAACACGAGCCGCGAAGGAAGCGACGGTGATGAGGCAACTGCCTGGCCTAGGAGCGCTGTGAACGCATCGCAGAACTGGTAATCCTGCACGAGGTAGCGGCGCAGGTCATCGTCGGAAAGGCTCCCGTCCAAGAGCTGATCCACGAACGGATGGTTGACGGCTGCGTCCCAATCTGCGGCGCAGTTGTTCCTGAGTACTTCGGCAAAGCCCACAGTGTTCCTCCTGGAAGTTCAGAACCGGAGCCTAGCAGCCGGCGCCGGCAGGCAAGCCTGGATGACGCAGAAAGTCCGAACTGTGGGGCGCCGCGCCTGTGGGGGAAACGATGGGGGGTGTTGCCCCGGGGGACGACATGGGGCGTCACTCGACACAGGCAACGCGTCAGCCGTCCGTGAAGTCGCCCGCGGCCTTGCGGAAGTCTCCCAGGACGCGGATCAGGTGCTCCACGTCTTCGTCGCCGAAACCGGACTGGCCGAACACCTCGCTGTTGAGTGCCGCCGTCGCGCGCTTCGCGAGGGTGCGGCCCTCCGCGGTGAGCTCGATCAGCGTGGTGCGCCCGTCCGTGGGGTGCGGGGATCGGAGGACGAGGGCGGCCTTTTCGAGGCGGTCGACGGCGTTGGTGACCGACGTCGGATGCACCTGGAGCAGGGCACTGGCTTTGTTCATGGGCAGCGCGCCGCTGCGGGCGAAACTGAGCAGCGCCAAGAGCTCGTAACGCGCGAAGGTGAGGCCGAACGGCTTCAACACGCCTTCGATCCGGGCCAGCAGGATCTGCTGGGTGCGCATGATCGCGGTGATGGCCGCCATGGGCGCGGCGACTTCGCCCCAGCCGTGGCGTTCCCAGTTTCGCTGGGCGTCGGCGATGGGGTCGCGGGGGAGCGGGCTGCCCACGGTGCCTCCTGACATTGGTTGGTGGCTGCCTATTCTTTCAGGCTCGGGAACTCGTCCTCGGTGTACTCGACGCCCAGGCCGGCAGGTAGCGGGCCGTCGCCGTGGCGGGCTACCTCCGTGCCTCGAAGTTCGACACGCCGAATCTTGCCGGAAATCGTCTTCGGCAACTCGCCGAATTCGAGCCGACGGATGCGCTTAAACGGCGCCAGATGCTGCCGGCAGTACCTGAGGATGTCCTCAGCCACGGCCGGACCGGGCTCGTACCCTGCGGCCAGCACCACGAATGCCTTGGGTACCGAGAGCTTGACCGGATCCGGAGAAGGCACGACGGCGGCCTCCGCCACTGCGGGGTGTTCGATCAGGACGCTTTCGAGCTCGAAGGGTGACAAGCGGTAGTCAGAGGACTTGAAGACGTCGTCGCCGCGTCCGACGTAGGTGATGACGCCGTTCTCGTCCCGGCTGGCCATGTCGCCCGTGTGGTAGTAGCCGTCGCGGAAGGCTTCGGCCGTCTTGTCAGGATCGCCGAAGTAGGACTTCATGAGTCCCGCGGGCCGGGGGTCCAAACGCAAGCACAGCTCGCCGTCGTCGGCCTCTTCGCCGGTGGCCGGGTCCACAAGCACGACGTCGTAGCCCGGCAGCGGCCGTCCCATGGAGCCGGTCTTGACCGGCTGTCCCGGGGTGTTCGCGACCTGGACCGTCGATTCCGTTTGTCCGAAGCCGTCGCGGATGGTCTGGCCCCAAGCCCTCTCCACTTGCCCGATCACCTCGGCGTTGAGCGGTTCGCCAGCCGAAACCACCTTGGTGGGCGGAGTCTTCAGTAGGGTCAGGTCCGCCTGGATGAGCATGCGCCATACGGTGGGCGGAGCACAGAAACTCGTGACTCGCTCGCGCTCCATCTGTTCCATGAGGGCCTTCGCGTCGAAGCGATCGTAGTTGTAAACGAAAACGCAGGCCTCGGCGATCCACGGCGTGAAAACGTTGGACCACGCGTGTTTTGCCCAGCCGGGGGAGGCCACATTGAGGTGGACATCCCCGGGTTCCAGGCCGATCCAATACATCGTGGAGAGGTGCCCTACGGGGTACGACGTGTGGGTGTGCTCCACCAGCTTGGCCCGGGAGGTGGTGCCCGACGTGAAGTAGAGGAGCATCGTTTCGTCGGCGGCAGTGGGGGCATCCGGGATGAATTCGGTCTCGGCCGAGTCGGATTCGGCGTACTGGAGGGCTGCGCCGCGCGGGCTGCCCGATTCGGTGCCCTTGCCGCCGTCGCCCACTTCAATCAGGGCGTAGTCGCCCGGCACCTCGGCGAACTTGGCGATGTTAGCGGTCCCGACGGCGGCCCAGCGGGCGCCGCCGCGCTCCACGCGATCTGCGATGTCACGTGGGCCCATGAGCGTGGTAGTGGGGATCAGGACCAGTCCGAGTTTGATCCCGGCGAGCATGAGTTCCCACAGCTCCACCTGGTTGCCTAGCATGATGATCATACGGTCGCCACGGCGGACGCCCTTCCCTCGGAGCCAGTTGGCAAGCTGCGAGGACCGTGCAGAGAGCTCCGAGAAGCTGCGGCGCGTGGAACTTCCGTCCTGTTCGACGATGACCAGCGCAGGATTGTTGGCGGTGCCGGGGTTGGCTGCGATCTGGTCGAACCAGTCGAGGGCGAAGTTGAACTCACTGAAGCGGGGCCACTGGAACTCGCTGTGTGCCTGGGAGTAGTCAGTGCGCAGCTCGAGGAGCCGGTCGCGGGCTGCGCGGAAGTCGTCGGTGACTGTCATTGTCTGCCTTTCGCCTGCGCGGACGGGATCTGTGCGGACCGGGACAAGTTGGCCGTGTGATCCGCCTCACCTGCAATATACTAGGACATCCAAGGGTTTGGAAGAGGCGGTGTTTTGCGGCTGCGTCCCGTCACGCCGGGCACGCTTTTGCGGGATTACGACGGCGGCGCCCCAGCAACGGCGCGGCAGGCCGCCGTCGTGCGCTGCAAAAAGTCGCTCAGCGTGACGGAGGCCCGGGGTTCAGGCGACTGCTACTTCCACCAGGTGTCGAAAATGGTGACCGGAACGGTCCGCTTGTGCTTGGTCCGCAGGTACTTCTGCTCGATCACCATTGCGGCGGCTTCGGGGATGTCACGGCCCTCAAGGTAATCGTCGATCTGGTCGTAGCTGACACCGAGTTCATCCTCGTCGGTGCGTCCGGGCGTGCCGTCGAGGAGGTCCGCCGTCGGAATCTTCTCCCAAACCCGCGCAGGGGCCCCCAGTTCCGCGAGGAGCGCGCGGTTCTGCCGCTTGTTCAGGCCGAAAAGCGGCAGGATGTCCGCGCCCCCGTCGCCGAACTTGGTGAAGAATCCGGTGACGGACTCGGCTCCGTGGTCCGTGCCGATCACCAGGTAGTTGTATTCGCCGGCGAGGGCGTACTGGGCGGTCATGCGTGCCCGGGCCTTCGTGTTGCCCTTGTGGAAGTCCGAGATGCGCGCGCCCGTGGTCTTTTCGAACTCGTCCTCGAAGCCGTCAACGGCCCGGGAGATGTTGAACGTCCATTCGGTCTTGGCCTGGATGAAGTCCAGCGCGGCCTGGGCGTCGTCCTCGTCGTGCTGGGTGCCATAGGGGAGCCGAACCGCTACAAAGTTCGCCTCGATGCCCTCGGTTTCGAGTTCCTCGACGGCCAGCTGTGCGAGCCGCCCGGCGAGGGAGGAGTCCAGCCCGCCGGAGATACCAAGGACGAAGCCCTTGGTTTGCGTGGCCTTGAGGTACTCCTTCAAGAACGTGACGCGTTTGCGGACCTCCTCGGCAGGGTCGATCCGGGGCTGGACGCCCATTTCCGCAATGATCGTGGCCTGGAGTGTGCGCATGTCTCCAACACTAGTAATGAGTGCTTGAAACACTCAACTGTGTCACTTCATGCGCATGCCGCGCACCCGGGCTATTTACCGCTCCGGTGCCGGCCCCGTCGACGCACGAACAGTGAGGTGCGTGGGCATGACGGCCAAACGCCGGCTGGTGCCGCCGTACTGGGGATTCAGCCGGGAAAGGAGCATGGAGACGGCTACGCGTCCAGCCTGTTCGATGGGTGATGCCATGGTGGTCAGCGGCGGGTTGCAGAAATCGGCTCCGAAGATGTCGTCGCAACCCACAATGCTCATGTCTTCTGGCACCCGGATGCCACGTTCGCGCAAGCGCTGCAGCATGCCTATGGCCAACAGGTCATTGAAGACGATGCATGCCGTGGCTCCTGTGTGCACTGCGGCGTCCGCTGCAGCCGCGCCGGATGTCGTCTTGGGCGCGAACGGCCCCACCCTGGATGTGGTCAATTCCCGCTCCTTGGTCTCGACCTGGAACGCCTGCCACCGTTTGGCGTTGGACCAAGAGGTAGCCGGGCCACCGACGAAGCAAATCCTCGTGTGGCCCAGTGAGACCAGGTGTTCCAGCGCCTGGATGATGGCCGACGGCGTATCGATCACCACCGTGGGCGCAATGGCGGGAGCCCGGTTGATGGTGACCAGGGGCTGCTGTGCCGCTGCTTCGGTGAGCTGTTCGTCCGTCAGTCGGGACGCGGCAAGGATGAAGCCATCCGCTGAGCGGCGCATCTTTTGTAGGGCATCTGCCTCCATCTCCGCTGATTCCTCGGTGTCGACGAGCAGCTGTGTGTAGCCTGCGGCCTTGAGTTGGTGCTGCGTGCCGCGGATGATGTCGAAGTAGAACGGGTTGGTGATGTCCGGAACCAGGACGGCGACCGTTTGCGTGCGTCCGGAACTGAGCCCGCGGGCCTGCGAGCTTGGAATGTAGTTCAATTTCGCGGCTGCCTCTTCGATCCGCTCGCGCGTCACATGGTTCACCCTCCCGGGTTTGGTCAGGGCCCGCGAGACAGTGGACGTAGCTACTCCCGCGAGCTCGGCGACGTCCCGGATAGTGGGCTGCTTGCCCGGTGACTGGAGCTGGAGTTCTGCCATGGTCTGGGTGTTCCTCATCTGCCGCAGCCCCTCAACGACGAGTGACTTGTCCCACAATTGCAGCACCGATGACAATTTTTGGCAATCGCTTGTCATCCTTGTTGCGCGTGCCTAGACTCGGAGAAATCACCCGATGTGACGCGCACCACGCCATTGAGGCCATCGGGTCTCCAGGGAGGAAAACAATGAAGTTTGCATCGTCCGCCAAATTTGCCGCTGTTGCAGTAGCAGCGGCCCTGGCTTTGACCGCCTGCGGAGGCGGGAGCACCAGCTCCGGGGGGAGCGCCGGCCCCGTTGACGGAAAGGGCAAGAAGCTGAGCGTCCTGGTCAACTCCAACGCAAACTATCCGGCACAGCAGAAGCAGTGGTTCACTGACATTGCCGCCAAGTTCAAGGCACAGACCGGCGCCGACGTCGAATTCGAAACGTTCGCGACGGCCAACGATGAACTGACCCGGATCCAGACCTCTGTGGTGTCGGGTCAAGGTCCGGACGTCTACAGCCTGGGTACCACCTTCACCCCCACGGCATATGCAACCAAGGCCTTCGTGACGTTGTCCGACGACGACTGGAAGAAAGTGGGCGGCAAGGACCGGTTCAACCAGGCAGCCCTGGGCATCTCCGGTCCGGACGCCCAGCACCAGGCAGGCATTCCGTTCGTCAGCCGGCCGTTCGTGATGGCCTACAACAAGGACCTTTTGAAGGCCGCCGGAATCGACAAGCCCGCCACCAGCTGGGACGAGCTCGCAGTCCAGGCCAAGAAAATGACCAACCCCGGCACCGGTACTTTCGGCCTTGCCACCGGGTACAAGGACAACTTTGATCCGTGGAAATTCATCTGGGCTATGTCCGTTCAGGCAGGCAATCCGCTGGTGGACGGCAAGTCGCTCAAGCTCGACGACCCCACAGTCAAGAAGGCCTACGAAACGTACTTCGGATGGCTCACCAAAGATAAGGTTGTCGATCCGGCCTCTGTTGGCTGGAGCAACAGCAACGCCCTGGCGGCATTCGCGAGCGGCAAGGCCGGCTATCTGATGATGACCACCTCAAGTTCCGTCCCGACGCTCGAGAAGTCCGTTGTTGCTGGTAAGTATGCCTACGCAACCATGCCGACCACGGCCCCGGGCGAGACCTCTCCGAAGGGCGACGCAGCCAACGCGGCCAGCATCCTCTCCGGTGACAACGTGGTTGTTGCCGATTACTCGAAGCAAAAAGACCTGGCCTTCGCTTACATCAACCTCATCACGTCCAAGGACGAGCAGCTGAACTACCAGAAGATCTTCGGAGACCTGCCCGCCAACGCAGAGGCACTGAAGTCCCTGAGTAACCCAACGCTCCAACCGGTTGCCGATACTGCTGCCAAGTCCAAGGCAACGCCTTTCACCGGCGCTTGGGGCGACATTCAGTTGGCCCTCGTCAACGTAGTGGTCCAGTCGATCCCCGATCTCTCCAAGGGTTCCGTGGACGATTCGAGCCTGCAGGCTCGCCTCAAGGACGCACAAACCAAGGGCCAGGCCTCACTTGACCGGGCTTCAAAGTAAGTAGGAACTGACATGTCCACCGATTCATTGACTGCGGGCAAGCCATCGCGCCGCAAATCGTCCCATGCTGCCACGCCGGGCCCGCAGTCGCCGGAGAACGCGCCGCAGCGCCGCAAGGGGCTGAGCGAGCGCAACCGCCCCTTGTGGATGCTCATCCCAGGCGGCCTGCTGATGGTGATCATCATCGTGGTACCGCTCCTGCTCGGCATCTTCATGTCAGGGCTGGACCTGGACCAGTACTCGCTGCGCAAATGGGTCAGCGCTCCGTTCATCGGAGTGCAGAACTTCGTCGAAGCGCTGACCGCGTCACCTTTGTTGCACGCCATCTGGCTCAGCGTCAGCTACTCGCTGCTCGCCATGGTGGTCACTATCCCGCTCGGCATAGCAGGAGCAGTCGCGACCCAGAACGCATTCAAGGGCCGCGCAGTGATCCGCTCCGTCTTCCTGATCCCCTATGTCCTGCCATCCTTCGTGGTGGCCACGGTGTGGCGGACAATGTTCCAGCCGGGCAGCGTCATCGACTCGGCGCTGCATTCGGTAGGTATCGACCCCGGACTCTGGCTCAACGGGCCCCAGTCATATTGGACGCTGATCCTGGTCCAGATCTGGGCATCGTGGCCGTTCGTCTACCTGCTGGCCTTGTCCGGGCTGCAGTCCGTGGACCATGAAGTCCACGAAGCTTCGGCCCTGGACGGTGCCCTCTGGTGGAACAAGCTCCGCTATGTGGTCTTCCCTTACCTCAAGGGCCCGCTCGCCTTGGCGTTCCTGATCGGCATGCTGCACCACATCAACAACTTCACCTTGCCGTTCGTCCTGTTCGGTGTGCCGGCACCGTCCGATGTGGAGCTCCTCCCGATCCTCACCTACGTCACCAGCTTCCAGAGCTTCAGGTTCGGGCTCAGCGCCGCCATGGCGTTCATTTCGCTGATCCTGATCGCGATCCCCTTGTTCGTCTATCTGCGGGCCGTCAAACTCGACGACGCCGAAACCCCCGGAGGCAAAAAGTGAGCACCACAACTACCGCCGTCGGACGCCAATCGAGCGAAGACTTCCGTCCGGGCTCCAAACGCCAGCACGAAGTCACCAAGCTCCTGCCAGGTCCCATGCTTGCCATCATCTTGACGGCGTTGTGTGCCCTGGTGCTTATTCCGGTGGTCTACATCTTCCTGGCGTCCGTGAACTCGGACATCGGCGTTGCCCGGGGCGAGTTCTTCCCTTCCACGTTCTCCTTTGAGAATTACTCCACGATCTGGTCGAGCGTCGGCCTGGCCACCGGCTTGGCCAACAGCGTTCTCGTGGCCGGTTCCACCGCCGTGGTCTCCGCGCTGATGTCGATCGCCACCGCCTACGTCCTGGTCCGCTACCAGTTCCGCGGCCGCCTCACGATCCTTCGCGGGCTGCTCGCGCTGCAATCGGTGCCAGGTACCCTCATGGTGCTGCCGGTCTTCGTGCTGTTCTCTTCGGCCGCCAGCTACCTTGGCATCCAGGTCATCGGCACGCAGTGGGGCCTGTTCGTGACCTACCTGACGTTCGCGATGCCGTTCTCCACCTGGGTGATGGTCACCTATCTGCGCGGCCTGCCGCGCGAACTCGAAGAGGCGGCAAGGATCGACGGCGCCAGTAACCTGGGCGTGCTGGTGCGGATCATCCTCCCGCTGAGCTGGCCCGGCGTCGTCGTTTCCGGTATTTTCGCCTTCCTGCTCGGCTGGAACGACGTCCTCTTCGCCTCTGTCATGACCCGACCCGAAAGCCAGACCGCCGCCGTCGCGCTCCAAGTCTTCGGTGCTTCGCAAGAAGGCGGCGCGATTCCCTTCTACGGCCAGATGATGGCAGCCTCCCTTGTGTGTGCTGCCCCGGTGGTCATCCTGTACCTGATTTTCCAGCGTTACCTAGTGGGCGGCCTGACCGCCGGAGGAGTTAAGTAGTTATGAGCACGCCAGCTGTTGAATGGGAGCTCTCGGGCTTCGGTGACGAGATCGACGACGACCCCAAGATCCAGATTGCCGTGATGCAGGCATTGGGCGCCAACCACATTGAAGTCCGCAGCGCCTGGGGCACCAACATCGTGGATCTGGATGACGCGCAGCTCCGTGAACTGAAGTCTTTGCTGGATGCCGCGGACATGAAGGTTTCCGCGATCGCCTCGCCGATCGGGAAAGTGGACGTTTCCCTACCCGTGGAGCACGAGGTGGAACGGCTCCGCCGCGCAGTCAACGCCGCGCGTGTCCTGGAATCCCGCTACATCCGGATCTTCTCCTTCTACTACGGCGAAGACGTAGCGGTGGAGAGCATCCGGGATGACGTCATCGAACGCATGCGTGCCCTCGCGGAGGTGGCGGAAGGGGCCGGCGTCGTCCTGCTGCACGAAAACGAGAAGGACATTTTCGGTGACATCCCGGAGCGCGTCCTGGACATCATCGAAACCGTCGCCTCTCCCGCACTCAAAGTGGCTTGGGATCCGGCCAACTTCGTCCAGGTGGGCGTCAAGCCCTTCGACGAGGGTTACGCGAAGCTGCGGCCGCACCTTGAATACCTGCAGGTCAAAGATGCATTGTTTTCGAACGCCACGGTGGTCCCGGCGGGCGAAGGCGACGGCGATGTCCTCCGCACGGTTGAAGCACTGAAGGCCGACGGCTACACCGGCTTCGCCAGCCTCGAACCGCATCTTGCCGGTGCCCATGGCCTGGGCGGTTTCTCCGGCCCGACGGCGTTTGGCATCGCCGCAAGGGCGTTCGCAAAAGTCCTCAATGAAGCAGGAGTGGAAACCAAATGACTGAGGGAAAAAAGAACACCAACGCACCCATCCAGGCAGTAATCGTGGGGTGCGGCGTCATCGGCCGTACGCACGCGGCTGCGGTCCGTGAGTTCCCGGAGGTCGTCATCACGGCGCTCGTGGACGAGATTCCCGAGGCTTCCGAGGCGCTTGCCGCCAAGATCGAAGACCAGGGAGACCCGAAGCCCGCGGTCTTCCTGACGCTGCGCGAGGCGTTCGCGAGCGCTCCGGTGGACCTGGTCATCATCGCGACACCCAGTGGGCTGCACATCCAGCAAGCGCTGGAAGCGCTCGACGCCGGCAAGCACGTCGTGATCGAAAAGCCGCTTGATGTCGACTTGAGCCGGGTGGACGAAATCCTGGCTGCGGCCAAGGCTGCGGAGGCCAAGGGCTTGGTGGCGAGCGTCATCAGCCAACACCGCTTCGATCCGGCCAGCCGGGTGGTGGACGAGGCTCGCCGTGCCGGACGCTTCGGCACGCTGACCTCCGCCGTGGCCTCGGTCAGTTGGTGGCGGAGCCAGGGCTATTACGATTCCGGCGCCTGGCGTGGAACGTGGGCCATGGACGGCGGTGGCGCCATCATGAACCAGGGTGTCCACACCGTGGATCTGCTTCTGTGGTTCCTGGGCCGGCCTGTCGAGATCAGCGCGCAAACTGCATTGCTCGCCCACGAAGGCGTGGAGGTGGAGGACACCGCCGTGGCCACCGTGACCTTTGAATCCGGCGCACTTGCCGTATTGCACGCGACGACGGCGGCGTATCCGGGCTTGACCGTCCGCCTCCAGGTGATGGGCAGCAAGGGCTCCGCAGTGATCGACAACGACAACCTTGAGTACTTCCACGCGTCCGACGCTGCCGATCCTTCGCAAAGCAGCGCCATGGGCATCCTCGGCGGCGGAAACCAGGCCGCCGTCGAACTCGCCAAATACCCGGACGACAAAGTGGAGGCGCTGGACCCCACCGTGTACCCTGCTGGTCATGTCCGCCAGTACCGCGACATCGTCGCAGCGATCCGGGAAGGACGCCCCGCGGGCGTCACTGTGCAGGACGCCGTGACAGCATTGGCTACCGTGCGTGCCTTGTATGTCTCCGCCACCCTGGGCCTGCCCGTGCTGATCGCCGATGTCATCGCTGGCAAGTACAACAACGTGGAGGTCCGCACGGGCAGCGCCGACGCTAACTCTGCTTCCCACCGCGAAGGGGTTTCGGCATGAAGTTTTCGGTGTTCACTGCATCCACACCCGAATGGTCGCCGCAAGAAGCCGCCACGAAGCTTGCAGCCCAGGGGTGGGACGGCATCGAATGGCGCGTCACGGACCAAGCCGAGGCGGCGGAGCCGGGCTTCTGGGCGGGGAATCGTGCTACGTGGCCGATGACGGGTTTGGAAGACTCGATCCCTGAGATTGCCCGCCTCACCGCTGAGTCAGGGCTGGAATTCTCGGGTCTCGGCGGCTATGCACGCTGCGACAACCACGACGACGTCGATCGCGTCCTCGCTGCCACTGCAGCTTTGGGTGCCAAACAAGTCCGCGTGAACGTGCTGCCGCTGGGCAACTCGAATATGGGCGGCCAGGAACCGACAGGACTGTCCTACCCGGATCTCTTCGCTGCTACCCGGGAACACTATGAGTGGGTTGCTGCCCGCGCAGCACACCATGGCGTCAAGGCGCTCGTGGAACTGCACCATGGAACCGTGACCGCGTCTGCCTCCTCGGCCCGGCGATTGCTGGAAGGCATGGATCCCCAGCACGTCGGCGTCATCCATGACCTCGGCAATTTGCTCATCGAGGGCTGGGAATCGCCTTTGCCTGCGCTCCAGCTCCTCGGCCCTTATTTGGCACATGTCCATGTGAAGAACGCCCGCTGGGTCCGCACCGACACGAAGGACGAATCGGGCGCAGCCGTCTGGGTCAACGAATGGGCTCCCTTGGCCGAGGGCCAGGCAAGCGTCCTCGGCTACTTCCGGGCGCTCGCAGATGTTGGCTACGACTCCTGGGTCACGCTGGAGGACTTTTCCACCGAGCTTCCCTTGGAGGAGCGGACCGCGTCTAACTTGGAGTACGTCCGCAAGGCAGCCGCTTTGGCTGGGCTCGCCGTCGTCGATCGCTCTCCGGCATCCTGACGGCGCCACTCTCCTTAAGCGCTCAAGCAGCCGCTTGCTCTTCGGAAGCAAGCGGCTGCTGTGTTGTTTGAGGGTCGCTCAGATGGTGCGCGTTGCCTTAGCCAGGTTGTCCTTGAGTTCGGCGGCGTTCTGCCGAATCACATACGCAGGGCGGTCACGCTCCGCGCGCCAGCTCTCGTCGAGCGGTCCAATGTTGACGGTGTCGAAGCCGAACTCGTCGTAGAGCTTCGCCACGAGCTCGGAGGCCTCAGGGTAGTCGCTGGCTGTGGCAAGCGCGCGACGGTTCACGGTGCCTGCCGGGGTGCCGTCGGAGGTGATCTCCTTCGCCATGATGTGGTTGAAGCCCTTGGCCACTTTGGACGTGGGCAGGTGCTTTTGCAGCAGCCCGGACGTGGTGGCTTCGCCGGCGTCCAAGGCCGGGATACGGCCATCGCGCTCCCAGTAGTAGTTGTTCGTGTCGATCACAATCTTGCCCTCGAGCGGTTCCGCGGGGATGTCCTGGTAGCTCTTAAGGGGAAGGGTGACGACGGCGAAATCGCCCGCCGCTGCTGCCTCGGCCGGTGTTGCGGCGCGGGCCCGTGGGCCTAGCTCCGTCACCAGTTCTGCAAGGGTTTCCGGCCCCCGCGAGTTGCTGATCACTACGTCATAGCCGAGTTCAACCGCTTTGCGGGCGACCTGGCTGCCAATGTGTCCTGCACCGATGATTCCGATTGTTGTCATGTTTGCGCCAACACCGGCCCCTGCGCGGATATTTCGAAGGTTACGGTGGGTGACGCGTGGGACGTGCGGACCGGAGCAGCGCCCCGGCGACGCGGGATTTTCTTCGCGCCACCCAGAATGCCCCACGACACCGGAATTCCGGCGTCGCCGGGCATTCAGCGTGTCGAAGGTCGTGACGCGCGTCGTGGACATTGCCTGACGCCGCCCGTTCTGTCGCCTCCAACGGCTTTACGTAGAATAGGCACCATGACTCCCGCCAGTATCCCTGCAGCTGACGCTGCCGCCGCCCGTGCCCGCCTCCTTGAATTGATCAAAGAACTGGCGGTGGTTCGCGGCAAGGTGATCCTTTCCAGCGGTGCCGAGGCGGACTACTACATCGACTTGCGGCGCATCACCCTCCACCACGAGGCGTCCAAGCTGGTTGGCCAGGTCATGTTGTCCATGATCGACGACGCCGGAATTGCCGTTGAGTGCGCCGGTGGCCTGACGATGGGAGCGGACCCGGTGGGGACCGCCGTGATGCACGCAGCTGCTGATGCCGGCCGCGCCGTTGACGCCTTCGTCGTACGCAAGGCCCAGAAGTCCTACGGCATGGGCCGGCAGGTGGAGGGCCCCTCCGTCGAAGGCCGCAACGTGGTGGTTCTCGAGGACACGTCCACCACCGGGGGCTCGGCACTGACCGCCGTCGAAGGTGTCCGCAAGGCCGGTGGCAACGTGGTGGCGGTAGCCGTGATCGTGGACCGCAACACCGGTGCCAAGGAAAAGATCGAAGCCGAAACCGGCGTGCCCTACCTCTTCGCCTTCGGCAAGGACGAGCTCGGCCTCGACTAACTGGCCCAGACTAGCTGAGGCTCGAACGCGCTTGAAGGGCCGTGTGCCGGTCGGCCGAAACGCCTAAGCTGGCTGCGTGAACTTTCAGGCGGGGAAAATCCCTCGTAAGCAGCGCTGGCAGGACCCGGGCTCCCTTGCCCAGGTTCTCCGCCATGCTGCCGAGCTGAAGAGTTTTTCCCGTCGGACCTTCCTGATTGGCGCTGGCGCTTCGACGGCGCTGGCGGCGGACATGCTGTTTACCCGCCAGGTCCAGGCCGAGCGCCGCACCACCAAGATTCTCCCCGTGGGGGATGACTTCGCGGAGTCCTCTTACCCCAACTCGAGTTGGATACTCTTTCCCGGTTACAAGACCAGCTGGGAAGAAGCCCAATGGATCCTCAACTCCCTCCGAGGATCGCTGAGGCAGAGGGGCCAGCTGGCCGCCGTCGGGTACTCCAACCTGGGGTTGGACGTCGCTGAGGTGGCGGACGCGGTGATCGGCTATATCAATGAGCGGAAGCTGAACACGCTCTACTTCTATGGCCACAGTTTCGGCGGCATGCTGGCCACCGAAGTGGCCGCCCTCCTGCGTGAACGGGACGACGTCGGCGTCAAACTGGTCCTGTTGGATTCTTCGCCGTTCAGTAAGTACGACATCCTCGACCAAAGCTGGTTCGACGGCGTGGTGTTCTTGTACGAGAGTGGCTTCCAGGTTCCGTCGGTGCTCCGCGGCGGTTACGAACTGGGCGAGCGCGTGGTGAACAAACATGAACGCACGTGGGGGCAGATTTGGGACCAGACCCTCGAGCAGCTATCGCCGATCGCACCGTCGAGTGTCCTGATTCAAAGTGAATCGGACTATATCTACCACTTCGACGGCACTCGGTTCACGGACAGGCTGGGGGATACCCGCCTGGCCTTCATCGGAAACCCCCGCGATGACACAGTGAACTACGAGACTGCCCGGGCGGCGTGGGCCAAAACGTTCCCGCTCAACATAGCCTCCACGGGCCTCAGGACCGACGGCGCCCGGCCCGCCCACGCGAGTCCCCAGTGGAACCCCTTTGTCTATAATCCGATCATCGATGACCTGCAGAACGAGCTTTTCCCCTTGCCCAGGGCCGGCTCGCGGGTGGTCATCAATTGACCGATCCCCGCCGCCCCCTAACCTCGCTTCGCTCGGCCAGGGAACCCTGGCGGCGTGGGCCCTGGCTAGGCCATCCGCAGCGCATCCAGCTCTGCGCCGCTCAGTCCGGCGTCGTGCAGGTAGTCTGCCGCACTTCCGAACTCGCGCCCGAACACGTCCAGGAAGTACTCCATGGCAGCCTCAGGGGATTGCAGCAGCATGAGCGAGGGACTGAACGCGTCCTCCGGAACTTCGGGGACGGCCAGCCGCCACGCCGCCGCCATGGTCTCCAACATCAGCGGCAGGGCTGCAGTGCTGGCCGCGTAGTCCGCTACAACGGCTGCGTGGTCCGTGCCGGTCGCGAGGAGCGCCAATGCGGATACGACGCCGGTGCGGTCCTTGCCGAGGGAGCAGTGGATGAGTGTCCGCTTGCCTTGGGCCGCGGGACGGAGGGATTCCGCTACCCAATCAGGGCGTGTCCGGACCCAACCCAGGTACAGCTCCCCAAGGTCTTCGACTGTGTGGATCGTTTGGAGCCCGGCCGAGGCGACACGCGGATCGAGGGGGTTCTCCACGAGCTCCACTGGAGTGTTGGACCCCGTGCCGTTGGCCAGTCGCCACGGCACGATGGCGCGTTCGTACCCGCTGCGCAAATCCATGACCGTCTGGATCCCATGCAGTTCAAAGAAGGCGGCGGTCGCCGCCGCGTCCATGCCGAATGGCTGGCTGCCTCTGAGGATCCGGCCGCCGGCCAGGGAACGCAGGTTCAGCACAGCCATGGTTCGACCTTAGATCTGGTTCTTGAGATCGGCCACTGAGTTCAGGACTTGGTTCGGCCTGAACGGGAAAGCAGCGATGTCCTCGCGTTGGGTGATGCCGCTAAGCACCAGGACGGTGTGCAGCCCGGCCTCCATGCCGGCGATGATGTCCGTGTCCATGCGGTCACCGATCATGGCGGTGGTCTCGGAATGCGCGTCGATCTGGTTCATCGCCGAACGGAACATCATGGGGTTTGGCTTGCCCACAATGTAGGGCTCGCGGCCGGTGGCTTTGGAGATCAGCGCTGCGATGGCGCCGGTGGCGGGCATCGGACCGTCTTTCGACGGGCCCGTGGCATCCGGGTTGGTGGCAATGAAGCGGGCTCCGGCGAGGATCAGCCGGATGGCCATGGTGATTGCTTCGAAAGAGTACGTGCGGGTTTCACCGAGCACCACGAAGTCCGGGTTCTGGTCGGTGAGGATGAAGCCCGCCTCGTGGAGCGCCGTCGTGAGCCCTGCCTCACCGATGGTGTAGGCGCGGTTCCCGGAGTCCGAGCCCCGCACCTGGTCCTTCAGGAACTGTGCCGTGGCAAGCGCCGAAGTCCAAATGTTCTCCTCCGGGATTTCCAAGCCCGAGGAGCTCAGGCGGGCCGCCAAGTCCCTCGGCGTGAAGATGGAGTTGTTGGTGAGCACGAGGAATCGCTTGGAGGTATCCACCCAGCGTTGGATTAGTTCGGCCGCTCCGGGAACCGCCTGGTTCTCGTGAACCAGCACTCCGTCCATGTCGGTGAGCCAGCATTCAATCTCGTGTCCGTTGCGGTAGAGGGATGAGCTCTCCGGGGCCTCGGTTTCGTTCTCCATGCTTTTCCTCCGCGTATTGGCTGGTTCTCGTCCCAAGTCTTTCATCTTTCGGTTCTTGAGACACCCGGGTGTCCAGCGTTACGGCACTGGGTTTCGGCGCCGCAGGCGGTACTGCCCGGGCTAGGGTTGAGGAGTGACTGACCGGCCCCAGAACCCAGCCCCTACCGATACCACTGCTGTCTCGTCTATCGACCGTGAGCTAGACGCGAAGCCGGAGGTCGGCGTCGGGCCCTGGGAAGGTGATTGGCCGGAAGGCGAGCAATGGGATCCGGACCTCCTGGCGGACGGCGACCGCCGCAACGTGGTGGACAAATACCGGTACTGGAAGCACGAAGCGATCGTGGCGGATCTGGACGCCCACCGGCACGATTTCCACATCGCCATTGAGAATTGGCAGCACGACCTGAACATCGGCACCGTGGTGCGCACCGCCAACGCGTTCCTCGCCAAAGAGGTCCACATCATCGGACGACGCCGGTGGAACCGTCGCGGGGCCATGGTCACCGACCGCTACCAGCACGTCCGCCACCACCCCACTGTGGAGGACTTCGTGGCGTGGGCGCAGGGGGAGGGGTTGGCGATCATCGGCATCGACATTTTCCCGGATTCCGTGCCGCTGGAAACCTACGACCTTCCGCGCAACTGCGTGCTCGTGTTCGGACAGGAAGGCCCCGGATTGACGCCCGAGGTGCACGACGCCGCCGTTGCCACCCTGTCGATCGAGCAGTACGGTTCTACTCGCTCGATGAATGCGGCGTCGGCTGCGGCAATCGCGATGCACGCCTGGATTCGTCGGCACAACTTCGGGCAGCGGGTCTCCTGACGCCTTTTCTTACAGACGGTCCGCAAGTGTTACCCGTCTCCGTGACCGGAAACACGGTGCCGGATTCTTCAGTCGCTAGGATGGTGTCTAGCCGTATAGGTCTACTCCAGGGTCAACAAAACCCACGGACGAAAATCAGCATAGGAGTCAGCATGCCCATCGCAACCCCAGAGATTTACTCCGAGATGATCGACCGCGCGAAGGCCGGTGGATATGCGTTCCCGGCAGTGAACGTCACCTCGTCGCAGACCCTGAACGCCGCCATCCGCGGCTTTGCCGAGGCCGAATCGGACGGCATCATCCAGGTCTCCACCGGTGGTGCGGCCTACTGGTCCGGCGCATCCGTCAAGGACATGGTTGCCGGCTCCCTGGGCTTCGCGGCTTTCGCCCGCGAGGTCGCCAAGAACTACAACGTGAACATCGCCCTGCACACGGACCACTGCCCGCAGGACAAGCTCGCGGACTTCGTGCTCCCGCTGCTGGCTGCTTCCGAGGAAGCCGTCAAGGCCGGCAAGGACCCCATCTTCAACTCGCACATGTGGGACGGCTCGCACGAGACGTTGGAAGACAACTTGCGCATCGGTCGCGAACTCTTGGAGCGCGCAGCTGCCGCCAAGATCATCCTCGAGGTTGAAATCGGCACGGTTGGCGGCGAGGAAGACGGCGTCGAGAACGAGATCAACGAGAAGCTGTACACCACCACTGCAGACGCCCTCGCCACCATCGAGGCCCTCGGCGCCGGCGAGAACGGCCGCTACCTGACGGCCCTGACCTTCGGTAACGTCCACGGCGTGTACAAGCCGGGCAACGTCAAGCTCCGCCCCGAACTGCTCAAGCAGATCCAGGCCGAGGTCGGTGCGAAGATCGGCAAGACCAACCCGTTCGACCTCGTCTTCCACGGCGGCTCCGGCTCCACCGAGCAGGAAATCGCGGATGCTGTTTCCTACGGTGTCATCAAGATGAACATCGACACCGACACCCAATACGCGTTTACCCGCCCGGTTGCCGGTCACATGTTCTCGAACTACGACGGCGTCCTGAAGGTCGACGGCGAAATGGGCAACAAGAAGACCTACGACCCCCGCGTCTGGGGAGCCTCCGCCGAGGCCGGCATGGCTGCCCGGATCGTGGAAGCCGCCAAGCAGCTCGGTTCGGTCGGCAAGACCTTCTAATGTCCGACGAATTCCGCAAGAACCTGATGGGCCCGGAGCCGACGCTCCTCCCTCCCGAGACCGAGGTGTACCAGCACCTTGCGTTGGGGCAGGAGGCCCTGGATCTCGTAGCCAAGTACCCCACGTCTTCGTTGCTGTGGGCGATCCTGGCCGAGGAAGCCTGGGCTGAAGGACGAACCATCGATTCGTACGCGTATTCGCGTGTGGGTTACCACCGTGGACTGGATTCGCTGCGCCGCAACGGTTGGCGCGGCGTCGGGCCCATCCCGTGGGAGCACGAGCCCAACAGGGGATTCCTGCGCGCTCTGTACTCCCTCGGCCGGGCATCCGCCGCCATTGGCGAAGCCGAGGAACCGGAGCGGATCGAGAAGTTCCTGAACGACTCCGATCCTGCTGCGAAGGCAGCGATCGAAGGCTAGAAAAGCTGAGAAGACGCCGACGGCGGCCGCCCACGTAAGGTGGGGCGGCCGCCGTCGCGCTTTCCTCGCCCAACTGACTCGCAGTTAACGTCGTTTAGACGCCTCATAACGACATTAACTGCGAGTCAGTTGGGATTGCGGGTCCTAGGAGACGGGGGTGAGGCCGGTCCGGGCCATCGCCTCGGCGTAAGCGCCATGGATGAGGTCCAGGTACTCCTGCTGGCGCGTAGGGGAGCCCGCGAAAGAGCGCCCACCCAGGGAGCGGACCTTGAACGTCTTGAAGCCGCGGCGGTGGATGCTCTGCGGGGCGGCCTTCATGAGCTGGTCTGCCAAGCGGTGGGCTTCATTGCCGTGGGCTACCAGCACGGAGGTGCGCGGCACGATCGCGAGCAAACGCAGGAGCGGCTTGAGGCCTTCGGTGATGTCGGCGGGAGTCAGCTTGCCCGGCTCTCCGTCCGGTTCGATCCACGGGTACACGTTCCACGGCATCATGAGTTCCGGACGCAGGCCCAACTGCCACTGCATGCCCACCATGCGGCTGGTGGCTTCTGCGTCACCCGGGACAATGAAGCCCGAGCCCTCCGTGGTGCGGGTGTTGGAGAAAAGGCTGATGATGCGGCATTCGTCAACGCTGTGGGCGGGGTCCACGTAGAGGACTTCGCTGCCCGGCTTCTGTTCTTTGAGGGAATCGCAAAGCCCCGTGACCTCGGCGATGTGGGGTTCGAAACGTCGGTTCCAGAGCTGCTCTTCGAGTGAATCAGTCGCCAGGTCTTGCATATGGGCTTTGGTCTCCTACGTGTAGCGAGGCGCACTTATCCGGCCGGGAACGGTTGGCCGCGACCGGTCGGGGTTGGGTGCTGTGTTGGGGGCTGGTTAACTCTACCGGAACGGCGGTGAGCTGTGGGGTGAATCGGGACTTCTGTGGTGGGACTCTCGACGGCGGCAAGCGGCGCGACCGTTTAGCTGCGGCCGGGTTAACTGAAACGGCACCGCCTCGATGAGCTCGAGACCGTGCCGTTTTCGAAACGCCTGTTACTGCTTGTTGTCGTTCTGGTCGTGGTTTTCCTTGGTGCGGGAAACCACCGTACCGTTCGATTCATTCAGGATGAACTTGACGTCCCGCACGTTGTCAAAGTTGAACATCGCGTTGATGGATCCGGCTTTGGCGTCTGCCGACGAGTCGCCAATCTGGCCCGTGCGCCAGTTGTCCTCGATGAAGCGAAGGATAGAAGCCTGGTCCGTCTGGGTGTGGTCCACGAAGTTCTTCTTGGCGAAGGGGGAAATCACCACAAGCGGCTGGCGGGGGCCGGGGCCGCAACGGTCGGCATAGCCTCCGGCCATAGGCACACCCTTGTTGTATGCGTTGAGGCACCATGCGGCGTCGTCAGTGGTGTTCGAGGAGTTCTTCACACCGGCAGCGACGTGGTCGTACCAGCCGTCCGAGTCATCGTAGGCCAGGACGATGGCAGTGTTTTCCCAGTTCTTCGAGTTCTGGATGGCGTTCACCTGTTGCGTGATGAACTTCTGCTCGTCCAGGGGGTCGGAGTAGCCAGCGTGGCCGTCCTGGTAGTTTCCCGCCTTCAGGAAGGAGACGGCAGGCATGTTGTCCGAGTTGACCACCTTGGCGAAGTCCGTGGTGTCGTACTGGTGGTTGGCCTGACCGTTGTGTCCGATCTCGTCCACGCTGGCCGGAGCAAGGTGGTGCGGGTTGGACGTTGACTTGTAGTACTGGAACGGTTGGTGGTGCGGGTTGTAGTCCGTCACGGTGGCGCCTGCAATGTTGGTGTGAGTGGCTATGCAGGCCGCCGGAGTGGTGGCCGTCGCCGCCGTCGTCGGGGCAAAGCCGCCCTGGAACCAGCCCCAGCTGACTCCCTTGTCGTTCAGCAGGTCACCGATGTTCTTGCCCTGCATGCCGGCGAGGTTGTTCTTGCTTGCATGGCTCTTGTTGGAGCAGTCGTCATAGACCGGATCCGGGTCCTCCGTCATGGTGCCTACGCCGTTGGCGTCGGGGAACTTGACCGTATAGTCGCTGCTTGCGGGCTTGACCGGCTGTCCGTCCGCAGTGAACTCCGTGACGCCGTGGGTTTGGCCAGACACCAAGTTGAGCGCGCCGGGGCTGGACGGGCCGAAGACGGTGCTGAAGTGGGAATCGCTCATGGCGAAGTTCTGGGCGTAGTTCCAGATTCCTGTGACCGTGTTGCCGTCGTAGTAGTCCATGGTGAGCCCAGGGCGGCCGAACTGGCCACCCGAGCAGGTATCCATGCTGGTGTTCTCGACGAACTTGTTCATCAGGCCACCGTTGTAGGCCTTCTGCTCCGCGGTGTACTCGTGGTCCTGGTCGCAGGTGATTGCCTGGCCTGGCGTCAGCCGCTGGGGCTGGGCCGAGTTGGGGTTGTTAGGTGCCAGCAACTTGTCGTGGGCGAGGGTGGCGATGTTCTTGGGGGTGTTCTTGGCCGCCGTGAACGTCGGAGCCGCTGCGCCACTGCCTTGCTGGGTTTCGCCCGCGGTGTTTGCGGCCTGGGGGTACGTCGCGAAGTAGTGGTCGAAGGAGACGTTCTCGCCGAAAATCACCACAACGTGCTTGATGGGCGTCGCGGTTCCTTTATGGTCGTCATTGGACGAGGCCGAGGCGGGCGTCATGCCGAACCCGATCATGCCGGCGGCGATCGTGGATGCGGCGAGGGCCGTCGCCCCGCTCGCCAGCAAAAAGCGCTTGTTTGGAATTTTCATGGAGTTCCCTTCAGGTCACGGGCAGCGCCCGGCCGGATATCCGGCTGTCGGGGTTGGTTGGGGGTGAAGACGCACAAAGTAATGTATCCCTCGAGCTTCGGCACAAACGCGGATTTGGAGGTCCAGCACGGACTGTTTGGGAAGTGTTCACGTTCCGCTAGCGACCTCTTGCGGGACGGTCGAAGCCGTATTCATGTCCCCTCCGACCGTGTGACAACAGGTCCAAGAGCCGCATCGGCTAAACTTGGCTGGTAAGAGCCCCGGAACTCTTGCTGATCCCGCCGGTGAACTTTTGCGAAAGTCTGCAGGCAGGGCCGAAAGATTCGGGGCGTTCTCATGTACGGCGCTGAGCCTTGGTGACCCCGCCAGGACCGGCCCGAAAGAATGGGGGAGGATCCCATGCCAGCTATCGTGATCGTCGGAGCCCAATGGGGCGACGAAGGCAAAGGCAAAGCAACCGACCTGCTCGGTGGCCGCGTTGACTACGTGGTCAAGCCCAACGGCGGCAACAACGCCGGGCACACCGTTGTGGTGGGCGGTGAGAAGTATGAGCTCAAGCTCCTTCCTGCCGGCATTCTGAGCCCGAACGCGATTCCGATCATCGGCAACGGCTGCGTGGTGAACCTCGAGGCGCTGTTCCAGGAGATCGATGGACTGGAAGCCCGCGGCGCGGACACGTCCCGTTTGCGCGTCTCAGCCAATGCCCACCTCGTAGCGCCGTACCATCAAGTGTTGGACAAGGTCACGGAGCGCTTCCTCGGCAGCCGAGCCATTGGCACCACAGGCCGTGGAATCGGCCCGGCCTACATGGACAAGGTGGCCCGCTTGGGCATTCGCGTCCAGGACGTCTTCGACGAATCGATTCTCCGCCAGAAGGTGGAAGGCTCGCTGCGCCAAAAGAACGAGCTCTTGGTCAAGGTCTACAACCGCCGCAACGTGGTGGTAGACGAGATCGTGGAGTATTTCCTGTCCTACGCCGAGCGCCTGCGGCCGCTGGTCATTGACAGCACCCTGGTCCTCAACAACGCTCTGGACGAGGGCAAGGTGGTCCTCATGGAAGGCGGCCAGGCCACGTTCCTGGACGTCGACCACGGCACCTACCCGTTTGTGACCTCCTCCAACCCGACTGCTGGCGGCGCGTCCGTCGGCTCGGGCATCGGACCCACCCGGATCTCGCGCTCCATCGGCATCATCAAGGCCTACACCACCCGTGTGGGCGCCGGTCCGTTCCCCACGGAGCTCTTCGACGAGATGGGCATGTACCTGCAGAAGACCGGTGGCGAGTTTGGCGTGAACACCGGCCGTCCGCGCCGCTGCGGTTGGTACGACGCCGTTCTGGCGCGCCATGCTTCCCGCGTCAACGGCTTCACGGACTACTTCGTCACCAAGCTGGACGTGCTCACCGGCATCGAGCAGATCCCCGTCTGCGTGGCCTACGACGTCGACGGCGTCCGCCACGACGAAATGCCAATGACCCAGACCGAGTTCCACCACGCCGTGCCGATCTTCGAGTACTTCGACGGTTGGACCGAGGACATCACCGGCGCCAAGACCCTGGAAGACCTCCCCGAGAACGCACGCAATTATGTGCTGGCCCTTGAGAAGCTCTCCGGCACGCGCTTCTCCGCGATCGGCGTCGGGCCGGACCGGGACCAGACGATCGTGGTGCACGATCTGATCGAGGATTAGACACCAAAGCCAAATCACGACGGCGGGTCGCCCTTTCAGGGGGCGGCTCGCCGTCGTGCGTTGAAGCTATTTGGAACCCAATATCTTCCTGCTTCCGATCGATGACTTGAGCTGGACAAACGTGATGAGGGTGTTCAGCTGTTGAGTGCAAGGACCCTTGTTGGGTGTGCCAAGGATGGTGATCGTGATGGTCTCTGCGGTTTCGGCGATTCTTGCCCGGTTGGGAGCGCTGCACTCGAAATTTGAGGTTGTTAAGTACACCCGATTGTCCGTATCATCGATTCGATTCAGGGTCCATGGCAGAATTGGCGAGCCATCCTCGGGGCCGGTCTCGATGGGCATCCCGGCGTTCGTGCTGGTCGGGGTGGAATCCGGGTATGGTCCGAGTGCGTTTTGATCGTTCCGACCGCAGCTGAGGAGCGTCCCTGCGAGACACACGGACACGGTCAGGGTCACAGTGCGTGCGCCTCGCGAGCGTGCTGACTTAACAATGGGCAACCGACACTCCAAAGGTACTGGGCACGTTGTTGATATGGGTGAAGTAAAGCTGGGTTCCACCCAACCTTAGGCCTTGATCAACGCCAAAAACGGGCTCGAAAAAAACTTTTGGAATACGCGTAACCCTTTGGGGTGCCCCGACGATTACCTCTTTGAAAGGCCGAGCTGAAATTTGTCCCCCATCAGGTTTCAGCTCGGCCCTTTTCATGTCTGAAGGGTTTCGTGGATGTACACAGTCCGGGAGAGGCGAGCCTCCGGAACGGAAAGCCGGTCCTTGGGCTTCATGGGAGCAGCGGTTAAGCTAGGTGAGGTTGTCCGGCCGTGCGGCATTTCGGCGGCAACAAGGATCTCGTTTCAATCCGGACATTTGCTCCCCAACGAAAGCCACGCTTCTGTGACCGACGTCTTGACCGATGCAGCCTTGCGCGCCCTGCAGGACCGGGAAGCTGAACTGTTCAGTGCCGTGTACCAAGCCTTCGCGGGCCAGGTGCTCGGCTACCTGACAGCAAAAGGCGTCTCGGATCCTGAAGCTGTCACCCAGGACGTCTTTCTTGCGGTCCTGCCGCGTGTTGAGACCATCACCGGCGGCGTCAGTGGTCTGCGGACATTTGTATTTTCGGTAGCCCACGCCCGGATGGTGGATGACCATCGTCGGCAAAGCAGGGCCCCGGAGCACCACGAGTTTGAACCTGAGCGTGACGCTCGCCAGTCGAGTTCGGCGGAAGCCGAAGCGATGGACCGTGTTTCGCCCCGGGAAGTCATGGGCCTGCTGGGCCTCCTTCGGGAAGACCAGCGGGAAGTCCTGTCACTTCGGATCGTTGCTGGTCTGACAGTGGAACAGGCCGCCGAAATCATGGGGAAAAGCCAAGGCGCGGTCAAGCAACTGCAGCGCCGGGCGTTGAATGCACTCCGCGAGCACTCGGTAGTAAAGGAATACGTGGCCCCATGATGCGTTGGGATTGCAAGGACATTGACCGCGACGCGATCATCCACGAGCTCCTGCTTGAGGCTGGACTGGCGGACGCTCCCGCGCTCACGGACTCCTTGAAGGCGCTGGAATCGTTCGCGTCCATGCCCGCGCCGATCCCCGGCCAGGCGCTTGCTGCGCTCCTGGCCGGTACCGCCGTGGGAGTTGGCCCCGTTGCCGGAGTTGGCCTGGCGGCCGGAACCGGGGCGGCCGGAACCGGGGCGGCCACTGCCGACCCTGCGGAAGAATATCCCCTCGATGAGCTCGGCAAGCGTCGTCAGCTGCGCAAACACCGCCCTGCCGTCATTGGTGCCGCGGTCCTGACCGCCATGGGCTTGGGCATCGGGGGCGTTGCGGCCTCGAGTTCCGGATTTAGCAAGGGCACTCCCGATTTCATGCAGTCGCTGATCTCCGACTGGGCGCCGGGCTGGACCACTGCTCCGCCGTCGCTGGTACCTCCAGCCCCGGCCGGCGATTCCCCGAAGGTCACCACCCACCCGGCGCCTGTCGATCTGCCTGCTCCTGCCGTAGCACCGGAACCGGTCATCGCGCCTGTCCCCGAAGCAGCCCCGCCGCCTGCGGTTGAGCCTTCCCCGGACGTGGTGCCGTCGCCCACGGATCCCGCCGAAATGAAGGATTCACCAAAGCAGGGGACCGTGGGGCGGCCCGGAGTACCGAAGACAGCGCACACCGAGCCCAAGACGGATTCCCAAGGCGTACTCAAGCAGGCAACGGACACCTTGCCGAAATGGAGCAGCAAGGAGTTCCAGGATGGACTGCAACAGGTCCTCCAGGACAGCAAGGCCGACCCCTCGGGAAAGTCCCAAGGAGCGTCCCTGCGCTGGCTCTTCGGACTGGCCCGCTAACATCGCCTGGCACGAATCCCAGTCAATAATTCGGCCAAGTGACCCGCAAAACCACGGTAGTAGGCTTGGGGTATGACACATGTCAACGATCCGGCAGTCATCGACCGGCTTATGCGAACAAAGGGCCGCTGGGCAATCGTGGGACTCAGCACGAATGAGTGGCGCTCCGCGTTCGAAGTGGCTCTCTACATTCGCGACACCATGGGCATGGAGATCGTCCCGATCAACCAAAAAGGCGAAGACGTCCACGGCGAAACCGGCTACAAGTTCCTTGCCGACGTGCCCCTCGAACAGCCCATCGACGTCGTCGACTGCTTTGTGAATTCCTCGCGCGTTGGCGGCGTGGTGGACGAAGCAATTGCGGTGGGAGCGAAAGCAGTGTGGCTCCAGCTCGGCGTGATTGACGAGGATGCGGCGGAGCGGGCTAAGAAGGCGGGCCTGGACGTCGTGATGAACGCTTGCCCGGCGCAGATGGGCTGGCGAAGCGACAACTAGTGGCGCCTTCTGTTAACCGGCCGCTGTTACACTCCGGGGGCAATCACCCGAATTCGAAACCAGGGAACCCAATGTGCGACGACCATCCCTCCACTGCCAGCCGACGTACTGCGCTCGGCCTCCTTGGGGCATCCCTCGTGGCAGGGCTCGGAGCTTGCGCTGCTCCCGGAAACCTGTCCGGAGAAAGCCCGACGGCGGCTCCCGGCAGTGCGGGCGCCGCGCCGTCGTCGTCGGGATCGCCAAGCATCGCATCGGGCCCCACGCCTAGCCCGGGGCTCCCCAAGCGGCTCCGGCGCTCCTTTGTCCCTGACTTTGCCCTGCCGCCTATCCAAGGCGGGCTGGCTCCTGTGATCACCAAAATCCCCACCAAACATCCCGTGGTGTTCCTGACGATCGATGACGGAGTGGTCAAGTCCCCGGAAAGCGTCCGCCTCCTCGCGGAGAATGACTACCCGGCCACACTGTTCCTGACGAGCAACACGGTCCGCGACAACCCCGGGTTCTTCAAGGCGTTCATGGCGCAGGGGAGCTTGGTCGAAAACCATACGGTGAGCCACAACGTCAACATGGCCACACAGTGGGGTTACCAGCGGCAATTGGATGACATCGCGGGCATGCAGGATTTTGCCGTCCAGCAGTACGGCCGCAGGCCCACCCTGTTCAGGCCACCTGGGGGTGGCTACTCCACCACCATGAGGCAGGCAGTGGCTGCCGCGGGCCTGAAAGCGATCATTACCTGGGAGGTCAAGGCAAATGCCGGGCGCATGGACTACCAATACGGAAATTCGCTACGTCCTGGCGACATCGTCCTGATGCACTTCCGCCCCGAATTCGCGGCCGATTTTGCGGCATTCCGTTCCGCGCAACTCGCCGCCGGACTGGAAGTGGTGCTCCTGGAGGACTTCCTGGGCGTTGCGTGAGGCTGGGTCTCCGTTAGTCTCAGTGCATGGATGCTGCTACCCTTCGCCGAATCTGCCTGGGCTTCCCCGGGGTTTTTGAGGACTTTCCCTTCGGCCCGGAAACGTCGGTTTTCAAAGTCCGTTCCGCCGTGTCCGGGGGAGCCAAGCAGGAGGGCAAAATGTTCGCGGCCTCCGCCATGGACGACCATAACCTGGCGGTGAGCCTCAAATGCGATCCTGCCCTGGCTGTGCAATTGCGGGCGGCCCATCCGGAAATCACTGGCGCCTGGCATATGAACAAGACGCACTGGAATGGCGTGCGGCTGGACGGCGCACTGCCGGACACCATGGTCCGGGACATGGTGGAGGACTCCTATGACTTAGTAGTTTCGTCATTGAGCCGCAAGCAGCAGGAACAGTTGGGCTGGGCTCGCCTCGCGAAGGAGTGACACGCGGACCCTGTCCACTGCTTCGGCTAGATTGTCATTGCACCGCACCTTCCAACGCCCCGAAGCAATCAAGAGGAGCCAGATGCTTGAACAAGAGACCCTCGATGAGCTGTGGGCTTTTGAGGACCCCGCGCTGTCGGAAGCCCGCTTTCGCGAAGCCATGGAGGATCCTGCCTACGATGCTTTTGAACGGGCCGAGCTCGCCACCCAATTGGGCCGGGCCATCGGTTTGCAGGGCCGCTTCGAGGAGGCGGATGCCCTCCTGGACGGGATCGACGCCGAAGAGGAGCCGACCCTTGCGGTGCGGATTCTCCTGGAACGTGGGCGCTTGCTCAACTCCGCGGGCCACCCGGCCATGGCGGTTCCGCTCTTTGAGCAGGCGGCCGAATTGGCGGACCTCTTAGGCGAAGATTTCCTCGCCGTCGACGCGCTTCACATGCTCGCTATTGCGGACTCCGGACACCAGGAATCATGGACGCGCAGTGCGCTCGAGTACGCCTCCGCCGTCGAGCATCCCCGCACCAAACGGTGGATGGTTTCCCTGCACAACAACCTCGGTTGGGCGATGTACGACGACGGTCGCCGCACCGAGGCAATGGTGGAGTTCCAGCTCGCGGAGCAGTGGGCTGAGCGGGTAGGAACCGAGCAACAGCGGCGATTGGCCCGCGAGGCCGTTGCTGAGTGTGCAAAATCCTTGAATTTACGGGGCTAAACAGGCCGAATGACCCCTCCGGAGCGGCAGTCTCGTCAGATCACATTTTGACAAAAGTTGATTGAAACTGCCCTCAAATATTGCTTTTCAATCATTCGTGGTGAAGTATGTCACACGAAGGGCGCGTCGCAGCGGCGGTGCCCGGACCGATCGACTGCCGGCCGAGGCGCCGTCAGAGTTCGGTACTACGAGTCTCTGGAGGGTTTTAGGATGAACGTTCAGCAGCAGTCCTTTGCACGTCGTGGTTTCCTCCGCGGCGCGCTTGCCGCGGCCGTGCTTGTGCCGTTGGCCGGCTCGGTGGCCTCCTGCGCAGCCGGTGGCGGCGGAGGATCCACCGGTCCTACGGGGACCGTTTCAGATGCCAACCCATTCGGTATGGCAGACAAGTCCACCGTTGACGCGGTGATCTTCAAGGGCGGTTACGGAATCGACTACGTCGACTTCGCGGGCAAGGCCTTCGAAAGCGCACATTCGGGTTCCACCGCCAAGATTGCTCCCTCCACGGACATCGCGCAGGAACTCCAGCCGCGATTCGTTGGAGGCAACCCGCCGGACTTGATCGATAACTCCGGTGCCAAGGCAATCGGCTTCAGTGCCATCCTGCCGCAGCTTGAAGACCTCACAAGCGTCATTAATGCCAAGAACCTCGAGGGCAAGGTCATCAAGGACACCCTCTACGGCGGCGTGCTCGCCCCGGGTACTTTCGACGGCAAGCTGGCCGCCTTGAACTACGTGCTGACCGTTTACGCCATGTGGTACTCGGATTCATTCCTCAAGGACAATGGTTGGACCGTGCCGAAGACCTGGGACGACATGTACGCCCTCGGCGAGCAAGCCAAGGCGAAAGGCAAGTACCTGTTCGTCTGGGGCAAGGAAGCAGCCACTTACTACCAGGAAATGGCGATTGCTTCCGCCATCAAGGAAGGCGGCCACGACGTTCGCCTCGGCCTTGAAAACCTGAAGGCGGACGCCTGGTCCCACCCGGCCATCCAGAGCGTCTTCAAGGCCTTGGACAAGATCGTCAAGGCGGGCCACTTCAAGCCAGGTGGCTCGGGTACGCAGTTCACGGCAGCACAGGCACAGTGGAGCAACGCCCAGGAAGCCGTGTTCTACCCGTCCGGCTCGTGGATCGAAAACGAGATGAAGGACCAGACCAAGTCCGGATTCAAGATGACCGGCGTTCCGATTCCCACCGTGACCTCGGGATCCAAACTTCCTTACGAGGCAATGCACAGCGCTTCCGGCGAGCCCTTCATTGTTCCTTCCCAGGGCAAGAACGTTGCTGGCGGCAAGGAATTGCTGCGTGTCATGCTCTCCAAGGATGCTGCCACCAACTTTGCCAAGACCAAGCTCGCCCCAACCATCGTCAAGGACACCGTTCCCGCCGATGGCTTCGGCTCCACTGCCCTGGTTTCCCAGACCACCCTTCTCAATGCGGCCGGATCGAACATCTTCACGTGGAACTTTGTTGACCTCTACGGGATGAACAAGGACCAGTTGGTTGTCTGGAACACCTTCCTGGACGGAAAGTCCGACGTCGCCACCCTGACGTCGGCCCTGCAGAAGATCACCGACAAGGTCCGCAACGACAGTTCGGTGACGAAGATTGAAGTGAAGTGACTCCAGTGAAAACCCGAACGAGCCGGAACGACGTCGGCCCCACCGCCGTCGTTCCGGAAAGTGCTCCACCGGTGGTCAGGCGGAGGCGCAAGCCCCTGACGTGGGACAAGGTCAGCTTCTTTGGAGTGTTCCTTGGCCTTCCGCTGGCCATCTACATTGTGTTTGTGATTTCGCCCTTCGCGCAGGCGTTCTACTACTCCATGACCGACTGGTCCGGGTTCTCGTCCAAGATGAACTTCATCGGCCTAGAGAACTATCGCAAGATCTTCACGGACGACATCTTCATGAAGGCCTTGGGCAACAACATCCTCCTGGTGATCTTCCTGCCGATCATCACCATCATCCTCAGCCTGGTGCTGGCGACCTTGGTGACGGTGGGCGGGAGCAGCAAAGGCCAGATCAAAGGCCTGAGGAATTCCAGCTTCTACCGGGTCGTGTCCTTCTTCCCCTACACGATCCCGGCGATTGCCATCGGCATCATGTGGGGCCAGATCTACGATCCTTCCGGCGGTCTGTTGAATGGCATGCTGACCTCCTTGGGGCTTGACCAGTTCAAGTCCTATGCCTGGCTGGGTGACAAGAGCACCGCCATGATCGCCACGATGTTCGTTATCGTGTGGGGTTTCGTCGGCTTCTACATGGTGCTGTTCGTCGCAGGCATCAAAGGCATTCCGGCCGAAACCTTCGAAGCGGCGAGGATTGACGGCGCAGGGCGGTTCCGTACTGCCGTGTCCATCACTATCCCGCTGATCCGCGACAACATCCAGACCGCCTACATCTACATGGGCATCCTGGCCCTGGATGCCTTTGTCTACATGGCTGCGCTGAATCCCGGCGGTGGTCCGGACAACTCCACGCTGGTGATGGCCCAGCAGCTCTTCTTTACTGCTTTCACCAAGAGCCAGTTCGGCCTGGCTAGCGCCATGGGCGTTGTGCTGGCCATAGCCACCCTGATCTTCTCGGGCATCGTGTTCCTGGTGAACAGGCTCACTGGCGGCGACAAGGATGTGTCCAACTAATGACTAGCAAACTCGCCTCGGAGCAGCGCACCTCGCTGCACTTCAACCCGAGCAAGTCGGCCACCACCACCAGCGACAAAGTGGTGGGTGCCGTTTCGCACACAGCGCTCACCATCTGGTCGCTCATTGTGATCCTGCCCTTGCTCTGGACTTTCATGTCTTCCTTCAAGACGTCGAGCGAGATCTTCGCCTCTCCGTTCGCCTTGCCCTCGCAGTGGCGATTCGACAACTACCTCCGAGCCTGGTCCGAAGCCGGCATTGGAAGCTACTTCCTGAACTCGGTCATTGTGGTGGGATCGGCCTTGGTGATCGTCATGGTACTGGGCGCCATGTGCGCCTACGTCCTGGCGCGCTACACCTTCCCGGGCAGCAGGGCCATCTACTACCTCATGTTGGCCGGGCTGACCTTCCCGATCTTCTTGGCCATGGTTCCGCTGTTCTTCATCATGAAGAACCTCGGCCTGCTCAATACCTTGCCGGGCCTCATTCTTGTGTACGTCGGCTTCGCTTTGCCCTTCACAGTGTTCTTCCTTTTCTCCTTCTTCAAATCCTTGCCCTTCGAAATCGGTGAGGCGGCTTCCTTGGACGGAGCGGGGGAGTGGCGGACGTTCTTCCAGGTCATGTTGCCGATGGCCAAGCCAGGTCTCGCTTCCGTGGCCATCTTCAACTTCCTGGGCTTGTGGAACCAGTTCCTGATTCCGGTAGCGATCAACGCAGCCGGACCGCGCGTTCTGTCCCAAGGGCTTGCTGCCTTCGCAGGCCAGATGGGCTATGCAGTGGACTTCGGCGCTTTGTTCGCTGCCGTCACGGTTACCGTGGTTCCCGTGCTGATCGTCTACGTCATCTTCCAGCGTCAGCTTCAAGGCTCCGTGTCGCAGGGTACGTCCAAGTAGCACGACCAAGCTAAATAAGCGCCCGACGGCGGTTCTCACCTTTGGTGGGGACCGCCGTCGTGGTTTTCCTCAGCGGTGGCGCCTCTAGGCGCGGGGCGCCATCAGAGCCGCTGGTAACGGGAGCGGAACAGGGAGAAGATCCCGTAAGCCATGAGTCCGAGGCTTACGAACACCAGCACCCATCCGCCGAAGGGTTGTTGCAGGAAGGCCTTGAGCGCCGCGTCGAGGCCGCCTTGTTGGGATGGGTCGTGCGCGGCCGTGGCGATCAGGACGAGCAGTCCGACGGCGCCGAGCGCGACCCCTTTCGCGCAATAGCCCACCACGCCCAGCACAGTGAAGGCATCCCCCAAAGGCCCGCACGGTTTTCCGCGCAGGTTCTTTTCGTACCTGCGCGTGATCCCCAAGAAGACGTAGGTGCCAGCAGTTGCCAGCAACGCCGCCCCGATGATCACCAAAAGCACAGTGCCCGGGGTACTGGACATGAGGTCTGCGCTGGCCGTCCGGGATTTCTCACTGCTATTGCTCGGACGGCTGAGCGCAAAACTGCCGAAGGTCACAGCGGCCGCAGCAAAGACGATCGCCTGCCCGGCCGCCTTGAGCCTCTTTTGCAACTTCTTGGAAGCACTGCGTCCGCTCCACCCCATGACCGCGTCGCTCGCCATGTAGAGCGCTAAGACTGCGCATGCCACCAGGCCTGCCCACAGGAGGACGACGCCGCCAGGCGTGGCAGCCATCTGGGCCACCGCTCCGCTTTGGTCGGCTTGCCCGGATTCGCCCAACGCGATCCGCAAGGCAATGAACCCGACCAAGAGGTGAATCAGCCCTAGGGCGACGAAGCCCGCCCGCGCCACTGCCCGGACGGCCGGTGAATCCTTGGCATCATCGACGGCGTCCCCCACCGATTCGGCACCCTGGGACACCGCGTTGCCAGCCTTGTTCGCATCATCGTCTTTGCCCACGGATCTCCTTCGGCCTGCCTTTATCTTGCCACCGTGAGCCTCCGGAAGGGAGGGAGGGCGGCTAGTCGATACCATGGGCGCATGTGGATCGCTTGGATCGAGTTCGACATCCTCCTCGGTGAGGTATTCAGCTTGAAGGAGAAACGCTCCCTCGTGCGTCCGCTTATCGCCGAGCTGAAGCGCCGATTCGAGGTCTCCGCCGCCGAAACCGGCCACCTGGACCAACATCGCCGAGCTCTCATCGGTGCAGCGGCGGTAGCCCCGGACCGGGCGCATCTCGTGGAGGTGCTCGACGCCGTCGAACGCTTTGTTGCCGCCCGCCCGGAACTGGAGCTGCTGAGTGCCCGACGCCGGGACCTCCATAGCGAGGACTGACCCCTTTTGCATCGATTGCTGAGCAACGGTCGTTTTGAAGGCCCAAAACGACCGTTCTGGAGCAATCGATGGAGGCTGTGGATAACTTCTGCGGGGGCGGGCTCTTTTCTGTTCTGATGGGGCCATGAAAACCCCGCGTCGCCTCCCGTTGAGTCTCCAGACTCGGCCGTTCACTATTTCCGAGGCGGCGCGGGAGGGTGTCAGCCCTAGGCGTCTGCGGCACGGCTCTCTGAACAGACTCGGCAAGGGGATCCGTTCGGAGAGCCCGACGGCGGAACTCCCCTTGTACGTCCGCGTGCGCCCTTTCGTCGAGGTCAATGAGCGATGCGCCGCGTCCCACCTCACCGCGGCAGAGCTTCTTGACCTGCCGCGACGTCGCCAGAAGGAGTCAACCCGGATGTTCCACGTGATCAGACCGGAGGGTGCTGCCCATCTCAACCGTCCACACGTCGTCGTCCATCGCATGAAGCTCTATGAGGACGAGGTCACGACGGTTGATGGCGTCCTTGTCACCACCGTGGAGCGCACTTGGCTGGACATGGCCGAGATGGTGACCGTGGACGAGTTGGTGGTGATGGGGGACAGCTGTGTGCGGATGCCACGGGTTGAATTCGAAGGGCGACACGCGCCGCTGTGCACTCTCGCGGATCTTCAGCGGATGATTGATCGCCACAAAGGCAAGCGCGGCCTGCGCAAAGCCAAGGAAGCGATCCGACTGATCCGCATGGGCTCCGATTCTCCGCAGGAGTCATTGCTCCGGCTAGCCATTGTCAGGGCAGGTTTGCCGGATCCCGAACTCAACGTGCCGGTTGAGGCCGGGGACGGCGGGAGGTTCCTGCAGCCTGACTTGTCGTACAAAAAGTACAGGATCGGCATCGAGTACGAAGGCGAGAATCACGGCAACGAAGCACAGGTGGTACGGGACATTAGCCGCTCGGAACGGTATGAGGCGTTGGGCTGGACGGAGGTCCGGATCTCAAAGCGCCACATGGTGAACGATGCCAAGTCGGCCGTGGCGAAGGTCCGGACCGCACTGATCCAGGCCGGTTGGCGTCCTACCCGTTCTTAAAAACGATTGCTCCGTAACTGCCCTTCTGAAGGTTCAAAACGGCAGTTACGGAGCAATCGATGAATCTCGGAGGGCTAGCCGAAGTACTTCGGCAGGGTGGCCTCGTGGGCTTCGTTAAGAGCGTCCAGGGACAGCTCGTCCACGCCGTTGATCTCCAGCTTGCCGCCGGCGGCGTCGACGACGCCGATCCGGAGGTGGGCGAAGCCGCGGGCGGTGCACATGTCCTTGAAGCGGACTTCCTCGGAGCGCGGAACGGACACGATTGCCCGGCCCTGTGACTCGGAGAACAGCGCCGTGAACAGGTCCACGCCGTCGCGCTCCACGAGTTCCTCCAGCGCAATCCGGGCGCCGACGCCGTAACGCAGCGAGGACTCCACCAGTGCGGCAGCGAGGCCGCCCTCGGAGAGGTCGTGTGCGGCGTCGATCATGCCATCCCGCGAAGCGTTGATGAGGATTTCGCCCAGCTGGCGCTCGATGGACAGGTCAACCTTCGGCGGCAAACCACCGAGGTGTCCGCGCAGGTTGGACCACTCCGAACCGTCCAGCTCCGCAGCCGTGGTGCCTAGCAGGTAGATGGCCTGGCCGTCTTCCTTCCAGCCGGACGGGGTGCGGCGCGCGACGTCGTCGAGCTTGCCCAGCACTGCCACCACCGGCGAGGGGTGGATCGGGACGGTACCTGTCTGGTTGTACAGCGAGACGTTGCCGCCAGTGACCGGGACACCGAGCTCCATGCAGGCGTCGGACAGGCCACGAATGGCCTCGGCCAGTTGCCACATGACATCGGGGTCCTCGGGGGAGCCGAAGTTCAGGCAGTCGCTGACAGCCATCGGGACCGCGCCGGAGGTGGCGACGTTGCGGTACGCCTCGGCCAGTGCCAGCTGCGCGCCGTGGTACGGATCGAGGTAGGTGTAGCGGCCGTTGGCGTCGGTGGCCAGGGCCACGCCAAGGCCGGTTTCCTCGTCCACGCGGACCACTCCGGCGTCGTCCGGGAACGCCATGGCGGTGTTGCCGCCGACGTAGCGGTCGTACTGCTTGGTGATCCAGGCCTTGCTGCACATGTTCGGCGAAGCAATGAGCTCTGTGATGGCGGCGGCCAGTTCCCCGGAGGACGAGGGACGGCCGGCGTCCTGCACGGAACCCGTGAAGGTATCGGCCTGCACGGAATCCTGCCATGAGGGGCGTGCGAACGGGCGGTCGTAGACCGGACCGTCGTGGGCAACGGTGCGCGGGTCGACGTCGACAATGACTTCGCCTTCCCACGTGATGATCAGGCGGCCGGTATCGGTCACCTCGCCCAGCCAGGAGTATTCCACCGCCCACTTGTCCATGACCGCTTCGAAAGCGGCAATGTTCTCGGGCGTGACCACAGCCATCATGCGTTCCTGCGACTCGGACATCAGGATTTCGCCCGGGGTCAGTGTGGGGTCGCGCAGCAGCACCGAGGTCAGTTCAACCTGCATGCCGCCGTCGCCGTTGGAAGCGAGTTCAGACGTTGCACAGGAGATGCCCGCGGCGCCGAGGTCCTGGATACCCTCAACCAGCGAACCCTTGAAGAGTTCCAGGCAGCACTCGATGAGCACCTTTTCTGCGAACGGGTCGCCAACCTGGACAGCGGGGCGCTTGGAAGGCTTGGTGTCATCGAAGGACTCCGAAGCCAGCACCGAGGCGCCGCCAATGCCGTCGCCACCGGTGCGTGCACCGAACAACACAACCTTGTTGCCCTTGCCGGAGGCGTTGGCCAGGCGGATGTCCTCGTGGCGCATGACGCCGACTGCCAGTGCGTTGACCAGCGGGTTGCCCTGGTACACGGAGTCGAACACCATTTCGCCGCCGATGTTCGGCAGGCCAAGCGAGTTGCCGTAGCCACCGATGCCGGCCACGGCGCCGTGCATGACGCGGGCCGTGTCCGGGTGGTCGATCGCACCGAAACGCAGCGGATCCATCACGGCCACCGGGCGGGCGCCCATGGAGATGATGTCGCGGACAATGCCGCCAATGCCGGTTGCGGCACCCTGGTAGGGCTCCACGAACGACGGCGAGTTGTGGGACTCGATCTTGAACGTCACGGCCCAGCCGTCGCCCAGGTTGGTGACGCCGGCGTTTTCGCCGATGCCCACCAGCATGTCCTTCTTCATCTCCTCGGTCACCTTTTCGCCGAACTGGCGCAGGTGGTTCTTCGAGGACTTGTAGGAGCAGTGCTCGCTCCACATGACGGAGTACATGGCGAGCTCGGCGCCGGTGGGGCGGCGGCCCAGGACCTTCACGACCTCGTCGAACTCGTTCTCCTTCAGGCCGAGTTCGGCCCAGGGGAGTTCGGTGTCCGGGGTCTTCGCCGCGTTCTCGACGGTGTCGATGTTGAACTTCTTGCCAACGGTTTCAGCAGAGGTAGTCACTGTGTGCCTCCCACGATCTTGTTCAGGACGGAGGTGAAGAAGCCCAAGCCATCCGTGCCGGCGTTGGACTCCGGACCGAATCCGGGCTCTACCGCGTGCTCCGGGTGCGGCATGAGGCCCACCACGTTGCCAGCGGCGTTGCTGATGCCGGCGATGTCGCGGCGGGAGCCGTTCGGATTCCAACCGACGTAGCGGAACACCACGCGATCCTCGGCCTCAAGGGCGTCCAGGGTCTTCTCGTCGGCGATGTACTGGCCGTCCTGGTTCTTCAGTGGAACCGTGATTTCCTGGCCGGCCTCGTAGTCCGAGGTCCAGAAGGTGGTGTTGTTCTCCACGCGCAGTACCTGGTCGCGGCACAAGAACTTCAAGTGGTCGTTCTTGATCATGGAGCCGGGGAGCAGGTGCGACTCGGTCAGGATCTGGAAGCCATTGCAAATACCCAACACGGGCAGCTTGGCGTCGCTGTTGGCAGCATCGATGATGCGGGACATCAGCGGAGCGAAGCGCGAAATCGCGCCGGCACGCAGGTAGTCACCGTAGGAGAAACCGCCCGGGATGACGACGGCGTCCACGTCGGCCAGGTGAGTGTCGGCATGCCATAGTGCGACGGCGGTGCCGCCTGCCATGCGTACCGCACGGGCGGCGTCGCGGTCGTCGAGCGTTCCGGGGAAGGTGACGACGCCGATCTTGGCCCCGCTCAATTGGGGTTCGACGGCCACAGGGGCTCCGCCGATCAAAGGAAGTTCAGTCATGTCAGGCCTCGACGACCTCGACGTTGACGACGTCTTCGATCACCGGGTTGGACAGGAGGGTCTCGGCGGCTTCGCGGGCCTGGGCGAGGATGGCGTCGGTCACCTCGCCATCGACGGTCAGTTCGAAGCGCTTGCCCTGGCGGACTGCGCTAAAGCTGGTGAAGCCGAGGCGTGGCAGCGCGCCCACGATGGCCTTCCCCTGCGGGTCCAGAATCTCGGGCTTGGGCATGACGTCGACGACGATCCGGGGCATCCGGTAACTCCTGTGCGTGAGCGTTGGTTAAACCTTGGTTAAAGGCTGCCGCGGAGTGGTGCCGTCTCACGCCGGAACCGCATCCAACAGAGTTCACGACAGTGTTTGGATGCAGTGTCTTACGGAATAAGGGGGGCGCTCCGCGAGCTTGCATGCCCATTCTACCGGCCAAATAGCCACATACCCTATTTGCGGGAGATCGGTGAAGAGGCCCCGCAAGCCGCGCCAATTGGCGGCGGCAGCCCGCCGTCGTCGGGAGTTTGTCAATGCCCGACGGTGGCTCCGGGCACTGAACGACGGCGGCTCTGGCCGGGGGTGGTTTGCGTCATTAGGATTGCCGCATGGCTGAGAACGCTAAGTCGATGGTTTTGCCCGTGGTCCTTGCCGCTGTGTTTGCCGGCCTGGGGAGGATGGTTTTCCAAAGGATCATGGCAGACCGGGCTGCCCGGGAAAACCGCATTTCGGTCCCGCCGGATGCTTCAACAAGGGCCAGAATCAGCGACGCCCTGCGGGGGATCCCGTCTTAGCGCGGCCCGTCCGCTGACACGACACCGGCGCAATAGGGCGCAATAGGGTACGCACAAATGCGCTAATCTTCCGGGTTCAAGGCGTGTATTCGGGAGTAGCTTGGAATTGCCGTCGAGGAATTTCCGCATCCAAGCAGGAGGAGCAATGACCGAACACGTCGCCGAAGTGTCCGCATGCAGCGTTGGCAGCTGCGGCTTCAACCATCATGGCTGTACCGCCTTCGGGATCACGATTGGCGGAACCGCGGACCACGCATCCTGTGCCACCTTCATTGACACTACGCTCATGGGAGGGCTCCCCAAGGTCTTGGCGCATGTTGGTGCCTGCCAGCGCTCGGAATGCACGCACAACAACAACCTCATGTGCGAGGCCCACGACGTCCGGATCGGCCCCGGCGCCGAGGCGGCTGATTGCTTGACCTACGAACACGCCTGAGGCTTCCTCCACGCCGCCTTCGTCATTTTTATCTGAATATCCGCACAGCGGGCACGTCCCTCCCGACAGGGGCGTGCCCGCTGCTGTGTGCAGATGTATTCTGATGCCAAATGACATGACAAAAGACGCGAAATGTGTCCTATGTCATATTCGGCTATCGCTCTGTACTCTATGAATCGGCTGGACTTTACCTGATTACAAGAACTGTCAATCGGTGTCCACCCACAGTTGATTGATCTTGACATGACCACCACGATCGCCCGGAAAGGTGCAATCACTCGTGAATTCACAAGGAAAGAGCTTCATTGGAAGCGGGGGGCTTCGAAAAGCTGCGGCGTTAGCCGTCGGATTACCGGTTCTGCTCTCCTCCGTGGCGTTGACACCCGCTCAAGCCGCTCCCGCTTCCGGATCAACCGCCGCCGGATTAGCGGTTGCCCGGAATGTGGACCCCACGTCTTATCAGGACGGCCGTTACGTCGTGGTGCTGGCAGAGAAGCCAGCAGCCACTTACGACGGCGGAACGCCCGGTTATGTGGCCACCAAACCGCAAGCGGGCAAGAAGCTCGACGTCGGCAAGGCCGAAGTGAAGCAGTATCAGGCCCACTTGCAGCAGAAGCAGCAGGAAGTGGCCAAGCAGCAGAACGTGAGTATCAATCGCGACTACACCACAGCCATCAATGGCTTCAGCGCCACCCTTTCCGCGAACCAGGCTGTCAATCTCGCGAAGGACCCCCAGGTCCTCCTTGTAGCTCCGGACACCCAGTCGGCTCCTGACTACTCCACCACGGATTTCCTCAAGCTCAGCGGACCCGACGGACTGTGGAATACCCAGTTCGGTGGCCAGGACCAGGCCGGCAAGGGCACGGTGGTCGGTGTGATCGACACGGGCTACACGCCCACGAGCAAGTTCTTCGCCGGTGATCCCGTCCAGCCACTGGTAGGGGACCCCCAGGTAGGGGTCCCGTACCGCACGAGTGACGGCAAGATCGCCATGCTGAAGGCCAACGGAGACACCTTCGTGGGCGAATGCCAGAAGGGCACCGACACCGGAGCAGCCTTTGACGGCAGCGCCTGCAATTCCAAGGTGCTCAGCGCCCACTACTTCGCCGATGCCTTCCTGCAAACGGTTCCGCCAGCTCAACGGGCACTTCAGGAACAGATCTCGCCCATCGACGTCGTGAGCCACGGTACGCACACGGCTAGCACTGCCGCGGGCAATCCCGGTGTGGAGACGTTCGTGGGCGGCCGCAGCTTTGGCAAGACGAGCGGCATTGCACCGGCCGCCAAGCTCTCCATCTACAAGATCTGCTGGGAAGACACCGACCCCAACACGGGAGGCTGCTACAGCTCCGCGGCCATTGCTGCCATTGATCAGGCCATTGCAGACGGCGTGGACGTTCTCAACTACTCCATCTCCGGCGCTACGGACACCACCACCGATCCCGTCTCGCTGGCGTTCCTCTCTGCCGCTTCGGCCGGCATCTTTGTCGCCGCCTCAGCAGGCAACTCCGGGCCGCAAGCCAGCACGGTCAACCACGGCGCGCCCTGGATGACCACGGTTGCCGCTTCTTCCTTCTCCCAGGAGCTGCAGGGAACGGTTGAATTCTCCGACGGCAGCAAGTTCCGCGGAGCCAGCATCATGAACCACCAGGTGAGCGGGGCCGACGTCGTGCTCTCCGCAAATGCTCCCTCAGGCACCGGTAACGCCGCACTCTGTGCGCCGGGTTCCCTGGACCCGGCGAAGATCGCGGGCAAGGTAGTGGTGTGTGACCGTGGCGTGGTTGACCGCGTCGCCAAGAGCGCCGAGGTGCTCCGTGGCGGCGGTGTGGGCATGATCCTCGTGAACCTCACCAGTTCCTCCTTGGACACGGACAAGCACGCAGTGCCCACCGTCCACGTGAATCCGCCGGCCTCGCAGGCCATCAAGGACAAGGTTGCGGCCAACCCTGGAATTACTGTTTCCCTGGTTGACCATGACACCACCGGGCTTCCGCTCGAGGCGCAGCCGCAGATCGCCGGATTCTCCTCCCGCGGCCCGCTCCTCGCCACCGATTCGGATCTACTCAAACCGGACGTTTCGGCTCCCGGCGTTGCTGTCCTGGCCGGGGTTTCGCCCATTGGCAGCAAGGGTGATGAGTACGGATTCATGTCCGGTACGTCCATGGCGTCCCCGCACATCGCAGGTTTCGGAGCTTTGATCCTGGCGAAGAATCCCACGTGGTCCCCGGCCGCAGTCAAATCAGCCATGATGACGACGGCGAGTGACGTCAAGCTGGCCGATGGAACCAAGAACCGGGATGTCTTCGCTACTGGCGCAGGAGAGATGAACCCGGCCAGCGTGCTGGATCCAGGCCTCGTTTACGACGCCGGAACCGAGGACTACCTGAAGTTCATCCAGGGCACCGGCGTCGATCTCGGCATACCGGGCCTTGGTTCCACCCTGCCGCGCGACATGAACCTTCCGTCGTTCGCCCTCGGAAACCTGGCAGGCAAGATCGAGGTCACGCGTACTGTCACGGCCTTGACCCCGGGCCTGTACCGGGCCACGGTCAATGTCCCTGGCGTTGACGTCAAGGTCACGCCATCCGTGCTGAATTTCAACTCGGTCGGCCAGAAGAAGACCTTCAAAGTGACCTTCGAAAACAAGAGTGCAGCCCTGGGTACATTCGCCATGGGTTCGCTGAAGTGGGAAGGCGCCAACAAGTCGGTGGTCTCTCCGATTGCGGTCCGTCCGCAGTCGGTGCTGGCCTCCAAGAGCGTCGGCTTCACGTCCCAGCAAGCGAGTGGTTCCGCCGACATCAACATCATCTCCGGTACCGACTCACCCACGGCTGTGACCATTGACGGTCTCTCGAAGGCCGATTCCTCGGCCGCCGAGCTTATTCCAGGTCCTGTGGCTATGCAAAGCGACGCCTCGAACTTCGTCACGACCGCCAAGGTTGTCCCTGGAACTCCATTCGCGAAGTTCTCGGTGATCTCCTCCGATCCCACCGCGGATTTTGATCTCTATGTGATTTCACCCTCGCATCAGCTGCTGACCGCTGCCACACCCAGTGCCAGTGAATCGCTCTCCCTCGACAACCCGGAGCCCGGGACGTACACCATCATCGCGAACCTGTATGCCAGCCCCAACAACCGGCCCACCAAGGCCACCGTTGATGCCGCCATCCTCGACGCGAAACTGGGCAAGCCCACGGTCACGCCTAACCCGATCCAGCTGCGAAACGGCAAGGCCGGGAAACTCTCCTTTGCCTGGAGCGATTTGACCCCTGGCTCCTACATCGGTCGGCTGACGTTTGCCGGCACCAGCGCACCCACCTTCGTGTCCGTCCTGGTCTCGACGAATGGCACCGTATCCGTGGTGCCGAAGGATGATCAAGAGGGCGAGCACGGCAAGAGCAAGCTGCGGAATGAGGACGAGGATCAGTCGAATAACGCCCGTTGATGCGGCAATGATGCTCTGACACATCTGCTTGATAGATAGGCCAGAAAGCGGCCGGCGGGATATCCCGCCGGCCGCTTCTTTTTATTCGACAGACGCTCGCTCACCTTTATGGTCGAAATCCAAGACGCTCGCTCACCTTTGAGCCCAAACGATCGAACGCTCCTGCAAATGATCCGGCGGAGGGTTGGGTTGGGGGCGTTATTTCTGCAGGAGCGTTCCGGTTTTGTTCCCTGTATGTGAGTGAGCGTTGGGTTGGGGGCCGTCATATGTGAGCGAGCGTCGGGTTTGGGTTCTGCCTAGGTGTTTCCCGTGGATCCGGAGATGCCGCCGAGGAGTGCGGCCATGGTGCGCCAGCGGGCGATCTCGCAGCCGTCCGTCCGGCTGAAACGGCTGTTGACGTCGCGTCCGCGGAACCGGCCCGTCACTACAGCCACCTGTGGACCACCGTATTGCTGAGTGCAAATCCGGTCCGGCCGCGGAACGGGGAAGAAGATCTCTTCGCCGAATTGCTCGACGGCGGCCAGCGCCGCGCGGGCGTCCGGAAGGGTTGAGCCTTCGGAGACTTCGCCGCCCGAGCCGAGCAGGACGAACTCGTGATCCGTAGCGCCAGGCGCCTCTGCCAGCGTGATGGTGAGTTCGACGTCGTACTTTCCATTGCTTGAAGTCATGAGTTTCCTTTGTGGGGTGCCGGTACCAGGAGTTCCAGAAGCGGCCGAACTTCCTCCAAGACCCGCGCGCGGAGCTCCTGGGCTTCGGCGGCGAATGCCCGCTGATACTCAACGTACTCGGCCTTGCCCTGCGGTGTCTCGATCCTGATGGCCGGATAGCCCCATTCTTCAAGGTCGTAGGGCGAGGCCTGCATGTCCATGGCCCGGATCCGCCAGGACAGTTCGAAGCAATCCATCATCAGCTCGCTGGGCAGCGCCGGGGTCAGCTTGTATGCCCACTTGTAGAGGTCCATGTTGGCGTGCAGGCAACCTGGTTGCTCCATGGTCCGCTGGGTTTGCCGCGTGGGGGTGAGTTCGTTGAGCGGGGTGGCGTCCGGAGTATAGAAGCGGAAGGCGTCGAAGTGCGAGCAGCGGATCCGGTTGTCTTCCACCACGGCGTCCGTGCCTTCGGAGCCGAGCCGCAGCTTGAGGTATTCGTGACGAAGGTGGAATTTGTCCTGGCGGTAGACCATGGCCCACTCGTGCAGGCCGAAGCAGCCAAACTGGGCGGGCCGCGCGACGGTCCCCGCCAGGATGATGCCCGCGAAGCGGACGGCCTCGGTGCGGTCGGCTACGAACCGGCTGCGATCGAAGGTGACCGCGACGGTGCCGGCAGGCAGTCCCGCGGAGGCCAGCGCGCCGTCGTCGAGCACTCGGTAGTACTTCCACCCGGTCCGCTCCGCCGCTTTGGGGCCGGAGAGGACGACGCCGTCACCCGGGTGCCAGCGCAGCAGCTGCCCTGGCTTCTGCGTGTAGTAGGTGAAGAGGAAATCTTCCACCGGATGCTTCTGGCCTGCGGAGCGCCGGGCCAAGTACGGCTTGGCGTAGCGCTCAACGCGGGCATGGTGGGCAGCCTCCAGCGCAAGCCATTTCTCTTGCGGGAGGTGCGCTTGCCTAGGCTCCGGCACCGCTGGAACCCAGGATGTCGGCGACTGCGGCCCATGCGGCGATTTCGCAGCCGTCGGTGAGTTTGTAGGAGGAATCGACGCCCACGCCATCCACTGCCCCGGTGACTGTTGCCGTCTGGGGGCCACCGTAGCGCTGGCTGCAGACTTGGTCGCTAGGGCGTGGCGAGCGCGTGAGGAGGGCAGGGTTCTTCTTCAGGGCCGCGCACGCTGCGGCGGCGGTGTGGTGGTGGCTTTCGGCCGCGGGGACGCCACTGGTGCAGACGAGCGTGTAGCTTTCCGGAGCTGCTGTGGGGGAGGGCTTGACGATGATGGAAAGCTCGGCATCTCCATGGCCGGGAGAGGTGGGTGTGCCCGGGGTGAAGGAAGGGGCCGGTTTGGGGGATTCAGTCTCGTCCGGGAGGAGTCCAGTGGGACTGGGCGACGGCGTGGAGGACGCGCTGCTGGCAGGGGCCGAGCTGCTGGGCGAGCCGCCCCCGGTGCCCGGCGTGCAAGCGGCGAGCCCCGCGACGGCGAGGACAGCCAGAACGTACCGGACTATTCGCAAACGCATGGGATCTCCTTGGTTCCTGCCAGTTTATCGCCCGGCGGACGCTCCGGGGAGTTGAGTGGCCGCGATGAGCCCGGTCATGGCCCGGTGCAGTTCCGCTACTTCGGCCCGCGTGAGGTGGAGCCGCTCCATAATGGTTCCCGGCACTGCGGTTGCCTGCTGCCTGAGGGCGGACCCGGCTTCAGTCAGGGTGATGGCGAGGGCGCGCTCGTTTCCGTGGATGCGGTTGCGGGTCACGAAGCCTGCTTCCTCAAGCCGGCGCAGGAGGGGGGAGAGGGTGGCCGGCTCGTGCAGGAGTGCCTCGCTGATGTCCTTGAGCGTACGTGGACTGCGTTCCCACAGAGCCAGCATCACGAGGTATTGCGGATGGGTCAGACCCATCTTTTCGAGCACCGGCTTGTAGACGCCCACCACGCTTCGCGATGCCACCGTCAGGGCAAAGCACAATTGACGCTCCAGCAACAGGTCATCGTCGGGCGGCGTGGCGGTTTCGGGGGCAACGGGTGTGCCGGCGGCAACCATGGCTTGCTCCATTCTGTGTCGGGCGTTGTTTCTGTTCTGGGTGTCCGGACCGGCCGGCGACCGGGGACGTGGCCGTTCTCTTCTAATAATTAGTGCACTAATTGTTAGTGTACTCTTAAGTCACAACATCCTTTGAGAGAGGGTAGACCAGGTGGCCAAAGAGACCATGACCCAGAAATTCATGCGTGCAACGGGCAAGCTGCGGATCATTTTCGGGCCGGCGCACAGCAGTTCCCTGGACCACGAAATGACCGAGGAGAACCGGCTCCTCCTCATCCGGCGCCAGGCCGAAGCGCAGCAATGGGAGACCATCCGCAGGCCCGACGGCAGCACCTACGTAGTCCCCAAGAACCCCGACGACAAGTCCCTCCGCTGACCTCCGCCCGGGCCTTTTACGGGTTCCGGGCGTAAAATTGGCCTCACTGGAACCACTCAGCTCCAACCGTACGGCTGGACCTCGCAGCGGGGAAGGAGGTGGGAATTGTGGGACATGCACTCGATAGCTTTATGAAGGTGACCGATCGACTGCGTTTCTGGTTCGGCCCGGCGACCCGGGGCGACATTGATACGCCCGTAGTCCACAAGCATGACGACTTCGAAAAGGCGTCGGAGCAAGACCTGGGGCATTTCGTCGTCGAAACAGATGACGAAGGCCACCACTACGGAGTCCGCAAGGAAGACGCCTGAGGCCTCGTTGCGGCTCGAAAGCCGCAGGAAAGAAAAAGAACCGGAGCGTGAGCCCCGGTTCTTTCACGTTTTAAGCAATCCAGATCCCGACGGCGGGTGCCTAACGGCGGCGTTCGGCTAGCGGCCGGTGCCGCCGTAGACGGTAGCCTCGGCTTCGCCGTCGAGCTCGAAGGCTTTGTGGATGGCCCGCACGGCGTCATCCAGCAGATCAGCATGCGTGACCACGGAGATGCGGATTTCCGAAGTGGAGATCATGTTGATGTTGATGCCCGCGTCCGAAAGCGCCTTGAAGAACGTGGCGGAGACGCCCGGGTGCGAACGCATGCCGGCGCCGATCAGGGAGAGCTTGCCGACGTTTTCGTTGTATTCGATGCTTTCGAAGCCGATTTCCGGCTGCGCCGCACGGAGTGCGGTGAGGGCGACCGCGCCTTCCACGATGGGCAGCGTGAAGGAAATGTCCGTGCGGCCGGTGCCGTGAGTGGACACGTTCTGAACAATCATGTCGATGTTCGAGTGTGCCTTGGCGATGACCTGGAAAATCGCGGCGGCCTTGCCGGGGATATCCGGGACGCCCACTACGGTGACCTTGGCTTCTGAACGGTCGTGTGCAACGCCGGAGATGATTGGCTGCTCCAAGGCAACTCCCTCTTGAATCGTGATCTTGTCATCGGCGCTGGGCAGGACCCAGGTGCCTTCGTTCTGGCTGAATGAGGAACGGACGTGCAGGGGTACGCCAAAGCGGCGGGCGTACTCCACGCAACGCAAGTGCAGGATCTTGGCACCAGACGCTGCCAATTCCAGCATTTCCTCGCTGGAGATACGGTCGATCTTTTGGGCGGTGGAGACCACTCGCGGGTCGGCTGTATAGATACCGTCGACGTCTGTGTAGATCTCGCAGACGTCGGCTTCAAGCGCAGCTGCGAGAGCCACCGCAGTGGTGTCGGATCCGCCGCGGCCAAGGGTGGTGATCTCCTTGGTGCTGTGGCTCATGCCCTGGAAACCGGCAACGATAGCGATGTGTCCCTTGTCCAGGGCAGTGCGGATACGGTGGGGATCGACGTCGATAATGCGGGCCTTGCCGTGGATACCGTCCGTGATCATGCCGGCCTGCGAGCCCGTGAACGACTGCGCGGAGGCGCCGAACTTGTTGATCGCCATGGCGAGCAGGGCCATGGAGATGCGCTCGCCTGCGGAGAGGAGCATGTCCATTTCGCGGGCGGGAGCCGAATCGGTGACCTGGGCGGCGAGGTCAAGGAGCTCGTCCGTGGTGTCTCCCATGGCCGAAACCACCACAACAACCTCGTTGCCGGCCTTTTGCGCGTCAACCACGCGGCGGGCAACACGCTTGATGCCTTCGGCGTCGGACACCGAGGAGCCACCGAACTTCTGCACGATCAACTGCTTTGTGATGGCAGTCTGAGCGGACAGGTCTTCGGTTTTCACATCGGTAGTGGGCAAACTCATGCGCGCACCCTCACTGCATCAATTGGGGATCATACGTTGCTTGGCCAGATAACGGCACGGCTACGTAGCTTATTTGGCCAGTTTATCGCCGGGTGCCGCGGGCAGGGGAATTGTGACCAAATCTCGGCCTTGGGGTGGATGTTCGGCCGTTTCCGCGTGGCGTACGATCAAGAAATACGCAGGCCTGAGGGCATGTGGGCTCGCAGGAAGTCAGCGTACTTGGTCTGTTTGGGGGAAACAGGTGAGTAGAGCATGTCCATAGCTGAAAGTTCAAACGTCCCGGGCGGTGGTGCCCTCGGCGTATCCGCGGAAGGCGTCTCACGCCGCTTCGGTACGGTCCATGCAGTGGAACACATTGATTTCCACGCGCCGGCAGGGAAGGTCACGGCACTCATCGGTCCCAACGGAGCCGGCAAGACGACGCTCCTACTCATGCTGGCCTCACTTCTCCGGCCCGACTCCGGGACCATCCGGATCGATGGCCTGGATCCACTCCGGGACAGTGCCGCCGTGCGGCTTCGGATCGGCTGGATGCCAGACACCCTGGGGGTATGGGAGTCCTTGACTGCGCGGGAAATCCTGGTCCAGATGGCACATTTCTACCGTCTGCCCCAAGCTGGTATTGGCCAGCGTGTTGACGAACTGCTCGAACTCGTCCGCTTGGATGCGCTTGCCGACCAGCCCGCACGGGTTCTTTCCCGGGGTCAACAGCAGCGGCTGAGCTTGGCCCGGGCCCTCATCCACGATCCCTCCGTGCTCCTGCTCGACGAGCCAGCTTCCGGCCTTGATCCGGGATCCAGGGTGGAGCTTCGGAACCTGCTGCGCAGCCTCGCGGGAGCCGGTAAAGCCGTGGTAGTTTCCTCCCACGTCCTGAGTGAGCTCGATGAAATCGCGGACGGTGCGGTGTTCGTCAACCAAGGCCGCACCGTGAAACAGCAGACCCTCGAGGAGGCGGCTCGGCAAGGCCGCCGCTACGCGATCACGGCCCTCGACAACCAGGCACTCGCGGTAAAGCTTGGAGAACTGGGCCTGGAATATCGCGTGGAGGCAGGCCTCCGTCCGTCGGTCACCTTGCTGTTGACGCACGACGACGGCGCTGCCGCCCTCCTCCGGGAACTCGTCACGGCGGGCATCGGGGTAGTTTCCTTCGCCCCGGCTGCGGGCGCCCTCGAAGAGACCTACATGAACTTGGAAACGGAGAGGCGATGAGCAACGTGACAGAAGCCGTGCCCAGTCCGGGACCGCAAGGAAGTCCAGCGGGACCGCGAGGAACTACGGGCGGTTGGAACGCCGTCGTCGGCTATCTTCGCGGGATCCGCGACGTTGTGGTCCTGGAGATGAAGCAACGGCTGCGTTCCCGCGGCTGGTACATCATGTTGGGCATCTGGTTCGTGGTCATCGCCGTAGTAACCTGGCTGACCTGGCTCGCCTGGAACGCGACCATGGAAGCACGGCGTTCCGTCACGGCTATGTCCCCGCAGGACGGGGCGGGGTCCATGATCTTCGAAGTGGTGCTCGCTTTTGTGCTCCTGTTTGCCCTGCTTGTGGCGCCCGCGCTGTCCGCCCATGCCATCGACGGAGACCGTGCCGGGGGCACCCTCGCCATCCTGCAGATCACCTTGCTGACACCGGGCCAGATCCTGTGGGGCAAGTTCTGCGCGGGCTGGCTGGCAGCGCTCGCCTTCCTGGCCACCAGCGCACCGTTCCTGGTTTTCGGAATGTTCCAGGGCGGGCTGACCGTAGGGCATGTGGTGGTTTCCTTGGTGATGCTGGCGGTGGAACTAGCCGTTGTCTGCGGGATCGGGGTGGGAATTTCGGCACTTGCGGGTCGGCCGTTGTTCTCGATCGTGGTGACTTACCTGGCAGTTGCCGCGCTTGTGGTCGGCTCCCTGATCTCCTTCGGGCTGGGATCGCAACTTGCGCAGGGCACGGTGTTGGCCAACACGCCGCAAGCACGCTCCGTCTTGTATGCTCCCGCGCAGCCAAACCAACAAGGGCAGCCGACCGAACCCGTCCAACCGGGGTACACCTGCGGGGGTCCCTTGGTTGAGCACCCAGCACTCCGGACCGAACGCGTGGCCTGGATGCTCGCTTTGAACCCCTATGTGGTGGTGGCCGACGCCATTCCGTACCCAGACCGCAGTGGAAGTGCGTTCTACTCGGCCGGCATGATCGAAAGCATCAGCCAGGGTGCCAGGTCCGCGCTAGCTGGCCCGGACCACACCTATCTGTGCGCCAACGGAGTGCCCCAGCCGCAGTACCTCAAGCAGACGACGCCCCTGTGGCCGTTGGGGCTTGGCCTGCAGCTGGTGCTGACGGGGTTGCTCATGTGGCTCGGCTGGCGTTCATTGCGGACTCCGGCAGGCCGATTGCCCCGAGGCACCCGGATCGCTTAAGGCCGAGTGGCCTGGGTCCCTCGGCGGACCGGGCATTGGTTACATGAGCGCGTTGCGGCGGCCCTCGAAGGCCCTTCCGAGGGTGACTTCGTCCGCATATTCCAGATCTCCGCCCACCGGGAGGCCGGAGGCGAGCCTGGTGACGGTGATGCCGATCGACTTCAACATTCGGGCCAAGTAGGTGGCCGTCGCTTCGCCTTCAAGGTTGGGGTCGGTCGCGATGATGATTTCCTGGATAGCGCCATCGTTGAGCCGCGTAAGGAGTTCACGGATGCGCAATTGTTCGGGCCCGATGCCGGCGATCGGATTGATGGCTCCGCCCAGCACGTGATAGCGGCCGCGGAAGGACCTGGTCCGTTCGACGGCCAGGACGTCCTTGGACTCTTCGACCACGCAGATCACTGAGGGGTCGCGGCGCGGATCGCGGCAGATGTTGCACAGCTCTTGCTCGGTGACATTGCCGCAGACAGTGCAGAACTTCACGCGTTCCTTGACTGTGGTGATGGCCGCGACCAGCCGCTTCATGTCCTCGGGATCGGCCTCAAGGATGTGGAAGGCAAGACGCTGCGCCGATTTGGGCCCGACGCCGGGGAGCCGGCCGAGCTCGTCGATCAGCTCTTGTACTGCGCCTTCGTACACAATGTCCTCGTTCGTTCTATGCAGGCGCCTGTTGTTGTTCCGAGGCGTTGCGGTTTGGTGGCATCTTGACGAGATGCCGGAGAGCTCGCATGGTGTTCCGTGGGTTTCCCCCTTGGACACCGTGCGATTAACGCAAGATGTTGTTGGGTTCCGGCTGTTAGCGGCGCATCAGGGGAGTGCCGTCCAGCGACCTTTCTTCCAGTAGCTTCCCGCCCAGAATACGCTCGACGGCGGCGCGCCCAAAGACTCCCGACTCCTCGATCGTCTCGTCGTCGGCACTCGGGATATCCTCCACCACGACGCCGGGGGCGGCAGCAGCCCGTGCCGGTGCCTTCTCGCGCCCAGCCATGGCTTCCGGGCTGTTCGAAAGCCGCTGGTAGAGGCTCTGCTTCCCGGTTCCCGAAGGTGATGATGTTGGCGTGTGGGCAGTGGCTGGAGCCTGAGCCGTGGACTGTCCGAGTGCTACGGACGAACGCGCGGTTTCGACGCCGGACGTCGCGGCCGCCGTCGGTGCGCCCGCTTGCGACGCACCTGCTTGCGGTGCGCCCGCGCTGGGGCCGGTGGGCTGTGGTGCCGACCAAGTCGTTGACCAATCGGCCGCTGGCGCCAGGGCCGGTGCCGAAGCCTGCGGCTGGCTCGGAATCTGCGCGGCGGCGGGCTCATAGACGGGACCTGCGGTTGCTGCCCCGGATGAAGGGGTTTGCCGTTCAGGGCCGGCAGAACTGCCTGTATCCGCGGAACCCACGTTGGTTTCGGTGCCGACCACCCATGACCCGGGCGCGTGCTCGACGGCCTTGGACCAGGGATCTTCCAGGACCTTGGACTTCTTCTCCTGAGTTGCTTTGGACGAGTCCTTGCTCGTTGGGGCAGGGCTACCGGCGGTTGAGCCGTTCAGCCCGGATGCCGCGGCTGGCGACGCGGCGTCCTGCGGAGCAGCGGCTTGGGGCGCGGCAGCTTGCGGCGTGGCGGTCCCCGCAGGCACCGCGGCGAAGCCCGGGGGAGCCGACGGCACCCAATCCATGGGCGGCTCTTCGTCGAGCGGGGGAGCGTCTTCGTCCCGCGGGGGACCCCAGTCATCGTCCGAATACGAGTAGTCCGCGCCCGGGTCGGTGCTTGGGGCCGCGGGTGCCGCTGTTGCCGAAGCCAGCGCGGTCGCTGCGGCCGACGCCATGGCTGCCACCGCGGCCGGGCCCTGTGCGGCGGAAACGGGTTGGTTGGCCGAAGCTACGTCTGGCGCTTGAGCAGGAGCTGACCCCTGGACCTGTTCGAACTCCCTGCCAATGGCCGAAGGAGCCTGCGCCGACGTTTCCGGTGCCGGTGGTGCCTGCTCTGCCGGGGCCGGTGCGGGCGCCAGGCCCGGTGCCGCGTCAACCGCGGCTGTTTCAGGGGCGGCAGCGGTGATTTGTGCCGCAGGGGCAAGTCCCCAGGCGCTGTCTACCGCAGACGACACTGTTGGAGGGGCGTTCCCGTTTTGAGGGGACGCCGGTTCAGCCGGTGCTTTTGGGTTTGGCTCAGAGCTACCTGAGCTGTTGCCGCCGACGACCGACGTGATTTGGCAGTCGATGCCGATCGTCTTGTGGATGGCTTGGCGAAGGTTCTCGGCATGGTCCGCCCGGCTAAAGGCGCTGGCAAGGCCGTCAGTGCTGAACGCCAGAGTCAGAAGTTGGCCATCGAATTGCGCCACCTGCGCGTTGGCTCCGACCAAAGCCCAGCTGCTGCGCTTGATCTTGGTCAGCGTCTGGAGAATCTCTGGCCAAGCGCGACGGATGACCTCGACGTCGGCACCACCGGCAGCGGACCGAGATTGCTGTGCGGACACCGGCGGTTGTGCGGGCGCCGGCGGTTGTGCGGGAGCTTGGGCTGGCGCGGATGCCGGGGTTGCTGCGAGAGCCTGGGCAGCTGCCTGCTCTTCAGGAACCGCGGCGGACGCTGGCGAATGGGTGGCGGGTTCGGCTCCGGGACGGCTGGCCGGTGGCCGGGCCTCATCCACGGGCCAGTCATTGGTAGACACACGAGGCGGTGTCAACTGGCCTCTGGACGGGGTTTCAGAGCCGGGCGGGGTTTCAGAAACGGACGGGGTTTCAGACATGAATGAGGTGCCAGATAACGGCGGGGCGTCGGAAACCGGAGCCTGTGCGACCGCAGGCACACCGGACACTGGTGAGGCGGAAGCGGTACTGGGAGCCGCCGTCGGGCGTTCCACTGGCTGTTCCGCGGGGCGGGCAGTCGGGGCCACGGCTGCGGGGGGAACCGCGGAAACGGCAGACGAACCTTGGGCTTCCGCCGGGGCAAGCGCTCCGCCGTAATTGAGGCGGCGTTCGACGCGATCGATCCGGGCCGCGATGCCGCGTTCGGTCTGCTCGGAACTGGGCAGCAGAATCCTGGCACAGAGCAGTTCCAGATGCAGCCGGGGCGAGGTGGCGCCCGTCATTTCAGTGAGTGCGGTATTGGTGACATCGGCGGCACGGGAGAGCTCAGCGGCACCGAGATTGTTGGCTTGGCTGCGCATGCGGGCGATCTGGTCCGCCGGCATGCCGCGGAGGATGGCTTGGGCGCTCTCCGGCATGGCCTGGACGATGATGAGGTCGCGGAATCGCTCCAGCAGGTCCTCGACGAAGCGGCGGGGATCGTGCCCTGTTTGGATGACCCGGTCCACGGCGCGGAAGACGGTGGCGGAATCGGACGCGGCGATTGCCTCGACGACGTCGTCGAGCAGCGAAGCGTGCGTGTATCCGAGCAGCGCGACGGCGAGCTCGTAGTCCAGGCCGTTGGGTCCGGCGCCGGCCATGAGCTGGTCAAGTACGGAAAGGGAGTCTCGCACGGAGCCGCCGCCAGCGCGGATGACGAGCGAGAGCACGCCCGGAGCCACAGGGACCTTTTCCTGCTGGCAGAGAAGCTCTAGGTATTGCATCAGGGGCTCGGGCGGCACCAGCCGGAAAGGGTAGTGGTGCGTGCGGGAGCGGATGGTGCCAATGACCTTGTCCGGCTCCGTGGTGGCAAAGATGAACTTGATGTGTTCCGGCGGTTCTTCGACGATCTTCAGGAGCGCATTGAAGCCAGCAGAGGTGACCATGTGGGCTTCGTCAATAATGAAGATCTTGTAGCGGTCCCGGACCGGGGCGAAGGTGGCGCGCTCGCGGAGATCACGGGCATCGTCCACGCCACCGTGGCTAGCGGCGTCGATCTCGATGACATCAAGGGATCCGGAGCCGCCACGGGCCAACTCAACGCAGCTGTTGCATTTGCCGCAAGGTGTGTCAGTGGGGCCTTCGGCGCAGTTGAGGCAGCGGGCCAAGATGCGGGCAGACGTGGTCTTTCCGCAGCCGCGGGGACCGGAGAAGAGGTAGGCGTGGTTGACGCGGTTTTTGCGCAGGGCCGTCATGAGCGGCTCGGTGACGTGTTCCTGCCCGATAACGTCCGCAAAAGAATCCGGGCGATATCTGCGGTAAAGAGCAGTAGTAACAGTCACAGGGGAAACCTACCTATAGGGACTGACATTTAAATAAGAGACCCCTCATGCACCCGCCAGAGCCCATCTACCCTTGCTACCTTCCGGTCCTGGGGGAGTTCAACAGGATGACGCCACATGAGGGGCCGTCGACAAGCTTACCCGAAGTTATCGAGCCCTCCGAATCCGCATCAGACTCCCCGGTTCGAGTGGACATGCCCCTTGTGAGGGCCAAGGAATGGACATGTCCATCTCGTGCTCCCTGGTTCCAAGGGACATGCGCCCTGCTAGAGCCAAGGAGTGGACATAGTGGGATTATGTCCAGTGCTCGTTGCCAAGGGAGGGCATGTCCATTGGAGGCTAGCGCCAACCGTTCACCGGCCACGTCATGAAGGCCGGTTCCTCGTAGGGGTGGGCTGAGCGCAGGGCCTGAATCACGGCGTCGAGCATGTCCACCTCAACCACGCACTCGACCCGGACTTCCGCCACCGTTTCACCTTGTCCCACGGCCCCGATAAAGGGTTGCGCCCCGGGTAACGGAGTGAAGCGTCCGGTGCCCGGAGTGGTGAAGGAGCAATGCGAATAGTCGCCGATTTTGCCTGCCCCGGCATCGCCGATCGCGGCCAGCAAGTCCTCACTGTGCGAGACCGGGACGTAGACAACGAGGGCATGCAGTTGGCTCATGCCACCATCTTCCCAGTGGCCGCCGAAAACAGGTCAAAGGATGGTTCTTGATCTCCATTGCCAAACCGCTGAACGGAGCGGACTATGGGTATGTACACCGATTGGGGCAATCTCAAGATTGTGAGCCGCAGGGCCTGGTTTCAGGGGCTGGACCCAGCAGCTCAACGGAGTGCCGGAGGAATGGACGCATTGGGGGCGTCCATTTTTACGTTTAAGGGCGAGGGAGGCCCGGTCCAGGCCCCGGAAGTCCCGATTGGGCGATGCCGAAATTCTCGGGTACAGTGGAGTCTGCTTTTGATTCAGAAGCATGGAGAATTCGCCTAGCGGCCTATGGCGCACGCCTGGAACGCGTGTTGGGTTAACGCCCTCGGGGGTTCAAATCCCCCATTCTCCGCGTCTGGCCCCGGTCCTTGGACCGGGGCCTTTTTGCGCTCTACACCCGTTCCGCAGCCACCCGCTCCAGCACCTCCCGGCACGCCAGGATTGCCGGGTGGATCCGGCCTGCGGTACGCGTTGAGGTGAAGACTGTCCGCTTGGGCAGTCCGGGGAGGTCCAGCAGTTGGACCGGCATGGTCCGCCCCGTCCAGACGAGGTCCGGCATGAGGGCCACGGCGTTGCCGGATTCGATGAGCCGGATCTGCGCCTGGAGGTCGGCAGTCTCGTAGCGGACGTCGGGCTCGAAACCCGCAGAGCGGCACGCCTGCTCCGCCCAGTGCCTCGACGCCGCGCCGCGCGGTTCCATGACCCACGGCAGCGCCGCTGTATCCGCTAGCGAGGAAATCGATTCGCCACCTAGGCCGAGCGGGGGAGTAGCCAGCCTGATCGCGTCGCTGGTCAGGGTGGCCCGATCGAGTCCTGGGTGGTGCGGGGCGGCGTGTCCGGGGTACTGCTCGGCCACCACAATGTCGAAGTCGCGGGCCCAGGTCTCGTAAAGTGCGGTCTCCGGTTCGCGCTGGATCATCTCCACGCGCACTTCCGGGTACTCGCTTTTCATGATGGTGAGGAAGTCGGGCATGAGAGCCAAGGCGGCCGTTTGGAACACTGCCAGCCGGACTGTGCCCGTGACCGTGGAAAGCGATGCCGCCAGGTCCGTCTCGGCCCGCTCCAGTGTGGCCAGCAAGGCCGCCGTGTGTTCCACCAGGATCTCGGCTTGCGGCGTGAGCTGCACGCGTCTTCCTGATTTCCGAAGCAGTTTCACGCCGGCTTCCTTCTCCAGCAAGGTCAACTGCTGGGACACCGACGACGGGCTGTACTTCATCGCGTCCGCCACCTCTGCGAGCGTTCCGCGGATCTTCAATTCGTGTAGCAAGCGCAGCCTGCGGACATCCAGCATTCGGCTCTCCAGAAGGTTCTAGAAATCTAATGAATATTCTTCAGAAAAGATCGCTTTTCCTAATCTGATTGTAGATCCATACTGATGGAAACAAAGCCCTCTCCGCACCAAAGGAACGAAGCGCATGAGCACACCAACCCGGGATTCGAGCATCGACGCCAGGACGCAGTCCGCCCCGGAATCCGGTCACCTCCAGGAGTTGGCCCACGAAGCCATCCGCCTGGTCCGCCACTGGCTCACTGAGGCCTCGAAGGTGCCCGTTGACGTTTCCGCACAGCGCCTCGCCGGCGTCCTGAAGGATCCGAATGGCCTGGACTTCACGGTGGGATTCGTCGACGGCGTCATCCGCCCCGAGGATCTGACCGTCGCCGGCCGCAACTTGGCCAAGCTTGCCCCGAAGGTCCCGGCCTTCCTGCCCTGGTACATGCGCGCCGCTGTACGCACCGGTGGCGTCATGGCCCCGGTCCTGCCGCAGGTGGTCATCCCGATCGCCCGCAAAGTCCTCCGTGACATGGTGGGCCACCTGATCGTGGATGCCACGGACGCCAAGCTTGGCCCGGCCATCGCCAAGATCAAGCAGAACGGCGTCCACCTGAACGTCAACCTGCTGGGCGAGGCCGTCTTGGGCGAGCGCGAAGCCAGCCGCAGGCTCGAGGGAACCCTCAAGCTCCTGGCTCGTGACGACGTCGACTACGTCTCCATCAAGGAGTCCTCCACTGTGGCCCCGCACTCGCTCTGGGCCTTCGACGAAGCCGTGGACCACGTGGTGGAGAAGCTCACCCCGCTCTACAAGCTCGCTGCATCATTCCCCAAGCCCAAGTTCATCAACCTGGACATGGAGGAGTACAAGGACCTCAGCCTCACCATGGCCGTGTTCACCCGGATCCTGGACAAGCCCGAATTCAAGAACCTCGAGGCCGGCATCGTGCTGCAGGCCTACCTCCCCGACGCGCTCTCGGCCATGCAGGAACTGCAGGAATGGGCTGCAGCCCGCCGGGCTAACGGTGGCGCTCCCATCAAGGTGCGCGTCGTCAAGGGCGCCAACCTGCCCATGGAGCAGGTCCAGGCATCCATCCAGGGCTGGCCGCTCGCCACATGGGGCACCAAGCAGGATTCGGACACCAACTACAAGCGCGTCCTCAACTACGCGCTCACCCCAGAGCACATCGACGCGGTGCGCATCGGCGTCGCCGGCCACAACCTCTTCGACGTTGCGTTTGCTTGGTTGCTGGCCAAAGAGCGCGGTGTCACGAAGGGCATCGAGTTCGAGATGCTCCTCGGCATGGCCACGGGCCAGGCCACGGCCGTCCGCAAGGACGTCGGAAGCCTGCTGCTGTACACGCCGGTGGTGCACCCGGGCGAGTTCGACGTCGCCATCGCCTACCTGATCCGCCGCCTCGAAGAAGGCGCCAGCCAGGACAACTTCATGTCTGCCGTGTTCGAGCTCAGCGAGAACGAATCGCTGTTCGAACGCGAGAAGCAGCGTTTCCTCGCCTCGCTCGCGGAGCTGGACGACGCCGTTCCGGCACCCAACCGTACGCAGGACCGCAACAAGCCCGCGGCGGCCACCCCAAACCAGGGCTTCGCCAACGCTCCGGACACGGATCCGGCACTTCCCGCCAACCGGGCCTGGGGCCGCGAGATCCTGAAACGCATCCCGGGATCCACTGCCGGCGACGCGATCGTTGAAGCCAGCAAGGTCAGCGACTCCCAGGAGCTGGACCGCATCATCGCCACCGCCGTCGAGGCTGGCGAAAAATGGGGTGCCATGCCGGCTGCCGAGCGGGCAGCCATCCTGCACCGGTCCGGCGACATCCTGGAATCCCGCCGTTCCGAACTCCTTGAGGTCATGGCGTCGGAGACAGGCAAGACGATCGAGCAGGGTGATCCAGAGGTCAGCGAGGCTATCGACTTCGCGCACTACTACGCCGAGCGCGCCAAGGACCTGGAAAAGGTCGACGGCGCCACGTTCGTCCCAGCGAACCTCACGGTGGTGACCCCGCCGTGGAACTTCCCGGTGGCGATTCCCGCGGGCTCCACGCTCGCCGCACTCGCGGCCGGATCCGCCGTCGTGATCAAGCCGGCAAAGCAGGCCCGCCGCTCCGGTTCCGTCATGGTGGACGCGCTGTGGGAGGCCGGCGTGCCGCGCGAAGTGCTGGCGCTCGTGCAGCTCGAAGAACGCGAGCTGGGCACCCAGCTGGTCTCGCACCCCAGCGTTGACCGCGTGATCCTCACCGGCGGGTACGAGACCGCTGAACTCTTCCGCTCCTTCCGCCAGGACCTCCCGCTGCTGGCGGAGACCTCAGGCAAGAACGCCATCATCGTCACCCCGCACGCGGACCTCGACCTGGCCGCCAAGGACGTCGCGTACTCGGCTTTCGGGCACGCCGGACAGAAGTGCTCTGCGGCTTCGCTCGTGATCCTGGTGGGTTCGGTTGCCACCTCGGAGCGCTTCCACAACCAGCTCATTGATGCTGCCCGCTCGCTCAAGGTGGGCTACCCGGAGGAAGCCACCACCCAGATGGGCCCGATCATCGAGCCGGCCAACGGCAAGCTCCTCAACGCGTTGACGACCCTCGGCGACGGTGAGACCTGGGCCGTGAAGCCGGAGAAGCTCGACGAGACCGGCCGTCTCTGGTCCCCGGGCATCCGGTTCGGCGTGAAGCGCGGCTCCTATTTCCACTTGACCGAGTTCTTCGGCCCGGTCCTTGGCGTGATGACCGCCGCCACCCTGGAAGAAGCCATCGCCATCCAGAACGAGATTGAATACGGCCTCACCGCTGGGCTACACTCGCTCGATTCTGCCGAAATGGGCGTCTGGCTGGACACCATCCAGGCCGGAAACCTCTATGTAAACCGGGGCATCACGGGCGCGATCGTCCAGCGGCAGCCGTTCGGCGGCTGGAAGAAGTCGGCCGTGGGCGCGGGCACGAAGGCCGGTGGCCCCAACTACCTGGTTGGCCTGGGCAGCTGGCTCCCGTCCGAGCCTGGCGCCAAGCCCGGTGCCACGCTCAAGGGTGCGGCAGCGTCGATCCTGGCCGCGGCCAAGGCCTCGGGCTCGCTTGTTGAACCGAGCGAAGCAGAGGCCCTGCAGAAGGCGCTCTTCAGCGACGCCGCGGCATGGGCCACGGAGTTCGGCACCCGCAAGGATGTCTCCGGACTGAGTGCTGAGCGCAACGTCTTCCGGTACCGGGCCGTCCCCGTGACCATCCGCCTTTCCGAGGGCGGGAAGCTCGTGGACCTGCTTCGCGTCGTAGCAGCCGGGGCAGTGGCGGGCTCCACGCTCACGGTGTCCACCGCCGTCGAACTCCCCGAAGCTGTTGTTGCGGCGTTCGCGGGGCTGGGCGTGAGCACCCGGATCCAGAACGACGCCGAATGGCTGGCTTCCGCGCCAGGCATCAACGGTGGCCGCATCCGCCTGATCGGCGGGGACAGCAGCGCGCTGAGCGCCGCGACCGGCGGTCGTCCCGACGTCGCGATCTACCACGGCACGGTGACCCCGGCCGGACGCATCGAGATGTTGCCGTTCCTGCACGAGCAGGCCATCAGCATCACGGCGCACCGCTTCGGCACGCCGAACCACCTGTCGGACGCGTTGATCTAGCGATTCGTCGAGGAAGCCCGGCGGGACGGCCCCAAACCGTTCCGCCGGGCTTCTTTGCGTCTATGCCTCGTAGCCCAGTCGCCGCAACCGTTGCCGGGCAGCCTGCTCGCTTGGGCCTCTGCGGCCCAAAGTCAGGCGTACGACGACGAGGACCGCCCGGGCGGCGAGGATCGACGGTAGCGGGATGGGGCCGAGATGGGCCTTTTCCAGGCCCAATAGCTCCCGATACTTTGGCTCAAGGCTGGCCACGGCCGCGGCAAATAGAATCCGATAGCCGGGTTGAAGCGACGCTTTCAGCGGGGGATTCCGGATGAAATCGACCGTTTCCTTGAGCCGTTGGTCCGAACGAAGATGGCCGGAGGCGTACCACTGGTCCATTTCCGACGTCACCTCGGCGAGGCTCAGGGGAGGGTTCTGTACGCCCATCAGGCGGCCTGCCTGCGCCCACTCGCGGATGTACGCATCGGCGCCGCCGGGGACAGCACCTCCCCAGATCCTGTGCGCCGTCACGAACGAATCCGCGTACGCAACGTGGACCCAGCGGAGAAGTTCGGGATCGTTGGCTGAATACTCGCGGGTGTGGCCGTGGGCGTCCACGTAGTTGCCCTTGACGGAATCATGGACCCTCCGCACGAAGTGGGTGGCCATGTTGGCCGCATCCTTGGAGCCGTAGCTCACGGTGAATATCCAACGGATGGTATTTGCCAGCCGGCCGAGGGGATCCCTTTTGAAGCCCGAATGGTCGTACACGCCTGCCAAGGCGCCCGGGTGCAGGGATTGGATGAGCAGTACCCGGATTCCGGCGACGATCGTGGACATGGAACCGTGGACGGCCCAGACGGCCGATCCGGGAAGGTGGTATCCGGCGTCGTTTCCGTCCGCAAGCTGCAGCACCCAGTCGGGAGTGGACTGCGGGTGACCCGTAAAAGTCATCCGCAGTTCCGATTGCCACTTCTTCAGGAAGTTGACCATGGTCCATTGTTGCGCAGCATCCTGTCGGCGCAAGCCGCGGCCTTGTTTACGTAGTGCCGGCCGCTGTGGAAACAGCGGCCGGCACATTTCACGCGAGTCTGCTTAGGCCGCGGGTTGCCCAGCAAGTGCCCGACGGCGGCGCGCCGGTGACGCTGCCACCAGCAGGGCGGCGATTGCCACGGCAGCGCTCAGGACCAAACCGGGCCGGTACTGATCGAGCATGGCCGCGGCGCTGACCGTGCTGCTAGTGCCTTCGGCCTGGCCGTGGCCACTCACGAGGGCGGTGGTCACGGCAAGTACCAAGGCCGCGCCAACTTGCGTGCTGGTCTGGATGAGTCCAGCGGCCAACCCTTGCTCCGAATCGCGGATGCCAGCAGTGGCTTGGACATTGATGGATGGGAACGCCAAGGCGAAACCGATGCCCAGCAGGATGACCGAGGGAAGGATGTCCAGGACGTAGTTGGGTGACGTGCCAACCCGGAGGAACAGGACGTATCCCAGTCCCATGGCAGTCAGGCCGGCGAGGATGAGCTTCGGGGCGCCGAATTTCTCGATGAACCTGTCTGCGAACGGGGCACTTGTTGCGACCAGGAGCCCGGTGGGAAGCAAGGCAAGAGCCATGCCTAGGGGAGACCAGCCGAGCACCGACTGCAGGTACATGGTGAGGATGAACTGGAAGCTCAGGTACGAACCGAACAGTCCGATGGCGCTCAGGTTGGCGCGGGCCACCCAGCCTTCACGCAGGATACCGAAACGGATGAGCGGGTGCTTGACGCGGTTTTCGATGACCGCGAAGGTTGCCAGCACGGCGGCGGAGATGGCGAATCCGGCGATTGTTGCCACAGATCCCCAGCCCTTTTCCGGAGCTGAAACCAAGGTGTACACCAGGCCAAGCATGCCAAGCGCAAGAGTGACGGCGCCCCAGATATCGTGCCCGCTCTCTACCGCGGAAGGCTTGTCCCGTGGGATGAACAGCATGCCGAGAAGCACCACCGCGACGGCGATTGGCACCGACACGAGGAAGGTCCAGCGCCAGCTTAGGCTGGTCATGAGCCCGCCAACAACCAGCCCGAGCGAGAATCCACTGGCGCCGAACGTCGTGAAGATGGACAGCGCCTTGTTGCGCTCGCGGCCTTCGGCGAAGTTGGTGGTGATGATGGAGAACCCTGTAGGGGCGGTGAATGCCGCGGCCAGGCCCTTGACGAAGCGCGTGGCGATCAAGATGGTGGGATCGTCGACGAGGCCGCCGAGGAGTGATGCCGCGGCGAATACGGTCAAGGCGATCAGGAAGATCCGACGCCGGCCCAGCAGGTCAGCGAGCCGCCCGCCCAGGAGCAGCAGGCTCCCGTAGCCAAGGACGTAGGCGGAGACGATCCACTGCAGGGAATCGGTTCCGAGGTGGAGTTCGCGGCCAATGGATGGGAGGGCTACGCCCACCATGGAAACGTCCAGGCCGTCGAGGGCAAGGACTGTGCACACCACCATCAGCAGCAGCCACTGGGCCCTGGTCCAGCGGACGGCTGTGTGGAGCTGCTCGGCAGATCGAGTGAGGGTGCTTGGTGAAGTCATGGCATCAATCTATATGACGCGTCATTCAATGACAAGGAATATGACTCAGAATATTATGACGTGGACTTTAATTCCGGTTTCGACTAGAATCGGGCCATGGCAACAACGCAGGATCGCCAGCTGGTTGAGCAATGGCGCAGCATCCAGAACTCGTACTTCCGCACCGCGGCCGCCATCGACCGCGCCCTCGAAGCCAAGTTCGACATCGGCCTGAACGAATTCGAAATCCTCGACCTCGTCGCCGAAAGCGTGGACTCTGCCTGCCGCATGAAGGCCCTAGGGGAACGCACTCCGATGACCCAGAGTGCCGTCTCCAAGGTGGTTGACCGGCTCGAGAAAGCCGGACTCGTCTCCCGCGTCACCTGCTCGGATGACCGGCGCTCGCTGTACCTCGAGCTGACCGAAGCCGGCCGTGCCCTCCATTCGGATGCCGCCGTCGAACACCGCGCGTTGCTGAAAGAGAACCTCGGCGAGTAGCCCGTCAAGGCCCGGCGAGTGTTGCGCAGGCCGGACAAGTATGAAGTCGAGTGTTCCAATTCGATTTCATAGCGGCCACAATGGGACAAGCGCGCCCGTACTGGGGATGAGCGCCCGTCTCAGGAGTGGCTGTGGGAAAGCATCATGAGTCTGGCCAGGTTGTGGATCTGGTGCTCTCAAGAACATTTGGCCGAGTCCTTTCGGGCTGCTTTCTCGCCGTCTTGATGATTTTCGCCGTTGGCTTCCAGGGCCCACGCCTGGGCGGACAATCGGCCGACGGATCGCTGGCCACGGGCCAAGTTGAACCCAGTATGCTCCCCGATGGCGCCACGTCCGGAGTGCAAGGGGCCACGCCCCAAAGCCCGTCGTCTGTCCCCGTTCCAGCTGGTGACAATGCGAGGGTGTCATTTGAACGTTCCCCGGTCCAAACCCTCGACAAGAACGGCGTAGGCAATCTCAACGTCGCTTCGAGCTCCCTTGACCGTCCCGCCGCCGGGAAACTCTACGCGCCGCTTGAAGTGCTGGTCCCTAGCTCCCCCTTCGGGTTGAGGATCGACCCATTCACCGGCCTGCCCGGGGAGTTCCACTGGGGCCAGGATTTCGCCGCAGCCTGCGGCACACTCGTTTACGCGGCCGATTCCGGCGTGGTCCGCGCCGTGGGCTGGCACCCGTGGGGCGGTGGTAACCGGGTGGAGATCGACCACGGCAACGGCCTGGTCACCACGTACAACCACTTACAAGGGATCGCGGTGGCCAAGGGGCAATCGGTCCGGGTAGGCGAGGTTATTGCCAGGGTGGGAACCACCGGGTCCTCCACAGGCTGCCACCTGCACTTCGAAACGATCCTCAACGGCGTCTATACCAACCCGATGAACTGGACGTTCCTGCCCACCAAGCAGGTTGACCCGCTCGGGGACATCGCCATGGTCAGCTACCAGCCGGGTTCCGCGACCGCGACCTCGGCAGGGTCCATCTGGTCCATCCCCGGGGCCGTGCCCACGGAACAGGCAGTGACCGGCGGGGCGCAGGAGGCGAAGGTTGCGCCGCCGAGCCCGTCTGCTACGGCCACAGCGACGCCGACCGCGTCACCCACCGCCAGTTCGACTAAGAAGCCGACTCCGTCACCGACTCCGACAGCTACGGCGACGCCGAGCCCGACGGGCACCGGGAGTCCGAAGACTTCGCCCAGCCCGACGGCGACTCCGACGCCCACCCGGACAACCACGCCGTCACCCGCACAAACGCCCAGCCCAACCAATACGCCGCGCATTACCCCCACGCCAAGCAAGTCCCAGAGCAGCACCCCGAGCCAACCCGTGGTGACGCAAGCTCCCGTGGTGACGCCGTCGCCCACGGTGACTGTCCCGCCCACGGTCGCGCCGTCGTCGAGCCTTCCCGCTCCGGTGCCCACAGTGACTCACCCCCACTCAACCCCGCCAGCGCCAGCACCCGCCCCGCCGGCCCTCGTCAGCCCCACGCCGTCGGCTACCTCCAAGCCAGCCGCCCCGGTGACCAAACCGTAGGGATCATCGCTTACCCCGAACCACGTCCCACCGCCCTGCCGCGCGTAGACTCGACTGCGGCAGTTTGCCAAGGTTCGACGTCGTAAGGAAGCCATTCAATGTCCCCGCTCTACAGCATCCCCCTGACGTTCAACGACGGCTCCCGGGCCGACTTTGGGCGTTTCGAGGGCAAGGCCGTCCTGGTTGTCAACGTGGCTTCGAAATGTGGTTTCACGCGCCAGTACTCGGGACTTGAGGAGCTCTACGGTAAATACCGTGACCGCGGATTCGAGATCCTGGGCGTGCCGTGCAATCAGTTCGGTGGCCAGGAGAAGGGCTCCGATGCCGAGATCTCGGACTTCTGCCAGCGCAATTTTGGCGTCTCCTTTCCGCTCTCCAGCAAGTCCAACGTCCGTGGCAAGCAGCAGCATCCCCTGTATGCCGAGCTGACCCAAACGGCAGACGGTTCTAAGCCGCAGAAGGTCAAATGGAACTTCGAGAAGTTCCTGGTGAGCCGCGACGGCGAAGTGCTCGCTCGCTTCCCCTCCGCCGTCGAGCCCGATTCCGAAGAGCTGATCGGCGCGCTCGAAAAGGCGCTCGCCTAGGCCGGCCGGAACGAACCCTGGGCGACGCCCGCGGCGAGAACAGGACGGTTGTCAACCACCACTTCGCCGTCAACAACCGTCAGGATCACCGGAGTCTGCGCGAATTCGTCGGGCGCCGTCGTGAGGGGATTGTGCCGCACCACCGTCAGATCGGCGCGGGATCCCCTTTCCACGATTCCGCCTTCTTCGCCAACCGATTGCCAGTATTGGCTCGTGTAACCTTCGATCGCGGCACGCGCGGATAGCGCCTGCTGCGGCTGGACGGGCTCGACGTCGGGCCTTCCGGCTGGGCGTCGGGTCTGGGCTGAGGCGATGATCGCACGTGGGTCGAAGGGGGCGATTGGCCAGTCCGAACCGAGGGCAACGACGGCTCCGGCGTCGCGGAGGTCGCGAGTCCGCCATGCATGGTTGGCCCGTTCGGTGCCGAGTCTGTGGGACCAGTTGTCGCTGTGGTCTGCGCGGCTGTACAGGGCGCAGTGCGTCGGCTGCAGGCTCGTTGCGGCGCCCGCGCTGACGATTTCCGCCAAGACTGAGTCCGGGATGGACTCGATGTGCTCGATCCGGTGGACTGTGCCGTTCTTCGGGAGGGAACCGATGGTCCGCGCCACGAAGGAGACGGCTTTGTCACCGATGGCGTGCGTGGTGGTGGGGATCCGGTGTTCGTGGAAGAACGTCATGGCATCTGCGAGAGCCTCGGGATCGTGCCAGAGCGGATGGAGGGATTCCCCGTGGGTGTCGGGTTCAAAGAGCCAAGCCGTGCCGTTGTCAATAGTGCCGTCCATCATGAGCTTGATGCCATGAACGTGCCAGCGCCTGCCGTGCCGGCCCTGCATTGCGAGCATGGCCCACAGGTCCTCCTCGGTGGCGCCCGGCATGACCCACGGGGAGATACGCAGCCGGATAGCGAGCTCGCCCCGTAGTTCAAGGGCCTCCAGCACTTCCAGGGTGTCGGGGGCGCCGAAGTCCAGCATTTGGCCCGCGACCAGGCCTGATTCGGCCATGGAGCGCAAGAGTTTCTCGAGTTCGTCGACGCGTTGTTCGAAGGAGGGCTGGGGCAGGATGCTCCGGACAAGGTCTTGAGCAGCCATTTCGTAGAGCATGCCGTTGGGCTTACCCTGCTGGTCGACACCGACGTAGCCGGTACTGGGGAGGACTTCTGCTCCCGTGACGCCGGCGACCTTGAGGGCGGCATCAGAGACGAGTGCAGCGTGGCCGTCGAACAGCGTAATGAAGACGAGTTCGCCGTCGAGGATGCCGTCAAAGAGGGAGTTATTGAATTCATTGTCACCGAAAATGACCGGGTCGAGCCCCCAGGCGAAAAGCCACTCGGAACCGACGGCGTGAGCCGTGGAAGCGGCGTGCCCCGCAAGGGCGGCCCGGACGGCGTTGAACTCGGTGATCCCGCTCAGGTCAAGTCCTCGCGCGATCTCCGCCCCGAGGATGGGGTGGATGTGGGCGTCAATCAAGCCGGGGCAGACCGTTGCGTCGCCGACGTCGATCACCTGCTCGGCTCGTGCGATCCATTCGTCGGCGGCCTCGGTGGGCCCGACGTGCGCGATGCGGCCATCGGAGACCGCGACGAAACCAGCCGTCTCTTTGAGCGACTCGCCGTGGAGGATGCGGGACGAGAGGATGATGAGATCGATGGGCTCTGGCGTGGTCAAGATATAACTCCTTGTTGTGTTCGGTGCCCGACGCCGGCCCGGGAAGGATCAGGCGTCGCCGATGGCTGCCCGCAATCCTGCCGAGAGGACATCGGCCAGGAAGGCGAATCGGTCTACGGGGTGCTCTGCGACGGCTTTCTGCGCCGCGAACAGGTGGGGATACGTGTCTTGCTCCTCATCAGCGATGCTCCACGCGGATTCCATGGTCATTGCGTCGAGGCTCGCGCCAATCGCGGCGCTGTCAAGGGTCTCCAATGTGGGGATGACCAGGTGCTTTGGCGTCCCCGCGAACTCGAACGCTTCGACAAACCGGTCGTAGAGTTCCAAGGCTGCCGGGTGTGACACCGGCTGCGTAAGCAACAGGGGGAGGAGCGCCGGCACCAGGCTGTACGCCTTTCGGAGGGCATCGAAGGTCAGACGGATGACCTCGTCCAGGTTGCCGGTCTTCAGCTCGGGCATAGGGGCCCTCTCAACCAACGCCCCACGGGCCAGCTCGACGATCTCCTGGCGGCCCGTGACGTGCTTGTAGAAAGATGACTGCCGGACGCCGAGACGTTCCGCAAGCCTGGGAATTGAGAGGCTCTCTTCCTCTTGGAACATCTCAAGCGCCGCACGGCCGATTGCTTTCCGCGAAAGCCGCGGAGTCCTGGGCCGTCCTAGCTGGCTGGTCTTGCTGGGAGTCTGCATCTCTCAAGCCTAGGCTCCGGGGCTCATTCGGCGTGGCCGATGCGTTGGTAGGCGGCTGGTTTCATCCGGCGCAGGACGAGGGCGAGCACGGTTCCGGCGCCGAACAGGAGGGGCGCGAAAACCAGGAGCGTGGTGTTGACGGGGTCTCCGGCAGGGAGGCCGGTGAGCAGTTGGGCGTTTGTGGCCATGAGGTAGGTCACCACGCACATGATGATGGTGGCAGCCACGGCGGAGGGGATGACGTACCAGCGTAGGCCGTGGTCCTTGAGTCGGGTGAAGAAGACCACGACGCCGACGCCGGTGAGTGCTTGCAGGAGGAGGATACCGATCACGCCCGGAGTGTTGGTCCAGATGAGGAACTGGGTGAAGGGGTCCAGGTGGAACAGGGCCGCGCCGATCACGAGGGCGAGGGCTAGGAGCGTCTGGTCGAAGCCGGCCACTGAGGGGGTGCGGTATCGCGGGCTGATCCGGCCTGCTCGTTTCGGGAAGATGCCCTCACGGCTGAGGGAAAGCGTGTAGCGGTTGATGGTGTTGTGGAAGGAGAGTTGGGCGGCGAAGATGCTGGTGACGATCAGCACGCTCATGAGGTTCACGCACCAGGGGCCGGCGAAGTTGCCCGCTGCGATGTAGGCGGTGTCCCCGGCGTCGAGGTGGCCTGCGGCGAACGCTTGGACGGCGTCCGCTCCGAAGGCCTGGACGATGATCCAGACGGCGAAGGCGTAGAACGCGCCGATGAAGGCGATGGAGATGTACGTGGCACGTGGAACGCTCCGGTCCGGGTCCCGGGCTTCTTCCCGGTAGAGCGCTCCGGATTCAAATCCCATGAAGGCTGAGAAGCCCAGGCCCAGGACGGCTGCGAACTGCGGAGAGAAGATGGCCTCGGGGCTGAACGATTCAAAGCCGATGCCGTGTGCGCCGCCCTGGGCCAGGACGAACGCGGCGACAATCGCGACGATCGCCGTTTCGAGGGTGAGCAGGACGGCGAGGACCTTCGCGCCGACGTCGATCCCGCGCCAGCCCAGGTACCAGACGGCCCCGATTGCCACGATCGCGTAGAGCCACCAGGGAAGTTCCACGCCGGTGAAGGACTTCACGGCGAGGTTCGCCTGGATGCCCAGCAGTCCGTAAAGGCCGATCTGCAGGCCGTTGTAGCTCATCCATGCGGTCAAGCCAGAGCCTAGGCCCACCACGCGCCCGAGGGTTTTCGAGATGTAGCCGTAAAAGCCGCTGTAGGACCGGACATGCCGGGTGAGTGCCATGAAACCGATGGCGAACAGGCCCAGACCCAGGGCCGCGGCGATGTAGATGGACGGGGCGCCGACGCCGCCGACCGCGAGTGCGAGTGGGGCAATGCCGACGACGATGGTCAGCGGTGCGGCCGCCGACACCAACATGAACACGATGTCGCGAGTGCCGATTGCGTTCTTCTTCAGTCCAGCCTCGGGGCTGGAAGTTACGGGCGGCGTCATTGCCGCCTCTTCTTTAGTGAAAGCCATTCACTTATTGTGAGGGGTACCACATGATTGAGTCAAGAGAGCGCCGACGCTCGCTCACCTTTGTCGCCTTTTTCGGTGACGCTCCCTCACCTTTGTCGCCTTTTTGAGCAACCCTCCTTCACTTCTGGGGCCCAAAGGGGCCGACGACGGCGGCCGGCGGCACTTCGGCGCGGCAGCCGCCGTCGGGCACTACCCCCACGACGCCCGCTCACTTTCGGCGTCTCTTTTGGCGACGCTCCATCTAGTGAGGGAGCGTTTGGCCGGAAGGGCCTAAAGGTGAGCGAGCGTTCCGGTTTTGTGCCCTAAAGGTGAGGGAGCGTTTGGCCGGATGGGCTTAAAGGTGAGCGAGCGTCGGGGGGAGGGCCCGCATAGGTGACGGAGGGTTGCTGTGACCCTAGCGCTGGCTGGAACCTCGGATGATGAAGCGGCCGTCGGTTCCGGCTTCGCTGCCTCTATTTGGAATCCCGACTAACTGTTCCACCAGTGCGGCGATAGCGGCCCTCGCCAGAACCTCCGGTTCGAGATCGATGGCGCTGATGGGCGGGACACTGTTGCGGGTCTGCTCTGAGTCTGAGCCGGCCACGATCAGGATGTCCGCGGGGGAAGCGATGCCGGCCTCTCCTAGTCGGGCCATCATTCCGGCCGCATGGCGCCCCGTGAGGCAGTAGACGGCGTCCGGCCGATCTGTCATCGAGAGAATCTCCTCGCCGATAGCCCTTCCGCCAAGGGTGCCGCTCGTTTCCCGCTGGGTCACGACGATTGGCTCTTGGCCCCGCTCGGAACACCATTCCCGGTAGCTGGCTTCAGTGGTGATGTTCCAGGAGTTGCGGTCGGTTCCGATGGCGATCGCCACCCGGGCTGCCCCGTTCTCCTCCAGGTGATCGAGGACGTGCCTGGTGATCTTGGCGGTGCGGGGCTCGATCCAGGCGTCGTAGTGGGGCCGGCCGAGGTCCTTGCCGACGGTGAGCAAGGGAATTCCTTCGGCTTGCAGTAAATCGATGACGGGATCGTTCTCCACAGGTTCCGTGATGATGAAGCCATCGGCCGCAAGCGAGATGCTCGGCGCATCCGGCAAGGTGGGGTCGCTGAGCAGCATGAGTCCGTAGCCGTGTTCGAGGGCGCTCAGTGAGGCGGCTCCAGCAAAGCGCAGAAAGTAGTCCACGCCCTCCGGCAGGAATGACTCGAGGGTGTCCAGCGGGCGAAGGACGAGCGCAAGGATGCCCAGGCGATTGTTTCGAAGACCGCTGGCGACGGCGTTGGGCCGGTAGCGCAGCCTCCGAGCGGTTTCGACGACCTTCGCACGCGTCGATTCTGCGACTATTCCCTTTCCGCTGAGCGCATGGGAAACGGTGGTCACGGAGACCCCGGCTTCCCTGGCGACTTCGCGGATGGTGGAGCGTGAGTTTCGCTGCGTCATGGCTGCAAGGGTATGCCCTCCGGAAGCCTCGCCGAAATCGTTTTGGTAATTTTCTCGAAAGTCTTGCCCAAAACGTTTTGGGTGATTAGCGTCACTACAGCAATCAGCAGCCGATTGGGGCGGCCCCCTACCAAGCGAAGTACGGGCGCTCATCACCGGACGCTCCCTCACTTTTTGTTGATCCCACACCCAAGCGAAGGATTACCTTGCAGAGCATTACCGACCGCCTACACGTCATCCGGCTCCTTCACCCTCTTCGACTCGCGAACCGCGGTCACCGCAGACATTACGCCGGTAGGGGTGTTCGTGATCGAGCCCGTCAACGGCACGGTGGTCCGAACCAACCATTTCCTGAGTCCTGAAGCGCAGGCCGACGAGAAGACCGAATACACCCAACCCGACTCCGGTGAACGCTACGACCTCATCCGGAGCCGTCTCAAAGAGTACCCAGCACCACGCACGAGTGACGACCTTCTCGCCTTCCTCTACTCGGATCCTGGGCAGCCACTTCTATGCCACCGACCTGACTTGTCCCTGCCGTTCGGTGAACGGGTGGCCACACTCGCTACCGTGCAGCTCGAGCCAGCTTCGCGCACCGCGCGTCTTGCGGCAGGCAGCCCGATTGAGGCTCGCAATGGCGTCTGGCGGACACTCGTCGCCTAAGACCAAGGCGACCTGCGTGCCCCGCGCGGTCACGAAGTCGAAAACTCTTGACCGTGATCCGCATCACTGTTCTAATAAACGAACGCCATTCATTTATCTCCCCTGAATGGCGATTTCCCCCTCCCCCCAGCGCTCCAGCTGACTCGAAGGCAAGGCAGGCCCCCGCAGTGGCTCCAAAGTTATATGTCAAAGCGCGGTTCTTCACCGCAGATCAACCTCCTTGGGCGGAAGCCCTCGTGGTCGACGGCAACAAGATCGCCTACGTCGGGAACGAGGAGACCGCGCGGCGCATCGCGGGCGCCGACGCGGAGGAGGAGGACCTCGGCGGCGCCCTCGTCCTCCCCGGCTTCGTCGACGGCCACGCCCACATCGTCGGGACAGGGGAGGCCGCAGGCCAGGCCGATCTGTGGGGCGCGCGTGACCTCGGCGAGATCCAGCGCCGCGTCGCTCGCTGGGCCGCCGAGAACCCCGACGCCCCGCGCGTCCGTGCCCAAGGCTGGCTCCCGGGCACGGTCCCGGGCGGGCGCCCCACCCGCCAGATGCTCGATGCGGTGGTCCCTGGCCGCCCGGTCTACGTGCAGACCTACGACTACCACTCGATCTGGCTCAACACCGCGGCCCTCACCGAGCTCGGCATCGACCGCAATACCGTGGCACCTGCGGGCGGCGCGATCGCGCACGACGAGGCAGGCGATCCGTCGGGCTACATCGACGAGACCGCGATGCAACAGCTCGTGTGGCCCCACCTCGACGGCAACGCGAGCGACGCCGACCGTGACCGCCATCTCGAGGCGGCCCTCGCGGGCTACCGCGCTACCGGCGTCACAGCGGCGACCGACATGGGCCTCGACGACGGCGACCTGGCCGCCATGGTCCGCGCCGAGGAAGCCGGGAGGCTCACGGCGCGCATCTCCGCCCATTACCGTGTCTACCGCTCTGAAGACCCCGCCGAGGATCTCGCCCAGGTCGCGCACGCCGTCGAGCTTGCCGCCCGGCACGATTCGCCGTGGTTGCGCGTCGTCGGGATCAAGGTCATGGTGGACGGCACGGTGGACGGCTGCACGGCGTCGCTCGGCCGCCCGTACGCCGACGGTTCGCTCGCGGACCCGATCTGGGACGTGGAATCCCTGGCGCTGGTAGTGACGGCGGCCGACGCCGCAGGCCTCCAAGTGGCGATGCACGCGATAGGCGACGAAGCCGTGCGCATCGCGATCTCCGCCGTCGAGCGGGCCGTTGCAGCCAACGGCCCGGCACCGCGCCGCCACCGGATCGAGCACCTCGAGGTCGTTGAGCAGGCCGACATCGCGCGCCTCGCGGCCCTCGGGATCACCGCGAGCATGCAGCCCGTCCATGCTGATCCGGCCATCCAGGCGAATTGGCGCGCCAAACTCGGCGACGAGCGGATCGAGCGTGGCTTCCCCTGGCCCGAGGTGACGGACGCGGGCGCGACCCTCGCCTTCGGCACGGATTCGCCCACTTCGCCCTACGCGCCGTTGCCCAACATGTTCGTCGCCGCCACGCGTCGCTCCGCGTTCGATCTCTCGCTCCCGGCGAACATCGAGGGCTACGCGCTCCCGCTCCACGAGGCCGTCACCCATGCGACGCGCGACGCCGCGTGGTCGTGCCGGGCCGAGGACAGGATCGGCCGACTCGCCGGGGGCCTCCTCGCGGACTTCGTCGTCGTCGACCGCAACGTCTTCGAGGGGCCCGTCGAGGAACTCCTCGAGGCCTCGATCGTACGGACCGTGGTCGGCGGGCGCGACGTCCACGCTGTGGTAGCGGCGGTGGCCCGATGAACTCGCCGGCAGCACGCGCCGCTTGGCACACGATCCGCTTCCTTGGCGGCCGCATCGGCGGGCTGCTCGCGACGCTTCTCGCGTCAAGTTTCGTCGTCTTCGGCGCCCTGTATCTCGCGCCGGGTTCGCCGATGACGTTCCTCACCCACGGCCGTTCGATGACGCCTGATGCCATTGCACAGATCAACCAGCAGTACCACTTCGACGAGCCGTTCGCGATGCAGTACGTCCGCTGGCTCGGCGGGATCCTCCAAGGCGACTTCGGCCGCTCGATCCTCTACAAGGACGCGGTGAGCTCGCTTCTCGCGCAACGGATCGGCACGACGGTCGCGCTTGTTGCCCTCAGCGCGCTCCTCGTTGCTTTCGTCGGCCTTGCGATCGGCATCTTCTCGGGCCTCAAGCCAGGTTTCGCGTCGAACGCCCTCATGGGGATGTCGACGGCGGCGATGGCCGTGCCGACGTTCGTCGCCGCAGTGGTGCTCACGCTCGTCCTCGCCGTCGAGCTCGGATGGTTCCCGGTCTTCGGTGTGGGGACAGATCCCATCGACATGGTGTATCACCTCGTCCTGCCGGCTTTCGCCCTCTCGCTCGCCTCGATCGCCTTCGTCGCACGGCTCTCGCAGGCGGCCATCCGCCAAGAGATCTCCGCCGACCACGTTCAGACCGCGATCGGTCGCGGCTTCCCGTACGGCGTCGTCGTCCGCCGCCATGTGTTGCGCAACGCATCGCTTCCGGTGCTCACAGTCCTTGGCCTCACGCTCGCGGGCATGATCTCGGGCACGGTCGTCGTAGAGCAGGTCTTCCAGCTCAATGGGGTTGGAAGCCTCCTGGTGAGTTCCGTCCAGCAGAAGGACTTCCCCGTGGTGCAGGCCATCTGCCTCGTCTATGTCGCCGCCTTCATCATCTTGAACACTGTCATCGACCTCGCGTATTCGATCCTCGACCCGCGCGTCTCGGTCGGAGGAGGAAAGCCATGACCGCCCTTGCTGCCATCGCCGAGGCACGCCGGCGCACCCGAAAGCGTCCCCTCGGACGCCACCTGAGCATTCTGGGGTGGTGCGCCGCGGCCGTGCTCGCCGTCGTCGCGCTCCTCGCGATCTTTGGGCCGCTCCTCGTCACGGTCGACCCCAACGCCGTCGACCTCTCGGGGGCCTACTCGGGCCCGAGCCCCGAACACCTCCTCGGCCAGGACGCGAGCGGACGCGACCTCTTCTCGCGCCTTCTCTCAGGTGCGAGCACCTCACTCGTAGGCCCGCTCCTCGTTGTCGTCGCCTCGACCGTCCTCGGGACGGCGCTCGCGCTGTCCGCCGTGTGGATCGGGGGCTGGTTCGACAGCGCCATTGCCCGCGTGATCGACGCCGTGTTCGCGTTCCCGGGACTCCTCCTCGCCATCCTCGCGACGTCGATCTTCGGCACGGGCCTCCAGGCCGCGGTCATCGCTCTCTCGATCTCCTACACGCCCTACATTGCGCGCATCGTGCGGGGCGCGGCCTTGCGAGAGCGCTCGCTTCCGTATGTTGCGGCACTCCGCGTCCAGGGCCTTCGGGGCACATCGATCAGCCTGCGCCACATCCTGCCGAACATCGCCGGACTCATCAGCGCGAACGCCACCCTCTCGTTCGGCTTCGCGCTCATTGACCTCGCGGCCCTGTCCTTCATCGGCCTCGGCGTCCAGGCGCCCACCGCGGACTGGGGCGCCATGATCGGAAGCGGCATGGCCGGCATCCTGCAGCTAGAGCCGCAGGAAGCCCTCTGGGCCAGTCTGCTTATCGTCATCACCGTCGCCGCCGCGAACAGCCTCGGCGACGAACTCGTCAAGCGATCGGAGAACCGCTCATGAGCGCCCTGCTCGAAGTCGACGGGCTGAGCGTCCAGCTCCCCGTCGCAGGGGAGTTCCGCACGGTCCTCCAGGATGTCTCGTTCAGCTTGGAGGCCGGGCAGACGCTCGGGCTCGTGGGCGAATCCGGCTCGGGGAAGTCGATGACGGTGCGCAGTATCGCGCGCCTCCTCCCGCCCGGCGCCCGCACCACCGGGTCCATCAGGTTCGACGGCGCGTCCGTCCTCGACCTGCGCGGAGACGCGCTCCGCAAGTTCCGCTCGCGCGACGTGTCGATGATCTTCCAAGACCCCCGGGCGCATACGAACCCCGTGCGAAAGATCGGCGACTTCCTCACCGAGGCCATGCGCATCAACGGCAAGGTCCCGCCACGCGAAGCGGAACGCCGCGCCGTCGAACTCCTCGCCGAGGTGGGAATCCACGACGGCGAGCGGCGCCTCAAGCAGTTCCCGCACGAGCTCTCCGGCGGTTTGCTCCAGCGCGTCATGATCGCGGCGAGCCTCGCGGTGAAGCCGCGCCTCATCCTCGCTGACGAGCCGACGACCGCGCTCGACGTGACCACCCAGAGCGAAGTCATGGCGATCCTCGCGCGCCTCCAGCGCGAGTACGGCATGGCAATGCTCTTCATCACGCACGACCTCGAGCTCGCGGCCGCGGTGTGCGACCGCACGGTGGTCATGTACGCGGGTGCGATGGTCGAACACCAGGACTCCTCTCGGCTCCACACGGATCCGCTGCACCCTTACAGTGCCGCGCTCATGCAGGCGCGCCCGGAGATCGACCGACGCGTGCCGCGCCTGCCCGCGATCCCCGGCCACCCGACGTCGGCCTTCGAAGCGCCAGACGGGTGCGCCTTCGCCCCACGCTGCCGTTTCGCGGAGGACGCGTGCCGCGCTGCGCTCCCGCCGCTCGAAAGCATGGGCGATGCTGCATACAGCCGCTGCCGCCGTGCGGCGGAGCTTCGCGGGCATCTCCTCGCGACTGCGGAACACAGCGGGGGACTTGGAGACGGTGCCGGCGTTGGGGACAGTGCCGGACTTGAAGAGGAGGTGGCGCGATGATCGCGGCACCCGGAACGGAACCGACGACGGCGGCATCCGGCGCAGGGCGCACGGAACCCATCCTTGCGGTTGATGGACTACGGAAGACGTTCGGACGCGGTCGCAAGGAAGCCGTGGCCGTCGACGGGATATCCTTCGAGCTCCACGAGGGCGGTTCGCTCGGAATCGTGGGCGAGTCCGGCTCCGGCAAGACCACCACCGCGCGCATGCTCATCGGCCTCGAACAACCCACCGCGGGCCGGATCCTCGTGGACGGTTCCGACCTTACCCGGCCCGCGCGCCGGATCAAGGACCTGCGTGCCCGCGGACGGCTCATCCAGATCGTCTTCCAGGATCCATACACATCCCTCGACCGGCGCCAGAAGGTCGGGGACTGCCTCGGCGAGGTCGTGCGGCTTCACTTCGGGCTCTCCGGCTCGGCCCTCAATGGGCGGGTGCGCGAGCTCGGCGAACTCGTAGGCCTTCAGGAGCGCCAGCTCCGGGCCCTCCCGCGCGAGCTTTCGGGCGGCCAGCGCCAGCGCGTCGCGATCGCGAGAGCGCTAGCGGCGGAGCCGAAAATCCTCATCCTCGACGAGGCCGTTTCGGCCCTCGATGTGTCGATCCAGGCCCAGATCCTCAATCTGCTGGCCGACATCCGCGAACAGCGTGGAGTCAGCTACGTGTTCATTAGCCACGATCTTGCCGTGATCCGGCAGATCACCGACACGGCCATCGTCATGCGGCACGGCCAAGTCGTCGAGCAGGGGCAGACCGCCAACGTGCTCGACAGCCCCCAGGACCCCTACACGAGGCTCCTGCGGGACAGCGTCCCCCACGCGGGATGGCAGCCCGGAACCGTCAAATGAGCAATCCGGCCCACCCCAACACCTGATCCACCCTGTCTGACTTTCGCCCCCCATCAGGAAGAACACATCATGAACCAGAACCGTGTCCGGTCCCGCGTGGCCGTCGCCGCTGCGGGCTTGCTCGTCACCGCCCTCGTCGGAGGGTGCTCGGGCGGAGGTCCCGCGAAGGCCAAGGACAACACAAGCGCCTCCGGCTCGACCATCATGACAGCCTCGGCCAAGTCCGAAGTCGAGAAGATCACGTGGAACGTCTTCGAAGGCGAGCCCCAGACGATCGACCCGTACAAGTCCGCCGACTACACACCGAACATGATCAACTCCAACATGTGCGAGAACCTCCTCCTGCAGACCCCGGACTCCCAGATCAAACCCAATCTCGCCAGCAAATTCTCGAACCCTGACCCGCTGCACTGGGTCTACGACCTCCGCAGTGACGTCAAATTCTGGGACGGCACACCGATGACGGCGGACGACGTCGCATTCAGCCTCCAGCACAACCTCACCGACAAGACGAGCCTCTACAACTACCTCTTCGGCAACGTCGACAAAATCGCCGTGACGGGACCGAACCAGGTCACCGTGACGCTCAAGTCGCCCGATTACCTCATCAACGACGAGTTCGCGAGTTACGCTGGCGTCGTCGTCGAGAAGAAGTTCTTCGAGGCCCACTCGGCGGACTTCGGCTCGCCGTCGACCGGCCTCATGTGCACGGGCCCGTTCAAGTTCGACAAGTGGACGCAAGGCCAGTCGATCTCGGTATCCCGCAATGACTCCTATTGGAACGCGGACCTCACGCCCAAGGCGAAGAAGATCGACTTCACGTTCGTGACCGACGGCGCGGCCATCACGTCGGGCCTCCTCGCGGGTCAGATCGATGGCACGTTCAACGTTCCGACTGCGAGCATCGCCCAGCTCAAGAACACCCCCGTTGGGACGTTCACGGAGGGTCCCGCCCCGTTCAACACCACGATGGTGTGGGCCAATCCGCAGGGTGCGGGCAGCAACGCGCAGGTGCGCAAGGCGCTCCAGGAGGCGATCGACTGGGCCGGCATCGCGAAGCAGACCTTCGGCGGGACAGGTGCCCCGATCAAGCTCCAGACGCCGTCGACCGTGTTCGGCTTCGCCAAGACGCCGATGGATGCGCTCGAAAAGTCCCTTCCGGACCCGGCGTCTGTCCAGTATGACGACGCGAAGAAGATCGTCGACGGACTCCCGGCAGACGTGAAGGCCAAGAAGATCGTCATGGTCGTCCCGGATGCCGCGGAGACACAACAACTGGGCATCGCAATCAAGGACGCGGCAGGCCGCATCGGCCTCAACTTCGAGCTCAAGGTCGTCCCGCAGACCGGCTACACCAACTACCTGTACGATCCCGCGACCCGCGCCGGAGTCGACATCCTCTACACGCAGTTCTGGCCGAACATCCCGAACCCCCTCGATTGGCTCGTGACCACAGCGGTCTCGGGCGGCCTGTTCAACCAGTACAACTACGACGGCGTCGACAAGCAGTACACCGAGGCCGTCGCAACCGCTGACCCTGACAAGCGCGCGCAGCTCGTGGCCGACATCGAGACGAAGCTCCACAACGAGCTGCTCCCGATGGTCCCGGGCGTCAAGCTCGACAACACGGTGTGGATGAACAAGAAGATCACCGGTGCGCCGGCGGCGTTCTCCTACGTCTACTACCCCTGGGCCGCGCATCTCGGCGGAACCCAGTAGCACCTACCGCGAAGCTGGAGCTCGTCACCCCCGGAGGGGGCCAAGTCAAACCCCAAACAGGATGGAATGAGTGAGCCGCGTACTGCTCGTCATCGACATTCAAAACGACTACTTTCCCGGGGGCGCATACCCGCTTGTCGGCTCAGATGCGGCGGTTGCTGCTGCCGCGTCTGTTGTTGCTGCCTTCCGCCGTGGTGGCGAGCCGGTGCTGCATGTTCAGCATGTGTGGGACGAGCCGGAGGCTAGCTTCATGCGACCGGGGACCGCCGGTGTCAAGATCCACGAAGCGGTGAAGCCGCTCCCAGGGGAAGTTGTGATCGTCAAGGCTTCGCCAAATGCCTTTGATGGCACTGAACTTTGCGATGTGCTCACGAGGCTTGACGCGAGTGAGTTGGTTGTGGCCGGGATGATGACAAGCATGTGTGTGGATTCAAGTGTGCGGGCGGCCTCGGAACAGGGGTTCGATGTTGCTCTGGTCCATGACGCATGCGCCGCCCCGGATCTTGAATTCGGCGGGGTCAGGGTCCCGGGCGAGATGGTTCACGCCGCCTTCGTCGCAGCCCTTGGCGACGGTTTTGCCCGCGTGGTCTCATTCCAAGACATCATCGCCCAGTAGGGGCCTTCGGTAGAAGACCTGACCACGCTGCGCACGGAACCTGGAACGACGGCGGGCTGCGGCACTTCGGTGCGGCAGCCCGCCGTCGGGCGTTGGCCCCCAGACGCTCGCTCACCTTTGTCGGCGATAGGTGCAGGAGGTGCAGGAGCGTTTGTGAATATTGCCGCAAAAGTGAAGGAGCGTTCGGGAAAATGCTGCATAAGTGAAGGAGGATCGCCGGCGGATTCAAGTGGTCGTTGCAACACGTCCTTATGCTGCTGATTCTTCCAGAATTCCTTGGAGGGCTTGGGCGGGGGTTTTCCAGCCGAGGG
>NZ_JACHEE010000013.1 GCF_014207375.1 Arthrobacter sp. AZCC_0090 | reverse complement strand
CACCCGCACAACCTCACGCAACACCTCAGGCCGACCAACACCCACCACAACACCCACCAATCACTCAGGTGTTGCAACGACCCCCTGAACCCGCCGGCAAAAAGCGCGACATAGGTGAGCGAGCGTCGGAGTTGGCGGTCGGGGGAACTAACCGGACGTCAGCGGGCCCGCTCTACCCGGGACTCGTCCCAGACTGGCTCGGCGGATTCGTAGACCTTGCCGTCGGACCCGAAGACGAGGAAACGGTCGAAGGACTTTGCGAACCAGCGGTCGTGCGTGACGGCCAGGACGGTGCCCTCGAACGCGTCGATGGCGCGTTCCAAGGCTTCGCCCGAGTGCAGGTCCAGGTTGTCCGTGGGTTCGTCCAGGAGCAGGAGCGTGGCGCCGGACAGCTGGAGGAGCAGGATCTGGAAGCGCGCCTGCTGCCCGCCGGAAAGCGACTCGTACTTCTGCTCGGCCGAGCCCACCAGTCCGTAGGAGTCGAGCGCCCCGGAAGCAGCCTCGCGGCCCAGCCCGGAACGGTGTTCGTCACCCCGGTGCAGGATGTCCAGGAGCGTCCGGCCCAGGAGGTCCGGACGGGAATGGGTCTGCGCGAAGAATCCGGGACGGATCCTGGCACCCAGCTTGACGGTGCCTTCGTGCGGAACTTCGGCGATCTCGACGTCCGAAACGGGCAAATGCTCGCGCTCCGGGTCGGTGCCGCCGGCAGCGAGCAGCCGCAGGAAGTGGCTCTTTCCCGAGCCATTGGAACCCAGCACGCCCACGCGGTCCCCGAACCAGATCTCGGTGGAGAACGGCTTCATCAAGCCCGTGAGTTCAAGCTTTTCAGCCACGACGGCGCGTTTGGCCGTCCGGCCACCCTTGAGCCGCATGTGCACGTTCTGCTCCAGCGGCAAGGCCTCGGGCGGACCGGCTTCCAGGAACTTGGCGAGGCGCGTCTGGGCCGCCTGGTACTTGTTGGCCATGTCCGAGCGGAATGCAGCCTTTGTCTTGTACATGATGACGAGTTCCTTGAGTTTCAGGTGCTCCTCGTCCCAGCGCTTGCGAAGTTCCTCGAAGCGCGCGTTACGGTCGATACGTGCATCCACGTACGTCCCGAAACCGCCGCCGTGCACCCAGGCGCCGGCACCGTTGATGCCGGGTTCAAGCGTCACAATGCGGCCCGCGGCATTGTTGAGCAGCTCGCGGTCGTGGCTGATGAAGAAGACGGTCTTCTTGGACTCGTTGAGCTCGCTTTCGAGCCAGCGCTTGCCCGGAACGTCGAGGTAGTTATCCGGTTCGTCGAGGAGCAGCAGCTGATCCGGTCCCGAGAACAGCCCCTCAAGCACCAACCGCTTTTGCTCGCCACCCGAAAGGCTCGACGCCGGGCGGTGCTGGGCGCGGTCAAAGGGGATGCCGAGTGCGGCCATGCAGACCTCGTCCCAGACGGTCTCGACGTCGTACCCTCCGGCGTCTCCCCAGTCCACAATCGCTTGGGCGTACTGCATCTGGGTGGGCTCGTCGTCGTGCTCCATCATGGCGAGTTCTGCGTCCTCAACCGCCTTCGCGGCCGCGGCGAGGGCCGGCGGCGCGGCTGAAACGAGTAGGTCACGCACCGTGGATTCGTCGCGGACCTGGCCGACGAATTGGCGCATGATGCCCATCGTTCCGGAACGGCCCACCACCCCTTCGTCCGGCGTGAGATCGCCGGCGATGATCTTGAAAAGCGTGGTCTTGCCCGTTCCGTTGGGCCCGATCAGGGCCGTTTTGCTACCGTCCGGGACCTTGAAGGTCACGCCGTTGAGCAGCTGGGTGCCGTCGGAGAGGAAGTAGTCGATGCCAGAAACGTCAATATGGGCCACTGCCCAATCTTCCCACGGACCGCGGGACACTCCTTCAGCGACCCCTACCTAGGGCGAGCCTTAGCCCGCCAGCCGGTCAGGAATCACCGGGAACCCGCGATCGGCCGCCGATACGCCGCGATGCCCAGTGCTCCAAAGGCGAGCAAGGCCGCGCCGGTTCGGATGGCGTGGCCCACCTGCCAGCGGTCGCGCAAGCCCACCCAGTCCGCGGGCGGGGCCTGCACGCTCCAGCCGCCTTCTGCGAGGTTGATGGGAACGTTGACCACGAGCGTCGTCACCAATGCCACGAGCAACAGGGCAAGGGCCACAGCAGTGAGCCAGAACGTGCGTTCCCGCGACCGCACTCCCACGATGACTTGAAAACCCGTCGCGGCCAGGGCCGGCAACAACAACACCGACGCTAGAATTGGCAACCCGATGAGGGCCACCTGCTGCAACTGCGTATAGACGGAGCCATCAAAGCGTCGCAGGGATACCTCAAGGACAAGCACGCCTACCAGGAAACCGGCGAAAAGGCCTGCAAAGAGCAGGCTCGCGAAGCGGCTGATGGTTTGGAGCAGGGCGCCCATCACGACGGGTCCCCTTCGAAAGTCCGATCCGGCGCGGACTTCTTGCTGCTTGCTTCCCGGGCGATCATCCGGATCAAGCTGGGCTTCTGATCGAACGTGGCGACCGCCGCGACCTTGCGCACATACTCACTGGAGGAGAGCTGGCGGAGCATCGAGTCCGCCAGGTCCGTGCGGGACGTAAAAGTTCCATTGAGGTAGTCCACAGCCATCCGATAGTCCGTCACCGATTCGGTCTCGAAGAGTCCCGAGGGGCGCATGATGGTCCACTCCAGTCCGCTCTCCGCGACGGCGGCTTCCATGCGCCGCATATCCTCGTACAGCGTCCGCCCCAGCAGATTAGTGATGAGGGGTTGGAGCACTTTGCTGAAGAAGATGCCTCCATGCGGTCCAGCCGCCGGGTCCGTTGCGCTGGAACTGACGCACACCAGGCGGCGCACGCCGTGCCGGGTCATCGCCCGCATGATGTTGCCGGTTCCTTCCGAGTAGACCCTGATCGGCTGCCGGCCGTAAGGCACACCCAGGGTAGAGAGGACAGCATCCTGCCCTGCAACCACCCTCTCAACCTCTTCGGAGTTGTACACATCGGCGCCCACCACGGTCAGGCCGGGTGCATCAAGCGGGAATTCGCCGGGGTTGCGAGTAACGGCCGCCACGGCATGGCCTGCGTCAAGAACCTGCCTGGTCAGGATTCTGCCGGTGGGACCATTCGCCCCGAATATCGCGATCTTCATGTCGGTAGCGCCTTCCAGTAGTCTTACACTAAGAAAACCATAAGATACAGAATCGATATTATATGAATCTCATACCAAATCAAGAGGCTGAAGCCACCCGTTTGCGACGGCGCACGGTCACCCAGCTCAAAGCCGAGCTCCGTGGCGCCAGGGTGCAGCTGTCAGTGCTCAATCATGTGGTTGGCACACATGCCGAGCTGAAGGACGTTGACCTTGACTGCCTTGACCTGATCTCCAGTCAAGGCCCGCTGAGCCCGAGCATGCTGGCCAAGCGCGCCGGCCTCCATCCCGCGACAGTGACCGGCATCCTCGACCGCTTGGAACGCGGCCGCTGGATCGCACGGGACCGCGATCCGTCCGACCGCCGTGCCGTCCTGGTCCGGATCCTGCCGGAACGGAATGCCGAGATGTTTCGGCTGTACTCCGGCATGAACAGTCGGATGGATGCCATCTGCGAGGGCTATGACCAGGCCCAGCTGGAGGTCATCGCCGACTTCCTCCGTCGCGTCCAGGCCGCGGGCAGCGATGCCTCGGAGGACCTGACCGCGGGTTGATGCGTCACCGGGGGCCCCAGGCATCGCGTTCGCCGTATTTCGTTCCGGTGAGGTAGCGCTGGATTGTTGGCCCCAGCGCTTGGACGACGACGGCGTGCGGCGCCGAGGCGATCGGCTCCAGTTTGATCAGGTAGCGGGTCAGGATCAGCCCGGAGAGCTGCGATGCCACCAGGCTTCCGCGCCACGAGGCCTCTTCCGCGGGCACGCCAAGGCCAGCAAGAAGCGGGTTGATAGCCCGGTTGAGGATGAACTCGCGGACCAGCGCGGCACTCCATTCGTGTTGCATGGCCGTCCTGAGAACCGCGACGCCGGCTGCTCCCGCGGGCGAGTCCCAAACGGTCAGGAAGCGCGTCACCAGCCTCTCGCCGACGTCCGCCCGCGAGCCGTTAAGGATAGCCGTCACGTGCTCCTTCGGGTCCACCGGCAATTCGAGAGCAGCCATGAACAACTGTTCTTTGGTGCCGAAATGGTGGTTGATCATGGACGGGTCCACGCCAGCTTCGGCTGCAATGGCCCGGACCGTTGCGGCGTCATAGCCTTTTCGGCTGAACTGTTCGCGAGCCGCACGGAGAACGGCGTCGCGACTGCTCACTTGTCCCGGGCGGCGACCCCTGTTCACGCTGGATTCCGCGTCTTGGGAGCCTTTCGGCGCGCGAAGTCCGGGGCGTGCTCCGGCCGGGGACCGAAGGCGATCATGAACGCTGGAAGTTTTCCTAGCCACGGCATGTGCTGGGCAATAAAGACCAACGGACTCGGCGGGCCCGCCAACTGACCTCTCACTGCGGGGCCGAAGACCGCTTTCTGGATAAGGAGCTGCACCTTCTGGATCACCACGGTGGGGAACCATCGACGCTTCTGCACCGCAGCGAGATCGGCCTCGTCCAGGATGCCCTGAAGCAATGGACGGGCGATGCGCTGGGCCGCGGCGACGGCGTCCTGAATGGCCAAGTTGATGCCCACACCGCCAGCGGGAGACATCGCGTGAGCGGCATCCCCGATGAGAAGGAGGCCGGGTTTGTGCCACTGCTTGATCCGGTTCAGCTTCACGTCCAGCATGTGGAGATCGTCCATGGACCTGATTTCGTCCACGCGGTCCGCCAGATCCGGGCGGAGGCGGGCTACACGTGCGCGGAAGCTCTCCACTCCTTCGGCGCGCATTTGGGCGTCCTTGCCCTTCTCGGCAATGTAGGCGATCTGGTAGAAATCCTTGCGGGTCAGGCTGAGGAGCACATCCGTGCCGGAGAAGCGGGGCGTGATAGAGGCCAACTGCTCCTGTTCGTCCGCGCGCCGGGAGAGCCTGAACCACCAGGTGTCGAACGGCACGGGGAACTCGTGGGGGACCAGGCCTGCCTTCTGCCGGAGCACGGAGCTGCGGCCGTCGCATGCCACCGTCAACGTCGCGCGAAGCTCCCCCGTCCCGGTTTCCTCTCCGGACGCCGCGTCCCGGGTGCGGTATGCCACGCCGGCGACCTTCCCGCCGTCGTCGTACAGCAGATCCGTGGCCTCGGTGTTCATCCGGAGCGTGAACTGCGGCTCTTGCTGTGCGGCGTCCACCAGGAAATTCAGGAGGTCCCACTGCGGAACCATGGCTACGTAATCGTAGGGCGGCTTGAGGCGATCGAAGTCGACCAGGGTCACTTCCTCGCCGACCGTGGGGAGCTTGAAATTGCCGAGTTTGCTTTGCGGCAGCGCACGGAATCCCTCGCCGAGCCCAAGCTCATCCAAGAGACGGATGGTAGAGGGGTGGACAGTGTCGCCGCGGAAATCGCGCAGGAAGTCGGCATGCTTTTCGAGGACGGTGACGTCCACTCCGGCCCGGGCCAGCAGGAGTCCCAGCATCACACCAGCGGGGCCGCCGCCGGCAATGACGCACGTGGTGCTTTCGAGCTGGTCCATGGCCACCCCCGCAGGATGCAATTAACCGTTGCGTAACCGTTGCGACTAATTCAACAAGCGTTGAATTAAGTGTGCACCTGTAGGCAAGGCGTGTCTAGGGGGTCACCAGCGTCATGGAGGGGTGAGATCTCGGCCCTTTCGCGAACTCAAAGAGCCGAGATCTCACCTCTCATCCAAGCGAAGGCACAGCTGGCCGGCGTCCGGCCCAGGGAAGCAAGGCCTCCACCGCTGCACCCACCCTGAAAACCGTGGCATCGTCGAAGGGGTGGCCAACAATCTGCACGCCGCTCGGGATGCCGCAGTCCGCCATGCCGCTCGGCACCGCGAGTACCGGGCAGCGGTTGGCGATGTTGAAGGGGACTGTCATGTGGCCCTGCCAGTAATGCTCGAGGTGCATCGCGCCGGCGTCGATCCCGTCGAGGTAGTTTCCATCCGCTTCCAAGGCCGGAACCGCTGACGCCGGGCAAAGCAGCGCGTCGAAACCGTCCATGGCGTCCGCCAACTGGGCTTGGATCAAGGTCTCGGCACGGATTCCGTCCACAAAACGGTTCCGTTCCGCAGCCCGGCGCGCATCGGCCATGAAACGGCGCGTGTACGCGGCCAGTTGTTCCTCCGTGCCCGCAGTCTCGTCCTCCATCGCTGGACCCAAAAGGTAGCCAAAGTGGGTGAACATGGTGCGGTTGATCTCCTCAACCGACCAGGGCAGTTCGATCTCCTCAACGACGGCACCGGCCCCCTGCAAAGCGGAAGCGACCCGCCGCGTGTTGGCCTCGACGTCGGGCGCCACGGGGTAGTTCCCGAGCTGGATGCACAAGGCGATCCTCATTCCAGCCACGGAAGCTGATCCCACTGGCAACGCCGACGCCTCCGGCAAGGAAACGTGGTCTCCGGGGTGCCGTCCGGCCATAACGTTGGCCAGGAGTGCAGTATCGGCCACGGTCCGCGCCATGGGACCGTCCCCGCGGTAGTGGTCTGCAGACAGTGGCGCGAACCCGGGAATCCGGCCGTAAGGAGCTTTGAAGCCGACTGTTCCGGTGAACGACGCCGGCAACCGGGTTGAGCCGGCGATGTCTGAGGCCGTGGCCAAGGGTGTCAGCCCGGCGGCCAGGGCGGCCCCTGCTCCGCCGGAAGACCCGCCCGGCGAGTACCGCTGGTTCCACGGGTTTCGGGTCACCCCCCAGAGCGGGCTATGGGTAACGGTCGCGCAACTGTATTCGGGAGTGGTGGTACGGGCGTGGATGATGCCTCCGGCCTGGCGGATACGCTCAATGACCGGATGATCTTGGTGGGCGATATCGGATTTTCTCGCGATGAGCCCCTGCGAGAGGGTGCGTCCTTTGAGCCCGTGTTTCTCTTTGGCCGCCACCGGCAACCCCAGCAACGGCGTCAGGTCACGTCCGCGGGCATAGGCTGTGGCGGCCCGCTTGGCCTCCAGCAGGGCTTCCTCGAAGAGCGTCTCCGTCAGGGCATTGATGCTGCCGTTGACGGCCGCGGTCCGGCTTATCAATGATTCCAGGAGCTCCACCGGGGATAGCTCACGGCTGCGGAACAACGTCAATGCGGACGTAGCGTCGAGGTAGTGCAGCTCAGTCATGCGGCGGTACCCCGCTCCGTGTTTGCACCGGGAAGGGCACCACCCACCATTTCGCGCGCCACTCCGGTGAGCATGTCCATCCCTGCCACCATGTCCTCGTCAGTGGTGAATTCGCGTTCGCAGTGCGAAACCCCGTCCACGCTCGGGATGAACATCATGACCGAGGGGACCATGGTGTTCAACGCGATGGAGTCGTGCCCGGCCATGGTCTGGATGCGGCGCGAGGAGAGGCCTAGATTTGCCGCTACTTTCGCGGAAAGTTCCAGGCCGTTCTCCGGGAATCTCCGGATGGGACGGATGTCGAAGTCCTTCACCTTGACCTTGATGTCGTGCTCGCGAGCCAGGACATCAATGTCCGCGAGCAGCTTGGAGCGGGCGGAGCGAACGATCTCCGGATCACCGGAACGCAGGTCCGCCACCAAATGCACGCGGCGCGCGACGACGATGGGCGAGTTGGGCTCAAGGGTCAGCTGACCCACTGAGGAAACAAGTTCCTCCTCGGCAAAATCCTTGGTGACGTCGTGCACCATCAGGATGATCTTGGAGGCTGCCACCAGGGCGTCGTGCCGATCCGCCATTGCTGTGGCGCCGGTGTGCGATTGCTCGCCGAGGACCTCGATGTCCAGCTTCTGCGTGTACCAGCTGCTGTCCACCAGGCCGATGGTGATCCCTTCGCGTTCCAGGATGCGGCCCTGCTCTATGTGGATTTCCGCATAGCCAGCGGTTTCCGGGCCAGCGTCCGTGCCCAGGTAGCCGATGCCGTCGAGGGCCTCACGGACCGAAACGCCCTTGAGATCCGTCACGGAAAGCATCTGTTGGCGATCGAACAGGCCTGCGAAAACGGAGCTGCCCATCACGCTGGGGGCAAAACGGCCGCCTTCTTCATTGAACCAATTCACCACGGCAAGGTTGAAACGTGGCGCGTCTCCGGATTCACGCACTTCCAAATCGATGGCGCGGGCCGCATGCAGCGCAGCGACGACGCCGTAAGCCCCATCGAAGCGGCCGCCCAGGGGTTGGCTGTCCAGGTGCGAGCCAATCAGGATGTAAGGGGCTCCTGGCGTCCACTCCAGCAGCCCGAACATGTTGCCGATGCCGTCCACCTGAAGTTGCCATCCGGCGTCGTGCACGCACTGCTGAAACCACGCTCGGGTCTGCGCGTCTTCGGGGGTTGCGGCCTGGCGGTCGACGCCGCTGTTCGCTGTGGCACCGATGCCGGCCACGTGGTGGAAGTCCTGGAGGAAAGCTGCTGCGCTCATGTGAAGTCCTTGATAGATAGAAGAAAGAGGGAGTCAGCCCATGCGGCCGCGGGTCTCGGGCACCTTGGTGAAGATCACCAGCAGGAGTACGACGGCGGCCGCGGCAGCCATGTAGATGCCCGGCGCGTGCGCTACACCGCTCGCCCCTACCAGGGCGGTGCCGATGAATGGGGCTGTGCCGCCGAAGATGGCGTAGGCCCCGTTGTAGCTCACGGCCGCGGAAGTGAATCGGGTCTTAGTGGTGAAGATTTCGACGAAGAAGGTGTAGCAGCCGCCGCCGTAGATGCAGAGGGCCACCACAAACAGTGCCTGCCCAAGCAGGGCAAGCGGCAGAGCGCCACTCGTGACCAGCATGAAGCTCGGAACGGAGACGATGGCCAAGGCGGCGGCACCCGCGATGAGCATCGGCTTGCGTCCAAAGCGGTCACTGAGCCGTCCGCCGATAGGCAAGAGCACGGCGTAGAGGGCAAGGGCGCCAGCGTTGATCAAGAGCGACTGCTCGCGGCTCAAGTGGCCGGTGGTCTGGACGTAGGAAACGAAATAGGCAGACAGGAAGTAGAAGCCCATGGCCGTCAGGCCCATCACGAAGATGACTTGGACCATGCGGAGTTTGTTCTCACGGAAGGCCTCACGGACGGGGCTGAATTCCTTGCTCTGGTTGGCTTTGGCGTCCTTGAACACAGCGCTCTCTTCGGTCCGGCTGCGGATCCAGACACCAAAGAGGGCTAGGGGGAGGGCCAAGATGAACGGCAGACGCCATCCCCAGGCCGTGAAGGCCTCGTTCGGCATGGACTGGCTGAGGATCAGGATCATCGAACCGGCCACCACCGAAGGAAGTGCGGTCGCGGCAATGGTGATGTTTAGCCAGAATCCGCGTTTGTTGACGGGCGCATGCTCAAAGACGAACGACGGCGCGCCCACGGATTCGCCCCCGGCCGAGAAACCTTGGATAAGTCGGCAGAGGACCAAAAGTACGGGCGCCCAGGCACCGATCTGGCCGTAACCGGGCAGGATACCCATGAGGGCGGTGGCACCGCCGATCGCGATGAGCGTGATGGTCAAGACGCGGCGCCGGCCGATCCGATCGCCGAGGGCTCCGAAGAAGAGGCCACCCAGTGGGCGGACTACGAAGGCGACGCCGAAGGTGGCGAAAGTGGCCAGCATTGCGGCGAGCGGGCTCCTGCCTGGGAAGAACAGTTGGGAAAAGATGACGGCGGTGAGGCCGTAGAGGGTGAAGTCGTAGAACTCGATGAACTGGCCGACGCTGCCGCCCGCCAGGACCCGCTTCTGCATTTTGGTGATCTTGGGGACCCGCCCGATCCTCGTGGCGCCGGGGGCTACGGGAGTCGCGTCTTGCGTTGGCTGGGGTTGCCCGGAGAGCTCGTTGATGGTCATGGCAGCCACGCTAGGCGGACAGTATTTCCGGCGACGGCCGCACTGTTTCGGCCATGAGAAATGATTTCGGCGGTTATTGCTTCCATATTGCGATAGGAACGCTTCGGGGAAACCCCTCGGACACCTTCGGCGAAATTCATCACCATCGAATCTCCTTTGATCAGGATGGCATTCTGATGTCCGGTTCGGTTTGGTGACCTGCGTTTGCGGGCTTCTTGAAGCGTGAGCGCCTCCGCGGGTTACCGGACTTGTTCAACCTTCGGTGCCCCGCATCACATCTGTCCAATTGATTGTTTTTGAAAATGCCATAGATCTAATCGATGACAATCTCGCCGCGTGTGGGGCCGGCCTAGGTTCGTTCCGCCCCGTACAACGTCAGGCACGTCTCCTCGAAGGCAAGAACCCGCTTGGTCGCCTGCACCCCTTCGGGCCGAACGAGCATGACTTCGATGGGCGGGAAATTGTCCGTCAGCGTCAACGGCACCACCTTGCCACCGGAGTACGTGACATCGCTGTGAAGTCGCTGATTGAGGAGGGCGTACCCATGCCCCTTGGCCACAAAGGAGCGGACGGTCTCGTAGCCCGCAAAACGGTGCCTGACATTCTGGACTACTCCGGCCATGGCGTAGAGCTGCTCGAAGTACTCCCGGGTGTGGGGGAGATCCAGTACCACGGAGGGCTCGCCGTCGAGCTCCTTAAGGGCAATCTCCCGTTCCGGTCGGATGGCCGCAGGGTGTCCCTCGTGGACCAGGACGTGCGGCGGCACTCGTTCCACCACCTTGTAAGTGAAACCGCGGCCCAGCCCCAGCCCATAGGTGAGCGCCACGTCGCAGCGGCCATCCATCAGCGCCTCCTGAAGCGTCGCCAGGTCGGTTTCAAGGAAAGACACGTCGACGCCTGGATGCCGGGCTTCGAAAGTCTGCAGGATCGCCGGGAGCCGGAAAGGTGCCAGCGGAGTGAACACACCCACCCTGAGTTCGCCAACAAGGGTGGTGGACAGACCGCGCGCGGATTCGTAGAGGGAATCCGCGTGCTCCAGAAAAGACTTGATGTCCTGCGCGAACTGCCTACCGCTCTGGGTGAGACGAAGGCCTCGGGAACGGTGGCGTACGAAGAGTTGGGTGCCGAGGCTGACCTCTAGCTGCCCCATTGCGGTTGAAAGCGCCGACTGGGTGACCGACAGTCGCGCCGCGGCCGCCGTCATGTTCTCCAGCTCGGCCACTACCGCAAAATACCGCAACTGGGTGAGAGTAAAGGGCTTCGCCATTTGTCCATGATGACACCCCAGCCCACGCCCCCTCCTACTGCCCGCGCAGCCTGTGAAGCATCAAAGCCACGTGCAGCGAGGTTCGCGATTCTGCGTCCTCCAGATCCACGGCCAGGAGTTCCTCCAGCTTGGCCAGCCGGGCGTAGAGGGTTGGCCGGCTCAGGTAGCCGCTGCGTGCCATGGCCGCTTTGTTGCCTCCGGATTCCAGATACCGTCCAAGCAGCTCAAGGTAGCCGGCCTTTCCTTCTGCCTCGGCCTGCAGCACCGGGGCAAGCTCGGATTCCACGAACTGCTGCACACGGGGATCGTTGCGGATCAGTGCCAGCAGGCCGCGGAGCCGGATGTCCGTGGCGCGGTAATACGGTTTGCCTGGTTCGCGGAGGGTGGCAGCAGTTTCGGCAACGTGCGCGGCCTCGTCGATTCCAGCCGCCGCTTCCAGCAACGAGGAGCGGTAACGCCCGACGCCGATGGTCCAGTGAGGGGCAAAGTCACCGCCGTGGGCGCGGAGTGCGTCGGCGAGGCGCTCCAGTGTGGGGTCTTCAAGCTGCCGTGCCGGGAGAGCCAGGATCATCCCCACCGAACCCGAATGGATACTGGCCGTCAATCCACTGCTGGCCGTGGATTTCAGTGCCTCGGCCAGGATTTCCAGCAGCACCCGCTCCTCCTGCTGACCTGCCAATGGATCAGGGGACGCTGTGCTCCCGGAAGCCGTCGCGGCAGGAAGCGCCGTCCGGAACACCAAGGGAACGTAGTAGGGCGACAATTTCAAGCCCAGCGAGCCGGCGCGTGCGAGTGCCTCTGCCTCGCTGAGTCCGCGGGGTTGGCGAAGGGTGTTGAGGAGCCCGGCCTGCGCTTGTTGGGAAAGTTCGCGCTGGTCCCGTTCGGCCAGGCGGTTGATGGCGAGGGTTTGCGCCGCCCGTTCGAGGACCATGACCGCCATGTCATCGTCGCTTCCTGCGCTCAGGGGCGCAGGAACCACCAAGCGGCCCCATAGTTGCCGCCGAACACCCACCGGGACTTGCAGCCATCCCTCGGGACCGATCCGCTTGGCCGAGCCATCAGCCCGCGGCAGCGAAGGAGTGGTCCGCGATCTCCGCTCCCAGTCATCCAACAACTCCGTGGTTGCCAGATGGTGGGCGGAATAGGCCAGGACGAGATGCTGCAAGTCCTCCAGCACCACAGGCGCACCGATCATTGCGGCCGCCTTCTCCACCACTTGCTGCGTCCCGGCGCTCTCAAGGCTCAACACGGTGAAAGCCTCGTGGACGTCCCGCGCCCGCTCCACCCGTTCAAGCTGCTCGGCAACGATCAACCGGTGCACGATCTCCGTGATTTCCACGAAGCGCACGCGACGCCAGACGATCACTACCGGCATCGAAGCCGAGCGAGCCGCGGACCGCAGGGCCGCCGTCGTACGCTCCCGGGGTTCGGTGAGTTCCACGACCAGGCCCGCCGCCCCGGCGCGTTCCAGTGAGCGGATGTACGACGCCGCGCGGCCGGGTTCTTTGTCGAGTTCCAAGCCAGTGGTCAGCACCAGTTCGCCGCCGGACAGCAGGCCTGTCAGGTCCAGGATCTCGCTGACGTGAACCCAGCGCACAAGATCATCCAGCCTGCCCTCTCCGCCCAGGACCTCCGGGCTAGCGTCGCGCACCACAGGAAGGTCAAGGATCGAGCGAAGGGAGGGCAGCATTTACACATTGTAAATGCTTGAGTCGATTCCTTTACACATCGGCTCTTACGAGGGCTCCGCAGGGCGGACAAACTGAACGCAACGCAGAAGCGAACGCCCCTCTGAGAACCAACCCAGGAGAACCCTTGAACACGATCGAGCATTGGATCAACGGCAGCTACGTCCCGGCCGGAGAGCGCACCGCCCCTGTGAGCAACCCCGCTACGGGTAAGGTCACCGCACAAGTGGCCTTGGCCAGCGTCGAAGACGGCAACGCCGCCGTCGCCGCCGCCAAAGCCGCGTTCCCCGCATGGCGCGATACATCCCTCGCCCGCCGCACCCAGATCCTGTTCTCCTTCCGGGAACTGCTGAACTCCCGGAAAGAAGAACTCGCCGCCATCATCACCTCGGAGCACGGCAAGGTCCTGGACGACGCCCTGGGCGAAGTCACGCGTGGCCAGGAAGTCGTCGAGTTCGCTTGCGGCATTCCGCACCTGCTCAAGGGCAGCTACACGGAGAATGCCTCCACCAAGGTTGATATCCACTCCATCCGCCAAGCCCTCGGTCCGGTGGCCATCATCAGCCCCTTCAACTTCCCGGCCATGGTGCCCATGTGGTTCTTCCCCATCGCCATCGCCGCCGGAAACACGGTGATCATCAAGCCAAGCGAAAAAGTCCCAACGGCTGCGGCCTGGATGGCCGAACTCTGGAAGGAAGCCGGACTGCCGGACGGGGTCTTCAACGTCCTACAGGGGGACAAGGTAGCCGTTGACACGCTTCTCACCCACCCCGACGTCAAGGCCGTCTCCTTCGTCGGCTCCACGCCGATCGCCAACTACGTCTACGAAACCGCTACCTCCAACGGCAAGCGCGTCCAGGCCCTGGGCGGCGCGAAGAACCACATGATCGTGCTGCCCGACGCCGACTTGGACCTCGCCGCAGACGCTGCGATCAACGCCGGCTTCGGCTCCGCGGGCGAGCGTTGCATGGCCATTTCAGCGTTGCTGGCCGTGGGCGACATCGCCGATTCCCTGGTGGCGAAGATCGCCGAACGCGCCCGCGGCCTCCGGACCGGCGACGGGCTCCGCGGCTGCGACATGGGCCCGCTCGTCACCGCCCAGCACCGGGACAAGGTGGCTGGCTACGTCGACGCCGGTGAAGCGGCCGGTGCCACGCTCGTCGTCGACGGTCGCTCGGTGATGCCCGACGCCGAAGGTGAGGGCTTCTTTGTCGGCCCCACCCTCTTCGACAACGTCACGACGGACATGTCCATTTATCGCGACGAAATCTTTGGCCCGGTTCTCTCGGTGGTCCGCGTCGACAGCTATGACGAGGCCCTCGCCACGATCAACGCCAACCCCTACGGCAACGGCACCGCGATCTTCACGAACGACGGCGGCGCGGCCCGCCGCTTCGAGAACGAAGTTGAGGTGGGCATGGTGGGCATCAACGTGCCCGTGCCCGTTCCCATGGCCTACTACTCCTTCGGCGGCTGGAAGAACTCGCTGTTCGGCGATACCCACGCGCATGGCACGGAAGGCGTCGGATTCTTCACGCGAGGCAAGGCAGTGACCACCCGCTGGCTGGATCCGAGCCACGGCGGAATCAACCTCGGCTTCCCCCAGAACAACTGACGCCCTCACCGGAAAGGATTTCCGTCCATGACTTCCACGATTGAAAATAGCCGGTTTCCCGACAGCACCGATCCGCGAGCCGTCGTCGACGCCGGTGCTAACGCCGCCGCCGCTGCCGCCGCCGCTGCTGCTGCCAAGCGGGCCTACGAACTGGACCGCAAGCACGTCTTCCACTCCTGGTCCGCTCAGGATCTGTTGGACCCCATGGTCGCCTCGGCCGCCGAGGGCTCATACGTGTGGGACGGCGAGGGCAACAGGTACCTCGATTTCTCCTCTCAGTTGGTCAACACCAACATCGGACACCAGCACCCCGCCGTCGTCGCCGCCATCGCAGCCCAGGCCGCGAAACTGTGCACCATCGCACCCAGCTACGTCAACGAGGCCCGGTCCGAGGCCGCACGCCTCATCGCCGAGCGGACCCCGGGAGAACTGAACAGGATCTTCTTCACCAATGGCGGCGCGGACGCCAATGAACACGCCGTCCGCATGGCGCGCCTGCACACCGGAAAACAGAAGGTCCTCTCCGCGTACCGCTCGTACCATGGGGGCACCCAACTCGCCATCAACATCACGGGCGACCCCCGCCGTTGGCCCAACGACACCGGTTCCACCGGCACCATCCACTTCTTCCCGCCGTATCTTTACCGCACGGCCTTCCACTCCACCACGGAAGAGGAGGAGAGCCAGCGCGCCCTGGAGCACCTCGAGCAGCTCATAGCCTTCGAGGGGCCTTCCACCATCGCGGCATTGATCCTGGAATCCATACCGGGAACGGCGGGAATCTACGTGCCGCCGGCCGGATATATGCAGGGTGTCCGCGAACTCTGCTCCAAGTACGGCATCGTCTTCATAGCCGACGAGGTCATGGCCGGGTTCGGCCGCACGGGCAAGTGGTTCGCCGTCGAGCACTTCGACGTCGTCCCCGACCTGCTGACCTTCGCCAAGGGCGTGAACTCCGGCTACGTGCCGCTGGGCGGCGTGGCGATCAGCCCGGAGATCGCGGCAACATTCGGCACGCGGCCATATCCGGGCGGCCTGACCTATTCCGGGCACCCCCTGGCTGCCGCGGCGGCCGTCGCCACCATCAACGCTATGGAACGCGAGGGCATCGTGGAACACGCGGCCTTGTTGGGCGAGACGGTGATCGGGCCGGCGCTGGCCGGCTTCGCCGCGCGGCACAAGTCGGTAGGCGAGGTCCGAGGCAAGGGCGTCTTCTGGGCGATCGAGTTGGTCCGCGATCGTGAAACCCGGGAACCCTTGGCCGCTTACGGTTCGTCAAGCCCGGAAATGAACCAACTCGTGGCCGCCTGCAAGTCGCGCGGGCTCATCCCGTTCGCGAACTTCAATCGGATCCACGTGGTTCCGCCTTGCAACATCCGCGTGGAGGACCTGACGGCTGGATTGGCAATCCTGGACGAAGTACTGGACATCGCCGACACCTTGGTCTCCTAGCGCCGGTGGTCTCCTAGCGATCCTCGCTCACATATCGCGCCAAAAAGCCCGACCCTCCTGCACATATGGGCCATAAAACGGAAACCTTCCCGCACTAGATGTGCAGGAAGGTTTCCGTCGTGGAGCTCAAAGGTAAGCGAGCGTCTGAGGTGCGCCGGCGTTAGCCTGCCGCGGTCAGGAACGACTTCAGCAGTGGGCCACTGGTGGTCGCCCCAAGGCCGCCGTCTTCGACGAACACTGCCACTGCCAGATCGCCGTGGACCGCAACGATCCAGGCGTGCGTCTTGGGCGGGTTGTCCTTTCCGAATTCTGCCGTCCCGGTCTTGGCGCCCACCGGGGCTCCAGGTACCGACGCGAGGAATCCGGCATGGCCGGAGGTCACCACTGCACGCATCATGTCGCCCAGCGCGGCGGCCTCCGCCGGGGTGATCGGCTTATCAGACGCTGCGGGCGCGGCGGCAGTAGCCGACGACGACGGCGAGCCGGACGCCGTCGGCGTGGCACCTGCGGAGGGCGAACCTGAGCCGGGGTTCAGGACGAGCTGCGGTGACACCGGCGCGCCGTGGGCCACCGAGGCGGCCATGATGGCTGCGGCGAGCGGGGAAAGCAGCACTTTGCCTTGTCCAATCATCGAAGCAGCGTGTTCGGTGCCGTCAGCGTTTCCCGGTACCGAGCCCAGGAAAGCATCGGCCCCCAGCTTCGGCGCCTGGACGGCCAGCCCTAGGGAGGTTGCCGCGGATTCGAGCTGGGCCTGGCTGACGTTGTCGCGGGCACTGATGAAGGCTGTGTTGCACGAATGCGCAAAGGCATCGCGCAAAGCGACAGAACCCAAGGACGACGCCGGATAACCTTCGGCGTTCTTGAAGGTCCGGCCATCCACAGTAATTGTTGGCGTGCATTCAACCTTGGAATCCGGTGTCATTCCGTTGCGGATCATGGCAAGGGAATCGACGATCTTGAACGTGGAGCCGGGTGCGTACTGGCCAAGCATTGCCGTGTTGTAGCCGTTGCTTCCGGGGCCGGAGGCGGCCGCCAGGACGGCGCCGGTGGATGGGCGGAGCGCCACGATTGCCGAGGCCGGGCCAACACCCGCCAAAGTGTCCTCGGCGAGTTGCTGCAATCGCGGATCCAAGGTGGTTTTCACCGGTTCGCCGGGCTTCGCCTCAACGGCAAAAAGCACTCGACGGGGATCAGGCTTTGCGGCCTTGATCTGGTCGTCCGTCATGCCTTGCGGCCGGGTCTTGATGGAGACTCCATCTTGACCCCGGAGCTGCGCGTCATATTGTTCCTGCAGTCCGCCGGTTCCGACCGTGTCTCCCACCTTGAGGGCACCCCCGGCCTTTTGGATCTGTTCGGCGCTTGCTTCAGCCGCGGTACCCAAAACGGCGCGGGCAAAGGTGCGGGTCGGTGCCAACGGCAGATAATCAGGAATGCCACGGGCGCCCGGAATCGACGCAATCTGCTGGTCCGTGACCGTCCGGTTGCCGTCCTCGCGCAGGGTGATGGCACTGACGAAGGCTTGTGGGCCGGACGCCTGGACTTGCTTCACGTACGCCGCTTCGTCCACACCGACCAGCTGTGCAAGCTTGGCCGCGGAAACAGCAGGATCAGCCGACCCAATCGTGGTCTTGTCGATGCCCACGTGAACCACCGGACGGTAGCTGACCAATTTCGCGTCCCCGGCACCAAGGATGTCGGCCCTGGACGGTGATGTGACGGTCTTGTCGAGAATCTCGCCGTCCTTGAGGTCGGGCTCCAGGAGCGTCGGATTCCATTGGACGGACCATTTGTCGCCGGACTTCTTCAGCGCGGCCTGGGAGGTGTACTTCCACTCCGCAGTTCCGATCTTCCACGTGTAGTTGAGCGGGACGGTGGCTTTGTCGCCGTCGAGCTTCACCGCTCCGCTTTCAACGGAGGGCTTGGCAGGGTCGAGGGCAGCAAACACAGCCTTGAGCTGCTCATTCGCCGCGACGGCGTCCTTGCCGTCAACGGCGAGTGAGCCGACGTCGAGGGCTGCCAGAGAGGAAGCCAGCTGCTTGGCCGCACCTTCCGCCCCGGAACGGCCGTCATCGCAAGCGGACAGCGAGCCAGCAATCATCAGGGCAGCAAGCCCTAGGACAAGATTCTTAGTTTTCCCCATTTGCGCCATTATGCCTTCTTGCGCCGACAGGAATGATCCAAGGCACAGTTAGTTCCCCTTTTGTAATGCTTCAGGCCAGTCGGGTCCGAGCCACCGTGCGAGCTATTGGCTCCGGATAATCCTGCGCTGTGTTGCTACCGCGATGGCCGCAGTCCTGTTGTCCACGCCCAGCTTGGCGTAGATGTGCACCAAGTGCGTCTTCACCGTGGCTTCGGAAATGAAGAGCTGCTTCGCCATTGCGCGGTTGCTCATACCGGTGGCGAGGAGCTCTACAAGTTGGACTTCGCGGGTGCTCAGGGCGGGCGCCGGATTCCGGATCCGGCCCATGAGGCGCGCTGCAACCTCGGGCGCGAGTGCGGTCTGGCCCGCCGCCGCAGACACGACGGCTTGCCGGATTTGCTCTGGTGGGGCGTCCTTGAGCATGTATCCGCTCGCACCGGCCTCCACCGCGGCGAGGATGTCGGCGTCGTTGTCGTAGGTGGTCAGGATCAGGACCGGCGGTGGGGGAGTCCCGGCTTCACCGGCCTTGATCTTGCCGGTGGCGGTGACTCCGTCCATTCCCGAGCCCATCTGCAAATCCATGAGGACCACGTCCACTGGCTCGCCGAGGGTATGGAGCTTCGACAGTTCGGCCAAGGCGGCGCCGCCGTCGGAGGCTTCCGCCACAACGCTGACTCCCTCGAAGTCGGCAAGCATGGCCCGGAGGCCCGCCCGGACCACGGGATGGTCGTCCACCAGCAAGACCCTGATGTTATCGGTCACTGGGATGCCTCCTGAGCTGGATTAAGGGTACCCAGCGGCAGCCGGATAGCCACCACGGTCCCCTCCCCGGGAGCAGACTCGACGTCGAGGGTTCCGTCGAAGGCCGCAAGACGCTCGCGCAGGCTTTTGAGCCCGACGCCGGTTCCATCACCGCGCGCTTCCGCGGCAGCGGCCGCGACGGGATCGAAGCCCGCACCGTCGTCGAACACGTCCAATGTCACCTCGGCGTCCAGAAAAGACAGGGTGACGACGGCGGTGCTCGCGTGGGCATGCGCCCACACGTTCGCCAGGGAAGACTGAGCCGCGCGCAACAAAGTGGTTTGGTGTGGATTGGGCAGCGGCACCGGCGTGCCGTGGAGCTCAAAACGGCAGCGCAGCATGGCTCCACGCGCGGCGGCCTCGGCCTCGGTCTTCGTGCAAAGACGCCGCAAAGTGTCCGCCAGGCCAGACTCCTCCAGGTCCGGCGGCCTCAGTCCACGGACAAAATTCCGAGCCTCCGCCAGGTTGCTGGCCGCAGTTTCACGGACCGTCCTGAGGCGATCGCGAGCCGCAGCGGCGTCACCAGCATCAAGGGCCTTCTCCGCCGAACGTCCCATCAGGACGATGCTCGAGAATCCCTGGGCCAGGGTGTCGTGGATTTCGCGGGCGAGCCTTTCGCGCTCAGCCAACACACCGGCGTCGTGCTGGCTGCGTGCCAGTTCGGCGCGGGTGCGGCGCAATTCCTCGGCGGCGAGCCGTTGGTTCTCCCCCTCGACGTAGAGCGCCCGATACGCCAGGCCGGTGACCACCGCGAAGGCGGCACCGAAAACCGGCCCAAGGACCATGGGAAGTTGCAAGGCATCCGCCCCGGCACCCCGGTTGTGGAACCACATGGCTGCGATGAGGAGCGCAGTGCTGGCGGCTATTGCGGGCAGGGCCAAACGCCGCGGCAAGACGTGCAGTTGCAGGAAGAACAACGGGAAGGCTATCCAGGCGAAGTCCGGACTGATGAGCATGAGCAACAGCCACAGGCAGCAAACCACGGCGAGCCACCACCGCGCGTATGGCTTCGGATCGAGGCGCTTGGGATTGAGGGCGTGCCTCTTCTCGAGAACCGTCCCCACGAGGTAGACAGCCGCAAGCAGCATGGCTAACACCAGGCCTGCCGCGGTGGCGAGTGGCGAAAGGCCCGCGGCCACAAGCCTGAGGACGGCGACCAGCAGAAGCACGGCAAAACCAACGTGCAGGCTGACGCGCAGGACACGCAAAATCACGGGAGCGCCGCTGGGGTGCGCGGTGAGACTGGGCTGCGCGGTGAGACTGGGCTGCGCGGTGAGACTGGGCTGCGCGGTGACTTGAGGCAAATCGGCTCCCTGCATGCCCTCCAGCGTAGCCCCGCCCGCCGACACTTTTGCCCCGATTCCGCGGTATTCGGGCCCAATCAACCAAACGGTTGATCCGCAGGTCAACCAAGGCGATCGAACGGATCCATCCGCCTCCCGATGCCTCGCAGGCTTTTAGGTCGGAGAGTTGAAACAGAACCAGAAGATCGCCTCAATGGCTGAACAAAGGAATTACATGTACCTCGCTCTGCGTGACCTCCGCTTTGCCAAGGGCCGCTTCGCCCTCATGGGAAGCGTCGTGGCCCTCATCACGCTCCTCCTCGTTATGCTCTCCGGACTTACCTCGGGCCTCGGCAACCAGTCGACGTCCGCCATCGCAGCCCTTCCGGCCCAGCAGATCGTGTTCGGCGCGCCCGCCGGAGGCGAGGTCAAGGCGTCCTACACGGAATCGGAGGTCTCCGCCAAACACCTTGAAGTATGGCGAAACCGGCCTGGTATTGCCTCCGCCGAGGCCGTCGGCATCACGCAGACTCGATTCCAATCCCTCGATTCGTCCAACAATGCCGCTGGCACAGCCAACGTCGCGGTCTTCGGGGCCGACGGCGGGATCTCACCGATCGCGGTTAAGGACGGCGAAGTGGTGGTCGGGAAGTCCTTGGCGAAGGAACTCTCACTGAGTACCGGGAGCCAGGTGACAGTCGGCGGTACCGGCCTGACCGTTTCTGCGATCGCCCAGGATGAGTGGTATTCGCACACCGGCGTCGTCTGGACCTCACGAGCCACGTGGCAGAAGCTCGCCCATATTCCTGCCGGGGCATCCATAGGAACAGTTCTCGCCGTGACGTACGACGCCGGGGCTTCCGTGGACGTCAATGCCGCCAATGCCGCTGCCGGCACGGTCAGCGCCAGCCCCAGCGGCTCGTTCCAAGCCCTCGGTTCGTACAAGAGCGAAAACGGTTCCCTCATGTTGATGCAGGCTTTTCTCTACGGCATCTCGGCACTCGTCATCGTGGCGTTCCTGACTGTCTGGACCGTCCAGCGAACACGCGACATCGCGGTGCTCAAGGCCATGGGCGCTTCTTCGGGCTACGTAGTGCGGGACGCCCTGGTCCAAGCCGGGATCGTCCTGCTCGCCGGTGCGGGACTGGGTGGTGCGATGGGCGTGCTGGGTGGATTCTTCGCGGCCCAAGCGGCCCCGTTCCTGGTGACTCCGCTGACCACGCTCCTGCCCATCGCGGGGATTGTGCTCCTGGGCCTGGCAGGGGCCGCCCTTGCGGTCCGCAGCATCACCACGGTGGATCCGCTCATCGCCCTCGGCGGCAACTAGGGCCAGCCCGCCCCTACCACTAAATATTCCATGAAAGGCATATCAATGAACCCCGCTCTCACCCTGGCCAGCGTCACCCTGGAGTACCCAGACGGAGACTCCACCCTAAAAGCGCTGGATGCTGTGGATCTCAGCGTGGACGCAGGCGAATTCTTCTCCCTCGTGGGCCCGTCCGGCTCCGGAAAGTCCTCGCTTCTGGCCGTGGCGTCCACGCTGGTCCGGCCAAGCTCCGGACTGGTTGTCATCGACGGCGTGAATGCCACGGAGCTCAAGGACACCGAGCTCACCTCCCTGCGCCGGGAGAAGGTGGGCATCATCTTCCAGCAGCCCAATCTCTTGCCATCGCTGACCGCCGTCGAGCAATTGATCATCGGAGACCATCTCCGGGGGAAGGCAGCCAAAGCGGCACGGAGGCGTGCCACCGAGCTGCTCGACGTCGTCGGGCTCTCTGCTTCACTCAACAAGCGGCCACACCAGCTCTCAGGCGGACAGCGGCAGCGCGTGAACATTGCGCGGGCGCTCATGGGCCAACCCCGGGTATTGCTCGTGGACGAGCCAACAGCAGCGTTGGATCACGAGCGCAGTGAATCGATCGTGCGGTTGCTGCGTCAGGTCACGGACGAGTTCGCGACCGCGACCGTCATGGTGACGCACGATACCGAATTCCTGCCGCTCACCGACTCCGTCGCAACCATGCGGGACGGGCGCCTTGGCTCGGGCGTACCCGTTGGAACACCTAGCTGAAAGAGTGGCAGGGTCAGCCCCTCAGGACAGCCTCGTCCTGGGCATCGTCATAGGCGTCGCGGGCCTCAAGAATGCTGGGCACGTGGTCCTCGGCCCACAGACGCAGGAGGGTCAAGGGTTCCAACAACGAAGTTCCAAGTTCCGTCAGTTCGTAGTCGACGCGTGGCGGCACCTGGGCATGGACTGTCCGCGTGATGAGCCCGTCGCGTTCGAGGGTGCGAAGGGTCTGGGTCAGCACCTTGGGCGTCACCACGTGGACCATTTTGCGAAGCTCGGAGAAGCGGATGGGGCCGTCTGCGAGGACCTGGACCACCAACGAGGCCCATTTGTCGCCGATGCGTTGGAAGATCACGCGGGACGGGCAATCAGGGTCCAACACGTTTGCCGGCAGTTCATTGGTTTCCATCAGGTAACTAAGTTCCTTTGAAGCTATCAGTATCAAATAGATACTGTTTTCGTATTGCAAGGATAGCAACCCCAAGGAGAGTCATGAAAATCGCAGTTTACGGCGCAACAGGCATGGTCGGAAGCCAGATCGTCAACGAATCCCTCACCCGCGGCCACGAGGTCACCGCCATCTCCCGCAAGGGCGTGGAGGTTGCTGGAGCGGCGTCACTCGCCGCCGATCTCGCTGATGGCCAGCGTTTTGCTGAGATCGCCAAAGAGCACGACGCGGTCATCCTCGCCACCGGCCCGAGCCGCACTGGCGGAGACCACGGCGAGTGGCTCGCTGCGATGGATACGGCCTACAGCAACGCCGAAGGCACGCGCCTCATGATCGTTGGCGGCGCCGGGACCCTGGAGATCGACGGCGTCCGCCTCCTCGATTCGCCCGACTTCCCGGAAGCCTACAAGGCCGAAGCCACCACCGCCGCTGCAGCCTTCGCCGCCGTCAAGGAAGCCCCCGAGACCCTGGACTGGACAGTGCTGGCACCGGCACCCCTCATCCAGCCGGGTGAGCGGACGGGTAACTACTCCACTGCCAAGGATTCCCCGGCCGGCAACAGCATCTCCACCCAGGACTATGCCGTCGCCATGCTCGACGAGATCGAGACTCCGGCCCACCGCCGCGCACGTTTCACGGCGGCCAACTAACCCGGCCCACCTGCACATATATCGGCTCCCCACCCGACCCTCCTGCACATATATCGGCTCCCCACCCGACGCTCCTGCAGATATCGGGGAAAACAGGGAACGCTCCTGCAGATGTTCTGCAGGAGGGTTCCGCCGTTTGGGCCCATATGTGAGCGAGCATCGACCGGAAGGGCCGTATATCCGAGCGAGCGTCGGCCGGGAGAGCCACACAAGTGAGCGAGCGTGGCCGTGGGGCGGCGATGTGTGGGGGGCGGCTATGCGCGCATGCCAAGCCCGGGTACCTGCAGTCCGAATATGTCCTTCAGGGCATGCTTTGCTGCATGGTATCCGGGCATTCCTGTCACTCCGGGCCCTGGCGGCGTGGACGATGAGCACAAGTACACGCCTCGCAGCGGCGTCCGCCACGGCACGGGTGAAAGCACGGGACGCTGCACCAGTCCCCGAATGTCCATCAGTCCTGCGCTAAAGTCCCCGCCCACATAGTTCGCGTTGTACTCGGCCAAGCCTGCCGCCGTCGTCGTCTTCCATCCGATCACCACATCCCGGAAGCCCGGCGCGAATTCCTCGATCCTGGACATGACTGCCTCAGCCATGTCCACCGTCGACCCCTTGGGCACGTGGCAGTAGGTCCAGAGAATGTGTCTCCCGGCCGGAGCACGCCCGGCATCCACGATCGATGGCTGGGCCACAAGCACATACGGCTTTCCAGGATGCCGGCCGGCAGCTACCAGGTTCTCCGCTTCAGCCATGTCTACACGCGTACCACCCACGTGTACAGTCCCGGCGCCAGCTAGTCCCCGAGCGGCCCAGGGAACCGGCCCGGACAGGATGAAGTCCACTTTGCACGCCCCATTCCCGAAACGGAATGTTTCCAGTGCCCGCCGGTAGCCCCCCGGAAGGGCCGTACCAGCCATGCGCAGCAGGCCCGGGGGTGCAACGTCCAACAAAATGGCCTTCGCGGGACTCAACTCTTCCAAGGAATCGATCCGTACGCCGGTCTCAATCACCCCGCCATGGGCTTCGATATCGCGGGCCATTGCATCGGCTATCGCCGCCGAGCCACCAACGGGAATAGGCCAGCCTCCGGCATGGGCCAGCGCTCCCAGCAAGAGTCCCGCCGCCGCTGCGGTGAGCGAGGGCAGCGGCGCCACAGCGTGCGCCGCGACCCCAGTCAAGAGCGCGGGCGCGGCGTCCCCGGCGAATCGCCGGTTCCACCATGGCGAACCCTGCTCCAGGGCTGCTATACCGAGTCGAAGCGCAGCGACAGGATTTGCTGGCATTCGCAGCAATTGGTTCTGCGTCACGTCGAGCACTCCGCCCAGGTGCTCCACCAGCGGTCCCATCAGGCGAGTAAAAGCATCTCCGTCGGCTCCAAGTCCAGATGCCGTTTGCTCCAGAGAGCGGTAGGCGAGAGCTGCCCTGCCGCCGTCGAGCGGGGTCCCGTACTGAACCTCCGGCAAACGCAGCTCCACGCGCCGTTCGAGTTCAAATTCCCGGAAGAATCGCGAAGCCAGCGCCATCGGGTGGACCGCGGAACAGACATCGTAGACATGGCCCGGTTCCAAGAGCTCGGCGGTGCGTGTTCCGCCCCCGATCGTCTCCGCAGCCTCGTAAACCCGGACAGCCAGGCCGGCGCGTGCCATGACTACCGCGGCAGCCAAGCCATTCGGTCCGGAGCCGACGACGGCGACCTCAGCCATCGCGTTCGGACTCGCCTTTCGCGGATGGGACCGAGTCCTCTGCCGGCCGCCGCTCTTCAAGAGAGGAGACTACGTGGCGCCAAGGCAGCACCGAAGCGGCGGGATTCTTGAGGTCCACCCGGAACCAATCCTTGGCATGGTCGAACTCCCCACCATGGGGATCGTCCACACCTCGGATCCGGAGTGGATCCAAGCGCGGTTCCCAGATGTCCCACGCAATCCTCAACATCAAATATGCCGTCGCGGCAATATGCAGCATCACGGCCATGACGTAGTACGGCATGTCGATGTTGTTCTGCGCAGGGCCGCCGCTGCTCGTCTGGCCTAAATACATCCACGTGGCTGTCCAGTGCAGAGCCTCGGCAGCCTGCCAGAGAAGGAAGTCGCGCCACCGGGGGCGTGCCAAGGCCAGCAATGGGACAAGCCACAGGACAAACTGGGGCGAATAGACCTTGTTGCTCAGGATGAAGGCGGCCACGATCAGGAACGTCAGTTGGGCTAACCGTGGGCGCCGCGCCGCCGTCAAAGCCAATCCCGCGATCAGGACGCATGCAAGCAGGAACACGTTCAATGCCAGGGCGTTGATGGCTTCCGGCCCAAGCTGGACCAGGTGCAGCCGTTCTGCCACTAAGTTGTAGGCGAACCACAACGAGCTGTATCCGGCTGGGCGGTCCTGGGTGAAGTCGAAAAAGTATCGCCAGCCGGCGGGGTTGACGGCGGCGATAGGGATATTGACCGCAAGCCAAGCCACTGCCGCGGAAAGGGTGGTCGTAAAGAAGGCCCGAAACCGGCCGCTGCGTAGCGCCAGCAGGAAGACTGCGCCCAGGATGAGCACCGGGTACAGCTTGGTGGCCGTGCCGAGGCCGATGAACACGCCAGCCAGGACGGGACGTTCCTTCGCGAAGAAGTACATCCCGACTGCGAGCATGGCTACGGCCCACATGTCCCAATTGATAACGCCGGCCAACACGATCCCCGGAGCCAGCGCCACCATGGCTGCGTCCCAGGGCCGGCGTGGGTTGATGCGCGCGGTAACCAGGACAGTCACGATCCACAGGGCGGCAATCAGGGTGGCATTCACATCGAAGTAGCCCAAGACCCGTTCGGAACTGGCGCCATGACCGGGTACCAACCACGCCGTAGCACCAGCTATGAGCCCGGCGATCACGGGATATTCGAAGACGCCTTTCTGGTCGAAGAACGGAAAGACGCCATCGGCAAGGCCTCGGCTACGGAAGAGTTCGGGGAAATCCGAGTAGCACGTGGCGTAGAACTGCTGGGGTGCCTGCCAACCGTTGACCCGGCAATAGCCCTTGATCAGGATCGACAGCAGAGCAGCAACGATCGTGAGGATGATGAGGACACGCTCAACGGTGAAGAATCCGGGGGACATGTCTCCCGGAGAGGAGCGCCGCCCGAGGGGTCCTCCGACCAGTTCGGTGAAGTTCCTCAGTAAGGTGTCGCTACGGGTGGGGACCACAAAGCGCGCACGCTTTTGCTGGATGTGCGGCTTCGTCTCCTGCATGGAATCGAGCTTACCTTCAGGCGCGGCGGACAGCTTCGCCCCTAACTCCCCGCATTAAAAGGCGGAAGCCCACGCGTAGCCGCGTGGGCTTCCGAGGCGAACGGTCCGATGTGTGCCATCAGTCCCTCCTGAATTGCAGTGGTGGGGACACTCAGCGGATGATGCCCAATTGGTGTAGGACGACGTAGACGTCCTCCCGGCGCTGGTCCAGGAGTTGTCCGTTGAAGAGGGTCTTGTCTTTGACGACCGGCTTGCCGTTGAAGACCATCAGGTCTTTGAGGCGCTTGGCCATGGTTCACCTCCTTTCGTTATTGAAGAGAATTGCCGGAATTCGGGCATGACAATTAAGCCCCACTGAATTCGAAGGAAGACAGCAGTGGATATAGGCATGTAAATGCCGGGCGATGATGGGTGGATTAAGCGAATTGTTCGAATGACCGCGGACAGTACTGAAGCACTGAGATCCGGTACGGGGTATTCAGAGGGCAGCCGTCCCCAACAAGAAGCTGGTTCCGAACTATGAGGAAGCTGCGCACCACGTCAATCGCGTGATACCGCTCAATGGCAGGCCAACTCGACGACTGATTGCACCGTGAACCGCCCCGATATTCAGGGGCGGAAGTACATCAGGAGAAGTTAGGCCGCAAAACGGCGTCGAGCAGCGAAGGCCGGGGTGCCAGCAACAGTCATCTTCCATCCGCTAGTCAAAGTAATCATTTTCCCAACCTCCTTTTCTGTTTGGCGACACAGTCTGCCTTGGCACCACCACAGCAGACTGACTGGGTAGGGCACGCCATAATCCCGGCGGATCGCTCTGGGATCAAAAATAAAGTTACACCATGAATCGTGCTGTTGGCCAGCCAATTACAGACATTTTAGAAATTAATTCCCCTTACAGTCCCCAGCGAAGAATGGCAGGCGTCCGCTTATCCCATCCCAAGGTACAAACTTTGGCGGTTCCCAGGACAAAGTGGCGTCCTTCCCTGGCGTCCAATTCAAGCCAGCGGGCCGTAAGGATGCGGGAGAAATGGCCGTGGGCGACAATCAGGACGTTGTCCATTCCAGACTCCAGGACGCGGGCAATGATCTTGTCTGCACGGGCTGCCACGGAGTCGAGCGTCTCGCCATTGGGGACGCCGTCGGTCCAGATGAGGTAGTCCGGATTGTCCTTGCGGATGAGGTCCGAGCTGATGCCTTCGTAGTCTCCGTAGTTCCACTCCACGGCCAGCGGCTCGTGGACAGCGTCGGGGAACCCTGCCAACTCCGCCGTGCGCCGGGCTCGTCGCAGCGGAGAGGTCAGGACGAGGTCGAAGTCGATGCCTTCCAGGATTTTGCGCGCTTCCACGGCCTGCTGCTCGCCTTCGACCGTCAAAGGGAGATCGGTCAATCCCGTGTACTGGCCGCTCTTGGACCATTCGGTCTCCCCATGGCGCATGATCCAGAGCTGTGGCCGGGCGGGCTTGGCTGCTTCGTTCACTTAGGACTCCTCTGGTTCGGCGATGCCGGCATGGGCATCGACGGCTGGTTCCGATGAAAGTTCGACGGCGGACTCGGGCTGCTCGGCCCACCACGCCAATAGCTTGGATTCAGCGTCCTCGTGGGACAGTGGACCGTTTTCCATGCGCTCTTCCAGTAGGAACTTGTAGGCGCGGCCAACAACGGGTCCGGGCTTGAGCCCCAGCAAAGCCATGATCTGTGCTCCGTCCAAGTCAGGCCGAATGGCGTTGAGCGATTCTTGTTCGGCCAGGACCTCGATCCTTTGCTCAAGGTCATCGTAGGCAAAGGAGAGCCGCTCTGCCTTGCGTTGGTTACGCGTGGTGACGTCGGACCGGGTGAGCCGGTGCAGGCGCTCCAGCAGGGGACCGGCGTCAGCCACGTAACGGCGGACGGCGGAATCGGTCCAGCCCGCGTCCCCGTATCCATAGAAACGCATGTGCAGCTCGACGAGCCGCGCCACGGCCTTGATGGTGTCGTTGTCGAAGCGCAAGGCTTTCATGCGCTTCGCGGTCAGCTTGGAGCCCACCATGTCGTGGTGGCGGAAGCTCACTGCGCCGCCCGGTTCGAACCGGCGCGTCGCCGGCTTCCCGACGTCGTGCATTAACGCCGCGAAGCGCAACACGAAGTCTGGACCGGGCACGGGGCCGTCTGGACCGGTCTCGAGCGACGCGGCCTGCTCCAGCACCTGGAGGGAGTGCTGGTAGACGTCTTTATGGCGGTGGTGCTCGTCGGCCTCAAGACGCAGCGCAGAGACCTCCGGCAGGACAAATTCGGCCAGTCCGGTATCCACGAGGAGATCGATGCCCGCCCGCGGTTGCGCACCGTTAATGAGCTTGACGAGTTCCTCGCGGACGCGCTCGGCGGAAATGATCTTGATCCGCTCAGCCATCCCGGACATGGCGAGCCGGACGTCGTCGTGCACTGTAACGCCAAGCTGCGCGGCAAAGCGGGCGGCGCGCATCATGCGCAGCGGGTCGTCGGAGAAGGACGATTCGGGGGCTCCAGGGGTAGCAAGCACCGAGGCATGGAGATCGCGCACGCCGCCGAACGGGTCCACAAGCTCCAGCGAGGGCAGGCGGAGCGCCATGGCGTTGATGGTGAAGTCGCGGCGGAGCAGGTCATCCAGCAGCGACGAACCGAAAGCCACCACCGGCTTGCGGGAATCGGCGTCGTACGCCTCCGCGCGGTACGTGGTGATCTCGATCTGGAAGCCGGACTTCTTCATCCCGATCGTTCCGAACGCGCGGCCAATCTCCCAGAAATTGTCCGCCCACCTCTTGATGATGGAAAGGGTCTGGTCCGGGGTGGCGTCAGTGGTGAAATCCAGGTCCGGCGAGACACGGCCTAGGAAGAGGTCCCGCACGGGCCCACCCACGAGCGACAGTTCGAATCCAGCGTCGACAAAACGCTGGCCGAGGTCCAGGACCACTGGATCCATCTGGAAATTAACTGAAGAACTGTCCAATACTTGCGCCATAGTTCCTTAAGCTTGTCAGATTTCGCTGCGCCATCCCACCGGATCCTTGTCATTGCGCTGCGATTGCGCGACGACAACACCGGGATCACCGCCGAACGCCATCCGCACGTCACCGTGAGTCCATGTCCCGGTCATCACCAACGGGCAAGAGTCGTTAGAGTGGACTTCATGGCCAACCCGATCCCGAGTGCTCCTGGCAGGAGGACGAATGCACCATTGCCGTCGGCAATTGGTGCCCACGTCGCGCCCGCTCAGCACACGGCGCAGGCCGCCCTTCCGACTGTGGAGGAAGTCTCTGCCGGCGGCGTCGTAGTGGACACGTCCGACGGCGAACTGAGGGTCGCGATCATCGCCCGCCTTAATAGGGGTGGCCGGCTTGAGTGGTGCTTGCCGAAGGGTCATCCGGAGGGCAAGGAAAACAACGAGGAAGCCGCAGTCCGCGAGATCGCCGAAGAGACCGGAATCGAAGGCAATGTCCTGGCTCCGCTCGGCAGCATCGACTACTGGTTCACCGTGAGTGGGCATCGCGTACACAAGACCGTGCACCACTTCCTGCTCCGCGCCACGGGCGGCGAGCTGACCATCGAGAACGATCCCGATCAAGAGGCCATAGACGCGGCTTGGGTTCCCCTCCAGGACCTGGCACGCAAGCTGTCCTTCCCCAATGAGCGGCGCATCGCCGATCTCGCCCGGGAAGTCCTTCCCGAACACCTTTAGCGCGGCCGTTCCCACCGTCTGACGCCGGTTTGACGCAACAGGCAGCCCGGCTCATGGGACGATAAAGACAATGTCTGCTGCCAAAACTACCCAGTCAACCCAGTCCGGAGAAACCCGTTCCAGTGCCGTCATGGCCGCTGGCACGCTCGTTTCACGGTTTCTCGGCTTCGCCAAAACGTGGATGCTTGCCGCCGCGTTGGGCCTGGGATCGACGGTCAATGACACCTTCATCAATGCCAACAACCTGCCCAACCTGATCTTCCTCCTCGTGGCTGGCGGCGTTTTCAATGCCGTACTGGTGCCGCAGATCATCAAAGCCAGCAGGGGCCCGGACCGCGGCGCGGACTACATCAGTCGGCTCCTGACGCTGGCGGTGCTGGTTCTCCTGACGCTGACAGCGTTGGTCACGCTGGCCGCGCCGATGGTCATCGACCTCACTACCCAGGGTTATTCGCCCCAGCAAAAATCCTTGGCCGTGACTTTCGCGTTCTACTGCCTACCGCAGATCTTCTTCTACGGTTTGTACGCGCTCCTGACCCAGATACTCAACGCCAACGGCGCCTTCGGTCCCGCGATGTGGGCTCCGATCCTGAACAATGTGGTGGCCATCGCCGGACTGGGCATGTTTATCTGGATCCTCGGTGCCAACAACACCAACCCCCACACCTTGGACAATTGGGGGCCTTTCCAGACCTTCCTGATCGCAGGTTTCTCCACCGTCGGTGTGCTCGCCCAGACGGCCATTCTCCTCGTCCCCGTGATCCGCCTGCGGCTCGGTCTCCGGCCCCGTTTCGGCTGGCGGGGCGTGGGGCTGGGTCAGGCAGCAAAACTGAGCGTCTGGACGCTCCTGACCGCCGCCGTCGGGCAGCTCGCGTTCCTTTACGTTATGAGGATCGCCACCATTCCCGGATCCGAGCGCCTCCGCCTGGAGCACGCGCAAGACCCGGCCGCCGCCACTCTTCCCGGTAACGCGGTCTTGGAAGTCGCCAGCCAGCTGTACCTTCTGCCGCACTCGATCATCGCGTTGTCGCTCGCCACAGTGTTGTTCAACCGCATGACCCACGCTTCCCAAACCGGCAACAAGGCCGAGTTGCGCGACGCCCTTTCCCACGGACTGCGGACCATGGCTGTCGCCACCGTTTTCGGGGCGCTGGCGCTCTTTGCCCTCGCCGGTCCGCTGGGCATGTTCTTCTCCGGGAAGCCCCAGGACGGCGTCATGCTGGCCCAGACGCTCACGATCCTTGCCCTGAGCACGCCATTCATGAGCGCCAACTTCATGATGTCCCGCGTGTTCTACGCCAACGAGGACGCTCGAACCCCGTTCTACATCCAGCTCATGCTGGCCCTGCTGAACGTTGTGGGCGCCTTCATCATCCAGTTCCTGCCGGTCGCCCAGATCATCTTCGCGATCGCCGTCCTTTATACGCTCGGCAACATCCTTTCCGTTGTCATCAGCGTCTGGTTCCTGAGGCGCCTCCTCGGCCACGTGGACGGCCCCCGGATTGCGAACTCCTACATCCGCATGGGTTACGCGGCCCTGGGTTCGGCGATCGCCGGGGCCTTGGCCTTGTGGCTCCTCGGCAGCTACCACGCGGACGGTTTCGCCTGGAGCAGCAGGCTTGCCGCCTTGGTGACAGTGATCGTCGTCGGTCCGGTCATGCTGCTTGCCTACCTGTTCCTGCTGCGAATCTTCCACGTCAGCGAACTGCGCGATCTGCTCCGTCCGGTGCTCGGCCGGCTGGGCCGGGGCGTTCCGGTGGCGCAAGCGCCGTCCACCGTTGGGAAGCAAACCCCGACGCCGGTCCGCGCCACCGTGTCCGACGATACCGGGCTCATTCCGCGCATCTCGGGCGAATTCGACGCGGCATCGTTCCGCGCCGGTCCCGCATTGGAAACCCTCCCGCCCAAGGATGGGTGGGACGGCAGCCACGACTCCGACGGGGTTGCCGATGCGGCCATCGCGGAGGGCGGGTCCAACGGAAGGACCACCGTGGACGCCTGGTCCGACATCGAGAAGTCCTACTTGCCGGACGAAGACCTCCCCAGCACCGCCCAAGGAGGCGTAGGCCGTCCGGGCATTCCGCTCCCTGGCCGCCGCACCTATCAGGGGCCGCTGGGAAACAACCCCTATTTCCGCGGTGGACCTCGCCGCAAAAGGTGACGCTTCGGCGCAAACCGGGAGTCAGAACGGCCCAATCCGCTAGGATCAGAAACTAATACAGGTAGTTGCAGACCACGGGTCACCCGGCTGTCCGGATCCCGTATTCAGGACCCGCAGCTTCCGGACAGTCTAGGAGGAACCCGTGTCCCACCCGATCGATGTCGGATCAGTGCTTGGCGGCCGCTACAAAGTCATAGCCACCGTATTGACTTCGCACGACCAAGATCTGGTGCTCGACGGCGTCGACCAGGTCCTCAACAGACCCGTCAGTATCCTCGTGGCCGGCCCTGGAAATGCCGATCAGGTTGCCAAGAGTGCCCGCGAAGTGGCCACCGGCGAACGGCCCGGACACGTCCAGATCCTCGACCTCGGCGTCAGCGACAGCACCACGTACCTCATCACCAACCACAGCAGTGCTCCTGACCTGCTGGACCTCGTGGTAGCCACCAACCCGCCGTACGTCGAGCCGTTCTTCACTGACACGCTTGGAAGCGAGATCTTCGGCCAGGCCCGGTCCCACGAGCCCGAAACCTACGACGGACTGTACGACGACGAAGAGCACGACGCCGAATACATCAATTACGACGACGTCGAGCCCAACCCGGCTGGTGGATCGCAAGCAGCCGCTCCGTCGACCGAAGACCCGCGCCGCCCGGTGGTTCCTCCCATGCCTGCTGGCCGGCCGACGTCGGCCCCTGGGGGCATTGGTTCCCGCATCGCTGCTGCGGCAGCGGGAGCAGGGGCAGCGGCCGCTGCAGCTGTGAAAGGCGCCAGCAAGCCGAGCAACGACGACGCGCAGCGCACGTCTGCGGCGGCCGCTTCCACCGAGGCGGCTTCGACTGTCCAGCCGAGCCAGACTGCCCCCCAGCAGATCCAGCAGGGGCCGGCGACGCAGGCCGTTCCAGCGTCGACTCCTTCTGCGCCGACGTCCGCGAACCCTGCGCAGGACTCCAAGGTCTCGCTCTGGTCGGAGGACGACTACGGTTTCGTCAACGACGACGCCGCCACCTCCCGCGGTGCTGCCGGCGCTGCTGCAGGCGGGTACAGCCGGGGAGCGTCGAGTTTTCCGGCCACGGCCCGGGCGCAAGCCGATCCTCTCGACGAGGACGAATACTACGACGACGAGCCAGTGCGTGAACCCCGTTCCTTCCGGTGGCTTGTGGGTGGCGTCCTGGCCGCCGTCCTGATTGTCGGATTGATTCTTGCAGTCACCAATCTCGGTAATCTCATCCCGGGCGGCGCTCCCGCGGCCAAGCAGTCCACTCCGGCGTCTCAAACAGGGTCCGGACAGCCGAGCAGCACCGAGTCGGCCACCGCGGTCGCAGCCCCTCCGGTCATTGACGGCGTCACCCGCATGGGCGATTTCGAATTTGCGGCGACCTATGACAAAGATCTGGTCAAGGCCTTCGACGGCAATGCTGCGAGCTACTGGTCAGACATGGAGTTCGCCACTGCGGACTGGGGTGGACTGGCATCTGACGGGGTTTCCTTGCTGGTCAAGCTCAAGGGGCCCGCGCAAGTCAAGTCCGTCACGCTGAGCCAGTTGGGTGCGTCCGGTGGCAACATCAGTGTGTACACCAACGATCGTCCGGCGATGGACGGCGCCAAGCTGGTGGGCACCAACAGCTTCACTTCGCCGGAACTCACCATGCCGCTCAGCACCCCCGCAACAGCCCAGTACGTGATCATCTCCATCAAGTCGCTGCCCAAGCTCACTGCGCCCAAGACGCGCTACGGTTTCGGCCTGCGCCTCGCCGAGATCAAGGTCCAATAGGTCACGGACCAGTAGATCAACGTCCAGTAGTCGACGGCGGGCAGCAGCTTTCGGCCTCGCCTGACCGTCGCGAGTGCTCCCGTCTCGGTGTCCCTTCCCGTGTGCTCCTGTCCCGTGGACCGTCAACTCGGGTAACGGAGCCCGTGCCCCTTCGATGCCCTGCGCCGCCAGAAGGTACCCTGAATGGTGGTAGATATTAGGGTCCCCGGCAACACCGGAATATTCGACACCGCCATGGGGTTGTGCCATGTGGCCGGCCGCGATAATCCGGTGCATCGACTAAGGAAGAGGTTCACCCAACAGTGAGCAACGCAGAAAACACCGCGTCCCAAGTACGTGATGTCATCATCGTAGGCTCCGGGCCTGCCGGCTATACGGCGGCCGTCTACACGGCACGTGCCAACATGAACCCGCTGCTCATCGCCGGTTCTGTGACTGCCGGTGGCGAACTGATGAACACAACAGACGTCGAAAACTACCCGGGATTCCCCGACGGCGTCATGGGACCTGATCTCATGGAGAATTTCGAAAAGCAGGCGGCACGCTTTGGGACAGAGATCCAGTTCGAGGATGTCACCGAACTGGGTCTCGACGGCGACATCAAGACGGTGACCATCGCCACGGGGGAGACCTTCAAGGCACGGGCGATCATTCTGTCGACCGGTTCCGCCTACCGGGAGCTCGGCCTGGCGAACGAAAAGCGCCTTTCTGGCCACGGCGTGAGCTGGTGTGCAACCTGTGACGGTTTCTTCTTCAAGGACCAAGACATCGCGGTGATCGGTGGCGGCGACTCGGCCATGGAGGAGGCTCTCTTCCTCACCAAGTTCGCCAAGTCCGTCACAGTAGTGCACCGCCGCGACACGCTGAAGGCTTCCAAGATCATGGGCGATCGTGCCCAGGCCCACGAGAAGATCAACTTCGTGTGGAACACCGCCGTCGAGGACGTCATCGGCGGTGACAAGGTGACCGGCTTGAAGCTGAAAAACCTCGTCGACGGCACCGAGTCCGAACTCGCCGTCACCGGCGTTTTCGTGGCCATCGGCAATGACCCTCGCACCGAACTCGTGAAGGGCAAACTGGAGTTGGCCGCAGAGGGCACCATCGCCGTCGAAGGCCGCAGTTCCAAGACGAGCATCAAGGGCGTCTTCGCTGCCGGCGACGTCGTCGACCCCACCTACCGGCAGGCCATCACGGCCGCGGGTTCCGGTTGTGTCGCGGCCCTGGACGTCGAACACTATCTTGCAGACCTGCACGCCTAATCGGCACAGCAGCCATCCATTCGAAGGGAAAGAATTATGAGCAACGCTAAAGACGTTACCGACGCCAGTTTCAGCACCGACGTCCTGGCCGCTGAAAAGCCGGTCATCGTGGACTTCTGGGCAGAGTGGTGCGGCCCGTGCCGTAAGTTGGGCCCGATCCTCGACGAAATCTCGGTTCAATACGGAGACAAGGTTGACGTCGTCAAACTCAACGTCGACGACAACCCGGCCATCGCCGCGGAGTACGGCATCACGTCAATTCCAGCCGTGTACCTGTTTAGCGGGGGAGAAGTGAAGAGCACGGTTATCGGCGCTAAGCCGAAGCAGTTCTTCGAAAAGGAATTTGAGTCCGTCCTCTCCTAAGACTCGTTCTGTCCTTGGGTTCGGGCGCCGCTGTTTTGTGACGCTTCCTGACTCAGCCGGTGGTTCTCGCTTGTGAGTGGGAGCCACCGGCTTTTTCGTGTCCGCGCTCTTTCGTGTCCGACGGCTCTGGGCCGGCGCCGACGGCTCCGGCCCAGCGGCTCCGGCCCAGCGGCTCCGGGCTCAATTCACGCATCAGGAACCTTTTTCCATTTCAAAACCAGCGAATTTTGAGGGAAAGCCATTCATTTGCGAAGTTACCTTTTACCTATCTTGGGTAGGGGTGGATTGCGGTTGAGTTAGTGGCTGGCCGCGCGGAATTTCCCCTTCCCGTGCTTTTGAGCCCCTTGGGAAGCCTCTTGCCAGAAGACGCATTTTCGTCGCATCAAGCATGGAACTCCTTGACTTGGCGCAAGGTCCTTAGCGGCCAAGGGCGCCGTTTCACGTGAAACAAGACGTGCCACTGCCGGGCTTATGGATGCATCTTGGTGGGAAGTCGAAGGAGAAATTCAAGCAGCGCTCTTAGGGATTGTTTCACGTGAAACACCATGAACTTGCAGTGCGCACCCTGCGGTTCCTTCGATCGTGGCGCTTGTTGCCTACGCGCCTTTCAAGCGCATTGCCTCAGATGATGTCTCCCTATGCAATAGCGGGCTCGAATAGCACGCTGCTCATTGGCTGGTGTGGACAGCTGTGCTCGGCAAGCCCCGTGCTGACCATACGCGCGCCCACGCTCCTTGTTCGAGGTGACGAACCCTCACAGCCAACGCGAAATAGCAGATGACCCTAGTGGCCTCTACGCATGAGGCCGCGGGGTTGGCGCCAGCTCCTCCCGTTGTTTCACGTGAAACGACGCATGCGTTTAGAGCAAAGGCAGCCCGCGACACGGGGGACCGTTTGGCACAGTAGAAGTACCCGTAATCCGTGGCTCTTGTCTGTGCAATACCCGTCAACAGGCACGGCGAGCGTCCAGAGTGCGAAATTTGCTTCCACCAGGGTATTGGGAGTGATCCTGATGGGCGTCAGCACAAAGGGGTTCACCGCCTTGAGCAGCGCCCAGCTGCGCAACCGAGATGCCCAACCGAGACCGTCCTGGAGCTTTGACAACAGAAGGGACCGCCTCCCGACCTGGGGATCCATCTGGTTGCGGGCTGTTTGGGCTCGAGGTGTTCAGATTACAGATTGTCTTCGCTGCAGGCTTGTTCGCGCTGCAGGCTGTTCGCGTGCAAAGCTTCTTAGGCCCCGGGCCCCTTGGGTTTCAAGCATGCTCGGCCGAAGCTAGACAGGCCTCCAAACGGTCCGCCCGCTAGCTGGGAGGAGCCCTTCCTACCACTCCGAGCTCTAGCACCCGCTACTCAGGAATCCGCAGTCTGTAGGGTCCGAGTCCTGCCCGGCCCGGGTTTCTCAATAGCTGACCGAACTGGTGATAGGGGCAACGTGGTTCTCACGGCAGGAGGAATGCTCATACTAGACCGGTTGATTAATAGTCCACTTGGGGTGATACTGCCGCCTGCAGTCAGGACGCACGATGCAGCCAAGGAAATCCGAGCACCTCCTGTCCGCACGTTGGCTGATCCCAGACACGCGGTATGATCGCAGCGATCGGCTATGGGGAATGAGGCGGGCCAACCACATATTCCGGCTTCCCTGGTTAGCCGCTTGCCCCCTCATTTGTGGATTGTTGCCTATGAGTCCGGCCTGGCGAGCAAAAGCATGGAAATTGGAGTTTAGACCAAGGTTTGAAGCGTAGCGCATCGCGCTCGGCAGGACCCATCTCATTGAGATCAGGAGTACCCCGACAGCCTTCCTAGATGCAATGGCCGCCGCAAATTGGGAATACACCGCCGTCGGCTTCTGAAACAGTTCTAGGAGACCGGCAGAGTGTTGACGATAGAGCGGCGCCCAGCAGGACCCGCCTTGCCGTGGGCAGGATTGGGAGTCCGAATCAAACACACCCATTGGTCAACTCGCACTAGCCTTGAATGGAGCGCCTTTATCCCCGCGATCTGGCTGGCATCCGTTGGCCATCGCTGGCATTGTGCACGGCTCTCCGCGTCGTGCGCCAGACTCGCTCGGGGGCCAGACTCGCTCGGGGGCCAGGGCACTATCTCAAACTTTCGCCTTTCTAGATGCTCTCTGGTCCGCCTTCTAGACACTCTCTGCGTGCAATCGTCAGATCACCATCGAGATCAATCGGTACTTCCTTCTATACAAATACGCGAGCGTAACGGTTCGCCAGGTTAGTGCAACCAGTCGCCCTGTGTCTGCCCAGGGGAGGAGCAACCCGCGACCATTCGCACCATGCCTGGAATCCCTTCGCGTTGGGCCGCTCTCGAGCTCAAGGCTGACATCTGGCTCCGCCAACCCTGAGTATCTGCCGTCTGCCGAGGGCCTACGCGGCCGGCGGCGTGAAGCCTTGCCCCCACAACTGCGAACCGGTCGCCCGCGCGAAGACATCGGATCGAAGATTTTGGTACGGACGTTCGCCACCTTACGCGACAACAGTGCTCCCGGTAGGCCTCTACCTACGATCTGCGATCTTGGAACAAGGTTCGAAGTTGGAGTCGATGGGTGTGCCCTGGGTCTACCAGCTTCAGCCCCTAAGAGTGTCCGCGAAGCACCTACTCATTCTCCACAGATAACGCAGGTCAACAGCTAGCCCTTCGGGGGCATGAGGAACCAGGGCTCCCATAGCTGGCGTTGCCACAATAGCTGCGTAATAGCCGCGTACGGCATCGACTCCAACAAACGTCTCGATGCCTCGTGTGGGCGTCTAGTTTGTTCTCCAGAGCACGGAAGGCTCTGGCACAGGAGTCCGTTGGCGCAGCCGCCGTTTCACGTGAAACATAGGGGGACCGCGGCGCCGGCCTTCCCTCTAACAGAAGCTTGGAAGTTCTGAAAGCCATTACTGCCCGCGATCGTCGAACCGTGATACACCAACGGAAGACCCATGGTGGTGCCACTCACGCTCACGACGAGGGAAGATATCCACCGACGGTCGTAAAGTTATGCACATAGTTATCCACAGCGATATCCACCGACCAAAAGATTACCCACAGCCGCGCTGCTGTTCGAGCAAGATGCGCGGTGTACGGGTATCTCGGCTCGACCGCAGGATCAGTGCACGGTCGGACCTGTGGGGATATCGGAGATCGGCCTCAAAAAGGCCAGAACTGGCCAAAATCCGAACCAAAAGCCCCAATTTGCTCCAACTATTGGCTTGCTGTCTTGTTTCACGTGAAACAAGACAGCAGGGAGCCTGACTACCCCGAAAATCTGGCGGCGAACCGAGCAGACGTAAACAGATCTGAGACTGTTAGTCGCAGTGAGCAGAAGAGTTATCAACAAAGTTATCCACAACGATATCCACCGGGGGTCTTCGACTTTTCAACAGGAGGGCATCACGCTCTCTGAGACTCGCAAACGCATGAGTGGACCTGCCACGGTGCTGTACGCCCGATTGTTCGTCGACACTCTCTGGGGCCATCTCAGGCGCGAATACGAAAAGCGACGGTCTCGAAGCGACACCAGATATGACTCCTCGGATCGTCGCCGGGGCTCAGTCGGCCAGTCCTCAAACTAGTTCCCCGCCGAGCCTCCGTAATACTCGACAACGCAAATCCAGCACGGCGACAGCTCGTCGCTAACGCTTCCTGCCATCACAAGACACGGGACTGCTCAAGGCACCGATGGGTCGTCGCGGCACGAGGCCGCAAGCCCTATGCCCAAACTTCGGCCCAAGCCCCAGCCCATGCGCTGGCCCAAGCCCTGGCGCTGGCCCCGGGCCAAGCCCTGGCCCCAAAACACCCTCCTAGTCCACCAGTGCTCTCCAATGGGAACGGCAAGACTCCATGCGAGCTCACTAGTGTCGCACCCATCCGTCCAGAGACGCAGACCAGCTGCTCGCTGACGCTCGGCTCGCTGAGGGGGAGTAGACGACTGCTGACAACGAAGACCGAGGCCTGCTGATACAGATGAGAAGGAGCAGAGATTACTGCCGCTTCCCCTACTCCGAATAATCTAATCCACGCCACACCCTCGCTGGTTAGGAGCCGTCAGGCGTCAAAGCGTTGGGGACTCAAGGATGCCTAAGTTAGATCCCGGGATACGAGCAGCCTGTAATTTTGAGGCGAACAGCTCGACCAAGCACCTACTACACCCAAAGTCTGAGCACGGAGCTTCTAGGCGACCCTAAAATCACCAGCCCAACGAGAGCCATGCTACGACAGCGGAGTCGGACCGCACTTCTTCGAAAAGCCGGTGACGCAGCGTATCCCTCACCTCAGCGCCAGCCTGGGAAACTTCAAGCCAAACAGATCCTCTCGGCTCGCACGGCGTTCAGTCCGGAGACGATAGCCCAGCTTAGGTAGCCGCTTCGAAGGCCGGGGAAACCAGGACTCGATGTAGATTTCCCGTGCTCTGCCCCCACAAGCGTGCGCGCGGCACTTCAGCAAGACACCCGCCATCAGGAATCCAAGGTGTGGAAACAGTCGCCCTACGAGCACGTCTCCAGCCGGCACCGGCCCAGGAGAACGGGCACGCTCCCAATCCTCAGCCTGCCAACGCGAAACCACGCGTACTACAATCCCGAACATTCCGACTGTCATCCCGAGATCGGATATGGCTATCAACAACACATGATCACTGCGACAGTTCGCAGACCGCTACACAGGCAAGGGCGCTAATCACAGAGCGCAGAGCACGAAGCGCAGCGCACGGGGCACGGGCATTCGGCGTCACCCGGAGGGTAGCGGGCGGCCCCATCAGTCGGATGCCGGATCCACTCGTGGCTATCCACACATTCATCGGAACGCAGTTCTAGAGCCAAATCCCCGAGCCATGCCTTCATTGAAAACGAAACCTGGAACTCAACGTGCAAGCGATCCTAGGGGGCATGTACACAAATTCGCGACGCAAGAAGCTGGAAAAGTGCACCGCACAATTCGATTCGACGCTGCCGAGAATGGGTCGGACCGGGAGTACGGCCTTAGCCCAGAGTTCCATTGGGGATAGAGCGAGGCCCGGAAGTGACAGACTCTCACCTTTTCTAGGGTGAGTTCATGAACCAGATGAGCCACAAAGTTGTCCCGCCCAGTTGCCGCACGGCATCTGCCTAAAACAGAAGCTACCGGACTGCGAGTGGACTACCAATTCCGCACCGAGACGTCGCCCTGGGTCGGTGTTGCCCAGCTCCAATGTTCTCGTTCTCCGTGAAACAGCAAAGGAGTCACCTATCCAAATGGAACACTGGCGCGATCCAGCAACCTGGCTCGGACGCAAAAAGGGACCGTGGGATCTGCGGTTCGTTTCACGTGAAACATTGAGTCCTTGCTTCCGGTTACGAAGTGACGATACCTAGCGGGCTGCCCCCCGCTTGTCAGTAGCGGCCCTGCAGCAACAGGCCTCAGCCAACACCATCCGCCGCGTCCTTCGTGTACTCACCCCACAAACAGAGCATCGCATGTGGGCATCGATGAGACGTCTTCCGTGAGCAGCATTCACCAATCCGAGAGATGGATCTAGATAGGAGAGGACGTCTTGTCGGCGATGTTGAAGGACGGCCTTGATATGGGAACGCGGAAAGCCAAGAATCCACCCCTTTGGGATCCTAGGGCATCGGTACCGGGTGATTGCGGCCGCGAATGTTTCACGTGAAACGCGCGAGCACGAACTTATCGATATGGACTGCCTCGCCCGAGTGGGCTCTGACTGTCCCGATGCAGCGCGTCCCTGAATGGCCATCACATCCGCGCGCCCGGAATAGCACCTACTCTGCAGCCATACAGAGTCCTACACGGAAAAGTTGCCGCGCATGATGCGCCGACGCCGTACCAGAGACTTCACCGACGAGGGCTACAGCCTCGATCGCGGACAGAGGTGACCACCAATCGCGAAGAAGACACCCAGGATAAAGCGCCCGGACAACCGCTCATCCAGACCTCCAGCACTCCCGAATCACAAGAACCCGAACAAATCTCGACAGTTCTTGAGAGGACCACTTGGTGGATTGGATCGCCAGTACGCAAATGCATGGGCGCGTTCCGCCCATCGCGACACCGTACAGCACGCAGGTGTTTCACGTGAAACGCGCGAGCATGAACTTGTCGATATCGATTGCCTCGCCCAAGTGGGCTCTGACTGTCCCGATGCAGCGCGCGTCCCTGAATGGCCATCACATCCGCGCGCCCGGAATAGCACCTACTCTGCAGCCATACAGAGTCCTACACGGAAAAGTTGCCGCGCATGATGCGCCGACGCCGTACCAGAGGCTTCATCGACGAGGGCTACAGCCTCGATCGCGGACAGAGGTGACCACCAATCGCGAAGAAGACACCCAGGATAAAGCGCCCGGACAACCGTTCATCCAGACCTCCAGCACTCCCGAATCACAAGAGCCCGAACAAGTCTCGAAAGTTCTTGAGAGGACCACTTGGTGGATTGGATCGCCAGGACGCAAATGCATGGGCGCGTTCCGCCCATCGCGACACCTACAGCACGCAGGTGTTTCACGTGAAACACCTGCCAAGGCAAGGCAATGGAACAATACCGCGACCGCTAGGCAACCGGCACATGTGGCACGTCACCCGCACTGCAGGGAATAGCCTGCTCCCCGCAGGAAGGCCTGCAGCAGAGAAGTGCCAGAAGAAGCGCCTGATCGTTCTGACGCAGCACCGGCACGATCAGCTGGGAATCGAACACAGAAGCGGCGCGCGCCTAGAGCCTAGAGCTCTAGACGAACCACACGCGCACAGCAACCGAGACAAACAAAAATGGGGTTTGCTCCCTCAGAAGCAAACCCCATTTCATAGAAATCGGACAGACTAGCCCTCGGCGTCGGGGGACAAGACATCCATGATGCGGTTGAGATCTTCGACACTCGCGAACTCAATGCTGACCCGACCCTTGCGGGCACCCAACGTGATCTTCACGTTGGTGTCCAAACGATCAGAAAGAGACGAAGCAAGGTAATCCAGGCGCTCGTGACGTGCGTTAGGGCGCGGGATGCTGTTTTTAGGTGGCACCGTAGGATCCTGGTACAGTGCCACGGCTTCTTCCGTGGCGCGCACTGACATTCCTTCGGCAACGACTTTCTGTGCGAGGCGCTCCATCGCAGCGGCATCCGGAAGAGCGAGTAGGGCGCGTGCATGACCTGCCGACAACACGCTAGCGGCGACGCGCCGTTGAACCAGAGGAGGAAGCTTGAGAAGACGAAGAGTGTTGGACACCTGCGGGCGCGAGCGACCAATTCGATCCGCCAGTTGCTCATGGGTGGTACCGAAGTCCTCAAGTAGCTGCTGGTATGCAGCCGCCTCTTCCAAGGGATTTAGTTGACTACGGTGGAGGTTCTCCAACAGAGCATCGCGCAGGAGGTCATCGTCGTTGGTGTCCCGGACGATCGCCGGGATAGTTTCGAGGCCCGCGGCCTGAACTGCCCTCCAGCGTCGCTCACCCATCACCAACTCATACGGTTCTCCACCCATTTCGGTTGAAGTACGTACAACAATTGGCTGGAGGACACCTATTTCCTTGACGGAGTGAACCAGCTCTGCCATGTCGTCCTCATCGAAGACGCTGCGTGGCTGCTTGCGGTTGGGGTGGATGTCGCCAACGGGAATTTCAGCGAAACGCGCACCTGGAACCTCGACCAGCTCAACCTCGGGCGCATCCACAGCAGCAGTGTCAGAAACGGAGTCTCCGGCAGCATCGGCAGTAGATGCGTTCGCAGCGGCTGGCTTTGATCTAGCGGGGGCTTTAGACGCAGGCGACTTCGTCGCCGGAGTCTCTTCCGCCGTCGAACTCGTGGCCGAAGAGCCCCGCGATGGGGAGCTCTTCGCTACCTCAGTCTCAAGCACCTCCGGAATATCCGCCGTCTCTGGTGCTTTGCGTGCCTCAGGAAAGAAGAGGTCCACGGGGCGCGATGCCGGAACGCCATTGCCCGATGCGCCAGCCGAAGCGGAGCTGGGAATGAGAGCCCCAAGACCCCTACCCAGGCCTCGTCGCTTTTCGCTCATTAGTATGTCCCTCCGGTGGAATGGCAAGAATGGAGCCCGCCAAGGATGTTGCAGTGATTCAGAAAGTCTAGCGCTCGGCGATTTCCGCTGCGGCTTCCATGTAGGACAACGCGCCGCTGGATGACGGATCATAAGTCATCACCGTCTGTTGGTAACTCGGCGCCTCAGAAATGCGCACAGAGCGCGGAACCACGGCGCCGAGAACTTGGTCCGGGAAATGCTGGCGAACTTCCGACGCCACCTGTGCAGCAAGATTGGTGCGGCCGTCGTACATCGTCAGCAAAATGGTGGAAACGACCAGATCAGCATTGAGATGCTTCTGGATCATTTCGATGTTCTTGAGGAGCTGACTGAGGCCTTCCAGCGCGTAGTACTCGCACTGGATGGGAATGAGAACCTCGCTGGCCGCGCAGAAGGCGTTGACGGTCAGCAGGCCCAGGCTCGGCGGGCAGTCGATGAAGATGAAGTCCAGGCGACCTTCACCGTTCTTCGCTCGTTCCTTCGAATACACATCGATTGCACGGCGCAGGCGCTGTTCACGCGCAACGAGGGAGACCAACTCAATTTCGGCGCCGGCCAGGTGAATTGTGGCCGGCGCGCAGATGAGATTGGGAATGTCGGGGCAAGGAGCCACGACGTCACGCAGTGGCAGGTCATTGATCAGTACATCGTAAATACTGTCAACGTCGGCGTGATGCTCAATTCCAAGAGCGGTGGACGCATTGCCCTGGGGGTCTATGTCGATCACCAGGACATTGAGTCCGGCAGAAGCTAAAGCAGCCGCGATGTTGACCGTGGTGGTGGTTTTTCCCACCCCACCCTTTTGATTGGACACTGTGAAAATACGTGTCTTCTCAGGCTTGGGCAGCTCGCGTCCCACCAGCCGTTCGCGGCGTCGGGTCTCGTTGGCGAGCTGGCGCGCAATTGGACTGGAGTCGTCGATGGAGTCCATGACATTGTCGTTTCCGACAATCAAGGTTTCACGTGAAACAGCGGAATTTGCAACCAAATTCGTGCGCATCAGCGCGGATTCAAACGACGCCGAGGGCGCAGCCATAGCCCGCGCGGACCCTAGGGAAATAAACGGCGGGATCCGCTGCGTGGAGGTTTCGCTACTGCCCACTGTCACACTCTCACTCTCATTCGGCTCTAGCTGCCGTTCTCTAGCTTAACCGCTCGGCTGCGGACACGCGGGACACAGCGCCGAAGCTAAGGGATCTTCCGCTGTTTGTTGACGACGATCCTCACCACTGTGGTGGGTTCCTCCAAAAGTTCCTGTCCACAAACCACAACGGATGTTTCCACACCTCCGAGCTTGCGGATGACCTTTGCAGCTTGCTCAATCTCTTCGGCAGCGCTGCGGCCCTTGATCGCCACCACTTCGCCTTTGCCGTTAAGCAAGGGAATGGTCAGGCCAGCTAGCTTGGACAAAGCAGAGACCGCCCTCGCTGTAACGACGTCAGCGTTGACCATTCCCACCGCAAGCTCAGCCCGGGTGCGCATCACGGTGACGTTGTCCAGCCCCAGATCATCCACTACCTCCTGGAGCCAGATAACCCGGCGTTCGAGAGGTTCGATCAACGTGAGTTCAAGGTCAGGACGTGCAATCGCCAAGCACAAGCCGGGAAGCCCAGCACCTGAACCTACATCCGCAACGTGGCTTCCGTGGGCTATGGCCGACTCGATGACGGCACAATTGAGAACATGCCGGCTCCAGAGGCGGGGAACTTCACGCGGGCCGATCAGCCCGCGCTCGGTCCCCGACGTCGCCAAATGTTCTACGTACCGTTGCGCGAGCCCCAGACGGTCACCAAAAATCTTCTCTGCCGCCTGCAATTCGGCTGCCGTGATGTCAACCATGATCCGTTAGTCGGCCGAAACCACGATGTGCCGGCCAGCGCCTTCACCCTCGGACTCGGAAACGAAGCCGAGGTCCGCAACAGCGTCGTGCACAATCTTGCGTTCGTAGGCACTCATAGGCTCAAGGGCCACCGAAGCGCCCGTCTCCTTGACCTTGGCGACGGCGTCTTCGGCAATCTGCTGCAGATCGCCGGCACGCTCTTTACGGTAACCGTTGATGTCCAACACGAGGCGCGAGCGGTTCTCGGTCGCAGACAGTACGGAGAGGCGCGCAAGCTCCTGAAGGGCTTCGAGCACTTCACCGTCGCGGCCCACGAGGCTCTCAAGACCCTCGGAGTCGTCTTCGGCTGCGATGGAAATGTAGGTGCGGCCGTTGCGGATCTCGATGTCGATGTCGCCGTCGATGTCGGCAATGTCCAGGAGTTCCTCGAGGTAGTCTGCGGCGACGTCGCCCTCTTCCTCAAGGCGGCTCACGGAAGAGCTCTTTCCGGTGGACTCGTCCTCAGCGGCAGTTTCTACCGTGGCCTCTGCCAGTTCCTCGGTGGCCCCAGCGGCCGTTGCCTCTTCGGTGCTTTCAACAGACATTACTTCTTCTTCCTGTTCTTACGTTGTGGCTGGATGCGCTGTGCCTTGAGTTCGACGGCCGCCACTTCGGCAGCCACTTCGGCGTCCTTTTTGCCGCCCAGGAGCGGGATGGACGGCAAGCCCTTGGCGGCGCGGCGCTCTGCAAGTGCCTTGGCTGCGGGGGATCCCGGCGTCGGCATGCGGCGGATGACAAAGAACTGCTGGCCCATGGTCCACAGGTTGGTAGTGGTCCAGTAGATAAGCACACCGATTGGGAAGTTGATGCCACCCACGCCGAAGACGACCGGCAGGATGTAGAGCATCATCTTCTGCTGACGCATGAACGGGCTGGCCATGGCCTCTTCGGACATGTTCTTGGCCATGATCTGCTTCTGCGTGATGAACTGCGAAGCGGTCATGGCGAGAATCATCACGATCGACAAGACCCACACCGCCACAACGTCGCCGCCTGCAGGCGTGCCGTGAAGCAACGTCGCAGACAGGGGCGCGCCGAAAATACTTGACTGGTCGAACTGGACGACTTGCTCATGGCTCAGCGCACCGATGCCCTGGCCGGCTTCCTTAGCAGCACTGATGCCGGAAAGCACTTGGAACAGGGCGAAGAAGAACGGCATCTGGATCAGCATGGGCAAACATGCCGAGAACGGGTTGGTGCCGTGCTTCTTGTACAGCGCCATCTGTTCCTGGGCCATGGCCTGGCGGGAAAGCTGGTCGGTCTTGCCCTTGTACTTCGCCTGCATCTTCTTCAGATCAGGCTGAAGCAGCTGCATCCCTCGCTGTGCCTTGATCTGTTTGACGAACACAGGGATAAGGGCGGCGCGAATCACCAGCACCAGGCCGATGATGGACAGCGTCCAGGTCCAGCCATTCGCCGCGGGCAGGCCAATGAAGCTCAGGCCGTCGTGGAACCCCAGCATGATCGCGGACACAAGCCACTTGAACGGGGCCAGAATTGTTCCAAAGATGTCCATACGTTTCCCTATTTCCTCAGGCCGCTGTACGGCGGCCGTCTTCATCAGACCGCACAGCCAGGAACAGGTCCGGGTTGTTCAGTACAACAATTGTGGGCGTCTGGCCCTCGGGCCAATGGCGATGTCCGGCGGGGACGTGGTCCACGCCGCCGGCGTTCCAGGGGTGGCAGCGCGCAAGGCGCCGCGCTGCGAGCCAGCTTCCCTTGACGGCACCATGGACCGTCACCGCTTCGAGGGCATAAGCCGAGCAGGATGGGAAGAATCGGCACACCTGGCCGTATAAGGGAGAAATGATCCGACGGTACGTCTTCAACAGGATCATGAGGACGTTGCGCGGCAGCTCCCACAGAAATGTTCCGAGGATCCTCGGAACGACTCTTACGAAGCGGACGACGGCGGAGCTCAGCTCATGCACGCGGTGTCCCTTCCGTTGTGGTGCCCTGGGTGGGCGAAACAACCCGCGGAGAGGATCCGACGAGCCGTTTCGTGGTCACCGCCAAGGCGGCGTTGTAATCCGTCAGCAGCTGGTCCCAGCTTGCCGTCGCAGCCGCAGGCAGAGCCCGGACCACAACAGCAAGACCTGTGCCATGCCTCTTGAGAGACAAAGCACCTGCTTCTCTCAGTCTCCTCTTAACGAGGTTCCTGGTCACAGCGTTCCCGACAGCTTTGGAAACAATGAAGCCGATCCGGCTCGGTTCCCCGGCACTGATAGGTGCCGTATATAACACTAAGTTCCGGCGTCCATTGCGGACGCCGGAACGTACAGTTGTTGAAAAGTCGGTTGAAGTCCGTAGACGGTTACGGGTGGCTAGCACCTAGTGACTCGCTTGGGAGACTGACCGACGAGTCAGTTATTTAGGCCGACAGTTCGACGCGGCCCTTGCCACGACGGGCGGCCAAGATGGCGCGGCCGGCACGGGTGCGCATACGAAGGCGGAAGCCGTGCTTCTTGGCCCGACGGCGGTTATTCGGCTGAAAAGTCCGCTTGCTCACGTTAGTTACTCCAGTGGATCAAAGGTGCGCCCACCCGATCAAAAGGGGAAGAACTGGCCGACGCTAAGTTTATTTGTGTATCCGCCGCCGCCCAACGCCGGATTTACCGGAGGTGCGGGTGGTCAAAAAGCGGACACATAGGACTTCACAACGTTAGGGCAAAAAGACCCCCCAGGTCAAACCGGGAGCCGTTTTGCCCGCTATCCCCAACTGTGGCTAAGTGACCCCAACAGCCTGTGGATGAAGTGGCTCACAGGGCCCGTTTCAGAACCACAACGGTGTAATTATCCACAAGCATGTTCCCAGCTATCTTCTGGGGTTTCCATCCCCTAGAGTGGCTCAGTAGCCGATTATCCACGGACTGTGCATAACCCTGTGGATTCGGTTTGAAATCCACTCATGGTTTGGACCTTTCGGCTGCCGCAATCAAGGCAAGCAAGCACTCGAGGGAACCAATTGATGACGGTAGACGACGCCAACCACGCCAACACGGTCGGAAGTTCCTGGCGGCGGGTGCTGAGCCTGCTGGAACAAGACGATCGCGTCACACCCCGGCAACGTGGTTTCGTTATCCTCGCCCAGGCGCAAGGCCTGATCGGCTCCACCCTCCTGGTGGCCGTGCCCAATGAGCTGACCCGCGAGGTTCTCCAGACACAAGTCAAGGAAGCCCTCGACGACGCCCTCCGCAGTGTCTTTTCCGATGACATCCGGTGCGCGATCGACGTCGACACGGATCTGGTGCCCATCCACGAAGAGCCGGCCGCCGTCGTCGAGCTTTCTTCCGCAAACGACCTGGCAGTGGAACTGAAGCCCCAGCCCACTCCGCCGAGCACTTCGCACGAATTCGGCCGGCTGAACCCGAAGTACGTCTTTGACACCTTCGTGATCGGCTCCTCCAACCGCTTCGCCCATGCTGCAGCTGTGGCGGTCGCGGAAGCACCTGCCAAGGCCTACAACCCGCTGTTCATCTACGGGGATTCCGGGCTCGGCAAGACGCACCTGTTGCACGCGATCGGCCACTATGCCCGCCGGCTCTACAGCGGGATCCGGGTGCGCTACGTGAATTCCGAGGAGTTCACCAACGACTTCATCAACTCCATCCGCGACGACGAAGGTGCCAGTTTCAAGACCACTTACCGCAACGTCGACGTTCTGCTGATTGACGATATCCAGTTCCTGGCGGGCAAGGACCGGACGCTCGAAGAGTTCTTCCACACCTTCAATGCCCTGCACAACAACAACAAACAAGTGGTCATCACCTCGGACCTGCCCCCCAAGCAGTTGGCGGGCTTCGAAGACCGCATGAAGTCCCGTTTCGAGTGGGGCCTGCTGACCGATATCCAGCCGCCGGAACTCGAAACCCGCATCGCCATCCTCCGCAAGAAGGCACAAAGCGAGGGACTGTCCGCCCCCGACGACGCCTTGGAGTACATCGCTTCCAAGATCTCCAGCAACATCCGCGAGCTCGAAGGCGCACTGATCCGCGTCACGGCGTTCGCCAGCCTTAACCGCCAGCCCGTGGATGTAGCCCTCGCCGAAATGGTCCTTAAGGACCTGATCACCGACGACGGCGCCCAGGAGATCACGGCTGACCAGATCCTGAAGCAGACGGCCGAGTACTTCAAGCTCAGCATGGAAGAGCTCTGCAGCAAGTCCCGTACACGCACCTTGGTGACTGCGCGGCAAATCGCGATGTACCTGTGCCGTGAGCTCACGGATATGTCCCTGCCCAAGATCGGCCAGGAGCTCGGCGGCCGCGACCACACCACGGTGATCCACGCCGATCGCAAGATACGCGAACTCATGGCCGAGCGCCGTGTGATCTACAACCAGGTGACAGAGCTGACCAACCGCATCAAACAGCAGCAACGCGATTCCTAAGCGGCCACTACATACCTTATTAACAGGCGCATGTGGATAAGCCTGTGGATACTTAAGGGGACAAGCTCGGTTAATGGGCTTAAAACCCTTAAGGCATCTGTGGATCGTTAAAAACGGCCCTGGGGGTTATCCACGTCCACACCCTGTTTAAAACCCCGTCGCCCACACATCGTGAACAGGCCTTAACCGCGGAACTGCGGGTCCAGAGGCAGTTATCCACAGTTTCCACAGGGGTTATTAACACTACTAATCCCAAAAAAATGAATTCCCTCAAATAACAATCTCCTTCCGCCCGCTGACCGACGCAGCCAGTGGCTGCCTGAACCCCAAGCCAGCAGGCCGGGGATGGGTTAATGCCCGAACTTCCCGCTAAGCTGTCTGCATCGCGTCCATCCTTGGCGCTGCTTTGTAGTTCGCTCACTGCGGACCATGCAGCTTTCGGGTTCCGGGCGCTGGTTTTCGGGGCTCCTGGGGAGTTTCCGGTGGAACACTGGCAGCAGCAATGAAAGGCGGCACCCTTCCGTGAAGTTCAGAGTCGAGCGGGATGTCCTGGCAGAAGCCGTCACATGGACAGCCCGGTCGTTGTCTCCGCGGCCGCCCGTCCCGGTCCTTTCAGGTCTCCTGCTCAAGGCAGAAGCCGGAACCGTGAGCCTCTCGAGCTTTGACTACGAGACCTCTGCCCGTCTTGAGATTCCCGCAGACATCACCACCGAGGGAACAATCCTGGTTTCCGGGCGTCTCCTGGCCGATATCTGCCGCAGCCTGCCATCGGCGCCCGTCGAAATCGAAACCGATGGCAGCAAGGTCACCCTCACGTGCCGTCGAAGCAGCTTCCACCTCGCCACGATGCCGGAATCCGAATACCCGCCGCTTCCCGCACTTCCCGCCATCAGCGGAACCTTGCCCGGCGACGCCTTCGCCCAGGCCGTCTCACAGGTCATCATCGCGGCCAGCAAGGACGACACATTGCCGATCCTCACGGGCGTTCGAATGGAGATCGAGGATGACATGATCACCCTCCTCGCCACGGACCGTTACCGCCTCGCCATGAGAGAAGTACCGTGGAAGCCCGTTACTCCGGGGATTTCCACGAGTGCCCTGGTGAAATCCAAGACCCTCAACGAAGTGGCGAAGACCCTCGGCGGCAGCGGTGACATCCACCTTGCCCTCGCTGATGACGACAGCCGCCTGATTGGCTTCGAAAGCGGCGGACGCACCACCACGTCCCTGCTCGTGGACGGCGACTACCCCAAGATCCGCTCGTTGTTCCCGGATTCCACTCCGATCCACGCAACTGTCCAGACGCAGGAGCTCGTCGAGGCCGTTCGCCGCGTGTCCTTGGTCGCTGAACGAAACACCCCGGTCCGCCTGGCGTTCACCCAAGGCCAGCTGAGCCTTGACGCCGGTACTGGCGAAGACGCCCAGGCGTCCGAGGAACTCGAAGCCCAGCTCAGCGGTGAAGACATCACGGTAGCTTTCAACCCGCACTATCTGGTGGAAGGCCTGAGCGTTATCGAAACCAAGTTCGTGCGCTTCTCCTTCACCACAGCGCCCAAGCCGGCCATGATCACTGCCCAGGCTGACGCCGACGGCGACGACAAGGGCGACTACCGCTACCTCGTGATGCCCGTCCGCCTGCCCAACTAGTCCCCACCGCCACCCTCGCCTCGCAAGTCCCCGCCGGGGAACCCTGGCGGGGTGGGCCCAGACAGTTATCAACCAACGCAGAAAAGAGTTCACACCGTGCACATCGGACTGATCGGCCTTGGAAAAATGGGTTTCAACATGCGTGAGCGCATGCGGAACGGCGGAATCGAAGTCACTGGCTTTGACCGCAATCCCGACGTCGCCGACGTCGCTTCGATCGATGAACTCATCGCAGCCCTTCCGGCGCCGCGCCTGGTCTGGGTCATGGTTCCCTCCGGGGACATTACCGATGCCGTGATCAGCGAACTTGGCGAGAAGCTCTCTCCCGGAGACATGGTGATCGACGGCGGAAACTCACGCTTCACCGAAGACCAGAAGCACGCCGTTTTCCTGGGATCCAAGGACATCCGATTTGCCGATTGCGGCGTTTCCGGTGGCGTCTGGGGCCTGCAGAATGGCTATGGACTCATGGCAGGCGGGTCTGACGAAGACATCGAACTCGCCATGCCGGTGTTCGATGCCCTCCGCCCCGAAGGCGAACGCGCCGACAGCTTCGTCCATGTAGGCGGCGTGGGTGCGGGCCACTACGCCAAGATGGTGCACAACGGCATCGAATATGGTCTGATGCAGGCCTACGCCGAAGGCTACGAACTGCTGGCGGCCAAGGACATCATCAAAGATCTTCCCGGCACCTTCCGCGCCTGGCAAAAGGGCACGGTTGTTCGGTCGTGGCTGTTGGACCTCATGGTCAAGGCTTTGGATGAAGACCCGGGCCTGGCCTCGATCGGCGACTACGTCGAAGATTCCGGCGAGGGACGCTGGACCGTGGAAGAAGCCATCGCCAACGCGATTCCGGCACCCGCCATAACCGCTGCGCTCTTCGCCCGCTTCTCCTCCCGCGAGGATAACTCACCGGCCATGAAGATGGTTTCGGCGCTGCGCAATCAGTTCGGCGGACACGCCACCCGTCCGGCCAACTAGGCCCAGGGCAAACAGCAGTACGCGTGTACCTCGAACATCTTTCCCTCACCGATTTCCGCAGTTACGCGCAGGTTGACCTCAAGCTCGGCCCCGGTGTCACGGTCCTGGTGGGGTCCAACGGCATCGGCAAGACGAACCTCATGGAAGCCATTGGGTACCTGGCCACCCTGAGTTCGCATCGGGTCAGTACGGATGCGCCGCTCTTGCGCTTCGGCACCGAACGGGCTTTGATCCGGGCGAAGCTTGTCCGCGGAGAACAATCAACCGTGGTCGAACTCGAAATCAATGCCGGCCGCGCCAACCGTGGCCGGATCAACCGCGGAAATCCGGTGCGTGCCCGCGACATCCTGGGCATTTGCCACATGGTGCTTTTCGCCCCTGAAGACCTCGCTTTGGTCAAGGGTGATCCGTCCAACCGTCGACGCTTCCTCGACGAACTTCTGGTCAGCCTCATGCCAATGCATGCGGCGACCCGCAGTGACTACGACCGCGTGCTCAAACAACGCAACGCCTTGCTGAAATCGGCCCGCACCGGGAAGTTCACTGCGGGCCATGAAGCAACCCTCGATGTTTGGGACCAGCACATGGCCCGTGCCGGTGCGGAACTCCTGCATGCACGGTTGGAACTCGTGGAGCGGCTCCGCCCCCACCTCAAGAGCGCTTACGCGCAACTGACGGATGGCACCAAAGAGGCCGGCGCGGTTTACCGCTCCACCATCCAGGGCGTGTTGGACGACGACGGCGGTCCCGCCGAGCGTCTCGACGAAGGTTCGGACGGGGTTGAGGAGCTCCGCTTGCTTTCGGTGGAACAGCTCACCGAGCGTTACATCCAAGCTTTCGCCGCCTCGCGCCGCAAGGAGCTGGAACGAGGGATTTCCCTGGTTGGCCCTCACCGTGACGAACTCGAATTGGTTCTAGGGCACGCGCCAGCCAAGGGCTATGCCTCCCACGGTGAAACGTGGTCGATGTGCCTTTCCCTGCGCCTGGCCTCCTACTACGTCATGCTCGATGACACGCGGACCGGCGGTTCTGCCCCGATCCTCATTCTTGACGACGTGTTCGCCGAACTTGACGTCCAGCGCAGGCGTAAACTGGCTGCAATAGTGGCCGGCGCCGAACAGGTGCTGGTGACAGCCGCCGTCGACGCCGATATTCCCGACGAACTGGCTGGGCGGCGCGTGAAGGTTGTGCCCGGAGGCATTGATGGAGAAGGATAGCCCCGGCGGACGCCAGCCGGGCAGGGACCCTGACGAGATTGACGCTGCCCAATCGGCCCTGAACCGGATGCGCGAAGCGGCCGCTGCACGTGGCGAAATCCGGCGTGCTGCGCCCCGTGCCGGTGCCGCTGCGAAACGGAAAGGCGTCCGTGATACCCGTGGATTCAGCCAATTCCACGGCACAGGCCGGGACCCCCTTGGCTTGGGGAAAGTCGTCGGGAGGCTCGTGGCCGAACGGGGTTGGACTTCTCCTGTAGCTGTGGGCTCCGTGATGGCGGAATGGGACGCCTTGGTGGGACCGGAAATTTCCGCGCATTGCACCCCGGAGAGCTTTACCGACACCACGCTCCACGTCCGCTGTGATTCCACGGCCTGGGCAACGCAACTCCGGCTTCTCAGTACCAGCCTCTTGGAAATGTTCCGGAGGGAACTCGGCGATGGTGTGGTGACGTCGATCCAAGTGCTCGCGCCAACCGCACCGAGCTGGCGAAAGGGCGGCCGGAGCGTCAACGGACGGGGTCCCCGGGATACCTACGGGTAACTTCCTGGGCGCCCGTGTCGGCCGGTTTCCTTGAACGGCGCACAGGGGCGAGAAACCTCCCCGGACCGTATAGCTCCCTAGAGGGTGCTCTTTTGACGGCTTGCAGATGGGGCCAGCGGCCTCCCACAGGTACATTCGTTGGCATTCGGGCCGGGTTTTGTAAGGAACTGCGCTCAGTCACGATAGAATCGGCATAGACAACTGGGCGCCGGTGAACGTTGATTGGCTCCGCTAAACAGCAATGTGAAAGCGGATCCGCCAGTCGCGAAGTAGCCGGCGTTAGCAGTGACGTCCCTGTTGGCGGCTGCCGTATCCCCGTGGTGTGTCCTGACGGACGTGCTTCCTTGGTGCGGTGACGGCCGGCGACCATCGAGTACAGAGGAGTCGAAAGCGCCTGTGGCTAACGACAATGCAGAGACCTTGGCAGTAGAGCCCGCGGAAGGGAATGCCCACACGCCTGATACGCCCGCGGAGGCCAAAGGATACGGTGCGAGCGATATCACCGTACTTGAGGGTCTCGAGGCGGTGCGCAAACGCCCCGGCATGTACATCGGATCCACGGGTCCACGCGGTCTCCATCACCTGGTGTACGAAGTGGTGGACAACTCGGTGGACGAGGCTCTTGCCGGTTACTGCAGCCACATTGAGGTGACCCTTCAGGCCGACGGTGGCGTGAAGGTGGTGGACGACGGCCGCGGCATCCCGGTGGACATGCACCCCACTGAGAAGAAGCCGACTGTTGAAGTTGTCATGACCATCCTGCACGCGGGCGGCAAATTCGGCGGCGGTGGCTATGCCGTGTCCGGTGGCCTCCATGGCGTGGGTATTTCCGTTGTCAACGCACTTTCGCGCAGGGTAAACACCGAGGTTCGTCGCCAAGGCCACGTCTGGAGGATGACTTTCGCCGACGGCGGCAAGCCACAGGGTGGACTCGTCCAGGGCGAAGCAACGGACCAGACCGGAACGTCGCAGACGTTCTACCCGGACGGCACCATTTTCGAGAGCACCGATTTCGATTTCGAGACGCTCCGTGCACGCTTCCAGCAGATGGCCTTCCTCAACAAGGGCCTGCGCATCACCCTCACGGACGAGCGTCCTGTGGCAGGGGTACGCGACGATGACCTGGATCTTGACGCGGTTGCTACTGACGGCGAAGTGGCGGCAGAACACCGCACGGTCGTCTACCAGTACAACGATGGCCTGCTCGACTACGTCAAGCACCTCAACTCAAGCAAGAAGGTAGACATCGTCCACGAGGACGTCATCGCCTTCGAGACCGAAGACATCGAGCGGCACATCGCCGTCGAGGTCGCGATGCAGTGGACCACAGCCTATTCCGAGAGCGTTCACACCTACGCCAACACCATCAACACGCACGAGGGCGGCACCCACGAAGAAGGGTTCCGCGCCGCGATGACGTCCCTCATCAATCGTTACGCGCGCGAGAAAACCATCATCAAGGAGAAGGAAGACAACCTCACCGGTGACGACATTCGTGAGGGACTCACAGCCGTCATCTCAGTGAAGTTGTCCGAACCCCAGTTCGAAGGCCAGACCAAGACCAAACTGGGCAACTCCGAGGTCAAGGGCTTCGTTCAGCGCGTGGTCACCGACCAGCTTGGCGACTGGTTGGAACGCAATCCCGGACCGGCCCGCGACGTCATCCGCAAGGCTGTCCAGGCTGCCCAAGCCCGCATGGCTGCCCGCAAGGCCCGCGACAACGCACGTCGCAAGAGCCCCCTGGAGTCCTTCGGCATGCCGGGCAAACTGTCCGATTGCTCCTCAAAGGACCCCGCGCGCTGCGAGGTTTACCTCGTGGAGGGTGACTCCGCCGGCGGTTCGGCCAAGCGTGGCCGAAACCCCGAAACCCAGGCCATCCTGCCGCTGCGCGGCAAGATCCTTAACGTGGAACGCGCACGCCTGGACAAGGCCCTCGGCAACAATGAAGTCCAGTCCATGATCACGGCCTTCGGCACGGGCATCGGCGAGGACTTCGACATCTCCAAGCTGCGGTACCACAAGATCGTCCTCATGGCCGATGCCGACGTGGACGGCCAGCACATCACCACGCTGCTCATGACACTGCTGTTCCGCTACATGCGGCCTCTGATTGAGAACGGCTACGTCTACCTGGCCCAGCCGCCGCTGTACCGCATCAAGTGGTCGAACGCCCCTCACGACTATGTCTACAGCGACCGTGAACGTGACGCCAAGCTGGTCTCCGGCCAGGCCGCTGGCCGCCGAATCCCGAAGGACAACGGCATCCAGCGCTACAAGGGCCTCGGTGAAATGGACTACACCGAACTCTGGGATACCACCATGGACCCGGACCACCGCACCCTCCTGCAAGTCACCATGGACGATGCCCTGGCGGCGGACCAGACCTTCTCCGTACTGATGGGTGAGGACGTGGAATCGCGCCGGAACTTCATTCAGCAGAACGCCAAGGACGTCAGGTTCCTGGATATCTAGAGACTTCAAAGCCTAGGAATATTCCAGAACTGACATATACCTGAAACGGAAATCATAAACTATGAGTGAAGAAACACCCGAGGTCCCCGCTGAGTCGGCCGGCATTCCGGAACCCGTACTAGAGGGCGATGTGCTGACCGACCGCGTAGACCAGGTGGACCTCCAGACGGAGATGCAGCGTTCCTACCTGGACTATGCGATGGCCGTTATTGTTGGCCGTGCGCTTCCGGACGTCCGCGACGGCTTGAAGCCGGTTCACCGTCGGGTGCTCTACGCGATGTTCGACGGCGGCTACCGCCCGGACCGCTCCTTCAACAAGTGCGCCCGCGTGGTGGGCGAGGTCATGGGCCAGTACCACCCGCACGGTGACACCGCGATCTACGATGCCTTGGTCCGCCTCATCCAGGACTGGACCATGCGCTATCCGCTGGCGCTCGGCCAGGGCAACTTCGGTTCCCCCGGCAACGACGGTGCCGCAGCTCCGCGATACACGGAAACCAAGATGGCCCAGCTGGCTATGGAAATGGTCCGTGACATCGACGAGGAAACTGTCGACTTCCAGGACAACTACGACGGCAAGAACCAGGAACCCACCATCCTGCCGGCGCGTTTCCCCAACCTGCTTGTCAACGGTTCCTCCGGCATCGCCGTCGGTATGGCCACCAACATTCCGCCCCACAACCTCCGCGAAGTCGCAGAGGGTGTGCAGTGGTATCTGGCCAACCCGACGGCCAGCCGTGAAGAGCTTCTTGAGGCATTGCTCGTGCGCATCAAGGGTCCGGATTTCCCGACCGGTGCCACCATCCTGGGCCACAAGGGCATCGAGGACGCGTACCGCACGGGCCGCGGCTCCATCACCATGCGCGCTGTGGTGAACGTGGAGGAACTTCAGGGCCGCACGTGCCTGGTGGTCACCGAACTTCCGTATCAGGCCAACCCGGACAACCTGGCCATCAAGATCGCCGAACTCGTCAAGGACGGCAAGATCCAAGGCATCGCGGACCTCCGCGACGAGACGTCCGGCCGCACCGGTCAGCGACTGGTGATTGTCCTCAAACGCGACGCCGTGGCCAAGGTTGTGCTCAACAACCTCTACAAGCACACCCAGCTGCAGGACAATTTCGGTGCCAACATGCTGGCGATCGTCGACGGGGTACCCCGCACACTGAGCCTGGACGCCTTTATCCGGCACTGGGTGACCCACCAGATCAGTGTCATTGTCCGGCGGACCCGCTACCGCCTGCGCAAGGCCGAGGAAGAGGCGCACATCCTGCGCGCGCTTCTCAAGGCCCTGGACATGCTGGATGAGGTTATCGCGCTCATCCGAGCGTCCAACACCACTGAGGCCGCCCGCGATGGCTTGATGGGGCTGCTGGATATCGACGAGCTCCAAGCCCGCGCCATCCTCGACATGCAGCTCCGCCGGCTCGCCGCATTGGAACGGCAGAAGATCCAGGACAGGCATTCCGAGCTTGAGGCCATGATCACGGAGTTCAACGCGATCCTGGCCTCCGAACAGCGCCAGCGCGACATCATCAGTCAGGAACTGGCTGAGATCGTGGCCAAGCATGGTGATGACCGCCGGACCCACATCCTCATGGGCTTCGACGGTGACATGTCCATGGAAGACCTCATCCCCGAGGAAGAAGTGGTGGTCACCATCACCCGCGGCGGATACGTCAAGCGCACCCGAAGCGACAACTATCGTTCGCAGCAGCGCGGCGGCAAGGGCGTTAAAGGTGCCCAGCTTCGCGGCGACGATGTCGTGGAACACTTCTTCGTCACCACCACGCACCACTGGTTGCTGTTCTTCACCAACCTGGGCCGTGTGTACCGGGCCAAAGCGTACGAACTCGCTGAGGCCGGCCGTGACGCCAAGGGACAGCATGTGGCAAACCTGTTGGCCTTCCAGCCGGACGAGCACATCGCCCAGGTCCTTGACTTGCGCGACTATGAGCAAGCCCCGTACCTGGTGCTCGCCACCAAGAACGGCCTTGTGAAAAAGACGCGCCTTGAAGATTACGACACCAACCGCACCGCGGGCGTGATTGCCATCAACCTTCGGGATGAGGACGAGCTCGTCTCGGCGCAGCTTGTGTCCGAGACAGACGATCTACTCTTGGTTTCCCGCAAGGGCCAGTCGATCCGCTTCACGGCCACCGACGAGGCACTGCGCCCCATGGGGCGGGCCACCTCGGGTGTGACCGGCATGAAGTTCCGCGAAGACGACGAACTCCTCGCGGCCGACGTCGTCCAGGATGGCTCTTTCGTTTTCGTGGTGACCGAAGGCGGGTACGCCAAGCGCACCGCCGTCGAGGAATACCGGCTCCAGGGCCGTGGCGGCCTGGGCATCAAGGTGGCCAAGCTTCAGGAAGAGCGTGGCGATCTTGTCGGCGCGCTGATCGTCAACGAAGAAGACGAAGTCCTGGTAGTCATGGAGGGCGGCAAGATTGTCCGCTCCGCCGTGGCCGGTGTTCCTGCCAAGGGTCGCGACACCATGGGCGTCATTTTCGCGAAGCCGGACAAGAATGACCGCATCATCGAAGTGGCACGCAACAGCGAACGCGGCCTTGATGGCGAGGAAACCGACGACGAACAAGGCGATGGCGCTGACAGCGACTCAGCCGTCAATAGTGTCGAAAATCCTCTTGGAGGACCGTCCGAGGCGGCCAATGACGTAACGTTGGCTGCAAACGGCGGCGCCGATGAGGCGACCGCAACGGCCGAATCGGGATCGGCCGCGGGATCCGGTAATGGGTCCGGCGTCGAGCTGAACGAAGACAACACCGGAGGTAACGAGTGAGCAATTCGGACTCATATCCCAAGCCGAGTACGGGTGTCCCCGGAGGATTCCGGCAGCCGTCGGCTACTCCGCGGGTAGACGCACCGGCCCGTCCCCAGCAGGGCCCCGCGGCAGCCGCATCGAATGCGGCGGGAGCTGGCGCCGAAAGGGTCCCAGGTCAGCGCCCGGCCGTTCCCGGCCAGCGGCCTGCACAGGGTCAGCAGCGCCCCGCAGGGCAGCGCCCGGCCGTTCCCGGCCAGCGGCCTGCACCCGGCCAGCGGCCCGCACAAGCTCAGCAGCGTCCGGCCGCCGGGACTCCGGGTCTTGTGAAGCCGGCACCGAAGGCAAAGGTCCGCCGCGCCCGCCTTCTGGTCAGCAAAGTTGATCCGTGGTCAGTGCTCAAGATGGCATTCCTGCTGTCCGTTGCCCTGGGCATCGTGACGGTGATTGCCGCGATCGTTCTCTGGACCGTTCTGGACCTCACCGGTATTTTCAACCAGGTGGACAGCCTCCTGGGCACGCTGGCAGGTTCCGAAAGCGGCGGCTTTGAACTCAAGAAGGTCGCATCGCTCGGACAGGTTGCCTCCTTCGCCACCATCATTGCCGTCGTGAATGTGGTCTTGCTGACCGCCCTCTCCATGCTGAGCGCGGTGCTGTATAACATTTCGGCAACACTCGTCGGTGGCATTGGAGTGACCCTCACCGACGACTAGCCCAAATCCTCGCAAAGAGGGGGAAACTGCTGGAAAACAGTGGTGAAAATACCTCGATTTGAGATCGGGCCGGGATGTGCTGTAAAGTCATGTCTCGGCCCGAAGAGGTATCGGGGCGTATAGCTCAGGCGGTTAGAGCGCTTCGCTGATAACGAAGAGGTCCCAGGTTCAAGTCCTGGTACGCCCACGGAACCTGCACAGGTTTTGCTCAAGGTTCGGGAAGCTGAACCGGAACGGGGTGCGTGTGAAGAAGTTGCTCATAGTTGCAGCTGCGATCGCAGGCGTCCTGCTCTATAAAAAAGTGCAGGAATCCGAAGCCCGGAAAACAGTCTGGAGCAAGGCAACCGACACGGTTGACTAGCCAGGACGCCCGGTCTGGACATGGTGAAAACCATGGAATGATCTGCGGTAGTATGGATGGGTTGCTTCTTATGGGGGCATGGCGCAATTGGTAGCGCACCTGCTTTGCAAGCAGGGGGTTCGGGGTTCGAGTCCCCGTGCCTCCACCATAAGAAAGAGTCCCGGTCAGAAATGACCGGGACTCTTTGCTTTAACCACTTCACTAAGGTTGAAATGTGAATTTCATTGTTGCCGCTTTGGGCGTGCTCGGTGTCGCATCTTCCGGACCCCTCATCGCGGGAACGCTTGGCGCCACGTCTGTCACGGCACTGGCTATCGCCTTCTGGCGGAACGCAATCGCCGCCGTCGTCATGGCTTCGCCGGTCCTGATCCGCGAACCCCGCCAGTTCCGGAATGTCACACGTTACGAGTTCACGTGGTCCGCCGTCGCCGCCGTCGCGTTGGCCTTCCACTTCGCGTGCTTCATCACGGCGCTTCAGTTGACGTCCGTTGCCGCCGCGACCGCCCTGGTGTGCTTGCAGTCGGCGTGGATCGCGGTTTTCCAGCTCCTTCGCGGCACTCGGCACCGTTGGCCGGTCCTGGTCGGCTTGGGCATCGCTCTGGGCGGCGTCGCGGCCATTACGGGCTTCGATATGGGATCTTCGCCCAAAGCTTTCCTTGGTGACGTCCTGGCCCTCGCTGGAGGCGCTTTGGCCGGACTGTATACATTGGCCGGAGGCAAGGCACGCCAGAGCATGGGGACCGGGACCTACACGACGCTTTGCTATGGGATCTGTGCGGCCATTGTTGCCGTTCTGGCTCTCGCCAGCGGCGAGCCGCTTGTAGGGTTCGACGCCGGAGGCTGGGTGGGGATTGTGGCCATCACCGTGTGCGCACAACTGGTGGGCCACACCGCCTTCAACCACCTTCTCGCCACGATCAGCCCGCTGCTTGTCTCCATGATCATCCTGCTGGAGATTCCCGGCGCAGCCCTTCTTGCCGCGATCTTCCTGCATGAGACCCTGCCTGCCGGGACTTATGCGGGGTTAGCCTTGATCCTGGCCGGACTCGCCGTCGTCGTAGCTGGTCAGCGGCGCGGCAAGGCCGGCCCCGAGGGCAAGATCGCCGAGCTCGGCACTGACTGAGCCCCGGTATGGCTGGCGCGGGAGGTTGCCGAGCGTGTGGCTACAGGCCGCCGCGGCGGACGCCCTGGGTGCTTGAGTTGGCCGTGTGGATTGCCCGGAGCAGCTTCGCTGGAAAATAGACCGAGAAGAACACCACCATAGGGGCCTTCAGCGCCATTTTCTTGACGTTGTGGGCCTTGTAGGTGCGGTCGAAGCGGGTCACGTAATAGCGGTAGTCGCGAGGTGAATCCTCGAGCCTGCGGGCGGACATTCCGGAGACCATCTGCGGCCAGTACTGAACCCTGAGATCGTGGTCGGCAAGGTGCAAGGAAAGATCGATATCCTCATGCATCTCGTCCTTCTCGTCCAGGCAAGTCTCGTCACGGATGGTTTCCCACGCGGAACGCCGGAGCGCCATGTTGGAGCCAAAAAGGAAATGGAACTGGTGCTTCGCAAGCCGAAGCATGAGCTGGCGCATTTTGTCGTCGGCCTTGAGCCCGAATCGACGCATGGGCATGTCGTAGTAGACCACGGGACCTGTGGCGGCCTGTGCAGAGGGATCCGCGAAGGCCTTCTGGACCTGCTCAACCCAGTCCGGTTCCAGGACGGAGTCGGCATCGATCCGGCCCAGAATCTCCGAAGTGGCGCTATTGAGGCCGAAGTTGCGGGTGGGAATGAGTCCTTGTGTCTTGTCCTGGCTCAGCAGGATGATGGGGCTCTCCGGGTATTCCTGCTGCATCTGCTGGACGATCTGGGCAGTGCGGTCCTTGGACATGTTGTCCACGACGATGATCTCGTCCGCAGGCACTGACTGATAAACGGCCGCGATAAGGCATTGCCGTATGACGCTTTCCTCGTTGAAGGCCGGAATGACGATTGAAACGCTCGGCTTCACGGGCGCGACGAGTGCGTTACTGGCTGCATCTGCGGAAGATCTATCGGCTAGCATCCCCATAAATCTAGCATCAGGCTGGTGTCCGCTGAGGAAGCCTATGGTGACATGTGGCCAAACAATTGAAGGGACCCCGGCGAACCGGAATCCCCTCAACGTGGAGCGAGTGTGGCTTTCTCCTAGGCGTCGTGCTTGCCTGCTTCGTCCGTGGCTGCCTCGTGTTTGCCGGCCTCGTCCTTATGCAGGCTGGCGGCGATGTTCTTCACCGCGGTCTTGGCGTCGGTCGCCACTTTTGCAGCAGCATCCTTAGCGTCCTCGACGGCCTCCTTCGCCTTCTCCGTTGCAGTCTCGGCTTTGTCAGCTACTTTTGCGGCGACGTCGTCAACCTTTTCGGCAACCTTCTCTGCTGCGGCGGCAGCCGGAACCGGTGAAGGGGTCACGGGGACCGGAGTCTTCCACGGGTCTTCTACGGGGCGGCTTGCCTTCCATACGGCAACTCCTGCTGCCGCAGCTGCTGCAAGAACAGTGAAAATCAAGAGGCCGCGCTTCTTGGGCTTCTTGTTCTTGGCGAGTTCGTTGGAGACTGCCTTTGATGCTTCCTCCGCTGCGGTTTTCAGCTGGGCCTTGGTGGCCTGTGCCTGCTCCTGGAGATTGTGCACCACTCCCGAGTCCACGAGTTTCTGGGCGACGGCATCCACCTGGGCGGGTGCATTCTCGAGGGCGTGGTGGACAACTTCGGAGGCTTGACCGAGCTGCTCGGAGAGCTTCGGCAAGTACTCCTCGACAACCTTGTCCCGGGCGTGGCTGAGGGCCGGCGTGGCCTTGTTGAGTGCTTCTTGGATCTTTGGCGAGGCGTCCTCGACGGCGTCGTGGATCTTCGGCGCGAGGTTCGCCAGGCCTTCCTGGAGTTTCGGCGTGACGGTGGCAACGCCGTCGGCGAGGTTGTGCGCAGCCGATTTCAGGCCTTCCTGGAGTTTCGGCGAAGCGGTGTCGATACCGTGCTGGATACGGGGAACCGCCCAGCTCACAGCTGCTTCGACGCGGGGCGTCGCCCAGTCCTTGGCATTCTCGACACCATTCACAACGGTGTGTTCAAGTTCGCGGGCAATCCGGTCCGATTTCTTCACAACTACCTCCCGATCAACATGCTCGTTTGTTGTTAGCCTACGTCGCTTGACCGGCACCGGCTATTGCTCCAGCGGATTCGTGGAAGATTTCACCGAGCGCGGAACCGCGTTCCTAGCCGCCTCGCCGTTGACCCTGCATGAAAGAATGGCGCTATGACCATCGCAACCGCAAAAGCAACTTTCCACACGAGCCTCGGCGATATCGTGGTTGACCTCTTCGGCAACCACGCGCCCAAGACGGTCGCCAACTTCGTAGGCCTGGCCACCGGCGAAAAGTCCTGGACGCACCCGGAGACCGGCGAAGACAAGTCCGGTACCCCCCTTTACAACGGCACCATTTTTCACCGGATCATCAAAGACTTCATGATCCAAGGCGGCGATCCCCTCGGCCGCGGCATCGGCGGACCGGGCTACAAGTTCGACGACGAGATCCACCCGGAACTGAACTTCAACGCCCCGTACAAGCTGGCCATGGCCAACGCCGGCGTCCAGATGGGCAAGGGCACCAACGGTTCCCAGTTCTTCATCACCACCGTCAACACCGACTGGCTCTACGGCAAGCACTCCATCTTCGGTGAGGTTGCGGACGAAGAGTCCAAGAAGGTTGTCGACGCCATCGAGGCCGTCCGCACCGGCATGGGCGACCGCCCGGTTGAAGACGTCGTCATCAACAGCATTGACGTCGTCCAGCTCTGATCCCCGGAGTCTGAGCAGCAGATGAGTTACGGAATCCCGGCGGCAGAGCCGTCCGCAGACATTCCGGTGTGTCCCAGGCACCCGGACAGGCCTTCCTATGTGCGGTGCCAGCGTTGCGGGCGTCCTGCATGCCCCGAATGCCAGCGGGCGGCCGCCGTCGGGTTCCAATGCATTGACTGCGTCAATGAAATGAAGCGTTCGACGCCGGCCGTGCGTTCCGCCTATGGCGGCGCCATTTCGACCGGTCGGCCCTTGGCGACGTACCTGCTTATTGGGCTGTGCGCCCTGGTGTACGTCCTGCAGTGGCTGATTCCCGGCAATGTGGTGGAGGACCAACTCGCCTTCGCATCTGTTTACGCCACCCCGCATTTTGGCGCCTTCGAACCCTGGCGGATGCTGACCTCCGCCTTTGTCCATTCCCAGGGCTTTGTCTTGCACATCGTGCTCAACATGTACATGCTCTGGATCTTTGGCCAGGTGCTTGAGCCCGTTCTGGGGCGTATCCGCTTCCTGGCTGTTTACCTGCTGTCCGCCGTCGGCGGCTCCGTTGGCTTTCTGCTCCTCACCCCCGTATTGCCTCCAACCGGAGTTGAAGGTGCGTCCGGTGCGATCTTCGGCCTCTTTGGCGCACTCTTGGTGGTCCAAAGCCGGCGCGGCGGCGACACAAGGCAGCTCTGGATCCTCATTGCCATCAACGGCGTGATCGGCTTCGTTGTCCCCGGAATCGCGTGGCAGGCACACTTGGGCGGCCTCATCACCGGTGGGCTGTGTGCCGCTGTGATCGCCTTTGCTCCGCGTGGACCGCGCCAGGCATTGTTGCAGACTGCCGGCATGGCAGCGGTGGCCGGGGTTCTGGTCCTGGCTACCGTCCTGCGGGCCACGGCGGGCTAGCCGCTCCTCGCGCTTTTACTACAGGAGCGCCTCCAAGCGATCCATCGATTCTTTGATGCCCGATTCCATGCCGCTTGCCACTGCCATGTCCCTCGCCTCGACCGACGGGAACACCGAGTGCTGCACCACGCGGGTGCGGCCTCCGAGGTCCTCAAACCTGGTGGTGTCCAGCGTGACCTGACCGGGGGCGCCGTCGAATTCGAAGGTCTGGATGATCCTCAATGGTTCCTGGACTTCGTGGAGCACCCCGCGGAAGCCGAACTCGTTGCCTTGGCCGTCCGAGTGGATGTAGCGGTAACTGCCTCCGGTCCTCGCATCGTAGGACTCAAGACGTATATCCAGGCGACGCGGACCCATCCACTTGACCACGAGTTCGGGGTCCGTGAACGCTCGGAACACACGATCTGGTGCGGCGTCGAAGTCGCGGCTTGTGTCGATGAACGGCGTGCCGGCCGTGACGTCAATGGTTGTTGCGTTGGCGCTCATTTTTCTTTCTCCTTTTCCAGATGTTTCTCTTCGACCCGATCAGCGGTCTATCCGGCCAGCGGGGTTTCGTTAGCCAACAGCTCATCCAACCGGGCGAAGCGTTCCTCGGCTTGAAGGCGGTAGTTTTCGATCCACGCCGCCAAGGGACCCAGCGCCGTGGTGTTCAGGTGGCAAGGACGGCGCTGCGCTTCCTTGCTCCTCGTGATGAGCCCAGCACCTTCCAACACCTGTAGATGCTTTGAAATGGCTTGGAGGGTGACGGTGAATGGCTGGGCGATCTCATTGACGGTGGCATCGCCCAAGGCCAATCGCGCCAGTATCCTGCGACGGACAGGATCGGCGAGAGCCATGAAGGCCCTATTCAGCTGGTCTTCAGGATCCAGCTGTTTCTGATCCAGCGCTGCTGTTCCCGCAGTCTCCGGCATGCGTCTCCCCTGCCTGGCTCAAAGCTCAAGCATCGTGGACTTCGGAGTTTTCCACAGTGCCCAAGCGCCCTTGGTTATTCAAATAATTGGTTTATTCAAGCTTCTGGTTGATCAACTAGTTCATTGAATAGAAATAGCGTAGAACCTTGAACTGGGCCCGTCAATACCTCGGCGAAGTTTTCCACAGGGGTTATCCACAATGTGTGTAACTTACAAGCATGTAGTTCGGTGATGGATTGGCCGTCTGGGGCGAGACGGCGGGGGTGGCGGATTCTCCTGGGGATTAACGTCCACAACTGTGGATAACTTTTGCCCACACGCCTGTGGTTATGTGGATAAGAAGCGCCCTATTTCGGGATGTGTGGACAACCTCACCATTGGCGGCGGCGGGAGTGTTGTATCAACAGGGTTATCAACATTGTTAATAACTCACATGGTTGTAGTTCGACGATTCATGGGCGGCCTGTAAGCGCGCCGTTACGGGAGTTTTCCACTTTGTCGCCACAGCTTTTCCCCAACTGTGGATAACTTGTGGGTACCTGCCTGTTGTTAAGTGTGTAACTCCGGTGGTGGCGGCCTGGACAGGCTTGTTCGCTACGTGGGTTCAGCGTGTCTGGTGGGCGTCAGGCCGGGACGTGCTCGGCCTGGGAAGCGACCGCTTGGGGCCTGCGGGCTGCGTCACTGATCCGCAGCAGCAGTGCAACGATGATCCAGTTGGCAAGGAGGGAGGACCCGCCCGCGGAGAGGAACGGCGTCGTCAGTCCTGTGAGGGGAATAAGGCGGGTGACGCCGCCGATGATGATGAAGCATTGAAGCGCCATGGTGAAGGACAGTCCGCACGCGAGGAGCTTCCCGAACGCATCTCGGATGCCCAACGCCGCCCGGAATCCCCTCGTGAAAAGCAGCAAATAGAGGAGCACGATGGCGAACAGCCCTATCAGGCCGAGTTCTTCACCAAGGGAGGCGACGATCATGTCGCTGTTGGCGAAGGGCACAAGGTCCGGGCTTCCGAGCCCGAGGCCTTTTCCGATCAGGCCGCCGTCGGCCATTCCGAAGAGGCCTTGGACAATCTGGGCACTACCTCCGGGAAAGCGGGTGTACACCTGGGGGTCAAAGGCGTTGACCCAGGCGTCGATGCGTAAGCCGACGTGGGAAAAGATCTTTGCCGCGGCGTATCCTCCCACCCCCATGAGTATCAGGCCGAGAACCAGCCAGCTGGCTCGGCTCGTGGCAACGTAGATCATCACCATGAACAGCCCGAAGAGCAATATGGACATGCCGAGATCGTGCTGGAAGACCAGTACGCCCACACTCGCGGCCCAAGCGGTGACCATCGGCCCAGTGTCCTTGATCCTGGGGAACTGCAGGCGCCCGAATTTCCTGCCCGCCAACAAGATCAAGTCCCGGTTGGAGGACAAGTATCCCGCGAAGAAGACGGCGAGGGTGATCTTCACGATTTCCCCAGGCTGGAACTGCAGGGACCCTAGGCGTATCCAGACATTTGCGCCGTTGATATCGCCGGCTGAAATGCCCGGGACGAGGGGAAGGATGAGAAGGGCAGCGCTGACAGAAAGGGCAATGAAAGTGTACCGGCGTAACAGCCGGTGGTCCTTTAATAGCCACAGCACGGCGGCCGCGACCAGGACCGAGACGATCGTCCAGTTGAGCTGATTGGTCCCCGCAGTGCTCCCGGTTGACGCGTCCAAGCGTCGGATCATGGCGATGCCCAAGCCGTTCAAAGCCACGACAATGGGGAGGATCACTGGATCCGCATACCGTGCCCTGAACCGGAGGACGACGTGGAAGACCCCGGCCAGCGCAGTCAAGGTTCCGGCTTGGAGCCAGAATCCAAAATCGAGGGCTTCCTTCTTGTCCACGCTGGTCATTGCGATGGCCCCGACGCCGACGCCAAGGGCGAGTACCAGCAGCACCATTTCGACGTTCCGGCGAGGCTTCGCCAGAACCGCTTGCTGGCTCATGGGCATCTTCTTTCGTGGATTTCGAGCGGGCCGGGCGGTCCCTTCTCAGCGGGTCGGTGTTCAGTGGGTCATCATAGCCCCAGCAGCTGGGCGCCTGTTGGGAATGGAATCCGGCCTTTCAGCGGCCCGGTCCTGTCACAGGCTGTATCACGATGTCGTCGAGCTTTGGGAGCGCGCGCCCAAGCTGATGCCGCGCGTCGTCGACCGTTTCTTCCACGGCGGAGAGGGCCGTGTTGGCAACGACGATGGTAGCCGCCCCCAGAAGACGATGGCCAACCCAGCGAAGCCGCAGCTTCGGCACGGAAAGCACGCCGGGGGTCCTCTCCAACGCCGATTGGGCGTGATCGAGCAGTTCGGGCTCTATTCCGTCCATCAGGCGCCGTCCTACGCTGCGTATAGTGCCCCAGAGCAGGACGATGATGGCCGCCGAAATCAGCAGTCCGACGATAGGGTCGGCCAAAGGGAATCCGAGCAGCACGCCGCCGGCACCGAGTACCACGGCGAGCGAGGTGAATCCGTCGATCCGCGCATGAACGCCGTCGGCGACCAGCGCAGCGGACCCGATCTGCCGGCCAACCCGGATTCGGTAGACAGCTACGAATTCATTGCCCGCAAAGCCGATGAGCCCGGCTGCGAGAACCCACCACAGGTTGTGGAGGGGTTGTGGATGGAACAGCCGGTCAATGGACTGCCATGCGGCGACCACAGCAGAAAGGGCAACCACGACGACGATGAACAGTCCCGCAAGATCCTCCGCCCGTCCGTATCCATAGTTGTAGCGGCGAGTTGCCGCTCGACGTCCCAAGATGAACGCAATCCACAAGGGCACGGCGGTGAGCGCGTCCGAGAAGTTGTGGACGGTGTCGGCCAGCAACGCGACGGAGCCGCTGACAAGGACTACAAGAAACTGCAGCACGGTGGTGCCAAGGAGGATGAAGAGGCTGATCTTCAGAGCCCGGATGCCCTGCGTACTGGACTCGAGGGCATCGTCGATGGAGTCTGCGGCATCGTGGGTGTGCGGGACAAAAAGCTCATACAGCCACCCCTTGAAGCCCTTGTGATGTTCGTGGTCATGGTCATGCGCGTGGTCGTTGGCGTGCACATGGCCCGCGTGATGACCAACTTGCTGGTGACTGTTCATGCCGTTTCCTGTTCTGGGCGGTGGTGTGCAGGGCTGCCGCCGAGGGCGTGTTCCGCTTGGAAGATGGCATCTGCCACCAGTTGGCGGGCGTGTTCGTTCTCCAGCCTGTACATGACCTTGGTTCCGTCCTGCCGTGTTGAAACCATTCTCGCCAGGCGCATTTTGGCGAGGTGCTGGGATACAGCTGCCGGGGACTTCCCCACCAGCTCAGCTAGGGCACCGACGGCCATTTCGCCGTCCCGGAGCGCCAGGATGATCCGGACCCTCGTGGCATCGGCCAACATCGCGAACACTTCCACCGCCAATTCAACATACTGACTGTCGACACCCAGCGAGCAACCGCTCTTATCTGCATTCATACGCAGATTCTTTCACACTTCTCGACCAGTGCCCTTCCGGCGAGTCGAAAAGGCGAAGCGAAAGCCCAGGCGGCTACCGGGGCAGGACGGGCCTGAATGAAGTTCTCAATGCCTCCGTGGTGAACTCTCAATGAACCCGGGAACACTATCCACAGCGTTGTTCACACTGGGTAAAACCTCATGTGGAAGGCGTGGATGCCCGTTACGCACCTGATTCCCGGGGATTTTCGCCCCGTGTACATGGATGTCCACATGAATTGTCCACAGCTGTGGATAAAGTTACGCACTTCTGTGGAAAGAAACGGGGGTATCAGAGCCAAATTCCGGAACTGCCACGACGATGGCTGTCCACGAGATGGGTATCGATGATGCCGATGGCCTCCATCAACGCGTACATGGTAGTGGGCCCGACGAAGGCGAAGCCCTTCTTACGCAGTGCTTTGGACAAGGCGATCGATTCCGGCGACTGGGTGGCGACGTCGGCAAAGGTACGCGGTTCGGGCGTCGACTGGGGTTGGAAGGACCACACGAAGTCCACCAGTCCGCCTTCGCTCCGCAAGGCGATGGTGGCCTTGGCATTCGTGATGGCGGCACGGATCTTGAGCCGGTTGCGCACGATCCCCGGATCCTGCATCAGCCGTTCGACATCCGCCTCTGTGAAGGCCGCGACGCTTTCCGGGTGAAAGTTCAAGAAAGCGGATCTGAACGCGTCACGCTTGCGCAAGATGGTGGCCCAAGAGAGGCCCGCCTGGAATCCCTCAAGGCTGATGCGCTCGTACAGGCCCTGCTCGTCCCGCACGGGCATGCCCCACTCGTGGTCGTAGTACTCGCGCATAAGCGGGTCAACGGATGCCCACGGCGGCCGGGCGAGGCCGTCGTCGCCAATGATGGTGCCGTTCTCGGGCGGGGTCATAGGAATTCCTCCACTGGAAGCCGTGCAGAAGCCGTTGTTGACATTGTGCCCCGGTCCTACGACATTCCAATGACGCGCATGGTGATATTGATCCGCCCGCTGGGCAGCCCACAGCCTGCGGGAGCCGTTCCGGGGAGCACTTTGGTGATGCCGTGGTACGCAAAACGCGATGCACCGCCGAATACGAACAGATCGCCGGAGGACAGTTCGACGTCGGTATACGGCTTGGTGCGCGTCTCCGTGTTCCCGAAGCGGAACACGCAACTATCCCCGATACTGAGGGACACCACAGGAGCGCGGGACTTCTCGTCCTTGTCTTGGTGCATCCCCATCTTGGCGGCGTCGTCGTAGAAATTCACCAGCGCGGTGTCCGGCGTGTAGTCCGCGGCTTCGGCGGCGTCACCGTATGCCTCGAACAGTGCTTTGCGGCCCAGCCGCACCATCCAATCGGGAAATGCCAGGACCCGCCGCCCGTTGACGTCGAAAGCTTCGCGCGTGTATTTGTAGGGCTGCCAGTGCCAGCCGAGGCAGACCGTCCGGACGGACATCGGGTGTCCTCGGGGAAGAACCGCGGCACGCAAGGGGACGGGACCACGCGTCCACTCACCGAAACGGGCCGTGATCCACCGCTGCTGCTCCAGGCTCAGCCAGCCCGGAACGTGCACCGCACCGGGTGCGATCTCCCGCGGGCCGGCGTCGGACGCGTCCGGCAACTCCAGCGGAAACAGCGGTTCCGTCCACCCTGGGCTCATGCTGCCTCGAGGGACAGCAAGGTTCGCTTGGCCTCCGTGCCGCCGAGGTAGTTGCCAAACGATCCATCGGATTTCACTACCCGGTGGCAAGGAACAATCACCGGCAGCGGGTTGGTGGCGCAGGCAGTGCCAACCGCGCGCACGGCTCGCGGACTTCCGGCGGCCAACGCCACTTGCGCGTAGCTTTCCGTGTGCCCGTAGGCGATCTGCGGCAGATGCTCCAGGACGCTAAGCCGGAATCCGCGCGAAAGGCTGAAATCCAAGGGCAGGTCGAAATGGTGCCGCGTCCCCGCGAAGTATTCGTCCAGTTCGCGGGCTGCTGGATCCAGGCGGCCAGCTGAGTGGAGAATCCGCGGACTGAGCTTTTCAGCGAGCAGTTGCAGCACGGCGTCGTGGTCTTCCACTTCAAAGGCAACGCGCACTATGCCTCGCTCCGTGGCCGCGAGCAACAGTTTGCCGATCGGAGAATCAAAGGTGCGGTAGGCGATATCGAGCGTGTGTTGTTCCGCGGCCGCCGCCGCGAGACGGCGGTGGAGCCGCTGCAAAACCTCTGGTTCCACGGAGGTTGCGAGGAGCTCGGCGATGTCCGGTTCGTTGTGATTGATGGTCATGGGTTCTCTTCTTTCACGAAGCTCATGGAGCTATCGACGAGAATGGTGCGCAGGGCCTTGACGCCGTCGGCACCTGCTCGACGCGCGGCGTCGGGGGTTCCGCCGAGAAGCACGGCGACGTCTTTGTACGGGAGCCCGGCGAGGTAGTGGTACGCCACCGCCTGGCGCTGTTTCGGCGGAAGGTGCCCGACGGCGTCGAGCACCTCCGCATGACCGTCGCCGGGGATGCCGAGCCCGGAATGCCTCACAGGCAGCACATCGACAGGAACTGGCTGGCGATTCCGCGCGCGGACGATGTCGATGGACTTGCGGTGCGCGATGGTGACGAGCCACGCCTGGACGTTGGCGTCTGCTGGGAGTTCGGGGTAGGCCTTCAGGGCCGAGAGGAAGGTTTCGGACCAGCCGTCTTCCGCGTCGTGGGGGCCAAGAACGGCCCGGCATACACGGAGCACCGTGGGTCCGTGCTCCCGGACGATCAGCTCGAACGGCTTCTTGGGCTCCATCAGAAGAGCTTGCTTTCCTTCGCCGCCGCCGGTTCCTCGAGTTCCAGGAGGAACCGCTTGTTGTCGAGTCCGCCAGCGTATCCGGTGAGCCTCCCATCGTGCCCCACTACCCGGTGGCACGGAATGACGATACTCAGCGGATTGCGGCCAACCGCCGAACCGACGGCCTGGGAAAGGTTGCGATCGCCCAGTTCGGTGGCCAACTCCCCATAGCTGACGGTTTCCCCGTACGGAATTTGTTGGAGCCTGGCCCAGACCCGCTCTTGGAAGAGATTCCCGGAAGCCTTGAAGGGGACGTCGAACACCGTCAGTTCGCCCGCCAGGTATTCGCCGAGCTCTGCGGCAATTTGCTGGAACAGGGGGTCGCCAGCCGGGGCGGCTTCACCGAAGAATTCCGGTGGCGGCATATGCCAGTGACCTTCGAAGAAGATGCCCGTCAGCAGCCCTCCCCGGGCGGTCAGCGTGAGCTGGCCCAAGGGGGACTCAATGGTGGTGTGCCTGGTGGTCATATCTAGTAGACGGTACAGGCAGCCGAAATGTGAGGTCGCCGCTCAGGAACGCCAGCGCGTGGTCATGAGGAAGCCGATGATCGCGATGCCGAAACCTGCCACGATGTTCCAGGACTCCCACGCCGGCACGGGAAGTTGGCCGCTGGTGATATAGAAAGTGATGATCCACAGCAAGCCGACAATCATGAGGCCGAACATCACTGGCTTGTACCAAACGGGGTTCGGCTTGTAGTGCTGTGCGGTAGCCGCCTCGGTGGGGCGGGCGGCCCTCTTGCGGGGCTTGGACTCGGGCACGGATCCTCCTTGGCCGGCTGAATGAATGGCCACGCGCCGTCTTGATATCCTGCAGGAAGGAAAATTCCAGCGGTCAACGCGCACGCGGCAATTCCGGGGTTCGTACTAGCAAACAAGTCTAGCCGGATTTCGGAGGCTGCTCGTCGTGGGGCATCCGCGCCTGTGAAGAGGAGATCCAGTGGCGCAGCAGCAGACGCGGCAAGCCGCTGCCGTACCCGATGACGGCACAGGAACCGGGGCGGGGGGTCCCCGCCCCGGGGGACACAAGCCCCGCTCGGGGAAACGCGAGGGACGGCCAAGCGCGGGTGACGTTGTGCGCAAGATCGTCCAGATCATCGGCGAACTCCTCCTCACGGCAGGTGTCATCCTGTTGCTCTTTGTGGCCTGGGAGCTGTGGTGGACCAATGTCGAAGCCGACGCGAAGCAAAGCCAGGCCATCCAGGGATTCGCCAAGGACTTTGCGGGACCGGTTGTCCCTGCCGACCCTGCCAAAGCGCCGAACTACGGTAAACCCGTAGTTGCCCAGGCTCCCGAGCACGGCGGCATGATCGGCATCATGTATATTCCGCGATTCGGCCCGGATTATTCGCGGCCCATCATCGAAGGAACCGGTGCCGACATCCTGGACACCTTGGGCCTGGGCCACTACGGAAGCACCAGCATGCCCGGGGCGCCCGGCAATTTCGCCGTCGCGGGACACCGCCAGACCCATGGCGCCGTCCTGGACAACATCCATCTTTTGGCACCGGGCGACAAGATCTATGTGCAGACCAAGGACGGCTACTACACGTACGTCTTCCGGAACAACCAGATCGTGCTTCCCTCGCGGACGGACGTCCTTCTTCCGGTCCCCACACGGCCCGGTGCGACGCCTACCGAAAGCTACCTGACCATGACCAGCTGCAATCCGCGCTTCGGCGCGGAAGAACGCATCATCGCGTACTCCCTGTTGGCAAGCTGGCAACCTGCATCCGCCGGGCCACCACAGGACATCGCCAGACAAGTCGCCCAGACACGCGGAAAGGGCTAAGTCATGTACGGATGGATCTTCCGCCACCTTCCGGGACCCCTGTGGGTGCGTATCCTGACATCAGTGGCCCTCGTGGCATGCGCTCTGGTCCTGATGGTCGAGTTCCTCTTCCCCTGGATGTCACAGTTCACAACATTCACCGACTCAACGATTGGTTCAGCAAAGCAGCCATGAGCACTACAAAAATCCTCGTCGTGGATAACTACGACAGCTTCGTCTACACCCTCGTCGGCTACTTGCAGGAACTCGGCGCGGAAACCACAGTGGTCCGCAATGACGACGTCACCCTCGCCGAGGCGATCGAACTTGCGGACGCACGGGACGGCGTGCTGATCTCCCCCGGTCCCGGCACCCCGGCCGAAGCCGGCGTCTGCATCGAGTTGATCAAGTGGTGCGGCAGCAGCAACAAGCCGATGTTCGGGGTCTGCCTTGGCCACCAAGCGCTGGCAGAGGCCTATGGCGGCATTGTCACGCACGCTCCAGAGCTGATGCACGGCAAGACCTCGCCCGTGCATCACCAGGGCAAGAGTGTTTTCGCAGGGCTGCCGTCGCCAGTGACGGCCACGCGTTACCACTCCCTCGCAGCTGTCCGGGAGAGCATCCCCGACGTTCTGGAAATCACCGCTGAAACCGCCAACGGCGTGGTCATGGGCTTGCAGCATCGCACGGCGCCGCTGTGTGGAGTGCAGTTCCACCCGGAATCGGTGCTCACCGAGGGTGGTTACCTCATGCTCGGCAACTGGCTTGAATCACTCGGGATGTCCGGTGCGGCAGCCCGCGCGGCCACTCTTAGCCCCCTGATCCAGCGCTAACCGCGCCCGGCCCTAACCGCCAGAGCCCCCATGGCTCCGGGTATCGCTGGGGCTGGGTGTCGGGCTGGGACTGGCTGACGGGGCGGGAGCCTTCGCAACGATCACACTGATGGTTTTGCCTTGTTCCACAAGGGACTTGAAGGCGTCCCCCTGGCTCGTGACCTTTCCAGGGGTTACCTGCGAATTCTCCTGCTCGGTGACGGAGATGGCCAGGCCGTTCTCTTTGAGCAGGGCCTCTGCATCCGCCACGCTCAGACCCACGAGTTGAGGCACGGACACCTTTCCCGTGGACACCACCAAATCAACGGTACTGCCCGCGCCGACAACCGCCCCGGAAGCGGGCTTGGTGCTGATGACGGAGCCTGCGGGAACCGTAGGACTATTGGCTAAGGTGCTGGCTCCGCCCACAAGTCCGGCTTGGCGCAGGAGGTCGCGTGCGGCGGCTTCGGTGAGTCCGCTCAAGCCCGCGGGAACGGTCACGGAGACCGGTCCGGCTGAAACGAACAGGACTACGTGTGAGTTCGGTGCCACTTGAGATCCCACGCTCGGGTCGGTGCTGATGACCGTGCCCTTGGCGACCGTATCGTGCGGGACCGTGCGCGACTCCGGGCTGAGATTGGCGCCGTAGAGCGCTTGCAAGGCCATGACCTCGCTCATGCCAGCCACCTGTGGCACTTGGATCAACGCCGGCGGAGCCGGCTTCTGGTTCACCGTGTTGTAAAGCCAGAATCCACCACCAGCTAGGACCAGCAGCGTAAAGATGACCACAACCGCGGCCCACGCACGACGGCGGGACTTCTGCCGGGGGGTCCGCTCGCGTTCAGGGGCGAAATCTAGCGGCATCGCGCCGTCGTGATCTGGCTCCGGTACGGGTTCGCTGGCGTGAAGCGCCAGCATCGTTTCCTGGTCGCCGAAGTCCGGCGTGTTGTCGAGCCGTCCGGTCAGGGTGCTGTCCAGGAATTCGGCACCCGTCAGGCGGCGCGCCAAGCCATCTTCGGGAAGCTCTTGCGTCGACGGTATGACGGTCTGAGGGTCTGTGGGTGTTCCGGCAACGAACGCTGGGACTGCCACGCCGTTCTTGGCCGCTCGCAAGGCACGGCGGAAGGCCGCCGCATCCTGGAAACGGTCGGCGCGGTCCTTCTGCAGGCCCTTCGCCAGGACGCTGTCCAGCGCTTCCGAAACTGCCGGATTGAACGTGCTGGCGGGCTCGGGGATCTCGCGGACGTGCTGGTAGGCCACAGAGACAGGACTATCTCCGGTGAACGGGGGCCGCGACGTGAGCATTTCAAACAGCAGGCACGCTGCAGAGTACAGGTCACTACGGGCATCCACCGTCTCGCCTCGGGCTTGCTCGGGCGAGAGGTACTGGGCTGTTCCAACCACGGCCTGGGTCTGGGTCATGGTAGCCGCGGAGTCGGCCATGGCCCGGGCGATGCCGAAGTCCATGACCTTGACGTCGTTGGAATCCCCGGACACCATGACGTTGGCGGGCTTGATGTCGCGGTGGACGATCCCGGCTTTATGGCTGTATTCCAGGGCGGACAGGACTCCAAGGATGAACTCGATGGCTTGATCGATGTCCAATTCCTTGGCGCGGATCAGATCGCGGATAGTCCGGCCGGACACGTATTCCATGACGATGTAGGGAACCCGGACGTTCTCGCCTGGACCACCGGACACGGTGTACTCGCCGGTGTCATAGATGGCCACGATCGAGGAGTGGTTCAGGGCGGCCACTGCCTGGGCCTCCCGCTTGAAACGAGCATGGAACTGCGGATCGCGGGCAAGATCGGCGCGGAGCAGCTTCACTGCCACGGTTCGCCCGAGCAGCGTGTCGGTGCCCTTGTAGACATCCGCCATACCGCCACGGCCGAGCAATTCACCGAGTTCGTACCGCCCGTTGAGGACGCGCTGGGTTGTCATTGGAGTGCTGTCCTCTCTGTGGGCAGGGGTGGAGCGTCCGGCTGGCATGGTGTCCTACTGACCGGGAGTGGCCGACGAAGACGGGGTCGACTTGGACAGGTGGTAGGTGACCACGGATCCTGCGGGCACCTTCTGACCGCCGGCAGGATCGGAGCTGACGAACGTTCCGGGCGTCTGGCCGGTAGCTCCGGCAACGGGCGTTCCCGCGACCCAGCGCAGGCCGGCGCCTTCGATTGCAGCCTGCACCTGCGATTCCGCGGCGCCCTTGGGGATGGTCGGCACCGAAACCGTCTGGGGTCCCTTGGAGTAGCTCACGGTGATCGTGGTCCCCTTGGGCTGGGGGCCCGACGGGTTGATGTCGGTGACCGTGCCCGGCGTCGAGGGATCGAAGACCTGGACACCGTTGACGCTCATGCCGAGAGCGATGAGGTCAGCGCGCACCTTGTCGTACGGCTGTCCCTTGTACTGCTCAGGGATCAGGTTGACAGTCTCCGCAGTGGATGTGGTGGGCGTCGGGCTGGCCGAAGTCTCCGTGGCGCTCGGACTCGCCGAACTTGGTGGCGCGCTTGAGGCCCGGACCGGAGAGCTTGAGGCCGGTGCCGGATTGCTTGGCGAGAACAGCCCCGACTGGGACAGGATCACACCAACCAGGGCGAAGAGCAGGAGCACGATCAGCGCGACGAGGGGCCACGTCCACGGGCTGCGCTTCTTGCGCTGCGGCTCTGCCTGGTACTCCTCTTCCTCATGGAAGTACTGGTCCTGCTCGTCAGCCTGCTCCAAACTGCGTTCGGCGGCCAGGGCATGGGCGCGGGAGAGTGCATTTCCACCCTCAGCTGCACCTGCGGCGGCGGCTCCGGCTGCAGCGGCGCCGATCACCGGGAGGGCCGACGTCGACGTCGAACGCGTTTCCTTGCCGTACGGTGAGGTGACAATGCCTGTGGGGGCGGTAGCGATGTCAGTCGGTGCGGTGATGGGGCCGGTGGCGGATTCGAACAGCAACATTCCCGGCACGGCGGCGTGTGCCGCGGAAATGTCGCCTGCGCGGATAGCGTCTGCTGCTTCAGCCAGCTTGATGGCGTCGGCAGGACGGTTCTTCGGGTCCTTGGCGAGCATGGACATCAGCAGGGCGCGCACCGGAGTGGGGAGGCTCTCGGGCAGCGGCGGCGGGGCGTCGTTGACCTGGGCCAGCGCAATGGCGATTTGAGATTCACCGGAGAACGGACGATGCCCGGTGAGGCATTCGTAGCCAATAACCCCGAGGGAATATATGTCCGAGGCCCCCGTGGCCGTCTGTCCCGTTGCTTGTTCCGGAGCCAGGTACTGCGCAGTTCCCATGACCTGGCCGGTCTGCGTGAGGGGGACCTGGTCGGCGAGGCGTGCAATGCCGAAATCGGTAACCTTGACGCGGAAGTCCGGCGTGATGAGCAGGTTGCCCGGCTTGATATCCCGGTGTACCAGGCCCTGTGCGTGCGCAGGGGCGAGCGCACGGGCGGTCTGGGAAATGATGGACAGCGTGCGGTCCGGCGAGAGGACCTGCTCGCGTTCCAGGATGCTGCTCAACGGTTGTCCAGGTACGAGCTCCATCACCAGGTATGCAGATCCGTCTTCTTCGCCATAGTCGAAGACGTTGGCTATCCCCACGTGGTTAAGCAACGCGGTGTGGCGGGCCTCGGCACGGAAACGCTGAAGGAACCCGGGGTCACCCGTATATTCCTCTTTGAGTACCTTGATCGCGACGATCCGGCCAAGGATCTGGTCCTTGGCCCTCCAGACCTCTCCCATGCCGCCAATCGCAATGCGACTGGTCAGCTGGAATCTGCCGCCGAGGGTGATTCCTGACGTAGGCCTCACTTATTCAACACCGCCTCAAAAATCTTCTTCGCGTTCGGACTGGTTAGCTTTGCGCCGGTAGACACGTCAACACCTTCCATGACAATGGTGACGGCCACCTGCGGGTCATTGGCCGGGGCAAACCCGGTAAACCATGAGTTGTTCAGGCCCGTGTCGCCCAACTGCGCGGTGCCGGTCTTGCCGGCCACCTGGACTCCGGGGACTGCAGCGCCACTTGCAATGCCCTTTGATACAACGTCGGTCATCCACGATGTGATCTGGCTGGCGATCTCGGGCGTGGTGGAGGTGCGCAATGTCTCGGCTTTGGGTTCGCTGATGACACGGAGATCAGGGGCGCGCACCGTCTTGATGAGGTTCGGTTTCATCTGGACGCCATGATTGGCAATTGCCGCGGTCATCAGCGCGATCTGCAGCGGAGTGGCCCTGACGTCACGCTGACCAACGGCGGACTGGGCGAGCTGCGCCTGGTCCAAGTTCTTGGGGAAGACACTGACGGCGGACTGGAGCTTGAGGAGGTCGCCGAAATCTTGTCCGAAGCCAAACTTGTTGGCCTGGTCTGCGATGGCCTTCTGCCCGAGGTCCAGGGCGATGCTGGCAAACGGCGTGTTGCAGGACTGCTCCAAGGCGAAGGCGAAGTCGGCAGTGTTGCGAGTTGAGCAGTTGCCACCGGCATAGTTGGGGAGCGATGCACTGGAACCCGGCAAGGGCAAGCTGTCCGGGTTCGGCAGCACACTGTCCTTGTTGTACTTTCCGGAGCTCAGGGCGGCCGCGGTATCGACGAGTTTGAACACTGAACCGGGGGCCAGCAGTGCGCCGGTGGGTCCGCTCACGGATTGGTTCAGGTTGATGCCGGGAACCTGGTTGAGCTGCTCGTAACTGGCCTTTTCCTTCGCAGCATCATGCGTGGCGATCAGGTTGGGATCGTAGGACGGTTTGGAGACCATGGCGATGATGGCACCGGTCTTCGGGTTGGTGACTACGATCGAGCCACGCTGGCCGTCGGGAATGAGGTCGTAGGCGAGCTTCTGGATCGCGGGGTCGATGGTCAATTCCACCGATGCCCCCTTCGGCTGGCTGCCGAGGAAAATCTGGCTGACGCGGTCCAGGAAGAGCTGATCGGAACTGCCGGCCAGCTCGTCGCGGAGCTGCTGCTCAAGCCCAGTGGATCCGTAGGTCCTAGAGAAGTATCCGGTGATGCCAGCATAAAGCTCCGGTTGGGGGTAACTGCGCTGGTACTTGCAGGTTTCATCTCCGGCAACGGATTCGGCGATTGGCTTGCCGCCCACAATGATGGCACCGCGGTCGTTGCAGTAGTTCGCCAGGACGGCGCGCTGGTTCCACGGATTGTCATTGAGGTCGCCGGCGCCGATGACCTGGACATAGCTGATCGCGCCGAAGAGGAGGGCGAACATGGCAACGGCTGCCATCCACGAGTTGCGTATGGAATGGTTCATGGGGTCTTCACCGCCTCTGCGGGGGCATGGGTAATGGGCGTAGTGTCCACCGGGCCGCGCGCGGTGTGGGAAATCATGAGCAACAAGCCCACGATGATCCAGTTGGCAAGCAAGGAGGATCCGCCTGCCGCAAGGAACGGAGTGGTAAGGCCTGTCAGCGGGATCAGCCTTGAGACGCCGCCGATCACCACGAAGCACTGCAGAGCGATGGCGAAGGACAGGCCGCAAGCCAGGAGCTTGCCGAAGGCGTCCCGCGTGCCAAGAGCTGCGCGGAACCCGCGGGTGAAGAGCAGCAGGTAGAGCAGTACTACTGCGAAGAGTCCAATCAGGCCCAGTTCCTCACCGATGAGGGCGATGATCATGTCGCTGTTGGCGAACGGGACCAGATCGGGCCTGCCTTGGCCTAGGCCCGTGCCGGCAAGGCCGCCGTCAGCCATGCCGAAGAGCCCCTGGACAATCTGCTCGCTGCCGCCCGGAAAACGGTCGAACACTTCCGGCGTGAAGGCGTTCCACCAGCTGTCCAGGCGGAAAGCGACGTGCGAGAAGAATTTCGATGCCAGGAATCCGCCGCCCAGGATGAGCACGATGCCGATGACCACCCAGCTGATTCGGCTTGTTGCCACGTAGATCATGACGATGAACAAACCGAAGAAAAGAACCGAGGTGCCGAGATCCCGCTGGAAGACGAGGATGCCGATGCTCACGAGCCATGCCGTGATCATTGGGCCAAGGTCTTTGAAACGGGGCAGTTGCATAGGGCCGATCTTGCGGCCGGCTAGCAGGATGAGGTCCCGATTGGAGGAAAGATAGCCCGCGAAAAATATGGCCAAGGTGATTTTGGCGATTTCGCCCGGCTGGAAAGTCATGGGACCCAACCGGATCCAGACGCTGGCGCCCAGCACTTCGCCGGCGGAGATACCGGGAACGAGCGGGAGCACCAAGAGAACCGCACTGGCCGCCAGCGAGATGAAGGTGAAACGACGGAGGAGCCGGTGGTCCTTGAGCAACCAGATGACGGCGATTGACACAGCCATGGCCAGGAGGGTCCAGCGCAGTTGGTTGTTGCCGGTGTCTTCTCCTGGCTGATCCATGCGATGGATGAGGGCAAGTCCCAAGCCGTTGAGCGCGACGACGATCGGAAGCATGATCGGATCGGCATATTTAGCGCGGAACCTGAGGACCATGTGGAACGCGAATGCGGCCACGACCAAGAGGCTCGACTGGAACCAGAAATCGCTATCGAAAGCGGCTGCGCTGTTGAGTCCGACCATCGCGCTGGCACCGATTCCGACCGCAAGGGCAAGGACCAGGAGGATGAGCTCCACGTTGCGGCGCGGTTTGGGCGTAACGAGGGCCTGGGTCATGGCGACACCGCGCATGTGGGGAACGGCGTGGACGTGGGTGACGATGTGGGCGCATTCGTAGGGCTTGGGCTCGCCGGCGTGGGGCTTGCGGTTGCGGTGGGGATTGCCGTTGGCTTGGGTGTGCCGGTGGGGCAAGTGGCGGGCAGGCCGGTAGTGCCCTTGTCCTGCAGGCTCTTCACGATCTGCTGGGCGTCGGCGAGATCGCGTGCCGGGACGGTCTGGCGAACGGCTTGTTGTGTGTATTCAGGCAGGGAGTCCATGCGAATGGTCGTCTCGGCCTCCACTTTCGAGAGCTGGAGCGGGCCAAGGCTCTGTGAAATGCCGTTGAAAATTGCTACGTGCTGGTTGAATTCACCGACGTAATACCGCGTCTGGGTCCACGCATAACCGAGCCACAACCCGGCGATCACAAAAATGGCCAAGACAGCGGCGATGGCAGGCGTCAACCAGCGCCGCTTCCGGGCGACAAGCGGTTGTGCCTCCGGGCGGTCCTGTTCAGCCTTGTGGGTCAGCACCGTGGCAGCACGGCGCGCGACGCTGCGTCCGGCCACAGTGGGGATCGAACCGGTTTCTGCTGCGGTAGCGGCAGCGCCCACCAATTCGTGCGGCCGGCTTGAGAGTTCTTCGCGGAGGATCTCCGCCGACAGGTGTTCACCCAAGTGGGGGTCTGTCGCCGTCGGAGGCTCAGTGGTTCCGGTGGGCTTCGCGGGACCGGCGGCAGCGGGCTCCGTCGCAGCGGCAGACGCTCCGACGTCGGGGTTTGTTTCCGCCGGCTTGGCCACCGACATCCCCGTCGGCAAGGCCGGGCTCGCCGCAGGTCCACCGGCTGAGGGGTCTTTGGCAGGGGCTTTCGCGCCGCCGTTGAGCGCGGTTTCCTTGCTCGGATCGGCTTTTCCGGCAGTCTTGCCGTCGTCGGCTGTCTTTGGCGCGGTTGCTGCGGTCAGGTTGGGTGCGCCTACTGCTTCAGGGTTGACGACCTCGACGGCGGCCGTGCTGAGGTCTTCGCCGGTCTCTTCCACGATTTCCAGGAGCACCACGGTGACGTTGTCCGGAGCCCCATTGGCCAGTGTGAGCTCAATGAGGAGCTCGGCGCATTCGGCGAGGTCCTTGGTTTCGCGGACCACCTGCTCTACCACTGCCCCTTGGACGTAGTTCAGGCCGTCCGAGCAGAGGAGCCAGCGTTCGCCGGGTTCGACGTCGAGCGCGTCCAGGTCCAGTTCAGGGCTCGCGTCCACGTCGCCCAGAACGCGCATGAGGACGTTTTTGTGCGGGTGGGTTTCAGCTTCCTCCGGGCGCAGACGCCCTTCATCGATCAGCCTCTGGACGAAAGTGTGGTCCACGCTGATTTGCTCGAACTTGCCATTGCGCAAGCGGTAGGCGCGGGAATCGCCGATGTGGGCGAAGTGCAGCCGCCTGCTTTCAAGGAGCAGGGCCGTGACCGTGGTGCCCATCCCTGCGAGCTTCGGATCTACGTGGACGAGCTCGGAAAGCAGGGAATTGGCCGTTTGGATTTCGTCTGCCAGGACAGTCTCTGCGCCGTCCGGGTAGGAATCGTGATCAAGGTGAATCATGTCCAGCACCGTGGATGCCGAGGCGACGTCGCCTCCCGCATGGCCGCCCATGCCGTCCGCGACGACCGCGAGATGGCGGCCCACATAGGCGGAGTCGTCGTTCTTCGAGCGGACACGCCCGACGTCGGACCGCGCCGCGTAGCGCATGATCAGGGGGCGTTCCGGAGGCAGTGCCTTACCCTCGGAAGTCTGGGGGGAAGCCATGGGCTACGCCCTCAATTCGATGACCGTCTTGCCGATCCTCACGGGGACGCCAAGCTCCACCGGCAGGGCGCGGGTCAACTGTTGGTCGGCAAGGTAGGTGCCGTTGGTGGAGCCGAGGTCTTCGATGAACCATCGGCTGCCCTGGGGGAACAGACGCGCATGCCGGCCCGAGGCGTAGTCATCCTCAAGGACCAGCGTGGCTTCTTGCGCGCGGCCCAGCAGGATGGGGCTCGCAGCCAAAGGAACCGTGGTCCCCTTGAGGGGACCCTCGACGACGACGAGCTGACGCGCCTGCTGCTTCACGGGCTGGGGCGGCGCTGGAGCGAGCTCCGGATGCTTCCGTACTTCGCGCGCCGTCGGCGTTCCCATGGCAGCTTTGCGGCCGATCACGAGATCTCGACGCATCGTCGAAACGATGCTGAAGATCAACACCCACAGCAGCAGGAGGAAGCCGAAACGGAGTGCGGTGATGGTCAGTTCGCTGATGTCGCTCACGGGCGCCCACCAGAAGGCAGGGAAAGAAGTCTGAAAATGATCTTGGTCCGTCCCATGGTGATGGTGGATCCGTCCGTAAGTTCCACACTACCGTCCACTTTGTGGCCGTTGACATAACTTCCGTTGGTGGAACCGAGGTCCACAGCGCGGACAACCCCGGCCGCCGTCTGGATTTCGAGGTGCTTGCGCGAAACACCGGTATCGTCCACCAGGATGTCGGCCTCGGAGGACCTGCCCAGCACGACGGAAGGAGCGTTAAGGGAATAGCGCTGTCCACCAATGTCCAGGACAGGCTGGAGCCGTGTGGGTTCGCGACTCGGGGCTGCAGGGACATTGGGTCTCGGAGCAGCAGGCGCCGCGGAGCCGTTGGACTTTTCAGTGCTGGAGGTGATTTCGAAGTGGCCCTCGCGCTGGACTTCGTCGTGGCGGAAGGAAATCCGAACCGGTCCCTGAAGGACGTAGCCTTGGCTGCGCACGTGCTGTATCACGACGTCGCACAATTCTTCGGCCAGGGGAGTTCCCCATTCTTGGGCGCGACCGAAGTCTTCATTGCTCAAGAGGACCTCGAAGACGTTGGGAGCCAAGGTCCGGCCGGCGGCGATCGTGATGGACTTATTGTCCAGTTCACGGCGAAGTCTGCTGGCTATCTCCACTGGCTCCACACGCGCACGCGACCCGGTGGAGAAGACGCCCCGGACGGCCTTTTCGATGCCGCGTTCAACTCTGTCAAGCAAACCCAAGGTCCTTCTCCTTCCGTTTCGTTGCGCTGCAGTATGAGTGGTCAGGACGAATCCCTGCAGGCGCTCCATGCAGTTGCCGGAGCGCACGCGAAGAGGCTGTCCACAATCCAGATACTACTGGGCAAGACTGTGAATGGCCTTATTCCACAACGCCCGGAAGACCAGAAAAGTTCGCTTGCGCTCCCTGTTTCGGTTCACTTGCCGCATGATTTCTGCATCCTGCGCGGATCCAACAATCCGCGGATCTGGGAGGTTCTTACGGCCCCATCCTTGGTCGATTGGTGTTTTCAAGTGATTGTCCGTTATGCTTGATCTCGCTGCTTTCGCAGGGGTGAGGCCGGGGAAACCTGGTGTGTCCCGGGCGAAAGAAGTTGCGCGCGAGTGGCGGAACGGCAGACGCGCTGGCTTCAGGTGCCAGTATCCGAAAGGGTGTGGGGGTTCAAATCCCCCCTCGCGCACGCAATTTAAAGGAACCCCGGTCTTTGGATCGGGGTTCCTTAGTTTAACCCGACAACTGCGGAGCCCGTGCCCTCCTGGCCCTGATTGCCGCGCTCCGGCGTCGAAATGATGCGGCTCGCCGCGTCGCAAGCGCTTTCTGAATTCAAAAGGGGTCAGGACGGCGCGGCCCGTCGACTATAGGGCGCTAATCCCGCAGCGCCCCGAGCCCGGCGATCAGGGCATCCAAGCCCATGCTGAACGCGAGGTCCGAAGGGTAGTTGTTCCGCTCGGGACCCAGGCTCCGGACCGCCGAGGTGAAATGCGGAGTAGAGTCGGCCAGCTTGCCAGAATCGAAAATGTCCGCCGGAGCGTTCGCGTCGAAAGCGGCTCCGAAAATGTAGGCCTCAAGGGCCACGATGCACGGGATGATTTGCTGCTCAGGGAACCCTGCGCGCAGGAACCCCTCGGTGACGGCCTCGTACATGGCGAGGGTCTGTGGGGCGTCCGTCACCGGAAGGACCGCGATCACCGAGATCAAGGGGGTGTGCCTTGCGAAAATACCGCGGTAGGAATAGGCCCACTGCCGGACGGCGTCCTCCCAGGGCAGCGTGCTGAATCCGCCGAAGTCCACCTTGGACATCAGATCCTCTTCCACTAGCTTGAGGACGTCGTCTTTCGAGGACACGTGGTTGTAGAGGGCCGACGGCGCCACGCCCAGGGATCGGGCGAGTGCGGCCATGGTGAGGCCGTCGTAGCCCTTCTTGATGACCAGTTCGAGCGCCGCGGCAGTAATTCCGTCCTGGCCCAGGACCGCCGCCATTGGCCGGCCCGCCCTGCGGCGCGCTTTGGTCTCGCCGGGAGCGGGGGTGGGTGCAGGCATCGCTGACCTTTCTGGAGGCTTGTCACCAGCATTATTCCACTGGGGTCTTCACAGCCGCGGCCAATCCAGCTACAGTTGGGATAAATGAACGGCATTCATTTATTGGTCAGCCAACGGGGACGGCCACAGAAAGGACATCATGTTGAATCTTGATCGCGACGTCGTAATTGTCGGTGCCGGTCCGTCGGGGTTGACGGCCGCACGCGAACTGAAGAAGGCCGGACTCAGCGTTGCGGTGCTTGAAGCCCGTGACCGCGTCGGTGGCCGCACCTGGACCGACACCATTGACGGGGCCATGCTGGAAATCGGTGGACAATGGGTGTCCCCGGACCAGACCGCGCTCATGGGGCTCTTGGACGAGCTGGGCCTGAAGATGTACTCCCGCTATCGCGACGGCGAATCGGTGTACTTGGCACCGGACGGAAGCCGCACCCGCTACACCGGGGCTTCCTTCCCGGTCAGCGAGACCACCGCAGCCGAAATGGACAAGCTCACCGCCATCCTGGACAGCCTTGCCGCCGAGATTGGCGCCGAAGAACCCTGGGCCCACCCGAAGGCGCGCGAATTGGACACCATCTCCTTCCACCACTGGCTGCGCCAGAACTCGACGGACGAGGAAGCCTGCAACAACATCGGCCTCTTCATCGCCGGCGGAATGCTCACCAAGCCGGCACACGCTTTCTCGGCACTGCAGGCAGTGCTGATGGCGGCTTCGGCAGGTTCCTTCTCCAACCTCACAGACGAAGACTTCATCCTGGACAAGCGTGTTATCGGCGGCATGCAGCAGGTTTCCCTGCTGATCGCCGCAGAGTTGGGCGACGACGTCGTACTTAACAGCCCGGTCCGCACCATCAATTGGGAGCCGGCCGGTGAAGGCCACCGCGTCACCGTTGAGTCCGAGCGCGCAACCGTCAATGCACGGTTCGTCATCATGGCCGTCCCGCCGAACCTGTACTCCCGCGTGTCCTTCAACCCGCCGCTCCCTCGCCGCCAGCACCAGATGCACCAGCACCAGTCCCTCGGCTTGGTCATCAAGGTCCACGCCGTCTACAGCACGCCGTTCTGGCGTGAAGACGGGCTGTCCGGCACGGGTTTCGGCGCCGACGCCCTGGTCCAGGAGGTCTACGACAACACCAACCACGGAGACACTCGTGGCACCCTGGTGGGCTTCATCTCGGACGAAAAGGCAGACGCCGTCTTCGAACTGAGCGCAGAAGACCGCAAGAAGGCCGTCCTTGAGTCGATCGCGGGCTTCCTTGGCGAGAAGGCCCTGGACGCCGAGGTCTACTACGAATCCGATTGGGGTTCCGAGGAATGGACCCGAGGAGCCTACGCGTCTAGTTACGACCTTGGCGGCTTGCACCGCTACGGCAAGGACCAGCACGCCAACGTCGGACCTATCTACTGGTCCTCCTCCGATCTGGCTGCGGAAGGCTACCAGCACGTGGACGGCGCAGTCCGGATGGGCCAGGCAACCGCCGCCCGGATCGTCAACGCCAACAACCTCGTCGCCGCGGTTCCGGTCGCTTAGGAAGCGTTACTAAATCCACCCGTGAGATCTCGGCCCTTTCGCACTCCGAAAGGGCCGAGATCTCACGCACCGAATCCCAACCCCCGACTTCCCCTTCAAGATTGTTGAACAATCTTGGCGTTTCAGGCATGATAGTGAGGTATTCAACCTGAGACGGGGATCACAATGCCTTATATCGACCTCAACAGCGACGTCGGAGAATCCTTCGGCAACTGGACCATGGGCAACGACGCCCCAGTCTTCCGCTACGTGTCGAGCGCCAACGTGGCTTGCGGATTCCACGCCGGGGACCCCAGCACCATCGCCAGCACGTGCCGTGAAGCAGTCGCTGCCGGAGTGACGATCGGTGCGCACGTAGGCTACCGGGACCTCGCAGGCTTTGGCCGACGCTTCCTGGACTGCTCCGCCACGGAACTGGCCGACGACGTTCTCTACCAACTCGGCGCGCTTCAGGCCCTGGCAGGTGCTGCCGGTGCCGAGGTCAAGTACGTCAAACCGCACGGTGCCCTTTACAACACGATCGTCCACCACGAGGTCCACGCCCAGGCAGTAGCCGACGCCGTCCATGCCTTTAGTCCCGGACTCCCACTCCTTCTCCTGCCGGGTTCGGTAGCCCTCGCCAAAGCCGAAGCCAAGGGCCTCCGAGCCGTCGCCGAAGCCTTCGCTGACCGCGCCTACAACCCGGACGGCACCTTGGTATCCCGCCGCGAAGAGGGCGCCGTTCTGCACGATCACGCTGCCATCACGGAGAACATGGTCCGCCTGGCAACAGAGGGCAAAATCGTGGCCCGCGACGGTTCCGTGCTGGACGTCCACGCCGAAAGCATCTGCGTCCACGGAGACACTCCCGGCGCGGTCGCCATGGCAGCCGCCGTCCGCTCCGGGCTCGAAGCCGCTGGAGTCACCGTGCGGAGCTTCGCGTGAGCGTCACGGGAATACGCTGGTCTGGTCCGCGCGCCCTGCTGGTTGAACTCTCCGACCTCGCTTCCGTGCTGGCGTTCCATTCCCGGCTGCTCGCCGAGCCGCTTCCGGGCCAGCTCGACGCGATCGCCGCGGCAGCGACAGTACTACTCAAGTTCGGCACGCACGCCGAGGCACTTGCTGCGCGCACCGCCGTCGGGCATGTTGACATGAGCGCGGTGCCGCAAGACAGTTCCCGCGAGGTCACCATTGAGGTGGTGTACGACGGCGAGGACCTCGCCGAGGTGGGCATGCTCACCGGGCTGGGGGAGGAAGGGGTCGTGGCCGCCCACACTGGACAGCTCTGGACGGCCGCGTTTGGCGGATTCGCGCCGGGCTTCACCTATCTGCTCGGCGAGAACCACAGCCTCGACGTTCCTCGTCGAACCTCACCCCGCACCTCCGTTCCGGCCGGGTCCGTGGCGCTCGGCGGCACGTTCTCCGCGGTTTACCCGCGGCAGTCCCCGGGCGGCTGGCAGTTGATTGGACGCACGACGGCGGTCCTCTGGGACCTCGAGCGGGAGTTGCCGGCGCTCGTCCGTCCGGGAGATAGGGTCCGATATGTGGCGGTCCGGGAGGCGGTTGAGGTGACGCCCTCGCCACGGGTGGTTGCCGATGAAGTCACCGGTCCCGCCTTGGTGGTTGGCTCACCTGGCCTGCAATCCCTGATCCAGGACCTCGGCCGCCCCGGTCTGGGGGACTTGGGAGTGTCCGCCGCGGGTGCCGCGGACCAGCAATCGGCCCGACAGGCCAACCGTTTGGTAGGCAACGAACCCGGTGCCGCCGTGATCGAAAACGTGCTGGGCGGACTCTCCGTCCAGGCCGACGGCGATCAGGTCCTCGCAATCGTCGGAGCCGTTGCGCCGCTTGAAATCCTCGACGCCTCGGGCGTTTCAGTACGCCGGGCCGCCATGTGCGCGCCGTTCGCCCTGCTGGATGGCGAAACCCTCAGCCTGGGCGCAGCTACCCGAGGAGCCCGCAGCTACCTTGCCGTCCGGGGCGGGCTCGACGTGCAGCCGGTTCTTGGCAGCCGCTCGAGCGACGCGATGTCCGGGATTGGTCCCGCGCCGTTGTCGGTCGGGACTCGCCTCCCAGTTGGAAGAGCGCCGCTGTTCCAGATGGTCGGCACCCCGGAGGAATCCACTCTGCGGCTCAGAGCGGGCGCGGCGGAACTCCGCGTCACCTTGGGCCCGCGGGACGACTGGTTTGACGCTGGAGCCCTCAAAGCGCTCACGGAGCAGGGCTGGATCACCACCGAGCAGTCCAACAGGATCGGTGTCAGGCTTATGCCCGGCAGCCCAGGCCGGCGCCTCGAACGAAACTGTGCTCCCGGGCGCGGCGTTGACGAGCTCCCCAGCGAAGGCGCCGTTGCCGGCGCACTCCAAGTGCCGCCCAGCGGCCATCCCGTCCTCTTCCTGGCCGACCACCCAGTGACCGGCGGATATCCGGTGATTGCCGTCGTCGTACCCGAAGACCTACCGACGGCGGCGCAGCTGCCGCCCGGTCACAGCGTGCGGTTCACGATCGTGGACCCCGCAACCCTCGAACCACTTGAAGGTGCCGTTGCTGGCGCTGTATCCGAAGGAACCCAGCCATGAAAAAGGTCCTGATCGCCAACCGCGGCGAAATCGCCGTGCGGATTGCGCGTGCCTGCTCCGACGAGGGCTTGCAGTCTGTTGCCGTGTATTCGGATCCCGACGCCGATGCCCTCCACGTACGGTTTGCCGACGAGGCCTACGCGCTGGGAGGGTCCGCCGGCGCCGAGACCTATCTGGACATTGCAAAGCTGATCGATGTCGCACGCCGCGCCGGGGCGGACGCCGTGCATCCCGGATATGGCTTCCTGTCCGAGAACGCTGATTTTGCACAGGCCGTGATCGACGCGGGACTCACATGGATCGGCCCTGCGCCGCAGTCGATCCGGGAGCTAGGCAATAAGGTGACGGCCCGCGAGATCGCCGTCCGCGCCGGGGCTCCACTGGTTCCCGGCAGCGATGGGCCCGTAGCCAACGCGGCGGAGGTCCTTGCTTTTGCCTTGGAATACGGCATGCCCGTGGCGATTAAGGCTGCTTTTGGCGGGGGTGGGCGCGGGCTCAAGATTGCGCGACGCCTGGAAGACATCGAGGACGCCTTCGAATCGGCAGTGCGCGAATCCAAGGTGGCGTTCGGACGCGACGAATGCTTCGTGGAGCGCTTCCTGGACCAGCCAAGGCACGTCGAAGCCCAGGTCCTCGCCGATATGCACGGCAACGTTGTGGTCCTCGGAACCCGCGACTGCTCCCTGCAGCGCCGAAACCAGAAGCTCGTGGAAGAGGCCCCCGCACCCTTCCTGAGCCCTGAACAGCGCACGCTCATCCACGAGTCGGCCAAGGCCATTTGCCGCGAGGCCGGATACTACGGTGCCGGAACCGTCGAATACCTCGTGGCCGTGGATGGCACCATCTCTTTCCTGGAGGTCAACACGCGCCTGCAGGTTGAGCATCCCGTTACCGAGGAAACCTCCGGGGTGGACCTGGTCCGCGAACAATTCCGGATCGCCGCGGGCGGCACCCTCACCTTGACCGAGGACCCCGAACCGACAGGGCACGCCTTCGAGTTCCGCCTCAACGCCGAGGATCCAGCCCGCGGCTTCCTGCCCGGCCCCGGCACTGTAGACGTGTTCGAAGCACCCACCGGACCGGGCATCCGGGTGGACTCCGGGGTTCGCTCCGGCTCGGTGGTTCCCGGAGAGTACGATTCCCTTCTGGCGAAGCTGATTGTCCGTGGCGAAAACCGGCAGCAGGCCTTACGCCGTGCCAAGGCTGCCCTGGACGAGATGCAGATCAAGGGTTTGCCCACCGTGCTGCCGTTCCACCGGGCCGTGGTCCGGCACGAGGCCTTCGCCTCGGAGGACAAGCTCGGTGTTTACACCACGTGGATTGAGACCGAGTTCGCCGAAGCGCTGGCCGCGTCGCCGGAGATCACCCGTGTGGCACCCGGTTTCGAACGCAGCACGTTCACGGTGGAGTTGGACGGCAAGGCAGTGCAGCTTGGACTTCCCGTCCGTTTGTTTGAAGCGCTGATGAGCGGCGGTGGCGGTGGTGGTTCCGCGGCTTCGGCTGCGGCTCCCGTGGTGGCCGACGACGCCGGGCTGGCCTCCCCGATGTCCGGCTCGCTGGTGAAATGGCTGGTCGAGGACGGGGTGGCCGTGGAAGCTGGCCAACCAGTGGCGGTGTTGGAGGCCATGAAGATGGAAACTACTGTCCCAGCCCACCGTTCCGGCACCGTGGCACGTGGTCCGCAAGAGCCAGGGGCCGCCGTCGGGCGCGGAGAGGTGCTGGCGAGCATCGGCTGAGGCGTTCGCGCGCACATTCTGCTGGATCATCAGCGGCGGAACCGGCTTTTGCCGCGGATTTCCGGGCCTTGTCCGAGGCTTGGACGGAATGATCCAGCAGAATGTGTCGAGGTGATGGTTCGGTAGATTTGGAGGCATGCCCATGAACGCTGCGCTTCAAGGAATCGCCGACGCCGGCCACGCCACCCATGCCCATACTGGAGCGTGGGTTGCCGCCCAGCTTCGCCAGCGCATTTCGGACGGTTTGTTGCCGCCCGGCACGAAACTTTCCGAGCAAGCCCTGTCCGAGGCCCTCGGAGTTTCCCGGAACACCCTGCGGGAGGCTTTCACCGTGCTTGCCGGTGAATCAGTGGTCCAGCGCATCCCTAACCGCGGGGTGTTCGTTGCTGCCCCCGGAGCCGACGACGTCCGGGAAATCTACCGGGTGCGTCGCCTCATCGAGCCGGCCGCCGTCCTATGGGGCGATGTCCCGGCTGGAGCCCTTGACGCCATGGACGTCATCATCGACAAAGCCCGGGCTGCCCTCGCCGAGGGATCAGTTGCTGGGATGGCGGACGCCAACCAGGAGCTCCACAAGGCCCTGGTGTCGTTGTCCGGAAGTGCTTCCCTGGACGCATTGATGGAGAAAGTGCTGGCCGAGATGCGATTGGTATTCCACGCCATGGCAACCACGCCCGACTTCCACGGCCATTATGTGGAACGCAATGCCGCCTTGGTTGCCCAGATCCGTAACGGTCAGCGCGAAGAGGCCGCGACCGAGTTGCGCCGTTACCTGGACGGTGCGGAGCACGAGCTCCTGGTGCACATCGGAGCTATTCCCTAAGGCTTCCGTGAGCTCGCCCCCGGCGAGGCGAGCGTCATCAGCTGACAAGACGATATGAGGGAGAGAGGGGCTTCCCTTGGGCGGCCCCTGGTCCTCCTGAAGTCCATTCTCGCCCCGGCGGATCCGGACCGCCGCGTGTGTCCGCGTTGTTCCGGTTGGCAGGGCAAGGGGCGTTCCGGATCCTTTAACCGGGGCGGTGATGGCCTCTACCAGAAGGACCAGGTGGTGCAGGCCGGGGGCTGGAACCTTCTCTTCAATATGACGTGGGTTGTCCCCAGACTTAATCCATTGGGGCAGAGCCACATTTGAAGTTTGGAGGTTCCAGCTATGCACGAGCGTACTCACGTGGGCCTGGATGTCCATGCCCTGACAGTCATCGCCTGCGCGATCGACAGCACGACGGGTGAGATATTCCGGGCCCGGCTGACACCGGCCCATGGTGAGATTCTGGCCGGGATCCAGGCACTGCCAGGCCCGTCGAAAGTGGTCTACGAGGCCGGACCCACCGGGTTCCCGCTGGCCAGGGTGCCGCGGGACGCCGGCATCGATTGTCTGGTCGCGGCCCCGTCCAGGCTCCAGCGACCGTCCGGTGACCGGGTCAAAACGGACCGCAACGATGCTCTGCATTTGGCCCGGCTGCTGAAACTGGACCAGATCACCGAAGTCATCGTCCCGGATCCCGGCCAGGAAGCGGCCCGGGACCTGGTCCGCGCCAGGGAAGACACCCTCGGGGACCTGATGAGGGCCCGGCACCGGGTCTCCAAACCCCTGCTGCGCCAAGGCATCCATTACACCGGCGGGCACACCTGGACCCAAGCCCACATGACTTGGCTGTGCCGCCAGCATTTCGATTCCCCGGCCCCCCAGTTGACTTACGACCTCGCCCTGGAGGCAGTCACCGAGACCCTGGACCGCCGCGACCGCCGCGACAAAGCCATCACGAAAATCGCCTACGACAGCCAATACACCCCCGTCGTCAGGGCACTCGGGTGCCTGCGCGGGATTTCCACGCTCACCGCGTTCGGCCTGGCCGTGGGAGATCGGGGACTGGAATCGCTTCACCGGCCGCACCATCGGCGCCTACCTGGGGCTGGTGCCCACCGAGAATTCCTCAGGCCAGCACCGGTCCCAGGGCGGCATCACCAAGACCGGCAACACCCACGCCCGCAGGCTCCTGATCGAGGCAGCCTGGCACCACCGCAGAGCGTACACGCACCCTTCCGTGTTGATGCGCTCCCGCTGGGAAGCAGCAACCCCCGCAGCCCGGACCCGCGGACAGGCCGGCAACCGTCGCACGAGCGGTGGTTGGTCTACTTGGAACACCGGAAACGGCCCGTGATCGCCAACGTCGCCGTCGCACGGGAACTGGCAGGCTGGTGCTGGTCGCTTGCCAGCGAAGCACAGAAAAGCGGCGATCACCAGCGGTCCTGAAACGTCCGGGACGCCTGCGCGCAGGTAGGCACACGGCAGCGCGTGGAGTGAACTCGCGTCGCGACTATGAGTAACCCGAAAAGGCCACGCTCGACACTAGACAAGCGATCCGCCCCAGCCGAACACCTCGTCCTGCGGTAACCAACCCGCGCATATTAGTCTGACAAAACCACGTCGCCAACGACACGCTGACCACCCCCACCAGACGCCCCGGACCATCCAAGATGCGACCACGGACCAACCCGCCCACGGCACACATCAGAAAAGTGGTCCGCGGCTTTCAAGCCCGGGACCACTTCCCCCTGTCCTCTTGACAGAATCCACTACATGTTAGTCGCTTGTTAGCTGCGGGGCGGAAACGCCAGCAGCTGCTTCCGCCTCGGCCATCGCAACGTCCAACCGCTCGACGGCGCGGGGATAGTCCGTCCCGGCGGTCATGCGGCAGAGTTGGGCTTCTTGGATTGCACGGACCAAGGCGGCGGTTTGGGGAACGTTGACGTCGCTCATGCCGGGGAAGTCGATGCCCTTGGCGGGGTCCAGTTCATACCGTTGCCAACGAGCCAAAAGAGCGTCGTGACGTGCGGATGCTTCAGAATAGCCTGGGCGGTTTTCGGGCTTGCTCTGGCGCTTCTGCTCCATTTTCCGGCCGACGGTGAAGGCACCAGCAGCGGCCCCCATGCCGAGGAAGAGCATCAAGAGCCCGACGGCGGGCGAGGCCAGGGCGGGGATGACGACTGCCGGGACAACCACCACAAGTCCGGCGAAGATGTTCCAAAAGACGGAGTCGGGCTCTTTGATGAGGTCCAGATCCCGGTGGGAACGCGGCCCCTGCAAGGTGACCTGTCCGTCGTGCACTCCTTGCGCCACGCTCTTGCGGACGGCATGGACCGTCAAGGCCACGGCGCACATGAGCAGAATTGCCCACAGTCCGATCTCCCAGACCGTCAGCTGGACTCCAGTTGTGGCGGGCAATCGGACCACCTCCAAGCGAACGCGCACCGCTTTCAAATTCAGTATGCGCCGAGGAAAGCTTGGAGGCGAGAGCCTGATTTGAGCACCAACGCAAGGAAGGCGGATCATCCCGGCTGGGACGATGGTGGTCTGTTCTTGAAGAGATCCGGCTGGCTCGCGTGGTAGCCTTCGGCATTATGTCAAGTGCTTGGATGGGCACCACCAGGCGGGCGACTTCGCCCTTTTAATCGGGCTTCGCGAGACATTTTGTTCTCATTCAAGTCCGACCCAGGGCATTCCGGGCGACGTTGAACTAGGAGTGTTGCGGTGGCTGAGCTGATCTATCTCGAATCCATGGATTCGGTCCGTGCGACATGGTCGTCTGGAGACGACGTCAAGGCCGCTGCCTACGCGCAAGCCTTCGTTGAGTCCCTACTAAATTTGGCCATGGGGCGGAACATCGTTGTGCAACGTTCGTTCGCCTTCGATTCCCTCGCTTTCCAGAGAGTCTTGAGCGATCTCGTGGAGGCATACGAATCGTTTGATAAATCGGCACTCATCGATGCGAATCGCTCGGCCCCAGTCTTGCTGCATCTCAACGGGGCGCCTTCATTCCGACATGCAGTAGCTGAAACCGTTTGGCGCATATCTGGCGCCCGTGGAGGCGCCTCAGATTCATCTCGCGTGACTGCTCCGTTCCAGAGCTCTATGTATCCCGATCTTCACGATCAGCCTGGACTTAGTGCCGTTGCGAGCAGAATCGAGACGGGAAGGCCTGAACTCTTTCAGGCTCTGCTCGATCCGGAAAGAGCGCTCCTCTTTGAACGTCTCTGGAAATGGTTCGGTTCTGCAAAGGCGGCTGGTTCACCAATTGAGACGCACAAAATTGTCGACGCAAGAGCGACTGCGGCGCAAGGCATCAAAGATATGGTTGAACCGTTTCTGAACCACTCTGCTTGGCTGTCGGCGGACCTGAAGGTGTCTGGAATAGCGGATCTTGATTTGGTTGGGGGGATAGTCGAGTCACTTCGGACGCTAAGGGACCATGCGGGCACCGCGGCGGAGGATCCCTTTACCTACCGAAGCCGCCTTTATGGCAATCAGCATTGGTTTGAATCCGGAGCGACAGCGGAACAGCTCATTGGCATTGGCCGCCTGTTCTCGGTGCGGGAGCTGATAAACACGATGTACAACATGGTGTGCAAGGACTCAATCGGCATTGTTGACGCTTCATTCACTACGGAAATGGTTGACCCGGCCCGTTTGGAAGATCAGTTCACGGCGCAGGCCCTCGCTGGCCTCGCCTATGACAAGGTGACGGGAGGCGGACTTTGGCGTCATGCGGTAGGCGTCGGAGCGCCCCAAGTGGACGTGCAAATCGAGGCCACATCGGAGAAGACCCGTACTGCCGTCGTCGACGTCATCGGGAGGACCCAGCGTCAGGCTGCTTTCAGAAGGGTTCTCGAGATGCGAGATGAGCCTACGTGGCAGACGTCCCTCCTCCAGCTCAACCGGGCTCGCGTCGCGAAAGACTCTCGTGCTTTCGAACGGGCTCTGCAGAGGCACAGGGACGTTGTTGCGCTCGGTCTCTCGGAAATCTGTGAGGTCGACACAAGAGGAGGCAGGCTCCAAGCCATGGTTAAGGGGATCCCAGCCGCCGGCGCAATTTACGATGTCTGGGGATCGATACACGATGGGCACAAATATAACGCCACTGAACTAGCGAGCAGCCTGGGCACGGGAATGCCGGGCGTCATGAGCACTTTCAATGCACACCGCAATCAGCGGGTTCTCAAGAGGTCACTAGGAGAGATCGTAACCGCGAGGGGGCAGGTGCAGTGAGTCATGAGATTAGGCGTGTGGAAGAGCGGAAAGTATACGCAAACAGGTTCTTCACTTTGTACGACGACGATGTCCGGTTCCCTGACGGAAGCAACGGGCGCTACACGAGGCTAGCCGCCACGGAACCGGGGTCTGGAGTCGTCCTGGCGCCCATCTACGACGGAAAAATCGGTATAGTCCGCGTCTTTCGATATGCGCTCGATGCGTTGGTTTGGGAGCTTCCCCGTGGTTTTTCGCATGGTGAGAGCATTGAGGATACTGCTCTCAACGAGCTCCGGGAAGAGCTAGGAGTCAAGGAAGCCAAGACCGAGATCTTGGGTTTTATGTACCCCGACTCCGGAGTTCAGACAGCCAGAGTAGCGGTTGTCGCGGCTTGGATAGCAGACGCGGGATCAGGTTCGGAAGACACTGTGGAGGTCGAGTCCACAATGTGGGTCGAACCTCGCGAATTCGAGCGGATGATCCGTTGTGGCGAAATCGAAGACGGTTTCTCTCTTGCCGCTTATGCGCTACTGAGGCTTCGAGAGACTTAGGAAAACCAGCGGAACTCAGCGGGCAAGAACCGATGGCCGTTCCCGTAGTAGGTGCCGCTTCGGCAAATTCGAGCAAACGCGGGAAGCCGGTCACGGGGACTTGGGTGCTCTGCCTTCCGGCTGAAAGCCGGTGGAGGCCTTCCTGTCGAAATCCGGGTGGAGCCTAAGCGTGGTCCCGCTTGGATGCCTTGGGTGCGTCCCGCTTGGCCGAGGCGTTCGTCTTCGCTTCCTTGGTGGCTTCCTTCTTGGCAGCTTCATCCTTAATGCGCTTCGCCTCGGAGCGGACGGCCGCGTGGGTGGCTCGCTCGACGACGAGCCACTGCGGCGGTGCCGCCAGCAGTTCGGTGATTTCCGCCGTCGTCAGGGGTTCGGTGATGCCGCCGCGCGCGAGGCCGCTGATGGAGACGTTCAGCTTCTGGGCAACCACGGGACGCGGGTGCGGACCCGTCCGGCGGAGTTCGGCGAGCCACTCCGGTGCGTTGGCCTGGAGCTCGGCGAAATCGGCGCGGGTGATTTCCGAATCCTGGAACTCCTGGGGTGTTGCGGGCAGGTAGATGCCAAGTTTCTTGGCAACGGTGGCCGGCTTCATGGACTGGGAGTTTGCAGAGGTCATGGTTCAAGGGTATCCGCCACCGCAGGGAAGTGGCACAGCGGCTGACCGGATCGTCCGGGCGATGCTTCGCGCGCTCGGCGGCGGAAGGGGCGGCTAAGCACGGGTCACATATGGTTTTGCGGTCAATAGTTCTCATCAAAAGCTCATATGAGGTTCTAGGATGAATTCATGCCGCATATACGAGTTTCCGAGGCCGCCCGTTTCCTCGGAGTGAGCGACGATACCGTCCGCCGTTGGATTGATCACGGCGCCCTTACTGGAACGAAGGACGAGTCCGGCCGCCTGGTGGTGGACGGACTCGAGCTTGCCCATCTGGCCCGTGAGCAGGCAGCGCTGCCCGAGGACCCCAGCAAAGTGGGCCGCTCTGCGCGCAACCGTTTTGTAGGCCTGGTTACCGGCATTACCACTGACAAGGTGATGGCCCAGGTAGAGCTGCAATGCGGCCCCTTCCGGGTGGTTTCCCTCATGAGCAGCGAGGCTGTCCGGGAACTTGGCCTTGAGCTGGGATCCGTTGCCACGGCCGTCGTCAAGGCCACCACCGTCATTGTTGAAACAGCGCAGGGGAAGAGCATTACGTGAAGATCGCACGCAGGAACGTTGGTATCTTGTTGGCAGCGGGGAGCTTGATTGCCGGACTCGCGGGCTGTGCAGGCTCGCCCGGCGCCGGGAGCAGCAGCGCCGGCAGCAGCAGCGCGGGAAGCGCGGGTTCCGCGAGCACCTCGCCCCAACTCTCCGGCACCGTCACGGTTTATGCCGCCGCTTCCCTCAAGGCAACATTCACCAAGCTTGCTTCCGAGTTCGAAGCCAAGAATCCCGCCACCAAAGTGGTCCTCAGCTTTGCGGGGTCCTCGGACTTGGTCACTCAGATCACCCAGGGAGCCCCGGCGGATGTCTTCGCTTCCGCCGACACGAAAAACATGGGCAAGCTCTCCGATGCTTCCCTCGTGGACGGCAAGGCAACGAACTTTGCGACGAACGTCCTGACCATCGCCGTCCCGCCGGCCAACCCGGCGTCGATCTCTTCTTTTGCTGACCTCGCCAAGCCCGGCGTGAAGGTGGTTGTCTGCGCGAGCCAAGTGCCGTGCGGGGCTTCCGCCCAGAGCGTGGAAAAGGCCACCGGCACCACCCTGAAACCCGTGAGCGAAGAGTCCTCGGTGACCGATGTCCTGGGCAAAGTCAGCTCGGGCGAGGCCGACGCCGGCCTGGTCTACGTCACCGACGTCAAGGGCGCTGGAGACAAGGTCAAGGGCGTTCCGTTCCCCGAGTCCAGCAACGCCTTCAACACCTACCCGATCGCCACCGTCACCACCAGCAAGCACAAGGACCTTGCTGCGGCCTTCATCAGCCTGGTCACTGGCAGCGAGGGCAAGAAAGTCCTGGCTGACGCAGGCTTTGGCGTACCGTAGGCGTTGATGAACTACAGCGGGATACCGCGTTGGGTCTATGGCCTTGCGGCAGTGGGCGGCTTGTTCGTCCTGCTGCCCTTGGCTGCCATGGTCGCCAAAATCAATTGGGCCCAATTCATCCCGTTGGTAACCTCCGAGTCCTCGCTCACGGCGCTGGGGCTCAGCATTCGCACCTCCGCCGCGAGCACTGCCCTTTGCGTCGTCTTCGGCATTCCCTTGGCTCTGGTCCTTGCCCGACGGCCGTTCCGCGGGCAGCGACTCCTTCGCGCCTTCGTCCTCCTGCCCTTGGTGTTGCCGCCGGTGGTGGGCGGCATTGCGCTGCTCTATACCTTTGGGCGCCAGGGGCTTCTGGGCAAGAGCCTTGAACTCGCGGGGATCCAGATCGCCTTTTCGACGACGGCAGTGGTCCTGGCGCAGACCTTCGTCGGTTTGCCCTTCCTGGTGGTCAGCCTCGAAGGCGCCCTGCGGACGGCCGGCAACCGCTACGAAGCCGTTGCCGCGACGCTCGGCGCCCGTCCCACCACCATCCTCCGGCGCGTGACCGTGCCCATGGTCCTCCCCGGGCTCGCCTCCGGAGCGGTGCTGTCCTTTGCCCGCAGCCTGGGGGAATTCGGGGCCACGCTCACTTTTGCGGGCAGCCTGCAGGGCGTCACCCGGACTTTGCCGTTGGAAATCTACCTTCAGCGGGAGACAGACGCCGATGCCGCCGTCGCTCTTTCGCTGGTGCTGGTGGCGGTGGCGGTGATCGTCGTCGGGCTCTCCTACCGGCGTCCGCACCGTGCGGATATTCCGGCGGAGGCGGCCGCATGAGTTTCCACATCGACGCCACCGTCCGTGCCCGCAACCTGGACGTGTCATTGAGCCTTGGACCGGCGGAAACCGTGGCGATCCTCGGGCCCAATGGGGCAGGAAAATCAACGCTGCTGTCCGTCGCCGCAGGGCTTTTGAGGCCCGACGCCGGCTCTGCCCGCCTAGGGGAGCGGGTCCTGTTCAACCTCGACGGCGGTAGCCGGGTTTGGACCCCGCCGCACCTTCGCGGTACGGCCCTGCTGGCCCAGGAGCCGTTGCTTTTCCCGCACCTGAGCGTCTTGGACAACGTGGCCTTCGGCCCGCGCAGCGCAGGTGCTTCCCGGGCGCAATCACGCGAAACGGCACGGCACTGGCTTGCCGAAGTGGACGTCGCGCAGTTGGCCGAACGGAAGCCTGGCCAGTTGTCTGGAGGGCAAGCGCAGCGCGTTGCCGTGGCCCGCGCGCTGGCGGCAAGCCCCGAGTTGCTGCTCCTCGACGAACCGATGTCCGCCCTGGACATCCATGCCGCTCCACATTTGCGCAGGCTCCTCAAGAGGGTTCTGTCCGGACATCGCGCCCTGATCATCACCCATGACGTCCTGGATGCCCTCATGCTCGCGGACCGGGTGATTGTCATGGAAAAGGGCACGATTGTGGAGGAAGGCGCCACCCGGGAGGTGTTCCGGCGGCCCCGCAGCCAATTCGCCGCGGGACTGGCCGGGTTGAATCTCCTCGCGGGCACGGTCACGGAGGATGGACTGAGGACGTTCGCCACTGCGGGCGGCGCCAGCCTTGCGGGCGGCGCGAGCCTGCATGTCGCGGGACATCTCGACGACGAAGCCGAACCGGGCCAGCCCGGCGTCGCCGCCTTCCCGCCGTCGGCCGTTTCCGTCTTCCTGGACGCCGCGCACGGCAGCCCACGCAACTCATTCCCGGTTGCGATCACGGATCTCGAACCGCACGGTGACCACATCCGCGTCCGCGCCGGCGACCTCGCAGCGGACATCACACCGGCTGCGTCCGCGGAGCTGGGATTGGAACCGGGGTCGCGCGTCTACTTTGTGGTCAAGGCCACGGCAGTCCAGGTGTACGCGGCGTAGCTTGGGCTGGCGCTGCGTTGCCGGATGGTGCGCGGTACTGTGAACTGGTGCCTGACGATGAAGAATCCCTGCCCGCCTCCGGGACCCCCGATGCCGAAACCAGCGGTCCCCGGGAGTTGCGCTTCGCTTACGTGGCCGGCGTAACGCCCGGGAAATGGATCCGGCGCTGGGAAGAGCGGATGCCCGATGTCCCGTTGCACTCGTTCATGTCCGACGACGATGCGCAACTTGCGGTCTTGCGCGACGGTTCCGCGGACCTTAGCTTTGTGCGCTTACCGGTGGACCGCGATGGACTCCACGTTATCCCCCTCTACGAAGAGCAACCCGTGGTGGTTGCTCCGAAAGGGCACGAAATTTCCGTCTTCGAAGAGGTGGCATTGGTGGATCTCGCGGAGGAGAACTTCCTGGATGTCGCCGAGATGGGTGGGCCGGAGATGGCCATGCAGGTGGTGGCCTCCGGTGCCGGTCTGGTGATCCTGCCGATGTCCGTGGCTCGGCATTTCAACGTCAAGGACACGGTGGCGCGTCGCCTGACTGGGGCGGAAGGGACGCAGATCGCCTTGGCGTGGCCGAGCGATTCCACCAGTGAGGTCATTGAGGAGTTCATCGGAATTGTCCGCGGCCGCACGGCCCAGAGCTCCCGGCAGCCCTCGGCGCAGCAGGAGAAACCCAAGAAGGCCCCCAAGCCGGACAGGCGCGGCACCGGCGCCAAGAAGCCGGCGGTGGCACAGCGCTATGCTCCGAACCCTGACAAGGGACGCGGCAAGGGCTCCCGCAAGAAAGGAAAGCGCTAGGCTATGGGACTTGGAGCGAAGCCGACCATCCGGGACGTCGCCAAGAGCGCTGGCGTCTCCCTCACCACTGTGTCTTATGTCCTGTCCGGGCGCCACGGCGGCACCACCCGCATCAGCGAGTCAACACAAGCGCGCGTGCAGGCGGCTGCCAAGGAGCTGGGTTACGTGCCTAACCAGGCAGCCCGCGGAATGCGCCGTGGCAAGACAGATCTGGTTGCGATTGCCATCGGTGATCTCGAATGGCCCTGGGACCGTGCTTTGGCCACAGCTGCAGCACGCATCTTGCCCGAGCACGGCTACCAGCCGGTGATCCTCATCGGCGAAGGATGGCGTCGGTTCATGCTCTCCGGCGGTGCCGACGGGGCCATCATTGGCGCCCTTCCGCCTGGCACGCTTCTCGATCTCACGGTGGGCGAACTCGCCCGGCGGGGAGTGGCCCAGGTCATCATTTCGGACACCATGCAGCCTGCCGGGTTCGATGTCCTGGCACCTGGATCCGCCAGTGGGACCCCGGAACCGGAAGCCCTCGAAGGTGCCATCACCCTCCTTCTGGACCGGCTCGCCGGACGCACTATTGGCGCGGGAACCACCAAGGCCGCGCCGTGGGAGTTCAAGGCTCCGTAGCTGTCAGCTCTCCTTGAGCGGCGTCCGGGCCAGCCACGCCGCGACAATTGCACCGGAAACGTTGTGCCACAGCGAGAAAACGGCCGACGGCAACGCTGCCAGCGGCGTGAAATGCGCCGTGGCCAAGGTGGCGGCAAGGCCGGAATTCTGCATGCCGACCTCGAAGGCCAATGCCCGGCGTGCCTTATCGTCAAGCCGGCCCAGCTCGCCCGCCAGGTAGCCCAAGCCGAGGCCGAAACCCTTCTGGAGCACCACGGCGAGGAACACGATGCCGCCCGCGGCAACGATCTTGCTGGCGCTACCGGCCACCACCACCGCGACGATCAGTGAGATCACGACGGCGGATGCCCAGGGAAGTGCCGGTAGCACCTTGCCGACGAGCTTCTTGAGGAAGAGGCGTGCCGCCAGGCCTCCGACGACCGGGAGGAGGACTGTCTTGACGATGTCCAGGACCATGGAGCCGGCATCGATGTCCAGGAACGATCCCGCCAGGAAGAAGACCAGAACGGGGGTCACGATGGGGGCGATGAGGGTAGAGACTGACGCGACAGCCACGGACAAGGCAACGTCACCCTTGGCGAGGAACGCCATGACCTTGGAAGCCGTGCCGGACGGCACTCGGCATGATGACGTAGTGCGCCATGATGCCCAGCACCACGGACCAGGGTTGTTTGGCTACTGATGCGAAGTCGGGCGGGGTAAGTGTTAGGCCCATGCAGAACATGATGATGCCGAGCAGGTACGGCACGCTGGGACCCAGTGGTTTGAAGGCGTCCGGAAGCAGGAAACCGGCAACTCCGGCGAGAATGACGAGCAGGGGGAAGACCGTGACAGCAATCCGGGCGATCCCAACTAACTCGCATTAAGTGTCGTTTTGGCGGCTCATAACGACAACAACTGCGAGCTAGTTGGGGCCAGGGACGTTAGCCCGCGTTGAGCTTGCCCGCGAGCCGCTCGCGCATCCGGACGCTGGCCGCGTTGAGCCCTATAAGCTCCACCTCGCGGCCGTGCCTGCGATATTTGTCTGTGACGGAATCCAGCACGGCAACGGTGGAGGCGTCCCAGATGTGCGAAGCGTGCAGGTCGATGACCACGTGGTCGATTCCCTCCGAGGAGTCTTTCGCGTAGTCGAATTGCGTGTAGAGGTCGTTGGATGAAGCGAAGAACAACTCACCGTCCACCGTGTAGCTCGCCACGGTCCTGCCATTGAGTTCGAGCTCGCTCCGTTCCACCGTGGCGAAATGGGCCACACGGCGGGCAAACAGCACCATGGCCGCGAGGACGCCGGCGCCAACTCCGATGGCCAGGTTGTGGGTCGCCACCACCACGCCCACGGTCACCAGCATGACGCCGGTCTCGGATTTCGGGAGGCGCTTGAGCGTTGCGGGCCGGATCGAATGCCAGTCAAACGTGATGAGGGAAACGAAGATCATCACAGCAACCAAGGCGGCCATGGGGATCATGCCCACCACGTCCCCAAGGGCCACAACAAGCACCAGCAGGAATGCTCCGGCTAGGAAGGTCGATAGCCGGCTGCGGGCACCCGAACCCTTGACGTTGATCATGGTCTGTCCGATGACGGCGCAGCCGCCCAAGCCACCCAGGAAACCGGTGACGATGTTCGCGATGCCTTGGCCCCAGGAGACCCGGGTCTTGTTGGAACGGGTGTCCGTGATGTCGTCCACGAGTTTCGCGGTCAGGAGCGACTCCAGCAGGCCCACTAGCGCCATGGACAAGGCGAACGGTGCAATGGTCTGGAAGGTCTCCCAGGTCAAAGGCACATTCGGCAAGAAGAAGCCGGGAAGGCTGTTGGGGAGTTCGCCCTTATCGTGCACCGTGGGAACCCTGATTCCTGCCATCACCGTGACAATGGTGAGGGCGACGACCGCCACCAAAGGCGCGGGCACCGCCGTCGTGATCCTGGGCAGGCTGAAGACGATCAAAAGCCCAATGGCCACAATCGGGTAGACCATCCAGGGGACGCCGATCAGCTCGGGCAACTGGGCCATGAACACCAGAATGGCCAAGGCGTTCACGAATCCGATCATGACGGAACGGGGAATGAAGCGCATGAGCCGCGTGACGCCCAGGACCGCCAAGACGATTTGGAAGATCCCCGCCAGGATGACCGTGGCAATCAGATAGTTGAGCCCGTGATCCTTCATGACGGGGGCGATCACGAGCGCGACGGCGCCAGTAGCCGCGGAGATCATGGCCGGCCGGCCACCCACGATCGCAGTGGTCACTCCCATGGTGAAGGACGCGAAGAGCCCGATCCGAGGATCCACGCCGGCGATCACAGAGAACGCGATGGCCTCTGGAATCAGCGCAAGGGCCACCACCAAGCCGGCCAGGGCTTCCGTTTTGAGCCTGCGGGGCGAGCGCAGCGTGAAACGGAGGGACTGGAGCTGCTCGGGTGTCATGGGTCCTTAGCTGTTGGTCAGGCGGTACCGCTCAATCTGCTTGAGCCGCCGCTGGAGGCTGTCCCGCCGAGGGTGGGGGACGACGTCGGGAGCCTCGGCGGTGAGGTCGATGTGTTCGGTGCCGTACTGCCACAGCAGGAGATCATCCAGGAGGCGGTCCGGTCCGGGGGAGTAACGGTGGTCCAAGGCCTTGCGGACCTCGGTGATCCGGTTGGCGCTGAGGAGCCCGGCGAGTTCCACGGTCTTGTTCAGTCCGTGGGCCGCCAGAAGCTCCGCAGCCCAGCCCCAGTCGTCATCAACTTTACGGTCAACGTGCGGAAGGAGCGTCCGCCAGACGTCACGTACACGGTTGGGCGTGAGGGGCATGGACCCTTCGCCGTCCAGATCCCAGTAACCGCGGACCTCCTCGTAGCGTTCGTGGAGGTCCGCGAAGGCGCTTTCCACGGTTTCCAGCATGGCTGCGGTGGCCGTGAACTGGCGGTCGAAATGTGGCGTCCAGGCGCGCGGATCCTCAGCCTTGAAGCGGATGTCGTGTTCGATCTCGCTCCAGGCATGGGCAAAAACCGTACGGATCTGGCATTCGAAGAAATAGCTGCCATTCGGCGGAATGTCCGGATTGAACACCTGCTGGTAGGCCTTCACGGTCTCGTTCTGGATGGTGCGCAGGATGAGGTGGCGGCTCGAATATCCGTAGGTGCCGGACTCGATGGAGCCGATGTCCTTCTCGAGGTCGCCACGGCAATCGAAAAGCTGGCGCTGGCGCTTGATCAAATTGGCAACGGCGGCGTTCTCGGCCGGAAGCTTGGTGATGACGCGCAGCCCCACCATGTCGTTCAGGGTGCGGAACGGGTCCGGGAACTTCAGCACCCGGGGGCCGCCCTCCAGGGGCACTTCGGTGCGGGAGATCTTCTCCCGGAAGGATTCGACCGTCTTGGTGCGTCCCGTGACGAAAAGGGGCACGGACTCGCTGTCCTTGAGCATGTCCCGCAAGGTCAACAGGACGTCGCGGGTGACGAGCTTCAGGGCAGGCCGGACGCGTTCGTAGAGCTCCACGCTCGCCTGTACTGATTCGCGCAGCTGAGGATCCAAGCTGTCCCAATTGCTAGCCATGCCTCCAGCTTACGGCGGAGGGCCGACAGTTTTCGGAGCCGGACCGCGTTGGAGCCGGACCGCGCTCCTTTGCCTGTGTCCGCGCGGAAACCGCGACGGCTCCCCCTCCGCGTCGCCCCGCCGCGATAGGCTCGGCACAAAGGAGGACACGATGAAGCGGCACAAGTACTACTACGGCGATCACTCCAGCCAATGGGGCGAGCTGTTCGTACCAGACAACTCACTGGAGGCACACCGCAGTCGGCATGACGGAGTGGTGGTGGTGATCCACGGCGGCTATTGGCGCTCGCAATACGGCGCCGAGCTCGGTGAGCCGATTGCGCGGGACCTCGCGGCACACGGAATCGCCGCCTGGAACCTTGAGTACCGCAGGGCAGGAAACGGTGGCGGGTGGCCGCATACGTTCGAAGACGTCCTCGATGGAATCGACCATCTGGGCGAGATTGCCGGCACGCACGGACTCAACCTGGACAAAGTGGTGGCCCTGGGACACTCCGCAGGAGGCCACCTTGCGGTGTGGGCAGCCGGCCGGGAAAAGCTCTCCAAAATTGGTGCCCCCGACGCCGATCGGCAGCTCCATCGGCACGACAATGGCACAGCCGTGCGGCTGACCGGCGTGGTGAGCCAATCAGGGCTCCTGAACCTGGCAGATGCCGAACGCCTCAACCTGAGCAATGGTGCCGTCGATAACCTGATGGGCGGCGACTCCATAAGATACCCCAAACGGCATATTTATGCGGACCCCATGAGGTCACTCCCCATCAGTGTTCCGGTTTTTGCCGTCCACGCTGCTTCTGACGAAGATGTTCCGTGTAGCCAATCTGAGGCATACGTTGCCGCTGCCACTGCTTCCGGAGGCGCCGCACAGCTCCTCAAGGTACCCGGGGACCATTTCGACCTGATCGATCCCAGGGCGGTTGCGTACAAGAAATGCCGGGAGCTGGTGCAGCGGCTTCTGGTGTGACGGTTTGCTGACAAGTCACCCACTGTCATTGAGAGACGCGCACCACATCTGCGTGGCAGAGTTGTCCCATGCTGACAGTCATTGGTGAAGCGCTGGTTGATGTGGTCCAGCGCTCCTCGGGAGTCGATGCCCACGTGGGCGGCAGCCCGCTCAACGTTGCCGTGGGGCTGGCCAGGCTGGACCACGCCGTCCAGTTCATCGGACGCTTCGGTAAGGATGCCTACGGCGACTCGATCGCGGCCCATCTGCGCTCCAGTTCCGTCATGGTTCCGCTGCCCCCGGACGAGAATCCCACTAGCGTAGCTACCGCCTTAATCGACGACGACGACGGCGCGGCCAGCTACACCTTCGACCTCATCTGGGAACTTCCCGGCCTCGCAACTCGACTGCCCTTCATGCTTCAGGGAACGTCCCTCCTGCACACCGGCTCCATCGCCACCATGTTGGAGCCGGGAGCAGCGGAAGTCCTTGCCGCCGTCGAGCACGCCCACCCGAACGCGACCATCAGCTTCGATCCCAACTGCCGGCCCAGCATCATCACAGACCGGGACTACGCTCGCGCCCAAGTGGAGCACTTCGTGGCGCTCTCCGACGTGGTCAAGGCTTCCGACGAGGACCTTGAGTGGCTCTACCCCGGCGTCGACGTCCTGGAATCGGCCCGGCGCTGGCTGCGCCTGGGCGGTAGTGCGGGACCGGCCCTCGTGGTGGTCACGCGGGGAGCGGACGGACCTTGGGGAGTCACTGCCGCTGGCGAGGCCCAAGTGGACGCCCCCAAGATCGACGTGGCGGACACGGTGGGCGCGGGTGACTCTTTCATGGCCGCGCTCCTCTCAGGGATTGTCGATCAAAGACTGGCAGGGGCGCAAAACCGGGACGAGCTGCATGCCATGCCCGCCGAAGTGCTCGAAGGGATCCTCAACCATGCAGCGCGTGCTGCGGCTATCACTGTCTCCCGGCCAGGCGCGAACCCGCCGACGCGAGCCGAGCTCAACGCCCTAGGCGCCCCAGAGGCTGAGGCAACCACTGAAAGGAAGCCATGAGCTACGCCGCCCTTCCCCGCGTCCCGGCCTTTGATCTCACCAGCGAATCGGTCAAGGACGGTGACGCGCTCAAACCGGCACAGACCAGCAAGCGCTTCGGCGTGGCCGGAGGCAAAGACGAGTCGCCACACTTGAGCTGGGACGGAGCCCCGGCGGGAACCAAGGGTTACGTCGTCACGGTTTTCGATCCCGATGCCCCGAAGGCCGATGGCTACTGGCACTGGGCCGTCATCAACATCCCTGCCGGTGTGAGCTCCTTGCCGGCCGGCGCCGGGGTTCAAGGTGGTTCGCACTTGCCGCCCGGCGCTTTCCAGTTGAAAAACGACGCCGGGTTCCCCGGTTATCTGGGGGCCGCCCCTCCGCCAGGACATGGACCGCACCGGTACATCGTGGCCGTGCATGCCGTTGACGTCGAAGAACTGGGTCTCGACGCCGGTGCCTCCACGGGTGCGCTTGTCCGTAAGCTGGTGCCACACACCCTGGCCCGGGCCGTCATCACGGGCCATTTCGAGCGCCGGTAGCTCGTAGCCGCCCTCCGCGGCCGGCCCCACTAGACTGACATGATGCGGCTCGTAGCAAGTGACATCGATGGCACCATCCTTGGCCATGACGGCAAGATCAGCAGCCGCACTATCCGCGCTTTCCATGCCTGCCGTGACGCGGGCGTCGAGGTGGTGTTCGTGACGGGTCGGCCGCCACGCTGGCTCTACCCGTTACGCGAGCAGATCGGGCACACCGGCACCGTCATTTGTTCCAACGGAGCCGTGGTGTGGGATCTTGAGGCTGACAAGCTGATTTCCGCCAATGCATTGAGCATCGAGTCCGTGCTGGAGGCCCGCAGGATTATCAAGCAGCTCCGCCCCGACGCCTTGTTCGCGGCCGAAACCCTCACCGGATTCCACCTTGAGCCTGGTTTCATCGAGAACGAAACCAGTGAGCTCCTGGCCGAGTTCACCCCCGCGCGGCTGGATGAGACGCTCACCGCGGATGACGCCGTCGTGAAGTTCCTTGCCGTGACCCGCACCGGCACCCCGGATGATTTCCTGGCAGAGGTACAGCCCGCCGTCGCGCATCTCGTGGAGACCACGCACTCAGCACCGCGGACCGCCCTCCTGGAGATGTCCGCTCCCGGAATCAACAAGGCCGTCACGCTGGCTGAATATGCGGCGTCCAGGGGCGTCGAGGCCGCGGATGTGGTGGCTTTCGGTGACATGCCCAATGACGTCGAGATGCTGCGCTGGGCCGGCGACGGTTACGCGATGGCCAGCGGCCACCCAGAGGCCATCAGCGCCGCGGGTCAGCAAGCACCGCATTTCGACGACGACGGCGTGGCCCAGATTCTCGAGGCGAAGCTCGCTTCCCTGCCGGGGGCCCACGCCGCCAGGGTTCCCTGGCCGTGGGGCCCCGCCGCCGACGGGGACTTGCGAGGCGAGGGTGGCGGTGGGGACTAGCCAGCCCTGTACCGGGGCGCGCACCGGCCGCTAGCCCGGCGTCCGCAGCCCGTGGCTGTGTGCCAAGGCAATGGCCTCAGTTCGTGAACCCACGCCGAGTTTCCTGAAGATATTCCTGACATGGAATTTAACCGTGTTTTCGCTGATGTGCAGCTTGGCGGAAATGGCCCTGTTCCGCTGCCCGGCGGCCAACAGCTGAAGGACTTCCATTTCGCGCTCCGCCAGGCCCCATCCGCCGATGTCGCCGACGGGGGCCGATGGTGGGTCCAGCGGCAGGACCACCTGCACATCCGCTCCCCAGCCGGCCATGACCTCGATGTTCATGCGGCCGTCCAGTGCCGCCACCCGGCTGTTGAGCCGCGCAATGTTGGGCGAATCCGCAGTCAGTTCGCCCAGGCCGTCGTCGCGCACATTGATGAGGAGGTTCACGCCGTCGCAGTCCCACTGCACGCGCACACGCTTGACCTCAGGCTGCTCCACGATGGCGAGTACCAGGCCCCGCACGATCGCCCGGGCAGCATGGGCTACCTCGCCGGGCAAGGCGCGGCCGTTGATCGGTGGCTCGATGAACTGGATGTCGAGCCCGCTGAAGTGCGTGAGTGGCCGCAGGTCCTCCCGCAGCCTTTCAAACGCGGTAGCCACGGGCTCTTCCACGAGATCCGATGTGCGGTCGCTCAACGTCCGCAAATTCACGAGGGAGGTGGCGGCAAGGTCCGTGACGGCCTTGCGCGCCGCGGCGTCGTCGAGGGAGCCTGATCGCAGCGCCGCCAACATCGTCTCAAGGGTGGTGGAATGCTTGTCCACGAGTTCGGCCGTGACTCGGAGCCGCTCGGCGGATGCCGCCCGGGATTCCAAGAGGTACGACGGCGGCGCGTCCGCCACCTTCTCTTGGATGCGCCGGGCTGTCAGTTGCCACAGGTAGTCGAGCATCCGCAGCGCTGATTCACGCTCCAAGGGCTCTTCGGCCAGGACCGGCGCAGTGAGGGTCAGCAGCGCATTGGTCTGGGACGTCAATGCAAGAACGGGCCGCAGCCCTCCGGCGATGGTCGCTTCTCCCTGCCAGGCCTCGCCTTCCGCGATATGGGAGCGCAACTGGTCCAGTTCAGGAATGGAGACGCGGCTGATGATCCCCTCCGCCCCGGCCTTCTTCTGGGGCCGACCAGTGCAGTCCTCAGTGAAAATGATCAACGCGCTACTGCCCACATAGGGCGACACTGCTTCACGAAGGCGTTCGGCGATACTCATCAACGGGGCGTTCGCTAGTGCGGCCACCGCCTCCAAGAGGGTCCACGTGTTTGGAGTCATCCCGCCACTTTAGCGGCTTCCGTTCCGCGCCTACTACCCGAATGGATAGTTAGGACTGTCCATCCTCATCGTTCTGCCTATCCGTTCAATCCTGAACGATTGATTCAAACGGAGCATTCAACTGAGCAGGAGGTAACGCATGACCACCACCGCAGAGGCTGTCCACGCCGCATCGGACGAAAATCGCATCCTCGCTTGCGGCGCCCAGGACGTCGACCTAAGCCAGGACATCGACCTCAGCCTGGCCCTCGTGGGTAGCGAAATCGCGGAGACGGCCGCTGAAGTAGATTTGCTGCAGCTGTCCCGCCTGGCCAAGGAAGTCCAGTCCGCGGGGAACTCGGCCACCGGCCGGATCTTTGTCGCAGGAGCTGGCCGAAGCGGCCTTGTCCTGAGGATGGCTGCGATGCGGCTGATGCACCTCGGTTTCGACGTCCACATCGCGGGGGACACCACGACGCCGGCAATCCGCTCGGGCGACCTCCTGCTGCTTGCCTCGGGCTCCGGGACGACCTCCGGCGTCGTGCGGGCCGCCGAGACAGCCTCAAAAGCCGGCGCCAGGATCGCGGCCTACACCACGAACGCAACGTCCCCGCTCGCGGAACTGGCCGACGTCGTCGTCATCATTCCCGCTGCGCAGAAGACCGACCACGGATCAACAGTGTCCCGTCAGTACTCCGGCAGCCTGTTCGAGCAGGTGCTCTTCCTCGCCACAGAAGCGGTCTTCCAGGCTTTGTGGGACAACGACGCAACCCCGGCCGAGGAACTGTGGCTCCGCCACGCCAACCTCGAATAGCACCTGGTTCCACCGCACCAACACCACAACAACCACTCAACAAAAGACGAAAAGAGATTCCCCATGAAGCTGCAAGTCGCCATCGACGTCCTCACCACCGAAGCTGCCCTTGAGATCGCGGGCAAGGTGTCCGAATACGTGGACATCATCGAACTCGGCACCCCCCTCGTGAAAAGCGAAGGCCTGTCCGCCGTGACCGCCATCAAGAAGGCCCACCCGGACAAGATCGTGTTCGCAGACCTCAAGACCATGGACGCTGGCGAACTCGAAGCCGATATCGCCTTCAAGGCTGGAGCCGACCTCGTCTCCGTACTCGGCGGCGCAGACGATTCCACGATCGCCGGTGCGGTCAAGGCGGCCAAGGCACACAACAAGGGCATCGTGGTGGACCTGATCGGCGTCGGGGACAAGGTCACCCGCGCCAAGGAAGCCAGGGCCCTTGGTGCCAAGTTCATCGAGTTCCACGCTGGCCTCGACGAGCAGGCAAAGCCGGGCTACAACCTGGACGTCCTGTTGAGCGCCGGCGAGGAAGCCCGGGTACCGTTCTCCGTGGCTGGTGGTGTGAACCTGTCCACCATCGGAGCCGTCCAGCGAGCCGGAGCGGATGTCGCCGTCGTCGGCGGTTCCATCTACGGCGCAGACGACCCCGCGCTCGCCGCGAAGCAACTCCGCGCAGCGATCATCTAGTACCCCCTTTTTTCAGCCGGGCCGGGCCCAACTGACTCGCATTTGTTGTCGTTATGAGCTGCCAAAACGACAACAACTGCGAGTCAGTTGGGTCCGCTCACGTATTACACAGATTCAGTCCAACTGCCGTTCAACTTGCCCCCATAGTCTTTTGCCATTCGATACCGAACAAATATGGGGACAAGATGGCAAAGAGGAAGACGACCGGGTGGCCCGAGGCCCCGGTTCGCCGGGCAGTGCCGGCCGAACATTGGAAGCAGTTGCGCCGCGGAGATCGCGTGCGCGTCAAGCTCGCGGCGGGGTTTGAGAACCCCGGCCAGGTGGACGCCATTTCGAGTGACCATAGTGTGGTCTGGGTAAACCTCGACGGCGGCCGCGGACGCACGCTGGTGCACTGCGGCGACGGCGTGGAGATCGTGCCGCAGGAATCCTGAGGCATTCGCTGGCCGCACGGCCTGGCCACGCTACCGCGGGTCGCCTCGCCGCGGGTTACGCTACCCGTGTGAGCCTGAACCTGCCCTTCTTTAGCCGCCCCGACGGACAAAACGCACCGCTCGCCTTCGCACACCGCGGGTTTTCGCCGGACGGACTCGAGAACTCGGCGGCGGCCTTCAGTGCCGCGCTTGGGCTTGGCTTCACGCATCTTGAAACCGATGCCCGCACCACTGCTGATGGCGTGGTTCTCCTTTTCCACGACGAGACTCTGGACCGCGTCACGGACAGCCACGGCCAGATCTCCAGCCTCAGCGCGGCCGAGGTTGCCAAGGCTCGGATCGGCGGCCGCGAAGCAATTCCCCTCTTGGCGGACATCCTGGCCGCATTCCCCGAGACGCGGCTGAACGTCGACGTCAAGGATTGGCATACCGTCAAGGCCCTCGCCGGAGTCATTGAACGGCTGGACGCGCATGATCGGGTGTTGATCGCGAGTTTTTCCGATCGCCGGCGTCGCGCAGTCCTGCGGTTGCTCCGCCGTCGAACGGCATCTTCGGCGGGCATCGTGTGCAACGCCGCCTTTACCCTTCTGGGACCGCTTCTTCCGGAAGGATGGCTACGGAAGATCCTGCACGACGTCGATGCCCTCCAGGTACCCGTCCGCTACGGCCCCTTGACGGTAGTGACGCCCGGTTTCCTGCGGCGGGCGCATCGGCTTGGGCTGCAGGTCCACGTCTGGACGGTCAACGACCCCGCAGAGATGGCCAGGCTGCTGGATATGGGCGTGGACGGGATCGTCACCGACCGTGCGGACCGTCTGAAGTCGGTGTTGCAGGACCGCGGGGGATGGTGGTGAGCGCCTGGGTCCGCGCGTCCAGGAAAGCCCGCTCGGCGTCGTTCCCGGTGCGCTCTTGCGCAGCGCGGTAGGCGGCAATCGCTTCGTCGTTGCGGCCGAGCCGGCGGAGCAGGTCCGCCCTCACGGCGTGGAACAAATAGTAGTTGCCTAGTTCAAGGAGTTCGACGGCGGCGAGCCCCGCGGCGGGTCCTTCCACCTCCGCGAGGGCAACGGCCCGGTTCAAGGCAACCACCGGCGTCGGCTCCAAGGCCAGGAGTTGCCCGTAAAGCGCCAGGATTTGCCGCCAATCGGTGTCCGCGGGCTTTGAAGCGCTGCTGTGCACGGCATTGATGGCTGCCTGCAATTGGTAAGGACCTGGCTGGTTCCGCTTCAAGCACTGCCGCACCAACAGTTGCCCTTCGGCAATTAGATCCTTGTTCCAGAGGCTGCGGTCCTGGTCCGCGAGCAGTACTAGGCCGCCGTCGGGAGTTGTCCGGGCGGCACGGCGGGAATCGAGGAGAAGCATGAGGGCCAAGAGCCCCTTGGCCTCGGGCTCGTCAGGCATGAGTTCCATGATCAGCCGGCCGAGGCGTATAGCCTCGCGGCAGAGGTCTTCGCGCACCAGCCCGGCCCCTGAACTCGCGGCGTAGCCCTCGTTGAAGACCAGGTAGACCACGGCGAGCACCGATTTCAACCGCTCCGGCAGCTCGGCCCCGCTCGGCACACGGTAGGGGATGTGGGCGTCGCGGATCTTTCCTTTCGCCCGAACAAGGCGCTGGGCCATAGTTGGCTCGGGGACCAGGAAAGCGTGGGCGATTTCGGCGGTGCTGAGCCCACCCAGGAGCTTGAGTGTCAGTGCCACTTGTGCGGCCCGGTTGAGGGCCGGGTGGCAGCACGTAAAGATCAGCCGGAGCTGGTTGTCCTCCACCGTGTCCACCTCGATTGCTTCGGCTTGATCGCCATGCAGCTCGCCGTGCAGATCACCGTTCAGCAGGGCGGACTGGGCGAGTTTCTCCCGGCCGGTTGCCTCGCGGCGGAGCCGGTCGATGCCGCGGTTGCGGGCGGTGATGATGATCCAGCCGGCGGGGCTTGGCGGCAACCCGGCGTCGGGCCATCGGGCCACGGCCTCGGTGAAGGCGTCCTGGACCGCGTCTTCGGCGGCATCGATGCTGCCCAAAACGCGGACCAGGACGGCCACGGAGCGTCCATACTCTTCGCGGAATATTTGTCCGATCTCCGAAATATGCACCATGGGGAAACTATTCCCGGTAGCCCGCGAAGGGCCGGACTTCGATAGGCAAGGTGGTGGCTTGGGCGGCTTTGCGTCCCCACTCGAGCGCCACGTCCAGGTCCGGAGCCTCGATGACCCACAGCCCTCCCACGTGTTCCTTTGCCTCGGCGAAGGGCCCGTCCGTGGTGAGTACTTCGCCGTCGTTCACCCGCACCACTGTCGCGGTGCTGGCGGGGTGCAGGCCGCCCGTGAAAACCCAGGCGCCGGCGTCGCGCATTTCCTGGTTCAGGACGTCAAGATCGGCCATGACTTTGTTCAGGATTTCGGGTTCCGGGATGGGGCCGTCGGGCTGGTAGATGCTGAGCAGATAGCGTGACATAGCTGGTCCTCCTTGGGATGTGGCGCCGGCACCTTGCCTGCGTCTCACCCTCTATACGAACGGCGTGTGCTGTTTTCGACATCTCCACGCACGAATCTGCGAAAAGCTTAGCGCCGCTGGCAGGATGGGATCATGCGTATCCTGATTGCCCCGGACAAGTTCAAAGGTTCCCTCACCGCTGCCGAGGCTGCATCGGCCATGGCCGAGGGCGCATTGCGTGTCTATCCGGATGCCGTGGTGACGCAGTTTCCCATCGCCGACGGTGGCGAAGGAACACTGGAAGCGGCCGTGGCGGCAGGCTACGAGGAGCGGATCAACGCCGTCGTCGGCCCGATTCTCAAGCCGGTGGGTGCCGCATGGGCCATCCGGCAAAACGCCTTCGGCGGAGCCACGGCAGTGATTGAAACAGCGCAAGCGTCAGGGTTGGCGCACATGGAGCCGACACCGGAAAACGCCTTGCGCGCCCACAGCTATGGCTGCGGCCAACTCATCGCCGCGGCCCTCGACGCCGGAGCTACAGAGATTGTGCTCGGCCTGGGAGGCTCCGCAATGTCCGACGGCGGAAGCGGCGCCTTGCGCGCACTCGGGCTCAAGCCCCTGGATTTTGCAGGGAACGTGGTTCCGCTTGGTGGAGGCTCGCTCGCCGACGTCGTGTCCCTCGACGTCTCCGGGCTGGATCCGCGGCTGACCGCGGTACGGTTCCGGATCGCCGTCGACGTCCGGAACCCGCTCTTTGGCGACGACGGTGCAGCGCACGTTTTCGGTGCGCAGAAGGGGGCGGATGCAGATGCCGTGGAGCTGCTCGACGCCGGCCTGCGCAACTGGGCATCCCTGCTGCGGGAAGCGGGCGGACAGGACGTCAACGTGCCTGGCGCCGGGGCGGCTGGCGGATTCCCGGCGTCGTTCTTGGCCTTCACCCGGGCGACGCTTGAAGGCGGGTTCGCCCTCGTGGCGGGACTGACAGGGCTTCCCGAACAACTCGAGGGCGCGGATCTGGTGATCACCGGGGAAGGCTCCATGGATTCTCAGTCGCTGACCGGCAAGGCACCCATCGCCCTGGCCGATTCGGCCCATGTGCAGGGCATTCCGGTGATTGTCGTAGCCGGCAGGATCTTGGTGACGCCCGAGGAACTCGCAGGCCACGGCGTGGTGGCCGCGGCCCAGTTACTCGATGTCGCCCAACGTCGCGATGGAGTGCCCGACGCGGCAGACGCCGTCGCGAACGCCGCCAAGTACCTCGCGTGGGCTACGAGCCAAGTGCTGGAAGGCGTCTAGCCCCCCAAGGGACATGCCCCCCGTTGGCTGCGGGGAATGGACATAGTGTGAATATGTCCAATGCTCAAAGCCAAGAGGGGGCATGCTCAGTGTTGGATTGCGGGGTTACTCGGCGTCGCCACCTGGCAGATAATGAATGTACAAGTATGGCTCTGACTTCTGCCATGCACCTACGATGCGACGACCCCGCCCGGGACGCCGTCACCGCCTGCCGGGCTGGCAGCCGGCCAGCACGGCAAATCGAATCGAGGAGCACACCATGTCCACCTTGAAGGAGCGGCTGCACGCAGACGTCGTCAGCCATATGAAGGATGGCAACCGCGTCGCCCTGAACGCCACGCGCAACGTCCTGAGCGAGATTGACACCCGTGAGAAGGCCGGACAGGTGCCGATCCATTTGGACGACGCCCAAATCACGGCCATGTTGCAGAAGGAGGCCGCGGAGTATCACGAGGTCGCCCGCCTTTACGAGGAGGCCGGAGAGTCCGAGCGTGCCGCCACGGAGATCGCGGATGCCGAGGTAATCGAAGCCTATCTCCCGGAACCACTGACTTCCGAGGAAGTCGAGTCCATTGTTGACCGGACCATCGCTTCCCTCAAGGCCAACGGCGTGGAGTTAAGCCTGATGCACATGGGCTATGTCATGAAGCGGTCACCGAAAGGGTCGCCGGCCGCTTCGACGGCAAGGTGGTCAGTGAGATCGTCCGCAGGCGCCTGTCTTAGCTAGGTGTGTTCGGCGGGGAGGGTACTCTCCCCGCCGAACACATGAATTTCCCAGGGAGGGGACGCTACCGCTTCTTACCGCTCCTCTTAGCCGCCGCATTCATCGCTGCCTTTGCCGCTGGCGGCAGCCCTGCCGTCTCCATCTCCGGCTCGGCAACCGTCCGGCGCCAACGTGCCAGGGCCTTCATGCCGTGGTAGACCGCCAAGGCAGCGGCCGAGCCCAGTGCGATGCCCGTGAACTTCAGTTCGCCGATGGTCCACGTGTAGTCCGCGATCCCGATAATCAATGCGACGGCTGCCGTGGTCAAGTTGATGGGGTTGGAGAAGTTGACCTTGTTCTGCACCCAGATCTTTACGCCCAGGACGCCGATCATCCCGTAGAGCATGGTTGCGGCACCGCCCAGCACGCCGGCGGGAACTGTAGCAATTAGTTCGCCGAACTTGGGCGAGAAACTCAGCAGAATGGCGAAGGTCCCGGCAACCCAGTAGGCCGCCGTCGAATAAACCTTTGTGGCTGCCATGACGCCGATGTTTTCGGCATAAGTGGTGGTGCCGGAGCCGCCGCCGAGCCCGGCGAGGACCGTCGCGACGCCGTCGGCAATCAACGCGCGGCCGGAGACGTCGTCGAGGTTGCGCCCCGTCATCGCGGCCACGGACTTCACGTGCCCCACGTTCTCAGCCACAAGGACCAGGACAACCGGTACGAATAAGCCAACGACGCCGAGGTGGAACTCGGGTGTTTGGAAGTGCGGGAGCCCGATCCATGAGGCTGCGTCCATCTTGGAGTAGTCCACTTCGCCGCGCGTCATGGCGGTGAAGTAGCCAACCACCACGCCCACGAGGATGCTCAAGCGGCCCAGAATGCCGCGGAAGAGGACGCTCACCAGGATGATCGTCACCAGCGTCACGAGGGCGGTGACCGGGGCCTTGTCGAAGTTCGCCTTTGCTGCCGGAGCCAAGTTCAGGCCGATCAGGGCGACGATCGCGCCCGTCACGATGGGCGGCATGGTCCGGTTGATCCACTCAGCGCCGAACTTCTGCACCACTGCGCCGACAAGCGCCAGTACGACGCCGGCAAGCACCACGCCGCCCAGCGCGCCGGGAACGCCGAACTGCTGCTGGGACGCCAGGATGGGGGCGATGAATGCAAAGCTGGAACCAAGGTAGCTGGGTACGCGGCCCTTCGTGATGACCAGGAACAACAGGGTGCCGACGCCTGAAAAGAGGAGCGTGGTGGCCGGTGGCATGCCCGTGATGATGGGCACCAAGAAGGTGGCTCCGAACATCGCGACGACGTGCTGCATGCCGACGCCGATGGTCAACGGCCACGCCAGCCGCTCCTCGGGCGCCACTACGTGTCCGGGCCGGATCGTCTTGCCGTTGCCGTGCAGCTTCCATTTGGTTCCGAGCATGCTCATCTACGGGAGCCTTCCCTGAAAGTTGTGACTGTCCGGGTGCAACCTTACCGTCCGTACGGCCTGCCGATTCCGCTGTGTGGAACGTCACGTGGCTTCACGGGAAGAGGCGAGGGGAAGTTGAAGTTGCAACCATGGAAAGCATAAGCGCCCGGCCGTCCACGGCTGCGGGCACAGCGAAAGGTACGCGAATGACGATCGCCCACGAAGAAGCAGTGATTGACGCCGCAGCAGTCGATGCCATCTTTGCCGAAGCCCGCACAGCCAACTCCTTTGCCGGCGAGGTCTCCGAGGAGCAGGCCCAGGCCATCTATGAACTGACCAAGTTCGGCCCGACGGCGTTCAATTCCCAGCCGTTGCGCGTCACCTACGTCCGCTCGGACGAAGCCCGGGCGAAGCTCGTCGAGACCCTCTCCCCGGGCAACAAGGCCAAGACCGCTTCTGCTCCATTGGTCGCAGTGCTTTCCTACGACACCGCCTGGCACGAGCAGTGGGACAAGTTCCTCCCGGTCTACTCCGCCCCGAAGGCCATGTACGACGCCAACCCCGAATTCACCGCAACCACGGGCAACAACAACGCCCACCTGCAGGCTGGCTACTTCATCCTCGCCGTCCGCTCCCTCGGCTTCGCTGCCGGCCCCATGACCGGTGCCGACTTCGCTGCGATCGACGCCGAGTTCTTCCCGGCCGGCGACCAGAAGAGCTTCCTCGTGGTCAACATCGGCCAGCCGGGCCCGGACGCCTTCGGTGAAGCCAAGCCGAAGTTCGCCTACGAAGACGTCGTCCGCACCGTCTAACCCTCGCTCACTTTTAACGTCCTTTTCGCCGATGCTCGCTCACATCTTGTGAGCGAGCATCGGCGTTTAAGGCCGTATATGTGATGGAGGATCGGCGCTTTTGTGCCGATAGGTGAGCGAGCGTTTTCCTCGACGGACCCTCACTCACCTTTAGCGTCCCTTTGATCGGCGCTCGCTCTCCTTTGACGTCCTTTTCGCCGACCGTCGCTCACGTCTTGTGAGCGACGGTCGGTGTTTAAGGCGGGATATGTGATGGAGGGTTGCGCGGGACCGGTGGGAAACTTTCCTTATGCGGAACCTGATTCTGGTGGCATTCGTCGAAGCAGTGGCTGATGGGCTGGTCTTCCCGCGCAGTGACTGGCCGCTGCACATCACCCTGCTGAGGTTCGACGTCGAGCCCTCCGACGGTGAGGACGTCGCCGCTCGTCTCAGCGAGCTTGTTTCAGCGCCCGCGATGGGCGCCCTCGGGGCGGAGCTTACGGTGGGGTCCGACGCCGGATTTGGCCACCAAGGTTCCATACCGGTCAGCTTGGTGGAACACCATCCCATTTTGCAGGGCTTGCACGAGGAACTGTTCGACGCCATGGAGAGCGTCGGAGGGCGCGCGGCAACTCCTCGCTACGTCCTGGACCACTACCGTCCGCACATTTCACATCACGATGGCAAGCGCCCCGAGCCGGGTGACGCCGTCGTGCTCGACCAGATCGCGCTGGTGGACATGGCGCCGGGAGGCAACCACACGATCCGCCGGATCCTGAAACTGTGGCGCCTCCCGGCAGAGTCCGAGTAAGGGGTCCGGGGAGGGCTAGGAAATCACGCCGTCCACGAGCGCCTTGGCCTCTTCCTGGACCTGCTTGAGGTGCTCGACGCCCTTGAAGGACTCGGCGTAGATCTTGTACACGTCCTCCGTTCCGGACGGGCGGGCCGCGAACCAGGCGTTCTCGGTGACCACCTTGAGGCCGCCGATTGATGCACCGTTGCCCGGAGCCTCGGTCAGCTTGGCGGTGATTTCCTCGCCCGCCAGCGTGGTGGCGGTGACGTCCGACGACGAGAGCTTGCCGAGCGCGGCCTTCTGCTCACGCGTGGCGGCGGCGTCGATCCTGGCGTAGACGGGCGAGCCGAACTGGTCCGTGAGGCCCTTGTATAGCTGCGATGGCGACTTGCCCGTGACTGCCGTGATCTCGGATGCCAACAGCGCCAGCAGGATGCCGTCCTTGTCAGTGGTCCAGACGCTTCCGTCGCGCTTGTTGAACGAGGCGCCAGCAGACTCTTCGCCGCCGAAGGCGCCCTCGCCGGAGAGAAGGCCTGGCACGAACCACTTGAAACCCACCGGAACTTCCACGAGCTTCCGGCCCAGCCCTACGGCCACGCGGTCAATGATGGAAGAGGACACGAGGGTCTTGCCGACCACGGAGTCCGGGTTCCAGCCGGTGCGGTTGCGGTACAGGTAGTCGATCGCGACGGCGAGGTAATGGTTCGGGTTCATCAACCCGCCGTCGGGGGTCACGATGCCGTGACGGTCGGCGTCGGCGTCGTTTCCTGTGGCGATATCGTAGGCGCTGCCCGTGCCTGCGTCAGACATCCGGTTGATCAGCGAAGCCATGGCCGACGGCGAGGAGCAGTCCATGCGGATCTTCTCGTCCCAGTCGAGGGTCATGAATGCCCACTGTGGGTCAACGGTGGGGTTCACCACGGTGAGGTCCAGCTGGTGACGCTCGCCGATTTCACCCCAGTAGTCCACGGATGCGCCACCCATGGGGTCTGCGCCGATGCGGACGCCGGCCTGGCGGATCGCGTCGAGGTCCAGGACGGCCGGGAGATCGTCCACGTAGCTGCTGAGGAAATCGAACTTGCCGGTGCCCTCCGCCTTGAGCGCATCGTTCAAGGGAATCCGCTTGACGCCGCGCAGGCCGTTTTCCAGGAGTTCGTTGGCGCGGTTGGCTATCCAGCCGGTGGCATCGGTGTCGGCAGGGCCGCCATGCGGGGGGTTGTATTTGAAACCACCGTCGGCTGGGGGGTTATGGCTCGGGGTGACCACGATGCCGTCCGCCTGGGGTTGCCCGGGCCCGGCCTCGTTGTTGTACTTGAGGATCGCGTGGCTGAGCGCCGGGGTGGGCGTGTAGCCGTGCCGCGCGTCGATCAGGACGTTGACCCCGTTGGCGGCGAGGACTTCAAGGGCGGAATTTTGCGCAGGTTCGCTCAGCCCGTGGGTGTCCTTGGCGAGGAAAAGCGGGCCGGTGATGCCCTGCCCTGCGCGGTATTCCACGATCGCCTGGGTGATGGCGAGGATATGCCCTTCGTTGAACGAGGCCTTCAGGCTGGAACCCCGGTGTCCGGAGGTCCCGAATGCAACGCGCTGGGCGGGATCGCTGAGATCCGGCGTCACGTCGTAGTACGCGTCAAGAAGAGCGGTGATGTCTACAAGGTCCTGTGGAAGGGCAACTGTGCCCGCGCGGCTAGCCATTGACCCAGCATGCCAGACGGTCCGGTGCCCATGAAGAGAAAACACACTATTGCGGTGCCTATGACATCGTATTTCCGCTCCACCAACGAAGATTCACTGCCCGTTCACCGGAGTGCGGCACGGGGTTGGCGAGTTGGGGCTCCGGGAGCTTATGTGCGCCTTGGCTCGGCGGTAGGCTGGGCAGAAAGACTCACAAGGGGGATTTTCCATGACCGACCAGCCAGCTAAACCCGAGAACACCCCCCAGGGTGACGAACCGCCCAAGGGTTACGAACCACCGACGTATGTTCCGCCGGCACCCCAGGCAAATGAAAACCCGTACGGCGAGCAGCCATTTGCCTCGCCGGCGGCTCCTGGCCCCTACGGTCAGCCCGGAACGCAGTCCCAGGCCCCGCAGCCGCAGGAACCGTATGGCCAGCCCCAAGGCGGTCCGGCCCAGTTCGGTCAACCCGCTTACGGACAGCAACCGGCTTATGGCCAGCCCGCTTCGCCGTACGGGCAGCCTTCCCAAGGACAGCCTGCTTACGGGCAGCCGCCGAGCCTCTATGGTCAGCCCTCTTACTATGGCATGCCTGCCGAGCCAAAGGGCCTGAGCATTGCCAGCATGTGCTGTGGCATCTCAGTCTTCATCGGTTTCGGCTTCTTCATGCTGCCGCAGATCGCGGCCGTGATCCTTGGGCACATGGCCCTCAAGAACGAGCCGGCTGGCAAGGGCATGGCCATCGCGGGCCTCGTGATGGGATACCTCGGCATTGCCGGTGCGGTCATCTTCTGGGTCTTTATTGTGATCGTTGCCGCAACCGCTTCGCGCTACAACTACAACTACTAGAACGACGTCGGCCGGTGCGCCCGGTGGGAATCCCGCCAAACACTCCGGCCGCCGTCGTTGTTTACGCCGACGTTGTTAAGGGACTAGCGGACGCCGGCCATCAACTTCTTGATAGCCGGCGAGCCGGCGGCCAGGGCCACCGCGATCACCACGGCCGTGCCACCGACGCCCAGGAAGTAGGGCAGCTCGTCAGCTGGGTTGTACAGTCCGGCCAGAATGCCCGCCAGCGTGGTCCCGAGGGACACTGAGAGGAAGAACAGGGCCACCATCTGCGTGTGGAACGCTTTGGGTGCCAGCTTGGTGCTCACGGACAGGCCGATGGGGGACAGGAACAGCTCCGCCAAGGTGAAGAGGAACAGGATTCCCACCAGCACCAGCAGAGGGGTCTTACCCGCGCCAGTCAGCGGGATGAAAGCCAGGAACGCCAAGCCCATGATAAAGAGTCCGGCGGCAAATTTGATGGGGGAACCCGGCTGCTTCGGGCCAAGTTTGGTCCACAGGGCAGCCATGACACCGGCGAAGACGATGATGAATACCGGGTTGATGGACTGAACCCAGGCGGCCGGCATTTCCCAGCCGAAGAGGTTGCGGTCCAGCTTTTCCTCCGAGTACACGGCAATGAACGTGAACTGCTGCTGGAAGAGCGCCCAGAATGCCGCCGAGGCGATGTACAGCGGAATGAACGCGGTAACCCGCTTGCGCTCGAGCGGCGTGACCTTCTTGCTTCTGAAGATCAGCGCGAAATAGAGAGCGGAGGCGGCGATCGCTGCGTAAGCCATGCTGCGGGCCAGGTTGCCCGGGTTCACCACGCCGGTGATGAGCAACACGGCGATCGCGACGGCGATGCCCAGGAAGATGAGCCCGTAGCGGCTCCGCTGTGCTGAAGGAAGGGGGTTCGGGACGCGGTGGGCTTCTTCCGGGAGTTTGTTGCGGCCCAGCGCGTAGATGCCGAGGCCGATCGCCATGCCGACTGCGGCTGCGCCGAAGCCCCAGTGGAAGCCGCTGCTTTCCTGCAGCCAGCCGGTGACGAGCGGGCCGATCAGCCCGCCCATGTTGATGCCCATGTAGAAGATGGAGAAGCCGGCGTCACGGCGTTCGTCCTTCTCCCCGTAGAGGGTGCCGACCAACGCCGTGGCGTTCGCTTTGAGGCCACCGGAGCCCACGCCCACGAGCACCAGGCCCGCCACCAGGCCCGGTATGCCGGGGAGGAGCGCAAGCGCGATGTGGCCGGCCATGATCATGATGGCGGAGCCGAACAATACCCGTTCGGAGCCGAAAATCCGGTCCGCCAACCAAGCGCCCAGGATCGTGGAGAGGTATACGCCTCCGCCGTACGCGCCAACCAGTCCGGCGGCGAGCGATTTGTCGATCGCGAGTCCGCCGTGGTCCGAGGTGAAGTACATGTAATACAGCAGGATGCCCTGCATTCCGTAGAAGGAGAAGCGCTCCCACATTTCCACGGAGAAGAGGCTGGCCAGCATCTTTGGGTGGCCGAAAAATGACGTGTCGCCCGTGATTTTGGCGGGCGCCGCCGTGTCTAGAGGTGTGCTCATTTATCCCATGCTGGCATCCGTGTCACATAATGTCATATTTCTGGATGCTCTGGACAAACGTTCAAAGGAGCTTATCGGCCGTCTTTCCCGGAGCTTCGAGCTGCGCTGCGAGTTGCAGGAGCAGGAGTTCGGATCCCGGCTTTCCAATGAGTTGGATGCCCATCGGAAGCCCCGTTCCTGGGGTTGGGCCGGTCCAATGCACGGGCAGGGTGATCGCCGGCAGCCCGCACACATTCACCATGGAGGACCAGGGCGCAAACTCGCATTGCTTGCGGTAGTCGTCGTCCGCGTCGCCAGGCCAGTCCGGGGCCGGCCACTGTTTTCCACCGAGGTCCTGCCCGGTGAACCAGCCCACGGGCCGTGGCGTCTGTGCCAGCGACGGCGTCAGCACGAGATCCCACTGCCCGTACTGGGCAACGGTGTCGTGGGTGAATTGCCGCAGGAAGCCGATGGCTTCGTTGACCTTTGCTGCGCTGCGTTGTTGCGCCCGACGCCGGAAGGTCCGGGTCAGCGGGGTCAGCAGGGCTTCGCGCTGCGGCAGGATGCGCGCGCTCCCGACGCCGGCGGTCCAGGCCGCGGTGAACGCTTCCGGATAGCGATTGTCGTAGCGGATCTCGGCGTCGAACACTGAATGGCCGGCGTCAGTCAGCAGCTCGACGCCCGTGTCGAGGGCATCCAAGGCTTCTTGCTCCGGCGTGAAGGGAAAGGTGGTGGACCATGGGCTGTCCAGGCTCACGCCGATGCGCAAGGCCGCCGGCGCTTCTCCGATGGCCGCAAGGTAGCCCCGTTCAGGCTGGTATTCGCGTGGCACCAGGGCGTCCATCATGAGCGCGGCATCCGCTGCGGAACGCGCCAAAGGTCCGGCAACTACCAAGTGAGCGGCGTCGCCAACGCTTTCGCCCGCCGGCACTAAGCCGCGACCCGGCTTCAACCCCAACAGTCCACATGCCGCAGCCGGAATACGTATGGAACCGCCGCCGTCGCTCCCGGGCGCGAAGGGAATCAAGCCGGCAGCAACTGCGGCAGCGCTGCCTCCTGACGATCCGCCAGAGCTGCGGCTCAATGCGTGCGGATTGCGCGACGGCGGTGCGATGCGGTTTTCGCTGTAGGCCGTCAGTCCGAATTCCGGAACTTGAGTCTTGCCCAGTGAGATGGCACCGGCGCCTTTGAGCGTGGCAGCGAGGACTCCGTCCTCGGGCGCGGATTTGCGGTCCAGGGCTGCACTGCCGTGGGTGGTGGCGACTCCTGCCACATCGGTGAGGTCCTTGAATGCCAGCGGTACCCCGTGCAGGAGTGGAAGTTCTGCCCCTTCCCGCTGCTGGCGGACGTACGTTGCGTCGGCCGTTCGGGCGTCGAGCATGGCCTGGTCGGCCGTCACCGTGACAAAAGCTCCCAGCGCGTGATTGTGCTTTGCGATCCTCGCAAGGAAATGTCCCGTGGCCTCAACTGCGGAGAGCTGTCCCGTGGCCAGGGCTTCGCGTAACGCAACGGCGCCGAGTTCGTGGATGTCACCCAAGGAAACGGGACTCCAAGCGCTCTTCAACGGCAACGTCGCCGCCAGAATCTCCGGCCGCCGCGGTGACCCGATAAGCGGCCTTACCCCTGACTTCCGCAACCACGTCTACGAGTTCCGTGCCGCGGTAGACGAGCCCGACGCCGTCGTCGGTGCAGTGCGTTTCGCTCAGCACCCCTTCGGCAACAAGGCGATGGACCAGCGGCCGGCGGCCCGGCTCGGAGTCAAAGTGGACGCCGTTGGCGTAGGGGAGGAAGCCGAGCCCATTGATCACGGCACGCAGTTCAGGGCCGTAGGAATCGGTGGTGCCGCCCTGGAACCAACAAATCGAGCCCGCCGATACACCGGCCAGCACCACTCCGTCTTCCCAGACTCGCCTCAGAATGCCGTCCAGTCCGTGCGCACGCCACACAGCCAGCAGATTGACTACTGAACCGCCATTGACCCACACCACGTCCTGTTCCAAAAGGTACGCCTCGGGGTCGCTGTAATTGGGCATCGTGAACAGGTTCAAATGGCTGAAGTCGAAACCGGAAACCCGGGCGGCCTGGTCCAGTTCCGCCGCGAACCAACGCTGGTCGCCGGACGCCGTCCCGATGTGCGCGACTCGCGGGGCGCGTCCGCTCACGCCGGAGAGTTCGACCGCGTGGCGCATCAGGAGATCGAACTCCATCCTGGTGCGATGACCTGACTTGTACCCGCCGGAGGTGGCAAGGATGGTGGGCTCGCCGGCAGCCATGTGGCCTCCTGCCTCGTGTGGTCGCGGTCCCTGCAACGGTAGGCTGGATTGGAGACCTGAATCAACTGGAAGGAACCCACGTGAGCGATTTCGAGACCGTGCCTGTCGGCGATGTTCCGGCTGACGCGAAAATCCTGGATGTCCGGGAGGATTACGAATGGGTGGCAGGTCATGCTGAGGGCGCCCTTCACATACCGCTTGACCAGATCCCGGCACGGCTTGACGAACTTGATCCGGACGATGACTTCTTTGTCATTTGCCGCACCGGAGGGCGCTCGTTCCGGGCTGTTCAGTGGCTCGTGGGGCAGGGTTATACGGCCACGAACATCGCCGGTGGCATGGACATGTGGTTCGAGTCCGGCCGCCCCATGGTTTCGGAGAACGGCCTCAAGCCGGTCGTCCTCTAGCCGCGACGCATAACACCTAAGGAATATCTGATGTCGGGTTCCGCGCTCACCTACACCTTCCTTGGCCCGGAAGGTACGTTCACCGAGGCTGCGCTCCTACAGGTCCCCGGCGCGGCAGAAGCCAACAGGGTGCCGTGCTCCAACGTGAACACGGCACTCGAGCGCGTCCGTCGGGGCGAGGCTGATGCGGCCATGGTGCCGATCGAGAACTCGGTAGAAGGTGGCGTGACCGCCACGCTGGATGCCATTGCCACCGGAACCGAACTTCGCATCATCCGCGAAGCCCTAGTGCCCATCACGTTCGTGCTGGTTGCCCGGCCTGGGGTGAAGATCGCGGACATCCACCGGGTGTCCACCCACGGTCACGCGTGGGCCCAGTGCAGATTGTGGGTTGATGATAATATCCCCAATGCGGAATACGTTCCGGGATCCTCGACGGCGGCTGCCGCCGTCGGGCTTCTCGAGGGTGACGCGCACTATGACGCGGCAATCTGCGCCCCTCTCGTCGCCGCCGAACGGCCTGGCCTGAACATCCTCGCCGAGAACATCGGGGATAACCCCGGCGCGGTCACTCGCTTCGTCCTGGTCAGCCGGCCCGGCGCTCTGACGGAGCGGACGGGCTCGGACAAGACCACCGTCGTGGTGCCCCTCCCCGAAGACCGCCCTGGCGCCCTGATGGAAATCCTGGACCAGTTCGCCACCCGCGGCGTCAACCTCAGCAGGATCGAGTCCCGGCCCACCGGCCAGTATCTGGGACACTACTTTTTCAGCATTGACGCCGACGGCCACGCCTCCGACGCCCGGGTGGCCGATGCTTTGGCAGGCCTGCACCGGATCAGTCCGGCCACCCGCTTCCTGGGTTCCTACGCCCGGGCCGACGCACAGCAAACCTCGGTTGCTCCGCATACTTCTGACGCCGCATTCGCGTCCGCGCACGCGTGGGTTCGCGGCATTCTGGGCGGAGAATCTGCTCCGCAAAGCGTTGGATAATTGACTCTTCAACCCCTATCGCGTGGCTAAAACTGTGCGTATGCTTGCTTGATCCACAATTGATGGACGCATGCCCCTAACGGAGGGAGCGGGCCATGTCGGGAAATAGCAATGACACGAGCGGCCAGGGAATGATCGTCAACCCGAAGCCCAAGGCGGACAACCAGGACTGGGACGGCGACGAAGCCGACCGGGCCGATCGCTTGCGCTTTGAGGAAGAGCAGGCCATGATCCGCGAGCAATCCGAAGCGCGCGCGGCCGCCAAAGCGTTGGCAGAACGCAAAGCAGCGGAAGCGGCGAAGAACGCCAAGTAGCGTCTCGCCAAATTGCAAACACGCCAGTTATTGCACGCGAACCAGAAGAGAACGCGGCTCCACTTTGACGGTGACCTCCGTGGCCTCACCTGAAGGATCACCATCAAGCTGCGTGGCCATGGGTTCGTTGCTCCGGATGACCACCTTGCCCGAACGGTAGAAGTTCATGACCGGCAAGTTTCGGTTGTGCTTGAACAGGATCTTGGCGTACACGGCGAGCCAGCCGATGGCGCTGCGGGGGCTCATCACTACAACGTCGAGGACGCCGTCGTCGATCATTGCCTCGGGAATGAAATCGATGCCGCCTGGAATCAAGCCGCAATTGGCGAACAGAACGCTTCGGATCTTCCGGGACTGCTCGGGCTCGTCATCCATGGCGATGGTGACCTTCTTGCGCCGTCCGGGCAGGTGGCGGACGCCGGCCTCCGTGTAGGCCAGCCAGCCGACGGCCTTCTTGAGATCGTCGTTGGTGTCGCCCACAACTTCGGCATCCAGGCCCATGCCCGCGATCACCAGGAAGGCATGTTCCGAGGAGGCTCCCGTCCGCTCATTGTGGATGGCCATGCGGGCAGTGTCGATGTAGCGCTGGTGGCCGAAGAGGGCGGTCTGGATGTTGCCCCGCAGGTTGTTGACGTCCAGGTTCACGTTGCGTGCCAGGAGGTTTCCGGTGCCCAGGGGAATCAGGCCCATCGCGACGTCGGTGTGAGCGAGGGTCTCTGCCACGACGCGTACGGTGCCGTCTCCGCCGCCCACGAGCACGACGTCGGGCCCGTAGGCCAGCGCCGCCTTGGCCTGCGAATGGCCGGGGTCCTCAGCAGTCGTATCGAAGAAGCGGGGTTCGTCCCAGCCGGCAAGATGACAGGCTTCCCGGATGATCCTCCGGGCGTCTTCGGCCTTGCCCTTGACGGGATTGAGGATGACGGCGACCCTCTGTAAACCGGGATCGGGCTTGTGTGCGTCTTCGCGGACGGCGCTGCGGGTGTGCCTGGCCCTGAGCCGGCGCACACCCCACCAACTGGAGACGGCGAAGACCACGCCCCCAGCGAGAATCACGTATAGGATCCAATCGCTCATGGTACTTCAACCCTATCCCGCCGGGGGGTGAAGCAGCGCATGCAGCAGCGGGTGCCTGCCGCCGTCGGACGCTGGCCACGGAGCTGTGCCCTCATTCGATACTCTTGTCTGGTGATCGACGTAAAAGACCTCAGCGAAAACCCGGACAAGTTCCGTGCCAGCCAGCGCGCCCGCGGCGCCGACGAGTCCGTGGTGGACGCGATCATTTCCGCCGATGCAGACCGCCGCGCAGCCCTGATCCGTTACGAGAACCTTCGTGCGGAGCAGAACGTCTTCGGCAAGAAGGTGGCACAGGCCAAGGGCGAGGAAAAGCAGGCGCTGCTGGCCGAAGTCAAGGAACTCGCCAATGCGGTCAAGGCTGCCTCTGCTGAAGCGGACGCCGCCCAGGCCAAGCAGGAAGAGCTGCTCCGTGTCATCCCGAACCTGATCGTCGACGGCGTGCCAGAGGGCGGCGAGGACGATTTCGTGGTGGTCAAGACCGTCGGGACACCACGCGAATTCCCGGACTTCGAGCCGAAGGACCACCTGGAGATCGGCGAGCTCATTGGCGCGATCGACATGGAACGCGGCGCCAAGGTATCCGGTGCGCGCTTCTACTTCCTCCGCGGCGTGGGTGCGCGCCTGGAGATGGCGCTGTTGCAAATGGCCATGGACCAAGCCATCGAGGCCGGCTTCGTGCCCATGATCACTCCCACTTTGGTGCGTCCTGAGACCATGCAGGGCACCGGTTTCGACGTAAAGCACGACGCCGAGATCTACCGTCTCGCTGAAGACGACCTTTACCTCGTGGGAACCTCGGAAGTGGCCCTCGCCGGCTACCACGCGGACGAGATCCTTGACCTTTCCGCCGGCCCCATTCGCTACGCAGGGCAAAGCTCCTGCTACCGCCGCGAAGCAGGTTCGCACGGCAAGGACACCCGTGGCATCATCCGTGTCCACCAGTTCAACAAGGTGGAGATGTTCATCTACACCACGGTTGAGGAAGCCGCTGCCGAGCACGAGCGCCTCCTGGCCTGGGAAGAGGAAATGCTGGCCAAGGTCGAGATCCCGTACCGCGTGATCGACACCGCTGCCGGCGACCTCGGCATGTCCGCTGCCCGCAAGTTCGACTGCGAAGCCTGGGTCCCCACCCAGAATGCGTACCGCGAGCTCACGTCCACGTCCAACTGCACCACCTTCCAGGCCCGTCGCCTCAACATCCGTGAGCGCGCGGTCAACGAGGACGGCGTTGCGAAGGGCACCCGAGCCGTCGCCACCCTGAACGGCACCCTGGCCACCACCCGCTGGATTGTGGCCATCCTGGAGCACCACCAGAACCCAGACGGCTCGGTCAACGTCCCCAAGGCGCTCCAGAAGTACCTCGGCGGCCTCGAGGTCTTGCCGGTCCTGTAACGAGTCCGTCGGGCGAGGCTTCTTGTCCACCGCTAGCGGCTGCGCCCCGCTTTGGGGCGTCCGCATCGCGATTCCGGGGCCTGTTTCCGATTCGGCTGCTTGAGGTGCCATCGTGGGAAACAAGCCCCGGGATGCTTAGACGAATTGTCGTATGCAGCTCGACTTATCCACATGGAGGCGCGGCACGGCTGACTCGACGGTACGATCCATGGACAGTATTTCCATGGACATCCCCTCGCAGCTCATTGTCTCCGCCGAACGTTTGGCCCTCACCGGATCCACGTCGGCGATTCACCACCACTTCAGGTCTGGCCGGCTTGTCCGGCTCCGGCGCGGCTACTACCTGAAAACCTCGGAGTGGGTGGATGCGACTCCGAGCGAGCGGTTCGAATGGTCAGCGGCGGCGGTGGGTCTGGCGTTCGACCAGCCGGTCTTTTGTCGGGAGACTGCGGCAGTGGTGCTCGGGGTCCCGACGCTTCGGCCCCCGACGTTCGTTGACCTAGCCACTTCCTCGGAGCGAATCACCGGCCGGCGCGCTGCAACTTTTGTGGTCCACGGAAACAACGCTCTTGCCAATCAGGCCCGGAGCGTCGGCAACCATCCCATGCGATATGTGCTTCAACGGGAAACTGATGCGGTGGTTGCCGGTGATGTCGCTTGTACGGGTCCGGTGCAAACGGCTCTCGACGTCATGTGCACCTCACTATTCAGCAGTGCTCTGGTAGTGGCTGAGGGAATCGCGCGCATGCTTTGGGAGCAGGGCTCACTCGGTCAAGATGCTCGTCTGTCAGATCATCCTGGCATGGCCTTGGCATTGGATGGAGTCGCTACCGATGCCGCCAAACGCCGTGCTATCCGCATCGCGAACTTGGCCCACACGAAATCCGAATCGGCTGGGGAATCGTTCAGCAGGGCGGCCATCGAATTGTTGGGACTCGAGCAGCCCGTCCAACAGCACACGATTGTCGACTCGGGGCAGTTCGTTGCCAGAACCGATTTCTGGTGGCCGGAACAGCGGGTCGCCGGCGAGTTCGATGGCAAGCAAAAGTATCTGGACGAGGGCTTGCGGGGAGATCTAAGCGCCGAAGAAGTCGTCTATCGGGAAAAGCTACGTGAAGACCGCATTCGAGGATTGGGGTTCACCCTCGCTAGATGGAATTGGGCAGACCTGGAACAGCCAGGCCGCCTGCGGCAGAAGCTCCTGCGCGCCGGGCTACGTCCTCGGCCAGGGCGCTAGATTCTGATATCCCGCCCACAAGTGCCGGAACGGGAAACAAGGCCCGGGGTAGTGGGCCTGCAACGCTGGACGGGGAGCTCGCCCGGCCGGGGAGCGGGAGCGCCAAAGCCCAAGTAAATACTCACACTGTGGACAACGTGGGAGTATTCACCCCCTGTTAATCCCTTGCTGTGGCCTGCGTCCTAGCTGGTGTCGGTGGGGTCTGCTTCACTGGAGGCATGACTATTTTGACTGGTACCTCAGTCGCTGGCATCGATGACCAGCGGAATTTCAATCACAAACTCATGGTCGCACTGGATGTTGACGGAACCCTCGTGGACCACGATGGCCACATGTCACAGGGAGTCCGCGAAGCCGCAAGGGCCGTCGTCGACGGCGGTCACGACGTCCTGATCGCTACCGGCCGTTCGCTGAACGCCACCTTGCCCATCATCGAGCAGATCGGCCTGGAACGGGGCTATGCGGTGTGCTGCAACGGCGGCGTGACGTTGAGGCTCGATCCGCAGTTGGGTGCTGGCTACGAGATCATCCATAAGGCCACTTTCGATCCCGCTCCGGCGTTGATGGCTCTCCGCGAGCAGCTTCCGTCCGCCAAGTACGCGCTTGAGGACGAGGACGGGAACTTTCTCTCCACCGAGCGATTCCAGGACGCCAGCTTCGGCGTCGAGGCAATCGGCGTCGATTTCCAAACCATGCTGGATGCCACCGCGGTACGCGTCGTGGTGTTCAGCAGCGAGAACACTGCGGAGGAGTTTTCCACCGCCATCCGCAAGATAGGGTTGTCCGGGGTCACCTACTCGGTGGGCTGGACGGCTTGGCTGGATATCGCCGCCGCCGGAGTCACCAAGGCCAGCGCCCTGGAACAGTTGCGCCAGCGGCTCGGCACCCACCCGCGTCACACCGTGGCGGTGGGGGATGGCCGCAATGACATCGAGATGCTCAGCTGGGCCGGCCGTGGCGTTGCCATGGGCCAAGCGCCCGAGGAAGTCATCGCCGTAGCGGATGAGGTCACCGCTTCGGTGTACGACGACGGCGCGGCCCTCATTCTGCGCGGCCTGCTTTAAAGGTCTGCGCACACGGGTACGCCCTAGTAAACCTCGAGGATCATCGCGAGGAGCCGGGCGGCTGCGGGCCGGGCAGCATGCTCCTCTACCCACTGGGCACGGGCAAGGGCCTTGCTTACGGCTTGGGTACTGATCCCCAGTTCCTGGGCCACGGCCTTCTGTTGCCCACGCACGCCGGGCGTCAGCAGATCCAGGACGCGCCACTCGGCAAAACTCCGGTGCTGCACGATGTGTCCTAGAAGGCGTAGCACGGCCTCCGACTCGGTAGCGAGGGCAGCAATCGGGCCTTCAACGGCCACCGGGATGCGCTCCTTGCCGTTCCGTAGGCGATCTACGGCGCGGCGGGCGTAGACCAGTCCGTGCCCGGAGGCGTCTTTGATTTGGTTGGGCAGGGGTTCGTTGACAGGCCCGACGCCGATTCCCACGTACCATTGCCCGCTCCGCAAAGCGATGAGCGCCGTGTCCACAGCCTGATGCGGGGAGTCCACGATGCCTTGGACTTCATCTTCCACCGAGCGGTCAAAGTCCAGGCGCGCAGGGATGTGGCGCAAGTCTTTCAGCAGCTGCGGAACAAGGTCTCCGTTGCCGCGGCTGTCGCGTTGGTTGATGGTCAGCGTGAACATGGTGGATCATACATTACCGGCAGGTATCTGACTTTCAAGCGGTTAATCCAGAGCCGTTTTGCTCGTTACGACGGCGGGTGGCAGCGATTGTGAGGCGATCCATTCCGCGCCGGGAATACGTGCGGCTACCATGCCGTCCTGGATTGACCGGACCAGCGGAGCCGGATCCTGGTTGCTTTCAAAGGTCCAAAAACGTCGGTTGGGCACCCGACCCCCGGCAGGATGCGGGTCCGGCGGACCTTCGGAGCAGAACACCAACGCGTACTTTCCCGTGACGCCGAGGCGGGTCACCTCCTTGGCAACCAGGAGCGCCGCAGGGGAAGAGCCATCGTGGCTCGTGACCACTTTGATGGATTCGGGAGCGACCTGACTCCAACGGAAGATCCGCGTGGTTCGCTCCTGCGCATACGAGGCGACCATTCCGCCGTCGAACACGAGAAGCTTTCGGAAGGCCATTCCGAAAGTCAGCGACCACAGCACCAGGCCTGTCAGCACGCAAGTGACCAGATAGACCGGCATATTCTGGAATCTGTCAGGTGTGTGGTCGCTCGAGTTGGCGGGGCTGACGAATTGCCCGATCGTGCCGAAAACGAAGCCGATGATTAGGCATGGCAGCAACCAACTCCAAAAGATCCTCGACGACGATGCGATGTGGATAAGTTTCCCCAGGTCAGGTGCCAGGCGGCGTTCTGCCCGGCGGACCAGCCAGTTACGGCCGTGCATCCGGGTTCCTCCCGTAAAGCTTGGGAAGTCCGCCGTGAACTCGGGCCTGGGCCTCTTCTTTGGCGAGGAGCGCAAGATCCTCGATCGGAGGCTTTCCCTGGGCCAGGCCGGAATCCAGGTCGAGGGGAATGTAGCCGGGGGAGTGGTCCACGTTGGCTACCTCAAACATGCTGCCGACTATCAAGAAGATGTAAAGCGGGATGAATGACCACGCGATAGCGCGCCAACCCCCTGTCCAGGCGCCGGAGGTGGTTCCATCCTGGATCCGCACGGACCGCATGTGCGCCGCCCGGTCGCCAAAGAGCCCCGACGTTCCCCAGACCATGCCGTACACGAACAGGCCCACGAACCACAGCCCGGCAAACAGCGCGTAAAAGAAGGCGTCGTTGTATGCCAGTTCCAGGGTGGCCAGGTTGTTTTCCATTGCTTTGCGGACGGCGACAACCAGCAGGCACAGCACTGAATACGCGGCAAGGAAGACGACGCCGTCGAGGACGCGGCCCCAGAAGTGCCGGCTCGCGGAGGCCCGGACGTAATACTCGCCGCTCATCGTGTATTGCCTCACGGGGCGGCGGCTGCTTGCGTCGATCAGACGGGTTGGCCCGTCGAAGTTGTTCTTCTTAGCCATGCAATCCTCGGGGATGACGACGGCGGGGCGCACTTCTGAATGCACGACCCGGCTGCTGGTGGTTATTTTCCGGAAACGATGGTGGCGAGAGTGCCCTCGAGGTTTGTTGCGGACACTTCCCGAAGCACGAGTGACAGCGAGCCCTCGGTGACAACCTGGTTGAGTACATGCACGGAGGTGGGCGCCGTGTAGATCGTCAGCGTCCGGAGGTCTTCGGCGTTCGTTTCGAAGACTGCCAGGTTGCTGACTGCCTGCGTCTCCGCAAGGAACTCGCCGCCTGAGGCTTCGAACTCGGCCGGGGTGTAGCTGACCGCTTCAGAGTCCTTCGCCGCGGCACCATTGGGGTCCGCAAACGCCGCAAGGCGTCGGCTGACTTGGTCAACCGTGACTACGGTGAAGCCGTGGAGTCCGCCCTCGTCGACTTCCTCAAGCAGCGCGCCGTCGTCGTGGACGTAGATGAACAGCCAGCGCTTGCCGGTCGAAACTGTCCGCTCGATTGACGCAACCTGACGGCCGGTACGGCGCAGGGCCAAAGCACCGGTGATTTCCTCGGTAGCGTGCAGCCTGGACGGCTCGGCCTCGCCTTCGAAGATCACCGGATAGGCGAGCTCCTTGGCAAGAAGGCCCCGAAGGGCGACGCCGCAGAGCACGTTCCGGTCCGCCGTCTGGGCCGAGAGCCACGGGGTGGGGACAGCTTGTTCGCGCTGGACGCCGTCCAGGGAAACCACTTCTTCGTCTGTGAGGGTGGGCAGCGGCGTCCCTTGCGCCGAGGCTTTCGACAGGACCTTCGCCGCGGACTCCACATCGCGTTCGGTCCACTGGATCGTGTTGGTGCTCATCCGAAAATACCTCCCACGAATTTTCCGACCGATTTGGCCGCATTTCCTACGCCGTCAACCACTTTGGTGCCGGCGTCTTTTGCAAAGTTTCCCGCTTGCTTCAGGCCGTCGCCAAGGTATTGGGCGGGGTGCTGCGCGAAATTGGAGATGCTGTCCCAATGGTCCGCCACCAGATTCCCCAAGGCCCACGCGCCCGCGACGAGCCCTGCGCCGATGACGATCGGGGCGCCGATCGGGCCGAGCATCGCGGCGCCTCCCGCTGTCATCAGCATCATGCCGCCAACCCCGCCCACCACTGACAATCCCCCAGCAACCCGATCGCCTGTTCCGCGCCAGCCATCGTGGGAGGGGGAGATCATGTCGTGGATGCCGCCAGCAATGCTGAGGGGTCCCGCGATCCCTCCGGCGATCCGCATGCCTTGGGAGAACTTGCTGGCGTCTTCGAAAGCCTGCGCATACGGAACCCCGGCTTTGAGGTCTGTCAGGACCTCACTGAGCTTGCCGCCGTTCTTGAGCTGGTCAAGGCCGCCCTTGAGCCATCGCCCGGCGTCGTCCCAATTCGTCAGCAGCTCTTTGGTCTTGGCCCAGTCTTCGAAGCCGAGCTTGTGGAGTTTCCAAGCGTTCCAGAGCGTTGCGCCAAGATCCTTGGCCCCCATCCCGGAGTCGTAGACGCCTTTGAGGTCGGCTAGGGCGCTGGTGCCCATCCGCTGGCTGGCGTAATCCTGTTCCTCGGCATTTGCCTTGAGCTGCTTGGCGCCTTCCTTCAGCATGGTCGCCGCCTTGAGAAGCAGGGGACGGTGGCTGGAGTTCCAATCGCTCTTGAACCTTTGGGCGTCGCTGCCGGTCCATGCGGTCGTGTTATTGACGAGGCCGCTCAGCTGCATCCCCTGCATTTCCAGGGTTGTTGCGGCTTTGCCCATCACACCGGCCAATGAACGCAGCTGTGCGACGTCGGCGCCGTAGAATCCAGCCATCCGGAATCCCCCGTCCCTAGTCTTTGGTCATGTCGCGCCTAGCCTATTGCTCCGAAACAGGCGAGGTCGATGGGGACATCTACCCATTAACGACGACGGCGGCGGGTGCGGTTCGTATGGAACCACACCCGCCGCCCGAAGCGTGGGCCCTTAGTGGGAGACCGGAACGTAACGCTTGATGGAAGCTTCCAGCTCGGCTTCGGCGGCTGCGCGGTCGGCCCAGCCTTCAGCCTTGACCCACTTGCCGGGCTCAAGGTCCTTGTAACGGGTGAAGAAGTGCTCGATTTCCTTGATCAGGAATTCGCTGACATCCGAGATTTCCTGGATGTGGTCGAAGCGCGGATCGGCCGGAACGCACAGGACCTTGGCGTCTCCACCGCCGTCGTCGGTCATGTTGAACACGCCGATGGGGCGCGACTCAACGATGACGCCGGGGTACAGGTCGAAGTCCTGCAGGAGTACCAGTGCGTCCAAGGGGTCGCCGTCCTCGCCCAGGGTGTTCTCGAAGAACCCGTAGTGGGTGGGGTACTGCATGGACGTGAACAGGACGCGGTCCAGGCGAACGCGGCCGGTCTCGTGGTCAACTTCGTACTTGACGCGCGACCCCTTGGGGATCTCGATCGTGACGTCGTGCTTCATGGAATGCTCCTTGACGGTATTGGCATGGGCGCGGCAACAGAGCAGCCGACGCCGCCGACTACTATTGAGGATATAGCGAGAGGCCCAAGTTTCTTGAAACGGTGGGGACATTCAAGACTTTGAGGACTAAAGCTGTATGAAGGGCGTTGACCAGGCGGGGGCTGAAAAGCAGGCTTCGGACAAGCAGGAGAACCCCGTTCTCAGACCCAGGAACCCCAGACCCAGGAACCCCAGACCCGCGAAATCGGCGTCGAAGGGCTTCGTCCGCTTTCTGCCCCTGGTCTTGTTGATCTTGGTCATCGCTGCCGTTGCTGTGCCGATGGGGCTGGGCGTGGCACCCGGGTTCTTCGGCCCCGGCTTCCTGGGAGCTGCTCGCACGCCCATCCCCAAGGCGCCGGCCTGGCAACAGATTCCCGATGGGCTGAGCCGTGCCCAGGTGGTCGCGCCCTTGGACCCTTCAGCCCCGGTCCCGCTACCGGCCGACGTCACCCGCCAGCTCAACGCCTTACTGACGCCCGACGGCGGGGGAGACTTCACCGGCGTCGTTCAGGATGCGTTGACCGGACTTCCGCTTTACGATCGCGACGGCGGCAAGAACCGGGTGCCCGCGTCCAACATGAAGCTGCTCACCGCCGTCGCGGCGCTGCGGGCGATCGGCCCGGAGACCCGCTTCGGCACGCGGGTCCTGACAGGACCCTCAGCGTCGACCATCGTACTGCGCGCCGGAGGGGACGTCCTGCTTGGCGCGGGACCGTCACGGCCAGGCGAGGTGATGGGCCACGCCGGCCTCGAAACGCTCGCGGCGGACACGGCCAGAGCGCTCAAGGACCGCGGCGTGACAGGTCCGGTCACCGTGCAGTTGGATGACACGATCTTCACCGGACCGGCCTTGAACCCGGCGTGGAGCCTCGACGATGTCGCTGCCGGCGAAACAGCACCGGTCTTCCCGCTCGCGTTGAACTCGGCGCGGACCAGCCCGGGGGCCACCACCGGCCCTCGACCCCAGGATGCAGCCCTCACGGCCGCGCAGGCTTTCGCAGGGAAGCTCCAGGCCGCGGGTGACGCTGCCGGATTCACAGTGGCCTCGGGTGTGGAACGCGCCAAAGCTCCGGCAGGAAAGCAGGACGTCCTCGCGAGCGTGGAGTCCGCCACCGTCCGCGAGCAAGTGGACCTGATGCTGGAAACCTCGGACAACTACCTCGCGGAGACGTTTGGCCGGATGGCTGCACTGTCCGTGGGAAAACCGGGAACCAACGACGGCGCCACGGCGGCCGTGAGCGCCCAGTTGGCGGAACTGGGGATAGCCACGGACTCCATGCACTTGGCCGACGTGTCCGGCCTTGCCTTGGGCAACCAGGTATCAGCCCGGCAGTTCGCGGACGTGGTCCGGGCCATTACCTCCGGACCGGACACCCGCCTCCGTGCTGCGCTCGCGGGATTCCCGGTGGCAGGACTGACAGGGACACTCGGAGACCGCTACGGCGACGCCAGCACTTCGCAGGGGGCAGGTCTGGTCCGGGCCAAGACCGGAACCCTGAATTCGGTCATCGCCTTGAGCGGCTATGTGGTGGACGCTGACGGCCGTCTCCTGGTTTTCTCCTTTATCGGCAACGGGCTGACCCCGGGAGCCGCGGGGAACAAAGTGGCGCTGGACAGGTCCGCCACCGCGCTCGCCGCGTGTGGTTGCTCTGGTGGTTGACGTTCGTCGCTGCCTGACGTTCGCTGCTGCCTGACGTTCGCCGGTGAGCGAACTTAAGGGCGCAGATTCAGCCTGCTGTGTTCTGATGGATCGTATGGAGTCTCAGCAGCAAGCCCAGTCCCTCATCAACTGGGAGCTGGCCGCCTCCACGGCTGCCCGGCTCGCTCCCCCTGGTCCGGCCATGAGCCCGGGCGAGATCGGCAAAGCCGTGGATAGCCTGCGTTTCAGCGCGGACATCTCGGTCCCGCATGTGCATGACATCACCGGTCTGGAAGCCGCACGCGATCTCCGCGATTCCCATGTCCTGGTAGTGGACCGGGCATCGTGGGCGAAGGCGAACACCCAGAGCTTTGCGGTGATGCTCCAGCCGGCCCTTCAGCAAATGATGGATTCCCGACGCGGTCCGGCGATGACACCGGCTGCGGCGGCCGCGAGCGGCGCCATCACGGGCAGCCAGCTCGGAGCTGTGCTTGCCTTCTTGTCGAGCAAAGTCCTCGGCCAGTACGACCCTTTCGCGGCACTCGCCCCGGACTCGAAAGCGCCACCCGCCGGCCGGCTCCTACTGGTGGCCCCGAACATCATCTCCGTGGAGCGGGAGCTCAACGTGGATCCGGACGATTTCCGTCTCTGGGTCTGCCTTCACGAGCAGACCCATCGCGTGCAGTTTGCCGCCGCGCCTTGGCTCCGGACCCACATGCTTGAGGAGATCGAGCGGCTCAGCACCAACCTGCTCGGCAATGTGGACTCCATCATGGACCGTGCCACGGCCGCCGCGCGGTCCCTGCGCGACCGCTCCACGGGCACCACCCCCGGCCGCGGCGCCATCTTGGATCTGCTGCAGAACCCAGAGGAAAAGGCCTCGCTTTCGCACCTCACAGCAGTCATGAGCTTGCTGGAAGGCCACGCCAATGTGGTGATGGACGCCGTCGATTCCACCCTGGTCCCTTCGGTGAAGACCATCAGGCAGCGCTTCAGCGCACGCGGCAAGGACCGCGGAGTGATCGAGAAATTCATCCGCAACATCCTCGGCTTGGATGCCAAGATGCGCCAGTACAGCGATGGGGCCAAGTTTGTCCGCGAAGTGGTTGCGGTGGCTGGCATGGAGGGCCTGAACCGGGTCTGGGAATCGGCCGAACAACTGCCCACGGAAGCCGAAATCCACGAGGCCAAGCTGTGGCTTGAGCGGATGGGTCTGTGACCGCGGGCACCGAATCAGGTCCAGCAGGGCCAGGCAGCAGCCCACAAAGCAGCGGACGACGGCGTCCCGGGCGCTTGGCGCCGGTCGTCGGCAAGGCACGAAATATGTTGCAGGACGCACTGGCCTCGGCAGGCTATCCAGAGCGAATCCTGGTGGCTTGCAGTGGCGGTCCCGACTCCCTGGCCCTCGCTTCCGTGGCTGCGTACTTCGCTCGTCGCGGCCACGTGCACGGCCACCCAGTGAGCGTCGCCGCGGTCGTGGTTGACCATCAGCTGCAGGAAGGCTCGGATGAGGTCGCGGCACGAACAGTCGCGATCCTGAAGGAGCTGGGCCTTTCGCCTGTTCAGCTGAGGACCGTCGATGTGGCGGCCACTGGGTTCGGGCCCGAAGCCGCGGCGCGCGACGCCCGGCATGCAGCCCTTGAAGCGGCTGCCACGGAGCTTGATTGCCGGGCGATCCTGCTCGGGCACACCTTGGATGACCAAGCGGAACAGGTGCTGCTGGGCCTGGCCCGCGGCTCGGGAACGCGCTCCCTCGCCGGAATGCGGCCTGCCCGCGGCAAGCTCCTTCGCCCCTTCCTCGGCCTGCGGCGCGCGGAAACACTGGAAATCTGCGAGGTCGAGGAACTCGAAACCTGGCACGACCCCAGTAACGCGGATCCGGCCTTTGCCCGTTCGCGAACCCGGGTCGAGGTAATGCCGTTGCTTGAGGCCAAACTCGGACCCGGCGTCGCCGAATCGCTTGCCCGCACCGCCGCGATCCTCCAACAGGACGCTGACTTCCTGGAGCAGCTCGCGGCTGAGAGTTATGCGGGACTGGTGAACCGGGCTGACGACGGCGTCTGGCTCCCCGAAGACGCGTTGCGGGAATTGGCCCCCGCGCTCAGGTTCCGGGTGATCGCCAAAGCAGCGGCCGACGTCGGGGGACAGCAGCCCGGCTATGGGCGGCTCCAGGCGGCTGAAGCGTTGCTGCGCAGGCAGGGATCGGCCGGTCCCGTGCAGCTTCCGGGCAGCGTCAGCGTCTATCGCGTATCCCTCAGCGAATTGGACCGCGAGGCCTCCGCGCAGGGAGATGCCGTTCCCCGCGAAGGGGGCGGCTGTGGGAAGCTAGTATTCCGGCAACACAAATCGCCCCAACACTAGCCGCACCCACGCATCAACACAGGAGCCATTGGTGGATTCAAACGACGTCCAGGCAGACCTCAAGCACGTTCTCTACACCAAGGAGCAGATCCAGCGACGAATCGGTGAACTGGCTGCACAGATCGACAAGGACTACGAGGGCCGTGAACTGCTGATCGTGGGCGTGCTCAAGGGCGCCGTCATGGTCATGGCCGACCTCGCGCGCGCACTTCACAGTCACGTCAGCATGGACTGGATGGCCGTTTCTTCCTACGGCTCCGGTACCCAGTCCTCCGGCGTCGTGCGCATCCTCAAGGACCTTGACACCGACCTCATGGGCAAGGATGTCCTGATCGTCGAGGACATTATCGATTCCGGGCTGACGCTCTCCTGGCTCAAGACCAACCTCGAATCGCGCGGCACCGCTTCAGTGGAAATCTGCACCGCTTTCCGAAAGCCCACAGCCGCCAAGGTGGAGATCGACGTCAAGTACGTCGGCTATGACATTCCCAACGAATTCGTGGTCGGCTACGGACTGGATTACGCCGAGAAGTACCGCAACTTGGACTTTGTGGGAACTCTCGCCCCGCACGTTTACGAGTAGCCTTTCTTACCGCGGTATTGCCGCGGCCAGGCGGGCGCGGGTGTTCCGGGTTTAGGCTTCTGTGCCCGGCGATGACGGCGGAGGTGTGCGCTCGGCCTTTCCGTCGTCGGCAGGGCACCACGGACCGGCGCATCTGCAACTGACGTATCGGATTTCCTCGGCCTGAACAAGGCAGTAGTCTCCAAAAGCGTCAATACGCTGTTCGAGCGTGACCTCGTGCTCCTGATCGACGTACCGCGTGGCTCCCGACCCATGTACCTCACCCAGGCCTGCGCGGAAATGCACCACGCCATGCTGCCGATCTCGATGCGCGGACAGGAGAGCATTCTGGGCGACCTTTCGGCGAACGATGTCGACCGGCTAAATCGCCTGCTGCGCAGAATCGAAGCTATTCAGAAGGCGAACGGGACGAAGTGGGTGAATCCCAAGCAGGCGTGAAATCACACAGAGGAGCTCCCGGTCTAGATCGCTATGGTTACGGTATGCCCGAGTTGATAGAACCTGGGTGCTCGGCGGGATCACGTTGTCCGTCTCGCTCCTTTTAGAAGAAGGGAACCGCCAGGCGGTTCCCTTTTGCGTTTTGTGCTTTCCCTCAGGAACTGTCGCTGAGTGAATCGATGAGTTCCAAGCCGCGGTGGCCCCATTCTATTTCCGTCTCCGCGCGGGCAACCAAGCCCTCATAGGTGAAGACTTTGTACTCCAAGGTGCGGCGCCGGTCTGCCTCGGGAGTTACGGCAAGGCGTTTCGTCAGCGTCACATTTGTGCCGTTCTTCAACTCCTCGATCATCCCTGCCCACTGCTCCCGGCGCAGAGTGTGGTAGTCGATGTGTGCCTGCATATGGGCTCGAGCGGCATCGGGGTCTGCCCATTCCAGGTAGGCCGCCTTGAGGTGAACGGGATCGCGCTCACGGGAGTACTCCAGCGGCGTGTTCATCCAATCCCGGAAGGCTGCCGTGCCTTCTGCCGTGATCCGGTATTGCGTCTTCTTGCCGCGAGGTCCCCAAGGGACCTCTTCCCCGTTTAGCAGCCCGTCCTTTTCCATCCGCCGCAGCTCCGGATAGATCTGCGAATCGGGGGCGTGCCAGACGTAGGCCACCGACGACTCAAAGCGCTTGGACAAGTCGTAACCGGTCATTGGCTCAACGGAAAGCAGTGCCAACAACGCGTACCGAAGACTCACGGATGACTCCAATCTTTGCTCTTGCCAATAACTATATCGATAGATAGTTTGTGATCCAAGGCACTAACTATGGAGATAGGTATTCTGGCGGCGCCATTGTCGACGCCGGCCCGGCGACTGGAAGGAAGAACCGTGACTGAAGTCCGGACACAGAGCTCCACCACCAACAAGGTCCTCGGCTACCCGCTGGACGTCTGGTACGTCGCTGCCTGGGACAAGGAGGTGACGCGCAAGCCGATGTCGCGCAAGGTAGCTGGCCGCCCGCTAGCGCTGTACCGCACGGAGGGCGGCAAGGCGGTGGCCTTGGCTGACGCGTGCTGGCACCGGCTGGCCCCGCTGTCTTTGGGCAAGACCCTCGGCAAGGACCAGATCCAGTGCCCGTACCATGGCATCGTTTACAACTCCGCGGGCCGCTGCGTCTCCATGCCTGCGCAGGAGACCATCAACCCCAGTGCCACAGTGCCATCATTCCCCGTTGTGGAGCGCCACCGCTATGTGTGGGTCTGGCTCGGCGACCCCACCAAGGCTGACCCGGAGCTGGTTCCGGACATGCACCAGCTGGACTCCCCGGAATGGGCCGGGGATGGCGAAACCATTCACGCGCCGTGCAACTTCCAGTTGGTGCTGGACAATCTCATGGACCTCACACACGAGGAATTCATCCACTCCTCCTCGATCGGACAGGAAGAGCTGAGTGAATCTGACTTCGTGGTCACACACGACGACGGGACCGTGACAGTGTCCCGTTGGATGTTCAACATCGACGCTCCCCCCTTCTGGCTCAAGAACATGCGGGACAAGTTCCCCGGGTTCGAGGGGAAAGTGGATCGCTGGCAGATCATCACTTTCCGGTCCCCGTCTGTTATCAACATCGACGTCGGCGTAACCAAAGCCGGCACGGGCGCCTACGAGGGTGACCGCAGCCAGGGGGTCAACGGTTTCGTGATGAACGCGATCACTCCCGAAAGCGACAAGTCCTGCCACTACTTCTGGGCGTTCATGCGCAACTACCGGCTGGACAGCCAGCTCATCACCACCCAGCTGCGCGACGGTGTGCACGGCGTCTTCGGGGAAGACGAGGCCATGCTCGCCGCGCAGCAGGCGGCCATCGACGCCAATCCGGACTACGAGTTCTACAACCTCAACATCGACGCCGGAGGCATGTGGGTGCGGCGCCTCATCGAACGCCAGCTCGAATCCGAAGGGCGCTTGGTTCCCGGCGCCTAGCCGGGGACAGCCAACTACGAGACAGGTCTAAACAAGCAATGGCAGCAACAAATATTGAGGTCTGGCAGCTGGGCACGGTTGTCGAGGTCCGGAACATAGCCGCCAATGTCCAGCGTGTCGTGTTGGAGCCATCGCGGCCCAAAACCGCCGAACCGGGCTCGCACATCGACGTCATGGTCAGCATCGATGGTCACCAAGACAAACGCTCCTACTCCATCGTCGAATCCGCCGAAGACGGCACCCAGCTGGTCATCAGCGTGCTGAAGGCGCCGCTGTCCCGCGGGGGCTCTCTTTTCATCCACGCACTCCAACCTGGGGACCAGCTGGAGATCACCCAGCCGCTACAGAACTTCCCGCTCCGCGTGGGCGCGCAGCGGTACATCCTGCTGGCCGGCGGGATTGGCATCACCGCCATGATCAACATGGCCCAGGTGCTCAGAAACCTCAAAGCGGATTACACCTTCGTCTATGCAGGCCGTAACCGCGCAGCGATGGCCTACCTGGAGGAATTGCAGGATCTGCACGGAGAGAATCTCGTGGTCCACATCGATGACGAAGGCACATCCCTGGACGTGGACGCGCTTGTGGCGGGCGCCACGGAAGACACGGAGCTGTACATGTGCGGTCCCATCCGGCTCATGGACGCCGTCCGCCGCAGCTGGACCGAGCGCGGGCTGAGCTATCCCAATCTCCGCTTTGAGACTTTCGGCAACAGCGGTTGGTATGACCCGGAGGAATTCGTCGTCAAGGTCCCGAGCCTGGGACTGCAGGTTCTTGTGGGGCCTGGACGTTCCATGCTAGAAGCGCTTGAGGACGCCGGGGCGGACATGATGTTCGACTGCCGCAAGGGCGAGTGCGGGCTCTGCGAGGTCAGGATCCTCCAGCTAGAGGGCGCCATCGACCATCGCGACGTCTTCTATAGTTCACGCCAGAAGAACGCCACGGAGAAAATGGCGTGCTGCGTCTCACGGGCAGTCACCTCAAAGACCGGCCTGACTGCTGAAGCCTCCCCCAGTGGTCCGGCGATAGTGACCATCGAGGTCTCGTGACCGCCGCTGTGGCGACCCACTCCGGAAGAATGACGACGGCGACAGCCAGTACCGCCGTCGTTGTTGAGATTGATCGGGAGCTGATGATCCACCGGTGAAGCGACCGGGACCGGCAGCTGCCGGCCGCCAACGACGGGGGCGGCGCTACTTTATCCTGCAGAGCTCGAATACCACGGGCGGATCCGCTGGTCGTGGTCCAGCCCGCCATCGTCGGGGCGGTCAAGGAACGGCACGTCGTGGTCGCCGGGACCGGTGCTGCCGGCATTGTGCTGCCTGAACTCCCGCGTTGCCGGACACCTCGCCTCTTACGCAAGCTTCTTCGTTTCCTACTTCACCGGGACAACAGCACTACTCATCCGGAGGGATTCACATGAGGAAACAGATCATCCTAAATGAAACAATTCTGTTTATCGGTCCCGGGGTATCGTTGAGAAAGCCATGTTTGGTGGTTCCCGACGAAAGGCATGCTGGACCAGTGACCGGAGTAAATACGGAGATCGCCGGCGATTTGCTCGCCAGCGCCCTTGTCCATGAAACCGAGTTCCTGGCGGCACGGACACTCAGCATCGGAACCGCACGGGCCAACGCCATGCTGGCGCCATTGGAGTTGAAGGTGCGGTCCTACTCGGTCCTAGCCCTCGCTTGCACGCCCAACTCGCCTTCCCAACGTGAGCTGGCCGACTTCCTATGTCTGGCGCCGAGCCAGATCGTCACGCTGGTGGACGACTTGGAGCGCCGCGGCCTTGTGGAAAGACTCAACGACCAGAGCGACCGGCGCTCCAGAGCCATCCGCGCAACCAGCTCGGGCAGGAGCTTATGCAAGCGTGCGTCTGAAATCGTTCGAAAAGCCGAGGATATCTCGCTCCGGGAACTGAGTGCGGAAGAACGCGAGCAACTCCGCAGCCTCCTTCGAAGAACTGCATTCACTCCCACGGACTAACGGACCATCTTTTGGACGTGACGAATAGCCAATAGCAATTGACCGGTCACTCGGGGAGGGAACCGGTCGCCGGCGCAGAGGTGAGGACCGGGGCATGCCGGCTGCGATGAGATATCCCACCAGGATGGGCGCGGCAATGGAGACCAAGCGCCCGACGCCGATCATCCAGCCGAATCCCGAAGCCCGCGCTTTTGCCGAATACGGCGGAGGCACAATCGTGTAGTAGCCGGCCACTCCCGCGTTGGTGAGCATGCAAGCGATAGCAGCCAGAGCCAACGCGAGGCCGATAGTGCCGAAGGAACTGGCGAGGCCGACATGGGCGATGCCGGCAAGAACGAGGCAGAAGGTGTTCAGGAGGCGGTTCTTGATCCAAGTCGAAAAGATCCCGAAGCCAAGGGCACCAACAATGCCGCCCGTACTGACAAGGATGCCGGCCGCAACGCCGATCTGGTTGTTGCCTGCGGACTCAGCCATGATCTTCGGTGTCCACGTAGAGATACTTCGTCGTATCGTGCCGCTCTGGCGAGTGGACGGCATCGCCGATAGCACAGCACAGCACAGCACAGCAAAACGGGTCCCTGCCTTCATTTCGTCCACGGCCATGTCTTGTCCTTAAGAGCCGTCATCTTCGACGGCACGGGATGTGGGGTGGAGTCCGGTTCCTTTACTTTCCGTGTACGAGCCGCGCAAGGCCGCTTTGCGGATCTTTCCACTGGCTGTCCGTGGCAATTCCTCCACGACCACTAAAGACTTGGGGATCTTGTAACGGGCTACCCGCCCGTCCAGGTGTGCCCGGACGTCGTCTTCGGTGATAGTGAAACCATCGCGCACGGTAACGACGGCCCGCGGGACCTCGCCCCACTTCTCGTCCGGAATGCCGATGACTGCAACACCGCTTACTCCTTCGAGCTCGATGATGATCTGTTCCACTTCGGCCGGATAGATATTCTCCCCGCCGGAGATGATCATGTCCTTGAGCCGGTCCGAGACGTACACGAAGCCTTCCTCGTCCTTGTGTCCCATATCGCCCGAGCGAAACCACCCGCCGTCGACAAAACTGCTCTCTGTGGACTCCGGCCGGCACCAGTATTCACGGATGACATTTGGACCTTTCACCTGGATCTCCCCGATAGCATGGGGTTCCTGAATGGTGCCGAGCGGGTCCGCGATGCGCACATCGGTGAAGAAATGCGGCAGACCCACCGAACCCATTTTCTCCCTGCTCCTATCCGGTTGCATGCTGGTGGCACCAGGCGCAGTCTCGGTCATGCCGTAACCGCCGGAGAAGGACAACCCACGGTTCTCGTATGCTTCCATCACGCGGACCGGTACAGCGGAACCGCCGCAAGTGAGCTTGTTCAATGAACTGATGTCAGTAGATGCCCACGCTTCGTGTCCGGCCAGCATCTGGTAGGTTGTCGGGACGCCGCCGATCATGGTGGCACGGTATATCTCGATCAGGGACAACGCCCGGCCGGGGACAAACCCTGGTTCAAGCAGGACCGTTCCGCCTTTGAGCAGCACCGGCAGGACCGCCATGCCCAATGAGGCAACGTGGAACATCGGAGAGATCACCAGCACGACGTCAGTGCTGAGCACGTCATAGTCCACCAGCACATTGTAGGAGTTCCAAGTGATGTTGCCGTGGGTCAGCACAGCACCCTTAGGACGTCCCGTAGTGCCCGAGGTGTAGAGGATCATTGCGGTGTCGTCCAGGGCTACCTGGATGTCGATGCGATCAGCGGAAGCAGTTGCCAGCACCTCCGAATAGTCTTCCGCGCCTTTCCCGGTCGGACTTGATTCCGTATCCCGGACAACAAATCGATGCCGAACGTCCGTGTCGGTGCTGCCCGTGCGGGCCAGTCCCTCCAGGTTTTCGGCGTTGATCAGGGCGACGGATCCCGAATCCTGCAGTGCGAACTGGATTTCCGGCAGAGCGAGCCTGGTGTTCAGGGGTACGAAAATGGCCCCGAGCGTGCCTACGGCGAAAAAAGTCTCCAGGAACGAGGGATGGTTTTCGCCGAGATAGGCCACGCGGTCGCCGCGCTGTACGCCGCGGGAACGCAACGCATTGGCCAGCCGGTCTACCCGTTCGGCCAGCTCACCGTAACTGATGGCGGAGTCGCAGAAGATTAAAGCGGTCTTGGTGGCGGATTTGTGCCTGCGTCGTTGCATCCACGAACCCACACCTTGGTTGTCCATGTGAACCGGGCCTTCCTGTGATGAGAGGATCGTTCGACGGCGGTTGGCCGGCGTTGCCGAACGCCCGCCGTCGAACGTTCCCTAGGCATAAAAGCGGTAAAGCGAGTGTGCGACGACGGCTGGCTTGGTGCCGCCTTCAACTTCGATGATCTGGTCCACGCCGATCTGAACGCACCCGGCGATTTCGCTGACATCCGCGATGGTTGCGCCCATACGGATCTTTGAGCCCACTTTTACCGGGGACGGGAAGCGGACCTTTTCCAACCCATAGTTGACCTTGGTCTTCACTCCCGTAACGTCCAGCAGCTCCGTCCAGAACGGGATGGCCAAGGATAGCGTGAGGAAGCCGTGCGCGATAGGTGCGCCAAAAGGGCCGTCCTTGGCCTTTTCCGGATCTGTGTGGATCCACTGGTGGTCGCCCGTGGCGTCAGCGAAAGTGTCGATTTGTTCCTGGGTCACTTCGATGTAACCGGTATAGCCCAAGTCGTGGCCTTCCATGCCGGCCAGTTCTTCGAAAGTTACAGTTGTGGTGCTCATGATGCTCCTTGAGTGTTGGGGATGACCGGGAAGGGGCCGGTCATGGCGAGGATTGCTTGTCTAATCCCAGCAGCCGCGCAGCGTTGTCCTTGAGGATCTTTGGCCGAACCTCGTCCTTGATCGCGAGGGAAGCGAAGTCGTTCATCCAGCGGTCGGGTGTGATCAGTGGGAAGTCGGAACCGAACAGCACCTTGTTCTGCAGGACTGAGTTTGCCTGTTGGACCAGCTTCTCGGGGAAGTACTTCGGTGACCAGCCGGAAAGGTCGATCCACACGTTTGCCTTATGTGTGGCTACGGCAATGGCCTCGTCCTGCCATGGCACTGAAGGGTGCGCCATGATGACCTGGAACTCCGGAAAGTCCGCCGCCACGGCGTCGAGCAGCATCGGATTGGACAGACCCAGTTTGAAGCCGAATCCGCCTGGCAACCCGGAACCGATGCCTGCCTGGCCTGTGTGGAAGACGGCTGGGAGACCAAAGGACTCCAATAGCTCCCACAGCGGGTAGAACTGCTGATCCGACGGATTGAAGTTTTGCACTGTCGGGTGGAACTTAAACCCGCGTACGCCGTAATCCCTTGCCAGCAGCCGAGCCCTTTCAAGGGCTTCCGCGCCGGTGGTGGGATCCACGGAACCGAAAGGAATCAGCACGTCGTTGTTGCGGGCAGCGCCCAACGCGATTTCTTCACTGCTATTGGGCAAATGGCCCAATGCCCGGCGGGCATCCACCGTGAAGACGACGGCGGCCATCTTCCGTTCACGGTACATCCGGGCGATATCGTCCAAACCCGGTCGGGGGCCGTCCGTCTTGAAGTACCTGCTTGCCGCGTCGATGAGTTCCTGTGGCAGGGCGTTGTGCCCGCGGCCGTCCACTTCCACGTGGACGTGCATGTCAATCGCCGTCAGCGAAGCAACGTCCAAAGCGGATACGTAGCTCATGGCGCTTTACCTAGCCGGTGCCGGTTCGGGACGCAACTCTGCGGGCAACTCCGGGAACGTCTCGCCGACACCCTGAAGCCTATCGCCGAAAAGACGGTTAAAAGAGGAGGCGAGCTCCTCACAGCTCCAGCCGCCGTCGTGGTATTCGGTAGCCACGGCTTCGGGGTGGGACCAGAGCTGCAAACGGTCACCGCCCACGCCGATCGCCTGCCCGGTAATCTTCCCGCCCGCGTCGGAGGCGAGGAATGCCACCAGCCCTGCGACGTCGGACGCTGTGCCAAAACCGAGGTCCTTCCGGAAAAAGTCCGGCATCGCTTCGCCGCGGGCAGAAGCCTGGACAGCCTTTTCAAAGAAGGGAATGGATTCCGTCATCGCAGTGGCTGCCACGGGGATCACCACGTTGGCGGTCACATTGGATCGCTTCATTTCAAGGGCCCAGGTACGCACCATACCCACAATTCCCGCCTTGGCAGCGGCGTAGTTAGTTTGGCCGAAGTTGCCGCGCTGCCCGGTGGGAGACCCGATGGCAATAATGCGCCCCGCCACACCTTTTTCCTTGAAATAGCCGAAAGCCTCACGGACGCAGGTAAAAGTGCCGCGCAGGTGAACATTGATGACCAGATCAAAGTCTTCATCGGTCATCTTCAGCAGAGACTTGTCCCGCAGCACACCTGCGTTGGTCACCAGAATGTCCACGCGTCCGAAAGTCCCGACGGCTGTGCTCACCAACTCTTTGGCGGTCGCCGCAGAGCCCACGGCCCCCGTGGCGGCAACCGCCTTGCCGCCCGCAGCGACAATACTTGCCACTGCTTCGTCCGCAACGGCCTCGTCAACATCATTAATCACCACGGCAGCGCCCTGCCGCGCAAGCTCCTGGGCATATGCCAAACCCAATCCCCGGCCACTGCCAGTGACGATTGCAACTTTTCCTTCGAGGATCATCTCTCTCCTTGGGGTTCTGCGGTGCACGGCGATTCCGTACACCTCCGTCGCGCACCAGGCTGACCTCAATGACAGCCCATATAGTTCAACATGTCAATCATTCGAAATAAAATTATTCTAATCTTGACTGTTACAGAATCGATGTAGCACGATGTCTGGACGCCGACACAGGCCGACCAGTACGTTCTGCGCGTTCGGCAATCCGACTACAAAGGAGTATTCGCATGTCCAAGTCAGACAAAGGTAGGCCAGCACCGAATGCATGGTGGGTCGGTATCGTCTGCGGCCTGGCGACATTTGTGGACACCGGCATCACGACCGGGATTCCGATCGCGCTGGTGCTGTTCCAGGCCCTCAAGCCCGACATGCCGGGCCTCACCCCAAACGACGTCGGTCTGCTCACCGGCGCCCTCACCGCGGGCGTGGCGATCGGATCGCTGTTGGGCGGCAGGTTGGGCGACCGCTGGGGCCGCCGCACGGTTTTCATCGCCACAATGGCTCTCACCGCCGTCGGCGCCGCCATTCCTCTCCTCGATGCGACCTTTCCGACCCTCCTCATCGGCGTCACTTTGATCGGAATCGGCGTGGGGGCGGATCTCCCGGTCGCGCTGGCAACGATCTCCGAGGCGGCGACGGACCGAAATCGCGGCAAGATCTTGGTTTTCTCCAACTTGCTGGGCGGTTTCGGCATCCTCCTCGCTGTGCTGCTGGCCATCAATTTCGGCGCCACCGGCCCCACAGGCGGACTGGTCATCTTCGGTACCTTCGCGGCGGTGGCCCTCGGTGTACTCCTGCTGCGTCTGACGATTCCTGAATCCGCGGTCTGGCTAGCTGCGCGCAACGAGCGCCGCGCTGGAATCCACACTGTTCGTGCTGAGCTTGTCCGTCTGCGCGACTTCGGGCAGACCCCGTACCGTCGTCCGTTCTTGACCCTGATCGGCTATTACGTGCTTGCCGCGATGGCCACCAGCGTAGCGGGAAGCTTCGGCACCTTCGTCGCGGTCAACGTCACAGGCGCCTCGATCGCGGAGTACAACTCGTGGACCACTCTCGCGATGCCCGCCGCAATCGTCGCCGCGATCTGGTTTATGGCCGTCGTGGACACGAAACTTCGGATGTCCTATTACGTGGTGGGCTCCTTTGGAGTTGTCGTCGCGAACCTGCTTCCCGTCGTCTTCGGATTCAGCCTTCCCATGCTCATCGTCAGTACGGTGGCCACAGTGTTCTTCAGTGCCTTCTGCTTCGAGACGATCATGAAGGTCTGGACCCAGGAATCGTTTCCGACAATGCTGCGGGCAACGGCGCAAGGAACTGTCTACGCAATCTCCCGGTTCGCGACCGCAGGTCTGAACATCGTGACGCCGGCGCTCGTCTTGCTCAATCCGAGCGCACTCTACATCGGCGTGTCAGTCCTCGCAGCAACAGGGTTCTTCATCGGCTGGCTCGGTTTCCGCCGGAACGCCCGTAACGAATTCGACCTCGAGTCGGCGCTTGTCTCGCCGGAGGTGGAACCCGAACCTGACACCCCTAATTCTGTCAACGCCTAAACACGGCGCGACCATCCATTCCGAGGGAGCAATCATGACCGTGATTCGGCCGTTTCAGACCACCGTAGACGGGCTCCGCTTGCGCGGCACCCACTACTCACCATCGCCCCACCAGCCGGGCCCGACCGCAGTGCTCTTCCACGGTTTCGGGAACTCGCGGGTGGAAACAACCCGGCTGTTCGTCACTCTTGCACGTCAACTCGCAGCGAATGGCATCGGAGTGATCGCCTATGACCGCGCCGGCCACGGCGAGAGCGACGGAGAGTTCTTCGACACCACCGTCTCTCTGGACGTCCGTCAGGCGCACCAGGTCCTGGCGGCCATCGCTGACCTCGACGCCGTCGATGCGGGCAATCTGCATCTGGTCGGCATGAGTCTGGGATCAGTCATCGCTTCCACCGTCGCGGCGGAGTCCGCGCTGCCGCTCCGCTCGGTCACTATGTGGTCGACTGCGGCGATGTTCGCGGACGAGATCCGCGGCGGCACCCTGCAGGGACAATCGTTGGAAACCTTGGATTCCGAGGGATACTTCGACTTCCTCGGCATGCGGATGGGTCCGGCGATGCGAGAGGACGCAGTATCGTTCGACGTCTACGGCCGCGCATCCGGCTACGCCGGGCCGGTCCGTCTGCTTCACGGAACGGCGGACTTCATTCCGTTGTCCTACGCCGAGCGCTACCTGCAGGTCTATGGCGACCGCGCCGAGCTGATCGTCGTGGACGGCGCCGACCACGGTTGGGCACAGTTCCCTCAACGTGACCTGGTGATCTCCCACACCGTGGATTTCATCAGCCAGGAAGCGGCACGGATGGTGGGCGAATGACGGACACGGGATGCGGGGAGGGCCTATCCCTACAAAGCGGAGTGTCCGTCTCGAGGGCCATCTCGGCCTAGTATCCGTACCGGGCGGAGTGCGCCCCGTTCGAATCCCGGTACATCAGCGAGCAGCGACTCGTCACTTGTCGAGTTCGGTTCGCTGCCCTTGGGAGAGAAGGCAGTCACGGGGTTTCTCCTGCAAGGCATGATCATCGACGTGCTCGACGTTGACGGCGACGCCCCCGTGTTGGCCGGCGCCACGGAAGACACGGGGCTGTACATGTGCGGTACCATCCGGCTCATGGACGCCGTCCGCCGCAGCTGGACCGAGCGCGGGCTGAGCTATCCCAATCTCCGCTTTGAGACTTTCGGCAACAGCGGTTGGTATGACCCGGAGGAATTCGTCGTCAAGGTCCCGAGCCTGGGACTACAGGTTCTTGTGGGGCCATCGCGACGTCTTCTATAGTTCACGCCAGAAGAACGCCACGGAGAAAATGGCGTGCTGCGTCTCAGGGGCAGTCACCTCAAAGACCGGCCTGGCTGCTGAGGCCTCCCCCAGTGGTCCGGCGATAGTGACCATGGAAATTAGCTGACGAGCGAAAAGGAGGGGCCACCTACCATCTTTCGGTAGGTGGCCCCCCTCCTTGGGAGATAATCAATCCCCGAAGATCGCCTGATCTCAGTGAGCGGCCGCCGCTTCGTCCAGGTGCGCGATCGAGCGCTTGTCTTGGAAGGCCCGGATGCCTTCGATGCCCTGTTCGCGTCCCATCCCGGACTGTTTCATGCCGCCAAAGGGTGCTCGGAGGTCCAGGCGGGTCGCGCCGTGGTCGTTAACCCAGACATGGCCGCAGACGAGCCGTGCACCAACGCTGTTCGCCCTGTCTGCATCCGCGGTCCACACGGACCCTCCCAGTCCGCCCCAGGAATTGTTGGCGGCGGCGATCGCTTCGGCTTCGGTGTCGAACGGGATGAGGGGAATAACCGGTCCGAACTGTTCCTGGGTGACCACTCGCAGCTCCGGGGATCAGCTCTTCCACAAATTCCTTTTGCGCGGGGGAGTGCAACGGACCCATCGTGGTTCCTTCGTCGAGACCGTAACCGATGACAACCTTGTCGAGCCGGGCAGAGAGCCCGGCAACGAGTTCATCCAGGCGCGAGCGGTGCACGTAGACTCTTTTGCCATTCATGCAGATCTGGCCCGTGGAATCGAAGATTGCCACACACAGCCGAGCTAAACGGACATCGTCCAGGACAGCGTCCTCAAGGAAGATCGCAGCATCATTGCCGCCAAGTTCGAGAGTGGTCCGGGTAAGTCGGTCGCCCAAAGGGGAGGCCGACTTCTTCTTTTAACTCATTCGGGGAGGGCTGTCGATAAGGGGCAATTTGCGTGTTAGCGTTCAGCTCAAATAGTCGTTTGACTTGACCTGGGGGGGCATTTTGAATATGGATTCGGTTTCATCGTCAAGGCGTGGGAAGGTCCGGGCACTTTTGGCTGGCGGTTTGGTTCTAGGGGTCGGCGCCGCAGTGGTGTTGGCTGCCTGGAACGATTCCGAGTTCGCCACCGGAACCTTCACGGCGGGTACCTTCAATCTTCAGGGAAGCACGGACGGCACGGCCTACTCGGATCATGCGGCCTCTCCGGGAGCGACCCTGCCATTCACCCTCAACCCAGCCAATCTGGCGCCTGGGGACACTGTCTACGCACCCTTCGCGGTGCGGCTGGCGGCCAATACCACCACGGGGTCCACCGTCACGGTGAACACCGCCACTGCCACCGGGTCGGTAGCTAACCTGAGCTACGAACTCCTTGAAACTACGTCCTTCGGCTGCTCTAGCGGCACCACGGGAACCGAACTGGTGCCAGCGGGAACCGCACTCAACGGTGCACTGAGCGGTGTCACCTTCAACCTCAACGCCGGCAGCCCCACGAGCAATCCCGGCGGCGCGGTGTTCCTTTGCTTCAAAGTGACCGCAGCGGCAGGGCTGGTCCAGGGGCAAAGCGGCACGGCCACGTGGCAGCTCGCCGGGGCTTCAACTTCCTAATCAGCGACCATGACCGGACGCAGGACGGCTCGTCAGCCAGGGAAGGTCCGCCAGCCGTTCCTCCGTGTGCGCGCCATCTTGGCCGGAGGACTGGTCCTGGGCGTTGGAAGTGGTCTGACCCTTGCTGCGTGGAATGATTCCGAGTTCGCTTCGGGAACCTTCACGGCCAGCTCCTTCCAGATCGAATCCTCCATCAATTCCGGGGGGACTTGGCTGGCACACCCTGCTGCCGGCTCAGCCGCGATCCTGGCCTTCAATCCCGCGGGAATGTCACCAACATCAGTCAATTACGCCCCTATCTGGGTCCGCACCACGGCTGGATCGCTTTCCGGGTCCTTGGCACTCCAAGGCGCCACCGCTACCGGCAATGCCTCCTTGGCAGCTGCCTTGGATTACAGGGTGGTGCGCTACTCGTCGGGAACATGCGATTCCAGCCAATTCACCGCCGGGGCAAGCTACATCGTGGGTTCGTCGGCTTCGAAGGTGCCGCTAACCACCTCCGGGGCAGCAACCGCGGTGGCCGCGAGCTTGGCCAGCCCCACGCAGCTATGCTTCGAAATCACCATGAAAGCGTCCGCAGACAACGCCCTGCAAGGCACGAATGTCAATGTCACGTGGGAAATCAAGGGGACCTCGGACTCATGACTGTAACCCTGGCGCCGGCAAGACCGCAGAGGAAACGCAGCAATAGCAGGCGCCCAGCCGACGTCGTACGGGAGACGCTCCTTAACCTCGCAGCGATCGGCGGCGCGATCTGTATCCTCCTGACGCTGGCCGCCGTCTTTTTCCACATCACGCTCATCATGTTCAAGACCGGCTCGATGTCGCCCACCATCCCCACTGGATCGCTCGCGGTCGTGCGGGAAGTCCCGGTGTCGGAGGTCCGGATTGGAGACGTCGTCACGGTGGACCGTCCAGGGCAGCTGCCCGTCACCCACCGGGTCACTTCTTCGCGCATGATCGCCGGCGGCATGGCCGTCCTCACGCTCAAGGGCGACGCCAACCATGTGGAGGATCCTGCACCCTACACCGTCTCCAAAGTCCGCACAGTGCTCTATTCGGTGCCGGGAATTGCCTACGTTGTTGCCGGTGCATCGAACCCTTGGGTGCTGGGCGGCACTACGCTTGGCGTCGCTGCATTGGTGACTTGGGCGCTGTGGCCCAGGCCGGAGGGAGCCAGGCCGGACGGCGCCCGGCCGGGGAGAGCCCGGCGGGCGCGGCACAAGGGGGGGTCCATGATTGGACGTGCGAGCCGCTGGCGCTCTGCCGCGGCAGCCGTCGCGGTGTCGCTGGGTCTGCTTACCGCCGCACCGGCATACGCTACGGCAGACGGGCCGGACTTGATATTGAGGCACGGCGGCAACAATCCGCCAGCAGTCCTCGCACCCGGGTCCACCAGCAGATGGAGCATCGGGGTGACGAGCAGGGCGGTGACGCTGCACGATTTGCGGATGCGGCTGCGGGCTGAGGGCGCGCTTGGGCAACTTGCCGTACCGGACTCCTTGGCGCGACTTGTCACCGTGGACGTACGCAGTTGCCGCACGGAGTGGGTGTCGGGGGCCTGCCCGTCTGGCGAAAACACCGTCATTTCGGCGACGACGCTTTCTTCCCTCAGTGACTTGGGCACGGTCAGTCTCGCAAATCCCGACGGAGGAATCCCGGCCGGCGTCGAGCTGCTGCTCACCGTCACATTGTCGCCTGCGGCCGGCAACAGCGTACAAGGGCTTTCAACGAGGATTGCCGCGCGGGTGGATGCCGCCGGAGAGCCGGAACCGGCGAAGGAGTTTCCAACGATCGGCCTCCCTGATACGGGATTCCGCTTGGGCATTTTTGCGCTACTTGGCCTGGGTGCCGTCCTGGCGGGAGCCTTCGCGTCGAGGCTCGCCGGTGCGCGAGCCGTTGCAGCCGGTGCCACGACGCCTGCCCGTGGGCCGGGTGAGGACTGATGAAGACACCCGAACGGCGAAGGGGGTTCGCGCATTTTCCTGGCCTGAGGCCAGCCGTCGCGGTGGCCGGAGTTGCGGCGGCCCTGCTGGGCCTTCCGGCCGGAACCTCGGCAAGCGATGCGAGCTGGACGAGTTCAGAGTTCGGCACCGGCGCTCTGACGGCGGCCACCATTCCACCTCCCGTGATGATCAGCCCCTGTACACTCAGCCCCGGCGCGGCCGGGACCGACCCGGTGATCACGGTCAACTGGCAATTCCCGGCGGGAACAGGGTATGGGGTACCGGCAAACGTCAATTACTACGTAGCAAACGGGGGATTGCTTTCAAACCTGACGGCCGTGACTCCGGGAAGCAGCCTGGCCACCACCGGCCCCGTTAATGGGGTGTACACGACGCAGTTCAAATCGGGAGTCCTGAGCGGATTGCTCGGCGGAACATTCGGCGTCTATCTGCAGACGAAGGACGGCACGGGATGGGTCTCCACACGTGCCACGGCAAACGCTTCCATGGGACTGGCCGGAAGCAATCCGGTGTGCACGGTGAGCTAGGAGCTTGCACAAGTACACGTCTGTGTACGCCTAGAGGGAACTTTTGCCCCTTACTATGCGTGAATCACTCCGAACGGTGTAAAGCTAGAAACTGACGCAGCACCACACGCGCGCAGAAGCTGCGCCGTGCAGCACTACCAGGAGGGACGGGGCGGAGCCCCCGAACAGATGAAAGCTAAGAGTTTCTTCAAGGGCCCGGGCATCTGGATTGTTGTCGTAGTCGGCTTGCTCCTGGTGGCATTTGCAACCCTTGCCCCCGGCGGATCAACCCGTATCGACACCGATAAGGGCCTTGCGCTTCTTGCACAAAGCGGGAAAGTGGAGCAAGCCAAGATCTACGACGCCGAGAACCGCGTTGATCTGACGCTGAAAGACAACCTGGTGATCGACGGCCAGGATAAGGGCAAGAACGTCCAGTTCTTCTATGTCACCCCTCGCGGCGGAGACGTCGTCAAGGCTGTCACCAACGCCCAGCCAGCCAAGGGCTTCACTGACCAGCCCGTTGAGAACAACTGGTTCTCCGGACTGTTCTCGCTCCTTGTCCCGGTGCTCCTTCTGGGCGTCCTCTTCTGGTTCCTGCTCTCGCGGATGCAGGGCGGCGGCTCCAAGGTCATGCAGTTCGGCAAGTCCAAGGCCAAGCTCGTCAACAAGGACATGCCACAAGTGACCTTCTCGGATGTCGCCGGTGCGGACGAAGCCGTTGAAGAGCTCCAAGAAATCAAGGAATTCCTCGCGGAACCAGCGAAGTTCCAGGCAGTCGGCGCAAAGATCCCCAAAGGCGTGCTCCTCTACGGTCCTCCGGGCACTGGCAAGACCCTCCTGGCCCGCGCAGTCGCTGGTGAGGCCGGCGTCCCATTCTTCTCCATCTCCGGTTCGGACTTCGTGGAGATGTTCGTCGGTGTCGGTGCTTCGCGTGTCCGGGACCTCTTCGAGCAAGCGAAGGCCAACGCGCCGGCCATCATTTTCGTTGACGAGATCGACGCCGTTGGCCGTCACCGCGGTGCCGGCATTGGCGGCGGCAACGACGAACGCGAGCAGACCCTGAACCAGCTCCTGGTCGAAATGGACGGCTTCGACGTCAAGACCAACGTCATCTTGATCGCTGCGACCAACCGACCGGACGTCTTGGACCCCGCTTTGCTCCGGCCAGGCCGCTTTGACCGGCAAATCACCGTGGAAGCCCCGGACTTGGTTGGTCGTGAACAGATCCTGAATGTCCACGCCAAGGGCAAGCCGATGGCGCACGGCGTCGACCTCAAGGGCGTCGCCAAGAAGACCCCTGGCTACACGGGTGCAGACCTCGCCAACGTGCTCAATGAGGCCGCCCTCCTCACTGCCCGGTCCAATGCCAACCTGATTGACGACCGTGCACTGGACGAGGCAATCGACCGCGTCATGGCCGGTCCGCAGAAGCGCAGCCGCGTCATGAAGGAAATGGAGCGGAAGATCACCGCTTACCACGAAGGTGGCCACGCTTTGGTGGCGGCAGCCCTTCGAAATTCCGCACCGGTCACCAAGATCACCATCCTGCCCCGCGGCCGCGCCCTCGGCTACACCATGGTGGTCCCCGAGGACGACAAGTACTCGATCACCCGTAACGAACTCCTTGACCAGATGGCCTATGCGATGGGTGGCCGCGTCGCCGAGGAAATCGTCTTCCACGACCCCTCCACGGGCGCCTCGAACGACATCGAAAAAGCCACCGGAACAGCCCGCAAGATGGTCACCCAGTTCGGCATGAGTGAGCGCATCGGCGCCGTGAAGCTTGGTGTTGGTGGCGGTGAGCCGTTCCTCGGCCGGGACATGGCACAGGAACGCAACTACTCGGACTCCGTGGCGTACATCGTTGACGAGGAAGTGCGCCGCCTCATCGACCAGGCCCACGACGAGGCCTATGCCATCCTGACCGAGAACCGCGACGTCCTGGACCAGTTGGCCCTCGAACTGCTCGAGCGCGAAACGCTGAATCAGTCCGAGATCGCCTACATCTTCCGGGACATCCGGAAGCGGGACTTCCGCGAGGTATGGCTCTCCAAGGAATCCCGTCCGGTCCAGACTATTCCGCCGGTGGAGTCCCGCGCGGAGAAGGCCGAGCGCGAGGCACAAGAACAAGCCAAGAATGCTCGTCTCGAAGAACCTCTGGACGCACAGCCGCCGCATCCGCAGGGCGTCGGCAGCCAGGAGTCATTCACGGGTCACGGACCTGACGCGGGCACCGACGTTTCGCAACACAGCTAAGCTTTCTGCTGTGACTCACATCGACGACGACGACTTCAGCAGTGCCGCAAGTGATGCCTTCGGCGGTTCGGGCGAGGGGAAATCCTCAGACAGCCACGGCCATGGACACCACTCGCACAAGGTCGACCGCCCGCGCATTGAGGCGGCTGTCCGCGAGATCCTCATTGCGGTGGGCGAGGACCCGGACCGTGGTGGACTGCTGGACACGCCAAAGCGCGTTGCCAAAGCTTATGCCGAGGTCTTCGCGGGCCTGCACCAGGATCCCGAGCATGTTCTGTCCACGACGTTCGACCTCGACCACGAGGAACTCGTGTTGGTCAAGGACATCCCGTTCTACTCCACGTGCGAACACCACTTGGTACCATTCCACGGCGTCGCGCACGTTGGGTATATCCCTTCCCACGATGGCAAGGTGACGGGCCTGAGCAAGCTGGCCCGCCTCGTGGACATTTACGCCCGCCGTCCCCAGGTTCAGGAACGCCTGACCACCCAGATCGTCGAAGCGCTCGTGACCCACCTCAAGCCCCGGGGAGCGATCGTCGTCATCGAATGTGAACACATGTGCATGTCCATGCGTGGCATCCGCAAGCCCGGCGCCAAGACCGTCACCAGCGCAGTGCGCGGGCAACTTCATGACCCGGCCACCCGCGCCGAAGCCATGAGCCTCATACTCGGAAGGTAACAAAGACCATGGATTCCCTCGCAGCAGCACCGGGAACAGGCCCGGCAACCAGCCCACTGCCTATCCTCCGCAAACCCCGTCCAGCCGCCCGCTTTGCGGACCTGCCGGCCGACCGTACGCTTGTCATGGGAATTCTCAACGTCACTCCGGATTCCTTCAGCGACGGCGGTAAGCACCCCACGGCGGATACGGCGATAGCGCACGGCTTGCGCATGTTGTACACGGGTGCGGACATCATCGACGTCGGCGGCGAATCAACCCGCCCGGGCGCCGAGCCTGTCTCCCCCGAAGAAGAGCAGCGGCGCGTCCTGCCGGTGATCCAGGCCCTCGTTAAGGCTGGAGCGCTCGTCAGCATCGACACGACGCACGCGTCGACGGCCGCAGCGGCCGTCGACGCCGGGGCCGCGATCATCAACGACGTTTCCGGGTTGAGCATCGAACCGGAGATGGCCGAGCTCGTCGCACGCTCCAAGGTGCCCTATGTCCTGACGCATCGCCGGGGCGACGCCGAGACCATGAACAGCCTTGCCGACTACGGCAATGTAGTGGAAGAGGTCATCGACGAGCTCAGGGGCGTCCGCGACAAGCTCTATGCGGCAGGTGTGTCACCGGAACAGATCATTGTGGATCCGGGCCTGGGCTTCTCCAAGGACGAGGACCAGAACTGGCAACTCCTCAAGTACATCGGCAAGCTTGATGAACTTGGCCACAGGGTCCTGATAGGAGCTTCCCGCAAGCGCTTCCTCGGAACGCTCCTGACCGTTGCCGGCAAGGCGGCGGCACCGGAGGAACGGGACCATGCCACGGCTGCCATCACGGCAATCAGCGCTGCTAACGGCGCCTGGGCCGTGCGAGTCCACGACGTCGGCCCCAGCCTTGACGCTGTCAAGGTTGCCGCGCGCGTCAGACACTAAGCTTCGTGAGCAAAGGGGGAGGAATCGGTTTGGACAAGATCACACTCACCGGCGTGACCGCCGTCGGGCATCACGGCGTCTTCGACTTCGAGCGCCGGGACGGACAACCGTTCGTCGTTGACGCGGTGCTGTATACCGATTTCAGCAAGGCCGCGGAAACCGACGACTTGCAGCACACGGCACACTACGGTGAAGTGGCCGAGTACATTACGTCCCTCATTACGGGCGAGCCACTCAACCTGATCGAGGCCCTCGCGGTGCGCATCGCCGAAGGCATTTTGGCCGCCTTCAACGTCGCCGCCGTCGATGTAACCGTCCACAAACCCAAGGCTCCCATCGAAGTGCCGTTTGGCGACGTCACCGTCAGTGTCCACAGGGAGCGTGCATGACCTCCCGTTTCACGAAAGCCATCCTGGCGCTCGGCAGCAATCTGGGCGAGCGGAACGATACCCTGTCCACCGCCGTCGCAGACCTTGTGGACCGCCCGGAAATCCGCATGCTTGGCGTCTCTCCCGTGGTCCAGACAAAGGCCGTGGGCGGACCCGTGGGGCAGCCGGACTTTCTCAACATGGTGATCGCCGTTGAAACCACCCTTGCGCCGCTCGACCTGCTGCAGCACTGCCACGACGTCGAGCAAAAGCACCATCGGGTCCGCGAAGTTCGCTGGGGTCCGCGCACGTTGGACGTGGACATCATCGTTTACGGGGACCTCACCAGCGACGACGAAACCCTGACCCTGCCACATCCTCGGGCTGCGGAGCGCGCCTTCGTGCTGTATCCATGGGCCCTCCTGGACCCTGCCGCGCGGCTCAACGGCGAGAGTGTCGCCGAACTGGCCGCCAAAGCCGAGGACTTTCCCGGGCTTCGACCGTTCGATGGTTTCGACGGGTCCGGCAGCGTCGCTGCCGCTGGAGCGGTGGAATAGCCCATGAAGGCCATGCGTCCGCTCTTGTTGGCGATCATCACCGTCGTTCTCGCCGCAGTTGGCTGGCTGGCGTCCGTGCTCACCACCCGATACAGCATGGCGACGCCGGTACTTCCTCCTTCCGCCTTGGTGACCATGGGTGTCATCGTCGTGCTCACGTTGATCATGGGCATCCGCGTCCTGCGCTGGCGCAGCGGCAAGAAGAAGACGATGCTCAACCCCATCCTGGCCGCGCGAACCCTGCTCCTAGCCCAAGCCTGCGCTTACGCGGGCACCGTGCTGCTCGGCTGGCACGTGGGAATCGTGTTGGAGCAACTCCGGATCTGGAGCCTCCGCAGTGATCAGGGCATCTTCTGGCTTGCGCTGATCATGGGCGGCGGCGGGCTTATCATGACCATCGTCGGGATCGTGGTGGAACGGTTCTGCCGGATCCCCCCGGAAGATCTCGAAGGCGGCGCCGGCGTCCAGGATAAGCGCCGCGGCGAGGCCAAGGGCGAAGGCGAGTATGCATACCGCGGCGATTGACCCTCCTGGTATCCACTGGCTGCGCGTATCGCCCAGATACGTGACCGTGCGGCTCGTCGAGTGGGCCTTTGGCAACGTGCTCATGGTCGCCGTCTTCAGCCTGCCCTTGCTCTTCGTGCAACTGGGGTGGTGGAAGTGGCCGCCGCTGTGGTTCGCCATCGCCGTCCCAGCGGCCTTTCTGCTGCTTGCCCTGTGGAGGCTCGTGTTGATTCCGCGGCAGGTGAGAGCCATCGGCTATGCAGAACGCGACGACGACCTCTTGATCCGCCGCGGCATCTTCTTCCAGCGGACCATGGTGGTTCCCTACGGCCGGATGCAGTACGTCGATGTTGCCGTTGGACCCGTCGAACGCCTTCTCGGGCTGTGCACCCTCAAACTCCACACCGCCGCGGCCGGAACCAATGCCCATTTGCCCGGACTCCCTGCCGCTGAAGGCGCACGGCTGCGCGAGCAGCTTTCGGCCCGCGGTGAAGCGAGGCTGGCCGGGCTGTGACCCAGGATCAGACCGCCGTCGACGGCGACTGGCACCGTGTGCACCCGGCGTCGCCGTTCGTACGGGGATGGGTGGCACTCGCCGCGATCGTTTATTTCTTTGGCCGCGACACCTTCGAACGGGCACTCCAGGGCCGCGGAACCATTGGCGACAATTTCAACGAGCGCACGCTCTGGCTCTTGGCCGGGGGCGCCCTCGTGCTGTTGCTGGCCTTGGGATCCTTCGTCCTCAGCTGGTACTTCACGCGCTATCAGCTTGCGGAAGGCTACGTCAGGGTCAACACCGGTTTCCTGTTCAAACAGCAACGCCAGGCCCGGCTGGACCGGGTCCAGGCCATCGACATCGTGCAGCCGCTGCTTGCCCGTATTTTCGGCCTCGCCGAGCTGAAGTTCGAGGTCGCCGACGCCGGCCACTCGGCCGTGCGGCTCTCTTACCTCAAGCTCGCGCAGGCCAAGCAACTCCGTGCAACGATTCTGGGCCGGGCGGCCGGCATTGCAGACGGGAGCGAGACGGTCGAGGTACCTGAGGCTCCTGAACAGGTGGTGCTTTACCTCCCGCCCGGAAGGCTTGTCGGTTCGCTGATCCTGAGCGAGCAGAGCTTCTTCATCGTGCTCAGCGCCATCGCGTCCGTGATGATTTCCGTGCTGACCGAGTCCCGGGCGTTCATCCTCTACTTGATTCCGGCGATCCTCGGCCTGGGTACGGCTTACTGGCGCTCGTTCAACAAGGGCTACAACTTCACGGCGGCGATTTCCCCAGACGGAATCCGCCTGCGTTACGGGCTCCTGGATACCCAGGCCCAGACTGTGCCGCCGGGCCGGATCCAAGCGGTCAAGGTCACGCAGCCCCCGTTATGGCGCATCCTCGGCTGGTATCGGATCCACGTCAACGTCGCCGGCTACGGTGAACACCACCGCAGCGAAGCCGAGCACCGCACCATGCTGCTTCCCGTCGGCCGGAAGTTCGAAGTGATGATGATGCTCTCGCTCGTCCTGCCCGATCCCGGGATCACCGACCCGGAACGCGTGTTCACGGCCGGCTTGACTGGCCTGGATTCCGACGCCGGTTTCATCACCACGCCAAGGCGTGCCTGGATTCTTTCCCCGTTGGGCTGGCGACGAAACGGTTTCCTTGCCACGGATACGGCCTTGCTGCTGCGCTCCGGGCGTTGGTGGCGGAAGTTGGTAGTGGTTCCACATCAGCGGACACAGTCCATGGCCCTCCACCAAGGTCCGTTGGCCCGGCTGTTCGGTGTGGCCGACCTCGTACTCCACACGACCCCCGGTCCGGTGGCACCCAGGCTCATCCAGGCAGCCACCGACGAAGCAGTCGGCTTGTTCGACCAGCAGGCGGCCCGTGCCCGGGCGGCTCGCAAGCTTCAGAGCAGTGAGCAATGGCTGGCCCAGCTTCCGCCCGCGGCGTTGCCGGTGCTCCCAGCCCCGCCAAACACGGTCTCAGTACAGCACGTACCAAATCAGGAGGAACCACACCATGGCTAGGCCAGGACGACTCGGCGTTGGAATCATTGGCGCCGGCAAAGTGGGTGCCGTCCTGGGTGCGGCTTTGCGCGCAGCCGAACACGCCGTCGTCGGGGTTTCCGCGGTCTCGGAGGCGAGCCGGGAGCGGGCGGAAACGTTGCTTCCCGGGGTCCCCGTCCTGGAGATCCAGGACATTGTGGAACGGGCAGAGTTGGTGCTGCTGGCCGTCCCGGACGACGCCCTCGGCGAACTCGTGGAAGGACTGGCGAAGCTCGGAGCGTGGCAGCCCGGACAACTGGTAGCGCACACTTCCGGCCGCTTCGGCGTCGGAATACTGAAGCCGGTCCGCGCCGCCGGTGCCATTCCACTCGCCCTCCACCCTGCCATGACGTTCACGGGCATGAGCCTGGACCTGACCCGGCTCATGGACTGCACGTTCGGCGTTACTGCCGACGCCGCCATGTTGCCCATCGCCCAGGCCCTCGTGGTGGAGATGGGTGCCGAACCGGTGGCCATCGCCGAGGCCGATCGCACGCTCTACCACGCAGCGCTTGCCCACAGTTCAAACCATATGGTCACGCTCGTTGCACAGGCCTCCCAGCTGCTGCGCGAGATCGGCGTCGATACCCCCGAGCGAATGCTCGGCCCCTTGCTGCGCGCCACCTTGGAGAACGCGCTGGCCTCAGGCGAGTCGGCGTTGACCGGGCCCGTGGCCCGCGGAGACGTGGGAACAGTGTCCGCTCACACCGAGGCCCTCAAGGAGTACGACGCCGGTGCCGGCGGCGATGTCCTTGCCGCTTACCAGGCCATGGCCCAGGCCACTGCCCGTCGAGCGGTCAACCGTGGGCTGCTCAAGGAAGGCCAGCTCGGCGAGATCAACAACGCCTTGGAAGGCTCAAGTACGCCCGACAACGGCGAAGACCGTCCAGGCAGCGACGCTGCCGGGATGCAGGAAGGAAACTGAGAATGGCCATCAAACTTGTGACCACCGCATCGGAACTGCGGAACGAAAGCGCTCGGTTGCTCGCAGAAAAGCGCGGCCACTCGCAAGGCCTCGTCCCTACCATGGGTGCTTTGCACACCGGGCATGCAGCGCTGGCCCGCGCCGCCGTCGAACAGAACGACGTCGTGGTGGCCTCCATCTTCGTGAATCCCTTGCAGTTCGGAGAGGCCGCGGATCTTGAACGCTACCCGCGCACCCTTGATGCGGATATGACACTCCTCGACGCCGAGGGCGTGGACCTCGTCTTCGCCCCTTCAGTTGACGAGGTCTACCCCGGCGGGGAGCCGCTGGTCCGTGTGACGTCGGGGCCGCTCGGCGAGAAATGGGAGGGCGCTTCCCGTCCCGGCCATTTCGACGGCGCCCTCACGGTAGTCGCCAAACTGCTGCACTACGGCCTGCCCGGGGGTCCAGCCGTCGACGGCGGTGCTGCCGCGTACCGCGCGTACTTCGGCCAGAAAGACGCCCAGCAGTTGGCTCTCGTGAAGCGGATGGTGGCGGATCTCAGTTTTCCGGTGGACATCGTGGCAGTGCCCACCGTGCGCAATGCGGAAGGACTGGCGCTTTCCAGCCGGAACCGTTTCCTTTCCGACGAAGAACAGGAGGCGGCCTTGGTGCTGTCCCGCGCCCTTCGCCTTCTTGAGTCCCGAGCGCTGGCGAACGAACCGCTGGGGCTTGACTCCGCCGTCGCACTCGTTGAATCGCAGCCCCTCGTGAAGCTGGACTATTTCGACGTCGTCGATCCCGCCACGCTGGAACCGCTCGCCGAAAACTGCCAGGACACTCCGTTCCGGGGAGAAGGGCTCGCGATCATCGCGGCGAAGGTAGGACCTGTGCGGTTGATCGACAACTTGCCGCTGAATTCCTGAACTTCCGGTGGTCGGCTCACAAACGTTTGGATTAACTGCTGACGGGAATGCCGTTGAGGCTTAGACTGTTGCAGTCTTCACCGGCGCCGAGCGCCGGATACCACCGCACCCAAAGCTGAGGGATCCTCATGTCTACCGATGTCACGTCAGACGCGCACGGCAACCCCGTGCCGGGAACGGGGACACAAAAAGCCAGCGACAAGATGTCGCGGGAGTCTGTCACCGTTATCGTCACGCTTCTGGTCGCCACCTTCGTGGTGATCCTCAACGAGACCATCATGAACGTTGCCTTGCAGCGGCTCATGACGGACCTCAACGTTGACGCACCCACGGTCCAATGGCTCTCCACGGGATTCATGCTGACCATGGCCGTGGTCATACCCACCACGGGTTTCATCCTCCAGCGCCTCACCACTCGAGCTGCGTTCCTCCTTGCGATCGGACTCTTCAGCGGTGGCACACTGCTCGCGGCCCTGGCCCCGGGGTTCGGCGTGCTCCTCTTGGCGCGAATCGTCCAGGCGGGTGGCACGGCAATCATGTTGCCGCTGCTGATGACCACCATCTTGACGCTCGTTCCCCTGTCCCGCCGCGGTGCGGTGATGGGCAACGTAACCATCGCGATCTCGGTTGCGCCGGCTTTGGGTCCCACGGTTTCCGGCATCATCCTGGACCACTTCTCGTGGCGATTCATGTTCGTCTTCGTGCTGCCCGTCGCTTTGCTGGCGATGGCCATCGGTGCCCGATTCCTGACCAACGTGGGCGAACGCGGCAACGTGAAGCTGGACTTCGCCTCAGTGGTCCTGACCGTCCCGGCCTTCGGTGGTCTGGTCTATGGACTGAGCCAGATCGGTGGCCACAGCGGTGCAACGGCCTTGCCGATTGCTGCACTGGTGATGGGCGTCTTGTGCATGGTGGTGTTCGTTTTCCGCCAGCTCAAGTTGCAGAAGTCGGACGCGCCTCTGCTTGACCTGAGGGCTTTCAACTTCCGCATGTTCACGGTGTCAGTCCTCCTCATGGTGGTTGCCATGATGGCCCTCTTTGGCGGCGTGATCCTGCTTCCGCTCTACCTCCAGAACGTCCTCCACTTGCAGCCGATGGAGACGGGCCTGGCACTCCTTCCGGGAGGCTTGGCGATGGGCTTGCTCGGCCCGGTGGTCGGCAGGCTGTTCGACAAAGTCGGCCCGCTCCCTCTGACCGTGACGGGTTCCGTGCTGCTGGTCCTTGCTCTCTGGCAGTTCTCGATGCTTACGGCGGGCAGCCCGTTGTGGTGGGTCGTCGTCCTTTACGCGGTGCTCAGCTTGGGACTGGCCTTGCTGTTCACGCCCGCGTTCACCACGGGCCTCAACCCGCTCCCGCCGCACCTCTACTCGCATGGCTCGGCCATCATGAGCACGCTGCAGCAGGTAGCCGGCGCCGCAGGTACAGCCCTCCTGGTCTCGATCTTCGCCGTGGTGTCCGCCGGGTCCGGTTTTGTGGCCGGAATGCAGGCCGCCTTCCTGACGGCCACCTTTATTGCGGTGGTTGCCGTGGTGCTTTCTGCCATGATGCGTAAGACCGACGGAGCAGCGGGGCATTAGATCGCTTGCCTATTTGCTGGGTTCGACGCTCGCTAGAGTTCGACGGCCGCTAGAGTTCGACGGCGCCGCATCACTTTCCGTGATGCGGCGCCGTTTTGCCGGGTGGCGGTTTGGTGCGCTGCCCTGTGCCGCTGTGGCGGCGGTGAAGCCCGGGATTCATGTGACGCACAGCATGTTTGTGGTTTGCCGTCCGAAAGGGCTTCAATCTGGTAGCGCTGGGCCCGAAATCGGCGTGTTTTACGGAGTTTCGGGGCGCGGGAGGTGACATCTGGGTGAATTTGCGTGGGGTCTTGGTGGTGTGTAGAGTAGTTCGAGTCGCCGCCGCTGGTGCGGAAAAATTGCGACAGACTCCCTTTCAAATGGAAACCAGTTCTTGGTTCGCTTTTGTGTGTTCCGGTGCGGTTTCCGGGGGTCCCGGATGGTGTTTTGTCCGGCGTGGTTCCCGGGTTCGGGAGTTGTGCCGGGAGGGCTGGTCTGGTAAGTTTGGAAAGTTGCTCCGGAGCGATCCTGGACCTTTTGTGGGTGTGGGTGGTGTCGGGTGTGTCTGTTGTTTGAGAACTCAATAGTGTGCCAAGTTTGTTGATACCGATTTGTTTTTATGAATTGGTTGTTTTGGCTGGTCCTGTGTCACCTC
>NZ_JACHEE010000012.1 GCF_014207375.1 Arthrobacter sp. AZCC_0090 | reverse complement strand
GCTGCTGGAGCCTTCACCGAACAACGAGATGCAACTCGCCGCGTCACCGAGCAACACCACGCGGCCGGCAGTCCACCGCGGTACGTCCACGCGGGCGATGGCGTCGAAGTACCTATCGTCGGACGCGCCCCATGCCTCGAGCGCGAGCGTGGTGAGCCATCCGCCCCCGGCGTACGTGGTCGCGACGAGGCGTCTGCCTTGTTCCACTACGAGGCGCTGCGGAACCTCTGGATCCGAGCAAGTTCATTTTTGACCTTCAAACGAGATTGACCAGGTCACTGGAGCAACTGGACAACCGGCTGCTGGCGGGGACTACCGGCGGGGTGAAGAGGCCTCGATTGTGGAGTTCGCGTTCACCGAACTCCTGTGTTTCAAGCTGTTGCCGAGGTTGAAGAATGTCGGCTCGATCCGCCTCTACCGGGCCAGCAACGACGAGGTTTACGGGGAGGTCAACCCGGTGCTCTCCAGGCCGATCGACTGGGATCTTATCGCCCAGCAATATGACCAGATGGTCAAGTACGCCACCGCCCTCAAACTCGGTACTGCCGAGTCGGAGACGATCCTGCGCCGTTTCATCCGGGGCGGACCAAAACACCCCACCTATCAGGCCCTGGAGGAGCTCGACAGGGTCGTGAGGACGATGTTCGCCGCCGACTTCCTCGCAAGCGAGGACCTCCGTCGGGAAATCAATTCCGGGCTGCAGGTGGTGGAGAATTGGAACAGCGGAAACGAAGTCGTGTTTTATGGGAAGAACCGTGACCTCACCGGTCCGGACCGGGAGACGACCGAAGTGTCTATGCTTGCCCTGCACTTGCTCCGATCCTCGCTGATCCTGGTCAACACGCTGATGCTGCAAACCGTGCTCGAGGTCCCGGAGTTCAATGGATTGATCGAGCCAGAAGACCCGCAGGGGTCTGACGCCGTTGTTCTGGACTCATATCAACCCCTACGGACGATTCACCCTCGACATGAACACCCACTTGGACCAAGGTCCGGTGTCTCCGGAGCCGCGTGACCGTGCAGTGGGGCCCCGTCTGGTCCGGGCGGCTGCTTTGTAGCGGAACGGATGATTTTTCGCGTCCTATTGGCCGGCGGCCACAAGCGCTCCCTGCGCCTGCTGACCATCATCCGAACCAGCGGCCCCGGTCGCCTCAATATTGGAACATCGAGCCGGTGGACTGCGTACGCCTCGTCGTCCCGTGGAGCGGCCTCAGATCGGGGTCTTGGAGCCTTCCAGTAGGAAGAGGTGCTTTGCACCTCTTCCTAAGTTCGCCCAGCGGAAGTGGTTTGGCGGAGACGGCTACCCGGACTAGATGGTGGCATAGGGTCGTTGAGGCTCGGCCAGCCGTGTAAGAAGCTCTTTGGAGGTCGGCGGGTTGGCTCCGGGCCGACTGACCGTGATTGCGGCGGCCATTGACGCTGTTTGTCCGATGTTTTGGAGTGCGGCCGGTCCGAATGCTTCGTCGCCCCGGGTCAGCAGTCCGAAGATGAGTGCGGCCATGTAGGAGTCGCCTGCCCCGATGGTGTCGGCAACTTCGGTTTTCACGGACGGCATGCTGAACCGGGCGCCGGGTGTGGCGAGCAGGGCACCGTCGGCGCCCTTGGTGATGACGGCCAGGCGCGCGCCATGTTGCAGCAAGTGGGCGGCCACATCGTCCGGGGACCATCCGGGGTAGAGCCAGTGTGCATCTTCGTCGCTGAGTTTGACGACGTCCGTGAGCGGAAGCAGGTCCTCGAAGATCGTCGTTGCCTCGGTGTGGCTGCCAAGGAGAGCAGGGCGGATATTGGGGTCGTAAGTGACCAGGCAGGACTGGTGGCACTGCTCGAGAAGAGTGCGGACGGTGCCGGCTCCCGGGGCCAGGAACGTGGCGATCGAGCCCGTGTGCAGAACTTTCGGGATCATGGCCGGCGCCACAGCTGCCAGCTGCCAGGCGATGTCGAACTCGTAGCTGGCTGAGCCGTCGGCAGCCAATGTCGCGGTGGCGGTTGCCGTCCTTTCAAGAGAATTGGATCCGGGAAGAAGCTCGACGCCTGCGCTGTGGAGGTGGTTGGTGATGGCGGTGCCGTGTTCGTCGTCGCCGATTGCCGTGAGCAGCCCGGTCCGGACGCCGAGCCGGCCGAGGCCATAGGCGACGTTGGCCGGGGACCCGCCCGGATAACTGATGGATCCTTCGGGGCCGTTGACGATGTCGATCAGGGCTTCGCCGATGACGATAACGTCTATCAGCTCGTGGCTGGAGCCGTCCGGTTGGGGCTTGTGCATCGGGGTTCTTTCTTCGGGTTGACTGGTGGGAGGCCGGTATGGATCCGTCCGCGGACCCGTTAGCAGGTCCGCGGACGGAGAAGGGGCTCCGGTGGAGCGGGAGGTGCCGGTGGGCCTGTCAGGCCTTTGCGGCTCCTGTCATGATGGCGACGGCGTCGGTCATACTGTGGGACTGCGGGGTGATGGTGGCCGCGCACTTGCCTAGGCGCTGGATGTGGATCCGGTCGGCCACATCGAACACGTGCGGCATGTTGTGGCTGATCAGGATGACCGGCAGGCCGCGGTCGCGCAGGTCGCGGACCAGCTGGAGGACCTGGTTCGATTCGCGCACGCCCAGGGCCGCCGTCGGCTCGTCCAGAACGACGACCTTGGACCCGAAAGCCGCCGCGCGGGCCACGGCGACGGCCTGGCGCTGGCCGCCGGAAAGGTTCTCGACCGGCACTGTGACGTCCTGCAGGGTGGAGATGCCCAGGCGGGTCAGCTCTTCCTTGGCCTTCCTGCGCATGCCTTTAGTGTCGAGCATCCGGAACAGGCTCCCCAGGGGGCCCGGGAGTCGTTCTTCACGACCGAGGAACAGGTTCGAGGCGACATCGAGGGCCGGTGAGACAGCCAGGTTCTGGTAAACCGTTTCGATGCCGTGGACCCGCGCGTCCTGCGGGCGTTTGAAGTGCACCTGCTGTCCCGATACGTAGAGTTCCCCGGTGTCGGGGATTTCGGCGCCGGTCAGGCACTTGATGAGCGTGGACTTGCCGGCGCCGTTATCGCCGATGACGGCCAGCACTTCGCCCGGGTACAGGTCCAGGCTCACGCCGTCGAGTCCGACGACGCGGCCGAAGGTCTTGACGAGGTTCCTGGCTTTGAGGATGGGTTCACGGGTGGCGGTGTGGGAGGCTGCAAATTCTGTCATGGTCATGACTTGACCTTTCGGATCCACTGGTCGATAGACACGGCAACGATGATCAGGATGCCGACGGCGAGAGTCTGGTAAAGGACGTCCAGGCCTGCGAGTGAGAGGCCGTTGCGGAAGATGCCGACGATCAATGCGCCAAGCAGTGAACCCCAGATGGAGCCGCGTCCGCCGAAGAGGCTGGTTCCGCCGATCACGACGGCGGTGATGGAGTCCAGGTTGAGATCGACCCCGGCGTTCGGGCTGGCGGCGTTGGTGCGGCCGATCTGGATCCAGGCGCCCACGGCAAGAACTGCGCCCGCGGCAAGGTAGACGCTCATGAGGACGCGGTTGACGGGGATGCCGGCAAGGCGTGCCGCTTCCTTGTCATCGCCGACGGCGTAGACGTGCCGTCCCCAGGCGGTCTTGCCCAGGATGAAAGCGACCACGACGTAGAGCAGGATCATCATGACGACGCCGGTGGAGATGCGTACGGGTCCGATCGGGAACGTGCTTCCCAGCCAGGTGAGCACCGGCGGCATCGCGGATCCGCGGACCGTGCTGCCGCCGGAGTAGAGCAGCGTCAAGGCGACGAAAATGTTCAGCGTTCCGAGGGTGACGATGAACGGCGGGAGCCGGAATCTGGTCACCAGGAAGCCGTTGAGTGCCCCGGCCGCCAGACCGACGGCGAGACCTGCAATGAGGGCGAGCGGCCCGGGGATGCCGTTGCTGACGGCGAGCTGGGCGATCACCATCGAGGACAGGATCATGACCGCCCCGACCGAGAGGTCGATGCCGGCGGTCAGGATAATCAGGGTCTGGGCGATCGCCAGGGTGCCCACCACAGCGACCTGCTGCGTGATGAGAGACAGGTTCTCCACCCGCAGGAAGCGCTCATTGAGGATCCCGAAGACCACCACCGCGATCAGCAGGACAATGGCGGGGCTGAGGGCCGGGTAGCGGTGGAGAATGTTGCGGATTCTACTGAGAGGGGTCCGGCGGTCGAGGAATTCCTCGGCCAGGTCAGCATGCCCGGCGCTCGGCGGGCCGGCGGTCTGTTGCTGGGTCACTTGAATAGCTCCTGAACTTCAATGTTCTATAACTGTTGTCGTGCTGGGTATGCTGCGGGGAGACGCCTTTAGCGCGGCCCCCCGCAGAGGGGAGGCGTTACTTGCCCCAGCAGATCTGGGAAGCAGCCGTCGTGTCGATGCTCTGCAGTCCGGAAACTGCCTTGTCGGTGACGAGTGCGGAGCCGGTGTTGAAGAAGTCCAGGCCCGCTGAGACCGTGGGTTTCTTGCCTGAGGTGGCCAGGTCCTGGATGGCCTGGACGCCCAGCTGGGCCATCTTCACCGGGTACTGCTGGGCAGTCGCGCCGATGATGCCGGACTTGACGTTGTTCACGCCGGTGCAGCCGCCGTCAATGGAGACGACCAGTACGCCCTTGTCCTTGCCCGCGGCCTTCAGGGCCTCATAGGCGCCTGCCGCGGCAGGTTCGTTGATCGTATAGACGACGTTGATGTTCGGGTTCTTCGACAGCAGGGTTTCCGTCGCCGTGCGGCCGCCGTCTTCGGCGCCCTGGGACGCCTGGTTGCCGACGATCTCGTAGTCCCCGCCCTTGCCGCCGGTGTACTTGCCGGTCTTGGCCTCGTCACCGTTCTTCGTCTTGTCGGCGGTGTCGATGCCCAAACCGGTCAGGAACCCCTGGTCGCGGTTGTAGTCAACCGAGACGACCTTGTCGCTGAACAGGTCCACCAGCGCAATGGTGGCCTTCTTGCCGTCCAGCTGCGCCGCGGTCCACTGGCCGATCTGCTTGCCGGCCGCGAAGTTGTCGGTGGCGAAGGTGATGTCCACGGCACTTGCCGGGTCCGGCGGGGTGTCCAGGGCGATCACGTACAGCCCCGCGTCGCGGGCCTTCTTGATTGCATCGACGACGGCCGGCCCGTTCGGGGTGATCAGGATGCCCTTGTCACCCTTGGAGATGGCGTTCTCGATGGCCTGGATCTGGGTGTCTTCGTCGCCATCGGACTTGCCCGCGGCGAGCTTCAGGTCAATATTGCCACCCTCCGCTGCCTTCTTCGCGCCGTCCTCCATCGCCACGAAATACGGGTTGGACGTAGTCTTCACGATCAGGGAAACGCCGATCTTTCCTGCGGCGCCTCCGCTGGACGACGAGCTGGAGGAACTGCCTCCGCAGGCGGTCAAGCTAAGTGCGCCGAGGGTCAGGACTGCGCCGGCGGCAAGAAGGCGGGTCGCGGCCGACCTCGGGGCTTTGGAACTCAACATTGAAACTCCTGTGTTTGTGGCGCCCTTCCGGCGCCAGACAACGATGTCATGTATCATGTAACCAAGCTCACACTGTGGAGTCAAGTGTTAATCGAAGATGAGGAGCAGTTCGTTGACAACGGTGTCTAATCGTTACCAATCCGTTTCCGGTCGGAGGCCTCCGACGATGAAAAACGTCGCGGATCTCGCGGGAGTAGGGATCAAGACGGTCTCGCGAGTCGTGAACAACGAATCCGGCGTTTCGGAGGAAACACGCCAGCGGGTGCTCAGGGCCACGGAACAGCTCCAGTATCACCTCGATATGACCGCGGGCAGCTTGAAACGGTCCGGTCGCAAGACCCAGTCCATCGGGTTGTTGCTGCCCAGTGTGTCCAATCCCTTCAGCGGAGAGATTCACCGGGCGCTGGAAGACGCGTTGACCGAGCGTGGGATTGCGGTTTTCGCCTCGAGTCTGGATGACGACCCGCAACGGGAGAAGAAGCTGATTTCCGCTTTCCTGGGCCGCCGGGTCGACGGGCTTGTCCTGACCCCGATCGCCAGGAGCCAGGCATACGTCATCCCGGAGCACTCACGGTCCCTGCCCATGGTGTTCATCGACCGCGAGCCGGTGGGCATCGAAGCCGACGCGGTGGTCACGGACAATGAGGTGGGCGCCTCAAAGGCGGCCGCGCACCTCATCCGCCACGGCCACACCAGACTCGCCTACCTCGGCGACCGGACGGACATCCAGACGGCAACGAAACGCCGCACGGGGTTCCTGGAAGAAATCGGCAGGGCCGGCATTGCGACATCGACCATCCCGGTGCGCAACGGACTCCACGACGAGGAGACCGCCCTCCGGGCGGCGATCGAGTTGCTCACCTCGGAGAACCCTCCCACCGCGATCTTCTCCAGCCAGAACCTGATCACCTTCGGTGCCATGCGCGCGCTGAGATCCCTCGGGTTACACCACAGGGTTGCCCTGATCGGATTTGACGACTTCACCCTGGCCGACATGATGGAACCGGGGATCACCGTGATCGCCCAGCACCCCGAGCGCATCGGCAAACTCGCCGCCGAACGGATCCTCGCCAGAATCGACGGAGACGACGGCGCCCCGAAAACCTACATCGTCCCGTCAGAACTGATCCCCAGGGGATCCGGCGAGATCCCGCCACTGAACTAACAACCAACTCTGCAAGACATCCGAACCCACCAAGCAAAAGGACCGGACATGACCAAAACACTGTACGCGGAATTCACCGTCAGGGAAGGCAGCGAAGCGAGGGTGGCCGAAATGATGGCAGAGCTCACCGGCCACGTCCGCCGGGAACCAGGGAACGTCATGTTCCTGCCCTACACCCGCGAAACCAACCCGCGGGAATACTTCGTGTTCGAGGTCTACCGCGATGAAGCGGCATTCGAGGAACACATCGGGGCGGAATACGGCCGGAAATTCAACGCCGAACTCGGCGGGCACATCGAAGGCGACGGCTCCGTCCTGACCTGGCTCCATCCACTGGCCTAGGTCCCGGGCAAGGCCGGAGGCCACGCACGGGCCGAAACGAACAGTTTCTGGCTCCTAGCGGTCGTTGCACCACCCGGATTTCCTCGGGGCGGCAACGGCCGTTGAGCATTTGACATCGAGACCAATTGGAGTCAGGAAGTCCATGTAGCCGGATATGCTTCTTCGCCGCGCCGGACGGCGGATCCAACGAGGACACGAACTGGCTGCTCAGGAGAATCCTCAAACGAGTGGGTGATGCGCGCCGGGAAATCGAAATCAGCGCTTTGCCGGTTGCGGGCCTCCAGGCTGTCGGCGATGAGCGACCCCGGGATGGGTGCTGCGCCCGCAGCGGGTACGTTGCGGGCGCAGCGGTCTGGTAGGTGTGTTGCCGGGATTCGCTGTTATTGCTGGGGGCTAGCTGATGGCAAGGCTGACTTCATCTGCTTGACGTCCAGGGAGGTGAGGGTCGCGTTTCCTCCGTTGGAGAAAGCTTCGATTCCTTGGCTGGATGGGTCGGGGAAGATCTGGTCTGTCAGGACGATCTTTCCGTCGTCGGCGAAGACTTCGACCGAGGACCAGTCGACCAGGATGTGAAGTTTGACCGCTCCTCCAGTTGTGGTTAGCGGCGCGGTCTGGACTCCGGGGAAGCTGGAGCTGAATCCTACGGCGCCGGACTTGGTCCGGTCGATGTAGACCTGTCCGGACTTATTGTCATAACCGATGAGAGTTTCCTGGCCGGACCCGGTGCGGACCTTCAGTCCATAGGAGCTGGCGGTACCGGCAGCGAAGGACGCGGTGATGTCGACCGCTTTCCCTGTGGCCGGCAGGACGGTGCTTCCGGCGGGCACGGACATTTTCTCCTCGTGGACGGACGGCCCTGTGGTGAGTTCGTTGAGCTGATTGACTGGTGCCTGCGCCAGACGGGTTACCCCGTCAAGGTTTTGAAGTGACAGCTCCCGGGGGACCGTCATCGCGCTGCGCCAGGGTGAGGTGGGGATGGATCCTCCGTAGTCCCAGTTGTTCATCCAGCCGATCATGATCCGTTTGCCGCCGGGGGCGTCGTTGAAAGTGACTCCGGCGTAGTTGTCCTTGCCGTAATCGACCCAGTGTGCGCGCTGGATTGCCGGTTGTGCAGCGGCGTCCGAGAGAGTGAACTGGTCGGCGAGGATATGCCCCCAGCCCCCTGTGTTGTTGTCGCTGATTTCGATGTGCCCGGTTTTTCCTTGAAGGTCGCTGAGGTCCCAGCTGTTCCAGTCCAGGCTTTCGCTGTCCTGTCCAGTGGAGCTTCGCACGACTTTTCCGTCCACCACGAGGTTGACGGAGGTCTGCGTGTCCCAGGGCTTGGCTGCGGCGTCGGCGAACACGATGTCGCCCACCATGAGGTGGCCCCATCCGCCGGTGGACCCGTCGTTCTGGTCCACGACCTGGATCTGTGCCTGCTGGCCCTGGTACTTGCTCACGTCCCAGTTCGTCCACGTCAGGTCAGGGCTGTTGGGGCCGGTGGTGGTCTCGACGACCTGTCCGCCGATGATCAGGTTGACCGCGGTCGGGTTCGCCTGACCCGCGGGGTGGTTCCCGCCGGCGACCTGGAGATCGATGTACGGGCTGTTGACCGTGAACGTCGGCGAGGTGATGGTGCCCGTGCCGGGATCTCCAGCGGGCGCATAGGTGTCCAGCACCTTCGGGCCGAGCTGGTTGGGCAGGCTCTCTGTCGACGGGCCGGAGTTGACGAAGGATCCGGTGGCGGTCCACCCGGCACCGTAGGTGGTCCCTGCGAAGTCATTGAAGACCTGACCAGTCGGCAGGGTGCCGAACGGTACCGTGTTGGGTACGTAGGGGTGGTTGCCGCCGCCGACGAGGAAGTTCAGGTGGGGCTTGCTGATCGTGAATGTCTGCGAGCTCAGCGTCCCGGTCGACCCGTCGCCGCCGTTGAAGCTGTTGACCAGGTAGTTGCCCGGGAATCCGGAGACGGTCTGCTGGTTGGGCAGCGTGCCGGCGGCGGGCGCGGTGCCGAACGCGGTGCCGGTGGCTGTCCAGCTCCCGAAGCTGCCGGTCTCGAAGCTGTCCAGCGGAGTTCCCGCCGGGGCGACGTAGGGTTTGTCATCGGAGGTGAACGTCGTACCGTCGAAACTTCCCGTGAAATACTGCACGCCCGAACCCCCGGCGATCCCGCCGGGGTTGAGGTTGACCGTCAGTACCCACTTCTGTTTCCCGGGATTGGCCGGGTCCGGCAAGGGGAACAGATCCGGGCACTCCCAGACGCCGCCGGTGGCACCGGCAGGTCCGAAATCACTCAGATGGTTCCACGTTTTCAGGTCAGGAGAACTGTAGAAAGTCACCTTGTGCTGGTCAGACAGCACGGCTGACATCAGCCACTCATGCCCGGCCTCGTACCAGAACACTTTCGGGTCCCTGAAATTGTTCGAGCCGATATCCAGGACAGGGTTCCCGGCGTACTTGGTAAAGGTCCGGCCTTTGTCCGTGCTGTAGGCGAGAGCCTGGGACTGCTTGCCTGTGGCTTTATCGGCCGCCGTGTAGATGGCCACCATGGCAGGGTTGCCCGGCTGTCCGAAGCCTGTGGTGTTGTTCTTGTCGATGACCGCGCTGCCGGAGAAGATCATGTCTTTCCCATCCTGCGGAATGGCCAGCGGTAGCTGGGTCCAGTGCACCAGGTCGGTGCTGACGGCGTGGCCCCAAGACATGTTGCCCCAGGTATCCCCGGAAGGGTTGTACTGGAAGAACATGTGGTATTCGCCCTGGTAGTAGAGCAGACCGTTCGGATCGTTCATCCAGTTCGTTGCCGGGCTGAAGTGGAACTGGGGCCGGTATGTCTCGGAATAGAGCGGGGAAGTTACGGCCGCTCCCGAGGCAGTTGAGGCCGCCCCGGAGTTGTCCGCAGCGAAAGCCGGTGCGGACAGCGGAAGCGCGCTCCCCGAGGCCATCACGGCGGCGAGGATCAGGGCGTTAAGGCGCTTTTTCGAGTGTGGTCCCGGTGCCAGCCCGGGACCGGAATGTGTGCGGCGCACGTATTCACCTTTCGTGTCGACAGTGACAAGCAGGTAATGCCGGTTGTCGCCCGGCCTGGTTCTGGTAGGGACTTGGTTGAATCAAATCCTGCGCGCGTTTTGCGCCAGAGTCGCCGGAACGTAGACAACGTTGTCAGGAGGGGAATCTACGACCTGTCCACCGGACAAGTCAACGGTTTCAAAGAAAATCACGGGGCAGGATATGCGATGCAGACACATCAACCCGGGGCCCTTACCGCCTGGTGGATGGATCAATCCCAGCACGCGGACCAAAGCAATCGCGGCAATTTCCCAAGCCCAATCCAACGAGTCATCTCCCGCTCGGATGCTCCGATCCTTCGGATCTGCCGGTCGGCGCGTGCCCCTATCGGGCCTACGAGGGAGCGGGGCGAACCTAACTAAATCGCCGGGCGGCGAGGAGTCGACTAGGAGGAGACAACGGTGTCGACCTCGGAGATTGGCCTTCACCGACCCGCGCCTCTGCGCGGCCATCGTGGACCGGCTCACCTTCAACGGAACCATCATCGAAACCGGGACCGGCTCCTACCGCCTCGCCCACACACTGGCCCAACAAGCGCCCAGCTAAGCCCCCACGAGGAAGTTCAAGGTGTGCTCGTGCGGGGTGGCATGCCGGTGGAAGCCGTTGACAGCTACGAGGTAACGCGTGTAACCTCGCTCACAATGCTGTAGGTAACTCGCGTTACTTACCGGCAAACGCGGGACACCCCAGACCGAACCCTGGCACAACACCCGGGACCAACAAAGACCACCGGAGCATTCAATGGCGAAAACCACGACCCCCCAGAAAGCCGCGGCTGTGCGGCAGCGGGGTGTCACCATGAGTGATGTCGCCCAGCACGCCGGTGTCTCCCGTACAGCGGTCTCGTTCGTGCTGAGCAACCGCGAAAACGCCAGCATTTCTGAGGAAACGCGCACCCGCATCAACGACGCCGTGCAGGCTTTGGGTTACCGCCCGAACGCCGGAGCACGCGCGTTGGCTTCCCAGCGCAGCGATTGGTACGGAATCGTCACCGAGATCGTGACGGCCCCGTTTGCAGTGGACATCATCAAGGGCGCCCAGGACCAGGCCTGGCTTGACCACCGGTTCCTGCTCATCGCGCCTTCCGACCAGGCCGATGCCGTAGGACCCAACCAAGGCCTGGAAGATGCAGCAACGGAAAAGCTGCTGGAACAACGAGTGGAAGGACTTTTGTACGCGGCAACATACCACCGCGGCGTGCATGTTCCGGAAAGCGCCCACGAGGTTCCCACTGTCCTGATCAATTGTTTCGACGCGGACGGGAAGCTGCCCTCGATCGTCCCGGACGAGCGCGCCGGCGGCAGGGTTGCCGTCGATCGTTTGCTCCGGGCCGGCCACAGCAGGATCGGAGTCATCAACCTGGACCCGGACATCCCCGCTGCCGTCGGGCGTTTGGAGGGTGCACGCGAAGCACTCGCGGGCGCCGGGCTGGAACTGGACCAGGAACTCGTCGTCTCAGGGCACGCGACAGCGGATGGGGGCTACGATGCGGCCTGCGAAATTCTGGACCGTTATCCAAAAGATCAAAGGCCGACCGCACTGTTCTGCCTCAATGACCGCATGGCGATGGGCGCTTATGACGCCATCAAGGAACGGGGACTGACCATCCCCGGAGACATCGCCGTGATCGGCTTCGACAACCAGGAACTGATTGCGGCCTACCTCAGGCCCAAGCTCACCACGGTTGCGTTGCCCTTCGAGAAAATGGGCGCACTGGGAGTCCAGACGCTCGCAGCTCTCACAGCAGGACAGCCGATCACTGCCGACCAGCAATTGGTCGACTGTCCGCTGCTAGAACGCTCTTCAGTCTGACCGCGAAATCACTACTGAAGAGCAAACCCTTACCCACCCCTTCACCTTGCTGATGAAGATAGGAAAGAGATACCCATCATGACACAAACCCGGTTCTTGAGGTCTGCCCGGATCACCGCGGCCGGACTGGCTGTGGGTGCAATGCTGCTGACTGGCTGCGCTGCCACCGTCAACAAGTCCGCAGGCACCGACGCCGGAGCCAACGCGAACGCCTTCCTGACCATCCCGCGTGAGGACATGAGCACCTTCGACCGTAACTTCAACCCCTTCGCCCCCACTGTGAACCCCATGGTCCAGCAGGCCATCTACGAACCCCTGCTGGTCTTCAACCCGGCCAAAGGCAACACCGTCCCCTGGCTGGGCGCCTCCTGGGACGCTGCCAAGGACGGCAAGTCCGTCACCTTCACCCTGCGTGAGGGCGTGAAGTGGTCCGACGGGCAGCCTTTCGTCGCCGATGATGTGGCCTACACCTTCCAGCTGCAGAAGAAGCTCAAGGGCGGCTTCGAGTACCTGGATTCCGTCACTCCGGTGGGCACCAACAAGGTGACATTCACCTTCAACAAGCCCTGGTCCCCCGCGCTCTATGAGATCGGGCAGCTCCCCATCCTCCCCAAGCACGTTTGGTCATCCATCGCCGATCCGGCGAAGGACACCAACGCCACCCCCGTCGGAACCGGCCCCTATACGCAGGTGGACAGCTTCCAGTCCCAGTCCTTCGTGCTGAAGAAGAACCCGAACTACTGGCAACCTGACAAGCAGAAGATCGCCGGCATCAAGATGCTCGCGATGTCCGGAAACGATGCCGCCAACCTGGCCACCGTCAACGGCGATGTGGACTGGTCCACCCAGTTCATCCCGAACATCGAGAAGACCTTCATCGCCAAGGACAAGGACCACCGCCACTTCTGGTTCCCGCCGACGGGCGCCATGATCAACTGGCAGTTGAACACCACCAAGGCGCCGTTCAACGACGACACGGTGCGCAAGGCCCTGAGCATGGCGGTTGACCGTGACCAGGTCACCAAGATCGGCATGAGCGGATACGCCACTCCGGCCGACTGCACAGGCCTCTCCGGCAACTACGCGAGCTGGAAGAACGCCGATGTGGCGAACAACTGCACTTGGACCAAGCTGAACGCCGACGAAGCGAACAAGATGCTCGATGCCGCCGGTTACCCCAAGGGCGCGGACGGCAAGCGCACCCTCAAGGACGGCAAGCCTTTCGAGTTCAAGATCTCCGTGGGCGCCAGCTCCTCCGACTGGCTCTCCGTGGCCAACGTGATCTCCCAGAACCTCCAGGCCATCGGCGTGACCGCCAAGGTGGACTCCCCTGACTGGGCCTCCGTCGTCTCCGGCTACGAGCAGGGAACGTTCGACACCGGCATCGTCTGGAGCTCGAACGACCCCAGCCCGTTCAAGTACTTCGGCTCCGCCATGGGCACCTCCACCGTCAAGCCGGTGGGCGCCAAGGCCACCGAGAACTACCACCGTTTCGGCGATCCAAAGGCCGATGATCTCCTGCAACAGTTCGCTGCTGCTGGCGACGAAGCCGCACAGAAGCAGATCGCGAACCAGCTTCAAGCAGAATACAACGCGGTGGCCCCGACGGTTCCACTGTTCTCCGGCCCCGAATGGGGCGACTACACGGACGTTCACTTCACGGGATGGCCCACTCAGGACAACCCCTACGCAACGCTCTCTGACCGCTCCCCCACCACGGTCCTGGTCCTGACCACTCTGGAACCGCGCAAGTAGCAGGCGCCAGTTCTCGGCCGGTGGCTGCCGCTACCATATTCCGGTTCCCACCGGCCGAGAACCTCTTCATCTTTCCCGCCCGGGGCCACTGTCGTCCAGGACCCCGCCTTTCCCGAACGGAGCCACCGTGCGCTTCATCCTGCGCCGCCTGGGTTTCTACCTGATTGCCTTCTGGGCCTCCATCACCCTGAACTTCCTGCTCCCGCGTTTCATGCCGGGAGACCCCGTCTCACGCATGTTCGCCCGTACCCAGGGCAAGATGCAGCCCGAACAGATCGAAGCCCTGCGCAAGATGCTCGGCGTGGATAAGCGGCCGCTCTGGGAACAGTACGTCGACTACATGCACAACATCCTGACCGGCCAGATGGGTGTCTCCATCTCGCGTTTCCCCACCCCGGTCACCGAGGTCATCGCCAGCCAAATCGGCTGGACCCTTTTGCTGGGCGGAACCGCCTTGGTGTTCGCCGCCATGATCGGCAATCTTCTCGGCATCCTGGCCGCCTGGCGACGCGGCGGCGCGATCGACTCCGGCCTGCCGCCGCTCCTGATCTTCATTGGATCCTTCCCGTACTTCTGGCTCGCCATGGGAGCCCTGTACCTGTTCGGCGTGGTGCTGGGCTGGTTCCCGATCCGCCACGCTTTCACCGATGGACTGGAGCCCGCCTTCACCTGGGAGTTCATCGGCGACGTCGGCGCGCACCTTGTGCTCCCGGCGCTGACGATCGTCCTGGTGTCCATCGGTGGCTGGATGCTGGGCATGCGGAATACCATGATCGCCACGAACTCGGAGGACTACATCACCATGGCCGAGGCCAAGGGTCTCCGGCCGGGCCGCATCATGCTCCGTTACGCGGCAAGGAACGCCATGCTCCCGTCGGTCACGAGCTTCGGCATGGGGCTGGGCTTTGTGGTGGGTGGTGCAATGCTCACCGAGGTGGTGTTCGCGTATCCCGGCGTCGGCTACCAACTCCTCAACGCCGTCCAAGGCCTCGACTACCCGCTTATGCAGGGCCTGTTCCTGACCATTACCGCCGCCGTGCTACTGGCGAACTTCCTGGTGGACATCCTCTACGTCCGCCTCGACCCGCGTGTGCGCAGCAACTGAGGGACCCATCATGACAACCGCAATTCTCAAGCAGCCCGCTGAGCCCACTGAGCCCACAGCTGCCCGCAAGCCCAACCGCAGTTTCGTCCACGGACTTATCACCAACAAGAAGGCCCTGGTGGGCATGATCGTGATGCTCGTGTTCATCGCGCTTGCGTTGCTGGCCCCCGTGCTGTTCCCCGGAGACCCGTCGCGGATCACCGCGATGGCCTCGATGGAACCGTCGCCCGAGCACTGGCTCGGCACCACGGCCAAAGGTCAGGACGTGCTTGCCCTGACAGTCCATGGCTCCCGCAGTTCCCTGTTCGTCGGGTTGACGGTGGGCTTTGCATCCACCTTCATCGGCATTTTGGTGGGCCTGGCGTCGGCGTACTTCGGCAAGTTCATTGACGAAGCACTGTCCCTGGCGACCAACGTCTTCCTGCTCCTGCCGGGACTCCCGCTCCTTGTCATCCTGGCAGCTTTTCTGCAGCCGGGTTTGGGAACAGTGATCCTGGTGCTCGTGGTCACGGGCTGGGCTGGATCGGCACGTGTGTTGCGCTCCCAGGCGTTGTCCATCCGCTCAAAGGACTTTGTGGCCGCGGCCGTGGTGTCCGGCGAACGGGCGGGCCGGATCATGTTCCGGGAAATCCTGCCGAACATGGCATCGATCGTCATGGGAACCCTGCTCGGCTGCGTGATTTACGGCATCGGCGCCCAGGCCGGCATGGAGTTCCTTGGCCTGGGCGACGTGAGCACCGTTTCCTGGGGCAACAACCTCTTCTGGGCCGGCAACGAGGGCGCCCTACTGACCGGCAGCTGGTGGGTCTTTGTTCCCTCCGGTGCCTGCATCGCGCTGGTCGCGTTCGCACTGGCCCTCATCAACTATGCCGTGGACGAGGTCACTAATCCGCGGCTACGGAAGATCAAAACCCCAAAGAATACCGAAAGGAGCGCCGCCAAGTGACAGTCTCCCAAGTTTCCTTCGGCTCCCATGAGCCCGTCCTGGACGTCAAGAACCTCAGCGTCAAGTACATCGGCGACACCCGCTCCACCACCGCCGTCGACCGTGTTTCCTTCAGCATCGGCACCGGTGAGGTGTTCGGGCTGGCGGGCGAGTCCGGCTGTGGGAAGTCCACCATCGCCAACTCGATCATGCGCCTCCTGAAGGACCCCGCGAAGATCGCCGGCGGCAGCATCTCCTTCGGCGGCAAGGATGTCCTGGCCATGAGCCCGGACGAGCTGCGGCGCTTCCGCTGGCAGGACGTAGCCATGGTGTTCCAGTCGGCCATGAACTCGCTCAACCCGGTACTGACCATCGGCGAGCAGATCGTGGATATTTTCACCACCCATGCGGGCCACTCGCGCAAGGAATCGCTGCGGCGCGCCGGCGAGTTGCTCGAATTGGTGAGGATCGACCCCGCACGCCTCAAGTCCTACCCACACCAGCTCTCGGGAGGCATGCGGCAGCGCGCCGTGATCGCCATGGCCGTAGCGCTCAAGCCGTCCCTCTTGATCCTCGACGAACCCACCACCGCGCTGGACGTCGTGGTGCAGCAGGAAATCATGGCCCAAATCAAGGAACTCCAACGCGAACTGGGATTCTCCGTCCTCTTCATCACCCACGACATGTCCCTCATGGTGGAGCTCTCGCACCGCATGGCCGTGATGTACGGAGGCCGGATCGTGGAGACCGCGAAAGCCCAGGACGTCTACGCCAACCCCCGCCACCCCTACACTCAGGCCCTCATGGGTGCGTTCCCGCCGCTCACCGGTCCGCGGATTCCGCTGACCGGACTGCCCGACGGCGTGAAGTTCCGAAACATCCCGGACCTCAGCCAAGCAGCACCCGGCCATTTCGTGGCACCGGTCAGTGCCGACGCTTCAGCGGCTGATGACACCGCCATCATGGAAGGAGCCGCACGATGAGCCACGCTGTGCTGTCATCCCGACGCCCCTCCGCCGACACCGAAGCTACGGCCCTCGAGGTCCGCGGACTAGGAAAGTCTTTCCCTATAGGTGGTTTGTTCTCCCGGGAGTCCGTCCGGGCCCTGCACGGCGTAGACCTGACCATTGGCCGCGGAGAAATCGTGGCCCTCGTGGGAGAGTCCGGGTCGGGTAAGAGCACCCTGGCCCGGTGCGTTGCCCGGCTGGAACGACCGAGCTCCGGCGCGATCCTGATCGACGGCGTCGACGTCCTCAAGCGCGACCGCTTCCAGGCATCGCGCGCCTTCCGCTCCCAACTGCAGATGGTCTTCCAGGATCCCTTCGGCTCGCTGAATCCTGCCCACAGAGTGGAGCATTTCCTGCGGAGGTCGCTAGCGATCCACCGGAAGGGCGGCAGCTCCGAGACAGAGACACAGCAGCGACTCGAGGAGCTTATGACCACCGTAGGCCTGCAGGCCGACATGCTGAACTCCTACCCGCACGAGCTCTCCGGCGGACAGCGCCAGCGAGTCGCGATCGCCCGGGCCCTCGCCGTGGAACCACAGGTCATCCTCGCTGACGAACCCACCTCCATGCTGGATGTTTCGGTCCGGATCGGCGTGCTGAACCTGATGCGCAAACTCCGCGATGAGCAGGGAACCTCCATGCTCTACATCACACACGACCTCGCTTCGGCCCGATACCTCGCGGACCGGACGGCCGTCATGTTCGCCGGTGAGCTCGTTGAAGAGGGCGAGTCCTTGGACCTCCTGGCCAACCCGGCCCACCCGTATACGCAACTGCTGGTCTCAGCCGTCCCGGATCCGGCCAGGGCGGGCTCCTACGATCCCGTCCGCCGGGCCGAGCTGCGGCAGGCTGTGATGGCTTCGACCACCTGCGCTTTCGACGGCGACCCAAACCAGGCCTGCTCGGCCGAGGAACCCGTTCGCCACGGTGTGGGCGACCCTGAAAACCTCCACTGGGTGCGCTGCCACCTCTACCGCCCGCAGGCTGGAGCCGGCGGCCACGCCCTGGCAACTGAACCTACCGACAACAAGGCCTCCGCATGACAGAATCGACGCACCCGCTCGCCACCGTCCCCCAGGACGAACTGATTGCCCGCGCCGATGCGGACCCCCTTCGGCCGCGCTTCCATTTCGTGTCCCCGGCCGGTTGGCTGAACGACCCCAACGGCGTGAGCCAATGGAACGGCACCTATCACCTCTTCTACCAGTACAACCCCGAAGGCGCCTTCCACCACCGCATCCAGTGGGGCCACGCCACCAGCACCGACCTCGTCCACTGGACGGACCAGCCGGTGGCACTGGAACCGTCCGCAGGTCCGGACGCCGACGGCTGCTGGTCGGGGGTGTTGGTGAACGACGGTGGCACGCCCACCTTGGTGTACTCGGGCCGGCTGGGCGAGAAGGAGTTGCCCTGCGTTGCCGTGGGCTCCGCAGACCTGCTGAGGTGGAGCAAAATTCCTCAAAACCCGGTCATCGCATCCCCGCCGGCCGGCGTGGAGATCACGGCGTATCGCGATCACTGCGTGTGGCGCGAGGGTTCCATCTGGCGGCAGTTGGTGGGATCGGGTATTCGTGGGCGCGGCGGTACGGCGTTCCTGTACGAGTCCCGCGATCTGCGCTCCTGGGAATACGTCGGGCCGCTGTTCATCGGTGACGCCTCCCAGGGCGATCCTGCCGATACCGACTGGACCGGGACCATGTGGGAATGCGTTGACCTGTTCCGGGCAGGCGGGGGCTCGTTGGGTACGGTTCGTACTTCTGCTGACGCGCCCGACGTGCTGGTTTTTTCCGCATGGGACGACGGCGACACCAGACACCCGCTGTACTGGACCGGTCGCTATTCGGAAAACTCCTTCGAGCCTGCCGGGCTGCATCGGCTCGACTACGGAGGACGGTTCTTCTACGCGCCGCAGTCCTTCCAGGATCAGTCCGGCCGACGCATCATGTTTGGCTGGCTGCAGGAGGGCCGCAGCAATGCCGCGATGGTGGAGGCCGGATGGTCGGGCGTCATGAGTTTGCCGCGCGTCACCACCCTGGCCGATGACGGGACCCTCCGTTTCGCACCCGTGCCCGAAATCGAGAAGCTGCGCCGGGACCACGTCGGCCTGCCGGAACAGGAATTGGTGCCCGGGGCACCTGTGCCTACCGGGGTGTCCGGCAACCAACTGGACCTCGAACTGGATGTGCAGCTCAAGCCTGGTGCTGTGCTGCGGCTGGGCTTGCTTGGATCGGCTGACAATGGTGTCTCCGGCAGTTCCAGGGAGGAAACAGTGATCGAGCTGTGCCGGACCACTGAAGGCGGCAGCCAAGGCACACTCCGCCTCGATCGTACTCAGAGCAGCCTCGATCCAACCGTTGATGTCGACGACAAGTCCGGACCGCTCCCGATGCCCGACGGCCGGGTGCACCTGCGCGTTCTGGTGGACCGGTCCGCCGTCGAAATTTTCGCCAACGGCAAGCCGCTCACCGCCCGCATTTACCCGACCCTGGCCGGTGAGCACGTGAGCATCGCCGCCGAGGGCACCGTGAGGCTGCTCTCCTTCGATGCCTGGACCATGGCTGAGATCTTTGGAGGAGCTCGGAACCTCTTCCCCTAACTCAGTCCGCCCTCTCCCGCCTTTGGAGTCATGTCCAACATCTGTTCAGCCGCCGAACAGCGCCCCGCGCCGTTCGCCGGCTGGATGGCCGCCCCACCCTTCCTCAGGAAGACGAAATGAAACGAGACTTTGATTCATGAGAACAACCCCTTCGGGAATGTCTGGGGAAACATGTCCTGGGGGCACGCCACCTCCACGAACCTCATCACGTGGACAGAACAACCCGTCGCCATTGCCTGCGACGAAAACGAGGACATCTACTCCGGCAGCGTCGTCTACGACCAGCACAACACCAGCGGACTCAGTGACGGAACTGCTGCACCCTTGGTCGCCATCTACACAAGTGCCTACAAGGAGAAGTCACAGCACGCCGGGATCCAGGCCCAGTCGCTGGCCTGGAGCACCGACGGCGGCTGCACCTGGTCCAAATACCACGGCAACCCCGTCTTGAGCAGGGACTCGGCCGAGTTCCGCGACCCGAAGTGGCGCACCGAGTTGTGGCACGCAGATCATCGACGAGACCACCGCAGGGATCGGCAGCCTGATGAATCTGGAACCAGAACCGGCCATCGCACTGCTGGATGATGCCCATGACGGGCTTCGAGCGGCTTGCGGGCCGCCCCTGATCAGGCAACCTAACGCCTTCACCCCCGGAGACGGTGGTCGTGGGCCTGCCGATACGCGGCAGGCTGCGGATTGTCGGCCGCTCCACTCCCCTGTCGGCTCGGGCAGCCCAAAATCTGGCGCGGTATCTGCACCCGCCGCAGGGGGACCATCCGTGGCCGGAGGAAATCAGCGAGAGGGTGCTGGACACGTTCAACAAGGAAAGCAGCACGGTCCGTCTGATTCTCGTTGAGCCGCTGGTCGTGGAGGTTTCGGCCGACGTCGCCTGGTCCGGGCGTGCGTTCCTGCACCCCGTGCGCCTGGTGAGGATCCGTCCCGAGTTGCGCCCGGATGAGGTTTCATTACCCTTTGATATCCCCTGAAATTCAAGGGACTCAGAAAGACGATAAGAGTTTGACGTCAGACGCCGCAAGGGAAGGCTTGCGCCATGTCTCAATGCTGTATTGGATGCAGCAACGAGTGAGCCGACGTTTGGGAACGGATTGGCAGGCACCCGCACCACTCGCACTAGTCAAGGACCCTCAGTCTTCTGAATCCCGAGACTGCACAGCAACCCAACGGTGGCACCAGAAAACGCCAGAACTCCGCCTAAGATGGCTGCGCGGCTGGCGCCAGCCGCGCAGCAGCTGATCGTCGATCGTAGACCCGTTGCAGTGGGACGGTCAGCAAAATAATCAACAGCGAGTAGAAGTTGATGGCCGGCACGAGCACTCCCACGATCAGGGCGATGAAGAACCCGATCGTCGAAACGGCGCTGGAGAAGACTTCGCGGCCGGGCATGGGATTCTCTTCCATCTCAAGCTGCGGATGCTTCCGGATCCACAACGTCATGGCCGTGAGCGTGAGGCTGCTCGCGGCCATCGTCCCGATGTATACGCCGACCGAGAGCGGCGAAGTCCTGAACTGGGACACCATTTCCGTCGGAAGCGGTAACACCACCACCGTGAACGCCCAAAACAGGCTGAGCAGCAGGAGTGGACTGCTGTAGGACCTGACATGCTCGAACGTCGAATGATGGGCGAGCCAGAGCCGGGCGATCACCACGAAACTCAACGCGAAGCCAGAGATCGCCGCGTAATTGTTCCCGATGAATTGCTCAGCACTCAACCCGTCGTGGGCTGCCTGGGTGACGGAGTCGACCAGCGGCAGCACGAGCAGAGTGATGGCGATGGCCGTCACGGCGTCCGTGAAGAAAACGAGCCTGTCCAAGCCGCGGGTTGTTTGCATTCATTCAGTATGTTCCGACCACTGTCCGAAGCGAACTCGGCGTCCGCCACCGGCACCCTCACCGGAGTCCGTTGTGGTTGGTGCAGGCGACTTCGAACTCTTCCTTGTCCGAAGTCGTCTGCACCAGCTCGCAGCTCCGAGGTATACGTCCAAAGTCGAATCCGGATGGCCTGCCGATCCCGGAGCATCTGATTGGATGACACCGTTAGAGTCGAGAAGAGAATCCGGGACGAGAGGTGCGGCGAGACCGTGTTGATTAGATACGACGGTACGGCGGATGCCGTCTACACCTGCCTCGATGCTGACATCCTCGAGCCGGCAACGCGGTCAACACCTATCCGTGAGATCCCATCGAAGTTCTAAGGGCCAAGAACAAGCTGCCACCTGAGGTACTGAGGACACACCGTCCCCAACGTCGTCGATAAGCAGAGCGCGTCTTGGAAGGTCACCGCGGCGCCGGGGGCACTCTTGCGGTGAGAAGGGCCCACAAAAAAGCTGATTTGTGCACAGTCAGAGGGCCAAAGGCCCCCTGACCAGCAGAAACACGTGCCCGAGGTGGGACTCGAACTGCATTCCAGCCCCCGGAAACACAGGGGAATTCCCGAAAACATGCCGAGTACGAGCCAGTCCGGCGGCGGTACGGCCCAGTCCGGCGGCAAGAGTGTGCACATTGTGCACACCCCTCTTTTCACGGATTTGATTGAGACGAATGTCCCGCTACAGCAGGTGAAACCCTGTCCGACCGACCGGGCCAAACGTATCAGTTGTCCTGACCGGCCCCTTGCGACATCCAGTAATCATTGATCGCCTGAACGGCCTGCTCTTTCGTCATCCGGGCAACATCTCGCTCATCCATTCCAACGGTGTGGGTGAGTTGCCAGACCAGCGCTAAGGGAATAGCCGAAGCGGGAGGGGCTGCCATTCCGCGGGCCGGCAGCGTCCCGTCATCGACGCACGCCCAAAACTCATCCTCACCGACCTCGAGCTGATCTTGGAGAATATGGTTCCAGATCGAACTCGAATACGTGGTGCGATCCACCGGGCGCGAAATCCGGGTCCGCAAGATCCGTCCATCTTGCAGACTCAACCGGTAGGTCGCGTGATGGCGCACTGGTTTCCCGCGGGCATTCGTCACCAGCTCCCAGCGCTCGGTTAGACAGAACTTTTCATGGTCGTCCCGTCCGCCCAGGCGTCGGACGCTCATGCCACCGAGCCGGTGAGCCACGCGGTCAATTGCTGATCGGTGGACAGGTCAATGAGCTGAACCAAGGCCCAGTTCTCGCGGTGATTGGGCGCCGCGTTCAAATGGTCCTCCCAATCCTCCGCGTAGTCCCGCAAAGCATCGACAAAGTCCGCCAAGGCTTCAGCCAGGTCCGTGGCCTCGGCGGCAAAAGGCTGCCCTGGCATGAAGACAGCCCATGCTCCGTCCTCATTCACGACCTGGACATTGGCGACGACCGTCAGTTCCAGATACCGACGCAAGCTCTCTCCGTTGACGACGGCGGCCGTGGCCCGGTCGGGCCGCCGTATCGTGGACAGCCCTCCCCGCTCGCTGGCATCGAGGATCGTCTTCAACGAATCCCGTGCTTGGGTAAACCCGTAGACGTGTCCACCGACTGTCTCATGTGCGGGGGTGCTCATATATCAATCATCCGCACGTACATCAAGTACGTCAAGTACTTCTACGTCGCTTTTCGTTCCGTGGTCGTCACTCGGACCATTTGGTGGCTGATGCCGTAGCAAAATCACCGAAGACTGTTCCCGCGGGGATGACGACGTCACTCGCTTGGCAATTTCCGCGGATCAGGGAACCCGAGCGAGACGCACCCAGGCGCCCGCTTGTTCAGCGAAGCTGCCAGGACCGGAGTGGACTCATCATGGTAGTCGTGAACGGTCGCCACCGTTTTCCCTGCGTATAGTCGGATGATTCGGCCGGCGTATTGGACCAGCCTGCCCTTGAAGGAAATGGGTGCCGCAAGGAACAAGGTATCCAGCTTCGGACAATCAAAGCCCTCGCCAATGTACGAGCCGGTTCCCAGCACCAGCAGCGGCTCTGGGTCATCGGAGTTGGAAAGACGCTCGACGGCGGCTTGCCGATCCTTCGCCTTCATTGCCCCGGTGAAGACCACCGGCTTCAGACCAGCTGCCTCGAACCGGGACCTGAAGGAATCAAGATGGGCTTTCCAGGTCGTCAGCAAAAGAATTCGCGAGTTCTGATCGTGAGCCGCCATGACGTCGTCGTAGATTTGCTGCAGGCGATCCTCGTTCGCGATCAAGTCCTTGTAAATGGCGGAAATCCCGCCAGGCTCGCTGGGGTCAGCGCCGCCGTCGTAAGTGTAAGACGTCCGGTGCAGCTTCAAAGCCAGCGTCGGCTCGGCAACCTCCCGCGGGTGGTGCGGAGCAGGGGGCGAGATGGTGTGCGTGATCTTGCCGAGCTGGGGGTAAATCAGTGAGTCCAGTTTGTCCCGCCGGTACGGCGTAGCCGTAAGCCCCAACCAGTACCGTGCCGGGATCTGGTTGCCGCGTTCTTCCAGGGTGCGGCGCAGCCTGTGGTACTGCCCGTAGACCGCGTCACCTGCCGCCCATTTCGCCGGAACCCCGGCGTCCAGGGCGCGTTCGATCATGTCGATGGCCAGCGCCGGCTTGGTCTTGAAACAGCGGTCCTGCGGGATGCCGGCTCCCGCACACCGGCCCGGATCATCCGTCCATTCCTTGGGCAGGTAGAGTTCCCGGTCCAGGAACGTGCGACCGTGCCTTGTGGCATAGGTGAGGAACACGCCGATCTGGCAGTTCTCCACCCGTCCCGCGGTCCCCGAATACTGGCGGGCGACGCCGGCCGACCGGCGGCCTTTCTTCAGAAAACGGGTCTCGTCGACGACGAGCACTCCGTCCGGGTCGCCGATCTTGTCCGCGACGTAGGAGCGCAGGTCCTCCCGCAGCCCGTCGGGTCCCAGTCCGTGGTCGAGAGCAGCCGCTGCATCCGGTCCGGCACCCGGTGGCCGGCGCGCTCCGAGAGCGTCCAGGAGTTCTTCCGCTCCTCGTCCGAGAGCAGCCCCCTGACATACTCCACCGCGTTCGCCCGCGGCTCTGACCGGGCGAACCGAGCCGCGATCAGCTCCCCGACCTCGACCAGCCCGTCCGCCCATTCCCGCACCTCAGCCACACAGATATCATCACTCACCGGACAGGATTAACACTTCCGGGACGAGAAATCCGGTTAAAACGCCGACATGGACGAAAATAAACGCGACTGTGTACTAGCCGTTGAGAGGCCAGCCAACCAGCTAGCCGTTCATGGGGCCTTCAGCATGCAGCTTGCCGGCTCCTGGGCCTTCAAGATGCACTGTGGCGCGGACCACCAGGCTGTCCGGGGCGGTGTCCATCTCAATCAGGGTTTCGTGGGCGTTCAAGATGGCGAAGACGTCGGAACCGGCCTCGACCGTCAACCCCTTGGCTTCCGCCGTCTGCCGGGCATTATCCAAAGCCACGCGCTGAAGCTCCTCAACATACTTGCCGTCATCTTCTCGGGCGGCATCGCCGAATGCCCAGCCGAACAAAGTCCCTGTGTTGTCCATGGCAGCGATACTACTCGCAACGGCTCGGGAAGGGTTTTCGTATCGGATGTGCTCACCCGGGCATTCCGGCGTGGGCTGCCACGAGCAACGCTGTGAGGTTTTCCTCGGTGACGGGACGGGGGTTGGAGGCAGGGATGGTGGGAAGGATGAGCCGGACGGCTTCGGCTATGCTCTCCTTGGCCAGTCCGAGGTCCTTAAGTGCGGTGGGTGCGCCCAGCGTGTCCTGCAGTGTGTCTAGGCCTTCCAAGGCGTTCTCAGTTCCGAAGGCGGCTGCGATTCTGTCGATGGCAGCGGGGGCCGCGGGGGCGTTGAATGCCAGGACATATGGGAGCACGACGGCGTGGGTTTGGGCGTGGGGAAGGTTCCATCTGCCGCCGAGGACGTGGCAGATCTTGTGGTGCATCCCGGATCCTGCGGACGCGAAGGCAACGGCGGACAGATAGGCCCCATACAGGGCCTGCTCCCTGCCGCTGAGATCGTTCAGGTTCTTGCCGATAACAGGAAGCGCGTTGTTCAGGGCGCGGATGCCTTCGGCGGCAAGTGCCTGGTTGATGGGGTCGGTGCGGTGCGCCCACATGGAGTCGATGCAGTGGGCCAAGGCGTTCAGACCCGAGGCGATGCTCAGCTCCCTGGGCAGAGACAGTGTCAGCTCGGCATCGTAGATGACGGTCACGGGCAGCACGCGGTCATCGACACCGGTGGTCTTGCGTGATGCTTCGGTCAGCCCCCACACATTGGTCGCCTCCGAGCCTGCGTAGGTGGTCGGAACGGCGAGGATGGGCAGGCCGGTTGTCAGGGCGATGGCTTTGGCGAGGCCTGTGGCGGAGCCGCCGCCGATGCTGACGAGCAGGTCGATACCGTTCCGGATGGCTGCGTTTCGGGCCGTGTCGGCCTTGTGAACGGGGACGTGCGGGGCGACGTCGTCATAGCTCAGCGTCACGTTGATGCCGGCGGTGATCTTTTCGGCTTCTGGCCGTTCCCTGGCGGAAGAGATGACCATGACGTTCCTGGCTCCAAGGCGTTTGATCTCTCCGGTGAGATGTTCGGCCGCCTTTCCGGCGCCGAACAGCACCCGCTGCCCCAGGGTGATGTGTTCAAATGTAAGTCCCGCGCCCATTCCGCTCACGGCTGGTAGACGCGGTCGACGGCGGCCAGGTGCCCGGGTCGGATCGGTGCGGCGTGCTGCTGGTAGTCCGGGTCGGATCGGTGCGGCGTGCTGCTGGTAGTCCGGGTGGCGGCGCATCCAGATCTTGATGTAGGGACACACAGGGATGATGGTCAGCCCGGCGGCGATGGTGTCGTCCAATGCATGCTTTGCCAGGACCGCGGCGAGGCCCATGCCTGCGTAGGCGTCGCTGACTTCGGTGTGGTAGAAAATCCTTTCCCTGTCGGCCGGGCCACTGGCGGGCACGTACTCGGTCTTGCCGATGGCGGTCTCCCCGTCGACGAGCTCGTAGCAGTGGTTGTCGGGGACGTGCCGGACGGTGATGGTTTTCTCTGGTTCCATTGCGACTCCTGGTGATCGGTTGCCATCCACGGAGATGCGGCTGGGTGTCGGGCAGCCCGCCTGCCCGGCCGCGTCTGCGACCTTGAGTGCGAGCCCGTTCAGGGGCCGTTAGCTCGCGGGGAGAACGAAGGCCGAGTCGATTGTGATGGTGACCTTGTCGCCGACGAGGACTCCGCCGGCTTCCAGGGCGGCGTTCCAGGTGATGCCGAATTCCTTGCGCGAGATCTGCGCGGAGGCGGAGAACCCGGCGCGGGTCGCGCCGAAGGGGTCAATGGCCACGCCACCGAACTCAACGTCGAAGGTTACCGGCCTGGTGGATTCTTTGATGGTCAGGTCGCCGCTGAGGCTGAACTTCTCCTGAGTTCCCTGGACCTCGGTTGCCGTGAAGGTCATGTTCGGGAACTGCTCAACGTTGAAGAAGTCCGGTCCCTTGACATGGGCGTCGCGGTCGTTGTTGTTGGAGTCAAACGAGGCGGTCTTCACGCTGGCCTCGACGGACGAGGTGCCGAGGGTGTCGCCGATGACAAGCGTGGCGTCTGCCTCGGCGAACTGGCCGCGGACCTTGCTGATGCCGGCGTGGCGCACGGTGAAGCCTACTTCGGTGTGTGCCTGGTCAAGCATCCAAGTGCCGGGGATGAGTTCAATCGTGGTCACGGTCTGTCTCCTTGGTGGGTCGTCGCAAGTAGCGGATTTACATGCGTATGCATATAACTATCGCCACCCCATGGGCGCTTGTCAACTAAGAAGATTCTTTTCGGCAAATAGTTTTCTGGAAAACTACTTACAGTCGAACGCGATCGAACCCTGCGTAAAGTTTCAACCCCACGGGGCCTGGAAGCGCCGCCCCGCGACACGTTCGGGCCTCTGCGCGAAGGGGCGCACGAGTACCTACAAGGTGGCGTTGGCTTCGCGCAATTCAGCCATGGCTTCGGCGACCGTTGTCGCCCTATCAGCCCCGAGGACGTCGATGTAGGTTTTGCGGACGATGTCGGCAACGAGGTTCTGGAGTTCGTCGGCCAGCCTAACACCGGCCGCGGTCAGTTCCAGATAGACCACCCTGCGGTCGTCGGCGCAAGGGGTTCGGACGACCAGGTCGCGCTTGGCCAGGCGGTCCGCGATCTTGGTAAACCCGCCCGTACTGAAGGCCGCCTCACGAGCCAGCGCCGCCATGGACATCCTGCGCTCCGGGCTTCGGGTGAGGCGCAGCAGAGTCTCGGCTTCGGCTGGATCCAGGGAGAAAGCGGCGGCCACCGCCCGGTGCAGCTTCCTGGTCGTGATCTGGAAGCCTTCAATAACCAGCCCCCACTGGGTGACCGGATCAAGACTCCGGCCAACCTCCGCTTTCGCATGCTCTGCCATGTCCAGTCCTTTCCGCTCCCAATGATACTGCGCCAGAGAAGCTACTTCCACGAAACTTACTTGGTCAGCAGTATCTTGCCGTGTTGACGAATTTATCTTCCTAGGAAATAATTTTCTCGATAGATGCATTTGCATATACGTCACCGGCCGGGGGCTTCCTGGCCGGATCAGTCCGAACAGGAGGGGTCAACATGACCGCGAATACCTCAGGCTTGCACCACGTCACAGCCATCGCCGGCGATCCGCAGGCAAACATCGACTTTTATATAAGGGGCCTAGGCCTGCGCATGGTGAAGAAGACGGTCAACTTCGATGATCCGTCCACCTACCACTTGTACTACGGCGACGAGTCCGGCCGACCCGGCACCCTAATGACATTCTTCCCGTGGCGGGGCATCGCTCCCGGCCGCATCGGGGCAGGACAGTCGACCTCCACCGCGTTCTCGATCCCGGAGGGCACGCTGGGCTGGTGGCAGAAGCATTTCAAGGCGCTGGGTGTCGAATCCACCATCACCCGTGAGTCTGCCGACGAAGAGCGCCTCTCCCTGCGGGACCCGGACGGGCTGCAGCTGGATCTGGTCGCATCCTCCACCATTGATCCCCGGAACCCCTGGGATTCCGCCTCCGTGCCCGCCGAGTATGCCGTGCGCGGCCAGCACTCCTCCGTGCTCACTGTGGCCGACCCGGACAAGACCGTGGCCGTGCTGACCGAAGACCTTGGCCTGCACCTGGTCGGCACCTCCGGTAACCGCACCCGACTGGCGGCCGGCAACGGCGGTCCCGGAAACCTCATCGACGTCATCGCCGACCCCAAAGCCCAGCCCGGTCTCACTGCAGGCGGCACCGTGCACCACATCGCCTTCAGGGTCCCTGACGTCGCCACCCAGGAGAATTGGCGCCAGGAACTGGTCGGACACGGATTCCACGTCACGGACATCCTGGACCGCCAGTACTTCACCTCGATCTACTTCCGTGAACCCGGCGGCGTGCTTTACGAAATTGCGACCGACACCCCCGGTTTCGACGTCGACGAACCGCTCCTGGAACTCGGCCGCTCCCTGAAGCTGCCGCCGTGGCTCGAGCCCTCCCGCGAGGCCATCGAACATTCCGTGGCACGCATCGAATTGCCGGCAGAGAACAACCCCGCCCTGGCTGGACGGTAGTTCGCCGATGAGTATTCCAACCAGCGCGGTCACCGGCTGGCGGCATCTCTTCAGCCCCGGCGAGGCAGGGGCCCCAGTGCTGCTGATGCTGCACGGCACCGGCGGCAATGAACACGAGATCGCCTCCCTCGCCGCCGAACTTCAACCCGGCGCCGGCGTGCTCGCACCCCGGGGGCAGGTGCAGGAGCACGGCATGCTTCGCTGGTTCCGGCGCCACGGCGAAGGGCTCTTCGACGTCGACGACGTCATCGCAAGGGCAACAGATCTGGCCGTCTTCCTGGACGCCGCCCGGGAACACTACGGACTCGGCAACAGGCCCGTGATAGCAGTCGGGTTCTCAAACGGTGCCAACATTGCCTTGGCCGCAGCCATCCTGCACCCCCAGACCTTGGATCGGGTCATCGCATTTTCCGGTATGTACCCCTTCGGGGACCGGGAAACTTCGACCGACCTCAGTGGCACCAGGCTGCTGGTCCTGAACGGCGAGTCCGACCCGATGGCCCCGCTCGCCAGCGTCAGGACACTCGTCACTGCACTCCACCAAAACGGCGCCGATGTAAAACAGGTGCTGCGTCCCGGCGGACACGGCATCGCGCACGCCGATCTCGACGCCGCAAGACTGTGGCTGGAAGAAGCCAGCAGATAAACGAAAATCCCGATGGAGCGACATCAACTGGACGACAGTGGTCATCACTTACGTGGAGTAGTGGTACTTTCAGCGAAACAAACAGTAGTCCGACAAGAGCAGAAGGGGATTCAGTGAAACGTGACGGTTCTGATGTGGCGCCGGAGGACCATGGCGATACACCAGTGCTACCCCAGGCCGGGGATTCGTTTCACGCTTTACCTGACCGGTCCCAAGCTTTCCTTAGCGCGCTGCTGACCGAGCATTTCGTGCTGGAGTCTGCCAGGGGAATAACGGTCTCCGAGTCCAGCAGCAGAGCGTCGCTGTACTTGATGACACTGTCGAGTTCCCTGGTCGCGTATGGGTTCCTTGCACAGTCTTCCGTCGCCTTCCATTTTCTCGCTGTCGTCATTCCTGTGGTCGTTGTACTGGGCCTCTTCACCTACGAGCGGCTGGTCCAGACGTCATTGGAAGACGTCGCCGCTTTGAACTCGATGCAGCGCATTCGCCGGTATTACGCTCGCATTCTCCCTGGGGCCGATGAATTCTTTCCGGTTCCACACGGACAACACGCACTGAATGAGCTACTTGAAATCGGAAGTCGAGGATCCTGGCGTGGCGTCTTCTTCACGATGTCCACGGCCATAGCTGTGGTGAATTCCATCGTGGCGGGCGCCGGCGTGGCGCTTATCAGTTACATCACTGTCCCTAGTGACACTGCCGCCATCGTGATCGGTGCAATTTTCGGGGTTATCCTCCTCGTGGGGCACGCTCTCTATCAAGTGCACCGCTACAACAAGATGATTCGCATTATTCTGGCGGGACACCGCCCTCATCGATAGTCGCAGTTGCTCATCTGGCCTCGTCGTTAGCTCCTCGGCAGCCAACTGCTCAAGCCGTCGGTCGAGCTCTTCGGGAACGCGGAGACTCATTGCCCTTTTCTGATAACGGTTAAGGGTGCTGTGTCGAAGAATCGGTATTCCCCCATGGGGGCGCGGATTGTTCCGGCGGCTTCGGCCTTCCCCCGGATAAAGTCATGGTCATCTCTGGAGAGCACCACCTGTCCTTTCGGGTCAAGCTCAACGTCCCCGCGCGAGTCTTTGCAGAATTTCGCCGACATTGCCGGGGGCAGGAGCAGACTTGCCGGATTTTCCAGAAGCCATGTCCGGGTCTCGGAATCTAGCCGGTCCCACTCATCCTTGATGTTCACGCTTACTGATACCGCCTTCCTGTTCGTCTTGCCGAAACTGAATTCCGTCCAGACTATGCCCGACCCGAAAAGAATGGGTCAATCAAAAATGGCCGGGTGCCCGGTCGTCACGACTGTCGAGAATGGGATTTGGTTGTGCAATCCACAACATGCGCCGTGGCCGCCTGTTCCCGGATGGCCCTGACAGCAGCGGCTGCTGTCGCCATGTCTTCGTACGTCTCCGACTTTGCCAGGGTTTCCCCGGCGGAATTGACGAGGTTTATCCGGACCCCTCGCGGTTCTGCGTCTACAAGTTCGAATTGGCCAGGCATCGGTGTCCCCTTCACGATTGGCTGCGTTGACGTTCGTGCTGGCGAGCGTCGCCGAAACAAATATTATATGACAAATATGTCAATAATTTTGAATTTAACGGAAAAATGCCTGTTATTCCTGCACGGTCAGCTGACCGGGCCGCCGATCGACCATGGTGTGCGCAGCACGCGCTCCGCGAGCAGTCGCCGCTCGCCGATGATAGTCACTTCGGCCGTCACTGCGGCCTCGGCAGCCGACGGGCCAGCGATGAGCCGCATCGGGCCGGGGTCGACTCCGAGCGCCCCGTCTTCGCCGGTGATCGCGAGCCGGGCAGCGTCCACGTGGAAGGAGACCGTCCGCGATTCACCGGACCCGATCGGGATCCGGGCGTACCCGATGAGTTGGACAGCCGGGCGAACCACCGGAAGGCCGGGTAGAGCTGGACGACCTCTACGGTGTTATCGCCGTCATTGCGTATCGTCACGGCCGCATCGAGCGAGCCCCCAGTGCTGAGGCTCGCGGCGGCGGTGATTATTTCGTAGACGATCGCACCCCGAGTGAGCCCGAACCCGAACGGGTACAGCGGAGTGTTGTCCAAGGCGGTAATCCCGGGGTTCGAGAGCCCGAGCGCCGGCTGGAGGTACGTCGTCGAGGCGTACGGATGCCAAGGAATCTGCACAGGCAGGCGTCCTGTTGCTGGGACGCGGCGGGAGAGTATTCCCGCAACCGCAGCGGCGCCGTCGGCTCCGGGGAAGAACGCTTGGACGATGGCGCGCGCCTTCCCGTAGTCGCCAAGGGCATACGGGCGACCAGACAGCACCACCAGGACAGTCGGCACCCCCGTGTCCAGGACGGCGGTGACGAGCCCGTGCTGCCCGCCGGGCAACCGAAGGTCCGCGGCGTCACAGCCTTCGCCTGAGGTACCGTCGCCGAACAGCCCGGCAATGTCTCCGACCACCACGACCGCGACATCGCTGTCGCGAGCGAGCGCAACAGCGGCGGAGACGGCGTCGGAGTCACCGGAAGTGATTTCACCACCGGCCTCGAATCGCACCCGGTCCGCTCCGAACTCTTCGCGGATAGCGGCCAGCACCGTCGGAATCTTAATGCCGAGGTCGTGCCCGGGGTGTTTCGAAAGCACGTGGTTGGGGAACGCGTAGCACCCGACGAGACTGCGGAATTGGTCAGCCGCCGGACCGAGGACCGCGATGTTCCCCGAACTGAGAAGCACCACCCCCTCGACCGCTCGCGAATGCTCCGCTGGACCGGACTCCTCGTCCCGCCGGAGATGCTCGGCTCTCACGTCGCCTCAACCGTCTCCTCCGTCACCGGCCGCACGAGTGATCTGCACACCCGCTGCGCGATCGCGTTCCTCGGTCATTTCGGCGTCGAGTGGGACATCAGAGAGCTGGAAGACGCGGAGGCGGTCATCCTTTCCCGCTGGATCTCCGCATATCAGGAGCATCGGGAACTCATCAGCACCGGCCGCGTCGTCGCCGACGGCGACTTTGACCCTGACGCACCGGCCCTGCGCGGTGTCGTGGCCACCGACGGCTCTGAGGCGATCTACACGATCGTGACGCCGCCTCTGTCCGCGGATTCGCGACGTCGAGTCCGCTTGCCAGGGCTTTTGGCAGAGGCGCGGTACCGTGTCGAGTCCGCTCGCCCAGGCTCCCTCGGCCCCTGGTGGCTGAGCCCGCACTGGCTGGACGAGACCGCCGGTCTCGACTCCGACGCCGACGCCGCGTCCTACTCCGGGAGCCTTCTCCGGGAGGCGGGTCTCGACCTGCTCACCCTCCACCCGGACCGGGCCCTCGTATTGCGACTGGTCCGCGTCGACGACTGACCTTTACCGATCCGCCGCGCCCGCACACCTTCGGTACGAGTTCATGGCACTTTGCGAGTTGCCCACGCCGACGCCTACCCCGCGCAACAGCGGGTCAGGCACAGTGCAGGAGTTGGCCGACTGGGTCGAGTATCTGACGGGCGCGGCCAAGTCCCGGCTGCCCGACCTGCGCCGCTCACATGGACGCGAGCAGCCGTGGGTCGTCGCATTCTGGGTCCTCGGCAACGAAACTTGGGGCTGTGGCGGCAGCATCGACTTTGTTTGGCGACTTCCGGGGCTAAGCAGACTTCTTTCTGCTCCAGGACCTGGTCACATACGATTACGGCGCAATCCGGTTCTTCCCGCCGTCCGCCGCCTCACGGCTCCTGCGGTACCGACAACGAAGTCAAATGCACCCTATTTCAACGGTCTCCTAGCCCAGCTTCAGGAAGATACCTGCTTCAGTGAGTTCGTCGACGAACGCCTGGACCGTCTCGGTTCGATTCCACTGCCCTTGTTTCGACCAGTGGCCACGTTTACCGTCGATAAGACGATCGGAATACCGAATGTGCGAGCGAGCTTTACCGTCGTCGCGATGTTTCGGATGAGTTGCGCTCTGTCGATCGAGTTGATCGACTGCACTTGTGTCGGCTGCTAGTCGATGAGGAGAAGGGCGGAGTTTTCCGGGGTGAGAAGATCGTCGGTGAGAGGATCGCGGCGAGGCTCGCTAGTCATGGGGTGAACGCCTTTCGTGCAGATGCTGATGGAGGAATGTCGCGGTGTAGTTGTATACGTCATCCAGAGCTGCGCACCGCGAGGGCTCGCCACTTAAAGTGCTGGACGAATCCGCGAATGCTCGGTGGAAGAGGACGACGGATGGCTTTGGCATAGACTCTCCCGCAGGCTCGGCAGACGTGGTGCTCGTTCCAAGCCTCTACTCTGGGTTCACTATCGTCAACGTCCCGCAGCATGAAGCGCAGCCGTATTTGTCACCCGGAGAATCTTGTACCAAAACCGTCAGGTCCGAAGGACGCGATTATCGTGCCGCAGCAGGCATTTGATGGCAGAACGGGCTATCGGCGGGCATGTTCCGGTCCTCGTGTCTACGGGGCGGGGAGGCGAATTTCACGGGTGCGCGGGCCATATCGCAACTATGCTGAATCTGCCGTCATCGGTGGGTTACCCCGTGCCCGAACCCAAGGAGAGTTGGTTGTCATGAGTGAACAATTCGACGTCGTGATCCTCGGGGCTGGCCCCGGCGGCTATGTCGCGGCGATTCGTGCCGCGCAGCTTGGCCTGCGGGTGGCGGTTGTCGAAAAGAAGTACTGGGGCGGTGTGTGCCTGAATGTCGGTTGCATCCCATCGAAGGCCCTGCTGCGCAACGCAGAGCTTGCACATATATTCAATACTCAGGGGGAAATTTTCGGGATCACGGGGGATGTGTCCTTTGACTTTGGCGCCGCCTTTGACCGAAGCCGCCAGGTTGCCGACGGACGGGTCCGGGGCGTGCATTTCCTGATGAAGAAGAACGGGATCACCGAATACGACGGCTCCGGAACCTTCAAGGACAGCCACAGCATGGACGTGGACCTGAACGCCGGGGGAACCCAGACCCTCACCTTCGACCACGCCATCATCGCCACCGGATCGACCGTGCGGATGCTGCCCGGGGTCGTGGCAAGCGCGAATGTCGTGACATACGAGGAGCAGATTCTGGACCGGGAGCTGCCCCGATCCATCGTGATAGTCGGCGCCGGCGCCATTGGCATGGAGTTCGCCTACGTCCTGCGCAACTATGGGGTCGACGTGACGATCATCGAGTTCTTGGACCGAGCGCTCCCAACCGAAGACGCGGACGTTTCCAAGGAAATCTTCAAGCAGTACAAGAAGCTGGGGATCCCAATCCTCACCTCGACGAAGGTGGAAACGGTGCTGGATGAGGGATCATCAGTCACCGTCACCTACACCGGCGGCGACGGTGCGGCCGGAAGCCTCCGGACGGACAGGGTGCTGGTCTCGATCGGGTTTGCCGCGAACGTCAGCGGCTTCGGACTGGAAAGCACAGGGGTGGCGCTAACAACCGACCGAAGGGCGATCGCCATTGACGACTACATGCGGACCAATGTTCCGCACATCTACGCGATCGGTGATGTGACGGCCAAGCTTCAGCTCGCCCATGTCGCCGAGGCGCAGGGCGTCGTAGCTGCCGAAACCATCGCCGGAGCAGAGACCATGCCCTTGGGCGACTACCGCATGATGCCGCGCGCCACATTCTGCCAGCCGCAGGTCGCCAGCTTCGGCCTTACCGAACAGCAGGCCAGCGACGAAGGCCGTGACATCAAGGTCAGCACGTTCCCGTTCACGGCCAACGGCAAAGCGCACGGCTTGGGAGGGCCCACGGGCTTCGTCAAACTGATCGCCGAAACGCAGCACGGTGAACTGCTGGGCGGCCATCTCATAGGGCCGGATGTCTCCGAGCTGCTTCCCGAGCTCACGTTAGCCCAGAAATGGGACCTCACCGCCACTGAGCTGGCACGGAACGTCCACACTCATCCGACCCTGAGCGAGGCCCTACAGGAATCTTTCCACGGGCTCACCGGACACATGATTAATCTTTGACAGTCGCAGCCGTCCCCGCCCAACCTTCTGCGCGGATTGCTCGAAGTGGTGAATATCCTCCCAATTTGGATAGCCTGGCATGTTACTTCGTATCGGGAGCGGAGCTGATCCTCCCGGGTACGACTCCGACAAAGTAGCAGCATCAACCGTCAACAATCACAGTTGACACACATTTACTGACCACAAAGATATTGAATGCGTAGAGTCGAGCCGAGCGGAACTGATCTGACGGTACGGCAGGCCGACGTGGCAACCGAGGCAGGTGGGGCCGATGGCTGACCAGGTACGTCAGGGCCCCGAGCCGTCCACCTGGGCGCCGATGGCCTCGGTGATCTTCCGAGGCCATCGGCGCCCAGCTTGGCTCCAATGTGGGCACCTGGATGCAAACGGTAGGCGCCCAGTGGACGCTAGTCACTGAACCGAATGCGGCCACCCTGGTTTCGCTGGTGCAGGTCGCGACCACGCTGCCGGTGATGCTGCTGTCCCTGCCTTCCGGCGTGCTTGCCGACCTGCTTGACCGGCGTCATTTGCTCATTTCGGTGCAGACGGCAATGGCGTTGACTGCCGGCCTGCTGGCGGTCCTCACCTGGGCCGGGGTGACCACACTCCGGTAGTGGTGTTGGTGCTTTTGTTCCTAATGGGATGTGGTCAGGCCCTGACGGCCCCGGCCTGGCAGGCGATCCAGCCGAGTCTAGTGCCAAGGGCACAGATTCCAGCGGCTGCAGCGCTCGGCAGTATGAACGTCAATGTCGGGCGCGCCGTGGGGCCGGCAATCGCCGGGGTGCTGGTGTCGATATCGGGTCCGACACTGGTGTTCGGGCTCAACGCGGTCTCGTTCATAGGGGTCGTGGTGGTCCTCATTGCCTGGCGTGAGAAGAAGCAGGCCGCGCAGTCCCTGCCGATGGAGCGCCCCGTTGCTGCGTTGGGCACCGGTCTGAGATTTATCCGCAGCGCCCCCGCGGTACGGCGAATCCTTCTGCGGTCGGTGTTGTTCATCGTTCCGGCCAGTGCCCTGTGGGCGCTGCTGCCCGTCGTTGCTCACGGCCCCCTGCGCCTGGAGTCGGCGGGCTACGATGGTCTCCTAGGTGCGCTCGGGCTGGGTGCGGTGCTTGGCGCATTCGGCCTTTCCCGCCTCAGGATGGGTTCAGCGCCAACGAGTTGATGGGCGGCCTCAGCGATCGTTTTCGGTGCCGCGACGGTGGTGCTAGCCATGGTCCCCTCCGTGATCGTGGTCGCGCTCGTCCTTATTCTGGCGGGCACCGCATGGCTGGTGGTGCTCTCCATCTTGAATTCGTCGATGCAGCTGATTCTCCCCAACTGGGTGCGAGCACGGGGCCTTGCCGCATACATGGTGGTCTTCATGGGTGGCCAGGCGGTCGGGTCGCTACTTTGGGGAGGCATTGCCGGGCTGACGAACACCGCCTGGGTGTTGATCATGTCCGCCATTCTGTTGGGTGTTTGTGCCATGTCGGTGGCAACGTGGCCGCTCCCGCCGATTATTGGCCAGCTCGACCTCACCCCCTCGGCGCATTGGCCCGAACCCGCACTGGCCTTTGAACCCGACCCCTCAGACGGCCCGGTCATGGTCCTGAAGACCTATCAGGTCGCTGCCGAAGATGTTGATTCCTTCACCTCACTGATGTGCAAGGTCGGCGAGGCACAACAACGCTCCGGCGCGATGCAATGGGGGCTCTTTGCCGATGGCAACGCCCCGGGCCGTTTCGTCGACAAGTTTCTGGTTCGCTCCTGGGAGGATCACCTGCGCCAACACCAGGAAAGGAATACTGCCGCCGATCAGGCCGTTCAAGCGCAGGCAGAAGCCCTGAGCAACGAGAGGCCAACCGTCAGGCACCTCATCGCAGCAACGGCCAGCGCACGCCGGAATGGAAAATAGACTCTCGAGTTCGATCAGTGCCGCGGTGCTTCTCGCCGCGATCACGCCAAAGTCGGATCCAGGAGGAGCCTTACTTTCCCGCCACCGGTTCCAGACTGCACAGCCCCGGCACGCTGCCGCGTCGTCCAGGTCGAAGGTGCGGATCTGCACTTCCCATACCTATCACGAGGCTGCCGGCGCCAACCGGACCTCATGCCCGAGGACGAATACCTGACCGCCGCCCGGCTCGGACCCGGAGGACAACGCCCAACACCGAAGAGCGACGGGCACGGCCCGGGCCCCTGAACCTGCGGGGCGGGCGTCAGATCCAGCCGTCCGGGACGCCCGGGACCATGCCGTCCCGGTGCACCCCGATCATCTGGGTCGCACTCATCCCCCTCAGATACCCCTCGGCCACCTGCGGGGCGGTGATCCCCGCGTCGACCAGCCTCATCAGGTCGCGCTCGCCCGGCAGGAGTGACGGCCCTGCCACCCGCGATGCCGCGGCCAAGACCTCAGCCCCGAATAGGATCAGGCGCCGCTCGAAGTCGAGACCGCGCCTCCCGCCGTAGGCGGCACGCGAGAGGCCGCTGGCAAGCCTCATGGTGCGCAGATCCCGCGGGATCCGGGCAGCGAAGTCGCCGCCGTGCCGCACGGCGAGCCGGTAGACGCCCGTCTTGACCTCATTCGGGGTCGCCAGCCCGATCCCGAACCGTTCGATCCAGCCGCTGATCTCCTCGGCGAGGACCGGTTGATCTGCGCCAGACTTCAGGCTGGCCAGCATCCCACTGAGAGTACCGTCGTCGTCCTCGGCGTCGAGGAACCGCGAGATACCGATCTGGAGGATGTCCCGCAGATCGATCCTGCGCTCCTGCACGGCGGCCCAAACCGTCCGGTGCCCCCGAAGCTTGCCGAGCAGGTCCTCCCCCAGCTTCTCCTCGAAGCCCTCCGGATCCTCATAGAAGGATACGGGCGAGTGCTGGAAACGGTCGAGTACCTCCGAAGGCATCGCCGCCCAGCGCAGCGCCGCCTCCGCGGCGTCGTGGTTGTCCTCAACGAGGTCCTCGAGGCCCTGCTCTTCGAGGAACATCACGGCTTCGTCTGCCGAGGTGATCCCCGCGTCGAGCAAGGCCACGGCGGTCTCCGGGGACGCCACGCAGAGGACCTCGCAGAAGTCGTATGGAGTGGACGTGAACTCGAACTCGGCTTTGCGCCCTCCGCGGCTCGTGCGCTTGGCGAGGGCATCCAGCAGGCTGTTGCTATTGGAGAGATCCCGGGCGTACGTCTCCACGACGCGGCCGTGCACATCGTAGGACGGAGTGTCCGGGAACCTCCCGCCCGGGACGGAATCGCTGCCCATACCTCCGAGACTAAACCTTTTCCGCGTCGCCGGAGGTCCTCAGGACGGGAACCCCGAAGCCAACTGTGGATGCGTCCCGTATAGCAACAGGATGAAGGGTACCGGCAACTTACCGAATAGCATCCGAACCAATAGCCGCCGTCCCAATGTCAAGGCTGGTGACAACTACACGAGAGTATGTCTAAGGGATTTATCGGCAGTTCATGGGCAAGGGCTGGGCTCAGTGAAAGGGAAGCCCTGAGCCTTGTGGGAAAGGCAAGACTCCTTGTGCGGGGGTCATTGTGAACCACTCGCCGCCCTGCTTGGTCGCAATAATGATAACCCTCTGACTGGTATCGAGCGGATCGCCGTCGAGGTAGGACTCGCTTCCAGAGCAGGTCTGGGGCATGGATGAGATGCGCAGGTTCCCCTCTCCGGGCTCCCCCTTGAGAACCTGCTCGACTTCAACAAGGTGGGTTGCGGCCTTGGAACAGTAAATGGTGGTCTCGCCGACCTCGCCAACAGACTTTCCGATGAGCACCACGGCAGCCTTATCGTATTGGTCCTGAGGGGTCTCGAACCGGACCCAATCAACGCATGCTATCGGGCCACCGCGCGCTTGATTGTCGCCGATTAGGATGAGTTAAAAGTGAGTCGGTTGCAATTGCGTCCCCCAGTAATGCCCGCCCTGCCCGTGTCCGTCACCATGCCCTGCTGAGCGCTGCGGATTCACCCACCAGGGACGCTTCTCGGCCTTGAATCTGGACACCTTCCGCGAACTGCCTCGGAAAGCCTGCGGCGCTAACGGAGACTTTTAGCGCGGCCGATATGCGCGGTTCCTGCACCGTTACCCGGATACGCGCCGGGGCCATCGGGGCCCCTTGCGCCCCACCGCAACCAGGGCACGATGGGGTACCTGTTGCCGTATCACTGCTCAGCAGTTGAGGCATGGCTTGCTGCCCATGGTTGAAGCGGTGGCCACCGCGGCGGCAGCAACAGTCTCGGGCATCTGACCGGCCAGTGCGCCGCGAACCGTGGCGAACGAGTGGGCCGGCAGGCGGAGTACCAGCTGGCTGTCGCGTTCCTTCACCTCCAGCGGACGGGGTGCGACGGCGTAGGGATGGGCAGGCGCATTGAACGCTGCGACGCTGTCTCCGCCGAGTACCAGGGCCTCCACTTGCTCCAGCCGGCCGCCACGCAGATCCAGGACCACCTCGCTCTCATCCTCCAGCCCAAGATTGGCCACGGAGATGAGTACCTGGCCATCCTTGGTGCTGGCAGACGCAGTAAATGTCGGGAGCTGGGCACCATCCAGCTCATGCGGGGCGCCGGAGTCCATGTGCGTGTGCAGCACCGCGGCGTCCTGGTGACCGGCGTTCATGGCGAAGACGTGGAAGGTGGGGGTCTTGACCAGGGCGCCGCTCTCCGGGTCGGTGAGCAACATGGCTTGAAGGACGTTGACGGTTTGGGCGATGTTGGCCATGACCAGGCGGTCCGCGTGGCGGTGGAAGGAGTCGAAGTGGATGGCCGCCACCAGGGCGTCCCGCATGGTGTTCTGCTGATACAGGAAGCCGGGGTTGGTGCCGGGCTCCACGTCCCACCACGTACCCCACTCATCCAGGACCAGACCCACTGCTTTGTGCGGGTCGTAGACGTCCATCATGGTCGAGTGGGCACTCAGCAGGGTCTCGATCTGCTGGGCTGCCTTGACGGTCTTCCAGTACTCTTCCTCGCTGAATTCGGTGGCAGAGCCCTTCGCGTCCCAGTGGCCGGACATTGTGTAGTAATGCAGGGAAATCCCTTGATATGGGAACGCCTTGCGGTCCACACCTCCCTTGTCATGCAGCACCTCCATCAGGGCCTTGGTCCAGGCCACGTCATCGGCGTTGGCACCGGCTGCGATCCGGTACACCTCGTTTCCATTGTGGGAACGGACGAACGTGCTGTACTGCCGGGCCACATCTGCATACGCCTCCGCGCGGAAGTGGCCACCACACCCCCAGGGCTCGTTGCCGATGCCGAAGAAAGGGACCTTCCAGGGCTCGTCCTGGCCGTTCTGCCGTCGGAGGGCGGCCATGGGTGAGTCATCGGCGCGGGTGAGGTATTCGATCCACTCGCTCATCTCCTGGACTGTGCCGGAACCCACATTGCCGTTGACGTAGGCGTCCGCGCCGAGCATTTCGCAGAGGTCCATGAACTCATGAGTACCGAAGGAGTTATCCTCAACAACGTCGCCCCAATGGGAATTGACCATGCGCGGGCGCTGCTCGCGGGGGCCGACGCCGTCACGCCAATGGTATTCGTCGGCGAAGCAGCCGCCCGGCCAGCGCAGATTGGGGATCCGGAGTTCGCGCAGAGCTTCCACGACGTCATTCCGGATGCCCCGGGTGTTGGGGATCCCGCTGTCCTCCCCCACCCAGAAACCGCCGTAGATACAACGGCCCAAGTGTTCAGCGAAATGGCCGTAGACATGACGGCTGATAGTGGGGCCCGCGATATCCAGATTGACGACGAGCCGGGGCGAAGATGCCATGGTCAATTTCTCCAAAGTCTATGAGTAGATTCAGCTAGGTTTCCGGACGATGAGCCGGAAGAGGGCGCGGTGCGCCATACGCGATTCGCGCAGCTACCAAGTGTCGGGTGCCGCGCCAAAGGGCACGACGGCCGGTCTGTCGACCGTGCTGTCCACTTCAATGACCCGACGCTCTTGACTCGCGCGCGTGATGGCATCCATGACCTCGAGGACGTGGAACGCTACCCGTCCGGAGGCTCGATGTGGGCGGTCTGTCTTGATGGCTCTGGCCATGTCTGCGAGGCCGTAACCTCGCCCGGCGTCCTCGTAACCAGCAGAGGTTGGCACCTCACGCCGTTCCGGTTCTTCACTGGTCACGAGTTCGACGGGGTCGGAGAATCGGTTCGGGTCTGGGACAGCGATGGTACCATCGGTGCCGTAGATCTCGAAGAGCGGTGTCCGGGTCGCCCAGACTTCGAAGCTGACCGTGATCGTGGTGGTCACCCCGTTCGCGTGCTCGAGGATCGCGCTGACATGGGTGTCGATCTCCACGGGAATCGGAGTGCCGGCCAGGGGGCCGGTCTCGACGGTTCGCGCACGGTCGGACCTAGTGGCCACTCCCGATACGCGGACGACCGGTCCGAAGAACATGACGAGGCTGGTCAGGTAGTAGGGACCCATATCGAATAGTGGGCCGCCGCCGGGTTGGTAGTAGAAGAGTGGTGACGGGTGCCAGCGTTCGTGTCCCGGTGCGGACCAGTGAACTTGCGCCGCTACCGGCGCGCCGATGGCACCTGAGTTGAGCAGCTGCAGGGCAGTTTGGACGCCCGTACCGAGGACCGTATCGGGGGCACTACCGACTCGAAGTCCCAAAGAGTCGGCAAGCTCCAGCATGGGGAGGGCTTCTTCCGGGGACAGCGCAAGGGGCTTCTCGGCAAAGACGTGCTTGCCGGCGTGGAGCGCCCGCGTCCCGACTTCGATGTGCGCTGCGGGGATGGTCAGGTTGATGATCGAGTCGATTCGGTCGTCGGCGAGGAGCTCATCGACTGTCAGGGCTTCAACACCCTGCTCGGCCGCGACCTCGTGCGCACGTTCTTCGTTGATGTCTGCGACAGCGACGAGCTTGAGACCGGGCAGCTTCGGGAGGCTCTCGAAGTACTGTTCGCTGATCTTTCCGACGCCGATCACTCCGACGGTTAGCGGGACGCCCACAGCAATCCCCTTTCGATGATGGTTTTGACGTTCGGGTTCTCGAGGATGTCGACACGGTGACCGGGCGTAGAGACGAAGATGCGGCCCTCGCCCCACTGCCTGGTCCAGATGGCGGGTGAGGTGATTTCGCGTTTCCACGGATCCCAGGGCCGGACGGCTTGGGTGGTGGTCGCTAGCACGTCGTTGTAGTCGTCGTGGAGTACCCAGTACTGCTCAGTGGTCAGCTCGAAGTTGGTGATGCCTTCGGTGATGGGGTGCGAGGCTGCCGCTTCGGTCATGTTGATGGTGTGAGGACGATAGTTGTCGGACTGATCGCCGGTGAGCTCTCCGGGAGCTTTGCCGGGGTGCGCAGCGAACTGACCTCCGATCAACTGCAGATAGTCGGAGTTGTTGCGATAGGAGTCGGCGATGCCGCCATGCCAGCCTGCGAGTCCCGTTCCCGCTTCGACGGCGGACTGAAGACCTTCGAACTCTTCCTTCTCGATCGAGGTCATCGTGTTCGACTGGACGATGAGGTCGACCGAGGGCATGTAGTAGCTGTCAGCATAGACCGCGGGTGATTCCTCCACACGCACCGTGTAGCCGCGCGCCTCGAGGAACGGGATGAAGAAGTTTGTGGCCTCGACGGGCTGGTGCCCGTCCCAACCGCCGCGCACGACAAGTGCGGTTTTGGTCGTGAATCGTGGATCAGGGGTACTCATGTTTTCCTTGCTGCCGCCATGCGACATGGTTCGTTGATGCGTTCTTGCAGGCGTCGCTCAGCGGCTGGAAAGCGACCCGCCGATTCCGCCGATCGAGAAGTGCTTGTTGAGGAACGCGAACAGGATGATCGGCGGGAGCATCATCACGACGGCGACCGCCATGACGAGTCCCCAGTTGGTGGCATTCTGCTGGAAGAAGGATTCCAAGCCGACCGGAAGGGTGTAATTCGGGTCGGACCGGAGGAACACGACGGCGATGAGGTAATCGTTCCAGGCCAGGAGAAACGAGAAGATCGCGGTTGAGAGGATGCCCGGCAGGGAGTTCCGGAGGACGATGCGGGTGAACGAACCGAAGATCGAGGCACCGTCTATCCAGGCGGCTTCTTCGAGAGCGATGGGGATGGAGTCGTAGTAGGCGGCCATCATCCAGATGGCGACCGACATCGTGGCACCGACGTAGATGATCACGACGCCAAAGAGGCTGTCGACCAACCCGAGGTTCGCGAACAAGATGAAGAGCGGTATCGCCGAGGTGACGACAGGCAAGGACTGCACGACGAACAGGATGAGCGAATATCCCGACACGAGCCGGTTGCGGGACCTGGACAGAACGTAACCGGCGGGAGCCGCGACCGCGACGGCGACAACGACGGTGAAGGCGGTGATGACAAGGCTGTTGCCGAGCCAGGTCAGGACCGCCGTCTGCGTGAAGATGTTCCCGAAGTTCTCGAAGGTGAGACCTTCTGCATTCGAGCCGAGTGACGGTGTCAGCGACAGTCCGAAGACGGCGACGATCGGGACCAGGACGACGGCGGTCATGAGCAGGATCAAGACGAAGCGGGGCCACTTGCCTCTCTGACGGATGTCCTGAGAGGTCTGGCGGTCGGCCGGAGGCCCGCTCCTGTCCCTGTGTCCAGTTCGGACTTCTTCTTGGGGAGCACTGGTCGTTATCATTCGACGTTGACCTTTCGGATCTGGCGGTAAAGAACGACCGAGATCACCACGAGGACGAACGTCATCAAGAACGCGATGGCGACGCCGGGCCCGGTCTGGAAGTTCTGGAACACAGTGAGATAGGCGAGGAGGACCAGCGACGTCGTCGCATGTGCCGGACCCCCGCCGGTGAGCAGGAAGATCGTCGGGAAGTCGTTCACGCAGAAGATCGTCATCAGAATCCACGACACAAACGTCGTGCGCGCAATCAGCGGGAGTGTTATGAGCCGGAACGACTGCCACCCTGTCGCCCCGTCGACCTTCGCCGCCTCGTAGACGTTCGTGTCGACTGAGGCGAGAGCCGACGACATCATCATCATCATGAACGGGAACGAAATCCACACTTTGAAGAGGCAGACGACGACCTGCGCAAGCATCGGGTCTGCCAGGAAGAGCACGTTTCCGAAGCCTAGATGCTCCGCGATCACGGGAAGCGGGCTCTGGGGTGTTGCAACCAGCCAGTTCCACGACGTCGCGGAGACCACCGTGGGAACGATCCACGGCAGGAGAAGCAGTACCTTGAACAGTCCGCCTGCCGGGATGTGGGTGCGAAGCAGCAGGCTCAGTGCGAGTCCGACGAGCCAGGAGCCGAACACGCCAACGACCGTGAAGACGACGGTGAAGGACGTCTCCGACCAGAACGAGGGCTGGGCGAGTACGTCGCCGAAATTCTTCAATCCGACGAAGGGCCCGGTTTCGAGAAGGGTTCCGTCATGGAGTGCTTGAATCAAGGCATAGACGAGCGGGTAGACGTTCAGGAGCAGGAGGAGGATGAGCGATGGTGCTGCGAATGCTATGAGTGTCCAGGTGCGCGGTGTAAACCGTTTCCTAGCCCGAGCGGCGGGCGCCGGACCGGGCTTGCGTCCCGCCCCGGCCGGTCCGACCCCACGGCGTGCGCGTTTGACGCTCTCGGCGATGCTCGTGGATGTCATGGTTCAGTCCTTGATGAGCGACGTCAACGTCGACTGGAATGTCGTCAGGGCGTCCTTCGCAGACTTACCCGAGAGAACGTTCTGGCCGAAGTCGGAGATGGCAGGCGTGCTGTCGACGTAAGAGATGTTCGAGAAAAGGGCGGTTCCACCGGGCGCCGCCCAGGTCTTGGCGATGGGCTGCCACATCTTGACGATCTTGACTGCGTTTGGGTCCGACTGGAATTCCGGGGTCGCCGCGATTGATTTCAGAACCGGGAGGCCGATGCCGGTGTTCTGGGTCCATAGGGCCTTCATGTTCTGGTAGTAATAGGTCATGAACGCCTCCGAGCCCTTCTGGCTAGGCGTGTTCTTGTACATCATGATGTTGTTCGGGAAATACAGGGCGCCCTTTTTGCCGCTGGCGCTAGTGAGCGGATCGCCGACCACCAACTGCGATGAGGACGCTCCACCGACGTTGGCCGCGAGGTTGGGGACGTCGAAGCCCATGCCGAACTTCTCGGCCTTCCACTGCGAGTTCGCGTTCGTCGCCGTGTAGCTGATGGCGGCAGGGTCCATGTAGCCCTTGCTGATGTTCTCGCGCACGAACTCGAGCGCTTCGATGTTCGCGGCGGTCACCAGATTCGGCTTGTGCTCCTCGTCGAAGATGCCGCCGCCGTTGTTGATCATCAGGCCCACGATCATCTGGAAGGCGTTACCGCCACTGGCGTTGCCGTTAGCCGCGAACCCGTACACGTCGATCTTCTTCAGAGCGGCCGCTGCGTCGAGGTAGGACTGCCAGTCGGTGGGAGGAGTCGCGCCCGCCTTTTCGAGGAGCTCCTTGTTGTACCAGTTCACCCGCATGTCAAGGTTGTACGGAACGGCGACGTATCCGGCGTCGGTCTTCATCGCGTCGAGGACTCCAGGGAGGAAGTCATCGTAGATGCCATTGGATTTCCAGCTCTCGATGAGGCCGTCCGCGGGAGCGATAAAGCCTTGCTTGGCGAATTGGAACGCCTGGGTTCCGCCGCCCGAGGAGATGGCGGGCCCGGTCTTCGACGCGAGGGCAGACGAGAACGTCTGGTTGAAGTTTGCCCACTGGATTGCCTGATACGTCGCCGCAGGAAGCCCCGACTCCGGCTTGTAGCCAAGGGTGATCTTGCTGTCGAGCGTGTTGAACGCGGGAGTACCCCAGGGCATGTTCCAGAACTTCAAACTGGCACTCGCCCCACCGCCACCGCCCCCAGTCGAGCAGGCCGCAAGAGCAGCGACGGCCGCGCCGGTTCCGACAAGGCCCAAGAAGCCCCGCCTCGATGTAGTAAAACGTGAAGTCTCCATCGACTTTCCTCCTCGACCCGCCACCGGGCCATCGACTATTGAAAAGTTGCGCAATTTTCAAATATCCTTTTGCGCAGAGAGAGTATACATATCGCAATTTGGAGATCAAAGGAAAACTTTTTTGCGCAAAAACATGAGTCCCGCAGCGGATGGCAAGAATCCGACCTTGGCCGATGTAGCAGCCGCGGCCGGCCTCAGCACACCGACGGTGTCAAAGGTGCTCCGCGGAGCGACAGACGTGTCCTTCGCAACGCGTGAACGCGTGGTCCGGATCGCACAGGAGATGGGCTACGCGAAGGCTAAGGGACCCCGCCCGGTGGGTCGCTCGCTCGCGGCCACGCCTCGCCTCGTCGACCTTGTGGTGAGCAACATCGAAGGCTCATGGGCCAACAGCATCCTCGCTGGCGTCGAAGAAGCCGCGGCGGTCGCGGACTGCGACGTGGTCCTCACGATCGCCCGCGCGGGCCGCGACTGGGTGAGCCGGCTCCTGCGCCGCCCGTCAACCGGAGCCATCGTCGTCCTGGTCGATCCCACGTCGACACAGCTGAGTGCACTCGATACGGCTGGCATACCCGTGGTCCTCGTCGATCCGATGAGCCCGGCTCCGCGTAGTGCCGCGAGCGTGGGCGTGGCGAACTGGGAAGGCGGACGGATTGCGGCGGAGCACCTACTGAGCCTCGGGCACAAGCATTTCGCCCTCATCGGAGGAGTGAAGAACCACCTCTATAGTCGAGCGCGCCTCGACGGTTTTCGCTCTGCCCTGTCGGCCACGGACCTGCACGTCGAGCCTCGGTTGGTGGGTGCCGGCGATTGGAACCGCGACGAGGCACGCGACTTCGCCGTAGACGTCCTGAGCCGCGAGGACAGGCCTACGGCCATCTTCGCAGCGTCGGACCTGATGGCTCTCGGCGTCTACGACGCCGTGCGCTACCTCGGGCTAAACATCCCCGGGGACGTCAGCGTCGTCGGATTCGACGACATTCCCGAAGCAACTTGGGCTACACCACAACTGACCACTGTGAGGCAGCCTATTCAGGAAATGGGAGCGACCGCCTTTCGCATGCTCCTGCGCCTAACGAATCAGAGAGAAGGCATCGACGCAACCACGGAGGGGCCCAGGGTTGAGCTCGCAACGAGGCTCGTCACACGGGGTTCGACCAGCTTACCCCGGGCTCAAGCGGACACGTAACTGACGGGTCTTACCCGCCGCGGCACCGCTAGGCATGGGCGGCGATCTGGTGTCGGGCCAGGGCATCCGAGGCCTTCGCAGAGGCGTAGAGGGAAGCCGCCAGCGTGAGGGAGAGGACAACACCGGCGGTGCTGAGGCCTGGGTCAACGGGCGGGGCGCCTTGGCCCGTCGCCTCGACGCGGGCCGACCCGTTGAAGACGGTAAGGGCTGTCAGTACGCCTACACCGAGGGCGACCTCGGTCCAGACGACCTTCGGGAAGTGACCAAGGGTCAGGTGCACGAGGGAGGCGGCCGGGTCGGCGTGACGGGCCAGGGCGATGCGTGGCATCAGCCAGAACGAGTTCACGGCGCCGGCAGTGATCATGCCCAGTACCAGAATGATCTTGACCAGCAGGATCAGTCCATTGGTCGTGGTCCACAGCTGCGGGATGCTGCCGATGTGCTGCCAGGTCAGCCACAGGCCAGAGATCAGTACCGCTCCGACGCTTATCAGTGCGACAAAGCCGAAACGCTGCCACATGTCCGCCCACAGCAGGCCGGCGCGATCGCTCAGACTGCGACGGGTGCCAGCAAGGACGACGAGCGGGGCCAGACCGCCGAGCCAAATGCCGCCACGGACAATGTGGGTTTGCAGGAAGACCTTGGTTACCAGAGCCTCTGTGGTCGCGAAGGGGGCCGGCGGTACGAGCCTGATCAGCGTCCCAGCCCGGACCGGAAGAAGAGTCCGGATCCCACACACCTGGACTCTGCCGACGGATCGGACCCAAGCGCCCAAAGACGTTTCCGCTGACAGGAACGTCCAATGACACCGAGGATCCAGGCCGCGATGTCATGTCGCGTGCAACAGAGATTTGCATGAACCGGTGTCGGAGACACCTGTAGGAAGGGGATCAAAATGCAGGTCCAAAAGCCGCCCGTGCACAAAGGTGTGCACAATGTGAACGCCCTCTTTGGCCGGACAAACACGCGATCAGCGGACTCTACCTGGTACGCAGAAAGCAGCTCTACGATGAAGATCCTCGAGAGAATTCGGCTTCGTCATGTCGTCCCCATAACTTCTGGCCATGAATGAGTGACGGCCAACAACTGGCCCACCGGAACAGCAAGAAAGGACGGCACTTACCCTAGATTCCACCAGGCGCACGGGCCACCAGCAAGCACCCTGACCTCGCCACCCAAACAACCGAACAGGCCGCCGCGGGGCCAGGCATAAACCGCGGCCAACGTCAGAGGGACCCGCAGAGGATCAATGTCCACACATTAAAGCAAAAACCCCTCTGACGAGAGGTCATGCTGTGCCCGAGGTGGGACTCGAACCGGGTTCCGGGCCTTGAAAATACTGGGAAGTCGCAGAAACATACGCAGTACGGGCCAGTTCGGCCCCGGTACGGGCCAGTCCGACGGCAAGAGTGTGCACATTGTGCACACCCTCTTTTGCGCGATTCAGGCGCGTCTAGCGTCGGACCAGATGCCGTGAAATCACCGCAGCGGAGTCCTGCAGTTCAAGGTTGCCGGCGGCGACGCCGACAACGACGTCGAAGCCTTCGTCGGTCGTGAAGTCGTGGCGGTAGCCATTGATCCACAAGAGCAATACCGTCAACGTCCAGGCCGTGCGTTTGCTGCCGTCGATGACCGGATGGAATCTGGCAACGGACTCAAGGAGTGCCGCCGCTTTCATGGCCAGGTCCGGATAGGCTTCGGCGCCCATGACGGTTGTTGCCGGCCGGGCCAAGGCCGAGGCGAGCAGTCCGACGTCGCGGATGCGGAAGCCGTAGCGGTCAACCACCTGGAGGGCATCCTCGATATCCAGGTACGCGGTCACGCGTCCTCAAGGCGGGTGAGCAGCCCGGCGTCATGACTCATCACAAAGTCCAGGCCCTCACTAATTTCGCGGCGGCGGGCATGGCGCTGCAGGACCAGCTCTGCCCCCTGGAGCAGAAGCGCGGACTTGGACGTATGCTCCTCGGCGGCAAGCTGCTCGAGCCGGCGATCGAGGTCTTCGGGAACGCGGAGATTCATTGCCATACCGACCATCGTACCAATGTGGTACATCGGTTCGACCCGCGCCGACTCACGTCGACGCTCGCAAGGCGGAACCCGGACAGGCGATCCACGATTCCACTCAGCCGCGCCATGGCATGGATCAGGCACCTCCCAAATCCTCACGCGTCTGCCCGCGGACCAAGACCCAGAAGACACCTACAGAACGGCCGGACGGGCAGGCACTATCGGAGGAGTTGGCCAATCCGACCATCTTCATGCTCTCGGATGCTTGTGGCTACATCACCCGCCAGACCATCACGATGGACAGGGTCAGATGCTGGCTGGCCCGGAACATTTGCCGCGCTCAACGCCATGAGTGATAACGACCGGGCCAGGCACGGGACAAGAGCAAAGCTGCCACGGCAACCACCAAGGCCCAGCGTTCCGTCTGAGACGGACCCCGCATGCCTCAGGCCCTTCGCACCTGCGCAGGGCCTGAGTCAGGCTGGTCATGGGGTCGCAGAAGATTTGCGTGTCTGGGTGGTGGCTCGGTCCACATCGCGGCGTTCGAGAAATTCCGTAGCCTTCATATTTCTAACCCTCAGGCGCCAGCGTGACCGTGACGCCGTCGAGGTTCTGGCTGAAGTCGACCTGGCAGGAGAGTCTGGAGCCGCATTCCTGGTAGCCCTCGGCTTCCACAAGCAGTTCGAGTTCGTCCTCGCTGCGTTCGCCCAGGGTTTCGAAGACCTCTTTTTCGAGGAACACGTGGCAGGTTGCGCAGGATGCGGTGCCGCCGCAGGAGGCCAGGACCGGGAGGTCGTTATCCCGGAGCGCCTCCATCAGACTCTGGTCTGGCTCCCATTCAAGGTCATGGGTGGCGCCTTCACGGTCGACGACGGTTACTTTGTTGTTGCTCATGGTGGTTCCTTTAAAGTGAGGGCTGCAGCGCAGCGTCAGTCAATGAAATGCTGGGTTCTGCGGCAAGCGAGGGATCGATTTCCGCCGCCCGGGCGATGAGTTTCTTGGCCGGGCGGAAGTCGCTGAGGCCTCCGACGGTGTCGACGGCGGAGAGCCGTCCGTTCCGGAGATAGACCACCGAGAACTTTCCTTCCGAGGGCGTTCCGCGGACAATGACGTCGTCGTCGGGGTGGCGCACTCCTGCGGTCTGCAGACGGACGCCGTGCTGAACGGTCCAGAACCAGGGGATCTCGGGATCCGACGTCGGCTGGCCGGTGATGTGCGCGGCGACGCTGTCCGCTTGGGACATGGCGTTCTGGATGCACTCGAGCCGCTGGCTCTGGCCATCGATCCTGCTGGTAAAGTGGGTGACGTCGCCGGTGGCGTAGATTTCCGGGTCCGAGGTGCGTCCGTCGTCGTCCACAAAGATGCCGTCCTTGCAGTGCAGTCCGGCCGCTTCAGCGATTTCCTGGTTGGGGATCACGCCTATTCCGGCGAGGACGACGTCGGCGGGGAACCGCGCGCCGTCGGCCGTCACCACGTGCTCGGCCCGGTCCGTTCCCTCGATGGCTGTAACCGCGGCGCCGAAGACGAAGCGGACGCCCTTTTGCCCGTGGACATTCTCGAAGAAGCGGGAAACGGGAGCCGAGGTAACCCTGCTCATGACCCGGTCCTGGAATTCGAGGACAGTGACTTTGCAGCCTCGCGCAGCCGCCGCGGCGGCGACTTCCAAGCCGATGTAGCCGGCCCCGATGATGGCAACCTGCGCGCCTGGGACCAGGACGCGCTTGAGTTCGAGCGCGTCGTCCCTGGTCCTCAAGGCCAAGACGCCCGGGAGATTGGCGCCGGGAACCGACAGTGCCCGGGCCCGTGAACCAGTGGCGATGACGAGGCGGTGGTACCCGTGACGGCCGCCGTCGGAGAGGAGGACGGCCTTGCCTGGACGGTCTATGGACTCGACGGTGAGTCCCGCCAAGCGCTCGATGCCCTTGTCTTGGAAGAACTTTTCCTTGCGCAGTGGCGTCGACTCGTCCGGGGCACCGGCCTTCAGGAGTTCCTTCGACAGTGGCGGGCGTTCGTATGGGGTTTCCTTTTCGGCGTCGAGCAGCAGGATGCGGCCTTGCCACCCCCGGGTGCGCAGTCCTGCAGCGACAGCGACGCCGGAGTGGCCGGCACCGATGATGACAACGGGCTTTTGGTTCTCCTGTGGGATCTGCTGCTCACGCATCGAACTTCTCCAGCTTCACGTGGAGGTGCTCCGGGCCCGAGTTCGTGAGGTTGTTTCCGCGGACGTAGTCAATCGGTTTGTCCTGATCCAGAATCAGGGAACCCAGTTTCTGGGCCAGGATTTCGATCGTCACCTGGGTTTCCAGCCGCGCCAAGGGGGCACCGAGGCAGCTGTGCACGCCGTGGCCGAAGCCCAGGTGGCCGTCGTTGTTGCGGTCGATGTCGAACTTCTCGCCATCGGGGTATTTGGCACTGTCCCGGTTGGCGGCGGCGGGCAGGAGCCGGACAATGGCTCCGGCAGGCAGGGTTACCCCGGCAACTTCGACTTCTTCGGTGGTGATGCGGCTGACGCGCTGCACTGTTCCTCGGTAGCGGGCAAGTTCCTCGAGGAAGAGGTTCGCGTCCTCGGGACGCTCGCGGATCCGGTCCAGCAGTTCGGGGTGTTCGCTGAAGAGCCTGAAGGCGTTGGCGAGCAGGATCGTCGTCGTGTCATGTCCGGCGACGAAGACGAACGCGCACAGTTCCTTGGCCTCTTTCTCGCTGAGCAGGCCTTCCTTCCACATCCTCGCGATGTGGCCGCCCACTGACTCGCTCTCATCTCGATAGAGGCGCTCCATGGTGTCCTTCAGGTAGGCGAAGAACGCGAAGGTGCTTTGTTCATCCGTGCCGGTCCCCTCAGCTTTGCGAGCGAGCCTGCCAAAGTAGCTGAACGTCTCGTCAGACCAGAACTTCATCTTGTCGAAGTCAGCGGCAGGCACATCAAGCAGGGCGCTGATCGTGGACATGCTCAGTGGAATCGCGTAGTCGTCCACGGCGTCCCCGCCTCTGGCGGCGATCATCGGGTCCAGGTATTTGTGCGCGTTTTCCCGGACCCGCTCCTCGAATCGGCCGATGGCTTTCGGGGTGAAGGCCTGCGCGACCACTTGGCGCAGGCGCGTGTGGTTCGGTGCGTCGAACAGAGTCAGGAAGGTCAGCGGCACCGGCTCTACGACCTGGGAGGAGAAGACCTTGGGTGCCCGCATGGCCTTGCGGACGTCGTCGTACCGGGAGATGAACCAGACATCGGAGACCGGCGAGTAAGCCCGGAGCACGGGAGCATGCTCCCTCATCCATTCATAGTGCGCGTAGGGATCGCCTTGCGATCCGTCGTCGACCACTTTGAAAGGTGCCATTCCTTCCGGCCAGTCCAGTTCATGGGAATACGGGGGCAGCGCCGCTGGGCTGCTGGTTTTTTCTGTGGTGGGGGCAGACATCGTTGTCCTTCCTTCCGGGATAGTGATCCGTGTCTCACCAAGAATGCCGACGGCGGCACGCCACCGGCCACAGGACTTCCGTTCATCGGCTCAAGTTGCCGAAACGCCTAGCGGCGCGGGGAAGTGCCGGCCGATTTCAGGGCTCGGGAAATGCCGTGGGCAGCCGTCAGCAGTGCAGGGACTGTAAAAGGAATGTCGGCTTCGTTCCTCGGAACAATCGCATTCAATGCCGCGGCAATCTCGTTGTTTGCCCCGAAGACCGGAACCGCGATGCCGGTCCATTCAGTGACGCCGATCCCAGGCAACGCCACGTAGCCCCGCTGGCGGATCTCTGCCAGATGCTTCCGAATCAGCAACGGATCGGTGATCGTCTCAGGGGTTACCTTCGCCAGAGGGGCAGAGAGCACCTCGTCCTGGAAGGCAGACGGAGAGTACGCGAGCAGCACCAGCCCAGAGGATGCCGCGTGGATGGGCATTCTTTGTGCGATGTGCGCCGCATTGAGTTTGGAATCCGGCGATGACAGACGCTCCACGTACAGCACCGTCCTCTGGTTCAACACCGCCAGGGTGGTGTGCTGGTGGACGGTGGCCTGGACATCTTCCATGAACGGAAGCGCCACCTCCTGGAGGTTCAGGGCCCGTGAAGCCCGCGCAGCGAGCTCCCACATCCGCATCCCGGGCCGCAGATCGCCGTCGGGAAGCCGCTCAATCAGGCCATGCAGGACGAGATCCTCCAGCAGCCGCCGGGTAGTGGTCAGCGGCAGGTCGGCGCGGCGCGAAAGGCCGGACAGTGTCATGCTCGGCACATCCCGGTCGAACGCACTCAAAAGACGCACGACGCGGCTGATCACGGATTCACCGGTTGGGGAATTCGCCATGATGAAATTCTCCTACGCAGCGCCCGCGGACGGCAGGACCCACGGACGCCCCACTCCTCAGTTTGCCGCCACCCGGGAGACCCCACGCTCGGCGGCGAGCCGTTCGATGTCACGGCCTGCCCGGTAGCCGAACACAAGGGCCGGGCCGATATGCGAGCCGTAGCCCGGGTAGCCGCCGCCGAAGACGCTGACCGCTGCCGCGCCGACGGCGATCAGGCCAGGAACGGGGGTTCCTTCTGCCGTCACCACCTCGGAGCGTTCATTGACACCGATTCCGGCAAAAGTGCCCAGGTCACCCATCTGGATCTTCGCCGCGTAGTACGGCCCCTTGCCGACGGGAGCAAGGTTGGGGTTCGGCTTGTGTTCCATGTCACCCCGGAAGTGGTTGTACAGAGTGGAGCCCCGGCCAAAGGCCGGATCCTCGCCACGTTCTGCCGCGGGATTGAATTCGGACACGGTAGCCTTCAGGCCTTCGGCGTCGATGCCGAGCTTGCCCGCGAGTTCCTCCAGTGTGTTCCCCTTGACCAAATAACCGGTCCGGTAGAAATAGCCACGCGGCATGGGCCAGGGCTTGGCGTAGCCGATGCCGTACTTGTGCATTGTCTTGGCATCGCCGATCACGTAGCCGAAGGTCTTCTCCTCGCCTTTGTTATGCGCGATCATCGCCCCGCCGAAGTCGTGGTAGCTGAGGGCCTCGTTCCCGAAGCGCTTACCATGGCGGTCGACGGCGATCAGGCCCGGGAGCCCGATGGCGCGAAGGTGCGGGAAGAGGCGCTGGGCACCATTGAGGTACTTGAAGACGGTCACCGGAGCCCAGGATCCCACGCTGAACACGGAGTCGTCGATGTGGCCACCGGCGCTGATCGCCAGGTTAGCCGCGTCTCCTCCGTGACCCACGGTCGGCGTGAAGTGGTCGTCTCCGTCGGCGTCGTGCGGGAAGTACTCCTGCCGCAACTTCTTGTTGCCGGAGAATCCGCCCGCCGCGAGGACGACCCCCATCCGGGCCGTCACCGTGGCGGCATGTTCTCCCCCGATGACCGCTCCGCTGATGGCTCCGTCGTCGCCACGGGTCAGGGAAAGCACTGGTGTGGCGTTCCACAACCGCACTCCCAAATCATCGGCGCTCTTCACCATGCGGGTCATCAGCGCGTTGCCGTTGGAGCGCAGGACGGCGCGCTTGTAGCGGGCCGCGTCGGACCACGTGCGGAGCAGCTTTTTCGCCACATAGACGAAGGACTTGATCGATTGGTTGACGTGGAAGAACTCGTTGATATCCGGCCCGACCTGCGGCATGTAACCGAACACGGTGTAGGAACTCATGTACGGCTGCATCAGGAGGCGCTTGTCCCCGAGAACCCTTGCGTCGACGTCACGTGGCAGGATGGCACGGCCGGAAAGTCTCGCCCCGGGCAGGTCCATCTGGTAGTCCGGGGCCTTCTCCGGGTACGTGAATTTCACCTCGGTCTCGTTCTCGAAAAAGGAGATTGCTTCGGGCACGGTATCCAGGAAGTCCCGGACTCCTGCTTCGTTGAAGGTGTCCGGGGCGAGGTTCTTCAGGTAGGTTTCCGCATCCTCGCGGGTGTCCCCTTCCTCCACGCCCTGTTTGTTTCCGGGGACCCAGGCCCAACCGGCGGAAATGGCAGTGGTGCCGCCGAAGTATCGGTCCTTCTCGGCAACGATCACGTTCAGTCCTTGGGAAGCGGCCTTCAGCGCCGCGGCCATTCCGGCGACGCCGGAGCCGACCACCAAGACATCACACACAACGGTCTTACTCATGGTTCTTGCTCCGCTCAATCGGCTGCCCGCTTTGATGGGCTGCCGCCTCAATCAACTGCCCGCCTCGGTGCGGCCAGTCGGGCAGATTGCCAAGCTTCAGGACATACCTTAGAAAGGCAGACGGGGAGCAGGATTACCATTGAGTGGGAATCCGGGAGGAGGAAGAATGGCCAACTCGGCATCGGGCGAGTCGATCATTAGGCGGTTCATCAGGATCATCAGCGCCTTCGACGACAAGCACACGTCCATGAGCGTCGCCGAACTCAGCCGCCGTACCGGGCTTCCCGTCACCACCACCTACCGGCTGGTCGACGAACTCCTGCTTGAGCGGCTCCTTGAGCGCGACTCCAACGGGAACATCGAGCTTGGAACCCGGATGTGGGAGCTCGCGTCTCGGGGATCCAAAACGCAGGGCCTACGGGAAGCTGCGTTGCCTTTCATGGAGGACGTCCAATCGGTGGTCCAGCACAGCACCACCCTGGGCGTGCTGGATTCGGACGAAGTCCTGTATATCGAACGGCTCGGCAGCACCTCGACCATCATGGACATCACCAAGGTCGCTGGCCGCCTTCCGGTGCACGCGACGTCGTCCGGGATGGTGCTGCTGGCCAATTCCCCCTCTGCCTATCAGGATATGATCCTGTCCCGTCCGCTCACCAAATACACCGAAACAACCCTGACCGACCCTGCCGCGCTGCGCCGCCATTTGGCCGAGGTCAGGCAACGCGGTTTCGCGGCCATGCCCGGGGTGATCGTCCCCGAATCCAGCGGCATCGCAGTCCCTGTCTACGGTCCGGACAACACGGTAGTCGCCGCGCTCAGCGTGGTGGTGCCACGGGACGAGGAAAACGCCGCCGCGCGCGTGCCCCTCTTGATGGCCGCCGCCCGCGGTATTTCCAGGGCCCTGGGCTGGCGCGCCAAACTCAAGGGCACTCTCCGCCAAAGCCACTGAGGATTTTTTCCGTTCATCGGCAATCCCGTGGTTCCCGTCACAACTCCCCTGCCACTCTGCTTAGACGCAGCGAGGCCGCAACGTCGCGGCAGGAGGAGCACCACAATGAATCAAACACCACACCGCGTGGCCGGGAAGACCGCCGTCGTGACCGGCGGACGCGGGGACCTGGGAAGCGCCACCGCGGCGCTGCTCGCCCACCACGGCGCAAAGGTCGCAAGCCTTGACGTGGCCGGGATTCCTGCCGCGGTCAGCCATGAAAACATCAGCGAGTACGACGTCGATGTCACCAGCGAGGACAGCGTCGCCGAGGCCATCCGTCGCGTCCGCGACGAGCTTGGGGCCCCGGACATCCTTGTCAACGCGGCCGGAATCATCGGAGCGGCTGGGGCCTCCCACACCGCGTCGCTCGCCGACTTTGACACGATCTTCAACGTGAACGTCAAGGGCGTGTGGCTGATGACCAAGTATGTGGTCCCGGGAATGATCGAGAACGGCGCCGGCAGCATCATCAACTTCTCGTCCATCCACGGCATCACCGGCGGCAGAAACGTTCCGCTGTACCACGCCACCAAGGGCGCCGTCCGGCTGTTGAGCAAATCGGACGCCGCGGCCTACGGCGCCTACGGAATCCGGGTGAATTCCATCCATCCCGGTTCGATGAACACCCGCATGAGCCGCCGCTCCGCCGAGCAATCCGACATCGGCCCCGAGGCTTACTACAAGCAGCTCGTGGGCTCCAACCCACTGCCCCGGCAAGGCGAGCCGAACGAGATTGCCTACGGTGTGCTGTACCTGGCCTCGGACGAGTCCCGTTTCACTACGGGCTCGGAGCTCGTGATCGACGGCGGCTACACCGCCGTCTGATCCGGACCGAGCACCCTGCATCTGCAGCCGTGCTGCGGAAAGTTCGAACGCAAACTTCGTGAAAGGCAACACCATGAAATTCGTCAATGGAACCGAGTCGGACAGCTACGACGTCGTCGTTGTCGGCTCCGGCGCCGGCGCCCTCACCGCGGCCGCCACCGCAGCGCGGGCGGGCAAGTCCGTCGTCGTCCTTGAAAAAAGCGCCCTGCTGGGCGGAACGTCAGCTGTCTCCGGCGGCATGCTGTGGGTGGCGGACAACCACCATGCACGCGAAGCGGGCATCACTGATTCGAAGGAAGCCGCCGCTCAGTACGTGCGCGCCGTGGCCCGGGGGCGTGGTCGGGAGGAACTCCTGGAAGCTGCCCTGAACTACGGAGACCAGATGCTCCGTTTCGTTGAACTGGAATGCGGGGTCCGTTTCATCTTCCTCAACAACTTCCCGGACTACCGCCAGGATCTTCCCGGCGCCGTGGCAGGAGGCCGCACGGTTGAGCCCGAACTGTTCAACAGCAAGGAAGCCCTCGGCCAACTCATGGCTCACGTCCGCACCGACGGCCGGGCACCGTTCACAATGCAGGAATACGAAAACTGGGGCGCCTTCACCAAGTTCCCTTGGGAGGAACTGAACCGCCGCCAGGCCGACGGACTGGTGGCTAAGGGCCAGGCGCTTGTGTCTATGCTGCTCGCCAGCCTAGTTCGCGACGGCGCCGCACTCGTCACCGGGGCGCGAGGACACCGGCTCCTCACCGGCGGCGGCCGGGTGACCGGCGTCGAACTGGAAACCGGCGAGGTGATCCGGGCCAACGACGGCGTGGTACTGGCCACCGGAGGTTTCGAATGGGACAAGGCGCTGGCGGACTCGATGCTGGCTTCGCGGCTGTATACGATGTGCTCGCCGCCCTCGAACACCGGGGACGGCCTGCGGATGTCGCAGCGCATCGGCGGCCAGACACGCGGCATGCGTGAAGCGTGGTGGGCACCGATGGCGATCACCGGCGACGTGCGTGACGGGCAGCCCGTGGGCACCCTGCTTCGTTTCGAGCGCCAGGGCCCGGGATCGCTCATGGTAAACCGGCACGGCCGGCGCTTCGCCAATGAATCCCAGAATTACAACGACCTGGCCCGTTGTCTTCAGTCCTGGGACTCCCCGAACAACCAGACCCTGAACACTCCCGCACACGTCATCGTCGATCACTCCTACATGGAGCGCTACGGCATCCTGGCTCATCGTGTCGGCCAGCCCACACCCGGCTACCTCACCGAGGCAGCGACGTTGGAGGAACTGGCCGCGAAGATCAACGTCCCCGCGGCGAACTTGACCGAGACGGTGGCGCGGTTCAACGAGTTCGCGGTCAGGGGCGAAGATCCGGACTTCGGACGCGGCGAAAGCGCGTACGACAAGTACTGGGGCGACGACGACAGCCTCTGGCCGAACCCGTCGCTGGGCCCGCTGCAATCTGGCCCGTTCTACGCGATGGAGGTGGTCAACGGGGCGTTCGGAACCAACGGCGGCGTGGCCACAGACGGGCGCGCCCGCGTCCTGGACGTGGACAACCGGCCCATCGAGGGCCTCTACGCAGCCGGCAACACAAGCGAAAACGCCTACGCGGCCGGGTACCCCGGCGCCGGCGCCACCCTCGGCCCGATCATGACCATGGGCTACCTCGCCGGACGCACCATCGCCGGCATGAACCCCGAATACGTCTCAGTAGCGGCCCCTGCCGAACCGGCCGCTGAGATGGTAGGAAGCCTGACATGATCCGCCACGCCGTGCTTTTCAAGTTCAAACCGGACTTCCCGACCGCCGAGAAGCAGGCCTGGATCGCCGGACTCAACAGGATGGCCGGCAACATCCCCGGCATGGTCAGCCTGACCCACGGCCCGGATTTGCTCAACCAAGATCGTTCCTTTGACTACGCCATTGTGGCGGACTTCGAAAACGTCGAGGACATCGCGGCGTACAACACGCATCCGCTGCACGAGCCACTGAAGGCTTACTCATTCCCCAACAGCCAGCAAATCCTGTCGGTGGACTTCCACCTTTAGGACCCCAGCCGGCTTCTAGCAAGACAACGTTGTCTTAGGAGATTCCCATGCAGAGCCCATCCGCCGCCCCCGCGGCACCGCGCAAGACCCCGGGGAAGGCCGCCTTGGCTTCCTTCCTGGGCAGTACCCTGGAGTACTACGACTTCTTCATCTACGGGACTGCCGCCGCCTTGGTCTTCCCGCACCTGTTCTTTCCGTCGGCAGACCCGGCCATCGGCCTGATCGGCGCCTTTGCCACCTTCGGTGTCGCCTACGTGGCGCGTCCGGTCGGCGGGCTGGTCATGGGCCACTTCGGCGACAAGCTGGGACGGAAGAAAATCCTCCTGCTCACGTTGGGCATCATGGGACTTGCCTCGCTGGGGATCGGATTCCTGCCGAGCTACGGGCAGGTCGGCGTCTGGGCCCCCATCCTGCTGGTGGCCGCACGCCTGGCCCAGGGCTTTTCCGCGGGGGCCGAGTCCGCGGGAGCCTCCACCCTCACCCTGGAGCACTCCCCCGAAGGCAAACGCGGCTTCTTCACCAGCTTTGTGATGACCGGCTACGCCTCAGGCATGGTGCTCGCCACGCTGGTCTTTGTCCCGGTCACGGCGCTGCCGCAGGAGACGATGATGAGCTGGGGGTGGCGCATCCCGTTCTGGCTCTCGATCGTGGTCCTGGCCATCGCCTATTGGGTGCGGACACACCTAGATGAAACTCCGGTCTTCGAGGAAGCCCAGGAACACCAGGAAGTCACCCCGATGCCCATCAAGGAAGTCCTCAGGTTCCAGGCTCCGGATGTGCTGCGCGTCGTCGGAATGTCCATCATGTCGGTCATGCAGACCATCTTCACCGTCTTCGGTCTGGCGTATGCCACCTCCGCTGTGGGCTTCGACCGGGCATCCATCCTGACCGTCAACGCCGTCGCCATCGGGCTGTCCATGTTCGCCATGCCGCTGGCCGCGAAACTTTCTGACCGGATCGGCCGGCGCCCCCTGCTGCTCACCGCCGCCATCGGTTGCTCCGTCACGATCTTCCTCTACTTCCTGGCGCTGTCCTCGGGCAACATCGTGCTCGTCTTCCTGGCAGCATTCCTGAACATGACAGTCCTGTACTCGGGTTTCAACGGCATCTGGCCGTCGTTCTTCGCCGAGCAGTTTGCAGCACCGGTGCGCTACACGGGGATGGCGCTGGGCAACCAGCTAGGCCTGGTCCTCGCCGGCTTCGCCCCCATGATCGCGGGCATGCTGATGACCCCCGGGGTCAACGGCTGGGTTCCCGTGGCCGTTTTCGGAACGGTCTGCATGATGATCGCCGGTACCTCCGCCTTCCTGTCCAGGGAGACGGCCAAGACGCCGATTCATGAACTGGGCGCACCTTACCTGGAAGGAACAGCCCGGCGGCTTCGCGACCGGCGCGCCGAGCATCAGGCAGCCGTCCTACTCCCCTAAGCCAGGCCGTGGGCAGCCCGGGCGCCGTTTCGGGGCGAAGTCCGGGCTGTCCGCGCCTGTAAACCATCAGTCGCGGCAGCTGCCCACGACAAACGAGGAAGTCGATGAAAGCACGACAGATCATCACAACCGTGCCGCTACATAGAACGCCAGCGTTGCGGCGCATGATCAGAAAGAAGCGCCCATGTTCACGGATACCGATTATCAAGCGACACCCCTGCTCCGAAGACCTGAGCACGACGCTGAAGCAAAAGACACAGAGCCGGCCACCGGGCGGTACCCGTACAATGAGGAACTCACGGCTTCACCGTGGATCGGACTCCACTACCGCAACGAACACGGCTAGCACGGTGAATCTGCGCTACACTGCTTGCTCCGGAGCGGATGGCCGGGCTCATGCTGATCGACACCACCCCCACGGCCAGGAGGGCGCCACCCTGGGCCGGCTGCGGGCTCTCGGGGAGGCATGGGCCAAGGAGGTCCCACTCCCGAATTGTGCGCGATCTTGGGCCCCGATGGTCAGGGGGACGCAGAGCTGGCACCTGGATCGCGAACTGGAAGGCTCCGAACCATGACGACTTTGCCAACGCCTTCCGGGCCCATGACGGTCGTTGCGGGCCGCTCCAGGGCCGAGGCGAGTAGCCCAATGTCACGGATGTGGAACCCGTATCGGTTGATCACCTGCAGTGCGTCCTCGATTTCGAAGTACGAACTCATGCATCCTCAAGGCGCTTGAGGAGATCCGCGTCATGGCGCATCACGAAGTCCAGGCCCTCGCTGATCTCGCGGCTGCGGCCGTGGCGCTGCAGGACCAGCTCGGCCCCCTTGGAACAGCAGCGCGGACTTGGACGTGTGCTCCTCGGCAGCAAGTTCATCGAGACGGCGGTCGAGGTCTTCGGGAATGCGTAGATTCATGGCCATACCTCACGGTACCAAAACGGTACCAAGAAAGACTTGACGTGAGGAGATTCGAACTCCTGACCTCTTCTCACGGGAGGGCACTTTTCGTTGTCTGCCAAGGGCTGGTGTTGTCCTGAAAATCCGCGGAATGTAGACGTTTTCGGCTCGATGGACAGGCCGTGACATGTCAGCGCTTGTCATCGTTTCCGTCGGGTAAACGTGTGGCGGACATGGACCCAGGTCAAACCGGCGCAGGAGTCCAGCGATACAGCGACAGTCTGAACGCACTGCCCCACGCGACGGCGCTCTCTTGGGCCGATCCGGGAATCGCGCCTTCGCAATGTCTCTAAGGTCGCAGTGACCCGCGAAGGTCCGTTGCTCGTTCAACCGTTTCCCTGCTTTCTCCCTAACGTCCAGACTTGCCTGGAACGGGGGCGGTTCTGGGGGTTTTTGAAGCCAGCAACAGGCTATTTCCACGTTCCGTGGCGGAGCCGTAGCGAATGACGGTGAGGAGTCCCAGCCGCGGGCAACCCAGCTGGGTCCCAGCCTTCGCCTCCGGAATCAAACCAAGAAGAGCACTCACCCACTCGATTAAGTTCGGTCATCGAATATTTATCGCCATCTATTGGCGAATTCTGTTAAGTTCTAGTGTTTTGACATGACACCTTTCGACCCCGCTGCTGGAGCTGACAGCACTCTAAAGAAATTCTCAATCAACCCAATCCAGTGGCTGGCGACCTCCGACGGATGGATTAATCCGGCGCTCGCCCCTCCGGTGGACGAGCAGCTCCGAATTGTGGCGGAAGCGGGTTTCACCTCCGTCAAGTCGGTTGTTCCGACGGGATCGAACGTGACGGAGTACGGTCAGAAACTCGCGGACCACGGGTTGGTCCCCGGACCCGGGTACGTCGCCTTGCCATGGCACGAGGACGCCTCCGGCCGCCTGCCATTTTTGGACCGAGCAAGCGCTCTGGCATCCGACAACGTGCAGCTCGGTACACCGTTGGTGTTTCTCTCCATGGGTATGAGCCAAGATGCTCCCAGGGTGCGGCATCCTGCGGAGGGCCATTCCCATGCCCTTGATAGGTTGGAGCGCGTACGCGATTACATAGCTTTGGCGGCCGGCCGGATCTCCGCGGAAGGTTGCGTCGCCGCTCTCCATCCGCACGTAGGCACATGGGTGGAGACAGCGGATGAAGCCCGCTTTGTCCTGGACACGGTTGATGAAGAGTTGCTCAAGTTTGGACCGGACTCAGGCCACTTGGCCTGGACAGGAGTGAATCCTGCGGAAGTCATTGCCGAATATGCGCCCCGTGTTGCGGGCCTCCATATCAAGGACCTCAAAATGGAGATCGCCCGACAGGCGCGTATCGCGCGGTTGGACTATCGATCGACTGTGCTTCAAGGTCTCTGGACGGAACCGGGACGTGGGGACGCGGACCTCCTCGAACTGCTGGCCGCTCCAGGGCCTGAGTTCGATGGCTGGGTTGTAGTAGAGGTCGATCGCGCCACCACATCGCCTGAGGAGAGCATCCGATACTGCGGCGAGTGGCTCACTCGAATGCTTCACTCAGGTCGGAAAGGCGAATGACGTGAGGAAGAAGATCCGGCTGGTAATAGTAGGCGCAGGCGTGATCGGCTCGCACCACGGCAAGGTCATCAACGAACTCTCCAACGAGATCGAGTTGGCCGGAGTCGTCGATGTCGACCTCGCCAAAGCGCAGGCTCTCGCATCCAGCCGCGGTAGCGCTGCTTTTGTGTCCCTGAAGGACGCGCTCGCGCAAGCCGAATTCGAAGCAGTCGCCGTTTGTACCCCTACCGGAACCCACGCGGAAGTTGCAATCGAAGCCCTCAATGCCGGCAAGCACGTGATTATCGAGAAGCCTGCCGAAGTAAGCCTTGAGAAGACGGACGCGATCATCGAGGCCCAAAGGAATGCCGGCACAGTGGTGACGGTCATCACTCAACATCGTTTTGACCCTGCCACGGAAATCCTCCTTGAAGCGATCGATAAGGGCGAACTTGGCCGCTTGACCTCGGGTATCGCATCGATCGACTGGTGGCGGAGCCAGGATTACTATGACTCCGCCGGGACTGGCGCGGCACTTGGGACATGGATGGCGGCGGATCGCTGATGAACCAAGGCGTGCACACTGTCGATCTACTCGTAGCGGCACTCGGAAAGCCCGTGAGTGTGTTCGCCTACACAGGGCGCCTCGCCCACGAGAACATCGAAGTTGAAGATGTAGCAGTGGCCGTCGTCAAGTTCGAGAACGGAGCCTTAGGGGTCCTGCATGCTTCCACAGCTGCCTTCCCGGGACTAAGCGCACGCCTCCAAGTGCACGGAGACAAGGGCTCGGTGGTCATTGAGGGCGACCGCCTGACTTTCGTTCACACAACTCCGGGGCAAGCCGAACGCGTGCGACTCCCGCTCCGGGACGGAGTCGAAGCCAACCAGCTAAACCGATACAAGCTTGCCGATGGTTCCCTTGCCTCCGCCGGAATGAACCCCGGCGAACTGTCGGACGCACATCGGTATCAATATGGGGACTTCCTAAATGCGCTCGGCGGGGGTACAGGCGTCCGCGTCGGGCTGACGGTCAATCGACAATCGATCAGTGTCATCCTCGGTGCCTACGAGTCGGCAAGGACCGGGATGGAAATTTTCCTTGATTAATCAGCTTGCAGCTCCCCTGGACCATTGCCCCCGCCACAAGGATAGGAGCACCGTCAAATGCCCTACGTCGTGATGCGACTTGAGCACGCTCGCCTGATTGACGGCACGGGCAAAGAGCCCATTGAGGATGCAACAGTTATCGTGGACAAAGCAGGGAGAATTGCGTACGCCGGTTCGGCAGGATCCGCCCCGCAAACTCCCGAGGTACCCGCACGGGATCTGACTGGAATGACCGTTCTCCCGGGGTTCATTGATGCACATGTGCACTTCCTTTTCGATCCCACAACATCTGGCACCACCCAGGACCAGGCCCTTGTCACGTTCCAAGTTGCTGAGCGAATGCACCAGACCCTGTGCGCTGGCATCACGTCAGTGCGGGATCTGGGCGGCCTTTCCAGCGGCTACTCGACGGCGCAAAGAGACGGCCTAATTGAAGCTCCGCGGCTGCTGACGGCTGGCCGAATCCTCGGGCATACGGGCGGTCATTGCGATGCCACGGGACCAGATGGTTACAACCCGACAGCCAGGTTTACGATTCTGGCCGACGATGAGCGCTCGGCGCGGGTGGGCGTCCGCACCTTACTCCGCGACGGGGCGGACGTCATCAAGATCTGCGCCACTGGCGGCATGGGGAGTCCACATGACGACCCGGACGACGAGGACCTTAGTGAGGCTGAGATCAAAGCTGTTGTCGACGAAGCCCACCGACACCGCGGCAAGAAGGTCGCCGCACATGCCCAGGGAACAGCGGGCATACTCAACGCACTCAGGGGTGGTGTTGCCAGCATTGAGCATGGTTATGGCATGACGGACGAAGCATGCGAGCTTGCTCTTGCCAAAGGGACTTATCTGGTCCCAACGCTTGCCACCGCGTTCCACCCGCTGGATCCCGCAAAGGTGTCTCCCGCGCATTTTGAAAAGAAAACCCGGTGGGCCGACAAAACCCGAGAAAACATCGCTTTAGCAATAAACCAGGGAGTTGCAATCGCGATGGGTACCGACGCCGGGGTGAGTCCGCACTCACGCAACCTCTTGGAGTTGTCGTTCTTGGTGCAGCTGGGCATGACTCAACTCCACGCCATTAGCGCCGGAACCTTGAACGGTGCCCGACTGTTAGGCATTGACGAGTTTGTTGGAAGTGTCGAAGCTGGCAAGCTCGCCGATCTCTTAGTAACAGATATTGATCCGCTCAACGACATTGCAGGTCTTGCAAACTCAGAACACATCCGACTTGTCCTCCAGTCCGGAACCGTTCGCAAGGATACGTTACCCGCCTGGACTAGGTCCGACGCGGACATCCAAGCCATCACCTTGCGCTAGCTACTCCGTGCAGACGACCCATCAAGTAGCTCATCGGCCCCCAATCGTGCAGCTCCTACCAAGGCAGCCTTGTTTCCGAGCCGCGAGGGGCTGATTACCAAGCGGCGAGTAGCGATGGACATCGCCTCTTGATAAACAACCCCCCTGATTGTTGAGAGCACATCATCGCTGAGTTCAACCATTGGTCCGCCCAGAACGATCGTCCTCGGATTGAACATATCCACCAGGATTGCGGTCAGCTGTCCCAAGTGACCGGCCGCATCACGTAACGCCGCCAATGCGGCTGGATCTGCCTTTCGAACCATCTGCGAAAGGGCCTTCTGTCCGGCTCGCGGATCGACATCCGCGCCTTGTTCAATACCGAGCTGGGACATGACGGCATGAAGGCTCGCGTAGGCGCCTATGCAACCGACCTTGCCGCACTGGCAGCGCGCGTCCGCGAGGTTGTCTATGCGAAGATGGCCGATGTCTCCTGCGGAACCGTCGGCACCGCGGTGGATCTTTGCATCCGCCGTGATGAGTCCTGCACCGATCCCGGTCGAAAGCTGCAGGTGCAGCAATGGCAGCTCGTCACTATGCAAAGTTGTGGCCGCCCCTAAGGCCATAAGATTTGCATCGTTATCCATGAGTGCCGGGGCGCCGAAATACTCACCCAGGATTCTCGCGATCTGAATGCCCTCCCAGCCCGCCATGATGGAACGGTGTGCCGTGACCCCCTCATGGAAATCAACGGGTGCCGGGACGCTGGCTATGACCTGACGAATGTCGGAATGCAGAAGACCATGGTCGGACAGGAGATCGTCTGCAGTACCGAGAACTTTCTCCATAACGGCCTTTGGGTCCGGATTCAAGAGAATATCGATGATACGTGACTGCACAATGGCGGCGCTGGCATCTGAAATGGCCACGCACGTATTTGTCCGATCAAAGATCACATCCACGACGTAGCCGGCGCCCCTGCCCACCGTCAGTTCCTTCGCCGGACGACCCCTCGCCCCTTGGGCCTCCTCCATCTCTGTCAGAACCTCATCGCGGAGCATTTGATCCACGTGCAGCCCGATGGTCGAGCGGGCCATCCCAGTCACTCGCGCGGCTTGGGCACGGCTGGTCACCTTACCTGCGGCCACCAAACGCAGGATCGCATTTGCCGGCGACCGGTCCGGTGCTATCTCGCTCATGCATTCATTATGCCCCAGATCATCAAGTTAAATCCGATGATCGGACTTAAATCGGCATCTTGTGGCACAAAGACGCCCGCCGATAGCCTCCCAATAGCGGCTTCCGCGTCTCTGAAAGGAAATCAAGTGACTCTCAACATCGGCATCGTGGGTGCCGGCAATATCTCAGCCCGCTACATGCAGGGACTGCAAAAGTATCCGCATCTGAAGGTCAGCTACATCGCAGACATCGATCACGCGCGGGCCGCTTCGCTTGCCTCGGAGTTCTCGGTTCCAGGCTCCGGCGGCACTGACGCCCTTCTTGCGAACGAGAGTATCGACGTCGTCATCAACCTAACGCCGCCCAACCTGCATGCATCTACCGTTATCCGAGCGCTGGACGCCGGCAAGAGCGTTTACGTTGAAAAGCCGCTGGCAACCACCCGGGAAGATGCCCTGCTCATGCTCAAGGCCGAACGGGAGAACCCGGGCATTCTCGGATCCGCACCGGACACCTTTCTCGGCAGCGCCGGGCAAACGGCCCGGCACGCGATTGACTCCGGCTACATCGGGGCACCCATCGGAGCGAGTGCGTTCGTGCGTTCGTCCCGGGCCGAAACATGGCATCCGAATCCCGGTTTCCTGTTCGAGCCGGGCGGTGGACCGGTCATGGACATGGGCCCGTACTACATAGCCGCACTCGTCAACTGCCTCGGTCCGATCCACCGGGTGAGCGCGGATGCGCGCATCGGATCCCCAACACGAAAGGTCACCGCACCGGGCCGCGTAGTGGACGAGATCCCGGTCTCCGTCAACACACACACCTCGGCAGTGTTTTCCTTTACCTCTGGCGCTATAGGCACGGTACTCATGAGCTTCGACGTATGGGACACGACACTGCCCAGGATCGAGATCTATGGCACCGAAGGAACACTCAGCCTGAATGACCCGAATACGTTCGACGGCGATGTCCGGCTTAAGCGGCACGAGCACAGTGACTGGCGGGTGCTCGCACCTGTCACTCAGCTTTTCGGACTCGTGGGAACGCCGGAGCAACACCGCCGCGGTCTTGGTGTAGATGATTTGGCCGGAGCCCTTGCCGGTGGGCCTCATAGGGCCAATTCAGGTTTCGCTTTCCACGTCCTTGACACCATGCTCGCGATTGACGAGGCCGCGGCCGCCGGCCAATCCATCGTCCTTCAGAGTCGGACCGACCGCCCGGCGCCGCTGTTCAATTCCTGACGGCGGCTTTCAGACACCATCCAAGGGCTTCGGCCACTTCACCGAAAAGAGTTTGATTTGCCAATCTCCCCCAGCCAGTTCGCCATCAATCCCCTCCAGTGGGTCGCCACGGACGACGGATGGATCAACCCGGGACTTGCGCCTGCGCTACCGGAACGCCTTGCGAGAATCGCTGCCGCAGGCTTCACCGCGATCCAATCCGAGGTACCGGCCGGATCCAGTGTGGCCGACTACGCACGGGCTCTTGAATCCGCGGGCATTCGTCCCGGTCCGGGCTATGTCGGCATGCCCTGGGAAGAGCAGCCCGGAGACCGCGCACAGTACCTGGAACGCGCCAAAGTACTTGCCGCCAACAACGTTGAGCTAGGAAATGAGCTGCTCTTCCTCGCAATGGGCATGCAACGTGACGCACCCCGGGTGGCGCATCCCGCCGTCGGCCATGGCCTTGACCTTTCCCGGTTGGAACGGGTCAGGGACTATCTCGCCGAAGCTGCGCAGATCATCACGGCCGAAGGCGCCGTGGCCGCCCTGCACCCGCACATTGGAACCTGGGTGGAAACCGCTGATGACGCACGGTTCGTCCTGGACAGCGTGGACGAAAGGATCCTGAAGTTCGGTCCCGACGCCGGCCACTTTGCGTGGACGGGCATCGATCCGGCCCTGATCATCGCCGAATATCGCGACCGCCTCGCCGGGATCCACATCAAGGACTACCGCCTGGATGTCGCACTCAGGAGCCGCACGGAGGACATTGACTACCGGTCCACAGTCCGTGCTGGAATCTGGACCGAGCCGGGAACCGGCGACGCCGACATCCCCGGAATCTTGGCCGCCGCCGGTGACGACTTCACAGGATGGGTGGTTGTCGAAGTGGACCGCGGCACCACGGAAGCCCCCGAAGAGAGCGTTGATCTTTGCGGCCGCTGGCTCTCCAACCACTTCGGATTGGAGGCCGCTTCCCGCTGAAGCCGGAAACGACAACGGCGGCGAGAAGTCCCCGGCCGGCTGCTTATCTCCCGAGCAGCCGGCCGATCCTGTCCCGCGCCACTAGCAAGCTGCCCCGATTCCCCGTCGCCGCTGAAGGCAGCGGAAGCATCCCGGCCCAGTCACCCTCGGAGGACCCCGTTTGACTCTCCGTAGAAGATTCCATTCCGTCCTGGTCCACGCCGGAGCGATCTGCGCCCAGTACAGCATGATCATGGCCGGGCTGACGCCCGAATGGGAGCTATTGCCCGCCATCAATCCTGAGTCGAGCAAGGCCGAGCTTCCGCCACAATTACGCCGATCAGAAAACTAATTCCGGCATCTTGCGAACAGATGAACGCTAAATGATGCTTAAACAAAGCAGTGACGGGGGCCACAGCAAAGCACTGTAGAAAGGCCTGGACGTGAAACTGATCCGACCACAACCGTCAGCAACGTCCTTACGCAGGCCGGACTCTTTCGAAAGGCATCCGGGCAGGCCAAAGAATGGCAACCATCCAGGACAGCAGTCCGGCCCGCGCTTATCTGCAACAACGCGACTTTGTTCACCCAGCAGGCATCCATCCGCCGCCTCTGACAGACAGGCTCCCCTAGCCGCGCGGCTCCCGATAATCCGATCTTCCGCACACCAGCAAGCCCGAGCTTGCAATTGATTTCCAGTCATCCAAAGAGTTCCCCAACGAGGAGTAAGACCATGAAACGAAAGCTCATACTTGCCGGCGCCGTGTCGCTGGCGCTGGCGATGTCAGCCTGCGGGGGTAGCGGGGGCGCTGCATCAGGTGGCGCCAAAGCCGGTGGCACCCTGAATCTTGCTGTATCCCAGTCCCTGAAGTCTTGGGATCTGGCCGAAGCAAGCATGGGGAATGCCGAACAGTACTACGAACCGGTCTTCGATGCGCTGCTTCACATGGACGCCAAGGGTGCTCCCACCGCGAACCTCGCTACTTCGTGGGACTACGACGCATCCCTGACTACTCTGACGCTCAAGCTGCGGACCGACGTGAAGTTCAGCGACGGAACCCCGCTTGACGCAGAAGCGGTCAAGGCCAACCTGCTGCACACGAAAGCCGGAAAAGGTGAAGCTGCAGCCCTGATCAAAGCAATTTCTGACGTTCAAGTTACAAATCCTTCAACTGTCGTGGTTAAGTTGTCCACCCCGACTCCATCGCTTCTGAGAAGCCTGGCGAATGTTCCCGGTATGATCGCCAGCCCGAAGTCACTCACGAGTCCCCAGGTCCCCGTGGGTTCGGGACCCTACACCCTCGACGCGGCTACCACCACGGCCGGCACCGAGTACGGATTCGTCGCGAATCCGAACTATTGGGAGAAGAATTCCTACCCGTTTGAAAAGGTAGACATCAAGACGATGTCCGACCCGACTGCGCGGACCAATGCGCTTCTGTCTGGTCAGCTCGACGGCGCCGGCATTTCACCGGACCGCGTCGACGCTGCCAAGGCCGGCGGCCTCAAGGTTGACACGGTTACTCCCGGGGTCGTTGAAGGACTCTACATCTGGGACAAGAAGGGCGCGATCGTACCGGCTCTTGCCGATGTCCGAGTGCGTCAAGCTCTCAACTACGCGTTCGACAGCGCATCCATTGTAAAAATCGCCAAGAAGGGCCTGGGGACGCCGACGACCCAACATTTCACGTCCGACAGCGAAGCTTTTGTGCCCGAACTGGATCAGACTTACAAATATGACCCTGCGAAAGCCAAAGCGCTGCTCGCTGAGGCTGGCTACGCTAACGGTTTCGACGTTGTCATGCCCGACATTTCATCGCTCTTCCCAGAGATGCAGGCTGCCATGGTTGAGCAGTTGGGGAACGTCGGTGTGAGGGTCAAACTGGACAAAATTCCATTCGATCAATTCATGCCCTCAATTCTTGCGGGCAAGTACGCCATGTCCTACTTCAAGACAGGAGGCGCCGATCCCTGGATCGCCATCCAGCTCATCGTTTCCAAGCAGGCCACGTGGAACCCATTCCACTACGAAGACCAGCATGTAACTGACTTGTTGTCTCGGATCAGTACCTCCACCGGATCTGCGCAGGTCGCCCTGTATAAGGAGCTGAACACGTACTTGGTCCAGCAGGCCTGGGATGCACCTTGGGATGTTGTGAAGGACGTCTACGCTTCCTCGAAGAACGTCCAGGTCACAATGCATCCGTTCTACCAGACCCCGCCCTTGTTCAACTTCAAGCCAGCTAGCCAGTAGCCCCGGCTCAAGACCACCAGTAACTAGAAGGAGGACGGGATGGCCGTGTTTCTGATTCGGCGCCTGTTGGCAGGGATCCTGCTCGTGATCCTTGTCGCCAGCGCGACCTACATCTTGCTGAATTACACAGGATCTGACGTGGCTCGCAACATTGTGGGGGAAACAGCGACGCCGGAACAGGCCTTGGCCAAGGCCGCGGAACTCGGGCTCGACCGACCGCTGGGGGCCCGCTATTTCGATTGGCTCGGTACAACTCTCAGCGGCGACCTGGGCAAGTCGTGGTTCAACAACGTGCCCGTCTCAACCACGTTGTTCAATGGCCTGCCCGTGACCTTGTCGATCATTTTCGGTGCCTTGATCCTGTCAGCCTTGGTCAGTGTCATCCTGGGCTCGCTGGCAGCTGTCCGTGCCGGCTGGTTCGATAAGACCGTCCAGGCTTCGGCGGTACTGGCCGATTCGATCCCCGGGTTCCTCGTGGCGCTCGTTCTGGCCATGGTGGTCGCGGTCAACCTCGGTTGGCTGCCAGCGACAGGTTTCGTGCCATTCCAGCGCTCTGCGGTTGAATGGTTGCGATCCATTACCTTGCCGTCGGTTGCACTGGCATTCGGAGCCACCGCCGCAACCACCCTGCAACTTCGCGGCTCCATGCTTGACGTGCTCAAACTGGACTACGTACGCACACTCCGCAGCCGCGGCTTGAGCGACCGGCGGATTGTATTCAAGCACGTCCTCCGCAATGCGGCACCTCCGGCTGTTACCGTGCTCTCCCTTCAATTCATCGGACTGGTCGGAGGAGCTGTCATCGTCGAAAAAGTCTTCGGGCTTCGGGGCATCGGCAGCATCGCGACTTCGGCGGCGGTCCAGGGAGACGCGCCGGTGGTGCTGGGCGTCGTGATCGTGATGGTCCTGATCGTTGTCGTCGTAAATCTCATTGCTGACCTGGCCTACGGCTGGCTCAACCCCAAGGTGCGTGCAGAATGACCATCCCTCCTATTGACGGCACAGTGACCGCCACAGCTGCGAGCGGGGAGACGGCTAAGCGACGTCACATCGTCGTCAGGCTGCTCCAGGACCCCGTCGCCATCTGCTGCATCTTCGTCCTGTTGCTGCTGACTGCCGCGAGCGTTCTGGCTCCTTTCCTCACGGACCAGGATCCGATTAAGTCATCGCTTGCCGAGACCCTTGCGCCAATGAGCCAGCAACACCCCCTTGGTGCCGATGGCGTGGGGCGCGATGTTGTGGCCCGATTGCTGTACGGAGGCCAGACCAGTCTGGCTGCAGCTTGCGTGGCCGTTTTGGTCGCGTTTGCCGTGGGTGTACCCGCCGGTCTCTTTGGCGGCTACTATCGCGGTCGTGCCGACGCCATCCTGGCCTGGGCCAGCAACTTCATCATGGCGGTCCCGGCCATCATCATCCTCCTTGTGGTCATGGCCGCGGTTTCCCAGAGTACTTACGTCGCCATGGCGGTCCTCGGACTGATCGTTTCGCCGTCCGTCTACCGGTTGGTTCGGGCATCCGTAGTGTCAGTACGCGAGGAACTGTTCGTTGACGCGGCGAAGGTCTCGGGTCTGTCTGATGCGCGGATCATGCGCCGGCACATCCTTCCCGTTGTCCAAGCCCCTTCCATCATTCAGGCTGCCCAGATCTTCGGCGTTTCCATCGGTATCCAGGCCGGCATCGCCTTCCTGGGTCTGGGTTCGCCCACCGAAGCCAGCTGGGGCGCAATGTTGAACGACGCGTTCGCGAACATCTACTCCGCGCCGCTGTTGCTCCTATGGCCCGCACTGATCATCTGCATGACCACGGCCTCGCTCGCCCTGCTGGCCAACTCCCTGCGCGATAGCCTCTCTGGCTCCAGGAGGCGGCCCACACGGCACTCAGATCGCGTCCGTGATGGCGCACCGTCGAGCGAAGGATCGGCTGCTGGGGATTTCGCCGAAGTGGCGGACGATGTCCTGCTCGCCGTGGACAATCTGAAGGTGGATTACCCGGTCGACGGCGGTCGGCGAACCGTGGTTGACGGGGTATCCCTGACCGTCCGCCGCGGTCAGGTCCTGGGACTGGTGGGAGAATCCGGTTCCGGCAAGAGCCAGACAGCCTTTTCCCTTCTCGGCCTGTTGCCTCCGGAGGCGAGGGTTTCGGCTGGCCGGCTGCTGTTTGATGGCGCGGAGATGAAAGGACTGGGGCGTAGCGCCATGAATCGACTTCGTGGAAAGCGCATCGCTTACGTGCCACAGGAGCCTATGTCCAACCTGGACCCATCGTTCACCATTGGTTCCCAATTGGCAGAGCCGGTACGCCAGCACATGAAGGTCTCAGCCAAGGAGGCAAAGGCACTCCTGCTCGGTCTCCTTGAACGCGTGGGCATCAACGACCCCGCCCGGGTGTACTCCTCGTATCCGCATCAAATATCAGGAGGCATGGCACAGCGGGTACTCATCGCCGGCGCGATTTCCTGTGATCCTGATCTGTTGATCGCGGACGAGCCGACTACCGCTTTGGACGTCACGGTCCAAGCCGAAATACTCGACCTGATCCGGTCCCTGCAGGCGGAACGCAACATGGGCGTCATCCTCGTGACCCACGATTTCGGCGTGGTTGCCGACATCTGTGATCGCGTGGCCGTCATGCATACCGGAAAAATCGTTGAAACTGCCTCCGTCAAGGAGCTGTTCTCGGCCCCGCAGGATGCATACACGCGGATGCTGCTGTCATCCACTTTGGAGGACGCCACGCCGAGGTCCCCTTTGAAAAGCATGCCGAAGTTGCCTAAAAGGGCACAAACCGCCTGATGGGAAGCCACATGATCGCCTCCGTTGAAGTCCCCGCAGAATCACACAATGGATCCGACGGTCCGTTGCTGAGCATTGAGAACGTAACCGTCCAATACCCTTCCAAAAAATGGCGCAGCCCCGATTTCCTAGCCCTCAAGGGGGTCTCACTAGACATACGGGCGGGCGAAACAGTTGGATTGGTGGGCGAATCAGGCTCGGGAAAGACCACCCTGGGCCGTGCAGTTCTCGGACTTGCACCGGTTACCACTGGACTCATCCGCTACGACGGCCAAGTCATCTCGGCCATGAACCGCAACCAGCGGCGGAGCCTCAGCGATGAAATCCAGGTCGTGTTCCAAGACCCTTACACGTCACTTAATCCGGCCCTGACCGTGCTTGACATCCTTACGGAGCCCTTGCTCACCGCAGGCACCAGGCGGGCTGAGGCCGAACAGCGGGTGAAAGACCTGCTTGAACAGGTCCATCTTCCACGGGACGCATCAAACCGGCTGCCCCGGGAATTCTCCGGCGGACAACGTCAGCGTATCGCCATCGCCAGGGCACTGTGCCGGGATCCGCGCCTGATCGTCTGCGACGAGCCTGTCAGCGCACTCGACCTGTCGAACCAGTCACGTGTCCTTGACCTATTTATCGAAATCCAGGAGCGCACGGGGGTTTCGTACCTCTTTGTGACCCACGACCTCTCGGTGGTGCGCTACATCAGCCATCGTGTTGCGGTCATGTACAAGGGAGAAATCATCGAAACCGGAGACGCCGCCAAGGTCACCACTCAGCCGAAAGAGGCCTACACGCAGAAGCTGCTGCTGGCCGCTCCTGTTCCCGACCCTGCCCGCCAAGCAAGCCGCCGTGCTGCCCGCCAAAAGTTCAGTGCCAAGCTGCACGTGGCGGGTCCATTCGAAAACCCCGCCTCATGAGTGGCACAGAACATGGTTCCAACCGTCAGTCGCCCTCCCCGTTGGGCGTAGCCGTCATCGGATACGCCTTCATGGGAAAGGCACACTCGAATGCGTGGCGAAACGCGGCCAGCTTCTTCGACGTCCCGGCCTTCGAACAGAAAGTGCTCGTTGGCAGGGACGTCCGGCAGGTCACCGAAGCCGCTGCCAAGTACGGATGGGCTGAGGCCGCCACAGACTGGCGCGAAGTGATCGCCCGGGACGACATCGACATCGTGGACATCTGCACGCCCGGCTGGATGCACGCCGAAATCGCCATCGCCGCACTCGAAGCCGGCAAGCACGTCCTCGTCGAAAAACCCCTGGCGAACACCCTGGCCGAGGCCGAAGCCATGGCTGCGGCCGCGCGCACCGCCCGCGAACGCGGCATCCAGTCCATGATCGGGTTCAACTACCGCCGCGTTCCCGCCCTGGCCCTCGCGAAGGAACTGATCGCCGAAGGCAGGCTCGGCACCGTCCGGCACGTTCGCGCTGCTTACCTGCAGGACTGGCTTAGCGACGCTCGATCCCCTATGACCTGGCGCCTTGCCAAGGACACCGCAGGCTCCGGCTCCCTGGGCGACATCGCCTCCCACGCTATCGATCAAGTATTGTTCCTGCTCGGCGATTCCGTCACCGAAGTCTCCGGGCGACTGCACACCTTCGTGACCAGCCGCCCGGGAACGAACGGTCCCGAAGATGTAACAGTTGACGACGCCGCATGGGCCACCCTGACCCTCGGGTCCGGGGCAATCGCTTCCGTGGAAGCATCGCGTATGGCGACCGGGCAGAAGAACTCCCTCAAGCTCGAAATCTATGGGGACAAGGGTGCCCTGCTTTTCGACCTCGAAAAACTCAACGAACTCGCTTTCCTCGATGCCACCCTTCCCGTCAGGGAACAAGGCTTCAGCCGCATCCTCGTCACCGAACCCGAACACCCCTATATGAACGCCTGGTGGCCGCAGGGACACATCATCGGCTGGGAACACACCTTTACCCACGAAATCCGCGACTTCCTCACCGCAATCGGAAACGGCACCGAGCCCTCGCCGTCATTCGACGACGGCCTGTCCGTGCAACGCATCCTGGCCGCGGTCGAGGAAAGTTCTGCCGCCAAAAGCTCCCTCATCCAGGTAGCGGGGCATTAGACATTAGGACCTAACGAGCATCGCAAACGTAAACCCGACGTCATGGACCCTTGAGCGCCCCACCGCTCAGGGGTCCATGACGTTGAATCCCAAAAATCGGCCCACTGGTTGTCACCTCATGAGCCAACGTCTCTGGCCAAAGGTAATTCGAACGTGAACGAGGCACCCCTGGACTCATTTTCCTCGGCGTAGATTCGGCCGTGCTGGCGCGTGATAATGCGGTGGCTGAGAGCTAGGCCAATGCCGCTTCCAGTGGACTTTGAGGTGAAAGCTCCGTCGAAGATGCGGCCGTCCGGAATGTGGGACAGGCCTTTGCCGCGATCGGCCACCCGGAAAACGCCGGCCGTCTCGGTAGCGTACGTCGTGATGACGACGTGCCGCTCGCGCTGCGGCCAGCCAGACATCTCGTCGATGGCGTTATGGCAAAGGTTCAGGATCACCTGCCCCGTGAGGACCTTCTCGCAGCGGATCCAGATCGGGTCCCCGCTCAGGACCAGCTGCAATTCCGTCTCTTGTTGATCGGCCCGCAGCCGTATGAAATACAGGCAATCCCCGACGATTTCATTCAGGTCCACCACTTGTTCGGAATGCTCCAGCTGCACGACGAAATCGCGCAGGCTCTTCACGATCTGGTTTGCCCGGTCGATTTGCAGCCGGGCATTATCCAGCCCGTAAAGAAGATCATTAATGCTACTCTCGGGATCCCTTACCCGACGAGACACTCCCTCCACGAAGTTCGTTGCTGCCGCAAGTGGCTGGCCGAGCTCGTGGGCGATCGCCATGGCCATATCGCCCATCGCGTTGTACCGTCCCAGGTAATTCAGGTGCTCAAGATCCCGCCGGTGCTCTTCTTCGGCCGCAACCTGCTCCGTAATGTCCTGGAGCAGCAGCATGGCACCGGTGAGGTCCTTTTCAAGTGCTAGGTACTGGCAGCTGACGCCGAACCATTTGGTGGGACCGTCGGGATGCCCAACTTCGATGCGCAGACTCGAGGAGGATCCGTCAGCGGGGTCCCTGGCCAGAGCTTTCTCCAGGGCAGGCCTCGAGGAGAGGGTGCAAAGTTCGACGAAGCTCTCCCCCAGCAGTTCCTCCACTTCATGCCCCAACTGACCCGCTGCTGCACCACTGGCGAAAGTGATGCGGCCCTCCCAGTCCAGAACGAGGATGCCCTCAGCCATGCGCCGCAGGAACGCCTGCAAACGCCCCTCTGTCCGCTGTAGGTCCGATTTCAGGGACTCTTCTTTTTCGATGTCCCGGAACTGAACCATGATGGCCTCGCCGGCTGTCAGTTCGACCCGGACTGCAATGGCTTCGGTCAGGAATTCGCGCCCGGTCTTGGACCGGTACATCCACTCGGTTCTGCTGATTCCGTGGTCGGCCGCATCCTGAAGCCATTGCACACCCACCGAGCGGCGGAATCGGGAATCCGCGCTACTCATGTCCGGCGCCTTGAGCGGTTTCAATTCCTCCAAGGTGAAGCCCAGCATGTCGCAGGCAGCCTGGTTGGCCCAGAGGATGTCCTTGGTGACGGCGTCATGGATCAGGATGCAGTAACTCAACGACTGGACAAGACGCTCGTAGTCTTCGACGGCGGGGATCGGCTCGCCGGACGCTGAGGGAGCTTCACTCTCCGAGGAAATAGGCACAAACAATCTTAGCGCGTGAACGCCATTTCCCGCATAGGTATTTCCTTTACTTTTCATTGGTATTTCCTTGGTTCACGGCTACGAATCACCGATTGAAGGCAATCGGCCCGACAAATACTCTTAATGCCAGAAGACATTTGTCCGCAGTATTGATTGGAGAAATTCGATGACCGACGTTCTGGATACCGCCCCGCAAACCACCCTCGACGGCGTGCTCGAAGTCATCGCCCGGCGCCGGGAAGAATTCGGAGAAAAGAAGTTTGTCCCTCGGGACATCATTTCGGAATTCAAGAAGGTGGGTATCTACCGTGCCGCCACTCCGCGGCGCTTCGGCGGCGATGCCCTTCCGCCGAGCCGGTTTCTTCGGATCATCGAAAAAATCTCCGCGGTGGATGCCTCAGCAGGCTGGGTGGCCAGCTTTGGCTCCTCTGTCTACCTGGCTGCCCTCCCCCTCGCTACCCAGGCCGAGCTCTACGGAGACGGCCCCGACGTCGCATTTGCCGGGGGACTTTATCCCGTGCAGAAGGCCGAACGCAGTGACGACGGCTGGAATGTAGCGGGTGAATGGAAGTTCTCCAGCGGCTGCAGAGGCGCCGACATCCTTGGCGTTGGACTCGTGGGGAACGAACACACCGGCGGCAAGCCGCTGACCGCCCTGCTCCGCCCCGAGCAAGTCGAGATCGTTGAGAACTGGGACGTCATCGGCCTCAACGGCACGGGCAGCCATGACCTGAGAGTCACCGGCCAGGTGGTGCGGGACGAATGGACTTTTGTCCGCGGCGGCGAGCCCACCGTTGACGAGCCCTTGTACCGCTACCCCGCCATTGCCTACGCAGCCCAGGTACTCGCGGTCGTCAATCTCGGCGCGGGCCGCGCAGCCCTGGACTACGCCATCAGCACGGGCAGCGGACGCACCGGAATTACCGGTGCACCCAAGCTTGCAGACAGGGCATACTACCGGATGGACGTTGCCAAAGCCGAGGCGGAACTTCGCTCGGCACGGGCGTTCTTCTACGAGATCTCCGATGAGGTGTACGCCACGGTGGAGGCTGGCGACCCGGCCACGGACAAGCAAAAGGCGCTGTTGCGCCTGGCGTCCACCCACGTGGCCCGGGTCGGCGCCAAGGCCGTGCATACTGCCTACACTCTCTCCGGAACGGCTGCCATCTACGACACGAACCCGATGCAGCGCTATCTGCGCGACGCGTCGGTCGTCACGCAGCACGCCTTTCTGGGCGACGGGATCTACGACGGCGCGGGCGCTGTCCTGATGGACGTCCCGCCGTCGATCCCTGCCTTCATCTGATATCGCACCCCAAGGAACTGACATGAGCGAAACCCCAACCACACAGCCGCTGCGCGTGCTGTTCTGCATTGGCATCAACCAGAACTTCTTCGATCTGCCCAAAAGCGAAATCGGCACGGTCTGGACTGCCTTCTCCGGAATGATGTCCGAGATGTCTCGCATGCCCGGTGTCAACGTCATCGGCAATTTGGATGACGATTCCCACATGGTGGGACCGTCGGACGGCTGGCCGTGGACGTGCTACATCCTTGCCGACGTTGACACCCAAGAGACCGTCAAGGCAGCCTGCAACCTCTTCCGGACCACCGTGGTGGGCCAGTACGCCCTGTGGCGGTACGCCAAGATCGAGGCGCGCATCGGCCGAGCCCTGGCCATCCGCGACGACGTCGAAACGGCTGGCTAGCCACATGGCAGGCGACACGGCAGCCACGTTGGCCGAGCGCTTGGCGGTCCTGGAGTTCCAGGAAGCGGCACGGGCCACGCTCTCCCGCTACATGGACCTGTGCGACGTCCCGCGGCCTTCCTTCCACAGGGATGACATGGCCTCGCTATTCACCGAGCATGCGGTCTGGGAAGGCATCGGCCCCGAATACACCGGGAAGTTCGGCCGTCTGGAAGGTCGTCCCGCGATCCTCTCGATGCTCGCGGACTTCCTCCCGCCGTCGTCGCACTTCAAACGCAACGTCCATCTGCTGGGCAACGGCAGCGTCGCCCCAGCCGGCGACGGCACCGCCAGCGGCCAGTGGATCATGCAGCAGCTTTCGGAGTACGACGGCGGCGCCACGGAGCTGATCTCGGCCCGCCTCACGGTCGATTTTGAGTATGCCGGCGGTGCCGCCCGCATCTCCCATTTCCGCACCGAAAAGCTGTTCACCTCCGATCTCGTCAACCCCGTCCATGCCTAGCACCGAGAAAGATACCAAGGAGTACCTAATGACTTCACCAACGTCAGAGAAGGCCGGCGGGTTCGCCAGCCTGGCTGCGGGCGACCGGGTCGCCGCACAGCTCTACACCGATCCGGAGATCTTCGACTGGGAGATGGAAAAGATCTTCTACAGCACGTGGGTCTGGGTGGCGCATGAGAGCGAAATCCCGGAGGCCGGCAGCTTCAAGATGTCTCACATCGGCCTGCAGCCGGTGATCGTGAACCGCGACCGCAAAGGCAATTTCAACGTCCTGCTCAACCGCTGCCGCCACCGCGGCGCCAGCGTCTGCGAGGTCCCCAAGGGCAAGGCGAACGGCTTCACCTGCCCGTACCACTCCTGGTCCTATTCGCTGGAGGGTAACCTTCGCGGCATTCCATATCCGGACGGCTACGAGGGCGTGACCGAAAAGCGCGACCTGCCCTTGCAGCGCCTGCGCGTCGAAAGCTACAACGGCCTCATTTTCGCCAGCTTCAAACCCGACATCGAGCCGCTCGAGGAGTTCCTCGGAGATGCGAAGATCTGGATCGACCGCTTCATGAAGCAAGGTGCCGGTTTCCCCGTCAAGGTCCAAGGCGAGCACAAATTCCGCTTCAACGGCAACTGGAAGATCCAGCTCGAAAACACCACTGACGGCTACCACTTCCCCATCGTCCACCGCTCCTGGATGGCCTCCGTGGATGCCGAGACGGCCGACATGCTGTCCTTCATGACAGATGAGAACGCGGTCACCCACGCCCTCGGCAACGGACACAGCGTAGCCGTCATGGTCCCCGAACACGTGGACCTGGAAGAGGACGACGGCACCGAGGAACTGCAGGAACGCTTCCGCCACATCATCGATGAGCTCTCCAAGACCATGCCGCCGGAGCAGGTCCGCCGCATCATCCGGTCCATGCACGGCGCGGGCTACAACCTGAACCTGTTCCCAAACCTTTCACTGTCCATGTCCTTCTTCCGGGTCCTGCGCCCCATCTCAGTCAACGAAACCGAAATCCAACACATGGCCCTTGGCCTCGACGGCGGCCCAGAAAGCGTAAACCGCGAGCGCCTGCGCATCCACGAGCACTTCCAAGGGCCCTTCGGTTTCGGCACGTCAGATGACTCCGAGGCCTGGGACCGGGTACAGCGCGGCGCCGTGGCAAACCCCGACATGCCGATCCTGGTAAACCGCGGCTTGGGCCGTGAAGTGACCGTGGACGAAGGCTGGAAGACCTCGCATGTGACGGACGAAACCGGCATGCGCGAATCGTACGCAATGTGGAAAAGGATGATGAGCGATGAAAACTGAGACCGTCGAAGAAGTGGCCGCCATCGACAACCGTCCGGCACTCCAGCCGTTCGACCTGGGGCTTGGCCGGCTGTCCGATCCCCTCGTGGGCCGTGCCATCGAACTCATCTGGCGCGAGGCCCAACTGCTGGACGACAAGGACTACGAGGCCTGGCAAACGCTCTACACGGAGGATGGCAAGTACGTCATCCCTGTCGATCCGGACACTGAGGACTTCGAGTCGTCCCTGAACATGGTGTACGACGACGCGCGGATGCGCCACATGCGTGTCACCCGCCTAGTGCAGGGGTACTCGATGTCCGCCGTCGCCGCCGCCCGCACCTCACGAACCATCTCCCGTTTCACCGTGGAAGGGATCACCGAGGACACCGTCACGCTGCGCTCGGCGCAGGTCCTGGTGGGTTTCAAGCGGGACAGGTTCCAGATGCTCGGGGCGGACCTCACGCACCGTATCCGCTTCACCGGGGACGATGCCCGGATCGAGCTTAAACTCATCCGACTGGTCAACTCCGACTCCGCCGTCAACGCTTCCGGCTTCCTCCTCTAGGATCACCATGAACTTCGGACCTACAGTGAGCCATGTCGCGCTGGTCACCGGTGCCGCCCGCGGCCTCGGTGAAGTCATCGCCCGCAAGCTGCACAAGGAAGGCTTCAGGGTGGCCATCACCGGCACCAGCGCTGCCTCCGTACAACCCATCGCGGACAGTCTGGATCTTTCCGGGGAAACCGTTTGGGCCGGCGCCCTGGATGTCCGGAAAAAGGCCGACTTCGAGGCCGTTCGGGACCTCCTTGTTGAAAAGTGGGGCGGCACAGATGTGCTGGTGAACAATGCCGGACGTTCCCAAGTCGCGCCTTTGCTGGAGATCACTCCGGAGGAGTTCTCCGCGAACGTAGAGATCAACCTCAACGGCACCTTCCTGGGCTGCCAGGTGTTCGGTCCGCACTTCCGGGACCGCGGCTACGGCCGGATCATCAACATCCACTCGCTGGCAGGCCACAACGGCGGCACCGCCACCGGAGCCCACTATGCAGCCTCCAAGGGCGGTGTCTCCACCCTGACCAAGGTGTTCGCCCGGGAGTTCGCATCCTCGGGCGTCACCGTCAACGCCGTATCCCCCGGGCCGCTAGACCTGCCGGTGGTCTATGAAACGGTCGACCCGGACAAGTTGGACACCATCAAGGCCAACATTCCGGTAGGCCGCTTCGGAGACGCCGAGTTCATCGCAGACACCGTGGCCCTCTTGGCCTCCCCCGGCGCATCCTCCGTCACGGGAGCCTGCTGGGACATCAACGGCGGCCTCTACATGCGCTAGGGCCGGCCGGCCCATTTACAAGCTGACAGAAGAAAGGAGCGTTGCCCCATGGGTATGTTCAAGGTACGAGTAACCGAAGTGCTGGAGGAAACCAGCAACATCAAGTCTTTCCGCCTGAAGCGCACGGATGGGGCACCGTTCGATCCCTATCCGGCGGGCGCGCACATCGACGTCCTCGGCCCGACGGCTGTGGTGCGCCAGTACTCGCTGTGCAGTCCACCGGAGGAACTCGACGACTACGTCGTCGCAGTCAAGCTCGAACCGGAGTCACGTGGCGGTTCGCTGGCACTCCATGACCAGGTCCAGGTAGGCCACGAGCTGGAGATCAGCGCCCCGCGCAATCTCTTGTCTGTCGCCGAAGGTGCCGACCGGCACATCCTGGTGGCGGCGGGCATCGGCGTCACCCCGATGATCAGCATCGCCTACCACCTGCATAAGGAGGGCGAAGAGTTCGAGTTGCACTACTTTGCCCGTTCCCGTGAGGATGCCGCCTTCTGCGATCTCCTCGCCGAGCGAAGTGGTTTCGGCGAACGCGTCCTTTTCCACTTCGGGCTGAAGCGCGAGGAACAGCCTGCCGTCCTAAGCAACGCGTTCGCGGGCCTCAGCGCTGCCTCGCACGTCTATACCTGCGGACCCCAGGGGTTCATGGAGCGCGTACGGGAAAGCGCGGCTTCCGTGATTCCTGAGGACAACGTCCATATCGAGCACTTCCAGGCCGCCGAGCCCGTGGACACAGCCGGCGATACCCCTTTTGAGGTGGAACTCGACGACGAGGTCTATGAGGTGCCCGTTGGTCAGTCCATCGTGCAGGTCCTCGCGGATAACGGGGTCGAAGTGGACACATCGTGCCAGGAAGGGATCTGCGGCACATGCATCATGGGCGTCCTGAAAGGCGAACCGGACCATCGAGACCAGTGCATGTCCAGCAGCGAAAAGAACGCCAACGACCAGATCGCGGCCTGCGTTTCCCGGTCAAAATCCCCCAGGCTGGTTCTGGAGCTATTCTGACAGCCGCTTGCCTGACATACCTGAGGTCACGACCAGTCCGGTCCCGAGCGCTCCGGCCGAGAACATTCTGGTTCGAATTCAAGATTGAAGAAGAGGTCGACTAAGAACCATGGCTCGATTGACAAATCTGCGCATCAACCGGCTAACTCGGCCTTTGGCCATTGATACGGACACTCCGCGTTTCGGCTGGGCGCTCGAATCTGAGGATTTCAATCATCGCCAGGAATACTTCCAAATAGAAGTAACCACCGCGGCCGGAGATCCCGTGTGGGACTCGGGCCGCGTCAGTTCCGCTTGCTCCCAGGAGATTGCTTTCGGCAATTGCGGCGAAGTGCACTGTCAGCTGACGCCCGAAGGCAAATACCGATGGACTGTAACGGTCTGGGATAACAAGGGCCGTGAACTGTCCGCGGTGTCCACGTTCGAGACAGCGATGTTCGCCCAGAACATGTACGCCTGGGACGGGGCACAATGGATCGGCGCAAGCCGCCCCCACCTTGATTCGCACAGCCTGGTTGTGTATCGGGTCAGGTGTCTGTTCAGAATCCCGCAAGGCAGCACGACGGCCTCATTCATTCTGGGGGCCAATGACTTCCGGCTTCGCCACGAAATGCTGAACGAGTACCGTCTAGCAGGCGAAAACCATGTTCGTTTTTCAGTGGACGTCAGTGATCCATCAAAACCGGCATTCCGTATATTTCGACTGGGATATGCTACCGGCGACCGGCCAGACCTGCCGCTGATCGATATAAACGCAGGCGCTTGCGCCACAAACCTGCCCGAACTCTTGCCGGCGCAACAGGCCCATCAGGAGAACGAGATTGAACTCATCTGCGAGTCGTCCACATTCAAGGTGCGAATCAACGGAACGTACCTGCTGTGGAATGGAAGCGATATTCTCCAAGTAAACCCTCGAGGCGTGGACGACGTCGCCGCCTATCCCGTCCTTGGCGAGGTCGGCTTTCAAGTTCTTCCGGCCGAGCAACTCGACATCAGGAACTATGAGATCAGGAACTACCGGGACCCCCAGGAAGCCCTGTTCGATTCCAGGGACTATCATGTCTTCGCTCAGGCCGGAGGGGTTGGGATTGATGGCAATTGCCTAGCGGTGCACGGCGGCGAAGACGGACGGACCATCGTTCGGGACCCTAGTCGAGGCGCTTTGCCCATTCTCCGCCGAAAGTTCCGGGCCCAGCGGGAAGTCACTGGGGCCAAGATCTACATCACTGCGCGAGGAATCTACGAGTTGCGCGTCAATGGCGAGAGGATCGGCAACGATTGGTTCAATCCCGGCAGCTCGGACTATCGGTACACCATTGAATACTCTGCCTATGACATCAGCGAACAAGTTCGCACGGGAAACAACACCCTCACCGTCACTCTCGCCCCAGGGTGGTGGGCGGACATGATGAGTTTCATGGAAACCAACACCAACTTCTACGGGGACCGGCCTTCCTTATTGTGCAAAATGGTCCTCGACTATTCCGACGGAAGCAGTCAAACACTTGTGTCCTCGCCGGGAAGTTGGGAGGTGCACACTGGCGGCCCGACGAAGAACGGCAGCTTCTTCCAGGGTGAGCGCTATGACGCTCGTGACGAATTGTCCCTCACTGACGAAAGCCGTTGGGGACCGGCCGCAGTGGTTATGCCTTTGGAGCGAAATGCGCAGCCGCAGCTTGTTTCGAAACCCGACGAACCCGTGAGTGTATTTGAGGTGCTCGAATCGACCCCTATAGGCGAGGCACGGCCCAGTTCGGACTCCTGGATATACGACATGGGCGTAAACATGGTTGGAGTGCCCGAGCTGACGTTTGACGGTCGTGAAGGCCAAGAAATCGTCATTCGTACTGCTGAGGTCCTGTATCCTCCCCTGGAGGAGTATCTTGAGCGGGATATCGATGGACTCCTGATGACGGAGAACCTACGCGAGGCCATGTCCACAGACGTCTACACGTGCCGTGAAGGGCTACAGAAGTTCACCCCGCGCTTTACGTTCCATGGTTACCGATACATCCAGATTTCCGGGACCCGGGGCCCGATCCCCGCAGCGAACGTCAAGGGCATCGTGCTCAGTTCCATCGCTGGGATAACTGGAACAGTGAGCACTTCCAACCCCCTTTTGAACCAGCTCGCTGACAACATCCACCGCTCACAGATCGGAAACTTTCTTTCGATTCCAACTGATTGCCCTCAGAGAAATGAGCGTATGGGATGGCTCGAGTCTGTCACCGAGTTTGCCCGGACTTCCTGCTTCAGCAGCGATGTCCAGAAATTCTACGAACACTATCTGCGCATTGTCCGGGACTCACAGGTTACCGAGGAGATCCTCTCTTCAAAGACTGATGCCATAGGTTTCTATGGACCTGGATCCCGGCTGTTCAATGGAGACGTTGTCACCGGAATGTACCCCAGCTACGCTCCGGCCTACGACGCCTATCGGTCGTGGGGAACGCCATGGAGTTCTGCCGGCGTCCTTCTGCCCTTCGAGGTTTATTCCCAATACGGCACGACGTCAGTCATCGAGCAGTCGTTTGAATCAATGCTGACTTATCTGGAGGCTATGGAGGGCCTCAGGATGCGCGGTGCAAAATCCATTTCCATCGACGGAGGGGCGTGCGGGGACTGGCTGTCGCTGGACAAGCCGCCGTACAGCTACACCGATGCCAGCATTTACGTCTACATGCTCGGCTGCTTCGCCAAGATGGCCACGGCTATTGGTGAGGACGAAGTTGCCAGCATCTACCAGTCTCGCCACGCTGCAGCCAAGGAAGAGTGGAACGAGTTATACATAGACCCGGAAACGGGTAGTTTCCGGGATGATTTGACGCTCGTAAACGTCTCACAATCGTCGTGCTCGCTGGCACTACACTTCGACCTTCCTCTGGAAAAGTACAGCTCCTCCATTTTCGAAGCGCTCTGTGAAAAGGTCGCGGAAGGCTATGCGGGACGGCCGTACTGCATCACGACGGGACTCTTCACCACGCCGATGATAAATCTCGTGCTCTCGGACCATGGTCGGTCAGATCTGGCCTACAGGATGATTGAGAACACGGCCTTCCCGTCATGGCTTTATCCCGTCACGCAAGGAGCCACATCCAGTTGGGAGCGATGGGACTCGTACACTGCAGAAGATGGTTTCGGCGGCAACAACGCCATGAATTCGTTTAATCACTTCTCGCTTGGCGCAGTAGGAGCCTGGCTTTTCAACCGCGTTGCGGGAATCGACCGCGATGCGGAGTCGGCCGGAATGCAGCACTTCGTCCTGCACCCGGTGCCGGGGGGTTCGCTGACCCATGCGTCAGCCGCCGTGATGACCGACTACGGCCGCATTCAGGTCCAATGGACAAGGGATGACGAAGGCCGCTCGTGGCATTGCCGTTTGCGGATTCCGGCCAACATGTCCGCGAGGATCGAACTCCCCTGGGCGCCGCACAGTGCGCATTCTTCCGTGCCGGCCGACGTCAATGTGGTGGACGATAAAAACCGCCATTTTCAGGTTCCCTCGGGCAGTTGGCACTTGAGCGTTGATCAAGAACTCTTGGTCATCGAGAAAAGCCCCGAGAAATTCACTGCGTGAGTTGAGTCAGGTGCTTGGCAGCTTCCAACGCAGTAGCTGGAGGTGCTGCTGCCTCAGGCCACAGTGATGTCGTTTTGCAGGATGTCCCGCACCAGGGTGGCGATGCTGTCTGCCCCAGTCTTCGCCTTGATCCTGGTGCGGTGGACGTCGATGGTTTTCACGCTGGTCCCCAGCTTCCTGGCAATGTTCTGGCTCGGCAGGCCGTCGATGACCAGGGCCAGGATCTCGCGTTCGCGCGGTGTCAGGCCGGCGATCCGCTGTTCGATTTCCCGCCGTCCGCGGCTGGATTCGAAGCGTGTCCGGGCGAGCTCAAGTGTTTCCTGCACAACATCGAGCATCTGCTGGGGATCGTATGGTTTCTCCAGGAAATTGACGGCCCCCTGGCGCAGCGCCTTCACGGACATCCGGATGTCTCCATGGGCGGAGACAAAAATGACGGGTATCGGCGAAGCGATCTGGTTCAGGGTCTCCTGCAGTTGAAACCCGCCGGCTCGCGGCATCCTGACATCCAGGACCAGGCAGGACGGGATGTCAGGATCGTACTCGGCCAGGAACGACGCAACGTCATAGAAACTGCGTGACTGGATGCTGACGGACTCAAGCAGCCAGGCCAGGGAGGCACACAGCTCCTGGTCGTCGTCGACGATGTAAACGAGGGCTTCGGGTGAATCCATGTAGGGCGACCTTGCACTGCCTGGGGCGTAGTAGGGGAAACTCGACGGTATCGAGTCCAGGGCATGGCAGTCAATCAATAACGCGGTAAGGAAACTACCTACGCAGCTGAAGCGAATTCTGAAACGGAGTGGGACAAATCGTAATATCCATTAAGTCCGGTCCCGCATAGATTTTTATCACAAGGATTCATGGAATGACCAGAATTACTGGTCACGACAGTTGGAGAAGAGAAATGACTGAGCTCACGCAAATCCAAAAAGATTTCCGCTCTGCGATGGCACACCTGCCCGCGGCCGTGAACGTTGTGACCACGGCCGGCCCACACGGGCGCGTGGGGATCACCGTCAGCGCCGTCTGCTCCGTTACCGACTCCCCGCCTACGGTCCTGGTCTGCGTCAACCAGAACAGCGCCACGCACGATATCTTCAACAGCAACGGCCAGGTCTGCATCAACGTCCTCAGCGGCGAACACGAGGAACTCGCCCGGCATTTCTCCGGGGCCACGAGTGTTCCCATGGAGGAACGTTTTGGCTGGGACATCTGGGAGAAGGGCACCGGCTCCGTGCCCGTGCTGCGTGACGCCCTCGTCAAGATCGTGGGTCGCATCAGCGGCCGCAGCGTCCAGGGCTCGCACTCAGTAATTTTCGTCCAGGTGGAACGCGTTGAGGTCCAGGAGGAGCGTGACAGCCTCATTTACTTCAAGAGGCAGTTTCATCGCCTTTCCGTAACTCCGGAGCTCGTCGCTTGAGCTCCGGAGGTTCGCTCCGCGAGCTCTCCATGGCCCTGGCGTCCGGCGCAGTGACGCCGAGCTCCGCCGTAGAACAGGCCTGGCAGCGCATGCAGGCTACGGAACCCGAGATCCGGGCCTGGGCCGAGATCGATGCGGGCGGTGCCCGGTTCGCTGCACGGGAACTGGAGCGCTCGACAAATACCCGCGGGCCGCTTTGGGGAGTGCCCGTGGGCGTCAAGGACCTGATCGACGTCCAGGGGCTTCCCACCCGCTGCGGCAGCGTGCTGCGCGGTGGCGAACCAGCCGGCTCAGATGCCGATTGCGTGAAACTTCTCCGGCAGGCAGGCGCCGTGGTCATGGGCAAGACAGTCACCACCGAGTTCGGCTACTTCGCCCCCGGCCCCACACGGAACCCCGCGAATCGGGCCCACACACCCGGCGGCTCATCCAGCGGATCAGCGGCCGCCGTCGCCGCCGGAATGGTCCCCCTGGCCATTGGAACGCAGACAGCTGGATCACTTACACGACCCGCATCGTTCTGCGGGGTCGCAGGGTTCGTCGCACCCAAGGGACAGTTCTCCATGAGCGGCGTCACCGGGCTGAGCCCTTCATTGGACTCCCTCGGCTTCCTGGCACGGACAGTGACGGATCTTCATCTCGCGTGGAGCGCCCTGATTGGCGATGGGCCGGCGTCGGAGCACACGGTCGACGGCGTTTCCGCGCACCTCCTGCTATGGAACGGCAGGGGCCTCGGCGAGGTCTCCGCAGACATGGCTACCGCCGTCGAACAGGCCGTCGCCGCGATCAGTCATGAAGGTGTCCACTGCGAAGACTGGACCGATCATGATATCGTCCGCAGGCTCGCCGACGACCACGCCACAATCATGGCCTTCGAAGCAGCTCGCGAGCGCTCTTGGGAGCTGCAGCAGCTGAACCGGCTGAGCGTCCCCCTGGCTGAATTGTTGGCGACCGGCGCCACCACACCCGAGGCGGACTATGTGGCGGCCCTCTACCGTGTTGCGGACGCCCGATGGTCCGTGGAAGCTGCGCTCGAACAGTTCGACGCCATCCTTGGCCCGGCCGCCCTCGGCGCCGCGCCCGCCGGCATCGACGCCACAGGCACTCCCGTGCTGAGCCGGCCCTGGCAGGCCCTGGGCCTCCCGGTCATTACCATCCCCGGCCTTCGCGATCCTGCCGGCATGCCCCTCGGCCTTCAACTCATCGGATCCCCCGGCCGCGAACACCGCCTTTTCTCCATCGCGGAACGGATTGAAGCTGCCCTGGCTCTCCTATAGCCAGGGCAGATCCGGTGCACGAAGGAAGGTCCCGTTTGGAAAACCAAACGGGACCTTCCATTTATGCGCAAAACCGTATTACGGCCCTCGGACTCACGCCCAGACCGCGTCAGCAGTCCAGTACTCGGAACCGTTGGCGCTTATTCCATGCTTCCATTCGGACATCCGCTTGAGCCGCGGTTCAACCCGGGCGGTCACCGCGTCGGCGGCCTCAGGTCCGTCTTGGTCCACTTGCCAATGAACCCAGTTCACCTCCAAATCGTGCTCATCGTGGACGAACAGGTCGACATGGTGCCAGCCGTAGCCGAAAGTGTCCGCATAGCAGGTTAGGAACATCCGGTCGTGCTTCCCGGGATGGGCCATCGGGCGTTCTCCTTTCACGTTGTTTATCAGCAGGGTATTGGGGATTTCCTTACCTCGGAAGGGTAGAAAGCTTTACAACTGCCTGTGGTTTCTCGCATTTTCACGCATCGAGTTCCGCACAAGGATATTGAGGGAAGGCATCGCCTTCGTGACCAACCATTCCAAATCCCTGAAGGCATCCCGTGAAGATTGAGCGCATTGAGGCGATCCCATACTCGATCCCTTACTCCAAGCCCTTGGAGTTCGCCAGCGGGCGGGTGTCCGACGCCGAGCACGTCCTCATTCGGGTCCACACCGACGACGGTGTAGTGGGCACAGCGGACGCGCCACCCCGCCCGTTCACCTATGGCGAGACGCAGGATTCCATCATCTCGGTGATCACCAAGATCTTCTCCCCCGCCGTTACGGGACTCGACCCCATGGACCGCGGGAAGATCCAACAGATCCTAGCCAGGACAATCCATAACCAGGTGGCCAAAGGCAGCCTGGACGTCGCCCTCTGGGACATCATCGGCAAGGCCACCGGAACTCCGGTCAGCAGGCTGCTGGGAGGCTTCACCGACTCCATGGAAGTCAGCCATATGCTCGGCTTCCAACCGGCGCAGCAACTGCTGGACGAGGCTCTGCGGTTCCAGGACGAATACGGCATCAACACCTTCAAGCTCAAGGTAGGGCGCCGCCCGCTGTCATTGGACATCGAGGCCTGCCGCGTACTGCGTGCGGGGCTGGGCCCGGACACCGAGTTGTACCTCGATGCCAATCGCGGCTGGACCGCCAACGAGGCGCTCGAGGTGCTGCGCCGCACGGACGGCCTGGGACTTTCCCTCCTGGAGGAACCATGCGATGCCAAGGAGGGCATGAGTCGCCGACGTCTGGTGGAGAAGTCGCCAATTCCCGTGGTCGGTGATGAAAGCGTCCCCACGGCCGGCGACGCATCCCGGGAGCTGCTCTCCGGCGGATGCAACGCCATCAGCATCAAGACCGCGCGCAGCGGATTCACCGAGGCGCTGCAGATCCTTGGCCTTTGCACCGGACTGGGCGTCGACGTCGTGATGGGAAACCAGATCGACACCCAGCTTGGCACGATCGCCACTGTAACGTTCGGCGCCGCGCACGAGGCCACGTCGCGGCGTGCCGGCGAATTGTCCAATTTCCTCGATATGACCGATGACCTCTTGGCCGAGCCGATAGCCATTCACGACGGCCGGATCGGAGTCCGGGATGTCCCCGGCGTCGGAGCGGATATCGACGAGGACAAGCTCGCGCGCTACCGGCAGGACAAATAGCCGGCCCGGACCAAACCACCCATCCCCCTCGAATGCAAAGGAGCATTGTGCTGTACCTGGTCCGCATGGACGTGAACCTCCCCGCCAATCTGCCCGAAGATCAGGCCACCGCCATCAAGGAGAAAGAAAAAGCCTACTCCCAGGGCCTCCAGCGCGACGGCCGTTGGCCGCACCTATGGCGGGTGGTGGGGCAATACGCCAATTACTCAGTCTTCGATGTCGAAAGCAACGACGAGCTGCACGAACTTCTGCAGAGCCTTCCGCTGTTCCCCTATATGGACATTGAGGTCACCGCCCTCGCCAAACACCCGTCGTCGATCTCCTGACGGCGTCGATTAACCCACCCCTGCTATTACCGCCTCGCCGCTGAGTCGGAATGACAACGAAAGGACAAACTATGTCTGTCGAAACCACCACAACCGCAGCCGCATCCGGCGCCACCGCAACCGAACGCTTCCGCTCGGACAAGTCCGTGGCCGCGGAAGTTAGCACCGAACGCGTCAACGTGCTTGCCTCCCGCGTCATCAAGGCACTTGTGGACACAGTGATGGAAGAAGAAGTCACCTACGACGAATACAACGCCCTGAAATCCTGGCTCATCAAGGTGGGAGAAGACGGCGAATGGCCCCTGTTCCTGGACGTGTGGATCGAGCACGCGGTCGAAGAAGTGGCCAACGCGGAGAGGGAAGGCAGCAAGGGAACCATCGAGGGGCCTTATTACGTTCCAGGGTCACCCGCTCTCGAGACCCCGGCAACGCTTCCAATGCGCGACGACGAGCCCGGCACGCCGCTGCTGTTCCAAGGCCGCATCACGAACATCAACGATGAACCGCTCGCGGGTGCCAGCGTGGAGATCTGGCACGCTGACGACCTCGGCTTCTACTCTCAATTCGCCCCAGGCGTTCCCGAGTGGAACCTTCGCGGAACAGTCATTGCCAACTCCGAAGGGGCTTACCAGATCAACACAGTACAACCGGCCCCATACCGGATCCCCACCGACGGCGCCTGCGGCCAGCTCATCACCTCCGCCGGTTGGCATGCCTGGCGCCCGGCGCACCTACACCTCAAAGTCAGCGCGCCCGGACACCAGCTCATCACCACCCAGCTGTACTTCACAGCTGACGAGCACCTTTCGGACGACATAGCCTCGGCCGTCAAACCCGAGCTCGTCCTCGAGCCGAAGGACAAAGCGGACGGCACCGGCCGAGAGGTCAGCTACGACTTCGTCCTCGCTTCGGGGGCCTAGGCGGGCCGTCAGTACCGGATGAAGGCGTGCAGCTCGGCTCGATCCGAACTGCACGTCTTCCCTGTCCGACTGCCCAGCTCCCATGACACGCGGTAGCTCTGTGTTCTGCACGAGTCCTCCGGACAGGAGGGACGGCCTCCTCGTCGGCGACAAGACAGTTTCTCCGTGCGACGGCGACCCGAAGGCCGGAGCCACAATCAGAAGGTGAGAGCCTGCGCCCGCTCCGCGATGAACCGGCGGGAAGCCTCCGGGTTCGTGTGCACGCGCAGCTCACCTCTGGCCACGCCGTCGAAGATGATCCGGGCAGCATCGAGGGGGTCAAGCCCTGTCTGCTCCATCGACGTGGCGAGGATCCGTTTGCTCTCCGCCCCCGCGCCGTCTTCGTCGGTAGTGAATGCGCTCTCGAAGATCTGGCTCCTCACCGATCCAGGCAGTACCGCCGTGACCTTGATGTCAGGCGTCACCGCTTCGAGTTCTTTGGCCAAGCACTCAGTCAGGGCTAGGTTCGCATGCTTGGTCGCAGCGTAGGCGGATGTCCCCGGATTCGTGCGCAGAGCAGCCACGGAGGAGACGTTGACCACGTGTGATCGTGTCCTGCCATTGATCATCCGGGGCACGAAGGCACGGACGCCGTGGAACACGCCGTTGAGGTTGATGTCGATGACTCGATGCCAGTGCTCGACCGGGAGTTCCCAGGTATTGCCGTGAAGCTCGATGCCGGCGTTGTTGACCAGCACGGTCGTCTCCCCCCAACGGCCGTACACCTCGTCAGCCAGGGCTTCAAGATCCTCCGGCTTGCGCACGTCGACCTGGCGCCACAAGGCGTCGACACCCGCTGCGATCAGCTCCTCGGTTCGCTTCGCAATCGCCTCTGCGTTGACGTCGGCGAGAGCAACCTTCATTCCCAGTTCCGCTGCCCTGGTGACCAGGCCGGCTCCGATCCCTGATCCGGCGCCGGTGATCACCGCTACTTTTCCTGTGAAGGCCGTAATCGTGTTCTCTGCGTTCATATCATCCATCTCTTCATGGCCGTCGTGGTCAATTAATCGCTTCCCAGAGGAATCTGTCGCCCGAATCCAGCACCCTGCCCCAAGACATCCCAGTGAAGTGGGCCGCGGAGCACGGGATGTTAAGGTCGACCAGCAGTGCCCTGACTCGGGCGATCGCGTCAAGCGCTGCCTGGCTGTCGTGGTGAACGGGAAACCGCCAGCCGAAGAGCAACTCGTGGATCGAATGGACAACATCTCCGAGCAGCATGGCACTTTCGCCGTCCGACTCCAGGAGGAAGGCGTTCGTCCCCGGGGTGTGGCCCGCGGCGTCGATCGCCGAAATGCCGGGGAGAATTTCGGCGTCCCCCTCCCAAAATTCCATCCGGCCGGCCAGCGGCGCGAGACGGACCTGTGCTGCGTCGAACTCCGGGTGGGTCGACGCAGCCTCCCAAGGCTCTATCTCGTAGTCGGGCGACATGAAGTGGTCCCAGTCGCGTCGATCGCAGCGGTACGTGGCGTTCGGGAAGAACGGAACTCCGTTCTGCGTGGCCCAGCCGATATGATCCGCATGCAAGTGGGTAAAGATGACATCAGTGATCTCATCCAGCGCAATGTTGCGCGCGAGGAGGCCCGAGCGCAGGGCTCCTCCGATGAAGGATCCTGTCGGCTGGGAGCCAACGCCGGCATCGAAGAGGACCAAGCGGTTTCCATGACGGACGACATAGGACCCGATCGTCATCACCAGCTCTCCGGTGATGACATCGCTGAAAGCCTCGGCTTCCGCCCTCTCGGCCGCGGGTGCGTCCGGGTAGAGAAAATCCACCGTGCGCCGGGTCTCGCCGTCTACGACAGTCTCGACCGTCATCGATCCGATTCGCAAGCCGCCATCCCCTTTCAGTTCGCTGCCTGGAAGACGCTGCGGTCGGAGTACGACGGCGCGAGACCGCTCAGCTCGGCGAGCAATTGCATTGCGAGCAGCGGGCTGAAGGTGCGGCAGTACTGGATGCTGCCTGAACCGAACCAGAGGCCGGGCTGCGCGGTGGGGCGCCACGTATTGTTCACCTCGCGCTCCTCGTCATAGCCGCCAATCCGGCCGATCCGATCGGCGATTTCCTCGCCCAGTTGCTCGCGCGTTGCGGTCTCCTGGTTCTTGAATCCGGTGGCCATGATGACGGCATCGAAGGCATGGGTTGCGCCTTCGCGCATGATCATCTGCGAGCCTTCGAAGCGCTCGACGTCATCGGTCTGAAGGACCTTAACCCGCCCGTCGATGATGAGTTGGGAGGCGCCGACGTCGATGTAGTACCCGCCGCCGCGACTGATGAATTTTCGGACCCACCCGGTCTGCTCCTCGCCGTCATCCAGGCGCAGGCCCCTCGCGGTCAGACCTGCAAGGAGATCCCGGTCCCGGTCGTTGTTGCGCTTCGTTGCGGCTTGGAGGGTTTCGCGCTGCACTGGCCCGACCCAGCCCAGGGCGGAGATCGTGTCAGCCTCAAGGACCGGAATGCCGGTGGAGTAAAGGCCGAAGATATCGTTGGCGCTCTCGAGGCTCGTCACCGTAACGGCGCCGCGTTGAAGCATGGCGACGCCCGCGGCACCATGCAGGTCGAGGTTGTACGCGATATCGTGGGCACTCGTCCCGGTGCCGACGACGAGCACACGTTTGCCCGTGTATTCGCTGCCCGAGACGAAGTCCTTCGAGTGGAGGACGTTTCCGGTGAAGGATTCGATACCCGGAAGATCCGGGATGTTCGGGATGACGCCGGTACCACCGGTGGTCATCACGAGGTGTCGTGGATGCAGGGTACGGGGCCGGCCATCCCGGTTCAGTTCAACATTCCAGCGGCCGGCGGCCGCATCGTAGCGGGCCCCAGTGAACGGGGTGTTGGTCCAGAAGTTGATTTCGAGGGCGTCCACATAGTCCTCGAACCAGTTCGCGAGCTTGTCCTTGGGGATGTACTCGGGAAAAACGCTGGGAAAGGGCAGGTACGGAAACTGCACAACGTGCGTCTGGTTGTGCAATTGCAGCGAGTCGTAGCGCGTGCGCCAGTTGTCCCCGACCCGTCCGTGCGTATCCACGATGAGGTTGTCCACGCCGAGCCGGTTGAGATGAGCGGCGAGCATGACGCCGGCCTGCCCGCCACCGACGATGAGCACATCTGGCTCGCGGTCGGCAAAAGCTTGCTTCCAGGCTCGACGGCTGGCCCAGGTCACCTTGCCGCCTTGCTTGTCGTAGCCGACGCCGCCTGGACGCTCGCCACCCCTCACGCTCGGGGAGCCGGCCACGGACTCGATCTGGGTGAGCAGCATCCAGGCGCGCACGCCGGTGCTTGGCCGGTCGTCAGGGATGAGGCGCACGAGGCCGACAGCCGAACCGTATGCGACGTCGAATTCGAAGAAGGCCTCGATCACGTCCCGCCCCGTGCGCGACTGTCGGGACGGCGCGCTGTACCCCGGTGCGAGACGGAAGTTCCTGGGGGTCGCCCACTCCGTCGCGGAGATCAGCCGGTCCACGAGCTCCGATCGTCCGCTGACCTGACGAGTGTCCCAGGTGAGCGCCACGAGATCCCGCCAGTGGCTATCGTCAATGAAGAGCCGAAGGAGGGCACTCTCGTCGGGTTCGCCTTCGAGGGCGTCTCCGAACGCGGCAATCCATTGCGCCGCTATTCTTATTTCGGGAGGCGTTTCCGCGCGCTCAGTCATCCTTGACTCCTTTTCGTACATCTCGTTGCTGTACTCTCGTCGATCCGGCTCTCAGCGTTCACCAGTGGTATGACAGTTGCAAGCGATGCGTGCCACTGAGCGAGACAATGCCCCGGCGAACACATCAGGTCTCGCTCAATGGAACGCCACCCTTGATTCGCAGTCACCACTGAACAACTCTCAAGGGGAACAAGCTCAACAAAGAGGAGGCGGCCCGTTCATGCGCCTGCAGGTTAAGTCCATCGAGAGCCGGGCCGCCGGTGTGCTCGCCATAGAATTCTCGGATCCCGACGGTGCACGCCTGCCCGCGTGGCAACCGGGCGCCCACATCGACCTGGTGCTCGACGACGGCCTGATCCGGCAGTATTCGCTCTGCTCAAACCCGGCCGACCTTTCGAGCTATCGCATCGGGGTTCTCCTCGAAGAAACAGGTCGGGGCGGCTCGCGCCACGTGCATTCGTGTCTCGCCGTCGGCGACATCCTCACCGCGCTCGGGCCGAGAAACCACTTCGAACTCGAGCCTGCGGAACACTACATGTTCATCGCGGGCGGCATCGGCGTGACCGCGATCTTGCCCATGATGCGGCGCGTGCATAGTGATGGCGGCGATTTCTCCGCCATCTACCTTGGCGGCTCCCGGGCGTCGATGGCTTTCATAGACGAGTTCGAGGCCTATGGCGACGCAGCTCGCGTGGCGCCGAAAGAGGAACTCGGAAGAACAGCCGTCAACAGCCTGATCGACGGGCTGGCCCCGGGAACCCTCGTCTACTGCTGTGGACCCGAATCGCTCATCGCCGACCTCGAGGCCGCCTGCCAGGGATTGGCACCAGACACGCTGCACATCGAACGATTCACCGCTCTGCCGCTTATCGAGTTCGATAACGCGGCTGGGGTTGCTTTCGAGGAGGAGACATCCTTCGAGGTCTATCTCGACCAGTCCGACGTCACCATCACCGTCGGGGCCGACCAGACCGTGCTCGACGCACTCGAGGCGGCCGGGGCGGACATATACAGCGACTGCAAAGAAGGCATCTGCTCGACCTGCGAGACCGTCGTGCTCCAGGGGATCGTCGAACATCGGGACCACGTTTTATCCGCGAAAGAACGGGACTCAAACAAACTCATGATGGTGTGTGTCTCGCGGGCCGTGAGCCCTCGGCTGGTGCTCGACCTTTAGTACTAAAGCCATCAGCGGCCTGAGCCGACCCAGGACCCGCCCCAACCCGGCAGCAATCTCAACGGCCGCCGACAGGAAGGCCTGCGCCTGGAGGCACCTTTACCGTTGATCTTACTGTAATATGTTTCACAGTTGTGGGTGACTTCGCAGTTGTAACACTTGACTGCCCCCAACCAGAACCACAGTGTCGTGCCTTTTGTCAGTTCAAGGAGGAACTCAGATGAAGACGGGTATTGCATCGCGTCCCAGCAGCACTGTGGATGGCCAGGAAGGCATTGACCATCCCGTCGAAGACAAGTCCGTCATGGGACGAGGCCTGAGTCTGCTGGAGGCGCTAAGCCGGGCGGGCCGACCACTTTCCCTTGCAGAGCTCTCGCGGGAGACGCGGCTGCCCAAGTCGACAGTGCACCGGCTCTCGGCCCAACTCGTGCAACTCCGCCTGCTCGACCGCGTTGCCGACGGTTTCTGTCTCGGACTGCGGATGTTCGAATGGGGCAGCCATGCAGAACGGCAGCGTCACCTGAGGATGGCCGCGATCCCCTTCCTTACCGAGATGCACTCCCGCTTGCGGGAAACGGTGCACCTCGCGGTGCTCGATGGGCGGGACATCGTCTACATCGAGAAGATCGAGTCGCACCGGGCTGTACACTGCCCCACCTACGTCGGCGACCGCAAGCCCGCTCACGCAACCGCGCTCGGCAAGGCCATGCTCGCCTTCTCCCCACGGGAGGCCCTGCATACGACCTTCAACAATCCGCTTACCCTCAGCACTCCGCGCACGGTCATCACCCCCGGCATGCTCAACCAGCAGCTGCAGAAGATCCGGGAAACCCGTGTCAGCATCGAAATCGAAGAATCGTTCCTCGGCGTCGCGTGCGTTGCTGCGCCGATTGTCGATAGCGCCGGAGTCGTCCTCGGCGCGATCTCAATCGTCACTCCGACATTCAGATTCGATCCGAACAAGCTGGCTCCAGAAGTGCGGACCGCCGCGCGCAAGATCGCGGAGCAGCTGGAAGTATCGCATCCCGCGATCGCATATTGATGGGCGTGCCGCTCACTGGACCGTTTCGCTTGGTCTGACGACCCGCATCCGGCACCATCGCCTGAACAGATCGTCAACCCACCAGGGAGAACCCAGCCACATGGCAAGCACCGCATCGCCGCTGAAATTCGGGGCCTTCATCTCGCCGACCCACTCCAATCGGGTGAATCCGACCCTTGCCATGCAACGGGACGTCGAGCTCATCGAGCACCTGGAGCGACTCGGATACGACGAAGCGTGGGTAGGTGAACACCACTCGACCGGTTGGGAGATCATCGGATCACCGGAGATCCTCCTGAGCTTTGCGGCGGCCCGAACCAACCGCATCCGCCTTGGGGCCGGCGTCGTCTCGCTTCCCTACCACCACCCGCTCAACGTCGTCGAGCGCTTCGTCCTGCTCGATCACCTCTCTCGCGGCCGCATCATCCTGGGCGTCGGACCGGGGGCCCTACCCTATGATTCTGAGGCGATCGGCGTGAGCCCCCTCGACACTCGCACCCGCATGGAGGAGTCGCTCGAGGCGATCCTCGCGTTGCTCGACGGCGAACGCGTCTCGATGACGACCGACTGGTTCCGGCTCGACCGTGCAGCGCTGCAGCTCATGCCGTATAAGGCGACCGGACTCGACCTAGCCATCGCCGGGACCATCACGCCGAACGGTCCGCGGCTCGCCGGCCGGCTCGGTGTTCCACTCCTTTCCATGAATCCCGCACGGCCGGCCAGCTTCCCAGTGCTCGCCGAGCACTGGGAAATCATGGAGGACCAGCACCAGCGCTACGGGACGCCCGTTGATCGCAATGACTGGCGCGTGGTCGGGCCCATGTACGTCGCGGAGACAGAAGAGCAGGCCTACCGGGATGTCGCGGAGGGCATCGAGAAGTGGGCCTACTACAACGAGAAGGTGAGCACGCAGCCAATTCTCCCCATCGGGGGAAAGGCCGGCACCTGGGCCAGGACGCTCGTCGAGGCCGGGTTCGCCGTGATAGGAACACCGGAGCAGGCCGTCGCGCAAATCCAGCGTCTGCAGGACCTGTCCGGGGGCTTCGGCACCTACCTCATCTGGGCGAACGACTGGGCGAACCCCGTGAACACGCATCGCTCGTACGAGCTGATAGCGAGCGAGGTTTTTCCACACTTCAGTCCCGGCTCCAGGGCTCTGATCGACGCGGAGGAGTGGGCGATCCAGCGGCGTCCCGATCTCACCCCTAACGTCTTGGCTGCGCGGCAGAAGGCCCGTCTGGAGTTCGAGATTGAGCAGTATTCGGCTCCGCTTTCATGAACGAGGCTGACAGCGTCAGCACAGCTTCCGCAAAGGGGCGCTGACGGGCTCACGCCCTGACGCCGAGCTGTCCGTGATCCCCGGCGCGAGCCAGTGGCGGCGATGGAAGGCAGCAAGACCATTCAACCAATCCGTACTCGAGAATCCGTCTCGGGATGAAAGGAGCGTGTCGGCATGACGCACACGTATGCAGTGGCCGGAGACGCCTCCGGCGCCGGAGCGGCGACAAAGGCGCTGCTCGAAGCAGATGGAGCAGTCCCCCGCGGCGAGGCCGCAGACGACGCGGGCACGCTCTGGGAATCGCTGCTCGGCAGCGAGATTCGCATGCTGGATGCCGGTGGGGTGCAAACCCGCGTGCTGGAGGCGGGATGCGGCGAACCCGTCATCCTGCTTCACGGCACCGGCGGACACGTCGAGGCGTGGGCAAACAACCTGCGCGAACTGGCCAAGCAATTTCGCGTGATCGCGATCGACATGGTCGGGCACGGGCTGACGGCCAAGCCCGATCTCGAGTACGTGCTGCCGGACTACACGACGCATGTGCGGGCCGTGATGGATGCCCTCGGCATCGCCCGGGCACATTTCGTCGGGCTCTCACTGGGCGCGTGGGTTGCATCATGGCTCGCCCTCGAGACCCCGGAACGGGTGCTGCGGATCGTCAACTGCACGGGCGGTGTCTTCCGCTGGCCGGAGGGCCAGGACGAGGACGAAGCGGCCGGCCGGAAAAAGTTTGTCGGCACCAGCTCCGGCCTCTCCGACCCGACCCGCGACACCGTGCGCCAGCGGCTGCACCTGCTGTTTCATGACCCCTCGAAATGCCCGGAGGAACTCGTCGCTGTACGCCTCGCCCTCTACACCCAGCCCGGGGCCGCCCAGACGATCCCTCTGCTGCACCACATGCTCGCCTACGATTCCCCCGATCGGGTGAAGTACAGCCTCACCGTGGACCGTCTGCAAGCCCTGCGTTCGCCTGTGCTGTACCTATGGGGCGAGTTCAACCCTGGCGGCTCGGTCGAGAACGCTGCGCGTGCCGCTGATCTCACTCCCGACGGCGAACTGCAGGTAATCCCGGGCGCGGGCCACTGGCCGCAGTGGGAGACCGCAAGCGAGTTCAACCAATCCGTCCTCGAGTACCTGTCCCGGGCTGAAGGGGACGAGTCGGCATGACCCGCACATACGTAGTGACCGGAGCCGCCTCCGGGATCGGAGCGGCAACGAAGGCGCTGCTCGAAGAGCAGGGTCACTGTGTGATCGGCGTCGACCTTCACAATGCCGACGTCACCGGTGACCTCGCCTCGCCGTCAGGGCGCGCCGCGATCATCGAGAGCATCAAGAATGCTGCGGGCGACTCGCTCGACGGCGTCATCACCTGCGCAGGGCTGCGCGCCGCAGCTCCGGACACAATCTCTGTGAACTACTTCGGCACGGTCGAACTCCTCGAGGGCCTCCGTCTGCTGCTCGCGAAGTCTCCGGCGCCGCGCGTCGCGGTGGTCAGCTCGCTTTCGTCAGTGTCGCCGCAGGACCCTGCAATCGTCGACGCCGCCCTCGCCCGAAACGAGCCGCTGGCCCGGGCCGCCGTTGAAGCATCCATACCTGACCACACAGGCCGGCCGAGGGTCTACTCATCGTCGAAGACCGCAGTGTCACGATGGGTGCGCCAGAACGCCATCAAGGCGGAATGGGGTGGAGCGGGCATCCTGCTGAATGCGGTCGCGCCCGGCACTGTGAAGACGGCGATGACGACTGATGTCACGGCCTCCCCCGAAGCCACGGCAAGCTGGCTGGCTAACCTGCCGAATCCGCAGGACCGCATCGGCGAAGCGAGCGAGATCGCCGCGGTGCTCGTCTGGCTCGCGTCAGCCGAGAACTCGATGATCCTCGGCCAGACGGTCTTCGCCGACCTCGGCACCGAGACTCTGCTTCGTGGCGACTACATCTGGTAACGACGACCATTCGAAACCCTGAGAGGAACCAATCATGACGGACACAATGGCGTTCTGCGCCTCGCACAGCCCCCTTATCGACACTGTGGACGGAGGGGCTGAGGGCGAGCGCTTTCTCGCCGCACTCGAGACAGCGAAGTCTGCGATCCAGGAGTTCGATCCGGAACTCGTCGTGTTCTTCGGCCCGGATCATGCCAGGGCCCTGGACAACCTCGTGCCGGCCTTCACGGTCGTCACCTCGGCAGATGGCTACGGCGACTGGGGCACACCGAAAGACGCCTATGATGTGCCGGCCGAGGAAGCGACCGCGCTTGCTACGGCACTTCTCGGCCAAGGCTTCGACGTCGCGCTTGGCAGCAACATCCACCTCGATCACGGCTTCAGCCAGACTTTCGTTCAGCTGTTTGGCACCCTTGGCGCCATTCCGACGCTGCCGATCGTCATCAACTGCGCCCGCGCACCGCAGCCGCCGGTCGAGCGGGTCGTGGACTTTGCGCGCGCCGTCGGCTCGTCGCTCGCCACCTCCGGCAAACGCATCCTGTTCGTCGGCTCCGGCGGCCTTTCACACACGCCACCGTCGATGAGTAAGGAGATGCTTAGCCTGTCCGAGGAGGAGCGCGAAGCAGTCTCCCGCCGCACCGTGGAGAAGGCCGGCGAGCTCATCCGGCCTGAATGGGATGCCGGGTTCCTCAGGCAGATGTCTGCGTCGGACTGGGACTCGCTGCGTGCGATCACAGGGACCGAACTCGACTCGATCGGTTCGGGAACCCACGAAATCCGGACCTGGCTCGCAGCGTGGTCGGCCGCCGATGCGCCGTCGGGGTTGTCCACGTATGAGTCCGTCGTGCCATGGATCACCGGCATGGGCCTGATCTACAGCGAGCCGATCCCCTCCCGCTGACATGTCGCACTACGTTTTTGTTCCAGCCGGTGGAACAGCTTTGTTGCCGACCTGGCCCGTTGCGCGTGATGGTTGGCTCCTCAGAACACCACTCAACGAAGAGAAGGAAGAAGATAATGACCACAGCAGCCAGCACGTCCGCGTCCCCCGTGGCAGACCCGGAGATCGGCCTTGCGCTGCGCCACGGTCGCTTCACGACCAATTACCATGACCTCGGTTCCGGACCTGTCGTGTTGCTGTTGCACGGCTCCGGACCGGGCGTCTCCGCCTGGGCGAACTGGCGGCTTGTCATGCCTCGGCTCGCAGAGAACCATCGGGTGATCGCGCCCGATATTGTCGGCTTCGGCTACACCGAGATCGACGACGACGTCGTGCCCACTCTGCCGGTCTGGCTCGAGCACATCACCAGCTTTCTCAGCACACTGAATGTCGACCGGGTGCTCCTCGTCGGCAACAGCTTCGGCGGAGCGATTTCGCTCTGGCTGGCATCGGAGAACCCAGAATTGGTCGAGAGGATCGTGCTCATGGGGAGCGTCGGATCTGACTTCAAGATCACGGAGGGTCTCGAAGCGGTGTGGGGCTATGAGCCTTCGGTAGAAGGCATGGCCAATCTCCTCGATGTGTTCACCCACGACACAGCGAAACTGCCATCGACCCTCGCGGCCGCACGCTTCGAGGCATCGAACAAGCCCGGCGCGGCAAAGCGCTGGAATTCGCTCTTCCCGGCTCCCCGCCAGCGCTGGATCGAAGCACTTGCGCTCGGTGCCGACCGCCTCGGCCGCCTCAAACAGCCGACGCTGCTTGTGCACGGGCGAGAGGACCAGGTCATCCCGCTCGAGAGTTCGTACCAGCTGCTTGAGCACATTGACGATGCTCAGCTGCATGTCTACCCTCACTGCGGACACTGGGTGCAGATCGAACGCGCAAGCGACTTCACCGAGCTCGTGGCCGACTTCTTCGCAACCACCGCGTCGGCACAATCGTGACTGCTGCGGCCGCGATCTCCGGGGTCGGGCTGGTCGTCGCGGAGCGCGACGACTTCTCGACCGCGACCACCCTCGCGCTCAGGGCCATCGACGAGGCATGTGCCGACGCCGGAATCGCCATCGGGGACATAGACGGCCTGCTGCTTAACCACAACGAGCTTCTCGCAGACGACAAGGTCACCCTCGACATCGGCAGGCAGGGCGCCTTCGGCGAGCTGCGGTTGCTCTACGAACTGAACGCAAAGGGCACAACGTTTTCTGTTCTCATCGACCTCGCCCGCCAGGCAATCGCCGCCGGCCGCGCGAACACCGTCGTGGTGCTGTTTGCGGATGCCGCGATGCGGCCTGGCGTCGGGTCCGGCGCCGCGTTCGCCGCCATGGGCGGATCCCGCGGCCAGCGTGGGCTGGAGCGGTCCGGCGGAATGCTCGGGGCGGTCGCCGCGTACGCCTTCCTCGCCGCCCACTACCTGCAGGAGACCCCGGCCACGGCTGACGATCTGCGCGCGGTCGCTGTCGCTCAGCGCGAATGGGCCAAGGGCAACACGTTCGCTAGAACCCGCACCACCCTCACGAACGACGAATATCTTGCCAGCCCATTCGTTGCCGAGCCGCTGCGTCGGCTCGATTGCGCCCGTCCCGTCAACGGCGCGGCAGCCGTCATAGTCACGACCGCCGACCGTGCGGGCTCCGGGCGGCACCGCGCCGTGCACATCGCCGGGGCCGCGCAGCGTTCGATCGAACGGCGTCGCCACGCCCCGGTCTCGCCGTGGGAGCCGGTCGGCGCAGCCGAGGCCTTCGCCGACGCGCTCGGCCAGTCGGGCATGACGGCAGCGGACGTGAATGTGTTGCAGGTCTACGATCCGTTCACCCTCGTTCCTCTCATTCTGCTCGAAGCGTTCGGCTACGCGGAGCGCGGAGGCGCAGGCGACTTCGTGAGAGCCGGCCAGACCGGTCCCGGCGGCTCGATCCCGACCAACACCGGTGGCGGCCAGGTCTCGAGCTACTACCTGCAGGGCGTCACGCCGGTCATCGAGGCCATCACCCAGCTGCGGGGCACAGGCGGAGCACGGCAGGTGATTGACGCGAGCGTCGCCGCGATCGCGGCGGTTGGCGGCCGGCTCGAGCACCATTCGACCCTTGTCCTGGATCTCGAGGTGCCCCGGTGAAGGCGGCCCTGGAGGACTGGCTGGTGCTTGATGCCGCTGCTCCGAGCACTGACGAGCCGTTGCGCACTTTTCTGGATGGCGCGGCGCTCGGCGACCTGCGCTTACCCTTCTGCACCAACGGCCATCCGCTCGATTTCGATCAGGGCCGCTGCGAGCAGGACGGCTCATCCGATCCCCCGGTGTGGGAATCGGTGCCGAGCCAGGCCACCGTGATCGCGTCAATCGTGATGCATCGCATCGAGAAGACCTTCGTGAAGGCCTTGGTGCCCTACCCGGTGATCGAGGTCGAACTCGTCTCCGGCCACCGCCTCTACGTATCGACGGACCGGGAGCCTGCGCTGAGTTACCAAACGGGAGACGAGGTCAAGCTGACTTTCGTAAGCGTCGGCGAGACGCGTATCCCGCGGATCCAAGTTGAAGAACATAACGAGAATAGGAGTGGACAATGACCATACGACTGGAGCAGGACCGCCTGGCGGCGGACGCCGTCGATTACGAGGAGCTCATCCAGCGCGATCGTGTGCACGGTTCGCTCTACACGGACGCCGACATCTTCCAGAAGGAGATGCGCGACATCTATGAGAGCCAGTGGGTGTTCGTCGCGCACGAGAGCGAAATTCCGGAGGCCGGCGACTACGTACGCCGCCGCATCGGCGGGCAGCCGCTTATCGTCGCCCGCGGCAAGGACCTCAAAGTGCGTGTGATGCTCAATCGCTGCACCCACCGCGGCAACATGCTCTGCCAGTCCGACGCCGGCAACGCGACGTTGTTCCGCTGTTCCTTCCACGGCTGGACTTTCAGCAACGACGGGCGCCTCCAGGGCGTCTCGTTCCGCGGAGGCTACGAGCAGTCCCTGGGCGAGCTGCGCAGCGAGCTCGGCCTCGCCGAAGCTGCCCAGGTCGGCACCTACGGTGGGTTCATCTTCGCGAACCTGACCGGCGACGCGGGCGACCTCGAGGACTACCTCGGCAACGCAAAGGATGCGATCGACCGTCTCGTCAGGATGTCCCCGGCAGGCGGGATCGATCTTTCCGCCGGCTGGATGAAACACGACAACAACGCCAACTGGAAGGTCGTCAACGAAGTACAGGTCGACGGATACCACCCGCTGTTCGTGCACGAGTCGCTGTACAAGGCCATCAAACCGGCCAAGGTGGACTATAGCTCCGACGAGCTGCGCGTGGCGGTGCGCGACCTCGGCGGCGGGCACAGCGAGGTCGACTACACGGCCGAGTACCAGGCACAGGACCGCGAGTTCATCTGGTTCTCCGGCATCCCCCGCAGCCGGGTCCCCAACTACATCGAAGCCATGGAAGCACTGCACGGCCCGGAGAAGACGCACGACATCCTCGTCGAGGGCCCCCCACATACGTTCATCTGGCCGAATCTCTTCCTGGCCGAAATGCAGGTCATGTATATCGAGCCGCTGTCTGTCGAGCAGACGATCCAGTACACGGCGCCGATCAAGCTGCTCGGCGCCGAGGAAATGAGTGCGCGCATCATCCGCCAGACCGAGGGCGCGATGGGGCCAGCGGGTTTCCTCATCGCCGACGACGCCGAGATGGGCGAGCGCAACCAAGTCGGCCTACACGCCCAGGAGCCGGAGTGGGTGCTGTTCGCCCGGGGCTTCGACACCGAGAAGATCGAGCCCCGTGGCATCACCTCCTACGACCGCACCTCTGAGACATCACAGCGAGGCATGTGGCAGCACTACCGCACCCTCATGACGGAGACCTCCAATGACTGACATCCAGGCAATCGCCACCCCTACCGGTTCCGTGCCCGCAGAACTCGTCGACTTCGTTGTCCACGAGGCACGCCTCGCGGACGAAAACCGCTACGCGGAATGGGAGTCGCTGTGGGCGGATGACGGCATCTACTGGATTCCGACGGGCGATCACAAAGACCCTCAGACCCAGGTGTCGTTCGTCTTCGACAACCGCCATCGCATCGGCTCGCGCATCGCACAGTTGCTCTCCGGCCGGCGTCACTCGCAGACTCCGCCATCCAAGATGCGGCGCCAGCTCACCAACTTCGAGGTGTTGTCGGACGAGGGCGGCGAGGTCGAGCTCGCGGCAAACTTCTCATTGTTCGAACACCGGTACACAACCACAGTCTGGGCTGGTCGTTACCTCTACCGCCTGCGCCACACAGCAGACGGACTCTCACTCGTGAAGAAGACGGTGCTGCTCATCAACAATGAGAGCGCCATCAAGACCATAGCTTTCATCCTCTAGTTAGGAAATATCATGCTGGTTGGAGACATCCCCCGTCTCAATGCTCGCCGGTACCCAGGCAAGGCTGCCGTCATCTGCGGTGACCGGGAGCTCACCTGGTCCGGTGTGAACGAGCGCGCGAACAGGCTCGGCGCCTACTTGCTGGGCGCAGGCCTGCAGCGGGGCGATCGCGTCGCCGTGGTTGCCTCGAACATTCTCGAATGGCCGGAGATCTCGTTCGGGATCTCGAAGGCCGGGCTGGTGCTAGTGCCGGTCAACGTTCGTCTCGCAGTGCCAGAGATCATCTTCTTGCTCGGAGACGCCGGGGCGAAGGCACTGATCTTCGACTCAGGGAGTGCAAACGTTGCCAGTGAGGTGATCGCTTCCGGCAACGAACTCAGCGTCGTACTGCAAATCGGCGGAAGCGATCTGGCGCCGGAGTATGAGCGCGGGATCGAGGGCGTCGGCTCGGCCACCCTCTCATCGGCGGGCCTTTCCCCGGACGACCTGCGGGCGCTCATCTATACCAGCGGCACAACGGGCCTGCCAAAGGCCGTGACGAACACCCACCGTGCCATGATCTACGGCGCCATGGACCACGTGCAGACCGTCGACGCGAAATCGACGGATGTCGGGCTCGCCATTACGCCGTTCTTCACCTCCGGCGGGGCCATGCGCACGATCTCCTGGGCCTACCTCGGGCAGACGATGGTGGTGCTGCCGAAGTTCAACGAGGAAGAGATCGTGCACCACTTCAAGCGCTACAACGTGACGAACACGATCATGGTCCCGACCATGATCAGCAGGCTGTGTGAGTACCTTCAGGCCCAGCCGCACCAGGACTTCCCGGCGCTTAGCTCGATCGGCTATGGATCTGCACCCAGCTCACCCGCCCTCATCCGCAGTGCGATGGACCTGCTCGGCTGCGACTTCTGGCAGCGCTACGGCCAGAGCGAAGTTGCCGGATTCGTGACCCATCTGTCTCCGCAAGACCACCGCGGCATCGTCGCCGGGCGGTCGGAGATCGCCAAGTCGTGCGGCACCGAGTCGGCGTCCTCGGAAATCGCCGTGCTCGACGACGACGGGCAGGAGCTTCCGCCCGGCGAGATCGGCGAGGTAGTAATCAAGTCCGATGCCGTGAGCAACGGCTACTGGAACCGCCCGGATGACACAGCGGAGAGATTCCAGAACACTGGACTGCACACCGGCGACATGGCCTATCGTGACCAGGAAGGCTACCTGTACCTCGTCGACCGCAAGAACGATCTCATCATCAGCGGCGCTTTCAACATCTACCCCGGCGAGATCGAGCGGATCATCAACACCCACCCCGCCGTGCGCATGGCGGCCGTTTTCGGCGCGCCGCACCCCACCTGGGGTGAGACGCCGATCGTCGCCGTTGTGCCTAGCGACGACTGGGTGGCGGGAACGCCCGCCCTCGAACAGGAACTCAAAGACCTGTGCAGAGCCAACCTGGCCGGCTACAAACAGCCGGGAGGGTTCGAATTCCTGGATGAGTTCCCGGTGAGCGCCGCCGGAAAAATCCTCAAGACAGAACTGAAGAAGCCTCACCAGAAGCAGGGCTCCTGATGCCGGCGCCCGCGGCATCCGTCCCGAGGGACGCCACGATCGCCCTGGCCGCGGTGGAGCTGCGCCGCTCGGAAATCAAAGCCGTGCCCGTCGGCGCCGTCAGCGGGGAACCGTGGTTCGTGCAGCCTGGTGAGGCCTACCGGGTGCAGCTCGCCCAAGCTGCGACCCGCACAGAGGCCGGCGGCATTCGTCGGGGCTTCAAGGTCGGTCTCACGAGCAGCGGCATGCAGAATCTGCTCGGAGTGACGGAGCCTGATTTCGGCCACCTCTTCGCGGACATGGAGGTGGAGAACGGGGGCACCTTGAACCCGCGGGAATTCATCCTCCCGAAGGCAGAGCCCGAACTCGCGTTCGTCCTTCGGGCTCCTCTCGGTGCAGACCGGGTACTCCCCGAAGACGTCATCGCAGCGACCGACTACGTCACGGTCGCGATCGAGGTGGTGGACAGCCGGATTCGCGATTGGAAAATCACCTGGACTGACACCGTTGCCGATAACGGCTCGTCGTCACGGTTCGTGCTGGGTGACGCCCGGATGTACCTGGCTGACGCGGCCGGCACTTTGCGCTCCTTGCGTACCGACCTCGTCAAGAACGACGAGCTCGTCGGCACGGCACCGCTGTCTGAAGTCATGGGCGATCCGATCACCTCAGTCTGCTGGCTGGCGGAGACGCTGTATCGATTCGGGATCGAGATGCAACCGGGGGATGTAATCCTTTCCGGTAGCCCGTGCGCGGCGACAAACCTCCTTCCGGGGGACCACGTTGTGGCCAACATCGAGAACATCGGATCTGTCACTGTGACGGTCGACGAAGAAAGGAAGGGGACGCCATGAGCGACCTGGACGGCACGGGCGAGGCCCTCATTTGGAACGAGTTCGCCGAGATCCGGATCACCCTCGACTTCAAAGGCATAACGCCGAGACTCTTCCTCGAGAACCTTGAGACTGGCGCCTCAACCTACCTCGACCCGCTCGAGCTCGCGACCATCATCGACACCCCCGACGAGCTCAAATTCCGCTGGCTCAACATCGGCGCGTACAGCAATAACAACTGAACGGGCGGCTGCCCATGCCCCGTGCAGATCGTGTTGAGGGCGAGCCCACTGGCTGGAACGCAACGCTTGCCGGGGGCCGATCGCACCGCGAAGCTGATGCACACCGGAGTGGGCAATGAGGCACACTCCTGAAGTCTGGAAGGAAAGACGGATGCCCCTCACCCGGAAGAAGCTTCGCGTGCAGCGCGCCGCAGTCATTACGGCAAGCGCCCTCGGCATCACCCTCGCACTCACAGCATGTGGGTCGAATAGCTCGACGAACTCGGCCACTGCAAGTGACGCGTCGCCGATCAGGATCGGCGTCGATCTCTCCCTCACCGGCCCGATCGCCTTCGCTGGCGTGCAGGAATACGCCGGATTCAAGCTGGCTGTGGCGGCCATCAACGACTCGGAGGCAAAGGTCCTCGGCCGCAAGATTGAACTCGTGCCGCTTGACGACAAGTCGACGCCTGACCAGTCGGTACTTAACATACGAAAGCTGGTCCAGCAGGAAAAGGTCGTGGCGATTGCCGGGCCCGGCAGCTCGAACTCCACCGTGGTAGGCGCGCAGACGGCGACGACCCTCAAGATTCCCCTCATGGCAAGCCCGTCGACCACTGGGGACATCTGGGAAGGCCCGAACGTCGCCAAATGGGGCTTCGGCGCCGCCGGTAACGGTTCGGCTCTCGGTAACGGCTGCATCAACTCGGTAGCGGCCGCCGAGGCGAAGAATGGCACCAAGATCAAGACGATCGCCATCGGTGAGGAGACCAACCCCGGCCCTCAGTCCTACGTCGCCGGTGTCAAGAAATGGGCGGAACAGAACAACGTCCAGGTGCTGACAACGGTCGACTGGGCCAGTGACTCGACGAACCTCACGACGCAGATGAACCAGCTCCTGGCCGCGAAGCCTGACGCCATCTCCATCTCGGCACTGCAGGCGACTGACACCCTCGCGGCGAAGGCTCTCGATCAGCTCGGTGCCCTCGGGACGACGCCGGTCGCGAATTGTTCCGCGATCACCCTCGGAACGTTCTACCAGGCGATGGGTGCGACGGCAGAGAAGCCGCACTTCTACACGCAGATCCTCCTCGCCGATGCGTACCCGGCTATCAAGACCGGTCAGGAGAACGACGCCGAGCGACAGAAGGTCGTCAACGCGTTCGCCAAGTACCCGGATGTCGCGGGTGTGCCCAACCTGAGCAACTTCGCCCACGGCGGCTGGGACGTCATCCAGGTGCTCGCAAGGGCCATCGAAAGTGCCAAGTCGACCGACCCGGACAAGATCAGGCAGGCGCTCGAGAGGACGAACTACGTAGGCGCACAGAACACGATGGTCTTCAGTGACACCCAGCACCGGTCGACCTACGAGGACTACGCGAAGATCGCGAGCGTCGTCGTCTTCGGCGCTGGCGGCGCCATCTCCATTCCGAAATAGCCCCGAAGAACAGGTAAGCACTCTCATGGACTTGGCATTTTTGCTCCAGCTGATCGTCACCGGGGTGACGACAGGAGCCATCTATGCGGCTGTGGCCATGGGCTTCGTTCTGGTATTCCGGGTGACCGGGATCCTGAACTTCGCCCAGGGCGAGCTGCTGATGGTCGGCGGCATGCTTATCATCAGCTTCCGAGGTGCAGGGTGGCCGCTCATCGCGGCCGTCCCTGCCACCATCGCGCTGGTTTTCCTGCTCGGGTGCGCTATCTACGCATTCGCACTCGGGCCGGCGATCAAGCGGGGGACGAACATCTCCCTCCTCCTGATCACCCTGGGCCTTTCCCAGATCATGCAGGGACTTGCACAGATCGGTTGGGGTAGTGATCCGCGATACACGCCTGACTTCACCCCGGCCGATCGCCCGCTGACACTCTTCAACGTCTCCGTCACGTCACAGTCGATCTGGATCATGGGAGGCGTGATTGTGGCCCTCGGGGTTACGTACGTCGTGCTGGAGCGCACAGGCATCGGGCGGGCGCTCCGGTCATCATCGATCGACCCGATGATGGCCAGGCTTTCCGGCATCAACGTACGACTGATCTCGCTCATCGCGTTCGGCGCGGCCGGGGCCCTGGCCGCGGTCGGCGGCCTGCTGCTCGCCCCGGTGATCGGCATGACCTATGCGACGGGAAGCCTCATCGGGGTCAAGGGCATCGCTGCAGCCGTCATCGGCGGCTTCGGGAGCATTCCCGGCGCCATCGTCGGCGGCATCGCGCTCGGGCTGCTCGAGTCGATTGCCTCTCTCATCTCCACCGGGCTGCAGACAGGTATCTCGCTGCTGGCAGTAGTGCTGGTGCTTCTCATCCTTCCGGACGGCATCCTCGGCGGCCGGCGCGTCAAGACAGCTGTGGGGGTCTGATATGAAATCACCTCTAATGCTCAAACGGCGTCGTCAACATTTCATCTGGCTTGGGGCTGTCGTGGCGGTAGCCGTCATCCCGCTCATCTTCGGCGACGGGTACTCGCAGACGGTCATCCTCACCATTGGCCTTTACGCCATCTTCGGGATCGGTCTGCAGATGACGATGGGCACCGGCGGCATCCTCAACATGGGACACGCAGCGTTCATCGGCATCGGCGCGTACTCGTCGGGGATCGTGACCGTCAACGGCGGCAATGCCTGGGTGGGGATGCTCGTCGGTATTGTCGCGAGCGGTGCCCTGGCGTTCATCGTCGGGCTGCCAATCCTGCGGCTGCGTTCGCTGTACTTGGCAATCGCCACACTCTGCATTGCTCTCGCCATCATCAATATCACCGGGTTCTGGACACCGGTGACCGGCGGCCAGAACGGCCTGTTCGGCATCAAGCCGTTCGCCGTCGGGGATTTCGTCTTCACCGAGCTGCCTTCGCAGATCTACTTGGTCTGGGGCTTCCTGCTCGTCGCGGTCATGATCAGGATCAATCTGCGCTACTCCGTCGTCGGGCGCGAGTTCGAGGCCATCAAAGACAGCGACCTCGCCACGTCGGCCCTTGGCATCAACCACGGCGCACGCAGGCTGCAGATCTTCGTGATCGGATCCGTCATCGGTGCAGTGGGCGGCAGCCTCTACTCGACCTATCTGTCAGCAATTACCCCTGACCTGTTCGGTTTCCAGCTCCTCATCCAGATCTTCGTGCTGGTGGCTCTTGGCGGCATGCTCTCGCTGTGGGGTGCCCCTATCGGCGCGATCGCCGTTGTTTGCCTGCATGAATTCCTGATCCCGGCAATCTCAGGGGGCGCCCCAGGGCCAATCGAGCTCGTGATCTTCGGCGCGATCCTCGTAGTGGTGATGGTCTTCGCCCCGAACGGCGTCACAGACCAGGTAGTAATCACCGGGCGGCAGCTACTCCGCCTCGCACGTCGCAAGCGCAGACCGGACGTCCCGGCCGCGCCCGAGACCACGGCGGTCAGCCCAAACGCGAAGAAGGTTGCCGTATGAGCGTTGCATCGGCCCAGCAGGTCGACACCGCACTCACCATCCGCGGGATCACCAAGAGCTTCGGTGGAAACCATGTGCTGCGGGGAGTCGACATGTCCGTCGCCCCCGGCAGCCTGCACTTTCTCATCGGGCCCAACGGCGCAGGCAAGACGACGCTGTTCGACAGCCTCACGGTGGCCGAAAACGTGCTCATGGCGCTACACGCTGATATGAAGGGCGGCCTGATGCGCTCAATGAGCGGCCTATTCGTAGACCGGGAAGAGAACCGGGAATACGCGAAGGCCTTCGAATGGCTCGACCGATTCGGCCTCGCGAAGTACGCGTCGTCGATGCCCTCCGATCTCTCCTACGGCGATCGCCGCCTGGTCGAGATCATCAGGGCCTTCGCCACCCAGCCGAGGGTGGTGCTGCTCGATGAACCCGCAGCAGGGCTTGGCGTCAGCGCACGCGCGAACCTTTTTTCCGTGCTGAAAGACCTCCACGCGGAGAACATGACAATCGTGCTGATCGAGCACGACATGAAGTTCGGGATGGCCTTGGCCGACGAAGTCACCGTTCTTGACATCGGTGCCCGAATCGCCCACGGATCCCCAGCAGCGGTGCAGCAGGATGACGCCGTCATCTCCGCATACCTCGGCAAGGGAAAGGCAAACGATGACTGAGCCGGCCGACACCATCCTTGAGATCGACTCCGTCGTTTCGGGCTACGGCGAGCTGGAAATCCTGCATGGAGCGACGCTCGATGTCCGCGCCGGTGAGATCGTGGCGCTGATCGGATCCAACGGCGCAGGCAAGACCAGCCTCATGAAGACCATAACCGGCCTGCTGAAAGTGCGCAGCGGCGACATCCGTCTGCACGGGCAGTCGATCACGGGGGCAAGCGTCGAAGCGATCGTGCGGAAGGGCATCAGCCTGGTGCCGGAGGGCAGGCATGTCTTCGCGGGAATGAAAGTCGAAGACAACCTGTTGCTCGGCGCGTACGGGCTCTCCAAGTCCGAGCGCGACGCCAAGCTCAAGGAGACGCTCGAGCGCTTCCCGCTGCTGCAAGAGCGTGCAAAGCAGGATGCAGGCTCGCTCTCCGGCGGGCAGCAGCAGTTGCTCGTCGTTGCCCGAGCGCTGATGCGTTCGCCATCCGTCCTACTGCTCGACGAGCCTTCACTCGGCCTCTCACCGCTCATGGTGGAGACGGTGTTCGAGGTCATCGCTTCGCTTCGGCAGTCGGGCGTGAGCGTGCTGCTCGTCGAGCAAAACGTCGTGGCAGGCCTCGAACTAGCCGATCGCGCCTATGTCATCGAGAACGGCGCGATCGCCCGCTCCGGGATCGCAAGTGACCTGCTCGCGGACCCGACTCTGTCCAACTCTTTCCTCGGAAGCGCAGCCCAGTGACAGCTCACTGCTCCCAGGGGCCCAAACCCCTCCTCATTTAAGTAAGGAATCACGGTGAAAACAAAGATAGCCATTATCGGCTCCGGCAATATCGGTACAGACCTGATGTTCAAGGTCATGCGCAGCTCAGAGTCGCTCGAGGTCGGCGCACTCGTGGGGATCGACCCGGAATCCGACGGGCTGCTCCGCGCCCATCGTCTCGGCATCCCCACCGTGTCGACCGGCGTCGCCGGGCTCATCGAACTCGACACCTTTGACGACATCGCCATCGTGTTCGACGCGACGTCTGCACAGGCCCACATCGCGAACGCCGAGTTGCTCGCACCATACGGCAAGCGGCTGGTGGACCTGACTCCGGCCGCGATCGGGCCATACACAATTCCCACGGTGAACCTCGAACAAAACCTGGGCGCACCGAATGTCAACATGGTCACATGCGGAGGGCAGGCCACCATCCCGATCGTCGCCGCCATCTCGCGGGTCACCCCAGTGCACTACGCCGAGATCGTCGCGACCATCGCGTCGGAATCCGCGGGCCCCGGCACCCGCGCGAACATCGACGAGTTCACCGAGACGACGAGCCTCGCGATCGAGCGTGTCGGCGGCGCAAAGCGCGGCAAAGCGATCATCGTTCTCAATCCGGCCGACCCTCCGGTGATCATGCGCGACACTGTGCTTGCCCTGATCGATCTCGCGGACGAAGCGGTACGGGGGCAGGTGACGAAGTCGATCGCACAGATGGTCGAAGAAGTATCCCGGTACGTGCCGGGCTACCGGCTCAAGCACACCGTACAATTCTCAAATTTCGCGCCGGAGACGCCGATCCACACACTCGTCGACAGAATCCCGGCGAATGCACTCACCCAGGTCTCGGTCTTCCTGGCAGTGGAAGGCGCCGGCGCGTATCTTCCGTCTTACGCGGGCAACCTCGACATCATGACATCGGCGGCCTTGCGCGTCGGCGAGCGGATCGCCGAGCAAGCCGACGCCATGTCCATCTCAGCAGGAAAGGCGACAGCGCGATGAGCGACAGTCACAAGCTCTATATCCAGGACGTTACGCTGCGCGATGGGATGCACGCAGTCCAGCACCGTTACTCCGTCGACCAGGTCACGGAGATCGCCGCGGCGCTCGACACAGCGGGGGTCGACGCGATCGAGATCGCCCACGGCGACGGACTGGGCGGCTCCAGCCTCACCTACGGTCCGGCCGCCCACACCGACGAAGAGTGGATCGTGGCCGCGGCATCCGTCGTCAAGAACGCGAAGCTCACCACCCTGCTGCTGCCGGGTATCGGCACAATTCACGATCTGAAGCGTGCCCACAGCCTAGGGGTCGCCTCGGTGCGCATTGCCACGCATGCGACGGAAGCAGACATAGCGGCCCAGCACATCGAAGCTGCGCGGAACCTCGGCATGGATGTCTCCGGCTTCCTGATGATGAGCCACATGAGCGAGCCGGCCGACCTTGCAGCCCAAGCAAAGAAGATGGAATCGTACGGGGCACACTGCGTCTACGTGACGGACTCGGGGGGCCGCCTCACTATGGATGGGGTCCGGGCCCGCGTGCGCGCCTACCGTGATGTCCTCGACGAGCGGACCCAAATCGGCATCCACGCGCATGAGAACCTGTCCCTCGCCGTTGCCAACTCGATCGTCGCTGTCGAGGAGGGCGCCTACCGGGTGGATGCCTCGCTTGCGGCCCAAGGTGCTGGGGCGGGCAACTGCCCGATCGAGGCGTTCACCGCCGTCGCGAACCTTTACGGCTGGGACCAGGGCTGCGACGTTTTCGCACTTCAAGATGCTGCTGAAGACCTTGTGCGCCCGCTGCAGGACCGCCCGGTGCGGGTCGATCGCGAGACTCTCACGCTTGGCTTCTCCGGAGTCTATTCGAGTTTCCTGCGCCATGCGGAGCGGGCAGCCGCTACCTACAGCCTCGACGCCCGCGACATCCTCGTCGAAGTCGGCCGCAGGGGATACGTCGGCGGCCAGGAGGACCTCATCGTCGATGTGGCCCTCGACCTCGCGCATTCCAGCCGGTGACCGCGGTGCCGACCTCGATCTACTTCGTGCAAACTAACGCCGTCGGCGGCGAAGACGAGGAGTTCAACCACTGGTATGACAATGTGCATCTCCCGGAGATCCTCCAAATCCCCGGCTTCGTCGCCGCCCAACGGTTCGAGTTCGACGCCGAAGCAACGACGGCACCGGCGCCCGATTACCGGTATGTTGCGGTCTACGAAGTCGAGGGAAGCGGGGCGGAGGCCGCTGCCGCTCTCCGCCGGGCCATCCCGCTTCTGCAGATGAGCGAGACTCTCGACGCAAGCCGCTCCCTCGTTCTCTACAAGGCAATCACCGATCGGATAGTCGCGCCCTAAGAATTCGGTGATTCGCGCCGCCGGGGCGGGCCGGTCTCTGGGACCGCGATGCGAATCACTGTGGACAGCCGGAGCGGTCAGGAAGCGCGACACGACTCATGCAGCCCGGCATCCCGTGCCAGCGTCGTCACCGGCAGCAGCCCGGTTCCCAGCAGGGCCGCCTGCGGATCCGTAAGCTGCAGCGCCCCTCCTCGCGCAACATCGGAACAAGCTCAGGCATCTGCGCCGCCAGCAGCCGTCCGGCCGGGGCCCGCAGCACCGCCCGCGCATAGTCCCGGTGCCAGCCCGTCAGCTCAACCACCTCGTCCAGGATCCTGCCCTTCCGGACCCGATCACCGGCCCGGTAGGTCCTGGCCAGCTGCTTCGTCACGGCCTTGCGTTCGCCCATCGTCAGTCCCATCCACCCTGCGTAGCCCGGCCCACGCCCACCCCCCGAACCAGCCGGAGAAATACTTATGAGGCAACGTATGCCCCTTCGCGGAGGTTTTTGACGAGTCAACTCGGGGGCTGGCATCACTTGGTGCACGGGCGTAGCGTCGGTTGGACAAATGAAGGCAGCGATCGATTGGTCGATTACGGACCGCGCGGTGCCGCCTGCCGAAGCCGTTGTAGTCAATCCTTTGAAGGAGCCGGGATGGCTGGATGGAATGCTGACACTGCTGCCGGGCCGCTGGGTGCCGGGACGGTCACCTTGGTGGAGGGCTCGTCCTTTTGCATCTCCTCGGCGAACGGCGATATCCATCCTGAACACCCGCACGGGGTTTTCTTCGAGGACACCCGCATCCTGTCCCGCTGGAATCTGACCGTTAATGGTGAGCCCCTGGAGCCGCTGGCCGCCAAGACGACGGAGCCGTATCGTGCCCTCTTTGTCGGCCGCGTACCCCGCTCGGACGGGTACGCGGACAGCCCGCTGATCGTCGAACGCCTCCGCGAGGTAGGTGCCGGAATCCTGGAGCAGATCACCGTATGGAACTACTCACCGGCCCCTGCCGAGTGCCTGGTTTCCCTTAAGGCCGAGGTGGACTTCGCGGACCTCTTCGAGGTGAAGGAGGCACGGATTCAGCGGCGCTGGGACAAGTCCCTCGAAGCGGATGGCGAATCGCTGACGATCCGGGCCGCCTGGCAGGATGTCCGGAAGGGCGTCGTCGTTTCGGCCGGCGGCGCCGACGTCGCGCCGGAGGCCTTGACGTACCGTGCCGTTGTCCCGCCGCACGGACAATGGAGCGCCACCGTGAGTGTGGCGCCTACGGTCGAGGGATCCGGCGCGGTGGCGCAGTTTGTTCGTCCCAACGAGAGCGAGACATCTCCGCGCGACCTGCGCCGGCAGGCGTGGGTGTCCAAGATCCCGGTCCTGCAGATGGGCAACCGCTCCATCGAACGGACCCTTCTGCGCAGCTACGACGATCTGGGCGCTCTTCGCATCGAGGATCCTGACCACCCGGACCGGATCGTGGTGGCCGCCGGCGCGCCATGGTTCATGGCGCTTTTCGGCCGGGACTCGCTGTGGGCGTCCCTCATGGCGCTACCGGTAGATCCGTCCCTGGCCCTTGGGACCATTCAGACTCTCGCCGACCGCCAAGGCAGCGTGGTGAATCCGATGAACGAGGAGGAGCCGGGCAAGATTCTGCACGAAGTCAGGCTCGATGTCTCCAGCGCGCTGGCGCTGGGAGGCAAGTCCGCCTACTACGGAAGCGTCGACGCCACGCCGCTGTTCGTGGCGCTGCTCGGCGAAGTCAGCCGCTGGGGATTCGCCCCAGAAACCATCGCCGCCCTGATGCCCCATGTGGACCGGGCGCTGGACTGGATACAGAACTACGGCGACAAGGACGGGGACGGGTTCGTCGAGTATGAACGTCTCAACGACCAGGGCCTGATCAACCAGGGCTGGAAGGACTCTTGGGACGGTATCAATTTCGCCGACGGCAGGAGGGCCGAGCCGCCGATCGCTCTGTGCGAGGTGCAGGCCTACGTCTACGGCGCGTACCTGGGTCGCTCCTGGCTGGCCTACAACGCCGGGGACGTGGACTTGGCCGTCACGTACCGGGACCGCGCCGTACGGCTGAAGAGGCAGTTCAACGAACAGTTCTGGCTGCCTGAGCACGGCTACTACGCTATCGCGCTGGACCGCGACAAGCGGCCGGTTGATGCATGCGCTTCCAACATGGGCCACTGCCTGTTGTTCGGCCTCATCGATGAGGACAAGGCCCCGCTGGTAGTCGAACGGCTGATGTCCCCGGAGATGTTCAGCGGGTGGGGCGTGCGGACCCTGGCAAGCAACATGGGCGCCTACAACCCCGCGAGCTACCACAACGGGTCTGTCTGGCCCCACGACAATGCGATTATCCAGGCTGGCTTGCTGCGCTACGGCTTCGTGGAGGAGGCGCAGCGGATCTCCACGGCTCTGTTGGAGGCGGCCGAGTACTCGGAGGGGCGGCTGCCCGAACTGTTCTGCGGCTTTAGCCGCGAGCACTTTGACGAACCCGTGCCCTACCCCACGGCGTGCTCGCCCCAGGCCTGGGCCGCTACCACTCCCATCATGCTAGTCAAGAGCCTGATGGGCTACTATCCGGATGTTGCCCTCGGCGGCCTCTGGATGAATCCCGTGCTCCCGGAATCCTACGGCGATCTGCACGTCACCAACGCCCCCATGGCGGAGGGCCGGATCACCATCGACATCTCCGGTTCCACCGTGTCCGTCCAGGGGCTGCCCGAGGGCATGCTGTTCCACCACGGGTCCCGCCCGTGGGCGGTTGACCTCGTGGAACAGGCCAGAAGGCACGGAAAGCCCTAGCCGGATCGTCAGTCCGATTGTCTCCGGCCGCCGCATGGGGGGTGCCTTCGTGTGACGAGGCTGGCCAGTTCATCTCGACTGCGGACGACCTGCATCGTCGCGCCTGCCCGTTTCACCAACAATTTTAACGGCCCTATTCCAGCTGACCGGCGGCCACCGAGGCGCGACACCGATTGTGGAACTTGCAAATGGTGGATGGTCCAGGTGTCAGAGCGTGGCGCGATGTTGTAGACCAGTTCCACCCATTTCGGACAGGAAGCCTCCGTCGGCACCGTTGGCTGTGAGCCCCTCCCCTGCATTTCACCCCGACCCCATCGTCCTGGCTGAACCTGGTGGAACGCTGGTTCAGGGGCCTGAGGCGAGAATCCAATGGTGTGTCCCCCAGCGCCGGACGGGCGTGATCACCGGCGAAGTCGGCGCCGGGAAGACCGTGGCCGTGCGCGCCGGCCCAGTCCAGCTCGAGGCCTCCCGACACCCAATCATCTGCATCGCAGACCCCACGATCGGCAGGTGCGGGCTCCAGTCCCAGATCGTGACAGCCTCGGGAGGACAGCCGGCGTTCCACTTCAGGGTCCTGGCGCACCAGGCCGCTTCACTGCTCTCCGGGGAACTGGGGTCAAGGCCTCCCCCGGCTCGTTACAGTAATGCTTACGGGTTGTTGTTAGACTGGCTAGAAATAAGGTTCTGCGCGCACATACGGGGCGGCCCCATGCGGGGCTGTTGCAAGATTCAGGAGTTAAACATGAGCCAAAGCACGGTGAAGACAGGTGTCCGTCAGCGGCGCGAACGCGGATCGATCACCCCTGAGGAGATCATCAAGGGTGCCTTTGCCGTGGCCGACCGCGACTCGCTCGACAACCTCAGCATGCCGGAACTCGCGCGCCACCTCGGCGTGGGCGTAACCAGCGTCTACTGGTACTTCCGCAAGAAGGACGATCTGATCCAAACCATGAGCGACCAGGCCATCCAAACAGTGCACAGCCAATTGCCGCAGCCCGGGGACCCCGCTCAATGGCGGGCTTTTCTTGCAGGTTACTGCCGCAAGATGCGGGAAGTCTACCTGGCGAACGATACGATTTCCGACTTGGTGCTTGTCCGGACGCGCTCGTACTCACTCCCGGCAACCCACCTGACGTACCAGGCGGTCGAGGCCGCTCTCGAGATGCTCGTCAGGGCAGGATTCACGCCACTCACGGCATGGAACCTCTATAGCGCCCTCTCGATTTACACCCGGGGAATAATCATCTCCGAACGGATCCAGCGCATGAACAATGCACCCTCGCTGGACGACCGGCAGATCAAGCTCCTTGAACCTGAAAGGATGCCGCTGCTGACCACGCTGGTCGAACAGGAATCCATATCCCTGTCCATGGTCGGCGACGACAACTTCGAATACGGGCTTGAGGCCATGCTGGAGACGTTCGAGCGGCAGCTTCAGGCCGAGAAGTAGGAGTCCGTCACACGGACCGTCCGCTCAGGGCATTGAAACTACTTTTGTAGGGCATACTGTAAGGCTTTCGATTATGATGAGGAGACCATCCCAGTTAGACCTATCAGTAGGAGCGGATATGACCAGTACCGGAACGGCTGAAACCGTCGAGACCTTGCAGGACGTCCTCGTCGAACGAGTCGGCCAGGTCAGCCTGATCACCATTAACCGGCCCGATGCCCGCAATGCCGTCAACCAGGCGGTCTGCATCGGCGTCGGCGAGGCCTTGGAGGCAGCGGAGCAGGACCCGGACATTCGAGCCATCGTCATCACCGGCGCCGGCGACAAAGCCTTCTGCGCGGGGGCTGACCTGAAAGCGATTACCCGCGGCGAGGCAATTCTCCCCCCGGGCCGGGAACACTGGGGACTTGCCGGCTTCGTGAACCATCCGGTCAGCAAACCCACCATTGCGGCCGTCAATGGGGCCGCACTGGGCGGCGGAACGGAAATCGTCCTCGCTGCTGATCTGGTAGTCGCCGCCGATACCGCTTCCTTCGGACTCCCCGAAGCAAAACGCGGCCTGGTGGCCGGTGCCGGCGGCGCGTTCCGCCTGCCGCGCCGGATCCCGCCACTGGTGGCCATGGAACTCTTACTGACCGGTGACCCGATCGACGCCAAGACAGCACTTGAGCTGCATTTAGTGAACAAGGTGGTGCCAGCGGCAGATGTAGTGGCCGTTGCCTTGGCCCTTGCCCAGACCATTGCGGCGAATGCCCCCCTGTCGGTTCGGGCCCATAAGCGGATCGCGCTGGGGCTCGACGAAAACAGCCTGAGTACTGCCGACGCCACCGGGTGGGCCATGACCTCCGAGGAAATCGCCCGCACCTCGGGCTCCGAGGACGCCAAAGAAGGTCCACGTGCCTTCGCCGAAAAGCGCGCCCCCCAGTGGACTGGCCGCTGAACAAAAAATTCGTGCTGCCCGCCGAAGCCGGAACGGCTTCGGCGGGCAGCACGAACCCGTGGCACCCGGACTGCTAGATATTGAAGCGCAGACCGGCATCAATACGGATGACTTCACCGTTGAGGTAGTCGTTCTCCGCGATGTTTAGGGCCAGCTGGGCGTATTCGTCCGCCCGGCCCAGCCGCTTGGGGTTCGGAATACCTGTGGCAAAGCGTGCGTGCGCATCCTCCTCGGACATTCTGTAAGCGGGCGTGAAGAATGTTCCGGGAGCAATGCACATGACACGTACACCGATCGGCGCCAGGTCCCGGGCCGCGGTCAGGTTCAAGCCGATGACCCCGCCCTTGGCGGCGGAGTAATCGCTCTGGCCCACCTGTCCCTCGTATCCGGCAATCGACGCCGTCGAGATAATCACGCCGCGCTGGTTCGATTCGAGGGGATCATTCTTCGCCATTTCGGCTGCAGCCTGGCTCAAGACGTTGAACGTACCGGTCAGGAAGATCTCCACTGTCCGCCTGAAAGTATCCAGTGAATAGGTCTTTCCTTCCCGGTTGACAATCCGCGCACCTGCCGCGGGCCCGCCATGGACAATCACCGTTGTCCGCAGCGGCCCCAGCTCGCGCGCAGCCTGGATCGCTGCGGCGACAGACTCCTCATTGCAGACGTCGGTTTTGATGTAGGTGACTTTGTCGCCGAGCGCCTTCGCCAGTGCCTGTCCCTTCTCGTCAGCAAGATCGGCAATGACGACCTTGACTCCTCTTTCGACCAAGCGCCGCACCGTTGCTTCGCCAAATCCTCCAGCGCCGCCGGTAACGAGGGCCGAACTTCCGGTCAGATCCATAGTCTCTCCTTAAACTTGGTGTGTGCAATTCCTACCATATAGCCTACTGTTGGGTTTACGGTATAGAATTCAAGCGATCCATCGAGAACACAGTGCAGCGTCACGGGAATCAACCGGCGTTGGCCCGATCCAGGAAGAGTGAACAGACATGAGCAACCCGGTCATCGTCGGAGCGGCGCGCACCGCTGTCGGCACCGCAAACAAAGGTACCCTTGCCAACACTCCCGCGGAGGAACTAGCCGTCTCGGTCCTTAAGGAGACGGTCCACCGGTCCGGCCTGGACCCGCAGCGATTCGATGATGTCATCTTCGCCGAATCCATGTACGGCGGGGGCGTCCTGGCCCGGCACGCCGCCGTCGCGGCAAACATGTTGTCGGTACCCGGCCAGGCCCTAAACCGCCACTGCGCCGGCAGCCTCACCGCCATCGGCGCGGCCGCGGCGTCGATCAAATCCGGAATGGAGAACGCAATAATCGCCGGTGGCGTGCAGTCGAGCTCCTTGAGCCCGAAGCTGCGCCAGCGGGTGCCGGGGACGACCAACCACTTCCAGGATCCGTGGATGCCTGTAACGCACCCCTTCCGGGAAAATGCTCCAGCTGACGACATGTCCATCTCGGTGGGATGGAACACGGCTCAGCACGTCGGCCTCAGCCGCAGCCAGATGGATGAATGGGCCTTCCGCTCGCACCAGCGCGCCATCGAAGCCATCGACGCCGGATACTTCGAGGACGAGATCTTCGCTATCACCGTCAAGAACGGGCGGGGCGAACTGGTCCAGTTTTCGGTGGATGAGCATCCCCGCCGTGGGTCCTCGCTGGAGAAGCTCGCCTCTCTCCGGCCCATCCATCCGGAAATCGAGGGCTTCTCCATTACCGCCGGCAACGCCAGCGGCGTGAATGACGCCGCTGCCGCGGTGGCCGTGACCAGTGCGGAACTAGCCAGGGACGAAGGGCTCACACCCCTGGCGACCATCCGGGCCTGGACCGCGGTGGGCGTCGACCCGGCACTCATGGGCATGGGTGGCGTCCTCGCCATTCCCCGCGTCCTGGCCAAGGCGGGGCTCGAAGTCAAAGACGTTGACGTCTGGGAAATCAACGAGGCCTTCGCTGCAGTTCCGTTGGCGGCCTGCAAGGAACTCGGCATCGACGACGCAATTGTCAACATCCACGGCAGCGGATGCTCCATCGGCCATCCCGTAGCGGCCTCGGGAGCACGCATGGTCAATACGCTGATCCGCGATCTGCAGCGGCGCGGCGGCGGCATCGCCGTTGCTTCGATGTGCGCCGGTGGCGGCATGGGCGGCGCCCTGGTCATTGAGGTCTGAAGATGTCCATCGTAGCGTCAGACGTCCCAGGTACGACCGAGACCAGCGGGCCATTCCCGGAGCGTCTGGCCGGACACTCCCCGCTGTCCCTGTTCGGAATCACCCGCACCTCAGCCGACGGGCAGTTCGGCACTGGCATGAATCCAGGCCCGTGGATGACGGATGGTAGCGGAAATCTGCGCCCGGGATCGCTGGCTGTCCTGTTGGACCTGGAGCTCAGCTCGCCCCTGTTCTCAGGCCGGCCCTCGCCCCGGGCCGGACTCGCGACCTCTGAACTGTCCATTGACTTCGTTGCGGACGCCGCACTGCTGGGGGGTCACTTGACTGCCAAGGCGTCGCTAGTCCATAAGGATGAGGACGGTGGACTAGTCCGGGGGCAGGTCACCAACGACGGCGGGATCGTAGCTATTGCCACACTGGCGGGCCGGTATCTGAAGATGCCTGAGGATTACCGCGGTGCAGTCGACCTCAATCCTGGTACACCGGATCCCAGCCTGACGATGCGGCAGGTCTTTACCGATCTGCCGCAGATAACGGCGGAGGGGTCGGCCCTGAGCTTGCTGTCGTCCCCGTGGCTGGCAAATCCCCGAGGGGTCATGCACGGCGGCATCCTGGCGGTCCTTGCAGAGTACGTTGCCTCAAGCGCGCTCGACGGCGGCGGCGGCGCGTGGCAACCGTCATCGCTTCGGATCAACTACCTTCGGCCCTCGCCACTCGGCGAGGTCCTGTCGGTACGCGCAGCGCGCATCCAGCAGGGGCGCAAGCTGGCCCTCGTGAAGGTTGAGACGCTCAGGCCGGATGGCAAACACATCACCTCAGCGCAAGTATCCTTCACCAGGAAACCGGCGTCCGCCGATTCGCCGGGGCGGTGTCGGAATTGCAATCCCGGAATTGCATGAGGCAATCGGCCTCCCCCAGCATGACCCCCATTCCATCTTCGGAAATAGACATGACCAAAGGAGCGGTTCAATGAAGATCATCGTGCTTGTGAAGCAGGTGCCTGATACCTACGGAGAAAGGAAGCTCGACCCGAGCACCGGCCTGCTCGATCGTGAGGCGAGCGATACCATCGTCGACGAAATCAACGAGCGCGCCCTGGAAGTAGCCCTGCGCTACAAGGACAAGAACAAGGGCACGGAAGTTGTTGCTCTCTCCATGGGTCCCGCGTCCGCGACGGCAGCCCTGCGCAAGGCCCTGTCCATGGGCGCGGACTCAGCGGTCCACGTGCTCGACGACGGGTTGTCCGGATCCGATCTAGGGTGGACATCTACCGCGCTCGCCGCGGCCGTGGCCCAGACCGGCTATGACCTGATCATTGCGGGCAACGAGTCCACCGACGGCCGCGGGGGCGTGGTTCCGGTGATGTTGGCCGAGCACTTGAACCTGCCGCACCTCAGCTTCCTCGATTCCGTTGGTTTCAACGAGGACGTCGTCAGCGGAGAACGCGGCACCGAAAGCGGCAGCCTGGCTGCGCATGCTCCGCTCCCCGCGGTCGTCTCTGTCACCGAACGCGCTGCGGAAGCCCGCTTCCCGAACTTCAAGGGAATGATGACTGCCAAGCGCAAGCCGCTTGCCGTCCTGACACTCAGCGATCTCGGCCTCGACCCGGCCCAGGCGTTCGCCGGAGTCGGGCGTTCAGTTATCAAAACCACCATCGAACGCCCGGCACGCACCGCCGGCAGGAAGATCATCGACGAGGGGAACGCGGGCGTCGAGCTCGCGGAGTTCCTCGCCGCTGGCCGCCTGATCTAAGGGAGGAACCAACATGTCGAACATCCTTGCATTCATCGAGGTCTCGAACACCGGCCAGATCCGGAAGAGCGCACGCTCCCTGCTTACCGCGGCCGCCGCGCTCGGCACGCCGGTGGCAGTCGTGGCCACCGCACCCGGCACCGGCGGCTCACTCGTCGACGAGCTCGGCGCCCTGGGCGCCGAACAGGTCTACCTCGCCGAAAGCGACCAGCTCGGCACCTTGCTGGTCGCCGCACAGCTTGAGGCGCTCACCGCAGCCGCCGCCGAGCTGGCACCGGCCGGGATACTGCTCTCAAATTCGATTGAAGGCCGCGACATCGCCGGTCGCCTGGCCGTACGGCTGGGCGCCGGACTCGTCGTCGACGCCGTCGACGTTCGGCTGGAGGGCGGACAGATCCTCGCCACTCAATCAGTCTTCGGCGGCGCATACACGGTGGAGTCGGCCGTCGACGGCGGCCCGGCGATCGTGACGGTCCGCCAGGGTGCAATAGAGGGACAAGCCCCCGCCGCCACGCCCACCGTGACCGCAGCATCCGTGGCAACCAACGCCGCCCACTCCGCGGTGATCGACGCCGTGAACGACGCGACCACCACCTCGACCCGCCCGGAACTGCGGGATGCCCCGAAGATTGTCTCCGGTGGCCGCGGCCTGGGTTCGAAGGAGAAGTTTGTGCTCGTCGAACAGCTCGCCGACGCGCTCGGTGCAGCGGTGGGTGCCTCCCGTGCCGCCGTCGACTCTGGTTTCATCCCGCAGACATCCCAGGTCGGCCAGACCGGCGTGACAGTGTCCCCGCAGCTGTATGTAGCTCTCGGGATTTCCGGTGCCATCCAGCACCGGGCTGGCATGCAGACCGCGAAGACGATCGTCGCAATCAACAAGGATGCCGACGCCCCGATCTTTGAGATCGCGGACTTCGGCGTCGTGGGTGACGTTTTCACCGTTGTGCCGCAGCTCATCGAAGCGATGGCAGCACGCGCCAACTAAGTCCGATTCCCGGCCGGACCATGCCCGGCAGGGATAGCGCCTCACCGGCCACCCATCATCTAGTGGAGATAAAATGCAGTCACCAACGTCCACAGCGACAAAACCGACAGCACCCGCCAAAAACAGGTGGTTCAAACTCGTATGGATCGTGCCAGCCGTTCTCGTGCTGCTCATCGCCCTGGTCCTCGCGGCCCGCTGGCTCCGTGAAGTGCCGTCCGTGCAGTCGTTCCTGACTGACTACCCGGGAGGGTCGCACCTCCCGGCAGCCGCGCCGGTTGGGTTCCCCGCATGGCTGGCCTGGCAGCACTTCCTGAATTCGTTCCTGATCCTGCTGATCATCCGCTCCGGATGGCTGGTCCGCACCAGGACCAAGGCACCCGCGCAATGGACGCGAAACAACCAGGGCCTGATCAAAACCAAGGGCAGACCGACCAAGATCAGCCTGGACCTCTGGTTCCACTTGAGCCTGGACGCGCTCTGGGTGCTCAACGGCATCGTCTTCTTCATCCTGATCTTCGCGACCGGGCAGTGGATGAGGCTCGTCCCGACCAGCTGGGATGTCTTCCCCAACGCCCTCTCCGCCGCGCTCCAGTACGCATCGCTGAACTGGCCGGTCGAGAACGGCTGGGTCAATTACAACGGCCTCCAGCTGCTCGCCTACTTCACCACGGTCTTCATCGCGGCCCCACTGGCCCTGATCACCGGCCTGCGTATGTCCGGGGCCTGGCCGAAGAACGCCGAGAAGCTGAACAAGACCTACCCGATCGAGGTGGCCCGCGCCGTCCATCTGCCGGTCATGCTCTACTTCGTCGCCTTCATCCTGGTCCATGTCACCCTGGTGATGGCCACCGGGGCACTTCGGAACCTGAACCACATGTACGGGGTGCAGGACGGGGACAGCTGGGTGGGCTTCTGGTTCTTCGCCGGCTCACTGGTCGTCATGGTCGTCGCCTGGGTGCTGGCCCGGCCGCTCTTCCTTCGCCCGGTCGCAGCCCTCACCGGATCAGTGACCAAGAACTGACTTACGAACTTAACCCAGACCAAGCCGCTGTCCTGGCGGTTGCCACCGCCGGCAACCGCCAGAACAGTCTCAATATGAAACACCCTCATTCGAGATTTGCGGCCTGGAAGGGGCGCCATCGGCGCTGTCACCCGCTCATGCGCGGACACGAGGTCGCCGGGAACATCGCAAGGTCGGCTCCGCCGTCACCAAGCAATGCACCTGGCGGCGTGCCGTGAACGCCCACGGTCACTTCCAAACCCAGCAGGCCGTACTCAAATGCGTCTACCTGGCGCTCATGGGCCTGGAATGCACCAGGACAGCGGGCAGGCGCCGCTGAAAAGCATTCGAAAATCACCTTTGGCGGACGCCTGTCCACCAGCCGGAAATGAAATCAAAAAAGTGGCACCCATATTGACGGAGCCACGACACCCCTCCTCGGAGGCACCTTGGTGCGTCAGCATAGAAGCGATTGGGGGTCAGCGCACCATGAGTGTGCCGCCGTCGATGGAGATCACCTGGCCGGTGACGAAACCGGCGCCCTCGGAAGCGTAGAAGGCCATGACGGGAACGAAGTCGCTGGTGACGTCGCCGAGCCGGCCACCTAGCGGGATGGCTCTGGAGAGCTGCTCGTCGTGCGCGGCAAGCAGCTCGGGCGTCATTTCGGAGCGGGTCTTGTCGTACATCGGGGTCCAGATGGCGGGGGCGATCATATTGACCGATATGCCATAGCGCGCCCATTCACCGGCGAGGGTACGGCTGAATGCCACCACGGCTCCCTTGCTGGCGGCGTAGGCTGCTTTGTTCCGAAGCCCGGTGATGCCGGCGGCGGAGGCAAAGTTGATGATGGAGCCTCCATTGTCCTTCAACGCACGGAATGCGGCCTGGTTGGTCAGGAGGGTTCCCAACGAGTTGACCGACAGTACCCGGGTCCATAGATCGACGCCGGTGTCTTCGGCCGGGGACGAGGGGGCGATGCCGGCGGCGTGGACCAAGACGTCGAGCCCGCCGAGTTCCTCGACAGCGGCGTCAAAGGCCGCGTCGACGGATTGCTTGCTGGAGACGTCCACCTTGATGAACCGGGCGCCGGCTTCCGCTGCGATCCGGGTTCCGGATTCCTCGGTGAGGTCAAGGGAGACGACCTTCCCGCCGAGCGCAGGGAATGCCCGGACGAGTGCTTCGCCCATGCCGCTAGCGCCCCCGGTAATGATGATGCGACGGCCGTCGAGACGTGTGGTGCTCATTTCTGTTCCTTCTTTCTGCGCACTTCCAGCGCATGCATAGTAGTCATTGCCCTTGATGGTTGGGGGTGTGCCCTGACGGGTGCCTCCCGAAAGGAGCGCCCGTGCTGAACACCGCCGACTGGCATTGAGGTATTCCGCCGGGTCACGGCCCTGTGAGTCGCAGCGGTGCTCGGCAGTTCATCGCGCGCTCGCTGAGTGCTGCTCGGGCACCACATCGATAATCGTCTTGCCAACTGACATCCGGTTTTCCAGATTCCGCAAGGCCTCGCCCGTCCGGGAGAGCGGGAAACGCCGGTGGATCAGCGGGCGGATCCGCCCGGCATTCCAGAGGGCAGTGAGTTCCGTGCGGTCCCGCGCCGCGGAGACCGGGTCATGGGCGGCGAAGGTGCGCATTTCCATCCCCTTCACTTCGGCGCCTTTGAGAAGCACAAGGTTCAATGGAATCCGTGGGATCTCACCGCTGGCGTAGCCCAGGGTGATGAAACGGCCGCCCCAGGCCAATTCCCGCAACGCGGACTCAGCATGAGGCCCGCCGACAGGGTCGAGGACGACGTCGACCCTTCCCAGTCCGATCGCCTCACGCACCTTCTCGCGCAGATCGTCTTCCTGGTAGTTCACTGTGGCGGTAGCCCCCTTCAGGCGGGCCGCCTCCAGTTTGTCCTGCGATGACGCCGCAGCTATGACCGTGCCGCCGAGCAACGTGGCAATCTCCACCGCGGCAAGCCCCAGGCCGCCGCCCGCGCCGAGCACCAGAACGTTGTCACCCGGAGAGATGTTCGCTACCGAACGGCAGGCGTGATAGGCGCCGAGGTGGCAAACCCAGGTTCCCGCCGCCTCGGCGAAGCTCACTTCTTCGGGAATCGGGACAGTGCTGGCCGCGGCCACGGTGACATACTCGGCAAATGCTTGCGCGCCCAGTACCGCCACGCGGTCTCCCTCGCTGACGTCCTCGACTCCGCTTCCGAGTGCGACAACGATACCGGCCGCCTCATGTCCGGGGATAAACGGGAGCGGCTGCTGCACCTGGTACTGCCCGGCAATCGTGAGGACATCCGGAAAATTCACCGCGGCGGCGTGGATGGCCACCAGCACCTCGCCGGGGCCCGGCTTCGGGATCGCGATCGAATCGATACTGATGGTATCCGGGCCCCCGTACCTGTGGACGCGTGCCGCGGCCATCAGGGTCGGGGAAGGGTGGAAGCTTGTGGCCACTTCAGGGCTCCTCGAGGTCGTGTCGGGCAGTAAAGGACGCCGATCAGAGAACGGCGCCGGCATCTTTCATGTGGCCGATGTCGGTCCAGCTCAGGCCCAGCTCGAGCAGGAGCTCCTCGGTGTGCTCACCGTGTTCGGGGGCACGTCCGATGGCCGCCGTCGACTCGTTGAACTGGATGGGCGGGGCGATCAGTCGGTATTCCTCGCCCGCTGCGTCGGACGTCGATGGCAGATAACCATTGGCTGCTGCCTGCGGATCGGTGAGGACAGCCTGGGGTGAGGCGATGACGGACCACACACCCGGTTCGTCGCGGAGTGCCTGAATCCAGTGCTCCAGATCCTCAGCGGCGAAGGTCTCGCGCAGCAGCTTGACCGCTTCCTCGGCGTGGGCCACCAGGTGCTGGGCCGGGGTGAAGCGGTGATCGTCGGCCAGCTCGGGCCGGCCGATCCGGACGCAGAAACCTGCCCAGAACTTGTCCGGCTGCAGGAAGACCAGCTGGACCCAGCGTCCGTCCTTGGTCTTATACGCGTTGACCACCGGATTCATCGCCGAACCCGGAGGTGCCTTGGGGATCATGTCGATGCCGAAGAAATCGGCCGCGACAATATCCGGGGCCATGGTCCACATGCCTTGCGCCATCAGCGACACATCCACGGTGGCTGCCTGGCCCGTGCGTTCGCGGTTGTACAGGGCGCCGAGCACGCCGCCGGCGAGCGTCAGGCCGCTGGGCAGATCCCCGAAGGCCGGCCCCTGATTCAGCGGGAAACCGCTGTCGGAGGGAGTCAGCGCATAGGACACACCGCTGCGGGCCGTGAAGCTGGAGGAGTCGTAACCACCTTGGTTGCGGTCCGGCCCACGGGTGCCCTGGCCGGTGCCGCGGGCCACGATGATGTTGGGGTTGATTGCCCGGACCTGGTCCAGGCTCAGTTTTGCCCGTTCCAACGGACCCGGCAGCCAGTTCGTCAAGAAAACATCCGCGGACTTCAGCAGTTTGGCCAGGACCTCATAACCGGCTTCGGACTTCAGGTCCAAGCCGATGCTCCGCTTGCCGCGGTTGCCGATCTCCAGCATGTAGTTGGCGTCGACCCTGGACTTGTCCCGGGTCAGGCCGGAGATCACCAAGGCCCGTCCGGGATCCCCGGCCCGGGTGTCCTCCACCTTGACGACATCCGCACCCCAGTCCGCCAGGGCCGCCCCTGCCGCCGGAACGAACGCCCAGGACGCCAGTTCAACGACTCTGACACCATCCAAAATTCCTGCCATACCAACCTCCAACCTTCAGCTCCGTACGGGAGCGCCACCAGGACCTACCAATATCGTCATCCTTGCCGTGCCGGCGCTGCGGCCCACGGCGTGCTTGCTGTTTGTCGGCCGGGTCCGGGCCGCCAGCCCGGACCCGGCCGCCAAACTCAGTTCTTGGTCGCGTAGCCCAGATCCGGCTCGTTGACGGTGTCCCCGGGAAGCATCGTCTGCGCCGTGCCGAAGCGCTTGCTGAACGGCAGGAGGATGGCGACAGCCAGACTGAGCGCCCCGCAGATGCCCCAGATCACGTAGAACGACTCCAGGCTCGCGATCTTGGTGCCGGAGACGAACATGGCCCCCATGATCCCGGCGAACACGGCTCCGCCGACGGCCCCCGCCAGCGTTCTGGTCGTGTTGTACATCGCCCCGGCGATGCCCGAGGCACTCATAGGCGCGAGCTGAACCACGATAGCGGGCAGCACCGCAGTGAAAACACCCACCCCCAGTCCGCCAAGGCCCTGCACCGCGATAAACATCGGCAGGTTGGTGGAGAACGCGATGAGCAGGGCGAATTTGAGCACCACCAACACATTCGAGCTGATGAGGGTTGTCAGCTGGCCGAACCGGCGCACCAGATGATAGCCAATGAACGAGCCGACCATCGACATGAGCACCCACGGCACGATCGTGAGCGAGACACCGAGGGAGTCAAGGCCGAAGCCGTACCCCACCTTCCCAGGCTTGGACGCCGCGAACAGTGAGGCGATCGGTCCGGACCCGAGCTGCTGGGCGCCGAACAGAAGCATCAGGATCAGGAAATAGCCGACCCCGCCGCGCGTGACCAGACTGATATCGATCAGCGGCAGACTGACCTCCTTCTCGACCCGGACGAAGACGATAAGGGCACCGATTCCGACAATGAACATGCCCAGGATGGCCGGTGAGAGCCAGCCCCATGAGTTGCCGTTCATGATGGCGTAGAGCGTGAGCGCGAGGCCGAGCGCCAGCAGGGCGGCGCCCTTCCAGTCCACGCGGCCCTCGCCGCGGACCGTCGTCTCCGGGACCGTGAAGATAATGAGTACCAGCGAGATAAACACGACAACGCCCGGGGCCAGCAGCACCCAGGTCAGGTCCAGGAAGGTGCCCATATACCCGGAGGCCAGAATACCGGCCACCCCGCCGGCACCCAGGCACCCTACGAGCAGTCCTATCCCCTTGGAGGCATGTTTCCCGGCCCGGTCCCGGACAATGGCCATCTCCAGCGGCAGCAGCGCCCCTACGGCCCCCTGGACCAGCATGCCGGCGATGAAGACTGGGAAGCTGGTGGCGAACGCCGCGATGACTGCACCGACCGTCACGATGGCCAACGAAATCATCACCATCCGCTTGTGCCCGTAGAGATCGCCGAGCTTGGCCAGCACAGGGATGAGGATGACCGAGGAGAGCAGATAGCTCGCACTGATCCAGTTCAGCTGGGCCGCGTCTGCATGAAGCCGGACCCCCAACTGGCTCAGCAGCGGCCCGTACACGGACTGCATATAGGCACTGCCGAACTCCGAGAACGCCAGGCCTCCCACCAGCGCCACGAGCCCGGTGCCGGCTCTCCCGGTATTTTTCTTGCTACGTTGAAGACTCATTGCATATCCGTTCGAGGAGAGCCGGCGAAAGCGGCTACGGTGAACTAAACAACTGGAGATATTTCATTGATGCGGGTGATTGACGCTGGCCTTGAGTTTTCAGGAGCCCTGGACCACCACCGTGTACGTGTGGGGCGGGTGGTCAGACGGCGGCTGGGGCCAGCAATTCGGCTTCGGCTGCGGCGCGCCGCGTCGGAATGTGCATCGACGGCCACATTCCCTCCGCCGGCCGGTAACCCCGCAGCAACTGGCGGGCCACCGTCGACTGGTGCACCTCGGTCGGCCCGTCCGCCAGGGCGAGCATGAGGCCGCTGGAGAACATGCGGGTGAGTGGCAGATCATAGGTGACGCCGAGGGCGCCGTGAATCTGGATCGCGCGTTTGGCCACTGCCTCCATGACCCGCGGGGTCTGGACCTTAATGGCTGCAATGTCCCTGCGGACCCGCATGTAGTCGTTGTAGGTGTCGATCTGCCAGGCGGTATACATCACCATCAGCCGGAACTGGACAATCTCGATGTAGGAGTCGGCCAGCATTGCCTGCACGGCCTGTTTGTCACCGAGCGCCTGACCCTTGGTGGTGCGCGACAGGGCACGCTCGGCCATCATGTCCAGGCACAGCTGGGCATTGCCCACGGTGCGCATCGCGTGATGGATTCGCCCGCCGCCGAGCCGGGTTTGGGCGACACCAAAGGCATTGCCCTCTTCGCCCAGGAGCGCGGAGGCAGGCACGCGGACGCTGGTGTAGCGGACCAGGGCCTCGGAGCCGTCATGCTCCGGTTCGCCCAAATGCGCAAGATTGCGGACAATCTCGATGCCGGGCGTCTCCGCCGGGACCATGAACATTGACATCCGTTTCACCACGGGGGCCTCAGGATCGGTCACTGCCATCACGATGAAGAAGGAGGCCCACCGAGCATTCGAGGAGAAGAACTTCTCCCCGCTGATGACCCAGTCGGAACCGTCACGGACAGCCTCTGTGGTGAAGACTCCGGGGTCAGCCCCGCCCTGCGGTTCCGTCATCGAGAAGCAGGAGACAATCTCCCCGTCGAGGAGTGGCTGGAGGTACGCCGCTTTTTGCTCTGGCGTGCCGTAGTGGGCGATGATTTCCGCATTGCCGGTGTCAGGGGCCTGGGTGCCGAAGATCCGGGGACCCCAGATGGACTTGCCCAGGATCTCGTTGAGCAGTCCAAGCTTGAGCTGGCCGTAGCCCTTCCCGCCGAGTTCGGGGCCTAGATGGCAGGCCCACAGGCCCTGGTCCCGGACGGCCTGCTTGAGCGGGTCGACAATGGCCCGCTGCTGGTCGGTCATCGGCTTATAGACGTCATGCGGCCAGAGCAGGTCCACAGGCCAAACCTTTTCCCTGATGAAGGTATCGGTCCAGTCAAGTAGTTCCTGGAATTCGGGGTCGACGGAAAAGTCCCAAGCCATAGTTGTGCGCTCCTAATGAGAAATGTGAGGGTGAAATACTGACAGAGAATCCGGAGCCGGCTACTTCAGGCCGCCGTCGACCCGGATGGTCGCCCCGGTGGTGTAGCTTGAGGCATCGGACGCCAGATACAGTGCCGCACCAACAATTTCGTGCGGCTGCCCGGCCCGCTGCAACGCTGTGGTCTTCTGGATGGTGGCGTTGAATACGTCCATGTCCCAGGCCTTGGAGACGTCGGTCAGCATGGTCCCAGACATGAGCGTGTTGACGCGCACGGTGGGACCGAACGCCTGGGCGAGGCCCTCGGTCATCGAGTTCAGTGCGGCTTTGGCTCCGGCATACGGGATGATGCTCTTGCTTGAGCGGATGGAGCCGCTGGAACTGACGTTGATGATCGACCCGCTGCTGGCCTTGACCATCCTCTCTCCCACCAGGGCGGAGAGCCGGAACGGGCCCTTGAAGTTGAGGTTGACCACGCTGTCAAAGAGTTTTTCGGAGACGTCGGTGAGTTCCCCGTACAGCGGTGACATTCCTGCGTTGTTGATCAGCACATCGATTTTTCCAAAGCGCTCATATGCAGCATCGACCAGTCCGTCGAGTTCTTCCCAGCGTCCTACGTGCACCCCGTAGGCCATCGCCTGGCGCCCGGTCGCTTCCTTGACTTCCTTGGCCACCAGCTCGCAGCTCTCGAGATTGCGGCTGGCAATCACCACATCCGCACCCGCTTTCGCGGCGGCCAGAACCATCTCTTTTCCCAAGCCCCGGCTTCCGCCGGTGACCAGCACCACCTTGCCGGTGAGGTCAAACAACTCGTCCACATAACTCATCTCAATTGCCCTTCCGTGTGAGCGTCCGCGACAGTTCCGCCGCTTTGCGCATAAGTTCCAGGATCATCGCGCCGAAGCTCGCAAACTTGGGGTCGACCGTCCCGCCCGAGGCACCGCGCGCATAACTCATTTCCAAAACGATGGCGAGCTTCCACCGCGCCAGAATGATGTAGTAATCAATGTCTTCCGTGGAACGGCCGCTGATCCGCTCGTAGTGTTCGAGGAGGTCGTCGCGCGCAGGCATCCCATCCAGGTTCAGGTAGCGGGACGCCGCCATGTCATCGCCCTCGGGCCCCCAGGACATCAAAGCCCAGCCCAGGTCCAGCAACGGGTCGCCGATCGTGGTCATTTCCCAGTCAATGACGGCTGCCAGGCTGGTCGGTGTCTGATTGCTGAACATCACGTTGGCAAACTGGTAGTCGCCATGCATGATGCCCGGTTCCCACTGCCGCGGGCGGTTGCGGCGCAGCCACTCTGAGGTCTCCTCGAGTCCCGGCAGGTCGCGGAACTGGTATTTCTTCAAGAAGGCCAACCAGCGGTCAACCTGCCGATCGTGGAACCCATCCGGCCGCCCGAAGTCCGCGAGACCGCGTGCTTTCCAGTCCACCCGGCTCAGCAGCGCGGCACCCTCAACCAGACCGAAGGCCAAAGGCGCCTTGGCGCTGAAGTCCGCATTGAAAGACTCCGGCCAGCCCTCAGATCCACTGGGCGACCATCCGTCGATCTCCTTCATCAGGTAGAACGGAGCTCCCAGTACCTCAGCATCATCGCAGCCGGCCACCAGTTCCGCATGTGGGACATCAGTGCCTTTCAAGGCCCGCAGCAGCGCGATTTCCCGCCGCAGTCCATCGTGGCGTTTGGCATCCGAACCCGCAGGCGGGGTGCGCAGCACGATGCGCTGGTCACCCTGGGTGACCAGATACAACTCGTTCTGGGAACCGCCGCTAAGCCGGGAAAGCTGCGGGACCTCGTCTTGCCCGGGGAGCTTCTGTTCATTCATCCAGCGGGCGAGCCGTTGCGGGTCCACCGCCGGGGGGGCAAATGTTTCCAAATCGTTGGTTGTCATAAGGACAGAATGTCATTCTCGTGTCTAAGAATCAAGATCTTTCAGGGAAGAATATTCTTCTGAATGTGCCTGTAGACTGTTCTCCATGAGAGTGAATGACGCACCTTTCCCTGTCCGGGCAGCAGTGGATCGTGCACTGGCGAAACAGACGCAGGAAGCGACGCGGGACGTCGAGTCGATTCTTGATGCCGCACTCCGCGTGGCGCAGCGGTGTGCACCCGAGGCCCCGCGCGTGGCCGATATCGTCGCAGAGGCAGGTATCTCCAACCAGGCCTTCTACCGGTACTTCGCGGGCAAGGATGACCTCATGAACGCCGTCTTCGAACGCGGCGTCCAGCGGCTGGGCAGCTACTTGGCCCATCAGATGGACAAGAAAACGGACCCGCGCGAGCAGATTGCCGCATGGATCCGCGGAGTTCTGACTCAGGTAACGGACCAAACCGCGGCCAGCCAAAGTGCCGCCGTCATCGGCCAACTCAAACGCGGCCCCCATGCGAGCGGGACCGACCCGCTCACGGCGCTCGGTCATATGCTGGTTGACCCGATAAGGCAGGCCGGCAGCCACGAGCCGGAATTGGATGCCGAAGTCATTCAGGAAGCCGTCACCGGCTCTCTGCGCCGGCACCTGACTGCGCTGACCGCACCGGATCAGAAAGAGAGGGACCACATCGTGTCCTTCTGCCTGCGCGGACTCGCCGTCTGAGCCACAGTTGAACAGGAACCGGTACTCCGATCCCGGATAACATCACAGCCGGCCCGGCTCAGCCGGGCCATCCACAGAACCATGGCCAGGAGCCCAATGAAAACGGTTGGAAACACCGTGCCGGTACCGATGGCACTGACAAATCTTCGTGACCTGGGGGGCCTGCCCGTCGCGGGCGGAATCACGGCCCACGGGGTGGTCTGGCGGTCCGACGACGTATCCTGTGTCCCAGACGATGAAGCAACCATGCTCCATCGGAATGGGCTCCGTACCGTCATTGACCTGCGGTCCCCGCGGGAAGCGTCCTTCACCGGACGTGGGCCGTTGGGGGCACTCGCGGCAGTTTCGTACCACCACATACCGTTCACGGCAGACGTAGCTGCACCCAGACCGGGTGACGGCTCGGCGATGAGTCTAACCCGCGGGGCGCAGGCCTTCGGCCGATGGTATGCCGCCCTGGTTGAAGAGCGGGCGGCGGAAGTCACGCTCGTCCTGAACATTATTTCCGCCGCCCGCGGCGCCACTCTGTTTCACTGTGCCGCGGGCAAAGACCGGACAGGCGTCATGGCCGCCGTGCTCCTGAGCGCCATCGGCGCAGCGGATGAGACCATAGTCGCGGACTATGTCCGGACTACGGACAATCTGGAGGCCCTGCATGAGCGTCTGACCGTTGTCCTGGGTCCGCTCCTCGCCGCCCTGCCAAACAAACGGCCGCCGCTGGATGGCCGGGGCAGCGCCATGATGGGCGCGCATGCCGAGACCATGAGGACTATGCTCACGACCCTGCGGCAACGGCACGGCAGCATCCTGGAACCCATGCATGCCGCCGGCCTGGACCAATCAACCATCCAACGGCTACGATCGCGGCTGCTGATCGAGCAACCGCGGGGGCCGGAATCAGTCACTGGCTAGCGCGCGCTGGCCGCGATCGGCTCCTTCAGCGTAATGGGTTGGGGCCGGATATCCGGTGTCGGACGGCTTCGGCACCTTCCGTGTTCGGCACGAAATCATTGACCCAGGACAGACACGCCCTCTGATGCACGCCTGCGGAGTGATCGTCACGTTTCGGACCGTGACCGGTTCCGACGGGTCAACGGTCATTGGGCCGGGATGTGCTGGTCACCGGCCCGGGCCGCAGTCATTAGTTTCGATTTGTCGCTGCCCTGAGCCATACAAAAGTCCCTCCGGCTGGATGACCGGGCAGACCGGGATGAACACTACTACTGAATTCCCGCACCAAGCGGACAACAGATTCAGAATAAAGCGGGATTCATTCAGCACGCGACACAACCTTCCATGGAGCTGAAGAATCACATGCTGCGACAACGAGTCCCCGAACAACACAAACCCATCGATCCGCCGCATGGAAATCAGGCGGCACTACGGCCAACCGTGGATAGTCACTGATGAATACTGGCAGCGAATACGCTGGACCGTCGGCAATCAGCACCACCCCGATGCCGGCAGCGGCATCCAGGTCCCTCAACTCCGAAAGCAGCACGGCGAGGGACCATCGCTCCTCCGGATCATAGCCAACCAGCACGACGCTGGGCAGCTGCATGCCTTGACTCGCAGGCTGGGCTCGCGCGGCACTGAGCCACTCCCGGGCAGTGTACGTATCCTTGGCATCGATCAACGCCACCGGCCGGGACCGGTCCCCTATCCCCTGAGTTATCACCGACTGCTGTGCGGCATCCGTATTTACGCATAGGATGTTCGCACCCTGCGGAAAGAACGGCGAAACGCGTTCGGCCCCGGGCATACTGAACCTCGTGTTCTGCGTCAGCAAAGTTGCCTCATTTCGTCTGTGCCGAAGCGGGAGCCGGACGCCAGCTCACGGCCAGAAGCACGGCCGCACCGCCCACACCCAGGACGGCCGCTATGCCTGCGCCGGCCCAGCCGGAGGACATGACATCGATGCCCATGCCATGGTCAACCGACAGGGAGCCCGGACCGGCCACTGCGACGGCGACACAGGTCAGCGCAAGGAGCAGAACGTATTCATACCCATCCTTGAAAACAAAGAACCCGTTCTTCCGGTGGGCCGTTACCGTGGCCACAGCACAGACACTGATCAGGGCCGCCGCCATCAGCGGCGTGAGCAGACCCAGGACCAGGCCCAGCCCGGCGGCAATCTCAACGGCCGCGGACAGGAAGGCCTGCACCGGCGCGTATTTCATGCCCATGCTGTCAAACCAGCGGGCCGTGCCAGCCAGACCACCAGGGCCGAAGGCGTGGTTGTAGCCGTGGGCAATGAAGGTCCCCCCGACCGCCACACGCAGGATTAGCATAGCGACGTCCAAGTCGTCCAAAGGGATCAGCTCCTCAAATTTCTGTATCTGTGCGGTGGCACGGAGTGCACTCCGGTTCGACGAACACGGAATAATCGAATCGACCCATACCGTTGACCTTACTGTAATATAGTTCACAGTCAAGGCCCAACAACCAGGGCCGGAAGATGTAAGGAGATCCTTGAATGACCATCATCGAACTGGAAACAGAGTTGTACACGTCTTCCGCTGTTCCGGTCGGCCCGGTCAGCCCGGTCGGCATCGACCGGGCTGCCGCCACAGCGGCTGTCGCCGACCTGCTCAGGGCACTAGGGCGCGATCCAGACAGCGTGCACCAGGCAGAGACGCCCCGACGAGTGGCGGATGCCTTCATTGAGCAGCTAACCCCCAAGCCCATGGTGCTGACCACCTTTCCCAACGACGAAGACTACGATGAACTGGTCCTGGTTCGTAACATCCCGTTCCGGTCGCTGTGCGAGCATCATCTCCTGCCCTTTTCCGGCGTCGGGCATATCGCCTATCTGCCGGGTGAGCGGATTATCGGCCTCTCAAAGCTTGCAAGGATCCTCGAGCATTTTGCCAGCGACTTCCAGGTCCAAGAACGCCTCACCAAGCAGGTCGCCGATCTGCTGCAGGAACGGCTCGCGCCCCGCGGCGTCGGCGTCGTGCTGGAGGCCGAGCATATGTGCATGACACTGCGGGGTGTCCGCTCCAGCGGTTCAAGCACCGTAACCAGCACCTTCTACGGAACCCTCCGGGAAGACGCCCGCAGCCGGGCCGAGTTCATGTCACTCGCCGGCGTTCGGAGCTGACGAGCCGGGAACCGGACAGCCTGCCCGGCTTCAGCGGACCGGGGCGGGCTGCCAGGTCGAAACAATGTAGTGGACCCCGTAGGGATCACCCGCGTAGAGCAGATCAGCTTCGACCTGCGCCGTTCCGGCAGCACCGGCGAGCGCCTGCCACGCGGTTCGGCCCTGGACCAGCAAGGCCTCGGCAAGGTCCTCGTCCAGATTCAACAGTGCTTCCGCGTCGCCGTTACCCAGTGCGTTGGTGACCTGATCGTCGTAGGAGGCGGATCTCGGGTCCAGATATCCCGGTGCTTTGGGTCCCCGCCGGGCACTGGCATCACCCATCACCAGCAGTGCCGTGCGCCCTGGTTCTTCGACCAGTGTCCGGCCGATCTTGGCGTATTGTTCGGCAGACCGGTCAGAGCTGAGCGCCTGGAATCGGCGGGGCCCGTCCCATCCCGCTTCATCGAGCAGTCTCGCGCCGACGCCCAGGCTAAGTGGCAATCCCGGAGTCACCGTGGCCGCCTCCCCTGCGCCGGGAACGCCGAGGCCGCCCGCATAGCGGTCGACGAAAAACGGTGTTGATGCGCTGTATTGCTGTGTGACCTCGCCGCCCCCGATGATGACGACGAGATCCGGCGACTGTCCCAAAAGCCATTGCACTGCCCGGACACAGGCGTTCGAAAGCTCCACGACAGGCTCCGGACGGCGGCCGGACGGTAGCAGCTCAGTCATGAGCAGGGGCGGGTGCGGACACACGGCCGCGGCGATCATCATGCCAGACCCCGCAGTGTCAGGGCAGGCTCCCGGGTCCCCCGTATTGCGCCAACCATATCCAGGACCTGGCGCGTCGGAGCGACCTGGTGGACCCGGAAGACGCTGGCACCGAGCCAGGCGCAGATGGCTGTGGCGGCAAGGGTTCCGGTCAGCCGCTCGCCCACCGGCAGATCAAGTGTTTCCCCCACGAAGTCCTTATTGGACAGAGAGACCAGCACCGGCCAGCCCGTCGCCGTCATCTCGCCGAGGCGCTGCGTCACCGCCAGGCTCTGCCGGGTGTTCTTCGCAAAGTCATGTGCCGGGTCGATCAAGATGCTGCGCGGGTCAACGCCCAAGGCAACCGCCCGGTCCGCCAGCGCCAAGGTGCGCTGGAGCACGTCCGTCATGACGTCGTCGTAGGCGGCGCGGTGTGGCCGGGTCCGCGGGGTGACGCCGCCTGCGTGGGTGCAGACCAACGCCGCACCGTACTCCGCGGCGACCTCGGCGAGCCGTTCGTCATAGCCGCCCCACGCGTCATTGAGCAAATCCGCTCCCGCTTCGCAGACCGCACGGCCCACCTCATGGCGCCAGGTATCGACGCTAATGACGACGTCGGGGTAGGCGTGGCGCACGGCTGCGACAAATCCGACCGTGCGCCCCAGTTCCTCAGCTACATCCACGTCGGCTCCGGGAGCCGCCTTAACGCCGCCGATGTCTATGATTTCCGCCCCTGCCGCCACCACCTCGTGCACGCGCTCCAGTGCCGCCCCAAACTCATAGGTGGCCCCCCGGTCGAAAAAGGAATCAGGGGTGCGGTTGACAATAGCCATGATCAGCAGCCGGTCGCGGTCGAATTCCCTGTGCCCCAGCCTGAGCACGGGGCGGCCGCCGCTCAACTGAGCACCGCCGACTTGCCGTAAGCAGGCACACTGGCTGCGGCGGGACGCTCCGCCAGCGGAATTGGCCGCGCGGCAGGAAGGACATCCTGCCCGTCGGCGGACCGTGTGTACTGCAGCAGCTGGTCAGTTGGCTCCGTCCAGGCGCGGTCCGGCCGGCGTCGATCGGCGACGGCGAGCAGTTCCGCCGCCATCAGGGCCAGATCCTGGGTACTCTGGTGCTCATGCGCCCTGGCCCCCAAATCAACCTGCGCTATGGCATCCAGACCGAAAATCGCGTAAGCGTCAAGGACGGTGGCGAGTTCCACACCGTAGCCCACTGGGACCCGGATCGATTCCATCAGGCTGCGCCGCACCGCCCATTCACCGGCGAGGGGCTGAACCAGGCCGGCCAGATCCGGCCACCAGAGATTTAGCAGCGGGCGTGCCACCAGTTCCGTGACACGGCCACCGTCGGTCCCTGTCGGCCGCCCCGGATGAGCCGAGACGCGATCGTAAAAACCCTTGACCAGCCGGATATCCGTGCTATCCAGAAGGGGCCCCAGCAGGCCGGTGACGAAGTGAGGTCCCCACAGCGTCAGATCCGCGTCCATGAAGACGATGATGTCTCCCGAAGTTACAAAAAGCGATTTCCACAGCGCCTCGCCCTTGCCCCGCAGCGGAGCCAGGTCTGTGACGATGTCGCTGGCCGCGTAGACCTCGGCGCCGGCGCTGGCCGCAATGCTGGATGTTGCATCGGTGGAGTCCGAATCGATAACAACCAGCTCGTCAATCAGCGACACCTGCTCCATGAGCTCCCCCCGCAAGGTCAGGACCACATCCGCAATCGTTCGTTCCTCGTTGTGGGCGGGGATCACGACACTGATCCGGTGGTTCCCCGTTGCCTTCGCCGCCATGAGGGCCGGAACCGGCCAATCGCTGCTGCGCGAAGACCGCCGGACAAACCACGAGGAAGGCTTCGGTGTCAAAGGGTGCATTGCTTCTCTTTCATGTGGGTACACCAGCATGGAAAGTGGTGCCGCTGAAGGCGTCCCTGTCCGCAGCGGCACCGCTCATTCACTGTGGTGTTAGTCCACCAAACTCGAGCCCGGGCCGTTGTACCGCAGGAAGCCGGAGGAAATTTGGTCGTTGGCTGCGGCCCGGGAATTACGGGCTGCCGAGTCCTGCAGGCTGTTGAGCCGGGTCGTGGCGGATGTAATCAGGGCCAGCTTGGCCCCGTCGGCGGTGTCCGGCTGGGCCAGCAGGTCCGCAAGGACCACTTGAGTTTTTTCAATCTCTTCCCGCAGCCGCGCGGCCGACTCATTGTAGGTGAGCAGATCGTGGTCGTCTTCGATTTCGCGCCCAAACAGCTCTTCGGTGTTCATGATGCCCCTTAATTTCAATTGGGCCTTCCACTATCGAAAGGTTATCTGTAAGCTCCACAGTATCGGATTTGGAGAATCAAATCTAGACAAATTAGCACTGCTACCCAGTGATAGGAGCCTAAGCGATGCCGCTTCAGGACCACATGCAGATCATCTCCGTCGATGATCACCTGATCGAACACCCGAAGGTCTTCAGCGACCGGCTGCCCAAAAAGTTCATCGAACAGGGCCCCCAGATCATCGAAAACGAACAGGGGCACCATGTCTGGAGAATGGAAGGGCAGATTTACCCCTACATCGGCCTGAACGCGGTTGCCGGCAAGACGCCCGAGGAATTCGGAATGGAGCCGCTGCGCTATGAGGACATGATCCCCGGCTGCTATGACCCCATCGCCCGTGTCAAGGACATGGACACCGACGGCGTACAGGCAGCCTGCTGCTTCCCGTCCTTCCCCGGGTTTGGCGGAGGAGTCTTCCACCGCGGCAAGGACAAGGAGCTGATGCTCGAATGCGTCAAGGCGTGGAATGACTTCAGCATCGATGAATGGTGCGGCTCTGCGCCCGAGCGCTATGTGCCACTGTCCATCCTCCCGACCTGGGATATTGATCTCTGCGTTGCTGAAGCGCGCCGGACCGCCGAGAAGGGCGCCCGCACCATCTCCTTCCCCGACAGTCCGATCCCGCTGGGCCTGCCGTCCTTTGCAAGCGACAAATGGGGACCACTGTGGGACGTCTTCGAAGAGTACGACATCCCGGTCAGCCTGCACTTCGGCTCCGGCAGCTTCGTCCCGGGTTTCCCGTACTCCGCCTCGGCGCTCTCCCCGGTCCCGTTCACCCCCGATGGTCCGTACGCCGTGGCCATTGCTTCCTTCGCCACCAACCTGATGTGGTCCGCCACGGAATGGCTCTTCTCCGGTCAGCTCCAGAAGCACCCCAACCTGAAGATCATGCTGTCCGAAGGCGGCATCGGCTGGATCCCCTATATCGCCGAGCGCGCGGACTACACCTGGGAACGCCACCGCTACTACCAGGACATCGACCGCACCACCCGCCCGTCGGATCTACTCAAGAAGCACTTCTGGGGCTGCTACATCGATGACAACTTCGGCATCGAGAACCGCCACAAGATCGGCGTGAACCGAATCTGCCTGGAGGTCGACTACCCGCACTCCGACTCCAACTGGCCGAACAGCCGCAAGATCGTGGCCGACAGCCTCGTCAATGTTCCCGACGATGAGGCACACCGCATCGTGGAACTGAATGCCCGCGAGGTCTTTAACTTCCCGCGCATCTGACACCTACGGATAGCACGGGGGACTCCAGGCCGTCGCGGCCCGGCGTCCCCCTTGCTGTTGTCCATGCCTTGTCCCGGATCGATGCAGCCCTGGGCGAACATTTCCCCGCTGCGACGAAGGCGTCATCCGGCAAGACGGCGCCAGGAATCTTCCCCTGGAAGATCTGCACTTCACTCAGCCGATTTCATCGGCTCTCTTCGAACGGATATTAAATGAGTCTTCAAGTTGGTAAAGACAAGGTCGGAGCGATCGGCGCCGGCTTCGGCATCATGACCGTTGTGGGCGGGCTGGCCTTCTCGGAATTGGCGAGCGCCTACCTGCAATCGACGTACGGTCCGCTGCTGAACCTGCTCGGGGTTCGCCTTGGTGCCGACGCCGCACAGCTGAACTGGATCAGCGCCGCATATTTGCTCTCCTCCGTCGTCTGTGTCCCGGTCCTGGCGAAACTCGGTGACCTCTATGGGCACAAACGCATGGTGGTCATCACGCTAGTGATCGTGATCGTCGGCACGGTACTCGCGGCGTTCGCCACGACATTCCCCCTTTTTCTGTCCGGCATGCTCGTGCAGGGCGCTGTCAGCGCGCTGCTTCCACTTGAAATGGCCATCGTCCGGGAGCGGGCCGGCGATCAGGCCAGCAAGGGAATCGGTCTCCTGGTGGGCTGCCTCGGTGGCGGCGCCGTCGTGGGCATCCTTCTCACCGGGCTCCTGGGAACCGTCCTGGATCTCACCCTGGTCATGCTCGTCCCGGCCGCTCTCTTGGTTCTCTCTCTGTTGATCATCATCCTCACAGTGCCGGAGACCCAGATCCGCAGCGAAGGCCGAATCGACTGGAAGGGCGCGTCCCTGCTCGGTATTGGACTGGCCCTCGTGCTATACGCTATTAGCAACGGCAAGACGTTGGGCTGGCTCTCACCGGCGATCCTGGGCATGATTGTTGTAGGGCTGGCTTTGCTGTTCCTGTTCGTCCGGGTCGAAAAAACCGTGCGTCACCCGCTGATCGATATCAAACTGGTGACCCGGGGCGGCGTGGGTTTTTACCTGATCCTCATGCTCCTGTTCGGGATTCAGCAGCTGGGCTCCGGACCGGTCAATTCCCTCTACGTTGCCTCCAAGCCGGGCAAGGTCGGATACGGCTTCGGTCTTGACTCCCTGGGCGTTTCCCTGACGCTCGTGCCCTACGCGCTTATGCTGATGATCGGAGCCGTCGTCGGCCATGCCCTCGTGCGCCGCATGGGACAGATGCAGACCCTGATTTGGGCCAATGTCCTCGTCATTGCCAAGTACGCCATGCTCATAGTTTTCTCCCGCGATCTGGCAATCTTCACGGCGGCCCAGTTCGTCGGCGGCCTGGGGGTGGGTATCTTTATCGCGGTGCTTCCCGCCATCATCGTCGGCCTGGCGCCCAAGGATGCCTCGGGCATTGCCGGTGCAATGTACAACACAACCAGAACGCTCGCCGGCGCCGTCGGCGGGGCAGTGTTTGCCGCGATCATGTCCTCGATGTTCCTTCCCGCCGCAAAGGTTCCCAGCTTGGATGCATTCCTCGTCATCTGGGCAATCTGCGGCGGTCTGAGCGTCGTGATCATGGCGTTCCTGCCCTTCAGCAGGCACCTCGGACGAGTCCGGACGACGATGTCCGATGAGACCCTTCAGGACCAGGATCTGGGACTCGTTTCACAGGATTAGGCCGGGCAATCCTGTCCACCAGGTTCGTCCCGCCCAAGACCTCGCGGAGGCCTGAGCCTATCCTGGTGAGGCGGCCTCGTTGATGTAGTACCGTCGGCGGCGGACCAGACACTCGCAGTGTCCGGTCCGCCGCCAACGGCGCGGGCATGTAGAAAGCCACCGCGGGGCGGATGCCCTCCTGCGGCTGGTGGGCGGCGAAGCCGCCAGAGAGGTGTCTGGGGCAGTCCTGTGCAATTCCGCAGTCCGCGCGGCCCCGCTGCTACCGTGATACGTCGATAACCACTCGCCCCCGGATACTTCCCGCCAGAATATCTTGGGCAAGCTCCGGCAACCGGGACATCGGTTCGACGGTGGTGATGGATTCCAGGGATTTCACGTCCAGGTCGCGGGCCAGGCGGCTCCACGCCGAGCGGCGCTTCCCCATCGGAGCCATGACAGAGTCGATGCCGAGCAACGCTACGCCGCGAAGAATATGTGGCAGTACCGTTGCCGGAAGATCTGTGCCGGATGCCAGACCGCAGGCGGCAACGGCGCCACCGTATTCCGCCTGGGCCAAGGCGTTGGCGAGGGTGGTGCTGCCGACTGAATCCACAACTCCGCTCCAGGTCTCCCGCTGGAGCGGCCGTGCTGGCTTCAGCAGGTCCGCCCTGTCAATGACCTCCGCGGCCCCGAGCTGCTTCAGGTATTCGTGGTTAGCGGGACGCCCCGTTGACGCAGTGACCTGGTGTCCGGACTGCGCAAGGAGGGCAACGGCTACCGAGCCGACCCCTCCTGCTGCGCCGGTGACAAGAACCTTCCCCCGCCCTGGCCGCATGTGTCCCCACTGTTCAAGCGCGTCAACGCACAGCGCTGCGGTGTAGCCTGCCGTGCCGATCGCCATTGCTTGAAGGGGCGTGAATTCCGTGGGCACCCGAAGCAGCCACTCGGACTTCACACGCTGGAAGCGGGAGTAACCGCCCCAGTGCACTTCCGAAAGTCCGAAGCCGTTCAACAAAACCTGGTCTCCAGGGCGCCAGAGGGGCGAGCCCGACTCGACAACCGTGCCGGCCAGATCTATTCCACCGATCATCGGAAGCCGTCTGGCCACCCTGTTACGGTTCCCGGAAAGGGCCAAGCCGTCCTTGTAATTGAGCGAGGAATAGCTGACCTCAACAAGCACGTCATCATCTGGGAGGTCCGCCAGGGTGAATTGGCGGAAGGTCGACACCGCCTTGCCGTCAATTTCATCAATCACTATTGCGGCAAAATCATTCATCGACTGTCATGTGCCCTCCCATGACCCAGTACGCCTGAGGAGACCCTAGACGGATCCATGCTTCGACCCCGTCAGACCTGAGGACCAGTTGCCTCTCGAAGACGCCGTCCCTGGCCAGCCAGAGGACACTTCCATCCGCCGCCACCATATCAACTTGGCCCTCACGCAACGCGTGGCCATCCTCGGTGATCTGCACCCGCATGTCCTGCAGCCTGGACCAGTCCTGAACCATCATCGAGGCGTGCGTTCCGCCGTCGTCCAGCCCAAGCTCCGACAATGGGCGGGCCTTCTGGCGGACGGCCCCATCAAGGTACTCCGTGTCTTCAGTCAATTAACCCTCCTGGATACTTTCAAGGCAGTTCGGTGGTGACCACTCGGTTCACACCGTCATTCCAACGAGCTTCACGTCCAGGTACTCATCGATTCCCTGGGCCCCGCCCTCCCGCCCGATGCCGCTGTTCTTCACGCCACCGAACGGTGCTGCCGCGGAGGTCGGGTTGATGTCATTGATGCCGACGATGCCGAACCGCAGTCTTTCGGATACCCTCGTGGCCCGGACCAGGTCGGTTGTGTACACGTACGATGCCAGGCCGTAGTCGGTGTTGTTTGCCATCCGGACAGCCTCGTCCTCGTTGTCGAAAGGAATGACCGCGGCGACCGGGCCGAACGTCTCCTCGGTGTAGATCTCCATCTCCGGGGTGACGTCGGCGAGCACGGTTGGGGCGTAGAAGTTTGTTCCGGCCAGGCCGTCGACACTGACCCGGCTGCCGCCTGTCAGCAGTCGTGCACCTTTGTTCCGGGCATCGGCGACGTGCCGTTCCATCTTCTCGGTGGCGGCGGAATCAATGAGTGGCCCGATACTGACCCCGTCCTGGTGGCCGGCACCCACGGTGAGCCGGCTGGCCCGTTGTGTGAACGCCTCGATGAAGCGCTCGTAGCCGGAGCTGTGGACGTAAATGCGGTTTGGGCAGATGCATGCCTGGCCAGTGTTGAGGAACTTCGCCAGGACCGCGCCCTTGGCTGCGTGGTCCATGTCCGCGTCTTCGAACACGAGGAAGGGCGCATGGCCGCCGAGCTCCAGGGAAACCCGCTTCATAGTCGACGCGGCGCGGGCTGCGAGTTCCGTGCCCACGGCGGTTGAGCCGGTGAACGTCAGCTTGCGGACCTCACGGGATTCCAGCAGAACGTCTCCAACGGCTTCGGGGTTTCCCGTAGTGATGAGGTTGACCACTCCGGGCGGAAAGCCGGCTTCTTCGAAGATCTCGAACATGGCAATGGCGCACAGGGGCGTCTGCTCGGCCGGCTTGAGTACCACGGTGCAGCCCGCCGCAACGGCCGGGGCGACCTTCCGGGCAATCATGGAAATCGGGTAGTTCCAAGGCGTAATGGCTGCGACTACGCCGACAGGTTGACGCAGCACGGTCAGCCGCTGGTTGGCGCGTGCCGAAGGGATCGTGGTGCCGTAGACCCTCTTGGCCTCTTCAGCGAACCAGCTGAGGAAGTCGGCCCCATAGAGGACTTCGTTCTTCGCCGCTCTCAGCGGCTTACCCTGTTCCAGCGTCATCAACGCGGCGAGCTCATCCGCACGGCGGAGCATGATCCGGTGGGCCCGTTCCAAGGCGGCGGCCCGCTGGTATGCTGTCTGGTTTGCCCAACCTTCGAAGGCCGCAGAGGCGGCGGCCACAGCGGCTCGGGCGTCGGCCGCACCGCCGTCGGACGCCCTCCCGATAACGGCTTCCGTGCTCGGGTCCAACACATCGAACAAAGAGCCGTTCCCTGCCGACGTCCATTCTCCGTTGATGAATAACGTCCGGTCATCTTCTCGGGTCACCGCGAACAACCTTTCCCTGCGCCATTGCTGGCGATCTGTTATCGTGTGCATTACAGTAACACTTACTGGTGCGGCAATACCAGAGAATTGGCACCGGACCAAGACGGTCTGATCACCACCCCTGCGGCTCCTCAGTGCGCTCCAGGCAACCGTCCCGCCGGTGCGGTCATGAATACCCCCGAAGGAGAAACGGCAAATGCAAATCAAGCGAGTGGCAGTTGTAGGGTGTGGCACCATGGGTGGCGGCATTGTTCAGACCGCGGCCCAGAACGGCTTCCAGACCGTGGGGGTTGAAACGTCCGAGCAGGCTGCTGAAGCCGCCCATGCCCGAATCGCAGCGGGCCTGAACCGTTCCTTCGCCCGGGGAAAGATCACCGAAGCCCAGCGGGACTCGGCCCTGGCCAATTTCACCATCAGCTCGGACCTTTCCGACATCACTGACGCGGACTTGGTTATCGAGGCCGTCTTCGAGGACGTGGAACTGAAGAAGGAGATCCTCGGCCGAATCGACAAGCTCGTTGCCCCCGAAGCCTTCATCGCCTCGAATACCTCTACGATTCCGTTGGTCATCCTGGCTGCGGCGACGACCCGGCCGGAGCAGGTGGTCGGAGCGCATTTCTTCAATCCCGTACCGTCAATGAAGCTGGTAGAGGTCATCAAGACGCCGGTGACCCTGCCCGAAAATGTCCAGACTTTTGTCGACTTCGCCAAGGCGCTCGGCAAGAGCCCCGTCGTCGTCAATGACGTCCCCGGGTTCATCGGCAATCTGCTGATTGTCCCCTACCTCACGGATGCGATCCGCGCCTTTGAACGCGATGTGGCCGACATGGAATCCATCGACGAAGTGATCAAGCTCGGTTTCAACCACCCCATGGGCCCCTTCGCCCTCAGCGATTTGATTGGCCTGGACATCGTCCACGACATGGCCGCCTCGATGTACGAGGAGTACAAGGACCCGCGCTACTTCCCTCCGACCCTGCTGAAGCAGTACGTGCGCCTGGGCTGGCTGGGACGCAAGACCGGGCGCGGCTTCTACACGTATGACGAAAACGGCGCGCGGTCGTGACGCAGGTCAGTGAACGGCTTCCCGAAGCTGAGGCACAGGTCTCGTTCGCCGAGGAGTGGGATACGGACCTGCGGTCCAACAATCCGCTTTCGTTTGACGGATACGAACCCCCGCTTGCAGATGAGGAATCCGTCCGGGCAGGCCTGGTAGAGGGCGAACTGGGCTCCTACGTGCTGATTTCGTGCGATTTCAGCAAATCGGGCGGCACCATGGGTGCCGTCGCCGGCGAGCGGATCGTCCGGGCTTACCGCCGGGCCACGGAGCGCGGACTTCCCGTCGCCCAGCTGGTCAGCAGCGGCGGAGCGCGCCTGCAGGAGGGCATGGTCTCCTTGGTGCAGATGGCCCGCACTTCCTCAGCCGTTTCGGCTCACCGTGCGGCCGGACTCATGAGCGCCAGCGCCCTCCGCTCCCCCACCACCGGCGGTGTCTACGCTTCATGGGCCTCCCAATCAGATGTCCGGACCGCGTCCCCCGCGGCGGTAATCGGGTTCGGTGGACCCCGTGTGGTGGAACAGGTCACCGGCTCGCTGCCGCCCAAGACTTCACATACGGCGGAATCGGCCTTCCGCCACGGCCTCATCGATGCAATTACCCCGGTCACAGACCAGCGTAAGTGGCTGGAGCAGGCTTTGGGGGTCGCCGCGGCGCCGCCGCTTCAGGTTACCGCGGAAGCGCCGGCGGGCACCGCGACCCAGCCCACCAGCGCCTGGCAGTTGCTGCAGGAAGTCCGCTCGCCCTTGCGTCCGTCCGGACTGGACTGGGCCGCCTGGCTGACGGACTCATGGGTTGAGCTGCGGGGCAGCGATCCGCGTATCCGTGCCGGGCTGGCCACCATGGACGGCCGGCGGCTAATGGTGGTCGCGATGGACCGGGCACGGGCGGAAGAGGATCACGCCCTCGTTGGGCCAGCCGGCTTCAGGCTGGCCCAGCGCGCGATCGAGCTTGCGGGACGGCTGGGAATGCCTCTGCTGACCATCATCGACACCCCGGGGGCGGACCCGTCCGCCCCCTCCGAAGCGGACGGCCTGGCCCGTGAGATTGCGCGGACGATCGGTGCGATGGCGGCGCTGCCGACCGTGAGCGTCGCGCTTTGCGTCGGCGAGGGCGGAAGCGGCGGCGCAATGTCACTCGCCCACGCGGACAGTTTCCTGATGCTGACCGGCTCGGTCTTCTCCGTCATCGGCCCAGAGCCGGGCGCCGTCGTGCTCTACCGGGACAACACCCGGGCAGCCAAGTTGGCCGGGGATCTGAAGATCTCCGCCGGGGATCTGTTCAGCATGGGGGCCATTGACGCCGCCGTGCCGGAGTCGGTTCCGGCGGTTCGGGCGTCCGTGCTTAATGCGATCAAAACAACACCGGCGGGCAAACGAAATGTCCGCATCGATGCACTCACCGCACGGGCGCTGGCTTTCTAGCCTCCGCCCTCATCAGAAAGGACCCGGTCATGGCGAAATCATTGCTCATTGCCCTCACCAGCCCCGCCAGTGCCAATAGCGTGGAGGACTTCACCACCTGGTACGAAGAAACCCACATTCCCGAAATCCGCGCCGTCATACCCTCCGTCACCGAGGTCAGCCGTTACGTGCTGGCGTCAGTTGGCAACGCCGGAAACGATTTGCCGCGCTTTCTGGCAGTTTATGAGATAGACGACGCGGACCCCACCGCGGCAGAAGCCGCCCTCGGTGCGGCCATGGGGGCGGGTCAGCTCACCATGACCGCTGCCCTGGACGGCACCGTCAATCCGCCCGTCCTGCAGTTCTTCCGCGGCATCTAGCCACCGCTACCCGAACAACTAGAACCAAGGAGCAACAGATGGAAAAGACAGTCAAGAAAAGCGGAGATCACGGCATCGGCCTGATGATCCACATGGTCCACATGACCGACGACGTTCCCAAGCTGAACGCCTTCTACGAAGATGTCTTTGGCGGACTGGTATACATGGGTGTCGACGAACCGAACTTCCTGCCCGTGGAAGACCGGCTGGCCGGACTGCTCATGGTCTCGGACCTCTGCGTTGAAACCATGGCACCGAAGTTGCCGGTCAACGTGGAGAAGCCGGTTGGCAAGTTCTACTCCAAGTTCGGCCAGCATCTGCACTCCGTGGGCTACAAGGTGGATGACCTCGAAGCGCTGGGCAACCGCCTGATTGACCAGGGCGTATACATTGGCAAGCCGGGCGGCGGAAAGCTCGACGCCATGGATCCGGACGAGGTGTACTTCTACCCGAGCCCGCGGGACACCGCCGGCCTCATGGTGGAACTCTGCCGTATTGATATGCCCAACGATCCGCGCCAGCAGGACACGTGGTCCTCGCAGGTGAAGATGTGGCGCAGCCACCCGCTGACGATCGAGCGTCTGAGCTACATCACACTGGGTGTCAAGGACCTCGAGGCCGCAGTGCATGCCTACGTCGACGTCATCCAGGCCGTTGCAGTGGACAAGGGCGTCGACGAAGATACCCATGTGCAGTACCAGACCGTCCAGCTCGGCGACAGCCTGCTTCAGCTGGCCCAGCCGCTCGAGGAGGGCTCTGATCTCGGCCGGCATGTCGCGAAGTGGGGCAACATGATCTACAGCGCGACGTTCAAGATCACTGACGTTGATTCCGCCGAGAAGTGGCTCAATTCCAAGGGCGTCCGGACCACCAGGATCCGGCCCACGCTGCTGGCAGCCAACCCGGAAGACACCTTCGGTGCGCCGTACTTCTTCAGCGCAGAGGATATCCCCAACGATCCCTTCGCCGGCTGACCAGCCTGGAGACAACTGCGGCGGCAGGGCCCTTAGGGATCCTGCCGCCGCATTTTTTCGTCCGGTTGTTGGTCTGCTGCCTAAGACCGGTGCAGTGCCAACTGCACCGTGGCCTTGCCCGGGGCAAGCTTCGCACCGGATTCGTCCACGGTCCAGAGATCCAGCTCCGCGTACTGTCCGTCCGCTTCATCCCGCACCGCTGTGACGATGCCGCGGGCGGTTACCGTTCCCTTGAGGTTGGGTTTGCGGAATTGGCAGGACAGTTCCACGATCCGGGCGTCCTCGCCCGCCCAGTCGCGCACCAGGTTGTGCAGGTACGACCACTGAAGATTGCCCATCCCGAAGGCGCCCGGCTGCCCGGCTGCCTTTCCGGCCTCGTCATCCATGTGGATCGGCACAAATTCATCATTGACGGCAGCGAACCTGTTCCAGGCCGCAAACCCTGTTTCACGCACAAAGGGACCGAGCTCATCGCCGACCTGGACCGGGCGTACGTTTGTAACGGTCATGTTGTTCTCTCCTGCTTCTTGGTCATTCGTAAGTGGAGCCGTGTCCACGGCTAGTAGCGGATCAGCGTGAAGACGGTTCGCTTCACCAGCTCGTCATTCTGGTTGGTCCACACATCCTCGATGGTGCTGAGCAGCATATTTCCCAGCGACCCTGCACGCTCGGTGTAGCCGCCAAGCCGGGACACGCTGGTGATGACGTCGCCGGGATGGATGCGCGAACCGTAGGTAGTGCTGAGCCCGCCGTTCATCTGAAAGGACAGGCCGGGGCCCTGGATCCCCACCGTCCGCTCCGTTTTGTCCGGGTCATTCGCATCGATCGGCTCGGTGGCGGCCGAGCCCTGCGCGGCCACGGCCCAGGCGAAGGGATTGAACTCCTCCGGCGCCACGATTCCGCCGTGGACCGTCCTGGCCGCGTAGTCGGGATCGGTGAACAGTGCCGGCGGCTCTTCCGGCCAGTACACCGCGATGGCCCATCTGCGGATATCCGATTCGGAGACGCGGAAGCTGATCCGGCGCCCCATTTCGCGTCCCACGGCCGCTTCCATTGCTGCCGAGATGTTACTGTCAACTTCCTTGACTGTTTCAGTCATGCGCTGCTCCTGTCGTGATTCATGATGCGGTGGTTGGTCTTTGGTGTGGGGCCGGCCGGCGGGTGCTGCGCGGCTCAGGCGAGCGATTCGACAAAGTTCCTTAGATCGTTGATGTTGCGGCATTCGAAGACCGCGTCGCAGTGCTTGGCATATTCGGCCAGGACCGAATCACCTTCGTTCCAGCTGGCCCGCCGCTCCGGGTTCAGCCAGAAAACCCGGGCCGCACGCGCATGCAGCCCGGCGAGGACCTCTGCGTGCGGCTCGTGGTAGTTCCCCCGGGCGTCGCCGAGCAGCAGGACCGTGGTGCGTGAGTCGACCACGTCGGAATACTTCTCCTTGAACAGCTGAAGAGCGTGGCCGTAGTCGGAGCGGCCGTCGAACCAGAAACCCCGCCGTTCGGTGTTGATCCGCGACGTCGCATCCCGGATCGTGGGGCCAGCCGTCAGCAGGTCCGTCACCTCGTCCATGCCGTCGATGAAAACGAAGGAGCGCAGCGAGGAGAACCGGGTCTGCAGCGCCGAGGTGAGCTGCAGCGTAAACTGCGCGAACGTCGCCACGGACCCGGAGATGTCCGCGATGACCACCAGCTTGGGCTTGGAAGGACGCGGCTGGCGCAGGTGCAGCCGGGCCGGCACTCCGCCGGTGGACAGGGAGTCCCTGATGGTCGCGCGGAAATCGAGGTGGCGTCGGCCGTGGCGCCGGCATTTGGCGGTGAGGGCGTGGCCCAGCGCCCGCCCCAGAGGATCCACCACCGTCCGCATGTGCTCGATGACTTGGGTCGAGGCCGTCAGGAAGTCCGCATCCGCTGGCAGCGGGCTGCGCACCGTAGCCGCGACGGCTTCCGCGCCGCGGTCCTCGACCAGCAGCCGCCGCACTTCGGTTTCGACCATCCTTTCGAAGGCGACGACGGACCGGCCTGCGCGCTCGCGGGCCAGGCGCAGGCTCAGCGACCGGGTGGGGCCTTCGGCTGGGGGGTCCAGCACCACCACATCGTCCGCCAGCGTATCGGCCTGGATCGAGCGGAGGGCCCGGAAGATGTAAAACGTGCCGGCGACCGCCCGGCCGGCTTGCATGCCGGCGTGGCGGTCCACGATCACCCGCGCCACCTCGCGCATGGTCGAGGTGCCCCCAGCGGTCAGTGCCTGGAGCAGGATCTTCCTTAGCTCGTCGTCGGGCAGTTGCTCGAACAATCGCCTTTCGTCGGTTACCCGCTGCCCCGCGGCATCGTCACGGGGCCAGAACAGGTCGAAGACAATGCTGTAGGCGTCCTGGTGGGGGACGGACTTGGCCAGGCAGGCGCCAACGGCAGCCTTCACGGCCTCCCGGTCGGCCGGCGGAACTGCACGCAGGCTCCGGGCCGCGTCGATCAATTCGCTTGTGGACACGGGGACGTTCATGCGGCGCAGTTCGGCCGCGACACCCTCAATGACTGCCAGCATCGGCCCACCCTTCCCGATGGTGTACGGAAACAGATACCGATTGGCTTACAGTTTGCTCTAAGCTTCCAGCATGAAACCAAGAATCGTGTTTGTCCATGGACTGGCGTCGAGCTACGAATCCACCTGGGCCCGCTACGGCTGGCCGGAGCTCATCGAAGATCTGGGCGGCGAAGCGGTACCGTTCGAGCTTCCCGGACACGGCACCTCGCCGATCGAGCCGGGCGACGACGCGGCCGCCGTCGACGCCCTCCTCGCCTTCACCGCCGGGAACAATGCGGACACCGCCGTCGGCTTTTCCGCCGGTTCTCTCCTGCTGCTGCGCGCCGCGGCCCGCAAACCCGACGCCTTTGCCCGCCTGGTGCTCACCGGTGTGGGTGATGGAATGTGGAACTCCGGCGAGGGCTTGCGCCGCATCGCCGACGCCTTCGAGCGCGATGAACCCATCGAGGATCCGGGCCTGCGGATGCTGGCCACTATGGCCCGCTCTGCGGGCAACGATCCCAAAAAGGTCAGCGCCTTCATCCGGGGAGTGCCGCGGCAGCCCTCCCCCAAGGCCCTGCGCGCCATCGAAGCCTCGGTGCTGATCGTCCTGGGCGACAAGGACGACGTCGGTCCCGCCGACGCGCTGCTGGGTAACCTGCAGACGGCGCGCCTGGTGAGCCTGCCCGGCACCGACCACTACAAGACGCCCTCGGATCCGCGGGCATTCGGCGCGGTTTCGCGCTTCCTTTCCGACTAGCCGGACCGCGGCCGGCCGGGTCGCCAACGTGCTCACGAGCCGCCGACGCCTAGCTCGGAGGTAGCCCGTTCTATATCGCTGCGGTGTTTGAGCAGCACCGGCAGGTGCTCGACGACGGCACCGGCGTCGAGCTCCTCGGTGCCGAACAGTGCCAGGGTTCGGGCCCAGTCCAAAGTCTCGGAGACGGACGGGCTCTTCTTCAGCTCCATCGCGCGCAGCGATCCGACTGTAGCGCTGATCTGACCGGCGAGGAAATCCGAGATGCCGGCGACACGGGACGCCACGATGTCGCGCTCGCGGTCCACGTCCGGGTAGTCCATGTGCAGGAAAAGACAGCGGCGCTTCAGCGCCTCGGACAGCTCGCGGTTGTTGTTTGATGTCAGGAAGACCAGGGGACGCCGCGCGGCGGTCACCGTGCCCAGCTCCGGGATCGAGACCTGGAAATCGGACAGGATCTCGAGCAGGAGCGCCTCGGTTTCGACGTCCAGCTGGTCAACCTCGTCGATCAGCAGCACCACGGGACCCTCGGCCCGGATAGCCGCCAATAGCGGGCGCTCCAGCAGGAACCCCTCCGAGAATACGCCCGCCACCCTGTCCTGCGCCGCGGAGGATTCGGACGCCTGGATGGCCAGAAGCTGCTTGCGGTAGTCCCACTCATACAGGGCCCGCGATTCATCCAGCCCTTCGTAGCACTGCAGGCGGATGAGCCGGGCCCCCGTCATGGCGGCCACGGCCTTGGCAAGCTCGGTCTTGCCCGTGCCGGCGGGGCCCTCCACCAGCACCGGCTTCTGGAGCGCCGCGGCAATGTAGACGATATTCGCCGTGGCGGCATCGGAAAGGTAGCCCTGTTCGGCCAACGCCTGCCTGACCCGCCCGGCCGACCCCAATTCTTCACTTCTCCCGGAATCGATCACCAGTGTGCTGCTCATCCCAGACTCCTGCTCCAGCTATCGCCATTGGTTAACGTTTGTTATACCGTTTAGCTTACCGTAAGCCGCTTGACATGGCGAGCGTTCAAGCGCATCCTGTTTTACGGCGAGCTATGTGAGCCCGGCGTTGCCGGGACCAAGAACAACTTCGATACAGGAGGATCCGTGATGACGGTAGACACCGCGGCGGAACAGAAACTGTTCCGCGACACCACCGCTGATTTCATTGCCAGTGAAACCCCGCTGGCGATTGTCCGCGCGCTGAATGCGAGCGGAGAATCGTTCAACCGGGAGTGGTGGCAGCGTGCCACCGAGATCGGTTGGGCCACCCTGCTGGTGCCGGAGGAGCTCGGCGGCGGCAGCGTCTCGGGAGAAGGAGTCCGGGACCTCGTCGGGGTAGCCACGGAACTCGGCAAATCGGTAGGCCCGGGACCGCTGCACCCGGTGAATGTTGTCCTGGCCGGGCTGGTTGATGCCACCGACGGCCCCGACCACGGCGAGCTCATCGACGCGCTCGTGTCCGGGACCAGCATCGCAACCTGGGCTGTGTATGAACCCGGTTCCCCATGGAATCCGGCAGCGCCGGGCCTGACGGCTTCGGCTTCCGGCGCCGGCTATGTGCTCAGCGGTGTGAAGGACCGCGTCGAAGCGGCTCCGCAGGCTGACGTCTTCCTGGTCACCGCCGCCACCGAAAACGGTCCGCTGCAGTTCATCGTCACCACCAGCTCCCCGGGCGTCACCGTCGAGCCGTCCGGCTCGCTGGACGCCGTCAAGCAGTACGGCACGGTGACCTTCGACAATGTCGAGGTATCCGCCGACGCGGTGGTCGGAAGCACCGCTTCAACGGCCGCATTGATCGAACGGCAGGGCCAGATTGCCAACCTGCTGCAGTTGGCCGAAACCGTCGGCGCCCTCGACACGGTCTTCAACTTCACCGTCCAGTGGGCCTTCGACCGCTATTCCTTCGGGCGCCCGCTGGCCTCCTACCAGGCCCTCAAACACCGATTCGCCGATATGAAACTGTGGATCGAGGCTAGCCGCGCCACGCTCGACGGCGCCACCCAGGCCGTCCAGGACCGGGCGGACAACGCGCCGTACCTGGTCAGCGTGGCCAAGTCCTACGTGGGGCAACGCTCCGTCGAAATCGTCCAGGACGCCGTCCAGCTCCACGGCGGGATAGGCGTGACCTGGGAACACGATCTCCATCTCTTCCTCCGCCGGGTCACCGTGAACCGGCAGCTCTTCGGAACCCCCGGCGAACACCGCCGCCTCATTGCCTCCCAGCTCGGTCTGTGAAAGGAAACGACATCATGACGGAAACGGCTATCGAGACTGTTGAAGAATTCCGCCTGAGGGCCAGGACCTGGCTGGCGGCCAATGTGGCCCGCGTCGATCCGGATGCCCCGCCGCCTTCGTCGGGCGACGACGACGCCGAGTGGCTGCACGCACGCGAGCTGCAGAAGCGGCTCTACGCCGGCGGCTTTGCCGGCATCTGCTTCCCGAAGGAATACGGCGGCCTGGGGCTGTCGCACGAGTACCAGGAAGCCTTCACCGAAGAAGCCGACGGCTACGAGATGCCACTCCTGCTGAACGTCCCGACCCTCAGCATTTGCGCCCCGACCATCTTGGACATGGGCAGCGAGAAACAGAAGAAGGAACACCTCAGCGCCGCCATCCGCGGCGACGAGGTCCTGGTCCAGTTCCTGTCCGAGCCCAGCGGAGGATCCGACCTTGCCGGCGTCCTGACACGGGCGGACCGCGACGGCGACGAGTGGGTCATCAACGGCGCAAAGATCTGGAGCACGAGCGCCTATGCGGGCGACTACGCGCTGTGCCTGGCCCGGACGGACTGGAACGCGCCGAAGCACCGCGGCCTGACCATGTTCCTGATGAAGATCAATTCCCCCGGTGTTGATCTACGCCGCATCAAGCAGGTCAACGGTTCGACCGAATTCTGCGAGGAGTTCTTCGACAACGTGGTAGTGCCGGCGGACGCTGTCGTCGGAGAGGTCAACGACGGCTGGACCGTCGCCTCCCGCCAGCTGTTCCACGAGCGCACCGCGGTCGGCGGCGGCTCGCCGTATACCAGCGGCCGCGGCAAGCGGGACACCCGCAAGGCATCCGACGACTTCGTGGCGCTGGCCAGGGAAACCGGTCAGGCGGACGACGTCCATGTCCGCGAACTCGTGGGCCAGGCCTACGCCCACCGCACCGTGCAGGAACAGCTGATCAAGCGCGTCGCGACCGCCGTCGAGAGCGGCGAACTGCCCGCTCCGGCCATGTCACTGATCCGCCTGTTCCACGCCGAAACGGACTGGCTGAACACCGACATCGGGCTGGAATTGGCCGGCAGTTACGCCGTGGCAGGGCCTCTGGGCCGCGGACCGCTGGAACTGGGCACCGGTTACCTCTCCCGCCAGGCAGCCAGCCTCGGGGGTGGCAGCTCGGAGATGTCCCGCAACATCATCAGCGAGCGCCTGCTCCAGATGCCGCGCGAGTACGCCGCAGACCGCGATGTGCCGTTCAGCGAGGTCAAGCACAGCAGCTGACCCCCGGCACGAACGAATGGCAGGCCCGCTCCGGCGGACCCGCCATTCGTTTGATCACGGGTTCCCGGGCCGGCCGGGGCGCGTCCGGCAGGCCGTCGACGCCTCCGTTGAGTACCGCCGGCGCCACGGCAACCTGCCCGCCCGCGGCCGGCAGAGGCAGACGGGCGTGTAAAAGGGGAAAGGGAAGAGGACAGTATGGGACGTATGGACGGAAAGACCGCGTTGATCAGCGGCGGAGCGAGGGGCCTGGGTGCTTCCCACGCCCAGCTGTTGGTCGCCGAGGGCGCCAGGGTCGTCATCGGCGACATCCTCGATGAGGAGGGAGCCCGGACTGCAGCGGAACTTGGCGACAACGCGGCCTACGTCCACCTGGATGTCACCCGGCCCGGGGACTGGGAGGCGGCCGTCAACACCGCACTCTCCCGCTTTGGCGGGTTGGATGTCCTAGTCAACAATGCGGGCATCGCCAATTCCTCCAGCATCGAGGAGTTCTCGCTGGAGCAGTGGAACGCAGTCATCGGCATTAACCTGACCGGTACGTTCCTGGGCATCAAGGCGGCGATCCCGGCCCTGAAGAAGTCCTCCGGCGGTTCCATCATCAACGTTTCCTCCGCTGCGGGGCTGGCGGGCTATGCCGCGCTGCCCGGCTACACGGCCTCCAAGTTCGGCGTGCGCGGGCTGACCAAATCCGTGGCCCTGGACCTGGGCCGCTACGGCATCCGGGTGAATTCGGTACATCCCGGCACGTTCAGGACCCCCATGACCGCCGGTATCGACGCCCCGGAAAGCCACGTTGCCCTACGGCGCCTCGGAGAGCCCGCCGAGTTGTCCCAGCTCGTGCTGTTCCTGGCCAGTGACGAATCCACGTTCTCCACGGGAGCCGAGTTCGTGGCCGACGGGGGCTCCACCGCAGGCCGGGCACGGATTTAGGACGGCCCGGGAGGGCGCCCACAATAACTCCAGCACGCGGTCGCGGCCGTCGAGGGGTTCGGGTGGCTTTCATGCCGTCGTCAAGTTTTGAGTATCAGTTTGTGGTTGATTCGGGTTACGCGGCCAGGGGTTCCTGGTCGCGGGTCTGACGGGTGGCGAGGACCTCTGCCGGAGGGATGCCGCCAGCCCGCCGATTTGGCCGGCGGCCTGCACGCCCTTGGCATTGAGCACCAGGGTCAGCTGGTCACGGACGGCGCGCGGGGAGGGACCCGCGGGGTTGCGCCACCGGTAGAACGAGGCCCGGGATGCCTTCAGGGTGCGGCGCCTTCTCCCGGCCGGCCTTACCCGATCCGGATTATCCGCCCGGTACACGCGCACCCACTTCCCCAGTGTGCCTTCAATGCTGAGCACCACCGCGTTCTCCGGCGACGACATGTACAGCCCGACCACATCACGGAGCTTGGGTTCGAGCTGTGGGGCGGTGGAGAACTTGAAGGTCTCGATCCGGTGCGGCTGGACACTCCGCTTGCGCCCGATCCGCGCGAGCGAGGAGGACGATACCCCGTGGCGGGGGGCCATGATGCGCGCGGACCAATGACGGGGTCCCCGATTCCTGCTGCGGGATCCCGTCATTGGTCAGTGTCGACAACTATCGCCAGTTCATCGTCCCGGGCTCCCGGCCCAGCCTGGGGTGCGTCCGACAGGCCTTCGACGCCCGCCGTTGCGTACCGCAGGCGCCACTTCAACACCGTCGGGCGCTTGAATCCGGTCGACTTCTCAATCTCAACATTGGGCAAGCCAGCAGCACCGTCCTGGCCCGCGGCGCCAGCGTCGCCGACGAGGACTTCCCGCGTCAATGCCTCCAGCTGCTCCCGGTCGCCTCCACGAAACACCAGTGCCTTGCCACATGAACCAAGTCTGACGAAACCCAGACCTAAAGGAATCAACGACCTGCTTCTCTAGGAGGCTCTGGGCCCCTGTCGCGGCGCGTCTTCAAGCTGTTCCAGGAACGCGGCCACCGCATCGGCGAAACGGTCGTTGTCATCGCCGGCAACCATATGTCCGGCATTTTTGACTTCGACGACGGTGCTGTCCGAGAGTGCGTCCTGAAGTTCTTTGATTCCGGACGCGTCGACGACGTCCGAGAGCGCCCCCCGGACGATCAGTACGGGAACCTTGATCTTCGCGGCCAGCCGCAGCAAGTGTTCCGGATCAGGTGCGCCCGACTCACGGTCGACGCGCGTCATCATGGCCGGATCCCAGTGCCAGTACCATCGGCCATCCTCGGACAGGCGCACGTTCTTGCGCATCCCGTCCGGGTTCGCCGGCCGCTTCCGGCCCGTGTAGGCAGCGACCGCTTCCGAGGCTTCCGTCAAGGAGCCGAAGCCGCCCAGATGGCCCGTCATGAAGGCCTGGATCCGCTTCACGCCCGTCTGGCTGGGGCGCGGAACGATATCGACCAGCACCATGGCCCGGGCAAGTTCGGGATCCCCAGACAGGGCAGTGAGTGCCGTGAGCCCGCCCATGGAGGCGCCAACGAGCACCGCGCCGGGACCGAGTTCCCTGATGACGTGCCGCAGGTCCGCCGCGTGGGCCGGCAGTCCGTAGTCCGCACTGCGCGACCATGAACTGTCGCCGTGCCCGCGCAGATCCAGCGTGGTGCAGGTCCACCCACGGGCAGCAAGTTTCTCCGCCGTCGTCCCCCAGGAATGCCTCGTCTGGCCGCCTCCGTGCAGGAAGACGACGTGGCGGGGCGGACCTGACGGGTCCGCCGCGGTCCATTGCTCCCCGGCGATGACGACATCGCCGCAGTCGAAGTTCAGCTGCCTACCGGCCATCTCCTCACCTGGCCGCTTCGGTGGCGAGCGACCGCACCAGATCGCGGCGCAGGATCTTGCCTGTCGGCGTCGTCGGCAGCTCGGGGACGAAGCGCACCAAATCCGGGGTCTTGGAACTGCGCAGCTGCGACCGGACCCAGTTCTTGAGCTCGTCCTCTTCCTCCGTTTGGCCCTCTTTCAGAACGACGAATGCGCCGATGCCTTGGCCCCATTCCTCGTGCGGAATCGCTGCGACTGCGACGTCGGCCACCGCTGGGTGCCGTGCAAGGACGTCTTCGATTTCCGCAGGTGCGATGTTCTCGCCGCCGCGGATGATCGTGTCATCCGAACGGCCCTGAACGAAGATGAATCCCTCCCCGTCGATATGGCCGAGGTCGCGGGTGTGGAACCAGCCCGCGGGATCGACCAGGCTGCCGGACTCCTTGTATTCACCGGCAATCTGCGGGCCGCGGACAACGATGTCGCCGACCACGCCCGGAGCGCACGGCCGGCCGAGGGGATCATGGATCTCGATTTCGACTCCGGGCAGCGCCCGGCCAACTGATGCCAGGCGGGCCCGGACATGCGGGTCTTCGCTGGCCAAGGCGTCGCGGTGGTCCTCCGGTCCGAGCACGGCAATCGATGACGCCGTCTCGGTGAGTCCGTAGGCGTTGACGAATCCGGTGGTGGGGAACAGGCGAAGGGCATCGGCCAGGACGGTGGCAGCGATCTTGGCACCGCCGTAGGATAGCCCGCGCAGGGAGCCAGGGCCCGGCGTGCCGCGCTTGTCTAGCTCGCGCACAATCCGGACGAGCATCGTCGGAACCACCATGGCATTGGTGATCTGTTCCTTGGTGACAATGTCCAGCCAATCGGCAGCCGTGAAGTGGTCCAGATAGACCACCCGGCGGCCAGCGTAGAGGTTGGAGATCAGGTTTGCCACAGCCGCGATGTGGTACGGCGGAACACAAACAATCGTTGCGTCACCGGGTTCAGCCGAGGCAAACTCGACGGACCCGAGCACATAGGACGTCAGGTGGCGATGCCGTAGTACGGCGCTCTTCGGCGCTGCCGTGGTTCCGCTGGTCATCAGCAGGACAGCGATGTCCTCTCCGTCGGCCCCGCCGGGTTCGTGAGGTGCACCGCCTGGTGCCGCAAGGTTCAGGAACTCCTCGAGGGACAGCGCCCCGTGCCCGGTACGCAGCGGGTCGTCGCTGATGAGGAAGGGTTTCGGTTGCCGTGCCAGGATCTCGTCAATCTGTTCCGCACTGAGCCGGTAATTAAGCGGCAAGAAGGGCACGGCGGCATAGGCCGCTGCGAACAAGGCGACAGGAAAAGCCGGACCGTTTCCGCCCAGGTAGACCACTGTCTGGGACCCGGCGTCCTGAATCAGCTTGGCACCGGCGCTCGCTCGCGCACGCAGCTCTTCTCCCGTGAGTCCCTGCTCCTTGCTGCCGATCAGCACCGTGTCGCCGTTTCCGGAGGCGACCATCTCGAGCAATGTGGTGAGATTCACTTGTTCCCCTCAATCCGACGCGGGGAGGGCTTTGGCTGCCTTCAGCGACAGCTCCCGCCCGTCGAAGCTCAAGGGACCGGCACCTGGCTTGACCACCAGCACCTCTACACCGGATTCCGTATCGGTATAGCGCTTGCCAACAGGCAGGGTGCTTCCGCCCGCGTCGCCTGATGCGGGCTGCGCCGGGGTTTCCGCAACCATCTGCCCGCCAGCACACAACAGCGCCCCCTCCGCCTCGGTTCCCCGAATCACTACTACCTCGCAGCCGGAAGCGGACGTGCGCAATTGGCTTCCTGTCTTCAACGCCATCGAATTTTCTCCTTATCGAGTCACCGGGAACGCTTAGCACTCTCCACTAAATTGTTTACCGTAAGCCATACAGTACCACTATACTGGGGTTAGCACGACGGTCTTTTGTACCCGTTTTCGGGCCCCGGCGCAGCCGCGCCGACACAAAACACACACTAAATCGGTTCTTAGGAGAACACATGGGTCTGGCGATCAATGAAGAGCACCAGCAGTTGGCTGAGGTAGCCCGGGTCTTCCTGAAGGAAGCAGACGCCCACGGCGTTGTCCGGTGCGCCCTGGACGGAGACCTGTCCGGTTTCGGCCGGCTCTGGTCCGGCATGGCTGAGCAGGGCTGGCAGGGACTGCACCTTCCCGAAGAATACGGCGGCGAGGGGTTCGGCCTCCCTGAAATTGCCATCGTGATCGAAGAACTGGGCCGCACCCTGGCGACCGGGGCGTTCACGGCCACCGCCGTCACCTCGGCGGTCCTCGCTGCCGCGGCTTCCGACGACGTCCGGGCCCGGCACCTGCCCGGCCTGGCCAGCGGCAGCACCGTGGCGTCCTTGGGGCTGGCAGGGTCACTGATCCGGAGCGAGGATTCGTACACCGGATCCACCGGTCCGTTGATCGGCGGACAGTTGGCATCGCTCGGTCTGTTCATTGCCGGCGAGGATGCGGTCCTGGTTCCCTTGGACGCCCCCGGGGTGACTGTCACCCCGGTCCAGTCCTTTGACCCCACCATGGCCATCGCCGAGGCCCGCTTCGAGGAGCTGGCGCCCGCTTCGGTTGCCGTGTTCTCCGGCGGCGCCCATCTCGTCAGGCAGCTGGCCCGCACACTGGCAGCGGCCGAAGCCAGCGGCGCAGCCCGCGCCTCGCTGGACCTGGCGCTGGACTACGCGAAGATCCGCCATCAGTTCGGCCGCGCCATCGGCTCGTTCCAGGCGATCAAGCACCATCTGGCCAATATGCTTGTACAGTCCGAGCTGGCCGTGGCCGCGGTCTGGGATGCGGCACGGACCGGCATAACGGATCCCCAGGCGGATCTGGCCGCTGACGCGGCAGCCGCCGCGGCGTTCAAAGCGCTGGTCTTCAACGCCCAGCAGAGCATGCAGATCCACGGCGGAATCGGCTTTACCTGGGAACACGACAACCACATCTACATGCGCCGCAGCCGCGCCCTCCCCGCGCTGTTCGGCCCCGAGCACGTCGTCAACGACGCCATCTATGACCGCACGGCCACCGGCGAGTACCGCAAGTTCGCCCTGGACTTGCCCGAGGAAGCCGAGGAGTTCCGCGCCTCTTCCCGCGCCTTCCTGGCAACCTACCGTTCGACACCGCAATCCGAGCGCCGTGAACTACTCGCTTCCTCCGGATACCAGGTCCCACACTGGCCGGCCCCCTTCGGCCGCGGCGCGGGTGCGGTCGAGCAGCTCGTCATCGAGGAGGAACTCGTCGACGTCGAACTGCCCAGCCTTGGTATCGGCGGCTGGGTTCTGCTCACGCTGGTGCAGCAGGCCAACCCCGAGCAGATCGAACGATGGATTCCGGCCAGCCTCCGTGGCGAGCACCAGTGGTGCCAGCTGTTCAGTGAGCCCGGCGCCGGTTCGGACGCGGCAGCGGTCAGTACCCGCGGCGTCAAGGTCGAAGGCGGCTGGAAAATCAACGGGCAGAAGGTTTGGACCAGCGGCGCCCAGGACTGCAACCGCGGCCTGGCGACGGTGCGCACAGACCGCGACGCCCCCAAGCACAAGGGCATCACGGCCATGGTGGTGGACATGCATGCCCCCGGCGTCACCGTCCGGCCACTACGCGAAATCACCGGAGAATGCCTCTTCAACGAGGTCTTCTTCGATGACGTGTTCATCCCCGACGCCGATGTAGTCGGCGCCGTCAACGACGGCTGGACGGTGGCCCGGGCGACCTTGGGCAACGAGCGCGTCTCCATCGGCGCCGGCAGCCGGGAGGGCCTGACCGCCCAGTCGCTCATCGACATCCTCGGCAAGGAGAATCTGACCAACGACACCTTCTTCACCCGCCAGGTCAGCGACCTGATCGTGGAGGAGCATGCGATGCGCCTGCTGAACCTCCGCAGCGTGGTCCGGGCCGTCATCAACGCCGGGCCGGGACCCGAAGGCAACCTCAGCAAGCTGTTGTCGGCCGAGCATGCCCAGCGCGTGTCGGAGCTTGCGATCAAGGCAGGCGGTGCGACGGCAATCCTGGGCGGCCACGCGGAGGCCACCTTCGAGTACCTCTTCGACCGCGCGCTGACCATCGCCGGCGGAACCTCGGAGATCACCCGCAACGTGATCGCCGAACGCCTCCTCGGCCTCCCGCGGGATCCCCTGAACAAATAGCAGGAAACAGCGCCAAGGGCAAAGGGACGGCAATCCGAGAAATTGCCGTCCCTTCCTCTGTCTCCCCTTGCTGCGTCTCCGCGTCCGTATCTCCCCCTCCCCCCGCACAGCCCAACCCCTCGGGCGCGGAAAGGGCGCCAATCCTTGGTGGATTGCCGCCCTTTTCCGCTTGGATTAGCGAGGACACCCAGGTCAGTTATAGTACTGCGCCAGACTCCTTGGCTGCAGCTATTTCTTCGCGGCCCAGACCGAGTTCGAGCAAGAGCTCTTCGGTGTGCTGACCGTGTCCGGGTGCCCGGCCGACGGGTTCCGCCGATTCGCCGAACTGGATTGGCGGGGCGACCAGCCGGTATTCCTTGCCGTGGGAATCGGCAGAGCCGACCAGGTAGCTGTTGGCCGTGGCCTGCGGATCGAAGAGCACTTCCTGGGGGGACGCGATAACGGACCACACGCCGGGCTCATCCTTGAGCGCCTCGGTCCAGTGGTCCACGTTCTCCGCAGCGAACGTCTCTTGCAGCAGCTTGATCGCTTCGTCGCCGTTGGCCACGAGGTTCTGTGCCGGCGTGAACCGCTCGTCCACGGCCAGGTCGATGCGGCCGATCCGGACGCAGAAGCCGGCCCAGAACTTATCCGGCTGCAGGAAGACCAGCTGGATCCAGCGGTTGTCCTTGGTCTTATACGCGTTAACGACCGGGTTCATGGACTTGCCTGGTCCGGCCTTCGGGATCCGGTCGATGTCGAAGAATTCGGCCGCGACGATGTCCGGGGCCATGGTCCACATACCTTGGGCCAGCAGGGACACATCCACGGTGGTCGCCTCGCCCGTACGTTCCCGGTTGTACAGAGCTCCGAGCACGCCGCCGGCGAGGGTCAGGCCGCTGGGCAGGTCGCCGAAGGCCGGTCCCTGGCTCATCGGAAATTCGCTGTCGGCCGCGGTCATCGCGTAGGAGAAACCGCTTCGGGCCAGGTAGCTGGCCGCGTCGAAGCCGCCCTTGTCGCGGTCCGGGCCGCGCGTGCCCTGGCCGGTGCCGCGGGCAATAATGATGTTCGGGTTGATGGCGCGGACTTGCTCGAGGTTGAGGTTGGCTCGTTCCAGCGGACCGGGCAGCCAGTTGGTCAGGAAGACGTCGGCGGTCTTGAGCAGCTTGACCAGCAGGTCGTAGCCCACCTCGGACTTCACGTCCAGTGCCACGCTGCGTTTGCCGCGGTTGCCGATCTCCAGCATGTAGTCCGCATCGACCTTGGCCTTGTCCTTGCTCAGGCCGGATACGACCAGGTAGCGGCCCGGATCTCCGCCGCGGGTATCTTCGACTTTGATGACGTCGGCACCCCAGTCCGCGAGCGCGGCGCCTGCTGCCGGCACGAATGTCCAGGAACTCAGTTCAACAACCCTGATACCGTCAAGGATCCTTGTCATGTCAACCTCTCACTTCTGCTCCGCACCTCGCGGACGTTGGACTCCGTCTTCGGGGCCCGCCTATACCGTAACCCTTACTGTGACACTTACGCTAGTGGGCGGCAAGGCAGGAGTTTCCGGCCGCGGCACGGTCGGCACGACCTTCCAAAAAGGCTTCCCGTATGGTAAACAGTATAAGAAAGCCGAAGCTCGACGAGGACTCGGGGTTCCCTGAAAACTACGTGCGACCGCCTGGTCGCACACAAAGGGGTGACGATGGAAAAACCTATGCCAGTACCCGACCGCTATAGCGCGTTCTACTGGGGGCATGCCGCCGAAGGCAAACTCGCAATCCAGGGGTTTGAGGGCAGCGACCATGTTCAATACCCACCCAATGCCGTCGCGGAGACACCGGACGTAGACGGCGCCCCGATTCCCGTCGTCGCCGCCGGGACCGGCGTCCTGTACGCCTACACCGTACTGCACCAGGCGTTTCACCCGGCCTGGGCCGATTCGCTTCCGTACGTCATCGGACTGACCGAGCTCACGGACCACCCTGGCATCCGTATTCTGACCAACATTGTCGAGGTCGACCGCGCCAAACTGCGATCCGGCATGCCGGTGGAAGTCACCTTTGAAGACCGCGGGACCATGCGGCTGCCGCAGTTCCGCCCCGTAGAAACTGGAGACCGCGCATGAGCGCCGGACGTGCAACCGCCATTGTCGGAGTGGGCTACTCGCCCATCTACCGCGAAAAGGGAATCGACAGCCGTCCGCTCGCCTCCCAGGCGGCCAAGGATGCCATTGCCGACGCCGGCCTAACCGCCACCGAAATCGACGGCATCTTCGAGTACCCGGGTCTGCCGAACGAAATCTCGATCACCATGCAGCGCATGCTCGGGATCAAGAACCTGGCCTCCTTCGGCGACTACGCCAGCTCCGGTCCGTCCGGCATGGCGGCGGCCCTGGGCGCCCACATGGCGGTCGCCTCCGGCGCTTGCGACGTGGCTCTTGTCTACCGCTCCATCAGCCGGGAATGGGGCCAGCAGAGCGGCCAGGTGCACTTCCCGCCCGCCGAAGGGCCCTCGCAGTACCAGTTGCCCTACGGCGTGGCCGGGGCGGTCATCCCGGTCATGGGCATGAAGAAGCAGCGGCGTTTCGCCGAGCTCGGCGGCAGCGAAGAGGACTATGGCCACATCTCGGTCAACGCCCGCAAGTGGTCCGCGCTGAACGAGCGTGCGGCGCTGCGCGATCCAATCACCATGGACGACTACCTCTCCTCCCGGTTTGTGGCCGAACCACTGCGCCTGCTCGACTGCGACTACCCGATCACGGGTGCCTGCGCAATCATCATTACGACCGCGGAGCGCGCCGCCGGACTGAAGCAGAAGCCGGTGCTGATCGATTCGACATCGCTGGGGACCGGGTCCAGGCCCGACTGGACCTTCACCGACGATTTCATCTTCGGTGGCACCCGGGAGGCTAGCGACCTGCTGTGGAAGCGCTCTTCGGTGACCCCCGCCGACGTCGACGTGGCGCAGCTCTATGACGGCTTCACGCATATCGCCATCTCCTGGGTGGAAGCCCTGGGCCTATGCGGTATCGGAGAGTTCGGCGACTGGGTCGACGGCGGAAAAACCATCGGCCCGGGCGGCTCCATGCCGATGAACACCACCGGCGGCCAGCTGGCCGAGGGCCGTATGCACGGCCTGAGCTTCGTGGCCGAGGCCGTACTGCAGCTCCGCGGCCAGGCCGGCGCCCGCCAGGTGCCGGACGCGAACGTGTCCGTCGTTGCCAACGCCCACGGCCCGCAGTGCGGCGCCATGGTTCTCACTACCTAGCCACACGCCACAGTCTCCCGCCGCCGGAATGTGACCCTACCGGCGGCGGGCACCAATCCCGCACCATGACGAGCGCCCGGCCGAAGCCTTCCGGCCGGGCGCTCGTCATGTCCGGCAGAGGGATCCGCGGAGAGCCACCGGCCTCAGGGCCTGCTTTCAATTCCGTCGATCAAACCCCACAGCAGTGCCGTCGGCGCGTCCAATGTCATGCCGGTCGCGCACAGGTAAAACGTCCGCCAACGGCCGATACGCCGCGGAAGGCTCGTCGCACCCCCAGCCGCGGGAATCAGCCCCATCCCCACTTCCGGCAGCCGGAAAAGTGTGCCCGGATCGGCTATCACGCGCCCGGCCAGTGCGGGAATTTCAATTCCCGCACCTACGCAGTGTCCATGCAGACGGACCTCCGTCCGCCCTGCCAGCAAGTGCATAAGGCGACCGGCACCACCACGGGTCCGGATCAGATGCGCCGTTGCCGGATCCGGCGTTGTGCCGAACTCGGCCAGGTCCCCTCCGGCGCAGAATGACGGCCCGTTCCCATCCAGCAGCACATGGTGTACCGAAGGATCTGCCACTGCCACCTCCAGCGCGGCCACCAGCGCATCCCTGACGTCGGCCCCGTAGGCATTGCGCCGTTCTGGCCGGTTCAATGTCAGTGCCAGGCGGTCGCCCTCACGCCGTATCAGGACGGCGTCATGGGCAGCCGGCTGCGGCGGTTTCTGCGGGCCGCGGTTCTCGAGCCAGCGCCGGAATTCCGGGCCGCCTAAAAGTGTAGAGTACGCCAGCGATTCAACATCCAGCGCTGCCGGTACTGACAGGGTTTCGGATGCCCTCAACGTCTGGCCAAGGATCATGGCTGCCTGCGGGTTCGCCCGCACGCCCGCACAAAGTGACTGCAACGCATCCTCGGGGTCCACCGCCGGGACGACGGCCCGCGGTACGGCGGCTGCGTCCCTCATCGCTGGGACACCAGCCGGCCCGATTGTGGCATCCAATGACTGCAGCAGCTCCTGCAGGCCTGGCGAGGGCACGCCTGTTCGTCTTCCTGGCATGATGCCCACCAGCAGCCGGCTGCCGGCACGGGCCTTCGCTGCGGCCGCGGCCAGCACCGCTTCCTCAGCGGCCGGGTCGACGCGGACCACGACGAGCGGGGAATCCAACTCCCCGCCTTCCGAAAACAGCGGGTGGCCGGCCGCTCCGCTGGCGAGATCTTCAACAGTCATCCAGCTCGAATCAACAGCCACCACCGTGCAACACCATCCACTGTTTGAGATACCGTATGAGCAATTAGTGACATAGCGTAACATCAACTCCGTGCCCACCAGCGACTCCCGAAACGCCGCCGCCAGCGACACGGCCCCGCCGAACGCGAGCAGGGATTGGGCCGAAAGCGGTGTCATGGCCCTCACCGGACACCGCAACGGTCCCCCGGTGCTGCCACCCGGAAGGGCTGCAACTCTGGCACGGAAACTATCCACCCGCATCGCTGCGGCCAGCGCGTTGGGTGGACTTCCCGTCCTCCTGGACGGGGCACGGCTGCTCTCCGAACGGGCGGCATTCACCGGCCGCGGCAGGGCCGGGCGGATCTCTCCCGGCGGCGCCAGCAGGCTGCTCCCGGCCGCGGACGGGTGGGCCGCGGTCTCCTGCGCCCGTCCCGATGATCCGCTCTTGCTCGGAGCGCTGGTCGGCCGGGACCTCGGCGCAGATCCGTGGCCCGAGGTCACTGAGTGGGTGCTTCGGCACCCGGTCCGCGAGCTTGCCGTGCGGGCTGAGCTCCTCGGGCTCGCCGCCAGCCCTGTGACGTTTCCGACCGCGCCCGCGCCCTTCCAGCCGTGGTTCGACCATCCCGTGCGGCCGGTCTCCGGCCTGCTCGTGGTGGATTTCAGCGCCCTATGGGCCGGGCCCCTGTGTGCCCACATTCTGGGCCTCGCAGGCGCGCGTGTGATCAAAGTAGAGACCCCTCAACGCCCGGACGGTGCGCGGCGGGGAAACGCCGGCTTCTACCGGCTCCTTCACGCAGGCCACGCCTCGGTGGTGCTGGATCCGGGTACTGCCGAGGGCCGCCGTGCGATGGCCGCGCTGGTGGAGCAGGCAGACATTGTCATCGAAGCCTCCAGGCCACGGGCTTTGGCGGGATTTGGCCTCGATGCCGCAGCGGCCGTGGCGGCAGGCTGCACCTGGATCTCCATCACGGCGCATGGGCGGGGATCTGACCGGGTGGGGTTCGGCGACGATGTTGCGGCAGGCAGCGGACTCGTGGCGGCTGACGGGGACGGGCTGCCCCTTTTTGTTGGCGATGCACTGGCGGATCCCCTCACAGGACTCGCCGCCGCAGCATTGGCCATGTCAGAGCCTGCGGCCGGGGGCGGAATCCTCTGGGACCTCCCGATGTCCCGCGTGGTGGCAGCAACCCTGCCGGCTGCCTCTGCAACAGGATCTCCAGCCGGGTCTGCCACTGCCGGCTCTGCCAGTGCCACCCTGGACGCTGCCGGTCGCTGGCAGTTGCGTGCGGGTTCCGATTCGTACCGCGTTCAGAGTCCGCAGCCCCGCAGTCCCACCGGCGACGCATCCGCCAGCGGTGCGGACACCGGATCAGTGCTGCGGAGGCTCGGAATCCGCATCCCATGACCGGCCTGCTCATCCGCAACGTTCTCGTCGACGGTTTCCACGGCCAAGGACAACCCAGCGATGTCCGGGTTGACGACGGAGTAGTGAGCGAGATGGGTACAGGACTGGCCGCGGCGGGTTCCGTGATCGTCGTCGACGGCCGCGGCGGCGCGTTGTTACCGGGCCTCTGTGACCATCACCTCCATCTGCACGCCATGGCCGCCGCCGCCTCTTCGGTGCCGTGCGGTCCGCCTCAGGTCGCCGACGCCGGTGGACTGAGGAAGGCGTTGGCCACGGCTGCCGGGAATGAATACGGCTGGGTGCGCGGCACCGGCTATTTTGAATCGGTCGCGGGTGACCTGGACGCCGCCGCCATCGACAGGCTGCATGATGCCAGGCCGGTGCGTATCCAGCACCGCAGCGGCGCCCTCTGGATGCTCAATACGGCAGCGGCCGCAGCAGTCGGGTTGGACGCCGGGGAGCACCCGGGGATTGAGCGGGACACCAGCGGCGGTGCCACCGGCCGGCTTTGGCGAGCCGACGAATGGCTGCGATCCCGCCTGCCTGCCGCGGCCCCGCCATCCCTGGGCGGCATCGGGACGACCCTATCCAGCTTGGGCATCACTTCTGTCACCGACGCGACGCCGGAGCTCTCCGCGTCCTCCGCCGCCGCCATCGCGGCGGACATGGCCGCCGGCAGGCTGCCGCAGCGGGTCCAGTTACTGGGAACGCCGCTGTCCGCCTCCACCCCCGGCGCGAGCGCACCCGGGCCAGGACGGCAGCCAACCACCGGGCCTTACAAGGTTGTCATTGCGGATTCCCAGCTTCCTGCGCTGGATGACCTTGCCGCACTTATTGCCCGCGCGCACGCTGCCGGCCGGCCGGTCGCCGTGCACTGCGTCAGCCGCGTGGCCCTATTCCTCCTGCTTGCCGCCCTGGACGCAGCAGCCGTCATGCCCGGGGACCGGCTGGAACATGCCGCCGTGGTGCCGGCCTCGACCATAGAGCCTCTGCGGCGGCGCGGACTCCGCGTGGTGACCCAGCCGGGCTTCATCGCTTGGCGCGGGGATGATTATCAGCGGCTGATGGAGCCTGAAGAGCTTCCGGATCTCTACCGTTTCCGGACCCTGCTGGCAGGAGGTGTGCGCGTGGGGCTCTCCAGCGATGCACCCTACGGGCCACTGGATCCGTGGGCTGTCATGCAGGCTTCAATGGACCGCCTGCCGCCGGGCGGCGGCCAGTCACTGGGGCCCCAGGAGCGGGTTACCGGGGTTGAAGCGCTGGCCGGCTATCTTTCCGGACCGGCGGATCCGGGCGGAGCCCCGCGGCAGATCCGGCCCGGCGGTGCCGCGGATCTGGTCCTGCTTCATTGTTCGAAACGGGAGTTGCTTGCCGGGCCGGATGCGGCCATGGTGCGGATGACCGTCATCGCCGGAGAACCTGTCTTCGGACAGTACTAAGGCGGCTGATGCTCAGGTCCCGCCCCTCGACCAGCGCCGGCGTCAGCGGCTGCGCATATAGCGGAGCATCAACATGTCCCCGGCGGTGAGGACATGGGCCAGCCGCATGGCGTGCAGTCCGTGTTCTGAACCTGCGGTGATCCGCCCGGCTCCTCCCCCGGCGAGGACCGGCGATAGGGTCAGGCACAGCTCGTCCACGGCATCGGCCGCCGCGAGGGAGCCGAACAATCGCGGGCCGCCTTCTGTGAGCACCTGGGTCAGGCCCCGGCGGTTGAGGACTGTCCACATCCCAGCCACATCCAGGCTGTGCTCACCGCAAATCTCGACATCGGCTACCGCAGCCAGCTCCGCAGGGGCTCCCTGGTGGAAGCGGCCGTGCGTGAAAACCAAAGGACGGACCGGGGCCCGGCTGAAGACTTCCGAACTGTGATCCAGCTCCAGCCGGGCAGAAACGATCGCAAGCACCGGCTGCGGCGCCAGGCCCTGTTCCACTCGCCAGGCCACCGCGTCGTCATCAAGGATCAGCGGACCGTAGTCTTCCGTCCGCAACGTCCCTGCCCCGACCAGGACCACGTCGCTGAGCATCCGGAGGGTGTCGAAGACCTGTTTGTCAGCGGCGTTGTTCAGCGGACCGCTGAGGCCGGCGAAGCTGGCAGCTCCATCCACACTGGCGATGAAATTGGCCCGCAGGTGGGGGGTCTCGCGCTCATTTACGCTGTAGCGGCGGATCAATTCAGAACGGTCGAACATGTGGCCCTTTCTCGATGCCATCACGCTACACGCGGAACCTGATTACCCACCACCGAACCTCCTACTGCGAGAATGGAGTCAAGACATGGTTTCCGGCGGAAGGTCAGAAGTTCAAATGTCACACGTTCAAAGATCCCCGGGCCTGCGGAGACTTGTCCTTTGGCGGCACGGTCAGACCGACTGGAACATCCAGGACCGCGCCCAGGGACATGCGGACATCACCCTCAATGAAACCGGCAGATTGCAGGCGAGGGAGGCTGCGTCTTTGCTGGCAAGCTATGCACCCGCGTTCGTCTGGTCCAGCGACCTCGTACGGGCACGCCATACGGCGATGGAGCTGCTGGCCCTTACCGGAAATTCGCTCGTACTCGATCGCCGGCTGCGGGAGTACGACGTCGGCATTCGGCAGGGCAAGACCCTGGAGGAATTCCGGAGCGCACATCCCGATTTGCATCAGCGGTTTTTCGCCGGGGACGACTTCCGGATGCCCGGTGCGGAGCTGCCCTCGGAGGTCAGCGCCCGCATGGCCTCGGTGATGCGGGACGCCGTTGCCGCCCTGGGCGAAGGAGAAACAGCTGTCCTGGTGGGCCACGGCGCTTCCCTCGCAAGCGGTCTGCTGGCATTCTTCGATGCCCCGGCCCATCTGCGTGAGATGTTCGCGGGAATGGCGAACTGCGCCTGGACCGTACTGGAGGAAAACCCAGAGCGAGGCTGGCAGATTGTCCACTTCAACTCACAGACATTGTCAAACTCCTCGGCTGCATTGTCCGCCGACCGGCCCTTGGGATAGGAACAGGCTGCAAAACAAACCCGCGCCGGCGGTTCCCGTTCGGCGCTGCGTGCGATGACCGCTGCAGCCATGACCGCGTGCAGGGTGTCCCTTCGGACAACCTACACGGTGTGCCCATCCGCAATGTCCAGGACTTTATCCAGAATATCCAGGCCCTGCTGTGCCTCCGCCGCGGAGATGTTGCACGGGGGGACCACATGGATCCGGTTGAAGTTGGAGAACGGCAACAGGCCCCTGGCCTTGCATTCGGCGACCAGTTTGTCCATGAGCGAGCTGGAGCTTCCGTATGGCGCAATCGGTTCCTTGGTCAAACGATTCTTGACCAGCTCAATGGCCCAGAAGACGCCAATACCGCGGACCTCACCTACCGATCTGTGATGATCAGCGAAACCCCGCAGGGCGGGCCCAATGACAGACTCACCGATGGCCGCCGCGTTCTCCACCATTCCCTCGTCCCGCATGGTGTTGATCGTGGCGACCGCTGCCGCCGCCGCCAAGGGGTGCCCGGAGTACGTCAGACCGCCGGGGTATGCCCTTTTACTAAAGGTTGCAGAGATCTCCGGTGAGATGGCGACGCCGCCCAACGGCACATAGCCGGAGTTGACTCCCTTGGCAAAAGTCAATAAGTCCGGCACTACGTTGGAATGCTCGACGGCGAACCATTTTCCACTGCGCCCGAAGCCCGACATGACCTCGTCGGCGATTAAAACGATGCCGTGCCTGGTGGCCAGTTCGCGCACACCGGCCAAGTATCCGGGTGGGGGGATCATGATGCCGGCAGTTCCGGGGATGGACTCAAGAACTATGGCCGCGATATTGTCTGAACCTTCAAAAGCGATCAGCTGCTCGAGATGCTCCAGCGCACGGTCGGATTCCTCCCTCTCGGTAACAGCGTGGAATGCCGTCCGGTAAAGGAACCTCCGTGGTAGGACCTGAACGCGGACAAGATCTTGTGACGTCCCGTGTGAAGCCGTGCCATCCGCACGGCATGCTCGACCGCGTCGGCCCCACCATTGGTGAACAAGATTTTATTGAGATCGCCGGGCGTGACTCCGGCGATCAGCCTGGCTGCCTCGGACCGCGCATCATTGACGTATTCCGGCGCGATGGTGCACAGTTTTGCGGCCTGATCCTGAATCGCTTGCACTACATGCGGGTGCTGATGCCCGATGTTGGTATTGACGAGCTGTGACGAAAAATCAAGGAGCCGGTTCCCCCCGCCGTCCCAGACATATGATCCCTGCGCCGCGGTTATGGTCATCGGCGTGAGGAGATCTTGCGCTGCCCAGCCATGGAAAACATGCCGGCGGTCCAGCTCATAGGCGTGTCCTGCCCCGCGCAGGCTCGCTTCGCTGAGGGGCAGGGCTTCTGCCGCGGGAGAAGTCATGGTCATTTCCTTCTGATGCGTCCCTTCGGGCCTGGGCAGGCGCTGCTACGTCGCGCGAGACGGCGCGCGCATCTGGTTGCGGCCGTCGTGGGTGATCCGATCAGGACCCCACGGAGGCATCCACACCCAGTTCAGCCGCCACTCGCTGACAATCCCTGCGAGGGCTTGTGCGGTCTCCTCCTCGATGACGTCGGTGAGTTCGCACGCCGCCGTGGTGAGCGTCATGTCGATGAGCAGCGTTCCGTCCTCACAAAAGCGCAGGCCATAGATCAGCCCCAAGTCGACGACGTTGGCGCCGAGTCCGGGATCCACCACATGCTTGAGCGCCTCTTCGACGTCCACCAGGCTGGCCCGGACAGGGTCCACGGCACCCACGATGTTTGACGCGGTCGTACCGGTATCGTTCATGATTCCCCCGAAGCTTGGGACTCGGCAGATTTCCAAATAATCATTGCGCCATACGCGGCGCCTGACGGCATTACACATCACCAACAGACTGAAAGGCCGGTACGGACGCCGGAGCAATTGCCGACGTTGTGATGCATCTTATAGTAGATCAAACAGTAGCACTTACTGGCAACCCATTAGTAACCGTTCGGCCCGTTGCCATTTGGGCCCCCAGTCACGCGCAGCGGGATGGTGGGACCCGCCCGGTTCAACCCCAAGCCGCCCTTCAGCTTCACCCGCCAAGGGAAGGCCCGGCGCCGGCGTCACCGCCAGGCCAGCACGTGGTCATGTCCCGCTGAAGGGGTGGCAGTTTCTGTCACAAGCTGCTAGATTTGCGCGTGAGCTACACCACACCGATGTGGAAGGGCGGTTTACTGCCAGTAGCAAGTGCCGAGAGGAACAGGGTTGAACATTCAGACAGCCCCCGCAGTCCAATTCCTGCCAGCCATCCGGGCGCAGACCGTACTTCAGGTCTCGACTTCGGTCATGGAGCTATTCCTTCACAGCAGGGACACGGCCTTCACTGTCAAGGAACTTGCCGCCCACGCCGGCATCTCTGAGCGCTCGTTCTATCGGTACTTCCCTCGGAAAGAAGACGCCGTCAAGCCCTTCCTGACAGCCGGCGTTGAAATGCTGGTGCAGGCAGTATCCGAGCGGCCGGTCGACGAACCCTTCGAAACGTCGCTGGCGATGGCCTGGGATGGTTCCTGGTCCGCAGACAATATTGAGCGCGTGCAGGTTCTGCATCGAGTCCTGGGCAAAACAGACCGATTTCGGTCCGTTTGGATGGACGTGATTACCGAAACTGAAGCCAGGTGGACTCAGGTAGTTGCTCAGCGCTTGGGCATTGAGCCATCATCGCGCCAGGCGGCCCTCGCCGGGGCAGCCATCGTCGCCGTCCTACGGCTTTCGACAGAAACCTTTGGCGATGCCGAACCCGATGAGGACCCAGCCACGATCCTCGCCGCCAATCTCGACCTCCTGGGCAACCGGCTCTTTACCGTCCGCCGCTAGAGATACGAGGCAGCCGGGCCTTTGGGCTTGGAACCTCCTTTTCAAAAGTTGACGGAGGTGGCCTGGCGCTTTTGGCAGACCGTTGACAGAAGTACCGGCAATCGACGTCTCCAAGGTCGGCTGACGTTGCGACATAGAGCGCCGAGCGGCATGAAGCTGTTGCAATTTTTCTCAGAATGGGGCCCTGGTCCTACGTCTTTCCACCCAGCCGCCAAAGCACACTGAAGGCCGTGAAACGCCGTTAGGTCGACGTGACGCAACCTCAGCTTCGCCCTATCGACGGCCCAACTTGTAGCGCAATGTATACATAGCACCACACTTTCTTCGTAAACTAGAGCCATCTTGAAGGAAATCGCAATACGTGTATACACTCAGGGCATGGGCACTCAGGGTGGAGGCCACGTCAAAGCCAGCGACCGGCCTATCAATGGCTTAGCGAAGACATCCCGGAGTGGCGGCCCAAGCCCGGGCCCGTGCTCGCAGAGGTGGACCAGACTGAACGCCTAGGCTTCTCCCGGACTCCTCTGGGGGAAGCGCGCAGACGGCTGAGCAACGAAGGTCTGACCACCGGTCAGGAAGGCCGCGGCGTTGTCGTTTCAGAAGTTTCGCTGGATGACATCACCGAGATGTTCGAATTGCGCCTGCCCCTGAGTGCACCGCAACCGTCCCCGCGGCACGCCTCGGAAACGCTCGGCCGGAAACGCGCAACGATTGCAAGCACCGTCGCCAGCGGTGACGGCACCTTGACCCAAGCAGCCACGACCATTCTTCTGCACAACAGCCTCGAGAAGCCGGGCCGATTGTCGCGCTCGCAGGATTCGACCCGAGAACCCGACGCTTCAGAGGACCCCGTGAAAGGACAACCCATGACAGTCATCCATAAGGTCCGCGTCTACAAGAGCGAAGAAAACCTTGCCCGTGCGGAGCAGCTGGCGCACAAGATCGCCACGGTCGCCGCCGACCCCGTCGACGTGACGCCCGAAGTCACGGACATGATCATCAACCGGATCATCGACAATGCCTCCGTCGCCATTGCCTCGCTGAACCGGGCCCCGATCATCGCGGCCCGGGTCCAGGCCCTGACCCACGCCCCGACCACCAACGGCAAGGGCTCCTCCGTCTTCGGAATCAGCGACAAGGTCTCCCCCGAATGGGCAGCCTGGGCCAACGGCGTCGCAGTGCGGGAACTCGACTACCACGACACCTTCCTGGCCGCGGACTACTCCCACCCCGGCGACAACATCCCGCCGATCCTCGCCGTGGCCCAGCACACCGGTGCCAGCGGCAAGGACCTGATCCGCGGCATCGCCACCGGATACGAGATCCAGGTGAACCTGGTCAAGGCCATCTGCCTGCACCAGCACAAGATCGACCACGTCGCCCACCTCGGCCCCTCCGCCGCCGCCGGCATCGGCACCCTCCTGGGCCTGGACGTCGAAACGATCTTCCAGTCCGTCGGCCAGGCCCTGCACACCACCACCGCCACGCGCCAGTCCCGCAAGGGCGAAATCTCCACCTGGAAGGCCCACGCCCCCGCGTTCGCCGGCAAGATGGCCGTCGAAGCCGCGGACCGTGCCATGCGCGGGCAGACCTCCCCCGTGCCCATCTACGAAGGCGAAGACGGCGTCATCGCCTGGATGCTGGATGGCCCGGACGCCTCCTACGAAGTACCCCTGCCCGAAGCCGGGGAAGCCAAGCGAGCCATCCTGGACACCTACACCAAGGAACACTCCGCCGAATACCAGGCCCAGGCCTGGATCGACCTCGCCCGCAAACTCCACAAGGAACACCCCGA
>NZ_JACHEE010000011.1 GCF_014207375.1 Arthrobacter sp. AZCC_0090 | reverse complement strand
ACCCTCGGCTGGAAAACCCCCGCCCAAGCCCTCCAAGGAATTCTGGAAGAATCAGCAGCATAAGGACGTGTTGCAACGACCACTTGAATCCGCCGGGGGAAAGGCCCGTATAGGTGAGCGGGCGTTGGGGAAAAGACCGATATAGGTGAGCGAGCGTTGGGGAAAGACCGACATAGGTGAGCGAGCGTTGGGGGAAAGACCGACATAGGTGAGCGAGCGTTTCGCTATACGGCCGCAGCCACGTTGATGGTTCCGCCGCGCGGGGTGGCGATGGTGAGCACCTGGCCGGCCAAGGCTGAGCCGAGTTCGGCGGCGGCGAGTCGGGCCTCCAGAGCTGAGAGGTCGCCGTCGTACTCGAAAGCGAGGTCTCCCGCAGCCGTCTCCCAAGATTCCCGGACCACAAGGATGCCGCGCCACAAGAAGGTGCTTCCAGCCGGAGACGTCGGACGTGAACTGGATGGGGCGGACGCGCAGCATGGAACCTCCGGGACGTGAGTCGGGACAACTCGTGGGCTTTCGCCACAGCCTAACGAGCACCAGAATGGGGCCATGGCTGTTGAACTCGAAGAACTGATCGTCAAAGACGCTGCCGAATGGCGTTCCTGGCTCGAAAAGAACGGCGCCGATAGCCCTGGCGTGTGGCTCGTGCTGCACAAGAAGGGCGGCAACGTGACGGAACTGGATTACGCCGCTGCCTTGGATGAGGCCCTTTGTTTCGGTTGGATCGATGGCCAGGGCAGAAGGCGCGACGACGAAAGCGTCTTTCAGCGCATGACCCGTCGCGGCCCCAAGAGCCCATGGTCCAAACGGAACGTGGGCCACATTGCTCGTCTCGATGCCGAGGGCAAGATGACCGCCGCCGGATGGGCCGCCGTCGACAGCGCCAAGGCGGACGGGCGTTGGGAATCTGCCTACGTGGGCCAAGCGGACGCGGAAGTTCCGGAGGACCTCGCTGCCGCCATCGCCGCCGTTCCCGAAGCACAGGCGATGTTCGATGTGCTGACGTCGGTCAACCGTTATTCCCTGATCTACCGGACCAACTCCGTGAAGAAGGCGGAGACGCGGGCCAGGAAGATCGCTGGCTTCGTCGAGATGCTGGCGCGGCAGGAGACCCCGTATCCGCAGAAGAAAAAGCCGGCACCGGTGGGGGAGTAGCCTTATCCGGGCTTCTCCTGAGACAGTGCGACGATCCAGCCCGGAGTGTCCTCACCGAGCCGCTGGTCGAGCGCGACCCTGGCTTTCGCGGCGGCTACCTGGACCTTACGGTCCTCTGAGCTCACCGAGGCGGGACCTTGCGAAGGGGCGAGGGCGCGGGTTCCAGATGCCTTGGCAGCTGCCATGAGCTCATCCTCAGTACCGACTTTGAGGAGTGCGAGTTCCTCCCGCGACGCGAGATCGCTTTGGCCCAGGAGCTCGATGGCTTTCTGGCCCATTTCGGCTTCGGAGCGACTGCGGGACCGGGATGCGTCCAGAGCCCATTGAGCGCGGCGCCACCATTCGGACCTATCGTCCGCCCGCGCTTTCTGCCTCAGGGACAGGAGGCCGACGAGCGCAGCGACGATCGCTGCCGCAAGGACAGCGAGCGGGCTGAGCGCACTGAGAATCTGCCACCATTCCGGCGGCGCGGCGACCACGGTGACAGGTATCGGACTCGGGGACGGGTTCACAGCTCCAGACTAGGCCTCGGCACTGACATTTACCGGATGCGGGCGGCGGCTTCCAGCACCATCCACGCCTGCAGTTGGGTGGAGAGTTCGACGGCGGTGCCCGCCGGGTACGTCTCGGTGGCCGGACGCTGTGGTTCCGTCGAGAAGATGAGCCAGCCGTCGTCGTCGTACTTTGCGGTAGTCCCGTTGGGAGAGACGCCGCGCGTAGTCCGACCCGCCCACAGCCCCTCCGCGGTATCGAGCACCAGTTCCCGTGCGGTGGTCCGGGTGGCGGCAGGCAAACGTACGTCCGCGGAAGCGAGGGCCAAGTAGCGGACAAGGATCCCGGTGAAGAGTCCGCCGTCGCCGGTCCCCTCGCAGCGAAGAGCGAGTTTTCCGCGAGTGTCGGTCCAGCGGACGGTCAGGTGGGCCGCCACGGAATCGACCAGGGCCGCCGCGCGCGCCAGGTTTGCGTCGCCACCCAACTCCAGCAAGGCACCGAGCACAGGGCCTTGGTTGTAGGTGTAGACCTCCTCCGCCAGGACCAACCTGCCTTCTTGGATCCGGGCGCCGTCGAGGTACAGGCCTCTGTTGGGTTCGTAGAGGGTGGCGTCGAGCCAGTCCAGCAGCCGCTGGGCCCGCTCCGGCTTGCCGGTCCGGGCGAAGTGCAGGGCGACCGGCGCCGTGGCGGGTGTGTTCTTGAAATCGCGTTTGGTGCTCCAGAAGGTGCCACCGCCCATGTGTTCTGTGGAGGCCGACTCGAACTGCGGCGACAGGGTTTCCTGCAACCGGGCATTCCGGCGGCGGCCCGGTTTGTGGGCTCTCTCTGCCAAGCTGTCCAAGCGCAGGGTGGCGAGGGCCAGCCATGCCATGTCGTCGTAGTAGCTGTTCGCGTAGCGCAGGCCGTTGCGCACGCGGATGGTGGTGACCAGGCGTGAAGCGAGGCGGCCCGCGCTTGGCCGGTCTCCGCCGTCGAACCTTGATCCCGTGGCCAGTTCGCGCAGCCCTGTATCCACGAGGCAATCGACGTAGTGCGCCTGCCACCAATAGTTCCACGGTTGACCCGGAAAACGGCTGGAGGGCCGGATCGACGCCGCGAGGTGCGTTCCGGGAAGGAAGAGGAAGCGCCGTCCGAAATGCCGGGTGACCGAACGCGCAGCGCGGTCGGCTCGCACGGCCCAATGCGGCGTGCCGGACGTGCCGGACGGGGCATCGGGGGCGGACATGGGGACAGCCTAACGCGACGGCTCGGCTGCGAATCCCTCCGCAGTGCACAATCAACGTGATTCAGTTAACATGCATTAACGGATTTTGGTTCTGCATCGAGGAGGATGGATGGACATCAAGGGCGCAGTTGCGTTGATAACCGGCGGGGCATCGGGGCTGGGAGCCGCAACCGCCAGGCGATTGCTCGACGCCGGAGCATCAGTGGTGCTGCTTGATCTCCGCTCTTCTCCCGGTGAGGCTTTCGCCGCCGAACTCAATGCCCTGGGAGCCGAGGGCAAGGCCGTGTTCGTCCCGGCCGACGTCACCAACGAAGAGCAAGTACAGGCAGCCGTCGACGCCGCTGTCGCGCTGGGCCCGCTCCGGATCCTGGTCAATTGCGCTGGCGTCGCAACTCCGGGCAAGGTGCTCGGCAAGGACGGTGTACTGCCGCTGGAGAACTTCAACAGGGTCATCCAGATCAACCTCGTGGGCACCTTCAACGTGATCCGCCTGGCCGCCGCCGCGATGGCCCAGAATGAGCCTGCGGCTACCGAGCTCGGTGGTGAGGAACGCGGCGTCATCATCAACACGGCCTCCGTGGCCGCGTTCGACGGCCAGATCGGTCAGCCAGCATACGCCGCGTCCAAGGGAGCCGTTGCCGCGATGACGCTTCCTCTTGCCCGCGAACTGGCGCGCTCGCTGGTGCGTGTCATGGCCATTGCGCCGGGCATCTTCGAAACCCCCATGCTGGCCGGACTGCCACAGGACGCGCAGCTTTCCCTGGGCCAGCAGGTACCGCACCCCGCACGTCTCGGCCGTCCCGCCGAGTATGCCAACCTCGTGGCGCACATCGTGGAAAACGCCATGCTCAACGGGGAAACCATCCGACTCGACGGCGCTATCCGGATGGCACCGAAGTGAGCCAGACGCCCAAGCTGGCTGCCGCCGTCGAACATTCGGCTGGTTCCCTGCTTTCCTTGCCTGCGGCGGACTTTTTCGATTTCGAATCGCTGCTCAGTGTCCAGGAACAGCGCAAGCTCAACGAGCTCCGGGAATTCCTTGCCACGGAAATCGCGCCCTATGCCAAGGATTGGTGGGACAAAGCTGAGTTCCCGGCGCACATCCTGCCAAAACTCGCCGCGCTCCGGCTCAGCACCCCCACGCATCGCGGCTACAGCAACCTGTTCGCCGGGCTCGTGATCGCGGAAATGACCCGCGTGGACACCTCCATCGCCACGTTCTTCATGGTCCACCACGATCTCTTCATCGAGGCGCTCTACGAGTTCGGCTCCAAGGACCAACAGGACCGCTACCTCGACGACGCCTCCAATCTGCGGACCACCGGAGCCTTCGCGCTCACGGAACCGGACCATGGATCCGATGTTGCCGGCGGCATGCAGACGGTGGCCCGGCGGGTCACCGGGGGAGCCGACGACGGCGGCGACTACTGGGTGTTGAACGGTGCCAAGCGCTGGATCGGCAACGGGACGTTCTGCGATCACATGCTCGTGTGGGCCCGGGACGAGGCCGACGGCGCGGTCCGGGGTTTCATTGTGGACGCCGGCCTGCCCGGGGTTACGCGCAGCAAGATCGAGAACAAGATCGCCCTACGCACCGTGCAAAACGCCGACATTATCCTGAAAGACGTCCGGATTGCCGAGGCGGACCGTTTCGCGGGGATCAACAGCTTCGCCGACACCAACCACCTGCTGCGCGGGTCCAGGCTCATGGTGGCCTGGCAGGCCGTGGGACAACAGTTGGCGGCGTTCGACGTCGCCCGGAAGTACGCGCTTGAACGCCAGCAGTTCGGCCGCCCGCTGGCGAAGTTCCAGCTCATCCAGCAGCAACTGGTGGACATGCTCGGAAATGCCGTGGCCAGCATGGGCATGATGGTCAGGATTGCCCAGCTGCAGGAGGATATCTACACGGACAGCAAGGGAGTGCGGCACGGCGGCGCCCAGATGGCCCAGGTGGCATTGGCTAAGTCGTACTGCAGCGCCCGCATGCGTGAAACCGTGGCGATGGGGCGGTCCATCCTCGGCGGGAACGGCATTGTGACCGATTACCGGATGGCCAAGATCTTTGCCGACGCGGAAGCGATCTACACCTACGAAGGCTCGTTCGAGATCAATTCGCTCATTGTGGGCCGGGCCGTGACAGGGGTTTCCGCGATCGTTTGAGTGGTTCGGTTTCGGGCCGTTGGCTTCCGTTTTGGTCCGGGGCTTCTGGGCTCGCCGTACCGGGGCTTGTTTCCCAGGCCGGAGCTTGAAGCGCGGCGATGGGAAACAAGCCCCGGTCTGAGTCCGGGGACTCAGACCGGGTTGCTCCTTTTCTCGTTGAATCGTTTCATTCAAGGGCAAATAATAGTTCGCCTCTCGGGTTACCGGGAGCCACTCCGCAGCCGGCGGTACTCCTCGCGAGCAACCGGCGTCGCGTTCACTGTCCCCAGTTGGTTGAGGGGGATGCGGTACGTTTCCCTGGCGGACCAGGCGGCAACGGCGCCGATGATACAGATTCCGAAGCAGATGGACCCGATGATGAGCGGGACATTCGCCGATCCCGGCGGGGCGATTGCCGCGAAGATGCTCGGAAGGAACGCGGTGATGACGAGGCCGATGTTCTGCGAGATGGCGAATCCCGTGACGCGGGTGCGGGCGGGGAAGAGCTCCTGGAAGAAGCTGGCGAAGGTTGCATTCCAGACCTGGTACAGCGTGCCCCACATGATGATCGAGAGGACGATCGTGAGCAGTACGTTGTTCTGGCTCACCGCGTACAGGTAGGCGTAGGCCAGCACGCCGGAGCTCAACGAGCCGAAGATCATCAACGGCCGGCGGCCGAACCGATCCGACAGATCTCCGAACAAGGGGATAAGGGCGAGTGCGACGACGTTGGCCAGGACCGGGATCCAGAGGTAGACAGTAGTACTCATCCCGACGCCGTAACCCGGCTGGGTGGCGTACGCCGCACCGAAGACTGCCACGGTGACGCCTACGACGTTGACCAGGGTCATGCAGACAGCCCGCACCACGTCGAGGCCGCTTTCCCGCAGAACGCGGACGATCGGCATCTTCGGGATCTCCTGGTGCGCCTTTTCCTCAGTAAAGATGGGTGTCTCTTCGACCCGGCGGCGGATCATGTACCCGGCGAACACCACGAGGGCGCTGAGGAGGAACGGGATGCGCCAGCCCCAGGATTTGAACGCTTCATTGGAGAGCACGGCCGAGAGTGGGAGGAAGACCGCGGCCGCAATGATTTGTCCCGCCTGGGTGCCCTGGAGGGCGAAGCTTGCGTAGAAGCCGCGGCGACCGAAGGGCGCGTGTTCCACGATCATGGCGCTGGCACCGCTTAGTTCGCCGGCCACCGCAAAACCCTGGATGAGTCGGACGGCAACCAGCAGGATAGGCGCCAGGAGGCCGACTTGGCCGTAGGTGGGCAGCAGGGCGACGGCGAAGGTCGAAACGCCCATCATCAACATGGCGAGGACTAGAACGTTCTTCCGGCCGTGCTTGTCGCCCCATTGCCCGAGGACGAAGGCGCCAATCGGGCGGGCCACGTAACCCACGGCGTAGGTACCCAAGGAAGCGATCAGTGCAACGGTCGGATTTCCCGCGGGGAAGAAGACGCCAGGGAAGACGAGCGCAGCGGCCTGCGCATAGATGAACCAGTCGTAGTACTCAAGGGCACTGCCGATCCAGCCGCTGGCTGCGGCCTTCTTCGTGGTGCTGGACTGCCGAGGTCCGGTTGAACTTCGCTGTGTACTCGCGTCGATCTTCATATTGTCCTCCTTTGGACAAGTCGTGTGGGCCACTGGAGGGCCTTCCCGTCTTTGGGTCTGGTTTCCAGTAGGAGGGCGGCGCCATCGCAAGAATCGGACTCAACTGCCGCTTGGTATGCGCTTTCCCATCTGGTAAGCGCTTTCCATAAGACACCCGCGCGGCCCCGCTGTCAAGGTTAAATTGTTGCGCCGGTCACAACGGTGGGAACTCCGGGGATTATCCTGGGGCCGATGCTGTTTCGGTGCTTCGTCGCAGCACAACTGTGCCCGTGACGGAGGAATGGGCGCTGGCATCCTCGCTTCCGTCCCGATCGTTGGAGCTTCCAAGTGCGGCGAGCCGGCCGATCTCTTCAAGCGGCAGACTCACGGTGGTCAGGGGCGGCCGGAAGTCGCGCAGGGTTTCAATGTCATCGAATCCTGCAATGAGAGCATCCCGGGGAATCCGAAGGCCTTCGGAGCGAAGCGCCGCCACTGCGCCGATTGCCATCACGTCGTTCGCCGCGAAGATGCAGAACCTGGTACCCCCTGATTGCCCGGCTTTGATCCGGGCTGCAAGCTGGAGTCCGGCTTCATAGCCACCCTCGCGGTTGAACCGGCTACGGATCACCTCGGCCTCCGGCAGCCCGGCGTCGCTCAGCCCCCGCTGGAAGCCGCGGATGCGGTCATCTGATGTCAGCCGTCCTTCGGGGCCGCCGATGATCACGAAGTCCCCTTGCGTGCCGGCGGAAAGTTCGACGGCGAGCTTCGCGGCCAATTCTTCGTTCGGAACGTCAACCACGTGGTACCCATCCGGATGGGAGGCCCCCACGATGGAGTGCCCCACGACGCCGACCTTGCCGCCATTGCGGCAATACCGGTCAAGTTCAGCCGCGAGCTCGGTATTGCTGTCCTTATCGCCCGGTTGGGTAGACCGCGATCCCGCTATGACGATTGAGTCCGCCCTGCGTGCGGCGAAGGCGGCGACGGCGGCCCGTTCGTCGGCTGGAGTGCCCTCGGTGGTGGCCAGCAGGACCATCTTGCCTTGCTCCCGTGCTGCGGCCTGGACTCCGCGGGCTATGGCGGAGAAGTAGGGATCGGCGATGTCGTGCACAATCAGCCCGATCAACCCGGAGCGCGCTTTTGCGAGGCCCTGGGCCTGGGCGTTCGCGATGTAGCCGAGGGTGTCTGCCGCCTGCCGGACGCGCTCGGCGATCTCCGGTGCCGGCGTCCTGGCAGAGCCATTGAGCACCCGGGAGGCGGTGGCCGGGGAGACGCCGGCCAGTTTGGCCACTTCGGACAGCGTGCTTGCAGTCACGGACAACTCCTCTTCAAAACCTTAGTGTTGGGCACCTTCAGCAACAACCGATTATTGCAGTCGGAACTCGCTCCGGGAAAGCGATTGCCAGCCACCCACTCGCGTGTCATCATGAATGCAATGGGAATGCGCTTTCCCACTTCATTTACTTTCCATTGAAGAGGACTCATGGGCACCAATTCTGTTGCAGCAACAAAGACGATCCGCATCGCCATGAACGGCATCACCGGCCGGATGGGCTACCGCCAGCACTTGCTGCGTTCCATCCTTCCCATCCGGGACGCCGGGGGCTTCACCCTGGCGGACGGCACCCGCATCCAGGTTGAACCGATCCTGGTGGGCCGCAACGAGGCCAAGATTCGCGAACTCGCCGAAAAGCACAAGGTATCCGAGTGGTTCACGGACCTGGACGCCGTCATCAATGACCCCACGGTGGACGTCGTCTTCGATGCGTCGATGACCAGCCTCCGCGCCGCGACCCTGAAGAAGGCCATGCGCGCCGGAAAGCACATCTTCACCGAAAAACCCACGGCGGAAACGCTGGAAGAAGCCATTGAGCTGGCCCGAATCGGCAAGGAAGCCGGCGTTACGGCGGGCGTGGTGCACGACAAGCTCTACCTGCCGGGCCTGGTCAAGCTGCGCCGCCTGGTGGACGAAGGCTTCTTCGGCCGCATCCTCTCAATCCGGGGCGAGTTCGGCTACTGGGTTTTCGAAGGCGATGTGCAGGCGGCACAGCGCCCGTCCTGGAACTACCGCAAGGAAGACGGCGGTGGAATGACAACGGACATGTTCTGCCACTGGAACTATGTCCTGGAGGGCATCATCGGCAAGGTCAAGAGCGTGAACGCCAAGACCGCCACCCACATCCCTGCCCGCTGGGACGAACAAGGCAAGGAATACAAGGCCACGGCGGATGACGCTTCCTACGGCATCTTCGAGCTCGAGACCCCTGGCGGGGACGACGTCATCGGCCAGATCAACTCCTCCTGGGCCGTCCGCGTCTACCGGGACGAACTCGTGGAGTTCCAGATCGACGGCACGCACGGCTCCGCCGTCGCCGGCTTGAACAAGTGCGTCGCGCAGCAGCGCGCCCACACTCCCAAGCCCGTCTGGAACCCGGACCTGCCCGTCACCGAATCCTTCCGCAGCCAATGGCTGGAAGTGCCCGCCAACGCCGATCTGGACAACGGCTTCAAGCTGCAATGGGAAGAATTCCTACGCGACGTCGTCGCCGGCCGCGAGCACCGCTTCGGCCTGCTTTCCGCTGCCCGCGGCGTGCAGCTCGCCGAGCTCGGCCTGCAGTCCAACGACGAGCGCCGCACCATCGATATCCCGGAGATCGTGCTCTGATGACCTCCCTTCTCCTTCCCACGAACGACGGCGGCACTCGCCCCTACACGCTGCAGCCAGCCACGTCGTGGCCCAAGCCGACGGCCCCGCTGACGTCCCGGCGGGCCTACGCGGCGGCACACGTGATTCCCGAAGCGACAGCCGACAACACTCCGGGCGCCCCGGCCCGGCTGGACTGGGACGCCACCATGGCGTACCGGCACGAGCTGTTGTCCTACGGCTTGGGAGTTGCCGATGCCATGGACACGGCGCAGCGCGGCATGGGCTTGGACTGGGCTGCGACGCAGCAGCTCATCAAGCGCACCGGCGTCGAAGCTGCTTCCGTGGTGGCGTCCGGCAACGCGGCCACCGCCGGCAAGACCGTCCGGGACCTCGTCTCGTGCGGAGCCGGTACGGACCAGCTGGACCTCGCAGCGCTACCCGAGGGTCCCGCCGGAGTCAAGGCCGTGCTGGACGCGTACCGCGAGCAGATCGCCGTCGTGAGCGAAGCCGGACCAAAAGTCATCATCATGGCGTCCCGGGCACTGGCCAAAGTGGCTGCCAGCCGCGAGGACTACCTGCACGTCTACTCCACGCTCCTAGGGGAAGTGGACCAGCCCGTCATCCTGCACTGGCTCGGAACCATGTTCGATCCGGCACTCGCCGGCTATTGGGGCTCGGACAATGTCGCCGAAGCGACAGAAACCTTCCTTGGCCTGATCCGCGATCACGCGGACAAAGTGGACGGCGTGAAGGTCTCGCTGCTCGACGCCAGCCATGAGATTGCGCTGCGGGCCGCGCTTCCCGACGGCGTGCGCCTCTATACCGGGGACGATTTCAACTACCCGGAGTTGATCGACGGCGACGGGATCCACCACTCGGACGCGCTGCTGGGCATCTTCGCCGCGATCTACCCTGCCGCCTCACTCGCGTTGCAGAAGTACGACGCCGGCGACGCTGCGGACGGGCGCGCCATCCTGGACTCCACCCGCGAACTGGGCAAACACATCTTCAGCGCCCCCACGTTCTACTACAAGACCGGGATCGCCTTCATGTCCTGGCTCAACGGAAAGCAACCCGGATTCCAGATGGTCGGCGGCCTGCATTCCGGCCGTTCGGTGGTCCACCTGGCACGGACCTTCGAACTCGCGGACAAAGCCGGGCTCCTGCGCGATCCCGCGCTGGCCGCGTTCCGGATGTCCGACTTCCTGAGGATCAACGGAGTGGGCGCATGAGCGACTTTTCAAGGTTGTCGGACTTTTCGCGGTTGTCACTGAACAGGCTTTCCTTGAACACTGCCACCACGAAGAAATGGACGCTGGCCCAGGCAGTGGACGGTTGTGTCCGGGCCGGAATTCCAGCGATCGGGCCGTGGCGGGACATCGTCGCCGACGCCGGCTTGGACAAGGCCGCCAAGCTGATCAAGGACGCTGGACTCCGGGTTTCGTCCCTTTGCCGCGGCGGCTTCCTCACGGCGGCCGACGCCGAAGGGCAGGCGGCTGCGCTGGCCGACAATCGGGCGGCCGTCCTGGAAGCGGTGGCGCTGGACACGCAGGAGCTGTTCCTGGTGGTCGGCGGCCTGGCGCCGGGGGAGAAGGACGTCGTCGCGGCCCGCCAGCGCGTGGCCGATCGCCTCGAGGACCTGGTTCCTTTCGCCGTCGAGCACGGGGTCCGTTTGGTCCTTGAGCCGCTGCACCCGATGTACGCGGCGGACCGTGCGCTTATCTCCACACTCGGCCAGGCACTCGACCTCGCCGCGCCCTACGACGCAAAGGCGGTCGGCGTCGCCGTCGACACTTTCCACGTCTGGTGGGATCCGGAACTGAAGCAGCAAATCGAGCGGGCCGGCAGGGAACACCGGATCGCCTCCTACCAAGTGTGCGACTTCAACCTCCCCATCGCGGCCGACGCCCTGCTCTCGCGCGGCATGATGGGCGACGGCGTGATCGACTTCGCGACGATCGGCACCTGGGTGCGGGACGCCGGCTACACGGGAGACATCGAAGTGGAAATCTTCAACCAGGACATCTGGGACGCCGGCGGCGATTCGGTCCTGGAAACCATGAAGCAGCGGTACGCGGAGCTTGTGCTGCCCTTCGCATAAACACCCCCAGGGCAAACAGGCGGGGCACCATGTGGTGCCCCCGCCTGTTTTGTGCGCTTATTCCTCGGACGAAGCCTGTCCGGCCACCAGCTCGGCAACCTCAGCCGGAGACAACTTGGCGTCGACGATCCACACCGTGAAGGAGCGGACCAGGGATTCGCCTGCCGCAAGCTCGACCGGCCGGTCCCACGCAAGGGCCGAGCCCACTGCGGGATAATCCGCCATCCGGACGAACCAAGGATCCTGCGCCTCAGCCGGAGCAGCGAACACCAGAGTGGCGGGGCCTTCAGTAAAGTCCGCCGTCCAGGCCAGCCAGGGCGACGTGGAGCCGTGGGCTTCGGGTTCGCCGTGACTTTCCGCCGTGAAGACTTCGGCGCCGGAGCAGGCGGGCAAGCGCCAGAAGAGTCCGCCGTAGCCGCTTCCCAGGGCTCCGTTTGAGCCCGGGCCACCCAAGGAGGAGTCGACGACGGCGGTCAGCTCAGTTGTCAGGTCCAGTTGCCATGTGCGGCGGTCAAGCAGCCTGGAGCGGGTGGTGCGGCGTTCCCGGAGCAGTTCGGTGCCGTCCGGTGCCCGCCAGCTCAATTCCTGCTTCAGCAGGCCAGGACGGGACGTTGCGGACACCTCGATGATGCGGCCGTGGTCTTGCCGTTCTTCGTAGCGCCCGGCAGCACGGGTGTACGTTTTGCCGCCCCAGAAATTGCTGCCATTCACGTCCTGCAACGCGAATCCCGCGCCAAGGTGCCAGGAGTGGTCGGCCGGCAGGTGATCGGTGACCTTGACTCCGGCGAGTGTTCGGACCGGGTGCAAATAGGGCCTCGGGGAGAGCCGCTCGCCAAGGCCGGCACCGCTCCGCAGGGTTGCCACCACAGCAGCGCCGCGCTGCCCGGCTTCAACAACACTGGCGCCCGGCAGACCGCCGTCGGGCAGGCTCAAAACAGGCCTTCCGGCGTCGACGGCTGGCCGCGCCCAAGGCAAGCCAAGTTCGCTGAACGTGGCGTGCGCCGCCGTCGCGCGTTCCAATGCATCTTCGATTCCGACGATCACGGCACGGGCAGCACCACCCTCGCCCTCCCAAGTGACGTACTGCTCCGGGATCAGCGCCGGAGATTCCGCGGTGCGGATCGCCTCCAGCACCTGCATGAAGGCGCCGCTGTCCGCGAGCGGGCTGATCAGCGGTGCGGCGGATGCAGGGCCCTGCGCGGAGCGCTGTTGGTGACGGTGCTCCAGTAGGTCCTCGGTGAGGTCCGCCCGGCTGTATGCCGTTTCACGCTCGCCGGACGCAGAGCTGACACTGAGGCGGTCTTGGGTGTAGTAGAGCACCGCCGTGCCTTCGCTGCCTTGCAGGGTGATGTACGGTTCCACGGATTCGGCGGCGCATAGGGTGAGCGCGCACGTGATGGGCAAGCCTTCGGCGGTCCGGATCCGGATCACCGAGGTGTCGTCGGATTCGATGTCATTGGCGCGGTACAGGTCTGTTTCCACGGAGGCAAGATCGTCCACCGTCCGCGCCCCCGCGATCCTCAGCGCGGTGGCGATGGCGTGTGCCAGTGGGTTGGTTGCTACCCCGTCGACGACGTCGACGCCGTCCAGGCTGCGTTTGCCCGCCCAGCGGGAGCGCTTGTAGTAAGCGCGGTCACGCACCCAACGCCCGGTGGCCGAGATGCCCAGAAGCGTGCCGATCTCTCCCGCCGCAAGCAGTTCCTCAATGGCCAGGAGGGCCCGGGATCCGAGGCTTTGGAAGCCGACCTGGACGCTCCTGCCGGCGGCGGTGGCGGCTTCCTGCAAGCGGTTGAAGTCGGCAAGGGAAGCGACTGGAGGCTTCTCGAGGTACAGGTCTGCGTGGGGGAGCGTTGTGAGGGCGAGCTGAGCGTGCGTCTGGATGGGGGTGGCCACAATGACCAGGTCCAGGGCGGGGATTCCCGCCAGGAGTTCGTCCAAGGTGCTGAATACAGCGGTTCCGGGTGGGAGCGCACCGGGAGTAGGCGGATTCGGATCCGCCACGGCGACAAGGCGCACGACGCCGTTAGCCTGGAGCCTTTCGAGGTTCTCCAAGTGGTGCGCGCCGAAGCCGTGGACCCCCACAAGGGCCACGTTGCTGGGCTCATGGCGGGGCTCTTTGTGTTCTGCCGGGACGGGCGCGGACAGGGTGCCCATAGCTCTCCTCATCTGTCCCCGGGGGCGGGGTTGCTGACGTCAGTGTCGTTTCGGGGCGCTTGGTAAGCGCTTTCCAAAAAGAGTGTACCCTGCCTCGTATGAGATGTAACGCCCTGGGTTTAGGGGACGCGGTTTAGACGAATGCGTTTAGCCGACTCGGCTCAGACGATCCGGCCCGCAGGCAGTTTCTCCCCGGCTTCGACCGCCACGTCGATCGAATTTCCGGTCACGGGCATGGGGCACGTGCCATACGGCGTGAAAGCACTCGGGTAGTTGATGGCGCGGTTGAAGTCCAGCACCACAGAGCCATCGTGCCGGGGACGTGAAACCGCCAGCTTGCGCCATTCGTCCGTGGTGTTGCCGTTCGTTTCGTCGTGGAAAGTGACGGTGAGCGCTCCGAGCTTCTCGGCCTCGGCGTGCAGGCGGATCTCGTGGGGAAGGCCAGGCGCCCGGAAAACGACCTCGCCCACGGATCGATGCACCCCGTCCACCAAAGGGTTGGCCGTCCCGATCGGTACATCCACCGGTTCAGGGTACGCCTCGAAACGGCCCTCGAGCACCCAGTCCGGGTTGTATTCATAGGTTGGAACGGCCTCGAACTCCGTCAACACCGGCGAGGAGTTGTCCCGGGTGCGGATGGCGTACTTGTCCGCGCGCATGGCCAGTTCGACCACCACCTCCGTGCCATCCGCGCCGCCGAACTGCACCCACATGAGCGATTCCTCATCCTGGAGGGTGGCCGAAATCGTGCCATCCACGGGAGCTCCCGTCTCCACGAGCGTGAGTCCATCAGCCGCGCTCGCGGTGAGTGTCGCCGTCGTGCCGTCCGTTGACCAGAGCCCCGGGACGAGTTCGACGGCGGCAGGTGCGGATTCGAGCCACTGGAAGGATGTGAGCGTCAGCCAGCCGTGTTCCGCCGCGAGGGCAGCGTTGCGGCCGTTGCGGAAACGCTGCCAGCGTTCCAGCTGGGCATCAGTTGCGGGGGCTGTTGTGCTCATGGTTCCTCCAGCGGTTCGGGCGGTGTGTCGTTGCCTTAACCATGCACCTCTCGTCGCCATTCCCGGAACCCAACTGACTCGCATTAGATGTCGTTCTGAGGGCTGATAACGACAACAACTGCGAGCTAGTTGGGCGGCCGCGGCGGACTTAGCGACAACATCTGAGACGGATTCCCACAGCCTCAAGAGCTACGGGTAGGATTCCGTAGGAATATTAGTAATCCGGCTCACAGTATCCAGCGCAGTGTACGGGCCACACCCAACGCCAGAAGGTATTTTTCATGGTTGACACTGCACATCTCAGCACCGACCTCGCCGCGGAACTGCGGGCCGATGTCCGCCGCGTCTCCACGCTTCTCGGAGAGTCGTTGGTCCGCCAGCACGGGCCCGAGTTGCTGCAGCTCGTCGAGCAGGTGCGCCTGCTTACCAAGGAATCCAAGGAAGCCGCCCGCGGTGGGGCTGACGCTACCGGCCCGTGGAGCGCGCACGACGTCGTCGCCCAGGTCCGGGAACTGCTCGCCTCATTGCCGCTTGAGGAAGCCACCGAGCTGGTCCGCGCCTTCGCCTTCTATTTCCACCTCGCCAACGCCGCCGAGCAAGTGCACCGCGTCCGCGGACTGCGCACCCGCCAGGAAAAGGACGGCTGGCTGGCCAAAGCCGTGGCCGAGATCGCCGACGAGGCCGGAACCCAGGCCCTGCAGGATGTCGTCAATAAGCTGGACGTTCGCCCTATTTTCACCGCCCACCCCACCGAGGCTTCGCGCCGTTCGGTGCTGGACAAGATCCGCAAGCTCTCGGATGTCCTGGCCGAGTCAACCCTTGAGGGCACGGCAGCGCGCCGCCGCCAGGACCGCCAGCTCGCCGAGATCATCGACCAGATGTGGCAGACGGACGAATTGCGTCAGGTCCGCCCCACCCCAGTGGACGAGGCCCGCAACGCCATCTACTACCTGAGCAGCATCCTGACCGACGCCATGCCGGAAATGCTCACGGACCTCACTGAACTGCTGGGTGAGCACGGCGTCGTCCTGCCCGCGCAGAACGCCCCCATCCGCTTCGGTTCTTGGATCGGCGGAGACCGCGACGGCAACCCGAACGTCACCGCTTCCGTCACCCGCGAAATCCTGCAGCTTCAGAACCAGCATGCCGTGCGGATCAGCATCTCGATGATCGACGAACTGATTTCCATCCTCTCCAACTCGACGGCCCTGGTGGACGCGGAAGAGGACCTCCTGGACTCGATCGCCGTCGACCTCAAGAACCTGCCCGGCTTGGACAAACGCATCCTGGAGCTGAACGCGCAGGAGCCTTACCGCCTCAAACTGACGTGCATCAAGGCCAAGCTCATCAACACGGGCCGTCGCGTGGCTGCGTCCAAATACCACGAAGCCGGCCGCGACTACGCCTCAACGTCGGAGCTGCTGGCCGAACTTGAGCTGCTGGAGGCCTCGCTGCGGAAGCACTCGGCCGTGCTCGTGGCCGACGGCGCCCTGGCCCGCGTCCGCCGCGCGATCGCTTCCTTCGGGCTGCACTTGGCGACCCTCGACATCCGTGAACACGCCGACTACCACCACGACGCCGTCGGGCAGTTGGTGGACCGGATCGGCGTCGGAACCCCCTACGGTGAGTTGAGCCGCGCCGAGCGCTTTGAGCGGCTGAGTGCGGAGCTGGCTTCTCGCCGGCCGCTGTCCGGCCACCCCATCAAGCTCGACGGCGACGGCGACCGCACGTACGACGTGTTCCGCAGCATCCGCCACGCCCTCCAGACGTACGGGCCGGACGTCGTCGAAACCTACATCATTTCCATGACGCGCGGCGCGGACGATGTCCTGGCCGCCGCCGTGCTGGCCCGTGAGGCTGGGCTGATCGACCTCTTCGGCGCGGCTCCGTATGCCAAGATCGGCTTCGCCCCGCTCTTGGAAACCGTGGAAGAGCTGCGCGCCTCGGCCGAAATCGTGGACCTGCTGCTTTCCGATCCGTCCTATCGTTCGCTGGTGCGGCTGCGCGGGGACGTCCAGGAGATCATGCTGGGCTACTCGGACTCCAACAAGGAATCCGGTGTCATGACCAGCCAGTGGGAGATCCACAAAACCCAGCGAAAGCTGCGCGACGTCGCCGCCAAGCACGGCGTGAACGTTCGGCTTTTCCATGGCCGCGGCGGTTCCGTGGGCCGTGGCGGCGGACCGACCTACGACGCCATCATGGCCCAGCCGAACGGCGTGCTGGAAGGCGCCATCAAGTTCACCGAGCAAGGCGAAGTCATCTCGGACAAGTACTCCCTGCCGGAGCTCGCCCGCGAAAACCTGGAGCTCTCCCTTGCGGCCGTGATGCAAGGCTCTGCGCTGCACCGCACCCCGCGCACCTCCGACGATGAGCGCGAACGTTACGGGCAGGTCATGGAGATCATTTCCGACGCCGCGTTCGCCCAGTACCGTTCGCTGATCGACGATCCGGACCTGCCCGCGTACTTCCTGGCCTCGACCCCGGTGGAGCAGCTCGGGTCCCTGAACATCGGCTCGCGTCCCTCCAAGCGCCCGGACTCCGGCGCGGGACTGGGTGGGCTGCGGGCCATCCCGTGGGTGTTCGGGTGGACCCAGTCGCGGCAGATCGTTCCGGGCTGGTTCGGAGTGGGCTCAGGCCTGAAGGCCGCCCGCGAGGCTGGCAACACCGCCGAGCTTGCCGAGATGATGAAGCGCTGGCACTTCTTCCAGTCCGTGATTTCCAACGTGGAGATGACCCTGGCCAAGACGGACATGGACATCGCCGGGCATTATGTGTCTTCGCTGGTTCCGGAAGAGCTGCACCACCTCTTCAAGGCGATCCGCACTGAGTACGATCTCACTGTTGCCGAAGTGGAACTCCTGAGCGGCGAAACCGAGCTCCTGGAAGCCCAGCCGACGCTCAAGCGTTCCCTCGAAATCCGCGACCAATACCTCGACCCCATCAGCTACCTGCAGGTGGAGTTGTTGCGCCGCGTCCGCGAAGCTTCCATTTCGGGCGCCGAGATCGACGAACGACTCCAGCGGGCCATGCTCATCACCGTCAACGGAGTGGCCGCCGGCCTCCGCAACACCGGCTAACCGTTTCCTCCCCTTACCTTCCGACGCTCGCTCACATATGTGGGCGTTTTCGGGTACCCTCCTGCAGATCATCTGCAGGAGGGTACCGCCGTTTGGGCTCATGTGTGAGCGAGCGTTCCCCGCGGGGGCACCATACGTGAGCGAGCGTTTAGGGTTGATGGATGCCTTCGTTCCAGACCAAGTTGAAGATCACCGGGCTCAAACCAGGCAACCCGCCGGAGTCGGTGATGGCCGCTGCGGTCGAGGCCTTGGAGACGCGTCATCATGTCGAAGCCAATCAGCTGGACGTCGTTGGCGGCGTGCCGCAGATCAGCGTTCGCTTCCTGGTGGAGGCCCGCGACTACCCAGGCGAGAACAGCGAGGCCCGCGCGTCGGCAGCCATGATGCGGGACGCCGTCGAACGCGTTGCGCTCACAGGAAACCTTTACGTGTTGCGCCGCATGCGGGGGAAATGGTCGCCGATCTGAGCCCGACGGCGGCGGCCGCTTAAAAGGGCAGCGCCTAAAGATGCGGCGGCTCGCCCGGCTCGTCCACCGGCGAGCGGTCGCCCCGGCGACGCGTGACGATCACGCCCACCAGGACGCCGATCAGCAACCCCACGCCGACGCCGATCAGTGAGCTCGCCCAGAACGGAAGCTTCGTCGTCGAGCCTGCGAAATAACCCAATCCTGCCTGCCAGGTGGCCCACAGCAGCCCGCCCAAACCAGCGCACAGGCTGAAACCGCGGGAGGAAACCTCGGCGATCCCGGCAGCGGCCGAGGCGGCAAGCCGCCCACCTGGGATGAACCGGGCGCCGATGATCGCACCGTAGGTGGAAGAACGTCCGGCCTTGGCGATGGTCCGGTGGATGCCCTGATGGACTTTGCGACCCCACGCCCAGCGGTCCAGGATATGGCTCAAACGGCGTTTGAAGAGCTGGAATACCAGAATGTCGCCCAACCAAGACGCGACGGCGGCAAGCAAACCCACGAGCCAAAAGTTGACCCGGCCCTCGGCCGCCAACGCGCCACCAGTAATCACCAGCATCTCGGAGGGGATGGGCGGGAAGAAGGCATCGCCCACCACCATGGGGATGATCCAGACATAGATCGCGGCTCCCCAGCCATCGGCGGCGGTGATGTCCATGGGCACAAATTACCCCACTTTGGTGCATCCGACGGAGTGTCGTGCAAGACTGGCGCCATGCGGCTTGAGATCCTGCAAGGCGACATCACGACGCGCGACGTCGATGCGATCGTCAACGCGGCCAACTCTTCTTTGATGGGTGGAGGCGGAGTCGACGGCGCCATCCACCGCGCCGCCGGCCCTGAGCTTGTGGACGCTTGCCGGGAGCTTCGAAGGACCTCCTTGCCAGACGGTCTGCCAGTGGGCCAGGCCGTGGCCACTCCCGGGTTCAAATTGCCTGCCCGATGGGTGATCCACACCGTCGGTCCCAACCGGCACGCCGGCCAGAGCGATCCGAAACTGTTGGCTTCGTGTTTCCACGAGAGCCTGAAAGTGGCAGCGTCCCTCGGAGCACGTTCCGTTGCGTTTCCCGCAATCAGCGCGGGGATCTATGGCTGGGACGCGCGGGATGTCGCCACTGTAGCGTTCGACGCCGTCCGTCGCTTTGGCGACGAAGGCTCCGGTGAGCTGGAACTCGTGGAATTTGTGCTGTTCAGCGCGGAGACAACCGATGTGTTCCGGAGCGTGTTCTTTCCCGGAACGGCTTGGTAATTCCGGAGTTTTCGCAGCTCATTGTCCCCGCCTAATGCCCGTCCTAAGATCAAAAAACAGGGCCCGGCACCCCCTGCCGGGGCCGAGTTTTAGGGAGGTACATGATGTTGATCGAAGAAGTTCGGCGGCTGGATGATCGCGGCATGGCGGCCTGGGACCACCATGACGCCGCTGACTTTGCTGACCTGTTCGCGGATGTTTTCACGTTATCGGATGTGTCGCTGCCCAACGCACTGCACTCGACGGACCAGGTGCGGCAGTACATGGAGACATGGTTCACGGCGTTTCCTGACATGCATATACGCAGTATCAATCGAGTGGTCACTGAGGACGCGGTAGCTGCCGAAGTCGAATTCACTGGTACGAACACCGGCCCCCTCGTGGTTGGAGGCATGGAACTGCCCGCCACGGGAAAGAGTGTCACGGGCACCGGTTCCTATTTTGCATCGGTGCGGGATGGCAAGTACACCTCGTTCAGCGCGCACCCCGACGTCGCCGGAATGATGGTCCAGCTCGGCCTGATGCCCGGGGCGTAGTCTTTTTTGGCCCCGCACGTCCGGGGGTAGCTTCAGGCGGGGCCTTCTTCAAGAACGGTCTTCAGCTGGCCGAGCTGTCCGACTTCCTGCTGCATGGTCTTGGTGATCATCGAGCCCATGAGTTTCATGAAGCCCTTGGGCTGGAGATCCAAGGCAAAGCGCACTGTGGTGCGGCCTTCGTTTTCGTCCAAGGTGAAGGATCCCGTTGGACGAGCCGGGCCGGCAATCACCTGGAAATCGAGGCGCTTGCCCGGCTGGGCTTCGGTGATCTCGTAGTCGCCGGCGATCGTGCGGCCGCCGGGGCCGGCCAGCGTCTGGGAGTACACAGCACCCTGGGCGCCAGCTTCGCCGCTCGGGAGGGCGACAGTCTTGACGGCCGGACGCCACAGCTTGTTGTTGAGCCCGTCTGCCAAGAAGGCATAGACGTCGTTTGCGGGGCGGTTGATCGAGACTTCGTTTTCAGCGTGGGCCATGTGGTTCCTTTTCGCGAGACCGAATGCCGCGCCTGGTCGCCAGGCCAGCAAAACTGAGCATATACGTCCGGTCCGGTTGGAGGCTGGGAACTCGCCTTCGTTTCGGTGCTGCGAGCGCTCTCACCCCGACGCTCGTTCACTTATGCTGCCCGTTCGGTCGACCCTCCTGCAGATATGACACAGGGTGGACATGTTCCCCAATTTTGGTGAGCGAGGGTTTGAGGAAAAGCCGTGATTGGCGAGCGAGGATTGGGGGAGGGACCGGTATTGGTGAGTGAGCGTCAGGCGGGGTGGGCTTCGCTCAACTCGAGCTCGCTCCGGTATTCCACGGCTTGCTTGCTGATGGGGTCAACGAATCGGATGCCACGGGCCAGCAATTGCAGGGGTTTGGAATAGTCGTCCGGGGCTTTGTCCAGGAGCTCGGGGTAGAACGCGTCGTTCACGATTCCCAGCCCGAGCGAGGCCATGTGCACGCGAAGCTGGTGGGTCTTGCCCGTGTGGGGCTCAAGCCGGTACAGCGCCCGGCGAGCGGAGCCGCCGTCGTGAGCGCCGCCGTCGAACGTTCTCAGCAGCTCAATGCGCGTCTCCGCGTTGGGTTCGCCGTCGATCACTTCGGCGAGCAGGTAGCTACGGGATTTGGTCATGCGGTTGCGCACGACGGCGGGGAGCTCGACGGCGGGAAAGCCTGCGGCGGGTGCCGCGGCAGAGACGCACTCGTACTCCTTTTGCACCTGCCGCTTTTCGAAGAGCACCTGGTACTTGCCGCGGGTCTCCGGGTTGGTGGAGAGCAGCAGCACACCGGCGGTCATGCGGTCGAGGCGGTGCATCGGGATGAGGTCTGGCAGGTCCAGATGGTTCCGGAGCCGGACGAGCGCGGATTCCTGGATGTAGGTGCCGCCCGGGGTGGTGGGCAGGAAGTGGGGCTTGTCGACGACCAGGAGGTGCTCGTCTTGGTGCAGGATGTTGATCTCCACCGGCATCCGGATCTCAGGCGGGAGGGTGCGGTAGTACCAAATGAAGGTGTGTTCTTCGAGCGGGGTGCCGCGGTCAAGTGGCGCGCCGCCTTCGCCGACGATCTCGCCGGCGTCGAACCTGTCCTCGATGCCCTGGGGATCGATGTGGCCCCAGCGGTGCATCATGTAGTCCATTGCGGTGTCCCAAGGCCCCTCGTCCGGGAGGCGCAGACGGGTGGCGTTGACGCCGTCGCGCACTGGAAGGGGGGATTGCATCACCGGTCTATTCTACCGCCGACGAGAAAAAAGTTCTTGACAAGAAAAGTTGTCGGTAGGCACAATAGAAGCATGTTGGACATCGAAGTGATCGAGGACCCCGCCGCGGCGGAAGCATCGCTGGACCCGATCCGCACCCGCATCCTGCAGGAACTGGCTGAGCCCGGCTCTGCCACGCAGCTGGCCGTGAAGGTTGGCCTGCCCCGACAGAAGGTCAACTACCATCTCAAGGCCCTTGAGCGGCACGGGCTCGTCGAGCTGGTGGAGGAACGGAAAAAGGGCAATGTCACCGAGCGCGTTTTGCGCGCGACGGCGGCGTCGTACCTGATCTCGCCGGTGGCACTCGCATCTGTGGCTCCGGATCCCCGACGCTTCTCGGATCGCTTTTCCGCCTTCTGGCTCCTGGCCCTCGCGGCCCGGACGGTCCAGGAGATGGGCAAGCTGATCGCAGGCGCGGCCGCAGCCAAGAAGAAGCTTGCGAGCTTCGCGATCGACGGCGAAATCACCTTCCGCTCAGCGGCGGACCGCGCCGCTTTTGCCGAGGAGCTCGGCGTTGCGGTGACCCGACTCGTGGACAAATACCACGACGGCGGTGCTTCCGCACTGGCGAGCGGCGCACGCAAGCATCGCCTCGTCGTCGTACTTCATCCCGCACTCAAGACAAACACGCAGCACTCTCCAGAAAAGGAACAGGACAATGACTGACAACCGTGAATTCGAAATCGTGGCCGACACCGAACTGCCCGGCACTCCTGAACGGGTCTGGCAGGCTGTCACCACTGACACCTCGGCGTGGATGTTCCCCACCGATCAATGGCCGGCCGTGAAGACCGTGGACGAATACCCCAGCCACCTCGTGTCGAGAATGGACGGGCCGGACGGCTGGTTCAACCAGTTGGAGCACGTACTCGAACCGCTCGATGGCGGCCGGGCCAAACTGTACTATGTCCACAGCGGCATCTTCGCGGACAACTGGGAGGAGCAGTACGACGGCGCCAGCAAGCACACCGAGTTCTACCTGCACAGCCTGGGCCAGTACCTTCAATACTTCGACGGCAAGCCCGTGGTCTTCACCGACATCCAGGGTCCGGGAGCCTCGCAGACGCCCGACGGTTTCGCGCAACTGAAGAAGGCCCTCGGCGTGGACGGCGTTGCGCAGGGTTCAACGGTTGAAGTGGACGTCGACGGCGTGGGGCGGCTGAGCGGGGAACTTGACTTCTCCAACCAGCACTTCCTGGGCCTGCGGACCGCCGACACGCTCTACCGCTTCTTCGGCCGCAACTCCTTCGGAGCCCCCGTGGGCATGACGGTGCATGATTTCAGCGGCAGCGGCGATTCCGAACTGACCGCGAAGGCCTGGGGCGGGTTCCTGGAGAAGGTGTACGCCTAAGTCCTCCGACGCGTAGAACGCTGGCCGACGCGCAAATGGTCTGGCGACACCGGAATTCCGTTGTCGCCAGGCCATCTGCGCGTCGCATGGAAATTCGAGCGTCATTGCCAGCCGCGCGCCACCGCATCCAACGCCGCGGCATAGATCCCTTCCCAATCGGTTCCGGAGTCATTCACGTTCGCGAGTTCCAGGCTCACCAGTCCGTGGACCTGTCCCCAGATGGACATGGCGATCGTTGCGGCATCATCGCGGCGAATAGTTCCCGCTTCCTGTGCGGCCGTCACAGCCTCAACGAGCGGAAGCATGGCAGCCGAGGCGACTGCCGGCGTCGGGCTGCAGTCCACATAGCTGGCAAGCGCGCCGCCAAACATGAGCCGGTACAAGGCCGGATGTTCCCGTGCCCAGGAGCGATAGGCGAGGCCCAGGCTTCGGAGCCCGCCGCTTTCGGCGGCCCTCTGCGAGTCGCCGAACGAGCGGAATCCGTCGTCGACGGCGGCCGTCAGCAACTGGGCTTTGCCACCGAATAGTGAGTAGATCGCGGTGGTGGAGGTTTGGGCGGTTGCCGCAACGTCCCGAAGTGTTACTCGCGCGGGGCCGTCCCTGTCCACGAGTTCGGCCGTTACCTGAAGAAGCCGCTCCCGGACGAGCTGGTCATGAACGATGGGTCTTGCCATGCCTTCAAGTGTTTCATAACATTGTTTCATAACAACGTTATGAAACTCGAAGAGCGGAACTTCAGATACGGTTCCCAGATTGAAGGATTCACATGGCACAGGAAGTCTTCCCGGGGCGCTTCACAGCGGACCCCGGGCGCGAATCAGTGACCGTATTCCTTATCGGAATGCGGGCCAACCATTGGTGGAAGATCGGCAAACTTGCGCGTGTAGCCTCGGCCATGCCCACCATGCTGCGTCATCTCGCAGCACATCCCGAGTCTGGAATGCTCGGTTGCGAACAGTGGTTCGGGCGCACCACCATGCTGCTCAGCTACTGGGAGAGTCCAGAGCATCTGAGGCGCTTTGCCGCGGACAGGGATTCGCCGCACTTGGGACCGTGGCGACGTTTCATGAACGAAGTCGCGGGAAGCGGTGACATTGGCGTGTGGCACGAAACTTATCAGGTGCCGTCGTCCGGAATCGAGGTGGTCTACAACGGCATGCCGAAGTTTGGCCTTGCCAAAGCCACTGCGCATGTTCCGGTCGGGCCGGGCACCAACACCGCCAAGCAGCGTATGGGTGCCGGGCAACCCAACTAGCTCGCACTTAATGTCGTTCTGAGCCTTCAAAACGACAACAACTGCGAGCCAGTTGGGTGGGGGAGCGGGGGGTTTAGCGGGCTAGGCGACGGCGGCCGCTTCCTTGGGTGCCTTCAGGGTCCTCCGGAGCTGCGGAGACGCGTCGATCCTGGCCTGGGCATCTCGCAGTGCCAACACCGCCGTCTCGAGCTGCGCCGGCGGCAAGGTGTATGGGACCCGCATGAAGTGTTCGAACGCCCCGCCGACGCCGAAACGAGGCCCTGCCGCCAGCCGCACGCCGAAGTCCGGGGCGACGACGGTGAGCGCGGTACTCGACGCCGTCGGCAGCCTGCACCAAGCCGTGAGCCCGCCGCGCGGCCGTTCGACGTGCCAATCGGGCAGGTGCTCGGCGAGTAGTCCGAGGAGCGCTTCCCGGTTCCGTCGCAGTTCCTCAAGCCTGGCGTCCAGCGGTTCGGCGAAGGCCCGGAGCAGCCGTGCCGCGGCCAATTGCTCGACGACGGGCCCGCCCAGATCCATGGTGGTCCGGGTCTGCACGAAGCGGCTGATCAAGTCTTCTTCAGCGCGGATCCAACCGGTCCGGAGTCCGGCCCAGTGCGACTTGCTGAGCGAACCGATGGTGACCACCGCCGGACTGAAAGCTGCGAGCGGGGAGGTAGTGACGGCGTCGAGGTTTAACTCCCGCAGTGTCTCGTCCACCACCAGGACAGTGCCCGTTCCTGCCGCCTCGCGGACAAGGCGTCGGCGCTGGAGGTTGGACATGATCCGCCCTGTGGGGTTGTGGAAGTCCGGCACGAGGTAGGCCATGGCGGGGCGTTGGTGGCGCATCGCGGCGACCATGCCGTCGATATCCCAGCCTGCGCCTGCGGCAGGATCGGCGCCAGCGCCTGACGTCGGCTCCGCGGCCGGCGGCATCGGCACCGGAACCGTGCGGGAGCCCGAGGCGCGGATGGCATCGAGCGCGTTGGGGTAGCTGGGGTGCTCCACAAGGACCTTCTGTTGCCGACCGGCCAGCGTTTTCAGGATGATGTTCAGGGCATGCTGAGCCCCGGAAGTCACCAAGATCTGCTCCGCCGTCGTGGGGATCCCGGCTGCTGTGTAGCGGTCCGCGATGGCTTCCCGGAGAGGCGGGAGGCCAACAGCGTCGTAGCCAAAACCGGGCAAGAGCGCCGGAAGGTCAATCAACGCATCAGCAAAAGCCCGGTGCACCACCTCGCCCGTTGCCGGCAGTGAGGCGTAGGCGAGGTCAAGAATCCCCTCCGGAACAGCGAGGCCCGGTCCGCTGACTGGAATCGTCCGGTGCGGAATGCCCGTCCTGCCCCGGCTGCCTTGCCCGCCGCTGAGGAATCCTCGCTCGCGGAGGCTGGCGTAGGCGGCGGTCACGGTGGTCCGGCTGACACCCAGGGTGACGGCAAGCGCACGCTCGCTGGGCAGTGCGACGTCGAGCGGGATGCGTCCGTCCATCACCAAAAGGCGTACGACGTCGGCAAGCTCGCGGTAGGCGGGAGCGGCGCCAGTGTTCCATGCGCCAAGGAGACGCGCCATGGCTGTGGGGTTCAGGGATCCGGACATAAGACCAGTATTGCAAACTGGCTATGGAAAGCAATGCCAGTTTTCGGGATCATGGTTTCATGATGACCCGCAGAATCACCCAGCTCCTGTTCGGCCTCGCAATGTATGGGATCTCCCTGGCCATGTTCATCCGGGCCGGCCTTGGCTTGGACCCTTGGGATGTGTTCCACCAAGGCGTCGCGGGAAAGATCGGGTGGAGCATCGGAACCGTCGTGGTGGTTGTCAGCTTCCTCGTGCTGCTCCTCTGGATACCGCTCCGGCAGATGCCCGGCTTCGGAACCCTCGCCAACGCCGTGTTGGTGGGTGTCTTCGCGGACATCGGGCTGGCCATGATCCCCGCGTTCTCGCACCTGGGTGGACAGATCGCCATGCTCGCCGGTGCCGTAATCCTCAACGGCATCGCCTCCGCTTGCTACATTGGCGCACGCCTCGGCCCCGGTGCCCGAGATGGGCTCATGACGGGGCTTGCCCGCCGCACGGGTTGGTCGGTGCGCTTGTCCCGGACCTTGATCGAGGTTGTGGTGCTCGGTGTGGGCTGGTTGCTTGGTGGCTCCGTCGGCGTCGGAACCGTGGTGTATGCGTTAGCCATCGGGCCGGTGGTTCAGCTGTTGTTGCCTCGTTTCACGGTTCCGGAGAAGGCTTCCCAAAGTGCCCCGGAGGAAGTGCCGGCCGCTGCGTGACACGGATTCGTTCTGCCGACGCGCGCGCGTATTACCTGGCTGACACACAGGGAATTCCGGTGTCGCTAGGTAATTCCCGCGTCGGGAGTCAGGGACTGGGCTGGCAGCTGGGGCAGAAGTAGATGTTCCGGTCCTCCAAGCCCGACGCCGGTCCCAGCACGCCGCGGCGAATGGGCGTACCGCAACGAAGGCATGGCTTGTGCTCCCGGCCGTACACCCAATAGCCGGGACGCAGGGCTCGCGGGCCACGCGTCGTCCGAGGCCCGGGTCCTAGGTTTGCCTGGAGCAGGCTCTTGGCTTCCTCGAGTATCCCCGCCAGATCCTGGACAGCCGATACGGGCGCGGCAGGATGCACCCCGGCCAGGAAACACGCTTCGCAGCGGTAGATATTGCCGATGCCAGCCACATTCCGTTGGTCGAGGAGTGCCAAGCCAATCGGGGTGTCCGGCGCGGACCGCATCCGACCAACAGCCTCTTCGGCGTCCCAATCCGGCCCTAGCAGATCCGGGCCAAGGTGCCCCACCGCACGGGGTTCGTCCGACGTCGGGATCACTTCGAGGATGCCCAGGGAGAAGCCGACGACGTCGGTGCTCGCCGTGCGGAGAACGCACCTGGCCGTGTGGCCCGGATTCCTCCACCGGCCGCCGGGGGCATAGACCTGCCAGCTTCCCTCCATTTTCAAGTGCGAATGGATCGTCAGGGCGCGGCGGGCGGTCAAGTCCTTCGCTGGTCCAATCGGGTCCGGTTCGCCCTCCGCAACCTGCGCGACCTCCGTGCGGCTCCCAGCCTCCACAGGCTCCAGCAGGCGCATGAGCAAGTGCTTTCCCCGTGGCACTACCTCGGACACGGTCCATCCGGCCAGGCTGAGGGTGGCGAACCTGGGCACGCGGAAATCCGAGGAGACAAGCACCTGACCCGCTAGTACGCGGTGAAGCTCCGTCGCGGCGCGCCAGATCGAGTCACCCTCAGGCACGGATCCCCATCTCAGGCACGGATCCCCATCTCAGGCACGGATCCCCATCTCAGGCACGGATCCCCATCTCAGGCACGGATCCTCAATCCCTTCGGCGTGGAGTACGCCCCCGCTGCCGCAAGAGCAAAGGCTACGGGGGTGTCCAAGAGGTCGTGGCCGTTCACTTTCTCCATGATCAACTTGTCTACTGCTCCCCGACGCACCACGCCTACCAAGGCTGCAGCGGCAGCCGCCAGGACGGCGTCGTCGTGGCTGAAGGTCAGTAGGGTCTTCCCGCCGCGCTCAACATACAGGACCAAGGCGCCGTCGACTATCACTACCAAGGCTCCAGCCTTCCGCCCCGGACGGTGACCCGATCCGGCGTCGACCGCCAGAGCGGGCCACGGGAGGGCAGCGCCGTAAGGGTTGGCGGGATCCGTCGCGGCAAGTGCCAAAGCGACAGGCTCGGCTTTGGCGAGTTGGGCGTCTTCCGTGAAGGAGCGCAGGCGGTCCACCGTGGCGGGAACGGCAAACTGGGCGGCGCCGAGGTGCTCGATGAAGTAGCCGCGGCGGCACCGGCCGGCTTCTTCAAGGCGTGCGAGGACCTTATACATCAGGCCGAATCCGCCCACGATGTTCTCCACCATGACGGATCCGCGGGTCACCACGCCGTACCTGTCGAGGAGCAGTTCGGCGGTGCCGCGGGCATGGATGGTGGGGTCGAGCTCAGGGGCGGGAAGTGCCGACCAGCGGCCCACGGCCAGCGGGGGAGTGGGTGCCGTTCCGGTGACCGAGCCGTAGCGTCCGCCCGTGAGCCCCGGGGATCCCATCAGGCCCGTGCCATGCGAGCGGCCAAGCCTGCTCATGCGCAGGGACCTGGCACGTGGTGGCCGGGCGGGCTGCTTGTGTGCTGTGCGACCCCCGGAAATCAGCGCGCGGACGGGGGCGAAAGTGTCGCCTGTGATGCGGCCGGCCCACACGAGATCCCACAGCGCGGACACCACGGCGTCGTCGCTGAGCACCGCATCCATGCCGCCCGCAACCTCGGTGAGCTGCCGGAAGAAGTAGGCACCCCCGCCGGTCTGCAGATATTCCAGAAGGCGGAGTTGGGCATCGCCGGGCTCGAAATCGGGGTCCGGGTTGAGGGTCAGCTCGGCGGCTTCGGCCACATGGAGGCTGATCCATCCGTCGTTCCCGGGCAACGATCCCGCCCCCGACCACAAGACCTCACCGGCCGCCATGAGCTCGTCCAGCATGGCGGGCTGATAGTCGGGGATCCGGCTGGACAGCACCAAGGGCTCCCAAGCCGACGCCGGAACGGGCACGCCGGAGAGCTGATCGATGGCTGTCATGATGCCGTCCAACCCGCGCAGTGCCGGGGCGCCACGGGAGCGGCCTGCGGCCGGCACGGATACGTTTTGCCAAGCGGGCAGGAAACGGCCGTACGCGGCAGCGTCCACTGGTTCCACTTCGGCTCGCAGTGCGGCGAGGGAACGACGCCGGAGCTTGCGTAACACTTCGGCGTCGCACCATTCGCTGCCCGGCAGAACGGTGCCCTGAGGAACGCTGCCCGGCGAAGCATCGGCAACCTCCGGCGCCAGCGCCGGCCCGGGCGAGTCAGGTGCCTCACCGGGAACCGTATCCGGCACGCTGGGGTGCGGGCGGAACTCACCCTCCACCACCCTGCCGTCCGCCGCCAAGCGTTTCAGCGCAGTGCTCACGACGGCGACGCCTAGTCCGAGCCTCGTTGCGGCTTCTTCGGCCGTGAACGGTCCGTGGGTTCGTGCGTAACGGGAGACGAGATCCCCGAGTGGATCATGGACGGGTTCGATGAACGCGAGGGGAACTCCCATGGGCAGCGGAACGCCGATGGCATCCCGGAGCCGTGCCGCATCCTCGATGGCCGCGAATCGTTCAACGCCGCTGAGGGTCACGGTGAGGGCGCGATTGGCTTTCCGTAATGCGGCCAGATGCGATCCGGCGGCCAGATGCAACGCGGCCAGATCCGCGGAGGCCACCGCACCTTCCTCAGGCTGCAAACGGGCAGCCACTTCTTCCACGCTCAGTGGGCCCAGCAAGCGCAGCAAGTCCGCGACGCCTTCCATGCCACGGACTCGCCGGTCCGGTGCCAGTCGCTGGAGCTCGAACTCCGTGGCCTCAATGACTTTCGCATCCAGGAGCTCGCGCAGTTCCACCCTGCCGAGGAGTTCGTTCAGGAGCGTGGAGTCGAGGGCCAAGGCCGCGGCCCTACGCTCGGCGAGCGGGGAATCGCCCTCGTACAGGTACTGGGCCACGTAGCCAAAGAGCAGCGACTTGGCGAACGGGGAGGGCTGCTGCGTGGTGGTCTGGACCAAGCGCAGTTCGCGGCGCTCGATCGACGCGGCAATGTCTTTCAATGCGGGGAGGTCGTAGACGTCCTGCAGGCATTCGCGCACGGTTTCGAGAACGATCGGGAAGGAAGGGTATTTCTTGGCGACATCCAGCAATTGCGCAGAGCGTTGCCGCTGCTGCCAGAGGGGTTGCCTTTTCGCAGGATTCTGCCGCGGCAGCAACAAAGCACGGGCAGCGCACTCGCGGAAACGGGAGGCGAACAAAGCACTGCCGCCCACTTCCGCCGTTACGATTTGCTCGAGCTCGTCCGGGTCAAAGAGGAACAACTCGGCTCCGGGGGGTTCATCCTCCATCATTGGCACGCGCAGCACGATGCCGTCGTCGGCGGCCATGGCGGAGCCGTCCAGCCCGTAGCGCTGCTGGAGCCGCTGCCCGACGGCGAGGGCCCAGGGAGCGTGCACCGGCATGCCGAAGGGGCTGTGCAGCACCACCCGCCAATCGCCGAGTTCGTCATGGAAACGTTCGACGACGAGTGTCCGGTCATTGGGGACGACTTCCGTGGCCTGCTTTTGTTCGCCCAGATACTGGAGCAGGTTGCCGGCGGCGAAGTCGTCCAGGCCGCTGGCCTTGCAGCGTTCCAGGGCCGGCCCTTGGTCCGCAGCGGAGAGTTCCCGCACGAATGCTCCGAGCGCGCGGCCCAGGTCCACTGGCCGGCCCAAGGAATCACCCTTCCAGAAGGGAAGCTTCCCAGGCTGGCCGAAGGCGGGCGAGACAAGGACACGGTCGTGTGTGATGTCCTCGATTTTCCAGCTGGTGGCCCCCAATGCGAAGACATCGCCGACGCGTGATTCGTAGACCATTTCTTCGTCGAGCTCGCCGACGCGTCGGCCGCCTTTGGCAGCGCGCGACGCCGGACTGGGCTCCTGCGCGGACGCCTCACCGGTGCCGCCAGAACCTTCGGTTTCCGTGCCGATGATGTAGACGCCGAAGAGTCCGCGGTCCGGAATGGTTCCACCCGAGGTCACGGCAAGACGCTGTGCCCCTGGGCGGCCTTCGATGGTGCCGGCGTTGCGGTCCCATATGATGCGCGGCCGGAGTTCGGCGAATTCGTCCGAGGGATACCGTCCCGCCAGAAGGTCCAAGGTGGCTTCGAAAGCGGAGCGGGGCAGGGTGGCGAAAGGGGCGGAGCGGCGCACAGTGGCGAACCAATCCTCGACGTCGATGCTTCCCAGGGCGGTGGCGGCAACGGTTTGCTGAGCCAGAATGTCCAAGGGGTTGGCGGGAACATGGAGGCGTTCGATCTGGCCGCTCAGCATACGTTCCACGGTGATGGCGGTGTGGACGAGGTCTGCCCTGTGCTTCGGGAAGAGCACGCCTTCGGAGATCTCACCCACTTGGTGGCCGGCGCGGCCTACCCGTTGCAGGCCGCTGGCCACCGACGGCGGCGACTCGACCTGGACTACGAGGTCCACCGCGCCCATATCGATGCCGAGTTCCAGTGATGACGTGGCCACAACACAACGCAACCGGCCGGATTTGAGGTCGTCCTCGATGAGTGCCCGCTGGTCCTTGGACACCGAGCCGTGATGCGCACGGGCCAGGACCGGATCAGCGCCGGTGGTGCTTCCGGCTTGGGCCATCATGTGCGCGGGAGTCGATGTCGAGGACGGCAGTCCCGAGGACGGCAGCCCAGAAACAGGCGCCCCAAAATCAGCCGGCACCGAATCCGCCGCAGCAGAAAACACATCCACCGCCATGAGTTGGCGCTCCGCGTAGATCTCGTTGAGCCGGGCCGTGAGGCGCTCCGCGAGGCGGCGGGAGTTCGCGAAGACAATGGTTGACTGCTTGGACAGGACAAGATCAACGATCTTCTCCTCAACATGCGGCCAAATGGACGCTTGCGGTTGCAGCCCGGAGGCCGGTCCTGAGTCGAAGGCGCCGGCCGCTCCCGCCAAGTCCGACATGTCCTCCACAGGGACGCTGACGCTGAGGTTCCAGTTCTTACGGGAAGGCGGTGCGACGATTTCCACGGGTGCCGAGCCCGCGAGGAACTGAGCCACGAGTTCGTGTGGCTCCACGGTGGCCGAGAGCCCGATCCGCTGGGCAGGTTTGGGGAGCAGTGCGTCGAGCCGTTCCAATGACACCGCGAGGTGCGCGCCGCGCTTGGTGCCGGCAACCGCGTGGACCTCGTCCACAATCACGGTGTCCACCTCGCTGAGCGTCTCCCGGGCCTTCGATGTCAGCATCAGGAACAGGGACTCGGGCGTGGTGATGAGAATGTCTGGCGGGTGGCTGAGCAGCGCGCGGCGGTCCGCCGTCGTCGTATCCCCTGAGCGGACGCCGACGCTGACCAGCGGAGCGGGCAACCCGAGCCGTTTCGCGGTTTGCGTGATGCCGATCAGTGGCGAACGGAGGTTGCGTTCGACGTCGACGCCGAGAGCCTTGAGCGGGGAAATGTACAGGACGCGGGTCTTGCGTTTGGGGGCTTTGGCGCGGGCGCGGGCGGTTGGATCCTCAAGCCCCGGAAGCGCATCAGGAGGGTCCTCCGGGGACAGCGACAAGAGCCTGTCCAGGGCCCACAGGAAGGCGGCGAGCGTCTTGCCGGATCCGGTAGGTGCCACAACCAGGGCGTGCGAGCCGGACGAAATGGCCTTCCACGCGCCATCTTGGGCCGGTGTGGGCGCGGAGAAAGCCCCGAGGAACCAGTCACGTGTGGCACGGCTGAAGCGGTCCATGGCTGTGTGGCCCGAACCGCCCGCTAGCTCCCGCTCCTGCATTCCTCCATCATGCCTCACGGCACCGACAAGATAAGGTTCCCGCTATTGCCCGTGGACCCTCAGCGCCGTAGTGTTTCGGTCAATCCGCCAGTCCGCCGAAATGAATCTTCAGGAGCTGAGGCAACGGTGTGAGCCGAAAAACGAGGGTCATTGTTGCGACGGGAATCGCTACCGCGATTATTGCGGTCACGATGTCCGCGGCCGGAGTGTTTTCAGCCCCGGAGGCATCGAGAACGACGGCGGCAAGCCAGCCCGGCGCCCAAAGTGCGGACCCGGCTAATCCAGAAGAAGTCACGGCGATCCGGAACGTCGTCACCCAGGCGATCGACTACCGGAACCACCGGATCGTTTCCGGAACCGCTCCCGCGACCATGGAAAACGTGGGCGAATATTTCACCCCTGACGCTGCGCCCGCGGTCCTTCAGGATTTTGGTTCGCTAGAGGGACGCCAAGAACAGTTGGTGCCCTTCGGTCTGGTCCATACGGCTAGCCGTTCGGACATCGCCTTTGAGGACATTGTCGCCAGGAATGGCAAGGCAACGGCGAGGGTCAAGGAGCAAACCACCCTTGGCCTTGCGCCGATAAACGGGATCCAAGGTCCCGACGAAGGCTATGTTTACGAGCAATTGTTTGAACTTTCACAGTCCGGCGGCGTTTGGAAGATCTCCGGGACCCGGCCGGTGAATCCGCTCGGATTGGGACCCCCGACTGTCATTGACCCTCGTTCCCGCGCGGCGCCAAGCCGAGCGCCTACCCGGCTTGGAAAGCCTGAACGCTCAGGAGGTTGATGTTGGTGTTGCTGCAGGCCGTGCGTTGCTGCGGGATGAACAGCGAGGCAGTTTCCTCGGGCGGGTAGACCCGGAATCCGGTAGCAGGAACTTGGGTGCATTCGGGGTAGTTGCCGGCCTGGGTGTAGCGGAGCTGGGCGAAGCCGGACTTCCCCGGAGCAAGGACCACGTTTGCCACCGGCTGCGTGTCATCGCGGGAGGCGGCCGCGCCGATCGGATCGCCCGTGGGCGTGGACGTGAGTGAGACGCCCGGGAAGCCATTGAGGACACAGGATTCCGTGCCGGAGTTGGTGAGGATGAGCTTCATGTAGACGCTGCCTGCCGCTCCTCCGCCCGTGGAATCGACAGATGCTGTCAGCGAGGCCGCTTTGCAGAGAGCGACGCCGGATGGTGTCATGCTCCCTGTGGGTGATGACGTGGAACTGCTGCTGGGGCTCGACGTGCTTGAGGCGGACGCCGAAGACGATGCCGACGTCGTTCCGCTTGCCGTGCCTGTGCCCTGTGCCTGGCCTTGGAAACAGCCGGAGAGTAGGAATACCGAGGCTGCTGCCATCGTGAGCAGGAGACCGTTCTTGACTCGCATATTCGTCATGCGCACAGCTTTTCGTCGTCATTTGCTTGAGTCAACTGCGGCGCGGCAGCGGCGCCGGATTGGTCCCCGGATCGTAATGTTCCGGGGACCAATCCGGCGGAGTTGTTACTTGGACTCTGCGGCCTTGGCGGAACGGCTGCGGAAGAATGCCGCGCCACCCAAGCCCAGCCCTGCCACGCCGGCGATCAGGCCGGCCCAGCTGCGGGCTTGGGATCCGTCGTCGGTCACTGCAGATGCTTGCTCTGTAGAGACTGAAGCGGCCATGTGGCCGTTACCCACAGCGGCATCGGCTGCGGTGACGGCCACCGACGGAGCCGGAGCCTTCAGCGAGTGCGGGTCCTGGCCGTCCTTCGGGATTTCAGCCCAGTTTGTCTGCCCCTGCTCGCAGTTCTGGAGTGTGGGGAAGTAGAGGGTCTTGCCAGCGGCGTCGGGCAGCTTGACGGACAGGACCAGGGCATCGCGCTGGTGCGGGTCCAGCGGGGCCTTGGCTGTGTAGATGATCTGGCTGGTCCGCTTGGTGATGGAGGTGCCGTCGGCTAGCTTCTTGGGCTCGGGCAGGGTCTGCGTGACCTTCTCGATGGTCCAGTTTGGGTTCACTGTGGGCGTGGCGTCCGTCAGTTCCTCGGGGAGGTTGATGGTCAGCTTGGTGGTTCCCGAGGTGTCGCAGCCGTGCGGAACGCCGAAGGTCAGCAGGGCGTAGGAGTTCGCGGTGGTCTTGTCCGGATTGATCGAGACGTGCGCAGATGCGCCTGCGAGACCGGCCATCATCAGTGCGGCGGTGCCTCCCGCGATTGCGGTGGCGGAGAGGGTACGGCGGAGTGAGGACTTGTTCATGGTTGTTGCCTTTCAAGGGGCGCGCGGAAACACGCCAAAGTACGGGGATGTGCCCGTCACCAAGGGAAGGCGGTGCCGGGCGGAGTCAGGAGAGCACGACGACGGCGGGCGGGCCGCGTCTGCTGTCTTGCCTGAGGTTCCGCCACGGGCGGGGGATGAATGCGGCAGGTGCGCCGAACGCTTCGGCCGAGCTGCCGGCGTCGGGCCTGAAGATCAGACAGATGAGCTGCAGGAGGGGCCGGAGCCATGCCGCGAGCTGCCACAGTGCCTGCTCGCCCTTGGCCAAAAGCAATGCCGAAATAGCCGTAGCGAGGACGTGTCCCGTCAGCATCAACCAGCTGAGCGGATTGTCGAGTTCGTGCAGATGCATTGTTCCGGCGCCGAGGTCCGGGGCAATGTGCTCCACCCCCATGTGGTGCGCCGGTGATCCCGGAGCCGCGACGGCGAGCGGGCCGAATGCCGTGAACGCCTCGTGCAGGGCCAGCTGGCCGGCACCCAGGAGCGCGGCGACGGAAAAGAAGCCGAGTTTGAACCGGGTGGCCAAGGTGGTGATGAGGCCGGTCAAGGCAAGGACGGCGAGCAAGACCGGAGCCACGGGAAGCTCACCGCCAGCCAGGACGTGCGCCCCTGCCGCAAGGGCCACAATGGCGACGGCAAGAGCGCCCGAACGCATGGCATGGAAGGGCGTCCGGGCATGCGATGCGCGCACGGGTCCTCCCTCGGTAGCGTTCCAGCGGATGGTTGACCCTCCTGGTCCGGCCGGTCAACCCCGTAATTCTACCGGTGGTTCGTGGCCGGTCGGCTGTCGGATGGGTCGTGTGACGGGGGTTGGCCAGGATCCTCTATTCGCGACTGAAAGTTCCCGCCCGTTCGGGTGCTCCGTCACGAAGCCGGCGGGTTCGCGGGGACTTGGATGCCTCCAGGGTCCACTTCGGGACAGTCCCTCCGGAAGCGCGGTGCCTGCCGGAGGGACTGTCCTGACTAGGCGAAGTCGCCAGAAATGGGTTTAGAGTAGGCAATGTCGGCAATTACCGTGGATACCCTCTAGGAGGGTGCATGAACTCGAACCAATCCAGCTCCGAACAATTCGGGAAGCACCTAAAAAGTGTCGGCGGATCGGAAGCCGACGTCAGCGACTCCACCTACGTCGTCGCCGAGGAAGACACCGTGGAGAGTGTCGTATCCGGCCTTCGAATCGAACGCCAACAGCAAGGCGAACCGGCCAGCGAGCCCGCTATTCTCCACGCCTCCGCCGAAGTCCTGATCAGTCGGCGCGACGAACATGACCCGGACCATCACGCCGGAACCTCCCGGCCGGGGGAGTACCAGCTGGACATCCACCTCGGCGCGGATCACATCATACGGGTACCCCTCCCTGAGACTGATCTGGAGGCGGCCAAGATCTGGGCCCAGGGACGTATCGACGCTGAGGGCGCCGATTTCGGCGCTATCTACTTCCCCGCCGGGGGCGGCGAGGCGCCCGGCACGGGCGCGCTTGAATGCCGTTACGACCGTGCCGTGGGCTGGTACAGGTAGCCTGACCGCCGCTGATTGACCGACGAGGGGCGCAGCCAATGCGGTCAGCCCACCGCGGTACTCTGCGGCAGTGAGAAGTGCTGTGGGTCCTGGAGTGTCGGGTTGGGGCAGCCGCTAGCCACGGTTGTGGAGCATCCGTACCTTGCGGGCGTTGGAGCGGAGCTGGATGATCCTCGCTGCGCCTGCAACAGCTACGAGGATGCCCCCGGCGACACTGGCGATGAACAGGGCCATGCCCAGGGAGAGCGTGCCCTCAAGGCCGAGGAACAGTATCCTGGCGGGTTCTTGGTTCTGCAGGATGAAGATGATCAACAGCACCAGCAGGATCAGTGCCGTAACCACCGCCACCCACACCACACCGGACCGGGTTGCTGTGGGCCTTGTCTCAGCGGGGAGAGAAGGGGCGGCCCCCGCGGCCGCTCCCGTCGGGGGTGGCTGCTCCGGCGGCAGCGCCCCGGGCGTCACTGGCTCCGATGCCATCATTGCTCACTTTCCTCTCGGTACAGTTCAATCCTCCGCTGACTTGCCGCCCGCGGCGGGTACCCGTGCCCCGGGCGCCGGCGTTACGTTCAACCGGGCCTGGAACTTTCCACCATGGGGCATTCGAACGGACCACCGGCAAGGAGGCCGACGGCGTTCAAGTACCTGACCACGATCGCGTAGGAGGCGATGAGACTGGTCTCCGTGTAGGGGATTCCCTGCTCCCTGCAGGTAGAGCGCACGAACGCGGCTGCGCACAGCAGGTATGGCCGGGGCATGTCCGGGAACAGGTGGTGTTCGATCTGGCGGTTCAGCCCGCCCATCAGGACGTCCATAAACCTGCCGCCGGCGATGTTGCGTCCGGTGAGTACCTGGCGGTGAAGGAAATCCGCCCGGCTGGAGGCCGGCAGGATCGGCATTCCCTTGTGGTTCGGCGCGAATGAGGCGCCCATGTAGAACCCGAACACGCCCACCTGCACACCCAGGAACGCGAACGCCATGCCCAGGGGTAGCAGCCAGAACACCAGCGCGGGAACCAAGAGCAGACGCATCGCCAGAAGCGGGATCTCGACCCACCGGTGATCCACGTTCCCGCGGCGGAGCAGATACTTCAATGAGTCAACGTGAAGGCTTAGGCCGAGGAAGAACAGCAGCGGGAACAGCAGCCAGCCTTGCCGGCGCGTCACGCGGATCATGAAACCGCGCCGGGAAGCTGCCGCCTGTGGATGGAAGGCGATGGCGCCAGTGTGGATATCCGGGTCCTTGTCGATCATGTTGGGGTGGTTGTGGTGGCGGGTGTGCTTCTGCGCCCACATGGCGTAACTGATCCCGCATAAGCCGGTGCCGATCAGGCGTGCAGACCATTCATTCATCCCTTTGGACGCGAAGATCTGACGGTGTGCTGCCTCGTGTGCCAGGAAGCCGAACTGCGTCAGTACCACTCCCATCCCGGCGGCGATCAGCAACTGGAACCACGTGTCCTCAAGCAGGATGAAACCGGTCCATGTGCCTGCCCATGCTGCCATCAGAATGGCGAAGAGGATGATGTAGAAGCGGCGTCTGCGTCGCAGAAAGCCCGCGTCCCGCATCTGCTTCAGGAGAGTGACGTAGCTGTTGACCACCTGGTTCGGGGGCTGGTGCTGCCGTGGGTTATCGGCCTGGGAAGGTGTTTTTTCCATGTTATCTCGACCCATTATGGGGTCAGTGCGACACTCTGGATTTGGCACTTCTTACCCCTTGCCCACATAGTACGCGTGGTTGGATCAGGGTGGAACGGTGCCCTGCACTTGGCCAACACTCGCACGTACAGGGCCGTCGGCAGTGGCGAGGGCGATGCAGGACGATGTTCCATCCGCACGACTACCCGAAGTCACGCCGCGGGTTCGGGGGACCCGGCCGCCGTGGCCGGACCACCTTCCGACGGCTTGCCAGCTGGCCCCTCGCCCGCGGGTTCCTGGGCGGCCTGCGAGAAGGTTCGTGCCGCCCGCGACCCCGCGATGGTGCTTGCCCCGATGCTGATGAGGGCTCCCAGGATCATGGCCGCGGCTTCTCCCGGTTCCAGCAGATGCAATTGGGTCCCGATGGTGGCGGCGGCAACCGGTACTCCCAATTGCGATGCAGCCAGCACCGCGAGCGGCAAGGGCTGGCCGAGGAACCGGAGGCTTCCATGCACCAGCAGCGTTCCAAAACCAAGGCAGATCCCGAGGAGAATCATTCGCGGGCTCCCGGCGAGCGTACGCAGGTCCAACGATGCGCCCAGCCACACGAAGAAGACTGGCCCCAGGAAGCCGTCGCTGACGGCGAAAAGTTGGTGCGCCAGGCGCCGGGGTTCGCCTACAGCCGAGACCACAAGGCCGAACGAGAATCCGGCCAGCATAATCGACACGTGGCCGAGGACCGCCAGCCCTGAAAGTGCAAAGAGCAACGCCAGTTGGATCCGCAGCTCCAGCGCGAATTTCCGGTCTTCGGACATGTCATGCAACCGTCCGCGGTTACCGCTGTTCTCCTGCCAGCGAAGCACGAAGAACAAGACCAGCGCGCAAGCAGCGACGACGGCTGCCCCCACCGCTGCCCGGCCAGCGTTAGGTGGGTCAACGGCCAACGGAAGCGCCACGATACATGCGATGTCAGCAATCGCCACCTGCGCCGTCGTCGTCAGGACCTTCGGCCCCGTCAGCCGCAGCGAGTCGACGATCGGCAGGACCAAGGCGGCCGAGGAGGAAGCGAGCAGAACGATGTAAAGGGGGGCGTGTCCGGTGCCGAAGGAAAAAGCAATGACGATTCCGACGACGGCGGCCAGCACCGCAGCGACGCCGGCGCGCAGGGCGCCGCCACCCAGAGCCGGACGGATGGCCTTATCCCGCACCGGAACGTGCGTCCCGGCGACGAACATGATGAGGGCGAACCCGACGTCGGCCACGAAGGTGAACGTGGGGTCCGAGGAGTCCACCAGCCCCAGCCCGGTCCGCCCGATGACGATGCCCGCCAGCAACTGTCCCAGCACCACGGGAAGGTGCCATTTCCGAGGCAGCGCCAGCAGTGGACCGAGGAGCGCCACCGCGGCGATCAGCGAAAGCTGAAAGAACGACACACGTTCCTCCTTCTACCGGCGTTGCGGTTGGTGTGCGGTTGTTACCGGGGCGCATCAGCCAGTTTGAGGGGAATATCCGTGTTTTCGTTCGTGTAGTAGCTTGCGCACACCCGGTGGTAGCCATCGGCCACCTGCGCGGGAATGCCCCGGACCAGATCGCCCCGGACCATGAGGATAGGCGAGAGCCTCTTGCCTTCCCTGATCTTCTTCAGGTCCGAGGCCACGTGGGCGTTGTCTTCGGGCAGCAGCACCAGCCGTGCGGCCCGGAGAATGTCCTTGGCCTTGCGGTGCTGAATGGGCGCAACCTTGAGCGCCGCTACCACGGAGGCAACGACGTCGTCGGATTCCAACAGGGACAAATAGTCAGCCGCGCCCGGATAGTCCTGGTCCTCAGGCTGCGGCAACCAGCGGACTTCGTCTTTGTTGTCATCAGGCATGCGTTGTACTCCTTGGCCAGCGGTATCGGCTTGCAAACGTCGGCGGCGCCGGACGGGGGACCTTGGAGAGGTCCGTGCCGGGACGTCGTCGTCGTAATTCCAAGGCGAGGCTTTCCTGCCCGCGGGCCATCGCCCAATGGTGATTCGCGGAAAAGGCGGGCTTGAGCAGCCAGCTTAGCCTCCGGAGAATCGGTTTCGATGCGCTGACCCTCCAGTCATAGGTGACCACAGTTTCCGGCCCGTCCTGTTCGAAAGTCCAGCGGCCGGTGCCGTTCACGTCGCCGCTCGCAGAGATCGCGAAACCCTGCTCGGTGATGGGTTCGGTGACCGTGTACCTCCAGCGCAAGGTGTACGGCAGCCAACCCTTGGTATGTAAGGAGAAGGCTTGTCCTGTGCCGTCCGCATTTCCAGGGTCCAGCGGCGTCACGGTCAAATGCACCGAGGGCCACCACCGGGGCAGCGTTCCGGCGTCGCCCAAGACATCCATGACCTCACGCGCGGTTCCCGCGACGCGCCAGACGGTGAGGAATTCGTAATCGGTGCTGCTCTTGGAAGTGCCGCCCATTGCTGCCTCCACGGCGCGGATGGATAGTGGACTCACAGTACTTACGCCGTTGCACGCGGTCAACGGCCCCGGCCCCTGCTTCCTTACGGGCCGGTTACGCCGGGCCGGTTGCGCCCGGACCTTTTATTCCCGGACCGTCACGGTCAGCCGCTGTATGTCGTTGTTTCCCATGCCTAGATAGTTCCACTCCGGCGTCTGGGGCTGCGTCTGCCCGGTGGAATCGGTTGCACGGCATGCCAATTCGTGGGAACCGGGTGTTGCGATCCACGTGAACGTCCATCCGCGCCACGCGTACCGGCCGGCAGGTGCCTCGAGCTGTGCCTTCTCCCACACGCCGTCTACGCAGACTTCCACGCTGTCCACGGTTCCGTTCCCGGACCACGCCCGGCCGCTGAGCTGGACCGGCCCCGGGTCGACTGTGCGTTGTCGCGTGAAGAAGTCGGGAACGCCAGGGGGAACCATCAGGGCACGGACCTTGATTCGTTGGACGGGTTCGCCGGGATCGTCTGCATTCTGGGTATAGCGGTAGGAGCCCAGCTGTTGGTAACCGTCGAAGCTGTGGTCGATTGCCTCGATGGATTGCAGCCATTTGACGCTAGTCATGCCGTACCAGCCCGGGACCAGCAGCCGGACTGGGTAACCATGTTGTGGTGGCAAAGGTTGGCCGTTGACCTCATAGGCGAGCAGGACGTCGTCGGGCATTGCTTCCGCAAGCGTCAAGCTGCGCGCGTACTGATGCTCCACACCGCCCTGGATCCCACGGTCGGCGCCCGTGAAGACGAGCTCGACGGCGTCCGGTGAGACTCCGGCGTCGAGCAGCAACGGCGCGAGTGGAGTGCCCGTCCACTCGGCTGTCCCTATTCCGCCTTGGTCCCATGGCTGGCTCACCGGCCGCGGTTCCAGCCGCGAGCGGCCGTTGCCGGCGCACTCCATCGTGACGGTCAGGGTGCGGCGCTCGCGGTGTTGGAGGTCAGACAGGGTGTACTCGTGCGGATGCTCCACGAACCCGCCAATATTCAACCGCCAGGAGACGGGATCTATCCGGGGGACATCGAAATGGACCAGGAGATAGTGCATGCCCAGAGGTGTGATGGGCCATCGGAGCATCTCCAAGGGCATGGCGTGGTTGCGCGAAGCGAGTTGCAGTTCTTCCCGGGTGATGGGACCGGTGGTGGGAGTGGCCGGTGCGGTTGGCTCTGTTGGAGCAGCGGGGGCGGTGGCGGCCGAGGTGGCAACAGCGGCGCCCTCCGCTGTGCGGCGGGTCTTGACGCTCATGCTCCCAGTATGGGCGTCGCCCGCCGAGGTGTCATTACTCGAGTTGCTTCCATCGCCTGCGCGCCTCGCAGGCTCCCGGGTGCACCGACGGTAGAAATGGGGAGGCGCTGGTCCGGAAACCTTCCATTTCGTACCGGCGGGCGCGCTCCCAGTCCTTGCAACCACAGGAAAAATGACCTTCACACGCAAAACCCATGTCCTTCTCGCTGCCATCCTGATCGCGTTCATTGTGGTCGGCGGGCTCTGGTACGTCGGCCAGCAAGCCCACGCAACGGCGGCCTCCAGTGATGCCGCAGGGGCGCCGACCGTCGCCGCAGACCCAGGGGACGACGTCGAGCCCGTCCAGCCGGGCGAGACAGGACCTGCCGTGGCCCCTAACGCCGCAGTGGTGCAGGAAGCCGCGCCAAATGCGATCCATTCGCCGGACAAGGTCAGCCGGGACATCGCACTCTCTCCCAATCAGTGCAAAGTGAGGACACTGAACGCCGCGAAAGGCGAGGTTCTTCCTGACCCGTCGTGCACGCCCGGTGCCATTGATCCGGCCGTCAGCGAAGAAAGCATCGGCAGCACGATCTGCCGGTCCGGTTACACTGCCACCGTCCGTGCCGCTGCCTCGGACACGGACAAGGTCAAGAAGCTCAGCCTCCAGCAATACGGCCTGGTTCCGGTCCCTTCCACTGAATTCGACCACCTGATCAGCCTCCAACTCGGTGGCACCAACGCGGTGTCCAATTTGTGGCCAGAGCCGAACAGGGAAGGCGCCCCGGGAACCACTAACCCGAAGGACGCCATTGAAACGCGGCTCAATAAGGCGGTCTGCTCCCACCGGATCGCCCTCGGCGACGCGCAGAAAGCGATCGCCCACAATTGGGTCACCGCGGAGAAAGACCTCGGATTGTAGGACGTGTTCCGTGGACTGGCGGTGCACGCGCAGCTGAGGTAAGCAATGCGGCGCGTGGCCCGGCTGGTAGCTTGGTGCTACCCCATCCTCAGGAGACCCGACCATGGCGCGCCCGCTCAAACCGTTGATCTCCATCGACGCCGTGGTCACTGCTGCCTTGGATCTCATTGACGAGTCCGGCGATTTCAGCCTCCCCAAGCTGGCCGCGCGGATCGGGGTCAGCCCGTCGTCCATCTACAACCACGTATCCGGCCGGGAAGAGATCCTGGAATTGGTCAGGGGGCGCATTACCGAGGGGGACCCTTTGCTTCCCGGCGTGCCTCTCGACGCCGAAGCCAGCTGGGAGGACGTGCTGCGGTCTGAGATCCGCACTTACCGGGAGAACTTCGCCCGGCATCCGCGCGCGGCACCCCTCATGGTGATGCAGACGGTACGGAATGCCCGCGTCATCGCCTTCTATGAGCGAATGGCTTCGGTCCTGGAAGAAGCTGGCTTTCGGGGAGCGGACGTTGCCTCCGCCCTTGCCATGATCGACAGTTTCGCCATTGGCGCCGCGCTGGACCTCTCCGCCCCCGGCAATGTTTGGGACGTGGCGCCGGGTGCCGATTCGGCGCTGGGGCGCGCCGTCGAAGGAGCAGCGGGACTCGGGGACCGTGCCGAAACGGCTTTCGAATTCGGGCTCGAGGTCCTGATTGACGGCTTGCGCCTGAGACAGGGCCGTCTGGGCCCGCGAAACGGCCGCGTTCCGCGCAGCTAGGAATGTACCCGCTGGGGCTTGTGGTCGAGGGGATTGCTCGCCATACTAAACGAAAGCCTTTCGTTTAGTAATTTGAGGAATAGTCTGTGACCACTTTGCCGCGCACCCTGTACCGAAACGCCAAGATCTTCACCGCGGCCGGGCCGGCTTTGGCCGAGGCCATGCTTATAGAGGGAGAGCGACTTGCCTACGTGGGCAGCGAAGCCGAGGCGCTTCGGCTGGCGAGGCTCGACGGCGGTGCGTCCGACGGCGGTGCCCGCGACTCCGGCTCTCCGGCCCCGGCGGCTCCCGCCGCCGTCGTCGATTTGGGCGGTGCGTTCGTGCTCCCGGGCTTCATCGACGCGCATACGCACATCGTGATGATGGGGCAGACCATGCAGAAAGTTGCCTTGCGCGACGCTGCCAACCTTGGGGAGATCCAGCTCCGCCTCAAGGAAGCCGCTGCCGCACATCCGGAGGCGCCGCGCATCCTGGGCACTAGCTGGCTGTTCTCGGCCATCCCGGGTGGTGCGCCGACTGCGGCGATGATTGACGCCGTCGTGCCTGACCGCCCGGTGTATCTGGACGCGAACGATCTCCACTCCATGTGGGTCAACACGGCCGCGCTGGCCGAAATGGGCATCAACAAGGACACGCCGGACACACTGGGCGGCAGGATCCTGCGCGATCCGGAGACTGGCGAGGCAACCGGGTTGTTGGAAGAAACCGCCATGCACCAGTACGCGTGGCCAAAATTGGCGTCACTGACCACCGATGAGCAGCGCGACGAGCATTTGGCCACGGCATTCGAGCACTACTTGTCCACAGGCGTCACCAGCGGGATCGACATGGCGTTGGGCGAGGACGAACTTGCCGCGATGCGCCGTGCCCTGGCCGAGGGGAACGGAACGCTGCCTCTGCGCATCAACGCGCATTGGCTGGTAGCTCCTACGGGAAACAATGAAGAGAACCTCGCCCAGGTGGCTCGCGCGGCGGAATTGAGCCGCGAGGTGAACTCGCCGTGGCTGCGGGTGATCGGGATCAAGATCATCGCGGACGGCGTGATTGACGGCTGCACGGCTGCCATGAAGGAACCGTATGCGGATGGCAGCAACGCGGAGTTGATTTGGCAGCCCGAGTTCCTCAACCCCGTGGTGGCCGCCGCGGATGCCGAGGGTCTCCAGGTTGCCATCCATGCGATCGGCGATCTCGCGTCCGAGGCAGCGCTTGACGCCTTGGAGTATGCCAACCGGGTGAACGGCCCCAGGGACAGGCGGCACCGGATTGAGCACATGGAAACCGTGACGGAGGAGAGCATTCAACGCTTGGCGCGGCTGGGTGTGGTGGCTTCGATGCAGCCCGTCCACGCGGATCCGGCTGTGCAGGAGAACTGGCGTGCCATGCTGGGCGACGATCGCATCCACCGCGCCTACCCGTGGACGGAGTTCACCGAGGCCGGTGCCACGCTGGCTTTGGGCTCGGACGCTCCCACTGCCCCGCACCACCCGCTGCCCAACATGTTCGTCGCGACCACCCGGAAATCGGCCTTGGACGCGAGCCTGCCAGCCAATTTGCCGAAGTACGCCCTGGAACTGGCCGACGCGCTCAGCCACGCCACGCGCGACGCGGCGTACTCGTGCCGCCGGGAGGCCGAGCTGGGCACGCTCACCGGTGGGATGCTGGCGGACTTTGTGGTGCTGGACACTGATCCGTTCGACGCCGGACTGGACTCGCTGCTGACGGCGTCAGTTGCGCTCACAGTGGTGGGCGGGGAGGTGCGCTACCGGGGGTAGGGGACTGGGGTTACATCCGATCTACCGGCGTCATAAATCGACTGGTTGTTGCACCTATTGCGCGTTTATCCAGCCGACATGTAGTTTGCTCTCAGATATCCGTGCTTTGGGGGAACGGTCTATTTTTGGGGATCCCACGCACTTCCTTCTGGTGAAAGCTGTCCCGTGGGTTCTCGGTCTTCGTTCCTCTTGCGTGCTGTGTGTGGTTTGTCGGTCGTTGCGGGCCTTTTGGCGGCTCCCGGGCCGGCCTGGGCCAGTTCTGCGCGGTCGGCACCGAAATCACCGGCCCGGTCACGGAAAGCGTTGCCAGCTACGGTGCGGTGAACGGGTACATCGGCGGGCTCGCCGACACGGTCAGCACCCTGACCCACCTCGGCGCCCGCGACCTGGACCCCGTCCTCGGCGCCTTCACTTCACCTGACCCGGTCCTGAAACTGGGGGAAGCAAGCAACTTCTCCCCGTACGTCTACGGGGAAGCCGACGCGATCAACAACGCCGACCCCTCCGGACTCATGGTCATGGGACCTGCCCTCACCGATGGTGACGGGGGATGGTACGGACACGGATCCGTCGACTCCCGTTGGGAGGATTCCCACCCGTTCAACGACTATTTCCTCCCCAGGAAGCCCGTCGCGAACCAGCGATCCTACGTCCCGGCAGTACCCGCGTACCAACCAAGCAGGCCGCGGTACAACCCGATCACCGGAGACCCGGTCCTTGGCCATCGCGGGGACTGAACGGACGAACACCCACACCGGATAATTTCGACGACGTCCAGCTCACAAGCTTGGGCATCACCGTGGACATATATTGACCCTCGGCACTGCAACACCAGAACTGGCAGCCGCCGCAGCCGCAAGGGCAGCCGCAAAAAGGGGGCGGCCACCGCCGCCGAAAAGAGCACAGCTGAACGTGCTGTGAGGGACGGTGTGGAGGATGTCGCGGAGAAAGCCGCGGTCAACGGTGAGACGACTGCAACGAAGCTTGGACGCCTGATGCACGCGTCTTGGGTACGGCCCGGGATTCACCAAAGAGTTCACGCTCCGAGCTGGGGGACGCGTCGACACGATCAACTTCGAGACGCGTGAAATCCTCGAACTCAAGCCCAACAACCCACGCCAGATCACCCTCGGCAATAAACAAATCGCCGGCTACCTTGCTAAACTCAACGAGCAGTTCCCGGGCAAGCCATGGGCCGGAAGAGTGGTGACCTACGACAAATGAGCACACGCAACCTCATCCAGACGACATTCGACGAATTCGGCAAGTCGCTCGGCGGATCAAAGAAGTCCGGCTCTTGGTATGTCACCGGACCTAACGCCATCGCCGTCCTGAACCTCCAGAAGTCCCAATCCGGTCCGCGCTATTACCTCAACGTCGGCCTTTGGTTCTTGGGCGTGGCCCCCGCAATGAACCCCAAACGGAGCCACTGCCATGTTCAGAGCCGACTTGAGACATTAGTCCCAGCCGCTCATCGCAAGCATCTGGAGGAATTGCTCGACCTCGATCATGCAGTTGGTGACGAAGAGCGACGGACCGAACTGCTGGCCGTCCTTACGAGCCAGCTGGAACCACTGCTTGAGGCAGGGATGTCCGATAGTGGTCTCGCAACCGAGGCGGGTCAACACTTCTTGACGAAGTCATTGATCGACGGAGACGGACAACGATTTCTCGCGGCGCAAGCCGCCGGTTCATAAGCACCAAGCGAGAGTCGGCAGCATCCACCCGCGGAGGGCTGCGACATGGAGCGACTGGCTCGAATGCATCCACTATGCGGAGGACGGACTCCCTCTCATGAGGTACCGCAACCACACTGGCACACGCACAATTGCTGTTAGGCTCCACCACGCGATGGATGCCGCCATAGGTCTGGCGCCTGAAGACATCTCGAACGTCGAAATGCTCATCCAAGTCGGTGAGTGGCTGCTTGCCTTCGAGACTTTATGCACACAAGTCTACGAATGGGAGATCTCTCTCCCTGCCGGGACCCTTCGCGACTTGGAGGGCCTCGGCTCCGCTCTTGGTTCTCGCGCGGAACTCACGGAGCACCTAAGGGAAGATCCCACCAATGGATGACTTTCGCCGCCTGTGGCTTGACAGTCGCTCGCCAACGGAGACCTCAACTACCAGCCCGCGACCACCGCGTGCGGCGGCATCCCCGCCGGGCGGCATCCCGCCGTCGCACTGAACCTCACCGTGGAACGTGAATGGTGAGGTGGTTGTGTGCAGTCATCGCCTCTCATAGCGCTGAGTCTTCGATACTTGAGGGATCCAGCACCGAACCGTGTCACGGTATTGCTGGAATTCTTCGCCGAACCGTTCCTCAAGGTCAGATTCCTCAAGCGGCCTGACGGCGTAGTTCCATAGCAGCGAACCAATGACGGCGTAAGCGATCACGAGCCATGACTGCAAGACGAGGCCTACTGCGGCGCCTTGGACGACGCCCGAGACCGCCATCGGATTGCGAATCCAGCGGTAAGGACCTGCTATGACCAGACGGTTGGGCATTGCCGATGGCAGCGGCGTGCCATTTCCCAGCGTTGACATCACTACGGCTGAAGAGATGCCAAGAGCGCTGGCGAGTATAAGAACCGTGATACCTGCAGGAATTGAAAACGACGGAAACGGGAGCGCCACGGTCCAGCGCCGTTCGAGAACCGATATAGCAAACGGAAGCACCGCTAGGAAGAATCCCCAGAAGAGGACGATTTGACCGAATGTTGAAGCCATGTAGGCTGCGGCGGTCGGGCGATTGGTGGCGGGACGGAATGCGAACGGACCGCGAAGGATCCACATGGTCGGTACGCGCCCCAGCAAGACAGCGCAGAGCGCGATCAGCGAACCTGCGGTGGCAGCAACCATGCCTACAACGCCCCAGCCCGCTTCGGTTGTGATTGTGGCGTACACCGCCAGTGCGACGGCGACAACGCCCGTCCAACCGGTACTCACCACCGCTGCAACTCTGACGCCAGATGCCGCCACGGCCGAGGCGATGACGAACAGCGGAATATCGAAGACAGCGACCGCGGCGGGGTCGAGATTACCGAGGGTCGCCTCGCGAACCACGGGCGACACGAAAACCATGGTCCACCAGGAGAATCCGGCAATCGCCTGCATCGCGAAATAAGCTCGACCCCACAGAACCAAGCGCATCACCGACCCAACCCAAACATTAATAGTCCTTGCGGCTTGTCGATAGAATTCTTCGAGCAATCGCTTCCGGCTCTAGGACGCGGCCCTGTTCGTGTCGAAGACAATGTTGGCCTCAGCCTACCGAATTCGACCGCTGCGTCTGCCGTCGAGTCGGTGCTACTTTACAACGACGTCTTGGGGGAGAGATGAAGAACCGGTCAAGGCTTGTCCTGGCAGCTTGCGGGGGGGCTGATCGTTGGGCTTACAGCCTGCGCGGGGTCAGCGGAGACAATGAACCAAACTCCAACTACAGCCTCGCCAACGCCCACTACAGCCGCGCTGAGAGCGTATTCGGAGTCTGAACTGGCAAAGCTGGTTATGTTTGGCGCCAGGGACGGAGAGAAGTTCACCGTAGTCCCGTCCGAACAGACAGAACGTCTGCGTTCCGCACTCGATACGGCCGTTAGTCCAGGCAGCCTGCACCCCCTCCACCCCCCAAATCCGCTCGGACCTACAATGGAGACATGCCGGACATTGAGCGATGGCCCACGGGGCGCTTGTTGTCTACAGCGGCCCGGCTAGTGGAACACGCCTGGGATGAAAACCTCAGGTCGATCGGTCTTACCCACGCTGGCGTCATTGCGATGGAAGTTCTCTCGGCCACAGGTCCCATCACCCAGACCACGCTGGCGCAGATCGTGCGGGTGCAGGCCCAGACCATGGGCCAGACCCTCAATAGACTCGAAGCCCACGGCCACATCTCCCGCCGGCGAAGTTCCGAGGACCGCAGGGTACATGTCGTGTCCCTGACCGAGGCTGGCGTGCAAGCGCTGGAGCGGGCTGTCGAATCCGAGCAGCAAGTCCTAGCCCAGTTGTCCATCGATAACGCGATGTTCCGCCAGGAGCTAAAGGTACTCGTGCGCGAACTCGCTGATCGGCAAACCGGGGCCGGGAATGACGCCGTCAGCGTCCCTTATTCTTCCGCTGGGCGCGAAGACTAATCGCGTAGTGATTCGGAAACGTCGACGGCGGCTCTTTCGCTGAGCGGGATCCCTCACCACGCTAGCGGCGCAGGGTGCTCTGCCTGGCAACGAGTTCGGGCGTGAACACCACTTGGCTGTGCACGTGGCCGTGCTCGCTGTCGATTTCGTCAAAGAGGAGTTCTGCGGCACGTTCGCCGATCAGCTGCCTCGGCTGGCTGATGGAGGTGAGCGGAATACTCGATTGGGACGCAAAGTCGATGTCGTCGAAGCCGACGATTGCAATGTCCTCTGGCACGCGGAGCCCATTGGCGGCGAAGGATTGCAGGAGTCCAAGCGCCAGTTGGTCGTTGGCGGCAAACACGGCGTCGGGGCGCTTGGCAGGCTGGAGATTCCCGATGAGATCGCCAACCTGGCGCCCACGCTCAAATTTCAGGTCCGGCGTTTCAAATAATTGAAGGGGGACTCCTGCCCTTTCTGCCGCGTCGGCTGCGCCCCGGTAGCGGTCCTCGACCTGCTGCAGTGTGAAGGGACCGCCGACGAACGCTGGGCGGACTGAGCCGATGCTGACGAGATGGTCCAGGGCGGCCGCCCCGCCGGCGACGTCGTCCACGGAGACCGAGCAGAACTGATCTGTGCTTGCAAGCCTGTCCACGAGGACGGAGGGGATGCCCCGGGTGCGCATTTTCTCAAGGCGTTCAAGGACGTTCCCGAACGGAGTGATCAAGACGCCTTGGACACGCTGCTGCTCAAACAGGTCTAGATATGCCTGCTCACGCCCGGCATTTTCGGCGCTGTTGGCCAGGATCAGGGAATGGTTGTGGTCCTCGGCGACGTTCTCAGCGCCCAAAGCCACATCCGTGAAGAAGGGGTTCCGAACGTCCAGGACCAGCATGCCGAGGCTCCTGGTGGATCCGGACCTCAGTGAGCGGGCTGATTCGTTTCGTACGAATCCCAACTGGTCGATCGCGGCCAGGACCCGGCTTCTCTTATCGATCGACACTTGGTCCGGCCGGTTGAGGACATTCGAAACAGTGCCGACCGAAACCCCCGCAAGAGCGGCGACGTCCGTCAGCTTTGCACCCGGGCCGCTTGGCACGCTAAACCTCCCAATTGATGAATCGAATCAATCCGTTTCGTCAATGTTACGTCGTTCGCGATGGCCATCCTCGTGCAACCAAAGCACTTGCCACGAGCAGTGCCGGAGTTGCCGGAACAAATGTGCCGACAGCTATTGCATCTATGAATCGATTCAATTAGAGTTTGAATGAATCGATTCAATCAATCAATCTGATTCATTCACCTTGAGACCAGGAGAATTCCAGATGAGGGTGTGCTTCCGTTCCTCGGTCAAACCCAGCCAGATTCCCGAATACCGAAGCCGTCACGCTGCCGTGTGGCCGGAGTTGCTCCGGGAACTCAAGGCCGCTGGTTGGAACAACTACTCGCTGTTCCTCGCTGACGACGGGCTGTTGGTGGGATACGTGGAGTGCGACGACGACTTCGACGCGGCGAGGGCCCGCATGGCCCTGACCGAGGTGAATGCCCGCTGGCAGGCGGAAATGGCACTCCTGTTCGAGGACGGGGCGCAGTCACCAGACCAGGGATTCCTCCAACTCACCGAAATCTTCAATCTCGAGGACCAGTTGTCCGCGGCCACGGCCTCAGGGGACAATCACCAACCGCAGAAGGAACAATCATGAAAGACGTAGCAACGGCGCTGGGCCGGTTGGAAGAACTGGCCATCGAAGTTCCCTCGTGGGCCTACGGCAACTCGGGCACCCGCTTCAAGGTGTTCAGCACGCCCGGCACGCCGCGGACTATCCAGGAGAAGCTCGCCGACGCCGCGAAGGTCCACGAACTGACAGGCCTCGCGCCGACCGTGGCACTGCACATCCCCTGGGACAAGGTGGAAGATTACTCCGCCCTGCGCGAGTACGCTGCCGATCTTGGCGTTGAACTGGGAACCATCAATTCCAATACCTTCCAGGACGACGAATACAAGTTCGGCAGCCTCACGCACAGCGACCCGGCCGTGCGCCAAAAGGCCGTGGACCACATGTACGAGTGCCTTGAAGTGATGAATATGACTGGCTCGCAGGACCTGAAGATCTGGCTGGCCGACGGCACCAACTACCCGGGCCAGGGCAACATACGGGCCCGCCAGGACTGGCTGGCTGAATCCCTGCGCAAGGTCTACGACCGGCTCGGCGAGGACCAGCGTCTGGTGCTGGAATACAAGTTCTTCGAACCGGCATTCTACCACACCGATATTCCCGACTGGGGCACGTCCTACGTGCACTGCGCGGCCCTGGGCGAGAAGGCCAAGGTCTGCCTGGACACCGGACACCACGCACCGGGCACCAACATCGAGTTCATCGTGGCGCAGCTGCTGCGCCTGGGAAAGCTCGGCTCGTTCGACTTCAATTCACGCTTCTACGCCGACGACGACCTGATCGTCGGCGCCGCGGACCCGTTCCAGTTGTTCCGGATCATGTACGAGGTGGTCCGCGGAGGCGGACTGGAGTCCGCTGCTGGGGTGGCCTTCATGCTGGACCAGTGCCACAACATCGAGGGGAAGATCCCGGGCCAGATCCGCTCCGTCCTCAACGTCCAGGAAATGACGGCACGGGCACTGCTCGTCGATACGACAGCCTTGGAGATAGCCCAGAATGAAGGCGATGTCCTGACCGCCAACGGCATCTTTAACGATGCCTTCTATACAGATGTCCGACCGGCCCTGGCCGAGTGGCGTGAATCGCGCGGCCTCCCGGCCGATCCGATGACTGCGTTCAAAGCCAGTGGCTACCAGAAGAAGATCAACGAGGACCGCGTGGGCGGCCAGCAAGCCGGATGGGGCGCATAGGAACATGACAAGCGAAAACACCACTGTTGCGGAACTGATCAACCGTTCCAACCGCCTCGGCGCGGACAAGCGGAACACCAACTTTGCCGGCGGGAACACCTCGGCCAAGGGCACTGAAAAAGACCCAGTCACAGGCGAGGATGTCGAGCTCCTCTGGGTCAAAGGTTCCGGTGGCGACCTGGGAACCCTGAGGTCCGAAAACCTCGCCGTTTTGCGCCTGGACCGGCTGCAGGCACTCAAGGCGGTTTACCCCGGCGTCGAGCGCGAAGACGAAATGGTGGCCGCGTTCGATTACTGCCTTCACGGCAAGGGCGGCGCCGCTCCGTCAATCGATACCGCCATGCACGGTCTGGTTGATGCCGCGCACGTGGACCACCTGCACCCGGACTCGGGCATCGCGATTGCGACGGCGGTGGACGGGGAGGCCTTGACGTCCAAGATCTTCGGCGAGAAGGTGGTGTGGGTTCCGTGGCGCCGCCCGGGCTTCCAGCTGGGACTGGACATCGCGGCGATCAAGGAGGCCAACCCTCAAGCAATCGGCACCATCCTTGGTGGCCACGGCATCACCGCGTGGGGCGGCACGAGCGCGGAAGCCGAAGCCAACTCCCTCTGGATCATCGAGCAGGCTGAACGCTACATCGCGGAGAACGGCAAGGCCGAGCCTTTCGGCGCGAAACTTCCCGGCTATGCCGCGCTTCCCGAAGCCGAAAGGAATGCCAAAGCAGCCACCCTGGCTCCCGTTATCCGCGGCCTTGCCTCCGCTGACAAGCCGCAGGTGGGCCACTTCAGCGACGACGCCCGCGTCCTGGAGTTCCTCGAAGGATCGGAGCACCCGCGCCTGGGCGCGCTGGGCACCTCCTGCCCGGACCACTTCCTTCGCACCAAGGTCAAGCCCCTGGTGCTGGACCTCCCCGCTGACGCAGGCATCGAGGAAAGCATCGCACGCCTGAAAGAACTCCACGCCGCGTACCGGGAGGATTACCGGGCGTATTACGACCGCCATGCCGACACTGGCAGCCCGGCGATGCGCGGCGCCGACCCGGCCATCGTCTTGGTCCCCGGCGTCGGAATGTTCTCCTACGGCAAGGACAAGCAGACCGCTCGTGTGGCCGGCGAGTTCTACCTGAACGCCATCAACGTGATGCGCGGCGCCGAGGCCATCTCCTCCTACGCCCCCATCGAGGAATCGGAGAAGTTCCGGATCGAATACTGGGCCCTCGAGGAAGCCAAGCTCGCCCGGATGCCCAAGCCCAAGTCCCATGCCACGCGCATCGCTTTGGTGACGGGCGCGGCGTCGGGCATCGGCAAGGCGATCGCCACCCGCTTGGCGTCCGACGGCGCGTGCGTCGTCATTGCCGACCTGAACCTTGAGAACGCCCAAGCCGTCGCTGCGGAACTGGGCGGTGCCGACGTCGCCATCGGAGTCCAGGCAGACGTCACCGACGAAGCCCAGATCGCCGCGGCCGTCCAGGAAGCTGTCCTCGCCTTCGGCGGAATCGACCTGGTTGTGAACAACGCGGGACTGTCCATCTCCAAGCCGCTCCTGGAAACCACGGAGAAGGACTGGGACCTGCAGCACAACGTCATGGCCAAGGGCTCGTTCCTGGTCTCCAAAGCCGCGGCGAAGGTCATGATCGACCAGGGCATGGGCGGGGACATCGTCTACATTTCCTCGAAGAACTCGGTATTCGCGGGTCCGAACAACATCGCCTACTCCGCCACCAAGGCCGACCAGGCCCACCAGGTACGTCTGTTGGCAGCTGAACTGGGCGAGTACGGCATCCGCGTCAACGGCATCAACCCCGACGGGGTCGTCCGCGGTTCCGGCATCTTCGCCGGCGGTTGGGGCGCCAAGCGTGCCGCCGTCTACGGGGTCGAAGAGCAGGAACTGGGCAGGTACTACGCACAGCGCACCTTGCTCAAGCGCGAAGTCCTGCCCGAGCACGTGGCCAACGCCGCCGCCGTCCTGACCAGCAACGAGCTCTCGCACACCACAGGCCTGCATATCCCGGTGGACGCGGGCGTCGCCGCGGCCTTCCTGCGATGAGCGGCCGGCTTCGCGACGGCGGCGTTTTCGTCGCCGTCGATATCGGAGCGTCGTCGGGGCGCGTCATGCTCGGCCGGGTCACCAGCGGGCGGGCCGAGCTCGAAACAGTGCACCGCTTCCCCAACGGCGTCATAGAGCTCGACGGCGGACTCCACTGGGACTTCGACGCTTTGTTCGATGAGGTGCTCAAGGGACTTGCGGCTGCCGCTGAGACGGCCACCGCGAGCGGCGAGCGAATCACCAGCATCGGCATCGACACATGGGCCGTCGACTACGGGCTGGTGGATGACTCCGGCAAACTCCTCGCGCAGCCGTTCAGCTACCGCGACGAGCGGGGCCGCTCCGCCGTCGCGAACGTCCACAAGGTGCTTGATCCGGCGCGGCTCTACGCCACCACCGGGCTGCAATTCCTCCAGTTCAATACGATCTACCAGCTCGCCACTGAGCGGGACCTGCGCGGCCTGCAGGCCTTGCTGATTCCGGACTTGATCGCGTTCAAACTCACCGGGCAGCGCCGGAGCGAGGCCACGAACGCGTCCACCACCGGACTCTTCGACGCCGTCGCGGGGGAGTGGGCCACCGAGCTCTTCAAGCCGCTCGGCCTGCCCAAGAACCTGTTCCCCGCCACTATTCAGCCCGGCGAAACCGTGGGCACGCTGCTTCCGGACATCGCCGCCCGGACAGGATTGCCGGCGGACACTGCGGTGGTTGCCGTGGGATCGCACGACACCGCCTCGGCGGTGGCCGCGGTGCCGGCCTCGCGCGAAGACTTCGCCTACATTTCTTCCGGGACGTGGTCCTTGGTGGGGGTGGAACTGGACAGCCCGGTCCTTGGCGAAGCGAGCCGGCTGGCCAACTTCACCAACGAGCGCGGGGTCGACGGTACTATCAGGTACCTGCGCAACGTGGGCGGGTTATGGCTGCTCAGTGAATGCATGCGCACCTGGGCTGCTGAAGGGCACGCGCCGTCGCTCGCCGGCCTGCTCGAGTCCGCGGCCGCACTGCCCGCTGGTGGCCCGCAAATCAACGCCGACGATCCCGCGTTCATTGCCCCGGACAACATGCCCGAGCGGATCCGATCCGCCGTGCGCGCCACAGGCGCCGTTCTCCCGGACGGTCCGGCCGCCGTCGTGCGTTGCATTTTGGACAGCCTGGCCGCCGGCTACGCGAGAACCCTGGCACGCGCCGAAGAACTCTCCGGCAAGCAGACGTCCGTGGTCCACATCGTTGGTGGCGGCTCGCAAAACCGGCTGCTGTGCCAGCTCACTGCGGATGCCACCGGCAAGACGGTGGTGGCCGGCCCGGTGGAAGCCACGGCGCTCGGGAACGTGTTGGTACAGGCACGCGCGGCCGCCCAGGAGCACTGGAGCCTCCAGGAATTGCGCCGGCTCGTAGCCTCAAGCTCGGCCCTGCAACGCTACGAACCGGCACCCGCGGGGACGGCCGCCCTCCAAGAATTGAGCCAGTGAGTAGTAGTGAACCACTTGGTGACTGAGAAGACCGGGCGATAGTCCCACCAGTCCCTTGAGTCCACATTCGGGGCTGTCGCCGCGTCTGTCATTTCTGCATCTCCCCCCAATGGGCGCATCCGTTAGCGCGCCGTCAACGTCGACCGCTCAATCACTACTCGTTCGGCTCCAGGCGCCGCTTGCGGAGAGCCTTCCGGCCTTGAACTGCGACCCAGTTGGGCTGCTTGGTGTCCTGCGTGAAACCATGAGCACCATGACCCAGAAAATTGCGTATCAAGGTGAGGCGGGAGCAAACTCGGACCTCGCGTGCAGGGAAATGTTCCCCGAACTCGAAAGCGTGCCTTGCGCCAGCTTTGAGGACGCCTTTGAACTGGTGTCCACAGGGGCCGTGGACCTGGCCATGATCCCCATCGAGAACTCCATCGCGGGCCGCGTGGCCGACATCCACGTCCTTCTCCCTCAGTCCAAGCTGCAGATCGTTGGCGAGTACTTCCTGCCGATCCGCTTCGACCTGTTGGGCATCCCGGGCAGCACCATCGAGGGCGCCACGGAGGTGCACAGCCACATCCACGCACTCGGGCAGTGCCGCAAGATCATCCGCGAAGCGGGTCTCAAGCCAGTCATCGCCGGCGATACCGCTGGCTCCGCAAGGGAAGTGCGCGACTGGAACGACCCCCGCAAACTGTCCCTCGCTCCGCCGCTTGCCGCGCGTCTGTACGGGCTGGACGTCCTGGCCTCCGGCGTCGAAGACGATCCCACTAACACCACGCGCTTCGTGGTCTTGGCCCAGGAACGGGACCTGCCGTCCAAGGCCGACATTCCCGGTCCCGCGATCACCAGTTTCGTCTTCCGTGTCCGCAACGTGCCCTCGGCCCTCTACAAGGCCCTTGGCGGTTTCGCCACCAACGGCGTCAACATGACCCGGCTGGAGAGCTACATGGTGGGTAACGAATTCTCGGCCACCATGTTCATGGCCGACGTCGAAGGCCACCCTGAGGATGCGCGCCTCCGCCGCGCGCTGGAGGAACTGGAGTTCTTCACCACTGAAGTGCGCGTCCTCGGCGTCTACGCCGCTGACGAATACCGCGCTCGCCAGACAGCCAGCGCCTAGCCAGCAGAGACACCGGCCTCGATCGGCTCGGTAGGCATGAGTCGTCACGCCTACCGAGCCGATGGATTCGCGGGTGTCAGTGCCAGAACTCGGCGAGCTGCTCGGCGAGGGCCATGCCTTGCTCGTGTCCGGCCCGGGCCGCGGCCGGACGCATCGACAGATCCATCGCATTGGCGCCGAACATGTGCTCGGATTTGCTGTCCGGGAAGATCGTCTCGACCCTGCTGCCGCCTGCGCGTAGCTCGTCGACCTGCGCCGCGAGCTGCATGCCCCAGTCCAACGGATGCAGCGTTCTGCCGCTGAAGGGTGACAGCACCAGCACCCGCCCGTACCCGGCTGCCAGATCGGCATTCTCGTTGCGTCGGTAGCCGCCGTCGATGTATCGGTTGTCCCCGATCCTGTAGGGAAGGCCACTGGAACAGCTGGCGGCGATGGCGTCCGCCAGGTCGATTCCGCTCTTGCTGTCGAACACGGCCGGCTCACCTGTTCGGGCATCGACCGCAGTGATGAGCACTGTTCGTTCCGGCCAGCTCTGGCTGGGCAGCCGCGAGGCGACGGTAATGCGCCACTGTGTCGACCAGGAGCCGTCCGAGGCCGCGTCCATGTCGAGGGCCGCCGCGCCCATTCTGCGGCGCATGTCAGCCGCATCTTCAGCGGAGGCGATGATCCTGCTCATCCTCTCCAACTGGTCCACCACCGGCCTGCCAGGATTGTGCGCTGGCCCGGATCCGACCGCACCGGTCCGTTGCTGCGGGGCAGCGGCAAGGATGGCGGCAAGCAGCTCGGCCGGGGTCGCGCCAGCTATCTGGGCCGCGGCCGTCGAGCCGGCCGACGTCCCGACGGTCAGGTCGGCCGTGGTCACGTCCAGCCCGGCTTCGAACAGGCCGGCGACGACGCCGATCAACCAGGCGTTGCCTGTCGATCCGCCGCCACCGAGGACCAACGCTCGCCCGCCCGCGGAGGGCGCCGTCGGAGTGGAGTGCAGAGGTGAAGAAGGTGTTGTGTTCATGGGAGTCGCCTTTCGCGAATTGCCTGTGTCGGCGCTCCCGGTGGCGACTAGTTCAGTCGCGCGATCGTGGACTGCAGGGGAGCACCCATTGTGGATACTGCGTACATGGGACTCACCTCCTGCCGATGGATCACGATCATCGGAAAATTACCACGCCGACGAAGCGGGGCGCAACAGCTACTGCCGGTTGTGGAGTCCGTGTCGAAGCCGGATCCCTTGCGGGGTAAGGCTCCTGTGATCGCGCGGAACGAGCACCGATCTCTCAACGACTTGAATCCACCTTCGTCCAGACCATGTCAGGTTAGCGTTCGGTGTCGCCGTGGATAGGTGAGGTGTCCGATGCTGAGCCTCTGGCCGACTTCCAAATCCGACAACAAGTGACGAAGCCTTGGTTCGCATCATGCTTGCTTTCCGCTGGTTGGGGGCCAGTGGGTTTCGGTCGGCGGTATTCGCCACCCAGCCGCCGACGCACCGTCGATCAGCGTTCGGATCGCGCTCGTGACCATAGGCCGCGTGTCATCCGCGCGGTGCAACAGATCCCAAGCCCACAGCGGTACCGGGGACGTGACAGGCCGACGGGTCAAGGTGGGCGGCATCGGCGCCGCATGACGTTTCGGCGACTGGAGCACTGGCCGCCTCAAACGGGCCACATGCTCGAAGAATGCGGGTCCGGTAATGCCACCGTCGTCGATGTGGGTGACGGACGCCCCGCTGGCCTGCGCGAAGGCCAACGCGTAACGGTTCCACGAGTCCCAGGACGCTTCGTCAACATCGACGAGAATCGTGAGTTCGGTTGCTGGCACGCTGTCGTGACGAGCCGCCTGGTGTGTGCCTGGCATGACCGCTTGCAGTCGCTCGTACTTTAAAAGCTCGGCGGCCAGGCTCTGCCGCACGACGTCGGCCTCCTCAATCCACGCGATGGCGAGATCGAGGCTGCCTTCGGCCACTCGCGCTGCCTGAGTGTGGGATGGCAGGACCCACTCGTCGATACGGACCCGAAGGTTGGGCATTGTCGCGATCCCTGGGGGAAGCCAACTGACATAGCCCAGGCGCAGCGGCAACTGTCGGTCGCCGTTGCGAGCCCGATCGAATGCTCGTGCGGCAGCGGCCAAGACCTCCCGGGCATCAGTCAGGAACTCGCTGCCGGCGGGGGTCAACTCGACGTGCCTTCGATCACGGATGAGGAGCCGAGTCCCGAGCTCGCGCTCGAGGTTGATGATCTGCTGGGAGAGCGACGGCCCGGCAATGCGAAGCCGCTCTGCGGCTCGGCCGAAATGCAACTCCTCGGCGACAGCGACGAAGTAGGTGAGCTGCCGGAGTTCCACGGGATTGATTGTACGCCGGGATGACCGGTGAGAGGCGGGGCCTACCAGTGTTCGGATACAAGTCGTGGACCGCAGACGGGCAGACGGGTTGACTCAAAGCAAGGGCAGCCGCCCGGCAACCAACAAACACAGAAAGCGACAAATAGCCATGAGTGCAAGCATCCCGATGAATCTCGAGGTCCAGGTCATCGCGGTATCGGACCCGGACCGATCCAAGACGTTTTACGAGCAACTGGGTTGGCGCCTCGACGAGGACGCCGCCCCGATGGAGGGGTTGCGCATTGTCCAGTTCACCCCGCCGGGGTCGGGAACCTCGGTCGACTTCGGCATAGGTCTCAACCCGGCCAAGCCGGGCTCGGCCGTGAACACACTCGTCGTGTCCGACATTGAATCTGCCCACCACGAACTCGTCGGGCGTGACATCAAGGTGACGGACATCTGGCACGGTCCGCCGTTCCCCGTTGAGGCGCGGCAGCCCGGCCTGGACCCCGAACGCACCAGCTACGGGTCCTTCTGCTCCTTCGAAGACCCCGACGGCAACCTGTGGATCGTCCAGGAAGTCACTGACCGCCTCCCAGGCCGCATCTAACTCGACTCAAGAAGATGTCTCGCGGAAATAGATCGTTCGTCTAGCCAGGAATGTGAAATGACTGAATCAACCAAAGTTGCGATCATAACCGGCGCGTCGCAGGGAATAGGAGCTGGCCTGGTGGCTGGGTTCAGAAGCCTGGGATACTCGGTGGTGGCCAACTCCCGCTCCATTGGAGCGTCCAGAGAGCCGCGGATCATCTCAGTGGCAGGTGATATTGCCGACCCTGCCATTGCTGAGAAGGTGGTGGCCTCAGCGATCGAGCATTTCGGACGCGTAGACACCCTTGTGAACAACGCCGGTGTCTTCGTCGCCAAACCGTTCGAGTCCTATTCGGCGGGAGACTTCAAGAGCGTCCTGCATACGAACCTTGCAGGGTTCTTCAACGTCTCCCAGCTCGCGGTAAGGCAGATGCTGAAGCAGGGATCCGGACACATCGTCAATGTGACGACGAGCCTGGTAGAAGTAGCCGATTCAAACGTCCCATCTGTCCTCGCGTCCCTCACCAAGGGCGGCCTTGCGTCGGCGATCAAGTCGCTCGCTATCGAATACGCGTCGCGAGGCATCCGCGCGAACGCGGTCTCTCCCGGGATCGTCCAGACCCCGATGCACGACCCCGCGACCTACGAGGGACTCGCCGGCCTCCACCCCTTGAAGCGGATGGGAACGATCGACGACGTCGTGCGCGGTGTGCTCTATCTCGAGCAGTCACCCTTCGTGACAGGGGAGTTCCTCCACGTCGACGGTGGACAGAGTGCTGGAAGGTAAGGAAATGAACGACCGCATTGACGCCACACTCGCGAAACGGGTGGAAAACGTCCTTGACCCATGGGCCGAGGGGATCCGTCGCCACGAACCCGATCTGGTGGCGCTGCTTTTCACGCACGACGTGCTTTTTCAGGGATTCGATCCCGAGCCCGGTTTCGGTCGAGCGGCAGTTGTCCCTTATTACACCAAGCAGCCGGTCGGGCTCAGCCCCGAATACAAGTTGTTGTCAGTACGGGAGCTCGGCGACGGAACGATGGTCACCTACGCCCACGTGGTGTTCACTCGCCCTGACGGGACGGAGATACCGGTTTACCTCACTTTGATCACTGAAGAGAGTGGCGAAAAGGATCTGATCAGTCACTACCACGTGTCACGAATCTTCTAGCGGAAACTTGTCGCTGCCGGCGCTTGCGGCAAGCGAGTACCGGCAGCCTTTCCGCAATTTCACCGCGGTGGCGGAGCCCCACAGCGCCACTTCAACAACAAGAAAGAAAGCACATGGAATTCCTCACCACCCTCACCACGAACGTCCCGGATGGAACCCCGGAATCGACGGTCGACGCTACCAAGGATCGCGAGGCGATCCGCGCCGCCGAACTGGCGCAGATGGGCCACCTCCTGCGATTGTGGCGGCCGCCCGTAGAGCCGGGTGAGTGGCGCACTCTCGGCCTCTGGAGCGCCGACACGGAAGCCGATCTCAAGGAAATCCTGGCTTCGCTCCCGTTGCACGTGTGGATGACTGTGGAGATCACGCCACTGAATCCACACCCGAACGATCCCCTGGCAGCTAAGGCCTGACCAGCATCGCCGGCACGGACGAAAGAAGCGTGTACTCCACATGTTCCTTGACATGAAATCCCCGGCACATGGCCACGAAAGGCCCCAACTCGTCGCCGTGGATTGTCGTTGGGCAAGCTGCTGCCGCCCTCGCCGTCGGGATGGGCGTTGGCCGTTTTGGCACTAACGGACAACGTCACGGACTGGTTGTTGCTGCGGCTGGTTGCGGGCGTCGCCAGCGCTCTGATATTCATCATCGCCGCAAGCTCAATGTTTGCCCGCCTCCACGAGCACGGCAGCCACCTCATTGGTTGGGGCTTCGGCGGAGTCGGGGCGGGGATCGCAGCATCCGGATTCCTGGTCTTGATGCTGCACGATGTGTCGGACTGGAGCGCTGCTTGGATTGCTTCTGCGGCGCTGGCCGCGATTTTCTCCATTCTCTGCTGGACGCTGAGGCCCCGCCCGCCAGTTTCCACAACAACCGTGACCCAGCTCTCCCTCGGGGGCAAACAGACCTGATGCTCATCCACGACACCGAGGTCACGATCAGGGACACGCCACCGCAGAGATCATCCCGGAGCTCATCATCGACCCTGCCCGGGACTACCAGGCCAGACAAAGAAAAACACCCCGGTCCGAAGACCGGGGTGTAACCGATGACCCGACTCATCCGTGAAGGATGTCTCGACTCATCACATTGGCGGTGACGGTGGGATTTGAAACCTTTTCAGCCCCAACGTGGGCATGAAAAATCCCTAGAATTCAAGGATTTTGGTTACCTCAAATCACCCTTTTTTACATCGGATGTGCCCAAAATGTGCCCAAAAAGTGCCCACGGCCCTCTTGCGGACTTCCTGCGGGCTAGCCGCTACCTGAAAGGGTCGGGCTCTGATTCCATCCACCATTCGTCCTTCTTTTGGTTCCGAGTCTGTAACCATTCCACGAGGGCCCTGATGTCGTCCTCGTGCAGCATGATTCGCATCCGGCGACGCCATCGCAGCGCTTCATCACGCCCGCTCGTCTTCGCCCCACTCCTGATACCCCAGCGGTGCCTCGTTCAGCTCGTCTCGACGTGCTCGCCAGTCCGGCAGGAATCGGTCCATCAGAGCCACGAACTTCTCGCCGTGCCCACGCTCAAGCAGGTGCATCAACTCGTGGACGACGATGTACTCCAGACACCGCGGAGCCTTCTTCGCCAGCTCGGGGTTGAGCCAGATCGTCCGCGACGCGGTGACGCAAGTGCCCCACTTGGTCTTCATTCGGCGCACGACGAACCTGTCAGCCTCGACCCCGAGGATCGGCTGCCATTTCTCCAGCAGCGCGGGCACGGCGGCCTTGAGCTCACGCCGGTACCAACGATCCAGTGCCCCGAACCGCCCGGTGGCGTCGGTTTCGGGTGGAGTGATCAACCAGAGCGTGTTCCCCTTGGTTTCGACACCGTACGCACCGCTCGACCGGGAGACGTCAAGGAGATACCGCTGCCCCCACACATAGTGGGTCTCGCCCGAGACCATCCTGCGCTCGGTTTGCCTGTCCGCGTTCTGGAGCTGCTCCCGCTGACACTTGATCCACGAGAGTCGCTGCACGACCGCGAGCCGGATCGCGTCTTCAGTCGTCCGTTGCGGTGCAGCGACCCGCACCCGGCCCACCGGCGGGTAGACCGAGATGTGCAGGTTCTTGATGTCTTTGTAGACGACGTCGACGCCAAGGCCCGCGACAGTGAGGTAGCTGTTAACGGTACTCATCGTTGTTCTTCAACAGTTCGATGAACTCCGCCAGTGAGTCCTCCTCGACGCTTGGGAGTTCCTTGCGCAGCTCACGGGCGAGCGCGCGTTCCTTCATCCTGCCGGCACCGGCGTCGGCCCATCCGTGTTCCTTGCTCGATTGGATTCGGTGATGCAGTGCTTCGTGGTCGACGACCAGATCTACGGGATGCCACACGAAGTCCACGATCGCCCGACGTGCAGGTGTGTTCGCCCATCCTGGGTAGGTCTTGCCGTCTGCTGCCTCTCGGGTTCCGACCTTCTTCGTCAGCTCGATGAGTTTACGGAGGTAGTCCGCGTAGTCCTCGGCATCTTCCTTCTGCTTCTCGATGAGTGCGTCGAGGAGTTCGGACATGTGGTCGTAGTAGCGCGGGTTCATCGCGTGCTCGTCGACGATGGTCTTGCGGACATTGTTGATGATCGTCTCCGCTGTGGCTGCGCCGCTGCCCTTAATTCTAGGTGGCAGCGTGTCGATCGCATCCGGCCCGCGCTCGACGATCAGCTGGACCAGGGTCTTCTCCAGGTCGGCGACCTGTTCGACGGGTTTGGCGTTGATGTAGGTGTCGAGCAGTTGGCGCATCCCGGCCTCGTACTGCTTCATGTCGATGTTCTCGCCGGCTCCGGCCTCGACCTCGCTCTTGACGGCGGCATAGTGGGCGAGCTCGTCCTTGATCGACGCGATCTCAGCCGCCGTGTAGCCGGCGGCTTCCGTGTCACTGGCGACAGCTCCGAAGGCGCGTACGAGGGTGGCAACGGACTTGTAGAGCAGTACGCGTTTGGGTTCGTTGTCCTTGATCTGGTCGGCATCGCCGGGCGTGGACGCAACGAAGTAGTGCTGGTATTCGAGCGTTCCCTTGGGCGGGGCGACCGGCTCGCATAGAGCACGGACCGCGTCGAGAGCATCCTCGAGATCCTTGCGGTCCTGCTCGTTGCGGTCGCTGATCAGTCCGTCGACGTCATCGGTCTCGTACTCGCCGAAAGCTTCGGAGGTGTAGTCGGTGACCGTCTTGTCGAGCGACTTGAACAGGTCACGGTAGTCGACGATGTACCCGTAGGTCTTGTCGTCGCCGTCGAGACGGTTGACGCGGCAGATCGCTTGGAAGAGGCCGTGGTCGCGCATTCTCTTGTCGATGTACAGGTACGTCGCACTCGGCGCGTCGAAACCGGTCAGGAGTTTGTCGACCACGATGAGCAGGCGCATCTGGCCGGGCTCGTTGACGAACTTCTTCTTGGCATCTGTCTCGAACTCTTCGACCCGGCCCATGGCCTTGTCGGGGTGCTCGCCGAAGTGGTCGGCAAGCATCTGCCGGTAGATCTCGTACTTGCGGAGCTCTTCCGTGTCGCCCTCGCCAGCGTCTTCCTTTGAGATCGCGGTCGAGTTGGGCTTGTAGCTGGTGACGATCGCGACCTTGCCCTTGAAGCCGCTTTTCACGAAGGCCTCGTAGAACGTGCAAGCTTGGTAGACAGAATCGCTCACCAACATGGCGTTGCCCCGCCCGCTGAGCAACCGCGGCTGGGTCTCCATGTCCATGAGGATGTCTTGGACGATCTGCGCCGAACGGGGTGCAGAGGAGAAGACCTTCTGCATCGTGCCCCACTTTTTCTTCAGCCGAGCCTTCGAAAGGTCGGTGAGGTTCCGGGTCTTGGCATCGAACCACTTGTCGACCGCCGCGGATCCCTGGAGCTCCTGCTCGACCTTGCGGGCCTCGTACTTCAGGTCGAGCACGACGCCGTCGCGGACGGCCTCGTCGTACTTGTAGGTGTGGATGAACGAACCGAAGGTCTCGATGCTGGTCTTCTTGTCGCTCTTCAGCAACGGCGTGCCGGTGAAGCCGATGAACATCGCTCCTGGAAGAAGGTCTTTCATGATGCGGTGCATCTTGCCGCTCTGGGTGCGGTGGGCCTCGTCGACGAACACGAAGATGTTGCCCTTGGCCTTGAACCCGTCCGGGATCTTCGTCTTGAGTTCCTTTGCGAAGTCCTCGGCGTCCTTGTCGCGGGCCTCATCGTCGGTGCCGCGGAACTTGTGCACCAAGGAGCACATGAGCCGCGGGTTCGAGGTGTTGAGCATCGCGAGCATGTCCGCGCCCGACTGGGTGCGGATGATCTTCTCCCCGACCCCGGAGAAGCCGCCCTCGATCTGCTCGTCCAGCTCAGTGCGGTCGGTGATCACGAGGACGCGGGCATCATGCTGGGTCTCCAGGATCCACTTGGCCAGCCACACCATCGTGAGGCTCTTGCCCGACCCCTGGGTGTGCCAGATGATGCCGCCCTCGCGCTTCGCGACCCGGGCCTGAGAGGCCTTGACGCCGAAGTACTGGTTGTGGCGCGGGGACTTCTTCACACCCGCGTCATAGACGATGAAGTCGTGGATGGTCTCCAGGAAGCGCTCCTTGGAGCACATCTGGGTGATCGCAAGGTCGAGGTCAGCGTTCTCGCCCTCCTCCTTCCATCGCAACCAGTACTTCTCCGGGGTCTCGATCACGCCGTAGTGCAGCCCTTCGACATCGTTGCCCGCGAACAGCAGTTGGACGGTCGTGAAGAATGGGCGAACAAAGTCATGGCGCTGGTTGCCGATGTTCTGGCGGATGCCGCTGGCGACGCTCACCGTTGAGCGCTTCAACTCCACCACACCGAGTGCGATCCCGTTCACATAGAGGACGAGGTCGGGGCGCTTCGTGTGCTGGCCCTTGACCGTGACTTCTTCGGCCACGACGAAGTTGTTCTTCGCCGGGTTGGCCCAGTCGATCAGGTGGACTGACTGGGTGGTCTGGTCGACGTCGGTCTTGACCTTCGCGCCGTATCGGAGCAGCTCATAGACTTTGCGGTTCTGGTCGTACAACGAAGAGCCTCCGCCGAAAGCTGCAGAAGTCAGGAGCTGATGTACCGCTCGAGAGACCAGAGCATCGTCGTACCCACGACCGAGCAGGTAAGCGCGGAGCTTGGCTTCATTGACGTTGCGGTTGTCCTGATCCTTCAGGTTCCCGCCGTAGATGTAGTCCAGCTTGTCTTGGAAGAGCTTGACCACCCGCTCCTGGGTCTCGCGTTCCTTCTGCCCGACCGTGCTCATGCTTCCTCCTTCACCGGCAGGCGGGTCCGCCCCGTCAACAGCTCCTGCATCATCCCAACCTTCACAGCACGCGCAGACTCAAGCCGACGCTCCAATGCTTCGATCTCAGAGTCGGCATTCTGCAAGACCTCGGCAATAGCATGCTGCTCATGAGGAGTTGGGAGTCTGACCATGAACTTCGATACGACGCTCCAATCGGCTCGAGGCATGTGAGTCCCATAGGCCGCACTGGCAGTCTCGATGAAATCGTCACGCTCAACCACATAGCGCAGATACGGCCCTATGATCTCATTTGAAATCGGCCGAAGGGCCCAGATCTCTGTGGAGCAGTATCCGTCGCGGTCCGCTAGCCAGAACTTGCGAAGGTAGGGACGAAGTTTTCCGAAAAGAACATCTCCAGACTCAAATCGAGTCTTCAACGACGCAGACTCTGAGACGTCCGAGTCGCCTCTCAAATCTCCAGTACCGGATTCCATGTGCTCCAATTCCACGACGCGGCCCGACACTGACTTCGGATGCACGCGAACGCCAGCAGGGCGCACGACATCACCGAATACCGTTTCCGCCCAGTCACCGCTGATGCCGGGAAGGCGCGTGCGGCCGGTGAGGAGTTCCTGCATCATGCCCTGCTTGACATCACGCTTCTTCGCGATCAACCGCTCCAGAGCGCCGATCAGTTCATCGACATCCGTGAGCGCCTGCGCAATCGCCCGTTGTTCCGCCCAAGGAGGGATGGCAACAGCGATGCTCTTGACGATGTCGCCGCTCAGATTGTCCTGACTGCCAGCGTTACTCATGCCGCGAATGTTGCTGTAGTTGGCAGTCAGGTAGTGGAGGAGATATGTCTCATCAACACCTCGACCGGCCTCGATGGCTGCGCAGGCTTGATTCATCGAAGCCGGAATTCGCAAAATCGCGACCTTGCCGCGCGTCTTACCTTGGCCGTACATCGCCAGGAGGAGGGTGCCCGGCTCTGCAACCTTCGCAGCCGATGCGTTCAACCCCTCCGCTGTGATGGTCTCACGACTGGCTGTGATGTAGACGGAGTCGATTTCTGCGGTAGTCACCCATGGAATCTCACCGTTCCAGAACCGCGATACCGCGCGCGACGGTGTCCCACCCGAGTAGACGCGCGCGACATCACCCAGAAAGGCCTCCGCCCAGCCTCTTGGCGTTGCAATCGACCTCACGCAGTTACCGCCATAGTCGCCAGGTGGCCAGCCAACTTCGTAGCGAGCTCCGCTACCTGTGTGTCAAGCTCAGCCACCGTCGATTTGTATCGATAACCAAGCACTCCGAGCCGGGTGACCAGGATCTGCCCAAGTGCCGTGACCTCGCCATTGATCTGTCGCTGGAGCGTGGCACCCCACTTATCGACGATCACGAGACGCTGTACCTCGGCCTCGGTCAGTGACTTGTACTTTGCGAGAGTCTTCTCGTTGAGCGCGATCGTTGCGTCCTTGACGCTTGTCTTCGCCTTGGTCTCCGTGGCGTACAACGCAATGACCTTAGTCAGTGCTGAGATCTCGTCAGGGTCGCCCTTGGTGGCCTTGAGTTCCTTCAGCGCGGCCTTCGCGGCAGCATTGGTGAGCTTGCCTTCGTCGTCTGCGGCGTCGAACAGCAGCCCGCCTTCGAGGGCGTTCTCTTCGATGTCTTCAGCAACCGCGAGGGTGGCTGCGTCGCGTGCCTCGGTGAGTCGGTCCAGTTCGGCCTGCTCGGCCGTGAAGTAGCGGGCGATCACATGCTCGGGCGGCAGGAGGTCCATGACCCAGCGTTGCGCCTTGGCACCAGTGCCGAAGACGATGTGGGCGTCTTCGTACTTGGGCTTGTTGTTCTTGTCCTTCCACATGCGTGCAACGCGCGGCTGCACCGCCGATGTCCAGCCTTCACTCGCGATCAGGAAGACGTCATCGTGCATGACGTCGTTCCAGTAGCTCATGAGCTGCTCGTAGACGCCGTACTCGTCGATCAGAGGTCGGGCACGGAACGCCTCCAAGAGTGCCTCGGAGATGTCGTGGATGAGCTCGTTTGGCTTGGTGTTCGGTTCGATCTTCTCGAGCAGTCCGCGCTTGCTCGCCCACCATTGCTGCACAGTGTTCGCAGTGTCGCGGTCGAAAGCTTCGTACTCATCGGAGCCGGCGACGGTCGACCGAATCTCGCTCGGCTCGACCTTCAACTCCGAGTAGCCGTCACGCAGTGACGCGAAGAGTTCGCTGCGGAGGCTCGGGAACGCGTCCCAGTAGGGCTGGAGTGCGTCGAGGTCGCGGTTTGGGATGCCGCCGAGCATGTGGGCGTGGAGGTCCTGGATGTCCTCCGGCTCGGAAGAGTCGATGTAGCGCGGGATGTTGAGGTTGTAGTCGTTCCTCGGATCCGCGATCTCGTTGATAGGCACCATGCGGGAGTAGCGCGCGATCTCCTTGCCGCTGGTGAAGGCGTCGACGATCTTGTGCATGTCGCGCGGGCGCAGCCGGTTCTTCGGTCCGTCTTTGGCGAAGCCCTTACTCGCGTCGATCATGAAGATGCCGGTGCGCGCCTGGGCGTCTTCCTTATCGAGCACGATCAGGCAGGCGGGGATGCCGGTGCCGTAGAAGAGGTTCCCCGGCAGACCGATGATCGCCTTGATGTAGCCGCGTTTGATCAGCTCGGTGCGGATCCTCGCCTCGGAGTTGCCACGGAACAGCACACCGTGCGGGAGGACAACGACCCCCTTGCCTCGCGGCCGCAACGACTTGACCATGTGCATGAGAAATGCGTAATCGCCGTTCTTGTCGGGCGGGGTGTCGAAGCCGTCGAAACGGCCGAAGGAGAAGTCGAAGCCGTTGCTCCAGGTCTTGACCGAGAACGGCGGGTTGGCCACGAGGTAGTCGAATGTCTGGAGGTTGCCGTTGTGGGTGAACTTCGGGTTGGCCAGCGTGTTGCCCTGGCGCAGGTCGTGGGTCTCGTTGCCGTGGAGGATCATATTCATCCGCGCGAGCGCCCAGGTGGCGTTGTCGTTCTCCTGGCCGTAGATCGTCAGCCCGTTCGGTGCGGCGTCGGCGACCTTGATCAGCAAGGAGCCCGAGCCACAGGTCGGGTCGTACACCGTGGTGGACTTCGGGGTGTTTGCGGGGATCTGGAGCAGCTGCGCCATCACCCGTGAGACCTCCGCCGGGGGTGTAGAACTGGCCCTTGCTCTTGCCGGACTGGGTGGCGAAGTGCCGCATAAGGTACTCGTAGGCGTCGCCCAGGAGGTCGTCCCCTTCAGCTCTGGAGCCGGTGAAGTCAATGTCCTGGAAGATGCCGATCAGGTTCGAGACCTTGTCCTGCAGCTCCTTGCCGGAGCCCAGCTTGGCGGGGTCGTCGAAGTTTGCGTTGTTGATGACGCCCAGCAGGTCGTTCTCTTCGGCGAGACGCCTGATCGCGATGTTGACCTTCTCGCCTACGTCGGGCTTCCCTTTGAGCGAGATCAGGTAGTCGAAAGAGCCGTCGTCGGGGACGTAGATGAGCGCCGACTTGTCTGCCTTCGCCTTGTCGGAGACATACTTCACGAACAACAGCGTGAGGACGTAGTCCTTGTACTGGCTGGCGTCCATCGACCCGCGCAGCTCGTCAGCACTGCTCCACAATGAGGAGTACAGATCAGATTTCTTCAGCGCCACAGCTCACTCTTTCTACGTTCAAATACGGCATCCCGTGCGAGGGCAATTGTCCCGGCCTCACCAACACTGCTCAGGGTCTTTCGCTGCCTTCGGACTCGTCCGAGATCGCAGCCCCTCCGCCGCGGACCCAGGCGTCGACCTCGCTCGTCTGGAACTTCCAGAGCCTGCCGACCTTGTGGGCTGGCATGGAACGTTCGGCGATCCAGGTATAGATGGTCTCCTTGGTCACGCCGAGGTGGGCTGCGATCGTGTCGGCAGCAAGCCACGGTTCACTCACAACTACGCTCCTCGGGACATGCAGGGGCCGCCTGGTCGCTGTCTGTCCCGATCTTACTGGAGAAAGCACGATCTGACTGGGTTTAGACCGGATTTGCCCGGAGACGCACCTTGTCTCGGCGACACGAGTGACGCGCCATGGCTGCACCACCTGCCTGTCGCCAGTGGCTCTGGGCGGGTTCACACCGCTGATCATGGATGAGGAGCCGGAGTTCGATGGCGATTGCCAATCTGGGACGACGAGGAGTAATTGCGCCATCTGACGATCAGTCTGCGACCCCTGGAAGCTCGTCTGCGCTGACCGCCCGATGATAAGCCGCTACCCGAAAGCGCCGCTCAACGCCAGCGATGTGAACGCTTCAACCGCGGCGCTGACCGCGGCACTGAGCGCGGGCACGCCTATGCCGTTCGCCACCACGCGTAACCGTCCAGCCTTCTTCATCACGGCACCTGTTTCAGGTGTGGACTTCTTTGCCTCAGCATTGAGTTCCTCGATCGCGGTTAGCAATTCTGCATGATCGGGTTCTTTACCCATCTCGGATGCCTCACCGCGCACGGCACCCAGCAGACGGAGCGCATCTTCGATGCTGAGACCCTCGGCTTTCGCCTCGGCCTTGGTGCCAATCGCAGTGGGTCCATTTGCGGTGTGGATCGTTGTGTTGTACTGCGAACCAATATGGTGGACCACGGCCGCGTCGACCTGTTCCTTCTTGGGTAGGTCGGCCAGTGGGGTGCCAGCGGTGAGGTCCGCAACCATGTCAATAAGCTTCGTCCGAATCTTCCCCAGCACACCCGTGATCGCGGAACCAGGCATCTGAAAGTAGAGGCTCGTGACCTGCTGGAAATCTTCAAGCTGCTCATTCCAGAGCATCTGCGCATAAGAGAGGCTATTATGCATGAACGTGAGTGACTGGGAGGTCGCGTGGACTTCCAGCGCCTCTATCGGCTCGCGGAGGGGGAGATAGTCGGGTATGCCCTCCTGAGACTTGACCGGTAGCTCGAAGCGACTAACGGCCTGCCCCGTGACCACCGTGTAGCCGCTGATCGAGTTCATCTTGATCACCGGGACTGGCACTTGCCTGTATTTTGGAGTCTCGATGTCGTCGTCGTACCCGTTCAATTCGTACCGAGCCCAGTCGCGCAACGACTCCGAGCCGGTCTCTGCGCCTAACAGCAGGCACTTCCTAAGGAGTCCCGCGAGGGGCTCGGACTCGTCGAGCAATCGTTCCCTGAGTGATCTCAGCAGAGTGTCGGTCATCTTTTCCTCATGGCACTTTTCGCAGTAGCAGCAGTTAGTCGAATCTATCGGTAGTCAAAGACATTTGCCGTGCGGCTTCGATCGTGTCAAGGCAGTGGAACTCGTGGTGCTGAAGGTCGCGCCCGACAATTCGCGCACATTTGGTCGCGCGGACTCTTCGGCCGCACCAGTCCCTCCCAGAACGTAGAGTCAAGGGAGTGCTGCTCGACGAGCTGCGGGAGCGGGATCGGCGACGCCGCTGCGAACGGCCAGGTCGTCGAGCGAGGCGATGACATCCGACAATAAGACACAACGACCCTGATCGATTCAAACTCTCACGTCTAGGATCGACGCTGGCCCTCACGGCTGCGCCTCTCTTCGACGTGCCGGACCGATGAAGTGTCGGTGGTCCGCTGTAACTTGATCTCAGGGTGGAGAGACGTTAGCCCCGTGAAAAGTAAGGAGCCAGCGGTGAGTTCCACGGCTATCAGCAGGGCGGCTATACGCCTGAACAGAAGGCCGGGCCGGCGAGAATCCCGGTGAGGGACAAGGTCACCTCGCTGTTCGGGTTGGGGCCGATTGCCCCGTTACAGATCGTGAAGGCTGATGCGGTGGTAGCGGAAGCCAACCGGTCGATGGACAGCCGTGTTGACGGGAAGCTCACCCACGCCGAGCAGGTCGTCCTCGCCGGGCCGGTGAAGCGCGCGAAGGATGCCTTGGGGACGCAGGTGAAGGGACCGATTGAGAAGAAGATCGACTCGGTCAAGGATTTGTTTGCCAGGATCAACATCATTGATCAGCAGCTGGACCGTGTCGGTGAAGTCCGTCTGGTCGGGCCTAACGGGGAGCAGCTGACCCCCGAGGAGGCGCAAGACGCCCACGACACCCTGCGTGACCAGGTTGTCCGCGAGACCAACGAGGGGTCGAAGAAGCATCACATCCGCCGTGAAGGTCGGGGAGTTGCTTTCAAGGAGTCGCTGTTGCTTGCGATCGACCTGCCGATCTTCGTCTACGCGATGTGCTCCCTGCTGAATGTGAACCTGAGGCTGGTGTTCAGCGGTGATCTTCCCGTTCTGATCAACTTCGGCGTCGCTGTGATTTTCGGCTTGCTCGGGACCATCCTTTTTGCCAAGCTCATGCGGACCATGGGCAGGCGGCATCGCCGGTTCAAGGGTGCCGACTCCTCGATCGAATCCAGCACCGCGGCTTCGCTCCGTCGGTTGCGTTGTGAACAGGCCGTGACTCTTGTGGTTCTGGTCGCTGTCGCGTTCGTGATGGGTTCCCGCGTCTACAGCGAGGGGACTGGCGCCGGGGCGGACACGGTCTTAGTTCTGGCCCTGTCGGTAATGCTCGCGCTTCTCGTTGCCGTCTCCGGATACATCAACTACCAGGGCGAATACGAGAATGGATCCGACGAGACCGACCGGGTCGCCCACCACTCCGGACAGCTTGCCGGCTACACCACATATGTAGAGGGCTTGCGCAAACAGCGCGCAGTACTGCTTGAAGCTGCGGGCAAGGCCTGCGCGACCCTTTCCCGGATGATCATCAAGGCCAAGGAACAGGCCATCAAGACCGTCGAGACGAGCACCCCGTACAAGACGATCGCCATCGCCCGGTCCTACGCCACGGTCACGAATCCCATCGAGATCCCCGAGATTGTCACGGAGGCCCTCGAAGAGGCCGAGCGGCAGGCCGCGGACCTGGCGAGCCACCAGAAGACCCTCACCGGCGAAAACAAGGAGGACTGATTCAAATGTTCGGGATCCCCAAGAAGTGGCTGACGGGCGGAGTCCGTGCAGTAGCCGGCCTTGGAGCCGCGACCACGTTGCTCGGCTCCGGCCTCCCCGCCGTCGTCAAGGACAACACCAACCTCACCAAGCAGTACGGCGACTACAGCAAGGAAGTCCGCCTCCCCGAGACTCGTCGTGGCATCGACAGATCTGTACGTAGCGGGGCCCGTATCAACAACGCCTACAGGTTCGCTGGTGCTCAGCAGATCGACCGTAAGGACCTCAAGGATCTGAAGAAGAAGTAGAAAAGACAGGGGATGGAGTCACAGCCGTGTGGATGTGACTCCATCCCCTGTCTTCCTCGATGAGACTGCCTTTGTGCCGTGCCGCCGACCACAGGTAATCAGGCCACGTTCGATTCTGGCGCCGGCGGGGTAGTGCTTGGATATCGCCTATTCTCAACTCATGACTGATGCCCTGGGTGGATCCCAAATCACGATCAATGTTGCCCACCTCAGCGAAGAAGTAAGCGGTCCCTTGATGTACCTGCTTCAGGAACAGAACCTCGGAGCAGTTCTCGGCACACAGGTCCTGTCCTTGCTGCCCGACCCGAAATCGTGGCGGCTGACCATCACCGGCGACATCGTCAAGACAGTTAACGAGATTGAGAACCGAGACCCCGACAACGCCTACACCACCGACCGCGGCGCCGGCCATGTCGGCGCTCGAACAATCACTCACCCGGATGACACATCCGACATCATCATCTCCGACGACGTCTTCTTCAATTCCCCGGAAACAGCCAACAGTATCCAGGATGTGATCGAGCACGCACTCGTGGCCGGGGCGCATATCGCGCTTCACGAGGCCGGTCACGCCGCTCTCCACCACCGCGGCGAGGACTGTTCCGTGTACCAGGACCTTCCGCAGCGTGAACCCACGCATTATGCCTGGCGTAAGCACCTCGCGGCGCACATTGACGACGACCGGATTGAACAGCTCACCGCACAACGCGCACCGTCGCCCCACAGCCAGGAATCCCACCTTGAAGACGCCATCGCGCACTTTCGGGACGAGCTAAACGAGTCAAAGAGAACTTGGCAGTCCGACCTCGGATCCGCGATGTTCCGGACTCTCACGGCTGCCAACAGCCTCATTAGGGTCATCGCCTACCTCACAGCCGAACTTGGCGTCGACGAAGAAGGGAGCCCTGTTAGACCCAGCAACCTCCCGGAAGGCTGGAACGAATACATCGAGCACAGTTGGGATGAATGGAGCCAGACATTCCATGAACTCAAGCCCGCCGACCACCCGATGACCGCGGCAGAAATCGCAGCCATACTAGCCAAACTGTGCGAACTGACCGACAGATGGCTCCGCAGCATCGGGGTCCAATACCTGATGACGAGCACCCAAGACCAATCCATCTATTGGACCGAAGACCGCTACTAAGCGGACCTACAAACTGGCGACGACTCCGGCCTCCCAAGAGACCTGCCTCACGGCAAATGTGCCGCAAGCTGTGGCAAATTTGGTTCGGAGCCCCCAGCCCTCACCATCGCGGGCATGTACCGGAGATTGCGAGAAGACAGGCTCTCATACCGGGAAATCGCGGATCGAAGGTCTTGGCGAGGCGAAGTACGACACCGGAGCCCCACCCTTGCTGTCCTTGCGGGCGAGAATGGCCGTCCCCGGATAGCTAATTTGGCTACTGCCAGCCTGAACTCCTTGTACCGCGGATGAGGCAGCGCGCGTTGGCATGGATGCCTTCGTTGTCGTCCTCGAACATCCCGCCACAGTCTGTGCACTCGAAACGGAATCCATTCGGGCTGGCCCGGTAGCGGGAGTTGTTCGTGATCTCATGCATGCGAGCCGCCTTTGCGTCCTTGGCCGCTTGGCGTTCTGCTATCTCCCGGCCGTTCGTGGTTTCGGATATCCAGAACGGCGTGCGTTTTGGTCCGATGAACCGGTAGTCACCCTCGGAGATGTTGGAAGGCCTGATGGCAGCTGGTGGCCGGGGGTGAGTTTGCGGTGGATGGGCCGGTTGGCGCCGGTGCAGCACTTCGCGTGCCTCGGGGTTGGTTGCACCGCCTTCGGCAATGACGGACCACTTGGCTGGGGGGAGCGCGGTTACCCAACGGCTTTTGATGACGTCTTCGCAGATGGGGCAGGCAAATGCACTGCGGTTGCCAGGGCCTTTAAGCCGGAATATGCCTGCCCGGGCCAGACCGCGTCCGGCTGCGGACAGCCAGCTGTCTACGTGTGCCAGGACGCTGTTAAAGTTCTCAGCCCTTGGCATCCAGTTCTCTGCGTGCTGTTTGGTTGGTTCGGTGACCAGCCAGATCAGCATCGGGTGACCGGACTTCATACAGCGAACCTCACTGGCCCAAATGCGCCGGCTTGAGAGGACAGGTGGCGCGTCGGTGATTTCTGGTGTGGCGGCAGCGTCGACAAACCTCGCCGTGACTTCAGCCGCAACTGCGGCGGCATTCTCCGCGGCAAGGCGTTTCGCCTCCTCATCCTGCTTTACCTTCTCCAGATGTTCTGTCGCAGCTTTGGCCCGGATCTCCGCCGGTCTCGCGATCTCCTCCAGCTGGTGCTTCGGGGTTCCATACGACCACCGAAAGGATGGATGCAGGACCGCGTCCACCGCGCGCCCGACATGGCCCGATTTACCTAATACCGGCTGGTACCGAGCCCGATCCATGAGCTTCGCCGGGGCCTCGGGCAGGTCGCTGGTTTTGCCGAAGCCCGTGACGATCATCGGCAGTTTCACCCGGAACTCGTCGTGGTTGTCGGGGACCACCCACACCGGACCGATGCCATCATGCACGTAACGCTGGGACCGGTAGACGTACTCATCCTCGCTCTGCGGCGACAGCTGGACCTCGAATGCGAGCCGCCTGCCGGTTGTGTGAATGGCCATGACATCAGCGATCCACGCCCGTTGCGGATGCGCGTGCTCAACCTCCGCACGCCAGCCAGGCACGGCGTTGATTCTGTCCTGCAGCGCCCGCTTCATCGCCAAGTGCTGATCCGACTCAGACTTGTGCTCGACGGAGCATTCGACGCCGGGATAATGCTTGAAGAACTGCCGGCCCCTGCGCGTGACCCGGCTCGCCCGCAGCCCGCACTCCAGCAGCACCAGGTCCATGTAGAGAGGGTGATTGACCAGCGCCCGCCACGGATCGTGGGCCATCTGTGTCGCGTCGACCCGATCACCGTTCAGGTACGCCACCAACTGCACCAAGCATCCCCCATCCCCGGCTGCACAGCCGTGGCCGTCAATCTACCGTTCGCGCCCCGCCGCCGCTATCAACAAACACCTGGAGAACTTCGGTCAGCCTGATCTGCGGTCCCACTCTACTTTCTGAGCGGTCGGCATCTTCGGCCAGCGATGGGAAGTGCGACTTCTAACTTTAGATCCGCAGCCCAATGTCCCGTGTCGAGGGGGACGGCGGGTAAGGGTCCGCCGTTGCCGTGGCGGGGCTGGTGCGGGTGTGGGTAACCGGTGAGAGCTTCGTCTGGAGCCGTTGGCGTTGGTTTTGCATGTCAGGTTCCTCCCAGCCCACAAGGGTTCCGAGCGGGTTGGTGTTGTCGGTGATGGCCCAGCGGTCCCGGTAGATGAGGATTTCCTGGAGCGTCCGCCGTCGCTGGTCCGGGTCCGGGATGTTCTGGAGTTGTGAGGCGAGGTTCTGCATCCATGGTTCCTGGTGGGTGGGGATGCGTGCGGCCACGAGTTTGGCGCGGTTGCGGATGCGCTGTTCGACCTGGGTGATGAGGTTGCTCAGGTCGGGGCGGTTGCCGGGGTACCGGAGGAGCCCTTCGGGTGCTTCGTGTCGGTTGGCGGCGGTGCGTAGCCGGTTGTGGATGATGGCCGTCAGGTCGCGGACTTCGCCGCGGGGCGTCATGGCGTTGATTACTTCGTGTTCGGCCAGGTTCCGGTCGTGTGCTGCCAGCCGCTTCCAGGCGGCGACGGCGGGCCCCCATGCCGGAGAGCGTTGCAGATCCCCGGCCGATCCGGGGAAGTTGGTGGTGAGGAAATCCGTGAGGTCGTCGTCGGCGGCGAGTTGGGTGAGGTAGTCGTGCTCGGCGGCGAGCTGGTGGAGGGTATCGGTGCTGTCCTGGAGTTCCTGCCGGGTTTCGTGTGCTGTGTGTTCGGCGCCTTCGGCGGCGAGGATCTGGCCGAGGATCTCCGGCAAGCCGGGCAGACCTGTCGGATCAATCCGTTCGTCCGCGTCAGTGTCGGGTTCGACGATGTAGGCGGTGTTCGTGGTCCGGCCGCGGGTCATGCCGACGTAGAACAGTTCGCGGGTGAGCCTGCCTTCTGCGACGACGATGTGGCCGGTGTCGACGGTGATTCCCTGCGACCGGTGTGCTGTGGTTGCGTACCCCAATTCCGTAAACCCGGACAGGTAGCTACGGTCAAGGTCGATGGTGGCGCCGGTGTCTGTTCTGACGCAGGGCACGGTGCCGGATTTGGTGGGGTGTGCGGTGATGGTCAGGAGGGTGCCGTTGCGGATGAACTGGCCCATGCTGTCCCGGATCCGTCGGTCGTTGCGCCGGGCCAGGATCACATCCCCACAACCGGCTGTGAGGCCGTCGGCCAGGGGCACAGTGTGCCGGTTGTCAACGGCTCCGGTGGCGGCCCGGTCGTCCTGGGCGCGGCGGTTGAGGATGGTCACAGTGTCATTGTCCGGGGCGATGAGGATGGAGGTCATCCCTGCTCTCTCGTCGGCGGCCCATCCCGCGTAGGCCGCCTCGATCATCCGGTGGTCGTCGCCGGCCAGGATTCGGCCGTGGCGCTGGTACTCCAGGACCGCGTCCCAGTTCCCGGCCCGCAGCTGGAGGGAGGCGTCGCTTTCCCAGGGGTAGGTGAAGCGGTGCAGTGAGGTCAGCCGCACGGCCCGGCCGGTGCGGTCGAGCCAGCCGAGCATCCCGCCGGCGTCGATGGAGTCCAGCTGGGCAGGGTCACCGACCAGCACAAGTTTCGCCCCGGCCGCGGCCGCCATCCCGGTCAGGGCGGCGAGCTGGTAGGTGGAGACCATGGACGCTTCGTCGATGATGACGAGCTGGCCGGGGTGGAGCTGCCAGCGGGACTGTTCGGCGGTGACGGTGGCGAGGACCTGTGCTGCATGCCGCTGGGACCTCTGAGTCGGGCCAGCTACCAGCGAGCGTTCTAGGGCGTGTTGGGCGAGGAGGTAGCGGTGGGCGCGGTCGGCTGCTCCGGGTCCGTTGGATTCGTAGAGCCATTTCGTCACGTTCTCCGCTTCGAGTCCCAACGCGTGGCCGAGGACGTCGGCCGACATGGCCGCCGGGGCGAGGGCGACCACGCTGCTGGGGCCGTGGACCCGTTGCCAGGCGTGGCTGACGAGCTTCATCATGGCGGTCTTTCCCGCCCCGGCCGGACCGGTGAGCGCGTCCAGGCGGCGCCGGCTGCTCAGGATCCGGATGGCGGCGTCCTGCTGGTCCGCGAACAGGACATGCCGCCCACTGCCGGGCGTTGCGGTGACGGCGTCGACGGCGTCCCAGGGCTCCAGGCCGGGGGCGTCGGTGGCGTGGCTGGCGGCCATGATGGCTTCCTCGTCGGCAAGGATATGGGCGTTGGTGAAGGCACGGCCGGTGGCCGGGTCGAAAACCGTGTGCCCTTCGGTGGCGAGGTCAGCCCGGGCGTTGTCAGGGGCTATGTACCGGTAGTCGTTGAGCGGGACAGAGAACGTCTGGGCGTTGTCGGCGAGGGCTTCGATCATCGCTGTGCGTTCGGCGGGGCTGGCCATCCGGATGCCGGCGCAGACGCGTTCGGCCTCGGCGAGCAGATTCCATCGGTTCCAGGTGGCGCGTTTTTGGGCGACCAGGTGCATTACCAGCTGCCCGGTGGCCTGCCGCCATTCCGGGGACAGGTCCGCGCCTGTGAGGGGCCGGGTGCGGGACTGGTTGACGGTGGCGGTTACCAAGCGTTCCGGTGTGCAGCCGAGGCCTTCGGCCTGGCGGCGCCAGGACGTAAGCCGCTCGGCCAGCGGTGCGGGTTGGGCGTCCTTGGCCGTCCGGGTGGAGAGGGTGGCCTGTTGCCGGAGCTTCAGGACGGTGGCGTCGGAGGGATTGGTTCCGTGTTCGAGATTCCAGAGCCGGACCAGCCGGTCCTTCTCCAGTTCGATGATCCGTGCCCGGGCGGAGAACTCCGTGATCAGCCCGGCATCGATCCCGGATAGCTCGCGGCTGGGGTTGCGTTCGACCGAGACGGGTGTCCGCAGCTCGGTCTCGGTTCCCAGGCTGCGCTGCAGCTCGTCGAAGAGCAGGCCGTTGTAGTGCTCGCTGGCCGTGACCACAGCTTTGTACAGGGTCCGGGAATCGATGGTGGTCCACGCCCCGTCGATGGTTCGTTGGACGCGGTTGGCGATGACCAGGTGGGTGTGCAGTTGCGGGTCACCCGCCCGGGATTCCCAATGATCAAACGCGGCGGCGATGGCTCCGCGGACCGGGACGTGGGCCACGCCGTTGCGGCCGGTCCGGGTGCCGATGGCCCGGGACTCGAGCCAGGCCAGGGTGTCCTGGACGGCACGGTGATGCGCAGCGAACACCTGATCCCGGACGTCTTGCGGGCTGAGCGCCCACAGGACCGAGACCGACTTCGGAACGCTGAACGTCAGGTCGAACCCGGCAACGGGGCAACGCGTTGATGTTCCGGTCTTCGGTCCCGGCCCTGCCGGGACGGTGGCCCGCTGCCCGTGTCGGCGGCCCAGCGGCTCACCGGTGATTGGATGCAGCGCTCCTTCGAAGACGGCCTTTGCCGAATCATCCGTCAGGACGGTGCCGGGCGCCAGGCCGATGCCGTCGATGCCGCTGCCTAGCCAGGTCCCGGGCGGGTTGCCGGATTTCGTGTAGTAGTCCGTCAGATCGCGGACGGTCATATCACCATGGGCCGTGGTCTTCAGCAGGTACTTCACCCCGGCATCCGCAGACAGCCGGGCAATGGACATCGTCACGGCAGTGCACCGGGAACACCCGCGGAATGCGGGCAGGCACCGCACCCCGTGCCTGGGGTGATGTTGTTTCGCCGTTGCTTCACGCCCCTTCATCGTCTGCAACGGGATCAGGCACATGACTACCGGCGGCCTGTCACCTTTCCGTCGATAATCCCCGCTCCCCGCTTGGATGCCAGACGTGTAATGGATACGGGAGTTCCTTGCGATGACCGAGAGGCGAGAATGTCTGAAGTTGCTTTGGCGACGTCGCCCAACTGTGTAGGTGAGCTTGGAGAGGTCTATGACGGGGGTCCTCTGTGTGTGCCGGATGGTACCGGGGGTCGACACGCATTACAGGCAGCGATGAACTGGGCCCGAATTAAATGGCGCTGGCCAGCCAACGGCACGACGCGCTCCAGCTTCTGCCAGCCGGGGTCCGGATGACGGCGTCCGCCACCTATGAAACGTCATATGCGCTGTTATCGGCATTAGCATAGGTTGGCAGGGCGCAATTCCCGGTCAAGGTAGACCAACCGGCGGTCCGCTTTTCCATCTAACTTGGTGCATGGTCACTCTTCTTGACGCATTCTGATGACTGCGTCATTACTTTCCTGTCCGGCGATCCGTGAGAGACATCTGCACCGTCGCCGCAGTTCCCGAGGGCTGGTTGCCGATTGTCATCCGCACGAGCGAGACGACTACCTGAGGGAATGACCAATGGCGGTTGAGATGGGTTTGTGGCGAGCAGACGGCGACAAACTCAGTCGGATCGCGCCCACGTCGATCGGGCTGGAGTCCCAGCTGGAGAAACCGCCGCTTAAACCGAGACGGGGTGACCGAAGTCAGGTCGATCGAGAAGGTGATCGAAGCGCACAACCGGGGAATTAAACGCGCCAAACTCTCCACCCGATAAACCACTGGGTGGGACGGCCTGCCAAACGTGAGGGCACCGTAGGCCCGCGACCTAACCCCCGGTTGCTATTACGGCAATACCTTCCGCGCTACTGGAGTGATCCTGTTTCCAGGAGTAACCCGCAAGATAATCACGAACGTCGTCGTGTCGAAACTGATACGTCAATCCTCGCGAGCGGACGAGCCCCCTCCTGAGTGCCACCCTCAGTAACCATCTCGGAGAGGGGCAGATCCGGAATCCAGCAACGAGGATGGTTGCCAGATATCTACGCCAAAGGGCGCTTGCGACGACCTGGCCAACTGCAAGGCAATACAACAAGGCCACCAGGGCCGCCACCGGCAATCCCAGCTTGAAGCTCCAAAGAAACGCGAGAAGCACCCAGGCAGCCAAACCTGAGACAACAGATATCTGATGGTCTCTCCTGAGAACCGTTTCCGGTCCGATGGCACGTATCGGAGAACCGTTGGCCAATGTTTGACCGAAACCGACGGTCAATCCGACGACAATCCACACGGACACGAAGGTAATGAGTCCCAGAAGCGGCTCGAAGAAAGTCCAGCACGCCACCCCTGCGATCAGGGCGACCAAGGTCTGCCTTGCCAAGGGGCGCGGCTGCAGCATGGCGGACACGTTCAATGACGCGGTTCGCACCCACGGTTTGAGGCTTGTTCGAACTAGCAGGCTCACGAAGAAGACAACGAAGAGGAGAATGAGAATTTGGGGGATTACCCCTAGGTACCAAAAGACCCAGATTGATAGGCCCAGTGCGGGTGCGGAAAATAGAACGCAAAGAATGAAGTCCGCGATTCGTGGTGCGCGCGGGCCTCCGATCGGCCAGATGCGGTGTAGCTCGATGTCACGTGTTGGTTGGGTGCGGCCGTAAACTAGGCGACCACCGTAGATCTCGTTGGCTGTCAGAAGCTTCGCGTAAGCGGAAAGCCACCATAGGAATATCTTTGTGCGCAGGCTTCTGAATGGACCCTCGCTGAAGGTTGCGCTGGCGAGGCAGAACGCTTCAACAAGCCGCTTGTGGTCGGCGATTTCCAGGATCTTTTTGGTTGCGGGGGCGATCTCGCCGTTCTCAAGGGTGTTCAACCTGATGATCTTGGCTATCATCGAAAGTCCCCATGGGGTGCCCGACAGTCTTTTGAGTCGGCTAGATCCGAGGGCTTCGTCTATGAGGTTCTCCGCTCCCTTTGCACGGACGGCGCTGGGTATGTATTTCCTCGCCTGGGCTTGGCTTATTCGTTCTACTTGAAGGACATTCAGCAGGGGGTCACGTTTGATGTGGGATGGTATTTCGTCCCAGGCTTCCGCTGCGCTTGTGATGATGAATCTGGGTGCGCTGGGCCCGGAGGCCCATTCCAGTACTGCCTCGATGAAGTGGCTGGCGGTGGGGTCTTGTTTCAGTATGTTCGTCGACCGAGTGGAACGCATTGGTGGGTTGGGAAACTGCTTCGTCCAGGCCGTCGAATATCGGGATCACCAGGCGTTCCGTGAGGAGGGCGCTAGCCGTATCCTCGCCCGTCTGGTATTCGCGTTCTAGGTACCTTGCGAGCCATTCAATGAAGTTGCTGTTCGGGGCCCACCGCCCAACCGGAATGACCAGGGAAATGCACCGGTCATCCTTCCTCATGATCGACTGGCTGATGGTATGGGCACTGTAGGATTTTCCGGAACCTGCGGGGCCGATGATGACTGTCCCGCCCGTGGCATTTACGGCGTTCTCTACGAGGGAAGACAGCGTGATTCCGCCGTTTCCTTGGTTGGCGAAAGTGATATCGATGTCCGCGTTGAGGCCGAAGCGGAGTTCTTCAATCCGCTGGTTGGTCTCGTCGATCTGTTGGCGACGGATTTCCGCCGCCTGTGACTCAAATACTTTCCCCTTCGGCCCTATTAGGGAGAATTTTATGACCGGGACGAACGTTGTAATGAGGCCAAGGAATGTGCTGAAAAACGTGGCATCATCTACTGATCCCGGGACAACGTGGGAGTAGGGGTCGATGAAACGCCATGAAATGAAAGCGGCCAACCCGACCAGAGCCCCTGCGAGCAGTCTTTTCAGAATTGCTTTCTTGCGCATCCCTGTCCCCCTGGTCTCCATCCGGTTCTATGTTGCCGGACGGTGTTCGCTCGTACTCTATCGAACGTTTCGCGTGCATCGTCGACGGGGTCTATAACTCCGGCTGCCAGACAGGACTGCAATGGGGCGGTTGACGATGCGAAAGACATGATCCTCGACGATGCCGAACGGCACGGTCTGCTCAGCTACCGCCACGACCACACCTTGCCTGACGGCAGGCCGGTGGGCATCCGGGAACTTGCGTCCCACGTCCCGGGATCTCCACGAGGACTACCAACCTCGTCCGCCAGATGGCGCTGGCGGCAGGGGGATAACGTCATCATCGATGGCACCCTGTCATGGGACGGGCTGCCGGCCCAGTACGTCGACGAGCTCTTCAAGTCCCGTCGACGACGTCGACGTCCAGACAACCAGCATCACAACTTTCGAATAAACCCAGACGTCGGAAACTCCGCGCTAGTGCCCATTCGTTGGCGAAATCACTCGGCACCAATTTTCGAGGCACTGACTGGACCTTGCCGCGGGCGTGCCCGGCTCTTCTGATGACATCCCCCGGGTGCCGGCAGCCCGCGATCCTTCGCGGCGGCGCAGCCGGTGACGATGACGACGCGGCAATCCTCGCGCCCTGCTGGCGCGTCAAACGAGGGCGGTTAGCTTTGCCATGGGCCTGTCTCGCATGTCTTGTAACTGATGATGAACACGCCGATTGCGATTCGAGACTATTCATCGGAACGTGCGCAGCTAGGTCTTCTTTTAGGTCGGCGGCGTCCACTCCGGACTGCCGCCTAATCTGAGTCTATGAAGAAGTGGATGCCTTGGAGGCATAGCAAAGCCGAAGTTGCAGTCGTTCTAGGCATTACCAACGCTTCCAGCATGGGTTGGGCCGCATCTCAACTTGAGACGGACAAATTGGCAGTGCAGCAGCTACGTAATAACCAACATCACTTGTATTTCATCGTCGCTGGACCACGACTGACGCCCGTCGCCCTCAACGACGATCCTGAGACCGGTGGCTGGATTCTAGACATTGATCACATAACGGCCGAAGGTCAAGGTACGACCAATGTAGCGGTTCCAAGGACCGCTTTTCCTGGACACTCGTTGGCTCTCGAAGGAGGTGGGCTGTCGATTGTCTCCGATGCAGATGCACGGCAATGGCGTGAGGTCACATCAGCCGAAGTAGTGCGCGCGGCACTCCGAGCCCAGGGTGCTGCAACGAAAACGGAACCAAAGAGGTACTTTCCAGAACGCCATATTCGTTATGAAATGGTGGACGGTATAGAAACTCTGATAAGCGTCGAGGACATACCCGCTGATGATCCTGCTACTGGAGACGTGGTTCCAGCGGAAGACTGGGTGGCCCCCATCGTTGACGCGCTTTTCGTCTTTGATGTCATCTACATTGGGCAGGCCTACGGGACAGAAGGTGCCAGGACAGCAATCGATCGACTCGCGGCACACGAGAAGGCTCAGCCAGCGATCGCTTACGTCCATGACTACCAGCCCGACAGGTCTGTAGGGTTCATCACCATCAACCAGCGGATGACGAGTGTCGACAAGCTCCATATCGATAGCACTCAGGGGTACCCGGACAAAAAGGCCCTCAGTGAGTGGGTGAAGGAACAATCCGAGGTGCTGGACCAGTCTCTGACCGAGCCGACGGTTGACGCGGCCGAATCGGTACTCATTGGGGCCTTCAAGCCGCCGCGCAACAAGGCCAAAAGGAACTTCTCGAACAACACCAAGTCGGTGAAGAAGCTAAGAAATATGGGCTATACCCACCTTCAAGTACGTATCGACCTGCACGACTCATTCGCCAAACTTCGAGGACCGAATAATGAGGCGTCTACAATCCATAGTCTGACCTTCAACCTGAAGACGAAAGAGTTGGAGAGCCCGGGAGACACTGCGTGGAATCAATTTCTAACCGGTCATTAGCCTCCTGCAGACCTATGCACGGCGCAAGCTCCCACGGGCCCCACTTGCAAGGCGCCGTGGGTCTCGACAGAGGATCCTCTTACCGGACAGCTGGATCCCTGTGTCTCATAAGCTCAGCGCCTCGAATCCCTACGCTTTCGATGCGCTTACTATGGCCAGTTGGCCTGAAGATCATGCGCGCCTATTGAGATGGCGTAGACGGCGCCCTGCCTTCCGCGGGTCCCGACTGGTGTGGCCAAAGACAACTGCTATGTCTTGAAAGCCCGTCGTCTTTCCCGTCTTGGCAAGTACGACCAAGCAAAGAATGAAAGGCACTAGGCGCTTTGAACACGCGACGACGGAAAGGCATAGGGACACGGACAGCAAATCGGTGGTCATGAGGGCTCCTACTACAAGCAGCTTCGAATAGGTGGTTGCCTAGCGCCGCCGAAGAGCATGAAGGTTGCTAAAGGCGAACTGGGCTCCGATCTCGCTTCGGCAGGGCCCGTCACGCAGTCACCTCGAGCAATTCAGGTCGCGGGCCTACCACGCTGCTCAGCCCCCTAGGAAGGCCACCGATTCGTAATCTGCTACGGGCCCTAGGTCGGTGTGCCCTAACAGTGGTTCGATCCTGTCACGGAAACTTGGGTTGGTCCATGGCCGCGCCGAGGTCAGCCAATGGTTTATGCCCGAGGCGGTTAGCTGATGTACCCGCTGGTGGCCACAAAAAGCCCATTGATGGCAACAGATCTGCTCTGGATGGTTCGTAGGGATCGGGCTCCGGAGTGATCGCACTGTCCAGCGCGAAGCAATGCGTTCCGGTGCTCCGATCCTAGCTCCGCTCGTTTGTCTGTTCATCCGCTGGGATACGGTGTGGGAGAAGTAGCCCCGGGACCGCTTCTATCGAAACGAACCATGACGCGGTCTTCATATGCGCTGTTACCGGGGTTCACGCAGCTCTGTCAGTCCGTGTGACGTCCTCTGCCGTTCGGCGGATTAGCTGCGGACAGCGTCGGCGTTGACAGTGGAAGCCCTGCATTGTATGAAATCGTTTGCAGGGCTTCCGCGTCACTTCTGCTTGCGTTGAGAGGTAGGAAAGCGTGTTTTTGACACCTTCTCGCCACTTCGATGCGGTTTTAACGTGGATGGGAGCGGACGAGGATGTTGCCATTTAACTGAAACCGCGGAATATAGGCTCAATCCAACGTGTATTCCTGGGAGGAAAGCCACTACTCCGCCCATCATCATGAGACTCAGCCATTCCGGCCACAGGGGAGTAGTCGGCGGTTGTCCCCGCATCCCGAAGGTAATTCCGAAGAAGAGTGCCAGGAGCAAACTGCCGGCTGTGGAAAGTGGTAGCCATAGGAGAACGTTGAGGTGGCCAAGAACGTCAGCTGCAGTCAGATGATTTCCTCCCATGCTGACCGTCGAAGGAGTCAGTGGTTTACCCTCCAAATAAGCATCCCGCACCCGTGCGCGCTCTACAAAAACAGTCATGAACGCCAGCAGCGCTAACACCATCATCGGCACACCCGGCAGCAGAAATATGAGGCCCCCGTCATCAATGTTTGCGGCGTCGATAAGACGATCGAATGTGAGTTCATTCCTAGGGATGGTCCCCACGAAGGTTCCAGCCTGCCACGTTGCCCAAATCATGGCGGTAGGTATGCTGACCGGAAACAGTAGCTTCCATCCTGGAACAGCTTGGAGGGCGAGCAGCCGGGCAGCTGCATCCCTTTCCAGGCTCCGTCCCACAGCAGCATCACTCAGGAATGAAGGCGATTTCGACTGCTCGTGCCAGAAGTTCACCTGCCGTCGCAGCCTCGCCGACGCCGTTACCTGGTCAACCGCGACAATAAAGCCTACTAAGGACACTGCAAAGCCAATAAGCGGCCCTATGATTTGGGCGATCTGATCCACTTTCTCATTATCCTTTCGGGACGGTGAGCTTTCGCCAAAGACATGGTTCTACTCCGCACGACACTTCGAGCATGGCAGGAGCCTTGGGCGCCTGAGTCCACTAACAATGCGCTGACCTTACCCGACCGAAGCGATCACATTGCGACTCTGACTCGTTGGGATGAGAGTTGCGAATGTCGTGGAACATATACGCTGATGACCAGCGTTACCCCGCAACGTGCCGCATTTCGTTCGGTGCGCGTGTCCGATCGTGGCTGTCTAAATAGGAGAGGTGCTGCCCGTGTCGAAGGAAACGTCCAGTGCGGGCGTCGAACTCGTTGAGCTTTCAGCGCCTACTCTGCTCGATGCTGAGACGTGGGTGCCGGCTCCTACGCATGTCACGTTGACGCCCGAGCAACTTGTCTCCATCTACAGTGACACGCAGTGGGAGGAGTTTGTTCTTGAGTGGGCGACGACTCTGACGTCTTACAAGAAGGTGATGCGCAATGGTGGTGCGAACGACCATGGCGTCGATGTAGCAGGCTTCCTGACGGATGGAGGGTTTGCCGCTGAATGGGACTGCTACCAGTGCAAGCACTACGCAGCCGAATTGCTCCCTGGTGATGCGTATCCCGAAATTTTGAAGATCGTGTTAGGGACCATGGCGGGGTATTACACCTGGCCTCACGAATATCGCTTTGTCGCCCCTAGGGGTTACGGGACGACGCTTGCCGGTGTGCTCAATTCGCCTGCGAAGCTACGCAGCGCGATGAAGTCGGCGCTGACCAAAGACAGAAGCGTGCTGGCGAGGAAACTTGGCGAACATTCGTTGGAAGAGGTACTGGCTTTTCTTGATGAGGCAGACTTCGCGGGATTCGGTTCAATAGAGTTGCATGAGTTGGTTACAGATCATCAGCAGACGCGCTGGCATTCGGCTCGTTTCGGGGTCCCGCTCCCGGCCCGGTCTGGTCCGGACGTCCCGGCAGTGAGGCCGGGCGAGGATGAGCAAAGATATGTTGCTAAATTGCTGGCTGCATATGCCGAGCGGCACGGAGTATCGCTCACGCCGGCGGCGGCAGCAGATCATGAACAGCTCGGAAGCCATTACTTGCGTCAAAGGGTAGCGTTCTACAGCGCGGAATCCTTGCGGGTGTTTGCCCGCGATTCCGTCCCCGTTGGGACTTTCGAGGCGCTACAGGACGAGATTTTCGACGGCGTCATTGATGTGCACGATAGCCATCCGGGCGACGGGCTGGACCGGCTACTGCAGGTGACTCAGTCAGCTCACCAGTTGGCGATGACAGCTAATGGTCTGCTTCCTGTGGTGACCACCCGTGACCGGACGGGAGTTTGCCATCAATTGGCCAATGACGACCGACTGAGCTGGTGCCGTGCAGACCCTCAATAGCCCTCTTGAACTCGGTCTCAGGGTCTTGGTTGTCCTGACAGCATCGTTCCCACGCCCGCTAGATGTGAACCGTCTTGTACTTATGGATTATTGCTTGCTACACAGCGCGGATCTTGGCGGACCTGAGAGCGTACTTCCGGCCATCTCTACCCGCGGTGGGGAGCTGGCCATCAAACGCTCCGTCCTGGAGCACGGCATCCAATTGATGGCCCGCGCGGGGATGATTGACGCCGTGGCGTCGACAGACGGCCTAACCTACAGAGCCAGCGAAGCCGCCTTGCCGTTCTTGCGTTTGGTAAGTTCGCCGCTGCTGGACCGCTTAACCGAGGTCGCAGGATGGGCTGTGACGGAATTCGGAGACTTTTCCGCGGACGGTATTCGCGAGCGGATACGGCTTATCGCGGATCGTTGGAGCGAAGAGTGGGCCGAGTCCCGGGACTTTGACGGAAGCTTGGCGTCGTTGGATGGAGAGGAGAGTTCCCTGTGAAGCTGGTACATCTGACAGCGGTGGGTTCCAATGTCCCATCAGCCACGTTGGATTTTGCTCCGCGTCTGACGTTGATCTACGGGGCCTCCGAAGCCGGGAAGTCATACATCGGCGAGGCCATCGACTTCATGCTTGGCGCCTCCAGGCTACGGAACATACCCGAAGCGGCCGGCTACCAGCACATGCTTTTGGCCATCGACTTTGACGGAGACCTTGTCACCTTGGCCAGGAGCTTGCGGGGCGGCAATATCTCCGTATTCGACGGCGATATCCGTCAGGTTCCCGACCAAGTCCCCGATCAGGTTCTCCTTGGGAGTCATAAGAAGAACAGAACCGACACTATCTCCTACTTCCTGCTGAACCGTCTCGGAATCGCAGACACAAAGCTGAGGAAGAACAAACGCAACGAAACTGTTGCGTTGAGCTTCCGCAACCTCGCTCATCTAGTGATCATTGGTGAGGAACGCATGCACTCGCGCACCTCACCGATCGAATCTGGCAACTACACCACGCGCACGACCGAGCTGTCGGCGCTCAAGCTCTTGTTGGAGGGGGAGGATGATTCCGGCCTTACCTCTGGCGAAGACCCGGCCGCGTTCCGACGGATTAATCGAGCCCAGCTTGCGGTGCTTGAGCGGGCAGTGGCTCAGGCGAGCAGCCGGCTGACGGACGCATCCGACCGCGGGGAATGCGTGCGCATGCTCGCACGCATCAACGAGCAGATCCAAATGTCGTCGACGGCGGTGTCTGCGGAGCTCCGGAAACGCGACCAAGCTATCTCGCAGCTTGACGTTCTCAAAGGTAATCGGCGCCGTCAGGACGCACGTGCTAGTGAGGCGGCTGCACTCGTCGCACGTTTTTCACTCCTCGACACACAATACGAGGCCGACATGGAGCGTCTCCGAATGGTAAAGTCGGCCGGCACTCTGCTCGGATACTTCGACGCCGCGGAGTGTGTTTTCTGTGGTGCAACCACCCACCACCAACGCCGTGACCATGCTGTATACGAAACAGTGCAGTTAACCGAAGCCATCGATGCCGAGTCTCTACGCACACGTGCCCTGCGCGAAGACCTCGCCTCCACCCTGACCGGGCTAGGCACGGCTTTGGCGGAGGCAAAGGAACAGGTCACCACACTTGACACAAAAATTTCCGCGGGGGTAGCGGAAATACACGATATCGAACGTCGAATCCGCCCAGCCCAAGAGGGCCTCGAAGAGCTCCTTGCGCGCAGATCCCAGCTCGAGCGATGGATCACCTTGTGGGATCAGGTTGCGGAACTGCAAACGTTGAGTGCAACCGTTGCCCAAGAACAGCCAGAAACCGCAGACCCGGTTACGGAAGGTATTGGCAAGCGAAGTGAGATCGATTTCTCGGCGGCTTTGCGCAATGTCCTTACATGGTGGGGCGTACCTGAAGCTGAACGAGCAGAATTCGTACTGGGGACTCCGCCCGATGTTGTACTTCAAGGACGCCCGCGCGCGGATCGAGGCAAAGGTATCCGCTCCGTCCTCCACGCCGGGTTCAGCGCGGCTCTCGGGGAATACTGTCTAGAACGCGAACTGCCTCACCCCGGGTTCGTTGTCTTCGATACCCCCGTGCTGACCTATCGAGACGCGGACACGACGCAGCGGCAAGCAAACGAACCAGCGATAGTTGGTTCCGATATCGAGTCCACCGAAAGCGATGAGTTGATGGCTCAAACAGTGGCTGATGCGTTTTACGACTACCTCGCAGCCAGCCCCGTCCAGTCGATAATCCTAGAAAACCAGACGCCCCCAGAAGTTACGGCTGAGGGCTGCGAAGTTATCTACTTCACCGGGAGCGCTACCACGGGAAGGCCCGGATTCTACCCAACGGCTGATTGATGTGCGCGTTTATCGGCGTTTGGTTCTGATCTCTGCTCGACACGACCAGTGAGGAATACATGGACCTCTTTGAGGTTATCAGCGCGTTCGGCAGCCTGACAGCTGCCGTCGTAGCTAGTGTGGCCGCATGGTGGGCGCGTTCGTCGGCCAAGCAGGCTAATCTAGCGGCGAGGACTTTAGCTACTATCGAACAGGAGCGGCGTCACAACGAGCTGCGCCCGCTCTTCAAGCTGGACGCGCTCCGACCTAATCCCGACTCGAACAGTCTGAAGCTGCGGTTGACTTTGGCCGGCCCATCCGAGCTTGACGGCGTCGACAGCGTATCGATCTCGATCCGCGACGATGACTATCGCCGCGGGCAGACGGATCGCCTACTTGGCGGGGCGACCGAGCAGGAAATTAGGCGGCAGATATGGGGACCGTACCGGTTTAGGCCCGGGACAGGTCCATACGAGGCCAGAGCCGACGAAACAGGACGTTTGACGCGTTACAAGTATCCGTTGCCGGTCGGCGAGCATATCGAATTCGACCTCGAGCCGACACCTCGGCCGGGATGGTCAGAATGGACCCGCGAGCAATGGATGGCTGGCCGGGGCTCGCTGATAAAGGTAGAGATCGTGGTGTGCCACCAGAAATTTGGGTCATGGACGATTCGTGACACGGTCGATGCAGCCTCCGTTTAGATCAAGCTTGCAGCGAACGCGGTCCGGATCTTCGGACGACGGAAGTTCCGACGCTCCCCATCCGCGCGTGTGCCGTTCGTGTGGTGCGCAGCAATCCCTCGACCTCTGGGAACATGACCGGTTCTTGTACCTCGTGGACTGCTTTGCGCAGAGGGGGCGATCTGTAGAGCATGATGGTGAATTCTGTTCTTGACCAAGCGGCCAGCAAAAACCATTAGGGTTATTCCATGGGATCGCTGGCGCTACAAAGCTGGAACACGGAACGGGCTGAACACCTGAATGCTCTCCGTGAGGTTCATTCCAATCTCACCGGGGGAAGAAGAGGCCGACAATGGGCGACCGAGCAGCTCAATCATGCGCTCATCGCCCGACTTATTTCCGAGTTTCAGGGTTTCAGCCGTGACCTACATGACGAGGCAATTGATTTCATTTTTCAGGAGGCAGTAGCGACATCACCATCAATCGAGCCAATACTCCGAAGCGGGCTACTGAACCGGCGAGGCTTGGATACCGGTAATCCCACACTCACAAACTTAGCGTCTGACTTCAGCAAGCTAGGGCTGACCGCGTTTAGAGCCAGGCTGGGTGCTCACAACTCAGCGGCCGAGAGTTGGCTGGCCGATTTGAGCTCACTCAACGAAGCCCGAAATGCCATCGCTCATGGGGACGACGTGAAACTGGCCCATGTTTTGCAGACTCATCGCCTTACCCAAGAAACGGCCAGGCGGTGGCGAACCTCCCTGAATCGTCTGGCACGAGGCATGGACTCAATCGTGGGCGCATACTTAAAGAGCCTCACGGGAAAGAAACCGTGGTGAAGGAGGAAGAAGGAAAGATGGCGTCTACTCGGAAGACCTCAGCCCCTAAGCGCTCGACTCGTACGGCGCTGTTCAAGACGGGGACACTGAAGCCCGGTACGATTGTGAAGGTGGCATTTGGCACCCAGAAGCTTGACGCCAAGGTTCTTCGTGAACTTCACGGGCGTGTGACTGTTGAAATTTCACTCCAGGATGTAGAAGACCCTATCCTCACGTCCTACCCACTTTCCGAAATTGAAAGCTCGACTTTGTCGGGTTCATCTTTCGGGCAGGACCAGCTATAGGCAGCCTCCGGAGCCTTCAGTCGCGGAAACTCAGTGAGCTGAAGTCTCAGTGAGAATCGGATTGGTGCTGTGGGGGAGTAGCCTCTGATCATGGCTTTGGATCTTACTTTCGCGACCTGGAACCCGGCGGTTGGGAGCCTTCCCAGTGCGGTGCGGTCAAATGTGATCTATGTTCTTCCGGCGAAGTTGCCCCTGGCATCTTCAGATGACCATTCTCCGCTTTATGCAGAGAGCCTGAGGGACTTCCCGAAGACCGTGAGGGGAAGCGGACTGGCTGTTGAATTCGCCCACTCGAGGGAAACCAGAAAATTCCTCTCTGAGTATTCTGGAGATCCTGACGTCTGGAGCATCGCTTTAGGACTCGTTGGCTCCGTGAATGAATGGATCATATTTGCCGTCCAGCAATTTCTTTCCCATCGGGCTCGTCAAACCGGACACACTGCGGAAGACGCCTTGACTCACGAGTTGAAGGTGTCGATTGCCGAACTCAATCCCGCCACCGGGGAGGCAAAAGGAATCACTGTAGAGGGACCAGGAGCGGATGTCCTGAAAGCGCTCGAGAAGCTAGTGCGCCAGGGTGAGTAGGACGCCGAGGAAAATTCGCGCGATTGTCATGCAGCCGGGTCTGATTCCGCCGGCTCCGGGGCCACTACGTGACCGATACCTTAAGGAGCGAGGACTAGAGTCTCTGGAGCGCGCAGATCGCGCGTTCTGGGCTGTCGATCGACTTCTCACAGGTTCGGGCCTGCAACGGCCTCCGGGCATTGACCTGCTGGAGACTAGCGACGACATACTCCGCCGTCAGATTCAACTGAGAGCTCGCGAGGAGTGGATTGAGCTTCGGGACGGTCTAGATCCGCAGGTGCTTGACCAAATCGAACCGCTCATCCGTCGATCAGAGATCGCCGCCGTGGAGGCTCTAAACTATCTCGAGGACCATGAGCTTGCTGGTCGTGCCCACGCGGCGATTCATAATGCGTCAGTGGTTCGATCAGGACTATACGGCTGCCCGATCGTTTTCGAAGAGGGGGTCTTCTGGACAAATTGCTCCGTCAGGATTTCCCACTGGCGGATTGGGTTGTCCGCAGGACTGACAGTAGATTTCGTGTGCTCGATTTGCGGCGATCCGGTCGAAGACTGCGATCATGCAATGGGTGCAAGCTATGAGGTGATCGCAAAAGCGAGAAGCGGGCGCTGCACGGTATGTTCTGAGGAAGCGTGCGAGCATGAGCTGGGACAGCCGTATATTGCGACAGCCAGGAGGGATGCGCGCAACGTGACGCCTCGCGAGATATCGTTCGTTTCAAGACCACGGTACCCTCTCGCGAGAGTCTACGAGATGACAGTTGAAATCGACGAGCAAGATCCCGCGTACCAATTTGCGGTGAGGGGCCTGGCTGATTGTGATGCATGCTTAGGGCCGTGCGATGGGTTTAGTTCGCTGCCTCGGAACTAAGTGCTGGCGGCGGCGGGCTTCGCCCGCAGCCTCCGGGGTCCCTTCAGGTTGGCCATTCTGGCGTGTTGTCCGCGAGGCCAGATCGGTGGCTAGGCTGCGCAGTGCCTTCAAGCCGACTCCAACGCGCTGCTACGGAATGGCAAACAAAACTGAAACGATCAGCACCCGGTTTGTCGGCTCAATTTAGATGGCATGGCCACAATCGCTCAGCGTGGTGTGCCGCTGGTTCGATACTCAACCGACGAGACACGCTATCTGGCGGCTGAGACACCCCCGGAAAATCGTAGGTGGCCAGGTAAGTTGCGAAAATGACCAACTGAATTGAGAAGGATGTCCGTTCTCAATTTTGTTGGCCACCTTGACGTGGGAAAAGGCCAGATAAATTGAGACGAATGGGTTGGAACCGTCTCAGTTTATTTGGCCATTCCGTACGGAACACTCGGCGTTGTGTCCCACGTGCGTGAGTTCAAGGCAAGCGGCCGAGGCCGAGTGCCGGCTCGGGGGTGCCTGGCCGGCGGGCTATCTGCCCCAGATTCTCCAGGCTTGAGCCGGTGTCGTGCTGTATGGCGTAATGCTTCCGGTCATGTTCGAAGCCAGCGGCCTCAGTGCGCGAGCAAGCGTCCATGATGGCCGGATTAACTGAAACAACCTCCGGAAAACCGTAGGTGGCCGGTCCACATGGAATGGAAGTCGGCAAGCAGTGGGCCCATTCGAGGTGGCTGGGAGAACGGCATGGCAGAACCAAGCCATCTCCGATCCTGGTCAGTGAACTCCACCCCCGACTCGAAATGTCAGATTGAAACCTAGGTTTGGGAACGAGGGCCCGTAAACAGCAGCTGACGGGCCTGGCGGAAGGCGAAGACATCGGCTACCACTTGCCTGGATCTGCCGTCTGCGCGGTTCGCGGGGACAAGCCAACTATCGCGGCAGGCATTCGGGCACTGCTAATGCAGGCGCTCCATCCGGGGGGCATTGGGGGTGCACGACCACTCCTTCGTCTCCCTGAAGCGGATGAAGTTGACCGCAAGCTTCAGGGGCGCCCCGCGTCCTCGCGTATTGGCCGGGGATCCAGTTGTGCGACCTGTTAGAGCCGTCTCAGTCTTGCCCGCATCCCGGTAACGGCCATCGTCTCCGTCCTCGTCGTGCCGTCAAGGGTGGGCCGTAGGCCCATCACGTAGTGACGCGGACGCGCCCTTGACTGAGCGGCGGGGACGGCAAACAATGTGAGACCGGGATGCGATGCCAAGCCCACGGAGGCTGTGTTCATCCGCCGAAACATTGGTGACGTGTGCACTCGACGGCGTCCGTCTGATGGTGGTTCACGCCCCGCGAATCTATCTGCGCATGCGTGTGACCCGAGGATGACGGCGGGCGGCCCGCAAGACTTGTTCGCGGGCCGCGTCGCCTGCGCTTCCAGGCCCGAAGCCAACCACGAGCTGAAGTCGCTCCGACTGATCCCTAAGCGGCCCGATGCGGTAGACGCCAATGGGTAGATCGTCTGCCCAAAAATTGCGGTCCTAGACGCTCGGGATTACCTGGCCTGTCTGAGAGCGTGTCTGTGCGTCAAGCCATGCCTCTACATCGCTGGCGCGATAGCGGACGCCGCTGCCTAATTTCACGAACTTAGGGCCCATCCCTCTATAGCGCCATTGCGCCAATGCGGGCGCCGTCTTGTGAAGCTTGGCTGCCAGCTCTGCCGGCGTCAGCAGTTCCGATTCCATGAAGCCTCATTCCCTTCCGTGAACGCCTCGTCATATTAGATGCAAAGTTGCTAATTACGCTTGTTGTCTATATAGCGTGTATCGTTTCTTATATGGTACATAGTGGAGAGCGGCTGCGAGGACATGACATTGGCCCAACCGGCAAGACCGTCGCTCGGAACCTGAAGCGTTTGCGGGGGAATGTCACCCTGCGGGAGCTTCAGCAAAGGCTTAGGGGCGTCGGGCACGAAATTTCCGCGAGCGGAATACAGAAGATCGAGGCCGGCGTTAGGCGGGTTGATGTTGATGATCTCGTGGCCCTGGCGGTAGTCCTCGGCGTGAACCCAAATGCACTGTTGTTTCCCAAGTCGCTCGACGAGCCGGTGGCCGTCACCGGAGCTGACCCGGCTGACCTGGTACGGGTTTGGGAATGGGCGGATGGCATAACACCGATCGAAGGCAGCGTGGGCAGTGATGACTACGTACGGGGGCTGCGCCCCGACTTCATCCCGGCAGGGAATACCAAAATTGGTCCCGTGACGTTCGAGGACCTCAATTTACGAGTGGACGAGCTCAGCGCGATTATCAAGACTCTGGTTGATCAGAACGCAGCGAAAGAACAATCCGGCGATGGCAACGATTGAACCCTATGACACACGGGCCGGGCGTCGGTATCAGGTTCGCTACCGGAAACCTGACCGGGTGCAGACCAAGAAGCGTGGATTCAGGACAAAGAGGGATGCCGAGCTTTTCCTCGCCAGCGTTGAGGTATCCAAGGCCCGCGGGGAGTTCATAGATGCGGCAGCCGCAAAGGCCCTGATCGGTCCGCTTGGGGAAGCGTGGTTGTCGCGGCAGACTCATTTGAAGCCATCTTCATTGCGCCCCGTGGAGTCGGCCTGGCGTAATCATGTGCTGCCGGTGTGGGGTGGTATGGCAGTCTCTGACATCCGAAAGACAGATGTGCAGCAGTGGGTCTCAGCTTTGACGACAGGGGATCAGAGCGCTGTCCCGCCCCGGAAGCCGAAGGGGGCAACGCTTGTAATCCGTGCCTATGGCGTTTTGGCTGCGATTCTGGATGACGCCGTGAGCGACCGTCGAACATTGAGTAATCCAGCACGTGGCGTAACGCTGCCACGTAAAGTCAAGAAGCCGCACGTCTACCTGAGTCACGAGCAGGTGCACGCACTCGCGGCAGCCAGCAAGTATCCGACGTTGGTCCTGGTGCTGGCCTACTGTGGGTTGCGATGGGGTGAAGCTACAGGTCTGAGAGTCAAGCATCTGGACATGTTGCGGCGGCGATTCGTGATTGAGGAAAACGCGGTTCAGGTCGGTTCGGTGATCGAAGTAGGTACGCCAAAGAACCACAAGAAACGAACCGTGCCGTTCCCGCGATTCCTTGCCGAGCCCCTAGCACAGCAGTGTGAGAACAAGGACAGAAATGATCTCGTGTTTCCCGGCGAGAATGGCCATCACCTCCGCCTCGCACGCGTGCACGATGACAACATGAGCTGGTTCGCGGGGGCAGTGAAGAGGGCAGGGGTGCCACGAATCACGCCTCACGATCTCCGGCATTCCGCCGCGAGCTTTGCTGTATCAGCCGGCGCGAACGTCAAAGCGGTGCAAAGAATGCTCGGTCACAGCTCGGCGGCCATGACCCTTGACATCTATGCGGACCTGTTTGACGGGGACTTGGACAGCGTTTCGGACGCCCTGGACCATGCAGTGTCCCTGGCGAATGTGCCCAAAATGTGCCCAAAACCGTGATTCCGGCAAAGCAAAAGGCCCCCGTTCCCTTGTAAACAAAGGGAAGCAGGGGCCTTTCAAGTGGCGGTGACGGTGGGATTTGAACCCACGTTGGCTTTTACACCAAACAACATTTCGAGTGTTGCACCTTCGGCCGCTCGGACACGTCACCAACTGAAATAGGGTACCGGAGTGGAGCCCTGTTCCCCAAAACGGCGTGGCGCCGGACCCGCCACACCGCCGTCAAACGGCGGCACTCCCGGAAGTGCCAGCCCTTCCGCATTCGCGGCCGCGGGGCTACATTCACAGGCAAGATGACTCTCCCAGATCACGCACCGCAGAACACGCCCACGCAAACGGCATTGGCCTACTGGACCGTGGGCCCGTGCCAAGGTGAACTGCGGAGCGAGGATCTGCCCGCCCCGGGGCAGGGACAGGCTTTGGTTCGGGCCTTGTACTCGGGCATCAGCAGGGGCACGGAACTGGTGGTCCATGAAGCCCACGTCCCTCCACGGATTGCCAGGGAGATGCGTGCGCCCCATCAGACGGGAGATTTCCCGGGGCCGGTCAAGTTCGGCTACCTGTCGGTTGGCGTCGTCGAGGAAGGCCACGAAGACTGGACCGGCCAGAACGTCTTCTGCCTGCATCCGCATCAGGACCGCTACGTCGTGCCTATCACCTCCCTCACGCGAATACCCGACGGTGTGCCGCCACGCCGCGCCGTGCTCACCGGCATCGCGGAGATTGCCCTCAACGCCCTCTGGGAGGCAGGGCCGCGCCTCGGTGACAGGATCGCCGTCGTCGGGGCCGGACTGGTGGGCGGCATGACCGCAGCGCTCTTGCGCGGCTTCCCGCTGGGGCGCTTGCAATTGGTGGAAACGGATCCGCGCAAGCGCGGCTTGGCGGAATCTTTGGGCGTGGAGTTCGCGCTTCCGGACGACGCGCTCCAGGACTGCGACATCGTGTTCCACTGCTCGGCCACGGATGAAGGATTGGCCCGAAGCCTGCAGTTGGTGGGTGACGAGGGCGAGATTATCGAACTCTCCTGGTACGGGAACCGGGCTGTTTCCCTGCCGCTGGGCGAGGACTTCCATGCCCGGCGCTTATCCATCCGTGCCAGCCAAGTGGGGGTGGTTGCACGTTCGCGCAGGCACCGCAGGACGTCCAGCGAGCGGCTGGAGCTGGCAGTTTCATTGCTGGCGGACCCCATGTTCGATGCCTTCCTCACGGGAGAGTCGCAGTTCGAGGAGCTCCCAGGGGTCTTCGATGGCCTGGAAAACGGCGAGCTGGACGATCTTTGCCACGTCATTGCCTATCCAAAAACCGGAAGCAAGGACTAACCATGTTCAGCCTCACCGTCCGCCGGCATTTCATGATCGCGCATAGCCTCCCGCGGGAATCGTTCGGGCCCGCCCAAGGACTGCACGGAGCTACGTTCGTGGCCGAGGTGACGTTCCGTCGCGCGGAACTGAACGACAATGCCATCGTGCTCGACATCGGCGCCGCCGGAACCATCCTGGATGAGGTGCTGGCCCGCCTGAACTACAGGAACCTCGATGACGTCCCCGACTTCACGGGCCAGCTCACGACGACGGAGGTTCTGGCCCGCTTCATCGCGGAAGCGGTTGCCGCTAAGGTCCGCGAGAGCGACGACGGCGGCGCGCTCGCCGGCGTCGACGTGCTGTTGCGCGAGCATCCCGACGCCTGGGCAGGCTTCTCGCTGGATTTCGAGCGCTAGCTCGCGCGGGACTGCCGCGGATGGCTAGCAACGGTGCAGAATGGGGCCATGACGTCCGCCGTGCTTTCCACACAAACGCTCACTCCGGAACTGCTCCGCGCCTGGGCGTGGCATAGGCAAGGCCTCGACGGTTCGCTCGCCGGCAAGACGTCCGAGGAAGTCCTGGACCACGCCGGCTGGGCCCGTTCCGTGGGCGGCGCCAACCCCTACCTAACGCTCTTCGCCCGGGCCGGGATCAGGCGCGAACAAGTGGACCGGGACGTCGCAAAGCTGAATATCCACGAACTCCCCACGGCCCGCGGTTGCACCTATGTCCTTGGCCGGAACGATTTCGCCTGGGGCCTCCAGGTTGGCCGGGACGCTGCAGTGGCGCCGTTCAAGGTCCTGGCGCGGCTCGGCGTCGAACGCGGTGAGATCACGCTGCTCGAAGAGCAGGTGCTGCACACCCTCACTGAGTCCAGCGACCCTATGGACCCCAAGCAACTCAAGGACGAACTCGGCGAGTCCGTCCGCAGCCTCGGCGAAGAAGGCAAGAAGAAAGGCGCGTCCACCACCCTCCCCACGGCGTTGGGCCTCCTGCAAGCCGACGGCCGCATCCGCCGCGTCCCCGTCAACGGCCGCCTCGACCAGCAGCGCTACGCCTACACCTCATGGGTGCTGCCGCCGAGCCCCATCGACGACGACGCCGCCCGCGCACGCTTGATCGAACGGTATCTGCGCTGGACCGGCGGGGCAACGTTCAAGCAGAGCCAATGGTTCACGGGCTTCACCGTCGCGCAGAGCAAGGCGGCGCTGGCCGCCGTCGACGCGGTCGAAGTGACCACGGCGGCAGGCGAGCCGCAGTGGATGCTGCCCGACGACGTCGAACGCCTTTCCGCGTTCAAGGCACCTCGGGAGGAGCAGATTCAGCTTCTGGCCGGGACGGACTCTTTGGTGCTGTTGCGCCGGAACTCGGCGGACATGCTGGCCGACGAGGATCGCGGCAGGAAGGTCCTGGACACCACCTTGGCGCTTCAAGCGGACTTGTCCGACCACCCGATCCTGGACCGGGGACGGATTATCGGCCTGTGGCAGTACGATCCCGGCAAGGAACGGATCGCAGCTTGGACGTTCGCCCAGCCAACCGCGGCCGTCAAAGCGCGAATCGCCGACGTGGAGGGCTGGATCCGCGAAGACCTTGGTGATTTCCGCTCGTTCAGCTTGGATTCTCCGGCGTCGCGGCAGAAACGCATCGATGCCTTGGATGAGGCGAACGCCGCAAACGCCTAGGTCGGACTCAGTCCACTCCGAACCCGGAGAATTCGCCGGTGGCTTGCGTGAAAGTGGCATCCACGTTGTCCACGCGGCCGGGGGCATCCCGGGACTGTAGCCATTCCAGCAGGGAATCGACGGCTTGGCGATCACCCTCTGCGATCACCTGCACCGAGCCGTCCATCTGGTTCGCCGCCTCGCCAGCCAGACCCAACCGTCGGGCCTTGGCCATTGTCCAGTACCTGAAACCGACGCCTTGGACGCGGCCCGTCACTATGGCCGTGATCCGCACGGGGGAACTCATGCCGCACCATAGGGCCGCGTGATCGCCTCAAGGAAATGCCCGTCCGGATCCGCGAAGTAGACGCCGCGACCGCCGTCGTTATGGTTGATCTGCTGCGGGCGGGACCGTGCAGGATCCGCCCAGTAGGGGATTCCTTCGGCCTGGATCTTCTCGAAGATTCCGTCGAAATCGTCCTCGCTGACCAGGAATGCGTAGTGCTGCGGGGAGATGGGCCGGTCCGCCGTGGCGAAATCGAGGGCCACTCCGTGGTCAAGTGAGACGGTCATGAAGGACCACATCGGCTGTGGTTTTGGCAGCCCAAAAACGTTGGCCAGGAACTCCGCGGAACGGCGTTTGTCCGTTGCGTAGACGATGGTGTGGTTGAAAGAGATCGTCATTTGTCCTCCGTGATGTGTCTGAGACCATCTGACGTCCAACGGATTGGCAATTGCAAGGCCCTTTTGCACGCTTCGCGACACATTCTGCTGGATCATTCCTTGCCCCTCGGGTCCGCTGCCGCGTGATTCCGGGGCTGCGGGATGTGGCCATTCGAATGATTGAGCAGAATGTGACGTGCTACTTCCGGTGGGCTGCGAAAAAGTCGCGCAACAAGGCCGAGCATTCGTCTTCGCGCACGCCTGCGTAGACTTCCACCCAGTGGTTGAGGCGGCGTTCCCGCAGGATGTCGAACACGGATCCGGCGGCACCGGCTTTCTCGTCCCACGCGCCGAAGACCACCCGCGGAATCCGGGCCAGCACGATGGCTCCGGCACACATCGCACACGGTTCAAGCGTGACGACGAGTGTGCAGTCCTCGAGCCGCCAACCGTCGCCACCTTCGCCCAGTTCAAGCGCATGGCGCTGCAGGGCGGCGGCAGCCTCGCGGATGGCGACGATCTCGGCGTGCGCCGTTGGGTCGCCGTGCGCTTCCCGCTCGTTCCGTCCGGCACCCAGCACACCGCCGTCGGGCCCTAAAACGACAGCGCCGATCGGCACGTCCTCCGTGTCCAGCGCCCTGCGCGCCTCGTCCAGGGCGAGGCCCATCCAGGCCGCGTGCTCCGCGTGATAAGGCTCGTTGGTGCTCATGCCTCAATGATAGTTTTGGACTCATGCGCACATTCGTCGTGGACCACCCGCTGGTCGCTCACAAGCTCACCGTTCTGCGGGATAAGAACACCCCTTCACCGGTCTTCCGGCAACTCACCGAAGAACTCGTCACCCTCCTGGCCTACGAGGCCACCCGCGAGGTCAGGACCGAACCGGTGGAGATCGAAACACCCGTCACCAAGGCGATCGGTACCGCCTTCACCAAGCCGACGCCCCTGGTGGTCCCCATCCTGCGCGCAGGCCTCGGCATGCTCGAGGGCATGACCAAGCTGGTCCCCACTGCCGAAGTGGGCTTCCTGGGCATGGCCCGCGACGAAGAAACCCTGGACATCATCACCTACGCCGAGCGTCTCCCCGAGGACCTGACCGGCCGCCAGATCTTTGTCCTGGACCCCATGCTTGCCACCGGCGGCACCCTGCGAGAGGCCATCAAGTTCCTCTTCAAGCGCGGCGCTTCGGACGTCACCTGCATCTGCCTGCTGGCTGCACCGGAGGGCTTGGCCAAGTTGGAAGAGGAGCTTTCCGAGGCCAACGTCAAGATCGTGCTCGCTTCGATCGACGAGAGGCTCAACGAGAAGGCCTACATCGTTCCCGGCCTGGGCGACGCAGGAGACCGCCTGTACGGCGTGGCGGGCTAGCTCACGGCGCTCATGCCGGCGCGATCGTAAACACGTCACGCCGGCGCCTCACGGTCCACAGATGCGGCTCGCCATCCTCATCACGCGCAAATACCGTCTGCTTGGTCCGAAGGACATCCACGTCACCCGGAAGTGTCGGGATGCCAGTGCGCAGCATGAATTCGACGGCAAATCTCTGAACGATGCGCGGGATCAGCTTGTTTTGCCGCGTCCAGTAGGCAAGCGACAACGCTAGTTGGATACCGCAATAGGCCAGAAAGATTGCCAGATAAGGGCCATCTTCCAGCCCAAATCTCGTTGCGATCGTCGCGAGGCAAATCATCAGCGAGAGCGCCGAGCTGAGCACGTTCCTCCTCACGAGACGGCCCCAAAACTCTTGGATATCCGGAAAGGTGAAGCTGATGGACTCTTTGCCCCGCATTGCGCCCCCTCGGGAAAAGCGCATTCCCTTTTGCGCCTGCGACGCTATCAATTTCGCACCTTGGTAAGTAGTCGTCAATGGTGCGAAGCCCTCCACGCTGAGGCTGGTACTTCGCGACGGCCTTGTACGACGTGGCCGTAAGCTTGGGCCATGAGGCACCCTCCCGCGCTCATTCTTCCCCTTGCGGCACTCATTGCGGCAACGCTGTTTCCACTCGTGCCTGCCCGGCGATGGGGTTTGTCAACGATGGTCGCATTGAACTGGACCTGACTGGCTTCACCGGCAAAGAGCTAGGTGTCATTGCTTGCTTCGGCGATACCTGCACGCCAGTGCCGGTCATTGTAGACGGTGGAGGTCGCTGGCCCGTTCCGCAGAAAGAGCCCTACCTCCAGCCCGGGGGCACACCCCTGGGAAGCGTCAGCCGGATCAAAGTTGTTTCACCTGACGCAGTGGATCCGCCAATTCGTGGGTGCGGGCCGAGGGCCGCGTTCCGGAACGCGGCCCTCGGCCCGCACCCACGGTCTCGGCCTTACGAGCTAGCCCGCCCGCCGCTGGGCCCTGCTTGCCTTGAGCACCATGGGCAGCTTCGCCCGCAGGGTGCACTCGAGCAACTCCTCGGCCGTCGAGTCCTGTTCGTAGATTTCCGGCAGGCGGATGCCGATCAGGGTGTTCATGAGCATGCCCTGTGCGAGGAAATCGCGGGCTGTTTCCGGGAGCAGGCCGGCTTCATCCCGTACCAGGCGGTAAATATCCAGGAATCCTTCCCTGGCGCGTGCCCCGATGGCGGGCTCATGACCTGCCACGAAAGCCTGCATGAGCATCATGAGGATCCCGCGGTCCTCCACCAGATCCGCGTAGGCGATCGCCATGAGCTGTTTGAGCTGCTCCGGCCGGCCGCTCCCAACAGCCGGATCAAGGTGCTGCAGTTCTTCGGTGAGTTCTCCGGCGTCGTAGGCCGCGATCACTTCGCGGAAGGCGTGCAGCAACTTGCCCTGCGCGCGGTCCAAGGCTTCCAGGAACAGGGCTTCCTTGGTGCCGAACATGCGCACTACATACGGTTGGCTGATGCCCGCGGCCTTCGCCACCTGGTCCGTGGTGGAACCGGCGTAGCCACGCTCGGCGAAGACGCCGGTGGCGGCTTCCAGGATCAGTTCCCGCCGCTGCGCCGCAGGAATGCGTTCGGCAGTTGCCTGACTGGTTGGGGCCTGGCCGGTTGGGGTTGTCTCGGGGGCGCCGGTGCCCAGTGTTTTCTTCGCCACACTTGACATGTTATCAGTCGATAACTAACTTTGTCCTTTAAGTAATCATTCGATTACAACAACCCAAAAAGCGGCACCTTCAGCGACCTCTGGAGTCATCATGAAACGCACCATTCCTGTCTGGCTTGCCATTGTGGCGGCCTCCTTACCTGTCTTCATGGCCACACTGGACAACCTTGTGGTCACCAACGCGCTGCCCGTGATGCACAAGGCCCTCGGCGCGAGCGTCGAGGAACTGCAGTGGATCGTCAACGCCTACTCCCTGAGCTTCGCGGCGTTCATGCTGCTGGCCGTCGGCTTGGGGGACCGCTTCGGCCGGCGCCACGTCTTCATCGCTGGCCTTGCCATCTTCACCCTGGCCTCGGCAGCAGCCGCCGTCAGCACCGAGCCGTGGCAGCTCATCGGCGCCCGCGCAGTGCAGGGCGTCGGTTCCGCGGCCCTGATGCCCCTTTCGCTCACCCTCCTGGTGGGTTCGGTCAGTGACAGGCTGCGCCCGCTCGCCATCGGGATCTGGGGCGGAGTCTCCGGCTTGGGTGTGGCACTAGGGCCGCTGATCGGCGGGGCCGTGGTGGAAGGCTGGAGCTGGGAGGCGATCTTCTGGCTCAACGTGCCCATCGGAATCCTGTCGATTCCGCTGGCGCTCTTTGCACTGCCGAATAGCTTCGGCGCCCGCGTCCGCGCCGACGTCGTAGGCTTGCTTCTCTCCGGACTGGGTCTTCTGGCGCTCGTGTTCGGAATCGTCCGCGGGAACGACGCCGGTTGGTCCAGCGCCGAGGTGCTCGGTGCCTTGATCGGTGGTGGCGTCCTGCTGCTTGCCTTTGTGCTGTGGGAATCCCGCGTCGCCGCGCCGCTGCTTCCGCTCCGCCTCTTCCGCGACCGCAGTTTCACGGTGGCTAACCTGATCGGCTTGACCTTCAGCTTCGGGATCTTCGGTTCCGTCTTCATTCTCATCCAGTTCCTTCAGGTGGTGCAGGGCCACGGACCCCTCGCGGCCGGTGCCATGACCATGCCCTGGACGTTGGCCCCCATGTTCGTGGCACCGCTGGCAGGCCTGCTGGCGCCACGGCTCGGCACCAGGACCCTGATGATCACGGGCCTCGCCCTACTCACAGCGGGCATGTTCTGGCTGGCCGGAGTCCTTTCCGCGACGGTCCCGTACGAAACCTTGGTGCCAGGCTTCGTAGCGGCGGGAATCGGCATGGGCTTGGTTTTCGCGCCAATGTCGACGTCGGTGCTCGCCAACATGCGCTCCGAGGACCACGCGAAGGCGAGCGGCACCAACTCCACCCTTCGCGAGATCGGCGTAGCCCTTGGTGTTGCGGTCCTGACAGCAGTCTTCACCGGAGCCGGCGGCAAACTCACTCCCACGGGCTATGTGGACGCGGCCGTTCCTGCCATCTACGTTGGTGCGTCCGTGCTGGTCCTCGCCACCGTGGTGGCGTGGCTCCTCCCGTCCCGCGCCCGAGCCCGCAGGCTGGCCGAACAACTAGCCGCAAGCCAGGCTGAAACCGAAGCCGGCGTGGGCACCCGGGCGAGCACCGCCGTCGAGCCTTCCCTGCAGATCGCCTAGCCCGCGAATTCGCGCGTTCGGGCCGGAGGCCGTGTTCCGCAACGCAGCCCACGCCCCGCGCCCACGGTCTCGGAGGCGACGCGTAGCCGGAACGATTGCCCCCTACCGGTTTTCCGGCTCCGCCGATAGCCTTTGGCGCATGGACTGGAAACTTGAACTTGTGTTTGTCCCTGTGTCCGATGTGGACCGCGCCAAGGATTTCTACGTCAACAAAGTCGGTTTCAACGCCGACTACGACGAGCGGCCCATGGACGGCATCCGCTTTGTCCAATTGACTCCGCCGGGCTCGGCCTGCTCCATCTGCATCGGCGAAGGCCTCAACGATGCCCCTCCCGGCACCGCCCCTAGCTTGCAGATGGTGGTGGGCGACATCCAGGAGGCGCACAGCCAGCTCAAGGCCAACGGCGTGGAAGTCAGCGACATCGACATCCAGGACTGGGGCCACTTTGTGTACTTCGCCGATCCGGACGGCAACAAATGGGCCGTTCAGTACATCCCCAGCAGGCCCAACGGCTAGGACGCAGATCGTAAGAGTTGGGTAGCGGAGCAGCAACCCGGGCAGGATGGACGCATGAACCTGCCTGCTGAATCCGTGAAAACCTTGACCGTCCGGGCCGTCCTCTTCGATATGGACGGGACCCTGGTGGATTCCACCGCGATCGTGGAACAGGTGTGGAGCGAATTCGCCGGCCGCTATGGACTGGACATCGAGGAGATCCTGCGAACCTCGCACGGGGTCCAGGCTAAGGACACGGTGCGCCGATTCGCCCCGGCGGGAGCTGACATTGACGCGCTCGCCGAAGAACTCGGTGAGATGGAGCGGACGCGGACCAACGGGATTGTGGCATTGCCTGGAGCCGCGGAACTCCTGCAGTCCTTGCCTGCCGATGCCGTCGCCATGGTCACCTCGGCCGATCGGATCCTCGCCGGCGTGCGCATGCAAGCAGCGGGACTCGCGATGCCCACGACCACCGTGACCTCCGAGGCCGTGACCCGCGGCAAGCCGGACCCGGAAGGGTACCTCACGGCGGCCGCGCTGCTTGGTGCCGAGCCGGCCGACGTCGTCGTTTTCGAAGATGCTCCCGCAGGGATCGCCGCCGCCCTCGCCGCCGGGATGAGGACAGTAGTGGTGGGCGATGCCGGCGGCCAAGCGGCAGATGGGTTGTGGCAGATCGCGGACTACTCCGCTGTCACTGCCGCAGCGAGCCTGGACGCTTCGGGCCGCCGGGTCATCGAACTACGGTTCTAGCGAGCCCGAGGGCAGCCAACACTCAGCCGGCCAGCGCGTACACCGTGGTTCCGCCGATGGTCTGCGCCTGGAAGTTCGCAGCCACCCATTGCGCGATCTGGGCCGGAGCGGCAGACCCACTATCGGCTTGCATGGTCCCACCGGCGATGAAGTAGTGGATTTTGCCCTGCGCCACGAGCTGCTGGAACTGCTCAAGCGTGGGAGACGGATCCGTTCCGTTGAATCCGCCCACCGCCATGACGGGCAGTTCTGTGGCCAGCTGGTAGCCGGCCGCATTGTTGGAACCCACGACGGCGGCCGCCCAAGTGTAGTTCGAGGCGCCGGTTTTCAGTGCGGCCACCAACTCCGACGACGGCGTGGTGGAGCCGAGAAGACCGCCCATACCGCTGCCTTGCCGGTTCCCGCCAAAGCCGCCTTGCGCGCCGGGCTGCTGAAGGGCTTGCGGTGTTGTGTTTTGGCCAGTGCCGTTCTGTCCGAAACCGCCCCGGCCGCCGAAGCCGCCTCCGCCGAAGCCACCGAATCCCGCCGTCGGACCCGCACTGACGATTGCACCACTGTGCGTCACGGACGCCGTTGAAATCGAGTAGGCCAACGGCCCGGCGAGCGATGCCGCGAGGGCGAGTGCCGCCGTCGTGCGCTGGATGGTCCGGGAGGCGAAGCGTCCGGCGAGCAGCAGTCCGGCCGCCGTGGCGAAACCGCCGAACAGCACCAGCCAGCGCAACCAAGGGACAAAGGCCGGCGTCTGGCCCAAGAGCTCGAACGCCATGAGTCCTGCAGCGATAATCGCCACGGAGAGCAATACGGCGGCGACGAGCTGGGCCCGGTGCTGCCACAAAAGCACCCCGCCCAAGCCCGCGAGACCGGCCATGCCCGGAGCCAGGGCTACCGCGTAGTAGGGATGGATGATGCCGGCCATGAAGCTGAAGACGAGCCCGGTGACAAGCACCCACGAGCCCCACACGATCACCGAGGCACGGACGCCATCCGTGCGCGGGGCACGGCGGCCAAGCCACAGGAGCCCGGCCCCGAGAACCAGCACCGAGGGAAGCAACCACGCGATCTGGCCGCCGAACTCGCTGTTGAACATGCGGAACAGCCCTGGAACCCCCCAGCCGTTGCCGCCCCCCACGCTGCCGGTCTCCTGTCCGCTGAGTCGGCCCAGGCCGTTGTAGCCCAGCGTCAGTTCCAGGATGGAGTTGTTCTGGGAGCCGCCGATGTAGGGCCGCATGTTCGCCGGAATGAGTTCGACGACGGCGAGCCACCAAGCGGCGGCTCCCACCATCGCTGCCCCAGCGCCGAGAAGTCGAAGCAGGCGACGGCCCACTCCACCCTGCGCGGCAACTACATATGCTATGGCAAATCCAGGTACCACCAGCAGCACCTGGAGTTGCTTAGTGAGGAAGCCGAAGCCCAGGAACACCCCGGCCAGCAGGAGCCAGCCCAGCTTGTTGTCCTGGATGGACCGCAGTGTGGCGTAGCCGGCGGCCGTCATGAGCAGCACCAGCAGGGCGTCCGGGTTGTTGAACCGGAACATCAGCGTGGCCACCGGGGTGATGGCCATGACGACGGCGGCAAGCAGCCCGGCCCGGTGTGCTAGCCGTAGATCGCCGGTGGCGGGGGCCGCGGCCCGCCGGACTGCCAGGTACAGCAGCCACGCCGTGGCAACGCCCATGAGCGCCTCGGGAACCAGGATGCTCCAGGAGCTCAGCCCGAAAATCCGTACCGAGAGGCCCATGATCCAGAGCGATGCCGGCGGCTTGTCCACCGTGATGGAGTTGGCGGCGTCGGAGGATCCGAAGAACCAGGCAGCCCAATCCTGCGAACCGGCTTGGGCTGCCGCGGAATAGAACGGGTTGGCCCAGCCGGAAGCGCCAAGGTTCCAGAGATACAGGACCGCCGTTGCGAGGAGCACCCCGGCAAGTTCCACGCGGTGCCGCAGGGCTGGGCGGCTTTCGCTTCGGCTTCGGCCGGTGCGGGACTGCTCGTCCCGGACCTGCGTCCGCGGCAAGGGCACCAAGCGCGGTCGCAGGACCAACGGGATCGGCTGCTCCGACTCATCTGGCTTGGAACCGGCTTCCGTCGAGTAGGAGGTGGTCATCGGAACCTACTTCGCCAGCTTGTAGACGGTGGAGTTGCCCACTGTCTGGGCTGGGAAGTTGGCCTGAACCCAAGCTGCCACCTCGGAGTTTCCGCCCCGGCCGCCGAATCCACCGCCACCCATGCCGCCACCAGCGATGAAGTAGCCGATCTGTCCCTTGGACACCATGTCCTGGAACTGTGCCAGCGTGGGGTAGGGATCGCCGCCGTTCCAGCCACCGAGTGCGATCACGTTGGTGTTCGTGGCCAGCTCGAGGCTGGCGGCCTGGGTGGCGCCGGAAACGATCGCGGACCACGTGGTGGTGGTGGACGTCAGCAACGCGGTCAGTCCGGCGTCGGCCGTTCCCTCCGAACCGGGGCCGCCGGCAGTTTGACCATCAGCACCAGCACGTGCAGCACCGGCACGTGCAGCACCGAATCCGCCAGCACGGCCCCCGAAGCCGCCCATCGCGGAGCCGCTGGGACCCGACGTCGGAATGGAACCGGAGTGCGCGGTAGCTGCCGTCGCGAGGGTCCACGCCGCCGTGCCGAGGCCGCCGGCGAGAAGGGAAACGACGACGACGGCCGCGGCCGCCGCGTTGCGGAACCGGCCGGCAGTATTTTGGCTGGCAGGGCGTAGCGAGTCGAGGCGAAGCAGGATTGCAGCGGCCGCCACCACACCCAGGACGACGATCACAATGCGCAGCCAAGGAAGCCATGAAGCATCGCGGCCCAGGAGAACCGCGGACCACACTGAACTACTGAGGACCACCACCGCCAGGATGATCCGGGCTGGCCAGTACCCGCGGCCACGCCACAATTCCACGCTGCCCATGCCCACCAAGGCCGCGATGGCCGGAGCAAGCGCAACCGCGTAGTAGGGGTGCACGATGCCGCTCATGAAGCTGAATACGCCAGCGGTGACCAGAAGCCAGCCACCCCACAGGATGAGGGAAGCGCGGGTGCGGGAGGCTCGTGCTTCCCGGCGGGTGAACCACAGGCCGGCCGCCAGCAGAATCAAGGCGGCGGGCAGAAGCCAGGAGACCTCTCCTCCGAAGCTCGTGCCGAACATGCGGGTGATCCCGGCAGCTCCACCGAAGCCAGCGTTGCCGCCACCGCCACCGCCGAAGCCACCAAGTCCACCGGCGGGCGCGCCGCCTCCGCCGCCCGGCATACCTTCGCCCGAGCCAGTGATACGGGACAGGCCGTTGTAGCCGAAGGTCAGCTCAAGGAAGCTGTTGGTTGTCGAGCCTGCCATGTAAGGCCGTGCCGAGGCCGGAGTCAGTTGGAAAAGTGCGATATAGCTGCCGGCCACCACTGCGATGCCGGCCAATGCGCCGAGCAAGTGCAGCAGCCTCCGACGCAACGTCGTGGGTGCAGCCCACAGGTAGGCCAGTCCTAGGCCCGGAACAATCAGGAAACCCTGCAGCATCTTGCTCAGGAACGCGAGGCCCACCACGGCGCCGGCAGCGGCGAGCCACTTCCAGCCCGCGCGTTCGATGGCGCGAGTGGTGAAGTACGCCGCCAACACGAGGCACAGCGTGAGCATGGCGTCGGGATTGTTGAAGCGGAACATGAGTGCGGCCACCGGAGTCAGTGCCAAGGCACCACCGGCCAACAAACCCGCGCCCGGTCCTGACACGCGCTTGACCGTCAAATAGAGGAGTCCGACGGCGGCCACGCCCATCAGCGCTTCGGGAACCAGCATGCTCAGGGGCGAGAAGCCGAAGATCCGGCCCGCCAAGGCAGGGATCCACAGGGAAGCAGGTGGCTTGTCCACGGTGATGGCGTTGCCGGCGTCGAGCGAACCGAACAGAAACGCCGTCCAGTCCTTGGTACCGGCCTGGATGGCCGCAGCATAGAAGGAGTTTCCATACCCGGTGGCCGCGAGATTCCAGAGATACAAGAACGCGGTGGACACAAGGAGCCCGGCGGCGGACGGACGCACCCAGCGAGGCTGCCGGCCAAAGACGTAACTGGCCCAGCGGGGCGTGGTACTCGAGGCCCCGGGGGTTGACGGGCCGGTCGAGCGGCGGCCGTGCGCTGCGTCGCCGGAACCAGGAGTGACAGTTCCGACGGCGGGACCTGCCGTGTCGGTTCCGGCTGCGGATTCGGTGCCTGCGGGAGAGATCGTGGAGGTCATCATGCTGCCGTTTCTGTGAGCGGGCTGTCTGGCGTGGTTGATTCGATCACTGGCTCTGGCTGGGCCGGCTGCGCCGGCTGCGCCGGCGGGACCTGCGCCGGTCGAGCGGTTGGCTGCCGGAAGACCCATAGGCGGAACAACAGGAAGCGGACCGCGGTGGCGGCGAGGTTTGCCCCGACTACGGTGAGGAGCTCGCCCCAGCGGTCCGGCGTCGTCGTACTGTGCACCAGGGCGAGCGCTCCGGAAGTGAGTGCCAGGCCGATACCGAAGACGATCAATCCCTCGAAGTGGTGCCTGACGGGGTTGCCGCCTTGGATGCCGAAGGTGAAGCGCCGGTTGGCGCCGGTGTTGGCGATAGCCGTGATGAGCAGGGCTAGGAAGTTGGCCAGCTGCGGGTCCATGAAGCCGCGGCAGAACAGGAAGATGAGCACATAGGCGAGGGTGGACGCAGCACCGATCGCGGCAAACCGGACCAGTTGCCCGAACAGGCTGCTGCGGGGGCTCTGTTCAGCGGTTCGGGACGACGCCGGGAGCGGCCCGCGCGCAAGGGCTGCACGCAGTTCCGGGATGGGAATCCGTCCGGAGACGAGGTCCCGCGTGAGTCGGGCCATGCCGCGGATGTCGGCCAGGGCGGTGCGGACCACGTCGACGCTGGAATGGGGATCGTCGATCCAGTCCACCGGCACTTCGTGGACCCGGAGGCCGCAGCGTTCTGCGAGGACAAGGAGTTCAGTGTCGAAGAACCAGGAGTTGTCCATGGTGTGGGGGAGGATCTGCTGCGCCACATCTGCCCGGATCGCTTTGAAGCCGCACTGGGCATCACTGAAGCGGGCGCCCATGAACGAGTGCAGCATCAGGTTGTAGCTGCGGGAGATGAATTCGCGCTTGGGGCCGCGGACAACCCGGGAGTTGCGCGCCAACCGTGTGCCGATGGCGAGGTCCGAATGGCCGGAGATCAGCGGCGCCAAAAGGGGAGCTAGTGCGGCGAGATCCGTGGAAAGATCCACGTCCATGTAGGCCAGAACCGGCGACGGCGATGCGAGCCATACCTTGCGCAGGGCGTTGCCGCGTCCCTTCTCCTCCAGATGGACCACCACGAGCTCCGGCAGTTCCCTAGCCACCCGCTCGGCGATCTTCAAGGTGCTGTCCGTGCTGGCGTTGTCGGCCACGGTGATGCGGAAGCCGTGTGCGAAGGATTCACGCAAGTGGCCGTGAAGCCTGCGCACGCACTTTTCGAGGTCGCGTTCCTCGTTGAAGACAGGGATCGTGACGTCGAGGACGGGGACAGCGGTGCGGATGTCCACGGGGGCGCGCCGCACTGCGTTGTGTTGAGCGACAGCGCTGCGTTGAATGGGGTGCATCGGGGGGCCCGGCGGCACCACCGCGGGGTCCTTCAGGGTTCCTGTGGTGGATTCGATGAGCGTCATGAATCCAGAGTGGCGCTGCCGAATTTGAAGGCTTTAGGCGCAAGCTGTGATGTACCTGTGGAAGTGGGTAAGGCCGGTTAACGCAGAAGAGGTCCGCCCCTGACGGGACGGACCTCTTGAGTGCTTTGTGCGTTTAGTACCAGTTGTGGGCCAAGTGGAAGGCCCAAGCCGCGGACGGGGATCCGTAGCGTTGCTTGATGTAGTTCAGGCCCCAGCGGATCTGGGTCTGGTAGTTGGTCTGCCAATCGGCGCCTTCCGAGGCCATCTTTTCGCCGGGCAACGACTGCACAATGCCGTAGGCGCCGCTCGATGCGTTGGTGGCAGTGGTCCGCCAATCGGATTCCTTGTTCCACAAAGTGATCAGGGCGGACATTTCGCCCTGGCCCCAACCGTAGGAAGAAAGCATGCTCGCGGCGTAGGCCTGGGCGCCGGCGGGGTCATCGACGGCGACCGGAGCTGCGGGAGCGGCGGGTGCCACCGGCGCTGCCGGTGCGGCGGCCTGGGGAACGACGGCGGCCGGAGCGGGAGCAGGTGCCTGAGTCGGCGCGGTGCTCGGCTTGGCACTTGCGCTGGCACTTGCGCTCGCCGATGGCGTGGCGGTGGCGGACGGGGTCGCGTTGTGCTCTGCGACGGTGCGCGATTCGGACGCCCGGCTCAGGTCCTGGGCGCTGATGGCCTGTCCGGCGGCCTGGCTGGCTGCGCCTGCCCCGAGGAACACAGCAACAACGCCGGCAACAACGGCCATGCGCTGGCTGGGGCCGAGGTTTGCGGCTGCTCGCCTCAGGGTGGAACGTGACTTGTTTGTCCGGGCAGGTTCGCCGCGGTGGCGCGCAACAGGGCGCGACTGATTCTTGGAACCAGACATGGTGATTGCCTCTCAACGCCTGCGGAGTTAGCTGTCGGATTCGGATGAGGTCATCCGGCCGTGGCCACTGAGAATCGTGGCGGTACGGCTTCACCCCTAGGGCCGGCTCAACATGAGCGCTTGCCCGGAGACCTGGGTCCCCCGTCTCTGCCTGGAGTGTTCGGGCACCGGGGAGTGGCAGAGCTCGGCGCCTACCCGGCGGTGGCCGGGGATACCCTGCGCACCTATTCGACGGTACAGGAGGTCCCCGCTTAAGTCACATTTAGGTAACGGAGATCACGACGCCGGTGCGCCGACTTGCGCTCGCCGCGCTCCGGCGTCGTGATCTTCCGGATGGCCTTCAGGCCGTGGCGGTCCTGAGCGCCGGAAGGCGCACGGCAAACTCCGTCCGGCCCGGACGCGAGACTACCTCAACAGTGCCGCCATGGGCCTGGACAATGGACTCAACAATCGACAAGCCGAGCCCGGACGTGCCCTCGGAACCGGAACGCGCGGCGTCGGCGCGGGCAAAGCGGGAGAAGATCCTGCCTTGGAATTCAGGCGGAATGCCGGGACCGTTGTCGGTCACTGTGACCACGGCGCTGCCATCGGCCGAGCGCATGACTCCCGTGACCACCGTGGTGCCCGCCTCTGTGTGTTTGCGGGCATTGGAGAGCAGATTGGCCAGGACCTGGTGGAGTTGCGTGGTGTCTCCGCGGACCGTCAGGGGCTCATCCGGGAGCTTGAGCTGCCAGATGTGCTCGGGGGCCATGACTTTCTCGTCACTGACGGTCTCTATCACCAACTGTGTGAGGTCCACGTCGGTGAACTCCGGTGCTTTGCCTTCGTCCAACCGCGCCAACAACAGGAGGTCCTCCACGAGGGTGGTCATTCGCTCGGACTGGCTCTGGACCCGGCCCAGGGACTTGCGGCCGTCCTCGGTGAACTTCTCCGTCATGCGCAACAGCTCGGTGTAGCCGCGGATCGCCGTCAGCGGAGTCCGCAGCTCGTGCGAGGCATCGGCCACGAACTGGCGCACCTTGGTTTCGCTCAGCTGGCGTGCCTCGAGGGCGCTGGAAACATTGTCCAGCATCAGGTTCAAAGCATGGCCGACGCTTCCCACCTCTGTACCCGGGTGGGCCGCTGACGCCGGAACGCGCACCGCGAGCGCCACCTCACCGGCGTCGAGCGGAAGCTTCGACACCTTCGTGGCAACGTCGGAGAGTTGCTCTAGTGGGCGCATGGTGCGGCGGATCAACACAGTTCCCGCGAGTCCAATCAGCACCAGTCCGCCCAAGGACACCAGCACCATGGTCCACACGAGCGAGGCTTCGGTGTCCTCTTTTGAGGCGAGTGGCAGGCCAGTGATGATCACATCGCCGTAGGGGGTTGCGGTGGCCACCAGCCGGTAGCCGCCCTTGGAAAGGCTCCGATCAACCGGACGTCCATCGTGGGGCAGCGCCAACAGCACCGCGGCATCGTTGGGTGACAAGTTCGTACGTGTGGCGTCCGGGGACAAGAACCCAGCGCTGCTCACTTGCCCGCCAAGAATGCGGGCATTCAGCGTGCCGATGCTCTGACCCCGGGCATCCAAAGGATCCGAGCGTCCATTTGGATCACCGATGGGCGGGCGGCCATGGGAGGCCTGCATCAATTGCTCGTCGAGCTGCTTCGTGAGAAACAGGTCCATGGAGGCGTAGCTGACGACGCCCACGGCTCCACAGATGGCCACGAGGAGGGCCATGGAGACCAGGATCAGGCGTGTGCGCAGGTGCCAGGTTGATGGATTGAACCACTGGTAATCCGTTTGGCGAGGGATACCCGAGAGTGCGGACATTCGGCGCCCCGGGCTATTCGGCGGGCTTGATGACGTAGCCGGCCCCGCGCACCGTGTGGATCATGGGCGGGTGGTTGGCTTCGATTTTCTTGCGCAGGTATGAGATGTAGAGCTCCACGATGTTGGCTTGCCCGCCAAAATCGTAGTCCCACACGCGGTCCAGGATCTGGGCCTTGCTGACCACGCGTTTGGGATTCTCCATGAGGTAGCGCAGGAGTTCGAATTGGGTTGCCGTGAGCTGGATGTCTTCGCCCCCGCGGGTGACTTCGCGGGTATCTACGTTCAGGGTCAGGTCGCCCACAACCAGTTCGGCCGTGTCCATCGCGGCCACGCCGGAACGCTGGACCAGGCGGTGCAGGCGCAGCAGGACTTCTTCCATGCTGAACGGCTTGGTGACGTAGTCGTCCCCGCCGGCGGCCAACCCGACGATGCGGTCCTGGACGTCGTCCTTCGCTGTGAGGAAGAGCGCAGGCACCTCAGGGGCAAAGGCGCGGATCCTGCCCAACAGCTCAACGCCGTCGAACCCTGGAAGCATCACATCCAGCACCAGGACATCCGGCCGGAAATCCTTGGCGAGCTTTACCGCTGCGGGACCGTCGCCCGCCACGGCTACGGACCAACCCGCCATGCGGAGGCCCATGCTCATGAGCTCGGCGAGGCTGGGTTCGTCGTCCACCACAAGGGCGCGGATGGGGGAACCGTCCGGGTGGCTGAGCTGGGGAAGGTTGTTGGTCATGGAGTGCGAGGATGCCATGGGACAACTCTCCATTCTGCCGGTTTGCCGGTGCTTTGCCGATGCTGTGAGCACCCTGTGAGTCTCAGCCTAGCCACCTGACCAACTGCACGGTACAACGGCACGGGACGCCCGACGCGCAATGGCGGCTTCCTCCCGTGGCCGGATGGGGCACCGGGCGCGGGTTTCAGGGGGCGGCGTCGGATTCTGCTGGATCACTCCTCAGTCCAGCCGGGCGATCCGCACGATCACGCGGCCTGGCGCTCGATGGCAGCGAATGATCCAGCAGAATCTGTCACAACACCGCGGCAGGTCACAGGAAGGCCTGGCGTTCGACACAGCCCGCACACAGCAAAGAGGCTGACGCTGTTTGGGACAAGGACAACTACGACACAACAGTCCCGACTTCGATGGAGAACACCATGGATCAGCAAAACAACCCCTCCGTACCTGGGTCCGTACCTGGATCCGTGCCGGAGAATGGGCAGCCGCAGCCGGTGATCCGGCCCCTTGACGATTCTGCGCAGCCGGTTGCTGGGGAGCCTGCCGCTGGGTGGGGTGCGCCGCAGCCGCAGGGCCAGCGGCCCGGACAACCTGCCGCCGGGCAGCCCGCCGCTGGGTGGGGTGCGCCGTCCCAATACGCTGTCGGGCAGACACGACCCTCGTTCTTCAAGAATTGGTCTTTGAAGAAAGGGCTCATTGTTGGTGGCGTCGCAGTGGTGGTCGCTGCGGCGGCGGGAGCGGGTGCGTATGCGGCTGGAAACGCAACTACTGCTGATACCAGCAATGCGCTTGGGCCGGGTGCCGGGGGACAGGCCGGGCAGAACGGTCAGGGTGGATTCGGTGGCCCAGGTGGCACGAACGCCGGCCCGGGCGGCCTGGGTGTAGGCATGGGCGGCTTGAATGCGGCCATCCATTCTGAGTACGTGGTCCTCCAGAACGGTAGCTACGTCACCATGGTGGGGCAACAGGGCACGGTCACTGACATCTCGGCCAGCTCCATGACCGTCAAGAGCGAGGATGGATTCACTCGCAGCTATGCGCTTGGAACGGACGTGGTGGTGGCTGAAGGCATGCGGCAGCGCGGAAGTGGAACCAGCGGCACCACCCTGACCCTTGCCGATGTGAAATCCGGATCCAGCGTGAGGGTCACAGCGCTCAAGGAATCCGACAAGTACACGGCCCAGACCATCCAGCTTGTCACTGCCACCACCTCAAGTACCCAAGGGGCCGGCACCAGCAACTAGTGATGGATGCCCGTAGCGTCCGTCGTGACCTTCTTTGCCGCGCTTTTGCCTCAAAATGACGCAACTCGCCGTGTCGCAAGCGCCTTCCGAAGGCAAAGAGGGTCACGACGGCGCGCCCACCAGCCTGCAATGGGTCCTAGCAGACGATTTGCCAAAAAATTTTCATGAGACGCAAATTCGGGATTGGACAAGGGTTGTTTCATATCTTGGGATTCAAGGGCAAGCGCGTGACGTGACTTAAGATTCAAAAATTGGCACTTCAATCAAATTATCTTCGAATATCGCGTTCCAAGCGGCCATTGTGACGAACGAGAATGGGTCACATTTGGACATGCTTGAATTGTGACATGCGGCACAATAGTGCGATTCGTCTCAAAATGTGGACAGTTCGGCCCTTTGTTACTTGCAAGTTCCCTTTGTTACGTTGCACACTTCAAATGTGAACAAGAACTCAACAGCATCTGCAGCCGCAGCGATCGAGCCCAGCGTACCCGCTGGTTTTTCGATGAGCTGTTGTCGAATGCATGCCTAACTTTCGACCCCAAAAAAGTTTCAGGCATTCGCCCCCTGCCCAGCGTCGGGCGCCCCTCCCCATCTCATTGCGGGGACCAGACCAGCATTCGAAGCCGCGATGACGGCTATTCACTTTGAGGTAAGCAATCCATGTCAGTTGCATCCGGATACGTCCACATCTCCGTCCGTAACGCCAACAAGGCCGCGTCCAACGCCGGCCTTCGTCCTGGCTTCGGCAACCGCCCGGCCTACGCCCAGCCCGCCCCCCAGGGCGGTAGCCAGGCCCCCGGTTACGTGCCACAGGGCTACAACCCCAGCTCCTATGGCCAGCTCCGCGCCGTTCCCGCCAACGAGGCCTCGCCGATGACAGCACCCACGCCTGTCCTGGCTCCAGCCGACCGCTCCATCCGCCCGGTTGTCAACGACAATGTGGCGCGTGGCTTCGTGCTTTACATGGGCATCGACGAAGACACTGCGGCGGCCGCCGGAACATCCATCGCCAAGCTTGCCCAGGAAATCCGGGCCTACGCACAGTCCCTCGTTTCCGGCGCCGAAAGCTACGCCGCCGTCGCGGTGGCCCCGGCCAGCGCGCCAGGTTCCGCGCTCGACGTCGTCCGTTCGACTTTCGGTGACCCGACCGTTGGCAACCGCCAACGTTCCGAGGCGCTCCGGCCGCAGCCGGCACAGGAAGCCCGCCCGTCCGGCGTCCTGATCGACCTCGCCCGCCGCGAAGTGCACCTCGACGGCGAATCCCTGAACCTCACGTTCAAGGAATTCGAGCTCCTCAACTACCTCGTCGAAAACGGCACCCGCACCGTGGGCCGCGATGAACTCCTCGAGGGCCTGTGGCGCAACGCCGAAGAGGTTCCCAACGAGCGGACCATCGACGTGCACATCCGGCGCCTTCGCTCCAAGCTCGGCCGCCTCGCGAACACCGTCCGCACCGTGCGCGGCCAGGGGTACCGCTTCTACGAGCACCCCGAGGTCATCGTCTGGGCCGCTCCGGAATACTCGATCTAGTCTCCACCCGCTCAAGGCGCCCGCTCCCTGTCTAGGGGGTGGGCGCTTTCCCGTTTCCCGCCTACCCAACTAACTCGCATTTGTTGTCGTTTACAGGCCCCAAAACGACACCTAATGCGAGCTAGTTGGGATAGTAGGGTGGGGGGATGAGCGAGCATCACATTAAGCGGCTGGTGATCATGCGGCATGCGAAGTCGGATTGGCCTGTGGGGGTGCCGGATCATGATCGGCCCCTTGCGGAGCGTGGCCACCGGGAAGCGCCCCTTGCGGGGAAATGGCTCCTCAAACACCATGTGATTCCGGACTTTATCCTGTGTTCCTCCTCGCTGCGGACCCGGCAGACATGCACTTGGGTATGCAGCGAGCTCGGGGACAAGGCGCCGACGCCGAAACTCGAGGACGGCCTGTACGCCGCCTCCGCGCAGCGCATGCTGACCGTCATCAACCACGTCCCGGAGACCGTCACCACGCTGATGATCTTCTCGCACATGCCCGGCGTGCAGGACCTCGCCATGCACTTGGCTTCCCGCGACTCGGACCACGACGCCTACATGGACGCCGCTACCCGCTATCCGACCAGTGCCATGACCGTGATGGAATTGGAGAAGCCGTGGGCTGAACTCGATGGGCAGGATGCCCGCTTGACCCATTTCGCCGTTCCCCGCCCAAAGAAGTAGTCCGGGCTAGCCCACGTCGAGATCCGCGGCCACATCCTGCAGCAAACGGACCACGTGGCGGATGCTGGGGCTTGCCGTCATGGTCTTCCGGTACACGATTCCCACTTGGCGCTGCTGCTTCGGGTTGGCCACAGGTACGGCCACTACTCCAGCCGGGAGCTCGGGCCGGCCGAGCCGGGGAACCAAAGCAACCGCAACACCTTGTTGGACCATGGCGATATGCGTTGAAAAGTCGGGGTCGTAGACGCGGATGTCCGGGACCCGCCCAAGGCCTGCGAGGATCGCCAGCAACGCCTCATTGCAAATGGCGCCGGCAGGCGTGCTGATCCAGCTTTCGTCCACCAGATCAGAAGGCTCGACGGCGGTCCGGCCAGCCAGCGGGTGCGCTGAGTTCAGCAGGACGTCGGCGGTGTCCAGGCAGAGGTCCTCGTGGACCATGTTCTCCGGAATGACCAGGGGCACCGAGTGCCAGTTGTGCACGACGCCGAGATCGGCTTCCCCGGTTGCGACCCTCTGGACGGCCTCGCGCGGGTCCTCGGCGACCACTCGGATTTCAAGCCCGGAGCCACCAGAGTCGGACGCTTCCGGCGAGGCATCACTGAGCTTCCGCAGCATCGGCCCCACCAACCCGCGGCATGCCGTGGAAAAGGCCACGAGCCGAAGCACTCCGCTCGGCTTCGCGGGATCGGCAAGCAGGGTGGCCTGCAGCTCCTCCAATTCGCCCAGGATCCGGCGTCCGTACTCGGCCAATGCCATGCCGCGGTCGGTCAGCAGCACGCCGCGTCCGTGGCGCTCCAAGACGGTCACGCCGCTTTGCTTCTCGAGCTTCTTGATCTGCTGGGACACCGCCGAGGGGCTGAACCCCATGGCTTCCGAGGCTGCCACCACCGAGCCTTGTTGTTCCACTGCCACGAGGGCCCTCAGCGCCGCAATTTCAATCATGAAGCAAACGTACATGATCTTATGCAGAATTCAACGCTGGTGCTTCATCCGCGAGACTGTCAGAGTATGACTCGTGAATATCCGCCACTCAGCACTCGCCGTCCTTGTTGCCGTCCTTTGGGGCCTGAATTTCGTCGCGATCGACTTTGGCCTACACCCCGCAAACGGGAATGGCAGTAACGGGAGCGGTGGCCAGGCGGACGTCCCGCCGCTGCTGTTCGTGGCCATCCGCTTCGTGCTGGTGGTGTTCCCCTGCATCTTTTTCGTCCGCAAACCGGACGTCAGCTGGAAGGCGATCATCGGCGTCGGGCTGTTCATGAGCGCCGGACAATTTGGCTTGCTCTACCTGGGCATGGCCCTCGGCATGCCGGCCGGGCTCGCTTCCTTGGTGCTGCAGGCGCAAGTGCTCCTGACGGTGCTGTTGGCGGCCCGGTTCGTGGGGGAACGGCCCAACAAACGCCAACTGACGGGCGTGGTGCTGGGTGTCGCGGGGCTTGCCCTCGTGGCAGTGGGCCGCAGCCTGGTGGCTCCGGTGGTGCCGCTCATGATCGTGCTCGCAGCAGCGCTTTCCTGGGCCGCGGGAAACATCATCGCACGCAAGGCCAAAGCCGCTTCGGGGTTGGGGCTGGTGGTGTGGTCCGGTGCCGTGGTCCCGCTGCCGCTCGCGGGCTTGTCGCTGATCGTGGACGGGCCTGCCGCCGTCGTCGGGACCCTCGCCAACCTTCAACCGGCCACCATCCTGAGCGCCCTGTACACAGCGGTGTTCGCCTCTCTCGTGGGCTATGGCATCTGGAACCGCTTGCTCAGCCTCTACCCGAGCTCGGCCGTAGTCCCGTTCACGCTGTTGGTTCCGGTGGTCGGAATGACCGCGGCCTGGTTGCTCATCGCAGAGATCCCGACGACGGCGGAACTGGCGGGCGGCCTGCTCCTGCTGGGCGGTGTGGCGACGGCGGTGCTACAGCAGCGCGCCAAGCCCAAGGTTCCGCTGCTGGACGATCGTCAGCGCTTGGGTGCAGGCTTGCGCTGAGCGGGAGATCCCGACGTCGGGCGCTTGGCAGGGGTTGCCGGCGTCCGGGGAACAGGGCGTTTCACGGTGCCCGACGCCGGACGGGCCGCCGGCCGTTGAGCTGGCCGGGCCGCCGGGACCGGGCGTGTGACCGTGCGGGGTGACTGCCGAGCAACGGGGCGGGACGCCGCCGTCGGGCGTCCCTTGCGGGAACTGCGAGATGGCCACACCGCCCCCACGAACAGGACCAGCAGCGAACCGCAGCCGGCAGCGGCGGCGAGGTAGAAGTAGATGTCCGAGTCCTTGGTGCTCACCGCGTTGCCCAAGGCGTTTTCGTCCTGGTTGAAGGCAAGGCCCCACATGCGCAGGAACGCGATTCCGAACGCGATGAACAGGATCGAAGAGACGCTCCCGAGGAGGAGCATCAGGTAACGTCGCCGAGCGAAAACCTCGGCCACGGACGCCAGATAGCCGATCGCCAAGACCCCCAGGAAGGCGTACATCACGGTTTCCTCAAGGGTGATGGCGAGCAACACCAGCAAGCCAGCTGACACCACAGCAGAGATGATCGCAAGCTTTCCACTGTTCCCCATGTGACGCATGGATTAATCATCCCTGACCGGCCCGCGTTCCGCGCTCGCAAGGCGCGGCAGTTGCCATACCGTTACCGCAGCACGTAGCCGCGCATGATAGTCATGATGGCCGCGATGCTCTGCTCCCGGGTGCGTTCCGGGTTGTACGTCTGCCGGTCCAGGCCCACCACGAAGATCGCGCCGAACATTGCCGCTTCCAGGCTGCCCCGGGCAATGCCAGTATCCACGGTGTATGTAGTGGCGACCTTCTCGATCGCCGCGCCAATCACCGCCAACAGTTCGCTGCGGAGTTCGACGAAGAGCTTGCCCCACTCGCTAGGCGTCCGCCAGTTCTCGCTGACCCAAAGACGCGCGAAGGAGGGGTAGTCGTCCATGAAGTCCATGGCTTGGCCGAGCATGGCTTCCATGGCCTCGAGCGGATCTGCGTGCAGGCCCTCGATGGTCTGGAGCCGCCCGAGCATGATGTCGACGCCGTGGCGCAGCAACTGGGCGATCAGATCCGCCTTGCTGCCGAAGTTGTAGTAGACCGTCCCCTTGGACACCCCGGCCGCAGCCGCGATCTCGTCCACGGTGACGCCTGCCGCGCCGCGCTCGCCGATCAGTTCCATCGAGGCGTCGAAGAGGCGTTGCTTGGTGGCGTTGGTGCGGGCCGGGCGGAGCTTCTTTTCCGGAGCGGTCCCGACAGGTGCCGGGGCCGCCCCGACAGGGACCGCAGGCCCCGCGGCCCCTGGCTCCTGCATGCTCATACCGCGATCTCCGGCTTCAAGGTCTTGAGGGTCCAGAACTTGTGCTTGCGGACGGCCAGCGTGGAAAGCGCGGCTCCCAGCACAGTGTAGCCAAGCAGGCCCAGGACAATCGGCCAGATCATCGACAAGTCGCCGCCATAGATCAAGTGCCGCATGCCCGTCACGACGTAGCCCATCGGCATGATCTCGTGGACCACGTGCAAAGGCATGGGAGTGGTTTGCCATGGGAACGTTCCGCCGGAAGAGACCAACTGCAGGACCAGCAAGATCAACACCACGAACTTTCCAGGAGTCCCCAGCAAAGCCACGATGCCCTGGATGAGGGCCGTGAATGCCATGACCGCTGCCAGCATGAACAACCACATCCACACCGGGTGCGCCGCGTTGAGGCCAAGTCCCAGGTCTACCACGAGGGTGAGGATGCTTGCCTGCAGCACGGACACGACGAAGAACGGGAGCCAACCTCCGACGGCGATCTTCCACGACGGTGCGTTCGACGCCAAGGCCCGCTGCGTGATGGGACGCATCGCCTGGACCAGCATGAACACACCGATCCAGAGGGAGAGTGTCAAGAAGAAGGGGGCGAGGCCGGCGCCGTAGGATCCTGCCTTGGCCTGCGAAACGTTGTTGACCGCAACGGGATCCGCGATCACCTTAGACACCTCGCTCTTTTGGGCGTCGTTCGGGTTCGGGACCTTGCCTGCGCCCTTCGCCAACTCGCTCGCCAAGGTGCGGGATCCGTCCGCAGCCGTGGCGGCACCGCTGGCGAGCTGCGCCGCGCCGTCGTCGAGCTTCGCCGCGCCGTCCGCGAGAGCCGCTGTGCCGTTGACGGCAGACTGTTCGCCAGCCGCCAGAGCGGAAGCGCCTGAGCTGAGCTGGTTCGCGCCGGCCGACGCCTGGCCGATCGCGTCTGTCAGGGCAGGCGTGGCGCCCGCAAGCTTGGCGGCGCCCGCACTGACCGCGGCCGAACCGTCCGAGAGCTGCTGGATCTGGGCGGCATCCGCGGAAATCTTTGCCTTGGCGTCCGTGACAGCGGTGGACGCGGCGGCGGTATCGAAGTCCGCCAGGATCTTGTTCGCCTGGTCCTGCGTGATGACACCACTCGCCACGAGTTTCTGGGTGCTGCCTACCACGCGGTCCCGGGCGCCGGCGTCGAACGCTGAAAGCTGCCCGACGACGTCCTGGACTTTCGCGTTCAGCTGCGCGTTTCCGGCGGCTACTTGGGCGGCGCCGTCGGCGAGCTTTTGGGAGTCTGCCGGGAGGGACGCGGTCTTGTTCTTCAGTTCGGTGAGTCCCGCGCTGAGCTGCCCCGCGCCATCGTTCAGCTGATTGGCGCCGTCGCGCAGTTTGTTTTGGCCCACCAGGAGCTCGGACGCGCCGCTGCTGAGCATTTTGGTGCCGTCGTGGAGGGTGGCCGCGCCGTCACTGAGCTTGCCGACGCCGTCCGCAAGCTGGGATGCGCCGTCGGACGCCTTGATGATGGAGGCGTGGATGGTGCCGAAGCCCGTGAGGAGCTGGTTGGCGGTTTCCTCGCCCACTTCCTTGGCCACGGTGGAGTGCACCGCGGTGGTGAGCTTGTCCACGATGGTGCTGAGGAGGTAGTTGTTCGCGTCGTTGGTGGTGACGTTGAGCATCGCCTGGTTGGCGGCGTCGAAGCTGCCCGGCGAGACCAGGTTGGCGGAAAAGTCCTCCGGGATCTTCAGGGCGAAGGCGTATTTGCCTGATTCAACGCCAGCGTCGGCTTCTGCCGTGGTGGTCACCCTCTGCCAATTGAAGACGTGGCTCTCCACGAGGCTGTCGGCAACCTTCTGGCCTGCCTGCAGTTCGGGGCCGCTGGCCGGGTTGGCTCCCGTGTCCTCGACCACCAATGCGGCGTCGATCTGGTTGAGGTTGCCGTACGGATCCCAGTTCGCGTAAAGGTACACGGCTCCGTAGAGCAGGGGCACCATGGTCAGGGCGAGGATGGTCAGCTTAGGCAGGAGCCCGCCGGTCATGCGCTTGAGTTCGGAGCGGGCCAGCCGCAGAACAGTCACTTTGCGGTCCTTTGCAGGGTTTCGGGTACTTCTTCGGGATCTTCTTGCGCATTGTCGAGAGGTTCGGCGAGGGTCGCGGCTGCCGCCGCGGCGGTGTGGCTGACCGAGTTGCCGATCACTGCGGCCGGGCCGTCCCAGTTGTCCGGGAGGGCAGAAACGACCGCGACGACGGCGAGCGGCCGCCCGGCGTCGTACGCCAACTGCTGAAGCCGAGGGAGCCAGTCCGCAGGGTTCGCGCTGTGCCGGTCGGGGGAATCGAGCACCAGGAGATCGAGGGCAGGGTCCGCGAGGGCCAGGGCGGTCAGCAACTCGAGGCGGCGGTCCGCGGGGAGTTGCTCGATCCACAACCCGGCGATGTCCTCGAAGCGGTTGACCTTGAGCCATGGCTTGCTGAGGAGGGCGCCACGGTAGCGGCGGGGGATGAGGGAGAGGTCTTCGGTGACGAGGTCGCGGACGCTCAGGTGCTGCTCTGGCTCATTGACGCCGGGGGAGTCAATCAGGGCGCTCGCTGCCCGGACTCTCTTGGTCTTCGCGGAGTTGTCCCAGCTCAGGACGCCTTTGCTGGGCTTCATTCGGCCGCTCAAGGCAAGCGCCAAAGCCGTGCGCTGGTCCTGGCCGTCGCCGCTGACGAAGAGGAGCTCCCCGCGCCGGACTTCGAGGGACGTGGGAGGCAGCAGATCGTCCCGGCGGCCGTCGATCTGGAGTTGCTGTACGGACAGCACAATTGGACCTTTCGCAGAACCAGTAGTCTGCTCTCAATTGTAATCGAACTGACCGGTCAGTTCAAATAGGTCCTCATGGTCCCCGGGAAAGCTAGGCGCCCGTCTTCCCGGCGCGGCGTACGGGTATGAACGTGCGCGGCGGCCCGTCCGCGGTCAGGAAATTGACAATCAAGCCGGCGAGGAGATCCGGCTGTTCCAGTGGAAGCCCGTGGGACGCTCCCGGAACGACCGCCAATTGGCCTTCGGGCAGGGCTTCGTACAGCGAGACGGTATGGGGCAACGTGACCACGTCGTCATCCCCCACCACGACGAGCGCCGGTTGGGTGATTTGCGCGATGTCGGTGGTGGTAAGCGTCGGCTCCGTAGTGAACATCGCGACACTCTTGCCAAAGACAACATCCAAGTGTTCCGGCCCGTCTGGAGACCGCTCGATATAGGCCTTTCCGAGTTCCTGCGCAATGGGCGATTGCGGGTCCATCTCGAAAGGAACCGTGCCGTTGTAGTGATAGTTGGTACCAATGACTACAAGCTTTTGCACGAGTTCAGGCCGCCGGAGCGCAACGAGGAGGGCAACGATCCCACCGTCACTCCACCCCACCAGATGAGCCGGGCCGCCAATGACGTCCTCAAGCACTCGAATCGTCTCGGTGGCCATGTCCGCGTAGTGGAACTCGGCGTCCGTGTCCGCCGTATAGCCGTGTCCGCGACGATCGAAGGCGACCACACGGAACCGATCCGACAGGCCTGGTCCAATGCTTCTCAGCAGATCGTCACTGTTGCTCAGGCCCCCGTGCAACAGCAGGAGGGGCTCGCCGGGACCACCCCGGTCTTCCACCCACGTTGGGTGTCCGTCAACGTCCGTCAGTTCAGCCATGCGGCCATTGTCCTCCCGCGTCCCGGGCGCCACAACGGCTTATCGGTTGTGCCTCAGGGTCACAACCCGTACTTCTCCAGCAGCCTCAGCCACACCTCACTGATAGTGGGGAACGACGGCACCGCATGCCACAGCCTGTCCAGGGGGATTTCCCCTACAATCGCGATGGTCGCGCCGTGCAAAAGCTCGGCCACCCCCGGCCCGGCAAACGTCGCACCAACCACCACTTTCCGGTCCTCGTCCACCACCAGTTGTGCCCAGCCCTTGTACTTTTCCGAGTGCAGTTGGGCGCCGGACACATTGATGGGGACCTCCACCGCTGTGGCGTTGATGCCCTTCTGCAGCGCCTGCTTGAGGCTTGGTCCCACGGTTGCCACTTCCGGATCCGTGAACACCACGCTGGGGATGGCAAATTCGTCGGCCGTCTTTGCCTGGGCACTCCAGGGTTTCGGGGTACCGTGCAGGGTTCCCTTGGCCCGGGCCACGATGGCGTCACCGGTAGCCCGCGCCTCGTACTTGCCCTGGTGTGTGAGGAATGCCGATCCCACTGCATCGCCGGCGGCGTAGAGCCACAGCCCGCTGGTGCCGTCGCTTGCCGGGCCCTCGACCAAGCCGCTCGAGTCCGTGGTGAGGCGCAAAGCCCTGCCCTCTTCGGCGTCGAGCCCTACATTCCCAAGTCCCAAATTGTCCAGGTTCGGCCGCCGGCCCGTGGTTACCAGCAGCTGATCACAGCTTAGGATCGAGCCGTCGCCGAGCGTGACGCTGAATGAATGGTCCTTGTTTTGTTCGACGCGGGCTGTGTCCGTCCCGAGGCGGAGATCGACGCCGTCGGCCCGTAGCCCTGCCGCAACCAACCCGGCGGCTTCCTCGGGGAACGCGCTGAGCAAGCGGCCGCGCGCAACTATCGTGACCGACGAGCCTAAGCGGGCGAACGCCTGGGCAAGTTCGACTCCGGCAACCCCGCCTCCCAGCACCACGAAGCGCGCGGGGACATGCCGGGCAGAGGTGGCGCCTCGGGTTGTCCAATACGGGACGTTGCGCAGGCCATCAATATTCGGGATAACGGGCGTGGATCCGGTGGCTACGACCACGGCATGGTGAGCCTTGAGTGAGTAGCTGTTGCCGTCCTTGCCATCCACGAGGACTTCGCGCGGTCCGGTGATGCGCGCCCGGCCCCGGATGAGTTCGATGCCTGTGTCCACGAGCCACTGCACGGCGCCGTCGTCCTGCCACTTGTTGGTGAAGTAATCGCGGTATTTCAGGACAGGCTCGGCGTCCAGGACCTTCGTGACGGAGTCGGCCGCCCCGGGCACTGACTGGGCGGTGTGCAGGGCGGTTCCAGGCCGAAGGAGCGCCTTGGACGGTATGCAGGCCCAATATGAGCACTCCCCGCCGACGAGTTCAGCCTCCACAATGGCCGCGGTAAGGCCGCCCCGGACCACTCTGTCTGCCACGTTTTCGCCCACCGCTCCGGCGCCGATCACAATGACATCGAACTCCCGGATATTCTCCTCAGCCATGGGAGAAGCCTACGCCCGGACGCAGGCTGGGATCAGGGACCCGGCGACGGATTCTGCTGGATCATTCCTAGGCGCGAAAACGCGGGGACTGAAATTGCGCGGTTCTTTTCCGGTGCGATGCGAATGATCCAGCAAAATCCGACGGGATCATCAAGGGCAATGCCGCGAGCCTGCGTCCAAGGCCGCTGCATGGCGGTCTCGCGGGGTAGTGCTTCTTAGCGGTGCGCCTCGCCCAACTAATCCCCACCGCCACCCTCGCCTCGCAAGCTCGGCCAGGGAACCCTGGCGGCGTGGGCCCACGCAGTGCGTGTCGTTTTGAGCCGTCTAAACGACTGCGAGCTAGATGGGTTGGGTGTGGCTAGGCGGTGCGGCCGACGCCGATGAAGGATAGTCCCGTGGTGGGCAGCGGCTTGAAGCCCGAGAGCTTCTTCTCGTCCCATGCACTCGGGAGTTGACGGTGGAAGAGCGGGTACAGGGGGACTTCCTCGGAGACGAGGTCCACGATTTGGCCGGTGATCTTCTTGGCATCAGCAGGCGCGGCCTGCGAGCCCTTATCCACCAGACCCTGGAGCGTGGCACTTTCCGGAGTGGTCCAGTAGGCACGCTTCGTCATCCAGGTGGCGCCGGAGTAGAACCAGCTCAGGAGCAGGTCTGCGTCGTTGCCGAAGAGGGAGGGGTCGCCCGGGGCCGCCACTACCGTGAAGTCGGCCTTGCCAACCCTGTCCGAGTACAACGCGCCGGACTGGAGGTTCTTTGCCGTGACCTTGACTCCGGGGATCTTGTTCCAGGATTCCAGCATCAGCGGCGCAACGTCCTTGACCCATCCCGTGTCCGTGGTGAGCAGTTCGAATTCGAGGTTGCCCACGCCGGCCTGCTTGAGGAGGTCGGCGGCCTTCTGGGGATCGTAGCCGTAGACGTTCTTGGCCTTGACGTAGTCCGGGTGGCCCTCCTGGAAGTACGACGACGCAGCCTTGGCATTGCCGAACAAGGCCTTCTTGATGATGGCGTCCTTGTCTAGTCCGTAGTGGAGTGCCTGGCGGACCAGCTTGTTGTCGAAGGGCGCCTTCGCGCAGTTGAACATCAGGAACAGGAGACCGAAGGACTGCACGGATTCAACCCGCGCCTTGGACTTGAGTCCATCCATGTCCAAGTAGGGGACGTCTTCGATCGCCTGGACGCGGCCCGACTGGACCGCGGTGACGCGGGCGGCGGCGTCTGAGAGCAGCAGCCAGGTCATGCCCTTTGCGAGTGCGGGCTTGGGGCCGTTGTAGTCCGCGAATGCTTCGAAGACGATCTTGTCGTCCTTGAAGGCCGAGATGAGCTTGTAGGGGCCGGAGCCGACTGGCTTGGCGTCGAATCCCTTCTGATCAGTAGAAGCCAGTGCCTTAGGAACCACCTTCACCACGGAGATTCGCGGTCCGAAGCCGGGGAAAGGGTACTTCAGCGAGAACTCGACCGTCTTGGCATCAAGCGCCTTGACGTCCTTGATGAATGGAATGAACTGGGAGAACAAGGACTTGTTGGCCGGGTCCATCACGCGGGTGAAGGAATAGGCCACATCTTCCGTGGTGACGGGGAAGCCGTTGTGGAACTTGGCGCCGTCGCGGATGGTCACCTGGTAAGTGGTGTCGTTGATCTTCTTGGGGTCGCTGGCGGCGAGTGCGTTGTAGGGCTCGCGGGTGGCCGGGTGGAGTTCCACGAGGCCTTCGAACACGTGCAAATTGGCGGCCAGAGGCGTGGCGCCGGAGGAGGTCAGCGGGTCGAAACCCGTGGACAGGGCATAGGAGATGCCTGCCTCGATGGTGAGGTCCTTATTGACGGTAGCGGTGTTGTTCGCTCCGCCCGTGGTGGTGGCGGCGGGACCGCCGCATGCCGAAAGGGTTGCGGTGAAGGCTGCGGCAGCCCCCACTGCTCCGCTCAGCTTGAGGAAGTTGCGTCGGCTGGCGTCATTGACCAGCGGCAGTTTGTTCATCGTGTTGCTCATAAGATGCCTCACCATTCAAGTTTTCTGGCTGCGGCTATCGGAGCCTACCGGCGGGCGTCCTACGGTGCGCCTGCCTTGTCGGGGGCCCAGTCAAAAATCAAGCAAACATCTATGAAGGAGATGGGACATCCGATATTGTATGTTGCGAAGCACTGTATTCCGGTGGGCGCTAGGCTCACCTCAACATTAACACCGCACTGATTCCTTGTCCCGGTTCCTGAAAGGGGGCCGGCCAGGAATGAGTACTTTTGCAAGGAGAGCCATGACCACTTCCGGTGTCGTTCCGCAGGCGCGGTTCAGCGCACAGGCCCGGCTCAGGGCACTGCAGGCGGACATTATGGAATTGATCCTCGAACGCGAGCTCGAGGCGGGCGATCCTTTGCCCACGGAAAACGAACTCTCCGTGGCGCTAGGGGTAGGTCGCAACACCCTGCGCGAATCCCTGAAAGTGCTGCAGGCCCTGGGTGTCATTGAGATTCGCCATGGCTTCGGCATGTTCGTCGCCCCCAGCAACTTCGAAGCACTCGCGGATGGCCTGACGTTCCGGGGCCGCCTATCGCTGCGCCATCAGGGCCTTGAAGCGCTGCAGCTCGTAGATGTGCGCCAGGCCCTCGAATCGGGGCTGATCGGCTCATCGATGGATGTGATGACTACGGAACAGCTCGCCTTGATCGAAGAATCCGTCAAGCAGATGGAAGAGCTCGCGCAGGCGGGGGAGAACTTCGTAGCCGCCGACGCCGAGTTCCACCGTCGGCTGTTCGAACCGCTGAACAACGAGCTCCTCATCAACCTCATGGGCGTCTTCTGGAAGGTCTACCGGAAGATCCACGTGGAGATCGGATCCGCCAACGAAGACCTCGTAGCCACCGCGGCGATGCACCGAAGCATCTATACCGCCGTCGCAACCGGAGACAAGACCGCCGCCGCCGAACTGCTCAACCGCCACTTCGACGGGATCCGTCGCCGCATCAGCGAGGCCGTCGCCGCGTAAGCCTGGCACCCAAGCGCAAGGGCCGCCGTCGTACTTTCTCGTTAAGTACGTACGGCGGCCTTGGCGTTTGGAGCTATTCCGTCAGGCCGCACTGTCGTCCCCTTCTTTGACGTCGGAAAGCGCTTGCGACACGGCGACTCACGTCATTTCGGGTCTCGGCAGCGGCAAAGAGGGTCAGGACGGCGTGGCCCAAAACCGAAGCCCGAATTTAACGAAAAAAGACCCGCACCGAGCACGGTGCGGGTCTTCATTTGTGCGCCCAGAGGGATTCGAACCCCCGGCCTTCTGTTCCGTAGACAGACGCTCTATCCAGCTGAGCTATGGGCGCATCTTGGTGATTCTCGGGAGTTTCAAACTCGTTCCCCCCTCGAACCTCAATAAACTTTACGCGAGATCCCTGTTCGTGCCAAATCGACGTGGTGTAATCTGCCTAACTAGACCGGTCTATGTGACCTTAGTCACTAATTTTGCAGTTTTAGGACCAAAGATCCTTGATTTTTAGCGGTTTTGCTCCGAAATGGTCAAGAGATCCCATGTCCGAACCCAGATTGGTCTACTCCGCGACCCCTAGCATTTAGGACACACCACTGAACCCGAGGAAGGGAACCACGATGGGCGATCTGGCGCGACTGCCGCTGCTTGAGAAGGCACCTACTACGCATGCACGCCTGCTGGCCTGGGTCGAGGAAGTAGCCGAGCTGACACAGCCGGACCGCATCCACTGGGTTAACGGCAGCGAAGCGGAATACAAGAAGCTGACCGACGAACTCGTCGCGGCCGGCACCCTGAAGAGGCTGAACCAAGAGCTCTTCCCCAACTCTTTCGCCGCATTCTCCGATCCTGCGGATGTTGCCCGCGTAGAAGAGCAGACATACATCTGCTCCGAGAAGGAACATGACGCCGGCTTCACCAACAACTGGATGGCTCCGGCCGAGATGAAGCAGAAGCTGCGCGGACTGTTCGCCGGCTCCATGCGTGGCCGCACCATGTTCGTCATTCCGTTCGTCATGGGCCACCTGGACGCCGAGGACCCCAAGTTCGGCGTCGAGATCACCGACTCCGCCTACGTTGTTGCCTCGATGCGCATCATGGCCCGCATCGGCACCGACGTCCTGGAACGCATCACCCAGACGGACGCGTTCTTCGTCCCCGCGCTGCACTCCCTGGGTGCTCCGCTGGAAGCCGGCCAGGCCGACGTTGCGTGGCCTTGCAACCCGGACAAGTGGATTGTGCACTTCCCGGAAGAGCGCTCCATCTGGTCCTACGGCTCCGGCTACGGCGGCAACGCCCTCCTTGGTAAGAAGTGCTACGCCCTGCGCATCGCGTCTGTCATGGCCCGCGACGAAGGCTGGCTGGCCGAGCACATGCTTATCCTGAAGCTGACCTCGCCTGAGCAGAAGAACTACTACATCTCTGCCGCGTTCCCCTCCGCTTGCGGCAAGACCAACCTCGCGCTGCTCGACCCCACCATCAAGGGATGGAAGGTGGAGACCCTCGGCGACGACATCACGTGGATGCGCTTCGGCAAGGAAGGCGAGCTCCGCGCCGTCAACCCCGAAGCCGGCCTGTTCGGCGTCGCTCCCGGCACCGGTTGGGGCACCAACCCCAATGCCATGCGCGCCATCGCCAAGGGCAACAGCATCTTCACCAACGTTGCGCTGACCGACGACGGCGGCGTGTGGTGGGAGGGCATGACGGTGGAAACTCCGGCGCACCTGACCGACTGGCAGGGCAACTCCTGGACTCCCGAGTCCGACAAGCCCGCTGCACACCCGAACTCCCGCTTCTGCACCCCGATCGACCAGATCGACATGCTGGCCGAGGAGTACTTCAGCCCCGACGGCGTGGAACTCTCCGCGATCCTCTTCGGCGGGCGCCGGAAGACCACTATCCCGCTGGTCACTGAAGCCCGCGACTGGTCCAACGGCATCTTCATGGGTTCCACGTTGTCCTCCGAAACCACCGCTGCCGCGGCCGGTGCGGTTGGCGTCGTGCGTCGCGATCCCATGGCCATGCTGCCGTTCATCGGCTACGACGCGGGCGACTACCTGAACCACTGGGTCAACCTGTCAGCCAAGGCGAACCCGGAGCGTCTGCCCAAGATCTTCCTGGTCAACTGGTTCCGTCGCACCGCCGAGGGTGGCTTCGCATGGCCCGGCTTTGGTGACAACTCGCGCGTCCTCAAGTGGGCCATCGAGCGACTTGAAGGCAAGGCCGACGCCGTCGAGACCCCCATCGGATTCGTGCCGACCGGCGAGTCCATCGACCTCGAAGGCCTGGACATGACTCCTGCCGAGGTGGAAGCCGCAGTCCGCGTCGACCCCGCCGAGTGGGCAACCGAGTTGGCGTCGATCGAGGAATGGTACGCGAAGTTCGGCGGTTCCCTGCCGGCTGCGCTGATCTCGGAGCTCGAGGGCCTTAAGGCCCGCCTGGCCTAGGTCCCCGCTGCCTCCCCAGCGTGGGCCCAGGCAACCGAACGACGGCGGTCCCGCACCTTGTGTCCTCAAGGTGCGGGACCGCCGTCGGCGTTTCATTGACCAGGCATTGTGCCGCGTTTGCGGCGAGAGTAGCTTTTAGAGAACCAGCAGTTCTCTAATTTTCCGGGACCGGGCCATGGACGATGCCCAGCAGCACACAGAGAAAGTTCACTCTGCCATCAGGACGGCGCTGCCTGGAATCCTGTTGGTGATGTTCCTCGGAACGCTGGACCAAACTGTCATGGCCTCGGCCCTGCCCACCGTCGCCGGGGATCTGGGCGGCCTGGATCAGATGTCCACCATCATCACCGGCTACCTTGTCGCCGCCACAGCCGCCATGCCCCTCACGGGCAAACTTGGCGACGCTTTCGGGCGAAAACGGATCCTGCAGGCTTCCCTCATCTTTTTCATCATCGGCGCGGGACTGTGCTCGTTGGCGCAGTCGGTGCCGCAGCTCATCGCTTTCCGCGCGATTCAGGGCATCGGCGGCGGAGGGCTCATGATCGGAGCACAATCGATCATTGGCGAACTTGTCAGTCCTCGCGAGCGGGGCAGGCTTCTGGGCATTATCGGCGCAGCCTTCGTCATGGCCGCGGTTGCCGGACCTTTGGCTGGCGGTGCGGTGGTTGATCATTTCTCCTGGCGCTGGATCTTCTACTTCTATGTTCCGTTCGGATTGGCTGCCCTTGCCGTGGTGACCTTTACACTGCGGCTCCCGGCCACTCCGCGCGGACGACGAGTGGACTACGGAGGCGCGGCCTTGCTGGGGCTTGCGATTGTGTCGGTGATCTTCCTCTCCAGCGGCGGCTACCCGGGGCAGGTTTGGGTGTCCCCGGTCCTCGGGGGTGTGGCTCTTGTGGCACTGGCGGCTTGGCTGTTCAGGGCGCGTCGCACGGCTGATCCGATCATCCCCTTGTCCCTGTTCCGGGATCCTGCCTTTGCCATACCGACAGCAGTGAGCTTCCTGGTCGGTTTTGCGATGTTCGCCACGTTGAATTACCTTCCGGCGTTTTTGCAGGTGGGGATGGGCATGTCGGCAACGGCCTCGGGCGGCATGTTGATTTCGCTGATGGCCGGGCTTCTGCTCACGACGTCGGGATCGGGTGCGCTGATCACCCTCACTGGACGCTACAAGCTGTATCCGGTGGCCGGGACGCTGCTTGCGGTTCCCGGGCTCTGGCTGTTCAGCACCATGGACTCGAGCAGCAGCCCGTGGCTCGTCCTGCTCTCCATGCTGCTTCTCGGTCTGGGAATCGGGCTCGTCATGCAGGTCATGGTACTGGTGGTGCAGAATTCCGTGGAGCGCCGGGACCTTGGTGCTGCGACGTCCACGGTGACCTTCCTTCGCCAGGTGGGCGCCGCCGTCGGCGTGGCTGTTCTGGGTTCCCTGATCACGGCGCGATTTGCCGCAGCGGTCCCGGCCTCACTGGCGGCCGCGCTGGGCAGCCGCATTAATTCCTTGACGCCGAAGACCCTGGAAGCGCTGCCGGCCGCGGACCGCATCGCGGTTGCCCAGGCGTTCGGACATGCGCTTCCGCCGGTTTTCGGTTTTGCCGCTGTGGTGTTGGCTGTGGCATTCGTTTTGACGCTCTTCCTTCCCGAGCGGGAGTTGCGGACCACCGCGCACTCGGACACCGCGCTACCAGAACCTTCCGACGCCGCCGACAGCACCGCACGAGGAGCCCAAGATGACTGAGAAAACCACTGCCCCTCTGACCGCTTTCTGCGCGGGGGACATCGCCGTCGCAGGCGGCAAGGGTGCCGCTTTAGGCGAACTTGCGCGCGAGGGATTTCCGGTGCCGCCGGGCTTCATCATCACCACGAACGCGTACCTGTCCTTCCTGGCAGAAACGAAAGTGGGGATTGAGTTGGATAGCCTGCTGTTCGGCTTGAGCGGTGCGCCCGACGGCGGTGCGCGCGGCGGTGCGCGCGGCGGTGCGCCCGACGGCGGAGCGTCCGGCGCCGCTATCCGGACCCTCTTTGCCGAGGCGGAAATGCCTGTCCCGCTGCGGCAGGAGATCCTCGATGCCTACGCGAACCTGGGCGGCGGGGCGGTCGCGGTCCGGTCCAGTGCTACGGCGGAGGATCTTCCGGGAGCGGCGTTTGCCGGCCAGCAGGACACCTACCTCAACGTCATTGGCGAGGAAGATGTCATCCAGGCGGTCTCGAGTTGTTGGGCATCATTGTGGACGGACCGGGCTATGGCCTATCGGCTTCGGCAGGGAATCGACCCGCACGAGGTGGCCATCGCCGTCGTCGTACAAAAAATGGTGCCGGCCGCCATGGCGGGTGTCATGTTCACAGCGAACCCGGTCACGGGCGAGCGCGGTGAAATGGTGGTGGACGCGAACCCCGGGCTGGGGGAGGCCGTGGTCTCGGGGTGGGTGACGCCGGAGCACTACGTCCTGGACGGCTCGGGAAAGGTTCTTGGTTTCACCCCAGGTGGCCGCGAGGTGATGATCAGCGTGGCAGCGGGCGGCGGTACGCGGGAAAGGGCTGGTGCGCCGGGGGCCAAGCCTGGGCTCGCCGCGGGGCAATTGGCGGAGCTGGCCCGCCTGGGACGGGAAGCCCAGGAGCATTTCGCTCGGCCACAGGACATGGAGTGGGCTGTGGCCGGGGGCGTGCTGTATGTGCTGCAGTCGCGGCCGATGACCGCGCTCCCGCCTCAACCGCCCAGCCTCAACGCGGTCCAACGGCGGGTGGGGCCGTTCTTCATCGAGATGTTCCAGGAACGGCCGTATCCGCTGGATGTCTCCGGGTGGATGAGCCGAGGAATCTTGGGCATGCTGCGGGGGATGGCCGGAAGCGTGGGCGTGGTCTTTCCCACGGTTGAGGAGTTGTTGCCGGAGGAGGACGGCGTGGTGGTTCAGCTCGTCCCGCCGGTGCCGCGCCCGACCCTCCGGACCCTTGCAGCGCCCGTGTCTTTGCTGCGACGGTCAAGGCAATTCAAGCCAGACACGTGGACCCAAGATCCGCGCTTCGCCCGGTTCCTTGGCGAAATCGAACGGCTGAACGGAATGGATCTCGGTCCGCTGCGCTGGCGTGCGGTCATCGAACTTGTGGAGGAGTGCTTCGCGACGATGCAGGCGATCGGGGATCTCCGGGTTTCTTACCTGCCCGGAATTCTCGTGCCGGTGCTGAAGATGCGCTTGATGCTTCTGTTCCTGGGCAAGACAAGGCTTGCGCCTGCGCTGATCGCCGGCGCGGAAACCCGGACGAGCCAGGCGAATCGGGCACTTGAACGGCTCGCTTCCCTTGCGGCAGACGACCCCGGACTGTCACGCGCCTTTCGTGAAGCAGACCCCCGCCAGCTGCTGGACCAGGTCGAAAAGGCTCCAGAGCATCGCGCTTTCCGGGAGGCGTTCCAGGAGTTCCAGCTGGAATACGGACACCGGGAAACCACCAGCGTTGTCCTGAGCAGTTCGCCTACGTGGTCCGATGCCCCCGAGGTGGTGCTGGGGCTGGTGAAGGCCATGTCCGGAGAGCGGCATCAAGCGGCCGACCAGACCGGTACAGCGATTGCGGAATTGAAGCGTCACCCGGCACTCCGCTTCGAACCGGTGCGGCGAAGGGTGCTCGCCGCCGTCGAGTCCGCTCGGGCCGGAATGGCTTTCCGCGAGGACAGCCACTTCTACGCCACCAAAGCCATCCCGCCGATCCGCCGCGCCTACCGGGAGCTCGGCCGGCGGTTGGTACTGGGTGGCGTGATCGACGCACCGGACGACATCTATCACTTGCGGTTCGAGGAATTGGAGTCCATCACGGACGCGGACGACGGCGGTGCGCTGCCGGCTTCCCTGCGTGACCGTTACCGGCCGCTGGTGCTGGCGCGGGCGGCGAAACGGAGGGAACTGGAGGGCATCCCGCTGCTTGATCCGGTTTTGCTCTTTGGCCGAGGCCGCCAGGTGGACGGGGCCCTCGTCTCCGGTACTCCGGCCAGCCGCGGCCAGGCAAGCGGGCTTGTCCGGGTGATCCGGGGGCCGGCCGAGTTCGGCCAGCTCCGCAGCGGCGAAATCCTGGTCTGCCCGTACACCAACCCTTCGTGGACGCCGTTGTTCCAACGGGCCGCGGCGGTTGTGGTGGATGCCGGAGGGCTTGGCTCGCATGCGGCGATCGTGGCCAGGGAATACGGAATTCCGGCAGTCATGGGCACCGGTTCGGGGACCAGCACCTTGGCCGACGGGCAGCGGGTGCTCGTGGACGGAAGCCTGGGAGTGGTCCTGCCGACCGCTTCGCCGGGGGATGTTTGACATGCCGAAGCAACAGGAGTTCTTGCCGGAGCAACAGCACCGCGTGCCGGTGCAGCAGGATCATCGCAAGCTGCCGCGCCGGCGCGGAGCTGCCTTGAACAGTGCAATTTTCGAAGCAGTCCGGGCGGAGATCGCCGAATCCGGGTACGCCGCGCTGACCATGGACAGCGTCGCCGAGCGCGCCAGGGCGAGCAAAGCTTCTCTCTACCGGCGGTGGCCCGGGCGGGCAGCGTTGGTGCTCGAGGCAGCCTACGATGCCATGCCCAGTCCGTCGTCCGCGCCGGATACGGGTAGCCTGCGCGGGGACGCCCTGGCGATCCTGCGGCTTGTAGCGCAACAGCTGGAAGGAGCAGTGGGCCAAGCCATGCGCGGGCTGTTAGGGGAGGCACTCCAGAACCCATCGGTGGCCGCAGAAGTCCACGAGTACACGCGCGGCAACGTAGGGAAGATCATGCGAGCCATTATTGAGCAGGCTGCGGCACGCGGCGAATGTGATCCCAGCGTGGCCACGGAGACGAGAATCGAGGCCGGACCCGCTTTGCTGCGGCAGCGGTTCATCTTCTCGGGAACGCCCATCGATGATGAATTCCTGGTGAAGGTGGTGGATGAGGTGATGCTGCCGCTGCTGGTTGCCGGCCCGCCGGGGGTGCCGGCGGGCTAGCAGCCGTGGTTGTTGGCCAGGCTTCGGGACCCAACTAACTCGCAGTTGTTGTCGTTATGCGCCCTCTGAACGACATCTACTGCCAGTTAGTTGGCCAGCCAGATGTCCGGCCCGAAGACTTCGTAATGAACCTTCGTGGCAGGAATTCCGGCATTGATGGCTTCGTTGCGGATGTGCTTCATGAACGGCAGTGGTCCGCACAGGTACAAAGATGCGTCGGCCGGCAGGTCCACTTCGCGCAGTGACATGAAGCCCGCATTGGACCCGGGCTGCGGTTCCTCCAGCCAGAGCTGGAGTTCGGCTCCATCCAGCCGCTCGACGTCGTCCGTCATCTGCCCGCGCAATGCCCAGCTGTCCAGATTGCTCTCGGCGTGCAAGACCAGGACCTTGCGGTCCGAGCCGGAATCTGCGAGCGAGCGCAGGATGGATGCTGTGGGTGTGCAGCCGATGCCGGCCGAGGCGAGGATCACCGGCCCGTCTCCGTCCTTGAGAGTGATCTCGCCGTAGGGGTTGGAGATCTCCAGGACGTCGCCGACCTCCACCGTGTTGTGCAGGACGGGTGAGACCTCGCCGCCGTCGTCGATCTTTGTAGTGAAGCTGCGGCTGGTGCCGGCATCACCGGAAAGGGAGTACTGACGGACCTGGCGCAGGCCGTCCGGGAGGGTGACCTTGACGCTGATGTATTGACCGGGCAGTGCTTCGGTGATGGGCGTATTGTCTGCCGGTTCCAGCGTGAAGGTCATGGATCCGGTTCCGGCGGGAGCCTTGGACGCGACCTTCCAGGGACTCCACATCTTGCCATTGGCCTGCGCCGCGTAGAGTCCCTTCTCGAGCTTGATCAGGGCGTCCGCCATGAGCCAATAGACCTCAGTCCAGGCTTCGGCGATTTCCGGGGTGATGACTTCGGCCAAGTCCTCTGCGATGGCGGCGAAGAGGTGCTCGTAGACCACGTGGTACTGCGCCTCGGTGATGCCCAGCGATGCGTGGCGGTGCGCGATACGGGACAGCACGGTCTCCGGCAGGGTGCCCGGGTTGCTGACCAAGTGGCTTGCGAAAGCGGCGATGCTGCCGGCAAGGGCCTGCTGCTGGTTGCCAGAGCGCTGGTTCGAACGGCTGAATAGCCCGTCAAGCAGCTCGGGGTGCGCAGCAAAGAGGCGTGAGTAGAACTTGGGGGTGATGTCACCAATCCGGGAGCCGACCAGCGGCAACGTGGCCTCGATGACCGGGAAGGACTTGTCCGAGAGCATAGGAACTCCTGTCGTAGTGGCCCGTTGCTTGCATACGGACCGAGATCAATACTCGTATTTGAAATGCAAGTATCTATGACTAAGTTCTACACGCTGTAGAAGACTCTTGCCAATCGACAGGGCTGGGGACCGTCGGCGTGCGTCACAGCCTGGGCTTACGGTCCGGGCTTACAGCCCGGGGCGCAAGCCGATCGCTTGGAATGCCGGCGCCATTTGACGCATGTGTGGCAAGGAGGAGACGACGACGTCGTCCAGTTCCCGGTAGAAGGCCTCCCGTGCTCGGGCCATGGCGTGGCGCAAGCCGCATTCGGTGATGAGTGGGCAGTCGCCGTTGGCGGATTGGCACTCCGCGGGATCCGCCCTGGTATTCAGCTCCCGCAGGAGCTGGCCCACTGTGGCTTTTTGTCCGGCTGCGCTGAGCCGGGATCCGCCGTTGCGGCCACGCTCGACGTCGATCAGGCCGAGCTCCCGCAGCCGAACGATGGCCTTGCTGACGTGGTGGTAGGGAGTCCCCACGGCGTCTGCGATGTTTTGGGTCGTCAGGAGTTCACCTGCGGGCGCGGACGACAGAACCAGGAGCGCGCGCAGGCTCACATCCGCGAAGGCATTGATCTTCATGCCAACAAGCTTACGGAGTCAGGTCTAGTCCACCCAGACGAGGGGTTCGTTGGTGTCGGCTTCGGCGGTGTCAAAGGTAAAACCTTCGGTTGTCTGGACATAGGGGACAACGGCTGCCATCAGCCCGCCGGCGCGATGCTCAGCCGCGGCGTGAATCCCGTCCGAGCCGTGTTCCGGAAGGATGACGTCGCTGGCGATGGCCACCGCGCGGTATCCGTCACGGCCTTGGCGGAGCAACTCGAGGATATCTGCCAGCATCGACTCGGTATCGACGTTTCCCTCGTCGTCCGGCTCTCCGGGAGTGACGAAGACGAGCCGGAGTTCGTCGTCGTCCGCGAGCGTGACGGCGAAGGGAAGGAATCCACCGTTTTGTTCCAGGTGTTCCTGCGCCGTCGCCAGAGCCGCTCCCAAGGTCTCACGGACTTCGCGGAGCTCGCGTTCCTCGGTACTTTCGAGGGTATTGGTACTCATGCTGCTGCTCGTCTTCCGGGCCGCAGACTAATCCCGGACCAGTGCGAGGACACGGTCGCGGACCTTTTCCATGGTGGCCACGTCCTTCGCCTCGGCGTTCAGGCGTAGGAACGGCTCCGTGTTGGACGGTCGAAGGTTGAACCACCAGGTGCCGTCCTTCGCGGTGAAGGTGCTGCCATCCATGGTGTCGACATCGACGTCTTCGCCGTCAAAATCGGCGCGGACGCGCTCAATGGCTCCCGCTTTGTCCTCGATTTCGGAATTGATTTCGCCGGAGGAGACGTACGGCTCGTACTCGCGGCCAAGTTCGGACAGCGGGCCGTCCTGCTCGCCCAGTGCCGCCAACACGTGCATGGCTGCGAGCATGCCCGTGTCCGCGTTCCAGAAATCGCGGAAGTAGAAGTGCGCCGAGTGTTCGCCGCCGAAGACGGCACCTTCTTCAGCCATGACGGCTTTGATGAACGAGTGACCCACGCGGGTGCGGACGGCGCGGCCGCCATCTGCGGCGACGAGCTCGGGGACAGCCCGCGAGGTCAGCAGGTTATGGATGATCACGGGAGTTTCTTCACCTGCGGCCTGGGCGCGCGCGATTTCGCGACGCGCAACCATGCCAGTGATCGCAGAGGGGGATACAGGTTCGCCCTTCTCATCGATCACGAAGCAACGGTCGGCGTCGCCGTCGAAAGCCAGGCCGATGTCCGCGCCGTGTTCGATGACCGCGGCTTGCAGATCGCGCAGGTTTTCTGGCTCAAGTGGATTGGCCGGGTGGTTCGGGAAGGAGCCATCCAGCTCAAAATACAGGGGGACGATCTCGAACGGCAGGGCAGGAAGCAGTTCGTTACCGAGCACGGCAGGCGTGGTCAGTCCGGCCATCCCGTTTCCGGCGTCGACCACGATCTTCAACGGACGGGAGCCTTGGAGGTCAACCAGGCTACGCAAGTACTCGGAGTAGTCCTTCAGGACATCGCGGACACTGATTTTTCCTTGGGCCTCGGCAGCAGGGATGCTGCCGTCGTTGAGGTACTTCTCCGCCAGTGCCTGGATTTCCTTGAGGCCTGTTTCGGACGAGATCGGCTGCGCGCCGGCCTTGGACATCTTGATGCCGTTGTACTCGGCCGGGTTGTGGCTTGCGGTGAACGTGGCGCCGGCAGCATTGAGAGCGCCACAGGCGTAGTAAAGCTCGTCGGTGGAAATGAGGTCAAGCAGCTGGACATTGGCGCCACGGCGGGCGGCGCCGTCAGCAAACGCCTTGATGAATTCGGGGGAGGACGGTCGCATGTCGCCGCCCACCAGCACCGTCTCGCCTGCGAGGCCCAGAGTGTCGACGAACGCGGCGCCGACCGACTCCACGATGTGGGACGTGATGGATTCGCCGACGATTCCCCGGACGTCATAAGCCTTGAAGGAAGCCGAGAGGTCGAATGTCTTGTTCTGCTCGCTAGTCACGCGCTCAATCTTACTGTGGAGCGCGGTTGGCACTACGCCAGCGGCCGGCTATGTGGAAAACGTTCGTCCACATAGATGAAGTTCCAGGTTCTGGCTGTCTGCGGGTGCTGGAATACTGAAGGCATGCCCAACAACCCGGATGCTGCTCTTCTTGCGGCGGAACAGTCCACCACCCGCCTGCAAGCCCTTGAGGTACTGAGGGAGCTTGTGGGAAGTACGGACGCGCAATTCCACGACGGCCAGTATGAGGCGATCGAGGCCCTGGTCGACGCCGGACGGCGCGCCTTGGTGGTGCAGCGGACGGGCTGGGGCAAGTCCGCCGTGTACTTCGTCTCGTCGTTGTTGTTGAGGCGTCGGGGCGCGGGACCTACGCTCATCGTTTCGCCGCTGCTGGCGCTCATGCGGGACCAAGTCGCGGCAGCCGCGCGCGCCGGCGTCCGCGCCGTGGCGATCAACTCCGCCAATCAGCTCGAGTGGGACAACGTTCGCGAGCAACTGGCCGCGGACGAGGTGGATGTTCTCCTGGTTTCGCCGGAGAGGCTCACCAATCCTTCGTTCCGCGAAAACCAGCTTCCCGAGCTCATCCGCCGTACCGGCCTCCTGGTGATTGACGAGGCACACTGCATTTCGGACTGGGGCCATGATTTCCGTCCCGATTACCGGCGTATTTCCGATCTCATCGAGCAATTGCCGGGAAGCGTCCCTGTGCTGGCAACCACCGCCACGGCCAACTCCCGGGTGGTCCATGACATCGAGGAACAACTCGGCGCCGGTGTGCTCACCATCCGAGGAGCGCTTGGCCGGGAGTCCCTGCGGCTGGGCGTCTTGAAACTCGCAGACTCGAGGGATCGCCTTGGCTGGCTGCTGACACATCTGGCCGACATGCCAGGCAGTGGAATCATCTACACCCTGACCGTCTCCGCAGCGGAGGACACCGCCCGGCTGCTCTCCGAGGCAGGCCACAACGTCTTGTCCTACACCGGTCGCACAGACCCTGCCGACCGCGAACGTGCTGAGCAACTCCTCAAGGACAATCAGGTGAAGGCTCTCGTGGCCACCTCGGCGCTTGGGATGGGGTTCGACAAACCAGACCTCGGTTTTGTCATCCACCTTGGTGCTCCCTCATCGCCGGTGGCCTACTACCAGCAAGTGGGCCGTGCCGGCCGTGGCGCCGCCAATGCCGATGTGCTCCTCCTGCCCGGATCCGAGGACCGCGAGATCTGGCAGTATTTTGCCACAGCCTCCATGCCATCAGAGGAAAAGGCGGCGGCCGTCCTCGACGTCCTGGCCGAGTCCGGATCCGCCTTATCCACCGTGGCGCTTGAAGCGAGGGTGGACCTGCGCCGCACGCCCCTGGAACTCCTGTTGAAGGTCCTCGCGGTGGATGGCGCGGTGGAGCGCGTTGGCGGTGGCTGGAGGTCCACGGGACGTCCATGGACCTATGACGCCGAACGCTACGCACGCATCGCCGAGGCCCGGGTGGACGAGCAGGACTCCATGGTGATCTATCAGGACACCGCTGGATGCCGCATGGAATACATCACCGCTGTCCTGGACGACGAGTCGGCACGTGCTTGTGGCCGCTGCGACAATTGCGGCGGCATGTGGTTCCCAGCGGACGTGGCTGCAGCAGCCGCCGACGCCGCGGGGCAGACTCTCCGGCGCGCGGGTCTCGCACTGGAACCACGGCTTCAGTGGCCCAGCGGCATGGACCGGCTAGGTGTTGCCGTGAAGGGCAAGATCAAGCCCGACGAGTTGCTGGCCGAAGGCCGTATCCTGGCCCGCCTGACTGACCTCGGCTGGGGAGGGGCCCTCCGCGCACTCTTTGCCGCCGGCGCAGCTGACCGCGACGTCGAGCCTGCCATGTTGCAGGCCTGCGTGCAGGTGCTGCGCGAATGGGCTGCCGGAGACGGCCGATCCGCAGGGTGGAGCGGGCAAGGACGGCCCGCGGCCGTGGTGAGCATCCCGTCCAGGAACAAGCCTGCACTTGTCGAGTCCCTGGCTCGCGGCATAGCAGGGATTGGCCAGATGCCATATCTAGGTTCTCTCCAGCTCCAGCACGGCGGGCCTACTGGCGGGAGGGGTGGCAACAGCGCATACCGGCTGGCCGGTGTCTGGGACCGCCTTGTGGTAGGTCCGGAACTTGGACAGAACCTCGCGTCGCTAGGCGGTCAAGGCATCCTCTTGGTCGATGACTTGGCGGACAGTCGCTGGACCATGGCTGTTGCCGGCCGCGCTCTCAGGCAAGCCGGAGCAGGACCGGTGTTGCCTCTCGTCCTCGGTCAAGCAGCTTGAGCGGCTCGGCATCGGACGTCGTCCAGTCCGAGTCCAAATGGCAGCCACGGCTCGCATTGCTGGTTGCCGCCACCTTCTTCATGGAGTTCCTGGACGGCACAGTCCTCACCACCGCCATGCCGAGCATCGCGGCCGACTTCAAAGTGGTCTCGGCCGATGTCAACATCACGATGACTGCCTATCTGGTGACCGTGGCCATGGGAATTCCGCTCAGCAGTTGGCTAGCAGAACGCTTTGGTGCACGTCGGATCTTCTGCCTGGCGATCGCCGTGTTCACAGTTGCGTCGCTGTTGTGCGCGGCCAGCCAGGACCTCACCCTGCTGACCTTGAGCCGGGTGGCGCAGGGGGCCGGCGGGGCCATGATGGTGCCGGTCGGGACTCTCGTCGTGCTGCGGGGCACACCCAAGTCGGAGCTCCTCCGAGCCACGGCATTCCTCGTTTGGCCCGGCTTGCTAGCCCCCGTTTTGGCGCCGCTTGTGGGCGGAGCTTTCACTACCTATCTTTCCTGGCACTGGATCTTCCTGATCAACCTACCGCTGGGGCTTGCTGCCTTCATCGCTGCCGTGAGGCTGGTTCCGCGTACAGGAGGCGATGCCGGCAGGCGGCTCGACTGGCCGGGGCTCACCCTGACTACCCTCGGCGTCGGATCGCTTGTGGTGGGCCTGGAAGGAGTTGGCGGTCATGGCGCGGGCGCGGTCCCGGCAGTCGTGTTGTTGGCTGGAGCTTTTGCTTTGGCAGGGGCGGCCTGGTGGATGCTCAAGGCCAAGACTCCGCTCTTTGATCTCCGGGTCTTCGCCACCCGGACCTTCCGGGCCACCTCCACCGGAGGCTTCGTCTATCGGCTGACCATCAGCTCGGTGCCTTTCCTGCTGCCGCTGTTGTTCCAGGACGGCTTTGGCTGGGACCCCCTCAAATCCGGTGCCATGGTGGCCGCTGTCTTCATTGGCAACATCGGCATCAAACCCGCTACAACGCCCATCATCCGCCGCTTCGGCTTCAAACCCGTGTTGGTCGTCGCGTCGCTCGCCTCGGCCGTCACCTTTGTCGCTTGCGCAGCGCTCAACGCCGGAACCCCGGAACCGTTGATTTTTGCCTTGCTGCTGGCCAGCGGAGCCTTCCGTTCCATCGGCTTCTCGGCCTACGCGTCTGTGCAATATGCGGACATCGTGCCGGGGGAGCTTCCCTCGGCTAACGCAGTCTCAGCCACTCTGGTGCAACTGGCCGCGGGTGCCGGCATTGCCGTAGGGGCACTTTTCCTGCGTCTTTTCGATCATGCTTCACTCTTTGGCGGCGGCCCTTCCTCGGCGTACCGCGGCGCTTTCCTCGCCATGGCTGCGGCGATGCTCCTGAGCACCGTGGACAGCCTCACCCTGCACCGGCATGCTGGGGCTGAAGTCAGCCGTGTTGTGGGCAAGCCGGAGAAACGTCGGGGCTAGGAGCGCTAGGGGCAGCCAAAACGCCGGAACCCAGCACGGAGATTCCGGCGTCTTTTGGCTGCCCGGTGACTTGCTGGGACAACGCTAGCTAGGAAGCAGGGTGCGTGAAGGGAACCCGGTCGAAGGACACGACGCTTGCTGAGTCCTCGGGATTGACCGTGACCTTGAGCCAGTCCTTTGCATTGTTGGACCCATCCACAGTGACCCGCGTCAGGTTCTTCGCCGCGGTGGCCTGGCCGTAGAACGTAAGCCACGCCGAACCGTCTGCGAGAGGGTGGTCCTGGTTGTAGACGTGGCTGTCGCCGTTGATCAGGTAAACCGGGCCACCAAATGAGTTCGATTCCTCGATCAAGGTCTGCACCAGGGGCTTGAACGCACCAAAATCCGTCTGGGAAGGAGCCGCGACTGTCGGGTCGAACATATCGGCCTGCGTCATCACGACGACGGCCCGGTCACCGTTGTTCCGCGCCTTGCGGAAAGTGTCCTTCAGTTCCTGGATGTCTGCCCGGGTCCTCTGCTGCACTTCGTTCAATTGGGCGGCGGTGGGCTGTGTCTGGCCGAGTCCCTTCCAAGGCAGCATCGAGTTGTTACTACCCGGAATGTTGACAGCAGTGAAGGCGACCTCATGCTTGCGGAAGCTGACGTTTTCCGGGAAGCCTTCCTTGGCCTGTGACTTCACTTGCATGGGCGAACCAAGCGTGACACCTGGTTCCGGGAAGAAGACTTCACGGACCTTGGCCAGTCTCTCCAAGGGGTTGTAAGCTCCATTGTTCGTTCGGTGGCAGTCAGTCCACTCGTTGTCGCCCGGGGTGTAGACGAGTGGCGCCGTAAAGCTGTCGAAGTTCTTCTTGATGGCTTCGAAGTACTGGTCCGTGCACTGGGACGATCCGTTCTTGATGTCGCCCACATGTGCTACAAAACTCAGTTCCTTGTGTGCGTTAAGGTCCTGAACGTAGGACGGGAACGCCTGGATTTCAGCGTCACCGTAGGGCACATCCCCGATCACTCCAAAGCTGAAGCCGTTGGTGTTGCCCTCATGGCCGTTGCCGTTGGAGCCATTCTGTCCAAACTCAGGCCCGCTGTTTGCGGCGCCGTTGTTTGCCGCAAGGGCCGGCGGAGTGAGCAACGTGGTTGAGAGCAGGACGGCCCCAACCGTCGCGATCGCGAACCTTGTCATTGAACGCATGAAATTCTCCTCGTCGTTGGTCTGGGATTCCCCGGACGAGGCTATTGGCGCGAGCTGAATTCGAAGAGTCGGCCACGTGAATCTTCCCTACCGGAATCCGGCCCCAGAAGACCCGGGAACGCAAAAGGCCCCGGTCCAAGGACCGGGGCCAAAACGCGGAGACGGGGGGATTTGAACCCCCGGTGGAGTTGTGCCCCACACTTCATTAGCAGTGAAGCCCATTCGGCCGCTCTGGCACGTCTCCAGTTGCTATTGCTAGCCAACCAAGGATACGCAGAACTGGGCACCCAGCGCAAAACGGGGGACCCAGGGGCCGCGGGCGTGGATCTTAGGCGACCGTCACCGCCCCGCACCCTCCTTGCCCGCAAGCGCCCGCCACAGGAAGTGCTGGCTGCGGGCTTGGAGCGAGGCCGCTTGCCGGTTGTCCGAGGCTCCGGCGTGACCGCCTTCAAGTGCTTCGTGGAACCACACGTTCGGGATGCCCATCGCCTGCATCCGGGCTGCCATCTTCCGCGCCTGGACCGGGCCCACTCGGTCATCGGAGGTGGCCGTCCAGATGAACGTCTCCGGGTAGTCCACGCCGTCGCGCAGCAGGTGGTACGGCGAGAAGGTACGGATGTATTCCCACTGTTCCGGGACGTCCGGATCGCCGTATTCTGCAATCCAGGAGTAGCCGGCCGAAAGTTTCGTGTAGCGGCGCATGTCCAACAACGGGACACCGCAGGAGACCGCCCCGAACAGTTCCGGATACTGGGTTAACATGTTGCCAACTAGCAGCCCGCCGTTGGAACCGCCCACGCAACCGAGCCTGCGCGGACTGGTGACGTCCCGCGAAATGAGGTCCCGGGCAACCGCGGCGAAGTCCTCGAACGCACGGTACCGCTTTTCCTGCAGGGCGGCACGGTGCCAGGCCGGACCGTACTCGCCGCCGCCGCGGATGTTGGCTACGACGTACACGCCGCCACGGGAATGGGATTCTGAGCCGTCTTCGGATTGGATGCTTTCACTTCGGCGTTCCAGCCACGCACGGCCGATGGCTCCGCTGTAAGCAGGGGTCCTGGAGATCTCGAAGCCGCCGTAGCCCGAGAGCTGGGTGGGGTTTTCGCCGTCGAGGTCAAGATCTTTGGACGCCACCTGGAAATAGGGCACACGGGTGCCGTCTGCCGAGGTGGCGAAGTGTTGCTGGACCTCGTAGTCGGCCTCGTTGAAGAACGACGGCGAGGACTTCACCACGGAGTGCGTGCTGGACACCCCGCCGTCGTGGCCCGCGTCGAGAGTGTAGCTGGCGATGCCTGGGGACAGCGTGCCGCGCATGAGGGTGGTGGGAGTGGTGAAGCCGGTTGCCACGAGCCAGTAGTCGTTGCCGGCGTCGTCGCCTTCTGCTTCGTCCTCGTCGTCGACGGCGTAGGCGTTCACATCGTGCAGCGGTGGGCACGCATCGAGCAGGGTCACGGCCCACCCGCCCGCAGAATCCTTGCGTGCGGGGTCGATTACCCTGATCTCGGAAGAGACATCGTGCAGCAGGTTCAGGAGCAGGTAGTCCCGAGTCCAACTCCAGGACTGCAGGGAGGTGTGCTCATCCGGGGTGAAGAGCACCGTGAAGTCGCGTGCTCCGGACAGATAGCCCTCAAAGTCGGCGGCCAGCAGCGACCCCGCCGGGTAGGTGGTATCGCCGACGTTCCAGTCCTGCCGCGGACGGAACATGAGCCAGTCGCGGTGGGAACTGAGGTTGACGTCCGTTGGGACATCAATGGCAAGCCACTCGTCGTCACGCAGTACGGAGGTGGTTCGGTTGAAGAAGTCGATCCAATCGACGGCGAAGGTGCGTTCGAAACCCGGGGTGGAGTCGTGGGCGACGAGGGCCATCATGTGGTCTTTGGGGATCTCGAAGATCCGCTCGGCTTCAGCCAGGCTTTGGCCGCGTCGAAGCCTCACGCCGGTCCGCGCGTAGGACGAGCTGGTTTTCGGCAGGCCATCCGCAGTAGTGGAAACCAGCAGCGTATCGGCGTCGAGCCAGCTTACGTTGCCCTTCGCAGTCGGAAGGTCGAAGCCGCCAGCTGCAGGGTCCACGAAACTGCGCGTATCGACGTCGAACTCGCGATGGCGGTTGGCATCGCCGCCGTCGGGGGACAGGGCGACGATGGCGAAGCGGTGCGGTTCGCCCTCGGCCGGACGGAGGAAGTTGGCGCCGTGGAACACCCATTCTTCGCCTTCTGCCGCGGCCAGCGCGTCTATGTCCAAAAGCACGTCCCATTCGGGGGTGTCGCTGAGGTAGCTCTCCCACGTGGTCCGGCGCCAGAGACCTTTGGGGTTCTGCTGGTCCTTCCAGAAGTTGTAGTAGTGCTCGCCGCGTTTGTTGACCATGGCGATCCTGTCAGTGGAGTCCAGAACCTCGAGGATTCCGGTTTCCAAAGCGGCGTACTCGGCATCGTCGAGCAAGTCTTCAGTGCGGGCATTTTGCTCCCGCACCCAAGCCAGCTGTTCCTCGCCATGAACGTCTTCGAGCCAGATATTCTCGTCGACAGGTTCGGGTGCGATTGCGGTTCCCTGGGCAGTTTCGTTGTCGGGCGCGGGCGCTTGATCAGCTGCTGTGGTGGTCATCCCTCATCCTAGAGTCACTGTCTGAGAAGGAAGCAAGTCACAAGAAGTTAAGCTTGGGCGTGGGTAAATCGCAGAACATTCGGGTAGGGCTGATCGGGGCAGGGCCTCGCGGCACCAGTGTGCTGGAGCGTCTACTCGCCAATTGGGCTGCGATGGAAACGCCAACGCGTTCCCTGCACATCGACGTCGTGGATCCCTTTCCCGCGGGTCCGGGACACGTCTGGCAGCCCGAACAGTCCCGGCTGTACCTCATGAACACTCAGTCTTTCTACCCCACCCTGATTCCCGAGGACGATCAGCTCGCGCCGCCCTTGGCCGGGGGGTCTTTCGAGCGGTGGCGGTCGGAACAGCGTGCGTCCGGGGGCACCGGCCTGAGCCAAGAGGAGCGGGCCGAACTTGCCGCCCTCGCCTCCCACGACTTTCCAAGCCGCGCCCTCTATGGACGGTATCTGCGCTCCACGCTGGAAGAATTGCTGGAAAGTGTCCCTGCCGGCGTCGAGATCGCTTTCCACCGGAGCAACGCCGTGGCGGCGCGTCCCCTGCCGGGTGGCCCGGCGGACGGCGCAGCGTACGCCCTGCCGGTCGGGCCTGTGGGCGGAGGGTTCGACGTCGAACTCGACGACGGCGCTCGCCTCACCGTCGATTCCCTCGTCCTCGCGCTGGGCCACCTTGGGTCCCGGCTCAACCCGGAGCAGCGTTCGTTCAGCGAGGCTGCTGCGGAGCTCGGTCTGCTGTACTTCCCGCCGGCCGCTCCTGCCGACGTCGACTGGGCCTTGGTCCCGGACAAGGAAACGGTCCTGGTCCGGGGCATGGGCCTGAACTTCTTCGACGTCATGGGCCAGTTGACGGAAGGCCGCGGGGGACAATTCGTGGCGGCCGGCGACGGTCTCCCGGGGAAGCTCAAGTACGTGCCCTCGGGCCGGGAACCGAAGATCATCGCGGCGTCCAGGCGCGGTACTCCGTACCGGGCCAAGGCTGGGTTGGACGGCTACTATCCGAAGTCGGTGCGTTTGCGGTACTTGACGGAGAGTGCGCTGAAACGCTTTGCCGCCGCGGGTATCCAACCTGGCTTCGATCATGACCTCTGGCCCCTCCTGCATCGTGACGCCTTGTGGGCATACTACTCCACGTTGGTTGTTGCTGAACCAGTGGCCGTGTCTGATGCGACGGAATTCCTGACTGCTCTCGAAGACCTGCTGCGTCCCCATGCGCATGCCACCGGGCGGTGGGAAAACCAAGTCGCGGAGTTGGTTTCCATCCACGTTGCGGCGTCGCGCCGCCTTGACCTTCTGGGCCTCGCGGCGCCCTTGGCCGGGCGTTCCTTCGCGTCCAGGAAGGAACTCGACGCCGCCGTCGTGGACTATCTGGACGACGACGCCCGCCGTTCCGCGCTGGGTGAGGCGGATCCCGTGAAGATGGCAATCGGCGCCTTGCACACGGGACGGGCCATCTTGAAAAGTGCCGTGGCCGACGGCGGCATCACGGACGAATCGTGGGTGGGTGAACTCCGGGGCTGGTTCGAGTCCTTCGTTGAGGGGCTCGCGAGCGGTCCTCCCGCCCTGCGTGCCGAACAGCTAGCCGCTTTGGCGCGTGCCGGCGTCGTGAGTTTCGTGGGGCCGGATCCGCGGTTCAACGTTGACCATGGCAGGGGTGTCTTCCGGGCGGTATCCGCCTGGGTGCACGAGGGCGCTGCCGAAGCCAGGACGCTGATTGAAGCGATGTCTCCGGCGAACAGGGTGGGCGCGAGTGTTTCCCCGTTCTTGCGGCAGTTGCTCGCGGATGGGTTGGTGCGGCCCAAGGTGATGATGACGGCCGAGGGAACGCCGGTGCAGACCTCCGGATTGGATGTCCAAGCGCACCCCTACCGTCTGGTGGGTGGCAACGGTTCCCTGACTCCCGGGATGTACGCCTTGGGCCTGCAACTTTCTTCTGCCCAGTGGGGGACGGCCATCGCCGCCGAAGCCCGACCTTCCGATGGTCCCGCCTACCCCAGCGGCCAGCGGACCCTCCGCGACGCCGACGAAATCGCGAGGGACATGCTCGGCCTGCCCCCGCAAAAATGAGCATGCTCCCCCGTGTTCCACCAAGAAAAATGAGCATGCTCCCCGCCCGCTCCGACGAGTGGACATATTCCCAATATGTCCACTCGCCAAGGCCGGGGGAGAGCATGCTCATTGGTGGCTGGCGCTGCGATTAGCCCTTAAGGCATTTCTGGTACTCGAGCCATGCAAAGGCATACTTGATCCAGCCGAGCACGTCGTACCACTTGCTTGGCTTGACCGGTGCCGTGCACTTCGGGGGCAGCGGAGCAGCGACCTGGACGGCGACCTTCACCACAGTCCCTGACTCGACGGCGGTCAGCACCAAGGTGCCTGTTCCGGCAGCCGCTCCCGCGGGAACCTTGGTGTTCACTGTTGCAGCACCGGATGCCACACTGACTGTTCCCAGCTCCGTTGCGACGCCCTTGGCATCTGTGAAGATGACCTTGAGCGAGGCGTTTTGCGGGCTACCGAGAGAGGTCAGATTCAGCTTGGAGACGGCCATGGTCATGGCGTCTCCGCCCCTCACCTCTGCCGCCGTCGTGTTCACGACGGCAATGGATCGGCGTGCGAAGTCCGGCGAGACAGGGTTGTGCTCGCGCAAGTACTTGATCCACGCGTCACGATCCACCAGTCCGGAGTCCTTGGTGTTGCTGCCGTCCTTGAAGACACGGAAGTTGTCGCCACCTGCAGCCAGGAAGCTGAAGGTGCCGATCCGGTACGACTTCGCGGAGTCGAGGAGCGCGCCACTCACCCAAACGGAGGTGATCCGGTCGCCAGCCGCACGGGCGGCGTCGTACGTGTAGTTCACGTTCTTGGACAGTCCCAGCTGCAAGTATGGACGGCTCGGGACGGAACCATCGGCGTTAGTCTGCCACTGCTGCTCAAGAAGCGACTTGAACTGCGTGCCGGTGAGGGACGTGGTCCAGAGGTTGTTCACGAAGGGCAGCACAGCGTTGGCTTCCGCGTACGTGATGGTGCCGTCGGGCGCGTAGTAGAGCTCGTTGCGCAGGCCGCCGGGGTTCACGACGCCGATCTCGGCCCCACCAAGCTCGGGCGCCTTAAGCGTGTCCACGAGCGAATCCGCCACCAGATTGCCAAGCGTGGATTCGCTCGCGCGGTCATCACGCTTGGGAGCACCGCCGGCGGGGTCCGGCGTGAAGGCAGTGGTGATATCCGCAGTGACCGCACCAACCGGCTGGTTCCCGACGGCGGCGGCGTCGGCAAGTGCCTTGTCCACGATGGCCTTGACTTGCGCAGCACGGGGGTACGTTCCGGACATGTCCGTTGTGGAGCGCTTGACGTTGCCCGCGGTGTAGGCAGTCACCGTCATGCTCTTGGTGTCCACCGTCAGGGTGATCCGCCCGATGTTCTCGCCGTAGTTGCCGGTCTGCACGATCGGGCGGGTCTTGCCCGTCGGCTGGCCGTTGGCGTCAAGGATCGGGGCGTCCCAGGCGTATTCCTTGTGCGTGTGGCCGGTGAAGATGGCCACCACATCGGGTGTGGTTTCCTTCACGAGCTTGGCGAACGGGCCTCCCGCCGCGACTTCCTGCTCAATCGTGGCGTCCTCCGGCGTACCTGCTCCGGCGCCGTCGTGGATTTCCGCGACGATCACGTCGGCGAGCTTGTCGGCCTTGATCTCGGCAGCTACTCGATTGACGGCGTCCACAGGGTCACCGAACTCGAGGTCAGCGATGCCAGCCGGACTGACAAGTGAAGGGGTTTCCTGGGTCACGGTCCCGATGACGGCCACCTTGATACCGTTCATGTCCAGAACGGAGTACTCCGGCAAGACCGGCGTAGTGGTGCCCTTCTGGTAGACGTTGGCACCCAGGACCGGGAACTTCGCATTGTTGCCGGGAGCGATGACGCGGTCGCGCAAGTCCGCCCATCCGCCGTCGAACTCATGGTTGCCCACAGCGGACGCCTTGAGCTCAAGGGCGTTCAAGACATCGATGGTCGGCTGGTCCTTGGCCACAGCAGAGGCGAACAGGGACGCGCCGATGTTGTCTCCCGCAGAGATGAACGCGGTGGAACCGGGAGTGGCAGCCGCGCGGAGCTGTTCGATGGTGCTGGCGAACAAGACGGTGTTGCTGTCGATACGTCCGTGGAAGTCATTGATGCCCAGGAACTGCAGGTCAACAGAGGCAGGGGTGGTCGGAAGGTTCAGGCCAACCACCACAGGGTCGTGGTCGCTGGCCCGGAACTGGTCCGGAGCGTAGTAGTTGACCACGTTGTTGTTGTACCTGCTGTACTCGAACGCGACCGACTCTACGGAGTTGATGTTCCAGATGTCGGTTCCCGTGACTACCTCATGAGCGGCAGGAGAAGCCAAAATGTGGTCGAGGGAGCCAACCATTCCGCCGAACAAGTACGAGTGCTTGCCCGTGCTGGTTTCCAGATCCGCGTAGCCGGCCCCCGTGAGGACATTTATCGGGTCTTCCTTGGAATAGGCGTTGAAATCGCCGATCAGGAACAGCTTGTCGGTGCCCTTGGAGGACTTCAACTTATCGGCGAAGGTCAGGAGCGACTGTGCCTGCTTGGTGCGGGCAAGATTGGAGGCGCCTTGGCCCTTGTCAGTGTCGTCCGGCGTGGCTGCGGATCCCTTGGATTTGAAGTGGTTCACGATCGCGATGAACTTCTTGTCATCGGCGGCCCCCACTGGTTTGAACACCTGGGCGAGGGGCTTGCGTGCGCTGGCGAAAGCGACGGTGTCGTTGTGGATGATCGACTCACCCAGTGGTTCGGCGGTGGCCTTCTTGAAAATGAATGCCGTGCGGATCATGTCCTCATCGCTCAGCGGGGGAGCGTTGGCAGGCGTGCGGACATAATCCCAGATTCCCGGGGTTGCAACATTGAGGGAATCCACCAGCTTGGCGAGGGCATCGTCGCGGTTCTTGCCGAATTGTGCCGAGTTCTCGATCTCCTCCAAGGAGACGACGTCGGCCCCGGACTTGTTGATGGCAGCGACGATCTTTGCCTGCTGGCGCTGGAGGTTCTCGGCATTCGCCGCGCCGCGGGCGTTGCAGCCGTCCTTGATCGTGATCGGGTTGCCGTCGCGGTCCGTGTAGTAGTTGCAGCCACTGAGCTGGTCACCCGTGGTGGGGAAGTAGTTCAGAACATTGAAGGACGCGATCTTCAGGTTGCCGCCCACATTGGCCGGGTCCTGGGGCCGGCTACCGGCGAAGCTGACCGGTTGCACGGAATCGGCGGTGGCCGGGGTCAGCTGGGAGAGCGGCTGGAATTTCCAGGAGTTATTCCCGTAACCGAGGATCACGTTGGTACGGAAGGTCGCAGCCGATCCAACCCGGACGGGATCACTTGTGGTCAGGTAGGGGAGCGCCTGGGCCTTCGTGGAGGCGTCCTTGAGGAAGTTGGTGGATGCGCCGTCGTCGAGCTTGATCCCGCGCAGGGCATTGTCCGCAACCACCGCGTTGTATTCCGCTGAACCGTAGCTTGCCACGGCTGTCGGCTGAACCAACGGTGAGGTTCCCGCCGCCAGGCCGATTTCGCCGTACTGGTTGAGCGAGTAGTTGTCCGTCACCGTGAAGGCGCCCTGCGGTGCCAGGAGCATGCCTTCGTAGCGCTCGCGGGCGGCTTCGTCGGCCGGGAGCAAGAAGTTGCTGGGCTTGACCTCAGGCGCGGCTTCGGTGACCTTCTTTACTCCGGCTGCATCTGCGGTGAGCTGCGTCTGGTTGGCGAATTCGCTCACTACGCCGGTGAGCTCGAGGTAGTCGCCGATCTGGGTGCTCGCGACGGTCGACGGCGAGTAGACGAAAATCGCGTCCGACGCCGTCCTGGCCGTCGGGTCGATGTCGCCGCCGGTGCCGGGGGTCTGCACGTAGTAGCCATTGAAACCGCCTGTGGCGTAGACGGCGGTGACCTTACCGCGAGTGGTGACGGTGGCGCCGACAAACGGGCTGGCCGCTCCCGTGCCTTGGATTTCCGCAATGGTCTTGGTCTCCGGCCCTGCGGGCGGAGGAGTTGTGGCACCGGCCGCCGTCGGGGTGATGGCGGCGCTGAGCGCCAGATCGGCGGCGTTGTTGTCAGTGTCCGATCCGTTGCTCCGGTTCAGGCTCCTGACATCGGTGTTGCCCGTCGGTGCGAGGGCCGCTGCGGTCTCAAAGGTGTTTGTGGTGCCGTAGCCGAGGAGATCGGCTACGGCGGGGCTGCCCACTACGGAACCCGTGGGGAGCGGGTTCACTGCAGTGCCTTGCTTGGCAAGGACGATTGTTCCGGCACTTCCGCTCGGATTGAGTGTGCCGGAACCGTCGACGTCGGCAGCTGGCAATTCTGCCGCCGTCGAGGCCGTGTTGTTGCTGCCGCCCTTGATGAGGAAGTATCCCTTGGCCGGGATGTGGCCGCTGAGGGGAGTGATGAAGGTGGGAGGGTTGACGTTGCTCGCCGCGCGGTATTGGAGCGACCAGCCGCTCAGGCTTACGGCGGAGTCGGAGTTGTTGTAGAGCTCCACGAACTTGTTCCGGAACGCAGCTCCGGCGCTGCCTCCGCTGAGGTAGGCCTCATTGATCACCACCGACGGGCTTGTCGCGGGTGGTGTATCGGCTGCCATGGCCGGAACGATGGTTAGCGGGGCTGCAAGGAGCCCCGCCGACACCACCAAACCGATCAAAAAATTCCCATTTTTGAAATGCATTAGCTCTAACTTTCAATTGGCCCTGTGGGGCGCAGTGGAAGACGCCCGTCGCGTGTGTCGGCGGGCGGTGAACCGGGCTTTACTCCGGTGGGGATATCACGCTCGGCATCACATCAGGCACGGGTGAATGCCGGGTTGCCGCGTGGTGACGGCGACACGTCAGGGTTCGGACCGCCCTGGGGAAGGCGAATCGTCCGGACACGGAAAAGGTCCCCACGGATGCTCCGTGGGGACCTGTGCGAGTGGAAGGCTCCAGCGGATCCCCCGACGCTGGCGAAAGAACCCTGCCGGCGGTGCCGGCCGTTGCTGGCCAACTCCGGCCGGCAGGGTCCGTGGTGGTGTGGGCTTATGAGGCCTGGTTTTCGATGAGCTTGAAGATCGCACCCGTCGGGTCGGTCAGGGTGGCCATCCGCCCGTAGGGAGTGTCTTCAGCGGCCTGGACGATGGTAGCGCCTAGGGAGACGGCCTGCTCGATGGTGGCATCGACCTTGTCCACGGCGAAATAGACCCCCCAGTAGGACGGCACCTCGGCCGGGAGGAAACCGGAAGCATCCATGATGCCGGCCTTGGAGTCGTCGCCCGCCCCGAGTGTGGTGTAGCGGAACTCGGGGGTGTCGCCCACGACGGTCGTTTCCCAGCCGAAGACCTTCTGGTAGAAGGAAACCGCAGAGTCGTACTCCTTGGCGAAGAGCTCGTGCCAAGCAGGTGCGCCTGTTTCGGCAGCCAGCTGATAGCCCTTCATCTCGCCGAACTGCCAGGCACCGATGGCTGCTCCGGAGGAATCCGCGTACATGGCCATGGTCCCCTGGTCCGGCACTTCCATGGGTTCCATGTAGACCTGGCCGCCGTTGGCGACGGCCGCTTCAGTGGTCGCCTTGATGTCATCGGTGCGCAGGTAGGTGGACCAGACATCGGGCATCTGGCCCATGTCTTCCTGCTTCTGCATGATCCCGGCCACCATCTTGCCGTCCTTCGAGGCCGTGATGTAACCGCCGTACTTTTCCTGGTCTCCGGTCTCGAAGGTCCAGCCGAAGAGCGTGTTGTAGAAGGACTTTGCCTTCTCCGGGTCCGAGGTCATCAGGTCGATCCAGCAAGGTGAGCCGGGGGTGATGTCAGGCGTGGGCATGTTTGCTCCTGTGTCGTTACCGCGGTGTTGCCACGGTTTCATGAGTGGGTGGTGGAGACAAACAGAACCCTATGCGTGGCCTCTGACAGTTTCAATGCCTTTGCCGGGTCTTATCCCATGACGAGCATCAGGACGAAGTAGATCGCACCGCCCACCACCGAGTAAATGGCGAACGGCGTCAGGGTGCGCGTTTCGAAGAAACGAAGCAGGAACTTAGTGGCGAACCATGCGGCGACACCCGCGCACAGTGCCCCCACCAGGAACACCCCGCGCGCGTCGGCCATAGCCGGTGTGAAGAGTTCGGGAAGCTTGAGCAGCGCGGCAGCGCCGATGATGGGTGTCGCCAGCAGGAAGCTGAACCGTGCGGCATTCTCGTTGTTCAGTCCGGACAGCAAGGCGCCGGCCATTGACGAGCCGGAGCGGGAGATTCCCGGGATCAGGGCGGCAGCCTGGGCCGTTCCGATTCCCAAGGCACGCTTCCACGACAAGGTGGCAATTTCGGCGTCGGAAGCCGTTGCAGTGGCGGGCTGCGCAGCAGCGCGGCGGCTATCCCGGGTCCGCAGGCGCTCGGCCGCAAAAAGGACAAGTCCGTTGACCACCAGGAAGGCGGCAGCGATCAGTGGGGAACCAAAGAGGTTCCTGATGGGCTTTTCCAGGACCAAGCCGATGATTCCGGCAGGCACGGTACCAACGACAAGGAGCCAGCCGAGCTTCGCGTAGGTGTCTGACGGCGCAATCTTCCTGTCCCGGATGGAACGGCCAAGCCCCTTGGCGATGTCAATCCAGTCCCGAAGGAAGAAGAAGAACAGCACAACCGCTGTAGCCAAATGGGTGGATATGAGGAAATTCAGGAATTCCGGAGCTTTCTGGTCCAGGCCCCAACCGAAGAGTTTGGGCAGGATGACGCTGTGGCCGAGGCTGGAAATCGGGAAGAGCTCAGTGATTCCCTGCAGCAGGCCCATGACGATGGCCTGGATCATGTTAATCATGGGTTCGATCCTAGCCAGCACCCGTTACTGCGAGGTGAACGTTTGCTGGGAGAAGGCAGGGTGTAACCCGACCATGGCTAGTATCGACGGATGACGCAAGAACGATGGAGGCAGGTGTCCGAATGGCCAATGGTGGCGACAGCAGTGCTGTTTCTGGTGGCCTACTCGTTCCAGGTAATCGCCAACCTCAATTGTTGACCCATGCGGGGCCGCATCCTCACTCTTGTTCTCGGCTCCGCCGCCCTCCTGAGCTACTGCGGTGCGCTCGCCGTACTTGACGCGGAAGAGAACGCAGCGGGGGCCAACATCACCAACTTTGGCGACGCCATCTGGTGGGCAATGGTCACGATCACCACCGTGGGCTACGGAGACCACTATCCGGTGACGATTGTGGGCCGTTGCGTCGCCGGGGGTTTGATGGTTTGTGGAATCGCTGTCTTGGGCGTCGTGACCGCCTCGGTTGCCTCGTGGCTCGTTGAACAGGTCTCCTCGGGAGCTGCGGTTGCCGCGACTGTCGCGGAGGAGCCCATGAGGCAGGAGATTCACCGGTTGACCGAGCAGGTCGAGCGCCTAAGCGCGCTTTTGGAAAACCCCGACGGCGAGCTAGAGGGCGGCGTGGTCGGAGCCCGCAACGACCACTCGCCGTCGCCGTAGCTCGCCGTGGAGGCGCGTTCTTAGTCCTCGCTTCCGCGGACAGGGATGCTCGCGGAAGAAATCAAGACGCCGCCTTTTTCCTCGTTGGTGGCGGGGCGGATCTGGCCGCGTTCGGGGACAAAGACGATGGCCTCGTCTTCCTGCTCGGGGGCGTTGACGAAGGAGCGGAAGCGGCGGAGCCGTTCCGGGTCCTGCAGGGTCGCGGCCCACTCGTCCTCGTAGGACTCGACGTGCTTGGCCATGGCGGCCTCGAGCTCGTCAGCGATGCCCAGCGAGTCCTCGACGACCACCTGGCGCACGTGCTCGAGGCCGCCGTCGAGTTCTTCCTGCCAGCGGGCGGTGCGCTGGAGGCGGTCCGCGGTGCGGATGTAGTACATGAAGTAGCGATCGATGTACTTCACCAGGGTCTCGTCGTCCAAGCCGCCGGCGAGGAGCTGGGCGTGGGCGGGGTTCGCGCCGCCGTTGCCGCCGACATAGAGGTTCCAGCCTTCCGAAGTCGCGATCACGCCGACGTCCTTGCCGCGGGCTTCGGCGCATTCGCGGGCGCAGCCGGAGACGCCCATTTTGAGTTTGTGCGGGCTGCGCAGTCCGCGGTAGCGCAGTTCAAGGTTGATGGCCATGGCCACGGAGTCGAGGACGCCGAAGCGGCACCAGGTGGATCCCACGCAGGATTTCACCGTGCGCAGGCTCTTGCCGTACGCCTGGCCGGACTCCATGCCTGCGTCAATGAGCTCGCCCCAGATGAGTGGGAGTTGTTCGAGGCGGGCGCCGAACATGTCGATCCGCTGCCCGCCGGTGATTTTCGTGTACAGACCGTACTTCTTCGCGATCGTGCCGATGACGACGAGTTTGTCGGGCGTAATCTCCCCACCCGGGATGCGGGGGACCACGGAGTAGGTGCCGTCCTTTTGCATGTTGGCCAGGGCGCGGTCGTTGGTGTCCTGCAGGGTCCCGCGGCCGGCGTCGAGCACGTACGCGGAATGCTGCGACGCCAGGATGGACGCGATGGTCGGTTTGCAGATATCGCAGCCGGCGCCGGTGCCGTATTTGGCCAGGATGTCTTCAAAGGAGTCCAGTTCCAGGACGCGGATCGCGTCGAAGAGTTCCTGGCGGGAGAGGCTGAAGTGCTCGCAGAGGGCTTTGGAGACCTCGATGCCGGACTTCTTCAGCTCGCCTTCGAGGAGTTTCTTGAGCATCGGCACGCACGAACCGCACTGGGTGCCGGCGCGCGTGCAGGTCTTCAGTTCGCCCAGTTCCCGGACCGGGGCGTTGCCCTCGCAGGAGCCGCAGCCGTTGACGGCGTCGCGGATGCTCCCGGCGGGGACGTTGTTGCAGGAGCACAGGATCGCATCGTCGGGCAGTTCGGTTTCGGGTGCTTCGCCGCCGCCGGCGGCGGTCAAGTAGGCGCCGGGTTCGGCGGGGAGCTCGCGGCCGAGCAGGGGGCGCAGGCTCATGTAGGGGGTGGCGTCGCCGACGAAGATGCCGCCGAGGAGGGTCTTGGCGTCGTCGGTGGTGACGATCTTCTGGTACACGCCCCGTGCCGGGTCGGCGTAGACGATTTCGAGGGAGTGTTCGGTCCTGGCGAAGGCGTCGCCGAAGCTCGCAACGTCCACGCCGGAGAGCTTGAGCTTGGTGGCGGTGTCGAAGCCCGCAAACGTCGCTTGTCCGCCGTGCAGCCGGTCGGCCACGATCTCGGCCATCGTGTTCGCCGGGGCCACAAGACCCAGGCACATCCCGCCGAAGTTCGCCACCTCGCCGATGGCGAAGATGCCCGGGATCTCGGTTTCGCAACCGTCGGAAATGACAACACCGCCGCGCTGGCCCAGCGTGAAGACCTGTTCCTCGCCCTCCGCTGCACGGAAGAGCTCATCGCGCGGCCTGACCCCGATCGCGACGATCACGATGTCGGCGTCGATGATGCGGCCGTCGGCCATGAGGACTCCGGTGACCTGGCCGTCGTCGTCGGACAATACTTCGGAAGGGAACACACCGCCGTGGATTTCGAAGCCTTTGTCTTTGATGAGGCGGCCCAGTGCCTGGCCCGCGCCTTCGTCGAGCTGGGTGGCCATCAGCCAGGACGCGCCGTCGATGACGATCGGGGTGGCGCCCAACCGCTCCGTGCCTGCGGCCGATTCGAGGCCGAGGAGACCGCCGCCGATGGTGACGGCGTTAACCTTGCGGCCAAGCTTCTCCGTGAGCCGTGTGATGGCCTCGTTGATGGCCCAGACGTCTTCGAGCGTGCGGTAGACATGTGTGTGCTGGGCGCCCGGGATGGGCAGGCGGGCGGCATTCGAGCCCGTTGCGACCACGAGGGCGTCGTATTCGTAGCTGTTGCCGGACGCGGTTTCCACGGACTTGGCATCGGGGTTGATCCTGACCACACGCTCGCCGGTGCGCAGATCCAAAGCATCGTGGTCCCACATCGACGCGTGTCCGAGGGTGAGGTCGTAGTCCACCTCGATGAGCGCTTTGCTCAGCGTGACCCGGTCATAGGGAAGATGCGCTTCCTCGGTCAGGACAGTGACGTGCCAGCCCTCGAGACCGCGGGTATGCATGGCATCGGCAAAACGGTGGGCCGCAGGGCCTCCGCCCGCGACAATAATGCGGCGCGGGTTCTCTGAAGGGGAAGTATGTCCGGTCACTGGCGGCCTTTCGCATGTGCCGCAGAACCGTCATCCGCGACTTGTCACTTCAGACTAAAGACACGCAGTTTCGCGTCAGTTTCCCCTTTGTTTCGGAAGCTTAACTTCGGCATCACGGTGAGGATTGCGGTGATGTGAGGTCTCCTTTACGAGCAGGACACATTGATTGCCTTCGGGCGAAACATGGCGGGCCTACCGTGAAGTTGTGGCCGCACACGGCCCGTGCCGGACGGCGGAATTGGATCCCCCCGACCGGCAGGCTAAGCGATAGGGGCTGAAATGACCGTAATTCTGGATCGGGAAAAACTGATGGGCGCACCGACCGCGTCCGGCTGGCACCGCGTCTGCGCAATCGACGAGCTGGAACCGGCTTGGGGCGAAGCTGCCCTGGTCGGAGGCAAGCAAGTAGCACTTTTCCGCACCACGCCGGATGAGGTCCTGGCGGTATCCCAGCAGGACCCGGCAACGCTGTCCAACGTCATGGCGCGGGGAATCGTCGGTTCCCGGGGCAGCCGTCCCACCATCGCGTCGCCGCTGCACAAAGAGGTCTACGACCTCGAAACCGGCGAATGCTTCACCAACCCCGAACTGCGGCTCGCAAGCTACGCCACCCGTCTGGTGGACGGATACGTCGAAGTAGCCGTCTAGACTGCTTCAGCTCCCGACGCCGATTCTGGCCGGTTCCGCCCGCGGAACCGGCCGTTGGCGTTTCTTAGCGATACTCAGCAACGGGGGGCAACCCCAAACCCGCCTAAATTAACGCAAAAGAGGCCGGCCGTGGAATCCAAAGATTCGCACGAACCGGCCTCTGAGCTGCGCGATCGTCGCGCCACGCGGAAGGTAAGGGATTTGAACCCTTGGTGCGGGGTTACCGCACACTGGTTTTCAAGACCAGCTCCTTAGGCCGCTCGGACAACCTTCCCTGCCTAGTAGTGTTTCATAGGGAGTTGGCTGTGCCAAAAACCCGGCGCCGCGATTAACCCAACTAAGGTGTCCGAAAGGCCAATTGCGCTGAGCAAGGAATCGGGAGCACTTATGAAAGCCGTCTACATCTCCGAACCGGGCGGGCCCGAGGTTCTCGAGGTCCGTGAGGTCCCCGCTCCGGTTCCCGGCCCCGGCGAGGTTCTCATCGACGTCGTCGCCGCCGGTCTCAACAGGGCCGATGTCCAGCAGCGCCGCGGTTTCTATCCTCCGCCGCAGGGAGCGTCCGAAATTCCCGGCCTTGAGGTCTCCGGCAGGATTGCCGCGTTCGGGCCCGATGTGAGCAAGCCGTTCTCCGTGGGAGACAAGGTAGTGGCCTTGCTTTCGGGTGGCGGCTACGCACAGCAGGTTGCCGTCCCGGCGGAGCAGGTTTTGCGATTGCCCGACGGCGTGGACCTGGTCACCGCCGCGTCCTTGCCTGAGGTAGCCGCGACGGTGTACTCGAACCTCATCATGACTGCGCAACTGCAAGCGGGTGAGACGGTGCTGATCCATGGCGCCACTGGCGGCATCGGCACCATGGCCATCCAACTCGCCAAGGCCTGCGGTGCTACGGTCGCTGCGACGGCCGGAACGGCCGAAAAGGTCGGAACCGCAAAAGCTTTCCTCGGGGCCGACATTGCCATCAATTACGCCGAAGAGGATTTCGCGGTAAGCCTCAAGGCGCAAAACGGTGGCAAGGGCGCGGACGTGATTCTCGACGTCGTCGGCGCCAAATACCTGCAGCAGAACGTGGAAGCGCTCGCGGACTACGGCCGGCTGGTGGTGATCGGGCTGCAGGGTGGCACCAAAGGCGAGCTCAACCTCGGCCAGCTGCTCAGCAAACGCGCGGCGATCATCGGCACAGCGCTCCGCCCGCGGCCCGTTGCGGAAAAGGGTGTCATCATGAACGCCGTCCGCGAATCGGTGTGGCCGATGCTGGCCGACGGCCGGATCAAGCCGTTCGTGGCCAAGTCGTTCCCCTTGGAACAGGTCCGCGAAGCCCACGAGTACTTCGATTCCGGCGAGCACATGGGCAAAGTCCTGCTACTGCTTTAAATCCGCCGAACCGGCCGCAAGGAGGAGAGCAATGTCCATCCGGTACAGCATCCTGGCATTGCTCCAGGAGCAGCCCCGCTATGGTTATCAGCTTCGCGCGGCCTTCGAGGAACGCACGGGAGCCGTCTGGCCGCTGAACATCGGACAGGTGTACACCACACTGAACCGGCTGGAGCGTGACGCTTTGGTTCGGAGGAACGGCGACGACGGCCATGGCCACGTGCTTTACAGCATCACCGACGCCGGGACAGCCGAAGTCCGCCGATGGTTCGCAACCTCGGTGGAGCGGGGAGTTCCACCGAGGAACGAACTGGCCATCAAACTGGCACTGGCCGTCACGACGGCGGGCACAGACGTCACCGCGCTCATCCAGGCCCAACGTGAGATTTCCTTGCAGGAACTGCAGGAACTCACCCAAACCCGCAAGGACGTGGCCGCCAACCAGAGAGTGACCGATACAGCCAAGGTGCTCGTCCTGGATTCCCTGATCTTCCATGCCGAGGCCGAGGCCCGCTGGCTGGATCTCTGCGAGGCCCGAATGGTCCAGCAGGCCAACGGCGCCAGCAACGGCATGGCAGGAACCTCCCGTGGCAACGGGACGCCCACCTCATAGACTGCTTCTCAGGGGAGGTTCTGGCATGGCAACATTCACGAATGCTGACGTTCGGATCCGGCTGCTTAATCCCAACGACGCCGACGCCCTGATTCGCCTCGCGGAGACGGACAATTTGTTTGACGAGGATCCTTCAGTCGAGCCGTCAGGCGCGTTGACGCACGACGCCGCCCGCTCCTTTTTGGGTGACCCTTCCGTGCTGTTCTGGCTGGCTGAGTTCGGTGACGGGACAGTTGGGTTCCTTCACTGCTGCATTCAACGACGCCGCAACGCCGGACCGTGGGCCGAACTGCTTCTCATGGAAATGGGCACACACACGGATTGGCGCCACCGCGGTATCGGCCGGTCCCTCCTGGCGGTCATGGAGGAGTGGATGCGGGCGCATGGGATGGAGGAAGTCTGGGTGCCGGCCAACGTTTATGCCACGGGCTTCTATGAAAAATGTGGTTTCGCTAAGGACGAAGGCGAAATACTGGTCAAGGCTCTGGGCTGAGTTGCGGCCCGTGAGAGTATGAACGCATGAGCGATCAGGACGACACTCAACCCAGTGGCGAGAGCTTTGACGATATCCCGGTGGAGGGCACAACCTTGGACGCTGGCACGGCGGAGAGCACAACCGAAGTGGGCCCGAAGCCAGGGGCTGGCGCCAAGAAGGGCAGCACCCTGCAGGACCTCGTCGATGAACCCGCCAAAGTCATGCGGATCGGCACCATGATCCGCCAGCTGCTTGAAGAAGTGAAGAGCGCCCCCTTGGACGAGGCTGCGCGCGGACGCCTCGCCGAGATCCACGAACGCTCCATCAAAGAGCTCGAAGAGGGCCTCGCTCCGGAACTTGTGGAAGAGCTGGAGCGCATCAGCCTCCCCTTCCCTGAAAACGCCACACCGTCCGACGCCGAGCTCCGGATCGCACAGGCCCAGCTGGTGGGTTGGCTCGAAGGATTGTTCCACGGAATCCAGACAGCCATTGCTGCCCAGCAGGCAGCACGGGAGCATGCTGTCGCCCAGTTGCAGCTTCGCCAACTGCCGCCCGGAACCATGATCGCCCCGGGCGTCGTTATTGGCGAGAATGGCGAGCCGCAGCGAGCCCACCTTCCCGGTACGGAAAAGGAACCGGGCAAACCTCCCCGCGTTGACGAGCCGGACCGCCACCCTGGTCAATACCTCTGAGCACTGGATTGGGATTCTTTGGGGCCGTCCGGCAGGGGCGGAAGGACGATGCTGAACTTGGCAAAGGATTGTGGAGGCGCGCTCACGACCGCTTCCACCGCGGCCTTGACCGGTACCACCAGGTGCTTGAGGGCGTAGAAGACGAACAGCTCTACGTCGAACTCGTGGTCATTGCCAATGAATTGGCGGACTTGTCTTCCAGGGTGCGTGCCGTCTGCGTCGAGGCGCAGCTTCAGGCACCCAGTGACGGACTGGACATTCCTGGGTCGCTCGCAGGCGTGCATCGCGCATTGTCCAAAGCAGGGAACTCTCTTGCTACGACGGCGGAGGCGGCCGCTATGCTGCGTCTCGCCGTCGGGCCCGTCCCGGTGGGAGCGGTTTCGGTGCGACGGCGCGCCGAAGCGGTCTACGAACATGTGGACGAAGCGGAGCGGCTGCTGAGGGCCCAGACCGACTCTCTGCGAACCCAAGAATAGGTGCAGGCGCGTCTATTCCCACATGACAACGATTAAGCGCCTAGCTTAGGGACCTCGGAATCCGTAGCCACCCGGTGTGCGCGGCTGGCAGGATGGAAGCCATGACTTCGTCACCGAACCTTACTTTTAATGACGGCAACACCATTCCCCAGCTCGGCTACGGGGTGTGGCAGGTTGAGGACGATGTAGCCGAAAAGGTGGTGCGGCAGGCCTTCGACGCTGGCTACCGCCACATCGATACCGCCAAGATCTACGGCAACGAGGCGGGCGTGGGACGCGCCATCGCATCCTCCGGCCTCAAGCCCGAGGAAATCTTCATCACCACCAAGCTGTGGAACGCGGACCAAGGCTACGAGTCCACTCTCGCTGCTTTCGAAGAATCCATGAATCGCCTCGGCCTGGAAACCCTTGACCTGTACCTGATCCACTGGATGCAGCCCAAGCAGGACAAGTTCGTGGACACCTGGAAGGCGCTCATTGAGCTCCAGAAGCGCGGACGCGTCAAGTCCATCGGCGTCTCCAACTTCAGCAAAGAGGGCCTGCAGCGCCTGATCGATGAGACCGGCGTGGTTCCGGCGATCCACCAGATTGAGCTGCACCCGTTCTTCAACCAGGCCGAACTCCGGGAGTTCGATGCTTCCCAGGGCATCCTGACCCAGGCCTGGTCGCCTTTGGGCCAGGGCGGCGAGCTCCTTGGGAACTCCACCATCGCCCAGATCGCCGCCAAGCACGGCGCCACCCCCGCGCAGATAGTCATCGCCTGGCATCTGGCGATCGGCAACGTCGTGATCCCCAAGTCCGTGACCGAGTCCCGGATCCAGGAAAATTTCGCAGCACTTGGCGTCACCTTGGATGAAGCCGACGTCGAGGCCATCAACGGCCTGGACCGCGGAGTCGAAGGCCGGATCGGACCGGACCCGGCGGTTTCCGACTTCGCGTAGCCGCTCGGAAGTTTCGATGTGAAGGCCCCGCGCTTGCTGGCACCCGCCCAGCAAGTGCGGGGCGTTTTCATGCTTATCGTCGGGTGGCCGTGACCTCACTGATCATTGTCCAGCCACCGGCTTCCTGGGGAAGGTTGATCCGAAATGCGGAGATCACCTGGTTGGGAAGCGACAGATCCGCGCAGGGGATTGGTGTGCCGTCGCACGCTGTTTTCACCGTGACCGGGCCTCCAGCTCGCCAGACGCCTGCCGCGTCCTTCCAATCGAAAGTGGCGTTTTTCGGCACGGAGACGCCCCGTGCGTTGTCGTTGTTGAGCCACAGGCGGGCCGTGGCCATGTTGGCCGGCACCGTGAGGGCCGCCTGCAGCCACTGCGTGCGGTTCCGTTCGAACCCCGTGAACTGGCTGAAATTGAAGGCCGCCGGCACAGTGCCGTCGGCCAGCCCGGTGCCGGTGTTTCGGTACCCGCCCGTGCTGCTCCGAGGCTTGGTCAGGAGCGCGTACGACGCGCCTTGCGCAACGTTCTTTCCAGTACCGTCAAGTATTCGGACCTCATCAAGCAAGGCCCACCCCGACGCACTCAAGGACACTGACACGTAGCGGCCGTGTGCACCAGAGGCGAAACGTCCCGACATTGTGTCATAGAAGGCAGCAGTCCCGGCGACGGCCGGCCGCTGTCCTGGAAAAGCCTGCGCGGGGTATCCGGGAGCTGCTGTACCGGTCTGTGGGCCTGTGAACCCGAGAGGGATGTTCGTAGCCAGTGCCGCCAGGTTATTCGGCCAACTGACCCCCGCAAGGCTGTCCTGGTGGGTATCGACGTTGAAGGAGGAGAGTTGGGTGTCCTTGCCAAGATCGATGATCATGGTGACTTCGGCCTGTGACCAGCCGACGAGACGGTCGGCGTTGGACCCCCACCAGCTCCCGTCGGTGGACTTGGTGCCATCGGTGAGCTTCCCCTTGCCCCAGCCGGCGGTAACCACCACTGCATCACTGAACTGGGCGGCGGTTTCGTCGTTGCTGGACGAGAAGACCAACTGCCCCGTTGACGGAACACCGAAAGGCTCATAGGAAGACGCCAGGAGCTTTGGCTGCGTGAGGTTTTGCGTCCCCGTGATCGCGGGGGTGATCGCTACCGTCGCCTTGACGGCCTTGTTTGCCTGCGCCACTGGAACCATCACCGAGCGGAAAGTGCCATCGAGTTCGCTGAACCCTTGGGTGGCCGCATAACTGGTACCCAAAGTTTTCCCCGCCGCATCAAAGGAAGTCAGCCCCAAGGTTCCGGCCCATCGTTGGGTTGATCCTGTTCCGGCATCCTTGAAATCCAACCGGACGGTGTTTTCTCCGGGCGCCAGGACGAACGTTGATGACTGGGACGTGATCCCGGTGGGGGCGAAATTGATGGTGCGGTCAAGGTTGCTGATTCTCGCCCCGCGCAGGTAGCCCGTCAGGTCCTGGTAGGCCCGCCACATGCTGGGTGCTGCCGAAGATTGTCCTGAAACGCGATCAAAGAGATTCGTTTCGCCGTGGAAGAAGGCCTGGGGTTTCGTGTCGAGCCCTGTTTCCTGGGAGACAGCGAGGTACTGGTGGGCAACGGCCGCACTGTAGTCGGTCCCCCCTTGTTCGCGGATTTCGTATTCCATGCCGATGTTGGTGCCTTTGACCGTCTCCGCGAAGGCACTCAGCCGAGCTGCGGTGACTGTGCCGTTGTCTTCCCTTCCCTTGAAGGCGTATGACGGTTGGATGATGACCCGATTGAAGCCTAGGGCTTCGCCGTTCAGCCTATTGGGCGAGTCGTAGTAGGGGATCCACACGGACGTCAGGCCCTGCGCTTTGATTGTCTGGTTCATGTGTGTAACAAGGCCAGGGTCGCCACGGGCGCCAATGATGTCTTCACGCTGGTAGTAAATGGCTGAGAGGGACGTGTTTGTCCAGCCCGCATTTCGGGCCCTGTCGATGAGCTTCCCGAGGTACCAATCGCTGACTTTGTCCCGGTCTGCTGGATTGGCAGTGTTCACCGATCCGTAGCCAGGGATGTCAAACCACATTTGGTTGCTGATCCAAGGCATGCTCAGCCCGAGCTGGACTCTCTGGCCGAGGGAACGCGCGGCCCGGTCCAGCTTGGTGGCATCTGCGAACTGCTGGTCGAGGAGGGCAGTGAGATCCGAAGCGTTCAGCTCGCTGTAGGCAAGATCTTTGCCATTGATAGAGGACTGGAGGAGGACATAGCTGTCAAACAGCTGGTACGTTCCGAGGTTTCCGGAGGAGTCGACCCCTACGAGGTTCTGCTGCCATTGACGGTCCGTCCGTCCCGCATTTGAGTAAATGAGACTCGTTTTCATCCACCCCCAAGCAACTGGAGGGATTGGAAGGGAAATCATAGGGTTCCGCAATGGTTCCGCGGCGGCCATCGGCAGAATCGGGGAGACGGTCAATACAGCGGCCAGGATCGCCGCGCGCTTGATGAAACGAAACCGGGGTTTCCGGTGCGAGTTCATGACGTCCTTTCGGATGCCGGCGCGGGTGGAGTGCGGTCATCCTTCTGCGCGAGTGCAGGGAGGGCTCGCCTTCCCATGCCCCCGTTCTTTGTGTGCCGGTCCGCCCAGTGCCGGTTCAGTTGACGAGGAGAAATTCATTGCCGTTGATGTGGTCGGGTTCGGGTTGAACCCGATGGCGATATTGATCAGAACCTCGAACCGGTCATGGCGACCGCGGCCCGGAATGACGGCTGCTTGGGAAGAAACTTTGAGACCAGGACAGCCGCTTTTGTCGAAAATCAAACATCTTCGCGCGTGATTCATATAGTGGCACTGCCTGCGAAGCTTCGGAAGAGCTATGTGACCTGACCTTGTCATTCCGGCATGGCGGTTTTTGGGTTGGGCTCACCCTCGTGGCTCTCGAAGCTGTTGTTTCGAGAACGGATCCTTGACCCCATATGCGTAACGTTGGATAGCCCTGCAGGTTGCCCGCGTTCTTGGGCGGTTCGATTATGGTCCCGGCTCGACCAGCGGGCTAAACGCCTTCTCGGACCGCTTCTCCGGGGCGCCTGTCATTTTGGTCACCGATGTGGCGCATCGAAGGCGGCCGAGGTCCATAGGCAACGCCGCTGCCCCGCAGTATATTTGAGTTGAGTTGAATTGGTCTTTAGCAGCCGCATCTTTTTCGGTTCGCCGTCGGGGGCGCCCACGAATTGTAAGAATCGTAGGGAACCATGCCGGCTCAAAATACTCAGAGTGGCGTTGCTCAGCACCGCCTATCATTTGTCTTGGCAATCCTCTTGAGCGTCGGATGGCTGAGCGTACCCGGTGAACTGACAAGTACGAATCATGCCGATACGGTGATTAAAGAGGGTACTCAGGTCCAGTCAGGTGATCCTTGGAGCCAGTTCCCGTCTGGCTCTCGCGAACTCTGGAAGTTCCTACATGCCACCCGGCGATGACGGCCGTGCCATAGCAGACGGAAGCTGCCGACCAACCGCCAGCCGGTTTAGTAGGGCTGGTGCGTTTCCCATTCAAACTGCCGTAAAGGGATGGGACCCCTCCAGGACAGGGCGATCATCGGTGCGTCAGGCAGAAATGCGCGGATCTCAATTCCGCACGGGCAGGGTCACTATCGGCCCGGGTTCGGGTATTTGGCGATCTACACCGGACCGCGCAGTTTCGACTCTATGTCAATCGGCGACGTCGGCGTAGACTCGCGCCAATGCGCCCCGTCTGGTTAGGCACGTTCTTGGGCCGATGGTTCTCAAGAAAGGGAACTCCATGTCTGGTGCAATCATCTGTTTCGAGCTTCCGGGGGCCTTTCCCTTCCACCGGTGGCCTCGTGTGTTGTCTCCATGTATGGCCTTCTCACTGTTGGAAACCGGGATCGGCTCAGAGTTAAACGTTGGAAACCGCCATGGGTAGGGAAGCACAGGGCGACCTGCTCGATCCGGATTCATGGAGGGGGAACCTTTTCAGTGCTCGGGGGTGGACTTCCGCGGCTGGAGGTGACATCGCTGTGATTGAAAAGGCGACGGGTGGCCATATGGCCTGGATAGGTCAGGCCTCCAAGGCTGACGTTCTCACGGCGGCCTCCAATGCCGCAGTCGCCCAGCGGGGCTGGGCTGCGGCTCCGTACGAGGAGCGTGCGGCCGTTCTGCGTGCCGCGGGTGAGGTCTTGACCCGTTATGCGTCGGAAATTGAAAGCTGGGTGGTGCGCGAGACCGGGTCCGTTCGGGTCAAGGCCGCATCAGAGGTTTACGGGGCTGTTCTCGAGTGCCGGGAAGCAGCGGCCCTGCCCTCCCATCCGTCCGGACGTGTATTGCCGACAAGCAACCCGCGCTGGAGTTTTGCGCGCCGTCGCCCCGCTGGCGTCGTCTCGGTCATCGCACCTTTCAACACGCCCCTCTTCCTCGCGATCCGTTCGGTTGCCCCAGCCCTCGCGCTCGGCAACGCCGTACTTCTGAAACCCGATCCCCGCACGCCGGTCAGCGGGGGAGCGGTCATTGTCGCAGCCTTTCAAGCGGCCGGACTGCCTGAGGGGGTATTGCATCTTCTCCCCGGCGGGGCCGAGGTCGGTGAGGCTGTGGTCACAGCCCCCGAGGTGCGCATAGTTTCATTCACGGGCTCCACTGCCGCCGGGAGAGCGGTTGCCCGGCTCGCCGGCGAACACCTGAAGCGAGTCCATCTCGAACTTGGAGGGAACGGCGCCCTCATCATTCTTCCCGGGGCAGATCTGGCCAAGGCGGCGACGGCAGGGTCTTTCGGTTCGTTCATGCACCAGGGCCAGATATGCATGACGACCGGACGTCACCTCGTGCATGAAAGCCTGCACTCGGCTTACGTAGAAGCACTGGTTGAAGAAGCCGAACGGCTGACCGTGGGCAATCCGGCCACGGAACAGGTGGCACTCGGGCCCGTAATCGATGACGTCCAGGTCACCCGCATTCACCGCCTGGTCACATCCACGGTGGCGGCCGGGGCGCGCTTGGCCACCGGCGGAACCCACGTGGGCCTGTTCTACCGGCCCACGGTTCTCGCTGGGGTTACTCCGGAAATGCCGGCCTACGCCGAAGAGGTCTTCGGCCCCGTGGCCCCTGTCGTGCCTTTCGCCACCGTCGATCAGGCGATCGCGTTGGCCGGCGACACGGAATACGGGCTCTCACTGGGCATACTGGGCGACGTGGGCATGGCGATGGAAGTTGCCGACAGTATTCCCAGTGGTATTGTCCACATCAACGAACAAACGGTTGGCGACGAAGCGAATGCCCCCTTTGGCGGTGTACGCGCCTCCGGCAACGGGTCGCGGTTCGGCGGGCCCGAGGCGAACATCGAGGCGTTCACGGAAACCCAGTGGCTAACGGTGCGCCCCGATATTGCCACCTACTCTCTCTAAGGGCGCAGGAGCACCGTCTTCACTGCGGGGCTGCCGTACCGGGTGAGCGTCTTTACGTTTGCCAGCGACCGCCCGGCCAGACAAGGTCTGGTGGGCAAGACGACGAAGCCATCCCGGATGAAGCCAAGGCGCTCATCATCGGCGGACCGCTCGACCTGCTCATCACTCACGACGCTCCTGCAGGAGTCCCGCTGAAAGGTGATTTCGAACTTGAACCCGAACTCGCGCAAAAGGCGGAAAGAACCCGCGTTCTTTTGGCCGAGGTCGTCGATTCGCTCAGAGTCCCACATGTCTTCTGCGGCTACTGGCATCAGCGACGCATCTACGACCTTCGGCATCCCGATGAAACTACAACACGCGTGGACGTCCAGAACATGGAAACTCCGTCACGGCAACGGCGTCCTCGTGTGGCCAGGAAAAGCGCCGCTGCGTGTCGAAAGTCTCGAGATTCGCGGCAGATAGTCCGCGATACCTGCCCTGCAATGCGGGGTCATCGGTCCATTTTTCACCTCGCGGCGGCATGTATCACTGCTGACTTGTGGCATTTTCCGGAGGGTCTATGGCGCCAGGGATCGTTGCACAAAAGCCGTGACCGGCTGAAAGGACTCCCACAATCAACGCCGCAGCGACAGCCCCCGAGGAGGACGAACACCAACCAGAAGATCTAGCTGCGCGCCGCACATGCCTACTTAGGCATAGGCAGCCGGGTCTAGACTCGTCCCATGAATCGATACGTGGGCCAAGCGAAAGTGCGCGATAAGTGCCCTGCCGGTGTTCGGGGTTTTTCCTCAAACCACCGAAAAACCCCGCATCCCCGCTGAACAAGCGGGAATACGGGGTTCTCGACCGAGCTTCCTATCAGAATCGAACTGATGACCTTTTCATTACGAGTGAAACGCTCTACCGACTGAGCTAAGGAAGCACCGCGCTATCGTCCGGAGACCGGCTGAATCACGCAAGATACAACTGTAATAGAGTCACCTCGTCCGGGTCAAAACAGCGTCGAACGGAGCTCCCGCGGTGGCGTTGTTGCGGAATTCACCCGCGCGTCGCGCCCGGTTCAGGCCGTCGTCGCGGACCGGGGGCAAGCTGGGCGGACTAACGTGGCCGCATGATTTCGGCCATTAACCAGCGAAGGGGCGCCATGAGCATGGACAGCAGCAAAAGGATCAATGCGGACGACGCCGGGGCACATCGTGCACAGCGGCTCCGGCTTGCTGTACTGGACATGGTGGGCACCACCATCACGGACGATGGGCGTACGGAACGCGCGATGTCCCGGGCACTGCAGGAGACCGGCGTCGAACCCGGTTCTCCCCGATTCGAAAGCATGCTCGGCTACGCCCGGGACACCATGGGCTTTTCAAAGTTGACCGTCTTCAGCCACCTTTTCGAGGACACGGAACGGGCCGAGAGCGCCAACAAGGCCTTTGAACGCGCCTACGATGACCTGATTTCCGACGGCGGCGTCCGGCCAATTCCTGGAGCCGAGGAAGCCATCGACTGGATGCGGGACTCCGGCATGAAAGTCTGTCTGGCCACGGGTTTCGGACGCCACACTCAGAACATGGTGCTTGAGTCGCTGGGCTGGATGGGGAAAGCCGATCTCAGCTTGTGCCCTGCCGACGCCGGCCGCGGGCGCCCGTATCCGGACATGATCCTGACCGCCGTCCTCGCTCTTGACCTTGATGATGTCCGCGAGGTCGTCGTGGTGGGCGACACGAGCTCGGATATGTTGTCCGGCGTTCGCTCGGGCGCCTCCGCGGTGGTGGGGGTGCTTACCGGTTTCCACTCGGAGGCGGCTTTGCGCGCGGCCGGTGCCACCGCCGTCGTCCCCTCAGTCAAGTACGTGCCTGCGCTGCTGGAGCCCCGCGCCGCGCGGCTCTAGCGGCCGGTCCTCAACGATCCATCGCTTTTCGCCAGGTCCCAGCCCGGCGAAAGCCGCCAGTTCGCGACCTACGCTGCCGGGTGCCGCGCAAAAGTGGTCAGATGCGGAGCACCAAAAGGCGTCGAGTTATCCACATAGGTAACTCCAGGGCCCCGCAGCAGCCCTGCACGCAGGCATCGTGGAGCCATGGATCTCATGGCTGCCCTTCGTGCACGAGGGGGAGTGGCCATGCGCAGGGACCTCCTCAAAGCCGGTGTCGGCGCGTGGCAGCTCAGAACTGCGGCACGGCGGGGCGGAGTGGTGGTCCCCTTCCGTGGGGTTGTGTCCTTGGTGGGCGCACCCCCGGAATTCGCCGAGGCCTGTAGGCACGGCGGCGTGCTCACGTGCATCTCGGCGGCGCCGCACCATGGGCTGTGGCAACTGCACCCGGCCAGCGAGCTCCATCTGGTCCGCGGCAATGGATTACCGCGCGACGGCGTGGTGCTGCACCGGGGCGCATCCTTGCCGCCTTTGCCGGGTCGGCCCGTTGCAGCGCTTGCTGACGTGTTGGTGCATGTCCTGCGATGCAGGCCCGCCGAGGAGGCGTTGGTCATGGTGCAATGTGCGGTTGTGCGCGGCGACACGACCGTGGATTTCCTTCGCAGAAGGCTGCCCGGCAACCGGAACGGCCGGGCACGGGAGGTCTTGGACTTCGTGTGCCCGAAAGCCGATTCGTTGCTCGAGCCTCTGGCGGCCATGCATTTCAAGCAGGCTGGAATCGCCTTTGTGGAGCACGTGGAACTGCCCGGAGTCGGAGAGGTCGATTTCGTCGGCGAGCGCTTCTTGATAGTTGAGCTGGACGGCAAGACGCACTTCGAACCTCGGGCCATCAAGAGGGATCGACGGCGGGACAACACTTCCGTTGCCGGCGGCTTCACTGTGTTGAGGTACTTCTACGAGGACGTTGTGCACCATCCGGAGGCCATGGTCGCGGAGGTGCAGGCGGCCATCCGGGCCCATCGTGCCAGGGAGCGCCTCGACAAATGACCTTCTTTGCCGGCCCGGGCACCACACACCCGCACCGCACCAGGGGTGACTGGCTCAGCCCACCTCCAATAGTGGTCGCAGTTTGCGGCCGGGCCAGCAGGCACTCAGCACATGGTCCCGTCGGAAGGTACTTTTCCATCCACGAAGTAGTTGTCCACGGCATCGGACACGCAGCGGTTGGAGCGGCCGTACGCGGTGTGGCCTTCGCCCTTCCACGTCACCAGGGAGGCGTTGCCGAGTTGTTTCCGCAGTGATCCTGCCCAGGCGAGAGGCGTCGCGGGGTCTCCGGTAGTGCCGATGACCACAATCGGTGCCGTGCCAGTGTATTTGGCGGGGGCTGGCGTGTGCAGTGGCTTGTAAGGCCAGTCCTTGCAGTTGACGCCGCTGTAGGCAAAGTAGTAGCCGAAGGTGGGGGAGACCTGCTTCAGGCGGGCCTCCTCGGACCGCATGCCTGCAGTGTCCGTGACCATCGGGTAGTCCAAACAGTTGACGGCGTTGAACGCGAACGCGGTGTTTGAACTGTAGGTGCCGTTCGGTTCCCGGTCCGCGCCAAAGTCGGCAATCCTCAGCATGAGCGAATCGTCGCCCTGGACCGCGGCCTGCAAGGCTTGGGTAAGCACCGGCCACGATTCATTGCTGTAGAGCGGGGTGAAGATGGCACTCACGAACGTCGCCGCCGTCACGAGGCGGCCGTCCTTGGCCCGCTTTGGATTCTGCTCGACGTCGGCGATGAGGTCCCGGATCTGCTGCAAGCCCTCATCGACGCCTCCCGTCAAGGGGCAACCGGATTTGGCTTGGCAATCAGCCACATAACTGTGGAGCGCAGCTTCAAACGCCCCCGCCTGACCTGCGGTGACGTCCTCGTTACTCAGGGCCGGGTCCACCGCACCGTCCAGGACGAGCTTGCCGAGGTTGTCCGGAAACAAGGACGCGTAGGTGGCGCCGAGCGAGGTGCCGTAGGAGAATCCGAGATAGTTGAGCTTCGCGTCGTTCAGGACTGCGCGGAGGATATCCATGTCCTTGGCTGAGCTAACCGTGTCTATGTGCGCCAGCGCTGGCCCGGACTTTTCCACGCACTTGGCGTTGACGGCTTTGGTGTCGGCCAGGGCGGCGTTGAGGCCTTGGTCCGTGTCGTAGTTGTAGACCTTCTCACGGGAAGCGTCGCGCTCGGAATCGCTGAGGCAAGTCACTGGTGCCGAGCGCTTGACCCCGCGTGGATCGAAGCCCACCAGATCGAAGCTGGAGCGCAGCTTGCTGGTGAAGTGTGTTTTGGCCGCGTCCCTGACGAAGTCGTAGCCCGAAGCCCCCGGGCCTCCGGGATTGACCAAGAGTGAGCCCTTCTTGGTGCCCTGGCTCTGGAGCCGGATGGCGGCGATGGAGATGCTGCCGGCGTCGGGCTTGGCATAGTCAACCGGCACGTTGATGTTGGCGCACTGGAACCCTTGTTCGCACGGTGTCCAGCTCATTTTTTGGGAGTAGAACGCCTTGAGTCCGTCCGGCGCCGCGGCCGCGATGGACGCGTCCGGCGTGCTGACGTTGCCGGACCCACTGCCACTAATGAGCGGGGAGAACACACAGCCGCTCAGGAGCAGGCTGGCGGAAATGGTGGCCGCAATTGCCGCTACCGCCCGCCGCTGGGATGGGAACCGTGTCCACGAAATGGACCCGGTGGGCCGGCGTCGTGCGGGCGTCATGCGTTACTCCTCATGCTGGGGAAGTGTGCTGTCGTTCTAAACTATCCGGCTACTGCTGAATCAGGCTGCTCGCCATGGACTCGACGGCCAGCAGCGGGGCCACGTTGGTGGTGGTGATCCGCACACGTGCCTTGTTGATGGCATCCATACGGGCCAAGGTGACTTCCGGGGTGGAACCGGCCGCGTAAGCTTCCAGCTCTGTCCTGAGTTCAACGTTGACCAGTTCCACTGCGTTCCCCAACTGGATGACCAAGACGTCGCGGTAGAAGGACAGCAGATCGGTCAGCGTGCGGTCCAGGGAATCGGTGATGGAGCGTTTGGCCCGCCGCTTCTGGTCGTCTTCAAGCTGCTTCACTTGGCTACGCATCGACGGCGGCAGCGTGCCCGACTCCGGGGCGCCCAGGCTCGCCAGCAGGGCGATCTTCTCGGCGGCGTCGCGTTCATCGTTGGAGCTGTTGGCCTCATCGCTCGCGATCTTGACCAACTTTTCCGCCATCATCACGGCGGCTGTGACGCCACGCAGCCCCAGTGGAAAACGGACGGTCTCCAGCCGGCGTTCGCGGGCTTCAGGATCGCGAGCCAGCCGGCGTGCGATTCCGATGTGGCTTTGGGCTGCGCGGGCGGCCCGGTCCGCTATGGCGGGGTCGACGCCGTCGCGCCTCACCAGCAGGGCGGCGACGTCGGCAGCTGGCGGAATCCGGAGGCTTACCGGGCGGCAACGCGAGCGGATGGTAACCAGCACATCCGCGGGCGACGGCGCGCACAGCATCCAGATGGTCCGGGGCGTGGGCTCTTCGATTGCCTTGAGGAGCACGTTGGTGGTGCGCTCGGCCATGCGGTCAGCATCCTCCACTACAACGATCCGCCAGCGGCCCGACGCCGGACGGTCGCCGGCCTTGGACACTAATTGGCGGGCTTCTTCGATGGTGATGGTGACTTTCTCGGTGCGGACGAAGGTCACGTCGGAGTGGGTCTCGCCGAGGATGGTCCTGCACGAGGCACATTCCCCGCACCCGCGGAGGGCAACGTCGTCCTGCTCACAATTCAGCGCGGCCGCGAATGCCTTGGCCGCGTTGGAGCGTCCCGAGCCTGGGGGGCCTGTGAACAACCAAGCGTGCGTGAGTCCGTCGCCTTGGGCCGCCGCGCGCAATTGTGCGACGACGGGCGCCTGGCCCTGGAGTTCGTCCCAGACGGTCACGTGCGGCTCCCGAGCAATACCTGAACGCGGCGGAGGATCTGGGTGGCGAGGTCCTCGATGGGATCCTTGGCGGGCAGCACAAGGTAGGTTTCTGGGTGGGCTGCGGCCAGCTCGAGGAACGCGGCACGGATACGGGCGTGGAAGTCATCCGGTTCGGACTCGAGGCGGTCCTCGGTGGCGTCGCCTGCGGTTCTGCGGTCCCGGCCATCGCCCGGATGGACATCCAGGAGAACCGTCAGATCAGGTTCAAGGCCTTCGGTTGCCCATTCATTGAGCCGCCTGACGTCCACAGTTCCGAGGTCCCGCCCGGCGCCTTGGTAGGCGACCGAGGAATCGATGTATCGGTCCGTGATGACTACCGAACCCTCCGCCAGGGCGGGTCGGATCACTTGGCTTGCATGGGCGGCTCGGGAGGCCGCGAACATGAGGGCTTCGGTCCGGGGGTCGATGGTGCCGTTACCGTGGTCCAGCACAAGGGACCGCAGCTTTTCGCCAATGGGGGTGCCACCGGGTTCGCGAGTGCGCAGCACGGAAAAGCCGAGGGACTCAAGGGCCACGGCCAGGCGGGCGGCCTGCGTTGACTTGCCTGCCCCGTCCCCGCCTTCGAAGGCGATGAAGAGCCCGGGGCGCTGGTCCGGCGTGGGGTTCTGGTCCTGCTTGAGGCGCTGCGTAGTCACGGATCTAAGCGTACAGAGGAACACTGACAGAACCTGACGACGGCGTCAGCCCACCCAAGCGGAACGTACCCAGCCGCTCGGCAGTCCTCAGCCGCCGGCGCCTTAGCCGCTCGGCGCGCCTGAGCCGTAACACCTTTCCAGCACCCCTCCCTCCGGCCGTAGGCTGGAGCAATGAGTCTTTCCCGAGAACATGCCGCAGATCTGTCTCCTGACACTGTGGTGGTGGCGGCAGGCCGTCCCGAACGAAGCCATGACCAACCCGTCAACCCGCCCATCGTTCTGTCCTCCACGTATTTCGGCACGGGAGCACTGAGCGACGGCGATCGCGGCTACGGGCGTTATGCCAACCCCACCTGGGATCCCTTCGAGGAGGCGCTGGCGCAGCTGGAAGGCGCCGAGCTGCCAGGCCTGCTCTACGCCTCGGGCCTGGCTGCGGTCAGCTCCGCGTTGTCGCTGGTGCCCGCTGGTGGAGTCCTCGTCATGCCTTCGCACAGCTACGCAGGCTCGCTGGTCATGGCCACGGAACTCGCTGCCAAGGGCGCCCTAGAGTTGCGGACCGTTGACATCGCGGACACCGAGGCCGTCAAGGCGCAGCTCGCCCCCGCGGAGGGAAAGCCCGCCAGCATGCTGTGGATTGAAAGTCCCACTAACCCGATGCTCGGCATCGCCGATATCCGTGCCCTGACCACTGCGGCCCATGAGGCTGGCGCCCTTGTGGTCACGGACAACACCTTCTCCACGCCGCTGGTCCAGCAGCCCCTCAGCCTGGGCTCCGACGTCGTGCTCCATTCGGTGACCAAATACCTCGCCGGCCACTCCGACGTCGTACTGGGCGCCTTGGTGACGTCCGATCCGGAACTGCGCGCGGAACTCCTCCACCACCGCATCATCCACGGCGGTATCGCGGGTCCTTTCGAGGCCTGGCTCGCGCTGCGCGGCCTGCGGACGCTGGCACTGCGGATTGAGCGCTCCCAAGCGTCTGCCGCAACGCTGGCCGAGCGGTTGAGCGCCCACCCGCGCGTCGAATCAATCCGTTTCCCGGGTCTGCAGAACGATCCTGGCCATGAGCGGGCCAAATCCCAGATGAAGGGCTTCGGTTCCATCCTGTGCATCCAACTGACAGGGGACGGGACCCGCAGCGGAGCCGAGGCAGCCGATCAACTGGTGCGTGCATTGCGGTTGTGGCTCCCCGCGACGTCCCTGGGCGGCGTCGAGTCCCTCATCGAACGCCGACGTCGGCACCCGGCCGAGCCGCTCAGCGTTCCGAACAACCTGGTCCGGATGAGCGTCGGGATCGAGAACGTCGAAGACCTCTGGGCGGATTTGGAGCAAGCGCTCAAGGCGCTTGACGGCTAGGCTGGAGGGCGTGGACGGAAAAATTTTGATTTCATACATCCGGGATGGGATTTACTTCCTTCTGGGACTGGTTGCCTTTGCTTTGGAGCTGTGGGCGCTGGTGGATTGTCTGCGCCACAAACCCTCGTCCTTCGAAGCCGCATCCAAGCGCACCAAGACTTTCTGGCTGACCCTGACTGGAATCGCAGCGGTCATCGGCGGGTTCTCCGTCCTCACCGGGGCCAGCGGACTGGGCCTCTTTGGCATCGCTGCGGTGACCGCGGCGTGCGTCTACTTGGCGGACGTCCGGCCCGCGGTAAAGGAAATCGGCAACAGCGGCCGCAACCAAGGACCGTACGGTCCCTGGTGACCCGTATACCGCGAGCTAAGCCGGAGCCACCGCTGCCCAGTCGACGGTAAGTTCGCCCAAGCGCCAACGCGACGTTCCGTCCTGAAGGGGCCATCCGGCGTCGCGCATTGATTGGCACATGGCCGTCCACCGCTGCTTGTTGCCAAACGAGGCAAGCGGTGCCGCCTCCAGCCAGGCCTGGTCCAGGGCATTGAGGAACGTGTGGATCCGCTCTCCGGGGATATTGCGGTGGATGAGTGCCTTCGGCAGCCGTTCGGCGACGTCGGAGGGCAATTCGAAACCGCCGAACCGCATGGACAGGCTCAGGCTCAGCGGCCCGTCCGGATCCAGCGCAACCCACGTCACACGGCGGCCGATTTCATCACACGTTCCGTCGATGAACAGCCCTTCCGGCGCGAGCCGCGACCGCACCAGGCCCCAGATTCCGTTGACGTCCGATTCCTCGTATTGCCGCAACACGTTGAACGCACGCACCAGCACGGGATTGCCCGGAACAGGAATTTCGAAGCCGCCCACGTGGAAGGTGAGCCCGGGCCGTTCCAAGGCCTTGGCGATCCGGACGCGCTCGGGTTCGATCTCGATCCCGCACACGCGAACGTCCGGGCGGACGGCCTGCAGCCTTTCGAAGAGTTCGACGGCGGTGGCCGGGGAAGCGCCGTAGCCCAAGTCCACTACCAAGGGGTCGACGGCGGAGCGCAGCCTCCATGCCTGCGGGCCCGCCAGCCAGCGGTCAAGACGGCGCATGCGGTTGGGATTGGTGGTGCCCCTGGTGACATTTCCGACGGGTTTGCCGCGCCTGCCTTCTACCCGCTCTGCCTTCTGCACCACTGTCCAATCTTAACCGGGTGCTAACGGACTCGCGTCGCGGTGCCGTCCCACCGTGAAGCCGCTGGTCGGCGCCCGCCTTTCGGCTCGCGTAACGCCCGGTAACGGCAGGGCATGATCGCTTAGGATGAAAAGCATGACTTACAAGCTGATTCTGCTGCGCCACGGCCACAGCGACTGGAACGCCAAGAACCTGTTCACCGGCTGGGTGGACGTCGACCTGAACGACCAAGGCCGCGAGGAAGCAGCGCGCGGCGGAGAGCTCCTAGTCGAGAACGACGTTCTCCCGGACATCCTGTACACCTCCCTGCTCAAGAGGGCCATCAACACTGCCAATATCTCCCTGGACAAGGCCGACCGCGGCTGGATCCCGGTCAAGCGCGACTGGCGCCTCAACGAGCGCCACTACGGTGCTCTGCAGGGCAAGGACAAGGCCCAGACCCTCGCCGAATTCGGCGAAGAGCAGTTCATGGAATGGCGCCGTAGCTACGACACCCCGCCGCCTGCCCTCTCTGATGACAGCGAGTTCTCCCAGGTGAACGACGTGCGCTACGCGGGCCTCGGCGACGCCCTGCCGCGCACCGAGTGCCTCAAGGACGTCTTGGTCCGTCTCCTCCCGTACTGGGAGTCAGACATCAAGGAAGACCTCAAGGCTGGCAAGACCGTCCTGGTCACGGCCCACGGCAACTCCTTGCGCGCCCTCGTCAAGCACCTGGACGGCATCAGCGACCAGGACATAACCGGCCTGAACATCCCCACGGGCATCCCGTTGGTCTACGAGCTGGACGAGAACTTCCAGCCGATCAACCCCGGTGGAACCTACCTGGATCCCGAAGCTGCGGCAGAGTCCATCAAGGCCGTAGCAGCGCAGGGCAAGAAGTAAGGCTTCGCGCTCCGGTTAGACGACGCCGGCCGGCCCACCTCGCGAGGTGGGCCGGCCGGCGTCGTTGTTTGTTAAGTCTGGCTAGAAGCCCTCTGGCTGCCATTCGCCCGTGACCAGGTAGGTCACCTTCCGGGCGACGGAGACACCGTGGTCTGCGAAGCGCTCGAAGTAGCGGCTGGCGAGGGCCACATCCACGGTGGTGGCCGCAGTCTCAGCCCAGGCGGGATCTGCGACGGCCCTGAAGACGCTCAAATGCAGATCGTCGACGTTGATGTTGAGCTTGAGGATGTCGCGGGCAACTTCCAAGTCGCGGGTCTCCAACAGCAGGGTGACCTTCTGGCTGATCTCGAGGTCGAGGCGGGCCATGTCCTTGAACGTTGCCGTCAGCTGCTCGGGGATGACCGTGGCCGGGTAGCGGAGGCGTGCCAGCTGGGCTACGTGCCGGGCGAGGTCACCCATGCGCTCCAGCGACGCGCTCATCCGGAGGGAGCCAACAATCATTCGGAGATCACTAGCCACGGGGCCCTGGAGGGCCAGGATATCGATGGCGCGCTCGTCAAGGCCGTTCTGCAGGAAATCGATCCGGGCGTCGGCGGCGATGACGTCCTGGGCGAGGTCGACGTCTGCCCCTTCGAATGAGGTGGTCGCATTCTGGATCGCTTCAGTGACCAGCTTTGAGATCTCGATGAGGTCCTCACCGACCTGGATGAGTTCCTCCTGAAAAACCTTGCGCACGGTGGCGTCCTCTCCTTGGAAATCTCCTCCGCACCCCTCTGACGGCGCGAAAATCTTCACAGCTAACTATGGTCCAACTAGTAAGAATGGCAGTGGTCCGTGAACGGTTGCGCACCTTTAGGTGAACGTTAGCTGAATCGGGGCCGTTTGGTGGCTGTTCCATATTTTGCGGTGTTTCCAGCGCATAAGCTAGATCCGTGGATCCAGTGCTCATCGGTGTCATCGCAGGTCTCGCCGGCCTGTCGTGCGGCGTCTTTGGCGTGCTCGCGTTCAGGCTCAGTGAACGGCAGCGAAAGATCGTGGACCTGGACGTCACGGAACCGCTGCTTCCGGAGGGCGCCGCGGAGGTGCTGTCCGTCGTCGGGCGGGCCTTTGTGGTGGTGGACGCGATCGACGGCGTCGTCCGGGCCAGTCCGGCGGCGTATGCGTACGGCCTCGTCAGGGGCCACACTGTGGTGCACAAGCAGTTGCTGGACATGACCGCGAAAGTTCGGCGCGACGGCGTGATCCTGGAAGAGACCTTCGAGTTGCCCCGCGGTCCGCTGGGCAAGGGCACTATCGTGGTGCAGGTCCGGGCAGCCATGCTCGGATGGGAATACATCGTCCTGCTGGCCGACGACCGCACCCAAATCACCCGCACCGAGGAGATCCGCAACGACTTCGTCGCGAACGTCTCGCACGAACTCAAGACCCCGGTGGGCGCTATCTCGTTGCTGGCCGAGGCCCTCGAGGCAAGCCCGGACGACGAAGAAGCCGTCCGTCGCTTCGCGAAGCGCATGCACAAGGAATCCACAAGACTTGCGGCGCTGGTGCAGGACATCATTGAGCTGTCCCGGCTACAGGGCGCCAACGTTGCACAGCAAGGGCACGCCGTGGACATCAACACGGTGATCACTGAAGCCGTGGATCGCTCGCAACTCCCGGCGGAACTCAAGAACATCAAGATCGTGGTCGGCGGACGAACGGAAACCATGGTGTTCGGCGACCAGGACTTGCTGGTAACCGCATTGCGGAACCTCATCGACAACGCCATCCGCTACTCGCCGGAAAACACCCGCGTGGGAGTAGGGGTACGCGCCAAGGAAGGCGTGGTGGCCATTTCAGTCACAGACCAGGGCGAAGGACTCAGCCCAGAGGACCAGGAACGGATCTTCGAACGTTTCTACCGTGTGGACGCCGCAAGGTCGCGGCAAACCGGGGGAACAGGCTTGGGCCTGAGTATTGTCAAGCACGTGGTGTCCAACCACGGCGGCGAGGTCACCGTCTGGTCCCAGCCTGGCCAGGGTTCTACTTTCACCATCCGCCTTCCTGAAATGGAAGGCCAGGAGGACGACGACGCCGGGGCGAAGCCCCGAAACGTGATTCAAACGACGGGCGCGGTACGCGCCCTAGAGCAAGGAGCTGGCGCTTGAGCAGGATTCTGATCGTGGAGGACGAGGAGTCCTTCAGCGACCCTCTGTCCTACCTATTGGGCAAGGAAGGCTTCGACGTCCAGGTAGTGGACAACGGCAGTGACGCGTTGGTGGAGTTTGACCGCAACGGGGCCGATCTGGTGCTGCTGGACCTGCAGCTTCCGGGGACTCCCGGCACCGAGGTTTGCCGGCAGCTGCGGCAGCGTTCCAGCGTCCCGGTGATCATGCTGACCGCAAAGGACTCGGAAATCGACAAGGTGGTTGGCCTGGAACTCGGCGCGGACGACTACGTCACCAAGCCGTACTCCTCCAGGGAACTCGTGGCGCGCGTTCGTGCCGTGCTGCGCCGGCAGGGAGAGCCCGAGGAACTCATTACATCAACCGTGCAGGCCGGCCCGGTCAGGATGGACATCGAGCGCCATGTGGTGAGCGTCAACGGCGAACAGGTGTCGCTTCCGCTGAAGGAGTTCGAACTCCTGGAGATGCTCCTTCGCAATTCGGGCCGTGTGCTCACCCGCGGACAGTTGATCGACCGCGTCTGGGGCTCCGACTACGTAGGGGACACCAAGACCCTGGACGTCCACGTGAAGCGTTTGCGCAGCAAGATCGAGCCCGACCCCTCGGTTCCCCGCTACCTCGTGACTGTGCGCGGCCTGGGCTATAAGTTCGAACCGTAAGCCTCCGCAAGCCGGGAACGGCCTGCAATCGCAAAAGGAAGGGCTCCCGTGGGGGAGCCCTTCCTTTTGCGTTTTTGCGGGTTGCCGGGCCTGCCTGCCGCCCAGGGCGGTGGAGGCGCTTGCGCTTAGTGGCCGGTGCTGCTCGCGCTCGGCGTGGGCGTGGCGCTGCTGCTGGCCGAACCGCTCGGGTTGGCCGAACCGCTGACAGAGGGGCTCGGCGTGGCCGTGGCGGGAATGTACTTCTCGTATTCCTTCAAGGAGCCGTCCAGAACCGGGAACTGCACGGTGCGCGAATCGGAGCCAGTCTTGATCGTCACGGAAACCAAGGAGCCGGGGTTTCCGCCGCTGGTGCTCAGAATGGCGGCGTCAGTGGTCTCGTTGAGGTAAGCCTGGGACTTGGCCTTGACCGGAATGCTTGTCTGTGAGCCACTGGCCCCGTTGATGGTCAGGGTCGCATCGCTGGAGGAGGTGTTGAAGACGGCACCAATGACGCGTCCCGGCTTGTTGGCGCCAGTGGAGACAATAAGCATGTTGCGCAACTGCAGCGAACCGAGGTCTTCCCTGACGCCGTCCGACGCTGCGTACTGGTGGCTGGTCTGCTGGGCGTTGATGTAGCCACAGCCGGTCACGGACAAGAGACCGATGCCGATGGCGGCCGCCGCCATCGCTAGCTTGCCGCGCTGGACACGGTTCATCGCAGTAATGCGCACGACACGTACTCCTCTTAGAGTCATTGGAACACTTTTCAGGCTTAGCCTATCGGCAAACCAGGTCAAACAAGGATTCCGAGCACCATTGTGGCGGCCCTCCCGGCGGCGTATGGTGTTTCGGGGCGCAGCGCCCTATGCACTTTTATGCCCTTGCGTCAAGGGGGTGCCGGAGGGCCGAAAAGGCCACTTTCCGCGTATTTACGGGGTTCAGGACCCCTCTCCGTGCCAATCGTATGCCTTAAGCGTGATAAACTGGTCTGCGGGAAAGGGGAAAGTCCACATGGTTTTTGAGGTCGGCGAGACAGTAGTTTACCCTCACCACGGTGCAGCAAAAATTGAAGAAATCAAGATGCGCACTATCAAGGGCGAAGAGAAAATGTATCTCAAGCTCAAGGTGGCTCAGGGTGATCTGACCATTGAAGTTCCAGCAGAAAACGTAGACCTTGTTGGGGTTCGCGACGTAGTGGGCAAGGAAGGCTTGGAGCACGTATTTGACGTTCTCCGTGCCGAGTTCACTGAAGAGCCCACCAACTGGTCCCGTCGCTACAAGGCAAACCTGGAGAAGCTTGCTTCCGGCGACGTCATCAAGGTTGCAGAGGTCGTCCGCGATCTTTGGCGCCGTGATCACGATCGCGGCCTTTCCGCAGGTGAGAAGCGAATGCTGGCCAAGGCCCGCCAAATTCTGATTTCAGAACTGGCATTGGCTGAGAAGACCGACGAAGAGAAGGCCGCAAGCGTTCTCGACGAAGTTCTGGCTTCCTAACAAAGATTCAAAGATTTAAACCCCGGTGGCAACCTGCCGCCGGGGTTTCCTTTTGCCACGTAGGCTTGAGCGCATGACTACACCATCCCAGCGCGAGGCCACCGCCGTCGTCGTCGTTGCGGCAGGCTCTGGCGAGCGGCTTGGCTACGGCATGCCCAAGGCAAAGGTGCCGTTGGGCGGCGAAGCCATCCTCGCCCATGCCCTCCGCGGAGTCGCCATGGCAGATGTCGCCCGGCAGATTTGCGTGGCGGTCCCTGCAGGGGATCTGGAACTGCGCGAGCTCTGTGAGGAGTTCCGGCAAGAACTGGGCGCTGACGGGCCGTTGATTACTGTGGTCGACGGCGGGTCCACCCGCGCCGCCTCGGTCCGTGCCGCTCTCGAAGCGGTGCTCGAGGGAACGCGCGCCGTGCTGGTTCACGACGCTGCCCGCGCGCTGACTCCCGATCGGGTCTTCCACCGCGTTGCCGTCGCGCTCTCCGCAGGGGCCAAAGCGGTCATTCCCGCCATACCGGTGGTGGACACCGTCAAGATGGTTGTGGAAACTGCCGGGGACGACGCCGGAATAGCGCCGGAGATCGTCACCGGCACCGCCCCGAGGGAGCAATTACGGGCTGTTCAGACTCCTCAGGGATTCGACTATGAGACCTTGATGCGTGCCCATGCTGCGGCCGCAGGGTTCGACGACGCCCAATCCGCGGCTGTCACGGACGACGCCATGCTTGTGGAACTCCTCGGCGTGCCCGTCCACGCAGTTCGGGGCGCCAGCCAATCGCTGAAAATCACCACGCCGTTGGACCTCATCATTGCCGAAGGCCTGCTGGAAGGCCCGCTCGGAGTCCGCTGGGTGGAAGGCTGATGAACTCCCGGGACGGAGCCATGATTCTGCCTCGCACCGGCATCGGAGTGGACGTGCACGCCTACGCACCTGAGGACGATCCGCAACCGCTGTGGTTGGGCGGCCTGTTGTGGGAGGGGGAGCGCGGGCTGTCCGGGCATTCCGACGGCGATTGCGTTGCCCATGCGGCCGCTGACGCGCTCTTCTCGGCTTGCGGCATTGGTGACTTGGGAACGCATTTCGGTACCGACCGTCCCGAATTCGCCGGCGCTTCCGGAGCGAAGTTGCTGGGGGAGGCCGCCAGGATTGTCCGCGACGCCGGTTTCGAAATCGGCAATGTCGCAGTGCAGTTTGTTGCCAACAAACCAAAATTCGCGCCGCGGCGTGAAGAATCGCAGCGTGTCCTCAGCGCCGCCGCAGGAGCTTCCGTCAGTGTCACGGCGACCACCAGCGATGGATTGGGTTTCACGGGGCGGGGCGAGGGCATTTCCGCCGTCGCCACGGCCCTCGTCTACGCCGTGCCGGCAGCGACCCCAAACGACGGCACCTAAACAGAGATAGATGGTGTGCAACAAGGCCAGATGGTGCGCATCCGCTAATCTGGAGCCGTGACCCTGCGCTTTTACGACACCGCATCCGCCGAAGTCCGCGACTTCGTTCCCCTTGAAGCCGGCAAAGCCAGCGTCTACTACTGCGGTGCCACGGTGCAGGGGATGCCGCACGTGGGACATGTCCGTTCCGCGATCGCGTTCGATCAGCTGACCCGCTGGCTCGAATACCGCGGGCTGCGCGTCACGGTTATCCGCAACGTCACGGACATTGACGACAAGATCCTCGCCAAGTCGTTGCAGTCTTTCGGGCCGGACTGGGCCGAGGAGCCCACAGCCAAAGCCAATGAAGAATGGTGGGCTTTGGCTTACCGCTACGAGCAGGAATTCGAGCAGGCCTACGACGTTCTCGGCGTTTCCCGCCCTACCTACGAACCGCGCGCCACGGGCCACATCCCGGAGATGCACGCCCTCATCCAAAGGCTCATCGACCGCGGCCACGCCTACCCCGCCCTGGACGACTCCGGGGACGTCTACTTCGACGTCCGATCCTGGAGCAAGTACGGCTCCCTGACGCGCCAGAACATCGACGACATGCAGGGCGCGGCGGACGTCGAACCTCAGTTCAGCGGCAGGAAGCGCGACCCCCGCGACTTTGCGCTGTGGAAGGGTTCCAAAGACGGGGAGCCGACGACGGCGAGCTGGGTTTCGCCGTGGGGAACCGGCCGGCCAGGTTGGCATCTTGAATGCTCGGCCATGGCAACGAAGTACCTGGGCCAGCAGTTCGACATCCACGGCGGCGGCTTGGACTTGCGCTTCCCGCACCACGAAAACGAGATGGCGCAGTCCCAAGCCGCGGGCGACGATTTCGCCAATTTCTGGTTGCACAACGGCATGGTCACCTATGAGGGCGAAAAGATGTCCAAGTCGGTGGGCAACACGGTGAGCCCCGAAGAAATGCTCGAGCTCGCGAGTCCACGGGTTGTCCGGTACTACCTAGGCCAGGCACAGTACCGCTCCATCCTGGACTACCGGCCCACCTCGCTTCAGGAGGCGGCGGCCGCCGTAGAGCGCATCTACGGTTTCGTTGCGAAGGCTTCCAAGAAGTTCGGTGGCGAATTCGCCGCGCACCCCGCGTCGAGCCCGGTGCCGGACTCTTTTGCTGCTGCCATGGATGACGATCTCAACGTGCCACAGGCTCTGGGTACCCTGCACGAAACGGTTCGTGCTGGGAACACCGCGCTGGCGTCCGGTGACGACACCGGGGCGCGGCAGGCGCTCCAAGCCGTGCTGGCCATGACCACCGTGCTTGGACTCAACGATGTCCGCGGCGAAGTCCAGGAGAACTCCGAGACTGCCCAGGCCCTTGAAGTCCTTGTGGAAGCCCAGTTGCAGGCGCGGGCCGAGGCGCGGGCCAACAAGGATTGGGCGGCTTCCGACGCGATCCGCGACACTCTCGCGGCGGCAGGTATCGCCGTCGAGGATGGCGCCGATGGCGCCAGTTGGAGCCTGAAACGGGACTGACATTCCGTCGTCGTCCCGATTTAAGTTGATTCAGTAGACTTGATTGCAGACGTACTCAACACAATCAAGGGTGGAATTCATGGCCAACAACGGTCGCCGGGCTGTCAAGAACAAGAAGGGCCCCACCACTGGAACCGGTGGCCACGGTCGAAAGGCCTTGGAAGGCCGGGGTCCAACCCCCAAAGCCGAGGACCGCGAATACCACAAGGCGTACAAGAGCAAGCAGCTTGCCGAGCGTTCGGCTGCCAAGCGCGCGGCAGGCGGCACCAGCCGCTCCAACCCGGGCGCCCGCTCAGGTCCGAAGGGCCGCGCTACTGAGGAAGTAGTCACTGGACGCAACTCCGTGGTGGAGGCGCTCCGCGCCGGAATCCCCGCGAAGGCGCTGCACGTTGCCATCCGGATCGAGATGGACGACCGCGTCAAGGAGTCCCTCAAGCTCGCTGCCGAACGTGGCATCCCGCTGCTGGAAACCGGCAAGCCTGAGCTGGACCGCATGACCGATGACGCCGTGCACCAGGGCCTCGTCCTGCAGATCCCGCCGTACGAATACGAAGACGCGTACGATCTCGCCGAGCAGACGGTCGCTAAGTGGAAGAAGGGCTACATTCCCAACGCGCCCCTCTTCGTTGCGCTGGACGGCATCACCGATCCCCGCAACCTGGGCGCCATCATCCGCTCCGTTTCCGCCTTCAGCGGCCACGGCGTGATTGTGCCCGAGCGCCGCTCCGTCGGTGTCACAGCGTCGGCATGGAAGACCAGCGCCGGCGCGGCAGTCCGCGTTCCGGTGGCCCGTGCGGCCAATCTGAATAACGCCCTGAAGCAGTTCAAGCAGATGGGCATCTTCGTGCTGGGCCTCGATGGCGACGGCGACGTCTCGCTGCCGGATCTCTCCTTGGCCACCGATCCCGTCTGTATCGTGGTGGGTTCCGAGGGCAAGGGCCTCAGCCGCCTGGTCCGCGAAAACTGCGACCAGATCATTTCCATCCCGATCGACTCGGCTATGGAATCGCTCAACGCCTCCATGGCTGTGGGCATCTCCCTGTACGAAGTCTCAAGGCAGCGCGCCGCCAAGTAGCAAAATGGGTGGCGGCACGCCGCCGACGCCCGCTCACTTATAGTGCCAAAACCAGCAACGCCCGCTCACTTCTTCATAGTGAGCGGGCGTTGCTGTTCCCCTTGGAAGTCGCCTTAGAAGTCGCGGCGGTTCGCCAGGACCGGGAGCTTGACCCTCGCGTCCTCGACGACGGCGGCATCCAGCTCCGCGAACAAGAGGCCAGGCCCGGCGTCGAGCTCTTCCAGCACGGCGCCCAAGGGGGACACGACGACGGAGTGCCCCACCCCGGTGGGCGCGGCACCTTTGGGCTCGATGCCTTGGCTCGCGGGGTCGCCTTGGCCGCATGCGAGCACGAAGGTTGTGGTGTCGATCGCCCGGGCACGCGCAAGCAGCTTCCATTGTTCGGCTTTGCCTGGCCCTGCGCCCCAGGATGCGGACACAATGTTCACTTCGGCACCGCGATCGGCGTTGGCGGTAAAGAGGGCTGGGAATCGAACGTCGTAGCAGGTGGCCAGGCCGAAGGTGAGGCCTCCGGCATCGAACGTCACTGGATCGGTGCCTGCATCAACGGTGTCCGATTCCGCAAAGCCGAAGGCGTCGAAGAGATGGATCTTGTCGTAGTTGGCCTCTACTCCCGGCCCGGTGGCGATCAGGGTGTTCCTGACTTTGCCGTTGCCGCTGCCATCGGATGAAACCCCGGGCGTGAACATTCCGGCCACGATCACGATCCCAAGTTCCTGGGCAATCTCCCGCACCCGGCTGGCCCACGGCCCATCCAGGGGCTCGGCGATGTCGAGCAGGGAATTCCCGAACGCCCGCATGGTCGCTTCCGGGAAGACCACCAGCTCGGCGCCGCCTTCTTTGGCCCGACGGGCATAGTCCTCCAACAGGGCCAGGTTGTCTGCCAACTCGCGGCCGCTGATGATTTGAGCAAGGGCGATTCGCACAATTACCTCCACATTGGTGTATAGCCAAAGTATGCAACGACCGTGAGGAGGATACGAACTCATCCAGGTGTGGACGGGTTCATTCGGCTCATTCGACACAATCAGGGCAGCGTCCCGTTTCGCTCAACGTGTCAGAAACCGGACAGTGCGACGTTTAAGCAGGTGAGCGGCATGTTTTCGTTCGCTGAGGCCGCAAGCGGCGTGGCGATCGCCGGGCATGCGCACTGTCATATGAGTCGCGAGCGCGGGAGAATTGGCGTCGGAGACTAAACTCTCAACTAATGGTTATGCCGATTTTTGACACAGCATCTACAGTGGACGCCTCGCGGCCATCGCCGCTCGGGTTGAGTATTCCGCGGCCTGGGAGCCTCGACGGACACAGCCCGGCCGACAGGGTCAACGTCGCCGTCTGGGCCCCGGGTCTCACTCGAGTCGAAATCGCCTACAAGGCCCCCGGGGACTCCTGGAAGGTCCACACGTTGCCCAGGTTCGCCGATGGTGTTCATTACGGCATCGTGGACGGGCTGCCGCCTGGCACACAGTACGGCTTCCGCGCCGCGCCGGTTGGGGACGCGCTGCCACTCTCCGTTCCTGCTCCGGATTTTGACGCCGACGACGCCGAACCGCTGCTGCTCGATCCTTACGGCCGGGCGGTACACCAACGCGGGGAGCTGCTGAGCTCAGTCCGCATGGACTCGGCCTTTGATTGGGGTGACGACGGCCCGCTTCGCACCCCGTGGCGGGACACCATTGTCTACGAGGCGCATGTCCGCGGCCAAAGCATGCTGCATCCGGATATCCCCGAGCACCTCCGCGGAACGTATGCCGGCATGGCACACCCGGCCATGATTGAGCACTTCCAATCGTTGGGTGTGACGTCCGTTCAATTGCTGCCCATCCATTTCCACGTAGACGAACAGCACCTGCAAAATCTGGGCCTGACCAACTATTGGGGTTATAACACCGCCGCGTTCTTTGCTCCCCACGCGGACTATGCCACGCAAGCCGCGCAACTGGCCGGACCGCATGCTGTCCAGGACGAATTCAAGGGCATGGTGAAACTGCTGCATTCCGCCGGGATCGAAGTGATCCTCGACGTCGTCTACAACCACACGGCGGAAGGCGGGCCCGACGGCGACACCTTCAGTTTCAGGGGCCTGGGTGAGCAACAGTACTATCGCCACGATGCCCACGGCCGCTACCTTGATACCACCGGTTGCGGCAACACCCTCGACTTCGCCGAGCCCAGGGTAGTGGATCTGGCCATTGATTCGCTGCGCTATTGGGTGGACGAATTCCACATCGACGGCTTTCGCTTCGACCTTGCCGTGACCCTGTGCCGCAACGCGGGCAATGAGTTCGATCCCCAGCACCCTTTCCTCACCCGGATCGCCGAGGACCCGGTGCTTTCCAAGTCCAAGCTCATTTCCGAACCATGGGATGTGGGCTACGGCGGCTGGCAGACCGGGCGGTTCCCCAAAGGATGGGTGGACTGGAACGATCACTTCCGCGACGGCGTACGCCGCTTCTGGCTCTCGGACCGCGGCGCTGCTGACGCCGGGATGTCCGGGGGCAGCGTGGGAGTCCTGGCCGACGCCTTAACAGGCTCTGCCCGGGTCTTTGAACCTTCGGGACGCTCAAGGCTCGCCTCGCTGAACTTCATCACCGCCCATGACGGCTTCACCCTTGCCGACCTGGTGTCCTACGACCGCAAGCACAACGAGGCCAACGGCGAGCAAAACCGTGACGGCCACAGCGACAACCGAAGCTACAACCACGGATTCGAAGGCCGGACGGAAAACGAGACGATCCTCGCCGCGCGTGCCCTTTCCAAGCGCAACCTCATGACCACGTTGATGCTCTCCATCGGCGTACCCATGATCACTGCCGGCGACGAGCTCGGACGCACGCAGCAGGGCAACAACAACGCCTACTGCCAAGACAACCCGCTCACATGGATCGACTGGACCCAGACACCCGAGTCCCATGAGATGCTGCGGAGCACAAAACGGGTGGTCCGGCTCCGCAAGGACTTCCTGCAGGCGCAGGACGAGGGCTTCCCGGATAGCCGGACGGGCCTTGATTGGTTTGACGACAAGGGCCAGCCTATGACGGCCGCCCGTTGGCACGATCCCTCGCTGCGGATTGTGCAACTCCTCATGAGTTCGGAAGGCGGCGCCTACCGCGGCCTGATCGTGATCAACGGGAACAAGGACGACAAGAAGATCGTCCTGCCCAAACTGATCGCGGAATCGGGCGCGGGAGGCCGTATGTTCGAGCTGCGCATGACAACCTCCGAGCTCAATGACCGCAGGCAGGGAGCGCTGGTTGCAGCGGGCGAGCGGGAAGTGGTCCAAGGCAACACCATCAACGTCTACCGCACCTAGGATCCAGTACCGATGAGCAGGAACAGAAACCGGCTCCTGTTGACCCTGGCCGGGCTGGTGGTTGCCGCCGTCGTGCTGGTGCTGGCCGTTGTTGGCGGCAGCGTCGTGGGCGGAACGGCGCTGAAGGACGCCGACGTCGGCACCTCCAGTGTCCGAACTAGCGCAAACGCCGCGCCGGCTCGGTCTTCGGCGCCGGCAAGCACTGGGCCGGCCACGAACACGTCCGGCCTGCCGGCCGTGAACGCCTCCCAACTGCCGAAGGAGGCCCAGCAAACGTTGGCCCTCATCGCAAAGGGCGGACCGTATCCTTACGAACGGGATGGAATCAACTTCGGAAATTTCGAAGGATTGCTCCCCAAGAAGGCCAGCGGCTTCTATCAGGAGTACACGGTCAAGACCCCCGGCGAAGCGGACCGGGGCGCGCAGCGGATCATCACGGGCAAGGACGGCGGGAAGTTCTACACGCCGGATCACTACGCTACATTCAAGTTCATCGTCGAAGGCAAGTAGGGGCACCATGAAGATCTATTCCGCAGACACCTGGACACTGGAAGAACTGCAGGAGCAAGTGTCCGACGCCGGCCGTCGCACCGTGATGGTGCCCCCGGCAGCAAGCAAGCAGTCAGTCCTGGAGGTCTTCGGCCAGGTGCTCGATTTCCCCGAGTACTACGGCGTGAACCTGGACGCCCTCAACGACTCACTCCACGATTTCGCAGACAGTGTGTCCGAGGATGACCAGCCGCCCGTCACGCTGATTTGGCAGGTCCCGGCGGCCTATCGGACGGACCGGTCCTTCGGCGTGGTCTGTGAAATCCTCCAGGACGCCGAATCCTACTCTGGGCGTGACATCGCCGTCATCGCGGTCTTTCAGCAGTAGTACCCGTGGCGGCCGGATGGGCGTGAGCCCACCCGCCCGCCGTGGCCGTTACGCGTTGACGATCAGGCCCAGTTCGGCCTTGGACGCCAGGGAGGGGTGCTTCGGGAACACCCGGACGGTATAGCCGAAGGATCCGGAGCGGTTGATCAGGATGTAGCCGGTGAACAGGTGGCGCCCATTGCCAAGGTCCTCGAACGAGCTCAGTTCGGCCACGGCGATGTCTTCCAGCTCATCGCTTTCTTCCGCCCGCCCGTAGGCCACCTCCACGCTGACGTCGTCCGGCGTCAGGGTATGCAGAGCAATGTAGGCGTTGACCTGGAGTGTGTCGCCGATCTGTGGCTCCTCGGTGACGCCGACGGAATCGACGTGTTCCACGATCAACTGTGGCCAGGCATTGCGGATCTTGGTGATCCAGGCTGCCAGTTCCTTCGCTTCCTTGAATGAACCGGCTACGGCACGGCGTCCCGATTCCGCTGCCGGACGGTACAGCATGTTGACGTAGTCCTGGAGCATGCGTTCGGCCGAGACTGCCGGGCCGAGGTGGGCCAGGGTGTGCTTGATCATGGACACCCAGTGCGTCGGGATGGCCTCCGGGGCGGACTGGGAGGGACCTGCGGCGCCGGCGTGCTCGGAGACCGTGGAACCGTAGAAACGCGGGGCCACCTGGGTCTCGAGGAGCTCGTAGAGGGCGGCGGCCTCGATGTCGTCGCGTTCGCCGGGGGACGCGTCGTTGTTGGCGGTCGGGAT
>NZ_JACHEE010000010.1:93300-213586 GCF_014207375.1 Arthrobacter sp. AZCC_0090 | reverse complement strand
AACATGCGCAACGGCGCCTCGGTCTGCCAGCTCTTCGCGGTCAGCTCCGTACCCCGGGCAGCTTTGACCGGACGCGCTCCGGTAGTGAAATCGGCGGGTGCCATGATGACTCCTTCGTCTCTGGAGGGATTGCTAGGTGTAAGTCCTTCTGTATCCAGTAGAGCCCCTCCGCAACCGTCTTGGAACGGCTTATTGGAGGGTACTGTCCGGGATTACAGACTCAACTGACTCGCAGTAGATGTCGTTTTGGGCGCCCATAACGACATCTACTGCGAGCTAGTTGGGCGGGGCGGGGTGCGGGGGTGGGAACGCCTATTGCCCGGGCCGTCCGTGGATGCGCACTGAGAGCTCGTCTGCTGTCTTCTGGATGCGGGCGGCCAGGGCCGGCCATTCCTCAACCGGCACCCGGTCTTCGAGGAATGTCACGGCGACTGCCGCCGTCGGCCATCCCAAATGGTCGGTGACGGCGGCGGCAACCGAGCCGAAGCCTGGCGTGACTTCGCCATGTTCAGTGGCGTAGCCACGCTGCCGGACCTGGTCCAAGTGCGAGGACAAGGCCGAGTACTTCATGATGGGTGATTCCATCTCGTGCCGGGCCGTGAAGGCGGCAGCATTCGGATAGAGGGCCCTCACCTGCGATTTCGGCAGGGCGGCCAGGATGGCGCGCCCGCTGGCGGTGAGGTGGCTCGGAAGCCGCACCCCGACGTCGGTCACCAGGGACGGGCGGTTCTTGGCCCGCTCTTCCACGATGTAAAGCACATCGCGGCCATGCAGCACGGCCAAGTGCGCGCTCTCGCCGATCGCATCCACGAGGGCGGCCAGCATGGGGCGGCCAAGCCGGGACAAAGGCTCTTGCCGCGAGTAGGCCGAGCTGAGTTCGAACGCGCTGATGCCCAGTCCGTAGCGCTGTTCCTCATGAAGGTGCAGGACGAAGCCATTGGCTTCCATGACACCAAGCAGGTGGTAGACGCTGGACCGGGGCAGGCCCAGGGCGGTAGCAATGTTGGACGCGGCCATCGGGCCGCGCCGGGAAGCAAGCAGCTTCAGGATGCGCAGGGTGTTCTCGGCGGCGGGGACCTTGGAAGCGGCCCGGCCTTGGGTGGACGGCTGTATGGTCATGGCTCCTCTTCGAGTGCACGGTAATCCCCGGCACGCCCTTCCGCCACAAAGGCCGTGAGGGAGGTGTCCGGGATCCCGTACTTAAGCGTGCGCCCCAAGGGAGGGCTCGGAAAGCCCATCAGAACATTAAGCTGTCTGGAATACCAGACCTTTACCAGCTTATTGGACTAGCCATCAGCCAGCGCAGGCCGTGTCTCGGCACAGCGTCTGAGAACCGAGACAGCGATGCGCCGTGAGTCCCATCACAGCCCATTCCGAAATGGTCTGCTGGTTAACAGTCCCCCTCCCAATGACGAGAAGGTATTCGTATGCAGCAAGCACCAACAGCCGTCAGGACAACGGCGGCCAAAGCCGTCGAAGGCGCGGTAACCACCGTTCTCAGCCGCGGCCTCAATGTCCGCCACATCCGTTTCATGGCCCTCGGTTCGGCCATCGGAACAGGCCTCTTCTACGGCTCCGCGTCTGCCATCCAAAAGGCGGGCCCGGCGGTTCTCTTCGCATACATCATCGGTGGCGCCGCCGTCTTCATGGTGATGCGCGCGCTCGGCGAAATGGCTGTCCGCCACCCCGTCTCCGGCTCATTCGGCCAGTACGCCAGCCGCTACCTCGGACCGCTGGCAGGGTTCATCACCGGATGGACCTACGTTTTCGAAATGGCCATCGTGGCGATCGCGGACGTGACAGCGTTCAGTATCTATATGGGCTTCTGGTTCCCGCAAGTGGACCGCTGGATCTGGGTCCTGGCGATCATCCTGCTCCTTGGCGCCATGAACCTCCTAAGCGTCAAGGTCTTCGGGGAGCTCGAGTTCTGGTTCTCGCTCATCAAGGTGGTGGCGATCATCGCCATGATTGCGGGCGGTGCGGCGATCATCGTGTTCGGCTTCCACACGGGCGACGGCGGTGCGGCACCGGGGCTGGGGAACCTCGTTGACCACGGCGGCCTGTTCCCGAACGGATTCGAGGGGCTCCTGGCCTCGTTCGCCGTCGTCATGTTTGCCTTTGGCGGGATCGAAACGATCGGTATCACCGCAGGCGAGGCCGCAGACCCCAAAAAGGTCATCCCGCAGGCCGTGAACACCGTCCCCGTGCGCGTGCTGCTGTTCTACGTACTCACGTTGGGCGTGCTGATGAGCCTGTTCCCCTGGAACGAGATCGGGAACAACGGCAGCCCGTTTGTGCAGATCTTCAGCGGCCTCGGCATTCCTGCGGCGCCGCACATCCTCAACGCCGTGGTGATCACGTCGGCGCTGTCCGCGATCAACAGCGACATCTTCGGCGCCGGACGCATCCTCTTCGGGCTGTCCCAGCAAGGTCACGCACCAAAGAGCTTCGGCAAGATCTCCCGTCATGGAGTTCCCTGGATGACCGTTGTCCTCATGGGCGGGATCCTGCTGGTGGGCGTGGTGCTCAACGCCGTCATCCCCGAGGACGTGTTCCTGGTGATCGCCTCCATCGCCACTTTCGCGACCGTCTGGGTGTGGGTCATGATCCTGGCCTCGCACGTGGCCATGAAACGGGAGATCAAGCGCAAGGGCCTGCCGGCGTCGGAATTCGCATCGCCATGGTGGCCCGCCGCTTCCGTGCTGACCATCGCCTTCATGGCCCTGGTGATCGTCATCCTTGGCGTCTTCGAGGACACTCGGGTGGCGTTGTACGTGGGTGCCGTATGGCTTGGACTGCTGGTCCTGGCCTACAAGCTGTGGGTCCGCGGCGGCGGGCGCGTTCGGGCCGACCTCGTTGACGAAACTGCAGCTATCCCTGTGTTGCCGGTGGTCACCCAGCGCTCCTAGCGGGGAGTCAGCCTGCCGGAAGCCAATCCACGTGCGAATCTGAGTCAAAGACGCGGCAAACACGCACTCCGTCCTGGGTAGGACCATCAACGAGCTTGGTGGTGATCTTCATGAGGACGTCGTACGACGCCAAGCCTGAGGCGGCGGTTGACAGTACCGGGGTCCCGGAGAATGCAATGGAAACAACGATGTATGGCCGGGGCACCACCGTCCCGGTCACCACTCCGGAATGGGCAGCGTCGCTTTGAAGCCGAGCGGTGCAGCTGTCTTCGATACGTTGGACCCCCGCTGCGTCGAGGCCCTGCGTTCCCGGAGCCGGTGGCGCAGGAGCCGGCGCTACTGGTGCCGGCACCGGCGCAACCGGGGCGTCGGGCTTGGAGCTGACCGCCGGGGCGGACGCTGCGGCCTGGCTTGAAGACGCAGTGCTCGGGGACGCATTCGCGGCCGGCGTCGAGGTGGTGGCACTCGGCGTCGCGGATGGCGCTTTGGTGGCACCCGAAGCAGCGGGAGCCGCGCTGGCGGTGACCGACGGCGGGGCGCCGGCACTTGAGTGTGATGCTGTCTGCGTGGCGTTGAGGGTAATCGCCCCCGCCAATCCGACCGCGACCACCCCCGAAACGACGATTCCCGCTTTTGCTGCTCGCTTCATTGTTCCCAACTCACTTCCCTGACCATTACGCGCCCCGCGGCCGCGCCTTCCCTTTCGTGAAGCCCCGGATGTTTCACATCGCCGGCGCTCCGACCGTGTCGTACATGGCGTAGTCGTCAGTAGTGAGCGTGCCGTTGCTGAAAAGGTTCAGGCCGAAGCTCACGGCTGTGGCACCGTCCGGTAGCGCGGGAGTGGTGAAGCTGGCCTGGGTATAGGTGTCCGACGCCGCCAGCCAGGGACTCGATGTCCAGTAGACCCAGGTGCCCGTGGCGTCCCGGTAGTAAACCGTGAACTGGGTCACCGCCGTAGAGGTGTACCAGGCCCGCAGCGAATAGCTATGCCCGGCGATGGCAGGCGGAGCGCAACTGCCGCTGTCCATTGTCTGGAGCAGCTTCGCGTCTCCGTCGGTGTAGCCGCTGACCACAAGTTGGGTCGCCGCGGTGCCGCTGTGGGCCGCGGGCACAGTGTTGAAGGCCGTAGTGTTCGTGCCGTAGCCTCCGGCCTGCCAGCATTGCGGCGCCCAGCCGACTCCTGCCGTCTCAAGGCCCGGGTTTTGTACCAGGTTGGTGCCGGGAGCCGGTGGGGCCGGGGCAGGCGCCGTGGCGGCGTCAAACATCTCATAGTCATCGGTGATGAGGGTGCCGTTGCTGAAAAGGTTCAGTCCAAAGCTGATCCCATTTGCTCCCGCAGGTAGTGTGGGGGTGGTCCAGGCGGCCTTTTGGTAGCTGGTCGCCGCGGCAAACCATGGACTGGACGTCCAGTACTTCCATGAGCCGAGGCCGGTCCGGTAGTACAGCGTGAACTGCGTTGGCACCGTGGACGTGTACCAGGCTCCGATGTTGTATTGATGCCCTTCCGTTGCGGTTGGCGAGCACCCGCCCAGGTCCAAGGCCGGAAGCAGTTTCGCGTCGCCGTCCACGTAGCCTGTCATCACGAGCTTCTCGGCGACTGCGCCCGTTCGGCCAGGGCTGACCACGGAGTAACTGGGCGTATTGGTGCCATAACCACCGGCGAACCAGCATTGGGGCATTCCGTTCACCAAGGTCTCCAGACCGGGATTCTGCACTAGGTTGCCGCTGGGAGCCTGGGGAGGTACCGCCGGACCGGAGACCAGCGGCTTGACCGCTCCGCCGATCACTTGGTTGACGGTCTTCACCGTGGTCGTCGCGGGACGCGCCTTGAGCCACACAAGGAACTGCTCGAAGAGGGCAGGCTGGATGTTCAACGGGTCCGTGCTGTTGGCGTCAATGTGGTGGAAGGTCAGCTGCACCCATCCGCCGGCCGCTTCCGCTTGGGTGACCGATGCCTGCAGATCAGCCAGCGTCCACGTGGAATCCACCTCGTCGGGCGCAGCGGTGTTGTAGGGATTTGCGGGCGGGATCGTCTCAGCCAGGCCGCAGGTGGAACAGCTGAAGCGGGTCTTGATATCACCCAGGCCACGGGCACTGTTGTAACCGCAGCTCTGCGCGATGCTCTCGGCCGCTGCGTTTTCCGAGGCAAAGGGGTAGGCAAAATCGGTGACCGCGAAGCCCCAGTTGCTCAGGTTCACCCTGTCGTTGCAGATCTGTCTCTTGGCCTCGTCCGCTGGCAGTGTGATCAAATCGGGGTGGGTTACGGTGTGGCCACCGATCTCGTTGCCGTCTGCAACGAGTCCGTGGAGATCAGCCACCGACATATAGCCCGGGTTGTCTGCAAATCCCGAGACGATGAAGAACGTCCCCGCCATGCCTTGGGCCTTCATGATTTGGGCCGCGTTGAGCTGGTCCGCATTCCCGTCGTCGAACGTCAGGGAAACAACCGTGGGATTGGCCGCTTGCGCGGCGGGGGCTCCAAACACCAGCGCGACGCTGGCCATGGCGATCGCCGCAATGGCGGCGATCGTACGGGAACGACGACGGCGAGCGCCCGCCGTCTGAATGATCCGCGGCTTGGGCTTCTCCTGAGTGGACGGACTGGAAACGCTCATAGATAGACCCCATCTCGCTGCGGCTCAAGGAGCCGTAACTGCGCGCAGAACGGGGGACACCGAACAGCCCCCGGAACTGACGGAACATTGCTTTGAGCCTAGGGATCGTTCGCCCGGGCTGACTTGCGTAGCGCCTACCCGTCTTTTGCCCGGACTACTCGAATAACCACTTGCTCGGGTTGGGCTCCCTGTCCGAGTAGTTGGTTAAGGGACGTGAGTGGCCCGTGGGGCATAACGGGTGAAAGTCACTCATGTGCGGTGTGTGGCAGTCACCTACCCTAGGCACATCGCGATTGCAAGGGAGTGGTTCTGATGCTTGATCCCACATCGAGGTACATCGTTAACATGCGGGTGCGGCGTGTCCGCACGCTGGCCGCGCGGCTACGCCAGGTATTTTCCCGGGCAACCGAGCAGGCCAAAACGACTGCCTCCCCTTTCAAGGTGGGCGACTACTTGGCCGGTGACGATCCCTTCAACGGCTGCCAGGAAGGGGTTGTAGCCGTCATCAACGGCTCGTCGATTGGCTTGCGAACCGTCGTCCCAAGAGGTGGACCGGTGGTCTACTACGACTACCGCCAGTTGAGGAGGCCGTGGTGAACATGTCCGCCGCCGGCATTCCAGCCAACCGATTCATGACAATCGCCGAGGTTGCCGAGGCCTTGCGGGTGTCCAGAATGACCGTATACCGGCTGGTGAACTCGCATGCCATCCACGCGGTGCGATTCGGGCGGTCATACCGCGTCCCGGAGTCAGCCGTGGAGTCCTACATTGAGCACTCTGCAGTGGACGAGGCCGAGCACCATCCGGATAGTGAGGGAGGCTCAGGTAGTTGAGCTCCACCGCAGCTGCGGACCTGTCAGAATATTCGTTCCGACGGAGTCGCGTTCCACCGGCGGGCACTCAATTTTGACCACGTTGCCACCGGCAGGTTCGTCGACGCCGAGGAGCAGTCGCACGCCAGCAGCGCCGAGCTCGTAGTGCGGCAGCGCGACAGTGGAGAGCGGCGGCCGCATGTGGGCGGCGATGACTTCCTGGTTATCGAACCCGACGACGGCCATGTCTTCGGGAATCGAGAGTCCCCGTTGCTTCAGTCCGTCGTAGAGCCCCATGGCCATACGGTCGTTGTAGCAGAAGACCGCCGTGACGTCCCGTTTGAGGAGTTCCTCGACGGCTCCGTATCCGCCTTCCTGGTCAGGAAACGCGTCGAAAACGAGGTTAGGGTCAAACGCGATCCCTGCAGATTCAAGTGCTTCCCGGTAGCCCTGGAGCCGTCCGTCCTTGGCCGGGGCCGGGATAGTGGCGTTGATGAACGCGATCCGCCGGTGACCCTTGCGCACAAGGATGTCGGTGGCCTCCCGTCCGCCGTGGACTTCATCCGGGACCACGGCCAGGGCATCGGAGTCCGGGGAGAAGCAGTTGACCAGCACGAAGTCCGTCTCGTGCAACGCGGTGGGGATCTCAGCCGGGCGGTGGAACCAGGTGGAGTACAGGATGCCGCGAACCTTGTGCTCAAGCATCATCGAGATAGCGTCCTTCTCCGCGGGCTCGTTGCCCTCGGTATTGGCGACCAAGAGGACGAATCCGTGCTTCCAAGCCTCGTCCTGGGCGCCGTGGATGATCTGCCCTGCGAAGGGAGTCGTCGCGATCGCGTCGGCGACGAGGCCAATGAACCGTGAACTGCCACTCACCAAGTTCTTGGCGAGAGCGTTGGGGCGGTAGCCCAGCTCGCGGATGGTGTCCAGCACGCGCTTGCGGGTCCCGGCGCCGATCCTTGCGTCCTTCTTGTTGTTGACGACGAGGGAAACCGTCGCAACGGATACTCCAGCCCCTTCGGCCACTTCCCGCATCGTGACCGGATGACTCGTCCTCGGAGTCGCCGGTGGATGCGAGGGGTTAACCTCGGGTTCTGTAAAGCTTTCTTCAGACGTCATTGGCCCTCCCCTCACAGTCTATCCAGTGGCCACGTTCCTCACCCTTTCGTGGCCCCGCTCTCGAGGCCCTGGATCATCGCCTTGTTGAGGACGAGGAAGACCAGGAGCAACGGAGTGATGGTGATGCAGACGGCCGCAAACGTTGCAGTCCAGTCGACCTTGCCCATTGCTCCGATATAGTTCTGCAGCCCCAGCGGGATGGTTTTGAGTCCTTCGGAGAGCACGAACGTGTTCGCGAAGATGAAGTCGTTCCAGATGAAGATGCTGTTCACCAGCACCACGGTCACTACGGTGTTGGTCGAGAGTGGCAGGGTGATCAGCCCGAAGATCCGGTATGGGCCGGCGCCGTCCAGCGAGGCTGCCTCGTAGGTCTCCCTCGGAATGTACTCGAAGAATGACGAGAAGAGGTAAATGGACATGGGGAGGGCGAAGCCCGCCAAGGGAATGATCATCGATTGGTAGGTGTCCAGGAGGTTGATCGACGAGTAGTCGATGAACAGCGGCACCAGCGCGATCTGCACCGGCACGATGATGCCGATCAGGAAGAGGCCCCGGACGAATTTGCTGAACCGGAATCCGAGGACCTGCAGCGCATACGCTGCCATCATTCCCAGCAGGACGATCAGGAGGTTGGCACCCATCGTGACGATGAAACTGTTCAGGATGTTCTGGCCGAGGTTGCCAGTCTGGAATGCGCGGGCGTAGTTGTCGAAACTGATGGAGCTCGGGAGCGCGAAGGGATCGCCTGTGGCGAAGTCGTGCTCGTTGCGAAGGCTCGTGAGGAACAGCCAGGCGAGGGGGTAGACCTGCACGATGACGATGAGGACGATCAGCACCCTCGACAAGCTTCGGAAAACGTTTGGCTTACGACGCCGACGCCGCATAGCCGGGCTGCTTGGCGGGGCAGGGATCGGCCGGGTAACCGGGGCTGTTTGCGCGGTCATGCGTCAGCCTTTCGTTTGAGCATAAGCAAGATGAATCCGACGGCGACGAGGCACTCAATGACGATGAACACCGAAATGGTGCTGGCGTAACCGAAGTCCGTGCTGGTGAATGCGGTTTTGTACATGTAGGTCGTCAGGAGCTCCGAGGACTGGCCCGGGCCGCCGTTGGTCATGAGGTAGGGGATATCGAATCCGCGCAGGCCGTAGGTTGTGGCCATGATCGTGGTGGTGATCCACACGGGCCGGATGTGGGGGAACCTGATCTTGGTGAACAGCTGCCATCGGTTGGCGCCATCCAGGCGTGCCGCCTCTTCAAGTTCCTGCGGGACTGCGAGCAGCGCGGCGTAGATGATGAGCATATAGAGGCCCGTGAACCGCCAGCCCTCGGGGGCTGAAACTGCCGCAAGCACAGTGTTGACGTCCGAAAGCCAAGGGCGTTCAAGGCTGCCGAGACCGATCCAGCCGAGGACCTGGTTGAGTAGGCCCACCGGATCAATCGAGTAGATACGGACGAAGAGGAAGGCGATGGCCACCGTCGAGATCACCGCAGGCAAGAGGTACAGGGTTTTGACGAGCTCGCGGCCTCTTCGCAGCGAGGTCAGGAGGCTGGCGACGAACAACGCACCGCCCAATTGGAGGACGAGGCAGATGGCGAGGTAGCCGAGGGCGTTGAAGAAGGAACGCCAGAACACGCCGTCGCCAGTGAGCATGTGCACGTAGTTTGCGAAGCCCACGAACTCCATGTCACTGATGCCGTTCCAGGAGAAGAAGCTGAGGAACAGCGATTGCAATATCGGGAACAGCACCGCGACGCCGTAGAGAAGCAGCGGCGGGAGCAGGAAGACCAGGACCGAGAGTCGTGATCGATTGGGAAGCATGGGAGTGCCTTTCGGGTGGGGGGCCTGGGCCCCCCACCGCTGCGTGTTATTTGAAGAACTTGGGAGCGTTCTGTGCGATGGTGCTATCCATCGTGCTGGTGAACTCGGCAGGCTTGACATTGCCCTGCGCCAAAAGCACGAGCTCTTGTTGCAGCCTGCTATTGGTGGTCGGATCAAGCTGCGTGTCCCAAGGCATCGCGAGCTTCGACCCGAGATCCTTCGCCTGGTCGATTGCCTTCTTGTACAGTGGCGTGGCGTTGGCGGGAATCGTCGTCTGCACGTTCGTCGTCGGCGAGAGGGCGCCCGTCGCCGCGTACTCCGAGGGGTACTTGGCGAGAGCGAACTTCAGGAAGTCGCTCACGAGCGGGTCAAAGGTCTTTGAGTTGACCGCCATGCCGATCCCGGAGGTTGCCACGTACTCGTTGGCGGCCGTCGCGGAACTTGGCGTGGCCGGAAGCGTGAAGTAGTCGACGTCGTTACGCACTGCGGGATTCAGCTTGTCCGTCGCGAGGCTCGGCAGTTCCCAGGTGCCAATGTTGTACATCGCGGCCTTCCCGGAGGTGAACAGGTTCTGGGCGTCAGAGTAACCCTGCGACGAGAATCCGTCCTGGAAGCAACCGGCCGTTCCGAGCTGGCTTATCCAGTTGACGGTCTTCTGGCCGGTGGCGTCGCTGAACTTCGCGTCACCCTTCTTGAGTTTCTGCACGAAGTCGGGTCCGGCGTCACGGAAGGGCTGGTAGGAGACGTAGCGTTCAAGGGGCCACTGGTCCTGGCCGTCAAGAGCGAGGGGCGTGATGCCGGCCTTGCGCAGGGCCGTGCACATCGCGGGGATGTCGTCAAGTGACTTTGGCACGGAAACTCCAGCCTGCTGGAAAAGGGCCTTGTTGTACCAGAAGTACTCCAATTCGAACTGGAACGGGATCATATAGAGGGATCCGTCGTCGAAGCGCTGGTAATTCAGCGCGTTCGTCCGGTAGGTGTCGTAGACGCCAAGGTCTTTCAGCAGCTTCTCGGCGTCGACCATCTTGCCTTGCTTGGCGAGTTGCTGAGCGAAAGGCGTGGCATCCGTGTCGAACAGCTCAGGAAGCTTGTTTGCAGCGGCGAGGGTTTCGTACTTCTGGATGTAGGACGGCCGGTCAGGGGTGGTGATCAGGTTGAGGGAAAAGCCAGGATGGGTCTGGGCGTATTCGTCGGCGACCTTTTTCATGATGTTGATGACTGCACCGTCGGCCGGCCGGGACAGAAGCCACGAGATTTGCCGCGGTTTGATGTCTCCGGTGGGGTTGACGTTGGAGGCGCTGCCCGCGCCTCCACCGCCGCAGGCGGCAAGGGAAAGGGCGGCGACCGCTGCTACGGCGGCCGTTCGCAAGAGTTTCTTCATGGGGACAATCTCCTTTGATTGGAACGGAGGTTTGGCGCTGGGTATTTAGTTGTCTGTGCGCTTACGTATCTCAAGTTCAGTGACAGTGGCGCTGCCTTCGCCGGCGAAAACGCCGATCCGACCGGCGGGCAAGTCATAGATCCGGGCGCTCAAGGCGACCTGCCGGTCGACGACGGCGACACAGAGGTCCCCGTCCACGACAAGTTCGAGGGTGTGTTCTCCGGGGACGAGCTCACAGGGGCGTTCCAGCTCGATCTCGAAGGGGACATCCCCCGAGATGTGCCACTGCGCGTCGCCGTTGATTTCGCGGGGCCATCGGTCAAACACCATGCGGCCTCGCTTCGGTTCCAAGCGGATGACGTAGGACTCGTCTCCGTCCGCGCTTGAGCGGAGCAGCAAGCCGCATTCGCTTGTATTCGGTTCTATTTGCAGCACCGCCCGGGCGTAGAACTGCCGCGGGAGGACCTCATCGGACACAGTGGCCGCATACCCGTCGGGAGCACGGAGCGTCGCCGGAAGGGGGTCGCCGAAGGTTAGCGGGATGTCGTCCCAGAAGCTCTCGACAAGTTCGTCGGCGAAGGAAAACGCGAGGGTGCCGTCGTCGTTCTGGCGGGCCTCGAGGACAGACATCGTGCCCGCCCACTGCCAAGCGCCGTCGTCGCGGTTGTCCTCCTTGCTGGCAATCCAACCGAAGAAGAACTGGCGGCCATCCCGCTCGGCCGTCTTCGATGCATAGAAGGCGCGGCCGTCAACGCTGTCCCGAGCCGGCACGATCCATGGCCCATCGGGACTTTTCGCCATGCGGTAGCGGGTGGTGAAGGACTCGGAGAATTCCGAATAGACCAGGTACCACCAGTCACCCCAGGCGAAAACGTCCGGGCATTCGTGCGTGATGTACCGGCGGGGATCCCAGAACGGCTCTGCGTGCTCCCAAACCATCAGGTCCGAGGAGACGCATTGGGCGATCACTCCTCGTCGACGCTCCGGACCCTCCGCGTGGCGTGCGGCCAGGAGCATCCGCCACCTTCCGAGATTTTCGTCCTTGAACACGAACGGATCGCGCCAGTCGGCGGATTCGTAGCCGGCCGGGGCGCCGAAGGTCAGCTCCGGATGCTTGACCCACGTCAGCATTCCGTCCGTGCTCGTGGCATGCATGACGAGTTGCAGCGGGGCCCCGTCGGAGCCGAGGTGCCGAGGATTCTGTCCGGTGTAGAACAGGTGGTGAATTCCGGACTCGTCGCACACAACACTGCCCGTGTACGCATTGAAGTCGGCCTCGCCCTCCCCGCCATGGCGCAGCGACACTCCATGGTCCTCGAACCGGGTGAGGTCCTTGATGGTCACGAGGTTCCAGGACGTCCCCGGCTTCGGATCGTTCCGAACCTCATGCAGATAGAAGAGCCAAAACTCCCCATCCTTCTGGAAAGGGATCACGTCTCCAACCCATCCATCGGCGGGCTGGAAGAAGACTGGGTAAGTCATCGGCGTTGATGTCCATTTCTGCTAAAGCGTTTGATCACTGCAAGCGTAACCGAGGTCACATTTTTGATCAAGCGTTTTAGCAGATTGATTTAGCCGAGTGATGCAGGCGTTGCTGGATCGGCCAAGCCTCCCGACGGTGAACGCGCGCTGCAGGGGCTAACGCGCACGACGGCGGCTACGACGTTGCGCAGACCGCGCGGTTCCGTCCAAGGGACTTGGCCTTGTAGAGGGCCTTGTCGGCGGCCGCGATCATGCTGACCACTTCGGCGTTGGCGATCGTGCTCGGCGCGATGCCATAGCTCACCGTGGGGAAAGGGATTCCGTCCGGGCTCTTTGCCGCGGCCAAGCGGCGGCTGATTTCGCTCGCAATGACTTCGGCACTCTCCACGTCGGCCCCGGGAAGGAGGATGGTGAATTCCTCTCCCCCATACCTCCCGACGAGGTCGGTGTGGCGGACCGAAGCCTGGCAGGCGGCGGCGAATGCCTGGATGGCGGTATCGCCCGCGGCGTGGCCATAGCTGTCGTTGAGGGCCTTGAAATGGTCCAGGTCGGCGAGGATCAAGGTGGAGACCGATCCGGCAGAGAGCAACCTGTTGATTTCCCGCGCAGCCAACTCCATGAAGGCTGTGCGGTTGAGGAGCCCCGTCAGGCCATCGCGGGTGGCGCGTTCGTTGAGCCCGTCAATGAGCTGCTCGTTGCTCAGCGCCGTCATGCTGAAGGACACGGTGACCAGGAGCACCAAGGTGACTACGCTGGTGGCTGCAGAGCTGAGATAGGTACCGAAGTCCGGCCCGTCGGGCCCTTCCACGAGGTAGGCCACACCTCGGCAGAAAAAGAATGCGGCCAGGATTCCCGCGGCCAGCGCCAGGGACCGTTGGGCGTGTGAAGCGCTGGGCTTCAACCGCCAAAGCTCAACGGTTGCCAAGGTCATGCCCATGGACATCATGGCCAGATACACCAAGCCGCCTGACCATGCGTTCGTGGCTGGATTCTCCAGCGCCGCAGCCACGGCGGTGGCGATGGGTCCGGCAAGGAGCTGCCATAGTGCTGTCCGGTGCAGCCGCAACGAACGCGAGCCGGCCCACACGCTGAATGCCCCGGTCACCAGCAAAGTGTTGCCGAGTGGACCGGCCCAGATCTGCTGGGAAGTCCCGGCGAACAGGTAAGCCAGGTTCCCAGCAAGCAAGAAAACGAGGGCGAGGCACCACCAGCCGCTATACGGGGAGCGGGTCCGGCGGAACGATCCGAAAAACAGCAGGGAGAGGGTAAACGCGACGACACCCAGAGCTATCTTCAGACTGGCCGGATCGAGACCCATGTACGCTCCCCTTCGTGCGACACAAGCCTACGACATCAGGGGTGGTTCGTCCCGGCAACCACCGTTGAGTGGATGCCGGGCCGGACTCGGGCGCTAGCGGGCGTCAGCGGGCGGACCAGCCCCCGTCCATGGTGTAGCTGGCCCCGGTGACCATACCGGCGTCGTCGGACGCTAACCACGCGGCCAGCGACGCCACTTCCTCCGGCTCCACGAGGCGCTTCACCGCGGATTCCGTCAGCATGACCTTGGCCAGGACCTCGGATTCGGGGATCCCATGCAGCAGGGCTTGGTCCGCGATCTGCTTCTCGACAAGCGGCGTACGCACATACCCGGGGTTGATGCAGTTGGACGTGACCCCATGCTGGCCTCCTTCGAGGGCCGTCACTTTGCTGAGTCCTTCAAGCCCGTGCTTGGCCGAGACGTACGCGCTCTTGAACGCCGACGCACGCAGTCCGTGGACCGAGGAAATGTTGATGATCCGGCCGAATCCGTTGGCGTACATGTGCGGGAGTGCGGCCCGGATGAGCAGGAAAGGCGCTTCGAGCATGAGGGTCATGATGCGGCGGAAGTCTGCCGGTTCGAACTCCTCGATGGGAGCAACTTTCTGGATGCCGGCGTTGTTGACCAGGATGTCGCAATCGAGGCTGAGTCCGGCCAGCGCCTCAGTGTCGAGCAAGTCGACAGCCCAAGCGGTGCCGCCCAGCGTGTCGGCGAGTGCCGCAGCTCCAGCGGCGTCGATGTCGGCCACCACAACTTTCGCGCCCCGCGCGGCAAGGGCCCTGGCACATGCTGCCCCGATTCCGCTCGCCCCGCCGGTGACCAGGGCCTTGCGGCCTTCCAGGGTCATGCGCGGGCACCGATGGGCAGTCCGTGGCGGACCGCGTCGGCGTTGTCAACGTCTTCCAGGGCCACCCCGCGGGTCTCCTTGAGCGTCAAGACGACGACGGCGGTGATGGCGCAGGCGACCACCAAATAGATCGCTGTGGGGAGCCAGGATCCGGTGTCCTTGAGCCACTGGGTCGCCAGCAGCGGGGCCAGCGAACCGGCGAAGATCGAGGTGACTTGCGAGCCGAGGGAAACGCCCGAATAGCGCATGCGGGTGGGGAAGAGCTCGGTCATGATGGCCGGCTGACCTGCGTACATGAAGGCGTGCAGGCAGAGACCGATAGTCACGGCCGCAACGATCACCACGGGGTTCTTGGTGTCGAACATGGGGAAGGCGAAGAACGGCCACGTGGCACCGCTGATGGCGCCGATCAGGTAAACCGGTTTGCGACCCCAGCTGTCCGCCAGCCTGCCGACCTGCGGGATGACCACGAAGTGGATGACGTGCGCAATCAGCAGGGCAAGCAACAAAGACGAAGTGTCGTATTTATGCACGCTCTTCAGGTAGACGATGGAGAAGCTCACCACGAGGTAGTACATGATGTTCTCGGCGAACCGCAGCCCCATGGCCTGCAGGATGCCCTTGGGATACTTGCGAATGACTTCGCCGACGCCGTAGCGGATGGCTTGTTCCTTCTCCACCAGGGCCTTTGCCTCAAGGAAGATCGGGGCCTCGGTCACGTGGGTGCGGATGTAGTAGCCCACGAAGACGATCACGGCGGAGAGCCAGAAGGCCACCCGCCATCCCCAGCCGAGGAAGGCTGCGCTGCTAAGCGTGGTGGACATGATGAACAGGACCAGCGTGGCGAGGAGGTTGCCGACGGGAACGGCGGCCTGCGGCCAGCTTGACCAGAAGGCACGCGACTTGTTGGGGCTGTGTTCTGCCACCAGCAGCACCGCGCCACCCCATTCGCCACCCAGCGCGAAGCCCTGGATGAAGCGGAGCGCCACGAGCATGGCCGGCGCCCAGTAACCGAGGTCGGCGAACCCGGGGAGGCAGCCCATGAGGAAGGTGGAAACCCCGACAATCACGATGGTGAGCTGCAAAGTGGGTTTGCGGCCGAGCCTGTCGCCGATCTGGCCAAAGACGATGCCACCCAGGGGCCGGGCCACGAAGCCCACCGCGTACGTCAGGAATGCCTGGATGATGCCGTCGAGGTCGTTGCCGGTGGGCGGGAAGAAGTACTTGCCGAAAACCAGCGTTGCGGCGGTGGCGTAAAGGAAGAATTCGTACCATTCCACTACCGTGCCCACCATCGAGGCCGCGACGATCTTCTTGAGTCCTGCGCCTTTGCTTGCCGGGCCGGTGCCAGTTGCGCCTGTTGACTTGCCTGTGGGCCGGCCGGCGCCTGCGGAGCGTTGTCCTACGCTCATGTCCATCTCCTTAGTGTCTACGCTGACACGCGCTGTGATCCACAACACGAAATGCTCCAATGAGTATTGCTGCACATCTTCGGTGCTTCAATGGCCAAAATGGCACCAAGTGTGTGCAGAATTGCAGATATGCATCCGAATCCAGACGACCTTCTGGTCCTCCTCGCGGTATCACGTTCAGGGAAGTTCACGACGGCGGCCCAAGCCTTGGGGTTGAACCACACCACGGTTTCCCGCAGGATCGCCGCACTGGAGAAGGCGCTCCGCGGCCGGGTCCTCGCGCGGGCGGCAGGAGGCTGGGAAGTCACGGAGCTCGGTGCCGAAGCCGTGGGCGTGGCGGAACGGATCGAAGCCGCGGTGGGCACACTGGGACCGGAAGACCGCGCGCCGGACCCCATTGCCGGCGTCGTACGCATGACCGCAACTGACGGTTTCAGCGCGTACATCGCGGCACCTGCCGTGGCGCGCTTGCGCCGAGTGCATCCCGGGCTCACGGTCGAGATCATCACCGTGACCCGGCGGGCACTCCAGCAGCGTTCTGGCCTGGACGTGGAGGTGGTGGTGGGCGAACCCCAGGTACACCGGGCGGAGGCGCTGCTGTTGGGCGAGTACATGCTGGGGATGTATGCCTCGCGGGAGTACCTGGCTTTCCATGGTGTTCCTGGAACTGTGGAGGAGCTGACGCAGCATCAGCTGGTCTATTTCGTGGACTCCATGCTGCAAGTGGACGATCTCGACGCCCCTCGCCGGCTGGTCCCCTCAATGCGCGACGGCTTGAGCTCAACCAACGTCTTCGTCCATGTGGAAGCGACACGTGCCGGGGCCGGAATCGGCTTCCTGCCGTGCTTCATGGCCGACAGGCACCCGGACCTGGTGCGGCTGCTGCCCTCGGACTTCGCGGAGCTACTCCCCTACTGGATGGTCCTGCGCCCCGACTCGATGCGCCGCCCGGCCGTTGCCGCCGTCGTGCAGGCCCTGCAGGAGGAAACCGCCGCCCACCGCGAGCTCCTCCTGGCGCGCCACTGATCCTCATCGGCTGGCCGCGCGAACTGGCAGCTAATGCCCCCAAATCCGCGCTTTAAGGGCATTAACTGCCTGTTCGCGCCGGGCTTTCAGCAAGGGGGTCGTGCCGGATCTGGGCTCCGACGGCGAATGCCCGAACCTTGGCATCGTTCCAGATATGCGCGGGAACAGCCCCACCGAGCAGCTTCCGGGCCAGTTGGGGATCGTCGCCGAAGGGCTTGTGGCTGCCAGCCATGATCATGTTGCCGTATCTGCGCCCCTTGAGCATGGCGGGATCGGCGATGATCATGGTGTGCGGAAAGGTGTCGGCGATGGTGGCGGCATCCTCGCGGGCGTTCTTGAGGTCCGGGGCATCTCCGGAATTCACTACATAGAGCCCGCCCGGAGCCAGCACCTTCTGTGCATGATCGTTGAATTCCCGGGTTGTGAGCGCCCTTGGGGTGAAGGCGCCGGCAAAGACATCCCGGATGATGAGGTCGCGAGTGTCCGGGGTGAGGCTCTCGGTGACCTGCCTGGCTTCGCCCACGCGGATTCGAAGCAGCGGAGCCTTGGGGAGATCGAACCAGCCGCGCACGTATTCAGCCAGCTTGCCGTCGAGCTCTACCACCACTTGGCGCGCGTCCGGGTAGGCGGCGTGGAAGTACCGCGCCAGGGAGCACGCTCCGCCGCCTAGATGCAGCGCACGCAGCTTCGGTTTCGACTCGGGCGGCCACTTGGATTCGACCAGGGCGGCAATCCAGCGCATGTACTCGAAGTCCAGGAACAACGGCTCGGCGACGTCGATGTGCGAGCTCATGACCCCGTTGATCTTCAAGAGCCAGCCGTTGGAGTTGTCCGGGTCGGCAACGAGTTCGCAGTCGCCGGTGTCGATGTAGTAGACGCCTTCCACGGGACCGTCCGGCCTGGTGCCGGCGGGCACCTCGATGACTCCGGCAACCTGCCCGGCGCCCCTGCTTTTGCCGCGCTTCGCCACTACAGCCGCCCTTTTCCGGTCATGATTCAACCCTAGTTGACGCAGTCGCCTTTGCGGTCAGCCCCCGACGGCGGCGCGCACCATCCGGATCTCCGGCAGTTCGTGCCAATCGGGCGGCAAGAGCTGGCGCGCACCGTCGGGTTGGAACCCGATCTTGCGGTAGAAGGCCTGGGCGCGTGGGTTGTCTTCAAGCACCCAAAGGTAGGCGGCAGCATCGCCGATCACCGCATCCACCAACGCCCGCCCCACCCCCAAACCGTGGACACGGCGCAGCGTGTAGATCATCTGCAGTTCCAAGTCGCAGGGCCGGTCCTCATCCCGGGACTGACCAGCAGAGGCTATACCCACCAAAGTGCCGTTGACGTCATGTGCCAGCATCGGCTTGTAGGAACTCGCCAAAGCCTCCCGCTGCCTCTCGATCCTGGCGTTGATAGTGGCTTCCCGGAAGGCGAAGAATTCCTCGGGCAGGAGACGCCGGTAACTTTCACGCCAAGCGGCCAAATGCATGCGGGTCAGGGACTCGGCATCGTCCACCATGGCTGGACGGAGGGAAAATTCCATGGGCACAGCCTAGCGTCATGCCACCCGGGCTATCGCGAACCCGTCCCAGCCTTTGGTTCCGACCGTTTGGATAGCCGTTGCATCGAGGCGCGGGTCGCTGCCCATCATCTCCAATGCGCCCACGATTCCCGGAGCATTCACCGCGTCCATGGAAGGATCCAGGATGGCGCCCTCCCAGATGACGTTGTCCATCACGATCACCGTTCCCGGCCTGCCGAGCCGGATGGCCCAATCCAGGTAATTGGAATCGTTCTCCTTGTCCGCGTCAATGAAGACGAAGTCGAACGGTTTATCCCGTGCGGGATCTTCGGCCAGCGCGGCGAGCGTCTCCAACGCCGGTCCAATCCGGATGTCCACCTTGTGGCCCACCCCGGCGGCATCCACGTTCGCACGGGCCACCTCGGCGTGTTTCGGGAGGTATTCGCACGTGACCAGCTGGCCGTCGTCGGGCAGTCCTTGAGCCATCCAAATGGTGCTGAAGCCGGCCAAGGTGCCGATTTCCAGCACGCGACGAGCACCGGACATCTGCACCAGCATCTTGAGCAGCTTGCCCGCGTTGGGCGCCACTTCGATGGGCGGCATCCCGGCGTCGATCGCGGACTGCAGCGCCTGCTTCAGCGCCGCATTGGGCCGAACGACGGCGGTGGACAAGTATTCCTCGACAGCCACCCAGGCAGGCTGGGCCTTGTGTTCAAACATGGCCCCAGTCTGGCACCGGGCCAAGGCGGAGGGAAGGACTGGCTATTCGCCTTTCGCGATCGCGTTTTCCAGCCGCTCCACTTTGCCCGTGAGCTCCCCCGTATACCCGGGGCGGATGTCCGCCTTGATCACCAGGGAAACGCGGTTCCCGTACTTGCCCACCGCCTCGGTGGCGCGCTTGACGACGTCGAACACCTCGTCCCATTCGCCCTCGATGGTGGTGAACATCGAGTCCGTCTGGTTGGGGAGTCCCGATTCGCGGACGATCTTCACGGCCTCGGCAACGGCGTCGTGCACCGAGCCATCAACCGATACGGTGCCAGCAGCAGGCTGGCCGGACGGGGCAACTGAGAAGGCAAGCAACATGAATCCAGTCTTTCATGGGCAAGAATGTCACAAAACTATTGGGAGCCCCTCCGTTGCTACTGTGAGCAGCATGGACCGGCCCTCAGAACGCAAGCCACTCAGAGCTGATGCAGCACGTAACGTAGACAAGATCATCACGGCAGCACGCCAGTGCTTCCGTGAGTTGGGTCCCGAGGTTCCGCTGCAGACGATCGCCGCCACCGCAGGTGTCGGACCGGCTACCCTGTTCCGCAACTTCGCTGACAAAGAACAACTCGTCCTGGCCGCACTTTCACGGCAGCTCAGGCTGAATGTGGACCCGATCGCGGAAGACGCCCTGGCGGGCATGGACGCCGCCGTCGGGCTCATTCGGGTGATCGACGCCGTGGTGGAGGTTGCCAGTGAAGACGCGAACCTCCTGGGCGCCGTCGCTGGCCGTCGGGGGCTCCTGGTGGGCATCACTGGTGGATTGATCGATTCGATGGCTGAGCTGCTCGTCCGCGGCCAAGGCCAAGGTTCGCTGCGGCGGGATATCTCGATCGAGGACATGGTGCGCCTTGTTGCCATGCTGATCGGCGCAGTGGACACCATGGAGCCGGGATCCCGCGCCTGGGAACGGCCGGTCGCCCTGCTTGAGGACGCCATCCGCACCGAGCGTCCGTCCCGCCCCTTGCCGCCTCAAACTCCCATCCCGGGGATGACTTTCGAGGAATCAGCGCCCGACGGCGGCGCGTACCACAGCGCCCGTTAGAACCGCCGCGTGGCGTCAGTGCCAGCCGAGCAGCCGGAGGCAAGCGGCCGCCGCTGACCCGACGATGACCACCACGAGGAACGGCGCGCGGAGCCACAGCGCGATGGCTCCGGCAACCAGGGCACCAAGCCGGGCGTCGAAGGCGAGGGATTGCCCCGACGCCACCGCGTTGACCACGGTCAGGGACGCCAGTAGGCCGATAGTCATGGTCCCGGCCACGCGCATCATCCGGGGACTGCGCAGCAACTTCGCTGGCACAAAATAGCCGGAGAGCTTGGTGAGGTACGCCAGTCCGCAGGCGATGAGGATCCAGACCCAGAGGTTCATTCGGCGTTCCTTTGCTTCCTGGCTTGGTCCGCCTGGTCGGCCCGTGAACGCTCGTGCGGGTAGGGATCGACGTCGGGCTCCATGCCTTCGTCGCTTCGTCCGTGGCTGAACCAGCCGATGGCTCCGGCCACTACCGCAGCCACCAAAATGGGCACGCCCGCAGGAACTAATGGCACTGCAATGATGGTTGCCAGAGAAGCAGCCGCGGCAATCGCCCAGGGCTCGCGGCCTTTGAGTCGTGGCCACAGCAACCCAAGGAACGCAGCAACGGCGGCGCCATCGAGCCCCCATTGCTTGGGGTCGCCCAAGGCATCGCCTGCCAAGGCTCCGACGGCCGTGAAAATGTTCCACAGCACGAAGATGCCGATGCCGGCGGTCCAGAAGCCACGGCGTTGTTCATCTGGACCGCTTTGGCCCGACGCGGTGGCCGTAGATTCGTCGATGGTGATGTGGGCTTGCGGGTACTTGAGCCAGCCGCCGGGACGCAACAGCGCGTTCATCTGCATCCCGTAGATGCCGTTACGCAGTCCCAATAGCGCCGCTGCAGTCATGGCGGCAATGCCGGAACCGCCACCGGCCACGACGCCGATGAATGCGAATTGCGAGCCGCCGCTGAACATGAGCAGGCTGAACGTCATGGTCTGCCAGAAATTGAACCCGGAGGCCGAGGCCAGCGCCCCGAACGAAACGCCGTAGAGGCCCGTTGCGATGCTGATGGAGAGGCCGACCTTCACGGCCGGGGATTCAAGGAGTTTCATACGCCCCGTTTCGCTCCAGCCAAGCTCCATGCCCACAGGATCAAGGGAAGCTGCAGAGGCAGACGCAGGCTATGAATCCGACGCTCCGACGCAGTTCCACCGGGAGAGCACGCGCGGCGGAGCGCGTCCACATGGCCGGCCAGGAACGCGGCGAACATCAGGGTAGTGCCGCACGCTGCGGCCTTGCGGGTGGCAGGAATCAGGAGCCCGACGGCGGCAGCCGCCTCAAGCAGTCCGCTCACCGCAATCCATTCCTCCCGGGACATGACCGCCAGGGCACCGTTCCTGGGTGCGGCTGCGTGGGCCTTCGGTTCATCCTCGCCCATGTGGTCGTAGCGGCACAGATAGTCCGGGACGACCGGGGCGAAGAATTCCGGCTGCCGGAAGTGCTTCCGCGCACTGACGAGCAAAAGTGCGCCCATGGCCGCCGCGGAGATTGTCTGGGTTGTCCGGGCAGACCACGAAAAAGGCATGTATTCATGCAACCACAGCCCCGCCCGGTGCGATAAACGGAAAGGTCCCCGAATGGTGCCTGCGAACCCGCGCGTTCAGAGTATTGAACCCAGTTCAGTATGGTGTAAATTTCTCTTAGTGGCCGTTTCCCGGCCCTGTCCTGAAATTCAACGAGGAGTTCCATGCGCATCGCCCGAGTTCAGACCCCTTCCGGCCCTCAGCACGCAGTCCTACGCAACGGACACTGGGACCACATCGAAGATCCTTTTGCCGCGGTTCTTTCCTTCACCGGAGGGTCCAGTTCCGCGGACGAAGCCGTGTTCCTCGCCCCAGTCAAGCCTTCCGTGGTGCTCGGAATCGGGCACAACCTGGGCAACAACAACCACGTGCTGCCCATCCAGGCTTGGCACAAGTCCGTCCACAGCATTGCGGGACCCGGCGATGAGATTGTGGCCGTGCGGGGCGCAGGCACGGTGAACATAGAGGGCGAACTCGCCGCGGTCATCGGGAAACGGGCGGAGAAACTCACTCCCGAGAACGCCTTGAGCCACGTCCTCGGCTACACGGTGGTCAACGACGTCACCAACGTGGACCAGAACCAGATCGACGAAAAATTGTTCCAAGGCAAGTCCGGCACCAACTACACGCCGCTGGGGCCGTGGGTCGAAACCGAAATCGAGGACCCGGACAACGTCAGCACCGAGGTAGCAGTCAACGGCCAGGTCAAGGCCAGCTCCGGTTCCTTCAACCTGCCGTCCTCCATCACGGATTGCCTCGTCTACGTCACCGAATGGCTGACCCTGGAGCCCGGCGACATCATCATGACGGGAGCTCCGAACACCTTCGTGGCAGTGCAACCCGGCGACCGTGTGGACATCACGCTGGGCGGCATCGGAACCCTCAGCAACACGGTCATCTGACTCGCGGTTGCCCTAAAGCTGAGCTGCCCTAAAGCTGCGCAAGGACCTGCGCCGGCTTGTTGGTAGTGATCTCGTGGATGCCCAGGCCTTGGCACAGGGCAACATCGTTCTCCGAATCAACGGTCCACACCCGGAAGCGTCGGCCCGATTCCATCCAGCGCTGAACGGTGCGCGCGTGTTTCCGGACGTAGTCGATGCCCGGGCCCGCGAGTCCAACTTCGCAGTCATCCAGGATTCGTTCGCCTTCCTGCTGGGCAGCCTTCATCACGTTGGCCACAGCTCCCCCGGTGATGACGCCCAAGCCAAGCTCATCGCGGACTTCTTCCACCGTGACATCGTCCACCAGTTGGCAAATATGTTCCGCCGGAACGAACTGGAGGAGGTGCTTGATGGAATCCGGGCTGAAACTCATGAAGGAAATCCGGATGTTGTCCAGCATGGAGGCCTCCGCGTTCCACCCTTCGCTGCCCAGGAGTTCCAATACGCGGTCTTCGAGCTTGAGCTGGTACGGGCTGGGATGCTTGAGTTCAATGGCCAAACCGATCTCCCTGCCAGCGCCGCGCAGGATCTCCAGCAACTCCGGGAGCGTCAGGAGCTGGTCCGACTTTGCGCCGTACTGGTCCGGAATCCGGGCGCCTTTCCAGGAGGAGAAATCCAGCTGCCGCAGCTCTTCGAGCGTCTTCTCAGCCACGGGACCGGTGCCGTCCGAGGTACGGTCCAAGTTTGCGTCGTGAAGCAAGACGACGTGCTGGTCCCGGGTCAGGTGAACGTCGCACTCGACGCCGTCGGCGCCGTCGGCGATTGCCTTCAGGTATGCGGCACGCGTGTGCTCCGCAAATGCGGCACTGGCTCCGCGGTGGGCGTAGACCATGGGCCGCGTGTTTTGCTCCATGCTTTGGTCTGAGCTTTTGTTAGAACGGCCGAGATCGTCATTCGTCATGGGGATACGGTAGCCCACGCCCATGACAGCGACGGGGCTACGCTGGGCACATGCAGGTGAACTCTGAACAAATCCCGGTGACGGACAGCAATAGTGACCCGACCGGGGAGGCCACCCGGCACGCAGGTGCCGCGAACAGATCTACGGTTGCGCCCGGCGTCGGGCAACGAAACGGTGACGCCGAAAAGGCGGCTGCCCTGCGTCGGATGAAGTCGGTGGCGCTGGCACTCTTGATCGTCATGGCGGTAGTTTTTACTGCCGCTTTCGCCTTGCAAAAGCAGTACCCGTGGATGGAATATGTGCGGGCGGCTGCCGAGGGCGGCATGGTGGGAGCGCTGGCCGACTGGTTCGCCGTCACTGCGCTGTTCAAGTACCCGATGGGCATCAAAATCCCGCACACGGCCATCATCCCCCGGCGCAAGGACCAGATCGGTGCCTCGCTCGGGGAGTTCGTGGAGACAAATTTCCTCTCTGAGCAGGTGGTCCAGGAGAAGCTTGCGAGCGTGGACCTCGCCCGGAAGGTCGGCGCGTGGCTCACTTCTCCGGGGGGCGCCGAGCGGGTCGCCAAGGAGGGATCGGCGCTGATCCGCGGAGCGTTCACCGTGCTGAACGACGACGACGTCCAGGCAGTGATCGAGGGCATGGTCCGCAAGCACTTGCTGACTCCGCCGTGGGGACCGCCCGTGGGACGGATGGCCGAGCGGATCTTCGCAGAGGGCCACCACCACAAGCTCGTCGACCTGCTGGTTGACCGCGCGGCGGATTGGGTGGAAGCGAACCACTCCACGGTGAACCGGCTGGTGTCCGACCGTTCTCCCCTGTGGGTTCCGTCCTTCGTGGATGACATCGTTGGGCACAGGGTCTATAACGAGATCGCCAAGTTCGTCCGGGCGGTGCAGCAAGATCCGGACCATCAGGTGCGGCAGTCGATTGACACATACTTGGGCGATCTCGCCCAAGATCTTCAGCACGATCCTGCGATGATTGCGCGGGCCGAAGGCATCAAGACCCAGATCCTTGGTGATCCCGAGGTCCGCGAACTTGCCTCCCGCACGTGGGGCACCATCAAAAACGCGCTGCTCACCGCCGTCGACGATCCCGACAGCGAGTTGACGCAGCGTTTCAAGAGCGCCGTACGGGACTTCGGTTCGCGCCTTGTCAGCGACGACGAACTGGCGGGCAAGGTCAATGCTTGGATCGGGGATGCAGCCGGGTACCTCGTCAAAACGTACCGTTCCGACATCGCCGGCGTCATCACGGATACTGTGGCCCGCTGGGACGCCGAGGAAACGTCGCAAAAGATCGAGCTCCAAGTCGGCAAGGACCTGCAGTTCATCCGCATCAACGGCACTGTTGTAGGGTCGTTGGCCGGACTCGCGATCTTCACGGTGGCGCACTTGGTGTTCGGCTGACGCGCGCTCGGCCCTTCCCGGTTCGACCGACCTGGTTCGACCAACCGGTTCGACCGACCCGGTTCGACCAACACGGAGGGACATGCCCCCTTTTGAATAGCTCGGAGGGACATGCCCACTTTTGAATAGCTCGGAGGGACATGCCCACTTTTGTGTTCGGCCAGTGGACATAGTCCCAATATGTCCATTCCTCACAGGGAGCAAGGGGCATGTCCAACGCTCGCGCCCAGAAGCAGGAAAGGGAGATGCTCACCTCTGCCGCCCACCATTGGACATAATCCCAATATGTCCATTCCACACAGAGAGCAAGGGGCATGTCCAACCGGGCGTGGGCATTACGGAGGGGCATGTCCACTTTTGAGCGGCTCGGAGGGGCATGTCCAGTGGAGAGGGACCCTTAGCCCAGGAAGCGGATCCGCTGGCCGGGGCGGGCTTGGCCCAGCAAGTCCAGATCCGCGCGGCGCACCACGGCTATTACGGGGTAGCCGCCCGTCACGGGATGATCAGCGAGGAAAACGGTGGGAAGGCCCGACGGCGGGACTTGCAGTGCGCCGAGAACCATCCCTTCGCTGGGCAGTTCCTCGCGCCGGGTCTGGTTGAGCGGGCGGCCCACGAGCCGGGCGCCGATCCTGTTGGAATCGGGCGAGAGGGTCCAGTCCTGGCTGACAAGGCGGCGCCAGGAGTCGTGGTCGAACCAGTCTGCACGGGGGCCGCGGTCCACCCGGGCCGTGATGGCTCGCCCTGGATCGGGGGCACGGCGGATGGCTGGGAGGATCGCTACATTGTTGAGATGCCCAGCCCCCGTTCCCGCAGACGAACCATTGGAAACACGGCCGATCCCCAGCTGTTCCCCCGATTTCAACGGCGCCGGGCCCTCACCGGAGAGCATGTCCGTGCTGCTTGAACCGAGAAGCTTGGACGCATCGATCCCGCCCTGCACAGCCAGGTAGTATCGCAGTCCGAACAGCGGAACCCCGAAATCCAGCACCGACCCCGGAGCCACACGGATCGCTTGGTTGAGCGTAATCTCGGCACCGTTGAGTGTCACGATTCCTTCCGCGCCAGTTACCGCGACTGTCGACGCCGTGACGAACCGCAGGCGCAGCCCGCCCAGCAAGATTTCCAGCCCGGCCGCCCCCACGGGATTTCCCACCAGCAGATTGGCGAGGCGAAGAGATTGCCGGTCCAAGGCACCGGAAGGGCTCAGCCCCAACGAGGCCCAGCCTTGCCTGCCGAGGTCTTCCACCAAGGTGAGTGGGCCCGGGTTCACCACCACAATCGCCATCAGGCCTCCACGAACCGCACCACGTCGCCCGGCCTGATCAGCGCAGGGTCCGCTTTCGATGCATCCCAGAGTGCCGCCGTCGTAGTTCCGATCAGCTGCCAGCCGCCCGGCGAAGAGCGTGGGTAGACGCCGCTGAACTCGCCCGCGAGACCGACAGCCCCGGCCGGCACAGCGGTGCGCGGGGTGTTCCGGCGCGGGACGCGGAGCCGCTCATGCGTAGTCACCAGATACACGAAGCCGGGCGCAAAGCCGGAAAAGGCGGCCGTCCACTCCGAGTTCGTATGAAGATTGACAACCTCGGCCTCGCTCATGCTGAGGAACTGTGCCGTTTCGGCAAGGTCGGGTCCCCCATAGGACACCTCGATAATCACTTCGCGGCCCGAGCTTACCCGGGCACGCGCCGGCTCGGCGGATTCTAGCCAGTAGCGGACCTCGGCCGGACGGATCGCCCCGGGATCGAAGGTGACCAGAACAGTCCGCGCGGCGGGCACGACGTCGATGATCCCCGACGGCGCTGAAAGGCTCGCGGCCGCACCTGCCCCAGTCAGCCCGCGGTAGTACGCTACTACGGCATTGAGGTCCGGCAGTTCCACCAAGAATGCGCTGTCCCCGCAGGGCAACAGGATTCGCCCGCCAGCGACGTGCGAACCGGCGCCCGGCGAACCAAGAACCTCAGGCGAAGGATTCAATCTCCACACCAGCTTCCTCGAGGCCAGCGCGCACCGCCGCAGCCAGTTCAACAGCACCAGGGGTATCGCCATGGATGCACAGGGAGTCGGGCTTCACGCGCACCACAGTGCCGTCTATGGCCAGAACCTCCCCCCGCACGGCAAAGCGCACGGCCCGCTCGACTACTGCGGCGGCGTCGTGCACCACTGCGCCCTCCTGCGAGCGCGGCACCAGGGTGCCGTCCGGCAAATACCCGCGGTCCACGAAAGCCTCCCGGAACACCGGGTGCCCGGATTCTTCGGCGAGGCGCAGGAACGCCGACCCGGGCAGGCCAAGGACGGGAAGCCCCGGATCGTAGGCGTGAATCGCGGCAACCACGGCTTCGGCCTGATCGACATCGTGGACGATCCTGTTGTACAGCGCACCGTGGGGTTTGACGTAGTCCACGGAGGCGCCCACCGCATGGGCCATGCCGTCCAGGGCGCCGAGCTGGTAGAGGACGTCGCCGAAGAGCTCATCGAAGGACATGTCCATCGATCGGCGCCCGAAGCCGTGCAGGTCCCGGTAGCCCACATGTGCGCCGACCCGGACGTCGAGCTCGAAGGCCGCGCGGCAACTGTCCAGCATGGTCACCGGATCCCCGGCGTGGAACCCGCAAGCAACGTTGGCGCTACTGACAATCCGGAACATCGAGGCGTCGTTCCCCATGGTCCAGGAGCCGAACGACTCCCCCGAATCAGCGTTGAGATCCACTATTTCCGCCTTCCAGTGCGTTCTGGCGGGCGGCTGGGAGCAGCTCGCCCGGGATGATGTCCGGCATAGGACCGAATGCTTCTCGTGCTGCGGCCGCCACGGCACGGCCCATGATGCGGTTCCCGACCCCGCCCACCACTGCCCCTACGCCGAAGGGCAGGGCGCGGCCAAGGAAAGCGGTGCCCTGGCTCCTCAGCAGCCTCTTGAGGAAGGCGCGCTGGATGGCGTCGCGAACCACTCCGAATCCTCCGCCAGGCAGCTTCTTGGTGAGGGTCCTGCCCCAAGCTTGGGTCACGCCTTTGCCCTTGCCGAGCGATTGTCCGCTGAGCGAACCCAGCAGGGCGGTACCCTCTTCGCCGAGCATGATGGCCATGACCATGGTGCGTGCACGGTCCGGGTCGGTCAGGCGGATGCCGTGGAGTTCGGCCAAGGAAGCGGCGTACAGCGCGGTTCCTTCCAGGAAGCCGATAGTCGCGACCGCGGACAGGCCCAGCGACGCCGCGGTGCCGATTCCGGGCACGACGGCGGTTGCCCCGACGGCGGCACCCCCACCCGTCACCGCGGCGAGGTAGTCGCGCTCCAGTTTGGCGGCGAGCTGCGCTGCCGTGGCATGTGGGTGTTTGCGCTGGAGGCGGCGCAGGTTCGCCAGGACAAGGGGACGTTGGACCTCGACGGCGCGGAGCAGCACGTTGTGGACACCGGGCTTGGCATTGCCGTTGGCGTCGAACATGGCGTTATGGGCGGTTTCCTGCGCAATCTTCACTGCCGGGTTGGTTCGCTTTGCCATTCTTCACCTCTGCATTCAGGCGTTGGATTCGTTCGGTAGTTCCTTGGCCTAGCCTAGGCCAGACGCCCCCTGTGCCTTTGTCGTAGCCCGGGTCCGGTTCACCGCGGTTCAGCCGAGCGTTGGCGCGACCTTGCGTCATGGCCTTCATTGCCTGCACGTGCTCGTCTGTCCTCTTAGACTCGTGGGATGGAACGTACTCAACGGGTGTTTGATGGATTCGCGCATGTTGAAGCGGCCGAGCCCGCAGCCCTGGCTGCTCACCTCTTCGTCCGCTCGTTCAGTGGAGTGCTGGATAAGTCAGAGACCAGGCTGAAATGGTATCCGGTCCTGAAGAATCTATCGCAACAGGGTGGGTTCGAGTCCGAGTTGCGGCTCCTCCGTGGCAGTGACGTCACAAGTGCGGCACGAAGGCTCGCCTTGGAATGTGTGCTTCTCTGGGAAAGTGCCGCGCTTGCGGCGAGGTGGACCGAGGACCTCTGGCTGCTGGGGGCCGGTCGGGCTGCTCTTTCCAGTAGTGATCCGTTTGAGACCGCCCTTGGTGCCCTCCGCCGCGCCGGCGGCAACCACCCGGCTGAGGCCTTCGGGAGACTTGCTCGACCCTAAGGAAATGACACAACGGACGAGTCTTAGCCAAGAGGGCGGTCGAGGAAGCGAAGCTGGCGGGTCAAAGGAATCTGGTTACCTGGTAAACGGTCCAAACCCTAAGGCTTCCAGCCTTCCCGGCGTAGACTTTAAGGCGTTCACGGGAGCAGTCCAACGAAGGACAGGAAGTATCCGGAATGAAGAAGTCAGCAGAGCCCAACGACGTCCGCCACCACAGCGACGCCCCTGCCGAAGGGGAAACTGAGGGCTGGGTCCTCCACGAGACCGGGCTGCATAGCCAGGAACCCGCCGAAGGGCCGGACACCGACGACGCCACGGAATAATAGCGCTCAGCCCACGCAATCCTGGGGCTAGAAGTGGCTTCGCACGGCGTGCTCGTCTCTCCGGGGGACACCCAACCGGGGCAATTGTTGGCGCGCGTCCTCGACGAACTGCGCGCTTTGGAGAAGCACGACGCCGCGAGCTTCCGCGCCGTCCGCCGTAAAGTCTCCGCGGAAATCGCCACGATGGATGCGTCCGTGGTCTTCGCTCTCGCCGAAGGTCTGGTGGAAGCCGGGTTTGAGTGGGAAGGATGGGAGTTCATCAATTCCCATCAGGCGGCTTTTGCGGCCCTCACACCGGCCCGCTTGAAAGAGCTGGGAGGAGGCATCGCTTCCTGGGGCCAGGCCGATGCCTTCGCGACCATCCTGGTGGGCCCCGCGTGGCGCGAAGGGCTCATCTCGGACTCCGACGTCGACGGCTGGGCACGGAGCCCGGACCACTGGTGGCGTCGTATTGCCCTCGTCTCCACCACCGTGCTCAACACCAGGTCGCGTTGGGGAACCGGCGACACCCAACGCACGCTCGCCGTCGTCGGGATTTTGATCCACGACCGCGACGACACGGTGGTCAAAGCAGCCAGCTGGGCGTTGCGTTCCTTGGTGCCGTGGGATCCGCGTGCCGTTCGAACCTTCCTGGAATCGCATGAGACCGAGCTTGCCGCCCGCGTGAAACGCGAGGTGCGGACCAAGCTCGAGACTGGGCTGAAATCCCGCCGACGCAGCGTCCATGGCACTGATCTTTCCAAATGACGCCTCCACCGTTCTTGGAAGTGGTGCCAAGTCAGCGGCGACCAGGCGATCCGGGGCAATCTCGAGGCGATGACCGCCCGCATCCGCGGTTCCGGGGGCGCACCCGCAGCCGCCGACGCCATCGAAGAGTTCCTGCGAGCCCCCGCCGTCTGCCTTCCAGTGCCGCCCGATGCTGTGTAGCGTGTAGCCAACATCGCGACGGGAGGGCCTCATGCGCTGGATCAATGCTCCCGCGGGTATGCCGTGGAACAACCCGTGGCCGCACGACATGGTGATCAGCGTCGAGGACCGATCCCTGCCGCTGAACGAGCTTCTGTTCATCCGGCACGCTTGGGACTTGGCTCCGGACGCCGACATTCCGGCGCTCTCACCCCGTCCAGCTCCGGGGGCCTCGCGGACCCCTGGTTCGGCGAGCGTCGCCGAGTGGGAGGAAAGGTGGCAAACTGCCTGGAAGCGTGCCTGGGACTGGTACGAGATGAGGGAACGAACCGCGGAAAACAGGCCCACACCTGAGGTGATCCGGCAGGTCACCCGGCCGGCTCAACCGCTCCACCCGTTCATTCCACCGTTGTGGAGTTCTGAGTACGGCAGGGACGGCGTGGACCAGGCGGCTTTCCATGCTTGGCACAATTCCCTGGTCCCTGCCGTTCCGCCAACTGCGGAACGCGATAGCCTGCAGGCCTTGATTCCGGCCTGGGAGAGCGGCCTGGAAGAAATCATCGTCCTCCCCTACGCCGGTTTCTACGCCAAACGCATCAGCCGGCGGCAACTAGTCGTTTCCGCAGTGACGCGGAGGAACCCCGCGAGCTACAGCCGGGCACTGGCGGTTCGGCTAGCCGAGGGCGGCTAAGCCTGGGCGGGCCACGCAAACATTCAACCCGATGCTGTGTAGCGTGTAGCCAACATCCGCGCAACGCCTGCTGCAACGCCCAGGAAGGACGCCGTCACATGGCCGCTGGATCCAAGGAAGACCCCTGGAAGCTCACCACCCCGCCTGGTTCCTCCGAATACACGATGTATCGGGACGAAGCGGGTGACCCTCCCGCGATCGTTTGCCAGGTGGGTTCCACGACCCTCAAATACCATTTGAGGGCCATCGAGGACCTGCATGCGTGGCTACTCCAGCAAGGCGATTGGGTGCCGCTCGGGGCCGCCGACGAGAACAAGCCTGCCGCCGAAGGCACCGTTGAGGCTTGGGGTCGCGACGACGGTAATCCCGTGGGCGGTTGGTACGGCCTGCGCAAGGGGTACCGCGGTCGCTTCGGTATGTACATGCCACCGCTCCTGGAAGCACTTGGCCTCGCCGAACTCACCCATGAGAAGCGGAACAACAGCATGCGGGGCATAGCGCCGAAGTAGGGAGCACCTCAGGCGGGGTTCGACGACGGCGCGCGGCCGTCGTCGTCGTGCGCGTTCCCGCCGGGCGCTGCACCCAGCCGCCCCGCCGCGTCCTGTTGGATCCGCGCGGCCTTCGAGGAATAGTCCGCAATGACGCGTAGTTCTTCGTCGCTGTACCCCTCCAGCAGGTTCGCGAGGCCGCCCATGAAGTCGACGAAATGGGGCATTGCGGCGGTGACCTGGTCCCCCACGAGTTCGATCAGGACCTTCCGCTTGTCACCTTCGTGCCGGACCCTGCGTGCCACACCCTTGCTCTCGAGCCGTTGCATCAGTCCCGTGACCGAGGCTGGAGCCAGCCCGGAACGTTCGCCGAATTCCCCCGCCGTCATGGGTCCGAAGCGCAGCAGGATGTCGATCGCCTTGCCCTCCGTCGCAGACAGTCCGCGCAGCTCGGAGAGCTTTGTGTGGAACATGACGGCCGCCGTCGAAAGCTCCCGCCCTGAGGCAAAGACCGCCTCAAGCAAGTCCTGACGCTGCGCACTGACCCTCGGGTGGTTCTCCATCCTCCGAGGCTAGCAAATTATTTCGCCTCACCGAAAGGATTGACCACGCCTTGGCGTGAGTCATATATTTCTTTTAATCGAACGAAATAAATAGTAAAGGGCTCCACCATGTTGAACTGCCTCGTCATCGGATCCGGGATCGCCGGGCTCGCCACCGCCATCTCGCTACAGAAAGCCGGCCATCAAGTCACAGTCTTCGAGGCCTACCGTGAGCCCTCGGACGGCGTCGGCGGCTTCCTCACCGTGGCCGTCAATGGCTTCGATGCCCTGGACACCCTCGAGCTCAAGGGCGCTGCCACCAAACTGGGCTTCAGCACGCCACAGATGTCGATGTACCTGGGCAGCACTGGAAAGCACCTCATCGATTTCGACTACGGCGGGTCCCTCCCTGACGGCACCACCGCCCGCACCATGACGCGCTCCGAGCTGTATGGCATGTTCCGTGAGGCTGCCGACCGCCGCGGCATCCGCATCGAGTATGGCAAGCGGCTCGCTACCGTGAAAGAAGCGTCCGACGGCGTCACGGCCGTTTTCGCGGACGGCACCTCCGCGCAGGGACACCTAGTGGTAGGCGCCGACGGCCTTCACTCGGCCGTGCGGCCGCTGATCGACCCTTCAGCCCCGGCTCCCCGAAATATCCCCCTCCTGAACACCGGTGGCATCGTGGAAGCTGGATTACTCCCGTCCGATCTCCTGGACGTCGAACCCGGGCGCATGAAAATGGTCTTCGGCAAGCGCTGCTTCTATTGCTACATGCAGGATCCAGGGGGAAGGATCTGGTGGTTTGCCAACCCGCTCCAGCGGTCATCGGAGGATCCTGCCACGCTGGATCCCAGCGCCCGCAAGTCCTGGCTGACTCACCTCGTGGCCGGGGACCGGACGCCCATGGCTCAGATCATCGCTGCCACCGATGACATCATCCGGCCGTACACGACCTCCGATTTTCCGAGCATCCCCAGCTGGCATCGAGGCGGCCTGGTGCTGGTGGGAGACGCTGCCCACGCGGCATCGCCGTCATCCGGGCAGGGCGCCTCCATGGCCATCGAAGATGCCGTCGCGCTGGGCCGATCGCTCCGGGGCATCTCGCGCGAGGACATTCCCGGTGCCCTGTCCAGCTACGAGAAGGAACGCCGGAGCCGCGCGGAATTGGTGGTCGAATGGGGCCGCCGAAACGCAGCTCCGAAGATCCGCGGCCAATTCAAGCGCGTCTTCGAAGACCTTGTGCTGAAGGCTGTCTTCCGCTCACTGGCCCGGAAAACTGCCGACAGCTTCGACTGGGTCTATCGCCACCACATCGATTGGGATGCTGCGGAGACGGCACTGGCGTCCCAATCAAAGTCGCTGCCTGGGCGGCCGGCGAATCAGCCGTTGGGATAGGCCTGCGCGATCAGCTTCCCGCGGAGGACGGCCAGCTGGGCGTACATGTCGTGCACCAGATAGAGATCACGACGCCGGGTCCACGGCTGGCCGGACTCGGGATCGTAGGCGCCGGGCATGTCGATGCCTTGGGGAGCGAAAGCGCCCATCCCGCGGTCCCGGGTGGTCTGGACACAACGCTTGATGTGGTCCCGGAATCCAACAATGCCGGCGGTCCCCGCAGGCTGAGCGGCCCGCAGTTCCTTGACCTGGGCTGCAACGCCGTCCGTGCTCAAATACACTATGGTGCCGTCCGCCGAAATGACCGGTTCAATCGACGTCACCCCGCTCATGTGGTACTTCGACTCAAGGAACCTGGCGATTTCCCACTGGGCGTAGACGGGAACCTTGCGGCTCGCCCGCAGCTTCGCGACCGTGTCCGCAAGGGCCTCGTTGACCGGGCCGGGCTCGTAGAGCACGCGGCTGGGGTCTCCGCCTCCTGTTGGACGGCGGTTGCCGAAGCCATAGGCAATGATGAAATCAATGCTTTCGAGCGGCTTGGTTGGCGGATGCCAGTTGAATCCGATGTCTTCAATATGCGGCTCCACGACGGCGGCCGTGGCGCGGTCTTCTAATTCGCGTTCCAAGGCGTCCAACATGGTGCGTGTGAGCTTGGCATCCTTTCCTCGCTCGGAAGGGTCCGCGAGGGCTGGAGTAGTGGTGAGCAGCGGTGCCGCCGCGGTCAGCAAGGCGGCGGAGGCGAATGTACGTCGATCCATGGGATGGTCCTTTCCAGAGAGGTCTCCGGAGACCGTATCGGCGTCCCGTGAATCAGGAATGAACCGCTCCCGAATAACTCCGAAACCGCTGCTCCCCACCCACCCACCGGCCTAGGTGCGAAGGCCGGTGAGTGGGATCAATCGATGGATTAGACCCGCGCGCTTCCAATCACCGGGAGTCCTGCCGTCGGGAAGAGGCTCGGGAAGACCGACGGCGCAGGGACCGGCACCGCGTCGAGCGGCACAGTGACGGGTTCGACGCCGACGACGACCCGCTCCCCTCGCACGCTGAGCTCCAAAGGCGCTGTGACTTCCAAAGGCGCGCTGACCTCCAAAGGCGGGGTGACCTCCAAAGGCGCGGCACCGGCGTCGGGCGCCGAACGTGCATCCGCAACGAGCGCCAGGCTGATGGTCCCCGGGCGCAGTTCGACGGACAACAGCCGCCCGCGGATCGTGAGCCGGAAGGACAGGCTGTCCCATTCGGCGGGCAGCCTCGGATCGAAGTGCAGGACCTGGCCCTGGTCCCGCATGCCTGCGAAACCGCTCACCAAGGAACTCCAGATCCCGCCGGTGGATGCGATGTGCACGCCATCAACGGTGTTGTTGTGCGTGTTGTCCAGGTCGATGAACAGTGCCTCGGTGAAGTGCTGGAGCGCGACGTCGGAATAGCCCACCTCGGCTGCCATAATCCCCTGCACGCAGGCGGACAAGGTGGAGTCGCCGGTGGTGATGGGATCGTAGAAGTCGAACGCGCGCTGCTTTTCCTCGGCCGTGAAGTCCTGCCACTGCAGGAACATCGCCAGCACCGTGTCCGCCTGCTTGAGGACTTGGTGCCGGTAGATCACCAGCGGGTGGAAGTTGAGCAGCAGGGGGTACTTGGATCGCGGCGTCGACCAGTCCCAAGGCTCCAGGGTCATGAAGTCGTTGTCCTGGCTGTAGATCTCCATGTGCGGATCGTAGGGCAGGGACATCCGCTCGGCTGCCTGGTGCCACACCATCCGCTCGGTTTCCGGGACATCCGGATGTTCCAAGGCCGCGGCCGCTCGCAGGTTAAAGCGGGCCATGACGTTGGTGTAGAGGTTGTCGTTGACCACGGCCGTGTATTCGTCCGGGCCGGTGACCCCGTGGATGTGGAACATCCCGTCCTTGCCGAAGAAGCCCAGCGAAGCCCACATGCGCGCCGTCTCGATCAACAGATCGGCGCCCAGTTCAGCGCGGAAGCTGGCGTCGCCGCTGGCCCACTGGTAGCGGTTGGCGGCGAAGGAGATGGCAGCAGCGATGTGGAACTGCGCGGTGCCGGCGGCGTAGTACGCGCTGGCTTCGAGCCCGTTGATGGTGCGCCACGGGAACAGTGCACCATCCACGCTCAGCTCCTTGGCCCGGATCCGGGCGTCGGGAAGCATGGCATGGCGCGACTCCAGGACCTGCCGGGCAGCTCCCGGGTTGGTGTACGTCAAGTACGGCAACAGGTACACCTCCTGGTCCCAGAAGTAGTGGCCCTCATAGCCGGAGCCGGACACTCCCTTGGCCGGTATGCCTGCAACGCCGGCGCGCGCGGTGGCCTGGGCGAGCTGGAACAGGCTCCAGCGCACGGCCTGCTGCTGTTCCGGCTGACCACCGATGACGATGTCCGCCGAGGACCAGTAGTCGCGGTAGTGCCCGGCGCCTTCGGCCAGGATCGTGCTGAACGGGACGAGCCCCAGCTCGGCATCCGATGCCAGGATCTCGCCGGGCTCCTCTGCGTTTGCGTCGGCGCTGTTCACCACGTAGCTGACGCTCTTCTCCAGGCGGAAGGTCTCGCCCTCATTCACGGCCATGACGTACCGGACCGAGGACTCGTCTTCCCCCACCACTGTTTCGAAAGGCTGGCCTTCCGCGGAAATCCAGTGGTCCACGGCCATGCCGATGCGCTGCCGCGATTCCGCGGTTTCCCAGGCCAGGCGCAGGGATCCGTCCGAGCCCTGGAGGTGGAGCGGGAGCAGCACCCGGCCGGCGTGGCGGCCGGAGCGGCGGGGGTCGTGGGCCGAGTGGTCCTCCACAGGCTGGTCCTGCCGGTTGATCACCAGGGACGTGATGTCCGCGGACACCAGGCGATCGGCGGTGAGGCTCAGCTCGATGCCAAGGGCACCCCTGGATTCGATCCCGACGGCGCGGCGCTCCACCGTGGTGACGGTGGCCCCGGAACGGCACTCCCACGTGATGGTGCATTCGTACACGCCCGTGGCGAAGTCGATGGTTCGGCGGTAGTTCTGCACCGCGGACTCGGCGAGGCTCAGCTGCTCGCCGTCGACCACAACGTTGAAATTGTTGGCATCCGGAACGTAGACGATCCGTTGGCCCGTGCGGGCAAAACCGTAGGCGTTTTCGGCGTGCTTGATGTCCCAGGTTTCGTGGAAACCGTTGATGAACGTGCCGGGAAGTTCGGCGTCCGCCCCCGCCCAGTGGGCGCCGCGGATGCCCAGGTGGCCGTTGCCGAGGCTGAAAAGGGTTTCGAGCGTACCGGCGTCACCGGGAACGTGGATGCTCTCCACGAGCTTCCACGGTTCACAAGGGAAGCGCAGCCTATCGGAGCTGATGAGTGCCATGGACTATTGGTTCCTTCTGTTTCTGGTGAAACGGCGTGATTAGAGGAGATCGTCGAGGTCGTCGACCACGAAGGTCGCACCGGCGTCGAGCAGGGTCTGGTGGCCCGCCCCGCGGTCCACCCCGATCACCGCGCGGAAGTTCCCGGCGCTGCCGGCCTGGACGCCGGAGACAGCGTCCTCGACGACGACGCAGCCCGCGGCGGGAACGTCCAGCAGCTCGGCCGCGTAGCGGAACGTTGCGGGATCCGGTTTGCCGGGAAGCCCGACGGCGGCAGCCACTTGGCCGTCCACCACCACAGGGAAGTAGCCATCCAGTCCGGCCGCCTTCAGGACGGCGGGCGCGTTGCGCGAAGAGGACACGACGGCGAGCTTGAGTCCCAGCTCCAACGCTGCGTGGATGAAGCGGACGGAGCCCGCGTAGGGCTCGACGCCGCGTGAATCCACGATCTCGTTGAAGATCCGGTTCTTGCGGTTGCCGAGACCCTGCACGCTGGTGTTGGCGGGATCGTCGTCGGTGGGTCCTTCCGGCAGGCTGATTCCACGGGAGGTGAGGAAATCCCGCACCCCGTCGAAGCGCGGCTTGCCGTCGATGTGGTCGAAGTAGTCGCTCTCCTGGTAGCCGTCCGGATGGCCGGTTTCCGCCAGGTAGCCGTCGAAGAGCTCCTGCCAGGCCTGCTCATGCACCACGGCGGTGGGCGTCAGCACGCCGTCGAGGTCGAAAAGGAGCGCGGCCGCGCCCGTCCAGGCAGTTTTCTGGGTTGCTCGGGTATCAGTCATGGTGTGAGGTGGTCCGTTCAGCGCTGGCGGCGCGTGGTTTTGCGTTCAATGAGCTTGGTGTCGAGGAAGTGGTTGGAGGGTTCGTTGGGAGCGTCGGCGTTCTGGAGGCGGTCGACCAGCAGGTTGGCGGCGAAGGCACCCTGGTCCGCCACCGGCTGCGCCACTGTGCTCAAGCCAAGGAACCAACTCATGGGGTGGTCGTCGATTCCAATCACGGAGACATTCTTCGGCGCAGACAATCCATGCTCGCGCATGGCCATCAGGGCCCCGAAGGCCGCCTCATCACAGTCCGCAAAGACCGCCGTGGGAAGGCTTCGGTGGGCAATGAGTTCGTTCATGGCTTTGCGTCCGCCGTCGATCGTGGAATCCGAGTTGATGACCAAATCCGGATGAACGGTCAGGTGATGGTCTTTCAATGCCCGGCCGAACCCCTTGAGCCGGTCGCTGGACGTCAGTACGGAATTCTCCTGGGTTTCGCGCCCCGAAAGTACCGCCAGATCCCAATGACCCAGCCCCAAAAGGTGCGAGGTGGCCTGCCAAGCCGCAAGTTCGTCGTCGATCCCTACGTTGTCCCACGGTACGGAAGTCATCCCCACGCTCGCAACTGCGAGGCCGGACGCGGCCAGAAGGGCAACCTCGTATTCACTCAGATCAACGTTGAGGAGCAGCACGCCGTCTACGCGCTGGGACAGGCCAAGGAGATCGCCGAAGATCTTCCGTTTGACGCTCGACTTGCCACGCAGGCTGATCAAAACTGTGTCGAAACCGCTGTCTCCGAAGACTTCCTCGGCCGCTTCGACGGCCTGGGCGAAAAACCAGGCGGTGGCGGTGGGGGCGATGATCGCGATGGAGCCGGTGCTTCCGCCGGCCAACCGGGCCGCGGCGGAGGATGCCTTGTAGCCGAGCTTGGCGGCGGCGTCGGCCACTTTCGCCTGTGCTTTTTCGGACACGTTCGGCAGGTTCCGCAGAGCGCGTGAAACGGTGCAGATGGACAAGCCTGAGAGGACTGCGACGTCCTGAATTGTCACGCGTTGAGTCTTAACCATTCAACACGGCCTCAACCCTTTCATCTTCTGGATTAGACGGCACATCCTTGCACCGCCGAAGAAGAGTGTAAGCGCTTACAATTTTGGCAATCAAGAGTTGCTTTCCAGCATCACCGAATGTGACGCGGACCTCACCTCAGTGGAGGACGTAGTACTTCAGAAACGCGCTGACATCCACCATTTCCCGCGCCTCGATCCGGTGGCCCATGCCGGGATAGGTTCTCGCAGTGAGAGCCATATTCTTGTTGAGCCATTCCTCGGTGTGCTCAATGGCATCCCTGAAGATCACGGGATCGGCTTTGTCCCTCCCCCAGAAGAACGGCGGTGGCGATTCGAAGGATTCACTGAGCGCCAGAAGATCGTTTTCCAGCACGAATCCGGAGAGGCCGACCGTCGCCTTGAAGCCTTCCGGACGGAGCCGCAGGAGGGTGCTGGCCATGGCCATGCCTTGGGAATAGCCCAGGAGGCTCACGCTGCTGTGGTTGCGTTTGACCGAGTCAATCCAGGCGAACACCTTGTTCGTGGCGGTGATGACGTCCGCAAAGTCGTTGGCCAGGAAGTAGTCCAGCAGGAACCAGCCGTAGTGGTCCCCAATCGGCATGGGCCCACGGAGCGCAGCGCAGGTGAATTCCTGGGGAAGCTGTGGGAAGAGATCCACCATCCGTTGCTCGTCCGTACCGTATCCGTGCATCATCACAAGCAGCGGCGTCCCAGCGCGCTCACTTTCCGGTTTGGACCAGACCACTGTTTCCATGGGAAGAGCCTATGCGCCCTTTCCGGCAAAAAAGTCGCAGTTCTTGCCGGCTACTCCGGTTTGTCCATCAGCAGACTCCGGCAGGCCAGTTGCAATGCCAGACGCGCTTCCGGATCGCCAAGATTGATGGCGATGAGCGACTGAATGCGTCTAATGCGGTCGCTGACAGTGTTCCGGTGGACATTGAGGATGGCTGCTGTTTCCGTCAGTGACGACTCGCAGTCAAGAAATGTGGTGAGGGTCAGCAGGAGTTCGGGGCCCGCACTGAGAAGTGGGGCCAGGAGTTCCCGGGCCGCGGGCCGGAACGTGTCCGTTCGGGTCCAGATCAGCAGCAACTGTGCCATGTCCAGGCGGTCCACGTGGACAAAGTAGCCAGAGCTTTCCCTGGCCGCAGCGATGCGCGCGGCATCGTTGGCCTCCTCGAGGGAACGGACGATGCCCTCGGGCTGAGCCTGCATACGGCCCACGCCGAATTGGGTGGAGATGGTTACAGCGAGTTCTCGTTGGGCTCGCCGCAAAGCACTGCTGATCTTGCCGACATCCGCTGGCCCTGGCTTGGAGGGGAACGTAATCCACCCGGACCAACCGTCGGACTGTTCAACCGTTGCGGCTTCAAGTTTTTCGCGCAATAGAGCCCGGTCCAGGTCTGCCTTTCGGGCCACAATGTCCACCGGTTCCCGGGCGATCACGCGGAAGGCCATGTGATAGCCATCCAACGTCCAGCCGAGTTCCAGCGCCCTGGCCCTGAATGAAGGACTGACGTCACCGGCACTGTCGATCAACTGTCCCAACAGGGCAATACGGTGCCGGGCATCGCGTTCCCTCTCCAGCCGCTGGCGGGACAGCAGTTCCGAAACGGCAATGGCGGCCACGGCGAGGGCTGCGCCGATAGCGGCTTGTTCCTGCGCCAAGACGGGACCGAGGACCACCCGGAGCCGCGGACTGTTGTCCTGCTCCTTGTAGACGGCAGCAAGGATTTCCGTGGTGTCGGGCAGTGTGCTGGCTTCCGGCTGCTGTCCTCTTTCTTGCAGCGATTCCTCAGCGGAGATGAGCTTTCCGGATGGGTCCACCAGCGTCACCTGGTGCCCTAAAGCGTGGGTCAGTCGCGACAGGAGGTGGGTGAGGGAGCCATACGGGGTCCGGCATTCGGAAGCCACGCGGGAGACGAGCAGGCCCAGCAAATGGGCGGCTCCAGACAGCAACTCCTGCGCGGCCACGCCGAATTGCCAGGTGTTGTGGACGGCCAGGACCACAAGCCCCAAGCGTTCGGCGAGGCGTTTGATGTTAGGTGGCACCGCACCGACGTCGTGAGGCAGCTTAACGGCAAGGGCAACGACGCCGGCGCTAGAGGCCAGCGCCAACAGCGCCTCGACGTCCCAGGACACGCCGGACGGGAGGGGTTCCAGAGGGAGCAGAATGCAGTCCTGAAAGTTGAGCGGATCGCCGTCGAGGTTTCGCTGTTCGCGGACCTGGCGATTGACCTCGGCGACGGAACCCGTCAACGCAACCAGCGACGATACCGTATTGGCGCCCGGCCCCCCGACCCACTCGATCACGCCCGCAGGGAGGTGATTCGTGACGTACCACAGCGGGAGAGGGGGAATCATTCTGCTACTCCGGTTCTCCTTGATGCCCGCCTCTTCGCGAGGAAGGTCTGGCTACTGTCCCATGATGCCACCGCCGCGCCGCCAAATTTCTTTGGAGGCGCGGCGGTCCGGCAGATGGTCGACGGCGGTCAGGCGCGGTAACGTTCGATGGACTCCGTGTGCTCCTCCGGCGTCCCATCCCAGCGGTGTGACGGAACGCCGTAGCCAAAGTACCCGGGCCCCGCCAGCTTGAGGCCCTCGGTGGTGTGCCAGCGGGGGTCACTAGGCGCGGTCAGGATGCACAGGCGCTGCCCATAGCGCAGGTTCTCCGTCGTCACCGGTTCGGCGGATTCCGCGTCGACCACAATGATGAGGTCCGGCGTCGTGGTGACCACGGTGCCATCCTTGATTGCCAGCAGGTGCTCGTTCTGGAAATGCAGGGAGAGGACCGCTCCGGAATCGCTCCCCATGCCTTCGATCATCGCCTGACCCTTGGCGAACCCGCCTGTCGTTTGGCGCTGCAAGTCCGTGACCTTGCCGACGTGGATGATGCGGCCCCTGAGTGTTTCAGCGAGGACATCGCAGGGGTTGAGGTTGTTATGCTGCGCGTTGACCACCGCGTCTCCAATGGTGATGGCGAGGGACATTGAACCCGCCACGAAGCAGCCCCTCGCCTGGGCGCCGGTCATGGCGTACGTGGCGTTGAAGGCGTTGCACCCCATCTCGATGGAAGCCTGCCGGGCAAAGCGCTCACCCCAGAACGAGTCGATGCCCTTGATCACCAGGGTGTTGCCCTTCTCGTCGGCCAAGACCATGGGAGACGCCGGAATCCCGTACATGGTGGGCATTCCCATCTGTATCTCAGGGAAGGCGCGCCCGATCAGGTCTCCATCAACGAGGGGGATGCCCAATTGGGCCGCGGCGACGATTGGCAGCATGGAGTTGGAGCCGCCGATCTCTGCGCAAGCGGTGTGCGTGGCAACGCGGTTAAAGCTGGCCGACAGTTGCTTGATGGTGAGGGTCAGGTTCTCTACCGAGTCCACTTTCTCCACGGCAACAGTGGGTGCCCCGATGGCCGCGACAGGAACGATGAAGGCGTCGTCGGCCAGGTCTTCAACGGAGACGAGCTCCACGGGGCCGAACTCTTCGATCGCCTGGCGCGCGAGGAGCGCGCCAATGTAGGGGTCGCCGCCGCCGCCCGTCCCCAGGATGGCCGCACCGCGGGCTAGCGAGTCGATGTCGTCGGCAGTGATGCGCGTCAGCTTGTGGACGTGTGTTAGTTCCAGTGTCATGTGCTCACATTCCTAGCTTGAGGTTGCCGGCGGCCTTGATGCGGATGCGCGTGGCATTCCCGGGGAGGTACGGGATCGGCACCGCTTCCTGGTCCACGATCGTCACGGTATCGGGGCTGGCGCCGGCAGCAACGGCACGATCAATGGCTTCCTGACGCGCCGATTCCATGGCGGCCTTTTGGTCGCCGTGCGCCAGATAGGACAGTTGGTCCACCTCGCCGCTGATCTGGGCAATGGCGGCGCCGTAGGCGTTGGCGACGTCGAAGTTCTCGGGCCGGTGGATGGCGCCTAGGCCATCCAGCCTATCTGCCAGCAGGATGGAGCCGCCGCCGACGGCGACAACTGGCAGCGGCGCGGACGAGGTCCGGATCCGGTCGGCGATGTCCGCGATGGTCCGGTCGATCTGTTCCAGGGCTGTCCGAACCACAGCGTCACTGATGTGGCCCACCAACGACGCGTCTCCGACGTCGGTCCTTCCGCTGCGGACCGCGATGTCCGTGGCTGTCAGGACGGATCCGCCGAAGACCAGGGACTCATCCGTCAAACGGTACCCCACGGAATCCGGGCCTACAGTTCCTTCGTCGGACCGGACGCGTGAACCGCCCCCTAGGCCGGCCGAAAGGACATCCGGCATCCGGAAGTTGGTGCGGAGTCCAGCGAGCCGGACGTGGGTGCTGGACTCGCGGGGGAAACCGTTGACCAGGACGCCGACGTCGGTAGTGGTGCCGCCGATGTCCACAATCAGGCAGTCGGAGAATCCGGAGAGGACCGCTGCGCCGCGCATGGAGTTTGTGGGACCTGAAGCGAACGTCGCCACCGGGTAACGGCGGGTGTATTCGATGTCCATGAGCGTGCCGTCGTTCTGGCTGACGTACAAAGGTGCCGTGATGCCCTGCTCGAGGACAGCCTTGGCGAGGCCATCGACAATCCGGTTCGCCATTTCGGCAAGGGAAGCGTTGACGATGGTCGCGTTCTCGCGCTCCAAGAGTCCAACACGGCCGATTTCGTGCGACAGGGAGACAGGGAACTCCGGGCCAAGCTCCTCCCGGAGGATGGACAGGGCGCGCTGCTCGAATTCATCGTTGACGGGCGAAAAGACGCTGGAAACCGCCACAGAGCGGATGCCGTGTGCGGCAATGTCTGCTGCGTGGCGCCGGATTTCGTCGGGGTCGAAGGGGCTGATGGCGCGTCCGTCGAACTCATGTCCGCCGTGGGCCATGTAGGCGCGTCCCCTGACAGCATTGGTGAGGGCATCCGGCCAGTCCGTGAAGGGAGGTAGCGACGCAGTGGCGGGAAGTCCCATCCGGATCGCTGCTGTTGGGCAGAGGTCCCGTGCCTCGATGAGGGCGTTGATGAAATGCGTGGTTCCGATCATGACGCCTCGAATGTCATCCGGGCTGAAGCCGTTCAGGTGTCTTAGCGCGCTGAGCACTTGGGTGATGCCGCTGGTGACGTCCTTAGTGGTGGGGACCTTGGTGGAAGCGAGCACCTGCCCGCCGTCCAGCAGAACAGCGTCCGTGTTGGTGCCGCCGACGTCAATGCCGATTCTCAGGCTACTCATGGTGTGGTTACCGGTACTTCCTTGGTGGTGGTTTGGTTTGTTGCTTGGTTGTCGCCGTAGGACCGCAGGAGGTTCAGCTTTCCGGCGACGATGTAGAGGATGAACGCCGCGGCGAGGGAGTTGAAGGCTGGGAGTCCGAAGTTGATGAAGTAGCCCAGGGCCGCGGAGATCGCCCAGATGAGGAACGTCGCCGGAATCCAGTTGGGCGATTCAACCGGGGGAAGCCCGGAGGCACGGCTGGCTTCCAGGAGGGGGCGCCACTTCTTGACGACGAAGTACTCGGCCATGATGATGCCGGCAACCGGCGGGAAGACAACGCCCAGCACCAGGAGAATGTCGATGAACTTGTCAAGGATGCCGATTGCTGCCAATACAGTTCCAACGACACCAATCAGCAGGGTGACGTGCGCACGGTTCAGGCGTTTGTTCATGGCGCTGTTGAAGAAGGACACGACGCCGAGCCCGGCGCTGTAAAGGTTCCAGTCGTTGATCTTGGACGTGCCCAGGACGATGATCAGGATGCCTACCCAGCCCACCGAGGAGAAGATGATCTGGGTGACATCTGCCGACTTTACGGCGTGTGCCAGCAGGACGCCGATCATGCCGATGCTGTAGTTGCCGAGCGTAATGCCGACCACCGTCTGCTTGACGACGTCGCCAGCGGTCCTGTTGTAGCGGGTCATATCGGGCGTGATGACTGCCCCAAGAACGGCGCTTCCAGCGACGATGGTGGTGGCGGTGACAAAATCCAGGTTGGCGCCCGGAGGGGCATCGTTGATGAGCTGGCTGATGGAGTGGTTGCTCAGTTCGGCCCAAGCCGCCCAAGCGATCAGGATCATGAACAGCGGCACGGTGATGTTGGCCAACCATTGCATTGATTCAAAGCCGCGGACCACGATCAGGGTGACCACCAAGCCAAAAGCCAGCGACCATGCCCAGGTGGGAATTTCAGGGACGATCTGGTTCAGTCCAGCTCCGGAAATCCCTGATTGGATGCCGAACCAGCCGATGAGGCTAATACAGATGGTTAAGCCGAGCACGGATGCGCCGCCGCGGCCGAAGCCCGTCCAGCGGGCTAGCATGGACGTCGTGAGACCTTGGCGCATGCCGGCAATGCCGACGAAAATCATGAGTGCTTCGACGATCAGCGCGCCTACAGTGAACGCCCAGAAAGCGTCCCAGAACGTCATTCCGAAGCCAAAGGTTGCCCCGAGAAGAAACTGGCTCAGGTCAGAAGTCTGACCAAAGCGCTGGACTGCGATGCCGAACCAGTGTTTCCGCTTCGTTGCGGGAACCCTGGTGATGGGGTAGTCATCGTGCCCTATTTCGGATGTCGACATGACATGCATTCCTTTCGAGTGATTCATTGCACAGTATCTGTGGGGAACTCGAAGGTCATTGGGCAAAGTGCAGCACTTCACACCTGGAGGCTTACATATCGCACAAATGTCTTTCAGGATGCAACTGCCGCAACAGCAGCTGCAAGACCAACGTTGCACCGGCGGAAGCCCCCGCGTTGGCGTCTCCACCCCAGGCGTAGACTCTGTTGCGCCGGCGCCCGGACGCCGACCACTTGAAAAAGGAGAGGGACATGACGGGCAATTTCATTGCGAGTTCAACCATCGCGATCCATGCAAGCGCCGACCGGGTGTGGTCAGTGCTCACCGACCCACAGGCCATCAAGGAGTTCATGTTCGGAACCGAGGTTGTCACCGATTGGACGGTCGGCGGACCGATTGCTTGGCGCGGCACTTGGCAGGGAAAAGAGTACGAAGACAAGGGTGTCATCCTCGAGTTCGAGCCCGGGAGGCGGCTGGTAAACACCCATTTCAGTCCACTGTCTGGCCAAGACGACGAACCTGGGAACTATCACACCCTGACGTGGACGCTGGAGCCTGAACAAGGCATCACCAAGCTGACCCTGTCCCAGGACAACAACGCCAGTGCCGATGAAGCCGCACATTCGAAGGGCATGTGGGACAGCCTCGTGGAGAGCGTCAAAAATATCGCGGAGCGCAGCTAGGGGCAGGACCCACCCAGCTGAGGCGCTTACGGTTCGAAGTGCGAGACCGGCGCTTCACTCGACAGGGACTTGAGAAGGGATTCGGCAACATCCCTCAGTTTCTGGTTCCTGCCGTTTGAGGCCTTGGTCAGGATCCTGAAGGCCTCCTCTTGGCTGCACCTGTTCTGGCCCATAATGACGCCGGTTGCCAGATCGATGGCCGTCCGGGAACGCATGGCCTGCTCAAGGTCTTCCGCACGTTGTTGCGAGGCACCGATCCGAACAGCCAGCCGCAAGGCCTTTTCTGCTTGGCTCGCGAATTGTTCGCAGCTTCGGACGGAGGCCTCATCGAAAGCCTCGCTCTGCGGGGCAAACAGGTTGATCGCCGCCGTCGCACCCTCTTCCAAGCCTAAGGGGACGCAGAGGACGGCCAGGTGTCCACGCTCCGCGATGGTGGTGCAGTATTCAGGCCACCGAGGGTCCGCGGACGTGTCCGAAACCAGGACGGACTTCAGGGTTCTCATGGCCTCCAAACACGGTCCATCTCCGTAGGCTTGCTGCACCTCATCAATGAGACGGGCTTCGTGACTGCTTCCGGCGATAGTCATCGATCGGCGTCGCCGGCTCAGAGTAATACCGCACAGGACGTCTTGGCAGCGCGCAGCAGACACTGACGACGCAGCGAACACCGCAAGGTCTTCCAAGAAACCGCTGACGTCCTCGCTATCGATGACCAAATCCTGAAGCTGCCCCGCCACCGAAGCATTCAGGCCGATTTCGTCCATGGCCCAGTCTAAGAGCTGCAGGCCAGCAACGGAGGAAAAAGGGCATCCCAATCCAGCGTCCACCACTTGGACAAACTCTCCGACGGGGTTGCGCACCGGAGATGTGGAGTGCACAATTCTTCTACAGTCCGCGCAGACCACCGGACAAGGGCCGAGTTATTGGCCTGTTTTCGCTCAAGCAGCCGGGCGCCATTTCATTCACGTGAAAGGTGCTGCCCCATGAGCAAATTCCTGATACCGGCGCGGAGCTAGTCGATGTCGACCATCTCCGAATCCCCGGTACCCCACGAACCCCTTCAGCCCGGGGCTCGCTGCGTTCTGCACATGTATGTCTTGCGGGTTTTCCTACAGCCATTCAGCCACCCAGCCACCCAGCCACCCAGCCGCTGTCCAGCAGGCGGGGCCATCCTGAATCGTCGGGGGATTCAGGATGGCCCCGCCCTCGCAGTTCTCCCCGCGCCCCCTTCTCCTACCAAGATCTTGAGATGCAGATGCGGCTTCGAGCTGGAAATACCTGCTTAACCGCGTCGCAGCATTAACCAAAGGAAGCATGATGAAGCTCGAAAGTGCACAGAATCGACGCCTCGAAGGCGACCCCCGGCAAGAGTCCGACCAATTGGACAAACACCGGAGCAAGCAGCGCAAAGCCGCGGATCCTTCTCCGCAGCTCCGTTTGCCGGACCCTCCCGACCCTGACAACCTCCCCATCGACTACCCCGGCCCCAGCGAGATCGAGTGGCCGTAGGGCACTTTCCGGCTCGGCGATACGGCAGCCAGCCTTTTGTAGCCCGTCCGGCCCGCCCGCCCCCTGTCACATTCTGCTGGATCATTCCGGCATCCAAACTTGTGGCCCCCGTCATTTCGGGGTCGCAAGCGGCCAGCCTTCGAATGATCCAGCAGAATCTGTAGCTTTCCCGCCCGCGACCACTGTCAGCACGCTCCCAAACACGCCCATACACACCCGAATCTTTGTTTATGTTGTTTTCTGTTGACAGACCAACATGAACAAAGATAGAGTCAAGCAATTCCACATCATGTGATGACTGTCACTGATGTACCAGATCGCTTGTACGCAATGGAGGGTATGTGTTTGCTGAAGAGCGCCAACAGCTGATCTCCGAGCTCGTCGCCGAGCGCGGACGGGTCAGCGTCACAGACCTCGCGGACCGATTCAGCATCACCACGGAGACCATTCGCCGTGACCTCGCTGCCCTCGAATCCGCCGGCAACCTCCGCCGCGTGCACGGCGGGGCTGTCCCCTCGGACCGCCTTAGCACCCGCGAGGAAAGCGTCGTTGAGCGCGCCATCCAGCGCCAACCGGAAAAGCTTCGTATCGCCGAGGCCGCCCTTGCGCTCATCCCCGAGAACGCGGCCGGCAGCATCCTGATCGACGCCGGCTCCACCACGGAGGCTCTGGCCCGCCTGCTGGGCCAACGCACGGCCCAACACCTCGCCTCCGCCAACGGAAACGCCGCCCGTGAAGAACTGGTTGTCATCACCCACGCCATCCCCATTGCCGGGCGGCTCTCCGGCAACCCGAACATCTCCCTCCAGATCCTGGGCGGCCGCGTCCGCGGCCTCACGCAGGCCGCGGTGGGGCAGTCCACGGTCGAAGCCGCTTCCCGGCTCCGCCCGGACATCGCCTTCGTCGGTGCCAACGGTATCCACGCCACGTTCGGGCTCAGCACCCCTGACCCCGAAGAAGCCGCCGTCAAGGCCGCCTTCGTCACGTCCGCACGGCGCGTCGTCGTCCTCGCGGACTCCTCCAAGCTGGACGCGGAAACCCTCGTCCAGTTCGCTGCCCTGAAAGATGTGGACACCGTGATTACTGACCACGAACCCTCTGAAGAGCTCTCCGCGGCTTTGGCCGAGGCCGGCGTCGACGTGGTGGTCGCATGATCGTCACCCTGACCGCCAACCCGAGCCTGGACCGTACCGTGGAGCTCCCGGCCCCCTTGGCCCGCGGTGAGGTCCAACGCGCCATCGCCGTCCACCAGCACTCCGGTGGCAAGGGCGTCAACGTCTCCCGGGCGCTGGTCGCCTCGGGCCTGGACACCGTCGCTGTCCTGCCGGGCGCGGATTCCGATCCCGTCCTCGCGGGACTGCTCGACGACGGCGTCCCGTACGCGGCGCTCCCCATCAGTGAGCCGCTGCGCAGCAATGTGACGCTCACCGAACCGGACGGCGTCACCACCAAGATCAACGAACCCGGCCCGAAGTTGAGCCTGGACGAGCAGGAAGCCCTGATCGGGCTGCTGCTTGACCGCTCCCGTGGCGCGAGCTGGGTGGTACTGGCCGGATCGCTCCCACCAGGAGTTCCGGCAGATTTTTACGCCACTGTCGCCCGTCGTCTCCGTTCCGGGAACGACGGCGAACCGCCGCTTATAGCGATTGACTCCTCCGGCGCCCCGCTGGCGGCCGCTATCAGTAGCGATTCAAAGGGCGCCATCAACGGCAAGCCCGATCTCCTCAAGCCCAACGCCGAGGAACTGGCCGAATTGGCCGCCGCGGCCGGCTTCACAGACGTCCACACGGCTGACGAACTGGAAGCGGACCCGGGCCTCGCCGCCAGGGCTGCTGCCGCCGTCGTCGGCAGCGGTGTGGGTGCAGTACTCGCAACACTCGGTTCCAAGGGCGCCGTCCTGGTAACCGCCGACGGCGCGTGGCTCGCCACGCATCCGCCGATCCAAGCCGTCAGCACAGTTGGTGCCGGCGATTCTTCCCTTGCTGGCTATCTGCTGGCCGCCACTCGCGGCGGTTCCGCGCAGGACTGCCTCCGTCAGGCTGTGGCACACGGTGCCGCCGCTGCTTCGCTGCCGGGCTCCACTGTCCCGGCGGTACACCAAACAACTCCCGACGCCGTAACCATCACGGCCCTCTAGAAGGACTAACAGTGACCCAGCTCATCACCCCCCAACTGGTCTCCCTCGACCAGAACCTCGGCGATTCTCCCGCCGACGTCATCCGCTTCCTGGCAGGCAAAGTTGCCGCAGCGGGACGCGCCTCCGAGGTTGAAGGGCTCTTCGCGGACGCCTTCGCCCGCGAGCAAAAGACTGCCACGGGCGTGCCCGGCGGCATCGCCATCCCGCACTGCCGCTCCGCTGCTGTGACTGAGCCGACCCTGGCAATGGCCCGGCTTTCACACAAGGTGGACTTCGGTGCCAAGGACGGCCCCGCGGACATCATCTTCTTCATTGCAGCCCCGGAAGGAGCGGACCAGGAGCACCTGAAGCTGCTCTCCAAGCTGGCCCGTTCCCTCATCAAGAAGGACTTCACGGCAGCTCTCCGTGCGGCTACCACCGAGCAGGACATCGTTGACTTGGTTGACGCTGCACTGGCCGACAAGCCGGCCGCGCACGCAGCCGACTCGGCAGCGCCCGCTGCGGAGGCCGCCCCGGCTTCGGCCCGTGCCGCTTCAGCGATGGCGCCCAAGCGGATCGTCGCCGTCACGGCCTGCCCCACCGGCATCGCCCACACCTACATGGCAGCCGACTCCCTCGTAGCTGCGGGCAAGGAAGCCGGCGTGGACCTGCAGGTGGAGACGCAGGGTTCGGGCGGATTCACCGCGCTGGACCCGGCTGTCATTGCCGCCGCAGACGCTGTGATCTTCGCAGTAGACGTCGATGTACGCGGCAAGGAGCGCTTTGCCGGCAAGCCGGTCATCAACGCGCCCGTAAAGCGCGGTATCGACGAGCCGGCCAAGATGGTGCAGGAAGCCATCGCCGCCGCCTCCGATCCCCACGCCCACCGGGTTCCGCACTTTGGCGCCGAAGAAAACGCCGAGCACGCGGCCGAAGCCGCCAGCGAGCACTTCGGCACCAAGGTCAAGAAAGTGCTGCTGACCGGCGTAAGCTACATGATCCCGTTCGTCGCCGGCGGCGGTCTCCTGATCGCCCTGGGCTTCCTGCTGGGCGGCTACGAAATCGCCCTCGGCGGCACGGCGGACAAGATCCTTGGCGCCAACAACCTTCTCAACCTGCCCACCGAGATCCCGGCGCATGCCTTGGGCCCCCTGGGCGCTTACCTGGGCGCGGTCCTCTTCAAGATCGGAGCCCTGGCGTTCAGTTTCCTCGTCCCGGCGCTGGCAGGCTACATCGCCTTCGGCATCGCTGACCGCCCCGGCATTGCTCCCGGCTTCACGGCCGGCGCCGTGGCAGTCTTCATGGGTGCTGGCTTCTTGGGCGGCCTCGTCGGCGGCCTGCTAGCTGGCGTCGTCGCGTACTGGATCGGGAGCTTCCAGGTTCCGCGCTGGCTTCGCGGCCTGATGCCGGTGGTCATCATCCCGCTGCTGGCCTCCATTGTGGCCTCCGGGATCATGATCCTGTTCCTAGGTAGCCCGATCGCCGGGCTCACGAAGGCCCTTAACGACTGGCTCTCCGGCATGACTGGCGTGGCGGCAGTGGTTCTCGGCATTATCCTCGGCCTCATGATGTGCTTCGACCTCGGTGGCCCCGTCAACAAGGTTGCCTACTCCTTTGCCGTGGCCGGCCTTGGGGCCGGAAGCGTGGCCAACCAGGCTCCGTGGCAGATCATGGCTGCCGTTATGGCGGCCGGCATGGTGCCGCCGCTCGCCATGGCACTGGCAACCGTGCTCAACAAGAAGGGCTTCAGCCTGGCCGAGCGCGAAAACGGCAAGGCAGCCTGGCTGCTCGGTGCTTCCTTCATCTCCGAAGGCGCCATCCCGTTCGCAGCTGCTGACCCGCTCCGCGTGATCCCGGCCAGCATGGTGGGCGGCGCAGTGACAGGTGCCCTGAGCATGGCTTTCGGGGTCACCTCGCAGGCCCCGCACGGCGGAGCCTTCGTCTTCTTCGCTATCGGCAACGTCCTCATGTTCTTCATCTCGATCGCAGTCGGCGCCGTCATCACAGCTTTCCTCCTGCTGGCGCTCAAGCGCTATGCAGTCAGGAAGCCCGTTGAGGCAGAGCAGGCTCCGGTCGCCGTCGCAGCCTGAACCAGCCCCCAGCAAGCAAGTAGAGGACTAAATCCATGCAGACCTTTTCAGGCGTAGGCGTTGCTCCGGGGCGCGTTCTAGGGCCGGTTCGACAGATGCCGAAGCCGGTTCGGGAACCTGCAGCGCAGCTGCCCGGAGCAGTCAACATTCCTGCGGACGTCACCGTCGAATCGCAAGGCCAGCGCATCAAGGATGCAGCCAAGGCCGTGCAGGCGGAACTCCGTGCCCGAGCCGCCACCGCGTCCGGCGAAGGCAAAGAGGTCTTGGAAGCAACCGCCTTGATGGCCGCCGATCCGATGCTGGTGAAATCGGCCATCAAGCTCCTCTCCCCCGATGCCCCGGGCGGCGCACGTACCGCTGAACGGGCCATCTGGGAGGCAGGTGCCACGGTTGCGGACTCGTTGAAGGCCCTCGGCGGCTACATGGCAGAGCGCGTGGCCGACGTCCTGGACGTCCGTGCCCGCATCGTCTCTGAACTGCGCGGTCTGCCCGCGCCGGGCATCCCGGCGTCGGACGTTCCGTTCATCCTGGCCGCCGAGGACCTCGCCCCGGCAGACACCGCCACCCTGGACCCCGCCAAGGTGATCGCGCTGATCACCTCGAGTGGCGGCCCGCAGTCCCACACCGCCATCCTGGCCCGCGCCCTCGGCCTGCCGGCGATCGTCGCGGCCCCGGGGGTCGATGAGATCGGGGACGGCACCGAGATCTACGTCGATGGCGCTGCCGGCACCATCACGGTGGATCCCGGTGAGGAACTCCGTCTTGCGGCCAAGGTTTGGGCTACCCAGGCGTGTACCGTTGCCGCCTTCAGCGGCAGCAACGTGATGGCCGACGGGTTCCGGGTTCCGCTGCTCGCCAACGTCGGTACGGGTGCCGACGCGGTCAAAGCCGCCGACGCCGGTGCCGAGGGCGTCGGGTTGCTGCGCACCGAATTCTGTTTCCTGGATCGCGACGACGAACCCACCGTCGAGGAGCAGATCGCCGCCTACGGCGCCGTGTTTGCCGCGTTCCCGGGCAAGAAGGTGGTGGTCCGAACCCTCGACGCCGGCGCGGACAAGCCCCTGCCGTTCCTCACCAACGCGGATGAACCCAACCCCGCATTGGGCGTCCGCGGTTACCGCACCGACTTGACTTCCCCGGGCGTACTCGAGCGCCAGCTGGAAGCCATAGCCGCTGCAGAGGCCGCCAACCAAGCCGAGGTGTGGGTTATGGCACCCATGATCTCCACGGCCGAGGAAGCCGCTCACTTCGCATCCCTCTGCGCCGCGGCCGGCTTGAAAGTGCCCGGCGTCATGGTGGAGGTCCCGTCTGCTGCCCTGACCGCCGCCACCGTGCTGCGCGAAGTGAGCTTCGCATCGCTCGGAACCAACGACCTCACCCAATACGCCATGGCCGCGGACCGCCAACTCGGTCCGCTCGCCACGCTCAATGATCCGTGGCAGCCTGCAGTGCTGCAGCTCGTGAAGTTGACCGCCGACGGCGCTGCTGCCGCCAGCGCGGGCGGCACGGCTCGCCCCGTGGGAGTCTGCGGCGAGGCAGCAGCGGACCCGGCCCTCGCCGTCGTACTCGTTGGACTCGGCGTGGCGACGCTTTCGATGAGTGCCCGCGCCCTGGCCGCCGTTTCGGCTGTCCTGGCAACTGTTACCGTGGCACAAGCCCAAAAGCTCGCGACGGCGGCACTGGCCGCTCCGAGCGCATCCGTCGCGCGCCAAGCCGTTCGTGCCCAGCTGCCTATCCTGGACGAGCTGGGTCTCTAGACTTTCCCCAAGCCCACAATCGAAGGAGCAACAATGTCCGAACGTACCGCCACCATTGCCAGCCGCGTCGGCCTGCACGCCCGCCCGGCAGCTATCTTCGCCGAAGCCGCCGGCGAACTGGACCTCGAGGTCACCATCGCCCGCGAAGGCGAGCCCGCCGACGACGCCATGGACGCCGCCAGCATCCTGTCCCTCATGAGCCTCGGAGCTTCATTCGGCGACGTCGTCGTGCTGCGCGCCGAGGGTACCGGGGCCGATGAAGCCCTGGACCGCCTCGTGAAGATCCTCGAAACGGACCACGACGCCGAGTAACCCCACTGAGCATGCTCTCCCTTGGCACTGAAGGATGGACATATTCCTAATATGTCCTTTCCTCGCAGCCAGCGGGGAGCATGCTCTTTTTGTGTTCACGGCAAAGACGTCAGATAGCCCGCAATGTCGGACTCCGTGGCCTTGAGCTTTTCGAGGTCGCCGGCCAGAAAACCCTCCACGATGCGGGGATCAACGTAGGATGCCCTCGCCACGGTTGGCGTGTTGCCGAGCAGTTCGGCGGTTTGCTTGATGGCTTCAAGGACCCGCTGGCGGGCTGGCACTTTTGAGGCTGGACCTGCGAGCGCCATGCCGGCCGCAGCTGTGCCTTTCCAAGTGCGGAAGTCCTTGGCTGTGTAGTCGTCGCCCGTGATATGGCGGAGATACTCGTTGACCATCGTGGCATTCAGGGAGACCCAGCCATCGCCTTCGTTGAAAGCCAACAAGGGCTGCCTGCCGGCCCTGTCCGCCAGGGGCTTGAGGAACCGGGCCAGCGCGGGGTCCTCGATGGTGGATTCCCACGGTTGACCGCTCTTCCCCGGGAATTGCAGGGAAACCGTGTCTCCGCTGACCTTCACATGCTTACACCTCAAAGTCGTGAGGCCGTACGATCCGTTGCGCCGCGTGTAGTCCTCTGATCCAACGCGCAAGGCCCCGAGATCCATGAGCCGCACAGCCGCGGCCAGGGTTCTGGTCCTTTCCGAAGGGGACTCGCGCAGATGGCGCGAGACCGCCCGCCGCGCTTTGGGCATAGCGACGCCGAGCCGCGCAGCACGGGCGAATTTTTCAGTATCCCGGCGTGCCCGCCACTCGGGGTGGTAGATGTATTGGCTCCGGCCGGCGTCGTCCACTCCCATTGCCTGGATATGCCCGTTTTCGAACGGGCATATCCAGACGTCGGCCCACGCGGGAGGAATTGCGAGCGCCTCAAGACGCCTTCGTTCATCGCCCGCCACGAGGGATCCGTCCGGACGGTGATAGCTGAAACCGCGGCCGGACCTTCGCCGGGAGATACCAGGCGTACCGGGATGACTGCGTCGGAGCCGTGGCATGCTGTGGCGCGGGTTGTCTAGGCTTCCTGTGGGTCTGCCACGGACGCACTGGCAGACATTATCTCGGCGCTGACCATCCAGGCGAGCTGCTCCAAACGTGCGATGAACGCATGCAGCAGGTCCGCCGTCGTGGGGTCTTCTTCGTCCACTTGGTCGTGGACATCGCGCATGGTCTGGACAGTCCGCTCGAGGCGATCGGTGATCAGCTTCACCGCGTCCTTGGTCTCCGTCAGCCCCGCGGGGAACTGCTCCAAGCGGGTTGAGGCAGCGATAGTGCTGCTTCTGCCATCCGGGAGCGCATGAAGCGCCCTCATCCTTTCGGCTGTCTCGTCAGCGAACTCCCGCGCCGCTGCCACGAGTTCATCGAGTTGCAGATGCAGGTCCCTGAAATTGGCGCCAACAATATTCCAGTGGGCCTGTTTGCCCTGTAGCTGGAGTTCAATAAGGTCCGTCAGGACAAGCTGAAGATTGTCTGCCAGAGCTTGCGATGCTTTCATGGTTCCCCTCCAAGATGACTGCTGACAATAGTCGGATCGGCCCCGGAAGCCGGCGCATGACCCTGCATTCACCCTACGACGATACCCAGAATTTTTTGTAAGCGTACTTAGCACTTGATTTGATAAGCGTGCTTAGTAGTACCATGGAGGAAGTCGGAAGCAGCCCGTCCCGGACGAAAACTCCGGAAAACGGGGCGGCATCCGCTACAGCAAGACCTCGCATGGAATCCGGGGGGGCCGGTGAGGAACCACGGTTCGCACTCGAACTGACAACCGAATACACCGCGAGGGGCCGGGCATCTTGCCGGTGGCCCCACTCAAGTAAGGAATGTGTGACTATGAACACTCTTCTGATCATTGCAGGCGTTGTGGCAATCGTCCTTCTGCTCGTTGGCGGATTCTCGCAGGCCGTGAGCTGGCTCCTCTGGGTCGGTTTGGTTCTCCTGATCGTCGCGGCCATCGGCTGGCTTCTCAGCTTTGTTTCCGGCCGGAGATCGCACGGCGTCTAGCCGCTGATTAGCCGACCCTACAGTGGCTTGCCTCCCGCCACTTGGCGAGAAGAAGTAAAACAACAACCACCAAAGGAGTACGTCCATGGGTGCAGATGACAAGATCCAAAACGCCGGTGAGAAGATTGCGGGCAAATCCAAGGAAGCGGCCGGAAAGCTGACGGGTAACGAAAGGCTCGAAGCCGAAGGCAAGACGGATCAAGCCAAGAGCGACCTGAAGGCGGCCGGCGAAAAGGTAAAGGACGCTTTCAAGAAGGACTAGTCCACTCGGAGTGCGGCTCCTGCTGTGGGCAGGAGCCGCACTTCCCGGTCCAAGGGGTTAAGTCAATGCCGACCATTTCTGACCCGATTCTCCCCGCCGGCGCACCGCGTCCCGGGGCCGAACGAATCTGGTGCGGCACTTGCGACACCAATGAGCACGTGATTCTTGATTCCATCGAGCCCCTCAAACCGCCGATGGCAGAACTCGTGGATATCGCCTACACCTGCGTGGAATGCGATACGTTTTATGCCCATGCTGCAACTTTCCAGGACGTCGCTGCGATCCTGAACCAGCGTGGAACAGTATCGGGTGTGCTGCAATTCGGCGGAGAATACATCCATTGCGGCGAACCCATGAAAATTTCTGGAACCGGATTCCACAGCGTGTATGCGCCCATGTCCACCGAGGACCCCGCAGTGGATCTGCTCGACGTGTACCTGGCGACAAAGGTGTTGCAGTGCCGCTGCGGATTTCGGATGGAGCTCCCCTCATAGCCGGACCGTGACCGAAGGAGGAACCCATGCCAAATAAGAAAAATCCCAGCCTCAAAGATCCCGAGCTCTACGAAACCCTCCGCGAGGATGGCGCATCCAAGGAAAAGGCCGCCAGGATCTCGAATGCCGCTGCCAAGGAAGGTCGCAAGGAAATCGGCCGGCGTGGCGGCACCTCGGGCGACTACGAGGACTGGACTGTGCCCCAACTCAAGTCCCGAGCCAAGGAACTGGGCCTCACAGGGTACTCAAGCAAGAAGAAAGCCGAGCTGATCTCAGCGCTTCGAAACCACTAGACCATCCACCGGACATGCCCTCCGCCCGGGCCCGGGAGTGGACATATTGGGATTATGCCCATCCGTTGCCCAGCACAAGGGACATGTCCAGTCTTCGCTCCGGGATCCCGGAGGGACATGCCCTCCGCCCAGGCCCGGGAGTGGACATATTGGGATTATGCCCACCCCTTGCCCAGCACTAGGGACATGTCCCTTGCTCGTGGGAGCGGTGTTCGTGGGAGCGGTGTTCGTGGGAGCGGTGTTCGTGGGAGCGGTGTACGTGCGAGGGACATGTCCACTGCTCGTGGGAGGGGGAGCACGACGGCGGCGCGTCAGGCTTTCTTGACCCTCGCCCTGGGCTTGCTGGCCGCCTTGGCGGTGGCCCCGTCGTCGGGCTCTTCAGCGGCCGATCCAGCGGAAGCTTTGCCGCGCTTCTTGTCGAGGCTCCGCTTGAGGGCCTCCATGAGGTCGATGACCTCGCCGCCTTCCCCTTCGCTTGCCGTGACGCCGAAGGTCTCCTCGGTGTCGATGGAGTCGCCTTTTTCGAACTTGGCCGCGATGAGTTGGCGCAACTGCACTTGGTAGTTGTCGGTGTATTGCTCGGGCTCGAAGTCGCGCGCCATGGAGTCCACCAGGGCCGAGGACATCTCGAGCTCCTTGTCCGAAATCTTGACGTCGGTCTCCAGCGACGGGAAGTTGGCCTCGCGGACTTCGTCGTCCCAGAGCAGGGATTGCAGCATCAGCACGTCCCCCCGCACCCGCAGCGCACCGAGCCTGGTCTTCTGCCGGAGGGCGTACTGCACAATTGCCACGCGCTCGGTGTCCTGCAAGGTGCGCAGGAGCAGCATATAGGCCTTGGGGGACTTGGAATCGGGCTCCAGGTAGTAGGGTCGCTCATACATGATGGGGTCCAACTGCTCGGCCGGAACGAACTCCACTACCTCGATTTCGCGGCTGTTCTCCGCGGGCAACGACTTCAAATCCGCGGCGGACAGCACCACCGTACGGCCTTCCTCTTCGTAGGCCTTGTCGATATCCTCGTAATCCACAACAGAGGCGCAGATTTCGCACTTCCGTTGATAGCGGATGCGGCCTCCGTCTTTGTTGTGGACCTGGTGAAGACTGACATCGTGGTCCTCGGTGGCGCTGTAGAGCTTGACAGGCACGTTGACCAGCCCGAACGCGATAGAACCCTTCCATATGGCCCTCATGCACTAAGTGAACATCACAACAAGGCGGAGGTGAAGAGGTGGCAACCAGCCAAAAGGAACGCGTCAACGTCGAGGGCCACGAACTGACGCTCACCAACCTGGGCAAAATCATCTACCCGGAGACTGGCACCACCAAGGCCGAAGTGCTCGAATACTACGCGGCCGTGGCACCATTCCTGATCCCGGCCGCCGCTAACCGACCCGCCACCCGCAAGCGCTGGGTGCACGGAGTAGGGACCACCGAGAATCCCGGGCAGATGTTCTTCCAGAAGAACCTGGACGACTCGACGCCGTCGTGGGTTCCCCGGGTCACCATCCAGCACAGGGACCACAGCAACGTTTACCCGCTCGTCAACAACCTCGCTACGCTCACCTGGTTGGCCCAGATCGCCGCCTTGGAAATCCACGTGCCGCAATGGCAAGTGGACGCCGACGGAACCATGTTGCCGCCCGACCGCTTGGTCCTGGACCTTGACCCCGGCCCGGGCACGGGCCTCCCCGAATGCGTTGAAGTCGCCAAGCTGGCGCGCAGCATTCTGCAGGACATCGGCCTTGATCCCGTCCCTGTGACAAGCGGCAGCAAGGGGATCCACCTCTACGCCGGGCTGGATGGCACCCGCAAATGGGAGCAGGTCTCCGCGTTTGCCCACGAATTGGCGCGCTCCCTCGAGGCTGACCACCCGGACCTTGTGGTCAGCGACATGAAGAAGACCCTGCGCAACGGCAAGGTCTTGGTGGACTGGAGCCAGAACAGCGGGAACAAGACCACCATCGTCCCGTACTCCCTTCGCGGACGCGCCCACCCCATGGTGGCTGCTCCCAGGACGTGGCGTGAACTCGCCTCCCCCGAGCTTGAGCATCTGGACTTCACGGCTGTCATGAAGCGCGTCAAAGACGGGAAAGACCCCTTCGCCGCGGTGGCCGCCGGGCAGTCCGGGCATACGCCCGCGCACGCAGGCAACGGCTCCAAGCGCTCCGGCGGCACGCAAAGCAAGAACGACGACGGCGCCTCCGGTCCGGGAGGCCAGCGCACCCCGGCCGGAAGCACCGCCGTCGGGGGCACCTCGGGCGGCGAGGCCACCGCCGTGAACCCGCGGCTGGCGAGCTATGTGGACAAGCGCGACCCGCAACGGACGCCCGAACCGTTTCCCGCCGTCGGCCATCAACCCGGTTCGCGCCCACTCCAGCCTGACGCAGAGCCCAACCCTCCCGGCGGAATCTTTGTCATCCAGGAGCATCATGCCCGCCGATTCCACCTTGATTTCAGGCTGGAGCACAATGGCGTCCTGGCGTCCTGGGCGCTGCCCCGGGGAGTGCCGGACACCCCGGCAAAGAACCACTTGGCCGTACGGACCGAAGACCACCCGATGGAGTACGCGGAGTTCACTGGCATCATTCCGAAGGGCGAATACGGCGCCGGGACTGTCAGCATCTGGGACAGCGGAGAGTTCGAGTGCGAAAAATGGCGCGACGGCAAGGAAGTCATCGCCACCCTCACCGGCAAGCCCGGCGGCGGATTGCACGGCACCCGCCGTTTCGCACTCATCCACACGGGAGAGTCGCCGTCGCAGTGGCTGATCCACCTGATGAAGGACAAACCGGGCCACAGGACGGTGCTGTTGCCTGAGGCCGCGCACCAATCGAACGGGACACCCAGCTACGCGCCCATGCTCGCGACGTCCGGGACCACCGCCGATGTGGCGGACGGGGACTGGCTGTTCGAGCTCAAGTGGGACGGCTTCCGGGCCATCGTTTCAGGATCGGGTGGCAAGATCAGGCTGACGAGCCGCTCCGGGATCGACATGACGCCCACCTACCCCGAGCTGGCGGATCCGCATTACTGGCCGCACCACGATTTTGTGGCGGATGGCGAGATCGTGGCGCTCAGCAAGAACGGCCGGCCCAGCTTCGAGTTGCTCCAGAAGCGGATGAACCTCTACAAGCCAGGCGACGTCGAGCGCGCCCGGGCCGGGGTCCCCGTGCAGCTGATGCTGTTCGATCTCCTGTACGACGCCGGATCCCGCCACACTACCGAAAAAGGCGGCAGCGCCGACCTCACCTCCCTGCCCCTCAGCGAGCGCCGAGACCGGCTGGCAGACTTCAATGCCGATATGCCGGGCGAAGGCTCCCCCATTCATATCTCCGAAGTGCTGGAGCATGATATGGACGACCTCTTGGCCAGCGCCGCCGAGCTTGGCTTGGAGGGCGTCATGGCCAAGCGCGCCGACAGCCGGTACCAGCCGGGGCGGCGCAGCAGGTCCTGGATCAAGCTCAAGTTGGAACGCATGCAGGAGGTGGTGGTAGGTGGTTGGCGGCCGGGCTCCGGCGCGAGGCTCGGGACCATTGGCGCGTTGCTCGTGGGGATCCCCGACGGCGACAAGTTGCGCTATGCGGGCAGGGTAGGCACTGGCTTCAAGGACTGGCAGCTGCGGGACATCCTGAAGCGCCTGGAGGGGCTCGATCGCCCGGACTCTCCCTTCCACGACATCCCCGCCGAGGACGCGCGCGGCGCCCACTGGGTTTCCCCCGAGCTCGTGGGAGAGGTGACGTTCGGCGATTGGACCGGCACCGAGAGGATGCGCCATCCCGTCTGGCGCGGGTGGCGGCCGGACAAGTCCCCCGACGACGTCGAGCGCGCTCCCTGAACGGACCTGCGACACGGAAAATGCCCTGCGACCCCGGAATTCCGGGGTCGCAGGGCATTTTCTGTGTCGAATATTTCTAGGACGAGTGCGGCATCTGAGGACGGCTGGTGCGGTGGACCGCGGTGACCGCAGCCTGCTGCCCGACGCGGCCATGATTGGCACCGCGGTCCTTAGGGTGTTTGGCCTTGCCGCTGCCGTCCGGCCAGGATGGTCCTTGGTTCGACGCCAGCGTCATGGCCACAGTTTCCGGGGCCGGCATGGTTGTCTTATCCATGGACTCGACCAAGTGGCTTGCGACCTCGGAGTCGATTTGTTGCGCAACGTGCTTCGCAGCCATTGTTCTTCCTTTCTGCAGTGAAACGAAGGGATTTTCCATACTAGGTGGGAGCGGTCCTCTTGTCTGTAGGAACTTCCTCAGCAAGATCTACCAGCGGACCTTCTTCTCGGACTTGGCCTGCTTGCCACTCGCTTGGGTTGGCTTGTGTCCTTTTCCGGTGCTTTGCCAGCCTGCCCCGGCGCCACCCCTGGACTTGCGGGCCAGCATTTCCTTCTGGGCGTCAGTCAGTTTCGATTTGATGCCTGCAGCCAGGGCGTCAGTTTCCTGCACGGCCGCCGCTTGCTCTGCGGGTTCCTGCTCGGCGTTGGTTTCGGGTGCGTTCGGTGTCATGCAGTGGACTCCTTAAAGTTCTTGATTTGCCGGAGGAGGTCCTCGGGACTGCGACGTCCTCTGCGAGACCCAGGGTCCAAATAGCAGCAACAGGAACAGCGCGGAGGCGAAGCCTCAACAGGCATGGATTTTTGTCGGTTCAAACTCAACGGCGTCGGATCAACGTCAGCAGTGGCGTGGCCAGCATCTGCGACGAACCAGGACCCGCTGGTCTATTCAAAAATCAGTGTTCCCATGAACCCACCCTAGACACTCCAGACCGTGTTTGTGAACCCTGACTTTCCCGGAGCGCGCTTCGGGCGTCGCCTCCACGTCCGCTCTCGGCTAGCATGGCCCGGAGAGCACCCCTCGGTATCCCGAAAGGCTCTCCCATGTCAGAACGCACGTTCCAGCCTTCCCATTCCGCCATCACGGCCCGGCTCCGTTCGGTCGGTTGCGTCTTCGCCGAAGACGAGGCCGAGCTCCTGATCGCTGCGGCGCACGCTCCCGGGGAACTCGACCGGATGGTCGAACTGCGCGTCTCGGGACTGCCCCTCGAACACCTCCTTGGCTGGGCTGAGTTCTGCGGCCAGCACATTGCCGTAGACCAGGGTGTGTTCGTCCCCCGCCGCCGCACGGAGTACCTCGTCCAGGAGGCGGCCCGCATCGCCCGGCCGGGCGCCGTCGTCGTCGATCTTTGCTGTGGTTCGGGTGCCGTCGGCACCGCACTGGCGGCCGCAGTGGGCGGCATCGAGCTGCACGCTGCCGACGTCGATCCAGTCGCGATCCGCTGCGCCGCTCGCAACATCGGGCCTGCTGGCGGACAAGTGCATGAAGGCGATCTGTACTCGGCCCTCCCGGAGACCCTTCGCGGCCGCGTGGAAGTACTGGTAGCCAACGCCCCGTACGTGCCCACGGACTCGATCGGAATGATGCCGCCGGAGGCGCGTCTGCATGAACCGCTCATAGCGCTCGACGGCGGCGCGGACGGCCTGGACGTGCACCGCCGGATAGCTGGGGAGGCGCCGTTATGGCTGGCTCCAGGGGGTCATCTGCTGATCGAAACGAGCGTCCGGCAGGCCCCAACGACGGCCGCCTTGTTCGAGCTCGCCGAGCTTTCCGCGAGGGTGGTCCATTCCGAAGAATTCGATGCCACGGTGGTGCTCGGAAAACTACGGTAAACCCACCGAAAATGATCAGCAAACTGTGCGTTTCGTGGTCCTGAACCAAAAAATTTGGTAACGCAGCCACGGAACGCCTCAAAATCCGCGTGATTCCGGGGCTGTGGGCGGCATTTGGATGTCAGACATTTGGGCCCGAAAGGCGCCTTCGAGCGCCGAGAATTGGGAGTCCGACTCTTAGTTTCGGCGAAACTCGCGTAAAATTGAAACCCTGCCCAGAGCGCGGCAGCTAAACGTCGCAAGCAAATGACCCCCCTAGGAGCGGCCCAAATGCCCATAGACCAAAGCATCACTGACTCTCCAGCAGGCGCTAGGAACGCCGCTGGAACGAGCAAAACCGCACCACGCGGTACCTCAAAATTGAAACTTCCAACACGCCGTCGACTCAAAGTATCCGACGTCAACGTCGTAGACCAGCCCATGCTGAAAAAAGCCCTTGGCGGCACGATCGTCGGAAACACCATGGAATGGTACGACGTCGGCGTTTTCGGCTACCTCATCACCACGATGGGTCCCGTCTTCCTGCCCGAGGCCGACAAGTCCGTGCAGACCCTGTTCATGCTGGGAACCTTCGCCGCAACCTTCGTGGCACGGCCGCTCGGCGGTGTAATCTTCGGCTGGCTGGGCGACAAAGTGGGTCGCCAAAAGGTGCTCGCCACAACACTCCTGCTGATGGCGGCGAGTACCTTCGCCGTCGGGCTCCTACCGGGATACGCACAGATCGGCATCTGGGCGGCGGCACTGCTGGTCATTTTGAAACTCATCCAGGGTTTCTCCACGGGCGGTGAATACGCCGGCGCCACCACGTTTGTGAGCGAATACGCTCCGGACAAGCGCCGCGGCTTCTTCGCGAGCTTCCTGGATATGGGCTCGTACATCGGCTTTGCCCTTGGTGCGGCCCTCGTGTCCATCCTGCAGCTCACCCTCGGCCAATCGGCCATGGAGGACTGGGGCTGGCGGCTGCCGTTCCTCATCGCGGGGCCGCTCGGCGTCATCGCCGTGTACTTCCGTAGCAAGATCGAGGAATCACCCCAGTTCCAGGCCACTTTGGATGCCCAGGAAGCACTCGCCGCGGACGCCGCAGCGGGCGATGCCGCAGTAGCCAAGGGCCCCATCGGCATCGTCAAGGCTTACTGGCGCCAGATTATCCTCGCCATGATCCTTGCTGCGGCCGCCAACACCGTGGGCTATATGCTGACTTCCTACATGCCCACCTACCTCACCGAGTCCAAGGGCTACGACCCCGTTCACGGCACCCTTCTGACCATCCCCGTGTTGGTCATCATGGCAGTCTGTATCCCGCTGACGGGCAAGCTCTCCGACCGGATCGGCCGCCGGCCCGTCCTGTGGATCGGCGCCATCAGCACCATTGTGTTCGCCGTTCCGGCATTCCTGCTGATCGGCATCGGCGATATTTGGTCCACGCTTGCCGGTTTGGCCCTGATCGCCTTCCCGGTCACGTTCTACATAGCCAACCTCGCCTCTGCGCTGCCGGCACTCTTCCCGACCTCAAGCCGTTACGGGGGAATGGGGATCGCCTACAACTTCTCCGTAGCGATCTTCGGCGGCACCACGCCGTTCATCGTCGCTGCCTTGATCCAGGGCACCGGCAACGACATGATGCCCGCGTATTACCTCATGGCAACCTCGATCGTGGGCGCCGTCGCCATCTACTTCCTGCGTGAATCCGCGCAGCGCCCGCTCCCGGGTTCCATGCCCAGCGTGGACACCCAGGCGGAGGCTCGCGAGCTGGTGGCCACCCAGGACACCAACCCGTTGATCGACCTCGACGAGATGCCGTTCGACAGCGAGCCTCTCGGCACGCCTGCGGAAGCGAAGCCTAGCCGGGACCTTTCGGAAGTCCCGGCCTAGGCAGCGCCTCAGGCCTTGCGGTCCGCTTTCTGCTCTTGCATCCGCTTGGCTTGCGCTTGGATCTTCGGCCCATAGCCGCCATTCAGTGCGGTGTCCTTGATGTGAGTGGCTTTCGCTACGCGGTCGCCGTCCGCCGCGTCCTTCAGCGCCTTCAGGTCGGCCTGCAACGCCGCTGGAAGCTTTGCGGCCAGCTTCGGGCGCTTGTCTAGGATGAAGGTGGCGATCTTCGCGGCGCGTTGGCCGTAGTTGGGCTTGCTGCTGTCACCGTTCACGAAGAACCGCAGGGCGGCCGAGAGTGGATGCCGTGCCAGGGCAGACTTGGCCGCGGCAGCCGTCGCCGTGGGCTGGGAGGTGGCAGCCGCCGTCGTACTTGTAGCGGTGGGCGAGCTCGCCGCATTGGCGGCAAGCACCCCACCGCCCAGCAGGAGGCTGGCGGCAAGAACGCCGACGACGGCGGTGCGGGCCTTGCTGCCCTTGCGCCGCTGAGTTGGGGTACTGGAGTTCGGGGCGGCGTTGTCCATGGTCAGTGTCCTTTGTTCCGGCTGGCGGCTCGTCCGCCAGCTCTCTTCACAACACTCTCGTCCGGCCGCATGAACTGATTGTTCGGCGAATGTTCGAGGAATGTAAAACCGTCCCTGTCACCGGCCACGGATGCTCCGGGGCGTCCGTCCTTGCTGTTGAATGGACGCATGGAAGACAGCCGCGGATTGGTGCTGATTGCCGAGGACGAACAGGCAATCGCCGATATCCAGCGCCTGTACCTGAGCCGCGCCGGTTTCGGCGTACATGTGGAGCGCGACGGGATTTCCGCGCTGGCACAGATCAGGCGGCTCAAACCGGTCGCGGTGATTCTCGACGTCGGATTGCCGGGCATGGATGGGATCGAACTCTGCAGGCAATTGCGGCAGGCGGAGGACTGGACTCCTGTCCTATTCGTGACTGCCCGTGATGAGGAAGTTGACCGCGTCCTTGGCTTGGAATTGGGCGCCGACGACTATCTCACCAAGCCGTTTTCGCCCTCTGAACTGGTCGCGCGGGTCAAGGCGGTGCTGCGCCGGACCGAAGGGACGCCGCGGCCCAAACCGCTTGTGCTGGGCAGCGTCGAACTGGATCCGCTGAACCGCACCGCATGCGCGGGCACGGCCGAAATCACGCTGACCGCCACCGAGTTCGACCTCCTCGCCTATCTCATGGCCCATCCTGGCCGCGTCTTTTCGCGCGAGCAGCTGCTTTCGGCTGTGTGGGGCCAGGCAAGTTATGCCGCGGGACGGACCGTTGATGTGCACATCGCACAGCTCCGCGCCAAACTCGGCGAGCACTCCCCCATCGCGACGAGCCGCGGCGTCGGGTACTCGGCGGTTGCGCCATCCTCCGGGGATTCAGCGTGAGGCGCTGGTTCGGCACACTGGCAGGGCGCACGACGGCGGTGATTGCCGCCGTCGCGACTGTCGCCGTCGTGCTCGCCGGCCTTTTGGCCGCCCAACTGGTGAACGCCACGGCGGTTGACGAAGCGAAGAAGTATCTCGCAGTCGAGGCCGATTCCCTCAGCAAACAAACCAGCCTCGGAAGCCTCCAGGACCTCCGCGCCGATCTGCTGACCCACGGCGCGAGGCTCGCTGCGATCAGCGCTGACGGCCGCGTGACAGGTGGCGGCGCCAGGTTGGTGGATGCGAAGACCGTGGCGGATGTGTTGGCCGGAAAGTCGGTATCCAGGACCGTGGACGGACCGCAAAACACGGTGGTCCTCGAAGCCCGGCCCGTTGCGGCAGGTGGTGGCGTGGTGCTGGCGCAGCCCGTGTCCGAGATCCGCGCGGCCGCCGCTCCCCTGCTGAGCCGCATGCTGATTGCCCTCGCGGCCTGCCTCGTGTTCTCCATCGTGGCTGGCGGCTTGTTGGCGCAATGGCTCAGCCGGCCGTTGGTGCGCACCGCGCAATCAGCGCACCGGCTCGCGACCGGAGAACGAGCCGTCGCGGTGGTGCCCGGCGGACCAGCCGAGGTGGTGGAGGTTTCGCGGGCGCTCGCCGCCCTCGACGCCGCCCTCCGGACCAGCGAAGGGCGGCAACGCGAATTCCTGCTCTCCATTTCGCACGAAATCCGGACACCCCTCACGGCGCTGCGGGGCTACGCCGAGGCCTTGGCCGACGGCGTGATCAGCGGAGCCGAGGTGAGCGGCGTCGGGCAGACCCTCGTGGCTGAAACCAATCGGCTGGACAGATTCGTCCGCGATCTCTTGGAATTGGCGCGGCTTGAGTCCGACGATTTCCGCGTAGAACTTCAGCCCGTGGATGCATCTTTGATACTGCAGGAGAGCTGGCAGGCCTGGCAGGCCGTGTGCGTTCAAAGCGGGATCGTGGGGCGGCTCGAGCTGCCTGCTGGAGCATTGCCCATCCGTAGCGATGGCCAACGGCTGCGCCAAGTGGTGGACGGTTTGCTGGAAAACGCGCTGCGCGTGACGCCGGAGGACTCTCCCGTGGTGCTCGCGGCGTATCCTTCCGGCGGCGGGCTCACCGTGGAAGTGCGCGACGGCGGACCTGGGCTCACGGAGGCGGATGCCGCCGTCGCGTTTGAACGCGGTGCGCTCTTTGCCAGGTACAGCGGCGAACGGCCCGTGGGCAGCGGACTGGGCTTGTCGATCGCCGCGAGGATCGTGCAGCGGCTGGGTGGGCGCATCAGCGTTCGCACGGCTGCTGAGGGAGGCGCGGCGTTCGTAGTGGAGTTGCCGGGCATTCCGGCGGGCCTCAGGCAAACGTAGACTCACGGCATGGCTGAAGTTCCAGTGGGTTCGCTGCACCACGTCGAGATTTGGGTGCCGCACATCGCCCGTGCACAAGAGGAATGGGGCTGGCTGCTGGCCGAACTCGGCTACGAACAATTCCAAGAGTGGCCAGACGGCTGCAGTTGGAAACTCGGAGCCACATACATTGTGATCGAACAATCCGCGGCGATCACCGGAAGCACGCACCGCAGGACGGAACCCGGCCTCAACCACCTCGCCTTCCACGCAGGCACGAAGGAGAACGTGGACCGGCTCCGGGAGCTCGGCGCCGATTGCGGCTGGTACGAGATGTTCGAAAGCAAATACCCCCACGCCGGCGGCCCCGACCACTACGCCGCCTATCTGGTGAACACCGACGGTTACGAGGTTGAGTTGGTGGCGGGATAGCTGCTCTTTGCCGACGCTGCTGTCGGTCGTGCGAACTATCAGTGTGTGACGCATTTCGCTTCGCTGCCGTTGCGGCATTCGAAGCTGAGCATGGTTCGGCGGCGCGCCCTCCGGCCTATTGGCGGGCTTTCGCCGGCCGGCGCGTCCTCTGGCGAGGATCGGCGGGAGCTGTCAGTAGTCCGCCTCAAGAGAATTCTTGCTGATTTCGAGGTATTTCGGCTTGGCAGGGCTCCCTGGCCTAAAAATGTCAGACCCTTCTGGGAGGGTTTACCTATGGACGGCAATCAAGGAATCCGGGCGATCGGGGCGGGCGCGCCAATCGGCGGCGTGGGTCCGGATATTGCTGTCCCCGGCGGTCAGATCCGGCGCGCCCAAACGCCGGATGCCCAGACCGCAGGCGCAAGTGTGCGGGATCTGATCGTTGCGGTGAGCTCTATTCGGCCCAGCGCGGACAGCGCTACGTTGATTGACCAGGTAGCTGCGCTTGAGGACCTGAAGTCGGCGGCCGCCGCCGCGCAAGCCAGGATCACCGTCGCCTTTGACGCCGCCCAGCGCAGCGCCGAGAAAGACCTGGGCATCCCGGCCGACGAACAGGGACGCGGCGTCGGAGCCCAGATCGCCTTGGCCCGGCGGGAATCCCCCGCCCGCGGATCCCGGTTTCTGGGCCTGGCCAAAGCCCTCGTGACGGAAATGCCGCACACCCTCACCGCCCTCGACACCGGACGGTTGAGCGAATGGCGCGCCACCCTGCTGGTGAAGGAAACAGCCTGCCTGTCCGCCGAAGACCGCTGCGCCGTGGACGAGGAACTCGCCGCCGACACGGGAGTCTTCGACGGCGCCGGGGACAAGGCCATCATCGCCGCGGCCCGGACCGCGGCCTACCGGCGGGACCCCCGCTCCGTCACCCAGCGCGCCAGCCACGCCGCCACCGAACGGCACGTCAGCCTCCGCCCGGCACCGGACACCATGACCTACCTCACCGCCCTGCTCCCCGTCGCGCAGGGCGTGGCCGTGCACGCGGCCCTGTCCCGGCACGCCGACACCCTCCGCTCCGGCGGGGAGCCCCGGTCCCGGGGCCAGATCATGGCCGACACCCTCGTCGAACGCACCACCGGCACCCCGGGCGGGATCGCGGGCGTGGAGGTCCAGCTCGTCATGACCGACCGGACGCTGTTCCAGGGCGACAGCGAACCCGCCCGTCTCGCCGGCTACGGCATCGTCCCCGCCGCCTGGGCACGGACAATGCTCACGGCAGGCGAGCCGGAGAGCGGTCAAGAACTCAAGCTCTGGCTCCGGCGCCTCTTCACCGCCCCGGGGACCGGGGAGCTTGTCGGCGCGGATTCGCGGGCGCGGCTCTTCCCGGCAGGGCTGCGGCGCTTCATCCAAGCCCGCGACGACACCTGCCGCACCCCCTACTGCGACGCCCCGATCAGGCACTTCGACCACATCATCCCCTGGCACGACGGCGGCCCCACCAGCCTGGCCAACGGAGCAGGCCTGTGCGAAACCTGCAACCACACCAAAGAACTCACCGGCTGGACAGCACAAACCCGGACAGCCGAAACCAGGCCCAGGGGCAGGCATGTCCTCGAAATCCGCACCCCTACCGGCCACCACTACCAGTCAACAGCCCCGCCCCTGCCCGGCTTCCACCGGTCCGCTCCCCACCAGGTGACCAGCAATTCACCCGGCGCGGACCCGCCGACTACGACGGACCACTATTTCGGGGACCTGTACTACTGGCGCCCGCAACGACAGTCAGCTTAGGACCCCGGATTCTGGAGCCGGGCCTTGAGTGCCGCCGTATCCACGCTCAGGTTATGGAGCAGGACGGCAGCCGGATCCGGTTCCTGCCGTTCCAACAGGGCGAGCAGGAGATGTCGGGTGGTAATTCTGCGGGCCCTCTCCCCGGTGGTCAGAATCAGGGAATCCTGAATGACCGAGCGGGCGGCCGAGGTGAAGGTGGTCCGGCTGCTTCCCTTCGGCGCATTCAGTGGTCCGAAGTCGCCCAGAGTGATGCCGACGGCTTCCAGCGCTTGCTGGTCAAGGGCGTCGAGCTGGGCGCGGGCAGATTCAAGGTCCACCGCCAGTGTCCGGCTGCTCGCCGGATCGTGGAGCAATCCCAGGAGCAAATGGTCCGTACCTATTCGCCGGTCACCACGCCGCTTGGCTTCCTCTGCGCCCGCGTGGACTGCAGTCCTGGCCTCAGCGGCAAATCGTTCAAACATGGCAGACTCACTTTCCGTATTTGGCGTGGACCGACTGCCGGGAGACGCCCAAGGCATCGCCAATCTGCTCCCAGGACCAACCCTGCTGCCGAGCAAGGGCCACGTTGGTTGACTCCACTTTCTCGGCCAGGCGGTGCAGGGCACCGACGGCGCGCAGGCCAGTTGCCGGGTCCGTCACCGGGGTGGGAGGAATCAGTTCATCGCCATTCATGTTGTCAGTTTGAACTGACAACTGATGCCTGTCAATACAGACTGACAGACTTGCCGTCGACCGGATGTTGCCCTACCCGCCGCCGCATGGCGATCCTCGGCCAGCGGCTCAGGCCGACCAAGGCCTCGCACTCCAGGATCCCGCGCAGTCCATCGTCGAGCAGTTCCGGGTCCAGCTCTTCGAAACCGAGTCTCCGGTAGTACGGGGCGTTCCAGGGCACGTCGCGGAAGGTGGTCAGGGTCAACCACGCCAGTCCCTCCGCCTGCGCCCACTTTTCGGCGGTATCGAGCAACTCACTCCCGAGTCCCCGCCGCGCATGCGAAGGGTGGACACTCAGTTGCTCCACATGCGCATTGCCGTCCAGGCGCTCAAGCAGGAGATAAGCCACAGGAACATCTGAGGCATCGGTAAAGACCAGAGCGCCACCGCGCGCCTGGAAGAGTGCCAGCTCGGTGACGGTCAACGGCTCGTCATCAGCGATGGCGTCCATTCCGCAGGATCGGAAGATCTCGCCCGCGGCGAATTCGATCCCGCGCAACCGCTCCAATTCGTCCGCGCGCGCTGACCTGATCATGCGGCCGCGCCACTGCTGGCGAGGTATCGATTGCGTTGTTCGATGAGGTTCCGCAAATATCTTCCCAGGATCACTTTCTCCGCAAGCCTGCCCACCACTCCGAAGGGAGCCGCGAACTCGACGCGATCGATCATGAGCGTGCCGCCGTCGTCGGGAATGAACTCATGAACGTGCCGGAAGAACCGGAAGGGACCACGCACTTGCTCGTCCGTGAAGGAATCGGGGAAGTGAAACTGGGTGATCCGGCTGCTCATCCGCAAGGGTAGGGCGAAATGCCAGGCCCGCCAGGTGACTTCGTCGCCTTCCGACAGCAGCCCGGACACCACACCTGCCACCGCACGTTCCCGGGACTTGGCCATGGAGCCGACGTGCGCGTCGACATTGCGCGAGAGGTCGAATAGCTCCGCGGGTTCACGTCGGATGTGGGTATGGCAGGTGAACGACACAGTCATGGTTCGATCCTGCCACTGATTCGAAACACCCGTCGACCCAACTGACCCGCAGTGGTTGTCGTTATGCGGGCTCAAAACGACAACAACTGCAAGCCAGTTGGGTGGGTGGGAGGCTGGGCCCACGCCGGCGAGGGCCCCGACCTGAGCTTGCGAAGGTTGGGAGCCGGAGGGGACTAGTTGGACGGGAAGTTGTACGAAGCTCCCGAAGCGTGGGTGGACTCAGGCCAGCGGGACGTGATGACCTTCCCGCGGGTGTAGAAGGACACGCTCTCTGGACCGTAGATGTGCTTGTCGCCGAACAGCGAGGCCTTCCAGCCGCCGAAGGAGTAATAGGCAACAGGGACCGGCAGCGGCACATTGATGCCGATCATGCCGACATCCACGGAGCGCTGGAATTTCCTTGCTGCCGCCCCCGAGGACGTGAAGATCGCGGTCCCGTTGCCGTACGGGTTGGCGTTGATCAGCTTGATGCCGGCGTCCAGGTCCTCCACCCGGACCACCACGAGGACCGGGCCGAAGATCTCCTCTTGGTAGGCGCTCATTTCCGTGTTCACATGGTCGATCACAGTGGGGCCGACCCAGAACCCCTCTTCATGGCCGGGAATCACCAGGTCGCGTCCGTCCACCACCATCACGGCGCCGGCCTGCTCTGCCTCTGTCACCGTCTTGACGATGAACTCGCGCGATTCGGGGCTGATCACGGGGCCCATGTCGGCATCGGCTTCGGTGCCGTTCTTGACCTTGACGTCGAGGGCACGCTCTTCGACCTTCTTGACCAGCAGATCGGCGGCATCGCCGACGGCGACCGCAACGGAGATGGCCATGCAGCGCTGGCCAGCGGAACCGAACGCGGCGGCGGCCAGGTGGTCGGCAGCGTTGTCCAGGTCGGCGTCGGGCATGATGATCGCGTGGTTCTTCGCCCCGCCCAAGGCCTGGACCCGCTTGCCGTGCGCCGTCGCCACTTCCAGGATGTGCTTCGCCACGGGGGTAGACCCTACGAAGGAAATCGCGTCCACGTCCGGGTGCGTCAGGAGCCCGGAGATGACATCGCGGTCACCGTGCAGGACCTGGAACACGCCGTCGGGCAGACCTGCCTGCTTCCACAGCTTGGCCAACAACATTGCGGCCGAGGGAACGCGGTGTGAAGGCTTGAGGATGAAGGCGTTGCCCGTGGCGATCGCCATCGGGGCCATCCACAAAGGCACCATGACGGGGAAGTTGAACGGGGTGATGCCGGCGACAACGCCAACGGGCTCCCGGAAGGAGAATACATCGATCCCGGTGGAGACCTGGTCCGAGTACTCGCCCTTCAGCAACTGCGGGATGCCGCAGGCGAACTCGATGACCTCCAAGCCGCGGCCGATCTCGCCCTTGGCGTCGTTGAGGACCTTGCCGTGTTCGGCCGTGATCAGCTGGGCGAGTTCTTCAACGTGCGAAGCGACGAGTTCGCGGAACTTGAACAGCACGGCAGTGCGCTTGGCCAGGGAAATGTCGCCCCAGGACGCCGCGGCTTCCTTGGCGATGGCAACCGTCGCGTCCAAATCCGAGCGGTTGGCCAACCGCAACTCGGCCGTTACGGCCCCGGTGGCGGGGTTGTAGACGGGTTTGGTGCCCGTGCCGCTGCCGGCAGCCTCGGCTCCGCTGATGAAGTGGTTGATGATAGTCATTACTGCTCCTGTAGTAGGTGGTGCTCCACGGCATGTACGTCGTTGACATCCCGCGGCAAGCCGGTGGCGAGTGATTCCTGGAGCGCCAGGCGGACGGCCAGGTTCTGTTCGGTCAATTCCCTGTGGACGAGTTCGGGTCCGGAGTTGCGCACCCACGCGCTGAATCGTTCGATTTCGGTCTTGAACGGGTCTTCCCCGATGTCGACAGACTCGGTCCGGCCATCGCGGAAGGATACGGTAACGCGGGCAATTTCGCCCGGGTCCGGGTCGAACGCCTTGTCCAGGGTGATTTGGCCTTTCGTACCGATGATCTGGAACGTGTTAGTGCGCGGTCCCTCGAAACCGCAGTCCAGCGTTCCCAGGACGTCCCCATAGTCCAGGATCGCGGCCATAGTCGTTTCCACCGCGTCCGTGCGGCTTGTGCCTTTGCCGTAGACGGTTCGCGGCGCGCGGCCCATGACCATGTTCATGATGTCGACGGCGTAGCATCCGACGTCATTGAGCGCGCCTCCGTCCATTCCCGGCTGGAGGCGGACCTCGCCTTCGCTTCGGTCCATGACGAAGTGGAAGCGGGCATGCATGGACACCAACTCGCCGATCTTGCCCGAGTCGATGAACTCACGGACCTTCTGGTGCTGGGGGTGGAAACGGTACATGAACGCTTCCATCAGGTTCACCCCATTGCGTTCGCAGGCTTCCAGCACCCGGCGATAGTCGTGGGTGTTGGCGACGAGCGGCTTCTCGCAGAGGATGTCCTTTCCAGCCTCCGCGGCCGCAACAATCCAGTCGGCGTGCAGCGAGTTGGGGAAGGGCAGGTAGACGGCTTCGATGCTTGGATCGGCCAGCAATTCCTCGTGGGAAGAATAGGCCGCCGGGATGCCGAAGCGCTCTGCGACTTCGGCTGCCTTTCCGTTCGGGCTGCTGATGGCCGACGCAACCGCGTTCCGTGCCCGGCTCATGGCGGGCAGGAACCTACCTTGGGCGATCCTCGCCGTGGTCAGCACGCCCCAGCGGACGGCGCTCATCAGCCGATCTCCGCTTCGAGCTGGCGCAGGAACGCAACAGACTGGCGGACGTCCCGGACCGGACCGTCGTCGGTGGGTTCGGAATCAAGGATGGTGTCCTGCTCCATAGTGAACCAGCCCTCGTACCCGGCGCCCAGCAGGTCGCGGACGATGCCGGCGATGCCGACGTCGCCTTGCCCCAGCGGCACGTACATGCCGGCCTTGACACCGTCCGTGTAGGAGATCTCACCCGCCTGGACCCGCTGAGCGACGGACTTGCGCACGTCCTTCAGGTGGGTGTGGCCGATTCGCGAGGCGTAGTCGCGAACCAGAAGGGCTGGGTCGGTTCCGCCGATGAGCAGGTGGCCTGTGTCCAAGCACAGGTTTGCGGCGGTGTCGTTCAGGACCCGGTTCACGTCCGAGGTGCTTTCGATCATGGTTCCCACGTGGGGGTGGACCACTGCCTGGATGCCCTTGTCCGCGGCTGCCTTGACCACGGCGTCAAGGTTCCTGCCGAAGAGTTCCCAGCCTTCGGCGTCGAGCTCGTGGCGCTGATCGTAACCTGCGACGCCAGTCTCCGCAGCGAGGACCATGACGCTCGCTCCCGCAGCTTCGTACGCATCCAGCTCAGCCGCTACGACGTCCACGGGGTTCTTCGACGGGTCGTGCAGGATGACGGGGAAGAAGCCGCCGATCGCCTGGAGGTTGTGCCGCTTCAGCACTTCCGCGCGCTGGGCAGCCTCTTCAGGGAGGAACCCCGCGGGGCCGAACTCTGTAGCGCTGATGCCCAGCGCCGTCATTTCCGAAAGGACCCGGTCCGCCTCGAGTTGGTGGCCCCACCCGGGAACTTCACAGACCCCCCACGAAATGGGTGCCGCGGCAAGACGCTTGGTGATGGTGCTCAATCTGATCCTCCGTATACGTTCTGGTCCCAGTCGATGACCGAGCCTGTGACGACTCCGCTCCTGTCGGAGAGGAGAAAGACAATGAATTCGGCGATCTCGTCCACTTGGCCGAGCTTTCCCATCGGGACGGACGCGTTGGCCTTCTCGAGCCAGTCCTCCCCTGCGCCGTGGAATTTCTTTTGGGTTTCGGCTTCGCCATCCGTGGCGGTCCAGCCGATGTCGAGCCCGTTGATGCGGATCTTGTCCCAACGGTGCGCATGTGCGGCATTACGGGTTGCCCCGGCCAGGCCGGCCTTGGCCGCCACATACGGCGCCAAGTACGGCTGCCCGCCGAGTTCGGCGATGGAGATGACGTTCACGATGCTTCCTGGCACACCCCTGCTACAAAGATGCTTGATGGTTTCGGCCATGATGAAGAACGGCGATTTCAGGTTCACTGCGATGTGCGCGTCGAAGAGCTCGGGCGTGGTGTCCAGCATGGTGCCGCGGGTGGTCAAGCCGGCCGCGTTGACCGCGCAGTCGAGTCGACCGAAGCCGTTGATCGTCTCAAGCACCGAGTTCCGGGCCTGTTCGACGTCGGCGAGGTCGGTCTTGATGAACCGCGCCTCGACCCCCGATGCGGTGATCTCGGACGCGAGTCGTTCACCCGAGTCCGCGTTCCGACCTGTGATGGCGATCCCGGCTGCACCCTCGGCCGCCGCACGCCGAGCGACTCCGGCGCCCAAACCCTGCGTGCCTCCGCTGATCAGGATGACTTTGTCCTGGAGAAGTGGCATGGCTACGGCTGCCCGATCTTGACTGAATTTTCGATCCTGACGGCGCGGCCTGAACGGGCGGACTCTTCGGCCGCGTTGGCCAGAGCGAGTGCTTGCAGGCCGTCGTCGAATCCCGGGCTGCAGGGGATGCCCGCGCGGATGGCCTTCGCGAAGCTGTCCAACTCGTTCCGGTAAGCCGCGGCGTAACGCTCCAGGAAGAACGGCAGGTAGGCATCCGACTCCTCGGTGCCCGCGGCGCCATACTTGCGCACCGTCGTCGGGGTGACGTTGCCTGCGCTGAGCATCCCCTCGCTGCCGAATGCCTCCAGTCGCTGGTCGTGGCCGAAGGCGCTGTGGCGGGAGTTGGTGATGGTGACCAGCTCGCCGTCGCGGCCCTTGAGGGTGATGACAACCGAGTCGAAGTCCCCGGCTTCCTCGATGTAGTCGCAGAACAGGTTGGCGCCGGTGGCGGAAACCTCGATGATGTCAGGGACGAAGAACCGGGCCATGTCCAGGTCGTGGATGCTCTGGTCCCGGAAGATCCCACCGGAAGTAGCAATGTAGGCGGCGGGCGCAGGTGCGGGATCGCGGCTGATGATGGTCAGCTGTTCGAGGCGGCCGATTTCACCCGCTGCGACGCGCGACTGGATAGCCGCGAAGTGGGGATCGAAGCGCCGGTTGAACCCGAGCATGAGGGGGGTGTTGTTGCCCTTGATCGCGTCGCGGCACGCGAGCGCCCGCTCGATGTCGAGGTCGATCGGCTTTTCGCAGAGGGCCGCCACGCCTCGCGCCATGGCGCGCGAGATGAGGTCCACGTGCGTGCTGGTGGGCGAGCCGATCACGACGGCGTCAAGGTCACCGTTCGCGAAAACCTCGTCGGCTGACTCGACAGCGATGGCACCGGTTTCAGCCGCCAACGTTCGGGCTCCATCAATGAAAGGGTCGGCAATCCATGCCAATTCCAGGTCCGGGTGATCGGCGATATTCCGGGCATGAACCTGCCCGATGCGGCCGGAACCGAAGAGCGCTACTTTAAGGGGCTTCACGGGGCGATCAGTGGACATGTGTGGGGGTCCTTTCTAGCTGGTTGCCCGGGAAAAGTTGGGCTTGGGTTGGTTTTGGCGTTTTGACGGGGACGTGCCCAACTTCAGAGCGGTCATGGCGCTGCCACCGCGGCGGGCGTGCGGCCAGCGAGGACGTCAACCGCGCCTTGGGCGGCATCCCTGACGGTGTGGGCCATGCCTTGACGGGTGAATCCCATCAGGTGCGGAGTCAGGACGACGTTTTCGTGGTCGAACAATGGGTGGTGAGCGGGCGGCTCGGGATCGTACACGTCCAGCCCGAGCCCGGAAAGATGGCCGGACTGCAGTGCCTCGTGGACGGCGTCGAGGTCGACGAGGCCGCCGCGGCTGCAGTTGATGAGGATCGCTCCCGGTCGCATGGCCTTGAGCCGGTCCGCGTTGATGAGGTTGTGGTTTTCCGGTGTCAGGGGCGCGTGGAGGGTGATGAAGTCGCTGCCCGCAAGGAGTTCCTCCACACTGTCGCAACGGATCGCCGCGGGGATTTCGGCGAAAGGATCGTAGGCCAGGACCTTCAGCTCGAAGGCCTCGGCGATACGCGCCACCCGTCGGCCAATACGGCCATAGCCGATGATGCCGAGCGTGAATCCCTCCAGGTCTCCGACGTCGACGGCGGCACGCTGCTCCCAGCGTCCCTCGCGGACCAGCGCGGTCAGTGGAGAGAGCTTCTTGACGAGTGCCAGCAGGTGGGCAAACACGCCTTCGGCCACCGAGGCGGTGTTGCTTCCAGGCGTGATGACCACCGGGATCCCGCGCCGGTTGGCCTCGGCGACGTCCACGAGGTCGGTTCCGACGCCGGTCCTGGCAATGACTTTGAGGGCGGGCATGCGGTCCAACAGTTCCCGGTCCACGCGGTAGGCAGCCCTGACGATCGCGGCATCGGCATTGGCCAGGTCCTCGTCGTTGGGGTCCTGGATGAGCCGCTGGTGTTCGGAGAGGAGCGGTTCCACGAGGTCTGGCTCGACGCTGCCGAGAGCGACAAAGATTTGGGGTGTGGTTATGGAAGCCATCGTCATCCTTGAAGATGTGGAGGTATGGGGCGGCGTCAGATATGGCGCCGCTGATACGTCTGGAGGGTTTAAAGGCCTGGTGTTTTAGAGGCCCAGGAGGCTGGATTTCCGCACGACCAAGTGGGGCGTGACGGAATGGTGGACGAACCCGCTGCCCTCGCCATGGATGCGTTCCAGGAGGGTTTTGGCCCCTGTGACGCCAATGCTGGAGCTATCCGGGTCCACCGTGGTCAGTCCCAGGCGCGGCATGGCACCCACCGCGATGTTGTCGTAACCGGTGACGGCTATTTCGACGCCGCGTTCATCGGCAGCTGTCATGGCACCAAAAGCGGCGAGGTCGTTGATGCAAGCCAGCGCTGTGGGGCGCTGGTGCTTGGAGCGGGAGCTGAGGGCCCTTTGAGCGGCAACATAGCCGGACTCTTGGAAGAAGTCGGCATCGACCACGTGGATGTGACGGGCCAGCCCGTGCTCTTCCATAGCCGCCGAATACCCGTCTACGCGTTCCCGGCCAACCGAGCCACCAAGACCGCCAAGGTGCACGATGTTCTCGTGTCCCTGTGCGATCAAGTGCTCAACAACCATTGCCATGCCGAGGGCGTCGTCGCTTCGCACGATATCGGCGGTGTCGATGTAGTCCGGTCCTCCACCGGCAAAGACCACAGCCCCACCGGAAACGGCGCGGCTGAACGGGTGCTGGTCAGGCACCGTTCCGACGACGAGCAGGCCCGCGACCCGCAAATCCCGGAAGGCCTGGAGGATGGATTGGTCCACTCCCCTGCCCGCCGCCGTGACCGCGCTGAAGAGGACGGTGTGCCCGGCCTCTTCAAGTACGGTCCGTGCGGCGTCGGCGACGTCAAAGGCCCACGGGTTGTGCATATCGCTGACTAGCACACCGATGGTGCCACTGTCCCGCGTTGCCAGGGACCGTGCTGCGAGGTTCAACTCGAAGCCCATTTCCTCAACGGCCTTGAGCACCCGCTGGCGGCGTTCGTCACTGACGCGCGGTGAGTCGCGCAGCACGAGTGAGACCAAGGACTTGGAAACGCCGGCGCGTTCTGCCACGTCCATGATCGTTGGCCGCCGGGCGGATGGAGGTGCCATGGTTACACCCGCGCTGCCGTGGTGCCGTGGATTTCCTCGATCTTCTGCCATTGACCCGACAGCGAGGATGCTTCAGCAGCGCTGACAATTGCGGCAGCGGAAGCGGCATCGTGGATGTTGGAGTTCTCCTGCGCTCCTCCAGTGACGGCGACCAGGAACTTCTTGGCCTCGATGACCTTGAGGTCGTCAAAGCCCATGCTGTTGCCGGGGCCCGGTTGGAAGTGTGCGTAGTCGCCGTGGCGGGGGCTGGCGTTGACCGTGGTGTAGCCCTGCTCGTCGTTGTTCCGGCCAAGGCAGACTTTGAGTTCGTTCATGCGCTCGAAGTCCCATTTGAGCGAGCCTTCGGTCCCGTAGACCTCGATCTGGTAACCGCATTCCGGCCCAACGGCAACGCGCGAGGATTCGATGGTGCCGACGGCGCCTGCCCCGCGGGCGGACGGGCCGAAGCGGACAAGCGCTGCAGCGTAGTCCTCATTCTCGACCTCTCCCATTTCACCGTTTTCGATCACCGCGAAGTGCGTCCCTGACCCCATCGCCAGCTTGGGGCGCTGCGTGTAGACCGTGCTTGTGAGCGCGGTTACCTCGGCGATGGGCCCAACTACATATTGGCACAGGTCCGTTGCGTGGCTGAACAGGTCCGCCAACACGCCGGTGCCGGCAAGTTTCCGGTCAAAACGCCAGGACAAGGCGCCGTTGGGTTCGGACGCATACCCCGAGAAGAACACGGCGCGCACGTTGGTGATGCGGCCGAGGCGGCCATCCGCAATGAGCTTCCTGGCGTGCTCTACCGCGGGTGCATGCCGGTAGTTATATCCGATGGAGGTCACGACGCCGGCCTCCACAGCGGCTTCCTGCACGGCTGCGGTTTCTTCATAGCCGCGTCCAACAGGCTTTTCGATCCAGAAATGCTTGCCGGCTTTGGCTGCCGCAATACCGATTTCGGCATGCAGGAAGTTGGGTGCGCAGATGGAGACAACGTCCACGTCCGGGTGGTTCAGGACATCGTGGTAGTCGGTGGTGCCTTCCGCGAAGCCAAGGACGTCGCGGGCATAGTCCACCCGATCCGGCGCCGTGTCCGCCGCGATGACCAGCTTGGTGGCCAAACCAAGCTCCGGGTAGGCGTAGGGGACCGTCTGGTAAGCGCGCGAGTGGAGCTTTCCCATCCATCCGACGCTGATGAGGCCTACACCGACTGTGCGGGATTCTGGGCTCACGTTATTGCCTTTCTCGTTGTAAATTCTTGTCAGTTGCGTGCGGTGTCAAAGGCGTCACGGAATGCCGCAGCCATGATGGTGGAGTCGGAGCCGATGGCAACGAACGTGAACCCTTGACCGACATACTTGGCCGCCGCCAAGCCGTCCACCGCGAGGATTCCCGCCGCTTTGTTGTGCTGTTGCGCGGCCGCGACCACTCGCTGCAACGCCTCTTGGAAAGCACTGCTATCCAGTTGCATCGGCACACCCAGAGCGAAGGACATGTCCATCGGTCCGACGAAGAGGACATCCACGCCGTCCTGCGCCGCGATCTCCTCCACGTGCTCCAGGGCGTCGAGTGTCTCGATCTGGATGATTCCCACGGTTGACTGCTGATCTGCGCTCAACGGAGCCCTGTCCATGCCCCAGCGGCAGGAGCGGTTGTAGGTTGCCACGCCGCGGTCGCCGTAAGGCGGATAGAGCATGTGCTTCACGGTTTGGCTGGCTTCTTCAACGGTGTTCAGTCGGGGCACCATGATGCCTGCCGCGCCCTGGTCCAGGACACGCCCGATGCGGATCCGCTCGGCGCTCTCCACACGAACGATGGTGGGGACACCGTAGCTTCCGGCCGCAAGGACACCGTCGCGGACGGCATCTTCACCCCCGGAACCATGCTCAAGATCGATCAGCACCCAGTCGGCGCCTGCGGCGGCGCACACTTCCGCCGCAGTCGCCGAAGCCATGCCAACAAAAGTTCCCACGGTCACCTCTCCGGCGGCCAAGCGGCGCCGCAGCTGACCGCCGTCGAGCGGTCCGCCGTCGTGGTTTCCGCCGCTCGCTGATGACGCGCTCATCCGAACCACCGCTGGCGGCTCTTTGCCTGCTCGTAATCGGCGCGGAGGGTGCGGACCCATTCCTGTCCGGAGACTTCTGCGGGGGCTACGTCCCACCAGACGTCTCCGCCGGGCAGGTCCACGTGCGGGACGGTGGGCACCACGATCACGACGGGCCCTTCGGTATCGCGAGTGGAGGCCAGCGCTTCCCGGACCTCTGCCGCGGTGGTTGCCCGGATGGCGAGGGCGCCCAGGCCTTCGGCGATCTGCCGCAGATCCACCTTGAGGTAATCGCCATCCAGGCGCGCCTTGGGCGCGTCTTCGACGGCGACGCTGCCGCCGGTGGTGCGGTAGCGGAACTCGTTGCCGAATTCCTTGCCGCTGCGGTTCATCTGGAGGCGGTGGATGACCTGGTAGCCGTGGTTTTCGGAGACGACAACCGTGACGTTGAGTCCTTCCTGCGCGGCCGTGAGGATTTCGGTAGGTGCCATGAGGAACGTGCCGTCGCCGATGAAGGTGACCACCCGATTGTCGTTATTGCCCTCGGCCAGCCGGACGCCCATTCCGGCCGCGATTTCGTAACCCATGCAGGAGAAACCGAATTCCAGGTGGCAGTTGCGGTTACCCGTGGCGTCCCAGACTTTTTGCAGGTCACCGGGAGGTCCTCCCGCCGCCGCAATGATCGTGTCGCCGGAGCGGGCGTGCTCCTGCATCAGGCCGATCAGCTGCGGTTGGGTCAGGACCGCGCCTGTGACCGGCGCGTCGGGGTGGTCTTCCGGGCGGAAGGGAGTGTCGGCGTCGAGCCACTGGGACCGGATGGGGGCCCACTTTGCTTTCTCGGTGTGGACGGTTTCCTGCCAGCTTTCGCTGGTGCTGTGGCCCTCCAAGGAGCGGGAGAGTGCTTCCAGGCCGAGTCGGGCGTCCGCCAGGATGCCCGTGGCGCCCTGCTTGCGGGTATCGGCGTCCACAATGTTCAACGACGCGAAACGGACGTCCGGGTTTTCGAAGATCGACTGCGAGCCGGTGGCGAAGTCTGTGAGGCGGGTGCCGACGCTCAGGACCAGGTCGGCTTGCTTGACGAGGGTGTTGGAGGCGAAGTTGCCCTCCAGGCCGACGCCGCCCACTTGCCACCATTCATCCTTGGTCACGGCGCCCTTGCCGCCGAAGGTCTCCACGACGGGAATGCCGATCTGTCCTGCGAGTGCCTCAAGCGCGGCGTGGGCATCGGAATAGTGGATGCCGCCGCCGGCGATAATCACCGGACGTTCGGCCGAGCGGATGAGCCGGGCGACGTCGTCGACCTCTTCCAGGTCAGGCAGCGGCCGGCGGATCTTCCAATCACGCGGCTCGAAGAATTCGGCCGGGAAGTCGTAGGCGTGGGACTGCACGTCCTGGGGTAGCGAAAGGACCACGGCGCCCGTGTCCGTGGGGCTCGTGAGCACGCGCATTGCCTGCGGAAGTGCGGTCAGGAGCTGCTCCGGGCGGTTGATCCTGTCGAAGAACCGCGAAACAGGACGGAACGCGTCGTTGACCGTGGCATCAGCCTCGGTGGGGTGTTCGAGCTGCTGCAGCACCGGGCCCTGGTGCCGGGTGGCGTAGGTGTCACCCGGCAAGAGCAGGAGCGGAATCCTGTTCACTGTTGCCAGGCCGGCGGCGGTGACGAGGTTGAGCGCGCCCGGGCCGATGGAGGCCGTGACGGCGAGGACTGCCTGGCGACGGCTTGCCTTGGCATACGCGGTGGAGATGTGGGCCAGGTACTGTTCGTGCCGGCCTTGGACGAAGGGCATGTCGTCGGCCAGTTCGTCCAATGCCTGTCCCAGGCCAGCCACGTTGCCGTGGCCGAAGATGCCGAGGGCTGCGGGGACCAGGCGGCGGCGCACGCCGTCGGCCAGCGAATACTGTGCGGAGAGGTACTTGATGACCGCTTGGGCGGTGGTGAGCCTGATGGTCTGCGATGGTGTGGTCATTGCCTTATTCCCGTTGTCGTGGTTACCAGGGGCGCCCGTGCAGGACGACCGTCTTCTCTTCGGTCATTTCCTGGACAGCAGAGCGGACGCCTTCCTTGCCGATGCCGCTGCCTTTCAAGCCGCCATAGGGCATGAGGTCGGCCCGCCACAGCGGCGACCAATTGATGTGGATGTTGCCGGCGTCGATCTGCCGCATGGCCTGGACCGCTCCGGCGACGTCGTTCGTGAAAATGCCGGCGCCCAGGCCGTATTCGTTGTCGTTGGCCATGGCGATGGCGCTCTCCATGTCCTGGGCGGAGGAGACGGCGACGGCGGGCCCGAACAGTTCGTTCCGGCTCAGCGGCGACCGGGGGTCGACCCCGGCGACGACGGCGGGCGTCACCACTGCGCCGTCACGGTCACCGCCGGTGAGGACCCGGGCGCCCGAATGGCGGGCCTCGAGGATCGATGCGTGGACGCGTGAGGCTTCGTCTTCGGAGATCAGCGAACCAAGCCGGGTGTCCTCTTCCTTGGGATTGCCCACGGCGATCGCTTCGACCTTCGGGACCAACGCATCCAGGAAGTCCTTTTCAACCCGACGGTCAACGATGACCCGCTGAACGGAAATGCATACCTGCCCGGCGTTGACGTAGCCGCCGGCAGCCACCGCGGTGGCGGCGAGTTCGAGATCCGCGTCCGGCAGGATGATCACCGGGCATGAGGCCCCCAACTCGAGGGACAGTTTCTTCACTCCCGCGATCGAACTGATGTGCGTCCCGGTGCTAGTGGAGCCGGTGAAGGACACCTTGCGGACCCGCGGGTCCGTCACCAGGACGTCGCCAAGGGAGCTGCCGGGTCCGGTGATCACGGACAGAGCTTCAGGCGGCAGGCCGGCGTCGACGAAGCACTGTGCTAGCTTCAGCGCCGTCAGCGGCGTTGCGCGGGCGGGTTTAAGTACGACGGCGTTACCGGCTGCCAGCGCGGGTGCAATTTTGTGCAACACGAGCAGGGCGGGGTAGTTGAACGGGGTGATGGCGACGACGATGCCCACCGGCTGCCGCAACGTGAAGCCGATCTTGTCCAAGCCTGTCCCGGCGTTCGCGTCCAAGGGAAGCGTGGAACCATACAGCTGGCTTCCCTCATAGGCAGCGAGGCGGATGATGTTGCCGGAGCGGCTGGCCTCGCCCCGCGCCTCCGTGATGGGCTTTCCGGTTTCTGCGCTAATCGTCTGGGCGATGTCCTCGGCGCGTTCATCCGCCAGGGCGGCTGCACGCAGGAGGATGTCGACGCGGACGTGGGCCGGCGTGGTCCTTTGGACGTGGGCACCGATCTCGGCCCGGTCAAGGGCGGCCTCGGCGTCCTGGACTGTTGCCACAGGGACCGTGTCGATGGTCCGGCCGTCGAAGGGCGAGCGGACCTCTTCGGTCCTGCCGTCGGCGGCGCCGCGCCAGTTTCCAGCTATTAGCATTTCCATGGTTGCTCCATCAGGTTGTGTACGTTCGCGCTTAGTGGCGCTTGGTGTTGCTTTCGGCTGCAGCGTCGGCTACCCCGGCGACTTCGGCCTGGACTTCCTTGAGGGCCTCCGTGTGTCCGCCGAGCTGCTCGAGTTCGTGGGCGAGTTCCGCGAGCTCGGCGCCGCCGGCCATCTGGGCGGTGAGTTCGTCCAAGGTGATGTCCTTCTTGTCGTAGTAGCCGATCGACTTGCCGCGCTTGAGCAGCAGGAACCGGTCACCCACGGGGAAGGCGTGGTGCGGGTTGTGCGTGATGAAGATGACCCCCAGCCCGCGGTCGCGGGCCTGCAGGATGTAGCGGAGCACGACGCCGGACTGCTTCACACCCAGCGCGGCCGTCGGTTCGTCCAGGATCAGCACCTTCGCCCCGAAATACACGGCCCGGGCGATCGCCACGCACTGGCGCTCACCGCCGGAGAGCTGGCCGATGGGCTGTTCCACATCGCGCAGGTCGATGCCCATCTCGGCCAGTTCCTTCAGCGTGATGTCCTTCATCTTCTGGACATCCATGGACTTGAACGGCCCCCAGCCGGTGGTCAGTTCCGAGCCGAGGAAGAAGTTCCGCCAGATCGGCATCAACGGGACCACGGCCAGGTCCTGGTACACGGTGGCGATGCCTGCGTCCAGGGCTTCACGCGGGCTGCCCAGTTTGCGTTCCTCGCCCATGATCTTGAACGAGCCTTCATCGTGCTGGTGGAGGCCGGCGATGATCTTGATGAGCGTGGACTTGCCCGCACCGTTGTCCCCCAGCACGCAGGTGACCCGGCCGTTGTCCACGGCCATGGTCACATCGCGCAAGGCGATGACATTGCCATAGTGCTTACCAATCTTGTCCAGGGACAGTAGGTGCACGGGCGTGTGGGTCAGCGGATCCTTTTCATCCTTAAGCAGGGTCTGCTGGTTAATCTGTTGTGCATTCATGGTTCTTTACTTGCTTTCGGCTCGACGCTTGACGATCAAGTTCACGATGGTGGCCAGCAGCAACATCAGGCCCAGGAAGAACTTGAACCAGTCAGGGTTCCACTGCGCGTACACGATGCCCTTGTTGGCCATGCCGAAGATGAACGCACCGATCGCACCGCCCACCGCCGAACCGTAGCCGCCCGTGAGCAGGCAGCCGCCGATGACCGCCGCGATGATGTAGAGGAACTCGTTGCCCACGCCTTCACCGGACTGAACGGTGTTGAAGGCGAACAGGTTGTGCATGCCCAGGATCCACCCGCAGAAGCCCACGGCCATGAACAAGCCGATCTTGGTCTTGGTCACCGGCACACCCACCGCACGGGCAGCGTTCGCGTCGCCACCGGCGGCGAAGATCCAGTTGCCCACCTTGGTGCGCAACAGCACCCAGGACGCTACGGCGACGAGACCGATCCAAATGAAAACGGTGACGTTTACCTCAATCCCGGCGATATTCACGCTCGAGGCGAAGATCGCCTTTGCCGCATCGAATCCGTCGATGCTCGAGATCGAAGGCGTAGCTACCGCACCGCCGATCATGCGGGTGAGACCAAGGTTGAGGCCAGCCAGCATGAGGAAGGTGGCCAGGGTGACGATGAAGCTGGGAAGTTTCGTCTTGACCAGTATCCAGCCGTTGATGAACCCGATGCCGAGCGAAATCAACAGCGCGAACAGGACTCCCACCCAGATGTTGACGCTGAAGTACCAGCTGAACATGGAAGCAGACAGGGCAGAGGTGATGACGGCTACGCCCGTGGAGAGGTCGAACTCCCCGCCGATCATCAGCAGGGCCACCCCGACGGCCATAATGCCGATCGTGGAGCTTCCGTAGAGGACGGTCGCTAGGGAGTTGGGCTGCAGGAAGACAGGGGCGATGGCGGAAAAGAAGACGAAGAGGACGACGGCCCCCACGAGGGCGCCGATTTCCGGCCGGACCAGCAGTTTCTGGAGGGGGTTCCGTGTGCTGACCCGCTCATCGGAAGTGGCGGTTAAGACGGCATTGGCCATGATTACTAAACTCCTTTGGCGTGGGATGCCGGGCCGTAGTTGTGCCCGGCATCCCGACGGTTTTCTTGCGGGTTAGCGGATACCGGCCTGAGCGAACTTGGAGACGTCAGCTGCGTTGGACTTATCCACCACGGCCGGTCCGGTGTAGACCTGCTGGCCGCCACCGACCTTGAAGCCACCGACCTTGCTGAGCCAGATCGCATCGACTGATCCGTAGCCCTGCAGGTACGGCTGCTGGTCCACCGTGAACTCGACGCTTCCATCCACGATCGCCTTGGCCAGATCGCCGTTCAGGTCAAAGGAAGCCACCTTGACTTTGCTGCCGCTGTCCTTGACTGACTTGACGATGGTCAGCGTGAACGGGGCGCCGAGACCGACGATCGCGTCGGCGTCTGGAGTCGACTGCAGCTTCGCGGTGACCGTGGAAGCAACGGATGTCATGTCTGCACCGTTGACGTACACAACCTCCGAGCCGGGGACGTTCTCCTTGATGCCGGCGCAACGGTTCTCAAGCCCGACGTGGCCCTGCTCTTGGATGACACAGATCGGGTGCTTGATGCCCTCTGAGGCTAGGCGCTTGCCCACCGTGACGCCGGCGAGTTTGTCGCTCTGCCCGAAGTGGGCCATGACTCCCATTGCTTTGTACTGGTCCTCGCCGGCGTTCAGACTCACTACCGGAATCCCGGCAGCGAGAGCCTTCTGGACGACATCCTTCAGGGCGTCAGGCTTTGCGAGGGTGACGGCGATGCCGTCGACCTTCTGGTCTATGGCCTGCTGCACGAGCTGCGCCTGGCGGCCGGCATCCCCGTCTCCGCTGTAGAGAAGCTCAACGTTGTCTTTCTTCGCCGCCGTTTCAGCGCCCTTGCGGACAATGTCCCAGAACGTGTCCCCGGCCGCAGCGTGGGTGATCAGCGCGATCTTGAGGCGCGGCGTGTCAGCCACCTGCCCGGCCGCCCCGGCGCTGCCGTTGTCAGCCGGCTTGCCGCCGCCTGAACATGCTGCCAGCGCCAGAAGCGGTACTACGGCCAGCGCCACTGCGCCCCGCCGCCAATTGAACTTTGCCACGTGAGATCTCCTTTGATGTCGCGTACTTCGACCGTCGACCCCGCTTCTGTGCCTTCGAAGACATGGTGGGAGGACGGAACCATCTAGCTATGAACGAATGTGATGCAAATCGCTTTATGGAACGCTCCAACGCTAAATCAAGGCTTGACCAATTGTCAATGGAGCGTTCCAATTAGATGGTCGATGGGTGTTCGCACCCCAATTGCTACCGAACCGCGCACCGTCGCGAGGAGAACGATGACGTACTCAAGCACCCCCGAACTAATCGCTACCTGCTGGACCAGCGCAGGCAACATCGCGCCTTTGAGCATCCCCGAGACCAGCCCCGTCCTTCTCGCCGAGCGCTTGGCAGCCATCGCCGCCACGGGATGGGCCGGGTTCGGATTGGCGTATGACGACCTCGTCGCCGCAAGGGATTCAATCGGCTTCTCCGGGCTCAAGGGACTCATCGACCAAGCCGGCTTCCGCTACGTTGAAGTCGAGCTACTCAGCGACTGGTGGGACGAATCCCGCTCCCATGAGTGGAGGCCGCAGTTCGAGCTGCTCCTCGATGCCGCAGAGACACTGGGGGCGCGCTTCATCAAGATCGGAACGGCGTTCGGCGAGCCCTTGAATGATCTCGACTTCCTGGTGGAGCCGCTGCGACGCCTGACAAAAGGGGCCTCACAAAGGGGGACGCGCATCGCGCTCGAGCCCATGCCTTTTTCGATGGTCGGCTCGATGCCGGCGGCCGCCGAGCTCATGCGGTCTGTCGATATGCCGGACTGCGGTTTGGTGGTTGATTACTGGCATGTCTTCCGGGCGGGAACGAGCTTGGAGGAACTGTCCCGCAGCCTCACCGCCGACCAGATTTTCGGGGTGGAGCTCAACGACGCGGACGCGGAAATCAGGGGAACACTCTTTGAAGACACCCGCGACAATCGCCGTCTCTGCGGAGAAGGTGACCAAGATGTCACTGGGTTCATCAAAACGCTCCAGGCCATCGGTTTCAATGGACCATGGGGCGTGGAAATCCTCTCCGAGCAACACCGCACACGTCCCGTTAGCGAAGCGCTGGAATCCGCCCGCTCGACGGCGTTGCAATGTTTCCCGGCCTGATTCGCCTTTCGGGCACTTCGGCTACGGTCAAAGCGGACACCAGAAGGATGCACCTCCAGCACGACTGGGTGGCGCTACTCGGCGAAGTGATCCAGATCCGGGTGGATGACAGGACAGTCCGCACCGGACGCGTCGACGGCGTCACCCCGGACGGAGCCATCCTATGGATCGAGGGACACGGCGCCGAGCCCCGCACGATGTTCGAGCGCTGCGAAGGGTTCACCGCTTGGATCGACTACAAATGGGATACCGGGGGATGCCGCTAACCTCGCTGCCTCATGCCGACGAGGACTCAACCGACTGCATCCATCCTTCAATGTCTTCCGGACGCCGGGGTAGCGCCGCGCTGAGGTTGACCGGGCCTGCATCGGAAATCAGGATGTCGTCCTCTATTCGTACGCCAATGCCGCGGAATTCAGGCGGTACTGCGAGGTCTTCCTCTTTGAAATAGAGGCCGGGTTCGATCGTGAATACCATTCCGGAGACTAGCATTCCGTCCAGATACAGCTCTTTCCGGGCTTGTGCGCAGTCGTGGACGTCCAGACCCAGATGGTGGCTCGCGCCATGAGGCATCCATCTGCGGTGATGCTGGCCGTTTGGCGCCAGTGCCTCCCGGATTGAAACAGGGAGTATTCCCCACGTTTCCAGTCGGGTTGCAAGGACTTCCATGGCCGCGTCGTGAATGTCGCGGAACCTTCGGCCGGGCGAGGCCGCGCAGAACGCGGCGTCCGCGGCTTCCAGCACGGCCTCGTAGACCAGGCGCTGCACGTCTGAGAACCGTCCGCTGACCGGGAGCGTCCGCGTAATATCGGCCGTGTACAGGGAATTCGTCTCCGCGCCGGCGTCCAGGAGCAGGAGCTCGCCTGGCCTCACGGGACCGTCGTTGCACATCCAGTGCAGGGTGGTCGCATTGTTCCCTGATGCCGCGACGGTCTCGTAGCCGACATCGTTGCCGTCCACGCGGGCGCGTCCTGCAAAGGTCGTTTCCACCACTCGCTCACCCCGGGGGTGTGCGAGGGCTCTGGGGAGCGCCTTGACCACGTCATGGAAGCCTTCAACTGTGATGGCAACCGCTTTGCGTATCTGCTCAACTTCCCAGGCGTCCTTGACCAGACGAAGTTCTGACAGGACTTCGCTCAAGCTGTCATCCAACTCCAGCCAGGAGGGTTCCTTGTGAGCACCGACTGAGTCATCAGTACGGCGGCGGCTAGAGTCAACGAGAGCATCCACCCAGGGGTCGAGCCCCCGCAGCGAGCAGATCTGAACGTCTCGCGGCCGGCCTTCGCTGGCAATATTCCAAACTGCCGTCTCAATTTCGGCGATGTCAGCCGTGACGATACCGCATGTGGCCTGGACTGCTGCCAGCGATGGCCGTTCTCCGATCCAGAAGCCGCCGAAGATCTCGTCTGAATAGTAATCGGCATTTCCCGGCCCGGACGGCGGAGGAAGGTACAGGGTGGCGCGATGATGGCCGCCGCTATCACCTTCCCCGCGCCCCACAGGTTCCAGAATCAAAACCGAGCCGGGTTCACAGCGTGCTCCCAGCCCGGTCAGATGGACAAACGCGGAGTGCGCGCGAAACCGGTAGTCACTGTCTCCTGCACGGACTTTGAGCGTGCCGGCAGGAATCACGAGTCGCTTGGATTCCATCTGCCGCGAGAGCATCAGCCGTCGCTGGGCAGCATAGGGGGCACCGCCATCGGACGTCGGATCTGTCGTGGGCACACGCCAGTGGTTCGCCAAGAAGGACCGGAAGGCTTCAGAGTCAGGCCGGCGTGATCTGTTTCCGCCGCGCTCCGAGAGCGGCTGCGGCCCCTTGACTGATAACTGGATATCTTTCACGGGACCATCCTGGCCGAGACCACTTTCCCGCGACCAAGCGCTGCGCACAGTCCCCTTGGCCTTTGGTGTGCGCATCGCCCAGCCTCGCGTACTGGGCCCTTTCTAGTGTGATCTGTGTAACCCCCAGGAGGGGTTTAATTAGCAATAGCGGGTCAAGCAAAGGAACGAAAGATGAGCTCCATACCTGCAGGAACACGCACCCCGGGCCTGGAAATGGTCCAGACGGTTTCGGGTGCCTTTGAAGACATGCGGTTCAGCCGTGTGCACGCGAAGATCGCCATCGCCCTGTTCATCACGTTTGTCATTGAGGCTTGGGAACAACTGGCCCTCGTCTACGTCTCCGACAACCTTGCGTCCAGCTTCGGCCTGGATTTCGAACAACTCGGCGTCGCGCTTTCTGCTGTCGCAACCGGCATGATTCCCGGCGTCCTCATTTGGGGCCCTATTGCCGACAGATTCGGCAGAAAACCGGTGGCGGTGATCAGTCTAGGCGTCTATTCGCTGATTGCCTTGGCGGCGGCGTTCTCCACTTCCTTTGAGATGCTCACCGGCTTGAGGATCCTGTCAGGCATTGCCCTGGCAGGAATCTACACAGTGACGTTCCCGTACTTTCTAGAGCTGATGCCCACCAAGGTCAGAGGGCGGGCCACAGTGCTGTTGTCCATCGGGTGGCCGATCGGCGTCCTGGCCGCTGTGGCTTCCTCCCAGATGCTTGGGTTCCTCGGATGGCAGGCAGTGGCAATTGCCAGCGCCGCCGCCGGCATCTGGACTTTCCTGGTCTGGGCATGGGTTCCGGAGTCGCCCTACTGGCTGGCGACACGCGGCCGCTTCTCCGACGTCCGAAAGGTTCTCGGACGTCTTCGAGTCTCCGTCTCTCCGGACGCCGTGTTCGGCCTGGAGGGTTCCAAGAGCGCGGCAAAACCCTGGCTTCTGCTGTCCCGTCCGCTGCGCCGGATCACCTTGCTCATGCTGATCCTGAACTTCGCGTTCAACTGGGCTTACTGGGGACTGCAGACCTGGCTTCCCACACTGCTGCAGCAAAAAGGCCTCTCCCTTTCCAGCAGCTTGGACTTTGTGGCCCTGAGTGCACTCTTCATGATCCCCGGTTATGTTTCGGCTTCCCTGCTGACGAGGAAATTCGGGCGCAAAAAACTCTTCGTGGCCTACCTCGCGGGTTCGGTGCTGAGCGGGCTGCTCTTCGCCTACGCGCCGGACGTTACCGTGCTTTATGTGGCCAATTTCGCGCTGTCCTTCTTTATGCTCGGAGCCTGGGGAATTTGGAACACCTGGAACTGCGAGTTCTACCCAACGGTGCTCCGGAACACCGGATCCTCGTGGGCGCTGGCGGCGCAGCTTATCGCCACGGCCGCGGCGCCCTCAACGGTAGGCTTCCTTTTGGGTCAGTCGGTCGACTTCACGGGCACCGTGGTCATCATTAGCGGATTCCTGCTGCTCACCCTCGCCGTATCGCTTCCGCTGCCGGAAACCGAGGGCAAGGGACTCACATAGGCGGGACACACTCATCGCAAGAGTGTCCCAGCCGGGGACGGAAGCTATGCACCTTGGAATAGAGGTCGGATCAGATGCCATCACGATGGCCGCGCTGGATAGTTCGGGCTCGCTGGCCGGCCGTGCGACGATGACGGACACGTCCATCACGGAGGGACTGAACAATGGACTAGCCCGTCTGACTTCCGCAATCATCGAATCCGTTTCCTGCGTGGTGATCGCCATCCACGATCAGGTCCAGGCAGGGCAACTCCAACCAACCGCGGTGCTCCGTCTTTCCGGCCCGGCTCACCCAGCGCTGCGCCCACTTGCAGCCTGGCCAAGAGAACTTTCGGCCCGGATTGGAACCTGTGTAGAAACCATTCGCGGAGGCGCAACGTTGGCTGGAACCAGCATCTCGGACCCGGACTTGAGGCAGGTCGCTGACCTGGCCCGACGCGCCACGGATGCTGGGGTGCCGCGCATCGCGGTCTGCGGGGCAGGCTCGCCAACACGGCCAGATCTGGAGGAATCCTGTGCCGAAGCCATCACCTCTGTTGCACCGGAACTGTCAATTACCCTGTCTCACACGCTGGGAGGCAGTGGCCTCAGGGACCGCGAGAACGCGGCGGTCCTCAACGCAGCCTTGCGTCCCTGGGCTGCCGCGTTCTCGGAGACACTTGAAGAGACATTGAAGTCGCATGGAATACACGCCCCCGTCTATGTGGCCAGGACATCCGGCGGCGCCGTAGTCCTGGAGCACTTCAGACAGTTCCCGATTGTCTGCATCGACGGGGCCAGCGGATGCCTCTTCGCGGGGGCAGCACACTTGGCGAACTTGTCTGATGCCGTCGTGGTCGACGCAGGCCACGACGGCATCAGATCCGTCATCCTCGAGTCCGGGAGGCTGCCGACCCGGCCGGAGAGTTCCTACGATTCAGCGATACGGATGTCAGTCGCCGAGGTCGCCTACGAACAGCTTGCATGGAAAGACCTGAACCTGGGACCCTTCCCGCCGCACCATCTAGGGCCACCCGCCCGATCCGAACCCAGAAACAGGCATCTCAACCTCGCTGCAGCACTCATGCTTGGCAGCTTCAATTCTCCGATGATTGTTGTCGGTCCGAGAGCCATGGAACTCGCCCCCGAGCTAGGACCGGAGTACGCGCTGTTCGCGGCCGCGGTTGGCGCTGCCCGGTCTCCCGTTCGAGCCGAACTGGAGCGCGTCATCAGGGTTGACGAGACCCGGACACTGGCCCAGGCCCTGGCGCAGGCGCAGGAGGACGCGGTGAACCTGTCCGTCGAGGCGGGCGCGGACAGAGTGACCATTCGCATTGAGCGGCTGGAGCACGCGCCCATGTCCTACTTGCCCCCGGGCTTCCACAGAGTCGCCGTCGGCGCGGCCGGCGAGCCGAAGTCAGCGAGATCGGCATGAACGGCCAGTACATTCCTGCGATCAACACGGACAATCTCGATGCCTTCGCACGCGGCGTGCGGCGCTTCACAACGGGCATTGACGAGGCTGGATATCAAGCCGCCCTGGACTGGGCGCGGGCTGAAGTGACCGCCCGCTCTGTACCGCTCCTCCGGTTGAACGACCTTCCCCGGGGCAGCTTCTGCTCCCTCAGCATTGTCGGATCCGCCGCTGCCCTGTCAGAACTGCTTCCTGAAGGAAACGAGGCACTACGGGCAATCAGGACACTGGAGCGCTGGGTTGGCACCGAATTCCAAGGCATAGTCCCGCTGAACTGTTCGGGGGAAAATCCCCTCATCTCTGCGGCTGCCGCCGCCGCGAGCGGGAAACCGCTAGTTGATGGAGACGGCTGCGGCCGGGTCCTGCCGCTGCTGGAGCAGACAACGTTCACCCTCCACGGCATTAGCGTCGGACCCATCGCCGTGGCCACGCCGATGCGCGACGACCTCATCCTGGACGCGCCGGCCACGCGGATCGAAGAACTGATCCGACCGATAGTCGCTGCTGCCGGCGGATGGGCAATAGTGGCGTGCTATCCCATGTCAGCGGAACAGCTGGCGATGGCAGGCCTTCCGGGCACCCTTTCAAACGCCCTCCGAAGCGGGCATCCCGACTTCGGCCCTGATCCATTGGTTTCCCGGACACTCTGCCGCGGAACGATCTCAGGCATCGAGTATCCGATACAGTCCATCGCCGGGCAGCCACGGTCCAGCGCAGCCGGGACCCTGCCCTCGGCGCCAGTCAGCATACTGATCAGCGAGTCGGCGGAGCCACGCAGCCATCTGCGGCTGGAAGCCCACAATGAAATATTCCTCGCCTTGGCCGACGGCCGGGTCATCGCCAGCGCCCCGGACCAGATTCTCATCCTGAACCCGCGGACCCATGAGGTTATCAACCTGGAAAACCTAACGGTCGGCGAGCCCGTGCATGTCGCCATGGTTCCCGCGGCGTCCCCGGCATGGAAGACCAAACAGGGCCGACTGCTCATGCAGCTTTCCGGGCACGCCGTGGAAGGCTTCTACAACCTGTCCGAGGACACAATGAATGAAGGTGCCCCGTGAGGGAACGACCGTCTAAAGACCTCACAGTCTCAGACCTGCTCCGGGACGTGATGGGCCTGGGCCAAGCGTTCGGTGGCGACTTCACCGGGGCGGCCCGGAGCGTCCAGATCGTCGACAGCCTCGACGCCATTTCCGTAGCCCACCCGCACACGGTGCTCGTCCTAACCGAGTCCCTGGCCTCGAGCGGGTGGCGAGTGGAAATGGCTCTTCGCAGCGCCTGGGAGCGGGCTGCAGCATGCGTGGTGGTGCCACATTCACCGGTCCACGAAGCGTCCGTGGGGGCACTGGCTGACCGGCTTGGTGTTCCCATGTTCCTCAGCCACGAAAACCCCTTTCAGGTGGCCGTTCGCGTCGCCGCCGCGATCGCCCAACCCGAGGCGACCCGCGCGGCACTACTCGCCCGGGTCGCGCACGAACTGGCTGCGCTCCGCGATCCAATGCCACGACAGATCATGGCTGTCCTGGAGAGGGCACTCCCGCAAAAGAACATCTATTTCACCGGGCCCGACGACGGCGTGCTGCTGGGCCATATTGTCACGGATCACCGGATGGAGTCCACGCAGCTTTTGGTCACCGACGAGCACAGGCTCACCATCGGCACCCTCGTAGTACAGACGCCACCAGATTCTCCCGACTCCACCGGGAAGATCGAGGAGGTTCTCGAGCTGGCCGCCGCAGCATATTCCCTGTGGGCCGCTCGCACCCGGAGCCACGACGAGCGCGCCGGTGTCCGCTCGTCTCTCCTTTTGGAGCAGCTGCTGTCCGGGGATTCGGAAGATTATCAACTGCTCTCCACGGCGCTCGGCTGGCCTGCCGGAGGACCGTTCCTGATGGCGGCCCTGGGGCTGACGTCCGCCTCGCAGGCGACTGTAGACCCCGCCATGGTTTTCCGCTCCTTCTGGCCGCGGCGGCCGGACTTCTCCCCATTGATGCGGTACAAGGATGTCTGGATCGGGTGGTACCGGCTTAAGGGAAACGCCCCCATTGACGATGATCTGAAGGCGTTTAGCAAGATCGTGGGGACCGTGGTGAACAAAGCGGCGAATACCGTGCCCTGCTCCGCGGGCGTCTCCGGATGCTTTTCCTCGATGGCCGGGGCCAGCCAAGCGATCCTGGAGGCCACTACCGCGGCAAGCGTCGCCGTCGCGGTGGCTGGACGAGTTGTTCTCGCGGGCCAGATGGGACCTGAACAGCTCCTGGCAACCCTCCCGAGGCAAGCGATGACACAGCCCGCACGCATGGTGCTCGCCGGGCTGCTGGAAGCCGACGTCGACGGTACTCTGCTGAAGACGCTGGCATGCCTTCTCGATGTCGGACTGGCGCCGTCGCTGGCCGCGCAGCAGCTGGGCGTGCACCGGAACACCATCACCGCCAGGCTACAAAAGATCAAGGACCTCGGCTACGATCCCGGGGACCCGCGACAGCGGCTGGCCCTGCATCTGGCGTGCACTGTGCTTGTCCCCGGGATCTAGACGGTCCTGGCAGAATCGGACGGAGCCGCTGACCGCCTAAACGCAGTAGCACGCAGACCCCTCGGCACAGATGAGTCCCTGTGCGACGGCGACTTCATCGTGGCAGGGTGGGATGTTCGTCATGCCGGCACCACAATGAGATTGCCGAATGGTTCAGCCACATCGAAAACACCTATGGCCGCCAACTCGGCCTCCGGCGGCGCTTCACACGACCACCTCCGGCTCGGAACCCATCCTTGGCTTCTGCGCAGACGGCCGAAATGTTCAGCCCGCGCGATCGCCGCGACGGACGGGTCGATCACAGGCACGCCAATTTCTTCTTGGAAACTGCGGTGAAAGCCCGCCTCCATGGTGCACCCAAGAATGAGGGACTCCGAATGGTCCCGTTCGACCGCGATACGCCCGGCCTCCACCATGCGGGCGCGGGTTTCCGCGTGGTCCCTCTGAAAGTCGTCAACACCCAGGCACAGAGGGTAGACGCCGGTCAGCGCATTGCCCTTGCCGTAGCTGTCAATCGTGCGTCCCATCTGATGGGGCCCACTTCTCCCGACCGATGATTACACCAAAGCGATTCGACAATGTTGACGCGACATCAATGGCAGCTTCGCAGGGCGCGGTGACTATCATCCCGCCTGAGAGCTCCCGCGAGTCGAGCAAGGCTGTGTCGTAGAAGCAGCCGATGACGAGTGCATCGAATCCTTCGGTACTCGCAGCCCTCACCGCCTGGATAATTGCACGCGTCACCATCGCCTCGTAGGAGCGGTACTCGATATGCGAGAACAGCCCCACTGAACAAGGAAGGGACGTCACGTGAACCTCGGTGCCGGGCTGCTTTCATTGGTGGCGAGTTCGGCGAAGAGTGCATCTTCGCCGAACTCGTCGGGAGCGGGATTCAAATACATGATCTTGAGCGGTCCCTTGGACACGGCAGACTCCTTTGCGCATTGGATGACGTGTCCCCATGCTTGCAAATGCACTTTCCAGCGATCAGGGCCTAGTGCACAGACTTTTCGACGGTACCGGTCGACGCGCCTGCGTACTGACCCCCCGAAGCCGCCCGTCCCGGGGACCCGCGACAGCGGTTTGCCCTGCATTTGGCGTGCACTGTGCTTGTCCGTGGGATCTAGATGGTCCACGACAAAATCGGACCGGGCCGCTGCCCGTCCTAAGCGCCGTAGCGCGCAGAACTCTCAGCAGAGATGAGTCCCTGCGCGACGTCAAGGTCCACTGACGCCTGGTCACGCTCGTTCGGCACGCCATACCCGCCGCCGCCGCCGGACTCGCAGCGAAGCACATCGCCCTTCCGGACCGAAACGGCATTGGCTTTGAGGATGCTCTGTTCACTGGCCGTGCCCGGATTCAACAGGACCTGAGGCGGGAGCCCCGGTTTCCCCCCGAACAGGCCCCACGCCGGAGTCTTGGACCGTTCCCACCACAAGGACAAATGCTGCTCGGCTTCGAAAGTGTACTCCCTGATGACACCGTTTCCGCCCCGATGTTTGCCGGCTCCGCCAGAGTCTTGGCGGATGCCGTAGTGATTCACCCGCACGGGAAACAGCGTCTCCAATACCTCGACGGGCATGTCACGTAGCGAGCCGTTCACGTTGTTGATGAGGCAGCTTTCGCCGTCTGAATCATGCCAGGCACCCCATCCGCCGACCGTGGCCTCCTGCGAGACGAAGGCTTTGTCCGTTCTCGGGTCAACCCCTGTGAACTGCGTGATGAGGGAGTCACCGTAACTTGCTGCCGCAACCCGGAGCGGAAGAGCCTCCGCCAACGCCTTGATGACCAAATCGATCAGCAAACCGAGGTGGGAGTAGTAGTACTGGCACGCGGCCGGTTCGACGGCTGCAAACATGGATCCTTCCCGCAGAACAACGTCAAGAGGTCCGAATGAGCCGCCGTTCAGTGGGATGTCCCCGCTCACGAGGAGCTTGTACGCGACCCGACACGCTGACACGGCCTGCGCCGCTCCACAGTTCACCGGACCAAGCGTTTGATCTGCGCTGTCGCTAAGGTCGATGCTGATCTGGTCCCCGCTGACGGCGACCGCAACGCGGACGGGCAGCGGCACATCAAGGACGATTCCGTCGTTGTCCAGGAGTCCCTCGGCACAGTAGATCCCGTCGGGAATGGCGGCAATGGCATTTCGCTCCAGCGTTGCGGTTTGCTCAAAGATTTCCGCCGAGGCCGCGTCGATAGTGTCCAGGCCCCAGCGCTCGACGATTTCTCGCAGTCGGGCAGCGCCGATGCGTGAGCAGGCGATCTGTGCACGAAGGTCGCCCAGCGTCGGCTCCGGGAACCGCACATTTCTGGAGATCAGTTCCAGTACATCCCGGCACGGCTGTCCGCCCTTTTCGACCAGCACGGGTCCAAGTCTCAGGCCTTCCTGGTAGATGCTGGTCGAGTCCATCGATCCGCCGGGATCTTTGGATCCCATGTCGATCCAGTGAGCGCGTGAGGCTGCGAACCCGAGCAGCTGAGGTTCGGACTCTCCGGAATCGTTGAAAATGGGAGCGTAAATGGTGACGTCATTAAGGTGGCTTCCGCCGATGTAGGAGTCATTGAGAACCCACACGTCGCCAGGCTGCCAAACGTCACGGCCATAGAGCCGCTCGGTGGCGCGGGTGCATTCCTCAAGATTTCCCAGGAAGATCGGCAATCCCGACGACTGGCCGAGAACCCGGTGCTCCCGGTCAAGGAGCGCAACTGCGCAGTCCTTGGCCTCATAGATGGTCGGGGTGTACGCGGACCTGATGAGAGTCGTGTTCATGTCTTCGGCCGCCTGCAAGAGTGCGCAGCGGATGATTTCAGTTTCAATGGGGTTGGGCATGGCTATTTTGCACCTACTTCGATGATCAGGAATCCGTTTTCGTCGACCCGGGCCCGAGACGACGGGGAAATTACGGTTGTGGACGTTCCTTCAACGATGACGGCCGGACCTTCGACGGTTTCGCCCACAGGAAGCTCTTCCCTACGAAGGACCGCGGCGTCCCAGGATCGGGACTGGAAGATGACCCTTTGGGACCGTTTTCCGACAGCCTCCGCCACAGGCTCAAAAGGTTTGGGTGTCATGGCGGGGAGGAGCCCTCGGCCCGACACGCGAAGGCTGACGAATTCAACCCCGGCATCGGGTGTGCTGTGTCCGTACCGGCTTTCGTGGAGTTCACCGAACCTGTGGCAGATGGTTTGGAGGAAATCTTCCTCGGCGGGTTCATCGGCGGCCGTCAGCGGCACCGTGAGGGCATAGTCCTGCCCTTGGTATCGCATTTGCACGGAGTACTCGAACTCATGGTGTGCCGGCCCGATCCCTTGGTCTTCAAGCGCCGATCCGGCCCGGCGGCCGAGAGCCTTCAGCTCGTCAACCATTGAATCTTGGTCAAGAAGTTCACCCTGGATGAAGAATGGATGCACGAAATCCCGGCGGACATTGCTGCCGATCATTCCCCAGGCCGAAAAGGCTCCGGGAAACCTGGGTATGACCACTTCACGGATACCAAGCTCCTGCGCGATTGCCTCGGCGTGCATGGGACCGGCACCCCCGAAGGCGATGAAGGTAAATTCCTGCGGCTCCAGACCGTGCTCGACGGTGAGTGTCCGAATCGCCTGCGCCATTTTCGCATTCGCGACATCCACGATGCCCCCGGCGAGGTCAACCGGATCCAGGTTCAGCTCGGCGGCCAGCGAACCGATGGCGGAGGTCGCGGCGTCAACATCAAGTTGCAGACTTCCGCCGGCAAACCATGTGGGGTCAACCCTGCCCAGGAGGCAGTTGGCATCTGTCACCGTCGCCCGGGTGCCACCGTTTCCATAACAGGCCGGACCGGGTGTGGCACCCGACGATTCCGGGCCGACGCGCAGGCCGCCCGCTTCGGCGTAAGCCAATGAACCGCCTCCCGCCCCTATGGTGTGAAGCTTTACCAGGGGGGTGAGCAGAGGAAAACCGTCTGCATCGCCCTCGTGGGAAATATCGGGCTTACCGTCGAGCACCAAAGACACATCGAACGACGTCCCACCCATATCGACACAAATGGCATTCTTCAGATTGAGCAGACCCGCAACAGCGGCTCCGCCGGCCGTTCCGCCCACTGGACCTGACAACAGGGTCTGGAGGGGATGCTCCCGTGCGAAGGACGCATTGACCACCCCGCCCGAGGACTGCATCACCTGAACCGGGACATCCATTCCTGCCGCTGAAAACTTCTCCTGAACCTTGCTCAAGTACTTTCTGACGACAGGACCGGTGTAGGCCTCGAGGACGGCGGTGGAGGTCCGCTCGTATTCACGCCATTCACGGGCAACTTCGTGTGAAAGGACAACCATGATGTCCGCAGGGAGCTCTTGACGGAGAATCTGTCCCACTCGTAGCTCATGAGCCGGGTTCAGATAGCTGAAGAGCAGCGCGACGGCAACAGCATCGAAACTGCCGCACTTTACCTGTTCCGCGACCGCGACGACTGCGGCTTCATCGAGTGGCTCAAGCTCCTCGCCCTTCCAGTTCAGGCGCCCTCGGACCTCGGTTGTGTCAGCACGCTGTACAAGCGGTTGCTGCTTCCGGTAGTGCAGATCGAACATCCGGTCCCTGTTGCCTCGCGCTATGTGGTACACATCGCGCATTCCTTGGGTGGACAGCAGAAGGACTTTGGATCCCTTGCGCTCGAGGAGCGCATTGAGCCCCTGGGTGGTTCCGTGGACGAAGAAACTGATTTCACCGGCGTTCTCGACGACTTTGTCGATCGCGGATAGCATGCCGCGGGTTAGGTCCCTCGGGGTGGTCGGGGACTTAGCGGCCTCGAATGTCCCCGTGTTCTCGTCGTAGGCAACGACATCCGTGAACGTTCCGCCAATGTCCATGGCGACTCGATAGGTCATGGCTCCTCCTGTGTGTGAGCTGAGTAACTAATACCCCACACGCTACAAACGGCCATGCTTGAGCCGCTGTGCGCGGCGCACAGCTATCCCGGTCACTCGAGGCGGCCTGCATCACGCGGTCTGGGTGGTTTGGCCATGCACGTCTTCATGAATGTGAAGAATCCTCCAGCCGGAGCCGCCGTGCACGAGCACAGCCGTATTACGGACCAGTTCCGGCTCGCGGCCAGCGCTTCCGGGACCCACGAAATCCACTCGTAGCCAGTAAGTGGCCACGGCCAAACGGTCGGCGAAACAGAGATGCTCTCCAAACACGGATAGGGATTCATCGGGTACTTCAGATCCTGCTGGCCGCGAATTTCGCACAGCGTTGAGCTGATCAAAACCGACAATCAGCTCTGGATGGTCGGAGTCGAACATCGTGAAGTCCGCGGCAAGAACCGCATCTATTGCGCCTCGGTTCCCTACGAGGTAGTTGGCGTACATGCCATGGATCACGCCGAGAATCTCTGCGCGTTCCCTGGGTTTGTCGAGTGGGCTCATGTGGTTCATCCGTTCTGTAGTGGAAGGTCCGCCGCGCGGTGGTTGAGTTGCTGGGCGTCGGGCGACAAGATGGCTGGGTTCGTTGAACCATCCGGCACCGTCCATTGACTTCCTCGCGGGTCGGTTTCCGATAGTCGCCGAGACAAAACCCTAGGACGCCGATGTAGAGGAAACCGTGCGCGGTGCACGGTCGGGCTCTGTGACCCACCGGGACCAGCCGATCGCCGGAGAACTTGCACGGATCAAACCCACACCCGGTCCGCCGAGGACGAGGCACCGTGTGTGGGTGAAGATGGCATGCCGGCGGAGGTCCACGAGCACAGAAAAGAGGAAACCGATGTGCAGCGCGCACAGACTCCTTGAGTGGGCCGTAGCTAGTGTGAATTCGAGGGATCAACAAGCTATGAGCTTCGAAAACAGGAAGTGATTCGCATGATGTCACGCAGGCTCGCCCGATCCCGCTATGACAGGCATATCGGGCAGGACTACACCTTCGCTGCCGGATACTCCTCCCGAGCCCACTTCAGAGAAGAACTGATCGCGGAGTCTCGGCTGGACGGGCTTGGTTCCCGTTCTGCATATGACGCCAGAGCAATATCGCACATTACCTTCGGCCCAGACGCGATCGACTGCGCTCTTTTATCAGCTCGTGGCGAAAATCAAGAAGCCCTATAGACGCACGCGCCGACATGCAGACCTCGGTCAAGCCTTGTCAGGATCCCACCTAACCAACCGATAGCAAACGAGGCCACGATGCACCCATGGCGAGTCCGGAACTACCACCCTGATGATTTGGATCAGCTGGTTCAGGTGTGGCAGGAATCTCGAACCGCAGGGGTCCACCCCGTATACAGTCTCGCCGAGATCATCGCTGCCTGTTCAGACGAGTTGGGAGTTGTGGCCGTTTCGGCTGAACGTATTGTCGGAGCGGCGGCCTGCCGGATCGAAGAGGATCGGGCATGGGTCCTCATGCTGGGGCAGGCAGCTGGTTGGCGGGATCAAGGGCTCGGAAGCGCCCTAATCGCCGGACTTGAGTCTCGCCTTAGTATGCGCGGCGTCCTCCGAATTTCCGCACTACTGCCTGCTGCCGAATCCAGGGTCGAAGCATTCCGCAACAGCCGGTTCACGGTTGAGGAGACCCTCATGTATTTCGAGCGCGCCGTGCCTGGCCGGCCGAAAGAAACCGGCTGCCTCAGCCAGGTCGGAGGTAGATTGCTGCCAGGCGGACTCTGGGATGCTTTGGCCGGGATGACGGATGAAAAGCACCTGATCGAACAACGCGTGATCCTGCCGCTCGCTCAAGACGAATTGGCCCAAACCCTGGGAGTGCTTCCGCCCAAAGCCGTCGTCCTTTTCGGGCCACCAGGCACCGGAAAGACGACCTTCGCCAAAGCCGTGGCATCCCGCCTAGGCTGGCCGTTTGTCGAAGTCTTTCCGTCCCGTCTGGCGTCTGATCCGCAAGGGCTGGCGTCTGCCCTCCGCCAGGCCTTTCTTGACATCGCTCACTTGGAACACGCAGTGGTGTTCATCGATGAAGTTGAAGAGATAGCCTCAACCAGAAAGGGCGAACACCCCACGGCATCGCACGGAGTGACAAATGAATTGCTCAAGATCATCCCATCCTTTCGCGAACAGCAAGGTCGTCTCCTGATTTGTGCCACGAATTTCATTCGGTCACTCGACAAAGCATTCCTGCGTCACGGGCGCTTCGACTACGTCCTTCCGATTGGGCCGCCGGATGCCGCTGCGCGAAGGGCAATCTGGACCCGATACGTTCCATCCACCGCAACAGACATCGATCTCTCAACTTTGGCGGAGAACACCGAACGGTTCTCTCCTGCCGACATAGAGTTTGCCGCACGTAAGGCCTCACAACACGCGCTGGAATACGCCGTTCGCCATGGTCTTTCTGCGACGGAGGCGGAACTGACCACCGAGCATTATCTTGAAGCCATCAGTCAGACGCGCGCCACAGTAACCGAAGCGATTGTCCGTGATTTCCTTGAAGACATAGAACGGCTAGCGCGAACGTGAATCTGAGGAATGATCTTCCCGCGCGATCTATTTCACAGCTGAGTGACAAACCTCAAGCCAGCTTCAACGATTCCCATCTTCCTCATCAGCCTGTGAAAGGCCATAAATGAACGACATTCACATCATTGCCGATTTCCACGCCAGCGATACTTCTGACATGGAGTCCCAGCTCAATCATGCTGTGACAGTGGCACGCGAGAAAGCAATCCAGAACGGCACCTGCGGCATACTCGTAATGCGGGATGGACACTACCGATTCACCGTGGCACTCGCACCTCATGTTCCCGTCGGTCTGATCTACGAACACACACCTGGCCTCGCGTCGTCACTGTCATGACAGCCATGGCAATCGCGCCCACTTTGTGAACGACCGCCAGCGGGGGAAACACAATGCAACGTTGTGACCCAGCTAATGGCGCGGATCTTGGGGTGCTGATAGCTTCCCAATAGTCGGCCGAATTGATTGGTGGTGTCCCGTTGCGATCAATCATGGCCCATGCCCGCGCCCTTCATAGGATTCCACCGGCAAGCAACGACCACCTTGCTGCCGTCCGCGTCGCACTGAGCGTCGCCGTGCCGGCACTTGTGCTTCTCACGGTTGGCCGGGCGGACCTCATCATCTACGCCGTGTTCGGCGCCCTGACCGGCATGTACGGCCGTGCCGAGTCGCACCAATTGCGCCTCAAACACCAAGCGCAAGCTGCCGCGGTGCTCTTGGCCGGCGTCTCAGTAGGCACCTTCTTGTCCGTCTTCCATATCCATTCATGGGGATTGGTAGCGGTGGAGGCGCTCCTGGCAGGTGTAGGTTCGCTGTTCTCGGACAAGGTGCGGCTCAAGCCCAACGGCCCCTTCTTCGGAATCCTGGCACTAGGGGCGTGCGCCTCCGTCCCCGCAAGCATCCCCTTCCTTGCTGCAGTGCTGATCTGCGCCGCCTCGGCAGCGTTCTCGACGGTGGTTGGCTTCGCCGGATGGCTTCGGCACCGGGTCTGGGAACGTGGCGCCATCCGGGATATTCCGGCGTTCTCTGCTCAACTGCGCCAGGCCGCGGGGGTGCACGCGGCACGGTATGTGCTCGCCGTCGGCGCGGCAGGTGCCTGCGGAGTGCTCACGGGAAGCGGCCACCCGCACTGGGCCATGGCTGCGGCCGCTGTTCCGCTGGCCGGAGCCGATATGCCAAGCCGGCTACACCGCGGCATCCATCGCATTGTGGGGACATTCCTCGGTTTGGCGATTGTCGCCGTCGTACTCTTTCCAAGCCCTTTGTCGCCGCTGCAATACTTCCCCGGACAAACCGCAGTCATCTTGGCTCTGCTGGTGATCGGGTTCCAATTCCCCACCGAGTTGTTCATGGCTCGGCACTACGGCTGGGCCATGGTGTTCTTCACCCCGGTCATCTTGCTCATGACTCAGTTGGCGGCGCCCGCGGATCCTGGGGTGCTGGTCCTGGAACGCGCTGTGGAGACTTTCGTGGGCGCGGTGATCGGGATCGCCGTGGCCGTGCTGATCCAGGCGCCGAGGGGTACTTCGCGGGGCTGGTTTACTTCACGGGGTCGAGCTAATTCAAGGGGCGGCGGGGCGGTCCCGAGGTGAGCTTCGGCGGCAGGAAACGCATGGCGGCAGTGATCGCTTTGTAGCGCTTGGTGGGGATGGATACACCCTTACCCCGGACGTTGTCTTCCAGCCCTTCGCGGACGACACGCTCAGCTTTCAGCCACAGGAAGCGGGGAGCTACCGACTTGTCCATGCCCATGCGATCGTGGAATTCAGTGTGGGTGAACCCCGGGCAGACTGCCGTGACTTTCACCCCGCTGCCGGCATAGGCGATGTTTGCCCAACGGCTGAAGACCACTTGCCAGGCCTTGGCTGCCGAATAACTGCCACGGTTGGCGAATGCCGCAACGCTGGCGACGTTGATGATCCTGCCCGACTTGCGTGCCAACATGACCTCCAAGGCCGCGTGGCACAGCTCCATGGGTGTCTGGACATGCAGCCGCAAATGCCGCTTTTCGTCTTCCACATCGTTCTTCTCGAAAGAGTTCAGCAAACCGATTCCGGCGTTGTTGACCAGCACGTCCACCGGCCGGGAAGCGTCCCGCAAACGGTCCGCGACAGCCGCAACCCCGACGCCTGAGGTCAGGTCCGCCGGCAATACCTCCGCCGAGATACTGAAGTCCCGTTCGAGCACCTCCGCGGTAGCCCGCAGGCGACCTTCGTCCCGGGCCACGAGGACGAGGTGGTGGCCGGATTCGGCCAGCTGGCGAGCGAATTCCGCCCCGAGGCCGGCGGTGGCACCGGTGACCAAGGCAGTGAGTTCGTTGGCACGAGTTGTCATGCGCCCAGACTAGTCCCGATGGTCCCCGAGTGGGGTTGCTGGTATTCACGCACGACGACGGCGGTGGTGACTGCGGAGGGCGGCACGCGGTAGAGTGCCTCAAAAGTGCGCCCTGCAAACCGCCGAGCGGCGTGGCAACGGCACACCGAACCAGGGGGAACGGACGATGGACGAGGGTCAAGCACGGATTGAATTCCGTGAAATCGACCAGCACGGGAATTCGCTGGAGCATCACCTGGAGCCCCCTGAAGCGGCTCAGCGGAGGTCTTCCGTCAATCCGTTCATTATCGGGTTATGGGCGCTGGAATTCCTGCTGGTCATAGCGATCATGGTGATCATCAATGAGGCAATGACCCCGTTCACCCCCAGTCCGGGAAATACGATGCCTTTCGCGTACGTCCTGATGAACATGACGCCACAACTCCTCCAGGCAGCGGCTTTGATCCTGGCGACGCTTCTGTTCTGGCACGCCTGGCAATGGCAGAAAAGGAAGGCACAAAAGTAGGTGACCGCCCTGTAATGGGGCGAGTGCCGCTTCCTAGAACCATCCCCATGAGATCGGCGGGGTGGGTGGAAGCAAGTTTTGCTAGCCGGCGGTGTGGTTTTCTGGCTTCACGCCGGTGAGATCAACGATGCGCCCGTTGGCCGCGGCCTCGCGCAGAGACCAGATCGCGGCGATTGCCGCGTCCTCGTTCTCAAAAGCATTGGACGCGAGCAACACGTCTCCATTTTCGGTGACGAGTTGGAATCTCACGCGGGCGTCCGCATCAGCGTAGAGATTGAATCCTGCGTCCATTTGGGACTCCCTTGTTTGCTGGTCTTGTTCTTCCCCTTGATCCGGGCTGTCGGCGCGATGGATTCCAATCATTTCCAGGTCAGCCCGGTGTTGGTGCCGCTGTATGCTTTGCCGCTGCCCTGCCATCGTGCTCCTGTGACTTGGGCGGAACCCGAGGCGACGAATACGTAGCACGATTGCACGGTTTTTCCCTCGGCAAAGTCCTTGGGGAAGGAATCATCGCTGCACCGGTCAAATGAGCCCATCACATAAACTGGGGTGGCCAGGGACCCATCGGCCAGCAAACCGTGGATGCCAGACAGGCTTGAGAAGGCCATGTCGCTGGCCTTCTCGCCGCCCGTGATGCTGACCCGGACATAGAACGGCGTCATGCCCTTTGCTTTGTCGCCGAGCTGGAGAGGGGCAAGATCGGCCTGGGTGCCCTTCTCAATCCTTTCCACTGCCACCTTGAGGGTGGCCGTCTTCTTGGCATAGTCGTAGGGAATGGTTGCGATCTCCCCGATTCTTAGCTGGGTTCCCTCCTTGGTGAAATCCCCCGCAAGTGCGCTCCGGGACGGGGACGAGGTCGAGGGGCTCGCGCTGGCCGCCGGGCTCGTTACCGTCGGAGAGGATGATGCGTTGGTTGTGCCGCTTGATACCGGTGTGGAACCACCGCCTGAGCAGCCAGCCAGTCCCAATGCGGCAACAGAAATGGTGACCCCGATAATTTGACGAAGCATTCTCATGTCCTTTCATGTGGCAAGGGATCGGCAAACCCGACAAGGTGTGCCACTTGCTTAGTAACGAGACTTTGGAAATCGTGTCGCCGAAAGTCCGACAGATTGCGGTCAATCGCGCAAACCGATCTCCGTCAAATTCACGGGCCGGTTTGCCTGTATCCCGACCGACCAGGCCCGAAAGCAACCGTGCAATTGGTACGCAGGACCGGTTCCAGCGGTTCACCGGCTCCGCGATGTCCCGCTGCCGTCAGAAGCCGTAGGAGAAGGTATTCGCAGCAATCCCAGGTCCACTCAAGCCATATGTCAGGGTGTGGCCGTGCCAGTAGTCCGGAATATTGACGTTGAACGTGAATTTCAGTTCGCCAGGTTGCACCGAACCCGTGGTGCAACTGATGCTCGAGAGATCCAGTGGCTTCGCGGCGCAGCTCCAGCCCGCGGGGGCAGTGACTGAGCTGGCCGAAATCGAGCCGGGGGTGTTGACCGAGAAGTCGGCGGTGGCGCTCCCGAATCCTCGCGACAGGGTGAAGACGGTCTGGAGTGTTGCCGTCGTGGGATCCGTACCGGAATCGGTCCGGCTCGTGGTAGCGCTGACTTTCGCACGATTCGGCGTGGGGGTCGAAGTGGGAGTGGGAGTGGGCACATGCGACGGGGTCGGGGTCGATGTGGGCGTGGGAGTCGGCACGGGCGACGGCGTCGGTGAGGGGGTTGGCGCGAGGGTCGGCATCGGCGCTGCAACTGGCACAGGTGCCGGCGCGGCAAGGGGAGGTTCCACGATCACCGGTGTCTCCGGTTCGCTCGGCCATGCCGGAGGCGGCGACGGTACGGGCGCTGCGGAGGGAATGGGCGCGGGCGCCTGGGGCTGTGCCGGCGTTGGGAGGGCTGGCTGGGTGGTGTGTATCTCAGCGCCCTGATACGCCCTTGGTGTGGGCTGGCCGGTCAGGACCTCTATGGTGCCGACGGCGCCCACCACGAGTCCCACGGCGAGCACGGCCAAGATGGACATCAACAAGGGGTGGGAGATTCCGGCCACCCGGGATGCCGCTGGCGCCGCACGTAGCTGGCCCACAACGCCCAGCCCTGAGGCGTTCCCTCCCCACGCAGCCAAGGGGACGCCCGTGATCAAGGGCAGGAGCACGGCCCGCATGGTTCCCTGGACGTCCTTGAGGTCCAGCAGCACGGCAGTGCATTTTGCGCAGCCATCAAGGTGGTCCCGGACTTTCGCCTCGGCCGATTTGGACAAACCACCGCGAACATAGGATCCCAACTGGGAGACGAACTCCGTGCAGTCGCCCTGCGGAGTCTCGCTGACATGCATCTGCAGATATTGCCGCCGCAGCCCTTCCCGTGCCCGGACGCCGAGCGCGGAGACGGCGTTGGGTGTGAGTCCCATGATCGGAGCGACGGCGGCGGGTTTCATCCGTTCCACGTCCAGGTACCACAGCGCCGACTGCCAACGCTCGGGTAGCGAGCGGAAGGCGCGGGCCACGGTTTGTGACTCGAAGGCCCGGATGGCGGGATCGTCCGGTGTCATTTTGTGGTCAAGGACCGTCTCGTCGCTGGTCGGCAGCGTGCGGCCGGCTTTCCGGTTCTTGTGGTGGGAAAGCCGGGTCACTGCCGACAACAAGTACGCACGGAAGAAGTGTTCAGGCCCTTTGCCCGCCACCAGGCTCTGCAGAACGGACTGGAATGCTTCAGCGACGACGTCGTCGGCGTCGCTGAAGTTGTCAACGTTTTTACGAGCCACCGTGGAGGCGATGGAGACATGCCGAGCGTACAGCCCGTCATAGGCATCCAGATCCCCGTTACGGACCATGGCGATGAGTTGGCCGTCGCTGACAGCGTCGGCCGTTGAACGAGTAGTACCAGACGCCATTGCCGTCCTTTAGAGCGTGGAAATTATTGACCTTAAGTAGGTAGTGGCTGGAACCCGCCAACCATGACGCGGTTTCTAGAACCAATTTCTAAAACCGAACTCGCGGCCGGAGTGGAACATACTCTCAAACGCTCCCGCTGGCGCCGAAGACAGCAGCAAACCGCCAAAAGGCTCCACTACAGGGTCCGACAATCGTCCTTACAAACGCGCCGGTCATCACGTCCGCACGTCAGGGGTTCTGTGTCCGCGGCTTCACACTAGAATTGTCAGGGCCTGCCGGTCGCAACCGCGGCGTTTTCGTCCGTGCCGTCTTTCTCGGGGCCGTCTGGGCTGCCAGTAGTCCGTTGGCGACGTTTCACGACGAAGTACATCGCCGTTACGAGCGCCACGAACGGAATCCCGAAGACCAGCGTCATGCCGAACGCCTCCGTTGCAAGCGTGCTCAGGAGGATGGCGGCCATCAGCCCGGTGCCCAGGAGCGTTCCCAACGGGAAGAAGGGGACTTTGAAGGCGAGTTCCGTTCCGGACCGTTTCGCGCTGCGGCGGAAGAACCAATGGGTCACAAAAATCATCAGCCAGGTGAACATGGCGCCGAACATCGAGATGGCCATCATGAATGTGAACGCCGTTTCCGGGAACATCGCATAGACGACGGTGGCGACGGCGATGCCTGCCGTCGAGAGGATCAGGGCGTTGACGGGGGCGCCGTTAGCCCGCACCCTGCCGAACAGCGACGGTGCGTCGCCACCGCGCGACAGGCTGAACATCATGCGGGTGGAGATGTAGAGCTGGCTGTTCATGGCGGAGAGCGCCGCGATGATCACCACGAAGTTCAGTAGGCTGTCCGCGTACGGTATGCCGACGTTCTGCATCACCGTGACGAACGGGCTGCCACCGGCGAGGATCTGGCCCACCGGGGCGATGGCAAGGATGAAGGCCAGTGTGACGATGTAGAAGAGCAGCAGCCGGACGATGGTGGTGCGAAAGGCCTTCTTCACCGCGGCGGCGGGGTCCTTCGCCTCTCCGGCCGCCACCGCGATCATTTCGATGCTCAGGTAGCTGAAAATCGAGACAATCACGGCGAACCATGTGCCGGAGAGGCCATGGGGGAAGAACCCGCCGTCTGCAGCGTAATTCTGGAGACCCGTTTCCGGCCTGTGGCTGCCGAACACGATGTAGGCGCCGAGAACGATGAAGGCGACGATCGCGAACACCTTGATGGTTGAGAACCAGTATTCAAGGGTGCCGAATGCCTTGACGTTCATGGCGTTGACCGCGATCAGCACGGCCGAGAACAGCACCACCCAAAGCAGCGCCGGGACGTCAGGGAACCACAACTTCATGTATTCTCCGATAGCCGTGACCTCCGTGCCCACGGCCAGGACGATGCACGACCAGTACATGTACTTGACCAGGAACCCGGCCAAGGGACTGACATAGTGTTCGGCGTATGCCCCGAACGAGCCCGATGTCGAGTGGGCAACGGTCATCTCGGAAAGACAGCCCACTAGCAGCAGGGCGATGAGGCCGCCGATGGCATAGCTGATGATGACGCTCGGCCCGGCGAAGCCGATGGCGAACTTGCTGCCCAGGAACAACCCTGTTCCGATAGCGCCGCCGAGCGCGATCATGGTCATCTGCCGGGCTGTGAGCTGGCGCTTGAGCCCGCCTTCGCGGGCCTGGATTTTGTCGAAACTGTTCATCGCGACCTCCTTGTCGATAGAACTTTCCGCTTGATGTGTGCTGCTGTGGCCGGCTGCTGGAACGGAACCGCGTGCGGACCTCTGCAGGTCTTCGGGCCGACCCGGTCCTGCCGCAGGCTGGGCATTCCATGAATCGCTCCAAGATAGAATTGAAGTCAATTTGAGGTCAACGATTTTGAATCATCAGGAAGATTTTGGAGGCGATTTCGTGGTCAGTTCAAAATGGAGACGTCAGGACGGGTCGGATCCGAACCGCATTCGGCTTGACGAAATAGACCGTCTCATCCTTGGAGAGCTCATGGCGGACGCGCGGATCCCCAATAATGTCCTTGCGTCGAAGGCAGGAATTGCGCCGTCCACATGCCTTGGCCGCGTGCGCGCCCTTCGCGACGCCGGGGTCATCAGGGGTTTCCATACATCCGTGGACCTCGAGGCTCTGGGCCTTTTGGTATACGCCTTGATTTCGGTGCGTGTGCACCCTCAGGCGCGCAACAAGATGCTGGCCATCGGGCAGCATCTGAGGATGTTGCCCAACGTGCAGAGCGTCTTCCTGCTGGCCGGTGACCAGGACTTCCTGGTGCACGTGGCTTGTCGAACTCCCAAAGAGCTCAGGGATTTTATCGCGGGCCATCTGGGGTCCGACCCGGCCATCGCTAACACGCAGACCAACCTGGTCTTCGACCACCTGATACCGGAGGACTGACGCCGGGCCTGATGGGTGACGCGACAGGAGGCGATTAGGGATCGTGCCGATGGATCTAGTAGTTCTACACCGCAGCCGGCTCCACCCGAGCGTAGTCACCGAGCGAACAGTGAAAGTTGATGACGTGATGGAAGCCCTAGCCGAGGCGTTGGCAGCGAATGCCTCGTTGTTGTCTTGTATAGGCAGGGGCTCGTGGACGATCTACTGCGACTTCGATCCATAGTCCAACAAAGAACTCGACCCTTGCCCCGGTGACCGGGCACGAGCCGACCGCTATGGGCGTGCGGCCAGCCGGGTCTCAATCGGCTGGCCGCACCCGTCTGGCGTATTCACGTCAGACGCATGCACCGACGTTACGGGGGCGAATCGCAGTGCACGGTCCTTGGTATCCGGACAACTATTTAGTGAGCGATTCGAGCCGATCGTGACGTGGAACGCCTGGAGTTTCCCCAGCGTCGGCCCGTCTGTCCTCGGGCCCGCAATGAGGCGGCCGTCACTTTGTGCGGAGCCCGGAGGCTTCGGCGGCAACGTCTGTCGCGCTTAAGATGATCTCGCTGAGGGTCATTCCGGCGTCGGCCAGGACGGACAACCCGTCGACTAGACGCTGGAAATTCGCAAGGGCGATCCCGGCGCCTATCTTGGGAATAGCCACTTCGCATCCGGGGGTGGCTGCGGTGTCCAGGTTTGGGCAGCGGTTTGCCAAGTAGTCCAACAGGAGCCGGGTCAGGGGCCAGGTACCGGTGTCGGTGGATCGCCCAAACGTATGGTGTTCTCGTCGTTGCTGACGTCGGGTCTTTCGGCCAGGGTGGCCGGGCTTGTCGAGACCCGGGATTGCGACAAACCCGATCACCCAACAGGTTTCAGCTCTTGAGCTTGGGCTCTACGTCCTTGGTGTAGCTGTCGAGCGTTGCCTTGAGGTCCGTCATGATCGCTTTCCCTCCGGAACGACCCATAACGCTGCCGTTTCTTGAACAACCCAGATTCCGCCCGCCGTCGCCCTGACTGACAGGTCTTTCTTGATCCGTTCGTACGTCTGATAGCTGACCGGTTGGAGCTCGCGGGTGGACTCCAGGGGCTGCCGCTTCAATCGAGGCGAAGCGACCTGGACGCCCCGCTTTGGCCCTGGCCGACAGCCGTATTCAGTGAGCGCTGGAGCGCCGAGTTGGGTTCCCCGTTTCCGCCTGGGCGCCTGTCGCCTGCCATGAGCCGGGGACCAAAGGAGCTGATCTCACACCATCGGCCTTTTCGCGTCACGATCCGCCGCCCGCAGGCACTTAGATAGTGCCAGGTGCGGGGTATCGATTCCTGACTCGTTGCAACAAGCCCGGCCGTGCCCCAGACATCGGTGACGTGTGCATGCCGACTGTTTGGGGCACGCAATAATCTAGCACACCGCATGCGGCGCACACGCACGCGGTTAGATCCGTGGGCCGCCCCGATGGGACGGCCCACGCGGTCTCAACTTGGAGAATCCTATGAATTTTCCTCCACTCGCGCTCGCCACGGCCACGATGTTGGTATTGCTCATTGGGGCATGCTCCGCCCCGGGCGGTGCGACGGCGACCAGCAGTGCGGCATCGCGTCCTGCATTATCCTCTGCCACCGAGTCGAACACAGTGCCGTCGGCAGATGCCCGTCGGCCACCACTCCTGCGGGCGGCGGCTCGGTCGCGGTGAACCAGGGCATCAGCGACCCGGTGATGGGTAACAGCGCCCAGATCGAGTCCGTTGTCGCAAACTTCACACCGCCATCAGCGGTTGTACATCACTGGGCCGCGCTGCACGGCGGGCAGGTTGTGCTGGTGACGGCGAAGGTCAGTACCGGCTCGAAATTTTATAGCAGCTTCGGAGCCGACAACTTCTACATCGTCGGAGCCAACGGCGGCGCATCTATCCCGACAATCTCCGGCGGCCTCGACGACCTGCTTGGCGCCGTCAAAGACGCCGGGTATGGCCCGCTGTTCGGCGACGAAGGCTGGATGGTGTTCATCCTGCACACGCCACAGACCAAGCTGACATTGGGCTACGAACGACAAGCCGCCGGCACCTCCGACGGGCAGAACATCACGAAGCAGAACTTCGACGTCCCTTTGAACTAGACCTTCTCAAGTCAAGCGGGATGGGGAGAAACACCGAAAGACGTCTGAACCCGTTCAGCGTTCAAGGCGGCCCTTTGTGCTGATCGCCGTCCGTTATTGAATTTCTATCCCATGCGCGACGAATGCACGCAAAAACCTACAGTGGCAACGGTGCCCGGATCTGGATTCGCCCGCTCGGCATGCCCCGGTCAAAGTCGCGCCGTGTTTTGCGTCACGTTTGGACGCGACTCGGTACTTAACAAGTGCCTGGACCGTGAAGGACCGTCGTCTTTCACGAATCCCGCAACCGGAACGCCCAGCAATCGCGGATGGACAGGTACAGCGTCCGGGAGGCATCCCTACCACAGGGGAACCTCCCGGACGCGCTCCTCGGACACCTTGGAAGGGGTGATGGGAAGTGGAAAGAGGACTGCGCCTTATGGCGGACCCGAATCGATGAGAACCTCATACTGGTCCCCGGCGCTTCGTCCGGGATCGGTGGGGGAAAATGGGGCAGCGTAGATGGAGGATCAATGACAGAACAGCCATGCGGCGACGATGACTGCTTGCACGGTTGGCTCTGGAAGCAGTAGGAGAATTCCCTGAACCGTGCCCCCAACCTGCACAGCGACGAACCAATGGAAGGGCCTGAAGCCGGAGATAGGGGGCACTGAAACCAAAGGCTCGGGTCTGCGCAAGGACGGTAGAGGGCGGGGAAGAGAACCCAAGTCCTGCCCTCCGACGGGTTCCTATTCCTTACCGTTCGTGTCTGGTGTCAACGGCAACTTAGAAATGAGCGTTGGCGGCAGGTTGGCTGCCCCTTGGGGCGGATTCTAGGGATCGAGGCAACACTCCTCCCGAATAGATCTTCCAAAGGAAATCACATTTAGGAAGCTCCTTATGGATTGTCAGGTATGTGGGTGGTCGGCAGCAGATCGTCGGCGCATACGGATGCCGAACTCGGCATCCTGCTCTAGCGCGCCCGTGAACTGCTGGACGATCCGGCCCCAGGGTGTCCTTGAGGTCGACATCGAGCCCACGCCTCCGGTGAAGGCCCTGGTCGTGCCTACTGACCAGGGCCTGTTCGAGGCGCCCGGGACGGTGACGCCAGCCGGTCGTGACGGTCCGGGAACCGGTGGTCGGCACGGACTCGCAGATCCCGTTCGATGCACTGGCCAGACGGCGCTGGGGTTCGACGGGTTCGGTGACGAGGTGTTAGCTGTCGTCAAATTTCTTTTTAGCCGTTAGACGCTCAAAATAGGCCCAAAGGGCCCCAATACACTGTACCGAGGCGGTTCCGTCACCATAAGGATTGGAAGCAGCGGTCATCGCCGCATAGTGCTCCGGATGCCGCATAAGACGGGTTGTTTCGGCCACAATCCGTGCGGTGTCCGTACCGACCAGCGTCACATTGCCCGCTTCGACGCCTTCACCACGCTCGGTGGTCTCCCGCAACACAAGCACGGGCTTGCCGAGTGAGGGAGCCTCTTCTTGGACTCCGCCGGAGTCAGTGAGAACCAGATAAGCTCGGTTGAGCATCTTGGCAAATTGGGCGTAATCCAAAGGCTCGATTAAGTACACATTGTCCAACCCATCCAGATATTCATGAAGAATCGCCCGAACTGCCGGGTTCTTGTGCATCGGCAGGACAATCCTGGCCTCGGGAAACCCGGTGGAGATCTTTGCCACGGCGGCGGCAATATGCGCTAGCGGTTCGCCCCAGTTCTCCCGCCGGTGGGTAGTAACCAAGATGATCTGCCGCGCCTCGTCCCGGGTAGCCCCAAGCAGTTGCGGGTCGTCGAGGTCGCCGGGAAGCTCCGCGGTGTGCAGGAGCGCATCGATCACGGTGTTGCCGGTCACCACTATGGTCTCGTCTGCCACTCCATCACGTAGCAACGCAAGCTTATTGGCCTCTGTGGGGGCGAAATGTAGGTTCGCGAGCTGGCTGATCAGCTTCCGGTTCACCTCCTCAGGGAAGGGGTTATAAATGTTTCCGCTGCGCAGTCCCGCTTCCAGGTGAAAAACTGGGATTTGCTGATAGAAGGCTGCAAGCGCACCTGCGAGAGCCGAGGTGGTGTCGCCCTGGACGATCACGCCATCAGGATTCACCTCGGACAGTTGCCCGGCTAACCCCTCCAGTACCTTGGTGGTGATGGAGGTAAGGGTTTGTCCCGCTTCGCTGATATCGAGATCTGAGTCTGCAATGATACCGAAAATGGAGTTGACTTGATCCAGCATTTCGCGATGCTGTCCGGTGAGAATGACGTGGGCCTCGAAACGAGGATCGGATTGCAGCGCCTTGATCAGAGGGGCCATTTTGATAGCTTCCGGACGGGTGCCGTAGATGACGGCTATTTTCTTCACGAGTTGTCTTTCTTGAAGCCGAATTGATCAGGTGTCTTTAGCGACGGGGCCGCTGGTGTTCTTTTCAGCGTTGCGTTTAGTTTTGAGCCAGCCATTCCGTCCGGTAGTCACTCTAAATGCCGCGCGGACTAGGCATATATAGGTGTAATACACATACAGCCACATGCCGATACTCCAGCCAACGGTTCGCCACCAGCCGGCCGTCGGCTCGCATTTGATTTTGTAAATCGGGCCCCACATTGCGAAGGGCATAATGCCGAAGATTAGAGTCATCAGCAGGAGCCATCCGAGGTCCTCGAAGCCGCCGATGAACAGCTGTCCTGAGGTGGCACCCATGATGAAGAAAACAGTCATGGAACCCCACGTGAGAATACCGAGGAGCTGGAGGTAGGGGAGAATCAGGTAATACGACGACTCGACTACCGAGGCGTTGGAAATGTGCCTGGATTTGATGATCTCCGGTAGGTACTTGATGCACTGGATGTTGCCCTGTGCCCACCGTGTGCGCTGGGTAATGAGCCGCCGGGCGCTGCTGAGTGCTTCTTGGGCTACATAGGATTCCAGGATGTGGCGGTTTTCATAACCGGCCAGCTGCACGTGGATGCCAAGTTCGTAGTCCTCCAGCAGTGCTCCGTGCCAGGGTTCTCCGGCTTCGTCGGCGATTTTCTGCAGCACCGAGAGCCGGGTGAATTGCCCGTTTCCCCCCAGACCCACCGAGGATGTTTTCTCCCGAAGGCTCTGCATGGCCGCAATCACTGTGCGGAATTCTATATCCTGCATCCGGATGAGTGCCCGGGCGAAGTAGTTCCCTATCGGCTTGCCCGTGCCCAGTGGACCAGGGTCGTCGCGGTTCTTCATCCACACTGAGGTCTGAGCTGCACCGACTATCGGGTTGGCGAAGACATCGGGGCCAGCGGCCTGCTCAAGAGCGTTGGCGGCGAGCTCACCGTCTGCGTCGACAACGCAGACGATCAGGTTTTCCGGATCGACGTCTCTATCGAGTGACGTGAGCATCTGATGATAGGCGGCGTTCAAAGCATCGCCCTTGCCGGTCCGGGCTTCCGGACGGCGGCGCTGCACCAGGTGTAGGAGCCTGTTCTCATCCGAATATCTCTGCACAATGTTGGAGGTGGCATCTTCGCTGTCGTCGTCGATCACCCAGATATGAGCTCCGGAGAAGGTTCCGGTGAGCCGTTCGATGGTATTGCCGATAACGGCTTCCTCATCCCGGCAAGGGATAATGAAATGCCAGACAAAATCGTCAGGGTTTCCAGGATGATTCGGCTTTCGCCGAAAGAAGGGAACAACGATTGAGGTGATGTAAGTAAGAAAACCGATGAGCAGGAAGAACGCAACCGCTTGGATGATGCTCATTTGTTGGGTTTGCCTTTCCGGCCAAAGGAGAGGCGGATGAATACGATCATTCCTGCGGTAAAAGCCATCAGTGCAAAAACACTCCCGTAGCCTTGGTGGGCCGCAGCGAAGCCCGCCGTGCCGAAGTTGTCCCAGCCGAAGGCAATCATCACGATACGAATTACATTGGCAAGCACAATGATCAGGAAACCGGCGCTCAGAGCCCGAAATATTGTGCCAATTTTGAATCGCACCATCAATAAGAGCAAGGCAGACAGTAGAAGCAACGGTGCGACGATCATGACCGCGGAACACAGTTCGGTGATATCGATGCCACGGGGACGCGGTGTGCCCAGGCCGAAATACGTGACCTGGCCGACGGACAATGCATTACCTGGTACCGCCAGAGAGATCGCGAAGGCCGAGATCGTGGCCTCCCAACCTCGTACTACTCCGCTGAAGACCACTGCCAAGACGGCAGTGGAAGCAAGCAGTATGGAGAGAACAACCCTCGGCACATAGCCGAGAAGTGATCCGATCGGGGGGGTGCCTCGGTGCTTTCTCTGACCCGTCACAGTAGGTCTTTTCCGTTCTCTTGAGCGTTCGCAGACGTTCGGCCCCATCGTGTGGGATGGACTCTGCGGCCCCTCCCACACGATGAGTCCGCGGTTTAGTCCACTTGGTTTGAGATGCGTAGTCGGCGCCCGCGCAAAAGCAGCAGACCACTTGCGATCAGAACGACCGCCACAAGGAGCAGGACGCCGCCACTGAAACCAGTGGAAGCGAGCAGGCCGCCTCCGGCGGCAGCTCCAACAAACGGGCCACCTCCGCCCCCCGGAACTCCGCCGTACATCAGCGCACTTCCGTTACTGGGACGGAAACCGCGTTCTGACGACGCCGAAGGATCAGCAGCACACTGAAAAGAGCAAACAAGGTTGCCCCGCCAACGCCGAGCACCATAGGAGAGATCATCGGGCCAGGAGCGGTCGGAACCACCGTGTTCGGTCCAACAGTCGCGTTGGCCAGCGAGATAGCCATTGCTCCACCGGACAGACCGGGGAAAAGGCTAGCCTTGATTGCCGACTGGGTGTAGGAGCCATTGCTGTTGGTTGCGGTTGGCTTCAGTACGAAAGAACCAATGACCGAAGCAACGCTGCCGAACGAGGTAGCAGCCAAGTCGGTGACAGTCTTAGCCGCGGCCTGCAGAGTGGCCAGAGCTACCTGAGCGGCGATGTTCATCGGGAAGGGCATGGCGTTGACCGCAGTCGCAGCCTGCGCCAACATGGTGGCGATAGCCGAGTTGACCTTATTGGCCATCAGCTGTGGCAGGAGCTTCACCAAATCGGTGTTCGCCGGAACCTGCTCCCAGCTGGGAACCCCTATCGCGTTAAGGAACTGATCCTGGCCGATGGTGATACCGTTCGGCCCAACCGGGCTGGTGAAAGGAGTCAGGCCGGGAACCAAAGCGCCCAATGCGTTGTATGCGTTCTGCAGGGTGGTCAGCGGCCCGTTGAGGCTATTCACTACGGAGCCGCCGACCACGGCATTGACGTTCGAAACGGTGGAGGAACTTGTTGGGGTGCCATCGGCCGCCAAATGTGCCTCGGATGAGAACTGCCCCACGTTGAATTGCACCGTGAACAGATCCGGCAAGCCAACCGTGCTCGGCGTGATGTTGAACTGTGCTGCCGAGGCTCCCGGAGCGCCCGAGGCGGTCACGCCGCCTGCATAGGCATCCGAAGAACCATTGAGATTAGCGTCGGCATAGCGTCCGAAGCCCTGCAGGGTTAAAATCTGCCCGATCGGTCCCGGGATCGTGACGCCGCCTTCCGCGCCAGCTGTGACGAGTGCCTGCAGACCGTTATTGGTTGCATCGACCGCGCCGATGGAACCAATAGTGGTGCCAAACACCGACCCGGAGACCAGATTGGCATCACCATGGGAGATCGAAGTGGCCGCTGAAGCCAAGGATGCACCGGAGGCTACTATACCGGCAGCAAGGACAACGACGGCTCCGACCTTAAGGCCGCCCCTGAGCCGTCTGCGCGAACGCCAAAACAAGGGAGTTTGTATTTCCATATCTACTCCTTTAGGGGCAGGAGGTTTCCCTTCGTAGACGAAGCCCCCTGCCGTCATCGATCCGACCTGTTGGAAGGATCACCTATGAAGTAGTTGAAGAAGGGATATAGTGACGCAAAGTTATCTGTGACTTAAGTCACAGATACTAGCCTCATGGCATGGCCAGTTGTTGTCTGATGGGTTCAAGGGCGGCGCGGCCGCGGACTACTTTTGAGGATGAAGCCATCATCACGGACCGGGCGTCCTTCATGCAGGGCTACGCCGGCGTCTACTCGTCGCCGAACGCTAGATCCTCCCGCCTGGCAGATCCTAGAAGAGGTCGGTAAGGCCGGCTACGTCGGGAGCCAGAGAAGACATGATCGTCGACGGCGCCGTCCAACCACAACCTTCGGCGTCGAGCCGGGCTTCGACCGCGACCGCGCCTCGCTGCCGATCCGCACGCCACCGAGCGCTCGAACAGCACGCCATGGGCCAAAACCGGGCGCAAGGGTTCCTGCTTCTTAATGGGGCTCTCCGCCTAGCGATGTCGCTAAATGAAAGGCGAGTTGGAACGAAGATGTTCACCAAATGGACATGCAGCATGTCCAGATCCGCCGAGAGTCCCTGTGGGTGTGCGCCTCTCCAACACCTTCACGAGCGCCTGCCGATGCCAAGGCATTAGCCCGCACACCCCGTTCCCTTTCTTATAGCGCCTAAACGAGCAAAAATCGGGGTATGGTGGCTCTTCCGTGGTTCATGGTGAAACGGAGGCCTTGCCGTGGTAGCAGACGATGGTCTCCGGAACGATAGGACTGTTCTGTGTGGTGGCGGAAGGTCTGTCACCATCTGATGGCGGACCCTCCGCTACCTCACGGCGTCATGCGGTCTTGCGGATGACATCCACAACGCAATCCAGGCCTTTGGCATCGTTGGTTTTGACGAGCGCCTTCCTGTCCAGTTTCACGGACTTGCCTGGATCCAACTTCTCTTCGAGCACCTGCGAAGCGACGACGCTGGACGTCTTGGTGTCTCGGACCCAGACGCGAACCGAATAGAACTGCGCGCCCTTCTGCGAATTGCTCAAGGTCCCGGTGAAGTCCCAGGCGCCGTTGGCGAACATACAGCCCTTGTTCGCGAGGTCCGTAGCTGCCCCTTGGACGTCGTCCTGACCCACAATTGCTGTGGACGGGATCGAAGTTGCCGATGCGGATGTCGATGGACTATCGGGGCTCCCTGATGTGCAAGCAACCAACAATAAAGCTGTTCCTGCCAGCATCATGCCAGCCATCAGACGATTGCCACGCCTCGTTACCACGTCACTCATCTACTATCTGTCCTTCCTATACGGGCGGTATCGCTGTCCCGACGGCGTCGAGTTCCCATCAATAAGAGCCCACCGGATCCCGCAATGACCAATCCAGCGAATCCGGCAGGGAGCAGGAGTCCGGCACCGGTGAAGGCCAACCAGGGCTCTAACGCAGGTTCCGTTGGTGAAACGGGCGTTATGGGAGTCGATGGGGTGCCTGGATTAGCGGCCTTGTTGGCAGGGACCGTGGCGGAGCCCGGGGTGCTGGGGGCCGGGCTGCCGTCCGGCAACGTTCCGGTGGCGGTGGCCGTGTTCTTCACCGAGCCCG
>NZ_JACHEE010000010.1:0-93203 GCF_014207375.1 Arthrobacter sp. AZCC_0090 | reverse complement strand
TGTTGGTCGTCGTGATCGTGTAGTTGATCGTTTCGCCGGCGTCGGCCAGACCGTTGCCGTTGCTATCAACCAGGCTGGCGGTCTTGGCGGTGCTCAGACCGGCAGCGGGGTTCGCCGGTGTGACGGCCGTGCCCGGAACCGATGTCGGAGGCGTGCCGGTCGAGGCGTTCGTGCCGGTGGCCGTCGCCGTGTTCGTCACGTTCCCGGAATCGACGTCGGCCTGGGTCACCGTGTAAGTACCGGTGCAGGTCATGGCCGCCCCGGGTGCCAGGGTCCCGGGCTGGGCCGGGTTGCAGCTGAGGGTTCCGTTGTTCGGTGCGCCGGTGATCTTCGGATCGGAGACCGTGACGTTGTTGATCGTGGCACTGCCGTCATTCTTGGTCACGGTCGTGTAGGCGATGCTCTCCCCGGCGTCGGCCAGGCCGTTGCCGTTGGTATCGTTCAGCACCGCGGTCTTGGTGGTGCTCAGGTGCCCGCTGGTGTTGGCAGGGACCGTGGCGGAGCCCGGGGTGCTGGGGGCCGGGCTGCCGTCCGGCAACGTTCCGGTGGCGGTGGCCGTGTTCTTCACCGAGCCCGAATCAATATCGGCCTGGGTCACGACATAGCTGCCGGTGCAGGTCATGGCCGCCCCCGGGGCCAGGGTCGAACCGCTGGGCGGGGTGCAGTTCAGAGTCGGGATCTTCGGGTCCGAGACCTGGACATTCGATACCGTCACGGATCCCGTGTTGGTCGTCGTGATCGTGTAGTTGATCGTTTCGCCGGCGTCGGCCAGACCGTTGCCGTTGCTATCAACCAGGCTGGCGGTCTTGGCGGTGCTCAGGTGCCCGCTGGCTCCCGTGATAGGAGTCGTTACGCTCGCCTGAGCCGTGATCGTGGAACCCGCGGCGGTTCCGGAAGCGGTAGCGGTGTTGCTGACCGTGCCCGCGTCCACATCGGCCTGGGTCAGTGTGTAAGTCGCGTTGCAGGTGTTAGTGGCTCCCGGCGCCAACGGGGACGGGCCGCAATTGATGGCCGTTGGGGTGATCTTGGGGTCGGTGACCTGAGGATTCGTTATCGCCGTGGTACCTGTATTGGTGACCTTGAAGGTGTAGACGATGGTGTCGCCGGCGCTCGTGACAGGACCGTGCACGTGCGTGATAGCTCCGGCTGTCTTGGATAGCGACATGCTGGCATTGACAACTGTGAACGTCACCGGTGGTGAGGTCTGGGTGAGGCCGTCGGGCAAGGTGGGATCACCAGGCGTAACCTGAGTTGCAACGATGGTATGGCTGCCTGAGGGCAGTGGAGAGCTGGGAGTGCACGACCAGGTGCCGTCAGGAGCCACAGTCGCGGTGCAAAGTGTCGTTCCACCTTCCGTCACGGGGATGGTCGAACCGGGAGACCCGGTGCCGGTGATCGGCGGGCTGGGATTGTTGGTGGTTGAGCCGTTCGCCGGGGAAGTGATGACCGGGGGAGCCACATAGGTATAGGAGCCGGCCGTGGCTCCCGGATCATTGGCCGAGACAGCTTGATCCGAGGTACCGTTCGGAGTCGTCACGGTCACCGGAACGGTGCCCGGTGGATGCGGCGGAGTGACGAAAGTGAGCGTTTTCCCGTCTGGAGAGACAGTTATCTGATTGGCCGGAATAGTGACGCCGCCGATGGTGACGGTGGTGGCGCCCTGTGCGAAGTTCTGGCCCGTGATGGTCACCGTCTGGCCGCCTGCTGTCGGGCCAAGGTCGGGGGTGATGGTGGACAGGATCGGCAAGCACTGGATTCCAGGGGTGGTACCGGCGCTCATATTGGCCACCGCGTGCATCGGCAGGATGTCATAATTCGCTGTGGAGAGCCCACCGAGAGTGCTGACACCGATGGTCAGCAACGGAACAGTGATCTCTGCATGGGTGCCGTCGGCACTCACAACGTTCTGAGTGGGTTGACCGACCGTCACCGACAGGTTACCGACGCCAGGGACTCCGAAGTTGTAAGTCTGGCCAGGGGACAGGTTCTGGGTGACACCCAGAACATCGACCTGGACCGCGGGCAGTGCGTAGTCGGTGCCAGCACCGCCTGGGACGCCGTCCGCAAATGCCTTGACATAGGGATAGAAGCCGCTCCAGCTGAACGCCACCGCGCCTCCAAAGAAGCTGACCCCGGAAACTTCGGCGGTGCTCGTGGATTGAACACCGTAAGAGTCGGGGGTGAGCCCTGTGGGATACAGCGTAGTGGTGTCGTAATTCGTGAAAGCGCCGAACTGGCCCAATGTGCCGCCCAGTACCTTCAAACCGGCCATTTTACCGATGGCTTTGGACAGAACCCTGGAACCGGCAGGATAGACAGCCGCATGCCCCGGTGCCTGGGTGAACTTGGTAAGATCTGAGTCGTTATTCCAGGTTTCGGTGGGGCTCGGGCACGCTGTGGCATAGCCGTGGGTCAGTGCCGTGCCGCCCAGTGCGTCGATGGTCAACGTGCCCGGGATACCAAAGTTGTTCAAACCTGCGGTGGCCGGGGTGGTGTGATCGCCTGGGGAATGCTGGGAGGCGGCGGTGACCGGAACGGTGACTGCACCCAGAGTTCCCTGGATGAGTCGAACTGCCGCGTCCGCTTGGCCCACACTGTCAGCACTCGCGATCGACTTGGTTACCGTCAGATTGGCACCGATGCCGGCCAGACTGGCCCCGATGTCGGTGATGAAGGAATCTGCGGAGGCAGTGTAGGCCTGAGGCGAAGAATAGGGGTTTGCCTTGGCCGGCTCGGCAGTCGATACAACTGCCACGAAACTGAGGCCGAATACCATCGGCACGATCAGCGACAAGGAAATGATTTGACTGAGAATCCGTCTGAATTGATGCCGAGTAGCTGTTGTTCTTGCCGCATGCCGCTGCAATTTGTTGCCCCCTTTGACTGCCCGTCCTACAACAGGCTCATTCGACCAAGGTGTGAGACCGGGTCAACGCCCTAACTACTGACTAGTGGCGCGGGGAGACACTTCATGACGCGGGAGTTTGAAGGATTTTCCGTGATGTTCGCTGAAGCCTCTAGAAATGCATGTGATAAGGACTTTGCGGCGATCCGGGTGCCGCTCAGGCCGTACGTGAGGGTGTCCTCGTGCCAGCTATGGGGAGCGATGGCTTTGAGACCGAATCTCAGATCGCCGGCATTGCGGGCACTGAAATTCTCCCGTTCCGGGAGGACCTTGGGCAGCGCCCTGGACTTGGGCAATGAGATGGCACTGTTGCAGATTAGCGATTCGCTTGCGGGTGCGGACTTCTCCCAGCCGACTCCGGTGGACAGGCTGGTCAATCACGACGGCGAACGAGGCGACACCGCCATGGTGGACACCCTCCGGGCCTACTTGGATGCCTTCGGGAACATTCCGACGGCTGCAAGAGAGCTCGGCTATCACCCCAACAGCTTCCGTTACCGGCTGCGGAAGCTGGAAGAACTAAGTGGTATCAATCTCGACGTCCAGATGCCCGGCTGTTGGCCCAAATCCAGCTTCGACTGCTCCCGGATGCCGGGGAAACCCGGCGTAACGGCGAAGAACCCGCGCGCTGCAGACTCTCAGGTACCGGCACCGGCTACCTATCGCCTCGCCCACACAATCGCCCGACAAACAGCAGGGCTAGCCGTATACAAAGGCCGAATTCAGGTCGAGAACCACAGAACTTGCTGTTCCGATGACTCCCTTCGCCTTTAAGCTGCGGGAGTATCATGCGAGGGACGGCGCCAAAGAAGGCTGCCGCCAAGTTTCCGAGCCGAAGAACGGTGGTGATGTCGTGTCCTGGACGCAGGTATCAAATGTAGTGCAGCTCAATGAGGCGCTGGCGGAGGGGGCCAAAGAAATCGAGGTTTCCGGAACATTGAAGGGGATGCCCTCGGTAACGCTGCCTCCAGGGGTAGCACTGCGCGGCGGCGAGCTCGCCTTCGGGGCCAAGGGTCTGCGGCTGACGCGGGACAACTTGGTCGAGAACGTGACCGTGCGCACCTCAGCGCATGAGCTCGCCATCTATAACGACCCCACAGTGGAGAACCTGGGCACGCTTCGGCTGAAGAACGTCACCAGCTTCGGGCAGGTCTACCTCACCGCTGAGGACGGTGTCCGAGCCGGCCGCATCGAGGCTGACGGCGTGCATGTGGCGGAGGCGGACACGCGCGGCCGGGCAGACCGGCCCACCGGGTTCGGAGTTGAGGCCTTGCAGGGGGCGTTCACCCTCTGGAACAGGCAGCCCGATGCTGACGTGGTCCTCACCGCACGGCTGGAAAACATCTCGGCGGGCAGCGCCGGAACCCCGGTGCGCGGCGGAGGTGTGTTCGTCGGCGGTCACGGCGGCAAGGCGGGCATGGCCGGCGGCGGCACCGTCGCCGTCGAACTGCTCTCCACCGGGGACGTCTTCTCCGACGGCGGCATCGCCCCGGGCACGCCGGACCTGATCAGCGGCGGTGTCTTCATCATCAGCGGGGCCCGCGCCGTGGATGTGGTGAACCTGGGCACCACCACCACGTTCGGCCAGAACGATATGGTGCTGGACAACTGGGGTGCCGTAGAGACCTGGACGGCCAAGGCCAAAGTCACTTCGCACGGTCCCAGCGGCATAGGTTTCGTCAACTTCGGCGACATCGGCGTGCTCACCGTTGAGGCCCCCATAGAGACCACCGGACTGGGTGCCCGCGGATTCAATGTTTACGACGGATCCCTGCGCGAGGCCGTGTTCGACTCGATCACCACCCGGGGGGACGGGGCCGTGGGTGTGCAGGTCAGCCGTGACCTGCCCAAGCTGACCATCAAGGGTAGCCTGTCCACCTCCGGCGGCACCGGCGAAAGCCTGGTCAAAGGCGTACTCCTGCCCCTCTCGGCCATCGCCCTGAGCGTGAAGCCCACAGGGCAGATCGGATCTGTTGACATCGGGGCGGACATCTCCACCGACGGCGACGGCCTGGTCACCGTGGACCTGGAGGGACCCGTCGGCACGCTGACCGTCGGTGGGAAGATCATCGCCAACGGCGCCGGCGCCTCGTCCGTGCGGATCGCCGACGTTACGGGCCCTAGCCTGGAAGGCCTGACACTGGAGGCCCCCAACGGCCAACCCCTGGCCGCCGGATAGGACCCCGGAACTAAGCGACCTCGGTGAGGCACCCTCCGCGTGAAGAGTGCCGGCCCGTCCGATACGCCCGATCCGGCGCCAAGAATCCGCACTAAGCCTGCTCAACAGCCCAGGCATGGTGCGTGTGATTCGCAGCGATAGGTCGCGGACTTTTCGCGGCGCTAGATGTCACTGTCACCCTTGGTGCCCGTTCGTCGATCCCTCGGCGGTACTACCGCGATCAGTCTTCCCCGCACCGGCTGACCGTCCTTGACCGGAAGCCTCTCGTGTCTGTGATCGTCCCCGGGTATGACGAGGCCGTCGTGATCACCAGTTTCGTGGAATCCATCCTGACCAGCCGGTACCGGAGGTTTGAAGTGATTCTGGTGGATGACGGTTCCACCGATGAGACGGCCGCCATCATGGCCGCGCTCACTGCCGAACACGGCAGGGTCCGCTCCGTCACGCAAGCCAACGCGGGGAAGGGTGCGGCGTTGAACCGCGGGATTGCCGCGTCCCACGGCGACATCCTGATGTTCGTGGATGCCGACGGGATTTTCGCGCCGGACACCCTTCTCCACATGCTCCAGGGATTCGACCATCCCAATGTCGGCGCGGTGTGGAGACGACCGCCCAGTGAACCTGGACCGCGTGCAGACCCGCATGCTGGCCGTCCTGAGCCACGTGGGCACGGGACTTGTGCGCCGGGCGCTGGCTCGTTCTGGATCCGGGTCAGATCCACGGTGCCGGAGCCAGCGTCCTCTTCAACCGGCTCGACTCTTCTCAGTCGGCCTCGCTGTACGCCACACCCACGGCAACGACTACTCCGTTACCGACTTCAGGTCGAAACGGAAGGCTCGCTTTCTCTGCATGAAGCTCGAACTTTCCTGCGCTCGCGCCCTTCCTTGAAGTCTCCCGTGCAGGATGCGCGATGGACAGGCCCAAATGCGGTGGACTGCCCTAATAAGGACGTCGTGACCGGGCAAGGCCTCAGGACTCCGCGAGCGGCCGCCGAGGAACAGAAACCGGGAGCAGTTGGGTTGAATGGCGACACAAGATCAAATTTTCGTGGCCTTCGCGACATGAAATGCCTCCATGCGACACACCTTAGACATGAAGATCCAAACAGCACCCTGGGTGCCCGTTGCACACGGCATGTGGCCACTTCTGGCCCGGTGGCGGGACCAGAGCCAGCACGATGGCTGGCGGTACGTCCGGGATTGGTTCGTACCGGGAGTCGAAGGAATGGCCTTGTCAGTGATGAACGAGGTTTCACCCGGCGGCGCGGCCCGTCAGCTGGGCGCATCACGTTCCTTCCATGGCGTGGGCATCGCTGAAACGATGGCCGATCTGCGGTCCCTCTTCACGGCTGTCGGGCTACCAGTCGATTACGGCGCACTGCAGGAAGTCGCCGTTGGGTGGGTGGAAGCCGGTGAGCAGGACCACCAGCCTTCATCCTGCACGGATATCGCCACCGGCCTGGCAACCGCAGCCCATTTCGAACGCGTACTCCATGACGCGCGTCGGGCGGCGAACGTGACGGACAAGTTTATCCTAGGGGAATTGCTTTTCCCCCTCATGGATATACGACTGAGAGGCTCCTGGACCCTGTCCGCGGAGGTGGGCCGAATCTGTGCCGAGGAATTCACCGGCGAATCAGCGATACAGATGTACCGCCATGGCAGGGTGGACTTCCTTATCCAGGGTTCAGCGGGAAATCTTGCGGATGCGCTCAGATGCAGGAAGCGGCTTGAGGCGCTCCGGAACGGAGCCCTCGGCCCATGCGAGCTGCGCTACCGGCCCATCCCGTCAACGGATGCCGAATCCATGAGCCTCATTGCGCAGCTCAGAAGCATCCAGGTAAGGCAGCAGTCCCGATGACGTGCCAAGGCCCTACACCAAAACCGTTCCCATCGGCCACGGGCATGGCCCGACGCAGGGACGTGGGCTCACTACGGATCCTTGCCATCATCGATGCCGTACTCACCCTCCCAGGCCTCAACGCAGCCAGTGAACGCGACTCCTCGACCGGCACACGGCGGTTCACCTCTTCAATGGGTGCAGACCCGGAACCAGTGGCACCTCCTGCCAAAAATGCCCTTGGCGATACACCCGCCCGCGGACGCCGACGAGCGGAACCACTGAGAAACCAATGGCTGAACACTCTATTCCCGAGGAGGTCCTAATGCTGCAGATCCCAAGCAGTCCGGATAAACAAGTTGAACGGCAGCCCCGTGAAACAAGACACGCGATAGCCGATGATGGCCGCTCCACCGGCCACCTTGGGCCTTCGTTTCCGGAAAGGTGGGATCCATGGGATGCCACCGCTCCGGTTGGCTTCCTGCCGTGTCCGCTGCACGGCGCTGGGTTACGTCTGGTTCACTACGCACACCAGGCCACCGCGGCTCCTCACGACACCCTGACCTATTCCGCCTGGATCATCAATGATTCAGGGGAAGAGCTCACCAACGTCGCCCTCATCCTGCGGTCCTTCACGAACGCGGGAATGGAAGAACTACGCTACACGTCCGGCCCGTCCGTCTTGAGCTTCGGCCCGATGCCCGCCGGAGGGGAAGCCGAGCTGGTCTTCACCTATGTGGTCACTGACAGCGACCAACGCCATGCAGGCGAGCTCATCAGCGCCATGGCTGTCCAGGCAGTCACCGCCTCCAGGACGAAACTCTGGGACGAACACGACGCCATCACCCCCATTTCCTTGCCTGAATAGCCCCTGCATTTCGTTCAGGATCCACGAGACGGTGCGGCAGACGCAGGCCTAATGGCCAGGAGCGGTGCGGCACTGCCGCGCAATTTTGCGGATGATACCTGGCGCATCTCAGGTGTTGCTGAAAAAAAGTTGAGAGTTTCCTACCGGAACCGGCGACACATTCCAGTGGGCACCGACACTTACCAGCCAGATGCAAGATTCCAGGCGTGAGCCTGGTCGTTACTAGCTAGTGAGGTGTCGGGTGATCTTGAACAAATTCACCACAGCAGTGCATGGGATGAGGGTGGGTTCATGATGACCGTCCGGAATTTCCCGAGGATCATCAAGAAAGCCTCAGAGGTGCTGCCCCCGAAAGCACCCCATGCCCGGTCAAGGCTGGTCCTGGGCCTTGCCACCGTCCTGGTCCTTCTGCTGCAGCTAGTGGCGATTTCGGCGGCAGCGAATGCCGCCGGGGCCGTGCCGGGTTCGACCAGCCAGTCTGTCCCGGCGAATCCACGCATGGCATTGCCGATGGCGTTGACCGTTTCGCAGGTGTGCACACCCGGCGTTTTCTACGCGATCGACAGCTCCGGGGGGATCTACCGTTCGCACGTGAATTCCAGCAGCAACCCGGTTCTCGACTACAAGATGGCAAACACCAATACCGTCCGCAACAATGCAAACGCGCTGGGCGTCAGCCCCCGGACGGGAATCCTGTATTACGTCGATAAGTTCACCAACGGCCCCACGGGCCCTTCATCGGTCAACATCTACTCCTACGATCCCACCGCAGCCAGTCCCGCACCTGTCCTTCTCAAAACCAACGTCGATACCTCGCTGATCAATGACTCCGTAGTGGCTGGCGCGGTCAACCCGCTCGATGGCGCGTACTACTTCGGCGGTTACGCGGACATCCCCGTGGCCGGGAGCAACCCGCCGCAATGGACGGTCAATCTGTACATCTGGCGCTACGACCCGGCAACTGGTGCCGTGGCCCTAGTGGTCAACGGCCTTCAGGTCTCCTCCTCCGCCTACCTGGGCTACAACTACAACCTTGTCACGGGAAACTGGGACCCGGTCCCCGCCAACCGCAACGGCGACTTCGCTTTTGACAGCCAGGGAAATCTCTACGCCATCCTTTCCCAAGTCGACAACGCACAAACGGCGTATCCCGGCAGCGTCCAAATCTTCACCATCACCGGGGTGGATGCAACTCCGGGCGCGACCTTGGCCAACTCAACAGGCAGCATCCTGGTTGGCAACTCGACCAACGATCCGGGGTACAACGGCATCGCGTTCGATTCCAACGGCTCGCTCATTATTGAGTCGAACAATAGCGGTACGAGTACCAACGTCACCGTGTATGACCCCAATACCTTCCAGCCTCTGGGTACCCGGACGGCACTCGCCTACGGCAACGGCACCGACTTGGCCTCATGCCAGCCAGCGCCGCCCCATGTGAAATTGCAGAAGGAAATCGTCGGCGGCCGAGTCAACGCCAGCGACCAGTTCAATCTGTCCGTCAAACGCGGTGACACCGCAGGCAATGGGGCCGTTCTGGGAACCACCACCACCACCGGCAGCGCGTCAGGACTCCAGAGCCGCCAGGTGGGCCCGGCCGCCGTGCTTGCACAAGTAAGTGGGGTCTACTACACCTTCTCCGAAAGCCAGACCACGGCCACCGGCGGATACACCACCACCTGGAAATGCTGGAACACGCCGGACCTGACCGCCGCACCATTCAAGAGCGGCACAGGGACCTCGTTCAACGTCAACAGCACCGAAATTCCAATTTCCTCGGGCACTGTTTCAACCGAGGTCACCTGCCGATTCGTCAACACGGCCCTCCTGCCCAATCTGGTGGCCTCCAAGAGCGTGGATCCGGCGGCCGGGACCATGGTCCAACCAGGGCAGGTTCTGACGTACTCGCTGACCTTCGATAACACAACCGGGACCGCCCCGGCGACGGTCAGTTATACCGATTGGCTCGGGGACGTCCTTGATGCCTCAACCCTTGTAGCCAATTCCATCACCACGACAACCACCGGCGGGACGCCCCTGGTTGTCACGAACAACTCGGGTGCAGCAACGAAGACCCTGGGCATCACCGGCACCGTGGCCGCCGGCGCGAAAAGCGTCGTCACCTATCAGGTGAAAGTCAACAACGCCGGCAGCCTGGGCGATGCTTCGCTCGAGAATTACCTGACCCCCTCGACCACCGTTACGCCCCCGACATCCTGCCCGGCCGGCAGCACCACCTGCACGGTCAATCCCGTGGGTGTGTGGGCGCTGAGCAAGACCGCGTCACCTGCTTCAGGAACCTACATCAACCCTGGCGACCCCAGCGCAAACAGGGTGATCACGTATACGGTGACCGCCACCAACTCTACGGTCAACCCCATCACCGGTGTCATCCTCACCGATGACCTGAGCCAGGTGCTGAACAACGCCACGTTCACAGCCGGGTCGGCGAAGCTCACCATCAATGGCGGCACACCCCTCGCGGTGCCGGATCCGGGTGCCGGCAGCAAGCTGGTCACACCCTCATTCACCCTGCCCGGCAACGGCACGGCGGTTTTGACCTATTCGGTGACGGTCAACACGAATGCATGGCTCGTCACCTTGACGAACGGCGCAACCGGCAACGGGATCATCCCGCCGGCACGATGCGTCACCGGCGGCGCAGCGCCGCTTGACCCTGCCTGTTTCACCACGAACCCCACCACGGGACACCTGTTCGTGCAAAAGTCTGGGCCCGGCCCAACCCAAGGTTCCACCGTCCCGCTGACGGGCTCGACCTTTGAGATCCGCAATGATGCTGCCGGGCAAATGGGCGCCACGGTGATCGGGGTGAGCAGTGCAGTGTCCGGGTCGCCCGGGCTGGTCGAGGTCAGGAACCTGCTTCCAGGAACGTATTGGCTGCTGGAAACCAAGGCCCCGAACGGCTACTCGCTCCTGGCGACTCCCGTGAAGTTCACTGTTGCGGCCAACGGCAGCATCGCATTGGACGCGGCCACGGCGGGCACGTCCGTGACGGCAAACGGTGCGACCATCACCGTCCTGGACATGGCAGCCGTCAAGCTTCCAGCCGCCGGCGGACCAGGCAACGCCGGTCTCCTCGGAGGCGCCCTTCTCGGGGTCCTCCTCCTCATGACTTCTCTCGCCCTGATCATGATCAGGCGAGCGGACAAAACCCCACAAACCCAGATTGCTGAGCGCAGCTCCGTGCATCTCCCTGGGGACTACAAGAAAGGAAAACGATGAAATCATCGAAAGTGAGGCGCAGGATAGTCGCTTCGCTGGCCGTAATTGCCTCGGCAGCGATGCTGGCCCTCGGGGCCGGGGGTGCGCACGCGGCGAACATTGCCAACATCGATCCGTCGCAGACGGGTACGCTGACCATCCACAAGTACCAGACGCCGGCGACGCCGACCAATCTGCCCAACAACGGAACGGCACTGACCCCGGCCCAGCTGGCGGGTCTGACGCCCATGGCCGGAGTCACGTTCACGGTTCAGAAGGTCAACAACATTGACCTGACGACCAACGCGGGCTGGACTGCCGCGGCCGCCCTGACACCAGCCCAGGCCGCAGCGCAGGCTGCCACGCCCGGCTCCACGGTCACCACCGACGCGACGGGAACAGCCACCCTGGGGAACCTTCCCTTGGGTCTGTACCTAGTGACGGAGACCGGCTACCCGGCCGGCGTCACCCCCTCGGCTCCGTTCCTCGTCACGCTTCCCATGACGGACCCCGTGAACGAGAACAACTGGATGTACAACGTCAACGTGTACCCCAAGAACGCCGTGACCGGTGCGACGAAGACGGTTACTGACGCCCCCGCCATCAAGATCGGCGACAACGTTCAGTGGACCATCACCGGCGACATCCCCAATGTCAACCCGATTGATGGCTACAGGATCACCGACAAGCTCGACCCGAAACTGAGCTACAGCAGCGCGACCGTGAAACTCAGCAACGGCGCCACACTGACGCTGGGCACGGACTACACCGTTGTATTCGATACGGCCTCGAACACCCTCACGGTCGACTTCACCGCCAGCGGCCGGGCCATCCTGGCCGCCAACCCCACGGCCAAAGTCGTGGTGACAGTGAACACCACCGTCAACGCGGTGGGCCAGATCGCGAACACGGCCAACGTCTACCCGAACGCGGCCAGCTTCAACATCACACCGGGCCAGCCCGGCGGCCCTGTGGTCACTCCTCCGGTGATCACCAAGTGGGGCGACATCGTGCTGCACAAGCAGGACTCCAAGACCTCCGCGAGTCTTGCGGGCGCCACGTTCTCGGTCTACCCGACCCAGGCTGATGCCCTGGCCGGCACCAACGCGATCACCATCTCCGGTGTCAGCTCCTGGACCACCGATGCCACCGGCAACCTGGTGATCTCCGGTCTGCGCTACTCCAACTGGGCCAACGGGGTCGCAGTGAACCCGGGCCAACCCGGCTACCAGAGCTACTGGCTGGTAGAGACCAAGGCTCCGGCCGGCTACGAACTCCTCGCCCAGCCGGTCGAAACCACGGTCACCAGCTCTGACCCGTCGGTCGTCACGGTGACTATCAACAACGTCCTGCACAACGCCGGATTCCAGCTGCCGCTCACCGGTGGCGTGGGAACCTGGGCCCTGACCGCCGGCGGGATCCTCGTGCTCGCGGGCGCCGGTCTCTTCATGGTCACCGGCCGCCGGAAGCGCAACGAGGCAAAGTAACCATCCCTCGGTGACCTGCACCCGTTGATGCAGGGTGTGGGGCATCCACCACTGCGGTGGATGCCCCACACCTCTCCCGCCCATCAAAGCAAGAGGCCCCCATGACCCAAACCCTCGAAGAATTCATGGAGGGTTCCGAACCTGGCCCGAAGGGCCCCCCTCCGCGCCGCGGGATCCGCAGAACGGCTGGACGCAAGCGCATCCGATCTCGTCTTGCTGACCGCAGATTTGTCACCATGATGGTCATCGCCGCCCTCGGGCTGGGCCTGGTCCTCTACCCGCAGGCAGCAGACTGGTTCAGTTCGATATCCCACAACAGCCAGCTCTCCGGCTACGCGCAGGAAGTTGAACAGCTTGAACCTTCAGCCCGGACGAAAGTGCTGGACCGCGCGCGCGAATACAACTCCCGCATTCCACCGGGGCAGCTGCGGGACCCCTACTCCGCGCAGACCCCTACTCCGGCCGTGGAAGGGCAACTGCGGGACTATCAGAGCCAGTTGAACGTAGCCAACGACGACGTGATTGGCAGACTGCGATACCCCTCGCTGAACATCGATCTGCCGATCTTCCACGGAACAAGCGACGACGTCTTGGCCAAGGGAGTCGGCCATCTCTACGGATCTTCCCTTCCGGTAGGGGGCCCCGGCACCCACAGCGTCCTGACATCCCACTCGGGAATCCCCAACGCCGAACTCTTCAACCCACTCCACAGCGCCAAAACAGGCGACATCTTCTCCACCGAAGTCATGGACCATACGTTCCTGTACAAGGTGAACAAGATCGAAGTGGTGAAACCGGACGACATCTCATCCCTCAAGGTCACCGCGGGCGAGGATTCCATCACCCTGGTCACGTGCACCCCCATCGGAGTGAACTCGCACCGACTCCTGGTCCATGCCTCCCGGATCGCGGACCTCCCCAAAGACGCCCCGGAACAGAAAACCCTGGCAGGACGCCAAACCAACGTCGGATTCCCGTTCTGGGCCATCTACTTCATCGGTGGCCTGCTGGTCTTCTACCTGGCCGCTGCCGCCCGGAACCGTCGGCGCAGTCGGTAATCCCATGGACCTGGCGACAGATGCGATGAGCACCCCGCCTTTGATGTATCCCCTGATAGGCCTTCCCAGGACACCTCGCGCTAAAGGCGGAACAGGCCGATTCTGCACCCCCAGACTCCACCTTCGCTCCATGGTGCCCACAAAGAACGGGCCGCCATACCTTGAGTTATGCGCCGGGACTCTAACGACGTGAACACAGGCGAAAACTCCAGTGCGGCTCTGCGGCCAGACAATGAAGCTTCTCTTATCCAAAAGGTGCGCGATGGTCGCCCAGGAGCGTTCGACATCCTGTACTCCCGGCATCTCAATGCGGCTTCACGCACTGCGAGGCAAGAGGCCGACAACCCGAGCGACATCGAGGACATAGTCGCAGAAGCATTCGCCTCGATCTATAAGAATCTGGCGGCCGGCAAAGGGCCGGACATGCTTTTCCGGCCCTACCTGCTCACGGTGATCCGGCGAATCGCCCATGACAACAACCGCAGGGCCTCCGCCCTGCAACTTATCGACGACAACTTCTTGCTGGACACCCTCTACACGGAGGACGACCTAGTCCTGCGGACCATCGAGCCATCGGCCATAGCGCGCGCTTTTTCCTCCCTTCCGGAGCGGTGGCAATCCGTTCTGCGGTATGTGGATATTGAAGGCCTCCGGCCCGCGGCAGCCGCGGAGCATTTCGGAGTGAGCGCCAACGCGGTATCGGCATTGCTGCACCGGGCCCGCAGGGGCCTGAGACGCGCTTACCTCCAGGCGACAACACCGTCGGTCGCATCAGAGCAGGTGGCTTCACAAGCCCGAAGGTCTGCAAAGGTCCCTTCGCCCAGTCAACACGCCAAAGGAGGAGCGAACACAACAGCGCAGTGAAGTGCCAGCAAGGGCGTGCGGCCGGACGGGAGTAGGGAGAAACGGCCACCCACTTTAAAAAGTGGGGGCTTGTCGCAATTCGTGACGCGAAAAGTGAAATTAATTTTCGAAGCGCGCCCAGACCCGAAACGGCGTGCGCTGTGTGCCACTGCCTGTGCCACACACCCCGGGCAAAACCGCGTTTGGCTACTCGTTGTCCGGCTCGCCCACAGGCGCTTCCGGCGGCCAATCGACGTCGAGATCGTAACCCTCATGCTTGCGCAGATAAGCGGCGATGAACGGGCAATGCGGAATGATCCGCTTGCCCGAGGCCAGCACGTCGTCCAGGGCAAAATGTGCCAGGACCTTGGCCAGCCCGCGGCCCTTGAACTGCGGGCGGGTTTCGGTGTGCAGGAAGTCGATGTGGCCGGGTTTGTCCATAAACTGCGAGATCACGGCAACTTCACCATCAACCAGAAGCTCGTAGCGGTGGAATTTGTCGTTCCTGACCGTGGTGACGTCCGGGCTGAACGACTCTGCGGTTGAATCCGTGAACTCAGTCATGAGTCGAGATTGGCACGTAATCCGTGCTCTGGCAATGGCACCTCGGGGGCATCGGGAACCGCCGGAGGCAGGACTCCAGCCGGCACCCGTCCCAGGAGTAACACGCCCAACGCGAAGCACGCCGCTCCCCCACCCAGTAGGGTCAGCGTCAGTCCATTAAGGGCCGCGTCCACCACCGGGATGAAGACCACGACGCCGGCAGTCACCACCGCGGCGTGCGCCCTGCCGCGCGCGTGGACGGCCGCCGTCGGGCGCTCTTCGAGCCTGCCGCACAGTACCAGGACCGGCACCAAAAGTACGACGACGGCGAGCAGCACCAGCGGGCGGGCCCACCACCATTCGGCGGTACCGGCCGCCGGCTTGGGGAAATTCGTGAGCAGAAGCAGCCCGGACATGGCAGCGAGCAGCGGTAAATGCCACAGATAAACCGTCATGGACCACCGGCCCGCCACGGCCACCACCCAACGGATCCAGCGGACGCCAGCCACCCATTCGAGGCCCGGTCGCAGCAACTGCAGCGTGGCGGCCTGCGACAGTCCCAGGAGCAGCATGCAGAAGTTTGGCGGATTCAGGTCCACGATCATGTTCCCGGAGTAGACGCCAATCCCGGTCACGAAGCCCAGCAGCAGGTTACTGCCCACAATCAAGCCTACGAACCAACCCCGGCTGCGTCCGGCGAAGATTCCGTCGGCAATGAAGAAGCCGAATTGCTGGACCGCGCACCAGACAAAGAGCATGTTGACGAAGGCGAGCATCGGAAACGCCCCGCGCAGGGAGTCGAGCGTGATCACGGCGGCCACCAGTCCGCCGAGGGTCAGCCAAGGGGAATGTCCGTGGAGCCGGGCGAGCAGGGGAACGCTGAGCTGTGTCGCGAGGTAAGCGGCCAAGAACCACAGGGGCATGCCCGCGCCCGTCGCGATCAGTTGGACCACCTGCGGGTCAACACCCAGGAACAGTGCTGCCCACAGTCCCACGAACATCGAGGCCAGCAGCGCAGTTGCCGGACGGATGAGGCGCAGGAGCCGCAATTGCGCGTAGTCGACGCCGGTGCCGCCGCGCGCACGGAGCCTCCGCCATGATCCCAGTCCCGTGATGCCGCCGAGGACGAAGAACAACGGCATTACCTGAAACACCCACAGAACGGGTTCGAACCAGCGCTGTTCCATGAGCGTATTTTCGGTGGTCACGGTGCCGTCGGGGTGCAGGACCGGGCTGACCATCATGCAATGCGAGAGCACCACCAAGATGAGGCAGAAGAACCGGGCGAGATCGATCACGGGATCACGTGAGCGGCCGGGCATAGCCCGGCCCGCGGATACCTTCTGTTGCCTCAAGAATCCCATTGCGCTCCCTTGCCAACTGCTGAGTCCATTGTCCGCCCGCTCGACGGCGGGAACCAGAGCGGGCGGACGCGGAACCGGAGCGCGCGGCGGCGGGCTTCACCGCCGTCGTCAGCGGGAGCGGCCCCCCAGCAGCCGTTCGCGTTGCCGCGGATCGCTGGCCGCCGCACTCGCGGCCAGGGCCAGGCCGAAAGCGCCGTCCAGGACTGCCCGGTCCGCGGAAGCTGAGGAGCCGTGGGCAGCAAACTCGGCGGTGTGGTGGGCGGCCCCGCCCACGTCGTAGCCGAGCAGCGGATGGATGCTTGGGACCAGTTGCGAGACGTTGCCCATGTCTGTGGAAGCCACTGGTTCTTCGTTGAATGCAACAGCCCTTCCCCTGGCCACCATCGCGTCCCGGTAGGCCTCGGAAAGGAACCGGTCCTGCGTGAGTTCGGCGTAGGCATTGCCCGTGGGGGTGACCTTGAGCGTGCTCCCGCTGGCAAGCGCGCCAGCCTCCAGGCAACGCCGCACTCGTTCCTCGATGATGCGTAGATTCTTGATGCTGGGTGAACGCATTTCCACGCTTGCACGCGCCCGTTCGGGTATGACGTTGACGGCGCTCCCGCCTTCGGTCACGATCAGCGAAACAACGGAGCCGGGCGGAAGCTGCTGCCTTGCCAGGGCAATGGCCGTCTGCGCAACCACGAGTGCGTCGAGGGCGTTGACCCCCTGGGAGGGAGCGGCGGCTGCGTGCGCCGGGCGGCCTTCGTAGAGCACGTCCCACATACCCATGGCCAAGGACGATCCGCCGATGACGTCTTCGCCGCCGGCATGGGCCATCATGGCGAGGGACACGTCCTCGAAGAACCCTTCACCAATGAGGTCGACTTTGCCACCGCTGGTCTCCTCTGCCGGGGTGCCGAGGACCTTGACGGTGATCCCGAGCTCGTCGGCTACGGAAGCGAGCGCAATCGCCGCCCCCACGGCACAGGCCGCATTGACATTGTGTCCGCACGCATGGCCGATAGCCGGCAAAGCGTCGTATTCAACGCACAGCGCGACCACAAGCTCCCCGGTCCCGAACCGCGCGCTGAAGGAAGCCGGGAGCAGCGGTTGGGGGCCGTCGAAACTGAAGCCCGCGCTCCGGAGCAGCCGGCTAACGCGCTTGACTGCCCGGAACTCCTGGCCGCTGAGCTCTGGGTCGGCATGGATCGCGTGGCTCAGTCCAAGGATTTCCGGCGTCCACCTTTCCAGCGCGGCAGAGACGGAGCGTTCGACGGCGGCTGGAGACGCGGTGCCGGAGCTGGCGGTCTCCGGGGAAACGACTTTCACGGCAGCGGCTTTCATGTGGCGATCCCTGCTGCTTGGCGCTTCGGGTAACGGGCGGCTGCTGCCGCAGCGATCAGGGCCGCGACGGCCAGAGCGATCCAGATCGACAGCAGCCCGCCCTCGCTGATGTGCCTGGCCTGGACGGAGGACGAGGAGATGAGTTTCACGACGGCGGCGCCCACCGCGATGCCAACGGACAGTGCCAGCTCGTTGAGGCCGGCCGCCGTCGAGGTTTCCTCAAGCGGAACGCCCTCCACGGACAGGGCCCTGGTCCCCGCCTGGTACATGCCGAGGCTCAGGTTGAACATCGCGAAGCCGGCGCAGTAACCCGCCAAGGAGGCGTGACCGGCCGCCATGACCAAGAAGCCGCCTGCCAGCAGGAGTCCCGCAAACACGAGTGTGGCACGCTCGCCGAACAGGCTAAGAGCCCTTGACGTCAGTAGTGAGGAAAGGAGCGAGAGGACCGATGCCACCGCCAGGACAATGGCGATCATGAGGGGGCTCAGCGCGAACCCATAGCCGGTCTTGTCCGGGTTCGAGTACAGGAAGATGCCATTGGTTCCGAAGTAGCTGATAGAGGCGAAGCCGAAGAAGAAGGTGGCCAGCGAGACCGTCCGGATGCGCGGGATGGCAAGCATTCGCAGGTCCATGAACCGCTTTCCGTGGGTGCCCCGAGCATCCAGCACTACCCAGTAAGCCAACAGTGCGAGGCCAAGGATTCCGGCTCCGAAGGTCTTCCCATCCAGCCAACCCCAGTCCGGGCCCATCGAAAGGGCCACCACAAAGCCGATCAGCCCGAGCGAACACGCCAAAAGCGGCACCAGGGCGAGTCCCTCGCGGGTGGGGGTTCCGGCGTCGGGCAGCACGAAGGAGCAGACCAAGGCGACGACGGCAAACGGCACCGCTACCCAGAAACCGAGCGTGGGATCGTCGACGCCGATGATCCCGGCAAGCAGCCCTCCCGCGCCCACCATGATCATGAGCATGCCGATCATCACGCTCACGCCGGTGCGGGTCTGCCCGGGGCTGCTCACCCGCAGGATGCCCATCATCAGCGGAATGAACCCAACCACGCACGTGAGCATGACGACGCCGGCAGTCACCGTCCACAGCGACGGCCACAACGCCATCATGACGACGCCCGCCGCGACTACCGCCGTCGACCAACGGAGTACCAGCCTGTAGCCGTAGCTGTCGCCGAGCCGCGAGATGATCGGCGTGAGCACGGCGAAGCTTACGTTGGAGATCAGGAAAATGCCGTTGATGGTGGGGTCGTCGATCGAGAAGGTCGGCCCCAAAGCTGGGAGGATCGGGTTCAGGTAGCCCTGGGTGACTCCGCTGAGTGATTCGATCAGGGCCATCGCCACGATCATTCCCGTGATGGTCCGGCGTGCGACGGCCGCGGTCGTTGGAGGTGCTGTCTTGCTTGCCATGTGCTTCCTTGAGTGTTGGGGGGGTCGTTGCCTGCGTGTTGGTATGCGAGCGGGTGATGCGAGTCACAACATTAGTTTTGCCGTCTACACTGGCTAAGAATTTGTTTGAAATCATCTGAGAATCGCGAAATTTGAAGGAATCGGCCATGATCTCCGAAACGGATCTTGAAATCGTCAATGCGCTGCAGATCAATCCACGGGCCGACTGGAGCCGGGTTGGAGATGTCCTCGGGCTGTCCGGGCCTACCGTCGCACGCCGGTGGAACGCCCTCGCCGAGCAGGGACTGGCGTGGATCACTCCGGCACCGGGGGCGCGCTATTTAAGTGCGGGCTGGTCTGCGTTCATCAGCCTTTCTTCGCTTCCGAGCGAGAACGAAGCCTTGGTCCGGAAGCTCTGCGCGGAGCCCGCATTCGGCACCGTTTCGCTGGTGTCCGGCTCGCACGACCTCTTCGTGGACTGCTTCGCCTCAAGCCACGAAGAGCTCATGGACATCGTCACCGGCTCCTTCGCCGGGCTCCCCGGCGTCACCCACCGCGAGGTCGTTTTCGTGACCAAGCTGTACCGGCAGGCTTCCGATTGGCGCAGCGGCACCCTTGAACCGGCGAGGGCCCGGCTCATGTCGGCGGATCCCCTGCCCGCCCCGACCGCCTACGCTCCCGACCGGCTGGATGCGTCGCTGTTGGAAGAACTGGCCCGGGACGGGCGGGCCAGTTGGGCGGAGCTGGGGGCCGACTGCGGCGTCTCCCCCCAAACCGCACGACGGCGGGTGGAGCGGTTCCTCGCGTCCGGCTACATGACGCTGAGGTGCGACACGTCTGCTTCAGCCCAGCAAGGACTGAGGGAAGTGAGCCTGATCCTCAACGTGCCCGCACACCATGTTGACGCCGTCGGGCGCTACTTCGCTGCGCTGCCGAACTGCAGGCTCAGCGCCCAAGTTCTGGGCGCCCAGAACTTGCTCGTGACACTTTGGGTTCGCGACTACCTGGAAGTCCAGAGCCACGAGCGCGAACTCGCGGAGCGGGCACCGGGGAGCGCCGTGATCTCCCGGCAAGCTGTGGTTCGCAACTACAAACGCCTCGGCCACGTGTTGGACGAAACCGGGCGCAGCCGCAGCGTGGTCCCGTTGCCGCTGTGGCGTGAGGGCTGACGGCGCGAGGCGGCTCCAACGCTCGCTCACCAATGACCCCAAATCCCCCAACGCTCGCTCACCAATGACCGCAATTCCCCCGACGCTCACTCACCAATGGCCGGAAATGCTGCAACGCTCCTGCAGATGTGAGCTGAAGGAGGGTTGCGACTTTTGGCCCCAAAAGTGAAGGAGGGTCTGGTGCATCTGGAAACCCAGACTGCAACCCCCGCAATTGCCCTGCGACGCGGCAAGTCCCGGCGTTTAGTAGAGAGTGCATCAATCCATGACAAAGGAGTCATCGTGGCACGCGCCGATTTCGCGACAGTGCAATCCTCCCCACTTCCCCTCGCCCCAGCCTCCGTCCTCGCTGGCGGCACGGTACTTGGCCTCGGCCCTGAATCGGCGGCGAAACGAAGCCCCTCCGACGATTCAGAAGCCGGCGGCGAGGTCCCTGGCAGCGCCTGGCGGGTGCGGGCAGACGCGTGGGAGTTCCTTGGCTACGCCGTCAAGCAGCTTGCGGCCAGCGCCCGGCCAGCGGCCGGCGCCCGCATGCCGCGCGAGTTACCGCGGGAGGTTCGAAGGTTGCTGCCATTGCTTGAATCCCTCGAAATGTATTGGGCATCTCCGGGGCAGCACTATGTCACCGAACTGCGGCGAAGCTTGGAAGCCGGGGAATTTCATGAGGCACTGGGCCTCATCGAACCGGTCGCGCGGCGAGTAGCTGGCCACAACCAACACGCCCAGGAACCGTCCACGGACGCTGAACGCGAAGCGGACAGGATGGAAGAACCGTCCGATGCGCGGAAGCGGTTCGAAGTCCTCGTGATCGATGACGTCTCCAACGTGGACCGTGAAGACCTTCAAGCGGAACTTCTTAGCCAGCGGCGCCCCGCGGACGCCTTCAACTACGAGCTGGTGTTCGTGCCAAGCTTCGAGGACGCCATCGTAGCCATCCTCCTCAACCCCGATATCCAGGCGTGCGTGCTGCGGCCAGGTTTTGTCCTCAACAGCAAGCAGCGGCTGAGCCGGGACGTGCGCAGTTTCCTGGGCGGGTTCTTGGGGAATTCGCTCCCCCAGCGACCGTTGGACCGCATCCTGAGCTTGGCGGAAAAGCTGGGCCAGCTCCGCCCCGAGCTTGATCTCTACCTGGTGGCGGGAGTGGGGATCGAGGAGCTCGCCGGTTCCTTGACCCGGCAATTCCGCCGGATATTCCGCCGCCAGGACGGCCTGGAACTCCATCTGTCCTTGCTGGCAGGCGTCGCCGAACGATATGAAGCGCCGTTCTTCCACGCGGTCCAGCAATACAGCCGCAAACCAGCCGGGGTCTTCCACGCCCTGCCAGTATCTCGAGGAGGATCAGTGATCCACTCCAAGTGGATCAACGACCTCGGCGAGTTCTATGGCCTCAATCTGCTTCTGGCGGAAACATCGGCAACCTCCGGCGGTCTCGATTCACTGTTGGACCCCCATGGATCCCTGAAGCAGGCCCAGAAGCTGGCGGCCCGGGCATTCGGTGCGCAGAAATCGCTCTTCGTCACCAACGGAACCTCAACGGCCAACAAGATCGTGCACCAATCGATCCTTGCGCCTGGAGACGTTGTGCTGGTGGACCGGAACTGCCATAAATCGCACCACTATGCCCTCATGTTGGCTGGCGCTCAGGTCTCCTATTTGGATGCCTACCCCTTGAACGATTTCTCGTTTTATGGCGCTGTTCCCTTGGAAAGCATCAAGCGGATGCTCCTGGATTACCGCCGCGCAGGCAGGCTCCACGAGGTCAAGATGCTCGCCCTCACCAACTGCACATTCGACGGGATTGTGTACGACGTCGAACGAGTGATGGAAGAGTGCCTCGCCATCAAACCGGACCTGGTCTTCCTGTGGGACGAGGCGTGGTTCGCGTTCGCGGGCTTCCACCACATCTACCGCCGCCGCACGGCCATGGCTTCGGCCCGGTCACTCGAGCAATCCTTCGCGGATCCGGCCTACGCCCGGCGCCACGCCGAGCAAGTGCGGGAGCTCGCCCTGGCCAGCGGGGCGGCGGGAGGCGGTTGCGGCGGCGAGCCCGACGGCGGCGGCCCGGGTTCCGGCGTCGGGCACGTGAGCGATGAGCTGCTTCTGAAGACGAGGCTGCTGCCCGATCCGGCAAAGGCCCGGGTTCGCGTTTATGCCACGCAGTCCACCCACAAGACCCTGACATCGCTCCGGCAAGGGTCCATGATCCACATCCATGACCAGGACTTCGGTCAACTGAATGAGGAAAGCTTCCGCGAGGCGTACATGACGCACACCTCCACCTCGCCCAACTACCAGATCCTGGCCTCGCTGGACATGGGCCGGCGTCAGGTCGAGTTCGAAGGCTACGAGCTCGTGCAACGGCAGGCGGATCTCGCCGTCAGCATCGCCCATGCGGTGGCGAGGCACCCCCTGCTGAGGAAATACTTCCGCGTCCTCGGCACCCGGGACCTTATTCCGGCGCAGTACCGCGAGACCAGTCGGCAAATGCCGCTCCGCGATGGACTGGCCGCGATGGCGGAGGCCTGGGAGCGGGACGAATTCGTCGTCGATCCAAGTCGTTTGACCCTGCACATCGGACTCACCGGCGTGGACGGGGACACTTTCAAGCACGACTACTTGATGGACAAGTACGGGATCCAGGTCAACAAGACGTCACGGAACAGCGTGCTTTTCATGACGAACATTGGCACTTCGCGAAGCGCCGTTGCCTACCTCGTCGAGGTCCTGGTCAAGCTGGCCGAGACCTTCGAAGATGAGCAGTCCGGCTTGAGCGGATTGGGGCAGCGGGCCCGCAATGCCCGAGTCGCCGAACTGACCAGCACACCGCCGCCTCTGCCGGACTTCAGCCGCTTCGCCGAGCGATTCCGAAAAGACGCGGAAACTCCCGACGGGAACATGCGGGCAGCCTACTTCGAGAGCTACAAAGCCGGTTCCTGCGAGTACTTCAGCGCGGCAGATCTTGCACGGAGGGTCGCTGCTGGCGAGGAAATGGTGTCTGCCTCCTTCGTCACCCCCTACCCGCCGGGATTCCCCGTCCTGGTCCCGGGGCAGGTGATTACCGAGGAGATCCTGGCCTTCATGTCGGCATTGGATACGCGGGAGATCCATGGCTTCAATGCGGAGCTGGGGTTCAGGGTTTTGACGGGGAAGGTTTCGTAGCCAGATGGCACTTGACGGCAATGTTGAGGGCGGCGGGCGCCGGTGGGCGCCTTGCCCGCCAACCGCCGTCGTTCTTCATCAAACGCTCCTGCAGATTTCGACCCCATCCACCGACGCTCCATCACTTTTCGGGCAGATAGTGTCAACGCTCGCGCGCAAGAAGTGAGCTAGGGTCACCCCAAAAGCCCACATAGGTGAGCGAGCGTCGGGGGAAAGTGCCACATACGTGAGCGAGGGTTTCGCTTAGCCGAGCGCCACGGCCAGGATGCCGAGCACGACGGCGAGCAGCGGCGTCGTGCCTTGGAGAACCGCAGCGCGGAGGTACTTTTTGCCGCTCAAGGCAAGCACGATTGCCGCCAGCAGCATGGAACCGCACGAGCTGAAAACGAGGGTCCAGCCCACCTGCGGGTGGCCGAGCGCGACGATGACGATCCCGGCGAGCGCGCCAATCGCAAGGAAGAGGTTGTAGAAGCCCTGGTTGTACGCGAGGGGCTTGGTGGTTTCGGCATCGGACTGGGAAGCGACGCTGAAACGCTTCCACGTGGCCGGACGGGTCCAAGTGATGGACTCCATGCTGAAGATGTAGACATGCAGCAGGCCGGCAACGAGGGCAAAAAGCAGGGAGGCCAGGATCATGTGCTGATCCTAGCCTCCCTGTATTGCTTTGAGCCGCGACCCAGCGGCCAGGCGCCGCCCGCCAGGCGCGCTTAGCGGCTGAGCATGTTCAGTGTTGCTTCGGCGAACGTCGACGCGGAGAAGTTCCAGCGGCCCAACAGGCCCTGGAGGTTCTCGCCGTCGGCCCGGTGCGCGGTGGTCTCAGCCTCGAGCGTCGCGAGGATGCCGGTACGTAACTCGGTATTGAAATTCACCTTGCCCACCCGGGTGGACGTGGCCTTGACCAGATCGGCGGCGGGGATTCCTGAAGCGCCGTGGAGCACAAGCGGAAGCTCGGTGCGCGACGCAATGTCCTCCAGCACCTCCCAATGCAGCTTGGGCGCGCCGGTGTAACGGCCATGCGCATTTCCCACGGCCACGGCCAAAAGATCGGCGCCGGTGCGGGAGACGAAGTCCTGCACCTGGCCGGGATCCGTCAGGCCTGCGGGATGAGCGTGAACATCAACCCCGAAAGCCTTGTCCTCGTCACCGGCCAGCCCGCCGAGTTCCGCTTCAATCACGACGTCGGAGCCACCAGAGGCGTCCAAGACCTCACGTACCGAACGGACCAGGGCGATGTTCTCCTCAAAGGGGAGGGACGAACCATCGGCGAGGACGGCGTCTGCACCGGCAGCCACTGAGTCACGGATGACCTCCAGGTCCGAGGCATGGTCCAGCTGTACCGAGACCGGCACGCTGGCGTCGTCGGCCAGGGCACGCAGCGCTGTGATCAGCCGCGAACCAGCAAGAGACGCGGCCGTCTTGGGCGCCACCAACAGGATGACGCCGCGGCCGGACTCCTCGGCGGCGGCCACCACGGCGAGGGCGGTGGTGAAGTCATAGCACGTGAAAGCCGGAACGGCCGCCCCTCGCTCCAGGGCGGAGCCTACAAGTTCGTCAAGGCGTACACGCATTAGTGGGCCAAGCCTCCCACCAGGATCCAGGCCACATAGCTGAGCAGGAAGCCGGCGACACCCAGGATGGTGGTGAGAACGGTCCAAGTCTTGAGGCCATCGGACACTGTGAGGCCGTAGTAGCGCACCACCACCCAGAAGCCGGCGTCGGTCACATGGGACAAGCCCAGGCCGCCGAAGCCGATCGCGATCACGATCACGGCGATCTGCGCGGGGGTGTAGCCACCATGTGCAACGGCAGCCGAGAGGAGGCCCGTGGTGGTGACAATGGCAACCGTGGCCGAACCCTGCGCGGCACGCAATGCCAGGGAGATGATGAAGCCGAGCAGGATGATCGGTACCCCCAGGGAATCAAGCGTCTGGGACAGCGCCGCTCCGATGCCGGAGACCTGCAGGACACCGCCGAACACGCCACCGGCGGCCACCACCATGAGGATGGAGGCGATGGGAGGCAGGGCGCCTTCGAAGATCTCGCCTGTGTCCTTCAGGGACCAGCCGCCACGCACGGCCAGCAGGAAGAAGGCGAGCGCAACGGCCACCAGCAGCGCGAAGAAGGGGTTGCCCACGAAGGACGCGACGCCGTACCAGTAGTCCTTCTTGTTGATCAGGAGCGTACCTGCCGTCCCAAGGAGGATCTGCACGATCGGTGCGGCGATGAGGAAGATGATCAGGCCCGGACGCGGCGGGGCGACGACTTTGGCACCGGGACCGTCATGGCCGACGCGCACCAGGGAATCGGAGCCGAATTCTTCAATCTGGTCGCGGACGCCCGGAAGCAGTTCGTAATCCTTGCGGTTCATAATGCTGGCGACCCAGTAGGACAGGAAGCCCAGCGGCACGCAGATGATGAGGGAAATCATCGCGATGAGTCCGATGTCGGCTCCCATGACGCCTGCCCCGGCAACAATGCCCGGGTGCGGGGGAACGGCGACGTGGATGGAAAGCATGATGCCGGCCATGGGAAGGCCGAATTTGATGGGGTGCAGCTTGGCGATCTTTGCAAAGGCGTAGACAATCGGCACCAGCACGATGATGCCCACCTCGAAGAACACAGGAATGGCAACCAGGAAGCCGACGGCGGTGAGGGCTACGGCAACGCGCTTGGCTCCGAGCTTCGCTGTGAAGTGGTTGGCCAGCGATTGCACGCCGCCGGACACTTCGATCATGCGTCCTAGCACGGCTCCGAGGGCAATCAACAGTGCCACTTTGCCCATGGTGCCGCCGACGCCGTTGGCCACAACGGTGAAAACGTCTGCCAAGGGGATCTGCGCGGCGACGGCCACCAGGATGCTCACGGCTAGCAATGCCACGAAGGCCTGGATCTTGAAGCGGATGATCATCAGCAGCAACAGCGCGACGCCTGCGACGGCGATGGTCAGCAGCAGCGGAGTCCCAAGGTCCACGGCTGGCTTGATGGCAGGGGCATCAGCTGCCCGGACTGCCAAGGAATGGATGAGGGGATTCATCGGATGTGTCTCCTTTGACAACACCGGCCTGGACTCGAGGCCGGTGAGAGAGGCGACGACGGCGGAGGGGGACCGCCGTCGTCGCACGCTTGTTGGGGGTGCTTTTCTAGACGGTGCGCCTGGAGGGCGCGACAACCTTGATGACGGCGGAGTCGTCGGCGGCGGCGAGGCCTTGGGCCTGGCCGAGGAGGTAGAGCTGTTCAGCGGCGGCGGCAACGGGTGCGGCCAGGCCGGCGGCGCGGGTGGCCTTGCCGACGATGCCCATGTCCTTGACGAAGATGTCCAAACGGCTGAGGACCTCGGCGCCTTCGTCGTTGTATGCCTCGAGGATGCGGGGACCGCGGTTGGACAGCATGAACGAGCCTGCGGCACCTGCTTCGAGGGCGGCAAGGGTCTTGGCCTGGTCCAATCCAAGGGCGTCGGCGAGGGCCATGGCCTCGGCAGCGGCAGCGATGTGTACGCCGCAAAGGAGCTGGTTGACGGTCTTGAGGGCTTGGCCATCACCAGGCTTATCGCCCACGATGCTCAGCGTGGATGCGAGCAGTTCAAGCACGGGACGGGCCTTTTCCTGTGCGGCTGGCGTCGCGCCCACCACGATCAGGAGGTCGCCTTCACCGGCACGCTTCGGACCGCCGGAAAGGGGCGCGTCAACGAGTTCGACGCCGTACTCGGCCAAGCGGGCAACCGTGGCGGGAATGGCTTCGGTGCCGACTGTGCTGCCAAGGATCACGACGGCGCCCGGCTTGAGCACGGAGGCCACGCCGTTCTCACCGAAGAGGACGTCGTCGAGCTGTTCGCCGTTGCGCACCGCAAGGAGCAGGGCGTTGGCACCTTCCGATGCCTCGCGGGCCGAGGCGAAGGTACGGATCCCGGCGTCGGCGGCGAGCTTCAGGCGCGGTTCGGCGATGTCGAAGCCGTGGACGGTCAATTGGGTTGCCAGGCGGGTGGCCATCGGCAGGCCCATGGCGCCGAGGCCAAGGACGGCGACGGTGTAGTTGCTGGTCATGGTGTTCTCCATTGAATGTTGGGGTTGCGTTAGAAGGTGTTGCTGAGCTTGCGCGTGACGTGCGCCAGGGATTCGTCGTCGCCCACATTGCCGGCGAACACGATGTACGGGATGCCCTTCGCGGGTCCGTCCACCGGCTCCCAGAGGGAGACGATGCCCGGCAGCATGGGGCCGCGGACAATCGCGTGCCGGATTTCCAGGCCGTGCGCGGCGACGTCCGAGGACGTGATGCCGCCCTTGGCGATGACGAAGCGCGGCGGGAAGGTCTTGAGCGTCCGGTTCACGACCGCGACGACGGCGGCAGAGACGCTGCGGGCAATCTTCAGGCTCGCGGCGGCGTCGTCGGTCTTGATCAGCAGGCGGCTCGTGTGGATGATGACGTCGCCGTGGAGGAGGGCGTCGACGACGGCGGTGACCGTCTCGTCCAGGTAGGCTTCCGCGCCGCTAGCGAGAAGCTTCTCGACGTCGATCTCGATGATGCGTGCCGAGCTGTGCTGGGCCGTGAGGACGTTGAGCTGGCGCGTGGTGAGGCCGACATGCGAGCCGACAACGATCAAGCCGCCGGCTGTGGAGGGAGTGTTGCCTTCGTAGGCTTCCTCACCAGTGAGCGCCTCGCGGATTTCCTGGCCGATGCGGCCGCGGACGAACGGCGGGCCCACGCGGTAGAGCAGCTTCTTGCCGCGGCGTTCGGCTTCTTCCAGTCCGAGGGCCAGCGCGCGGAGGTCGTTCTCGGTGACGATGTCCGCGACGATGGGCATGGAGTTCGTGGCGGGTTCGATCGCGTCGGCGATGGCCTTGGCGGAGAGCTCGGGATCTCCGGCGGATCCGTTCGCAGCAGCCGCACCGGCGCGGATGATGTTCAGGTCGAGGACGATCACATCGCTGGCGGCGAAGCGGCCCTGCGACTTTTCCTCCACATACTTGGCCATCTCGGAGTTAGCGAAGCCGAAGCTCGCATCGTTGGCGAACTCGGTCTCGGAAACCGGGGTGAGCTTGCCGGCGTCGGCCCCGGTTCCGCGCATGTAGTGCACGCCGCCAATGGTGACGCGTCCAGCGTCGGGGAAGGCTGGGACCATCACGACACCGTCTGTGGACTCGCCTGTTACGTCGGCGACCGTGGCGGCAATGACGTCCGGTTCCAGCGGGTAGTGGCCGCGGAGGGTGGAGTCGGAGCGGCTGACGAAACCGAGGCGCAGCCTCGAACCAGCGCTGCCCGCCGCGGCGAGGGCGTTGCGCACGATTTCCTCGTTGCGGACGGCGGCCTCAACCGGGTCCAGGCTGCGCGTGTTGGTCAGCACATAGACCGCGGGCTGGGACCGGCTATCCGCAATGTGGGCGAAGGCCCACGTGAAATCGGCGACCTCCCAGCGGGTGAGTACCGGCAGGTTGGCGACTGATTGGGTGCCCGTGGGGTCGTCGTCGAGGACTACCAGGACGCGGGGCGAGGCTGCGGAAGACGCTGCAACGGCGTCGGCAACCAGCTGAGCGGGGATCTGGACTTCAGCCGGGAAGGCGGCCAGAACATCGGCTTCAAGGGTCACTGTGCACTCCATCGTGGTTTTGAAAGTAAATGTAAGATGTCAGACATCTAATATTTGAATGCTAGTGTGACACACCCGCTTTCGGCTGTGCAAGTGTCAGTCGTCACTATGCTTGGCGCATGCTTCAAGAGCCTCCCGCCGTCGCGGCGCTACATGTGGACATGCGCCTTCCAACGGCCGCTAGCAGGAGGCCGGGACAACCGTCCCAGCCTCCCGTCCTGTTGCTGCATGGCTGGGCCTCGACGTCCGCCTATTGGGAGCCGCTCGCCGCCGAGTTGCTCGACGCCGGACGTTCAGTGTGGATCGTCGAGTTGCCCGGGTATCACCGTGGTGAGGTTTTGCCTCCGGGATTCGAGTGGACCCTGGAGGCGGCGGCGGCTTCCGTGGCGGCCGTTGCCGCCCGGAACCCCTCACCCGTCCACGTCGTCGGTCATTCAATGGGTGGCAGCGTGGCGCTGACATTGGCGGCTAGGCATCCGGAACTGGTGGCGAGCGTGGCCCTCATCGGCATGGTTCCGGCTCCGCCGAACGATGCCTTCAAGTCGATGCTCGAATCGCAGCTACGGCAAGGCTTCATTGACGACGCGACGCGCGCGAAGTGCATGAAGGCCTGGTTTGGGGATTTGTCCCCCGAGGACCATCGTTTGCTGGGCCAGGGATTCGAACCACCCTTTGAGGTCCTGGGCCCCAGCGGCCTCGCGGCGATGGCTGGGGTGGCGGCGGAGGTCCCCGAAAAGGTGTCAGCGCCGACGCTCGTGATTGCCGGCGTCGGGGACCTCGTGCGCTCGCTGGACCAAGCGGAAGCCTTCGTCGCGGCCAGTCCGCTGCGCAAACTAGTGGCGGTCCCGGACGCCGGTCATAGCGTCCACTGGGAGCAACCGCGTGCTTGCGCCCTGGTGCTCGGCGCGTTTTGGAACGAAAGCCGGCAACCGCCAGCGTAAGATGTCAGACATCTAGGAACGGAGCACCATGGCACGCAAGTCGCTGGTCGGTGTCGTCGCTGACGAGCTGCTGGACCGCATCGTCGCGGGCGAATTTCCGCCGGGCACTGTGGTTCCCGGCGAACTCGAATTGAGCGCCAAGCACGAAGTCAGCCGCATGACCGTCCGCGAGGCCATGAAGACCCTCGAGGCCCAGCGGATCCTGAGCGTGGAGCGTGGCCGGGGAACGTTCGTCAATCCCCTGAACCGTTGGGAATCCCTCGAAGCAGTGTTGCGCGCGGCTTCGGAGGGAAAGAACGACGCCGCAGCGGCCGTCCAGCTCATCGAGCTGCGCCGCATGCTCGAGACCGGGGCATGCGAACTCGCAGCTTCACGGGTCTCCCCCGAGGAAATCGAGCAGCTGCACCTCCATGTATCCGCCATGCAGAAAGCCCACGATTCCAACGATGTGGGCGCGTTCGTCGAGGCAGACCTAGGCTTCCACGATGTCATCCTGCATGCTTCCGGCAACGTGTTTGTGGCGGTACTCTTCGAACCCCTGCACCGCGTCCTAGAAACCCGGCGCACCCAGACCTCGCAAATCCCGGAGATCCAGGAGCACGCCATTGGACACCACCGTGCCATCCTGAAAGCCCTCGAAGCCGGCGACTCTCCCCGCGCCCGCGAGGCCATGGACGCGCACATGCAGCAGACCCTGGACGATCTCCGGACGTACGTCCTGGAGGCCTAAGCCCGAAGGGCGCCGCCTCCCAGACGCTCGCTCACCTATCCGGACCGCCCTCCGAACGCTCGCTCACATATGCGGGCCGCCCTCCGAACGCTCGCTCACCTATCCGGACCAAATCCCAGCAATATCTTGCGGTGTCGTCCTGCAGCACCCGCCAATAAGCCGAGCACCAAGTTTTTGCCAGATGCGGGCTCCTTCCGCAATGCTTGCAGGTTGCCTGCCATCAGCGCCGCGCACGGCGGGGCCGGGTGTCCAGGTCTTGGTTAGCGCGTCATAGCTTTCGCCGGAATTCGGATACGCGATCAATGGAGTTGAGGTGACTTTGCGTAGGGCCTCAAGTGCCGGAGAGACCAAGTCCAACGGCACGCAATTTACACCGATGGCGGCGACCCTCGGCTGCGTCGAACAGAGCCTTGCGACGTCGGCAAGGGGCGTGCCGTCACTGATGTGCCGCCCGTCCCGTAGCGTGAAGGAGAACCACGATTCGACATCGAATTCTTCCACTAGTGCCAACAGAGCTCCCGTCTCCGACACTGATGGCAACGTCTCTACTGCCAGCAAGTCCACTCCAGCCTCCACCAGCGCCGCGATCCGAGGCCGGTGGAACTCCATGAACTCGCTCCGGCTGAGGGAGTAGTCGCCCCGGTACTCCGACCCGTCTGCGAGGTAGGCGCCATAAGGGCCCACGGATCCGGCAATCAGCAGGGGTCCCGCTTCCGGGTTTTCAACCAAGTATTCCCGCCTCGCCTCGTCGGCCAGGCGTACGCTCAATGCCACCAATTCCAAGGCTTCCACTTCGCCGACGCCGCGCTGTCCAAATCCTTGTGGCGTGGCCTGATAGCTCGCTGTGATTGCAACTTTGGCGCCTGCACCGAAGTAGTCGCGGTGCACCTGCCTGATCAGCTGCGGTTGTTCCCGAAGCACTTTGGCCGACCAAAGAGAGTCCTCCAAATTGCAGCCGCGCGCCTCGAGTTCAGTGGCAAGCGCGCCGTCCACCGTCAGGTTCGACCCGGCGTCGAGCATGTGGGACAACGTGGTGATACGGGGCATCGTTCGGATCTCCAAGCAGTTGATGGTAATTCAAGCCTGTGCGGACGAGATGTCCTTGGCGTGACCACTCACTCAATATAGTGATCATAATAAGCATTTGTAGATGCTTGTAATGATCAACATTGCTGTGCCACCATAGCAGTCAAGCAATCTGCGAGCTGTGGATGGAAGAGGAATCACCTTGGGTATCAAAATGAAATCAGTGCGCAAGCTGCGCGTGCATTGGCCTATCACGTCGGAGACTTTCTCCGGGCTAACAAGGGGCGAGGACGGGGCGTTGAGGAACGACCACGGCATCACGGCGCTGCTCCAGGCCCTGGCGGACTCTCCGGAATTGGGGGACTTCGGAAACTACAGGCATGTTTTCGAGTCTGGCGTGGGATTCGAAGGATTCACCGTGGGGCCAGGCGCCAACCCTACGTTGGGGGAAATAGGCCAGCGCACCATTTCGCCGACCTTTGTCTTCACCACCTATTTCGACGCATCACTTGACGATGCCGATGTGGAGCGGTTCATGCGTCGCCTTGTGGAAATCCACCCTTGGGAGTTGCCCGTCATAGAGCTATCGGGCGTCGTAAGTGTCTCCGCCACTGCGCCCCTCGCGGCATATGAGAGCGAAGCCGCATCATGATCGAACACGCCACGACGGGATTTTGGGACGGACTCCGGCCTCTGCTAGCGGGAAGGACGTTCACCGACTTGACGCACGCATTCCACCCCGGCCAGCCGCATTTCCCCGCCTTCCCCAACGAGACCAGGGAGGCCGTGTTCGATCTGGAGAAGGGCGACGGTTTCACCGCGCATCGCTATTCGATCATCGGGCAATGGGGAACCCACGTCGATCCCCCCTCGCATTTCATCCGCGGGGGCCGGACCCTGGACCAAATTCCGGTAGAGGACATGGTCCTTCCGCTGGTTGTCCTGGACATCACCGAAAGGGTCAGGGCTGATGCCGATGCCACCCCCACAATGGAGGACCTCCAATCATGGGAAAGCCGAAACGGTACTGTCCCGACGGGTTGCTTTGTGGCATTGCGGACGGGCTGGAGCGAACGTTGGCCCGATGCAGACGCCATGGCAAACAGAGACAGCGAAGGCGTGAGTCATACGCCTGGCTGGTCGCAGGAAGTCCTCACGTTTTTGCTTGAACAACGGTCGATTGCGGCTGTAGGTCACGAACAGACGGACACCGACCCGGGGGTGTCCACTTCCCACAAGGACTTCAGTCTTGAGACATACGTGCTGGAACAGAACCGTTGGCAGATCGAGCTATTGGCGAACCTGGGCGATCTTCCCGAAAAGGGTGCCGCCCTTGTTGCAACGTGGCCCAAGCCCCTTCAGGGCAGCGGCTTTCCGGCCCGGGTGTTTGCTATCCACTGAGGTGCGCCATCTGGTGGCTAGAATCGGATCCATGCCTAAGACATCCAGCATGGGACGGGGAATCATGGCTGTCCTTGCAGTTGGTTCCCGCAACGCGGAAGGCCTCCCCGGCGGAACAGTCGCCGACATTGCAGGGGATCTAAGCAAGGACCGCAGCCAGGTTTCGCGAAGCCTCCGGGGCGCCGAGCAGGAAGGCTTTCTGGAACGCGCGGACGGGCGGTCGTACACCCTGAGCTGGTCACTATTTACCGACGCCCAGCTTTTGACCGAACAACGGCTGCAGACCGACGGAATAACCGCCTTGGAGGGGCTTGCTGGTGAAACGAACGAAGGATGCTTCCTCGGAGTTCTGAGCGGCGACAGCACAGTGACGGTCGGTGAGCGCATTCCGGCGAGCAGCAACATGGTCGGTTCGTGGTTGGGCCGGCCGTACCCGGCCTACTGCAGTGACGCCGGCCAGGCACTGCTTTGGGAGTCGTCCGACGCCGAGGTACGAACAGTTTTCGGGTCTGCTGCGTTTGTTCGTCACGGCCCCAAGACTCCAGTGGATGTCGAGGACTTCCTGACGCGGCTGCATGAGGCTCGGAGCCGGGGGTATTCCATCGTCGACGAGGAAGCCGAACCAGGCTTGTATTCTTTGGCGGTTCCGGTCCGGGATTTCAAGGGGGACGTAGTGGCGGCCTTGCAGGTGGTGGGTCCTAAGACGCGGCTGGAGCCGCGGCGGGAGCTCTGCGCCTCGGCTCTTGTGTTGTGGGGAAAGTGGCTGGAATCGACGCTGGGTCAGTCGTTGGCGCAGGCGCAGGCCTAGCTCGCAAGGCCTGCGCCTCCCGTACTGTCTCCCCTGCGGTGATCGCGAGATCCCAGCCGATCGGCTGACTCCGTCAGAACCTTGGCAATTTTCCCGGCCCTGGGTTCGATCTCGGACCTGTTGCCCAGAACACTAAGTGAAGCAAGAATCGTTCCTTCACGGTTGCGGATGGGCAGGGCCAATTCGTAGACGCCGTGCTCGAATTCTTCCGCTGCCAAAGTGAAGCCACGGGCCCTGTCCCGGTCCATGAGTTCGCAGACCTCCAGGGCCGAGTGGGCCGCGCCCGGCCCTCCGACGCCGATGAAGTTGACGTCCTTGAGGAGATCTTGAATCGCGACCTGCTCGTGGTCCCACAAAAGAGCGCGGCCCGACCCTGTACACCATATGGGCGTAACCATGCCAGGTTTTACGAAGCCGCCGGGGAGCGCGTCATTGCTGGACGCGCGCAGGAGAATTACCCGGAAGGCCTCCCTGACGGAAACCCTGGATCGGAGGCTTAGCGTGGCCACCAAAGCCTCCAGCTCGGTTCTTGATTCGCGAACCCAGCCAGTATTAAGTGAAGCCGCGAGATCGAAAAATCGTGGGCCTGTCCGGAACGGACCCCGTTCGACCCGTTCCAGAAGTCCCAGATCACACAGTTCCTGGGTAAGCCGGGATACGCGGCTTTGTTCCATGTCCAGCTCGGAGGCGAGCTGGGAAACGCCGAGAAGCCGTCTCCCCCACTTCTCCCGGTCAGCGACCAGCCGCACAATCCGAAGTCCTTGTGCCATGGACGACGCTTCCGAGGAAGAATCCATTGTCAGTGCTCCTTCCGACCATCAATCACGCCTATTCTCACACGTCGCCATTGATCGGAATGCGGCGTGCTCCTGCCCACACGGTGTAGAGATCGGCGAGGATCGCCGAGTTCGCGCTCTCCATTTCCGCGACTCGAAACCGCCGACGTCGACCTCCAGCCAGTTGCCGACGTTCCGGATCGAACTGCCGGCAAGGGGCATCACGTGTTCTGAATTCATTTGTCATCCGTTGGATAGCTTCTCGGCCGGGACAGCGGTCCCTGGCCGAGAAGCTGGGTAGACGGTGGTCAACGGTCCAGTAGAGACGGCTGTGCTGTGCGCGCCTTGCGTCCGTACTTGAGATAGAAAAATGCATAGCAGGCTCCCACAAAGGGAACTCCGAAGTAGAGAGCGGCTACCTGGTTCGGGTCAAACGCAATGCCGATCAGCGAAATGAAGCAGAGCGAGAACGCCAGGATCGGCACGAGGGGGAACATCGGGGCCCTGTAAGGAAGGGCTGCGACATTGCCGCCGTTCTTGACATAGGTCCTCCTGTGGAAGAAATGTGATGCGGCGATGGACATCCACACGCCGACGACGGCGAACCCTGCCACGGACACTAGGGCCAAGTACACCGTCTCCGGAGCAACCACGCTGCTGATGAGCGATGCCAGGCCGCCCACCATGCTCACGGAGAGCGCGACCATGGGAATGCCACGTCGAGTGAGCTTTCGCAATACCCGAGGGGCATGTCCTTCATCCGAGAGTGAGTACAACATGCGGGCGCAGGAGAAGAGGCCGCTATTGCCGGCAGAAAGGAGCGCGGTGATGATGACGAAATTCATGGCATCGGCAGCAAATGGAATGCCGATGGAAGAAAAGACCGTCACGAACGGGCTTTGGTCCAGGCCAACTTGGCCAAAGGGGATGGTGGCGGCGATGACCGCGATGGCCCCGACGAAGAAGATCAGCAGCCGGACAACCGTGCTGCGCATGGCTTTCGGAATGCTCGTGGCAGGATCCGCAGTTTCGCCAGCCGCTACACCGATGAGCTCAGAGCCGGAGAAGGCGTAGAACACCGCTAGCGCTGTGACCAGGACGCCAGTGAATCCGTTTGGGAAAAGGCCGCCTGTTGTATTGAAGTTTGCAAACAGGAAGGGATGATTGCCGGCCCCGCTCAGCGGGTGGAAGCCAAACAATGCGGCACCGCCGAGCACGATCAGGACGATGATCGCGCCGACCTTGACGATCGCGAACCAGAACTCCGACTCTCCGAAGAATCGCGAAGAGACGGCGTTGAGGCCAAAAAGCACGGCCGCAAAGATCACGCACCAAACCCACACATCGATGCTTGGAAACCAACGCTGCATGAGGAGGCCCGCAGCTGTGAATTCCGATCCGATGGCTACCGCCCAACAAAGCCAATAAAGCCAAGCGGTAGTGAACCCAGTGGCTGGCCCGATCGAACGCGATGCGTAGATGTGGAAGGCTCCCGAGACTGGGTAGGCGATAGCAAGTTCGCCAAGGCACGCCATCACGAGGTAGACCACGAAGGAGCCAATCAGGTAGGCGATGACAGCGCCGAGTGGTCCAGCCTGGGAGATCGTGTAGCCCGAACTCAAGAAGAGTCCGGAGCCGATGACGCCACCCATCGCGATCATCACCAGGTGCCGCGGCCCCATGGACCGGCGTAGCCCGGATTCAAGCGGCGGCGGGTCTGAGCGTTGCGGTTCTAGCGTGACGGATGAAGAGGATTCCATTGTGTCTCCCGGGTCGGCGGTCAGGTCGGTGGTCGAATCAGATGCGAAGGATGCGCGTGATACCTCGGAGATCGAGGGTCCTCAGGATGGCCGGAGCTGCGCAAAGGGATGGTGATGAAGATAACACAGCAAGACCTGCCTGGTCATTAAAAACATTTGAACATGCACATATTGCACACATGTTACTTGGGGGTGCCCATGTCGATTCGGAATGTGGTTGGTCATTTCGCCCTGCCCTTCAGGCAGAATCACATGCCTTGACTGACATGGAATGCGGCCAACATTGGAAGACCGATGTAACTGAGTGAAGGAGCACCATGACCACCTATGACATTGCCCTGATCGGCTTTGGCGGCGTCAACAGGACCCTGGCCGAACTGATAGCAACCCGCGGCGAGGCCCTTCGATCCGAGTTGGGCTTCGGCCTCCGTGTCGTTGCCATCACCGACCTCCGGCTCGGATCCCTGGTCCGGCCCGACGGTATTGACCTCTCCTTGGCCCTGGCCCTCGGAGGCGAGAGCGAAACCTTCGCCGAACACGGCGGATCCGCTGACACGAACAATGAGTCGGTCATCCGCTCCTGCACAGCAGACATCATCTGCGAAGCCACCTTCACGAACCCCGACGACGGCGAGCCGGCAGTCTCGCACGTGCGGTGGGCACTCGAATCCGGTAAGAGCGTCTGCACCACGAACAAAGGCCCCGTTGCCCTTCGCGGGGCCGAGCTCACTTCCTTGGCCGAACAAAACGGCGCCCACTTCGAGTTCGAAGGAGCCGTCATGAGCGGAACTCCTGTGATCCGATTGGCCAAGAAGATGTTCGCGGGCCTCACGCTGAACGGCTTCGAAGGCATCCTCAACGGCACCAGCAACTATGTGCTCGGACGGATGGAAGCCGGCCTGGGCTTCGAAGCGGCCATCAAAGAAGCACAGGAACTTGGCTACGCAGAAGCGAACCCCGCAGCAGACATCGAAGGATACGACGTCCAACTCAAGGTCCTGATCCTGGCCAATGAACTGCTTGGCGCGGGCATCGAACTCAAGGACGTCCAGCGGCAAGGGATCTCGACCGTCACGGCCGAAGATATCCGGAAGGCATCCCGGGAGGGACGCCGCTGGAAGCTCGTCGGTTCGGCCCTGCGGAATCCTGACGGTATGGTCACCGCTCGCGTAGCCCCCATCGCGCTCCCCCTCGACCACGGGCTCGCCGGGGTTTCAGGCGCGACGAACGCCGTTTCCTTCGACACGGACCTCCTTGGCCCCGTCACCGTCTCGGGACCGGGGGCCGGCCGCGTCGAGACCGCCTATGCCCTGCTCTCGGACATCATCGCGATGCACGCAGCCAAGACAGGAGCAGCCGCACATGTCTAGTTCCACGCTTTGCGCCCAGGAAACCGTAGTGCCGAAGTTCCGTGAAGTAACGAGTCCCTACGACGGCAGGATCGTCGGTGCAGTTCCGCTGAGCGATGATTCTTCCGGCGAAGCCGTTCTCGACGTGGCCCGGTCCGGTGCGCGGAAAGCGCAGGCCCTGTCCCGCAACGCACGCGGCAAGATCCTCGACGCCGCCGCGACGGACATCGAGCAAAGAAGCGAAGAGTTCGCCCAGACCATAGTTGCCGAGTCCGGGAAAACCATTCGCCAGGCACGAAAGGAAGTGCTGCGAGCTGTCAACACACTCCGATTGTCCGCAGCCGAGGCACGCAGGAACGCCGGCGAAGTCATCCCTTTTGACTCCTATGAAGGCTCGGAGGACCGGACGGGGTGGTACTCACGGGAACCGCTTGGCATCATCGCAGCGATCACGCCCTTCAACGACCCCCTCAACCTGGTGGCGCACAAGATCGGTCCGGCCATCGCTGGGGGAAACGCCGTGGTCCTCAAGCCATCTGCCCTTGCTCCCCTGTCGGCCCAGCTGCTCGCGGACACCCTGGTGGACGCCGGGCTCCCCCAAGAGGTCCTGACCGTCGTTCACGGTGACCGGGAGGTGGCCGAAACCATCATCCGGTCCAGGGATGTGCGAATGGTGTCCTTCACTGGCGGGTTTTCCACCGGGGAAAGCATTGCCCGCGCCGCCGGCCTGAAGAAGCTATCCATGGACCTCGGCGGAAACGCGCCGGTCATCATCCTGAGCGACGCAGACATTGACGACGCCGTGGAATCCTGTGTCTCCGGAGCGTTCTGGGCCGCTGGCCAGAACTGCGTAGGGGTACAGCGGATCCTCATAGCCACATCGTTGTACGCTGACTTCCGCCACCGCTTCCTGGAAGCGACGGCCCGATTGGTTGCAGGAGATCCCTCGGATGAGCGGACGGACGTCGGCCCGATGATCAGTCGGGCAGCGCTGGACGAACTCCAAGCCAAGCTGGATGAGGCGATCCAGGACGGCGCAACTCTTCTCGCTGGCAACGTGACGGAGGGCAATGTGCTTCGGCCGACTGTCCTGGAAGCCGTCCCGGCGGACAGCAGGTTGTGGAGCGAAGAAGTGTTTGGGCCTGTGGTCATGCTGCACGCCTTCAACACCTTCGAAGAAGCCATTGAAGTAGCGAATGCCATCGATTTCAGCCTTCACGCCGGCATTTTTACGGACTCCCTGAGCAACGCCATGGACGCTGCCCGCCGCCTCGACGCAGGGGGCGTCATGATCAACGATTCGTCGGACTATCGGTTCGACGGCATGCCGTTCGGTGGTTCCAAATACGGAAGCCTCGGCAGGGAAGGTGTCCATTTTGCCTATGAGGAGATGACCCAGCCCAAAGTCATCTGCATCAAGAAATAGAGGATGTAATGCCATGACCACCCGCACCGAGACCGATTCGCTGGGGAACATTCCTGTACCCGCGAACGCCTACTGGGGAGCACACACTGCCCGGGCATTGGAAAACTTCACCATCAGCGGCATTCCTATCTCCAGCCACCCGCATTTGGTGCGCTCCCTCGCGATGATCAAGAGCGCCGCAGCGCAGGCCAACTGCGAACTCGGGGTCCTCTTGCCCCAGCAAGCGGCAGCAATCCGCGAATCGTGCCAGGAAATCGAGGACGGCCATCACCACGAACAGTTCTGCGTGGACGTCATCCAAGGCGGCGCGGGCACGAGCACCAATATGAACGCCAACGAAGTGATCGCGAACCTTGCCCTGGAAAAACTAGGCCACCGCCGCGGCGACTACCAGCACTTGCACCCCATTGACCATGTCAATCGATGCCAATCCACCAACGACACATATCCAACCGCAATCAAACTGGCCCTCATTTTCGCCACCACAGAACTGAACCAAGAATTGGGCAGGCTTGCCGAAACCGCCAGAAGCAAGGGCGCCGAATTTGCCGACGTCGTCAAGATGGGCAGAACGCAGCTTCAGGATGCTGTGCCGATGACCCTGGGTCAGGAGTTCAATGCCTTCGCCGCGACGTTGGAAGAAGATCGCTCCAGGCTCTTGGAGTCCACAGAGCTGATGCGGGAGTGCAACCTGGGAGCCACCGCCATCGGCACCGGCATCACTGCCGAACCGGGCTACCAGCAATTGGTACTGCGGGCACTGTCTGAGATTTCCGGTGTCGAGGTCTTTCCTGCCAACGATCTGGTCGAAGCGACGTCCGACGTCGGCGTCTTCATGCACATGTCGGGCATGCTGAAACGGACCGCAATAAAGCTGTCCAAAATCAGCAGCGACCTCCGGTTGCTGTCCAGCGGACCGCAAAATGGCTTTGGTGAGATCACTCTGCCTCCCCGCCAAGCTGGGTCGTCCATCATGCCCGGAAAGGTCAACCCCGTTATCCCGGAGACCATGAATCAGATCGCTTTCGCGGTCGCCGGCGCAGACACCGCCGTAACGATGGCGGCAGACAATGGTCAGCTCCAACTCAATGCCTTCGAGCCGGTCATCGCGCATGTCCTGCTTCAAGGCGTTTCATGGCTCAAACAAGGAGCACTCATTCTCCGGACACATTGCATGGGAGGCATCGAAGCGAACACCAGCCGTCTCGCCAGCCAGACCGCAGCCTCGGTAGGCCTTGCAACAGCACTGGTTCCGGCCATCGGCTACGTAGCGGCAGCGGCAGTAGCCAAGGATGCACTGCGGGATGGGTCAACCATTCTCGACGTCGTCATGGAGAGGAAACTCCTGGACCGGGCCGTTGCTCAATCGATCCTTGAATCCGCTGCGTTTCCAGCCAAGGGCACCCACATAACAGCGGTTTGATTGCTGATCCGTCACGCGGTCGGCTCCACACCGCGCCGGATGAGACTGGAAAGCGTCATGGCCGTCACCGTATCCGTGACACCGGGAAGGGCGGCAATCTGCTCCCAAATCTCCTGGACTCTCTCCAAAGACCGGGCTTCAAGTCTCACCAGAAGATCAAAGTCACCGCTGACGACGTCGCACAAAACCACTTCCGGAATCGAACGCAAAACAGTGACGACGTCTGAACCCCGCACTCGGTCTTTCCTGTAAACCATGAGGAAAGCCGAGACAGGACTTTGCCCCGATGTGCCTGCAACCACCGTATATCCCTGGATATACCCTTGCCGTTCCATCCGGTCGACCCGCTGCCGCACGGCATTCCTTGAAAGCAGGACTTTGGTCGCCAGTTCGGCATGACTAATGCGTGCATTCTTGGTGAGCTCCGCAAGGATCCTCTGGTCTATGTGATCAAGACTCACTCGGTCGATGTCCACCTTTCAAAAAGTAATTCCCGTGCACAACCCAAGCAGAACCAGGTCCACGACCGAAAGCTCCAAAAAGATGATACTTCCGCATCACACACGCCCGCCGTTCGGCGGCATCACCTGCGTCCTGTTCGACATGGACGGAACGCTCATCGACTCAGCTTTAGGTGTTACTTCGAGTGCTGCCCAGGCTTTGGAATCAGTAGGAGCGCCTGTCCCGTCGCCGGATGAACTGCTCAGGTTCGTCGGTCCGCCGATGGTGGACTCATTCAGAACAGTCTCCGGGCTGAATGAAGCGACAGCCCAGAGAGCCCTCCAACATTACCGCAAGGCATACGCGGATCACGGCGCGGAGCAATCCAGTCTGTACGAAGGGGTCATCGAGTTGCTGGAGCAACTGCTGCTGGCAGGAATCCCCATGGCTGTTGCTACCTCCAAAGTGGAAGATCAAGCACTACGACTCGCACGACGCTTTGGAATCGAGAGCAACTTCATCAACATCTGCGGGGCATCGGACGTTGAAAGAAGAGCGACCAAGGCAGAAGTCATCGGTGAAGCGCTGCTCCGCCTCGCCTCCCAGGGCATCGACATCTCCAACCCGGTAATGGTCGGCGACAGAAGCTACGATGTCGCGGGCGCAGCCGAGCACGGAATTTCCACGTTATTCGCGCTCTGGGGATACGGGGGAAAAGAGGAAGCGTTGCACGCTGCCGCCGTTGTCACCTCACCCGCGGCCTTGCTGCCGATGATCCTATCCACAGTGCCACCCCTGTTCCCCCGGCCTTGCGTCGGCTAGTCTGCTTTCACGGCCTGCCGGGCCAGCAGTTCAGGCATCAAGGACGATCATGAGGAGCAAGAATGGCTGACCACACATATAGCGTTTCCGAAATTGTTGGTACCTCGTCCGAGGGCGTCGACGCCGCCATCAAGAATGGGATTGCGGCTGCAAGCCAGACCCTCCGCAACCTCGATTGGTTCGAGGTCAAGGAAATCCGCGGCCACCTCAGCGAGGGCGCCGTGGCCGACTGGCAGGTAACCATCAAGCTCGGATTCCGCCTGGAGCGTTAGAACCTCGAGCGTTAAGCCAAACAAACCCCAAAACCGACGATGGCCGCCAGCCCTTCTGTGGAAAGGCTGGCGGCCATCAGTTGCGAGGCTGGACTCACGCGCGGGTCCAGACTTGGACGGGGTCACCGCCACAGAGGAGTCGCCGGCCACGGCCGGCAAATTCGATCCACAGGAATTCGTGGTCAGAGGACACTTCGTCCACAAGGCCGGCGTCGAAGCCCCACTTGTCCTCGTGGATCCAGACGGTTTCGCCGCGATTGAGTTCGGACCATTTCGACGGCGGCAGGTGCTGCGCCGCCGCAGCGGGCCGCTGGGCCGACGTCGAGAAGTGGCTTGGGCCCCATGCCCCTAAGGTTTCGGGGCTCATCGGGATCCAGCGACCAGGTACTGGCGATGCCAGACCGTTGCCACACCATTGTGGGACGGGAAGACGTGGCCTTCAAAAAAGGTGTGCACAATGTGGGGTTCGCCTTCAGGGCTCCATTGACCGGATGCCGGGCAATGGGAGCCTGTGGATCCCGCGGACCCTGCGGTGCTTGCCCGCTCCCTCAGCAGCGCGATGCGTTTCATCGTTGAATTCCATCCTTGATATGCGAAAAAGGTCTGGATTCAGCCTAAACGCCGCGCAAGGGCCACCCAATGGGCACATAGACAGAATCATGCCAATTCACTATGCAGTGGCACAGTGACGTAGAGCACATATGGCTGAAACCCGTCAGCCCTCGTTTGAGGCTTGGCGAGCGGACAACTCAGGGCTTGTCGCCGTCGTCGCCGTTCCCGCACTAAACGCCGTTCCCGCACCAAAGCTGCCCAGCAGCTTGAGCGCATCGTCCGACGGCGAACCCGCCTTTGCGGAATAGACGCGTAGGACTTGATCCGGGTCCTGCGGCAGGGCCAAATTCTCGAAGTTGAGCTCGACGTCCCCCACCGCGGGGTGATGCAGGCGGACGGTGCCGGCCGAACGCGCCGCCACTCGATGCCCGGCCCACCATTGGCGGAAGTGTTCGCTGTTTACGGCGAGTTCGCCCACGAGCTGGTTGGCTTGGGGATCGTCGGGGTGCCGCCCGGTATCCGCACGTAGGGAGCCGGCGGCTTCCGCGGCAACCGTCTTCCAGTCCCGGAACAGTTCGCGTGCCTGGGGGTCCAGGATCAGCCAGCGCGTGAGGTTTCGCTCGGCGGGAGGCATGGACGGGAAGTCCGCAAACAGCAAGACTGCCATGCGGTTGGCTCCAAGAACGTCACTGCGCCGGCCAAGCAGGAGCGCCGGAACGTCGCCCACAGCGTCCAGAAGTTGGCGCAAGGCCGGCCGCACCCGTGGCGTGGGAGTCGGCGCTTTGGCGCTCGACGCGCAGTGCTCTAGGAGGTCCATCATGTGCGTGTGCTCGCTTGAGTCCAGGCGCAGCGCCCGCGACACTGCTTCAAGGACGGCCCTGGATGGATGGATATGGCGGCCTTGCTCGAGCCGTGTGTAGTAGTCCGTGCTGACATCGGCCAAGCGGGCAATTTCCTCCCTGCGCAGCCCGGGAACGCGGCGCGCGCCGGACGCTTCCGGCAATCCTGCATCGTCCGGCGACATCCGGGCACGCATGGCTTTGAGGAATTTTCCGAACTCGGCGCTTTGACCCATGTCCCCATTCTCCCCTCCCTAGAGGCCTGTTTCTACGGCCAAGGTAGGACTGCCAGTCCTAGGAAAAAGAGGGGGCGTCAAAACTACTGATTGTTGCTGCGAACATGCATAGGCTCAAAAGTGCCAGCAAGGCAATCCACCCAGCAGCGACGAAAGGCCGGACATGTCCAGCGCTCAGAATTCAACCGTTCCCGGGCTCGTCCTGAACAACTCGATCACCATCCCCCAACTCGGCTTCGGCGTCTTCCAAGTCCCGCCCGCCGAAACCCAGAAGGCGGTGGAGGACGCCCTCGAAGCCGGCTACCGACACATAGATACCGCCGCGGGATACCGGAACGAATCCGGCGTCGGCGCAGCGGTCCGGGCTTCCGGCATCTCGCGGGAAGAACTCTTCATCACCACCAAACTCCGCAACGGCGAGCAGGGGCAGGCTGCTGCGGCGTTCGACAACAGCCGCCGCGAACTCGGCCTCGACGTCATCGATCTCTACTTGATCCATTGGCCGGTGCCGTCCCAAGGCCTCTTCGTGGATGCGTGGAAGGCCTTGGAAAAGATCCATGCTGACGGCGGCGCCCGGGCAATCGGCGTCTCCAACTTCTTGCCCGAACACCTCGACACGCTCTTGGCATCAGCCGACGTCGTTCCCGCCGTCAACCAAATCGAACTGCACCCGACGTTCCAGCAGCAGGAACTGGCGGCGAAGAGCCGCTCGCACGGAATCGCCGTCGAGGCCTATAGCCCGCTGGGGCAGGGAGCGGACCTGGGGTCGGCAACAGTCACCAAACTAGCCGAAACACACAACGCCACCCCGGCCCAGATCGTGCTGGCGTGGCACCTCGGAATCGGCAACATCGTCATTCCCAAGTCAGTGCACCCGGAACGGATCCGGCAGAACCTCGCGGCGGCGTCATTGCAGCTCACCTTGGAAGAACTGGAAGCCGTCAGCGCGCTCGACGCCGGTGCTCGCCTGGGCGCAGATCCCGCCGTCGCGTCCTTCAGCCAAATGTAAGAACCACCACAGCGTAAGGAAAGCAAAACCATGCAGTACACCCACTTGGGCCGCTCCGGCCTCAGCGTCTCCCGCTTGTGCCTCGGAACCATGAACTTCGGCCCGCAGACGGAGGAATCCACAGCGCACTCCATCATGGATTCCGCCCTGGACTCCGGTATCAATTTCTTCGACACCGCCAACGTTTACGGCGGCCACGACAACCGGGGCTGGACCGAGGAAATCATCGGCCGCTGGTTTGCCAAGGGCGGCGAGCGCCGCGAACGCGTGGTCCTGGCCACCAAGCTCTACGGAACCATGACGGACCGCCCCAACGAGTCCAAGCTGTCCGCCCTCAACATCCGGCGGGCCTTGGACGCAAGCCTGAAGCGCCTGCAGACCGACTACATCGACGTCTATCAGTTCCACCACGTGGACCGGAACACTCCGTGGGATGAGATCTGGCAGGCGATCGAGGTTGCCGTCCAACAGGGCAAGATCCTGTACTCAGGAAGTAGCAACTTTGCTGGCTGGCACATCGCCCAAGCCCAGGAAGCCGCCGCCCGGCGCAACTACAACGGGCTCGTGAGCGAGCAGTCCATCTACAACCTGCTCACCCGCAACGTCGAGCTGGAAGTCATCCCGGCGGCCCAGCAGTACGGCCTCGGGCTGATCCCGTGGTCGCCACTTCATGGCGGTCTGCTGGGCGGCGTGCTGAAGAAAGAGCGAGACGGCGTCCGGCGCCTTGAGGGCCGCGCGGCCGAAACGCTCAAGAAGCACGAGGACCAGATCCGCCAGTACGAGGACCTCGCCGACGACCTTGGCCAGGAGCCCGGCGATGTGGGCTTGGCCTGGTTGCTGCACCAGCCGGCGGTGACCGCACCGATCGTGGGTCCCCGCACCCAGGAGCAGTTGGACGCTGCCATCCGGGCTTTGGATGTCACCCTCGACGCCGATGCCCTCAAGCGGCTCGATGACATCTTCCCGGGCCACCGGACAGCGCCGGAAGACTACGCGTGGTGAAGCCGGAGCACTGTGCAAATACCTGCCGATAGGAAAGACTTCCGATATGGAATCTGCACCCTTGATCAGGCTCAACGATGGCAATGCCATTCCGCAGATCGGCCTCGGAACCTGGCCGCTCGACGACGCCGAGGTCGCCACGGCGGTGGTGTCCGCCGTCGAACTTGGCTACCGGCATGTCGATACGGCCTACCGATACGGTAACGAGGCCGGTGTCGGGCAAGGCGTGCGGGACTGCGGCATCCCGCGCGAGGAACTGTTCATCACCACCAAGCTGGACGGCACCTACCAGGGCCGAGATCGCGCCGTCGAAGGGCTTGAGGGCTCTCTCCAGCGCCTCGGACTGGACTACGTGGACCTCTTGCTGATCCATTGGCCGCTCCCCCAACGGAACGAGTTCATCTCCACCTGGAAGACTTTCGAGAGGCTCCAGGCTGAGGGGAAGGTGCGCTCAATCGGCGTGTCCAACTTCAAACCCTCACACCTCGAGCGGCTTCTGGAGGAAACCTCGGTGCTGCCGGCCGTCAACCAGATCCAGATCTCGCCGTCCATCACACGGATCGACGAGCGTGCCTTCAATGAGAGCCACAACATCGCCTCGGAATCGTACAGTCCGTTGGGAGCGGGGCGAGATCTCCTGAATGCCCCCGTCTTGGCGGCAATCGCAAAGAAACACGGAAAGACGCCCGGGCAAGTTGTGCTGCGCTGGCACGTCCAGGAGGGGCTCGTGGCTATCCCGAAGTCCGCCAATCCGCTGCGCATGAAGGAAAACCTGGACGTTTTCGACTTCGCCCTGGACGATGCAGACCTGTCCGCGATCGACACCTTGGACGCTGGGCAGGACGCGGGCGTCGACTCCGATGTGCAAGGGCACTGACGCATGGCCGAGACCATCGACGGAACGCTCATCTGGGTGGGTTCCTACACATCGGACAGCAACGGACAAGGATTCGGTATTGGTGCGGTTGCAGCCCGTGAAGACGGCAGCCTGAGTTGGGTGGGCACCGCAGTCGAAGCACCGTCGCCGTCGTTCGTCGCCGTTCACCCCACCCTGCCGGTGGTCTATGCGGTAGCCGAGGCCGTTGAGACGGTCCGGGCCTACCGGCGGGCTGGGCTGTTCGGCCTGGAACCGCTGGGGGACGCCTGGCCCGCGGGCGCTGCTGCCTGCCACGTCGCCGTCGACCCTTCCGGTCGCTTCATCGTGGTCGCCTGTTGGGGCGACGGTAACGTTCTGCTCTACGGGCTCGACGAGGACGGCGGCATCACCTCGCGCTTTGCCGCGCCACCGGCGAACGATCCACACGCCGGCGTCGACGGCGGCATCGACATCGCCACTGGCGGCCCGCGGGTGAGCCGCGCCCACGCAAGCCTCATGCTCGAGGACGGCCGGATTATGACCACCGACCTCGGCTTCGACCTCATACGGGTGTGGAACTACTACCCCGACACCGGCCTGCTCCCCGACCACCAAGTCGCTCTCCCGATGGGCAGCGGACCGCGGCACTTGGTCCAGCACCCCTCCGTCGACGCCGCATTCGTCGTGACGGAGTACTCCATCGAAGTGGCGGTGCTCCTGCCCGGCGCGGACGGCCGCTTTGTGCTCCACAGCCGCGGACCTGCAACTGCCGGTGGTGCTTTCGACGGCGACGCAGCAGCCGAAATCGCGATGTCGCCGGACAATCGCTTCGTCTACACCGGGGTCCGCGGCTCCAACCGCATCTCGGTATTGGCCGTCGAAGGCAGCGGAACCCGGCTCCGTCCCGTGGCTGACGTGCCCAGCGGAGGAGACTGGCCCCGCCACCACTTGGTCCGCGAAGGCTGGCTCCACGTGGCGAACGAGCGTTCCGGCCACGTCACAACGTTCGCCCTGGATCCGGCCACCGGTATCCCGGGCGAAGTCCTCGATCAGCTGGAGACAGATTCGCCGACAGTGCTGCGTTTGGCTGATTAGCCGTAGGCTTTCAAAGCTGCGTCCGAGCGGTGTGACAGACTCGGTCGCATGAGGAACCAGCGAAAGCTACGGCAGCAACCGGGAGAGTCCCTGGAGCAATGGCTGCGCCGCCGCGCCGCCAACCCGGCGCACGGCATACCCATTGATCCACGAATGACCCTCGACCTTTATGACCGCATTGCGCTCTTGGAAGCCCGCGTGCGCGAACTTGAACCACCCACTAACGATCCAACCGGGGAACGGCCACTAAGTTCCTCGGACTAGGTTTGCGGGTTTGGGGTCTGGGGGTTTGGGGAAGCTCGGTACGGTCGGCCGGCTAGCCCCGAACAGCCTCGTCGACGGCCGCCAGCAGGGAATTGAACCGCGGGTTCACGTCGAGATCGTCGATGAGCACGGCGCGGCCGCGTTCGTCGGCTAGTGGCACTTGCCAGTTGGGGTAGACCTCCGACGTCGTTCCGGGCTGGTTCTGCACCCTCCGTTCTCCCACGGCATCCACCAGCGCAACACCCAGCAAAACCGACGGAGCCTGCGCCAACAGCCGGTGCAGGGCTTCGATAACCTGCTCCTCGCCAAGCTCTTGGCCGCCGGCTTCAAATCCGGCAGTGTCGAATCGGGCAGGCAGCAGGCCACGCTCCCGCAGCAGCCCCATCATCTTGTCCAGGCTGGCCTGGTGCTCGGCCCGTTCCTCAGCCACGCTTCGTTCGAGCAAGCCCAGTTGGCCCCGGAGTTCCACGTGGTCGCCGGCGAGATACCCAGCGGTTGGAGGGAGGTCGTGGGTGTTGACGCTAGCGAGGGCCTGCGTCCGGTAGCGCTCCGGCGGCAGGGGCGAGTCGCCGTCGTACTCAAACCAGAGGATCGAGGTGCCCAAGATGCCGCGGGCCGCAAGGTAGTCCCGCACCCAAGGCTCGAAGACGCCCAAGTCCTCGCCGATGACCACCGCGCCCGCGCGGTGCGCTTCCAGGGCGAGGATCCCGATGAGGGCCTCGTGGTCGTAGCGGACGTAGGCGCCGTCGCGCGCGGAGTTTCCGGCGGGCACCCACCAGAGGCGGAACAGCCCCAGGATGTGGTCCACGCGGATGCCGCCGGCATGGCGGAGGACCGTGGACAGCATCGCGCGCAACGGCGCGTAGCCCGCCTCGGCCAATCGGACCGGGTGCCACGGCGGCTGGTTCCAATTCTGGCCGAGCTGGTTGTACATGTCCGGTGGTGCGCCCACGCTGACACCCGGCGCGAAGCTGCCGCGCAGGGTCCAGGCGTCGGCGCTGCTCAGGTCCGCCCCGACTGCGAGATCGTGCACCACTCCCAGCCGCATGCCCGAACGCTTCGCCGCGGCCTGCGCTGACTCGAGCTGCTCATCGCAGATCCACTGAAGCCAACGGTGGAAACCGATCCGATCGGCCAATGCGTGGCGCATCGACTCAACCTTGGGTGAACCGAGGGTGGCCGTGGGGTCCTGCCAGAAGGGGTCGTCCGGAGACCGATCCTCGCGGATGGCGCACCAGAGGGCGAAATCGTCCAAGCCCGGGCCGGACTCACGGCAGAACTCCTCGAAGGCGCGCTGCCGGGCCGGGGATAGCCGGACCGTGTGAAGGAGTTCCAATGCAGCGAGCTTGGCAGCGAAAATCTGGTCCCGATCCAGCCGTACAGCGTCCTTGTTGAGCGCGTGGACGTGATCCAATAGTCGGTCCACCGTGGCGCGCTTCCGGGGCTTCACATATGCCAGTTCGGGAATTTCTTCAATGCGAATATAAATGGGGTTGAAGAACCGCCTAGTGGACGGAGAATAGGGCGACGCTTGAACCGGAGGCACAGGATCGGCGGCGTGCAAGGGGTTCACCAGGACATAGTCGGCTCCGCGAGCGCCAGCCAAGGCCGCCAAATCGGCCAGGTCGGCGAAGTCTCCGATGCCCCACGAACGCTTGGAGCGCACGGAGTACAGCTGCGTGGCGAGCCCCCAGCCGCGACGTTCCTCGAGCTGCGCCGCCGTTTGCAGCTTGGCTGGGACCACAGCCAAAGCGGCGGTGGCCGTCACGCCGTCGGACTCGGCCGTGAGCGAATGCCAACCGAGCGGCAAACCGGCCGGAACCTCAAAGGTTGCGCGGCCTGTGGGCACTCCATCCACGTCACGCGGCAGAGCCCAGTCCTCCTGCTGGGTGGCCGCGAGCTCCGTTCCGTCCTCGAGCGAGATCGTCAGGCGGGCCGGCGAACCGTCACGCACGTGAACGTGCACGGCCGCCGTCGTTCCCTCCTGGACGACGACGGCGGGCGGCAGCATCCGGCGCCACGGCCCCACTTCCGCCTCCACGAGGGCCGCCTCGATCTGCTCGTTGGAATTCGCCGTCACTCCCAAGGAGCCCAGTACTTGGACCAGGGTGATGGGCGAAACCTTATGCTGCAGCCCATCCCAGCCGTAGAAAGATGTCCCGACGCCGTGAACGTCCGCGAGCCGGTGAAGCAGGTCCTCGTCAATGCCTGCGTCCAAGTTCCCCGTTGCTTGCTGGGTCACGATGGCCTGCTGGATGGGAGTGTTGGTCATGTCCGCCTCGTCTGCGATGTGATTCGTCCGAAGGTGCATACCGCCCCGCGTGCAACTCGAGCGAGGCAACTGGTTCCGATTATTGCAGGGCCGCGGGGACCGGCGCAGTTATTCCGACACCATGACGCCCAAACCCGAACCCTCACTCACAAACAAGCCCCCAAACCCGAACCCTCACTCACAAACAAGCCCCCAAACCCGAACGCTCCCTCACTCACAAACAAGCCTCCAAACCCGAACCCTCGCTCACATACGCCTGCGCGCGGTGTGGTACATGATTGAGCTATGGACGCCGTAGACGCGCTCAACGAAACCGCCTTTTGGCTGGAACGGGAACTCGCGGACAGCTTCAAGGTCCAGGCGTTTCGCCGGGCTGCGGGCATCATCGCCGGCCTGAGCCAAGAGGAACTGTCCGCCCGGGTCAGGGATGGTCGCCTCAAACGAACCAAAGGAATCGGCAGCCGGACCCTTGAGGTGATCAGCCAGTCCCTGGGCGGCACCGTCCCGGGCTATCTCGAAGACCTCCGCCGTCGCGGGGCCGAACCCTTGGTCGATGGTGGACACAAGCTGGACGCCAAGCTCCGGGGCGATCTGCATAGCCACAGCAACTGGTCGGATGGCGGCTCGCCGATCGAAGCCATGGCCGCCGCGGCTCGTATTCTCGGCCGGGAATATCTCGCTTTGACCGATCACTCCCCCAGCCTCAAAATCGCCAACGGGCTCAACGCGGAGCGTTTGATGGAGCAGCTAACGGTTGTGGACGAGATCAACAACGAGCAACAGTCCGGCTTTCAATTATTGGCGGGAATTGAAGTCGACATTCTGGAGGACGGTCAGTTGGACCAGTCTGCGGAAATGCTGAGCCAACTTGACGTTGTGGTGGCCAGCGTCCATTCGAAGCTCCGTTCCGACAAACGCGCCATGACGCGCCGGATGCTCGCCGCCATCGAAGACCCTCATACCAACGTCCTTGGCCATTGCACCGGGCGGTTGGTCACGGGGTCACGAGGAACAAGGCCCCCGTCGGAGTTCGACGCAGAAAAAGTGTTCGCGTCATGCGCGGAGCACTCTGTGGCCGTCGAGATCAATTCGAGGCCGGAACGCCAAGACCCACCGGAGAAGTTGATTCAGCTTGCCCTCGATGCGGGCTGCCTCTTCAGCATCGATAGTGACGCACACGCCCCTGGCCAGCTCGATTTCCTGCAATACGGCGCCGAGCGGGCGGACGCCAACGGTGTACCCGCCGATCGCATCGTGACGACGTGGCCAGTGGATCGGCTTCTGGAGTGGCTCCAGTCCAAGCAATAGCCCGCCGTCGTCGCCAACTGTTTAGTGCCCGACAGCGGCTTCCGCACCAAGTGCCGCCGCCCGCCGTCGAACACTGGCGATGAAATTGCGGGAGGGTTCGCCCAAATGGCCTTAAAAGGGAGCGGGCGTTGTCGATTTTCCGGGCATAAGTGAGCGGGCGTCGTCAGAATTCAGGTCATAGGTGAGCGGGCGTCGTCAGGTCTTCCCACGGAGCGCCGCACGGACCCGCACGGCCGCAACCGCCCACACAACGGCGAACAACGCAATCAGCACCAGCCCGGCGTCGCCGAGGTCGATTTCGCCTAGCCAGGTGGTGACTGGATCGCTAAGCCCAAAGGCCGCATTGAGGAAACCGCCCAGCGTGATGACCGCGATGAAGAGCGCCGAGAAGGCCGAAATACCGGTGATGACGGCATTGAATCCCAGCTTGCGCTGGGGATCGTGAATCGCCGATTTGTACATCCGCATCATGGCAACGCCGTTGACGGAATCGCAGAAGGTCATGGCCGCCGTGAAGGCAAGCGGCAATGTCAGGAGGGCGAGCACAGACACACCCGCGAGGGACGCCGCCGTCGTGAGCACCAGAAGCCCAATGGTGGTTGCTGTGTCGAAACCGAGCCCGAACAAGAACCCGATCACGTAGATGTTCCGGGGACGCTGGACCTTGGATAGCGGCTTGGCCAAGAGCCGCGCGATGAAGCCTTTGGTTTCGAGGTCGTCGACGGCGATCTCGCCGCCAGCCTGGGCGGCGCGGTACAGCTGCACTGTGCGGAGGAACGCCGAGCCGTTGAAGATGCCCATGGCCAGGAGGAAGAGCCCTGAGACTCCGCTGCCGATCAGCCCCAGCACGTGGTGCCCGGTGGTCCCGTCCTCCATGAGTTGGCCCACCAGACTTGCGCCGCCCACCACCAATAGACCAGCCAGGATCACCACGGAGCTGTGGCCCAGGCTGAAGGCAAAGCCGACGCTCACGGGGTCTTTGTGCTGTGCCACGAACTTCCGGGTGGAATTGTCGATTGCGGCGAGGTGGTCCCAGTCGTAACTGTGCTTGATGCCGGCCACATAGGCGGTCAGCACAAGACCCAGCGCCAACGGCTGCCCGCCACCGGCGCCACCCACCAGCAGGAGCACGACGGCGGCAACGTGCAGGAGGACGACGGAACCGAACATGTACGCGAGGCGCGACTTCATCGGGAGGTGTTCGCGCCGGCGGTACATCGAGGCGAACTCGGCGAGTGAGGTCATCAGTACTTCCTGAGATTCAGCGGCGCCCGGCCGGACCAACGTTCGCGCAAAAGACCGGTGCAGGCACCGAGCAAGCGGTTCAGTTCCTCGGTGCTGTTCGAGAGGGATCGTAGGACCAACCCGGTGGTGCCCGCAAGGGTCCGGGTCAGCGACAAGCCCGAGTACGCTTCGTATCCGGCAATCAGCCGGTGCAGTTCATCTGCGAGCGCTTGGTCAACCCGAGGATCCACCACAATGAGCGAACCCAGGTGGCTGTAGCCTTCCATGAATCCCATGCTGGTCACATCGCCGAGGGACGGTCGGATCAGGAGGTTGTCGAGCGCAAGCAGCGCCGCGTCGTCGTCGCCCTCCACGTGGATCTCGTTGCGGAGACGAAGTTCCCGGTACTTGAAGGAAGCGCCGTCCGGCGACCAGCCGGGAGTGATGACTTCCGCCATGATGAGGCTCGACGTCGGATGTACGGTGATGTGCGTATTCTGCCGATAGCTGGCCTCCCGGTAGGCGATGAGTTGGTCCGGCGCCAACTCCAGTTCCGCCCCCTCCCCCAACGTCACAGTCATCCGCTGCTCCGCATACGACCCCGGAGTCCGATAAATCTTCGTGGCGGACTGCGTCGTCAAAAGCAACGAAGCGCCAGCCTCCACCTCCACGTCTACAACATAAAGATCCGCCCCCAAATACGCCCCGCCCGGATTGACCATGACATAACAAACCTGCCCGGACCCATCCAAGTAATGCGGCCTCAACACCCTCAAAGCACCCTGATGGAACTGCTGCACGGCCACGGAGCGCCCGGCACGTATCCCTATGACGAGCGCAAGGCGACCCATCTCGGGCCGATCAGCGGACGCGGATGAAGGCCCAGGTGAGATGAGAGCGTTCGCGAGTGAACTCATTGCGCCAGGTCAAGCATCAGGACGTCGTGCCGCATCCAGGCGATGACCTTGTCGAGCCCTTCGTCCGTCTTCAGGTTGGTAAAGCAGAACGGCTTGTCGCCGCGGAATTCCTTGGAGTCCCGCTCCATGACTGAGAGGTCTGCCCCGACGAACGGGGCGAGGTCGGTCTTGTTGATGATGAAAAGGTCCGACTTGATCATGCCTTGGCCGGCCTTGCGGGGGATTTTCTCTCCCTGGGCGACGTCGATGATGTAGATCGAGAAGTCCACGAGTTCGGGGCTGAACGTGGCTGAGAGGTTGTCGCCGCCGGATTCCACGAAGATGACCTGCAGTTCGGGGTGCCGCTTCTTGAGTTCCTCGATCGCGGCCGTGTTCATGGACGTGTCTTCGCGGATGGCAGTGTGCGGGCAGCCGCCGGTTTCGACGCCGATGATCCGGTCCTCGGGCAGGATGCCGTTGGCTGCGAGGATCTTGGCGTCTTCGATCGTGTAGATGTCGTTGGTGATGGCGGCCATGGAGATTTCCCGGCTCATGTGGCGGGTCAGGCGCTCCACGAGCTGCGTTTTGCCGGCTCCAACCGGGCCGCCGATGCCGATCTTGATGGGTTCAGACATGTGTCCTCCTATGGTTTTAGCTCATGAACATGCGCGCACGTTGCCATTCATGCCGCATCTGCGAAATTTCCAGCCCGGCGCTCACGGCCCCGAAGTCGTCCCAGCTGAGGTGCCGGACATGTTCGACGGCGGCAGCGACGTCGTCGTGCGCTTTGCGCAGAATCCGCTGGCCCGAGTTCTGGCCGAGCGGGATGGCGCGCACCGCGTTCTGGGTCAGGGAGGTGACCGCCGCGAAAAGGTACGCGGCGAGCGCTTCTTCGAACGGCACGCCTAGCGAGCGCGCGACGACGGCGAACGCCAGCGGCTGGTGGCCGGCAGCCCGGCCTGTGGTCACGAGAGTCCGGTACGCTTCCAGCTCGGCCGACGCAAAGACTTCGGTGCCGATCTCGATCAGCCGCCCACCCATCTTGGTACTAGCCTCCCGCAACTGCCGAGGCAAGAGCTGGGCACTCAAATGAGCATCAAGCCCAGCCAAGTCAAAACCCTCATAAAGGAACCGAATGGCCAAGCCGTCGGAATAGGTCAACTGCTGCGAAATGAAGGCCGACAACCAGGTGCCGAATGACGCTTCATCGTGAACCAACCCGCGGTCAATGTAAGTCTCGAACCCCAAAGAATGCGCAAACGCCCCGGTAGGAAGAGCGGAGTCAGTTAGCTGCTGGAGGGCTAATTGATAAGCGCTCACTGTTGTTCCCCGAAGGTGACGTGTACGGCGTAGGTGGGTGATAGGGGCCGCGGCGTGGCGGGCACCGCGAAGCGGGCACGGCCCCTATCACCCGCCGGAGGCTTGCCGACCGGGTTAGCGGCACCCGAGGCGGAACTAGTGCGTGTGTTCAGCATGGCGGAAAGGCACCGGCATGACGCGTTCCTGGCGTTCGTAAGGCACACCGACGTGTTTGAGGTAGTCCTCCACCGTGTGGTCGTACTGGCACACCATGACTTCGGCCCCGTACTCGGAGTCGCCGTCGAAGAACTGGGCCTGCAGGTGCCGGTTGCCAAGGGAGTGCGCCACGACACCCATTTCGTAGATACTGCGGGCAGCAATCACCAGGACGTCGCTCGGCAGCACGGACACTACAATCAGGTTCGCGTCCTCGACGGCGAGGATGTCGCCGTCGCGCAGGTCTCCGGATCCGGCCGGGAGCCGGATGCCGAGTTCCTTGCCGTGGTCCGTGGTCACGCGTTGGATGCGTTTGACCAGTTGGGCGCTGGGCAGGACGACCTTCTCCTTGTGGAGTTTGGCGAGCGCCGCGGCTTCGGCTTGCGGCAATTCGTGCAGGTTGCCGAGGATCCTTTCGATGATCATGTGTTCTCCTCCGGCGATCTAGAAAAGGAAGTAGCGCTGGGCCATGGGCAGCACGTCGGAAGGCTCACAGGTGACGTCTTCGCCGTCGACAGTCACTTTGTAGGTTTCGGGGTCGACGGCGATATCCGGCGTTTCGCCGTTGAACTTCAGGTCCGCTTTGGTGAGGTTCCGGATGCCGGATACCGCCCGGATGACACGTTCGAGGCCAAGTTCCTGTGGGACGCCGGCCGCGATTGCCGCCTTGGACAGGAACGTGATGGAGGACTGCTGCAACGCCTTGCCGTAGGTGGCGAACATCGGGCGCATGGTGCGTGGCTGCGGGGTGGGGATGGAGCCGTTGGAATCGCCCATCAGTGCGTAGGCAATCTGCCCGCCTTTGAGGACAAGTTCAGGCTTCACGCCGAAGAAAGCCGGATTCCACAGAACGAGGTCGGCGAACTTACCCACTTCCACCGAGCCGATGGAGTCGGCCATGCCCTGCGCGATCGCGGGGTTGATGGTGTATTTGGCGATGTAGCGCTTGATCCTGAAGTTATCGCTTTCCTCGCCCAAGCCGTTCGGAGCGCCGTGGCTTGCACCTGTGCTGTCCCTCCGGGGGTCCTTGAGGACGCCCCGCTGCCGCTTCATGGCGTCGGCCACTTGCCACGTGCGGATGACGACTTCGCCCACGCGACCCATGGCCTGGGAATCCGAGGACGTCATGGAGAAGATGCCCAGGTCCTGGAGCACGTCTTCGGCGGCGATGGTTTCGGCCCGGATGCGGGAATCTGCGAACGCCACGTCTTCCGGGATGTCCGGGTTGAGGTGGTGGCACACCATGAGCATGTCCAGGTGCTCTTCGATGGTGTTCCGCGTGTACGGGAGCGTGGGGTTGGTGGATGCCGGGAGCACATTGGGCAATCCAGCAATCTTGATGATGTCCGGAGCGTGCCCGCCGCCAGCGCCTTCGGTGTGGAAGGTGTGGATCACGCGGCCGTCGATCGCCTTGATGGTGTCCTCCACGAATCCGCACTCGTTGAGGGTGTCCGTGTGGATGGCCACCTGCACATCGAATTCATCCGCCACCCGCAGGGACATGTCGATGGACGACGTCGTGGCACCCCAGTCTTCATGGACTTTGAGGCCCACTGCGCCCGCACGGATTTGTTCGGCCAGAGGCTCGACGGCGGACGCGTGCCCCTTGCCGAGGAGGCCGATATTGATCGGGAGCCCTTCTACGGATTGCAGCATCCTCGAAATGTGCCATTTGCCCGGCGTGATGGTGGTGGCCTTGGTGCCTTCGGCCGGCCCGGTCCCGCCGCCCACCATGGTGGTGACGCCGCTGCATAGCGCGGTGGGGACCTGGTCCGGGGAAATGTAGTGGATGTGGGTGTCGACGCCGCCTGCGGTGAGGATCTTGCCCTCGCCCGCGATCATCTCGGTGCTGGCGCCGATCACGATGTCCACGCCGTCGGCGATCTGCGGGTTCCCGGCCTTGCCGATCTTGAAGATGTGCCCGTCTTTGAGCGCCACGTCGGCCTTGTAGATTCCCGTGTAGTCGAGGACCACCACGTTGGAGATGACGGTGTCCGGGACGTCGAGCGTCTGGTCCGAGGCAGCGTTTGATTCAGGCAAACGGCCGCCGCGGGTCACTTGGCCGTTCTGCCCCATCCCGTCGCGAACCACTTTGCCGCCGCCGAACATGACCTCTTCGCCGTAGACCGTGTAGTCGTTCTCGATCTCGAGGAAAAGCTCGGTGTCCGCCAAGCGGATGGAGTCGCCAGTCGTCGGGCCGTAAAGGTCTGCGTACTGCTTGCGCGAAATTTCGAAGCTCACTGGGCTGTCCCTTCCTTGCTTGCTCCGGGTCCTTCGGCGGCAGCGGCAGCGCCGCCGTCGTTCTTTCCGCTGCCTGCATCCAGCGATCCGTTGACGGCGTTCCGCAGGCCGTAAACCTCGCGGCTGCCCGCAAGGGCCACCAGTTTGACGGTCTTGGAGTCGCCGGGTTCGAAACGTGCGGCTGTTCCCGCGGGGATGTCCAGGCGGCGGCCATGGGCGGCTTCACGGTTGAAATCGAGGGCAGGGTTCGCCTCGGCGAAATGGTAGTGCGAGCCCACCTGGACAGGGCGATCACCACGGTTGACCACCTCGACGGCGATTGCCTCGCGTCCGCTGTTGCACTCAATGGGCTCTGCTTGGAGCCGGTACTCTCCGGGAATCATGGTGGCCTCCTAGCGGATGGGGTCGTGGACGGTGACGAGCTTGGTGCCGTCAGGGAACGTGGCCTCGATTTGGACGTCATGGATCATCTCGGGCACGCCCTCCATGACATCCTCACGGCGCAGCAGCGTTGTCCCGTAGCTCATGAGATCGGCAACGGTCTTTCCGTCGCGGGCACCCTCAATCAGTTCGTAGCTGATGATCGCCACGGCTTCGGGAAAGTTGAGTTTCAATCCGCGGGATTGCCGACGGCGGGCGAGGTCGGCAGCGACCACGATCATCAGCTTTTCTTGCTCACGGGGCAAAAGATGCATCGGTTCTCCTTAAAGTTGTGTGCTGCAGAAGCGGACATCAGATCACTCAAGGCCCGGAAAAGCCGAGGACGTCGGGGCAGCTATTACGGTTATAACGCCAAACGTCAGACATATCCAGCTCACTCCTCTAGCGCCCGTCCCGAACAAATTGTGACCAGCCTAAAGCCTTGAGGTTTCAGCCAGATTTCCACTACCGCTTGCTCAAACTTTCTTGGCCCGGTGCTTCCTGACCTGCCAGACGACAAGGATCGCCACCGCAATAACAGCCACCACCGCTGCGGCACCCCGGCCCACCATGCGGGCCACTTCCTCGTACGAGTTTCCAGCCACAAAACCGAGGGTCACGAACAAGGACCCCCAGACGATGCCGCCGCTGAAGTTCCAGAAGGCGAAACGCCGGTAAGGCATCCGGCTGAGTCCGGCGAGCGCGGGCATGACTGCGCGGAAGAAGGCCGTAAACCGGCCGAGGAATACAGCGAGGCCCCCCTTGTCCTTGAGGAAATCTTCGGCCTTTTGCAGCTGGGCGCGCCTCTTGTCCAGGATCTTCAGGGCCATCACCCGGGGACCAAAGTGCTTGCCTATTTCGTAGCCCACGGTGTCGCCCGTGATTGCGGCAGTCACCACAATGGCGATCATGAGCCACAACGGGAAGATTCCACGGCTTGCAATCACCCCGCCGACGACGGCTGCCGTTTCGCCCGGGATCACAAAGCCCACGAAGATCGCATCCTCGGCGAAGACGAGGGCGAAAACAATGCACCCGATCAGGAGCGGGCTGGTGTTCAAGAGTCCATCCAAAAGGGCCTGCATGGTGAATAGTCTGGCAGACGACAATCAAAGTTGATCGCCGGTGTAGGCCCGTTGAGAATGGGGAGTGTGAACGACAGCTTCGCTGATGTGATCTCACGCGTGTGGCACGCGATCGGCGCCGATGACGACAATGAGGATTGGCCAGCCACTCAGCTAACGACGACCGGGCCACGGGCGGTCCTCCCGGCGGCTTTTGACGTGACAGGACTTGCGACCGGAGCGGTTGCTGTCGCGACGGTGGCCGCAGCACAGTTCCTCGCCGCCCGCCGGGACTCGCGGCCGCAAGCGGTGACCGTAAACAGTCGGGAAGCGTGCGCCGCGTTCACGTCCGAGAGGCTGTTCACCCCGATCGGCTGGACCCAACCGCCGCTGTGGGACCCCATCGCCGGAAACTATCGTGCGGCGGACGCTTGGATCAGGCTGCACACCAACTACGCCAACCACCGCGCCGCCGTCGAGCAGGTGCTGGGCGCCCATGACCGCGAAACCGTCGAGGCCGCAGTGGCCGGGCTGCGTGCCGAGGAGTTGGAGACGGCGATCGTGGAGGCGGGCGGATGTGCCGCCGTCATGCACAACCGCCGCCAGTGGCTCGCCTCGGCTCCGGGGGCGGCGACCGCGGACGCGCCGCCGCTGACCGTCGTCGAGCGCCAGTCGCCCGGCATCCGCACACCGAACGCCGTCGGGCAGCTGCCCTTCGACGGGGTGCGCGTGCTGGACCTGACGCGGGTGATCGCCGGACCGGTGTGCACCAAGTTCCTCGCCGGCTATGGTGCGGACGTGCTGCGGATCGACCCGCCGGGCTTTGACGAGGTGCCGTCGCTACTCCCTGAGACGACGCTCGGCAAACGTACCGCCGCTTTGGATCTCACGGCCTCAAGCGACCGCGCAACCTTCGAAGAACTGCTCGCGGGTGCCGATGTGCTCGTATCGGGACTGCGAGGCGACGCCCTGAAAGGCTTGGGCTACGACGACGAAGCCCTGACCGCCGTGAACCCCGGCCTGATCATAGCCAGCCTCGACGCCTACGGCTGGGATGGTCCGTGGCGCAATCGCCGCGGGTTCGACAGCTTGGTCCAGATGAGCTGTGGCATCGCCGACGACGGAGCTAACGCCATGGGACGGGCGGAGCCGACCCCGCTGCCCGTCCAAGCTCTCGACCACGCGACTGGCTGGCTCTTGGCCGCGGCCGTCGCCCGTGCTTTGACCCGGCGTCTCACCCACTCTGTGACGGCGCGCATCCAGTCCTCGCTGATTGGCACGGCCAACTTGTTGTATTCGCTCACCCCGCCGAGCGAGCACCCGCCCACGCCCGCACCCGAAGACTTCACCCTCGTGGCAACCAACACCGCCTGGGGGCCGGCGCGACGAGTGCCTCTCCCCGGAAGGATCGGCGGCGCCCCCGCACACTGGTCGGAGCATGCCGGACCGCTCGGCCGTCACCCAGCCAGGTGGGTCACGCACACGGATTGGGCGGCCTTCAATTTCGCCAGATTCCGATAGCTGCCATTACCCCCGAGCTTCCGCGGATTCTCGATGCCCTTGGACCTTGGAAGGGTCAGCCCGATTTCGTTGGATGCCGTCGTTTTCGTTGGGTAAACGTTGGGTTGCGATGAGCGCTCGACAGTTAACGTGATGCATCCAAGCGGTCCCTCTACGAATCGGGCAGACAAACACCGAAAACCGCCAATGGCGGGAGGACCTAACATCACGCTCTGAAACTATCCGCTGGACGGTTGGGGCAGGCAGTGCGCTGCGACGCCCCATGTGCTTGCCCGTGGTGGCTTTCATCTTCGCCACTCCGTCCCGCGTGCGCTCCGCGATCTTCTTGCGCTCCATCTCCGCAAATGTGCAGGTCACCTGCGCCATGGCCGCGCCGGTGATTGTGGAGGTATCAATCTCGAGGTCCAGGCAGATGAGAGCCCAGCGCTGACGGTCCGATGTTTCCAACAACGCTGCGAAGTCCGCCACCGAACGGGAGAGCCGGTCGAGCTTGGATACTGCCAGCGCCTCATAGGTGCCGGCCTTGAGGTCCGCGAGCGCTGACGCCAGCACCGGCCGATTCTTCAGGCTCTTGGCCGAAGCTGCATCTTCCCGGTAGACGGTCAGCTTCCGGCCGTTGCGCTTGGCCTCTGCTTCGAGCGCGGCGAGCTGCACTTCCGTGTCTCATACACGAATCCGGGTACTGCCTAGTCAAATATTCGGGTGCTGCGCAATCAAGTTGCACTCTGATATGGTTCATCGCACCCGTACTAAACGGATTGAAATCCAGTGGAAATCCCGCCGTCAGGGGCTAGCCCCGATTCCATCCAAAGTGCATGGTCTCCGCCCACCCTGGTGATGCACACTCCAGCCCCTTCACAGGGAGATCACCATGTTCAGCAGAACCACCCGACGAACCGTTGCCCGAGCCGCAGTTGCCGTAGCCGCAACCGCCACCTTGGCACTCGGCTCCACCCCCGCTTTTGCGGCCAGCAGCAGCGGAGCCTCCACAGCCCATTTCAGCGAATGCTACCCAGCTAACCGTGGCATCATTTGTATCTCCCTGGACGGTGAAAGCAACTATGTCTCGACCCCGAGCGGAAACGCCATTGTGGAAGAAAATGTAACGTCTGCCTTCTCCTTCACACGCGGGACCTTTACGCGCTCGGACAGCACGACCACGCACCAGCAGACCCTCTTTAAATCCGGTGACCCGCAGGAGGATCATCTGTATCTGTCTGAAACAAGAGCCGTGACCGGAGCGCCACTCAGCTTCTCCTGCACTTACACGGTCGACTACCACTACGCCAACGGCCAGACGCAGTTCGATAACTTCAACGTCACGTGTACTGACGAGGCATAGGCGGTGGTGCCTGGCCGACCCGTTCGTCCTGGTTTGGTTGGCACCATTGCATTAACTCAAGGCTGAAGGATCAGGTATCGATGACTCAAGACGTCTACATGGGGCGCAAAGTAGTTCACACCGAGGTCGCCGAGGCGCTCGATCAAGTGAAGCGAACGCCGGGACGCTGAAATGGACGAGTCACAACTCCAGAAGGTCAAAAGCATCATGACTGCCTTCCGTCTGGCCTTACGGAACATGGACATCAGCGGTCACTCGGGGCTGCGCACCTTCCCACATGGTTCGTGCCGATGGGCTACTTTCATGCTCGCCAAAGTTCTAGAAGACTACGGTGAGGACGTATGGATCATCCGTTGCGGTGAACAGAGCCCATCGTGGCTGTATTCGCATTGCTGGCTGGAGCCTGGGGGGCTACATTCTGGACATCACGGCGGATCAGGTTGCCGGCCACGATGCTCCCCTTCTGCATCGGGCGCCTTCTCCGTTTGAGTCCGTCCTTCACCACGTCAGATCGATCCCGATTTCGGACATCTATGACCATCGACCCATTTTGGATGCCTATCGAGAGCTTTCCAGGCCATCGCGGGCTTTCAAGACGCGGATGCTCCCTGAATTCGTTGGGTTTCCGTTGGATTTGGCCCCGAAATGAGAAGCAGGCCAGAGGCAATGTGCCTCTGGCCTGCGGAATGGGTGGGCCCTGTGGGGATCGAACCCACGACCCACGGATTAAAAGTCCGATGCTCTACCAACTGAGCTAAAGGCCCCTGCTGACTGTAGAAACAGCCATGAATACTGTACCTCAAGCTCAGGGGCGTTTTGACACCGCCGGCCCGCGCGCCGTCGTTACCTCTTTTGAACCAAACGCCGACGACGACGCGCGGCCACAACGGCGTGTCGCGGCACTTACGGATCCAAACAAGGTCAGGAAGGAACGCGTCACCCCGGCGACACCCGAAGACAAGCCGAGCCCCACGCAACAGACCCCACATCTGCCACCGTTCAAGAGTGCACGAGCGATGGCACAGGAGTAGCGTTGGGGCATGAGCGAACAATCGGGATCTCCTGTGTACGGCGGGGCGAACAGGCATCACAAGCCGAAACCCTTCGCGCCGATTGACTTCGAGCCGTTCGCCGGCGGAGCGGACCCCGCGCGCGTGTCCGAAGCCGCACACCTTGCGGCTCAGGCACTTGTGCGGCGCGGCCGCGATAGCGACGATCCCAAGATCACCAGGCGCCTCGTGAAGCTCGCCGACGAGCAGGGCCTCGAAGCCATCGCCGAGATGTGGGCCGAGAGCCCTGCCCGGTCCTTGCCCGGCGCTTTGTGGCGGCTTTATGCCCTGCGCGCGGCCACCATGCAGAATTCCGAGCGGATCTCCGTGTACTTCAAGGCCGGCCGGGACACCGCACAGGTTTCACACGTTGTGGCGGGAGCCGCGGAGCCCCCGGGAGCCGACGAGATGAAGCAGATGGCAGACGCCATCCTTTCGGGAGCGTTCGACGGCGAATTCGACGTCGCGCTGGAACGCTCGGCTGCGTTTTGCCGCGTCGTCGCGCTCGGCCAGGCCACCCTGGCAGACAGCGCCGAGCATTCGAACGAAGGCCACGCAAGCAAGTTGACCCGCAATTCGCATCAGCTCGTCAAGACCGCTGAGGACCTGGAGCACGCGGCCAACGCATGGCGTCTGGGTGAGCTTGATTGACATGAAGTACAAGGGAGTGGGGCCACCGCAACCACTCCGAGCGCCAACTGTCAATGTTGACTTAGCTCGGCCGACGTAGAAAACTGAAACTGGTGTCGAACCGCGAAACCCCCGGGCTTCAACTTATAGCCGCTTCGAGCGGCCTACCGCCGAGAGGCGTATCCGGTTCGGCACCATTTTTATGCCCTTCGGCGAAGACGCCGCTCAGTCCCCGTCCACCTCGCCTACCGGAAGCCAAATGAAGCTGCGTCTCTTCCCCCAAGAACCCGCCGGTTTGCAGTTGCTTTCGCAGATGGCTCGTCAGATTCTTGAGGCCACAGGGACGCTTTCTGAGATCTTCGGAGCCCCGGTCGCGGAGCACGAACGGCTCGTGGAAGAGATGCACGAACACGAGGCGAAATCCACCGATCTGCATTTCGCCTTGCTGACCCACATGCGCACGAGCTTCGTGAACCCGCTCCCCCGCGAGGACATGTACGCCCTCTCCCGCTTCCTCAACGAGGCAATGGAGAAGCTTGACGCCGCTGGCGAACTCGTGGCCCTCTACAAGCTGGACCGTCTGCCTAAGCGCGCGGCGGACCAGCTGGAGATCATCAGCCGCCAGGCAGAACTCACGGTTGATGCCATGCGCCAGCTGGACGATTTGGACGAGCTCGAAGACTACTGGATCGAGGTCCTCCGGCTGGCCAAGCGTGCTGAGCGCAGCCACCGGACGTGGGTGGCAGAGATGCTGCGGGACATGAAGTCGGCACAGTTTTCGAGGAATCGTGACGTGGCCAACCAGTTGGTGGACGTCACCAAGGACATGCGCCGCATCGCCACCCAGGTAGGCAGCATCATCGTCAAGGAAGCATGAGGTGATGGTCGCGTTCTTCGCCCTCGTGGTGACGCTGGCGGCTGGTTTCGCGTTCCTCAACGGCTTCCGCGATGTCTCCACCGCCGTCGCCCTCTCCGTACGGACCCGCGCCCTCACTCCTTCTGTTGCCGTAGTTTTGGCGGCCGTTTTCAACTTTGCCGGGGTGCTCCTCAGCGGTGGGTTCGCCCTGATTTTCAGCCAATCGTGGGTAGTTCTTCCTCCGGGCATGAACGGGCTGAGTGTCCTCGCTTCGGGGTTGTGCAGCGCCATCCTTTGGGGAACTTACGCTTGGTGGCGCGGCGTGCCTCTCTCGTCAACGCACGCCCTGGTGGGAGGCCTGGTCGGCGCTGGAGCTGCAAGCGCAACCATGGGAGGCAGCCACATCAACGGGGTAGACAGTATTCTGCTGGTGCAAGTGGTCCTGCCGTTGCTGCTGTCCCCGGTGATTGCTTTCCTCGGCGCCTATCTCCTCGTGTGGCCCGTCACGTGGGCGGCGCGTTACACCCAGCCCGACGTTGTGCACGGCCGTTTCCGCCATGCCCAGTCCGTCTCGGCCGCCGCAGTGGCGTTCGGCCACGGACTGCAGGACGGGCAGCGGACTGTAGCCGTGATACTGCTCGGCGCTGTGGCGGCAGGAGTGTCCGACCACGACGATCTCCCGTTCTGGGTCATCCTCCTGACTGCTGCCATGCTCACGGCGGGGACGCTTTGTGGTGGCTGGCGCATCTCCTACACCTTGGGTTACAAGCTGACCAGGGTGGACCCGCTGCGGGGATTCGTCGCCCAAAGCCTGACTTCGCTCATGCTGTTCGTCGGCGCCATCGGGCTCCATCTGCCTCTTTCCACCACCCACACGGTGACATCGGCGGTGCTCGGAGCGGGAACCAACCAAAACTTTTCGGTGACCAACCGTCGGATGGTGCTGCGGATCCTGGGGTTCTGGGTTGCGACGCCGATCGTCACCGCCGCAGTGGCCTTCGTCCTGGGGCTGGCGCTCTCGCCGCTGTGGCGCTGAGTTCAGGAAGTCGCGCTGAGTTCAGCGGGTCTTTCAGGCAAGCAAGCTCTGGGGCTTATCCGAACCGGCCGGAGACGTAGTCTTCCGTGGCCTTCTGGGACGGGTTGTTGAAGATGGTGGTGGTGTCCGCGAACTCGATGAGCTTGCCCGGCTTACCGGTGCCGGCGATGTTGAAGAACGCCGTCTTGTCGGAAACGCGAGCGGCCTGCTGCATGTTGTGAGTCACGATCACCACGGTGTACTCGTCCTTGAGCTCATTGATGAGGTCTTCGACAGCCAAAGTGGAGATCGGGTCCAGCGCGGAGCAGGGCTCGTCCATGAGGATGACCTGCGGTTCCACGGCGATGGCCCGGGCAATGCAGAGCCTCTGCTGCTGGCCGCCGGAGAGTCCGGAGCCCGGCTTCTCGAGGCGGTCTTTTACCTCGTTCCACAGGTTGGCGCCGCGCAGGGACTTCTCCACGAGAGCGTCGGCCGCGCCCTTGCTGATCTTCTTGTTGTTCAGCTTCACGCCAGCCAGCACGTTGTCGCGGATGGACATGGTGGGGAACGGGTTGGGCCGCTGGAAGACCATGCCTACCTGGGTGCGGACAGTCACGGGGTCCACGCCGGGACCGTAGAGGTTGTCGCCGTCGAGCAAGACTTCGCCTTCGACGCGCGCGCCCGGCAGCACCTCATGCATGCGGTTCAGGGTGCGCAGGAAGGTGGACTTGCCACAACCGGACGGACCGATGAACGCTGTCACCGATTTGGCCTCGATGTTGATGTTGACGCCTTCAACGGCCAGGAAGCTGCCGTAGTATACGTTCAGATCCTTGACGTCGATCCGCTTAGACATGGTGTTCCTTCGGTGCTGTGGTTGGAAGTTTGCGGTTGGCTTGGCGGCTCAACGGCCGGCCTTGGGAGCGAAGATCCGAGCGATCAGCCTGGCGCCGAGGTTCAGGAGCATCACCAGGATGATCAGGACCAGCGCGGCACCCCATGCCCGTTGGCTCGACGGGTCCGGGTTGGACGGCGAGGTCGGGTTCAGGATCTGCGTGTAGATGAACGTGGGCAGCGAGGCCATCCATCCACCGAACACGTTGTTGTTGATGCTGGTGGCAAACCCTGCTGTGACCAGGATTGGCGCCGTCTCGCCAATCACGCGGGCGATCGCCAAGGTGACGCCGGACGCGATGCCGGAGATCGCCGTCGGGATGACTACCTTGAGGATGGCGCGCCATTTGCGGACACCCAGTGCGTAAGCCGCCTCACGGAGTTCGTTTGGCACGATCTTGAGCATTTCCTCGCTGGAACGAACCACCACCGGGATCATGAGGACTGAAAGCGCGACGGCGGCAACCGCACCGGTCTTGGTGCCTGGGCCCACCACGACGAAGAAGAAGGCCGCCGCAAAGAGGCCTGCCACGATCGAGGGGATGCCGGTCATGACATCGACGAAGAACGTGATGGCGCGGGCCAAGACCCGGTCGTTGCCGTATTCCACCAGGTAGATCGCGGTCAGCAAGCCCACGGGCACCGAGATGACGGTGGCCAGCAGGGTGATCTGCACGGTACCCAGGAGAGCGTGGTAGACGCCGCCGAGGACCTTGGTGCCTTCTTCGACGCTCTTGTTGTCGAAGGCGCCCGTGACGCCGTTCATGGATGTCGTCAAGAAGCCGGGAGTGATGATGCCTGGGATGCCGTTCACCAGTACAGTCCAAATGACCGAGACCAGTGGCAGCAGGGCGACGAGGAACGAGCCGACAATCAGGCACGTGGCAAGCTTGTCGCTCGCCTTGCGTCCGCCTTCTACGGCAGCGCTCCAGCCCACCAACCCGATCGTAAAGAGGATGGCGGAGACGAGGCCCCAGCCGAAAGCGTTGAAGCCGATCAGGGCAAGGATTGCTGCGCCGAGCACCAACGCGACCGCGAGGACGATGTACGGTGCGAAGGCGGGCAACTGTCCCTTGGTGAGGGCGGAGCGTTTGCGCGCCACGGGGGCAGTGACAGTCATTAGTTGGCTCCCGAGAATTCTTTGTGCTTGGTGATGATCCAGCGTGCAATCATGTTGACACCCAGCGTGATGACGAACAATACCAAGCCGGCCGCGATCAAAGTACTGACCTTGAGTCCGCTGGCTTCGGGGAAGTTCAAGGCGATTTCCGCGGCGATGGTCTGGTTTCCGGACTGGATCAGGCTTGCGGTCAGGACGCCGGAGGAGAGAACCAGCGCGACAGCCATCGTCTCGCCAAGTGCACGGCCGAGGCCGAGCATGATGGCGCTCACGATGCCGGGACGGCCGAACGGCAAAACAGCCATCTTGATCATTTCCCAACGCGTCGCACCAAGGGCCAGAGCGGCTTCCTCGTGGAGCTTCGGGGTCTGCAGGAAGATTTCGCGCGACAAGGAGGTGATGATCGGCAGCACCATGACCGACAGGACAATGCTTGCGGTCAGGATGGTCTTGCCGGTAGCGGAGGCCGGGCCCTGGAAAATCGGCAACCAGCCCAAGTTGCTGGCAAGCCAGCCGTAGGCGGGCGAAATCTGCGGGGCAAGGAAGGCTGCACCCCACGCGCCGTAGACCACGGAGGGAATGGCAGCAAGGAGGTCCACTACGTAGCCCAGGCCCGAGGCAAGCCTGCGGGGGGCGTAGTGCGAGATGAACAACGCGACGCCGATAGCGATCGGGGTGGCGATCACCAGCGCGATAACGGCGGCAATCAGGGTCCCCAGCACGATCGGCCAAATGTAGGCGAAGAAGCCGTGGCCGCCTTGGATGTCCGCTGGCGGTGCCACGAGCGCCGGAATGGCCTGAACAACAAGGAAAAGTGCGACGCCGAAGAGGACTACGAGGATCAGGCATCCCGCGGCCAAGGTGGCTCCGGAGAAGACCTTGTCCCCGGCGCGCCCGGCACCTTGGGAAGTGGTCAAGGAGTTGGTGGTCACTTCACGATCCTTCAGATTCACTCAAAAATGGCCAAGTTCCCCGCCCCGCCCGGTGATGTTTCACCAGCGCGGGACAGGGAACTTCGATATTCAGGGTAGTGGTACCGCCGTACGCGGCACTACTACTCCGTTGTGGTCCTAGGCCTTGGCCTTGATGGAGTCCACGGCAGCCTTTGCTTTGTCCTGCAGCGCCTTGGAGAGCGGGGCGGACTTGGCGGAGCCGGCCGCAGCCTGCTGGCCGGCGTCGGAGACTACATAGCTCTCGAATGCCTTGACCAGGTCAGCAGTTTCCTTCTTGTCGTACGTGGTGCAGACGACGTGGTAGGAAACCAGCACTACCGGGTAAGCAGAGGAATCCGTCAGGGTGCGGTCAAGCTTGATGGAAAGGTCGCCCGCGGGGCGGCCAGCAACCGGTTTGCCCAGTTCGACAGCCTTTGCGGCAGCGCCAGCAGAGATCTTGACGAAGTCCGAGCCAACCTTGATCTGCGCAGTGCCAAGCTTGCCGGAGACTGCAGAGTCGTCAGCGTAGGTCACAGCACCGGGGGTGTCAGTGACAGTCTTGACGACGCCGGAGGTGCCCTTGGCGTTCTCGCCCTTCAAGGAAGCAGGCCAAAGGCCAGCAGCCTTGTCGGTCCAGACCGAGGGAGCAGCCGACGCCAGGTAGTCCGTGAAGTTCTGGGTGGTGCCGGAGTCGTCAGAGCGGTTGACCGGGGTGACCTTGAGGTCCGGAAGCGTAACGCCGGCGTTCATCGCGGCGATCGCGGGGTCGTTCCAGTTAGTGATCTGGCCGCGGAAGATCTTCGCAACCGTGGTGGCGTCGAGCTTCAAGTCCTTGACGTTGGGGATGTTGAAGGCGACGGCGATCGGGGAGATGTAAACCGGGATGTTGATGGCGCCATCGGTGCCGCACTTGGTCTTGGAGCTGGCGAGCTCGGCGTCAGTCAAGAAGGCGTCAGAGCCTGCGAACTGCGCGGAGCCGTCAAGGATGGCCTTGCGGCCTGCGCCCGAGCCGTCCGGGGAGTACTGTACGGATGCGCCCGAGTTGGCGGAAGCGAATGCGGTCTTCCAAGCGTCCATAGCGGCGCCCTGCGCCGAGGAGCCGATACCGGTCAGCGTGCCGGTGACCTTCACGCCGGCGGCGCTCTGGGTGGCTGCGGGGGCGCTGGTTGCGTTGTCCGAACCGCAAGCGGTCAGCGCAAGGGCGCCGACTGCGAGGACCGCGATTGCCGCGTTGCGGCCGAAGCGAGTTACCTTCACTGGATGTACCCCTTCCAGGGATTCTCTGATGCGTGCCGAGGGAGAAAGTCGGCAGACTGAAGATTTGCGTACGAGTTTGTACCTTGATTGACGGTAAGAGCCGCAGGTAACGGGATCGGCGGTGCAAAGTGAACGGGAGGTGAACGGCAGCGGACCATTGGTTTACATGTGCAGCGTCACCCTTGCGCTTGGCATACCGCAAGGGTTTAAGTGACGCCCCTCACCTTTTGGCTCGCTCGACCTGCCGCACCCCGTGACCCGCTCCTGAATAGACTTGAGCCATGGCCGCCCCCCAAGGACTTTCAGCAAGCAAGAAATTCCTGCGGGCACGGCTGCGCACGGGCTTCGTCCGCAGCCGGAACTCGTTGGTACCGGCAGTCCAGATGACCTTGTGCGCCGTGGGCGCCTACGCCTTCGCTGAATACATCCTGGGACACTCGGGACCACTGTTCGCCGCCACTTCGTCCCTGATCGCCCTCGGCTTCTCCCGGGATCCGCGGCTTCGCCGGGTCATGGAAGTTGGCCTTGGCTGCACCCTCGGGATCGTCATCGGCGATCTGCTGCTGCACTGGCTGGGCTCGGGGATCTGGCAGGCCGCCCTCGTGCTCCTTTTCTCCATCCTCCTGGCCCGGTTCCTGGACAGCGGCAGCATTTTCACAACGCAGTTGGGCCTGCAGTCACTACTCGTGGTGTTACTTCCCGCTCCGGCCGGCGGACCGTTCACCCGGAGCATCGACGCCGTGGTGGGCGGGGTCTTCGCGCTGCTGGTCACCATGCTGGTCCCCAAAGACCCTCGCAGGGAGCCCCGCCAGGACGTCCGCAAGCTCCTGCACGAGCTCTCGGAAGTTCTCCGCGAGTGTGCCGACGCCTTGATCAACAGCGACTCGACCCAGGCCTGGCACGCGCTCATCCGCGGCAGGAATTGCCAGCCCCTCGTGGACCGCATGAGACAATCCCTCAAAGCGTCCGGCGAGGTGGCGACCCTTGCCCCGGCGTACCGACGGCACCGCGACGAGTTGACCATGCTGTCGGAATCGTTGGATTCCATCGACCTCGCCCTCCGCAACGGCCGCGTGTTCGCACGGAGGCTCACCAGCGCGATCAACCATGCCGCGCTGACCGACGAGGCTACGGACAGCATCTCGGAAGTCCTGCAGGACACGTCCGCCGCCGTCGAGGAGCTATCGCTCGGTCTCGCCGAAGTGCACGACGGCGCCCGCCGCGCCCACATGCGCGGTGCCCGGCAGGACCTGGCCGACATCGCCACGCGGCTACATCCCAAAATGCTCCACGTCCAAAAGCTAGAGGGAGAAACGGTGGTGATGCTCTTCCGCCCGCTTATGGTGGACTTGCTCGAAGCGGCAGGCATGGACCCCCTTGAGGCAAGGGACGTGCTGCCTCCTTTGCAGTAAGGAGCACTTGACTGTCCTACCCCTCCACTAGCCTTGTACGCATGGCTTCCAAGACCTCGCGCACCTCCAAGACACCCGCGTACAAATGTGCTGAATGTGGGTGGACCACGGTCAAGTGGGTGGGCCGCTGCGGTGAGTGCCAGGCGTGGGGCACCGTCGAAGAAACAGGCACCACAGTTGCACGTACGACGGCGGCAACCACAGTTTTGGAGCCGGCGCGCCGTATTGCCGAGGTAGACGGCACCACCGCCGCGTTCCTCCCCACCGGCGTCGACGAACTCGACCGCGTCCTGGGCGGGGGCCTCGTCCCCGGCGCGGTGATCCTGCTTGCCGGGGAACCGGGCGTCGGAAAATCCACCCTCCTGTTGGACGTCGCGGCGAAATTCGCCCGCACGGGTCAGGATGTCCTGTACGTCACGGGCGAGGAATCGGCCGCCCAGGTCAAACTCCGCGCTGAACGGATTGACGCCGTCGCTCACAGCCTCTACCTCTCGGCGGAAACGGACTTGGGCCAGGCACTTGGGCAAGTGGAGAAGCTCGAGCCGAAGCTGCTGATTGTGGACTCGGTGCAGACGCTCAGTAGCGCCGATGTCGAAGGGAGCGCGGGCGGTGTTTCCCAGGTCCGGGAAGTGGCCGCGTCCATCATCGCCGCGGCAAAACGCCGCAACATGACCACTTTGCTGGTGGGCCACGTGACGAAGGATGGTTCCATCGCAGGTCCGCGCCTTTTGGAGCACTTGGTGGACGTCGTGTGCCAGTTCGAAGGCGAGCGCCATTCCCGGCTCCGCTTGCTGCGCGCAGTCAAGAACCGCTACGGGGCCACGGACGACGTAGGCTGCTTCGACCTGAATGAGGCCGGGATCGAAGGCCTCGCCGATCCTAGCGGCCTCTTCGTTTCGCGGACTCGTGAGCCGGTCTCCGGCACCTGCATCACAGTGACCATGGAAGGCCGCCGGCCACTGCTGGCCGAGGTGCAATCGCTCCTGGCAGAGAGCGCCAGTTCCCAGCCGCGCAGGGCCACCAGTGGCCTGGACAGCTCGCGCGTCGCCATGCTCCTGGCCGTGCTTCAACAGCGGGCCGGCTGCATCCTGCACAAGGACGATTCCTATGTGGCCACCGTTGGCGGCGTGAAATTGAGCGAACCTGCCACCGACCTCGCCGTGGCGCTTGCTGTGGCCTCGGCGAAGGCCCGCAAGGCGCTGCCGCAAAGACTGATTGCCTTCGGCGAGGTTGGGCTGGCCGGCGAGGTCCGTCCCGTTCCCGGGATCAACCAGCGCATCCACGAAGCCCAGCGGCTCGGTTTCACCCATGCCGTGGTGCCCGCGAGTCCCAACGGACCAGGGCCGGTCCCCGAAGGGTTCTCGGTCCGCGAGGTGGCCCACCTGGCCGAGGCCTTGGACCTGCTGATGACGTAACGGCCCGCCACTTGCTCGATCCACCCACCGAGCATGCCCCCTGCTCGATCCAAGGAGTGGACATAATGCCACTATGTCCATTCCTGGGCTCACACAGCGCGCATATCCAGTGCACGACAGTGAGCATGTCCCTTCCCGGGCTCAATCAATGCGAACCCGGCCGTGCTGAGCCTGGACAGCAAACTCGAGCGCCAAGTGGACTACTAGGCTCACTCCACCACTGGACATGTCCCCCTCTCAGCGCACCTCACCACCGAGCATGTCCTCTGCTCGAACCAAGGAATGGACATGAACCCAATATGTCCATTCCTACGCCTGCACAAAGGGCATGCTCGGCGAGCACGGGGGACATGCCCACTCGTGGGCTCAAGCGAGGGGCATGTCCGGAGGATTACTCCGTGTCCGGAGGACTATTTCGCGGGGTTGTGCGTGCCGATCGGGACCAACGTGAGGTTCGGGTGGTTCTTCTCGATCCGGCGCAGCGCCCAGACGTCGTTGAACAAAGCCAGGTATTCGCCGTCGGACCGCAGCAGCACCTCGGCGCCCGGGACGTTGGCGAGCGCAGGCATCGCGTCCGCCGTCGAGATCCTCGCCATCGAGTACGGGAGGCGCTCCAAACGCATGGGGGCGTTGAAGTCGTGTGCCATGCGATCTTCCACCACTTCGAACTGCATGGGGCCGACGGCGGCGAGGACAGGTGCCTGATCGCCGCGGACGTCGGAGCGGAGCACCTGGATGACGCCTTCGTGCTCAAGCTGCTCGATCCCGCGGCGGAACTGCTTGAAGCGGCTGGGGTCCTTGGACCTGGCCACTTGGAAATGCTCGGGGGCAAAGAGCGGAATGGCGGGGAATTCCACGGGTTCGTCCAGGAACAAGCTGTCCCCTACGCGCAGTGAGGACGCGTTCACCAAACCAACGACGTCGCCGGGATAAGCCTCGTCGATGACTTCGCGTTCACGTCCGAATACCTGCTGTGCGTACTTGGTGGCGAAGGACTTCCCTGTGCGGGTCTGCGTGACCACCATGCCGCGCTCAAACACACCGGAACACACTCGGATGAAGGCAACGTGGTCGCGGTGGGCCTTGTTCATGCCGGCCTGGACTTTGAAGACGAACCCGGCAAAGGGCGCGTCAACGGAGCGGGGCTCACCGTCGACATCCGGGCGCGGCGCGGCGGGAGGCGCGAAGTCCACCAGGGCGTCCAGGATTTCCTTGACGCCGAAGTTCAAAGCAGCCGAGCTGAAGAGAATGGGCGTTGCCGTTCCGGCGTGGAAGCTGTCAACGTCGAACTCAAGGTTTGATTCGATCACCAGTCCGGCTTCGTCGACGGCGTCGCTCCAGTTGTTGCCTTGGGTTTCCGCTGCTTCTTCCGGGGTGAAGTACTCGGTGATAGCGATGCTGGCGCCGGCGTTATTGCGCGCAAATCGCGCGAAGCGGTCGTTGCGCAGGTCCCAGACTCCGCGGAAGTCGCCGGAAATGCCCACAGCCCAAGTCAAGGGCATGGGCTGAAGCCCGGTGCGTTCCGTGATCTCGTCCATCAGCGCGAGGGCGTCCAGGCCCGGGCGGTCCCATTTGTTGATGACGGTGATGATGGGCAGGTTCCGCTGCTTGCAGACTTCAAAGAGCTTCATGGTCTGCGTTTCCAGGCCCTTCGCGGCATCCACCAGCATCACTGCGCAGTCGACGGCGGCCAAGACGCGGTAGGTGTCTTCGGAAAAGTCGGCGTGACCCGGGGTATCCAGCAGGTTGATCACGGTGTCGCGGTAGGAGAACTGCAAGGCCGCGGAGCTGATGGAAATACCGCGGTCCTTCTCCATCTGCATCCAGTCGGAAACAGTTTCCTTGCGGTTGGCCTTGCCGCTCGACGCACCCGCAGTACCGATGACTTTGGCGTGCAGGGCGAGGGCTTCCGTGAGCGTGGACTTACCGGCGTCAGGGTGCGAAATGACCGCGAAAGTCCGACGCCGGGACGCCTCATGGTGAATTGCCTGGACTCGGGCGGGGCTCAGGACTTCTTGGGACACGGTGCTACTTTCGCTGCGATCGGGGCGCTGCCCGCGCTGAGGAACGACGGGCCAAACGTGGATGGAGGCTGGATACGGGCCCTGCGCGGGCCGGGGGCCAACTCAAGGAGCGGCACGATTGCGCGCCAGCCAAGATACCAAGTTTATCGCAGCCCGCGGAACAAGCCGAAGGCAGCTCTGGACGTCGGCGTTTAACAGGATCGAAACGAGGTGCACAAACCTCCGAAACCACCGGCCGATAGTTTGATTTGACGGCGGTCCGGCTCATCAGGGTTGCGAAGACGTACCGCCAGGAAAACACACGAAAGCCGGCGTTGGCACGAAAAGCCGGCGTTGGCACGAAAGGACAGGCATCAATGAAACCAGGGAATGGCTTGTTCTACGATCCCCTCGGCCCTTCCTCTGCCGCGGGCAACGCAGCGGGCACTCCTGCGGCCACCGCTACGAGCACCTCTGCGCCCAGGAGTGGGCCCCCGGCCGGTCACGGCCCGGACAGTTCCCTTGGCGGATCTCAGGCTGCGGCGAGGCAGGTACACCCGGACGCCGGAAGGGGTCCGGCGCGTGAAGCAGCGCTGCTCAGCGTGCGGCGCGACCTCGAGCGGCTCGCCCGGCTTCGAATGACTCCCTGAGTTCGCGCGGATCCAGCACAAAGTGGCGGTCTGGCGGCCGCCGTCGAACGCGTTTCGAAGCACTCTTCACTTAACCTTCTTTGGGGCACTTTAAGGCTTGCCTGTGCGGTTCTTGCCGGTCTATACCTCTATCATTGAGCTTGCGGGAAACCTAGTACTTTGATCCTGCCGGCTCACTGCTGAAAACCGGCATAATCGCGGGCGCGTCTGCTTGCACCGTTGAAGGGAACACCTATGGCTCGGAGCCCCGAAGAATCGCTCAAGGCGACTCTGGGCAGGGTGGCCCCCGGAACGCCGCTGCGCGACGGCCTGGAACGCATCCTTCGTGGGCGCACTGGCGCCCTGATCGTGCTGGGTACGGACCGGACCATCGAGTCGATCTGCTCAGGCGGCTTTGAAATCGGCATCGACTTCTCCCCGACACGCTTGCGTGAGCTTGCGAAGATGGACGGTGCCATCATCTGCGACAAGGACGCCGGGAACATCCTCCGTGCCGCAGTCCAGCTTGTGCCGGACTCCAGCATCGAGACCCAGGAATCAGGCACGCGTCACCGGACAGCCGAGCGCGTCGCCATCCAGACCGGGGTGCCGGTGATTTCGGTCAGCCAATCCATGCAGATCATCGCACTGTACGTCAACGGGCTGCGACACGTCCTGGAGGGTTCCGAGAAGGTCCTCGCCCGCGCCAACCAGGCCCTCGCAACCCTTGAACGCTACAGCGCCCGATTGGACCAGGTCACCAGCGCCCTCTCGGCCCTCGAGATTGAGGCCATGGTTACCGTCCGGGATGTGGCAGTCACCCTGCAGCGCCAGGAAATGGTCCGGCGCATCGCCGAGGAAATCGCGCAGTATGTCCTGGAACTGGGCGAGGACGGCAGGTTGCTCTCCCTTCAGTTGGAGGAGCTCACCATGGGCCGTGGCCCGGGCAGCGACGTCATCATTCGCGATTATGCCGGCGCGGACGCCTCACCGGAAGAGATCGACGCCGCGGTGCAGGCACTCCTGGATCTTGGCCCGACGGAGCTGATTGACCTTGGCAAGATTGCGGGCATCATCGGTTTCGCCGGGGGCATGGATGTGCTCGACGCCGGTGTGCAGCCGCGGGGCTACCGTCTCCTGTCAGGGCTGAAGTCGGTTCCGAAAGCGGTGGCCGACCGTTTGGTGGAGCATTTCGGGGGCCTCCAGAACCTCATGGCGGCCACCATCGACGATCTCATGACCGTGGACGGCATCGGCGACCAGCGCGCCAGGACCGTCCGCGAAGGGCTCAGCCGCATGGCCGAGGCCAGCCTGCTGGACCGGTTCCTCTAGCGTCCCACCCACCGGCTCGCGTTAGCCGAGCTGGAAGATGGCCTTGGTGCTCACTTTGTTTCCCAGGGTGGCCTTGAACGTGTACGTGCCGTTGGCCGGCTTTGCCGAGACCACGCCGCAGCCTTCCGACGTCCTGTTGCGTTGCCACGAGAAGTTGGCCATCTCGCTCTTGCCCGGATCAATCTGCTTCACGAGGTCCTCGCTCTTCGCTTGGCAGTCCTTCGAAGAGAAAATCCGGTCGTCGCCGCTCATCACCAGGAACTCCATCTGGGACGTGCCAACGTTGACCTGGCACGGAGCCGCTCCGCCGTTGGTGATCTTCATGCTCAGCAACGGGTTCTGCCCAGCTGCATAGACGGCCTGGTCCGTGGATGCGGTTACGGTCACGAGGTTGAGGTCGCAGACCGGGGTCGCAGAGGGGGTCGCGGCGGCCGCAACCGGGGCCGACGAAGGGGTTTGGACCGCCGGAACAGCTCCACTGGCATCGTTCTTGGACGCACCGGAATCAGCCTTGCTTGCAAGGGAGGAACTCACGGCCACAGCCCCGGCCACGAGCATCGCCAAGATCACTAGCAAGGCACCAAAAACTACCAGTCTCCGACGGCGGTAAACGGCGGGGCTCGGCCGGCGCCTTTGAGGTCGCCCTGCATTCTTTGAACGGCTTGCGCCTGCGGTCCGGGCAGGGCTTTTTGCCGACGGCGACGTGCGCGCCCTCGGCGGTTGCTTGCCCCTGTTGACCATTCTTCTAGGCTAGGCAACACCAGCCCGGGATGGCGTCGCACCACGCCGCCGGGGCCTGATCGGAGCCAGTATGACGTCCGTCATCCCTGGCCGGCTCCATTACAGTTGATGGCAGGAATCGGCCGCTATCAGGGCCCGCCACGAACCGCAGCGAGGATCCCCATGTCACTGCCAGGCGCCGCTGAACTTGCCGGCACCCATCACCTCACGGACTTGCACCTGTCCATCGGCCGTTGGTTCTCTGAGAAGGCCCGGGTGTTGCCGTGGCGGTCGCCGGACTGCAGCCCGTGGGGAATCCTGGTCAGCGAGGTGATGCTGCAGCAGACCCCTGTGGTTCGCGTCCTGCCAGTGTGGGAAGACTGGATGGAGCGCTGGCCTCAACCTGCGGATCTCGCGAGGGAGGCTTCGGGCGAGGCCGTGCGGCATTGGGGCAGGCTCGGTTATCCCCGCCGCGCGCTGAGGCTCCACGCGGCCGCCGTCGCGATGGTGGAACAGCATGGCGGAAACGTGCCGGACACGCATAGCGCGCTGCTGAGCCTTCCCGGCGTCGGCGACTACACAGCCGCGGCGGTAGCCGCTTTTGCCTTTGGGCGGCGCGAAACCGTGGTGGATACGAACATCCGGCGCGTGCATGCACGGCTCGTTTCGGGATTGGCGCTGCCAGCGCCGTCGCTCACTGCGTCCGAGATGCGCCTCGCCGAATCGCTCATGCCCAACGACGTACGGCTCTCCGTCCGGTGGAACGCTTCCGTCATGGAACTCGGTGCGCTGGTGTGCACGGCCCGCTCCCCCAAGTGCTCAGACTGCCCGGTTCGCGAGTCCTGCGCATGGCTTACCGCGGGCGAGCCGCCGCCGACATACACGCCCAAAGGCCAGGCGTGGCACGGCACGGACCGGCAGCTCCGGGGCGCGGTCATGGCCGTGTTGCGTGTGGCCGCTTCGCCCGTGGCACGGGAACTGTTCGAGCGTCCCGCAGCTGACCTTGGCTTTGCCGCCGACGGCGCCGAGGTGCCACTTGCCGCCCTCCACCGCTTGAACTCGGCCCCTGAGCAACTGGAACGCGCTCTCGAGGGACTCCTGCGCGACGGTCTGGCCGAGGTGCACGACGGCGGGCTGCGGCTCCCGGCGTGAGGTTCCATTTCGCTGTTTCCGCCATGCTGCTTCCTTCAGACGCGGGTTGGCTTGCGGGCCAGAAGGAAGGCCTGCGGGGTTTTCTCGTACCTGTCGTCTGGTTCGCGGACTAGCTGCGCCTCCACAACGAGCCCTGCCTGACGCAGGAGTTCCGCGATACGTTCAGGTGGCAAGCGGTAGGCATCGAGGTCGATCTCGTGGCCGTAGGCGAAATCCAGGTGCCGGGGTTCGTCGCCCGCCTGAAACGCAAGCAGGAGCAGTCCGCCGTCCCCGAGGGTCCGATGGAATTGGGCGAACACCCCGGGCAACCGTGCCGGCGGTGTATGGATAATCGAATACCAGGCGACAATGCCACCCAACGCGCCGTCCGCCAGGTCCAGGGCCTCCATCGACCCTTCGGTAAACTGCAGGCCGGGGTGATCCCGGCGGGCTACTGCCACCATCTCCGGCGACAGGTCGACGCCGAAAGCCGCCAAGCCAAGGGATTGCAAGTGCGCCGTGATGCGCCCGGGACCGCAACCGACGTCTGCAACTGCCCCTCCTCCAGCCGCCTCCACGAGTTCGGCAAACGTGTCGAGCATGGCCCGGTCAAACGGCTTGGACGCGAGCTCGTCGCGCAGGAGTTCGGCGTAGTCGGCAGCTACCGTGTCATAGGCGGCGCGGGTGGCATGCACGTCCGCGGGTTCAGTCATGCCCAGTTCAGTCATGCCCAGAACCCTACTGCTTTTCGAACGGCCAAAGGCCTTGCGGTCTGAGTGCCAGAGGCCCGGCCGTGGGTCGCGGAACGCTTTGAGGTCGCGGAGCTGCAACGGTCCGTAGATGTCGGTAACGATGTGCCTGCCAGTTGCCGGCATGGCGTTCCGGGCACCTCTCCGCGGGAATATCCTCAATTATGCGAAGGTTCTGGGCCGCGATCGCTTTGATCACGACGGCGGCGCTCGGTTCGGGATGCCAACCTCAAGTGACCGTCTGCCCGGCAATTGCCATGGCCCCGGTGGTGTCTCTGACCGTTGCGGCAGAGTACGCGCCGATGGTCAAAACCGTCCATTTGAAAGCATGCCAAGACGGGAAATGCCGTGAGGCCGATCTGGAGTTGCGCCCAGGAAGTGCGTCAATCCCCGTAACCTGCGTCCCCGAACCTGGGGCGGCATGTTCGGCCGTCTCGTCCCCGGATGGTACGAGCTACGGATTCCTGAACATGGGGACATTGACGGCTTCTCCCATCAATGCCGAGGTGACCGGCTCAGACGCAAGCGGCGGAACCTTGCCTGCCAGGACATTGGACTTCACGCCAAAGAGCGCCAAACCCTGGGGCGAGCAGTGTCAGACCGTCATCACAGCCAGCCTCCTGTTGGACGCCAACGGCCTGCGACAGGCCTGAACTTCAGAGCCACTCAAAGACCCACGAAACCACCCCTTAGCCCCTCTCCCTCAGCCCCCTCAGATCTCCCCAAAGCCCTGTTCCACAAGCCGTCGGACGTAATTCACGGCTTTGGATGCGTCTTTGCCCCAGGCTTCCACCCTGAGCTTGCCGCCCTGACCCACGGCAAGGCTCATAAGTTCCATGATTGATGTGCCATCGACGCCGTTCACCGTTGCCTCGACGTCCAGGCCAGCCAGTCCACCCGCAATTTTCGCCGCGGGCCTGGCGTGCATTCCCATGGGATTGATGAGTTCGAATTCCTCGCTTTCCGCCGGTTCACCCCTGCCCTGGGATTGGACCGGCCCCGCGGCGTTTAACGTGGGCTGGGGTCCGAATCGAACCGATTCCGCGGCGGCCTTCACCGTGGCGGCCAGGGCACCACCTTGGGTGGCAACCGCGGCGGCAACGAGGCCTTCCACCAAGGGAGCGTCGGCAAGAAGAACCCTATCCGGCTCACTGCAGAACTCCAGTGCCGATTCCGCCGTCATGACTGCGGAGCCGAGGTCCGTCAGCACCACCAGCCCGTCCCCCGAGGCCTCGGCAAGTCCGGCCTCGAATGCCGCTATTGTTTTCTCCAGATCCGTGCCAACCCGTCCATCGTCCGTGCCACCAACGGGGTAGAACTTCACATCGGGCGCCATCTGAGCGGCCAATTCCACTGCGCCTTCCGCGATCTTCCGGCTGTGCGAGACCACCACCAAGCCCACCGTCATTCAGCGGACCCCTCGGGGAATCCCGCAGCGGTAGCTGCTGCGCGCAACAACAGGGCCGAAGACGCGGCTCCGGGATCACGGTGGCCGGCGCTGCGTTCACCGAGGTAGCTGGCGCGGCCCTTGCGGGCTACGAGGGGATCTGTTGTCACGGCTCCCACTTCGGCGGCCTCGGCCGCGGCAGCCAGCACCGCTACCGCATCTCCACCAACGGCCAGGACCTCATCCGCGGCTTCCACGGCAGGGGACCACGCATCCACCATGGTCTTGTCTCCTAGCTCCGCCTTGCCGCGGGCAACAATTCCGTCACGTGCCGCGGTCAACGCCCCGGCGAGCGCCACAGCATCAATCTCTGTGCTTTCTCCCAGTGCCGTCGCGGCCCGCAGATATGCGGTTCCGTACAACGGACCGGCCGCCCCACCCACCTTGGACATCAGGGCCATCGCGGCCAGCTTCAGTGCGGCACCGGGTGTTTCCGGTGGAGTCTGGGCGATCTTCTCCATGACCGCCTGGAATCCGCGGTCCATGTTTTCGCCGTGGTCCGAGTCCCCAATCGCACGGTCCAACGCGATCAGCTCCTCACGATGCTCGGACATGAGCCGTGCGGAGAGCGTCAACCATTGAACCGCCCAGTCGACCCCCAGACCCACAGTCACATCCCCCAACGCAGGGCAGGAGTGTGGACAGGTGCATCCCACAGGGAAGTCAGTTCGTCATCGAGCCGCAGCACGGATATGGAGCAGCCCTGCATCTCAAGCGACGTGACGTAGTTGCCCACTAGCGAGCGTTCCACTTTGGCTCCTCTTTCGGCGAGGATCTGGGCCGCCCGCCGGTAAACGATGTACAGCTCGCTGAGGGGCGTGCCACCCATTCCGTTGACGAAGAGCAGCACTTCTTCACCGGCCCGGATCGCCAGGTCTTCAAGGACGGGATCCAACAAGCGGCTAGTGATGGCGTCGGCGCCCTCCATCGCGATCCGGTGCCTGCCAGGCTCACCGTGAATGCCTATCCCGATTTCAATCTCGTCGTCAGCAAGCTCGAAGCTGGGCACCCCGGCATGGGGCACGGTGCAGCCGGACAAGGCCACGCCCATAGTGCGCACATTGCGGACAACCCCTTCTGCCACACCGGCGACGGCGTCCAGCGAGTCCCCGCGTTCGGCGGCCGCCCCAGCAATCTTTTCCACCAGCACAGTGCCTCCCACGCCGCGCCGGCCTGCGGTGTACAGCGAATCCTCCACCGCGACGTCGTCGTTGACGAGAACAGTTCGGACGCTGATTCCTTCGGCTTGGGCCATCTCTGCCGCGGTCTCGAAGTTCAGGACGTCACCGGTGTAGTTCTTCACGATGTGTATGACGCCGGCCCCAGAATCGACTGCCGCAGTGGCGGGAATGATCTGGTCAGGCGTAGGCGAGGTGAAGACGGCACCCGGCACGGCGGCGTCGAGCATCCCGTGACCCACAAAACCGGCATGAAGCGGCTCATGACCGCTTCCGCCTCCCGACACAAGCGCCACCTTGCCGGCCACCGGCGCACCTTTTCGGACGACGAAGATGGGATCCGTGTGGACGTCCACGAGGTCGGCATGAGCCATGCCAAATCCTTCGACGGACTCGTCCACCACCGAACGGGGATCGTTGATGAGCTTTTTCATGACTCGCTCCTGGGCGTTGCTGGTAGGTGATTTGACCCTACTACCAGCGCCCCGGGCACGGTAGGGGAACGGTTCCGTATGTGGAAAGCCGCGCCGGAGAACACAGAAGGGACAGCCCCCAATGGCTGTCCCTTCTCAAAGGTTCTGGTTTGCGCCTGGTTAGTGCGGCGGCCCGCCGGCCTTCAATCGGCCGGTGCTGGGGTCCTGGGCCGTTACGCCCGTGGCCAACGGGTCCGGCCAGAGATCCGCACACGCTTCCCGCATGCAGCCACCCGTCCCGCGCTTGCGCGACTCCGGTGTGGAGCCAGGGCGCGGTATGTCTATCTGGAAACCTGAAAAGTCTGGAAACATAACGTGGTATTTCATTTTCGCCTCCACAGTATGGTTGGCTCGCCGCAACCGAGCCTCGATTAGTTTATCCATCAAGTTGATATACGTAAAGACTCGATGGCCAGCTATTCAGGGACCGGGGAGAAGAAACCGGAGCTAGAGGATCTTGATCATTCGGGTATTGCCCAGGGTGTTGGGCTTAACCCGCGCCAGATCGAGGAACTCAGCTATGCCTTCGTCATGGGAACGGAGCAATTCCGAGTAGACCTGGGGGTCCACTGCTGTTTGGTCCTCCATGACTTCGAATCCGTGGCGCTTGAAGAAGTCCACTTCGAAAGTCAGGCAGAAAACCCGCGCAACGCCCAAGGCGCGGGCGTCCTCCAGGAGCTGCTGAACAAGGACGTGGCCCACGCCCTTGCCGCGCCAATCGTCGTCCGCCGCCAGAGTGCGCACCTCGGCCAGGTCCTCCCACATAACGTGCAAGGCCCCGCAACCGATCACCTCACCGTCGCACGATTCGGCAATCCGGAACTCCTGAAGGCTCTCATAGTAGGCCACCGTCTCCTTGGCCATCAGGATTCGCTGCTCCGCCAAGGGCGCCACAAGCCTCTTGATCGCGGCAACATCGCCGGTGCGGGCAGGGCGGATACTGAACGTCGGAGTCACAGCCCCATCCTATGTCCAGCGAGCCGCCTGCCCGCTCAGGCGACCCCGGCCTGAAGCCTTAGCGCCCCCATCCCTGCACCTCATCACTACAGCCCGAGGTCCTCAGGAACGGCGATGTCTTGCCCGAGTACCTGCTTGGCCAGGAAGTGCTCCACAACGCCGTACCAGACCTTGGCGTGCTGCGGCTGCAGGATCCAATGGTTCTCGTCCGGGAAGTACAGGAAGCGGTGCTGGGTCTCGCCGTTGTCATCGGCAGGCAGACCGGAGCTGGAGAGGAGTTCGTACCAAAGCCTCAGGCCTTCGCCGATCGGCACCCGATAGTCCTTGTCACCATGGATCACGAGCATGGGCGTATTGATCTTTCCGACATGGAGATGGGGCGAGTTCTCCATGGCCATCTCTACGGTCATTTCCTTGAGCCAATACTGCGAAGCGTCCGTGGTGGGGCCGAACTGGTCCAAGGCCCACAAACTGGCGTGGGTCACGATCGCCTTGAAGCGGTCAGTCTGCCCGGCCACCCAGTTGGCCATGTATCCGCCGAATGACCCACCCATGGCGGCCGTCCGCGACTCGTCAATGTCAGGCCGCCGGACCACTGCGTCGGTAATGGACATGAGGTCCGTAAACGGCGCTTTGCCCCACTCACCCCAGCCGCGCTGGATGAATTGCTGGCCGTACCCGGTGGACAGGGCGGGGTCGGGCAACAGTACGGCATAGCCCTTGGACACGAGCAGCCAAGGGTTCCACCGCCAGGTCCAGGCATTCCACGAGCCCAAGGGGCCACCGTGGATCCACAGGAGCAAAGGTGCTGGATTCGCCTCCGATGCCCCTTCCGGGAGCGCGAGGTAGGCCGGAACCCGGGAGCCGTCCGCCGCGGTCGCCTTCACCCGCTCCAACGATCCCTTGATGTTGGGACGCTCCGCGGGCGCGGGGAGCCGTTCGACGCCGCCCGTGGCGAGGTCGATCCGGACGGCTTCCGCCGGGAATTGGTAAGAGCTGCGGAGCGCGAACGCGCTCAGCCCATCCGGGGAAACCACGACGTCGGTATACGCCGCTGCGTCACGCGTCACCCGGGTGACGGTACCGTCAGCGACGCCGACCCGGAAGACCGGCGTGGCGCCGTCGTCGTCGGCTGTGACGAGGAGCGAGCGCGCATCCGGAAGCCACGCCGCCGGACTGCCCCAGCGGTCCCAGCCCGGCGCGAGCGGCTCAAGGTCAAGGGTTTCTCCGGCGGCGACGTTCAAGAGGTGCAGCTTGACCTGGGGCGCCTCCCTTGGAGTGCTATCGCTTTCACTGACCACCGCAAGCATGGTGCCGTCAGGGCTGACCGGGCCCTGGAAATAGCTCATCCCCTCTTGGTCCAAAAGCACCTTGAGGGACCCGGATGCGACATCGACAGCGGCGAGCACAAAGCGCGTGTCCGCCTTCGCGAGCGGCTTGGCCAGGCTCGTGTAGATCGTCTTGCCGTCTGGACTGACCACGGCGTGGGTGTTGCGGAGGTTGCCACCGACGTCGGGAGTCAGATTGCGCAGTTTCAGGGGCGCGATAGCGTCCACGGTCGCGGGCTTTCCCGACTCAGCCACGTCCCCGTTTTCCACAGCAAACAGCCTAGGCTGGGCTGGGCCGAGATCGGCGTCCCAGTAGCGAACCGGATAGCCCGTGTGCAGGATAGCCGCCACCTTGTTGTCCTTCCGGGCCTTGCGGCGCTCCTCGTCGCTTTCCTCGTCAGTGGAACCAGCCAGGACCGAGGCCGTCACGAACGTGGCATCGGCGGCCGACGCAGCCATGACGCCTCCGACGCCGCCCGCGCGGGAGTGCACCACCCGGGCTTCCCCGCCGTCGGCAGGCAAGAGCCACAATGCGCTCACGGGATCGGCCTCAGGGCTGTCCGGGTCAGGACGGGCTGAAGTGAAGTAGAGGTCGCCGTTTGCGGCAAACACCGCACCGGTCTCGCCCTTGGCGCTGCGCGTGATGCGGCGTGCGTGCTTCTTTCCCACGGGATCGAGCTCCCAAAGGGCCGTGACGTATTCCGTGCCCTTGGCGTTGAGGGTGGAAACCGTGGTGACCAGGCGGCTTCCGTCTGGACTGAGAGCCAGGCCACCAACCCGGGGGATGGCAAGGTAGTGGTCCAGATCGTGGAAAAGGAGTTTCGGGTTGTGTGCTCGGGGTCTCTGAGGCATTCGAATCCATGCTCCGATTCAACACTTAATGTGTGCCAGATCACAAAAGGTTCACTAAGAGTGAAACGGTACTTTCAGAATTAGCTGCGCAACACAAAAGCCCCGCCCGCTCCTTGCGGAGTGGGCGGGGCTATCGAGTCGGAACTGAGGCGCTCGGGGCTTAGGCGCTCGGAGCGATTTCCGGAATGCGCGGCTTGGCATTGCCGGCGAAGGTGAACTTGGCGTCGTCGCCTTCGCCGTCCACGTCGACCACCACGATGTCGCCGGTGTGCAGTTCACCGAAAAGGATCTTCTCGGAGAGCTGGTCCTCGATCTCGCGCTGGATGGTGCGGCGCAGCGGCCGGGCACCCATGGCGGGATCGTAGCCACGCGTGGCCAGGAGCACCTTGGCAGCCTTGGTGAGCTCGATGCCCATGTCCTTGTCCTTGAGGCGTGCCTCGAGGCGCGTGACGAACAGGTCAACGATCTCGATGATCTCGTCCTGCGTGAGCTGCGGGAACACCACGACGTCGTCAACGCGGTTGAGGAACTCGGGGCGGAAGTGCTGCTTGAGCTCTTCGGTGACCCGTGCCCGCATCCGGTTGTAGCCGGTGGTGGTGTCCGTGCCGGACTGGAAGCCCGTTGCGACGCTCTTGGAGATATCGCGGGTTCCCAGGTTGGTGGTCATGATGATCACCGTGTTCTTGAAGTCCACCACCCGGCCCTGGGAGTCGGTCAGTCGACCATCTTCCAGGATCTGCAGCAGCGAGTTGAAGAGATCGGCATGAGCCTTCTCCACTTCATCGAACAACACCACGGAGAACGGACGGCGGCGGACCTTTTCGGTCAGCTGCCCGCCCTCTTCGTAGCCGACGTAGCCCGGAGGAGCACCGAAAAGACGCGAAACCGTGTGCTTCTCGGAGTACTCGGACATGTCCAGCGTAATGAGGGCGTCCTCTTCACCGAACAGGAATTCGGCCAGCGCCTTGGCGAGTTCGGTCTTGCCGACGCCGGTAGGGCCGGCAAAGATGAACGAACCGCCCGGACGCTTGGGGTCCTTGAGGCCTGCACGGGTGCGGCGGATGGCCTGGGAGAGAGCACGGATGGCCTCATCCTGACCGACGACCCGCTTGTGCAGCTCGTCTTCCATCTTCAGCAGGCGGCTGGATTCTTCCTCGGTCAGCTTGAAGACAGGGATGCCGGTGGAGTTCGCGAGAACTTCGGCGATCAGGTCTTCGTCCACCTCGGAAATATCGTCCATGCCGCCAGACTTCCAGTTGCGTTCCTTCTCGGCACGCTCGGCAATGAGCTTCTGCTCCTTGTCGCGCAACGACGCGGCGCCTTCGAAGTCCTGGGCGTCGATGGCGGATTCCTTCTCCATCTTGACCTCGGCGATGCGCTCATCCATGGCCTTGAGCTCCGGCGGCGCCGTCATGCGGCGGATGCGCAGGCGAGCACCGGCTTCGTCGATCAGGTCGATCGCCTTGTCCGGAAGGAAACGGTCCGAAATGTAGCGCTCGGCCAGCGTTGCCGCGGAGGCAAGGGCACCGTCCGTGATGGTCACGCGGTGGTGCGCCTCGTAACGGTCACGCAGGCCCTTGAGGATCTCGATCGCATGCGCGACGGAAGGTTCTTTGACCTGGATCGGCTGGAAGCGGCGTTCCAGAGCTGCGTCCTTCTCAATGTGCTTGCGGTACTCGTCCAGGGTGGTGGCACCGATGGTCTGGAGTTCACCGCGGGCAAGCATCGGCTTCAGGATGGACGCGGCATCGATGGCACCTTCGGCCGCACCGGCGCCCACGAGGGTGTGGATCTCATCGATGAAGAGGATGATGTCGCCGCGGGTGCGGATTTCCTTGAGGACCTTCTTCAGGCGCTCTTCGAAGTCACCGCGGTAGCGGGAACCGGCCACGAGGGAACCGAGGTCGAGCGTGTACAGCTGCTTATCCTTGATGGTCTCCGGGACGTCCCCGCGGACGATCGCCTGGGCAAGGCCTTCGACGACGGCGGTCTTGCCGACGCCGGGCTCACCGATCAGGACGGGGTTGTTCTTGGTGCGCCGAGAGAGGACCTGCATGACGCGTTCCATCTCCAGCTCACGGCCGATCACAGGATCAAGCTTGTTTTCGCGCGCAGCCTGGGTGAGGTTGCGGCCAAACTGGTCCAGCACCACCGAACCGGCGGGAGTGCCTTCCTGCTGACCAGGTCCCGAGCCGGGGCCCGCGGCTTCCTTGCCCTGGTAGCCGGAGAGCAGCTGGATGACCTGCTGGCGGACCCGGTTGAGGTCGGCTCCAAGCTTGACAAGCACCTGCGCGGCAACGCCTTCGCCCTCACGGATGAGGCCCAGCAGGATGTGCTCGGTACCGATGTAGTTGTGGCCGAGCTGCAGGGCTTCCCGGAGCGAAAGCTCAAGTACCTTCTTGGCGCGCGGGGTGAAGGGGATGTGACCGGACGGAGCCTGCTGGCCCTGGCCGATGATCTCCTGTACCTGCTCGCGGACGCCATCGAGCGAAATGCTCAGGGACTCAAGCGCCTTGGCGGCAACGCCTTCACCCTCGTGGATCAGACCCAAGAGGATGTGCTCGGTACCGATGTAGTTGTGGTTGAGCATGCGTGCCTCTTCCTGGGCAAGCACAACAACGCGACGGGCACGGTCCGTAAATCTCTCAAACATTTCGCCACACTCCTAGCTACGACGTACTTTGATGCTACGTGGCAACGCAGGAATTTTGGGGCGTGTTCGCCACAGGGGAAACATGGCCGCACCGGGAATAAGTCCACTCACGCCGTGAAGGGTCCTTGGCGCGGCGTTGGGAACCAAACTCCGGATGTTCCGCGGCCTCGTGCGGCGCCGCCGCCGCCCTCACGAGCCGGGCCACCCGCCGTCGTTCTTCTCAGCAAACGTAGTGACTACATACCGAATATTCCCAGACGGCTCCAAGCCTTCAGATGAATAGTGCCGCCGTACTGCCAATCGACACGGGTAACCCGCGAAACGGACGCTGAAATGACAATACCCCGGCCCAAGGGCCGGGGTATTGATACTTGGTGTCAGGAATTTGCCTTCTGGTAGGCTTCCTGAATTTCGGCCTGAATGCGGCCTCGGCTGTTTACGGTATAACCGTTCTCGCGCGCCCATTGACGGATCTGTGCAGAGTCCTGGTTTCTCCCTGCGGCAACGCGGCTGCGCGTTGCACGACCAGTGGAGGTTTTGCGCGCTTTGGCCACAAACGGTCCCAGAGCGTCCCGCAGCTTGGCAGCGTTGGCACTGGACAGGTCCATTTCGTAACTGACTCCGTCAAGGCCGAAGCGGACAGTTTCATCCGCGGCGCCCTCATCCAGGTCGTCAACGAGGATAATTTTGACTTTCTGTGCCATGAAAAGACTCTCTTTTGGAGGGGTCGGATATGCAGAATAGCTGGACTACTTATTAAAGATTATAAGTCCAGGACATGGCACATCGTCAAAGACATCGCCAAAGACACTATTAAATCTTTGGGGAAGGCCGCGGGAAAGAGCTATTTGACAGGCGTTGAACCTCGCCCGCCGGGTTCGCAATTCCGAAACCGGCTTCTTCCTGGGCTCGGGCTTCTGCTTGGCGCTCCGATTTGTCCGCGTTGAAGATAGCCTTCATGGCAAACCAAAAGAGAAGCCCGACAACGACGGACGGCGCAAGAACGGCAATGTATTCCATGGTCAGTGCCCTTCGGGCTTGAGGAGTGGGAACAAGATGGTTTCCCGGATACCTGCTCCGGTGAACAGCATGACCAAACGGTCGATGCCCAAGCCGATGCCGCCCATGGGCGGAGCACCGTACTCAAGGGCTCTGAGGAAGTCCTCGTCCAGCTGCATGGCTTCAACGTCGCCGGCAGCCGAACGGCGCGACTGCTCGGTGAGTCGTTCGCGCTGGATGACGGGGTCGATCAGCTCTGAGAAGGCCGTGCCGCGTTCCATGCCACCGATGATGAGGTCCCAAGCCTCGATCAAGCGGCCGTCCTCCCGATGCGGGCGGGCGAGGGGCTGCGCGGAGGGCGGGTAGTTGTAGACGAAGGTGGGGTTGAGCAGCGTGGGCTCGACGATCTCGCCGAACAGTTCGACCACCAGCTTTTCGGCCTCCCACTTGGGATCCACCTTGACTTCGTGCTTAGCGGCAATCGCCAGCAGCTCCGCCACCGTGGTCTCGGGCGTAATCTCCTCGCCAATCGCCTCGGAGAGTCCCGGATAGACAGCGACCCAGGCCCATTCGCCGTCGAGGTCGATCTCTCCGGCGTCCGTCTGGATGGTGCGGGTACCCACGACGTCGGCGACGTTGAGGATGATTTCCTTCATGCGATCGGCCATGACGAATTGGTCTGCCCACGCCTCATAGCATTCCAAGGTGGTGAATTCCGGGCTGTGGGTGGAATCGACGCCTTCGTTGCGGAAGACGCGGCCCATGTCGTAAACGCGGTCAATTCCGCCCACCACCGCGCGCTTGAGGAAGAGCTCAGTGGCGATGCGCAACGTCATCTTCTGGTCGAACGCATTCATGTGCGTCTCGAACGGACGGGCTGTAGCGCCGCCGTGGACGAGCTGCAGGATGGGGGTCTCCACCTCCACATAGCCATGGCGGTCCAAAGTGTCGCGCACCGAGCGAGTGATCGCAGCACGGGTGTAGACCATTTCCCGGGCTTCATCGCGGACCATCAGGTCCACGTAGCGCTGCCTGACGCGAGTTTCCTCGTTCAGTTCAGCGTGTAGCACCGGCAGCGGGCGCAAAGCCTTGGAGGCCATGGACCAAGAGTCGGCCATGACGGACAGCTCGCCCCGGCGGGATGAAATGACCTCGCCCTTAATGAAAACGTGGTCTCCGAGGTCCACCAGCGCCTTCCAGTCCGCGAGGGTCTCCTCGCCGACGTTAGCCAGGCTGAGCATGGCCTGCAGGCGGACGCCTTTTCCGTCTGCCCCGCCTTCCTGGATGGTGGCGAAGCAGAGCTTGCCGGTATTGCGCACGAACACGACACGGCCGGTGACGCCCACGGTGTCGCCGGTGGTTTCGTCAGCCTGGAGGTGGGCGTACTTCTCGCGGATCTCGGCAAGGGAATGCGTCCGCTCAACACCCACAGGGTATGCCTCGGCGCCACGCTCGATCAGCTTGCTGCGCTTTTCCATGCGGATACGCATCTGTTCGCTGGCGTCGGCGGGCTCTGCGGCGTTGTGCTGGGCTGGGGTGTTTACGGAAGTCACAATCCCCAAGTTTACCGGGGATTCCTTGGAGTTCCCTACCGGAATTCCCCAGAGTTACCTACCCTCGCTCCCGGCGGCGGCCGACATAGACTCGGGCTGTGGAGACGTGGACAGTTAAGACGGACGACGACGGCGGCCACCTTGAGGTGCATTCCTTCCGTCCCGCGGCCGGGGCCTCCATTCCCGGCGCTCCGAGCGCGGCGGAGGGACCCGGCGTCCTACTTGTACACGGCACCTTGGTGACCGACTCCCTCTACTGGCCCTTCGCGAGGAACCTCAGCATCCTGCTTGGCCGGCCGGTGCATTCATACAACCGGCGCGGCCGCGGCCGCTCGGCACCGCAGCCGCCTGACTACTCCGCCGCGACAGAGACCAGCGATCTGCTTGCCGTGATGGAGGCGAGTGGCTCCACGGATGTTGTCGGGCATAGCTATGGCGGATTCGTGGCGCTCCAGGCAGCCTTGCGCGCGCCCATCTCCCGGATCGTCACTTACGACGCCGCGGTTTCCCTGTCCGGCAACCTGAACGGGCGCTGGCGACCGCAATTGGAAGAGGCCGTCACTGCGGGTCAGCTCGACCATGCATGGGCGCATTTGGTCCAAGGGCTGGCCACGGCCGGGCCGATTTCCTATTTGCCGCTCGGAGCGCTGCGGGTGCTCAGCATCCTCTCGGCCAAGACCAGGTTGGGAGCCGAGATGAGGGACTTGTTGCCGACGGCTGTGTCAGAGATGCGCGTGATCATCGACGCCGACTCACACATACAGGACTATGCGAAGTTGGAAACCCCAACCCTGATGCTCAGTGGCGGCTGGAGCCCGGCGTACTTCGCCGAAACCGGGCGGCAGCTTGCCGCCGCCGTCCCGGTGGTGGACTTCGCGATAGTCCCCCTGCAGTTCCATGAAGGCCCCCTCCGGCCGGGGAAGCATCTCGCGGCGAAAATCGCCCGCTACCTGGCCCAAGGGACGGGCGACGCCGGCGTCGCCCTAGGATGAAACGGTGAGAGAACGTGAGGTCCCCACGCCCGACGGCGGCAAGCTCGCCTTGTACAGTTACGGCTCGGTGGACGCTCCCGGAGAACGTCGCGTGCTGCTCATTGGCGGTGCATTCCTGACCGCACTCATCTATCGGCCATTTTCCATGGCCCTAGCCAGCGGGCTCGGCGAAGGGTGGGCAGTTGACGTCTACGACCGCAGGGGCCGGGGCAGCTCAACGGAGCTACCCGCAAACTACTCCATGGCCACGGAGATCGCGGACGTCCGCACCATCACGGACGCGACGGGCGCGAGGAACATCCTCGGCCACAGCCTCGGCGGATCCGTGGCACTGAACGCCGCGCAGGAGTTTGCGGGAACAAACTACGAACCGAACAAACTTGCCGTCTACGATGCCGCGGTCAACATCGACGGCAGTATGGACACGGGTTGGTTGGACGGCTTTGCGCAATCTGTGGATAGCGGAAATGTGGGACGTGCCATGGCGCGGATGAAGAAGGGCATGCAGCCCGGCACCGCCTTGGCCCGGATCCCGGAACCCATCCTGGCCGGGCTCATGGCCCTCGTCTCCCACACGAAGGTGAACAAGGTCCTCAGGGAACTCATGCCAACGGGCGTCGGCGAACTCAAAGCCGCCTACGACGAAGCTGCACACCCCCGGGACTTCTCTGTACTTCCTCGAAACACACGGTTCATGGTGGGTAGCAAGAGCCCCAAGTACTACAAGGTCACCGCCGAGCGACTGTACGCGGCCGTCCCTGGAAGCACGCTCGTGGTATCGCCGAAAGGCTTTCACGGGTCCGTCCCAGCAGCGGTCAAGGAACTTGTGGCGGACATTTCCAGCTATTTCAAGGACTGACGGAACCCGGCGGCTCCGTTAGGCTCGAAGCATGACGCGCGAGAACATCACAACAGCCGACGGCGGAACCCTCGAGCTCTTCACGACGGGTGGTGGGCTGGCCGCTGGCGGCTCCGGCGTCGTCGTCGTGCCCGCCTCAATGGTGACCGCCGCAGACTACTCCAGGTTTGCCCAGAAGCTCAGCGCCGCCCTCGGCCGCCCGGTCCACACTTTCAACCGCCGGGGCCGCGGCGAATCGTCGCCGCAGCCCAAGGATTACACGCTCGACGTGGACATCAGGGATCTTGCCGAGATCATGAAGCACACGTCAAGCACCGACGTTTTCGGGCACAGCTTCGGGGGTGCAGTGGCGCTGCACGCGGCACGAACGCTGCCTGTGGAACGCTTGGCGGTCTATGACCCCGCAGTTTCTGTCAACCACAGCGTGAAGGCCGACTGGACGAGCGAATACGAGCGCGCGACGGCGGCCGGAGACTTTGACCGCGGACTCGCAGTATTGGTGAAGGGCGTCGAAACCGAGGGCGCCTTCGCGAGGATGCCGCTCTCCATGCTGACCCTCGTCAACAAGCTGACGTCGGGCACCCCCATGGGTAAACAAATGCGTGAGCTCATGCAGGCCGGCGTGCGTGAGATCAAGGCAGTCATTGCCGCGGACATGCCCGCAGAGCCGTTCCTGGAGTTGCCGCTGGAGACGCTCATTGTAGTGGGCGAAAAGAGCCCGGCATACTTCGGGGTGGCGTGCGGCCAGATCCACGACGTCCTGTCCGGATCGAGCTACACCATCCTCTCCGGCCACGGCCACGACGGAGTAATCCGGGCTCCGGACAAACTCATCGCCGAGCTCTCCGACTTCTTCTCGGGCTAAACGCCCGCTCACCTCTGCCGGGTCCCGGGACCTTCCTGCCCGACGCCCGCTCGCTTATGGCGCCTTCCGGCGGGGCGGGTGCCCGGGGGCTGGGTGCCCGGGTGTGTAGGGGGGGTGGTTTAAATGGTTCAGGCCCCG
>NZ_JACHEE010000009.1:137519-222739 GCF_014207375.1 Arthrobacter sp. AZCC_0090 | reverse complement strand
TCGCTTTCAAACGACCTAGCGAACCGCCGTATGCGAGGCCCGCACGTACGGTGGTGTGAGAGGAGGGCCGGGAAACCCGGCCCTCCTACTCGATTTTTGTCCGCCATGGGAGCCGCTTTCGCGGCGTGGTGAAGCGTACGACGGCGGCTCGCGGCCACCCGGGGTCCGGCACCTGGGCGCGGCCGACAGGTACCTATCGCGGCTTGCAGCCTCTGATTAGGCTGGGGACATGACAGGCCAGCTTCCGGACTTCAGGATCCATGAGCTCCACTTGCCGGAGTCCCTGGAAGGACCGGAGGGCAAGGAGTTCCGGGAGCTTTGCTCCGCAATGGACGCCATGGTGCTGGAAACCTGGGGAAACTTGGACAGGGCATCCTCGGCCCCATCCCGTCTCGCGGCTTGGCGCGGCACTCCTTACGAGGCATCCAGGATCTTTTCCGCTCGGGATCACGGCGGCATTGTCGGCTATGCTTCCTGCGCCGTTCCGCTCAAAGACAACGCCGGGACCGCATGGCTGGACGTAGGTGTCTTGCAGAAGTATCGCGGACAGGGAATCGGAACCGCATTGCTCCGCACAGTGGAGGAGGTCGCGAAGGCCCAGGGGAGGCATGTCTTGCAGGCGCACACCGAGCACCCTGCCGGCTTCCCAGGAAGCGGTCTCCTTGACCCGGCCACGGGAGCCGGGGGAGTGCCCGGAGACGGTCCAGAAGTCACCTTCTGCCTCAAAAACGGATACAGCCTGGAGCAGGCCAGCAGGTTCAGCGGGCTGGAAATGGACCACAAGGCCGAGTGGGCGAGCCTTGAGCTCGCGGCGCATTCCAAGGCGGACGCCGCATACGAGGTAGTTAGCTGGACTAACCGTTGTCCCGGCGAATACGTGGAGCAGATGGCAGTTCTGATGGGCCGTATGAGCACTGATACTCCCGCGGGAGGCCTTGAGATTGAGGCAGAAGCCTGGGACGCGGCCCGCATCAGGCAACTTGAGGACACTACCCGTGCCGAGGGCCAGACCGCCCTGGTGGCAGCCGCACGACATCGTTCAACGGGGGAACTCGCCGCGTACACCGTGATTTACCTTGATCCCGCGAAGCCATGGGTGGCCGATCAGGACGACACCTTGGTGGCGGGGCCCCACAGAGGCCACGGGCTGGGAATGCTCGTGAAGCTGGCGAACTTGAGAAGACTGCAAGCGGAATATCCGGCTGTCCAGCGCGTCATGACTTTTAACGCCGAGGAAAACGAACATATGCTGGCCATCAACGTACAGCTCGGCTTCCGACCGGTGGGATACGACGGCGAATGGCAAAAGAGGACCAAATGACGAGCACGGTGGAGATCGGCCAACTCTGGATCCCGGATTCCCTTGACGCCGACGACGCGAAGGATTTCCTCGCCGCCGTGGAAGTCAGCCGCAAAGTCCGGATGCAGATCTGGGGGAGCGACGATCTCGCCTACACGCCGTTGGAGAAACTGCTCGAACTCGCAGATCCTTACGAACGCCAAGTCATCCTTGTGGCCCGCGTCGACGGCCGCATCGTCGGCACGGTTGATATCGCGCTGCCGCTCGCCGACAACATGGACCTGGCCGAATTCACCCTCGACATCCTCCCGGAGTTCCAACGCAGGGGCGTCGGGCGGCAGCTTCTGGAGGCCGCCGAACACTTCGCCAAGAGCGAGGGCAGGACAATGATCATGGTGGACACCAACCATCCTGCCGCGTCCTTGCATGGCGGTGCCGACGAACAATTGGTGCCGGGCAGCGGCCTCGGGTTCGTCCCCTTGGCCAGCCGTGAGGTCGACTTCGCCCGACGCACCGGCTACACGCTCCAGCACATCGAACAGTTCAGTTCCTGCACCCTGCCGCTGGATTCGAAACTCGTCGCTGAGCTTGAGGCTGAGGCGGAAGACGCGAATGCCGGCCGTTACCGTGTCCACCACTGGACGGACCGCTGCCCGGAACAGTGGCTCGAAGCCGTGGCGGCGCTCGAGAATGCTGCCGGCGAAATAGTATCGGAGGGCAGCGAGACTGCGGAGGCCGAGCAGCAGCAGTTAGTGTTCGACGCCGGTGTCCTCCGTCAGGCGGAAGAAGCCGCCGTCGCGCAGGGACGCCGAACGGTGGTCACCGCCGTCGAGCACGTCGCCAGCGGGCGGATCGTCGGGCTCACCACAATCGGCGTCCTGGCGCAGCGTCAGGATGTCGTCTTCCAAGACGACACGATCGTCCTGCAGGAGCACCGGGGAAACAAGCTCGGGCTCCTCATCAAGGTCGCCAACATGCAACGCCTCAGCGAGCAGTTCCCTGACGCCCGGGTGATCTACACCTGGAATGCGCCGGAAAACCGGTACCTGCTGACGGTGAACAAGCAATTGGGATTCACCACGGCTGGAGTCACGGGCCTGTGGCAAAAGGAACTGCCGGACATGGGTCCGAAGGTCACTTCTTCCGAGTGAGCGGCGTGATTTGGTTTGCACCTGCCCGTCCCGTAAGCTTGAACTACCAAAGACCGTCGGTTGATGGGAATCCACTCCTCTGGGCGCTGCTCAACACTGCAGCCGCGCGCGGAAGAACCAAGTGGTTTCCCTGACGAAGGACCCTGACAAAGGGCGGCCGGCGCAGGTGAACGAAGCAAGTCTCCATGATCATTTGATCGTGTCGAGCCAAGCCCCGTGCATCTGCGCGGGGCGTTTTTTAGTTACAGCTCTTTTGAGCGGGGACCCGGAAGACCGGCTTTATTCCCCGGAAGGAGGGTTATGGCAACGCCTAGCAAGATCTCTGCAGTAGCTGAGATCACGAACGATTTCAAGGAATCGAACGCCGCTGTCCTGACCGAATACCGCGGGCTCTCTGTCGCACAGCTCAAGGAGCTGCGTGTTTCTCTCGGCCTGGACACCAAGTTCTCGGTCGTCAAGAACACCCTGACCGCCATTGCAGCCAAGGAAGCTGGTGTCGAAGCATTCGACGGTCAGCTCGCCGGCCCCACTGCGATTGCATTCATCAAGGGTGACGCGGTTGCTGCCGCCAAGAGCCTGACGGACTTTGCCAAGGTCAACAAGCAGCTGGTCATCAAGACCGGTTACTTCGAAGGCAAGGCACTGAACGCAGCAGAGGTTGCCGCTCTGGCAGCCCTCGAGTCCCGTGAGCTGCAGCTCGCAAAGGTTGCAGGCATCCTCAAGGCACCTGCTGCCGCTGCTGCACGCATCATTGACGCTCTGCGCCTCAAGGTTGAAGAAGAGGGCGGCGCTGTAGCACCGGCCGCTGAAGAAGCACCGGCTGCCGAAGAGGCTCCCGCCGAGGCTGCTGCAGAAGAGGCTGCCGCTCCGGCTGAAGCCGCTGAAGCAGCAACCGAAGAGAACTAAGTTCTCCCCCCACCAAACTGAGGTGCGGTAACGGACGATGTCCGTAGCGGCACCACCTAAAGGAAGGACGCCAAACATGGCGAAGCTCAGCAACGAAGAGCTCATTGAAGCTTTCAAGGAACTGACCATCATCGAGCTCTCCGAGTTCGTCAAGCTCTTCGAAGAGACCTTCGAAGTTACTGCTGCTGCTGTTGCAGTTGCAGGCCCGGCTGCGGGCGGCGCTGGCGAAGAAGCCGAAGAGAAGACCGAATTTGATGTCATCCTCGAAGCTGCCGGCGACAAGAAGATCGCAGTGATCAAGGAAGTTCGCGCCATCACCTCCCTCGGCCTCAAGGAAGCCAAGGACCTGGTTGACAGCGCACCGAAGGCCGTCCTCGAAGGCGCCAACAAGGAAGCCGCAGAGAAGGCCAAGGAGCAGCTCGAAGCTGCCGGCGCCACGGTTACTGTCAAGTAACTCGCCTTTTCGGGTAATTCACTTTACCCACGAGCCCCGTCCGGATTCGTCCGGGCGGGGCTTCCTGCATTTTAAGAGCAACGCGGGGTCACTTACGGCCCACTGGGTCCTGCTGGATGGGCCGTAAGTGACCCCGCGTTGCCTTTGGAAGGGTCAGAGGGGGTCGCTGATGTCGGCCACCACGGCCTTCAAAGCAAGAGCCAGTTCGTCGGCCTTCACGAAAGCGCTGAATCCGTGTTCGCCAGCACCCATGGATACCCGCCGTCCTGCGATGCTGGCATCTGCATAGACCGGCCAGGGCTTTGAGCTTCCCAACGGAGTGATCGTGCCGCGCTCATAGCCGGTGGCCTCGAAGGCGATATCGGCGGAGGGCATGGACAGCTTGTTGACGCCGAGGAGTGCGCGCAGCTTGGGCCAGGAGATCTGCCGGTCGCCAGGAACCAGCGCGAAAAGGAAGGTGCCGTCCCGGTGTTTGACGACAAGGGACTTCACAATGTCCGACGGCGTGATCCCCATGATGCGGGCCGCTTCCTCGAGGCTTCCTGCCGCCGCCCGTTCAACGAGCTGGACTTCCAGGCCGCGGGCGGCCGCGTCAGCCAAGAACCGCTCAGTGCCGCGCATTCATGCCTCGATTCTCAAGTGGCCGCTGCCGAATATGGCGCATTCCTAGTCGCGGTACAGGAGCAGTGCTTCGCCCTGGCCCCCGCCGCCACACAGGGCGACCGCCGCCTTGCCCTTGCCCCGGCGCTTCAGCTCGTGGGCTGCATGCAGGGCAAGCCGGGCTCCGGAAGCGCCGATCGGGTGTCCAATCGCGATTGCTCCGCCGTGGACATTGCACTTCTCCAAGGGATAGTCCAGGTCCTTCAAGGACTGCACCGCAACCGAGCCGAAGGCTTCGTTGATCTCGATGAAGTCCAGATCGGCCGTTGTCCACCCCGCGCGGTCCAGGGCGTGCCGTATCGCGTTGGATGGCTGCGAATGCAGGCTGTTGTCGGGTCCCGCTACCTGGCCGGGCTTGCCGACGACGGCAAGGTAGTCAAGGCCGTTTTCCTCGGCAAAGGCGCGGCTCGTGAGCACGAGTGCGGAGGCGCCGTCGGACAGGGGAGAGGAGTTGCCCGCGGTGATGGTTCCGTCGGTGGCAAAGGCGCCCTTCAGGGGTGCCAGGGTCTCCAGCGTGGTCTGGGGGCGGACGCCTTCGTCGCTTGTCAGCACCAAGGGTTCTCCCTTGCGCTGTTTGACGCTGATAGGTGTGATCTCGCCGTCGAACACTCCTTGCGCGGCGGCCGCAGCCGCGCGCTGGTGCGAAGCGGCGGCAACTTCATCCTGGGACCGGCGGTCGATGCCTAGCGAGAGGTTCTTGATCTCGGTGGACAGGCCCATTGACTGGCCGTCAAAAGCATCGGTTAGGCCGTCGTGGGCCGCAACATCGAGGGCCTGGATCGCCCCGTAGCTCCAGCCTTGCCTCGAACCCGGCAGCAGGTGGGGAGCGCGGCTCATCGATTCCTGGCCGCCGGCAACCACGACGGCGGCATCGCCGCTGCGGATCATTCGCGCGGCATCGATCACGGCAGTCAGCCCGGAGAGACACACCTTGTTGATGGTGACGGCCGGGATGTTCCAGCCGATGCCGGCGGCGATGGCACTTTGCCGGGCCGGATTCTGGCCGGCGCCCGCTTGCAGGACCTGTCCCATGATCACCGCGTCCACTTTGTCCGCGGTGAGCCCGCTCGCCGCGATGGCGCCTGAAATGGCGTGCGCGCCGAGTTCGACGGCGGTGAGTCCAGCCAGCTGACCGTTCAACCGGCCCTGTGGGGTACGGCTGGCGGAAAGGATGACAACGTCGTTGTTGTCTTTGTTGTCCGAGGGGGTGCTCATTTTCTCTCTTCCGGTCAAGGGTGGTGAGCCTAGGCTACCGTGACGCCCATCACCTCTCCATTCAACAATGGAGCCCGGAACAACATTCCGCCGACGGCGGTGTGGGGCCGGGGCGCATAGGTGCCTGTAGCAACTGTGCTTGCATTCAAGCGAAATGTGGGGTAGACAGGTGGGTTGATTTGCCGTATTGTGGATATTTGCGTCTTCCCTGTTAACCTTCAGCCTTCATATAGCGGTGGGCTTTGCCCCTCAGCTGCGCCATTTGATGTGCCGTTTAGAACGTGCATGCTCCTGGTCAGCCGGGGTCCCGGGTCATATAGCGGAACCGGAAAGGTACACTGCGGATTCAATCTGCAGGGTGCAAGCGGGGGAGATCTGAAAACGCCTGAAGGTCTGTGGAAGGATCCCTCTTGGTCGCCTCGAGCACCTCTAATAACGAAACCGCTAATACGGCAAGCACCGATGGTGCAACTCGCCGGCTCTCATTCGCAAAGATTCACGAACCGCTGGACGTTCCGAATCTGCTCGCACTGCAGACAGACAGCTTTGACTGGCTGGTCGGTAACGAACGCTGGCAGGCGCGGGTAGCGAAGGCTGTCGAGGAAGGCGACCTGAGCGTCGCCACCACCTCTGGACTTGCCGACATCTTCGAAGAGATCTCCCCCATCGAGGACTTCCAGGGCACTATGTCCCTGAGCTTCTCCGAGCCGGAGTTCGCTGATCCGAAGTACACCATGGCCGAATGCAAAGACCGCGACGCCACCTACTCGGCACCGCTGTATGTCAAGGCCGAGTTCATGAACAACAACACGGGTGAAATCAAGCAGCAGACCGTGTTCATGGGCGATTTCCCTCTCATGACCGAGAAGGGAACGTTCGTTGTCAACGGCACCGAGCGTGTCGTCGTCTCCCAGCTGGTCCGTTCGCCGGGCGCCTACTTTGAGCGCACCGCTGACAAGACCAGTGACAAGGACATCTTCACTGCAAAGATCATCCCGTCCCGCGGTGCATGGTTCGAGCTCGAAATCGACAAGCGCGACCAGGTCGGCGTTCGTCTCGACCGTAAGCGCAAGCAGTCGGTCACCGTTTTGCTGAAGGCCCTTGGCTGGACCGAAGGCCAGATCCTGGAAGAGTTCGGCCAGTACGACTCCATGCGTGCAACGCTGGAGAAGGACGCCACCGAAACCCGCGAAGACGCCCTTCTGGACATCTACCGCAAGCTGCGTCCGGGCGAGCCGCCCACCGTCGAGGCTGCCCAGTCCCTGCTGGACAACCTGTACTTCAATGCAAAGCGCTACGATCTGGCCAAGGTTGGCCGTTACAAGATCAACCGCAAGCTCGGCATTGACCGTTCCCTTGGCGACAAGGAAGCTTCGGTCCTGCACGTTGAAGACATCGTCGCCATGATCAAGTTCCTCGTCGCGCTTCACGCTGGCGAGAAGACCCTCATGGGCAAGCGCGATGGCGAAGACCACGAGCTCCGCGTCGAGATCGATGACATCGACCACTTCGGCAACCGCCGCATCCGCGCCGTCGGCGAATTGATCGAGAACCAGGTCCGCACCGGCCTGTCCCGCATGGAGCGCGTCGTCCGCGAACGCATGACCACGCAGGACGTCGAAGCGATCACGCCTCAGACCCTGATCAACATCCGCCCTGTCGTGGCAGCGATCAAGGAGTTCTTCGGAACGTCCCAGCTGTCCCAGTTCATGGACCAGAACAACCCGTTGTCGGGTTTGACCCACAAGCGCCGCCTGTCGGCCCTTGGCCCGGGTGGTCTGTCCCGTGATCGCGCAGGCATGGAAGTTCGAGACGTTCACCCGTCCCACTACGGACGTATGTGCCCCATCGAAACTCCTGAAGGCCCGAACATTGGCCTGATCGGTTCGTTGGCTTCCTACGGCCGGATCAACCCGTTCGGTTTCATCGAGACTCCGTACCGTTTGGTTTCCGAGGGCGTCGTGTCCGATGAGGTCCAGTACCTCACCGCCGACGACGAAGCCGAAGTCCTGATCGCACAGGCCAACGCACCGCTGGACGCCGACAAGAAGTTCGCGGAAGAAACCGTGCTTGTCCGTGCCCGTGGTGGTGGAGGCGAGCCTGTTCTGGTTCCGGCTGCCGACGTTCAGTTCATGGACGTCTCCCCGCGCCAGATGGTGTCCGTGGCTACCGCCCTGATTCCGTTCCTTGAGCATGACGATGCAAACCGCGCACTCATGGGTGCCAACATGCAGCGCCAGGCTGTGCCGCTGGTCCGTTCCGAGGCCCCGTTCGTGGGTACCGGCATGGAGCGCGCTGCCGCGGTCGACGCCGGTGACGTTGTCATCGCGAAGAAGGCTGGTGTCGTCAACGAAGTTTCCGCTGACCTCGTCACCATGCTCAACGACGACGGCACGGAAACGAGCTACCGCATCAACAAGTTCGCCCGTTCAAACCAGGGCAACTGCTACAACCACCGTGTCCTCGTCAACGAAGGCCAGCGCCTCGAAGTCGGCGGCATCATCGCCGACGGCCCGGCAACGGACCAGGGTGAACTCGCCCTCGGCAAGAACCTCCTCGTGGCATTCATGTCCTGGGAAGGCCACAACTTCGAGGACGCCATCATCCTCTCGCAGCGCATCGTTGCTGAGGACGTTCTTTCCTCCATCCACATCGAGGAGCACGAGATCGATGCCCGCGACACCAAGCTTGGTGCCGAGGAAATCACCCGTGACATCCCCAACGTGTCCGAGGAAGTCCTCGCAGGACTGGACGAGCGCGGCATCATCCACATCGGTGCAGAGGTTGAAGCCGGCGACATCCTGGTCGGTAAGGTCACCCCGAAGGGTGAAACCGAACTGACCCCGGAAGAGCGCCTGCTCCGTGCGATCTTCGGTGAGAAGTCCCGCGAAGTGCGTGACACCTCCCTGAAGGTTCCCCACGGTGAGTCCGGCACGGTTATCGGCGTGCGCGTCTTCGACCGCGACAACGACGACGAGTTGCCCCCGGGCGTCAACCAGCTCGTGCGCGTCTACGTAGCTGCCAAGCGCAAGATCACCGACGGCGACAAGCTCGCCGGCCGTCACGGCAACAAGGGCGTTATCTCCAAGATCTTGCCCGTAGAAGACATGCCGTTCCTTGCTGACGGTACGCCGGTGGACATCGTCCTGAACCCCTTGGGTGTTCCGGGTCGAATGAACGTCGGCCAGGTGCTCGAAACGCACCTTGGTTGGGTTGCCAAGACCGGTTGGAAGATCGAAGGCGAGCCGGAGTGGGTCAAGAACCTCCCGAACCTGCCTCGTGAAACCGGCCAGACGACTGTCGCCACCCCGGTGTTCGACGGTGCACGCGAAGAGGAAATCACAGGTCTGCTGGATTCCACCAACGTGACCCGCGACGGCGACCGCCTGATCGACTCCTCCGGCAAGACGCGTCTGTTCGACGGCCGCTCCGGCGAGCCGTTCCCGGACCCGATCTCCGTTGGCTACATGTACATCCTGAAGCTCCACCACCTGGTGGACGACAAGATCCACGCTCGCTCCACCGGCCCGTACTCCATGATCACGCAGCAGCCGCTGGGTGGTAAGGCGCAGTTCGGTGGCCAGCGCTTCGGTGAAATGGAAGTGTGGGCGCTCGAAGCATACGGTGCTGCCTACACCCTCCAGGAACTGCTCACGATCAAGTCGGATGACATCCACGGCCGCGTGAAGGTTTACGAAGCCATCGTCAAGGGCGAGAACATCCCCGAGCCTGGCGTTCCGGAATCCTTCAAGGTCTTGATCAAGGAAATGCAGTCGCTGTGCCTGAACGTGGAAGTTCTTTCCACGGATGGTACGACGATCGAAATGCGTGACTCTGATGACGCAGTCTTTACGGCTGCGGAAGAACTGGGCATTGATCTGTCTCGCGCAGAGCCCAGCTCCGTAGAAGAGGTCTAAACAGCCGCTTTTGGCTGGTGGTGCGAACCGCCAGCCAAAAGGCAGCTGCCTCTTTCCGTAAATCAAGACTTCAGAATTTAGAGAACAAGAGAGAACAGGGACCATATGTCCAGCGAATCCTCCTTCGGCCTCATGCAGATCGGCCTCGCCACCGCGGAAGACATCCGCGGCTGGTCGTACGGTGAGGTCAAGAAGCCGGAAACCATCAACTACCGCACGCTCAAGCCCGAGAAGGACGGCCTCTTCTGCGAGAAGATCTTCGGCCCGTCCCGGGACTGGGAATGCTACTGCGGCAAGTACAAGCGCGTGCGCTTCAAGGGCATCATCTGCGAGCGTTGTGGCGTTGAAGTCACCCGCGCCAAGGTGCGCCGCGAGCGCATGGGCCACATCGAACTGGCCGCTCCCGTCACGCACATCTGGTACTTCAAAGGTGTTCCCTCCCGTTTGGGCTACCTCCTTGACCTGGCACCGAAGGACCTCGAAAAGGTCATCTACTTCGCTGCCTACATGATCACCAGCGTGGACACCGAGAGCCGTCACGCGGAACTGCCGAACCTTCAGGTGGAGCACGACCTCGAGAAGAAGCAGCTCGTCGACAACCGCGACAGCGACATCGCCACGATTGCCCGCGACCTTGAGGACGAGCTTGCCCGCCTCGAAGGTGAAGGCGCCAAGGCTGCTGACAAGAAGAAGGCCCGCGACTCCGCAGACCGTCAGATGGCCAACGTCCGCAAGCGCGCGGATGCTGAGATCGAGCGCCTCGAGCAGGTCTGGGACCGCTTCAAGAACCTCAAGGTCGCCGACCTCGAAGGTGACGAAGGCCTGTACCGCGAACTGCGCGACCGCTACGGCATGTACTTCGAAGGCTCCATGGGTGCCGAAGCCATCAAGAAGCGTCTTGAGAACTTCGACATGCAGGCAGAGTCGGAGTCCCTGCGCGACACCATCCAGAACGGCAAGGGCCAGCGCAAGACCCGTGCCCTCAAGCGCCTGAAGGTCGTCAACGCATTCCTGACCACCAACAACAGCCCGCTCGGCATGGTGCTGGACGCCGTCCCGGTGATCCCGCCGGAACTGCGCCCGATGGTCCAGCTGGACGGTGGCCGCTTCGCGACCTCCGACCTCAACGACCTCTACCGCCGCGTGATCAACCGCAACAACCGACTCAAGCGACTGCTGGACCTAGGCGCTCCGGAGATCATCGTCAACAACGAGAAGCGCATGCTTCAGGAAGCTGTTGACAGCCTCTTCGACAACGGCCGCCGCGGCCGTCCGGTCACGGGTCCGGGCAACCGTCCGCTGAAGTCCCTGAGCGACATGCTCAAGGGCAAGCAGGGCCGTTTCCGCCAGAACCTGCTCGGTAAGCGCGTCGACTACTCCGGCCGTTCGGTCATCGTCGTCGGCCCGCAGCTGAAGCTGCACCAGTGTGGCCTGCCCAAGCAGATGGCCCTGGAGCTCTTCAAGCCGTTCGTGATGAAGCGACTGGTTGACCTCAACCACGCGCAGAACATCAAGTCGGCAAAGCGCATGGTCGAGCGTTACCGTCCGCAGGTCTGGGACGTGCTGGAAGAGATCATCACCGAACACCCGGTGCTGCTCAACCGTGCACCTACGCTGCACCGCCTCGGCATCCAGGCATTCGAGCCGCAGCTTGTTGAAGGCAAGGCCATCCAGCTTCACCCGCTGGTTTGTGGTGCCTTCAACGCCGACTTCGACGGCGACCAGATGGCAGTGCACCTGCCGCTGAGCCCCGAAGCGCAGGCTGAAGCCCGCATCCTGATGCTGTCCTCCAACAACATCTTGAAGCCGTCTGATGGCCGTCCGGTGACCCTGCCTTCGCAGGACATGATCATCGGTCTGTACCACCTGACCACCAAGCGCGTTGGTTCCGCAGGCGAAGGCCGGATCTTCTCCTCGGTTTCGGAAGCCATCATGGCCTACGATGCCCGCGAGCTGCACCTGAACTCCCAGGTCAAGATCCGCCTTGAGGGCTTTGTTCCTTACGCCGGCTGGGAAGCTCCGGAAGGTTGGGAGCCGGGTCAGACCGCACTGGTCCAGACCTCCCTCGGCCAGGTTCTCTTCAACGAGACCCTGCCGGAGGACTACCCGTGGGTTGAGGCTGTTGCCGACAAGGGCGAGCTTTCCCGGATCGTCAACGACCTCGCAGAGCGTTACCCCAAGGTTGTCACGGCTGCAACGCTGGACAACCTGAAGGATGCCGGTTTCTACTGGGCAACCCGCTCGGGCGTTACCGTGGCAATCTCCGACATCGAGGTGCCCACCTCCAAGCCGGCCATCCTGGCCGGTTACGAGACCATGGCTGCCAAGATCCAGGGCCAGTACGACAAGGGCCTGATCGACGACGACGAGCGTCGCCAGGAACTGATCGAGATCTGGAACAAGGCCACGAACGAGATCGCCCAGGCGATGCGTGACAGCCTGTCCCCGATGAACACCATCAACCGCATGGTGTCCTCCGGTGCACGTGGTAACTGGATGCAGGTCCGCCAGATCGCTGGTATCCGTGGTCTTGTGGCCAACCCGAAGGGTGAGATCATCCCGCGTCCGATCAAGTCCTCGTACCGCGAGGGCCTGTCGGTGCTGGAATACTTCATCGCCACGCACGGTGCCCGTAAGGGTCTGGCCGACACCGCGCTGCGTACCGCCAACTCGGGTTACCTGACCCGTCGTCTGGTGGACGTTTCGCAGGACGTCATCGTCCGTGAAGAGGACTGTGGCACCGAGCGTGGTCTCATGACCGCAATCGCCGTGCCGGACTCCAACGGTGAGCTGGTCCTGGACGAGAACGTCGAGAACAGCGCCTACGCACGTACCCTCGCCGTCGACGTCGTCGACTCCAAGGGTGCGGTGCTGGCAGCAGCCGGCACCGACTGCGGCGACGTCGTCATTGCCGAGTTACTCGCAGCCGGCATCACCGAGGTCAAGGTCCGTTCCGTGCTCACGTGTGAGTCCAAGGTCGGCACCTGTGCACTCTGCTACGGCCGTTCGCTGGCTACAGGCAAGACCGTGGACATCGGAGAGGCCGTTGGCATCATCGCCGCACAGTCGATCGGTGAACCCGGTACCCAGCTGACCATGCGTACGTTCCACACCGGTGGTGCTGTTTCCGCCAGCGGTGGCGACGACATCACGCAGGGTCTGCCCCGTATCCAGGAGCTCTTCGAAGCCCGTACTCCGAAGGGTGTTGCACCGATTGCTGAAGCAGCCGGCCGCATCGCCATCGAAGAGTCCGAGCGCCAGATGCGCCTCATCATCACCCCGGACGATGGTTCCGAGGAGATCGCCTACCCGGTGCTGCGCCGTTCCCGCCTCCTCATCGAGGATGGCGAGCACGTCAGTGTCGGCCAGAAGCTGATCAACGGTCCGGTGGACCCGAAGCAGGTTCTGCGCATCATGGGTCCGCGCGCCGCCCAGAAGTTCTTGGTGGACGAGGTCCAGGGCGTTTACCGCAGCCAGGGCATTGGCATCCACGACAAGCACGTGGAAGTCATCGTCCGTCAGATGCTGCGCCGCGTGACCGTCATCGAATCCGGCGACTCCGAGCTGCTTCCGGGCGAGCTCGCTGAGCGCAGCCGCTTCGAGGACGAGAACCGTCGCGTGGTGTCCGAGGGCCGTACCCCGGCTTCCGGTCGTCCGGAACTCATGGGTATCACCAAGGCATCCCTGGCAACCGAGTCCTGGCTGTCGGCCGCTTCCTTCCAGGAGACCACCCGCGTTCTGACGCAGGCGGCCATGGAAGGCAAGAGCGACCCGCTGCTCGGCCTCAAGGAGAACGTCATCATCGGTAAGCTCATCCCGGCCGGTACGGGCCTGCCCCGTTACACGGAAGTCACCGTGGAGCCGACTGAAGAAGCAAAGGCAAGCCTGTTCACGGGCCCCAGCGCCTTCACCGATTTCTCGTACGACGCGTTGGGCGGCGATGGAGCTCCCGAGTTCCACGCCATCCCGCTGGACGACTACGATCTCGGCAACGACTTCCGCTGACCGCGGTCAGGGCGGGCCCTTTCGTGTCGCGTTCCGCGCCACGTAGGGACCCTGCCGCCCTGCCCTTGGGCTTCACAAGTCAAGGAAGGACCCCGCACTCTGTGAGTGCGGGGTCCTTCCCGTTAGGGCCCGACGACGGCGCGGGGCAACCCGCCGTCGCTGTCTGCGCTTTACACCCGATTAAGTGCTTAGATCAAGCCATGCTAGAATTTTCGTAATTGTTCTGTGTGGCAGTGGATGAAGGCCGCCGCAGCATCATTTTGGTTTTGTTCTCATGATGTTGGGTGGAGCCTGTTTCCGGGTTGCGGGCTACGTGCGCAACGAATGCCGCACTTTTGCACGCCCACGAACCCTCACGGGGGAGTAGCCGCAAGGACAACGCCAAAGCTCTCACGCAACACAGGCTGACGCCTGGCGCGGGGCAGAGATCAACCAACGGAGAACACGAAAGTGCCTACGATTAACCAGCTGGTCCGCAAGGGCCGCACGCCTAAGGTCTCCAAGACCAAGGCTCCCGCGCTTAAGGGCAGCCCGATGCGCCGCGGTGTTTGCACCCGCGTTTACACGACCACCCCGAAGAAGCCGAACTCGGCTCTCCGTAAGGTTGCACGCGTGCGCCTCAACGGTGGCGTTGAAGTTACCGCCTACATCCCCGGTGTTGGCCACAACCTCCAGGAGCACTCCATCGTGCTCGTCCGTGGTGGTCGTGTGAAGGACCTCCCGGGTGTCCGTTACAAGATCGTCCGTGGTGCCCTCGATACCCAGGGTGTCAAGAACCGCAAGCAGGCCCGCAGCCGCTACGGCGCAAAGATGGAGAAGAAGTAATATGCCTCGCAAGGGTCCGGCCCCGAAGCGGCCGCTAGTTTCCGATCCCGTTTACGGTTCCCCGTTGGTCACCCAGCTGATCAACAAGGTTCTGATCGACGGCAAGAAGTCCACCGCAGAGCGCATCGTTTACGGCGCACTCGAAGGTGCACGCGCCAAGTCCGGTGGCGACCCCGTCGCTGCCCTCAAGAAGGCCATGGACAACGTCAAGCCTTCCCTCGAGGTCCGCTCCCGCCGTGTCGGTGGCGCAACCTACCAGGTTCCCGTTGAGGTCAAGCCGGGCCGTTCCACCGCCCTCGCTCTCCGCTGGCTGGTTGGCTACTCCAAGGCCCGCCGCGAGAAGACGATGACCGAGCGCCTCCAGAACGAAATCCTGGATGCGTCCAACGGTCTCGGTGCCGCTGTGAAGCGTCGCGAAGACACCCACAAGATGGCCGAGTCGAACAAGGCCTTCGCACACTACCGCTGGTAAAACTTCCCGTACGCCGCCGGCTCCCTGAGCTGGCGGCGAACGTGTAGTCCATCCGAAAGGGAGACACCGTGGCACAGGACGTGCTTACCGACCTTAGCAAGGTCCGCAACATCGGCATCATGGCCCACATCGATGCCGGCAAGACCACCACCACCGAGCGCATCCTGTTCTACACGGGTGTGAACCACAAGATCGGCGAAACGCACGACGGCGCTTCGACGACCGACTGGATGGAACAGGAAAAGGAACGCGGCATCACCATCACGTCTGCCGCCGTGACCTGTTTCTGGGACAAGAACCAGATCAACATCATCGACACCCCGGGCCACGTGGACTTCACGGTTGAGGTTGAGCGCTCCCTGCGCGTCCTCGATGGCGCCGTTGCTGTCTTCGATGGCAAGGAAGGCGTTGAGCCGCAGTCCGAGACTGTTTGGCGCCAGGCCGACAAGTACAACGTGCCGCGTATCTGCTTCGTCAACAAGATGGACAAGCTCGGCGCTGACTTCTACTTCACCGTTGACACCATCATCAGCCGCCTCGGCGCCAAGCCGCTGGTTCTCCAGCTGCCGATCGGTGCAGAGAACGACTTCATCGGCGTCGTGGATCTCCTTGAGATGCGCGCACTGGTGTGGCCGGGCGATGCCAAGGGTGACGTCACCATGGGTGCCAAGTACGAGGTCCAGGAGATCCCCGCCGATCTCCAGGCCAAGGCTGAGGAATACCGCGCACAGCTCGTTGAGACTGTTGCCGAGGCTTCCGAAGAACTCATGGAGAAGTACCTCGACGGTGAAGAACTCACGGTCGAGGAGCTCAAGGCCGGCATCCGCAAGATGACCATCAACTCTGAGCTCTACCCGGTTCTCTGTGGTTCTGCCTTCAAGAACCGTGGCGTACAGCCGATGCTGGATGCTGTTGTTGACTTCCTGCCGAACCCGCTTGACGTCCCGCCCATGGTCGGTCACGACCCGCGCGACGAAGAGAAGGAACTCACCCGCAAGCCTTCTGCTGAAGAGCCGTTCTCGGCCCTGGCGTTCAAGATTGCGGCGCACCCGTTCTTCGGTCAGCTCACCTTCATCCGCGTGTACTCCGGTCACGTGGAGGCAGGCGCCCAGGTGGTCAACTCCACCAAGGGCAAGAAGGAGCGCATCGGCAAGCTGTTCCAGATGCACGCCAACAAGGAAATGCCTGTTGAGGGAGCTACCGCAGGCCACATCTACGCAGCCATCGGTCTGAAGGACACCACCACGGGCGACACCCTGTGCGACGCGAACAACCAGATCGTCCTCGAGTCCATGAGCTTCCCTGAGCCCGTGATCTCGGTTGCCATCGAGCCGAACACCAAGGGTGACCAGGAGAAGCTTTCCACGGCCATCCAGAAGCTCTCCGCTGAGGACCCGACCTTCCAGGTCTCCCTCAACGAGGACACCGGTCAGACCATCATCGCCGGCATGGGCGAGCTCCACCTGGACATCCTGGTGGACCGCATGCGCCGCGAATTCAAGGTCGAGGCAAACGTCGGCAAGCCGCAGGTTGCTTACCGCGAAACCATCAAGCGCGCTGTAGAGCGTCACGACTACACGCACAAGAAGCAGACCGGTGGTTCGGGTCAGTTCGCAAAGATCCAGATCGCTATCGAGCCGATGGACACCGCCGACGGCGAGCTCTACGCGTTCGAGAACAAAGTCACCGGTGGCCGCGTGCCCCGCGAGTACATCCCGTCCGTTGACGCGGGCATCCAGGATGCACTCAACGACGGCGTTCTGGCCGGCTACCCGGTTGTCGGCATCAAGGCCACGCTGATTGACGGCGCCTACCACGATGTTGACTCCTCGGAAATGGCGTTCAAGATTGCCGGCCGTATGGCTTTCAAGGAAGCCGCACGCAAGGCGAACCCTGTTCTGCTCGAACCGCTGATGGATGTTGAGGTCCGCACCCCTGAGGAATACATGGGTGAAGTTATTGGTGACCTGAACTCCCGCCGTGGCCAGATGCAGTCCATGGAAGACGCCGCTGGCGTCAAGGTGATCCGTGCGCACGTTCCGCTGTCCGGCATGTTCGGCTACATCGGCGACCTGCGTTCGAAGACCCAGGGCCGTGCTGTGTACTCCATGACGTTCAACAGCTACGCCGAGGTCCCGAAGGCAGTCGCCGACGAGATCATCCAGAAGACCCGCGGCGAGTAATCACCGACGGAAAAACCAGGATGCTGGCCCGGTTTCGGGAAAGCATCCAGTGCAGGTGGCCGGGCCGTGGCCCAGGCCCGGGTCCGGCCCCTGCACGAACAGACTCCAGGTACTAGCATTGGTTCCTGAATCTGCAATTTCACCAAAACCAAAGCCCCCAAGTAGACTTGCTGGAGTTTCTGCCGCGAAAAGCGCGGCCGAGGAGCAACTCACTTGAAATCGTTCTAGGAGGAACCTGTGGCAAAGGCAAAGTTCGAGCGGACTAAGCCGCACGTCAACATCGGCACCATTGGTCACGTTGACCACGGTAAGACGACGCTGACTGCCGCCATTTCCAAGGTGCTGTACGACAAGTACCCCACTCTCAACGAGCAGCGCGACTTCGCGTCGATTGACTCTGCTCCGGAAGAGCGCCAGCGTGGTATTACCATCAACATCTCCCACGTTGAGTACCAGACCGAGAAGCGCCACTACGCACACGTAGACGCTCCGGGTCACGCTGACTACATCAAGAACATGATCACCGGTGCTGCCCAGATGGACGGTGCGATCCTCGTTGTTGCCGCCACTGACGGCCCGATGGCTCAGACCCGCGAGCACGTTCTGCTCGCCCGCCAGGTTGGTGTTCCCTACCTGCTGGTCGCGCTGAACAAGTCGGACATGGTCGACGACGAAGAGCTTCTCGACCTCGTTGAAATGGAAGTTCGCGAGCTGCTCAGCGCTCAGGGCTTCGATGGCGACGACGCTCCGGTTGTGCGTGTTTCCGGCCTCAAGGCACTCGAAGGCGACCCGGTTTGGGTCAAGTCCGTCGAAGACCTCATGGAAGCTGTCGACAACTCGGTTCCGGACCCCGTACGTGACCGTGACAAGCCGTTCCTGATGCCGATCGAAGATGTCTTCACGATCACCGGCCGTGGCACCGTTGTTACGGGTCGCGCCGAGCGCGGTACCCTCGCGATCAACTCTGAAGTTGAAATCGTTGGTATCCGTCCGGTCCAGAAGACCACCGTTACCGGTATCGAGATGTTCCACAAGCAGCTCGACGAAGCATGGGCTGGCGAGAACTGTGGCCTCCTGCTCCGCGGTCTGAAGCGCGACGACGTCGAGCGTGGCCAGGTTGTCGTCAAGCCGGGTTCCATCACCCCGCACACCGACTTCGAGGCTAACGTCTACATCCTGTCCAAGGACGAAGGCGGACGTCACAACCCGTTCTACTCGAACTACCGCCCGCAGTTCTACTTCCGTACCACGGACGTAACCGGCGTTATCACCCTGCCGGAAGGCACGGAAATGGTTATGCCTGGCGACAACACTGAGATGACCGTTGAGCTCATCCAGCCGATCGCTATGGAAGAGGGCCTCGGCTTCGCAATCCGTGAAGGTGGCCGCACCGTTGGTTCGGGACGTGTCACCAAGATCCTCAAGTAGTTTCTGCTTGTAGATCGGTGAAGGACTGGCTGTCTAGCGGCCGGTAGCAAACCAAAGAAGAACCCCGTCACTACTGTGGCGGGGTTCTTCTTTGGTATAGTTTATCTATCGAATGGATAAATTGAGCATCACCCACCCTGGACAGGAGAGCAGCAATGTCTGGCTTCTTTGGCACCATCCTCGCGCTGGCCGTCGTGCTCCTGATCGCCGTGGTGTCCTATTCAGCAGGGAAATCAAAAGGACGCGAGCTGCTCGGACGCGCCCGCCAGCAGCTAGAGGACGATTCCGATCGGCTTTATCGCTCCGGGTATCTGGCCGGCCACGCGGCTGGGTGGCGCGACGCCGACGCTCGCCGCGGAACCGATCGTGCAGAAGGGCCGGCCTCCCGCCCGCCCAGTTCCGCGAGCACACAACCCTCCCGGCCGGTTCTTGTGCAGACCGCCCCCTTCTGGCCTGTTTCAGCCCCGTCTGCGCCCCAGCCACCGGCGGTACAGCCCCAACCGCAATCAATCCAGTCGATTCCTCCTGAGATGCTGCGTGCCGAGCAAGCGGCGCGGAAACAAAAACGGGATCGGCAGAACATCAACGTCACGCTCTACGTGGCCAGCCTTCTGCTGGTTGCCGCTTCAGCTCTGTTCATCGGGACCAGCCTCCCGTCCGTTCTCCGCTTCGCGGGCGTCTGGGCTATCACGGGCGCCTTTTACGGATCCGGTTTCATCCTCCACGCCAGGGCTCCCAGGCTACGGCCCGCCGCAATCGCGTTCGCCGGAACAGGGCTTGCCCTGATCCCCGTGACCGGCCTGGCAATGTACAACTTCGCCTTGAACAACGGCCCTGCCGCCTGGCTGGTCACGTCCATCGTCGGCACGGTGGCCTATGTCCTCGCCGCCGTCCGTTTGGACAACAAGGTTCTCGCGTTCTTGTCCTTCGGTTTTGTTGTCTCTACGGGCTGGTCCGGCGTGTCCATGCTGGGCGGCGCGCTTGTCTGGTATTTCGCTTCACTCATCGGTCTCGCCGTGCTTCTGTCCCTCGTGGCCTTGCGTAGGCCGCACTGGCTCCCGCCAACCTATGTTCAGCCGTTGATGGCCTTGCACCCGTATGTCGTGCCGTTCGTGGCCGTAGCCGTAACTTTCGTGCCGCAACATCTGGCCAAGGGGGAGTACACCCTGATCATGATGGTGTGTGGCTTGTATTTTGCCGTGATGGCTGCTCTTCCGCAGGGCCGGTTTCGCCTTCAACAGTTCTATGCCGCGCGGCTTGCGTTCACTGTGGCCGGTCCGGTGGCGTTGTCCGACGCCGGGGCCGGGCTGCCGGAGGTGCTGCTGGCGGGAGTGGTTCTGCTGGCCCTGCAGTCGCAGTGGTCGGCATTCGACAGTAGGCGGCTCGCCCGTTGGTTCCCGGGGGCGGGAACCTCCCAGGCGATCCGGCGGTGCTGGATTGATGCCGTGGTGTGCTTTGGCCTTCAACTGGCGGCTGCCTTCATGGCGGCGTTCGCCATCCTGGCCCGGCATTCCGGGACGCCTGTGGGTATCCCGTTGTTTGCTACCCTCCTGTGCAGTTTGATCCTGGCATGGAAGCTGCGAGGACTCGCGGAGTGGCTCCCCGTGGCCGCCATTCTGGCGGCGGGGCCGTTTGTCGATGAACTTGGCGGTGCGCCGACGGCGGCATTGTTCGCCGCTGCCGGTGTGTACTGGTTGTTGAGGGCAAGGAAACCACTGGAGACCAAGCGCTTGGTCTTTGTCCTGGCGGGCCGCATTGCGCTGACTCTCGCCGTTCCCGCCTTGGCAGCGGGTCTCTTGGTGGACCGTCCCGACCGCCTGGCCGCCGTGATTCTGGCGTTCCTTGCCGCTGTCACGATCCAGTTGCTGTTGGAAGCCGGACTGTTCCGCTCGGGGATCAGGACGCTCGCTCCGACTGTCTGCCTCGTGGCCTTTGCCGGTGCCGGCATGTCCGTAATGCCTTGGCTTCTCCTCCTTGAGCGGATGCCCGGGCAACCCATGACGGTAGCGGCCGTTGTGATTCATGTCCTTGGAGCCATGCTGGCCGGCTCGATGTTGTTCCCGAGAGGCGCACAAGACCATCCACGGCGCGGAACCGTGGCCGAGTTCCTCGCACCAGTGTCAATCGCATGGGCGGGGATGCTATGCTTCGGCGCAGTGTCCCTGGCCCTGGGAAACACCGTGTTGCTCGCCTCCGTGTTGTACTTCGCTGTCCAGGCGCTGCGTCTTCCGCGCACACTGCATCGACGCAGCTATTGGTGGGCCGTCCGCGCCCTCGCGACTGTGCTCGCAGGCACGGGCTATATGCAATTGCTCCAGGACCAAAGCGGCCTGGTGCTCGCAGGGGAGACACTTCAGCTGGCCACAGTAGTCTTCGTCGCACTGGCCCTCCAGCTGATTCCGCCCCTTGCAGAGGCGGTCCGCGGCCCTGATCGAGGACTCGCGACACTCGACGCTGCCGTGGTGCTGCCGTTCATGGCTGGCGCTACCGCCGTCGTGAGCATCTCCGGAACGTACTTCGACAGCTCCGTGACCGATAGTTGGCAGGCTGGTGCGGTGTCCCTTCTCATGGCTGCATCGGCTGTGGCTGCTGGGTTCATGCTGCGGAGGGAGACTGGGTCCGCGGTCTTCGCGCCGGGCGCACTGGCGTTGTTGCTGGCGCTTCGCGGTGGAAACGTCCATGAGGTCGAGGCGTTGCTTGTAATCTTCGCGGGGTTTGCTGCGGTCATGGTGGCTGGGGCTCCAGAGCGGGTGGCCAAGGGCTTCTACTTCATGGCTGCCCGGATTCTCACGGCGGTCCTCGCAGCTGTTTTTGCCCATGACGTCACGGCCTCCGCGGCGGTGGTGTCACTGACCTTTGCGGGCGTTCTGATGGTGCAGCACATTATCCGCTGGCTCATGCGGAACCGCTTGCAGCAGATTCCCTTCCAACAGGCAGCCGTGTGGATCACGCCTGCCGCGCAGGCAGCGTTGCCGGCGAGCTATCTGCTTCAGCCGGAAGCCCACGACGGCGGTCGCTGGGTTCCGCTGATTGAGCTGGCCCTGCTTCTGGTTTCCGCAGTCGTCGCGAATCGGATCTTCGCTGCGCGAGGCGCGGAATATCTCACCGTTCCGGCGACAATTGCTTTGGTGGTGGCAGCAGGACCACACTTGTCATTCCCCGGCGGTACGTGGCTCGCCGAACCTCCACTGGGTCCGGTCGCGGCGCCCGTCGTGTTGCTCATCTTGGCGCTCCTGGTGACTGCGGGAAGACTGCTCATCCAGCCGGGAACTGGTGTTCCGGAACATTGGTTCTGGCTGGCGGCAGCACTATCATTTACCGGGGCCGGCGGCCTGCTGTCCGTGGACGAATCGGACAGCATCACGGGGATGGCAGGACTCGGACTCGCAGTGGTCTGTTTCGTCGCCTCCCACGTTGAGGGAATGCCTGGCTTCTATGCGTTTGCTTCGGCCGCGAGCATCGTCGGCGCCACGGTTTTCGCCGATTCGATCCTGGTTGAGGTTGCGATCCTCGGTCAGGCCGGGTATCAATGGGAGGATTTCTTGCCGTGGCTTGTGGGCTGCGTGGGGGCGGCCGTTGTACTCTACGCGGCGCGCTGGTCCGGGATCCCGAGCATCGGATCGCAGCCGGTGCGCAGGTTGTCGCTGGCAATTGCGGCTGGAGGGGGATTTGCCCTGGCTTCCGGTGCCGGCTTGCTTCACGATGACACCGCATTGGCTGGCACCGGCCTGCTTGGGGCGGCCGTGGCGGTTGCTTGCCTTGAGGTTCCCCGGGCCATCCGGTTAACTGTCGCAGAGATTGGCTCTATGCTGCTCCTTGCGGCCGTCCAGCGGGCGGTTCTCTTCGCCCATGGAGCCAGGCCCGAGCTCTTTTGGGTGCTGCAATGGTTTGTGGTTCTCGGCGCCGTTTTGGCAGGGTTGCGCTACTACGCTGGAAGCGCCCTGGATGGACGTGTCAGGCTCGGACTGGCTGCAGGCTTGCTCTCCATCGGTGGCCTGCTCTCGATAGTCCCGGGGCCCGCCTTTTCGGGTACCGTCCCACAGCATCTTTGGGTCCTCGTGGGACACGCGGTGCTGCTGCTTGCCGGCCTACTCCTGGCTGAGCGCATGTTCGTATGGTGGGGTGCCGTGGGCGTTGCCCTCAGCATCATGTGGGCTCTCCGTTCCTACGCCTTCGCCATGCTCGCCGTGCTCGCACTGGCTCTGATCGCCCTGGCAGTCTGGCGCCTCAACAGGACTGCGCCCTGATAGCGTTGCATCCAAAGGAGGAATGCGGAATGGGATGGCTCATTTTCCTGATCGTGGTTGTCGTCGTGGTAGTTGGAATCTTCTGGGGAAGGAAGTACTTCCGTCGCGAGATCGAACGTGCCAAGCGCATCAAACGGGCGAACAATAAGGACTGATTTAGCACGATCGTTCTACAAAACGGGCTGTTGATCAGTTGTGGCGCGCCCTGCTCAAGGACTGGTACCAGTAGAACGAGTCTTTGGGGGTTCTCTCGAGGGTGTCGAAGTCCACATGCACCAGCCCGAACCGCTGTGAGTATCCGGCGGCCCATTCGAAGTTGTCCAGCAACGTCCACACGTAGTAACCAAGAAGTTCGACGTCGTGGGCGATCCCGCCGGGGGCAGTCGCCCTCAATGCTTGCCCAAGGTGCGAAGCAAGGTAGTTGATGCGGTCGGGGTCGTGAACGGGACCCGGTGAGTGCTCGGGCTCGGGGAAGCTCGCCCCGCTTTCTGTGATGAACACGGGTGGTAGGGCAGGGCCATAGCGGTCTTTCAGCTCCCGTAGCAGGATTCCGAGGTGTTCGGGAGCCACGGGCCAACCAAATCCCGTGGTTTCGTATTCGGGGAAGGCCGCCAGATGGAACGGCAGCTTGGCCATCATGTCGGAGTTGTTGCCAGGCGTGCTTCCGTTGCCGCGGCCAGAGGCGACCTTGACGGGGTAATAGTAGTTCACGCCGTAAAAATCCAAGGGCTGGTGGATGGTCTTGAGGTCTTCGTCCCGGATGTTGCCCAGGGCGCGGAACCAGGGTTTCACTTGTAGCGGGGGCTTCGGGTATCTCCCCAAGAGGATGGGATCGGCATACACCCGGTTGAAGATGAGGTCGAAGGCCTTGGCCATGAGACGGTCTGTGAGTCGCTTACTTGCGGGCTGGACTGGCGAGTGCACGTTGGCAACGCCAACAGTTCCCGCAACGCCGGCAGCCCGCAAGGCCTGGACAGCCAATCCATGCCCCAACAACTGATGGTGGGCAGCGGGCAAGGCATCGAAGAGCAGCCGCCTGCCGGGAGCGTGGACTCCAAGGGCGTAGCCTTGCAATGCGACTGAAACGGGCTCGTTCAGGGTGACCCATTGAGCCACGCGGTCGCCAAAGCGGCCTGCGGCCGCAGCGGAATATTCGGCGAACCGGTCCGCCGTCGACCGATTCAACCAGCCGCCGTCGTGCTCCAATGGCAGGGGCGTATCCCAATGGTAGAGGGTCACCATTGGAGAGATTCCGGCTTTGAGGAGCTTGTCGATCAGGCGGTCGTAGAAGTCCAGGCCTTGCTGGTTGATGGGTCCCTTGCCGCCTGGTTGGATCCGGGGCCAGGAGAGGGAGAACCGGTAGGAGTCCACGCCCAGGTCCTGTATGAGGGCAATGTCCTCGTCGGTCCGGTTGTAGTGGTCGCAGGCAACTGCGGGGGAGTGGCCGTCGACGATCGCGCCGGGCTTCTCCGCGAATGCATCCCAACTGGATGGTCCGCGTCCGTCCGCCGTAAGTGAGCCTTCGATCTGGAAGGCCGCCGCGGCGACGCCCAAGGTGAAGCCGGGCCGGAGGCAGCTCGCAAGATCCTCCACCGTGGCAGCATCTTGGACAGTCATGTCCTAATCATCCTGACGGCAGGAGCCGAAGGCAATGGTCGGTGGGAGCCCAATTGGCTTATGCCGGGGAATTCCGGCATACTAGGTGAGTTGTTCAAGCGCTTCTTCGCGTCCCGATCCGGATAATGCCGGGTGTCAGGGTCCAAGCTGAAGCCCAAACATAACCCAGATCCCCAAGGAATGCGGACGAGTTTGCGTGGAAATCGCGACACGCCCGACCGCGGGGGTCGGTTACACCGGCAAGTTGAGGAACCCGGATCCCTCCGGATTCAGCTTGTGCGGCGGGTGGTAGTACTACTTCAAATGCTTCGGCAGCCACATGCAACACGTAAGTGAACAGGGCAGCCTTTATTCGAGGGCAGCACAGACTGAAAGAGAGTCAGGCGACATGGCGGGACAAAAAATCCGCATCCGGCTGAAGTCATATGACCACGAGGTCATTGATGTTTCAGCGCGGAAGATCGTTGAGACGGTCACGCGCGCAGGCGCAACGGTAGTAGGCCCCGTGCCGCTGCCGACGGAGAAGAACGTGTACTGCGTTATCCGCTCTCCCCACAAGTACAAGGACAGCCGTGAGCACTTTGAAATGCGTACTCACAAGCGTCTGATCGACATCATCGACCCCACGCCCAAGGCTGTCGACTCGCTTATGCGTCTCGACCTGCCGGCCGACGTGAACATCGAAATCAAGCTGTAGGGAGGTGCTGAGAAAACTATGACCGCAACCCGTAACGTAAAGGGCCTGCTGGGCACGAAGCTCGGCATGACCCAGGTCTGGGACGAGAACAACAAGCTCATCCCGGTAACTGTCGTCCAGGCTGACTCCAACGTCATCACCCAGCTGCGCAACGCAGAGACCGATGGCTATGTCGCCGTTCAGATCGGCTACGGCCAGATCGATCCCCGCAAGGTCACCAAGCCGCTGGCTGGTCACTTTGAAAAGGCTGGCGTAACTCCTCGCCGCCACGTCGTCGAACTGCGCACTGCAGACGCCGCGTCTTACGAACTGGGCCAGGAGCTTTCTGTTGAGCTCTTCGAAGCCGGTCAGAAGATCGACGTCGTCGGCACCAGCAAGGGTAAAGGCTTCGCCGGTGTTATGAAGCGTCACGGCTTCCACGGTGTTGGAGCCTCCCACGGTGCGCACAAGAACCACCGCAAGCCCGGTTCCATCGGTGGCGCATCCACCCCGAGCCGCGTCTTCAAGGGTCTGAAAATGGCCGGCCGCATGGGCGCAGAACGTCACACCACGCTGAACCTCACGGTTCACGCTGTGGACGTTGAGAAGTCGCTGCTCCTTATCAAGGGTGCCGTCCCCGGTGCCCGCGGCCAGGTCGTCCTCGTACGCACCGCCGTGAAGGGAGCCTAGTTCAATGACTAGCACTGTCAAGGTAGACCTGCCTGCAGAGATCTTCGACGTCCAGACCAACGTGCCGCTGCTGCACCAGGTCGTCGTCGCACAGCTCGCTGCTGCTCGCCAGGGTACCCACAAGACCAAGACCCGCGCCGAAGTTTCCGGTGCTGGCCGCAAGCCGTTCAAGCAGAAGGGTACCGGCCGCGCCCGTCAGGGTTCCATCCGTGCTCCTCACATGACCGGTGGTGGCATTGTCCACGGCCCGACGCCGCGTGATTACAGCCAGCGGACCCCCAAGAAGATGAAGGCTGCTGCCCTGCGCGGCGCCCTGTCTGACCGCGCACGTAACGGTCGCATCCACGTCATTGCTGATCTGGTCGCCGGCACCAAGCCGTCCTCCAAGGAAGCACTGGCCGCGCTGAAGGCAGTCTCCGAGCGCAAGAACCTGCTCGTTGTTATCGAGCGCGCCAACGATGTTGCCGCACTTTCCGTGCGCAACCTTGTAGATGTTCACGTTCTGTACGCAGACCAGCTGAACACCTACGACGTGCTGGTCGCCGACGACGTGGTCTTCACCAAGGCTGCTTTCGAGGCTTTCATCGCTGACAAGGCAAAGAACGAGGAGGATGCCAAGTGAGTGCAGCCACCATCAAAGACCCCCGCGACGTCGTCATTGCACCCGTCGTTTCGGAAAAGAGCTACGGCCTGATCGACGAGGGCAAGTACACCTTCCTGGTGGACCCCCGCTCGAACAAGACCGAGATCAAGCTGGCCGTGGAGAAGATTTTCTCCGTCAAGGTCGAATCGATCAACACCATCAACCGTGCCGGTAAGCGCAAGCGCACCAAATTCGGATGGGGACAGCGCAAGAGCACCAAGCGTGCGATTGTCACCCTCAAAGAAGGCACTATCGACATCTTCGGCGGTCCGCTCGCGTAGCGGAGACCACTTTAACGAGGAAATGAATTATGGGAATCCGTAAATACAAGCCGACTACCCCGGGCCGTCGCGGCTCGAGCGTAGCCGACTTCTCCGAAATCACGCGATCGACTCCGGAAAAGTCGTTGCTGCGCCCGCTGCACAAGACTGGCGGCCGTAACAACACCGGTAAGATCACTACCCGTCACAAGGGTGGTGGCCACAAGCGCCAGTACCGTCTGATCGACTTCCGTCGTCACGACAAAGACGGCGTCAACGCCCGCGTTGCCGAAATCGAGTACGATCCGAACCGCACGGCTCGCATCGCCCTCCTGCACTACGTTGATGGCACCAAGCGTTACATCATCGCCCCGAACAAGCTGTCCCAGGGTGACTTCGTCGAGGCTGGCCCCGACGCTGACATCAAGCCGGGCAACAACCTGCCGCTGCGCAACATCCCGGTTGGTACCACCATCCACGCAGTTGAACTGCGTCCGGGTGGCGGCGCCAAGATGGCCCGTTCCGCAGGTGCTTCGGTTCAGCTCGTCGCCAAGGAAGGCCGTTTCGCCCAGCTGCGTCTGCCCTCCGGTGAAATCCGCAACGTTGACGTGCGCTGCCGCGCAACCGTCGGCGAGGTCGGCAACGCCGAGCAGTCGAACATCAACTGGGGCAAGGCCGGCCGTATGCGCTGGAAGGGCGTTCGCCCGACCGTCCGTGGTGTCGCCATGAACCCGGTGGATCACCCGCACGGTGGTGGTGAAGGTAAGACTTCCGGTGGACGCCACCCGGTCAACCCGAACGGTAAGCGTGAAGGCCGCACCCGCCGCCCCAACAAAGAGAGCGACAAGCTTATTGTGCGTCGCCGCCGTACTGGCAAGAACAAGCGATAGGAGCCTGGACACATGCCACGCAGCCTGAAAAAAGGTCCTTTCGTTGACCAGCACCTCTTTGTAAAGGTCGCCAGGGAAAACGAAAAGGGCACCAAGAACGTCATCAAGACCTGGTCCCGCCGTTCGATGATCGTCCCGGACATGCTGGGTCACACGATTGCCGTTCACGACGGACGCAAGCACATCCCGGTGTTTGTCACTGAGTCGATGGTCGGGCACAAGCTCGGCGAATTCGCTCCCACGCGGACATTCCGCGGCCATGTCAAGGACGACCGTAAGGGCAAGCGCCGCTAAGGCGCTCGCTCTACGGCTTAGACGAGAGAAGGAAAGCAATGGAAGCCAAGGCTATTGCGCGTCACATCCGCGTAACGCCTATGAAGGCCCGGCGCGTCGTCAACCTTGTTCGTGGCAAGCAAGCGAATGAGGCTCTGGCAATTCTGAAGTTTGCCCAACAGGCAGCTTCGGAGCCGGTATTCAAGGTAGTTCAGTCGGCAATGGCAAACGCACGGGTCCTCGCGGACCGCGATGGCGTTGCCTTTGACGAAGGAGACCTCTACATCAGCGAAGCGTTTGTTGATGAAGGCCCGACCATGAAGCGGTTCCAGCCGCGTGCTCAGGGTCGCGCATTTCAGATCAAGAAGCGCACGAGCCACATCACCGTGGTAGTCGCTACCCCGGAGAAAGAGGAGGCTCGCTAAGTGGGACAGAAAGTAAACCCGCACGGGTTCCGACTCGGCATCACCACCGATCACGTATCGCACTGGTTTGCTGACAGCACCAAGGCTGGCCAGCGGTACAAGGACTTCGTTCGCGAAGACATCCGGATCCGCCAGCTCATGTCCACGGGCATGGAGCGCGCTGGTATTGCCAAGGTCGAAATCGAGCGCACCCGTGACCGTGTCCGCGTGGACATCCACACGGCTCGCCCGGGCATCGTCATCGGCCGCCGCGGCGCTGAAGCGGACCGCATTCGCGGCGAGCTCGAAAAGCTCACCGGCAAGCAGGTCCAGCTGAACATCCTCGAGGTCAAGAACCCCGAGATGGAAGCCCAGCTTGTTGCCCAGGGCGTTGCTGAGCAGCTGACTTCCCGCGTGGCTTTCCGCCGTGCGATGAAGAAGGCCATGCAGTCCGCACAGCGCGCGGGTGCCAAGGGTATCCGTATCGCTTGCTCCGGTCGACTGGGTGGGGCAGAAATGTCCCGCTCGGAGTTCTACCGCGAAGGCCGTGTGCCCCTGCACACCCTGCGTGCGAACATCGACTACGGCTTCTACGAGGCCAAGACCACCTTCGGCCGCATCGGCGTGAAGGTCTGGATCTACAAGGGCGACGTCACCGCCAAGGAACTGGCCCAGCAGGCAGCTGCTGCTCCGTCCCGCGGCCGCGGTCCCAGCGACCGCCCGGGCCGCCCGGGTGGCGCAGACCGTGGTGACCGCCGTCGTCGTACCGACCGTCCGGCAGCCGACGCAGCACCTGTTGCTGCAGAGGCTCCGGCAGCTGAAGCTGCTGCTCCCGCGGCAGAAGGAGGACAGGCTTAAATGCTTATCCCACGTCGAGTCAAGCACCGTAAGCAGCACCACCCGGGTCGTTCCGGCGCTGCAACGGGCGGCACCAAGGTCACTTTCGGTGAGTACGGCATCCAGGCTCTGAGCCCGGCCTACGTCACGAACCGTCAGATCGAGTCTGCCCGTATCGCGATGACCCGCCACATCAAGCGTGGCGGCAAGGTCTGGATCAACATTTATCCGGACCGCCCGCTGACGAAGAAGCCGGCCGAAACCCGCATGGGTTCCGGTAAGGGTTCTCCGGAATGGTGGGTCGCAAACGTCAAGCCGGGCCGCGTTCTCTTCGAGCTCGCCGGTGTCAATGAAGAGGTAGCTCGCGAGGCACTGCGCCTGGCAATCCACAAGCTGCCGTTGAAGGCACGCATTGTGCGTCGCGAAGGTGGTGAATAGAAATGGCAGTAGGGTCGAAGGATCTCGCACCCGCACAGCTGGACGGTTTCGACAACGAGCGTCTCGTTGAAGAACTCCGCAAGTCCAAGGAAGAGCTGTTCAACCTGCGTTTCCAGTCCGCCACCGGACAGCTGGAGAACCACGGTCGTCTGCGCGCGGTAAAGAAGGACATCGCACGCATCTACACCGTTCTCCGTGAGCGCGAGCTGGGCATTCGTGCCGAGGTTGCCGCACCGGTTGTGGAAGCCAAGGAAGAAAAGAAGTCCAAGAAGGCAGAAGCCAAGGCTGAAAAGGCCGAAGCTGAGGCTGGAGAGGACGCCAAGTGAGCGAACAGAAGGAAACTGTGACGGAAGCAGCAGCCAGCGCTGAACAGCGCGGTTACCGTAAGACGCGTCGCGGCTACGTTGTCTCTGACAAGATGGAAAAGACCATCGTTGTTCAGGTTGAAGACCGCGTGAAGCACGCTCTGTACGGCAAGGTCATTCGCCGCACCTCGAAGATCAAGGCTCACGACGAGCAGAACACCGCCGGAATCGGCGACCTCGTTCTGATCTCTGAGACTCGCCCGCTCTCCGCTACCAAGCGGTGGCGCCTGGTCGAGATCCTCGAAAAGGCTAAGTAGTCCCGCGCCGGGCTTTGCGCCCGGCAGCGATATGGATTGGCAGGAAGGCCCGTATCCCGCAAGGGATGCGGGCCTTCCCGCGTTTCGGTGCTTAGCATAAAGCGTGCTAGGATATTGAGTTTGTATGGCGCCAGTTGTGCGTCAACAACCACCTCGTAAACGATCGTGCCGCGGCATACTGCCCCGCGCAGTTATTTCCGCAAGGGAAGCTGATGCTGGCGGCACGGGAGTTTAGGCCCGCACTGGCAAAATCCAGGCAGGTCAAGAGACACCCCGATCAACCGTTCCGCAAGGCTCATTCCGTATGCTCCATTTCGGTCTGAGAACCGGCGCGACGCAAGGAGTAAAAATTGATTCAGCAGGAGTCGCGACTGAAGGTCGCCGACAACACGGGTGCTAAGGAAATCCTTACCATTCGCGTTCTCGGTGGATCCGGCCGTCGCTACGCAGGCATTGGCGACGTCATCGTCGCAACCGTCAAGGACGCTATTCCGGGCGGCAACGTAAAGAAGGGTGACGTCGTCAAGGCTGTCATCGTTCGTACCAAGAAGGAACGCCGCCGTGCGGATGGTTCCTACATCAAGTTTGACGAGAACGCAGCTGTGATTCTGAAGAACGACGGCGACCCCCGCGGTACCCGTATCTTCGGACCGGTTGGTCGTGAACTCCGTGACAAGAAGTTCATGAAGATCGTTTCGCTGGCTCCGGAGGTGCTGTAACCCATGGGTGCAAAGATCAAGAAGGGTGACCTCGTTCAGGTCATCACTGGCGCCAAGCAGGAGCGCGGCGGCGACCGCGGCAAGCAGGGCAAGGTTCTGCGCGTGTTCACCGAGACCAACCGTGTCCTGGTAGAAGGCATCAACCGCGTCACCAAGCACACCAAGGTCGGTCAGTCGCAGCGCGGCACCAAGACCGGTGGCATCGAGGTCGTTGAGGCCCCGATCCACGTCTCCAACGTTGCTCTTGTTGACCCCTCGACCAAGAAGCCGACCCGCGTTGGTTTCCGTCTCGAGACCGTTGAGAAGGACGGCGTCTCCAAGACCGTCCGTATCCGCGTGTCCAAGGCATCCGGGAAGGACATCTGATGAGTGAGACACTGTCTGAGACCACCGTCGAAACGAAGATCGTTCCGCGTCTGAAGACGAAGTACGCCGATTCCATCAAGCAGACCCTGGTTGAGGAATTCAAGTACGCGAACGTGAACCAGGTTCCCCGCCTGGTGAAGGTTGTTGTGAACATGGGTGTTGGAGATGCCGCCAAGGACTCCAAGCTGATCGACGGCGCTGTCCGCGACCTCACCCTGATCACCGGCCAGAAGCCGCAGGTAACCAAGGCCCGCAAGTCCATCGCACAGTTCAAGCTGCGCGAAGGCATGCCCATCGGTGCACACGCAACTCTGCGTGGAGACCGTATGTGGGAATTCGTGGACCGCCTCGTGACCCTCGCCCTGCCCCGTATCCGCGACTTCCGCGGCCTCAACGGCAAGCAGTTCGATGGCAATGGCAACTACACCTTCGGTCTGACCGAGCAGGTTATGTTCCACGAAATCGACCAGGACTCCATCGACCGCGTTCGCGGTATGGACATCACGGTTGTCACCACTGCAAAGACCGATGACGAAGGCCGCGCGCTGCTCAAGGCACTTGGCTTCCCGTTCAAATCCGAAGACTAATAACTACGTAGTAGGTCCGGCCACGGCTGTTTGAACAGCCAACGCGGAAACCATTACGAGGAAGGGCAAGAGCCCAAATGACTATGACAGATCCTGTCGCAGACATGCTTACGCGTCTGCGCAACGCCAACTCGGCATACCACGACACCGTGAGCATGCCGTACAGCAAGCTCAAGGCACGCGTTGCCGACATCCTGAAGGCAGAAGGCTACATCGCTGCCTGGAAGGAAGAGGAAGCCGAAGTCGGCAAGAAGCTGACCATCGACCTCAAGTTCGGTCCGAACCGCGAGCGTTCGATCGCTGGTGTCCGCCGCATTTCCAAGCCTGGTCTCCGTGTTTATGCGAAGTCCACCAACCTGCCTCACGTGCTGGGTGGCCTGGGTATCGCAATCCTGTCCACCTCTTCCGGCCTCCTGACTGACAAGCAGGCCGGCAAGAAGGGCGTGGGCGGCGAAGTCCTCGCGTACGTCTGGTAACGGGAAAGGAAGAGAATAATGTCACGTATTGGACGTCTCCCCATCACCGTTCCTGCCGGCGTTGAAGTTAAGGTTGATGGCTCTGTCATCAACGTCAAGGGCACCAAGGGCGAGCTGAGCCACACTGTAGCCAGCCCGATCGAGGTCACCTTGGACGAGAGCACCTTGACTGTCACCCGCCCGAACGACGAGCGCGCTTCGCGTTCCCTGCACGGCCTGACCCGCACCCTGATCGCCAACATGATCGAGGGCGTCACCAAGGGCTACGAGAAGAAGCTTGAAATCGTAGGCACTGGTTACCGCGTTCAGGCCAAGGGTTCTGACCTTGAGTTCGCTCTCGGCTTCAGCCACCCGGTCAATGTCTCCGCTCCGGAAGGCATCACCTTCACGGTGGAGGGGCCGACCAAGCTCTCCGTCGCTGGTATCTCCAAGCAGCAGGTCGGCGAGGTTGCTGCCAACATTCGCAAGCTGCGCAAGCCCGACCCCTACAAGGGCAAGGGTGTCCGTTACGCCGGCGAAGTTATCCGCCGCAAGGTCGGAAAGGCTGGTAAGTAAACCATGGCCATCGCAATTAACAAGAAGCGTACGAACAAGAGCAAGTCGGCTGCACGCAGCCGTCGCCAGCTTCGTATCCGCAAGCGCATCAGCGGCACGGCTGTTCGTCCTCGTCTGGTCGTCAACCGCTCCGCACGCCACATCTTCGTCCAGGTTGTCGATGACAGCAAGGGTGTAACCGTGGCTTCCGCTTCCACGCTGGAAGCTGACCTTCGTGCACTCGATGGCGACAAGACTGCCAAGGCCAAGCGCGTCGGCGAGCTCGTTGCAGAGCGTGCTAAGGCTGCAGGCATCGAGGCTGTTGTCTTCGACCGCGGTGGTAACAAGTACCACGGCCGCATCGCCGCCGTCGCTGACGGTGCACGCGAAGGTGGGCTGGCACTGTGACCGTTGAGAATAACGAAAAGGACATTCAGGTGACTGAAGCTGCAGCTGCTGAGGCAACTGAGACCGCTGCTGCCACTGACGACCGCCGCGGCGGCCGTCGTGGCGAGCGTGGTGACCGTGGCCAGGGCCGCGGCGACCGTGGTGGCCGTGGTGGCCGCGACGGCGGTCGCGAGGCCGAGAAGAGCCAGTTCGTAGAGCGCGTTGTAACCATCAACCGTGTTGCCAAGGTCGTCAAGGGTGGTCGTCGCTTCAGCTTCACCGCCCTGGTGGTCGTCGGTGACGGTAACGGCATGGTTGGCGTTGGCTACGGCAAGGCCAAGGAAGTTCCGGCAGCTATCGCAAAGGGTGTTGAAGAGGCCAAGAAGTCCTTCTTCCGCGTTCCCCGCGTTGGCAACAGCATCCCGCACCGCGTGCAGGGTGAGGCAGCAGCAGGCGTTGTCATGCTGCGTCCGGCTTCCCCGGGTACCGGTGTTATCGCCGGTGGTCCGGTCCGCGCGGTACTGGAATGCGTCGGTATCCACGACGTTCTCTCCAAGTCGCTCGGTTCCTCGAACGCCATCAACATCGTTCACGCGACTGTTGACGCCCTGAAGCGATTGGAAGAGCCCGCTTCCGTGGCAGCCCGCCGTGGCCTGCCGCTGGACGAGGTTGCTCCTCCTGCTCTGGTGCGCGCACTCCAGAACCAGAAGGCAGGTGTTTAGTCATGGCTAAGAACCTGACTCCCTCCGACGCTCAGTTGGAGATCACCCAGATCAAGGGCGTCATCGGCGCCAAGCAGAACCAGCGTGAAACCCTGCGGTCCCTCGGCCTCAAGCGCATCGGACACACTGTTGTCCGTACCGCTGATGCCGTGACTGTTGGAATGCTCAACACGGTTCCGCACCTCGTGAATGTAGAGGAGGCGAAGTAATGGCTGAGAACAAAACCGCCGCAGAGGCCGCTGACAAGCAGAACACTCTGAAGGTCCACCACCTGCGTCCCGCCCCGGGTGCCAAGACTGCCAAGACCCGTGTTGGTCGTGGTGAAGGCTCCAAGGGTAAGACCGCCGGTCGCGGTACCAAGGGTACGAAGGCCCGATACCAGGTCAAGGCTGGCTTTGCCGGCGGCCAGTTGCCGCTGCACATGCGCCTGCCGAAGCTTCGCGGCTTCAAGAACCCGTTCCGGGTTGAGTTCCAGGTTGTCAACCTGGACAAGCTCAACGAGTTGTTCCCGGAAGGTGGCGTTGTCACTGTCGAGTCTCTGGTTGAGAAGGGTGCCGTTCGCAAGAACCAGCCCGTCAAGGTGCTGGGCACTGGCGACATCACCGTCAAGGTCGACGTCACCGCCCACGCTTTCTCTTCCAGCGCAGCTGAAAAGATTGCAGCAGCAGGCGGAACCACCACAGCCCTCTAAGGGCTCTGGGGCGTTCGCCCGCTGTGAATTGACTCCCGGTGTGAGGGGCTTCGGCCCTTCGCGCCGGGAGTTTTTTCGTGTGACGCGACCCCCTCGATTGTTCGCATGGCGTATCAAGCCGTTAGACTCGGGTGTTGGGTTTCAATGACCCCTTCGACACCCTTGGACTTTTAACTCAGGAGGACGCTTGCTAAGCGCATTCGGCCGGGCATTTCGGACGCCTGATCTGCGACGCAAGTTGTTGTTCACGCTGGGAATCATCACAATCTTCCGCTTGGGCGCTTTTATCCCCTCGCCTGGTGTGAGCTACCAAAATGTTCAGCAATGTTTGTCAAGCAATCAGGACCAGGGCGGCCTCTACCAGCTCGTCAACCTGTTCAGCGGTGGTGCACTGCTGCAGGTTTCTATCTTTGCCCTGGGGATCATGCCGTACATCACGGCCAGCATCATCGTGCAGTTGCTCCGCGTGGTCATTCCGCGGTTCCAGCAGTTGTACGAAGAAGGTGCCTCGGGCCAGTCGAAGCTGACGCAGTACACGCGCTATCTGACCATTGCGCTGGGTCTGTTGAACGCCACCACCCTGGTGTCCCTGGCTCGCTCCGGGCAGCTGCTGCCCAACTGCCAGTTGCCGATCATCCCGGATAACAGCATCATCGCCACGATTCTTGTGGTCATCACGCTGACGGCCGGTACGGGCCTCATCATGTGGATGGGCGAATTGGTCACTGAGAAGGGCGTGGGCAACGGTATGTCCCTGCTCATCTTCACCTCCATCGCTGCCGGCTTCCCGACCTCCCTGGGTGCCATCTGGCGTTCCAAGGGCCCGGGCACGTTCTTCACGGTGTTGGCCATCGGTCTGGTGACAGTCGCACTCGTCGTGTTCGTTGAGCAGTCCCAGCGGCGCATTCCGGTCCAGTACGCGAAGCGTATGATCGGCCGACGCACCGTGGGCGGCACCAGCACGTACATCCCCATCAAGGTGAACATGGCCGGCGTCGTGCCCGTCATCTTCGCCTCCTCCATGCTCTACCTGCCCGGACTGGTTGCGCAGTTCAACCGGCCCAAAGCAGGAGAGTCATTGGCTCCCTGGGTTGAGTGGATCAACAACAACCTCACCAAGGGTGACCACCCCATCTACATGGCGCTGTACTTCGTCATGATTGTGTTCTTCACGTACTTCTATGTCGCGATCACCTTCAACCCTGAAGAGGTCTCGGACAACATGAAGAAGTACGGCGGGTTTATTCCGGGCATCCGGGCGGGCAAACCGACCGCGGACTACCTGCAGTACGTGCTTTCCAGGATTACCCTCCCCGGTGCCCTTTACCTGGGCTTCGTGGCATTGATTCCGCTGGTTGCACTCGTCCTGATCAACGCCAACCAGAACTTCCCGTTCGGTGGCACGTCAATCCTGATCATGGTGGGTGTTGGCTTGGAGACCGTCAAGCAGATTGATGCGCAGCTACAACAACGTCACTACGAAGGGCTTTTGCGATGACGAGAATGCTGATCATTGGACCTCCGGGTTCGGGCAAGGGAACCCAAGCTGAGCGGATTTCCGAGCGCTTGGGCGTAGTCGCCATTTCCACGGGCGACATCTTCCGTGCAAACGTCAAGGGCGAAACCCCGCTGGGTATCGAAGCCAAGAAGTACATGGACGCCGGCGATTTCGTTCCGGACAGCGTGACCAACAAGATGGTCCGTGACCGCCTGAGCGAGCACGACGTCGAAAACGGCTTCCTGCTCGACGGTTACCCGCGCACCACCGCCCAGGTGGAATACCTGGACCAGATCCTTGCCGACACCGAAGAGAAGCTCGACGTCGTGCTTCAGCTGACGGCCGACGACGAGGAACTTGTTTCGCGCCTGCTGGGACGCGCCAAGGAGACCGGACGCTCGGACGACAACGAAGCCGTCATCCGCCACCGCCTGGACCTCTACCACGAGCAGACGGAGGCCGTGGTGGCCAAGTACGCCGAACGTGGCATCCTGACCAAAGTCGATGGCATCGGCGGCATCGACGAGGTCACTGATCGCGTGTTGCTGGCCATCGAGGCGGCCAAGGCGGTCTAGTTCCGCACGATGTGATGAAAAGGGTGTGGCCGGCGCTGTGGGCGCGGGACACACCCTTTTCTGTTCCCTTGTGCGGCCCCGGAACGGGGTGGTTCCTGGAACGATCTCAGGGCCGGTTTCGAACTAGGCCGCAGATGCGGGAAAATGGGGGAGATCAGAGGGTGATCTGGTTCTGCAGCCCACCACAAGCAGCACACTACAAGAGGAGACCATGGCGTTCGGCCAGCCCCGCATCGAATACAAGACCAACGAGCAAATGCGCAAGATGCACGAGGCCGGATTGGTCCTCAGCAGCGCCCTCGACGCGGCCGTTGCGGCTGCGAAACCCGGCGTCACCACACGGGAGATCGACGCCGTCTTCGCGGCGGTCCTGAACGACGCCGGCGCGAAGTCGAACTTCCTCGGGTACCACGGCTTCCCGGCCACCATTTGCACCTCCGTCAACGAGGAAGTAGTCCACGGCATCCCCGGGGACCGCGTCCTGCAGGACGGGGACATCATTTCGATTGATGGCGGGGCGATTGTTGATGGTTGGCACTCCGACTCCGCACGGACGGTGATAGTTGGCACTGCCGACCCAGAGGACCAGCGGCTTTCGGATGTCACCCAGGCCGCCATGTGGCGTGGAATCGCCGCTTTGGCCAAGGGCAAGTTCGTCGGCGACATCGGTAACGCCGTGGATGACTACGTCTCTTCCGTACCGGGAAAGCCGCTGGGCATCCTGGAGGACTACGTAGGCCACGGTATCGGTTCAGAGATGCACATGGCCCCTGACGTCTTGAACTATCGCACCACCCATCGGGGCCCCAAGATCCGGCCAGGATTGTGCCTTGCCATTGAACCCATGCTCGTCCGTGGCGGCATCGAGACGGCCACCCTCGACGACGACTGGACCGTGGTGACCACCGACGGCAAGCGTTCCTGCCAGTGGGAGCACTCGGTCGCCGTCCACGAAAAGGGCATCTGGGTGCTTTCGGCCCCCGACGGCGGAGCAGAGCAGCTGGTGCCGCTCGGCGTCGTGCCTGTCCCGATTCCCTGACGCCCCCAACAGGTACCGATACAGAAAATCCCTAGCGACGCCCGAACTCGGGTTTCGCCAGGGATTTTGCGTAGCGTGGGTGTTGCCTAGCTCTTGAGCTTGGGCTTCACGTCCTTGGTGTAGATGCTGTCGAGGGTTGCCTTAAGGTCCGTCATGGTCGCTTTGACGTCGCCCTGCTGGGTGAGGATCTTCGCGGCGGCCTTGGCCATCTCCTGATCGGCACCGGGCAGGAACACTCGGGCGTTGTCCTGCACCTTGGTGACTGCGAGCTGATCCATGGCCGTCTTGATCTGGGGAGTCTTTGCGAGGACTGCTGTCATGTCCGCAGAGAGACGGGTGGGCATGTAGCCCGTCGCGGCGGAGAAGGCCGCCGTGTTTTCCGGTTCGGTCATGAATTTCAGGAAGGTGGCGGCAGCGAGCTGGACCTCCTTGCTGACGCCGCTGGGAATGCCCAGGCCGGCGCCGCCGGTGGGGCAGACGTTGGTCTCAGCCTTGGGTCCGCCCGGCATGTAACCGACGCCGACGTTGAACTTAGCGGACTTCAGTACGCCCAGCAGGTCACCGGTGGAGGAGATCGTGGTAGACGTAATGCCCGCGGCGAAATCGTCCGCGGCGCTCTTGGAGGAGACTCCGGCCCACTTGTCCTTGTAGATCGAGTCCTGGGCCCACTGCAAGGCCGCGACTGACTCCGTGGAATCGCAGTTGAAGGTCCACCCATTGGACCAGCTACCGCCCCAGCCCCACAGGTTGTTCTGCAGCGTCCAGCCGGCGTATCCGGCGAGGGCCGGGTAGATGTAGGCGTACTTCGCGCCTGAGCTGGCCTGGAGCTTGGGGGCCCAGTCGGCGAATTCCTGCCAGGTCTTCGGCGCCCTGTCCGGGAGGCCGGCGGCCTTGAAGTGGTCCTTGTTGTAGTAGAAGAGCGGGGTGGAGCGGCCGTAGGGTAGCGCCCATTGCTTATTGGCGTACTGGTAGTCCGCCACGAGGGACTTCTGGAAGTCATCAATCTTGAAGTCCAACTGCTTGATGAGTCCGTCGAGCGGAATGATGTTGCCGTTGGTGTAGTAGCGGAACCACCAGACGTCGGAGAGCACCACGAGGCCGGGGAGGGCCGACTTCGCAGCTTGCGACGTCTGGAACTTCTGGGCGATTTCCTCGTAGTTGGCGCCTGCCGTTACGAGGTTCACTTTGATGTCCGGGAACTTCGCCTGGAATTTGTCAATGATGGATTGCTCGACGCTCTGCGACTGCCCGGGGTGGCTGGTCCAGAAGTCGAACGAGCCGGCGGGCTTGACGCCGGTGAAGTCGACGTCCGAAGGTCCGCTGCTTGCAACGCTGCCGCCGGTCGACGGACCGCCGCAGGCCGCAAGGGCAGCGGCGCCGACTCCAAGTCCAGCGAGCCCCAGGAAGTTTCTACGGTCAAGATTCATTGCCATGGTTGGTCCTCTCAAGGATGCAAAGGTGGTGAGGTATTTCGTACGGTTCGGCCGGGCCGCGGTTCGGCCGGGTGGGGAACGCACGGGTGATGGTGCGGCGCCGCTAGCCGGTGACGCTGCCCTGGGTGAGCCCGGCAACGATATAGCGCTGCAACGCTGCGAAGACCAGGAGGATGGGGATGATCACCAGGACTGCCCCGGCCATCAGGATTCCCCAGCCGGCGCCGTTTCCTTCAGAGTTCTGAAGCAAGGTCAGGCCGACAGGGAGAGTCATGGTTTCCGGCCTGTCGGTAATGATGAGCGGCCAGATGTAGTCGTTCCATTCGCTGACCACGGTGACGAGGGCCACGGTGGCGATGGAGGGGAGCGACACGGGGACGACGACTTGCCACAGCCTGCGCCAATGACCTGCGCCGTCGATTTCCGCCGCTTCGAGGATGGATCCCGGGAGGGTCTTGAAGTGCTGGCGAAGGAGAAAGGTTCCGAAGGCCGTGCCGAGGCCTGGAAGAATGATTCCCCACAGGGTGTTCTTCCCGCCGATTCCCGCGATCAGGATGTAGTTCGGGAGGATCGACACCTGCGGCGGCACCATCAAGGCCACGAGTATCACGACGAAGATGACGTTCTTGAACGGGAACCGGACGAATACCAGGGCGTAAGCCGTCAGGATAGCCAGGATCACCTTCACCGTGGAGCCCACGGTGGTAACGATCAGGCTGTTCAGGAAGAACCGTCCGAACGGCACTGTGGTCATGGCCGTGTGGTAGTTCTCCAGGTTCAGGCCTTGCGGGAGGATCTTGAGATCCACGGTGACGATCTCGCCGGGTTGCTTGAAGGAACTTAGTACCATCCACAACAGCGGCAGGACCACCACCAAGGTGGCGACAATCAGGGGGATGTAGCCACCGGCCAGTGTCTGGACGAGGTTTGTGCGGGAGAAGGGCCGGTCGCGGTGCACTGGGAGTCCCGGACCGGCGTCGGGGGCATTCCGGGTCCCGACGCCGCTTGCGGGGTTAGGGCTGACGGGAGAGAGCGTGCTCATGAGTAGTGCACCTTCCGTTCGACGAACCGCAGCTGGAGCACGGTGATGATGAGCAGGATGGCAAAGAGCACCACCGAGATGGAGGCGGAGTACCCTGCGCGGTTGTAGGCTCCGAAGGCTTGAAGATAGGCCTCGTAGATCAGGGTGCTGGTGCCGTTGCCCAACGGCGTCATGATCCGGATCAGGTCGAAGGCTTGCAGCGAGCTGATCATCGTGGTGATGAGCAGGAAGAAGGTGGTGGGCGAGAGCAGCGGAACCGAAATGCTCATGAAGCGGCGGATGCCGTTGGCGCCATCCAAGGAGGCTGCCTCCATGACGTCTTTCGGGAGCGATTGGAGCCCTGCGAGGTATACGACGGCACAGTAGCCCAGGTTCTTCCAGACGTAGACGATGATGACCATTACCAGGGCAAGCTGCGGATCGTTGATCCATTGCGGGCTTTGCTGGCCGATGCCTCGGAGAAGCCAAGACAGGACGCCGTAGCCGGGGTCGAAGATGAACAGCCACACGAGGCCAACGCCTACGCCGCTGAGGACATAGGGGGCGAAAACCGCGGAACGCGCAAAGGTGGTGCCGCGGACCTTGGAGTTCAAGGCCAAGGCGACCAAGAGCCCCAGCACCATGGAGCCGCCGACGGTGACCACTGTGAACATAGCCGTTGTGCCAAGTACCTGCGGGGCATCGGAGCTGGTGAAGAAGTTGATGTAGTTGTCGATTCCCACAACGGTGGCCGATGCTGAGCCCAAGGTCCAGTCGAGGGTTGAGTAGTACACGTTGTTGATCAGGGGCAGATACGTGAACACGGCAATCAGCGCCAGGTTCGGCAAGGCCAGCGCCAGGAACACAAAGAAGTCGCGTCGCGTTCGCCCGGACCAACGTCCGCGGCTTTGACGGGCCGGGACAGTCTGCGCGGGGGCCGCAGGGGCCGCGGGGCTGCCAGTCAGTTGTCTTGTCATTGGGGATCTCTAACGGTTTGCAGATATCGGGGCGCGCCGGATTCGGACGAGTGAGTCGAGGGGCGGCTAGCTTTACCTCACCACACGGGAGCACCTGTCAAGTCAAAAAATCGGGCATACCCGGGATTGTTGGACAAGCCTTCTGCGTTCGTTTACTCGGTGTTTCGTGGCGGGTGGGGCCGTGTTTACATTCGAGGCACGACTACCGTTTTTTCTGAAGAGGGCATGGCGCGCCGCTAGGGCGCGGGGGATCCCTTCCGGATAGTGCCCTCGACGACGGCGAGGCTGCCATGTGAGGGTGCGTCGCCGTCGACGTCCTCCGGCGGCGCCTGGACTACTTGCGCTGATTAGCGCAAGGGGAAACTGGGCGGAAGGAGCTCGTGGAGAGGGCGCCGGGCGAAGTCCGAAACGGTCAGTGAGGCAATGTAGTGGTCCAGGAATTCCTGCGCACGTTCCCGGTAGCCGCTCGTGTCCACGGTGACGATTTCTCCCTTGTCCACAATGGTGCGGCCGGCCACGACCACCTGCGTGATGTCCCGTCCGTCCGCGTTCATGATCAGGGTGCGGACGGGATCGGCGAGTGGGCCGATGTGGCTCCCGGTCAAGTCCAGGACAAAGTAGTCCGCCTGCGCTCCAGGTGCCAGACGGCCCAGGTCGGAACGGCCCAGCGACTCGGCGGGGTCCACGGTGGCGGAGCGAAGCAAGTCCGCGGCCTGGGCGCTTGAACGGTCCCCGGTGAGAGTTTTGGTCATGCCCATCGCGAGGTCCATGGCGCGGATCATGTTCGGCGGGGCGGAGTCCGTCCCCAGCGCGATCCGCACTCCGCGCTCGCGGTAGGAGTCGTAGCTGTCGAGCATCCCGCCGTAGTGCGCCATGGGGATGGGGCAGAGCAGGACAGTTGTCCCCGAATCAGAGAGGAGAGCCAGATCGTCCCCGGTGCCGAAGGCGGCAGGCATATGCGAATGGCCAGGGATGGTCCAAGCGTGGGGGATGAACGTGCGTTCGGCGAGGAAACCAAGATCGGCCAGGTAGGGGAGCGGACGCCTGCCCGTGCGGGAGATCATGGTCTCGACTTCGAAGAGACCTTGGGCGGCGTGCAGGCGCACGGGGAGCTTTAACTCATCGGCAGCTTGGCGAGTGAGTTGGAGGGTCTTTTCGGTCTGCGTTTCGATCCGCGCAGGTAGCAGGGCCGCCCGGATCAGCCCATGAGCCCTCCCTTCGAAGTCCTGGGCGAAGCGGACCGCTTGATCCAGACCGTCGAGGCCTCGCCGTTCATCCTCATGGAGCATCACCCGTTTGCCGTCGGTATAGGGGACCGCCGTGCGGTAGCTCGGCCCCAGGTAGGCCCGGACGCCAAGCGCCTCGACGGCGTCGGCGGTGTCGGCAAGGTCCTCGTAGTCCTCGCACCACTCGTGGTAGCTCTCGGATGCAATGGGCATGAGCGTAGTGATGCCGTTGCGTACCAATTGCGAGAGGGCGAACTCACGTCGGAATCGTAGCTGCTCGCGTGTGAAGACAGCCCCATGGTCCCTCAAGTAGGACTCGGACCAGACGAGCCCCAGCCGCCGGGTGGGGTCGGGCCAAGAATCGAAGAGGGCATGGTCGATGTCTGCCAAGGCGTTCAGGTCGATGAACCCGGGGGAGACGACAGCCTGCCCGGCGTCGATATTGATGTCCACTGCTCCGGGATAGTCCCTGCCCACGAAGACAATGGTCCCGTCCTCGTGGACCAGCTCCGCGTTGGGCAGGATGCAGTGGTCGCCGTCGGCGTATCCAATGACGAAGGCGGCCTTGATGCGGGTAATCACTGGTCTCCTTGGGGGTGGTGGTCCGGAGAAGCTACGAGCGAGTGGAACGTGGGGGCTTGCCTTCCAAATCGGAAGCCTGGTTGTCGAGGATCGATCCGGCCACCATCATGGCGTCCTGGGCTGCGCGGTCGCGGATCGCCTCGAAGAGCTCGTCATGGTTATCGTGCTCGGTGCTGGCTGCGCGCTCCAGGCCTGCCGGTGATGTCCACGAACCGTCGATGCTCGCCGCAAGAGAGCCATAGATGCCAGCTAGAAGCTGGTTGTGCGCGGCGTCCACCACGCCGCGGTGGAAGTCGATGTCTGCCTGCCGGAAACCGTCGTCGTCGTGGGCTTCCGCGGCAGCGCGGCGCCGTTCCAGCGCATCCTGAAGCCTGTCCAGATCCTCTTGGTCCCGGCGCTGGGCGGCGAGGGCGGCCGCGGGTACGTCAAGGCTGCGCCGGACTTCGATGGCCTCGAATCGATCCGCTCCCTGGAGGCCCTTCCGCAGGGCGACTTCTTGTTCGTCTACGGCCGCGACGAAGGTCCCGTCACCTTGCCGTGTCACGAGAAGTCCCGCGTGCACCAACGCCCGGAGTGCTTCCCGCAGGGGCGCCCGGCTGAGGCCCAGGGCCTTTCCGAGTTCCGGCTCGGGGGGAATGCGGTCTCCCAAGCCCCACTCGCCCTGCCGAATCCGCAGGCGGATGTCGTCGATCGCGTCGTCGACGACGCTGCGCCGGCCATTCACGGTCATGGTGCCTCCTTCCAGGAAATGCTCTGAGTTCGCAGATCCGGGTACCTCCGGGGCAGGCGGCGCTTTTGCAAATTCGCGTCATTCGCTCCGGCCGGCGACCGGTCCACTTACGTCAACGAAGCGTCTCACATGGGGGTTGGAAAAGCTACTCTTTCGTAAGACGTCTTACGAGTGTATCTTGGCAAACATGACCCAGATCACACGCTTGCCGGTAGATTCGCGGCTCCTCGGCACTGGCAGATTGCCGGAGACGCGCTTAGGGGTGCAGTTCACCCGGTACCCAGGCCACGAAAGCCGGCCACTGGTGGAATCAGTGCAGGCCGCCGTGGACGACGGCTTCACGCTCGTTGTTCTCAACAGCATCGCCGCGGAACATTCCGGTGAATCACTTGCGCAACCGGACAAGCCTGGCGAACTGGATGAGGTGGCGGAGGAGGCCCGGCATTCCGGGGTCGAGATCCAGCTTGGCCTCGGCTGCGCCGGGCCGTTCGGCGATCCTGCCACGGTGAGGGCCGGGATGGGGAGAGCCCTTTCCAGGGGAGTGGATCTTGGCATTACCGAGTTTTTCGTTCACACCCGATCCGAACGGCAAGGTGCCGTGGAGCAGGGCAGGTTCCTCGACCACCCTGCGCAACTCCGGCTCATACGGGCGAACCTCGAGGCGCTCGCACCCGCGGCGCGGGACGCCAGGGTGCGCATCAACCTCAAGACCCACGAAGACCTGGCTTCACCGGAAGTGCTGGCACTTGTCCAGGCACTGGATCCCGCGGTGTTCGGAATAGGATTCGACGTGGCCAACCTCGTGGTCCGCGCAGAGGACCCAATCGAGGCAGCCCGGAGCCTTGGACCGTACATCAGGATGACGCACTTGGAAGACGCGGTCTTGTTTCCCCTACCCCACGGATACCGGCGCCGCCTGCGGGCAATCGGCGAGGGAGTCTTCGACTGGGAAGCGATCCTCGGCCACCTTCTCAGTGCCGGGGTGAGTGACTTCACCTTGGAACAGCACCGGGGAAAGTTCGATTCTCCGGTTTTCGACCGATCGTGGTTCACCCACGAACCCCACCTCGACGCCGCGGGGCTGGGCCAGTTGGCCCGGCTCGGTGTTGCGACGCACGACGGCGTGGCGCACGGGCGTATCCCGGCGCTCGCCGACTGGGACGACGAGCCCGGCCCGGCCGAGCGTCGTCGTCAACTGCTCCACAGCGCCGCGACGTTGCGGGGGCTCCTCACATCGATCGGTGCCGTTGTGAAAGAACCGGCCACGATCCTTTCCGGAGAGGAAGGACTCTCATGACAGCCATTGCCGCCTCACAGATCGTTGTCCCTGCCAGAAGCAGGCCTTTCAGGAACTTCCTCAGACGGGACACGACATTGACCATGACCCTGTCCCTCTTGGCCGCCCTTATTGTGGCCACATTGTTGGGCCCCTTGGTCTGGCGGGCGCAGCCCGATTCCATCAACCTTGGCGCAGTCCTCCAGGCTCCCAGCTTGGGCCACCCCATGGGCACCGACGACACGGGCCGTGACGTACTGGCCCGGGTTCTGGCGGGTGGCCAGACATCGATCCTGGCCGGCCTGACCATTGCCTTGATCGGGGCCGTGCTCGGTTGTATCGCAGCCCTTTTGGCGGGATCCATGCGCGGCTGGGTGGACACGCTTTTCACTTGGTTGACCAACTCCATCCTCTGCTTCCCGGCCATCCTCCTGGCGATGGCCATCGCAATGGCGCTCAAGCCGGGCGTGACGGCCGTGGTCATCGGGCTCTCGCTACACTCGTTCCCCTGGTACATGCGGACCCTCCGCGGTGAGGTGATGCGTTTGTATGGCCAGGACTTCATCCGCTCCACCATGGCACTCGGAGCACACCCGGCCCGCGTCTTGTTCCGCCACGTCTTCCCGCACCTGGTCCCGATCATGATCCTTCAGATGGCCGCCGTCTTCGGTGCGGCAGTGCTCTCCCTCGCCGCCCTCGGCTACTTGGGCCTCGGGGCACAACCGCCCACCGCCGAATGGGGAGAAATGATCACGGACGGCCAGCAATTCTTCCTGACCGGTCAATGGTGGATCGCCGGTTTCCCCGGCCTGGGCCTGCTCCTTGCCGTCAGCCTGACCACCCTGATCGCAGACCGGGCCCGGGAAGTCCTGGACCCACGCGGCGAATTCGTCCAGGCAAAGTGAGGTTTCCTGATGATTAGCACCATTTCCAAACGACTCGGCGTGGCACTGGCCACTGTCTTCGGGGCTTCGATCTTCGCCTTTATCCTCCTCCGCAAGGTTCCCGGTGACCCGGCCCGGGCCATCGCCGGGGATACGGCCACCGACGACACCATCGCGGCCCTGCGGAAATCAATGGGCTTGGATGACAACCTGCTCGTCCAGTACGGGAACTACATGGGGTCGCTTCTGCGCGGTGACTTCGGCTTCTCTTACAGCACCGGGAACAGTGTGGGCAACCTCCTTGCGCAGCGCCTACCGGCCACGATCGAACTGGGGCTGTTGTCGGTCCTCATTGCGATTGCGGCAGCAGTCCTCGCCGCGAGCGTCGCCGTCTACTCACGACGCCGCTGGCCGGACCGCTTCCTCCGCGTCGCCTCTTCCTTGGCCATGGGTTCACCACCTTTCTGGATCGCGCTGCTTGCCTTGCTGGTTCTCTCGATCCAGCTCGGGATCTTCCCGGGTCCGGAAGGTCGCCTGTCACCTGGGACTCTCCGTCCGCCAAACATCACCGGCATGTTCACCGTGGATGCCGTGCTGGCTGGACAGTGGGGAACGTTTGCCAACGCCGCCTGGCACCTGATCCTGCCCGCGACGATCGTCGCCCTGGGCCCGTTCGCCTTCCTCAGCAGGCTGTACCGGAACCAACTTCGAGGCACGCTGCGAGAAACCTTCGTCACTGTTGCCCAGAGCCATGGTCTGCGCCGGTTTCCCGTTTACACGCGCCACGTGGCCCCGCACGGGCTCTTGTCGCTATTGCCGGCGGCGTCGCTCTTGTTCGCCGACCTACTGGCGGGGAGCCTGCTGGTCGAAAAGGTGTTCGGGTGGCCAGGGATTGGTTCCATGACGGCCGACGCCATCATTCAGAAGGACTTTGCCGTGGTCCAGGCAGTTCTTCTGCTGGCCGCCATCCTCTACGTAGTGGTCAGCCTCGTCGCGGACCTCATCATGACCGCGGCAGATCCCCGCACCCGAGTAGGAGCCCGCTGATGTCGCACACCAACGCATTTCCCTTACCTTCCCAAAGCGTGGCCGAGAACGGGGACCGAGACCGATCGCTCGTGCTCAGCGTCAACGGCCTCGTCACCGACTTCGACACCGCCTCGGGAACGGTCCATGCTGTGCGTGACGTCTCCTTCGAGCTGCGCAAACGCCAGCGCCTGGCGATCGTGGGAGAGTCGGGCTCCGGGAAATCCGCCATGGCCATGTCACTCGTTGGGCTGGTCCCGCAGCCGGGCCGGGTCGTCAGCGGCAGCGTTAAGCTCAACGGGACAGAACTCGTGGGGCTCGACGACGCCGGGATCTCCAGGATCCGAGGCAAGGATATCGGCTTGGTGTTCCAAGACCCGATGGCTGCCCTGGATCCCCTGAAGACCATCGGAAGCCAGTTCGTGGAAACCATCCGGGTGCACCAGGACGTGTCTGTCAAGGTGGCGCGGAGAATGGCCTGTGAACTCCTCGCCGAGGTGGGCGTCAACGATCCGCAGCGGAGGATCGCCGACTACCCCCACCAATACTCCGGGGGCATGAGGCAACGCGTGCTTATCGCCATGGCCATAGCCAACGACCCCACCGTGGTCATCGCGGACGAACCCACGACGGCCCTGGACGTCACCACGCAGGCACAAGTGCTCGACCTCCTGGCCAAAATCTGCGACGAACGCGGCAATGCGTTGATCATGATCACCCACAACCTGGGGATCGTGGAAGAACTCTGCGACAGCGTCAACGTCATGTACGCGGGCCGCTTCGTCGAATCCACCAGTACCCGGTCCCTCTTCGGCTCGCCGGCACACCCGTACTCCAAGGCACTTCTGGATTGTGTCATCGACCCCGCCGCCACCAAGCGCGGGGCGTTGCCCGCCATCCCGGGCTCGCCCCCGGACCTTTCCGTGGACGAGCCCGGATGCCCCTTTGTCGCCCGATGCCCACTTGGCCGGGATGAACTGCGGTGCGCAACAGAACGTCCCGAGGCCCGCGCTTTGGCGAGCGGCGCCGTCGTCCGCTGCCATTTCGCGAGCGATACCCCAGGAGATGCAGCATGAGCAACCTAGCCACAGCCCCGCTCTTGCGGGTGGAGAACCTCAACAAGTCCTACGGCCGAGGAGTCGGATCCCGGAACCGGACCCAGATCCTGCGGGACGTCTCCTTCGAACTGCGCCGCGGACAAACACTGGGACTCGTTGGAGAATCGGGCAGCGGCAAGTCCACCACGGCGGCGTGCGTTATGGGCCTGACGGGCGTAGACAGCGGCCTGATCGAGTTCGATGGCGTGGACCTCACCTCCCTCTCGAAGCCGCAGATGCGGCGGATGCGCAAGCGCATCCAGATGGTGTTCCAGGACCCCAACGGCTCACTGGACCCGCGCTTCACGGTCGCTGACTTGGTGGAAGAGCCATTGGTCATCCATGGCGTCTCGGACGCCGCTGAGCGCTCGCGCCGGGTCGAGGAAGTGCTCGACCGCGTCGGCATCACTGTCAAGCAGGCGCAGCGCTATCCCTTCGCGTTCTCCGGCGGTCAACGCCAACGGATCGCGATCGCCCGGGCGCTGGTCCTGAACCCGGACCTCGTGGTCTTGGACGAACCGGTGAGCGCGCTGGACGTCTCCATCCAGGCGCAGGTCCTCAATCTCCTGAGCGACCTCCAGGATGAGCTTGGGTTGACCTATCTGTTCATCGTTCATGACCTGGCAGTGGCCCGGCTCATGAGCCATCACATCGCCGTCATGAACTCGGGACAGATCGTAGAGGCCGGAACCTCGGCGGACGTATTCGACAACACCACCCATCCCTATACGCGGGCGCTGCTGGATGCCGTTCCGGGCGCTCGCCGCCGGGCCAAGGCGCTTGCGGCGGCCGGAACGGCCGCAGCCACGGAAGGAAAGTGAGATGAGGACCCTGCCTACCCCACGTGTCCTGATGAAGAGGACGACGGCGTTCCTCGCCGCCGCCGGCCTGCTCGCCTTGGCCGGTTGCGCAAGCCCAGCGAACTCTTCCGGTGGGACAAGCCGGCCGTTCACAGTGAACTGGGCCACGACGCTGACCAATATCGACCCGGCTTTCGTCTGCGCCGGCAACGAAAACAGTTTCGCCAGTAATTTCTATGCCCGGCTGGTCAAGCTCGACGAGGATCAGCAGCCCGACGGAACGCTCGTAGCCAACACAGATCCAGCCCGGGTCAAGGGCGACTTGGCCGCAACCTGGACGGTCTCTCCTGATGGGAAGGCCTACACGTTCTCCCTGCACCCCGGGGCCAAGTTCGCCAACGGCAACCCCTTGGATGCCGAGGCCGTCAGGTATTCGATCATGCGGAATCTCACGATTGGCGGATGCGGTTCCCTGGGCCTTCAGATAGGCCTGACGGATCCGCCCCTGATCAGCGGGGTCGTAGTAGTAGACCCCCAGACTGTCCGCCTCGAACTGTCACGCGCCTATCCCGCGATCTTGGTGACCCTGGCGCAGAGTCGCGGGTCGATCTATGACCCGAAGGTCATCAAGGAACATGGCGAGGACAAGAAGGGCGTGCCGAATCAATGGCTGGCCGCGCACACCGCCAGCAGCAGCGGCCCCTATGTCCTGGATGAATACGTAGCAAACAACTACGCGGTGCTCAAACGGAATCCGAACTACTACGGCACGGCTGCCAAAGAACCGGTGGTCCGCGTCAACTTCATCACCTCGATACCGACCCTGATGCTGCAGGCGCGTCGAGGCGAGGCGGATGTGACGCTTGGACTGCCGCCCTACGTGGTCCACGAACTGAGCCAGAACGACTGCTGCAATGTGTCCACGGCCCCGGCATTTGCCCCGGTCACCGTATCCTTCGACAACTCGTCAGGCGTGACGTCCAATCCGAAATTGCGTGAAGCACTGACGTACGCCGTGCCGTACGAGCAGATCAAGGCCAGCGTCGCCTACGGCTACGCGGACAGCTACTACGGCCCGTTCGTTCCAGGGACGCCCGGATTCGACCCGCAACGTTCCGCCCCCCGCCCCCTTGACAAGGACCGGGCACGGGCGTTGGTCAAGGAGTCGGGCCTGGCGAATCCCCAGATCGACCTCATGATCAACCCAACGTCGCCCGGAGTCTCGACCCTTGCGACGATCCTGAAAGCCTCGTGGGAGGAAATCGGCGTGACTGTCAATATCGATTCGCAGACGCCCACGGCCTTTGCCACGAAGTTCAATACCGGCAAATACCAATCCGCGCTGCTCTTCGAAAGTGCCGGTGCCGTGGCGGCCTACGAACTCCGCAAGAAGATGACCTGTGGCAGCAGCTTCAACAACCAGCACATCTGCATTCCAGGCACTCCGGAGCTCATGAAGAAGCTCGACGACGCACCAAGCCTGCAAGCCCAGCTGCCGTACATCAATGCACTCGTGGACGCTTGGCGGGCCAGTTCCCCCACCATGATCCTCTACCGTGCGCAGTTCACGGCAGTGCTTGCACACTCGGTCAAGGACTTCGACTACGCCTCGTCAACCACGTTTTACAACTGGGGGCGTTAGGGCACGGCTTGAAACACCGGAGGCCCACCCTCGGTGACGACGCAGATACCCGTCGAAAAGCACCCGCGGCGGGCGAGACAACAGGAAGAACTAGCTAAGGACGAGAAAATGCGAATTGGTGTCGATGGAAGCAAGATCCCCCACGAAGCGGACGACTCAGCGATCCGTATCCTCGAGCGGGCACATGGCATGGGGATGGAAGGCGTGTACTTCCGAAGCGTCATGGACGTCTCCCCGACCCTGGACCGCGGCTTGCTCGCAGAGGTCCGGGACTGTGCGGATTCACTCAATCTCTACCTCCAGATGGGCCTCGCCAAGGTCAACCCGTACGCGACGGCCGAAGCGCCCCAGGTCCGTAGGCTCGGCGACGGCGACTACACACGCGGCATGATCAAGATGATCGAGGCCGCGCACGAAGCCGCTGGCGTGACAGACCTGTGGGTGGCGTGTGCCAACTACCAGCGCGGCATGCCGGGTTACTACGTTTTCGACCGCTTCCGGACCGACGCACCGTGGGCCGATCAGCTCGTGGCGATCGAGAAGTTCCTGCGGCTCCTTGCGCCGGCGGCCCGGGACCACGGCGTGCACATGAACATCGAGACCCACGAGGAGATCACGAGTTACGAAATCGTCCGTCTGGTCGAAGCCGTGGGGCCGGATGTCCTGGGGGTCACCTTTGACACAGCAAATGTGGTGGTGCGAGGGGAGGACCCGGTGGCGGCTGCGCGTCGCGTGGCACCCTATACCCGGGCCACCCACCTGCGGGACTTTGTCCTGGGCGAACAGGACGGTGTCTTCGGGCGGATCTTCGCACCGATCGGCCACGGCTCGATCGATTGGGACGCGGTGCTCGGCATCCTGCACGCCGAAACCCCGGACCTCCCGCTTTCGATCGAGAACGCAGGCCCCACCTTGCACCTGCCAATCGGCCTCGACGATCCTGAATGGATTGCCATGCACCCGGACTTGGACCTCGAAGAAGTGGCTAGCATCCGGAGCATGGCGGCGGAGTACGCGGAACGGGCGGAACGGGGCGAAGCGCCGCGGCTCAGCGACTTGCGCGCCGCCCAGTACGACGGTGCGCACTTCATCGACATCTCGGCGAAGGCGCTGAGGGACGCGCTGTCCCGGATCGGCGCAGCAGTGTAGGAGCAGAATAGGCACATGACTTCCAAGATCACTGATGTGCCAGGAATCCGAGTGGGACATGTCCAGCGGATCGGCGACGGTTGGCTGAGCGGGGTGACCGTAGTTCTCCCGCCGCCCGGGACGGTGGCATCGGTCGATGTGCGCGGCGGCGGTCCGGGCACGCACGAGACGGATGCGCTTGATCCCACCACCCTCGTGCCCACGGTGGATGCAGTGGTGCTCACGGGTGGGAGTGCCTTCGGTTTGGTCACGGCCCACGGTGCCCAGCGATGGTGCGAAGAACAAGGGCGCGGGTTCGCCGTGCCCGGGGGAGTAGTGCCAATCGTTCCGGCCGCCGCGATCTTCGACTTGGGCCGCGGCGGTGACTTCGCAGCCCGCCCCGACGAGGCCATGGGATACGAAGCGGCCGCCGCGGCTGCAGCCGCAAGTGAGCATGCCGACGTCGGGCGCGGAAACATTGGCGCCGGTACCGGTGCCGTGATCGGACGGGGCGCATTCAAAGGCGGAGTGGGCACGTCCTCCATCACCCTGGACAACGGAGTGGTGGTGGGGGCGCTCGCAGTGGTGAACGCGCTGGGCATGCCTTTTGGCGGATCGCCCCAGCGGGAGGAGCCCGGGAGCACAAATCCGGCCGCGCCCCCGGCGTTGAACACCACGCTTGTTGTCGTCGCGACCAATGCGGTCCTCGACCCTGCCGAATGCAAGCGCACTGCCAGTGCCGCACACGCTGGCCTCGCCCGGGCTCTGAATCCTTCCCATACCCTCGCCGACGGCGACACGGTGTTCGCACTGGCGACGGGCGCCGTCGGGCTCGACCGCAGTTCGGAACAAGCGAGGCAGGTCTCGCTCATTACCCTGCAAAGCGCGGCGGCAGACGCCGTGCGCCTGGCTGTTCTTGACGGCGTCGCTTCCGCGGAATCCATCACGACGGCGGCAGGGACTTTCCCGTCCTACGGCGCGGTTTAGCGTGTTCTAGGGGGTTCTCCGGCACGGAGAAGGGTGACACCGCGCCGGTGTCTGCGCTAGCATGGGCGGATTTAACATTCGCGCCGCATTAGCGTAGAGTTGTCTGTTGGTTGTCTGCACAGCCACGCCCATTTAACAGGTCGCGAGTCCTGCTATGTGGAGTGGCAGGAGCCGGACGGCCAAACAAACAAAAAACGTCCGCAGATTTTCCGGTGCCTATCCGGAGGGCTGCGGCAAACAACAGTTAGCGGAGGATATGGCCAAGAAGGACGGGGTCATTGAGATCGAGGGCGTTGTGACTGAGGCGCTGCCCAATGCGATGTTTCGCGTTGAGCTCACCAACAAGCACATCGTTCTTGCACACATCTCGGGGAAGATGCGACAGCACTACATCAGGATTCTCCCTGAGGACCGCGTAGTGGTGGAGCTGAGCCCTTACGACCTCACACGTGGTCGAATCGTCTACCGCTACAAGTAATTGCTGGGCGGCAGCCTTGGGAAACCTTAGGTATTGCCGCAACAGCCGACCAACTGCAACACGCAAAGGAACGCCATGAAGGTCAAGCCGAGCGTTAAGCAGATCTGCGACAAGTGCAAAGTGATCCGCCGTAATGGCCGGGTCATGGTGATCTGCGAGAACCCGCGCCACAAGCAGCGCCAGGGCTAATTCCCCGCAAGGGAACTAGTGCCCGCAAGGGCAACCTGGGTTGCTAACCCACGCAAGTAAATAAAGGCAGCACAAGCTGAATTGGGACGCACAGAGCCCGGACAGCTAACCCCCGGTCGGAGGCTGGGGCCGCACTGAAAGTGCGGGTGTACTGCCTACGACCTCCGGTTTATTCAAGGAGTACTGCCACTATGGCTCGTCTCGCTGGCGTAGACATTCCCCGCGAAAAGCGGTTGGAAATTGCGCTTACTTACATCTACGGCGTGGGCAAGACCCGTGCACACGAAACCCTGGCTGCCACCGGCATCAGCGCTGACGTTCGCGTCAAAGACCTGACTGACGCCGAGCTGGTCCAGCTGCGTGACTACATTGAAGGCAACTACAAGGTTGAGGGTGACCTTCGCCGCGAAGTAGCAGCAGATATCCGCCGCAAGGTTGAAATCGGCAGCTACGAAGGCCTGCGTCACCGCAAGGGCCTGCCCGTACGCGGTCAGCGTACGAAGACCAACGCTCGTACCCGCAAGGGCCCGAAGCGTACCGTCGCCGGCAAGAAGAAGGCCGGCCGCTAGTCCCCACTTGCCCCCTAAAAGCGCTTCGCGCTTCTAGGGAACCCCGCAAGTGTGGGCCCAAGAGCACGGTCACCCAAATAACTTTCTGTAGGAGAAATAATGCCCCCGAAGACTCGTGGCGCGGTTCGCAAGCCGCGTAAGAAGGACAAGAAGAATATCGCGCTTGGCCAGGCGCACATCAAGAGCACCTTTAACAACACCATCGTGTCCATCACGGACCCGAACGGTGCTGTCATCTCCTGGGCTTCCGCCGGTGAGGTTGGATTCAAGGGCTCCCGTAAGTCCACCCCGTTCGCCGCCCAGATGGCTGCCGAGGCTGCTGCAAAGCGCGCCCAGGAGCACGGTCTGCGCAAGGTCGACGTGTTCGTCAAGGGACCGGGATCCGGACGCGAGACCGCAATCCGTTCGCTGCAGGCCGCTGGCCTCGAGGTTGGCTCCATCCAGGACGTCACCCCCAGCGCCCACAACGGTTGCCGCCCGCCGAAGCGCCGCCGCGTCTAATTGGCTTCTTGGCTTTTGCCGGCCGGGTCCGCTGCGGAACAGTCTGACTGTTCCGCAGCGCCCGGCCGGCAAAGCCGGAACCAAGCCGATTTCCACCACCTGTGTTGCGTCATATAGCGGATGCTCGCCGAAAGGAAACCTAAGTGCTTATTGCACAGCGCCCCACTCTGTCTGAAGAAGTAGTCTCCGAGAACCGCTCGCGTTTCATCATTGAACCGCTGGAACCGGGCTTCGGTTACACCCTCGGAAACTCCCTCCGCCGTACCCTGCTCTCCTCCATCCCCGGTGCTGCTGTTACCAGCATCCGGATCGATGGCGTGCTGCACGAGTTCACCACGGTTCCGGGTGTCAAGGAAGATGTCACTGAGATCATCCTGAACATCAAGAACCTCTCCGTGTCCTCCGAGCACGATGAGCCGGTTGTTGCATACCTGCGCAAGCAGGGCCCCGGAGTCGTTACCGCCGCGGACATCGCTCCGCCGGCCGGCGTCGAATTCCACAACCCGGATCTGCACATTGCCACGCTGAACTCGAAGGGCAAGTTCGAACTCGAACTGACCATCGAACGCGGCCGCGGCTACGTTTCGGCAGCTCAGAACAAGTCCGGCGACTCCGAGATCGGCCGCATTCCGGTCGACTCGATCTACTCGCCGGTCTTGAAGGTTACCTTCCGCGTGGAAGCTACCCGTGTTGAGCAGCGCACTGACTTCGACAAGCTGATTGTCGACGTCGAGACCAAGCAGGCTATCGCCCCGCGCGACGCCGTTGCCTCGGCAGGCACCACCCTGGTGGAGCTGTTCGGTCTTGCACGTGAGCTGAACACCGCAGCTGAAGGTATCGAGATTGGCCCGTCGCCGACGGATGCTGCCCTGGCAGCTGACATGGCACTGCCGATCGAGGATCTGGACCTCACCGTCCGTTCCTACAACTGCCTCAAGCGTGAGGGCATCCACACCGTGGGTGAACTCGTTGCCCGCTCCGAGGCTGACCTGATGGACATCCGTAACTTCGGTGCGAAGTCCATTGATGAGGTCAAGGCAAAGCTGGTTGAACTGGGTCTGTCCCTCAAGGACTCCCCTCCCGGTTTCGATCTTGCAGCCCGCGCCGCAGCCATCGAAGAGGACGACGCCGCGTTCGGCGACGACGAGCTCTAACAAGCAGATCTTGGCCACCGAGTCCACGTTCGGACCCGGAGGGCCTTCATTACAGGAGAAATTACTATGCCTACCCCCACTAAGGGTCCGCGCCTCGGAGGCGGTCCGGCTCACGAGCGCCTGATGCTCGCGAACCTGGCAGCATCGCTGTTCGAGCACAAGCGCATCACCACCACGGTCACCAAGGCCAAGCGCCTGAAGCCGTATGCAGAGCGCCTCGTGACCTTCGCCAAGCGCGGCGACCTGTCCTCCCGTCGCCGCGTACTCGGCCTGATCAGCGACAAGGGCATCGTCCACGAGCTGTTCACCGACATCGCCGGCGCCGTTGCCAACCGCGATGGTGGCTACACCCGCATCACCAAGATCGGCAACCGCAAGGGCGACAATGCTCCCATGGCTGTCATCGAACTGGTTCTTGAGCCGGTTTCCCCGAAGCAGGCTGTAGTTGCCGAGGCAACTAAGGCTGCTGAGAAGGCTGCTCCGGTTGCCGAAGAAACCGCTCCGGTTGCCGAGGAAGAGGTCGTTGAGACCGAAGCCGCCGAGGTTGAGACCGAAGCCGTTGAAGCTGAAGCTGCTGAAACCGAAGAGGCTCCGGCCGCTGAGGAAAAGAAGTAATTCACTGAATTCTTCACAGTAGACTTAAGTCTATGAACGAACGAAAACCCGCTGCCCCCGTTTTGGGGGGCGGCGGGTTTTTGCGTGTCCGGATGGATCTTTCGTACGACGGCGGCCCTTTCAATGGTTGGGCGCTGCAGCCCGGCCTACGGACTGTGCAGGGTTCGCTGGAAGAGGGACTGGCGTTGATCGTGCGCCGTCCCGCGCGTGTCACCGTGGCTGGTCGAACCGACGCCGGTGTGCATGCACGGGGACAAGTGGCGCACATTGATCTGTCGCAGGCCGAGTGGAGCGGACTTCCGAGGGGCCACGAGATTGATCCCGCCGCTGCGCTGCTCCGGAGGCTTCGTGGAGCCTTGAGCCGTGTCCTGCAGGATGAAACCGGCGCCATTGAAGTGCACGACGTCGGACTGGCACCTGACGGCTTTGACGCTCGCTTCTCAGCGTTGTGGCGCCGCTACAGTTACCGGATTGCCGATGGCCCGGAACGCTGGGACCCGGTTCTACGCAGGCTGACGTTGTGGCACAAATCCGTGCTGGACGAAGGCGCGATGAACTCGGGAGCCACCGCGCTGTTGGGGCTTCAAGACTTCAGGGCATACTGCAAGCCGCGCGAGGGAGCCACCACCATCCGCGAATTGCAGCGCTTTGAGTTCGTCCGCGGCAGCGATGGCGTGCTTGTTGCCAACGTCCAGGCCGATGCGTTTTGCCACAACATGGTGCGGGCATTGGTCGGATCGGCATTGCGCGTGGGGGAGGGCTTGGAACAGCCGGAATGGCTGCATGAACGCTTGCTTGCGGGGGTCAGGGACGCCAAGTCTGTGCTGGCCGCACCGCACCCTTTGGTGCTTGAAGAAGTGGCCTACCCCTCCGACGACGAACTGTTTGCCCGGGCCGAACTGACCCGGGCGCGGCGGGAGTAGTTTTGGGGCCGGGCCCTGCAAGACGTTCTGTCCCAGACGAGGCCTCGACGTTGAACGGCCCCCTCCCGGTTCTGGGTACCGTGGAGGGGGCCTGCGAAGACCACCCGCGGTTCTGGGTATCGCGGGTGATCGGTTTGAAGGCACCCCAGACGCGCCTGGTTCAAAGGTTCGGAGATGCCTAGTGCACTCCGAGCGCTGTCCTGACGGCGGCAGCGAGGCCGTCGATGAATCCGTTGAGGGCGAGACCAAAGGCACCAACGCCCACAACGATGACTACAGCGATGAACCCGACCAACATCGAGTACTCGGTGGCTGTTGCTCCGCGTTCCTTTGCGAAGGACGAAACGAGGCACTTGAGCTTGCTTTTCATGATGACCGACCTTTCAGGCGACGTGCGCCGGTGCTTAGGAGAAGGCGGCGATAATCTTCATGACCGCCGGACCCAAAAGGATAATGAACAGCGTGGGGAAGATGCAGAAGATCAGCGGAAACAGGATCTTCACAGGGATCTTCATGGCATGCTCCTCCGCTGCCTGCCTACGCTTGGTTCGCATCTCTTGTGCCTGGGACTTGAGGACCTTGGCGATTGCGATACCGTAGGCATCCGCCTGGACGACCGCCCTGATGAAGCTCCGAACGTCGGGTACATCCACGCGCTGGGACATATCCAGATAGGCATCCTTGCGGCTCCGTCCCACTTGGATGTCCTGCAGTGTCCGGATGAATTCATCGGCCAGGGGACCCCGCCCATTTTCGGCAGCACGGGCCATCGCCGCCTCAAAACCGAGCCCTGCTTGGACAGCAATCAGCATCTGGTCCAGTGTGTTGGGCAGTTCCAGCCGTATGGCGGCCCGGCGCTTTTGGGCATTGGACCGGATCAGCAGATCCGGTACGAAGTAGGCCACTGCGATGACGCCAAGGCCGAGGAGGAGACGGCCGACCGATCGATCTCCGAGGAACAGGAGGAGCCCGAGTATAGCGCCGCCGAGTGCCAAGAGCGGTTTGACCATCAGGATCCGCCCCAGCGGCCAATCCTTCGGCCGTCCCGCGCCAGCCAATTGCATGTCGAGCCAGGCCACGTAACCGTTCGGCGCAAGTTGTCGTGAAAATACCGTCAATCGATCCCGCGCGTTGGCAGGCTGCGACGCGACTGCCGCGCGGGCGCCCAGATTGGTGCGGATATTGCGAAGGCCTGCCCGGTCGCCGGTGACGACGAGCCAGACCATCCAGGATACGGGGGCCACAATGGCCAACATGGCCGCATAAGCGATGGGTTGCATGGTGAAATCCTCCCTAGTACTTCGGCTTGATGAGCCGGTTCAACCACAGCGCACCCAGGCTGAGCATGATGATCGCGACGGCAAGCATGATGTAGCCGGGCAGTGTTGACGTAAAGACGTGGGCGTAGCCGGGGTTGAGGAACTGCAGCAGGATGAACATCAAAACGGGCAGCCCAAGCAGCACGAGCGCTGACATCCGGCCCTCAGCGCTTAGTGCCTTGACTTGTCGGCGGATTTGGTTGCGGTCGCGAATCGTTTCACCAACGTGGTCCAGGACTTCGGCCAAGTCCCCGCCGACTTCCCGGTGAATTTCGATCGCTTGGGCGATCCAGCCGAAGTCTTCGCTCCTCGTCCTGATTGCGACGTCGCCCAGCGAACCTCCTAGATCCCGGCCGAGTCGGGTTTCGTTGACGATCCTGCTCATCTCTTCCGCCATGGGTGCTTCGCTCTCCTGGGCAGTGGCGTCCACTGCCCTCAAGAGGCTGTGCCCGGCGCGCATCCCGCCGCTCATCATCTGAAGGGCGTCGGGTATTTGCTCGTCGAATTTCGCCGAACGCCTGGATATCAGCAAGCTGAGAAGACAAGCGAGAGAAACGATGGCAGCGAGTGCCATGAGGATCGCGAAGACGAGGCCACCCAACATGAAGCCGATGGCGCCGGCGAAGACGGTCGCGATACCAGCTATCAACACGTAGTCGGCGGGTTGCTTCTTCAGCCCGGCGGCATCCAGCTTCACTTGGGAGAGATAGCCGCCCGAGCTTGGGTGAATGCGGGTTTGGATGGCATCTCGCGCGCCGTCGGTAATCCGCGTCAACGTGGACGTGTGAAGCGGCGAATCAGGACGCCGCCTCTCGACGTCGAGCCTTCTTGACTTTAGTACCACTAGCACCACAAGAAGCAATGCGAGGTACACCAGGCCAAGCCCCGCGGCAAGCCAAATGATCTGGATTCCTGCATCGCTCATCGCAGGCCTCCCGACAGGTGGGCCCCGAATACTGCCGGAGAAATGGAAATTCCGAGTTCCGCGAAACGGTCGGTGAAGCGGGGACGCACTCCGGTAGGGACCGGCTTGCCGAGGAATCGGCCGTTGGCATCCACTCCGGCTGAGTAGTCGAAGACGAAGGCGTCCTGGAGAGTGACGATATCGCCTTCCATCCCTTGGACTTCGGTGATGTGCGTAACCCTGCGGGTTCCATCGCGCAAGCGGCTGATGTGCACGATCAAGTTGACGGCGGAGGCGACTTGTTCGCGGATAGCCCGGAGAGGCAGGTCCATGCCAGCCATCAGGACCAGAGTCTCCAGCCTGGCTATGGCATCGCGGGGCGAATTGGCGTGCACCGTGGAAATGGAACCGTCGTGGCCGGTGTTCATGGCCTGCAGCATGTCCAAGGACTCCCCGCCGCGGACCTCGCCCACCACGATGCGGTCCGGTCGCATGCGGAGCGAGTTCCTCACGAGATCCCGGATGGTGACTTCACCCCGTCCCTCGATATTGGCGGGCCTGCTCTCAAGCCGCACCACGTGCTCTTGCTGGAGTTGCAGCTCCACGGCATCTTCGATGGTGACGATCCGGTCCGTCGCCGGGATGAAGGAAGATAGGACATTCAACAGCGTGGTCTTACCAGTACCTGTACCGCCGGACACAATGATGTTCATCCGCGCCAGGACGCATGCCCTGAGAAGCTCAGCCATTTCCGGAGACAGGCTGCCAAACTCGATGAGCTTGTTGACTGTCAGGGCCTCGCGGCCGAATTTCCGGATGGTCAGTGAAGGACCGTTGACGGCAAGCGGAGGGATGATGGCATTCACGCGGGAGCCGTCAGCCAGCCGTGCGTCCACAAGCGGAGACGACTCGTCGATTCGGCGCCCAACTTTGGACACAATGCGCTCAATGACCCGCCGCAGGGCTTCGTCCGAGGAGAACTTGGCTTCCGTCTTGTAGAGTTGCCCGTACCGTTCGACGTAGATGCTGTCGTAGCGGTTGACCATGACTTCCGTAATTTCCGGATCGTCAAGGAAACGTTGGATGGCGCCGTGCCCCAGGACGTCGTCGATGATTTCGGCCGTGAGGCGTTGCCGTTCGGTGGAAGTCAGGGGAACCTGCTCCTCGTCGACAACAACCTTCAGCTCGTCGCGGACATACTGGTGCAGTTCTGCCTCATCCAAGGAGGAATCCGAGAGCCTGGAGCCGAGCCGTTCAAACAGGGTCTTGCTGGCTCGCTCCTTGAGGTCGCTGAGGGCTTCACTGGCAAGGATCGTCGACGACGCGTTTTCCTCGGAGTGGGCCAAGGCGTGTGAGGACTCTGCCGCTTTCACTTCTTGGATGCGGCCGAGGGTTGTTGCTATCGGCGCCCCCGCATCCGGAACCGCCGCTGCATCCGGGGCGCCGGAACCGGTGCCGAACCGATAGCTTTCGAGTCTGCGTGAGAGGTTCACCGGACAACCGCCCTTCTGTGCAACTGCTTGTGTGATCGCTCATCCCAATTGGGCCTAAACCGGTTCACCAGCAGGCGCAAGCCCTTGGTGGCGGCATCCCGCGCCCCGTCCTGGAGGAGCGGGACGCCTTTGTTGGTGGAGAAGGGAAGCGTCCTGGATCGCGGAATGGCAACATCCACCGGAACTCCGATGGTCGCTTCCACGTCCGAAAGGACCAGACCGCTCTTCGGATCGGCCATGTTCAGCACGACGTGCCGGTACTGCGGGAGCAGCTGCAATTCGTCGAGAATGTTCAAGCCCGTCCGCAAACCGCGGATGCTCGGAATATCCATCCCGCATACCCACACGGCATCCGTGGCATTTTCCAACGCTGCTAGGACATGTTCACCGAGTCCGGGAGCAGTGTCGATCACGACGTATTGGAATTCTTGACGAAGTTGTTCGAGCAATCTAGACACGTGCTGGGCCGTGATGCGATCCATTTCCACTGGATTGCGGGGGGCACACAGAGCATAGATACTCGCGGGGTGGACACTCAAGTACGTCTTGAGCACCATGGAGTCCTGGCTGGCCGGACCCAGCACCGCGTCGGTGATGGTACGTTCAGGATGCAAAAGCAACCCGCTGGCTACGTCACCAAACTGAAGGTCCAGGTCGACGATCACCACGCCCATCGGCGCCATCGTCCCGAGACCGACCGCCAGGTTAGTGGCTACCGTTGTCTTGCCCACGCCGCCCTTCGGCGACATGACGGCGATGATTCGGCCGCCGGAAGCCTGGGTTGGAGCCTCAATGGCGTTGGGGGCCAGCCCCCTTCGCCGGCCCGCAGCAGCTAGACTCGCCCGCTCCACCATCACGCGGATGGAGTCTGAGTCCGCCGCGGGGGAGAGGATGTCCCGCACGCCTGAGCGCATTGCCGCGAGGACCAGTGATTCGCTCTGTTCCGCGGCCAGCACAACACTGATTTCCGGGAATTGAAGATCCAGCAGGGAAGCGTGCTTGAGGGAATCATCGATTTCCAGGCCTGGACCCAAAATCAACACCTCAGGAGGCTCTCCGAGGAGCTGATCCAGGATCTCGCGCGGTCCGGCTGGCAAGTAGTCTGCCTGGAACCATTGGAGGCTTCCGCTCATGCCGGCGGTCGCGGACCGAACCCGCCGTTCGAAGTCAAGGTCCGGGGTAATGAGAACGAAGCGACTCATTTGAATACACTTCCCCGGTCTATGACCCCGGTTGCGCCTACTAGGGCATCCGAGGGCTCTTTGCTCAGATAGATGGCACCGAACTCCGCGGCATAGACGATCTTCTGGACGTCCACGGCGGAGCGCGCCACAGTCACGAGATAGCCACCGCTCTGGCCAGAAGCCTTGTTGGAGTTGAGCGAGCCGCCGCCCGTTTGGGATGCAGAGCCGCTGTTGTCTGAAATAGCCCCGCTGGAGTCCTGCACCGCGGTGACGAGGACCTTGTTGAACGTAAAGCTCGTTTGGTCGGGGACGTTCGCTTTGTCGTCCGCTTTGAAGGACAGCATCATGCCGACTGTGTCGCCGGCAGCCAGGTGCCCTCCAACAACACGTTCGATCGGCAGTTTGACCGTGACTTCTTGAAGTCCAGTGGGGACTTCAACCCGGCCGGGACCGGCCAAGCTGTTCGGATCAACCATGCGGGATGCGAGCAATTGCTCACCGGGCATGAATTCGATCGAAGAAACCTTGGAACCCAGATCACTAAGGCTGGTGACACTATCTGCTGCTACTGCCGACTTCGGCACAGCTTTCTTGATGACGGAATCTCCGAATTTAGCGGTCGGAGTGCCGCTGGGGATTTCTTTTTGGATGACGTAGACGTCTTGAGTCTCCGTATTTGCCAGGGCGCGCTTGTCGGCGCCTTGGACGTAGAACACGAGCATCACTGTTCCAATGATGGCTACGACAAGCGCAGCGATGCCTCCCAGTAGGCGTGTTTTCACTTTATCTCCTATTCGGTACGCGGCAGCGTGGAACCGGGGCCGCTATTTGATGAGTTGCACTTGCCAGGTGCCGAGGTCTTGGGCAGGGCCGGAACCATTGCCATCGAAGTCGTCGACGGTTGCGAACTTGACGAATTGGCCTATGACGCAGCGATCATTGCCACCGGGACACGCAAGCTTTGCGTTGCCGCTACCCAGAGCGGCCGCAGTGTTGTGGTACTCATAGACGCCGCCGTTGCCGAACTTCCAGCCAACGATGTTGAAGGTGGCGTAGCCGATGATGTGGAAAGTGGCGTTGTTCCCAGAGCCTGCTGACGTGTCAAAGACAGGGAAAGTGACTTTGACCGCAGTTCCACTTGTGAGGGAATTGATCCAACCTTGGAGAATGGTGGCGCATTGAGTTGGCTTGTCATTGCCCGGATCCGTTCCGGCCATGTTGCCCGTAGAGGTTACGGCGTAGCAGTCGGCGTCAGGATCACTCAACCAACCCCAACCGCCTGGAACGGTGTGGCCAGAGGGGTTGGTGCACGTGGTACCGGGCTTCCAGGAGATCTTCTGGAGGGTCCCTGCTGCGGTTGCTCCACTCAGGTCCCAGCACTGGTTGGAGAAGGCAAGGGGGAACGCGCCGCCCCCGCTCGGAGGTTTGAGGGAAGCAGTCGCCTTTGCGCCGACAGTGACTGGCGGCACGTTCAAAGCGCTGGAAAACAACTTGCTCAAGAAGCCGGCGTGTGTGGTGCCGTCAATAGTCGAGGTTGTGACCGTGACCTGGTTGGCGACACTCAGGTCGACGGACTGGACGTTGGAAACACCATCGTTGGAGTTGCTGTCCGCGAGGGCCTTGGCAGCGGCGTTGGCGGCGCTTTGCGTACATCCGCCGCTATTCGAGCACAGTTGAGCTGCAGCAAGGGCCCCGGCGTCAGCACCGTTTTGCAGTTGCGCCCTTTCTGCGTAGATTTGGCCGACATCCACCGCCATGGCACCGACTCCGATGAGGACGAGCACCATGAGCGCCACCATGACGCCGGCGACGCCCCGCTCGCCGTCCTGATTCCTTGTCCTTCGTGTTAGCCGCCACATGCCATGGCCCCCTTCCCGGTAACCGTGATCGACGGAGTAAAGAAGCCAGTGAGAGATGGGGCGGTGAAAGTCACTGTGGACTGGACGGTAACTCCATGGCTGCAGGCGCCCGAAAGGCTGACGTTTCCGGGCGAGAGACTGATGCTCGGTGCCCCGGCAACAGCGGCCGCTTGTGCCTTGCCCGTATTGTTGGTGACTGCCATGGTCCGAGCAGCTTCGCGGGCTGCCTGGGTGACGGAAATTTGGAGGTTGTAAAAATAGGAGAATTCAATGATCGCCGCAACCAAGAGCAAGAGAATTGGCGCAATGAGCGCAAATTCCACAGCGACGGCTCCGCGTTCTCCCTTTGTTCTTGCTTTGCTGCGGATCATGTTATCCCCCAGAGGATTAAGCAGCTTCGGGACTTAACTTAGTTAGGAAGAGATCCTTCCTAGAAACGGCTGTGCCGCGCCCGCGTTGAGCGGACGCGGCATCAGCAATGCTCGGCTCTAAGTGGATCAGGCTCCGGTGTGCCAGGCGCCTACGTGGCCGGCGAGGTCGCCGAACCACTTGTTCAGGGCATCGCCGAAAAGGGTGACGCCAGCGATGATGACGAGTGCGATGAACGCAACAAGCAGTGAATATTCAGTTGCGGTTGCGCCCTTTTCGGAAGTGAGGCGATCTTTGACGCCGGCGACGAAAGCAATGACAGAAACCATGAGAGATGACATTGGAAAACCCTTCCCAGATAAGTGAATTTGTTTACGAATCCCTGCCGCTTACATATCCCTTTGGCGGTTCGGATTTCGATAGGACAAGAATTGCCCCTGGGAGGGTTAACAAACAATGCGTAGTGGTACTCGTCTTTTTCCGTGCGGGGGGTGTTGATTACTCGAAGGACGCTCTGCGGGTACTCGGTTTTTCTGCCTAAGTACTACTTAGGCGCCGGCACAGATGGGGTTCCAGTGAACTGAGGGGAACCTGGGAAGATAGCGGTGGCTTTAGGCGGCCAGCAACACCACTCCAATTGCCGCGGCGAACATGGCCGGTCCGTGAGCTACTTCAGATGGCTTGATTCCGCGCTTCAGGCGCAACATCGGCACCGTCATCACCCCACCCACCACGAACCCCAGCAGGCCCCCGTAGAACACCTGGGTCCAACCCAAGTAGCCCAAGTACATTCCGAGTGGTGCTGCGAGCTTCACATCGCCCATCCCGAGGCCTCTTGGAGAAATTAATCCAAGAATTAAGTACCCGAGGAACAAGATGACACCGCCGGCAGCCGCGCGAAGCAGTCCGGGCCAGTCTGGAAGCAGCGCGGCCGACGTAGTTAACAGGACCAAACCGGCTGCAAGCAGGGACAGCACCAATGGGTTCGGGAGCAAATGATGGACTACGTCCAGGCGCGACAGCTGTACTGCCAGCACCGCTAAGAGGAGATAGGCGGGGAGCGTCGGGGAGAGACCGAACCGGAGCGCCAGGAGGACGAACAACGCCGCGGTGGCCGCCGCCGTCGTGATCCGGATTTTGAGGGAGGGGAGTCCGCCGAGGCGGGGCAGGAATCGGGCTATCAGGAGCTCGGCCAGGGGACTCAAGAGCAGTCCCAAAAGTCCAAGGACGCCTAGAAGCAAGGGCTGCGCTGCAGTTGCGGTCATGGCATCTCCTAAGATTCAAGGCATGGTCCCACGTGTTCACTGTGGTTGTCAGCCTATTTTGACCCTGCGGCTCCTTGACGCTATTGTTGATAGTCGTTGTGCGTGTCCTTTCTCGATGACACATGCCCGCTTGGGGATCCAGTTGCAGGATCGTTAACTCGACAGGCATATCGGGACTTCGGGATAACTGGTACATAGAGCCCTCACCTCTGCTCCGGTAACGCATACCTAGTAGGCACACGCTCCAAGCGTGCCGCCTAAAACATGAACGCCAGAACAAGAACGAGGCAAAACCGTGCGTACGTACACCCCGAAGCCCGGCGATATCAACCGCCAGTGGCACGTCATTGACGCCACCGATGTTGTCCTTGGTCGTCTTGCCAGCCAGACCGCAACACTGCTGCGCGGAAAGCACAAGCCGACCTTTGCGTCCCACATGGACATGGGCGACTTCGTCATCATCATCAACGCTGAAAAGGTTGCCCTGACCGGCGCCAAGCTGGAGCAGAAGCGCGCATACCGCCACTCCGGCTACCCGGGCGGCCTGACCTCCGTCAACTACGCGGAGCTGCTGGAATCCAACCCGGTCCGCGCCGTGGAAAAGGCCATCAAGGGCATGCTCCCCAAGAACTCCCTCGCTGCACAGCAGTTGGGCAAGCTCAAGGTCTACCGTGGCGCTGAGCACCCCCACGCTGCACAGCAGCCGAAGACTTTCGAAATCACCCAGGTCGCCCAGTAGTCCTGGCCACCAAACAACTTTTAATACAAGGAGAATCGTGGCTCAGAACGAAGAACTGACCGCCGAAGCCGTCGAGGCCGAGGAAACCCTCACCAGCTACACCTCTGAAAGCTCGGCTGCCGAAGCCGCGCCCAAGAAGGAGCGCCCGGCACTGACCGTTGCCGGTGCTGCTGTTGGCCGCCGCAAGGAAGCCGTCGCACGCGTTCGCGTTGTGCCGGGCTCCGGCAAGTGGACCATCAACGGCCGCGAGCTGTCCAACTACTTCCCGAATAAGCTGCACCAGCAGGACGTCAACGAGCCCTTCAAGATCCTTGACCTTGAAGGCGCCTACGACGTCATCGCTCGCATCCACGGCGGTGGCCCTTCCGGCCAGGCCGGTGCGCTGCGTCTCGGTGTTGCTCGCTCGCTGAACGAGATCGACGTCGAGAACAACCGCGCAACCCTGAAGAAGGCCGGCTACCTCACCCGTGACGCACGCGTCATCGAGCGTAAGAAGGCCGGTCTTAAGAAGGCACGCAAGGCTCAGCAGTACTCCAAGCGCTAAACCCGCTCGGATCCACAAGCGCAAAAATGCTTGGGGACGCTTCCAGCGTCCGGACGAGGCCCGTCCCGCCATTTGGCGGGGCGGGCCTCCGTCGTAAAATGGCTGGCCACAGCATGGTCCCTGACCGCCTGAACCGGACCGGTTCGGCAAGCGGAGGGCCGGCTGTCGTCTAGACTGGGACGCGATGGCTAGATTATTTGGAACAGATGGCGTGCGTGGTCTCGCCAATGGATTGCTCACCGCGGAGCTTGCTCTCCAGTTGGCCCAAGCAGCTGCCGTGGTCCTAGGCCACGAGCGCTCGGCCGATGGAGCACGGCCCCGCGCCGTCGTCGCCCGGGATCCGCGGGCCAGCGGAGAGTTCATCGCGGCGGCCGTTGAGGCCGGGCTTTCGAGCTCCGGGATTGATGTGTACGACGCGGGCGTGCTTCCCACGCCCGCAGCCGCGTACCTCATCGCGGACCTCAATGCCGATTTCGGCGTCATGATCTCCGCATCCCATAACCCGGCGCCGGACAACGGCATCAAGTTCTTTGCACGAGGCGGCCAGAAGCTCCCGGACGAGGTGGAGGACGCGATAGAAGCCCAGCTCGGCAAGGAGCCGTCCCGTCCCGTGGCAGGCGACGTCGGCCGCATCCAACGCTTCTCGGACGCCGAGGACCGCTACATCGTCCACCTGCTTGGCACCCTCCCACATCGCCTGGAAGGCCTCAAGGTCGTCCTGGACTGCGCCAACGGTGCGGCCAGCGGCTGTTCCCCTCAGGTCTTCGCCAGTGCAGGCGCTGAAGTTGTGGTGATTGGCGCGGAACCTGATGGCCTGAATATCAACGATGGCGTCGGTTCCACCCACCTCGGCCAGCTCAAGGAAGCGGTGGTCAAACACGGGGCAGACTTCGGCATTGCCCACGACGGCGACGCCGATCGCTGCCTGGCCGTGGACCACGAAGGCACCGAGGTTGACGGTGACCAGATCATGGCGATCCTGGCCCTCGCGCTGAAGGAGTCCGGAAAGCTGAAGGACGACGTCCTGGTGGCCACCGTGATGAGCAACCTCGGACTCAAGATCGCATTGCGCGATGCCGGGATAACCATTCGCGAGACGGCGGTAGGGGACCGTTACGTCCTGGAAGAAATGCGCGACGGCGGTTTCAGCCTTGGTGGCGAGCAGTCGGGGCACGTGATCTTCTCCGACTACGCCACTACAGGCGACGGCGTCCTGACAGGCCTGCAGATTGCCGCCCAAGTGGCCGGCACCGGCCGAACCCTCCAAGACCTCGCCCGCGCCATGACGAAGCTGCCGCAGCTCATGATCAACGTGAAGGGCGTGGACAAGTCCAGGGCCGCCACGGACGAAGGCGTGGCCGCTGCCGTGGCTGCCGCCGAACTCGAACTCGGCGATACCGGCCGTGTGCTCCTGCGGCCATCGGGCACCGAAGCGCTGGTCCGTGTGATGGTCGAGGCTGCTGACATGGAAACCGCAACCCGTATATGCACTGAACTTGCCGGCGTCGTCGAAGACCGCCTCGCGATTCCGCGCGAACTGGCCCTATAGGTCCGAGCCCCAAAAAAGCGGTGGCCCGTCTCCCCCAGGAGACGGGCCACAGCCGCTCAGTTACCTTTGGACCAGGTTGTCGCGGATCTCGGTGAGGAGCGTGACTGCGGGGTCAGCAGCGGGTTCGTCTTCCGTGATGCCCAACTTGGCATTGCGGCGCTCAATGAGGTGGTTCATCGGAGCTACCACAACGAAATAGATGGCGGCTGCTACCAAGAGGAAATTGACGATCGCTGTCAGCAAGACGCCGAACTGCAGGTCGTTTCCGTTGATGGTCACCTTCGCGAAACTGTCGAAGTTGGGTGACCCAACCAAGGCAGCGATCAGCGGCATGAGGACGTTCTTGACGAGTGCATCAACAACTGCACCGAAGGCGGCACCCATGACGACGGCTACGGCAAGGTCTACGACGTTGCCCTTCAGAATGAAATTCCTAAATCCACTCAACATGGCACCAAGCTAGTGCATGCGTGTTAATTCGGGGCGAGCTACTGGTCAATTCTTTCCGGAGTGTCGGGAAATCTTCGGGTTAGTCAACTGCTAGAGGTAGCCTGGTGCGGCTTCGAGGCCAAAATATTCCTCGAGGGTGCCGATGCCACGATTGGCCATATCCGTCGCGGCCTCAACCCCGACAAAGCGTAAATGCCAGGGCTCGTAGTAATAGCCAGTGATTTCATGGAGCATCCACGGGTACCTGACAACAAATCCATACTTGAATGCGTTGGCCTTGGCCCAAACGGCTGCCGGCTGCTCAGCGAAGCAAGGCTGGAAGCTGCACGCCCCGCCGCCGTCGCCGATATCGAATGCCCAACCCGTCTGGTGTTCCGAGAACCCGGGGCGGGCGGAGGCTGTGTCTGCTGAAGCCTGGCCGCGCGAGGTCACATAACCGTTGTACGTCGCCGTTTGGGTTTGGAAGGAGCGGTAGCCGGAGGCCAAGGTCATGTTCACCCCAGCCGAGGCGGCCCCGGCAAAGAGCTTTTCTGCGGCTGCGGCAGTTGTGCTGTTGAGCAACGACGCCTCTCCACTTACCGCAAGTTCGACGCGGGGCTGTACGAGGTCAGCGGGGGCGAACTGCAAGGGAGTCAGCGGCCGGTGCTTATTGACGATGACCCACTGGCTCGCGGGGTCGCTCAGGGAATACTTTTGGGACAAAGCCCCCGACGGCGGCGTGCTCGACGGCGGTGCCGCGCTCGCCGCAGGGGCAGGGACCGCCGTCGTGGTCGCCACTGCCGGCGTCGACGTTGCCGTTTGAGGACCTGAGGGGGACGGGGCCGCAGCGGGTGAAGCGACCGGGGTCTCCGGGGTACAGGCGGCCAACGCCGCGATACTTACGCCTGCCGCCAGCATGGTTGTGAAGGACCTTCTGCTCGGGCCGCAGTTGTGGCACATCCGTACTAGACCTTTCGGAGCAGCATGCGGCGGATGGAATGGTCTGCGTCCTTGGTGAGGACAAGCTGCGCCCGGCCGCGGGTAGGGAGCACGTTTTCCTCAAGGTTGGGCTCGTTGATGCGTTTCCAAATGCCGCGGGCAGTGGCTTCCGCCTCGGCATCGGAGAGTGTCGCGTAACGATGGAAATAGGATTCGGGCTGGGCGAAGGCCGTGCTTCGAAGCTTCCGGAAGCGGTCCACGTACCAGTCTTCGATGTACGCAGTCTTGGCGTCAACATAAATCGAGAAATCAAAGAAATCGCTCAACGCCAAGCCCTGCCGGCCGTCCTGCCGGGGACGGGCCGGGGCCAACACGTTGAGGCCCTCGACGATGAGGACGTCCGGCCGCCGGACCACCACTTCCTTGTCCGGGACGATGTCGTAGGTGACGTGGGAATACCAAGGGGCGCGGACCTCTTCGGCGCCACCCTTGATCGCACTCACGAAGCGAAGCAGTGCCCGGCGGTCGTAGGACTCTGGAAAGCCCTTGCGCTCAAGCAAATGCCGACGCTTCAATTCGGCGAGCGGGTACAAGAATCCGTCGGTGGTGATGAGCTCGACGTTCGGCGTGCCCGGCCAACGGCGGAGCATTTCGCGCAGCACCCGGGCGATGGTGGACTTGCCGACCGCCACCGAACCTGCCACGCCGATCACGAAAGGCGTGCGCTGCGTTTGCTCGCCAAGGAACGTCGTTGTGGCCGCATGGAGCTGCTGGGATGCTTGGACGTAGAGGTGCAACAGGCGGGAGAGCGGGAGATAGACCTCGCGGATTTCCTTCATGTCCAGGGGATCGCCGAGGCCGCGAAGCCGGACGATGTCCTCTTCGTTAAGCGGTTGCTCCATCTGTGCAGCCAGCCGGGACCACGTCTGCCTGTCCAGCTCCACGAACGGAGAGGAGCCGTCGCCGTTCGCTTCATTGCGTTGCAAAGTCACCTTAGAGATTCTGCCCCCCACTTGGCTGATCCGGAAATACAGCATGAACGGCGGGGAGATTTTTGTGTGAGCATGCTCTCTTGGAAAGCCGCGCGATCCGGCAATATCCGGCGGTTGGCCTGCTTGCACGGCCGGATATCCTACGTCCATTTCGTGGGGCACCCGCTACTCTTGTAGGCATGTGTGGAATCGTAGGTTACGTTGGCAATTCATCCCGCCGGGCAGATGCCGGGCACACGGCCCTTGACGTTGTTCTTGAGGGACTCCGTCGGCTTGAGTATCGAGGCTATGATTCGGCCGGTGTCGCCGTGGTCGCCGATGGAACTATCGCCTTGAGGAAGAAGTCGGGAAAACTTAGCAACCTGCTGGGCGAACTCGAAAGCAATCCGCTCCCTAGCTCCCTGACGGGCATCGGCCACACCCGCTGGGCCACTCACGGTGGACCCACAGACCAGAACGCGCATCCGCATCTGGCCGACGGCGGACGCCTTGCGATGATCCACAACGGAATTATCGAAAACTTCGCCGAGCTCAAACAGGAACTCGTTGCCAAGGGTGTCACTTTCGCTTCGGAGACGGATACCGAGGTTGCGGCAGCCCTTCTGGGCGACATTTTCCGCAACCAGCTCAACGGGGACACGTCCAACGGCAAACTCACCAAGGCGATGCAGCTTGCCTGCCAGCGGCTCGAAGGCGCGTTCACGCTCCTCGCCGTTCACGCCGAGCAGCCCGACGTCGTGGTGGCCGCCCGCCGCAATTCTCCCCTTGTCGTCGGGCTTGGCGAGGGCGAAAACTTCCTGGGCTCGGACGTTTCCGGCTTCATCGACCACACTCGCCGGGCCGTCGAGCTTGGCCAGGACCAGATCGTCACTATTACTGCGCACTCCGTCGAGATCACCGACTTTTTCGGCGCTCCAGCCCAGGGCAAGGAATACCACGTCGACTGGGATCCTGCCTCTGCGGAAAAGGGCGGCTTCAGCTCCTTCATGGAGAAGGAAATCCACGACCAGCCCGACGCCGTCACCCAGACCCTCCTCGGCCGCTCGGACATCAACGGCCAGCTGACCTTGAACGAACTCCGGATCGATCCCGAGTTGCTGAAGCAGGTCAACAAGATCATCGTCCTGGCTTGTGGTACGGCCGCCTACGCCGGGATGGTGGCCAAGTACGCCATTGAGAACTGGTGCCGTATCCCCACCGAGGTGGAACTCGCACATGAGTTCCGTTACCGCGACCCGATCGTTGACGCCAACACCTTGGTGGTGTCCATCAGTCAGTCCGGTGAAACCATGGACACGCTGATGGCCGTCCGGTACGCCCGCGAGCAGGGCGCCAAGACGATCTCCATTTGCAACACCAATGGCTCCACGATCCCGCGCGAATCGGATGCGGTGCTTTATACGCACGCCGGGCCGGAGATCGCCGTCGCCTCGACCAAGGCTTTCCTCGCCCAGATCACGGCCGCCTACCTGCTGGGCCTCTACCTTGCCCAGCTGCGCGGAAACATCTTCTCTGGCCAGATCAAGGACGTCTTGGCGGACCTTGGCAAAATACCCGCCCACATCCAGAAGATCCTCGACAATGCGGGCCCTCTCCGTGAACTCGCCCGCAGCATGAAGGACGAGAAGTCGGTACTGTTCCTGGGCCGCCACGTGGGCTTCCCGGTGGCACTCGAGGGCGCGTTGAAGCTTAAGGAAATCGCGTACATCCACGCCGAAGGCTTTGCCGCCGGTGAGCTCAAGCATGGCCCGATCGCCCTCATCGACGAAGGACAGCCCGTCTTCGTGGTTGTCCCATCGCCGCGCGGCCGCGACTCCCTCCATGCGAAGGTAGTCAGCAACATCCAGGAAATCCGTGCCCGCGGTGCGCGTACCCTGGTCATCGCCGAGGAAGGGGACGAAGCAGTGCGGGCCTACGCTGAGCACGTCTTCTATGTCCCCCAGACGCCCCCTCTCCTGATGCCGCTCCTGACTACTGTCCCGCTGCAGATTTTCGCGGCAGAACTAGCCAAGGCCAAAGGGTACGACGTGGACCAACCGCGCAACCTTGCCAAGAGCGTGACCGTAGAATAGCCGCATGATTGTTGGCATAGGCGTAGACGTCGTAGACATTGAGCGCTTTGGGCGCCAGCTTGAGCGGACTCCCGGGCTCCGGGACCGTTTGTTCGTTCCCGCGGAACGCGAGCTCAACACGCGCTCCTTGGCTGCGCGCTTCGCGGCGAAGGAGGCTGTGGCCAAGGTATTGGGAGCTCCGGCGGGCATGAACTGGCAAGACTGCTGGATCGGCCTGGACCAGAACGGCCCCACTATCAAGGTCATAGGCACCGTGCTGGCAGTCGCCGATTCCAAAGGCGTGAAACGCTGGCATGTATCCATGAGCCATGATGGCGGAATCGCCACTGCCATGGTCATCGCTGAAGCCTAACAACCCAAGCAAACATGATCAGCGCCTTCACCGGAACACAGATCAGGGCAGCGGAACAACCGCTTCTTGACGCCGGTGAGGGCGCTGTTCTCATGCAGCGCGCGGCCCATGGCTTGGCGAACGCCGTCGTCCGCGAGTTCCGTTCGGAGGGCCGCCGCGTCTACGGCTCCAGCGTCACGGTACTGGCTGGCAAGGGGAACAACGGCGGGGACGGTCTCTTCGCCGCAGCAATGCTCGCCCGTCGCGGCATGCGCACGACGGCGGTGCTCGCCGCCGGTTCCGCCCACCTGGACGCCACGGCGGCCTTCAGGGCGGCCGGTGGACGCATCCACGTCCTCGACGAGAACAATGCCGAAGAACTAGCCGTGCTAAGTGCCAGCGACGATGTGATCATAGACGCCATCCTGGGCACGGGCGCCCGGGGAGGCCTCAGCGGTCCGGCCGCGGAATTGATTGCTGCCCTGCAGGAATTGCGGCCGAATTTGGTCGTGGCCTGCGATACTCCCAGCGGCGTGGACGCAGACACGGGCGAGGTCCACTGGCCCGTGCTGACGGCGCGGCTGACGGTGGCATTCGGAGGAATCAAGGCTGGGCTGATGGCCGATCCCGGCGAGGGCTGTGCCGGCCGCGTACTCCTGGTACCCATCGGCATTGAGGACCGTCTTCCGTCGCCCCTCCTTCGCCGCCTGTCTGTCCGTGACCTGGCTGTTGTCCTGCCAGACCCCGGGCGTCGGGCGCAAAAGTACACCAGGGGAGTCCTGGGGGTCGTTGCTGGTTCAGAACACTACACGGGTGCTGGAGTCCTCTGTGTCGAGGCCGCGTCGGGGGCCGGCGCTGGAATGGTGCGGTACCTCGGCCCGGAAGTTGTGGCACGGCAGGTCCTGGATCGGACTCCCGAGGCTATTTGGGAGCCGGGCGAGCCAGGCCGAGTCCAAGCATGGCTGCTCGGTCCCGGCCTGGACGGAGCTGAACAGTCCAAGCGAGCCCGTGACGTACTGGCCGCAGCGTTCGGCGCCGGCCAGCCCGCCGTCGTCGACGCCGGAGCTCTGGAGCTCCTGCCGGAACGCTGCCCGCCCAATTGGATCCTGACCCCGCACGCCGGGGAGCTGGCCGCCCTTCTTGGCCGTAGCGAAGTGCGCGTCACCCGTGAGGACGTGGAGTCGCGGACACTGCACTTCGTCCGTCTCGCTGCCGAACACACGGGAGCAGTTGTCCTCCTCAAAGGTGCCACAACGTTGATTGCGTCCCCATCGGGAGCGGTCTTCAGCCAGGCCGAGGGATGCCCATGGATGTCGACGGCGGGAAGCGGGGACGTTCTCGGAGGGATCCTTGGAGCCCTGGCTGCAGCCTTCGCGGAGTCCGCGTTGGATGACGACGGCCCCTTCGCGGCCTTGGGAATCGCCACGGAGGAGAGATGGGCGGCGGTAGCGGCCGCGGCTGCGAGCATCCACGGCATGGCAGGAAGCGCCGCCTCTGCTGGAGGACCCCTGACTGCTTCCGATATCGCTCGCGCGGTCCCTGGTGTCTTCCGAATCCTCCAGGAATGTCGCGCCGGATAATTCCGGATGTTCGTTGAATGTCACCCAACATAGCTAGGCTTGGCAACAAGTTATCCGGCACGTGAAGGAGAACACATGGACATTTGGCCAGGAACCGCATACCCGTTGGGGGCCACGTTCGATGGCACGGGAACCAACTTCGCGCTCTTCAGCGAGAAGGCGGAAAAGGTGGAATTGTGTCTCTTTGACGACGACGGAAACGAGATCAGCTACACCGTCAACGAGGTGGACGGTTACGTATGGCATTGCTACCTTCCGCACGTTCAGCCGGGGCAGAAGTACGGATACCGTGTGCACGGTCCGTATGACCCTGCCGCGGGCCAGCGCTTCAACCCCAACAAGCTCCTCCTGGACCCTTACGCCAAGGCCGTCCACCGGCAGATCGACTGGGACCCGGCGCTTTTCTCCTACAACATGGGAGATCCAGACTCCCGAAACGACAAGGACTCCGCGCCACATATGATGATGGGCGTCGTCATCAATCCCTTCTTCGACTGGGCTGGTGACCAGCAGCTTCGCATCCCGTACCACCGCTCGGTGATTTACGAAGCGCACGTCAAGGGGCTGACGCAGCTCCACCCGGAGGTTCCGAAGGAACAACGCGGCACTTATGCCGGCGTGGCGCACCCGGCAGTGATTTCCCACCTGCAAAAACTCGGCGTCACGGCCATCGAGCTCATGCCCGTCCACCAGTTCACGAATGACGGCATCCTGCAGGACAGGGGCTTGAACAACTACTGGGGCTACAACACCATTGGGTTCTTCGCGCCCCACAACAGTTACAGCTCGAAGGGCGATACCGGCCAGCAAGTCCAGGACTTCAAAGCGATGGTCAGGGCGTTGCACACGGCAGGCATCGAGGTCATTCTCGACGTCGTGTACAACCACACAGCAGAGGGCAACCACCTCGGTCCCACCCTGTCCTTCAAGGGGATCGACAACTCCGCTTATTACCGCCTGGTGGAGGGCGACCTTAAGCACTACATGGATTACACGGGCACCGGTAACTCGCTGAACGTACGCAGCCCCCACTCCCTTCAGCTCCTCATGGATTCCCTGCGCTACTGGGTTACCGAAATGCACGTTGACGGTTTCCGGTTCGATCTCGCTTCAACATTGGCGCGCGAGTTCTACGACGTGGACAAGCTTTCGACATTCTTCGAACTCATTCAGCAGGATCCCGTCGTTTCGCAGGTCAAGCTGATCGCCGAGCCTTGGGACGTGGGCCCAGGCGGTTACCAAGTGGGCAACTTTCCGCCGCAATGGACGGAATGGAACGGTAAATACCGCGATACCGTCCGTGATTTCTGGCGGGGCGAGCCCTCCACTCTCGGCGAGTTTGCCTCCCGGTTGACCGGATCGGCGGACCTCTACGAGCACTCCGGCCGCCGCCCGGTGGCTTCCATCAACTTCGTCACGGCCCACGACGGCTTCACCCTGGCGGACCTGGTCTCCTACAACGAGAAGCACAACGAGGCCAACGGCGAAGGCAACAACGACGGCGAATCCCACAACCGATCCTGGAATTGCGGTGTCGAAGGCCCCACCGAGGATCCCGTCGTCCTCGGTCTGCGTGCCCGCCAGCAGCGAAACTTCATCGCCTCCATGCTCCTTTCCCAAGGTGTCCCCATGCTGTTGCACGGCGACGAGCTTGGCAGGACGCAGCGGGGCAACAACAACGGCTACTGCCAGGACTCAGAGCTGACCTGGATCAACTGGGACAGCGTGGACCAACCCCTTGTGGAGTTCACGGCAGCCGTCAGTGCACTGCGCGCCAAACACCCCACGTTCAGGCGGAGCCGTTTCTTCGATGGGCGGCCTGTGCTTCGAGGCGAAGGCGAGCGGCTCCCGGACATTGTTTGGCTCGACGTCGACGGAACCACCATGACCCCGTCGGACTGGGACAGCGGCTTCGGACGTTCGGTGGGCGTGTTCCTGAACGGGGACGGCATCCGCGGCCGGGATAGTCAGGGCCGGCGCATCACGGATGTCAACTTCCTGCTCTATTTCAACGCCCACGACGACGAAGTGGGCTTCAAAGTACCCTCTGACGAATACGCTCCTGCCTGGGACATCATCATCGACACCGCTGGCGGCGGAGCCGACACCGAACTCATGCCTGCGGAATCGGTCCTCACAGTGGCGGCCAAGTCACTCGTCGTCTTGCGGGCCCACAGCATCCCCGACACCGAACCGGACCACTCCGTGGCTGCGTCGCTAGCCGCGTTGTCGCAGGCAACCACCCCCGAAGCGGCATCTCTGACCGCGCCGGCCACACTGACACCAGCCGCGTCGGCGCCGCTCCGGTCCGTGCCGGAACCGAAGTCTGACGCGGAGGCCAAAACTGACCAGGGGGCGATCCCTGCCGCCGAAACCAAGCCTGCTGCACCGCCGAAGAAACCCAGAAAGCCGCGGGCCCCCAAGAACGGGGGATCATGAGGACACCTGCCTCCACGTACCGGCTCCAGATCCGGCCCTCGTTCACGCTCCATGATGCGGCAGCCCTCACGGGCTATCTGCGCGACCTCGGGGCTGACTGGGTGTACTTGTCTCCGATTTTGACTGCGGAGGAGGGCTCGGACCACGGTTACGACGTCACTGATCCCTCCAGTGTTGACGCGTCGCGTGGCGGTGCCGAAGGGTTCGCCGCGCTTTCCAAGGCCGCCCGGGAAGCCGGCCTCGGTGTCCTGGTGGACATCGTCCCCAACCACATGGGCGTTGCGTCGCCTCCGCAAAATGCCTGGTGGTGGTCACTCCTCAAGGACGGCAGGTCCTCCCGCTACGCTGAAGCGTTCGACGTCGATTGGGACTTCGGGGGAGGCAAGCTGCGGCTCCCCGTGCTCGGCAGCGACGACGACCTCGACAAACTGGAAGTAGTCGACGGCGAATTGCGCTACTTCGACCACCGCTTCCCCCTGGCCGAGGGCAGCTACGTCGCGGGTGACAACGCCCGCGACGTCCATGCAAGGCAACACTACGAACTGGTCGATTGGCGCCGCGCGGATTCCGAACTGAATTACCGCCGATTCTTCGCGGTCAACACCTTGGCCGGGATCCGCGTCGAAATCCCATGGGTCTTTGAGGAAGACCACGCAGAGGTGGTCCGCTGGTTCCGGGAAGGGCTGGCGGATGGGCTGAGGATCGATCATCCGGACGGGCTCGCCGACCCTTCCGGCTACTTGGCTCGCCTGAAGGAAACCACCGGCGGTTCGTACGTGCTTGTCGAGAAGATCCTGGAGCCGGGGGAGGAACTTCCGGAGAACTTCGACTGCGAGGGGACCACCGGCTACGACGCGCTCACCGATGTCGACCGCCTTTTCGTTGATCCCGACGCCGAAGTGCAGCTAGATGCCTTGGACGCCAAGCTGCGGGGTGCGGAAACACCGGCCGATTACCAAGCGATGATCCATGGCACCAAGCGGCGTATCACAGACGGGATCCTGCACTCGGAAATCCTGCGGCTGGCGCGGCTAGTCCCGGAGTCTCCGGAACTTCCGCGTCAAGAGGTGGCCGACGCCCTTGCTGAAACCATTGCCTCTTTTCCTGTCTACCGAAGTTATCTTCCGTACGGCAAGGACGTCGTGGTGGAGTCCGTTGAGCGGGCCGCCCAGACCAGGCCGGAGCTGAAGCAGGTCCTGGAGGCACTGCTTCCACTACTGCTCGACGCGGGCAGCGAACTAGGCCGCCGCTTCCAGCAGACCTCAGGGATGGTCATGGCCAAAGGCGTGGAAGACACCGCGTTCTTCCGTTACACGCGTCTTGGCACACTGACCGAAGTCGGAGCGGATCCCACGGAGTTCGCCCTGCTCCCGGATGGATTCCATGAGCGCATGGTTCACCGCCAGGCGCGGCTGCCGCTGTCCATGACCACACTGACCACGCACGACACCAAGCGAAGCGAAGACACCCGGGCGAGGATCTCCGTCATCTCGGAGGCAGTCCCCGAATGGGAAGCATTCGTGGACCGGATGCAGGAGCTGGCTCCGATTCCCGACGGGCCGCTCGCAGCCCTCGTGTGGCAGGGCATTGCAGGTGCTTGGCCGGCAAGCCGTGAGCGCCTCCAGGGTTATGTACTCAAGGCGGCACGCGAGGCAGGCAACTCCACCAGTTGGACGGATCCGAACGAAGGATTCGAAACGAAACTGGCCTCCGCCGTCGACGCCGCCTTCGACCTACCGGAGGTGACATCCGCACTGGAGGGGTTCGTCGCCCTTTTGGATCCCTATGGAGCGTCCAACTCGCTGTCAGCAAAAATTGTTCAGCTAACCATGCCGGGCGTACCGGACGTCTACCAGGGAACTGAGTTTTGGGACCGTTCACTCACCGATCCGGACAATCGGCGACCGGTCGACTTCGAACGGCGAAGGGCTGCGCTCGCAGCTCTCGACGCCGGAGCCCAGACCGAAGCGCGCGACGAGTCGGCCAAGTTGTTGCTGACCTCGCGGGCACTGCGCCTGCGTCGGGACCGGCCGGAGCTCTTCAACGGATACAGCCCCGTCCACGCCGAGGGGCCCGCAGCCGAACACCTGCTCGGCTTTGACCGCGGAGCCCTCGGCATGGGTAGTGGTGCCATGACGTTGGCCACCCGGCTCCCGCGGAAGCTTGAACGCAACGGCGGTTGGCAGGGCACTTTCATCCGTCTGGAGAGCGCGGTCAGGGATGAGCTCACGGGCAACAGCTACCCAGCGGGGGAGGTCCAACTCGCAAGGCTTCTGCTGAGATACCCGGTGGCCCTGCTCGTACCCATGACCTAGCCACGGCACCAACAACGGCGGGCAACCGAAGCCCGGACGAGACGATCGAGGGGGAACCTTGGCCGAGATGACCAGCGCGAGAAAACGATTCGATGTATGGGCGCCGTTTGCGGGGTCTGTCACTCTGATCGCGGCAGGTCAGCACCATGAAATGCGACCGCACGACGGCGGAGCTGCCGGCTGGTGGACGGCGGACGTCCCGCACGGGGTCGGGACGGACTACGGCTACCTCGTGGACGGCGAAGGGCCCTTTCCCGACCCGAGGTCGAAGCGACAACCGAATGGCGTCCATGGCCTGTCCCGCACGTTCGACGCATCTTCTCACGCTTGGAACGACGCTGAATGGCCAGGCCGCGGGCTCGGCGGGGCCGTCATCTATGAACTCCACTTGGGAACCTTTACTCCAGAGGGCACACTGGACGCGGCCGTGGAAAAACTCGATTACCTCGTTGACTTGGGAGTCGACTTTGTAGAACTTCTGCCCGTCAACGCCTTCAACGGTACCCACAACTGGGGGTACGACGGCGTGCTGTGGTTCGCCGTCCACGAGGCCTACGGCGGGCCGGAGGCCTACCATCGATTTGTTGATGCCGCGCACGCTGCCGGACTCGGCGTGATCCAGGACGTGGTCTATAACCACCTCGGACCTAGCGGCAACTACCTGCCGAAGTTTGGCCCGTATCTGAAGTCAGGGGAGGGCAACACCTGGGGCGATTCGGTGAACCTGGACGGCCCCGGCTCGGACGAAGTCCGTCAATACATTCTGGACAATGCCGCCATGTGGCTGAGCGATTTCCACGTGGACGGGCTGCGCCTCGACGCCGTGCACGCGCTCCGCGACGAACGGGCCGTCCATATCCTGGAGGACCTTGCCACCCTTGCGGATGGCATCGAAGCCGAAACGGGCGTCCCCAAGACCCTGATCGCCGAATCGGATCTGAACAACCCGCGCCTGATCTACCGCAGGGACACCAACGGTTACGGCCTGGAGGGGCAGTGGAGCGACGACTTCCACCATGCCGTCCACGTGAACCTCACCGGTGAGACCGCTGGCTACTATGCGGACTTCGGGTCCTTGGCCGCCTTGGCCAAAGTCCTTGAACACGGTTTCTTCCACGACGGAAGCTACTCGAGCTTTCGCGGTAGGCATCATGGCCGGCCCATTCGCCCGGGGCTGGTTCATCCTGCGGCGCTCGTGGTGTGCAGCCAAAACCACGACCAAATCGGCAACCGTGCCGTGGGCGATCGACTCACAGCGAGCCTGTCGCACGGCAGGCTGGCGCTTGCCGCCGTACTGACCATGACGTCGCCGTTCACCCCGATGCTCTTCATGGGCGAAGAATTCGGTGCCTCCACGCCTTGGCAGTTTTTCACGTCGCATCCCGAGGAATGGCTGGCAGAGGCCACAGCAAAGGGCCGGCTCAAGGAATTCGAACGGATGGGTTGGGACCCCGCATTGGTGCCCAACCCCCAGGATCCGGAGACGTTCAAGCGTTCCAAGCTCAAGTGGGAGGAAGCGCACGAAGGTGATCACGCCCGGTTGCTGGAACTTTACCGAGCTTTGGCGAACCTTAGGCGCTCGACGCCGGAGCTTGCCGCCGGCGGATTCACCGACACACACGTTGACTTCAGCGAAGAGGACCGGTGGTTGGTTCTCAGCCGTGGCACCGTAAGGGTTGCCTTCAACTTTGGGACGCAGACCTTGGCGAGGTCCATGGACGGTGAACTCTTGCTCGCCACGGACCCCTCTGCCGCCGTCGGGAACGGCACGGTGACAATCCCAGGGGAGAGCGCCGCCGTCGTACGCCTGAGGTGACCCTGACCACATGACGGACACCGCGCTTCGAGCCTCGAAGCGGGTGGCAGGATGGTGGGTATGACTTATTCGGCTGCGGAAAACCGCTATGAAACCATGCCCTACCGCCGCGTCGGACGCAGCGGTCTCAAACTTCCCGCCATCTCGTTGGGACTGTGGCACAACTTTGGCGACGACAAGCGTTTCGATGAGCAGCGCGCCATCCTGCGCCGGGCTTTCGACCTCGGGGTCAACCACTTCGACCTCGCCAACAACTATGGTCCGCCGGACGGTTCGGCCGAAACGAATTTCGGCCGCCACCTGAAGGACGACTTCAAGCCGTACCGCGACGAACTCGTCATCTCTACCAAGGCCGGCTACTACATGTGGCCCGGCCCCTACGGAGAATGGGGCTCCCGCAAGTACCTTCTCTCCAGCCTGGACCAGTCGCTGCAGCGCATGGGCCTGGACTACGTGGACATCTTCTACAGCCACCGTCCCGATCCCGAAACCCCGTTGGAAGAAACCATGGGCGCGCTGGACTATGCCGTCCGTTCCGGCAAAGCGCTCTATGCCGGTATCTCTTCCTACACCCCGGAACAGACCCTCGAGGCCGCCCGCATCCTCAAGGAGATGGGCACGCCGCTGCTCATCCACCAGCCCAGCTATTCCATGCTCAACCGCTGGACCGAGAATGGTTCGCCCAACCTCTACGAAACGCTTGACCAAGTCGGTGCAGGATCCATTGCCTTCTCCCCGCTGGCACAAGGGATGCTCACCAACCGGTACCTGAACGGCATCCCCGCGGATTCGCGCGCCGCCAAGGAACGGTTCCTCTCCGAATCAGCGCTGACCGAGGAAAAGCTGAGCCGGGTGCGTGGTTTGAACGCCATTGCCGAAGGACGCGGCCAGACCCTCGCCCAGATGGCTATCGCCTGGATCCTGCGCGATCAACCCAAGGGATCGCCGGTGACCTCGGCCTTGGTGGGCGCATCAAGCGTCGCGCAGCTGGAGGACACCGTGTCCGCGATCAACAACCTCGACTTCACGTCAGAGGAACTGACGGCGATCGACGAGTTCGCCGTCGAATCCGACATCAATCTGTGGGCGCAGAAGTAGATTCGGAAACTTAATACAAGTGCGGGGCCGGCCGGGAACAACGCCGGCCCCGTTCGGGTTGGTTACAATGCAAAGAGCGCCGAATGGCGCTGTGCCTTTAAGACGCCATCGTACATTCAGGTACGGACGCGCCAGGCACCTGAGGTTAGTTCTCAAAGGAGTACCGTGTCTTCACATCCGATTCGTGTCGCCATTGTCGGTGTAGGTAACTGCGCCGCTTCGCTGGTCCAAGGTGTCCACTACTATCGCGACGCCGACCCCCAGGCCACGATTCCAGGTCTGATGCACGTCGAGTTCGGTAAGTACCATGTCAACGATGTCCAGTTCGTCGCCGCTTTCGACGTCGATAGCAAGAAGGTCGGACTGGACCTCGCGGACGCCATTGGCGCGAGCGAGAACAACACCATCAAGATCGCCGACGTCCCTTCGACCGGCGTGACCGTGCAGCGCGGCCACACCCTGGATGGCTTGGGCAAGTATTACCGCGAGACCATCATCGAGGCTCCGGAAGAGGCAGTGGACATCGTCGCTGCACTGCGCGATGCCAAGGCCGACGTCATGGTCTGCTACCTGCCGGTTGGTTCCGAGGAAGCCGCTCATTTCTACGCACAGTGCGCCATTGATGCCGGTGTTGCGTTCGTCAACGCCTTGCCCGTGTTCATCGCAGGCACCAAGGAATGGGCCGACAAGTTCACCGCCGCTGGCGTGCCGATCGTCGGCGACGACATCAAGAGCCAGATCGGCGCCACCATCACGCACCGCGTCATGGCGAAGCTCTTCGAAGACCGCGGCGTCACCCTGGACCGCACGTACCAGCTGAACGTCGGTGGCAACATGGACTTCAAGAACATGCTGGAGCGCGACCGCCTGGAGTCCAAGAAGATCTCCAAGACCCAGGCCGTGACGTCCAACGTCGAGGCCGAGCTACACGCCGACGACGTCCACATCGGTCCGTCCGACTACGTCGCTTGGCTCGATGACCGCAAGTGGGCTTTCGTTCGCCTCGAGGGCCGTAATTTCGGCGATGCTCCGGTGTCGTTGGAATACAAGCTTGAGGTCTGGGACTCCCCGAACTCCGCAGGCGTGATCATCGACGCCATCCGCGCCGCCAAGATCGGCCTGGATCGTGGCATCGGTGGCCCGCTGCTCTCCGCTTCCAGCTACTTCATGAAGTCCCCGCCGGAGCAGTTCAACGACGACCTCGCCCGCGAAAAGGTCGAAGCCTTCATCCGCGGAGACGTGGAGCGCTAACCGCTCACCGTCCCTCTACCCTCTCGCCTTCCCCGCCTTCCCGGACGCTCGCTCACTTATGTGGGGTTTTTGGCGGACGCTCGCTCAAATTGTTGAGCGAGCGTCTGTCTTTTAAGATCCGTCCTCGACGCGACAGATAACGTGGCTACGGCCAAGGGTCCGTATCCTATGGTTATGGGGCACTGGAACGTACTGTTGGTCAGTCATGTTGTTGCGGCACTGTTTGTATTGGCGATAGGCCCGGTCCAGATCCTGCGGCCACGCCGGGATCGCGTCCATCGAACCATGGGTTACGCATGGGTTTCGGCCATATACTACGTGTGTCTTAGTAGCTTCTGGATTGTCAGCGAGGGACATTTCACGTGGCTTCATGGCTTGTCCGCGTTCACACTCATCACGGTGACGCTAGGGCTCAGCAGTGCCATCCGCGGCAACATTCCAGCGCACCGGGGAAACATGATTGGCAGCTACATCGGCACTGCCATAGCCTTTGGCTTTGCCGTTGGCGTGCCTAGCCGATCCATTCCCGAACTTCTCTCCACGGATCCGGCAATGGGCGTGTTCGTTGCTGCGTTGGTGCTATTAGGGGTGGGCATCGCATATTTGTCGTTGTTCCGCGGGATCCGGGAGGTACCTGCGGTGCGTTCCACCACTCCCCGCAGCCAGGATGAGGAACTGGCGGATAACAGATCCGGATAGGCCGGCGTGTCCCTGCGGACGCGCTCACTACACCGCACGCGCAAAACCGGACACGACGGCGGGATCTATCCACGCCGATCGAAGTGCTGTCTTGATTTTCTTGGTTGCGAGCTTGAACCCATCTGCCAAATCGTCCTTGCGGAACACGAGAACAGTCCATCCGGCTGCTTCGAAGGCATTGTCCCGGCGTCGATCGCTCAGCGACTGGGCCTCCGCGAGGTGATGGCCGCCGTCGTACTGAATCGCGATTCGCCTGTGGCGGAAGCCCAGATCCGCCGACGGCGAGAACGGATCTGCATCTCGCAGCTTGAGTTGAAGCTCGGGCTCAGGGATTCCAGCGTCCAGCATGGCCAAGCGAAGCAAGGACTCGGGCGAGGAATCCGCCCCAACGCGCATCAGTTCCAGCGCCTGACGCGCGCGCACGACGCCTTGCAGATTTGGATGCCGCTCCACTAAGGCGCGCAGTTCTTCAAGGGTCGCGAATGGAGTGTCTCGTCCTTCCAAGGATTCCCGGGGAACGCGGATCAGTTCGTCGCCCATGCAGACGAGGTCGTTCAAAGGCAGCAATCTCGCCATGTCCAACCACGTACGCGATCGGCTACTGATCCGAATGCCATCAACGGATTCGACCTCGTCCGCGGCCGCGATCACGGTATGACCGATCACGCCTTTCCGGCGCGCTCCAGGCAACGATCGCGGCTTGCTGAGATGCAGTTCCGTCGAATCGGCGAGCCAAGGAGGCAGGCAGGAACAGCGAGGGCGTGCTGCTGTCACATGGGAAATCCAGGCGCCGGGCGTCGCGGCCGATAGCGCACGGGCGGCCGACTCAAGATCGAAGTCCCAGCCGCCCGGGCGGTAGAGGCCGCGGCTGACGCGTTCGACGTCGGCCTGGAGCAGACGCTCGCGCGGGACACCTCGGATCCGGGCCTGATTGAGCGTAAATGGTCCTGATAGCAGTTCAGCGGGAAGGGCAAACTGGTTTTGCATACCCGCATTGTTACCCAAAAGGGCAGCTGCTTGCAGAAGTTATCCACAGGCTCAAGGCGCGGTTGAAGGCGACGCCGCCGTCGAGAGCCGTACGTGAGCGAG
>NZ_JACHEE010000009.1:0-137423 GCF_014207375.1 Arthrobacter sp. AZCC_0090 | reverse complement strand
CGAGCGTTCGCCGAAAAGGCCACATACGTGAGCGAGCGTTCGCCGAAAAGGCCACATACGTGAGCGAGCGTTCGCCGAAAAGGCCACATACGTGAGCGAGCGTTCGCCGAAAAGGCCACATACGTGAGCGTGCGTCAGAAGAGGCCCACCGGGTTGCCATGCTCATCGACGTCCATGCGCATCGCGGCCGGTTCCTTAGGTAAACCCGGCATCGTCATGACCGCACCGGTCAGCGCGACGATGAAGCCCGCCCCGGTCTTGGGAATCAGGTCCCGCACGTGCATCGTGAATCCCTTGGGGGCACCCAACTGGGAGGCGTCGTCGGTGAATGAATATTGCGTCTTGGCCATGCAAACCGGCATCTCGTCCCAGCCGTTTTTCCGGATGTCGGCCAGGCGCCTGTGCGCGGGGACCGAGAACTCCACGCTGTCCGCACCATAGATTTCCTGTGCGATCGTACGGATCTTGTCCTCCACGGACGTGCTCAGGGGATACAAATACCTGAAGTCCGACGGCGCTGCTGCCGCTACCGCCGCGGCGACCTTCGCCGCGAGCTCGTCGCCGCCGTCGCCCCCTCCACCTCGACCCCAGACATCGGCCACTGCAGCCTGCACTCCCTCCTGGGCGCACCAGGCAAGCAGCCATTCGAGCTCTTCGGGTGTGTCCGTGGCGAACTTGTTGATTGCGACGACAGGTGTGACGCCGAACTTCTCGACATTGTGCACGTGGCGTTTCAGGTTCGCGACGCCGGCGGCGAGCGCCTCGACGTTCGGCTCCTTGAGCAGCTCCTTCGGGACGCCGCCCTGCATCTTGAGCGCCCTGATAGTCGCCACGACGACGACGGCGGACGGCGCCACGTCTGCGATGCGCGACTTGATGTCCATGTACTTTTCGGCCCCAAGATCGGCGCCGAATCCGGCTTCTGTGACCACGATGTCTGCGAGCTGTTGGGCGGTTCGCGTGGCGATGAGCGAGTTGCAGCCGTGCGCGATGTTGGCGAACGGGCCGCCGTGTACCAAAGCGGGGGTTCCTGCGATGGTCTGCACGAGGTTCGGTTTGATGGCGTCCTTCAGCAACATGGTGAGTGCGCCCTGGACCCTGAGATCGGCCACTGTGACTGGCCGTCGATCATAGCTGTATCCGAAAGTGATGCAGCCCAGGCGTTCGCGGAGATCATCCAGATCAACGGCGAGGCAGAAGACAGCCATGACTTCCGATGCCACGGTGATGTCGAATCCGTCCTGCCGCGGCACACCTTGAGCAGGGCCACCCAAGCCGATGATGATCTCTCGCAGGGACCGGTCGTTCATGTCCAAGACACGCTTGAACGTCATGCGGCGGGGATCAATGTTGAGCTCGTTGCCTTGGAAGATGTGGTTGTCCACGAGGGCCATCAGGGCGTTGTTGGCCGAGGTAATCGCGTGGAAGTCGCCGGTGAAATGCAAGTTGATCTCGTCCATGGGAAGAACTTGGGAGTAGCCGCCCCCGGTCGCTCCTCCCTTCATGCCCAGAATCGGGCCAAGGGACGGTTCGCGGAGTGCGATCATCACTCGATGGCCGGCGCGTGCCAAGGAATCGGCGAGGCCGACGGTCGTGGTGGACTTTCCCTCACCCGCCGGGGTCGGGGACATAGCCGAGACGAGGACTATCTTTCCAGCGCGCTTGGCTTCAGGGAGACGGAGCTTGGCGGGATCGATTTTCGCTTTGAACCGACCGTACAGCTCCAGGGCATCGACATTGATCCCGGCACGCTCTGCGATCTCTTCGATGGGACGTATGGCTGCATTCTGGGCGATTTCAAGGTCGCTCAAGATCTTGTTCTCAGACATCCTTGTCCTCAACTCTGTGCGGAACACTGTGCGCGACAATCTATCAGGCGTGTCCCCAAAGGTGAGCGAGCGTCGTCGGGATGGGGGTGAAAGGTGAGCGAAGGTCTAACTTGGGCGGACCAGGACGGCGCCGATCGCCGCTTGGTAGCTCTCGAGCGCAATGGCTGCCGTCCGCTGCCAGCCGAAGGCTTCCGCATGCACTGCCGCCGCACGGCCCATGTCTTCGCGGGTGCGGGAATCGTCGTACAGGGCTTCGATGGTGTCGGCCCACTTTGAGGGATCGTGCCCGTTAACCAAAATTCCAGTCCGCCCATCCGCAATGGCTCGGGACAGCCCACCCACGTTGGTGGCCACCACAGGGGTGCCGCATGCCTGGGCCTCAAGTGCAACAAGCCCGAACGATTCGCTGAAGGAAGGCATCACCACGACGTCAGCCGAACGGAACCAGCCCGCCAGCTTCGGCGCCTTGACCGGCGCGCGGTGAGTTACGACGTCGTCGAGCCCCGCGGCCGTAATGAAGGACTGCAGATTGAAGTCCTTGGCACCGCTCAAGGCGCCCAGGATGGTCAGTTCGAGGTCGATGTCAGGCCGCCTCTTGCGCAGGACGCCGACGGCTTCGATGAAGACCTGCGGACCCTTGAGGCGCTGGATGCGTCCGGCGAACAGGAGGTGGAAACTGCCGGGCCGTACACCGAGCTCGGCACGGGAACGGGCCCGGAACGCGGGAGTGAACACCGTGAGGTCAACACCTGGGGGTGCGACGTCGATGTGGTCGAAATCGGCGTTGTAGTGCGAGACAAGTTCCTGGGCTTCGGCAGGAGTATTGGCCACGAGGCGCGCCGCTCCGTCCACGATCCGCTGTTCGCCGTCTTCCCGCAGCCGCGGTTCGGGGCGCTCGCCGGATTCCAGCACCAGGTTCTTGACCTTGGCCATGGTGTGCATCGTATGGATCAGCGGCACGTTCCATAGCTCGGAAAGTTCCAAACCGGCCACGCCGGATACCCAGTAGTGCGAATGGATGGCGTCGTAGCGGCCGTGCGGCTGCCGCTGCCGGATCCTCTCGACTTCGGTAACCATGGCGTGAAGGAGCTCGGGAAGTTCCTCTTTGGGCAGTTTCCGGGGCGGCCCCGCCAAGACGTTGTGGACGCAGACGCCGGGGCCGGGGTGCTCGACGGCGGGTTGCTCGGCGGACGTTGATCGCGTGAAGATTTCCACCTCGACGCCGAGATCGGCCAGCGCCATGGCCAAGGCCCGGACGTAGACATTCATGCCGCCGGCATCGCCTGAGCCGGGCTGTTCCATGGGGGAGGTGTGGAGGGACAGGAACGCCACGCGACGGATCATCGACACGGCTTACCTCCTGTATCCGATGAGCAATTCAACAATCAATTCAACAAATTCCGCGAGGCGCAACATTCCCGCGCCTCAGCCAAAACACTACTCCTGACATCCGCGGCGTTGCAGCCCGGCCAAAAGCCCTTGATTGGCTGCTACCGTAGCGGGCGTGAGCCAATCAAACACTGAAGCAGCAACGCCACCAGCCGCAAAGTACGAGATCCGGCCGGCGCGGGCAAGCGACTGGCCGGGGATCTGGGCTGTTCTTGAACCTGTGATCCGTGCCGGGGAGACCTTCACCTGGGATCGGGACACTTCCGAAGAGACGGCGCGGAGCAAATGGTTCAAAGAAGCGCCCGGCCAGACTTTTGTGGCGGTGCGCGACGGCGGCGTGCTGGGTACCGGTGAACTGCACGCCAACCAGGGTGGCGGGGGAAGCCACGTGGCCAACGCCGGCTACATGGTCCGCGCCGATCAGGGCGGCCAAGGAATTGCGCGAGCACTCTGTGCCTATTCCTTGGGCGCAGCCCGGGACGCCGGGTTCAGGGCCATGCAGTTCAACGCGGTCGTCGAAAGCAACGTCCGCGCGGTGGGCCTGTGGCAGTCCATGGGTTTCCGTATTCTGGCAACCATTCCCGAGGCCTTCCAACACCCAACCCTTGGCTACGTAGGCCTGCACGTCATGTACCAGGAGCTCTAGGCCTAAGCCGCGGCCAAGGGCGGACCTCCCCGCGGAAGGCTATGCACGTACGCGACCGCGGCGTAGTCTGCCGTGCATGGACGCAACGCCCAGGGTTGGATTCGATCCCCTCGCCGCGATCCGCCGAGGTGTGAACGGCGCAGGGGACGATTCCGGCTGCGATCTTCTGCTGACGGGCACCGTGTTCCAGGACATCATCTTCACGGGACTGGACCACAGTCCGGAACCCGGGACCGAGGTGTGGAGCCAGGGCATGGGCACGTGCCCCGGCGGCGTGGCCAACCAAGCCATCGCAGCCGCGCGGCTTGGCTTGAGGACTAGCTTGGCGGCGGCCTTCGGAGATGACGGATACGGGGACTTCAACTGGCGGATCCTTGAGAGCCAGGAGCACGTGGATCTCTCCCTATCCAGGCGCTTCGAGGGCTGGCATTCCCCGGTCACCGTCTCCTTGTGCGTCGATCACGATCGTTCCATGGTCACACATGGACACCCCGCGCCCATGAGCGCTTCGGAATTGATCGGCGAGCCACCCAAGGCGCTCGCCGCCGTCGCGGATCTCGGCGAGGAACCAGAGCCCTGGATGCTGGCCGCAAGGAAGGCCGGCGTCAAACTCTTCGGCGACGCCGGATGGGACCCTACCGGGGAATGGTCGTCGAAGAGGCTGGACCAGCTCAGTAATTTCCATGCCTTCATGCCGAACCAACGGGAGGCGATGGCGTTCACTGGCAAGGACAATCCCTGGTCTGCGCTCTACGCGCTCGCCGACCGCGTTCCAGTAGCAGTAGTGACCCTCGGAGCCCAAGGTGCCATGGCCGTGGATTCCGAAACCGGTGAGGAGGAATGGGTGCCGTCCCTTCCGGTAACGGCCTACGACCCCACGGGTGCGGGCGACTGCTTCGGCGCGGCGTTTGTTATGGGCTGCCTCGCCGCTTGGCCTTTGGGGGACCGGCTCCGTTTTGCCAACCTTTGTGCCTCGCTGGCGGTGCAGCAGGTAGGAGGCTCTCTGGCTGCGCCCGGCTGGGGCGACATCGCCGATTGGTGGCAGCGGGCCAACGCCCGGCCGGAGCGACAGTCCAGCCAATGGCTCAAACGATTCGCCTTCCTCGAGGACATTGTCCGGGACGTTCCGCCCGGAGCCCAACGGCGGGCATCGGCGACTATCGCCCACAACTCCGACGCCTAAGCTGCGCTGACACCCAGTCAATTCGTATCCCGTCGCGGCACTAGAATCGTGAGGGTGACTTACGAAGCAGCTGCCAGGTTCGAGCCCACGACGAAATCGGGTTCGGCAACAGTCCTCGAACGATCAGCCGTCATTGACTTGGATGCCATCCGGCACAACGTGCGCCAATTCGTGGCGATCGCCTCGCCCGCCAACGTCATGGCCGTGGTAAAGGCCGATGCATACGGACACGGAGCCGTCCAGGTGGCACGAGCCGCCCTTGAAGCCGGTGCCCGCTGGCTCGGCGTCGCCCATATTTCGGAAGCCTTGGCGCTCCGCGCTGCCGGAATCGACGCCCCCATGCTGGCCTGGCTGCACACTACGGAAAGCAACTTCCAGGCGGCAGTTGCCGCCGGCGTCGACGTCGGGATTTCCGGCTGGGAACTGGACGCTGTGGTCGCTGCGGCACGCGAACAGGAGCGTCCGGCCCGCATCCACCTGAAAGTGGACACCGGCTTGGGGCGCAACGGCGCCACGATCGACCAATGGGACAAACTGGTGGGCCAGGCCATGGAATACCAGGACGAGGGACTCTTGCGTGTGGTGGGCATCTTCTCTCATTTGGCCGTAGCCGACGAGCCACACCGCCCGGAGACTGACGAGCAATTGGCAGCCTTCCGGGAAGCGATCGCCGTGGCCGAGGACGCCGGAGTAGACACCGAAGTGCGGCACTTGGCCAACACTCCCGCCACGCTTTCCCGCCCTGATGCCCACTTCGACCTCGTCCGCGTGGGGCTCGGACTCTACGGACTGTCCCCGTTCGAAGGACAAAGCTCCGCGGAACTCGGCCTCCGCCCCGCAATGACGGTCCGCACCCTTGTATCCAACTGCAAAAGAGTGCCCAAGGGCCAAGGCGTGTCCTATGGACTCAACTACCGGACCTCGTCCGAAAGCACCCTGGGCCTCATTCCGCTCGGATACGCCGATGGCGTGCCGCGCGTCGCCACCGGCGGACCCGTGCGCGTCAATGGCGTCAACTACCCCGTTGTGGGGCGGATCGCCATGGACCAGATGGTGATTGACTTCGGGAGCGCGGGGATTGACGAAGCCGGTTTGCTTGGGACTGAGGCCGTCATGTTCGGCGATGGCGCCGACGGCGGCCCGACGGCGGACGACTGGGCAGCCGCCGCCGGAACCAACAACTATGAGATCGTTACCCGTATCAGCCCGCGCGTGCCGCGCATCTACATCAATGAAACGCCGGGAGCGGACGCCCGGTGAGTGAGGCTTTGTGGGAACGCACCGTCAAGGTCGCGACGGCGGAGCAGACGCATGCTTTGGGCTCGGCGCTGGGTGGGGTGCTTGAGCCCGGCGACCTCTTGGTCCTGACGGGCGAACTCGGTGCCGGCAAGACCACCTTCACCCAAGGACTCGGAGAAGGCTTGGGCGTCCGTGCGGGAGTTATTTCGCCGACCTTTGTCTTGGTGCGCATCCACCCCAACCTTCCGGACGGTCCCCGTCCTGGCGGCCCAGATTTGGTCCACGTTGATGCCTACCGCTTGGCTTCCGCAGCGGAGATTGACGACATCGACCTCGAAAACACCATGGACAACTCCGTGACGGTGGTCGAATGGGGGCGCGAGCGCGTGGAGCACCTTTCGGACAGCCGCCTGGACATCGAAATGCATCGAACCGTTGGCGGCACCGATTCGGCGGTCGCCAACGTGGAAGCAGGACCGGATGCGGTGTTGGACTTCGACCCCGAGGACGACGACGAACCACGCACCATCATTTTCCGCGGCTTTGGCCCACGCTGGATCGCCGTCCCCGAAATACTGGAAGAGAACGCCTGATGCTGATCTTGGCCATTGATACCTCGGCCGTGGCGAGTGCGGCGCTTATCTCGGACGTTGCCATGGAGGGCGTGGTGGAATCCTTCGCTACCGAAGACACCCGCAGCCACGCAGAGGTCCTTGCGCCCGGCATTGAGAAACTTCTGGGCGACGCCGAGGTAAGCGGAGCGGACATCGACCTCATTGTCACGGGTGTAGGCCCAGGGCCCTTCACGGGGCTTCGTTCGGGGATTGCTACGGCCCGTACTTTGGCCTTCGCCTGGAACAAGCCGCTTTTTGGCCTCATGAGCCTGGACGCGATCGCCTTGGAAGTGGCCGAGTCCACCGAGGCACAAGCAGAGTTCCTGGTGGCCACGGATGCCCGTCGCAAGGAGGTCTACTGGGCGCGCTACACGCTCAGTGAAGGCCAGCTTCCGCGGCTCGTGGATGGTCCCCATGTGGGCTTCGCCTCCGAGTTGCCCGATCTTCCCGTCTTCGGGGCCGGAGGCGGCATCTACGCGGACGTCGTCAATGCGAACGAGGAATTCAGCACCACCCAGCCCGACGCCGCCTCCCTGGGCCAGTTCGCTATGGCCCTTCTGGCGGCTGGCGCGGAACTGCCGGACTCCACTCCGCTCTACCTGCGGGAATCGGACGCACAGGTGCCTGGTCCCAGGAAGCGTGCGCTGTGAACACTCCACACCAGTTCAAGCTCGACGGGGTGACCCTGCGCGACATGACCGCCGACGACGTCACCGCCGTCGAGGTCCTGGAACGCCGGCTCTTCCCGGTGGATGCTTGGCCGATGCAAATGTTCTTCGATGAACTCGCCCAGGTGGATACCCGCCGCTATGTAGTGGCCGAAGCCGGCGGGCAGATTGTGGCTTACGCGGGTCTCATGTGCATCGAGCCCATCGCGGATGTCCAGACGATCGCCGTCGTACCCGAATTCGAAGGCAGGGGGATTGGCTCGGCTATTCTCACCGAACTGATTGAGGAGGCCCGAGGGCGCGGCGCAACGGAAGTCCTCCTCGAGGTCCGCGCCGACAATCCGCGCGCCCAGGCCTTGTACGTGCGGTTCGGCTTCGAGCAGATCCACGTACGGCGGCGCTACTACCGCGACGGCACGGATGCCCTCATCATGAGGCTGACATTGACTGAAGGAAACCCGGCGTGAACCAGCCCAGCACCGTCCAGCCCAGCACCGTCCAGCCGCTTGTGCTGGGGATCGAGTCCTCCTGCGACGAAACCGGCGTCGGGATTGTCCGGGGCACCACCCTGTTGACCAATACGGTGTCCTCCTCGATGGATGAGCATGTCCGTTTCGGTGGCGTCATTCCGGAGATCGCTTCCCGTGCGCACTTGGACGCCTTTGTACCCACGCTGCAGGAGGCCCTGCACGAGGCCGGAGTGACACTGGAGGACATCGACGCCATCGCGGTGACTTCCGGGCCGGGGCTGGCAGGCGCGCTCATGGTGGGCGTCTGCGCTGCCAAGGCCCTCTCTGTTGCCACGGGCAAGCCGCTCTACGCAATCAACCACTTGGTGGCGCATGTCGGCGTTGGGCTCCTTGACGGCGCTGCCGGCGGTGGCACTGGGGGGCTCGGCGCCGGTGGACAACTGCCCGACAACCTCGGTGCGCTCCTGGTTTCCGGCGGGCACACGGAAATCCTGCGCATCCGCAGCATCACCGACGACGTTGAGATGCTCGGCTCCACCATCGACGACGCCGCGGGGGAGGCCTATGACAAAGTGGCGAGGCTCTTGGGCCTGGGCTACCCGGGCGGACCGGCCATCGACAAACTCGCCAAGCAAGGCAACGCCAAGGCCATCCGCTTCCCGCGAGGACTGACGCAACCCAAATACATGGGCACCGTCGAAGAGCCGGGACCCCATCGCTACGATTGGTCATTCAGTGGCCTCAAGACCGCCGTCGCGCGTTGCGTTGAACAGTTTGAAGCGCGCGGTGAGGACGTCCCCGTAGCTGACATCGCGGCTGCGTTCCAAGAAGCAGTGGTGGACGTCATCACGTCCAAAGCCGTGTTGGCCTGCAAGGAGAACGGCATCACGGATCTCCTGCTGGGCGGCGGCGTGGCCGCCAACTCCCGTCTGCGTGAGCTGACCGGGCAGCGCTGCACCTCTGCGGGGATCACGCTGCACGTACCGCCGTTGGCGCTGTGCACCGACAACGGTGCTATGGTTGCGGCCCTGGGATCGCAGCTCATCATGGCGGGAATTGGTCCCAGCGGCGTTGCTTTTGCTCCGGATTCTTCCCTGCCGGTCACAACGGTTTCGGTGTAGGCGGGGGCGGATCCATCCCGGAGGTTAGGCCGTTGGTACGGACCGCATTTGCTGTACGAGGTCCTGGACGACGGCATGAAGATCGCCATCGTGCTGGGCAGCGACGCGGCGTTGGCGCTGGTAGCCCGCACCGCGAGCGATGATCTTTTCGACGTCGGCCAGTTCCTCCGAGCAACCGAGCTTTTCGGCGACAGGAGCCAGGCGCAGCAGCGTTTCCTTCAGGTGGTCGGTGACAAGCTGCTCATTGCCTTCGGCATCGAGGATGATGATCGCCTCCATGCCGTAGCGGGCGGCGCGCCACTTGTTTTCCTGGATATGCCATGGCGGCATGGTGGGAATGCTCCCGCCGTTGTCCAGGATGGTTGAGAACTCATCCACGAGGCATTGAGTCAGGGCGGCGACAGCGCCGACTTCCTCGAGGGTTGCCAGGCCATCGCAAATGCGCATCTCGATCGTGCCCAAATTCGGCACCGGGCGGATATCCCAGCGAATTTCGGACAGGGTGTCGATCACACCCGTGGTGAACATGTCCTGGACATAGGACTCGTATTCGGCCCAGTTGGGGAACTGGAAGGGCAATCCGGCCGTGGGCAACTGCTGGAACATGAGGGCGCGTTGTGACGCATAGCCGGTGTCTTCGCCGCCCCAGAAAGGACTCGAAGCGGACAATGCCTGAAAGTGCGGGAAGTAATTGACCAGGCCGTCGAGGATGGGGAGCGCCTTGTCCCTCCGGTCCAAGCCGACATGGACGTGGACTCCGTAAATGACCATTTGCCGTCCCCACCACTGGGTGCGGTCAATCAGTTTGGCGTAGCGCTCTTTGTCCGAGACCGGCTGAAGCTGCGGCGGGCTGAACGGATGACTGCCGGCACAGAAAAGCTCCACACCCATGGGGTCGGTAACGTCCCTGACGGCCTTCAGGGAGCGGGCCAGGTCTTCCTTGGCTTCCTTGACGGTGTTGCACACGCCCGTGACGAGTTCCACGGTGTTGAGGAGCAATTCGCGCTTGATGTGCGGGTGCTCGTCGTCTTCGTTCAGGTCCGGATGCCGAGATGCTACGCCGCGCAGGACTTCATTCGCGACCGAGGCCAATTCCCCGGTGCGTGCGTTGACGAGCGCGAGCTCCCATTCCACCCCCAGCGTCGACTGCCTGGATGGAGCGAAATCAATCTGCACGTAGGTCCCCTCGGTGATATGCCAAAAAACGCCCTGAGCAACGCCCGCCGTGGGGCCGTCAGCGGTTGGCTCAAGTCTAATGCAGGGGCGGTACGGTACCGCATGGGCGAAAACCTTAGGAAATCGAGCATTTTTGCTAATGAGAATGATTTGCATCTACAATACAGGCATGCACCTTTCTGTTGTCAGCTCACTCGATAGCCAATGCCGCGAAGCGGCCACAGCCAAGCTAGGGCGTACACACCGCGATTCAGCCGTGGTCCTCCACGACCTCCTGGACGGCTCTGTCGTCTTGCGGAGGGTGTTCCGCAACGGCGAACTTGTAGAGCAGGCACAAACCGTCTTGGAGCACGGCTGCCTCAGCTGCACGGTCCGTCTTGACGTTGTCCCGACGGCGGAGCGCCTCGCCGCGTCCGGCCATGACCACATCGTCCTGGGCCTGCCGCCTGGCGTCTCCGTGGACATGGCGGTTGCCGAACTCAAGCGGGGCCTTGAGCGGCCTGCCGTCATCGACAACGCAGTGTTGGCGATCGATCCCTCAGCCCTGGAAGACCATGTTTGGGACAAGCACACCCTGTACGAATCCGGCTTCACGGCCATGCCGGAGGACCACCGCACCAGTGGAGAATTTCTCATCGGAGAGTTGGGCCACGCGGATACCATCATGGTTCATGCCGGTCTTGGGGCCGAGCTCACCGGATTGCGCCCGGACTCAAGCGAGGACTGGGCCCAGGGACTGGAACTTCTGGCGCAACTCGCGCCCCACGCTGCCGTTTCAGCCCGCGACGACGACTTCCGGCCCGGATGTTACGACGGCGCGGAGGCCCTCGCGAGGGTTCGTCGCGGTTCCGTGCGGGTTCCGCTCAAGGAAGAGTCCGGGAGCTTCCGGACCGTGCTCCACAAAGTGGAGCGTCCGCTTCATCCCGTGCGCTTCCGGGAAGCCCTGCCGAAGCTGGCAGAGGGATGCCACTGGATGCGGGGCCGCTTGTGGATTGCCTCGGCGGCCAAGATCCGGATCGCCGTGCAGGGAATCGGACCGCGCGTCTGGCTCGAGAGCACAGGGGAGTGGCTCGCGGATGCCGGCGCCGACTCTGTTCGCGAAGGTAAAGTCCCGCAGGACGAAGACGGGCTCCACGACGCCGACGCCGTTCTCGACTGGCACCCCCGCTTCGGCGATCGCGGAACTGTGCTGGCCGTGACCGGGCGAGGAGACGACGTCGACGCCGCAGAAATCCGGGCCCTGCTGGATGGATGTGCGCTGAGCGAAGCGGAAATGAGGCTCGATTTCGCCGCACTTGAGGATCCACTGGAACTCGAATCCACTCTTTAGCCGGGCTTCGGCCGTGGTGGAACAAAGCCGCAATCAAACAAGTCAAAACCCTAGAAGGAGAACCCCATGAAAGTCAGGAATTCGCTGCGTGCCCTCAAGAAGATCCCTGGCGCGCAAGTTGTCCGCCGGCGCGGACGCACCTTTGTCATCAACAAGCTGAATCCGCGATTCAAAGCGCGCCAAGGCTAGCTCCCCGTCTAGGCTGGGCGGAGAACCCGCTACGCGAAGGAAGCCCCGTTATGCCGATCCTCAACAAAGACATGACGCTCTGTATCTCCCTCTCAGCCCGGCCGAGCAACAACGGAACGCGTTTCCACAACTTCCTTTACGAGGCCCTCGGCTTGAACTGGATCTACAAGGCCTTCGCTCCGACCGACTTGGCGAACGCGATCGCCGGGGTGCGTGGCCTGGGCATCCGCGGCTGCGCCGTCTCGATGCCCTATAAGGAAGACGTCATCGCGCTCGTGGATCGTATGGACGCATCGGCCGCCGCCATCGACTCGGTCAACACGATTGTCAACGACGCCGGCGTACTGACGGCCTACAACACGGACTACACTGCGATCGCCCAGCTGATCGAGCGTAACGCGATCGACCCGGCGTCGTCCGTGTTGCTCCGCGGCTCCGGTGGCATGGCCAAGGCCACCGCAGCAGCCTTCCGCGACGCCGGTTTCTCGCGCGTCACTGTGGTTGCCCGGAACGAAAAGCTCGGGCAATCGCTCGCAGGACTCTATGGCTTTCGCTGGCAAGCCGAAGTGGGGGACTCGACGGCGGACGTGATCGTCAACGTCACACCGATCGGAATGGCCGGCGGAACGGAGTCCGGCTCATTGTCCTTTCCCGAAGAGGCGATCGCGGCCGCGCACGTGGTGTTCGACGTCGTTGCCCTCCCCGCAGAGACGCCGCTCATCAAGGCCGGCCGCGCGGCGGGCAAGGCCGTGATCAGCGGCGCTGAGGTAGCCACCATCCAGGCCCTCGAACAGTTCGTGCTCTACACGGGTATCACGCCGATGCCCGAGCAAGTGGCGGCTGCCGAGGAGTTCATGCGCGCCCAGTAGGGCTATCTCAGCCGGCCGCTACCGGCTCCACCACAACAGCCACCTTTTCCTCGCCGATCCTGGTGAGGACGAGGGTGGCTGTCTTGTTGCCGCGGCCTTTCGCTGAGCCTTTTCCGGCCGGCAACAATTGTTTCCGCAGTTCCTCGGGAGTGACTGACGTGCCGCGTTTCTTGATGTCCAGGACACCGACGCCGTTGGCCTTCACCCAGGCCTTGAGGGCCTTGACGTTCAACGGCATGACTTCCAGGACTTTGTAGGCACGGGCGAACGGGGTCTCCACCAGTTCCGGAGCGCAGATGTAGGCAATGTGTTGGTCTACCAAGTGGCCTCCGAGCCGGAGCGCGACGTCGGACACCAAGCCCGCGCGGATCACCGCGCCGTCCGGCTCGTACAGGTATCCCTCCACCGGCCCGACGTCGGGCACGGGTCCACCGTCGAAATCTTCGCCGCTGGTCATCTCAGCTGCGCCCTGCGGCCCGAGCACCAGGGCCGCGCGGCGGATGCCGGGACGGGCGACGTCGTTGAACCACAGCGTTACTTCCGTAACGTCCCCTCCGACCGAAACCCACTGTGCCTCGCAGCCGGCTGGTACCGATTCATGGGGCATCCCCGGGCCCATCTTGACCCCGACGGCCTTGCCGGACGCGGCGAGCGACTCAACGAAGGACAACGGCGGCGAGAACTCCTCCGGATCCCAGATCCGCTTGGTTCCCGACGACGACGTCGTGCGGCGCGCAGGATCGAGCCACACGCCGTCGACGCCGTCAAGGGGCACGGACGTCGCGTCGGAATGCACCACGGATGCATGCGGGAAAGGCATGAGGTTGATGGTGGCGCAGGCGGCGGTGGTCTCGTCGAGTTCCACGGCGGTGACCTTGATGTCCATGGATGCCATGGCCATGGAGTCAGCTCCAAGCCCGCAGCCCAGGTCAGCCACATGCCGCGTGCCTGCCTTGGCAAAACGCTCTGCGTGCCTGGCTGCCACATTGAGCCGGGTGGCTTGTTCCAATCCGGCTTGCGTGAAGAGCATCTGCCGGGCGAATTCGCCAAACTTGGCCTCGGCGCGGGTGCGGAGCCTGGATTGGGTGAGGACGGCGGCCACAAGTGCTGGGGAGTGGCCGTCTTTGCGCAAGCGTGCATTCAGGGCGAACGCTTCGCTATCACGGTATGGTCCCAAGGATGCCAGCAGTTCCCAACCCTCCGTTGTCAGAAGCGGGGCAATCTGGTCTTGGGGTGTGTCAGCCATGGGAACTAGCCTACTGGCCGCCCGTCATACGAGGCGGAGAGGGGGATCCGGGACCATTCGGGCCGATAGGGTTGATGCCATGGAAGACAACCCAGTACGCCAGCCTGACGACGCCAATGGTTCTCCCTCTGCCCCCGATAAACGTCCCTCCGCCGGAAATCTGTCCAAGTATGCCCGTCCTGCGCTCATCGCAGGTGCTTCGATTGCAATTGTCTGCATCGCGCTCTTGATCATTATTTTCTTCCTCGACTCCTTCAACGCGGCCACCTATTCCATGACCGGAAAGAGCGTCCAGGACGCCACGGACGAGGCCAGGGACATTCGGGACACCTACTCAGGCGCGCGTATCGGAGCGATTGTCGGGCTGGTGGTGTTCGGCGTCATCGCACTCGCCAGTGGCGTAGTGCTCTACCTGAACCGCGGAACCGCACCGAAAGAAGAGTACGACGACGGCGAGGACGTTGACTTCGACGACCTCGCCGGGCAATGAGCTGATTGAGTCCGGGGCGGCCTGCCGCCGTTCACCCATGACGGAATTCTGGCACTCGCCTTGACCGAGTGCTAATGCTTACATAGAGTCTTGATTAGCACTCTCCCTAGGCGGGTGCTAATCATGCCGCCAGGCACTTACCGGCACCGCGACGACGGTAAGCACGCCACGGCACCCCTGGTTTGATAGTCCATGTACTACCTCACGTAAAGGAGAGATCCGAGTGTCGGTCTCCATTAAGCCTCTCGAGGATCGCATTGTTGTCCGCCCGCTCGAAGCAGAGCAGACCACGGCTTCCGGCCTGGTCATCCCGGACACTGCACAGGAAAAGCCGCAGGAAGGCGAAGTTGTTGCAATCGGCCCCGGCCGCTTTGACGACAACGGCAACCGCGTACCTGTCGACGTAGCCGTTGGCGACGTCGTTATCTACTCCAAGTACGGCGGAACTGAAGTCAAGACCGGCGGCAACGAATACCTCGTTCTGTCCGCTCGCGACGTTCTGGCGATCGTCGTTAAGTAATTTCCTGGATCCCGCACCGCAGATCGAGTCGGACATCTTCTGACTGAATCAGCGGTGCGGGTTTTCCGTCTTGAAAGGACACAACCATGGCAAAGCAGCTAGCGTTTAACGACGCTGCCCGCCGCTCGCTCGAAGCAGGCATTGACAAGCTCGCCAACACCGTCAAGGTGACTCTCGGCCCGCGCGGCCGCAACGTCGTTCTGGACAAGAAGTGGGGCGCACCCACCATCACCAACGACGGCGTGACCATCGCCCGTGAAGTCGAGCTGGACGACCCGTACGAGAACCTTGGCGCTCAGCTGGCCAAGGAAGTCGCCACCAAGACCAACGACGTCGCAGGCGACGGCACCACCACGGCCACCGTTCTGGCACAGGCACTCGTCAAGGAAGGCCTGCGCAACGTTGCCGCAGGCGCCGCCCCTGGTGAAATCAAGCGTGGCATCGAGGTCTCTGTCCAGGCCGTTGCTGCCCGCCTCCTGGAGAACGCCCGCGAAGTAGAAGGCACCCAGGTTGCCAACGTTGCCGCGATCTCCGCCCAGAGCGACGAGGTCGGCGAACTGCTGGCCGAGGCTTTCGGCAAGGTCGGCAAGGATGGCGTCATCACCATCGAAGAGTCCTCCACCACGCAGACCGAACTGGTCCTCACTGAGGGCATGCAGTTCGACAAGGGCTACCTGTCCCCGTACTTCGTCACTGACGCGGAACGCCAGGAAGCTGTTCTCGAAGACGCGCTCATCCTGATCAACCAGGGCAAGATCTCCTCGCTGCAGGAATTCCTGCCGCTCCTTGAGAAGGCCCTGCAGGCCGCTAAGCCGCTCTTCATCATTGCTGAGGACATCGACGGCGAGGCACTGTCCACGCTGATCGTGAACCGCATCCGCGGCACCCTGAACGTGGTTGCCGTCAAGGCTCCGGGCTTCGGCGACCGCCGCAAGGCCATCCTGCAGGACATCGCCACGCTGACCGGTGCGCAGGTTGTTTCCCCGGAGCTCGGCTTGTCCCTGGACCAGGTTGGCCTCGAGGTCCTCGGCTCTGCACGCCGCATCACAGTCACCAAGGACAACACCACCATCGTTGACGGCGCTGGCACGGCTGAGGACGTCGCGGCACGCGTAGCGCAGATCCGTGCCGAGCTGACCCGCACCGACTCCGACTGGGACCGTGAAAAGCTGCAGGAAAGGCTTGCAAAGCTCGCAGGCGGCATCGGCGTCATCAAGGTCGGTGCAGCCACCGAGGTTGAGCTCAAGGAAAAGAAGCACCGCATCGAGGACGCAGTGTCCTCCACGCGTGCCGCCCTTGAAGAAGGCATCGTGTCCGGCGGCGGCTCTGCCCTCATCCACGCCCTCAAGGCACTGGACGAGGACACCGCCGTCAAGGCCCTGGAAGGCGACGCGGCTGCCGCCGTCGGCATCGTCCGCCGTGCCCTGACCCAGCCGCTTCGCTGGATCGCCCAGAACGCCGGCTTCGACGGCTACGTCGTCGTCGCCAAGGTTGCTGAGCTCGAAGACAACCACGGCTTCAACGCCAAGTCCGGCGTGTACGAGGACCTGATCGCCGCTGGCGTGATCGACCCCGTCAAGGTCACCCGCTCCGCACTCCAGAACGCCGCCTCCATCGCAGCCCTGGTTCTCACCACCGAGACCCTGGTTGTCGAGAAGCCGGCCGAGCAAGACGAGCACGCAGGCCACAGCCACTAGTCCTGGTTGTTGAATGCGCGAGGCCCGGTCCCCTTTCGGGGGGCCGGGCCTTCTGCGTGTAAGCCGACGCTTCAACGCCAGGCCTCAGGTGCCGTTGCTCACATTGCCCTTGCGGAATATGGGGATCGGCGGCGAGGTTCTACTATTTATTCAGAAACTTTATGCACAGGCCAGTCCCGTAATGACGGGCTGGTCATCAGTTGCAACCCCTACCAGAGCAACCCCCAAGAACCAAGGTAAGAGGCGCACTCATGACCCAGCCCGAACACGATCCCTTTGGCTTTGTTGGCCTGACCTATGACGACGTCCTGCTGCTGCCGGGCCACACGAACGTCATCCCGTCCGAGGCTGATACGTCCTCCCGGATCTCCAAGCGCATTTCGGTCCAAACCCCTCTTCTGTCCGCCGCGATGGACACTGTCACGGAGTCCCGGATGGCCATCGCCATGGCCCGCCAGGGCGGACTTGGCGTGATCCACCGGAACCTGTCCATCGAAGACCAGGCCGACCACGTGGACCGCGTCAAGCGCTCCGAGTCCGGGATGATCACCAACCCGCTGACCATCCACCCGGAAGCCACGCTCCAGGAACTGGACGAACTGTGTTCCCGTTACCGGGTTTCGGGCCTGCCGGTCATCGACCCCGATGGCCGCCTGCTGGGCATTGTGACCAACCGGGACACCCGCTTTGTGCCGGAGTCCGACTTCCCACTGCGGCTTGTCAGCGACGTCATGACCAAGATGCCCCTCATCACCGGCCACGTCGGCATCAGCCGCGAAGAGGCCTCGCACAAGCTGGCCACCAACAAGATCGAGAAGCTGCCCCTGGTTGACGAACAGGGACGGCTCAAGGGCCTCATCACCACCAAGGACTTCACCAAGGCCGAGCAGTACCCGCTCGCCACGAAGGACGAGGAAGGCCGTCTCCGCGTCGGCGCCGCCATCGGGTTCTTCGGCGATGGCTGGGAACGCGCCATGACGTTGATTGACGCTGGCGTCGACGCTTTGTTCGTGGACACCGCCAACGGCCACTCGCAGGGCGTCCTGGACATGATCACCCGCCTGAAGTCCGATCCCGTTGCCGCGCACGTTGACATCATCGGCGGCCAGGCAGCTACCCGCGAAGGCGCCCAGGCGCTGATCGACGCAGGTGCCGACGGCATCAAGGTGGGCGTAGGCCCAGGCTCCATCTGCACCACGCGCGTTGTTGCCGGTGTTGGCGTCCCCCAGATCACGGCCATCTATGAGTCCTCGAAGGCAGCCATCCCTGCCGGTGTGCCGCTGATCGCCGATGGCGGCCTGCAATACTCGGGCGATATCGGTAAGGCCCTCGTGGCCGGCGCCGACACCGTCATGCTCGGTTCTTTGTTGGCTGGCTGTGACGAATCGCCGGGCGAGCTGATCTTCGTCAACGGCAAGCAATTCAAGAGCTACCGCGGCATGGGTTCCCTGGGCGCCATGCAGTCCCGGGGCAAGAACACGTCCTACTCGAAGGACCGCTATTTCCAAGCGGACGTTTCCGGCGACGACAAGCTCATCCCCGAAGGCATCGAAGGCCGCGTGGCCTATCGCGGCCCGCTCTCCTCGGTGGCATACCAGCTGGTCGGCGGCCTGCGCCAGACCATGTTCTACACGGGTGCTCCGACCATCGCCGAGCTCAAAGCGCGCGGCAAGTTTGTGCGCATCACCGCAGCCGGGCTGAAGGAGTCCCACCCGCACGACATCCAAATGACCGTCGAGGCCCCGAACTACGGTTCCCGCTAGACCGCCAGATTTCAAGCAAGCCCGCCGCCGTCGTCATGAGGTGGCGGGCTTGCCCATTTCCTGCCGGGACATGGCGCTGCACTGGGATAACCTAGAGCAGTGACTTATGAGATTGAGATTGGCCGTGGCAAGCGTGGGCGTCGTGCCTACTCCCTGGATGACATCGCGATCGTCCCCAACCGCCGGACGCGTGACCCCAAGGACGTTTCCGTCTCATGGCAGATTGATGCCTACAAGTTCGAGATGCCCGTGATCGCCGCCCCTATGGATTCCGCCATGTCGCCTGAAACGGCCATAGCTCTTGGCCGGCTTGGCGGTCTGGGCGTGCTGGACCTTGAGGGCCTGTGGACCCGCTACGAAGACCCGCAATCCGTACTGGACGAGATCTCCGCCCTTGAGGATGAAACGGCCAACCCTGCCGTTACGCGGCGCATGCAGGAGCTCTACAAGGCTCCGATCCAGCCCGAATTGATCACCAGCAGGCTCGCGGAAATCCGTGCTTCCGGTGTGACCGTGGCCGGCTCGCTCACACCGCAGCGCACCCAGGAGCACTACAAGACTGTGGTTGCTGCCGGCGTCGACATTTTCGTCATCCGGGGTACCACTGTCTCGGCTGAACACGTCTCCAAGAACCACGAGCCGCTGAACCTCAAGCAGTTCATCTACGAGCTTGACGTCCCGGTGATCGTTGGCGGAGCCGCCGGATACACGCCCGCCCTGCACCTTATGCGTACCGGTGCGGCCGGCGTTCTGGTGGGCTTCGGTGGCGGCGCAACCACCACCACACGCCGCGCACTCGGCATCCATTCGCCCATGGCTTCCGCTATTTCCGACGTCGCCGCTGCCCGCCGCGACTACATGGATGAGTCCGGCGGACGGTACGTGCATGTGATCGCCGACGGCGGCATGGGTTCTTCCGGTGACATCGTCAAGGCCATCGCGATGGGCGCCGACGCCGTCATGCTCGGGAGCGCCTTGGCCCGTGCGGAAGAAGCACCAGGCAGGGGCTGGCACTGGGGACAGGAAGCCCACCACCTCGAGTTGCCACGAGGCGACAGGGTCAACGTCGGCACCGTTGGACCGCTGGAGGAAGTGCTCTTCGGGCCGGGCCACCACACCAACGGCACCTCCAACCTGATCGGCGCGCTGCGCCGTTCAATGGCCACAACAGGCTATTCGGACCTGAAGGAATTCCAGCGGGTCGACGTCGTCGTCTCGCCGTACTCGGGTCAGTAGGCTGCTGTCCGGGCCACCTTAGCCTTCGGGTGAAAACCCTGCCCAAGCCCGCGCACAAGAAGTAGTGTGGGGGACTACGGGCTTTGTGCGATGGGAGGCGTCCGATGAGCAGTGTTGCAGATGGTTCGCAGAGGAATGATGCCGGTGCGTTAAGCCCGGAGGCGCGAGCCAGGTCCATCGAGGTACTTAAGGGCACCATGGAGCCCGGCAAGGAACTCGACATCCTGATTGTCGGCGGAGGCGTGGTCGGGGCCGGGGCGGCCTTGGACGCAGTGACCCGCGGGTTGTCCGTGGGCATCGTCGAGGCCCGGGACTGGGCCTCAGGCACGTCGTCGAGGTCCTCGAAGCTGATTCACGGCGGGCTGCGCTACTTGGAAATGCTCGACTTTGCGCTGGTCCAGGAGGCTCTCCAGGAGCGCGGGCTGCTGATCCAACAAATCGCGCCGCACCTTGTCCGGCCGGTTCCGTTCCTGTACCCATTGACCCGGCGTTTTTGGGAACGGCCCTATGTTGGTGCCGGCATCTTCCTTTACGACACACTTGGCCTTACCTCAGGGCACAGCCGCGGTGTCCCGATGCACAAACACCTCTTCCGGCGCGGAACACTGAGGGCTGCTCCGAGCCTCAAGAGCGACGCGTTCGTCGGCTCCATCCGGTACTACGACGCCCAGGTTGACGACGCCAGGCTGGTCGTCAACCTCGTCCGCACCGCGGCACACTACGGAGCGCATGCCGTGAACAGGATGCGCGTTGTGTCGTTCATGCGCGAGGGTGAACGTGTGGTGGGTGCGAAGGTGGAAAACCAGGAAGACGGCAGCATCATTGAGGTCCGCGCCAAGCAGGTGCTCAACGCCACCGGCGTCTGGACCGACGAGACCCAGGCAATGGTCACGGATCGCGGCCAGCTCAAGGTCCGTGCTTCCAAGGGCATCCACCTCGTGGTCCCTCGCGACCGCTTCCAGTCCACGGTGGGATTGATCCTGAGGACCGAGAAATCCGTGTTGTTCGTCATTCCCTGGGGGCGGCATTGGATCATCGGCACAACGGACACCGACTGGAAGTTGGACAAGGCCCACCCCGCCGCGTCCAGCAAGGACATCGACTACGTCCTTGAGCACGTCAACCGAGTCTTGAAACGGCCCCTGACCCGGGAGGATGTTGAAGGCGTTTACGCCGGACTTCGTCCGCTGCTGGCAGGGGAGAGCGACTCGACAGCCAAGCTCTCACGCGAACATGTCGTGGCACACCCCGTTCCAGGCCTGGTAGTGGTTGCTGGCGGCAAGTTCACCACGTACCGGGTCATGGCGAAGGACGCCGTAGACGAAGCGACCCGCGCCATGGACGAGCGCGTACCCGCGAGTTGCACTGAAACCATCCCGCTCCTGGGCGCCGAGGGATTCAAAGCCGCGTGGAACCGCCGGGGGAGAACCGCGGATGAGGCCGGAGTCCACGTCGCGAGGGTGGAACATCTGCTCAACCGCTATGGCTCCATGGCGCCGGAAGTCTTGGCCATCATCAAAGACAATCCGGCCATGGCTGAGCCGCTCCCTGGCGCGGACGACTATCTTTCGGCAGAGGTTGTCTATGCAGCGACCCATGAGGGCGCTCGTCATGTCCACGATGTCCTGACCCGGCGCACCCGAATATCGATCGAGTCGTGGGACAGAGGTGTTTCCGCGGTCCCGGTTGTCGCTAAGCTGATGGGAGAAATTCTTGGCTGGAGCGACGCGCAGCGGGAAAGCGAAATCAAGCACTACCTGGCCCGGGTGGAAGCTGAACGGCTCAGCCAACAGCAGCCCGACGACGAATCGGCTGATGCTGCGCGCATGGGCGTCGATGACATCGTTCCCCTGCGCTGAGCGCCCTGGGTTGGCTGGGCACACTGGAGGGAAACGACTTGGCGGAACCACTGGACCCGTATGATGCCGAACTGACGACGCCGGAGACCGTCATCCTGGAGATGGAAGCGGTCGACAAGACAGACGCCGCGGGCCAGCTCGCGGAACGGCTCTATGCGGCCGGGCGTGTCACGGACCTCGAAGGCTTCCTCGAACACGTCAACTCGCGCGAACACCAACTCGCCACGGGGCTCCCAGGCGGCATCGGGTTGCCGCACGCCCGCAGTGAGTTTGTTTCGCGGGTCTCCATCGCCGTCGGGGTTACCAAGTTCGGGCACTCCCTGGACTTCGGCGCCAGCGACGGACCCGCCACCCTGGTTCTGCTCATCGCCACACCGGCTAGTTCGTTCTCGGACCACTTGGAAGTCCTTGCCACTTTGGCGCGGTCACTCTCCAAGGAATCGTTCCGGGAGTCCCTCCGGCGCGCCCACGATCCGGAAGTCATCGCCGAACTGATCAACTCCAGCCTGGTGTTCTTCGACCACTAGAGATTGGGGCAGGCCCTTTCGTGTCGCGTTCCGCGCCACGTAGGGACCCTGCTGCCCCACTCTTGGGCTCGTTTAGCTGTTCTACAGCTTGACGAAGTACGGTTAAGGGGTGTTGAAAACCGCTCTGAAGCCCCGCTGGATCGCAGGACTTGTCTTCGCGCTCCTGCTCTCCGGGGTGTTCGTGCTGCTCAGCCAGTGGCAGTTCGGCAGATCCACTCAGAGTGATGCGCCAGTTGATCCCTCGGCGGAGCAAGTCAAGCCGCTTACCGGTGTCCTGCAGCCGGGAACCTTCTTTCCTGGTTCCGTATCGGACCAGATGGTCAGTGCGAAAGGCAGCTACGACCCCGCCAAGCAAGTCCTTGTGGAAGGTCGCCTGCTCGCTGGGCAAAAGGGATACTGGGTAGTCACCGCGTTTGCGGTTGACGGTGCTCCCGTTCTCCACGGCGTTGGCGCTTCGCCGAAGACCTGGATTCCCGTAGCACGCGGTTGGGTCCCCGATCCCGCCCAAGCCAGCCCGCCGCCGTCGGGCACTATTGAACTGACCGGGCGGCTTCTGCCGTCCGAGGCGCCAGTGCCAAACGTCGACGCCGGAGCGGACCGCGCGTCCGCGGTTTCGGTCGCGGAACTCATCAACACGTGGGAAATTTCAAGCTACCCGGGCTTCGTCGCCGCGACGTCGGAAGTGTCCGCAGGCAAGGCCCTCGCTCTTCCGGAGCAGCTGAAGCCCCTCAATATCCCGGCCCAGCCACCTACCCAGCAGATCAACTGGCTCAACCTCTTTTACTCCGTGGAATGGGTGGTTTTTGCGGGCTTCGCCCTCTACATCTGGTGGCGAATGGTGGCCGATGACTACCGGCGAACCCTCGAAGAGGAAGAGCCCGACGACGAATTCCCGTCAGACGATTTGCCAGCAATTACCAAGCCAGAACAGGTATAGCCATGATTGAGCCCAAACCGGCCATCCAACCCGAACAGTCCGGAGAGTCCGGCGCGAAGCCGACCCCGGCAAAGAAGCGCCGCTTTGGCGGAACCACGGCCCAGATCCGCTCCGCACTGAAGTTCTACAAGGTCATGGCCTACCTCACCGGCACCATGCTCCTGCTCCTGTGCGCCGAGCTCGTGGCACGCTATGTGTTCGGTGTATACCTCTTTGCCGGCGGCACCAACGCGGCCACCGGGCAGCCCTTCGGTTTCGGCTTCGCTGACGCCGAGTCGAAGGCGGTTCTTGGCGGCGTCAACGTCTCCGTGACGGTGCTGATCGTCCACGGCTGGATGTACGTGGTTTACCTCATCTCGGACTTCCGTTTGTGGTCGCTCATGCGCTGGCAGTTCACGAAGCTCATCCTGCTTGCCTTGGGCGGGGTTGTCCCGCTGATGTCCTTCATTGTGGAGAAGAAGTTCCACTCGGAGGTAGAAGCCGAACTAGCCGCCAATCCGCAGGCATCCAAGCGTTACTGACGGGCCCGCCCCGGCGGGCATTGTGAGATCGCTAACGTCGGGACGGTTTGTGGGCTGATTCCCGGCTTCACGACAGGCTTCAAGGTGCACCGGGGCATCCCGGCAAAGTAGGCTGTTACGGTGACTACTCCCACCGCACCCTTCAGTTCTGAAGCTCAGACTTCCCAGAAGCCGGTGCTGGTTGTTGACTACGGTGCCCAGTACGCGCAGCTGATTGCCCGCCGCGTCCGTGAAGCGAATGTGTACTCGGAGATTGTTCCGCACACTTTCACCACCGAGCAGCTTCTGGCCAAGAACCCGGCAGCGATCATTCTTTCCGGCGGTCCTTCAAGCGTTTATGCCGAGGGTGCCCCGAGGGTTGGCGCAGACCTTTTCGAGGCCGGCGTGCCGGTCTTGGGTATTTGCTACGGCTTCCAGGCCATGGCCAACGCGCTCGGCGGCAAGGTCGCACAGACCGGGTTGCGCGAGTACGGCGCCACCGAAGCCACCACGGTTGGCGAAGCCCGCTCCATCCTTGCAGGCACCCCTGACTCGCAGAACACCTGGATGAGCCATGGAGACTCCGTGCATGTTGCCCCGGCAGGCTTCGAAGTCCTGGCGACCACCGCCGGTGCACCTGTAGCCGCTTTCGCGAACGAGGAAAAGCACCTCTACGGCGTGCAGTGGCACCCCGAGGTCAAGCACTCGGCACACGGCCAGCAGGTTCTGGAGAACTTCTTGTTCGACGGAGCCGGCCTGAAGCCCAACTGGACCACCGGCAACATCCTCGAAGAGCAGGTTGATCGAATCCGCCGGCAGGTCGGTGATTCCAAGGTCATCTGCGGCCTCTCCGGAGGCGTCGACTCGGCCGTTGCCGCAGCCCTTGTGCAGCGCGCCGTGGGTGACCAGCTCACCTGCGTGTTCGTGGACCATGGTTTGCTGCGCGAAGGCGAAGCCGAACAGGTCGAGCGTGACTTCGTTGCTGCAACCGGCGTGAAACTCTATGTGGCAAATGAGCAGGAGCGTTTCCTGTCCGCCCTGGCCGGAGTCAGCGATCCCGAAACCAAGCGCAAGATCATCGGCCGCGAGTTCATTCGTGCGTTCGAGGAAGCAGAGCGGGCCATCATTGCCGAGGCCGCGTCCGAAGGCGAGAGCATCAAATTCCTCGTCCAGGGCACCCTGTACCCGGACGTCGTCGAATCCGGCGGAGGCGAAGGTGCTGCGAACATCAAGAGCCATCACAACGTGGGAGGCTTGCCCGAGGACCTGCAGTTCGAGCTCGTTGAGCCGCTCCGCGCCCTGTTCAAGGACGAGGTTCGCGCCGTGGGTGCGCAGCTGGGCCTGCCGCAGGAAATCGTTGGACGCCAGCCGTTCCCTGGTCCGGGCCTCGGCATCCGCATTGTCGGAGAAGTGAACAAGGAACGTTTGGACCTGCTGCGCAAGGCAGACGCCATCGCGCGTGCCGAGCTCACGGCGGCCGGTCTCGACAACGACGTCTGGCAGATGCCGGTGGTGCTGCTCGCCGATGTCCGCAGCGTCGGCGTGCAAGGTGACGGACGTACCTATGGGCACCCGATCGTATTGCGTCCCGTTTCTTCCGAGGACGCTATGACTGCTGACTGGTCGAGGCTCCCTTACGACCTCCTCGCCAGGATCTCCAACAGGATCACGAACGAGGTAGATGGAGTCAACCGCGTGGTACTGGACGTCACCAGCAAGCCACCGGGAACCATCGAGTGGGAATAGCGTTCTAGGTGACCGGTCTCTTTCCAGAGGCCGGTCACCTTGCATTTCCCCTGAAATCAGGGGTAATTTGCCTTTCCACCAGTGTTGCGGTGCGGACTGCAGGTCGATTCCCGCTACCCTCGAAAGTATGCCGATTTGGTCCAAGTCGTCTCGAGCTAGAACAGAAAAGAAGGCAGCGGTGTCAGTAGGTCAAAGCCACGAAGAGAGCTCTGCAGAGCTCCGGAAATGGCTGTCGGGGCTCAAACCTGTGACTGGCGCGGACACTATGCTGCGCTTCGTCAAGACGCCGGAAGGTTCGATCGACCTTAGTAACGGCCACCCTTCAGGCCTCGCGCAGCTCCTCGCCGGACGCCGAACCCGTCTTTCTACCCTGATCCGGGATCGCCAGCAATATCTTGTTGCCGCGCGTGCAGCCAGGAACCTTCGCTCGAAGATCTTCGAATTGGGCAACGACCGGGGGATCGACGCCGGGTATCTGTCCTGCGGAACTGTCGTCTGGACATCGGCCGTCGGAGGAAAACCCCAGCGCGTTTCCGCTCCCGTCATGTTGGCAGCTATTTCGCTCACAGCGCGGCCCGGCGAGGATGACTACGAACTGCAACTCACGGAACAAGCGGGCATCAACCCTGCGTTGGTCCGGCACTTGAAGACCGTCCATGGAATTGTGTTCGACGTCAATGCGGTGAGCCGCATGGCCTACAACACCGCGCGCCTCGATCCCCAACCAGTCCTTGACCGTCTTGCCACGCTGGTGCAGCCGATCCCAGGTGCCGAAGTAACCCCCAATCTCCTCATAACAACCTTGGCGGATTTGTCCGGGAATCTGGACGACCCCTGGATCAACGAAAACAGCAGCGTCGTCGCATCCTTGTTCGAAGCTGCCAACGGCGGGAACGTTGAACCTGAACCGATCAAGTCCGGGCGGTTCCCGAACCTCGACGAGCGCGAGCCTGCCGAGGAGTCGCTGCTCCTTGATGCGGATGCTGACCAGCAGTACGTCGTGGATGCAGTCCGGGCAGGCGATTCGCTCGTGGTAAGCACCCCGCCAGGCAGCGGCCAGACCCAAACTGCAATCAATGCCATCGGCGCGCTTGTCAACGAGGGCAAATCAGTGCTCGTGGTGGGCGACCGGCGTGCGAGCCTCAACGGGCTCGCCAGCAATTTTGAAGCCCTTGGCCTTGAGTCGATGCTGTTCAGGCCGGGCAATGGTGCCACGGCCCAGCAGCTCAAGGGACAGCTGGTCAGCGCGATCATACGCAACGAGAAGTCACTGGAACCTCAACTTGCGAATCTTCACAAGACCCTGACTGAGCACCGTCATGCCCTCATGGACCATGTCGCGTCGTTGCACAATGTTCGCCAGCGCTGGGGGTGCTCGCCCTATCAGGCAATGCAGTCGCTCGCGGAGCTGACCTCCATCCAGCCTGCCCCCGCCACTACCGTGCGCTTGAAGCGCAGCGTGTTGGACAATATCAAAGACCGGGCCGAGCTGGCTGGACGACTGCGCCGCGCTGCCGAACTAGGCAGTTTCAGCCGGGCGTCGACGTCGAGCCCCTGGTACGGTGCGCGCTTGGTCACGCGCAAGGAGACGGAAGAAGCCCAGCAACTGGCTGGCGCCGCCGCGGAGCACCTCCCCAAACTGCGGGAACGGATGAACCAGGTTGCAGAGCACTCCGAAATCCGCCTCGGGGCGAACTTCGCCGAATGGGGCGCGCAACTTGAGCTGTTGATGGCGGTGCGGGAGAGCCTGGACAAATTCACCCCGGATATCTTCGACCGGCCGGTCCACGATCTGATTTCGGCTACCGCCACCTCCGCATGGCGTCGCGAGCGGGGCCTCGAAATGCCGTCGATGCAGCGCTCCCGTTTGCGAAGAGTGGCCAAAGAATACGTCCGGCCCGGTGTCCACATTGCGGATCTGCACAGTTCCTTGGCACTCGTTCAGGAGCAGCGGGCCCTTTGGGCTGAGTACGCCACCACGCAGCGTCATCCTGCCGTGCCATCCGGGCTCGCGGATTTGGGCGCTACGTACCGGGAATTGGACCGGGAGCTCCGTCGTCTGGGCGATTGCCTCAAACACACGGCCGACGGCGGCGACCTTCACGCGACCCGCTACGAAGTTCTCATGGCGCGCCTTGAGCGTCTTGTCGCGGATACGGGAACTCTGGAGACCCTGCCGGAGCGTACGCTTTTGGTCGAGAACATGCGTGAGCACGGACTCGGCGAACTACTCGCGGATTTGGCAGGTCGGGAAGTCCCTGCCGAATCCGTTGGCGCGGAATTGGAGCTGGCTTGGTGGCAGTCTGCCCTGGAAGCCATGATCAGCGGTGACGACTACCTTGCCATGTCCGACGGCGATTCCCTCCGCCGTCTCGAAGCCGAGTACCGCCTGGCGGATCACGCGCACATTGCCAGCGGTGCAGCCAGGCTGAGGTGGACGCTTGCCGAAATGTGGCGGGCCGGAATCGCGGAACATCCCCGCCAGGCAGAGCTCCTGCGGAATCTGATCAAGGACGGCCGGGTTACCCTCTCGGCGCTCAGCGCCCAGGCTCCGGCTCTGGTTTCCCGGCTCGTGCCTGTGTGGTCCATCAGCCCATACCTGCTGACCGGGCTGTTGCCTGCCGAACAGAAGTTCGACGCAGTGGTGATTCTTGATGCCGAGAGCACGTCTTTGCAGGCTGTGCTGCCGGCCATCGCCCGGGCCGAACAAGTGATTGCCTTTGGCGACGCGAAGATTGCCAACGCCCGCACATTTAGCGTGGCCGTGGAGCCTCCCCTGGCAGGCGTCACGAGCCAGGACACGGTTGACAGTGCCTTCAGTGCATTGGCCCGCGTCTTGCCGACTTGGCAACTGAATTGGGTGTACCGCGCTGTTGATGAAGATCTGGTCCTGCAACTGAGCAAGAATTACTACGATGGTGGCCTGCGTCGACTGCCGGATGGCCAATCCGTCACCGGTCTCGACCGTTCGGTTGTGGTTGAGTACATCCCGGACGGTACCGGACTGCCAGGTTCGGATCACGAAGGCGTGGAATCGGTTGCAGCAGAAGTGAATCGTGTGGTGGATCTGGTTTTCGAACACGCCAGGCTTCGGCCCCGTACCTCGCTCGCAGTGGTGACCGCAAGCCTGCGCCATGCTGCAAGGATCGGCGAAGCCATTAGGCTCCAGCTGCCCAACTATCCTCTGTTGTCCGGTTTCTTCAACGCAGGTGCAGAGTCCTTCCGCGTGGTGGATCTGGAGCGTGCCCAAGGATTGGTTCGCGACCACATCATCTTTTCCCTCGGCTTCGGGCGCACTCCACATGGCCGCGCGCTGCACAGTTTCGGCCCCCTGTCCGCCGAAGGCGGCCGTAACAAGTTTGCCTTGGCAATGACCCGCTCGCGCAGATCCTTGCACGTCCTGAGTTGCTTCCGTCCTGAGGACCTGGATCTGGACCGATTGGCTCATGGAGCGGTTGATTTCCATGAACTCCTTGATCGCGAACTCTCGGGCAATTCGGATCTGGGGACACCGGCAACCAGGGCGGCGGCCAGCGAGCAGGCGCTCGGTGAGGATCCGCTGGTAGCGGATCTGGGCGAGCGGCTCCGTGCTCGTGGAGCCCGCGTGTGGCATCACTACGACGGAGCGCTGGACATCGCCGCGGCGGCCGATCCCGTGCACACCATCGGCCGTGATGACACCGAAATGCCCACCCCGGTGGCCATTGAATCGGATGGCACGGAGCGATACCGCCGCATGAGCGTTAGGGAGCGTAGCAGGCTCCGGCCCCAGCTCCTGGAACGCCTCGGCTGGCGTTACATGTCTTTGTGGACCATCGAAGTATTCACGGACCCCTCGTCTTGTGCGGACCGCATCGGTTCCTATCTTGGACTCGAAAAGCCCGTTGCGCCCTCCTTTGGCGCCGTCGAGCATGGATTCCTGGACATGGATGTTGAACAATTGGAACTGGATCGTCAGCCGGAGCCGGGCACACAGGCAGGGCCGGGCACACAGGCAGGGCGGGGTAGTCAGGCGGAGCCGGGTCAGGCCGAACTTGGCGGTACGCAAGGTCCCGGCCTGTGACCAGCTATCCAGTAAGGAAGCGCAATGGCGGAGAGAAAGAGCACAAAAGCCAAATACCCCGCGGACAGTGATGCAGTAGAGGCTGCCACCGAGCTGGATAACACGGAGTTGGACAAGCAGGAGAAAACAGAATTGAAGCCCGCACCGGAGCACAAGCCTGTGGGAGAAGGCATTTTGCCCAAGAAGGCCTCCGAGGATGATCCGCGCCGCTGGGGTGACGAGCCCGGCTACGATCACGACGCCTGGCTGAAGGAGCAAAGGCCTCCACACTGGGGCTGAACATTCCACGATGATCCGGGCTATCCGGCATGGGTTTCGGGTTGCCTGTTGCCTGAGGGATTGACCAAGATAAAGAACAACTTTCCGCGGGTGGAAGCTCCGGCGAGGATTTCGGCTTGCTGCGGATTCGCGGCGACAACTACGAGGCCGTCGGACTCGTTCGTACCGAGCCACTGGCTCGCCCTGCCTCCTTGTGCGGACGTCCACAAAACGGGGACGGCTGCAGCCAGGAGTTCGGATTTCTTGCCGGGTCCTTCAAGTCCATCAGCTGCCGTGAGCACAACGTTGACCAACTGGCCCGGCGAAACAAGCTGAATTGAAGCGGAGTCGGCCATGCGCAGTGGAACGGCTGCTGTTGCGGGCCCGGCGCCGGTCAGCAAACCCGGGCCCAGGAATTGGGCGTCTGTGGGAACCTGCCCTTTCTGAAGGGGCGAGGCAAGCTGCTTTCCCCTGTGTCCAGTGCCAGAGGTGAGCGCTCCGGCGGGAGCTCCGCCGGGAAGGACTTCAAGAGGTTTGAGGTCGGAATCTGCCAAGGTGGACCCGGCCGGAAGGTCCCGGGCCGCGGCGAGGACCGTCACCCGCTGTTCGGAGGCAGGAGTCAGCTGGTGGACCGCGATCCCGGCGGCCACGCACAGCAGGAGTGCCACCACGAGGCGGCGGTTGCGGTTCAGCCAGCTGCCGAACCTGCGATGGTTGGAATACCTCCGGTGACTGCCGGGGCGGCGGGCAGGGCCCAGTGGAAGAGCCGGAACACCGCGAGGGCGGTCCTTGGTGACCGGCGCGAGGCGGCTATTGCCCGGAACCGAAGAAGGCACCGTTGAACTGGGGCTTTGGGATACAAACGGGGTTGCTGGCATGCTGCCACGCTAACCCGGCCAGTAATCCGGAGACAGGGCCTTATTGAGCTATGTGGAAAAGCGGATCAGGCTGAAATGCGGTAACCGGGTGGAAGAACCGCGGTCAGCTGGCGGCAGCCGCGGGAACCGACGCTGGAGCCGGGGATGCAGCTGGCGCGGCAGGAGCAGCCGAAACGGTGCTTCCCTTGGAGTCCCGGGAGTCCGTGCGGTAGAAGCCCGATCCCTTGAACACGACGCCCACGCTGTTGAATTTCTTGCGCAAGGATCCCTGGCATTCGGGGCAGTCAGACAGGGAACTGTCCGTGAAGGCCTGAACGATGTCAAAGGCATGGCCGCAGTCTTTGCAGGCATAGGCATATGTGGGCACTTGTGATCCTCCTCCGGGACGAACTACAGGTCCTGCACTGCGAAGGTGATTGTTCCATCCATTAGCAGTCCCAGGGCCTGAGTGCCAATTCTATCATCCGACGTCGGGGTCTCCACCAGGGAATGTGGCGGAGGGAACAAACTGCCCAGAAGCCCGGTTCGGCCAGCCCGGTTCAGCCAGCTCGGGCTAGTCCGAGCAGGCGGAGAGGGGTAAGGGCTTCTGCGACGGGTTTATCGAACGGTTCGGCAGGGATGGTGCCTGCGGGCAGGACTTCATCGTCATAAACGACGGCGACAGTCGGGGGCCGTTGGCCGTCTGCATCCAGTTTGTCGAGGAGCCGGTCGTAGTAGCCGCCGCCCTGGCCAATGCGGTTGCCGCCCTCGTCGACGGCAGTAGCCGGAAGGAAGATTCCGGTCGCATCCTTGACGACGTCGCTGTCGAATCGTTCGCCTACGGGCTCATCGATGGGGGCATACCTTGAGCGAACAAATGTCGTCTCCGGTGTCCAAAACACCCAGCTGAGGCGTCGCCCCGGTTCACAGACCGGAAGCAGAATCCTGTGCCCAGCCGCATGCAGTGCTTCAAGCAACGGCATCGTCGGCGGTTCGGCAGCCACTCCTACGTAGGCCGCGAAGGTCGCCGGTTTCCCGTGGGAAACAGCATCCGCCCAAGAGAGGCCGCGGTGGGCAATCCCGGTTCCGGCGTCGGCACGCTGTTGCACCGTCCGGGCGAGGCGGCGGTTGCGGTTCTCCCGACGGATCTCGTCTTTCAAAGTCACTTTTGCTCCAGTTCTCGCGTCTGTCCGGCGCCTCGGATCCGTAAGGATCGGCATGATCCCATTCATCGAACAGTGTCCCTTTTTGCCCATTGTCCAGCCACTTCCGTTAGATTAGTCCGGTGACTTCCAATAACTGCGCCGTCCGTAAGGCCGTAATCCCTGTTGCCGGGCTCGGCACAAGGTTTCTACCTGCGACAAAAGCCATGCCCAAGGAGATGCTCCCGGTAGTCGACAAGCCGGCCATCCAATATGTTGTCGAAGAAGCCGTGAGCGTGGGCCTCAATGACGTCCTCATGATCACGGGCCGCAACAAGCGCGCGTTGGAGGACCACTTCGACCGTGTGCCGGCCTTGGAAGCGACCCTGGAGGCCAAGGGAGACACCACCAAGCTGGATTCGGTGCAGGCTACCAGCAACCTCGGTGACATTCACTACGTCCGCCAGGGCGACCCCAAAGGCTTGGGCCATGCGGTTCTGCGTGCCAAGCAGCACGTTGGGTACGAACCTTTCGCTGTCCTCCTAGGCGACGACCTCATTGATGCGCGGGACACTCTCCTCAGCGACATGATCGAGGTCCAGCACAAGACCGGTGGATCCGTCGTAGCCCTCATTGAGGTCGAGCCGTCCCAGATCAGCGCCTATGGCTGTGCGGACATCGAGGACATCGGTGAAGATGGCTACGTTCGCATCAAGCAACTTGTGGAAAAGCCTTCTGTCGAGGAAGCTCCGTCCAACTTGGCCGTGATTGGTCGCTACGTGCTTCACCCCTCGGTATTCGACGTTCTCGAGCAAACCGAGCCCGGCCGTGGAGGAGAGATCCAACTGACGGACGCCCTCCAGGTCCTGGCGGCGGGGGAGGGCGAAGGCAGCGGTGTCTACGGAGTTGTCTTCCGCGGCCGTCGGTACGATACCGGAGACAAGCTCAGCTACCTCAAAGCCTGTGTCCAGCTTGCGTGCGACAGTGAAGACCTCGGGCCCGGCCTGCGTGCATGGCTGCCCGGCTTTGCCGCCGGTCTCAGCAAGTAGCTCCTTATGTGGGGATCGGCCATTTGGCCGGTGACACTTGAATGTGGCGACCTCATTTTGCGTCCGATTCGCTACCGGGACAAGAAGGAATGGACCGAGGTCCGCTCACGCAATAGCGACTGGCTGGCCCCCTGGGAAGCTTCCAACCCGGCACCCGGCGGCCATCTGCCAAACTATCGGCAGATGGTGGCTTCCCTCAACCTCCAGGCGCGGCAGGGGAGTGCCCTTCCATTTGTGATCACGGAACGCATTCCCGGGTTTCAAGAGCCAAGGATTGTTGGCCAGCTGACGGTTTCCTCCATTGTTTGGGGATCGGCGATGACGGCCACCCTTGGCTACTGGGTAGATCAGGCGCGGGCAGGCCACGGAATTGCTCCCACTGCGGTTGCCTTGGCGACCGACCATTGCTTCGTGACTCTCGGCTTGCACCGGATGGAGATCAACATCAGGCCCGAAAACGGTCCAAGCTTGCGGGTTGTTGAGAAGCTTGGATTCCGTGACGAGGGGCTTCGTGAGCGTTTCCTTCACATCAACGGAGAATGGGCTGACCATAGAAGCTTTGCACTGACCTCGGAAGAGGTCCCGGGAGGCTTGCTGGCTGCTTGGCTTGGACGCCAGGCCAACTAGTCCAATTGGGTGAATGACTGTCATAAATCCATTGATTTGCCGACTCTCCGACGACACACCGCGGCCAATGCGGTTGCCCCTGAGCATTTCCTTCTACGGTTTTGATTGTGGACTTCCCTCTCAGCAGCTCAGTGATATTGGTGATTGCTGTGGCGCTGTGGATCGTTTGGGTTGCGCCATACATGTTGCGGAACCGCCGCCTGCACGCACAGGTAGCCGGCGACGCTCCAGTGGATGACAGTGAAGATGACGCTCACGAACTGCAACCCGGGGTGGTTCTGTCAATCGCCCCTCGGCAGGAGAAAGCAATGGAAACCATGCAGAGCACCGCAACCGCATTGCCCAAGGAATCCGCCGGCTCCGGCGAACGGCGTGATGCTGCAAAGGATCCTGTGGTCTTCAAAGTCAGGTATGGGCGTTGCGCCCTTGCCCTTGCTGGTCTTCTCCTGCTGCTCACTGCGGCCGTTTCCGGGGTCCTGCGTATTCTCGGCCTTGTTTCCGGCTGGCTGCCGTTGGTCGCCGTAGTCGGTGTGGTTGGAATTGTCTTCCTACTCCGCCGATTGGCCATCAGGGACCGCAGGATGAAGATGAACGCGGCTTTCCGTAACGCAATGAGTCCCACCGTTGAGAATCCCGGCACAACCACGAAGGCAGCGGACCGTCCGGCGACCAAGATTTTCGATGCGGAAGCACACTCCCGCGAAGCGAAGCGGCTGACCGCCGTCGAACTTCGTCAGGCAGCGCTGAACGTTGCTGTCGCTGCCGGCGACAACACAGTCCGGTTTACGGCGGAATCCAAGGAATCCGAATGGCAGCCGGTGGATGTGCCCAAACCAACATACGTCGACGCTGCCAAGGCACCTCGGCCGGCACCGGAACCCCTCGACTTGCCTGAGGCTCCCAAGCCCCTCGGCAAGCCGACCTTGAAGCCGAGCAGTGCGCCGGCCGCGGGCACGTCGGTTCAGGCGTCGGTCCAGGCGCAGCACGTCAAGCCCCAGAGCGCCCTCAGCAACCTTGACGACGTCCTGCAGCGCCGCCGGGCGTAACCGCCGATGACTTCCGTCTGCGTGGCAGGCGGCACTGGACAGGTGGGCCGCGAAGTCGTCCGTTTGGCGCTCGACGCCGGACTTGACGTGACGGTGCTGAGTCGCCGCCCGCCGTCGGGCACTTCACTGGCCCATCACGACGGCGCCCGCTACTTTCGGGCGGACGTCACCACGGGCGCGGGCTTGGCAGAAGCCCTGCAGGGGGCCGCCGTCGTGATCGACTGCCTGGAAGGCCAGTTCGGCAAAGCCCGCAAGAATTTCGCCGACGGCGGTGCGCGCCTGCTCGCCGCGGCCGCTGGTGCGGGCGTCCGCAAGGCGGTCCTCCTCTCGATCATCAACTGCGACAAGAGCAATGCCGCCTTTTATGTGTCCAAAGCCGAGAAGGAGCGGATATACGCGCTGTCGGCGCTTGAGACTGTCGTGGTGCGGGCCACCCAATTCCACAGCCTCGTCACGGCCGTTTTCGAGACCGGAGCGAAAGTCCGCCTCATTCCGGTTTTCAAGGGCGCGCGCTTTCAAACGATTTCCCCGTCCGATGTGGCTTCCGCGTTGCTTGCCGAAGCTTTGGGGCAGCGTTCCGCGGTCCGGCATCGGACACGGACGATCGGCGGACCGGACATCCGAACCATGCGTGAACTCGCTGAGATCTGGCGAGCGGCTGCAGGCCACGCCGGACGTATTGTGGAGTTTCCCTTGCCCGGAGCGATGGGCACGTTCCTTCGGAGCGGGCTGAATTTGGCCCCGAGCGAACGGACAGGGAAGGACACGTTCGAGTCTTGGTTGGCAAAGCGCGAAGATAGTTTGTAGCCTAGGGGCACTGGCAACAAACGGTTGACCAGGGGCTATAGCTCAGTTGGTAGAGCGCTTCGTTCGCATCGAAGAGGTCAGGAGTTCGAATCTCCTTAGCTCCACAGTGAAGGCCCTCTGACCTGCGGAAACGCTGGGACGGAGGGCCTTTCTTGTGGCCAGTTCTGAACCCACCCCACGATTTGGGATGACCCGGACCACGAGGGCAAATAGGCCAGGAACAGCCCAGGCACCGGCCGAGTTAATGCGTCAAACCTATATGCGCCGGACGGGCAATCCCTTACACGCCGCCGCGGCGGATCAGTTTGCCGCTGGGTGTGCGGCTGTCGATCTCGTTGCCGCGCAGGTATGTTTTGCGTACGACGCCGGAGAGGGCTTTGCCGTCGTAGGGGGTGATGGGGTTTTTGTGTTTGAGTTTCTTGACGTCGACGACGAACGCGTCGTCGGGGGCGAAGATGGAGAAGTCGGCGTCGTAGCCGAGCGCGAGCTGGCCTTTGTTGTGGAGGCGGGCCAGGGCTGCGGGCTTCTCGGACATCCAGGACACGACCTGTTCCAGGGGGATGCCGCGGTGCCGGGCTTCGGTCCAGATGAGCGAGAGGCCCAGTTGCAGGGAGGAGACGCCGCCCCAGGCGACGGCGAAGTCGCCGTTTTCCAGGTCCTTCAGGTCGAGTGTGGAGGGGGAGTGGTCCGAGACGATGCAGTCGATGGTGCCGTCCTGGAGGCCTTGCCAGAGGAGTTCGCGGTTGGAGGCTTCGCGGATGGGCGGGCAGCATTTGTAGGCGGTGGCGCCGTCGGGGATTTCCTCGGCCATGAGGGTGAGGTAGTGCGGGCAGGTCTCGACGGTGAGGTGGACGCCGTCGCGTTTTGCCGAGGCGATCATGGGCAGGGCGTCCGAGGAGGAGAGGTGCAGGATGTGTGCGCGGGCGCCGGTCCAGCGGGCGCGTTCGATGACCTCGGCGATGGCTTTGTTTTCGGCGCCGCGGGGGCGGGAGGCGAGGAAGGTGGAGTAGTGGGCGCCGCCGGGGTGGGGTGCGTGGTCGATCGCGTGGGAGTCTTCGGCGTGGACGATCATGAGGGAGTCGAAGGACTTGAGCTCGGCCATGTCCTCTTCCATTTCGTCCGCGTCCAGGTGCGGGAACTCGTCCACGCCGGAGTGCAGGAGGAAGCACTTGAAGCCGAAGACGCCCTCGTCGTGCAGGGGACGGAGGTCGGCTTTGTTTCCGGGGATGGCGCCGCCCCAGAATCCGACGTCCACGAATGCCTGGTCTTCGGCGGCTTCGCGCTTGAGCTTGAGGCCTTCGACGTTGGTGGTGGGCGGGATGGAGTTCAGCGGCATGTCGATGATGGTGGTGACGCCGCCGGCTGCGGCGGCGCGGGTGGCGGAGGCGAAGCCTTCCCATTCGGTGCGGCCGGGTTCGTTGACGTGCACGTGGGTGTCCACGAGGCCGGGGATGAGGGTTTCGTCCTCGGCGAGCTCGATGATTTCGGTGCCGGAGAGCCCGTTGCCGAGGGGTTCGATCGCGACGATGACACCGTTGCGGATGCCTACTTCGCGGGCGGTGATGCCGGCGGTGGTGAGGATGCGCTGGCCACGGATGACCAGGTCAAATCGTGCAGCGGTTTGAATCGATGTCATTGGTTCTTCAATCATGGAAACTCTCCTTGTCTTCGGATTCAGGCGCCTTCGTCTGAACTGACCAACGTGTTGCAATAGTTTTCCCACAAGAGGGTGTCGACGGCTGGTTGGCGGGACGGTCCCCGAAGGGGTCGTCCCGCCATGGGGGGCACATCGGTCAGTGGATGCTGGGGACGGCCAGTGGTTCGCCGGAGACGTCATGGAACACTTGTTTCCGGTCGGCCAGCAGGAAGTAAGCGATGGCTCCGAGGCCGGCTCCAAAGAACCACGAGAAGGCAGACAGCGGTTCGAGGGCCGGGACGAAGGCGATGAGCCAGTGAGATGATGGCAGCCGGTGTGAACGCTGCGATGGCGCGGGGGTTGAAGCCGTTGCGATAGAAATAGGCCCCGGTCCGCTCTTCGGTGAAGAGTTCGGGGACGTTGATCTTTGCGCGGCGGAGCAGCCAGTAGTCGGCCATGACCACGCCAAAGAGCGGGCCGAGCAGGGCGCCGAGGCCGCCGAGGAAGTAGACGATCACTGTCGGGTTGTTGTAGAGGTTCCACGGCAGTATGACGAGTCCGATGACTGCGCTGGCCATGCCGGCGCGGCGGAAGTTCAGGTGCTTGGGGAAGAGGTTGGTCAGCGCGTAGATCGGTGCGACGAAGTTGGCCATCAGGTTCACGGCGATGGTCAGAACGAGCAGGGCCAGTGCCGCGGCGACCAGCAGGAGTGTGTTGGGGACGGTCTGCACGATGTCGGAAGGGCTTCCAATGATGGTGCCGTTGATCTTGAACTGTGCCCCGGCCAGTACGACGACGATAGCGCCGAAGAGCAGCATGTTGATCGGGATGCCCCAGAAGTTGCCGCGGACGATTGATTTCTTTGACTGTGAGGACCGGGTGAAGTCGCAGAAGTTCAGGACAAACGTGGCGTAGATGGAGACCCAGAGTGCACCGCCGGCGAAGATGGTGCGCCACATTTCGCCGCCCACGAGGCTGTTATGGGTGGACCAGGCGATCGATCCGCCGGCCTGGAAAAACATCCAGATGGCCAGCGTAATCATTGTGACAAGGATGATGGGTCCGGCGAACGCTTCGTATTTGCGGATCATGTCCATGCCGTAGCTGACGATGAAAACCTGAACGATCCAGAGGAAGACAAAGGTAAGCCAGCCCAGGGTGGAGAGTCCGAGGATCGAGTTTTCGTCCAGACCTTTCAATCCAGGGGCAAGTGCAATTAGCAGCTCGCAGTACCAGGGAGGCCAGGTAGGTCTGGATGCCGAACCAGACGATGGCGACGCCACCGCGGATAAGGGCGGGTATCTGGGCGCCGTGGATGCCGAAGGCTATCCGGCTCATCACAGGGAAGGGCACGCCGGTTTTGTGGCCCATGAAGCCGGAGAAGTTCAGGAGCAGGAACAATAAGACTGCACCGACGCCAAGTGCCAGCAGAATCTGCCAACCGCCCAGGCCCAGGGCGAAGAGGCCGAGGGCGAATCCGTAGTTGCCAAGGCTGTGCACATCATTGGCCCAGAGCGTGAAGATGCTGTAGGCGCTCCATCGGCGGCCGGCCGTCTTGGTCGGGGCCAGGTCCTGGTTGTAGAGCCGCGGACTGGTGGGAGGCAGTCCCGGGATGCCCAGCGCCGTGGCCGGCGGCTGGTGCATGATCGGGTCGTGGTGTTCGTGGTGTTCGTGGTGAGGACGGCTCACCGTGTCAGCCTGTGGGGTTGCTTCTGGGGGCATGCTCATTGAGAAGGCCTTTCGTGCAGTGATGCGTAATCGGGCGCGCGAAAGCGCACCGTTGATGTGAGGTGCTGCCGCCGTTTGTACGCTGTCGGGCCCGGGCAGAGAGCCGGGGCAACGGGGCTGGATGGCAGGAAGTGCTAGCGGGCCAGGAAGAAGAACCGGGTCCCATGATCCGGACAGCTGCGGGGATCTGCCCGCGGCGTTAGATGTCTGAATACGCCGCCGGGGCGATCAGAGCTGTTCAAGAGGGGAACCGGCGGAGACGCCTGGTGCCTCTGGGCTGTGGCCGAACTCGCTTTCGGCCCAGCAGCGTGGGATATGGACATTGACCTGAACCAATCCTCTGGTGGGATCCTCGCCAATGAGGATATGAATACTGTAAGGTCGATCACATTATTTCACAATAGGGGAATTGATTTCCATATTATGAAATTATCTGAGTTCCCCATAGTCTTTGCCGTACCGGCCGCTGACGATCTACCAGTTTCAGTAGGAAAGGACTGGCAGGTGCGCGGTGACGTCATGGCTGTGCTGCGTGAAGGCAAAACCGGTTGCCGTCCAGCACGATGGTGTGGTCCCGCTGCGCATCAAGTCCATCGCCGCCGTGGGGCAGCCGCGCGGGTGACGGTCGTCGTCGGCCGCGCTTGAGCCGGTTCGCCGGCGGCGAGTTTCTTGTGCAGGCTGAGGATGCGGGACTTGTCAATGCCTTTCATGTGGCTTGCTGCAACCAGAGGATTCCTGATGGTTGCGCACAGGACGACGGCGTCGTCCAGACGACGCTCCTTGTCGCGGGAATCTTCCCGGTAGGCCGCCCCTTTGAGCACGCGCGCGCCGCGGGCGTTGGGGATGCTGATGAACACCAGCCCGCGTCGTCGACGATCATGCGGGGATTGCCGTTTCTGCGGACTCAGGAATGGAGAAGTCCATCGATGATGCGCCGGCCCGCGCTGCGGGCGAGTACACGAGCGAGCCGTTGCCCGTGGTGACGGCGTGCGCGGGGAGCGCCGTCACGGCGGAGGCGCTCATACTGAGCGCGGTGGCGGCTATCGCGACGATGGCGCGGAACCGAAGACGTATGGGTTTTGACGGCGGGCGCGAAGCGGCGGTGACGGATGGAACCATCTCTATCTCCTCTGTGGGTGGTTGCCCGCGAGCGGTCGCCGCGGGCCGTCGCGACATCGGCTGGTTGACTGCGTCAGCGTTCCAGCAGGATCTCCGCCCAGGAGACCGGGGGGAGCGTGATGTGCACGGTCGAGCCGTCGCGGACGACGGGGAGGTTCCGGAGGGTGACCCGCTCCGGCTCTTCGAGAGTGTTAGCCGCGTCGAGGTCGGGGTCGTTGAGCACCCGTGCGGATGCGGCGAACCCTTCCGCTCCGTGGGGCAGTGCCGAGAGGTCCACCACTATTTCTGTCGGGCCGTCCATGGAGCGGTTCACCGCGTAGACGGCGTAGTGTCCGGCGACCTCGTCGTGGGCGGCGACGGCGTCCACGACCGGGACGTCGCCGAAGCGGCCTGTTTCGTATGTGTCGGTGACCGTAGCGACGTCGAGCGCGGTGCCGCGGGCGTGGGCCGAGGTCGCTGAGAAGGGGAAGAAGGTGGTTTGCCGCCAGGAGGGCCCCCCGGGTTCTGTCATGATGGGTGCAATCACGTTCACCAGCTGCGCGAGGGAGGCGCTGGTGACGCGGTCGGCGTGCTTGAGCAGGGTGATCAGGAGGCTGCCAAACACGACAGCGTCAGCTACCGTGTAGACGTCCTCGAGCAGGCGTGGGGCCTTGGGCCAGTTGCGCACGCCCTCGATCTTGTCGACGTTCTCGAACCGTGTGTTGTACCAGATGTTCCACTCGTCGAATGAGATGTCGATCGTCTTGCTGCTGCCGCGTACGGCCTTGACCTGGTCTGCCGTGGCGAGGACGCTGCGGATGAACCTGTCCATGTCGACGCCGGAGGCGAGGAACGAACCGAGGTCGCCGGTGTTCTCGTAGTAGGCGTGGCAGGAGATGTAGTCGACCGCGTCGTAGGCGTGGGAGAGCACCACGCGCTCCCACTCGGCGAAGGTCGGCATGGACGAGCTTGAGGAGCCGCAGACGACGAGCTCGAGGTCCGGGTCGAACTGCTTCATGGCCCGGGCGGTCTGGGCTGCGAGCTTTCCGTAGTCTTCGGCCGGGCGGTGCCCGAGTTGCCAGGGTCCGTCCATCTCGTTGCCAAGGCACCAGATGCGCACGTCGAGGGGTTCGGTTCGGCCGTTGGCGATGCGCTGCTCGGCCAGGGCAGTGCCGGTGTGGAGGTTGGTGTACTCGAGGAGCTCGAGTGCTTCGGCGGTCCCGCGGGTTCCGAGGTTGACCGCGAGCATCAGTTCGCTGCCGACGCGGTCCAGCCAGTCCTGGAACTCGTGCAGGCCGATCTGGTTGGTTTCGGTGGAGTGCCATGCCAAGTCGAGCCGGGCCGGGCGCTCCGCAACTGGTCCGACGCTGTCCTCCCATTTGAACCCGGAGACGAAGTTCCCTCCGGGGTAGCGGATGGCGGAGACGCCGAGCTCTTTGACGAGCTCGATGACATCGGTGCGGAAGCCCGCTGCGTCGGCAAGCGGGTGGCCCGGCTCGTAGATGCCGTCGTACACGGCCCGTCCGAGGTGTTCGATGAAGGAGCCGTAGATCCGCGGGTTGATAGTGCCGATGACGGCCTGTGGCCGGATGGTGAGGTGTGCTGTGTGCATGGGTCTTCCGTCAGTGGTTCGTTGTTCGGTGCAGGGAGGCGTGGTGTCGGTAGCGGGCGGCGACCGGGTTCGGCAGGCGCAGGAGTCCTTCGGGGCTCTCGGCCAGGTCGTACAGGCCCATGGTGAGGAGGTGGTCTGCGCGGGGCCTGCCGCTGTGCCGCCAGGTCCACTCGTACATGTCAAAGAGGGGCCACCAGGTGTAGCCGACCAGCCGGGTTCCCTCGGCGCGAATCCGCTCGGCGAGTGCCACCGACTCGTCCAGCCAGCGGATCCGCTCGGTCACGGATCCGGTGACGCACGTTTCGGTGATCATCACCGGTGCCCCGTAGCGTCCGGCGTAGAGGTCGATCGCGTCCCGAAGGCCTTCGGTTCCGCGGTCGACAGCGGGGCGGGGGTCCGTGAACCCGCCCGCATGGCGGACCCCGGGTTCGAACAATTCGGTGGAATGGCGTGGGTAGTAGTTGACCCCCATTACGTCCGGCTGTACGGCGTTCTCCCGGAACCAGGAGAGCTCAGCGTCGTCGATGGCGGCCATCAGGTGCCGCCGGAGCGGGTGCCGGTCATCGACTCTACCGGTGACCAGGTCCTCGACTAGGTGCACTTGGTGGCGGAGCCGCGACGCCTCTTCCAGGTGCTCGGGGGCCGTCTCGTCGCCGACGAAGCCCATGGCCGCGTCCACATGGACGAAGGCGGCCCGTGCTCCGATGGAGGCCGCGATGGCCTGCTGCGTGCGGACGAACCCGCGGGCGAGGTTGGCTGCTATTGTCGCGAAGCCCGCTGGGCCGTGGAGGTAGGGCGGCCAGTAGCCGTACTCGCCGGAGAAGAGGGCATGGATCACAGGTTCGTTGACCGGGGTGTAGTCCGTGACGCGGTCGCCGTAGCGGGTGGCGAAGCGCTCGGCGAACTCGGCGGCGTGGTGGGGGTAGTCCGGGTTGGCGAATTCGCGCTCAAGCCACAGGGGAGTGCCGTAGTGGAGCAGATCGATAATGGGCGTCAGACCCGTGTCAAGGAGAGCGTTGACGGCGCGGTCGGTCCAGGACCAGTCCCATCGCCCCGGCTCCGGGGCGATGCGGTACCAGGGCACGCCCCAGCGCAGGAGCTCGGCGCCAGATCCGGCGGCGAGGGCGAAGTCTTCGGCGTACTGCTCGTAGTGCTCGGTCAGTTCGTACTCGTCGATCGCCCGCTCTCCGTCCCGTGACTGCGGTACGAAGGTGTCTTCGATTCCCAAGGCGAGGTGAAGGCGTCCGTCCTCGAACCAGCGCGGCGCGGCCGTCATTTGAGCCCCGTCGTCGCGACCGATTCGCTGAAGCGGCGCTGCATGATCAGGAACATGACCGCCAGCGGCAGGACGGCGATGAGGGAGCCGGCCATCATGGTGCCGTAAGGGATGATGCCGCTCGGGCCTGTCAGGAGAGTCAGGCCGGAGGTGATGGTGCCCATGTCCGGGGTCGTGGTGAACACCAGGGGCCAGAGAAGGTCGTTCCAGTTGTTTACGAAGGTGAATATTGCCAGGGTCAGTAGTGCCGGCACCGCGTTGGGCAGGATGATGCTGCGGAAGACACGGAACTCGCCCGCGCCGTCGATACGTGCCGCGTTGTCCAGATCCCGGGGCAGCGAGACGAAGAACTGGCGCAGGAAGAAGATGCCGAAGGCGTCCGCGGCGCGCGGGATGATCAGTCCGGCGAAGGTGTTGACCCAGCCCAGCTGTGCCACGAGCTGGTAGACCGGGATGAGGGTGGCCTGGAACGGGATCATGAGACTGGCCACGATGGCGATCAGCAAGAGCCGGTTGCCGCGGAAGTCGAGTCGGGCCAGGGCGTACGCGGCAAGAGAGTCGAAGGTCAGGGCGAACAGGGTCACTCCGCCGGCGAACAGGAAGCTGTTGAGGAACAGTCGTGCGAACGGCAGGTCGGTGAAGATGCGGGTGAAGTTCTCCAGCGTCCAGCTTGCAGGCGCGAGGGTCGGCGGGAAGGCGTTGATCTCTGCTGTGGGCTTGAATGCGGTGAAGACGATGATGGCAACGGGCAGCAGCACCATCGCTGTCAGCACCAGCACGGCCGCGGCGAGCAGCCACCGGTGCGCGGTGCGGCCGGGGCGGCGGCGTCCGGCCGCGGCCTTGGTCATGGTGATGGTCATCAGAGGGTGTCCTTCTCGCGGCGTCCGAAGAAGCGGAACTGGATGAGGCTCAGGAGCAGGGTGGCGGCGAGCAACACGTAGGACAGTGCGGAGGCCAAGCCGAGGTCGAGCTTCTTGAAGCCGTCCTGGTAGAGCTCCATCACGACTGATTGCGTGCTCCTGTAGGGGCCGCCGCCGGTCATCACGTAGATCTGGTCGAAGGCCTGCAGTGCAGCGATCATCGCGAAGACCACGACGAACGCGAGTGTGTTGCCCAGCTGGGGGAGCGTGACATTGGTGAAGCGTCGCCAGGGGCCCGCGCCGTCGATCGTCGCCGCCTCGTACAGGGACGCCGGGATCTCCTGGAGCCCGGCGATGAAGACCACCATGTAGAAGCCGAAGTTCTTCCAGATGGCCACGGCCACGACCGTTGGCATGGCAAGCACGGGGTCCTGCAGGACGTTGCCGATCTGGACGCCGACCGTTCGCAGCCAGTACGTCAGGAGGCCGACCTGCGGGTCGAGCAGGTACGTCCAGGCGAAGGCAGCCACGGCCAGGGAGACGATGAAGGGCAGGAAGAGGGCCGTGCGGAAGAACCCGCGCGCGACCAGGAGTCGGTTGTTCAGCAGGAGCGCGAGGGCCAGCGCCACGATCAGGGCGGTCGGGGTGAACATCGACGTGTACAGAGCGGTGTTGCCGAGCGTGGCCAGGATGCGGTGGTCGGTGAAGATCCTTGCGTAGTGCCGAAACCGACCCACTCCTCGATCCCGAACCCGGAGGCGTTGGTGAACGAGAGCCGCAGTGCGGAGGCCATCGGCCAGAATACGAAGGCGAGGAGGACGACCAGGGCCGGGAGCATGAACAGCAACGCCCTGGCCGGCAGGGCGCGCCGGCTCGAGGGGCGTCCGCCGAGGGGAGCCGGAGCCCGGTAGGGCGTGCGCACTCGGGTGGGAGAGGTCATTGGGGGTTCTTTCTGTGAGAGGTGGCCGCCGTCACGCGCGGCGGCCACCTCAGGATCACTTGCCGAGGGCCTGCTGTACAGATTGGGAGGCGCTCTTCAGCAGCGCGGCAGGATCCCCACCGCTGAGGGACTTCTGAGTCGCTTCGTCCACCGCGGTCAGCACATCGCTGCTGTCGGCGACGCCAGGGAGGAGGGGACGAGCGGTGCTGACGATGCCTGAGAGGGCGGACACGACCGCGTTCGAGGATACCGCCGATGCGGGGAGGTCAGTCCGCAGGGGAGGCCAGCCGGAGCCGAGTGACCACTTGGCCGCATTGTCCTTCGTGAAGAGGTAGTCGAAGAACTTCCCGGCCGCGGCCTTCTTTGCCGCATCGGCCTGAGAGGTCACAGCAGCCGAGATCCCGATTGCCGATGCCGCCTGGCCCTTCGGCCCTGCCGGGATCGCCGCAATGCCGTAGTCGATGTTGTTATCTTTCGCCACGCCGGCCATCCAGGGCCCGCCGATCTCCATCGCGGCCTTGCCGGAGGAGAAGAGCTTGTCCGAGGCGATCCCGTCCAGGCCTGTTGGGGAGATCTTGAAGTCATGCACGGCCTTGGACCAGTAGGCGAGGGTCTCCTGGTTGGCCTGGGAGTCGAGCACGGACTTGTCCCCATCGACGATTGCGCCGCCGTTGCCGTAGAAGAGACTGGCCCAGACCCCGTTGCCCACGGTCGCGTGGTCGGGAAGCGCGAGCCCGTACTGCCCGGGCGTGCCGGTGTCAGCGCCGACGGTCAGCTTCTTGGCGTCAGCGACCCACTCGTCCCACGTAGTGGGGAACGTGGCGATCCCGGCCTTCTGGAACAGGGCCTTGTTGTAGATGACGGACAGTGGTACAAAACCGGTGGGCACGCCGTAGTAGGAGCCGCCGATCTTCTCCATCTCGACCGCCCGCGGGTTCAGTGATGCGCTCTGGGTCGAGGCGGACGAGTAGAAGTCATCGAGCTTCTGCAGTGCTCCCTTGGACGCATAGACCGGGAGGTTCTCGGCGGGAAGCGCCACGATGTCTGGCCCGTTCTTCGCCGAGAGGGATGTGAGCAGAGTGTCGCCGATTACCGCCCACGGTTTAGTCGTGGTTTTGATCGTGATCGTGTTCTGGGACTTGTTGAAGTCGTCGACGATCTGGTCTAGGACCTTGCCGTCGGCCTCGGTGTAACCGTGCCAGAAAGTAAGCGTGACGGGGCCGGACGCGTCGGCTGCCGTGGAGTTCGTGGAGTTCGAGCAGCCTGTCAAAGCCAGGACTGTGCCCACGGCGGACACCGCGAGCGTCGCAAGCAGTTTCTTCATTGAATGCCTCTCTGGGGTCGTCGATCGGGTAGACCGCCAATCGAACGAATCTTTACAACGATAGAAATGCAACGTTGTAACTGCGAGTATAGGGACCTGCGTCACACCCCGTCAACGGGGCGCCGAGACAAATTAGAAGTGCGATGGTGACGCTTCGACGGGGCGTTGCGATCAGGAAACTCGTGCCCGTAGGCCTCGCCGGCGGCGCAGTCAGTCTCGGATGTCGGGGTTCATCCTCCGCGATAGCTGGATTCGCTTTGGCAAATCTTGCATCGCTCATTCCGCGATGCGTTCATGCGTCGAGCAGAATAGCTCCATGACAAATAGCAGCGGGCGCTTGCCACGGCTCGAGGATGTGGCGGAACTGGCGGGAGTGTCGCACCAGACCGTCTCCCGGGTGATCAACGACCACCCCAACGTCAGCAAGGGCACCCGTGAGCGGGTCGAGGCGGCCATCGCCGAGTTGGGATACCGGCGCAATACTGCCGCGCGGAGCCTCGTGACACGACGCTCCCAGACTATCGGCGTCCTGGCAAGCGAGCTGGCACAATACGGCCCGGCGAACACCCTGCTGGGCGTCGAGCAGGCCGCCAGGGATGCCGGCTATTTCGTCAGCATTGCAGCGCTTCGGACCGTCAGCCGGGAGGCGATTCTTGATACGGTCCGGCACTTCCTCGACCAGGCTGTGGACGGGATCGTGGTGATCGTGCCGCATTCGGAAACCCTGTTGGCGTTGGCTGAAGTGAAGCCGGGGGTTCCCGTGGTGGCCGTGGGGTCGCTGGGCAACGCGGCCGTCGGCGGCGCGATGGTGGACCAGAGACGGGGTGCGGAATTGGCCGTCAGACATCTGGTGGATCAGGGGCATCGCAGGATCGGGCACGTGGCTGGACCGCAGGACTGGATCGACGGGGTCGCCCGGGCCGAGGGATGGAGCGCGGCACTGCGGGCCGCAGGCCTTGACGATGATCTGCTGGTGGTGGGGGACTGGAGTGCCGGCAGCGGCTATGACATCGGCAGGAAGCTTGCCGGGGAAAGGGCGGCCACGGCGCTTTTCGTGGGAAATGACCAGATGGCCCTAGGCCTGCTGCGTGCCTTCAACGAGGCCGGTGTCCGGGTGCCCCAGGATGTCTCGGTGGTGGGTTTCGACGACCAGCCTGAATCGGGCTATTTCACGCCGCCGTTGACCACGGTGCGCCAGGACTTCGAGGAACTCGGGCGGCGCTGCATGGACATCATGCTGGGTGGCATCGAGGGCGGGCAAAGCATCGGCACCACCGTGGTGGAGCCCGAGCTGGTGGTTCGCCAAAGCACCTCCGCCCCCGCCTGACCGCGTTCTTTCACGGAGTCGGCACCGGACGCCTCGTGTCTCGAGGCACACATCTTGACGGCAGCATTGTTAGCGCTCACAATTGAGTGAATCCGCAAAGCGGCGGACTGGTTATTCGGAGGATTTCATGGGCGTCACAGCGGACGGCAACGAACACTATGTCATCGGCGTGGACTACGGCACGCTTTCCGGCCGGGCTGTGGTGGTACGGGTCAGGGACGGCAAGGAACTGGGAAGCGGCGTGTTCGACTACCCGCACGCCGTCATCACGCAGGCCCTTCCAGCCGATCTGGCGGATGTACCAGATGAAACAGCGGCCCGGCTCCCGGGCGAATGGGCCCTGCAGGTGCCGGAGGACTACCGGGACGTCTTACGTCACGCGGTTCCCGCAGCGGTGCGCGACGCCGGGATCGATCCGGCCGCCGTCGTCGGAATCGCCACCGACTTCACCGCGTGCACGATGGTGCCGGTGAAGGCTGACGGCACACCGCTGAACGAGCTGCCCGGCTTCGCGAACCGGCCTCACGCCTATGTGAAGCTGTGGCGCCATCACGCGGCCCAGGGCCAGGCAGACCGCATCAACGCCCTCGCCGCAGAGCGCGGCGAAAACTGGCTGCCGCGCTATGGCGGGCTCATTTCTTCTGAATGGGAGTTCGCCAAGGGCCTCCAGCTGCTGGAGGAGGACCCTGAAGCATACGCCGCGATGGACCACTGGGTGGAAGCCGCGGACTGGATCGTCTGGCAAATGTGCGGAAACTACGTCCGGAACGCCTGCACGGCCGGTTACAAGGGCATCTACCAGGACGGCGCCTACCCGTCCGAGGAGTTCCTGGCCGCCCTGAACCCGGACTTCAAGGACTTCATCAGCACCAAGTTGGAGCACTCGATCGGCCGGTTGGGTGACGCTGCCGGTTATCTGACGGCCGAAGCCGCTGAATGGACCGGGCTGCGCGAGGGCATCGCGGTCGCCGTAGGGAATGTTGACGCCCACGTCACCGCCCCGGCGGCCCGGGCCGTGGAACCGGGACAGCTCGTCGCGATCATGGGCACTTCGACGTGCCACGTCATGAATGCCGACGTCCTCCGCGAGGTGCCGGGCATGTGCGGAGTGGTCGACGGCGGGATCGTGGACGGGCTCTGGGGTTACGAGGCCGGCCAGTCCGGGGTGGGTGATATCTTCGGCTGGTTCACCCGGTACGGCGTCCCGCCCGAATACCACGAGGCCGCCGCTGGACTGGGTCTGGGCATCCACGAGTACCTCACGGAACTCGCTTCCCGCCAGGACATCGGTGAACACGGGCTGATCGCCCTGGACTGGCACTCGGGCAACCGTTCCGTGCTGGTGGACCACGAGCTGTCCGGCGTGATCGTCGGCCAGACCCTCGCCACGAAACCCGAGGACACGTACCGGGCGCTTCTGGAGGCCACGGCCTTCGGCACCCGCACCATCGTGGATGCCTTCCGGGATTCCGGGGTTCCGGTGAAGGAGTTCATCGTGGCCGGAGGGCTGTTGAAGAATACGCTGCTGATGCAGATCTACGCCGACATCACCGGCTTGCAGCTCTCCACGATCGGCTCGGCCCAGGGGCCTGCGCTGGGTTCGGCCATCCACGCCGCGGTCGCCGCGGGGGAGTACCCGGACATCCGGGAGGCAGCGGCCGCCATGGGATCCGAACCCGGCGCGGTCTACACGCCGATCCCGGAAAACGTCGCCGCCTACGAGGAACTGTTCCGCGAATACCGGATACTCCACGATTACTTCGGCAGGGGAGCGAACGAGGTCATGCACCGGCTCAAGAAAATCCAGCGCCGCCTCCACGATGACGCGCGCACGGACCCTGCCGCGGAGCTTGTCACCGAGGGAGCGAACGTATGAGCGCCCTGCTGGACACCATTGCCCGGATCCGGGCCGAGGTGTGCGCACTGCATTCCGAACTCACCCGCTACGAGCTGGTGGTCTGGACAGCGGGCAACGTCTCCGCCCGCGTCCCGGGCCATGAGCTCATGGTCATCAAACCGTCGGGGGTGTCCTACGATGAGCTGACGCCGGAACTCATGGTGGTCACCGACCTGCACGGCACCCCGGTGAAAGCCGCGTGCACCGGTCAGGAAATCGTGGAATGGGGCAACCCGGGCCTCCCGCCGTCGTCGGACACCGCCGCGCACGCCTATGTTTACCGGAACATGCCCGACGTCGGCGGCGTCGTCCACACGCATTCCACCTACGCCACGGCCTGGGCAGCGCGGGGGGAACCGATCCCGTGCGTGCTCACCATGATGGGGGACGAATTCGGCGGCACCATTCCCGTGGGCCCGTTTGCCCTGATCGGGGACGACTCGATCGGCCGCGGCATCGTGGACACCCTCCGGGCTTCGAATTCGCCGGCGGTCCTGATGCAGAACCACGGGCCCTTCACCATCGGCAAGGACGCCCGCTCCGCCGTGAAGGCTGCCGTCATGTGCGAGGAAGTGGCCAAGACGGTCCATATTTCCCGGCAGCTCGGCGAACCACTGCCGATCGACGCAGCCCAGATCGAGTCCCTCTACGACCGCTACCAGAACGTCTACGGCCGCTAACGCGCGGCAACCACGAACTTTTCCAGGAGAAACGCATGCCCATCGCCCACAACACCTCTCTCGAACACTACGAAGTCTGGTTCCTGACCGGCAGCCAGCACCTCTATGGCGAGGACGTCCTCAAGCAGGTGGCCGCCCAGTCGCAGGAGATCGCCGCCGCCCTGAACGCGTCCTCACATGTGCCGGTCAAGCTGGTCTGGAAGCCAGTGCTGACGGATGCGGACGCGATCCGCCGCACCGCGCTCGAGGCGAACGCGGAGGACGCCGTGATCGGCGTGACCGCGTGGATGCACACCTTTAGTCCGGCCAAGATGTGGATCCAGGGCCTGGACCTGCTCCGCAAACCCCTCCTGCACCTGCACACCCAGGCGAACGTGGCCCTTCCGTGGGCGGACATCGACTTCGATTTCATGAACCTGAACCAGGCGGCCCACGGGGACCGCGAATTCGGCTACATCCAGTCCCGGCTCGGCGTGCCGCGCAAGACCGTCGTCGGGCACGTGACCAACCCGGAGGTCACGCGCCAGGTAGGCGCCTGGCAGCGCGCTGCCGCGGGCTGGGCCGCCGTGCGCACCCTGAAGCTGACCCGTTTCGGGGACAACATGCGCAACGTTGCCGTCACCGAAGGGGACAAGACCGAGGCCGAGCTGCGCTTCGGCGTCTCGGTCAACACCTGGTCGGTCAACGAGCTCGCCGACGCCGTGCACGGCGCCGCGGAGTCCGACGTCGACGCCCTCGTCGCCGAGTACGAGCGCCTCTACGAGGTCGCACCCGAGCTGAAGGCCGGCGCTGCCAGGCATGAATCGCTGCGTTACAGCGCCCGTATCGAACTCGGTCTGCGCAGCATGCTGGAGGCGAACGGCTCGGCCGCGTTCACGACGTCGTTCGAGGATCTGGGCGCGCTGCGGCAGCTTCCCGGGATGGCGGTGCAGAGGCTTATGGCCGACGGCTACGGCTTCGGGGCCGAGGGCGACTGGAAGACCGCGATCCTGGTCCGGGCCGCGAAGGTCATGGGCGCCGGGCTGCCCGGCGGCGCGTCCCTCATGGAGGACTACACCTACCACCTGACCCCGGGGCAGGAGAAGATCCTCGGCGCCCACATGCTCGAAGTCTGCCCCTCCCTGACCAAGGCCAAGCCGCGCGTGGAGATCCACCCGCTGGGCATCGGCGGCAAGGAAGATCCCGTCCGCATGGTCTTCGACACCGACGCCGGCCCTGGTGTGGTCGTCGCGCTGTCGGACATGCGCGACCGGTTCCGCCTCGTGGCCAACGCGGTCGACGTCGTCGACCTCCCTGAGCCGCTCCCCAACCTCCCGGTCGCACGGGCCTTGTGGTCACCCAAACCCGACTTCGCGACCTCGGCCGCCGCGTGGCTTACCGCGGGCGCCGCGCACCACACCGTCCTCTCCACCCAGGTAGGCATGGACGTGTTCGAGGACTTCGCCGAGATCGCCCAAACCGAACTGCTCACCATCGACGAGGGCACCACCCTCAAGGCGTTCAAGAAGGAACTGGCCTGGAACGCCGCCTACTACAAACTCGCCAGCGGGCTGTGAACGGCGAGGAATTCCGGCTGGTCGCCGGCGACTACACCGCGTCGGTCGTCCAACGGGGCGGCGCGCTGCGGCAGCTGACATACCAGGGCCGGGACCTGGTGGTTCCGTTCGACGCCGCCGCGCCCATCCCGGACTACCGGGGCATCATCGCCGCCCCGTGGCCCAACCGGATCGCCGATGGAAGCTACCGCCACGACGGCACCGTCCTGCACCTTCCGCTCAACGAGCCCGCGCGACGGACCGCATTGCACGGACTTGTGTTCAACCAGCTCTGGACACTTCAAGCCGGCAGCAGCGATAGCCTCAGCCTGTCCTGCGAACTTGGCGACAGCCCCGGGTATCCGTTCCGGCTCGCGTTGCAGCTGGACTACCAGCTGGACTCTGGGGGGCTGCACACCACAGTGACAGCAAGAAACCTCGGAAAGCACACCGCGCCCTACGGTGTGTGCCCGCACCCGTATCTGCTGGCCGGACCCGCCCCGCTGGACGAATGGGTCCTCGAACTGCCCGCCGAATCCTTCCTGGAGGTCACCACCGACCGGCTACTGCCCATTGCAATGCTCCCCGTGGCAGGCCGCGAGTTCGATTTCCGTACACCGCGCACCATTGGGGCGACGGAAATCGACCATGCGTTTACGGACATTAAGTACGACGACGACGGGACCGCCCGCGTCGTGGTCCGCGAACCCTCGGGAACGGGCGTGGGCATGTCGTGGGACCGGAACAGCCCATGGCTGCAGGTCCACACCGCGGACAAACCCGCGCCGATGCCCAACCGCCTCGGACTGGCCCTGGAACCCATGACCTGCCCACCCGATGCCTTCAACAGCGGGCGGGACCTGGTCCGGCTGGAAGCAGGCTCAGTGCACGAGGCACGGTGGAGCATTTTCGCTGCGTGACAGCAGTCTCTCGATTTCAAGACTCGCCGAAGCATGAACCCGCCACAAAGGAAGGCATAACATGGTCACCCTCACCGAACGCATCGACATATACGTTAACACCCGCAACGACCTTGATCATCGGCTCGCGGCCGCGGTGCGAGACCTACAGGAAACCGCGCTCTATGCCAGGACACGCGGGATCCTCATCACTCGCCACCAACCAGGACACTACACGGCCGAACTCTCCGACCAGGTCCCCTTCGGAATGACTCGAGAGCTTTTCCGCTAATTCCACGGCCCGGTGCCGTCGGCCAGGGCGTCAAGTTCTGGATGAGCGTGTTCACCGACATCAAGAACCGCGTCATGCACGCCGAGAGAATCAGGCGACAGCGCTGCGGATCCCTGCTGACGCGGACTCCCGCGGGACGAGCGTCGCCGGGACCTCGAAGATCCGCGGCCCGGGCTCGTCTGGCTTGCCGCGCCCGGCGATCCTCTCAAGGAGCGCGTCGACGGCGGTCTCGGCGATCTTTGCCCTGTTAGGGTCGATGGTGGTGAGGCTGGGCATGGCGAATTGCGCCTCGGTGACGTTGTCGAAGCCGACCACCGCAACGTCCTTCGGGACACTAATTCCCGAGTGGAACAGGGTGCGGAGGGCTCCGAGGGCCAGTTCGTCATTGAGCGCGAAGACGGCGTCGAATGGTATCTCGCGGCGGATGAGCTCCTGCATGGCCTCGGCCCCGTCGGTTCGGTGCCAGCCTTGCCGATGCACGACCAGGCTTGGGTCGAAGGGGACGCCCGCCTGCTCCAGTGCCGCCCGGTATCCGTCGAGGCGTAAGGACGCCGAACCGATAATTTCGCCCTCGTGGGCGCCGAGCACCGCGATCCGCTTTCGCCCGGAAGTCAGGAGATGACGCACCGCCATGGCAGCACCTTCGACGTTCTGCATGGTCACATGGTCGGTCGGGCCGTTGAAGATCCGTTCCCCGAGCAGGACGACCGGATAGTCCACCTCGAGCTCTCTTCCGTCGTCGCTGGACAGCCCCAGAGGGGAGAATAGCAATCCGTCCATCATGGAGATCCGGGAGCCGTGAAGCAACTCGATTTCGGACGACCGCTCTCCGCCTGTCTGCTCGATGAGGACCACGTATCCTCGTCGTCGGGCGGCCTCAAGGACAGCGTCTGCGAGCTCGGCGAAGTAGCTGAACTTCAGCTCCGGCACGGCGAGGCCGATCACACCAGTCCTTCCGGCCCGCAGATTTCGGGCCACGAGGTTCGGCTTGTAGCCGAGCTCGGCGATTGCGTTGTTCACCCGCTCGCGCGTGCTGTCCCGGATGAACTCGAAACCATTGACAACGTTAGAAACGGTTTTGACGGAAACCCCCGCCAGGGCCGCGACATCGCGCAGAGTGGCCACTACAACCTCCTAGGCTTGAAGCACATAGTACCCAGGGGTCCGGATTTCGGGCACGAGGTCCGGAATCTTTGGGGGACGCGCCCTTGACGGCGCGTACCCCTGGGACAGCGGGAGCATGGGGGCCGACGGCGACAACCCGGACATGCGCGCAAGTTCAGCCCCCTTCTTCCCGCTGACGAGGATCCAGCGGGTTCGCAGCCTCTATTTTGCAACGTTGTACTCACGATGTAAAGGTGGTGGCCGATCGGCGAACCGCGTATTCGCGTTGTCGGATCGGCGCGACTGAGGAGTCCCTTGGAGTACCGCGTCGGCCGAAGAACCGTCCTTGACTCGCATCCTTGACTGGTAGTCCTCGGTCAGTGCCGTGACGTGTTCGGCACTGAAGGAACGAAGTTTGACTGACCCGCTACTTTGTTTCGAATAGGCTTGTAGGACGCCCCACGGAAGGCCCTCCGAGCTGCGGAGCTGCTTAGGCGAAAACGATGCCCTCCGGAACATCTGGGCGGATTTCCGTCCCGACCTTGCGCGCCAGCAGGTCGTCCAGGCGGTCCAGCGGGCCAATCAGGGCGCGGCCGCCGGCCTTGGCGACACGGATCGCGGCGTCGACCTTCGGCTTCATGGATCCCTCGGCGAAAGCCAGCTCGGAGATGGCCTCCGGCGAGGCCGTGAGGATGTCGCGCTGCTCGGGGGTGCCCCAGTTTTCGCTGACGTAGTCGCCGTCGGTGAGCATAATGAGGGTGTCGGCCCCGAGCTCCGCGGCAAGGGCAGCACTGGCAAGGTCTTTGTCGACAACGGCCTGCATACCGGTCTGGCGGCCTTTTCCGTCGATCTTCACAGGAACGCCGCCCCCGCCGACGCACACTACGAGGCGGCCCTTTTCCAGGAGCAGCCGGACCAGCGGTGCCTGGAGGATGCTAACGGGGTCCGGAGAAGGAACTACACGGCGGAAGGCGTTGCCGTCCTTGGCAATCGTCCAGCGGTACTCGGACGCGGCTTCCGCGGCATCCTGCGCGGAGTACTGGGGGCCGATGAGCTTGGTGGGCCGTTCAAAGGCGGGATCGTGTTCGTCTACGACAGTGGTGGTCACGACGGCGGCAACCTCCCGTTCTCCAGCCAGGGCATTGGATAGTTCCTGCTGGATGACGTACCCGATCATGCCTTGGGTCTCGGCGCCAAGGATATCTAGGGGGTATGCCGCGACGTCCTGGTAGGCAAGGTTCTGCAGGGCAAGCAAGCCGACCTGGGGACCGTTGCCGTGCGTGATCACCAGCTCGTGCTCCTTTGCCAGGGCGGCAAGGGCTTGACAGCTTGCTTTCACGTTCGCACGCAGGCGGTCTGCCGTCATCGGCTCACCGCGGCGGGCCAGGGCGTTTCCGCCCAGTGCAACCACTAGTCGCATTTGAATCCTCCTCTGGAATTGGCTTCAAGATACGGATGATGGTATACCATCATCAGAACCAGCGGTCGAACGGGCCGCGTCTCGCCCCTGGAAGGCGGACAAAGGAGGGTTATGAAAACATCGGCGCGGCCGAACCGTATACCATCCGTTTCCTTGGATTCGGTCTTGCTGCCTGCCCTCCGTGAGAATCCGGGCACGGGAAAAGTACATTCGGTCTTTGACCGGGTCATCAACGTCCTGGCTCCGTGCGGGCAGTTGGTCGCCCTTGCCGCCCAACAATTGGATGACGCACCGTGGACTATCCGTGCCGAAGTGCGCGACTGGAGCAGGGAGGATGTCCAGGCCGGCGATCCGGTGGCCTTCGGCGCGCAGCAGATCCGTTTCGAGAGCCCGGACGCACCTACAGTGTTGCTGTCCGGAGCCCGGGAATGGTTCGCGAAGAAGGTCTCGTTGGAACATCTCGCGGCAGAGGAGTTCCAAATGCGCGGCCATGTCCTGGCTGGACTGCTCGACGAACTCGGCATCCGTGGCGGAATCCTTGAGGAGTCCGCCCAGAAGGAGTCGGCGCACGCCAATGCCTTCGAGGAACAAATCGCCGCAGGCCTGCGCAACGGATGCGAGGCCCTCGTGGCTGCAATCCGTGCCAACCAGCCGGACCACATCGGCGAGACCGCGTTGCAACTGCTCGGTCTCGGCCCCGGACTTACCCCGGCCGGCGACGATTTCCTCAGCGGCCTGACATTGCTCGCGGCCCAGCCCGGAAGTCGGCTCGGCGGGGCACGCGAAGTGATCTCCGCCGTCGTCGGGCAATATTCAGACCGCACCACCCTGCTTAGCTGGACGACGCTGCGGGAATCGCTCGATGGGCGCGCCCGCGAAAGCGTCCTCGAGCTGCTCAGCCAGCTCTTCCGCCAACGCGCGGAAAGCCCGGCCGAACTTGCCCGGCACCTCCGAGCCCCGGTGAACCGCGCTTTGCGCATTGGCCACACCTCGGGAACAGACATCCTGTCCGGCCTTCTGGCCGGACTCCGCCTCGAAACAGAACTGAGAGGATCCATGTGAGTGTCACAGCGGTGATCAAGAAGAACAGCTATTTCGATTCGGTATCGCTGATGTCGATATCGACGAAAGCGAACGGGATCGACGGCGTCGAACAGGCGTTCGTCGCGATGGCGACCGAGATGAACAAGGGAGTTCTGAAGAACCTCGGTCTGCTCACCCCCGAACTCGCCGAGGCGGGCAACGGCGACCTGATGATCGTCGTCGTCCCATCCGGCGGCGGGAACGCCGACGCGATCGTCCCGCAGATCGAGGAACTGCTCACACGCCGGGCACCGTCCGGCGGCGCGGCGGAGATCTCGTACCGCACCATTGCCGCGGCCGCACATGCCGACGCCGGGGCGAACCTGGCGATCATCGCGGTCAACGGCGCCTATGCCGGGCGCGAGGCACGCAAGGCCCTTGAAAACGGGATGAGCGTGATGATGTTCAGCGACAACGTCCCCGTTGAAGAGGAAATCGCACTGAAGGCTCTTGCCCACGAGCAAGGCCTGCTCATGATGGGCCCCGATTGCGGAACGGCCATCATCAACAACGTAGCCCTCTGCTTCGGCAACGCCGTCCGCCCCGGCCCGGTCGGCATCGTCGCCGCGTCCGGCACCGGTTCGCAGGAGGTCAGCGTCCGAATCCACGCGCTGGGCGGCGGCGTCTCCCAGCTGATCGGTACCGGCGGGCGCGACCTGAGCGCCGAAGTCGGCGGAGTCATGATGATCGACGGAATCCGGGCCCTCGCGGCGGACCCGAAGACCGAAGCGATAGTCCTGGTGTCCAAGCCGCCCGCGCCGGAGGTTGAGAAGAAGGTACTCGCGGAAATCGCCGACGCCGGCAAGCCCGTGGTGGTGTACTTCATCGGCGGTTCCGAGGAAGCCGTCACCGCTGCAGGCGGTCACTTCGCCGCGAGCAGCCTCGACGCCGCCCTGGCCGCCGTGCGGCTCACAGGCTCGCCTTCTGCCACTGCCCTGGCCGTCGACGCCGCTCGCATCGAATCCGTGCGCGCCCGGCTCTCGCCGGAACAGACGAACATCCGCGGCCTTTTCTGCGGCGGCACCCTATGCGACGAGTCGATGTACGCGCTACTCGACGACGGCGAGGAAGTCTGGAGCAACATCCAGAAGAACCCGGAATTCGTGCTCGGCGCGGGCAACCCGAGCACCGGGCACACCTTCCTCGACTTCGGCGACGACGAATTCACCAACGGTCGCCCGCACCCGATGATCGATCCTTCCTTGCGCCTGGCCCGCCTGGTCGAAGAGGCGAAGGATCCCTCCGTGGCGGCCATCATCATGGACTTCGTGTTGGGCTTTGGCGCCCACGAAGACCCGGTAGGTGTCACCCTCCCGGCGATTACCGAAGCCAAGAAGATTGCCGCCGACGCAGGACGCCACCTTGAGATCGTGGCGTACGTCCTCGGGACGGACTTGGATACGCCAGGCCTCGCGGCCCAAACTGCGGCCCTTGAAAGGGCCGGAGTCATCGTTACCAGCAGCAGCACCGAGACGGGCGAATTCGCCCGTGCATTGGTGCGGGAAGGAATCAAGGCATGAGCATGTCGAAGCTTTTCGACAGTGAGTTGAACGTCATCAACGTCGGCCTGGCAATGTTCGAAGAGGATATTGCCGCGCAGGGCGCCAAGGTCCGCACCCTTGACTGGACCCCTCCCGGCGGCGGCAAGCCGAAGGTGATCGCCGCGCTGGATAAGCTTGAGCGGCCGGAGCTCGCGGAGAAGATTGGCGCCGCGAACGCTGAGGCGGCGGACCGCATCATGAGCGCCAAACCGATGCTGGTGGGCTTCGGCCGCGCAATCGACGTCGTTCCCGGCATGACCGCCACCACCATCCTGCACGCCGGCCCGCCCATCACTTGGGAGCGGATGTCCGGCCCGATGAAAGGTGCTGTCACCGGTGCGCTGGTCTTCGAAGGCCTCGCCGCCGATCTCGTTGAGGCCGAAGACGTGGCCGCCTCCGGGAAGATTACCTTCTCGCCCTGCCACGAGCACGACTGCGTGGGCTCCATGGCCGGCGTCACCTCCGCATCCATGTATATGCACGTGGTCCACAACGAGACGCACGGCAACTACGCCTACACCAACTTGTCAGAGCAGATGGCCAAGATCCTGCGCATGGGCGCCAACGACCAGAGCGTCATTGACCGCCTCGTCTGGATGCGGGACGTCCTGGGCCCCATGCTCAAGGAAGCCATGGAAATCGGCGGGGCTATTGACCTGCGCCTGATGCTCGCCCAGGCCCTCCACATGGGCGACGAAGCGCACAACCGCAACGTCGCCGGCACTGTGTTGCTTTTCCAGGCCCTGGCGCCCGCCCTCCTACAGACCAGCTTCGGCACGGAGCAGAAGAAGGAAGTCTTCGACTTCATCGCCAGCTCCGACTACTTCTCCGGCCCCACCTGGATGGCGACGGCGAAAGCGGCCCTCGACGCCGCCCACGGGATCGAAGGCTCCACCATCGTGACCACCATGGCGCGCAACGGCGTCGAATTCGGTATCCGCGTGAGCGGCCTGCCCGGCAACCACTGGCTCACGGGGCCGGCCCAGAAGGTCATCGGGCCGATGTTCGCCGGCTACAAGCCGGAAGACTCCGGGCTGGACATCGGCGACAGCGCGATCACTGAGACCTATGGATTCGGCGGCTTCGCCATGGCCGCGGCCCCGGCGATCGTCGCGCTCGTGGGGGGCACAGTGGAAGACGCGGTCGCCTACACGCACGCGATGGCTGAAATCACCACCACCGAGAACCGGAACATCACCATCCCATCGCTGGGCTTCCAAGGCTTGCCGACGGCGATCGACGTCCGCAAAGTGCTGGACACCGGCATCCTCCCGGTCATCAACACCGCCATCGCGCACAAGGATGCCGGCATCGGCATGATCGGCGCCGGCATCACCCACCCACCGGTCGAGGCGTTCGAGAAGGCAATCATCGCCCTCGCGGACAAGCTCGCCTGAACCGACCCCAAGAGAAAGCAGTCGCTGATATGACAACACCGCCAGACACAGTTGAAGTCACGGCTGCCGGGGCCGGTCTCGAATCCGAATTCGAGCACTCCCCGGTTCCCGAGTCCCACCGGAAATCTCTCCTGACGGTTTCGGCCGTCTGGTTTGGATTCCCGATGATCCTCACTAATGCCGTCCCCGGTGGCCTCGTGGTTGCCTTGCTCGGTTTCTGGCAAGGCCTCGCCGCGATTGTCGTGGCCAATCTCTTCATGTTCGTCTACGTCAGCCTGCTGAGCTATCGGGCCGGCAAGACGGGCAAGAGCTTCGCTCTGCAAGCCACCGAAACCTTCGGGACCGCCGGCTATGCCATTGCCTCAGGCTTCCTGGCCACCGTGGTGGTGGGCTGGTTCGCCTTCAACACCGGCGCCACAGGCGCCAGCCTGAACAAGGCGTTCGGCTGGAACGAGGCGCTGGTAGTTGCCGTTGCCGGTGTCGCGTTCATCGCGGTGACCTATCTTGGCATCAAGGCGCTGTCCTGGCTGGGTGCCATCGCGGCTCCGTTGTTCATCGTGGTGGTGATCATCGCCATCGCGATCGCGGCGCAGAGCCACGACCTGGGCCAGATCGTGAACTACCAGGGCGTGGGCGGCGGTGCCATGACCTTCGGTGTGGCCGTCACCTCGATCATGGCAACTTTCGCCGATTCCGGAACCATGACGGCGGACTTCACCCGCTGGTCGAAGAACGGGCGCGAAGCCGTGCTTGCCACGGTCACCGCGTTCCCGTTCGCGAGCCTCGTGGCCCAACTCAGCGGCGGCCTGCTGGTCGCAGCCGGCGCCATAGCGGCCGCGGAGACCGCCGGCGGCAACTTCACCCCGATCCTCACCGGCGTGAACAACCCGTTCCTCAACGCCCTGGTGGTGGTGTTCGTGGTTATCAATCTCGGTTCGGTGTGCACGCACTGCCTCTACAACGGCGCGCTGGGCTGGTCCCATCTGACCCGGTCCAGGATGCGACTCCTCACCTTGGTGCTGGGGGTAATCGGCGTGGTGGTGGCTCTGCTGGGTGCGTGGAACTACTTCGTGAACTGGCTCGCCTTCCTGGGCGTGCTGGTCCCGCCGCTCGGAGCCGTGCTCATCGCGGACCAGATCATCTTGCGCAAGCGCCTTGCCGACCGGGGTGAGGCGAAGATCCGCCCGACGGCGTTCATCGCCTGGGCCATCGGGGCCGCGGCCGCCGTCGTGGTCCACTTCAACGCGCCGATGCTTTCGGATGCCGTAGTGGGCCTAGTTGTCGGTCTTGTCGCCTACCTCGCGATCGAGTCGCTGTCCGGCCGGGCAACGGCAGGGAGGTAGGTCTAAGCGCAGCTCGTTGCATAGGGTGTGCCTCCAAATTCGGTTCGGTGGCTTTTGGCGTGCTTGTTGGGTGTGTCATTTGCGCAGCTGACGGATGAGCAGTGGTCTGGTTTGCTGCCGACGGCCCACCTGAAACTCTTTTGGCCCCCACGAGTTGGGGCACGCCGTGCCAGCGTCGAGGCGGTCTGCTTCCCGCAGCCCCTGTGTCGCCGGTGGCCGCTTCTGCGGCTTCCTCTCGGAGGGCGACGTCGATAATCACCGGGCGCCGTCGTTTTAGGTGCCCTGGCTCGTCCCCCACATGCGGCTGCGGGGGACCGATCGCGATGACGGCTGCCCAGCAGCCTGCTGACCCTCGTCGGGCGTCCCGGATGGCCCGCAAACGCCACCATGGGTCATCCCGCCGCGCTGCCGGTGCCGGGTTTTCGCCGAACAAGAATTCCACTCTGTGGAAATTAGATTTTCTCTTGCGGAAAAATGTGACGAGAATTATATTGAGTCCACCCCTCCCTGGGGCGTCAACGAAGACAGATTGGCTCTGAATCATGAACATTTCAGACTCAACAGTGCCGAAGGTGAGTTCGGCACTGGGGGAGACGGGTGCGAAGTCCATTCCGCGCACCGTCCCCGCATCACTGATCGCCAGAAATGGCGTCGAATCCCCCCGCTCCGGCCTGATCCCAGACGGCGCACGATGATCCCGGCGAACAGCGCAGCCACTGTGTTGGAGCGCTTCACCGCCAAGCTCCCCCTCAGCGTCCTCCGGGAGCGCATCGCCAGGGTCCGGGCCGTGTTGAAGGACCAGGGCATCGACGCCCTGGTGGTCTTCGCCAGCCCCCGTTCCCTGGGATCCCGGACCCGGACTACCGGATACGTCCAGTACCTGGCCGGTTTCACATCCAAGCCGACACCCTCCACAGTAGTGCTCACGGCGTCCGGCGAAGGAGCGGTCCTGACCTTCGGCGCCCACGAGACGCGCGAGTTCGGACTGCGCTCCGGCTGGCTGGGGGAGATCATCCAGGCCGGCGAGCAGCGCTCCCACCCCGCGGTGGCCGCCAGGTTCCTGGCGGAAGCGGGAGTCACCCCCGGATCCCGGCTGGGCGTCATCGGAACCGACGAGCTGAGCCACGCGTCTTATCTCGCGGTGGAGCAGGAACTCGGCGGATACGAGACCGTCGCTGCTGACAGCCTGCTGGACCGCCTGCGGCTGACCCGGGCCCCGGAGGAGGTGGAGATGTTCCGCGTCTCCGCAAAGATCTCCGACGCGATGGTGGCGGCTGCTTTTGCGGAGTCGATCCGCCCTGGAGCCTCCGGTCCCTCCATCATGGCGGAGATCGAGCACACAGGCAGGCTCCTCGGAGCCGATCTGGCCAATTGCTGGCTGTCCGTCGGAGAAGCTCCTCCCACCACGTACTTCGAGTTCATGGAACTGCCCCAGGAGGTCACCTCGCGTGACCGCGTGCAGATGGGCACCACCACGGCCTACGAAGGATACTTTGGTCAGTGCCTCAGGATGGGAGTAAGGGGAACCCCGAGCCGAGAGCTCGCTGAGTACTCCGAGATCCTCCTGAAGATCCAGGACGCCGCCCTCGGAGTCATGCGCCCCGGCGAGCCCTTGCACCGGGTCATCGACGTCATCGAGGAGATGTACGCGGCGCACGCACCCTACACGCGGGGAACCGACCCCTTCCGTTTCCAAAGCTGCCACGGACTCGGGCTCAGCTACGTCGAGCCCGGCATGGCCCGGGACCTGAACCCCCTGAGGGACAAGTCCCTCGACCCCAGTGGTGTTCTGATCGAACCCAACATGGTCATCGAAGTCCACCCCAACTTCACTGTTCCCGGACTGGGCTGCGTCGTCGCCGGCGACATGGCGCTCGTCACGGAAGACGGTGCCGAATGGATCACCGAGTCACCCCGCGGAATCTGGGAACTCTGATTCCGCTCTGTTCGTCGTGTCACCGCTGAAGGCGCCCCTGACCTGCCGAACCCCAAAAAGAACATCCTCGCTTAGCGGACCTCACGCAAGGACCCGCCCACTTGGCGACCAAAAATAGCAGCGTCTCCGTGCTGCTGCTCACCCCTCGGAATCCCACTGACAAGCCTCTCAGGAGCCCCCAAAATGACCTCCAATCCCCGCCGTTCAAGGACCATCGCCCGTACCGCTATCTTGACCGTCCCCCTCGTCGCTTCCATGCTGACGGCCTGCACTGCAGGCGGAAGCTCCAGTGGCGGTGGCGGTGGCGGCGACGCCAGCGGTGGCTCGTCGTCGATCGTCGTGGCCTTCAAGCACGAGTTCAACACAATGGACCCGCTGCGGTCGGACTACGCCCAGACGAACATGGTCGACAATGTGCTCTACGAGCCGCTGGTCAAGTTCGACGCCAAGAACAACATGGTCGGCTCGCTGGCCACCGAGTTCAAGTTGGCCCCGGACGCCAAGTCGATCGCGTTCACCCTCCGTGACAACGTGACCTTCCACGATGGCACCCCCCTCACGGCCAAGGACGTCAAGTTCAGCTTGGACCGCTACGTACGGTTGGGCCAAGGAATCGCCTCCCAGCTGCAGGGCTACGCCTCCACCACCGTCGTCGATGACAAGCACGTGGTGCTCAACCTGAAGGCTCCCAACGCCTTCTTCATCAACGGCATCGCCAATGTCTACATCTTGGAAGCCGACATGGTCTCCAAGAACGCCGGGTCCGACGACAGCCAGGGCTGGCTGCAGTCCCATGAGGCCGGCACCGGCCCCTACCAAGGCACCGGGACGTCCTCCGCCGACGGCACCACCGTCACCCGCTACGACAAGTACTGGGGATTCGACGACAAGCGGCCCACCCAGATGGTCTTCCGCCGCATCGACGAAAGCGCCACTGAGCGTGACGAGCTGAAGGCCGGCAACGTGGACATCGCCTTCGGCGTCTCGGCGGTCGACGCTGCGGCCCTGAAGGACCAGCAGAACGTGGACGTCGCTTTCCTCAAGACTTCCGGCCAGACTCAGCTGTTCTTCAACACCTCAACCGGTGCCACCGCCAACCCCCAGATCCGCGAGGGTCTCAGACTGGCCTTTGACTACGCGGGCGGCTTCCAGAAGATCCTCAACAGCAACGGCACCATCGCCTCCGGCACCGTCTCCGACGCCTTCACCTGCCGCCCGGAGAACTCCACGCCGTCGGCCCAGGACAAGGACAAGGCCAGGCAATTGCTGGCCGGCCTCGGATCCCAGGCCCTGGAGCTCCGCTACCAGTCCGTGGACTCCGTGCAGACCCAGCTCGCAACGCTCTTCCAGTCCAATCTGAAGGACCTGGGTGTGACCGTCAACCTGGTGCCGATCGCCTTCCCGGACTACCTCAAGACCCTGTCCAACCCAGCCACGATCCCGTCCATGATGCTGCTGAACGACTACATCCTGACCCCTGACCCCGGTGCCAGCCTGGACAAGCTCTACAACTCCAAGAACATCGGCAGTACGAACAAGGGCGCCTACAGCAACAGCAAGGTCGACGAGCTCCTCGCCCAGGCGCGCACCATCGCCGACTCGGGCAAACGCTGCGATCTGTACAAGCAGGTCGAAGCCCAGGTCTCCCAGGACTCCGTCTCTGCGAACCTGTACCAGGTGACGTTCCCGGTCGGCTACCGAAAGGGCCTTCAGGGCATCGTCTTCGACTGGTCCGCAACCCCCATGTCCTTCTTCAACGTCCGGGTGGGGTGACCACGGTGGCGAACAACCCCAAACAGCAGACAGCAGTCTTCCTGCTGAGAAAGGCCGCGTCTTCCTTCATCACGCTGGTCGGTCTGAGCGCCTTCGTTTTCATGATGGTCAAGCTCATCCCCGGTGACGAAGCGCGCGTGGCCGCAGGTGAGAACGCGTCCGTCGAACAGGTGGAAGCGATCCGCCACAGCCTGGGCTTCGACCAGCCGGTCCCCGTACAGTTTGTGGCTTTCATCGGCCGCCTGTTGCACGGTGACCTGGGAACGTCCATCACCACGCATGTCTCGGTCACTCAGGGCATCCAGCAGGTGCTGCCCCAGACCATCGAATTGGTCCTGCTCGCCGTGCTCATCGTGGTCACGGTCGTGGTCCCGCTGGCCACGGTCTCGGCGCTGCACCGGGACGGCAAGATCGACTACACCTTCAAGATCCTCGTGATCGTGAGCGCCGGTCTCCCCACCTTCTGGCTCGCACTGCTCCTGCAGTATGGCCTGGGCACCAAGGCGCAGCTGTTCCCCATCTCGGGGCGTCTGTCCCGCAACATGCACGTGCCGACCCGGACCGGCTCCGTGGTCCTGGACTCCCTTTTGGCCGGGAACCCGCTCGCCGCGTGGGACGGCCTCCAGCACCTCATCCTGCCGGCAGTCGTCCTCGCCCTTCCGTTCGGGGCGCAGCTCTACAGGATGCTGCGGGCGGAGCTCATCCAGGTGCTCGCTCGCGAGCACCTCACAGTCGCCCGTGCAAAGGGCGTCCCCCAGAGGCAGCTGGTGATGCAGCACGTGTTGCCCAACTCTATCGGTCCCTCGATCACCCTGGTGGGTATCCAGTTCGGGGCCATGGTGGGCGCCGCGGTGCTGGTGGAGTCGGTGTTCGGGCTGGTGGGAATCGGTTCCTACCTGACCAACGCCGTGAGCCAGAAGGACACCTTCGCCGTCCTCGGCGGGGTCCTGGTCATCGGTGCACTCGTGGTCGTCTCGAACTTCGTCGTAGATATTTTGCAATTGGTCCGCGACCCGCGCCTGCGGGCCGGCCAGTTAGGAGCATGAACCGTGGCCGCAACCCTTCCTGTGTTCGTCCCCGAGCGACGCAGCTGGCGCCGGACTGTCAGCGGGCTCCCGGGCATGCAGCTGATCGTCCCGACGGTGGTGGTGCTCCTCCTGGTGCTCGCCATCGTAGGGCCGCTGATTGCCCCGGATGCCTTGGTCTACCGATCTGACATCCTGAGCGCGCTTGCTCCGCCGAGCAGTACGCACTGGCTCGGCACCGACGAACAGGGCCGCGACGTCTTCTGGCGCATCATCGCCGGCGCGCAGTCCTCCCTGTTGTCCGCCGTCGCAATCGTCACCGGCTTTTCCTTCGTGGGGGTCCTGGTAGCCACCCTGGCCACCCTTGGTGGCAAGTGGGCGGACGAAGTCCTGATGCGCGTCGTCGACGCCGCCTTGGCCTTTCCGCCGATCATCTTCGCCCTCGGTGTCGCTGCGGCCCTCGGCCCGAGCCTCAACTCGGCCATCATCGCGATGATCCTCACCGGCTGGCCCGTCACGGCACGCGTACTGCGAGGCGTCATGAAGGAGACCATGAGCCAGCCTTTCGTGGAGAACGCCCGCGTCCTGGGCGTCTCGCGGACCCGGCTCATGCTCCGGCACGTCCTTCCGAACTCTTTGGACGTGCTAGTGGTCAAGTGGGCGGGCGACGTCGGCAACACCATTCTGATCCTCGGTGGCCTTTCCTTCGTGGGCGTGGGCGCGCAGCCCCCCAGCGCGGAGTGGGGAGCCATGGTGACCAGCGCCAAGGGTGTCATCGCCACCGCATGGTGGGCGGCGTTCACCCCCGGCATTGCCATCGCGATCACGGCGACGGCCTTCGGCCTCCTGGGTGACATACTCCAGGTCCGCTTTAATCCTGCACTCCGCAAACGGTGAGGACCGGAACATGAAAACGATGACCAATACCCCAGCACAGAAGGACGCCGAACGCCGTCCTGATCCTGGCACACTGCTGTCCGTACGGGACCTCACCATCGAGGCGGGATCCAAGGAGCTTTCCGTGCGCCTCGTGGATCATTTCAGCTTGGACATGGCCCCGGGCGACCGGGTGGCCCTGGTAGGTGAATCGGGCTCCGGAAAATCTGTCACGGCCCGTGCCATCATGCGCCTGGATCCTGACTTCCGGCTCTCCGGAACCGTCGACTTCGAAGGACAGGACCTCCTGAAGCTCAATGAGAAGCAGATGGTGGCCGTCCGGGGGCACAAGATCGGCATGGTATTCCAGGACCCCATGGGAGCGCTCAACCCGCTGATGACCATCGGGGAACAGGTGATGGAGCCGCTCCGGATTTCCGGAGTGAGCCGCGCTGAATCCGAGCGCCGGGCCAAGTCCGTCCTGGAGGAGCTCGGCGTGGCCAACGCCGAGTCCCGTATGAAGGCCTACCCGCACGAGTTTTCCGGCGGCATGCGCCAGAGGGTCGTCCTGGCGATGGCACTCATCTCCGACCCGTCCCTCATCATCGCGGATGAGCCCACCACTGCCTTGGACGTCCGCGTTCAAGAGCAGGTGCTTACCCTGATGGACAAGGTGTCCAAGGAACGCGGCCTTGCCGTGCTTTTGATCACCCACGACCTCGGCACGGTGGCCGGATTCACGGACCGCGTGGCCGTCATGTACTCGGGCCGCAAGGTGGACGAGGCCTCGGTGGATGCACTCTTCAGCAACCCGGCCCACCCCTACACCCAGGGACTGCTCCAAGCGGTGCCGCGCATCGACCAGACGGTCCCGCGCTTGCTGACCATCCCGGGGGCGCCGCCGCACCCCCTCAACCGGCCCACTGGCTGCGCTTTCTCCCCACGGTGCCCCTTCGCGTTCGATTTGTGCCTCGTGGAATCGCCTGAACTCAGGCCCTCGCCAGAGGGTGGAGTCGTCGCTTGCCACCTCTATGGTGCCTCCGGAAAGGACGAAGGATCATGAGCCTCCTGGAACTGCGTGACGTGTGCAAGACCTTCCACGCCTTGGGGCGGGAGCCGGTGAAGGCTCTCAGGGACGTCAATCTCACCGTCGAGGCCGGCACCATCACCGGCCTGGTGGGGGAGTCCGGCTCCGGGAAGACCACCATTATCAAGAGCATCATGGGCTTGGAAAGGCCCACGAGTGGCACTGTCACCTACGACGGCATAAACATCCCTGAAGCCAAAGGGGAGACGCTCAAGCGGATCCGGCGTGAGGTCCAGTTCGTCTTCCAGGACCCCACCTCCAGCCTGAACCCACGCATGACCGTGGAGCAGTTGGTGGGTGAGGGTCTTCTGGTGCACAAGCTGGTCGCCGGGAAAGCGCAGCGCCGCGAGCGGGTGGCGGAACTGCTCACCATGGTGGGCCTGAGCGATCGCGATCTGGACAGGTACCCCCGGTCCTTCTCGGGCGGCCAGCGCCAGAGGATCGCCATTGCCCGGGCTCTCGCCGTCGGACCCAAGCTCCTGGTCTGTGACGAGCCGGTCTCGGCCTTGGATGTCTCTGTCCAGGCGCAGGTGCTCAATTTGCTGCAGGACATGCAGGAGGAGCTGGGGTTCACGGTGCTGTTCATCGCCCACGACCTTGCCGTGGTCAGGCAGATCTGTTCCCGGGTGGCCGTGATCCAGTTGGGGCAGATCGTTGAAGAGGGGCCTTCCGAAGACGTCCTGGCCGCTCCGTCCCACCCGTACACCCAGGCACTTCTGGCCGCGGTTCCCACGCCCAATCCCGCCGTCGCCCGCGCGCGGGCGCTCGCACGGCTCCAAGAAAAGGTTGCATGATGCTTGAAGTTGCCAACGGTTCCACGGGGACCATATCGACCCACCCCGTACGTGTAGGGGTTGACGGAAAGAAGATTCCTGAATCCGCCAAGCGTGGCCCGCTCGCCACCGTCTCCCACGCCCACGAACTGGACATGGACGGGCTGTTCTTCCGGACCGTGCTGGACATGAGTCCCACCTTGGACGCTGGTGAACTTCGGGAGATCCGGCAGCGGGCGGACGAACTGGACATGTACCTGGAGACCGGGCTGGGCAAGGTTAACCCTTATGCCAACCCCGAGGCCCCCGAGCTGCGGGCCATCGGGGACGGGGACATCGTCCTGGGGTTCCGCCGGATGATGGAAGCCTGCGCGGCCATCGACTGCCGTGAGCTGTGGGTGGCCACCGCCAACTTCAAGGGGTCCTACTACGGCCGCTTCGCCTACGACCGGTTCCGCACCGATGTGGACTGGAGCGATCAGCTGGCCGCGACGGAGAGGTTCCTCAAGAAACTGGCCCCCATCGCTCGGGATCTGGGTATCCACATGAACCTGGAGACCCACGAGGAGATCACCACCTTCGAGCTGGTCCGGTTGGTCGAGGAGGTCGGCCCGGACGTCACCGGTATCGTCTACGACACCGCCAACGTCCTGCAGCGGATGGAGCATCCGATGTTCGCGGCGCGGCGCGTGGCGCCGTATGTCCGGCAGACGCACCTGAAAGACGCCTATGTGGCGCACGACGACGGCGGGTTGGTCCACCAGTTGCGGCCGTACGGTGAGGGCGTGGTGGACTTCGCCGGGGTGCTGCCGATCATCGTGGCCGCAAACCCGACCATGAACGTCACCATCGAGAACCCGCAGTCCTACCTGGATAAGACCCCGAGCCAGCGTCCGCGCGTGATCGAGGCCTTCCACCCCGAGTTCCTGAAGGGTCACCCGGACCTGACGGTCGAGGAGCTCGCAGCCTATCTGGACATGATCCACCGTTATGAGCAACGCGTCGCCTCCGGCGAGGTGGCCGACTGGCAGAGCTACCTCACCCAGCCGTACGAATACGCCGAGGCCGTGGAATGCATCAAGACCGGCGCCCGCATGGCCCGGTCCATCATCGGCTCCGCCGGCTTCCCACTGCACACCCCCCTGGGGCAGGCTGCCACCGCCGGCCACTGATTTAAGCAAAGGACACAACATGATCAACCCCAACCGCGAATACCGGCTGGAGGGGAGCCACTGGGTCAGCCCCGTCAACTTCGACGACGAGGTCACCCGCGACTTCGATTTCCCCAACCCGCTGGGCCTTATAGACAGCACGCTGCGCAAGACGAACTACACCGCCGGCGCCGAGACCACCATCGATGGCTTCCTCCGGATCGCCCAGGCCCTCGAGGACATCGGCATCAAGGACGAGAGCCTCAACCTGGACTGGTGGGGCGACGACACACCGAACGCCCGGGAACTGGAAATGGTCCGGGAAGTCCTGGCCGGCGGCTTCGCCTTCACCTGCAACGTCTACGCCGACACCCTACTGGGCAACGGCGATGGAACCCCGCGCATCGATCCGCTCTCCACGGTGGACCTCCTGCTGTCCATTGGCGCGAAGGTGATTGCGCCGGGGATCGTGGAGGCCTCGTCCCCGGAGAGCGAGGCCCGGCAGCTGCGCCAGCTGGCCGAGGTGGTGGAGTACGCCACCTCCTGCGGTCTGGAGTGGACCGTCACCCTGGCCCAGGCGGGACGTCGGGGCTTCGACAGCATGATGCGCGTGGCCAACGAGGCCGTGGCGCTCGGCGCCAAGAGAATCGACCTCATGGACTCCACCAGCAGCCTCAGCCCCGAGGCCATGCGCGTGTTCATCCGGCGCTTCCGTTCCCGGCTCGCCACCGAGGTGCCGCTGACCATGCACGTGCACGACGACTTCGGGCTCGGAACGGCAGGTGCCATCGCCGCCGCTGCCGCGGGTGCCGGGCCTGACGTTTCCGTCAACGGAGTCTCCTACCGCTGCGGCTTCCCGCCCCTGGAGGAGGTCGCCACCAGCCTGGAGGTCCTCTACGGTGTGGACACCGGCATCAAGCTGTCCGGTCTGCAGGCACTTTCCGACCTCGTCTACCGGGAGACCGGCCTCCCGAACCCGGCCCTCAAGCCGGTCACAGGAGGCTACGCGTACCTCAAGAGCACCACCGCCGATGTGCTCAGCTCCCTGCGAGACGGTGTCCGGACGTTCCCGCCGATCTCCGGCTGCCTCCACGCGGACGTGGTGGGCGCCGACATCCGCTGGGTCTGGGACCGCCTCAGCACCCGCGCCATGGTACGCCAGCTCGCCGCCAACCTGGGCCTGGAACTCAACGGGGTGGAAGTCGAGGCCGTCTACAAAGCCCTCAACGACGCCATTGACGGGATCCCGGAGTACCCCCGCTGGCTGACCCCGGAGCAGGCGTCGGCCCTGTGCAAGGAGACTGTGGACTTCTCGCGTCAGGTGAGCCAGCGATGAGCACGGAGACGACGGTGCACGATGGCCTGGAGGCCTTCAACTCCCTGCCGGAAGCCGAGGCCCTGACGGCGGTCGCCAGCTGCTGCCCCTTGCCGGAATGGGGTTCGACGGTGGTCTCCGCCCGGCCGTTCCGCTCGGTGGAGGAGGCCGAAGACCAGGCAGGTGTGGCCACGCGGGCCATCCCGGACGGGACCCTGCCGGACGTGCTCAACCTGTTCCCGCCCATCGCGGTGGACCGGGGCGGCGATTCCCGGGCGGCCAACTGGTCCCGTCAGGAGGAGGCCGCCATCCACGCCTCCGCGAGTGACGTGAAGGCCCAGCTGGTTGAGACGGGTCTGAAGTTCAAGGAGCGTTTCGGCTACACCTTCGTCATTGCCGCCGCCGGGCGGACCAGTCCCGAGGTCCTCGAGGCCATGAAGGAACGACTTCGGGCCGAGCCCGGGCAAGAACTGGCCACGTCCCGGCAGCAGCTGGAACTGATCTGCCGGATGCGCATCGCCAAGCTGATGCAGCAATTGGATCCCGGCCTACAGGGGAGCCTCTGATGCTTCCAACGGCGAACTGCTTGAAGACACGTTCCGTCACCATGACTGGAAGTTTGATTCGTTGGCCACGGTCCAGTGGGTTTGCCATCCAAGGAAGACATGCCGGGAAGGAACCGTATGGCTCGCGGAAATGACGGTTTGCGCCTTGGAATGCTTGTTCCGTCATCCAACACCTGCCTGGAGCCGGTCACCTACCGGCTCCTGGGCGGAGTGCCTGAGGTCACGGTTCACTTTGCCCGGGTCGATGTAGATCAACCCTCCTTTGGTTCGCGACTTGGTGGGGAAGGGATGACCACAGCGGCGCAGCAACTTGCCCATGCGGAAGTTGACGCCGTGGTTTGGAACGCGAGCAGCGGTTCGTGGCTCGGAGTCGAGCGTGATCGAGAGATCTGCGCCAACTTGTCCAGAATTTGCGGGGTGCCATCCACGAGCACGACACTCGCACTCCTCGAAGCCTGCAGAATCTACGGCGTGACCAATCTCGGCCTGGCCACCCCCTACACCGCGGACGTGAACGTCAGGATTGCCGCGGTATACGCCGAACACGGGGTGGAAATAGTCTCCGAATCCCACATGGGAATCGAAGGAAACAAGGCGTTTGCACGGATCCCTGAAGATGCCGTCGCCGCGGGCGTCCGGGCAGCGGCATCGCACGCGCAAGCGGTGACAATCCTCTGCACAAACCTTCATGGCGCGTCAGTAGCCCCGATTCTGGAGGCGGAGTTGGGGATCCCTGTTTTCGATAGTGTTGCGGCCACCCTTTGGCAGGCGCTCCAGCTTGTGGCACCGACGTCCCTCACTGGGTTCGGAACGCTCCTCCAAGATGGCGCCTTCCGATCACGTCTTCAAGCCCTCTGCGATTCGCTGCTGCGCGACACAGCCGCGGACCGTACCACCCTTCATCTGGATATTCCTGAGCGCAACCTTCGAGGAGTGTTGCCGGTGGGTGAGTCTGTGGGTCCAGGAGTCCGTCCGATTCGCTCGGACGAAACAAATGCGCCGCCCGGTGTCAACGTGGCTGAATGGCTTGAGTGGTCCCGCCGCAACCTTGTCGACGGCATCCAATCCCAGATCCTTGAGCCCGTGGAGCTGGACGGCGCGTTGATTGGGTGGTTGTCCGCGCAAAGTGTTTCCGAGCGAGCGTGGACGAAATCCAGCCAGGGGGCCATGGTTGCTGCCCGTCAGATCGCCGAGGAAACTGTGTCGTCATTGACCAAGCCGGTCCGGGCATGAAACCTGCGCCACGAGGTGGCCAAATGACAAGTCGGCGCTGGCGGTCGGTCGAGAATGAGCCAGCGGGCGGGGAGCGTCGAGTTTCATGACTCGGGAGACAGGATCGGACGGCGGATGCGGAATGCAACACGTGCGCTCAGTCGAGCGTGCGTTTGCTGTGCTCGAGCATATGGCCGATTCCGGAGGCAGCGTGACGGTGAGCCAGTTGTCCAAGAGCCTTGGGGTGAGTATGGCGGGAACCTACCGGATGCTGCGCACTATGGTAACCCTTGGATACGGACGCCAGCTAAGCGATCGGAGCTACACCCTCGGCGCTAGACTCATCCGTCTGGGCGAGGGGGCGATTGGACAGCACATGTCGGCGGCACGGCCGGCGCTCGCCTCGGCGGTGCTCCAGTTGGGTGAAACGGCGACCCTGGCAATGCTTGACGGTGACACGATTGTTTACACACTCCAAGTCCAGTCACCCCACGCACTACGTTCAAATGTTGAGATCAGAACACCTGCTCCTGCTCACGAAACAGGCGCCGGTAGAGTGCTCTTAGCCCAACTCACGGATGATCAGCTCAGACAGAGCCTTGCCCGCGCGAGGTCACCGAATCCGAGAACTTCAGACGGAGCCTACAACCAACGGATCGATTCGACGATCAGGCAGATCCGGGCGGCTGGTTACTCCATAGACGAAGGTGATCACGAGCTAGGTATGCGGTGCTACACAGTCCCGATTCCCGGTGCCGGGAGGCCCTTTGTAATTTCTGTTGCTGGCCCGATCGAGCGGCTCGGGAACGGCTCAGAGGGCCGTGCCATCACTGTGCTCAGGGAAACCGCAGAGAAGATCAGCGAGGGCTTCAAACCGGCACCATCGCCGAAAGCGATTCGGCCGCAGCCAAGAGGGCCGGGTGTCCCCGGCCGTTGTCCTGTTGAACAGCCCTGATCGGCATGGCGGCGGCGCACTCAGATACCGACAAGGGAACGGCCTGCCTTATTAGCCGTGCCTTTTGCACACCCAGACAAGGAATGCGCATTCTCGTCGCCAATGTGAATACCACCGCATCCATGACGGAGTCCATTGCCGAGCAGGCCAGGTCCGCCGCGGCTGTCTGGACCGGACTGTCCCTTTGATCAGGATCGGCTGAAGCTGGCCGGACTAGACGCCCGTTGTGCCTCGGTCCGGGCCAGCGGCATGGCAGTCCTTGAGCTTGAAGAAGAACCAGAGCGGGCAGTAGAAGCGATCATTGAACAGGCTTTGTTGGCGGTCCGGGATTCGCGCCGAAGGACCTAGGAGCGGATTCCTCAGGGACGGCCGATACGCGGGGCCGGGTCCCGTACCTCGGATGAACCGGGAAACGATACCACCAGAACTCCCGGAACCAGCGGCCCGGACTCGGATCGGGCGCAACGAAAGGAACAAGCCGATCATGGTCAAAGCACTCTGGAACGGAGTCGTCATCGCCGAATCCGATGACACCGTCGTGGTTGAGGGAAATCACTATTTCCCCCGCGATGCCGTGGAGGACCGATACCTGACGGACAGCGACATGTCCTCGATCTGCCCGTGGAAGGGCCACGCCAGCTACTTCAGCCTGGAAGTCAACGGCCGGGGGAATGCTGACGCCGCGTGGTACTACCCCGACCCCAAGAAACGGGCGCTTCCCATCAAGGACCGCATCGCCTTCTGGCGTGGGGTCACTATCGAAGAATAGGCCCGGTCTTGTACGCAGCTGTGTAACAGCCAGCCTTCACAAGCCTTAATCCGGCCAACCTTCCAAAGACAATTAGCTACCCAACGGTGGAAAGTTTGGCTTGGTGAAAACCCCGTTTGACCACTCTCCAGTCATGTCGGGCATAAAATCTCCGTTTTCTGGCAGAATCATCGGCGCTAATAGCGGTGAGGGTAGTAAGAGCACGAAACAAAAGGCCCGTGACAGGCACGTCTTATCAAAAAACGAACGCAGTATTTCCGACACGCCGCTGGAATTTCACCTGCAGGACAACTTTGCGGGTGGTTTGGAGCCCTAGGATAAATCGTCATCACTCGTCTATAGAGGAGATCCATTGTCGTACCAGCAGCAACAGACCGTCCCGGCCGGTAGTGCCGTCCCGCTTTGGGCCCCGTACTACGGTGCGCCCATCGGTGAGGCCGCACGCCGGTTCTTCAAGAAGTACGCCACCTTCACCGGCCGCGCCAGCCGCAGCGAATACTGGTGGTGGACCCTCATCTCCGTCGTCGTGAGCATCGTGCTGAACATCATCATGTCTGTGGCAGGCTCCGCTGGCGCCACTGTCAGTGACTCCGGAACCACGGTTCCGGGTCCAGGCGCGATCGTCGGTGTCATCCTTTTGGTCATCTGGGGCCTGGCGGTCATCGTCCCGTCCCTGGCCCTCGTCGTTCGCCGCCTGCACGATGCGAACTTCAGCGGCTGGTTGATCCTGATCGGCCTCGTTCCGTTCCTCGGTGGACTGGCCCTGCTCATCTTCATGTTCCTTCCGCCCAAGCCGGAAGGCCAGCGGTTCGACGTCCCCGCCTAGCCCACACGGCAGCGGTAACACTGAAGGCCATCGGCGTCATGCCGGTGGCCTTTGGTCTCGGTTCGAGATTCACCTGCGGAGGCGACATCCAGCAGCCTGACATCACGACGCCGAAAATCGCCAGGGAGAGCACCCCACCTGGTCTGCCGGACCAGGGCGAGCAGTTGGCAATCGGTTGTCAGGCCGTGTCGAGCTGGTTAGACTCGGGGAAACACATGCCGCCTGAGCGCCTGTACGTTCAAAGAAGGACATTTTTCGAGGGAGCAAGAATGCCCACAGCAGCAGTCATCGGTTGCGGCGATGTATCGAGTGTGCACTTCGGGGCGATCGCCAAGATGGACGACGTCGAACTCGTGGCAGTCTGCGACACGGACCTCCCGCGTCTGGGCGCGGCAAAAGCCGCCTATGGCGTCGAGGGGTACGAGAACCATCTTGAGATGCTCGAGGCGGTGATGCCCGACGTCGTGCATATCTGCACTCCGCACCACCTTCATGCCTCGCTGGCCGCGGACTGCCTCGAGCGCGGCGTCAGCGTGATTGTCGAGAAGCCGCTCGCCCACACTCTGGAAGAGGGACGCCGGCTGGTCGAGGCGGCTGAACGGAGCACGGCGAAGATTGCCGTATGTTTCCAGAACCGTTACAACGCGACGTCTCAAGCGATGCGGCGACTGCTCGACGACGGCGGGCTGGGTCAGGTTCTGGGCGCCTCGGCAACCGTGATGTGGCACCGGACGGCCGAGTACTACCGGGACAGGCCGTGGCGCGGGACCTGGGCTGAAGGAGGCGGCGGCCTCATGATGAACCAGGCCATCCACACGGTGGACCTGCTCCAGTGGCTGGTAGGTGACGTGACCAAAGTGGAGGGCCACGCCTCCACGCGCTCGCTCGGCGGCGTGATCGAAGTGGAGGACACGGCGGAATTCATCGCCGGGCACGCCAACGGTGCAACCAGCGTCTTCTATGCCACTCTGGCGAACGCCACCAACGCGCCGGTGACGCTGGACATCGTGACCGAAAAGGCCACGCTCAGCCTTCGTGGCGACCTCAACGTCACGTACGCCGACGGCACCGTGGACATTATCCCGGAACGTGCCTTGGAATCAGGGGGGCGGGCGTACTGGGGCGTATCCCACGAACTCCTCATCAAGGACTTCTACGCCAAGCTTGGGGATACTGATCCGTTCTGGATCAGCCCTGCTGAAGCCGAAAAGTCACTCAGGATCGTCAAAGACATCTATGCCCAGAGCTACCTGGAGCTTTCCGCACAGGTCGGCTGACAACCAGGCGTCCGCCTGACAACCAGGCGTCCGCCTGACAACCAGGCGTCCGCCTGGCAAGCGCCATTCACCTCTCCGGTTGGACGGGCAGGGCGGTCGCCGGGAGATTGATTGGCAACCGTCCTGCTTTTTGTTGCCATGCCGGATTACGATGGAGCCGTGACTCAAGCGACGAACTCCGGAGCAGCAACTGTCCCCACCAGGCGTGGGCGCGGGGAGAAATCCTCACCCACGATCTACGACATCGCGAAGCTCGCGGGAGTCAACCCATCCACGGTCTCGCGCGCGCTGAGCAAACCGGGGCGGGTCAGTGCCAAAACCCAGAAGATCATCGAGGATGCCGCCGAGCAGCTGAACTATCGAGTGAACCCCTTCGCCCGGGCGCTTCCCACTGGGCGGACCCAAACGATCGGGCTGATCGTCGCGGACATCACCAACCCGACGTTCTTCGACATTATCCGCGGCGCTGAGACCACCGGATCCGCCCGGGATTACACCCTGGTGTTGGCTGAGTCCGCGGAGTCGCCGGAAACAGAGCTCACGGCTGCCCGCCGGATGTTGAGCACCGTGGACGGCCTCATTTTGGCGAGCCCGCGTATGGACGATGAGCAGATCCGTGCTTTGGCCTCGGACAAACCGGTGGCCGTCATCAACCGCGAAGTGGACGGAGTGCCCTGCGTTGTCCCCGACGTCAACAAAGGCATCAGCCAGGCGGTGCGGAGCCTCGCGGCCAACGGCCATCACCAGCTCGCCTTCGTGGCCGGTCCGCCGCTGTCCTGGATGTCCCGCCGCCGCTGGGAAGGGGTCCAGGCTGCCTGCGATTGGTACAAGTTGGGAGCGGTCCGCTTGGAATCGTCCAAGCCAACCGTCGACGGCGGCCGCCAGGCAGCGCGCGACGTCCTGGGGAGCGGTGCGACGGCGGTCATCACCTACAACGATCTCCTCGCCATAGGGCTCATGCAGGAATTGCAGGCCGCCGGCGTCCGCGTTCCCGACCAGATCAGCATTGTGGGTTTCGACGACATCTTCGGGGCGGACTTCACCACGCCGGCGCTCACCACGGTCAGGTCGCCGTTGGGGGAGTGCGGATCCCGGGCCGCAGCCCTGCTGCTGGACATGTTCCTCGGTAATGAGGGGCCCGTGGGAGTGGTTCGGGTGGATACGGAACTCGTGGTGCGCGGCTCCAGCGGACGGCTGATCGCCTAGTTTCAAGGGATATTCGGGAGTAACTGCAACGGTATGGCAATAGATGGCAACCGGTTGACAGATTGTCTCCTCGGATCGAAAATTGACCTATGTCACAGTCGATTGCAGCCAATCCTGACCGCCTCCTGCCCGCGGATCCCGGGACCCGGAGCATTGCGCGCTCCCTGCTGGAGCGCGTCCAGGACCTGCCCATCATCTCCCCGCACGGCCACGTTGACGCGGCTGTTATCGAGCACAACACACCGTTCCCTGATCCGGCCGCGCTCCTGGTCAGCCCGGACCATTACGTCACTCGCTTGATCCACGCAAGCGGGGTCTCCATGGACAAGCTGCGCTCGGGAGGCTCCAGCCCGTCGGAGTCGCGGGAAGTCTGGCGGAGGTTCGTCGACGCCTGGCCGCTCTTCGAAGGCACGGCCTCCGGCTACTGGCTGCGCACGCAGTTCGAGAGTGTATTCAAGCTCGGCGCGGATCTCGGCGATATGTCCGCCGACGCCAGCTACGACGCCATTGCCGCCAAGCTCGTGGAGCCCGACTTCCGTCCGCGCCAGCTCTTCAAGGACTTCAACATCGAGGTCCTGGCCACCACGGACGATCCCCTGGACAGCCTGGCGAGCCACAAAGCGATCGCCGACGACCCCTCCTTCAACGGCCGCGTGCTGCCAACCTTCCGCCCGGATGCATACCTGAACATCGCTCACCCGGCATGGAGCGCCAACGTCGACCGGCTGATCGAAGCCGCCGGCGACGGCGCCACAGGCTACGCCGGCTACATCATGGCCCTGGAAAACCGGCGTCGTTATTTTGTGGACCACGGCGCGGTCTCCGCGGACCACGGCGTCCTCACCCCGGCAACGGTCAAGTTGGACCGTGCCGAGGCCGAGCGGATCTTCGAACTCGCCCGTGCCGGCAAGGCGACAGCCGAGGACCGCAACATCTTCGAAGCCCACATGATGTACCAGATGGCACGGATGTCGGTGGAGGACGGCTTGGTCATGACCATCCACCCCGGTTCCTTCCGCAACCACCACCAGCCCACCTTCGATGCCTACGGTGCGGACACCGGACATGACATTCCATTCGCCACCAACTACACCGAGGCCATTCGGCCCCTGCTCCAGGACTTCGGCACGGCCAAGGACTTCCACCTGGTGCTGTTCACCCTGGACGAAACAGTGTTTTCCCGCGAACTGGCGCCGCTGGCAGGGTTCTACCCGTCCGTGTACCTCGGGGCACCGTGGTGGTTCCTCGACGCGCCGGACGCGATGCTCCGCTTCCGCTCCGCCGTCACCGAAACCACCGGCTTCTCGCGGTCTTCAGGTTTCATCGACGACACCCGCGCGTTCTGCTCCATCCCCGCCAGGCACGACGCCTCCCGTCGGATCGAGGCATCGTTCCTTGCCCGGCTGGTTGCCGAACACCGTGTCAGTGAAGACCGCGCCCACGAACTGATCGTCGACGTCGTCGACTCCTCACCCCGAAGGGTTTTCAAGCTGTGACCACTGAACCCAAGCAACCCGCGGACCTTCCCCGCTTGAGCCGCGCAGTCAAGCCCCTGGGCAAGGCTCCCGTGCGCATTGTGCACATGGGGCTTGGCGCATTCCACCGCTCGCACCAGGCGTGGTACACCCAACACGCCGGGGACGCAGCTGAGTGGGGGATTGCTTCCTTCACGGGTCGCCGCCCGGACGCGGCAGCGGTCCTGTCTGACCAGGACGGCCTGTACACAGTGGTGGAACGGTCGGATGAGGGCGATTCGTTCGAGATCATCGGCAGCATCGTCGAGGCAGTTGATGGCGCCGACGTCGAGCGTTTTGTCGAGCTTGTCTCCGCGCCGCTGACCTCGGTCGTCACGCTCACCATCACAGAGGCCGCTTACCGGCTTGGCGTCGACGGCAAGCTGGACACGGAAGCGCCCGACGTCGTCGCGGACCTCGCCGTGCTCGCCGACGGATCTGCTTCCAGCAAGCCGTCGACGCCGCTGGGCCGCCTAGTGCGGGGACTCGCCGCCCGCCGCGATGCCGACGCAGGTCCCCTCTCCGTCGTCTGTTGCGACAACCTTTCCAACAACGGGACGGTGGCCAGGAACGCCGTGGTGGGGATGGCCTTGGCGTTCGACGCCGGACTCGCCGCCTGGATTGACGCGAGTGTCAGTTTTGTCAGTACTTCTGTTGACCGGATTACGCCGCGGACGACGGACGCCGATATCGACGCCGTCGCTGCCGCTTGCGGATACCGCGACGAATCGCCTGTGGTCGCCGAGCCCTTCCACAACTGGGTCCTCAGCGGAGACTTCCCCGCCGGGCGACCACGTTGGGAAGACGCCGGTGCCGTTTTCGTGGACGAAATCGAGCCATACGAGAACCGCAAGCTATGGCTCCTCAACGGCGCCCACTCGCTCCTCGCTTATGCGGGCCAACTGCGCGGCCACAAGACCGTGGCCGAGGCGCTCGCTGATGATTCCTGCCGCCGGGCCGTGGAAGACTTCTGGGACGAGGCCGCTGCCAACCTGCATGGCGACGATCTGCGTATCCCCGAGTACCGGGCTGCCCTCCTGGAGCGATTCGCCAACTCCAGAATCGCCCACCACTTGGCCCAGATAGCCATGGATGGCAGTACCAAACTGCGCATGCGGGCAGTACCGGTTCTCCGCGCCGAGCGCGCCGCCGGCCGCAGCGGCGAAGCGGCGGCACGGATGATCGCAGCGTGGTCGGCCTACACCGCTTCGGCCACCGGACTCCAAGACCCGCGGGCGGCAGACATCGCCGCCGCGAACCTCCTACCGGGCCGTGTGCGGCTCGGGGCCCTCCTAAGCCTCGTGGATCCGGAATTGGCCGCCGATGCCGAGATCGTGGCACTCGTCGATAGCTTGGCCGACACCTTCGCGGTCGTCGGCAAAGTTTCCACGAAATAAGGTGTGCAACCGGTTGCCAATAGTTGTCATCCATCCTAAGATCATCCTTACCCGCCCTGTGGTGCACCTCGCATCCGGGCCAGGTCAGCCCTCGATCAGCAACCCTGAAAGGACCAGCTGTGAAAATCATTGCCGCTGAAGTCTTCGTGACCAGCCCCACCCGGAACTTCGTGACCTTGCGGATCACCACCGAGGACGGCGTGACGGGCATCGGGGATGCGACGCTGAACGGCCGTGAACTCGCCGTCGCGGCATATCTCAAGGAACACGTCGCGCAGCTGCTGATCGGCAAGGACCCGCACCGGATCGAGGACACCTGGCAGTTCCTGTACCGCTCCTCGTACTGGCGCCGCGGCCCGGTCACCATGGCCGCGATCGCCGCCGTCGACATGGCGTTGTGGGACATCAAGGGCAAGGTCGCCGGGCTGCCGGTCTACCAACTCCTGGGCGGTGCCTCCCGCAACGGGCTCCGCGCGTACGGCCACGCTTCGGGGTCGGACATCCCGTCCCTGTTCGATTCGGTCCGGGAGCACCTCGAACTGGGCTACAAGTCCATCCGGATCCAGACAGCCATTCCCGGGATCAAGGCCGTGTACGGCGTGGCCGCCCAGGCGCAGGCTTCGGGTGAGCGTTACGACTACGAGCCTGCCGGCCGCGGTGCGTTTCCGCAGGAAGAGGATTGGGACACCCGGGCCTACCTGCGCCACCTGCCCACCGTCTTCGAAGCGGTGCGCAACGAATTCGGCCCGGAAATCCCGCTGCTGCACGATGGCCACCACCGCATGACTCCCATCCAGGCAGCCAAGCTCGGCAAGGCGCTGGAACCGTACGATCTGTTCTGGCTCGAAGACTGCACTCCGGCCGAAAACCAGGAAGGGCTGCGCCTGGTCCGCCAGCACACCACCACCCCGCTGGCCATCGGGGAGATCTTCAACACGGTGTATGACTTCCAGACGCTCATCAAGGAACAGCTCATCGACTACGTCCGGGCCGCGTCCACGCACTTCGGCGGAATCTCGCCGCTGAAGAAGGTCATGGACTTCGCCGCCCAGTACCAGATCAAATCCGGCTTCCACGGCCCCACCGATATTTCCCCCGTCGGTTTCGCCGCGCAGCTGCACGTTGGCCTGGCCATCCACAATTACGGCATCCAGGAGTACATGCAGCACTCGGACAAGACCAACACGGTCTTCGAACAGTCCATGACCTTCACGGACGGCTACCTGCACCCGGGCGACAAGCCGGGCCTCGGCGTCGAATTCAACGAAGAAGCCGCCAACTCCTTCCCGTATCAGCAGGCATACCTGCCCTACAACCGCCTCGTGGACGGCACCGTTCATGACTGGTAGGAACGTCGGCGTGACTGGCGAGCCCACCGCAGCCGCGGAAAAGCCGCGGCGCATTGTGGTGATGGGCGTCTCCGGCTGCGGCAAGACCACCATCGGGGACCTCGTGGCCCGGGAACTCGGCGTTCCGTTCCTCGACGGCGATTCGCTCCACCCAGTGGAGAACGTTGCCAAGATGGCCGCCGGAACGCCGCTGACCGACGAGGACCGCTGGCCGTGGCTGGCGACGGTCGGCACTGAACTCGCTAACGCCGGGGACGGCGGGCTGGTTCTCGCCTGCTCCGCCCTCCGGCGCAGCTACCGGGACGCCATCCGGTTGCAAGCGCCGGACACCGTTTTCCTTCATCTCCACGGCAGCAAGGAGGTGCTGAGGGAACGGACAGAAGGGCGCTCCGGACACTTCATGCCGCCTGCGCTCTTGGATTCACAGCTCGCCACCCTGGAACCGCTCGACGGCGACGAGGCCGGTATCGTCGTCGACATCGCCGCCCCGGTAAGCAAGGTGGTGGCCGAGGCGCTGGCGGGCATTGCCGCCGTCGTGGGTTCCAAAGCTCCGGTGAGCGGCAGCGCGGGCGCCCCACGCACCCAAGCGCGGCAGTTCGACGTCGACCTTCAGGGCGCGCCGTTCAACCTCGACGACGACGCCGTTGCATGGGTGCACTCGACGATCGACGGCATGAGCCTTGAGGAGAAAATCGGGCAGCTCTTTATCAACCACAACAACGACTTCTCCCCGGAGTACCTCGATGGTGTGCTGGAGAACTATCACGTGGGCGGCATGCGGTACAGGCCGGGCCCGTCCGCCGCGGTGCAGCGGCACATCCGCTATGCCCAATCGAAAACTCGCATCCCGCTCCTGGTGGCCTCCAATCCGGAAATGGGGGGAGCCGGAAGCTGCGACGACGGAACTTTTGTGTCGACGCACCTGCAGGCCGGCTCGCATCCGGACAAGTCCATTGCCCGGAAAATGGGTCGGGTCGCCGGAGTGGAGACAGCGGCCTTGGGCTGCAACTGGGCCTTCGCGCCGATCGTGGACATCCACTACAACTGGCGCAACACGGTCATCTCCACCCGGGCGTTCGGCAACACGCCGGAAATCGTGGTGGAGCGCGCCAAGGAGTATTTCGACGGCATCAGCGAATCGCCCACCGTGTGTGCCATCAAGCACTTCCCGGGCGACGGGGTGGACGAACGAGATCAGCACGTGGTCACTTCGTACAACACACTCGGGTACGCGGAATGGAATTCCAGCTACGGGCACGTGTACCGGGAAATGATCGGCCACGGGGTCCAATCGATCATGGTCGGACACATCGGGGCGCCTGAGCTCACGCGGCATTTCCGTCCGGAGACGGAGGACAAGGACGTCTTGCCCGCCACCCTCGCTCCGGAACTGCTCCAGGATTTGCTCCGGGGCGAGCTCGGCTTCAACGGACTGATCCTCACGGATGCATCGCAGATGGTAGGCCTCACCCAGGCCAAGAAGCGCAAGGACCTCGTTCCAGCCACCATCGCCGCCGGATGCGACATGTTCCTGTTCTTCCGTAACCCGGCGGAGGACTTCCAGTACATGATGGACGGTTACAAATCCGGCGTGATCACCGATCTGCGCCTGCATGACGCACTGCGCCGGATTCTGGGGTTGAAGGCCAGCCTAGGGCTGCACAAGAAGCTCCCGGAAGAATTGACGCCGTCGCCTGAGGCGCTGCGGCTGATCGGCAGCGAAGAGCATCTCGCCGTCGCCGCCGAAATCGCCGACAAGACCGTCACCCTGATCAAGGACACCGCCGGCAACCTGCCCATCACGCCGGAAACGCATAAGCGCATTCGCCTGTACGGCATCTCCGGCGGTTCAGATTTCACCCGGGCGGACCCGCTGGCCTACCTGGATACGGTCAAGGAAGAACTTGAGATCGCCGGTTTCGAAGTCCACGTCTTCAAGACCGCGGAGCAGCGTGAAGCCGCGGGGGAGACGGGCGTGAACTTCATGAGCGTCATCTCTGACGAGGCCACCGGCGACTATGCGGACAAGTATGATGCCGCGTTCGTCTTCGCCAACGTCAAGGGCTTCGCCCAAGAGGCGGCGATCCGCATCAAGTGGTCCAGCCCCATGGCTGCGGAAATCCCTTGGTACGTCACGGAAGTCCCCACGGTGTTCGTCTCGCTGAACCAGCCGAACCACCTGATCGATGTCCCGATGGTCAAGACGGCCATCAACGCCCACGCAGGAACTCGTGCGGCCATTCGGGCGACTATCCAGAAGATCCAGGGCAAGTCCGAGTTCCAAGGAACGTTCAACGAGAACGTGTTCTGCGATTCGTTCGACACCCGGCTTTAGGCCATTTCTCCCAGCGGCCCGGGGGCAGTCCTCAGCGGCTGGCTTTGTGACGCTCACTCTGTCAGTGATGCCAAGGTTCCGGACGGATTTGGGACGTGTACGAGCAACCACCACCACTGGCCTGCTTGATCAGCTCATCCATGCCCAAAACATACAAGACCGGCTCTGCCTCAGGAACGGTGCCACTTGCCACGAACATTGTGTCCGCCAAAAAGAATCAGCAGGACAGGGATGCCAAGCAAGACGACTCCAACGATGCCGAATAACGCGCTTGAAAAGATAGAAGCCAAGACGAGCGATACTGCGCCCGCGCCGATCATGATTCCTGGTCCTGCTGGAAATCTTCTTGCAAGAGCATCGGTAGCTACTTCCGCCATCATGATTACAGCGAAAGCGACCACCATGCCGATCAAGCCAAACACGAGTAGGCCTGCCGAGACGTCCTCTGCGGCGATGCTTGCGGCGTTGTGGTTCATAGCAGATTTTATGACGTGGCATCTTGGAAAGACAGGGCGCGTTGCCGAACATGCCTACATGCCGAGTCCGCAAAAAGTCCGCTAAGGACTATCGCACCCAATAGCGGAGAACCGGAAAAACCAGAGTCTCGCGGGTTGGCGTAAGCAGCTCCGACGAACTCCGCACTTTGTCAATGCCTCGCAGTAGTATTCGGGCATGCCTGACCAGCCTGAGTATCCTGCGCCGTTGAATTCAGTTGGTGCCCCGCCTCCGCGTCAAACGGAGCCGCTGTCCACCGTTTCAAGGGTGCCCGTCATCGCCAAACTCGTGTGGCCGAAGTACCTTCAATACGTTCCGGCCATGGTCACCCGGACGGCAGAGGGCAAGGTACTGGTGCAATGGTGGCCGAATCCCTTCGGATCGGCCACGAGGTTGACGTGGCTGAAAGATACGGACGTGCGGGCAGAACTCCGCTATGAACGTTGAGCGTTGAGTCAAGCTGCAGGATTCGCGACGTCCACCAACCTGGTGTTGTCCTCCACGAGCTCCACGGGCCTGAGTGTCCATGACGACGCCAAGCCATACGCCTCCCCCAGCACGGCATCCAAGAGTGCCTGGCCGCGGGTTTCCTGGGGGTCGATCCAATCGTCGATCATGTCGGCGGAGATCGGCACCGGGATCCGGTCATGCAAATTGTGCAGTCTCTCGTGGACTCCCTCCGGAGGGGAATCCATGGTCAGGATCGAGCAGGACAAACGCCACGCGCCCGGCGCGGACTTGTCCGCGATGCTCTCGTCGCGCCACGGCGCAAACAACCCGGCGAAGGTAATCAGCTCATCCTGCGGCTCGACGATGTAGCGCTGCTTGGGATCCTTGCGCCCGGGTCCAGATTTCTTCCATTCGTAGTAGGCAGAAGCCGGAACAACTGCCCGCCACTTGGGCAGTGAAGCTTTGAATACCGGGATACCACCAGCGGTTTCCGAGCGCGCATTCCAGGTGGGTACCTTCGAATCGAAGGTCTTGGAGAACGATGGAACCAAGCCCCACCGCCCGGCCGCGAGCTCCCTTCCGACCGTGCCTTCTCCCGCCCGCCCCCGCAGGAAGACCACCGGGTCAGTCGGATTGATCTGAAGCGTTGGCGAGGGGTAGTCGGTATCACCGCGCAGCACAGCACCGAGCTTTCTCGAAAGGTAGTCTGCTTCGAAACCGACACTGAACCGACCGCACATATCGACATTCTCGCCTAGGGCTTGGGACAACGCCAGTCTTCGACGACCATACTGGAGCAAGATGGAAGAACCCACATCCTGACAACCCGGACATTCGGAGGGCTCCATGAGTAATCCCGGTGGCGAGGACACACCGCTGGCCCACGGGCGGCCGGATCGATTGACCGGACCGGTACTGGCAGGGGTGCTCCCGAACCAGCCTGCCACCGTGGTTGAGAAAGCCGCGCAAGTAGCGCTCAGCACTGGATTGGAACTGGTCCTGGCGTTCGCTGATGTCACGAGCTTTCCGGCGGCTGGTGACCGGGACGGGCATCTGGCGGCCCAGCCGATCGATCCTGACGGAATCGACGACGACGCAGCGGCCATTTCGGAGTCGCTCCAGTACCGCATCGCGGCTCAACTTGAAGGAACGGGTGTGCAGTGGACCTTTGTCACGCTCGCCGGTGAGCCTGCTCGGTCACTAGGCCGATATGCCGCGAGTATCAATGCTTCCATGATTGTGGTGGGAACCAAGGAACATGGCCTCGGCCCGAAGTTTGAAGGACTGGTCACCGGATCGGTAGCGTTGCACTTGGCCCATCGCCAAAACTGCCCCGTGCTCATGGTTCCCCTGGGCCGCCACGACGCAAGCAGGGATCAATGAAGGAAAGCAACACCGCTCCGCCCGGAGCCCAAACCCAGGCGGCGCGGCCCACGGACGGGCATGCGCACCGTCCGCTCCATCTGCACGGGCGGTTCGTTCTCCTTGTGGCGGCCGGAGGAATTCTCGGCGCCTTAAGCCGCTACGGATTTGGCATGGCCCTTCCGGCCCCGGACGCGTGGCCGTTGCCCACTTTGCTTATCAATCTGTCCGGCGCGCTCGCGCTGGGTTGGCTCCTCGAGGCGCTCGTCCGGAGGGGTCCCGACGCCGGGCTCCGCCGCGTGGCGCGGCTCGGCATGGGGAGTGGTTTCCTCGGGGCCTACACCACGTACAGCACCCTGGCCCTGGACTCAGTGCATCTCCTCGGCGCCGGACGAGGGATGGACGCTCTGTGGTACCTAGCTGCCAGCCTGTTCGGTGGTGCAGCAGCCACAACCCTCGGCATCTGGCTTGGAGCCTTCCGGCACAAGTCCGCCCAACAGAGGCAGAAGGCCCAACCATGACTGTCCTTCTGATCGCGCTTGCGGGCGGTGCGGGGGCGGCCGCCCGGTTCGTCGTGGATGGGCTTGTCCGTTCCTGGGCCCGGACCGCGCTGCCGCTGGGCACTATCTTCATCAACGTCTCCGGCTCATTGCTCATGGGGATCCTGGCTGGCTTGGTCATGGCTCATCAGGCTCCTGAGTCCCTTCAGTTGATTCTTGGCACTGGATTCCTTGGCGGATACACGACCTTCAGCACTGCAAGCTTGGAGACCGTCAGGCTTGTCCAGAGCGGCCGGACGGGCCTGGCCCTCCTCAACGGAGTGGGCACCATGGCGGCATGTGTCGGTGCCGCAGCTGCCGGCGTCGGGCTGGTTTTCTTGCCCTGAAGCGGCCTGTCAGCCATATAGCCCCGCCAGCAACTCAACAACGCGTTCGCGCTCCCGCGGCGGGTCCTTCTTCGACCAGGCCGCATAGACGGGGACGGGCGGGGCATCGCGCACCGGACGGTAGACGACGCCCCGCCGTCGGTACTGGTGCATCGTCGATTCGGCCGTGATGCCGCGCGCCGCACCGCTGCCGATCAGCGTCAGCCAGTCATCGACGTCGTGAATGGCGATCACCTCCTGCGGGCGACCGTGCTCGGGCCAGAGCTCAAGGGTGGTGCTGCCCGTGCGGAGATCCATCGCCACCGGCCGCTGGGCAATCTGCGCGAGCGTCACCGACCGCCTGGGCGCCAGGGGATCGTCCGAGGACATGACACAGTAGCGCTTCTCCGCGCCAATGCGGACATGCTCGACGGCGGCCGCTTCCGGCAGGCGCCGCAGGATGGCGAAATCGGTGGTCCCGTCGGTGAGTCCCGCCGTCGGGCTGTTGGAGTGGATGAGCTGGAGTTCCGTGTGGGCGAAACTGGCGGCCCACCGTCGCTGGAACTCGGTGGTGTGCTCGCCCAAGGCGGACCACGCATAGCCGATCCGTACTTTCCCCGTTCCTACCCGCGCCTCCTGTTCCAGCTCCGCAAGGAGTGCGAGTAGGCGCCGCGCCTTGGCCAGCACGCGCTCGCCGCCGGGGGTCAGGGCCACGCTTCGAGTGGTGCGTTCAACGAGCCTCAGCCCGAGCGTGTGCTCCAGTGCGGCGATGTTGCGTGACACAGCGGCTTGGGACATCTTGAGCTCAAGGGCAGCGTCGGTGAAGCTACCCTCCTCGACTACCGCCATCAGGCAGCGCAACTGCCTAAACTCCACGCCCATGGCCCCATCATATTCATGCATTCACCGTATAAATAGGACAGTCCACGCATTTTGGGGATGCGTGCCGGGGGCGCAGAATTCCCCCATGATCGAGACCAATGCGGCCATCGGGTCCGGAGGGTTGCCGCGGCGAAAGGCGGGCGGCGTTGCAACGCTTGTGGCCAGTTCGCTATCCAACCAGCTGGGTGCCGCAAGTGGCTCCCTCGCATTCCCCGTCATTGGACCCCTGGGGGTTGTTGCGGTCCGCCAACTCGTGGCCGCCGCAGTTCTCCTGCCCATCGTTCGCCCGCGGCTGCGCGAATTCAGTTGGCGGCAATGGTGGCCGGTGCTCCTCCTGGCCGTGGTGTTCGGGACCATGAACCTTTGCCTGTACGCATCCATCCAGCGGATCGGTCTGGGTTTAGCCGTGACATTGGAATTCCTGGGACCCTTGGCCGTCGCCCTGCTCAGTTCGCGCCGGAAGAGCAGCGTCGTGTGTGCTGTGGCCGCGGGTGCCGGCGTAGTGGCGATTACCCAGCCGGACGCGTCCATGGACTACGCCGGCATCGGGCTGGGACTCGTCGCCGCCTGCAGCTGGGCTTTCTACATCCTCCTGAACCGAACCGTCGGACAACGCATCCAAGGCATCCAAGGGACGGCAGCTGCAACCGGGGTGTCGGCAACGCTGTACCTACCCGTCGCCGTCGTGATCCTTGCGAGCCAGCCGCTGGACGGCTTTGCCATTCTCTGCGCTGTCAGTGCCGGCATCCTAGCCTCCGTGCTTCCCTACGTGGCAGATCTGATCGCGCTGCGCAGGGTCCCGGCCCAGCTGTTTGGTGTACTCATGAGCATCAATCCGGTGTTCGCAGCGATCATTGGAGCCCTCGCCCTCCACCAGGAACTCAATGTTGGGCAATGGGCCGGGATTGCGTTGATCGTCGCGGCCAACGCCGGGGCGATGCTGTTGCGGGATGGACAACCGAAGCGCCGCCACGGATCACGCATCTGATGCAATTCCTTAAATGCCCGGCGTCGAGCCCCAGGGGTAGGATCGGCGCATGGCAAAGAAGGCATTCAACGAGCTCTTGTCCGCCCAAGTGGGAAACGAGTTTGCCGCGTCCCAGCAATACATCGCGGTGGCCGTGTACTTCGATGGGCAGGACCTGCCGCAGCTGGCAGCACACTTCTACCGCCAGTCACTTGAAGAGCGCAACCACGCCATGATGATGGTCCAGTACATGCTGGACCGCAACCAGCCCGTCAACATTCCAGGGGTTCCGGCCGTTCGCAACGAGTTTGCCAATGTGCGGGAGCCGATTGCTTTGGCGTTGGCCCAGGAAAAGGAAGTTACCCGCAATATCGAGGAGCTCTTCCGTGCCGCCAGGGAACAGAATGATCCTCTCGGTGAGCAATTCATGCTGTGGTTCCTGAAGGAGCAGGTGGAGGAAGTGGCCTCCATGACGACTCTTTTGAACATCGCGGAGCGCGCGGACAACCTCTTCGACATTGAGAACTACGTCGCCCGCGAGCAAGTCGGCGACGGCGGGAACGACGCCGGCGCGCCGCCTACTGCCGGTGGTGCGATTTAGGTTGTTCTTTTCCTGTTGCTTCGAAGGGGACCGTGTGGCAGCCTCGAAGTGATCCCGTCGCCGGGGTGACGACGGGCGGCTGAGAGGGAGCACGGCATGGGGCTTATCCATATCGACCTGTTCACCACGCTCGACGGCGTCGCGCAGGCGCCCGGCGGGCCAGACGAGGACGCTGAGGACGGTTTCGCGTTTGGCGGCTGGCAGGCGCCCCTCTGGGACGAGGTTGTCGACGAGCAGGTCAATACCGGGATGGCGGACCTGGACGCGCTTTTGCTTGGGCGGCGGACCTACGACATTTTCGCCGCGTATTGGCCGCATGCGGACGGGGGCATCGCACGGCTGTTCAACAGCATCCCGAAATACGTGGCCTCGCGCGAGGCGCCGACCCTCGAGTGGGCCAACTCCACACTGCTCGGTCCTGATGTCGTCGCCGCGGTGCGCGAACTGCGCGACCGGCACGCGAACATCCACGTCATCGGCAGTCTCGACCTCGTGCAGACCCTGTTCACCGAGCGGCTCTTCGATCGGCTCACGCTCTGGGTCTATCCGATCCTCCTCGGCGGTGGAAAGAAGGTCTTCGCCGACGGGGTGGTTCCGACGAACCTCAGACTCATCGAGCCCGTCGTCGCCTCACCGAAGGGTGCGGTGATGCAGCGCTACGCGCTCGCCGACGGCACGCCTGGCGTCGGCGATATGTCGGCCGGCGATCATGAGGGCTAGAAGCCTTCAGCTGCCCCCGGCCTCTACTTCTTCGAAGGGCACCGACGCTTCTACCCTGCCCAAGAGTGAGAGCCGGCTTGCGATTCGGGCCAAGTCAACGGGCTGGGCGTTTGTCGGGTGCGGGCTTGCTCGGTGGGACGGATCTTGGGCGAGATCCCAGTCCAGGGGGCCGTGGCCGACCAGGAACAGGGTGATGTCCTGGTCGTAAAGGACATCGACCACATTACTGAACCGTTGCCAAGCCGGGGCGGATCCGGCGGCCGACTCCACAGTTGGCGAGGGTACGCCGTCGATCACCCAGGTCTTGTAGTCCACCGCCAAAGCCAGGTAGTCAGCCGTCGACGTCGGCCTGCCGCACAATTCCGCGAAGCTGACCCAGAGCATGTCGTCGGCCGCTTTGACGGTGAGCCGTTGCGTTGTGGGGGTAAGAACCCGCTCTTGTGATGTTGACGGCGGGAACAAGCCGAAAGCTCCCAGTTGCGCCGGCGTTCCGGGCGTGATGATCTTGCCACGACTGAAGGCCTCCGGGCCGGGGGAGTCGTTGCGCCCTGCTGTAGTGGAACCGGAAACCGGCGAGCGCCGGAAGTCGGTGTCTCCGTTGATCTCCACGATGTCCATCATCTCCTTGATCACCCCGATGGTCGGCACGAAGTGATCATGCCACAGAGGGTTTGGCAACAACATATCCGGTGGATAGTTCGACGTCACCACGAGTGCAACTCGCCGTTGGGCCGCCGTGCGAAGCAGCTTGGCGATGAACATTCCGTCGCCGACGTCGTGCACGTGGAATTCGTCGAAACAGAGGATGTCGATGTCGGACAGCAAGGCATCCACCGAACGCTGGATTGCTGTGCCATCGGCCTCGGGCCTGCCGGCCGAGGCGTGTACGCCCCGATGCAGTTGACGGAAGAAATCGTGGAAGTGGATGCGTCTTTTGCGTCCCGGCAACTGACGGTAAAAGCTGTCCATGAGCCAGCTCTTGCCGCGTCCCACTGGACCGTGAAGGTAGACGCTCTGGGGCGTCCGCCGTCGTAAGAGTCCGGCGCGGCGGGCGCGGAGGGACGCGCCGAGTTGGCAGAGCCTGGCTGCGGCCGCGGCCTGGGCAGGCTCCAGGACGGATCCTGAAGCATCGGCGTCGGCGATGATGTCCGCCATCAAGGCAGCTGCATCGGGGCGCCCCTGCCGGGTTGGGGGCCGTCCAGCAGGGGCAGTGAACACTAGAGCCAGTTTTTCCGCTTGAAGATGGTGTACATGAGCAAGGACGCGGCAATCATCAGGCCGATCGCCATAGGATAGCCGTAGGGCCAATGGAGCTCTGGCATGATGTCAAAGTTCATGCCGTAGAGCCCCGTAACGAAGGCCGGTGCGAAGAAGATCGCTGCCCACGAGGAGATCTTCTTGGTTTGTTCGTTTTGTGCTGCGCTCGCTTCGTTTTGCCGGTTCGCGGTCAGGGTGCCGTCGAGGGTCAGGGCGTTCTGCAGCAGGTCGCGGAACCCATTGGCGCGGGAAATGACTTGTTCGACGTGGTCCTCCACATCGCGGAGTTTGCGTTGCAGCTCGATGTCGACGCCGTATTTCTCGAACCCGCGCTTCAGGGAGTCCATCATGTCCGGGAGCGGGTTGATTGCACGCTGGAACTGGATGACCTCGCGAGCGAGTTCATAGATGCGCCGGGATACGATGGGATCGCCGCCGAAGAGCTGGTCCTCGATCTCGTCAATGTCGTTTTCCAGCCCGGAAATCACCGGACCGTAATCGTCCACTACTTGATCCAGTAAGGCGTACAGGATGGCCTCGGGCCCGTGGCGCAGCAGTTCCGGTTGTTGTTCCAGATTGCGCCGAACTTGGGCCACTCCAGGCGTTTCCGCGTGACGGACGGTGACCACGAAGTTCTTGCCGGTAAAGATGTGAAGCTCACCGAACTCCACCGTCTCCGTGTCGTCCAAGTACCGCGCGGGCCGCAGGACCGTGAAGAGGTTGTTGTCGTAGCGTTCCAGCTTGGGCCGCTGGTGGGCGTTGACGGCGTCTTCGACCGCCAGCAAGTGAAGTCCGAACTCGGCAGCCACTGCTGCCATTTCTGTCTCGTCCGGTCGGTACAGTCCAATCCACACCATTCCGCCATGGGCGGCCAGCGTTTCGACGCTTTGCTCGAGGCTCTCCGGAGTGGCGGTCCGGATGCCGTTGACGTAGACGGCGTTGTCAATGATGGTCACGAGGCTATTCTCCCCCCGTTACTGCCATGCCCCGATAATTGACCCGGCCACCGTCATAGCCACGATGTCGTGGCCGGAATCGATGAGCGTCACGGCGGACGGCCTGCCTGCGAAACCGTTATGGATGACGTGGCCACCGGCGCGGAAAACCAGCGCCACAACCAACGCAAAGAACCCGGCGGCCAGGCTTCCGCGCACCCCCAGTTTGCCGATCAGAATGGCCAGCAAGATGCTTGTCAGGGCTGCGGCCACCATCATAGGGATCCAAATCCCCGCGCCGCCGTTGATCTTCTTGAGGTCTTCCTCGGTCTTGCCGATGGCCTGCATCCATTTTCGACCGAGGAGGGCAGGCATGTACCAGACAAATCCAATGACCATGGTGGACACGAAGGCCACGAGTATGGCCAGCCAGTTGAGCTGCGAAAGAGAAGAGAGCCAATCCATTCTGGAATCCTAGTCGGCTTCGCTGATGGGCGATTCGCCCGCAAGCAGCGGCTTGCCCCGTTTCGCGGTGCTGCCCTTTGCGGTGCCGGCCGTCTCGGCTGCGTCCACAAGCCTGCCGATGAGGGGTTCTGCCCTGTAAGGGATATGGGTGTGCAGGGCGAGGACCGTTTCCGTGCGGATGACGCCCTTGATTCTGAGGATGGAGCGAAGCGCGGTTTGCAGGTTGTGGGTGTCGGTGGCCACCACCCTGCACAAGAGATCGCCCCTCCCGGAGATTTCATGCACCTCGAGTACCTGGGGGATTCGGCGCAAGGCTCCGATCACGCCGTCGAGTTCCCGGTGGGTCACCTCCAGGGTGACGAAACCGACGACGTCGTACCCCACCTTTTCGAGGTCGATCTCGCGGCCGCCGTCGTTCAGTACGCCCGAGCGAACCAGGCGGCGCATCCTCAATTGGGCGGTGTTGCGCGCAATCCCCAGGGACTCGCTGAGTTCGCCGATCTGAACCCGTGGGTCACGGATCAACTCCAGCAGGATCTTCAGGTCCGTCGGGTCGAGGGTGTTCAAATCGTCACTCCGGATCATTTGTGGTCATCTTCGGACGTCAGTTTTGACTGTTCTGATCAATTATTCCATGGCCAACTGCTCTATCTGGCAGGCTTGCGAGATTCTATTGCCATCAATGTTTGGGCCGTACCGTCCCGGCCCACAAGGCCAGGTTTCGTGATGGCCGCTGAGGCGAAGGCACGGAAATGACTGTCTTTAGCGAACTGCGCATGCGTCCGGCTACCGCCGAGCGCTGGGGCTGGGATGCTTCCACCACGGCACGGCTGGTCTTGGCCGGCGTCGTGATGTTCACACTGCTTGTCGGCGCCAACTTGGCGAGTCCGCTGTATCCGCTGCTTCAAGCGGAACTGGGGATGACTTCACTAGGCGTGACGATTGCCTTCGCGAGCTACGTCCTGGCGCTGGTGGCCGTCCTGATGCTCGCCGGCCACTGGTCGGACCATATCGGCAGGCGAGCGGCGCTGGTGCTGGCTGTCCTTGTGGGTCTGGCGGGTGGACTCGTCTTCGCCAATGCGGACAACCTCTTGATGCTCTCTGCGGGGCGCATGCTCCAGGGTGTTGCGGTTGGTCTCGCCACCGGGGCGAGCTCGGCAGCGCTGCGGGAATTGCTCCCGTACCGGCCGGAATGGGCCTCGCGTTTCACGTTGCTTTCGTCTTCCGGCGGCGTGGCCGCCGGTCCTGCGATCGGCGGACTGCTTTCGCTGCTCCCGGGTGCAACGTCTACGCCGTTCATCATCCACGCGGCAGTGCTGCTCCTTCTGCTGGTCCCGCTGTTGCTTCTCAAAGCGCGGCCTGCGATTCGGCCTGCCGAAGGTCCGCGGCCGTACACGGTCCTCGCCCCTCGCCGGCCCTCGGTGTCGAGGGAAGCGAGGGGAGCATTTTGGCTCGCCTCGAGCGTGGGATTCCTGAGCTTTGCCGTGTTCGGATTCTGCCTCTCGCTCGCGCCTGGCTACTTCGCCGTCGTCGTGCACGCCGATTCCCGCCCCATGACCGGGCTGCTCGCGGGGCTAACGCTGGGTGCGTCCGCGCTCAGCCAACTGCTGACCGTCCGCGGCCGGTTCGCAGTGTCCGCGGGATTGGCCACGTTGGGGGTTTCCATTGTGCTGGTCGGCGCGGCCGCATCCCTGTCCAGTCCGGTGCTGTTGGTGGCAGCGAGCCTGTCTGCCGGAGTTGGGCAGGGGATCGCGTTCCGGCTGGTGTTCAATGACGTTGCCAGCAAGGTTGAGGCATCCCGGCATGCCCAGATCATCAGCACGGTCTACGTCATCACCTACCTCGGCAGCGCTGTGCCCGTCATAGGGCTGGGACTGGCGGCTTCGGTACTCGGACTGGGCGTCGCGGCCAACTATTTCACCGCGGTGTGCGGGTTGGCAGCGATGGCGCTCGCCGCCGTGTCCTTCCGCAGGGTGCTCCGGAAGGGCTAACGACGGCCCATCCGCCAAGGTCAAGTTCGCAAAGGTTGATTTGCAAAGAAATGCTTGCAAAGGTTTCTTTGCAAGAGTAGCGTTTCCGGCATGGACAAGGTGCAGGAACCGGAATTCCCCGTCCGCAAGGTCGATACAGCATCACTCAAAGCGCTCGCGCACCCCCTGCGCGTGCAAATCCTCGAGATGCTTTCCCGCTACGGAGCGCAGACGGCCTGCAGCTTGGCCGAACTCTTGAATGAATCCAGCGGCGCCACGAGCTATCACCTGAGGCAGCTTGCCAAATTCGACTTCGTCCGCGAGGTCAAGGGCAAAGGGACTGCGAGGGAGCGGTGGTGGGAGCGGCCCAAGGGTGCCATCCAGATCACCTCGCCCGAAATGGCCAATTCACCGGCAACCCAGGAGGCTTCGCGGCTGGTCACCCGCGAATTCGAGCGTGGCAGGCAAGCTGTACTCGCCGATTTCATGGCCCACGGCATGGACTCCTTGGACGAAGAATGGCTGGAGGCAGCCATCGTCAACACCGCTAATGCGCGGATGTCCGCGGAGCAGCTCGGACGCTATGCCCATGCCATGGAGACGATGGCCTACAAGCTGCTGGAGGAAATCCGGAGCGAGCCCGAGCCGGAAGACGCCCGTCCCGTGCAGATCCACTTCAACGCATTCCCGATCCTGGGCGTCCCCGCTTGGGCCGGGGACAAAAAATCCCGCGACGCGAAGTCGCACGCCGCAACCATCGAAGGGAAAGAGTCATGAGCACTGCCACCGCATCATGCGGCACCTACCGCCCGCCTTCCATCCTGGAGTCGGCAGCCGCCGGAATCGGAGCCAATCTGATTTCGTGGGCCGAGCGCAGGCGCTACATCCCGCCGGTCGACGTGGCCCTGCAACGAGCGGCCTTCAAGCGCCGGCAAGAACTTGGTGATCTTCGCCGGGACGCCATTGGGGCTTCACACTCGGGCCTCGAACCACGGCACTGAGCAGGATCGAGCCAGTAGCAAGATCGGCGAGCAGTAAAACCGAGCCGCCTAAGGCAACCGTTATTCCGGCAGCGGTCCGTGGTTGCCCTGGATGTGGGCAAAGACCAAGGTGGTCTCGGTGTGGCCCACTACGGGGTCCGTGGCGAGATTGTCCAGGACCCAGTCGCGGAGATCGTCCGTGTTGGCTACTGCGATGTGCAGCAGGTAGTCCACGGAGCCCGAAGTGTGGAACGTGGAGATAACCGCGGGGAGCGCCGGAACGCGGGCCGTGAAGCGGTCAATCTGGTCTCGGTCGTGAGCGCGCAGGCGCACGGCGATCAGGGCCTGCACCGAACGCCCGATTGCGGGCAGGCTGAGGACCGCTTCGAAGCCCTCGATAATGCCGCGCTCGGAGAGTGACCGTGTGCGCATGAGGGCTGTAGACGGGGCAATTCCGACTAGTTCGGCCAACTGCTTGTTGGAGATCCGGGCATCGTCGACCAAAGCTGCGAGGATGCGTTCGTCGATTGCATCCAAGGGCTCGCTCATGCCGACGGGCCGAACGTTCTTCGGGGTGGTGCTCACGGATCCTCCTGAAAGTGCTGTCTATTCATCATAGGTGCCGGTTTCCGCACAATCCATTCATTTGCACTGTCAAAGTCCGAATTATTGCCAGATACTTACCGAATTCAACGGTGAATAATTCAAGGAGAGCAGTGACAGCCATCGACACACTTGCAGTCCACGCGGGCCGGGCCGGACTCACGGAACAAGGCGTGCACGCCATTCCCATCGACCTCTCAACTACTGCGCCCCTGCCCTCTGTTCACGACGGCGGCCTGGCCTACGAGCAGATGGCCACGGGCGGCGTGCCCCTCGAAGGTCAAAGCACTGTGTACCAGCGTCTCTGGAATCCTACGGTAGCCAGGTTCGAAGACGGCGTAGCGGCGCTCGAAGGTGCAGCGCAATCTGTCGGTTTCGCCTCAGGCATGGCCGCCTTCAGTGCCGTGCTGCTGGCAGCCCAATCGGAAGGCAAGACGCACGTAGTTGCGGTTCGGCCCCTGTATGGCGGCACGGACCACGTGCTGGCCAGCGGCCTCCTTGGCAACCAAGTCACCTTCGTCAAGGCCTCCGGCGTGCGGGACGCCCTTCGCCCGGACACCGGCCTGGTGGTGGTGGAGACCCCCGCGAACCCGAGCCTGGACCTCGTAGACCTGGCCCGTTTGGTGGCCGATGCGGGCGATGTTCCAGTGCTCGTGGACAACACTTTCGCCACTCCGATTCTCCAGCAGCCGCTCAGGCATGGCGTCGCGATGGTGCTCCACAGCGCCACAAAGTTCCTGGGCGGCCATGGCGATGCCATGGGCGGCGTGGTGGCGACAAGTGCGGAATGGGCCACGCGGCTCCGCCGGGTCCGTGCGGTGACCGGGGGCATCCTGACTCCCTGGCCCGCCTACCTGCTGCACCGGGGCCTGGCGACCCTTCCCATCCGGGTCCGTGCCCAGCAAGACAACGCGCACAAGGTCGCGGCTGCCCTCGCCAGCCACGAACTCGTCGCCAAGGTGTACTACCCCGGGCTTCCCGAATGCGATCCCTTGCACCTGGTGGGAACACAGATGAGCGGTCCAGGTTCGTTGATATCTTTCGACCTTGAATCTGCCGAGCACGCGGAGCGTATTCCAGGAGCGGTCCGGCTCATTACGCACGCGGTGTCGCTGGGAGGAATCGACACGCTCATCCAGCACCCCGCCGGTTTGACCCACCGCCCCGTGGCGCCGGAAGCCAAGCCCCAAGCGCGCATGCTCAGGCTTTCGATCGGCCTGGAAGACCCCGCCGACATCGTCGATGACCTGGTCCAGGCCATCGAGTCCACCCGGTAGCGTCCGCTATTCTCCCTGCCCGGCCGGTTTCAAAGAGGGGCCGACGACGGTGCCCTCCCGCGCCGGGGAGCGGTGCACGACGGCGGTGATCACCGCCGTCGTGCACCCTAGGGCGATGACCGCCCAGGCGAGTGCGGTCCACCCGAACGCCTGGAAGGCGAGCCCGCCGGCCCAGCCAATGATGCTTGAACCCAGGTAGTAAGAGAGGTTGTACAAGGAGGCGGCTTGCGCGCGCCCGCTCGTGGCAATGGTGCCGGTCCAGCCTGCTCCGATGCTGTGGGCCGCGAAGAATCCGCCAGTGAAGACCACCAAGCCTGCCAGGATCGCTGCAACGTTGTCCCACAGGGTGAGTCCAAGGCCGGCCGTCATGGTCGCGATGCCGCCGAGCAATACCGTGCGCCGGCCAAAACGCATGGACAGCCCAGCTCCCCAACGGGAGCTCACCGTTCCGGACAAGTAGGCCAGGAAGATCAGGCTTACTACGGTGCCAGGCAGCCCGAACGGCTCCGCATGCAGTCGGAACCCGAGGTAGTTGTAGACGGCCACGAAACCGCCCATCAACAGGAACGCCTGAACATAAAGGGCGAGTAGCCGCGGATTGGAAGAATGGCCCGCCAAGGTCTTCATTGCACCGCCGAAACCGCCCGCTGAACTAGGACTGAAGCGGCGCGGCTTCGGGACGAGGACCAGGAACAGGGCTGCCGAGACCGTGGCGAGGACGGAGACCGCAAGGGCGGCGGCCCGCCATCCCCACAATTCGCCGATGGGCCCCGCGAGCAAGCGGCCGGCAAGTCCGCCGAGGGTGGTGCCGGCTACGTAGCTCCCTGCGGCCAGTGCGGCGTGCACCTTGTTGACTTCTTCGTTGAGGTACGCGATGGCGATGGCAGGAATACCACCTAAGGCCATTCCCTCCAGCGCCCTCAAGCCTAGGACGAGGGGAAAGGTGGGGGCCATGGGGACGAGCAGGCCCAGGACGGTGGCTGCCGCGATTCCGATGGCCATGGCACGCACGCGGCCAATCTTGTCGGCCACGAAAGACCACGGTAGTACCGTCGCCGCGAGTCCTATCGTGGCCAAGGAAATGGTGAGTGCCGCCTCGGCTGCCGTGATGTGGAGCTCGTTGGCCATGAGTGGCAATACTGCCTGGGTGGAGTAGAGCTGCGCGAACGTGGCGACGCCGGCCAGGGCCAGCCCGGCGAGGATCTTCCGGTACGCAGTGGAGCCCTTCAGGTGGCCTTCCCAGGGGGATTCGGAGGTGCTCTGGAATGCTGCGCTTGTGCTCACCTTTTCACAGTACGGCGGCACGAAGTGATGAATCCAATGCATGATTCATCTAGGATTGATAGCAAAATTGGATGAAAGCTTCGTGACGGCCTGAGGTGGCAAGAATGGACATCGAACACAAGCAATTGGTCCAGCTGCTCCCCATGTTGCCCTTGCTTGCCGAGCTAGGCCGGACGGAACACATCACCGAGACGGCCGAACTGCTCGGAGTACCCCAATCAACCGTGAGCCGGGCGCTGGCCCGGGCTAGCGCCGTCGTCGGGACCGAGCTGCTCATCCGCGAAGGGCGCGGCGTCCGCCTGACTCCTGCCGCAAAGACGCTGCTTCCCTATATCGAGTCGGCGCTCGCGGAATTCCAAGCCGGGCTGGACGTGGTCCGCCACGAATCCGACGTGGTCCGCGGCCGAATCTCGGTGACCTTCCAGCACACTTTCGGCGAAGCAACGTTGCCCCTGCTCATGAGCGCGTTCCGGAGCCGGCACCCCTCCACGGCCTTCGAACTCAGCCAAGGAGCGCGCGCCGCTTGCCTCGAATTGCTCGTTGCCGGAGACACCGACTTCGCCTTGACGGCACCGGTTGCAGCTTCAGGCCGGAACGTGGGCTCGGCAGCGCTCTACGGGGAGCCGCTGCGGCTCGTGGTCCACCATCGCCATCCAGTCGCGGGGCGGTCCGGCGTTAGGCTCGCCGAGCTCAAACACGAGCCGTTCGTGTCGATGGGGCCCGGATTCGGCCTGCGCTCGCTGACCGACGCGATCTTCCGGGATGCGGGCTTCCGCCCCAGGATTGCCTTCGAAAGCCAGGACTCGCACACCATCCGCGGGTTGGTGTCTGCCGGATTGGGCTACAGCATCCTGCCACCTGGAGGATTAGGTCCGGGACCTCAAGGCGTTCTGGATTCCACGGACCTGGGCTGGGTGGAGGTATCGCTTGAGTCGGAGCTCGCGTACCGGGAGATTGGGATTGCGTGGCGCGAACGACGCAAGGAACCCGATCCCGTGCGTCTTTTCCGCGAGCTCGTCCTTTCCGAAGGCCCCGGACTGCTCGCGGGACTTGTGAAGGCGCGCTCCGGAAGCCAATAGGATCACCCAGTGCGCCCGCGCTACGCTTTTGGACGTGGAGACTGCAGAGAACACGACCCCCCGGCCCGGCGACGCATCGGTCCCATCGACGGTCATCGGCCTAGACATTGGCGGTACGAAGACCCGTGGGGTGCGGTTCGAGGATGGTAGGCCCGTCCGCGACGAAAGCACGGGCAGCTCCAACGTCCAAAACGTCACCCGCGAGGTGGCAGCCGAAAATCTTGCAAGGCTCTTCGCCATGATCGGCGGCGGCCAGGTGGACCGCGTCCTTGCCGGCGCCGGCGGAATCGACACCGACGCCGATGCCCGTGCGCTCGCCGACTTGATCGAGCCCCATGTTCCGGGCGCAGAGGTCACGGTGGTTCACGATTCCCGCCTCCTGCTGGCGGCAGGCGGGGCAAGCACGGGTGTTGCTGTCATCGCCGGGACTGGATCGGCGGCCTGGGGAAAGAACGCCGACGGCGAAGAAGCCCGTGCGGGCGGTTGGGGCTTTCTCCTGGGCGATGAGGGCAGCGGCTATTGGCTGGGCCGGGAGGCAGTGCGTCACAGTCTTCGCCGGATGAACAAAGGGCTTGAACCCGATGGCCTCACCGCGGCACTCTTGGAATCCTGCGGGGTGGACGACCCCAACAAACTCATTGCGCTCTTCCATTCGGAGGATACCGACCGGCGGTACTGGGCTCAGCGGGCGAATGCCGTGGTGGAGACCGCCCGCGAAGGGCTTGAGATCAGCCGCCAGCTGCTGGACCAGGCAGGACGGGATCTCGCGGAACTGGCGGCGCAGGCCGTTCGGCAACTTGGCCTCCCCGGACCGGTGATCCTGGGCGGCGGGCTCGGCATGAATGTGGAGCCCTTGCAGTCCGCCTTCCGGGCGGGGCTGGCCGCGCACGGAATCACCGATGTACGGGTCCTGGACCAGGAACCGGTGTTCGGTGTGCTGCAGATTCTGGCCGAACAGGCCTAAGGCGCCGCGGCGGTCCCTGCTGCGTGACGCGCGAATGAACGGCGGACACGGAGAAGGACTGGCGACGCAGGGAATTCCTGTGTCGCCAGTCCTGATGCGTGTCGCCGGGCTGTGAGCCCTACTCCACAGTCCTGTTTCGGGTCCTCGGCTTGAGCTGGACTCCCGGCATAGGCGGTGCGGGGATGCGCCCGGCCTCTGCTCCCGCATCAGGCCCATGGCCATCGATCAAGCCGAACCGCGCAGCACGGGCGTCGTCGTCGCCCAGGAGCGCCTGGGCTTCCCAATCCTCGCGCGCCTGCTCTACTTCTTCGTGCGTCCGGCCCACGAAGTTCCACCACATCAGGACGTCTTCTTCGAAGGGTACTCCGCCGAGGAGCATGAAACGGGTTCCAGGAGCTGCCTCGACGTGGAGCGATTCGCGGCCGGTACCGAGGAAGGCCAAGGGGCCGGGGTCGACTGCCTGGCCATCGATCACGGCCGAGCCGTCCAGAACCAGGACCGCGTGTTCGAAGACCGGGTTGAGTGGCAGTTCGACGGCGTCCGAGGCAGTGATTTCGACGCCGACAATCGGGCTGTACATGATGGCGGGCGAGCGTTGTCCGGCGAATTCACCGACGAGAACGGTAGCCCTGAAACCATCTGTGGCAACCACGGGTAGATCGACGACTTGTTGGAACGACGGCGTCCGGTGCCGTTCAGCGTCCGGCAAGGCAACCCACAACTGCAGGCCGCGTGAGAGCGGCAGGGGAGCGCCGCCGTCGGGCGTTCCGTCCGCATGAAGTCCTGCCGGCAGGACGCCGAACTCGGAATGCGAAATGCCGCGGCCGGCGGTCATGATGTTCAGCTGACCGGGGCGCACCACGACGTCGCTTCCCACACTGTCGCGGTGCCGAACCTCACCCAAGAGCGGCCACGTGACGGTTTGCAATCCCATGTGCGGGTGGGGGAGGACGCTCATCGCCACCCGATCCGGGCCGAAGCTGTCCAGGAAGCACCACGCTCCCACGGTCGGCAGGCCGCGCTGGGGGAGGGTGCGGGAGACCGTCATGTTGCGGACGCCGCCCAAGGGAACCTCGCGGGACGGCCAAAGCTGCACACAAGGTCCTTGGCCGGGGTGACCGGCGGGGCAGACTTCCTGGGCCGGGGCCGTTTCCAAGTTGGTCACGATACAACTCCATGTGCTGAAATGTTGCTAAATGTACTATTATGTTTGGCGTGAACAATGCCGTTTTGAGCTACCACGACGCCGTCCTCTACCGTTCCGGGGAACGCTACCGCATCCTTGCCGGAGCCATCCATTACTTCCGCGTACACCCGGACCACTGGCAGGACCGGCTGCGCAAGCTCAAAGCCATGGGTGCCAACACGGTGGACACCTATGTGGCCTGGAACTTCCACCAGCCTAGTCCCGATATTGCGCCGGATTTCAGTGGGTGGCGGGACCTCGGCCGGTTCATTGATCTCGCTGCCGAAGAAGGGCTCGACGTCATTGTCCGCCCTGGTCCCTACATTTGTGCTGAGTGGGACAACGGCGGCTTCCCGGCGTGGCTCACCGGCACCCCGGGGATCGGTTTGCGTTGCCTCGATCCTGTGTTCACCGCCGCTCTTGAGCTGTGGTTTGACCATGTGCTTCCCATCATTGCCAGCCGCCAGGCATCAGTCGGAGGACCGGTGGTGGCTGTGCAGATCGAGAACGAGTACGGCAGCTACGGCGACGACCATGACTACATCCGTTGGAATCGCCGCGCGCTGGAAGAGCGCGGAATCACCGAAATGCTGTTCACTGCCGACGGCGGCACGGACTACTACCTCGACGGCGGCGCCATCGACGGGACATGGGCGACCGCGACCCTCGGCAGCCGCGGCGACGAAGCGGTGGCAACGTGGGAACGCCGCCGCCCGGGCGAGCCGTTCTTCAACGTCGAGTTCTGGGGCGGCTGGTTCGATCATTGGGGCGAACACCATCATGTGCGGGATGCCGCCGAAGCAGCCGCGGAGGTCCGGAAAATGCTCGATCTGGATGGCTCCGTCTGCATCTACATGGCCCACGGAGGCAGCAACTTCGGGCTTGGTTCGGGCTGCAATCACGACGGTACCCGTATCCAGCCCACCGTCACGAGCTACGACTCCGATGCTCCCATTGCCGAGAACGGAACCCTCACTCCCAAGTTCCACGCACTGCGGCGCGAGTTCCTGAGGGCGCAAGGGATCGAGGAGCTTCCTCAGCTTCCGCAAGAGCTGCTCGCCAAACCGGCGGTTCTCCCCGCTCAGACGCTGCCGTTGACGCCCGGTCCGGGGCTTCTAGCAATTGCCAGGGCGGCAGGAATCCCTGTTGCCAGCGTCCGTCCCCTGAGCTTCGAACAATTGGGGCTCGACGCCGGCATGGTGCTGTATTCGGCCGAGGCCGTGCTGCCGGGGAAGCCTGAAACCCCGACGGAATGCGCGCTTCGAATCACGGGCTTGAACGACCGGGCCTACATCTGGGTGGATGGCGTCTTCGCGGGAATCCTCGACGACGTCACTGCGCCGGAGGGCCTGAAGGTGACCGGGACCGGGGCTTCGGTCAAGCTGGAGATCCTCGTAGAGAACCTGGGGCGGATCAACTACGGACCCCTGACCGGGCACGGCAAAGGAATCCTCGGCGGCGTCCTGGTCAACCAGCGGTACACCTTCCACTGGACGCAGACGCCAGTGCGGCTCGCCGAATGGGGTTCCGAGGAGATCGTGCAGCTCGCCGGGGCAGAGTTCGTGGCGGGGGAAGCCGCGGACACGTATCTCGCCCTGTCCGACTCAGGAAAAGGCTTCGTTTGGATCAACGGCTTCCTCCTTGGCCGGTACTGGAGCATCGGACCCCAAAACACGCTTTACGTTCCAGCACCGCTCATTCGGACCGGCCGCAACAGCATCAAAGTGCTTGAACTCGAAAAGCCCGGCACCGTGGTGGAACTTTGTGAAAGCGCCGATCTTGAGGCAACAGACAACTCGGAGATCGCGGAGGCGTTGCTGCCCGCTTAGGCTGGCTCCATGAGCATCGAGTTCGATACCCGCCCGGCAGCCTACGGAGTGGTCATCCGTGACAGTGCAATCCTTCTGGCCTATTGGAAGCAAGACGGCAAAGAAGGGTGGACCCTCCCCGGCGGAGGCTTGGACTTGGGGGAGCACCCCGTGGATGGTTGCCGCCGCGAGATCCTGGAGGAAACCGGGTACGACGCCGACATCGGAGCGATGCTCGGTATCGACGTCGGACACTGGCCGGGCGAGGAGCGGCTGGACGGATTGGACCGTGGATTCCAGGCGATCCGCCTGGTCTACGAGGCGAGCATCACGGGCGGCGAACTGACCCACGAGATAGATGGCAGCACTACCCACGCGGCCTGGGTGCCGTTGGACAAGGTACCCGGATTGAACCGTGTTTCCCTGGTGGACATCGGCCTCCGCTTGCACAGTGAAAGGCCCGTCAACGGAAAACTCCCGACGTCCTGAGCATTGCCGATTCATTACGGTCTTCGCGCCTGCGCTGACATCGTCGGTGGTGCTGGCTAGGCTGTAGAAACATCAGGTCACTGTTGAATCGTTTCCATCGTTGATATTGCCGCCTAGCAGTGAGGTAAGCCCGGGAATGGCTGAAGCCATGATTGAGTTCCAGAGCGTCACCAAGCAGTATCAGGGCGGGCAACCCGCGGTTGATGGATTGAGCATGTCCATCGACAAAGGTGCAATCACCGTGTTCGTCGGGCCTTCGGGCTGCGGAAAAACCACCTCGCTGCGGATGATCAACCGCATGGTGGAGCCCACGTCGGGCACCATCACCGTGGCCGGCAAGGACGTTTCGAACGAACCGGCTGCCCAGTTGCGCCGCTCCATGGGATATGTCATGCAGTCCTCAGGGCTGATGCCTCACCGCTCGGTGCTGGACAACATCGCCACCGTTCCGAGGCTCAACGGTGTCTCCAAGGCGGCAGCCCGCAAACGCGCGCAAGAATTGCTCGACGTCGTCGGGCTGGCTTCTGTGCTTGGCAAGCGGTACCCGTCCCAATTGTCCGGCGGCCAGCAGCAGCGCGTCGGGGTAGCGCGAGCGCTGGCGGCCGACCCGCCGGTACTGCTCATGGATGAGCCCTTCAGCGCAGTGGATCCCGTGGTTCGCGACGAACTCCAGCGGGAACTCCTCCGGCTTCAGCGCGAGCTGGCCAAGACCATCGTCTTCGTCACCCACGACATCGATGAAGCCACGGTGCTCGGCGACAAAGTGGCCGTCTTCGCCGTCGGGGGCAAGCTGGCGCAATATGCGGCGCCAGAAGAGATCCTTCGTGCCCCCGCCAACGATTTCGTGGCCTCTTTTGTTGGACGCGACAGGGGATTCCGGCACCTGGCCTTCAACGCCGCCGATGCCGTGCCGGTGCATCCTGTCAAGACCGTCGACGCGTCGCAACTCGGCGCGAGCAGCGGCGAATGGGCATTGGTGCTCGACGGCGACTCCCGGCCCATGGGATGGGCCTCGCCGCGTGACGGGGCCGGACTGGTTCCCGGAGGTTCCCTGTTCCGGCGTGGGGATACGCTCCGCCGGGCGCTGGATGCGGCTTTGTCCTCGCCTTCGGGCCTCGGCGTGGTGGTCGACGACGGCGGCAGGCTCGCCGGTGTCCTCAAAGCGGAGGAAGTGCTGGCCCTGATCGAAAAAACCCGGCACAACCGGGAGGATGCCCCCTGATGGAATGGTTCCTGGCGAACAGCGGAATGGTCTTCCAACGGGCGGGTGAGCACCTTGTCCTGGCCCTGATTCCCATGGTTTTGGGGCTGCTCATCGCCGTGCCCCTGGGGCAACTGGCTCGCAGGAACCGAACCCTCAGGGCCGCGGTCACCACGGGAAGTTCACTGCTGTACACCATCCCCTCCTTGGCGCTTTTCATCATCCTTCCGCCGATCCTGGGAACCCGGATCCTGGATCCGCTCAACGTGGTGGTTGCCCTCACCATCTACGCCGTTGCCTTGCTGGTGCGGGCTGCCATGGACGCTTTCGATTCCGTGGACGACGACCTCCGGATGGCGGCCGTATCCATGGGTTTCAAGCCGACCGCTCGGTTCCTGCAGATCGACCTGCCCCTTTCCTTGCCCGTGCTTTTCGCTGGCCTGCGCGTGGTGTCCGTCAGCAATATTTCCCTCGTCAGCGTCGCCGCGCTCCTGGGTGTCGGGAACCTCGGAATGCTGTTCACCGACGGCCTGCAGCGGGCGTTCGTCACAGAGGTAGTGGTCGGCATCATCGCCATCCTTCTGCTGGCCCTCATCATGGACACGGTCCTGGTTCTGCTGGAGAAGCTGCTGACACCGTGGACGCGGGCCAGTGCCGCAACCGCCAAGCAAGACACCAAAGCGGATACCACAGCGGCGCAGTTCATCGCGGATGCCGGGATCCACGCGGAGGCCGGCCGATGAGCAACATCTTCGTCGACACCCTCGCGTGGCTCACGGATCCGGTGCATTGGTCAGGAAGCGGTGGAATCGCCACGAGGCTCCTGGAGCACCTGGAGTATTCCGGGTTGGTCCTGGTAATTGCCGCGGCCATCGCCGTGCCGGTGGGCCTCTTCATCGGCCACACAGGACATGGACGCGTCGTTGCCGTGGCGTTCGCCGGGGCCCTGCGAGCACTTCCCACCCTTGGTCTGCTCGTCCTTTTCGCCCTGTTGGCCGGAAGCGGACTCATGCCACCCGTCTGGGCCTTGGTCATCTTGACGGTGCCGCCCCTCCTGGCCGGGACGTACGCCGGGATTTCCAGCGTGGATCCAACGGTTGTTGACGGAGCCCGGGCCATGGGCATGACAGAACTCCAGATTCTGTTCCGAGTGGAACTGCCCAACGGCCTGCAGGTCATGTTTGGTGGCATCCGCACTGCGGTCCTGCAAGTCATCGCGACGGTTTCCGTGGTGGCCTATCTTCCGTTGGGAGGCTTGGGGCGTTATCTTTTTGACGGATTGGTCCTCCAGGACTTCCCCCGCATGCTCGGCGGGTCACTGCTCATCGCGGCGTTGGCAATCGCCGTCGACCTCATTCTGGCGCTGGTGCAGAAGATTCTGCTCCCGCCGGGACTTTCCATCGATTCCAACGGCGGCCACAAGGCAGCCGGAGATCTCGCAGCCGCTGCACCAGCGGGGGCTGCCGTTCAAGGAGGTACCGCATGAAGCACCCCGTCACCCTGACCCGCCGCGGGCTCGGCGGCCTAGCGGCCGGAGTCGGCGTCGCGCTTGCCCTGAGCGCATGTGGCGGCAGCCCGCTGTCCACGCCGTCCACCAACGCTCCCTCCGGGGCGGGGGGCTCCCTGACCGTGGGTTCGGCAGATTTCCCGGAGAGCCAGGTCATCGCCGAAATCTACGCGGGAGCACTGAACGCCGCGGGCGTCACTGCCACCACCAAACCCAATATCGGATCGCGCGAAATCTACTTCAAGGCCGTCCAGGACGGTTCGATCGATCTCGCTCCGGACTACTCCGGCAACCTGCTGTCCTACCTGGACGCGAACGCTACCCAGGTTTCGGCCGATGACGTCTACAAGGCGCTGCCCGGCAAGCTTCCGCAGGGATTGGGAGTGCTGGACGCTGCCAAAGCCGAAGACAAGGACGCGATGGTTGTTACCAAGGCCACGGCAGAGAAGTACCGGCTCAAGTCCATTGAGGACCTCGCCAAGGTCTGCCAGGACTTCACGATGGCGGCGCCGGCAACCTTCGAGACCCGTGCCTACGGGTTCCCGGGCCTCAAGGCCAACTACAACTGCGTTCTCAAGGGCCTGAAGCCGTTCAGTGACGGCGGCGGTAACTTGACGTTGCAGGCCCTGTTGTCCAACGACGTCCAGGTTGCCGACATCTACACCACCACGCCGTCCATCCAGGACAACGCCTTGGTGGTCCTGGATGATCCCAAGAACAACTTCAAGGCCCAGCAGGTCCTCCCGCTGTACAACAAGGCCAAGATGACGGACAAGGCGAAGGGCGCCCTCAACGCCGTGTCCAAGATCCTGACCACGGACGATCTCATCAACCTCAACCGCGCCGTCAGCGGCAACCAGAAGCAGAACCCCAAGGACGCTGCAGCCGCATGGCTCAAGGACAAGGGGATCGTGAAGTAAGTCCCCACCGCCTCCCTCGCCTCGCTCCGCTCGTCCAGGGAACCCTCCCCGCTACCTCCCCAATCTCGCAAGCTCTATTGGGGCCCCTCGGTAGCGGGGGCCCAGGCGGCGGAGGCCCCTGCCAAGGACGACGGCGGCGGGGGACCCTTTGGGGGCCTCGCCGTCGTCGTGTATGTGAGTGACGTCTCAACTGAAGAACATCCCCGGTATGGCATATTTGATGGATGGCAGAATTCAAGCAGTCCACCAAGCTTCATAATGTCCTTTACGACATCCGTGGACCGATTCTTCAGGCCGCCCAGCAGATGGAGGCAGAGGGTCACCGTATCCTCAAACTGAATATCGGAAACCCGGCCCCCTTCGGATTTGAAGCGCCGGACGCGATTTTGGTGGACATGATCCGCCACCTGCCGCATGCCCAGGGATACAGCGATTCGCGCGGTATTTTCTCGGCCCGCACCGCCGTCTCGCAGTACTACCAGACCCGCGGTATCCAAAACATCCACGTTGACGACATCTACCTGGGCAACGGCGTGAGTGAGCTCATCACCATGTCGCTCATGGCCTTGCTGGAGGTGGGAGACGAGATCCTCATCCCCACTCCCGATTACCCACTCTGGACCGCTTCAGTGGCACTGGCCGGCGGCCGCCCTGTCCACTATCTGTGCGACGAAGAATCGGGCTGGCAGCCGGACCTTGAGGACATGGAATCAAAGATCACGCCTCAAACCAAGGGCATCGTGGTCATCAACCCCAATAACCCCACGGGTGCCGTGTACCCGGAGGAGACCCTCAAGAAGATCGTGGCTCTGGCCGAAAAGCATGGTCTGGTGGTTTTCGCTGATGAAATTTACGAGAAGATCCTCTACGAAGACGCTGTCCACGTGAATCTTGCCGGGCTCACCGGCGACGACGTGCTCTGCCTGACGTTCAGTGGATTGTCCAAGGCCTACCGGGTGTGTGGCTACCGTGCCGGCTGGATGGCCATCTCCGGCCCCAAGAAGGATGCCGCTGACTACCTCGAGGGCATCAACCTGCTGGCCAACATGCGCTTGTGCGCCAACGTACCGGCACAGCATGCCATCCAGACCGCCTTGGGGGGCCACCAGAGCATCAACGATCTCATCCTGCCCGGCGGCAGGCTCCTGGAGCAGCGGAACAAAGCCTACGATCTTCTGAACGCCATTCCCGGCGTCAGCACGCAGCAGGCCAGGGGTGCCCTCTATCTGTTCCCGAAGTTGGACCCCGAGGTCTATCACATCCGCGATGACGAGAAATTCGTCCTCGACCTGCTCAAGGAACAAAAGATCCTTGTCTCGCACGGCCGGGCTTTCAACTGGGTGCGTCCTGATCACTTCCGGATGGTGACCCTGCCAAACGTCAAGGACATTGAAGAAGCGATTGGCCGCATGGCGGACTTCCTCGGGCGGTACCAAGGCAACTAGCCTGTTGTGCATGCCGCGATGAATGCGGCCAGACCGGAGGGGAAGTCGAATGGCCGCCGTTGTGGGTTTCAAGCGCAGTCCGTCGAAGGAACTGAAAGCCGGGCCGGGCTTCTCGCTGTCCGGGGTGGATCCGGAATCGACGCCCGGCTACAGGGGGAAGAAATCCGATGGGGTCGCTTTGCTGGCGGCCCAGGACGACCGCTTGGACGAGCTCCAGGAGATGCTCTTTGCCGAGGGGAAGTTCGGTAGCCCCAAACGGGTGCTGTTGATCCTCCAAGCCATGGACACTGCCGGCAAAGGCGGGATTGTTGAGCACGTCGTGGGATCGATGGATCCGCAGGGAGTCAAGGTTGCCCCTTTCAAGGCTCCGACGGACGAGGAAAAAGCCCACGACTTCCTCTGGCGGATCGAGAAGGCTCTGCCTACCCCTGGATTCGTGGGGGTTTTTGACCGCTCCCACTACGAGGACGTGCTGATTCACCGAGTGCACGGTTGGGCCGATGAGGCCGAACTGGAACGGCGTTATGCAGCAATCAACGAGTTCGAGGCACGACTCGCCGAGCAAGGCACTGCGATCGTCAAGGTCATGTTGAACATCAGCAGCGATGAACAGAAAGCGCGCTTGCTGGCGCGATTGGACGACCCTTCCAAGCACTGGAAGTACAATGCGAGCGATCTCAAGGAACGTGCCCATTGGGATTCCTACATGAAGGCCTATCAGCTCGTCTTCGAGAAGACGTCAACCGAGGTGGCGCCATGGTATGTGGTTCCAGCGAACAAGAAGTGGTTTGCGAGGATCGCCGTCCAGGAGCTTCTCCTCGAGACACTCGCGAAGCTGGACCTGAGCTGGCCGAAGGCGGACTTTGACGTATCGGCTGAACGGGCGTTGGCCGTCGAATCCTAACGTGCCGCCCAAGCCTAATCAACGTGCCTGATGCTCAGCGCGTGGCCGTCGCAAATCCTCGCTATTCCTCGCTCTTGCTCTGGGCCGCGGCAAGCCTCCTGCGGGCACCTTCCAACCACTCTTCACAGCGCTTGGCCAGCGCCTCGCCGCGTTCCCACAGCGCGAGTGATTCCTCAAGGCTTGCTCCGCCGGCTTCAAGGCGGCCAACAACGCCCATCAGCTGCTCGCGGGCTTCCTCGTAACTGAGGGCGTCCAGGTTCTCAGCTGAACCCTTGGCTTCGGGGGAGGTGTTCTCCGCTGTCATCTCTTAGTCCTCATTCTGCTGTTTTTTGCTTGGGTGTCCGGAAGTTCCGGAAGACACGGCTGAGAGACGGCCTTCCGCTAACCGCAGGGTCAGCTCGGTGCCGTCCGGGGCTTGGTCCGGGTTCCGGACGACATCGTGGCCGACGCCGTCCGCTCCCGTCACTTGGACCACCGCGTAACCGCGGTCCAGCGTTTTTTGCGGGGACAAGGCCCTTATCTGGGCGCGGAGGTGGTGCACCTGGTCAAGTGCGCGGACGACGGCGGCGCTCACCGCCGTGTGCGCGTGTTTCCGGAGTCGCTCGACGTCCTCTTCCCGCGCCGTGACCATTCCCTCGGGGGAAGCCAAAACAGGGCGTGACCGTAAAGCGTGGAGTCGATCGGTTTCCCGGTCCACCAGGCGGCCCACGCTACGGTGCAGTTGCTCGCGGGCCTGCCGGACCCTCGCCAATTCTTCAGCGACGTCCGGCACGATCCTCTTCGCGGCGTCGGTAGGCGTGGACGCCCGCAGATCGGCGACGTCGTCCAAGATAGGGTGATCGGCCTCATGGCCAATTGCGCTGACCACGGGAGTAGCCGCAGCAGATACCGCCCGTACCAGTTCCTCGTTGCTGAAGGGGAGTAGATCCTCCAAAGCACCGCCGCCACGGGCGATCACGATCACATCCACATGGGGATCGCCGTCGAGCTCCCTGAGGGCGGCGAGGATCTGGGTGACTGCGGTAACCCCTTGGACCGCGACCTCGCGAATGGCGAATTCGACGGCGGGCCAGCGAAGGGCCGCGTTGCGCAGGACGTCTTTCTTGGCGTCCGAATCGCGGCCCGTGATGAGCCCGATCCGGTGGGGGAGTAAAGGCAGCCGCTTCTTCCGAGAGTCTGAGAACAACCCCTCTGCGGCGAGTGCCTGGCGTAGGCGCTCGATTCTTGCGAGGAGATCGCCAAGGCCCACCGGACGGATGTCTTTGATCGACATGTTGAGCCGGCCGGTCTTAAGCCAGAATTCGGGCTTCACCAATGCGACGACGCGTGAGCCACGCTCCAACGGCACCTTCTGGCGGTCCAGGACATTGGACCACAGCGATGCAGGCAAAGAAATTTCAGCGTCTGTGTCCCGCAACGTCACGAAAGCGCTGCCTCCACGACGGTTGAGTTCGATGACTTGGCCTTCAATCCACGCCGCCGGAGCCCGTTCTATGTGCGTCTTGAGCTTGCGGGACAGCAGTTGCAATGGCCACGGATTGTCCGGGGTGGTCTCCGACGCCGTGGCGGGCAGTGTTGACTCTCCTTTGGGAGACTCCGCGGTTGGCAACGGCTGTGGCGTGGCGCCGGGCACGGCATCATAGGACACGCGGGTAGCCTCCTGCTGGTGGCTTGTGCATGGTTCCGTCCTCGCTGGTACGTTGCTAAGGGCTGCCGGTAGCTCCGCAGCTATGAGTGCTACTGAAAAGTTTGCTGCCTCAAAGTTGGCGGCAGGCTTCCAACTCTATCCATACCTTGTAGCATGCATGACTGACATTTTCTGGTCGTCGCCCCGGCTGGAACTGCTGTACTCCAAACCTGAGGAATCCATTGCGCACGTTCGTCTCTGCAATCGCAGTGATCTTTGCCCTTCTGCTCACAGGAATCGCCGTCCCTATGGCATGGACAGACGCCAACATCGTTCGTGAAGACGGTTTCGTGGGGCTCACGGCTTCGCTAGGGAAGGACCAAGCGTTCCAGTCGCGCCTGGCGGCCACCGCCGTCGCAAGCCTGGAATCCAAAATCAATCTACCGGCGCAGGTGGAGCAACTTGGCGCCACTTTCCTCAAAGATGCGGCCACCGCGATGACCACGTGGCCCGAATACCCGCAAGCGTGGAATGAAACCGTACGCCGCAGCCACCAACTGAATTTCGCAGGCAACACCGGTGCCGGGAACTCGACCGCGGGGACGTCCTTGGTGCTCGACGTCGGGCCCCTGGCCAAGCTCGCCGCAGACAGGCTCCACGCGGCAACCGGCCTCCCCATTGCGACGCCGGACTCCACCCTGATCAACATCGGCGGCCCCGCCCAGCGCCAGCAGGTAGACGCCATCGCCGCGTACGCGCCGATGTGGTGGATTCCAGGCCTCGGCGCCGTCCTGCTGTTTGTCCTGGGGCTGCTTGCCGCGAAACGCAGGGGTGTGCTTCTCTTGTTCACCGGACTGGGCCTGGCCGCAGTCGCGGCACTGTGGCAAGTGGCTACGACGGTGCTGAAGGGCGCAGGCGATGCGGGCTTGGGCGGAACCGCCACAGGCGGTCTTTTCGCGCGGGAGTTGGTGGCGGCGTCGGTCGACAATTTCAACGGCTGGATCACCATCGCCTGGATTGCCGCGGGAGTATTTGCGCTCCTCGGCCTGCTCGGTGCGATTTTCTCACCCAAAGCCAGGCCGAGCGTGCGGGTGAACGCTGCCGGTAGCATGGAGGAATGACCAGCTCAGCAGTTTCCATTCCGATGCCCACTGTCCCGCGTAGGCGCCGGACGCCGGAAGAGGTGCTGGCCGCCGCCCCGGTGTCGGCCCCCAAGCGGGTCCTGCTCGCGGCTCCTCGCGGATACTGTGCAGGAGTCGATCGCGCAGTCATCGCGGTGGAGAAAGCGCTGGAACACTATGGCCCGCCCGTCTACGTGCGTAAGCAGATCGTGCACAACGTTCATGTCGTCACCTCCCTGGAGGAGAAGGGTGCCATCTTCGTCGATGAGACAGATGAGGTGCCCGAAGGAGCACTGGTGATCTTCTCCGCCCACGGAGTGTCCCCGGCCGTTGTTCAGTCGGCCGAGGACCGCGGCCTGCGTACCATCGATGCCACGTGCCCCCTTGTCACGAAAGTGCACCGCGAAGCCGTCCGTTTCGCCAAGGAAGACTACGACATTCTCCTCATCGGCCATGACGGTCACGAGGAAGTGGAAGGCACGGCCGGTGAAGCTCCGGACCACATCCAGATCATCAACGGTCCGCACGAAGTTGACAAGGTCACCGTGCGCAATCCGGAGAAGACCATCTGGCTTTCACAGACCACCCTGAGCGTGGACGAGACCATGGAGACGGTACGGATGCTCAAGGAACGGTTCCCCACGCTGCAGGATCCGCCCAGCGACGACATTTGCTACGCCACCACCAACCGCCAAGTGGCCATCAAGAAGATTGCACCGCAGGCGGACCTGGTGATCGTGGTCGGGTCCGCGAATTCCTCCAACTCTGTGCGGCTCGTCGAAGTGGCACTTGAATACGGGGCCAAGGCCTCCTACCGGGTCGATTTCGCGAACGAGGTTGACGAACGCTGGTTCGAGGGCGTTGCCACCATCGGCGTGACTTCGGGCGCTTCCGTACCCGAGGTCCTGGTCCAGGACGTTCTCCGCTTGCTGGCCGATTATGGCTATGGTGCAGTTGAAGAGGTGGTGACAGCGGAGGAAGACTTGCTGTTCTCCCTGCCGAAGGAACTGCGCGCCACCCTCAAAGAGGCCGGAGACGTCACACGCGCCTTGGGCGGACGAGGGAACCGCCCAACGTCGTAGGCGGTGCCCGGCGGTCCTAGGCTGGTTTCAGCCCGGTCTCAGGCCGCGGATTCTCCTTCGATCAGTTCGGGCGCCGCCAAAGTGCGTGGCACTGCTTCCACAGCGGGCGGTGACACCAAGCCGTCGGTGTCCATGGCATTGAGTTTCCGGGCCGTGGGCAGTACGCGAGCCTCCAGCGTTCCGACGAGTGCGTTGTAGCGATCTACCGAGGTCTTCAAAGACGAACCTAGCTTGGCCACGTTGTCACCCAGGGTGCCCATGCGTTCGTACAGCTGCCGGGCGAGCTCGAACAGTTCGCGGGCGTTGTCCGTCAAAACGTCCTGCCGCCACGTGAAGGCAACGGACTTGAGAACAGCCAGCAAGGTGCCGGGGGATGCCAGGACCACGTTCCGGGAGAGGGCATAGTCCAAAAGTGCCGGGTCAGCTTCCAGGGCCGCAGCGAGGATCGATTCTGCCGGGAGGAAACAGATCACGAGCTCCGGCGAGTTGCCGGGGATGTCCCAGTACTTCTTGGAGCCCAAGGCATCCACATGCGACTTGAGGGCCTTCGCATGAGCCAGCAGCAATGCGTCTGTGCTATTGCCGGGCGATTGCATGCCGCTCTCTGCCACGTGCCTGATGTTGCCCTGTTCTTGGGCGGCAAGGTAAGACCCGAGCGGCACTTTGGCGTCGACTACCAGTTGCTTTCCGCCGGGCAGCTGGACAACGAGGTCAGGCCGGACGGCGTTGTCCACGGAAGCGGAGTGCACCTGCTCGTGAAAATCGACGTGCCGCAACATGCCCGCGGCTTCCACCACCCGGCGCAGCTGGACTTCCCCCCACTGCCCCCTCGCACTGTTGGACCGCAGCGCGGAGGCCAGGGCGTGGGTGGAACGCAGCAGCTGCTCATCCGACAAACGGGCTTCCTGGAGCTGCTGGGCAAGCTGGCCGTACTGTTCCAAACGGTCCCGTTCCAGAAGCGAGACCTGTTGCTGGACGGCCGTCAGCTTCTCGGCAACGGGGGCAAGGGCACGCAACACGCTGCTGTCCTGGTTCCTGGACTCGTTCAGTTCGCGGTTCTGCGACGACAGAAGGCGCCGCTCGGCGTCGGCGGCTGCAAACTGGGCGTTCACCGCGGCAAGCCGCTCCGAGACGGCGTCGAAATCTTCTTCAAGGGCGACGTTCCGGCGCCGAAACAGGAGGAAGCCAGCCACCACCCCTGCGGCGGCACCGAGAAGAAGCATGAACAAAGCGAGTATAACTGCAAGACCATCCATGCCTCCAACCTTGGCATAGGGGTAGGACAATATAGCGAAGCCGGGTCACGGCGCCCGGCCATGCGGTCCGGGGTTCTTCCCGCAAAGCGGACAAGGGTCCTCAGCGGGTAGAATCAATGCTCGTGGCTCTTACTATTGGCATCGTCGGACTGCCCAACGTCGGCAAATCAACCCTTTTCAACGCATTGACCCGCAACCAGGTGCTGGCCGCGAACTACCCGTTCGCCACCATCGAGCCAAATGTCGGCGTCGTCAACCTGCCGGACCCGCGCCTGCAGAAGTTGGCCGAGGTCTTCGGATCGCAGCGGCTCCTGCCCGCCGTCGTCTCTTTCGTTGACATCGCGGGAATTGTCAAAGGCGCCTCCGAAGGCGAAGGCCTGGGCAACAAGTTCCTTGCAAACATCCGCGAGGCAGAAGCCATCGCCCAAGTCATCCGCGTCTTCGATGACCCGGACGTCGTCCACGTCGACGGCAAGGTTGACCCCCGCTCCGACATTGAGACGATCAACACCGAATTGATCCTGGCCGATCTCCAGACGATCGAAAAGGCCATTCCCCGGATCGAAAAAGAAGTCAAGATCAAGAAGCGCGAAGCCGCTGAACTGGCAGCAATTTTGGCCGCCCAGGCCGTGTTGGAACGTGGCGACACGATTTTCTCCTCGGTCACGAGCGACAAGCTGGAGATGGAGCACCTCAAGGAGCTCAGCCTCCTCACGGCCAAGCCCTTCATTTACGTCTTCAACGCCGACGAAGGAATCCTCGGCAGCCCGGAAAAGCAGGAAGAACTCCGTGCCATGGTGGCGCCCGCAGACAGCATTTTCCTCGACGCCAAGCTCGAATCGGATCTCGTTGAACTCGACGAAGAAGAAGCCCGCGAAATGCTCGAGATGAATGGCCAGGACGAATCCGGCCTCGACCAGCTGGCACGCGTCGGTTTCCACACGCTCGGACTGCAGACCTACCTCACTGCCGGTCCCAAGGAAGCCCGTGCCTGGACCATCCACCGAGGCGACACCGCGCCCCAGGCTGCAGGAGTCATCCACACAGATTTCCAGCGCGGATTCATCAAGGCCGAAGTTGTCTCCTTCGATGACCTCATCGACGCCGGATCCATGGCCGAGGCCAAGTCCCGCGGCAAGGTCCGTATTGAAGGCAAGGAATACGTCATGGCCGACGGCGACGTGGTGGAGTTCCGTCACAATACAACCTCTAGCGCAAAGAAATGATCTGCCCAAACCCAGCTTGCGCTGCTGAGGTATCGGGAAGCTCCAGGTTCTGCCCGGAATGTGGATCTCGACTCGGCCGAGTTGGGCCGAGTCAAGGCGTGAGTTCGGGTGGGGGCGACATCTCCGGTGGGGTCTATCAAGCGGCTGGGGATATCCACATTGGTGGAACACCGGAGGAACCGGTGGCCCAATACGAGCCTAGATGGTCCTGGAAGAGCCCCCTGACGTTGGCGCTCCTGACCTGGATTTCCGTCGGGTTAGGGGTTCTCGGCGTCATTGCGGGCTGGCAAGGCTTCGCTCCGTTCTTCGAAACGTTGGGCCGCGGACTTCCAAGAGAAAGTCCCAAGCCGGTATGGATGATCGCGCTCGCCGTTGTCCTTCTGCTCCTTGTTGTTTTTGTGTGGTTGCGAAGCGTAGCAAGCAACCGAACTCAGCACTTCTCGCCAATCCCTTGGTTTCCGGCTCTGACCGGGTGGGGAGGCCGGATCGGTTTGGCCCGGCTACAAGGCACCTGTCCGATCTGCGAGGGCCGTCTCAAGTTCTACGACAAGCCCACAAAATGGATTACCTATCTGGAGACCGATCGACGCAAGGTCACAGAGAGACGTATGGCCGCAGAGTGCGTCAGGAACGCGGATCATTGGTGGCCTGTCGACAAGACCGATCTGAGCCGCGATTGATGGGCTGCGACGTGGTGGAGTTCCGCTTCAACGTGTGACTTCGCCTATTTCGTTGCAAAATAAGGGGTCAGGCTTCGGCAGTCCGCACAGAATCCGCAACTCCGGGTCTGCTCGGAAGACGGGCCGGGGGCGACGATCTCTTTCACGGGCCAGGATGCCCAGCCGGAGACGGGAACCACCCACGCCCCTCCCAAGACAACCGTCAACGACTACCGCCCCAACCTCAGGGGGTACTTAAGAGATATAAGCCTGATTGCGGCTAGAACCGGGTCCCCCGAGACCGCGGATCCGTAGTAGGTCGCGAACGTAGTTCCGGCGCCAACTGTCGCAAAATGCGCCGAGGTCTGTAATGAGCAGGCTCGCGGTGGTGAGTCCGGTTCTCGCGATTCGCAGGCAAGCCCTCCGGATTTTGGGGGCTCTTCGTGGTTGGTGGGGAATCGAGTTCGTGGCGTTGAAGACAATTGGGCCCGTGGCCCTGTTGGGATGAGTGTGTTTAGCATTCAATTCTGGAACAGGACCACGAGCCTTGATCGAGCCTACCGGGGCCACAGCCGACGCTGCCACCAGCCTCTTCAACCTGCCTGACTACCGCGCATTTCCACCACTGTAACTGCCGGCCGGCGGCGGTCATCATCGAAACCGACCAGTCACCGGGCTGCCCCAGCTGCGGCGTCATCGCGTCACGGCGGAAGGAACGCCGCTTCCAGGAGCTCAGGGTCATTCCTGTCGCGGGCCGGTGGATGTGCTGTGGTCCAAGTACCGCTGGTACTGCCAGGAGCCGGGGTGCGAGAGGCTTTCGTTCTTTGAATCCAACGCCCAGGTCCCGCGCCGTGCCCGCTCCACGAGCAGGCTCCGCGACCAGCTCGTGGATGCGGTCATCCGTTCGGGCAGGGCCGTTTCGGAGACTGCCGCCGGGTTCGCGGTGTCCTGGTGGATGGTCCGGGCCGCGCTCAATGAAGCCTGCTTCCCAACCCTGCCGGACGTGGATGCGCTCAGCCCGCGGATGTTGGGCATCGATGAAGACCGGTTCCGGTCGGCGCTACTTCCGGGACCACAGGAGCGTCGGGGAATCTCTGTTCGACCGGCCCCTGGAATGGCGCCTCGGGGTTCAGCTCGTCGCGATCAATCCTTCGGCGGCGTTCCGCAAGGCATTGCGGATGTGGCTTCCCCCGGACCGCGGTCCCTGTTGATCACTTCCACCTGATCTCGCTGGCCAACCAGGCCGTCACCGAGACCCGGCAGAACCTGTCCCAGCAGGAGGGCCGCCGCGGGCAGGCCATCGACAAGGCCTGGACGCCCGCATGCTCCTGTGCGCGGCGGCGACAGCCTCAGCCTCAGGGCGGCCCGTCGATTGGAGGAAGTCTTTGCAGCTGATGATCCGACCGGAACTCTCCGATCGGTCTGGCAAGTCAAAGAACAACTCCGGACCTTGCTGCGCATCGGCTCCCTGCAGGACGCCGCGACAGCGAAGAAAGAACTCGAGGAACTGGTCAAGGCAGCCGCACGACCGGAGACGAACAGGCTCTACCGCACCGTCTGCCGGTGGTGAAAGGAAATCAAGGTGCTGATTATCCGGGCGCCACGACGGCGAAGGTCGAGGCCAACAACACCGCCATCAAGAACATCAAGCGCACAGCGCGAGGCTACCGCAATGCCAGCTACAAATCCGTTATCCTCCTGAGGAATGCCGTCAGGACGGCGGCATGACGCTCATTCCGGGAATCCATTTCCTCACGAACCGCAAAGAGCCATTTTGGGCAGCAAAGGGGTGCACGGGGTCGGTTTAAGCAGCCCCGCAGGGAGAGGCAACGGGTAGCATCAGAAAAGGCCACCCGTTGCCTCGTTATCCGAACACATCAGGAAATGGCGCCAGGGCTCGCTATAACCAGGACCAAGTTCTGGGGCGCCGGTAGCTTCCGCAATAGCGTAGGCTACGGTAGGCGAACATCGTCGCCAGGGCTACAACCCGATGACTCGGTAGCTATTTCCCGTCACCATCCTCCGCCCACACAAGAACCGCAATATGTGCCGCAGTCGCCGCAATAGGACTGAAAATACATATCGCATGTCTGGTGCTGCCCGTAACTGCACTGGACGATATAGGAATTGCAGTAAGTACATGTGCCGCCCGCTTCAACTGCGCGCGGCACGAAGTGACTGAGAAGTCGATCGCCCAAGACCTCGACGCGCCTAACTAACGTGTCCATCTTTACTCCAATTCAGCTCAAATCCTACGTATCTGAATCTGATACGACCGCTCGGAAAAGCGATACTTGTACTTAACCATCATTTTTGACGTGTATCAATACCTGAGAACCACTCTTTCGCATGAAATCGAATATAAATAGAATTGCTCATAATAAAATAGATGGTTTTGCTCTTCAAGTCGTTGGAACTTCACTCATTCGGGGTCAAACATTTGACGCCAGTCCGATAATACGACCTAAATCTATAAGACCAAAGGTGCGGGAATCGATACTCTCCTCGAGGTTGTCTCCGACCACATAAAACATTCCGGGTGGGATTATCTGAACATCGTCAATAAAAGGGATCGGTGAACCTTCGCTGGCGTAGACTCGCTTTATCAACCTTCCCCCAACTTCAACTGGGCGACAAGCTGACGGGCTGTCCAACCGTTTATATAGTCCGTCGGCACTGAAAACCACAATTTCGCCAGGAAGAATTTTATGGCGAACCGGGACGACGTGAACCCGATCGCCCGGCGCCAGAGTTGGCAACATGCTATTACCACTGACAACGAATCCCGTTGAAAGCCTTATGGTTGCAAACCAAGTTGCAAGGGAACGGATCAAAAGAGAGATGGGGTTGACAGACTTCACGGAAAGAATGGCATCCGTGGTTTGGAATCTCGTTGAAATCCCTCCGACTGCAGATTAAAAAGCTCGGCATATCGTCCACCGATTTCCATGAGATTTTCGTGGCTTCCACTTTCCGAAATATCTCCGCGGTCAAGAACAACTATTCGATTGGCGTCCCTCACTGCATTCATCCGATGCGAAATTAGTATCGTAGTTTTGTCGGTTCTAAGAGTCCGAAGACGTTCGTGAATCTCCTTTTCGGCTATCGCATCCAGGCCAGCGCTGGGTTCATCGAGAATCAGCAGATCATGATTTTCGCGCATGAACGCTCGAGCCATTGCGACTCTTTGACCCTGTCCACCTGAAAGAACTACACCGGTCCCGGGGTTGGCTCGATCGTCGCTATTGGTAAAAATTCTGGTGATCATAGTTTCAAGTCCATCTGGGAGACTTCGAACTAGCTCCTGGATCCCCGCGAGCGCCGCGGCACGATGTATTCGCGGACCGTCAGTGATCGCTTCCACGTCGCCTAGACCAATGTTCTCGCCTAAACTAAGTTCGTATTGCATGTAGTCTTGGAACACGGCGCTTATTCGATTGCGTAATGCCTCCGGATCAAAACTTCGGACATCGATACCGTCCCAGAGCACGCGACCGCGAATTGGCTCGTATAACCGGCAAAGTAATTTTATTACCGTACTTTTTCCGGCGCCGTTCAAACCGACGAGAGCAGTAGTTTCACCAGCGTAAATTGTAAGATTGGCGTCCTTGAGAACCCAGGGCAGCCCATGCCCGTAGCGGAACCAGACGTTTTCGAGTGTTATCGAATGTGCAAGCGGAGGGATTTCGCGAGGGGAAGCAGGAACGATGATGTCGGTTTCGAGGGTGGTGAGTGCCGCGTAATGTGCCATTGATAGATTTGCCCGATTGAGCAGGCCAGCCTGTTGAATCGCAGAGGCGACGGAGGACTGTATCCCCGCCACGGCTGCTATGAGGACACTAATGTCGCCGATGGAGAGCTTTCCCTCACGTACCGCATTGACGGCCCAGACGAGGCCCACCCCGGCTACGCAGGCGCTCAGAAACGAAAGACCTGTCTGCGCGCTGAATGATCGGGCGTCAATTGCGCGGTCGACCGCATTGGCCGACCGCATTTCGCTCAGCATTCTTTTGCGGAAGTACTTCCCCAATCCAAGAAGTCGCAATTCCTTAGCTGCGCTTGGCGCTGTGAGGAGCGACGCGTAGAACATCTGGCGGCGCTCCGACTGCCCGATCTTCCAAATGGCACGGTCTCGCCTTTTGCTGAGGCCGACTTCGGCATAGATCGCGGGCACAGCTGACAAAATGACTGCTAGGAGAAGCCAGACATTGATCATGAAAAGCGTTAGAACGAAGCCCGCAAAAGTGATGGCACACTTGCTAATAGCCACGGTCCCTGTCGTGACCTGTATGGGTCCCGTTCGTCCTGCAATTTGCGCTATCCGCAAGCGGTCCTGGAATGCTGGATCCTCAAGACGCGAAAGCCCTCGGAGCCGTTCAGCGAGGGCCGTATGCAACCGGTCTTGAGCGCCCAATCCGATTTTGCGCGAAAGTTCGGCTTCTGCGAAGCGGGCGGCCCCCGTTAGGAGCGCAAGAGCAAGCCCCAGTACTGCCAGGGTTACAGCGGCGGTCACGATGTGTTCATCGAACTGCCGCGTCGAGACGTCTTCTAACAACCGTTTGAGAACCCAGGCGCTGACCACGGGAATTGCACCAAGACCAAACGCGCAGACAAGACTTACTAGAAGCGAGGCAGGCGCGCATTCTAGGACTAGTTGAAGGCTAACGGCCCAAGGCATGACCCGCGTTGCGGGCGCAGGGCTGCACGGTTCCTTACGTGTCATCCGACTGTGAGCGTTGGTGCAAGGACAATCCTTTTGTCTGTTGACGACACGCAGCCTGCGGCGTCCATCGTGCAGACGGAGGGGTAGGCGCTGACTTTGAACGCCTTTGTCAAAGTGTCGGAGGTATCGCTTTGGTTTTCAAAGACAACGTGAGCGAACTCGCTCAAAGCAGCAACGTAGTCATTGTCCTCATCGGAAAAGCCGGCGAGCACTGCGATTGGTCGGCTGTTGCCTCCATATTCGCGCACGGCTTTGACGAAGTCAGGGAACAACTCGGAGCAGGGAGCACATCCCTTTAAAAAGAATCCAATCAGAGTGCCAGCACCGAGAGATGCCGTCGATAGCCGTTCACCGGCGATTGTGAGTGAGTCAAAATTCGCCGGTGCCTCACCCGGCTTGACCATCAAGTCTGTTGCCGCCGACTTTGTGGAGATATCCCCGAGCTTAGACTCATGTTCTCTGAGTCGCCGTACGACGGCCAAAGTGAAGACTAGATTAACGACTGCAATCAGAGCAGTGACCAGCAATGCGACAGAGAGAAGAATCATTATTTACTCTTTCTACCTAGCGAAAATGGACTTAACATCGTCAAATCTGACTGCGATCAACGAGCCCGCAGAGAATGCCAAGATTGTAATCAAAGCAGTTGGCATGTCTATTATCGGCGAGACCTGTAGAAGAGACCCGGACGCGCCAATTGCGCAAATCGCCATAAGAGCCAGGTTTCTGGCTAGTTGCGCGGCACCGATGCTTTTATTATCGGCTCCAAAACAAGCACAAGGGGCTGTGTCGCCTCTCCCTAATGCGAGGCCGATCCCGATTGTGAACGCTCCAAGTAGGGCGGCGGCGAAAAACAGTGCTGTCGATCTAAATGGCGTAAACTGGCTCGCTATGATTGCAAATTCTGTGGTGAGTACCGCTTTAGCAACTAGACGGCCAAATGGAGTCAATTTCGAGGGAATAAACCGCACGGTTGCCGCAACGAAGGTCTCAAACCCCGCCTTCGATAGTTTGCCAATAGCGGCGATTGAAAACACTGTTGCGATTATCGTCCCGCCGGCCACGCCAATCAGATCCATTGGCTACTTGCTCGCTCTGCACATCAAACGAACAAAATTCTGAGAGCGTTCGACGCCGAAAGTCTGCATTATTATCCCCAATTATTTTGTCTGACCTCATCAGTGCGGCTTAGTAAACCAGACCGGCGCCGCTTGTGCAAGCATTCGCGTTGACTCATCAAAGATGCCCGCGTAGCTGTATTCGAAGAATCATTTGAGAATGCCCGCGTAGCGGCGTGTCCGCCGGGCCGGCGTCCGCGGTCCCGGCAGTGTGAGCCATCGAGCTTTCAATGGGTGAACGCAGGGCTGTCACGAAGGTCACCGCAACCCGCTATGCCCCGGTCGGGCCGGGCGGCGAAGAAGTAGATTCTGGATGAGCTGTGCGCCACGACGGGTTGGCACCGCAAAGCGCTGCGGCAGGCGCTGGTATTGGAGGTTGCCCGGCCCAGGGCACCCCGGCCGCCGCTCTATGGCGAGCCGGTGATCGAGGCGCTGCGGTTCTGCTGGGCGGTCCACGGGACCCTCGCGGGCGGCTGCTCGCGGCGGCGCTGACGGATCTGGTCCGGCGCCTGCGGCGTTTCAAAGAGCCTGACATTGATGCCGGCGCGGCTCCACAGCTGCTGAAGATCGCGCCGGCGACCATTGACCGCCGGCTCAGGGCAGGCCGGGCGAAACTGGATCCACGGGGCCGGTCCCATACCAAGCCCGGAACGCTGCTGAAGGACTCGATTCCGATGCGGACTTGGGCCCAGTGGGACGATGCGGTTCCCGGGTTCGTTGAGATTGATCTGGTCGGGCACGAGGGCGGCAACAGCAGGGGTGAATTCTGTTTCACCCTTGATATCACCGACATCGCGACCGGCTGGACGGAAAGCCGCTCGGTGAAAAACAGGGCCCAGAAGCGGGTGTTCGCAGCCATTCAGGACGCCATCGCGTCGTTCCCGTTTCCGATCCTGGGCATCGATTCGGACAATGGTTCGGAGTTCATCAATTGGGAGCTCATTCGCTGGTGCGAGAAGGAGAAACTTACCTTCACCCGGTCCCGGTCCGTGAACAAGAACGACGGGGCCTACGTGGAGCAGAAGAACTGGCACATCGTCCGTCAGACCGTCGGGTACCACCGCTACGACACGGCCGGCGAGCTGGACCTGCTGAACCGGATCTGGGGCCTGCAAAGACTGCTGACCAACCACTTCGCACCCCAGCAGAAACTCATCGCGAAGGTCCGCGCCGACGTCAGGATCAGCAAGAAATACGATGCACCCGCCACCCCGCTCCGACGGGTCCTGGCAGACACCGGCACCGTGAGGAGGGATGTGAAGCCCGGCTGAAACGGGAGAACAAACTCTTGAACCCGGCCGCAATCCAGCGTCAGATCTAAGCACTTTGCGCAGATCTCCGGACTCTCGCGACAGCCAAACAAGCAGCCAAACCCCAGCCATCTATCCGGGCAAAATCAAATGATTCTTCGAATGCCGCTGCGCGGGCATCTTGACATGATTCCCCGGGGCATTGAGGATGTCGAGAGTTGCGAGCGGCCCCGCGATCTTGACTTGTTGACGGGAAAGTTGCAATGGTGTCAGCCGGTTTGAGTAGGGAGTTACCTGATTTGACCAGGGTGTCAGCCCATTTAGCTGCGTTCTAATCCAGTCCACTCTGGCGCTTCGCGGGGTTCTACGCATGAACCGTTTGGGGCTATTGGCCAGGGAAGTCCCAGCGGACGGGGCTGCTTTTTGGCGAGATGGGCTTCCGGGCCAGATCGAGATCCCGCCGCGCATCAGCCTTGGTTGGGGCGCCTGATTGCATCTGCCCTGGTTGAGCTCCATCCTTTTGAAAGTTCCACTTCGGATGGATTGTCGACTCAGGAAGACTCGGTTGCCTCATGCCCATGCGAGACTCACACGTCGAACAAATGCGGGGATCTCAAGGAGCGCGGCGAGGTCTGACGTTTCTGCGCGTCAAGGGTCCCTGAGTAAATCGACACCGCCGCTCCGTGGCGCACGGTATGAATCCGTATCAGATGATTGACAATCAAAAAGAAAAATACTAGCTTCGCATTTTAATGGCGATAGTAGGTGTTGTCGTTCTTCGCTTGAACGGTCCGTCGAACGAGTCATAGGCCTCCCAGCGCCGGCCGTCGATGGCGGGTCAAGGGGTGTTGCTTATTTCTTGACTTTACAGAGTGACTTGATATGTTCGTTTCGTGACTTCAGTCACTAATCTACCGATTGAATTGAGGATGTCATGAAGGTAATCGTTGCTGCGATTCTCGTTGCTATTGGTCTACTTTTTGGGGGTGGAGTAGCGCATGCTTCTTCAAATTCCGCGGAAGCTATTTGTGGCACTTGCAAGTGGATTGAATAGATTCCATTTCTAAATGAGTAGTTCCCGCCCCGGTCTGTGTATGATTGTGGTTCCGCTCGTTTGAACTACAATGATATATTCTCGATGCGCGGGCCGGGGTTGGGTGCCTGTGATTTTCCCCTGACTTATTGGCGCTGTCCATTCCCGGATGGGGTGAGCGTGGTCAGCTCAGAGCTTGAGGGCGCGGTCAAGGTAGACGCGTAGGGTTGGGGTCTTCCGGTGATCGAAGTTCCTACACTGCCCATCGGAGACCCTCAACGTGTCCCACTCTACGTTTCTGCCTCCTGACCTGACTACGTTCTGTCGGACAACTAGAAAACGCGTATCCTGTTGCGCAGTGCCGCCAGAACTGCGGCATGAACATGCTGCATCACGGCAGAACATTCACCACGAACCGTGAAGAGCCGCCAAGCTCGTCACGCGGCACGTGAAGTCCGCAGCCCGGCGATGCCCTTCGCTGACCGGGAAGAACGTCACCCCGCACACGCTCTGGCACACCTGCCCGATGAGCCTCCTGCACGCCTGGATCGACAGCGCCAGCGTCGCGCTCTGGCTCGGACACGCGAACATCCAGACCACGCAGATCTACCTCCACGCCGACCTGGAAGTCAAACGCCGAACCTTCGACCGCCTCCCCGCGATCGATGAGCAGCCGCCAGCCCGCTACCGAGCATCCGATGCACTACTCGCGTTCCTCGCAAACCGGTGATGTCGCCGATGGTTATGTTGACCGCGAGACCCCGCCACGCACGCCAGCACGCCGACCCCGGGGACGGCAACATAACCACGAAACCGAAATACCATCGCACGATCAGTCATCGAGACCGGCGGATTCACACCCCGACTACACCCTCAAACGCGATTAGCCCCTGTGCTCGCAGCAGTCTTGTTGCATCTCGATAACAAACCTTACTGGCGGGAAACTTTGGACCCAAACATTCGTCTCGGGCGCTAGGCTACTGCTCATGTGAGACGAGCCACAAGCCTGCTGAGGGGGTTGTGGCAGTCTGCCGGAGTCAACAGCGCCGGCTTTTTCCACTCAAAAAATAGGAGGCGGAATGCGTTTCGGACGTACTTCCAAAGCAGTGGGTGCTGCGGCGATCCTCGCACTCGCACTGAGCGCCTGCGCCGGCAATACCGGTGGCAACACCCCTTCCACCACGGGAGCAGCCAAGCAGGGCGGCTCCGTTGGAGTTGCCGAAACCAACGGTTTCAGTAGCTTCAACTCCGGGACCGCTGACGGTAATTCGGACGTCAACGGGCACATCGGCTATGCCACCCACTCGGGTTTCATCTACATAGACGACAAGCTGAACATCGTCAGGAATGAAAAGTTCGGCAAGATCGAGAAGCTCTCTGACAATCCCTTGACCGTCAAATACACGGTGAACGAAGGTGTCAAGTGGTCGGACGGGACGCCGGTTAGCGCCGCCGACCTTTTGCTGACATGGGCATCCGGCTCTGCTTATTACGACGATGCCGATTCGAAAGCCAAAACCGGTACCACCTACTTCAAGACTGCGGCCGACACATCCGGGTTGAACCTGACGGACTTTCCCGAGTTGGGTTCCGACGGCCGAAGCCTGACCCTCAAGTACTCCAAGCCCTTCGCGGATTGGGAACTGGCGTACAGTTTCCCCGGCAATGGCGGCGTTGACGTTCCTGCGCATATCGTGGCACAGAAGGCCGGACTGAAAGACGCACAGGCCCTGATCGATTTGCTCAAGGGAATCAAGCGGGGAGACAGTAAATCACCGCAACCCGTGAACCCCCAACTCAAGGCCGTGGCTGACTTCTGGAGCACTGGCTTCGAATCGAAGACCTTGCCGAGCGACCCGAACATGTACCTCTCGAACGGCCCATACATCATCAAGTCCGTGGTGCCGGAGCAGTCTGTGACTCTGGTACGCAACAAGGACTACAACTGGGGTCCGACGCCAAAGCTCGACGAGATCGTAGTTCGCACGATCGGCGCGGCTCCGGCCCAAGTCCAGGCGCTGAAGAACGGCGAAGTGGATATCATCAACCCGCAGGCATCAGCCGACACTGTGGACCAGATCAAGCAGCTCAGCGGCGTGAAGATGCTTTTGGGTAACCAGCTCTCCTACGATCACCTTGATTTGAACTTCTCCGGTCCATTGGCAGACAAAAACGTCCGCGAAGCCTTCTTGAAGACGGTGCCTCGTAAGGACATTGTTGACAAGATCATCAAGAAGATCGATCCGAACGCCAAGCCGCTCGATTCGGAACTCTTCGTACCAGCCCAGGCTGCTTATGCCGATTCTGTCAAGAACAACGGTTCCTCGGCCTACCAGGATGTCGACATTGACGGCGCCAAGAAGCTCCTCAACGGCGCTACGCCGGAAATCCGCATCATGTACAACAAGGACAACCCCAACCGCGTAGATGCTTACTCGTTGATCCGCGAGTCCGCCACCAAAGCCGGATTCAAGATCGTCGACGGCGGCTTGGGCAAGGCTGACTGGAGTTCGCACCTCGGCGACGGGTCTTATGACGCGACGATTTTCGGCTGGATCAACTCGGGCGTCGGCGTTTCCGGAACGCCTCAGATTTTCAAGACTGGGGCCGGATCGAACTACAATGGATTCTCCGATGCTGACGCCGACAAAGCGATGGACACGCTTATCGTCACCACCGATAAGGCCAAGCAGGACGATCTGCAGAAGCAGATCGACGCAGATATCTGGAAATCCGGTTATGGTGTTCCGCTGTTCCAGTCGCCGGATGTGAAGGCCTTTTCCGATCAAATCAGCGGAGTGACTTCCATGCCCAACCAGACAGGTGTGTGGTGGAACTTCTGGGATTGGTCTCGGAGCTGATCCGACGCTGAGACTGCGCATTGCCTAATAAGGGCGCCGGGGCCGAGAACCATGGCTCCGGCGCCCTCTGGCTACTACACTGACCTCGCCGGAGGCCTCCGGACCACAGAACCGGGGATGACGGCGGGATTCTGCGATAGGGCCCGGGTGAACTCCGGCCCTGGATTTTGAGGTTCCTCACGATGTTGACCTATATCGTCCGGCGATTAGTTACCGCTGCACTCATTCTTCTCGGAGCATCGTTCCTGGTGTATCTCCTGACAGCGTTGTCTGGAGACCCGTTGCAAGATCTTCGAGCCAGCAACGCCCCGAACCGGCAAGCATTGATGGATGCACGAATCAATCTGCTTGATCTCGATACACCAGCGCCGCTTCGCTATTTCAAGTGGTTGGGCGGCGCCGCCCAGTGTCTCGTTCCCTTCGGCAACGCCTGCAATCTCGGCAAGAACATCGCCGGACAGCCAATCACAGAGGCCCTCGGCTTCGCGCTGGTTCAAACCCTGACACTCGTCACCGGCGCAACGGTTCTCGCGATTCTCATCGGCATTTCGCTTGGCATCGTCACCGCACTCCGCCAGTACAGCGCATTGGACTACGGCGTGACCTTCATGGCATTCCTGTTTTTCTCATTGCCGATTTTCTGGGTAGCCGTCCTTCTCAAGGAGTTCGGCGCGATTGGCTTTAATGATTTCCTGCGAAATCCGGAAATACCGCCGGCCGTTGCTCTTGGAATCGGAGCTGTTCTGGGCCTCATTGGGGCCGTCGTCGTGGGCGGTGCGGTGAAACGCCGGCTGATCGTCGGAGGCTCGGTCTTTGCTGCCGTTTCGCTTGTCCTCTTCTACTTCTCGCTGACCCAATGGTTCCGCAATCCGGGCTTGGGGCCCGTCATCATCGCGATCATGGGGGCGGGAATCGCCGTCGGAATCACCATCTTGGTTTCCGGACTTAAGAACCGCAAGGCACTGCAATCGAGCCTGATTGTGGTGGGCATTGGTGTGATCGCCTATTTCGCCGTGCAGCCGCTGCTCAATGACGCGACAGGGCTCATGATCTTCCTCCTCGCAATCGCCACCATTCTGGTCGGCGTAGCGGTGGGGTACTTTATGGGCGGCTACGACCGTGGCCAGTCCATGCGCGCCGCCGGACTCACGGCCTTCCTGGTCGGAGCCCTCCTGGTGGTGGACCGGTTCATGCAGGCCTGGCCGTCCTATTTCAACAACAGCCGGGTGCGCGGGCGCCCGATCGCCACCATCGGGGCAGGAACACCGAACATCCAAGGCGATTTCTGGATCATGTCAACGGACACTTTGACCCACCTCGTCTTGCCGACCATAGCCCTGATCCTTGTCTCGTTGGCCAGCTACACGCGGTTCACACGCTCGTCGATGCTCGAAATCATGAACATGGACTACATCCGGACGGCGCGCGCCAAGGGCCTCAGCGAACGGTCCGTGATCATGGGCCATGCCTTCCGCAACGCCCTGATTCCGATTGCAACGATTGTCGCCTTTGACATCGGTGCACTGATCGGTGGTGCCGTCATCACCGAAACGGTCTTTTCCGTTCGGGGCATGGGCTTCTTGTTCATTGACGGACTGCTGCACACGGATCCGAACCCGGTGATGGGTGTGTTCCTTTGTGTAGCTATCACCGCTATGGTCTTCAACCTGATAGCGGACCTCGCGTACTCCGCGCTCGACCCACGCGTAAGGATCAAAGCATGAGCCAGCCAACCCAAGAGGAAGAACTCCTCGCGCAACAGGCGCTCGCCGAAGCTGCAGCCATCCAAACAGGCAGCGAAGTTACCAGCGGCCTGAGTCAGGGCCAGATTGTCCGCAAGAGGTTTTTCGGCCACACGGGCGCCCTGATAGGGCTCGCGGTTTTCGCAGTGATTTTCCTGCTTGCCTTCACCTCGGTGGGAGCGTTCGGGATTCCCGGGTGGTGGAAGTACAACCACGTGGACGTCTCGCCGCTCGTCAATGATGGTACTCCTACCTCATCGCTGTGGCCGTTTGCGTGGGGCGAGCATCCGTTCGGCCAAGACCGGATTGGACGCGACCTGTTTGCCATGACGATGCGTGGTGCGCAGCAGTCAATCACAGTCATGCTCCTGATCGGTGGCATTGCAGGTGCGATCGGCGCTATCGTCGGGGGACTTGCGGGCTATTTCCGAGGCTGGGTCGAAGCCACCCTCATGCGCCTGACCGACGTCATCATCATCATTCCATTGCTGCTCCTCGCGGCAGTGGTTGGCCAGATAGCCAACCGCAGGGACGAGGGCAGTTGGTTGACCGGGTTTGCCGCCAACAACGGCGTCGTCATTCTCGGCATCTTCCTCGGCTTTGTCAGCTGGGTGGGCCTGGCCCGTCTTGTCCGCGGTGAGTTCCTGACCCTCCGCGAGCGGGAATTCGTTGACGCTGCCCGGATCTCCGGAGCCTCCAACGCCAGGATCATCTTCAAACACATCCTCCCGAACGCCGTCGGTGTGCTGATCGTCAACGTGACGCTGACTATGTCCGCCGCCATCCTGCTGGAGACCGCCCTCAGCTACTTGGGCCTCGGAGTGAAGGCTCCGGACACGTCGCTCGGCCTGCTGGTTGCGCAGAACCAGGAAGCTTTTGCCACCCGACCGTGGCTGTTCTGGTTCCCGGGCTTGTTCATCATCCTCATCTGCCTCAGCATCAACTTCATCGGCGATGGGCTGCGGGACGCTTTCGACCCGCGGCAGAAGAAGTTCCGGGCCAAGTCCGCGATTGAGACCGCAAAGCACTCCAGTGCAACGACTGCGCCGGTCACCCGTACTCCGAAGGGCAGCTGAGTGGGACCCGCCCGGGGAACCCTAATACCGGAAGACCGCCCAGTAACTGGCTGCGGCCAGCGCCACCGTGGCCGCCACGCGGAACCATTCAACCGTAACCGCCACCACGGCCTCCTCCGCCCGGCCGGGTTCAACCTGCCCCGACTCCACAAGCGCCTGCCAGCGGGTGCGGACCAAGACGGCTGCGGCACCCGAGTCGGTGTTCTTGAGATCTCCGGGACGAACCGAGCTGCCCGGACCGTAGGTGGTGTCCGGGAGACCTTTCAGGTGCTCGGGGCGGGCATTGCGCCCGCCCCAGATCCCGGGCGCCGGCGCAGCCCACGCGGGGTATTTCTTGTGCGGTGTCATAAGCGTGAGGGCGTAGCGGGTGTCCACTTGCACCAGGGCATCCCACGGGACCTCAATGGTCCTGTAAGGGTTCTCCAGCCTGACGCCGGAGTCCAGGACCACTACCGCCGGCCGCCAGAAGAGCAACCAGCCGATGAAGGCAACAAGGAGCAGGGGAGCGGTGCCCGGAAGGGCTCCCGGACCGGCCACCACAAGCGTCACGACCACCCCGAAGGCCGCAATTGCCCAGCAAGTCCAGGCGAACAGCCTGCTGGTGCGGGCCTTGAAGATTTCGACATTTCCAGCATGGGGCTCTCGGCTCATGCCCCTAATAATTCAGGATTCCGGGCTACTTCACTAATCACCCCTTGGAGGGTGGCCCGGGCGGAAGGGAATACCCAACATGACTGACAACACCAGCCCCGAACCTGAGGCAACATCGCTTGAGACTGCTTCGGACAAAAGTGCGCCCGGGAGCGTGGTCCTGGAAGTGCGCGACCTCAGCGTCGACTTCGGTGTGGAGAAGACATGGGTCCCGGCCGCCATCGGACTGAATTATGAGGTCAGGGCGGGTGAAGTCCTCGCGATCGTCGGCGAATCCGGTTCGGGTAAGAGTGCCAGTTCCATGGCTTTGCTGGGATTGCTGCCCAGCAACAGTCGTGTCACCGGGAGTGTGAAGCTGTCCGGCAAGGAGTTGCTAGGCGCCAAATCCGGCGCCATCAGGGAGGTCCGCGGCAAGGATGTTGCGGTGATCTTCCAGGAACCGATGACGGCGCTCAACCCCGTCTACACTGTGGGTGCCCAGATCGTTGAGACGATCCGGCTTCACAACGTGGTCTCCCCGGACGAGGCCAAGGAGCGCGCGTTGCGTATGCTGGACCTCGTGGAGCTTCCTGACCCGGAAAAGGCTTTCAAATCGTATCCACACCAGCTTTCCGGTGGCCAGCGCCAGCGCGCCATGATCGCCCAATCGTTGTCCTGCGATCCGAAACTCCTCATCGCGGATGAACCCACCACCGCCTTGGACGTGACCGTCCAGGCCGAAATCCTGGACCTGATGCGCCATTTGCGCAACAAACTGGATAGCGCCATCGTCCTCATCACGCACGACATGGGTGTGGTGGCCGACCTCGCAGACCGGATAGCAGTGATGCGCAAAGGCGTCATTGTGGAGACTGGCACGGCACAGCAGATCTTCAGCAATCCCCAGCATGAGTACACCCGCGCGCTGTTGGCAGCGGTTCCGCACCTCGGACAAGGGGCGGAGACTGCCGACGTCGACGTCACCGCCGCTTTGGCTGCGGCAACGAACACCGAACTGGAATCTGTTGAGCATGGCGAGTTGCTCCGCCGCGAACGCGAGAACCAGGATGCCTTGAAGGCGGCGGCGCAAGAAGCCGCCAAGCCCAAGGGCCAGCCGGTGCTTGAGTTGATCGACGTCGCCATCGAGTACCCCAAGCAAGGCCGCGTTCCCGCGTTCCGCGCCGTTGAGGGAGCCAACCTGGTGATCTACCCAGGCCAAGTCGTGGGCCTTGTTGGGGAGTCAGGTTCCGGCAAAACGACCATTGGACGCGCCGCCGTCGGGCTCTTGCCTGTGGCCGCCGGTAGCATGCACGTGGTGGGTCAGGATATTTCCGCCGCGAAACGGAATGGAAAACAGCTCCACGAGGTGCGCCGCGATATCGGCATGGTCTTCCAGGATCCGTCGTCGTCGCTGAATCCGCGGCTGCCTATCGGTGAGAGCATCGGCGAACCGATGTTCCTTGCCGGGGTCGCCAAGGGCGTCGAGCTGCAGAAGCGGATCGAAAGCCTTCTGGACCAGGTTGAACTGCCTCGCGGTTACCGCAACCGTTACCCGCATGAATTGTCCGGCGGGCAGAAGCAGCGTGTCGGTATTGCGCGGGCGCTGTCCCTCCAGCCGAAGCTCATGGTGGCGGATGAACCGACGTCGGCCCTGGACGTTTCGGTGCAGGCGAAGGTTTTGGAACTCTTCCAGAACCTGCAAAAGGAGCTGGGATTCGCATGCCTGTTCGTGACCCACGACCTCGCCGTGGTTGATGTGCTGGCTGACCGGATCTGCGTGATGCAGCGTGGCCGGATCGTGGAGCAGGGTACCCGGGAACAGATCCTTCGCAATCCGCAGGAACCCTACACGCAAAGGTTACTTGCTGCGGTGCCCCTTCCGGACCCGGAGAAACAGCGCGAGCGCCGGGAATTGCGAGCCCAGCTCATGGCCGCCGGCATCGAGTAGCCAACTGCGCGCGAGGCAGAGCTCGCGGCACAAACGGACTGCCGCCAATCGCGCAAGAGTCCCTGTGGCCAATGGTCGCGGGGACTCTTTTTTGTGCCTCGAGTGTCCTCTTTGAGCTTCCGCAAAAGGCGCTTTGGCATGCTCGAAAACCCCGGAGTTCCAGCGAAAAGTAGGGGTCAGGCGTGTCGAGTGTACCAAGGAGTAACCCATTACGTGAAATGACTGCTTCATTACTAAAACTGTCACATGCATACTTGCCATGAAACTGCCAATGGGATTCCACATTTCGGACAACGTGTGGTTAGGATTACACATCCATGTAGGCCGCGTCACAGGATAAATCTGTGCCTGGCCCCGGGGCATTCATGAGTTGCCCCGACTCATCCCCCTGAATCCATAGGAGGCGGAATGCGTTTTTCGCGCACTTCCAAAGCTCTTGGCTTGCTGGCAGTCGCCGCGCTCGCCCTCACCGGATGCGGCAGCGCCGCCTCCGGAAGCAGTGGCCAGACTGCCGGTGATCCAAACAAAATCATCACCGCATACAGCAATGAACCCCAGCACCCCCTGCTGCCGTCCAACACTAATGAGGTGTACGGTGGCCGCGTCGTCGAACTCCTGTTTGAAGGCCTGCGCAGCTACGACGCCAGCGGAAAGTCCGTGAACGCCCTCGCGGAATCCATTGATACGACTGACGGTCAGAACTACACCATCAAAGTGAAGAAGGGCACCAAGTTCACAAACGGCCAGGAAGTCACCGCCAAGAGCTTCGTTGACGCCTGGAACTTCGCTGCACTGAGCACCAACGCGCAGGCCAGCAGCAGCTTCTTCGAATCGATCGATGGCTACGACGCCGTCAGCGCTACCAAGAAGGAAACCGGCGCCGACGGCAAGGCCAAAGCTGTCCCTGCCCCGACCGCGCAGACCATGTCCGGCTTGGTTCTGAAGGACGACTCGACCATCACAGTGAAGCTGGCCCAGCCGGAAGCCGACTGGCCGTTGCGCCTCGGCTACTCCGCCTTCATGCCGCTTCCGGCCGATGCCCTCAAGGATCCGAAGGCCTTCGGCGAGAACCCCATCGGCAACGGCCCGTACAAGATGGCCGCCAAGGGTGCTTGGCAGCACGACAGCCAGATCGCCCTCGTCAAGAACGCCGATTACCAGGGTCCCCGCACGGCCAAGAACGGTGGCGTGACCTTCAAGTTCTACACCGATCCGGCTCCGGCCTACACGGACATCCAGGCCAATAACCTTGATGTCACGGACGTTCTGCCGACCAACGCGCTGAAGACCTACACCACGGACTTCCCGGATCACAACCTGAACAAGGCCTACGCCGGCAACGCGACGCTCAACATCCCGAACTACCTTCCTGAGTTCCAGGGAGACGCTGGCAAGCTCCGCCGCCAGGCTATTTCCATGGCCATCAACCGCGACGAAATCACCAAGGTTGTCTACAGCGGCACCCGCATTCCGGCGAAGGACTTCACGTCTCCCTCCGTTGACGGCTACAACGCCAACGTCGCCGGTTCTGAGGTCTTGAAGTTCGACGCCGCGAAGGCGAAGGACCTGTGGGCCAAGGCAGATGCCATGAGCCCGTGGCCGGCCGGCAAGGTTCTGCAGCTCGCGTACAACACAGATGGTGGCAACAAAGAATGGATCGACGCCGTTGCCAACAACCTGAAGAACAACCTCGGCATCAAGGCCGAAGGCCAGCCGTTCGCCAAGTTTGCTGAAATCCTGAACCTCCGCAAGGCCAAGACCCTTCCGGGCTTCACCCGCGCAGGCTGGCAGGCAGACTACCCGTCGCTGTTCAACTTCCTCGGCCCTGTGCTGCAGACCGGGGCAAGTGCCAACTACGAGGGCTACAGCAACCCGGACTTCGACAAGTTGCTGAAGGAAGGCCTGGCCTCCAAGTCCACGGACGACGCAAACAAGAAGTTCACCCAGGCACAGGAAATCCTCTTCAAGGACTTGCCGAACCTGCCCCTTTGGTACCAGGCCCGCCAGGCCGTCTGGAGCCAGAACGTGACCAACGTTGACTCCGGCTGGAACGGCGTCCTGCTCTACTACAACATCACCGCAAAGTAGTCCTCTGGACTCGTTCCAAGCTCGATAGTGCGTGGGGGTCCGGTCACAAAACCGGGCCCCTGTGTGCTTGATCCGGCACGAAAGCTGTCCCATATGAATCCCCTTAGTTTCAAGAGCGCTCAGGAAACCTTGCTGTGATCCAGTACATCCTCCGGCGTTTGCTGCAGGTCATCCCGGTCTTCCTGGGAACCACCCTGCTTGTGTACTTCATGGTCTTTGCCCTCCCGGGCGACCCCATCCGCGCCTTGTTCGGCGACAGGCCGCCCAGCGAGTCCGTCATTGCCGCACTGCGCCAGCAATACAACCTCGACCAGCCGTTCTGGGTCCAATACGGACTCTTCCTCAAGAACCTGTTCACCTTCAACCTTGGCGTTGACTTCACTGGTCAGCCGATCGCCGCCACCCTTGGCCGCATCTTTCCCGTGACCGCCATGCTCGCCGTTGAGGCCTTGGCCATCCAGGCCGTCTTCGGTGTGGCTTTCGGCCTGATCGCCGGTCTGCGCAAGGGAAAGCTCTTTGACTCCACCGTGCTGGTTGCCTCCCTCGTGGTCATCGCCGTCCCCACCTTCGTGCTGGGCTTCGTGCTTCAGCTGCTCGTCGGCGTGCAGCTCGGTTGGGCCAAGCCCACTGTTGGATCCAACGCGGACTGGGGAACGCTGATCCTCCCGGCCACGGTTCTTGGCCTCGTGTCGTTCGCCTACGTGCTGCGCCTGACGCGCGCCTCGGTCATCGAAAACATGAACGCCGACTACGTCCGCACCGCAACCGCGAAAGGCCTCTCGCGCCCCCGCGTGGTCCTGGCCCACATCCTGCGAAACTCCATGATCCCCGTGGTCACCTACCTGGGTGCGAACCTCGGTGGCTTGATGGGCGGGGCGATCGTCACCGAAGGCATCTTCAACGTGCCCGGCGTCGGACAAAAGCTCTACCAAGCAGTCATCCGCAGCGAGGGCCCCACCGTCGTTGCCATCGTGAGCGTGCTGGTGCTGGTCTTCGTTGCGGCCAACCTGTTGGTCGACCTCCTGTACGCCTGGCTTGACCCCAGGATTCGCTATGAAAAGTAGATCCGCTATGAAAAGTAACCGTCAGATCGAGCACTACGTTGCCCCCGTCGACGAGACACCGCTGCTGGCAACCGATAGCCTCAAGGTCGACGCAGCACCCCTGAGCCTGTGGGCAGACGCCTGGCGGAAGCTCCGCCGTCGTCCGCTCTTCATCATCTCCGCGCTCATGATCTTCTTGCTCCTGGTTGTCGCGTTCTTCCCTGGCCTGTTCACCCAGACAGCCCCGAACGACAACTGCCAGCTAGGAGACTCCCTGGCTGGCCCCTCGGCCGGCCACCCCTTGGGATTCACCTTCCAGGGCTGCGACATCTACTCCCGCATCATCCACGGCACGCAGGCATCCCTGACCGTCGGCGTTGTCTCGGTCATTTTCGTCCTGATCATCGGCGTCACGCTCGGCGCATTGGCCGGGTTCTTTGGCGGATGGGTTGACACTGTCATTGCCCGCCTTGGCGACATCTTCTTCGCCCTGCCTTTGGTCCTCGGCGCACTGGTAGTTACCCAGCTGCCCTTCTTCCGCGAGAACAAGAGCGTTTTCACCGTGGTCATGGTCATTGTGATGCTCGGTTGGCCGCAAATGGCCCGCATCACCCGCGGCGCCGTGATCGAGGTCCGCAACGCGGATTTCGTCACCGCTGCACGCTCGCTAGGCGTCTCGAAGATCGGCACACTCGTCCGGCATGTGGTTCCGAACGCGCTCGCGCCGATCATCGTCCTCGCCACCATGGAACTGGGTGTCTTCATCGTCACCGAAGCAACGTTGTCCTTCCTCGGTATTGGTCTGCCCGGCAGCATCATGTCGTGGGGCAACGACATTTCGGCGGCCAAGGATACGCTGCGCACCAACCCCGAAGTGCTGCTTTACCCGGCAACCGC
>NZ_JACHEE010000008.1 GCF_014207375.1 Arthrobacter sp. AZCC_0090 | reverse complement strand
CTCGGCTGGAAAACCCCCGCCCAAGCCCTCCAAGGAATTCTGGAAGAATCAGCAGCATAAGGACGTGTTGCAACGACCACTTGAATCCGCCTGGGAAAAGGGCACCAAAGGTGAGCGAGCGTCGGGGGCTACAGGACGCCGTCGAACGCTATGGTGGGCAGGTCCACGACATGGGCTCCGCCGTCGGCGACAATTGTTGCACCCGTGATGTACGACGAGTCCGGCGACACCAGAAAGTTCACCACGCCGGCCATTTCGGCAGGACCCGCAGCCCGGCGCAACGGCACATTGGCCGTGACAGTGCTGTAGCCCTCGTCCCTCCCTGCCAGACCGGCCGCTTTGGCGAACTGATCCATTTCGGCGTCGGCCATGGGAGTCCGAACCCACCCGGGACACAGCGCGTTCACCCGGATTCCGTGCACTCCGTAATCCCTGGCCAAGGACTTGGTCAGGCCGATGAGTGCGTGCTTTCCCACCGTGTAACCCGCTACATTGGGGCCGGCAAAAAGCCCCGCAAGCGAGGAAACGATCACCACCCGGCCGGCAGAGGTTCGAAGATGCGGTATCGCTTCCCGGACGGTCGTGAAGGCCGTTGTCAGGTTGGCGTTGAGGCTTGCCTGCCATGCGTCGTCGTCGGTATCGGCAACAGAGGCAAAGCCGTGCCCGCCAGCGTTGGCGATCACCATGTCCAGGCGGCCGAACTCGGCGACGACGGCGTCGACGGCGGCCCGGGCTTGGGCAGAATCGCTCATGTCCGCGACGACGGGCAACGCGCCGTGCTTTGCCGCCACGGCGTCAAGCGGTTCCCGCCGCCTTCCGACGACGGCGACCCTCGCACCCTCCTGGATGAGCCGGGCGGCGATCGCTTCGCCGATTCCTGTACCGCCGCCGGTCACCAATGCCGCTTGGCCCGCCAGGGTGTTGTTGTACGAGGTCATGCTGTTCCTCTTCGCTTTTGGGGGATTTTCAGGCCGGAAATGACGACTGCGCCAGGTACCCGTAGTCGGAAACGAGGCTTGTCCCGTTCACCGGCGCGGACACAGGTGAGGCCAGGTAAAGCACGTGATTGGCTACCTGTTCCGCGGTCTGGACGGGGTACTTCTGGGCCGCGAAGGTCTCCGAGGTGTGCCCCAGGTCGGCGCGTGCCATCGGGGTGTCCACGACGGATGGGCAGACACAATTCACACGTATCCCGTCAGGTTCCAACTCCACTGACAACGCTCGCGTCAATTGCAGGACGGCCCCTTTGGATGCATTGTAGGGAACCATTCCCGGGGCCGCGACGAAGCTGGAATCCGAGGCCAGGAGCACCATGGCACCGACGTTAGACAGCTTAAGAAATGGCGCGCATTGCTGAGCGAGCAGGAACTGCCCCGTCACGTTGACGCTCATGACACGCTCAAATTCGGCCACGCCCACTTCCTGCAGAGCTACCCCAACCGGCCCCGAAATGCCCGCGCATCCGACCGCGATATCAATCCCGCCAAAAGCATGCGCCACGGACTGCACGGCGAATTCCATGTGAGTCGGATCGGTGATGTCTGCGCGCACGAACATGCACGACGCTCCGGCCTCCAGTTCGCCGCCTGCCAGTTCGCGCTGAAGGGAACTGCCGGCGTCGTTGTCAACGTCGATCAAGGCGACACTGGCGCCTTCAGCGGCAAATGCGCGGGCGCATGCCCGGCCGATGCCCGAAGCCGCACCAGTGATGATCACGACCTTGCCCGCAAGCCCTAGCTCCATTGGTTCCTCCTGCCCGATTCCGTCACACCATCGTGGCAGTCGTGGCCGCACCGGCCTTGGCTTCAAGTGAAGGGAACTTGTCGGTGAACGCATCGAGCGGACGACGGCGGTAGCGGACGACGGCGGTGCCGGTCCCCCGAACGCTCGCTCACCTTTAGGGCCGCCGGGCGGAACGCTCGCTCACCTATAGGGCACAAAACCAGAACGCTCATTCACATGATGATCTGCAGGAGCGTCGCGGGAGGGACCGGACGAGAGGGCAGCTGTGCCGATTCCGCGCGGCAGCTGTGCCGATTTGGACAAGTGGCGTTCGCTCGCAGACAAGTCCCCTGCGCAGGGCCAATTTACGCTGGACCATACCGTCGCGCCGAAGTGATCTATCCCACAGCGCCGATGTTCACCTGCATTGCCGCTCCGAGAGAATTGAGAGCCTTCATGATTTCCAAGCTGACGAAAATCGGCGCCATCGCCGTGGCCGGCGCTCTGCTGATGACAGCCTGCGGCGAGGACACCAACAGCACCAAAGCGTCCGCGGCCGGAGCGAGCGGAGGCGACATCGTCGTAGGCTCCGTCAACGCACTGAGCGGCGGAGCGACGTTCCCCGAGGCATCGGCTGCGTCCAAAGCCGTCTTCGATGCCTTCAACGCTTCCGGCGGCATCAATGGCAAGAAGATCAACTACGTCATCACGGACGACAAGGGCGATCCCTCCACCGCCTCACAATCTGCCCGGGACGTCGTCGAGTCCAAGAAAGCCGTGGCCATGGTTGGCTCGGCCAGCCTGCTGGATTGCGATGTCAACGCCAAGTACTACCAGCAGAACAAGATCCTCTCCCTGCAAGGCACCGGCGTAGACCCCGCATGTTTCTCCAGCCCGGCGGTCTCCCCCGTCAATGTCGGCCCGTTCCTCGATACCGAAATGACCCTGACGTACGGCTCTGAAAAACTTGGACTCACGGACATCTGCGGATTCCTGGAAATTGCGGGCAGCACGGGCCCTGCGTACAAGGCGGCCATCGATAATTGGTCCAAGAAGACCGGCAAGAGCTTGAAATTCCTGGACGACAGCGTTCCCCTGGGCAGCCCCGATTTCACGCCGCAGGTCATCAAAGCGAAGAACTCCGGCTGCAAAGCCGTCTTCATCAACGCCATTGAGCCGGACGCGATCGGCCTGCTCAAAGCCGCCGAGGCCCAAGGACTGACGGATGTGACCTGGCTGTTCCTGACGTCCACCTACACCAGCGAATTCGCCAAGGCCGCGGGCAGCGCTGGCAAGGGCGTGTACGTTCCGGCAGAGTTCGCACCATTCACCGACCCGAAGGAAGCCGCCAACAAGGACTGGCGCGCCCTGATGGAAAAGAACAACATTCCGCTGACGTCCTTCGCCCAAGGTGGCTACCTGGCCGCAACATACTTCATCGAGGTCCTCAAAGGCATCAAGGGTGACATCACGCGCCAGTCCGTCACGGATGCGCTACTCGCGATGAAGCCGATCGACAACCCCATGGTCGGCACGCCGTATGTCTTCGGGCCCGGCGACAAGCACGGCTCCAACACGGCCGCGTGGCCGGTCCAGCTCAAGGACGGGGCCTGGGTCAAGGCCTCCGATACCTGGATGCTCCAGAACTAGTGGTCTCTGGCAGGTGCCGGTGATGGTCCGCCAAGGCCATCACCAGCACTCTGCCCCCATGTTTGAGAAAGAAGGGACACCATGCTCCAAGGCGCATTGGCCGGCCTTGCCGCCGGAGGACTCTACGCGGTGATCGCCGTGTGTTTGACCCTTATGGCGAGACTTGTGCGGGTCGTGAACTTTTCCCAAGTGGCCATCGGCATGTTTGCCGCCTACTTGGCAGTGATCTTCGCCGAGCAACACCTCCCCCAATGGGCAGCAACCGCAGCGGGCGTCTGCGTCGGCGCCGTCGTCTCCGGGCTGATCGGCTGGATCATCGCGCAGTGGCTTCCCGAAGCCGGTATCGGAGCCCGCTCGGCAGTTTCAGTCGCCTCCCTGCTGCTTCTGGTGTCCTTGTCCTTCATCCTCTTCGGCAGCAAGCCCAAGACGTTCAAATCCCTTCTTCCGGGGCCCGCATTCAGCGTGGGAAACGTTGTGGTGACCCAGGTTACGGTGGTCATGGTGGCGCTGGCCCTTGTAGTCGCCGTCGGATGCCATGTGCTGCTCACCAAAAGCAAGATCGGCACCAAACTGCGCGCCTTGTCAGAACGCCCGACGACGGCGGAACTTCTGGGCGTGCCGGCCAAGGGCCTGAGCATCGCCGTATGGGTAGGCACAGGCCTCATCAGCGCGGCCGCTGTGTCCATCGTGGCGCCGACCCAGACGAATGACCCCATTTCCCTGTCCTTCATCATTGTTCCGGCCTCGGCCGCGGCATTGCTCGGCGGCTTCCGCAGGCTTGATCTAGCCGTCGTGGGCGGATTGGCCTTGGGCATGCTGCAGGGCGCCTTGGCCCAGTTCGAGCAAATGTCCGTTCTCCGCTACTGGGTCCCGTTCCTGATCATTGTCGTTTTCCTGCTGTGGACACAGCGAAAGGAAGTCTGGGATGTTGCGCGCTAACTCCTTTCCGGCCCGGGGGCCGATGAAACCCCTTGCGATCGCCGTTGCCTGCGTGCTGGTCGGCTGGCTCCTCAGCGCGGTGCTGCCCTCCTACTTCGTCTTCCTCGGCACCACCGCGATCGTGGCCATGATCTCCCTTTTGGGCCTCGGCATTGTCACCGGGAGTGCCGGAATGATGGCGCTCTGCCAACTCAGCTTTGCCGCCGTGGGCGCCTGGGTGGTGTCCTGGCTTAACTCCGTGGATGCCCCGGGCGGCCTGATGGTGTGGCTCCCGCTAGGTGGGTTGGCAGCGGCAGCGGCGGGCGTCGTCGTCGGCCTTCCGGCACTCCGCCTCCGGGGCGTTAACCTGGCGGTTGTCACCCTCGGCTTTGCGGCTGCCGCAGACCTGACCCTGGGCAAGATCCAATTCCCTGGAACCCAGACGGGGATCCAAGTGGCTCGTCCGGATCTTTTTCCCGGCGACCGCAGGTACTTCCTCTTCGCCGTGATTGTCCTGGCACTGTGCAGCCTCTTGGTCCACTTTCTGCAGGCGAGCCGCTGGGGAAGCGGTTGGAAATTCGTTGCCTTCTCGGAGCGTGGAACCGCTTCGGCCGGGACCAGCGTGACCGTAACCAAGCTGACTGCATTCGGAGCGAGCGCGTTCTTGGCGGGAATCGGCGGCGGCCTGCTCTCGGGCCAAGTGGGGCTCGTTTACCCCAGCAGTTTCACCACCATCCAGTCCCTGGCCCTCTATGTCCTCGCCATCGTCTCCGGCTCCTACCTGATCGACATGGCAGTTCTCGGCGGAATCCTCTGGGTGCTCGTTCCGGAATTGCTCAAGCGCTTTGGGATCTCGCAGGACTGGGGATTTGTCATCTTCGGCGCCCTCGGCATTCAGTCCCTGACAACCGGTTCCAACCTCGGCGCCGACCTTCGCGCCATGTGGTGGCGCAGGACCCAGGGGCGCCGCAAGTCCATGGAAGTGACCAGCCCGACGGCGGCGGTCCCGACGGCGGTGACCAAACCGACGGCGGCGCGGCGTCCGGCGTCGTCGGCGTCCGTGTCGGGCTCGCCCGTGTCGGAAGCCGGCGCCCTGCTTTCGGTGCGCGGATTGTCAGTTACGTTCGGCCACGTGACGGCGCTCAGCGAGGTGGATCTGGACCTCGCCGAGGGCTCCGTCACAGGTCTGATGGGCCCCAACGGAGCGGGAAAATCGACGATGGTGGACGCCCTCGCCGGGTTCCTGCCGCAGCACCAGGGAACCATCCAGTTGGCCGGCCAGTCCCTCAACGGGCTCTCACCCATGGAGCGTGCCCGGTTGGGTATCCGCAGGACCTTCCAACAGGACCGCGTGCCGCCCACCCTCAGCGTCGGCGCCTATGTCCGCTTTATCGCACGCGGACAGGCGTCGGACAAGCGCGTCGAGGAACTCCTGGCGTTCTTCAACTGCCCGCCGCCGTCGACGCAACTGGCGAGGGTCGACGTCGGGACCCGCCGGCTGATCGAGGTCGCGGCCAATATGGCGGCGTCGCCCCGCCTCCTGCTGCTCGACGAGCCAGCCGCAGGTTTGTCCCACGAAGAACACGTTTCCTTCGCCGAACAGTTGGTACAGCTGCCCGCTCGTTTTGGCACCACGCTGTTGCTGATCGAACACGATCTGGACATGGTCCGCTCCGTGTGCAATGACTTGGTGGTCCTGAATTTCGGCGAGGTCATCGCATCCGGCCAGCGCGACGACGTACTCGCAAATCCGCAGGTCATGACTGCCTACATGGGCGAATTGGAGGTCTCATGAACGAGTTGATCCTCGACGACGTGAGCGTCAGCAGGGGCTCCGGTCCTGTGGTGTCCGGCGTGTCGTTGGTGGTGAAACCGGGGTCCCTGTTGACGCTAGTTGGTCCAAACGGTGCAGGGAAGACCAGCCTGCTGGAGTCGATTTCGGGCATCGTTTCCACGAGCAAAGGGGACATGTCCCTTGATGGTGTTCCGTTGGGCAAATTGTCCAGGATCAAGCGTTCGCGTTTGGGACTTGTCCATGTGGAGCAAGGCCGCACCGTCTTCCCCTCCCTGACCGTCCAAGAAAACCTGGAACTGACGGCCAAGTCTCCAGCCGGTGTTGATGAAGCCCTCGAGCTCTTCCCGGAGCTGCACAAACGAAGGGGTTCGGCCAGCGGCTTGCTTTCCGGTGGTGAGCAGCAGATGGTAGTTCTCGCCCGGGCCTTCGCTGCCCGGCCAAAGTACCTTCTGATCGACGAAATGTCCTTGGGACTCGCACCAGTGGTATTCCTGCGGCTCTTGCCCATCATCCGGCACATCGCGGATTCGGGCGTCGGCATCCTGATGGTGGAACAATTCGCACAGCTGGCATTGAAGATTGCGGACGAAGCCATCGTGGTGACCGGCGGACGCCTGACGTATGGCGGCCCGGCCGAACCGCTGATGGCCGACCCCGCCCTGCTGCACCGCGCTTACCTCGGAATAGCGGAAGTCTAGTTCCGCCCCCCTGCCAGGGCCCGACGTCGGCCCCCATCAACGCGACTGCCTGCCGGGCGTGCAGGCCTCACCGAGCAAAGGACAACAATATGACACTGCAGATCTTCGTCAACGCGGTCATCCGGACACAGGACCCGAAGCGCCCGTGGGCACGCTCCATGGCCGTTTCCGATGGCCGGGTTGTAGCGTTGGACGATGAAGCCGAGGCGCTTGTGGGTACCGGCACGGAAGCTGTGGACATGGACGGTGCCTTCCTTATGCCGGGCCTGATCGACGTCCACAACCACCATTCCCTGGCGGGGGCGGCTGATCTGTTCGAGTGCAACTTCCTTCCAACCGATGACGTGGACACCATTCTGGAGACGGTTGCCCGCTGGAGCGCGAGCCTCGAGCCCGGCGCCTGGGTCATTGGAGGCAGTTGGGGCAGCGGCCTGTTCGAGGAACTCTCCCGCTTGGACACGCTCGCCCGGCTCGACGAAGCCAGCGGAGGGCGGCCCGTGCTCCTCAAGGACGACAGCAAACACAACCGCTGGGTCAATTCCGCCGCCATGGCATTGGCCGGGATCGATGCGAGCACTAGAGATCCCGAAGGCGGCGAAATCCTCCGCGACCCCGCTACCGGGCTCCCCACTGGTGTCCTGATCGAGGCAGGCGGCGTGCTGGTTGAACGGGTCGTGGCAGCATCGCAGGGATACAGCCTGAAACAGATGGCACGTGCGTGCGCCCGGGGCATCGAGATCCTCCACTCCTACGGCGTCACAGCCTTCCAGGACGCAGCAACCTCGCTTCAAATAATGGAAGCGCTGCGGCACCTTGACCAATCCGATGCCCTGGCGGCATGGGTGGTCAGTTCCATGCAGGTCAATGACTTCATCTTCGGTACCACCCCGTTGGGCGAGGAACTGGTGTCCAGGGGTGAGGAATTCCGGACCGCCCACCATCGTCCCGACTTCATCAAGATCTTCCTCGACGGTGTGCCGCCGTCCCGCACTGCAGCTTTCCTGGAGCCCTACTTGCCGGACGAGCACCACGCCCATGACTTCGCCGGCCACACCACCATGCCTGCGGAAGATCTGGTGGGATGGCTCCGGCGGACCGCGAAGACGGGGATCTCGGCCAAGATCCACTGCACGGGCGACGCTTCGGTCCGCATGGTGCTCGACGCGGTCCAAACCATCCGAGGCGAGGGGTTCCACGAGGCGAAATACCAGATAGCCCACGGCCAGTTCGTCCATGAAGACGATCTCCCCCGCTTCGCAGCACTGGACGTCAGCGCGGACATTTCGCCGTCGCTCTGGTTCCCTGGCGTCATTTATGAGGCCATCAAAACGGTGCTCCCACTGGAACGGGCCACGAAGATGCAGCCCAACCGGGACCTTCTGGACAGCGGCGCGACCATCGGTGGCGGCTCGGACTGGCCTGTCAGTGTCTCCCCCAATGCTTGGGAGGCCATCCAAGGGCTCATCACCCGTGCCGACCCCACGGGACAATTTCCCGGAACCCTCTGGCCCGAACAAGCCATCACCCTCGAAGAAGCGCTGGCCTGCTACACGACGGCGCCCGCGAGAATGCTCGGACTGTCGGATCAGCTTGGCACCTTGGAACCGGGCAAAGCCGCAGACTTCATCCTGCTCGACCGGAACCCCTTCGAGGTGGAGCATTCGGCCCTCGCCAAGATCCAGACCCTTCAAACGTGGTTCGCCGGCAAGCGGGTCTTCCAACGCGCCTGACCCAGCGCCCACCCGCCAACGCTCGCTCACCTATAAGGCCCGAATGGCGAACCTTCCTTCACTTGATGTGAAGGAAGGTTCGCCATTCGGCCCCAAGATCTGCAGGAGGATCGCCCGGAAAGGCCCCAAAGGTGAGCGAGCGTTCGGGAAAGATGCCCAAGATCTGCAGGAGCGTCGCCCGGAGCAAGAGCCAGAGAGCCCGGAGAGCCCCTTCAGCCGCGGGTCAGGCCTCGGCTTTGCGGTCTTCGATCAGTTTTTGCACCTGCGGGAACAACGGGTGCGACGGCGGCAGCTCGGTAATGCGCTCAACCGCCTCGGCGGCGTCCATTTCGGCGAGCATCCGGGCGAGTTCCACGGCTTCGTCGTCTGCTCCGTCGTCGAAACGTAGGGCGGCTGATATGGCGTCGAGCAAGGCAACGGGAGTGACTCCGCGCTCGGCTAGTTCCGCGGCTGGGCCGATGAACCGTTCGTGCCTGCCCAATTTGCGCAGCGGAGCACGGCCTACCCGGTTCACTGTGTCCGGCAGGTACGGGTTGGTGAAGCGGGACAGGATCTTCTGCACGTAGGCTTCCTGCTCAGCCTCGACAAAGTCATGCTTGGCCAAGAGAAGCTGCTTGGTCTCCTCCAACACAGCTCGCACCCGGGCAGCAATGGAGGCATCGGCCATGGCATCGGAGATCTTCTCCAGTCCGGCGCCATAGCCGAAGTACGCTGCCGAGGCGTGTCCCGTGTTGACCGTGAATAGCTTGCGCTCGATGTACGGGCCCAGCTCGTCGACGAAGGTGGCTCCCGGGATCACCGGGGCCGCCCCAGAGAACGGGGTGCGGTCGATCACCCACTCGTAGAAGGTTTCCACTGTGACGTCCAAACCTTGGCCGGGCGCCTGGTTGGGAACGATCCTGTCCACGGCCGTGTTGGCAAACACCGCCGTGGAGGAAAGATCACCCGCGGCACCGTCCCAAGCGGCCTGCACTTCGGAGTGCAGGAGGTCCGTGGCGTTGATGGCGTTCTCGCAGGCCATGACCTGCAGTGGAGCCAACGACGGCGAAACACCGGACCGCGCGGCCAACCCCTTGGCAATGACCGGCGCCACGAACTTGAGGATGTGCGGCCCCACCGCCGTGGTGACGAGGTCCGCCGTCGCGATTTCCGCGACGACGGCAGCCTCTTCGGAGCCCGAATTCAGGGCCCGGAAACCGGACACGGTCTTGACCGCCGCATTTTCGCCGACCTCGTGGACCTCATAGGAGGACGCGGAGGCGAGCTGGCTGATCAGGGCGTCCGCGACATCGGCGAAGACCACCTCATATCCAGCCTCGTGCAGCAGCAAGCCGACGAATCCCCGTCCGATGTTCCCTGCCCCAAAATGGACTGCCTTCACTATGCGTTGACCTTTCCGAACAGATCCAGCACTTCGTCCACCGACGTGGCTTGCTCAAGCTGGGCCACTTGCGCCTTGTCCGTGAAGATCTTGGCGATGGAGGACAGGATGTGGAGGTGCTCATTGTTCTTGCCGGCCACGCCGACCACGAACTTGACCTGCTTGCCACCCCAGTCGATGCCCTCGGGGTAGCGGACAATCGACACACCAGAGTGCAGGATGTGGTCCTTGGCAGCGTTGGTGCCGTGCGGGATAGCCAGGAAACTGCCCATGTAAGTGGACACGGATTCCTCGCGCTCATGCATTGCGTGAATGTAGCCCATGTCCACGGAACCGCGATCCAGCAGGAGCTTGCCCGCCTCGTCAATGGCCGAGTCGCGGTCCGTCGCGGTGCCGTTGAGGATCACGCTTTCGGCGAGCAGGACATCCTTGCCCCCGACGGCGGTGGCCGCTTGAGCGGCAGGCTCGGCCGCCGTCGTCGAGCCTTTATCGCCGGGCTCAGCGTTGCTGCTTTTCACAAGTTCCACGATCTCGTCATACCGCGGGCTGTTCATGAAGTTGTCCACCGAGACGTGCACAGCCCCGGTCGTGAGCGGCTGGGCGCGTTCGGTGAGGTCCTGATGCGTGATGACGACGTCGTAGGTGTCGGTGAGGTTGGCAATGGCCGCGTTGGTGACTTTGACCCCCGGGAAGCCGGCCGCCTTGATCTTGTTCCGCAACACCGAGGCGCCCATGGCGCTCGAGCCCATGCCGGCGTCGCACGCGAACACGATGTTCTGGATGGGACGGGTCAGGAGCGCGGTACCGCCACCAGCACCGAGGAGCGCGGAGGAAACGGAACTCTTCTTGCCCTTGAGTTCTTCCATCTTGGAGGTGGCTGCGCTGAGGTCAACCTCGTCGCTGTGATGCGTGGTGCGGAGAATCAACGAGGAAACGAGAAACGATACCGTCGCTGCCAAGATGACCGACAAGATGACGCCCACATAGCTGTCGCGGGAGGTCTGGGCAATGACAGCGAAGATGGATCCCGGGGCTGCCGGAGCCACCAGGCCGGAGTTCGTGATCGCGAGCGTCGCAATGCCGGTCATGCCTCCGGCGATGGTTCCGAGGATCAGCATCGGGCGCATGAGGACGTACGGGAAGTAGATCTCATGGATCCCGCCGAGGAACTGGATGATCAAAGCGCCAGGTGCCGAGGCCTTCGCTGCCCCGCGTCCAAAGAAGATGTAGGCGAGGAGAAGTCCGGCCCCCGGGCCGGGGTTGGCTTCAAGTAGGAACAAGATCGACTTGCCTTGGTCGAGCGACTGCTGGATCCCCAACGGCGTCAACACACCGTGGTTGATCGCGTTGTTGAGGAAGAGGACCTTGGCAGGCTCGATGAAGATGCTGGTCAGCGGAAGGAGACCGTTGTGCACCAGGAACTGGACGAAATTGCCCGCTGCCTCGCTGAAGCGCGTAACCACCGGAGAAATACCGAAGAAGCCAAGCATGGCAAGCAGGGCGCCCCAGATACCGGCCGAGAAGTTGTTCACCAGCATCTCGAAGCCGGGCCGAATCTTGCCCTCCCAGATGGAGTCGATCTTCTGCATCGTCCAGCCACCGAGGGGGCCCATGATCATGGCACCGATGAACATCGGAATGCCGGCACCAACGATCACGCCCATGGTTCCGATGGCACCCACGACTCCACCGCGCGCCCCGTACACGTTCCGACCGCCTGTGTAGGCAATCAGGAGCGGCAGCAGGTAGGTGATCATGGGGCCAACGAGGCCCACGTTGGGCGCACCCGCGGCGTCGTTGCCGAAGCCGCCGAGTACGGGGACGGGCAGCCAGCCGGTCTTGATGAACAGGGCAGTAATAAGGCCCCATGCAATGAAGGCCCCGATGTTGGGCATGATCATGCCGGAAAGGAAAGTTCCGAACTTTTGGACACCAACGCGCAGGCTGGTGCGCGGCTTCGCAACGGTCTCTGTTGCCATGTGAATTCCTAACGTGAGTCCCGCATCAGTGCGGGATCAGTCGATATCTATCGAAGGAGGACAGCTTTAGGAGCTGCTGGAGATTCGGTGAAGCCATTCAAGGAAAAGCTTCAGCTCCGAACTGGATAGCTGGTCTGAATGCGAGGCTTGGAGGGCCGCATTCAGCGCGATTGCCGCAACAACAACCGACGACTTGCCGGAGTCGTCTGCTGCGGCGCCACGGGCAGTTTCCGTGGACACGGCGAAAATCATGGAATCCCGGGTCATGGTGGAGAGCTCGAGGTTCCGGTCTTCCAATGGCTCTGCAATGAGCATGAGCGTGACACCAACATTGGCTGCCAGAATGCTCCTCGCTGCCTCGCGCGGGGGTACGTTGATCTGGCCGGCAATGGCCGCCTTGCTCAGCATTTCCTCCAGGAGCGACTCGGCATCAGCCACGATGGCCGGCCTGCTTTCCGGACGGATGTTGCCGAACATCACCAGGTAAAGGTGCGGTTGGGTAAGCCCGAACCGGACGTGGTTGTCCCACATCCGCCGGACGTCCTCCAGGGGTTCCCCAGAGGGTGCGAAGTCCCGCTCTCCCGCCACGTACTCCTCGAAGCCGGCTGCAACGACGGCGTCGAACAGCCCCTCCTTGTCGCCGAAGTGGTGGTAGAGCGTGGGCGCCGTGACGCCTGCGAGTTTGGTGATTTGGCGCGTTGAGACCGGTGACCCGTCCGAATTCGCCAGCAACTCGGCAGCTGCACGGAGCAGCCGAGTTTTGGGCGGAAGCTGGTCATCGAAACTCATAGCCGCTACCCTAGCACCTATAGCAACGCTATATGAAGTGAGTCACAGAAGATTTTTTCGGATCCCGAGGCGCCGCAGCCGGTGGGTCCGATCCGAGAGCAGGACAGAGGATTTCAGTGCAGAATTTCCAAGGAGTAGGCGTCAGCCCGGGCCGCGTCATTGGCACTATCCGTCAGATGCCCAAACCAGTCAGCGAACCGCCGTCGGGCGAGCAGCTAGCCGCTTCCACCACGGCGGAAGAAGCCGTCGCGGGCCTGAAAGCGGCGGCCCAATCGGTCCACGACGAGCTCAAAGCCCGTGCGGACAAGGCCAGCGGAGACGGTAAAGCCGTGCTGGAAGCCACCGCTCTCATGGCCAAGGACACCATGCTCCTGAAGTCGGCCACCAAGCTCATCAACAACAACGGCAGCTCCGCCGAACGCGCCATTTGGGAGGCTGGCGCCTCCGTCTCCGAAATGCTCCACAACCTGGGCGGATACATGGCCGAGCGCGCAACCGACGTCCTGGATGTCCGCGCGAGGATCGTCGCCGAACTTCGAGGGGTCCCCGCCCCGGGGATCCCGGCGTCGGACACTCCCTTCATCTTGGTGGCCGAAGACCTGGCCCCCGCCGACACCGCAACGCTGGACCCCGCCGTTGTGACCGCGCTGGTCACTTCGGGCGGCGGACCGCAGTCCCACACGGCGATCATCGCTCGCTCCCTCGGCTTGCCCGCCGTCGTCGCCGCCCGCGGAGTAGACGAAATCCCGGACGGCGCCGAAGTCTTCGTGGACGGCGCGGCCGGTTCCCTTTCCCTCGAACCCTCCGAAGAGCAGCGCGCCGCCGCCCTCGCATGGGTCGAAAACGCCGCCACACTGGCTGTCTTCGACGGAAACGGCACGACGGCGGACGGCCACCTGGTGCCCCTTCTCGCCAACGTGGGCGGGGCCAAGGACGCAGCCGCGGCCGCCGCCCTGGGCGCGCAAGGCGTGGGCCTTTTCCGCACCGAATTCTGCTTCCTGGAACGCGACACCGAACCGACCGTGGTGGAACAAGCTGCCGCGTACAGGGGCGTGTTCGACGCTTTCCCAGGCAAGAAAGTGGTGCTCAGGACCCTCGACGCCGGCGCGGACAAGCCCCTGCCCTTCCTCACGGACGCAACAGAACCCAATCCGGCCCTCGGCGTGCGCGGCTACCGCACCGATTTCACCACGCCCGGGGTTTTGGAACGCCAGCTCGAGGCCATCGCCATCGCGGCCGGCGAATCAGAAGCCGACGTGTGGGTCATGGCGCCCATGATCTCGACTGCGGCAGAGGCTGCCCATTTCGCGTCGATGTGCGATGCCGCGGGGATCAAGACTCCTGGAGTGATGGTCGAGGTACCGTCCGCGGCACTGACCTCGGCGTCGGTCCTGCGGCACGTGGGCTTCGCCTCGCTGGGCACCAACGACCTCACGCAATACGCCATGGCCGCCGACCGGCAACTTGGCCCCCTCGCCGAGCTCAACACCCCCTGGCAGCCTGCCGTTCTGCGCCTTGTTCAGCTGACCGTCGCTGGCTCTGCGGAGGAAGGCAACAACAAACCCGTTGGCGTGTGCGGTGAGGCAGCCGCGGACCCGGCCCTCGCCGTCGTGCTCGTTGGCCTGGGCGTGTCCACCCTGTCCATGACTGCACGCTCTTTGGCCGCAGTCGGAACCGTGCTCAAAACGGTCACGTTGGAACAGGCTCAGGAGCTGGCCCGCTTGGCGCTCAGCGCTCCCGATGCCCTGGACGCCAAGGCCTGGGTCCGTGCCAAACTGCCGATCCTTGAGGAACTCGGGCTCTAAGCCCGGCCGCACCAACCCCAACCCGAACACAAGGAGTACCCATGCCCGAACGCACCGCCACCATCGCCAGCCGCTCCGGACTGCATGCCCGCCCGGCGGCTCTCTTCGCCGAAGCAGCGGGAGAATCTCCCGTTGAAGTGACCATCGCCATGCGGGGCGAGCCTGCCGAGGACGCGCTCGACGCCGCCAGCATCCTATCGCTCATGACGCTCGGCGCCGCGAAGGGCGACGTCGTCGTGCTTCGGGCAGAGGGCGACGGCGCCGACGCTGCACTGGACTCCCTGGTGACGCTGCTGGAAACGGACCTCGACGCGGAGTAGGCACCACCGGACGCTCCCTCACATATAGCCGCCTCCAACCCAACCCTCCTGCAGAAATACGCACCGCGCGCCGAAATGGACCGGAAATGCGCAAGCCGAATGCCGCCGTCGCGTTCTATGTACTCAGTATTGTGCTGCTCCCGGTCTCACTACTCGGCTATTTGATCTGGGTGGGGAAGCTTCTGGCCGCGAGGCCTTCTGGTGTGTCGACCGGCGCAGGCACCGCTCTCCGCAAGACCCAGAAGAAACGCGCGTGGGGAGGATTCGCGGTCGCCGTGGTGGAGTGACGGGCGAAAGAACCGGCGCTTGCAGTTCAGATCTGCAGGAGCGTTCCGCCGATTGGGCTCACATCAGAGCGAGCGTCCGGGATTTCGGCCGCATAGGTGAGCGAGCGTCTCAGGGCGGAGGCGGGCGTCTCAGGGGGCGCGGCAGGGGCGGGCGGGACGACGCGCCGCTCACGCGAAGGCGGACATGCCCGTAATGGAGCGTCCGATAATCAACGCCTGGACAGTTTCCGTGCCCTCATACGTGTGGATGCCTTCGATATCGGCGAAGTGCCGTGCCACGCGGTTGGCCAACAAGATTCCGTTGCCACCCAGCAGGTCGCGCGCGTTCGAAGCGATGCTGCGGGCGGTACGGGTGCAGGTGAACTTCGCGAGCGCCGCCTGCGAGGGGGTCAGCACGCCTTCTTCGTCCAGCTTGGTCATCTGCATGACCATGAGCTGCATGGTGGCGAGCTCCGAGTGCATGCGCGCAAGACGCTCCTGCACAATCTGGGAAGCGGCTAGCGGGCGACCGAACTGCCGGCGCTGGGCTGCGTACTGTACAGCGGTTTCATAGCAGGCCGTTGCATGCCCGACGGCGGACCACGCCACTCCCAGCCGGGTCGCCAAAAGGACGCGCGCTGTGTCCTTGAAACTCCGGGCACCCGGGAGCACGTTTTCCACCGGGACGAAGACGTTCTCCAAGCGGATGTGTGCCTGCCAGATGGCACGGAGCGACAGCTTGCCTTCGATAGTTGTGGCGAAGTAGCCAGGAGAATCTTGCGGGACAAGGTATCCATGCACCTGCCCGTCGTCGCCTCGGGCCCAGACCACCGTCAGGCCGCCGATCGAGCCGTTGCCGATCCACTTCTTTTCGCCATTGAGGACATATCCGCCCTCGACGGCCGTCGCAGTCGTCTCGAGTCCCACCGAATCGGAGCCATGGGCCGGCTCGGTCAAGGCGAAGGCGCCGTATTCCTCGGCCCGGGAAAGCGCAGGAAGCCAGCGGGCCTGCTGCTCCGGGGAACCGCACTCGGCAACGGACCGCAGCGCCAAACCACCCTGGACCGCAACCACCGTGCCGATGGAGCCGTCCCCGCGGCTCAGTTCCATGGTGACCAGCCCGGCGGCGGTTTTACTCATGGCCGGGAACCCATCGATGTTGATTCCGTCGCGCAGCAGGTCAAGTTCACCCAAGCGCTTCACCAGGTGCAGCGGATACTCCGCGCGCTCCCAGTATCCCGCGATGATCGGGAGCACTTCGTCCTGGACGAAGGTCCGCGCTCGGTCCCAGTAGGCGCGGTCTTCGCCGCTGATGTCCTTGAAAACGGAGGCCGGGTCGGGGTCCAGCGATTCGTTCAGGACGTACTCGGGTTCCATGGTGCCATCTGGGAAAACGGTGCCGTCCGGAAAAACGGCATTCAGCTCTGCGGACGTGTCGTCGGACGTCGTCGTCATGGGTGAATCCTCGCTCTGGGTTGCATTCTGCGACTCCCAGCATGCGCTGACACCGAGTTTCATGTCAAGGAACTCAGTACCATCGAGAGTTTTTGCTGGATCATCCCGACCCATCCACGGGCAGGCCGCGAAAACACGCGGCCGTTCTGATGGGGAACCCGAATGATCCAGCAGAATCTACGCCCGGTCCGAGGAAAACCGAGCTAGGCCAGGGCGTCGCGGACGGCCTGAAGAATCTGTTCCGTACCCGCAGCCTGATCCAGGACGGCAACCACGACGGCGGGACGGCCACTCTCCGGACGAGCCTGCCCACCCGCCTCGCCGGCCGGAACCCGGGCCGGTCCCCCGGCGAAAGTGTCAGCCAGAACACCCAGCTCCCGCGCGAGTCGGCCGGCCAGCTCTTGGGCCTCAGTTTCCGGCGCCTCGTCCTCTGCCTGCTCGCCACCGGCGGCCGCCCGCAGCCATTGGCGCAGGGCGCTGTTGTGCACCGCGATGACGGACGCAGCAAACGCCACGGCAGTGAGTTCCCGGTTCTCGCCTTCGGGCAAGGCCGCTTGCAGATAACTTCGAAAGGCCCGCTGATAGCGATGTGTCATGACCAGTTCACGATCACGAAGGGCGGGCACCTGGCGCAGGAGCTCGTAGCGGGCCAGCGAGGTTTCCCGGTGGCCTACATGGTGGTCAAAGACCAAGAGCGCCGCTTCCACAACAGAACGCAACGGAGCCGCCGTCGTGCGCAAAAGCAACTCTTGGACGCGCGCCAGAATCCGGTCGTGATCAGCGAAAACGACGTCCTCTTTGGAACCGAACTTGCGGAAGAACGTGCTGCGGCTGACGCCCGCGGCGTCGGCGAGATCGTCCACGGAGGTTGCGTCGTAGCCTTGCCGCACCAGCAGTTCGATTGCGGCCGCCACAGCGGGGCTCGGATCCGGATTGGCGGGGTAGTTGACCATAGGCGTGAATCTAACACGGCGGCGTAACCGCGCAGCCTCGAGCGCAGCTAGGCTTCTGCCATGGCATTGATAGCTCCCCGCATGACGTCTGGCCTGCCCGCAGACGACGCCCGGAACCTTGCAGCCTCACTCCAGGACAGCAACGACATTACCGTTTTCGTCGACGGTACCGTCCACCGGCTGCCGAATCAGGCGAGGGACGCCGTCGTCGATCTCCTCGGCCGGCTGAGCCGCGGCGAAGCGGTGACCGTCAGCAGCGTGGAGGAAATGCTCACGACGTCGCGGGCTGCCGAACTCGCGGGGATCTCGCACACCTACCTGCGCAACATGACCGATCGTGGCGAAATACCTGTCGAATACCGTGGCACGCACCGCCGGATCCGGCTCGCAGACATCATGGCGTGGCTGGAGACGCAGAAGCGCAAGCAAGCGGCAACGGCCGCCGGAGATGACGCCGTCAGCTAAAGGTGCGGATCGGGAAGCAACGCCGCGTCAGCTTTCGACTTCGCCGCCAGTGATGGTTCCGCGCCAGGCTCCTGTTTCGACTTCCCTGCCTTCAATGAATTCTTTGAAGTGCTGCAGGTCCTTCTTCACTTGGCGGTCGTCGAAGTGCGTCGATGCCCCTAGACGCTCGAGCGCAGTCTCTGGCTCCCAGGTCATGGTGACCGTAACCCGGGTTTCGGTGGCGCTCAGGGGCCTGAATGAGACGGTTCCGGTGTTGTGGGGACTGTCCGTACTTTCCCAACTGATCGTGTCATCGGGGACTTGGGCCGTGATCCGGGCGTCGAACTCGCGGTGCACCCCTACGATGTCGGTGGTGAAATGCACGGTGGTTTCGTCGACTTGCCGGACGGATTCCACCCCATCCATGAAGCGAGGAAATTCTTCGAACTGTGTCCACTGGTTGTAGGTCTGGCTTAGCGGCACATTTACGTCGACCGATTCCAGCACGGTGGCCATGACTGTTCACTCCTTCAGCTACCGGTCCGGCCCTGAACGGTTCGAGGGCCATGGGGCCTCAACTCCACGCTAGGACGAACCGAGGATAGGAACAAGAGTGGCTACAGGGGTGGCAAAGACGGACGGAACCCACCCGGGGGCCCGCTTCCGCCAAGCCTCGGCACGAGCGGAGAAGACTAGAATCGGCTTATCAGCCCACCGTATGCGAAGGACGAACTGGGCGCCCTGGCACACGCCGGGACCGCAGCGCTTACAACGAGGTGGTTCAAAATGGTTAGTTCAGGCAACCAGGGACAGTACCCCGAAAGCGTTATCTGACAGGGGCGCTTGGCAGGCTCCCTCGTTATCTAAATGTGACTTTGCTGGCCGGCTGATGTACCGTCGAGGGGCGACCCATTCCCCAACTGGGCCGCTTCCGGGTTGACGCCGAGCTCTGCCGCAACCCGGATTCCGCTAGACCCGCGGCAGAGACGGGGGACCCAGAGTCTCCGGGCCTATTTCTCCACAGGCCCTTGGGGTGAAGCCGCCACGTGCGGCCGGACGGCCTCGTCCGAACCCGACAGCTAACCTCGAAGGCGTTGAGAGGCAATCACCATGTCCCCAACCATGGATCAGCCTCGCCGTGCCCAAGTGGCGGGCGAGCGCACCAAACCAACCGGACGCCGTCGGGCCCAAGACAGCGCAACGTTCATCCCTGCGCAGGCTCCAGAACCTTTGAGTTCGACGGCGGAACCCACCACCGCGAAAACCCCGACGACGGCGGAACCCACCACGCGAGCGGCCGCCCGCGCGGCCGAGCGGGAGCGGGCCGCACAAGCCAGCTCCGCCCCGGAACCCGCCACCGCAGCGATTCCGACAGTGGCACCAACGCCGGCGGAACCCGCCACCGCAGCCATCCCGACAGTGGCACCAACGCCGGCGGAACCCGCCACCGCCGAACCCACAGCCCCCGAGGCCCCAGAGGCCGCACCGAACCAGAAGACTCAGGCCGCCGAAACTCGGAAGGCAGCCACGACCGCCCAGCGCGCGGTTCCTCGTGCCGGCTTCGGTCAGATGTCCTTCGCCGGTTCGTCGTTCAGCCGGGAACCTCATGCCGTCCTGAAGAAGGCTGCGACCATCCGGACGATGAGCAACCGGATGGCCGTGGTGGCCGGAGCCCTCGGCATCTTGTTGACGGCGGGTTCCCTGGGCCAGGCCCTTGAGTTGCCCTTCTTCGGCCAGGAATCCCAAGCCCAGGACGCAGACAGCCAAAGCTCCGTGCAGCCTGAGGTCCCTTCCACCGCGGGGAGCGTCTCCCCCGACGCAACAGCTTCACCGTCGGCAACCGCCACGGCTGCCAAGGCCGGTCAAACCGCGACCGACCCGGCGCAGGGGCCGCAAGCGCCCGCCGCCGTCGCGCCGTCGAGTGCTGGAGCACCATCGGTCTCCGTTCAGGTCCCCTCCGTCATCCCATCAGGGCTGCCCCCAAGCCTTGCCCCGGTGCCGGCCGTTCCGACGCAGGGCCCGGCGCAGCCTGCTCCGGCTCCCAGCCCGGCTCCGCCGGTCACGGTCACTCCAACACCGACGCCGACGCCGACGCCTACTGACCCATCCTCGCCGACGCCCACTCCCACCGATCCGCCCTCCCACACGCCACCTGGGCAATCGAAGCCGAAACCGCCGGCAAAGCCCAGCAGCGCACCGACGCCTTCGTCGCAGCCAACTCAGCCGGGCTTCGACTTGGGAGCGATTTTGGACGCTGCAAGCGGGATCCTGCAGTGAGGATGGGACAGCATCGAACATCATCCGTCGAGTGGCACGGGCGGTGCTGCCAGAGCACCCGGACGCAGATGACTGAGCGCCGCCCCGACCGCTGGCGTTGCAGCCTTCAGCTCAGGCCGTTCAAGCGGTAAACGAGTGCGGCCTCCGGTACCAGCGCAGCCTCAAATCCGCGGGCGGCCCGCCCAGCGGCGTGCCTTGAGCGTTGCGTGGAGTTCGAGCCGGATAGCGCCATTCAACGGATCAGCACCGATGAGTTGCCGCACCCTGGCCAGCCGGTTGTAGATGCTGCTGCGGTGCAAGTGCAACTTCGTGGCCACGTCCTGGACTGAGCCGTCGCTGTCGTAGAGCAATTCGAGAACGGGCAGGAGTTCGCCGTTGCGGTCGGCGTCCTCGATCGCCTGGAAATAGGACGAGCCCGAATCGTCCCAACCGCCGGGTGCCTGCAGCCGTTCGAACAACTGGTAGATCCCTGCCGAACGGCTGTCCACGAGCTCACCGAGCGGAGGATCGACGGCGGCAGCCTGGGCCGCGAGCTTCGACTGCCGGTACGCCCGCCCCAGTTGGCGGATGACCGAAAACGGCTCACTGATGCCCAGGATGACCCGGTCCACCTTCCGGCCGGCCCGCTTGGCGAGCTCCAGCTGATAGTGGACCAAGACCTGGGCATGTTCTGCCCGTCCGCCGGTTTCGCGGAACAGCAGGACCGAATGCGTCTCGGTACCGGCGCTGAAAAGTACGGAATCGACGCCGATAGTGGCCTGCAGCGCGGCGGAACGGTGCGTCAGCGTGGCTGCGATGGGATCGGAGACGCCGCCGCCGTCCTCGGCGTCGAGCACGGTCACCAGCTGCCACGGGCCCCGGCCCTGGACCTCCTTCCATCCGGCCACGGCCGCCACCGCGTTGGATTCGCCTTGGCATGCAGCCAGGAATTCCTGCTCGCGGCGGCGCCGGAACTCCGATTCGGCCGTATTGGAATCGAGCAGCAACCCCGCGAGGAGGTCCAGCTCGTCCCGCACGCCTGGCAACTGGGCGAGGATCGCCGTCGCGGTCTGCTCGTCAAGGTCTTGCTGGACCCAGAGGTACCCCACGCGGAAACCGCGCACCAGCAGCGGGACGCAGACGCGCCCCACCATGCCGAGTTCCTCATTGGCGGGCACGACGACGGGACGCACCGCGGTGGCGATGCCGTGCGAGAGCTGCCACGCACTGACGTCCACCGGGACTTTCTTGCTGAGGAGGAAATTCACGCGGACGCGGTCGGCGTGGGACTGGTTGGAACTATAGGCGAGCAGGACACCGTCGAGATCTTCCAGGGAGAGTCCGCGGCCCAATTTGAGTGCGACGTCCTCGACGATCTTCTCCACGTCCTGTTGCATGGAGCAAGACTACTTTGCCCGCTGCCCACGAGTGGCTGGATTTGTTTATCTAGCGTGGCATCTATCCGACGCGGGCCGGCACGGGAGCCTCGTCGGCCTTTTCGGGGAGGGCGCCTTCTCCCCGGAAAGGCACGAAGCATGGCGTCCCGATCGAACTCGCCTTCCCATTTCGCCACAACAAAGGTGGCCACGCAGTTACCGAGCAGGTTCACTACCACCCGCATGGAGTCCATCAGCCGGTCCGCGCCCAGGAGAAGCGCGACGCCCGCAACCGGGAAGATCCCCAATGCGCCGGCAGTGGCCGACAAAGCGAGGAAGGCTGACCCGGGAACCCCGGCCATGCCCTTGGATGTGAGCATGAGGATCCCTAGTGCCACGAGCTGCTGTCCGAGATCGAGATGGTGCCCGAAAGCCTGGGCGAGAAAAAGCAGGGAGATCGACAGATAGATTACGGCACCATCGAGGTTGAAGGAGTAGCCGGTCGGAATAACCAGTCCGGTGGTGCTGCGTGAGCAACCTGCGTTGGAGAGCTTGGCCATGATGCGCGGCATGACGGATTCTGTGGACGCCGTACCAAGGGCCAGCAGGAACTCTTCACGGGTGTACTTCAAAAACTGCCAGAGCGGCACCCGTGCGATGCCCCACGCCACGAGGAAGAGCAAAGCGATGAAGACGACGGCGGCGCCGTAACACGCCGCGATGAGTACTGCGTATGTGCCCAATGAATCCAGTCCGTACTGGCCAATGATGAACGCCATGGCCCCGAACGCGCCGATGGGTGCCACCCGCATGACCCAGGCCATGATCTTGAAGAACACGTCCAGGACGGTCTCCATGAACGTGAGCACAGGCCCGCACCGTTCCTTGCCGATCACAACAACGGCCGAACCGAAGAAGACGGAGAAGCACAAGACCTGCAGCAGGTTGTTGTTCGCGAAGGCGCCCACGACGCTGGTGGGGATGACGCCGAGCAGGAACTGGCCCAGGTCCTTGGGCGGCGCGGTGCCGGTCTTGGCGTTCAGGGCGTCCGGGCTCAGCGAATTCGGATCGATGTTGAGCCCTGCCCCAGGCTGGACGAGATTGCCCACCATCAGGCCGAATGCCAGGGCGAACAGTGTGGCCCCGGTGAAGTAGATGAGTGCCTTGACTCCGACACGGCCCACGGCCTTGACATCCCCCACCGCTGCAATTCCGGTGACGATGACCAGGAAGATCAATGGCGCGATGATCATCTTGATGAGCTGGATGAAGCCGTCGCCAAGAGGACGCAGTCCGGAACCGATACTGGGCCAGAAGTGGCCGATCAGCACACCTGCAACCACGGCGGCGAAGATCTGGACGAACAGGGATTTATACAGGGGCTTCCTGGGCGCAGGAACAACAGTCGAAGAGGTCTGTATCTTCATGGTGCTGGCCAATCGTTGGACGGAGGTGCGTGGTTGCTCGTCCACGATAGGAAAGCCACGTTTCAACGAAGTGACACAAATGTCACAAGAAGAATCATTCATGAAACATGCGTTTCAACTGGCGGGCCATCACTCATGCCGAATCCCGGATCGCCCGGCGAACATCAGGCGACACCTGACGCTCTCAGATTCGACAAATGTCGAGTTGCGGAGGGCAAAAACCCCGGAAATACAAGGAAGTTCACGACGGCGGCCGTCGCCTTTCGTGTCGCCTGGCTCACAGCGGATTTATTCTGGAATCACAGTCCCCCGCAGAGAAAAAGGCCGTTGAAGCCTTTCGAACATGGAGCCCACAATGATTATCGGTGTCCCCAAAGAGATCAAGAACAACGAATTCCGCGTTGCCATCACTGCCGCGGGGGTTCACGAGTTCCGCACCCACGGACACACAGTCCTGGTGGAGCGCGGCGCCGGCGTCGGCTCCGGTATCACGGACGAGGAATACGCGGTAGCTGGTGCTGAGATCGTGGCCGAAGCCGACGACGTCTGGGCACGCGCTGACATGGTCATGAAGGTCAAGGAACCCATCAAGGCCGAATACCACCGCTTCCGCAAGGGCCTGATCCTCTTCACCTACCTGCACCTGGCCGCTGAGCCTGAACTGACTCAGGAACTCATCAACTCCGGCGTCACGGCCATCGCCTACGAAACCGTCCAGGAAGGCCGCACGCTGCCCCTGCTGGCACCCATGTCCGAGGTCGCTGGCCGCCTGTCGGTCGTCGTCGGCGCTTCCTCCCTCATGGCACCGGCCGGCGGCAAGGGTGTGCTGCTGGGCGGCGTTCCGGGTGTCCGCCCGGCGAAGGTTGTTGTCCTCGGCGCCGGTGTCGCCGGAACCAACGCCGCCGCGATGGCCTTGGGCCTGGGTGCCGATGTCACCATCATGGACATCAACATCAACCGCTTGCGCGAACTGGACGCCCTCTACCAGGGCCGCCTGAAGACCGTCGCCTCCAATGCCTACGAGATCGAGAAGTCAGTGGTCGACGCAAACCTCGTGATCGGTTCCGTGCTGATCCCGGGCGCCAAGGCTCCCAAGCTGGTCACCAACGAGCTGGTCTCCCGCATGAAGCCCGGCTCCGTGCTCGTGGACATCGCCGTGGACCAGGGCGGCTGCTTCGAGGACACCCACCCCACCACCCACCAGGAACCCACGTACAAGGTCCACAACACGATCTTCTACTGCGTCGCCAACATGCCGGGTGCCGTTCCGAACACCTCCACCTACGCTCTGACCAACGTCACCCTGCGCTACGCGGTGTCACTGGCCAACCTGGGCGTCAAGGCCGCGTTCGACCGCGACCCCGCACTGGCAGCCGGCCTCAACATCGCCGCCGGCAAGGTCACGCACCGCTCGGTTTCCGAGGCACACAACCTGCCCCTCGTGGCCGACTGGCACAACCTGGTTTCGGCGTAGTTTCTCTCCGCCGCTGACACGGGCGTGGTTTAACGAACCCGACGGCGGGGTGCGGCTTCCATGGGAAGCGGCACCCCGCCGTCGTAGGCTCGGCACATGGACGAATATCGACTTCATCCGAGCTTGGTTACCCACTGGCGAGCCGGGGTGCTGGAGCCGTGGCCAGACGCAAAGGCAGCGACCGAGACCGTATGGCTCCCATTGCCTGAGGGGACCGATGGGGTGAGGTACTGGGAAGGCCTGAACGGACGGCTTGAGCCCGATGGCACGGTCACCGTTCTCGGGGTGCCGGCCTACGCATACGATCTGAACCTGGGTGACCGCGTCGCCGTCGTCCGTTCCCCCAAGGGATCGTTCGTAGCAACCGGAATTACACACGACGCCGGCAACTACACATTCAGATTTTTCCTGCTCGACCCGGATGACAAGACTGCTTGGTATCCGCTGGCGCAGGAGTTCGCAGCCGTGGGCTGTCTGATCGACGTTCTTTCGCCCCACCTGACGGCGTTGTCCTGCGTTCCGAAGGCATCACAGTCGGTGGCCGACCGACTTGCGCAACTCGAGGAACAAGGCACGCTTCAGTACGAGACGGGCCGCACTATCAACGTCTGAGCTCCGGACTGCAGTCGCCGGGACAAAGGTTCCTCCGGGGGAGGCGGCTCCAACTAACTGTCCGTTGCATTTCCTAACAATTCTTTAGATCTTCTTAGGTTCTTTCAACTGGCCGGGTCCTTTCAGCCCAATAATGTCGTAGGTCCCTGAAATGCTTGGTTCATGGCCGGAATTCGGGGAACACAGCTGATAGAGGCGGGCGCGCCGTCGGGCGGCGCAGGTCCGGATGCTCCTGTGTCAGATGCCTGGGTGCGGGATATTATCGATGCCGTTGCCTCCTTCCGCCCCGACGTCGCCGGCACCGAACCTGGCGACCGCGCCGAGTTGATAAACCAGATACGTGCCCTCGAGGATTTGAAGTCCGCGGCGGTCGCGGGTTTGCAGGCCAGGATCGCGGTCGCGTTCGATGCCGCCCAGCGCAGCTCCGAGGCCGACCTGGGCGTTCCGGCCGACGAACAGGGACGCGGCGTCGGAGCGCAGATTGCCTTGGCCCGGAGGGAATCCCCCGCCCGCGGGTCCCGGCTCTGCGGGCTCGCGAAAGCCCTCGTCACCGAAATGCCGCACACCCTCGCCGCCCTCGACACCGGGCGGCTCAACGAATGGCGCGCCACCCTGCTCGTGAAGGAAACAGCCTGCCTGAGCGCCGAGGACCGATGCGCCGTGGACGAGGAACTCGCCGCCGACACCGGGACCTTCGACGGTGCCGGGGACAAGGCGATTATCGCCGCGGCCCGGACCGCGGCCTACCGGCGGGACCCCCGCTCCGTCACCCAACGCGCCAGCCACGCCGCCGAGGAACGTCACGTCAGCCTCCGCCCGGCACCGGACACCATGACTTATCTGACGGCGCTTCTTCCGGTCGCACAGGGCGTGGCCGTGCACGCGGCCCTGTCCCGGCACGCCGACACCCTCCGCTCCTCCGGAGGGGAGACCCGGTCCCGGGCCCAGATCATGGCCGACGCCCTCGTCGAACGGACCACCGGCACCCCTGCGGGGATCAGCGGGGTGGAGGTCCAGCTCGTCATGACCGACCGCACCCTGTTCCAGGGCGACAGCGAACCGGCCCGGCTCCCGGGCTACGGCATCGTCCCCGCCGCCTGGGCAAGGACAATGCTCACCGCGAACAACCACCAAACCCAGCCCGGCCAAGCCGGGAACGAGCACTCCGCACCCGGCCAGCCGAGGTTTCGTTATCCGCGGCATGAGCACGCAGCACAGGCTGAGCCCGGGCAACGCCAAGCCGAAGAGAGCCAGCACCTCAGGGTCTGGCTCCGTCGCCTCTCTTCACCGCCCCCGGAACCGGGAACCTCGTCGCCGCCGACTCCCGGGCGCGCCTTTTCCCGGCCGGTTTGCGGCGCTTCATCCAAGCCCGCGACGACACCTGCCGCACCCCCTACTGCGACGCACCGATCAGACACATCGACCACATCATCCCCTGGCACCAAGGCGGCACCACCAGCCTGGCCAACGGCGCTGGCCTGTGCGAAGCCTGCAACCACACCAAAGAACTCAACGGCTGGACAGCACAAACCCGGACAGCACAAACAGGGCCCAGGACACCGCATGTCCTCGAAATCCGCACCCCCACCGGACATTCGTACCGATCAACAGCCCCGCCCCTGCCAGGAACGCACTTGAACGGAGACCCGCCCGTCATGGCGACCCACTATTTCGAGGACCTGTACTACAGGCGCGACCGACGCGAACTACGACAACCGGCCTAGGCACGCAAACACGACCGCCACACAGCAAGAGGATACGGCCGCAGCACTCTACCGCGTTAGCCTCGATGGAGGTTAAGACAGGTTACGGCTTGACCGGGTTGCCCGGGAGAATGCCCGAAGGAACGGGTACCGGGAGCGTGGGGACGGACGGCGTCGGGATCGTCACGGGCCCGGGCTGGCCTTTGGCGATGTCTCGAAGTCCCTCGCGCGGATCCTGCTGGGAACCGGGCACGGTGGTGGTGTGCGGTGTTGGATGCGCGCTGGTGCTTGGGGCGTCGGGGCTGGTGGGCGCCGGCGAGGGCGTCACGGGAACGCTTGTCTCGCGGGTGGGCATCGGCCCCGGCCCTGAGCGCGTCCCTTGCTGTTGCGGAGCGTTGCCGCCCGATCCGGGCGCGAGCTGGGAGACGACCGATCCCACCACGGCGCCAAAGTGTTCAATGGTTCCCTGAATGCCGCCGTCAGAGGCAGCCGCGGCGGTGGCGCCAGCGGCAAGGGAAGCCGCCACCGCAACAGCGGCGAAGGTCATGCGGCTCTTTTTGCGGCGGCGGGCAGCCAATTCGTCAACGGGTCCAGCAATCCCGCCGGCGGGTGCAGCCGCCACGAGGGAAGCCACCTCAACGGGCGCAACAGTCTCGGCAGGCGCGATCGCCACGGGGCCAGGCACCATCAAGGCTTGCACTTCGGCTGATGGCTGCGGCCGGTTGTTTGCAAGGGCGCGCAGTTCCAGCAGCTCGGACCGGATCTCGTACGCTTCGTCGAGCCCGGCTTCAGCAAGCAGGCGGTCGATGCCGTGCTCGCCGCAGGATGCGGATTTTTCGCTCATGATGTGCCATTCCTTAGTAGTGCACGTTCTCTCAGTGCACTCAATGCCCTGCGCTGCAACTGCTTTACGGCTCCTTGGGACTTGCCCATAATGTCCGCTGTTTCTTCCAACGACAGGTCTGCGACGACCCGTAATGCCAGGACCTCGCGGTAGTCGGAGTTGAGGTCGGCCAATAGCTCTGTCACGCTCAACCCCTCCGCGTGCCCAAATGCTTGGTCCTCCGCCGAAGGCGTACGCCGAGCGTCCAGATCGGGTTCATAGGGCGCGGCATCAGGCGTACGCTCCCGCTTGCGGTAGTGATCCACCATCCGGGCGTGCGCGATGGAGAAGAGCAGGGTCTTGGCTCCCTGAAGGCCGCCGCGGAGGGAAGCCAGTTTGGGATAGAGGGCCAGGAATACATCCTGCGTAACTGCTTCCGGATCGTCTACGCCGCGGGCGCGCAGGTAACCAAAAACTGGTCCGGAAAAGTTGTTGTAGGCAGCCGTGAAGAGCAGGGCGGGGTCGTCCTCGTCCGCCTGCAAATATTCATCAGCCAAAGGGTCAAGCACCCGCGACCCCTCCATCCCACGCAGCACGGTCATCCTCCCTGGCCTGGGAAATAACCGCTGCCGCCGTCTGTTGCGTCGCGGGGCTCCTTGTCAGTTCGCCAAGGAGCCCCGCCGTTCAAGCGTAGCTGTCGTGTTATGGGCGGACAGAATCGGCCGGGACGTCCACGGGTGCGCTGGGGACGTGGGACGGCACGGCGGGAACAGCCGGTACAGCAGGAACGGCCGGTGCGGACGGCAATGCCGGGACGGCGGGCGTGGCAGGCAGGGTAGCGGTGCCATTGGCGTCGGCCTTCACAGAGGCAGAACCGTCTGCCGACAGGCCGGCCGCCTTACCTTCGGTCACGACCGTTGCGCAGTGTGCCTTGACGTTGGCTTCGCCACCAGCGGCAACAACCAAGGAGGAGTAACCGGGTACCTTGGCGTCACCCTTCAGGCCACCGTTGAGCAGAGCCGTGCAGAGGCCGAATGCCTCGGGTGTGCTGGCTTTGGCTGCATCCACGGCGTCTGCGGCCTTGGACTTTGCGTCGTCTACGGCGTCCGTGGCCTTCGCTTTAGCGGTTTCGACGGCGTCGGCGGCCTTGGACTGAGCGGTCTCGGAAGCATCAGCTGCCTTCGACTTAGCGGCATCGGCTGCATTGGTGACGATGGGAGCCGGAGCTCCAACCAATTCGTGGGCGCTCTGCTGCAGGCCGCTCGGAAGCGCTCCGTTGAAGGCTGCGACGCCGGTTCCGCCAACCGCGACAGCTCCGGCGGCGAGGACGCCAGCGGCGATTTTGCTGGTGGCAAGGACAGTGAACAAGGACATGAGACCTCCGACAAACGTTTTTGGACTACCCCGGCAGCGGCTTTGTCGCTACCGGATGATCAGTGCGGACGTGGCCCACACACCCCTTACATCGCTGGCGGTCCCGGCGAAGTTACGCCGATCCAAAAAAAAGTTTCTTGGCTGCTCCGCGCCGGCTAAACCAAAGCCCTCGCCTGCTCAATCAGCTTCAGGACCTCGACTGGCCCTGCCGGATCCACCGGCAGCGGCAAGTCAGAGGCGGCACCGCCGTCGTCGATCTTCTCCGCCAAGATCCGGTAGAACTCCTGGTAGGCGCCGCGTTCCGTGGGAACGGGGGTCCGCACGCCATCGACTTCGAGGGTTCCATAGTGATGCGGATCCTCGACGCCGTAGGCAGCGTCCGTAGGCAGCCCACCTGCCACGATGAAGGGCTCCTGCGGATCGATTCCGTACTTCACGAAGCCGCCTTTGCTGCCCAGGATGCGGAAGCGCGGCGCGTGGAGCTGGCTGTTGACGTTCATTGCCACGTGGCTGATCACTCCGGAAGAGTGCTTCAGCGCTAGGAAAACGTCGTCGTCGGCATGTTCCTGCGGCCGCCGCGCGAGGATTTCGGCGTGGACGACCTCTGCGGGACCGAACATCTGCACAGCGAGGTCCAACAGATGGGTGCCGAGATCGAAAAGCAGCCCGCCGCCGTCGTCGGCCGTTGCGCTTGCCTTCCACGCCTTGCTGATTTCGGGCGCCCAGCGCTCCATCGACGCCTCGCAGCGCATGATCTCGCCCAGCGTCCCGGCGTCGAGCAGCTTCTTCACGGTGAGCGCGTCGCCGTCCCAGCGGCGGTTTTGGTAGACCGTGAGCACACGGCCCAGCCTCGCGGCCAGTTCGATCAGTTCCTGCCCCTGCTCACTAGTCACGGCGAACGGTTTGTCCACGACGACGTCGAGCCCGGCTTCCAGCGCGGCTTTCGCGAGCGGGTGATGCGTTGCGGGCGGCGTGCCAAGGACCACCAGGTCAAGTTCCCCGGCCAGCGCCAGGACGTCGTCGGGACCGTCCACGAGCTTCGCCGCGGGATACCGCTTCTGCGCCTTGGCCTTGCGGTCCGGGTCCGAAGTTGCGATGACGTCGAGGGAAAACGCGGGATTGGCTGCGATGAACGGCGCGTGAAAGACGCTGCCGGAAAGGCCATAGCCGACGACGGCGGTGCGGATCGGTGTGTGGGTCATGCCGCTACGCTACCGGGCAGGGGCATCCTGGCGAAGGTTTGTCAGCAGTCTTTCAGCAAGCGCGTGACAAGCTCGCGCCACGACGCAGCTAGGCGCTCCGGCGCGATTCCGTGGGCGCGAAGGGAATGGAGCATGCGCTCGGGATCCAGGGTGGCGCCGAGAGAAAGAGCCATAAGCCAGGGATCACGGTCCAAGCCCGCCTTCCGCAGAAGCATCTCGATGTGCCGGTGCCACAACACGACCGGCGGGGCGTCGTGCCGGTTTTGCGGGGAATGCTCCGCCGCGGCGCGGGCCAGCTCGCCGTACTCTTCGACATACTTGATGCGCGCTTCGCCGAAGGCAATAAGGCGCTCACGCGGAGGCGCTCCCGGACCCAAGGGCGGCGGACCGAAGATGAACTGGCGCTGGAAGTCCGATTCGGCGTCGCTCAGGAGGGTCATCATGAGTCCGGCCCTGCTTCCGAAGCGGCGAAAAACCGTTCCCTTCCCGACATCGGCACGGCAGGCGAGCATGTCCATGGTGACGGCGTCCACTCCGTGTTCAGCCACGAGCTCCCTGGCGGCCTGGAGGAGCCGTTCGCGATTGCGCGCGGCGTCGCTGCGCTCCGGCGGCGCCCCGAAAGGCAACTCGGGCCGGATGGGAATGAGGCTCACAAGAAACATTCTAGCCTCGGGAATATTAAGCGGACCGCAGTCCGTTTAGAATCTACGAAGGCAGCAAAAGCCTCCAAAAACTAAGAGTCTGCGGCACCGTCCGCGGCCAGACCCAAGGAGTTCCCATGTCCAAGAACACCGTTCTCGCCCTTGTTGGCAGCCTCCGCGCCGATTCCCACAACCGCAAGCTCGCCGAAGCCATCCAGCTCAACGCCCCGGAAAACGTGGACGTGCAGATCCACGGCTCCCTCGGCAACATCCCGTTCTACAACGAAGACATCGACGTCGAAGGCCAGGTTCCGGCCGAAGCCGCAGCCTTGCGTGCAGCAGCATCCGAAGCTGACACCCTCCTGCTTGTCACGCCCGAACACAACGGCACCCTGACCGCTTCCCTCAAGAACGCCATCGACTGGCTGTCCCGCCCCTACGGCGCCGGCGCCCTCGCGGGCAAGCCGACCGCCGTCGTCGGAACCGCGTTTGGCCAGTTCGGTGGAGTCTGGGCACAGGACGAGGCCCGCAAGGCTGCTGGCATCGCCGGCGCCAAGGTCCTCGAGGACGTCAAGCTGGCCGTTCCGGGCTCCATGATCCGCTTCGCCGAACTGCACCCGAAGGACGACGCCGAAGTTGTTGAGCAGATCAAGGCCATCTTCGAGCCCCTGACCGCCTTCCAGGAAGACGAAGTAGCAGCCTAGTCTCCTCGGTTCGCGCGGCCCTACCAGGAGCGTGCGCGAGAAATGCCCCTGTCCCGCCGTGAGGCGTGGGCAGGGGCATTCTGGCGATACGATTGGGCATGGCACCACGGCCAGAGCACAACCGCCACCCCGAAGTCGACGCCTACCTCGAGGCCCTCCCGGACTGGCAACGCACCATCGGGGAGCAACTGCGCGACCTCATCCACGAAGCCGAACCCGAAATCGCCGAAACGATCAAGCGCCGCACGCGGCCCTACTTCGTTCTCGACGGCAACGTCTGCGCACTGCTCGCCGCCAAGGACCACGTCAACCTGTTCCTCTACGACGGCGCAATTGTCCCCGACCCGGACAACATCATCACTTCCGGGCACGACAACAAAACCGCCCGAATGATCACCTTCTATCAGGGCGACGTGATTCCGCGTGCACCGCTCACCACCATGCTGCGGCAGATCGTGGCCAACAACCGCGCAGGCGGCTGGCGGAAGATCAAAAGGGCGGATTAGCGGACGCCGCGGGCCGGGTCACCCCCCAACCGCTACCATTCCGTGACTGAGCTGAGGCCGAACTGTCATGGGCGGATCGGCCCACGCCCGGGTAGCCAGCCGTAACGTTGATTTACAGGCACCAGGTGGGTGGATCAGGGCAGGAGCGGGGGCTGTCATGGGGGTCAGGCGCGGCGTGGAAGGCACGACGACGGCGATCGCCGCATTGTGCCTGTCGCTCGCGCTCTGCCTGGCTGGCTGCGCTTCCCCCGACGGCGGCCCGTCCGCCAGTTCGCCCTCGGCACCGCCCGGATCCCCGGGCTCCGTCGAGGCGACGCAGGAGCCCTTGGCGGGGCCGGTTCCGACGCCCCGCCCAGCGCCTCCGCCGTCCGTCAATGAGCCTCCCGCGGCTCCGCTCGCCACCGCTTTGGGCCCAGCAAGCGGCACCTCCAGACCATCGGCAAAGCAAAGCCAAGCCCCAGGGGCCGCCGGTCTACCCGGCACGGCCACAACCATTCCGTCGCCGGGGCCGCCTTCCGCAGCGTCAGGAAGCCCGAGCCCCCAGGCGCCCTTGCCCCTCCCAACCACCGGCGTGCCGTCCGGGACCGCCGTGTATTTCGTGGCGATCGGCGACGGCGGCAGCCGCGGCGTGCGGTTCGGCTCCGATGACAGCCTCGTTGCCGTGCAATTCAGTGCCTCTGAAGGCAGCGACCCGCTTGCCGCCGCCATGGGCCAACTGCTCGCGCCCGACGACGGTGCCACTCAGGCAGGCTTGTACAACGCACTCTCCGGCTCCGCGCTGCGGTACGTTTCGGGCTACCTCGACGGATCCACCGCCGTCGTGAACCTGAGCGGTTCCCTTCGCCCGGGGGGTGTATGCGACCACCCGCGCATCGAAACACAGCTGACCCAGACCGCAGTGGCGGCGACGGGGGCGTCCCAAGCGGTGATCTATATCGACGGGCGCACCCTGGCGGATGTCCTGAGCTTGCGCTGAGGCTTGCGCTACCGCCCGCCGAAGAGCGCGTCCATTTCGGCATAGCTCAGTGTTCCGGCGAGGCCCGACCAGTTCCCGTCGCCAAGAACTTCCATTGCGAGCCGGGAGACCGTCGCGTAGGCGGCCCTGGCAGTGCTGCCGCCAATGCTGATTCGCCGCACGCCGGCGTCGTGCAATTCCCCGGGCGACGGCGAACCCAGACCGGCCAGCGCATTGAGCGGCACGCTGATCCGCCGGGAAAGTTCGTGCAGTATATGGAGATCTGTCAACCCTGGTACGAATATTCCGTCCGCCCCGGCCTGCCGGTAGGCATCCGCACGACGCAGCGTTTCTTCATAGGCAGTGTCCGGAAACTTTCCGGACCAATAGGTATCCGTACGCGCATTGATGAAAAGCCGGACGCCGGCGTCGTCGGCTGTCTGCCTGATCAGGGCAATGCGCCTGGACTGCTCAGCGATTTCGCTGAGCGGCTGTTCCGCTGAGTCCTCGATATTGATCCCGACGGCGCCCGCCTCCAGCACCGCTCGAACAGTGGCCCGGAGTTCTTCGTCAATGCGTCCGTAGCCCGTCTCAATGTCTGCAGTCACCGGCAAGCGGGTGGCTTTTGCTATTCGCGACAGCGCCTCCATGGCAAGCTGCCGCGGAAGGTGGTCCCCGTCCTGGTACCCCAAGCTCCACGAGATTGCCGAACTGGAGGTGGCTACCGCCGTCGCGCCCGCTTCCTCGACCATCCGCGCAGATGCCGCATCCCACGCATTCACCAGTACCAAGGGCGCATGAGGCGCAGCGTGGAGCTCGTGGAAGCGGAGAGCCTTGGATTCGAGTTCGGGATGCATCGTCATGGCTCTATTCCAGCCTTCCGCTCGCCGGACGTAAAGCGAATCGCACCCAGAATTGTGAAAATCGGATGAAACATCTGTTGCCTTCTTGGCAACTCTGGGGAGTATCCTGTCAATGTGACCCACGAAACATTGGATGCCGGGCCGGAGTTGCCCGCTGAAGCAATTGACGCAATAGAGCGAGCAGCCACTGCCGCCCACCGCCACGAGGAACTCTTCTCGGAGCGCGCCGCCAACATTAAGCAGTCCGCCGTGCGTGATGTCTTCGACATTTCAATGCGCCCGGGGCTCGTCTCCCTCGCCGGCGGAAACCCCTACCTGCAGTCCCTCCCCCTTGAGAAGCTTGGCCAGACGGCTGCACGCATCATCGCCGAAGAAGGTATGACGGCGTTGCAGTACGGCGGCGGGCAGGGCACCGAGGAACTTCGCACCCAGATCTGCGAGATCATGGCCGCCGAAGGAATCACCGACGCCCGGCCGGAAAACGTCGTGATCACCGCAGGTTCCCAGTCGGCCCAGGACGTAGCCACCAAGGTCTTCTGCAATCCAGGCGACGTCGTGCTGGTGGAAAATCCCACCTATGTGGGAGCCCTGAACACCTTCGAGGCCTACCAGGTCCAGGTTGAGACCGTGGACATGGACGACGACGGCCTGGTCCCGGAGCTGCTCGAGGCCAAGATCGCGGAGCTTCAGGCCGAGGGCAAGAACATCAAGTTCCTCTACACGATCCCCAACTTCAACAACCCTTCCGGCATCACCCTCGCTCCTGCGCGGCGCCAGCGAATCGTAGATATATGCCGCAATGCGAATATCTTGATCCTCGAGGACAACCCCTACGGTCTTTTGCGCTTCGACGGCAACCCGCTCGCGCCAATGCGGGCCGCGAATGAGCACGACGTCATCTACATGGGGTCGTTCTCAAAAATCTTTGCCCCGGGACTGCGGATCGGATGGGCCCTTGTTCCCGAGCACCTGCAGCGGCGCTTCTATCTCGCGTCGGAAGCCGTGACATTGTGCCCTCCCACCCTGAATCAGATGATCATCTCGGCATATCTTCGGGACTACGACTGGCGCGGACAGATTGAGACCTACCGGGCCCTCTACGAGGAACGCTGCAAAACCCTGCTCGCAGCGTTGGAAGAGCACATGCCTCCCGGCCTGAGCTGGACCAGGCCCGAGGGCGGCTTCTTCGTCTGGGTAACCCTGCCCGGCGGTGTGGATACGTACCCGCTCCTCAAGAAGGCGATCGAGGCAGGCGTCGTGTTCATCCCCGGCGCGGCGTTCACGCACTCGGACGAACCATCCAACAAACTGAGATTGGCCTTCAGCGCAGTGCCACCTGAGTCCATTGCCGAAGGCGTCCGCCGTTTGGCACCAGTACTGCGCGGGGCAATCGACACCATTAACAAAGGAGTTACATCATGAGCGGAATCGTAGTGGTCGGCGTAGACGGCAGTGAGACCGCAATGAGGGCAGCCGAGGCAGCCAGGGACCTTGCGGCAGCACTGGGAGCCAGCCTTCGCGTCTTGACGGCCTTCGACAGCGACCGTACCGAGGTCTTTGAAAGCGGCAGCGACCGGTGGGTCGTCTCGGATGCGGACGACGCTGAAAAGGTTGCCCGCGGAGTTGCGGAAAAACTCAACAGCGAGCAGCTTGAAATCAGCTTCACGGCCGCACGCGGCAAGCCGGGAGAAGCGTTGATCCGCGAAGCCGAACGCGTCGGGGCTCGCTTGATCGTCGTCGGCAACCGTCGCATGCAGGGACTGGCACGCGTTCTCGGCAGCGTTGCCAACACCGTGGCCCACAACGCCCCGTGCGATGTCTACATCGCCAAGACGGACGAACCGTAAGCCACAGTCAGGCACTTGACGGGGATCACGCGTTGTGGTGGGCGGTCTCACCTCGATTTGGGCCGTGCGGCTAGGGTGCCGCCGGTAAAATTGGAGTGGCCCCCAAGGGCGCGAGCCGCCCATCACAACAACCCGTAGGGGATCCCTTTTGCTTACTCTGCAGCCGCGCCAGCGCGTCGGACACGACATTCTGCTTGCCCGCCACGGCAACCACATCAGCTCCATGCGTTTCGACCGTGCGAACGATCGTATCGTGGCACTTCTTGACGATGGATCCGTGGACAGCGCCCCAAACATGATTTCCCCGCTACTGCAGATGCCGGAGACGTTCCGCAGCATCATGCGTTCCGACTGGAAGTTGTTACTCGTGGTTGGTTCCGCCATGTTGGCCCTTGGCGCCCTGGCTATGGTGCTGTCGTTTGGAATGGTCGGCGGCATGAACGACCAGCAATTGCGCGATCTTGCGCTCAGCTACACGGCTTACTAGCGTTCGGTCTGCGTCCAAGTCCGGCTTCCCGAGCGCTGCTGGCCGATCGTTGAACCGTTAGATCAGCCAGCCCCGAAGGACCCACCAGAGGCCTGCGATGACCACTCCGCCGAACAACGATCCGGCGATGACTTGGCCACGGGTATGGTCCCGCAGCACTACCCGGGACCAGCCGACGGCGGCCACCAGAAGCAATAGCGGCAGCCATACCGGTCCGAACATGAGTACCGCAATGACTGCGGCTGCGGAGATTGCCGAGGCGTGACCACTGATCTTCCACACAAGGCTGACCGCGGCCAACACCGAGATCCCACCAATCAGGGCAAGGATCACCACTGAGACGCTCGTCGGGGCGTGGATGAGGTTGAGTGCCAGCAATCCGAGGACCACCGACACGAGCGCAAGCATCAGCAAGGGAGCACGCTCCTTGCGGTCGCTGACGTGGTGGTCTCTCAGTTTGCCGAGCCTCACCAGGACCAACACGTAGGCCAGCGGCAGGACGCATACAAAGAGCGCACCAAGGGCCCCGAACCATATGGTCCCCGGGAAACCCGGTTCCACCGCAGGGCTGATGAGCAGCAAGATGGACACCACCGCGGGCGGCTGGAAGACCTCCGTAAGGATCCGAGCAATGCGGTGCTCAGTCAAGCAGCAGTGCCGGTTCTTCGAGGATCGATGCGACGTCGGCCATGAAGCGGGCGGAGAGGTCCCCGTCCACCACGCGGTGGTCGAAGGAGCCGCCCAGCGTCGTAATCCAGCGAGGGATGACTTCGCCATCGAGCACCCAAGGCTTTTGCTTGATGGTGCCGAACGCGACGATCGCCACCTCGCCCGGGTTGATGATGGGCGTTCCGGTGTCAATGCCCAGGGCGCCGACGTTGGTAATGGTCAGCGAGCCACCCTGCATCTGCGAAGGCTGGGTCTTGCCTGCGCGTGCGGTACTGGCTAGCTCGTTGAGCGCGAGGGCCAGTTCCTTGAGGGAAAGGTCTTGGGCATCCTTGATGTTCGGCACCATGAGCCCGCGCGGCGTGGCAGCCGCAATACCCAGGTTCATGTAGTGCTTGACGTGGATCTCGGCGTTGCCGTTGCCGTCGGCGTTCTCCACCCAGGTTGCGTTGACGCTCGGGTTGCGGGCGGCGGCCCAGATGACGGCCTTGGAGAGGATCAGCAGCGGCGACACCTTGATGCCCTCAAAGTCCCTGGAAGCCTTGAGTCGCTTGACGAATTCCATCGTGCGGCTGGCATCGACGTCCACGAAGATGCTCACGTGCGGCGCCGTGAAGGCTGATTCCACCATGGCCTTCGCCGTGGCCTTGCGGACGCCCTTGACGGGAATCCGTTCCACGCGCTGATCCTGCGGCTTCTTGGACGCACCCCAGAACGTGTCGGCCTGGTCCACCTCGGCGTCGCGCTGGGCCTGGTAGCTGACCAGATCATCGCGCGTCACTTCGCCGCGAGCTCCTGTGGGAACGACGTCGGCCAGGTCAATGCCCAGATCCCGGGCGATCTTGCGCACTGGAGGCTTGGCCAGGACACGGTTGACCAGGCCGCTGACGGTGGCACCAAGTCCCGTGAGGCCCGGCGCCTGGGTCGCGCCCCCTTGGCTTCCGGCATCCTGGCTTGCCGCTGGCGGCTGCTGCTCAGCAACGATCCGCAGCGGCAAGGCCGGGGCTGCGGGTTCGACGACGGCGGGGGCCGGGGTGGGCAGTGCGGTCGGGGCGGGCGTTGCTGTGCTGGCACCTTCCGGGCGCTTGCGCGGGCGGCGCTTGACGGCGTCGGCTTTGGGACCCGAGCCCACAAGCGGACCGCCAGCCGGACCGGCGTCGGAGGTTCCAGGGTCTCCGGGCAGCTTGCCGTACATCGAGGCCTCGAAGACTTGTTCGCCTGCCGGCTCAGCGGAGGGTGCCGGTTCAGCGGAGGGTGCCGGCTCAGCGGAGGGTGCCGGTTCGGCCGCAGGCGAGGCCGACGCAGGCTCGGGTTCTGCCGGCGCATTGTCCGAGATGCCGATAATCGCGGTTCCTACTTCAATCGTGATCCCCTCAGGGACGAACAATTCCGCCACCGTACCTGCGTACGGGGAGGGCAATTCCACCAGGGACTTGGCGGTCTCGATCTCGCAGATGACGTCGTTGATGGCCACGGTGTCGCCGGGCTTGACCTTCCAGGAGACAATTTCTGCCTCGGTCAGGCCTTCGCCGACATCCGGCAAGTTGAATTTCTTAACAGTCACTTAGGTCCTCGATTTCGGCTGGCCCATCCGCGTGGCGGAGGGTGCAATCAGGGGCGGCTAGTAGGCCAGGGAACGGTCCAGGGCTTCGAGGATCTTGTCGATGTCCGGCAAGTAGTCCTCTTCCACCTTGGCCACGGGATACGGCATGTGGAAACCGCCCACCCGGATGACCGGGGCCTCAAGGTGCAGGAAGGCACGCTCACTGATCCGCGCTGCGATCTCGCCGCCGATGCCGCCGAACGTCGGTGCCTCGTGTGCAACGATCAAGCGGCCGGTCCTCTTGACGGAAGCGGTGACGGTATCAAAGTCGATGGGGGAAATCGAGCGGAGATCGATCACTTCGACGCTGTGTCCGTCCTCTTCCGCCGCTGCTGCCGCTGCCAGCGCGACCGGAACCAGCGGACCGTACGCAACGATGGTAGCGTCGGAACCTTCGCGCAGGACGTGCGCCTGGAACGGGTCCGACGCCGGTCCGGGGCTTTCGGTGTCCACCTCCCCTTTGAGCCAGTAGCGGCGCTTGGGTTCGAAGAAGATCACCGGGTCCGTGCAATCGACGGCTTGCTGGATCATCCAGTATGCGTCGTGTGCGTTGGACGGAGTGATGATGCGCAGGCCGGCCGTGTGGGCGAACAGGGCTTCCGGCGATTCTGAGTGATGTTCGATCGAGCCAATGCCGCCGCCGTAGGGGATGCGGATGACCACGGGAACGGTCAGTTTGCCGCCGCTGCGCGAGTGCATTTTGGCAAGCTGCGTGGTGATCTGGTTGAAGCCGGGGAAAACGAAACCATCGAACTGGATTTCGCAGATGGGGCGGTAGCCGCGCAGGGCAAGACCTATCGCGGTTCCCACGATGCCGGACTCTGCCAGGGGTGTGTCCACCACCCGGTCTGCACCGAAATCCCTGATAAGCCCGTCCGTCACGCGATAAACGCCGCCCAATGGGCCGATGTCTTCGCCCATGAGCAGGGATTTCGGGTTGTTAGTGAGCGAGGCACGCAGGCCTTCGTTGATGGCCTTGGCAATGGTCATGGTGGTCATCAGTTACTTGCGCCCCTCTTCGTCGTCGCCTACGAATCCGGCGGAGTATTCCTCAAACCAGGCAAGTTCCTCGGCCACCAGCGGGTGCGGCTCGGCGTAGACTCCGGCGAACGACTCGCGGATGTTAGGGCCCTGCAGGCTTTGGGTGGTACTACGGACGTGGGCCGCGAGCTTGTCTCCGTCAGTCTTGACTTGCTCAAAGAAAGCTTCGTCGGCCAGACCCTCGTTGCGAAGGTACTTCTCCAGCCGGTCCAGCGGATCCTTGCCGCGCCAAGCGGTTTCCTCGGCAGATTCCCGGTACTTGGTGGGGTCGTCCGCAGTTGTGTGCGCGCCCACGCGATATGTATATGCCTCAATGAGCACAGGACCGCGGCCTTCGCGTGCATGCTCAAGTGCCCATTCGGTGACTGCGTGGACTGCAATGACGTCATTACCGTCCACTCTGATGCCCGGGAAGCCGTATCCCTTGGCCCGGTTGAAAAGGGGCACCTTGGTCTGGACCTCCGTGGGGACTGAGATCGCCCAGTGGTTGTTCTGGCAGAAGAACACCACCGGAGCGTTGTAGGACGCCGCGAAGACCATGGATTCGTGGACATCGCCTTCGGAGCTCGCGCCGTCGCCGAAGTAGGCCACAACAGCAGCCTTCGGCTCGTTGGAGCCGTTGGCTTCCGCGAACTTCTGATCCCGCTGGATTCCCATGGCGTAACCAACCGAATGCAGCGTCTGGGCCGCCAGCACCAAAGTATAGAGATGGAAGTTGTTCTCGGTGGGATCCCAGCCCCCATTCGAAATTCCGCGGAACAGCTTCAGGAGCTCAGCCAGATCCACATCACGGGTCAATGCAACGCCATGCTCACGGTACGTGGGGAAGATGTAGTCTTGCCGCTGAGTAGCCCGTCCGGAGCCGATCTGGGCGGCTTCCTGGCCGGTCAGGGGGACCCAAAGGGCCAGCTCGCCTTGCCGCTGGAGGGCGGTGGCTTCCTGATCGAAGCGGCGGACCTTGGCCATGTCGGCGTAAAAACCTCGCAGCTGCTCAGGTTCAAGGCGCTTGGCATAGTCCGAGAAGACAGGATCGGTTCCTAGCTTGCCGTCCGGCCCCAGCAGCTGGATCATCTCGGCTCCGGGGTCGCTGGAGGCGCCTCCCGCAGGAGACTGCAGGTCCAGTCCCGTTCCGTTGATCCCGGGGGTGGGCAGTTGAGTTGCGCCCATTCCGTCTCCTTGCCTGCTTCAGCCCGACGCTGAGCAATATTCGCTGATATATGCCAATTCTGGAATGCATTCCGAAATCGGCATATCTTGGCTTTCGTCCCTTACTTTATCCGCAGTAAGGGACGCGGGTGCATTTGTTAACCGCTAGGAAGCCTGCGGCGCTTTTGTATAGGACGCACAGAGTTCCAGGAATCGGGTATTGGCCTCAACCTCTCCGATGCTGACCCGGACACCTTCGTTACCGAAGGCCCGCACGGACAACGCCCGCTCGCCGGCTAGTGCGGCGAATTCGGCGCTGTTCTCTCCCAGGTTCAGCCAGACGAAGTTGCCCTGTGCCTGAGGGACGAGCCATCCCAACTCCCGGAGTCCTGCTGTAACCCGGTCCCGCTCATCAACCAGGCTTTGTACCCTTGCAACAACCTGGTCGAAGTTCTCCAAGGAGGTAATAGCCGCGCGCTCGGCTATCTGCGACACCGCAAACGGCGTGGCTGCGACCCGCAGGTGCTGGGTGAGATCCGGTCCGGAAACGCTGTACCCAACGCGCAGCCCAGCAAGGCCGTGAGCCTTGGAGAACGTGCGGAGGACAACCACATTCGGGTACTTGCGGTACAGCTTGATGCCGTCCACAGCGTCCTGGTCCCGAACGAACTCCTGGTAGGCCTCATCGATAACGACAACCACGCCGGCCGGCACGGACTGGATGAACCGCTCCGTTTCCTCTGCAGTGAGGACGGGCCCGGTGGGGTTGTTGGGTGTGCAAAGCAAAATCACCTTGGTGCGAACGGTGACAGCGGCTGCCATGGCCTCGAGGTCGTGGCGTCCGTCCGAAAGCAATGGGATCTGGACGCCCTCAGCACCTGATAGGCCTACGCAGATGGGATAGGCCTCGAAGGAGCGCCAAGCATAGATGACCTCATCGGCTTTGCCGTCGTGGTTCTGTCCCGCAAACGTGGAAAGAATCTGGTTCAGCGCACCGAGGCTTCCGGCTCCCGTGACGACGTCGTCAGCGGGGATTCCCAGAAATTCAGCGAGCGCCGTGCGCAGCTTGGTAGAAAGAGGGTCCGGGTACCGGTTGATGTCCGATTGATCGGCAATAGCCTGGAGTACGGCGGGAATCGGGGGCAACGGGTTTTCGTTGGAAGACAATTTGTAGCTGGTCAGGCCTTCTATGACTGCGGGAGCCTTGCCTGCCGCATATTTGGGGAGCCTGTCCACCACCGGGCGGGGACGCACGCCCTCCGGTGCGTTGTCAGAAGAATTCATGGCACCAGCCTACTTGCAGGCATTCGAGACATGAGGGTGGGCCTCCCGGTCTGCGGGTGTGAAAGCATGGGCGCATGGGTTCATTCATTGTGCGTGTCCTGATCAACGGGCTGGCCCTCTGGGTTGCCAGCTGGATTCTGCCCGGGATGGATATTTCCAGCTCGGCAACAACCAACGCGGTCACGAATGCGGGGGTCACACAAGGCAGCGACACCCTGGGCGTGGTTCTTGCCTATCTCTTCATAGGGCTCATTTTTGGCATCGTCAATGCCTTTGTCCGGCCTTTGGTCAAGCTGCTCTCCCTTCCGATCACGATCCTCACCCTCGGCCTATTCACGATTGTCATCAACGCGGCCATGCTGTCCCTGACAGCCTGGCTAAGCAGCTACACACCGGTACACCTCACTATCGATAGCTTCTTCTGGACCGCAGTTCTCGCTGCCATCATCATCAGCCTGATCTCCATGGTGGCCAGCTGGATTCCGGGCGCTAACAGGCGCGAACAGGCGCGAACAGGCGCTAACAGGCGCACGGAAAGCTCGGAGCCGCCCGTTCGGCAGCCCTTCTAGCGCCCTCCCGATCCGGAGCGGATATCTGACGGGGCGTGTGGCCGCACACTAGGAGCTGGCGGGGGCACACGCGGAACCGGAACCGGCGGAGGCTGGGGAGCTCCGCGGCTCAATTTGAACCTGCTCACCTTGGCCATTCCGCCGACGCCCAGTATCCCGCCCAAAGCGGCTGTGGATGCCGCCAGTGAAGGATCGGAACTGAGCTGCACCAGCTTCGCCCCTTCCTCGTACCGTGAAAGCTTGTGTGCCGGCCCTATTCCCGGGTCTTCGCCCGGTGCCAGGCCAATCGGGTTGGTCATGGTCACCGTGACCCTGTCCTTGGTATCAGCATTGGCTTTGCCGTCGGCACCCGGCACCCAGTCCTGTTCGTGCTCCAAGTGCAGGCTGCCGATGCCCGCTTGCGGCGTGATTCCCCCGACAGGTGATCCTGCCGTCACAACAAACTTGAGGTTGTACTCGGCAAGGAACGCCTTGTCCTGACTCAGGTTCATGGCATGGATCCCTCCCTGGCTGTGGCCAACTGCCACCACCGTTTCGCCCGCAGCTGCACCTGCCTCAAGCAACGCCTGACGGATGGCCTTGCTGGTTTCTGTCGAGTCGTAGCCCAGTGCTTCGGCAATGCCGGCCTCATCCAGTGGATTGCTGCCGCCGGGCGGATTGCCCGGCTGGGTACCCGGAATCAATACGACCCATGTCCGTTCACCGTCTTTGTCTAGCTGCACTACTTCAATTTCGCCCTCTGAACTGGCTGAGACGCTGTCTAGTTCCCGAAGCATTCCTGCCGCGGACAGGTCCACGCTCTTGGTGACGGTCTCGCCTCGGCCGACGTCGATGGAACGTGGCCTGAGGAAGGCCAATGCGGGGGTCGCGGCGATGGCTCTCAAGACGGCGCCGACGTCGGTGGGGCCGATCATGGCCCCTGCAAGGTTGGCCGCTACCGGCGGCAACCCCATCATCAGTTCCAGCATCCGGGTCAAATCCCGGACGACTCCTTCCGTTGCTCCCCGCCAGCCAAGGTCCAGAGGGCTGGGCCCGGTCCCGAGGAGTGGCATTCCCATGCCCATTCGCAGGCGGATCGCCGCATGTGATTCAGCAAACTCATATTCACGGTGGCTGGCCCTGACATCGTTGCCAATCCGCTGAAGCTGTTCGCGAACCCGCCCTATGTCCCGGCCACTCTCACCGACGGCAATGATGGCGTTGCTTCCACTCGTGTAGGACGAGGCCTGGTGTGGGAAGAGCGCCACCCGTACTGCTTCAGCCTCCACTTCAATAGCCTGCAGTTGGCGCACGAGGCCATCCAACGCGGCTGCGCCAGCAAGCAGCTCTTCGAATTGGAAATTGATCCCACCGACACCCCCGCGAATGCGGAGAGGGCCATCCGGCTCGGGAGCTTTGGGGCGGGGCGACCCACCCCCGCCGACGGGAGCGACCTCGACCATCAGAAGCCTGCCCGGCCGTTCGATACCACATTCTGGGAATGCCGGAGAGTCACTGCGGCTGCCTCGCGCAAGGCATCACGACCCCTTCGAAGCGACGCGGCCTGCAAAGCGACCGTGGTCCTGTAGGCGCGGCCCGCCGGCGACTCCCAGCGGTCCATTTGCAGCTGCGCCAGTTTGCCAAGCACGGAGTCGGCCTGGTCTGCACAGGCCGACATCCGCCATCCGAGCCGCTGGACCTCCGCTGCACGTGAAACACATTGCTGGGATTCCACATCCGGTCCTCCGGCCACCATCTGAACGATGCTCATGAATTTGTCCTCCCCTAGGTCCAATATTGACGTTCTGGCACCGACACTACGGCCCGTTCCGTGAGTGCGGAACCGGCCGATGGGGGCTATGTGGACAACTGTCGAAAACACGGCTCTGGAGGATCGGGCGTGGGCTTATGCACATAGAGAAGTGCCGCTTAATGGCACAGCGCGAGTTCATGAAAGAATTGCCCCATGCCTGAAACCGTCGCCGCCGCTGTTACCCGTACGCCCTCTGGACGCTTGGCCCTTGCCGCGTCGCCGGAGCCGATCGCCCTTGGCCCGCTGGACGGCCGGTACCAGTCCGCCGTGGCTCCGCTGGTCGACTACCTTTCCGAGGCCGCCCTCAACCGCGACCGTGTGGCCGTCGAGGTCGAGTGGCTCATCCACTTGACCAGTAACAACGTGCTCCCTGGCGCTGGCCCCCTGACCGCCGAACAGCAGGAGAAGCTGCGCTCGATCGTCACCGAGTTCGACGCCGCTTCGGTCACTGAACTGGCCGAAATCGAAGCTGTCACGGTCCACGACGTCAAGGCTGTTGAGTACTACATCGGCCGTCGCCTGCCCGCAATCGGTATCGAGAACCTGACCGCGATGGTGCACTTCGGCTGCACCTCGGAAGACATCAACAACCTCTCCTACGCCTTGGGTGTCAAGGGAGCCGTGGAAGATGTGTGGCTTCCGGCTGCCAGCGCTTTGGTGAAGCAGATCGAAGCGATGGCGGAGGAAAACCGTGCGGTGCCCATGCTTTCCCGCACCCACGGCCAGCCCGCCACGCCCACCACGCTGGGCAAGGAACTGGCAGTCATCGCGCATCGCCTGAACCGTCAGCTGGACCGCGTTTCCAAGACGCAATACCTGGGCAAGATCAACGGCGCTACCGGTACGTATGCGGCGCACGTCGCTTCCGTACCGGGAGCCGACTGGCAGGCCGTAGCCCAGTCCTTCGTTGAGGGCTTGGGGCTGACCTGGAACCCGCTGACCACGCAGATCGAAAGCCACGATTGGCAGGCTGAACTCTACGCTGACGTTGCGCGCTTCAACCGCATCCTGCACAACGTCTGCACGGACATCTGGAGCTACATCTCCATCGGTTACTTCCGCCAGATCCCCGTCGCAGGCGCTACCGGGTCCTCCACCATGCCGCACAAGGTCAACCCGATCCGCTTCGAAAACGCCGAGGCCAACCTCGAGATCTCCAACGGGCTGTTGGACACTTTGGGCGCCACGCTGGTTACCTCCCGTTGGCAGCGAGACCTCACGGATTCTTCCTCGCAGCGCAACATTGGCGTCGCGTTCGGGCACTCGCTTCTTGCCATCTCGAACGTCGCCAAGGGACTGAAGGCCCTGGACGTTGCTGAGGAGGTCCTGGCGGCCGACCTCGACACCAACTGGGAAGTCCTGGGCGAAGCCATCCAGATGGTCATGCGGGCCGAGGCCATCGCCGGCGTCGAGGGCATGGAGAACCCATACGAGCGTCTCAAGGATCTCACCCGCGGCCAGCGCGTCGACGCCGCCCGCATGCAGGAGTTCGTCTCCGGCTTGGGGCTGTCCCCCGAGGCCGAGGCGCGACTGCTGGCCCTGACTCCGGGCAAGTACACCGGGATTGCCAACCAGCTTGTGGACCACCTGAAGTAGAAGCGCCGCACTACGGACGGACGAACGGCGTGTCGGCCCGGTCCTTGGCTGCCGTGCCTGATTGGCTGAAAGTCACGGGTCGAAACGCCGCGTGGACCCGGCATTTCCGAATCGAGTGTAAGGAACTGTGTCAGCATGAGGCTCTTGCTTATCCGCCACGGGCAAACCCCGGGAAACGTCTTGGGGCAATTGGACACAGCTTTTCCCGGCCCGGGGCTGACTGAACTCGGCGAACGTCAAGCCGCGGCGCTCCCCAAGTCCCTCGCGGACGAAGACATCACGGCGATCTACGCGTCCACACTGGTCCGCACCCAACTGACCGCCGCCCCGCTCGCCGAAGGCCTGGGGCTGGAGGCCACTGTCTTGGACGGTCTGCAGGAGATCGAGGCCGGTGCTTTGGAGAAGCTCACCGACCACGAATCACACCACAGGTACATGAGCACCGTTTTCGCCTGGACGGATGGCGAACTGGACGTCCGCATGCCAGGATCGGGTGACGGTCATGAGTTCTTCGCCCGCTACGACGCAGCTATCGCCAAGGTGGCAGCGGCCGGCGACGAGACGGCCGTCGTGGTCAGCCATGGTGCCGCTATCCGATGCTGGGCCGGTCGCCGTGCGGCCGATGTCGGCCGGGAGTTCGCCGCCACCCACCAGCTGCAGAACACCGGAATCGTGGTGCTCGAAGGCGATCCGGAAGGCGGCTGGCGCCTGCTTCACTGGGACCAAAGCCCCGTGGGCGGACTTGCCTTGGCAGACAGAACGGCCGAAGATCCCACCGGAGACGCCGTCGAATGATTGCGCACGAATAACACCTGTCTGAAGATCAGCCCAACACCCCGGAACTTCTCCCAACACTCGGTATTTCTCCGGACGCTTACGCGGAGGAAACACCGCGGTAACCCCCGTTTCCTAGGCTTGATTTGCATAACCCCCTCCGGCGAAAGAGGTTCCGATGCAGACCAACCCTCGGCTCAACATCAGACAGGTCACCTGGGCCAACCCGGTGGGCGCAGACCTCCGCGCCGCTCAGCAAGCGGAACTGGACGCGCGTTTCGGCAACTCAGACCACGAGCCCGGACCCGCCCCATCGGAAGCTGATACCGCCGTTTTCGTGGTGGCCTACGAAAAGTGCTCAGGCCAGCCCCTGGGTTGCGGCGGTCTGCGGATCTTGGACGCCGAGACCGCAGAAATCAAACGCCTATACGTTGTCCCTTACGCGAGGGGCTCAGGAGTGGCCAGCTCCATCCTTGCCGCGCTGGAAGCTCAAGCACACTCCCACGGCTTCAGCGTGATCACGGCAGAAGCGGGATCGGCCCAATCCGACGGTCGCAGCTTCTACGAAAGCGCCGGCTTCGCCGCTGTGCCCAACTTCGGCCCGTACATCGGCGTCAGCCACTCGCAGTGCTACGCCAAGCCGATCGATTCGCACAGCGCATCGCACACCGCGATGGCCTAAGGACAGCCTCCCTGCCGGCCGGCCAGCGCCTCGCCGAACCAACCCGGCCAGCGCCTCGCCGAACCAACCCGGCCAGCGCCTCGCCGAACCAACCCGGCCAGCGCCTCGCCGAACCAACCCGGCCGGCTCTCCAGATCAATCCGGGCTGCTGGATCAATCCAGGGTGCGTCCGCCCTGCCCTAGATGTGCCCGATTCAGGGCTTCGATTTCTTCGTCGCTGAGGTCGTCGAAGCTCTTGGCCTCGTGCTTGTCGCTCCGGGAGAACCGGACGAACATCAGGATGATGAGGGGAAGATCCACGATCTCCGCGAGGAACCACATCAGGTCCCCGGCGAGTTGCTGGTCACGCAACGGTGAGGGGAACCAGCCTGGTTGATTGCCCAAAACTGATGTGGCGCCGTCGAGAATTCCCGGGCTGAGCCGCATCAGGACCCCTGGCACGGCGTCGGCGAGCAGTTCGATGAATACGAAGATGAATTCGACCACAATGAGCGATCCAGTGCGCCCTGCACCGTCTTCCATGATCGGAACCGTCATGAGGAGTCCCATGGCAGGCACCAGCAAAGTCAGGATGATGTCGGCGGCCGGGTTGGTCCGGAGCACGTAGAACAGCGGGGTCAAGAACACCGTGAACATGGCGAGTCCCAGAAGCGCCGCCACGAGCGTGTTGCTGAGCATGCGGACGAGCCGGTATCCCAGAATCGCTTCGACACGCGCCGCGCCCGCGGGGCCAAGGGTCTGCCTTGCGAGCGTTAGCGGCTTTCCCAGCCCAATCAACAGCGGGACCACAAACAGGTAAGACGTCACTTTGAGGGTGAAAGCCCACCGCAAATCGTGGCTATAGGCGCCCGGGAATCCAAAGCTCAGCGCAGCAAAACTACCCAGGCCAAGAGCAAAGAAGGCAAAAGAGTTCCACAAAGGCCAGCGGATGTCCCGGCGCTTGGCGGCAACCAGGCCCTTTGAATACAGGACGACGGCGGCAACAAGAATGACCAAGGCAGGCCAGCTCATTGACCAGGCGCCTAGCACAACGCCCAACGGTGGCATGGTCAGCGGTTCCAGCAGGAAGGCCGGGCGCTCAGCCCAGCACGGCTGTGGGTCTTGTCGATCTTCATGGTGTTCCTCCAGCGCGTTCCCGGCGTGCCGCATGGTGCGCGAATCGGCGTGTCGTGTTGTGCCCTGAACCGGGTGCACCGTATCCATGTTACGGAGTCCAGCAAAGCATGGCACGCCATAGAAGACGCGGGCGCCGGGCCTCGGCTAATCTCGCATTATGGAAAAGGCTGACATCACGTTCCGGACCCGCAAATGGGTACGTCCGGAGGACCTCAACGCCAACGGCACTCTGTTCGGTGGAAGCCTGCTGAAATGGATCGACGAGGAAGCGGCAATCTACGCGATCCTCCAGCTTGGAAACGGCCGCGCCGTCACCAAGTACATCTCCGAAATCAACTTCGTGAGCTCAGCCGTCCAAGGTGATCTGGTGGAGATGGGGCTGACGGCAGTCCGCTTCGGCCGGACGTCACTGACCATGCGTGCGGAGGTGCGCAACATGATCACTCGAGAAAGCATCTTGACCATCGAGGAAATCGTCTTCGTCAACCTCGGGCACGACGGCCGGCCGGAACCGCACGGCTACACGGAAATCACGTACGACCGCGACCGCATCCCCACGCACCACCTGACGCAAGCGCTCCACGAGGACTAAGCGCCCGACGTCGGGCCCTCCCAAACGCTCGCCAGGAACCGGGGCGAGCATCACCCTTCTCGTTGACACTCCCCGGAAACGGGTGCTGGCGGCCGCGAAATTCGCGGCCGCCAGCTTGTATTTCCGGTGACGGGAGTGAATGCCACCGGAACTTTGGGGCGCCCAGGACGGGCGCATCGCCTCAAGCGAGGCGTCGGTCAGCGCCGGTCGAAGGTGAGGCCTCCTGGGACCTGGAAGGTCGGCATGAGTTCCAGCATGCCCACGTTGACGTGGCGCGGGGTTTCGATGGCGTAGTCGAGGGCGTTGACGATATCGTCAGTGGTCAGCGACTCGTAGCCTTCGTAATAGGTCTTCCACGCTTCTTCCATGGCTTCAGGCGTGCCACCCATGTTCCGGCCGAAGATCTCGGTTTCCACCCGGCCGGGGCAGATCTCCGTCACGCGGATGCGCTTGCCGACCGTGTCATTCCTGAGCTGCCGGGAGATCTGGTGCACGGCCGCCTTGGTGGCGTGGTAGACCGTGTGGCCATAGAAGTTGTAAAGCCCGGCGATGGAGCTGATGTTGATGATGTGGCCGAGGTCGCGCTCCACCATGCCCGGCAGGACCAGCCGCGTGAGCTGAAGCAGGCCGCGAAGGTTCACGTCAATGAGCTCGTCGATGTCCTGCTCGGACGAGTCCAGGAGGTTGCCGGGACGGGAAACGCCGGCGCAATTAACCAGGACATCGACTTTCAGCTCGCTCACGACGGCGGTCAGCGCCGCTGTGTCGGTCAGGTCCACTACGTGCGGGATGGCACCCGTACGATCGGCCAGCTCGCTGAGGCGTTCCTCGTTGCGGGCCACGGCATGAACGGCGAGGCCTCTCTTGGCGAGGCGCTCGGTAATTGCGGCACCCATACCGGTTGACGCTCCGGTGACGAGGGCGGTGTTGTAGTCGGAAAATGACATTGCTTCTCCAAAGTGGGGAATAGGAGGGCACAAAGTGCCCGGAGGTCCGTGGGGCTTAGGCGTCGCGGAGGGGTTCGTGGGCCCGGTCCTTGACCGTGCTCACGGCTGCCAGCGTGCCGAGGGCCGTGATGACTGCGTAGAAGGCGGGCATGTAGATGTTGCCGGTGCTGCTGATAAGCCAGGTCATCAGCAGGGGGGCCGTTCCGCCGAAGAGCGCGGAGGAAATGTTGTAGCCGAGGCCGTAGGCGGAATACCGAACCCGGGTGGGGAACAGCTCAACGATTAGGATGTGGATCACTGCCGTGTGGCCGGCGAAGACGATGGCCATGATCGAGGCGCCGAGGATAGCCAGGCCCATGTTTCCCGTTGCGATGAGGGCGTAGGACGGGATGCCCAGGATGGTCATGGCAATGGCGGAACCGGCGATGACCTTCTTGCGGCCGATGCGGTCGGACAGGGCGCCCATGAATGGAATGGCGATGCAGATGACAACCAGGCTGCAGGCCGTGATGAACAGCGCCTCGCCGATGGTGAAGTTGAGCTGCTTGCCCTTGAGGAACGTAGGCATGTAGGAGAACAGGACGTAGTAGCCGGAGCCGTTCATGAGCGGGATGAAGAGTGCCAGAACCATGGCCCGGCGGTGCTCAGCGGACTTGAAGGCTTCCTTGAGCGGGTTCTTGGAGAGGCCGCCCTCTTCCTTGAGCTTTGTGAAGTTGGGGGTGTCCGCGATGGCCTTGCGGATGTACCAACCGATGACGCCCATGGGAATGGCCACCAGGAACGGAATGCGCCACACGAAGGAGCCGAAGCCACCGCCGTCGATGGCAGCCTGGGTGAGCCAAGGAGACATGGAGAATGCCACGAGGGTGCCGGTGAGCAGTGCTGCGAACGAAGCGATCTGTGCATAGGAGGTGATGATTCCGCGCTTGCCCTCTGGGGCGTGCTCAGCGAGGAAGGTCATAGCGCCGGCGGCTTCGCCGCCAACCGAGAAGCCCTGCAGGAGCCGCAAGAGGACGAGCAGCACGGGCGCTGCGATGCCGATGGCCGAGTAGGCGGGCAGGAGGCCGATGCCGGCGGTGGCAACACTGATCAGGAGAATCACGAAGACGAGTAGCTTTTGCCGGCCGATCCGGTCGCCCAAATAGCCACAAACTACTGCGCCAAGGGGCCGGACGAAGAACGACACTGCGTAGCCGGCAAAGACGAACAACAGGGCGTTGTCCGGGTTGCCCGGGGCGAGGAACACCAGGGCAAGCGTTCCGGCCATGAATGCGAAGATGCCGTTGTCATAGAGTTCCACGAAGATGCCAACGCAGCCTGCGGTGACAACCTTGCGCGTTTGACGGCCAGTGAGCCGTTCATGCTGCACTTGTGCAGCGTTGGTGTTTGCGGTCATGACATTTCCTTCTTGATGTTGAGCGTAGCAACCGCTACTGGTTGGCGACAGGTTTTTAGCTGCATGCCGCAACCGGTAGGTCCTGCCACTGAGGTCGGCATCCAATGCCAAGGAGTCCGAAGACGGTGTTGACGGATTCGCGGAGTGTTTCAAGCTGGGCCCGCGAGCGCCGATGGGCGGCAGTTGCCTCTGCCACGGTTGTTTTCCTGAAGTGGACCTTGTCGTCCGGGCGGGCTTGGGCAAGGACGTCCAGGCCACTGCTGGTGACCACGGCGAGGACCGGATATCCGGCGGTGACGCCGCGTCCCCGGTGCAGTACCAGTAGTTCTTCCCGGGAGGGAACCTCGACGGCGCCCACCGGCACCCCGCGCGAAAGCACTTCGCCGCTTGAGGTTCTTTCCGGAAGTTGGCCGCCGAGCCTCAGGCCGATGTGGTTGCTCCGGCCGCTCACGGCGTATTCCGACGTGAAGAGCAACTCGCTGGAATCACCGAAGTCGGCAACATCCGGACCGTCGGTCACATCGACCAGCAGCTCCGACCCCATGTTCGGCCGTTCAAGGCCAAGACGGAAGAGCGGGAGGTCGAAGTATGGTTGGCGCACTGGGCTTACGCTGCGGCGGGTAAGGAGCGTGGTTCCTTCCGTGAGTTGAAGGCCGAAGCCCACAACGGTGTCCGGAGCACAACTGCCCAAGAGCATTGGGGCCTCCACCGAGCCGTGGATGGCCACGTAGGCACGGAGGCCCCGGTTGATTCCCCGGATGGACACCATCTCGCCTGCACGGACCGAAACCGGCTCCCACTGGCTGCACGGACGCCCTCCGACGGAGAGAGTCAGCGGAGCCCCTGTGACCGCAATCAGGATGTCGGAGTGCGCCTTCATCCTGAAGTCGAGGGCAGTGATCTCCACCAGGGGATCATTGTCCAAGTTGCCGGCCAAGATGTTGGCTGCCCGGGCCGAATATTGGTCCAGGGCGCCGTTGACCGGCAGTCCAAAGCGAGGTCCACGGAAGCGGCCAAGGTCTGTGACCACGGCGTTACCGGGTTGCTGGATGAGGATGTGCCCACTCATGGCCGCGGTTCCAATTCCCTGCCGACGTAAGAGCCGAAGTCTTCGGCCTCGATGCGGCGGAACCGCAGAATGTCTCCGGGCTTGTAAGGGACCAGGGGTTCGCGGCGGATGTTCAGGACGGTCAAAGGGGTCTGGCCAATGACGCACCAGCCGCCGGGTGCCACCGCGGGTGCGATGACGGCCTGGCGTCCGGCGACGGCCACTGCCCCTGCCGGAACGCTGAGCCGCGGATCCTTGAGGCGCGGCACGGGCTTGGGGAACGCGGGGCCGTCCATCATCGGCGAGCCAGCAGGAGCACCCAGGCAACGAACGGTGTACGTCTTTTCGGTGTGGAGGCGGATGACTTCCTCGGTGGGGATGCCTTGGTATTCGGCTACCTTCTCCAGGTCGGGACCGTAGTCGCCGCCGTAGACCACCGGGACGTCAAACTCGCGGGGTGCCGCTTCCGCGCCGCCGGAGCGGCCCATTTCGAGGAGTCCCAGCTTGACGAACGCGCGCACCTGGCGTGCAGACACCAGGACAGGATCGAATTCCACCAAGACGGAATCGTAGGTGGGTACCGCGCCGTGAAGGCCCTCGGCGCCACAGCTCTCCAGCCAGTCCGCAAGACGGTGGACTGTCTGCCAGTTGTCCTCGCTAGCTTCAGCAAGTGCCACGACGCGCAATGCGGAGTCTCCGGATTCGTAGATCTCGGTGGGAGCCGCGCTGAGAATGGACATGTCAGGCTGCCTTCCTCTTGGCATCCATGACCTCTGCCAACGGGGCGATCCGAACGCCGGCCGAAATGAGTTCCGAACGGATGAGCCGGGCGAGTTCCACCGCACCTGGGTTGTCTCCATGAAGCAGGACGGTGTCTGCGGAAATGTCGATGTCGGTGCCGTTGGCGCAGCGGATCTTGCCTTCGCAGACCATGCGGACGGTGCGATCCACAATGGCCGAGGCATCGTGCAGTACCGCGCCGGGCTGGCTCCGCGGAACGAGCGTCCCGTCTTCCTGGTACGCACGGTCCACGATTCCGACTATCGCTACGTCCAGTCCGGCGGAACGTGCCGCCTTGGCCAGTTCGCCCTCCTGGGCGACAACGATGAGTTCGTTGTCCACGCGGGCGGCGGCTTCAGCCACGGCGGCTGCGTAGTCAGGGCGAACGGCTACGAGGTTTCCCAGCCGGCCGTGGGGTGCAATGTGGGTGACCTTGGTTCCGTGGAAAGCTGCGAAGCCGGACAGGGCTCCCAGCTGGTACAGCACATCGGCACGCACCTCGTCAGCGCTGAGGCCCATGTCGCGGCGGCCGAAGCCACGCAGGTCCGGAAAGCTCGGGTGCGCTCCGATGCCGACTCCGCGGCGTACGCATTCAGCAACCGTGGCATCCATGATGTCCGGATCGCCCGCGTGGAACCCGCAAGCGATATTGGCGCTTGAAACGATCTCCAGAAGATCGGAGTCGCTGCCCATGGTGTAGGCGCCGAATCCCTCTCCAAGATCCGCTACAAGATCAATTGTCGGGTTCACGTGGTTCTCTTTCCGTGGTTCTGCATTAGGGTCCCGCAATTCCATACGAACGGCTGGAATATTCGGTGAATTCAGTTGCCTGTTCGATTGAAAGTGTTTGGCTAAAATTCTTCAATCAGAGGAACTGTCGGTAATTCTTTGGTGATAGAAGTCTCGCACCGACGAACTTCCGGCACAAAGACCTATTCGCTATCACGGGATAGCTCCCGGTTATGACCTACGGCACACATGCTGCCGGCAGGGACCGCATGCCGCCGCGGCCAGAGGGCGATGTGCCCGAAAGTCTCATAGATGCTCTTTACGTGACGATCGATTTGTGGGGCAGTGCGCCAAGTGCGTCTATATTTGGTATTGGGACAATTGGTTGATGGGGAGTCAACGAACTGCCGGCAATGATTGGGAAACGCCACCGCGGGGATGTGGATCTCAAATTTAGTCGTTGAGAGACGGGTCACACAAAGACTGATTGTGTGTGCCTACATAGAATTTCCTTATGGCATCTATGCCCCAATGAGGGCCTAGAGGAAGGCAGACCCATGGACACGCGGAAGCTCTCATACTTTGTCAAGATCGTCGATTCGGGGAGCATCACGAAGGCCGCCGCAGCGCTCCACGTCGCCCAACCCGCCCTCAGCCAGCAGGTGTCCGCGCTGGAAAGCGATTTGAAGCAACGCCTGCTGATTCGCAGCAAGCAAGGAGTCGAACCAACGGCTGCAGGACACACCCTGTATCGCCATGCCCAGACCATCCTGCGCCTCGTTGAACAAGCAAGGCAGGACGTAGCGACGTCCGGGGCAGCACCGTCGGGGCGCGTGTCCATCGCCATCGCCCCGTACAGCATGGCCTCCAGCCTGACGCCGCAGATCATCCGCGAGGTCGGCCGGCGTTACCCGGACATCGTGGTGCACCTGACGGAGATCTTCGGCGGCGTGCTCAGCGAGGCCATCAAGAACGGTCGCCTCGACATGGCGCTGATCTACGAGCCGGGGAAGATCCGTGGAGTGCAGTTCACCACCATGATCGTTGAAGACCTGCATCTGGTGACCCATGAAGACGTCGATGTGGCCCAAGGCCGAACGACCGTCACCCTCGAAGAAGCCAGCAGCCTTGGACTGTTCCTCCCCGAAAAGAATCACACCCTGCGCCAGATCATCGAGAAGGGGCTGGCCGACCAAGGGTTGCCCTTGCGGCTCGTGGGGGAAGTGGAATCCGTTCCCTCGCTTGTTCGGCTCATCCGCGCAAACCTGGGAGCCACGGTCCTCCCGAAATCCGCCGCCGACGCCCTCTTCCCCGATGAGAACTTCAAGGTACTGCGGATCATCGAACCGGCTTTGCAGTGCAAGATTGCCTTGTGCACCCCCGACCATGAGCCCCTGTCCGAAGCTGCGTCGGCGGTGCTCATCCTGGTCAAGGAGATGCTGCAACAGCAGTTGATCAGCAAGTACGCGGCAGATCCGTCCGAGGCTTGATCCATCCATAACATTGCCTTATCCGGACAGACATCTTTGGTCTTATTCACCGGCGTTTTAGTTTCCTATTATCGAATTAGCAAGTAATTCGAAAGCGGCTCACGGATTCCGTGAACCCCATCAAAGGAACAACGGTGAAAAAGATCAGTCAGACCCGGTGGGTTTCGAATCCAGCCCTCGGAACGATCAGTGCACGGACCGGATTCCACTGCCCAAGGAACGGTTTCTGGCGTCCGCTGGGAAGCACAGGCGAGCCTCTCTTCGTCTTCGAGGGAAGCCTCATGCCGGCGTACGCTGGACACAGCATCGAATGGCATTTGGTCGACGCCCGGACTGGACTGATCCACTAACCACCAACCCGCCGTCGTCGGCTCACTCCAATTCGACACAGAAAATGCCCTGCGACCCTGGAAATTCAGGGTCGCAGGGCATTTTCCGTGTCGCCGGACCAGCCCAATCAGTCTTCGACCAGAAGCCCCTTGGCCTTCAGCTTCTCCGTCAGCCCGCACAACTCGATCGTGGTGCCTCCGGCGTGGTAGGCCTTGATGAGCTCGCGTTCGGCGTCGTCCCGGGCCTGGGAGAGCGCGATGACCTCCTCAGCTTCCTCGCGGCGCACTACCACGACGCCGTCAGCGTCGCCGCGAAGGATGTCACCGGGGTAGATGATCTCGTCGCCGAAGACCAACGGGTGGTTGATCGGCCCAAGGGTTTCCTTGACCGTGCCCTTGATGCAAACGCTGCCGGAAAACACGGGCAGGCCCAACTCAATGAGGTCCTGGGTGTCCCGCACGCCGGAGTCCGTCACCATCGCTGCAATGCCCTTGGCTTTCATGGCGTTGCCCAAAACGTCGCCGAAGGTTCCGGCGTCGGAAAATTCCTGCGCACCGACCAGGACCACATCGCCGGCCTGGGCGTAGTGGATGGCGACCTGCAGCATGAGGTTGTCTTGCGGGGCACAAGCCACGGTTACGGCCGGGCCGCAGAATGACATCGAACGGTCAATCGGCTTGATCTTGGAGCTCAGGGCTCCCCTGCGGCCCTGGGCTTCGTGGATGGTTGCGGAGGAGAACGCCGCGAGGCGGCTGACGACGTCGGCGTCCGGCCTCTGGAACTTGGTCTTTACGTGGATCATGTCCTGAATCTTTCTTTTGGCTGACTTTTGTGATGCCTGTGGGGGCTTAGTTGAGGGCGCTGACTGCCTTGCGGATCGAGTCCACGCCAGCGTTGATGGTTTCCAGCGAGGTCGCGAAGGAGATCCGGAAGTAGGGGCCGAGGCCATAGGCCGAGCCTTGGATAACAGCGACCGCGGCGGCGTTGAGGAGGTACAGCGTGAAGTCCTGGTCGTTCTCGATGACCGTGCCGTCGGGAGCCGTCTTGCCGATGACCCCGTTGCAGTTCACGTAGGCGTAGAAGGCACCGTCAGCGGGCGCGACGGACAGTCCGTCAATGGCGTTGAGGCCTTCGACGGCGACATCACGGCGCTTACGGTAAACCTCCACGCTGTCCCGGACGAAGGACTGATCGCCATTCAGCGCAGCTGCCGCGGCGGCCTGGCTGATGGAGGACGGGCAGGAGGACGTCTGGGACTGCAGCTTGTTCATGGCCGCGATCAACGGTGCCGGGCCGACGCCGTAGCCAAGGCGCCAGCCGGTCATGGCATAGGCCTTGGAGACGCCGTTGACCAACAGGATGCGGTCACGCAAGGACGGAACGGCAGTGACGAGGCTGGTCACCCGGCCGTCGCCAAAGTGGATCTCGTCGTAGATTTCGTCGGTGAGGATGTAGACGTGCGGGAATTCCTCAAGCACGGCACCGAGCGCCTTCAGTTCTTCGCGTGAGTACACGGCTCCCGTCGGGTTGGACGGAGCGTTGAGGATGAGCCACTTGGTCTTGGGAGTGATGGCTTCCTTCAGGGCGGCCGGCGTGAGCTTGAAGCCGGTCTCCTCGCCACAAGCGACGATGACGGGAGTGCCGTCGTTGGCGAGGACCATGTCCGGGTAGGACACCCAGTACGGTGCCGGGACGATGACCTCGTCGCCCTCGTTGAGCGATGCCATGAGGGCAACGTAGAGGACCTGCTTGGCACCGCCGCCGATGGTCAGCTGGTTCGCTGCGTAGTGCACGCCGGTGTGGCTTTCAATCCGGCGGAGGATGGCGGTCTGCAGCTCGGGAGTACCGGTCACCGAGGTGTATTTGGTCTCGCCAGCGTTGATCGCCTCGATAGCGGCCGCTTTGATGTGTTCAGGGGTGTCGAAGTCCGGTTCGCCGACGGTCAAGTCGATGATCGGGATCCCTTCGGCTCGTAGTTCGCGGACGCGGGCGGCGGCCGCAACGCTCGCTGAGGACTTGATACGGGTGACCCTCGACGCCGGCAGGTACTCGGACATTGTCTTCTCCAGAATCGTGAAACTCAGGATTCGGGTGTCGAATCCCCAATTTCGAGACTAGGCACTGCCGAGCGCCGTGGATAAGACCTAATCTGCGTGGATCAATAAGGGGCTCTTATGACGGTCGGCTCTCTTCGGCCCCATATGGGGTATCTGGCCCGATTTCGGGTTGTTCTGCCCCATATGGGTTAGTTCCCATGCACTTTCCTTATGGGTTCACGCGGTATTGGTATTTCCGCGCCTCTGCGAACGCCGCCTAGATTTCATAGATCAGAAGAGTTAGCGAAAAGTCCGAAAGGGATCCAATGCCAGCCCCATCCGGCTCCCTTCGGGGCACGTCAGCCACCGGCAGATACACCTACCGGGCCAATGCGCCAGCCCGGCCCCAAACTGCTGCCAAAGGGGAGCGTGCCAAGCTCACCCACGCCCTCGCGGCGCATAGGCAACTCCTATCCCACGCTTCGAGCGCCATCCGAACTTTGACCGCCGCCCGTAACGAGATGATCGCCCAGGCCCTTGAAGATGGGCTCACTCTGGCCACAATTTCCGCGGTGACCGGGGAAAACATTCGGGCTGTCCGAACCATTGGTTTGGCTTATGACGACCTCCACCCGAGTGGGCTTCCGCGGGGCGCACATCTGGATGCCCTGAGGGCGAAAAGCGAGCAACTCAAAGCGGCCGAAGGCACCGCGACCAGATCACGGAACAGCGGGAGACCTTGATTGTCACGGCGCTCCGGACCCAAGCCTGCGATGACCTTGAACTTGCCGCGCTGACGGGCCTCACGCCCGACCATATCCGGAGGTCAACACGGGGCGTCGCCCGTCCAGCCTAGTTACGGGCCAGCCCAGTTACGGGCCAGCCCAGACGGGCGCCTTCGCCTAACGGACGCGCTCACTTCACTGGCTCGTCTTGACCGGAGGAGTCCTGCAGCTAAACAGTTCCTGTGGTCCTGTTTTCCTGGCGATGAGCACCGTCAATGCGCGGGCTGACGTTGAAATCGGTTCAAAATGTTGGATCGATCGCGCACCAACGTTCCAGACGCGCTTCACGCCCAGCACACGGTCGTGCTCATCCGTGGCAACCAGGGGCGGGCTTCCTTGCCCTCCTGTGGGCCTGCGTTTCCAGCACAGACTGACCACCGTGGCATGCTCCCAGAATTCCACGGCAGTCACGAAGAATTCGCGTCCCTCATCATCCAGGAACGGCCCCCACTGCGGGACGTAAACCGCCCGTAGATCGTACTCCACGGGGCCCGAACGCCTTGCAGCCGGCGGTTGGGCAGTGGCTGCTTGTTGAGGATTGAGATCTGGTTGCGCGACCACGGCATGCTCCATTGAAATTGCGGACGGCCCCCTCCTAGGCCGCCCCCGAGCGGCCTCGGGATATCCAATGTAGCTCCGTCCGACGACCTCCGGAAGAGTGCCGACTACCTACCTAGTTCAGTAGCTCGACGGCGTGTCACCTGTCCCGCCAAAGGGCGTGTCGCCGTCGGGGGTTGCGGGGACGAACTTATCCGCGAGCGCTTCCGTGCCGCGCGCCAGTAGCGCGACATCTGCGCCGACCAGCACGAAGGACGCGCCAGCGGCCATGTAAGCACGCGCTGTGTCTTCGTTGAAAGCATTCACGCCGGCAGGCTTGCCTGCCGCTTTCGCCGCGGCGAGGCAGTGCTCGACGGCGGCACGCACCTTGGGGTGTTCCTGCTGACCCAGCAGGCCCATGGAAGCCGCGAGGTCGGAGGGCCCCACGAAGATGGCATCGACGCCGTCGACCGCCAGGATCTCTTCCACGGCGGCGACCGCGGCCTCGGTTTCGATCTGGACCGTCACGCTGACCGTCTCCGAAGCCCGGGCGAGATAGTCCGGGATGCGGTTCCAGCGCGAGGCGCGGGCCAGGGCCGAGCCGACGCCGCGCACGCCGTGGGGAGGGTAGCGTACGGCGGCCACCGCCGCTTTCGCCTCCGAAGCCGAGTTGACCATGGGGATGAGCAAGTCCTGTACGCCCAGGTCCAGGTATTGCTTGAGCAGCACGGTGTCGTTGGCCGGTGGGCGGACTACGGCTTGGACGGGGTAGCCGCGGACGGCCTGGAGCTGGGCGAGGATGGATTCGAGGCCGTTGGGGCTGTGTTCGGCATCAATCAGGAGCCAATCCAGCCCTGCCCCGGCGCACAGTTCCGCGATGAGTGGGCTGCCGGAGCACACCCACAACCCCGCGAGTGGCCGGCCGGCAGGGCCGGTTTGGTTCCGCAAGGCTTCACGGAACGTGCGGTCTGGTTCTACTCGAACCGGCATGTGATGACTCCCAAGGGTCCGTAGTCGGCGTGGACGGTATCCCCTTTGTACACCCACAGCGGGCGGGTGAAGGAGCCGGCGAGGATGATCTCCCCGGCCTTCAGCCCGTCTCCGTGAGGGGCGATCTTGTTGGCCAGCCAATGCACCCCGTTGGCAGGGTGGTCCAGGACTCCGGCGGCGACGCCGGTTTCCTCCACGGTCTGGTTCTTGTACAGGATGGCCGATACCCAGCGGAGGTCGACGGCGTCCGGGCGGACCGGGCGGCCGCCCACCACCATGGCACCCATCGCGGCGTTGTCCGAGATGGTGTCCACGATGGTCCGGCCCTCCATCTCGATCCTGGAGTCCAGGATCTCGAGGGCCGGAACCACGTAGTCCGTGGCGTTCAGGACGTCGAAGATGGTGCACCCTGGCCCGGAGAGGTCCTTCTTGAGCACGAAAGCCAGTTCCACTTCGACCCGCGGGTGGGTGTACTGGTCCCACGCCACGGAGCAGCCCGTTTCCAGCACCATGTCATCGAAGATCGCGCCGTAGTCGGGTTCGGTGATGCCCGTCGCGGCCTGCATGGCCTTGGACGTCAGTCCGATCTTGCGGCCCACCAGCTTCCGGCCGGCGTCCTCGTTCCTGCGCCGCCACAACTGCTGCACGGCGTAGGAATCCTCCACCGTCATGTCCGGGTAGCGGGCGGTCAGGCGAGGCACCGGGGTCCGGGACCGGCCGGCTTCCAGTAGTTCGTCCGCAATGGTTTCTATCGTCTTCGGGTCAAGCATCTTCACACTCCGTTCGGCCATCCTGCGGTCAGTATCCCTTTAAAGCCCGGACACTAGACCTGGGCGCCGAGCTTGAAGCCCTCTGCCGTGGCGCCTTCTGGCCGGGTGTAGGAGAAACCGTCGGCGCCCACGGTGACCGCCATTTCGCTCTTTTCCTCACGGATGATGACCGGCTGGGGGTTGCCGTCCAGGTCCAGGACGAGGGAGGCCTCGGTGTACCAGGAGGGGACCACGGGGTTGCCCCACCAGTCGCGGCGCTGGTTGTCGTGGACGTCCCAGGTGACGGTGGGGTTGTCAGGATCGCCCGTGTAGTAGTCCTGGGTGTAGATCTCGATGCGGTGCCCGTCCGGGTCCAGGATGTACAGGTAGAACGCGTTGGAGACGCCGTGCCTGCCGGGGCCGCGTTCGATCCGGTCGCTGATGCGCAGGGCGCCCATCTTGTCGCAGATCTGGATGATGTTGTGCTTCTCGTGCGTCGAGAACGCGATGTGGTGCAGGCGGGGACCGTTGCCGCCGGTCAGGGCGGTGTCGTGCACGGTCTGCTTGCGGTGCATCCACGCGGCGTACGTGACGCCGTCGGAATCCTTGATGTCTTCCGAGACGCGGAAGCCGAGGTCCTCGAGGTACTTCCGGCCGCGGGGAACGTCGGGGGTGACCTGGTTGAAGTGGTCCAGGCGGACCAGCTCCCCGGCGGAGTACAGGTCGTAGCGCTGGGTGAGGCGTTCGACGTGCTCCACGTCGTAGAAGAACTCGTACGGGAAGCCCAGCGGATCCTCCACGCGGACGGAGTCGCCCACGCCCTTGGTGAAGCCGTCCTTGCGGCGCTCGACCCGGCAGCCCAACTCGCGGTAGTACGCCTCGGCGGCGTCCACCTCGGCCGGGGACTTCACCCGGTACGCGAACGCGGCGGCGGCTGCGACCGGTCCCTTGCGCAGGACGAGGTTGTGGTGGATGAACTCCTCGAAGGAGCGTAGGTAGATGGTGTTCTCGTCTTCTTCGGTGACGTGCAGGCCCAGGAGGTCCACGTAGAACTCGCGGGACTTGGCGAGGTCTGTGACCACGAGTTCGAGGTAGGCGCAGCGCACGATATCCGGAGCCGGGACGGAAGGGGTGGGGACAAAGTTGGTCATCGGGTTCTCTCTTCTTTGAAAGGGGTCTCTGGGGTTCGGTACCCAACTGACTCGCAGTAGGTGTCGTTTTGGAGCCTCATAACGACAACAAGTGCGAGTTAGTTGGGTTACGCGCCGAACTTGGGGGTGTGGACAGCGCCGAGGGTGATGTGCACGGCCTGCTGGTCGGTATAGAAATCGATGGAGCGGTAGCCGCCTTCGTGGCCCAGGCCGGAGGCCTTGACGCCGCCGAAGGGAGTGCGCAGGTCCCGGACGTTATGACTGTTGAGCCACACCATGCCCGCCTCGACGTTCTGCGCGAAGTTGTGGGCGCGGGTCAGGTTCTGGGTCCAGATGTAGGCCGCCAGGCCGTATTTGGTGTTGTTTGCGAGGGCGAGGGCTTCGTCGTCGTTCTCGAACGGGGTGATCGCGACGACGGGTCCGAAGATTTCTTCCTGGAAGATCCGCGCATCGGGCGCGACGTCGGCAAACACAGTAGGGGCGATGTAGTTGCCTTCCGGGAGGTGTGCCGGGCGTCCGCCACCGGCCAACAGCCGGCCTTCGGACTTACCGATCTCCACGTACGAGGCAACTTTTTCGTAGTGCTCGGGGTGGACGAGGGCACCGACCTGGGTCTTGGGGTCGTGCGGGTCCCCGACGACGATGTTCTTCGCGCGGGCCGCGTACTTTTCGCAGAACTCGTCATAGATGGCGCGTTCGACGAGGATGCGCGAGCCCGCGGTGCAACGTTCCCCGTTGAGGGAGAAGACCCCGAACAGGGCCGAATCGATCGCGGCGTCGAGGTCGGCGTCGGCGAACACGACGCACGGCGACTTGCCGCCCAGCTCCATGGACAGGCCCTTGAGGTTGGCTGCGGCGTTGCGGAAGATGGTCTGGCCTGTGGTGGTCTCGCCGGTGAAGGAGATTAGGGGCACGTCCGGGTGCTTCACGAGGGCGTCGCCGGCTTCCTCGCCCAGGCCGTTGACCAGGTTGAACACGCCGTCCGGCAGGCCGGCGTCCTTGAAAATAGTCGCCCAGAGTGAGGCCGAAAGCGGGGTGAACTCGGCCGGTTTCAGGACCACGGTGTTGCCGGTGGCCAAGGCCGGGGCAAGCTTCCAGGACTCGAGCATGAACGGCGTGTTCCACGGAGTAATAAGGCCCGCCACGCCGATCGGCTTCCGGTTAACGTAGTTGATCTGCGAACCCGGAACCTTCATGGCGTCGTCGAACTGGGCCACGATCAGGTCCGCGAAGAAGCGGAAGTTCTCCGCCGCGCGCAACGCCTGGCCCTTGGCCTGGGTGATCGGAAGGCCGGTGTCGAAGGTCTCGAGCTCGGCGAGGCGGGCTTCCTGGGCTTCGACGGCGTCGGCGATCCTGTTCAGCACGCGGGCGCGTTCGCGGGGCTTCATCTTCGGCCACGGGCCGTTCACGAAGGCTTCGCGGGCGGCGGCGACGGCGAGGTCGATGTCTTCCTCCTGGCCGGCTGCGGCGGTGGCGTAGTTGCCGTTCGACACCGGGTCCAGGACGTCGAAGGTTTTGCCGCTCACGGAGTCAACGAACTGACCGTTGATGAAGTGCTGGATGTGGGTGGGAAGGTCCTTCGGGACGTAGTGGGTGGTGGTTTCTGGTGCAGTGAACGTCATTGTTGTCTTCCTTTACTGCTCTTTACTGCTGTGAAGGTGGGTCAGATGGTCTTTGCTTGCACGGCCGCCGGGGCTAGCGACAGGTACGCATCCAGGGTGGCGGCGCGGTGCCTGCGGGCGGCTTGTTCGATGGTGTCGGCGTCGGCGTTGCTTTCAATGAGTTGGAGCAGTGCCTCGTGTTCGTCCACGGACTCATGCGCACGCCCGGGGACGAATCGGAACGTTGAGGCCCTGATCGAGGCGAGTCGGTTCCAGCCCCGGTGCACGAGGTCCAGGATGTGCGGATTGGGGCAGTGTTCAAAGAGCACGCTGTGGAAATCCTGGTTCAGCGCAGTGAAACGGACCGGGTCGAAATGTTCCAAGCAGTCGCGCATCTCGGCGTTCACGGCCCGGGCCCGGGCAATGGCCACGGAATCAATGAGGGGTGCGGACAACGCAGTGGCCGCGCCCTCGATGATGCTCAGGGTCTGCATCGTGTACAGGTACTCTGTGGGGTCGATTCCGGAGACCGTGGCGCCGATGTTGCGCTCGAACTTCACGAGCCCTTCGGCCTCCAGGCGACGGATCGCCTCCCGGACCGGGACCACGCTCACGCCGAGGTCCTCGGCAATCTTGGCCAGCACCAGCCGATAACCCGGCGTGTAGGTGCCCTCCACGATGCGCGCCTTCACGGCCGCATAAGCCTGCTCGGACTTGCTGCCGGTTTTGGTTCCTGCGGCGTCAGCAGCGGAACGTTCGACGGCGGAAATCCCGACGGCGGTTTCAGTCACCTTGGGCTCCTTCCCACTCCTGGTACCGGGCACGCCACTGCGCGTTCATCGGATACAAACCGTCCACGCTGTTGCCCTGTTTGACCATCTCGAAGATGAAGGCTTCTTCCTTTTCCTGCTCGATGCACTCGTCCACGAGTTCCCCGGCGATGGCCGGCGGAATCACCAGGATGCCGTCCGAGTCGGCCACGATGATGTCCCCGGGCTGGACGGTGGCTCCGCCGCAGGCGATGGTGATGTCGGTGTCCCACGGAATGTGGCGTCGGCCCAGCACGGCGGGATGCGGGTTGGCGAAGTAGGTGGGCATGTCCAGTCCTGCCACCGCCGAATAGTCGCGCACGCCGCCGTCGGTGATGATGGCCGCGGCACCGCGCATCTGGGCACGCAGCGCCAAGATGTCCCCCACCGTTCCGGTGCCCTTTTCGCCCCGGGCTTCCATGACCAGGATCTCGCCCTCGTTCACGGAATCGATGGCGCGTTTCTGTGCGTTGAAACCGCCGCCGTGGGTTGCGAACAGGTCCTCGCGGTTAGGAACATAACGCAGGGTCCGCGCGAGCCCGACCACTCGGCGGTCCGGGCGAGTGGCCTGCAGTCCGTCGATGCTCACATTGTTCAATCCGCGTTTGCGCAACTGACTGGACAAGGTGGCCGTGGCGACGCTTTCGAGTTTCTTCTTCAGCTCCGAAGTCAGAACGGACACGATGGGGGCGAGGCCCGCCGCTTCACGCGAACCGTACGCTTCCTCCCGCTGGGTGCCGTCGGTCTTGGGCCGGGCACCAAAGTCCGCGAACGACGTCGTACCTTCCGTCACTGTGGTGGTGAGACGACCCGAGCTGAAGTCACCGGCACTCACCTCAACCTCGACGACGTCGCCCGGCTGGGCGACGGAGGCACCGGCCGGGGTGCCGGTCAGGATGATGTCGCCGGTTTCGAGTGTGAGGAGCTGGGAGAGATCGGCCACGAGGCGCGCGAAGGGGAACAGCAATTCTTCGGTGGTGTCGTCCTGGACGAGTTCGCCGTTGTGCCAGGCGCGGATGCGCAGCCCGGAAGGGTCGACGTCGGCGGCCGGGATGAGCGCCGGTCCTACCGGGGTGAAGCCGTCGCCGCCCTTGGACCGGAGGTTGGAACCCTTGTCCGCGTAGCGCAGGTCATAGACGCCGAGGTCGTTGCTCGCGGTGACCCACTGGACGTGGTTCCAGGCGTCCTCGAGGCTCACACGGCGGGCAGGCTTGCCGATGACCAGCGCGATCTCGCCCTCGTACCCGAGGAGTTCGCAGCCGGCCGGACGCTCTACCGCTGAGCCACTGAGCGCGAGGGACGACGATGGCTTCAGGAAGTACGACGGCTGCTCCGGGGTACGGCCGCGCTGGGCCGCCCGACTGGGGTAGTTGATATGCACCGCGATGACCTTGTGGGCTGCGGCCAGGATGTGGTCGGTGACCTGTTCCAAGATAATCTCCTCATCGAGTACGAAATCGTATACGATAACTATGGCTGGCGAACTTCGAGGCGTCAACCCCGGCGCGGATCCCGTGGCTTGTTTCCCAATCCGGAGCTTCAAGCAGCGGCCTTGGAAACAAGCTCCGGCGTCGGGGTGGGCCCACGAGGGCCTTGTGGCCCCTGTCACGCCTGCCGTACAGTTAGAAACCGAATCAGGTTCAAATAGAGAATTCACAGTTCTATAATTGAACAACCGCACAACGAAGTGAGGAAAGCCCGTGCAGTTCCACCACCACGGTTATGTATCCGGTGACCCGCGAGTCCAACCGGCCGCCGGCGTCGGCATCAACCGACCCTCGGACCTTCCCGATGAGGTCGACGTGCTCATCGTCGGCAGCGGGCCCGCAGGCATGCTCGCCGCCGCGCAACTGTCCCAGTTCCCGGGCGTCACGACGCGGATCGTGGAGCGCCGCGGCGGGCGGCTCGCGATCGGCCAGGCCGACGGCATCCAGGCCCGCAGCGTCGAGACCTTCCAGGCGTTCGGCTTCGCCGAGCGGATCATCGCCGAGGCGTACCGGATCACCGAGATGGCGTTCTGGAAGCCGGACCCTGCCGACCCCTCGCGCATCATCCGGACCGCCCGCGCCCTCGACGATCCGACCGGTGACATCAGCGAATTCCCGCACCTCATCGTCAACCAAGCGCGCGTGCTTGATTACTTCGCCGAGTTCATGGCGAACTCCCCCACCCGCATGTCTCCCGACTACGGACTGGAATTCCGCGGACTCGAGGTCGCCAACGAGGGCGACTACCCCGTCAGCGTCACGCTCCTCCACACGGCCGGCCCCGATGAAGGCCAGGAGCGCATTGTCCGGGCCAAGTACGTCGTCGGCGCAGACGGCGCGCGCAGCAAGGTGCGGGAATCGATCGGTTGCACCCTCGCTGGCGACCAAGCCAACCATGCCTGGGGCGTCATGGACGTCCTCGCCGTCACGGACTTCCCCGACATCCGCACGAAGTGCGCCATCCAGTCCGGCACGGGCGGCAGCATCTTGCTGATCCCGCGCGAAGGCGGACACCTCTTCCGCATGTACGTCGACCTCGGCGAGGTCAACCAGGGTGACAACCGCTCAGTGCGCAACACCACCATCGAGCAAATCATCGCCAAGGCCAACGACATCCTCCACCCCTACACCCTCGATGTGCGCAACGTCGCCTGGCACAGCGTCTACGAAGTGGGCCACCGCCTCACCGACAGGTTCGACGACGTCCTGCCGGAGGAACGCGGAACCCGCACCCCCCGCGTCTTCATTACCGGCGACGCATGCCACACCCACAGCGCCAAAGCTGGCCAGGGCATGAACGTCTCCATGCAGGACGGCTTCAACTTGGCGTGGAAGCTCGGACACGTCCTCGAAGGCCGCAGCCCGGAGAGCCTGCTGTCCACGTACTCCGCCGAGCGCCAAGTCATTGCCAAGAACCTCATCGACTTCGACAAAGAGTGGTCCACGCTCATGGCCAAGAAGCCCGAGGAATTTGAGGACCCTACCGAGCTGGAAAACTTCTACGTGAACACTGCGGAATTCCCCGCCGGCTTCATGACCCAGTACGCCCCCTCCGCGCTCATCGCCGAGCCCGCACACCAAAGCCTGGCCACCGGCTTCACCATCGGCAAACGTTTCAAGTCCGCGCCCGTGGTGCGCGTCTGCGACACCAACCCGGTACACCTCGGCCACCAGGCCAAGGCGGACGGACGCTGGCGGATCTACGTCTTCGCGGACGGCGCACCGGCCGGTTCCTCCGGAGTTGTGGCGGACTTTGCCGAGTGGATCGCGAACTCGCCGGATTCGCCGCTGGCCGCAACGCCGTCGGACGCTGACCGCGATGCGTGGTTCGACGTGAAGGTGATCTACCAGCAAGAGCACACGAGCGTCGACATCGGGGCTGTACCGGCAGCGTTCAAGCCGCAGGTGGGGCCGTTCAAACTCACGTACCTCGAGAACGTCTACGCTACCGATCCTTCGGCTGACATCTTCGAACTGCGCGGCCTTGACCGCGGCGGCGTCGTGGTGGTGGTGCGTCCGGACCAGTACGTGGCGAACGTCCTGCCCTTGACCGCGACGGCGGAACTCGCCGCATTCTTCGCGCCCCTCCTGCAGGCAGGGGTCCACGAGGCGGTGTGAACTGTCGGCGCGGCCTGCCGCGCTCGATGATTCCTGAGGAAGGGTTCATTCTGTCAGTGGCCCGTCGTAGGGTACCGGCATGGACATCATCATGGTTCCCGGATTCTGGTTGGACGCTTCTTCGTGGTCGGAGGTCACGCCGCCGCTCGTTGCTGCGGGACACACGGTCCACCCGCTCACGCTGCCTGGGCTCGAGGCCGTTGACGCCCCACGGTCCGGCATCGGCCTCAGGGATCACATCGACGCGGTAGTGGCGGCGGTCGACGCTGTCGGCAAGCCCGTTGTCCTGGTCGGCCACTCGGGTGGAGGTGCCATCATCCACGGCGCCGTCGACGCCCGCCCGGACCGCGTGGTCCGGGCGGTCTACGTGGACAGCGGTCCGCTCGGCGAGGGCGGCGTCATCAACGACGAGCTGCCGGTTGAAGGCGACGCCGTGCCCTTGCCGGCATGGGAGCTCTTCGAAAACGAGGACCTCGTGGACCTCAATGACGAACTGCGGGCCGCTTTCCGCGCACGCGCCATCCCGGAGCCAAAGAACGTGACCACCGATAAACAGCGGCTGCACGATGTTCGCCGCTACGACGTCCCGGCCACCATCATCGCTTGCGAGTTCCCCTCCAGCCTGCTGGGCGAGTGGATCGAATCAGGCCACCCCTTCGTGGCCGAGCTCGCGCGCATCAACGACGTCGAATTCATGGACCTGCCCACCGGACACTGGCCCCAGTTCACCAAGCCTCTCGAACTCGGGGAAGCCATCCTGGCCGCTGTTGAGCAGACCCGCTAGGGGTTCCGGGGCGTGGTCCTAAGCGGCGCGTTGTTCGGACTGTTCGGCCGGTCCCTCAGGCTGCGGGGACTCTGCACCTATCGAGGCATTGGCCGGACGGTCCCATTCCCGGCGTTCGCGAGTCTCTCCGTAGGGGACATCAGGGCTGAGGGCAACGGTGTACCGGTTGTAACCGTGCTGGGTGACCAGGATGCCGGACGAGCGCTCCCGCATGGCCTGCGTGAGGACCGTCTCGACGGCGGTATTCAGTTCGGTTTCGATGGTGCCCGGTTCGTGGGCGGTGATTTCCAGAACGAGGTCCGGGAGGTGCTTGATCATGGTGTTCTCACTTTCGAGGCTTGGGCTGCGTCGGAGAAAGTCAGGGGCGGCCGCCCCGGGTTCGGGGTGCGAAAGGAAGGCCTAAGAAGAAAGGAATTCGTGAAGTGTGCCCTGCATTCGATGATGGGGCGGTGGCCGGCCGTGAAAGTCAGGCGGGCGGGATCTGGGAGGCAATTGTCTCGTCGATCCAAGGACAGTGTGGCGGAAGTCAGGCTTCCGACGCAAGTGGAAACGCCGGGTTTTTCTGACGCGGGCCTGAACCGTACCGGATGTGGTGGGCTTGTCCCTCGAAGAGGCACGAGCCGTCCTGTGGGACAAGGGGACCGCGAGCCGCGGCGCCCCTCCCCGGGGCCGCGGAGCCTGCGGGCCATGCGCGAAGAACCTGCCGACGACACCACGAGCTAAAAGGCCGTCTTTCAAGCTCAAAAATAGCTCTTCCATCACCGCGCAGTGTCATGTACCATTTCACATATCACGTGACATGGACCACATCGTCTAGTTTCACTTGCTCCCCACATGGAAGATCACTATGACCCTTTCAGAAATCGCAGACGGCAGGATCGCGCCCCGTTTCGGCATCAAGCTGGACAACATCTCGAAGCGCTACGGCGACCACGTCGTCCTTGATGATGTTTCCTTGCACGTCGAGCCGGGAACTGTCACTGCCCTTATCGGCCCCTCCGGTGCAGGCAAAAGCACCTTCCTGCGTTGCACCAATCTCCTGGAGCGTCCTGATTCCGGGACCATCCAAGTAGGCCAGCACACCATCGAGCCGGGCAAGGAAGTCAACAGCCGGGACCTCGCGGCCCTGCGGCGCACGGTGGGCATGGTGTTCCAGTCCTTCAACCTGTTCCCCCACATGTCCGCACTCAAGAACATCAGCTTCCCGCAGCAGAAAGTCCTCGGACGCAGCAAAGAGGAAGCTGACGAACGCTCCATGCAACTGCTTGAGCGGGTCGGCCTCAAAGAGAAGGCGTCCCAACACCCCGGGCGCTGCTCGGGCGGCCAGCAACAGCGCATCGCGATTGCCCGCGCCCTTGCGCTGGATCCGGGCATCATGCTCTTCGACGAGCCGACGTCGGCGCTCGATCCTGAGGTGGGGCTCGAGGTCCTGGCCGTCATGCGTGAGCTTGCCGCCGATGGCATGACCATGATCGTGGTCACCCACGAGATGCAGTTCGCCCGCGACGTCTCCGACACGCTCGTGGTCATGGCCGATTGCAAGATCATCGAGCAGGGCGATCCCCGGGCCATCATGAGCGATCCGCAGGAGGCCCGCACCCGACGCTTCCTGCGGGCAGTGCTGGAGCGCTGATATGGACGCGCTTTCCGCGGTCCTTCAAGGGCTGCCTATGACCCTCATGCTGACGCTGTTGGCGTTCACGATCGGCATCATTGGTGCCGTCCCGCTCGCGGTGGGCTTGTCGTCGTCGAACGTTCTGGTTCGGCTCGCCTGCCGGCTTTTCGTGGACCTCGTCCGCGGAGTACCAATCATCGTGTGGCTGTTCCTCCTCAAGTTCGGCATCCAGATCGGCACCTTCAAGTTCAACCCGGTGGGTGCCGCAATAGTGGGCCTCGGCATAGTGTCCGTCGCCTACCTGGCTGAGATCTACCGGGGCGGATTGCAGTCGGTGCCGCGGGGCCAAGGCGAGGCAGCACATGCCCTCGGCCTGGGACGGGGGACCACGTTTTACGGCGTCATGGTCCCACAGGCCTTTCGCATCGTCTCCCCCTCCATCGCCACGTACCTGACCGGCTTGCTCAAGGACTCCTCGATCGCTTCGACGATCATCGTCACGGAAATGGTCTTTCAGTCCCAGGCCTTCGCCCGCCAGCACCCCACGGTGGAGGGAATCCTGCCCTACATCATCGTGGGCATCCTCTACATCGTGCTGAGCCTGCCGGTGGCCTACTTGTCCCGTCGACTCGATTCCCGCATGAGGAAGGCCATCTACGCATGACCTGGCTAACAGAATGGGCGGGCTACCTCCCGCAGATGATGTCCGGCCTCGGCGTCAGCCTCCTGATCGCCGGCATCTCGATCTTCTTCGGCTATCCCTTGGGACTGGCACTCAGCCTCATGGTGACCGCCAAGAACCTGGCCGTCCGCACCGTGGGACTCGCCGTCGTCGAAATTGGCCGCGGCGCACCCGCGCTGGTGATCCTCTACCTCTTCTACTACGGTTTGCCGAAGTTCGGGATCGCATTCGAAAGCATCACTGCGGCTTGCCTCGCGCTTACCTGGAACTCGGCGGCGTACTCGAGCGAGATCATGCGGGCAGGAATCCAATCAGTGGCCCGCGGACAGCTTGAGGCCTCCAACGCGCTTGGCTTGTCCCAGCGCGACACCTTCTTCCGGGTCATCATGCCGCAAGGCATGCGCTCGGCAATCCCGGGGCTCATGGGAGTCGCGATCCAGATGTTCCAAGGGACGTCCTTGGCGTACGCGATCGCGGTCCCCGAGCTCATGAAGTCGGCATACAACATCGGCAGCCAGGACTTCAACTACCTACAGATCTTCACCCTCGCCGGCCTCTGCTACGCCGCCATCTCCATGCCGGCCACGTGGATCACCGTCTTCTTCGAGAAGCGCATGGCCCGGCACACCTAACCACCCCCATCCCGCAACACCCCCACATCACCAGGAGGAACCATGAACACCCATCGCCTCAAAGGCGCCGGCATCCTGACCGCCAGCGCGATCGCACTCAGCTTCGGCCTGACCGCTTGCGGTGGATCTTCGGGCGCAAGTACAGCCTCGTGCACCCCGAAACACCAGGGCATCCAGACCGTTGCGCCGGGCAAGCTCACGGTGGGCGTCATCGACATCCCGCCGTTCAGCAGCTACAACAGCGGCAAGCCCAACGGAATCGACATCGCGATCGTCAGCAAGATTGCCAAGGACGAGTGCCTCGAACCGGCCTACCAGCAGGCCACCTACGCCGATGCCGTGCAGTCCATTTCCGGCAGCAACATCGACCTCGCGGTGGGCACCATCGACGCGACCGAGAAGCGCCTCAAGGCCGTCGATTTCTCCGCTTCCACGTATCTCGACGGCATGGGCATCGTTTCCAAGTCTGGCGCCACCACCGTCGCCGACCTCGAGAAGATGAACAAGGTGGGCACGATCGACGGCTACCTGTGGGTTGAGGACCTCAAGAAGATCCTGGGCGACAAGCTGGTCACCTACCCGAGCAGCGTCGAGCTCAAGGCGGACTTCGACGCCGGCCGCCTGGACGCCGACGTCGACGCTTATGGCGTGCAGGTGCTTCAGTTCAAGGGCGCCTCCGGAGTCAAGGTCGCCCTCGCGAACGAGAAGCCGGACGCACGCGTCGGGGCAATCGCCCACGCACCCGAGGCCGCGTTCCCGATGACCAAAGGCAACAAGAGCCTGCAGGACGCCCTCAACGCCGGCATTAGTTCACAGCGCGCCGACGGCACCATCACCAAGCTCCTGACCGACGCAGGCCTGTCCGAAGGACTTGGGAAGGTCGCCGACAAGCAGTACGTCGTTCCCGCAAGCTAGCCCACTGCCTCCCAGCTGACGCAAGTCAGCAAACCCCGGGTGCCGGGTTTCGGCCCGGCACCCACCTCAACCACCTGTGCAATGTCACATGGTAGATTAGGCTGTGAGGTAGCTCACGGCAGCACAATGACGGCGCCGCGCGTGCCCATCGAAAGGACCAACCATGACTGAAACCCGCAAGCCCTGGCACGGCGTACTCGTCGCCACAGCACTGCCGTTCAAGGACGATCTCAGCATCGACTACGACGCCTACGCTGAGCACGTACGCTTCCTGGCCAACGCAGGCTGCGACGGCGTAGCCCCCAACGGATCGCTGGGGGAGTACCAAACGCTGAGCGATGAAGAGCGCGCCCGCGTCATTACGACGGCGGTCGAGGCCGCGCCCGAAGGCTTCACCGTCATGTCCGGCATCGGCGCATACGGCGGGCTGCAGACGCAGAGGTGGGCAGAACAAGCCGCCGAGGCGGGCGCCAAGGCGCTCATGTTGCTCCCTCCGAATGCCTACCGCGCCAACGACGACGAGGTGGTGGACCACTACCGCCGCGCAGCCGCCGTCGGGCTGCCGATCGTGGCCTACAACAACCCGATCGACACCAAAGTGGACCTCACTCCGCAGCTCATCGCCCGTCTCCACGGCGAAGGCCTCATTGTCGGCGTCAAGGAATTCACGGGCGACGTGCGCCGCGCCTACGAAATCAAGGAACTCGCGCCTGAGGTGGACCTTCTCATCGGCACCGACGACACCGTCGTCGAGATGGGCCTGGCCGGTGCCGTCGGCTGGGTAGCGGGCTATCCGAATGCGATTCCGGAATCCACGTTGGAGCTCTACCGGCTTTCAACCTCAGGCGACGTCTCTGACCTGGACCGCGCCCGCGAGATTTACCGCGATCTGCACTCCCTCCTGCGTTGGGACAGCAAGACAGAGTTCGTCCAGTCCATCAAACTATCCATGGATATCGTTGGCCTTCACGGAGGCGCCTGCCGCCCACCCCGGGGACCGCTCGCCCCCGCAGTGCGCGACGCCGTTATCCGCGACACAGAAGCAGCCCTCGCGAAGGGTTACAAATAAACAAGAGGTGAGCGAGCGTTTCCGCAAACCCGCCAAAGGTGAGCGAGCGTTTCCGCAAAACCCCCCAAAGGTGAGCGAGCGTTTGGTGGGAGACGCACAAGCCGGGTTGCGGTCCTTCGGGAGCGTGTCTAAGCGACGGCGAAGGGCCGTTGCCCGGCGAAGCAGCCACGGGGACCTAGACCAACCAGAAGGAGCACTCCATGAGAACCAGCCGCATCTTCCACGCCGTGGACTCACACACCGAGGGCATGCCCACGCGCGTCATTACGGGCGGCATCGGGACGATCCCCGGTGCCACCATGGCCGAGCGCCGGCTGTGGTTCATGGAGAACAGCGATTGGATCCGCACCCTGCTTATGACCGAGCCGCGGGGCCACGCGTCCATGAGCGGCGCCATCCTCCAGCCTCCCACCAGGCCGGATGCGGACTTCGGCGTCCTTTTCATCGAGGTCTCCGGGCTCCTGCCGATGTGTGGGCACGGCACCATCGGCGTCGCAACAGTGCTGGTGGAGACTGGAATGGTGGAGGTGGTCGAGCCGGTCACCTCGGTGCGGCTCGATACGCCGGCCGGCCTGGTGATCGCCGAGGTGGCCGTCAAGGACGGGCATGCCGAGTCCGTGACGATCCGCAATGTGCCTTCCTTCGTGGATCGCCTCGACGCCTTGGTTGAGGTCCCCGGCTACGGCACCGTTGCCTACGACCTCGCCTTTGGCGGCAATTTCTACGCGATAGTCGACCTGGACAGCCTCGGTTTGCCCTTCGAGCGCTCCCGAAAGGATGATCTCCTCAGGGCCGGACTCGCCATCATGGACGCCATCAACGCCGACGACGAGCCTGTCCACCCCGAGCGCCAAGACATCCGCGGTTGCCACCATGTCTACCTCAAGGCCCCGGGTTCCACGGCGGAGCACTCCCGCCATGCCATGGCCATCTACCCCGGCTGGTTCGACCGCTCCCCGTGCGGCACCGGCACCAGCGCCCGCATGGCGCAGCTACACGCGCGCGGCGAACTCGCCCTGGACACAGACTTCATCAACGAGTCCTACATCGGTTCGCGCTTCATCGGTCGGCTGGTCGAAGAGACCGAGGTACGCGGCCGGCCCGCCGTCGTCCCCACCGTCACCGGACGGGCTTGGCTCACGGGCACCGCGCAGTACTTCCTCGATCCCACCGATCCCTTCCCGGAAGGGTTCCTGCTGTGACGCTCCCATACTTCGATGCTGCGGCGGTGCGGGCGGCGGCCCCATGGACGACGGCGATCGCCGCACTCGAGCACGCGCTCCGGGATGGCGTTGACCCGGAGGAGGACAGCCCCCGCCTGTTCAGCCCCGCTCCGGGCGGCGAGTTCCTGCTCATGCCCGCGGTCGGCCAACACTACAGCGGGGTCAAAACCCTCACCGTGGCCCCCGGAAACCCCGCGCGCGGACTCGAGAAGATCCAAGGCATCTACCTGCTGCTCGACTCGGAAACGTTGGCTCCCCTGGCCACGATGGATGGCAACGAGCTCACGGCGATCCGCACTCCTGCCACCACCCTCCTCGCCGTGAAACACATTCTCGCCGCGGCTCCCGGCAGCGGAACCGGTGCTCCGGGAACGCCGCACGTGCTCGTTTTCGGCGCGGGGGTCCAGGCACTCAACCACCTCCGGGCGGCGAGCGCCGTGTTCCCGGAGGCGAGCTTCGCCGTCGTCGGCCAGCGCCCCGAGCGCGTGCGGGTCCTCATCGAGCAGCTTGCGTCCGAGGGAATCAAGGCCCGCCCGGCAAGCGCTGCAGAGGTATCGAGCGCCGATGTGGTGCTCTGCACGACGTCGTCGCGTACTCCGCTGTTCGACGGCGGCCTGGTGGCTCCTGGCGCGGTCGTCGCCGCGGTGGGCCAGCACGGCCTGGACGCGCGTGAGGTGGACGCGTCGCTGGTGCGGCGCTCCGACGTCGTGGTGGAGGGGCGGGCCTCGGCCTGGCGGGAAGCGGGAGATCTCATTCCTGCCCGCAGCGTCGAGGAATGGAAATCCATCCAACCAGCCAATCTGCGGGAGCTGGTCAATGGCGAGTTCGAGCGGATTCCGGGCCGGCCCTGCGTGTACGCAGGTGTGGGCATGGCATGGGAGGACCTCGTGACGGCGGCCTTGGTGTATGAAGGAGGCACCAGACCATGACGCCTGCACAAGGAGTGCTCACCGTGCCAGCCAACAACAAGCTTCCCATCGCACCTCTGGGCCGCCAGCGCAGCCTCCGCGAATCCGTCACCGAGTCGCTTCGCGCGGCAATCATCGCCGGAACCCTCGAAGAAGGCACGATGTATTCGGCGCCCGCGCTCGGCGCGGCCTTCGGCGTCTCGGCCACTCCAGTGCGCGAGGCGATGATGGACCTGACTCGCGAAGGCCTGGTGGAAACGGTGAAGAACAAGGGCTTCCGCGTCACCAGCATGAGCGATCGCGAGCTCGACGAAATCACTGAGATCCGGCTGCTTCTTGAGCCGCCTGTCATGGCCGACGTCGCCGGAACGGTCCCGCCGTCGGGCATGACGGTGCTCCGCTCGCTGGCAGACAATATCGTCGAGGCGGCGCGCGAAGGGGATCTCGCCGGTTATCTCGTCGCGGACCGCGACTTCCATGCTGAGTTGCTCCGCTATTCGGGCAATAACCAGCTCGTTGCACTCGCCACCAGCCTGCGTACCCGAACCCGCATGTACGGGCTCAAGACTTTGAGCGAGAGCAACCGCCTGGCCGACTCGGCCCAGGAACACCACGAACTACTTGACCTCATAGAGTCCGGCGACGCCGACGCCGCCCGGGAACTCATGCGCCGCCACATCGGTCACGCCCGCGGCCTCTGGGCCACCGGCGAGAACGAGACACCACCCGAGGAGCAACAAACATGAACCAAGGCAGCGACGTCCTCGTCATCGGTGCCGGGGTCATCGGGGCGGCTACCGCCTACTTCGCCGCCCGGCAAGGCCTCTCGGTCACGGTCATCGACAAGGGCCTGCCTGCGAGCGGCACCTCTTCCGCCTGCGAGGGGAACATCCTCGTCTCGGACAAGGAGCTCGGCCCCGAGCTTGAGCTCACCCGCTACTCCCTGGGGGTCTGGCACCAAGACCTTGGGGAACACAAGAAACTCTGGGAATTCGAATCCAAGGGCGGGATCATCGTAGCCTCGCGCGAGAGCAGCCTCGCTTCGTTGAACCGCGTCATGGCCGTGCAGACGGGCTATGGAGTGGCGGTAGAGGAACTGGACCAAGATGCGCTGCGCGAGGCCGAGCCGCATATTTCCCGCGAAGCCCTGGGCGGCGCAAGCTACTCCGAGGACTGCCAAGTCCAGCCGATGCTCGTCGCCGCCCACCTCGTCCGGCTCGCAACCGAGGCGGGAGCACGATTCCTTGCGGACACTCCCGTGACCGGCTTTCTGCGCAGTGGTTCCTCAAGCAGTGGTTCCTCAAGAAGCGGCTCCTCAAGCAGTGGTTCCGCGGCCAACGGTGGCCGCGTCACCGGCGTTAAGACTCCCCGCGGGGACTTTTTCGCGGACGCGGTGGTGAACTGTACGGGCACATGGGCGGGCGAGCTCGCCGCGCTGGCCGGGGTCAGCGTGCCGGTCCTCCCCCGGCGCGGATTCGTCATGGTCACCGAGCCACTCCCGCCGATGGTCCACCACAAGGTTTACGCGGCCGAGTACATCGACAATGTCGGCAGTTCCGACGCCGGCCTCCAGGGCTCGCCCGTGGTCGAGGGCACCCCCAGCGGCACCATCCTCATCGGTTCGACGCGTGAGCGGGTGGGCTTCGACCGCACGGTGAGCACCGATGCGCTGAGCCTGCTGGCCCGCAATTCCACTGCGCTTTTCCCCTTCCTGAAACACGTCAAGGCCATCCGTCACTATCACGGTTTCCGCCCGTACTGCCCGGACCACTTACCGGTGATCGGGCACGACGAGCGCGCCCCCGGGCTCTGGCACGCTGCCGGCCACGAAGGCGCCGGGATCGGACTCTCTGCCGGAACAGGCAAGCTCCTCGCCCAGGCGCTCCTTGGCCAAACCCCGGACCTCGATCTTTCACCTTTCGCTCCGGCCCGCTTCGGCGAGCTCCCCGCCAGCGAACCTGCACACCATTCCACTTCACCCCAGTCCGCGGAACACCGAGAGGAGGCCACAGCATGAGTACCCGAGCACGAGGCGCGGCAAAGACTGCCGCGATCGGCGGCGTCGTCCGCGTGAGCTTTGATGGGCGGCCGCTTGAAGCATCTCCGGGCCAGAGCGTCGGCGCTGCTTTGACCTCCCAAGGCATCACAGCCTGGCGCGCCACACGCAAAGGCGAGCGGCCTCGGGGGCTGTTCTGCGGCATCGGCGTGTGTTTCGACTGCCTGCTGACGGTGGACGGCTCCGCCAACCAGCGCGCGTGCCTTGTTGAGGTTCGCGAGGGCATGGAAATTGAGGGCTCATGCCGGGAGGATCCCTCGGAAGAAACCGGAGGACGAGCATGACGCCGCCCATCGTCAGCGCGGACATCGCCGTCGTGGGCGCGGGTCCCGCCGGGCTTGCCGCCGCTGTTGCGGCTGCCGAGTCTGGAGCCACCGTGGTGCTCGTAGACGCGGGTGCCCAGCCGGGCGGCCAGTTCTGGCGGCACCGGCCTGAGACCGTTGTGCCGGTGCCGGATGGCCAGGGACACCACGGGTGGAAGAGTTACCTTGACCTCCGCGCAAGGTTCGACGCCGCTCGCCACCAAGGGCTGATCACGTACCTTCCCGGACTCCAGGTTTGGATGGCCCAGCAAAACCAGCCAGCGCAAGGGGACGACGCCGGCTTCACCTTGCGCACGACGCCCACCGTCGCGGAAGCTGCTTCGGACCGAAGCGCCGCCGGCGCCCGAACCGTCGTCGCGCGCCGCCTCGTCCTGTGTACCGGCGGCTACGACCGCCAACTGCCGGTTCCCGGCTGGGATCTTCCCGGCGTGATGGCCGCCGGTGGCATCCAGGCATTCATCAAGGCCAACGGAATTCTGCCTGGGAAACGCTTCGTGATCGCTGGAACCGGCCCTTTTCTCCTCCCGGTGGCCGCGAATATCGCCGAGGCTGGCGGCAAGGTCCTCGCAGTGCTTGAGTCCTCTTCCCCGACCACCTGGCTTCCGCATCTGCGTGCTGCCGCAGGAGTGCCGGAGAAGGCACTTGAAGGAGCGGAGTACGCCGCAGTCTTCGCCCGGCATCGGATTCCGTACCGCACACGCAGCATCGTCACCGAGGTCCTCGGATCCGGATCCCTCGGAGCGGATCATGCGTCCGGGGTGCGCACGGCCAAGGTCGATGCCGACGGCAGCGTCCGGCCTGGAACAGAGCGCGTGTACGAAGACGTGGACGTGGTGGGTTTCGGCTGGGGCTTCACGCCGCAGATGGAGCTGCCGCTGTCTTTCGGCGTCGAAACCCGGCTCGACACGGACGGCTCGCTGGTGGGCGTCGTCGACGAGCGCCAGCAGTCCAGCGTCCCGGGCCTGTATCTCGCAGGTGAGGTCACCGGCGTCGGCGGCGCTACGTTGGCCGTACTTGAGGGCCTCGCAGCGGGCACCGCCGCGGCGGGCGGGTCCGCCTTGCCGCAAAAAACCGCTGCGTCAGAGAAGACCACTGCGCGGCATCGGCGTTTCGCGGAGGCAATGCACCGGGCCCATCCGGTTCCCCCTGCCTGGCAGGACTGGCTCACTCCGGAGACCACCGTGTGCCGCTGCGAGGAAGTCACCGCCGGCGAGATCACCGAAGCCCGGGAGAGCCTGGGTGCCCGCGATGCCAGGAGCCTCAAGTCCTTCACCCGCGCCGGAATGGGCTGGTGCCAAGGCCGGGTTTGCGGCTTCGCATCAGCCTGCCTTGGAGCCGGGCCGGGCGCTTCGCCCACCGCCGAATCCCTGTCCAGCGCCGCCAAGCGGCCCCTCGCTGCGCCCGTGGGCATAGGCGAGCTCGCCGCGCTGGACGCCGACTACGAAGACCCCACGAATTCCCTCCTGAAAGGAGACCGAGCATGACCACCGTCGCCCAAAACACGCCCGGCAAGCAATCCAACGCGAGGGCCGTAGCGCCCACTACTGACACCGAACTGGAATCGTTCCTCGCCGCTGCCCAGGCCGCCGCGTCGCCGCTCGCCGCCTTGCGGCCTGCCGAACGCGCAAAGCTGCTCGACGCCGTCGCCGACGCCCTCGACTCGGCCGCGGACCAACTGGTCCCCGTGGCCCAGCGCGAGACCCGCCTGGCCGAGGGCCGCCTCCGCGGTGAGCTCAAGCGCACCACCTTCCAGCTGCGCCTGTTCGGGGAACTGTTGCGCGATGGCGGTTACCTCGACGCCCGGATCGACCACGCCGACGCCGACTGGCCCATGGGTGCTCCGCGGCCCGATCTTCGCCGCGTTCTGGCGCCCTTGGGGCCGGTTGTCGTGTTCGCCGCCAGCAATTTTCCCTTCGCATTCTCGGCGGCGGGTGGAGACACCGCCTCGGCACTTGCCGCCGGAAGCCCCGTGCTGCTCAAGGCGCACTCGGGCCATCCACAGCTTTCCTTGCTCACCGCAGAGGTTGTCACCTCCGCCCTTGCTGCTGAGGGCGCTCCCGAGGGCACCTTCGCACTCATCACCGGTACCGCCGCCGGGGCCGCCGCACTGCGGGATCCGCGGATCAAGGCCGGCGCCTTCACGGGCTCCATTCCGGGCGGGCGCGCATTGTTCGACATCGCAAGCTCTCGGCCGGAGCCCATCCCCTTCTTCGGCGAGCTGGGCAGCAACAACCCGGTCTTCGTCACCGAAGCCGCGGCCGACGACCGCAGCATGGAGATCGCCGAGGGCTTCATCGGTTCCTTCACCCTCGGCGCCGGACAGTTCTGCACCAAGCCCGGCACGCTGTTCGTCCCGGCGGGATCCCGCCTGGTGGACGCACTGCGCAACGCCGCCCTGCCGCCGGCAGCGCCATTGCTCAACGATCGGATCCAGTCCGGCTACGCCGAAGTGCTTCAGGAGCTGCAGGCCAACCACCGCGTGACGGTCCTGGCCCAGGGCTCCGATCCTCTGGCCGACCCGCCCAGTCCCACGCTCCTGCTCACGACCGCCGCGGACATGCTCGCCGAACCGCATGCTCTCCAGGCCGAGTGCTTCGGCCCCACGGCCGTCGTGGTGGCGTACGACGACGAGTCCCAGCTTCCGCAGATCGCTGAGACTTTCGAGGGGCAACTGACTGCGACAATCCACGGCACGGATTCCTGCAACGTGGCCGGGCTCATAGAGATCCTCGCACGCAAGGCCGGGCGGGTCCTCTGGAACCAGTGGTCTACCGGCGTCTCGGTCACCTATGCGCAGCAGCACGGCGGGCCCTACCCAGCGACGACTGCGGCCGGCAGCACGTCCGTGGGAACTGCCGCGATCGAGCGTTTCCTGCGGCCGATCGCCTATCAGGGATTCCCGCAGCACTTGCTGCCTGAATCCTTGCGCGAGGAGAATCCCCTGGGAGTACCGCGCCTTGTGGACGGGCGACGGGAGGGGTAGTAGTCCTCTCGGGGCCGGCCGGCTCGGCTCTTGCTTGCCCTCGGGCCACCTTCACCCCGTGGTGCCCTTGACAAGATCCGCAGGTGCATGAATGATACGAGCCTCACCAGCTTTGTCCCTTCCCTTGGTCAATGGCTGAATCGGTGTCCGGCGTCGTCGAAAGAGTGTATTGACAGTAATCGTGTGGGCGTGTTTTTCGCTCGGGCTGGTGGGGCTGCTCCTGAACTGGATGAGTGTCATCGGAACGCTGATAGTGCCGCGGCCGCTGCACAGCAACCTTTCACGGGTGACCCATATGGTCACGGCGAAGATGTTTTTTGCCATCACAAAACCCGTCACCTCGTACGAGGTACGTGATCGGATCCTTGCCTGGCAGTCTCCGATGTCGTTATTCGTCCGCTTGCTTGTCTGGGTGATCCTGTTCGACCTGTCGTTCAGTCTCCTGCTTCTTCCCTTCGTCGACGGTGACATCTGGCTAGCTGCCAGCGAGGCTGGCTCCGCGATGTTCACGCTCGGCTACGCAGCGCCGTCGAACTTTGGCAACACAGTATTGGTCTACGCAGCCGCGTATACCGGGCTGATCGTCATCGCTTTGCAGATTGGCTACCTGCCAACGCTCTACGCAGCCTTCAACAGGCGTGAAGCAGAAGTAACGCTTCTCGTGTCGAGGGCGGGCTCACCGTCGTGGGGACCTGAGCTTCTGGTGCGCACACGGTTCGGCATGGCTGCTCAAAACAGCACCAGCGAGCTGAGCGATCTCTACCGTACCTGGGAGCGATGGGCCGCTGATGTAGCCGAATCGCACAGCACCTACCTCACGTTGGTGTGGTTCCGTTCACCTGCACCGCAGTCGAATTGGCTCAATTCGCTCCTCAGCGTGATGGATGCGGCCGCGTTGCAACTTTCGCTGAGTCCGGGGTCTGCACCGAGCACCCGGGCGCGCCTGGTTCTTCGAATGGGGTTCACCTGCCTGAATCAAGTGGCGCGGGCCATTCGTATCCCGGTCGACGAGGACCCCGATCCCGATTCCCCACTGGACGTGACTTTCGAAGACTTCCAGGCAGCAGTGGAACTCATGCGGACGGTCGACTACCCGGTTGAAGTGACAGCAGAGCAAGCCTGGCCCCACTTCAGGGGCTGGCGCGTCAACTACGAAAAGGTGGCGTACGCCCTCGCCTACGCGATCGACGCCCCGCCATCGATGTGGAGTGGCCCGCGCCGCTTCCCATCAGAACCCACCATGCCGTACCGGCCGAAGAACCGTACCTCAAAGGAAGTCAAGCCAGACGACCCGCAAATGCTCGGCCAGCGGAGGACGCGCTGACGGAGGCGTGCAGGGGTTCGGGTCCGCCACGACCGCCACGATGGGGGCATTGAGCTGTTCGACCCGGCCTGAGTCACTCCTTCCAGCGATTCTGCCCCGCGAGACTGCGTTGTCAGGCTTTTGATGACTTCCGGACGATCAGTTCGAAGTCGAAGATTTCGTTCACGATCGGATCGTCAGCAGACCTGTCCACGAGGATCTCGACCGCTCTCCGGGCGATGGCTTGAGTGGGCTGGCGGATGGATGACAGCGGCGGCACGGAATAGGCGGACGCCTCGGTGCCGTCGACGCCGACCACCGCTACCTCGCCCGGGACGCCAAGTCCGAGGGAATACGCAGCGAAGAGCACCCCATGGGCCTGTTCATCCGTCGTGGCGTATATGGCGCGCGGGGCATCTGGTGATCGCAGCCACTCCGCGGTCACTTCGGACGATCCCGCCCTGGAAATGGCGGAGGCTCGCTCGGTCACCCGGACCCCTAATCCGGAAACTGCACGCGAGAATCCTGCGGCATGCTGCCTGGTTCCGACGGAGTCGACCGGCCCATTGAGCAAGCCAATACTTTCGTAGCCCTGTTCAATCAGATGACGGGTTGCCACATATGCGGCTTCTTCGTAATCGATGGTCAGCGATGATGCGTGCTGCTCTTCGGAGAGCGGGTGAAGGGCGACTACGGGCAATCGGGCTGCGTGGGCCGGCTTGAGATCGGGTTCATCCAGAAGAGAGACGAGAATGAGGGAATCAACCTGGCGCTCGATGAAGGTTTCGATGAGGCGGTGTTCCTGGTCCTCAACTGTTGCGGAGTCGCCGATGAGAAGCAGGTGGTCCCTACCGGCCGCCGCGATCTCCACCGCCCTGGCAAGTTCTGCGAAGAACGGGTTGGCAATATCCGGAACAATCAGTCCGATCGATCGCGTCTTGCCAGCACTCAGCGCCCGCGCCAGTGCGTTGGGTTTGTAGTCGAGCTCACGAGCGGCCCGCAGAACCCGCTCCCTGGCATCGGCTGACACAGCCCGTGGACCGTTGTTGAAGACGTAGCTCACCACCGCATTGGACGTTCCGGCCAGTCTCGCTACGTCCCTGGCTGTCGGCATGGTCCTCTCCTCTTCCAAACATCGAACTCTAACCGCATAGACGAGTTGATCATACCGGCTTCCCCCGCGGAGCGGATCCCAAAAAAATCTCTTGTGAAACCATTCGCCTCGGAGTAGTCTAACCGGTTAGATGCTCCATGGCATTCCCCCACACATCAGAAAGGCTTCCCGTGAAGCGCAAACTTCTCGCAGCCACGTCGCTGCTTGCGGCCGGAACACTCTTCCTGGCAGGCTGCTCGACGAGCTCCCCGAATTCCGGTACGGCAAACGGAAGCGAAGGCTCTGGAACTGGAACCGTGAACCTGCTTGGTCCCGAAGATCCCGCGACTTTCGCGCCGGTCATTGCGGCATTCAAGGCGAAGAACCCAGATATTTCCGTCAAGTACTCCCAGGTGCCCTTTGACCAGCTCAACCCGACGCTGCAGCAACGCCTCGGCGCAAAAGACGACACGATCGACGTTTACACCGTCGACCAGCCGCGTTTGTCCCAGCTCGCCGCCCAGGGTTTCCTCGAGGATCTCAGCAGTCTGAAAGGCCAAACCAAGGCCGCCGTACCTGACGCGCAATACAGCGTGAATCTGTACCAGGACAAACTGTGGGCCTTGCCAATATGGAATTCAACGCAGCTGATGTTCTTCAATAAGAAGGCCCTCGACGCGGCCGGCGTCAAGCATCCCTCCATTGACCCGGCACAGCGCATGACCTGGGAGCAGGTCGTCAAGGACGGCAAAGCCGTGCAGGCAGCAGGAACCCAGTTCGGGCTCCTCTTCGAACAGGTCGAGGCCTACTACCAGCTCCAGCCGCTGGCCGAATCTGCAGGAGGCGGCTCAGGCATCACCGGCGACAAAATGCTCACGACCGACATCACCAACCCGGGCTGGGAGAAAGCCATGCAGTGGTACGCGGACACGTTCTCCTCGGGCCTGTCCCCCCGCGGCGTGGGCGGATTCCAGACCAGCCCTGTCTTCACCTCAGGGAAGGTGGCCTACTTCATCGGAGGTCCCTGGGACATCGGCAACTTCGCCAAATCAAGCATTGACTGGGGCGTGGCCCCGATGCCGTACTTTGCCGGCGGAAGCCAGGCCACCCCGACTGGCTCCTGGTCCTGGGGCATCAACCCCGCATCGAAGAACAAGGCCGCAGCCAAGAAGTTCCTGGAATTCGCATCCTTTGATCCGGCAGGCAACCTCGCCACCACGGAAGCGCAAACCATCATTCCGGCCAACACGGCAGCAACCGCCCAGTATCTACCCAAGCTTGAAGCCCTCGGCGGAGACAAGAGCAAGGGAGTGGGCTCCCTGATTGCCCACGAAAATACCGAAACGGCTAAACCCCGACCGGTGAGCATCGGCTATATCCAGTTCGAGGAGATCATTGGCAAAGCTTTCGCCGACATCCGCAACGGTTCCCCTGTGAGTGAGCGGCTCAAGCAGGCTGCCCAACAGATCAACGATGCTTGGAAACAGCTGTAGCAATGTCACAGACAACTGATCGCCGACCTGCGGCAGAAGGGCGGGCCGCCCCCACACGGCCCGCCCGCCGCAGGCGGCCGGCCCCACTAATAGCCGTAGCGGCGGCCTTCTTGGCCCCGGCCTTCATCAGCCTGCTCGTGTTGCGGATAGCGCCGGCAGCGGTGGCCCTATGGGACAGCCTCTACCGTCACAGCTTCCTCCAAGGCGGAACGGTCTTCGTCGGCATTGAAAACTACACTGATCTCTTTGACAACGTGGACTTCAAAAACGCCCTGCTGGTCACCCTCGTGTTCTCCCTCGTCGTGAATCCGCTCCAGATCAGCGCCGCCTTCCTACTCGCAGTTCTCTACACAAGAAAGGCCGCGGGCGCGAAGATCTGGAGATCCCTCGTCGTCCTGCCGATAGCTGTTCCCCCCGCCGTCTCGGCAGTCGTTTGGAGCGTCATTTACCGACCCGACGGATTAGGCAACTCCTTCCTCTCCCTCCTGGGCCTGCCCGCCCAGCCGTTCCTGACCTCTCCCCAGCAATCACTAGCCTCCATCATGGTGCTGCTGAGCTGGATCGGCGTCGGCTACTGGATGCTCTTCCTGATCGCCGGCATCAACGACGTTCCGACCGAGCTCTATGAAGCAGCGTCCATCGATGGCGCGTCGGCATGGCGAAAACTATGGTCAGTGACCCTGCCACTGGTCCGCCGCCCGCTCGCCTTTGTCCTCGTTGCCGACACCGTCTCCAACTTCCTCATCTTTGCCCCCGTCCAGATCCTCACCAAGGGCGGACCGTCAGGATCCACAAACCTCCTCATGTACGACATTTACACCCGGGCCTACACGCTCGGAGACCTCAGCAAAGCCCAAGCAGAAGTGATCATTCTCGTGCTACTCACACTCGTCATCGTCGCCGTGCAGTTCCGGCTACTTCGCAGCTCTGATGCCGCATGATCGCCGCAACAACGCAAGCCAAGGTCACCAGGCAGCGCACGGTCGCCTACCTCGGATTGAGCGTGCTGGGAGCTTGTATCGGCATCCTCTTCCTGACCCCGCTCTGGTGGACATTCGTGAACTCCCTACGCCCGGGAAGCGATACATTCCGCTACCTGAATCCCCTGGAGTGGGAGACGTTCTTCACGGCGACACCATCGCTGGACAACTACGCCGCCCTCCTGCGCAGCGATCTTGGCCTGGCAACCCTGAACTCGATCATCGTCAGTGGCATCACCGTGGTTGTGGGTCTGGCGATATGCTCCATGGCAGCGTTCGCCCTCGCGGCCATTCCCTTCCGCGGAAGCGGCATAGTGTTCGTGGCCGTCGTCGTGAGTTTCCTGATCCCCTTCGACGCGATTGCCATCCCCTTGGCAAATCTGTTCCGCGACTGGAACCTCCAAAACACGTATGCAGGACTGATCCTCCCAGGTCTCGGGAACGGAATGGCGATCTTTCTGCTGAGGACATTCTTTCTGGCCATCCCCAAGGACTTGGTCGAAGCCGGACGGCTGGACGGTTTGGGATGGTGGGGGATCTTCCGCAGGATCTACCTCCCGTTGTCGGCGCCGTCACTCATCGGGGCTGGCCTGACGCTCTTCCTGTTTCAGTGGCAGTCATATGTCTGGCCGCTCCTGAACGGAACAGACAGCCAGCACATCCTCGGACCAATCGCACTCTCGAACATGCAAGGGCAATTCAACGTCGACTACGGAGTGATGTTCGCGGGCTCGATGGTTCTGACCCTGATTCCCTTGGCCATCATCATCGCGTTCCAGCGCTATTTCATCCAGTCGGTATCCACCACTGGGCTCAAATAGCCCCACTCCCCATCTGGCCCGGCAAAGCCATGCCACAAACACTTCGTAAGGAAAACACCATGGGTGCTGAACACCGCATCATTCTTGACACCGACATTGGATCCGACGTCGACGACGCTCTCGCCCTCGCACTCATTCTTGGTTCCCCGGAGGCCGAACTGCTCGGAGTCACCACCGTTTACGGCGACACGCTCCTTCGCGCTCGGCTCGCCAGACGGCTGGGGAAGCTGGCAGGGCGGGATGTGCCCGTGTATTGCGGGATCGGAACTCCCCTATCTGGCCGTGACGTCTGGTGGCCTGGTCACGAAGGGTCCCTGCACGAAGGTCTGGAGAATGAAAGCATCCAGGACGAAGACGCCGTCAACTACCTCTTGCGCCAGGTCGCTGAGCACCCCGGTGAGGTCGACATTGTTGCCATCGGTCCGCTGACCAACATCGCGGCAGCACTCAAAGAAGATCCAGCATTCGAACGGAATGTGAGGCACCTTTGGATCATGGGCGGGGCGTTCGGCACAGGAGAAGTTGAGCACAATTTCCGCAGCGACGACCTATCGGCTTCAATCGTTTTCAAATCCAGCCTCAACATCACCGTCACCGGGCTGGAAATCACTCGCAAAGTTGAAATGCGCCGCGATCAACTGGAACTCATCTCCGCGGCAGGGCCCTTGGGAGCCGCACTGGACGCAGACATCCGCCAATGGTGGGAATTCTGGAACGAGGAATGGAACGTTCCGCACGACCCGATCACTGTATTGACCCTTCTCCGGCCTGGACTCTTCGACCTATCGGTTCAGGGCACCGTGTCCATCGCAGGCGGAGGCGAATCCGCTGGACTCAGTACGTTCATGCCCGACGCGAGCGGCAAGGTCCGCCGCGTCACAACCATTGATGCCAACTCCGTAGCCGCCGAAATCAGCTCAAGAATCGTAAGCGCCGGCAGCACGCGCCAACTACACGAAATTGACTAGACCCGCCCGGTGGACACGAGCGTCTGCGGGGACTTTTCCAAGATGCCGCCTGAGTTTGCTCGATTCCGAGCATCACGGAAGGATGCGGGGGTTCGCGCCTAAAGCGGCGGATACCGTCTGAGGCCCACCATGCCACCGGCGGTGATCAGTGCTCCGCCGAAGGCCACCAGCAACCCGGCCACGGAAAAGGTGGGCGCTACGGGCTGACTGTTCCGGGCAGGGCCGCCCGGGTCAAACCTTGGGCCCGCCGCCGACGCTGAGTTCTGAGCCGAAGGAGCCGGAGGAGTGGCAATCGGCAACGGCGCTGCGCCCCCCGTCGTAGCTGATGGCGCGGCCTTGGTGGGGCCCGGCTCCACGGTCACCGCGGACGACGGAGGGGAGGCCACACCAGCCGGAGTAGTAGCTCCCGGATCAGGCTGGGGTTGCGGTTGTACCGGCGGACTGGGCGTAACTGGCGGGCTGGGTTTGCCCGACGGCCGCGGAGTCGGGGAGCTACCTGGAGAGCACGCACCCACCAGTCCAAGGAGGCCCTGCGAATCGCAGGGCGCCGCCACTGCAGTCCCCGCTGTTGCCAGTGCGATCAGCCACAAAGCGAAAGGAAGTGCGACGAGGGCAACTGGAACCTTCCGGCGAGTCATGGCTTCGACTCTACCTACTGAGCGCCAACTTGGGAGAAAGGTGCGGCCTGCCCGAGTCACAAGGCCAGGCCGCACCAACGATCACGACCATATCCACAGCCGCTTGGACGTCTGAGGTTCTCAGGGCGTGATTGGCCCTTGCAGGACACGGAGCGCAAGCGAAGCGTCGCCCTCGATGAGCGCGGTGTCCACGAGGTCCGAACGTCCCCAGAGACCGAGGTACATGCTGCGCAGAGGTGCAGAAATCGATGCCGCGATCGGCCCCGTACCGACGGCCCAGCTGCCGGATCCTGGGACATTGAAGGTCACGGCCGCTTCCGGCTGCGGCATCCGCCCCAGCCGCAACTGGCGCGGGGTGAACATTTCCAAGACCTCACCGATTCCATCGAGCATGAAGTCCTCGCTGAAGGCTGGGGCCTCCAAAACCGATGCGGAGCATGCGTCAACAAGGTGGATGGAGTGTTCGTGCGCCTGGCGCCTGAGCCAGAATCCAGCCTTCTGCGAAGGCCCAAAAGTCCAGCACTCCTTCTCGGGATCAACCCTCGCCATGGTGTCAAGAAAGGAGTTCGACCCCTTGAGGAACCACTCTGCACCGCCGACGGACGGGGCAGGGGGTTCCTCGACGAACTTCCCGCCAAGAACAATCTCCGCAGCCCATCGTTCGATCGAGCCGAGGTGCCCGAAAAGTCCATCGAGTGTCCAACCCGGACATGCGGGAACCGAATGCGCAAGCTTTTCTTCAGGTTGTCCGGCAAGGACGCGGAGTTGATCGACGCAGGCGGACAGTTCGGCAAGGTAGCGATCGGGCGACATGGGTTGAGCATAAACCGCCGTTAGCCTCAATCCCCCAGCTGACCCAGAATCCGCGCGAGCTCAGCGCGGTCCTCTGTGCTGAGCCGGCCAAAGTACTCGGAGGACTTGCCGCGCCGTTCGGCACTGATCTTCGCAAAGAGCTCCTGCCCGGCGGCCGTGGCGGCCACCAGGGTAGCCCGCCGGTCCGTGGGATCCGGGTCGCGACGGACGAGGCCCTTGGCCTCGAGCTGGTCCACCACCTCCGTGGCCGAACGTGGCGCAATGCGCAACCGTTCGGCCAAGTCTTTCAGGCGCATCGGTTCACGGGCCGATGGGTCTTCCGGCGCCATGAGCGAGCCGGCCTTCGTGTCACCAGCTGGACGCCGTCGCATCAGGGTCATGAGCGCCCGCCATTGGTGCGGCGTCATTTCCCACGGAGCCAACTGCTCGGCCCAGGTTCGGCGCAGCCCCCGGAAAGCGGCATGGAACAGATCGCCGAGATCGGCGGAATCAGAGGGCTGTGAGTGCATGCCGCCAGTCTAGCAATTTGACCCGTAACCACATAGTGAGGTAGCCTCTGTATTACTCAGCGCGATTCCCGCGCCCCATTCACCACTGGAGGTGGTGCTTATGACGGAGAACATCCACAGCCACAATCCCGCAGCGCCGGGCTCCGCGATCCGAAACGGCGGCCGCGGTCCTGCCCGCCCTAATCCCGCCGACCGCACCCAGCTGAAACAACATCCCATCAGTCTCAAGCGGATTGCCGGACTGTTCACACCGCACAAGGCGACCATCGCCGTCGTCGTGCTTCTCATTAGCGCTTCCAGCATCATCGGCCTGGCGCAACCCTTCCTGGTCCGCCACATCATCGACGTCGCGTTGCCCGGCAAGGATCTGCCGCTTCTCGGCTGGCTGGCTGCCGGATTGATCGGCGTAGCCGCCGCAACCGCGCTCATTGGCGTGGTGCAAACCTGGATGACCACGGGCATGGGCCAGAAGATCATGCACACGCTGCGCACGCGCTTGTTCACGCACCTGCAGCGGCAATCGCTGGGATTTTTTACCCGGACCCGCAGCGGCGAGGTGCAGTCGCGGTTGAACAACGACATCGCTGGCCTGCAGCAAGTCATCACGTCCACTGCCACTGGCGTCGCCTCCAACCTGACCACGGCCATTGCCACCGCCATCGCCATGGTGGCCATTTCACCCGGACTTTCGCTGCTGTCGCTTGTAGTGATCCCGCCAGCCGTCTGGTTCACCCGCCGGGTGGCCCTGCTCCGGCGCAACATCACGTCCACGCTGCAGAGCGAACTGGCCACGATGAACACGCAGGTGGAGGAGGGGCTGTCAGTCTCCGGCGTCCGGCTCTCCAAAACCCTCGGAACCACCAGGCGCGACGCCTACCGCTACACGGAAAGCTCCAGACGGCTGATCGGCCTGGAGATGCGTTCGCAGCTGGCCGGCCGCTGGCGGATGGCCACCATGGGCTTGATCTTCTCCGCCATTCCGGCGCTGATCTACCTGGCTGCCGGATTGCCAGCCACCAGCGATGGCATGACCATTGGCACTCTCGTGGCGTTCACTGCCTTGCAAGCAGCCATCTTCCGCCCCATCATGAGCCTGCTGGACCTCGGGGTCCAATGGGTCACCGCGATGGCGTTGTTCAGCCGGATCTTTGAATACCTGGACTTGACCCCCGAGATCACGGCCCCGGCACAGCCTGTCCCCCTGGACCCGGCCACAGTGCGTGGCGAGGTCCGCTTTGAGGGCGTCCGTTTCGCGTACGACGGCGGCACTGAAGTTTTGCGCGGCATCGACCTTGTGCTCCCGTCAGGCAGCAGCACCGCAATCGTGGGCCCCACGGGTTCCGGCAAATCGACGTTGGGCTCGTTGGTCCCACGCCTGCATGATGCCACCGCCGGGCGGATCGCCATTGACGGCGTGAATGTCCGCGACATCGCCCCGGCGGACCTGACGAAAATCGTGGGTGTGGTGTCCCAAGAGACGTACCTCATTCACGACACCATTCGGGAAAACCTACTGCTCGCCGCACCGCACGCGGACGACGCACTCCTGTGGAGCGCGCTGGCCTCCGCGCAGATCGCGGACCTGATCGCGGGCCTGCCGGACGGCTTGGACACCGTGGTCGGCGCCCGGGGCCACCGGTTCTCCGGCGGCGAGCAACAGCGCCTGGCCATTGCCCGGACCATCCTGCGCAATCCGAAAGTTCTGGTCCTCGACGAGGCCACTTCCGCATTGGACAACGCCACTGAGTCCCAGGTTCAGGCCGCGCTCGACCGGCTGGCCGTTGGCCGGACTACTCTGACCATCGCCCACAGGCTCTCCACCGTGGAGAAGGCGGACCAGCTGGCGGTGCTGGCCGGGGGTGCCATCATCGAGATCGGAACGCCTGGCAAGCTTCGCGATGCCGGCGGCGCCTATGCACGGCTCGTCGAGGCCAGAGAGACTGTGGAGTTTGAAGATCATGATACGGAAGCCCTTGCCCGGCTCACGGCATGAACCGGTACCCGATCCCCACCTCGGTGATCAGATTCTCCGGATTCCGCACGAAGGACTCGGCGCAGGGTGCTTTCGCAAGTGCCGGTGTTCGCCTCCTGCCATGGACGTTAAGGATTCGTCAAGATAGGAGCCATCCGGGAGGAAAGACGTGCAGTCGATGCTAACTTCGGCAGTGATAGCAGTGCCGTGCGCCACGCGGAAAGGCAAACATGACCACCTTGAGCAGGCCGCCAGCTGATCCTTCGGCGCCACAGCCAGGGACCATGGCCTCCCTGCGGACATGGCTTCTCTTCGGACTGCAGGACAGCAAGGGAATCCACCAGGGTCCCGGCGCAGTGGGCGATTCCCATCTGAAGAAGCATTCGTGGTGGCAGGTCATGTGCCTGACCGGTGTCGATTACTTCTCGACGCTGGGCTACCAGCCGGCTATCGCGGCACTGGCTGCCGGAGTGATCTCCCCCTTGGCCACCATCGTCTTGGTGGCCGTCACTCTCCTCGGCGCCCTTCCCGTCTACCATCGCGTCGCCGGGGAAAGCCACCGCGGCGAGGGATCGATCGCCATGCTCGAGCGCTTGTTGCCGCGTTGGGGCGGCAAGATCCTTGTCCTCGTCCTCCTCGGGTTCGCGGCGACCGACTTCATGATCACCATGACTCTCTCGGCAGCGGACGCCACCGCCCACGCGATCCAGAACCCACTTGCCCCGGGCTGGCTGCAGGGCCAGAACATCCTGGTTACTTTGTTCCTGCTGGCTCTGCTCGCCGCCGTGTTCCTGCGCGGATTCAAGGAAGCAATCGGCGTGGCGGTGGTCCTCGTCATTCTCTATCTGGGCCTCAACGTCGTTGTCGTATTCGCAACGATCGTAGAGGTATTCACCCATCCGGTCGCAGTGGGTGACTGGTGGCATGCACTGTCGACCTCCCACGGAAACCCCATCATGGTGGTCGGCATCGCGCTACTCGTGTTCCCCAAACTCGCCCTGGGCCTGTCCGGTTTCGAGACCGGCGTCGCCGTGATGCCCCAGATCCGTGGACATGCCGCGGACACCGAGGAAAACCCTGCCGGACGGATCAAGGGAACCCGCCGGCTCCTGACCACGGCAGCCGTCATCATGAGCTCGTTCCTGATCGCTACCAGTTTCACTACCGTTGTGCTGATTCCGGACCAGGAATTCCAGCCGGGCGGCCAGGCCAATGGTCGCGCCTTGGCGTTCCTAGCCCATCAATATCTCGGCGTCGGATTCGGCACCGTGTACGACATCAGCACCATTGCCATCCTCTGGTTCGCCGGCGCCTCCGCCATGGCCGGGCTACTGAACCTGGTCCCGCGGTATCTGCCGCGCTATGGGATGGCACCGGGATGGGCCCGAGCAGTGCGCCCCCTGGTGCTGGTGTTCACCCTCATCGGGTTCCTGATCACCTTCCTCTTCAACGCCGACGTCGATGCCCAGGGTGGCGCCTATGCGACCGGTGTGCTGGTGCTGATGACCTCGGCAGCGGTGGCGGTGACGCTCTCCGCCCGCCGCGCACGGCAGCGCAAGCGCACAGTCGGGTTCGGCATCATCGCGGTGGTCTTCATCTACACCACGATCGCCAACATTTTCGAGCGTCCCGAAGGCATCCGGATCGCCGCGATCTTCATTCTGGGCATCATCGTGATCTCCTTGCTCTCCAGAATCCGGCGTTCCTTTGAATTGCACGCCACGCACGTCCATCTGGACCGCCAGGCGCTGGAATTCATGTCCACCAATCTGAACGGGCCGATTGCGCTCATTGCCCATGAACCGCTACGCCTCACGGCTGAGGCGTACGAGGAAAAGCTCACCTCAGCCATCGAAGTCAGCCACATTCCCGTCGACTACCAGGCACTCTTCCTCGAAGTGATCGTGGACGATTCCTCCGATTTTGAAACTGCACTTGAAGTCCGTGGCGTCACCCGTCACGGACACCAAATCCTGGAAGTCCACGGACCCGTGGTCCCCAACACCATCGCCTCGGTGCTCCTGCACATCCGGGACGTGACCGGGCTGATGCCGCACATCTACTTCCGCTGGACCGAAGGCAACCCGATTATCAATCTCCTGCGTTTCCTGTTCCTCGGCGAAGGAGAGATCGCGCCGGTGACCCGGGAAGTCCTCCGTGAAGCCGAATCCGACGTCACCCGGCGCCCCTGGGTCCACGTCGGCTGACCGCGTCTGACGTTGGGGATGATGCTCAAGCGCAGGTACGGATGACCCTAACGGCGGACTCCAACACCGCGCCTACGCCGGAGGCGCCGTGGATTCGCGGACTACAAGGTGCGTTGCGAGCTCCACACGGCGCGAGTCCACTGCGTCACCACGCATTTGGCGCAGCACGAACCGCAGGGCCGCGCGGCCCATCTCCTGCAGCGGCTGGGACACGGACGTCAGGGGAGGCACCGATTCTTCTGCTTGGTAGGTGCCGTCAAAACCGACCACGCTGATGTCCTCGGGGATGCGGATCTTTTGCCGGCGCGCCTCGGCGAGCACTCCCAAGGCGATGCTGTCGCTTGCGGCGAAGATCGCCGTTGGGCGCTCTTCGAGTTGAAGCAGGGTTTTCATTCCCGCCACACCGTTCTCGGAGCGGAAAGGTCCTGACAGGATGTAGCGTTCCTCGACAGGCACCCCCACCGCCATCAGTGCGGCCATGTAGCCGTGGAGCCGCGCCTGGTTGCATTCCGCTGCTTCGGGCCCGCCTAGATAGGCGATCCGGCGGTGCCCAAGATCCAGCAGGTGGGCCGTGGCAGCCTTGCCTCCAGCCCAATTGCTGGCGCCGACGCTGACCACATCACCCGGGGGCGGGTTGAGCGGGTCGATGACAACAATGGGTATCTGCCGGCGTCGAAATGGATCCAACTGCTCCGAACTGAAGGCCGAGGTCACCACGATCATGCCGTTGCGTCCCTCGTCGATAATCCGCTGGGCCCGCTGTTCCGGGCTTAATGTCGAACCACCTTGCTGGCCCGTGATGTTGAGGAGGACTTCGACGTCGGAGGAGGCTGCGTGCTCCAGCACACCATTGAGTACCTCCACGCCATACGCCGAGTTCAAGGTGTCGAGCACGACCTCCACCACGGGCCGCCGGCCGGCGATGTTCTTTCGCTGAAGCGGTGATTTGTACCCCGTCCGCTCCAAGGCCGTCAGAACCTTGGCGCGCGTAGCAGCGGCAACGTCCTCGCGCCCGTTGACCACCTTCGAGACTGTGGGCATCGAGACGCCCGCTTCCCGCGCAATGGCGGCCAATGTCAGCTTGGCCGGACGTTCATTGCTGGCCATGACTCCCTTACTCTTTCGAAATATTTCGGTCCCACAAGTCTGAATGCCTGCACCCGAAGAGTCAATCATTATTTCGTAAAAGAGTTGAACTTTATGCTCGAAAGTCCTTGACGGTGACTCAGGCCACAGCTAAATTTGCCTGACGGACCGAAATTAATGTCGAAATATTTCGAAGATTCCGCAAAGCGAACTCAATGTCAGCGGCAGTGCAGCCTCGTTCCTGAAGGCCGGACTCCCGAAACCAAAAGCCGGGCAATCAGCGTCGAGCCCGGAGGACGAATGGAAATGCAAATGGTAAAACTCACGTTGCGTTCAGCAGCGATCGCCGTCACCGCTGCGGCCGTCTCAATCTCCCTCGCAGCTTGCGGTTCCAGCGGGCCGGCAAGTTCGGCAGGCAACGCCGATTCGGCCACAATGTGGGGCCTTACAGGCGGTAACCAGCCCGTGCTCCAGAAGTCCATTGATGCGTGGAACAAAGCCCACCCGGACGAGGCCATCAAGCTCGACTTCTTCGCGAACGACGCGTACAAGACCAAGGTGCGCACCGCCGTCGGCGCCGGCCAGGGACCCACTTTCATCTACGGTTGGGGCGGCGGAGTCCTGAAGTCCTACGTCGACTCCGGCCAGGTGGCCGACATGTCCGATTTCATCGCGTCAAACCCCGATGTCAAGAGCCGCTACCTGCCGTCCGTGCTGAAGAACGGCGTGATCGGCGGCAAGACGTATGCCCTGCCCAACAACAACGTGCAGCCCGTCGTCCTGTACTACAACAAGGAAGTCTTCGACAAGATCGGCGCACAAGCCCCCAAGACTTGGGATGAACTAATGGCGCTGGTGCCGAAGTTCAAGGCAGCCGGCATCGCTCCCTTCTCCCTGGGCGGCCAGTCCAAGTGGCCTGACCTGATGTGGCTCGAATACCTGGTGGAGCGCATCGGCGGACCCGACGTCTTCGCGAACATCGCCGCCAACAAGCCCGGTGCCTGGTCCGATCCCGCCGTCAAGGAAGCCCTAAGCAAGATCCAGGAACTGGTTGACGCCGGCGGATTCGTCAACGGCTTCTCCTCCATCGCGGCCGACAGCAACGCGGACCAGGCCCTCCTCTACACCGGCAAGGCAGCCATGATCCTGCAGGGCGGCTGGATCTACCAGGGTATGAAGAAGGACGCTGCGGACTTCGTCAAGAACGGCAAACTGGGCTACATCACGTTCCCGAGCGTTTCCGGCGGCAAGGGCGATCCGGCCAACGTCGTGGGCAACCCGTCCAACTTCTGGTCGATCTCTTCCAAGGCCACTGACAGCCAGAAGAAGGCTGCCCTCGACTACGTCAAGAGCGGCATGTTCACCGACGCTGACACCCAGGCCCTGATCGACTCCGGAGCCGTCCCGGTGACCACGGGTATCGAAAGCAAGCTGGCCGCATCACCGGACAAGGACTTCCTGAGCTATGTGTACGGCATGGCCAAGAACGCCCCCAGCTTCACCCTCTCTTGGGACCAGGCCCTCAGCCCGGCCCAGGGAGACGCCATGTTGGCGAACCTGGACCAGATCTTCCTGAAGAAGATCAGCCCCGATCAGTTCGTCTCAACCATGAACGCAACGATCGGAAAGTAACCAGTGTCCATCTCAACCGGTTCTTCCCGGCGGGTCCTTGAAAAGGGCCCGTCGGGGTGGCTGGCCGCACCAGCCCTCGTCTTCTTCCTGCTCTTCGCCATCATCCCGCTCTTCGGCGTGCTCTTCCTCAGCTTCACCAAATGGGACGGGCTGGGCGAAATCAAGCTGGACGGCTTGTCCAGCTGGACCACGGTCCTGACTGATCCCGTCACCGGCAATGCGCTGTGGGTCACTGCCAAGATCATGTTCTTCTCGTTCATCGTCCAGGCTCCCATCAGCTTGCTCCTCGGAGTCTTCACGTCCGCATCGCAGAAATACCGCGCAGCCCTCGCTGTCCTGTACTTCGTGCCGTTGCTGCTGTCCTCCGCGGCCGTCGCCATCGCCTACAAGGCCCTGTTGGACCCGAACTTCGGCCTCGGCCCGGGCCTGGGCCTTCCGTTCCTCGCCCAGGACTGGCTAGGAAACTCGGATCTGGTGCTGTTCGTCGTCGTCTTCGTCATCGCCTGGCAGTTCGTCCCGTTCCACACGCTCATCTACCAAGGCGGCGTTCGGCAGATCCCGGCGTCGCTCTATGAAGCGGCCCAAATCGATGGCGCGGGACGAGTCCAGCAGTTCTTCGCCATCACCTTGCCCCAATTGAAGTACACCATCATCACGTCCTCCACCCTCATGGTGGTTGGCTCACTGGCCTACTTCGATCTCGTCTTCGTCCTCACCGGAGGAGGCCCCGGCTACTCCACGCGGCTGCTGCCGCTGCACATGTACCTGACCGGCTTCAAGGCCAACGACATGGGAGCGGCAAGCGCCCTGGGCGTCATCCTCGTGGTGATCGGCCTTGCCCTGGCCCTCATCCTGCAACGACTCGGTGGCAAGAACCGCAACGCAAGCCAATTGGAAGGTGCCTGATGGCTTCCACAACCCAGATTCCCGCACCGCCGGCAAGGCGCACCGCGCTTAGCAACAAGCAAGGCCACAAGCATGGTCCCCGAGCAAAAGGGACCAAGGGACCCGGGCGCTTCCGTCCCAACTATCTGGGCGGCCTGGGCGGTTGGCTGTGGCTGGCGGTCATCATCGTTCCCATCTACTACGTGGTGGTCACCAGCCTGAAGAACCAAGCCGGCTTCTTCACCTCGAACCCGATGCTGCCGCCAAGCGAGCCGACCCTGGACAACTACAAGCTGGTCCTGGACAACGATTTCGCGATGTACTTCTTCAACAGCCTGATGGTCACCGTGGGAAGCGTCGTGCCGGCACTCCTGGTCTCGTTCATGGCCGCCTACGCGATCGTCCGGGGCAAGGGCCGCTTCCTGACGTTAACGAACAACACGTTCCTCCTGGGCCTGGCGATCCCGCTGCATGCCACGATCATCCCCATCTATTGGATGATCACCAAGGCCCATCTCTATGACACTTTGTTGGCGTTGATCCTCCCCTCCATCGCGTTCGCCATTCCCATTTCCGTCCTCATCCTGAGCAACTTCATGCGCGATGTTCCCAACGAGTTGTTCGAGTCCATGCGGCTCGACGGCTGCTCAGACTGGGCCATGATGTGGCGCCTCGCGCTGCCCATGACGCGGCCCGCCGTCGTGACCGTGGGCATTTACAACGCGCTCGGCGTCTGGAACGGCTTCCTCTTCCCGCTGATCCTGACCCAAAGCCCGTCCACCCGTGTGCTTCCGCTGTCCTTGTGGACCTTCCAAGGCGAATTCAGCGTCAACATCCCCGCCGTGCTGGCTTCCGTGGTGCTCGCCACCTTGCCGCTTCTGGTCATCTACGTTGTGGCCCGCCGCCAACTGCTCAGCGGACTGACCGCCGGATTCAGCAAATAGCCAACGCTCTTTTGAAATCCACGAAAGGAAACTCAATGACCACCGCAAAGCCCTTGCGCGTCGGCATGGTCGGCTACGCGTTCATGGGTGCCGCCCACTCCCACGCCTGGCGGACAGCGCCGCGGTTCTTCGATCTCCCGCTGGACCCCCGGCTCACCGCTCTTTGCGGCCGGAACGACGACGGCGTCCGGGCCGCCGCGGGCAAGCTCGGCTGGGGATCGGTGGAGACAGACTGGCGCCGACTTCTTGAGCGGGACGATATCGATCTGATCGATATATGCACCCCGGGGAATACCCATGCCGAGATCGCGATCGCAGCCCTTGAGGCCGGTAAGCACGTGCTATGTGAAAAGCCGCTGGCCAACTCTGTGGAGGAAGCCGAGCGCATGACCGAAGCCGCGCAAGCCGCCGCGGAACGCGGAGTCTTCTCCATGTGCGGGTTCAGCTACCGCCGCACTCCCGCGTTGGCCCTCGCCAAGCGGATGGTCGAAGAGGGCCGGCTGGGAAACATCCGGCACGTGCGCGCGCAGTACCTGCAGGATTGGCTCAGCGACGAAAACGCGCCCATGACGTGGCGACTGGACAAGTCCAAGTCCGGGTCCGGCTCGCTGGGCGACATCGGAGCGCACAGCATCGACGCCGCACAGTGGGTCACCGGGCAGCAGATCACGGGCGTTTCCGCGCTCCTGGAAACGTTCGTGCACGAGCGGCCGTTGGCCGGTGATCTCGTGGGCCTCGGCGGACACGGCGACGTCGGCGCGGATGCGCCGCGCGGCACGGTCACCGTTGATGACGCCGCCATTTTCACGGCAAGGTTCGACGGCGGCGCTACTTCAGCGGGCGCGGTCGGGGTTTTCGAGGCCACGCGTTTCGCGCTGGGACGGAAGAACGCCATGCGCTTGGAGGTCAACGGCACCAAAGCGTCCTTGGCATTCGACTTCGAAGAGATGAACGTCTTGTCCTTCTACGACGCCGCAGAATCCCCCGACGCCGGATTTCGCCGGATCTTCGTCACGGAACCCGAACACCCCTACGCAGGCAATTGGTGGCCTACCGGCCATGGTCTTGGATACGAGCATGGCTTCACGCACCAAGTGGTGGACCTGGTGACGGCGCTCGGCGCGGGCGCGCAGCCCTCGCCGTCGTTCGCTGATGCCTTGCAAGTGCAAAAGGTACTGGCCGCCGTGGAAGGCAGCGCCGCAGAGTCCAGCCGCTGGCAGAAAGTCTAGGAGGGAACCCCGATGACAAGACCCATCACACTGTTCACCGGCCAATGGGCCGATCTGCCCTTCCAAGAGGTCGCCCGGCTCGCGGGCGAATGGGGCTTCGACGGGCTGGAAATCGCCTGCTGGGGGGACCACCTCGACCCCTACCGGGCCTCCATTGACGACGGCTACGTTCAGGAACGTCTCGACATCCTCGACAAGAACGGCCTTAAGGTTTTCGCCATCGCCAACCACCTCACGGGGCAGGCGGTGTGTGACGATCCCATCGATGAGCGCCACCGGGACATCCTGTCCGATGAAGTCTGGGGCAATGGTGATCCCGAAGGGGTGCGGCAACGCGCTGCAGAGGCGATGAAAGTGACGGCACGGGCCGCGGCACGCCTCGGCGTCAAGACCGTCACGGGATTCACGGGCTCCTCCATCTGGAAAGCAGTGGCCATGTTCCCGCCCGCCTCGGAGGCGATGATCGAACGTGGCTACCAGGATTTCGCGGACCGCTGGAACCCGATCCTCGACGTGTTCGACGAGGTGGGGGTCCGCTTCGCCTTGGAAGTCCACCCCTCCGAGATCGCCTATGACTACTGGACCGCGAAGCGTGCCCTGGAAGCCGTCGGCCACAGGGAGAGCTTCGGGCTGAACTTCGATCCGTCCCACTTCATCTGGCAGGACCTGGACCCGGTGATGTTCCTCCAGGATTTCGCGCCGAAGATCTTCCATATGCACGTCAAGGAATCCATCCGCCAGCTCAATGGCCGCAATGGCCGGCTCGGATCCCACTTGCCATGGGCGGATCCGCGGCGGGGCTGGGACTTCGTCACCGCAGGCCATGGGGACGTGAACTGGGAGCCGATCTTCCGGACCCTCAATGCCATCGGCTACGAGGGACCCACCAGCGTCGAGTGGGAAGACGCCGGCATGGACCGACTCGTGGGAGCGCCGCAATCCTTGGCCATGGTTCGGGAACTCGCCGCTATCGCCCCGCCGATCACCGCATTCGACGCGGCATTCTCAAGCCGCTGACCACCTCCTATTTTCGGCTGTCCGGCCGTATTTCTATGCAAAGGAAACCATGACTAACAAGAAGACCGCCCTTGTGGTCCGTGGCGGCTGGGATGGCCATCAGCCATTCGAGGCCACAGAACTCTTTATCCCGTTCCTCAAGGACAATGGCTATGACGTCCGTGTCGAGGAATCTCCCAAGGTATATGCCGATTCGGAATATATGGCCGGCGTGGACTTGATCGTGCAGTGCATGACCATGTCCACCATCGAGAAGGACGAATTCGAGGGGCTCCGCACAGCGGTCGAAAACGGCACGGGTCTTGCCGGATGGCACGGCGGCATCGCCGATTCCTACCGGAACAACTCGGACTACCTGCACCTGATCGGCGGCCAGTTCGCCTGCCACCCGGGCAGACACCCGGACGAACGCACCGGCGAGCAATCGGACAACTACGTTCCCTACACCGTGAACATGCTCCCGGCTGCCGCGAGCCATCCCATCACGCAGGGGCTCGGCGACTTCGAGTTGGTCACCGAGCAGTACTGGGTCCTCTCGGACGACTACATTGACGTCCTCGCCACCACCACCCAGAAGGTCAGGGACTGGGACCAGTGGAACCGGGAAGTCACGTCTCCCGCTATCTGGACCCGGCAGTGGGCCGAAGGCCGGATCTTCGTCTGCACCCCCGGACACCGCGTGGAAATCCTCCAGGACAGCAACCTCCGCACCATCATCGAAAGGGGCATGCTGTGGGCAAGCCGTTAAAAGTGGGCATCATTGGCTGCGGCGCCATCATCGCCCAATACCTCGCGAACTTCCGCCGGCTGGACGCCATTGAACTGGTGGCCGTGGCCGATCTCGATGCCGCCCGAGCCCAAGCAATCGCGGATTCTTACGACGGCGTCCGCGCGGTCACCGTCGACGAACTCTTGGCGGCGGCTGATGTCGAGCTCGTCCTGAACCTCACCATTCCGGCCGCGCATGCGCCAATCGCTTTGAAGGCGATCGCTGCCGGCAAGAGTGTTTATGGGGAGAAGCCGCTCGCTGCGACTACCGCCGAGGCGCGGCGAGTGCTCGACGCGGCGCGGGAGGCCGGCGTCGTGGTCGGCTGCGCACCGGACACGGTGCTTGGTACCGGTATCCAGACCGCCCGCAAGGCGATCGACGACGGCCTGATCGGCGCCCCGATCTCGGCCACCGCGACGATGGTGACCCCGGGGCACGAGCGCTGGCACCCCAATCCGGACTTCTACTACCAACCTGGCGGCGGACCGCTGCTGGACATGGGCCCCTACTACGTCAGCGCCCTGGTCACGCTGCTTGGCCCAGTGGTTTCGGTCATCGGAGCAGCAAGCCACACGCGCAACACGCGGACCATTGGTTCAGGACCGCGCGAGGGCGAGGTGATCCCGGTGGACATCGATTCACACGTGACCGGCGTCCTGGTCCACGCCTCTGGCGCGCTGTCCACGCTCGTGATGAGCTTTGACGCGGTGAAAACCAAGTCGGCCAACATCGAGATCCACGGAGAGGCAGGGTCCCTGATGGTTCCTGACCCAAACCACTTCGACGGGGACGTTGAGCTCTTCACGCTCGGCGCCGACGCTTGGCGGACGCTCCCAATCTCGGCCGGCTACATCGATTCGGGCCGGGGCTTCGGCATTGCCGACCTCGCCGCCACCCCGGCTGGTGCCGAACCGCGCGCGGGCGGCCAGGTGGCGTACCACGCGCTGGAGGTCATGGAATCGGTGCTGGCATCCGCCCACACTGGCTCAGCAGTGTCCATCGAAAGCACGGTGGCACGGCCGGACCTTGTGGAACTGACCGTGTTGGCGGCACCGCTCGCAGAGGTTCAGGGAATCAGCTCGTAGGCCTGGCCCAAAATTCTCCGGACTGAGGTGGCCGCGGCGCCGATGAGCGCCCCGGTCTGCCCCAGTTCGGAGAAGGCCACGTTTCCTTCCGGGATCAACCCCGGCGCGTGGTGGCCCAAGCTCCGGCGCAGAGCGGGAGCGATCCACTCCTCAAGTGCCGCGAAATGCCCGCCCAGCACGACGGCGGAAATATTCGCCACCCGTGCCGTCGAGGCCACAGCGATTCCGAGGTAGCGTCCGGCCTGTTCAACCGCTGAAATCGCCCGTTCATCGCCGTCGCGAGCGTGACTCAGCAACTGGGCCATGTGCTGCGCGGTCGAATCCAGGTCTATTCCCGCAGCAGAATATATGGCGTCTTGGCCCGCGAACGTTTCAAGGCAACCGCGGCCACCACAGGCGCACAACGGACCGTCGGGATGGACCACCACATGCCCGACCTCACCGGCATGGCCTTGCGGTCCGGCGAAGAGCTGAGAAGCTATGACCAGCCCACCTCCGACGCCCACCTCACCGGACACGTACAGGAAGTCACGGAACCTGTCGCTTTTGCCGTGATCTGCGCCGTGGCCAAACCAGAGTTCCGCGAGCGCGGCACTGTTGGCCTCGTTCGAGAGAGAGACGCCGAAAGGCGCATCCGGCAACAGCGTGGGGAGCTCCTCGGAGAGCTCGACGTCGGCCCAGCCCAGGTTCGGGGCGGCCAAGACCACGTTGTGCTCCGTTTCCACCAACCCTGGGACCGTCAGTTCCCCGCCAAGAAGTTCGACGCCGGTGCCGGCCGCCTCAATTGCCGCCCGCCGGGCCATCGCAACGAGGATCGGCAGGATGTCTGCGGGCTGGCTTGCGCGGTTGTGTCGTTCAACGGTTTCGTGGAACAAGAGATCCCCGGAGAAGTCCAAGACCCCTACCGCGAGATAGTCCACATTGATTTCCGCGGCGAGTGCGCCGCGGGCCGGATTGAGGACGAGCCCGGTTCCGGGCCGGCCGCGTTCGCCGTCGCGGGTGACGCTCGCTTCCCGCACCAGTCCGCACTCAAGCAAATCGGCCACAATGCTTGAAACGGAGGCCTTGGTCAGGCCACTTTCCGCGGCGAGTTGGGCGCGCGTTGCCCCACCGTTCCCCTGGATCCCGGCGAGGACGAGTGCCAGGTTCTGCCTGCGGACATCGCCCACTCTTCCGGGCGACGGCGTGTCAGGCATGTTTCCTCCGGGATCCGGTTGAGGACGGGGTGACCTCCATCATCATTCACGGATCAGCGGTTGCGGACCATTTGGACCGTGCCGCCGCAGTTACTCGTCGGCAGAAGTCACTTCAAAGCCGATCGGGCCATGTTGGAGAAGGCCCAGGTCCTGACGAGCAACGGTTCAGTTGCCGGTATCAATACGGGCACTGGCCTTCCTGTAGTTCTGGCCAATTGAGGCCCGGAAATCGGGCTCAGGGTTGGCGTCGACGGCCACGAGCCAGTCTGGGCGGTGCCCTGAGAGCGCCCATGCCGCCTGAACCGCCGCGCCGCGGGCAACGTATTCACCAGGGCTCGGAACGACTACGGGAAGGTCAAACACCTGCGCTGCAATCCGTTGCACGGCAGGATTCTGCACGGCACCACCGATCAGGAGCAACCGCTCGGCACGGACACCTTGGGTACGCAGCGCATCCAGGCCTCCAGCGAGGCCGCACAGCATGCCTTCGATGGCCGCCCGGGCGATATTCGGCCGGGTGGTGGAGGCGATGCTGAGACCGTGGAAACTGGCCTTCGCATGAGGCAGGTTGGGTGTCCGTTCCCCTTCGAAGTACGGCACCAGCACCACACCTCCCGCACCAGGTTCGGCCTCGAGGGCGAGCCGGGAAAGCTCGTCGAAGTCGACGTCGAGCAATGCCGCAATAGAGCTGAGCACGCGGGCTGCGTTCAGCGTCACCGCGATCGGCAGGTACTCCCCGCTGGCATCCGCGAAGCCCGCCACAATCCCGCTCGCATCATGTCCGGGCGAGGAGTCGACGGCGAACACGGTGCCGCTGGTACCGACGGACACCACGACGTCGCCGGGTTTTGCTCCGAGGCCCAGTGCCGCGGCGGCGTTGTCGCCCGCCCCGACGCCGAGCAGGATTCCGCCACCAACAGCCTCACTAGCGCCGGTGCCGCCGAAACATGCCGGGTGCACCCGGCCTGCGGTTTCGCCCGGGCCCAGCACGCGGGGAAGAACGACGACGCCGGGCGCCGCCGTCGCCGTCCCGCCTGAGGCTTCCCGGGCGTCTTGGCCAAACGCCAGTTTGAACAGGTCCAGATCGTAGCGTCCCGTCAGCGGGCTCCAGTAGCCGGTGCCGCTGGCGTCCGAGCGGTCAGTGGTGAGCTGGTCCAGGTCGGGCCCCAGGGGGCTGGAGCCCGCCGGGCCGTAACCGCGGAGACGCCACGTCAGCCAGTCATGGGGAAGTGCGACGGCGGCCACCTTGGCCATGTTTTGGGGTTCGTGGTCCCTGATCCACCGGATCTTGGTGATGGTGAAGGAAGCCACTGGCACGAGCCCGGTCCGCCGGGCAAAGTCCTCTGCCCCTACTTCGGCGATGAGGTCCTCCGCGACTCCGGCCGAACGCGTGTCATTCCACAGCAGCGCCGGCCGCACCACGTTGCCGTCGCGGTCCAGCAGCACCATGCCGTGCTGCTGGCCCGCTACGGACAGTGCGCTGACATCGGCGAGTCCGCCAGCGTCGTCGAACGCTTCGGAGAGCGCCCGCCACCACTCGTCCGGATGGACCTCCGTTCCCTCAGGGTGGCTCGTCCGGCCTTCGCGGACGCGGGCTCCGCTTTCCGCGTCCAGGACCACCACTTTGCAGCTTTGAGTAGAGGAATCAACCCCGGCAACCAGGTTCAAGGAAGCAGTGGCCACAGGATCAGCGTGCCCCGAGGAGGTGCTCGATGAAGAGCTGCTGGAGCTTCACGAATCCGAAGCCTTTGCCGCCAAAGTAGGCATCGGCGTCGAAGTCCTCGTAGGCGGACTTGTCTGCACGCAACTGCTCGTAGCCTTCTCCCGGGTTCAGGGTGGGCTCGTTGATTTCTGCAACCCGTGAAGCCTGGAGGGCTGCCTGAACTTCAGGGTCGGCGCGGAATGCCTTGGCGCGCTCCTTGAGGAGCAGGTAGGTCTGCATGTTCGCAGCCGCAGAGTCCCACACGCCGTCGATGTCTTCGGTGCGGCTCGGCTTGTAGTCGAAGTGGCGCGGGCCCTGGTAGGAGGGGCCGCCGTCGGGACCGCCGTTTTCGAGGAGGTCCACCAGGGAGAACGCGTTCTGCAGGTCGCCGTGGCCGAATACCAGGTCCTGATCGAACTTGATGCTGCGCTGGCCGTTGAGGTCGATGTGGAAGAGCTTGCCCTGGTACAAGGCCTGGGCAATGCCGTGCGTGAAGTTCAGGCCTGCCATCTGCTCGTGGCCGGTCTCAGGGTTGATGCCCACGAGATCCGGGCGTTCGAGGGTTTCGATGAAGGCCAGGGCGTGGCCCAGGGTGGGGAGCAGGATGTCGCCGCGGGGTTCATTCGGCTTCGGTTCGATGGCGAACCGGATGTTGTAGCCCTTGTCCGTGACGTAGTCGCCCAGCAGGTTCACGGCTTCGCGGTATCGTTCGAGCGCTCCGCGGATGTCCTTGGCGGCGTCGTACTCGCTGCCTTCACGGCCGCCCCACATGACGAAGGTTTCGGCACCGAGTTCAGCGGCCAGATCGATATTGTCCAGCACTTTGCGCAGGGCGAAGCGGCGGACTCCGCGATCGTTGCTCGTGAATCCGCCGTCCTTGAACACAGGGTGGCTGAACAGGTTGGTGGTGACCATGGGGACCACCAACCCAGTGGCCTTCAGGGCCCCTTGCAGCCGGTCGATTTCGCGCTGGCGATCGGCCGCCGAGCAACCGAAGGGGAACAGGTCGTTGTCGTGGAAAGTGATGCCGTAGGCGCCGAGGTCGCTGAGGCGGTTGATGGCTTCGACAGTGTCCAGGGGAGGGCGGGTGGCAGAACCGAATTGGTCCTGAGCCTCCCATCCCACGGTCCAGAGGCCGAACGAGAACTTGTCTTCACGGGTGGGCTGAATCGTCATTGAGTGCTCCAGGTAGATTTGTAGATTTGTAGATTTGTTTCGCCATCCAACATATTACGAATCTCTGTGATGTCAACCACTTGGAAGCACCGAGATTTTTTCATACAACTTACGAAAAAATCGCAAAGGATCTAGCGGTTGAGCCATTCAGCCGTTATGTTGTTGTGGACATCAAATAAGGCCACAAGGCTCCCAAACGAAGGATTCAACCGTGACTGATCAGCTGGTGGCGGAACGCAACTGGGCAGGAAACTACAGCTACCAGGCACCGCAGATCGCCCACCCTGACAGCGTGGAGCAACTCCAGGAGCTCGTGGCAGGCGCGCGGCAGATCCGTGCGCTGGGGTCCCGGCATTCGTTCAACGCCATCGCGGACACGGACGGCACCTTGGTGGTGCTGGACCGGCTGGACCCGGGGATCAACGTGGATGCGGCAAATATGACTGTCACGGTGAGCGGCGGCACGCGGTACGGGACTCTCGCGTCGGAACTCCAGCGCCAGGGTTTCGCGCTGCACAACTTGGCATCGCTCCCACACATTTCGGTGGCAGGAGCCGTCGCCACCGCCACGCACGGCTCCGGAGACGCAAACGGCAACCTGGCCACCGCCGTCGCAGGCCTTGAACTTGTCACCGCGGACGGCAACATTCTTACCGCACACCGCGGCGACGAGGACTTCGACGGCATGGTGGTGGGACTCGGCGCACTGGGCATCGTCACCACGCTGACCTTGGACATCCAGCCAAGCTTCGACGTCGCCCAGAACGTCTTCGAAAACCTCAACTGGGATCTCGTCCTGGAAAACTTCGACCAGATCACTTCGTCCGCCTACAGCGTCAGCCTCTTCACCGATTGGAGCGGAGACACCCTGGGCCAGGCATGGCTCAAGCGGCGCAGCGGTGATCCGGCAGCGGAAATTTCAGACTTCTTCGGCGGCACTCCGGCAACGGAAGCTCGGCACCCGCTTCCGGGAGTGTCAGGCAGTAACTGCACGCAGCAGCTCGGCATTGCCGGGCCTTGGTCCGACCGGCTGGCTCATTTCAGGATGGAATTCACCCCGAGCCAGGGCGATGAGCTGCAAAGCGAATACCTCATCCCCCGTGAGCACGCCGTAGACGCGCTCCGCACCATGCGCAGGCTTTCCGGTATCGTGACCCCGCTGCTGCTGGTAGCCGAAATCCGTACGATGGCCGCGGACCAGCTCTGGTTGAGTGCCAACTACGGCCGAGACGGCATCGGGTTGCATTTCACTTGGCGCCAGGACCAGCCGGCGGTCGAAGCCATCCTGCCGCTGCTTGAGGCGGAATTGGCTCCGTTCGCGGCGAGGCCGCACTGGGGCAAGCTGTTCGACGCCGGCGCTGCCGCCGTCGCGCCCTTGTACCCCCGCTTTGACGACTTCATCGCACTGGCGGACCGCCTGGATCCATCAAGGAAGTTCCGCAACGACTTCCTGGACCGCACGGTGTTTGGTAGCTGATATTGTCGCGATGATGCCCTCCCCCACCCGAACTCCCGCCACCGCCAGCGAGCCCGATCCCTCGCGGCGAAACAATTTGGCCCTGCTGACGTCCCTTGTCCATCACAACGGCGTGCTCAGCCGCGCCCAGCTGACCAAACGCACCGGCCTGAACCGGTCCACGGTAGGGACGCTGATAGGGCAACTCGTGAACCTCGAAGTGGTGTATGAGACGGCGCCGTCGGGTGAATCCCAGGTGGGTAGACCCAGCCCCATTGTCCATCCGCGTCCGTCCATAGCTGCCCTTGCGGTCAACCCTGAGATTGACGCCGTCACCATTGGCCTCGTCGGCCTCGGGGGGAAGGTCCAGAAAAAGATCCGCTTCGACACCGAGCGGATCCCCACGGCCAAAGAGGCCGTGAACATCGCGGCCGCAGTGATTGCCGGAATGCGGTCCGAGCTGGACACTTCCTACCGGGTCATGGGCGTGGGTATCGCAGTGCCCGGCCTGGTCAACCGGGACGACGGCGTGGTGCGGCACGCTCCGCACCTGGGCTGGCGCAACGAGCCGGTAGCCGGCATGCTGAGCGAGGCCACCGGATACCCATGCCACGCTGCCAACGACGCATCGCTGGGCGCTGAAGGCGAACTCCTCTTCGGCGCCGGCGCGGGGCAGAAGAACTTGATCTACCTCAACGGTGGGGCCAGCGGGATCGGCGGCGGAGTCATCGCGGACGGAGCACTGCTCCGCGGAGTATCGGGGTACGCCGGGGAACTCGGGCACACCTTTGTCCGCTCGTCCGGGAGGCCCTGCCACTGTGGGGCCACGGGCTGCCTTGAAACCGAAGTCTCCCAGTCCTCGCTTTTTGAACTCGCCGGGTTGGGCGGTGGCGACGCTAGCCAGCTCGAGCAAGCGCTCCGCGCGAAGAGCAGCGAATCTGTTACCGCAGAAGTGGCGCGCCAGGTTGGGTATCTTGGCATCGCCTTGCGGAATGCCGTCAACACTTTCAACCCGGAAGCGATCGTCCTGGACGGTTTCCTTGGCGTCTTGCACTCGCTGTCTCCCGGGACCCTGGACAGCTCGCTCCGGTCCCAGGCCATGGACGGACCATCCGGCCAGGTGAAGATCTACCAAGCTGCCCTCGGTTCGGATCTCATGATGATCGGAGCCGCGGAACTAGCCTTCACGCAATTCCTTGCGGACCCTGCCGGCGCTTTCCCTACCCCTACTCCCTAGTCAGGCCGACCATGCTGAATCAGGCGCCCTCGCTCAATCAGGAACCCTCCCTTAATTTGGCACCGCCCCACAGCGCACCATCACCCATGGGCGAGCATTTCGAACTCACGGCCAGCATCGGCGGCCGCAGCCAGCGCGTCGTGGTGACGGAAGTCGCCGCCAGCTTGCGGGAGCTCGACGTCGACGGCGTGGCCCTCGTCCAGGGCTATCCCGCCGATGCGCAACCGCCGTGGTGCGCAGGCTGGGTCCTGGTTCCGTGGCCCAATCGGGTGGCCGGGGGCACGTGGAGCTACGACGGCGTTGCCCAGCAATTGGACATCACGGAACCGGAAAACGGGAATGCCTTGCACGGATTGCTGACGCGCACTCCGTATCGGGTCACTTCACGCACCACGGACAGCATCACCCTCGACGCCGGTGTCTCGCCACAGCCGGGATACCTCTTCGAGCTGTCGACGTCGGTCCGCTATCAACTCGTGGTGGACGGGCTGCGCGTCACACACCGTGTGGAAAATACGGGTCTCCGATCCGCACCGGTCGCGCTCGGGGCACATCCTTTCCTCCGTTTGGGCAGCGTGCCGACCGAAGAACTCAGGCTCTACATCAACGCCGATACCCACATCGAGGTGGACGAACGCCTGAACCCGAGCGGAATCACCACGGACGTCAGCGGAACCCGGAACGACTTCCGCACCGGCCAGATGGTGGGTTCCGTTGACCTCGACGATGCCTGGGGCAATGTCCGTCAAGAAGGCGACGGCAGCTCCCTGCACTATCTGGAAGCGCCTGACGGCAGCCAAGTTCAGCTGCTCATGGACGCTTCCTTCGGCTACGTCCAGGCCTTCACCACTACGGAGTTCACCACCGACGGCGGCATGGTGACCGCCGTCGCGCTTGAACCGATGACCGCCCCGGCCGATGCCTTCAACAGCGGCCACGGCCTGCGCTGGCTGGAACCCGGCGAGGCCTGGGAAGCTAGCTGGGGCATCCGGTACCTGCTGCCCCGGCGCTCGGGCGGGATCTCCTAAGTTTGTGCGGAAACCTCCGCAGGTACAGTTTGTCGGATGACTACCAAGATTGATCTCGAACGTGCTGCCGATACCCTCCGGGCGTGGGCATTGGATGAAGACCTGAAGCAACGTGTCATGTCCTCGCCTACCCTGGCGACGATGGCTTCGCGTGTCGCGAGGAGATACTCGGCCGGGGATACCGTCACTGACGCTATCCGGGTAGCCGCAGCGGCGGTGTCTCGCGGCCACGCCGCCAGCATCGAGTACGCCGGCGAGAGCGTGCGCAGCGCTGATCTCGCTCGCTCGGAGGCCATAGTGTTCCTCGAGTTGGGCTCCGCTCTCGGGACCTCTGGCCTGCCGAGCACTATCTCCTTTGACCTCTCCCACCTCGGCGCACTCGTGGACCGCGATCTGGCCCTGGACCACGTGCGCCAACTCGCCGCGATAACTGAACCGTTCGGAACGGAGCTGATGATCTCGGCCGAGGGCTCGGATCGGACCGACCTAGTCCTTGACCTGTACGACGAACTTGCCGCCGAGATCCCCCGCGTCGGCATCACATTGCAAGCTCGCCTACATCGCACGCCCGGCGATCTTGAGCGGGTCCTGCGCCACCCGGGTACCGTTCGTCTGGTCAAAGGCGCGTTCCTTGAGCCCGAGTCCGCCGCCTATCCCCGCAACAGCGCCGAACTCACCAACGCCTACCTCGAACTGGCAAGCCAGCTCATCCACTCCGGCCACCCGTTGTCCCTCGCGACCCACGACGACACGCTCGTCAGCACGCTTATCGCCAGGCACGGCGAGGCGTTGAAGACCGGCACGATCGAATTCGAAATGCTCCTCGGACTGGGGACTGACCTTCTGGACCGACTGCAGCAGGAAGGCTACCGAACGCGCGAGTACGTCATCTTCGGTGGCGAATGGTGGTTGTACGTCCTCAACCGCATCGCCGAGCACCCTGAACGAGCGCTCACGGCCCTCGCCGACCTCAACCTGAGCTGACCCTGTCACTTCCCTGGCGACGCGCAATTGGCTAGCTGACACGGAGAAAGCCTGACGACTCCCGAATTTCGGTCGCGCCACGGGATTTCCGCGTCGCCAGAGGTTTAGCGCGTCGCCAGACGTTTAGCGCGTCGCCCCCGACCACCCCGTGTACGACTCCGCCAGGTACGCCCGCGCATGCCGCGAGGAGACCACGGAGTGGAGCTCCCCGAGCTGGCGGGCACGGCTGAAATCGTCCGAACCGGGAACGGTGTGCAGCATGGAGGTCATCCAGTAGGAGAAGTGCTGGGCCTTCCAGACGCGTTCCAGGGCGCGGTCGCTGTAGGACTCGAGGAGGGCGCCGGAACCGCTTGAGTAGAAGGACTCGAAACCTTCGAAAAGCACTTTGACATCGTGCAGGGCCAAATTGAGGCCTTTGGCACCTGTGGGCGGGACGGTGTGGGCGGCGTCTCCGGCAAGGAACAGGTTCCCGTGGCGCATTGGGGTGTGGACGAAGCTGCGGAACGGCAGGACCATCTTCTCGAGGACCGGCCCCTCCTTGAGCTCAAAGCCGTTTCCGTTGACGCGTTTGCGGAATTCGGACCAGATGCGCTCGTCGTCCCAGTCGGCCACGTTTTCCTTGGGGTCGCACTGGAAGTACATGCGCTGCACGTTCTCGGTGCGCTGGCTGATCAGGGCGAAGCCGTTCTCCGAATTGGCGTAGATCAGTTCGTCCGAGCTTCGCGGAGCCTGGGCGAGGATGCCGAACCAGGCGAACGGGTATTCGTGGAAATACCACTTGCGGTTCGCCTCCGGGATCTGGAAGCGGCAGTGGCTGCGGGATCCGTCGGCACCCACCAGGAAGTCCGCCTGGATCTCGAATTCCTGGCCCTCGGAGTCGGTGAACCAGACTTTCGGCTTGCCTTCGAGATCGCGGATGGTGGTGTCCGTGACGCTGTACCGGACGTCCCCGCCGTCGTCCTTACGCCGTGCAGCGAGGTCGAGGAAGACGTCTGTCTGCGGATAAAGCCAGACCGATTCCCCCACGAGTTCCTTGAAATCGATCCGGTGGCTTTCGCCGTTGAAGCGCAGCTCGATGCCGTCGTGCCTGTCGCCGTCGCGCAGCACGCGGTCCGAAACGCCGCTGTCCACGAGCAGATTCACGGAGCCGTGTTCCAGGATGCCCGCACGGACTGTTTCGGCGATCTGCTGATGGCTGCGGACTTCGATGACGGTGGATTCGATCCCCGACTTCGCCAGCAGGTGGGAGAGCATGAGGCCGGCCGGGCCTGCGCCCATGATGGCCACTTGGGTGGTGATGATCTTGCGTGCCATGTGTTCCTCGCTTCATTGCGGAACCGCGGCTGGAGGGCTGCGGCGGGTTCTGTTGATCAGTGTGACCCCCACCGCATGGTCGGCGTTACCCGAATTCCGTTCAACGGAAAATCGCTACGCCTTCTCCGAGCTGGCGTCCGATGCCGCGGGCCGCCGTCTGCAGCGCCGGGACCAGCGCCTGCAGGCGCATCTCAGCAAGCGGGACCACGACGCCTAGCGCGGCCACAGCGCGCCGCCTACCGTCCATGACCGGTACCGCGATACCCCACGTATCCGGATCCACTACGCCGGCGAGCTGCGCGTAGCCCTGCTGCGCGGTTTCGGCCAAAAGGTGGCGGACGACGTCGGCAGTCACCTTCCCGGCAGGGTCAGTGAACTGCTTGAGGTACTCCGCCTGCTGCTCGCGCGACTGGTTCGCCATCAACGCGAGCCCGGCCGAGGAAATATGGACAGGCATGCGGCCGGCCACGCGGGCGCGGTTGGCCACAGATCCGCGGCGGGACAGCCGTTCCACGAACAACGCCTCCCAACCGTCCAGCACTGCGAGGTTCACGTTCTGGTTCAGGACCTGCTGGATGTCCTCCATGAACGGCAGGGCTGCTTGGCGGAGGGCCAGGGTGGGTGAATTGCGGTTGACGAGTTCCCACAACCTCAGGCCCAGGCGGACATGTCCACCCGGGGCCAGTTCCAAGAGCCCGTGATCGGCGAGTTGCCGCACCAAACGATGCGCGCTTGTGAGCGGCAAACTAGCGGTCTCCGCCAGTTCGGAAAGCTGCAGGGAGGTGGAGCCTTCGGGAAAGGCTTCAATGATCCGGACGATGCGATCCACCACGGAATCGCCGGACGCCGAGTTGGCCACGGAGCGTTTCCCACTTTCCTACGGATTCCATTGAACGGTGCCGCGCTCCAGCTTACACGGGGTCCGTGGGACCGGCGGGCGCATTTTCCACGGGCGTCTCCCCAGCAAGATTCGCCGCGGGATCCTGTACTTTCCGCCGCGAGATTTCCATGCCAATCGCGTCATAATGCGCCAGCAACTCCGGTCCGCGAAAGGTGGTGGGTTGGTCCAGTAACCCAAAGGCGAAGTCGCTCGCGGCGAGAAGTTCGTCATCGGAATATTTGTCCAGCGGCTGGAATCCCCCGGCATCGATCGAGGCAGCGAACTCGCCAGTGATCTCGACGGGTTTCGGCCCCGCCGCCTCAACGGGAAGGGCGGCAGGCCGATCCATGAATTCCAGCGAAACTCCGGATCCGGTGGAGAGCCCTACTTCGGTGGCGCCGCCGCCGATCGCATTGAGGTCGTTACGAAGTCCCGCCAAGGCCTGCGATTCCACAAGCGCGGCGCGGGCAAAGCTCACTCTGATGTGGGAAATGATGCCCATCCGCCGGATCCGGCGAACGATGTGGACGAGAGCGGGGCGGGAATCCTCGTTGAGGCTCCCCCGCACGTCTATCTCTACTGCATCCGTGGAAACATCGAACTTGACGAGGGCGTGCAATCTGCGGTCCATAGGTACTCCAAAAGAGGGTGTCTATGGCCGACGGCTCAACCTCAAGAAGCGTAGCCTCTGGCACCCTGTTGCACAACCCCGCCCGTTGACCAACGGAAAAGTCCGGACTCAGCTCGCCCGATTGTGTCCGTGGCCGTGGCCTGGCTCCTCGAAGTGGGTCAGCGCGCCCGCTGCGTCGACCGAATCCACCAAGGACTTGGCGATATCGCGCAATTTCACGTTGCGATTGCTCGAGGCATCTGTCAGGATCCGGACAGCGTCCTCCTGGCTGCAACGGCTCTGTGCCATGACAACTCCCACGGCGATGTCGATGATCGTGCGGGACTCCATCGCCGCCCGGAGGTTCTTGGCACTGTCCGCGTGAAGTGCGAACCTGACGGCAAGGCGCAAGGCCTGCGAGACCTCTCTGGTGTATCCCCGGGCACGCTCCGCGGCCCTTTCGTCGAACTTGTAGGGGGCTTCGGAGTACAGGTTGAGCGCGGCCTTCGCCTCGCCCTCAAGGTCGAAAGGCAACGACAGAACCGACCTCAGGCCGAACGACACAACCGCGTTCGCATAGTCAGGTCCCCAGCGATCCTCCTCAAGGAGATCGGGAACGTGGACTTCCCGCTCCTCTTCGGCGGCCGTCAGGCAGGGACCTTGTGCCAAGGAATACTGGATCTCATCCACCTCCCGGGCCACATCACTGCTCCACCCGACCGTGACGGCCTTGCGCTCGCGCAGCAGCGTGATCCCACAGAGCGCGTCATCGCCGTCGCCCGCCATCTGGTGGGCAGAAAACCGTGCCAGTTCATTGAGGAAGTCCTCGAAGTCGGCACTTTCCAGGATCAGGTTCTGGATTTGGTCAATGGTGGTCGGGGCGGAATCTGCAGGGAGCATGGCACGTTCTCCAGGTGAATATGCTGATGGGGGCATGTGGAAATAATAAGCCTCCTTAGCTAGGGTCCAACACTGCTCGCAACCGTGCCCATGCCGTCGGCGTCAATACCACCGCAACGCCGACGGCGGCCCCGATCACCGTCTCCACGATGCGGTCCCGCAGCAAGAGCCCGGGGTCAACCCGGGCGGCCAGCAGCGTTGCGATCAAGGCCAGCGGTGTCACGAAAATCTGTGCCACCAGGTACTGCCTGGCAATAAACATCTCCGCCCCGAACTGGCAGGCCGCGATCACTAGGACCATGGCCCACGGCGCGGGACTAAGCCACAAGATGCCCGCCAGCAGCACCAGGCCGATCACCGTTCCGGCGATTCTCTGGATACCCCGGCGGACACGGTGACGGGTGGAATGTCCCACCAAAGGGACCACGGCCGCCACCATGGCCCAATACGTGTGCCCGAAGCCGAGCCGTTCGCCGGCCAGCGTCGCCAGCGTCCCCGCGAGGCCGGCCGCTACCAGGTAACCGCCGCCTTCCAACCACGCTGCCCGACGCTCGGGAGCCGTGTGCCGGATGGGCGGCGGCCGCTTCCAGGGCGTCCTATGGCTCTTGACCACACGGGCGGACATGCCGATCAGAAGGCACAAGCCCGTGGTCAAGACGGCGACCAGCAACGCTTCCCACAAAGGGGGCTGCGCCGCAATGGAGGCGATCGCGGCGAACGCGAAGATGTGGAAAAGGGAGCCGGCAGGACGCAGGCGCCAAAACGCGGCCACCACAGAACAGGCGCCGGCAACGAAAGTGGTCGCGGCGGTCAGGAACCATGAGTATTCGACGGCCCCGGTCCCCCACTGTTGCGCCACACGGGCGGTCAACGTTCCGAACAAGATGACCAACAGCATGAGGCCGCCGGCACGGAGCTGGCTGCGGAAGCGGAGGCTGTGCGGTTCGTTACGGCCGTAGATGCCGGTGAAGGCGCCGAACGATGCGAAAACGGCCAGATCGAGGCGGCCCACCAAGGTCAGCGTAATGAGCGGAACGAACACGCCTACTGCACAGCGGAGAGCCGGGTGATGGTCCTTGTTGCCGGGACCCATGGTGAACATCTCCGCTACAGCCTTCAAGGGGCAGCTTGCCTTTCGTCGCAGGATCAAACATACGACGGCGGCGCTGGCGTCCGCTTCGAATCTTACGGTGCAGCGGCCTTATTTGCGCATGGCCTCATGGATCTGGAGCGCAAACCAGAGCTGGGCCAGGGTGGAGGTTTCGGTCATGTCGAGACCCGTCAATTCGCTGATTTTCCGGATGCGGTAGATAACGGTTTGGCGGTGGGCGAAGAGCGCCGCTGCGGTCTTTTGCCAGGACCTCTGGGTGTCCAGATAGGTCCTCAAAGTCACGATGAGATCGCCTTCCTGGCTCTGTTCGTACGCGAAGATCGGGCCGAGCAGCCGCTGAACCAACGCCGCCCCTTCCTCAAAACTCGTCAGCCCCAACCATGATGGTCCCTCGGCGTAGCGGGTCAAATTCAGGGCGTTACCTTTGGCTGAACCGAACGCCCACAGCGATTCCTGCAGCGCACGCTGGATCCCGGCGGCAGAGGTGGGCGAGCTGATGCCAATCCTCGCCCCGGGCCCAGCGCAGTGGATCAGGACGTCGTCAGTCACCGCTGCGGACACCGCCACATGAAGCGTGTTGAAACGCCGCAAGCACGCGGCCTTAAAGCCGTGGCGCCACAGTTCGACGTGGAGGTTCGCCAGCCGCTCGCCGTCGTCGGATCCTATCGAAACCACCACAAAACTTTGTGCCGGAACATCAAAGGCGGTGAGCCGGCTCTCCAGCTCCGCGATCCCGAGGCGTCCGTCGACCGCCTGCAGGAGGAATTCGCCCGCGAGGCGATGTTGGCTTTCCAGGGACAGGACCGTCCGGGAGAGTTCCAGTCCCAGCACCGTCGCCGCATGTAGAAGCACGACGGCGTCAGGGTGCGGATCGCTTTTCGGCAGCACCACCAAGAGCGCGTTGGGGTGGGTCGGAATGTCCATCATCAACACATGCCGGCCAAGCAGCCGATGCCATTGAAACTTTTTTCCGGCCAAGGGTGTTTGCCCTGTCAGCGGGGCCAATTCCGACTGCAGGAAGTCCGGCAGCGGCTCGCCGTCCGGATGCCATGGATGGAGGCAGCGCCGGTCCACCACGAAAAGATCCGCATCGAGCTCAGCCGCGAGTCCATGGAGAAGGCCGTGCCAGTGGTCCTCGATTGTTCCCGTGGTGCGAAGCAAGTCATAGACCCGGGCGGTCTGACGCAGGCGCCGCGATTCCTCCAACAGGGAGGCCTCGGCCACCGTTCGCGCGATGGCGATGAACGGTAGGGGGTACGGAATGTTGATCAGCGGCAGCGGCAACCGCTCGCAAGCCGCCAGGAACTCCGGCAATAACTCCGGGGCGTGCATCTTCTCTCCGATGGCCAGCGCACTGGCCCCTGCGCCGACGAGTGCCTCGGCGAGCGCTACTTGGCCTGGGGCGTCGGCTGGGATCGACAGGCCGTTGGTCATCATCAGTTCGCCGCCGGTGACCCATTCCCACAGCCTCGGCAAGTCGGAAGTGTGAGCCCACGTGATTCGGCCGTCCTTACCGGCGGACCCCGCCAGAAGAGTGAGCCCCAACTGGGGTTCCGCCAAGAGCTCGGCCACGGTTATCGCCATGAAGATGTGCTCCCAGATCGTTCAGGCCGTTTCGCGGCGCTTAGACATTTGTATAAGGGCCTCGGCCATTTGTAGTCAATCTACCGCTATACGCAGTGATATGCGTCACCAAGAATGGGATGACGTACTTCCCGACAACACTCCGACTCGACATTCCCGCTCAAAGGCGAGCACCCCTCCTCCCAACCCGAAAGCTGCCGGCGTCGCCGCTCGACAGCACCGCACGAAGGATCCCGGCATGACAACGCATCAGCCCATCGGCCCCGTCGACGCAACAAAAGTCCCCCGGTATGCCGGCCTCGGCACCTTCGCCAGGCTTCCCCAAATCGACCGCGTCCCGGACTACGACATTGCGATCGTCGGAGTACCGTTCGACGGCGGAACGTCCTTCCGGCCCGGCGCCCGTTTCGGTCCTGCCGCGGTCCGCGAAGCCTCCCGGCTTCTGCGTCCGGGGTACCACCCCGAATTGGACGTTGAGCCCGTCGACGAAGTGCAGGTTGTGGACGCCGGCGACATCGCCTGCACCCCCTACGACATCACACGGGCCGTCCGTGAAATCGAAGAGCAGGCACTGCCCCTGATCAGTGAGGACAAGAAGCTCATCTCGATCGGCGGCGACCACACCATTGCCCTCCCGATGCTCAGGGCCCTGAACAAAGTCCACGGACCGGTCGCGTTGCTGCACTTCGACGCCCACCTGGATACTTGGGATACCTACTTCGATCAGCCGGTCACACACGGAACCATCTTCCGGCGGGCTTTCGAGGAAGGCCTCCTCGTGGAAGACAGATCCATGCACGTCGGAATCCGCGGACCGGTTTACGACCGCAACGATTTCCTCCGCGACCATGAATTCGGATTCCAGATCATCCGCTGCTCGGACCTGGATGTCATAGGCGTTCCGGCGGCCATCGCACAGGTCAAGGAGCGGCTCGGCGACACCCCGGTCTACGTCTCCATCGATATCGACGTCCTGGACCCCTCCTATGCGCCGGGCACCGGCACCCCGGAGATGGGCGGGCTCCACTCCCGCGAACTGCTGGCCCTGCTCCGCGGACTGGACGGCATCAACATCGTCGGCGCCGACGTCGTCGAAGTCGCTCCGGCTTACGACCATGCAGACATCACTTCGGTGGCTGCGGCCACCCTTGTCTTCGATCTCCTCGCGCTGATGGTGAACCGCGGCAAGGCCGAGACGAACACTGTCTCCCTCGACGATGCCCGTGAGCTGCAAGCAGCCTCTTGGACCGCGTCATGAACACCCCAAGCAATCCCGCCGCAGTCACCGAAGTGCCCCGGCTCGAAGACAAGACCATTCAGCCCATCCCGCTGAACGAACGCCACGGAAAGGCGCGGGACCTCTTCACCATCTGGTTTGGTTCCAACATCATGATCATGACCATCGTGACCGGCGGACTCGCCACCACGGTGTTCGGGCTCAGCTTTGTGCCTGCCATCGTGGGAATCATCCTCGGAAACGTCATCGGTGGCATCTTCATGGCGCTGCACTCCGCCCAAGGACCGCAATTGGGCGTGGCACAGATGATCCAGACCCGCGGCCAGTTCGGCTCCTTCGGGGCGCTGCTGATCGTTGTCATCGTGGTGATCATGTACGTCGGATTCTTCGCCGCGAACTTGGTCTTTGGCGGCGAGGCAATGGCCGCAGTCAGCCCGGACATCAGTGTTGACGCCGGAATCATCATCATCGGCGTCGTGAGCGTCATTGCCACTATTTTCGGCTACCGGCTCATTCACGCCTACGCACGTTTCCTCAGCATCGTGGCCGGTTTGGCATTGCTTCTGGCCTTCGTCTGGATCATGTTCGTCCACGGGCTGCCTGCCACTTTCCTCTCCCAGGGAAACTTCAACTGGGTCGGCTTCATGGCCACCGTCTCCGTGTCCGCCTTGTGGCAGCTCGCCTACGCCCCGTACGTCTCGGACTACTCCCGCTACATGCCGCAAGGCACCGGCTCGGGCCCGGCATTCTGGGCGTCCTACTCAGGCTGCGTCCTGGGCACGCTCTTCCCGATGATCCTGGGCGCCTTGGTAGGAACCTTGGCGGTCACGATGGGCGCGGACGCCGGCAACGTTGAAATCGTCGGCAGCATGGGAGCGGTGCTCCAGCCATGGACCCTGGCAGTCGTGGGAATCTTCTGCCTCGGCGTTGCAGCGTCGAACGCCATGAATCTCTACTGCGGCGTCCTGTGCAGCCTCACGATTGGGCAGACGTTCAAGCCGAACTGGTTGCCGCGCGCCAAGACCCGAAGCGTTGCGGCAATCATCCTCTTCACCCTCGCACTCCTGATCTCGCTGTTCGCACGCGACAATTTCATCCTCTTTTACACCAACTTCCTCTCCTTCCTGATGTACGTGCTGGTTCCGTGGACGGCCATCAACCTGGTGGACTACTACCTCCTCCGGCACGGCGATTACAGGGTTGAAGACTTCTTCAAGCGCGACGGCGGCGTGTACGGCCGCTTCAACTGGGTAGCGATCGGTTCCTACGTGGCAGGTGCCCTGGTCCAGCTGCCGTTCTCGGCAACGGCGATCTTCACCGGGCCCGTCGCAGCGGCAATGGGCGGCGTGGACCTCTCATGGATTGTCGGCCTCGTCGTGGTTGCCCCGCTCTACTACGTCGCAGCACGAGTGTTCCGGAAGAAGACCGAAGCCGCACCGTTCCAAGCCCCCGTACTCGCAAGCGACCTGGTCTAGCGCAGCGCGGACCAAGGCCTGCACTCCCCCTAAACTCCCGACGTCGCGACCGGCGCCAGAAAACAAAGGCAAAAATCATGACACTCATTGAGACCGAACAGTTCACCGTCCGCCGCGTCAGCGAAGACACTGGCTCCCCTGCGGCCCACAACGTCTCGGGCATCTTGCGGCTGCCTCTGCCTCCCAGCGGGCACTTCATTGGCGGATCGTTTGTTCCGGGCTCTTCCAACCACCTCATCGACGTCGTAGACCCCACCACTGAAGAGGTCATCGCCTCCGTACAGGCAGGCACCGCCGCGGATGTCGACGTTGCTGTCGAAGCAGCCGTGGCGGCCCAGAAATCGTGGGGCGCCACCACGCCGAAGGAACGATCGGAGGTCTTGAACCTGATCGCCAACATCATTGAAGCCAACCGGGAAGCCTTCGAAATCATCGAATCCGCCAACACCGGTAAACCGCGAACCGTTGCGGAAGACGATGTCTCCAGCACCATTGATACTTTCCGATTCATGGCCGGAGCTTCCCGCACGCTGACGTCCATGGCCGGTGGCGATTACGCAACCGGGCACACCTCGGTGATCCTCAGGGAACCGGTGGGCGTGGTGGGCGTCATCACCCCGTGGAACTACCCCCTGCTGATGGCGGCCTGGAAGATTGCGCCCATCCTGGCCGCGGGAAACAGCATCGTCCTCAAGCCGTCCGAACAGACGCCTCTCTCGACGCTGAAGCTCGCGGAAGTCCTGGCCGGACACATTCCCGATGGAATCCTCAACGTCGTGACTGGACAGGGCCGAACCGTCGGACAGCGGCTTTCCGAACACCCTGGCATCGCCCTCGTTGCCTTGACAGGGAGCGTTGTCAGCGGACAGGCCGTGGCCGAGACCGCGGCCAAATCGGTCAAGCGCGTCCACCTGGAACTCGGCGGCAAGGCCCCGGTTGTTGTGTTTGCCGACGCCGACCTCCGTGCTGCCGCCGCAGGCGTGCGAAACGCCGGTTACTGGAATGCCGGGCAGGACTGTGGCGCTGCATGCCGCGTCCTTGTGCACGAGTCTGTGGCTGCCGAGTTCACCGAACACCTGGTGCGGGAAGTCGGCACGCTGGTGGTGGGGGCTCCTGGCGCAGGGGACGACGTGGAAATCGGCCCCATGATTTCCCGCCCACACTTCGAACGCGTCAAGGAATCACTGGCCGAGGCAAAAGCCGCAGGCCTGCACATAGCCATCGGCGGTTCCGCGTTGGCGGGCCCGGGTTACTTCATCGAGCCCACGGTCATCAGCAACGTGCCGGCCGGTGCGCCTATCGCTACCCACGAGATCTTTGGTCCCGTGGTCACGGTCGAGACTTTCACTTCCACCGAAGAAGCCATTACACGGGCAAACGAGAGCCCCTACGGGCTGTCTGCCTCGGTATGGACCCGGGATTCAAGCCTCTCACTGGGCGTCCCAAAGCAACTCGATTTCGGTACGGTCTGGGTTAATTCACACTTGGTGTTGGCTTGCGAGGTACCGTGGGGCGGATTCAAGGGATCCGGATACGGCCGGGACCTCTCGCTCTACGCTTTGGACGACTATTCCCGCACCAAGCACGTCATGATCAACCACGGCGCATGAGCGTTCAGACAAGCAACGGAGCTTAGCAATGACCACCGCGAACCTTCCCCACACATCATCCTCGGCACGCGCCGCCACCCCGTCCGCCCCCTTCGGTACTGACGTCACGTGGACCAACTGGGGCGGGAACCAGAGCGCCACGCCAGCCTTCACCGTCCGGCCGCGGACTGAACAAGAAGCGCTCGACGCCGTTCGTTTCGCGATCCGCGAAGGCTTGCCCGTGCGGGCGGTCGGCTCAGGGCATTCGTCGTCGCCGTTGGTCCAGACGGGCGGCGTCCTGATGGACATGTCCGCACTATCGGGGATCACCGGAACCGATGCTATCCGGCGTCGCGCCAGAGCCCTTGCCGGCACCACCATCAACGCCTTCGGCGATCCGTTGTGGGAGCAGGGGCTGGCACTGGGCAACCAGGGCGACATCGACAAGCAGCAGATAGCGGGAGCGCTCTCAACCAGCACCCATGGTTCCGGGAAGGATCTGGGTAGCTTCTCCTCAAGCCTTCGTTGGGTGAAGCTGATCAATGGTTACGGCGAGATCGTCGAAATCGGCGAGGGGCAGCTCCGTGAACTCAGGGCAGCCCAGGTGGCTTTGGGCACCCTCGGGATTTTCCTTGAGGTGGAGTTGGCGGTTGAGGACCGTTACTACCTGCAAGAACAGATCACGTATCCCACGTGGGCGGAGACCAAGGCAACGTGGCAGTCCGACATCGACGGGAACCGGCATTACTCGTTCCTCTGGTGCCCGGAAGAAGGTTCGTGCGAGCTCCTGGACCTCCCGGGCGCACCAGGCCTTAGCATGGCAAACCGCAGCTACACCAAGCGGTACAACATCGCGCAGATCCAAGACGAGCGCGAAATTTCGGGTGCGGAAGGTGCCCGGCTTGACCGCTCGTACCGCATCTATCCAGGCGGATTCACCACACCGTTCCACGAACTCGAGTACTTCGTGCCGAGCGAGGTTGGACTGTCCGCCGTCGAGGCTGTCCAGGACCTGATCCGCACCAAGCATGCTGACCAGAAATACCCCGTAGAGGTTCGCTGGGTGAAAGCCGATGAGGGTTACATGTCCCAGTTCCAGGGACGCGATACGACGGTCGTCACCCTGACCACCGAGCCCGGAACCGACTACTGGCAATTCTTCCGGGATGCCGACGCGGTACTGCAGGAATTCGAGCCACGAGCGCACTGGGGAAAGATCCATTTCATGACCAGGAGCCGCTTGGAACGCCTCTACCCGGAGCTGGACACTTTCATCCAGGTACGTCGCGAGTTCGATCCTCGTGGAATATTCCTCAACGACCACACCCGCGCCTTGCTGGGCTGAGCCAGGGAGGCAACGCCCGGTACGCCCGTTTGAAACTTTGGAATGGTAGTTTGATCTCTGATTTAGCCAGATACCCGTACCCACCGGAGGTCATTCCATGCTCAAAGGTTTCAAGGACTTCGTTCTTCGCGGCAACATTATCGAGCTGTCCATCGCGGTCGTCATCGGCACCGCATTCACAGCCTTGGTCGCAGCGTTCACAACCAACATCATCAACCCGGTCATCGCTGCCGCTGGCGGAGTCAACGCCGAAGGCCTGGGCTTCTCCATCTGGCCGGACAACGCGAAGACCTTCGTCAACTTCGGCGCAGTCATCACCGCGTTCGTGACCTTCCTGATCACGGCTGCCGTGGTGTACTTCATCTTCGTTGCGCCCATGAACAAGATCAACGAATTGACCAAGCGCCGGGCGTCCATCGAAGAGCCTGAGGACGAGCCGCTGCCAGCCGACACCGCACTGCTGGTCGAAATCCGCGACCTCCTGACCGAACTCGCCGCGGCCAACAAGGAAACCTCCCGCTAAGTCCTTCGCGGGCCGGTTCAACGCGTCCACCGCGCGCTGGACCGGCCCGCATACCGTTGTATGAGATCGTGACGCAGGCGCAATCCGCCTGAAACAGGGTTCGGGCACCATTGGTGCCATGAAGCCGAACACGAGGACTCCCGCTACCGCAGAGCTCTCCTGCGAAGTGTGCGGCCAGATGCCCGAGGCCCCGAAGGCCCGGGTGACAGTGGCCCAAATCGCCGTGATGCTGCCGATCGAACTTCTTGTGCATGCCATCGTGGTTGAAACGCACCTGCCTTACCTGGCCAAGGTGCTCCTCCTGACCGTCACCGCCACAGTGCTGGTGATTTGGGTAGCCGAGCCCTCGGCGGCAAAAGTCCTGCGGCGCTGGATCCATGCCCCGGCCCTCCGCCACCGCCGGAACCTCAACTCTGCCCCCGCGCTTTGGCGGGCGAGGACCGTGCTCCGGGACCAGCCGGGCTCCCTCCAACGGATCACCCAATCGCTGGCGCGGGCCGGCATCAACATCCTCAGCATCCATGTCCACCCTGTGGATGGAGCGGTGATGGACGAATTCGTGTTGTCCGCCCCGGGCGACCTCGCCGAGCAGGATCTGCTAACAGCCCTCGACGACGGCGGCGGCCGGGATTCGCACGTATGGCCCACCACTGCACTCGCCATGGCGGACGGCCAGACCAAGGCCCTGAGCCTGGCTGCCCGGATTGCCGACAACCCGAACGAATTGTCCCTTGCGGTCGCGGAACTTCTCTCAGCGAAAATCGTCACCCCAAACCTCGAGAGCTCAGAACCCGAAGGTCCGGCAGCCGAGGCGGGCTCCGCCGTCGGGCCTTCCACGACGTTCCTGAAGATTCCCACCGCGTGGCACGGACCGCTCTTGTTTTCCCGGCCGGGTGAGCCATTTACGCCGGCGGAATCAGCCCGCGCCCATCGGCTGGCCGAGCTGGCGGAAATCCTGGCGCACACCCGCGGCGCCGAATCCAAGGACCGGGACTGAGCCCAGGCCTCAACTGGAGGGCGGTGGCGGCATGAACGCCATGGACGTAACGCACGTGGATACTGCGGAGCCACGCGGGGCGCTTAGCTCCGCGTTGCCCAGTGCCGGGTCGCCCAGCACCGGGATGCCCAGTGCTGAAGCGGTGGCCACGAGCCGGGTACCCCAACACTGGGGCCGGGCAATGGCCGTTGCCATCGGCAAACTCGCGGACCAGTTGGCTGCGGAAGATGGGCATGAAGCCTTGATGGGCCGGGAACTACGGCTTCGCATCACGGAAGATCCCGGGGGAGTACGCATCGCAATGTGGTGTTTGCCGGAGGAGTAGCCGCCCCGCGACTCCTAGGCCCTGGTCGACGGAGGCCTCACGACACCCTGAATGCCTCGTGACACGGGGGATCCCTGGCGACACGGGTATTCCGGCGTCGCCAGGTGGGCGGAGCGTCGGAAGGTGAACAGTGCGTCGTGAGGTGGGCGGAGCGTCGCCAGGTGGGCAGCCTGTCGTGGGGAAGATACCGCGTCGCCAGCGCAACACCGCGTCGCGGGCGCAACACCCAGCCCTCGCCCCGCCCCGCTCCGCCCCCGCCAACACCCCGCTCCCGGTATCCCAACCCACACGTCCACCTACCGCCGCGTCATATCGGTATCCCACCGCCAACCTCCGCGCCCAAGCAACCCCGCAAACTCAAGCAACACCTCCACCCAGTCACATTTCGTTTCCTGGCTTTGTATACCAAAACCCTTGACAGTGCGCCGGGTCACATCTAACTTTGATTTTGGGATCCCAAAACGGGATCCCAAAACGGACTCAATGAACCGGCAGCGTCCCTCCTCCCAGAAAGAGGATCGGGCCGCTACAGCTGCCGCCGGCGCGGGTCCAGCTGCCGCGGCAACCCGCCCAGCTCAAAATTCAAGACTTCCCGCTCCTCAAACTCCCCCTGAAGGAGAAGCTGTGTCTCTCCCCAACACCGAAACAGTGGCCCCGGCCGTCGAAGAAAAAGCAGAAGAACAAACCGGCAAGGACGGCGTGCAGCGACGCACGAGTGTCCGTTGGAGGCTCTTCGTCCTGCTGCTGATCCTGGTAGCCGTCAACTACATCGACCGCGGGTCCATCTCCGTGGCCCTCCCCATCATCCAGAAGGAATTCAACCTCGCACCGGAGCTCATCGGGCTCCTGCTTTCGGCATTCTTCTGGACCTATGCCCTCATGCAGATCCCGGTCGGCTTGCTGATCGACAAGTTCGGTCCCCGCAAGGTGGTCACGGCCTCGTGCATCGGCTGGGGCGCCGCGACGGCAGCGTCCGGCCTGGCCGGCGGATTCCTGAGCATGTTCATTGCACGCCTTGGTATCGGCGTCGCTGAGGCAGGCGTCATGCCGGCCGGTGGCAAGCTCAACGCCATCTGGATGCACAAAAGGGAACGTGGCCGCGGCGCCACGATCCTTGACGCAGGCGCCCCGCTCGGCGCTGGCCTGGGCGGCATCCTGATCACCTGGCTCATCGCCTCCACGGGCAGCTGGCGCTACTCGTTCATCATCGCCGGTGCCGCCACGGTCCTCATGGGCTTGGCCGTCTGGTGGTACGTCCGCGACAATCCCCGCAACCACAAGGGCGTCAACGGCGCCGAGGCCGACTACATCGAGGCCTCCCACGCCGAGGAAGACGCCGAGGCCAAGAAGGACGGCGTCAAGGGCAAGCGTGCACTCCTCCCCTACCTGAAGTTCCGCTCCTTCTGGGCCATGTGCTTCGGCTGGCTTGGCTTCAACGGCGTGTTCTACGGCCTGCTGACCTGGGGCCCGCTGTACCTGGCCCAGGCCAAGGGGTTCAACCTGAACACCATCGGTTGGTCCACCTTCGTGATCTTCGGCGCCGGCTTTGTCGGCGAAATCCTGGGCGGCACCATCGCGGACAAATGGCGTGCAGCGGGCGCCTCCGCAAACAAGGTCATGCGCACTCTGTTGGGCATCTCCAGCGTTGTGGTGATTGGCGGCCTGGTTGGCGTCACGGTCGTGGCGGACCCGACGACGGCGGTTGTCCTGCTGTCCGTGGTCATGTTCTTCCTCCGCTGGGTTGGCCTCTTCTGGAGCATCCCCGCGATCCTGGGCGGCCGCACCAACTCGGGCGTACTGGGCGGCGCCATGAATTTCAGCGGCAACATCTCCGGCTTTGTCACCCCGATTGTGGTAGGCCTGATTGTCGGGGCCACGGGCTCCTACACCTGGGCCCTCCTGTACTTCGTCGGCTCCGCGATCATCATGGGCGTCTCCGTGCTGACGTTGGACTACGGCAAACGACTCCCGGTCTAACTCGCCTGACCGGTCTGGCCGGACGGTCCTGAACCACCCAAGGCCAGACGCCCGCCGGGAATGCCGGGGCGCAATGACCCAAGAACACGAATGGAGCAGAGATGCTGATTGCAGATGAAACCCCCACCACGGACCGTCCCCTCCGGGAATCCGTGCGGGACACCATCCGTTCGCGAATCTTCGAGGGTCATTACGCGCCCGGCACCCGGCTGGTGGAGCGGGACCTTGCCGCCGAATTCAACGTGTCACGCCTACCCATCCGGGAAGCTCTTCGCATGCTGCGGCAGGAAGGCCTCATCCGGGACAGGGCATCCCGCGGGACCGAAGTGGCAGGGCTGAGCCCCAAAGACGTCGAGGACCTCTTCGACGTCCGCCAATCCCTCGAAGTCCTCGCGTGCCGCCTCGCCGCGGCCCGCGCCACTGAAAAAGACCTGAAGCATCTAGCGAAACTCCTCGAAGAGGCCGATCGTTTCCTCGCCAAAGGCTCAATCTTCGAGGCCCACCGCGCCAACAGCGAATTCCACGATGCCATCACGGCCATCGCCAACAATGACTTTCTCCGCACTGCGCTGGAACCGCTCCAAGGCCGCATGCACTGGCTCTTCCGCCACGTGGACGACCTGCCGGAACTGATCCGGGAGCACCGGGACCTCTACGCCGCCATCGCCAGCGGCGATCCCGAGCTCGCCGCAGCCCAATCGGCGTCGCACATTGGAAAGTACCGCGAGCAGTTCCCGCAGGACTCGCCCGCCACCGAACTCAAGTTGCAAGGCAAACGACCATGAAATTGCTAGTCATCAATCCCAACATCAGCGAGGACGTCACTGCGCTGATCGACGCCGAAGCCCGCCGCTCGGCGGGGACGGACACCGAACTGGTCGTCCGGACCGCCGGCCATGGCGTCGAATACATCGAGACCCGGTTTGAAGCCCTCATCGCAGCGGGCGCGGTCGCCGAAATCATCGCCGAGCACTGTGGCGATCCGACGGCGGACCACATAGACGGCGTCGTGGTTGCCGCATTCGGCGATCCGGGAATGCCCGCCCTCAAGGAACTTTGCGATGTCCCGGTCATCGGCATCACCGAGGCCGCCCTCTGCGCTGCGGCCCTGCAAGGCCAGCGCTTCTCGATCATCGCCATCTCGGACCGCATCACCGCCTGGTATCGGGACTGCGTGGAGCATTTCGGGCTCGGCAGCCGGCTCGCCTCGATCCGTTCCATCAACCAAAGCCTCAACGGCATCGGCACGGTGCAACAGGACTTCAAGGAAACCCTCTTGGCACTGAGCCGGCAGGCCGTCGCGGAGGACGGCGCCGACGTCGTCATCCTGGCGGGTGCCCCGCTGGCGGGACTCGCCCGCGAACTTGGAGGACAGATCCCCGTGCCTGTGGTGGACGGGATCTCCGCCGGGATCCGCATGACCGAAGCGGTGGTGGCGCTGCAGTCCGGTTTCCATCGCCAGGGCGCTTTTGCGCCGCCGCCAGTCAAGCGCCGCGCGGGGTTGTCCGAAAACCTCGACGCCGCCCTGACCGCCATCCAGGCCGCCGTTCCGGCCGGAAAGTAGGGACACCATGACTAACCCCGATCTCGTCATCGCCCACGGCACCGTGGTCAACAGCTTTGGCCGGCAGGCCGCCCACATCGTGGTCGACGGCGGCCGCATCACCCAGCTCATCGACGCCGCCGAGCCGGTCCCCCCGGCCTCACGCATCGTCGATGCGTCCGGCAAGCTCGTGATCCCCGGCGGCGTTGATGGCCATTGCCATGTGGCCCAAGTGACCGGCCGCTTCCGGACCCTGGACGACTACCGCACCACGTCCACCGCGGCCCTGTGGGGCGGCACCACCACCATCATCGACTTCGGCATTCCCCGCGACGCCCAGGAATCCCCGCTGGATGCCGTCCTGAACAAGAAGCGGCTGGCCACCGAGTCCCGCTGCGACGTCGCGCTGCACGGATCCGTGGTCAGCTGGGACGAAACCGTGCCGTGGCAGCTGGAGCAGCTCGCCGCCGAGGGCGTCCGTTCGGTGAAGATGTACACCACCAACCGCGGCTCCACCATGGCCGACGGGGACACCATCCTGAAAGTCATGCGCGAAATGGTGCGCCTGGACGGACTCACGTACATCCACGCGGAGCACGATCCCATCATCGCCGATTGCACCGAACAGCACGCCTCGGATGGACGGATCGGCATCGAACACCTGCATTCCATGCGGCCCGAGCTCGCCGAGGAAATCTCCGTCAAAGAGACGCTCGCAATGGCCGAGTACACCGGTGCGCCGGTCTACTTCGTGCACCAATCGACCCCGGGAGCGGTGGATCTTGTCACCGAGGCCCGCGAGCGCGGCCAGGAAGCCTACTCCGAGACGTGCCCGCACTATCTAACGCTGGATGACACCGTCTACGGCTCGAAATTCCCCGAATGGTACGCCTGCTGCCCACCCATGCGGAGCGCTGAAACCGTCGCCGCGCTGAAGGAACGCCTCGCGGCCGGAGCGATCCACACTGTGTCCTCAGACCACTCCTGCTACGACCTCTCGCAGAAACGCGAGCGCACCGACGACGTCCGCTTCATGCCGCACGGACTGCCCGGCGTCGAAACGCGCATGCCCGTCACCTTCACGGCGATGGCGTCGAGCAGCACCGTGGAGGACTTCGTCGAGGTCTTCTCGGCGGGCCCCGCGCGCATCAATGCCGTGCCCGGCAAGGGCACCATCGCGGTAGGGTTCGACGCCGATCTGGTCATCTTTGATCCCGCCGAGGAACGCGAGGTCGACGGCGGCGCGCTGCATATGGGGACTGACTTCTCGCCTTTCGAGGGGAAGACGCTGAGCGGCTGGCCCGCCGTCGTCGTCTCCGCCGGACGCGTGGTGATCGACGACGCCGGTTTCCACGATCCCGGTGCCGTGGGCCGTTTCGTGGCGCGCAAGGGCTTCACCGCCCACCGCGATGCCCTCTCCGACAACGATGACTTGTCCGTTCCCGTTACCGTTTCCGCTTAGGAGCCTCGATGCCTTCAGCACACCGCCCCACCCGCATCGGCATGATCGTGCCGTCGTCCAACACCTGCCTGGAGCCGCAGAGCTACCGCATCCTCGGCGACCGGCAGGACGTCACTATCCATTTCACGCGGATTCCGGTCACCCGGATTGCGCTGGATGATTCCTCGGACAAGCAGTTTGATTCGGCCGTCATGCGGGAGGCCGCCGCATTGCTTGCGACGGCGGACGTGGACGTCATCGCGTGGAACGGAACCTCGGGTTCCTGGCTCGGCGCCGCGCACGACGAGGCCCTGGTCCGGGAAATCACTGAGGCCACGGGGATCCCGGCCACGACGTCCACGCTGGCCTACCTGGAAGCCTTCAAGACGTTCGGCACGGAGCGGATCGGCATGTTCACGCCCTACACGGGGGACGTCAATGACGCGGTCATTGAGTCCTACGCGCGCGAAGGAATCAAGACGGTGGACCACCGCCACTTGAACCTCAGCGACAACGAATCCTTCGCGCGGGTCACGGACGCGGAGATGCTTCCCGGATCCTTGGAACTTGCTGCCTCGAACCCGGATGCGCTCATTTACTTGTGCACAAACCTTTACGGAGCCAACATCACTGCGGAAGTGGAAGAAGCCACCGGAGTGCCGGTACTGGATTCCGTAGCGGTGACGCTCTGGCACTGCCTCAGGCTTGCCGGAGCGCCTTTGCTGGCACCGCGGTGGGGCCGGCTGCTTGCAGAACTGCCCTAGGAAAAGTGCCCTCGCTTCACAGGGGTTGGATGTTCTCCGCCTGCGGGCCCTTCGGGCCTTGCACGACGTCGAACTGGACCCGCTGATTCTCGTCCAGTGATCGGTACCCACTTGTGGCGATCGCCGAGTAGTGGGCAAAGACGTCCGCCGAACCGTCGTCGGGGGCAATGAAGCCGAAACCCTTCTCGGCGTTGAACCATTTGACAATACCTGTTGCCACGGCCGTGTTCCTTCTCTGAATCTGACTGACCATCGGCTTCACGACCGATGCCTCCCGGACGCATACGTCCGATGCCTCAAACCTACGGTGCGGGGTTCGGGGGCGCAAGGATCTTCGGGGGTCTCGGTATTCCCGAGCTCGCCGAATCTTGAGGGTTTCTTGCTCCTCTGCAGTGCTGGATCTTGAAGTTGGGCAGGCAGGGTGGGTGATGATTAGCGTCGTCGTCCACAGGGAGAACACATGGGGTTGTTCCGGCGACGGTTCGAGGCGGCAGCGCCAAAGATCCACGTGGACATCCTCGAAGACCACGCAGTGCTCCGCGAGGGCCTGGCTTCCTGGCTTGAGGCCAACGCCCAAACAGTGAAAGTGGTGGGCAAGTACGGCTCCTGGGCTGAGCTCGCAGCATCACTCGGCCACTTGTCTGATGTGGTCCTGCTGGACATCATCCTTGGCGACCGCATCCCACTGCGATCCAAGATCCAAGCCATTCTCTCCACGGGATCGCAAGTGGTGGTGTGCAGTTCCCTGACAGAACCGCTGGTGATCCGTCAAGCGTTCGACGCCGGCGCCTTGGCCTACATACCCAAGACGGCAGGAGCCGAAGTGCTCACCACAGCCGTTCTCGCCGCGGCACGCGGCGAACAGTTCGTCCTACCCGAGCTCGCCGGCGCCCTTGACGTCCCGGGGCCGCGGATCCACCTCACGCCGCGCGAACACGAGGCCGTCTCGCTTTATCTGGGGGGCGCGGGCGGGACAATGGCCGATGTCGGCGCCAGCCTGGGCATCAGTGCCGACGGCGTGAAGAAGCTCCTGGTTTCGGTCCGCCGCAAAGCCCACGACGGGCCGGAACCACTCAGCCGGCCCGCGCTCCGGGAACTGCTGATCGCCGACGGTTGGCTCCTCCCCGATCAGTGAGGTGAATCCGCCCTCCCCGGGGCTTCCGACCCATCAAGGCATGGGGCATACTTCTTTAAAGTGAATGCCATTCGCTTTAAAGAAGTATGCCCGGCCGCGCCGAAGTTGCTGCGGTCCTGGGCCAAGACCGGCCCGAGACCGGATCCGATGGAGGAGCAACATGTCGCGCATTACCACTGGCCAAAGCGAGATCACCGTTGGCAACTGGCAGGAGCCAGGGAATCTGTCCTGGTCCTTTCTTCACATGGATAACCTCTTTCCTACCGCCCAAATCCATGCAGCGATCACCGGTTCGGTCACCACTGAGGACCGTACAGAGCCCGGGGCATTGCTCGGGGATCCCTTCGGCCTCCGGGGAGTGGCTGTGCGCTTGCCCGACGGCTCAGACAGTACCGTTGCCGGGGTTCTGGCTTCCACCAGCACCGATGCCTGGATGGTCCTGCGCGGCAACGAGGTGCTCGTCGAGGAGTATTTCGGCGAGATGGGCCCCGGGACCAGGCACCTGCTCATGTCCGTCAGCAAGTCCATTGTGTCCGCGGTGGTGGGCGCCCTGGTTGCCCAAGGGAAGATCGATACCGCAAAGCCGATAGAGCACTACATTCCGGAATTCCGCGGTAGTGGGTACGCGGGCGCCACAGTACGGGACTTGTTGGACATGCGCAGCGGCATCAAGTTCTCCGAGGAGTACCTCGATGCCGGGTCCGAGGTCCGGAAGCTGGACGAGGCTGTGGGGTGGGCACCCCGACGCGGCGGAGCGGCCACGCTCAAGGAGTTCCTGGTGACCCTTGAACAGGTCCGTGAACATGGCGGTCATTTCGAGTACCGCAGCTGCGAGACCGACGTGTTGGGCTGGCTTTGCGAAGTTGCTGGCGGGAAGCCGTTCGCAGAACTCGCCGGTCAGGTTCTCTGGTCACGGATGGGTGCCCGTCACGACGCGTACATCTGTCTCGATACGGCCGGCACTGGCATGTTCGACGGCGGCATCTGCGCCACGCTTGGTGATATGGCCCGTTTCGGGGCCATGGTCCGCGACGGCGGCGTTTCACTGGACGGCGAGCGGGTCCTCGAGCCTGGCTGGGTGGATGACATCTTCCAGGGCGGCGCCGATTCCGCAGAAGCGTTTGCGGCCAGCAGCCATGCTGAAGCGATGCCTGGCGGAAGGTACCGCGGCCAGTTCTGATTCCTTTCGGAGGACCAGAACACCGCTTACTGCCTTGGCATCCACGGGCAGATGATCTATATCAACCGGAATTCCGGCGTAGTGGGGGTCAAATTCTCCTCGACGGCACTCCCGGTCGACCCCGTCGCAGGCCCCGCGGCGGCCGCGATGTTCGAAGCCATCAGCAGGCGGTTGACGCCTCCGGCCGGACAGTGAAAGCCCTCGCAAAACTGGGTCCAGATCACACTCCGGGTCAAGGGGATTTCTCAAAAAGTATTCAAACTGTAGACAGACTGTATACAAGTGGTCTACAGTTTTGGAACGGCGCTAAGTGAGTCGCATCACGAGGGCCGGCCGAGACGTCCCGGCGATATGCATGTCCTGCGCAACGGTGCGCACGAAACACATCGACCCGAAACCCGAGGATCCCCCATGAGCAATGTGTCCGAACAGGAGCGAGCGGTGCGCAAGCACACCTCCCTTCCTGCAGTTGCTGCATCCAGCCTCGCCGGCACCGCCGTCGAGTGGTACGACTTCTTCCTCTACGGCACAGCTGCCGCCCTTGTCTTCAACAAACTGTTCTTCCCCAGCGCTGACCCCTTTGTCGGCACCATGCTGGCCCTTGGCACGTTCGCGGCGGGCTTTGTCGCCCGGCCTCTCGGCGCCATTGTCCTTGGCCACCTTGGCGACAAGCACGGCCGCAAATCCACCCTTGTCGCCAGCCTGCTGCTGATGGGTATCGCAACGGCACTCATCGCGTTCATCCCGTCCTACGCCTCCATCGGCATCGCCGCCCCGCTGATCCTGCTCATCCTGCGCCTCATCCAGGGCTTCGCACTCGGCGGTGAATGGGGCGGGGCCGTGCTGCTGGTGTCCGAGTACAGCGACGACAGCACCAAGCGGGCCTTCTGGGCTTCCTGGCCGAATGTTGGTCCACCGCTGGGCAACCTCATGGCGGCTGGCGTCCTTGCCCTGCTGTCTGCAGTCATGCCCCAGCCGGACTTCCTGGCCTGGGGCTGGCGGATTGCCTTCGGTCTTTCCGCGCTGCTCGTGATCATCGGGCTGGTACTGCGCCTCTACGTCCAGGAAACTCCGCTCTTCCAGGCCTCCCAAGCCAAGACCGAGGCTGAGCACTCCTCGCGGCCAAAGCTGCCGCTGACGGAACTCTTCCGTGGAAACTGGCGCGAGATCCTGATCGCCACCGGCAGCCGCATGGGTGAAAACGCGGGCTTCTACATCTACTCGCTATTCCTTATCACGTATGTCACCGACATCCTCAAGGTCGACCGGCAGACCGGCCTGACCGCGGTCATGATCGGCCAGGGAGTCGCCGTCGTGGCAGTCCCGCTGCTGGCAATCTACGCCGACCGCATCGGCCGCAAGCCCATGATGATCGGCGCCTCTGTAGCGACAGTGGTGTGGGCGTTCGCATTCTTCGCACTGCTGGACACCCGCGAACCCGCGGCGATCATCCTCGCGGCGGTCGGCGGCCTGTTGATCTTCGCGGCCTACAGCTCGGTCATCGGCGCGTTCTTCTCCGAAATGTTCCCCACCAAGGTCCGGTACAGCGGAACCTCCGTGGCGTACAACCTTGCTTCGCTCATCGCCGGCTCGCTCTCGCCGATCATCGCCCTGGCTCTCTACAAGGCCTTCGGCACAGGCCAGGCAATTGCCCTCTACCTCGCGGGCATGGGCGTGATCTCGATCGTCTCGGTTGCCTTCGCCAAGGAAACCAAGAACATCAAGCTCAGCGACCTTGACACGAAGGTTGACCACAAGGTGGCACAGTCATGATGTAGTCAAAGTTCGTGGCGGCCTGACCGCCGCCACGAAAGGCACACACGACCGCATGAAGGCACCAGAATCGAGGACCAATGAGCATTTTCCAGAAGCCCGCTCCAACAGCTCCGGAGGCAGCCTATCTTTGGCTGCGCAGGGAAATCTCGTCACTTCCTTGGGACCAGGAAGCCTTCCTCAGCGAGAACGCCATCGCGGAGGCCGCCGGGGTTTCCCGTACCCCGGTCCGTGAAGCCCTCCTGCGGCTCGAAGCCGCCGGGCTCCTTCGCCGAGTTCCGCACAAGGGCGCGTATGTCCCGGCGCTGACAGCTCAGGACATCGAAAGCATGATGGAAGTCCGCCAAGTCATCGAAGACTGGGCGGTCCGCAAAGTCACATCCCTAGGACGCCTAGGTCCCGAACTGGACCGGCTCCTGCACGCGCAGGAAGAAAGCCTGGCAGACCCAGTGGCATTCATCGAATGCGATATCAGCTTCCACAAATACATCGTGCACGCGGCCGGCAACCCGGCGCTGGAGGAACTCTACGATTCGCAGCGGTTCAAGCAGCAGCGCATGGGCGTCAAGGCCATCCAGGACAGCCAGGGCCGGAGCGACCACGTCGTCACTGAGCACCGGGCCATTGTGGACGCGATCCGGAGCCAGGACTCGCAGATCGCCTCGGCCGCGGTACGGAGCCACCTCGACTCCACACTCGCCGTCCTCAAAGCCATACCCACCCACGCAAACCGAAGCTAGGCCGCCCAACTGGCCGCAGCTTCGCCCGCAACACATAAGGAGCACCATGGACATTGCACTCGTCCAGTTGTCCAGCCCGGACAACGAGACCCAGAGCCAGCGCATCGAGCGCGCAGAGGCCCTCCTGCGCGAACAGCGCGGAGCGGATCTCATCGTGCTCCCGGAGCTCTGGAGCGCCGGCTACTTCCACTTCGAGCAGTACCCGGAACTTTCGGAGACTGTGGACGGACCGACCGTGGCCATGTGCGCTGCCGTGGCGAAAGACCTCGGGACCTACGTGCACGTCGGAAGCATCGTGGAACGGGCCGAAGGCGAGGCCTCCGTCAGCTCTCCGGTGTTGCGCAACACCTCGGTACTGCTTGACCCCCGGGGCAATGTCGCCCACAGGTATTCGAAACTCCACGTCTTCGGCTACAAGTCCCTCGAAGCCGATCTGCTGACTCCGGGGGTTTCCCTCCCGGTTGCTGATACCCCGTTCGGGCGGATGGCAGGCACCACGTGCTACGACCTTCGCTTTCCGGGCCTCTGGTCCGAACTGAGCGTCCGCGGCGCGGAAATCGTCGTGGTTCCCGCCGCCTGGCCGGCCGCACGCCGGGAGCACTGGAAGCTCCTGACGTCAGCCCGCGCCGTCGAACACCAGGTCTTCGTCCTCGCCTGCAACGCCGCAGGCATCCAGGATGGCGTTGAGCTTGGCGGCACCAGCCGCGTTGTGGATCCCACCGGTCGCCTTGTGGCTGAAGCCGGATCCGGCGAAGAGGTGCTGCATGCCAGCATCGATCCCACCATCGTCCAGACCACCCGTAGCGAGTTCCCGGTCATCGCCGACCGGCTCGCCGACTACTCGGGCCTTGCCCGCTGACCAGGAAAGACCCACCCATGAAGACCAGCACAGAAACGTTGACGTTCGACGTCGCGGGCACCGGCGAGACGATCGAGCTCACCGACTTCTACGCCGTCGTCGCCGGCTACACCGGCCGCGACGCTGCCGCCGTCCAGCACCACATCGATGAACTTGCCGCCATTGGCGTCGCCCCGCCGCCCTCGGTGCCGATGTTCTATCCGGTGGAGAGCGTGACCGTGAGTTCCGCCCCGGAACTGACGATCGCGGGCGAGAAGACTTCCGGCGAGATTGAGCCGCTCTACATCCGGCACGGCGGACGCTACTACCTGGGCATCGCCTCGGACCACACGGACCGCCACGTCGAAACGATCGACATCGGCGACTCCAAGCGGGCCTGCCCCAAGCCCGTGGCCGGCACCGTCGTAGCAGTGCCGGAACTCGACGGGCTGTCGCTCGACGAGTGCCGGGCACGTACCTGGGTGGACGGCCGCCTGTACCAGGACGGAACGCTGGATAACTTGCGGACCCCCGCCAACGTCGTCGGACTCCTCCTGGAACGGAACGGGATCGGCGAACGGGACTTCGTCTGCCTTGGAGGCACCCTGCCGGTCATCGGCGGCGAGTTCATTTATGGCCGGGAATGGCGGATCGAACTGGCCTTCCCCAACGGAAACACCATCGACCACACGTACATGATCACGAAAGGACACCAGTCATGAGGACCGGAGAAGAGTACATCAAGACGCTCAATGATGGGCGTACCGTACTGATTGACGGAGAAGCAGTAGAAAACGTTGCCGAACACCCCGCGTTCCGCAACGTCATCCGCACCATCGCCGAGCTGTTCGACATCGCAGCCTATCCCGCCAATGGCATGCAGTACCACAGCGAAGAAATCGACGGCACGGCCAACCGGGTGTTCAGCATCCCGCGCACCGCGGAAGAGCTGAAGTTGCGCCGCCAGGCCGTTGAGCGATGGGCCAAGCACACCCACGGTTGGGTGGGCCGCAGCCCGGATCACGTGGGCACCTTCTTCGCGGCCTTCGGAGCCCACCCGGAGGTCTTCGAAAACTCCGAGCGCGACTTCGCAGGCAACATCCGCCGCTACTACGAGCGAATCCTGCGCGAAGACCTCTACGTCTCCTACGCGATCATCCCGCCGCAGGTATCCCGCGCGACGACGGCGTCCGGCTGGGAAGGCGACTTCCTGCAGGTCGGCGTGGTCCGGGAGACCGAAGAAGGCCTGATCGTCCGCGGCTCGCAGATGCTCGCGACCGGCGGCGCCATCGCCGACGAAGTCTTCGTCACCTGCATCAAACCCCTGGGCCCGGACGATGTCGACTTCGCCATCAGCTTTGCGCTGCCGACGGCTACGGAAGGACTCAAGTTCCTCTGCCGCCGCCCGTTCAGTCCGGCGGCCACCAGCGAGTTCGACTACCCGCTGACCAGCCACTACGACGAGCCGGATGCCCTGGTCATCTTTGAAGACGTCCTGGTTCCCTGGGACCGAGTCTTCATTGACCGCAGCGTGGAGACCCTGCGCCGCCAGTTCTTCGAAACCGGCGCGCACGCATTGGGCAACTGGCAGGCCCAGACGCGCTTCACCACCAAGCTGCAGTTCATCGCTGCCGTGGCGCGCAAAGTCACTCAGGTCAACGGCACGGACAAGATCCCGGGCGTCCAGGAGAAGCTCGGCGAACTCGCAGCCCTGGTCTCCTCGGTGGAGTCCGCGCTGATCGCCGCCGAGTACACGGCCCAGGCCGATTCCTCCGGAATGCTCGTTCCAGGCAAGCGCGCCCTCTATGGCGTGATGGGCCTGCAGTCCGAAACCTACCCGCGCGTCATTGCCATCCTGCGTGACTTGGTGGGCGGCGGTGTCCTGCAGCTACCCTCCAGCGTGGTGGACATGAAGAGTCCCGTGACGGCTCCCGACGTCGAGCGCTATATCGCGTCTCCGGGCGTTTCGAGCGAAGAGCGCATCAAGCTCTTCCGCCTGGCATGGGACATCATCGGCTCCGAATTCGCCGGGCGCCACCAGCAGTACGAGCTCTTTTACGCCGGGGCGCCGTTTGTCGTCAAGGGCGTTTACACCTATCGGAACTACGGCTACGAAGCGCAAGTCGCCGAACTCGATGAGTTCCTGGCCAGCTACGGCGTGGACGGCCGCAAGGAGGAGAACTAATCATGGCCAAGCCGGAGTTTGAATTCACCCCCACCTCATCGGTGGAGTTCACCCCTTGCACACCCCACATCGAAGGTCTCTCCGAAGCCATCCTGGCCCGCGACGACGCCAATGACTCCGTAACCCGCATCCTCAAGTTCGAACCGGGCACGGACACCTCTCCCAACGGAGCCCTGACTCACGACTTCTGGGAAGAGGTCTTCATCTTCGAAGGCTCCTTCGTGGACCAGCGCCTCGGCAGGACCTTCAACGCCGGTGACTGGGCCACCCGCCCCCCGGGCATGGAACACGGCCCGTGGATCTCCGAAGGCGGAGCCAAGATGTTCGAAGTGCGCTACTACCAGGACGGAAAGAACTGACATGGGCACTCCCGCAGTCTTCGCCGAGCCCGACGGGCTGGCCATGCGCCGGACCATGGGCCGCTTCCTCACCGGTGTTGCGGTGGTGACCACCGAGCACGACGGCGAGCAGTACGGCATGACCATCAACTCGCTCACGTCCATCAGCTTGGACCCGCCCATCCTGATGATCTCGCTGAACTTCAACACCCGAACAGGAGATGCCCTCCTGGCCAGCGGAAAATTCGCGATCTCCATCCTCGGCGCCAAGCAGGAAGCCGTGGCACGGCAGTTCGCCACACGCGGCGGCGCCCGCTTCGAGGCCGGTGAGTTCGACACCACCGAGGGCGGCCTGTCGGTCATCGCCGGTGCACTGTCCCAAGCAGAGTGCAGGGTGGTCCACCAATACGACATCGGCGACCACCAGGTGTTCTTCGGCCAGGTAGTGGGATGCCGCGACCGCGACGGCGAAGGCCTCGCGTTCAACGCAGGTAAGTTCGGCTCGTTCCGCGACTTCAACCACGACGCCATGCCCTGGACGTTCTAGGATCTGGCGCGACTCGGCGAGCGGTATGAGCACCTTCAGTCGATGAGCACCGGGGCTTCGGCGATCACCGAGGCCCCGGTGTGCTCCCGGGCCTTGGCGGAACGGTGGTGCAGCCAGTTCGCCACCGCCAGGACGGCCACGAGCCCGAAAGTGCTCAGGAGCTGGGGACGCGAATCCTCGCCAATGAAGCCGACGGCGAAGATGGCCACCAGGATGAGGAGCCCAAGGCCCGTGAGCCAGGGGAAGCCCGCCATCCGCAAGGGAAGGACCGTCCCCTCGCGATCAGCTCGGAGGCGCAATGCGAGTTGGGCGAGCAGAGCGGAGGTCCACACCAACAGGGACGTCGAGCCCACGATGTTGAGCAGGACGGGAAGGACCTTGTCCGGGAAGGCCACCTCAAGCACAGCCGTGACGACGCCGAAGGAGACACTCGCCAGCACGGCGACCGCCGGGACCCTGGCCTTCGACAGCGAGGCGAGGACGCGCGGCGCTTCACCCCGCTCGGCGAGCGAGAACGCCATCCGGGAAGCACCGTAAAGGTTTGCGTTGAGGGCGGAGAGCAGGGCCGCGACAGCAACCAAGGTGATGGCGGTGGCCGCACCGGGCATGCCGGCGGTTTCCAGGACGGCAGCGAATGGGCTCTTCAGGCCCGGGGAGCCCACGGGGACTACCGCAGCGATGACGAAAATCGACCCGATATAGAAAACCAAGATCCGCCAGAGCACCGTGCGCACAGCCTTCCGTACGCTGCGGGCGGGCTCCTGGGTTTCTGCTGCGGCCACCGACACGATCTCGGTGCCGCCGAAAGCGAAAGCCACCACGAAAAGCGCCGTGGCGATTCCCGCGAATCCGTGCGGGGCGAGATCGCCTCCGGTGAAATTGACCAGACCCGGTGACGGGACACCCGGCAGCCAGCCGCAGAGGAGGGCAACGCCAATGACGAGGAACCCAATGATTGCGGCCACCTTGAGCAGCGCGAACCAGAACTCGAATTCACCGAAATTCTTCACGCGGGTGAGGTTCACCGCGGTGAGGATCGCGATGAACACGAAGGTCATCAGCCATACCGGCAGTGCGGGGAAGACGGTTGAAAGCAGTCCTGCCGCTCCGAGCGCCTCCGCTGCGATGACAACTACGAGCTGCAGCCACCAGAGCCAGCCCACGGTGGCGCCGGCCACGGCTCCGAAAGCCCTGGCCGTGTAGACCGAGAAGGCACCGCTGTCCGGCTTGGCGGCCGCCATTTCGCCGAGGGCCCACATCACGAGGATGATGAGCGTCCCCGCAACGAGGTAGGAGATCAGCACGGCGGGGCCGGCGGCCTGGATTCCGGCGCCCGAGCCGATGAAGAGGCCCGCGCCGATGGCGCTTCCGAGTCCCATCATCGTGAGCTGGCGGGGTTTGAGCGTGGCCCCGAGCGCGGGGGCAGACGTCATTGTCTGGTGTTCCATGAAGGAGTCCTCTGGGTTGATGGTGGAACTGGATTGATGGTGGAACGGGTTGGGGTTGGGGACTTCAGGCTGTTTGGGCTTCCAGGACCTGAAGGACGCGATCGTTGGACATGGGATCGGCAACGGTGATCCGGATGCCGTCTCCCTGGTATGCCCGGACCAGGATGTCCGCGCGGTCGAATGCGGCCACGAGCCTTGCCAGGAGGTCCTCGTCTGCACGGATCCAGAGGAAGTTGCCCTGGCTCGGCCGCAGTTTCCAGCCCTGGGCTTCCAGCCGTATGGCCATCCGCGCGCGCTCTTCCTTGACGACGGCAACCCGGGCCCGCATTTCGTCGGCCGCGTCCAACGAGGCGATGGCTGCTTTCTGGGCGAGTGCGGTCACTGAGAAGGGGATCGCGGTCCGCCGGAGCCCTTCCGCGATTTCCGGTGCCGCTACGGCGTATCCCACGCGCAGGCCGGCCAGTCCGTAGGCCTTTGAAAAGGTGCGCAGGATGCACACGTTCGGGTACTCGCGGTAGAGCGCCAGGGAGTCGGGGCCGCTACCCGCTACGGCGTATTCCACGTAGGCCTCGTCGATCACCACGAGGACGTCGGAGCGCACGGAGCGGAGAAACACCTCAAGGCGTTCGTGGCTGATCGGCACGCCTGTGGGGTTATTGGGGGTGCAGAGCAGGATCACCTTGGTCCGCCCGGTGACTGCTGCGGCCATGGCGTCGAGGTCGTGGCCCTCGGCGTCGTCCAGCGGGATGCGGACAGGCCGGGCGCCTGCCAGCTCTACCAAGATGGGGTAGGCCTCGAAGGACCGCCACGCGAAGATCACTTCGTCCCCGGCGTCGCAGACTCCGGTGATGATCTGCTGGAGAACGCCGACGCTGCCAGGTCCCACGGCAATCTCGCCGGCGGTGACGGAGAGATGGCCGGCGATCCGTTCGCGGAGCTCGACGGCGGCCATGTCCGGGTAGCGGTTCATCCTGCCCGCCGCTTCGGCCACCGCTGCCGCGGCCGCGGGCAGGGGTTCGTGGTGGCTTTCATTGCTGGCGAGTGCTGCGATGTCCACCCCTGCGCTGCGCCGGCCCGGGACGTAGGACGGGAGGCCGGAGACCGCTGCACGAAGGATGGGGAGCGCAGTTTCGGCAGCCGTCAGGATCTGATCACTGGTCATGGCTAGATCATGGAAGTGACCCGGAGCACATTGCAAGATACTCTGGACGCCTTGGGATTTCTGCTCAACTTCTACTGTCTGTGGTGAAAATATGACCATCCCGAATCCCCGCAGCTTCGATTCACTGGACGCCAGGATCATCCTTGCCCTCGACAAGGACCCGGAGGCGAGCGCCTTGGCCCTTTCCCGGACACTCGGCGTCGCGCGGAACACGGTGCATGCGCGCCTGGCGAAGCTCGAGCGCGGGGGCGCCCTCAGGTCCTTCAGCCAGAGGCTTGACCCCGCGGCCCTCGGCTACGGCTTGCTGGCCTTCCTCTCCCTTGCCATCAGCCAAACCCGCACGGGTTCAGTGGAAGGCGGGCTCGGGGCGATCCCGGAAGTCATCGAAGTGCATGCCACCACCGGGGATGCAGACCTCATGGCCAAAGTGGTGGCCCGGGACACGGCCGATCTCTACCGCATCACCAACCAGATCCTGGAAATCGACGGGATTCAGCGGACCAGCACAGCCATCTCCGTCTTGGAACTCATGCCACCGCGTTTCGACCGCCTCTTGAACAGGCTGTCGAAACAGGAATCCGCTCTTCGGACGTAGACTGAGTGACCCCCGCCACAATTGAGCATATTCTCACCATTCCTGTGAATTATTGACAAATATCCCATGTGATATCGGCTCTCTTGCCTATCAACGGTATGGACCCGAAGATCGCTGACATGACTTCACTCACAGTGTCCGGCCGCGTGGCGCAGGTTCTCAGCAGCTATCTCAACGATGTGTTCGGCGTGATGGGCAACGGAAACGTCTACTTCCTGGACGCCGCCGAGAAGCAGGGCCTCCGCTTTTCCGCCGTACGCCACGAAGGCGCCGCCATCGCAGCGGCAGACGCCTACTACCGCGCATCCGGGCGCCTCGCTGCGGGGACCACCACCTACGGCCCGGGCTACACCAACGCCCTGACGGCACTCGCGGAGGCGGTCCAGGCGCAAATACCGGTCGTCCTGGTCACCGGTGACGCTCCGAGCAGCGGCGCCCGGCCCCAGGACGTGGACCAGGCGGCAATAGCCGCAGGTCTCGGCGCGGCCACCTTCACCGTCACCCGCGATGCCGCGGGCTCCATCACCCGGCAGGCGGTGGAGTACGCACTCACCACGCGCACCGCCGTCGTCATCGCTATCCCGTACGACCTCGCGGCGCTCGAAGCAGCGGAGGAAGAGCCCGCAGCGCCGCAGGCGGCTGCGATTGCGGACGACGTCGACGGCGGCCTCCAGCGGGTTGCCGGCCTTCTGGCCGGGGCGAAGCGGCCGCTCATCCTCGCGGGCCGCGGCGCGCATCTCGCCGGGGCCGGCCCCGAACTCCGAGGACTCGCCGACTGCCTCGGCGCGCTCACGGCCGGGACCGCCCTGGCGCTGAACCTGCTGGCGGGCGAGGGATACCTCGGCGTCGCGGGCGGCTTCGGCACTGATACTGCTGCCGGGCTCATGGACGAGGCCGACGTGGTGCTCGTGGCGGGGGCAAGCCTGAGCCCTTTCACGATGCGCTTCGGCCATCTGATCGGCCCGGACGCCACCGTGATCCAGATCGACACCGCCATCGAGCCGACGCACCCGCGGGTGGACATGTTCGTCAGTGCAGACGCGAAAACCGCCGCAGGCCGGATCCTCCGCATGCTGGATGACGCTGCCTCGCCGGAGGCCGCCGCAGGTCAGGGTTGGCGCTCGGAAGCCCTGAAGCGCCTGGCCGACGGACCGGCCCACCATGCCGGCTCCGAGGAGACTCCGGACGGCCGCCTGGACCCGCGCGCCCTCGCCACGGCACTGGATGCCGTCCTGCCTGAGCGCCGCACCGTGGTCCAGGACGGAGGGCACTTCGTCGGATGGGCACCCATGTACTGGCGGATCCCGCGGCCCCAAGACTTGATCATGGTGGGAACCGCCTATCAGGCCATCGGGCTCGGCCTTGCCAGCGCCGTCGGAGCCGCCCGGGCCGTGGACGACGGACGTACGCTGGTGCTGGCCTCCGGCGACGGCGGCTTCCTGATGGGCCTGTCCGACCTGGAATCCCTCATCGGCGCGGCCAGCAGCGCCGTCGTCGTGATTTACAACGACGCCGCCTATGGGGCCGAGATCCACCAGTACGGATCGAAGGGCCTCACCGAAAAGCCGATGCTCATCCCCGAGGTGGACTTCAGCGGCATCGGCCGCGCACTCGGGGCCGAGTCCGCGGTCATCCGCTCGCTGGCCGATCTTTCCGCGCTCAAAGAATGGATCGACGCCGGCGCCAAGGGAACCTTCGTGGCCGATTGCCGCATCACCTCGAGCGTCAGGGCCCCGTGGCTCAGTGAATGGATGAGGGCTTCGCAGGCCGCGAAGGAGACTGTCGCGGGCTAAGGGCGCGAGACCGTGGGATGCCGCTCCGTCGGACAAAGGGTCAATTCCGCCAACGGTGCTGGCTGGACCTCCGGCGAAGGCGGTCCCGCACGCGGGAAGGCCTCCCTTCGAGCGATTCGGAGGGAGGCCTTTTGTTTGACCTAGGGGTCCAGGGGCCTAAAGGAACCCGACCTTGGTCATCAGTTCGGTGACCTTCTCGCTGTTGAGCTTGGCGGGGTCCACCGAAGGTGCCTGGAGATCCTTGAGGGGCACAAGCTTGGAGTTGGCGGGCACATCGGAGCCAACGGTGTATTCAAAGGAGTCGCCTGTCTGGAGGACCTGCTGGCCCGCTTTGCCGGTGATGAACTTCAGGAACTGCTGGGCCTGGTCCTGTTTTTTGCTCGATGCCAGAACGGCGCCTCCGGAGACGCTGACGAACGCACCGGGGTCCTGGTTCTTGAAGTAGTGGAGATCAACATTCTTGCTGTTCTCTCCAGTCTGGGCCTGGTCCACGAACGAGTAGTAGTGGTACAGGACTCCTGCGTCCACTTCGCCGGCGTTCACGGCCGCGAGCACCGGGGTATCGTCCTTGTATGACTTGAAGTTGTTCTTCGCCGCCTCCAGCCATTTCTGGGTTGCGTCTTCTCCCTTGAGCGCGAGCATCGCGCTGACGATGGCCTGGAAATCCGCTCCGCCGGTGGACGCGCCGATGCGTCCCTTCCAGACGGGGTCGGCGAGGTCCATCAAGGACTTGGGGAGCTGATCCGCTGTGAGCTTGCCCTTGTTGTAGGCCAGCACGGTGGAACGGGCCGCGATGCCCGTCCAGTCGCCGGTGGAGGGCCTGTATTGCGCGGGAACCTGGGCGAGGGTTGTTTGGTCCACCGGGGCCAGCAAGCCGGCACTCGCGATGCGGACCATGGCCGGGGAGTTCTCCGTGAGGAAGACGTCCGCCGGGGAGTTCTTGCCTTCCTCACTGAGCTGGTTGCTCATTTCAAGGTCGTCACCGTTGCGGAGCGTCACCTTGATTCCCGTTTCCTTGGTGAAGGCGTCGACCCACGCGCCGGTGAGGTTTTCGTGCTGCGCGTTATATACGACAATGCCATCTCCGGATGCCGCGGCGGATGTGGAACTTCCGGTTGCCGTCCCGCTGGGTGAGCCGCTGCACGCCGAAAGTGCCAGCAGCGTGGCCGTGGCGGCGGCAAGGGCCGTAGCGGGTTTGATGCCGAATTTCATGGGGGGCCTTTCGAGGGTCCGGGCTGGACCGGACCAGTTGGGGAGATGCAGTTGGGGCAGTGCCGTTGTAGGCAAGGCAAACCTTACTGTAATAACAACATGCCATTGTTGCGTAATTCGGCGCACGCTGTGGTCGACTGTTACAAAGGACCGGCCACGGCGGATCGATAGCGAATAAGCCAGGGGAACGTCCCGGCCGGCAAGTCCACCCCGGGCGCAAGTGCCTGTCGGGCACATTCGCCAGGGTGCCACAACCGCTCCAGTCCGCACGGCAAGCCTGAGAGGCTGATCTGAGCCGAAGGAGCCAGAGCCTGCAAGGGTTCTGTCCGAGCCCGTGTTTGGTGAGCGCTTCCTTGATCTGTTCAATAGCGGCAGTCCTGCCAGCCCTGTGGGGTCCGATAGATCCGGCACGCGAGGTCCCCGGCTGCCGTTCCGTCGGAAAAATATCGGTTCCGTCAACGGTGATGGTCGGCGATCCGCCAAAGGCGGATCCTGCAGTGTCGGCCGCGGATTCCATCAGCCGCATGTAGATGGACGCGCCAAGTGAGGGTCCAGGCGGCCAGTCGCCGGGCTGCTTCATCCGAGTGAGGGCACTCGCCGATGTACAGAAGCTCGATTCTCATGGGCTTGTGAAAAAGTGAGGGTCCAGCGTTAGCGCCGACGCTCAGGACGACTATCGGCGGATCTGCGGGGTCGGCGTTGACTTGGGTGCGGTCCCGGTTAGGGTGTTGGTTTGGCCGTCGCGATGGTCTCACCACCGGCGGCGTCGATTACTTTTCTCGTACCGAGCGGTGCCTTCAGGGTCAGGGTGACGTCATGGTTTTTGGCTATCTGACAGGTACTTGAGGAATCCGGTTCCCGGGACACCGTGATCGTGATGGTGACGGAGTCGGCCTTTTCCGTGGCTTCGGCGGATTTGAGCGTATCGCACGCACCGTATCCGGTCGTGACTGTGATCGAGTTCGAGGTCTGCTCGGTCCGATAGTTGAACAGCACCGCGATGTAGTCGGCCGGGCTATTCGGAGGGATGGTGCCGGTCGGGCTTGGCTGCTGGGGGCCGGCGCACCCACCAGCCAGAAGCCCTATCAGCAGGACTGCCCCCGCGCGTGACGCTATCTGGATCATGCGGTGCGCAGCCATCCCGGGTAACCCCAGTAGGCGTCCCAGATGTCGCTGTAGATCTCGATACAGCCACCGCCACCACCACTGTGGATGCCTTTTGCAGCGACGGCGCCATCGGACCTCACGGTATAAACCGGCCCGCCCGAGTCGCCGCCGGTAGTACAGGTTCCGCCCTTCGTACCCCAGGAAACGTTGCGCGCTACTGTCCCGTCGCTGTATGTGAAATTCCCCCGTGCCGTTTGGGTCACCCATCCACATAGTTCACCCGAGTAGGCGCCACCGGTGCAATACTGGTCGCCTGCCTGGGGCCGGCGTGACCACATCTCCCTGACCGTGAGGTAATTGGCGGCCCCTGGCCCTCCCACGTACACGCCGGTACCGGACTGGAGACCTCCATTGAGCCTGATCAGGGAAAGATCGCCGCTGTAGTCGCTCGCTCCGGGAAAGCGGACCGAACCGGTTCCAGACAACCAGTTCGACTCACTGGCGTTGATCCACCCCAAGCTCTGGGCGGGGGTTGATACAGAGCCTCCGTTCGGGCCGCAGTGGCCCGCGGTGATCATGTAGTAGCTGGAGGAATCGATCCATGGCCACCCGACGGTGCAGCCGCCGACGGGAGCGTTGATATTCGCCCCGCCCCAAAACGGGGATGGGTCATAGTTCCTGCTTTGAGGCTTGACGATCGGCGGGTTAGCGACGATGACGACTTCGATCGCGGACGGATCGTACTTCGCTGCCAGCGACGACAGAAAAGCCGCCGGCGCCTGCGAAACCTCCAGAAGCACCCGCCCAGTCTGCGGGTCCGGGAAATTGGCAATCACAGTCGCCAAAGGTCCGACACCGATCGTCTCATCCATGATCTTCTGCAGGTACCTGCGGCTATGCGCGGCTGCGGCCGCCCGATGCTGCCGGAACGGTGCGACAGCCGCGTGCTTTCCGGTGGGTTTGGGCTTCGGGCGGGCCGCCGCGACCGGGTCGAAACCGGCAGCCTTGGCACGGCCGGCAGCCGTAGCAGCCGTCACCACTACCTCGTTCGTCGTACGGTCGAACCACGGGAAGGAGAAATTGTCCGGATCGCTCTGGCTCTGGTCCTCGGCCGCGTCCAGCGCGAGTGCCACGTCGTCGGGGAGCTGACTGCCAGCCACAGGAAGTGTCGGGAGGATCGTGATGCCGCTGGAATCCACATACGGGACCGTCGCGGCTGCCTGGCTTGCGCTGGCTGGAACGGTGCTGACCCCACCTACAGCCACCAGCGCAAGAACTACGGGAATGACCGCTTTCCGGACCCTCATGATGTTCCCCCAACGTCATTGTTCATCGAATCGGTGGAGGAAGTCTCCTGTAGCCAAAACAGATTGTCAATGGGCTGCGCCGCGGCGGTGCCGGAAGAGCCAGCAGACCCTCGTTATGGTTCGCTGATGTGCCGGAATTGGTTGTGGTCGAAGCCCTCCGGCCTGACTGTTGGTTCTCCTGCCTCGTCCTGGAACAGCCTGTAGTAGACGGTGGAAAGCCGGTCACTGCCGCTCAGTGTCCCGGCACGGTAAAGGTGGGCCGCCCACTGCGCGGCGACGATTTCCGAAACCCATGCATTGCACTCCCCCGAAGGCAAGACATCCGTCTGCCGGTGAGTCGGTGATGCCCGGCAACGGAGACCGTCGCGCATGTTCCGGAGAAGGACTTGTTCTGTCCCAGCCAGGCCGTGCCGGCGACGTCAGCGCCGAAGGTCAGGTCAACATGCCTGTCCGTGAACGAACGGGATCCGATCATGGGCATATTCCGCGTCTTTGGATCGAGGCTGTTCTCGGCATTGGTGATCCCCTCCGGGCCGTTATACAAGCGTTCCAGGCATCGTCCGGCGAGGTTCCATCACCACTGATCGCGAGTGGATCCCCGTACCGTCCCAGCGCCGCTTCCGCCGTTAAGAGCGCGCTAAATCTCTGCCCGCCGGCGTAAGGAAACCATTAAGACCGGCGGCGGCCGCCCTGTTTGGTGATCTGATGAAGAGAGGAAGCACCCGCCGTCGGGCCTTCCACCCGACCCTCCGCAGGAGCTGAATTCACCATGAAACGAATTGACCTGAACACGGGAACGGAACATGACGCCGAGTTGTCGGGCGCGCACCCTGAAGACTACGTCGTGGTCGATGACCTCGGTGATTTCACGTATTACCCGTCCGAGGCAGTCATGCTCGAAGACTTGGAGTACGTTGACGAAGCAGCCAGTATCCTCGACCGGGCGGGCAACGATTTTCGCTTGACGCTGGAGGGAAACAGAAAGCTGAGGCTGGGTTCCTCGTTCGGCAGGGTGGAATTTACCTGGCTCCGCCAAGCATGGATGAACGACCGGCGCCGGGATCCGCAGGCGCATCGATTGCTCCGTTTCTACCCCACAACTTTGGACGCCCTTCTGGCTGGAATTTTTGAAATCCTGACCCTTGAACTTGCCATCCAAGCCGCAGGCTCACCATGGGTGTTGGAGATGGGTGGAGAGGAAACGCACCCGGCGACACTCAAGGACGTCGATGGCCTGCTCGCTGGGCTTGATCATCTTGAAGCGGCATCTGTGCGCGACCCCTGCGGACACCACTATCGGCCGACCCGTCACGCACCTCACCCTTTCCGTTCCCGCAGCGCGGGGGCGATCTATTACGTCGAGATTGAGACCCACCCCGGGGAGGCCGGCAATGGTCCCCAAGTTTCTGACAGTTTGCCGTGAGTTCCTTCACTGCGGGTTACCGCCCGGTAGGCGTTCTGCGATAGTTGGGAACCATGGTGAACGTCCAGACCGAAATACTCATCCAGCAGCCCCGTGAGATCGTGGCGAGTTTTGCTTCTGATCCGGACAACGCGCCCGTCTGGTACGTAAACATCCGATCGGCGCGGTGGCAGACGTCGCGGCCTTTGGTTGTTGGATCACGGGTCGCTTTCACTGCGCGGTTCTTGGGCCGCGACCTCGACTATGTCTACGAATTCACCGAGCTTGTCCCCGGCGAGTCACTCACCATGCGCACAAGCCAAGGCCCTTTCCCGATGCGGACCACCTACACCTGGTCCGATGAGAATGGCGCGACCCGCATGACCCTTCGCAACACGGGTGAACCCTCGGGGTTCTCCGCTCTGGCCGGCATCGTTATGGCGCCGATGATGCGCAGGGCCATGCGGAAGGACCTCGAGAACCTCAAGAAGATCCTCGAAGCCCGCTAGTCCACGAAGCCCCCTGGGAACGGCTAGCCGCTCACCAGGAAACGGCGGCCGGGAACCTGGTTCCCGGCCGCCGCCCTCGCGTCAAGCGTTAGGAGCTAGGGCACGACGGCGACAACGTCGATTTCGACGAGGAAGTCACCGAGGAACGAACCCACCGTAGTCCGGGCCGGGTAGGGGATTTCGACGAACTTTTCGTAGATGGCGTTGAACCCCGCGAAGTCCCTGCCCGCCCTTAACCCGGACCTCATCGCCCGACGGTCTCACCCGTTGGTGAGGGTGACGTCGTCGAGGTACATCCAGGTGTCGTCCGCGGGGCTGGAGCCGTCGAGGTGGACGTTGAACCAGAGGGTGATGGTCTGGCCTTTGTAGGCGGAGAGGTCGGCGCTGAACTGGGTCCAGGTGCCGTTGTTGTTGCAGAGTTTGAGCAGGCTGCCCAGGATGGTGCCGCTGGTGGTGCGGACTTGTGCTTCCATCCAGTCGTAGGGGCAGGCGTTGCCGGTGCAGGGGTCTTCGGCGCTGTGGGGCTGGTACCAGAAGGACAGGGTGGAGGTCCCGGTGGCGGGAACCGTGATGGTCTGGGACAGGCTGCTGTCTCCGAGGGGCTCCGTTCCCGAGGCCAGGCCCAGGAGTGCGGAGCCGGTGCCGGTGTGGGCGGTGGTGGAGGCTACGGGTGCCCGGACGCCGCCGGTGGTCCAGGAGCTCAGCCCGGATTCGAAGCCTCCGTTGGTGATGGTCGTGGTGGTTGTCGCGGTGGGGGTGACCGGCGCCGAGGCCGCCGACGCCGGGGAGGTGCCGACGGCGTTCGTGGCGGTCACGGTGAAGGTGTAGGCGGTGCCGTTGCTGAGCCCGGTGACGGTGGTGCTGGTGGCGGGCGGGTTCCCGGTGACGGTGACCGGGGCCAGGGTGGTGGTGCCGGCGTGCGGGGTGACGGTGTAGGTGGTGATCGGGGAGCCGCCGTTGGCCGGCGCGGTCCAGGACACGGTCGCGGAGCCGTTGCCCGCGGTCGCGGTGACCCCGGTGGGGGCGGCGGGCGCGGTCGGTGTTGTCTGGCTGTTGGTCAGGGTGACGTCGTCCAGGTACATCCAGGTGTCATCCGCCGGGCTGGAGCCGTCGAGGTGGACGTTGAACCAGAGCACGATGCTCTGCCCGTTGTAGGCGGTCAGGTTGGCGCTGAGCTGGGTCCAGGTGCCGGAGTTGCTGCTGAGTTTGAACAGGCTCGCCAGGGTGGTGCCGCTCGTTGAGCGGACTTGGGCTTCCATCCAGTCGTAGCGGCAGGCGGTGCCGGTGCAGGTCTCGTCCGCGGTGTGGGGCTGGTACCAGAAGGACAGGGTGGACGTCCCGGCGGCGGGGACGGTGATGGTCTGGGACAGGCTGCTGTCGCCCAAAGGCTCGGCACCCGACGCGAGCCCGAGCAGCGCGGAGCCGGTGCCGGTGTGGGCAACAGCAGAGGCCACGGGTGCCCTGACCCCGCCGGTGGTCCAGGAGCTCAGCCCGGATTCGAAGCCGCCGTTGGTGACCCCGGGAACCGGCGCGGCCGGGGTGACGGGCGCCGACGCCGCAGACGCCGGGGACGTCCCGACGGCGTTGCTCGCCGTCACCGTGAACGTGTAGGCGGTGCCGTTGCTCAGTCCGGTGACGGTCGCCGTCGTCGAGGGCGGATTACCGGTAACCGTCACCGGAGCCAAAGCCGTGCCACCTGCGGAAGGCGTCACCGCGTACGAGGTGATCGGGGAACCGCCGTTGGCCGGTGCCGTCCAGGACACCACCGCGGAAGCGTTCCCCGCCGTCGCGCTCACCCCGGTCGGAGCGGCAGGCGCCGTCGCCGCGGCCGGGGTGACGGGCGCCGACGCCGCAGACGGAGCAGAAGTCCCGACGGCGTTCGTCGCCGTCACCGTGAACGTGTACGCCGTGCCGTTGCTCAATCCGGTGACGGTCGCCGTCGTCGAGGGCGGATTACCGGTAACCGTCACCGGAGCCAGGGCCGTGCCACCTGCGGAAGGCGTCACCGCATAGGAGGTGATCGGGGAACCGCCGTTGGCCGGTGCCGTCCACGACACCACCGCGGAAGCGTTCCCCGCCGTCGCGCTCACCCCGGTCGGAGCCGCAGGCGCCGTCGCCGCGGCCGGGGTGACGTCGATCATGGAGTAATCGTCCGTGGTGATCGATCCATTGGATTGGATGTTCAGTCCGTAGCTGACGCCCGAGGCACCTGCCGGAAGAGCCGGCGTGGTCCAGGTAATTTGGGTCCAGTTGCTACTGGCGTTGAACAACGGGCTCGCTGTCCAGTAGGTCCAGTACCCCGTTCCTGTGCGGTAATAGACCTCGAATTGTGTGATGACGTTGGATTTGTACCACGCGCTGAGCTGATAGACATGGCCGGGAGTTCCCGTAGGCGAGCAGCCGCCAAGGTCTAGCGCAGGTAGGAGCTTCGCGTCACCGCTGACGTACCCGCTCAGCCTCAGAAGCTCGGCGTTGTTACCAGTGTGACCGGGCGAGACCACGGAAAAGGTGGGCGTATTAGTGCCGTATCCACCCGCAGCCCAGCACAGCGGAATTCCGCTGGTAAGCGTCTCCAGGCTCGGATTCTGGATCATGTTGGTTCCCTGTGGAGGCGGGGGCGGCACAGGCGGGCCCGAGACGAGGGGCTGGACCGCGCCACCGATTACCTGGTCAACCGTCTTCACGGCAATGCTGCCCGCTGTCTGTTGTTGCGCTAGCCATGAGGCGAATTGGTTGAACAAACTGGGGCTGATGGTGAGCGTCGGATCGGTTCCCACCGCGATGTGGTGGAAGGTCAATTGAACCCAGCCACCGCCCGCGGCTTGGGCCTTGGTCACGGAGTCTTCAAGGTTGGACAGCGTCCACGTGCTGTCCACTTCCTCCGGCGCGGCAGTGTCATACGGGTTGGCGGGTGGGATGGTCTCCGCTGCCGGCAGTCCCGGATCATCCTTGCTGTAGAGGTCACCCAGCCCACGCGCACTGTTGAATCCGCAGTTCTTCACGATGGTCTGGACCGCCGGGTCCAAGGAAGCGAAGGGGTAGGCGAAGCTGGTGACCTTGAAGCCCATGCTTGCCAAGGCGACCCTGCCGTTGCACACCTGGCGCGTCACTTCATCCGAGGTCAACGTGACCAAGTCCGGGTGGGTGACGGTGTGTCCGGCAATCTCATTGCCGTCCGCAAAGAGTTGCTGCAGGTTCGCCGACGTGAAATAGCTCGGCTGGTCGATCCACCCGGAGGGGACGAAATAGGTGCCGTGAAGTCCGAGGTTCTTCAGCGTGGCTGCGGCATTCAGCTGGTCGGCATTGCCGTCATCGAAAGTGAGCGTGATGACGGTGTTTGCGGCGGCATGGGCCGGCAGGGCAAAACCGCTCAGGAGTGCCAGGACCATCGAAGCGCTCGCCCCAACGGCTCCCCAAAGAGGCCCGCGACGCCGCGCCGTCGCCCTCTTGCGCGTCGAGAACATACCCACCACACCCACCGTCCAATCGAAGCCGGAGCAAACCAGTCAAGGATGGGAGCATCCCGCACTAGACCTGCGGTGATGATAGGGCGACGAATAGGGCCGTGTCTTGAGTGGGCTCACCCGGTTGGATCCAGCTCATGGCGCGCAAGCACTCTAGAGTCCAACTGCGGGCACTCTAGGGCTGGTTAACGAACTTACAGTGCCTTGACAGCGCTCAACACCTTGGTGAGGGACTCCTTGGCGTCGCCAAAAAGCAGGGTTGTCTGCGGCTCATACATGAGTTCGTTCTCAATGCCCGCGAATCCCGGCCGCATGGACCGCTTCAGGAAGACGACTTGGCGCGCGTCGGCCACTTCGAGGATGGGCATACCGTAGATCGGCGAACCCGCACTGGTCTTCGCTGCGGGATTGACGACGTCGTTCGCACCGACCACCAGCGCGACGTCGGCCGTCCGGAATTCCGAGTTGATCTCGCCCATTTCCTTGAGGGACTCATAGGGCACGTTCGCTTCGGCGAGCAGGACGTTCATGTGGCCGGGCATGCGTCCGGCCACTGGGTGGATCGCGAAATCCACATCGATGCCTCGCGCCTCAAGTGCGAGCGCCAGCTCGGCGGCCGTGTGCTGGCCTTGGGCTACCGCGAGCCCATAGCCGGGAACGATGATGACCCGCTGCGCGTAGCCAAGAAGCACGGCCACGTCCTCCGCGCTGGATGAGCGGACGGGCCGATCGCTCACCGCCGTCGATCCCGCCGTCGAGCCTCCCTTGAACGCGCCGAAGAGGATGCCCGCAACGCTGCGGCCCATGGCCGCGGCCATGGCCCGGGTGAGGATGGTGCCCGAGGCGCCCACCAGCGTGCCCGCCACCACCAAGAGCACATTGCCAAGCACCAGGCCCGAGGCCGCCACGGCCAGGCCGGTGAAAGCGTTCAGCAGCGAGATGACAATCGGGACGTCGGCGCCGCCCACCGGCAACACGAGCAGCACGCCCGCCGCCAGTCCCAGCACCAGGAGCAGCAGCGCGAGCGCGAGGGAACCGCTGAAAACGACGGCGACGGCGGCACCCACCGCCGCGAGCAGCACCGCTCCCATGAGCGTCGGCAGGCCGGCGAACACCACCGGGCGGGTGGTCATGAGCTCCTGCAGTTTGGAAAAGGTGATGGCGGAACCCGCGAACGACACCGCCCCCACCAGCAGCGTGAAGACAATGGCCACGCGCACCCAGGGGTCCTCAGTGTGCGCGAGTTCCAGGAGTGCCACGAGCGCCGCGGCACCGCCACCCACTCCGTTGAACAGCGCCACGAGCTGTGGCATCTGCGTCATCTTGACCTGGCGCGCCACCGGCGCGGCCACGCCCGAACCGACCACCATCGCCCCCAGGATCCAGGGAACGTTGTCCATTTTGACGGACATGAAGACGGTGGCGACGGCGAGCGCCGCGCCGAAAGCGCCCACCAAATTGCCGCGCCGGGCGGTGCGCGGAGAATTCAATCCCTTGAGCGCGAGGATGAAACACACGGCCGCCGCGAGGTAGAGGAGCGAGGTCCACACCGGATCGATGAGGGTCATCGCATACCTTCCTTGGCCTCGGGTTTCTTAGCCGCAGTCACTTCGCGTTTGCGGCCGCGGAACATCTCGAGCATGCGGTCGGTCACCACGAAGCCGCCCACCAGATTGGCGGTGGCGAGGACGACGGCGAGCAAAGCCACCGTGAGGACCCACGGGTCCGAGGCCTGCCCGGCAACGATGATCGCGCCCACCAGGATGATTCCGTGAATGGCGTTGGCCCCGGACATCAAAGGCGTGTGGAGGGTGCTCGAGACCTTGGAGACCACCTCGAAACCGACGAACACCGCCAACACGGTGACGGTGAGAAGGGCGATGCCGTCCATTACGAAACCCCCTCGCTCGCGGAGCCCATGGAACCTGCGGAGCCCACTGATTCTGCCGTCTCGGCGGATAGTGCCTCGAGAGCCTCCGCCGTGGGAGCGTGCCGCACCTCGCCGTCGTGCGTCAGGCACGCACCCGCCACCACCTCATCGCCGAAGTCCGGAACAACGGCTCCATCACAAGTCATCAGAGCAAGGAGGTTGGCGACGTTCTTCGCGTAGAGGCGCGAGGCGTCCGCAGGCATCGCGGAGGCGACATCCTTCATCCCCACCAGGGTGACCGTGCCTTGGCCGTCCGCCGTCGGAATCTCAATGTCCAGGCCAGGCACCGAGCCCTCCACGTTGCCACCTGACTCGGCGGCGAGGTCGACGACCACCGAGCCCGGGCGCATGTGCTGGACCATCTCGCGACTCACCAGGAGCGGGGCCCGCCGTCCGGGGACAGCCGCCGTCGTAATGAGTACGTCGGACTGGGCAACGTGCGGTGCGAGCAGTTGGCGTTGCAGGGCGCCGCGATCGGCGCTGAGCTCGCGGGCATAGCCGCCGGACGCTTCAGCCGTCTCGACGTCGAGCTTAATGAACGTGCCGCCCATCGAGGCCACCTCGTCCGCCGACGCCGGCCGGATGTCGTTGGCGGAAACGCGTGCGCCCAGCCTCTTCGCAGTACCGATGGCTTGTAGACCCGCCACACCGGCGCCCAACACCAGAACGCGGGCCGGGGGGATGGTTCCGGCGGCCGTCATGTATAGCGGGAAGAAGCGCGGCAGGCGCATCGCGGCCTCGAGCACGCAGCGATACCCGGCCACGAGGGCCTGCGAGGTGAGGGCGTCCATGGATTGTGCGCGGGAGATGCGCGGCACCAGCTCGAGCGCGAAGGAGGTCACGCCCGCTTCGGCAAGCGCGCGGACGGTGGGAAGTTCCGACGACGGCGAGGCCAGGCCCACGGTGACGGCACCCCGGCGCAGCGCGGCCGCCGTCGCGGGCCCTAGGGGGCGGACGTGCGCGTAGACGTCCAGTCCTGCGAGATCCAAGCCAGGAACGATGAGGGCGCCCGCCTGGCGGTAGTCGTCATCGCTGTGGCCTGCGGCCGTTCCGGCTCCGCTTTCGACAAAGACCTCCAGCCCCAATCCTGCCAACTGCGTGACGGTCTCGGGCGTCGCAGCAACCCGCCGCTCACCATCCAGGCGTTCCCGCGCTATGCCAAGTTTCACCCGCATTCCCTTCCCGAAACCTCATTGCCCCTCTGAACATCGTCATTGCCCCGAGCCGTCGTTGGCTTGAGTCTAGGACGCGGAAGGCCCGGGCGGGAGTAGGTGCCGAGGTCATCTCGCGGACGGTCCGGCGCACCACTCCATTACCCACGTTTTGGATCGAACCCCACCAAGATCAGCGTTGCCTTGATCACGCAGAGGATGGTGACGATTCCAATGGCTACCGTGGGCCGGTTCCACGTGGAAATGACGTTTCCTTCCGAGGAAAGAAAGCCTGAGGCCCGGGCATCCTGCTACGCCTTCGCGATTTCGTCGCGACGGCCTACTACCGCAGGCTGGCTTAATCGCTGGTACTTCGTGCCCCCTGCCGTGATGACAACAGCTTGGATCCCTGGGTTAACGCGTGCACACCGCGTTCCCGCAGCAGGTTCACGGTGACGCGACCCGACATCCGCGTCTCGAAAAGCTGTTGTTTTCCAAGACGGCAACGTGGTCTGACTCGCAGGATTCTAGTTTGCCGTTAGCGCCCTCTCACAGTGCATTTCACCGTGCGGGTCTTACGTACATTGCCTTCTTTGACCCCGGACCGGGAGCCTGTGGAAACAAGGAGTGTGCTGTCAGGGACCGGCTTACAGGCGGAGCTAAAAGGTTGGTCAAAGGGTCACACCGCTCGTACCGCCTGGCTACGAGCGGTACGTTCGCGTTCTCAACCCGATCGAGATTGATAACGGCTCCGCCGTCATGTGATCGGACGTCGTAAACCGCGACACGCCCTAAGGATCCGGCCAATGGCTTCGGGTCAGGTCCGCTTGCGGCTCGCGATCTCGTCAGAGAGCTGCTGTACATGGGCGGGGTCCGCGTCCCGGGCAATGGCGACGTAGTGGTCCATGACGGCCGGCCGGTAGCGCACGGGCAACGTCTGTCCTGGGGCGAGCCGGGTGAGCGCGGTGATCGTGAGGTTCTCGTCCGCGATACCGCGGAACGAGATGCCGTCGGCGGTCTCCACGTCGAACATCAGGACCACGCGTGGATTGCTGTTGACCTCCCGCCAGTCGACCAGAACGCCGAGCGCAAGCGCCCCCGTACGCAGTTCCGCATTGCGCTTGCGTGCATCACTGCTCAGGAGCGGATTCGGGGCGACGCCCGGGAAGTCGGGCCCGACGCCGAGCGATTCCCGGCTCAGGTCTGGCCTGAGCTGCGCCATCATATCGTTGAGCTTTTTCTTCGAACCGAACATCCTGACCTCTCCCTCACACCGGTGCCGGAATCTCGGCCTGGCGCTTCGCCATCACCGCGATTGTACGTCACGGCCGTTCCCGACCACCGTCGCATCGCCCCGTCCCGATTGGGTCGCCGTCTGCGGCCGCGGACGGGCTCGGTTGAGAGCAACTGAAAACGCGACACGGGACCAGAGTTCCCGCCAGAACGCTCAACCTTTGCCAGACACGCCCCATAGCCGTCCGGCAAAGGATCCCTCACCGTGCACATGGATACAACCAGTGGAGAGGTTCGGAGAGGGACCGGCTTGCGAGCGTCTCAATCTGTGCAATCGGCGCCACTGCCGAATCGACATCCACTCCCATCGACGCCTCCAAACCGCTACGACGATTTAGCGGACTCCCGTGGCGGAGCCATCCGGAATTGAGCGCAGCATTAGAGCGCCCGTGTGCGTGATCGCAAAGGGAAAGCGCCATAGCGGCGGGCAGTCATCGTTGTCTTCGTCGTGGCCGGTGGTCCTTATCTGGCGGCTCCAGAATTTCGGCTCGATGCCGCGGAGCAAGCAGGAAGCGTGGATCCCGGCGTACTCGCTGTACACAGTGGCCGTGATGGTGTTCCTCCTGGTGGGCGGCTCGGCGCGGGCCGCGCGGCGGTTGGCAGTGGCGAACGGGGTTCGTGCCAAGTGCAGCTCTCCTTCATCTTCGACGCTCAAGCACGGACCGGCACCTACCATGTGAACACCTCCTGCGGGGTTCTGCCCGGGCCCGGGGCCGGGTGAGCTTGAGGTCAACCCTGAGAATCCGCAGGACGTAGTCATCGTCAGGCATGAATCTCTGACCCAACACGTTGCACCACCACGTCCTCTTCCGGCTGACGGTCTGGCGCATAAGGGTCCGTTAGCCGAACCTCTTGCGGGACGTTTGGCGCGCGAGCTGGCGCTCAAAGTGGTTGACCACGAACGCTCAAAACGGTGGAGTAATCGTGCTCAAAATGGTAGCTTGGAAACGCTCACAATGGTGTACTAGTCAAGAAGCGCTGGAGAATCATCACAATGGACGGGTACAAGAGACGGATCATCGATGACTCAATCGACGAGCTCTTCCCTTCGTTCGCTGCAATCTCCATCGATGGGGCCCGCGCAATCGGGAAGACCTCCACTGGGAGGCAGCGAGCGAAGACAATTCTCGACTTGGACCTCCCCGAAATACGGCAGTTGATCCAAGCAGATCCCAAATACTTGAACAGAGTAGACACCCCGGTCCTCATCGATGAATGGCAACATGTCCCCGAGGTCTGGGACCGTGTCCGCCGCCTCGTCGACAGCGACCCGACCGGCGAACGGTTCATCCTGGCCGGCAGCGCCGCACCCGTTGGCGCCCGCCTCCACTCCGGCGCCGGCCGTATCATCAGATTCCGGATGCGACCTCTCTCCATCGCGGAACGCAACTTGGCAACTCCAACCGTCCGCGTCGGCGATCTGCTCAGCGCAGACACCCCGGACATCTACGGTTCCAGTGACGTTGAACTGCGCGACTACGTCCGCGAAATCGTCGCCTCGGGATTCCCGCAGCCCCGGCAGATGAGCGATCGTGCCCGCGGAGTTTGGCTGGATGACTACATCGAGCGAGTCATCACTCACGACTTCACCGAACAGGGACACCGCATCCGCCGGCCTGAACTACTGCGAGGTTGGTTGCGGGGTTACGCCTCGGCCACCGCGTCCGCAACCACCTTCGCGAAGATCGGTGCCAGTCTCGACCCAGGTGAACCAACAGGACCAACGAAGAAGACGTCGATCGCCTACCGTGACGTCCTCAGCAGCCTCTACCTGCTCGACCAGGTCGACGCCTGGTCGCCCAGCCAGAAGATCCTGTCACGAGCTTCCCTCGCGCCGAAGCACTTTCTCGCGGATCCGGCACTCTCCGCGCGCCTGCTCAACCTCAACGAGGTCAAACTGATGTCCGCCGCCCAACCCGCGACCAACAACGGGGACCGAACTCGCCTCGGCGATTTCTTCGAAGCACTCGCCGCCCTCAGCCTCCAGACCTATGCGGAGGCGAACGACGCGCAGGTGTCTCACTTCCGCGACCATGATGGGAGGCACGAAATTGACTTCATCATCCACCGAGGACACGCAGAAGCTGTGGGTGTTGAAGTGAAGCTAAAATCCGCGATCACCGACCACGACGTTCGCCACCTGCTCTGGCTGAAGGAGTCGCTCCCGGACCAAGTCGTCGATCTCGTCGTCATCAACACGGGCACCCACGCTTATCGTCGACAGGATGGCGTGGCGGTCATCCCGCTCGCGTTGCTCACCGCCTGAGGGGATCCTTCACCGGGACAGCTGCACCCAGTTGGCATTCTCAAGAAGCGAGAAAGCCGAGAGTACGCTGGCTCCATGAAGCGGCCTCATAGGAAAGGCACTCGGCAGGCGCTCTCACGAGATTGCGTCGACAAAGTGGGAGCAGGCAAGCTCCATAGCCCCCGCTGGGAGCTGGTGCCCGCCATCAAATAGATATGTGTCGCTGACTCCAAGGCCGAAGCCCGCGAGCACGGCACGTACTCCGTCAATAGGGAACCACGGATCAGCGGATCCGGCTGTGACGAGCACCCTCTGTCCTTCGAGGGCTCTTGCTACCGCGGGCAGGTCGCCGGCCGCCGTGAGGCCAGGTACGAACCATGCCGGATTGTGCTTGATGCGGTGAGATGCGAACGAGGCAACGGTGCCCACACCGCAGCTCACCACGCCAGCGGAGAGGCGGACATCGAACGCTAGGCTGAAGAGCGCCACCTGACCGCCAAGAGAATGGCCCATGATGCCTAGATTCCCTGTTGACTTCCCATGGGTGCCCAAGAATGATTTCGACATGAAGCGGGGGAAACGAATAGCAATCTGGGCGCTGTGCGCCGCCCTTCTTTTCGGGATAGGCGCTGTGGGAGTGCGGCTTTGGACCGTCCACCAGATGACCTCGGACTGGACGCTGTGGCCCAAGGAGGTGCCGTCCAAGGTCCAGTTCGCCGGTCGTGACTTCAACTGCGGACCGAACCCAGCACCAAGCACCCGTACTTTGGACGGCCTGCGCTTGCGCGGGAAAACCGCCGGCGGCGCCGATATTTACACGGCCGAATCCGCCACGGGGCAAATCACGGTGACTTCGATTCTGGTCAAGACCGATATCGCGACTTATTCGTGCGGCATCATGGGCGGCCCAGCTCTGCTCCTGAACCAAAGCCCTGCACGCTAAGGGATCCCTGACCGGAGGAGGTCCGATTGACCAACGGACTATGCAGGCCGGACCCGGAACTTCTGGTCGCGGCATGTCAGACGGCGGACAGCCGTCTGACATCGTAGGAGATGCGGTCAGCTCGATGTATGAATATCCAGACTCTCTGCGGTGTTGGCCTATCCAGACACCGTGCCCGCCCATTCCCATCTTCGGACTGCTCTAATAAGCTCGCTGTGGGCTGGGAGCCTCCAGTTACCGCACCGTCGATGAGCCGGTTCCGGCCGCGCCGTCGGGAAGGAACATTGCCATGGCCACGTACAAGATCGGATACTTCGTCGGCAGCCTTTCAAGCCGCTCCATCAACCGTGTCCTGTCCAAGGCGCTCATCAGCGTCGCGCCGGAAGAGCTCGAATTCACCGAGATTCCTATCAAGGACCTGCCACTGTACAGCCCGGACTACGACGCCGACTACCCGCCCGCCGGCCGGGCCCTGAAAGACGCGATTGCGGCATCGGACGGGATCCTTTTCATCTCCCCCGAGTACAACCGCTCCGTCCCCGGCGCCCTGAAGAACGCCATCGACTGGGGATCCCGGCCCTGGGGAACCAACTCCTTCGCGCGCAAGCCAACGGGGATCATCGGGACATCACCTGGCAGCATCGGGACGGCCGTGATGCAGGCGTCGATGCGTAGCGTCCTGAGCTTCCTCGACGCACCTCAGCTGAACGCCCCTGAGGCCTACATCAAATTCAACCCGGCGGCCTACAACGAGGACGGATCGGTCAGGGACGAAGGCACGGCATCCGTCCTGCGCCACTATGTGGAGGAATACTGTGCGTTCGTCGAGCGCGTTCTGGCCGCCAACGCACCAGGGCACATCGGCGACCACCATCCGGACCACGCCAAGCTGACGCGGTAGCGCGGGCCTGCTGCGCGGCTACGGGCTACTCCCCGGTCAGCCCGTCGATCGACTCGCGGAGGAGATCGGCGTGGCCGTTGTGTCTCGCGTACTCCTCGATCATATGCAGGACAATCCATCGCAGGCTGGGCGCTCGGCCATCGGGCCAGGTGCGCACGGCAAGCCGGCCCAGGCCGCCGTCGTCCATCGCTTCGGCGACCAGCAAGTGGGAGCGGGACACCGTGTCCCGCCAGAGCGCTCGGAGCTGCTCGGGTGAGTCCTCGGCGGCTGAGTGCCATTCCCAGTCCGGATCGGCTTTCCAGTCCACACTGTCCCATGGGGGCTGGCGGTCCCGGTCGTGCAGGCATTGGGAAAACCAGTGTTCCTCAACATAGGCCAGGTGCTTCAGCAGCCCGCCCAGGGTCATCGAGGTCGGAGCCACGCGCGCCCCCAAGCCGGATGCGTCGAGCCCAGCACACTTCCACGCAAATGTTGCTCGCTGGTACTCCAGGAAGCCAAGCAGGGTAGCGGCCTCGTCGGCTGAAACGGGAGGTTCGGGTCGTCCTTGCTCGTCCACGTCAGTCATGGGCCGTGAGCCTACGCGCTGCAACGCGCCGTGGCAACGCCGCCAAAGCTAGTGCTTCGCAGAGACGTCCTGCGATATCGCCCGCGCCGTCTCCACGATCTGCTCCCGGACCGATTCAAGGTATGCAGCGGGGTTCGGCTGGGCAGCGACGTTTTGGGCTTGGAGCGAGACGTTGACCGCGGCAGCCACATGGCCCGCTTTGTGGTTCCACACCGGCGCTGCCACGGACATGAGACCCAACTCCAGCTCTTGGTCCAGCAGGCACCAGCCCTGCCTGCGCACCCGGTCCAGCTCGGCCAGAAGTTCCTCGCGGGACGTGATGGTCCGTGGCGTCAGGGCTTTGAACTCCACCGAAGACAGGTATTCGTCCAGTTTCTGCTGCGTCAGGCCGGCAAGGAGCACGCGTCCCATGGACGTGGCGTATGCCGGGAAGCGGGTGCCCACCGAAATGCCGACCGTCATGATCCGGCGCGTGGTCACCCGGGCCACGTAGAAGATGTCCGCGCCGTCCAGTACCGCGGCCGACGTCGACTCCCCCAGTTTCAGCGACAGCTCCTCAAGGTGCGGCTGCGCGAGCTGTGGGAGGGACAGAGCCGACAAGTACGAGTAACCGAGCTGCAGCACCATCGCTGTCAGGGCGAAGGTCTTGCCGTCGGTACGGACATAGCCCAGCTCAACCAGTGTGTGCAGGAAGCGCCGGGCCGTGGCACGCGTCAGGTTGGTGCGTGCCGCCACCTCGCTGAGCGTCATGACGGGGTTGGCCGCGTCGAAAGCGCGGATCACGGACAAGCCACGTGCCAGTGATTGCACGTACTGGTCACTCGCCTGGGGAGCGCCTGCCTGCGGTGCTCCGGCTACTGCTGCGTCGGTCATGGTTACCAATCTTATTGGCGCGAACTGGCAGCAGGTGCCCCTTGGATTGCTTCCAGAGGGCATCTGCTGCCAGTTCGCGCGCGACTTGAGACGACCTAGACCCCGACGGCGGCGCCAGCCGCCTTTTCTTTGAACGGCACCAGCGGGACCGGCACCAGCGCTTGGAGTTCTTCGAAGGTGCAGCCGAACGTCTCACGCACGGTCACGCCGTCGGGCCCTATCAAGAAGACCGCTTTGTCCGTGTACACGCGAGTCACGCAGCCCACGCCGGTCAGCGGATAGCTGCAGCGCTCCACGAGCTTGGACACACCGTCGCGGGTCAGGAGCGTCATCATGACGAACACGTCCTTGGCACCGGTCGCCAAGTCCATAGCCCCACCGACGGCCGGAATGGCGTCAGGAGCCCCGGTGTGCCAATTGGCGAGGTCGCCCGTGGCCGACACCTGGAAAGCGCCGAGCACGCAGATATCCAGATGGCCGCCGCGCATGATCGCGAAGGAATCGGCGTGGTGGAAATACGAAGCGCCGGGGAGTTCGGTGACGGGGATCTTGCCAGCGTTAATGAGGTCGCCGTCGATCTCCTCGTCCTTGGCCTCCGGGCCCATGCCGAGCATCCCGTTCTCCGTGTGGAGCGTGATGTTCTGCTCCTCGGTGAGGTAGTTGGAGACGAGCGTCGGCTGACCGATGCCGAGGTTCACGAACGAGCCCGGAACGATGTCGCGCGCCACGAGCCGCGCGAGGTCGTCGCGGCCCAGCGGCGTCGCCGAGGTCTGCAAACTGGTTTGGATGCTCATGTCAGGCCACCTTCACGATGCTGTTGACGTAGATTCCGGGGGTCACCACGTTCTCCGGGTCGAGGGCGCCCGTGGGAACGATCTCCGACACCTGGACGATGGTGTGCTTGGCGGCGGCTGCCATGATGGGACCGAAGTTGCGGGCCGTCTTCCGGTACACGAGGTTGCCCTTGCCGTCGGCTTTGAGCGCCTTGATGAGCGCGACGTCGGCGTGGATAGGCGTCTCGAAGACCTGCCATTTGCCGTCCAGCAGCCGGGCTTCCTTGCCCTCGGCCAGCATGGTGCCGTAACCGGTGGGCGTGAAGAACCCGCCAATCCCCGCGCCCGCCGCCCGGATGCGCTCGGCCAAGTTCCCTTGCGGCACGAGCTCCAGCTCGATGTCCCCGGCCTTGTACCTGGCGTCGAAATGCCAGGAATCGGACTGCCGGGGGAAGGAACAGATCATCTTGCGGACCCGGCCTTCCTTGATGAGCAGAGCCAAGCCCTGATCGGCCTGCCCGGCGTTGTTGTTCACCACGGTGAGGTCCGTGGCGCCGGACTCGAGCAGCGCGTCGATGAGTTCGAACGGCTGGCCCGCATTACCGAAGCCGCCGATCATGACAGTGGAGCCATCCTTGATGCCGGAGACTGCCTCGCCAACCGTGTCAATGAAATTCAGCATGGTTCTTTAGCCCTTAACCCCAGGAGTGACGTTTTCGAGCACCACGGCCAGGCCCTGCCCGACACCAATGCAGATGGCCGCGACACCCCAGCGCTGTCCAGAGGCTTGCAGGCTGCGTGCCAAGGTCCCCAGGATCCGGGTGCCGGAGGCGCCCAGCGGGTGGCCCATCGCGATCGCGCCGCCGTGCCTGTTCACGATGGAAGAATCGATCCCCCACGCATCGATGCAGGCAAGGGACTGCGCGGCAAACGCTTCGTTGAGTTCGACGGCGCCCACCTGCTCCCAGCCGATGCCCGCCTTCGCGAGTGCCTTGTTAGCCGCTTCCACCGGGGCGTAGCCAAAGAACTGGGGATCGTTTCCGTGTGCTCCGCGGCCAGCGATACGAGCAAGCGGCTCCAGCCCGAGCAGCCCGGCGGCGCTTTCGCTGCCGATCCAGGCCGCGGAGGCACCGTCGGACAGCGGCGAAGCGTTGCCTGCAGTGACTGTGCCGCCCTCCGGACCCGAAGACTCGGGACGGAACACCGTTTTGAGCCCACCGAGCTTCTCCGCCGTCGAGCCTGCCCGGATGCCTTCATCGCGGACCAACTCCGTACCCGGAACCTGGCTCACCAGCTGGTCATAAAAGCCTTCGTCCCAGGCGGCAGCGGCGAGGTTATGCGACGCAGCGGCGAACTCGTCCTGGCGTTCGCGGGTGATCCCGTACTTCTCGCGCAGCCGTTCGGTGGCCTCGCCGAGGGAAATGGTCCAGTCCTTGGGCATGGCCGGATTCACCAGGCGCCAGCCCAGGGTGGTGGAGGCCAGGGTCATGTCGCCGGCCGGGTACGGCTTGGAAGTCTTGGGCAGCACCCACGGCGCGCGGGACATGGATTCGGCGCCGCCTACCAGCATCAGCTCGGCGTCGCCGGCATTGATCTGGCGAGAGGCGATGATGGCGGCATCCAGGGAGGAACCGCACAGGCGGTTGACCGTGGTGCCCGGGATCGACGTCGGAAGCCCGGCCAGGAGGGTGGCCATGCGGGCGATGTTGCGGTTCTCCTCGCCGGCGCCGTTGGCGTTGCCGAACACCACTTCGTCAATCCGCTCGACGTCCAATGCAGGCGCACGCTTCACGGCTTCGCGCACCACGTGGGCCGCGAGGTCATCCGGCCGGACCCCGGCAAGGCCCGAGCCGAATTTTCCAAAAGGTGTTCGCACGGCGTCGTACACATATGCCTGATTCATGCGTTATCCATTTCTTTGAAGACCTGTTGCGCGGTCTTGAATGCGGTGTTGGCGGAGGGGACTCCGCAGTAGATGGCGGTCTGCAGCAGGATTTCCTTGATTTCGTCCCTGCTCAGCCCGTTGGTGATGGCAGCGCGGATGTGCATGGCCAGTTCCTCCCAGTGCCCGTGCGCCACCATCGCGGTGATGGTGACGGCGGAGCGCATCTGCCGCGTCAGGCCCGGGCGGGTCCAAATGCCGCCCCAAGCGATGCGGGTGATCATGTCCTGGAAGTCCCCGGTGAAGGCGTCCTTGTTCGCGTTGGCACGGTCCACGTGCGCGTCGCCGAGCACTTCACGACGGACCACCATGCCGGCGTCGTAGATTTCCTGCGAGGTAGCGTCGCGCTGAACAGCGCCGTTGCGCTCGATGCTCATTTTCCGGCCTCCATCATGAACGTCCGCATGAGGTCCGCGACGACGGCGGGCGCCTCCGCGGGCGCAAGGTGCCCGACGCCGTCGAGCGCTATAGCGACTGCAGTGCCGCCGTCTGTGTGGATCCCTGCGTTGATGCCCGCGGCAATTTCTTCAGCGAACGACGGCGGCGCAACAGTGTCCTCGACGCCGGCCAGCGCCTGCGTGGGGACAGTGATGCTGCCGAGTTCGGAGCGGACGTCGAATCCGGCGAGGGCCTCGCAGCAGAAGGCGTAGCTGAAGCGGTCGGCGTCCCGCAGGGCGTGCAGGAGGCGGCTGCTGACCACGGGCTGCCGATCCATGAAACCCGGGGCGAACCAGCGCTGCGCGGACCCCTGGATCATCACTGCAGTGCCTTGCGCGCGGACGGTTTCGGCGCGTTCAAGCCACCCTTCCGGCGTGCCGATCTTCGCGCCGGTGCATTGCACGGACAGGCTCTTGAGCCGGTCTCCGTGCTTGATGCCCAATTGCAGGCCGGTGGCGCCGCCCAGGGAGTCCCCGGCGTAATGGAAGACGGCGCCGGGGACGATTGAGTCCACCAGGTCCACCACCGCGTCTGCCAGTTCGGCGACGCTGAACGTTTCCGAGGCCGCGGGCGAGACGCCGTGACCGGGAAGGTCCCAGCCGATGACGTCGAACTCCGAGCCGAGCAGGGTTGCCGTCTCGGTCCACAGCACCGTGGACGTTCCGAGCGAGGGCCCCACCACCAGGAGGGGCTTCTCCCCCGGGGTGCGCTGCGGGGACAGCAACACCGCTTTGATGTTGGGCTTAGCCACGATCGGCTCCCTTCGGATGGGTGTGTGCGAATTCCGAGTACTCCGCCAGGACGCGGCGGCTGATTTCGGCGGCCTCGCCTACATAGTTGGCCGGGTCGAGAAGGGCCTGCAGTTCCTCGTCGGACAGTTTGCTGGTCGGGACGGCTTCGCGGAGGAGCTTGGTGTAGATCCGGGCCTGCTCCACAGCAGGCGCCTGGAGGGTATCGTCGACGACGGCTTGCAGCCGGGCCTTCGCGTCGCTCCTGTCCGCGCCAAGGAGCGGAGCAACGGAGGATGCCACGGCTTCACTGAGCAACAAGGGCCCGGAGATTTCCAGGTTGCGGCGCATCGCCTCCGGGAAAACGCGGAGTCCTTCGGCGAGCTCGCGGAGCTGGGTCGCGGCACCGAGTGCGAGCCGAAGCAAGCCCCGCAATGCCTGCCATTCGCTGTGCCAGGCGCCGTCCGGGCGTTCGTCGTTGAAGTTGGCTGCCGCCAGGTGCAGCTGCGCAGCCAATCCGGGAGCTTGGAGCGCCGCGCTACGGATCAGCACCGACAACACCGGATTCTGCTTTTGCGGCATGGCCGAGGAAACGCCTCGCCCTGCCGCAAGCGGCTCACCCAGCTCGGCAACCTCGGGCCGGCTAAGGAACAGCAGATCCGAGGCGATCTTGCCGAAGGAGTCCGTCAGCGCCGCGAGGGCGTCGCCGAGTCCAGTGACGGCCAGGCGGTTCGTGTGCCACGGCGCGGGAACGGGAGCGAGGCCTAGTTTCCCGGCCAAGGCATCGGCCAAGTCGAAGGGGCTCGACGGCGAGCCTTCCGTGAGCTGCGAGCCTTGCGTAAGCGGCGAGCTTTCCGTGAGCACCGTAGCGGCAGCCAGGGTGCCACCGGCGCCGCCGAACTGCACGGGCAACTTCAGGGCTTCGAGGCGACGGGCCGCGGCGGCCACTCCGTGGAACCACTGCGCAGCTTTGAGCCCGAAGGTGAACGGAAGCGCATGCTGGGTCAGGCTTCTGCCGACGCACAGCGTGTCCGCATGCTGCTCCACAAGGGCTGCGAGCGCCGTCGTCGTACCTTTCACTTCGGCGAGAAGCGCGGAAACCACGCGGTGCGCGAGCAGCATCAGGGCCGAATCCAGGACGTCTTGGCTGGTCAGGGAGGTGTGTACGGCGGCAAGCGCGCCGAGGGCCCCGCCGGGATGCTCAGCGTCGAGTTGCCTGACCCTGCCTCGGAGATCGGCCAGCAGCGGAATAACCGGGTTAGCGCCGCCTTGTGCGCGTTCGGCGATGGAAGCGGCATCGTAAGCCCAGGATTCCGCGGCCTCGGCGACCACAGCGGCAGAACCGGCGGGAGCGAAGCCCGCCTCTTCAAGCACGGATGCCCAAGCAGCCTCGACGTCGAGGATGGCGGCAATGACCGCACCGTCACCCGTCAGCGCCGCCACCGCGGGCGACGCCGAAACCGGGCTGAGCAGCCCGAAATCGCCGTCGCCACTCACTGGGTGGCGCCTTCGGAGCGCTCGAAGTCGAGAAAGACAGTCTCGTTCCCGCCCTGCAGGCGCAGATCCCAAGTGAGTCCGCCATCCGCGTCGCGGCGTGCGATCAGGGTGCTGCGGCGCTCGGGGTCCAGGGAGCTGAGAAGCGGATCGGCAGCGAGAGCTTCCTCGTTTTCCGGCAAGTAGATGCGGGTGAAAAGGCGGTTCATGAGGCCGCGGGCAAAGACGGCCACCGAGATGAACGCCGCAGCTCCCGCCTCGGTGGGTCCGGGGTTGACTGTGGTGAACGTGAAGACACCGGAGTTGCCCACGGCCGCGCGGCCCCAACCGGTAAAGGTGTAGCCGTCCCGGACCAGGGAGCCCGTGCGCTGGACCACGTTGCCTTCGGAATCGGGCTGCCAGATCTCCAGGATGGCGTCCGGGATGGCCTCGCCTGCGCCGTCGTACACGGTGCCTTGCAGGCGGATGCTTCCGGGGCTGCCGGGGGCCAGGAGCTCGTTGTCCTTATTAAAGGGGAGGGCATACCCATAGAAAGGGCCAACCGTCTGGCCGGGTGTCGGGGTCAACTTACTCATGCTCTACTCCTCATCCCCGGCGTCGCCAAAGGCTTCGTTTTCGGTCCAGGTCCGCTTAGACCCGCTCAGCACAATGTCCCAGTTGTAGCCGAGGGCCCACTCGGGGCTCGTCAGCTCGTGGTCGTACTTGGCGACGAGCCGGTCGCGGGCGTCCTGGTCCACGATCGATTGGTAGATGGGATCCAGCGGGAACAACTGGTCACCGGGGAAGTACATCTGGGTGACAATGCGCTGCGTGAAATCCGTGCCGAACATGGAGAAGTGGATGTGCGCCGGCCGCCAGGCGTTGAGGTGGTTCTTCCACGGGTAGGCGCCGGGCTTGATGGTGGTGAAGCGGTAGGAGCCGTCAGGTCCGGTGATGCAGCGCCCGACGCCGGTGAAGTTCGGGTCGAGCGGGGCGGGGTGCTGGTCGCGCTTGTGGATGTAGCGGCCGGCAGCATTGGCCTGCCAGATCTCCACGAGCTGGCCGGCAACCGGACGGCCGTCGCCGTCGAGCACTTTGCCTTGCACGATGATCCGCTCACCCTGGGGTTCGCCGTTGTGCTGGATGGTGAGGTCCGATTCCAGGGCGTGCACGTCCTGGTGCCCGAATGCCGGAGAGTACAGTTCGATGGTCTCCGGATCCGCGTGGTGCAGGCTCTTGGTGGGGTGGCGCAGGATGCTGCTGCGGTACGGCGCAAAGTCCAGGCGGGGCTGGGTCTCCGGCGCGGCACCGTCCTTGAGCGCCCGGGCGTACGCCTCGCCGATGGCCTTGATCTCGGCGCTGAGATCCGCTTGGGTTTCGACGGCGGCGTCCGACGGCGCATGGGCGGCATGCGGTTCGGCCGCCGGTACGAGCTCGTCGTCTTGGTAGTGCCCGGCATTTGCGTCTAGCAGCACGGCCGGCTCCTTTCGGGTGGTTGCTTTCCTGGTTTCTGCTTGCGTTTCTGCTTAGCGGTGCATGTGGTGGGTATGAAGCGAGTCGTACTGGGCTGCGTCGTATTGAACCGCGTGCCGCACGGGGGCGTTGGGAGCGCCGTAGCCGTCGTAGTTACCGCGGCGTTCGACCATTTCGAAGAACACGCTGCCCACCGTGGCGGTATAGAAGTGGAGGAATTCACCATTGGCGTCCCTGTCGTAGAGGAGGTTCAGTTCCTTGAGGGTGGCGAGGAAAGCAGGCTCCAAGGCGAAGCGCGCATCCAGGTCCTCGTAGTAGTTGGCCGGGATCTGCAGAAAATCGAGTCCACGTGCCTGCGCCGCCCGCGCCGTGGCCACGAGGTCATCCACCGCGAAGGCAATGTGTTCCTGGTAGCTCTTGCGCCCACCCTGCTGAAGCAGCGGCGCGAGGTTCAGGACCAGGCGCACCGCACGGTCCGACGTCTGCATGACCTGCGAGCGCACCAGGCCGCTGGGGCTCGGCACCTCGGCGAACGGCAGCGGTTCCAGGGCCAAGGCACTCGTGTAGAAAAGGACGGCTTCGTCGAAGTGCTGCCAGGGCTGCGCCAGGTTCACGTGGTCGATGACCGCGGAGCCGGCCGCGGCCGGGTGCTCCAGCCCTTCGCCGAATTCATGCGTCCAGGCCGCGGTGCCATCCGGGCTGCCTTGGCACAGGAAGATCTCGGTGGAGTCCGGGGCGGCGATGCCTTGGAAGACTTCCTCGTCCGCCTGGACCTTGCGCGGCACCACCGGAGCCCTGAGTTGCTGGGCGCGAGCCGAGGCAATCACTGGAGAGTCGACGTCGAACCCCAACGCCGCGATGGCGGGTTCACTATGCGACGGAGCCTGTTCGTTGATGATGACGCGTGCCTGCCCCATGGACCACAACTGCACGTCCTTGGTCCGGTGCCGGCCGGCGAATTCGAAGCCGAGCTGGCCGAGGAGCGTCTCGAGCTGAGCGGGCTCGTCCGTTTTGACCTCTGCGAAGTTGAACCCGGCCGGTTCCGCCACCTTGGGCAGCGTGGCCAGTTCCATGGGATAACGACGGCGGCGGGCAGCGTGGGCGAGGGAGTCACCATCGGCGCTTCCAGGGATAAGGGATGCCGCGTTCGCGTCGAGCCACTTGGCGCTCTGTTCCTCAAGCCAGATCAGAGAGCGCATCGCGTCCACCGCGGTGCGCTCCACGTCCGATTGGCGGAAGACGTCGTTGAAGACCTCCAGCGAGACGGGACCCGAATAGCCTGCGCGCGCAACGTGGCCCATGAACTTGGCCAGCTCGAATTGCCCCTCGCCCGGGAACACGCGGTAGTGGCGGCTCCAGGAGAGCACGTCCATGGAGAGCTTGGGGGCGTCGGCCACCTGAACGAAGAAGATCTTTTCAGGCTTGATGGCCTCGATGGGTGCCGTATCCCAGTCGCGGGAGAGGATGTGGAAGGAGTCAAGGCACGTGCCGAGGTTGGGGTGGTCCACCGTGTCCACGAGGCGGTGCGCGTGCTCGTAGTCGTTGACGTATTTGCCCCAGGCCAGGGCCTCGTACGCTACTTTGACTCCGTGGTTCCCGGCCAATTCCGCAAGACGGCTGAGCTGCCCGGCCCGGAGGTCGTCGTCGTCGATCGTGGCGGTTCCCACGTTGGTGCACACCAGGATGGTGTCCATGCCGAGGCGGGACATGAGCTTGAACTTGGCGTCCGCCCGGCGCAGGTTTTCCTGCAGAATGTCCTCGGTGACGCTGTCGAAGTCGCGGAACGGTTGGTAGAGATCCAGGCCGAGTCCGAGGTCCGCGGCCATCTTCCGCACGTCCTCGGGGCTAAGGGGCGAGGTGACGAGGTCTTGTTCGAAGATCTCGATGCCGTCGAAGCCCGCGATGGCGCAGGCCTGCATCTTTTCCTTGAGCGTGCCGGAGAGGCAAACCGTGGCGATTCCCGTGCGCATCAGTGCCCCGTCCCGGCGAGAGCCTTGCCGGACTTCGACTCTTCAGCTGTGGACTCTTCGGCGGTCACCAGCTCGAGGAAGTGTGACCGCATCCGCTCCGGATCGGCGTCGCGGCCGGTGAAGATGCGGAACGCGTCGGCGGCTTGGCCCACGGCCATGCGGCCGCCGTCGAGCACCCGGCACCCCTTGGCCCGGGCCTCGAGAACCAGCTGGGTTTCAATCGGCCGATAGACGATATCGGCCACCCAGTGCCGGGGTTCCACGAGGGACATGTCCAGTGGGAGGCCTGGATGCGCGGCCATGCCCATCGGAGTGCAGTGCACCAGACCGTCAGCCAGCGGCATGAGCTGCGGCAGCTCCGCCGTCGTCCGGGCCGTGACGGTGCTGCCCGGGAACAACGCGGCGAGTTCCGCCGCCCGTTCGGCACAGCGCGCAGGGTCCACATCCACAAGGTCCAGCGTCTTGACCCCCGCGGAAAGCAGCGCGTAGGCGACGGCGGAGCCGGCACCCCCAGCGCCGAGCTGGACGACACGGTCCAGTCCGGCGTCGGGAAGGCCGCTAGCCAAGGCGGAACTGAAACCGGAGAAGTCTGTGTTGTGGCCGATGAAGCGGCCGCCCTCGATCAACACGGTGTTCACTGCGCCAAGCCGCCGGGCGTCCTCGGAAACCTCGTCCAGGAACGGCAGCACCAGTTGTTTGCACGGGTGCGTGATGTTGAGGCCGTTGTAGCCAAGCCGTGAGGCGGAAGTCAGGAGATCGCCGACGGCGGAGCCGGGCAGGGAGAGCTCCAGGAGGTCGATGGGCCGGTACAGGTAGCGCAGCCCCTGGACGTCAGCCTCCCTCTCATGCATGGGCGGCGTCAGCGAAGGCGATACGCCTTCACCGATAAGGCCCACCAGGAAGGATTCGGCTCGGTTGCTCATGCTCATTGCTCCTTTGACAACTACACCCGAGGATTGGCTCCCCTGGACTCCCTGAGGACATCCAGAGCTTGCTGCTCCGCCGGGCGGTATGAATCAGACTACACAAAATGTTCATATATTGCACTTGTGTTCTTATCGCGAACAAAAGTGGGTGCCGCAAGGCCCTTCAGCGCTGCGGCAAGCGGTCGGCAAGCTCGGACGCCGCACTCTTCAACAGGGGTACGACAGCCACGAGCTGTTCCACGGTCATTCGGAAAACAGGGACCGCGGTGGCAAGGGATGCGAAGGCAACGCCCTGGGAGTTGAGGACGGGGACGGCGACGGCGCGCATGCCCACCTCATTCTCCTCGTCCATGATCGCGTAGCCCTGGCGGCGGACCTTCTCGATTTCCACGCGGAAGGCGTCGCGATCGGTGATGGAGAATTCCGTGAGCGGCTCCAGTTCAAGCTCTTCCAGGAGCAGCTTCCGCTCCTCGTCCTCAGCGAAGGCAACCAGCGCCTTGCCTACCGCAGTGGTGTGCAGCATTCCAAGATGCCCCGGATCGCTGGTGACCCGGAACATTTGGGGGCCGTCCACCTTGTTGACCGTGAGGTGGTGGTGGCCGTCCCGGACCGACAGGATGGTGGCTTCGCCGGTTCCCTCCGTCACGCGCTGCAGGATGGGCCGAGCCGTACCGGCAAAGCCGTGGTGGTTGGACACCCGCTGCCCGAGCTGGAAGACACGGAGTCCCAGGTGGTAGCGGCGGCCATCGGCCTCGTAGTCCACAAAACCATCGCGCGTCAGGGATCCGAGCAGGCGATAGGTGGTACTGAAAGGCAATTCCGCCTGGCGGGCGAGCTCAGAGGCACTCGCCCCCTTCGGCTCGTTACCCAGCAGCACAAGGAGGCCCAGGGCCTTGCCGATCATGTCGGTCTTTGTGTCTTCCTTCACATCCATAGATCAAGATTGCCACATCGTGAGAGCTATATCTAGATGGTGAGTAAATATCTTGACAAGTGACTGCGCTCACAGTCATCATTGCTATATCGCACAAGTAGCTCTCACAATGTGGCTACAGTGTGAGGCCGCTGCCGGACCAACATCGACGTTCCAGGTACGCAAAATTCAGCCAGATGCGACATCGCCGTCACACAAAGGAACACCATGAGTCACACGATCCCGTCTACGACGCCGGGCACCGCCACGGCAGGAACGCCGAAGAAGGCCGCCCTCGCCAGCTTCCTCGGCAGCGCCGTCGAGTACTACGACTTCTTCATCTTCGGTTCGGCCGCGGCCTTGATCTTCCCGCACGTCTTCTTCCCCAGCGCCGACGCCAACGCCGCCATCATGTCCTTCGCGACCTTCGGCTTCGCCTACGTGGCACGGCCAGTCGGAGCCATCATCCTGGGGCACTTCGGCGACCGCATCGGCCGCCAGCGCGTCCTGATGTTCACCTTGGTGCTCATGGGCGCGGCGACGTTCATCATCGGCTGCCTCCCCGACTTCAAGACCATCGGTTGGTGGGCCCCTGCACTTCTGGTCTTCGCGCGTCTTTGCCAGGGCCTCTCGGCTGCGGGTGAGCAAGCTGGCGCCTCGTCCATGACACTGGAACACGCCCCGGACAACCGCCGTTCGTTCTTCACCTCCTGGACCCTCACCGGAACCCAGGGCGGCCAGATCCTCGCGGCGCTGGTCTTCATCCCCGTGGTTGCCCTTCCGGACGAGATCAAGTACGGCATCGGCTGGCGCATCCCGTTCTGGCTCAGCGCCGTCGTGGTCCTGGTAGCTTTCTTCATCCGTCGCACCCTGCACGAGCCGCCCGCATTCGAAGAGGCCAAGAAGAATCACCAAATCGCCAAGCTTCCGGTAGCCGACCTCCTCAGGCTGCACTGGGCCGATGTCCTGCGCGTTGTCTGCTGCGCCTTCATCTCCGCCGTGAGCACGGTCTTCGGCACCCTGGCCATCAAGTACGCCCAGGACGTGGCCCACGTCAACAGCACCATCACCCTGTGGCTCGTTGTGGCAGCCAATATCGTGGCCCTTGGCACCCAGCCGGTCTTCGGCAAGCTGGCTGACCGGATCGGCCGCAAGCCCGTCTTCATCTACGGTGCCGTAGCCAGCGCCATCATGACGCCGGTGTTCCTCCTGACGCTTGAATCCGGGAACGTGCCGCTCATGTTCCTGGTGTCCGTGGTGTACTTCGCCCTTGGTTACGCCGCAGCCAACGCTGTATGGCCCTCCTTCTACGGCGAGATGTTCAGCACCAAGGTCCGCTTCTCCGGCTTGGCGATCGGCACGCAGCTCGGCTTCCTCATGGCAGGCTTCGCCCCGACCATCGTCACCGCAATCGGCGGCACCAAAGCAGGCGGCTGGGTCCAGATCAGCATCTTCACCGGCGTCATCTGCGTCATCGCAGCGGTCTCCGCGATGACCGCCCGGGAATCCTTCAAGACCCCGACGGCGGAGCTCGGCCTGAAGTAGGACGCCACCAGTTTCAGCCCTATCCGTTGTTCCCCACCGACTCCCGGCTTTCTCAAGCTCAGGCCGGTGGGGAACAGCGGATTTTCTTTGTCCCGGAAGTCTTACCCACGGCTAACCCAGACGAAATCACCCTGCAACATTGGCCCGCCACACTGGGATAGCCGGCAAACGCTGGCAGCTCCAGCCAGGGAGGCCACCATGTTGAAGGAAGTATCAACCCACCCCACTCGAATCCGCGCACTTGACCAGCTGCACCGCGGCGACCAGATCGAAGCCCGCCTCTCCGTGGGACCCTCCTACGATGACGTGGTCATCCGCCGGGGCAGTGTCCAGGAGACGGCCCCGGGCATCGGGGTCGTCTGGATCATGGATCAGCTGACCGGCCTCCGCAAGGCCATCAATACCGACGAATGCACAGTCTGGCGAGTGGCCTGATCCTGGCCCCGAACCGCTCAGCCGCCAGCCACGGACTGGATGATCAAGACCTCCTGGCCGGCCGCAACTTCAGTATCCAGACCTTTCAATCGCCGGACCTCCTCGCCATTCACGTAAATATTCACGTAGCGGCGGAGGGACCCGGTTTCGTCCCGGAGCCTCCGGGCCAGCACCGGGTAGTCCCCGGTCACAGCGTCAAGCAAGCTTTCCACGGTCACAGCTCCGTCGGCGGGCGTAGTCAGGTAGGACTGCCCGCCGGCGAGGGGCTGGAGCACGCTGGGCAAAACTACGGTGATGTCAGACAACGTTTGTCCTACGCTGGCAGGCCGGATGCCGCGGAGGCAGTGGCCAATTCAGCAGCAAGATCGCGGGAGACAACGGCAGCCCGGACGCACAAGACATCGGGCAGATGCGAGGCGACCTCGATGAAAGACTCGCCCTCGTCAGCGCTGGCGTAGACCGAACCGCCGCGTGTTCCGAAGTACACCCCGGCAGGTTCAGCTGAATCCACCGCGGCCGCGTCACGGAGCACTGCATTGTATTCGTGGTCCGGGAGTCCCACGTCCAGACGTTTCCAGGTATTCCCGGCGTCGTCCGTGCGGTGCATCGCTAACCGGCCATCCGGCGGAATCCGCTCGCCGTCCGCCTTGATCGGGACCACCCACGCGGTACCTTCGCGGCGGGGATGGGTGAGCATCACGAAACCGAAATCAGCCGGAAGCCCCTCGGCGATTGAAACCCAGTTCTCGCCGTTGTCATCCGTGCGGTACACGCCGTGGTGGTTCTGCGCGTACAGGCGGCCTTCGACGGCGGCATCCGCAGCGATCTTGTGTACGCACTGGCCGAACTCGGGATTGGGGTCCGGCATGAAGTAGGCCGAAATCCCCTTGTTCCGGGCCTCCCAGGAGGATCCGCCGTCGAGCGATCGGTAGACGCCCCCCGTGCTCATGGCGACGTGGACGTTCTCCCCGGATGGGTTGATCACGATCGAGTGGGCGGCAGCGCCGCCGTAACCTGCTCCCCATTCGCTGCGATGGGGGTGGTCCCACAGGCCACGGTTCAGCTCAAAGTGCTCGCCGCCGTCGGTGGACTTCCAGACGGAGATCGGCTCGCAACCCGCCCAGACGACCCCGGGCCGGGATGCGGAGTCCGGGTAGATCTGCCAGATCCGTTCGAGCGCGGCGTCGGTGTCCTCGGGGAATTTGATGGCGCCTTGTTCGGGCTCGGTCCACGTGGCGCCTAGGTCATCGGAGTGGACCACAGTGGGCCCCCAGTGTTCGGAGCGTACGCCCACCATGATCCGGGGGTTGTCCCCCCGGGTGTCGATCCCGATGCTGGGGATCTCGCTCATGAGGAAGTGCGGGCCGGAGAGGGACCATTCCTTGCGGTCTGCGCTGCGTGCCAGCCACAGTCCTTTTTTGGTCCCGATCGCCAAGACATAACTCTCTGCGGTAGCCATGAACCCCATGCAACCATCCCCGCGCGGGAGCCGCAACGGTTTTGTGAACCGGTCTAGGAAACCGGCTCAGTCCACGAACTCGGACTGCGTCTCAATAAAGTCCCAGTCGGCATCGGTCAGCCCGCCGGCCAGGTCATCGGGATGCGGCCCGCCAGCCTCGGCAATACGCTGCAGAACCTCCAGTGGAAGCTCAGTGGCGCGCAGGTTCTCCCGCAGCCATTCCTTGCTCTTGAGGTCAATGTCCAGCCACCACATGAAGATCTCCACGTGGACCACCCCTTCCTGTGCACGTTAACGCTAAGCCGGAGAGGGATGCTCTACAAGGGGGCGCGGAGCCTGTTCAAACCACGGCCCCCGGTCAACAATTGGGTATGGCCCCGGATAGTTTCAGTGGGCGTGTTCCGTTGGTTCTCGGGGTCTTGCCCGGGCAACACCCGCACGTGCTGCAGACGGCACTGGATCTCGCACTCCACCTCGCCGCCCCGTTGGTCTGTGCCTACGTGGATGAGGCCAGCTACCTGGTGGAATGGGATCCGGCGAAGGAAACGCACCGCGTGTCACTCCACCCCGGGAAGGTTGACGCCGACATCATGGCAGTCCAAAACGAGTTACGCTCCCGGATCAATGAAGCCACCGCGGCCGGCGCCGTCGACTGGACTTTGCGCACCCTCGCCGGCGACCCTGCGCATGCAATCAGCCGGCTCGCGGAAGATGTCCAGGCTTCCATGATCATCCTCGGCTGCCCCGAGCCCGGGCTCGGGCACAGAATATCCGAAGCCCTGAACGGCTCGGTTGCCACATGGCTCAGCCGGCACCAAAGCCGGCCCCTGCTGCTCGTCCCGCTCCCCAAACACGGCCGACATGGTTCCGAGCAACGGACCGAAGATGACACGGATGGCCGGATCAGGCCCTAAATTCGGGCCCCGAAAAACTAAAGTGAAAGTAGTAATTCGGATTGGTAGCGGAGGGCCGTCGGGGCACGTAAGCTAATTGTCAGCAGGAACCAAAGAACCTGCTCCAAAGTCCGCTCCGGAGTGCGTATCCCCCAATAACGCACTCCGGAGCTCTTTGTTTAAGCCCGGCTTCCGGGCGGTTAAGGGCCGGAAGCCGGGCGGTTAAGGGCCGGCTTCCGGGCGCCCCTCACGGGGTTAAAGGTGTGTAATCACCGGGTGTCCATTGCGTCCACGCCTGCATCGTCCCGGCGTTTCACGAAAAGGGTGGCGGGCCATCACAGACGGCCCGCCACCCTTGAGACGATGACAAGCTACGGTCAGAGTCCAGCGACTCCGTTTGGAGTACCGACGCCCGTGGGCCCATCCCAACCGCTGCCAGCCAGGCACCATTGGCTCGTGGGGCAACTGCCCGTTGAGCCCGAGACGACGTCATTGAATTTGCCGGCGTTTGTGTACGGGAGGGAGTTTGCCAGCGCTGCGGAGCTACCGGAGTTCCCGGAAAGCGCGTACATGGCGGCGATGAGGGGTGAGGATAGGCTCGTTCCCCCGTACTGGGCCCAGGACGAGCTGGTACTGCTGTTCGGCGCATACACCGCCAAGCCGGTCTGCGGATCTGCGACGGCAGCCACGTCCGCTGAGGCGCGTCTGCTGCAACCCGTGCCGAAGGCGGCAGCAGCCGGCAACGCGGCATTGACGGTGGAGCATCCGGATCCCGAGCCGGACCAGGCCGACTCGCTCCACCCGCGGGTGCTGGTGTCCTTGACCAACGACGTGCCGCCCACAGCCGTGACATAGCTCGACGATGCGGGGTAGGACGAGCCGGTGTAGCCATTGTCACCGGTGGATGCAGTTACTGCGATGCCGGGGTGGTTGTAGTACGTGCCGTAAGTGGAGTCGGGGGAATCCCCGCCCCCGTAGCTGTTCGAGATCGCGGCGACCCCTGGCTGTTTTGCCGCTGTAGCCACGGCCGTACCAAGATTGGTGAAGCTGGCGGTTGTGGCCTGCACAACGAGAATCTTGCAGTCCGGGCACGCCGCGGAGACGGCGTCGACGTCGAGGGCGGTTTCGTCGGCCCAGCCTGAATTGAACCTGGGAAGCTTGCTGCCGCCGTTTTGGTTCATGATGGTGAGGCAGCCGTTGCTGACCGTGCATGCCGGCAGGCCGAACTGCGAGCGGTAAACGCCGAGGTCTCGCTCAAGGTTCGGATAGCCGTAGGCGTCCACAATCGCCACGGTGCGTCCGCTGGACTTGAGGCCAGTGAGGTTGTAGGCGCTCTGAATATCCGCAGGGGTCTTGCCAGTGGAGAGCGCAGTGCTTCCAGCGGGCGTAACCTGGCTTCCCTGAGGCAGTGCTTTGGCCGCGCCTGTTGAATCATCGACGTACTTGAGCGCAAAACACGACGCATTACCGGCAGGGACATCGGCACAAACCCTCTCCGCATGCCAATTGGCTTGCGGAGAAGGTTGTGCAACAGCCGCCGGTGCCGTCGAGAAAGTACTCATCAACAGCAGCAAAGCCCCGGAAACGCTAAGAATCTTCTTCACGAAACCTCCCTGAGGATCAATAAGATTCGCATTGACAAAAGAGTCAAGGCGGCGCGACCAGCTTTGCACCAAACACCACACTTGTCACGCACGTCACATCCATTGCCCGCCGTTGACGAGCCTCCAGGGATCGGAGCTCCGCCGCCTTGCCCGGCCGGTCGCCGTCGTCGTGGGTTTTGGGACAAAGGTGAGTCCTGCGCGCATCCCGCCACCACCTGGCGACGCGCAAATTACCGGGGGACGCGCGGAATCCCTGGCGACACCCGAATTCGGGCTGCGCTAGGCAAGAACCGCCGCGCCAGGGAATCCGCGCGGCGCCACACACGAACCGCGTCGCCACACAAGAACCGCGTCGCTCAGCCAACGACGGCGCGTGGCGGCGCCCCGCCTAGACCGCCCGGACCGTCCTAGACGAACTGGTACAGCAGGGCCGCCATGCCGAAGCCCACCACGGAGAGCACGGTTTCCAGCACGGTCCACGTCTTCAAGGTGTCCTTGACGGACATGTTGAAGTACTTGGAGATGATCCAGAAGCCGCCGTCGTTCACGTGGCTGGCGATGATGGAGCCGGAGGAGATGGCCATGACGATCAGGGCCAATTGGGGCTGCGAATAGTGTCCGGCGGTGAGCGCCGGGGCCAGGATGCCGCCGGTGGTCACGATCGCCACGGTGGCGGAACCTTGGGCGATGCGCATACCGCAGGCGATCACATAGGCGGACACAATGACCGGGAGCCCTGCTTTGGACAGGGTGTCGGCCACCGCGTTGCCTACTCCGGTGGCCGAGAGCACGGCACCGAAGAACGCACCCGCTCCAACAACCAGCAGGATCATGCCGACCGGCTTGAGTGAAGCAGAGCTGAGTTCGGAGAGCTCCTTGGCGCTCATGCCCCGGCGGATGCCCAGCAACCACATGGACAATCCCACGGCAACGGTCAACGCAATGGCCGGGTTGCCGAAGAACACCAGCGTGTCTCGGAATCCACCAGCAGGCAGGAAGACGTTGCCGAAGGTGGCGCCGAGAATCAGGACCATCGGCAGGCCAATGGCCAGGGCAACAAGGCTCATGGGCGGTTCGTGGCCCACGGCTTCTTCGGCCTCGGGGATCACGCGGTCCTCCGGAACGGCGATCTGCACGCGCTTGCCGATCCATCGGCCCCACAGGATGCCGGACGCGAACCAGGCGGGGATGCCGCAGGCAAGGCCCATAATGATGATCCAGCCGAGTTCAACGTGGAAAAGTCCAGCCGCGGCCACAGGGCCCGGGTGCGGTGGCAGGAAGGCGTGGGTCACGGAGAGGCCTGCGAGGAGCGGCAGGGCGTACAGGATGAGGGACTTCCCGCCCCGCACCGCCGCGACGTAAACCAAGGGCGCGAGCACGAAGATGCCGATGTCGAAGAAGACCGGGATACCCAGGACGAAGCCGGTGACACCCATCGCAACAGGGGTGCCCTTTTCGCCGAAGACCTTTACCAGTTTCCCCAGCAGGACCTCCGCGCCACCGGAACGTTCCAGGATCGCGCCGAGCACGGTACCTAGGCCAATGATCAGGGTGATGTGCCCGAGGATCCCGGCGAAGCCCTTCTCGATGAGGGCGTCCCCGCTCTTGATGGGCGAGCCGACGAGAGCGTCGATGCTCACGCCGCCCGCCAGCGCCACGAGCACGCTGGTGCCCACCAAGGCGATGAACGGTTCCACCTTGACCTTGATAATGAGGAACAGCAGGAGGGCAATGCCCACACCTGCCAGGAGAAGCAGGCCGGCTGTATCGTGCCGCAGCCAGTTCAGGAATTCATTCATGGAATTTACTTTCTGGGGATTCCTACTTGAGGGTGGCGGTAAAGGCGGACGCCCTGGCGGAGATGTCTGCCCAGTTGCCCGAGGCCACGGCGGCCGGAGGGACAACGCTGGTTCCGCAGCAGACGGCGGCAGCACCGGCGTCGAGGTAGCCCTTGGCATTCGACGCGTCGATCCCGCCGGAGGGAAGGAGCCGGATGCCGGGGTACGGTCCCTGGAGATCCTTCAGGTAGGCCGGGCCGAGCTGCCGGGCGGGGAAGATCTTGACCGCGGCGGAACCGAGGTCGAGGGCCACCGCAACTTCCGTGGGTGTCATGGCGCCCAAGCTGAAGGGAATGCCCGCGGCGGCAGCCACCGCGGCCACCTCCGGGCGGAGGCCGGGGGTCACCAGGAATTGGGCTCCGGCGTCGATCGCTGCTTTGGCCTGCTCGGCCGTCATGACGGTGCCGATCCCGACGGCGGCGCCGTGCTGCGAGGCGGTCTCCGCCGCGCGCCGGACATGTTTCAGCACGTCAGGCGTCGTGAACGTCAGTTCGACACTGCGGATGCCGCCGTCGGCCAGTGCCAGGCAGAGCCCGGCGGCGTCGGGGATAAGCGGAGCCCGGACGACGGCGAGGGTGCGGTCGGCTTCAAGCTGCTGGACGAATTCTTCAGGAGTCATGCGATTTTGGTACTTCCTGCTCGGGTGCGTCCGTCGGGGCTGCGGCGCAGTGCGCGGCCGGCGCGGGCGCCGGTGGGCTGGCCGCCGTCGATCGCTGCGGTCCCATTGACGAACACGTAGTGGATGCCAGTAGCTGCCTGGCGGGGGTTTTCAAAGGTGGCCTCGTCACGGATGGTGTCCGGATCGAAGAGGACGACGTCGGCCGCGTAGCCTACGCGGACCAGGCCGCGGCGGTCGAGCTTGAGCCGCTCAGCCGGACGTCCGCTCAAGTGGTGGACCATGTCTTCCAGTGTCAGCAAGCCCAGGTCGCGGCTGTAGTGGCCGAGGTAGCGGGGAAAGGTTCCCCAAGCGCGCGGGTGCGGCTTCGCTCCGACCAAGAGGCCGTCGCTGCCGCCCGTGTGCGTGCGGTGCACCATGATGGCCTGCACGTTTTCCTCGTGGCCAACGTGCTGCAGGATTCCGGTACCCAGCCGGTCCTCCTGGAGGATCCCTGCGAAGACGTCGAACGGTTCAGCGTTGGTTTCCTCGGCGATCGCGGCGATCGTCTTGCCCACATGGCCGGCGAGCACCGGGTTCTGGACGCCGCTGATCTCCAGCGTGTGCCATTCCGCAACCACTCCGTGGCAGCCGTCGGAGCCATAGATCTCCACGCTTTCGCGGATCTTCGCCCTGGTTTCCGGGTCGGCCAGCCGGGCGAGCGTGGCCTCGGTGCCGCCAGAGGATGCCCAGCTGGGCAGGATGGCCGAAAGCGTGGTGGCACCGGGGAGGTACGGGTAAGTGTCCAGCGTGATGTCGGCGCCAGCGTCGAGGGCTGCATCGATCAGTTCCAGCAGCTCGCCTGCCCGGCCCTTGTTCTCGGCGAAGTTCATGGTGGCGTGGGACAAGTGCAGCGCACAGCCGGTATCCCGGCTCAGCCCGATCATCTCCGCGTAGGCGCCGAGCGCGCCCTTGCCGTAGGAGCGGTGGTGCGGGGCGTAGAAACCGCCCAGCTCTCCCACGGTTCGGCAAAGTCCTGCCAATTCCTCGGTGCGGGCGTACATGCCGGGCGTGTAGGTCAGCCCGGAGGACATGCCCACTGCGCCTTCCTCCATGGCGGCGCGCACCAGGTCCTGCATCCGCTCCTGCTGCTCGGGTGTCGGGTCGCCTTCGGCGAAGCCCATCACCAGGGCCCGCACGGTTCCTTGCGGCACGAGGTAGGCGGCGTTGGTGGCGATCCGGCCGCCGTCGTTGAGAGCGTCGAGGCGGTCCAGGTACTCGCCCACCGTTCGCCAATTCCAGTCGAAATCCTGCGGGTTGTCGTTCCAACCCGCGATCTTTTCGCGGACTCCTGCGAGCGTGGCATCGTCTACCGGCGCATAGGAGAGCCCGTCCTGGCCCAGGAGTTCGCTGGTGACGCCTTGGCTGAGCTTGGCGTACTGGTCCCTGTTGACCAGGAGTTGCAGGTCCGAATGGGCGTGCATGTCGATGAAGCCAGGGCTCAGGACAAGGCCCGTGGCATCGATGGTCCACCCGGCGCCTGTTCCGCTGGCGGTGAGGGATCCGGCGTCGGCGACGACGGCGATCATTTCGCCGTCCAGCAGGACGTCCGCGGGGCGACGGTCCGCTCCGGTTCCATCCACCAGGGTGGCGTTGCTGATGAGTGTCTTCATGGCACCTGTCCTAGAAGAAGGTATGGATGAGGTCGACGACGGTCTGGTCACCGTCCGTGTCCGCCAACACCGGGATGAGCGTCCACTTGTCGAAGGCGGTGCACGGATGCGAAAGTCCTAGGCGCACCACGTCGCCGGGCCGCACAGTGGTGGTGCCGGCGTCGAACGTCATGAAGCAGTGCTGATCGTTGACGGCGGTGATCTCGGCACCTGCGAGCGGCTGCATGGGACCGCCGAGGGCAGGTCCGATCAGCTGCGGCCGGGGCAGGCCTTCGTCAACCGGCAAGTCGCGCTTGCCGGCGTCCAGGATGGCCAGGCCCGGTTCGGGCTGGGACACCACGCGGGCCCAACCGTGCATTCCTGCCTTGAATGGCTGGCCGCCGTCGCGGGAAAACGGCGAGATGCCGCGGTAGAAGCCATCGTCGTGGATGATGTAGGCGCCGCTGCGTATCATGAGTTCCACGTGGGGACTTGCCTCGGAGCCAGCGGTGACGCACGGCGAGAGGACATCAACGACGTCGTCGAAGTAGGCGCTGCCGCCCGCGGTGAGGAAGACGGCGTCGGACCCGTAGAGATCTTCCTCGAGGAGCCGCTGATGCAGCTCACCCATCTGGCCCAAGTAGCCGCGGACCGCGGCGAGGCTGCCGGCGTCGGCCGTGTGGGCGAGCGATCCCTCGTAGCCGCTGACGCCCACCAGCCTGAGGTGCGGGGAGGCCGCTACAGCGTGGGCGACGTCGAGCGCCGCCTCTACGCCCCGCGCGCCAGTCCGGCCCCCGATTCCGCCAAGCTCAACTAGGACATCCAGGACGGCGTCGCTACCGGCAGCTTCCAAGGTGCGGTTGATGACATCCACGGTGACGGCGGAATCCACCCAGGAAAGGATCGGCATCTCCGCCGTGACGACCGAGGCAACCCATTCGATGGCATGCGGATCGGTCAGGCTATTGGCCAACTGGAGCCGCCGCACGCCGAATTCGCGGGCAACGCGGAGCTGTGCGAAGTTCGCCACAGTGATTCCCCAGGCGCCGCGGTTGAGCTGTTCGGCCCACAGTTGCGGCGCCATGGTGGTCTTCCCGTGCGGAGCAAGCAGCACGCCGCGCTCGGCACACCACGAGGCCAGCCGATCGGCGTTGCCACGCAGGGCCTCGGCATCGAGGGTCAGCAACGGCGTTTGAAGGTCCGCAAGGGTGGGCTTTTCGGCGAGGAAATCGGTGTGGGTGCTCCCCTTTGCGGTGGCGGGCACGGCCTTGTGCTGCCAGTCCAGGCAGCGATCTGCCAAGGCGGCCACGGCGGATGCCGAAATGGCTTCGGAAGTGTTCACGCGTTGATTCCCTTCGCGGTGCTGCGTTTTTGAAGCTGCGGGGCTATTGGGTGGAGCTCCTCTGCGTTGCGTATTTTGCAACGCAGGTTGCAAAGCTGTTGGTGATATGTCTAACATGGTGCAGGATTGGGAGTCAAGGCCGCGGCATGACCCGGCAACCCTGATCCGGCCACGAAAATCCCTTCTTCATGGGGGTATCGAGTGCCGCTCGGAGCGGCAGAGGGAGAGCGGGAGTTTCATGCTTTCAGCTGTATGTGTGGGCGAAACGATGGCCATGCTCACCCCGGTGAAGGCCGTCCCCCTGCACCAAGCCACCGAATTGCACTGCGGCATCGGCGGCGCCGAATCGAACGTTGCCATGGGCCTGGCTGCCATGGGCCTGGACTCGCACTGGGTGGGCCGGGTGGGCCGGGACGGATTCGGCACGCGGATCCTGGACGAGCTCAGTAGCCACGGCGTAGGCGTCGCCGGCGTCGAGGTTGACCCGGGACGGCCCACCGGCCTGTACGTCAAGGTCCCCGCCCAAGAATCAGATCCCGACGGCGGCAGTTCAGTTTTGTACTACCGGCAAGGTTCCGCCGCTTCGGCCATGGGGCCGGGCACCCTGGCGAATCCCGTCGTCGCGCGCTTGTTGGAAGAAGCCGGGCTCATCCACCTGAGCGGAATCACGGCGGCACTCTCGGCAGAATGCCTGGAACTGATGGAAGCCGTCCTCACCGCACCGAGGCAGGGCCGCATGATCAGTTTCGACGTCAATTGGCGCGCCGCGCTCTGGGCCGGGCAGGACCGCTCAGTACTGCGCCGCCTCGCCAATCTTGCCGACATCGTCCTGGTGGGGAAGGACGAGGCCGAGCACGCCTTCGGCACCACGGACGAAACTGAACTCCGGCGCCTCATGCCGGATCCCGCCGTCGTCGTTATCAAGAACGAAGCCATCAGCGCCATCGCCCTGGAACGGGACGGCTCCCGCACGGAAGTGCCCGCTTTGTCCGTGGACGTGCTGGAGCCGGTGGGCGCGGGCGATTCCTTTGCCGCCGGCTACCTGTGCGGCATGTTGTTCGGACTCGAGCAGAAGGCGAGCCTCCGCCGCGGTCACGTCGCTGCGGCCTGCACCCTCACCGTTCGCGGCGATCGCGGCCCCCTTCCCGACACCGCACTGCTTTCGGCCATCCTCGATTCCACCGACGCCGAATGGACTGCGATCCACGTTGCCGGGGGCCACTTCAGCAGCCAGAACCGCAGCGTTCACGATCGGAGCACAGCACCATGAGCCAGAGCCTGATGCGTGCCATCGACCTGCTTGCGGAACTCGCGGCCAAACCGGCCACCCTCGACGAGCTCGCCTCGAAAGCGTCAGTCCACAAGACCACGGTGATGCGCCTCCTGCATGCCATGGAGGAAAAACGCTTCGTCGTCCGCGATGAGGACCAGCGATTCATGCTTGGCTCCAAGCTGTTCGAGTTGTCCTCGCTCGCGTTGGAGCAGAGGGACATCCGCAAAGTGGCGCACCCGTACCTGGCCGAGCTGAACGGCAAGACCGGGCACACTGTGCACCTTGCCGCGTTCGAGGGAAACGATGTGGTGTACATCGACAAGTTCGAGTCGCACCATCCCGTGCGGATGTACTCCCGGATCGGCCTGACCGCGTCCCTGCATTCGGCCGCCGTCGCAAAAGTCCTGCTTGCCGACATGCCGAGCAGTCGGCAGGAACGGATCGCGGCGAGCCTGGACTACACAAGAATTACCGACACTACCCTGACCTCACCGGAAGCCCTGCTGGCCGAATTGGAGCAGGTCAGGATCCAGGGCTGGGCCCACGACAACGCCGAGCACGAAGCCTTCGTGCACTGCATCGCGACCCCCATCCGCGACGCGAGCGGCGCCGTCGTGGCCGCAGCCTCTTGTTCGGTACCGGTGGTGATGCTCAGCTATGAAGGATTGCTTGAGCTGCTGCCAGACCTCAAAGCCAGCACCGAGGCGATCTCCCGCGACCTCGGCTGGATCAGCCACGAAAGGAACTCAGCATGAGTGAAAAGACCGTAGTACTGACCGACAACGCCCCCGCACCCGCGCACACCTTCTCGCAGGGCGTCCGTAAGGGCGGCATGTTCCAGGTATCCGGGCAGGGCCCCATGGATCCCGCCACCAACCAGTACATCGGTGAGGGCGACGTCCGCGTCCAGACCCGCCGCACCCTGGAGAACGTCAAGGCAATCCTCGAAGCCGGCGGCTCCTCGGTGGAAGACGTCATCATGTTCCGCGTCTACCTCACCACGCGCGACGACTTCGCGGCCATGAACGATGTCTACGGCGAGTTCATCACCGAAAACGTCCCCAGCGGCCAACTGCCGAGCCGCACCACGGTGTTCGTGGACCTCCCCCACGAAGTCATGCTCGTCGAGATCGACGCGCTGGCGGTAACGGCCTAATCCCAGAGTTCAGGTTCGACGGCGGGTTCACTCACCGCTGCAGCCGGTCGGTCGTTCATGGCCGGACCGAAGCCAATCAGCTCCCGTCGGAGCAGGGCGAGTGCCCGCATCATGGTCACCGGACACGCAGACGGACTCGCGACACGCAATTGGACTGGCGACACCGGAATTCCCTGTGTGTCGCGCGTCTGATTGCGCGTCGCTAATCCGCTTCTGCGTCGCTACACCTCCGGCTGGTGCGCCGTCACCAGCCCGTCAGCATCCCGAACAACAACTCCATCAGCTGTCTCCACCGGAAGCCCATTCCGTGCCCAGTACTCAATGCCACCGATCATTTCGCGGACGGGGTACCCGAGCTCGGCGAAGGCCAGGGCCGCGAAGGTGCTGCCGTTGCAGCCCGGACCCCATGAATAGACCACCACTGAGCTCCCGGCCGGGATCAGGGCGGCAGCGCGGGTAGGGATCTCGGCGGTCGGCAAGTGCACGGCGCCTGGGATGTGGCCGTGATCCCACGAGGCCTGCCTACGCGTGTCCACGAGCACGAAACCGCCGGGAGCTGCATCGGCAACATCCATGACGTCGATCTCGAACTCCAGCTTCGCGCGAAAGTAGGCGCCCGCGGCACTTGTAGCGCCCACCGAAGCACCGGCGTCGTTCATTGGATTTTCCATCCTCACCCCTCAGCAAGCTTCGCCAATTTGGCGTTCGCACGTCGCGATACTAGCTTGGCCGATTGGCAAATCCGGGAGGCGCATCAGGGGAAGATGACGCCGCAGGCCACATTCTTGGCTACGATCGGCCGTACGTCGTAATTCCCGCGGATCTTCCTCCACGACGGCGACGCCTGTTCTGGGCCAGCCGCCAGTCCTAGGCTGGAAACATGCCCCGCGTGCAGGTGAACGGCGTCGATCTCTACTTCGAGGAACACGGCGACGGTGTGCCGATTTTGGGTTTGCATGGCACACCCGGCTCGGCCGTCGTATGGTCGGAGGCCGCCGTAGAACTCAGCCGGCACGGCCGGTGCATCATCTACGACCGCCGGGGATTCCACCGGAACGCTCCCACCGAACCGTTCGCCACCCTTGACTTGATCCAACACGTCGACGACGCCGCGGCCCTCCTCGCGGCGCTGCACGCAGGACCCTCCATAATCGTCGGCCGTGGCACGGGTGGCCAGATCGCACTGGAGTTCGCACGCCACTTCCCGGACAAGGTCAAGGCACTCGTACTGCTGGAACCGGCGTTGTTCACAATTGATCCCGACGCCGATTCGTGGGCCCGTGAGCTGCGGAAGAGGATCCTCGGGGCTACCAGCGCGAATCCCTCCATGGCGGCGGAAATCGTTCTGAGAGATGCCTTGGGGAACGACGGCTGGGAGTCCTTGCCCGGAGAACTCAAGGCCATGTTCGCGGGGACAAGCTCCGCGGTTATGGCCGAAATGCAGGGCCACGGCCTCGCTCTCAGTGGCGATCCCCTTGAGCTTAGCGAAGACGAGCTCGCTGGTATCCGACGGCGGACCCTCATCGTCTCCGCCGAGGACTCTCCGGCCACGCTCCGGCTGGTGACCGCCCGGCTGGCTGGAGCACTTCCCTTCACCGAATCCGTGCTGGTACCCGGCGGTCTTCTCATCAATCCAGCTCACCCTGCCGTCCTGGACTTCATTGACCGAATTGGCGCCATCCCCAACTCCTGGACCTAGGCCTCTCGAACGCCACCTACAAATACCCCTAGGGGGTACTTGTATTCATACCCCTATGGGGTATACCTTGGGTGCATGAGCAAGGCAGACCTGAGTATTAATCCCCTGAGCATCGAGCTGGAGCTGGATCACGCCGCCCCGCACGGCTACTCCGCCAATAAGGACGCCTATCTGCGCCGCCTGAAACGCATCGAGGGCCAGGTCCGCGGGATTGCGCGCATGGTTGAGGAGGACAAGTACTGCATCGACATCCTCACGCAGGTTGCCGCCGCCACGAAGGCCCTGCACGCCGTCAGCCTCGGACTCGTCGAGGAACACATCGGCCACTGTGTAGTGGGCGCCGCCTCCGAGCCCGATCCGGAAGCGCGCGCGGAACAGATCGACGCCAAAGTCAAGGAGGCCACCGATGCCATCGGGCGCCTGCTGCGGTAATCCCGCCAGCACTCACCACACCATCCAACTCACCACCAAGGAGTACGCCATGGGCCACACCGCCACCATCCAGACGAACGTCAGCGTTTCCGGCATGACCTGCGGGCACTGCGTTTCAGCCGTCAGCGAGGAAATCGAGTCGTTGGCCGGCGTAGAGAGTGTCGAGATCGATCTGAATTCCGGCGGAGTCTCCACCGTCACCATCACCTCCACCCAGGAGTTGTCACCGTCCGAAATCGGCGAGGCCGTCGCCGAAGCCGGCTATCTGGTAGTCGCCAACCAGGCCTAGGGGCCAATGTGAGCAATCAGGACATCCTCCACCAAGCGGGCACGCGCATTATCGAACTCGACATCGAGGGCATGACGTGCGCATCGTGCGTGGCGCGCGTGGAACGGAAACTGGGCAAGCTCGACGGCGTGGAAGCCTCCGTCAACCTCCCCCTCGAATCAGCCCAGGTAACAGTTCCGGCGAACGTCACTGACCAACAGATCGTGGACACAGTCAACGCCACGGGCTACAAAGCCTGGATCCGCGAATCCACTCTCACCCACTCCGAGCACGGCACCGGCGACCCGGCGCAAGAGCTCGCGCAGGGAGATATGCGGCAGCGTGCGTCTAAGGGAGGAACGACCGAGCACGCAGAGCATGTGTCCCGGAGTGAGCGGACAGGTGACCACGGCGCCGGTGGCGCCGCGGCAGGCGACCACATGCACCACGGACCAGCCGCCAGCCAGTTGCGCCCAAGACTGTTCGCTGCCGCCGTACTCACGGTCCCGGTATTCGCGATCTCGATGATCCCAGCCCTGCAGTTCCCCCAGTGGGGCTGGGTCGCCGCTGTACTGGCCTTTCCGGTGGTGACGTGGGCTGCCTGGCCCTTCCACCGCGCCGCGGCCATCAACGCCCGCCACTTCGCCTCCACCATGGACACGCTCGTCTCCATCGGAGTCCTTGCCGCGTACCTCTATTCGGCGTGGCAGCTTTTCGCCAACCCGATGATGACGGAACACCCCGGCATGGAATCCGTAGGGATGGGCGGCGGGCTGTACTTCGAAGTTGCCGCCGTGGTCACTACCTTCCTGCTCCTTGGCCGCTATCTTGAGGCCAACGCCAAAGCAAAGGCCGGCGATGCCCTCAAGGCCCTCCTGAATCTGGGTGCCAAGGACGCAACGGTGCTGCGAGACGGCGTCGAGCAAAAGATCCCGGCCGAGCACCTCGTCGTCGGGGACGTCTTCGTTGTCCGTCCGGGCGAGAAGATCGCCACCGACGGCGTGGTGACCGGCGGCGCATCCGCTGTCGACGCGTCGCTGGTCACCGGAGAGTCCGTGCCGGTGGAGGTCGCGCCGGGCAGCCAGGTTACAGGCGCCACCATCAACACTTCGGGGCGGCTGCTGGTCCGCGCCACACGAGTAGGTTCCGAGACAACCCTGGCGCAGATGGGGCGGTTGGTCAGCCAAGCGCAGACGGGCAAGGCCCCGATTGCACGGCTTGCCGATCGCATAAGCGCCGTCTTCGTTCCGGTGGTGCTGGTCATCGCCGTCGTAACCTTCGTGCTGTGGCTTTCCCTGAGCGGAGACCTCAATGCATCGTTCACGGCTGCGGTCGCGGTGCTCGTGATCGCCTGCCCCTGCGCGCTCGGGCTCGCGACCCCGGTGGGCCTCCTGACCGGAACCGGCCGCGGAGCACAACTCGGAATCCTCATCAAAGGCCCCCAGGTCCTTGAAGATACCCGCACTGTGGACACCATCCTGCTGGACAAAACGGGTACCGTCACTAGCGGCAAGCTGGCGGTCGGACACACAGTAGCGCTGAACGGCCACTCCCCTGCCGACGTCCTGTCTATGGCAGGTGCTGTCGAGGCAGCGTCGGAGCACCCTATTGCGCACGCCATCGCCGCGGCGGCCAAGTCCGCAGTGCCCGACGGCGGCATGCTCCCTACCGTGAAAGACTTCAGTTCCGCCCCGGGCGGTGGAGTTCGCGGGGCCATTCCGGCGAACGGAGCCGGAAGCAGTGCTGAGCGCATTGTTGTCGCTGGCAGGACCGGCTGGCTGAAACAAAACAGAATCTTCCCCGATGATGCGCAGCGCCAAGCGCTGGCCGCCGAGGAAGCCGATGGCGCCACCGCCATTTGGGTTGCTGTGGATGGGGAGCCTGCTGGAATCGTCACCCTCAGGGACACCATCAAACCCGGTTCGGCTGCAGCGATCGCGAGGCTCAAGGGGCTCGGAATCCGGCCCCTGCTGCTGACTGGAGACAACGCCGCCGTCGCCGCCCAAGTGGCTGCCGCCGTCGGGATCGCCCAGGAAGATGTATTCGCGGGCATCCTGCCCGAGGGCAAAGTGGACGCGGTCAGGAAACTACAGGCCCAGGGCTCCACAGTGGCCATGGCCGGGGACGGGGTCAACGACGCAGCGGCCCTCGCGCAAGCCGACCTCGGCATTGCCATGGGCTCGGGCACCGATGTTGCCATCGAGGCCTCGGATCTGACAGTGATGGGTAGCGACCTCGGCCAGCTCGTTCAAGCCATCGAGCTGTCCCGGAAGACCCTCACCACCATCAAGACGAACCTGTTCTGGGCGTTCTTCTACAACGCCATCGGCATCCCCGTGGCGGCCCTTGGTTTGCTGAACCCGATGATTGCCGGGGCAGCCATGGCTGCAAGCTCGGTCCTGGTGGTCGCGAACTCGCTACGGCTCCGGTCGTTCGCGAAGTAGCGGTCCTTCACAAAGGCGCGGTCGTTCACAAAGGCGCCGCACGCCCAACTGGCTCGCATTCGTTGTCGTTATCCGGCTTGGAAACGGCAGGAGCTGCGAGCCAGTTCGGGCCTAGGCCGTTCCGAAACGGACAGCAGCCCGCGCCCTGGCTTTGGCAGCCTCCTCGTCACGGCTCCGCGCCGGCGCGTGGGTCACGAGGGAATCCAGGAGATGCTGGGTAATGTGTGCGATCTCGTGAACGGCCTCGGCGAAGGCCTCCTCGTTCGCCTTGGACGGCTTGGTGCTGCCACTGATTTTGCGCACGTATTGCAGGGCTGCAGCTTCCACCTCCGCCGAGGTGGCTCGTGGCTCGAAGTTATGAAGGGTGTGGATGTTGCGGCACATATCAACATGCTAGGCCTCGGACCCCTCATTCGGGATCCCTCAAATGACATAGGGACCCCCGGAGAACCCTCACCACCATGGGGAGGCCTTCACGGGGAGGCCTTCATGGGGAGGCGTCCCCATCGACACCCTTTCAGGGGCCGGGATAGTTTGTAGTCAATGGATCTTCGGAATGAGCCGGAGGCCGCGGGGGATGCCGAACCGTTCGGATCCGTGATTGAAGGAGTTATGACATGGCTATTTGGGGCGCAGATATTGCTCAGCTCAAGAACCTTGGCAGCAAGCTGCAGGCTGGTTCCACGGAGATCGAGAACCAGCGCAATACGCTGAACAAGGTTCTTGCGGGCACCGACTGGAAGGGCCCGGACGCGGACAAGTTCCGCAGCGAGTGGCAGGGCCAGCACATGACGGCGCTGAACAAGGTGGCCCAGGCACTTCAGGAAGCAGGCAAGAAGGCTACCCAGAACGCTTCCGAGCAGGAGCAGGCTTCCCGCTAAGACGGTTGAACCCAGAGGGTCCGGACGCTATGGCGTCCGGACCCTCTGTCGTTAACTTCGTCTATGGCAAACCGTCAGCGCAGTCCACACTCAACCGCTGACCAGCCGGGCGGGATCAGTCTAGAAGACCCTCTCGGAAGGAACCGGCTCGACGTCGTTCGCGTGGTCAAGCTCCCGGGCCACCCCAAGTTTGCCGGGCTCAGCGGCATCACGCGTGTCCGCCCGCAGCTCGTCGATGCGTACCAAGACCACTCCGCACACGATGAGCGCACCACCCAAGAGCTGGATGGGCCCCGGCAATTCGGCCAGCAACAGCCACGCCCACACCACGGCGAACAGCACTTCAGTGAGCGAGACGAAGGACGCCACCTTAGACCCAAGACTGCGGGCGGCCATAATCCCCGTGACATAGGACAGCACGGTGGACAGGACGACCAGGCCGGCGATGGAAACCCACCATGGCGTGGTCCACGGCCCGAGTTGGGTGTCCGCGGTAGCGAAAGTCATGGATAGCAGTCCGGTCCCACCGGCAATCCAGATCAGGACCGAACCGGCCAGGAGACCGCCGGAGGCCAGGACGATGGGCGGAAGTGTGTCGTTCTGCTTGGCTGTGATGAAGAAGTAGATCACCAGGCAGACGGCCGCGGCCATGCCCCACAGGACGCCGATGAAGTCCACCTTCACGGAACCGGTGAGGTCGAGCACCAAGACAAGTCCACCGAGGGAAAGCAGTGTTCCGATGGCTGTAAGCGCCCGGGGACGCCGTCGGCTTGCCGCCCACAGCCACAACACGATCATGGTCGGTGCCAGGTATTCCAGCAGTAGCGCAACCCCCACCGACAGTCTGGACACCGCATTGAAGTAGAAAAACTGGCACGCTGCAACGCCGATCACACCGAACAAGAGAATAGTGATCCAGTTGTCCTTGAGTTGGTGCCAGCGGCCCCGGAGGGCGACGACGGCGGGGATCACCAAGATGAGCGCAGCGCCGCTCAGTCGAATGGCCACAGCAGCACCGGGGGTCCATCCGGTTTCGAGCAGGGACTTGGCAAATGAGCCGGACAAGCCGAAGACCGCTGAGGAAAAGAGCGCGAGCCCCAGGCCTGATGCCATGAAGCCTCCAGCACCAGCCCGGTTTGATGCAGCTGACACAGCAGCCTCCTGTCAGGAGTAAAATGGGTTACGCTGCTGACAATACTCCCGAGAGATGTAAGGAGTCAAAGTGCTTTTTGCACCTGACACTGAAGTGGCGCTGCGCAGTGTGGTCGATTTGATCAATACGGCGGCCAACGGCACCGAATCGCTTACGAGCGTCGCCGAGCTTCATGCCTTCCTGGACGCGGAAGAATTCACCGGAACCAGGGCCGGGACCGAGTCCGAGCTACTCAGCGTGAAGCGCCTTCGGAGCCAGCTGGCTTCCTTGTGGACCTCGGATGAGGATGCCGCCGCAAAGACCGTCAACCAGCTCCTCACCGACGCACGCGCGCTCCCCCAACTGGTCAAGCACGACCACTGGGATTGGCACCTGCACGCCACCACCCCGGAAGCGCCCCTCGCGGAACGCATAGGGACAGAAGCCGCCATGGCGCTCGTGGACGTGATCCGCAGCAAGGAAATGGACCGGCTACGGGTGTGCGCCGCGGACGATTGCGACGCGGTCGTGTTGGACTTGAGCCGCAACCGATCCAAGCTCTATTGCGACACCGGAAATTGCGCCAACCGAACGCACGTGGCCGCGTACCGGGCCCGGAAAGCGTCCGGTACGGAATGAACCAAGGGAGGCGTCACGTCAGGCAACTTTTCGGAGCGGACGACGGCGGCCTGCCGCGTGTTTCCGGGGTTGGCGTGGCAGCTTGGCAGCTAAAAGGTGCGTCGCGTGACGGGACGCAAACGGAGGAAACCTAGCGAGGACCGGCGTCGGGGTTTTCCGTCTCGGTACCGGCGGGGGGAGACGGAGGCAAACTGTGGCCGTGGCCCGGCTTCTTCGAACTCAGGTTGACGCCCGAGCCCTTGCCGAGGTGCTCGGCGTTTTCCTTGTGGCTCATGGAGAGCATGGCGGCGATGACGAGGCTCACGATGAACGCGATGCCGGCGCCGGTGAAGGCGAGGTCAAAGCGCGGAGTGCGTGCGCTGCCGCCGGAGGCGAAAATCAGCACGGCGAAGAAGATCAAGACGCCCCAGAATGCGGAGAACATCAGCGGTCCCTTAACCGAGGTCCGCATCTTGCGCGGCTCTCCTGGTTTCTGGTCAGCCAAGGTCATTCCTCCAATGTGGCGTGGGTGCTGGCGCCGTGCGCGCCGTGAGAGTTCTACGCAGAGTAGAACGTACGATTACTAGTTTACGGCCTCAGCGGAGGGGGTTCGCCCATCATGCCGCAGGCTCAGCCCGGAAAGCACCCACAAGACTCCCGAGATGATGGCGCCACCGCCTGCAACACCGAGGAGCGCGTGTGCGCCAAGGCTGATGAAGAACGGCAACGCCACTGCTGTTCCGATTCCCACCACCCCGGAGATCATCCAGTCGCGGGCAAGCACGTGCCGTCCGCGCTGACGGAATCCCTGGACCAGCTCAGACACCCCAAGCACCAGCAGTCCCACGAGCGCGGAAACCGCCACCCCGGTGTCCGACTGCGTGATCAGGGCACCAACGCCGCCCAAAGCAACAACGACGGCTACTGCGGCGGGAACACTTACGGCCAGGAATGCGGCGCCCGCCGTCGCCAGCAGGTAGAGCCCGGTCGCCCAGGCCAGAACATGTACGGACGGTGAGCCCCAGAAGACCGTCACGGCTCCGAACACCAGCGCAACACCGGCACGGAGAAGGACGGGCTTCCAGAGTCCTGCTGCTGTAGGCGTGGATGAAGTCGCTGAAGAGGCGGGGTGAGTCACCCGTCCAGTTTAGTGCGAACCGAGGACCATCCACGTGTCCGTGCGGGCCCGCAGCCCCAACGTGACTCCGCGGGCCAGCATGTAGCCCAGCGCGAACGCCGCCCACAGCCACACGAGCCCCGCCGCGCCGTCGGGCCTTGTCAGGTGGATTGCCGCCAAAAGGGGCAAATAGACCGCGAGGTTCACGACGCCGGCAATCGCCAGGTAGCGGGCATCGCCCGCGCCGATCAGCACGCCGTCCAGGACGAAGACGTACCCCGCGAGGGGCTGCCCGACGGCGAGCACCCACAGTGCCGCTGTGAGCGCGGACTGAACGCCGGCGTCGGGAGTAAAGAGGAAGCCCGCCCAAGGAGCGGCCACGGCGAGGAGCGCGCCGGTCACCACACCGAAGCCCACGCCCCAGCGGATCATGGTGCGGGTGAGCTCGCGCGCCCGGGCCGGATGGGAGGCTCCGAGCTCCTTACCGATGAGGGCCTGCGCGGCAATCGCCAAGGCATCCAGGGCGAAGGCAAGGAAGGAGAAAATGGTCATCGCGAGTTGGTGCGCGGCGAGGTTCACCGGCCCTTGGGAGGTGACCACCAGGATCGTGGCCAGGATTGCCAAGCGCAGGCTGAGGGTACGGAGCATGAGCCACGAACCCACGGTGGTCATCGTGCGGATGCCGCGCCAGTCCGGACGCAGCGAAACGCCGTGGCGCCGCGCATTTCGTCCCACCATCACCAAATAGACGGCAGCCATGGCCCATTGCGCAATGCTGGTGCCGATAGCCGACCCTGCCACGGACAAGTGCAGCCCGTAGACCAGGACCACGTTGAGGGCGATGTTGAGGGCGAAGCCTGCTGTCGCCACCACCAAGGGGGTGCGGGTGTCCTGCAGTCCTCGCAACACACCTGTGCCGGCGAAGATGAGGAGCATGGCCACGAGTCCCGGCATGGACCAGCGCAAGTAGTCAACCGCGTAAGCCCGGACCTCGCCACCGGCTCCAAGCAGACCGACCACCGGTTCAGCCGCGAGGAAGCCGGCTGCCGCCAGGACGGCGCCCAGCAACAGCGCCAGCCAGACGCCGTCGCGCCCTGCGGCGAGCGCCTTGGTGAGCTTTCCGTCCCCGATGGCCCGCGCCACGGCCGGAGTCGTCGAATATGCCAGAAAGACCGTAAGTCCGACGGCGGTGTGCAGCAACGTCGAAGCCAGCCCCACGCCGGCCAGCTGCGGGACGCCGAGATGCCCGACGATCGCGGAGTCGGCCAAGAGGAAGAGGGGTTCGGCAATGAGCGCGCCGAAGGCGGGGACTGCCAGGCGCAGGATCTCGCGGGCATGGGAGGGCGCGGTGGGACGGGTCACTGTTTGGGGCACTTTCCCAGCCTAGCGGGGCACCGACAGGCAGATTGTTGAGGTGGCGCTTGAGGATCCCTTACCGTTTCCGTTTCCCGCACCATCACTCCCGGCTAGCGGCAACGGGGCGTAGGAAACGGCTCGGCCGCATGACATTTGTTTGACACTGCAAGAAAAATTCGAAAGGCTTGAGTTGAAGCTTCAACAAATTGGCGACCGGCCAGAGGAGCTTCGAGACAGCCAACCGCTACCCGAAAACGGTGCAATTACATGAACCAGTCCAACCTGACCAACACAGCCCTTACCGTCCTGCGCGTCATCGTCGGCTTCATCTTCGCCGCGCATGGCTGGCAGAAATTCAACGAATTCACCATTGCCGGCACGCAGGCCGCCTTCGGCAAGATGGGCGTCCCGGCCGCCGATGTCGTGGCCCCGATCGTTGCAACCATCGAACTGGCCGGCGGCATCGCCCTTATCGCGGGCGTGCTGACACGCGTCTTCGCCGCCCTCCTTACGCTGGACATGCTCGGCGCCCTGTTCCTGGTCCACGCCCCGGCGGGCCTGTTTGTTGAGAAGGGCGGCTACGAATTGGTGCTGGCCCTTGCCGCCGCTGTGGCCGCCGTGGCCCTGACCGGCGCCGGGCGGATCTCCGTCGATGCCGTGGTCTTCGGCCGGAAAGGTTCCAAGCTGCGCATCCTCGCCTAGGATTGCGCAGGCGACACCCAAACAGGCTGCCGACTCCCGAATCCCCTGTGTCGGCAGCCTGTTTGCTCGTCACTGATCGACTTGCGCATCGCGGATCCGCGTGGGCGTCGCCAGTCCGTCATACAACGCATCAGCATCCTCGCCGTCGATACACTCACGTCATGAGCGAGCTCCCCACCAACTCCGTCACCCTGCGGTTCCTTGCTTCTCCCACCGACGTCGGACACAGCGGCTCCGTCGACGCCGGCACAGTCCTTGAGTGGGTGGACAAGGCCGCCTACGCAGCAGCCGTTGGATGGGCGAAGTCCTATTGTGTCACGGCCTATGTGGGCAACATCCATTTCGCCGATCCCGTGAACAGCGGAGACATGGTGGAGGTGGAAGCCACCATCGTCTACACAGGCCGCTCATCAATGCACATCCGGACTATTGTGTCTTCCGGCGATCCCAAGGGCGGGCCCGCGACGATGCGCAGCCAGTGCCTGGTGATCTTCGTTGCCGTCGGTCCCGACGGCAGGCCGGTTCCAGTCCCCCAGTTCGAGCCGTCGACGCCCGAGGAGATTGGGCAACGGGACAACGCCCTCACGAGGATCGCCGTGCGGGAACAGATTGTCGAAGCCATGAACGCGCAGGAATATACCGATGCCGGTACGTCCGAACGGGTTGTCCTCCGCTTCATGGCGGCCCCTACCGATGTGAACTGGGGAGGGAAGGTCCACGGCGGCATCGTCATGAAATGGATTGACGAGGCCGCCTACGTCTGCGCTTCCCGCTATTGCGGCAAAGACACGGTGGCCGTATTTTCCGGAGGCGTGCGCTTCTACCGCCCGCTCCTGATCGGCGACGTGGTGGAGGTCGAGGCCCGGCTCGTCTACACAGGCCACAAAGGCATGCACATCGCCGTGCACGTGCGCTCTGGAAACCCGAAGAGCCGCGAGATGAACCTGACCACGTACTGCCTCACGGTCATGGTGGCCCGGGATGAGACCGGTACGTCCGTGCCGATCCCGCAATGGGTGCCGGAAACGGACGAGGACCGGCGACTTCATGCCCACGCCCGCGAGCTCCTGGAGATCCGGGGAGGGGCGCCGGGAAACCGCATGCCGGACCATCTGCTTAATGGAGGCCCCGGCGCCGCTGTTCAGGCCGCAAAGTAGATCTTCCGGAGGGTTTCGGTGACGGTCCAAGACGTCCGCTGACCTTCGCGCAGCCGCACGACATCGCCAGTTGCGATGTCCAAAGTGCTTCCATGGTCGAGGAACAAGATGCGGGCCTTCCCGCTCAGGACCACAAAGACTTCCTCGGTCTCAATGTCAGTAGCCGTGCCTGGCGTCATCTCCCATATACCAATTCCGCATCCCGCCAGGTCCCCCAGCTCGTGAATCGCAGTGCCGGGATTTCCACAGACGATTTTCTCAGCGGGAAGGGGCTCATGTTGCAGGTCGACACGGAGTGCCGGGGTGTACACGGCTGATGAGTCCATCATTGGTGTTGAATCTCCCTGTTGGTGTCTAGGGCGCCTAGGAGTCAAAACCCAGCCCCACGGCGTCGAGCGTCTTGAGGATAAGGTTCCGTTTGCCTGCATTGTGATCGGCCCTGTCCATCGACCAGCGGGTGAGGTTGATCCCGATTGATGCTAAGGGTTCGGGCGGGAAGGGGAGCGGGCGTTTGCGCACCATCTGAAGGCGGGTCCGCTCCGTGTCCTGTCCGCCCAGCAGATCGAGCATGACGTCTGCGGCAAAGCGAGTGGAGCCTACACCCAGGCCTGTGAAGCCTGCGGCGTAGGCCACCCGTCCTTTTCGTGCCGTACCGAAAAAGGTACAGAACTGGGTACTGGAGTCAATCGCGCCTCCCCACTTGTGGGTGAACTTCAAACCTTCCAGCTGCGGAAAAGTAGTGAAGAAGTGGCTGGCCAGCTTCCTGAAAGTCTCGTCTCGGTCCTCATACGCTTCCTTCAGCTGACGCCCCGCATAGTAGATGGCGTCGTAGCCGCCAAAGAGAATGCGGTTGTCCTTGCTCAAGCGGTAGTAGTGGAATTGGTTGGCCATGTCGCCGACGCCCTGACGCTCCTTCCAGCCAATGGCGGCGAGTTGTTTGTCGGTGAGCGGCTCCGTCATGAGTGCGTAGTCGTAGACCGGAACGGTCATAAGGCTGTTCCGCTTGAGGAGCGACGGAAAAACGTTGGTGGCTAGGGCTACGTGCTTGGCGCGCACACCACCGGCTCCTGTGGACACACGGACGCCGTCGGGTAGCTCTTCCAGCCCACTCACCCGGGATTCTTCAAAGATCCGCACCCCCAGCCCTGTCAATACCTGGGCCAGACCGGCAGCTAGCTTGGCGGGATGGATCATGGCGGCCGCGTCCTTGTGCCAACGGCCCGCGAGGTAGGTGGGGGAATTCACGGATGCGCGCATCGCATGCGCGTCCAGGAAAATCCCGTCCCCGGCTTCCCCCTTGAGCCATTCAACCTGGTGTGGTTCCACAGCCACGCTGAGCTCGCCCGTCCGCTCGAAATCGCAATCAATTTGATAGCGCTCAACGGTCTCCTCGATCCCGTCCAGGTTTTCCCTTCCCAGACGCTCAAGCTGCTCCAATTCCTGGGGCCAGCGGTTCTTGCCGTTCTCATAGCCGTGCGTCAGGCTCGCAACGCAGAACCCGCCATTGCGGCCTGACGCGGCCCACCCGACGTGTCGTGCCTCGATCACGATCACGTCGAGTTCGGGATCGCGTTCCTTGGCCCGAAGGGCAGTCCAAAGTCCGGTGTACCCCGCGCCCACTACCACCAGATCGGCCCGAAGCTCAGCGTCAAGCTGGGGGTAGCGGACCGCATCTTTGCCCAGATCGTCGATCCAGAATGGGCGGTGCACGGTATCCGCCAATGACTGCTCGACGATTGCCGAGTCGGGGCGGATCCGTTCAAAAACGGTCGTATGCACTGGAATATCTCCTATTTATGAGGGCCTGAGGCACCTTGGGTTGGTGGCGCGGGTGCCGGGCGTTTGATGCCGGACCTAAGCGAGTTGCTCTTCCCAGAGCGCCCGCGGCCTCGAGTCAATGAGCGTCCGGGTGTAGTCGTTGGTGGGAGCCGACAAGATCTTCGAGGTGGACCCCTGTTCCACGATCCGGCCGTGCTGGAGCACAAGAAGTTCCGCGCACAGCCTCGAAACCACCGCAAGATCGTGAGTCACGAAGAGGAGGGTCAGGCCCAACTGCTCACGCAGCTCCTCCACAAGCTCCAGCACCTGCGCTTGGACCGAGACATCCAGGGCACTCGTGGCCTCGTCCAGGACCAGCAGCTTGGGCCGCGCAGCGAGGGCTTTGGCAATCGCCACACGCTGCCGCTGTCCGCCCGAAAGCGCCCGCGGTTTAGCGTCGAATCGCTCAGGGCCGATGCCCACGCGGTCCAGAAGCTCCCCGGCGCTCTTCACGGCCTCTGCCCGCCCTTTTCCTTGGTGTAGCCGGAAAACGTCCGCCACAGCCTTACCCACGACGATCCGAGGGTCCAGGGATAGGTAAGGATCCTGGAAGACGATCTGGACGTCCTTGGCCAGTTGCTTGCGCTCAGCCGCCCGGAGAGGACGTGGGGCACGGACGCGGCCGTTGATCGCGAGTTCGCCCTCGTCGGCCGTCTCGAGCGCAACAATCATCCGCGCCAATGTCGATTTGCCTGAACCTGACTCCCCCACGACCCCTAGCGAGCCGCCAGGGGCAAGGCTAAACGTGGCGTCGTTCAGGGCAGTCAGTTCTTCCCCGCTGGGCAACTCGTAGCGCTTACAGAGGCTCTTAACCGCGAGCAGCGGCACGGTGCCATCGGCGGCGGGCGCCGCCGGGACCTTGTCTATTTCGATGCGCGGCGTGGCGCCGACCAGCTGGCGCGTGTAGTCCGCGCGGGGACTCATGAAGACCTCGCGTGCCCCGCCATGCTCCACGACTTCGCCCTTGCGCAATACGTAGACCCGGTCGCAGAGCGAGGCAGCGAGGTTCAGGTCGTGCGTGATGAACAGCATGCCCATACCCCGCGCCTGTTGCTGCTCGCGTAACAATTCGACGATCCCGGCCTGGGTGGTGACATCCAAGGCCGTGGTTGGCTCGTCGCACAAAAGCAATTCGGGCGAATCGAGCAGCGCGCCCGCAATCATGACACGTTGCAGCATGCCGCCGGATAGCTGGTGCGGGTACTGCCGCATCAGATCCTTGGTCCGCCGCAGGCCCACCTGGTCCAGCTGCGTGACGGCCCGAGCGTATGCTTCTTCGCGACTCAAGCCACGCCATCTCACCAGCGTCTCGGTGAGGAAATCCCCCACCGTGCGTACCGGGTTGATGCCGGCGCGCGGGTCTTGGAAGATCATCGAGGCGTGGTTGCGGCGCAGTTCAAGTAACTTGGCTGCAGGGGCGCTCGTCGTGTCCAGGCCTCGTACCTTCACCGAACCGGAGAGCCGGGAGAATTCGGGGAAAAGGCCCAACGCCGCCCGGGTAGTGAGCGACTTCCCGGAGCCGGACTCTCCCACTAGGGCGACGGCCTCGCCGTCGTCCACGTGCAGCGAAACGTCGCTCAAGAGCGCCCCGCGCCCTGGGTAGTGCAGCGTGAACTGTTCAATTTCAAGGAGCTTGCTCATGAAAGCTTGCCTCCAATCCGGTCGGAGAGTTCCTCACCGATGACGTTGATGGACACCACAATAAGAACGACGACGAGCGCAGGAAGCAGGCCAGGGAGTACATGGCCGCCGAGCAGCGCGCCCCGTGCCTCCTCGATCATGGCGCCCCAGTCCGAGGTGGGCGGCTGGATGCCGAGGCCGATGAAGGACAGTGCCGCGAGGTCGGCGAGCACATAGCCGAAGTTGAGCGTGGACTGGGCGCCAATGGTGGGGACCAGGTTTGGCATGACGCGTCCCAGCACCACCCAAGGAGTACGGAAGCCCAGCACCCGGTAAGCCTGGACATACGGCCGGGCCCGTTCGGCGACCACTAGCTGCTGCGTCAAACGCGCCACGTACGGTACATAACTGATGGTCATGGCCAAAATCGGCGCCATCAGGCCTTTGCCGAAAATCGCAATGGCCAGCATAGAGAGCAGCAGCGCGGGGAAAGCGAAGAGCAGGTCGAAAATGCGGTTCAGGATCCGGCTCATCCAGCCATCGGTCCATCCGGTGGCCAAGCCCAGTAGCAGGCCCAGGGCCGTAGACGCCACCACCACAATCAACGGGCCCATAAGCGAAGTGCGCCCCCCGTACATGAGGCGGCTGAACAGGTCCCGGCCCAAGGCGTCGGTGCCAAGCCAGTGAGCGCCGCTTGGTGCGCCCAGCACGCTGGAGAGATCAACGAAGTCTGGATCGTATGGGGCCAGGACCGGGGCGAGGACGGAGAGCAGTACGACGACGAGCGTCACCGCCGCTGCCAACCAACCCGTCCCCGACAGGAGGCTTCCATAGCTCCGGGTCCTCAGAAGGGGGATCGTTCCTGTGAGAGTCATCGGGACTCCGTTCCTGCGGCGATGCGCGGATCAATGAGGGGTTGAATGAGGTCAACGATCGTATTGGCCAGGACAAATGCCGTGACAACGATCATGACGATGGCCTGAACCACCGCGAAGTCGAGCCGGTCGATTGACTGGACAAGGAGCTGGCCGATCCCGGCCAGTCCGAACGTTTGCTCCACGATGGCGCTCGAGACCAGAAGGCCGGCAATCAGCACGCCACTCACCGTCAGAATGGGGCCGAGGGCGTTGCGGAGCACGTGCCGGAACACCACGGAACTGCGTTTAAGGCCGCGGCTGGTAGCCACCTCGACGTGCTCACGGCTGAGCTGTTCGTTCATCGAGGAACGCGTCACCCGGGCCATGAACGCAATGAATGTCAATCCCAGGGCCAGGGCCGGGAGAGTCAAGTGCCAGAGCCGGCCCAGTCCTTCATCACCGCTGCCGAAAGACGGGAACCACCCCAACTGGACCGCGAAGAGGGCGGTGAGGGCAATCGCGGCAACGAACGGCGGTATGGCACCGGCGGCCGTGACCGTGATGAGGATGAAGCGGTCCCACCCGCCCTTGTTCAAGCTCGCAAGAATGCCGGCAACGAGGCCCAGGACTGTGATGAAGACGGCGGCCAGGACCGCGAGTTCCAAGGTCACGGGCAGGCGATTGAGGAGCACGTCGCTCACGCTCTGGCGGTAGGTCAAAGAGCGGCCCCAGTCGCCGTGCAGGATGCCCCCAACCCACGTGAGGTACTGCTCAATCGGCGGTCTGTCCAGGCCGAACTGCTTTGTGATTTCCACGAGGGCTTCGGGCTTCGGGCTCCGCCCGCGCAGGAGGAAACGGGCAGGATCGCCCGGGAGGACAAAACGCGAGAAGAACACGATCAAGGAGGCGAAGAACAGCGTGATCAGCAGGGTTCCCACCTTGCGGAGCGCTAAAACCATCAGGGACGCTGCCGGGCCCTTTTTTGTTCCGGGCGTTGGTGGGACGGACGGTGCCGCCAGTTCGGTCACGGCCATGGCTACCGGCCTCCAATCGTTGCTGCCCACGGGTAGTACATGTAGTTGATCGACGGAGCCGCGCCCGTGATGCGCTTGCCGAGCCACAGCAAGGTGACATTCTCATAGAGCGGAGACCAAACCACATCCTGGCTGGCGATCTTCGCAGCTTGGGCCGCGAGCCGGTCCCGCTCGTCGACGCTCTTGGTGCCGATCGCGTTGTTCACGAGCTGGTCGAAGTCCGCGTTGGACCAGCCACCGTAATTGCTGAATTCGCCGGTGCGCAGCACTGAGTACATTTCAGTCGGGTCCGCGCTGGAGAGGTACCAAGACGTCTCAAAGAGATCGATCCCCTTGCGGGCCGCCGGGTCGGAGAAGAGCGTCGTGTACTTGCTATTGGACATGGTCTGAATCTCCGGCACCAGGCCGATTTGTTCGGCAGCCGAAGCGACGGCGCGGGATGTAATGTCCGAGGCCGCGCTTATGGGCGCCGTGGCGTAGACGAACTTCTTGCCGGCAGCGCCCGCTTCCTTGATGAGGCGCCTGGCTTCGTCAAGGTTGTAGTCCTGCTTCTCGAGCGATTCAAAGGCCGAATTAACCGTGGAAGGCTGGGCATCCACCCACACGTTCCTGGTGGTGAGCGCATCGGTCTTCTTCCCGTAGCCCTGCGCCGCAGCCTGAACGAGCGCGTCACGGTTGATGGCCATCATGAGGGCTTTGCGAACCCGGACATCGCCGAAGACGCCGTTGAAATTCGATGTGATGAGGCTCGTCACGGAGGTGCTGTTGCCAAAGTAGACGTTACCGGCGTCGGTATTGGCTTTGAGGACGTCCAGCGCATTGGGGGGAACCCCCCAACTGCCATCGATCTCACCCGTCTGCAAAGCGTTCACGCGCGCGTTGGCGTCGGGGAGGATCTTAAAGGTCATCTCCTTCGCCTTGGGCTTGAGGTTCGGATCCCAGTAGTCGTCGAAGCGCTTGAGCGTGATGCTCTCCCCGGCGTCCCAATGGTCAAATTGGAAAGGGCCCGTGCAATTCACCCCCGTGGCGGCGTTTCCGTAGTCCTTTCCGTCCTTGGTGAGCGTCTTGGCCGATTCCACCACGCCGGGAGCCCCCACGAGGGCGGAGTTCAAGCTGTAATCCGGGACGCTGGTGGTGATGGTGACCTCATAGTCCCCGGTCTTCCGGATGTCTGCCACCCGTGCAAAGGCTGAAACCCAGAAGGATCCAACCTTGTCATCGACATGTCGCTTGAGTGAGGCCACGACGTCGTCGGCAGTCATGAGGCTGCCGTCGTGGAAGTGGACGCCTTGCCGGATCGTGTACACCCAGGTCAAGTCATCGGGGTGTTCAAATTTGGTTGCCAATCCCGGGGAAGAACTCAGGTCCGGGTTCCAACGGAAGAGCGATTCACACATGTTTGCCAGGACCTGGTTGTCCGGGTAGTCGAACGCGTAAGCGTAATCGAGCGAAAACGGCTCGGCGTAAAGCGCCCAGCTGAACTTGTCGATGTCCTTGCTCGGTTTGGGCGTTGAAGTGCTGAGGGTGAATTTGTCGGCGCCGGCGTCGTTGCCGCCCGCCGTCGCACCGCAGCCGCTCAGCATGAGGCCAATCGCCGAGCAACCGGCGACGATGGCGACCAGCCGTCGACGCCGTGTGCGTGTGGGGGTCATGCGCTTCCCTCCTCGGATCATGAAAGTCATCTCGGGCTTAGGAATCTGCCCGGGCAAAGACCCGCTCGCCGGCAATCCAGGTTTCGTCTACGCGAGCCGTGTGCAGTTCCTCCACAGGGATGTCGAAGAGGTTACGGTCAAGGATCGCCAGGTCAGCAAGGGCTCCAGGGCGGATGATGCCGGTGTCCGTGTCCAGGTGGTTGATCCATGCTGTGCCCTGGGTATAGGCATCCAGGATCTGCTTGAGCGAGAGTTTGTGTTGTTCCGGGCCGAGCGGTGGCAGCGCGCCGCCTGGCTCCACCCTGTTCACAGCAACGTGGATAGCCAGGACGGGGTTGGGCGAAGAGACCGCCCAATCGCTTCCCGCGGCCAGGTGTGCACCGGCCGCTGCGAGCTCACCGAAGGGGTAATGCCGCTCCTCGGCATCGGCATCCAGGAAGGGCAGGGTCAGCTCATCGAGTTGTTCTTCGTGGCACGCCCAAAGGGCTTGGAGGTTGGCTGTCGCCCCAAGGGCCGCGAAGCGCGGCACATCCGCCTCACGGACCACCTGAAGGTGGGCAAGATGATGGCGATTATCGCTGGGTCCATTGGTGGAGCGTGCCTGCTCAACGGCGTCGAGCGCGTCCGTGACGGCGCGATCCCCCAACGCATGGAAGTGGACCTGGATACCGTTGGCGTCGAGGTCCGTGACGAACTCCCGCAACACTGCAGGGTCGAAGAACTCGATGCCGTGGTTGTCCGTCTGGTGTCCGTGGCTGTCCCGGTACGGAGCGTGCATGGCAGCCGTGTAGTTCTCCGCCACACCGTCCACCATGACTTTTACCGTCGCCGCGGACAAACGCAGTGGATCGAAGGCGTCGGCAACACGATCGCGACGCGCCAGGATTTCTTCGAGCTGTCCCCGGCCGGCTGAACGATCCCACCACTGGGCTGCACGGACACGAACCTTGAGGTCCCCGGCGTCGAACGCCTGGGCATAGGTCTCCAAGGTATCGGCGGACCCGTTGGAGGATACGCCCACCCAGGCGTCCTGCCATGCCGTAATGCCGTAGGAGAGCATGAGTTCCTGTGCCCAGAGCAATCCTTCGTACGCCAGTTCCGGGGAGGTCCCCGGGCGCACGTGGTCAAACAGCTCCATGGCGCCCTCGTGGACGGTTCCGGCAGGGTAGCCGTCGGCCTCGCGTTCGATACGGCCGCTCCCGGGGTCCGGGGTCTCCGCTCCGATCCCCGCCAATTCGAAGGCCTTTGTATTGGCCCAGGCTCCGTGATGGTCTCGGTTATGGACAAACACGGGGCGGTCGGAAACTACCGCGTCCAGCATTTGCCGGGTGGGCGTCCCGCCCGGGAAGCAGTCCATCGACCAGCCCGCGCCAAGGATCCACGGCTCGTCGGGATGGGACTCGGCGTAGCGGCGCACCACAGCCGCGGCATCCTCGGCAGTGGTGGTCTCGGTGAGGTCGCATTGCAGGTGTTCGACCCCGGCCATGATGGGGTGGATGTGGGCATCCTGAAAACCAGGAATGAGCAGACGCCCGTTCAAGTCCACGCGCTTCGTGGCGCCGGTGGCCAGCGCGGATACCTCCGCACCGTCACCTAGAGCCAGTACGCGGCCGTCCGCAACTGCCACGTTGGTTCGGACAGGACGCTCGTCCTCACCGGTGTATATCCACCCGTTCTCAAAAATCGTCTCGGCGCTGGTCATCGGTTCCCTTCCCTGAATGATTGATTGTGCCCCGCGTCACACTATGTGGAGGGGGATGGAAATGTCAATGCCATTGACAATGGCGATGACAATCTCTTTGACTTTGAGGGCTGAGACTCGTGTACCGTGGGGATCGCAAGACAGGGAACTACAGAGAGGCGGTGATACGTGGCGCAGTCCCGGCCCGATCGAGGCGAGGAACAACTCACTGACAAACGCGCGCGGCTCGATGCAGACACGATCATCGACGCCGTGTTGGAACTTGCTCGGGACGAACCCCAGTCCCGTTTCACGTTCAAAAGCCTCGGTGACGCACTCGGCGTGGACCCCACCGCAATGTACCGCCACTTCCGCAACCGGGACGCGATCCTGCGCGCGGCGCTCGACAGGCTCTTCTCCATGGCGCTTGCAGAAGCAACTGCCGGGGACGCGCCCTTGGACTGGCGGCCACGCCTTGAGCGATACTTCAACTCCCTGGTCGAAATCTTCATCAAATACCCGTCGATTGGCTGCGACGCCTTTGCCACGGACACCTTCGGCCAGGGCGAACTCCACACCATCGAATTCGTCCTTGGCTGCCTGAGAGATGCAGGTCTGTCCGGGGACCGGCTCGTGGACTATTACGGAGCGCTGGAGAGCTACACCCTGGGACACGGTTCCGGAATTGCCCAGGAAGTGCTCGCCAAACCTAACTCAGACGGCCACGAGCCCTGGCTCCAAGCGATTGCGGTCGCATCGGTAAGCGGCTTCCCGCTGATCGAAGAACACCGCCACCGGCTACTCAGCCTTGATGGCCTCAACGTATTCTCTGCGGGCCTCAGTGCCATTCTCGATTCCGCTGAGCGCGAGGGCGCCCGGTAGCCGGAAACCCGCTAGGAGGGGGTCCGGCAGGGAACGGCGTCACGAGCTTCGCCGCGCCATCAACCACCCACCTATCCCTCGGGGGAGCATCATGTACCAATTCATCAACGGCCGCGCCCAGAAGGGCACTTCCGGCCGGACGCACGACGTCCTCAACCCCGCCACCGGCGAGGTAGTGGCCACCGTGGACCTTGCCAGTGCAGACGACGTCGACCACGCCGTCGCGGCAGCCCGGACGGCCTTCGCCACATGGGCCCGCACGGCACCAGGCGAACGCTCCGCGATACTGCACCGTTTCGCGGCGATCCTGACGGAACGGTCCGAAGAATTCGCCCAAGTGGAGAGCGGCCAGACCGGCAAACCCCTCCGCCTGACCCGGAATTTCGATGTCCCCGGGACCATCGACAATGTCGAGTTCTTCGCAGGCGCCGCACGGCACCTTGAAGGCAAGGCAACGGCCGAATATTCGCCCGAGCACACCTCCAGCATTCGCCGCGAGCCCATCGGAGTGGTGGGCTCAATCGCGCCCTGGAACTATCCCCTCCAGATGGCTGCATGGAAAATTCTTCCCGCCATCGCGGCAGGCAACACGATCATCCTCAAACCGGCAGAGATCACGCCACTCACTTCGGTGATGTTCGCTCAGGCGCTCAGCGACGCAGGGCTGCCCGACGGCGTCGTCAACGTCCTCGTCGGCACCGGACCCGAAGTGGGCGCGGCGCTGATGCGTCACGAAGGCGTTGACATGGTCTCGTTTACGGGCTCCACCGCGATCGGCCGCACCGTACTGGAAGCCGCGGCCGTCAACGCCAAACGCGTTCATCTCGAGCTCGGCGGCAAAGCGCCCTTCGTGGTCTTCGAGGACGCGGACGTGGAGGCCGCAGTGCACGGCGCGGTCGCCGGGAGCCTGATCAACTCTGGCCAGGACTGCACGGCAGCGACCCGGGCAATTGTGCACCGTTCGGTCTACCCGGAATTCGTGGACAAGCTCGCGAAGCGATTCCAGGACATCCGCCTAGGGTCGCAGGACGACGACGGCGCGGACCTTGGTTCCTTGGTCTCCTTCAAGCACCGCGATCACGTGGCCGGAATGGTTGAGCGCGCCCGCGGATACGCGAAGGTGCTCGTCGGCGGCGAAATTCCCACCGAAGGTGTCCTGGCGCGAGGCGCCTTTTACCCGCCCACCCTCATCACCGACGCCGCTGCGGACAGCGAGATCGTCAAGGACGAAGTGTTCGGCCCCGTTCTGGTGGTGTTGCCCTTCGACGACGACGACGAGGCCATCCGTCTCGCGAACGACACCGTCTACGGGCTGGCCGCCTCCGCCTGGACCAGCAATGTGCGCAAGGCCCTGCGGGCAACCCGCGAAATCAATGCGGGCTGCGTGTGGGTCAACGACCACATCCCCATCATCTCCGAAATGCCCCATGGCGGCTTCAAGCAGTCCGGGTTCGGCAAGGACATGTCTGCCTACTCCTTCGAGGAGTACACCCAGGTCAAACACGTCATGTTCGAACTAAGCGGGAACGTCGAAAAGGACTGGCACCGGTCCATTTTCCAGCTTCGCTGAAGAATGGAGCCGGTGCGCCCTCGGCCACCGACTGTGGGACGTCGGCCGGATCTTAGAACCCGCCGCCGGTCTCGCCGGCCATGTTCGCGAAGCGCGAGTAATGGCCCTGGAAGGCAACCACGATGTCCTTGGTGGGGCCGTTACGGTGCTTGGCGATGAGGATGTCAGCCTCGCCGGCGCGGGGGGATTCCTTGTCGTAGACGTCTTCGCGGTGAAGCAGAATGACCATATCGGCGTCCTGCTCGATGGAGCCCGATTCGCGGAGGTCCGAGACCATGGGCCGCTTGTCTTGGCGCTGTTCGGATCCACGGTTCAGCTGGGAGAGCGCGATGACCGGAACCTGGAGTTCCTTGGCCAGCAGCTTGAGGGCACGCGAGAATTCGGAGACTTCCTGCTGGCGGGACTCCACCTTCTTGCCGGAGCTCATGAGCTGGAGGTAGTCGAGGATCACCAGTTTGAGGTCGTGCTGCTGCTTCAAACGGCGGCACTTGGCCCTGATTTCCATGAGGGACATATTGGGGCTGTCGTCAATGAAAAGCGGTGCGTCGTTCATACGGCCCATGGTGGTGGCGATCTTGGACCATTGTTCGTCCTTGATCGTGCCCTTGCGGAGGTCCTGAAGGCCAATGGTGGCCTCTGCGGACAGCAGGCGCATCGCGATTTCGTTCCGGCCCATTTCAAGGGAGAACATCACGGTGGCGAGGTTGTTCTTGATGGCAGCGGAACGGGCGAAGTCCAGCGCGAACGTGGACTTACCGACGGCGGGGCGCGCGGCGATGACGATCATCTGGCCCGGGTGCAGGCCATGGGTGAGCTCATCAAGTTCGTAGAACCCGGTGGGGACACCCGTCATGCCCTCTCCGCGGTGGCCTGATGCCTCGATCTCGTCCACGGTGGATTCCATGACGTCCTTGAGCGCCACGTAGTCCTCCGCGGTGCGGCGTTCGGCCACGGCATAGATCTCGGCCTGGGCCTGGTTGACGAGGTCTTCCACCTCACCGTCCTGGCCATAGCCCATCTGGACAATCTTGGTGCCGGCATTGACGAGACGGCGCAACACGGCGCGTTCCGCCACGATTTCGGCGTAGTAACCGGCGTTGGCCGCCGTGGGCACGGTCTGGATGAGCTCGTGCAGGTAGGCGGGGCCGCCAATCCTGTTGATCTCGCCGCGCTTGGTGAGCTCATCGGACACCGTGACAGCGTCAGCGGGTTCGCCACGGCCGTAGAGGTCGATGATGGACTCATAGATGGTTTCGTGCGCAGGACGGTAGAAGTCATGCCCGCGGACAATCTCCACGACGTCCGCGATGGCGTCCTTGGAGAGCATCATGCCGCCGAGAACCGACTGTTCGGCGGGGATGTCCTGCGGAGGTTTGCGGCTGGCGTCCGATGTCCGGCCGCCCTCGATCGAATCCAAGTGCGTAACTGACAAGCCGTCCTCCATTGTGTACCGCGGCAAATAACTGTTCCCGGCGGTTCGGTGGGTCAATGCCCCGGTGTGGGTTGGCCCGGCCGCCCGGTGTGCCGGCTGGTCCGACTCTTTCGCGGAGCACCGACAATTTGGGGTTCCCCGATTTCCACAGCTTTTCCACAGACCTGCCGCGGGCGCGCTGGTTACCGACGGCGCCATGGCACCGCACACGAGAAACAAAGGTTTTCCAAGTACCTAAAGCAGGTACTCAGCCACGTTAGCCCTGCTTTTCCGAGGCACCAAGCCGGGCTTGTGGATAAAGTGTTGAAAACATACCCCTACTTGTGCACAGTCTGTGCATGACCCTGTGGAAAGAGAAATTCTTTTTGCGGAAATTAGCCCTTGAGCTGGGAAAACATTCCCCGAGCCATGTGGATCAAAAGTATTTTGACCCGCCGCTCATCCACAGGCCGATTCGCTCAATCCACGCCACCGACTCCACTCAAACGGCCCAAAGCCGGATAAATATGCCAAAAATGTGATGGGCCCCACAATCCCTTCCCAAATTTGACAGCCGGCTCTCAGAAGCTATGCCAAAACAGGAATGTGCTGTGGATAACTGCGTTCTGACATAAGCTCTAGGTATGGGTTTCACTGTTGGGGATGTACTGCTGGTCGCAATGCCCGTTGTCATCCTTGTGGCGGTGATCTGGGCCCTCACGGCGGCGTTCAAGCCGCGCGACACAGGGTTGTCCGACGCCGAACGCTATCAACGGGAGTTGGCCGCCCGTTCGGCAGCCCACCAGGCCGCCCAGGTACAGGCGGCAACGGCGGCAAGGGCACGCATCAATGCTTCCACAAGGCCAAGCCAGAATGCACAGCAACAGTCCCAGCAGGACACCCAATCGCGGGCGGCACTGAAGGCGCAAGTCGGAGCCAGCCCCGGGGTCGGCCAAGCGGGCTACAACGGCCCCATCCTGCCCAACGGGCAGTTGAATCCACAGTTTGCGTTGCAATTGCAGGGCATGGTCCGCAGCGGACAGAAGATCCAGGCCATCAAGCTTCTCCGCCACGAAACTCATTCGGACTTGTTGACCGCCAAGAACTACATAGATCGGCTTTAGTGCATGGAATCCCTACTCGTTCCGGTCTTGATCCTGGCGGCCGTCGCCGTCGGCGTACTGCTGATCAGCCGGGTGCTTTCCCGCCGCGCAGCAGATCGTCGCGGCAATGTGGCCGCGCGCAAGGCGGCCGCGGACCCCGTGGAGCTGGCGCGCGAGGCTGCGGCGAAGCTGAGCGAAGACCAACACCGACTGCTGTATTCCCTGATCGCCCAGGGCCAGGCCATGGCCGCCATCAAGCTATACCTCAGCGCCACGGGAGAGGGCCTGCGCGCCTCACGTGACGCCGTCGGCGCGCTGGCGGCGCATCCGCAGCCCTTCCGCAAGCCGGAGCCGGCCCCACAGGACCTCCTGCCCGACGAGGACGAGCCGGAGCGCTTTCCGTACCGTTACCGGGCGATCGCCAGCAAGGGCGACGTCACGCGCGAAGTAAGCAGCAACATGCTCAACGACGAAATCTACGGACGGATCCGTACCCTGGCCAAAAGCGGCGACGTCGAAGCCGCGGCGTTGGCCCTGACTAAACATTCCGACATCAGCATGAAGCAGGCGCTCGAGTTCATCGAGCTGCTGGACGACTAGCGCCAACAGCCGGATGGCCCGAGGTCCTAGAACTCCGGTCCTAGAAGTCGAACAAGTCCCCCAGCCAGCCTTCCTTCTTCTTGGGCGGCCGGCGGTCATAGTCGCGGTTGAAGCCTTGATTGCCGTAGTTCCGCTCGTCACGGCGCGGCCCGTCATTCCGGCCGTAGCGGGGGTCCGGGGAGTCGTACGCCGGCGTGCCGTACAGAGGCGGCGGCGTAGGCCCCGGAACTGGAGCCGGCGGCACAACGGACGCAGCGCCGAATCCGCCGGAAGCGCGGTCAATAATCTTGTCGAGCTCGCCGCGGTCCAACCACACTCCCCTGCATTGCGGGCAGTAATCGATCTCCACGCCGCTGCGCTCACTCATTACCAGGTCATTTGAATCCACAGGACACTTCATGTTCGGGTCAACGAGCCGGCTGCCGGAAAAGTTCGGGTGGCGAAAGTTCGGGTGGCGAAAGTCTCGGCGGAAAAGTCCGGCCGGCTCGCCCCGTGGCGAACTGACCACCTGGCGAACCGGCCCCGTGAATCCTCGCCTAGCGTCCCGCTGTGATCCCGGCGAGGAGCTGTTCAAAAGGCAGGGACTCCATCGCCTCCACCTTCCGGTGAGGCTGCTTGCCACTCAGGAGCTGGGTCAGCTCGCCTGCCGCCCGGTCCACGCGGACCGACAGCGGCGAGGCACCGTCGTCGGTGTTTCCCCAATCCTGGGGGCCGGCGAAAACGGACGTCTGGGTCATCCTGGTGCGCAGATAGGTGAACAGCGGACGCATGGCGTAGTCGAGAACCATCTGGTGCCGATCGGTACCGCCCGTGGCACCGAGGAGAACAGCCTTGCTGTCGAGGGACTTCGGGTCCAGGACGTCAATGAAGGACTTGAACAGCCCACTGTAGGAGGCGCTGAAGACGGGCGTGACGGCGATGATGCCATCGGAATCCTCGACACCGGCTATCACCTCTGCGAGGCGCGGCGCTGCATAGCCGGTCACGAAGTTGTTGGCGATATCCACGGCCAGGTCCCTGAGTTCGATAACGTCCACCCGTGCCTCGTACCCGGCGTCGCCCAGCTGGCGTTTCGCCGACGCGGCGAGCTGGTCTGCAAGGAGCCTGCTCGACGACGGTACGCCGAGCCCGGCGGAAAGGACGGTTATGCGGCGGGTTTCCATGGCGATCTCCTGTTGCTCGGCGGTTCGATGGGTTCAAACCAGAGTACATGCGTTTGCATCTATACTCCCAAACTGCGGTCTCGCGCCTTTTATTCCCCGCTACAGCCGCACGGTTCCCTGGATGCAGGTCACGGTGTTGCCGCCGACCCAGACATCGCCGTCCTGCTGCTTGACGTGAATGCGCCCTGCCCGGCCCAGGACGGTGCCCTGCGCCGCGACATACTGCTCAGGCGCCCGCCCGCTCCCCATCAGCCACTGGGCGGCCCCGGCATTGAAACTGCCTGTCACGGGATCCTCCACCATGGCGTCCCCCGGAATGAACGTCCGGACTTCGAAGTCGACGCCGGCGCCCGGTTCATGGGGACCGATCACACCAACCTTCAGATCCCCCAATGCCGCAAGGTCCGGCTCAAGCCCAAGGACCTGCTCGCCCGATTCGAGTAGCACACCGATCCATTGCGGACCATTGACCAGCCACGAGGCATCCAAGAGCGCGGTTCGGGGCAGCCGAAGTCCAGCGGCTAACTGTTCCAAGGTTGCCGCGTCCACGGGCCCGAAACGGGTCAGCGGTGGCGCCGCAAAGGCGAGGCGGCCGCCGTCGTGCTTTACCTTGACCAAACCAGCGCCACACTCCTGCACCAGGACCCCGGCTTGTTTCGGCACTCCGCCGGCCTCAAGCCACGCGTGCGCCGAACCGAGCGTCGGATGCCCGGCGAAGGGGAATTCCTCGCTGCCGGTGAAAATCCGGACGCGGTAGTCGGCAGCGGGATCGCGCGGCGGGAGCAGGAAGGTGGTCTCCGACAGATTGGTCCAGTTGGCGAAGTGCTGCATCTGATCCGTAGTGAGCCCTTCGGCGTCGACGACGACGGCGAGCGGATTGCCACGGTAGGGCATGTCGGTGAAGACGTCCACCTGGGAGAAGGGCCTGGTGCGCAAGGGTTCGAGGTTCACCGCTGCAGGTTATCAAGTCCACCTAGCGCGAACAGGCAGCTAATGCCCTCAATGTGGCCCGCAGAGGGCATCTGCTGCCAGTTCGCGTCCCGAAACCCCGCGCAACGCGAAAGACCCCCGCCTCCGGAAACCGGAAACGGGGGTCCTTCGAGCGACGTCAGAGCTTACTTTCCTGCAACGACCTCGAGGTCGATCACAGCAGAAACGTCCTCGTGCAGGCGGACGTTGGCCTGGTACGAACCAACAGACTTGATGTGGTTCGGCAGTTCAACGTTGCGCTTGTCGATGGCGCCAAGGCCAGCGGCCTCAACTGCAGCAGCGACGTCAGCCGGCTTGACGGTGCCGAAGAGACGACCGGACTCGCCGGCCTTCACTACGAGCTTGACCTTCTTGGAAGAAAGCGCAGAAGCCTGGGCCTGTGCAGCTTCAACCGAAGCGTGGGCACGAGCAGCGCGGGCAGCCTTGATGGACTCAACCTGCTTCTCGCCACCCTTGGTCCAGGTCAGAGCGAAGCCGCGGGGCAGCAGGAAGTTACGTGCGTAACCGTCCTTGACCTCGACAACATCGCCAGCAGCACCGAGACCGGTTACTTCGTGGGTCAGAATGAGCTTTGCCATGTTAGTTAATCCCTTCCTTAGCCGCGGCCAGCGCCGGAGTAAGGCAGCAGAGCAACTTCGCGGGCGTTCTTGATTGCCTGTGCGATTTTGCGCTGTTCCTGCACCGTGACGCCAGTGACGCGACGGGCGCGGATCTTTCCGCGGTCGGAGATGAACTTGCGCAGCAATGCTACGTCCTTGTAGTCGATGACAGTGATGTCAGCGGCCTTCAAGGGGTTGGACTTTGGTTTGGGCTTACGGAGTTCAGCCTTAGCCATCGTGGAGCTCCTTTTCTATGGAGCCCGTGGAATGGATCCACGGGATGGTGGTGCTCGACGGCGGTTTCCATCCGGGTGCCTCGCGGCACTTCCGGCGGGGTCCGGCGTCGAACTTTTATGAATGTTTAGAAGGGAGGTTCGGAATCCGGGCCGTTGCCCCATCCGCCCGCGTTGCTGACGCCCGGGGTAGCCCAGGGGTCTTCCTGCGGTGCGGATTGGCCGCCGCCCCATGTTCCGCCGGAGTTGCCGCCTTGGTTTGCACCAGCGCCGCCTCCAAAGCCACCGCTGTTGTTGCCGCCACCGAAGCCACCCTGGCCACCCTGAGCGCCGGAGCGTTGGGTGCGGTTGACCTTGGCGTTGGCGTAACGCAGGCTCGGGCCGATTTCATCGACTTCGAGCTCGATAACGGTGCGCTTCTCGCCTTCCTTGGTTTCGTAGGAACGGCTCTTCAGGCGGCCGGAAACGATCACGCGCATGCCCTTGGTCAGGGATTCGGCGACGTTTTCAGCTGCTTCGCGCCATACCGATGCGCGGAGGAACAGGGTTTCCCCGTCCTTCCACTCATTGGACTGGCGGTCGAAGGTCCGGGGAGTAGAAGCGATGGTGAAGTTCGCTACCGCCGAGCCTGACGGTGTGAACCGCAGTTCGGGGTCATTGGTGAGATTACCGATGACCGTAATAGTGGTTTCGCCTGCCATCTACTGCCTCCTTGTTCGTTCCTGCGGGGTAAAGATTGAAAGCCGGGAGCTGAAATTACTCAGCAACGACCTTCTGCTCTTCGGGGCGGGTGATCTTGGTACGCATGATGGTCTCGTTGAGACTCAGCTGGCGGTCAAGTTCCTTGGCGGTTTCCGGCTTGGCGGTGAAGTTCACCACGGCGTAGATACCTTCGGACTTCTTCTTGATGTCGTAAGCGAGGCGACGGCGGCCCCAGATGTCAACCTTTTCGATGGTTCCACCATCGGTGGTGATGACATTGAGGAACTTCTGAAGCGACGGCTCTACGGTACGCTCTTCGACCTCGGGGTCGATGATTACCATCAATTCGTAAGGACGCATATGTGAACCCACCTCCTTTGGGCTAAGCGGTTACGGCATTTCCGTAACAGGAGGTTCATTTGCGATGAACAGTGCGCACGACCAGTTCCAGAAGCGGAAGCAGGGCGCAGCACAGACTTCAATATCTTAGTCCATTTCCCGTGTCTAAGCCTATTCGGCGTGTCGGCGGGGTGGAACGGGCGGCCTCGCGTATGTGGATAACCCGCGTATGTGGATAACCCGGGCGGGTCAGCCCTCGGCCAGGACCGGCAAGACTCGGGCAGACTGAATCCATGACCATCCTCAAATCCACCGCCCTCTTTGTCCTCGCGGCCTTGGCCGAGATCGGCGGGGCCTGGCTCGTGTGGCAATCGATCAGGGAGTCGAAGCCCTGGTGGTGGGCAGGCCTTGGGATCGTGGCCTTGGGCATCTACGGTTTCGTCGCGGCGTTCCAACCGGATGCGCATTTCGGACGCGTCCTTGCCGCTTATGGCGGTGTATTCATCGCCGGATCCTTGGCCTGGGGGATGCTCCTCGACGGCTTCCGGCCGGACCGCTGGGATATTATCGGAGCCGTGATTTGCCTTCTGGGCGTGGCGATTATTATGTTCGCGCCGCGTCCGGGAAATTGAAAGGCACGCCCGCCGGCACGCGTGACATGATCTGACTATGAATGCTGCCGCAGCAAAGAACCGAGCTCCTAAGTCGACCCGGGCCAGGCGTTCCCAATTGCGATTTTTGCTGATGGTCGTCACCGGCATCGCGGCCGCGGTGGCCACCGGAATATGGGGGCAGTGGATCTACGCGCCAGCCGTAGGTTGGGCAGTGGCTGCCGGGGTCTACAACGTCTTTGTCTGGACAGTCATCACCCCCATGAAAGCCGATCAAACGGCCAACCATGCCAAAGAAGAGGATCCGCGTCGAGCCACTACGGACCTGCTCATCTTGTGTGCCGCCGTCGGATCCCTCGCCGCCTTCGTGCTGGTGATGTTCGGAGCTAAGGATGCGCACGGCGTCGACAAATTCTTGCTCGCACTACTGGCCCTCGCCGGCGCAGTGTTCTCCTGGCTCCTGGTACACACCCTCTTCACTTTGCGCTATGCCGAGGTGTACTACACCGCCGAGCCGCCCCGTGGAATCGAATTCAACCAGAAAGAACCGCCCCAGTACGCGGATTTCGCCTACATGGCGTTCAGCCTCGGAATGACCTACCAGGTCTCGGACACGAATATCACCACCCGGGAGATGCGATCTGCCGCCTTGCGGCACAGCCTGCTCGCCTACGTTTTCGGCGTCGGGATTCTGGCCACCACCATCAACCTCGTGGTGAGCCTCGCATCCTGACCCGGGCCGCCTAACCCAGACCGCCTGAACCCAGGCCGCGGTAAAGCTAGATCGCGGTCCGGAAGAACAACTCCGCCACGGTAGCCAGGTGACGTGGATCCTCAACGCCGCACAGTTCGCGTGCCGAGTGCATGGACAAGAGGGGCACGCCGACGTCGACCGTCCGGATCCCCAGGCGGGTGGCAGTCAAAGGGCCGATAGTGGAGCCGCACGGGACATCGTTGTTGGAGACGAACTCCTGGTACGGGACGCCCGCTTCGCCGCAGAGCCGAGCCCAGAACGCAGCACCGGTGGCGTCGGTGGCGTAGCGCTGGTTGGCGTTGATTTTGAGGAGTGGGCCGCCGTTGAGGATGGGCCGGTTGGCGGGATCGTGCCGCTCCGGATAGTTGGGGTGGACCGCGTGGCCGGCATCCGCGGAAACACAGAACGACGCCGAAAGCGCCCGGCGCCGTTCACTCACCGTGGCGCCGAGGCCATCGGAGATCCGCGTCAGGATGTCCTCAAGGATCGGTCCGCAGGCTCCGGAGCGGGAGGCAGAGCCGATTTCTTCGTGGTCAAAGGCGGCCAGGACCGCGATGGGGCCACCGGCGGGTGCGGCCGTGGCTGCGTGCGCGATGAGCGCTGCAAGTCCGGCGTGGGTGGATGAGAGGTTGTCCAGCCGTCCCGAAGCGAAGAATTCGCTGTGTGCTCCGAACACCTCCGGCGCCTGCGTGTCCGCGACGACTATGTCGTAGCCGCCGATCTCGGCAGGATCCACGGAAGCTCCGGCCACGGAGTCCGCCAGGATCGCCAAGACGTCCGCGGAAGCCGGATCCCCAAGCCCGAACACCGGGTTCATGTGGTTCTGCTTGTCCAGAGTGAGGCCGTCATTGACGGCCCGATCCAAATGGATGGCCAACTGTGGGAAGCGCAGGAGCGGTCCAGTGGCCGTGAGGTGTTGGGTGCCGTCCAGCATGACAAGCCGCCCGGCGAGCCGGAGTTCGCGGTCCAGCCAGGAGTTCAGCAAGGGACCACCGTAGACTTCGACGCCGGCCTGGAGCCAGCCGAACTTGCCTGTGGTGGGCTTCGGCTTGAGCTTGAACGACGGAGAGTCCGTGTGGGCGCCGAGGATGTTGAATCCCGTGGTGGGAGCTGCGCCTTCCGGGGTCACCCACGCGATGAGGGCACCATCGCGGATCACATAGAAGCGGCCCGCGCCGCCTTCCCACGGCTGAACTTCATCAAGTGCCGTGAAACCAGCCTCGTCGAGCCTGCGCGCGGCCTCGTAGACGGCATGGAAGCTCGACGGCGATGCGCTCACATATGCGCCGAGGTCATGGATGTGTTCAGCAGCGGAGCTCGAAGGCATGGCTTCGAGTCTAGTCCCGGCGGCGGACAGTATTCGGACCTTCGCGGGGGACGGGAGTCCACGTGCAACGCTCTCGTCAGGTCAGCCGCCAAAACGGAGGATGACCACCAGGCCGATCAGCGCGACCACGCCGGCCAGAAGCATTGCGGCCTTGGGATTGCCGAAGTTGAGCGCCCATCCCAGGCCGAATCGGCGCGGAACCATCAGCGCTTGGTCTTCGCGGTTGATGTAGAAAAGTCCGCCCCGCCAGTATTTGTCATCCTCCCGATGGGTCAGGCCTGTGTCCTCCTCGCCCTCGTCCCGCTCGCGGTTGTTCCTGGCCAGGACAATGACGGCCACCGCGACGGCGGCAAGGATCGGTAGCACGACCACCAGCTGCGCCCATGACGTGACCGTCCCAGTCCACATCAGCAGCGATGACCCGAGCATCCCCAGGTCGATCATCGCGACCAGTCCGAGCAGCGCCTTGGCGCCTAGTAACATGTACCGGCGGTGCCAGCGCGCGGAGCCCACCGGGTGCGCAGGGTCGATGTCTGGCCGGCTGCGGAAGAAGATGGCAGCCGCGATACCCACGAGCAGCGCGGTCACACCGATCTGCACGAACACCAGTGAGAAGGCGGTACCGAGCGATTTGGCAACCAATCGATGAGGCACCCCCTTCGCGCCGTAGTGCACCGCCAGCACCTCGGGCATCGACGGGTAGCTGATCACGCCGATCACCACCGTGGCGACCGTGATGATTACTGCCGGCGCCAGCCAGAGCCAAGGGAACCGCGGCGGGTCGGTCCGCAATTCGGTGTCCACCGCGATGCCTTGGTGCACGCTCTTGTACCAGCCCCCGGCGGCCTTGGCGGCGCGGATTTCGTGGTTGGCAAGGAAGAAGCATCCGTACCAGAAGCCGACGAGCACCAGCACCGACAACGGCAGCAGTACCGTTTCGCCGGTTATGCCGTAGATGAGAACGCAGACCCCGACGACAACGATTCCACTGACGAGTATCCGCAATCGGTAGATGCGGGTCTGCGTGACCACCGCCGGGTCCTCGGCATGCTCGGCCGGCACGCGAACCCCGAAAGGCACGGTCGGGCTGTTGATGGAGGGCAGCACCAAGGCGATTGCGAGCACGAGTGCTGACAACGCGGAGCTCAGGACGATGGCGACGGTCATGGCGTGTCCTCTGGCGGCGTGGTTCCGAATGAATCGAGCACGGACCGGCAAGTCTTGAGAACTTCGTCGGCCGGTAGTCCCCGCGCGACGGCCTCGGCCAGCAGGGTCCGTGCCCTCGCGGTCCATTCCGCAGGCAACGGCGGGTCCGCGACCGTCGAGGTCACCACCGCGCCGGTCTTGCGGTTGAGCTGAATTAAGCCTTGCTGGCGTAAGAGGTCATAGGCCTTGTTCACGGTGTGGAAGTTGATCCCGAAGTCCGCAGCGAGCGTCCTGGTGGCCGGCAACGAGCTGCCCTTGGTCAGCACGCCATCGGCGATCGCCTCTACGATCTGGTCCCGTAGCTGCTGATAGATCGGGATCTCGCTGGCTAGGTCGACGTTGAGGATCACCACTCCCACCACCTACCTTTGTTCTATAAGTTATAGAACAAATATCGGCCGGAAACAACGTTCGGTCCACAAGCCGGAGTGCCTAATAATCCGGGTTGCTCGGGATCACGAGTCCTGTTTCGTAGGCGTAGACCACCACTTGGACCCGGTCCCGCAGGTGCAGCTTGTTGAGGATGCGCCGGACGTGGGTCTTGACTGTGGCCTCGGACAGGAAGAATTTGTGGGCGATTTCCGCGTTGGATAGCCCTCCGGCGATGGCCTCCAGCATTTCCGTTTCGCGGGGCGTGAGTTCTTCGAGCAGCGGATCCCGGGGGTGGGCTGCGGCCTGGCCCGGCACTCGGCCTCCACGGACGTAGGTTTCCAGGAGCCGCTGGGTGACCCTCGGCGCCACCACGGCGTCTCCGCTGGCTACGAGCCGGACTCCGTGGACCAACTCGGCGGGCGCCACATCCTTGAGCAGGAAGGCGGAAGCACCTGCCTGCAGTCCGGAGAACGCATACTCATCCAGGTCGAAAGTGGTCAGGATGATGATCCTGGCGTTCGATGACGAGGCCGTGATTCGCCGTGTGGCTTCGATTCCATCCATGGCAGGCATCCGGACGTCCATCAGGACAACGTCCGGTTCCAGTTCCTCGACCTTTCTTACAGCTTCGGCGCCGTCAGAGGCTTCACCGACCACTTCGAGGTCCTCTTCTCCTTCCAAGATGAGCCGAAATCCCATGCGCAGCAGGGGCTGATCGTCCACCAGCAGGACCTTGATGTGAGCGTTGTCAGTCATGTTTTCCCCTTGTCGCCATTCCAGTTCAGTTCCGCACGGACCCGCCACCCACCGTTTATGCCAGGACCGGCATCCACGGTGCCAGCATAAATTCCCGCACGTTCACGCATCCCCGCGATGCCTTGGCCCGTTCCCAAAGCCGTCTCTTCGGTTCCCGGGTCCCGGGAGCCCCGGCCGTCGTCGAGCACTTCGATGGTGACCGAGTCACCGTTCCGCACAATCTGCACATCCACTTGGCTCAAGGAACGCCCATACCTGAGCACGTTGGTGAGGGATTCCTGCACGATCCGATAGACGGTGAGCTGGAATGCCGGGTCTTCGGGAAGGGCAGGGCCCGTGTGCGAATAGTGCAACGGCAGCCCTGCCGTCCGGAATCCATCGAGAAGCTTGCTCAGGTTGTGGCCGCTGACCAGGGGCGCCAAAGGCGCCGGGCCGTCGGAATCCTCCCGCAGCACACCGAGGACACGCCGCATGTCTGCCAACGCCGTCCTGCCGGTGCGCGAGAGCTCACCGAGCACCTCACCTGCGCGCTCCGGATCCTTCTTGACCACGACGGCGGCGCCGTCCGAGAGGCTGATCATGACAGTCAGGGAGTGGGCCACGACGTCGTGCATCTCGCGGGCGATCCGGTTGCGTTCGGTGACCGAGCCCAAGCGGGCCGTGCGCGCCGCCCAGGCCCTGATTTCGTTCTCGTGCTCACGCCGCTGCCGCACCGAAATACCGATTCCGGTCGCAATCAGGTTGGACAACAAAATGCTGACCGCCGCGGTGATGTTGCTGATGAGATGGAAGTTCTCCGGAATCGCCTCTGCGTTGGATGGCGTGACCGGGCTGATCCACATGAATAGGTACACCAAGGTCAGCGGCAGGCTCGCCGCGCCAAACACCGCCAACGTAAAGGTCCGGGTCCTCGCTACGGCCACCGCGTAGAGCGCGAACCACAGCCCTGCGGAGACGTTCGAGCCCCAGGGGTTCAGCAGCGTCACGGCCACTTCGAGGACCGCCACAGCGGCGGTGACGATGAGCGGGTAGCGGCGCCGCAGGAACAAGATGGCCGCGATGGCAAGCAGCAGAGCGGCGGCGAACCACTTCCCTTCCACGATGGAGCCAATGAAAGTGGGCAGTGCCAACAGCGAATAGCAAAGCACCACCACCGTGTCCATGACCCGGGGGTGTTCGAAAAGGTAGCGACGGATCCTGCCACGGCGGCGCAGGGTGATTTCAGCAAAGGACGCATCGGCCACGTGGGCCGACGCGTCCTGTGCTGGCAACTCTTCACTCATGGCTTGAGCCTAGTGTGGCCTTGCCTGGAGTGGCTGTTGCTGGGTTGCGGATGAGACGGTTGCGAATCAGACGTCGCGCTTCTTGAGCGCTATAAGGGCAGGAACCATGAACAGGATGACGTATCCGAGGAAGACGAGTCCGCCCGCCCACGGGTCCAGGATGCCGTCCGCGTGACCGATCGACAAGAACCGGCCCCCCGCTTCACTGGGCAGGTACTGCGGAACGTACTTCCAAAAATCGCCGGGCGCGAAGGTGAGGAACTGGCCAGCGAACGGAAGGACAAACATGATGCCCACCAGGACGGTGATACCACCGGCCGGGTTCTTGAGCAGTGTTCCGAGCGAGAGCCCGATCAAGGCAACACCGGAGACGTACAGTCCTCCAGTGACGACGCTGTAGAGGACCCCGTCCGTGCTCCAGCCAAGGTCGACGCCGAAGTTGGTGAACATGGGAGACGCCAACAAGAAGGTCACGATGCCGGCCACGATCGACAGGACATAGGAGACAACAATCAAGACGACGGCTTTGGCACCGAAAGTGGAGAGCCGGCCCGGTGCTGCGTTCATGGTTGAGCGGATCATGCCTGTGGCGTACTCGGACGCAATGAACAGTACGGCCAGGGATCCCATGATCAGGATGCCGATGTTCAGGCCGGCGTTCGGAAGGTTGTAGAGGTCGAAACCCTGGCCCGGAGGAAACGACTCAATGGCTTGCTTCGCCGTCATCGTGTGACCCTGGCGGCCAACCGTGACCATCTGGTTGACGACGTTCCAGCGGACCAGGGCGGATAGGACGCCGACGCCGACAATCGCAACGAAAGTCAGGACCAGCAAAAGCTTGGTGCTCATGAGGGTCCGGAACTTGATGGATTCGGAGTTCAGCACCCGGAGGAAATTGACGCCGCTAGTGCCGGCTGACGGGACAGCATGCTTTTTGCTGACGGTTGTGGTGCTCATGACTGGATCCCTTCCATGGTGGCAGCGGATGGGGCACCAACGCCGGCCGGGCTGGCGTCCAGCGGCCCGCCTGGTCCTGTCGGCCCGCCTGGTCCTGTCGGTCCGCCGGTGATGTGCGAGTGGTATTCCACCTCGTCCTTGGTCAGCTGGAAGTAGGCCTCTTCCAGCGAGGACGTAAGCGGGGTGAGCTCGTAAACCAGCACCCGGTTGTCCAGGGCGAGCTGCGCGATACGGAGTGGTTCCACTCCATACACTTCCAAGGTCTCGCGCTCGTTCTGCTCAACCCGGACGCCGTCGCGGGCCAGTAACTCGGACAGGCGCGTTGTCTCGGAGGTACGGACCAAGGTGCGCTTGCGGGATTGGCTCTCGATCAGCGCATCCACCGAGGTATCCGCGATGATCTTGCCGCGCCCGATCACGATCAGGTGATCGGCGGTCTGGGCCATCTCGGACATAAGGTGGCTGGAAATAAAGATCGTTTTGCCCTGGCTTGCCAGGTAGCGCGCGAGGTTCCTGACCCACTGGACGCCCTCGGGGTCCAGTCCGTTCACAGGCTCGTCGAGGATGAGCGTCTGGGGATCGCCGAGGAGCGCATTGGCGATGCCAAGCCGCTGGCCCATGCCGAGGGAGAATCCGCCGGCCTTCTTCTTGGCCACTGCGGTGAGGCCGGTCATTTCGATGACTTCCTCAACGCGTGAGTTCGGAATCCCGTGCGTTGCAGCCATGGCCCGCAGGTGGTTGTAGGCGCTGCGGCTCGTGTGGACCGCCTTGGCGTCAAGCAAGGCTCCCACTTGGTGTAAGGGCGCCTTGTGCTGGGAGTAGTGCCGACCGTTGACGATGACATCGCCCGACGTCGGACGGTCGAGCCCCATGATCATGCGCATGGTGGTGGACTTGCCGGCGCCGTTCGGGCCTAGGAAGCCCGTGACTTTCCCGGGCTGTACGGTAAAGCTGATTCCGTCGACGGCTGTTTTTGCGCCGTAGACCTTCCTCAAGCCTGTTGCCTCAATCATGGAAGCGTTCCCTCCGCTGCTGCAGCTATGTGTTGACTGTAAGTACAACGCTAGCCACCTGCACAACGGAATTCGCCGGTCTCAGGGATGATTCAGGGTCCGGCCAGGGTAGTCCCTATGGATGATATCGCCGGATCCGGGAAAGCGTCCGGCGCCTGGGGGCTCTAGGAAAGCCTAGGGAAGCGGGGAATAAACCCGTAGCGCGCGACGCCGGACCGTGAACTTTGCGGTCCGCACACCAGGCAACGGCTCGCCGTCGACCGCTAGCACCAGCGGTTCTCCAACCGCTTCGATGCTGATCTCTGCGGCCTCACTGAGATGCGTCACTCTGGAGGCGGCCACGGTTCCCGTGATGACTGCCCACAGCAGGCGCAGCCGCGCAAAGGGCTCGTCGGCCGTGACCATGCGGATGTCCAGCACGCCATCGTCCAGCACGGGCCGCGACAACGGCGCCAAATCCCGTGGGTAATAGCGTCCGCGGCCTAGGTAAAGGATCCACAACTTGTGGTGCACCCCGTTGATCATGAGAGTGGTGGGGGTTGCCGCTCCGAACGTGCGCAGTCCGGCAACAAGCCCCGCAAGCGGCTTCCCCAGGGCAGGCTGCAGCCGCTCGCGGCGCCGCACCAAATTGGGATACACGCCAATGCTGGCCGTATTGAGCATGGTGAGCTCGGTGATCTCATCCTTGCCGTCGATGCCGCGGCCCGCAGTCACGTGTCCCAGATCCGTCCACGCTGCGGCTCCCGTCTTGGCGGCCTCGAGGGCACCTTCCAGTGAGCGGGCGTCGACGTCGCGTGCAAAATGGTTGAGAGTGCCGCCAGGCAGCACCAACAGGGGCAAGGAATGCTCGACGGCGACGTCCGCGGCAGCTCCGACCGTTCCGTCGCCACCCCACACGCCCAAGGCCTTCGTCCCGGGCCTGTCTGCGGCAGCCAGGACTTCGGCCGCTATGTCCTCGCCTTCAGCGATCAGGTGAATGTACGCCTTCGGGAATATATTCTGAAGCTGAGTCTCGGTGTCTGGCGAATAGGAACCGCCGAGGGCGTTGACCGCGATGCTGAGCCCTTCGCCGTTGTCGATTGCTGGTGCCTCGGCCGGAGAACGCTCCGTGTCCGGGACGGGCGGACGGCTAGGCCACCATTTTCGCGTCAGGAGGGCCGCTCCAGCGCCAATCGTCGAGCCGAGCAGCACGTCGGAGGGCCAATGGGCACCTGTATGCACCCGGGAATACGCCACACCCGCCGCAACCGGCGCCAGCGCTGCCCCCAGGCGCGGATGCACCAGCGCAACGCCAAGAGTGAAAGCGACCGCCGACGCCGAATGGCCTGAAGGCATGGAGGAGCTGGTGGGCTGCGGGTTCACAAAGCGGAAAGCTGGAAGGTGCTCGGGCAGTGGCCGCGTCCGCGGCAGAAGCGTCTTGAAACCGAGATTGGTGACAGCCGACGCGACACCAAGAGCCAGGAGGCCGTGGACCGCCGCATTGCGAGGCCTGCCGGGAACAGCCCCGAGAACGCCGGCCACGGCGAACCACAGCTTGCCCTTGGTAGCGGCATCCGAGAGGTTTTTCAGAATGGCGTCATGCCGGCCTTGCGGCAAGCGCGAGACGGCGCGGACCATCGCCCGGTCCAGACGCGCTATGCGCCTTGTGTCCCAACGGCCCCGTCGCAGCATGCTTCGCATCCCACCAGACTAACGGCGGGCTGGATAGGATGTGGGAATGGTGAGGGTCCTTCTACCCCGCAGGCTCGATCAGGCACGCACAACGGTCATCGCCACCGTGCTGCTCGCCGTCGCCGTGGTACTTGGCGCCATGCTGCTAGGGGAGGACCGCAACCCGCCCTTCCAAGGCCTGGACGACTCGTGGTTTGGGTTCATGGCGACCCTCCACGCACCGTTCTGGAACGCTGTGAACCTCGTTCTCAACTGGGCCGGGTACACGGGCATGCTGATCTTCCACACCCTGTTGGCCTTGGCATTGTTGATCCGCAGAAGACCCCGCCTAGCGGCTTTCTCGGCGGTGGCAGGACTCACGGTGATGCTTCTGACCCAGCTGCTCAAATGGCTCCTTCACAGGCCGCGGCCAATCGATGCGATTGTCGCGACGGACACCTACTCATACCCTTCGGGGCATGTATCTGCCACCACCGCGTTCGTGCTGGTGATGGCCCTCTTGGTCGGTCGTGGCTGGGCCTGGCTCCTCGCGATCGGCGGGATCCTCGCCATGATGATCAGCCGGGGCTATTTGGCCGCCCATTGGCTCACCGATGTGGTGGGTGGCGCTTGCCTGGCGTCCGCCGTCGTACTGCTATTGTGGTTGGCGTCCCAGAACATATGCGTTCAAGAGAATGCAGATGCGCGACGTGCGCTAGCCTGGAAATCGAGGGTCGCGCGCCGCAAGCGGCACGCTAAGCAACACGTCACATAAGGTAACCCCTCAGGTAGCACTCGGCATGCTCCAAGCGAGCGGCCATAGTGTTCGGGCATGCTCTCAAAACCTCAACTCATCAACGGCGGCATCGGGGTGGCCGTAGTCGGCATTGCCGCCGGTGCCTTCTTCGTGCTGAACGGCGTGCCGCAAACAGCCTCCGACACCACAGCCCGTACCGTCGCGGTTAGCGCGGCGGACCTCACGGCCGTGTCCACGGCAAGCGGTAACGTCTCACCCGCGAGCACCACCGTCATTAACGCGCAGAACTGCACCGGGCCAATCGCCACAGTTTCCGCGGTGACGGGCCAGCAGGTCACGGCAGGCCAGGTGCTGGTCACCATTGATCCGACCAACGCCCAAAACGCCATGGCCGTTGCCCAAGCCCAATTGGATTCGGCCGCAGCGCAGGCAAACCAACAGCAGGCCTCGGCCAGTAACCAGGTCGCTTCGGCGAACCAAAACCTGGCCAACGCGCAACAGACCGCCAATCTGGACGCGAGCCAGCAGGCCAGCGCCGTGGCCGCGGCTCAGACGGCCGTGAACAATGACACGGCGACTGTCGCTTCAGCACAGGCCGCTGCCAGCGCCCAGCCCTCCAGCCAGCCCGCCCAGACCGCGCTCAACGCTGCCCAGGCCCAGCTGGCGAAGGACAACCAGGCGCTGACCCAGGCAGCCAACCAGCAAGCCAGCTCGGCCCTCAAGGACAAAGAGCAGCTTGCCTCGGCCCAGACGGCCCTCAATTCAGCTCAAAGCGCCGGCGCCACGTCCAACACCACGTCTGCGCAGATCGCCGTCGACACTGCAACGAAGAACCTGGCATCTTGCTCCCTCGCCGCCCCGGTTTCAGGCACGGTCACCGCCGTCAACGCGGTGGTCGGCGGCAACGCCGGCAGCAGTTCCGGCTCATCCGGTTCCGGATCCTCCGGAGCATCTGGCAGTTCGGGCTCCTCTGGCAGCGCTTCCACGAGCTCCGCGAGCACATCGTCCTCAGGACTCATCACGATCAGCGACACGGCGCATCTGCAGGTCATCGCCAACTTCGCCGAATCGGACGTTGCCGCCATGAAGACCGGCGACTCCGCAACCTTCACCTTCCCGGCACTCAAGACCGACCCCTCCGCGGCTCCCGTGACCGGGACCATCACCGCGATCGCGCAGAACGCCACCACCACCAACAACGTGGTCAGCTACCCCGTCACAATCTCCATCAAGAATCCTCCGGCTGCCCTCCGGCTCGGCCAGAGCGCAAACATTTCCGTGACGACGGCGACTGCCAAGAACGCGTTGACCGTGCCTTCGCTGGCAATCACCACCACGGGAACCCGGCAAACAGTCAACGTCGTCAAAAACGGAACCTCGGCACCGGTGACCATCACCACCGGGATCACCGACAACGGACGCACCCAGGTCCTCACCGGGCTGAGCGCAGGCGACCAGATTGAACTCCCGGCCATCTCCTCCACTTTGGACACCGGCACCACTACCGGACGGACCGGGGCGGGCGGCTTGGGCGGTACGGGTGGGTTTGTTGGGGGCACCGGAGGCGCCGGCGGCACCGGTGCAACGCGCGGAAATGGCGGGTAAGGAGACGTGAACGACGCTGTCATCCGATTGGACTCCGTGAGCAAGATCTACGGCAAGGGGGAGGCCGAGGTCCGGGCATTGGACTCGGTCAGCATTTCCATTGATCGCGGCGACTTCGTGGCCATCATTGGCGCCTCGGGCTCTGGAAAGTCCACCATGATGAACATCATCGGCTGCCTCGACGGCGCCACCTCGGGTACCTATCACCTGGACGGCATCGACACTGGGACCCTGGACGAATACCAGCTGGCGCAGATCCGCAACCGGAAAATCGGCTTCGTCTTCCAGAACTTCAACCTGATACCGCGCACCCGGGCCGTGGACAACGTCTCCATGCCCCTCGCGTACGCAAAAGTGCACCGCAAAGAACGGCGTGAGCGCGCCTTGGAGGTGCTCGATTCCGTGGGCTTGGCGGAACGTGCAGACCACAAACCTTCCCAGCTCTCGGGGGGCCAGCAACAGCGCGTTGCCATCGCCCGCGCCCTGGTGACCAACCCGGTGCTGCTGCTGGCCGACGAACCAACCGGTGCCTTGGACACCAAGTCCTCGCACGAAATCCTGGATCTCTTCGAGTCCCTACACGCCAACGGGAGGACCATCGTGATGATCACTCACGAGGCCGACGTAGCGGCTCGGGCCAACCGCGTAGTGCGGTTCCAGGACGGCCACATCATTGAGGACCACCGGGTCCGCGGTGTCCATGGACACCCCCTGGCGACGGCGGTCACACTATGATGATCGCCGAATCCGTGCGCTTTGCCCTGACCGGGGTGATGGCGAACAAGATGCGCTCCATACTCACCACCCTGGGCATCCTGATCGGCATCGCATCCGTCATCATCCTGCTCGCAGTAGGCGCCGGAACGTCCAATGCCATCAAGGCCCAGATCGGCAAGCTGGGAACCAACGTGCTCACCGTGAGTCGCCAGACGACGGCGGGCGGGCGCGCCGCAGGCGGCGGACAGGCCGTCACCGGTCCGCGCTCCCGCGGTACCAACCTGACGCTCCAAGACATGGCCGCACTGACTGATCCCGTCATGGCCCCCGACGTCGCCGCGACAGCACCCGTAGTCACCGCCCAGAACGTCACGGGAACCTATAAGGACGCAACCCACGCGGTGGCAACGTTCGTGGGGACCACGCCGTCGTACTTTGCCATTTCGAACGACACCCTGGCGGCGGGCTCCTACTTCAGCGATGGCGACGCGAGCAGCGGCACCGCCGTGGCGGTGATCGGCAACACCGTGGCCCAAGATCTGGTGGGCAACTCAGCGGCTTCAGCAGTTGGGCAGACGATCGCCCTCAACGGCCAGAACTTCGTGGTCTCAGGAGTGTTGGCTCAAAAGGGCTCGTCGGGCCTCAACGATCCGGACGACATTGTGGTGATCCCCTACAGCGCCGCCCAGGACAAATTCACCGGATACTCGCCCTCGCTCGCTTCCATCAGCGTCCAGGCGAAGTCAGCGGACGTGATGAACCAGGCCCAGAACGAGGTTCAGATGATCCTCGATGCCAGGCACAACGTCACCTCCGCCAACCGTGACTACCAAGTGCGGAACCAAGCGCAGATCCTGACGACGGCCACGACGACCACGGCCACGCTGACCATCCTCTTGGGCGCCGTGGCCGGTATTTCGCTCCTCGTTGGCGGGATCGGCGTCATGAACATCATGCTCGTCACCGTCACCGAACGCACACGCGAAATCGGCATCCGCAAGGCGATCGGAGCCTCGCGGGGGAGCATCGTGAGCCAGTTCCTGATCGAATCGCTCATCATTTCGCTGATCGGCGGAGTGCTGGGCATTGCCGCGGGCTACATCGGGAGCGCCTTCCCCCTGTTGGGAACCCAGCCGGAAGTCCAGTGGTGGACCGTGTGGCTGTCGTTCCTGGTTTCCGCGGCGATCGGCCTGATCTTCGGCATCTATCCGGCCAACAAGGCCGCGAAACTTCGGCCGATCGACGCCCTGCGATACGAATAGCCCCGACCATTTCCACCCCCAGCAACTAGACGAAGAAACAGCCAAACAGGAGATCCACAAATGTCCTATTCAGCGCCGGAGCCCGGCCCCTTGAACCAGCCAGAGCCCCAACAGCCCTACTCCCAGGAGCCCTACGCCGGACAGCCAACCGCGGTCCTGCAAGCCACCGGACAGGAACCCACAGGACAGCCCTACGGCGAAGCACCAGAACCGTTCGTCCCCAAGAAGCGCTTCCAGATGGGACGCCTGACGCAGATCCTCCTCGCCGTGCTGCTGGTCGCCGTGGGCTTCTTCGGTGGCGTTGGCGTCACCAAGCTCATGGACGCCGGGCAGACCCGCCCCGGCCGAGGCCAGTTCCAAAACTTCAACGGTGGCCAAGGCGGTCAAGGGGGCCAAGGCCGGAACCGGCAAAGCGGCGCTCCCACCAACGGGGCATCGCCGAGCGCTATTCCTTCGGCACCCGCTACCTCGGCACCGTAACCACCCACTGATCCCCAACTGACTCGCAGTTGTTGTCGTTTTGACGCCTCATAACGACAACAACTGCGAGTCAGTTGCTTCTCGCCAAAGGTTTCGCGGCACCGGCCAGCCACAGGGCAATCAAGATCGGCGCCCCGATAGCAAGCAAGGCCATGTGGATGCCGGTATGGTCGCCCAGGTATCCCAAGAGCGGCGGGCCGGCAAGAAACGCTACGTAGCCAATGGTCGAGACCACCGAGACGCGTGCGGCTGCGTGCTTGGGGTCATCGGCAGCGGCGGACATGCCCATAGGGAAGGCCAGCGCAGCGCCGATACCCCACAGAGCCGCCCCCACTCCGGCCAGGATGAGGTTGTCAGCGAAAACGAACAGCGCCAGGCCCGCCGCAGCGGCGGCCATGCTGGCCCGCAGCACCGCGACGCGTCCGAACTTGTCGATCGCGCGTCCGCCAAGGAAACGCATCAGGGTCATCGCGGCGACAAAGAGGGCAAACAGGAGGGCTCCCGTCGATTCCGTGGCATCCAGGCCATCCACCGTGGCCTTGGCGATCCAGTCGTTGCCCGCGCCTTCCGTGAGGGTCGCCCCGAGTACCACCACACCGATCAACAGGGTACGGGAGTCCCGCCACGGTGAGCGGCCCTTGATTGGCGGCGCGCCGCCGTCGGACGCCACAAGCGCGGCCTCGTGGGGCATGAAGTAACGGGGCGCCGTCAAGGTCAGAAGGACCACGACGCCGGCAATGACCAGCAAGTGCTCCGGAAGTCCGACCCCCATTTGGGCAAGCCAAGCACCGATCAACGCACCCACGAAGGCGCCCCCACTAAAGGCGGCGTGGAACTGCGGCATGACGGTGCGCCCGAGCCGGTGTTCGACGTCGGCCCCTTCGATGTTCTGCGACACATCCCATAGGCCCACCCCCACACCGAAGAAGAACAGGGCCACCGCAGTCGCGGGGACGGAACCGGCCATCAGGGAGAAGGCAATAGCGGCTCCGGCCGAGGCGGCCAGCAGCCCGGCGGCGCGCACGGTGTTGGCCGTACCGATCCGGCCGACCACCCATCCCGCGGACGGCAGCGCCACAAGGGACCCGACGGCGGTGCACAGCAGCAGGGTGCCCATCTGTCCGGACGTGAGGTGCAGGGTCTGGGTGACGGCGGGAATGCGGGCCGCCCAGCTGGCAAAGACCAGCCCGTTCATGCCGAAGACCAGGAAAGTGGCGATTGCCGCGGCCTTGACGTTGGGGGTGGTTCTGGTGCTGGTGGTCATACGGTCACAACTTCCACGGAGAGATTTTCACGTCGGTTTCGGTGCCTGGAACGCGCTATTGGGCGGTCCGGGCGGGGTGGTGATGCGGGGTGGTGATCCGGGCAACCGCCTCTACGGTGGTGGCCCGGTCATGCGGTTCCGTGTCGAGCGCGGCGTGGATGAAAAGTCCTTCAATCAGCGCGTCCAACATCCTGCAGGTATCCGGGTCGAAATGCAGCCCGAGGGCACGCCTGCTCCGCGCCATCCAGTCCCGGGTAATTTGGCGGAACACCGGCTTCCTGGCGGCGAGTGTGTAGAGCTCGTGCGTCAGAACCAGGTCCCGCTGTGAGTCCAGCAAGTCGAGGTGGATCAAGTCCACCACGGCCAGCCGCGCGCCGTCGACGTCTATCGCTTGTTCCAACTGCTGATCAAAGCGGTCCGCGATCGAATTCCCGAAGCGCCTAAAAGCCTCCGTGAGGAGTTCATCCATGCTGGCGAAGTGATAGGTCATGGACCCCAGGGGAACTCCGGCATACTCGGCGATCTTGCGATGCGAGGCTCCGGCAACACCCTGGACGGCGATGACATCCAGGGCGGCGTCGATGATCCGGTCCCGGCGGTCGGGATCGAAGCGGCGTGAGGCCACGGTTTCAGATCTCCCGTATGACGCGGGCCGGGTTGCCGACTGCGAGCGAGTTGGCGGGAATGTCCTTCGTCACCACTGCACCCGCTCCGATCACGGAGTTGTCGCCGATGCTCACGCCGGGAAGGACGATCGCTCCGCCCCCGAGCCACACATTGTCTCCAATGGTGATCGGCTGCGCAGCCTCTAGTCGGTCGCGGCGCGGCTGCGGCTCCACGGGGTGGGTCGGCGTCAAGAGCTGCACGTTGGGCCCGATCTGGCAGTCTTCGCCGATGGTGATCGGTGCAACGTCCAGGGCGGTCAGGTTGTAGTTGATGAAGGTGCGGGCTCCAACCGTGATGTAGGTGCCGTAGTCGACGAAGATCGGTGGTTTGACGTGGGCGTCTTCGCCCAGGCCGCCCAGGAGCTCCGCGAGGAGGGGACGTGCCGCATCCTGGTCTTCTACGTAGGCCGCCGCGTACTTGGTCTGCAGCAAGACTGCCCGCTGTGATTCACGCGCGCTCTCGGGATCGTCGGAGATATAGAGGTCTCCAGCAAGCATCCGTTCCCGGTTGGTGCGCGGGTCATCAGCGAAATAATCGGCCATGCGTACGATCGTACACATCGTGGAGTCAAAGGGGAAGCCACCTGCCGACGCTCGCTCACTTATATGGCCAACAATCCCAACGCTCGCTCACCTATGAGGCCTCTGGCTCTTGCCGATCCGTCGATTGCGGCGTTGATCGCGCATGCGGTTCTCGGCCACGTCGCATCCTCTCGTTGACCCTTTCTTGCGCTCTACTATCCTGATTGCAGACGGCAACCACATTCGAAGGAGAAACGATGACTGTCCGCGCCGACCTGAACATCTCGCTCGACGGGTACGCCACCACCACCGATCAAACCCCCGAGCATCCGTTCGGCCACGACTGGGGCCGGCTCGTCGGCGCCTACACTGCGACCCGCACATTCCGCGAGCGAGTGCTTCACGACGAGAGCGGCGAGGGCACGACCGGCGTCGACGACCGTTACGCACAGGCCTACTTCGCCGAGGTCGGCGCCGAAATCATGGGCGCCGGGATGTTTGGACTCCACAACTTCCCAGACGACCCCAACTGGCGCGGCTGGTGGGGTGACGAGCCACCATTCCGGGTGCCCGTATTCGTACTCACGCACTCAGAGCGACCGCCAATCGAGATGGCAGGCGGCACAACATTCGAATTCCTCTCCGCCACACCTCTCGAGGCGCTCGCACGGGCACGGGATGCGGCCGGGAGCAAGGATGTGCGGATCGGCGGTGGCGCAACGGTAGTTCGCGACTTCCTCAAAGCGGGACTCATTGACCAACTCCACGTCGCAATCACCCCAATCCTGCTGGGCAGGGGCAACCGCCTCTGGGACGACCTCCGGGAACTCGAGTCCGACTACACCGTCAGTTCCGAGGTCGCGGAGAGCGGCATCATTCACGTCACTTTCCAAAGATCACGAGCTTAGAGCGATCTGTGTCGTACCTCGTGGGATGACTCCCGGGGACCGGTTCAACTGCAGGAGCGTTCCGGAAAAACGGCCCAAAGGTGAGCGAGGATCGGCGGCGGATTCAAGTGGTCGTTGCAACACGTCCTTATGCTGCTGATTCTTCCAGAATTCCTTGGAGGGCTTGGGCGGGGGTTTTCCAGCCGAGGGTT
>NZ_JACHEE010000007.1 GCF_014207375.1 Arthrobacter sp. AZCC_0090 | reverse complement strand
CCGGGAGGGTGTGGGAGAGTAGGACACCGCCGGACAACCATTAACGGTCCAGGCCCCGACACACCAGTGTCGGGGCCTGAACCATTTAAACCACCACAACACCCAGGCACCCAACCCCCAGGCACCCGACCCGCCGGAAGGCGCCATAAGCGAGCAGGCGCCCCGCCGGACCCAAACCCTCCATCACCTATCCGGCACTTGCGGAAAACCCTCCATCACCTATACGCCCCTTTCCCCCAACCCCCGCTCACCTATACGCCACTTCCGTCAAACCCTCCATCACAAATAAGCCGTTGTGACCGGACCCTCCATCACCTATGCGCAGGCCAGACCCCCGGCCCGCACCCGGGACGCCCGATAACTGCAGGACCGTCCCGCCGGAAGCCCCCCAATACGTGAGCGGGCGTCCCGCCGGAAGCCCCCATACGTGAGCGAGCGCCCCGCCGGGAGGCAACATAAGTGAGCGAGCGTCCGGGGTCGGAGAGTTCGCCCGCGGCGGAATTGGGCCCCGAAACCCCCCGAAATCGGGTGAATTTGGTCAAAAAAGCGCGGAAACACGCGGAATTTGCTGGCCGTGTCCCTCCAAGCTGGTAAGTTTTCGAACAGTGGCTTGCACGCATGCCGTGTGTGAGCTCCAAAATCGTAAAGTCCAGGAGGACACAAATGGCTAAGAACCGTAGCGAACTGGTTTCCGAGGTAGCTGGCAAGGCTGGCACCAGCCAGGCTGCAGTCAACTCCGTGCTCGATGCCCTGTTCGAAGTTTTCGAGACTTCCGTCGCCGCTGGCGAGAAGATCACCATTCCGGGCTGGCTCGCGATCGAGCGCACCGACCGCGCTGCCCGCACGGGCCGCAACCCGCAGACCGGCGAGACCATCCAGATTGCCGCTGGCCACAGCGTCAAGCTGACCGCTGGCTCCAAGCTGAAGGCAGCTGTCGCCAAGAAGTAAGACACTTCGGCGAATGCCCTGAAAGGCGGCAACCTGCGGGTTGCCGCCTTTCTGCTTTAACCCTGTCGATTCGCCGCCTCGCCTACGTTAGCGGACAATGGATAGGTGCCATCAGCCAAGACTCCCGCCACCACACCTTCGCCCGCGTCCAAGCCGGGAACCAAGGCAGGCGTTGCCGTGGAAGGGATCGGACTGCCGTGGCAGTTGGCTGGCTTCGCGGCGCTTTTCCTGGCCCTCGCGGCCGCTCTGATCTTCTCAGGTGCCGCGGCCGCCCGGCAGGTCTCTGATCCCGGCGCGCTGGTCCGCTGGGGGCTGCCCGTGGCCAAATCCATCCACAATGTGTCCTTGGCGACCGTGATCGGCGGGTTGATCTTCGCCGTCGGCATCCTTCCCAAGTACGCCAAGGCATCCCGGTCCAAGGGCGGCGATGCCACTGAGCACCCCGCATTCGCCCGTGCCTTGGCCGTAGTGGCAGCCGCAGGCGCCGCGTGGACGCTCTCCGCCGTCGCGGTCCTTGTCCTCACCTATGCGGACGTCGCCGGCCAGAGCCTCTCCGGCACCCCGGAGTTCACTGCCTCCCTCGTCTACTTCATGACCGACATCCAGACGGGTCAGGCATGGCTCGCGGTGACCATCATCGCCGCGATTGTCACGACGGCGCTGTTCGGCGTCCGCTCGCTGGCGGGACTCGCGTTGACGCTTGTCTTGGCCCTGGGCGGCTTGGTGCCGAGCGCCCTGATCGGCCACTCGGCCAGTTCCAGCGACCATGAAGGCGCCATCAACTCCCTCGGCCTCCACTTGGTGGGTGTGTCCACCTGGGTGGGTGGCATCATCATGCTCGCGGTCCTGTCGGGCATCCTGCGGGGCTCCAAGGCGTCGGGTACCAAAGACATCACCGAACAGACCCTCAGCCGTTTCTCCGCCTTGGCGGGTTTTGCCTTTGTGCTGGTCTTCGCTTCGGGCATCGTCAATGCGAGCATCCGGGTTACCAGCTTCTCCGCGTTGGTGGGTTCTGCCTACGGCCAGATCATCCTTGCAAAGGCTTTCGCCACGATTGTCCTGGGCGGCATTGGATTCATGCACAGGAAGTGGGTCATTCCGCAATTGGGCCGCCAGTCGATGACCACCCGCCGGGTGCTTTGGCAGCTTGTCTTAGTGGAACTGCTGGTGATGGGCGCGACGTCGGGACTCGCCGTCGCGCTGGCCAGTTCGGCACCGCCGCAGCCCACCACGTACGCACCCGATGCCTCGCCGGCGTTCATCTTGTCCGGTTACGAGTTGCCGCCCGAGCTGACCCCCGCCCGCTGGCTGACGGAATGGCGCCTCGACTGGCTTTGGGTGGCTGTTGCCCTCTTCGGTGCGGTGAGCTACGTCCTGGGCGTGGTGAAGGTCCGGCGGCGCGGTGACTCGTGGTCCTGGTTCCGGACCGTCAACTGGATCGTCGGCCTAGCTGTGCTGACGTTCATCACGTCCGGACCGCCGTCGGTCTATGGGCGCGTGCTGTTCTCCGCACACATGGTGGACCACATGGCGCTGACCATGGTGGCTCCGCTCTTCCTGGTCCTCGGTTCGCCCGTGACTTTGGCATTGCGAGCACTACCCTCCCGTGGCGAAGGATCTCGCGGAGATGGCTCCCGTGGGCTTCGTGAGTGGCTGCTGGTGTTTGTGCACTCGAAGTTCTCACAAGTGGTGACCCACCCGCTGTTTGCCGCCGCGAACTTTGCCGGCTCGATCGTCCTCTTCTATTTCTCGGACGCGTTCGGCTGGGCGATGCGTGAGCACGTGGGCCATGAGCTCATGAACCTGCATTTCTTGCTGACCGGCTACATTTTTGTCCTCACGATGATCGGTACGGACCCCTTGCCTCGCCGGGCGCCGTACCCCATGCGGCTGCTTCTCCTGCTGGCCACCATGGCCTTCCACGCCTTCTTCGGTGTGTCAATCATGGGAGGCACCGGGCTGCTCGCCGCCGATTATTTTGGCAACCTCGGCCGGACGTGGGGGCTTTCGGCCCTGGCAGACCAGCAGATGGGCGGCGCCGTTGCCTGGGGAATCGGTGAAGTCCCCACGTTGCTGGTGGCGATCGGCGTCGCGGTCATGTGGTCCCGCTCGGATGAGCGTGAGACCAAACGCACCGACCGCGCCGCCGACAGGAATAACGACGCCGACCTTAATGCTTACAACGATATGTTTGCGCGGCTTGCAGACCGCGATGCCAAACTGGCTGATCGGGGCTCCAAGCGCCCCGAAAGCGAAACCAACCTGGAAGGACGCTGATGAGCGAAACCGTACGCACCCAACTGCGTGTCCGCGCTTCTGAACTGGTGGGCCGTGGCTGGCTCAACACCGGGGGGAAGTCCCTGGACCTGGAAGCGCTGCGGGGCAAGATCGTGCTGCTGGACTTCTGGACGTTCTGCTGCATCAACTGCCTCCATGTGCTGGACGAGCTGCGCCCGCTTGAGGAGAAGTATTCCGACGTCCTAGTGACGGTTGGCGTGCACTCCCCCAAGTTCGAGCACGAGGCCGATCCCGTGGCCCTCGCATCTGCCGTGGAGCGCTACGAAATCCACCATCCCGTCCTGGACGACCCCGAGCTCGCCACGTGGAAGGCCTACACGGCCCGCGCTTGGCCCACGCTGGTGGTAGTGGATCCCGAGGGTTACATCGTGGCGCACCTCTCCGGTGAGGGCCACGCAGACGGCCTCGCGGTGCTCCTCGAGGAGCTCGTGGCCGAGCACGACGCCAAGGGGACCCTCCACCGCGGTGACGGACCCTACGTGGCTCCCGTCCCGACGTCGGGCACCCTGCGTTTCCCGGGTAAGGCGACCCAGCTGGACAACGGCAACTACCTGGTGGTCGATTCCGGCCACCACCGCCTGGTGGAACTGCGCCCGGACCTTGAGACCGTGGAGCGCGTCATCGGTTCCGGCACCAAGGGCTACCTGGACGGCGCAGCGGAAATCGCCCAGTTCAACGAGCCGCAGGGCGTGGCGGTCCTCCCGGCGGAGCTCGCCTGGAAACTTGGCTACGAAGCCGTGGTGGCGGACACGGTGAACCACCGGCTCCGCGGGGTCACGCTCAGCTCCGGTTATGTGCAGACTATTGCCGGCAACGGCGTTCAGCGACTGCTCGACGCCGGTCCTGCCCGCGTGACGGACAGCGGTGCCGGCGTTTGGGCTGGGGCTTCCACGGCTGGCGCGCACGACGGCGGTCCGGCTGACTTCGCTGCCGACGCGGTGGACGTCGGGGTGCTGGGTCTTGGGACCGGGGTGTCCCTGTCCTCGCCGTGGGACGTGGTGTGGAGCGAGAAGCTGCAGCGCGTTGTCATCGCGATGGCCGGCACGCACCAGATCTTCGCCTTCGAGCCGTTGAGCGGCGAGGTGTCCATCCTGGCCGGCTCGGGCCTTGAGGGCTTGCTGGACGGAGCTGCCGAGGAAGCTTGGTTCGCCCAGCCTTCCGGCCTGGCCGTGGACGCCGACGACAACATCTGGGTGGCCGATTCCGAGACCTCGGCATTGCGCCGCCTGGTCTTTGGCGAAACCGGTGTAACCGTTGAGTCGGCCGTGGGCAAGGGGTTGTTCGATTTCGGCTTCCGTGACGGCGAGGCCACCGAAGCCCGTCTGCAGCACCCCTTGGGCGTGACAGTGCTCCCCGACGGTTCCGTGGCCATCGCAGACACCTACAACGGTGCCGTGCGGCGCTACGACCCCGCCACTGAGACCGTGTCGACTTTGGCGAGGGGACTCGCGGAGCCGAGCGACGTCGTCGTGGTCTACCCGGAAGGCGGCGAGCCGCTGCTGGTGGTGGTGGAGTCCAACAAGCACCAATTGGTCCTGGTCCCCATCCCCAAGGAAGCCCAGCAGGTGGACGAGGGGGCCTCCCAGACGCACCGGCCCAAGAGCCCCGTGGCGCCGGGAAACCTGGAGCTCACGGTGCGCTTCACGGCCCCGACCGGCCAGAAGCTTGACGACCGCTGGGGCGACCCCACGCAGCTGAAGATCTCGTCGACCCCGCCCGAGCTGCTGCTTTCCGGCGGTGGCACGTCCGTGGGGCTGCTGCGGACCCTCGAGCTGTCCGCGGACGTGCCTGAAGGGATCCTCCACATCACGGCCCGCGCGGCCGCGTGCGACGGCCCGGAGACGGAGGACGGCGAAATTCCCGATCACGCCGCGTGCCACCTCTACCAGCAAGACTGGGGCATCCCCGTGGTTTTGCAGGCCGATGGCGACTCCGAGCTGGTGCTTGACCTGCGCGGGATGGACTAGGCAGGGGCTGGCCGGAGCCTTCGCCGCGTCACGCTGAGCAACTTTTTAGCGTCCAGCGTCGAGGACAACCCCGGAAACTCGGGGATTCGGTGAGTCGGTCACGGCCAAAAACCTGCGCTATGTGACGCTGGCCCACTCAAACGGCGAAACCTAGAAGCTCACCAGCGGGGTGACCGTGATGGTGTCGGCGCCGATGTCCAACCGCGTGGTGAAGCTGAAATCGTGGACCGCGTTGAGGTCACCGACCAATCCGCTGAAGAGATCGATCTCGCGGGCGGTTACCCGGGCCTTGCCATTGAGTGGTGCCACCACCCATTGGCCATCAAAGGGATCGATACTCACCTTGGGGTACTCCGTGATTTGCCACTTGATGGTGCCGTCCACCACCCGGCTGTTGGTGACGTGGTAGAACGGGCAGTCGGGCTGAAGCTTTTGTTGCTTGGTGGCTTCGGCGGCGCAGTTGTCCAGGAATTCCTTGACCTTGTCGCTGACCACCTTGATCATGGCGTCCGTGGGCTTCGTCAGGAGGTTGAGGGGTGCCTGGGGCGACGCGCCGGCGGTCACTGACGTGCTGGTGGAGGATGCCGAGAAGTATTTGCCCGTGAGGCTTGCCTCGTATTGGCCAGGGTAAAACACGGCAAAGCTGTTGCGGCCATTGGGCAGGTTCACCGGGACGCCGTTCAGGTTCGCCTCGTTGGCGTTGACTACGGTCACCTCGATAGTCGGCAGGGATGACGGCACGAAGGACCATTTGCCGAAGAACAGCCACTCGGTGCCCGTCCGTTCAAGCAAGAAATCCGAGTGCATCGCCTTGCCGTCCATTTGGTAGTCCATAGGGACCGTCACGCGGTTGCCACCGCGGGATTCGGCGTTGCCGATCTTGATATCGGTCATCTTCGACGCCGCCGTCTGCAGTGCAGTACCGTCCAGCATCGCGGCGTTGGCGTTGGGTACGGACGCATGCAGAAGCCCGAGTGCCTCGCCGCCATGGCCCTTCTGGAGCGCTCCCAGGTACTCGCGAACTTGCTGCTGTGGACTGGCTACGGAGTTGCTCGCGAGGTTGATGGAGACGATCGCAGCGGCGACAGCAAGCATCAGACCGAGCAGCCACCCGGCCGCGGTCTTGACCAACGCTTGACTCAACTGCACGCCCTTTACGTTACCTGCCGGGTCCGCAATACCTCGGCATCCTTCCCCTCACGTGACGAGCGAACATGCTGTAGGAAGGGCACGACGGCGGGTGGCAGCTCCGTTTTAGCGGCGGCGACGCGATGAGGTTCCGAACACTCCGCGGAGCAATTCCCGGCCGAGTTGCGTGCCGAGCGACCGTGCCATGCTCTTGATTCCGCCGCCGAGCGCACCGCCCAGTACGCCGGCAAGATCGCCCATCATTCCGCCGCCGTCCTGCTGGGGAACTGGCGCCGGTGCATGGGCTGGTGCCGGTGCCGGCGGCAACTCGACGGGTACTGAGCCCGGCAGTGGACGGCTGCTGGGGCGGCCAAGGATCTCTTCTTCGATTCTGCGGGCATCGGCATCCACGGCGATGGGGTCAAGCGAAGCAGGCACCGGCGGCTGTCCTGGCGCCGCTTCTCCGGTAGTGGGTGCGGTGCCCTTGCCGGTCAGTTTCTCGTAAGCCGAAATGTTGTCAACAGCGGTGCCGTACTTGGGCAGGAGTGATGAAGCCGCAATGGTACTGCGGATCAGATCGTCCGCACTGGGACCCATCACGGATTCCGGTGCGCGCAGCTTGGTCAGGGCAACCGGTGTGGGCGCGCCCTTTTCGTTCATGACGGTGACGACCGCTTCACCGATGCCTGCGGAGGTGAGGGTTTCTTCAAGGTCGTAGTCGCTCACCGGGAACGTGGACACCGTGGCCTTGAGGGCTTTGGCATCCTCCGGGGTGAAGGCGCGCAGGGCGTGCTGGACCCGGTTGGCAAGTTGGCCAAGGACATCGGCAGGAACATCCTTGGGTGTCTGGGTGACAAAGAAGATGCCGACACCCTTGGACCGGATGAGCCGTACCGTGGTGGTGATGGCGTCGAGGAAGGCCTTGGACGCGCCATTGAAGAGCAAGTGGGCTTCGTCGAGGAAGAACACGAGCTTGGGTTTGTCCAGGTCTCCCGCTTCGGGCAGGTCTTCGAACAGGTCCGCAAGCAGCCACATAAGGAACGTCGAGAACAGCATTGGTTTGGTCTGGAGCGTGGGCAGTTCGAGGCAACTGATCACACCGCGGCCGTCCGGGGCGGTGCGGAGCAGCTCTGCCGTATCGAATTCCGGCTCGCCAAAGAACTTCTCCATGCCCTGCGCCTCAAGGTTGACGAGTTCACGCAGGATGACGCCGGCCGTTGCCTTGGAGAGCCCGCCGAGGTCTTGGAGCTCAGCCTTGCCTTCATCAGAGGTCAAGAACTGGATGACCGCTCGCAGGTCCTTGAGATCGATCAGTTCCAGCTTTTTCTGATCCGCGAAATGGAAGATCAGCTGCAGGCTGGATTCCTGGGTGTCGTTGAGCTCCATGATGCGCGAAAGCAGGATCGGGCCGAACGAGGTGATAGTTGCGCGGACGGGAACGCCGTTACCATCCCCGCCCAGCGAGAGGAACTCGACCGGAAAAGCCTTGCCCACCCACTGTTGGCCGAGGCTGGCTGTGCGGGCCGTGAGTTTTTCGCTGGCCGTCGCCTCGGTGGCGAGTCCTGAAAGGTCCCCCTTGATATCCGCGAGGAAAACCGGGACTCCGGCGGTGGAAAGTTGTTCCGCCATCATGTGCAGGGTGACGGTCTTGCCCGTGCCAGTTGCGCCAGCTACCAGGCCATGCCGGTTCATCATGGACAGCGGCAACCGGACTTGCGCTTCTTTGTGGACTTCGCCGTCGACGATGGCTGCGCCTAGCTCGATCGTGGCGCCTTCGAGGGTGTATCCCTGCTGGATCGTGGCGAGTTTTTCAGCTGTGGTTTTGTTGGCCATGCGCATAGCTTAGTGGTGCGGAGCCGCGAAATGGCCGAAAACTTTGATGTGCCAATTTCATGGATAGGCAGGGCTTGTTCTTTCCCGGTCATGCCCCCTTGGCGTACCGGAGGTAGACGACGCCGTTGTCAAAGCGACGCTCGTCCAGTAGCTTGAGCGTCATCCTTACGCCGTCTGGGAGGAACTGCTTGCCGCCTCCGACGACCACCGGCGTGAGGAAGAGACCGAACTCGTCCACCAGGCCGGCTTTGATGGCTTGGGCAGCGAGGACTGTGCCACCAATGGACATGTCCCTCTCTGACGCCTCTTTCAGCGCGCGGATGGCTCCGGCGTCGAACTCCCGCTCAATACGCGTCCTCGCAGTGGACGGACCCGCCAAGCTGCTGGAATACACGATCTTGTCCGCGGCACGCCAAATCTCGGCATAGTCCTGCACGACGGGCGGCTCATCGGAAAGGGACATGTCCTCCCATGCGGACATGACCTCATACATCCGCCGGCCGTAGAGATAGGTGCCGACAGGCCGCTCCAGGTCATTGACGAAGCTGTGCACTTCTTCGTCGGGCATGCTCCAGTCGAACTTTCCGTTGGCATCGGCGGTGTAGCCGTCCAGCGACATGATTCCTGCGTAAATCAGCTTGGCCATGCACCGACGGTACACACGCGGGACCGTCATGAGAAGGGTACTGGCACCCGACTCCTGCTGAACCGGCAACGGTAAAGTTCCGGCATGGATGACAAAGCGGTTCTGCTCAAATACCTGCGTGCCCGGCGCGGCGAGCTCCTCGCCAAACTCGACGGACTCGACGAATACGATGTCCGCCGGCCCATGACCCCCACCGGCACCAACCTGCTGGGGTTGGTCAAGCATGTGGCCAGCGTGGAACTCGGGTACTTCGGAGAGGTCTTTGGCCGGCCCAGCGGCAAGGATCTGCCGTGGCTTGCCGACGATGCCGAAGCCGACGCGGACCTGTGGGTCCCGCCGGAAGAGACCCGGGAGGAGATCGTCGAACTGCATCGTTTCTCTGCCGAGCACAGCGATGCGACTATCGAAGCACTGCCGCTCGATGCTCCCGGGGAAGTGCCATGGTGGGCGGAAGAGCGGCGCCGCGTGACGCTCCATCAGATCCTGGTCCACATGTGCGTCGAGACGGCCCAGCACTTGGGGCATGCCGACATCCTTCGCGAGCTCATCGACGGCTCGGCCGGAAAAGGCCCCGGGGACCTGAACTTGTCGCAGCGAAGCACCGAAGAGTGGGCCGCACACCGGGCGCGGATTGAGGCCGCCGCCCGTCAAGCAGCGGGGTAGCAATCCAAACGTGAGATCTCGGCACTTTGAGCGAGCGAAAGCGCCGAGATCTCACCCCTCGACGGGAGTCAGGTCCTTCGAGAACGCCAAATGCTTGATTTCTTCAGGATCCGCGTCGAGATCGAACAACGGAGTGTAGCCAGTGGCCAGGTACAGGTTCTTGGCTTCGGGCTGCCGCGGACCGGTGGTGAGGTAGATCCGGCGGTAACCACGCCGCGCAGCCTCGGCCTCCAGCTCGGCGAGAACCACCCGGGCCAGCCCACGACGGCGGTGTGCGGAGTGCGTCCAGATCCGCTTGAGCTCTGCCGTACGGGAGTCGTAGCGGCGGAATGCCCCGCCCGCCACGGTTTCGCCGTTCTCCTGCAGGATGAGCAAGGCCCCGTGGGGCGCGGCAAACTCGCCGGCCGGGTACCGGTTGAGCTCCTCAGCCGCGCCTCCGCTGCCAAAGAGGTCCCCATACCTGGTGCTGTATTCGACGGCGAGTTCGTCCAGGAGGGGCTTGACGCGCGGATCGCGCATGGGCAGGCTCAGGACGTCGAAGGCAGCAGCGGTGGATGTATCGACGGAGCTCATGTCAGGGCCTTTCCGGTGAGCGAAGCAGGAGAGTGAAAAGCAGCGAGTTCGGCCAGGAGGAGGCGGGCCAAGGCGTCATTCTCGCGGAACGGTGCAGCGTTGGTGCCGGGCCGCGCGAACGCACCCGCGCCCCACCCCGAGGTCCAGGGTCCGACGGCGAAAAGTCGCGCCTGCCGACCGCCGTCGGGAGCCAACACCTCGTGGGAACCCGAGACCAACAGCTTACCCGTGGAGTGCGGGCCGTCCGAGGTGAGCAGCCGCTGTTCGGTGCCCCATCCGGCGTCGTGCAGATCTGTCAGCGCAGGGTTCGCCGAACGCGCCACCGACGGCGACGGCAACCGGGCCTCGATGTATGCCGCCGCGTCCACCACCACGGGCGATTGGAAGGAACCGGCCACGAACCGGCCGCTGGCTTCGTCCGGACGCACCCACATGCCCGGGCCCAGGAACTGCAGTAGTCCGGACCTATGCAGCGCAAGGATTTCGTGGAGGCGGTGCGGCGGCGGGCCGGAATCCACGAAACTGAAGAAACCGTGCCACCAACCGTGCACAGCTTGCTGGGAGCGTGAGTTGAGCCGCTCCTGGGGAACCAGCCGGCCGAGTTCCATATAAACGCGGAGCAAAGCAGTGAACAGGGCCAACGTTTCCGAATGGTCAGGGCTCGAGCGGAGCTTGAGGTCGCGTTCGATGTAGCTCGCCACGGACCGTTGCACGGCGGCATGGTCCGCGAAGGCGCAGCCGCTGAACGGTTGGTCCAGGGCCTCGAGATCCAGTCGAAGCGCGGTATCCGGGATGGCCGTGGCAACGAGGTCCTCGCGTTCGCGGCTGTACCAATCCAGGCCATCGAATCGCAGCAAAAACTCGTCCCAGCTGCCGCGGACACGTTCCGGATAGCCGGTGAAGAGCTCGCGGTAATAGGCGTAGCCGGCATCCTTGGCAATGAGGGGCCAGAGCTGCGTGCGGAAATCCAGCTCCTCGTGGGCGGCGAGCAACGATTCGACGGCGCTGGCAGTGAAGTACCTGGGGGCGCCGGTGGGCTCGCCGCGCAGCGTGGACGAGATCTTGGAATGGTACGGGACTCCTCGCCGGGAGCCCGCCCAGAGCCGCGGTTCGGCGCCGGATGGCACGTAGTCCAGGCCGCCGTCGGGCCTGTCTTCGAAGCGGCCGCCGCGGCCCTCGAACAAGAGCACCAGCAGATCCACGAACGCCAGCCCCATGCCCGAAACCACCACGTCCTGGCCGGGGGCAATCGCCGAATAGTCGACGTCAGTGGTGTACGACGGCGCCGCGTGGAACCCGCCGTGCCGCGCGGCGAAGTCGGCGAGCCGCGCCGATTCCGGCTCGGCTTGCGAGTCCGTGTGGCCCAGCGAGTACACCACGAGATCCGCCTCCAGCACCCTGTCCGAGGCGAGCCGCACCCGGTACCGCCCACCGCCGTCGGGCGCTCCAGTGTTGCGCCCGACGGCGGTCGCTGTGCCTCGGTGGACCGTCACCGAGGCATCTGGTCCGAGGGCCGCGACGGCCCGGCGGAAGAACCACTCGAGGTACTTGCTCTGGAGCTGGCGGCTGGGAAAGGAAGCCGGGGTCAGCACCCTGAGCTGCTCAATGATGTGGGGTTCGAACTGCGGGACGTCCCGGATGGAACCGTCCAGCACGCCGGTTGCCCATGCCGCGAGGCCCGGACCGTCGACGGTGGGACCGTCGCAGGCCACGGAACCGTCGGTGAACATGGTGACGTCCGCGGCGGTGGAGTTGAGCAGGAGTCCCGGGTTCTGGTCATAGCGCCAGATCCTCCCGGAACCGGGTTCGTGCGGCTCCACGACGTGGATGGAGAGGGGGCCATCGAAGAGCGCGGGCTTGTTGGCCGCGAGCCGTTCGAGGATGCCGGCTGAGCGCGGACCACCGCCAATGAACACGATGGTGGGGGCGAAGGACGGCATGGCAACTCCTGTGGCGGTGGCTGGTGGTACCCGAGCCTAGGGATGCTTTGGGGCTTCGGTCGAGGCCCGGGTAACCGCCGTTCACCCCGCGACATGGCGCGTCAAAAGGCGCAAAGAACCGACTCATATGGCTTCATATGAAGCGGCGCGAAGCGCCATTAAGCCCCGTGAAGAAGTGCAAAAATCCGTCTTGCGGCCGCTTCGAACGCGCCCCTAGATTGGCAGCCATCCGATAAGACAAGCGATACGAAGCGAGGTGGCGCATGAGTTCAGCAGCAACCACAGTGGCGCAGTCCGCACAGCAATCTGCACCGGAACCGGCGCCCACCGGCGCTGTTGCGGAAAGTCCGACGGCGGACGCTGCCCAGAGTGCCGCAGCCCACAGGGCCGTCGCCCGGCCCGCAGCCGACTACTCCGGCTACAAACTGGTCCCGGCCCGGCAACCATGGCGTTGGGTAGGCACCGTCCTGGTGGCGCTCGGCGTCGTCGCGGTGGCCTGGTCCCTAGCGACCAACCCGCGCTGGGAATGGGGTGTGGTGGCGCAATGGTTCACCGCGCAGTCCGTGGTGAACGGCCTGGTGGAGACACTGAAGCTGACGGCCATCTCCGGCGCGCTCGGCTTTGTCCTCGGCTTCATCCTGGCACTCATGAGGCTTTCCGCGTCCCCGCTCCTGGTTTCGGTGTCCTGGACGTTTTCCTGGATCTTCCGGTCAACGCCGTTGTTGGTGCAGATGCTGCTTTGGTACAACCTGGGCTACCTCTACGAGAAAATCAGCTTGGGTCTCCCCTTCACGGATATCCGCTTCTTCGAGGTCCAGACCACCACGCTCATCAGCCAATTCGCGGCGGCCGTCCTGGGCCTGACGCTCAACCAGGCGGCGTACTCGGCGGAGATCATCCGAGGGGGCATTCTCTCGGTGGATCAGGGCCAGCTCGAGGCAGCCGCGGCCCTGGGCATTCCGGCATGGCGACGCTCCACGAGGATTGTGTTGCCGCAGGCCATGCGGGCCATCCTGCCCACCGCTTTCAACGAGATCATCGGCCTGGTCAAGGGAACATCGATCGTCTACGTCCTGGCCTATTCCGAGCTCTTCTACACCGTGCAGGTCATCTATAACCGCACCCAGCAGGTCCTTCCGCTGCTCCTCGTGGCGACCCTCTGGTACGTGGCGATTACCTCGGTCCTGAGTGTCTTCCAGTACTACATCGAGCGCCACTACTCGAAGGGCGCCGTCCGCAACCTGCCGCTCACCCCGCTGCAGAAGGCAAGGAAGTTCTTTGCCACCCACGCACCCGTGACCACTGACCGAGCGAAGGACGTCCGATGAGTACCGCTGCAACCCGCGGCCACGTGGAAATCACCAACGTCCGCAAGTCTTTTGGGGGCACTGAAGTTCTCAAGGGTGTATCCCTCACGGTTCCGCCAGGCGGAGTCGCCGTGATCGTGGGACCCTCCGGCTCCGGGAAGTCCACCCTGCTACGGACCATTAACCACTTGGAAAAAGTGGACGGCGGGTACATCACCATCGACGGCCAATTGGTGGGCTACCAGGTCCGTGGGAACAAACTGCACGAACTGCGAGAAAAGGACATCCTCAAGCAGCGGACGGACATCGGCATGGTGTTCCAGAACTTCAACCTGTTCCCGCACCTCACCGCACTGGAAAATGTTACCGAAGCACCCGTCGTCGCGCTCCACCGGAACAAGACCGAAGCGCGCAAGCGTGCCCTGGAACTTCTGGAGCGCGTGGGCCTCAAGGACCGGGCTGGTGCCTATCCACGGCAATTGTCCGGCGGCCAGCAGCAGCGCGTCGCCATCGCCCGGGCGCTCGCTCTTGACCCCAAGATCCTGCTCTTCGACGAACCCACGTCGGCCCTGGATCCGGAGCTTGTCAATGAGGTCCTGGACGTGATCCGCGAACTCGCCACGTCGGGCACCACGTTGATCATCGTCACGCACGAAATGGGCTTTGCCCGCGACGTGGCGGACACCGTGGTCTTTATGGACGACGGCCAGATCGTGGAGCAGGGCAGTCCCCAGGAGATCTTCGCGAATCCCCGCGAACCCCGCACGCGCAGCTTCTTCTCCAAAGTCATCGAACCAGCTTTCAACATCTGAGGAATCCCCCGCATGATTCGCATCAAAACCAAACTCTTGGCGCTCGCGGTGCTGCCCGCCGTCGTACTCCCGGCGCTCGCTGCTTGCTCCGACCCGGGCGCCTCGGCGGCAGGGTCCAGCCCGTCCGCAAGCGCCGCCCGCAACGGCGTCGTCTACAACACCTCACCGGAGCAGAATCGTATCCGGGCGCAAAAGGATCCAGCCGCGGCAGCCGCGGTTCCCACTGCGATCGGCAAAGACGGCAAACTGACCGTTGCCACCACGGCCGGATCCATTCCGCTGTCCTTCCATGCCACAGATGACAAGACACCGATCGGCGTCGAAGTGGACATCGCGCAGTTGGTGGCGGACAAGCTGGGCCTCGCGCTGGACGTACAGGTCACTTCGTGGGAGAACTGGCCGCTCAAGACACAGTCCGGGGACTTCGAAGCCGTGTTCTCGAACGTGGGCATCAACAAGGACCGGGTGAAACTGTTCGACTTCTCCAGCTACCGTGCCGCGTACATGGGCTTTGAAGCCAAGAAGTCGTCCACCTACAACATCAAGGGCGCGGACGACATCTCGGGGCTGAAGGTCTCGGTGGGCTCGGGAACCAACCAGGAGAAGATCCTCCTGGCCTGGAACAAGGACCTCGAGTCCCGCGGCAAGGCTCCGGCGACCCTGCAGTACTACTCCTCCGACGCAGACACCATCCTCGCGCTCTCCTCCGGCCGGACGGACTTGAATATCGCGCCTTACCCGTCGGTGTCCTATCGGGAGAACACCCGGAACGACTTGAAAGTGGTGGGGAAGGTGAACGCGGGCTGGCCCTCCGAGACCCTCGTCGCGGCCACCACCCTCAAGGGCAACGGCCTGGCTCCCGCTATTACGGACGCCCTGAATTCGGCTATCAAAGACGGCTCCTACGGCAAGGTCTTGGATCGCTGGGGCCTTTCGGAAGAAGCCCTGCCGGAATCCAAGACCGTTACTGAGGCAACGTTTCGGGCTGGTGCGAAGTGAAGTTCCAGGTCCTCGATATCATTCCGCACCTGAAGAACCCGGTAACCGGGGAAATTGTCTCGACGGCGGAGCGGCTCAACCAGGTGGTACACACTGCCCGCCGGGCCGAGGAGCTGGGTTTTGACAGTTTCGCGGTGGGGGAGCGGCACGCCGGAGAATTCATCTCTTCGTCCCCGACGACGGTCCTCGCCGCGATCGCGGCCGTCACCACCCGCATTCGGCTGCAGACCGGCGTCACCGTTTTGTCGGTGCTCGATCCAGTGCGGGTTGCCGAAGACTACGCCACCATCGACCAGTTGAGCCGGGGCCGCCTGGAACTCGTGATCGGCAAGGGCAACGAAGTGCTGCAGTACCCCTTGTTTGGGCTTTCCCTCGATGATCAGTGGGAGCTGCTCGCCGAAAAGTATGGCTTGTTGCGGCGGCTGTGGCGGGAGGAAGGCGTCACTTGGTCCGGCCGCTTCCGGCCCGCATTGACCGAAGCGACCACGACGACGCCGCGACCGTTTGCCGGTTCGCCGCGGATTTGGCACGGCTCGGCTACAACCTTGACTTCGGCCGCGCTCGCCGGCCAGTGGGGAGACCCGCTGTTCACCGCCAATGCCATCCAGCCTCGCGAGAACTACAAGATCCTGATCGACCACTACCGCGAGGAATACGAACGCCACGGGCATGATCCGCGGCACCAGTACCTCGGTTCGGGTTCCGGCGCCGGCGGAGTGTTCATTGCCGACACCACCCAGGAAGCCAAGCGCCAGTTCGGGCCGGTCTACGAGGCCCTGACGATTCGACGCAATGTGCCGGGCAACAATTCGCCGTTCCGGGACATCGACCACGCCGTGGCTGAAGGGCCTGCGCTGGTGGGCAGCCCGGAACAGGTCATCGACAAACTCCTGAGCTATCACGCGCTGTATGGGCACGATCTGCAATCCATTTCCTTGCCCACCACGCTGCCTTTCGAGCAGCAACTGGAGATCCTGGAGCGGTTCGCGCTCGAGGTCATCCCGGCTGTCCGCGCTGCCGCGCCCACCACCCTGTGGGAGCCTGCGGATCCTTACGGAGGCCGCCCGGAATTCGCTGGAGCCACCTCGCCTGACGCGGCCGGAGCCGTCACCGCAGACCACATCAATCACAGGAGAAACAATGCCTACGCCCACTGAAACGCTGCAGGCCTCGACGCCGGCGGCCTTCGCCGCCGAGTGGCGGGAGTGGCACGCCGCGCACGAGCGCCTCCGCGCCGATCCGCACGGATTCCTCGCCGTCACCCACCTGCATTGGCTTGGCTCAGCAGCCGCTTCACTGGACGGGGTGCCCGGCACGTGGAGTGTGGAGAACGACGTCGTCACCGTGGTTTTGGGGGCAGGCGAAAGCCTGCTTCGGGACGGCCACGAACTCAACCCCGACGGCGTCGGGACCACCGTCACTTTCGGCCCGATCGCGGAACGGGACGGCCTCAACCTCAAGGTGGGGGACGCCGTCGTCGAGCTGGCCAAGCGCGGCGGCGAGTACATCGTCCGCCCTCGGCATCCCGGGAACCCGCTGCTCAATGAGTACCGCGGCACACCGGCATACGCGCCGGATGCTTCGTTCGCCGTGAGCGGTACGTTCGTGCCGTTCGAGGTGCCCCGTCCCACTACGGTTGGTGCCGCCGTCGAGGGCATCCAGCACGTCTACGAGGCGCCCGGCGAGCTCCATTTCACGCTCGCGGGCCAGGATTTGCTCCTCACGGCCTTCAATGGACATGCCCCGGGCACGCTCTCGGTGTTGTTCACGGATGCGACCTCGGGCAAGACCACCTACACGGCGAATCGCTCGCTCACCGTCGTCCCGAATGCCGACGGATCCGTGGTGCTCGACTTCAACCGTGCGGTCAACCTGCCGTGCGCCTACACGGACCTCGCCACTTGCCCGCTGCCGCCTGCAGAAAACCGGCTGGCCTTGGCCATTGAAGCCGGCGAACAGATCCCTTACGAAAGGCAGGAACAACAATGAGCGGCATCCCTCGTCCAGGCCGCCCCGGATTCTTGGCCCTGGAGCTCGACGGCGACGGGGCCCACCCAGCCGCCTGGCGCCATGCCCGGCATGCCCCGGATGAGCTGCTGAACGGTGCGCGAATCCGGAGCACGGCGTTGGCCGCGGAGTCGGCCGGGTTTCATGTGGCGACGTTCGCCGATGGGCCCGTGAGTTCTGGACGTGACGTTGCCGGCCGTCTGAACGCCTTGCAGCGGGCCGCCTTCGCCGGGCCGGTGACGAGTTCCATCGTGCTGGTCCCTGAAGTGGACACGGTCTACACCGAGCCCTTCCACGTCGCCACGCAGCTGGCGAGTTTGGATTACGTCTCGGGCGGACGGGCCGGTTGGCTCGTCGCGGCGAGCGGGTCCGCGGAGGAGGCTGCCGCCGTCGGGCGCTCTTTTGTGGACGGTGCCGCGCTGGTGCATGAGGCTGCGGCGTCGGTGGAGGTGAGCAGGCGGCTTTGGGATTCCTGGGAGGACGACGCCGTGATCCGCGACGTGGCCACCGGGCGGTACCTTGACGTCGACAAACTCCATTACGTCGACTTCGAGACACCATCGGATTTCGCAGGGCCCGGATATTCCGTAAAGGGACCCTCGATCATTCCGCGACCCCCGCAGGGGCAGTTGCCAGTAGTTGCGCAGGCTGGCTTGCTTCCTTCGGACGCCGATGTGGTGCTGGTGTCCGCTCCGACGCCTTCGCTGCTCGCCGCGGAGCTGGCGGAGGTACGTCGGGCTATTGCTGGGGGCGGCGCCGTTGTTGGGGGCGGTCCGACTCTTGCGGGAGGCGCGGCGGTAGTGGCAGAGCTCGACGTCGTCCTTGACTCGCGCGGGCAGAGCGCGTCAGCGCGGCTCGCCGAACTGGACGCGTTCACTCCGTGGTCCAGTTCGCGTGCGCGTTTTGTCGGCACGGCCGCGGAACTGGTGGACTTCCTTGCCGAGCTGCTTGCGGTGGCCGACGGCGTTCGGCTGCATCCGGCGGTGCTGGACGTAGAGCTCGAGGAGCTGGCGCAGTTGGTGCTGCCCGAGCTACGGCGTCGCGGGGTACTGAAGCCCGTTGCCCAGGGCACGTTCCGGGAATTGCTGGGCTTGGATCGTCCTGTGAGCCGTTACGGGCAAGTGGGCGCGTCGGCGGGCTTGGGCGCGGCGGCGGGCGCCGCCGTCGTTGGCTCGGAAAACTGAGGAGAGAACATGACACAGCACAACCGTGCTAAATTCCAGCCGAGCGGGAAGATCCAGTTCGGAATCTTCTTCCAAGGCGTCAATTCCGGCACCATCTGGAAGGCGCCCGAATCCGGTTCGCAGACCGATTTTGAGTCGTTCCGGAGGATCGCCCAGACCGCCGAGCGCGGGCTGTTCGCGGCCTTCTTCCTGGGCGAGGGCCTGCGCTTGCGTGAGCACCTCGGCCGTCCCCACGCCTTGGATGTGGCCGGTAGGCCGGACGCGCAGACGATGCTCGCGGCGCTCGCGTCGGTGACGTCCAACATCGGGCTCGTGGCCACGCAGAACACCACGTACAACGATCCCGCCGACCTCGCGCACAGGCTCGCCTCGCTCGACTTGCTCTCCGGCGGCCGCGCGGCCTGGAACGTCGTGACCACGGACAATGCCTGGACCGGGGCCAACTTCCGTCGGGGCGGCTATCTGGACCATGCCGATCGCTATGTCCATGCCGAAGCCTTCGTGGAGACGGCCAAGAGGATCTGGGATTCGTGGGAGGAGGGGGCGGTTTCCTCGTCCGTTTCCGCGGATTCGTGGGCGGTTCCCGGCCATGCGCGGAGCGTGCACCACTCGGGGCGGCACTATTCCGTGGACGTCACGCCCCGGCTGCCGCGCAGCGCCCAGTACCGGCCTGTGTTGTTCCAAGCCGGCGACTCCCCGGAAGGCCGCGACTTCGCCGCCCGGCAAGCGGATGTCATCTTCTCGGCACACCCGAAGTTCGACGACGCCGTGGAGTTCCGCTTCGATATCGTCTCGCGCACCCTGGCTGCCGGACGGGGCGCCAACGACGTCCAGATCATGCCTGCCAGCGAGTTCATCCTCGCGGCGACCGAGGAGGAAGCACGCGAGAAGAAGGAGTGGGTTCGCAGCCTGCAGATCGGGCCGCAGCAGGCGGTTGCGTATCTCGAACAGTTCTGGGGCCGGGAGCTGTCTGCCTACGATCCCGATGGTCCGCTTCCGGAGATCGATCCGGTGGTGGAGGAGACCTCGGAGACGCGTGGTAGCGGCTTCCACGGTGCCAAGGCCCGGCAACTCGCCGAGCAGTGGCGCGCCGAGGCCAAGGAGAAAGGGCTGTCCATCCGGCAGTTCGTGAGCTCGCGGACCTCCAGGGTGGACGCGACCTTCACGGGATCCTACACAGCCGTGGCCGACACCCTCGCCGAATACGCACGGGTGGGTGCCGTGGACGGCTTCAACATCTCGCCATGGCTCATTCCCACGGGCCTGGATGACATCGTGAACCATCTGGTGCCCGAGCTGCAGGAACGCGGCGTGTACCCGACGGAGTACGCCGGCTCGACCCTCCGCGAGAACCTGGGTCTCGCGACGCCGGTGCGCTCAGAGTCGCTGGAGCCGGTGCAGCTTTGAACCTTCATCGTTTGCTTCGTAAACGCCGTTTTGAGCGTCCAAAACGGCACTCTGGGCCCACGCAGGCAGGGTTCCCTGGCCGAACTTGTGAGGCGAGGGGGCCGGTGGGTAGCAACGGGTACAACCATGACGGACTAGTGCGGCTCAAATTAACGGTATGGGAACAGTGGCTCTAGAACGGATGCATCAAGAACCGGAACACCTGATCCGGGGTTTCCAAGACAAAGCCGTGGCCTTGGCAGAGGCGGCGGGCCGGGCTCGTATCTCTGGGGTTGGCGTGTAGCGTTTAGGGCACCCCGGATTCTGTCGGTCGAAGCAACGCCTGTATTAGGGGCTGTGGTTATGTATCGACGTTTGGATTCGCCTGAGGGCGCACGGTTTCTTGCTCTGATTCGTGAGGGAAAGGGTCTCAAACCGTCAGCCCGCGCAGCGGGTGACGGGACGGTTGAGCGGCATAAGGGAATGACTGTTGAAGTCAGGCAGCGCGTTGTCGTGGACTGGGGATCGCAAGCTGCCAGCGGCACCACCGCCAGCCGGGCGGTAGTCCGGGTCGTCGGGATGAGAGGGGTACCACCATACAGCTTTGCCGTGAAGCCCTAGCTTTGCGCTGGTGGATTCTTCGCGGCTCGGTGGTACCACCAGAAACTGAAGGCCAACAGAGCTAGGTCCAAAGCCTGCACGACCCAGTACCAGACTGTCGCTTTGGCACCCTCTGCAAGCACGGCGTACAGGTTGCTGGCGAACAGTAACACAGCGAAAAGGCCCATAAACACGGCTTGCACTTTGGTCGGCTGCTTCCAATCCCTGGTGGCCATGCACTGAGCCTAGCGGTAGCGTCAATTGGTGTGGCGAACCACGGAGCAGCGTCTGTGTCCCGTGATCGTTGGCCGGCCGACGTTCGGCTAACGGGCACCAAGGGTGACATTTAGCGTTGCGAAAATGCCGCCACTTATCGCTGTGATTCACAAGCGACAGAGCCGTGGGATTCTCGTTTCGAGTCATTCTCGAAATCCTTCGTTATCGAGAAGGTAGAGATTTAGAGTAGACATTGCAGCCTTCCCCTTTTCGGCCGAGCTAGAAGGGTATGCGCTCACGGCCCCGGTCGCGGTCGTCGAGCTAGCGCTTCCTGCCATGCTCGCCGGGGCCCTCGTAGGTCTTGCAATCGGATCGCTCGCTATCGCCATTCGAAGGCCGCAAAGCCAGGTGAGCAAGTCAGAATCAGACCGGCGATGGCTCCGGGGACTCCCGCGCATGCTGCGCCGACGACGGCGAATCGCACGAGGTACGGCGTATGCGCCAAGGGCGTTCGCGTAGTCCTCATCACGCGATCAGGAGCCCTGGATGATGCCGGCGCACGATACAACGTCCGCAGTTGACGCGATCAGCTGCGCCGCCTGTCCGACAACGTGAGGTGGGCCTTAGCGGCTTGAAGTGGGTGATGGTGACGTGAGATTCAGGGCCGTCGGATGTTTCGGTTGGTAGAGACCGACTTCGCCTCCGCCCGGGAGCCGAATCTTCGTCACCGAACCCCACCGCGCTTCTTGCACCGTCGAGCATTGGACGCCCTTCGCTCCGAGTTCTCGTATTTCGGCCTGAAGGTCGTCACACATGAGGAAGAGTTCGTGGCCCACGTCGCCGTCGGCGGGGTGCACGGCGGCTTCCGCCGGAGGTAGTTCGAAGATCAGCCATCCCTGGCCCGCGTCCACCGATGAAAATCCGAGGATCTCGTGGAAGAAAGCCCTGTCGGCCGTGGCGTCCTCGCTGTACACGACCACATGGCTACCGAAGATCATGAGCCCGCTCCCTTCGCTTAGATCATCTTCGACCCTGCGACCACATTTGGCCAATGGTGGCTGAAGTGGGACTGATGTCACCCGCAGGCCTTGCCTGGAAGATGCCTCACGAGCTAACCCGGCGCTAACCCACACCTAGTCTCCGTCCACAGGGCAGGGACGCACACGACGGTGGAACTTGTCGAACTCTTCGCGGTAGCGCGCTCGACCGTCTACCTGGCACGGTAGCGCGCAGGCGACGCCGCATAGCCCCTTGGCGTGAAATTCCGTATCGATCCTCCTCGGAGCCCCGCATCGCACGGCGCCACCGAGACTTGTGCAGAGGACTTCGGACATTCCGTGCACTCGTCTTCGGAAAATGACAATTAGGAGGAGCGGCGGGATTGTAGCGAAAACGGTCGATTTCAGCCCCCGGTGTTCTGCTGCAGTCTGGTCTTCGCTGATTTGAGGCGAAGCTGCTTTGGGCTGAATCCGGGAGTGGGCTCAGAAGGGACCGGGATGCCGAAGACACGTACCTACCCATGGTCGAGTTCTCCACCTACGATGAGGGCATGGAAAACTCGAACCGCCCCGAGATAGGAGACTTCGCAGCATTCCTGGCCGGGATCTGCGACGGCCACCTCGCGTTCCGCAACCTCGACGTGCTCCGCGAAGAAGACCTGTAGGTCAGCGCCCGGGGGAGGTCGCAATCCGGGTTCGGCCGCATCAAGCTGAAGAAATGTGAGGCTGCTGATCAACTCAATTATCTCGGGAACAGGAGAATTCAGATGACTTGGAACCCCTACGAGAACCTTCCCGCAGCGGCCTCGTTCTCCCTGACCAGCAGCGACCTGCGGGAGGGTGAGAAGCTGGCGATACCGCAGGTCAGCGGTGTCTTCGGCGCTGGCGGCGAGGACGTTTCCCCGCAGCTCTCCTGGAGCGGGTTCCCCCCAGGGACGCAGAGCTTCGTGGTCACCATGTGCGACCCCGAAGCGCCCACGGTCACCGGTTTCTGGCACTGGGCCGTGGTGAACATTCCCGCCAACGTCACCGAGCTGCCCGCAGGCGCAGGCGACGAGTCGGGCTCTGGGCTCCCGCCGGGCGCCTTTCAGCTCCCGAACGACGCCAGGATGAAGCGCTACGTCGGCGCCGGGCCGCCGGAGGGCACCGGGAAACACCGCTACATCTTTGCGGTCCTCGCCCTCGCCGCCGAGAAGGTCGAGATTGACCCAGAGGCAACGCCCGCGCTGCTGATGTTCAACCTGTTCAACGGCACCCTTGGACGCGCCTTTCTCGAGGGCTGGTACGAGAGGTAGGCCTCCTTCGGCCCCACTCAGAGGTGCAGGACGGCGCCATCCGCCCGGGTCGGGGGCCTGTCCGGCGGAGGTTCCGCAAACGGAAGCCTAGAACCGCCATTTTTAGCTGTGATCTAACCGCCAAATCAAGTTAACAGTCACAGGAGGGCATAATGTGTCGGGCTGGCCGCTGGGGGACGTCTAACGGGACGGTTTGAACGGGCGGCCTACGGAACAGGATGCCAGGCGCGCGGGTGTGGCGACTGGTCCCAAGCCTGAGGTGGTTCGTCCGCGCAGGGTTGTCGGCGGGCGGCGGAGATGTTCCTGAAGACAACTTGAAGGTTCCGGGCGTCTCCCTGGGGTATGCGGAAATGCTTGTATCTGGGACACTACGGTCAGATGGACCCCGACGGCGAAGGTTAGGAGGGTCGCTGTGGCCACGGGAAGCAACCCCCGACGCCGTATGGATGGCGGGAAATATGCCAAGAAAGAGAACGGATCTCTGGTCTTTCAGCCCAGAACTGCCTTCACAGGTTCTGTCGTGCGGAGCCCTTTGACCTTCCATAACGTCACGCCGCTGACAGGAGGTCTGAGGACTCCAGTTGCAGCGCCCTGGGTTCTAGGCCCTCTCGGCCGCGGCCAAACTGTCGTCTTCTTGAAGACTGACAGAGGTGTCATTGAAGTAAGTGGTTCGATCATTGGCCGGAAGGCCGCGGATGCCTACCCTACTGAGGTTGCATAGGACGGACACCGAGACACAGCATCGAGACGTCCTCTACAGCTGCCACCCCCGGCAGTCCCACTCGGCCCTGCCGGTTTCTCCTCATCCAAGAACTGCTTGTCATAGCGGCGAATGGAGAAGAGAAGCAAGTCCCGCCCGGTCGCGAGCACAGCGGGGAGCGCACGTACTGTGCAGATCCGGGTTTCCCTTTGGTCCGGGCATTGCGCTCATGCGGACGTGGCAGCACGCCCTGCTCGTTCGCCTAGACACAAGCCTCCAGGTTGATGCGACCCCCACGGTGGCGCGTTAAACGTTCCTCAATTGGGCTTGCAGGGCGTTCCAACTGACGAAGGTTGGTCGACGCGCTCTATGAGGCGGTCTTACCTGGAGCTCGGGCTTTAGCTCGGGCGGCTAGGACCGTTCCGAATGTTGCAAAGACGGGGATGGCCAGGAAGCCCTGAGCGCCGCCTCCGGTAGTCACCACTCCGACTATCCCGATCCACCAGAACAGTGCGACAGTAAATCCGCAAAGAACAACCAAGGATCTGCGTTCCGCAGTCAGAGCGCCGCGAGCCTTTTGGCTGTGCGGCTGGTTAACATGGTTGGCCTTCTGATGCCCCCGTCGAAGAGCAACCAAGACCGCTCCGATGGTTGCAAGGACGGGGATGGCCAGGAAGACTTGAGCGCCGCCTCCAGTGCTCGCCACTCCAACCATCCCGATCCACCAGCACAGCGCCGCGGTAACGCCACAGAGAATGATCAGTGTCGTACGCGTAGCTCCACGAGGTGGTGTCAACGGTTCGAGATTGCTGCTCACGGCCGCTCCCTTGTGCGAAATCCCAGTACTCCTTGCTATTCATCAGAGCATGGATCAACGATTTTGACGAGACACATTCAGTGAGACGATCATGGCGATATCGTCGCGACCCGGACAGCACTCGGAGTTCAGTTGGACGTTCGATAAGGGTTCGGCTTGCGGGCAGAGCTGCCTGCTGGTGCTTCAGCGTGCACCACGTCATTGAAATGGATCACTTTGTGGGGCTGCTCGCGGAGGCGGAGCTAGTGTGCGGATAGGCCGGTTTTCTCTCGTGGGTCGCACAATTCGGTGTCGTTCAAGGGACCATCATCGGCGCCACACTTCGGAGCGGGATCTGGTCATCTGGGAGTCCGAATTGGAGTTGGCGCGTTTGCTGTTCGCGGAGTTCGATGTGTCGGTGGGCGACGTGGGGCCGTTGGTGGGGGAGTACTTCCCCGACCCCGCGGAGGAAGGTTCACCCAGCTGTCCAGCGAGGTGATGAACGGAGTGCCGCCGCCCACCAGGACCGGATAGGTGGCTAGCGCGTATTCGTCGATCAGCCCGGCCCGCATGGCAGCCCCGGCGAGCGTTGCGCCGCCGACGCTCAACGGGCCGCCGCGTCCTCGGCCTTGAGCCGGGTGATCTCGGCGATCGCGTCGCCGGTGGCCAGGCGGGTGTTCCAGTCGACCTTGTCGATCGTCGAGGAGAACACCGCCTTCGGCGTGTCCCGCCAGTTCCGCGCGAACTCGATCCCCCCGGGTGGCTTTGGGCTGCTGGTCGTCGCTCGGCCCGCTCCAGCCGATGTCGTCGCCAGCCGCGGCGATGTAGCCGTCCAGGGTCAGATTCATGCCGTAGATTAGTTTCCGCACGGCGCCAGCCTTCCGTCTCGTAGTGGTCGAGGGCGTCGTTGAACTCTGTCGTCCCGCATATGATCGGCAGCATCCTGTCCCTCATGGAGCCACCGTAATTGCCCATGATCTGGATGCCATAGCCTTCGGTCCGCGTTCCAACTGAGCTGCCCGGTGAAGGATCGGCTAACGGGCACCAAGGGCGACAATTATCGCTGCGATTCACCCCCTTCGTCGTGGCATTGAATTGTTCGTTGCCCTGTGCGGCAAGATGGCAGGATGCCTCTTGCCAATCTGCTCACCAGCCTCAGAGAACTTCCCGAATCCGGTTCGCGAGACGCGTATCTGCAGTTCCTGAACTTGGCGGGGGACGCCGCGTTGCGTCGAGATGGCGGTCTGGAACATGTCACCGGGTCCTGCTTCGTGTTTTCGCCTGCATTCGATCATGTTCTCCTGTGTTTCCATCGCAAGGGGCAGTTCTGGGTGCAGTTCGGCGGTCACGTCGAGTCGAAGGACGCATCGGTGGCGGAAGCCGCACAGAGGGAGGCGAGCGAGGAGTCCGGAATTGGCAACCTTGTTCTGCTTTCTCCCGCGATCGTGGATCTTGACCGGCACGATCTGCATGCAGGATTCTCATGTTCGGCCCATTGGGATGTGGGGTTCGCAGCAACCGTCGACCCCAGTGTCGAGATCGCCGTGAGTGACGAAAGCGATGACGTCCGATGGTTCCCAATGGACGAATTGCCCGATCAGGTGCCAACAGGCTTCAGCGCCCGCTTGGATCGCGTCCGGAGCGCCGCGATGTCACTGAGTGGGGTACGGGTCGGTTAACAGTGCACGACAGGCTCGGCGTTGAGGCGGCCATCCATGATGTGTCCATTGCGCAGCGATCGTTTCAGTAACGACCGAATTCGCTACAGATCACCCTGCGACCATGAACACGTCCACCGGATCCTCCGTCTCCAGGACGAAGCCGTGGCGTTCGTAGAGGCGTCGGGCCGGGCTGCCTTGGAGCACGTTGAGCCGGAACGGTCGGTGGTCCTTGGACTCGCCCATGACCCGCTGAAGCGCGCCGCTCCCAAGTCCGAGCCCCTGGAATCCAGGAGCGATGTAAAAGTGCTCGATCCACAGCGCATCGGGTTCCGGGCGGACAGCGATGACACCGACAGCTTGCCCCTCAACGGCAATGACGAAGGCGTGATCCGGCTGGAACGCACTCAAGAAACGCTCCCGGACCCGGATTGGATCCCAACGTCCAAGCCGTTCCAAGTCGGGTCCCATGACGACGGCGCGCAGTTCCGCGATCCAGCCGGCATCGGTGGGCAGGGCAGGACGGAGCGAGAATTCGGCAGGCACTGGACCATTCAACCCCATGCGTCAAGAACTGAGCACCCGCAACGGAGCCCCCCGCACCCACCCGCGGATGTCCTCGAACGCCTCGCCGTAGAAGCGGTCGTAGCTTTGCGACGTGACGTAACCCAAGTGCGGGGTCAGCACGGTTCGCGGCGCCGTGAGCAGGGGGTGGTCCGTCGGGAGGGGCTCGACGTCGTACACGTCCAGGGCCGCGCCGCCGAGCCACCCCTCGTTGAGACCGCGGAGGAGCGCCACTTCGTCCACGATTGGCCCACGTGCTGTGTTCACCAGGACGCCTTCAGGGCCGAGGAGCCGCAATTCGTCCTCCCCGACGAGTCCCCGGGACCGTTCCGATAACCGCACGTGGACGCTGACGACGTCGGCCTCCCGGAAGAGCGCGTCCTTGCTCACTTTCCGGGCGCCTACGGCGGCGGCAGTAGCATCCGTGAGGTTCGGACTCCAAGCAATCACCTCCATGCCGAAGGCCTTGGCGTAGCCGGCGATCTTGCTCCCGATCTTTCCCAGACCCAGCACCCCGAGGGTCTTTCCGGACAGCTCGAAACCCACCGTGCTCTGCCAATTTCCGGCGCGCAGCCGACGGTCCTCGAACGGCACCTTGCGTGCGAAAGCCAGGAGCAAGGCCCACGTCAGCTCGGGCGCCGCGGCGGGTGAGCCGCCCGTCCCGCAGACGGTGATGCCCTGCTCCTCGGCCGCGCGCAGGTCGATGGCTGCGTTGGCCATCCCGGTGGTGACCAGGAGCTTCAGCTTCGGCAGTTGCCGGACGAGCTCGGCGTCGAAAGCGGTCCGTTCCCGCATGGCCATGACGATGTCGAAGTCGCGGAGGGCGGCCACCGGGTCAGCCAAAGGCTCCGTGAAAACGGAGACCTCGACGCCGTCGTCGGCGAGCTCGGCCCACGGCGCATAGTCGTAGGCGACCGCTTGGTAGTCATCAAGGATGGCAAGGCGCTGGACCATGGAATTCCCTTTCGCTGTGAGGGGTCGCGGCTATTCGTAAGCTACCCCCGAAGCGAACCCTAACTCTTCGGAAGGCCCGGCGGGTTCAGTTCCGACTTCTGAATGGCTTCCGCCGAGAGTCCCCAGCGGTCCAGGATCTTGCCGTAGGTGCCGTCCTTGATGAGCGAGTTCAGGCCTGCCTGGGCTGCCGCCGCGAAGCCGTTGCCCTTCTTGGTGGTCACCGCGATGCTCGCTTTGAGCGGCCACCCGCCGTCCACCAGGCCCACGTTCTTTGTCTTGCCATCGGTCTGCGACTTGTAGGACGCGGTCGCGTTCGGACCGAACGTCAGGTCCGCACGGCCCGACTGCAGCGCGAGTGTGGACGCAGAGTCGTCGTCGTAATACTGGAGCTCGACCGGCTTCAAGCCGTTCTTCTTGTTCTCGGCGTCCCAGCGCAACAGGATGGCTTCCTGGTTGGTGCCCGAGCCCACAATGATCCGCTTGCCCGCCACATCCGGCGCCGAGTCCACCTTCGTGATGGAACTGCCGCTCTTGGCGTAGAAGCCCAGTTTGTCCTCGCGGTAGCTGGCGAAATCGAACTTGAGCTTGCGCTCTTCCGTCACGGTCACGTTCGAGATGACGGCCTCGTACTTGCCCGATTCCACGCCCAACGGCCAGTCGGACCACGCCGTCGGAACAATGTCCGGCTTGAGTCCCAGCGATTCGGCCAGCGCGACGGCGATGTCCACCTCGTTGCCCACCGGCGTCTTGTTGTCCGTGGCGTAGACAGCCAGCGGCGCCGCGAAGGGGCTCACTGCGACGGTCAGCTTGCCGTCCGCCTTGACGGATTCAGGCACCAGCGCGGCAGCTCCGGGCGAAACCTTCGCCGGGAAACGGTTCTGCTCCGGGGACAAGTTGAAGGTCTTAGAAGCGGAAGAGCCAGCGGACGACGACGGCGCTGACGCGGCCGAGGCGCCCGGGTCTGAGCACGCGGCGAGGCCGAGAGTCGTGGTGACGGCGAGTGCCAACGCGGTGCCTGTTTTGAGGCGTGAAATAGCCATGGAATCCCTTTCGAAAGTGATGGATGGTGTGCGTTGCAGCAACTATCCGGCAGGGCCCAGTACCGGTCAAAACGATTTGAAACGCTGGGATACAGGGGTTAATCCGGCTTCATTCGAGGTCCCGAGAAGTCACACTCGAGCTCGGTGTAGGCTTCCCACACAACGCCCATACCAGAGGAGATTTTTCGTGAGCAACGAGCAAACCCCGGTTACACAGGCACTGGACTCCTACGCCGCCGCGGTCCACGCGAAGGACGTCGACGCGTTCACGGCGCTCTACGACGACAACGTCCACATCTACGATTCCTGGGGACAATGGCAATACACCGGAATCGAGGCTTGGCGGTCGATGGCAGGCGAATGGTTCTCCTCCCTTGGCGAGGAGCGCGTTAAGGTCGAATTCAATGATGTCCAGTCCGTCGCGGGGGAGGACGTGGCTTTCGGGCATGCAGCCGTGACCTTCGCCGGAATCTCGGCGGAAGGCGAACGGCTGCGGGCGATGACCAACCGCTTCACCATTTGCCTTGAGAAGAAGGACGACACCTGGAAGATCTCCCACGAGCACTCTTCCCTGCCCATCGATATGGAGACCGGTAAAGGAATCTTCTCGAGCTGAGACGGAACCCACGCAAGCAAGAGAAATAACCCGGCCGCCGCCGTCGTTGTCGAAAGAGTGGCCGGGAAACCGGCCCCTTGAACGAAACCACCTTCGAAAGGCCGGCACCAACGTGACTGTTCCCCTCTCCATCCTCGACCTGGCAATTATTGGCAAAGGCCAGACGGCGGCGGAGAGTTTCGCCGGGAGCGTCGCCATGGCGCAACTGGCCGAGCGGCTTGGCTACCGCCGGATTTGGTACGCCGAGCACCACAACATGGGCTCGATCGCGTCCTCGGCCACGAGCGTGCTGATCGCCCACATCGCCGCCAACACGAGCACCATCCGGCTCGGTGCCGGCGGCGTCATGCTGCCCAACCACTCGCCGCTCACCATCGCGGAGCAGTTCGGCACCCTCGAGACGCTGCACCCGGGCCGCATCGACCTCGGCCTTGGACGGGCGCCCGGGAGCGACCAGAACACCATGCGTGCGCTCCGTCGCGATCCGATGGCGGCGGACACCTTCCCGCAGGACGTATTGGAGCTGCAGGGCTACCTCACCGGACCCACGCGGATCCAGGGCGTCGAAGCGACGCCCGGCAAGGGCACCAACGTACCCTTGTACATCCTCGGTTCCTCCCTGTTCGGGGCGCATCTGGCGGCGCAGCTCGGCCTGCCCTACGCCTTCGCCTCGCACTTCGCGCCCAACGCGCTGCAGGACGCCGTCGCCGTCTACCGCCGCGAGTTCAAGCCGTCCGAGCAACTGCAGGAGCCGTACGTGATCGCCGGAGTGAACGTCGTGGCCGCAGATTCGGCGGCCGAAGCCCAACGGCTCTTCCTTGAGGTCAAGCGGGACCGCGTCTCCCGCTTCCTGGGCGGCGGACGCGAATTCACCGACGCCGAAGCGGACCTCATCCTCGACTCGCCGCAGGGCCAGCACATCGCGCAAATGGTGAAGTACTCGGCGGTGGGCACGCCGGAGATGGTGCGCGATTATCTCGATGAGTTCGCCCGCCACGCTGATGCCGACGAACTGATTGTCGCCCACCAAAGCACCGGCACGGAGCAGCGGCTGCGGTCCGTCGAGCTTGTGGCGGAGGCCGTGGATGCCTCGGAATCCCTGTTGAAGAGCTGAGACCCGAGCGGATCATTGCGGTCAACAGCCGCACGCCGAACGTGGCTGTCGGCGACATGCGCGAGATCCACGACGATAAGCGCTACGACTAAGAAGGGCGATCTGGCGTTCATGCACACCGACTCGGTCCACCGCCACTACAACCCGTATGACGAGCACGCGGTGGTGCTCGTCATGAAGGCCAAGAGCATCTGGATGTTCGTGGAGCTGACCCAGCAGGGCAACAGCGAACGCCCACGAGTACGACGAACACACCGCGGCACACGCCGGGACGCAGTAACGCCGGAGTTGAGCAGTCGGGTCGGGCCGGAACTATCCGGCCCGGCCCGATCCCGCCCTAGGAGGTCTGAGTGCGAACGCGCTCGGCAGTCCGGCCGAGGTGCTCAGTCATGACTGTTCGTGCGGCTTCAACGTTGCGGGCTTCGATGGCCTCGGCAAGCTTGCGGTGCTCTGTGACACCCTGCTGGCCCATAGGCGCGGAAATGTGCGACTCCTCGAGCGACATCCGCAGGGGACCGTTGAAACTCTGCATCAGCATTTCAATTGCGGGGTTGTGCGTGCACTGCGCGATCCGTGTGTGGAACCTGGCGGAGAGTTCCACGTTGTACTTACCCGCCTCAACAGCCTGCTCGGCCTCCTCGACCATCGCGAAAAGCGCGGCGATGTCCTCCTCCGTGGCCCGTTCGACGGCCAGGGGCAGGGTGCCAAGCTCGATGATGATGCGCGCTTCGGTAACGTTGTGTGCCGTGAGAGGCGCGAGTGAAATGAGGTCGGCCAGACCCTCGCCGAGTCGCTCGGCCGAAGGGCTGGTGAGGAAGGCGCCACCGCGGGAGCCGACGCGGATGGTGAGCAGTCCGTTGGTCTCGAGCACCCGGAACGCCTCGCGGACAGTCACTCGGCTGACGTTGAACCGTTGGCACAACTCGCGTTCGCTTGGCAGCCGATCGCCCGGCTTCAACTTACCCTCGCGAATGAGCGATTTGATCTGGTCGACGATGACCTGGGAAGCCCGATCAACGTTGACGGGAAGGAACATTTCCGGGGTGTTGGTGGCCATTGTGCCCCCTGGTCGGCCGTCAATCAGACGGCGTGGCGATGCGATCGGAACTAAGGTGTCAGCCTCCCCGCCTAATTGCGAGGCAAAGAAGCCTAATGGCATGATACCGCAATGGAATAACAAACAGACTCTTGCCGCGGCAAACACACCATAGGTGCAAAAGGGGCGTACACAGCAGCGGATCGACACAAATCACCCAACTCGAAACAGCCATAGGACTACTCTTCCCCTCCCCTGCGCAGGGAACCGAAGATCCGTGGATCGCTTCGACAGCAACGCGTTAGAAGTTAAACCGATTTCCAGAAGCTGGCGCGTCCGCGGAGCTGTACCTTAGAGACCCAGCGGAACAAGGCTGCTCCAGAAGCGATGTTCGGCCTACGTCACTGCGGTAGCTCCAGCTGTGCTTCTTCTACTGTTTCTCCGCTCGGCAGGGCCGACGTACGCTCAGCAGTTCGACCCAGATGCTTACTCATCACGGCCTCAGCAGCATCAACATAGCGTGCCGCAATCGCATCCACCAGGGCCCGGTGCTCTTTTACTCCTCGAGGCCCCATATAGGGGGCAACATGACGAGCCTGAACCAGTGACATCAACATGGGGCCCTGAAAACTATGCACGAGCATCTCAATCGACGGGTTATGGGTGCACCCCGCGATTCGAACATGGAACGCCGAGGACAACTCCATGGAATACGTCCCATCCACCAAAGCCTTCTCTGCGTGGTCAAGCATCACCTGCAATTCTGCGATGTCTTCGTCGGTGGCACGTTGCACCGCCAAGTGGAGAATTCCTAGCTCAATGATCTTGCGGGCTTCAGTGACATCACCGGCAGTAGCCGTCGCGAGATAGAGAAGATCGGCGAGCCGCTCTCCCAGCCTCTCCGTGGACGGAGAAGTTACAAAAGTTCCGCCGTACACCCCAACTTTGATCACCACAAGCCCGTTGGCTTCAAGAACTCGCAGCGCTTCGCGCACCGTCACCCGGCTCACACCGTACCGCTGACACAAGTCCCGCTCGCTGGGCAGCCGGTCGCCTACAGACAATTGACCACTGCGAATGAGGAGCTTCAGCTGATCAACAATCACCTCCGAGATTCGGGAGACACTGACGGGCCCAAACATGTCCGCTTCAGGTGTGTAAGAACTCTTGCCAACCACGGGTCGCTCCCGACTGTTTCAGCAGATAAGAAAATGACGGCAACGCCTAAGTCTGCTAATTGTTATACCATAAGACCTTCGGGCCGACGCGTACCCAGTTATGAGGCCCCCATGTGCTATCGACCTAGGGGATTCCGACCATTGCCTGAAACGGAGGATGCCGTGAGTTTTCAGCTAACTGTTCGAGAGCGGCTCACAGAGTTCGCGGACAGCCTCAGCGTGCGGGATTGGCGAAGCCTGAAGGGCATGGGTTTCTTCATTGCCTTGCTTCATGTGGTGGGATTTGGCGTGCTCTTCGGGTTTGTTGCGCCGGAACGATTTAACCTCGCTGGTGACTATCCGATCTTTACGGTAGGCGTAGGATCGCTGGCCTACACCTTTGGCCTGCGTCATGCCTTCGATGCCGATCATATCGCCGCCGTCGACAATGCCACCCGAAAGCTCATTGACGACCGCGCTCGGGCCGAGACTGTGGGCGGCGTTCTGTCGCCGCAGCCCCTCTCGCTCGGATTCTGGTTCTCGCTGGGCCACTCGACGATCGTCTTTGCGCTTTCCATTCTCATTTCGCTCGGGGTCCAGGCTTTGATTGTCCAGGTGGGCGACGATTCTTCGGCGTTCCGTCAGTGGACCGGCGTCATCGGCCCGCTCGTTTCGGCGATATTCCTTCTGACGCTTGGCTTCCTCAATATGACTTCTCTTGCGGGGATTGGCAGGGTATTCCGCGATATGCGGCGGGGCACCTTCGACGAAGCCGAACTAGAGAGGCACCTTGATTCGCGCGGCTTCTTTAATCGCTTCCTGGGACGCCTCACCCGCGGGGTCCTCAAGCCGTGGCATATCTACCCTGTTGGAGTGCTGTTTGGGCTTGGCTTCGACACCGCCACCGAAGTGGGGCTGCTGGTTCTCGCTGGCGGAGCGGCTGCGGTGCACATTCCGTGGTACGCCATCATGGTGCTCCCTGTGCTTTTCGCGGCCGGCATGTGCCTGGCGGACACGGTGGACGGCATATTTATGAATACGGCCTATGGCTGGGCCTTCGCCAAGCCGGTGCGCAAGGTCTACTACAACCTCACGGTGACGTTGATCTCCGTCCTCGTCGCCGTGGTGATAGGCGGGATTGAGCTGCTCGGCGTTATCGCGGAACAGCTGAGGATCGAAAGCGGCCCCATTGCGGTCATCGCGAGCATCAACCTGGACTACGCAGGCTTTGCGATTGTCGGGCTCTTCTTGGCGGTCTGGCTCACGGCCCTTGCCGTGTGGAAATTCGCCGGGATTGAACGGCGATGGTCCACCATTCAAACCTCCTCTTCGCCCAAGAGTGACGCCTCGGCAACTCAGCTCCCCCCTAACCGTTGACACCTCGATTTCTTAAAGGGCATAATGGTTAGACCATTACAGGGAGGTTCAAATGGTTCAGATTTCGTATGTCAGTGCCGTCGGCGAAACCACTGTCGTTGACGCCGAGGCCGGCGATTCGGTCATGTCCGCTGCTCTCCGCAATGGAGTGTCCGGCATCATCGGCGAGTGCGGAGGGAACAACTCCTGCGCCACTTGCCATGTATGGGTACGCGAAGAATTCCGGGAAGCCGTCGGCACCCCGGGAGACATCGAAGCGGACCTGATCGACATGGGCGTCTCTGAGCCGCGCGACTGCAGCCGCCTCGGATGCCAAATTGTGCTCGAAGACGAGCTCAACGGTCTGGTTGTCGACCTGCCGCCCACTCAGCCCTAAGGCTCCCTATCCGGGCGCGCCATCTAGAGCCCGGAGAACAGTAAGTACCTCAACTCCAGTCAGGACGAAAGGATCCTTCGCAATGTTGCGTACGGACATCAATGAATTGTTGGCCCAGGCGGGTCCGGGTACTCCCATGGGTGACCTTTTCCGCCGATACTGGCAGCCGGTGCTGCTCGCCGAGGAGCTCCCCGAGAATGACTGCCCGCCGGTACGCGTGAAGGTGCTCTCCGAGCGTCTCATCGCTTTCCGCGACTCCGAAGGCCGCTACGGCTTGATGGACGAGTTCTGTGCGCACCGCGGTGTTTCACTGTGGTTCGGTCGGAACGAAGAAGGCGGCTTGCGCTGCCCCTACCACGGCTGGAAGTACGACGTCACCGGCCAGGCCGTCGAGGTCCCGAGCGAGCTGGCGTCGAGCAACTTCTGCGCCAACGTCAAACTGAAGGGCTACCCGATGGCCAAGCGCGGCGACGTGCTCTTCGCTTATCTTGGTGACCCTGCCGCTCAGCCGCCGCTGCCCGAGTGGGAGGCCTACACCGTCCCGGACGGCCAGGTCTTCACCTCCAAGCGCCTGCAGGAGTGCAACTGGCTCCAGGCTCTCGAGGGCGGCATCGACTCGAGCCACGTCACCTTCCTGCACGGCGGCAACCTGGAGAGCGACCCGCTCTTCAAGGGCTCCAAGGGCAACGAGTACAACAAGGGCGACCTCAAGCCCTTCTTCGAGGTGGTCGACTACGAAGGCGGTTTGCTGATCGGCGCCCGCCGCAATGCTGAAGAAGGTATGTACTACTGGCGCGTGACGCCGTGGGTGCTGCCGAACTTCACCATGGTTCCGCCGCGTGGTGACCACCCCGTCCACGGTCACTTCTGGGTGCCGATCGACGACGAGAACTGCTGGGCATACAGCTTCGACTACCACCCCACCCGCCAGCTCACCGAAGCCGAGGTCGCTGCGATGCGGGCCGGCAAGGGTGTCCACAGCGCGAACGACGCGTCGTACCGTCCGCTGGCGAACAAGGACAACGACTATCTAATGGACCGTGAGTCCCAGAAGCACGGCGAAAACTACTCGGGCATCGAGGGCATTGCGCTTCAGGATTCTTCGCTGCAAGAGTCGATGGGCCCGCTCGTCGACCGGACCAAGGAACGCCTCGTCGCCACCGACGCGGGCATCATCAAGGCCCGCCAGAAGCTCTACAAGGCCGTCAAGGCGCTGCAGGACGGCGTCGAGCCTACCGGCAACCGGGCCAAGGACCAGAAGGTTCGCTCGGTCGCGATCGTGCTCCCGGCCGATCAGTCTTTCGTCGAGGGCATCGGCGAAGCCATGGTCGCCGAACCCGCCAAGCCGCACACCTCGGTCTGAGCCATGTCTCACCACGATCACGATCACGACCACGCGAGTGGTCCGCGCTCGGTGCCGGCTGGCCTGAGCTCCTGCGCTGAGGCTGCGACCGCCAAGGAAGCGGCCTACCGGATCGACTACCCTTTGTCGGCCGCGCGGAACACCCGCGTCGTCGCCCTCGACGACGAAGCGGAGCGGATCGTCCGCTCCGCGGCGTTGCTTGACTGGGGTCAGGCTCGTTTCTTCTCCATAACTGACCCTGGCGAGGTGCTGGCTGAGGTAGGCGCCTCGGACGTGCCCCTCGATAAGGTCATGACCGACACCAACACGGTGGTCATGGTGGCCACTTCCGGCGAGAACGCGACGGCGGTCGCCGCCATCGGTGACCTCGCCCGTGAACGAGGGATCATGACGGCAGGACTGGTCGTCGCCCCGGGTGCGCTCACCAGTGACGCCCTCTTCCACCTCCGTCCCCACGCCCGGATATTGCTGGTCCCGGCGGAAGAGGACGATCTGATTGAACTGTTGAGGGCCACCCGCGCATGAACACCATGACCATTCCCCAACTCCAAGCCATGAAGGCGGCTGGCCAGAAGAGTGCCTGCATCGTCGCATGGGACTATCAGATGGCACGCATTGCAGACCGCGCTGGCGCGGACATCATCTCCGTGGGAGACTCCGTGGGCGTCAACCTGTGGGGCCAGTCTCATCCGCTGGAGATCACCATGGAGGAGATCCTCGTGGCCGCCAAGGCTGTGCGCCGTGGCGTCGACAACGCGCTCCTGAGCTGCGACTTCCCCTTCGGCCCACTTCAGGAGGGTGCCAAAGAGGCTGTCAGAGCAGCTATCCGCCTCGCGAAAGAGGCCGGCGTCGACCTCGTCAAGCTCGACGGCGCCGCCGGCTTCCCCGAGGCGGTCGAGGCCGTCACCCGTGCAGGCGTGCCCGTCTTTGCGCAGTTCGGTGTCACACCGCAAACGGCGCTCAAATACGGCGTCGCATATTCACAGGCCGAAGGTGTCCTGGTCCCGGACGAGATGGTGGGGCAGTTCATTGCCGAGGCCAAGCGGCTCGAGTCCGCTGGCGCCGTCGCGCTCAACTTCACGAACTCGGGTCCCGTGGTGGGGCCGGCCGTGGTAGCCGCAGTGTCCATCCCGGTGCTCGGCGGATTCGGCGGCGGTCCATGGCTTGACGGCCGGATCCGGATGTCCACCGCCGCCATCGGCTACAACGCCAAGTGGATAGACCAGGAACCCACCACCTACGCCAATGTGGGGCGCGTCGCCTATGACGCCCTCACCGAGTGCATCGCCGATATCCGCGGGGCGCAGCACCTCCGCGGCCAGGGATAACAGGAGTTAGTCATGCCGATCGTCGAAATTGATGGAATCCCCACCCGCTACGAAACGGTGGGTGACGGCCCGCCGCTGCTGATGTTCAGCCCGGGCGGATTCGACTCCACCCTGGAGAATTGGACCACTTTCGGCCGCTACCGCAACCTCGGCTTCGTCGACGCGCTCAAGGACAGCTACACCTGCGTGGTCTTTGACCGTCGTGAGTCCGGACAGTCTGGTGGCCGGGTGGAGCGCCTCACCTGGGACCGATATGTGACCCAGGCGTTGGGGCTCATCGATCACCTCGGCTACGATGCCGTCCACACCATGGGCGGCTGCGTTGGATGCTCGACGGCGGCAGCGCTCGCCGTCCAGCATCCGGAACGCGTGCGCAGCATGGTGCTGTTCTCGCCCGCCGGAGGGCCGCAGTACCGGATGGGACAGCACCGCCGCTTCACCCAGCACCTCGCCTTCGCGATGGAGCACGGGATGCAGGCCGTCGTCGAGCTCGCCCGTTCTAGCACCGCCGGATTCAGTAAGGATCCGCGCGTCGGGCCGTGGGCGGCACCGCTGCGCAGCAACGCGGGGTTCGCCGCGGCTTACGCAGCCATGGACGCGAAGAAGTACGAGCTCATCGTGGACGGAACCGTGCGCGGTCTCTTCGACCGGGACACAGTGCCGGGTGTCGAGGTCGAGGATCTCATGACCCTCCAGGTGCCCGGGCTGATCGTGCCGGGCCAGGACAGCTCCCATGCGCCGTCTGCCGCGCGCTACCTCGAAGAATGCCTCCCGGTTCATGAATTCTGGGATGTTCCCGTCGTCGAACAGACTCCGGAAACGTCACCTGCCCGGATTCGGGCGTTCCTCGAGCAGCACTAGTGGGTCCACTGGTGCTGCTGCGCCACGGTGAAAGCGTCGCGAATGCCTGCGATATGTTCGCGGGTTGGCTCGACGTCCCCCTTACTGAGCGGGGCCGCACCGAGGCGCGCGACGCCGCGCAGAGCCTTGCGGCGCTGTGTCCCGACGCAGTGCACACCTCAGTCCTAGGGCGGGCCGTGGAAACGGCCCGCCTGCTGATCGAGGAAGCCGGCTGGGAACTGTCCCCGAGGGCGCACTGGCGGCTGAACGAGCGGCACTATGGTGCGCTTCAAGGCCTGGTCAAGAACCAAGCAAGGGCGCGCTTTGGTGCAGAGAACGTCCAGTGGTGGCGCCGCGGCGTCGACGGCCGTCCGCCATGGGCAGGTGACGCCGTACTAGCCGCCCAACGCGCCGATCCGCGGTACCTGGGGATTCCCGAAGCGGCGGGCATTGCCGCGGAGAGCCTCGCAGACGTGGCAGAACGTATGACGCCGTACTGGCTCGATGTCCTGGCTCCGGAGCTTGCTGCGGGCCGAAGCATGGTGGTGGTTTCGCATGGCAACGCCCTGCGGGCACTGATGCACCTGTGTACGGGTAAGCCTCTAGGGGAGACCGCTCCCAGCGAGCTCGGAACCGCCATCCCTCTGATTATTCAGGCCGCTGCCCTTCAGACGCAGATTCCTGTTCCCTGACGGCGATACGCGTCTCTATCCGACGAGCCCGCGAACGGACTCCGCGAAGAGCTCGTCCAGCTTCACGGTCTTGGCCAAGATGTGCTGCTTGCTTGTCTGTTCGATGAGGTCCTCGAGCACGGCACGGTTCGGTTCGATGCCGTAGGGGAGCGGATCGTCCCAGCCCGTGGCCTCGAGCACCTTCAGGTGCAGGCGGTCCGCTGAGTCGGGCTCGGCGATCGCGCCAGCCTTGAGGTCGGCCACGTACCGGCGCTTGGACTCGGCGAAGGCCTCGAAGACAGCCACCGCTGAGTCGGGGTGGGCCTCAAGGACCTCGTCTTTGATGACCACGAGGTGGTTGATCGGGTACAGGCCCGTTTCACGCAAGGCGGTGAGGGCGACGTCGTTCGCGTTGGGGATGAGCGGGACAAGGGCGGGGGAGTCGCTCTTGACCCCGATCGCGGCCTCGAGCTCGCCCTCAAGCACCATCTGTTCGAGGGTTTTGCCAGACCGGGCGGAAATGATGTTCGACGGCGGCGCATACGCTTCGACGTGCTCGTCGCCGGAGAGGACCCAAGTGACGGAGTCGAGGTCAAGGCCGTACTGATTTGCCATTATTGAGCGGGCCCAGACACCGGTGGTCACGGTGTAGCCTCGGTTCACGCCGATGCGCTTGCCCACGAGCTGCCCGGGATCGGTGATGCCGGAATCGCGGCGGACCACGATCGCGTTGTGGTGGAAACCGCGGACCAGGAAGATCGGCAGGGCGGTGAATTTTACGCCGTGTTCCCTGGCGGTGAGGTAGGTGGTGAGCGCCATTTCGCTGACGTCGAAGGCGAGCTCGCGGACCATGCGACGGAATCCCTTGACGAGGACGGGCACCTCCTCGAAGTCGAGCGAATAGCCGGCAGGGGCAACGGTACCGTCTTTGACACGGCTGTTATTCCCTTGGGATCGGCTAAGAGCGGAAAGCTGGACGGGCATGTTGCCTCCGGTGAGGTCTAGTGATGGTCGACACTTCCATGGTAGATTGGACTAACCATTTTGCCAAGGCCTTTAGGCCGTGCTCGAGGGAGCCAGTAAATGTCTGAGAAGGTGCTTGCGGCGGTCCGGGTTGCTCCGGGAACCACCGAAATGCGCGAATTTGACCGGCCGAATATCGACGATGAGTCGGCCCTGTTGAAGATCGAGGTCGCAGGAATCTGCGGCACGGATGTGAAGCTTTATTCCAAACCGCCCACCACCCTGGCCACGCGGGGCCCGGTGATCATGGGCCATGAAAACGTTGGCGTCATCGTGGAGGCCGGCGAAAAGTTCAAGAAGCGCCAAGGACTCAAAGAAGGTGACCGCGTCTTCGTGGAGCATTATGTTGCCTGCTTCAGCTGCGAGTGGTGCCGCATTGGCGAATACCGCCACTGTCAGGCCACCGACTGGCGCACCAACCCGGACGCGCGCCGTTTCGGATACACCTCCGCTGACTTCCCTGGAACTCTCTGGGGCGGATTCTCGGAATACATGTATCTGCCGTGGAACGCCGTGCTCCACAAGATCCCGGACACCATCACCGCGGAAGAGGCCGGCCTGGTCATGCCGCTATCCAACGGCATCGAATGGGCGCTCCTGACCGCCGGCGTCGGCTACAACGACACTGTTCTGATCCAGGGCCCTGGCCAGCAGGGCCTTGCACAGCTTGTTGCCGCCAAGACCGCCGGCGCTTCCCAGGTGATCGTCTCAGGCACTACGCGTGACAAAGCCCGTTTCGAGCTGGCTAAGGAACTAGGCGCCGACGAGGTGATCGACGTTCTCACCGAGGACCCGCGCGAGAAGATCATGGATCTGACCAACGGCAGGGGCCTGGACTTCGTGCTCGACTGCACCTCCCGTGCCGGTACCGCTCCGGTGCTGCTCGGCGTCGACGTCCTCAAGCGCCGAGAGGGCACCCTGCTCATCCAGGGCGAGCTGGCGGCGTTCCCGGATTTCCCGGTCAAGCAGGTTACCGAGAAGGCCATCACCATCAAATCGGCCCGCGGCCACTCCTTCAACGCTTGCGAACTTGCGGTGGCTCAGCTTGCCTCGCGCCGCTACCCGTTGGAGAAGCTTGCCACCCACCGCTACGGCATCGACCAGGTGGACCACGCTATCCGCGTGCTCGCCGGCGAAACCGACGAGGATGCCATCCACGTCTCGATGATGCCCGCAATGATCGGTCAGTCCGGCGGAGCGGTGCGCTGATGGCCGGCCTCGTCGTGACTAACCCGCCGCGCGCCGAACGGGACATTGTGGACGCCTTCGCTCGCTACGGCGTCGCCACCGTTCATGAGGCCCAAGGCCGCGAGGGCCTGCTCGGCTCGCACATCAACCCGGTGCAGATGGGAGCCCGGATCGCCGGCAACGCTGTCACCGTCACGGTCGCCCCGGGCGACAACACCACCATCGGCGTTGCGGTGGAGCAGTGCGCCAATGGTGATGTGCTGGTTGTTGCGCCAACCGCGCCATGCGATATGGGCTACTTCGGCGACCTCCTTGCCACCTCGCTCAAAGCACGCGGCGTGCGCGGACTCGTCATCGAAGCGGGGGTGCGGGATGTGGCCGATCTTCAGGGGATGGGCTTCCCGGTATGGTCCAAGGCCGTTTCGGCCGAGGGCACCGGCAAGGGAACCCTTGGCGACGTCAACGTCCCTATCTCGATCGCCGGCAGGATCGTTAATCCTGGTGACGTGGTGATCGCCGACGACGACGGCGTCGTCGTCGTGCCCCGCCTTAAAGCAGCCGAGGTGCTCGCCGCCTCGAAGGCGCGCGAGGAGAAGGAAGCGAAGGCGCGTGTGCGGTACCAGGCCGGCGAGATTGCCCTGGACGTCAACAACATGCGTGCGCTGATTGAAAAGGCCGGCATCCGTTACGTCCCTTACGAGGACTGGATTCAGGAGGCCCAGAAATGATCATCGACATCCACGGCCACTACACCACGGAGCCTGCGCAGCTGTTCGCCTTCCGTAAGGCCCAGCTCGCCGGCGAGAACGCCACGCTCGCGGCGATCAGCGACGCCGAGCTTCGCGAAAGCGTGGAGCCAAACCAGCTGCGCGTGCTGAGGGAGCGTGGCGGGGACCTCATGGTCTTCTCCCCCCGGGCTTCGGGCATGGAGCATCACGTTCCGGACGCCAGCATCGCGGATGCTTGGGCTCGGGCCTCGAATGACCTGGTGCATCGTGTGAGCCAGCTGTACCCGGAGCACTTCGCGCCGGTGGCCCAGCTGCCACAGACACCGGAGGGCAACCACGCTGGCGTCATTGCCGAGCTGAGGCGCACGGTCACCGAGCTTGGGTTCGTGGGCGCGAACCTCAACCCGGATCCCTCAGGTTCCTGGGCGGGAAAGCCACTGACGGACGAGTCCTGGTTTGACCTCTACGAGGTCATCCAGGAACTCGACATCCCCGTCATGGTCCACGTGTCCACGGCGTGCAATCCGAACTTCCATACCCTGGGTGCGCACTATTTGAACGCGGACACCAGCGTGTTCATGCAGCTGCTGCAGTCGGACCTCTTCCAGCGCTTCCCGGGGCTGCGATTCGTGATCCCGCACGGCGGCGGCGCGATCCCGTACCACTGGGGCCGCTACCGTGGCCTGTCCATGCGTAACGGTTGGCAGGACCCCTCCGAGCTGCTGAAGAACGTCTTCTTTGACACGGCGGTGTACCACCAGCCGGGCATTGACCTGCTGACCCGCGTTGTCCCGTCCCGCAACATCCTCTTCGCTTCCGAGATGCTCGGTGCCGTGCGCGGCGCGGACCCGGAGACCGGTGTGGAGTGGGACAACACCCTGGTCTACGTTAGACGTGCCGGTCTGTCTGGGGAGAATGAACGCCGGATCCTCCTGGAGAACGCCCTTGAGGTCTATCCGGGACTGGCCGAGCGCGTTCCCGCGGCTTCCTGAGCCGAGCATCCGGGTCAAACGAGGTCGCCCCTCACCTCCGCGGAGGTGAGGGGCGACCTCGTTTGCTGAATGCCGCTCAGACGGCCGGGGCCGCCACGAGGTCCTTGAGCGACACGTTCGTGTCTTCGGCAAGCTCAGCGGGAATGGTGCCGCCGGCCCCGAGGAGCTTGCGGACGGCCATGTAGTCACGCGGGGCATTGATGGAGTCGATAGCGATCAGGCTTCCGGCAGCGTAGTAGAGCACCGAGAACTGCTCCGTGTCCGGTTCGCCACGAACCACCACCTCGTCGTATCCGGTGGAGAGGCCGGCAATCTGGAGTTTGAGGTCCGCCTGGTCTGACCAGAACCACGGCACGGCGGCCGGGCTTTGCGGGCGTCCCACGAGCGTTGCTGCGGCAATCTGCGCCTGTGCAATCGCGTTCTGGACGGATTCGATGCGATGGCGGCCTTCGCCGGTGAGCGGGTGTGGGAGGGTGGTGCAGTCGCCAGCAGCCACGATGTTCGGGTTGCTCGTGCGTGCGAGCGTATCCACGACGATTCCGCGATCGATCTCGAGACCGAGCTTTGCAGCGAGATCGGTGTGTGCCACGAGCCCTATTCCCACCAGCACGACGTCGGCGGGCAGCACCGTGCCGTCGTCGAGGCGGATGCCGGTCACGGAGTTTTGTTCGGTGCCCTCAATGGACTCGATGCCCGTGGAGAGGAGCACTTTGGTGCCGCGGCGCTGGTGCGCCGCTAGGTAGAACGCGGAGACTTCGGGAGCCACGGCACGTCCGAGAAGGCGATCAGCGACGTCGACCACGGTCACGTCTTTGCCAGCCGCGGTCGCCGCCGCGGCTGCTTCCAGGCCAATGAAGCCACCGCCAATGACGACGACGTTCGTCGCCGCCTGCAGGCGGGTGCGCAGATCGTCAGCGTGCGCGATGTCCCGCAGCACGCAGACACCGTCGAGATCGGCGCCCGGAATCGGGAGCCGGCGCGGCGTGCCGCCCACGGTGAGTGCGAGGCGTGCGAAGCGGAGCTTTTCTCCCGTTCTGGTGACGGCGACGCCGCTGCCTGAGCCTGGAGCGTCAAGCTCGAGGTTTTCGATGTGGGTGGAGAGGCGTAGGTCGATCTGCTTCTCGGCGTACCAGTCCAGTGAACGGAAGCCGAGAGACTGAACTGATGCCTTGCCAGCGAGGTAGGCCTTGGATAGTGGCGGGCGCTGGTAAGGGGCGACGTCTTCGTTGCCGACCAAGATGATGGGTTCGGTGTCGCCGAATTCGCGCAGCGATGTTGCAATCTGCAGGCCGGCCTGGCTGGCGCCGATGATGAGGGTTCCGGGAGCGGAGATGGTCATGTGATCCTCCATTGGTTAGTCCATTAAACCTTAGCGTGCAAGACGCCGCTTGGCGAGGGTTGTGTGCAAAAATCTCGCGAATTTCGGGGACTTTGGCGGGCCGTGCCCATGGGTTGGAGTCGCGGCTGGAGCGAGGCGTTTGCCTGGCGACGTCGGGATCGCGGACGTTTCATGTGTTCGAATTCACGAAAAACCTTGCTTTGGACTAACAATTGAACCTATTGTGAATCCATGACTGCTACACCTAGTCGGACGACGCTGTCCGGGGCTTCGGACCCCGCAGGGCTGGATAGTCGGACCGAAAAAGAATCTGGACACCTCACAGCGAGCGATGTCCTCATCCAATACTCTTCCAAGGGCCGCTCCCGACGTACCGTAACTGCGGTCGAGGACTGCAGCATGGAGCTGAAACGCGGCGAATTCATTTCTCTCGTGGGACCATCGGGTTGTGGCAAGACCACCTTCCTGAACGCCGTGGCGGGATTCGTTCCCATCAGCGACGGCACGCTTCAGCTTGACGGCCGGAACATTCCCGGGCCCGGCCCGGACCGTGCGATGGTCTTCCAGCAGCCGAACCTTCTGCCGTGGCGCACGGTTCTGGCCAACGTGACCTATGGTCTGGAACTGTCCACCAACATGCCGAAAAGCGAACAGCGCGATCGCGCCCACGAACTCCTCGACCTTGTCGGGCTCGGCGACGTCGCGCACCAGTATCCCGTGAACCTTTCCGGTGGCATGCAGTCGCGTGTCAACCTGGCTCGGGCGCTCGCCGTCGAGCCGGAGCTACTGCTCCTGGACGAGCCTTTTGCCGCCATCGACGCTCAGACTCGCGAGGTCTTGCAGGTTGAACTGCTCCGGGTGTGCGCCGCTCGCGATGTCACTGCACTGTTTGTTACGCACGACATCGCCGAGGCCGCCTTCCTAGCCGACCGAGTCTGCGTTTTCGGTCCCCGCCCCGGCAAGATCGTCAAGGAGATAGAGGTTCCATGGGAGCGCCCGCGCACCCAGGACCTGCGCCGCTCGCGGGAATTCCTCGAGAAGTGCGATGAGATCGCCGACGTCCTGTATAGCTCAAAGTCTGCCGCCGGATCATCCGCGCAGGAGGAACACTGATGTCTACCACCACCACTTCGGGATCGACTGTTGAATCGAAGGCTGACCGCAAGGGCACGCCCGAGCGAGCTCTACCCAGTTGGTTGAATGAACAGAAACTCTGGGGCATCGGCGCCGTCGTCGTCGCCATCATTCTGTGGGCTGTCGCGGCAGGTATTCAGCACAAGAAATTGCTGCTGCCAGGTCCGGCGGACGTCATCCAAGCATTCGCCGACCTCTTCAGTAGCGGCGATATTTGGATTGACCTGTGGACGAGCACCCAAGAGCTTCTTGTTGGCCTTGCGCTCGCAGTTCTGATTGGCCTGCCGCTTGGCCTGTTGATCGGCTGGTACCGGCGCGTTGGTTGGGCTCTGGATCCCTTCATTAACTTCCTGTATGCCACGCCCCGTATTGCCCTGACGCCACTCCTCATCATTTGGCTCGGCATCGGTTCCACCTCCAAGTTCGCCATTGTCTTCTTGATGGCGGTGTTCCCGATCCTCATCAACACCGCCCAGGGCGTTCACGCACTGGACCAAGGCGCGGTTCGGGTTGCCAAGTGTTTCGGCGCGAATGATTTCCAGCTCTTCCGCACTGTGGCATTGCCGGGCACTGTTCCATTCATCGCCAGTGGCATGCGCCTGGCCGTTGGCCAAGCCCTCATCGGTGTGTTCGTGGCCGAGCTGGCCGGTGCCGAGCACGGTGTCGGCATGATGATGAGCACCGCCGGGCAGCAGTTCCAGACCCCAAAGGTCTTCGCGGGTCTGTTCCTGTTCGCCTTTGCCGGTGTCGCAGTGACGGTTCTCCTCCGTCGCGTTGAGCAGCACTTCGCGGCATGGCGCCCGCAGTCGCACTGAGTCTTATCTCCGGCTGGGCCCTCCTGGCGCGGATGTGTCCTTCCTCCCTCCCCGAAAAGAAAGCACCGACAATGAAGTCATGGTTCAACTCCAAGGTTCCCGGCGCCGTCGCCGTCGCGGCTTTGACCTTTTCTGCTACCGCCTGTGGCGGTAGCAGTGCTACCGACGCCGGCGGCACCATCACTGTGAGCTATAGCGAAGAAGTAGCCGACGAACTGCCCCTGTGGATCGCGGATGAGGCTGGCTATTTCAAGGAGCAGGGCCTGAACGTCAAGCTCGCCAGCCTCGCCAGCGACCAAGGTTTCCCAGCCCTCGTCTCCGGACAGACTCAGCTAGCTTCCATCGGAGGCTCCCAGATCGTCTCCGGCGTTGCCCAGGGCGCGGAGGTCAAGTCCATCGCCACCCTGACTCCGGTGTTCCCTTACGAGCTGTGGTCCAAGGAAAAGGACATGAAGGCGCTCAAGGGCAAGAAGATCGGCGTCACTTCCTCCAGCGGTTCGGTCTACATCGCTACGCTTGCTGCGCTCAAGGAAGCCGGCATGTCGGCGCATGACGTCAACCTGATCCCGCTTGGCTCCGTGACCAACGTCAACAACGCTCTGTTGGCGGGAACCATTGACGCCGCTGTGTCCCACCCGCCGGCATCCGCCGCTTTCAAGGCGGCCGGTTTCAACAGCATCCTGAACCTTGCTGAGCGCAAAGTTCCGAACATCAACGTCGGCATTGCCACCACCGACGCGTTCGCGAAGGATCATGCCGACACCGTTACGAAGTTCCTGACGGCGCTTAAGAAGGCCTTCGAACGTGAGCGTTCGGACGAGGTGTACTCCACCCAGCTGTTGAAGGCCCACCTCAAGGAGGACAATCCCGAGGCACTGAAGGAGACCTACGACTTCTACGCCAAGGACGTGCTGCCTCAGAACCCGGCACCGACCGTCGAGCAGCTCAAGTCTGCCCAGGACGAGCTGTCCAAGAAGAACCCCGACATCAAGAATGTGGACCTCTCCAAGGTGATTGACACGTCCTTCGTCAACAAGGTCTGGGGCAAGTAGTCCCAAGGCCTGAACGGCCGGCGGGAGGCAGGGCTATCCCTGCCTCCCGCTTCGGCCGTTAACCGGGCACCTCCTTCGTGGAGGTCTGGGGGACAAGCAGGACCCAGTACGAACAACGGTGCCCCGGCAGGAATTTCCTGCCGGGGCACCGTTGCTGATGGGCCTTCGAAAGGGTGCTTAGAAAAGCGCCCCGGTGTCGCTGGCAAACTGGGCAGCACGGCGCAGATCATCTGCCGTGACCAATCCAGGTTCCATGGCCACCTCGGTCCGGCTGGCCAGTGCCGACAACATGGTCTTACGGACGCGGCGTCCGTCGAGGCCAACCAAGAGGGAAGCCATCTCCGCATGCAGCGCCTTGTCCTTGGCCAGCGGGCGGACTTCCTGCCACTGGCCGGCAAGCTCTTCGAGCGAGCCGCGCACGATGCCTTCGATCGTCTCCGCGTTCGGCAACTCCGTGGTGAGCACGAGGTCGGCACGCGACAGGACAGCTTCGTCCACGGCCTGCAGGAAGTTCGTGGTGACGATGAGAACAACGTGCGGGCATTTCGCGCGGAGCGCGTCCAGTCCGGCGAGGACTGCGTCCGTGGCGCGGTGCACGTCCACCGGGTTTGTCTCGAACGACGCCGAGCTGCGGCGAACTGCCAGAGCTTCAACTTCGTCTATGAGAACCACAGTGTGTGGGCGCCGAGCCGCTATTTCCGGCAAGGTGTCGTGGAACAGCTTCGAGACGGCGCGCTGGCTTTCGCCGAGCATATCGCTTGGGAAAGCGTGCGGGTCGACTTCGACGAGCGTCGTCGCACCTCGCTTGGAAACCGCGAGGGCCGCCGCTTGAGCGAGGCCCTGCGCGAGCGTGGTCTTGCCGGTCCCGGGAGGACCGGCAAGAACGATGAGCCCGTGGGGGGCTCCTGACAGGTTAGTCAGGAGCCGCCCTTGGCGCAGGACCAACACCGCGGTGCTGAGCAGGCGCTCTTTGGTGCCCGGAGGCACGATCATGGAGTCCCACGGCCCATCGTGGTGGTCGGCAGGCAGCGTATGCAGGCCTGTTACTCCCGGCGGAAGGGTGCGATGAGGGGTGCTCCCGTGATGGTGATGGTGGGAGTTTCCCTCGGTGTGCTGGTGATCTACGCTCATCGGGTCTTATGGCCAGCTCGGACGGATCATCGGAGGCCAGACGATGGTGTTCACGTCGCCAGCCTGTTTGTCACGAATCTCTGCGGGCGGCTCTTCGAAGAGCACCATGGGGTCCATCATGGCCTTCATGGTGTCCAGGAAGGAGTCGAACATGTGGACACGAACCATCCGGGCGGTGTTGTCCTTGGAGTCGTTGAAGTGCTGGTGCCACAGGAAGTGGTCAACCGAGACGAGGTCGCCCTTCTTCCACGGGTGGTTCTCGCCGCCTTCGGTTTCGGAACCGAGGTAGGAGTGGCCGTAGCCGTCGACGACGTACAGCCAAGCCTCGCCCGGGTGGCGGTGCATGGACTGCTGGCGGCCCTGGCCGAGTTCGAACATGGCCATGGTGATGCCAGAGGCCTCGTAACCGATGGCACGGTCGAGCAGGAAGGTTGTGCGGGAGCCGCGGGGGGTGTTGAGCATTTCCAGCTCTTCCCAGTCGGTGCGCAGGCGACCGCTGCGGCGCTTGGCCTGCTCGTTGCCGAGACGGCGCAGGCGACGCGCGTAAGCGTCTTCACCCTCGATGCCCTGAGCCGAGGTGTAGGCCGGACGGCCGGGCAAGGTGGAGAACTCTTCGTGGCCGCGGTCCTCAAGGATGGAGAAACCCATGGTGGCCATGAGCGGCTCCGAGCTGAAGGTCACGTAGCGGACTGCTTCGGCGCCGTCGTTGCCCGAACGGTGCCACGCCCACGCGGGGATGTGCACAGAGTCGCCGGGCGTGATCTTGACGCGTTCGCCGTCGATCTCTATCCAGCCTTCACCGCCAACGCCCCAGATCATGGCGTCCCAAGAGTGACGGTGAATCGTTGTGATGACGCCGGGGTCGATCTCGTGCAGTAGGGCGTCGATGGTGCGGGTCGGGTTGTCGCCGTCCTCGCCCATGTAGACACCGATCTTGGAGCCACGCTGGGTCAGTTTGAGGCGGGCTTCAACGTCTTCGACGCGGATGACGGCGCGGTGGTTGGCCCGCCAATCCTCGATGTACTTCTCGCGTCGCGCTTTTTGCACGTGGTAATGGCTGGTCTTGGTGGTGGTTTTCGTCGACACAGGCACTCCTTTTTATCGGACCAATGGTTCTTTGAGTATGCCTCGAAACGACTAAAGGTGCAATGGTTAGTCCCTTCATCCCGGTATGTGTCTCCATGCACGACGGCCCCCATCCCTTCGGGACAGGGGCCGTCGTTGGGCCGAGGGGATCTGCGGCAGCTAGGCCTTTCCCCGGTCGGCCAGTGCGATTTCGACGTCGTCGGGGCGCTCGTTCACGAAGTACATGATGATCATGCCGAGGAAGGGGCCGGCGGCGAGCGTGATCAGAGCGGCCATGAAGGAATTGTTGGTTGCGGTGAAGGCGGCGCCCACTGCCAACGGGACCAGGACGCTTCCGATTTGCCACATGGCGTTTGTTATTCCGGCAGCACCGCCGAGAACGCGGCTGCTCACGAGGCGGGGCACGAGGGCCACCATGAGGGGGAGGTAGCAGTATGCCCCGAGTCCGAGCAGCGGGGCGGCGACGAAGAAGGCGACGGCGTTATCCAACAAGCCGAAGACGACGAGCATGACGGCGAAGCAGCCGAGGACAACCATCGAGGGAACCCTGCGGGCGCCGTTGAACTTGTCGGCGATCCACCCGATGAGAGGCTTGCCAAGCACGCCGAGAGCTGCATAGATGGCCACGATGCCGCCGGCGACAGTCGGGTCGATGCCGTGTCCCTTGATCATGAGGGCGTTGGACCAGGTGATGAATCCATAGGTCCCCCAGAAACCGCCGAATCCTGCCAGCGCCAAGAGAAGAAGGTTCTTGTTGCGCCCCAGTTCAATAAGGACGGAGCGGCCCTCTGTGAGGTTGGCCTTTTTTGACACTACCGGACCGGGCCGGAGCATGATGTAGCAGGCGACGCCGGCCGCGATGGAAACTGCTCCGAAAAGCAAATACGAGGCATGCCAGGAGTAGTGCTCGATGAGGTAGGGGACCGCGGTATTCGCCACAACGACGCCCAGCGAAGTAGCCGAGGTGTAGATCCCCATTGCCTTGCCGAGCTCCTCGGGACGGAACCAGCTGGAGATCAACTTGATTCCGGCGGCATATTCAGCGCCGGCGAAGAGGCCAATGACTGCCTGGACGGCCATTCCGATCCAGGCGGACGTCGTGGATCCGAAGAGCATCATGGACCCTCCGGCACCCACGAGGGAAACCGAAATGAGGATGCGGCCACCAACCTTATCGGTGAGGAATCCACTGCCGGCGTTCGAGGCGACGTAGCCGATGTAGTAGAAGGTAGCGAAGAGCCCCAGGCTTGCCAGGGGCACGCCGAGGTCGTCACCAATAGAGATCGACGCCGGACCCCACGTGGAACGGTCAACGGAGGTGACTGTGAAGGCCAGCCAGCAAAGCACGAGGACTAGCCAGCGATAAGGGCGCTTGGATAGATCAACATTGGTGGAGACTTGGGCGGGGTCAAGGGTAATCATCTGTATCCCATTCTGGAGGGGCATCGTTGCCGCGGGACATCGCGAAAACAAGAATTTGCGTGTGATGAATATAACCACCCTCCGGCGCGGATAGCAATCCTTTTTATCCGCATCGTGCCGCTCTGCGCGTAAAACGGACGATTTTAGGCGTTTAGGCCATCCCTTAAATCCATGGTGAACTCCGTGGCGGCGTCGCGTAAGGCCGGCAGGAAATTCTCGGTCATGTCCCGGTCGGGGGTGGTGGCCTCGTGTACTGAGGCGCTCATGGCCGCTACAACCTCACCTCGGCGGTTCCGAAGAGGGACCGCAACGGCGCGTATTCCGGCCTCGAGCAATTGGTCAACGTAGCTCCAGCCTTGCTCTCGAACGGCCGCCAGTGTGACCTCGAGGTCTGCCAGGCCGTCGGCTGCCCTGTCTCTGCCCGCGGAACGCTTGGCATCTTCAAGGGCGGCGGAGGGTAGAAGGGACAGGAGGACCTGACCCATGGCCGTGCGCTCTGCTGGAACCCGGGTGCCCGGGCGAATGTTCACGATCAAGGGGCTCGGTGCACTGGCTCTGGCTACGTAGCGCAGGTTCATGCCGTCCAGAACGCCAATCGAAACCGACGCCCCGAGTTTCCGCGCCAATCCTTCGAGGCGGGGTTTGGCCACATCTGCGAGCGAAAGCCGGGACACTAGGGAGTACCCTAATTCCAGGACAAGGGGGGTTGGGGCGTAGCTGCGCCCCTGCTGTTCAAGGTAGCCAAGGGATGCCAGGGTCAGGACGAAGCGACGCGCCGCCGAGCGCGGGAGCCGACACTGCGCGGATATCTGCGCCAGGTTCATGGCTGGGTGGCCCTCATCGAAGGCGGTGAGGATGCTCAACCCCCGTTCTACCGATTGGATGACATCCGATGGGCGCGCCTTGGGGCGAGCGGCGGTGGCAGGCGCCATCACGGACCTGGCGGGAGCTGCTCCCGAAGTCGGCCAGAGGGCAGCCGCGGTCCGTCGCGAGGCGGACTGGAGCAGCGGAACGAAGTCGTTTTCGAGTACCTCGGCGTCCACGCGTGTGGCGTGGGCGGCAATGTTCAGGGCGGCGACGATCCGGCCCTCCGGGTCCCGCAGGGGAACGGCCACGGACCTGATTCCCGGCGTCAGTTCCTGATCGGCCATCGTCCACCCACGCCCGCGGGCTTCCTCGATCCGTTTCCGCACGTAGTCCGGATCGAAACCGGGGCCGGGTTCAACGGACGAAAGGTAGTCCTCGAGTTCGTCCGGAGTGAGGTCGCCCAGCAGAACACGGCCGGTGGCCGTGCTGTGTGCGGCGACGCTGGTGCCGACGGTGATGTTTGCGGTGACTATCCTGTCGGCGGCCACACGGGCGGCGTAATAGACACGCTGCTTGTGCAGGACGGTCAGGGATGCCGTTTCCCCGACCTCCCGGACGAGTTCTTCCAGATGGGGATGCGCGGCGTCCGGCAAAGGATTGCTGCGAAGGTATGCGTCGCCGATTTCAAGCACCCCGGGGGTCAGTCTGTACCCCTCCGCCGACTGGCTTGCGTAACCCAGGTACTCCAACGTCAGGGCGAACCTGCGCGCCGCGGTGCGCGTAATACCCACAAGCGTCGCCACGTCCGCGACGGAGAGCGCCTCTTCCCGCGCACTTAACGCCCTGAGGACCGACAGGCCCCGTTCCAGGGAGTCCACATAGTCGGGGTCTGTGGCCGCGAGCTCTGCGGCGACCGGCATTGATGCGTTCACACTCTCGAATCTAGACCATCATCCCTGTGGTCGTTCGTAGTGCCGCCCAGGCCTATTGCTTGACGTATCAATGAGACCCATGCAACACTGCATTGACCGAATAACGCGCAGATGCGCGCCATTCGGACAGACTGATAATTTTCGGCTTACATTGGAAGGCCTACAGTGCTCACTTCAGAACAAAATGTCTTGCTGACCCAGACCGGCCCGGAAACGCCCATGGGGCGCCTGTTCCGGCGGTATTGGTTCCCTGCGCTCCTTGCCAATGAACTCCCCGAGGCGGACTGCCCGCCGGTGTGCGTCCAGCTCCTGGGCGAGAAGCTCATAGCTTTCCGCGACACTTCCGGCCGGCTGGGCCTGTTGGACGAGTTCTGCGCACACCGGACTGCTTCCCTGTACTTCGGCCGCAACGAGGAAAACGGCCTACGGTGTGCCTACCACGGGTGGAAGTACGACGTGGAGGGCAACCTGACGGACATGCCGTCCGAGCCAGAAGACTCCAAGTTCAAATGCCGGATCAAGCAGAAGTCATATCCCCTGGTAGAACGGGGAGGCGTGCTCTGGGCGTACATGGGTCCCGGGGAGCTAATGCCGGACCTTCCGGAACTCGAATGGGCGCAGCTCGGCGACGGCCAGCGTTTCATTTCCAAGCGTCTTCAGGAAACCAACTACCTCCAGGCCATGGAGGGCGGCATCGACTCCAGCCACGTTTCCTTCGCCCACCGCTTCAACCTGGACGATGACCCCATGCACTCCGGAACGGCTGGCAATGAGTACATCAAGGCTGACACTCGCCCGAAATTCGAGGTCGCCGAAAGCGACGGCGGTTTGTTGATCGGAGCCCGGCGCAACGCGAACGAGGAAGAGTTCTACTGGCGCATCACCCAGTGGATCATGCCCTTCTACACGATCATTCCCCCCTTCGGCACCCACAATCCCATGGGTGGCCACGCCTGGGTCCCGATCGACGACACCACATGCTGGGCCTGGTCCTGGAACTACCACCCGACGCGCGACCTGCGGGAAGACGAACTGGAGCAGATGCGCAACGGCGACGGCATCCACGCCAAATACATTCCGGGAACCTATCGGACCCTCGCCAACAAGGGCAACGACTACCTCATGGACCGCGAGGCCCAGAAGCAGAACAAGACCTTCTCCGGCATCGAGGGCATCGCCGCGCAGGATTTCTCCCTGCAGGAAAGCATGGGCGACATCGCGGACCGCACCAAGGAGCGGCTGGGCACTTCCGACGCCGCCATCATCCTGGCGCGGCGCCGCCTGCTCGCAGCACTGGACTCCATGGAGGACGAGACCCTCCCGGGCATCGACACCGCGGACCAGCGCGTGCGCTCGACGTCAATACTTCTCCCCAAAGACGTCCCGTTCCACGAGGGTGCCCACCAGGCCATCCAGGTGGTCCCCGGAACCGACTTCGTTTCCATCTAGACACGAACCCGCTAGGAGTCCCGCATGAAAGACCACGGTTCCATGGTCGCCTCTCCCCATACGGCCGCGACGCTGGCAACGGCCCTCCCCTATGCCGTCAGGGCCGCTGTCTCGTCGCCCGATTCAACCACCACGGTCCAAGCGATTAACCCGAGACTGGCGACAAGCGCCGCAGGCTGGCTAAAGGTAGAATCCTCTGCGCTGTGCGGGACCGATCTGGACCTGTACCAACAGGGCCTCCGCCATCCCACGGTGATGGGCCACCACGTCGTTGGCGAAATCGTCTCTCTCACCCCTGTCATGCAGTGGTCGTGGGACGTCGAAGTCGGCGACAGGGTTGCGCTGGAGGAGTACCTGCCCTGCGGGCGACCGACCTGCGCTGCGTGCCTGCAGCCGGACGTCTACCGTTTCTGCCCGGACGCGGATCTGTGGGGCGGACAGCGCCGCGTAGGAATGCTGGGACTCCATGAAGGTTCGGGTCTTCACGGCGGCAACGCGGAATACATGGAGCTGTCGACCCAGACAGTGCTGCACAAGCTACCCCGGGACCTGGATTCGAATCTCGCCGCCTGGACCCAACCCTTCGCCAACGCGGTCGACTGGGTCATCAACATCGGTGGCGCCACGAGTGGCTCGCGCGTGGCCATCATTGGACCGGGCTACCACGGCATCGCCGCCGTGGCGGCCGCCAGGGCAGGAGGCGCCCAGGAGATCGTCGTGCTCGGACGCAACTCGCGCACCAGCCGCGATCGTCTGGAGATTGCCGAGGCGATGGGCGCCTCCATCGTCGTCAACGACGACGCCTCATCAACTTCCGCGGCTTTGGGCAGGCACGGCAAGACCAGCGGCTTCGACGTCATCGTCGATACCGTCGGTCTTGGTGGACCAGCACTCCAAACCACAGAACACCTCCGGAAGCTGGGACGTCTGGTCCTTGCCGGACTCGGCGATACTCCCGTCGCGGAAGTGAACCTGAAGACCCTGGTGCGTGGCGCGTCCGGTGTCGTCGGCGTACGCGGCCGTTCACCGCAGGCACTCACAAGGAGCATCGAACTTCTGGCCGCCGAAGACACAGGCTTGCAACACGTGCCGAGCATCGACGTCGGGCTCGACGGCGTCGACGAACTCTTCCACACCCTCCTGGACCGGACAGGGCCCAGCAGTCCGCACGTCGTCGTTCGACCTTCGCTCTGAACACCGACAACCCAAGCTAAGGAAAGCCCATGACACATTTAACGTCGCGCGCCTACTACAAGGCCCGCATCCTTCTTGTCCCCCTCGGGCCCTCGGGCGCTGCGCTCGTCTCGTCGATGTCTGACGCGGGCCTGCGGGAAGTCCTGGTTGCAGCTCCTGCAAGCCACCCTGACGGGGTACTCCTGCACGGGATCGACGAACCGGACACCCAACCCAGCACCGAAACCGTCAGCGACCTCGCAGCCAGCACCGACATGATGGTGTTCCTCGGATCGCGCCTCGAGGAGATTCCTGATGACTTCGTCGAGGCCATGGCCACTGCAGGACGGAACCAGGGGACACTTCTCGCGGGCGTCCTGGTCGGCCTCGGTGGATGGGACTCCGAACCCGGGTCGACCTCCATGAGAGTGCTTCGCCGTGAACTCGACATGCTCGTCACTGTCAGGAAGGCCGACCTCGCACGCGACTTCACCGAGGTCCTCAAAGGCGGAACCAGGGAAGCCATTCCCGGCAAACTCTTCCAACACCCCACCACCGGAGCCTGACCATGTCCCACGACACCCTCGACCTGGTTGTGCGTGGCCTGCGCCAGGAATCCAGTAACGTTATGTCCCTCGAACTCGCGCTTCCCGACGGCAGCGCACTCCCCGAATGGCAGCCCGGTGCCCACCTGGAGATCATTCTCCCGTCGGGCATGGTGCGGCACTACAGTCTGTGCTCCGACCCCCGCAAGCTGCTCAAGTACCGTCTCGCCATCCTTCGCGAGACCGGCGGGCGCGGCGGGTCAGAGGAACTCCACTCCGAGGCCCGGCTCGGTACAAAACTGACTGCGCGCGGACCGCGAAACCATTTCAAAATGGAGGACGGCGCAAAACACTACCTTCTGGTCGCCGGAGGCATCGGCATCACACCCATCATGGCCATGGCACGGGAACTTATGGCCGCCGGTAAAAGCACCCGCCTCGTCTACTGCGGATCCAGTCGGCAAACCATGGCGTTCATCGACGAACTCCAGGAGATCATGGGAGATTCCCTCGCGCTGTACCCCCGGGACGAGAGCGGCCGTGCCAATCTGCTCGCTGAAATTCAGAACGCTCCCGCCGGAACGGCTGTATACGCGTGCGGACCGGAACGACTCCTCGCCGACCTTCAGGGCATCACCGCAGACACACTCGGTGCAGACGCCTTCCATGCGGAACTGTTTGCCGCCGCCACATCATCGGCCCGCACCGAGGACGCAGCGGAAACAGCACTGGACGCACCATTTGAAATCGAGCTGCGGCAGTCCGGCTGCACGCTGACCGTTCCACCAGAAAAGTCCATCCTTGACGTGGTGCTCGAGGTGAACCCTTCCTTCATGTCCTCCTGCGAGGAAGGGTTCTGCGGTACCTGCGAAACCAAGGTCCTGCAGGGTGAAGTCGAACACCGGGACACCATCCTGTCGCAAAAGGAACGCGCAAGGAACGACACCATGTTCATCTGCGTCAGCCGCTCCAAGTGCCCCAAGCTGGTCCTGGACGCCTAGAGCGCGGGGCCTGACCCGGGCGAAGCGGACGCCCGGCTCGCGTCACGCCGAGCAAACTTTTGAAGCGCCCGACGCCGGCCTGCCGCGGAATAGCGCGGAGCGCACCTCGGCTGACGAGCGAAAACCTGCGTGGCGTGACGCGGGGCCGGGGTGTGCCTCGCCAACCAAAGCAAACTCGTTACACCCCGGCAATGCGCGGGTCATGGGGGCGAAACTCCCGGGGCGGAAACTGGACGAATCCACCCCGGAAGGATCGTCTCCATGGCTACTCCGCTCAACCAGTCCGTGGCCGATTCGGCGCTGCTGACAAAGTCGCTTCCGCTCGGCCTCCTGCGGACCTTCGTCCAATCCGAGGCCGCCCACGACGGCATCACCCCGGACCTGTTGGCCGAGCTGAGGATGCTGGCCCGCACGCCGGGGCTCCTGGTGGCCTGCAACTACGGTGGAACCCTCTGCGCCGCTGAAGGCGTGTCCACGGAGACGCTTCCGTTGGGGAGTGCCGCCGTCGCGCTCCGGGCCTTGGCCGCTTTGCCGAACACGCACACGGCGGTTATCTCCGGGCGGTCGCTGCGAGACTTGGCCGCAGTGTCGAGGCTCCCGGCGGAGGTCCATCTGGTGGGTTCGCACGGCGCCGAGTTCGACATGACCTACGCGTACAGCATCTCCATGGCCACGGAGGCTGTCCTTCAGCAGGCAGCCACCGCCCTCAACGAGTCCGTCGGCTTCGAAAAGGGCATCAGCATCGAGCGCAAGCCCGTCGCTGTCGGGATCCATACAAGGCCGGCCACCCCCGCCGTGGTCGCGCGGGTAACCCGCGAGGCGCACCAGATAGCCCGCGAGCTGGGCCTGTTCTTCATCGTGGACGGATCCGTGTTGGACTTATCCATCGTGGAACCGTCCAAGGACGCCGCGCTTGAGCATCTGCGCACCCAACTGGGTGCCAGCGCAGCCTTGTTCGCCGGCGACGCCGACAGTGACGAACTCGCCATTGCCACCTTGCGTGGCCCGGATCTTGGCCTGCACGTCGGAGACGGAGAAACGTCAGCGCGCCACCGTCTGCCGGACCCGGAATCCTTCGCCAAGGTGCTTGCCATCCTGTTCGAGCTGCGGCGGGCGTGGCTGTTCGGCGAGGACGCAGTGGGGCTGGAGCGGCATTCGATGATCGGTAACGGGACCTCGACTGCGCTGCTCACCCCCGAAGCCAAGATTTGCTGGATGAGCCATCCCCTCCCGGATTCCGGCTCCTTGTTTGCCCACATCCTCGGTGGCGACCCGGCCGGCCACTTCAGCGTGGAACCCGTCAAGACCTCGAAGGTCCTAGGCCAGCGCTACGTGGACAACACCATGATCGTCGAGACCCGCTGGGCGGACGTCACAGTCACCGACTACCTCGAGCCTGCACCGGACGGTATCACCAGCCTGGTCCGCGTCCTGTCCGGAACAGGCATTGCGCGGATTGTTTTCGCACCGCGGCCGGACTACGCCAACGCCCCGTTCAACATGGAAATCCGGGGCGAGGAACTGCACGTCGTGGGCACCTCGGACCCCATCATTCTCTTCGCGCCCGGAGTGTCCTTCACAGTCACGAGCGACGGCAAGCATGGCACCGCAACCGCGGAAGTCAGCCTCGCGTACGGTCCCGTGGTCATGAACCTGAGGTGCGGGGACACTGAGCCGACGACGCCGGACCCCGCCGGAGAGCTCGCCCGGCGGGCCGCCGTCGCGCAGCAATCCCGGCAGTGGGTCCGGGGGCTGGAACTGCCCGACATGAAACCGTCGCTGGTGCGGCGCTCGGCCCTGGTCCTGAAGGCGCTGGTTCATGAGCCAACCGGGGCCGTCCTCGCGGCGCCGACCACCTCGCTGCCCGAAGGGATCGGCGGCACCCGCAACTGGGACTACCGCTACTGCTGGCTCCGCGACGGGTCTATGACCGTCAACGCCCTGGTAGACCTCGGCTCCACCGAGGAGGCGGACGGTTTCCTGAGCTGGCTGGGCCGCATCCTCGAGAACGCGCCCGGGCCGGAATGGCTGCACCCCCTGTACTCCGTGACTGGTGCCCCGCTGTCCACGGAAGCCATCATCGAAAGCCTGCCCGGTTACGCTGGTTCGCGGCCGGTGCGGATCGGAAACGCCGCGGACCACCAAGTGCAACTGGACGTCTTCGGGCCGATCGCTGAGCTCATCCAGACCCTCAGCAAGCGGCGCGGCACCCTGCCGGACGAACACTGGAAGCTCATGGAGCAGATGGCCTCTGCCGTCTTGGCCCGGTGGCACGAACCTGACCACGGCATCTGGGAAGCGCGGCGGGCGCCGCGGCATCACATCTACACCAAGGTGATGTGCTGGGTGACCCTGGACCGGGCAATGCACACGGCGGTCCGGTTCCGGCGCCCTATTGGCGCCGAGTGGGAGGAAACGGCCAACATCATCCGCGCGGAAGTCCTCCGCGAGGGCTGGGATGATTCCGCGACTTCCTACACCGTGGCCTACGACAGCCCGGACCTCGACGCCGCGGTGCTGCACATCGGACTCTCGGGCCTGCTGGATGTCCGCGACCAGCGCTTCCTGGACACCGTCACCGCCGTCGAACGGGAACTGCGGGTGGGTCCCACCGTGTTTCGGTACAGGTACGACGACGGCCTGCCGGGTTTGGAGGGCGGGTTCCACATCTGCACCACCTGGCTCATCGAGGCCTACCTTGCCGTGGGCCGGCTGGACGATGCACTGGAATTGTTCAACCAACTCGTGGCGCTCTTCGGTCCGACCGGGCTGCTTCCCGAGGAGTTCGACCCCGGCACGGAGACCCACCTGGGCAACCACCCCCAGGCCTATTCGCACTTGGGCTTCATCCGCTGCGCACAGCTGCTGGACAGGTACCTTGACTCGGTGGATGAAGAGTAGGCCTTAGGTGAGCAGGAGGGCCACTGCGATCATCGCGGGGACGGCCACCACCGTGGTGACCAGGACGGTGTCTTTGGCGACGGTGATTCCCGTGTTGTAGCGGCTCGCAGCCACGAACACGTTCTGTGCCGTGGGCAGCGCCGAAGTTACCACCACGGCGAACAGCGCGTGACCGTCCAGGCCCAGCGCGAAGCGGGCGAACAGGTACGCCATCGTGGGGTGGACGAATAGCTTGAAGCCGCTGGCCAGCACGGTGTCCAGGCGGCGGCCCATGTCCTTTTGCAGGGGGCGCGAGCCGTTCAAGCTCATGCCGAACGCCATCAGCATCGCGGGAATGGCGGCGCCGCCGATCAGATGGATCGGCTCCATGATGAGCGAGGGCACTTGCCAGCCCGTGCCAGCCACCACCAGGCCGAAGGCCGATCCCACGATCATCGGGTTCCGCACGATCATCAAGACGAACCGCAGGGGAGTGGTGCGGTGGCTGCTGGTGCTGGCATCGAGTGCCATCAGGTACATGGGCGTGAAGAACGCGAGCTGGAAGATCAGCAGGGGTGCCACGTAGCTGGCGTCGCCCAGGACGAATACTGCGATGGGGATGCCGAGGTTCGCGGAGTTGGCCAGTGAGGCGCTCATGGAGGACATGAGGGATTCGGGCAAGGAACGTTTGAGCCAGAACTTTACGATGACGAAGAACAGGGTGCCTGTAGCTATCGCGCCCACGGCCGTGACCAGGAGTGGCGCAGCGAAGATGTCGTGAAGATGGGCCTTGCCCAAGGTTTCAAAGAGCAGCGCAGGGCTTGCGACGAAGAAAGTCAGTCCGCTGAGAACTGGACGCGCATTGTCGCCCAGGATCCCACGCTTGCCGACGAACATGCCCACCAGGATGATGGCCCACACCACGAAGAACCCGGAAAGGACGCCCAGCACTATGGCATCCGGGAGGGGAAGGGCACGGGACGGCGTGGGTTCACAGTCCCAGCCTAAATCAGCTTTATTCGGCTGTAAGGCCCGACGGCGGGATGTTCCGCCATGTGGACAGCGTCAAGGGGCGCACCGCTGGGGAAGAGGAGACTAGTTCAGGTCGGCGTTGTTGAGGGCGTGAGGCGGGCGCATAAGCCCGGGAGTGAGGCCCTCAGCGGGATCGCTGCCGAGCTGGACGATCTTGTTGGACCTGTCCACGTGGACCACCTTGGGCTGATAGGCCTTGGCCTCTTCGGTGGTCATCTCCGCATAGGTGATGAGGATGACGACGTCGCCCACGTGCACCAAGTGCGCTGCGGCGCCGTTGATGCCGATGACGCCGGAGCCGCGCTCGCCGGCGATGGTGTACGTCTCCAGGCGTGCACCATTGGTCACGTCAACAATGGAGACGAGCTCGCCGGGCAGAATGTCCGCAGCATCCAGCAGGTCCAGGTCGACCGTCACTGAACCGACATAGTGCAGGTCGGCATGGGTCACCGTGGCGCGGTGAATCTTGGACTTAAACATTGTGCGGTTCATAACGTGACAAGTTTAGCGCGTGGCCGCTTGATCGCCGGGTGATGCCTGACACAGGCTAGGCCCTGGCAGCGGCCTTCGTTGCCTGCCGCCTCTTCAGGGAACCGTAGCCAGCGAGCAGTTTGGGAACAACCAAGTACACGGCGGTAGGAACCACGGCGAGCGTCAGGACGAGGGCGCGCAGCGCGGGGTGCCATGACTCCGTGAGCGGAGCGAGAATCGTCATGCCGATCGCGACGAGCGGGAAGATAGCCAGCCAAGTGATCACTGCGCGGGTGTGTATGGAGGGCATATGCACGGACGGCGGGTGCACGGACGGTGCTGGCGCCGTGGAAACAGGCGCGGAAACCGGCGCTGGCGCGGCGCTGTCCGCGGGTGCAGTAAGTGGTGTCTGGGTGCTCATGAAGTTCTCCAACTAATTAGTTGCTTTCGGGTGAGTTCAGACTAGACGCCACTTACGAAAACTGCAACTACTTGGTTGGAATCTGTTAAGATGGGCATATGGCATGGGATATCGAGCGGACCAAGCGACTCCTCCTTGAGGCGGCCACTGCCGAGTTCTGTCAGTTCGGACTCGCCGGCGCCAGGGTGGACCGCATCGCCGCCGCGGCCGGAGTCAACAAAGAGCGCATCTATCAGTACTTCGGCAAGAAGGACCTTCTCTTCGATACCGTGATCGCGTCCCAGCTCAGCAAGGTGGTGGACGAAGTCCGCGTCGAGGGCAGTGGTCCCGAGGCCTTGGCCGACTATGCCGGACGCCTGTTCGACCACCATCATCAAGATGCCACCTTGCCGAGGCTGCTGTTTTGGGAGGGGTTGGAGCGGGGCGACTACGTGGTGAACCGGCCGGACCGGGCCGCGAACTGCAGGAATAAGGTTGATGCCGTCATCCGAGCCATGCCGGGCACGTCCAGGGAAGACGCTGCGGATCTGATGCTCACCATCATTGCGCTCTGCGACGCGTGGCCGGTATTGCCCGAGCTGGACGGCCTCATGGCCGGCAAGGGGGCAAGCAGGGTGGAGCGCCGTCGGAAGGCGATAGTCCAGACTGCCCTCTTGTCCGCGCGGGCGCTAGCTACGTCTGCTTGTTGAGTGTCCTGCCGATAATCGCCTGGGTGAGCGCATCCACTACCTCTGCGTTCGCGAGCGGGTTGCGGATGAGGGTGAAGTCGACGTCGCCCACGGGCGGGAGGCCGAAGCGCCGGGTGATCACCGTGAGGTCCTCGGGAACCAGCGACGACGGCATGACCGCGACGCCGATGCCGGCGCGTACCGCTGCGAGGACGCCCGCGATCTGCTTCGTGGAGCAGGTGACCCGCCATGTCCTGCCCATGGCCTCGAGGGCATCGATGGCCAGTTTGCGGCTGACGCTCGGTGCTGGGTAGCAGATCAGCGGTACGGGGCTTGAAGGGTCCAACACGGTCTGTTCGACGCCAACCCAGGCAAAGTTGTCATGCCGGACCACGGTGCCGTCCTTGGCCTCGCCCACCCACTTCACGAACACCAGGTCCAGTTGGCCGGCGTTGAGGCGTTTGTAAAGCTGGTCGCTCTGGCTGACCGTGAGTTCGAGGTTGATCTGGGGATACAGTTGCCGGAATTCGCGAAGGATTCGCGGAAGGCCCGTAATGGCAAGATCGTCTGCGGTTCCGAACCGCAGGCGGCCGCGCATGGCGGAACCGGAGAAATATCTCGCTGCGGAATCGTGGGCGGCCAGGATGTTCCGGGCAAAACCCGCCATGGCGTCGCCATTGTCCGTGAGTCTCACATCCCTGGTGTCACGCGCCACGAGCGCCCGCTTTGCCGCCGTTTCCAGCTTTCTCACGTGCTGGCTCACCGTGGGCTGGGCCAGGCCGAGGCGCTCGGCGGCCTTGGTGAAACTCAGGGTCTCGGCGACGGCCAAGAAGGACCGCAGCTGCACGGGTTCGAACACGGGGCTCCTTGAATTGGTACGTTTATCGTCGCTCATGGCAGTCTATTGCATTTCGCAATGCTAGTTATACAGCCAATTCGCTTCCATAATTGCAGCTGCCCACCCTAGCGTTAAGTGCATCCCAGCGAAACGTCTATCCAAGGACTCCCTTTGGCACCCCCACCGCCCTCAGCGGCACACGTCAGCCAACCCTCCATCGATTCACTCGTCGCAAGCGGCCGAAATTCAGGCGCCGCTGACTATTCGGACACAGTCACCCAGCCAATCGCCGTCGTGAGCGAACGCCTGCCTTGGCGGCACACTTTCATTTCCCTCAAAGTACCCAACTTCAGGATCTTCGCCATTGGTCATTTCGTGGCCGTGATCGCACTCTGGATGCAGCGCATCGCGCAGGACTGGTTGGTGCTCCAGCTCTCCGGCTCCGTGACCGCCGTCGGAATAACCGTTGCCCTGCAGTTCATGCCGTCGCTGTTCCTAGGCCCGTGGGGCGGCATGATGGCAGACCGCTTCCCCAAACGGCGCATCTTGATCCTGTGTCAAAGCGTGGCGGCCGGCCTCGCGGCCATCCTTGCCGTCTTGGCGCTGAGCCACCGCATTGAGGTGTGGCACGTCTACGTGATCGCGTTTGTCCTGGGCCTTGTGACTGTCCTCGACCAGCCCGCCCGGCAGGTCTTCGTCAACGAACTCGTGGGACCGAAATACCTGCGCAACGCTATTAGCGTCAACTCCACCACGTTCCAACTGGGAGGCCTGATTGGTCCCGCCCTGGCCGGCGTGCTGCTGACAGCGGTCGGCGCAGGCTGGGCCTTCGCGGCGAATGCGGTCGCATGCTGTTCCACGGTCACCATGCTTTTGATGCTCCGCAAGAATGAACTTCATGTCAGCACGCCCGTGCCAAAACGCAAGGGAATGCTGCAAGAGGGCCTGCGCTACGCCCTCAGCAAGCCCACCATCTACTGGCCGTGGCTTATGGCGGGCTTCGTAGCGGTCTTCGCGATGAGCTTGCCCGTGCTCCTCGCCGCGTTCGCAGACCACATCTACCACGCCGGCGCCGGCGGCTACGGCTTGCTCAACGCCATGGTTGCCCTTGGTGCGCTGGCGGGAGCAATCACTTCGGCCCGCCGCCGCCAATTGCGGCTGCGCTCAGTGGTGCTGTGCGCAGGGATGTACGGCCTCATGCTGTGCCTGGCTGCGATGGCGCCGTCCATGGTCTGGTTCGCCGCCGCCATGGTCCTGTCCGGGTTCTGGTGCCTCATGTTCCTGACCGCCGCCAACCAATTGGTCCAAGTCAGTGCGAACATGAGCATCCGCGGCCGGGTCATGAGCCTCTACATCATGGTGCTCATCGGGGGCCAAGCCATCGGTGGACCCATGATGGGCTGGCTCGCCGAGCACCTCAATCCGCACATAGCGGTCCTGGTGTCCGGAGGGGTGCCTGCGCTCGCGGCGGCGACGGTCGCCGTCGTGCTCGCCCGGAAGTCCGCCCTGCGGCTCAAAGTGGACGTCCGGGACCGACGCCGGATGGTGCGGATCGTCGCACAGTCGGCCTAGCGCCTGTTGGCTGAGCCGGGCGCCTGCCTAGGCGCCCGGCCCAGCCCGCGTCTCACCGCACGGTCGGTCTACGCCGCAAGATGCGGATAGTCCGCCGCGCGCCCTTGGAACTGGAGCACGTCCGGGTTGCGGATGACACCGTCCCGGATTTCGATGGCTCGGGAGATCGTTTCGTTGGCGGCCCAGGCCTCGGGGCCCGAAATGACGGTCTCGAGGAACGGCAGGAGTGCTTCGCTGATCTCCCAGCTGGACGAGTTCCACAGGTAGGACGGGCTGTGGTCCACAGCGTAGTAGTTGATGTGGTCGCCCACGGTGAACATGGGCTCGGCGAACGTGGTGGTGCGCGCCCAACTGAAGCCCATGCCTTCGTCGCAAGAGACGTCCACAATCAAGCTTCCCGGCTGGAACGCGTCAAGGTCCTCGGTCCGCAGGTATGTCAGCGGCGAGTTCGGGTCCTGTAGCGTGCAGTTGACCACGATGTCGCTCGCGGCGAGGAACGGCGCCAACGGCAGGCGGCCACGATCGGTAATGACCTCGCTCAGGAACGGGGCGTTCTGATCGTGGTCGAACTGCACTATCCGCACCGAGTGGATGGGGGAGCCGACCGCCGCTACACCGCGGTTGGTCAGCACCTGGACATCATGAATGCCGTGGGCGTTCAGGGCGGTGACCGCGCCACGCGCTGTGGCTCCGAAGCCAATCACGACGGCGCTCAGCCGCCTCCCGTAGTCACCCGTCGAGCCCGTCAGGGCAAGAGCGTGGAGGACGGAACAGTAGCCTGCAAGTTCGTTGTTCTTATGGAAGACGTGAAGCCCGAAGCCGCCGTCGCTCGCCCAGTGATTCATCGCCTCGAAGGCGATTAAGGTCAGCTTCTTGTCGATGGCGAGCTGGGTGATGGCCCTGTCCTGGACGCAATGCGGCCAGCCCCAGAGGACCTGCCCGTCGCGGAGGTCGGCCAGGTCTTCCGGCTGGGGTTTTGGCAGGAGAATGACATCCGAATTCGAGATCAGTCCTTCATGGCTTGCCATGCCGCCGACCAGCGGCTCCAGTTGGCTGTCCGAAAAGCCGAAGCGCTCGCCGTAGCCGCGCTCCAGCCGGATGTGTTGCCGGAGTTCCGGAGCAATGCGCTCCAGGTGCAGGGGATGGACAGGCAGCCGGCGCTCGTCCGGCTTCCGCGAGGACGACAGGATGCCGAGGGTCATGGCGCCTATATGGCCGCTCATTTTTTGTTGCCGGTTGCCGGCTTTATTGCGGCGGTTGCGGAGGACTCTGCAGCCCGTTTGTCCGCGCGCTTTTCTTTGATGGATTTGCCGGACTTTTTCGATGCAGCTTGGCGCGGTGATTTGTCGGCCATGATCGCTCCCTAGAGCAGAGCCGAAATGGCTCCTAGCTCCCGACGATACACCCTTCAGGGTTGGGGCCCGTATATCCGAGGGGCAACCGAGGTGCCCGGACAAGGACGGCCTGGAAGAGGAAAATGGAGCGGGCGACGGGAATCGAACCCGCGTATCGAGCTTGGGAAGCTAGCGCTCTACCATTGAGCTACGCCCGCAATGCCCGGCAATGCAGCCGGAGCAGATCCCAGCTTAGCGTAAATGCCGCGGTGATCCGGACACAGACTCACCGGCGGGTGGTGCCGTTCGCTTCCCAGGTATCACGGTCGCATCAAGTTTGGTGCGGCGCTCGTAAAGATTCGGTTAAGGCGCGACGCGGGTGTGTTGCCCTGAGCCACGCCTGACTATTCTGTAGCAGTTAGCTGCTGTGTCATGGGGAACCCGGCTATGCCTATGAGCCATACGCCGAAAGAGGATTCCGTGGCATTTGCAGAGCATGAAGTACTCATTGGCCGCGACGCCATGACGGTTTACCAATTCCTCGTGGACGGCTTGAACAATCCCCTGTGGCGCAACGGAATCCGCAGCATTTCCCTCCGTTCCGGACACGCCGGCGAAAAGGGCGCCGTCTACCAGCAGACCTTGACAGGCCCTGGCGGGCGGCCGGTTGCGGCTGACTTTCAGATCACCGAGGCCCGGCCCGGCGCTGAAGTGCGTTTCGCCGTCGTCGCCGGTCCTGCACGCCCCACCGGTGGCTACTATCTCAGCACCGAGGGCCCCAACACCCGCCTGCGGTTTGCTCTGGAGTTGCATCCCAAGGGTTTGCAGAAACTCATGAACAGCATGATCCAGAAGACCATGGAGGACGAAGTGGTCCAGTTGGAGCAGCTCAAGGCGGTCATCGAGGAGCGGACGCCAAAGGCGTAATGAACTACTGCGCCAGCTTGAGGCCGCCCAAACCAGTGACCGGAGTGCCCGGCGTCGTGAGGCGTCCGCCAGTCAGGTCCCAGTATTCAACCGTTCCGTTGCCCAGCAGGCCTGCGACGCCGGTGGAGTTGAGGCCCGTGACGCCCCGGAGTGAACGCAATCCGGAGTAGTCCGTCCAGCCGGTACCCACTACCAGCCGGGCCTCAGACTTCGGCGTCGTGAGCCCGGAGCCACGGTAGAGCCGCAGGTCCCCGTTTGCTTCCACAGCCAGCAAGTCCTGGAAGCCGTCGGCGTCGTAGTCCACCATGCTGAGGCGGACTGCGGAGACTCCCGAGCCTATCTGGGTTCGTCCGAGCAATGCAGTGAGCCCCAGGTTCCGGTACAGGTAAAGCGCACCGCTGGAATCAGTGGCGAGGATCTGCGGAAGCCGGTTGTTGCCACACCACGTCCCCACCGTCATGGTCACAGCCTGCCAACCCGATGAGCCCAGCAACACCGGCGCCTTGAATCCACCGCTCGCCACGCCGGGGTAGATCACGAGCCTGCCGTCCAGCATTTGGACCAGGACATCGATCACGCCATCGCGGTCCCAATCCGTCGTCATGACTTCTTTCGACCCCGAGAAGCCGGACCCGACGGTTCGCGCCGGACCGAACGTGCCGTTGCCAAGTGCCGGATAGTCCTTGAGCACTCCGGAGGGGTCGACGGCGACCAGGTCACCGGTGCTGCGGATGGCCGCCGCGCTCAGGTCCAGCGTGGGCGGCTGGTGCTTGGCGATGGGGTCGCAGACGCTCGGGGCCGGTGGCTGGGGCATGGCCGTGCCCGCGCCAGGGCTGTTGACGGTGCCGGCCGGGAGAGTCGTATAGCCGAAGAGATTGACCACACCCCACATCGTGTAGCTAGTGGGAGTGGTCAGCCAGTTGCCATCCGTGAAGGTAATTCCGACGCCAATCACGTTGAATCTGGGATCACGCAACAAAGCATCGTGGGCGGGCGAGCTTTTCCACCATTCGACGAGTTGCGCGGCGTTCCGATCCCAGCGGACCGCGATGACCTCGCCTGCGCCGTTGTTGGGATTCAGGGCCCTGGGATCGGTCCAGAAGTTGCTGCGGTGTTCGATCACTTGGCGGCTGGCGATGTTGTTCGACCAATCCTGCGAGAGTGACGCCACCGTGGGGTTGTACTTTACCGGATTCAAGCCGAGCGAGGTCCGGTAGCTGTTGATGGCGTTGAAGACGGCCAGCACTTGGGCGGAGTTGTCATCATTGACCAGTGCCTGGGCTGAAACCATCGGGACGGCTGCCGGGGAATTCTTCTTCGGTATCGGAGCGGCCACCGGCGGCGGGGCATCCGCCGAGCCGCCGGGGAGCGGATCGGGGCCGGATGCCGGCGGGATGGTGGGCACCGGGGGCGGTCCGTCCACTGCTTGGGGCGATGTGCGATCACCGGGCCCGACGGCGGTGCTGGGGTTAGCGGGCGAGGTCGCCACGTCTTGGGGGGAGGCGGTGCTGGCTTCGTTGCGAGCAGCTGGAGCGGCTGGGGTTGCCACCGGTGACTCCGGCGCAGGTTTGGCCTGCGGAAGGCTGGATCCCGACGGCGGAGCGGACGCCGTCGTCGTAGTTTCAGTGCGCAGGGTGGAGCTTGAGCTCAAAGGCGCAGCCGAAGGCGCCGTTCCCGCGAGCGGAAGCGGAACGGCCAGCGGGCCGGAGGCAGGGGCCATCAGCGCGAGAAGGCAGGCCGCCAACACGGCAACGGGCACCGCAATTCGTCTCAATGTTTCCCCAGATTCGCGTCGTGCCACCGTTCCCAAACACAACAGCGGTAACGGTAGTCTATGTGGTGCACTATAGTCCCATCCGCCACTCCCGCACCACGGTCTTTGGCGCATGCGGTATTTTTGATCGTGTGCTGATCTCTGACCGCGACATACGTGCCGAAATCGACTCCCGACGTATTGTCCTGGAGCCCTACGACCCCGCGATGGTTCAGCCATCCTCCGTGGATGTGAGGATTGACCGCTTCTTCAGGCTGTTCGACAACCACAAATATGCGCACATCGACCCCTCCGAGGAGCAACCTGAGCTAACCCGCCTGGTTGAGGTCGACGGCGACGAGCCTTTCATTCTGCACCCGGGCGAGTTCGTGCTCGGTTCGACGTATGAGACCGTGAGCCTGCCGGACGACGTCGCCGCGCGGCTGGAGGGCAAGTCTTCCCTGGGACGCCTCGGTTTGCTGACCCACTCCACGGCCGGCTTCATCGACCCTGGGTTCTCCGGCCACGTGACGTTGGAGTTGTCCAACGTCGCCACGCTGCCCATCAAGCTGTGGCCGGGCATGAAAATCGGCCAGCTGTGCTTCTTCCGTCTCTCTTCGGCCGCCGAGCACCCCTATGGCTCCGGCGGATACGGCAACCGCTACCAAGGCCAGCGCGGCCCCACGGCGAGCCGCAGCCACCTGAACTTCCACAGGACGTCGATCTAGCTTTTTGTTTGCTTGCCTCGAGAGGTGAGATCTCGACCCTTTGAGCGCGCGAAACGGGCGAGATCTCACGCCTCGTTGCATGCGAGAGGCGTCACTGTCCCTCCCCACTGTGGATAACTCAATGGGCGGGGCGTCGCTGTGCCAAAAATGGGTGGTGCGCAATTCCAACCCGCTTCCCGACGCCCTCAGGGGCCGCTCGTTCACCCTTTCCGAGCAACGTGCGGCGGGACTTCGGGATGGCCGGGCGTGGAACAAGGATCTTCGCGTGGCGAGCCGTGGAGTCCGCGTTCCGTGGGGAGCAACCCAGCAGCTCGCACACACTGCGCGATTGCTGACCGGGATTTCGCCCGGGACCGTGTGTTGCGGCCCGACGGCGGCGGTCCTGTGGCGCTGTCCCCTTCCGTTTGATCTCGAGCGCCAGCCGTTAGTGCATTTGCTGCGGTGGGATGGCGGTAACCGGCCAGTTCGCAAGGGGGTTTCGGGGCACCGGGCGGCGTTGGATCCTGCGGACCGATGTGTTGTCGCGGGGGTCCCGCTGACAAGTCCCGCCCGGACCTGGCTGGACTTGGCTTCGCTGCTTCCGCTAGATGATCTCGTGGCTGCGGCCGACTATTTCATCTGCAGCCAGTCGCGCAGTTTTGGCCACAACCGCACGGCGCTGTGTTCGCTTGGGGATTTAGGTAGGCAAGTGGAATCGAACGCCCGAATTCGCGGAATCAGGAATGCTCGGTTGGCACTTGGCCTTGCCCGGGTTGGTGTCGACTCCGTGCCGGAAACCAAGCTGCGCCTGGCGATCGGAAGGCAGGGATTGCCGGAACCTCGGTTGCGATTTGTTGTGTGCGATGCGGCCGGCAGGGAGCTTGCGTGGCCGGACTTGGCGTTTCCCCGCTACGAAGTTGCGGTCAACTATGACGGCGGCCATCACCTGACCGCTGAACAAAAGGACTCCGACATCCGCCGTGACGAATCGATCACCGCCATCGGCTGGACTTCGGTGACCATCACGGCGCGGCACGTGAGGGCGCGAGGGTTCGACGGCGTCGTACATCGCGTGCGGCATGCACTGATCCGGGCGGGATGGCGTGCCGAGGCGTGAGATCTCGGGCCTTTGGACTCGTCAAAGGCCCGAGATCTCACGTCTCGAAGGAAGCAACAGGCTCGGATGCCTTCGGCTTGCGCGGAGACCGGCGGAAAGCCTTGACCGTAGGCTCCACGAACCGGGCTGCGAGCGGTCCGACGATGGCCATGAGCAGCACATACGCCGTGGCAAGGGCTGCGAGATCGCGCGGGACTGCTCCCGAGGTTACGGCCAGCCCGGCGATGACAATGGAGAACTCTCCGCGGGCTATCAGCGCTGCTCCCGCGCGGAACCGTCCGGGTACGGCGATGCCTGACCGCTTGGCGGCCCAGAATCCGGTCAGCACCTTGGTCACGGCGGTCGCGAAAGCCAGAAGCAGCGCCCAGCCGAGCACCGGCGGGATGCTGGACGGATCCGTGTTGAGGCCGAACGCCACGAAGAAGATGGCAGCAAAGAGATCCCGCAGCGGTTCGAGTATCCGCGTCGCGTTGTGGGCCGTTGCCCCCGAAATGGCGATGCCCAGCATGAACGCGCCCACTGCCGCAGAGACTTGGAGGGCGGACGCGATACCTGCCACCAAAAGGGCGGCCCCGAGGAGATTGAGCAGGAAGACTTCAGAGTTTTCGCTGTGCACGGCCTGGGATACCCGGTGGCCGTGTTTGAGGGCCACCACCAGCACCAGAGTGACCACGGCCAATGCAATACCCACGGTCTGGAGTCCGCCCAGGAAGCCCACGCCCGCGAGGATTGCCGTAAGGATAGGAAGATAGATGGCCATGGTGAGGTCTTCGAACACCAAGATGGCCAGTACCACCGGAGTTTCGCGGTTACCGATCCGGCCGAGATCCGTGATCACTTTCGCGGCGATGCCCGAGGACGAAATATAGGTGACACCGCCCATGACGATCGCGCTTACAAGCCCCCAACCGAGCAACACTGCGATACCCGCGCCGGGAAGGAAGTTCAGTATCAGGTCCAGCACACCCGCTTGCCAAGACCGCCGCAGACCGGTGACGAGCTCAGCGGCCGTGTATTCCAATCCGAGCATCAACAGGAGCAGGATGACACCAATTTCGCCGGAAAGATGCGCGAACTCGTGCATGCCATCGAGTTTGACCAGTCCACCTGCCCCGAAGGCCAGGCCCCCCACCAGATAGAGCGGAATGGGGGACATGCCGATCCTGCCGGCCAATCGAGCCAAGAGGCCGAGACAGAACACGACGGCGCCCAGCTCAATAAGGGTCAGGGCCAGGGGGTCCATGAACGTCAGCCGTTGCGCAGAATGGCAGCCGCAGAGTCAAGACCTTCCTGCGTACCGACAGCCACCAGCAGATCACCCGTGTGAAGGACGACGTCGGGTGCCGGTGAGGGTACCACTTCGCCTTCGCGCATGATCGCCACGATCGAGACGCCACTGCGGGTGCGGATCTGGGCTTTGCCCATGGGCTGGTTGTTAAAAGGGGAGTCAGCGGTGATGGAGAATTGCCGCGTGACAATGCCGGGGATTTCCTTGTGGGCTTCGGCGAGGCGCATGGCGATGTGCTGCCCACCCAAGAGGTTGCCCAGGGCGGCTGCTTCGTCGGCGGTCAACGGGATGGACGCCTGGCAGGTATCGGGATCGTCCCAGGTAGAGACGAAAAGCTCGGTCTCACCCTCCCGCATCTCGACAACACCGATCCGGCGTCCCGAGGCCGTGATGAAATCCTTGCGGACCCCAAGGCCTGGAAGTTCTGTCTCATCCACGTTCATAAGTCCACCCTAGCCCTCTTGAGCGGGCGGTGGAATGACGCCACTCACAGCCGCCGAACGAAGCGATCCGCCCCTTACCAGGGGGTCAAAGCGAGTCCGCGCGCGGCGTCGTCGTAGTATTCCCGGTTGGCGAGTCCGGCGGCGGCAGCCTCATCGAGCACCACCACGGCGTCGGCGTGCCACTGCAGGATAGATCCGGGGCACGAAGCCGTCAGGGGGCCCTCGACGGCGGCAGCGATCGCGGCGGCCTTCGCGGCACCCGTGGCGATGAGCACCAGTTGGCGCGCATCCAGCACGGTCCCCAATCCCTGGGTGATGCAGTGAGTGGGGACGTCGCCGTCGTGGTCGAAGAACCTGGCGTTGTCCCGCCGAGTGCGGGCCGTCAGTCTCTTCAGCCGGGTCCGCGACGACAACGAGGATCCAGGCTCGTTGAATCCCACATGGCCGTTGGCGCCGATGCCCAGGATTTGCACGTCGACGCCGCCGGCGGCACGGATCGCGGCATCATATGCGGCCGCGCCAGCCTCAAGCGCCGCTTGCGTGGCACCGGTGCCGTCCGGAACGTTCAGCCCCGCCAAGGGAAGCCCGATGACCTCGCAGACCTCACGGATCAACACCTGGCGGTAGGACTGGGGATGCCCCGCCGGGAGTCCGACGTATTCATCCAAGGCGAAACCCGTGGCGGCCGAAAAATCCACGCGCCCAGCGGCCGCGGCGGCTGCGAGCTCCGCGTATAGGCCCAGCGGGGACGAACCAGTGGCCAGGCCCAGCACTGGCCGCTTGCCCGCGGGAAGCCCCGAGAGGACGGCGTGGGCAGCAGCCGAAGCGGCAGATTCCTGGGTGGGCGTGACAATGACTTCCATGGCTGCTTCCTGTGGATGGGATAGTGCTTCAGTGCTAGGGGCCGGTTTAGGAGGCCTTGGTATTGCCGTTCAGCAGCAGGGACGTCAGGGCCTGGGAGACCGTGAGGGACGCACCATAGGTGACGATGTCCGCACCGCCGCGCGGCCAGCCGCACTCGACGGCGATCACCGCGTGCCCTTCCGCCCTCAAACGGGCAAAAACGGTCCAGAGCGGGTGCTCGGCATCCAGCCCGCGCCCGACGACGGCGACCCGGGCGCCGTCGGGCACCTCGCCTTCGCTGACCACTGCCTCAGTCGCGGAAGCGGGACCCCATGGCACGCGGCCGACGGCGAAATTCGCCCCGGTCTCAACCTGCACGATGGCCACGGGCTCCTTCCGCGCAAGCCATTTTTCGGCTGCCTCGGATACCTCGAAGGCCTCGGCGATGCGCACGCCGTCAAGCGCCTGCTGGTCAGCGAGCATGCCGGATAGCTGCGGCTCGCCCTGCAGTCCCAGTTGGCCTCTGATGGCGGCTTCTTGGATCTCCGCGGCACCCGCGGCGGGGAAACGCGAGGACAGCGCCGACGTGCGGGCAGCAGCATCGGCCAGCCGCTCCAAGGGCAGGCGTCCCTCGTCAACGGCATCGGCGATCGCGTTGAGCGTCTGTTCGAAGAGGGCCGGGCCTGTTTCCGAGCCCAGGCACAGCAGGTCTGCTCCGGCCATGAGAGCACGGACCGCCGCTTCCGGAACGCCTGTCTGGGCGGATGCCCCGGCCATGTCCAAGGCATCCGTGATGATGACGCCGTTGAAGCCCATGTCCCGGCGGAGCAAGTCCTGGAGGATGCGCGAGGAGAAGGTTGCAGGGTGGTCCGGGTCCAAGGCCTCAACCAGGATGTGGCTGGTCATGACGGTGGCACCGCCGGCAGCAACGAGCGCGCGGAACGGGACCAGTTCGCGGGCATCCAGTGTGGCGGCATTGGCCGTTACCCGAGGGAGGGCCAGGTGTGAATCAGTGGTGGTGTCGCCGTGGCCCGGGAAGTGCTTGGCACAGGAGGCCACACCGGCATCTTCAAGTCCACGGATCCAAGCGGCAGTATGCCGGGCTACCAAATCCGGTTCGGCACCGAAGCTGCGCACACCGATGACGGGATTGTCCGGAGCGGAATTGACGTCGGCATCCGGAGCCAGGTTGAGGTTGATGCCCAGGCCCGCGAGTTCGTGGCCGATGGCGCTCGCGCTGGCGGCGGTCAGTTCGACGTCGTCCAACCGCCCGAGCACTGCGTTGCCGGGCTGCGGTGAGCCCGTGAGGTAGTGAAGACGCGTGACGTCGCCTCCCTCTTCATCGACGGCGATGAGGGTGTTCGGGGAATGCGCGCGGAGTCCGGCGCAGAGTTCGCGCAGCTGCACACGGGATGCCACGTTGGTGCCGTAGAGGCACACAGCCGCCAGCCCGGCGTCGTACGCGTCCAGGATCCAGACGGGGACGGCGATGCCCGTAAATCCGGGCATGAGGGTACCTGCCGCCAATCGGCGGAGGTGTTCGCGGGCGGGCGCGGTGGCAAAGGACTGAGTAGCGGGGGACTGAATCGTGTCCATGTCCGGCTCCTTCTTCAGGGATGCTTATTAGGTAGTCAGGGCTGGAAACGGCTATGTGCGGCGCTCAGGCCACACCCAGCTGGTTCCACAGGACCATCACGGCGGCTCCGCGCAGGACAATGTCCTGTGCGTCTGCCGCGAGACGGACGGACACCGGTGAGGGGTCCTGATGCAGTAGCCGCTCAAGCAGGGTCTGCCGGACGGCGTCGAGAAGGGGGCCCTCCAAGAGCTCCCTGGGTCCACTGAGGACCACTTCAGCCAAGTCGAGGGCGCCGACCACGGGCGCGAGGGCGATGGCGAGCCGCTCGCCTGCTTCCCGGAGTACGACACCGGCCGCGGCCTCCGGTTCGGCGCTCGCCGATGCCTCGGCCAGTGCGCGTTCGAGGTTGGGGACGGACATCCACGTTTCGAGGCAGCCGGTCTTCCCGCACTTGCACATGGTCCCGCCGTCGGTGCCGACCGTGACGTGGCCGATTTCGCCTGCCGCGGAGTGGGCGCCTCTGGTACGCCGGCCGCCCACGATGAGACCCGATCCGACGCCGCGGCCGATTTTCACGAGGACCATGTGGTCACTGCCGCCGCCGAAGGTGTAATCCGCGTGGACCGCGGCATCGGCGTCGTTGGAGACGAGGGTCGGCAGGCCAGTCTGCTCCTGGAGGAGATCGCGTAGCGGGACGTCCTTCCATTCGAAGTTGGGTGCCGTGGTGACCACGCCGTCCGCGTTGACGATGCCGGGAGTTCCGACGCCGATGCCGAGTAGCGTGGCGGTTGCGCGTCCTGCTGCTTCAGAAGCGAGTTCGAGGACCTGGCTGACGACGTCCTGCCCGGTTTCCGAAGCGATGTTGCGTTCCACCCGTTCGAGGATGTTGCCGTCAAGGTCCAGGACGGCGGCACGCAGCACGGAATTTTCGGCCAGATCCATGCCGATCACTTGGAGGCCTTGGCGGTTGATGTCCACCAGGATGGCCGGTTTGCCGGGGCGGACTTCATCCGACTGGCCCAGTTCCACCACGTGGCCGCGCTCTAAGAGGTCGGATACGAGGTCCGATACCGTGACGCGGGTCAGACCCAGGGTTCTGGACAGGTCCGCGCGGCTCATCGCACCTGCCGAGTGCAGCGTTTGCCGTACCAAGGAGAGGTTGTGGGCACGTCCATCGGACGGCAGGGTCGCTGCGCCTGTTCGATCACTGCGGTGGCGATCGGTGCCAGGGCGATCGGTGCCAGGGCGGTCACGAAGGGCTTCCATGTGAGTTAGTAAACTCTACTAACAATCAAAGATCAAGGGTTTCGGCAGATTGCGTGGATTCAAGGCACCCATTGATGACGTAGGCACCCGCTAAGGACCCACGCCCCCGGAAGACCGGGTGCGCCAGTCCTTTTCGGGTGCGAAGCACAGGCGCTGGTGCCGGCCCGGCGGCTCTGCACCCCGTCGGCCCCCACCTTGCCTAACCCGCCGGCACGGCCGTGCTTCACCCAGCCGGCACCGCTCAGCGAACGGGAACCACGGCGATTTCCGTCTTGCTGGGTGATTTGACGGGCAGGATCACCAACAGGCCGGCCAGGAGCACCACCATGATGCCAAGAATGCCCCAGCGTTGGGCTCCGCCGGGGGCCACCAGGGGCGTCGCCAGGGTGATGCACAGCGTAAAGAGCGCCGGTGCCAGGAAGCTCACTGCCCTGCCGGTCGTAGCGTAGAGTCCGAACAATTCGCCGGATTCGCCATTCGGCGCCAGCCTCGCGAGGTACGCGCGGGAGGAAGCCTGGGCTGGTCCGACGAACAGGCAGAGGAACAAGCCGAACACCCAGAAAGTGGTGCTGCCTGCCCAGTGGGTTCCGAAGAACACGTAGTCGCCATTTCCAAGCACCAGGATGGCCGTGCCGGCTACCAGGAGTCCCAGCAGGGAAATGACGATGACAGCCTTGGGGCCGATCCTGTCGTCCAGGAATCCGCCGATCATGGCGCCGACTGCGGCCACCACATTTCCGAAAATCGCGAAGAAGATGACTTGCTTGAGTTCGAATCCAAAGGTCCCTGCAGCAATGACTCCGCCAAAGGTGAAGACCGCCGCGAGGCCGTCGCGAAAGATGGCGCTCGCGAGCAGGAAATAGATAGTGTGCGGACTGGTTCGATAGATGGCCGTGATCCGGCGGGCCAACAAACCGTACGAAGCGAGGAACCCGAGCCGGGACTCCGGTTTCTTGACGGAAAGCTCTGGCACCGCGAAGAGGACCGGTAACGCGAAGATGAAGAACCAGAGCGCGGAGAAGACAGCCACCAGCCTGATGTTCAGGCTGTCCTGCGTGGAAGCTCCGAACCACTCAAAAGACGGTTGGACGAAAAGCTGCAGCACCGCGAGCAGCGCCACGATTCCGCCCAAATACCCCATTCCCCAGCCGAAGCCACTCACTTTTCCGATATTGGCGGGGGTGGAGATCTGGGCCAGCATGGCGTTGTAATTGACGCCCGCGAACTCGAAATACACATTGCCGAGCGCGATCAACGAGACACCCAGAAGAAGGAACTCGGGCTTCGGGAAGACGAAGAAGCACAAGCCGGTGAGGACTGCGACAAGGGCAGTGTTGACCCCCAGCCACAGTTTGCGGCTGCCACCGGAGTCGGATCGCTGGCCGGTGACGGGTGCCAGGACCGCAATCGCGACGCCGGCAATCGCCAAGGCGGCCCCCAACGCCGCCGATGCAGAGTCTTCACCGCCGAAGGCTTTGGACGTCAGGTAGACGGTGAACACGAAGGTGGTCATGACGGCGTTAAAGGCCGCGGAACCCCAATCCCATGAGGCCCAGGCAAGAATCTGTCCCTTGTTCGACGCGGCGGGCCCGGAAGCAAGCTCTGATGCCGGGTGCGGGGCCTCAGGCGCTGTTGCCATGTTCATGGTCTGAATGGTAACCGCCAGAAGTGACAGTTTTGGGACGTGGAGCCGGCCCGCATCGAACCGCACGCCTATACACCTTTGATGCCGACATTGTTTGTCACATGCGGTTGATAAACTACCTGCACCGAACCCAACGTTTGACCGCCTGCTCCAACTTTTGACAATTCATTCCTGACTTTGCGGAGATTCCAGTGATCACAGTTCTTGCCGTGACCTTTGCAGCGGCAACTGTAGCGCCCTGGATCTTCCGGAAACTCCAGCGGAATGCCTTCTACGTCCTCGCGGCGGTTCCAGCGGGTGCCTTTGTCTGGCTGCTTTTGCAGTATGACCGGATCTATCCCGGCCGGAACCTTTCGGGCTCCGGCGGGGACCCCACCGGCGGCTTCATCGAAGAAACCCTCCCATGGATTCCAAACCTCAAGCTTGAGTTCGCCTTTCGCATGGACGTCCTGGCCTGGGTGATGTCCTTGCTGGTTCTTGGCGTTGGCGCGCTGGTCTTGGTCTATTGCGCCCGATACTTCAAGAACAAGGATGCCGATCTGGGCGGGTTCGGGGCCCAACTGCTTGCCTTCGCCGGCGCAATGTTCGGCTTGGTGACCGCGGACGATCTTCTGATGATGTTCATCTTCTGGGAGCTCACCACCGTCCTGTCCTATCTGCTGATCGGCTACGCGCGCACTCGCCTTTCCGCCCGGCGCTCGGCTTTGCAGGCCCTCATGGTCACCACCGCTGGTGGCTTGGCCATGCTCGTTGGCCTCATCATTCTGGGCCAGACAGCCGGAACATACCGGATTTCGGCGATCATGGCCCAAGCAGCCACTTTCGTCACGGGACCCGGGCAGGGCGCGGTTTCTGCCGCCGTCGTACTCATCCTGGTAGGGGCGATTACCAAATCGGCGCTGGTCCCTTTCCACTTCTGGCTCCCGGGCGCCATGGCGGCCCCCACTCCGGTGAGCGCCTACCTGCACGCAGCAGCCATGGTGAAGGCCGGGATCTACATCGTCGCCCGCATGGCGCCGGGGTTCAGTGAAAACCCCTACTGGCTGCCTCTGGTGCTCGGACTGGGCGTGGCCACCATGCTGGTGGGCGGCTACAGGGCACTCCGGCAGACCGACATCAAGCTCATCCTCGCCTATGGCACAGTCAGCCAGCTCGGATTCCTCACCATGGTGGTGGGCCTCGGTCGGCCCGACGCCGCACTGGCCGGACTCGCGCTCCTGCTGGCTCACGGCCTCTTCAAAGCCGCGTTGTTCCTGGTGGTGGGAATCATCGACCATCAATCCGGCACGCGCGATATCCGCAAACTCTCCGGGGTGTACCAGTCCTCGCGGGCACTTGCCATCGTGGCAGGCATCGCCGCTGCATCCATGGCCGGAATACCGCCGCTGGCAGGCTTCGTGGCCAAGGAATCGGTGTTCGAAGCGTTCGTCCACTACGGCACGGGTTCTGCGTCGCAACCGTGGGGGCTCGTTCTCCTCGTCGGCTTGGTCCTGGGGTCCATCCTCACGTTCGCTTACAGCGCCCGCTTCATGTGGGGTGCGTTCGCCACGAAGCCGGGCGTCCAACGGACGCCGTTCAAGGCCATCCAGCCATCATTCTTGGCGGCGCCGGCCATCTTGAGCGTCCTCACCATCGTGTACGGCCTGTGGCCGGATCCCGTTGACTCGTGGATCCAGCCGTATGCGGCCGCTTTTAATAGTGCCGCCGATCACGACGCCGGTGCCAGCCTTGCCGCTGCAAGCCACCTCGCGCTGTGGCACGGGTTGACGCCCGCGTTGGGCCTGACCGCCGTGACGTTCGCGGCCGGCGTGGTGATGTTCTACGGCCGAAACTTTGTGTCGCGGGCGCAGGGCCGTATCCCGGACTGGGTGGACGGCGATCGCGCTTACCAGCGCACCATCGGCGCCCTGGACGACGTCGCCGTGTGGGTCACGGGGCGCACGCAGCGCGGCTCCCTGTACTTTTACCTTGCAGTCATCCTCACAGTGGCTTTCGCCGTGCCCTTGACTGCGCTGATTGTGGCCAACAAGCCGCTTCCGGGCGGCCTCTACCTCGTGGATCCGAACTCGCCGCTCCAGCTCATCGCCGCGGCCGGGATCGTTGTTGGCGCCCTCGCCGCCGTTCGTGCCAATAAGCGCTTCCTCGCCGTGCTGATGGTGTCCGTCACCGGCTATGGCATCGCCTTGATGTTCGCCCTGCAGGGAGCCCCGGACCTCGCCCTGACCCAAATGCTCGTAGAGACCATCATCCTGGTGGCCTTTGTCCTGGCGATGCGCAGCCTCCCTCCGGAGCTCCGGGACCGTACCGGCGGCAAATACCGGGTAGTGCGCGTCATTATCGGTGTGGCGTTCGGCGTCACCATGATCTTCGTGGCGATCTACGCCATGGGAGCCCGGATCGCGGAGCCTGTGTCCCTCTCATTCCCTCGGCTCGCCTATGAAGGTGGCGGCGGCCTCAACGTCGTCAACGTGACGCTCGTGGACATCCGGGCGTGGGATACCTTCGGCGAGATCTCGGTGCTCGCCGTTGCCGCCACTGGCGTCGCCAGCCTGATCTTTGTCCGCAGCCGCGGTGAGCGCATCAACAAGGCGGCCACGGTGCCCGAAGGCACGGTGGGAAGACGCACCGCCGTCGGGGGCAATTCGCGCGAGGACGCCTCGCTGGCACTCGTGCGCAAGTTCGCCGGCTCGCTGACGGACCCTTGGCTAGTGGCTGGCCGCACCTTGGCACCCGAACGCCGGTCCATCATCTTCGAGGTGGTCACTCGGCTGATTTTCCACTCGATGATCGTCTTCTCGGTTTACCTGCTTCTCGCAGGACACAACCTTCCGGGCGGCGGCTTCGCCGGTGGACTCACGGCTGGGCTCGCCCTGACCATCCGTTACCTGGCCGGAGGACGCTTCGAGTTGCGCGAAGCCGCGCCGATCAGCGCCGGCATGCTGCTGGGAACCGGTCTGGCGACGGCGGCCGCGGCGGGCTTCGTGCCGTTGCTTCTGGGCGGCCAGGTGTTCCAAACCGCCATCATCGGGTTCTGGCTGCCGCTGTTCGGTGACATCAAATTCGTCACGTCCACGATCTTCGACATTGGCGTGTATCTCGTGGTGGTGGGACTGGCATTGGACGTGTTGCGAAGTTTGGGGGCCGAGATCGACGAACACTTCGAGGAGACCGCCAGCGGAGAGACAAGGGGTCACGGGGCAACCCGGCCCGAAGCCTCCGCTACCACGGCCGCCCGGACTGCTACGGCGACGGCGACTGCGAGTCCGCTAGCGAAGGGGACACCATGAGCGTCAACCTGACCCTGTTGATCGTCATGGGCGTGCTGTTTGCCTGCGGAATCTATTTGATCCTGGAACGCAGCCTGACCCGAGTGCTGCTGGGACTCATGCTCCTGGCCAACGCTACCAACCTGCTGATCCTGTCCACGGGCGGATATGCCGGACTTGCTCCACTCTTCAACAAATCGACGGATCCGCGCGACTACAACGATCCCTTGCCACAAGCCTTGATCCTGACGTCGATCGTGATTTCCTTCGCGGTGACTGCATTCATGCTCGGCATCATCTACCGGACCTGGGCGTTGGCACGCCAAGACGATATCCAGGATGACGCCGAAGACCGCCGTGTGGCCAAGACTCCCAGCTTCGACGCCGAGGACGATTCCGTGGTTCCTGAAGAAACATCCGAATTCCCGGTCACCGCAGTCACCGAAGCAGCCAAGGAAGGAGGCCCCGAGTGAACATCGCCAGCCTGGCGCCGCTCGCCGTCGTACTTCCCATCCTCGGTGCCGCGCTGACATTCGCGCTGAACAGGAACCCGCTGGCGCAGCGCGTCGTCAGCATCGGCCTGTTGTCCCTGACCCTGCTCCTGGAATGCTGGCTCCTTGCCTCGGTCTGGACCACCGGCACGGCGTCGGTCACCCTGGGTGGCTGGCAACCGCCGTGGGGCGTGGTGATGGTGGTGGACCAGTTTTCCTCGCTCATGTTGGTGGTTTCCTCCGTCATCAGCCTCGCCGTGCTGATCTACGCCACCGGCCAAGGCATGGCCGACGGCGACCGCGAGGCACCGGTGTCGATCTTCCACCCGACCTACTTGATCTTGGTGGCCGGTGTCTCCAACGCCTTCCTCACAGGTGACCTCTTCAACTTGTACGTGGGCTTCGAGATCCTGCTGACGGCGAGCTACGTGCTCATGACACTGGGTGGGACCGGTCCGCGCATCCGCGCCGGGGTCACCTACGTGGTGGTGTCAGTGGTGTCCTCGGTGTTGTTCCTCATCGCCATTGCGATGATTTACGGGGCTACCGGAACCATCACCATGGCGGACCTCGCCATCAAGCTCGCCGAATTGGATCCGGGCACCAAGAACTTGCTCCACGTCATGCTGCTGGTGGCGTTCGGTATCAAGGCCGCCGTGTTCCCGCTGTCCTTCTGGCTGCCTGACTCGTATCCGACAGCCCCCGCACCGGTCACGGCCGTGTTCGCCGGCTTACTCACCAAAGTGGGTGTTTACGCCATGGTCCGCACTGAGACGCTTCTGTTTCCAGGGGACTCCTTGAACACCCCGTTGATGGTGGTGGCGCTGCTGACCATGCTGGTGGGTATCCTCGGCGCCATAGCCCAGAGCGACATTAAACGTCTGCTTTCCTTCACCTTGGTCAGCCACATCGGGTACATGGTGTTCGGCCTGGCCATGTCCTCCATCGCGGGGCTCGCGGCCGCCGTGTTCTACGTGGCCCACCACATCACCGTCCAAACGAGCCTGTTCCTTGTGACGGGCTTGATCGAGCGCCGCGGTGGGAGCTCTTCGATGGACCGGCTGGGTGGGCTCGCCAAATTGTCCCCGCTCCTTGCGCTCTTGTTCTTCATTCCGGCCGTGAACCTCGCCGGAATTCCGCCGTTCTCGGGGTTCCTGGGAAAGCTCGGGCTCTTGCAGGCCGGCATTGCCCTGGGTACGCCTTTGGCCCTTACCTTGGTGGTGGGAGCAGTGGTCACCAGCCTCCTGACCCTGTTGGCGGTCGCCCGTGTTTGGAACCGCGCATTCTGGCGGAAACCCGAGGATGCCGAGTACCCGGACCCCGTCCTGAAGAACACGGCAGGCATCGGTCTGCTCCCACGGACCATGGTGGGGCCAACCGCCGCGCTTGTGGTTTTTGGTGTGGCGCTGACCGTCTTTGCGGGTCCGCTGTTCCAATTGGCAGGCAACTCCGCGGAACAGATGCTGGACCGCACGGCATATATCCGCTCGGTGCTTGGCGAGAATGCTCCGATGCCGGGAATCGCCGCGCCGCACGGTGACGCGCCAGCGGGCGTTCCGGCAGGCGGGGCTCTGCCGGCCTCGCCAGCAGGCAAGGCTTTGCCGGCCGCGCCAGCGCAAGGAGGTGGAAAGTGAGTCGCAAGCGGATTTCGTTCCGCACCGAGCTGCCGCTGCTGGTCTGGCTAGTGGTCGTCTGGGGTGCCCTCTGGCGGGACTTCAGCCCGGGCAACCTCGTATTCGGTGCCCTGATCGCGGTGGTGGTGGCCAGGATCTTCTACTTGCCTCCCGTGGAACTCAGCGGACGGTTCAACCTGCTGCGTGCTATTCCTTTCGCCGTGGTGTTCCTCGGCAAAGTGGTGGCCGCGAGCTTCCAGGTCATGTACCTAGCGATCTTCCGCGGGCCTTCGGTGACCAACGCAGTCGTCGCTGTCCCACTACGTAGCCATTCCGACCTCATGGTCACAGCCACGGGCCACGTGATTTCGCTGATCCCGGGTTCGCTGGTGGTTGAGGTGGACCGCTCGACGTCTACCCTTTACATCCACGGGCTCAATGTCCGCAACGATTCAGACACCGCCAAGCTCCGCCGGGAAGTCCAGGACACCGAGGCCTCGCTGATACGGATCATGGGCACACGAGCGGAAGTGGACGCGCTCCAGGCCGAAGGCTTGTCTGCAACGAGGGGAGCCAGCTCATGAAAGACATCGTGCTGATCGTTGCGGCGGTGATTCTGAGCCTCGCGGCGGCTGGCGCGATCTACAGGATCGCCGTCGGGCCGTCACTGTTGGACCGCGTGCTCGCCTCCGACGTGCTCCTGGCCATTCTGGGCGCGGCGCTGTCCATCGACATGGCCGTCAACAGGCACCTCAACAACCTCGTGCTGCTCGTGGCGCTGACGTTGATCGGGTTTGTCGGATCGGTGACGGTGGCCCGCTTCGTGGCCGACCGGAGGGGACAGGTCAATGACTCCTAACGCCACCGGAGTGGATGCCGTGATCGACGCCGTCACCGCAGTGCTGCTGATAGCGGGTGCGCTGATGTCGTTGGGCGCGGCAATCGGACTGTTGCGCTTCCCGGACCTCATGAGCCGCATGCACGCAGCTACCAAGCCGCAAGTGTTGGGACTGTTCCTTGTCTTGGCAGCGATCGGGCTGCAGATGCGCGAATGGTGGGTTTGGCCGATCCTGGCGGTCGCCTGGATTTTCCAACTGCTGACGGTGCCCGTGTCCGCACACATGGTGGGCCGCGCAGGCTACAGGACGAAGCACCTCCACCCCGAGTTGCTCAGCACAGACGAACTCGAGGCCGTGGTGCTACGTGCGGCTGGTGAGCGGGCAGCCGAGAAAGCTGAAGAAGCAGGCTCGGACGTGCCGCACAGCCGAAACGGCGGGCACACGGGTGGCACCACAGGGAATGGCGGCCCGTCGGCCTAGACGATGTCCTGCGTCTTCGAGAAGCGCGAGATGGCGCGCTGAGTGCTGCGGCTGGCGAGAACCTGGATGACGGTGCTGACGGTGGCCGAAATCAGAGCGAAGGTCAGGGCTGAGCGCAGGCTCGCTTCCATGTCGTCGTGGCCCTTCGGAGGCTTGTTGCCGGTGGACTTTTCCCACAGCGCGTTGACGAGCTTGCTGCCGACGATTCCTGCGCCGATGCTCACACCGGTACCGAGCAGTTTGAAGAGCAGGTTCATTCCGGGACTCCTTGCGGGAGGAAACAGGACCATCCCCAGCCTAACCCCACTTCAGGACAGTTACGGAGCAACGGACGGGGGTTGGCGCCTGAGCCGGAAGAACTCCTTCAAGGCCCCGGGCTCCGGCCGCACGGGAAAGATGTCACGCTCTTCAGCCAACACAGCCTCCACCGTGCCGAGAGCGAGCAGCTCATCCAGCAGGACCAAGGTGGGCGGCATCAGCTTGAGGGTCCCCGCGGCCTCGGCATCAAGAATTCCGCGGACCGGCATCCACAGTGATGACGATGCCTCCGTAGTCTGGTGCTGTGGCTCGGCCCCCGCTGAAGGGCAGGCAACGTAGAAGTACGTGTCGAAGCGCTTGGGCTGGTCCTCCGGAGTGACCCAGTTGGCCCACGGGCGAAGGGTTCCGGCGTCGAGCTTTAGCCCGGCCTCTTCGGACACCTCACGTTGCGCCGCCGCCAGCACCCGGCCGGCGTTATGCCGGGCCGATGCGGGCTCGACGGCGATGCTGCTCCGGTGCCATGCGGCCGCGTGCCGCTCGACGACGTCGTCCGCGAAGTCCCAGCCGGTGCTGTCCACGTTGTCCACCCGGCCCCCGGGGAAAACGACCATGCCCGCGGCGAAATCCATCGTGGACACCCGGTGCTGGACGAACACTTCCAGGCCGCTTGGGGCACCTTCGGAAGCCACCCGGCCGTCAGGACCGGCGGAAGCGTCAGGGCCGGCCGAAGCGTCAGGGCGGGCCGGACCGTCAGTGCTCCCGGGAAGGGGAGCGTCGCGGACCAGGATCACGCTCGCGGCGAGCCTTGGTTCGGACACCGTGGTGCTGTTCGCTTCGCCTATGCCTGCCAAGACCGCTCCTTTGCCAGCTTGCTGCGATGGATTCTGCTGGATCATTCTCCCAGTTCCGGCGCCCGTCCGCGCCACCGCAGGCCTGCGTGCCCTGAGACCACGAATGATCCAGCAGAATCCTTCGTTTTCCGACTTTTGTGACCGTCCTGACAACCCTGCCAAGGTGTAAACTGAACCACGCCCAAAAGGGTGGATTGATAACGACAGGGGAGCGCCGCCGTCGGGCTCGCAGCAATGCGGCACGGAGGACGGGCGCTGAGAGTGCGGACAACCGCAGACCCTCGAACCTGATCCGGCTAGTACCGGCGCAAGGGAGTCGAGTTCTCATAGTGTCCGGAACCGGTGCGGCGGAGGCCGCTCGGAGGCAAGCCGAAACACTTTCCCCTCCTGTTCCTCAGGAGGACAAAATGACTGGTATTTCTGCAAAGCCGGGCATCACCAAGCCCGGTTACAACTGGCGTGTCGTGGACATCGTGGTGGCGGCTTTGATCTCCATCGCCGGCGGCGTGATCTTCTGGGCATGGGACCAGATGGCTGCCCTCGTCTCGACGCCGATGACCGCCGCATACCCGCCGGTGACCGGCATCATTGCTGGCGGCTGGATGATTCCGGCTGTGCTGGGCATGCTCATTATCCGCAAGCCCGGTGCGGCAATTTTCTGTGAGACCGTCGCTGCCACCAGCGAACTCATCATGGGTTCCCAGTACGGCACCACCGTGTTGATGTCCGGACTCCTCCAGGGACTCGGTGCAGAGCTCATCTTCTTGGCATTCATGTACAAGAAGTTCAACCTGCCCGCGTCCCTGCTGGCCGGTGCCGGTGCGGGCCTGTTCTGCGGTTTGAACGATTCCTTCCTGCCGTGGGGCTGGAACATCGCCTACGAAGCCGTCGACAAGCTCGCTTACATCGCGTTCTGCACGGTTTCCGGTGCCGTCATTGCCGGCGCTCTGGCCTGGATCGCCACCCGCGGCCTGGCCAAAACTGGCGTCCTGAGCGCGTTCGCGTCCCGCAAGGCCGCTTCGGAGCCCGTCTTTTCCTGATGCCCAGTCCTGATTCCGGCACCTCCGCTGTGGTGCGACCCGCCGCAATTTCCGCGCAAGGCTGGGGCTGGCGGCACGCGGGCCGCGCCACGCAGGCCATCCACGCCCTGGACCTGGACATTCGTCCGGGAGAGCGTGTGCTGCTGCTTGGCCCGTCGGGCGCAGGCAAGTCGACGTTCCTGCATGCCCTGGCGGGCGTGCTGGGCGAGGAAGGCGACGACGCCGACGAGACAGGCTCGTTGCTGGTGGACGGCGTTTCGCCGAGGGCCCAGCGGGGCCGTGCCGGACTCATGCAGCAAGACCCCGAGACCCAGGTGGTGCTTTCGCGACTGGGTGACGACGTCGCGTTCGGCGCCGAGAATCTTTGCGTGCCGCGGGAAGAGATCTGGAAGCGCGTTGATGAAGCGCTCGACGACGTCGGGCTGCGGAATAGTGCCGCAGGCGGCTTTGCGCTGGACCACCCGACGTCGGCGCTCTCGGGCGGGCAGAAACAGCGCCTTGCGCTGGCTGGCATCCTGGCGATGAGGCCTGGCCTGATTCTCTTGGACGAGCCGACCGCCAACCTGGACCCCGCGGGCGTGCTGGAGGTCCGCGATGCCGTGGGCCGCTGCCTGGACAAGACCGGGGCCACCCTGGTGGTGGTGGAGCATCGAGTCTCCGTGTGGAAGGACCTCGTGGACCGGATCGTGGTGCTCCAGCCGGGGAGCTCCTCTGAGGGAGGGTCCACGCCCGCTGTGCTCTTGGATGGCGATCCGGACACAGTGCTGGCGCAAGCAAGGGACATGCTCACTGCTGCGGGCGTCTGGGTGCCCGGGTACGTGCCGGCCACCCGGCCCCGTTCTGGGGCGACGGGCGGGGGAGAGCTGCTGCTCGCCACCCAGGAGCTTGCTGTGTCGCGTAAGCGGGCGCGCCGCCGCGGGTTCACAACCATCCCGCCCGTACCTGTGCAGGCCGGACTCGACGCCGAAGTGCTCGCCGGGCAGGCGCTGACCGTCACAGGGCCCAACGGCGCCGGAAAGTCCACGTTCGCTTTGACCCTGGCCGGCCTGTTGGCGCCCGTTTCCGGTACGGTGACTGCCGCCGTCGGGCTCAGCGACGGTGCCGGCACCGATCCTTTCAAGTGGAAGGCCCAGCAGTTGATCTCCCGCATCGGGACCGTGTTCCAAGAGCCTGAGCACCAGTTCGTTACGGGCCGGGTGCTTGACGAGCTCATGTTCGGCCCCAAACACCTTGGCCACGGCGAGGACCGCGTCGACGAATTGCTGGAGCGGCTGCGGCTGGGGCATTTGGTGGACGCCAATCCGTACACGCTCTCCGGCGGCGAGAAGAGGCGGCTGTCGGTGGCCACCGTGCTTGCCGCGCACCCGCGTGTCCTGGTGCTGGACGAACCGACCTTTGGCCAGGATGCCAACACGTGGGCCGAGCTGGCGTCGTTCCTGTCCGAACTGCTCGATGCCGGCACCTCCGTGGTTTCCGTGACCCACGACCAGGAATTCAGCTCCGTCCTGGGCGGCACCGAGATGCGGCTCGAGCCTGCGTTGCAAGGCGCATCCCGGCAAGAGGCAGGTGCGGCATGAGGGAAGCCCTGAGCCTGCGCAGCAACAATGCGCTCCTGACGCGCGCGAATCCGCTGGCCAAGTTCGTGTCGGTCTTCCTGATCACGTTGGTGTTGGCGTTGTCTATCGATTTGGTGTCTGCCTCGACCGCTCTCCTCGGAGAGCTGGCGTTGTTCCCCCTCGCGGGCCTCACGCTGCGCTTGCTGTGGCAGCGTGGCTGGCCTCTGATCATCGCGGCAGCGCTCGGCGGCTGGAGTACCGCGATCCTGTCGGCTGACAGCGGCAGGATACTGCTCGACGTCGGGATCTGGTCCATCAGCGAAGGCTCGCTTCAGCTGGGACTCGGGTTCATGCTGCGCGGCTTGGCGATCGCATTGCCGGCCATTCTCCTGATGAGTTGCACCGATCCGACTGACCTTGCCGATGCCTTGGCGCAGAAGGCGAAACTGCCGCACCGTTTTGTCTTGGGCACCTTGGCCGCGCTGCGGCTCGTAGGGCTCATGGCGGAGGAGTGGCAGACCATTGGCATGGCACGGCGCGCGCGTGGCGTCGGCTCGCACGGGAGTCCGATGCAACGGTTCCGGGCAATGCTAGGCCAAAGCTTCGGCTTGCTGGTCCAGGCGATACGCCGGGCGTCGCGCTTGGCCGTGACCATGGAGGCACGAGGCTTCGGCGGTGGACCGCGGACCTGGGCCCGCGAATCCACCTACAGTCGCTTGGACGCCTGGGTTTTGGTGGGCGGGTTGGTCATTGCCGCCGCGGCCGTGCTCGCTGCCCAGTCGGCAGGAACTTGGCACTTCGTCTGGCTGAAGCAGGGCTAGCCGGCGGCCCCCTTTATGCGGGCGCGCCAGGGCGGTCCGTCCGCATGAGTATGCCCGCACCGCCGTCGAACGTTGTCGTGTGAAAGCCCGGCGCCCTGGCGACTTCCGCGAACCCCCAGCGGCGATGCAGTCCGATTGACGCGAGGTTGGACGCGTTCACGACGTACCAGGCTTCCGATGCCCGGCGCCATATCCAATCCAGCCGGGCTTGGGTCAAGGCTGTGCCGATTCCCTTGCGCCGGCGATCCGGCCGCACGGTGACGCCGCCCAGGTAGTGGCCCTTGGGCGCGGCGCCGTCGGCATAGTCCCAGGAATGGGTCTTGCCCCAGCCGACAAGCTCCCCGACGTCGGACGCTCCGCGCACGAAAGCGACCACCACAAGGCGCGCGTCGTCGTCGATCGCTTCCGCCAGCATTGCAGCGTCAAGAAAGGGACGCCCGGCTTGGGCTTCGACCTCGAGAATGTGGGCGAGGTCGCTGTCTTTGGCCGGGCGGACCTCCGCACGCAGCGTAGAGGGCGAGTAGCTCGACGATTCGCTGGACCTCATCCGACTGAGCCTGCCTCGTGGTCGCGATGGTGTCAACGCGTATCGCACGAAACGACTAGCAAGCAGTGAATCCGGCGTGTTGAATCATGAAATATGCCTCAATAGACCATCTATGATATTTTTTGCTCATGACGCAACCGACTGCCGAACATGTAGGTCTCCTTCTTCGCGATGCCCGAGGCGAAAAGGGCTGGACACAGGGACAGCTCGCTTCGGAACTGGGCACCAGCCAAAGCGCCATTGCCCGCATGGAACAGGGCAAGCAGAACCTCAGCCTCCGAATGATCGAACGCCTTGAGTCCATCTTCGGGCGCACCATCGTCAAAGTCGGCAAACGGCAGATGACACACCTGCGCGTTGAGGGCGGACGCACGCTCTCCGGCTCAGTGGACGTCAACAGTAGCAAGAATGCTGGCGTCGCGCTGCTTTGTGCGAGCCTCATCAACCGAGGCACCACCACCCTGCGTCGGCTTGCCCGGATAGAAGAAGTCAACCGGATCGTCGAGGTTCTGACGTCCATCGGCGTCGAGTGCACTTGGCTCAACGGCAACGATCTCCGCATTCGCCGCCCGGAGACCCTGGACCTCGCCTCGATGGATGTGGAGGCAGCCCGCCGGACCCGCAGCGTCATCATGCTGCTTGGCCCGCTCCTTGATGAAGCGGCCACCTACCAACTGCCGTACGCCGGTGGTTGCGATCTGGGGACCCGTACCGTGGAACCGCACATGCAAGCGTTGCGCCAGTTCGGGCTCTCTGTGGAGGCCAAGTCCGGTTTCTATTCCGTGCAGGCCCCTCCGGCCGATGGCGACGATCGCACGTTCGTGCTCACGGAGCGCGGTGACACGGTGACGGAGAACGCCATCATGGCGGCCGCCCACCGCAGCGGGACCACGGTGATCCGCAACGCCAGCCCCAACTACATGGTGCAGGACCTCTGCTTCTACCTGCAGGGACTCGGCGTGGTGATCGACGGCATCGGGACAACCACCCTGAAGATCACTGGCAGCCCGGCGATCGACGTCGACATTGAGTACTTCCCGTCCGAAGACCCGATCGAGGCCATGAGCCTGATCACCGCGGGAATCGTGACCAACTCGGAGGTCACCATTTGCCGAGTCCCCATCGAGTTCATGGAGATCGAACTGGCCACGCTTGAGCAGATGGGTCAGCAATTAGACATCTCCGGCGAGTACTTTGCCCGCAACGGACGGACGCGCTTGGTGGATGTCACCACCAAGCCATCCCGGCTGCGCGCCCCCGAGGACAAGATCCATCCGATGCCATTCCCCGGTCTGAACATCGACAACCTGCCATTCTTCGCGGTGATCGCGGGCAATGCCGAGGGCCAGACCATGATCCACGACTGGGTCTACGAGAACCGGGCCATCTACCTGACCGAGCTCAACAAACTCGGAGCCCAGGTACAGCTCCTCGATCCGCACCGCATCTACGTCAATGGCCCCACCAAATGGCGTGGTGCGGAAGTCGGTTGCCCACCGGCCCTCCGTCCCGCCGCGTGCCTGCTGCTGGCCATGCTCGCGGCCCGTGGCACGTCCGAGTTGCGCAACATCTACGTGATTGAACGCGGCTATGAGGACCTGGCCGAGCGACTCAACACCATCGGCGCCAAGATCGAGTACTTCCAGGACTGACGGCGTCGGATTTCTGGGCCGGACTCGACTCCGCGCGTTGCGAATCAGAAGCCTTCTCGCGTCTCCGTAGCAGTTGGCAGAGATCTCGCTTTCGAGTATTTCCCGCGGGATACCGAACTCTTGGATGGCCGATTGCGCAATCGAAATGGCGTCCACGTCCCGCAAGCAGGTCAACGCGTGAATGACGGTGTCTTCCACGGAGGCCACAGGAACGGCGTTCTCCGGAGACAGGCGAAGACCGCCATGCCGGACGAAGCCCCTGCCCCGGCAGTGCCGCGTGGACAGATGCACACGTTCGGGCTTGTCTTTGATCCACAGGCCGTAGCGTAGTGCGGCACTGGCGCAGGTAAGCTGCCCGTTATTGAGAATGGCCGTGAGGTATTCCATATCCGCTGACGGGAGGGCCCATATCCCTTTCCGTGGTTGGTGCGCCCCGGCGGCGGCCAGCTTGCGGATGGCTAAGGGCGTATAGCCGTTGGCGCGCAGCAGACCTACCCGAGCGACACCGCCCACTGAGACCAGGTATTCCAAAGCATCCATGGATCCAGCTAGTCACGATGTTGGGGCTGATGCGCCAAGGAATGTGGCGTATGTGGATGAGTTGGCCGACATTTTGCTGGATCATCCCCGGGTTGGCTTTCGCCCATGCCCGGAAAATGGGGGCACGCCATCCGCCCGGCAGGAATGATCGAGCAGAATCGGTCGGGAGCCCGCCTCGCCAAACCTCGCCCCTGTTTCCCAAAGGCTGCAATGGCGCACAATTGATCCGTGCGCACTTTTGGTGTGGAAGAGGAGTTGTTGATCGTCGATCCCGTGACCGGCGAGCCGCTTGCCCTTGCCGACGCGCTACTTTCGGGCGTGGCCCAGAACGGCGTCACCCCGGACACCCAAGAAACCAGCGTGGATCATGAGGACATGGACGGCTCCGATACCGCCCTTAGCCACGAGCTCAAGCTTGAGCAGATCGAAACCCAGACCCGGCCATGCCGCAGCTACGCCGAACTGCTGCACCAGATCCGCAAAGCGCGGGGCCTCGCGAGTCACGCGGCCCGGCGCCACGGGGCAAGGATCGCGGCGTTGGCCACGTCACCCGTGGACGCCGCGTTGCACACCACTCCGGATCCCAGGTATGCCGTCATGCTCGAACGCTTCGGCATCACGGCACACGAACAGCTGACCTGCGGATTCCACGTACACACCTCGATCGAGTCCCCGGAGGAAGGCGTGGTGGTCCTGGACCACATCCGGGACAAGCTTGCAGTCCTCACCGCCATCAGCGCCAATTCGCCCTACTGGCGGGGGCTGGCGACGGGTTTTGAGAGCTACCGGACGCAGGCGTGGAACCGTTGGCCGTCATCGGGACCGTCGGCCCTCTTCGGATCCTTGGCCTCCTACCGGCGGGTGGTCCAGAGGCTCATCGAAACGGGTGTCCTGCTGGACGAGGGCATGGTTTACTTCGACGCCCGGTTGTCCCGGCACGTCCCCACGGTGGAGGTCCGGGTGGCCGATGTCTGCCTGCGGGCCGAGGATGCTGCGCTGATCGCAGTGCTGGTCAGGGCCTTGGTGGAGACCTCCATGCGTGAATACCATGCCGGCGTGGAGCCTGCGTCCGTGCCCACGGCGCTCTTGCGGATGGCGTCCTGGCAGGCAAGCAACTTCGGACTGCGCGGCGAACTCTTGGACTTTGGAACCTTTCGGCCGGAGCCCGCCGCCGAGGTCGTCTGGTCGTTGGTGGAGTATCTCGAACCCATCCTGGCCGAACAGGGTGAACTCGAATTGGCCCAGGCCGGTGTGGCAGCCATCCTGAGCCGTGGCAATGGCGCGATCGAGCAGCGCGGAGTTGCCGAGCGCTGGAGCGAGAACAACGGGGGCACGCCCGACGCCGCCGGGCTGGCCGCCGTTGTCCAGCACGCCGTCCAGATCACGATGCGCTCAGAGAGGGACGAGAGCGACACCAAACCGCAGCCCGTGCTCACCTGGGTGCGCCAGGACTGGCGCGAGCCGCCGGGCTGACAACGCCCGGCTAGACCTGCTTGAGTGCCTGCTCCAAGTCACGGATGAGATCGCCCACGTCCTCCAGACCGACCGAAAGCCGTACGACGCCGTCAGCCAGCCCGATGGCCGCCCGGCCTTCCGGACCCATGGCGCGGTGCGTGGTGGTGGCCGGGTGGGTGATGAGGGACTTGGAGTCGCCAAGGTTGTTCGAGATGTCGATGACAGAGAGCCCGTCCAGCAGAGCGAAAGCGGCCTCCTTCGCCGAGCGTCCCGCAGAAGGGAGCAGCTCGAAGGTCAGTACCGTTCCGCCGGCCTTCATTTGTTTGGCGGCGAGCTCGTACTGCGGGTGCGATTTCAAGAGCGGGTACTTGACCCAGCTGATGGCTGGCTGCTCCTCAAGCCATTCGGCGATCCGCAGCGCCGATGCTGAGGAATGGTTCACGCGGAGCGCCATCGTTTCCAGGCCCTTGGTCAAGACCCAGGCGTTGAACGCGGAGAGGGACGGCCCGGTGTGCCGCATGAGCTGCTTGACGGGACCGTCGACAAACTCCTTGGTGCCCAGAATGGCACCGCCCAGGACCCGTCCCTGGCCGTCGATGTGCTTAGTACCCGAGTAGACAATCACGTCTGCGCCGAGATCGCCGCAGCGCTGCAGCAGGGGAGTGGCAAAGACGTTGTCGACGACGACTGTGGCACCCGCCGCGTGGGCGAGCTCGCTCACCGCGGCGATGTCGACGATTTCCTGCATAGGGTTCGACGGCGACTCGAAGAACACCGCTGTTGTCGGCTCGGACAAGGCTGCGCGCCACTGGTCCAGGTCTGGTCCGTCAACGAAGACGGTCTCGACGCCCCAGCGCGGCAGGATCTCGTTGAGGATCACGAAGCAGGAACCGAACAGCGAACGGGCGGCAACCACCCGGTCGCCCGCTGCCAGCAACGCACCGAGGGCGGTGAAGACAGCGGACATGCCCGACGCCGTCGCGAAGCACGCTTCGGTGCCTTCAAGCAGGCGGAGACGCTCCTGGAAGGTTGCCACGGAGGGGTTGCCGTAACGGGAGTAGACGAAGCGCTCGTCTTCGCCGGTGAACGCGCGCTCGGCGGCTTCCGCGGATTCGTAGACGAAGCCGGAGTTGAGGAAGACGGCTTCTGAAGTCTCTTGGAAATTGGTGCGGTCAAGGCCGCCGCGGACTGCCTGGGTGTCAGGGCTCCAGCCGGCGGCGTCAGGATTGAAAGTCACTTAGATGTTCCCCAGGTTCGTCGGAAGTCCACGGTTTTTCCAGCCGTTCACGGTTCGCTCGCCGTAGCGGTCAGGCTCGCCTTCAAAGCCCTCCAGGACGTTGTAGGAGGTGTAGCCAGCCTGCGTTGCGGCGATGGCGGCGGCGATGGAACGCTGGCCGGAGCGGCAGAGAAAAACCAACTCGGTGCCATTTTCCTCTGGGGCCTGCTGCTTCAGCTCGTCGATGAATCTCGAGTTGGGGATGCCGCCGGCGAAGTTCCACTGGATGAACAAGGGATCATTCTCGGTGGCTTTGGTGTCCGGGATGCCGATGTGTGCCCACTCGCCTTCGGTGCGGACGTCCACCAGAATGGCGCCTTGCTCCAGCTTCGCCCAGGCGTCATGCGGGCTCAGGTCGCCTGCGTAGCTCATGCGTGGCCCTCGCCGTCGAACTCTTCATCGAGCTGGCCGTCTAGTGCATCGACTGCGGTCGCAACTGCAGCATCCGCGCTCGCGATCGCCGCGGGCAGGACGATGGCCTGCGCCACAATCACGTCCGTGCCGTTGAAGGTCGCGGCCGGGCTGCCGTGCAGCACGTATCCCTCGGCGAGGGCAGTGGAGATCCTCTCGCAGAATTCCCGCGTGTCAGGACCCGTGACGAGACGGTAGGAGAGTTTTTCTTCGGTGGGTTCAGGCATTGGTGCTCCTCAGTCACGCTTGCAGTTCGAAAGTGTCGATACGCCGAGTAGTCACCTGAGGCACCCCGCCGGAGAGAGGGTTGCCGACCAGCAAGTCAGGGCTTCGCGCTGGTGCTCATTACTCAAGAAGAAAATAACATCCACGACGGCGGCCTGCATCACCGGCCGTCGTCATGTTCCGTAACCGGACAGCAGCCGAGGGCCTAGGCCTCGGTTTCATTCGGCAGCGGTTCCAGGCTTGCCTGGATACGGGGCGGAAGGGCATCAAGCCGTGACGCTACTCCTGAGGGGGAGTGATGAAAAGTGGAACCTTGGTGTTTCCGGATTTCCAGCAGCTCGTGTACGGATATCCCAGTGGCCGTGGCGAGTGCATGCAGTGAGAGGCTGTTGTGATGAGCCAAGGCAAAGACCACACCTGACAGGGCTTCGAAACCCTCCGTCTCGTAAATTTCCTTGACCAAGTTGGACATACCATTCGCATCATCGATTGATCCCGCGGACGCGGCGGTCGCCATGGCGGTCAGCGACCATGCGGCAGAGTCGGGGCTGATGTAAATGCTCATGTCGATACCCTACGGACTCGGCCCCTCTTGTGGAATGGGCGATACGTTTATCTTTATGGCAGCACTCACCGACCTTGACCGCCAGCTCCTCTCTGCCCTGAGGGAGGACGGCAGGGCGTCCGTGGCCAGCCTTGCACGGAAGCTGGGCGTCGCTAGGGCCACCGTGAACAGCCGGCTTGAGCGTCTTGTCACCTCCGGAACCATCGTTGGCTTCACCGCGAGGGTCCGCGACGAGGTTGATCCACTTGCCATTCGGGCTATTGCGCTCATAGCGGTGGAGGGCAGGTCGGCGGACAAGGTTATTCGCCAGCTCCGGGGACTTCCCGAGATTTGGGCGCTGCACACCACGAACGGCGGTTGGGACCTCGTGGCTGAGCTACGCACGGAGAGCCTCAGCGACTTTGACCAGGTGTTGGGCAGGATCCGCGGCATCGAGGGGATCGTCAATAGCGAGACAAGCCTGTTGCTTAGTTCCGTCCTCCGGTAGTCGCCCGCATTACGGTGGCTTGCCTTAGGGCATTATGTAAAAATAGTGTCATCAGTTTGTACAGATTCTCAATAAAAAGTACGTACTTTGACAATTGTGCATGCATATCGCCGCTCCGTAGCCTCGTAGCAACAGTGCTTATGAGGGAAAGGAGCGCACATGACGCGCTTTGTCGATGTCCGCAATATGGTTCGCTGGACGGCCGTGCGGGGCCCGGAGGCCATCATCTCGGAGATGATTCAGTATTTGGAAGACGACTTCCGGCGGTGGGAATCTTTTGACAAGACTCCCCGGGTGGCAAGTCACACGCCATTTGGTGTCATCGAGCTGATGCCCACCAGCGACCACGAAACATACGGCTTCAAGTATGTAAATGGACACCCTTCGAATCCCGCGCGCGGCTTCCAGACCGTGACAGCTTTCGGTGTCTTGTCCGACGTCCATAACGGCTATCCGACGTTCCTTGCGGAGATGACGGTGCTGACAGCGCTTCGAACGGCGGCTACGTCCGGGATGGTCGCGAAGAAACTCGCGCGCCCCGATGCCCGGATCATGGGGATGATCGGAACCGGAACCCAATCGGAGTTTCAGGCCCTGGCCTTTCGGGCGGCCCTGGGTATTAACACCGTCAGGATCTGGGACACGGATCCTGCTGCGATGGAGAAGTTCGTCCGGAACATGGCTCCGCTCGGCTTCGACGTCACCATTGCAGACTCGGCGGCCCATGCAGTGGAGGGCGCCGACGTCATCACCACGTGCACGGCGGACAAGGCCAACGCCACGATCCTGACGGCAGACCAGGTTTCGACCGGTGTTCACATCAACGCGATCGGTGGCGACTGCCCAGGGAAGACCGAGCTCGACGCTGCCATCCTGTACCTCGGCGACGTGTTTGTGGAATACGATCCCCAGACACGGATTGAAGGCGAGATCCAGCAAATGTCCGCCGATTTTCCCGTCACGGAATTCTGGCAAGTCCTGGGCGGGCACGCGCCGGGCCGGACCTCCAGCGACCAGATCACGATATTCGATTCCGTGGGCTTTGCGATCGAGGACTTTTCCGCCTTGCGGTATCTCCGCAATGCCGTTGACGGCTCGGAGTTCTTCGAGGAGATCGACCTCGTCGCTAACCCCGATGACCCCAAGGACCTCTTCGGTCTGGTGCGGGCGCTTTCTCCGATCGGATCCTGAGGAGCCCCAACTGACTCGCATTTGTGGTCGTTTTCAGGCCTCGTAACGGCAGCTACTGCGAGTCAGTTGGGAAAGAAGCCTGATGCGCCGGCCCCAGAACCGGCGCATCAGACGTTTTTATCCCGGCCTATATGGCCATCCCGCCAACCCCGGCTATTCCGCCGCGAGGCGCAGGATCAGCCCAGCATGCCCAGGAAACCTCAAAACGAGCGACTCGATGTCCCGTGCCGTTGGTTTCACGGAGTCCGATCTCTCGTATCCCGGGGTGAGGCTGCAGCTGACCAAGGCGAACCCCGGACCGGCCAACTCGGCGCCGAACCACGTGGAGTTCGGCGCAACTCCTTGCAACGTCTCGCCTGCTTGCGGATCCGGCCCCAACAAAGCCTCGGAATAACCAAAGTCCTCATGTCCAAGCTCCCGGGAGAAGACATGCAGCCTGATTGGCGTGCCCAGGTGGAAGAACCACAGTTCATCCTGCTTGAGGGCATGCAACTGGAGGACCTCCCCCGACTGAAGCAGGTACCAGTTGGAGCTGTAGAGCGGATGGTCGACGCCGAAGCGCGGAGGCAGCGCCGAACCGGCTATGTCCTCGTTGCTCACCAGAGCGGGCGCGAACCAGCCGCCCACGATAGCGGGGGACATGTCCAGCCGCTTGATCCAGTCCTCTGCGGCGGCCGTCATGTGACCGGATCCTTCAGTGAGAAGCAGACCGTGATCCCGATGATCTCCTTGCTGCCCAGGGCGCGCAACAACCCTTTTTGGGTCACGATGTCCACATTCACCATGCCGCCCTCCTTGCTGGGGACGGCGATGGTTTCGTGGAAGTTGAGCAGCGGCTTTCCGCTCGCCATCACCTCCTTGTCGTGGGCAACGTGTTCCGCGCGCGAGTCCTGGTGTCCGATCAGTTCCGACTTGCTCATGCCCACCAAATCCGCGAAGTTCTGGTTGACCCACAGAAAGACCGAATTCGCGTCCTTCGCCACCCAATACACGCCGTCCTGCCGATCCAGCACGTCGGCGACGCTCATCGGCGGAACCGTGGGAAGGAGTGCCGGGTCCAGCGCTGGGGCGACGGTCACGGCGCTGCCGCCGCTCCGCCGTCGGCCTCCAGTCTTTCGGCGAGGTCCTGGGCCAGGGCCACCATGGTCATGGTCGGATTCCAGGAACCGCCGGTGGGCCAGAGGCTGCCGCCGGTGACGAAGACGTTCTGCACGCCGTTGAGGCGGTAGTCGGTCCCGACGACGGCGTCCTCCTCTTCGCCGATTGGCAGGCTCGAGCTTTCGTGGACCAAGCCCGGTACGCGGCGTTCCGGGATGGCGGGACGCTCGGCGCCCCAGTTCCCAGCGTCGGGATCCCCGTGCCAGTATTCGACGCGCTCCGCGCCTGCGGGAGACAGGACCCGCTCCAGCATCTGAAAGGTTCCCTCGTCCATGGTGTCCCACGTTTCGTCGTCGGTGGCGTTGGCCAGCACCTGCAAGGTGACGTTGCAGGTGGGGTCGGCCCCGCCGGACAGGCGCAAATGGTTCTCCGGGTTGCTTTCGTCCAGCTCGCCGAGGACGGCACAGACGAACACCAGGTAGTCCTCCGAGGACCGCAGCTGTGCCAGCGAAGCCGTGGCGACGACGTCGGGGGCGTAGCGTTCGGACTTCTGGGCGTTCTTGTCAGGGAAACGGTCTGAGAGGACTGAAAGCTGTACGTGGTACTGCATGCCGGCCGGGCTCTTGCCCGCCAGATAGATGGCCGCCAACTCCAGCTCGCCGAGTTGTTCGCTGAAGTCAAAATCCTTGCGAGGTACCCGGGCCACCACGGAGGTGATGAAGTGGGCGCTGAAGTGCCCACCTGCCCCTTGCACTTGCGGGAAGGAATTGAGGACGAGGGTCGCCGGAGGAAGAGTGCCCATGGCCAGGACCAGGTTGGCATTGCCGACATTCACCACGCCGCGATTGGTGTTCAATGCCGTGGCCCGTCCGTCCTGTTGGAGCACACTCAACACCGTGCAGTCCGTGACCATGCGAAGAGCAGCGCCCTTGCCTCGGGCCTCAAGTGCCGCCTGCTTGTCCGACAGTTCAAGCAGGACCGCCGGTGTGGAGAACTTCGCGAAGTCCACACCTGAGCTTGCGCCGGTTGCCGCGGCGAGTGGGGCCGGCATGCTGCGGGTGGCGGAATCGATCTTGTGCAGGCCCGACTCGAGCTGTTCCTGGAGGGCTTTCTGCATGATTCCGTAGACGGGCCGGGTATCGTTGATGAGATTTACGACGTCGGCTGACCGCCCGGCGTCGATCTGGTCCGCTGAAACCACGTTGAGCAGGTCTTCCGCCGACGTGAAGTGTGACTTGGCGGCGTCCATCACCGCCCGTGGCCAGCCCCGCATTTCATCTTCCTCGGGGCGGGGACACCAGGCGCTCCACATGATGCTGCGTCCGCCGTAGAAGGGGACCATGCCGTGCTGCCAGGAAATCTTGCCGGGCGGCTGGGTGGCCGTGGCGGCCGCCAAGGTCCAAGGGAAGGTCTCCGAGAGGCCTCCCAATGTCTCCTTGTAGGGCAGTGGCAGGTTCTGGAAATGCTGCGGCAAGAAAAACGGACCCCGTTCAATGATCAGGATCCGCGCATGCGGGTTGACCGTTAGGGTCCGCTCAGCAAAGGCGTAGGCGCAGAACCCGGTGCCGATGACAATGTGGTCGAATTGTTCTTCTTCGCGGACTTTTTTCCATTCCCCTTCGGAGAGGAAGAAAACATGATCCATGACCTTCTGGGGCGAGGGATCCTGGGGTCCGGGTGTGGGAAAACCATGATTGAAATTCTGGGACGAAGAAACTGCACTCACAATGATGCCCTCCATCAGCTTGCTGGTCCCACGGCACCGTGAAACCAGGTGCCCGCTGGGCCCTAGAGGTAGATCACCCTTCCCCAGCAGGGTTCACGAGGACTAGTTAACTACCGCGGCCACGGCGGCACAATAGACTTTGGCACGCTAAATTTCCCGGCCGGTTTTTCAGGGGTTGGTGTGACTTAACTACCGTCCGCGTGGTTAGACCGCGAGGGGCCTGTGCCCATTCGAATATGCCTCGGCGCGACTATAATTTTGTTCACACCCCGCAGCGGGAGATGAGCGATGATACGCGGAATTGGCAGGCGTAAAATGGGCAGGCGTCGAATTGGTCTGTTCGGGATCATATATCTGGCCGTCGGTGTACTGGTCGCCAGCACCCACGGCTATCTCGTGGCATGGAACGTCCCAGCCAACTTTCTGAAGGGCCTGGTGGCGATTGTTCTCTGGCCGCTAGTGGCCCTCTTCGGCGTTGATTTCCATGCCTTGATCGCCTAGTCCGAGGACGCATTCAACGACAAACAATTTCCATCTGGCTCGCTACACTCGGATTCATGGCGGGTCATGGGGGAACCAGAATTGTTGCTGTATTACTGTCCGGGCTGCTCTTGGCCCTCGGCATGTTCGGTTGTGAATACACCGACGCCGGTGATCCACAGCGGGCCGCCGCGCCCACTCGGAGTTCCCAGCCTCGGGCACCGCTGCCCACCAAGGATCCGGCAACGTTGACGCTTGAGGCCAACAACCTCGTTGCGGCCAAAGAGCTGCTTGGGCAAGGATCCGGGGCGGTGATCTTGGAGGACTCCGGCACCGTGGGTGGCGCGGTCAGCGGCGTCAACAAGAGCGCCAGAGTGGAGGACGCGGGCCCCTACACCGTGACGGCAGCCTGCATTGGTGCTCCGGAGGTCCATCTGGTCATCGCCCAAGATCCACTCACCGGGCTCGCACCGCAGGACGAGACATTCGATTGCTCCGCACCCTACGCGCGCGTTGTTCAGTTACAGCCGGGGCCGGTTACCGTCCAGGTCCAAGTGGTGCGGGCCAATTCGGGCAACTCCACCTCCGCCGGAGCGGGAGAAGTCGCCGCGGTGAGGATCGCGGCCAACGGCTGAGAAGAAGCGAGACGAGCAATGAACCGATGAGCAAACCGAGAGCCGGACAATCGCTTGTTGACTGGTGTGCCAGTCGGCTCGGTCCGGGAGAGTTGAAACGGCTGACTTCGTCCGCTGGCGGACAGATGTCGGACCTCTACCAGTACGACGCGGACGGGACTTCAGCGGCGATCAAGGTCCGCGCCGACTCCTTGGAGCGAGTCAATCGTTGCCTCGACGCGCAGCGGAAAGCTGCCAAGGAGGGCTTTGCTTGCGCGAAGCCATTGACGGTTGCCGGGATGCTCGATGACGGCCTTGTTGTTTCTGCCGAGGAATGGCGCCCTGGCGGAGAAATGCTTCGCGACGACGACGGCGGTGCAGCCCACCTCTCTGCCGTCCTCCTCGCCCAGCTGATGGAAATCCTCGCCGGGGAGGCTAGTGACGAGATAGGCCCTCCGCCTCCGTGGGTCCATTGGAATCCGCCCGGGGGCGGAGTGTGGGCTCGGAATGGTCCCCTCGACCAGATGGACCAGCGCCTTGTTCCCGAATCAATTCGAGATCATGCTCGGCGTGTGTCAGCTCGCCTTCGACAGTCACCGCTTCCCCGCGTTATCGGACATGGTGACTTGGAGGCTCAGAATATCAGGTGGAAGGACAGCAAGCCCTGGGCTGTTTTTGACTGGGACAGCCTCGTCTCTCTTCCCGAGGCCGCCATCGTAGGAGCAGCGTCAGGGGCCTTCGCGAGTGCGGAGACGCCAACGCTTGCCCCGATTGAGAGTTCAGGTGAGTTCATCGACTCATACGAATGGGCTCGCGGCCGTCCGTTGACCAAAGACGAGCGTGAGGTCTCTTGGGCCGCCAGTCTGTGGCCGGCCCTGCACAACGCCCGCGGAGAGCACCTCTTTCGCTCGCCGTTGATTGCAGCTGCGGCCATCACCGATCAGGCCGAGCAACGTCTTGCCCTAGCAAAGGCCTGACCGGGGCCTCATTGCCCCGGCTGCCCTTCATTGCGCCAGAGTGACGCTCTTGGGATACTCCACGCATGCCTTCTCTTCCCTTGACGTTTGCCGAGGACGTCATTAACCAGCCAATCAGGACCCAATTCGAGGCATTCATTGACGAGCACCGCCGTGCGCTCAATGCCTGCTTGAACGGGATGACTGAGGAACAAGCCCGCAGGTCATTGGTGCCGTCCCGGACCACTCTGCTCGGCCTCGTGAAGCACGCGACCTTCGTTGAGAAGGTCTGGTTCGACGAAGCCATCACTTGCCGTCCACGCGCCGAGATCGGAATCCCCGCGACGCCGGACGAGTCGTTTATCCTCGATGATGACGACACCGTTGCCTCCGTCCAGCAAGCACACCTAGAGGCATGCGAGGCATCGCGCCTTGCAACCTCGTCCTTGGGACTCGACGACCTGCTCAACGGCAACCGACGCGGCCCGCTCCCGCTGCGCTGGGTGTACCTTCACCTGCTGCGCGAGCTTGCCCAACACTGCGGGCATGCAGACATCCTGCGAGAGCAGATCCTCAGCGCCTAGAGCGTTACCGGCCGGTCCGCGCAAAACCGCTTGACCGCCGTCGTCCTCTCCCAACTGACTCGCATTAGATGTCGTTAAAACGCCCCAGAACGACATCTAATGCGAGTCAGTTGGGCAGGGAACCCCTACTCAATCCCTGCGAAAAGCTCGTTGAGCTCGGCGGTGAGCTGCTTCCGCATTGCGGGCGTACCGATCTCCTTGCCGTCCACGTGATTGACGGGCGCGATAAGCCGGATACTTGAGATCAGCCACAAGGCGTCGGCGTCGAACAGATCGTCCGGGACCAGCGGGCCGTAGCCGAGCTCCCAGCCCGCTGCCTTTGCCTTGGTGAAAAGCGCGTCCTGGGAGGTGCCCGGGAGGATGCCGCTGTCCAGTTGCGGCGTGATGAGGCGCTTGACGGTGCGCACGGAGCCGGCGCCGTCGTCGACCGTTTCAACATGCGCCAGCAAAACGGTGGACGTCGGGCCCTCCAGAACGCGGCCGTCGGTTGAGGTGAAGATGGCGTCGTCCGCGCCTTGCTTGTGCGCGTAGCGCAGCGCAGCCATGTTCACGGCGTAGGAGAGCGTCTTCGCGCCAAGCAGCAGCCAGGGGGCGCGGTCGCCCGCCTCGGTGTCGAAGCCGCGGTCAAGAAGTACGACGTCGATGCCCGTCTCGCGCTGCCGGCGACTGCCCGCGGGGGACGGTGAAGCCTGGATCCAGCATGTGGGAGTCGACGCGCCTTCTACGCCGCGTGTCACCAGAAGCTTGATGACTACCTCGTCCTCGGCCGGGCTCGGCGCGGGGAAGGCGTCGCGGAACTCGGTGATCGCCGTGTCGATTGCCCTGCGCCAGACTTCCGGCTCGGGAATGTTGAGGTCCAGTGCGCGGGCTGAGCTTTCAAGCCTGTTCAGGTGGGCTTGAACCTTCCGTGCCCGGCCCTCGACGGCGAGCAGCGACTCGAAGACGCCGTCGCCTCGAGTGGCACCCAGGTCCGTGGCCATGAGCTGTGGCTGGCTGGAATCGGCGATACGGCCGTTTTCGAACGCGGGATCCAGGAAAACGAGGACCGTCGAGGCAGGAAAAGTCATGCTTCCAGCTTAGTGCGGCCGCACAGGACGAGCGGTCGGGAGCGGGGTGCCAGATAGGCTGTGGTGACTGCTAGTTCATTGACCGTGGGGGTTGTCGAGTGCTGTTTCCTTTTCAGTTCGGGATGGAGTGGACTTGGCTCCTTAGTGCCTGGGCGATCGCTGAAATCATCCTGCGCATCGTGCTGCTGGGCGTCATCCCGGGAAACCGTCGTCCCACGACGGCCATGGCTTGGCTCCTGGCCGTTTTCCTCGTACCTTCCATCGGTTTCGTCCTGTTCCTGTTGTTCGGCAATTTCCGGCTGTCCCGCCGTCGCCGTGAGCAGCAAGAGGAGGTCAACGAAAGGGTGCGTGCCGGCACTTCGGCAATTGTCGACGTCGTCAGCACATACTCCGGACCCGAATGGGTGACGTCGGCGGGTGAACTGAACCGGCGCCTCGGCTCGCTCCCCATGGTGGACGGCAACTCCGTGGAGCTGATCCCGGGCTACGAGGAATCACTCAAGGCCATGGCAGAAGCGGTTCGCGGGGCCAAAAAGTTCGTCAATGCGGAGTTCTACATCATGAGCAGCGACTCCGTTACGGACGAGCTCCTCACCGAATTGGAAAACGCAGCTGTGCGCGGTGTCAGCGTTCGGCTCCTCTTCGACCACATCGGCACGCTGCGGATTCCCGGCTACCGGAGGCTGGTCCGCAGGCTCAAACGCAGCCAGATCCAGTGGCGCCGCATGCTGCCGTTGTTGCCCATCCACGGTCAGTGGCGCCGTCCGGATTTGCGGAACCACCGGAAAATCCTCGTGATCGACGGCGAAATCGCCTTCACCGGCTCCCAGAACCTGATCGAGCCCTCCTATAACAACCCCAAGCACCGGCGCGCCGGCCGCAAATGGGTGGAGCTCATGGCGCGCATGGAGGGGCCGATCGTAGCCACCCTCAACGTCGTCTTCGCCACAGACTGGCTCAGTGAAACCGACGAATCCCTCGAATACCAGTTGCAGGTCCCGGTCCAAGCGACGCCTGGCAGGATGACCGCCCAAGTGGTTCCGAGCGGGCCGGGATTCGTGACGGAAAACAACCTGCGCCTCTTCAACACCCTCATCTACTCGGCCCAGCACCGCATCTCAATCTGCAGCCCATACTTCGTGCCGGACGATTCGCTTCTCTATGCCATTACGACGGCGGCCCAGCGTGGCGTGGACGTGGAACTTTTCGTCTCCGAGAAGGGCGACCAGTTCCTGGTTCACCACGCGCAGCGGTCCTACTACGAGGCGCTTCTGGAAGCGGGAGTGCGGATCTACCTGTACCGTGCGCCGTACGTGCTGCACGCCAAGCACTTCACGATCGACGATGAAGTGGCGGTCCTCGGTTCGAGCAATATGGACATGCGCTCGTTCTCGCTCAACATGGAGGTCTCCGTCATGCTCCTCGGTGCCGAGGCCGTGGACAGGATGCGCTCGGTGGAGTCTTCCTATCGCGAAATGTGCCGCGAGCTGACCCTGGACAATTGGCTGGACCGGCCGATGCTTGCCAAGTACGTGGACAACGTGGCGCGATTGACGGCTACGCTGCAGTAATTGGGGTGGCGTCGCCGCGTTTCGCTCAATCCTCAGCGCAGGCTCCAGCCTTCACTCCGCTGGCTGGCGGTCATGTACTCCCGTAATCCTGCACCCGTTTACATGCCGTCCCTCCGGTCATAGGCTTTTTGTCACCATCATCTGGAGGTTGACGTGACAACTGCAATTATTGGGATCGGTAACGTCGGCTCGCGGGTCGCCCGCAATCTTGTTCAGGGCGGCGAACCGGTCGTCTTGGCCGCCCGCAATCAGTCGGGCGCTGACGCGTTGGCCGCTGAGCTAGGTGCCCTGGCGAGTTCGGCAAGCGTTTTTGATGCCGTGTCACAGGCTGACGCCGTCCTGTTGGCCGTGTGGCTGGACACTGGTACGGAACTCATTTCCCAATTGGCACAGGGGCTGGTCGGCAAGGTGGTCATCGATCCGTCCAACCCGATCGGGCCCGATGGCCACGGCGGCTTTACCAATACCCTGCCGGAGGGCGAATCAGCAGCGTCGATCCTGGCAAACCTGCTCCCTCCCGGGGCGCACTTCGTGAAGGCTTTCGGCACGTTGGGGGCCGACGCACTAGGTTCGGCAGCCCGCCGGCCGTCCGGGCGGGCCGTCCTGTTTTACGCAACCGACGATGACACGGCGGCCGAAACGGTGGAGCGGCTCATCGGCGCCTCCGGCTTTGATCCGGTCAAAGCCGGAGGACTCGAGGCAGCCGGCAGGCTAGAGCTGATGCGAGGGGACCTTCACCAGAATGGCGGGCTGGGCGGAAGGCTTTTGAACACGGACGAGGCGCGTGCCGCCCTCTAGCTCTGATCTCTCAGGGAAGTTTCCTGGTTCATTCTGTGCGTTGGACACCCTGCACGCTGCACTCTTCGCGACCTTGATTTAGTGGCGAGTCATGCGGGTCCGGAGGAGCTCAATCCTCAGCGCAGGCTTCGTCTGAGGGTTCGGCGTGAATCCGCGACAGCAGCCCATGGAGTTGCTGGAGCTCATCCGCGGAGAACCCGGCAAAGGCCTCGCGTTCGACGTCGCCCACGGCAACTTCGATTGACGCGACAGCGCGCTTGCCTTCCGCGGTGATTTCAACGATATGACGACGGCGGTCCGCGGGATCGCGGTGCCGTTCCGCCAGCCCTCCGCTTTCGAGATCGTTCAGGACCGCCACGAGAGCGCTGGCATCGATAGAAAGAATTTCGATGAGGCCTTGCTGACTGATGGGCCCGGAATCGTCAAGCCGACACAGGAGGACCGCGTGCCTCGGGCTGAGTCCGGAGGAGTCCAGCGCTTGGCGGAGGCGTGTGTTCATGATGCGCCCATGGCGCGCCAAGAGAAACCCCAGTTGTTTGTCTGCTGCTGAAGGACTCATCGAGAAAATCTTATCATCGGGGAAATTATTGCCCATGTGAAATCGTTGTCTTTCATAAACGATCTGGGCGGCACAAGCCGAGCAGCGTGAGCCTCTTACTAAGGAGTTGCCATGAATGACCAGGCTCCGCACCCCACGGTGGCGGTTATCGGCGGAGGATACGGTGGAATCGCCGTAGCCAAAGCACTCGACGAACATGCGACGGTTACCTTGGTGGAGCCCAAGGACGCCTTTGTCCACAACATCGCGGCGCTACGATCCGTGGTCCAGCCGGACTTCTTGCCGCGGATGTTCCTTCCGTATGACCGCTTGCTGGTGCGCGGCGAGGTGTTGCGTGATCGAGCTGTCAGGGTAGACGGGCACACCGTCGAGTTGGCCTCTGGGACCCGACTGACGCCGGACTACATCGTCCTCGCCAGCGGTTCCAGCTACCCCTTCCCGGCCAAGAGTGATCGGATGGTCACCACTGAGGCCATCGCCCGCTACCAAGCAGCACACGATGACCTCAAACGGGCCAGCAGGGTGATGCTCCTCGGCGCCGGGGCCGTGGGCCTCGAATTTGCCGGCGAGATCGCCGCGGCATGGCCGGACAAAGACATTGTGCTGGTGGATTTGGCGCCGGACATCCTTCCCGGACAGTACGATCCACGGCTGCGGGTGGAGGTCAACCGGCAGCTGGATGATCTCGGCGTGCGGCGAATTATGGGCAGCGGGTTGGTCCAGCTGCCCCCGGTTCCCGCCGGCGAGCTCGGTACTTTCACGGTCAACACCACGGACGGCACTTCCATCGAAGCGGACATCTGGTTCCGCTGCTATGGGATCGCTCCGCAGACGGACTACGTAGCAGGGGACCTTCTTGCCGCGCGCACGGCAGAGGGCTACCTGGAAGTCACACCGGAACTCCGCGTGGTGGGCTTCGAGAACGTCTATGCCCTGGGTGACATCTCGGCGATCGACGTGAACAAGGCCGGGGTCGCGGGACGCGAGGCCGCGGTGGTTGCCAAGAACATCCAAGCCCAGATCAGCGATTCCGAAGAACTGACGGCGTGGTCGCCGTCGCGCCCGGTGATCATTCTTCCTTTGGGGCCTACGGGCGGTTCGGGACAACTGCCCGACGGCGAGATCGCCAGCCCGGAGGTGATCTCCAAGATCAAAGGCCAACACATGATGATCGACCGCTACGTCGAGATGCTGAACCTGACCCCGTGAGGTAAGGACCGCCGTCGGGAGGCTGGAGGCTCAGCGGCAAAGTTCGGTGGAGAACCGCTGCTAGCTGGGGATGTTTAAGGCAGACTGGTGGCGTGAGCGGAATCCCGTGGGTGCTGCACGTTGATCTCGACCAGTTCATCGCGGCGGTCGAGGTGCTGCGGCGGCCGGAGCTTGCGGGCAAGCCGATCATTGTCGGCGGTCGGGGAGACCCGACGGAACGGGCCGTGGTGTCCACCGCATCCTACGAAGCCAGGGCGTTCGGTGTGGGTTCCGGAATGCCTCTACGCGTTGCGGCCCGGAAAGTGCCCGACGCCGTGATCCTGCCCGTCGATCAGGAGGCCTACCTCGCGGCGTCTGAAACAGTGATGGCCACCCTGCGCGCGCAGCCCGGCGCAACCGTGCAGGTGCTGGGTTGGGATGAAGCGTTTGTAGGCATCGAGACAGAGAACCCGGAAGCCTACGCCCGGGAGGTGCAGGACGCCGTCCTGGAGCGGACACAGCTGCATTGCAGCGTGGGCATCGGCGACACCATGGTCCGGGCCAAGGTCGCTACCGGTTTCGGCAAGCCAGCCGGGGTCTTCCGTCTCACTGCCGGGAACTGGCTCGACGTCATGGGCAGCCGGCCCACCAAGGACCTGTGGGGCGTCGGAGCTAGAGTGTCGGGCCGGCTGGCCAGACTCGGGATCAACACAGTCGCCGAGCTCGCCGCGTCCGATCCCCAAGACCTCGTCCCGGAGTTCGGCCCGAGGATGGGTCCTTGGTACGCGCAGCTCGGACGCGGGGACGGAGCCAGCGTTGTGGACGACACCCCGTGGGTTGCCCGCGGGCATAGCCGGGAGACCACCTTCCAGCAGGACCTGACCGAGCCGGCCCAAATTGACGACGCCGTGAAGGAGCTGACAGCGCGTGTCCTGGAGGATGTCGTGGCCGAAGGACGGCCCGTGGTTGGGCTGACCCTCAAGGTTCGGTACGCACCGTTCTTCACCACGACCCACGCGAGGAAGATTCCAGAGACATTCGACCGGAACGAAATCCTCGCGCGGGCCTTGGACCTCGCAGCCGGAATCGAAGAGGGCCGTCCGATCCGACTCCTAGGCCTGCGGGCCGAAATGGCAATGCCCGACGATGCCCGGAAGGGACACACGCCGACGCGTGGCGGTTGGTGACGCCGTCGCTGCCCTTCCTCTACCAGCGCGGCGTCGGTCTTTGCCAGCACGGCACCGGTCTTTACCAGCAAGGCACTGCTCAGATGCGGTGAGCGCGGTCAGTACTCGCCTTTGATCACGAAGTAGGAGCCGCGGATAACGCCCGCCAGCTTCGACTTCTGGCGGGCGAACTTGAAGCGCGGCGCCAGTTCTTCCGGAATCTCCATGCCGTCGGCGAGTTTGAATCCGACCGCCCGCTTCCCGCCGTCGTCGACGCTGTACATGACATTGATCGACAGTCCCGACTCGTAGAAAACGTAGGCCATCCGCAAACCGTCAACCTCGAAGGCGGTCGCTTCTAGCGGCCGGGACCCGATGACGATGTCACGCTCCTCCCGGAGTATCCGGCTCACCCGCTCGACCACCTCCGGAACCTCGCTCGCGGGGCTCACCGTGAAGACGTGGTCGTACTTGTTCCGGTAATAGCGGGCCTCGTTGGCGCGCAACCCGGCGAGGGCCTCGGCGACCGGAGAGGACTCCAATCCGACTGTAGAGACGTTCCCGAAGTCAACGGTGTACGGCATGCAACCTCCTGGTAAGACGTAGTGGGACCAATGCTAACGCGACGACGTGCCAGCACTAGCCGAGTTCAGCGGCCACCCGACCGCCGTCGGGTCTTTCCTTCCTGCCGCGATGGGGCGATTCTGTAATTCCAAGCATGTTTGGAAGCGGTGTTAGGAGGAATCATGGCGCGGAAAAACGAAATCCCGGTCCCGCAGGCACCGCCCGAACCAAGTGTTGAACACCCGGAGAAAGTCCGGATCCTGGCCGAGGGCCGCGTAGTCAGCGACCGGCTGTGGAACGAAGACCTCGCCCCGGCCCGGCAGCGGAACTGGAGGGTTCGCAGCCTCTTCGCCCTCTGGATGTGCGACGTCCACAGCATCGCCGGCTACACCTTCGCCGCCGGACTCTTCATCACGGGTTTGGTGGGCTGGCAAGTGTTCCTGGCACTCGTCCTTGGCATCACCCTGGTCTACTTCCTCATGAACTTCGCCGGGACAGCGGGGCAGAAGACAGGCGTCCCGTATCCCGTCCTGGCGCGGATGTCCTTCGGCCTCTTCGGCGCCAACCTCGCCGCCCTGATCAGGGCACTCATCGCCATTGCCTGGTACGGCATCCAGACGTGGCTCGCCTCGGAAGCCGTGCTGGTGCTGCTGTTCTCGGTGTGGCCGCAACTGACCTCCCTGGACGGCCCGGACGTGCCACGCATCCTTGGCCTGACCCCGCTCGGTTGGGCGGCCTTCCTGGTCCTGTGGGCGGTCCAGTTGTTGGTCATCCGCAGGGGCATGGAGACGGTCCGGAGGTTCCAGGACTGGGCGGGTCCTGCCATTTGGGTGGCCATGTTCGCGCTGGCGGTCTACATCCTGACGCAGGCGGGCGACAAGTTCAGCCTGTCGATTCCAGGCGTCGCACCCCTGGATGGCGCGGCAGCCTTGAGCCAGTTCTTCTCGGCCATTGCCCTGACGGTCACCTACTTTGCTGCGCTGCTCCTGAACTTCTGCGACTTCTCCCGGTTCTCCCCGGATCGCAAAACCATCTTGCGCGGAAACTTCTGGGGACTGCCCGTGAACTTCATCGCGTTCGCTCTGGTCACGGTGGTGGTCACTGCCGGCGCGGCGTCCTACTTCACTGCAGACCAGTACCAGGGCCAGGACATGTTCAAGGTCATCACCGATCCCGTCGCGATCGTGCAAGCCATCAAGAATCCGTGGATCACCATCATCGCCGCCGTCACGTTTGTGGTGGCCACGATCGGCATCAACGTGGTGGCAAACTTTGTCTCGGCTTCCTACGACCTCGCCAACGTGGCCCCGCACCGGATCGACTTCCGCCGCGGTGGGCTGATCAGTGCCGTCTTGGCGATCGTGATCCTGCCGTGGAACCTCTTCAGCAGCCCCGTGGTCATCGTGTACTTCCTGGGTGGCCTCGGCGCGCTCCTCGGTCCCCTGTTCGGGGTCATCTTCACGGACTTCTTCCGCATCCGGCACCAGCGCTGCAAGGTCTCGGACCTGTACCACGAGGATGAGAAAGGCCTCTACTTCTACACAAAGGGCTGGAACCTCAAAGCGATCGCCGCACTGGTTCCGGCCGCCGTCGTCGCCGGGTTCATGGCGCTGGTTCCTGCACTGCAGACCTTCCTCCCGGGCGGCTCGGGCCTGGGCCCGTATTCATGGTTCGTGGGGGCCATCCTGGCCAGCGTCATCTACTACACAATCACCCGCAACGACCCGCGGACGCTCCGCGCCCGCACGGAGGAGCACGACTAAACTCAGCCCTCGGGGAACTCCGCGCCCAGTGCCGAGAGCACGCCGAATGCCTTGGTCCGGACTTCCTCGTACTCCTCCAGGGGCGTGGAATCCGCCGTGATGGCGCCTCCGACGCCGAGACTCAGCGTGCGTCCGCCGTCGCCGTCGGGACCCATCACCAAAGTCCGGATCACGACGGCGAGGTCCGTTGCCGCGTTGAGCGAGAAGTAGCCGATGGCGCCGGAGTAGACCCCGCGCGGGCCTGACTCCAGTTCGTCCAGGATGTCCATGGTGCTGATCTTCGGGGCGCCCGTCATGGAGCCGGCGGGGAACGCAGCTGCCACGGCCTCGGCGCGGGGGGCTCCCGGCCGCAGCTGGGCGTCGATGGTGCTCACCATCTGGTGCACCGTGGCGTAGCTTTCCACCGCGCACAGCCGGCTGACGGTCACGGATCCTGGCACGGCGAAATGGCTCAAATCGTTGCGGAGCAGGTCCACGATCATGATGTTCTCGGCACGGTCCTTGAGCGATGATTCAAGGCCTCGCCGCAGCGCTTCGTCAATGACGGGATCGTTGGCCCGGGCCCTGGTGCCCTTGATCGGCTCGGCCCGCATACCGCCATCGGAGGTGATCCGAAGGAAACGCTCGGGCGAGGTGCTGGCCACCGTCAGCTCGCCGAACCGCAAGTAGCTCGCGAACGGCGCCGGGTTGCGATGACGAAGCGCAAGGTAGCTCTCCCATGGGTCCAGTCCTGGATCCTTGGCGCTCACGGTGGTGGTCAGGCAGACCTCGTACGTGTTGCCCTCGGCGATCTCGTTTTGGGCGCCAGTGATCTTGCGCTTGTATTCGTCCTCGGTGTCCCGGCTGGAAAAGCTCGGAACCGGCGGCGTTCCCGGTGCGCGTACGTCCTTTCGCGGAGAGCGCACGACGGCGTGACGCACCCGGGCGAGCCACTCGGCGTCGTCGGGATCAAGGGTGAGGGCCCAGACATCGCCACTCTGGTGGTCGAGGACCACCGCGCGGCCGGCGAAGATCAATTGGGCGTCGGGGGTGTGCGCGCGTACGTTCGACCCGCCGGTCTCGCGCTTAAGTTCGTACCCGAGGTAGCCGAGCCAGCCGAGGGTGAAGCCGCATTCGTAGCCATCGGGGCCTTTGAGCGTTCGACGGCCCCACACCGAGTTGAGCCACCGGAAGAACAGCCCTTCGGCAGCCACGGATGCCTGGCCAGCCGTGATAGTGGTTACCCCATCGGAGTGCCTTGCCCATTGTCCGAAGGCCCCTGAATCGTCGGCCATGATGCTAAAACGGCGGCGATCTGCGCCCGGAGCCGTGCTGTCGCCCGAAGCATTGGAGGAATCCAGCCACACTGCCCGCGGCGAACCGCCGTACAGCTCGGAAAACAATGCGGCAGGATCCGCGAGCACGCCCTCATGGCGCTCGTAGTTCAAACTCAAACCGCGGCGTGCCGAGAGTTCGGGGGCCAGCACGGGGGAGAGCGAGGGGAGGTAGTTCAGCGCCTGGAGGACGTCTTCCGACGCATTGCCGTCCGCGCGGTTCCGGACCCTGATGTCCAGGTGTTCGAGGACGTCATCGGTCTCCAGCCACTCGTCTTCCTGGGATGCCCAGCTGTCCCAGAATTGCTCGTAAGTGCTGCCGTCCCTGGCCAATGCGCGGTGCTTGCGTTCGTCGTCGGGAGCGTCTACCCAAACCACGGCATCCAGCATGGGACGGGCGGCGCTGGCCGCGGCCCCGACGCCCTCCACAATGACGATTTCGGCGGGCAGGGTGACGTGGCTGCGGCCGTCATAGTGGTTCTGCCAATCCCAGCTGACCCACTCGGCCGCGTCGCCGTTGCGCAGCGGAGCCAGGACGGTGGTGACGTACCGCTCGATGCCCGCGGCGAGGCCGTTCCAGCCCGGATAAATGTCCTCAAGATGGAACAGCGATACCTTGTGATGCACGCGGAGACGAGCGGCAAGTTCGACGGCGAGCGTGGTCTTTCCGGCGCCGGAGCGGCCATCGACGGCGATGATCACGGGTGCTGGGGTCATGAAATAGAGCGTACCTGCTGTGGGTCGTAGTCCCGTCCCGGCTGCCCAGCGCCCTGATGGCCAGCGGCGAGGGCTGCCCGCGTGTGCGCGACGATCCCCGGGACGGCCGCCCTGATGAGGTTCCAGGTGACGTCGAAATCGTGGTGGCCGCCGTACCAGGGGTCCTCGATGCCCAGATCCAGGGTGCTCCGGCCCGCAACCGAGGGGTCGAAACTGCGCAGCATCCGGATTTTGGCGAGGGTTTGTGAGTCCGGGGCGGCCTCGTGTAGCCAGCCGTAGTGGTCCACGTCGAGCGCCAGGATCAGGTCCCGCTCCTGGAACCATTCCTGCCGCCAGCTCCTGGCAATGTGCGTCTCAGAGCGGATGCGGTGGGCTGAAAGGACCCGGGCGGCGCGTGGATCGATGGGGTGGCCGGCCTCGTATGAAGTAGTTCCCGCGGAGTCCACCACAACCGCCCCACCCAACCCTCCGGCGTCGAACGCTTCGGTCAACATCAGCTCAGCCATGGGCGAGCGGCAGATGTTCCCCGTGCAGACGGTGATGATGCGGTATGGGCTCGACGCTGAGTACATGGAGCAAGCATGGGGGATGCCACCCCGTCTTGGCTAGTCACAAGGGGCGGCAGTTTGCGGAATTTGTAAAGTCGCTGGTTGAGGGGTAAAAGCACGTGCTCGCCGGGGCTGACTTAGGTGCACACCAGATCACGACGGCGGTAGCCCGCCAGCCCGGCAACCACCAGAACGGCGGCGATCGCCAAGGTCCACCACGCCGGCAACCAGTCCGTTCCGGCGGAGAAAACGTGGGGCACCACATGGAAAGGGCTCGTATTCATCAGCCATTCGGGGGCCTTCAGTATGGGCCCGAAGAACGTCAGGGGCAGCCAGTAAACCAGGAGCAGCCAGGCCAAGGACCGAAGTCCGGGGGCGAGTCCGATGAGGGCGAGGGCCACTGCCACGGCGAGCCAGATGGCCGGAAGTTCCGCAGCGCCCTGCAGGACCACCTTGCCCACCTCGAGCGGAGAGCCGGAAGCGTTGGATGCGATGGCCAAGGCAAGGGAACAAACCACCATTCCCACCCCTGGAGCAACGATGGACAAGACCGCCGTCGGTATGACATGGCGCAGGCGTGACAGCGGGGCCGACAATACCCACTCTGACCTGCGCTCCTCTTCTTCCACGTAGAAACGGAGGGCGAGCTGGATGCCCAAAACCGCGCCGATGATTCCCAGTATCAGCACCAGGACTTCAACGAACCCGTAGACCAGTTGCTCCTCCGTGGTGACTCGGAACGCGATCAGCTGCCTGACGAACGGGTTGCCGGCAAAAGCGCTGCTCAAGGTTCCCGAGACCAAGCCGAACACCGTTCCAAGTACCAACAGGTTCACCCCCCAGCTCCAGAAGGGCAGGCGGTTCAGTCGCGAGGTCAGACCCCAGATCCCCGCCCGTCCCCGTGCGGGACCCGGCATGGTCGGAATCAGGCCAAGTCCAAAGTCCCGCCGCGATGACAGCCATGCGGCCAAGCCAACCAGCAGCACGCCGACGCCAACCAGAAGCATCATCGGCCTGGGGTCGTTGTCGGTCGCCGGACGGACGTGCTCCGCCCAGCCCATTGGGCTGGCCCAAAGCAGCCAGTTGGCGTCATTGAGCGTGTCACCCAACCCGCGCACAAGATAGCTGATGCCAAGCACGGTGTCCGCGAGGGTATTGGCGACGCGGGCCGCCGACCCTAGCTGCGCGGTGACTGCCGAGACTCCGGCGAAGGCCACTCCAGTACTACCCAGCACTCCCCCGAGGGAATAGGCCGACGCCGACGGCGCGCCAGCCAGCGTCAGCGTCGCACCCACCAGCAGGCCCACTGCAGCAGAGGCAAGCCAGGCGAGAAGGACTGCGGATGCCAGCCTTGCGTGCCTGCCTACGACGCCGGAGTCCAGCAGTTCGGCCTGCCCTGAGTCTTCGGCTGCCCGGGTATGCCGCGTCACGGTGAGAACCGCCATCAGGGCCGCGAAGAACATGCCGAACATCTGGAGCCGCCATGTGGTGAAGCCGATCGCGGTGCTGAGATCCGTTGCGGGACCCAAGAGCAAGGAGAAAGCCGGGTTGGTGGAAAGGCTCGACTGGAGCGCCAAGGCGTCGATTGGTGAAGGGAAAAGGGAGCCGTACAACGAATAGACAAGCACCGGAAGGATCCCGAAGACCAGAAACCAAGGCAACAGCTTCCAATGGTCCAAACGGATCGCGTGTCGCAGGAGGGGTAACGTCCCCGTGAATGCGCTGTTCATTGCGCGCGCCTGCGGCCGCCCCTGCCGAAGAACGATGTGTTCAGCCGGTCCGCGTCATCGGCCACGGGGTCATGTTGATCGCCGTAGTGCTGAAGGAACAGGTCCTCCAGGCTCGGAGGTGTGACCGCCAGTGCGGACATTCCGTGGCGGACAAGCACACTCATGGCGTCGCCAAGGGTTTCTGCGTCCACGCTGAAATGCACGCGGTTTCCCTCGACCCTGAGGTCCGTCACTCCGGGCAGCGCAGTTAGCACGCCGGCGCCGTCGCTGAGCGTCGCCGAGACGTTGGTACGGGTCAGGCGGCGCATCTCCTCAAGGCTGTTCGTCTCTACGACCTTGCCTTTGCGGATGATGCTGATACGGTCGGCCAGGGCCTCCACCTCGGCGAGGATATGGCTGGAGAGAAGCACTGTACGTCCCAAGGTGCGTTCCCGGTGGATTTCCTCCCGGAAAGTAGCCTCCATCAGGGGATCCAAGCCGGCAGTGGGTTCATCAAGGATCAAAAGCTCGGCGTTGGACGACAAGGCCGCCACGATGGCCACTTTTTGCCGGTTGCCCTTCGAATAGGTGTGCCCGCGTTTGGAAGGATCCAGATCGAGGGCTTCCAGGAGATCCTTGCGGCGCTTTTCATCCAAACCGCCGCGCAGCCTGCCGAGAAGATCGATGGCTTCGCCGCCCGTGAGGGTGGGCCAGATGCTGACGTCCCCGGGCACATAGGCAATGCGCCGATGCAGTGCGACGACGTCCCGCCACGGGTCCGCGCCAAGAACCTCTACGGCGCCTGAGTCGGCCCTGAGGAGTCCGAGGAGAATACGAAGCGTTGTCGACTTGCCTGCGCCGTTCGGCCCTAGAAAGCCATGGACCTCGCCTTCGCGGACCTCGAGATCCAGTCCGTCCAGGGCCCTGAACCGCCCGAACGATTTCACGAGCCCCGAAATGCTGACGGCGGCGGTCATGGAGTGAGCTTACTCCCGCGATGACAGCGCGGACAGGTGCAACGGAAGTGGTCTGCTGCACCTGCCTGAGGGCTCCCTGCCGGGATCTCTCGGGCGCCTGCGGGCGTCTTGCGGGTCAGGAAATCCGCAAGTGCTCCAGGACCTCCTCGGCGGCCGGGTAGGCGGCTTGGGTGCCCTTCTTCGTGGTGGCGAGCGCCGCGGCGACCGATGCGAACGCCGCGGCTTCCGCCAGGGTTTCACCCGCGGCGAGGCGGGCAGCCACGGCGCCGGTGAAGGCGTCTCCTGCGCCGGTGGTGTCCACGGCATTGACCTTGGTAGGCGCGATCCGGGAGATCTGTTCCCCGGATGCGGCGAGCGAATCCAACACCACCGAGCCATGGGAGCCGAGCGTAACCAATACCCGTTGCAATCCCCGCTCGGCGAACTGGCTTCGGACAGGCTCCCAGGCGCTTGCGTGCGCGCCCGGATGGGGCATCTCGGCGTCGCCCAGGAACATGGAGGCTTCGTGGGCGTTGACCAACAGCACATCGCTCAAGGCGGCAAGGCTTTGCGGAATCTCGGCGTAGGGCGAGAGGTTCAGCAGAACGGTTGCTCCGGCGTCGTGCGCTGTTTTGGCGGCAGCCTCGACAGTCTCGAGGCTGACCTCCAGGCAGAGACAGAGCACCGCGGCGTCGTCGAAGGCGTCCGCCGACACGTCCGCCGGGGCGAGCGTACCGTTGGCACCGGTCGAAATGATGATGTTGTTCTCGCCCTTCGCGTCCACCGCGATGACCGCGACCCCGGTGGCAGCATCCGCGGAACGGCGGACGCGCGACACGTCCACCCCGGCCCCTTCCGTGGAGGCGAGGAGCATGTCACCGTTGGAGTCGTTTCCGACCGCGCCGATCAGGCTCACCGTGCCGCCCAGCTTGCTCGCCGCGACGGCCTGGTTGGCGCTCTTGCCGCCGGGATTGACCGCGAAACCGTTGCCGTGCACGGTTTCGCCCGGGAGCGGGAGCCGCTCGCAATAGATGGTCAGGTCAGCGTTCAAGGACCCGACGACGACGATCCTGCTGGTCACTTTTCCACCTCGGCTTCGAGGGGCTTGGGAATCAGCAGCGACGCCGCGAAAGCGGCAACCGTGATGGCCAGGCCGACGACGACGACCGTCAAGTACGAGGCCTTGGCGCCACCGAGGGCTGACGTTGCCACGAGCACCGCCGGCAGGACCAGGAAGCTCAGGCCGGCGCCGAGGTTGAACGCGCCGGCGTTCATGCCGGGCAGGAAGCCGGGGTTTCCGGCGGGGGAGAGGACAACTCCGAGTCCGTTGAGCATGATGTTGACGGTACCGGCGTACATGATGCCGAGCAAGGCCGTTCCCACGATCATGAGGGGCAGGCTGCTGAGTCCGAAGAACGCGATGATGGCCAGAGCCGCGATGCTGCCCAGCATTCCGATGCGCAGGACTTTGGTGTAGCCGAGCACCGGCGCGAGCCGGCCGCTGATGGGTCCGAATACCCAGCCGAGAAGGGCGTACGGAGTGAGGATCACGAGCGACATCTCGGTGGGGCCAACGCCGAATCCCGGTGCTGCGGCCTGGACGTAAGCGGGGACGATGCCGTTGATGACTGCGAAGATGCCGGTCATGGCGAGGGTGGTGGTCAGCAGCGGTGCCCAGGTTGAGCGCTGGCGAAGGTGGATGGTTTCGACCATCGGCGCCTTCGAGCGTTTCTCCACTGTCCAGAAGGCGGCGAACGCGGCTGCCGCGATGACAATCAGCCCGATGGCCAGCATCAGCGTGCCGGAGGAGAAGGCGCCGACCAGCTTGGAACCCTCGTTGAGAGCCGTCAGGAGTGCGCCCACGGCGATCACGATGAAGAATACCCCGAGCCAGTCCATGATGGTGCCAGCGGCAGGCTTGCTCTCGCCAGCCAGGAGGGCGATCAGGGCCGTGGCCACGATTGCGAGGCCGACCATGAGCCAGAAGATGCTGCGGAATCCGAAGTGCTCGGCGAAGTAGCCGCCCACGAAGGAGTCGACGCCGGCAACGCCGCCGTTGACTGCCGTGATGAGGCCCATGAGGGCTCCGTACTTGCGTGGGTTGTTGACCGCGGAGCGCAGCATGATGAGGCACAACGGCACGGTGGGGCCGCTGACGCCCTGGATGATGCGGCCCACGAAGAGCCACGTGACGTCCGGGGCCATCGCCGCGATGACCGAGCCGACGGCCATCAGAAGCATCATGCCGAGGAGGATCTTCTTGCGGCCGACGATGTCGCTCAGGCGCGGCAGGAAGAGCGAGAACAGGGCTGCGGCCGTGAAGAACCAGGTCTGGGAGAGGCCGATGACCGCCTGGTCCGTGTGGAGCTCATTGCCCATGGTGACCAGGGCCGGGCTGAGCATTGACGCGTTGAGCTGGAAGGCCACGCAGGCAGCCAGCAGGGCGACCATGAGGGCTGTGACGTTGCCGCGGGTGGTCTTGGTTTCGTTGATCAGGGTGGTCATCTACTTGGCCTCTCCTACGATGCTGCCGGCAGCGGCGACGGTGGGTTCGACGGCGGTGGGTTCGACGACGGCGGTGGGCTGGGCGGCGTCGGGCTCTCCGATGCGGACGATCGCGTCGGTGACGAGATTCCAGAACTTCTCGTGATCGAGGTCGACGGCGACGGAGGTGTTGCAGTCAGCGGGTGCGGGGGCACGGAAATCGGCCACGGTCATGCCGAGGGTGAGCTTGCCCTGCAGTTCAATGTCGACGGGGACCTTGCGGGTAGTCATCACGGTGGGGTCGATGACGTAGGCCACGGCGCAGGGATCGTGCACCGGAGGATAGTCAAAGCCCTGGGCGTCTTTGTAGGTCTTGGTGAAGAACTCCATCAGTTCCATGACGAACTTCGCCGGCTTGGTGCCGACGGCCGCGATCTTCTCGACAACCTCCGGAGTGGCCAAGGCCTGGTGCGTGAGGTCCAAACCGACCATCACTACGGGCCACTTTTCGTTGAAGACGATGTGTGCGGCCTCGGGGTCGATAATGATGTTGAATTCGGCCACGGCGCTCCAGTTACCTATGTGGTAGCCGCCGCCCATGAGGACAACTTCCTTGACTCGTTCAACGATGCGCGGCTCCTTGCGGGCGGCCATGGCGATGTTGGTGAGTCCCGCAGTGGGGACCAGGGTCACGGTGCCCGGCTCGTGCGCCATGATGGTTTCAATGATGAGGTCGACGGCGTGGCGGGGGTCCAGCTCGATGGTGGACTGGGGCTGTTCGGGGCCGTCCATGCCGGTTTCGCCGTGGATGTCCGGCGCGGTTTCGATGGAGCGGACGAGTGGGCGGTCGCAGCCGGCGGCAAAGGGAACGCCTGTGATGCCTGCGATGGTGCCCACGGACAGGGCATTGCGGGTGACTTTTTCGAGGGTCTGGTTGCCGACCACTGTGGTGACGGCGAGCAGTTCGATGTCCGGGTTGCCGTGGGCCAGGAGCAGGGCCACGGCGTCGTCATGCCCGGGGTCGCAGTCCAGGATGATCTTCTTGCGTTCACGGGTCATGGTGTTGGGGTCCATGTTCATCTCCACGTCATTGGGGCCTGCCGAGGCAGGACGCTAAAGCATTCAGGGGAATTCTGGCACTGGCCCGCGGGTCGCGTCAAGCGCTTAACGCCGATCAGGTCAAGCGCTTGATGCCTTGCGGCGTGGGAATTGACCGGTTCCCGGCTACGATCGATGTATGGAATCGCCGGAACGAGTGCAACAAGCACCAGGCCGTACGCAGCGCGTGACCGCGGCGATGGTGGCCTCGCTGGCCGGGGTTTCCACCGCGACGGTGTCCCTGGTTGCCAACGGAAAAACCCAGGGCAGGGTGTCCGAGGACAACATTTCGCGCGTCCGCCAGGCCATCGCCGAACTTGGCTACGTGGTGGATGGCATCGGCAGTTCCTTGGCCAAGGGCGTCAGCTCGATTGTGATCCTTGTGGCGCCAGATATTTCCAACCCCTTTTTCGCCAAGGTCATCGCAGGGGTGCGGGAATCGCTCGGCTCCGAATACCAGCTTCTGCTCTCCGTGACCGACGCTGGTGAGTTTCCCCGCGCGGACGACGTCCGGAAGCTCCTTGCCCTTCGCCCGGCGGGCCTCCTGGTAGATGCGCCCAACGCGGCCTTCCTGGAGGAGCTGTCCGTTGCCGGGCCGCTGGTCCTTCTCGATGCCCCGGGCCTTGAGACCTACGCTCCGTCCGTGAACCTCGATGTTGCCCATGGCGCCCGTGAATTGGCCGCACACCTGGCTGCCTCCGGACATAAACGCGTGGCCTACGTGGACAGCGTGACTGGAACGGCAACGTTCGAAGTGCGCCGGGCCGCGTTCTTGGATGAGGCAAATTCCTGCGGTATTTCCGTTGCGGACGCGCACATCATCAGTACCACTATCGACGTCGGCGCTGCCGCGGCTGCCTTTGCTGCTGCATGGCCGGACTGGCAGCGCGCCGGGGTCACCGCCGTCGTCTGCGGAACGGACACGCATGCCTACGGTGTGCTGCAGGAAGCCCGCGTGGCTGGTGTCCGGATTCCGGAGGAACTTGCGGTTGCCGGCTTCGACGATTTGCCGTATTCGGCGACAAGCAACCCGAGCCTGACCAGTGTGCATTTGCCAGCCACGCCCCTGGGACTCAAGGCCGGCGAACAGCTCCGGGGACTGATGGAAGGCCGTGAGCTGGAACAGCCGCAGCTAACGCTGGAGAGTTCGTTGGTGGTGCGGGGTTCTACCGCGTAGGCCAGGTGGTTTTTCGGCAGTGGTGGCGTTAGTGGATGACGGCCAGCAGCACGCCCACCGACATGAACAGCACGCCGAAAGTGCGGTTGAGGACCTTCTGCCCATGCTCGTTGTGGGTGAACCGTTGGAATGAACGGGCTGCCAAAGCGAAGAAGAACCACATGACGCAGATGTCGATGAAGACGATCGTGGTGCTGAGGATCAGATACTGCGGAATCAGTGGCTGTTCGGGGCGGATGAACTGCGGCATGAAGGCGAGGAAGAAGACGATCGCCTTGGGGTTGAGCAGGTTGACCCAGACGCCCCGCTGAAACATGGACCAGGCCGGCTCGTTCCGCCGGGCCTCCACCTTTTCCTTGTCCAGGTCCGGCCGGTGCAGGAACTGCCGAATGCCCATGTACACCAGGTAGGCAGCCCCCGTGTAGCGGATGACGTTGAAGACCACCGGCGAGCTGGAGACCAGAACACCTACCCCGAGCGCGACGATCAGGATGTGGATGATCAGCGCCGCCTGTTGGCCTAGTACTCCCCAGATGGAGCGGCGGAATCCGGAGTTGAGCGAATTGCTCATGGTGGAGATGGCGCCCGCGCCGGGAGTGAAACTTATCAGGGTGCCAGCGCCTACTAGGGCCAGCCAAAGCGAAATCTGCACCGATCCAGCTTATGCCCGCAGGATACGGTGTCCGGACGGGCGGCCAAATCGAGGAGGAGCGGCCCTATTGCGCGACCAAATCGACGAGGCGTGATCCTGAGGCGCGGCTACCAGATTGTGGTTACGAGCTTGAATTCCTGGAGCGCTCGATCGGACGTCACTAGCGTCAAGCCTTCGACGGCGGCCTGCGCAGCAATCATCCGGTCGAAAGGGTCCCTGTGCTGCCAATCAAACGACGCCGCAGCGAGGGCATGCTCTGCGGTCAGGCTCAGTTCCTCGGTGACCACACGCTTCACGTGCCGACGGTAACCCGTCATGATCGGATCCAACGCGGCGAGGCGGCCGCGTGAGTACTTGTAAGCCAGTTCATAGGCGGAGGCGGCTGAGGCGAAAGTTCGATTTTCGAGATCCTCGATGATCGACCGGGCTGTTCCGGACAATTGGTCTGGCCTGGTCATGGCGAGCACCAACGCCTTGGAATCCAAGAGAAACGCGGTCATTCCCACTCCGCCAGTTCTTGCTCCGTCAGAGGGTTGAACAAGTTGTCAGGAAGATCGATCTGACCCAGAAAGCGGTGGACGCTTCTGGCTGTTTCGCTCCGACGCCTACTCACAATGGCCAAACTTCGAATGTACCCAGTGAGTCATCGTGTCCGGGAGATCGTCTCCCGATGCATATTGGTCAAAGTAGGAGTGGGGGCCCGCGGACATGTACCCGGTTTCGTCGATCCCAAAATGGCCGATCATGAGAAGTCCCCGCCTTGCGGCTGCCTCTGACAGAACCTTCGCTTCCGCGAGGATTGGCTGTTCATCGAAGTAGTCGTCCTCTGCCCAGATTCCGGCGTGGGCAATGGCGAAGTACTTGGTGCCCTCTAGATCCAGGTGTTCCAAGATGGCTTCCTGGAACGTCCCCAGGCTACCGCTGAAGGACTCCGTGACGACTCTGATGCTCTCCAGCTGAAGCTCGGCGTCAAGGCCGATCACCACGAGCCTTGGGAACAGTTTTCCTTCTTGAACAATGAGCGGACGGGCGAGGAGCTCGAGGTCAAAGCCTGCTTGAATAATCATGTTTCGAGGCTATTCGCGGCCGTGAAACTGGGACAGGGGTCACTATGCCTATGTGGACAACTGCCCCAGTTTGGCCGCCTTCACGAGGAGGTACTGCCGCTCCGGCAGGCTCCCCGTCTTCTTCGCTGCGGCAAGAAAGTGCTCCCGCGCCCCCACAAGATCCCCGGACATTTCGAGCAAGTGCCCGCGGACGGCGTCGAGCCTGTGCCAGTCTTTCAGCCCCTCCTCAAGCCCATCCAGTACCCCAAGGGCCGTCCGTGGCCCTTCCACCATTGCCACCGCAACCGCCCGGTTGAGCGTCACGACGGGGCTTGGGGACATGGCATCGAGAACCGTGTATAGAGCCAGGATTTGCGGCCAATCGGTCTGGTCCGCTGAAGCCGCCTCTGCATGGACCGCAGCGATGGCGGCCTGCAATTGGTAAGGCTCCGGACGCCCAACTCCCAGAACCGATGACAAGAGTTCAAGGCCCTCGGCGATCTGCGTCGCGTCCCACAACCCGCGGTCCTGCTCGGCGAGAGGTACGAGCATCCCGTCCGGCAGCGACCTCGCCCGGCGTCGTGCATCGGTGAGGAGCATGAGGGCCAGCAGTCCGGCCACCTCGAGCTCGTTCGGGAGCAGCCCCCACAGAAGCCGCCCAAGGCGGATGGCCTCCGCGGTGAGTTCTTCGCGCTGCATGGATGGCCCGGAACTCGCCGCGTAGCCTTCGTTGAAGATCATGTACAGGACATGGAGTACGACGCCGAGCCGCGCCTTGCGCTCCGCGGCTACAGGGAGCTCGAAATGGGCCCCCGCCTTCTTGATGCTCTGCTTCGCCCTGCTGATCCGCTGCCCCATAGTGGCTTCCGGGACGAGGAACGCGCTGGCGATTTCCGCCGTCGTGAGCCCCCCAACTGCCCTCAATGTCAGTGCCAGCTGCGAGGGTGCTGAGAGAGCGGGGTGGCAACAGAGGAAAAGGAGGGTGAGGGTATCTTCTGCAAACCCGTCCATGTCACTGCCTTGGGAGGCGTCCTCGCTGGGCGGCGGTTCCAGGGCCGCGGCACGTTCCTCGCGAGCCTGCCGGGAACTCTCGCTGCGCCAGTGGTCCACCAAGCGACGGGCGGCTACCGTGACCAGCCACGCCCTGGGACTGTCCGGGACGCCGGACGTGGGCCATTGCAATGACGCCTCCAGCAGTGCTTCCTGGACAGCGTCCTCGCACTCGGCGAATTGGCCATGCCTGCGCACGAGCACGCCAAGGACCTGCGGCGCGAGCGTGCGCAGCAGGTCCTCGAACGTGGATCCTCCGGAAGGCTCGGCCAAACGCTACACCTCCGGCGGCTCGTCCTGGACACGGCGAAGCTCCACGACGGGCGCGTACTTCACGATGCTGGAGCAGATCTCCACGGCCCGTTCCTCGCTGGCCACGTCCACCACCCAGTAGCCGATCAGGGATTCCTTGGCTTCGGCGAAAGGCCCGTCGGTGGTGATGACCCCGTTGTCCGTTTGCTTGACCAGTTTGGCGGTGCTGGCATCGGCCAATCCGGCGTTGAAAACCATCTCGCCGGAATCCGTGAGGTCCTTGTCGATCTGGATCATGAACCCGATCATTTCCTTGATCCATTCGGGATCGGCGGTTTCCATCATGCCCTCGGCAGAACCAAACATCATGATCATGTATTTCATCTCGAACTCCTTGTGAGGGGCGCTCCGTTTGGGGCGCTTTCATTCATGGGTCGGAACTGCAGGTTGGTTTTCGACATGGGTCGATGGAATTTCCCAAAAACTCTTGGCGGGCCCCTACGCCCGTGCGATGACTTCGCCGTTCGGGATCAAGAAGAAGCCGTCATCCGTGGAGCCCCAGCGGTGCCAACCGGCGGCGATCCGGGCCAGGTCTGCCTCGTTGGCCAGGCCGTATTCCAGCGCTTGTTCGGCAAAAGCGGAGTGCAGGACGCGCTCGCTCCACACCCGGGACTGCCAGCGGCGCTGCTGCGCGGTAGCGTACAGCCAGTTGCTGCTGGAGGGCGCGACGTCGGTGAAGCCCGCCTGTTGCGCCCAGGACACGAGCCGACGCCCGGCATCGGGCTCTGCTCCGTTCCGGCGGGCGATCTTCTGGTAGAGCTCCATCCAATCGTCGAGCTCGCGGACTTCCGGGTACCAGCTCATGCCGTGGAAATCGGCGTCGCGCACCGCCACGATGGCACCGGGCTTGGCGACCCGCCGCATTTCCCGCAATGCGGCCACGGGATCGGTCAGGTGCTGCAGGACTTGGTGCGCGTGGACGAGGTCGAAAGTTTCGTCCTCGAAGTCCAGATCGTAGATGTTGCCGGTCACGAATTCCACGTTTTCCACGCCGCGCTCGGACGCGAGCGCGGCGGCCTGGGCCACGATCTCGGCGGAACGGTCCAGTCCGACTACTTTCGCGGGAGCCACCAGCTCCGCGAAGTCGCAGGTGATGCTCCCAGGTCCGCATCCGACGTCGAGCACTGACGTCCCGGCGGTGAGATGCGGGATGACAAACGCGGCAGAGTTCTCGGCTGTGCGGGAGGCATGGGCGCGTACGACGGACTCGTGGTGGCCGTGTGTGTAAACGTCTTCAGGCTTCTGCTCGTTCATAGGGAAACGCTACCCCGGTGGAGTCGAAAGCGAGCGGAATTCCACCACTGGCTCGCAATTGTTGTCGCTACAGGCCCGCAACACGACTGCGGTGACGGACCATCATCCCGACGTTCGCTCACATCTAGTGAGCGAGCGTTGTCGGAAACCGGGCGATAAGTGAGCGAGCGTTGTGGGGGAGCGCGCCGGCGTAGGGTCCTCGGGGAAGGACCCTATTCCTCAGGCCGGTTCCGGTAGGCGGCAAGGAATGTCGCGATCCTGCGCACGGCCTCCTCGATCTCCCGAACGGAGGGCAGGATGACAAAGCGGAAGTGGTCCGGGGTGGGCCAGTTGAAGGCCGAGCCGTGGGAGACCAGGATCTTCTGGTCCTGCAGGAGGTCCAAGACGAATTTCTCGTCGCTCTCTATCGGGTAGATCTCAGGATCCAGGCGGGGGAACAGGTACATGGCCCCGGCCGCTGGAACGCAGCTCACTCCGGGGATCGCAGTGAGGAGCTTCAAGGCCAGGTCCCGTTGCTCCCGGAGCCGGCCGCCGGGTTTGATGAGTTCCTCGATGCTTTGGTAGCCGCCCAAGCAGGTCTGGATGGCGTGCTGCGCAGGCACGTTGGAACACAACCGGAGTGACGCCAGGAGCTCCAATGCTTCACGGTATTCAGCGGTGGCAGCGTGCGGACCGGTCACTGCGACCCATCCTGCGCGGTAGCCCGGCATCCGGTAGGCCTTGGAGAGGCCGCTGAATGTCAGGATGCAGATATCGTCTGCGATGGACGCGGTGTGGATGTGCTGGGCGTCTTCGTAGCGGATCTTCTCGTAGATCTCGTCCGAGAACAGGACAAGATCGTGCTTGCGTGCCAGTGCCGCGAACTGCTCCAGGATGTGGCGGGGGTATACCGCACCCGTGGGGTTGTTCGGGTTGATGATGACGATTGCCTTGGTGCGCTTGGTGATCTTGGCTTCGACGTCGGACATGTCCGGCCACCAATTCTGGCCCTCATCGCAGAGATAATGCACCGGCTTGCCGCCCGTGAGGGTCACTGTGGCCGTCCACAGCGGATAGTCCGGCGCGGGGATGAGGACCTCGTCGCCGTTCTCCAGGAAAGCCTGCAGCGTCATGGAGATCAGTTCGCTGACGCCGTTACCGATGAAGATATCCTCCACGCCGATGTTCATCAGGTTCTTGGTCTGGTAGTACTGCGAAATCGCGGTCCGCGCCGTAAAGATACCTTTCGAATCGCTATACCCCTGGGCGCCGCGGAGGTGGTGGATCATGTCCACCACAACGGACTCCGGCGCTTCCAGGCCAAATGGCGCCGTATCCCCGAGATTCATCTTGAGGATGCGGTGCCCTTCGGCCTCCATGGTCTTGGCCGCTTGGAGGATGGGCCCACGGAGTTCATAGCGGACGTTCTGGAGTTTGCTGGAGTGCTGCATCGGACGCATGGTTGATCATTGCATGTCCGGCGCTTGACCGCCCGTGATGACGTGTGTGTCAGGGTTTCGCATCCATGCAGGGCACCGAATGGTGCTCCCTTTCACTCCCACTGGATGATGACCGGCAGGCTGCTCGTATTGGCTGAGACTTCACGTTCAGTGCCGCGGACTGCCACGACAAAGTGCTGGAGCTCGTCCGCCGAGGCAAGTACCTCGAAATGGCCGGTGGGATCGCTCACGACGGCGGTGGCGGACGAATGCGGGCGGATGTAGGCATCTGGGATGCCCTTGTTGTGAACATCGACCAGCCGGCCGTGGATCCGGCGGGCCACCGTGGTAGTAGCGACGAGCGGTTCAGTGACCGGAGGGCCGGAAAGCTCGTCGAAGCGGATGCCCACAGGAATGCGGACGAGGAAGCCGAGGCCCTGGCGGATCCCGGCATCGTATTCGTCCGGCTGGAACTCGCCACTAGAGACAACGGAGTACTGGTTGTGATGCTCGACGGCCAGCAGCAGCTTCTCCATGTTGTCCAGTTGCCTGGGACCGTGGCATTCCACGGCTACCTTCAGCTCAAGGTCCAACAAAGGGCCTTCCCGCCTCGAGCGGCCCACCCTGTTCATGGCGACGGCGTGGACGGTGACAGGTGCAGCCGAGGATTGACCGGTGAGTGGTTCAGAGCCGTCATCGAAGCGGACACGCTCGGGCGAAACGGCGTCGGAAAGTATCCCGAGGAGCTCGGTCAACGATGATCGCACAACACCCACGGTGACACCCCAGTCCACTAAGTGGTCCAGCACAGCCGATGTGCTCTACGTTACTCCCGCACTGGCCTGCGAGTCATCGGGACATCAGTAGTAACTCCATTCGATGGTTCTCGGCTTGGCACGAGGTGGCCAATTACCACTTCAAAGGGATGGTCTCGAAAGGGACAGTCCCATCGCCATCCCCGGAGGCAAGCCGAAGTAGCTGATCCGGCTTGACCCTGAGCTGACTTGCGACGGTCGCGATGCCAGTTAGTGCAGCATGCGGGGTAAGGCGCGGGTTATGGAGTAGCCAAGACAGCAGCGGGTCAACTTCGCAGGCTTCGGTCGGAAGTGGAACCGCCAGAATTTCGCCACCGAGTTCCCAACGCCCTTCCAACGGATCGGCAAGGCGAACGCAATCGGCCACTTCGGCTGCTGTTTGCGCCAAATGGCTGGATGACATCAGCAGGTGGGTTCCGCGCTCGGTTTCCACGGTGAACTTGGCGAGGCCAAGAATCCGAATCTGTTGGGGATCCAGGTTTATCCCGAGTTCCTCCTGCGCTTCACGCGCAAGGGCGCGCCTCGGATCGGGTATCCCTCGCATGTCTGCATCGGAGAGGATGCCATCACGGGGGCGAAGTTCAAGGTTGCCGTTTACCGCTGGCCCGAAGAGTCCCGCGTGTGACCCCGCGTTTTTCGATCGTCCTGCGAAGAGCAACTTCCTGTCTGCTGTGACCAGAACAGTGGACAAGGTCAACAACTTCGAATTCTTCCCATCCGCGCTTCTGGGCAAGACGCCAGGACTCGGCCTCAGATCCTTGAATGTCTCCGGATAGTTATCAGTCAGAACCGCGGAGTACGTGGTTTCGGCCATGGCGAGATGCAATCTCAGCCGCCCGTTTCCGTTGTCTCTTTCAGTCCGCCAGTCAACGAGACTTGGCAGAACGCTGTCAAAGACGCGTGGGTCGCGAAATTTCTTTCGAAGGATTTCCGCTTCCGCCGGCGTCGCGGGAAGGCATTCAGTTTCCAATCCGTCCGCTTCGATGGCCACGGGGCTGTTTCCCGGCCCGGCCTCGTGGAAGATCGGGGCAATTCTGTGCCGGCGATAGCTGACGAAGAGATCGTAGGCAAGGGTGCCTGCTTCGACGTCAGGGAGCTGCCACAGGTCGAAAGTCCGGTTGCCCGGGAGTTTCAAGTGAACGTTCATGCACCTGCATGGAGTTTCCGCCCCGCCACCAGAGGCTGCCGAGGCGAGAACGGTCGACGTCTCCAATGCTGTCTGCGCTTCATGGACGATGAGGGGTGCCGTGGCCGTGCCCAAGAAGGAGCCGCTTCGCAGTTTTGCCGCGTACCTGGCGTAAGCCTGGGAAAGCCCGAGCAAGGCGGCGCTGGAGGTGGCGAAGGTCAAGGGCATCGGATTGCCTTTTCCACAGACCTGGTTTCCCGAAGGTGCCAGGCCGCGGTAGACAGTGGCCAGCCAATTCAGCTCGTCTGCAGCGGTCGCCGGGCCGTTTTCCGCAATGCTCTGAACCCTGCGTTTGCTTTCTTGCGGGACGATTCCGAGATCCCTCATAGCGCTGATCCGGCTGCGTTTCATCAAAGGGACCGGTCTGGCCCGCAATGCCACAACGAAGGCCCAGATCGCAATGATCCCAGGTATGAAGGAAAACCAGTCCGACAAGGCCATCTCCACAAGCTTGTCCAATCACGGCCCCCTGCTTAGTCGGTATGTCGCTTGTGCGCCTACTCCGAGAATCATCCTATGTTCGGAGTGCCGCCCGGCTGGACCTAGCGGGTTCCCGCAGTCACGGCTTCCTGCTCCCGCCACCAGGCAACGGTTGCCGCCATCGCTTCCGGAAGCGGCGTCGGTGCCAGCCCGAGCTTGGCCTGGCTTGCCGTGGAATCCATGACGAACGGCCGCTCGAACTGGTACAGCATTTCGGCCAGCTCCCGCATGTCCGTCGAAAACAGGCCGAGGGTCCGGAGTAACCAACCGGGAATCACGCTCAGCTTCGGTTCCGGAACGCCGGCCGAGCGTGCGAAGTTTCCCGCGATTTCCCGCATGGTCAAGGCCGGGCCCGTGGGAGCGTGCAGCGCCGAGTTCCAGAGTTCGGGCTTCTCCGCGGCAGCGATCATGGCTGCGGCAAGATCCGGGACGTAGGTGAAGGCATGGGGCTGATCGGCGCTTCCGAGGACCTGAACTGTTTTCCCCTTGAGGACCAGCGGGACCATGCGCTCGCCGGCGTGCGCCAAACGAACCCGTGGCCCGAAGAAGTCCCCAGACACGACGCTGACGGTATTCGCCGGGTGAGCTTCCCGCGCCTTCAGCAGGGCGGAACGGATCCCGCGCTTGCCGCCAGCCGCTTCGCGCGGGCTGCTTTCAGTGATGGTCTTGTCCGGTTCGCTGTAGGAGTAAAGACTTTCCGGGAAGACGACGACGGCGCCTGCCGCCGCAGCGGCGTCCATCACCACTTGCTCTGCTCCAGGAAGCTCGGCCGCCCATGCTTTGGCCCGGTAGGCGGAGCCGTGGATGCAGTGGAAGACGGCCGTGGCGCCGGCGAAAGCTTGCGCCAACTTGGCTGGGTCCGAGACGTCCACGCGCAGCTTCTCGACCAGCGGGTGGTCGGGGCCGCTGGCTGAGCGCGTCAGGACGCGCACCTGTTCTCCGCGCTCCGCGAGTTGCTCGGCAATGGTCCAGCCGACGGGGCCCGCTCCTGTGACGACGTACATGGTGATTCTCACTTTCTGGATGGGAAATTTGTAACCGAGAGCACTGCTCTCTGAATTCAGGATGAGCCCTCTCGAGGCGCATGTCAAGAGCACTGCTCACATTTGTTGTCACTGCTCTCATTTGTGGCATGCTGGATACATGGACCTCCCTCCCGCCGCAGCGGCCAAACAATCGACTCCGCGCGAACGAGCCCGGGCCCAGACCGTTGCGGACATCATCCGGCTGGGCCGCCGGCACCTTGCGCTGCATGGTGCCGCGGGCTTGTCCCTCCGGGCTGTCGCTCGGGATCTTGGCGTGGTGTCCTCCGCCGTTTACCGCTATGTGGAGAGTCGCGATGAACTGCTGACCCTCTTGTTGATTGACGCTTACGGCGAGCTGGGCGACGAAGTGGCTGCCGCCGTCGACGCCCTGCCCGAGGGCGATTACCGCGGCAGGTTCCTGGCGCTCGGACGGGCCGTCCGGCAGTGGGCCCTGCGCGAGCCCGCCAGCTATGCCCTCCTGTTCGGCAGCCCGGTCCCCGGCTACCAAGCGCCAGCCGAGCGCACCACGGAACCCGGAACGCGAGTGATCTACCGGATGGTGGGGATCTTCGACGCCGCCCATCGCGCAGGTGCCCTGTCCGCGAAAGTGGCGCCCGCCGTCGTCGTTCCTCCTGCCCTTGCCATAGACCTGGCGTCCATCCGCGCGGAACTGGGCCTGGCGGTGCCGGAGCCTGCGTTGGCGCGGGGCGTGCTGGTGTGGACCTCGGTTTTCGGCGCAATCAGCTTCGAGGTGTTCGGCCAATACGGGGCTGATACCTTCGCCGCACGGGACGAGTTGTTTGAGCACCACCTCGAGGTCCTGCTGGGGATCGTGGGGTTGCAGGCGCCGAAGGTAGAGTATCTAGATGGCTCGAGGACTGGCTGACATCGGCGCGGAGGGCGTTTTGCTCGCCGGAGCCGGCCGCGCCATCCTGATGCAGATCGCCAATCCGGCGGTCGGTCATGGCGTCGCCGAGCACAGCAATTTCGCCGAACGGCCATTGGACCGGCTGCGCGCCACCATGACGTACGTCTATGCGGTGATCTACGGTTCCGAAGAGCAGCTGGCCGCTGTGCGCCGGGCCGTGAACCGCGCTCACGCCCCTGTTCGCCGGGCTGCCGATGGCGCGTCGAAGGGGTACGACGCCTTTGACGCGCAATCCCAAATGTGGGTGGTGGCGACCCTCTATGACACCGCTGTCACCGTCTACGAAAAAGTCCATGGAGCGCTCGACGACGACACTGCCGATCGCATCTATCGTGAGTATGCGCGGATCGGCACAGCCCTGCAGCTTCCCGCCGAGCTCTGGCCCGCCGACCGCTCGGCCTTCGCGCGCTATTGGAACGAATCGTTGGCGAACCTGGAACCGGATGCGGCCGCCCTGAGGGTTGCCCGGGACCTGCTTTACCCGACAAACGGGCCGCTCATATTGCGCCTGACCATGCCGTTGGCCCGCCTGCTCACGGCAGGCCTGCTGACGGAACAGCTTCGCGAGGGTTTCGGGCTGCCATGGGATGCACGGCATCGGCGCGGTTTTGATGGCACCATGCGCCTCTTGGCCCTTGCTTATCCGAGGTTGCCGGAGAAGGTCAGGCATTGGCCGAAGAACTACTATCTTGGCCAGCTCGGCCATCACCGCACCGATGCGTGAACTCACCGCCGTAGAGGAACTTATCGATGGGAGTGCAAGCCGATTCCTGGACCATGCTCCTGCCCGGGGCCTCCGAACCAAGCTCACTGAATTCACGGTATTCGGCCTCAAGCAAGCATGGGCGTGCATCTTCGGTGCTTCGCTCCTCGCCGTCATTTTCGGTGCGCACCTTTGGTATCCAGCCGGGGCCGGACTGGCCCGGAACGATTTCCTGACGATTGCCGCCGTCGTGATCCAGGTCCTGATGGTCGCCACGAGGCTGGAAACTTTGCGCGAGCTCAGGGTGATCGTGCTCTTCCACCTTGTGGGGACGGTCATGGAGTTGTTCAAGACCGACGTTGGCTCATGGTCATATGAGGCGGAGGGCGTCCTTCGGGTGGGCGCCGTTCCCCTCTTCAGCGGCTTCATGTATGCCGCGGTCGGTTCGTACATGGTGCGCGTCTACCGGGTTTTCGACCTGCGCTTCTCCAGATATCCGCGGCGCTGGATCACCGCGATCCTGGCCGCCGCCGTCTACGTGAACTTCTTTTCGCACCACTACATCGTCGATGCCCGCTGGATCCTGTTGGCCGGCGTCGTGGTGATCTATGGCCGGTGCGTCATGTACTTCCGGGTGTTTCGGCGCCGGTTCCGGATGCCGCTGATCCTGGCATTCCTGCTGGTGGCGCTCTTTATTTGGATAGCCGAGAACATCGCCACATGGTCGCACGCGTGGCTGTATCCGAGCCAGTTGGATGGCTGGCATTTGGTGTCCGCCGACAAACTTGTCTCGTGGTTCCTCCTGATGATCATCTCCGTGGTGCTGGTGGCATGGGTCTACAAGCCGGTACCGCCAGCCTCCGCCTGACGGAACACCCGCCGTCGACATCGCCGGAACGCTGCGGAGTCGCCGGAGCGCTCACGCGAACCGGCACTGTTCCCGCGAGTTCGACGTCGGCCCTCAGGTTGAGCCTACTCGACTCAACTTTGGATTGACTTTGAGCGAGGCCTGAGTACAGTTGAGTGGAGAACGCTCAACTAGCCGAATGTTGAGTGCTCCCCGGCTCCGGACCCTCGATGGGTTGAGGTAGCGGGTGAAATCTCGATCGTCGGCCATTGAAAGGAAGCAACATATGTCACGCGCTGTAGGTATCGACCTCGGAACCACCAACTCCGTCGTCTCTGTTCTCGAAGGTGGCGAGCCCACCGTCATTGCCAATGCCGAGGGTGGCCGCACCACGCCGTCGGTCGTTGCATTCTCCAAGTCCGGTGAAGTCCTGGTTGGCGAAATCGCCAAGCGCCAGGCTGTCAACAACATCGACCGGACCATCGCCTCCGTCAAGCGCCACATGGGCACCGACTGGAGCGTCGCCATTGATGACAAGAAGTACACGCCGCAGGAAATCTCCGCGCGCATCCTCATGAAGTTGAAGAACGACGCCGAGTCCTACCTCGGCGAAAAGGTCACCGACGCTGTCATCACCGTCCCGGCCTACTTCAACGACGCCGAGCGCCAGGCCACCAAGGAAGCCGGCGAAATCGCTGGCCTCAACGTCCTGCGCATCGTCAACGAGCCCACCGCGGCTGCACTCGCCTACGGCCTGGACAAGGGCAAGGAAGACGAGCTCATCCTGGTCTTCGACCTCGGCGGCGGAACGTTCGACGTCTCCCTGCTGGAAGTCGGCAAGGACGAAGACGGCTTCTCCACCATCCAGGTGCGCGCCACTGCCGGCGACAACCGCCTCGGCGGCGACGACTGGGACCAGCGCGTTGTTGACTACCTGCTGAACCAGCTCAAGGTCAAGGGCATCGACCTCTCCAAGGACAAGATCGCGCTGCAGCGACTGCGCGAAGCCGCCGAGCAGGCCAAGAAGGAACTGTCCTCCTCCACCAGCACCAACGTTTCCCTCCAGTACCTCTCCGTCACCCCGGACGGCCCGGTCCACCTGGACGAACAGCTGACCCGCGCCAAGTTCCAGGACCTCACCAAGGACCTGCTGGAGCGCACCAAGAAGCCGTTCCACGACGTCATTGCCGAAACCGGCATCAAGCTCTCCGACATCGACCACATCGTACTGGTGGGTGGCTCCACCCGTATGCCCGCCGTCTACGACCTCGTCAAGGAGCTTGCCGGCGGCAAGGAGCCCAACAAGGGCGTCAACCCGGACGAAGTTGTTGCCGTTGGCGCAGCACTGCAGGCCGGTGTCCTGAAGGGCGAGCGCAAGGACGTTCTCCTGATCGACGTCACCCCGCTGTCCCTCGGCATCGAAACCAAGGGTGGCGTCATGACGCACCTGATCGAGCGCAACACGGCTATCCCCACCAAGCGTTCCGAGACCTTCACCACCGCTGACGACAACCAGCCGTCCGTGGCCATCCAGGTCTTCCAGGGCGAGCGTGAATTCACCCGCGACAACAAGCCGCTGGGCACGTTCGAACTGACCGGCATCGCCCCCGCACCGCGCGGCGTCCCGCAGGTCGAGGTCACCTTCGACATCGACGCCAACGGCATTGTCCACGTCTCCGCGAAGGACAAGGGCACCGGCAAGGAGCAGTCGATGACCATCACCGGCGGCACCGCGCTGTCCAAGGAAGACATCGACCGCATGGTCCGTGAAGCCGAGGAGCACGCAGCCGAGGACAAGGCCCGTCGCGAGGCTACCGACACCCGCAACACCGCCGAGCAGCTCGCCTACTCCGTGGACAAGCTCATCGCCGAAAACGACGACAAGCTGCCTGAAGAGGTCAAGACCGAGGTCAAGGCCGACGTCGACGCCCTCAAGAAGGCCCTCGAAGGCACCGACGACGCAGCAGTGAAGACCGCTTTCGAGAAGCTGCAGCACTCGCAGTCGAAGCTCGGCGAAGCGATCTACTCGCAGGCTGGTTCCCCGGATGGTGCAAGCAGCGCTGCCGGTGCTGAGGGCGCCCACGCCGATGCCAAGGCTGCCGATGAGGACATCGTCGACGCCGAGATCATCGACGAAGACGAGAAGAAGTAAGCATGCCTCACCACGGCAACGACGCAGAGCACTCACGTTCGAGCAACGAGGGCAAGCACGACGAGCGTGAAGGAGCCGGTCAGCAGAAGCCAATTATTCGCGACAACCGCAAGGTCGACCCGGAGACCGGGGCCGCCCGCCACACCCAAGGATCGGCAGCTGACTCCAACGCCTCTGCCACCGAGGGCGACGCCCTGTGCCAGGCTGAGGAAATCCTCAACGGCGTCGAGGTTCCGGCTGAAGAGTCGGTAGCCCCTGGTGCCGCAGCACAAGCAGAGGCCGCGGAACTCCGCAACGACCTCCTGCGCCTGCAAGCTGAGTACGTCAACTACCGCAAGCGCGTCGAACGTGACCGCGCCGTCGCAGGGGAAATGGCCGTCATCGGCGTCCTGAACTCCCTCCTGCCGGTGCTCGACGACGTCGACGCCGCCCGCCAGCACGGCGACCTCGTGGACGGCCCGTTCGCCGCGATCGCCGCCAAGCTGGAGACTGCGCTGAAGACGTACGGCCTGGAGCGCATCGCGGAGACTGGCGTCGAATTCGACCCCACGATCCACGAAGCCCTCATCCAGCAGCCGGGCGAGGACATCGAAGTGGACACCGTCAGCCAAGTGCTGCGCTCCGGCTACCGCTCCGGCGACCGCGTGCTGCGTGCGGCACAGGTGATTGTGGCAGTGCCTGCTTAGGGATCCACTCACCGCGCCTTCGCGGATGAGGGGGCCCCGCCCCTTCGCCGGGTGGCCTAGGATCTGCGATCCTTGGCCACCCGGCTTCGGCAGCGGATATTGGCCTTCCCAACACTCGCAAGCTCGTGTCGGGGCCCTCGGCCAGATCCTTAGATGCCACTCCCGGGCCCCCTCACCCGCTACGGCTCAAGCGGTCCTCTCGCCTAAGGCTTGACTCGCCTAAGGTGAGATGAGCGCAGCGCAGCTGGATAGGGGGCCGCGGCGTGGCGGGCATCGCGAAGCGGGCACGGCCCCCTATCCAGCGGAGCGCAAACTTGACCAGAAACGAGAGAAGGAAGCCGAGTGGCCAGCCAGGACTGGGTTGAGAAGGATTTTTACGCCATCCTTGGTGTCGCCAAGGACGCCTCTGACGCTGACATTAAGAAGGCGTACCGCAAGCTTGCGCGGAAGTATCATCCGGATACCAATTCCGGGGGTGCTGCTGCCGAGAAGAAGTTCAAGGACATCTCGGAGGCCTATTCAGTGCTTTCGGATGCCGAGGAGCGTCAGCAGTACGATGCCATCCGTGCCATGGGCGGGGCACGATTCGCTCCGGGGGCAGCAGGACGCGGCGGGCCGGCCAATGGTGGCTTCGAGGACCTGTTCGGCGGACTTTTCGGCGGCGGAGCACGTCAGCCTGCCGGTGCCGGCGGTATCCCTCCCGAGTTCGCCGACCTGTTCGGCGGCGGCTTCGGCGGTGGACAGACCGGCTTCCAGCGCGCCCCGCAAAAGGGCAGCGACCGCACGGCGTCTACCTCCATTTCCTTCGCCGGATCCATCCACGGCACCACGGTGAGCCTGCGCGAAAGCAACGGCAACGTCATCGACGTCAAGATTCCCGCGGGCATCAGGGACGGCCAGAAGGTCCGTCAGCGCGGCAAAGGCAATCCCGGAGCAGCCGGCAACGGGGACCTCATCATCACGGTGAACGTCAAGCCACACGATTTCTTTAACCGCGACGGCGACAACATCCGCATCCACGTGCCGGTGACTTTCGCTGAAGCCGCGTTGGGTGCCAACATCCACGTGCCAACGCTCGACGGCGACTCTGTCACCGTCCGCGTCCCGGCCGGCACGCCTTCCGGGCGCACCCTCCGGGTCAAGGGCCGTGGCGTCAAGACGACGAAGGGCACCGGCGATCTGCTGGTGACAATCGACGTCGCCGTCCCGCAGAACCTTAACAAAGAGGCCGAGGAGGCCGTCAAGGCATTCGCCGCGGCTACTTCCGACGCCGATCCCCGCCACGACCTGGCCGCCAAGGCCCGCTTGTAGCGGCAGCAACACACAGGAGGGACGTCGTCATGGGCATCGACATCAACCAGCCGATCTTCGTCATCTCCGTCGCGGCCGAACTGGCTGACATGCACCCGCAGACCCTGCGCCAGTACGATCGCCTCGGCATCGTGTCGCCGAGCCGAGCGCCGGGTAAGTCCCGACGCTACTCCCAGCGGGATATCGACCGCTTGCGTGAAGTCCAGCGGCTCTCCCACGAAGGCGTGTCCCTTGAGGGCATCAAACGGATCCTTGATCTCGAAAACCAAGTGGCCGCACTGCAGTACCGCGTGGCCGAGCTGAGCGAGGAACTGCAACGCCGGCGGGGCCCGGTGGAGGCCCGCGTTTTTGCGGCAGGAGCAGCGGGCGACGTCGTCAGCCTGGCCCGCGGGCAGCGCCCCCGGGCGCGGTCCCAGGCAGTTGTGGTGTGGCGGCCGCGTCCGGGGGAGTAATTCTCTAGGGTCGCAACAGGGACGCCAGCAGCACTGGCGCTTCCTGACCGGCCCACGTACCCCGCAGGGCATCCGAATCCTCCGGACCCGGCGTCCCCAGGTCCAGGACACGCTTTACCAGCAGCGTGAGCTTACCCGCGTCGATGCGGGTGATGCTGTCTTCGGTGACCGCGGCCGCCGGGGTCACCGAAGGGACTTCGCTACCGGGGGCTCCACTGCCTTTGACTTTGACGGAGCTGGCGCGTGGCTGCAACGCGCCGTCCCCGTCCACGAACTGTTCGGCTTCCCGCTGTCCCGTGAGGATGGCGGTGGCCAGGGCAGCGACGTAGACGGGATCGGCGCAGGCGTCGTACACCCACCGCTTGCCCAACACGGAATGTTCCATGGTGCCGAGCAGTGAGCCCTCAGCGCCGGACAATTCCGATCCCCGGTAGCTCAACGGAACTTGATAGACCTTGCCGCCGTGGGAGACCAGATGGGTCTCGAGGCCCACTTCGCCGTCCGGATCATCGAAGCGGTACGCGCCGAGCAGCTCGGGCGGCGCGGAGCCATCTTTGATGAACCATGTCTGGGCGGGCAGGTACTTTTCAATGAGCTCAAGTTTGCTGGGACTCAGGGTTGCTCGATGGATGATAGCCATGCCGTCCAGCCTAGTTGGCCAGCGCGGGCGCGGAGACTGCTCTGGGGGTCCAGCGCAAGTGGGTGTTGTCGGCGTCGGACTCGGGCTCTTTCAAGAGGGACAGCCGGGGCCTTACGGCATCCGTGCGGGAGCTCGGCGGTTTGCGTCGGCCCGCGCGGAACTGTGGCACCCATTGCGCCCCGGGGCCCTGGTATTCCTGCTCGGCTGCGGCATGGAGCGTCCACTGGGGGTCGAACAGGTGCGTCCGGCCAAGCGCCACGAGGTCCGCCCGTCCTGCGAGGAGGATGGAGTTCACGTCGTCATAGCTGGAGATGGCGCCGACGGCGATGACCGCTGCTCCCGCGGGTGCGGCAACCTCCTGGCGGATGCGGTCGGCGAACGGCGTCTGGTAGCTGCGGCCGAAAGCCGGTTGTTCTTCCTTGGCGACCTGGCCGGTGGAGACGTCGATGCCCGCGGCGCCGTGGGCCACGAATGCCCGCGCGATGTTGAGCGAGTCGTCTGAGGTGTTGCCGCCGTCGATCCAGTCTGTCGCGGAGATGCGTACCGTCACGGGCTTGCTGGCAGGCCACGCCGCACGGACGGCGTCGAACACTTCCAAGGGGAACCGCAGGCGGTTCTCCAAGCTGCCACCAAACTCGTCCGTCCGGCGGTTCGAAACGGGCGAGAGGAAAGAGGAAAGCAAGTAGCCGTGGGCGGCATGGACCTCAAGGAGGTCGAAGCCTGACTCTTCGGCACGGAGGGTCGCGGCCACGAACTCAGCCTTGATGGCTTCCATGCCTGCACGGTCGAGTTCAACAGGCGTCTGGTTGCCAGGGCCGTAAGGCAGGGCTGATGGTCCAACGGCCTGCCAGTTGCCGGACGCGAGAGGCTCGTCGATGCCTTCCCACATGAGCTTGGTGGAGCCCTTGCGGCCGGAATGACCCAGCTGCGCACCGATCTTGGCCATCGAACGAGCATGGACGAAGTCCACGATTTCCTTCCAGCTGTCTCGCTGTGCCTCCGTGTACAGGCCGGTGCAACCGGGCGTGATCCGCCCGCTCTCGGAAACACACACCATTTCGGTCATGACCAATCCGGCGCCGCCGAGTGCCTTGGAACCGAGGTGCACTTTGTGGAAGTCGCCCGGGACGCCATCCACCGCGGAGTACATGTCCATGGGGGAGACCACAATGCGGTTTTTGAGCTCCAGTCCGCCGATCCGGAATGGTTGGAACATGGCCGGGGCAGTCTCCGTCAGTCCTTGGGACTCGGCGAAGTTGCGGTCCACGGCGTCGGCGAACTCGGGGTCGCGCAGGCGCAGGTTTTCCTGTGTGATGCGGCGGCTCCGCGTGAGGAGGTTGAAGGCGAACTGCGTCGGATCCTGCTCCTTGTATTGGGCGATCCGCTCGAACCATTCAAGCGAAGCCTGGGCGGCGCGCTGGGTGGAGGCGACAACCGGACGCCGCTCCGTTTCGTAGGCAGACAACGCCGATTCCACATCCGCGTGCGCGTGCAGGCACGCGGCGAGTGCCAGGGAGTCTTCCATGGCCAGTTTGGTTCCGGAACCGATGGAGAAGTGTGCGGTGTGAGCGGCATCGCCGAGCAGCACGACATTGCCGTGGCGCCAGCTCTCGTTACGCACAGTGGTGAAGTTGATCCATTTGGAGTTGTTGGACAGGACTTCGTAGCCGTCGAGTTCCTCCTCAAAGATCGTGCGGATCTTGGCGATCGCCTTTTCATCCGAGACCCCGGGAGGGAACACGTCGGAAGCGGTCTCGTCGAAGCCGGCAGCCCGCCACACGTCCTCGTGCATTTCGACAATGAACGTGGAGCCTTCATCGGAGTACGGGTAGCCATGGATCTGCATGACCCCCCATTCGGTTTCCTTGACGAAGAACTTGAACGCCTCGAACACCTGGTCCGTGCCCAGCCACATGAACTTGTTGGGCCGCAGGTCCAGGCTTGGAGTGAAGGAGTCCGCGTATTTGGCACGGATCTGGGAGTTGATGCCGTCTGCTGCCAGGACCAGGTCATAGTTGGCCTCAAGCTCCTCAACCGGCGGCGCAAGGGTCTGGAAACGCAGGTCGACGCCGAGCTCGGCGCACCGGCGCTGAAGCAGTTCCAGCAGTTCCTTGCGACTCATGGCCGCAAAGCCCTGGCCGCCCACCGTCACCGTTTCCCCGCCGAAATGGATGTCGATGTCGGACCAGCGGGCGAAGCGCCGGCTCATGTACTCGGCCACCACCGCGTCGGCGTTGCCAATGCCGCCGAGCGTCTCATCGGAGAATACGACGCCGAAACCGAAAGTGTCGCTGGCGGCGTTGCGTTCCCAGAGAGTGATCTTGTGCGACGGGTCGAGTTGCTTCATCAGTGCCGCGAAGTACAGGCCGCCGGGGCCGCCTCCTACGATTGCGATTTTCATGCTTTTGCTCCTTCTCAGGCCTGGCCCAGGCCTGCGCCGGCAAGCTGTTCGGGGTCGTTGTTGACGCGGTCGCGCAGCTTGAAATGCTGCAGCTTGCCGCTGGGATTGCGGGGAAGTTCATCGACGAACCGGATGTCCCGCGGGTACTTGTAGGGGGCGATCGTCCGTTTGACGAAGTCCTGGATTTCCTTGCGCTTCGCGTCATCGCCCCTGACGCCTTCGCGTAGGACGATGAACGCGCAGACAACGCTCCCGCGTGCCTCGTCGGGCCGGCCGATGACGGCGTTCTCCACCACGTCCGGGTGCAGGTCGATGGCGGTTTCCACCTCGGGGGCACCGATGTTGTAGCCGGACGAAACGATCATGTTGTCCGACCGGGCCTGATACGTGAAGTACCCGTCCTCGTCTTTCGTGAACGTATCGCCGGTGACGTTCCAGCCGTTGACCACATAGTTTGTTTGCCGTGGGTCGTCCAGGTAGCGGCATCCGGTGGGGCCGATGACGGCGAGCCGGCCAAGCTGCCCGGGTCCTAGTTCCAGGCCCTCGTCGTCGAGGATGGCTGCCCTGTACCCGGGCACGGCCCGTCCGGTGGTGCCGGGCCGGATGTCGTCCCCGGACGCGGAAATGAACACGTGCAACAGTTCGGTGGCTCCGATGCCGTTGACGAGCCGGAGCCCCGTGGCTGCTTGAACTGCCTCCCACGTTTCCTTGGGCAAATGTTCGCCCGCCGAGACCGCTACCCGGAGCTCGCGGAGCAATGATCCGCGGCCTTCCTTGAGGATGGCCCGGTACGCAGTGGGTGCGGTGAACAGGATGGTGGCCCCGGCAGCGGCGGCACTCTCGGCTAGTTCCACGGGGGTGGCCCGTTCTGTCAGCAGCGAGGATGCGCCGAAGCGCAGGGGGAAGACCACCAGCCCACCGAGGCCGAACGTGAAGGCGAGGGGTGGTGAACCGGCAAATACGTCGTCGGCGGTTGGCTGCAGAATATGGCGGGCAAAAGTGTCGGCGTTCGCGAGGATGTCCCGGTGGAAATGCATGGTGATCTTGGGCGTGCCCGTGGTGCCCGACGTCGGGCCGAGCAGTGCGACGTCGTCGGCGGAGGTCGGCACGGCAGTAAACTCGCCGCTCTTGGCGGCACAGCGGGACGCGAGGTCGCCGGCGTCGTCGGATCCGTAGGAGAGGACAACGGTGTCCGCTCCTGCCGCCGCGAGCAGTTCGTCCATGAACCGGTGGTCGGAGATGGCTACGGCCGGACGCGTGAGGCTGATGAGCGTGCCGACTTCGCTGGAACGCAGCATCGGCATGGTGGTGACAACGACGGCCCCGGCCTTGAGCACGCCCAGCCAGGCCGCGACAATCCACGGATTATTCGGCCCTCGCAGCATGACGCGGTTGCCGGGCACCACGCCGAGGTCCTCGGTGAGGACCTGGGCGACTTGGTTGGCGCGCTGTTGCAGTTCACCGTACGTCCAGACCGTGCCGTCCGGGGTAAGCAGAGCGGGGCGTCCGTCACCATGGTTTGCGACGGCGTCGTCAATGAGCGCTGCTGCTGCGTTGAGCGTCGCCGGGTACTGGAGTTCCGGCAGGGTGAATTCGAGGGTCGGCCACGTGCCGGCCGGTGGCAAATGGTCGCGGGTGAAGGTGTCCACGTGGGCTGATCTCAACATTGTCATGGCCACTCCTTTCAGTAATACGGCGGATAAGTCGAAGTGTTCAGGAACCGGCGCGGATCATGCCTTCTTGGGCAACCGTTGCCAGCAGGCGTCCTTGCCTGTCAAAGAAGCGGCCCGTGGCCAGCCCCCTGTTGCTTTGCCCGGACACGGCCTCCTGGGCGTACAGGACCCAGTCATCCGCGCGGCCGTCCCGGTGGAACCACATGGAGTGGTCCAGGCTGGCCGTGGCGAGTCCGGGGCTGGACCAGTGGAGTCCGTTCACCCGAAGCAGGGGCTCGAGGATGGTGTAGTCGCAGACGTATGCCAGCGCGGCTCGGTGCAGATCGGCGGTGGCATGTTCGTCGCCGGCGTCCGGCAGTTGCTCGAAGGCTTTCACCCAGATGGCCTGGTGCGGTACGGATTCGCTTTCGACCTGCAGATATACCGGCCCGGGAATGTGTCGCATGTCGAAGCTGCGCCCGCTGGACCAGTAATCGGCAGCGGGCCCCTCGACGCCCTGCAGCACCTCGGCGGCGCTGCGAAGGGATTCGGGTTCGACGGCGGATGGCGCCTCCGGCTGGAAGTCCGGGCCGTCTTCGGGCACTTGGAAGGAGCCCATCGCGGCGTACACGGTCTTGCCGTTCTGGTGGCCCCGCACGCTTCGGGTCGAGTATCCGCGGCCGTCGCGGAGGCGTTCAACCTCGTAGCGGACCGTTGCCCCGATCTCCACTGGGCGCATGAAGTAGCTGTGCATGGAATGCAGCGAGCGGTCGGCGTCCACCGAGCGCATCATCGCTGCGGCGGCCTGGGCCACCATGTCTCCGCCGTAAGCCTTGGGCCACGGAACGTACTGCGACGTGGCTTCGTAGGCTTCGTCGTGGATCTGGGCGGGGACGGCCGTCAGTTCGATGGCCTTGAGGAACGTCTCCGAGGTCAGGATTCCAGTGGACATGTCCATCAGGCCCTGCGGAAGTCTGCGAGGGTCTCGTCGGCAACGTCTTCGAGGTTGACCACGAGGTTCTCCGGGGTGCGCGCGGTCAGCCACACGAGTTCTTCGGTGACGGACATGTTGGCCTCGACGTGTGGCATGAACGGCGGGACGAATACCCAGTCGCCGGTCTTCATGTCCAGGAATTCGGAGTAGTTCTCGCCGAAATAGATGCGTCCGTGGCCGCGGAGCACGTAGCCGCCGGTTTCCGCTTCGCCATGGTGGTGCGGCAAGGAACGATAGCCGGGAACGTTGGAGACCTGCCCGAACCAGATCTTGGTGGCCGGCGTGTGCTGGATGCTGACGCCCGAGACGCGAACGCAATCGCCGGACTGGGCCGTGTTGGTATCCTCTTCGCCGGCGCGCGTGACGACCGGAATCACTTTGCCGTCGGGCTGGGCGTAGATGGAGTTGTCGCCTTCGGTTCGGTATTCGGTGGCGGTTTCGCTCATGATGCTCACTCCTTTGAAGTGGTTGGTATTGGTCTAGGCGTTCGCGGAGACGGGTGCGTGGATTCGGACATGGTTTTCCAGCCTTCCGATTCCGTCGATTTCGGTGGTGAGGACATCGCCGTCGTTCAGGAAGCGTGGGGGAGTCATGCCCATGCCGACTCCGCCGGGGGTGCCGGTGAGAACCAGGTCCCCTGGACGCAGGATGGTGAACTGGGAAATGTAGGAAAGGAGCTTCGCCGGGCCGAACACCAAGGTGCCCGTGTTCCCCGACTGCACCAGCTCGCCGTTGACATAACCGCGGACCTCGAAGTCGCCGTCGACCTCGTCCGCAGTCACCATGAGCGGTCCCACGGGGGTGGTTCTGTCGAATGCCTTGCCCTGGAACCACTGCAGGGTCCGGCTCTGCCAATCGCGCATGGAAATGTCGTTGGCCACCGTGTACCCCGCGATTGCCTGCCGGGCTTCGTCTTCGCCCGCGCGGAACAGCTCGGAGCCGACGACGACGGCCAGTTCGGCTTCCCAGTCGACCTTCGCGCTGCCGTGGACATGAATGGTGTCGGCCGGGCCGGTGAGGGTGTCCGCGTACTTCGCGAAAAGCGTGGGGTATTCGGGCAACTTGCGCCCCATCTCCTGGATGTGGTCGCCGTAGTTCAGCCCGCAGCAGATGACCTTCCCGGCCCGCGGCAGCAGAGGCGCCAGCTCGCTGGCAGGTGCGGAAACCGTACCTGATCCGGAGGCTGCAGCGAAGGCGGCTGCCACGATCGCGCGCCAGTCCGGGACGGCGAGAAGAGCCCCGACGTCGTTGGCCGGCAGCGGAACGTAACTGTTCCCGCCGGTCGCGAGTACCGCCGTCGTGCCCCCGTCGGCTGTCCGTAAGGTGGCCAGCTTCATGCGTGTTGTCCCTTCGTGTCCTGCCGATTCCTACATTCATTCTGATGTGTCGACTTTTTTACGATCGTCACATATGCTCAACGTAGCACGGCGGGGAATGATCTGCACAGTGGTTTTTTCGAACATGTCGCAGCCGCCATCAAGAGGAGGAACACTATGAGCCACAAGACCGTCAATCCCGGGTCGCTCCCGAAGCCGTCAGGCTTTGCGCACGGAATGCTCGCCGGAAACACTCTGTTCCTGGGTGGCCAGACCGCCCTGGACAAGGACATGAACATCGTTCCCGGCGGGATCGTGGAACAGTTCACGCAGGCGTTTTCCAATGTGCTGACCACCCTGCGCGAAGCCGGCGGACTACCCGAGGACCTGGTCAGCGTGACCATCTACCTCACCGACGTGGACGACTACATGGCCAACGGCCGCGAAATTGGACGGATCTGGCGCGAAATGGCCGGTTCCGAGTATCCCTCGATGGCCGGAATCGGTGTCACCCGGCTGTGGCAGAAGGAAGCCCTCATTGAGATCCAAGGCATCGCGGTCATTCCCGAGCGCTAGCCCCTGAGGCACTAACCCCCCCAAGAAGTTCCGAGCAAGGAGACAACGATGTCACACAGCTTCGACCTGATTAAAAACCGCGAGAGCGGACTCAAGCGCGAACTCACCAGCCCACAGTTGACCATGATCGCGCTGGGCGGCGCGATCGGCACTGGGCTTTTCCTCGGAAGCAAGTTCGCAATATCTTTCGCCGGACCCAGCGTCCTGCTGAGCTATGCGATCGGTGGCCTGATCGCCGTGATGCTGATGGGCGCGCTGGCTGAGATGACCGTGGCCCATTCAACCACCGGGTCCTTCGGGGCTTTCGCCGAGCACTACATTTCTCCCCTCGCCGGATTCCTTGTGAAGTACCTGTACTGGTCCTGCGTTGTGCTGGCCGTGGGCACCGAAGTGCTTGCGATCGGGGACTACATGAAGCTGTGGTTCCCGGGAGTTCCCCCGCTGGTCTGGATCCTGTTGTTTGCCGGTGTTCTCATCGCGGTCAACATGTTCAACGTCAAGGCCTTCGGCACCCTGGAATACTGGTTCTCCAGCATCAAGGTGTTCGCCATCCTCGGATTCATCCTGCTCGCCGCCATCCTGGTCTTTGGAAAGCGAGAGGCCGGCTACGGAATCCACAACTACACTGCTGAGGGCGGGTTCTTCCCCAACGGCGTGTCCGGCATGTGGGTGGCCGTGATTGTGGCGATCTTCAGCTACCTCTCGGTGGAGATGATCGCCATTGCGGCCGGTGAAGCGAAGGATCCAGGAACGGCGGTTAAGAAGGCGTTCAAGGTCACGGTATTCCGTCTCTTCCTCTTCTACATCCTGACCCTGGCGCTGATCCTGGCCATTGCACCTGTCAGCCAGATTCTTGCCGGAAACAGCCCCTTCGTCACCGTCATGCAGGTCATTGGCATTCCGTTCGCTGATTCCGTCATCAACGTTGTGGTGATTGTGGCTGCGCTTTCAGCCATGAACTCGCAGCTCTACATCTCCACGCGCATGATGTTTAGCTTGTCCCGCGCCGGGCAGGCGCCCGCTGTGTTCGGGCGGCTTCACAAGAACGGTTCCCCGGTCAATGCACTGATCCTCTGCACAGGTGGAATCGCGGTGGCGGCCTGCGTGTACGCCCTGAATCCGGAGTCAGGCTTCACCTTCATGATGGCGTTGTCCATGTTCGGGGCCATGGCCACGTGGCTCATGATCTTCGTGACCCATCTGGCGTTCCGACGCGCAGCGAAGCGCGACGGGACGGCTCTGTCGTACAAGCTGCGGTTCTACCCGGTGGCCTCCTGGGCCGGAGCCATCCTCATGGTTGCCATCATGGTCACCACGCTCTTCGTTGATGCCTTCCGGATGACACTGATCTTCGGGGTCCCGTTCGCCATCGGTATCGTCGTCCTCTACTTCGTCCTGAAGAAGGGCCGCCGAGGCTCCGCTCCGGGAACTGCAGAGTCCGACGTCGACCGGAACCTGGAGGGGGCGGCGCACTCCTAGGCTACGGGCGCGCACTCCTAGCGTGTGGTGTGGGCCGGCCGCATTGCGGCCGGCCCACCGGCGTGCTCCCTGGACTTGCCCCTCAGAACTGTGTTGCCGCAGAGCTCCAGTGAGTCACGGGCGAATTCGTGTCAGGGCCGCGTCCACAACCGTCCAGGCCATGGCGATTGCGCCTTCTATGAGTGCATGATCGGCCCGATCCGAGGATGCAGCTTCGGTGAAGGCGTACTGATGGTTGGACACGGGTGAGTCACAGATCTTGATGTGAGGGTGAAGGCTGGGGACGACTTGGGAAACGGCGCCGAAGTCGGTTGAGGCCCTGAATGCGCGGGCCTCGGCATCCTGCGGAAAGCTTCGGCCCAGCGTCTCCGCATTGCGCTGATACAACGACGCAAGCCGCGGCGACTGCACAACATTCGGGTACGTCTGTTCCCAGTCCAGCTCCACTGTGCAGCCGGCCGCGAGGGCTGCTCCCGTGAAGCACGCCTCGACACGTGGGATCAGGGCCTCGAGGTCCGCCAGGGTCTGGGCTCTGATCCCGTACAAACCGCCGGACTTTCCTGGGATCACGTTGGCGGCTGCACCGGCATTCGTGACCACACCATGGACTCGGGTGTCGTTGGGGAGCTGCTGGCGTAGCAGGCCGATAGCGACCTGCGCGATGGTCGATGCGTCTGCGGCGTTCGCTGCCTCCCATGGCGAGGCGGCAGCGTGGGAGCTCCTACCTGAGAACGTGAAGGAGAATCCGGTGCTGGCGAGGAAGCTCGGTGAGGCGTCTTCGAATGGGGCAGGATGGATCATCATGGCCATGTCGGATCCGATGAATGCACCCTGTTCGAGCATGAGGATCTTGCCGCCGCCGGTCTCCTCTGCCGGAGTGCCCAACAGTTCCACCGTGAGATCGAGTTGCCCAGCGACGTGCTTCAGTCCCACCGCCGCGGCGACCGCGCATGCCGCTATCACGTTGTGACCGCAGGCGTGGCCGAGCTCAGGCAATGCGTCATATTCTGCTACCACGACCGCCTTGAAGGAGCCCTCACCCGCAACTGCGGAGATCGCAGTGTCAAGCCCGAAAGCCCGTTCAGTCACCGTGAATCCGGCTGCGCGGAGCTCGTTCGCGACTTCCCGGCTCGAGTAGAACTCCTCGAAGCCGAGCTCCGGTGTGCCGTGGATGCGATGGCTGAGGCCGACCGCCTGGTCTCGGAACGCCTCTATCGCGGCCTGGACCTCAGACTTAATAGTTTTTCGGAGTTCGGGATCCCCGGCCGCTGCTTCCCTTACGGTTCCAGGGATGGCCGCGTTGGCACTCATGCGCCGGCCGCCGCGACGAATCCGATGGCATGTCCCTCGGGCACTGCAAAGGACCCGCCCCCGGGCGCCGTCGTCAGGAAAGCCCACACGAATCCCGTGACGGGCATCTTGACCTCTTCCACGACAGACCCATCCATGCCCACGATGTGTGCTACGACGCTGCCTTGCTCCACAACTGTTCCCGGCTCGCAAACCGGGAACAGAACCCCCGACTCGAGAGAGGTGAGTACCCCATGGTACGTGAAACTCCCATGAAGCCTTTCGATCAACTGAGGCACGACAGGGTCAGCCAACATTCCCAGTTTGGACATAACATTGAGGACACCGCGGACGCCTGCCTCATATCCTTGGTGTCCATGCTCGTCGAGCAACTCGACCATGAGCCCCGGAATGCCGTGCGCTGAGGCTGCGGCGGCGGGCTGGCCTTCGACCGACCCCACGCGCTCCGCCGTGCCGTCCTTTGGATCGGTCATCAGAACGGGGGTAACGCCGAAAGCTTCCGCCATCGCGCGCTGGACCTCGCGGACCTCGGGTGAGGAGCACTCGTCAGCGAACTCCATCGACATGGGCACCGCCGGCTCGGCGTTGTTGTGCAGGTCGATGTAATGGGTTGCGACATCGAAGAGCTTGCGGATCTGCGCCCCGATCCTCAGTGTTGGCGATCCTGCCGGGTCGCTGGGCCAGTAGCACGGCATGCCCATGTGAATGCCATCCTCGGGGGAAGCATACGTCGCCCGGTCGAAAGCAAGGGGATTCGTCACCGGGACCGAGATCAAGGTTCCGCGCAGCCTCGCCGGGTCAATGCGCTCAATAAGTTTGAGTAGCGTCCGTGTTCCCGTGATTTCAGTGCCGTGGGTGGCCCCAGTGACAAGAAGGACAGGACCCGGTTCTGCGCCGTGCATAATGCTCACCGGCACACCGACTATCTGCCCGGAAGCGGACATGGTTGCGGTCAGGCGATCGTGTCGCAGCTCTCCGGCGGGTATCCGGAAGGGTCCGACCTCGAATACGCTCATTGACGGTCTCCTTAGTGTTGGGTTCACGATGCGGCCGGCGCCGCGGTGGAAGCGAGGCAGCGGTGGGTGATGGCTTCGGTGGTTAATTGATCTCCGGTCAACTCTCCGGAGACGGCGCCGTTCTTGACAATGATGACTCGATGACAGAGATGGGCGAGATCCTCATATTCACTGCTCGCGATCACGACGGAGCAGCCGTCCTGGGCGGCGCGGTTGATCAGATCAAAAAGAGTCTTCTTGGCCCCGACGTCCACGCCGTTGGTCGGTTCGTGGAGGAAGAGCACATGGGGATGGGTGAGTAGCCATTTGGCAAGGATCAACTTTTGCTGGTTGCCGCCGCTGAACGACCCGAGAGGCAGATTGGGAGACGGCGGCCGCAACCCAACACGGCGCATCGCCTCGATCGCGTCCTTGCGCTCCTCTGAGTAGGCCATGCGGCCCGAACGCCAATAACGCCTCATGGTGGCCATCGTGAGGTTCTCGGCAGCCGAAGCGGCCATGAGTCCGCTGGAGGTCGCTCGATCTGCGGGGATATAAGCCATCCCCATGCCCATGGCACGGCGCGGTCGAAGCCAGTTCTGGTCGACTTCCTTGCCCTTGACTTCGACCTTCCCTTCTCCTCGGCTGGCGCCGAAGCACAGGGCGATGATTTCCTCGAAACCATCGCCCACGAGACCGGTCAGCCCGAGGATCTCTCCCCGGGACGCCACGAATGAGACGTCCCGGGTGTCTGTTCCACCGAGGTTTGTCACCCGCAGGACGGGCTCAGCCACGGCCGTATGTTCGGACGGATAGAGGTTCGTGAGTTCCGTGCCAAGGATGGCCGTTATGAGGTCATCGGTTGTCGCTGACGCGACGTCCATAGTTGCCACGACTTCTCCTGACCTCAGGATCGTCGCCCGATCGCAAATATCCTTCACCTCGTCGAGTCGGTGCGTCACGAACACGACCGAGCTACCGGTGGCCTTGATCCGGCGGAGGACCTCGAATACTTGGTGCACCGCGTCTCCGGGGAGATATGCGGTGGGCTCGTCGAGGACGAGTACGCCCCTTTCTTCGCCGCTTATGGACTCGATGCCCCTGATGATCGACAGCATGGCCCGCTCTACTGCGGACAGGGACCCGACCACCGTCTCAGGAGACAGCCCGAGTCCGTAACGTCGAAGGGTCTCCTGGGTATAGGACCGTTGGGCGCGCCAGTTGATCCTTCCCCATCGTGTGCGGTATCGGCCTAGCCCGAGCGTCTCCATGACGGTGGACGAAAGGACGAGGCCGAGATCCTGGTGCACAAATCCAAGCTTCAGGCGTTCTGCCGTCTTAGGGTCGATCGGGAGGTTCTCCGACTGGCCCGACACTGTGACGCGGGGCGCATTGTCTGGTGTGTAGCCCCCGTCCGGTGCGATCTGTCCGGCGAGGAGTTTGATCAGTGTGGACTTGCCTGAGCCGTTCTCGCCCAGAAGGGCATGGATCTCACCGGACACGATCTCAAGGGAAGCATCCTTGAGGACGGGGCGTGCCCCGTAGGATTTGGTGAGATGTTCGGCCCGGAGCAGGAGCTCCCGGTTTGTCGAGATCATGGTACTGATCACCCGTGCCAGAGCTGGGTGTAGTAAGACCGGAAGTCGAATGAGCCGTACCAGTCGCCGGACTTCTTCGCGAGGTCGATCGTGTCGATGTTGGCCCGCGTAAATGTCCGGTTCGGGACCTGCTCATCCGCAACCGCATCTTCGCCGGCGGTCGCGCGCATCGCCTGGTCAACGGCCGCCCACCCCATTTGGTAGAGGTTGGTACCTACTGTCGCAGCCTCCGGGTCCGCCTTGTCCTGAAGCCCGTTCAGGGCCCCGACGATGGCGTTCGAGCCCACCAAACGGATGTTTCGCCCGGCGAGGCTGGTGATCGACGGCTTAATCGCCAGGTTCATATCGTCCACGAGGCTCACGACGTAGCGGGTCTCTAGGTTGCGCTGCAGAAACGCGTTGACCTGCGGTTGAAGGAGAGATGACCAGGCTTCCAGGGGTGCGTCCTGGACGGCGACCTTGGCATCAGGGCACAGCTGGGCGAATTGTTTCGTGAATTGGTCGACCACATCGGAACTCGAGGTTCCGAAGGTCGAAGAGCCCAGATAGAGCACACCGGCGTTGCAAGACGAGTCCGCCGCGACGAAGTTTGCCTGCCGTGTACCCACATCGTTCGTCGCCGACGCGTAGGCGAAGACTCCGATGTCGGCGAGTTCCTTGGACACCTTGCCTGGCGCGTCACTGCCGACACTGATGACTGGGATTCCGCGGTTTTTGGCTCCGGTGATGCTTGACGCGACGCTCTTCGGGGGCGTGCCCTGGAGCAGGATGATGTCGACGGATTGGGCGACTGCCTGATCCACGAGTGCGGCGGCCTTCGGAGGATCGCCTTCGCTATCCGAAATGGTGACGGTGGCACCCGCCGCCGCAGCGGCTTCCTTGACGCCGGCGAGAACGTCCTGGCTGAACGGGAAACTGAGGCCGCTTGCGATGAACCGGATATTCTTGCCCCGCAACGCAGTCCCGTTCTTGACGGACGGGATCTTGGGGCTATCGGTCACGGGCGCGATGTCGAGGGCTAGTGCCTTGGCGGCTACGCTTTCCGGGTTCGAGGTCCCTGCACTGGCGTTTGTGCTCTCACTTGCCCTCTGACAGCCCGTGATGCCCAGGAGCACAACGGAAATCACGATGGGCAGGATGGCTGCGCGTTTCTGTCTCATCACTTGAATTACCTATTCTTGTTGGGTCGAGAACGACATTGTTCTTGGATGCTTATGCGCGAATTTTTCGGCGGTTGCGGCGGCCCGAGTACGTCGAGAGGGCGACTCCCAGGATCAGAGCCATGCCGTAGAACACCTGGGTCACCCAGCCAGCGAGTCCCAGGAGCTGGAGTCCGGTGATGCCGGTCGCGAGAAAGTACGTCGCAACCGCCGTTCCTATGATGTTGAACCGGCCGGGAGCGAAGCTGGTGGATCCGAGCATCGCTGCCGCGAACGGTGCGAGCGCGTAGCTGGTACCAACGTTTGGGTCAGCTGAGCCCAGCACTCCGGTGAGCAGAATTGCGGCCACCGCGCCTAGAAGGCTGGACACGATAAGGGACCCGGCTCGGATTGCGTCCACACGAACGCCGGACAGGCGAGCCACCTCTCGCCCGGCACCGGTGAAGTACAGGCTGCGGCCGATGGGCGTGTGCTGGAAGACGTACCACGCGACCACAACCACAGCCAGCGCGTAGAAGAAGACGAGCTGGATCCCTCCCACGGTGCTTCGGGCGGCATCAACCAGGTCCACGGAGATACCGGTGACGGTGAGGTTATTCAGCCCCAGAGCGAAGCCGATGAGCACGGAGGTCATCGCGAGCGTCACAATGAGTGAACTGATCCCGATACGGACGATGAAAAAGGCGTTGACGCATCCGACCACCAACCCAATTGCCAGCGCCACGAGCACTGTCGGAATCAGCGGCCACCTTTGGATGACGTTGAGATAACCCATCGTGACTACGGTGATCACAACCACACCGCTTGACGACAGATCGAACTCTCCGGCTGCCATCGGAATGGTCACGGCGATTGCCACGATTAGGACCGTGGCCTGCGAACTGAGGAGGTAGCCCAAGTTCGAGCCTGAGAGGAAAACTCCGGGCAGCAGCACGCTAAAGGCCACGATCATCAAGGCCCAGGTGATAATCAGCCCGAAGCGCGAACCGATGAGAGCGATCCAATCGTGAGCTCGCAACTTCGGCTCGGCCAGAGGACCGTCAGCTGTGTTTGCGGGACGGGATGGTCCGTCCGTAACCTCGGGGCCACCGCGGGACGTCGCGGTGAAGACCGCAGGTTCTTGTCCGGTAGGCGTTCGCGCCATTTCGTCACTCCTAATGGATCTCAGTCAGTGCTTGCGCGTTGTCGCGCTTTAAGAAGAGTCTGAGGTCAACGATCATAAGAGGCGGAAATTTGTTTGAATTCGGCAACAACACAGCGGAAGTTGTAGGAAAACGATTCTCTGTTCCGTTATTTTGGCTCAGTCGGTCCACGGGCGGAGCGGGACGATGTCCGCGGCTCGACCATTTTCCCCCAGAATCCTGCCCATTCGCTTAACGGACCGCAGATCGATAACCCGGTTTGACACAACCACAAAGGGAAACCGCTCAAGCAGGTTTGCCTCTACCGCCTCGATCTCTCCTAGCGAGTGGAGCCAACAGGTCGCCATGAGGTTGTTGGATCCTGTGGTTGCCGCTGCGACGCGAACCTGAGGGGATCCCGCCAAGCTCCGACACACCTCCTGAAGCCTGTTCGCCGGAACCTTGCCCCAGATTGTTGCTGAGATGGGCCAGCCAAATACTGGCGCGGCAAGATCGCACCTGACTCGCACCACCCCACTGTCAACAAGCCGGCTCACTCGACGCCGGGCGGTCGCGGGGGTCACTCCCGCCCGTGCCCCCAAATCCTGGAAGGCCATTCGCCCGTCAATCACCAACGCGTCCAGAAGATCCCGATCCACTGAATCCAGCTGCGGCATCTCCCGGCGGTCGAGCGCATCCCGTGAGGTTACCGATGCGAGCCTGCCGACCTGACTGGTGTCCAGTGCGCGGAGGCGCCAGCGGCTACCCTCTCCGTACAGCGTGGTCACGATTGATACTTCGACACGGTCAACTCCGGGGTACCTACCCAACCGGCTCAATACACTCTCGTGAAGCGAGTAGAGGCTGCGCGAGAACACCGTTATGGCGAGATCGGGCGCGCCCCCCGTAATTTCCAAGGTCGCCACCGAAGGGTCGTTCTGCAGCCTTACAGCCAAATTTTCCCGGAGCCGTGGACGACACCACATCAAGACGAACGCGGTGACGCCAACAGTCTGAAAAGCCGGACCCGGCGTAGCGCTAACCCAAGCGAGGCCGGCGTCGCGCAAGCGGTCCCACCGGCGAGCCAAAGTGATTGGCGCGACGTCCAGCACCTGGGAGATGAGAGCCCACGGCGCGCGGGGAGCGCGCTGTAACGACTCCAGCAACGCGAGGTCGAGCTCGTCCGGAGCGATCGATTCGTGCACAATTCCTCGACTATTTGAAGGTTGTTTCCCTGATGAGGCGGGACGAGACGACCCCGTGTGGCGTTGGCCGCGAGACCTGTGCGCGAACTTAACAGTCGACTCGGCGGTATGTCAACGTCCGTGTTGCCTCGCCGGATCGCACTAGGGCGCTACCAGGTCGATGCTGCCGTGGATGAGTTCGTGTGCGTGTGCTGCCGCGAGGGGCGCGGCAAGACGATGAACCGCCTGGAACGTCTCGCGAACCGCCGGACCGCGCCAGTCCTTCGGGAGGTATTCCGACGGCAGGTTCGGGTCCCGATACGGGAAGCGGCGCCACAGCGTCAGCATGGGGATGTAGTAGCGGAAAGCATCCCGGCGCAGCTGGGCCGTCGAGTTGGCCAGGGCGGCCTCGGGATCATCTCCTACCAGTGCGGCCCAAAGATCTCCGGCTCCTTTATAGAGATCCAAGAATTCGGCGAATTGCTCGTCAATGGCCTTCAAATCCCACCATTCGGCCACCTTTGGCCGCAGGGGGCCCTCAAACAAGTAGTCGCCCCTGAAGAAGTCCACAAACTGGATAAGCCCGCGGGAGGCAAGCCGCTCGCGGGCTTGTTCGAGGACCTGGGCCGGCGCAATCCATACCCCCGACGCCACGGACCCAAAACCGAGCCCAGACAGTTCTGATCGCAGTTGGTGCCGGCGATTCCGCATTGATTCGGGGACGGAGAATACCGCGAGTACCCAGGATTCCAGGTGGGCGGAGCGATCGGCGGCGAAGATTCTCCGGTCGCCCTCCCGGAAAACGTCCAGAACGGTGTCGGACAGTTCGTATTTGGCGACGCCATCCTGGCGGACACTTTTGAGGACACCCTTGGCCTTCAGCCGCGAGACTGAGGAACGGACTCCCGGCGCGTCATAGCCAAGGTCGCCCAGCATGGAGATCAGCACCGAGACGGGGAGGGCGTCGCCTGAACTGCGGCCGTAGAGCCCATAGATGGTGACGATCAGCTGCTGGTGGCGCACCGGGGGAGCGGGCATGTCCATCATTGTTCAGAGCCCGCGATCTTCGGGACTGTCACGGCGGCCGCCTGCCGGATCCGTTCCGGCCACGGCTGGGCTGAGGCTGAGCCCGCGGGCACGTGGGCAGTGGTCAGCGTCCCATGGGCAGCCAGGCCGCCCGGCGAGTGTGGATGTGCGTGGCCGTAGACCTCAAAGGCAAGGGTCATGGACGTGCGGCCGACTTTTTGGATCCGCACGGTTGCTGTCACCCGCTGGCCAAACCACAGCTTGGCCGTGTAATTGACCACTTGCTGCACTCGTGGAGCGCTCGGAAAGTACTCCGGAAGCACCAGATTGCGGAAGAGCTCTGCCTCGGCGGCCTCCACCCAGCGCATGATCGCCGAATTGTGCTGATGGCCCGACGCATCGGTGTCCACCCATTCCACGGTTCTGTCGATGCTTGCCTGCATCCCTGACGGCGGTTCGGTGCCCTCCACGGTTCCCCCTTCGGCGACGTTGTACTGCTCAGGCCGCGTTCAATTGTATACATCAAGTGACGGCCGTTCGGAACTCGATATGCCGAAGGGGGTTGGCTCAGCGTTCCCGGCGGCTGTCCGGTATCCGGCCGGCTACGGCGGCTGAAGGGCGGCGGAGGGGAAGCTTCCCCTCCAACTGCGAAATGGCGGGTCCGCGGCTATGTTCGATGTGGGCAACAGCCAGCGCGGACGCGAGCTCAGCCTGGCCGGCGCAGATCGCATCGCACAGGGCGCGGTGTTCCCGGCAGAGTTGCCTGGCATCCTGCTGGACAACGTTTCCAAAGAGCCACCTCATGCGGTTTGCGACCGGGCGGATCACTGTGGTCAAGAGTTCGTTGCCGGTCAGGCTGAAAATCTCGTCGTGAATGGCCACATTGGTGCTGGCCTTGAGGTCCTCGTCGCCGCTAGCCACGAGCGCTTCGGCGTCGGCGAGGACCGAAAGCAAGCGCTCGGGGCTGGCCCCGGCAGCAACCTGGCGGGCAGCGATGCTCGCTGCCGAGACCTCGATGCTGAGCCGGATATCGAAGACCTCATCGACATCTTGAATCGTCATTTGCCGGACGACCGCTCCGTGCCGCGGACCCGTCGTCGTGAAGCCATCTGCCTCAAGCTGCAGGAGCGCCTCCCGGACAGGGACCCGTGACACATTCAATTCGGCCGAGAGATCCCTTTCCCGAAGCCAGGTTCCCGGCGTCAGTTCGCCGCTGATGATCCGGTCCCGTATTTCGGCGTATGCAGAAGCTGTTCGGCTCATCTGACGTGCCGCAGGAAATTGGCAGTGCGTTCGTGGGACGGATTATCCAAGACCTGGGCCGCCGGTCCGGATTCGATGACCCGGCCTTCATCCATGAATATCACCCGGTCAGCGACTTCGCGGGCGAACCCGATTTCGTGGGTGACCACAACCATTGTCATGCCTTCCTCGGCAACGCGCTTCATGACCTGAAGGACGTCGCCTACCAGTTCGGGGTCGAGGGCGCTGGTGGGTTCGTCAAAGAGCATCACTTGGGGTTTCATGGCCAGCGACCGCGCGATGGCAACGCGCTGTTGTTGGCCGCCGGAAAGCTGCGCAGGATATGACCCGGCCTTGTCTTTCAGTCCCACCTTGCCCAGTGCGTCCAGTCCCTGCTCCTTGGCCTTGGCTTTGGACAACCCAAGCACACGCCGGGGGCCGTAGCTGACGTTCTCCAGTGCTGTCATGTGCGTGAAAAGGTTGAAATGCTGGAAGACCATGCCGATCCGCCGCCGCATTCTGGCCGATTCCCGTTCGGTGTGTTCGAACAACTGTCCTTTGTGCATTTTGTAGCCAACACGGTCTCCGCCGACTTCAACGGTCCCGGATTCAACTGCCTCGAGACCGTTGATGCAGCGCAGCAGCGTGCTCTTTCCGGAGCCGGAAGGGCCAAGGACGCAAACGATTTCTCCTGGTGCCACGGACATGTTCACACCACGCAGGATGTGGTTCTTCCCGAGCCATTTGTGGACGTCGTCGATCACCATCAGCGGCGCCTGTGTTCGAGCTTGTCCCTGGGTTGGAGCGAGGGTCATGGCTGGACTGCCTTTCGGGGAAGATCGGGGTGGTTCCGCAACAGCACGTTCCGGCGGATGAGTTCCCGGAACGGCCGCCGGGTCGCGGCGCCGTCCGGGCTGAACTTTTGTTCCAGGAAGTACTGGCCGATGCTGGCAACGCTGACAAGGATGAGGTACCAGGCTGTGGCCACAATGAGCAGCGGCACAATCTTGAAATTCTGGCCGTAGATGAGTTGGGTCTGCGTCAGCAGATCGCTTCCGCCGATCGCAGAGACCAAGGAGCTGGCCTTGAGGAGGCCGATGAACTGATTTCCCGTCGGTGGGATGATGACCCTGATGGTCTGCGGCAACACGATCCGCCGCAAAGCCTGTCCGCGCGTCAGGCCGATGCTGAGGCCGGCGTCAGTCTGTCCCTTGCTGACCGACAGAATGCCGCCGCGAATAATTTCCGCCATGTAGCCCGACTCCGCCAGCGACAGCGCACAGAGACCCGCTGTGAAGCCCGAGATCAGCTGATTGGTATCGGCTCCGAGGATCTTGGGGAACAGCACCGCCAGGTTGAACCAGATGAGGATCTGGACCAGGAGCGGCACACCACGGAAGAACCACACATAGAGCCGGCCGACGACGGCAGCCAGCCTGTTTTTGCTCTGGCACATGAGGGCGACGCCGAAAGCCAGGACCACCGAGATCAACATGCTGAAGACCGAGAGTTCAAGCGTGACGGCGATGCCCTTGAAGATGACCGGGTGGAACATGAACTCGCCGACGCTGGACCAGTCCAGATTCTCATTTGCCGCCTGGGACCAAACGAACAGCGCTGCAATCGCCACAATAAGCGTCCCGGTTGCCATCTGCCCATACGGTTTGCGGCGCTTGGCCTGAATTCCGGGTGCGTGCCCGTGCGATGCGCGTGTTGGATCAAGAATTGTCATGGGAGGCTCCCCGGCTTTGTCCTGCGCCGAGGCCCGGCGGTGGCTGTCAATGGTCATGGCACAGATCACCCGAGGGCGGGCATACGGTTTTCGTAAACATGTGGCTGTCCTTCTTGCGGAACTGGAATCCGGAGTGCGGTCCGTCGTAGCAGACCGCACTCCGGCAATGACTAGGACGTTGCGAGATTCACGCCCGGTTTCGGCAGATCAATGACAGTGACATCCCACTTCTTAAGAATCGCGTCGTAGCTGCCGTCGGCATGCATGGCCTCCGTTGCTTTCAGGAAGGCGTCCCGCAACTGGGGGTTCTGCTTGCTGAAGATCATGCCGAGGAAGACCTTGGGCTCGAAGTTCACCGGCACTGATTCGAGCTTTCCCTGGGTCTCCCGGTTGATCACGGATACGGCCATGTCCGGCCAGAACATCGCGTCCACCCGACCCGATGTCAACGCCAGGTTTTTGTCGCTGCCAGTGGGGAAGGTAACCAGCTCTGGAGCCGGCTTTCCAGCAGCCGTGCAGGCCTTGGCCATGATCCCGACCAAGCGCTCGTCGTCGTTGCCTTTGACACCGCCGATCTTGATTCCGCAGCCGCCGTCGGGCTCGCCCGTAATCTTCTTCGGGTTGCCCTTGGCCACCATAAAGACTGTGCCCGCAACCTGGTAGTCCACGAAATCCACATTTGCTTGGCGGCCCTTGCGGTCCGTCATTCCGGCAATCGACGCATCGAATTTGCCGGTCTGGACGCCAACCAACAACTGGTCGAATGGCACCTTCTGGTAGCTGATCTTCAGGCCGAGTTTGGCGGCCATGGCATCCATGAGGTCGATGTTGAACCCCTTGACGCCGTTTTCGCCGATTGGTGTGAAGTTGGCCGGCTCGAAATCGGGCTGGGTCCCGACCGAGATGGTGCCCTTCGCCTTGATGTCCGCGGGCACCAAGGCCGCAAGGGCCGCGTTGGCACTGTCCGTAGTTGGCGATGCGGCCTGGCCTGGTCCTCCGCAGGCGGCAGTGCCGGCGAGGGTCGAGCCAAGAACCGCGGCGATCGCGACTTTTCTCCAGAGACTTGGTACCCGGGGAGCAAAGTTCTTCATTGATTTTTCTCCTACTTGTGGTGAACGGGAACAACATGGGCAAAAAGATGAACGGGAAGGTCAGTCCGGCCAGCGGACAGCGGACAGAGGGCACCGGGCTGTCCGGGCAGCGCCGGGACGCGTTTAGAGGTGCCGGTGACGCGTTTAGGGGTGCCGGTGACGCTAGGAAATGGCTGCCGGGATCAGGTCGCTGCGGGGTTCCTCGACGAACACGCCGTCGGCGGCCATCTGGTCCCAGATGCGCTCTACCACCTTGCCGGCCTCGCGGACCAGCCTCGCTTCGTCAACCACTACGAGCGCGCCGTTGCGGACTTGCCAATGGCCATCCGTCATGACGTTTTTGACGGAGAGGCCGTTGGCGTACATCAAGTGATTGAGCGGCTCGCGGGGAACCGTTCCCACACCAACCAGCAGACCGCTGACATCGATGCTCGTCAGGTCAGCTTTTGCACCGACGGCTATGCGGCCAAGGTCCTCGCGGCCCAGACCCCGGGCACCTCCAAGGGTCGCTGATTCCACGGCGGTCCAGATGGACGGGCGGACCATGGGCACCGGAGTCGAATCGCCGAGGAAGTCTGCCCTGATCCGGCCATAAATGACGGCCATTTTGAGGTTTTCGATGTAGTCGTTCGAGTGCGTATCCAGGCCGATGCCGGAGTTCACGCCTGCTCCGAGAACTTCCGGCCACGGCCACTGTGCGGGTGTGACTCCTGCGCCAGTGCCCGAGGGACAGTTGGCGAAGGTGAAGTTGGGGTTGGCGAGCAGCGGAAGGTCCCGCTCAAAGTCGATTCCCAGGAGGTGCGCTCCAAAGACCCTTACCGAGCCGTCGAAGAGGCCAAGGCTGTGCAGCCAGGGGATCTCGTCCTGGCCCCACAGCCGGTTCATCGCCACTTTGTCAGGTTGCGGTGCCCGGCCGTAACCTGCCTGCAGGTGGATGTGGAGTCCGTGGAGTTCTTGGGCGGCAGCTTTCATGGCGGCAAAAGTTTCCGGGGTGTGCACTGCGTTTGTTGCCGGCGCCATCATCGGCAGGATGCGGCCGTCGTCGACGCCGTCGACGGTCCGGGCGTAGGCGAGGTTTTCCTGGATTTCGGCCAGTGTCTCGGGCACCGAATCGAACAATTTCTTGTCGTCGTCACCGCGTTTCCAGATCGGCAGGATCCGCCTCATCCCCGGCACGGCCCCGGAAGGATAGCCGCGGATTCCGAATTGCCGCGCGACGCGAACGTAGGACTGCATGGATCTCAAGCCTTTGGACATTTCAACTTGCGTGGTGCAGCCACCTCGGAGAATTTCTGCCAGGTTCAGGGCAGTCATGGTATCGAGGTCCTCGTCGGGAAGATCCTCCAACAGGACCATTGCGTTGAGGAATTGCCTGCCCTGGCGCAGTGTGGCGCATTTGCTCATCGGCGTGAGGTTGCCTTCTACATACCCGCGTGTGGCAGCGCCGCCAGCGACGTGGCTGTGCATGGAAATCAACCCCGGAACCAGAAGCTGGCCCTGTAGGTCGATGCGTTCGTCCGTGGTACCGGACCAAGGACGGACGGCCTCGATTCGGTCGCCGCGAACCACTACTTCGTGATCGCGCAGAAGGACCATCTCGCCCTGCTGATGAGCCAGGACCCAACTTGGCGCTAGCACCACGGGACGGTTCTGATCGCGCTGTCCGTCTGTGCCGAGGCCTCGTTGGTGCGCGCGGGCCGACTCGCGCTGCACCCGCTCGGCGAGGGCTATGGTCTGTCCCTTGGATACGCCCCCTTTCCGGCCGAAGAGCGCCGAGTCTTCCGTGAACGCGTCTTCCATAACTACGCCACCATGGCCGCAGGTGCCGCAGCCCAAACCCTCGGGAGTGGCAGGTGATTCCAGCTCAACCATTGAGACTCTTCCCTCCTCGTCATGGCGCCCCGTCAAGCGGGGCGTCGATTGCGCTCACGGTATACCAAGTTGAAAATTGGCGTCAATGGGTCCGAGGGGATTTCCTTCAAATTCAGCCATGACAGAAAGGGTGAATGGGGCCTGAGCGGCGGAATCACGCCACTTGGCATACCAAGAAGAAATTTCGACGTCGGGAGAGCCGCTTCGTAAACTTCGGAAAAGTCTTTGCCCCGAGTGGCCCCAACGGCCTAACATCGATGAGATATGACGATCGTCAGAATTTGAATATATGACCAATCTGGCTCACTCCGCGAACAGGCCCGCCAGGTCCTCCGCCGTCAAAGCGCCGCCGGCCAAGGCATCGCCTTCCATCACATCCGCGAACAGCTGCGATTTCTTGGCCTTGAGCGCCATGACCTTTTCCTCGATGGTGTCCTTTGCCACCAGGCGGTAGACCATCACGTTCCTGGCCTGCCCGATCCTGTGGGTGCGGTCCACGGCTTGTGCCTCAGAGGCCGGGTTCCACCATGGATCCAACAGGAACACGTAATCGGCCTCGGTCAGGTTCAGGCCGAAGCCCCCGGCTTTCAAGGAAATGAGGAACACGGGCGCTGCGCCGTTCTTGAATTCGCTCACGACGTCGGCCCGGTTCCGGGTGCTGCCGGCGAGGTAGCAGAACTCCGTACCCTCTTCCTCAAGACGCTGGCGGACCTTGCCCAGGAATCCCGTGAACTGGCTGAAGATCAGTGCCCTGTGCCCCTCGGCAACAATGTCCTCGAGTTGCTCGAAAAGCACATCGAGCTTGGACGAGCGCACTGCGGACAGGGACTCATCCACGAGGGAGACGTCCAGGCTCAGCTGCCGTAGCAGGGTGAGCGACTGGAAAATGGTGAAGCGGTTCTTGTTGACGTCGTCGATCAGCCCGAGGATCTTCTGCCGCTCACGCTGCAAGTGTGTCTGGTACACCTTCTGGTGCCGCGGGTTCAGCACTACTTCCAGCACCTGTTCCTGCTTGGGCGGCAGGTCCTTGATGACCTGCTCTTTGGTGCGGCGCATCATGAGGGGGCGGACCCGACGGCGGAGCTTGGCGAGCTGCGCTTTGTCGCCGTTCTTTTCGACCGGCTTCTGGTAGTACTCCGCGAAGCGGCGCGGGCTGGAGAACAGTCCTGGTGCCACGATGGAGGTCAGCGCCCAGAATTCCATGAGGTTGTTTTCGAGCGGCGTTCCTGTGATGGCCAGCTTGAACGATGCCGGGAGTTTGCGGGCGCATTGGTAGGCCTTGGATTGGTGGTTCTTCACGAATTGGGCCTCGTCCAGCATGAGCCCGGCCCACGCCTTGGCGGCATAGGCCTCGTAGTCGATCCGGAAGAGCGCGTAGGAAGTGATGACGACGTCGGTTCCGGCCATGGCTTCGAGCGGATCCGCGCCGTTCTTGGCGAAGGTTTCCCCGATTGTTTTCACGTCCAGCCCGGGAGCGAAGCGTTGCACCTCGGCGGCCCAGTTGCCCACGACGCTGGTGGGCGCCACCACTAAGAAGGGGGCGGCGCCGCTCCTGGCGCCGTCATCAGCGTCGCCGCCGTCGCCCGGGGCGGAAACCGCCTGCTCCTTCGCCGCGCACATCAAGGCAATCGCCTGCACGGTCTTGCCAAGCCCCATGTCGTCGGCCAGGACCCCGCCCAAGCTGTGCCGGTACAGGAAGCTCAGCCAGTTGAAGCCCTCCAGCTGGTACGGACGGAGTTCGGCATTAAGCGAGCCGGGCAGCGGCAGCCCGGTCACGCCGTCGTCGAGCAATCCGCCCACAGCCTCGCGCCACGCGGCCGCTTGTTCGTCCACGATCCCCAAGTGCGCGAGCTCATCCCAGAGCCCGGCCTGGAAGCGGCTGATCTGCAGGGTGCCGTGCCGGTCCGGGTTGTCTTGCAAGGACCGGGCTTCGTCGATGAGCGCTCGGAGTTGGTGCAGCTCGGGCAGGTCCAGTGAGAAGTAGGCGCCGCTGGGCAGCAACATGCGGCTCTGGCCCGCCGCGAGGGCGGAAAACACCGCGGCAAAAGACACCGGTTCGCCCTCGAGGGTGATGACGATGCCGAGATCGAACCAGTCGCGGCTGTCGGTGGCCTTGGTCGAAATGGAGACGACGGGAGCCTCGGTGGCTTCGCGGTAGTCGGCGATCTCGCCGGAGGTGTCCACGACCACGTCGGGCAGCTCGCGCAGCCGGGGGAGGACTTCCTCGGTGAAGGCCAGCGTGTCCAGGCCATCGAGCTCAACCGAGGCCGTCAGCCGCGGGGCTCCCCATCCGCCGCTCGAGGATTCGCCCAGCGCACCAACCACATCCCAAGGCCGGCCCAAGGTTTCCAGGATGCGGGCTTCCTCGGCGTCGTCGCGGTAGCCGTGATCGTCCGGGTGCCGCCACAGGGGCTGGGCCGTGACGAGCTTGCCGGCCGTGTAGTGCCACTCCCAGTGCAGCCGCACCCGGTGGTCAGCGCCGTAGTTTGCCAGCAGCGACAGCGTGGGCACGGCGAGAACTGGAAGCTCCACGGAATGGTCCACCGCCGTGACCCGGGTGGATTGCTTGAGTTTCGGATAGAACGCCGTGAGGAATCGTTCCTCGTCCTTGGCCGGAATCTGGAGCCGGGACGCGCCCATGACGAAGTCCAGGAGTTCCTGCGACTCGCCTCCCTCCAGTGGGGCCAGGGTGATGAGGTTCTCGGGTGCCGATACGCCAGGCAAATGCCCCTCGCCGGGGCCCGTGAAGAACAAGCCATGCGCCGGGCGGCCGATCAAGGCCAAGGTCGCCGGATCAAGGGCATCCCCGCCCAAGGTTACCGATGGCGCCAGCTGCAGCCCGTCGTCGGGCCGGTCGCTTGAGAGGTCCCCGCCCCAACGGCTGAGGTCAAGCCCGACGACGGCGGGTTCCGCCGCAATGCGGACAGGCTCGGTCCCGCCGGAGTGGATGAGTGCGACCCCGACTTTCGCCGCTTCGGCCAGCAGGTTCCACAGGTTCTTCCCGGCGAATTCATTGAGCAACATCCACATGCTGGATGTGAGCTGCCGGTAGTCCGAGGTGGAATGCGCGGCCAGGAAGCCCTGCATCCAGTCGATGTGGGCTTCGTTGAATTCGCGCTTGTAACCGAGGTAGTTCAAGTTGGTCCAGGAGACATCGCCGCGGATCCACTTGCCCTTGGCGCCCATCATCACCGGGCGGGCCTTGAGCTGGCGCACGCTTCGCAGGGGATCGCGGCGGCCTGTGTAGGAGAAGTGGGGGGCAGGCTCTTCCACTTCGAATGCCAGCGCCAAGGGGAGGCCTTGGCCTTGCGGGGCGGTTCCCGGAGTGGCGATGAGCTTGCTGAGGGCCTGCTCCCAGGCCGGCCGCTGCACCGTTCCCCCGGTCTGGGCAGTTTGGCCGAAAGCGGGGGCGCTGAGCAGCTGTGCCCGCACGGCAGGATGGTCCTCGGCAGCGAAGAGGAGGGCTGCCACGTGTTTGCAGTCCTTGCGGACCGGGCAGCTGCACACCCCCACCGTGCAGCTCCAGCCGCCGGGCTTGCGGACCAGTTTGGCCGACGTCGAATACGGTGATGGGCCACTGCCCCGGACCTTGCCCATCATCAAGCCCGTGGCGGAGTCGAAAGTGATGCTGCTGACCCTGCTCCCCATGGCATAGGCGAGACCGGCCGCCAAGGAGCGGTCGTTAATGGCGGGTGTCTGAATCGCCAGTTCCCAGGAGTCGTCTGAGCGGGAAGGCATTCTTTGGGGCTACTTTCGGCTGGAGGCTATCTATGAATCCTAGTCCCCGCCACCTCCCTGACTTCGCTCCGCTCAGCCAGGGAACCCGGGCGGCGTGGGCCCAAGCCTCCTCCCTGACTTCGCTCCGCTCAGCCAGGGAACCAGGGCGGCGTGGGCCCACCGAGCAGCCCTGAAACTTTGCCGGACGTTCACCTCGGCCTAGCCTGCCCGACTGCTGCCCCCGCGTACGTTGAAAGGGTCCGGAGCAGCACAAGCTTCCTAGCAGTGAGGAAATCCCATGACCAGCAATGAGAACCCCGTCATTCTGACGAAGGACAGCATCGAGGCCGCCAACGCAGACGTTGTGGACGCGAACGTCACCGTGGTCAACGAGATGTACGAGGAGCTCCTCAACCATGAGGAAATCGCTACCAACGCGCTGCGCAGCTACTTTGTGGACTACTACCTGACGCAGGCACTCGCGGGCGGTTTCGCCCAGTACGTGTTCACGGTCCCGGAGCGCGAAGAAGTGGATACGTTTGTCCGCGAAGGCCTCGAAGCCATGGGCGCCACCGGCCACCTTGAGCTGTTCAACCGCACCGCCGCAGCCTTCGATTCACTCTCAGAGGACGACGCCGAGGCCTACCTGGACGGCGACCTTGACGAGTCGGAGGAGGCCCCGGAGGCCGTGGCCGAGCTCGAAGCCCTCGACGGCGAATTCGAATCCCTCCTGGAGACCGAGGACATCATCGCCCTCAACGCGGCCTGGCTTCGTAGCCAGGAAGGCGTCCTCTACCTGGACGAGGAGCAGCTCAAGGCCCACATCGCCGAGCGCGTTGCCCTCATTCCGAATCTCGAAGAGCGTCAGGCCGAGGCCGCCGAAGCAGAACTCGAGAATGCCCCCGAATTCGAGCTCATCATCCGTGAACTGTGCGACGTTGCTGGCTACGAGCTGGAGAAGATCACTATGGGCGATCCCAACTACGAGCACGACGGCGAGACGATCCTTGCCTGGCACTTCGCCACGGACCACGGCAACTACGTCATGATCGAAGAGGACGATGAAGCCTTCATGATCCACCCGGAGACGAAGGAAATCATCGCGGCCGTCGAGTTCGAGGACGCCTAAAACGCTCGCTCACCTTTAGGCCTTCCAAGGCGAACGCTCGCTCACCTTTGAGGCTTCCAGGACAAACGCTCGCTCAGATCTGCCGGCCGGCTCGGAGAGATCTGAGCGAGCGTTTGTGTTTTGGGCTGCAAAGGTGAGCGAGGGTTTCAGTAGCCCATGCTGCTCCCGCTCGGGGTGCTGCTACTCGGGGTCACCATGGAGCCGGACGGGCTGACCAGGAACCACACGCCACCCACGCCTTGGCCGTAGGTGTCACTGGAGTCTTCATCCTTGGAGTAGAAGTAGATGGGCATCCCGTTGATAGTGATCTGCATCTTGCCGTCTGCTGTGGGGATGGTGCCGATCGTTCCGCTCACCCCGTCAACCGCCGGCGTGGCCGACGTTGTCGTCACGGCCGGCCACGAAGCGGCACATCCTCCGGTGCAGGCGCTCTTGCCGGAATTCTTGACGTCCTTCGTGAAGACATAAACGCTCTTGCCGTTCGCCGCAACCACTCTCTCGCCGGCGCTCGACGACGCCGTCTTCAGTTCCGCCGCGCCAGCGGGAGTACTCGACGCCGGAGCGCTTGAACTTGCCGACGCCGCGGAACTGGGACTGGTGGCGCTCGAGGATGTGGAGGACGTGCCGGGGGTTCCTCCGCAGGCAGTGAGGGCAATGGCCAGTGCAAGGACGCCCAGGCCGGTGCCGAGTTGCTTCTTCATGGTTTGCTCCTTCGCTTGCACCGGCCATGGACGTGCCGGAACCTAACCCGTACGACGCCGCCGGGTGAAGAATGGTTCACAGGGCGTGAACCTTTTTCGTGGCGGGCACGTCGTATCGCAGGAGAAGGGGAAGCCGAGCACCAAGGAGGCGCCGATGCCGCTCGACGAGGATGTGGTGGCCGCGATCTACCGCGACCACGGCACAGCCCTGCGCCGCTTCGTGCTGAGCTGCACGCCGGACGCGCACTTGGCCGAGGACGTGGTGCAGGAAACCATCCTCCGGGTGTGGCAGCACGCCCCGCAGATCACCGGGAGCCTGCGCAGCTATTTGTTCCGAACGGCCCGCAACGTCATCATCGACAATTACCGGAAAGCTCAGCGGCGGCCGGCCGAGGCCGCCGAACGCGACATGGCCGACCCTGAGGAGGCCACCGAGCGCGTTGACGAACTTCTCAACCGGGTCCTCATGGAGGAGGCGCTCTTGCGTCTCAGCACCGAGCACCGGGAGGTCCTGATAGCCCTGCACTACGAACGTTTCACGGTGAACGAGGCCGCACTGAGGCTCAACATCCCCAGGGGGACCGTGAAATCCCGGGCCTTCTACGCCGTCAGGGCGCTCCGCACGATTCTGGACGAAATGGGGGTGCAGCGATGAACAATGAAACAGGACTTCACCAATTGCTGGGCGCCTACCTGCTCGGCGGCCTGGAGCCTGCCGAGGCCCGGGCCTTTGAAGAGCACTTGGAAACCTGCGCTGATTGCCGGCGCGAGCTGGCCGAGTTGGAAAGCCTCCCGGCCCTTCTCGACGCAGTCCCCGTGCCCGACGCCGTCGCGCTCGCCGCCGGGCGGCCCGCCGTCGAGCTCTCCGCCGCAGTTCCGCCGGACGCTCGCTCACTTTTGGGGGCTTTTTCCGGAACGCTACCGCAGCCGATTCTCTTGAAGATGGCGGCACGGCGGCGGAATTCCCGACGCCGGTGGGCGGCCCTGGTGGGTGCCGTGGCCGCCGCTTGCCTTGGATTGGGCATACTGGCGGGGCCGGTGTTGAACCAGCCACCCAAGCCTGACGCCAGCTACTCGCTGCAGACGGACAACGGCATGCAGCTCACTGTGGGGCTCGTCAGGAAGGCGTGGGGGACCGAGCTGCAACTGGAAGGCCGCAGCATGCCGGCGCAAGGCACGATGTACCTGTGGGTCAAGGGCCGCGACGGTACGGAGGAAATGGCTTGCGGTTGGACGGCGACGTCCAGCGGCCACATCAAGGTCACGGGCGCGACGCCGGTCCAGCTCGCCGGGATTTCGGGCGTCGAACTGCGCGATGACGCCCAGAAGACTGTCGCGGTGATTTCGGTCCCGGGGAGCTAGGGGTCCCCAGGACCTAGGGCGTGTCTCCTTATTGGCGGAGCCAGATGACGACGGCGTAGAGGACGACCCCAGCACGGTAGGTCAGTGCGAGTTTGTCGTAGCGGGTAGCGATGGCGCGCCATTGTTTGAAGAGGCTGAAGGACCTTTCCACAGTGTTGCGGCCTTTGTAGGTCTCGGCGTCGAAGTTCACCGGGCGCCCGCCGCGCGAGCCGCGGCGTTTGCGGTGTCCGATCTGGTCAGAGGGTTCCGGGATGACGGCTTTGATGCCCCGGCCGCGCAGCAGAGACCGGTTCGCCCGCGATGAGTACGCCTTATCGCCCATCACGGCATCCGGCCGGGTTCTGGCGCGGCCTCCGCCGAGACGAGGCACCCGCACTGCCTCCATGACGACGGGGAACATGGGCGAGTCGCCGCCCTGTCCGGGGCCAAGAATCATCGCCAGTGGCCGGCCTTTACCGTCGCAGGCGTGATGGATCTTGGTGCCCAGTCCGCCCCTGGAGCGGCCGATGGCGTGGTCGGGCGGCTCAGCAAACAGTTTCTTGTAATTCGGGAGTTCCCCCTGTGGTGCGGGGAAGGTTCGTCCCGTGCTGGTGGGCTCGGTTGATGGTCGAGTCCACCGAAACTGTCCAGTCGATCTGTCCGGCGGCATCTGCTTCTGCCAGCAGCTTTCCGTGGATCCGATCCCACGTCCCGTCGGACGCGAAACGGCGGTGCCGCTTCCATACCGTCTGCCACGGACCGAACTCAGCAGGCAGGTCCCGCCAGGCAATGCCGCAGCGGTACCGGTAAATAATCCCTTCAACGACCTGGCGGTGGCCACGGAATGGGCGGCCCCGCTGCCTGTCCGAACTCGGCAGGAGCGGCTCGATCCGTGACCACTGATCGTCACTCAAGACAGATGTTCTCGACACCGTTCAAGCATTCCAGTCGGCACGCCCCTGATTTAGGAGCTGTGGAGCCGCTCCGCGGCGTTGTTGGCTGGAGAAAACGGCCTTGTGGCACCTTCGTTTTCTTAGTAGACACGCCCTAGGTCATGAAGATTCGAGGATGAGTCTTCCGGTGTGGAGGATATGCTCCCGGGCGATCTTTCCGGCTTTCTCGGCGTCGCCTTCTTCCAAGGCAATGAGAATCTCCTCGTGGTCGTGGTGTCTTTCCTCGAAGGAGTCTTCGAATGCATTGGCGGCTCCCAGCGCATGGACAAAGAAGTCTGTGAGGTCCCAAACTCGCCTGGACAATCCTGTGACTATTTCCGAGTTGGCCATCTGGTGAATGATTCCATGGAATTCCCGGTTGGCCTGACGGTACTTGGCTGCGAGCTCGCCCGGCGCGGATTCCGCCGGTAGTTGACTCATCCGGGTGGCGGAAATCCTCAGCTCGCGCAGAAGCTCCGGCGTCCGCCGGACGGCAGCGAACTGAGTGATGATCTCCTCGGCTGAGGCTACGAAGAGATAGAAATCTTCAATCTCCGAACGTGGATATGACCTCACCGCACAACCGACCTGAGGGATGATTTCCACCAATCCATCGGCAGCGAGATTTCTTAAGGCATCCATCACGGGCTGTTTGCTGACGTTGAAGTCATTGCGCAGGGAATCGACAACAAGCTTCTCACCTGGGGCGTAGACGCCATCCAGGAGTTGGAGCTTCAGCTGATCATAAACGTGGGTAGCCAGACGTGCCCCGCTTCTGGGCGGGGTCAGTCGCGACTTTGCAGAGTAAGGCGACATGACGAAACTCCAATATTCAAGTACGGCCACGGGAGAATTTTCCTCGGGCAATAGTCCTATCAGTCTAACCGTCTAGCAGGGTAGCGTGCAGGGCATGGACGTTGCCAATGCGGCCGGTCCGGATCTGTGAGGAGTAGGGAAAATGGAAGCTATTGAGGGCAAAGTGGCAGTCCTGACGGCAGCAGGCAGCGGTATCGGGGCTGGGATTGCGCGGGAACTGGCAGTCAACGGGTACCGGGTCGCGATTTTATCCTCGACGGAAAAGGGGAAATCCCTTGCGGAGGAGCTAGGTGGATTTGGAGTCGTCGGATCTAACCGCGATCCCGTCCAACTCGAGCGCCTGGTGGAGGAAACGGTCGATAGGTATGGGCGGGTCGACGCCCTCGTCAACAGTGCCGGCCACGGCCCGAAGGGAAGCATCCTTGAGTTGTCCGACGACGATTGGCTCACGGGCCTGGAAACCTATTTCCTGAACGTGGTCCGGATGTGCAGGCTTGTGACTCCCCATTTCTCAGAGCGCGGCGGAGCGGTGGTCAACATCTCGACGAGCTCGCCTTTCGAGCCGAATCCGGGCTATCCCACCTCGGCCGCTTTCCGGGCGAGCCTGGCAGTCTTCACGAAGCTGTATGCCGACGAGTATGGGCCACAGGGCGTGCGGATCAACAACATCCTGCCCGGCTTCATCGACACGTTCCCGGTGGCTCCCGAGAAGCTAACCCAAGTTCCGTTGCGCAGAGCAGGCACCGTAGAGGACGTCAGCAAGCTGGCCCTGTACCTCCTCTCTGACGAGGCAGGGTATGTGACGGGCCAGAACTGGCGGATCGACGGCGGCATGGCGCGGTCCGTGTAGCAGTTCCGGTAACTCCTCAGAAGAAACTCTTGTGCTCGTGAAGGAAGTTCTTTAGACTCCACTTACCTACTAGCATGCTAGTAGGTAAGTTATCCACTCAATGAGGAGAATCATGACTATTCGGACGGGTGCAGAGTACATCGCACATCTTAAGAACACGCCCCGCGAGGTCTGGCTGAAGGGAGTGCGCGTTAACGATGTGACCGAGCACCCTGCGTTGAAAGGGCCGATCGCCCAGATCGCGAAGATCTACGACATGCAGCACGAGGCCGCTACCCGTGACATTCTCACTCGCGACCACGAGGGCGTTCGTACCCCGGTGTCGTTCATCCCACCGCGTTCACAGGCCGACCTGGAGGCCCGCCGCGAAGCCTTCCAGATCGTTGCAGACGCAACCTTCGGCCTCATGGGCCGCTCACCCGACTTCCTGAACACCTCCCTTATGGCGCTGGCCCAGGCGCCGGAGGTCTTTGCCCGCGGCGGCGTGCAGTACGGCGAGAACATCGTGCGCTATTACGAGTACATCCGCGAAAACGACCTCTTCCTTACCCACGCCCTGCTGGCTCCGCAAACTGACCGGACCAGGCCGAGCTCCCAGCAGAAGGAGGAATTCCTGCACATGGGTGTCGTCCGCGAGACCGAAGAAGGTCTCATCATGCGGGGCGCACGGATGCTGGCAACGCTTGCCCCGGTGGCCGATGAACTGCTCGTCTACAACGCGCCCGGCCTCAAGCCCGGCGATGAGCGCTACTGCACCGTCTTCGCCATCCCGATTGATTCTCCCGGGCTGCGTCTCATCACCCGCGAACCGTTCGACGACGGCACCCGGAACAGCTTCGACCACCCGTTGTCCTCCAACTTCGAAGAAGCCGATTCGCTCCTGGTGTTCGATGACGTGCTCGTTCCCTGGGACCGGGTCTTCGTCCACAACAACGTCGAACTCTCCAACGCCCTGTACATCGACTCCAATCTGCGCCAGCACACTGGCCACCAGACCGGGGTCCGCGGCCTGACGAAGATGGAATTCATCACCGGCATCGCGATGAAGCTCAGCGAGACCGTGAAGATCGACCAGTTCCAGCACGTGCAGCAGAAGCTGGGCGAGGCCATCGCTGCCACGGAGATCTGCCGTGCCCTGGTGCTGGCATCGGAAAGCAATCCCGAAATCGATGAGAACGGTGTGGTTCGGCCGGACCTTAGGGCATTGCAGACCCTGCGCATGCACCTCTCGGCGTCATATCCGAAAATCGCCGAACTCCTCCAGACGCTGGGTGCCGGCGGCTATCTCATGATGCCGTCTGCCGAGGACTTTCTGAGCCCGATCTCCGGTGACATCGAGAAGTACCTTCAGGGCGCAGGCGGGCTCCCGGCCGAGGAACGCGTCCGGCTCTACAAGCTGGCGTGGGACCTCTGCGGAGACGGCTTCGGCCAGCGCACCCTGCAGTACGAGCGCTACTACGCCGGAGACCCGGTTCGTTTACTGGCCGCCAACTACATGGCGTACGACAAGACGCGCGCTTACGGGCTCGTAGACCGCGCATTGGAGCTTTCCGGCACTCCGGCTGAAGCCGTTGCGGCCAAGCGCGGCACCGTGCTTGAGACTGCCGGGGTGTGAGACGGCCATGACCGCCACGGCTGTGGGCACGGTAGACGCCCCGGTAGATCCCTCGATCATGCGACAGGCCATGGGCCAGTTCGCCTCAGGGGTCACCGTCATCACGACCCTGGACGGTGAGGGTAACCCCACCGGCTGCACCATGAGCGCATTCAGTTCGCTGTCCCTGGATCCGCCCCTCGTCCTGGTCTGCATTGGCAAGGACCGGAGCATGGCCAAGTGGCTCCAGGAGGGCAACGGCTACGTGGTCAACATCCTCGCTGCCCATCAGGCCGATCTGGCGCTCAACTTCGCCGGCCGGGCACCCAACCGTTTCAGCGAAGTCTCCTGGCAGCCCGGGCTGCACGGCATGCCCCGTCTGGACGGCGTGATCTGTCATGTCGAGTGTGACCTGTCCTCGATTGCCGACGGCGGAGACCATCTGATCGTCATAGGCGCCGTGGCCGGTGCCGAGGTTCATGACGGTGATCCCCTGCTCTATGCGCAGGGGAAATTTGGCCAGATGCTTCAGGCCAAGCCCTCGGACGGCCCGGCAAGCCTGCCCGACGAATGGCTGTGCTCTGCCCCCTGGTAGCGGCGCCAGGCGGCCCCAGCAGTGTCGCCGGGCCGCCACCGAGCACTCTGAAAGGAAGAAGATCGTGACTGTTGCCCTGTGCACCCTGTCCCACGCACCACTGTTTGGAATCACGGATCCTGACGAAGGAACCACCGCGGACATCCATGCCGCCTTCGACGGCATGCGCGCGTTCATCCGGGATTTCGACCCCCAACTGACCATCGTTTTCGGCCCCGACCACTACAACGGCGTATTCTACGACATGATGCCGCCGTTCTGCATCGGGTCGAAGGCGACGTCGGTGGGGGACTGGGGCACCGACGCCGGCTCCTTGCCGGTCGATCGTGCCGAAGCCCGGTCCCTCTTGAAGTCAGTCCTGGCTGACGGGATCGACATTGCCCAGTCCGAAGAACTCCACGTGGACCACGGGATTTCACAGCCGCTGGAGTTCCTCTTCGGGAAGGGCTACACGAACCCGATCGTCCCGATCTTCATCAATTGCGTCGGGCTGCCGCTGGGGCCCATGAGCCGAATCCGTGAACTCGGCGAATCGGTGGGTCGGCACGTCGCCGGTCTGGGCAAACGCGTCCTCATCATCGGCTCCGGCGGTCTTTCCCACGATCCGCCCGTTCCCCGGCTGGAGGAAGCATCCCCGGAGGTCGTCGAGCGACTGATCGACGGACGCAATCTCTCCCCGGAGTTGCGGGCGGCCCGCGAAGCAAGGATCGTCGAATTCGGCCGGGCCTACGCCGACGGCGCCACGACCGCCCAGGCCATCAATCCAGACTTCGATGCGATCGTGCTCCGCACCTTCGCAGACGGTGAACTGACCAAGGTAGACGCCTGGACCAACGAATGGTTCGAGGAGGCCGGAGGCCATTCCTCACACGAAATCCGGACCTGGGTGGCGGCGTACAGCGCGATGGCTGCCGCCGGCGGGTACGACGTTGCCTCCACCCACTACTGGCCGATCGTCGAGTGGGGAACAGGATTCTCCCTGACCACCGCGAGCAAGAAATAGGCGCCGCACCATGCAAATTCAGGAGATTCAGAAGACCATGACCACCCAACGCAGTGTCTGGCAGGAACTCGGTGCCTTGCCACATGAGATCTCGTATGTGCAGGTCGGGCCCTGGTCCACGAGGGTCCTTACCGCAGGCCAGGGCAGTGAAACAGTTGTCCTCATCGCCGGAACGAGCGGCCATCTTGAGGCCCACGCCTGGAACCTCAGGGCACTCTCGAAGAATTTCCGGGTGATCGCCTACGACTCCCCTGGACACGGCTACACAAGCCTCGCGGGGGTGGACTTGGAAATCGCCGACTACACGGAGCACCTGCTGGGGCTCCTCGATACCTTCGGCATCGACAAGGCCCACATCGCCGGGGAGTCTCTGGGCGGATGGATCGCCGCGAAATTCGCCGCCGCCCACCCGGACCGGGTCCTGAAGGTCATCCTGAACGCACCCGGGGGGACCATGCTGCCCGCTGCTCGGCTGGCACTGGTCCGCCAGCTGAGCCAGGCCGCCGTCGACAACCCGACGGAAGAAAACGTCCGGGAGCGGCTGGAACTTGTGATGGCGTCGCCAGCCTCCGTGACCGATGAGCTGGTTGCCATCCGCAGGGCAATCTACTCACAGCCCGCATTCGCCGAATCGATGCGGCACATCCTGTGCCTGCAGGATCCGGAGATCCGGCGCCGCAACCTGATTACCGACGCCGAGTTCGCGGCCATCCCCAACGAGGCCCTCGTCGTGTGGACCACCGAAGAACCGTCAGGACCGGACGCCGTCGGCCGGGGGATGGCGGCCAAGATCCCCAAGGGTGAGTTCCTCATGATCCCAAATGCCGCCCACTGGCCGCAGTGGGAACAGCCCGAGCTGTACAACACGAGCGCTCTGGAGTTCTTGACGAAATGACTGAAACTAATCTTGCCAACGCCACCGAACATGCGGCGGGGCTGCTGGCGGAAGCGCAGAAACTGCTGACCGCCGTCGAGCCGGTCCGTGAATTGATTCCAGCCATCGACGTGGAGGCCGCGTATGCCGTCCAGGAAATCAACATCAAAGCCCGGGAGCGCGCCGGGGCGCGGCGGGTCGGCCGGAAGATCGGCCTGACAAACGTCGTCGTGCAGACACAGTTCGGGGTCGACGAACCGGACTACGGGGTCCTGATGGATGACATGGAGATCGCCAACCACGGGCTTGTGCCCTTCGGGACGATGATCGATCCGAGGATTGAGGCCGAGATCGCGTTCGTCCTCAAGAAGGACATCCGGGAAGCCACGCCGGAAGCCGTATGGGACGCGGTCGACTACGCCACGCCCTGCCTGGAAATTGTGGACAGCCGCATCCGTAACTGGGACATCAACATCGTCGACACCATCGCCGACAACGCCTCCAGTGCGTACTACGTCCTGGGCAACGGCGCCCTGCCCCTTGAGAACTTCGCCCCTGCGGCAGCGTCGATGATACTCCGCCGCGACGGGGTCGAAGTCACCGCCGGCTCCGGGGCTGACTGCATGGGGGATCCGCTGACGGCCTTGCTGTGGGTGGCGGAAACGGCACTCCGTCAGAACCTGCCTCTGATGGCCGGCGAAGTAATTCTCTCCGGGTCGCTGGGTCGGATGGTGCCGCTCCCAGCGGGCTCGACGTTCAGCTCGGACATTCCCGGCCTGGGCAACGTGACTGTCACCGTGTCGGAGGCTTGAGTGGGAACCCAAGGATCCGCTGAACTCAAAATCGGCTCATTGCGCGGCGTGGACGCGGCGATCTGGATCACCATCCAGCAACTCGTGACGGAACATTCGTACCTTGTTGACCACGGGCGCGCGGACGAGCTGGCTGGCCTCTACACGCAGGACGGCGAACTCATCGGCCTACCGCCGAAGGACCTGCTCGGGCGGGACCACATCGCCGAGTGGGGCCGAAACAGGGTCACGATGACGAACCGCACCGCGCGCCATGTTGAATCCAACCTTCGGCTTTCCTGGGACCACAACACGCTGCGTGGAACCCTGAGCGTGATGATGTTCCGGAGCGACACGGCGGACCTCAGCGGCACTTCCCCCCAGATGGTGGGGGAGTACGAAGACGAATACTCGCTCGGAGACGAGGGCTGGCTCATCCGCCGCCGGCGCATCCAGCGTGTCTTCTTCTCACCCGGGCTCGCTGCCCAGCCGGGACGGACGACGCAGTCCCTAGAGTGAGCCGCGTCACGCCATAATCACAGTGCTACGGCTATTGAGTTCCGCAGCCGAGCAGATACCGTTCAGTAAACGTCTAGCATTCCAGCATTCCAGCAATACAGGCAGGTCCACGATCGGCCCGTCGAGCCAGGCGCCGCAGGCCCTATTCAACGATGAATAACTCCAGGAGTCGCAATGAAGCACCCCAAGAACAAGTTCGTGAAGGCAACCGCGGTAGCCGCAGCCCTTCTACTCGGAACTACCGCTTGCGGCGGCAATGCAGCAGGTCAGACTGATGATGCTTCCGGTAAGCCGTTCTCGATCCTCGCCATGGTCCCTACGAGCGGCCCGTTGGCCAAGATAGGCGCCGGCGTGACTTCGTCGCTCAAGGCGGCCGTCGAAGTCATCAACGCCCACAAGGGCATTGCCGGGCGGCAGGTGGAAATAACGTTTGTGGATACCACGAGCTCTCCCTCGGAGGCCGTGTCTCGGCTGCAGTCTGAACTGAGTAAGGGCACCTTGCCTGACCTCGTCGTTCCGAGCGTCGTCAGCTCCGAAACTGTGGCGCTTCTGCCGTTGCTGACCCGGAAGAAGATCCTCTCCGTGGGCACAGCGGCCGGCACGATTTCGACCGATCGTGCCAAGTTCCCCTATGCATTCAACACCGCGGTGCAGGCCAAGGACAGCATGTCGGCCCAGATCAAGAAGATCGCCGGTCACGGCGTCAAGAAGCTCGGGGTTATCGCCCCTGACTCTGTGCTGGGGCGGGACAAGCTGAAGGCCCTCGAGGAGCTGACGGCCAAGGCCGGCATCGAGATCAAGAGCGAATTTGTCGATCCGGCTTCGGTGGATCCGACGGCCGAACTGTCCAGACTGAAGGGGAGCGGCGTTGAGGCCCTGCTGGTGGCCGCGGCCCTCGGGCCGTCCGGTGCCGCCATCATGGGTGCCTTCGACAAGGTCGGCTGGGACGTTCCCAGGTACCTGGACGACGCAGCCTCAACCAACAACTACGCCGGGCTCTCCCCGACTGCACTCCAGAACGTGACCTTCGCCGCCATGCGCTACGGCGTGGCCGACGAGGCGACTAGGAAGTCCGGCTCTTACAAGCTGTACTGGGATGCCTTCACCGGAGTCACAACGAGCTATGAACAGGGCCCGGACGTGTACGTCTATCCCTACAGCGCACTCATCCTGGCCAAGGCCGCTATCGACAAGACCGGCGGGGTCAAGGATCTGGACGCCGTCGTCAAAAGCTTCGAAGGCATCTCCTCCACGGATTCCGAGTTGTGGATTATGACGGAGAAGTTGGCCTTGAACCCGGCGAACCACTCCATCCAGATCGCGGACGATGACATGGTCTTCTTCCCCGCTGGTGCCCGCAACGCCGAAGGACTCTTCACCAAGGCAGCGGCCAAGTAGCCAATGCGTACCGTCAACAACATCCGTCAGGGGCGCCGTGCATCGTCGGCGCCCCTCCGCCTAAGGAGCGTGGCAAAGTGACTCTCGTCTGGGCGGCCCTGGCACTTGGCTCGGTCTACATCATCGTGGCTCTGGGGTTCAACATCGTGATGGCCTCCAACGGCCTGTTCAACTTCGCTGCGCCCCAATTCATCATGATCGGCGCGTTCCTGGGCTACGCCGTCTTCACCGCAGATTCCAGTGCGCTGACGTTGACGCTCGTGATCGTCGGGGCGGGGACCGGCGGGGCCGTCCTCGGCTACCTCGAGGAGCGCTTCGCGGTCCGTCCCCTGCTCAAACGGGGGCACAGGCACGGCGTCCTGGTCACCACCATCGGCGTGGCCGTGGTCATTGAAGGGGTCGCCTTTGCCCTGTTTGGCAGCGATGCCCTGCCCGTTCCGTTCGAAGGAGCATCTACTACCCTCAGCTGGCTCGGCGGAGGCATCCAGATAGTGGACGTGACCCTCATCAGCCTGGCGATCGTGTTGGCCCTGGGGTTCCACTTCGCCTCGAAGTACACCCGTTGGGGACTGTCCGGCAGGGCAGTCACCGCGGACAAGGAAGCGGCGTTGCTGCGCGGCGTGAACTCGGGACGGGTTTCGGTTACCGCCTTCGCCCTTTCCGGGGGGCTCCTGACAGTCTGCGGCATCTTCATCGGCGTAAAGCTTCAGGCCAGTTACCACCTGGGCACGGAACTCGTGCTGATTGGTTTCGTGGCCTTCGCGCTCGGCGGCTTCGGCAGCTACCTCGGCGCCATCCTTGGCGGTCTCTTCCTGGGAGCCCTGCAGATGGGCACGGCTTTCTTCCTCGGCGGCGAATACCAACTCCTGGTTGTGTACGGCGTGCTGCTGGCTGTGCTGCTCATCAAACCCACGGGGATCCTCGGCGACAGGAGAATTCGAAGTGTCTAGCGCACCATTTCCCACAAGCATGAGGTTCCAGCGGATAGCCGGATGGATCAGCCGTGCACCAAGCGTGCTGCCGATAGTTATAGCGCTCCTGGCGATCCTCGTTCCGCTGGCCTTCTTCGGCCAGTATCAGCAGCGCCAGGTCGTCATGATCATGGTCTATACCCTGATCGTCTCCGGACTCAACCTAACCTTCGGTTTTTCCGGTGATCTGGCCCTCGGCCATGTGGCCATGTTCGCCACCGGGGCGTACGTGACGGCGATCCTGGCCAACAACGGCGTCGACGACATCCTCGTCGCCCTGGTCTGCTCGGCAGCCGCGGCCGCAGTTGTGGGCCTGATCTCAGGTGCTCCCGGTCTTCGGCTGAGCAGCTGGTCGCTGGCCATCACCTCTCTGTTTGTCGTCCTCCTCATCCCTCGGGTCGTGGTGCTCGCCACCGACTTGACCGGCGGGCGGCAGGGCCTCTCGGGCATCTTCAATCCGACCATTTTCGGGTTTCCACTGAAATTCACGGGGTTTTACCTGCTGGCCGGTGCGATTACCCTCCTGTGGCTGCTCGGGATGCGCAACTTCGTGGATTCCCGTTATGGCCGTGCCCTGCTCGTCCTGCGCGAGAGCCGGCAGCTCACCCAGTCGGTTGGCCTCTCACCCTACAAGATGCGGATCCGCACCTACCTGATCGGCAGTCTCCCGGCCGGGGCGGCGGGAACGCTGTACGCCTACCTCGTGGGTTTCATTTCGCCCGAGGCGTTCACCCTCAACCTGGCAATCGCGGTCCTTGCCGCCGCCGTTGTGGGTGGGACCTCCTCGGTGTGGGGCGCTGCCGTGGGATCGGCCATCCTGGTGCTCGGTCCCCTCCAGAGTTCGGCTTTTGAACAGTACTCGATCCTGACCTACGGCATTTTCCTGCTCGTAGCCGGCCTCTCTTTCGCTTCCGGTGTCGCCGGACCCGCCAAGAACGCTGTCAGGAAATTCGGCGGGGCGCTCGGCAAGCTGCACGTTCTTCAGCAGGCACGCCTCCTTAAGAACTTACAACCGGAGGACGCGACGGTCGTCATCCCGGGGCAGCTGTTGATCGCCCGTGGAGTATTCAAGGCGTTCGGCGGAGTGAAGGCCCTGGATGGCGCCGCCATCACAGCGGAACCCGGCAAGATCACGGCAATCCTCGGCTCCAACGGTGCTGGCAAGACCACCCTGCTCAACACGATCTCTGGGTTTGTCAGTCCCGATTCGGGAATGATCACGGTGGGGGACACGAGTTTGGTCGATCTGCCACCTGACCGGATAGGCCAACGCGGCGTCGGCCGGACCTTCCAGACCCCGCAGATACCCCACGGCATGAACGTGCTCGACGTTGTGGAGTCCGGCAGGTTTCACCAGGGACCCGGGCTGCTGGCCAGCATCATGCGGCTGCCGTCTTACCGCGAGGCCCAACGGGAGAACCGGACGGTTGCCTTGGCAGCGCTCCGGTTCGCCGGACTCGAACACCTGATGTTCGAGTCCGCAGAGTCCCTGCCACTCGGCACCCGGCGGCTGCTGGAAGTCGTCCGTGCGGTGGCCCGCGAGCCCAACCTGCTGCTCCTGGACGAACCGGCAGCAGGGCTCGACGACGTCGGCCTCGCGGAGCTGGCACAGCTTGTCCGGCGGATCCGGGAGGCTGGCGGCACGGTCATCATCGTCGAACACAACGTCCCTTTCGTGATGGACCTGGCAGACGAGGTGCATGTGATGGAACTGGGCCGGACAATCGCCTCCGGCACCCCCGGGGAAATAGCAAACGATCCGGCAGTCATCGCCAGCTACCTTGGCGAATCACTCACCGCACAGGCAGACCTGGAGGAGCTCCGATGACCACGCTACCGATCCTGGAAGTGAAGAACGCGGAGATCGCCTACGGTGACCTCACCGCCATCTGGGATATCTCGATGACTGTCCAGAAGGGGAGAACCACCGCATTGATGGGCCGCAACGGGGCGGGAAAGAGCACCTTGCTCTCGGCGATCGCAGGGCTGCTTCCGTTCCGGTCCGGAACGGTCCGGCTCGCCGGCCAGGACCTGCTCCCCGCCCCGGCCCACAAAAGAGTGAGCCTGGGCGTGAGCCTCGTCCAGGAGGGCAAGCGTGTGTTCCGTGATATGACGGTCGCCGAAAACCTCGCCCTCGGAACCTTCAGCCGGTCTCCCAGAGGCGGGGACCAGGCGGTCAAACAAATGCTGGAGCGCTTCCCCCGGCTCCGGCCCCGGCTGCACGACAAGGCCGGCGCCCTCAGCGGCGGCCAACAGCAGATGCTGGCGATCGCCCAGGCACTCCTGGCACAGCCGCGGCTGCTCATGCTGGACGAGCCGACGTCGGGCCTCGCCCCGATCGTCGTGGAAGAGGTCCTGGAGATCGTCCGGGGCCTGAAAGACCAGGACATCGCCATCATCTACGTCGAACAGGTCATCGCGAACGTGATGTCGGGCGTCGCGGACGACGTCGTGGTCGTCGACGGCGGCCGGGTAGTCCTCAGCGGTACCGCCGGCGAACTCTCTGTCGGCGAACTCGAACTAGCCTCACGGCTGGCCTAGAAGGACTGGCGGACTAATGAGCAACAACCCATTTACGGCGCTCCCGGGGCAGGGGCGCACGCCCGTGCTGACGCATGTATCGATCGGGTCCAGCCTCGTGGCCGAACACCTGGCACACGCCGGCTATGACGCCCTGATCGTGGACCTGCAACACGGGGACATAGATCTCCGCGAGGCAACCCGCATGCTCCAGGCCATCTCTACCACCGCAGTGGTCCCGATGGTGCGGGTGCCGGGGATCGATCACGGCATCATCGCCAAAGTCCTCGACTCGGGCAGCCGGGGCGTGATGTGCCCCGTGATGGAGACGGCCGCCGACTGTGCTGACTTCATCGCCGCCACACGGTACCCGCCGTTAGGTTCCCGCAGCTACGGACCCCTTCGTCCCGGCCTCTATCCCGGGGCGGATTTCGGCGACGAGGCAAACGCCGCCGTCACCACCATCGTCCAGATTGAAACGGCCCTCGGTGTCGAGAACGCCGAGGACATTCTCAGCACACCCGGACTGGACGCCGTGTACATCGGCCCCACCGACCTGTCCCGCTCCTACGGCGACGGGTTCGCTGCGGACTTCGACTCCGGCCCCGTTTACGAGGCCATCAAACGGGTAGCAAAAATCGCGCGGAGCAATGGTGTGCTCATGGGTCTCTTCTGCGCTGACGCCGGCTACGCCCGGCGTATGGCCTCGGACGGGCTGGTGGACTTCCTGGGTGTGGGCACAGACATCGGTCTACTCGGTGCCGCCGCCAGACTAAGCCTCGCAGAAGTCCGGGGTGCCTTCTGACAGTTGCGAGTGCACGACTACTCCAAAGAAATCCAGCTCAGTGAAGAGTCACAGAAAGGCCTGAAATGGCACTAACAACGGTTGTCCCCAACGATGTGAGGCTGGCGGATGTCAGCGCCGACGAGCTGACCGAAATCCTCAAGCATGCTCACCTTCCTTCCCTGCTGGTCACTCTGGCCTTCCTCACCGGAGACCTGACCTTGCTGAAGGAGGAATTCAAACCAGCCACAGTATCCGTGTCCCTCGGCATGGACCCGTCCGGCGGACTCTCCCCGGAAGCCCAGGAGCGCGCGCGCCGGGAGGCGTTGGAAGCGCTGCTCCGATACCGCGAAGAAGGAAACTTCGAACCCGTGAGGCTGAACAACAGCCAGCTCCAGGAGCTTATGCAGTTCATCACCGGACCGGTTGACGAGGCCTACATTCCGCTGATGATCCACGAGCTCGGCATTCCCGTTGACCTGGGCGCGCCGAAGTGGAACAAGCACGACGTCGCCCCCGACACCACCTTCCGTGTCGCTATCATCGGGGCCGGCATGTCCGGGCTGGTGGCGGCGCACCGCCTGCAGCAGGCCGGGATCCCATATGTCGTCTTCGAACGCAGCATAGACGTCGGCGGCGTCTGGCTCGACAACGACTATCCTGGTGCCCGCCTGGACACGAGCAACTTCACCTACAGCTACTCGTTCTCCCAGCACGGAACCTGGGAAGATCAATACTCGACCCGTGACGCTGTGCTCGGATACCTCCAAGGCGTCGCGGACGATTTCGGGATCCGCGAGAACATCCGCTTCCACACGAAAGTCACCTCCGCAATCTTCGACGACGAAGCCGGCACGTGGGCCCTCACCGTGACCGGTCCGGACGGTACCGAGGAAATCACCACGGAAGCTGTGATCAGCGCGGTTGGCCAGCTCAACGAACCCAACATCCCGGACATCGAAGGCGTAAGCACCTTCAACGGCGACAGCTGGCACACGGCCCGCTGGAACCACGACGTCGACCTCAGCGGCAAGCGGGTCGCGGTGATCGGCACAGGAGCCAGCGCCTTCCAGGTCATCCCGAAAATCGCTGAGATCGCCGGCCAGCTGACCGTCTTCCAACGGACGCCGGCCTGGGTCATACCCACCCCGGGCTACACGAAGGTCCTGCCCGTCGGGCTGCGGTGGCTGCTGGAGAACCTCCAGCACTATCACCGCTTTTACCGCTTCAACCAATTCTGGGTCAACGTGGATGGCATCCGGTACCTCGCCGTCGTCGACCCTGAATGGAAGCACCCGGTTTCTGTGTCGGCGAAGAACGAAGGGATGCGGGCCGCACTCGAGACCTTCCTGCGCACATCCTTTGCGGACCGTCCGGACCTGGCAGACAAGCTCGTACCGCAGTACCCGCCGTATGCCAAACGGACCCTGCGGGACGACGGCACCTGGTCATCGGCGCTCAAACGTGAGAACGTCACCATGGTCACCGACCGGATCACCCGCATCACGGAAACCGGCGTCGTGACCGATGACGGGATCCTGCATGAGGTAGACGTCATCGTGTACGGAACAGGTTTCCGCGCCTCGGAATTCCTGTCCACACTGAAGCTACAGGGCAGGGACGGCAAAACCCTGGACGAACAGTGGGGCGGGGACGCCCGCGCATACTACGGGATCACCATCCCGAATTTCCCCAATCTGTTCTGCCTCTACGGGCCCAACACTAACCTGAACGTCAACGGAAGTGTGGTCATGTTCTCGGAAGCAGCCGTGGAATACACACTCGAATGCATCCAGGCGCTCCTCGAATCCGGACACAAAACCATGGAAGTGCGCCAGGAGCCCTTCGACGAATTCAACAAGCACATCGACGATACAAGCAAAACCCTGGCCGTGGGTGTCTCGAACGTCAACAGCTGGTACAAGAACAAGTTTGGCCGGGTTTCGCAGAACTGGCCGCTGACAACCCTCGAGTACTGGGAGGGGACCCGCGGCCCCCGCCCCGGCGACTACGACTACAAGTGACCCCGGCGCTGAGCCTTCAACGACTGACCTTCTAAGGAAGAGGACCACCCATCATGAGCACTCAACTGACCATCGATGATCCCGCCGCGGTGAACCAGGGCGGGGAGGAACGCTGGGTACGAGCTGGCGGCTACCTCACCCGCTACCTCGTGGCCGGAGACCCCGGCAACGATCCGGTCCTGCTGCTGCACGACGGCGCCTGGGGCGCCAGCTCCTCGACCACCTGGGGCAGTTTCATCTCACGGCTGTCCCAAAAGTACTACGTCCTGGCACCCGATTTCCTGGGCTACGGCGGCAGCGACAAGGCCGTCTTCGTCGACAGGTCGCCGCACGATTTCCGGATCGATCACGTGACTGAATTCCTCAAGGTCATGAACGTCTCAAAACCGGTCCACATCATCGGAGACTCCTTCGGCGGGGCGACGGCACTGCGCTCCCTGGCGAAGCCAGGCAGCTTCAACCACCGCTCTGTAGTGAGCATCGCCGGCTCGGGCGGACCATGGCGGACCGAGCTCGCGATGTCCGAGATGTCCTCCTGGGACGGGACACGGGATGACCTCGAACGCGTCCTGCGCCTGCTCGTGGATAAGGGCTATCCGGGCTACGAGGAGCAGCTGAGCGAGCGCTTCCGGTGGGCCCGGGCACCGGGGCACTACAAGGCTGTGCTGGCCCCGACCGTGAGCGTTCCGGATCCGCTGAAGATCTCGGTTGAAGATCCGTGGCCGCTGCAGATAGCGGACACGAAGATTCCGGTGTTGCTGGTCCGCTGCGTCCAGGACAAGTTGCTTGAACCCGCTTGGGCGGCGAACATCCAGGCCGAAGTCCCGGGCGTCCGGATCGATGAGATTGACTGCCTGCACGCACCACAACTCGACCGCCCCGATGAACTCGAGACTATCCTCCACGGCTTTTTCGACGGGCTTCCCCAGCTCACATAGGCGCCATGTGGTCCTGGACTGCTCACCGACGCGGACCCGGGACCGCCCCCACTGATATATCCATGCGAGAAGGAGAAATTTGATGACAATTACTAGTGATTCACGGCCCGAGACGTCTGCCACCCCGGGCGAAAACTTCATCGCCATCGCACAGTCACTGGTGCCCGGCCTGAAGGACCGGGCTGAGGAGACTGAACTGCTACGCAAGCTGCCGGATGCCACGGTTGAAGAACTCCGGGCCGTCAACTACGTCGGAGCAGCAATGCCGGCCCGCTTCGGAGGCCGGGATCTGGGATTCGACGTGATCGGACGCGCCAGCGCGGATCTCGCAGAAGGCTGCCCGGCTACGGCCTGGGTTGCTGCCAACTGCGCGCTGCACACCTTCATGCTGGGCTATTTCCCACTGGCCATCCAGGAGCTCGTGTTCGGCGACACAGGCGTCACGCCCTTCATCGGCAACGGCCTAAAGATGTCGCAGGCGAAAGCGCAAAGCGCGCCCGGGGGTTACCGGCTTACCGGTCGATGGGACTTCTCGAGCGGCATCATGCACGCCGACTGGACCATGGTCGCCGCGATTTCCGACGTCGGACCGAAGCTCTTCCTGGTCAACAAGTCCCAATTCACCATTGACGACACCTGGGAAACGCACGGACTCCGCGGCACGGGCAGCCACGACACCGTCGTCGACGATCAGTTCATCGCGGACGAATTCGTGCTGAACCTCCAGTCGCTGGGCGACGGTACTGCCCCGGGCCTGCAAGTCCAGACGAATCCGTTCTACCGGGTCCCCATCTTCTCCCTCGCCGCCGGCGGCATCATCGCCAGCCTAATCGGCGCCGGCCGCCAGGCAGTGCAGATCTTCGAAGAACGCGCCCTGGTTGTTCCCGGAGGATGGACCGGCGTGTTCGGAGCCACCCGCCCGGGCCTGCAGGTCGATCTCGCCGATGCTTCGGCAAGTCTCGCCACTGTGGAGCGGCTCCATTGGTCGAACCTGGAAGAGATCAAGGAAAAGGCGGAAAACGACCTCGAGATCACCATCGACGACCGCGTCCGCTGGCGCCGGGACCAGACCTTCGCCTCTGTCCGCATCGCTGAAATGGTCCAGAAGCTGTTCGCCTCCAGCGGTGGCCAGGCGCTCCAGTGGAAGAACCCGATCAACCGGGCCTTCCGCGACGCAACGGCAGCCTCGCACCACATAGGCGTCCAGCCGGATCTCGTCTACCCGGCGTACTCAAAGGTCCGCTTCGGGGTCGACCCGGAATACACGGTCTTCTAAGGTGGCGAATTCCACGTCGCTCTGTGTAGCGTCCGATCGGAGAGCGACGTGGAATTCTCGGGCTCCAGCACACCTGTCATCCCAATGGACCAAGTGCACGCCTCCGATCCCGGAACCCTCTGACCAGATCGGACACCGCAAACGCCGCGGCTCGCGCGGCGGGCGCCCGGTGAACTTCGACGCCGAGACCTACAAAGGCCGCAACACTGTGGAAAGGTCCTTCAGCCTCTTCAAACAATGGCGCGCCATCGCTACCCGCTACGACAAACTCGCACTGACCTACCGTGCTGGGGTCGTCCTCTACGCCGTCGTCATCTGGCTCCGCCAATAAGGAGACACACCCTAGGCGGTCAGCGTAGGAGGCTACGCGGATGCTGCTTCGCTGGCCTCAGGATCGGGCAGATTGCTTCGCTCCCAGCTGGGCATGTCCAGTCGGTTGAAGCTGTACAGATGGATTCCCGTGACACTGTCCGGGTGGGCCTTGAGTTCGGAAACCAGGCCTTCCGGTGAGTACTTGTCCACGCCTAGAAGCTTGCGGGCAAGGGTTCCTCTATTGCTGAGGAACTTCAAGGATGTCCCGACCCCGATCTGGGTCGCCAGCGCCAGCAGTTTTGTCCGCGGAACGACCCCGGCAACACCGGCCCACACCGGAAGCTCGACCCCTTCGCGGCGCAGGAGTGCTGCGTAATCGAGGATCTTCGGGGCGGAGAAACACATTTGCGTGACAACGTGCGTGGCCAGGGGCTGCTTGGCCAACAGGGCATCTAGGAGGTCCAGCCCGCTCACGGAGGGATGGCCTTCCGGGTAGCCGGCGATGCCCGCGGAGATCCTGCCACCGGAGTACTCAGCGATGTCCTCCAGAAGGTGAAGGCACGATTCGTAGGGGCCGGCGCCCCGCGGTCCGTCTCCACCGATAGCGAAGACCTCGGTGATCCCTGCAGCCACGCAGCTACGGAGGCTGCCGGAAAGCTGCGCCCGGTCCTCCAGCCCGCGTGCCGAGAGGTGCGGAATCACGTTGTAGCCGAGGAGGCTGAGCTTGATGGAAGCCTCCATGGTTCGCGTGATGCCGTGATGGGGCAGACAGGTAACGGTGAGTGTTGTGGATACAGGCACTGCGGCCTGGACCTTCTCGACGATTCCGTCCGAGGGAATGATTTCAATCCGAGTGGGGAACATGCTGGGTCCTTACGGATCAGGCCGTAGCGTGGTGTGCGAGGAGGGTGCTGGCTTCCTGGCGGGTGGTGCCGGAGTCCTGGATGCCCTCGGCGATGTGGGCCAGGTGGGCGGGGATGTCGCGGCCTTTCTTGCGCATCGCGGTGGCCCAGAGGCGTCCGGCGCGGTAGGAGGAGCGGACCAGGGGGCCGGACATGACGCCGAGGAAGCCGATGTCCTCGGCCTCGTGCTGGAGGTCCACGAATTCCTGGGGTTTGACCCAGCGGTCCACGGGCAGGTGCCGTTCGGAGGGGCGCAGGTACTGGGTGATGGTGATCAGGTCGCAACCGGCGGCGTGCAAGTCCCGGAGCGCTTCGGAGATTTCTTCGCGGGTTTCGCCCATGCCCAGGATCAGGTTGGATTTGGTGACCATGCCCAGGTTCCGGCCCTGGGTGATGACGTCCAGGGAGCGGTCGTAGCGGAACGCCGGGCGGATGCGCTTGAAGATCCGGGGCACGGTCTCGACGTTGTGCGCGAACACCTCCGGGGCGGAGTCGCAGATCGCGGTGATGTGTTCGGGTTTGCCGGAGAAGTCCGGGATGAGCAGTTCCACGCCGGTGCCGGGGTTCAGTTCGTGGATCTTGCGGACGGTTTCGGCGTAGAGCCAGACGCCTTCGTCCGCCAGGTCGTCGCGGGCGACGCCGGTCACGGTGGCGTAGCGCAGGGCCATGGACTGGACGGAGCGGGCGACCTTGGTGGGTTCGAACATGTCCACGGGGGAGGGTTTGCCGGTGTCGATCTGGCAGAAGTCGCAGCGTCGGGTGCATTCGGAGCCGCCGATCAGGAAGGCTGCTTCCTTGTCTTCCCAGCACTCGAAGATGTTCGGGCAGCCGGCTTCCTCGCAGACGGTGTGCAGGCCTTCCTTTTTCACGAGGTTCTTCAGGCCCACGAATTCCGGGCCCATCTGGACCTTGGCCTTGATCCACTCGGGCTTGCGTTCGACCGGGACGGCTTTGTTGCGCTGTTCAACGCGCAGCAGCTTACGGCCTTCAGGTGCCAGGGTCATGAGGAACTCCATAATTCAGGTGGCGCGGACGCACCACGATGATTCGGTTCCTCCCCGCTCTGTATTGGACCTGAGAGTTTCCGCGCCACCCGCCTTCGCGGCTGGACGCTTGCACCGTCGGTGAGCCCGGTTTCCCGGACTGCTTTCCAGAGTTGCCTTGCCGCGGCGGTACGTGGGCCTGAGAGATTCCTGGGGAGGATTTGCTCCTACGGCGCCTGCTGAAACGTACCGGCAGGACTCTCCCGCCGCAGATCATAAGCACGTGCCGCCTTTCGGTGACACGTCTCACATGGTATCCGGTGCCTGTGCGGCACGCAAAGAGTGGCTGTCGCAACTGTCGTGGATTCCTCGACGGCCCTCTTGCCCGAACCCAGCTTAGCGGACACCTTGGGAGGACCATACGGAAGCTCCGAGTTCCCGTGAAATTGTCCACGCGGCGTCGCGGAGTTCGCGGACGATGGCCTCGCTTGCCGGCCACTCGCTCGCGGGGAGCACTACCGACAAAACGGCTATGACGGTCCCGCTTTCATCGTAGACGGGGGCCGCGATAGAAGCCTCGCCAATCACCGCCTCCTCGTATTCCAACCCGAGCGCGTTCTTGCGCACTTCCTCAAGCTGGGATCGGAGGACGGCGGGGTCGGTAATCGTTTCGCCGGTAAATTCGGCCAGCGGCTTGCTGAGCACGTCATTTTCGAGCTCGGCGTTGTAGGCGAGTAGTACTTTTCCGAGAGCAGAGGCATGGGCGGGCAGGTTGAGTCCTGTTTCCGGCATTTGCTCCGTGCCGTCGGGGCGGCGGTCGTGATGAATGATCAAAACCTCGCCGAGAAGGTTCACGCCCAGTCGCGTCGCGTAGCCGGTCCGGCGAGACAACTCGTGCATCCACCGCATCGCGCGAGCCCGGACGTCAAGGGTGTCGAGGTAGACGCTCGAAAGTTTCAGCAGCGTGGGCCCGAGCATGTAGCGGTTTCCGGAGCTTTCCTGGGCGACCAGCCCGTGTGCCTGTAGCGATTTCACGAGTCCGTGGACTGTGGAAGGCGGAAGCTCCAATGCGGCGGCCAGTTCGGAGATTCCAAGGCGCCTTGCGCCTTGAAGGAGCCCGAGGATTTTGGCCGCTCGGTCAATCGACTGGATCACAGCTCCACCACTCTCGCATCATCGGTTGCCTTGTCAGGCCAACAAGTTAATTTAGCCCCTTGACAGTCGGGAACCCTAAACGGCATTATTCGATAATAACGAACTTGAATCGACAATGTCGAATGAATAGGTCGTCTAATATCATCCAGCCGTTCAAAGGAGAACTTCGTTATGGACGAAAACAGCATGTGGCAGCGGCTTGCTGCCGAGTTCCTCGGGACCGCATTCCTCGTCTTCGTAGGCGTAGGATCCGTGCCCGCCCTCGCCATGGCCCGCGGCAATGCGCCGTTCACCGGCTCCGAGCTGGGCGTCATCTCGCTGTCGTTTGGCGCAGTTGTCATTGGCACCGTCTACGTCTTCGGTTACATATCCGGAAATCACATCAACCCAGCTGTGACAGTGGCGCTTGCCGCAACAGGAAAGTTCCCGTGGCGCGATGTGCCGGGATACCTCGCAGCCCAGGTGCTGGGCGCTGTTGCAGGCTCATTCGCCATTATCGGAGTACTCGGCCAGCGCGCCAGCGAACTGGGCCTCGGAGTGGCCGCGTATGGCGACATCCCCGTTTGGCAGGCCTTCACCGCTGAATTCATCGGCACTTTTTGCTGGTCTTCACGGTGTTCGGCGTGATCCATCGCAAGGCAGCACCGGGCTTTGCCGGGATTGTCATCGGATTCATCGTGTTCGCCGCAATCATCCCCGTTGCGCCCGCCACGGGGGCATCGATCAACCCGGCGAGGACCACAGGGCCGATGCTCGTACAGTTCCTGATGGGCGGAACCGTTCACTGGGAGCAGTGGCCTGTTTATGTTGCCGCCGAACTCGCCGCGGGCATCGCCGCGGGAGCATTGTTCGGGCTCATCTCGCGCACTCAAGCTGACCGCACCTCGCTCACCGAGGCACTGACCGAACAGGAAACCCGGGCATGAAGAAGCTGATCAACTCCCCGCAGACCCTGCTGGCGGACGCACTGCGCGGTGTCGCGGCCGCGCACGACCAACTGTCAGTCGATTTCGAGAACCGCATCGTTTTCAGCACCGCGCCACGGGAGGGACGCGTCGCGCTGGTCTCCGGAGGTGGCTCGGGCCATGAACCGCTGCACAGCGGGTTCGTCGGCGCCGGGATGCTGGATGCCGCGTGCGCCGGCGAGATCTTTACATCACCGACGCCTGACCAGATTCTCGCTGCCGCAACCGGAGTCGACAGCGGGGCAGGAGTGCTGTTCGTAGTGAAAAACTACACCGGCGACCTGCTCAACTTTGAAATGGCGGCCGAACTCGCCCGGGAGCAGGGAATCGAGGTCGCCTCGGTTGTCGTCGCCGACGACGTCGCAGTAGAGGACTCCACCTGGACAGCGGGCCGACGCGGTGTCGGCACCACGCTGATACTGGAAAAGGTTGCCGGCGCCGCGGCGGCCCGAGGCTGGTCGCTTGAGAAGGTGCAGGTGCTCGCCAAACGGATCGCCGACGCGGGACGTTCCATGGGAGCGGCGCTTACAAGCTGCACCGTTCCCGCCGTAGGTAAACCCAGCTTCGATCTCCCCGAGGACGAAATGGAACTCGGCGTCGGTATCCACGGCGAGCCAGGACGTAAGCGCGTACCGGTGATGTCGGCCGCTGAACTGTCCCACGCGTTGGTCGAGTCGATCACCACCGACTATGACTTCAGCGGCAAACCGGTCATCGCTCTGCTGACCGGTCTGGGAGGAACCCCGCTGATCGAACTCTACGCAATGTTCGCCGAGGTCTCCGCCCGCCTCAACGAGCGCAACATCACGATAGCCCGTTCATTGGTCGGCAATTACGTTACCAGCCTCGACATGCGGGGCTGCTCCCTGACTCTTGTCGGTGCAGACAACGAAATTCTCGACCTCTGGGACGCTCCAGTGAACACCCCCGCCCTCCGCTGGAACGATTGACATGTCAGAAGCACTCACGATCGATGCGCTACAGCAGTGGCTGCACCGCTTCGCGTTCGACATCACGACACAGGCAGACTGGTTGACCGAGCTGGACTCGGCGATCGGAGATGCCGACCACGGGACCAACATGGTCCGCGGCACAGCCGCAGTGGTGGCCAAGCTCGATGGCGGGACGACAGGCACCGTGCAGGAACTCCTCAAGGCCGTCGGCATAACCCTGGTGTCCACCGTCGGCGGAGCCAGCGGGTCCTTGTACGGCACCTTCTTCCTTGAAATGGCCCGAAACAGCCCCTCAGACGTGCAATTGAACGGATCTGAATTGGAGAACGCACTGCATGCCGGCGTGAACGGCGTCATTGCGCGAGGACACGCAACGGTTGGCGACAAGACCATGATTGATGCCCTCGAACCGGCCATCACTGCACTGTCCCAGTCCCTGGCTGACGGCCGGCAACTGCAGGGCTCAATTGCGGCCGCCGCCGCTGCGGCGACGATCGGCCGGGACTCCACCAAACCGCTCGTCGCACGCAAAGGCCGGGCGTCCTACCTCGGTGAGCGCAGCGCCGGACATATCGATCCAGGGGCCGCGTCAGCGGCCATCCTGGTTGCAGCGCTGGCCGCCAGCATCGGGGAAAGAACCGCATGATCGGCATCGTGCTCGTTTCACACAGTGAAGCCCTCGCAAACGCCGCGATGGAACTTGCCCTGCAAATGGTTCACGGCGCGCAACCTCCTTTCCGGATCGCCGCGGGCGCGGCCGGAGGATTCGGCACCGACGCAACAGCAATCGCGTCCGCAATCGATGACCTCGCCACTACTGAGGGCGTGCTCGTGATCACGGACTTGGGATCAGCGATCCTCAGCTCATCCCTGGCCTTGGAGATTCGCAGCAGCACCTACCAGGCCTTGATCAGCGACGGCCCGTTCGTCGAAGCAACTACGGCGGCCGTGGTCGGCGCAGCGGCAGGCAGTTCGCTGGCCGACATTGCCGCTGAAGCGAGCAATGCCCTCAGCGCAAAGAAGGCGCAGACCGTCACTGGATCGGGCGCTTCAGTCGTGGAAGACACCGATCCGGAGAACCCCGCCGCCAGCGCAGAGGAACGTCTGATCAATCCGATGGGCCTGCACACCCGCCCGGCAGCACTACTCGTGCAGACGGCCGGGGAGTTCAGTGCCGACATCGAACTGACAAACACCACCGCCGGGCGAGGACCGGTCAGCGCATCCAGTGTGATCGGTTTGCTTTCCCTCGCGGCGAGCAAGAACGATCAGCTCCGCATTGATGCCAACGGCCCCGACGCCAGTCGGGCCGTGAACGCCGTAAAGCAGCTCGTCCTCCAAGGGTTCGGCGAGCTTTCCTAGCCTCCTTCCCCAACGCTTTTGTCTCTCTCTTTCCGCTGTCCCAATTACAGAACCGGAGTACTTCCATGCCCACAGCCGTGCGTCGACACATCATTAACAACCCCCACCGCGTCATCGACGAAGCACTGGACGGTTTCGCCCTGACCTATCCGGAGTTGGTGACGTTCTACAACGAACACAACCTGATCTCCCGCAAAACCCTGATCCCCGGCAAAGCCGGACTTGTCTCAGGCGGAGGCTCCGGCCACGAGCCACTGCACGCCGGATTCGTCGGGAGGGGGATGCTCGACGTCGCTGTCTGCGGCGCAGTGTTTGCCAGCCCCACCGCAGACCAGGTGCATGCGGGTACCAAGCTCGCCAACACCGGCGCAGGTGTCGTGCAGATCATCAAGAACTACACCGGTGACGTACTCAACTTCCAGATCGCCGCATCCTTGGCCGATGACGACGGCGTCCCTGTAGAGCAGGTCCTGGTTGACGACGACCTCGCCTCCGACAACGGCAACGACGGCCCCGGACGCCGCGGCACCGCCGCAGTGGTCACCGTCGAAAAGGTATGCGGCGCCCTTGCCGAGCGGGGCGCCGGTGTTTCCACGATCGCCACACGCGGCCGCGACGTCGTAGCGCGTTCCCGCAGCTTGGCGATCGCCCTGGATGCGGGTGCGCACCCAGGGGACCCCGCTGCAGCGTTTGAGCTGGAACCACACGAGGTGGAATTCGGGGTGGGCATCCACGGCGAACGCGGCACCGGCCGCATCGCCTATGCACCCGCCGACGACCTGGTCGAACAGCTCGTGACCCCGCTGGTTTCCAGCCTGCAGGTCAAGCGCGGCCAGGCGGTGATTGCAATCGTGAACGGCCTCGGCGGAGCCTACCCGCTCGAGCTATCCATCGCGGCCCGCAACGTACACAACCTTCTGAACGGTCGTGGCATCAGCATCGCGCGTTCCTTGGTCGGCACGTACGTGTCTTCCCTGAACATGCACGGCCTCTCCGTCACCCTGACCGTCGCGGATGACGAACTGATCAGCCTGTGGGACGACACAGTCCGCACACCGGCCCTCTCTTGGTAACAACACAACAAACCGAAGGAAACACAATGACCAACCTCATCGACGGCGGTACTGCACTGGCGTGGTTCACCGCGTTCAGCGAACGATTTGCCTCGACTCAGGCCTACCTGACAGAGCTGGACCGCCTCGCCGGTGACGGCGACTTCGGCGTGAACATCGCCTCCGCCCTGGAACGCACACAAGAGCGTTTGCCGCCCGCTATGGAGGCGACCTGCACCACCGTGTTCGAAGCAGCAAGCCGTGGGTTCATGGCCACCGGTGGCACCAGCGGACCGCTCTTCGGGATGTGGTTCCGCGACATCGCCAAAGGCACCAAGAATGAGGCGGCAGCCGTCACTGACATCGCCCAAGGCATCGCAGCGGGCCTGTCGAGCATCCAGAAACTCGGCGGCGCCCGGGTCGGTGACAACACAATGATCGACGCACTGGAACCAGCATCCGTTGCCCTCACCGCGGGCGCCGAACGCGGCAGCACTCTGGGCGAGGGCCTCCTGGAAGCAGCCCTGGCTGCCCGGGCCGGTGCCGAGTCCACCGGCGACCTCATCGCCGCCCGGGGCAGGGCCTCCTACGTGGGCGAACTCGCGCGAGGGGTGCTCGATCCCGGCGCGGTCACCATCGCCCTGTTCTTTGAGGCCGGCGCGGACACTGTCGGCGCCGGTCGCGCGTGGCAACCGTTGGGCGCCACAGCCTAGTGGGTTGACGGCGAGCGAGCGCTGGGTTGAGAGGTTCAGAACCGGGCCGGCAGCGGCGGCCTCGGCTAACCATCGCCGTGCTTGCGGTCAAAGGTGCGCGGTATGGAGGCGATTGCGCGGTGCCGGCGATATTCAGGGCCATGCTCGACAGACCGATGATGCCTGTGATGCGCCCGGCATTCATTCGCCCAGACTGTTTGACGGCTGCTGGCTCATGATTCCCCCAAATCGTGTGGCTAGATCCTGCGATAGCTGAGGTCGAAGATCATGCGTCCGGCCTCGTGGGCCTTGTTTTCGAAACTCGTGCGGATCCGGCCATCGAAACGCGGGGCCCATCCGCCCACGTGGTCCACTCCCTCATTGGGCCCGGTGTGCTCCGTGCTGACCGGTGCCCGGCCTTCCTTGACGGGTGCCCCGCCCACCATGGACTCGACGCCGGATTCCCACACCTGGGTGAGGGGGCTATCCGCACCGGTCCGCTCGCCGTCGTGCAGGTTTTCAAACTCGGTGGAGCCGGCGAGGACCTCGCGGACGTGGATTGCGTAGTTGGACCAGTCGGTGGCGATCCGCCATAGGCCGCCCTTCTTGAGGGACCGTGCTGCGAGTTCGGCGAACGCCGGCTGGATGAGGCGGCGCTTGTGGTGCCGGGACTTGTGCCACGGGTCCGGGAAAAAGACCCAGAGCTCGCTGACCGAGCCCTCGGGGAGCATGGTGGCCAGGACCTCGGGGGCGTTGGCCTCCACCACGCGGACGTTGCTGAGCCCGCGGCTGTTGATCTTGATCATGGTATTGGCCAGTCCAGGAGTGTAGACCTCAACGGCGAGGAAATCCTTGTCCGGATTTTCCTCGGCCGCATGGCACACAGCGTCGCCGAGGCCCGAACCGATTTCAACGATCAGCGGCGCCCTGCGCCCAAACTCGGCTTCGGCGTCGAACACGTAATCCGGGTGTACCGATGTGTTGGCGACGTGCCGCGGAACCTGGATGGCCCAGCGGTCGGAGTGCTCTTCCCATGCTGCCTGGCGTCGGCCCTGAAGGCGTGTTCCGCGGCGCACAAAGCTGACCGGCCGTCCACCATAGGTGCCGAAGGAGGCTTGACTGCCGGGGGTCACGGGGCGCGAGGACTGCGGTGTTTCAGGGGATTCTGGGGTTTCACTCATCTCCTCCAGAATACCGTCGTAGGGCCAAAGCCCCGAGGCAGGGTCGGCGTATGTGGACAAACTGCCAGAATGGGTTGGTGACCCCCGCTTCAAGCGCTCCCAAGAACACCAGGCCGCGTTCCGGCGTCCCCGAGATCCTCGTCGACGCCGAGATCGACGAGGTACCTGCGGCCGAACCCACGCAGGTGAAGACTCGCCGGGGACTCGCTTTCCTGGGGGTCTGCCTGGTGCTTATTGGCCTGAACTTACGGACGGTGTTCTCGAGCTTTTCGGCTGTCCTTCCGGAAGTTATCGCCGACGCGGGACTGCCGGGTTGGGCGGTGGTGGTCCTCACCACTGTGCCGGTGACCTTGCTGGGTGTTTTCGCGCCGCTCGCCCCGATTCTGGCGCGCCGTTTTGGTGCCGAACGGGTGTTGCTCGGGGCGATGGCCGTGTTGACCGCCGGCCTGCTGTTGCGTCCGGTGGACCTCGCCGGTGCCGGGCACCTGCCCGCCCTGCTTGCCGGAACGGCTGCGTGTGGCGCGGCGATAGCGCTGTGCAACGTGCTGCTGCCAGGGGTGGTCAAACGCGATTTCCCGCACCGGCTCGGGCTCATGGGCGGGCTGTACACGACGGCGATTTGCGCGTCTGCCGCGCTGGGCGCCGGGTTCACGTACCCCGTGTTCACGGCTGCCGGGCACTGGACTTCGGCGCTGTGGTTCTGGGCGCTGCCCGCCGCCGTCGTACTTTTGCTTTTCTTGCCGCTGGCGCTTCGTCAGCATCCCGTCCGGCACAACGCCGCCGACGGCGGTGCGAACGTGTGGCGTTCCGCCGTCGCCTGGCAGGTCACCATCTTCATGGTGTTGCAGGCGATGATGTCCTTCAGTGTGTTTGCCTGGCTGGCGCCGATTCTGCGTGATCGCGGGATCGACGGCGGGACGGCCGGCTTGATCGTGTCCGTGTCGATCGTGCTGCAGATGCTGGGCTCATTCCTTGCGCCGGGGCTAGCGGCGCGTTTCAAGGATCAGCGCGTCATCAACACCGTGGTGGCGCTCATGACAGGCGGCGGCTTCGCCTTGAGCATCTTCGGCCCCACGGAACTGGTCTGGGTATGGACCGGGCTGCTGGGCCTGGGTCAAGGGAGCCTCACGGCCGTGGCGTTGACCATGATCATGCTGCGAACCCGCGATTCCCACACCGCGGCGCACCTCTCCGGCATGATGCAGGGCGTCGGCTACGGGCTGGGGTCTACTGGAACGCTGATGGTCGGCCAGTTGCACCAAAGTACCGGTGGCTTCGCGACGGCCGGCATCCTGTTCCTCGTGGTGGGTTCATTGGCTGCCTTCTTCGGTTTCCGTGCAGGACGCAACCGCTACGTTGACTAGGGAAAGCCGCGGCGCGGGACAGGATTCGCCCGGCGAGGCGGCATAATCGGGTACATGGTCATGCTGGCACCCTCGCGCGAGCTGGACAGGCTCGATCGGCGGATTGTCGGCGCCCTCCAGGTCAACGGCCGCGCCTCCTGGAGGCGCATCGCCGAAGTCCTGGGCGAGCCATTCAGCACCGTGACCCGCCGCGGCATCGCACTGCTGGATTCGAGCATCGTGCGCGTGGCAGGCCTGGTGACCCTCGGTCCCACCCACCTTGTGGAAGTCCACTGTGAGCCCGCGCGCCTGGCCGGCATCGCGGAGGAGCTTTCGCGCGACCCGGACGCCATTTTCGTGTATGCGCTGACCGGCCCCACCCGTCTCCTGTTTGAGGTGCAGGCCCGCCCGGGACGCCTCTCAAGCCTTGTGCTGGAGGAGCTGCCAGCCCTCGACGGCGTGGTGCAAGTGAGTGCCTCGCCCGTCATGGAGTACTTCCGCACCGTGGCCGAATGGCATCCCGGTCCGGTCACCGCAGAGGAAACTGCCGCGCTCCAGGAGGTGCCGCCTCCGCCGTCCCGTCCGAGCGCGAGCGGAATGCTCGACGACGTCGACTCGAACCTCGTGCGGATCCTCGTGGCTGATGGCCGTGTTCCGGTCGCCGAGTTGGGCGAAGCCGTGGGGCTTTCCGCCCCGGCCGTGCGCCGGCGGCTCAACGCCCTTCTCGAGGAGGGCACGCTGAGTGTCCGGGCGATCGTTGAGCCCGTGGACATCGGCCTTCCGGTCGAAGCCGTTGTCTGGGTGCGCACCGCCCCGTCCGACGCCGTCGAGGTGGGCCGTCTGCTCTCTGAAGCGCCCGGGGTCCGCTACGCGGTCATGGCAATGGGCGAATTCCAGCTCATGGCCAACGTCACCCTCGCGAGCTTGAACGAACTGCGAGATTTCCTCACCTCATCACCATGGGCCGCACGTGCCCACGCTGTCCGCAGCTCGCTCGTGGTGCGGTCTTACAAGCGCGGTGGCGTGCGCACAACTGCCCGCGACTGAGGCTTCACCAACCTCCCCTGGGCTTCTCACGACCTGGCTGAGCTCCCTGCTGCCCTGAACCGGGTTCCGCCCGCGCGAAGAAATCTTGCGCACGCCCCTAGTCAAATGTGATTCATCGCACTATCGTGGTTCATTAATTCCACTTGTGACAAAGAAGTGACTCAAAAGGAAACTAGATGAAGGCTAGATGAATCATGACAAACGATTTGATTTACCGTGGAGCAGTGGAGCTCGCCGGGCTCCTGCGCTCCCGGGAGGTGTCCGCCGCGGAGGTCCTCGAGGCGCACCTCGAACAGATCGACAAGCTCAACCCGTTGATCAACGCCGTAGTGACCCTCGACGAGGAGGGTGCCAGGGCGGCCGCAGCGGAAGCCGATCGAAAGATTGTGGCCGGGGAGCCGGTGGGGCCACTCCACGGCCTGCCCATCAGCTTCAAGGACACCGCGAATACCGCGGGGATGCGCACCACCTTCGGCCACCCTCAATTCCGGGACTACGTTCCTGCGGAAAACGATCTGCACGTCCAGCGCATCCTCGATGCTGGCGCCATCCGTGTGGGCAAGACCAACGTCCCCGAGTTCGCAGCGGGATCGCACACCTTCAACCGCGTGTTCGGCGCAACGCGCAACCCCTATGACCCGGGCAAATCCGCCGGCGGTAGCAGCGGTGGCGCGGCGGCCGCCCTCGCCGCAGGTTTCCAGCCGATCGCCGACGGCAGCGACATGGGCGGTTCCCTCCGCAACCCGGCGTCGTTCTGCAATGTGGTCGGCCTTCGCCCAACGCCCGGCATGGTCCCCAACACGGACGGCAACAATGTCTTCTTCCCGCTGGGCGTGGCAGGACCCATGGGCCGTACTGCCGCCGACGCTGCGCTGTTGTTTTCGGCCATGACCGGAGCTTCGTCTGATGATCCCCACTCCGTGTTCCTGCCTGAGGCGGGAAGCCCCGCCACCGAGCCGTCTCCAGCGGATTTCGCCGGTCTTCGCATTGCCTTCGCACCGACCCTCGGCGGACGGATCCCGGTGGACCGCGAGGTTCTCGACGTCATTGAGCCACAGGCCGCGGCCCTCGCAGCACTCGGTGCTCACGTCGAACTGGATTGCCCGGACCTCGACGGTTCCGAGCGAGTGTTCCGCGTGCTGCGCGCCGCCGCTTTCGACTCGATGTGGGGCGAGCAGCTTGCCGCGGAACCTGATGCCTTCAACCACTTCCTGGCTGGCAACATCCGCGAAGGCAGCCTGCTGAGTGGCCGCGACGTAGTCCGCGCCGAGGAAGGCATGACCCGCTTGATCCGCAAGGCGGCTGAGTTCTTTGGGCGTTACGACCTGGTGATCGCCCCCGCGTCCCAGGTTGTCCCGTTCGACGTCGATCTCGAATACCCCACCGAGATCGAGGGGCAACAGCTCCAGACCTATCTCGACTGGATGCGTGCCCCGTACCTGTTCACCCCGCTTGGCCTTCCCGCCCTGTCGGTTCCGGCCGGATTCACCCCAGCCGGACTTCCCGTAGGCCTCCAGATGGTGGGGGCACGCGGCAGCGACGCCCGCCTCCTCCGCCTGGCCTCCGCCTTCGAGAAGATCTCCTCTTGCTCATCCGTTCGCCCCCAAGGAGCTGCAGTTCTATGAGCACTACCCTGGCATCCCCCAAGAGGTTGACCATTGCCTCCATCCCCATCGTCGGCATGGTCATCACTCCATTCCTGCCCTTCGTTTCCACACCCACCCTATGGCTGGGCCTCCCCTCGGCGATCGTCTGGATGGCGCTCATGATCGTCGCCACGATCGTTGCCTTGCAGATTATCGAGCACACTTACCTCCGCGAAGGCGGTGCCGAACTCGATCGTCTTGAAGCCGAGCAAAGCGCCTTGGCATGCGCTGCGACAACTAGCGGAGCCACCACCACGAACGAGACAGAGGCCCACTGATGCTTACAGTCGCCATCATCATCGGAATTGTCGGAATCGGCGCACTCGGCGTCGCGGGCCGCCGACGCCAGACCGAACTCTCCACCTGGACAGTCGGCAAGCGGGATTTGCCCCGCTGGACCAGCTGGTTCCTCCAAGCAGGGGAGTCCCTCACCACCTTCAGCTTCCTGGGCCTCGCCGGAATCGCCTTCGGTGGCGGCGTTGCCGCGCTCTTCGCCGTTGCCTATCTGACCATCAACTGCATCGTCCAGTACTTCGTTGTTCCCCGCCAGCGCCAGCTCGGCGCGAACAGGGGTTACCTGACCATGGCGGATTTTTTCCAGGACCGTTTCAATAGCAAGGCCCTAGGCAAGACCGTGGCCGTGGTGGGCGCCGTCTTCCTCATCCCGTACCTGCAACTGCAGATCACCGGACTCGGCTTGATCGTCCAGCTCGCGACCGGCAGCGAATCGGCCCGTGGCTACAGCATGGCCGTGGCGAGCGTGCTGGTGGTCGTCTTCGTCATCTGGGCGGGTATCCGCGGACTCGCCAAGGTGGCGGTCTTCAAGGACTTCGCCATGCTCGCCGCCCTAGTGATCGTACTGGCAGGTGTGGTGGCAGGCATCGGCGGTATCCCGGACATTTTCGCGAAGGTCATGGACACCGCTCCGAGCTACCTCACCATCAGCCGTCCGGGCTTCGACGCCACCTTCTGGGTGACCTCGGTGATCGTGACCAGCATCGGCGCCGGCCTCAACACCTTCCCGCATTTGTGGCCGCCGGTCCTCGCTGCGAAGAGCGGCGCTGTGCTTCGGGACAACGTCAAATGGCTTGCCGTCTACCAGTTCCTGCTGCTCATTCCGATCACTGCCGGAATCGCGGCTACTTTGGTCCTCGACCCCAAGACCAAGGGAAACTTTGTCCTCTTGGGCATCGCCCAGCACACCCTGCCAGAGCCGCTGATCGCTGTGATCGCGATCGGTGGGGCCGCGGCCGCCATGGTCCCGGCAGGTGCAATTGCCATGGGCATCTCCTCGCTTGTCTCGAACAACCTGCTGTCCGTAAAGAACCCCAAGCTGCGCTTCCGGATCAACCACGTGGTGGTCGCTATCGCCGTCGGACTGGCACTGGCTTTCGGTCTCGCGAAATCGGACATCGGCGCGCTCCTGCTGCTCACGTACGGCGGCCTCACGCAGCTCGCTCCCGCCGTCGCCATCGCGATCGGACGCAAAGTCCGCATCGGTGCCGTGCCGGTCAATCTGGGGATTATTGTCGGCACGCTCACGGTAGCCGTCATTACCTTCGGCAACATCCCCACGGGCGGCATCGATTCGGGCCTCATCGCCCTCGCCCCAAACCTTGCGGTACTGGCCGTCGCGGAGCTTATCCGCCGTCGTCGCAATCCGCAGGCGGTCGCCGGGGGAGCAGCCGGCGTCGGGCAATCCTCGCCCGAGCAGCAGCCGGTACACACCGCCGTGGGTATCGAAGCATGACGCAGCAGGCATTCCCCAACCACAAGCAGGAGCACGAAGGTCCGCTCGCCGGCAAGCTCGTCGTCGACCTCTCCCGTGCCCTTGCCGGTCCCCACGCCGGCATGATGCTCGGCGACCTCGGCGCCCGCGTCATCAAAGTCGAGAATCCCGACGGCGGGGACGATACCCGCGGTTGGGGACCGCCCTTCGTCGACACTCCCGAGGGCCGGGAGTCCACGTACTTCCTTTCGTGCAACCGGAACAAGGAGTCCATTCGGCTGGACCTCAAAGCAGCGGAAGGCAAAGCCGCCCTGCGGGAACTGCTGCGCCGGGCCGATGTGCTCGTGGAGAACTTCCGCCCGGGAACGCTGGACCGGCTCGGCTTTGATCCTGCGAGCCTCGAGGAGTTGAATCCGAGACTGGTGGTCCTCGCCATCAGTGGATTCGGCCACGACGGACCCGAGGGGCACCGTGCCGGATACGACCAGATTGCCCAGGGCGAAGCCGGGCTGATGTCCCTGACCGGCTCAGGACCGGAAGACCCGCAGCGGGTCGGCGTGCCGATCGGCGATGTTCTGGCAGGAATCCACGGCGCCTACGGTGTGCTGGCCGCCCTCTTGGAACGCGAGCGGACGGGCCGCGGCCAAGTGGTGCGCACGTCCCTGCTGTCCTCGATCGTCAGCGTGCTCGCTTTCCAGGGCACACGCTGGACCGTGGGTGGCGAAGTGCCGCAGGCCCAAGGCAACCACCATCCCTCGATCGCCCCATACGGACTGTTCCGCTGTGCCGGCGGCGCGGTGCAGATTGCGGTGGGATCCGAAGGCCTGTGGCGCCGTTTCGCGGCGGAGTTCGGCCTCAGCACCGAGGACGGGCGCTGGCAGGACAACCAGTCCCGGGTGGCCCACAAGGCCGAGCTGATCGAAACGATCGAAGCCGCGTTCTCAGTGTCCGACGCCGAGGAGCTGCTCGCGCGGCTCGAAGCGGCCGGGGTGCCGGGAGGCCGGGTCCGTTCCCTGGATGAAGTCTTCGCCTGGGAACAAACCCGCAGCCAGCACCTCGCGCTCGAACTTCAGCACCCCACACTTGGACGTATCGAGGTCCCGGGATCGCCGCTGCGTTTCTTCCAGCCGGACGGCACCGAGACCACCAGGTTGCGTCACTCTGCCCCGCCGAGGCTCGGAGAGCACGACGACGCCGTGCGGGCATGGCTTGATGATGCCGCGTTGCTCGGCTCGGGATCGTCATGACGGCGGTGACTGAGGCCGCCCGTCCCTCGGAGTCCGGCTCCATTGGAACGCGGCAGCGCCGCCTTAGCGGGGCAGAGCTGCTCAACCAGCTTCTCGACGCCGGAAGTTTCCGCAGTTGGGACCGTCCGGTCTCGGCTCCGCCGGGGGCAGACGCCGCATACCTCGCGGACCTGGCCCGGGCCCGGGAGCGCAGCGGTACCGACGAGTCCGTACTTACGGGCGAGGGAACGCTGGATGGACAGCCCGTGGCGGTCCTGGCCAGCGAGTTCGCCTTCCTTGGCGGCTCGATCGGCCGGGCCGCCGCAGAGCGGATCATCGCGGCAATCGACGAGGCCGGCCGTCGTCGGCTGCCCCTCGTTGCCGCTCCCGCGTCAGGGGGAACCCGCATGCAAGAAGGCACCCTCGCCTTCTTGCAGATGGTGCGGATCACGGAGGCGCTCACGGCCTTCAAGAGGCTCGGACTGCCTTACTTGGCCTACCTCCGGCACCCGACCACGGGCGGCGTCTTCGCCTCCTGGGGATCGTTGGGGCATGTCACGGTGGCGGAGCCGGGTGGGCTGGTTGGCTTCCTGGGTCCCAAGGTCTACGCCGGACTCACCGGGCAGGAGTTTCCCGAGGGGGTCCAGCGGAGTGAGCACCTCCTCGCCCATGGAACGGTCGACGCCGTCGTGGATGTGCAGGGATTCAGGAACATTGCCGCTGAGGTGCTGGCGATTCTCGCCGCCCGTGGATCGTGGGAGGACGCCGGGAGATTACCGGGTCAAGCCGCGTCCAGCGGCGACGCTTCCGCTTGGGATTCGGTCTTGCGGACTCGCGACGCCGGGCGTCCCGGCCTGAGCGAATTGCTCGACGGCGGGTTCGGCCGCCTCGTGCGTTTGCACGGCACGGGCCGCGGGGCAACTTCCGCGAGCACCGCCGTCGTGCTGGCTGAGCTGGAAGGCCGGCCCGTCGTCGTCGTTGGCCAGGACCGTGCCGCCCAGCGGGCGGGGAGTGTCCTCGATACTGCCGGGTTGGCCCAGGCTCGCCGGGGCATGCGCCTCGCCGAGGAGCTGGGGCTGCCGCTCGTGACGGTGGTGGATACTCCGGGCGCCGAGCTTTCAGTCCGTGCAGAGGAATCAGCAATCGCGGGTGGGATCGCGGATTGCATTGCGGGGATGCTTGAACTCACCGTGCCAAGCGTTGCCGTGCTCCTCGGTGAGGGGACCGGTGGCGGGGCGCTTGCCATCGCGGCTGCCCGCCGCACGGTGGCGGCCGAGCACGCCTGGCTTGCGCCGCTGCCGCCGGAGGGTGCCAGCATGATCGTGCATGGGGACACGTCCCGGGCGGCCGCGTTGAGCGAACGGCAACGGATCGGAGCACGCACACTCCTCGAAGACGGTGCCGTGGACGAGGTAGTGGGCGAGGGGGAGGGTTTCGCGAAGCGCCTCGCGGAAGCCGCCTCCCGACAGATCGCCGCGCAGCTTTAACCCAACTGACTCGCAGTTGTTGTCGTTTTCAGGCCTGTAAACGACGTTAACTGCGAGTTAGTTGGGTCCGGACGTTGGAGTTAGTGGGTCAGGTCCTTGCCCTTGGTTTCAGGGATCATGAAGGCGAACGCGATTCCGATGGCCAGCAGGATCACGGCGTACACGTTGAACAGGTTGGCTTGGCCGATGCTGCCGAGCCAGGTCTGCAGGTACGGGGCCGTCCCGCCAAATGCAGCAACGCAGATGGAGTACGGGACGCCGACGCCCACGGTGCGGATCTTGGTCGGGAAGAGCTCGGCGTACACGGCCGGGACAATCGAGGCGCTGCCGGCAATGAAGAACAACATCACAGACATCGAAACGGCCAGCTGCCAAGGGGAGTCCTTCAGGAGCCACGTCATGGGGAAGTGCAGCAGGGCGGCACCGGCAGAGCTCACGATCAACACGGGCTTGCGGCCGATGCGGTCGGACAGCTTGCCCCAGAACGGGAGTGAGGCGATGAATGCGACGTTGCCGATGACTCCGGCCCACAGGGCTTCTCCGCGGTCCATCTTGAGGGTGGTTGCCGCGTAGCTCGGCGCCACGACGCCCCAGATGTAGTAGACAACGGTAAGGCCGACGGTCAGCCCGATCACCTGCAGGGCTTGCTTGCGGTATTTGACGATCTGCGGCCACATCGGCTCGCGCTTTTCCTTCGGCGCTTCGGCTTCGAACGCCTCGGTCTCCTTCATCTTGGCCCGCATGACCAAGGCGTAGATGCCCAGGGCGCCGCCCACCAGGAACGGGACGCGCCAGCCCCAGGAGTTCATGTCAGCCTTGCTCAGCACCCCGGTCAGGATGGCGCCCAGCAAGGTTCCGGCAAGGATGCCGGCGGTTCCGGAGGTGTAGATGAGCGTGGACCAGAAACCGCGCTTTTCCTTGGGAGCCATTTCGGACAGGTATGTTTGCGACGACGGCAGCTCGCCACCGTGGGCGAGGCCTTGGATGAGGCGGGCCACCAGGAGCATGACGGAGGCCAGCGTCCCGACAGCCTGGAACGTGGGAGCAATGCCGATCAGCAGGCTGCCGAAGGCGGCCAGGCCGACCGCGATTGTCATGGACGTCTTGCGGCCGATCCTGTCGCCGATCCAACCAAAGACGAAGCCACCGAACGGGCGGGCCACGAATCCGACGGCGAAGATCGCCAGCGTGGAGAGGACCGCCGACGTGGGGTCGGCACTGCTGAAGAGGGCGCTGGCGATGAAGGGCGAGAACGTGGCGTAGATTGCCCAGTCGTACCATTCGACGGCGTTGCCGATGCCGGTGCCGATGAGGGTCCGCAGGTGGGACTTGTGAACCTGAACTGTGGCTGAAGCGCCTACGGTGGCGGTCATGTCTTGCTCCAAGTGGCTGGGGTGGTGGTTGTTAGTTGCTGGCGGCGAGGGTGGCGATGCGGGAGACCGCGAGCTCTGCGTAGAGCGCCGCACCGTCGGACAGGACGCCGTCGTCGAAGGTGGCGTAGGGGGAGTGGTTGAACGGTGAGGTGGTGTGGTCTACACCCTGGGGCACGGCGCTGAGGCCTACGAAGGTTCCAGGCACTTCGGCCAGGACCCGGGAAAAATCTTCCGAGCCGCTCATCGGCGTGGCCCAGCGCGAGAGCCGGGAATCGCCGAACATGCCCGAGATGACGTTCTCGGCAGTGTGTGTCTCGTCCTCGTCGGTGACAGTCATGGGGTATTCGCCGCGGTAGTCGACATCCACTTCCAAGCCATGGCCTGCGGCGATGCCCTTGAGGAGTTGCGGAATCGCGGTCATCATCCGGTCGCGGGAGGCTTCCGAGAAGGTGCGGATGGTGGCTTCGAAGCGGGCGGATTCGGGAATGACATTCCGTTTGGTACCGGCCTGCAGCACGCCAACGGTGAGGACTACCGGATCGAACATGTTAAATTGCCGCGTGATCATGGTCTGCAGCGCGGTCACCATTTCGGCAGCGGCCGTGACTGGGTCCTTGGCCGCGTGGGGCGCTGAACCGTGCCCGCCAGCACCCAGCACGGTGACGAAGAGCCCGTCCGAGGCACTCATCATCACACCCGGCTTGGTGCAGAACTGGCCGTACGGTTCCAGGGAGGAGAACACGTGCATGCCGTAGGCGGCGTCAACGCGGCGGCCTGCAGCGTCCAGGATGCCTTCGCGGATCATGTGGCCGGCCCCGTCGAAGCCTTCCTCGCCCGGCTGGAACATCAGGACGACGTCGCCGGCCAACTGATGGCGCCGTTCGGCCAGCAGGGTGGCGGCTCCGGCGAGCATGGAGGTGTGGAGGTCGTGGCCGCAGGCGTGCATGGCGCCATCGATCTTCGACGAGAACTCGACGCCGGTGCGCTCCTGGACGGGAAGGCCGTCCATATCGGCGCGGAGCAGCACCGTTGGCTTCTGCGCTGAAGCGTGCGGGGCGCCGCCGCGCAACACAGCAGTGACCGACGTCGTGCTCTCACCAAGGGTGATTTCGTACGGGAGTCCGTCGAGCGCCTTGAGCACCTTTTCCTGAGTGCGAGGGAGGTCCAGGCCGATTTCCGGCTCCTGGTGGAGTTCGTGGCGGAACCGCGCGATTTCTCCCTGCATCTCTTTGGCGTCTGCGGCGATCGACATGTGTTCTCCTGTTTCCTGAACGTTTGGTAGGTAGCTATAGCTATTGTGGAGTGATTGGCCTCACAATCTTCAAAACCCCTGAAAAAATTCAGGCGCATGCCAGAATTAACAGGATTCATGCACTGCTAAGGAGGCGATCGCTCATGGAGCTCAGCGAAGAGGACCTCCGGTTGATCAATGCCCTCCAGATCTCGCCGCGGATCAGTTGGTCCGACGCCGCCGCCGTCCTGGACGTCCATGCCACCACGTTGGCCTCCAGATGGGACCGCTTGCGCGAGTCCGGAGCTGCCTGGACCACCGCGCACCTCATGGGCGATCCGAAGAATGCTTGCTTGGCACTGATCGACGTGGACTGCGAGATGCACCGCCGGCCCGAGGTCACAGCCGCGCTCGCGGCGATTCCGGAAGTCATCACGGTTGAGGAAGCCGCCAGCAACCGGGACCTCATGCTGACTGTGATCACCCAAGACCTGGGCGCGTTCAGCACCCGCCTCTTGCCCCAGCTCAAGGAAATCCGGGGGCTCACCAAGTACCGGACCTCGCTCTGCACGCGGATCCATACGAGTGGCTATGCGTGGCGGCTCAACCTGCTGAGCCGGGCGGAGCAGCAGGCGCTGCGTGCCCTTGCCGGGCCGGAAGCCGCCAATCCGTCTGACCCGTACGCAATGGTCACCCCGCTGCCGGAGAGCCACATGGCCCTCCTTCCCTTCCTCGCCCGTGATGGAAGGGCATCCGCCGCGGAGATCGCACGCGCCCTGGGGCGTCACCCCGCCACGGTCCAGCGGCAGTTGGGCCGTGTGCTCGCGAGCCGGATGCTGTCCTTCCGCTGCGAAATCGCCCAGCAATTCTCCGGGTATCCCATCACGTGCCAGTGGTTCGCGAACGTTCCAGCAGGCCAGCACGAGGCCGCGGCTGCGGAGCTACGGGCCGTCAGGAACGTCAGGTTCACGGCCTCCACCACGGGGAGCACTAACTTTGTGATCATCATGTGGCTGCGTTCGCTGGCCGAGGTCATGGAGATGGAACTCGCCATCCAGCAGCGCATTCCCAGGATTGAACTCGTAGAAAGCGTCGTGATGCTGAGCACGGCCAAGCGGGTCGGCTGGATGCTGAACCCAGACTCGACTGCGACCGGCGCCGTCGTACCCACCGCCGCAGGTGAGTTGCTCCCCGCAATGGAATGGACGACGACGGCGTGACTCACCATTGGTGGGTCTGCCCGGCAGTGAGTCAGGTGCGTCGTGCGTTGGGTTCGTGGCCCCAAACTCGTTTGGGCTTCTAGGCTGGGATGATGACAAGCGACGACGCATCAGCGGGCATACTCCAACGCCCCTACCTTTTGGCCACGGTAGGTTCATGCGCCCTGGTGTTCCTTGCCGCCTTCGAATCGATGGCGGTGACCACCATCATGCCGCTGGTAAGCCGTGAACTGAATGGCGCCGGGCTCTACGCGTTGGCCTTCGCCGGGCCTCTCGCCACGGGCGTGATCGGGATGGTAGCAGCAGGGAACTGGGCGGACCGGCGCGGTCCGGCTGCCCCGTTGTACGCTTCCGTGGCCCTGTTCGCAGCAGGACTGCTCATCGCTGGTATCGCGGTTTCCATGCCGATGCTCGTGGCTGGCCGGCTCGTCCAAGGCCTCGGCGGCGGGGCCATGACAATCGCACTCTACGTGGTGATTGCCAGGGTCTACCCCGCCAGGCTGCACGCCCAGGTCTTTGCAGCGTTCTCGGCGGCCTGGGTCATTCCATCGATGATCGGTCCTTTCGCCGCCGGCGTCGTTGCCCAGTTGAGCAGCTGGCACTGGGTTTTCCTTGGCGTCGTGGGCCTGGTGGTTCCGGCGTTGGCGATGATCCTGCCCGCCATGCGGGGCATGCGATCGGCGGAAGGCTCCGACGGAGCCGCCACACACACTCCAAAGTCCGAAGCCAAAGACGTTCCCTGGTCGTTCGGCCGCATGGGATGGGCTGCGCTCGCGGCCCTTGCGGTCCTCGGCCTGAACCTGTCCGGACAGGTGCCTGCCGTGGGTTGGGTGATCGCCGTCGTCGCCCTCGCCATCGCGATGCTGTCGGTGCGGCCGTTGGTCCCTCGCGGGACGCTCCGAGCGGGCCGCGGACTGCCGAGCGTCATCCTGATGCGCGGATTCGCCTCCGCGGCCTTCTTCGGCGCCGAGGTCTACGTGCCGTACCTTCTCACGGATCGATACTCCTTCACGCCAGCGTTCGCCGGGCTCGCCTTGACCGGATCGGCGCTCGCCTGGGCGGGGGCCTCCGGCGTCCAAGGGCGGCTGGGTTCCCGGCTTGGCAATGCCCTGGCGGTCCGGATCGGTTCGGTGTTGGTGCTCGGTGCGATCGCCGTTGTCCTCGTGACTACAGTGTTCGCCTGGCCCGCCGGCGTGGCGATTGCCGGTTGGCTCTTCGCGGGCGCCGGCATGGGCCTGATGTACCCGCGCCTGAGCGTCATGACCCTGGCTCTCTCCAAGCCAGAGGACCAGGGCTTCAACAGTTCGGCGATGTCCATCGCCGATTCCCTGGGAGGCGCCCTCTCGCTCGCCGTGACGGGACTCGTCTTCAGCGCGCTCACGACGACGGCGTCCACTTTCGCCGGGGTCTTCGCACTGACGGCGGGGATCGCCGTCGTCGGGCTCATCATTGCGCCGCGCGTTGCCGGCGGGCGGCCTTTGGGTGCTGAAAGTGCAGGGGCCGCCGAGGCGCGCCGCGCCGACGAAGCGGACGACGTGCGGGCCTAAGACCTTCGGGTGGCCCGGAGCACGCTGTCGATGGTGGTGGCCTGTTGGCCCTCCGGACCGGTCACGACGCGTTCCCGGGAATCGGCGACGTTGATCCGCCACGAGCCGGGGCCGCGCGTGAGCGCCTCCACCAGGTCCTCAGGGGTGAAGAACTTGTCCTTCATGTCCTTGTGCCCGCTCCACGGAGTCAGGCCATCCGGATGATGCCCCACCACCAGCAAAGCCCCGCCGGGGGCCACGGCTGCTGCGGCCGAGGCGAGGGAATCGCGCCACGGAAGAATCGGCGAATGAAGGAACTGGGAGGACACCAGGTCGAAGCCCTCTTCCGGGTGCCACGAGGCGAAGTCCCGTCGCAGCCAAGCGATCCCGTCCTGTATCCCGACGTCGGCGGCATGGGCTGCCGCCCGTTCAAGCGCGACGGCGGAGACATCCACGGCGGTCACCGTCCAGCCATGCTGGGCGAGCCAGATAGCGTCCGCGCCCTCCCCGCAGCCCAGGTCGAGGGCGGTGCCGGGCACCAAACCTGTGGCTTCCGCGATGAGCTGCGGATTGGGATTTCCGCTCCACCTCTTCGCCTTTTCCCGGTACACCTCGTCCCAAAACTGCGCTGCGTCGCCGTCGTGGTGGGTTTCGTTGTGAAGGTGGGCTCCGCCGTCGTGCTGGTGCGTCATGGCTCAAGCCTGCCTTGACGTGCCCCTGTGAGGCAACGGCCGTCCCCACCCAACTGACTCGCAGTTGTTGTCGTTTTCAGCCCCCAAAACGACACCTACTGCGAGCTACTTGGGTAAAAAGGCCCCCGTGGAAAGGCGGGCTGTTCGCGGATGCTAGAATGGATTTACTTGATGTGCAGTGATGCCCGCTTAGTTCCAAATTTGGCTAGTGGGCTTTTTTCATGTGAGAGGCACATCCTGCGTCGATGAACGCGTTTTCTCTGGTCCCGGCCACGGCTTATTGCCTACCGGTCGATCACTGACTTTTTCCTCGGCGAACCCTTGGCCCAACCGGCGTCGGGGGACGATGTCCGTTGGACACCGCCAGAAAGACCCCTGAAACACATGACTACTTTTGCTGCCCTTGGCACGCCCAAGGCCATCGCCGAGTCCCTCGCTGCAGATGGCATCGAAGAAGCTTTCCCCATTCAGGTCAAGACCCTTCCGGATACGCTCGCAGGCCGCGACGTCCTGGGCCGTGGCCGCACCGGCTCCGGTAAGACCATCGCTTTCGCTATCCCGCTCGTGGCACGTCTCGCCGAGCGCGAAGCCAAGCACTTCCGCAAGCCCGGCCGCCCGATGGGCCTGGTCCTCGCACCGACCCGCGAGCTGGCCACCCAGATCAACGCCACCATCGAGCCGCTGGCCAAGGCCATGGGCCTGAACACTACGGTCATCTACGGCGGTATCTCCCAGGCCCGCCAGGAAAAGGCGCTGCGCGCCGGCGTCGACATTGTCATCGCCTGCCCGGGCCGCCTTGAGGACCTCATCCGCCAGCGCATCCTGACGCTCGAAGCCGTCGAGATCACCGTGCTGGACGAGGCCGACCACATGGCCGATCTCGGCTTCCTCCCCGTGGTCAAGAAGCTCATGGACATGACCCCCACCCAGGGACAGCGCCTGCTCTTCTCCGCGACGCTGGACAACGGTGTTGACAAGCTGGTCAACCGTTACCTGTCCAACCCGCTGACCCACTCCGTGGACGACCCCCAGGCCGCGGTCACCACCATGGAGCACCACGTCCTGGTGGTCAACGACCAGACCGTCAAGAAGCAACTGATCGTGGAGCTGGCCTCCGGCGCCGGCCGTCGTGTCCTCTTCATGCGGACCAAGCACCACGCCCGCAAGCTCGCCAAGACGCTGACCGATTGCGGCATCCCCGCCGTCGATCTCCACGGCAACCTGTCGCAGAACGCCCGCGATCGCAACCTCGCCGAGTTCTCAAGTGGCGAGGTCCGGGTCCTGGTGGCCACCGACGTCGCCGCTCGCGGCGTGCACGTCGACGACGTCGAACTCGTCATCCACGTGGACCCGCCCACAGAGCACAAGGCTTACCTGCACCGCTCCGGCCGTACTGCCCGCGCAGGTTCGGACGGCACCGTGGTCACGTTGACGCTGCCCGAGCAGCAGTCCGACGTCAAGAAGCTCATGAAGGCCGCCGGCGTCGACGTCTCGTTCGAGCGCGTCACGGCCAACTCCCCGTTGGTTGCCGAGCTAGTGGGCGAGGTCGCCGACAAGGTTGACCCGCGCACCCGTGCGGCATTGCTCGCGGCGAAGACCCAGCAGCCGGGCGGCGGTACCTCCACCGGTGCCAACGCCCAGCGCAAGCGCAACCGCCGCACCACCCAGGCTGCACCCACCGCGGGTGGCCGTGGTGGTCGCGGTGGGCGTGGCAAGGTTTCGGCCGAGCCGGTGCGCACCGACATCAACCGTGCAGAGCGCCGCGCTGCTGCGAACGACGACGTCGCGCGCAGCTCGCGTGGTCGCGGCAACGCCGCCTCCACTCACCGCAATGACGTTCCGGGTGCACGTGGTCAGGGTGCGCAGAGTAGTCGCAGCGGTCGTCCGGCGACCGGTCAGCGTGCCTCTGGAGGTAACCGCTCGGCGTCGGCTCCGCGCACGGAATCCGCCACGTCCACGCGCAGCACTGGCAACAAGGCTGTCTGGTCCTCGAACACGGGTGGCAACTCCGGTGGCTCGTACGGCTCCGGTTCAGGCAACTCGGGTTCTGGCCGTCCGGCGCGCAGCGGCCCGCGCCGTGCCTCGGCTCCGGCGTCGAACGAGCGCCGCGGCCGCTAATTTCATTCCCGGCGCTCCGGGGGACATGCCCAGCCTTGGTGACAAGGACTGGACATGCTCAGCGTGGGCAGCAAGGAGTGGACGTGTTCCTGATATGTCCATTCCTAGGTTCAAAGAATGGGCATGCGCATTGTCCGCTCGCGAGGTACCCAGCAGGACATGCTCAGCGTGGGTAGCAAGGAGTGGACATATTCCTGATATGTCCACTCGTGGGCTCAAAGAATGGGCATGTCCAGATGGGGTCTACCAGCCGCGCTCGCGCCATTCTGCAAGGTGTGGCCGTTCTGCACCGAGTGTCGTCGGATCTCCATGGCCGGGATGCACCACGGTGTCGTCCGGGTAAGCCTCGAACAGCCGTTCGGTCACGTCGTTCAACAGCGACGTGAATCGCGAAGCATCGCCTTGGGTGTTACCAACGCCTCCGGGGAACAACGAGTCGCCACTGAAAATGTGCGCGGGACCTTCGGGGTCCAGGTACACGTAGGCAATCGAACCCGGAGTGTGGCCGCGCAAATGCACCGCGGTGATGTCGAAACCGTCGAAGTTTCCCACATCTCCATGGCGCAGCTGCACGTCCACGGGCACGGGCAGCGCGTCGGCGTCGTCCACTCCGGCCGAAGTCTTCGCGCCCGTCGCTTCCACCAACCCGGGGAGCGCGCGGACGTGATCCCAGTGCTGGTGCGTCGTGGCGATCAGGGCCAGCTTCGGCGTGGCGCTGGTGTCCGCGGCCGAGTCTTCGATCATCTGTTGGATGGCCGGAAGGTCGTCCGCGGCATCGATCAGGAGCTGCGCGCCGCTTGCCTTGGCAGTGAGCAAGTACACGTTGTTGTCCATCTCGCTGACCGAGATTCTCCGGATGGTGATGTCACGCAGTGAATGAATGAGTGAGTCCATTCGTCCACTCTACGGAAGCCGCCTACGGCTTACCGACTACTCTCGGCCTTGCGAAACCCAGGTGGGATCCGCGGACCGTGAGCCGACGACGGCGTCCGCGGCGCCGTCGAGCGCGTCCAGTTGGGCGGCACTCAACTCAAGCGACAACGCGCCCAGGTTTTCATCGATCCGGTGCGCCTTGCGCGTGCCGGGGATGGGGACCACGCTGAGCGGGAGGCGGCGGCCCTGGGCGAAAAGCCAGGCCAAAGCCACCTGGGCGGGAGTTGCATGCCGGCCGGTGCTTTCGGACAGCTCCGCGGCCACGGAGCGAACCGCGGCAACAACCGCTTGGTTCGCGTCGAGGGCTCCGTCGGCAAATCGGGGGATGCGGTGCCGGAAGTCGTTGTCTCCGAGTTGCTCGGCGCTAACGGTCCCGGTCAGGAACCCCCGGCCAAGCGGCGAATACGGTACGAAGCCCACACCTAGCTCTGCCGCGGTCGGGACGACGTTGCGCTCAACGTCCCGGCTCCAGATGGACCACTCGCTCTGCACGGCGGCGATCGGGTGCACGGCGTTGGCTTCCCTCAGCTCCTCGGCTGTCACTTCTGACAGGCCCAGGTGCCGGACCTTGCCTGCCCGGACAAGTTCCGCCATGGCCTCCACGGTTTCCACAATCGGAACGCGGAGGTCACGGCGGTGCATGTAGTAGAGGTCGATGACGTCGGTGCCGAGGCGGCGGAGGCTCGCTTCCGCCGCTTCGGCCACGTAGGCGGCGTCTCCGCGGACATCGGTATAGCCGTCGCGCGGGTTGCCCACGATTCCGAACTTAGTGGCCAACTGGATCTCGTCGCGCCGGTCCTTCAGGAGATTCGCGATCAGTTCCTCGTTGTCGCCGGCGCCGTAAATGTCAGCGGTGTCAACGAAGCTGATGCCGGCATCCACGGCGTGGTGCAGCGTCTTGAGGGATTCGGCGGGGTCCACCTCGCCATACACGGGAGTCAGCGCCATCCCGCCGAAGCCGAGGGGGCTCACGGTCAGGCCATCGCCGAGTTGCACGTTCATGGTTTCCGGGGTCATGGTGGTTCTCCTTCGCCGAGTGTTCGTCTCATTGCTGGCAACTCCGCGGGGCGGGGGAGTATTCCGCTTGCCGCGTGCTTATGGCCGGGCCGGCTCGGATACTTCCACCGCTTCAGTGCGAAGGGCCTTCAGCCCGGCCGCGCAACCCACGATCCCGGCAATGAACAGCAACTTGAGCGGGCTGGCCGGTTCGACGCCGGTTGCCATCGCCCAGCCGACAGTCAGCGCAGCCCCGATCCCCACCCAGGCGGCGTAGGCCGTGCCGAGGGGAATGCGCTTCACCGCGATGCCGAGGCCGATCATGCTGAGGGTCGCCGTCACGGCGAAGACCACGGTGGGGACGGCTTGGCTGAATCCGTCGGACAGGCCGAGGGCCGTCGCCCACACCGCTTCGAGTACGGCGGAAGCCAGCAAAATGGCCCATGCAAACTTGGCGGCCATCGCTACGCCACTACCTTCAAGTCGACCACGCACACACCGATCCCGGAGAGCAGCAGCAGCCGGGCCGCCGTCGGGCGTTCGACTTTGGTGATCATTGCGTAAGCCGCTGTGAGAACGACGCCGACTCCCACCCACACCGCATACGCGGTTCCGGTCGGGATGGATTGCATCGCGAAGGCCAGGCCTGCGGTGCTCGCAATCACTGATACGACGAAGACGGCGGAGGGCAGAGGTTTGCGGAAGCCGTTGGATCGGTGGAGTGCTGCGGCCCAGACGGCCTCGAGCGCACCCGACAGGATGAGGATTAACCACGACATGACAGATCCTTTGGCCAGTCTTGTCGCGTGCCGGGTACTGAACCGTCGTCCGGAGGTCCCTGTGCGGGCCTTCCTTCGAGGCTAGCAAGCCCGACGTCGGGTGGCCAGCTTTGGTGGCGAGCCTCACCCGAGGCGAGCCTCACCCGAGGGACATGCGCGGTCATGGGCTCAATCAGGGGACATGTCCAACGTGTGGCTCGGCGAGTGGACATATTGCGGACACCATGAGGGACATGTCCAGTGGTGGGCTCAGCGAATGCGCATGTTGGCATTATGTCCAGTGCTCAGACCTAGGAGTGCGCATGCTCCACGCGGTCGATGGAGATGACGGCCAGGAATCCACGGCCCAGGATTTCCGGGCTGCGGGTGTCCGAACCTACTACCGCGTCGTAGCGGTTGAGTTCGACTGGCTCGACGGTCGGCACCGCGGCGGCTTCACCGTCCGAGCTGTCCGCAGGCACAACCGTGTCCGCAGGCTCCGCGCCGGGTGCGACCGAAGCACCAGGCGTGACAGAAGCCTTGCCCTCCAACAGAACGGCCATCTGCCCGTCGAACACCGGGTGTGCGCGCTTCTTGGAGAGCTCGATGATGGACGTGTAGCCCTTGAATTCGCCGGCCCGGGCGATCACGTTGAGGTCCCGGATGTCGCCCGTAGGAAGTGCACTGGAAGAGTCCGCCTCGCCCGAGAACCGGAACGGCCGGTACTTTTCCAGCGGGTGCTCTTCGCCGTCCACCGTGAGCAGCAGCAACTCGCCGTCGATCACCGTGATCACCCGCTCCATGCCCGGGAACGTCGAGAAATCGCCGGCCGATCCGACGTCGGCGATACTCACGCGCCAATCCCACGCTCCGTCCTGGGCGGATGCCGCTTTCGGATGGCTGGCCAGTTCGCGGGTCACCCCGCCGCCGTTGCGCCACGGTTCAGGTCTGAGCTCGGCAAAACGGATGATCTCCATATGCTTCAGCCTAGCCCGAGCCCGCCGTTAGCCTGGGCAACGCCCGCGTAACATCGGCGCAACCTTGGCGCGGTTCAACAATCCCGGAGGCGCTTGCTAACGTCGTAGTGAGATAAAGGGTTGGAGGCGCGGAATGTTCGTTAAAGTGTGTGGCTTGAGCACGCCTGAGTCCGTGCAAGCCGCCGTCGAGTCCGGCACAGATGCCGTGGGTTTCGTGCTGACGAAGAGCCCGCGCGAGGTATCGCCCGATCGTGCCCGAGACTTGCTGATCCATGTGCCCGAAGGTGTCGCCGCCGTCGGAGTTTTCCGCCACGAGGCCGCCGTCGACGCCGTCGCAACCGCCCGTCAGGCCGGCCTTGAATGGGTCCAGCTGCACGGAAGCCGCTCGCCGGAAGACGTCAAGACCGTGCACGACGCCGGCATGCGGCTGATCAGGGCCGTCACCATGGGCGCCGCGCCGGAGGAGTTCGACGAATGGGGCGAGGAACTGCTCCTGATCGACGCCGCTGTGCCGGGTTCGGGTGAGGCGTGGGACTATTCCTCGGTCCGAAAACTGGGCCTGGGTGGGCGCAAATGGCTGTTGGCCGGAGGGTTGACCCCGTCCAACGTCGGAGTCGCAGCGCGTGAAGCCGAAGCCTGGGGCGTCGACGTGTCCAGCGGCGTGGAGTCGTCCCGCGGCGTGAAGGACCTCGACCTGGTGCGTGCCTTCGTCAAGGCCGCCAAAGCCTAACGGCCCCACCCACAATCGCTCGCTCACCTTTGGCGCTTTTTCCACAATCGCTCCTGCACCTTTGGCGCCTTTTCCACAATCGCTCGCTCACCTTTGGCGCTTTTTCCACAATCGCTCCTGCACCTTTGGCGCCTTTTCCACAATCGCTCGCTCACCTTTGGCGCCTTTTCCACAAACGCTCCTGCACCTTTGGCGCCTTTTTGGCGTGACCCTCCTGCAGTGATGTGAGCGGGCGTCGCAAGAATCTCTTGACAGCCGCCGTCCGGCGTCGCATATTTAACACTTCAGCTAATTAGCCGAATGGTTAAATACGAAGGCGCCAACGATGTCCACAGATCGGCTCAGTCTCATCTTCTCGGCACTGGCCGACCCGACCCGAAGGGCCATCCTGGCTCGGCTGTCGGAGGGCGAAGCCACCGTGAAGGAGCTTGCCGAACCGTTCGCCATCAGCCTTCCCGCGGTCTCGCGGCACCTCAAAGTCCTGGAAGCCGCAGGGCTGATCAGCCGGAGCCGGAATGCACAATGGAGGTCTTCCAAATTGGAAGTGGAACCACTGCGCGAAGCCACTGAATGGATGGACAAGTACAGGCGGTTCTGGGATGCGAGCTTTATCCGCCTCGATGCCCACTTACGCAAGATTCAGCACGATTCAAAGGATCCAGGAGTCAAGCAATGAACACGGAACAGCACATTCTCACCATGACCCGCGAGTTCGATGCCCCACGCGAACTCGTCTTCGAGGCCTTCATGGACCCCGATCAGCTCGCGGCCTGGTTTGGGCCAGTAGGTGTTGATTCGCCGCGCAACCGGATTGTCGTCGAACCCAGGGTGGGTGGTGCATGGCAGCTCGTCATGACCTGGGATGAGGACGGCACTGCGAAGGAATCACCCATCGACGCCGTTATCACCGCCTATGATCCGCCCGCCCTGCTGGTCGCCACCCAGAAAGCAGAGCCCGACGCCGGGATCACGCTCTTGCTGGAAATGCGCCTCGAGTTCGAGGTACTGGATGGCAGTCGGACGCGGCTTCACCTCACCCAGGGCCCCTTCGACTCTGATGAATGGGTGGAAATGACCCGTGAGGGGTGGGGCACGTCGTTCACCAAGCTGGACACTTTGCTGGTGCGGGCATAGGGAAGCTGGCTGGAGGCGCCCGAAGTCAACTTGGAAGGTCGGGGGCCATTCGGGCTACACTCCACGGCGGGGACAGAATGCCATTGCCTCCGGGGACGGAACGGTTCCGGAGGCAGACGATCAAGCAGAATGCGACCTTTGAAAATCCTTGCTCAACCTCTTTACGGCCCTATCCGATACCTGACAATCGCCTTTTTTGCCGCTTTGGCATTGTCTGGCTGCTCATCGCAGGCAGGCACCGCCTCGGCGGGCACGCCGTCGCCCTCTTCTGTGGGCGATTCCGCATCCGCAAGCCCGACTCCGTCGTCGGGGCCCTTTGGGGGCTTCGCTTCGGCAGCCGAAATGTGCTCCACCATCTCTAAAGAAGCTACGGGAGCTTCGTTGCTGCCAATGTCTGCGGCGCAGGGAAAGACCGCCGAGCTGGAGCAATACAAGGCCGAACTCACCGCCACGGCAGAGCGCGTCCCGGAAGGTCTCAAAGCCGATTTCACCAACTTGAAGGACACTGCGTTTGCAGGTTTGAAGGACCAAACGGTCTACTCAAGCGGCAAGTTCGAAAAAGCGATGGCTCCCGTTACGGCTTGGCTGAGCGCTAACTGCAAGTAGTCCGTAGCCCGCAGCCCCCGCGGGCGCTGGCCGGGCTTTGGAGCTCACATAAGTGAGTGAGCGCCCGCGAAAAAAGGCGACATAAGTGAGCGAGCGCTGCGGGGAAACCCGGCGGTGCAACGCTCGCTCACTTTTAGGCCGAAAATTAGGCGCCCTCCTTCAGATCTTCATCTGCAGGAGGGCGCCGCCGCTTGCCCACATAAGTGAGTGAGCGCCCGGCAAAAGGGGCACATAAGTGAGCGGGGATCGGAAGATCAGGGGGATCTCAGGGCGAACCCCTAGGCCCCGGACGCGACCTCCAAGGGACAATGGAAGATATGAAAACGCTGCTCAACATCATCTGGCTCGTCTGCGGTGGCTTCGTCCTGGCCTTGGGATATTTCATGGCCGGAATTGTTTGTTGCTTGTTGATCGTCACCATCCCGTGGGGCATCGCGTCGTTCCGGATTGCCTCGTACACGTTGTGGCCGTTCGGACGCACAATCATCGAAAAGCCCGGCGGGGGAGGCATCTTCCCCCTCCTAGGCAACGTCATCTGGTTGCTGGTCGCGGGCATCTGGATCGCGATCGGGCACGTGGTGACGGCCTTCGCCATGGCCATCACCATCATCGGGATCCCGCTGGCCATCGCCAACCTGAAGCTCATCCCGGTATCGCTCATGCCGCTAGGCAAGCAGATCGTGCCTAGCAACCGCCCGTTCGTCAGCACCTACCGCTAGCCCTACCGGCGCGTCGGGCATCAGGCGCCATGGACTGTTCCGGAGTAGCGTAGGCCGTGTCTGCACTGCCTCCCGTCGAAAGGAACAGTCCATGTCCGCCGCCAGGAACACTGTTGCCAAGAATATCGTCGCCACCCTCAAAGCCAACAACGTCCAGCGCGTCTACGGGATCCCCGGAGATTCGCTGAATGGATTCACGGACGCGCTCAGGGAAGAAGACAGCATCCGCTGGGTTCACGTCAGGCATGAGGAAGCCGCTGCGCTGGCGGCTGCGGCCGAGGCAGGGCTCACCGATGAACTGGCAGTGTGCGCCGGATCCTGCGGCCCTGGCAACTTGCACCTGATCAATGGGCTTTACGATGCGAATAAGTCCAGGGTTCCCGTGTTGGCCATCGCCGCGCACATTCCCAGTGAAGAGATTGGCAGCCAGTACTTCCAGGAGACGCATCCCCAGGAGCTGTTCCGGGAATGCAGCGTCTATGTCGAGCACGTCGCCCATCCTTCCCAGATGCCCAGGGTCTTGGAAATCGCCATGCGGACTGCGGTCGAGAAGCGGGGTGTCGCCGTCGTCGTGATTCCGGGCGACGTTGCCCTCGCGGAGGCGCAGAGCAACAGGACCGCGGTGATCCGGGCCGCCAGGCCCGAGATCCGGCCCAACAGCCAGGAGCTCGCAGAGGCAGCGGACATTCTCAACGCGGCCGGCAAAGTCACTATCCTCGCCGGCGCCGGCACAGCGGGTGCGCACGCGGAGGTCATGGCGTTGGCGGACGCGTTGGGGGCGCCCATCGTCCACGCGATGCGCGGCAAGGAACACATCGAATACGACAACCCTTTCGACGTCGGCATGACCGGCCTTTTGGGGTTCAGTTCCGGCTACCGCGCGATGGAAAGCTGCGAGGCCTTGCTCATGCTGGGCACCGATTTTCCGTACCAGCAGTTCTACCCGGAGAACGCCAAGATCATCCAGGTGGATATCAGGGGCGAGCAGCTCGGCAGGCGCGCCCGAATTGACCTTGGACTCCTGGGCACGGTCAAGGACACTGCGGCGTCCCTGCTGCCTTTGATCGAGCGCAAGGCGAAGAGAACACACCTGAGTGCTTCGCTCAAGCACTACGCCAAGTCGCGCGCCAAACTCGATGACCTGGCCACTCCGGCCAAGGATGGCCAGCCCATTCATCCGCAGTTCGTGGGCAGGCTGGTGGATGAATTGGCGGCCCCGGACGCCGTTTTCACGTGCGACGTCGGGTCCCCCACGGTGTGGGCCGCCCGCTATCTGACCATGAACGGCCGACGCCGGCTGCTCGGCTCGTTCAACCACGGAACCATGGCCAATGCCCTATCGCATGGAATCGGCGCGGCCGCAGCGTACCCCGGGCGCCAGGTAGTGGCCCTGGCCGGCGACGGCGGCCTGACCATGCTGCTGGGCGAACTGATCACCTTGGTGCAGAACAAGCTCCCCGTCAAAGTGGTGGTCTTCAACAACTCCTCGCTGAACTTCGTGGAGCTCGAAATGAAGGCCGCGGGCTTCGTCAACTTCGGCACGGACTTGGAGAACCCGGATTTCGCCAAGCTCGCTGAATCACTGGAAATCCGTGGCATCCGGGTGGACAACTCCTCCGGGCTGAAAGAGGGACTCGCTGAAGCCCTCGCCCACGACGGTCCCGCGCTGATCGATGTCCGTACAGCCCGGCAGGAACTGTCCATTCCGCCGGCCATCAGCGCCGAACAGGTCAAAGGATTCACGCTCTACGCGATCCGTACCGTCCTCTCCGGCCGTGGCGACCAGCTCATCGACCTCGCGAAAACCAACATCCGCCAGATTTTCTGAGCGGACGCGAGTTACTCTCCCGGGGCCGCTCGCAGCCGAGGAGGCTTATGGTTACTGCCATGGGCAATCGAAATCCGGAAGTGGACACCTGGCTTCAGCAGTACGACAACCCGCACCGCCAATTGCTCGCCCAAATCAGGGAATTCATCCTCGGCGTAGACTCGCGCTTGTCCGAAGCCATCAAATGGCAGGCGCCCACCTTCATTTACAAGGGAAACATTGCCTCATTCTTCCCGCGATCAAAGAAAAATGTCACCCTGATGTTCCACCAGGGTGCATCGCTCGCGGATGAGCTGGGCCTGCTGGAGGGCGACGGCGAAGTCTCCCGCGTTGCGCGGTTTGTGGACGACGCCGATTTCGAAGCAAAGAAGCCGGCGCTCGAAGCCGTGATCCTGGGTTGGATTAAGGATAAGGGCTAGCCGCGAGGGGTCACGGGGTCCTCCGGGCCGTGATGAGCGCTCAGGGTCGCCGAAACGCACCGTCCCTCAACAGGGCGACAGCGAGCCCGGCGTCGAGTTCGGCGGCGATCTCGACGTCGTCGGCGTAACCTGCGCCGATCAACTCCCGGCCGCTAGAGCAGCCTTGCAGGGCTTCGCGGAGCCGGGGCTCGGCAGCGTTGAAAACTGCCATGGCGGCCTCGGCCTCCGGCGAAAAACCTTCCCTGCCGTCCTCCGGAGTGAAGCCGCCCCGGCCCGCGGCCGCGAGCCCGGCAATGAAGGCGCCGGCCCCGATCTGATCCTCCACAGCGGGCCGGAGCGAACCGCCGGGCCATCGCTCACCGGCTGCGATCACCGCCACGACGGCGTCAGGGGACAGCTCGGCCGCCACCCAATCCGCGGTGGCGGCCGCATTGCGCAGTGACACGGCCGCGATGAGCGGAACATCCCGGGCGAGCTCGTAGGCAAGGGCCGAACCGTTGGGCGAAGGCAGCACCACGCGGCTCAAGGTCCGCGCGCGGCGGAGGCTCGACGGCGAGAGGTTCAGTCCGCCCCCGCCTCGCGGACCGGCCAGCTGCGCACCTTGGTGGGCGGCGAATTCCTCCGCTCCCGCGTCCATCCACGGGTAGGGGAAGACCATGGCGCCGCGGTCGACGGCGACGCTCACGCACGTGGTGAAGGAGAGGACGTCAACCACAACGGCAAGATCGGCTCCAGACGCTATGGCGCGGGCGCCGTCGAGCCCCCATTCAAACCTCACCGCGAACGGAAGCTGCCGATGCACCGTCCCCGCCGTGGTCATGACAGTTCGGCCTCCAGGTTGCGTCGAGCGGCGTCCAGCCATAGGCCCTTGGCACGTTCGCTGTGGAAGAGCGGATCCAGGGCGAGCAACTGGCGAACCACCGCGGACCGGCCGGCGGCGAAGTCGGCATCGCTGACGTGGGCGTAATCCTCGCGGACAGCCGTCAAATAGCGGGCGTAAGGCGCGGGTTCCGCACCGAGGATGGAGAGATCGGCGTCGCACAGGAGGGCGCCGGCATGATCGTCCGGCGCGGGGCTGTGCGTCGAGGTCAGCCTGACGAGCCGGGCCACCTCATCGATCACCGGCTCAGGCAGGCCTGCAATGGCGAGCCGGTCCTCGGCCAATTTGGCCGATTGCTCTTCATCCTGCCCGGCGATTCCCTCATAGACAGCGTCGTGGAACCACGCGGCCAAGGTTACCGAGCGCGCGGGAAGCGCGGGGTCAGTGAGGACGTCCAGGGCTTCGAGGACCGCCAACAAATGCGTGCGGCTGTGATACTTCCGGTGTTCTTCGCCCCAGCGTTCCAGGAGCTCGAAACCTAGCTCCTCATGTCCCGGGAGCGTTGAATTCCAGCGCTCCAGCAGGGGCACAGTGAGCGCTTTGCTCCGGTCCCGGGCGGGGATCCGCAAACCACTCGCAATTAGTTTGCGGACCAGAACGCGGGCCTCCACGGGGATGGCTCCGGCGGACAGGAGATCCTGGTAGCGGCGCTCCGGGACGTCGTAGTGGTCGCCGTCGAAGGCACGCTCGGGGATCCCTGCGGCCGCGGCAAAGGCATGCAGTTCCTCGAGCGATGCGTCCGAGACGAGGTGGGAAAACACCGTCCCGTGCGCGGGCCACAGCGGCGGATCAACGTAGACGGCCATGGCCTGTGCCCGACGGGCTACTAGTTCTTCTGGGTGGCCGCCGTTTTGAGGGACGCCAGGCCCTTTTCGAAGTCGCCGCCCACCATCTTGTCCATGTTCATGAACAGCGCGAAGACTTTGCCGAGGCCCTTGTTTTCACCCGTCATTGTCCAGGTGACGCGGGTGCCTTCGCCCTCGGGGACGAAAGTGAACTCCGTGGGGTTGACGGCCTTCATCGGCTTGGTGAATTCCAGGCGGATATCGATCTTGCCGGGCTCCTCGGAGCCGACGATTTCCATGGTTCCGGTGCCGGCCTTGTTGTTGCCACTCCAGGCATACTTTGCTCCGACGCCGGATTCGTTGCCCGAGTAGCTGCGGCTCAGCTTGGGGTCAACCGCCTCCCAAGGAGACCATTTGGTCCATTCGTGGAAGTTGTTGACGAGGGGGAAGATGTCCGCGGGATCCGCGGCGATCAGCGCATTGCGGGTGACTGTAAAGGGTGCCATGTGCATATCGTACGGCTGTTTGGCGAGATCGTGGGTCCGGTCCGTGTGCTGCGAAGGGGGAGGGGCTTTTCCACATAGGCGGGGTGGACTATGGACACTGGTTTCGCCGTCGGCAAACATGGATCGGGAGGGACGGTTTGCCAAAGTTGAGCATAGTAGACTCAACTTTGAGAAACAGCCATCTTCCCGAAAGGAGCTCTTCCATGGACGTCAAATTCACCACCAAGAGCCAGGAGGCTCTTTCCGCGGCGGCCATGAACGCCTCCACCGCGGGAAATCCCCAATTGGAGCCGGCCCACCTGCTCAAGGCGCTCATGGACCAGCGCGAGGGCGTCGCCGTCGCCCTTTTGCGCGCCACCGGAGCGGACCCGGACGCGGTGAGCGTGCAGGCGAGTTCGGCGATCAAGGCCCTGCCGTCGTCGTCGGGCAGCTCCGTGCAGCAAGCGCAGCTTTCCCGTCCGTCCATGCAGGCTATTCAGGCCGCCCAGAACGAGGCGGAAAAGCTCGGCGATTCCTTTGTGTCTACCGAACACCTCCTTTTGGGGCTTTCTGCCGGAAGCGACGCCGTAGGAAAGCTACTGCGCGACGCCGGCGCGTCCCATGAGGCGCTCCTCGCCGCCCTGCCGGGTGTCCGCGGCGACCGTAAAGTCACCTCACAAGACCCGGAAAATACTTTCCAAGCGCTGGAGAAATACGGCACCGACCTGACTGCCGTGGCGCGCTCCGGCAAGCTGGATCCCGTGATCGGACGGGACAGCGAAATCCGGCGGGTCGTCCAGGTGCTGAGTCGCCGTACCAAGAACAATCCAGTGCTCATCGGGGAACCCGGCGTCGGCAAGACCGCCGTCGTCGAAGGGCTCGCCCAGCGCATGGTGGCCGGGGACGTCCCGGAAAGCCTGCGGGGCAAGACCCTGATTGCGCTGGACCTCGCTTCAATGGTGGCTGGGGCCAAATACCGCGGCGAATTCGAGGAACGCCTCAAAGCGGTGCTGGAGGAGATCAAGAACTCCAACGGTCAGATCGTCACGTTTATCGACGAAATCCACACCGTGGTGGGCGCTGGTGCCACGGGCGAAAGTGCCATGGACGCCGGCAATATGCTCAAGCCCATGCTGGCCCGCGGCGAGCTCCGGCTCATCGGTGCCACCACCCTGGACGAGTACCGCGAAAACGTCGAGAAAGATCCGGCACTGGAACGCCGCTTCCAGCAGGTCTACGTGGGTGAGCCGAGTGTGGAGGACACCATCGGTATCCTCCGTGGCCTCAAGGAACGCTATGAGGCCCACCACAAAGTAGCGATCGCGGACTCCGCATTGGTGGCGGCCGCAACGCTCTCCAACCGCTACATCTCGGGCCGCCAGTTGCCGGACAAGGCAATTGACCTCGTGGACGAGGCGGCGTCACGGTTGCGCATGGAGATCGATTCCGCTCCCGAGGAAATCGACCAGCTCCGCCGCGCCGTGGACCGTCTCACCATGGAGGAGCTGGCCCTCGCCCGGGAGACTGACGCCGCCTCGGTGGAGCGCCTCGCAGCCCTCCGCGCGGACAAGGCGGACAAGAAAGAAACCCTGTCGGCATTGAACGCCCGCTGGGAATCTGAAAAGGCCGGGCTCAACCGGGTTGGCGACCTCAAAGCGAAAATCGATGAATTGCGTTCGGCCGCCGAAAAATACCAGCGCGAAGGCGACCTTGAAGCCGCCTCGCGCATTCTGTACGGCGAGCTACCCGCGTTGGAGCGCGAGCTCAGTGCCGCGGCCGAGGAGGAATCTGCCCGGGAGGCGCGGGGCGAGGCAAAACCTGCGTTGATGGTTGCCGACGAAGTCACGGCGGACGATATTGCCGAAGTCATTTCCGCCTGGACCGGAATCCCGGCAGGCCGCATGCTGCAGGGCGAGTCCCAGAAGCTGCTGCACATGGAAGAGGAGATCGGCAAGCGGCTGATCGGCCAATCCAAGGCCGTGGCCGCCGTTTCCGATGCCGTCCGGCGCGCCCGCGCGGGCATCAGTGACCCCAACCGCCCGACGGGTTCCTTCTTGTTCCTCGGCCCCACGGGCGTCGGGAAAACCGAACTGGCCAAGGCCCTGGCCGACTTCCTCTTCGATGACGAACGCGCCATGGTGCGGATCGACATGTCCGAGTACGGGGAGAAGCACTCCGTGGCCCGCCTGGTCGGTGCTCCTCCCGGATACGTGGGCTACGAGGAAGGCGGTCAGCTCACGGAAGCGGTCCGCCGCCGCCCGTACTCCGTGATCCTGCTCGACGAAGTGGAGAAGGCCCACCCGGAAGTGTTCGACATCCTCCTGCAAGTGCTCGACGACGGCCGCCTCACCGACGGCCAGGGCCGTACGGTGGACTTCCGGAACACCATCCTGGTGCTGACCTCAAACCACGGCAGCCAGTTCCTCGTGGATCCAACCTTGGACGCCGCGGCGAAGCGAAATGCGGTCATGGCCGTGGTCAACGCGTCCTTCAAGCCGGAGTTCCTCAACCGCCTCGATGAGATTGTCCTGTTCGACGCCCTCAGCGTGGACGAACTCGCCAGGATCGTCGAGTTGCACGTGGACGAGCTGACCAAGAGGCTGCACGACCGCAGGCTCACCCTCGAGGTCACTGACGGTGCCCGCGCCTGGCTCGCGATGTCCGGTTACGATCCCGCCTACGGCGCGCGTCCGTTGCGCAGGTTGGTTCAACGCGAGATCGGCGACCGCCTGGCAAAGGAGATCCTCGCCGGACAGATCATGGACGGCGACACTGTCCTGGTGGACACCGCGGCCGACGTCGACGAACTCACCATCGAAGGGCTCGAAGCTTTGTCGGGTCCCGACGGCGGAGCTCCGGCAGGCAGCGGCCTGACGGTGAGGCGGAAGGACTAGCTGGAGCGGATGGCCGGGCTGGGACCGGGTCTGCCGGGCTACTTCTGAAGTACGGATTCCTTGAGCGTATTGCCCGAGTCCACCACGATGAAGCAGTCCACTCGGCGGTCGCCTTTATCCCAGCTGGTGGAGCTCGGGTACACGTTTTGTTGGAGCAGCACATACTTGCTGGATGCTTCGTTGAGCAGCATCGTGCGGCAGATTTCGCGGCCCTTGTCCCGCAATGCGGTGGTGCCGGGAAAAGAGTCCCCGGCCTTGTAGCGGAAAATGGCGCCCAACTGGGCGGAATGATCTGTGTTGCATTCCACAACCCGCGCATGGCTTGCGCTGGAGTCGAAGTCGGCGAAGCAATCGCCCAGCTGGTAGTCCTTGGCTGCCACGTCCGCCGGAAGGGTCCCACGGGTGGTGGACGTGGCAGGTTCGGGGCTGGCGTCGGCCACCGGACGGTTGGCCAGGGCTCCAACGAGGACCCAGATCACTATGCCGATGAGGATCAGTACAGCCAGCACGATCCCGCCGATGATGATCCGTTGCCGCGTCATGGCGTCAAGGGCGGTCCGCAGCGGGGACTCTTTTCCGTTGGTATCGGTGGACTCCGGTTCGGTTTCGCCAGGCTCCGCATTCTCCGGATCAACGCCCGAAGTCCCCGGATCCTCGTTCCCTGCGCCGGGGTCTACCGGCGACTCATCGTCGCCTGTACCGTTGTTGCCCGGGAAGGTGTTGTCCTGGCCCATGTCTGAATGTGTGCCTCTCATGCGTGTGGCCCGATATTAGGGCGACTCTACCCAAGTTTTTCATGCCAATGAATGTTGATGCTGCCAGGTGGGACTGTGACGCTGCTTTCGCGAAGGTGGTGGCAAGCAGTTGCTCCAGAAAGCATGTAATCTAGACATACGACAAATTGACCAAACATTCCGGGGCCTCACCGATCGCCAAGGTGACCACCTCCGGTCCAAGTACAAAAGGGGGTCACGCCATGGGGCGCGGCCGTCAAAAGGCAAAAGCTACCAAGCAGGCTCGGGACATTAAGTACTACTCCCCGAACACTGACTATTCGGCCCTTCAGCGCGAGCTAACGGGTCCATCAAGTCGTGCGACGAGCCGATTCGCGGATGATCCGCCGGAGCCGGACTACTCGGCTTACGAGGACAAGTACGCAGAGGACTTGGAAGACGATGACGACGAGGTAGACACCCGCCGTATCGGATAGCTGTCGCAACAATCAGGTGCCTTTCGGCATCGAGTTGCGTACCGCCGTCGTACACGAGGTCATTTGGCATCCCCGGATGCCACGCAAAACACAGAGCCCGTGGGGCGCGCCATGATTGGCGTGCTCCACGGGCTTTTTTCGTTCTCTTTTCGTAGCGGTGTCCGCCGTGCTGTAGTCGGTGATAGTGCGCTCTCGGAAGTTGTTGACAGAATGCGTTAGTGGACGCTAACGTATTAATCATGCTCGACCCACTGGAAGTTGCCGCGGAGCCGAATAGGCGGCGTCTGTTGCACATGCTTGCGGCGGGTGAGTGCACCGTGACGGAGCTGGCTGCCGAATTCACGGTGAGCAGATCCGCCGTCTCGCAGCACTTGCTGTTGCTGGAGCAGGTTGGACTTGTTGCGGCCCGCAAAGAGGGACGCAACCGTTTCTACCGCTTGGACAACGCTGGCATGAGGGAACTCCGGAAGCTTTTTGAGCAGTTCTGGACCACAGAGCTGGACATGCTCCTTGCTGACGCACAAAACTTCACCAACGACCGCCTTCCCACAACCGAGGAATCACCATGATTTACGACAAGACCGTTCTTCTTCCCCTCAACGTCGACCAGGCGTTCGAACTCATCACCCAGCCCGAAAGGCTCCGCCGCTGGCAGACGGTCGCCGCCCGCGTCGACCTGAAGGTGGGCGGCGAGTACCGGTGGACCATCACCCCGGGCCATCACGCAGCCGGAACGTTCACCGAAATCGAACCGGGCAAGCGCGTCGTCTTCACGTGGGGCTGGGAGCAGCCTGAGGCCCCGGCGGACAACGTCTCCACCGTGGCCATCACCCTTGAGCCCGCCGACGGCGGGACCACCGTGCGCCTGGTGCACGAAGGCCTTCCGACGCCGGAAGCGGTCGCCGCGCACGCCGAGGGCTGGAACCACTACCTCGACCGTCTCCTCGCCGAGGCATCCACGGGGGACGCCGGTGCCGACGAATGGGCAGCTGCCCCCGCCGATCTCAACGAACTCACCTCCGCGGACGCCACGCTTGCCATCGTGCAGCGCGTGCTGGCGAACGTCACGGACGCCGACGCGCAGACTCACACGCCGTGCGCCGACTTCAACGTGTCCCAGTTGCTTGACCACCTCGCCGGCTCGATTTCCGGCATCGCGAAGGCGCTGGGAGCCGACGTAGCGGACGACGCCGGAAAGTCGCCTGAGGTGCGCATCGCCGACCTCGCCCAGCCCACGCTGGAAGCTTTCTACCGCCGTGGCCTCGAAGGCACCATCGACATGGGCTTCGCTGAACTGCCGGCCCCGATGGTCGCCTCCATCCTCAACCTTGAATTCCTGGTCCACGCTTGGGACTTCTCCAAGGCCCTTGGCCGCGAGCTGTCGGTTGCGGACGAGCTCACCGACTACGTGGAGGTCCTCGCCCAGAACACCATCAGCGATCAGGTCCGTGCGAGCGGCAGCTTCGCCCCGGCCCAGGAAGTCGCCGAGACGGCATCCAGCCTGGAGCGCTTGGTTGCTTTCACTGGCCGCACAGTTCACGCATAGCGGGTTCCGAGGGGCCCGCGCTCGCCGACTGTTGTCAGTGTCGGACCCCCGTACTACTTTGAACGTGGTATCCGCCGGCGTATGCCGGCTACTCAACGAAGGGATAGCAATGCCGCAGGTTGATAGCTACAAGCAGGGAACTCCGTGTTGGGTGGACCTGTCGTCGTCGGACATTGAGGCTTCCAAGGCCTTTTACACTGATCTGTTCGGCTGGGAACTGGATGCAATGGATGCCGGCAACGGCGGCACCTACTACATGGCCAAGCTGCAGGACCGCTACGTCGCGGGCATGATGCAGCAGATGCCGGACATGGCTGCGGCCGGTGTGCCGTCCTTCTGGGCCAACTACCTTGCTGTCGATTCGGTTGACGAGGCCGCTGAGCGCGCGACGGCGGCGGGCGGCAACATCCTATTCCCGCCGGACAGCGTCCCCAACGGGAGCGGCCGCATGTTCTTCGCCGCCGATCCCACCGGGGCACAGGTTGGCTTCTGGGAAGCGGGCAACCACCACGGCGCCGGGTTGGTCAACGAGCCGGGCACGGTGGTCTGGAGCGAACTGCAGACGAACGACGTCGCCAAGGCCGTAGCGTTCTATGAGGCAGTGACGGGATGCGCCAGCGAGACGGCTGCGGCCGGCGACCTGCAGGAGTACACGCAACTCGTAGTCGATGGGAAGTCCGTGGCCGGAGCCATGAAGCAGCCCATGGAGGGCATGCCGCCGTTCTGGATGACGTACTTCAATGTGGCCGACGTCAACGAATCCGTGGCGAAGGCGGTGGAACTCGGAGCACAGGTCTTCGCGCCTGCCTTCGATGTGCCCGGCGTCGGGCGCATGGCAGTTCTCGGCGATCCCGCTGGAGCAGCCTTCAGTGTGATGGCTAGCGAAAGCAACTAGGCCATAAACAACGAGTGCCCACCCCACTGCCGGATCGGCAGTGGGGTGGGCACTCGTTTGCGCTAAGAACCCTTAGGCGTAAGAGTTGACCAGGCGTACGGCGCCGCCGTCGACGCCCTTGGCACCCTGGACGTAGTCTGGGCCGCTCTTGTCCACGGACGCGGAATCCGCGGCAACAGTACCCATCACCCACGACGGCAGTCCGCGCTCGTTGAGGCGGGCAACGGCGGCGTCTGCGATCTCCGGCGACACGATGGCCACCATGCCGACGCCCAAGTTGAGCGTGCGCTCGAGATCGGCCAGCGGCACGTTGCCGAGCTCAGATACCAGCTTGAAGATGGCCGGCAGTTCCCAGGTGGCACGGTCAACCGTGGCCACGAGGCCCTGCGGCAGGACGCGGGCCAGGTTGGCTGCCAAGCCGCCGCCGGTGACGTGGCTGAAGCCGTGCACTGCGCCGGCTGCGGCGCCGAGGCCGGAAACCGGGAAGGCGCGGGCGAGGTCCAAGCAGTCGGCGGCGTAGACCCGGGTCGGTTCCAGGAGCTCTTCGCCCAAGGTGCGGCCGAGTTCGGAAACCTGGCGGTCCAAGGCCCAGCCAGCGTGGTTGATGACGCGGCGGACCAAGGAGTAGCCGTTGGAGTGCAGGCCGGAAGACGCCATGCCGATCACGACGTCGCCAGCGCGGACGCGGTCCGGGCCGAGCAAAGCGTCGGCTTCGACAACACCGGTCGCTGCACCGGCGACGTCGTACTCGTGCTCACCCAGCAGGCCCGGGTGCTCAGCGGTTTCGCCACCCACCAGGGCGGTGCCTGCCACGGAGCAAGCGGCCGCGATGCCGCGGACGATGTCCGCGATGCGCTCGGGGACAACCTTGCCGCACGCGATGTAGTCGGTCATGAAGAGCGGCTCTGCGCCGACCACCACGATGTCGTCCACTACCATGCCGACGAGGTCGAAACCGATGGTGTCGTGGATGTCCATGGCCTGGGCGATGGCAACTTTAGTGCCCACGCCGTCCGTGGACGTGGCCAGCAGCGGCCTCTTGTATGTGAGCAGCCGGGAGACGTCGTACAGGCCGGCGAAACCGCCGACGCCGCCGAGCACCGAGCTGTTGTGGGTCGCCTTGACAGCGTCCTTCATGAGTTCGACGGCGCGGTCGCCCGCTTCGACGTCGACGCCCGCGGACGCGTAGGTGATACCGGTTGTGTTCTCAGCGGCGGGGGATGCGGAGGTCATACAGACTCTTTCTTATCGGCGTCAGTCAGCAGGTTCTCAAACTCGGCGTCGGGTCCGGGATCGCAGCCCGTGGCACCGGGCTTGTTGGCGGGGTCGTCCGACGTCGGCAGCCCGCCGAGGTCGGTGCGCTCCAGGAGGTTCTTGCCCAGTTTGTCCGAACCCGGGAGTTCGATGGGGTACCGGCCCGTGAAGCAGGCAGTACAGAGGCGTTCGCGGGGCTGCTGGGTGGCGCCGATCATGCCGTCTTCGGAAATGTACGCCAGCGAATCTGCGCCAATGGCGTGGGAGATTTCCTCGATGGTGGCACCATTGGCGATCAGTTCAGCGAGGGAGGCGAAGTCGATGCCGTAGAAGCAGGGCCACTGTACGGGCGGGGAGGAAATCTTGATGTGGACGGCTGCGGCGCCAGCCTCGCGGAGCATCCGGACGATGGCACGCTGGGTGTTGCCGCGGACGATCGAGTCATCCACAACCACCACGCGCTTGCCGCGGATCACGGATTCGAGGGCGTTGAGCTTGAGCCGGATGCCGAGCTGGCGCAGGGTCTGCGAGGGCTGGATGAACGTACGGCCCACGTAGGAGTTCTTGACGAAGCCATGCGCGAACGGGATGCCGGATTCCTCGGCGTATCCGACTGCGGCAGGGGTGCCGGACTCGGGGACGGGGATGACGATGTCCGCTACCTGGGTGTTTTCGCGGGCCAACTGGCGGCCCATCTCCACGCGGGACTCGTACACGGAGCGCCCGGCAATCGAAGCGTCGGGGCGCGCGAGGTAGACGTACTCGAAAACGCAGCCGGCCGGCGTCGCCTCCGCGAAGCGCTGGGAACGGACGCCGTTCTCGTCAATGGCGATGAACTCGCCGGGCTCGATCTCGCGGATGAAGCTCGCGCCGACCGTGGCCAGGGCGGACTGCTCCGAGGCGACAACCCAGCCGCGCTCAAGGCGGCCAAGGCACAGGGGGCGGATGCCGTAGGTGTCTCGCGCTGCGTAGAGGGTGCCTTCGTCCATGAAGACGAAGCAGAACCCGCCGCGGATCTTGGGCAGCAGCTCGAGGGCGGTCTGTTCGAGGGTCTTGCCTTCTTCGCCTTCGAGGAGGGCGGTGACCAGGGCGGTGTCCGAGGTGTTGCCCTGCTTCATTTCGCCGGTCAGCTGGCCGCCGTTGAGCTCGAGGATCATTTCCCTGAGTTCAGCGGTGTTCGTCAGGTTGCCGTTGTGCGCAAGGGCAACGGTTCCGGTGGCAGTCGCACCGAGGGTGGGCTGTGCGTTGGCCCAGTGGCTCGCTCCGGTGGTGGAGTACCGGCAGTGGCCGACGGCGAGGTGCCCGGTGAGGGTGTTCAGCGTTGTCTCGTCGAAGACCTGGGACACGAGGCCCATGTCCTTGTAGACATTGATGCGCTTGCCGTCACTGGTAGCAATACCAGCCGATTCTTGTCCGCGGTGCTGCAGCGCATACAGCCCGTAATAGGTGAGTTTTGCTACTTCTTCGCCCGGCGCCCAGACCCCGAAGACGCCACAAGCGTCCTGAGGTCCTTTTTCGTCGGGGAGAAGATCATGAGAAAGTTTTCCGTCGCCACGTGCCACTGGTCAATTGTCGCATGATGTTGGCGTGGTATTTTCCCTCACGCGTCTTTGTGACCGGGATCCTATGCTTCGGCGTCGTCCTCGTTTGAGTCCGGCACGGACTCGACGACGGCGCGCTGGGCACGCCGCACGCTGACCTTGTCCAGGACAAGCGCAGCGACCGCGCCGAGAAGTACGCCGCCGGCGGCAAAGGCCACCAGGAAGAAGCCGAAGACTGCGCCGCGATCGAAGCTGGCATCGCCGGGGAGGCCGTATGCCACGAAAGCGGCGGCGATGATGCCAGCAACCCCGCCAAGCGCCAGGAACGGAACGAACTTGGGGGCTCGGCGGACCGTGATCCCGCGGCGTTCAGGGCCGCCGTCGTGCGCGGTGCCATTCTGCGCCGCGCCGTTCTTTGGCGTGCCGCTGGCAGTGTTCGAGTCCTCAGAAATCATGCCTTCCAGCCTACCGTCCTCAGACTTTGGCTTGTGGTCTGAAGTCAGACCATTGACATATTGATGTGAAGTGGGTCACTATCGATGCGAGCGGTGTCGGCCCGTTCCCCCTCCGTTTAGAAAGAGAATAATCATGAGTGATCGTTCTACGGCAGCGAAGGTGCAGGCTGTGCAAGACGCAGATGCTGCGGCCCTCGCCGAGCTTGGCTACAAGCAAGAGCTACATCGCGGCATGTCCGGCTTCTCCAACTTCGCAGTCTCGTTTTCCATCATTTCGATTCTCGCTGGCTGCATCACCTCCTTCAGCATCGCGCTCAAATCCGGTGGCCCGGCCGCCATCAACCTGGGTTGGCCACTGGTTGGCGTCCTGGTCCTCTGCGTGGCACTTTCCATGGCCGAGGTCTGTTCGCGATACCCCACGGCCGGTGGACTTTACTTCTGGGCCGGCAGGCTCGCCAAACGGAACAAGCGGGCCTGGGCCTGGTACGTTGGCTGGTTCAACTTCCTCGGCGAGGTGGCCGTCACGGCCGCAATCGACTTCGGTTGCGCCACAACAATGATGGCTTTCGCGGCACTGACATTCGGCGTCGAGCCCACCGCCGGCGGAACATTCGTCCTGTTCGTCGTCCTCATGATCATCCACGCCCTGCTCAACAGCTTCGGCGTCAAGATTGTCAGTTTCCTGTCCAATGTCTCTGCTTGGTGGCACATTGTTGGTGTGGCAATTATTGTGGCGGCGCTGTGGATCATGCCCACGAGCCACCAATCCTTCGACTGGACAATGACGGCGTGGCACAACGAAACCGGCTTCACCTTCGGGCCGTATGTCTTCCTCATGGGCCTGCTCATGTCGCAGTACACCTACACGGGCTACGATGCTTCGGCCCACGTTGCCGAGGAGACTAAAAACGCTGCCATCGCAGCCCCCAAGGGGATTGTCATGAGCGTCGTGGTCTCCATCATCGGCGGTTGGATTCTGCTCTACTCGCTCGTCGCTGCAATCCCCGACGGGTCCGAGGACGGCCTGACCGCCCTTGCCGCGACATCAACAGGCTTGCCGCCGGCGCAGATTTTCCTCGATGCGCTGGGCAACCCCGGCGTAGCGAAGTTCCTGCTCGCCATCGTGGTGGGCGCACAGTTCTTCTGCGGCATGGCATCAGTGACGGCCAACTCGCGCATGACCTACGCCTTCTCCCGCGACAACGCGCTGCCGGGATCCCGCATCTGGGCCAGAGTCAACGCCCGGAGCGGCACCCCCACGAATTCGATTTGGCTTTGCGTCGGCTGTGCGATTGTGCTGGCTTCGCCGGCCCTGTTCAACACCACCGCCTATTTTGCCGTGACGAGCGTCGCCGTCATTGGCCTCTACATCGCGTACATCACCCCGGTGTTGCTCCGAAGGCTCAACAAGAGTTTCACCCCTGGCCCGTGGCATCTGGGCAAGTGGAGCCCCGTCATCAACTGGATAGCGATCGTGTGGGTCGCCATCATCGTGATCCTCTTCGTTCTTCCGCCGGTCGCAGATATCACCATCGACACCTTCAATTACGCACCAATCGCCGTTGCGGTGGTCTTCCTCCTTGCCACCGTGCTCTGGTACACCACGGGGCGCCGGACGTTCATGACAAGCGCCGAGCAGGAACACCTGACGATCGACGCCGATAAGCTGCTCAACTAGCACACCCGCGGGCCGCCCTCGTTTCTCCGCCGGCGGCCCTCCCAACAAGGAAGGCCACCATGTTGTTCGCCGAACCGATTGAGTCCCCCCTCCTGGAGACGGTCTTGCTTCCCGCGCGCGGACACATGGCCTTCGAATCGTGTGTGGAGCACTTGGGGTCCGCCATTCAGTTGGGCATCTTCAAAACCGGCGAGCGCCTACCGCCGGAACGCGACTTGGCCGAGCGCATGCAGGTCTCCCGAGCGACGCTGCGGGAAGCGATCAGCGCATTGCGCGCAGCCGGTTTCGTCACGACCGTTCGCGGAAGGGGCGGCGGCACGATCGTCGAACCGGTCGGCAACGCTCGCCCGCCGGAGCGCCTTGACAACAAGGACCGGCAGGAAGAGATCAGTGACATCCTCATCTTCCGTTCGGTGATCGAACCGGGAGCCTGCCAGCGCGCGGCCTCGATGCGGCTGAGCGAGGACCAGCGCCGGCTTCTCATGGACTCGCTGGCCGAGGTTGAAAATGCGGGTTCACCGGTGGAATACAGGCAAGCAGATGCCCGCCTTCACCTGGCTTTTTCCGCCGTTGCGGGATCGTCCGAACTCAACAAGGCGAGCACCACCATCCAGACAAAGATCCACGAATTCCTGGCGGAAATCCCCTTTCTGCAAAGAAACATCGAACATTCAAACCAAGAACATCGATTGATCGTGCAGGCCATCCTCGACGGCGAGCCTGCAGCGGCCCGAAGCGTCATGGAATTGCATTGCGAGTCCACTGCCGCACTACTCAAGGGACTACTGAAATGAGCAGCACCATGAACGACATTTCGAACACAGTTCACCCCCGCAATGACCGTATGCTCACCGTTGAGCAACTCAAAGCGCAGATTGCCGAAGGCCTCATAGACACCGTGATTCTCGGCTTCACCGACATGCAAGGGAGGCTGCAGGGCAAGCTCCTTCACGCGCAGTTCTTCCTGGATTCCGTCCTGGACCACGGAACCGAAGGCTGCAACTACCTCCTCGCCGTTGATACCGAAATGAACACCGTGGATGGCTACGACATTTCTTCGTGGGAGAAAGGCTATGGCGACATGGTCTTCGACATGGATTTGGACACCATCCGGCTCCTTCCCTATCGCGAGGGAAGTGCGCTGATCCAGTGCGATTTGTCCATGACCGACGGCACTCCGGTCTCCGTTTCGCCGCGCGCCATGCTCAAGCGCCAGGCCGGGAAGGCTGCCGGGCACGGCTGGAAGGCGCTCGCCGGTACAGAGCTTGAGTTTGTTATCTACAATGACTCCTACGAGCAGGCGTGGGACTTGGATTACAAGCACCTCACTCCTGCGAACCAATACAACGTGGACTACTCGCTCTTGGGATCCGGCCGGGTGGAGCCGTTGCTTCGCCGGATCCGGAATGAGATGTACGCGGCTGGCATGACCGTGGAATCCGCCAAGGGCGAATGCAACTTTGGCCAGCACGAGATCGCGTTCAAGTACGACGAAGTCGTGACCACTGCGGACAACCACTCGGTCTACAAGACCGCGGCCAAGGACATCGCCCATGACATGGGCCAGTCCATCACGTTCATGGCCAAGCCGAACGAGCGCGAGGGCAATTCCTGCCACATCCATTTGTCCCTTCGTGGGCTGGACGACGAGCTGGTTTTCTGGGACAAGGCCACCGGCGCCCGGACCAAGACCTACGATCACTTCATTGCGGGCGTGCTGGCCACGATGCGGGAATTCACGCTCTTCTACGCTCCCAACATCAACTCCTACAAGCGGTTCGTCAAAGGCTCGTTCGCTCCGACGGCGGTGGCCTGGGGCCTCGATAACCGCACCTGTTCGGTGCGCCTGGTGGGCCATGGCCAAAGCGCGCGGTTGGAAAACCGGCTGCCGGGCGGGGACGTCAACCCGTATTTGGCACTGTCCGCCATGCTTGCCGGCGGTCTCTACGGAATCGAAAATGAGCTCGAACTCGAACCGGCAACAATTGGCAGCGCTTACACTTCGGGCGCTCCCACTGTGCCGACTACCATGCGGGAGGCCCGCGATTTGTTCGCCAACTCCGTGATCGCCAAGGAGGTCTTCGGCGAGGAAGTGGTGCGGCACTACGTGAACTACGCCGACGTCGAGCTGGCAGCTTTTGAGTCCGCCATCACGGACTGGGAGCTCCGCCGCGGTTTTGAAAGGCTTTAGGAGCAATGACTGAGAATCAGACGCCCGCCCCGGCTCCGGAATCAGTCCGGCGGCCTCGGATTGCCCTGACCACCTACCTCCAAGGTGCGAAATGGGGGGTTTGGGACGCGTCAGCGGCGGTGCTGCCGGCGACATATTTGGAGGCCGTCGTGGCGGCCGGAGGAACGCCCCTCCTCCTGCCGCCTATCGGCACTGATACTTCCGTACTTGACCTGGTGGATGGCCTCATTGTGGTGGGAGGGGCCGACGTCGATCCTGGAAACTACGACGCCGAACCCCACCCAAGCACTCGCAGCCAACCAGAGCGGGACGAGCACGATATCGCCCTGACGCTTGCCGCGTTGGAGAAGGGAATTCCGCTTTTCGCGATCTGCCGCGGTGCGCAAATCCTCAACGTAGCCTTGGGCGGAAACCTCATCCAGCATGTGCCGGATGTGCTGCCCGAGGCGAACTATCAACCCGCACCTGGGGTCCATGGCGAAGTTGACTTCGGTACTCGGCCGGGGAGCATCATCGCGGAGCTACTGGGCGAACGGGCATCGGCGCCTGTCTATCACCACCAAATCCTGGACCGGGTGGCTGAGGGGCTTTGCGTCACGGCCTACGCAGCAGACGGCACGATTGAGGCTGTTGAGTCCGTTCAGGGAAGCTGGGCGCTTGGAGTTCAATTTCACCCGGAACAGAACCCCTCCGATCTGCGCCTCTTCGAAGGATTCATCGAATCCGCCAAGAGCTACCGGGACGGCGAACCCTTCACTAGCCGCCTCGACTCATCCACGCAGTTCAACCCAACAGAAAAGAGCTGGGCGTGAGTGCCACAACTTTTGACATCATCAATCCGGCCACCGAGGAATTCCTTCAAACTGTTGAACTGGCTTCCCTTGCGGAGACTGACGCCCTGATTGCCCGCGCGGCGGCCGCCTTTGAGTCGTGGAGGAGAGTGTCGCCGTCGGACCGGGCACTGCTCTTGCGCCGGTTCGCGGCCGCCGTCGACGCCGATCTGGAGAACCTCGCGCAACTGGAAGTCCGCAATGCGGGACATACTGTCGGCAACGCCCGCTGGGAAGCGGGCAATGCGCGCGACGTTATCAGCTACTACTCGGCGGCTCCCGAGCGGCATTTTGGGCGGCAGATCCCCGTTGCCGGCGGCCTCGATGTGACGTTCCACGAACCGCTGGGCGTCGTGGGCATTATTGTGCCTTGGAACTTTCCCATGCCGATCGCGGCGTGGGGCTTCGCTCCGGCGCTCGCGGCAGGCAACACGGTGGTACTCAAACCCGCGGAACTTACGCCACTAACGGCGATCAGGCTGGGTGAGCTGGCGCGCGAGGCCGGCCTGCCCGACGGCGTGCTGACCATCATCCCGGGAAAGGGCTCCGTGGTGGGGGCGCGCTTCGTCAGCCACCCTGCCGTGCGAAAGGTTGTCTTTACCGGGTCTACCGGGGTCGGCAAGCAGATCATGGCCGGCTGTGCCGAGCAAGTGAAGCGAGTGACGCTTGAATTGGGTGGCAAGAGCGCGAACATCGTGTTCGCCGACGCCGACCTTCAGGCCGCGGCCGCCGCAGCTCCCGGCGGCGCGTTCGACAACGCCGGCCAGGACTGCTGTGCCAGATCCCGGATCTTGGTGGAAAAATCGGCCTACGATGCTTTCTTGGAACTCTTGGAGCCTGCTGTTCGGGCTGTCAAAGTTGGCGACCCGGCTGATGAAAGTACCGTCATGGGGCCGTTGATTTCCGCCCGGCAAAGGGACACCGTCGCAGGCTTCGTGCCTTCGGGAGCCCCTATAGCCTTCCAGGGCGAGGTGCCCGAAGGGCCCGGTTTCTGGTTCCCGCCCACTGTTCTGGCTCCCGACTCCTTTGACGATCCGGCGGTGCGTGAGGAGATCTTCGGACCCGTCGTCGTCGTCGTGCCCTTCGACGACGAGGCGGACGCTGTACGGATTGCCAACCACACCGAATACGGCCTCTCCGGGTCCATCTGGACCCAAGACATTGGCCGGGCCTTGCGCGTGGCCCGCGGGGTGGATGCCGGAAACCTCTCGGTCAACTCCCACTCGTCGGTGCGGTATTCGACGCCGTTCGGCGGCTTTAAGCAATCGGGCCTAGGCCGTGAGCTGGGACCTGACGCGCTCGATTCCTTCAGCGAAGTCAAGAACGTTTTCATCGCGCACTGACCCACCAAACTTTGGAAGCCCCATCATTCAAGGAGAGATCACCATGACCGAATTCATTTCAAACCGACTCAAGGACCGCACAGCAGTCATCACCGGCGGTGGCAGCGGGATCGGCTTGGCCACCGCAAAGCGGTTCGCCTCGGAAGGCGCCAACGTGGTCATCGCCGATATCGATCCGGCAGCTGGAGAGGCAGCCGCAACTGCCGTCGATGGCATCTTCGTGAAGGTCAATGTCACGGACGAGCAGGAAGTCATCGACCTCTTTGCCGCAGCCAAGAGCCACTATGGCAGCGTTGATATCGCGTTCAACAACGCGGGTATTTCGCCGCCGGACGATGCATCCATCCTCGATACCGGAATCGACGCCTGGCGCCGGGTCCAGGAGGTCAACCTGACCAGCGTCTACTACTGCTGCAAGTACGCGCTCCCGTACATGCTGGAGCAAGGCAAGGGCTCCATCATCAACACCGCGTCATTTGTGGCCGTGATGGGTGCGGCCACGTCACAGATTTCATATAGCGCTTCCAAGGGCGGCGTGCTGGCGATGACCCGTGAGCTGGGTGTTGAGTTCGCGCGCAAGGGTGTGCGGATCAACGCGCTGTGCCCCGGCCCGGTCAACACCCCGTTGCTGAAGGAACTCTTCGCCTCCGATCCGGAGCGGGCCGCGCGCCGTTTGGTCCACGTGCCCTTGGGCCGTTTCGCGGAGCCTGAGGAGCTGGCCGCTGCGGTCGCCTTCCTGGCGAGCGACGACGCCTCGTTCATTACCGCGTCGACCTTCATGGTTGACGGCGGTATCTCCGGAGCCTACGTCACCCCGATCGACTAGTTTCCCTTCATTTCCGTCGATTGCCCCGCCGGTTCCTGGCCGGTGTGGGCCCACGCCGGCGAGGGCCCCCGCCTGAGCTTGCGAAGGCCGGGAGCCGGTGGGGAGCAATCGACGGAAGGACTAGCTTCCTCGATACGTCGAGAACGCGAAGGGGCTGAGCAGGAGCGGCACGTGGTAGTGCTCGCCGGCGTCGGACACCGTGAAACTCAAGTCCACCTCGGGGAAAAAGGTGTCGACGCCTTGCGCCTTGTAATACGGACCTGTGGCGAAGTTCAAACGGTAGCTGCCGCCGTCGACTTTTTCAGGACCCAGGTCCTTGATCCGGCCATCCGCATCGGTGGTGCCGCTAGCAACGTGCCGCCAGTTGTCGCCGTCGCGCACTGAGAGAACGACGGCGACGCCAGCCGCCGGGCGTCCGGAACCGGTGTCCAGGATGTGGGTGGTTATCTGGGAAACGCTCATTTGTTGGTCGCTCCTTCGCTAACGCTGGTTTCGCTGATCACGCCGGCAATTCGCAGCAACGCGATTTCGCGCAGCTGGCCAGCCACAATGATGTCCTCTTCTTCCGCGGTGTGGGTGAGCCGTTCCTGGAGGGACGCCAGGATTTCCTCGGCTGTCCGGCCCGCGGCGCGGATCAGGAAGACGCGGCCGAACTTGGCCTCATACTCACGGTTGCCCTCGGCCAAAGCGGTGACGACGCCGTCGTCGCTGGGGTCGACGCCGGCCTGCTCGGAGCGGGACATCGCCGCTTCGGTGGTCTGGGCCTTGGGCCGTTCGCCGATCCGCGGGTGGTGGGCCATCGCCGCGGCCACTTCGTCTGACGTGAACGGCTTGGCGGTTTCCCGGGCGAAGCCGAGCAGGGAGTCCAGGCTGCTGAAGGGGCGCGCGTCGGCGATTTGCTCCACCCAGCGCTGGATGTCGAGGCATGGACGGAGGACGTCGATGGCGTCCGCACGGTCCACGCTGTTGAATACTTCAAGCTGCATGCTTGTTCATTCCTCGTGCGAGTGCTGGCATCCATGGTGTTGGCTATGCGGAACTCCGGCGATTCCTGCCGGATGGGCTTGTTTCGTTGGTGCGCGTCTCCGCGTTCCAGACCTTCCGCATCATGGAACTGTTATTTCAGCATACGTAATAGTGAATCCAAAGTCCGCCGTGGTGTCAAGAGAATACCGCACCCCGGTCCGCCGTTTCCCGAAACGCTCGCTCACCTTTGGTGCCGTCTCCCGAAACGCTCGCTCACCTTTGGTGCTGATTACCGAAACGCTCGCTCACCTTTGGTGCTGATTACCGAGGCGGATTCAAGTGGTCGTTGCAACACGTCCTTATGCTGCTGATTCTTCCAGAATTCCTTGGAGGGCTTGGGCGGGGGTTTTCCAGCCGAGGGT
>NZ_JACHEE010000006.1 GCF_014207375.1 Arthrobacter sp. AZCC_0090 | reverse complement strand
GCTGCTGGAGCCTTCACCGAACAACGAGATGCAACTCGCCGCGTCACCGAGCAACACCACGCGGCCGGCAGTCCACCGCGGTACGTCCACGCGGGTGACGGCGTCGAAGTACCTATCGTCGGACGCGCCCCATGCCTCGAGCGCGAGCGTGGTGAGCCATCCGCCCCGGCGTAGGTGGACTCGACGAGGCGTCTGCCTTGTTCCACGTCGCGGTAGTCGAAATCGTGCTGCCCCCGGAAGATGAATGCGAGCCCGGGCTTCCCGCCCGCCGGATGGATGGTCAAGGAGGTTCCCGGTTCGTTGTACAACAGCACGGTGCGCGGATCCTCGATCGGCGCAGGGGCGCGCACGGTGCCCATGAACATGCCGAATGGGCCGGAAAAACGTTCTGCGGGGCCGAATGCCAAGCGCCGAACTGTTGAGTGGAGTCCGTCGGCTCTAACGACCAGGTCGAAGCGACGGGAAGGGGTCCGCTGAAACTTGACGTCGATTCCGCCGCCGTCCTGGTGCAAGGCGGTGATCGAGTCGTCCCGGATGATGAGGCTTGTCTCCTGGGCCTTCTCGAGCAACAGGCCGACAAGTTCATTGCGTGCGACCTCGACCTCCTCGTGGCGGTCGACGCGTTGGCGCGTGGGGGTCGTGGCCTGCGGCCGCCCGTCGGCGTCGACGAAGACCAGGCGTTCGACACCGGCGGCAGCCTCCTCCAGGCGCGACCAGATGCCCATTTGCCGTGCTATAGCGACCGCACCTCCGCGTACGTCGATAGGGTTGCCGCTAGATCGTGTGTTGGCCGCTCGTTCCACGATCGTGACCGACCAACCGGCCTTCGCCAGCCAGTACGCGGCGGTCGAGCCTGCAATGCCGCCGCCGGAGACCAGTATGATTCCATCAGGATCCCGGAACCGCATCCCTGGGCGCTGTTGACTTCTCGTTAACGAAGGATTTCGAGAATGATCTCCGAGACCATGAACATCTTCGCCGCGACCGCGATTGGGTACCCGTCTTCGACGATCAATCGCGCCAACCGCAGTCGGCTGCGCGGTGTAAGAACGGCATTGGCATGCGACACAAGTTCCTCCTCAGGAGTCTTGAGAGTGATCGCCGAACGCAGGCGTGTGGCCCCGCGGTCCGCTTATCGCGTTGTCAGGGCGCGCACGAACTGCGCGATCTCCTGCGGATGGGACTCGGCCATGAAATGGCCGGCGGCGATGGGGTGGAACTGGAAGTCGGGTGCCCAGGCGCGCCAAAGGGCCTCAGGATCGAAGCCGAGCTGGCCGCCCCAGTCCTGCGCGATAGAGGCGACTGGCATCGTCAGCGTGCGCCCCAGCGAGCGGTCGGCCCGGTCGTGGTCGAGGTCTATCCCGGCCGAGGCGCGGTAGTCAGCCACGATCGAGGGAACTGCGACTCGTGAGGCCTCGAGGTAGGCGTCGCGGATCTCGGTCGGCATGGTCGACTCGTCGGCTCCCCAGGCGTCGAGGAAGGAGCCGAAGAACTCGTCGGCCGCGGCAGCGATCATTCGCTCGGGAAGGCCCGCTGGCTGCGCCATGAGGTAAAGGTGCCAGGCTACGGCCGCGTCGACGCCGTGGAGCACGTCCCACATATCGAGGGTCGAGAGCACATCGACGATTCCGAGGTGGCTGATCGCGTCAGGGTGGTCGAGCCCTGCGCGGGCCGCCACGAGCGCGCCGCGGTCGTGCCCGACCAGGGAAAACCGGTCGTGCCCGAGCGCGCTGGCGATCTCGACGATATCGGATGCCATGGTGCGCTTGGAGTACACGTCTGGCGTGGTCGCATCGGGCCTGTCGCTGTCGCCGTATCCGCGCAGATCGGGAACGATGACCGTGTTCGTTGCGGCAAGGTCGGCGGCGACGTGCCGCCACATCAGGTGGGTCTGCGGGAACCCGTGCAGCAGGACGACCGGCGCTCCGGACCCGCCAACGGCAGCGTTGATCACGACCCCGTCGCGGGCGGGGATTCGCTCGTATCGGAAGTTGGGGATGGACGGTGGCATGGAGTGTGGCTCCTCAGTGGATTCGGCCGGAGAATATCCCGGCGTAGTGGACGGGCGAAGTTGACGCGCGGAGCGCCGGAAGGATGACCGAGTCAATGAGCTGTTGCCGGTAGTCCTCGCCGTACGGGAGCCCGTTGAGTGCACGTGTGATCATCGCCGATCCCGCGACCTCGTCGTACGGGAACGGATCCGCGCCCACGGCGAGCTCTCCGCGCAGCGCCGCGCGCTGCGTCACGTCCGCAGGGAGACGAGCGCCGGTCGGCCCCGTCGTGGTCTCGAGGTGATCGCAGAGCTCCGGGTCCGCCAGGCCCGCCTGCAGCAATGTTGCGACAAGGGCCGTGTCGCTCGATGCGAGCGTCTCCGCCAGGATCCGCACGAGCTCGAGGAGATCTCCGCGCAGGGACCCCGTGTCAATCGTGCGACCGCCGCCGGCCGCCGGCATCGCGCGGATCGCCGCGACCACCATGTGGCGCTTCGTGCTCCAGCGTCGGTACAGGGTCGGCTTCGATGCTCCCGCCCGCCGGGCCACGAGCTCGAACGTCACGCCGTCGTAGCCAACCTCGGCCAGCAGCTCAGTCACGACCGCGAGGATCGCGGCCTCCCGTTCCGGGTCTCGTGGGCGCCCTGGGGGCCTGGGCTCATCATTCGGATACGACACGACAAGTATCGTAACTAACCTCGGCGTTCAGAACAACCTGCCTGGACATCACACTTAGCGTGCTCTGACGTCCGTTTCCTCAAGCGACCCGCCTAAGCGCGAATAATCGTGGCGATCCTCCTTCTCAGACCCCACGATTTGCCCCAGAGGACACCTTCAGGGAGTAGTACGGGCCCATATCCGCCCGATTTATCCCGAATACTACGGAGACCCCGTCAAGCCAGCAGGGACGTGACTGGTCCTAGATCAGGCCGTCTCAATGCTCCTGAATCAGGTTGACATAATCACCCTCCAACGCTTGACGAATATAGAAGCATCCAAGCCGTGGTGCTGCTCTTCTTCGGTCTCACTTTGTGCCTTGATGGCGCGGCGCGTCCGATGTGGAAAGGGTCCAAGACGTATCTCCGGCCGCCCTGCGTCCCAAAGATCAGACCTGAATCGTGATGGGACTCGAGATGCCTTTGATTGCCGGCGCCTGTGGTTGCTAACTCGTTGCATCCTTCAGGTCCGACGCGATAGGCCGGCCCGGCGGGGCAGCGAGCCGTAAGCCTTCGACATGACCCGGGCGGTCGATCACCAGCAAAGCCTCCGTCGCCGACCCGGGCGCGGTACTAATCCGTCGCGCTGGCAAGCCGGGCGGCCAGTGACCTGACGTGTTCCACCAGCTCCGGGGGTTCGTGGACATGGAAGTCGAATCCCTGGCTTGCTATGTAGACGGCCAGCTCGTCCAGCGAGTTGGAGCCTGCCCGCAGGGTGCAGCTGTACTCGTCGATTGCTTCCAGTGCTCCGGTGGTGGGGGCGATGCGCTCCGCGGCGGTCTCGGCGCTGACATGCAGGGTGAACCGGGCCTGGTAGCGGTAGGCCGACGTGGAGATCGCACGCGAGGTGTAGCCGCTGATATCGGGCTCCGGCGGGGTGCGCGGGGTGAACCGGGGGCCGGCGGGCGTGCGCGGGTCGAGGCGGTCCACGCGGTAGGTGCGCCAGTCCTGGCGCTCGATGTCCCAGCCGATGAGGTACCAGCGCCGGCCCGTGTGGACCAGGCGGTGCGGCTCGGTGGTGCGGATCCTGCTGGTTCCGTCGTGGCTGCGATAATCGAAGCGCAAGCACAGGGAGTCGCGGCACGCGGCAGCGATAGCGGTGAGAGTGCCCGGGGCCGCGGTGGGACCGGCGTTGGTCAACGGCACCGTCACCGACTGCAGAGCGTTGATCCGGTGGCGCAGCCGGGACGGCAGCAGCGTCTCGAGCTTGGCCAGGGCCCGTACCGAGGTTTCCTCGATTCCGGTGATCGAACCGCTGGCGGCCGTGCGCAGGCCCATCGCGACCGCCACGGCTTCTTCGTCGTCGAGCAGCAACGGCGGCATGTCCGCGCCGGCACCCAACTGGTAACCCGCTGTGCCGGCCGTGGCCAGCACGGGGTAGCCGAGGTTGCGGAGCCGGTCGATATCGCGGCGCACGGTGCGCGGAGTGATTTCCAGCCGCTCGGCCAGTTCGGCTCCGGACCAGGTGCGCCGGGTCTGCAGGAGCGAGAGCAGCCGCAGCAGCCGTGCTGAGGTTTCCCACATGATTTGAACTCTGCCATAGTCCTAGGACCGATACTGACCTAACTGGCTCCTAGGGTTGTGGTTATGGAGATCAACAGCGAAATCAAGCCCTTCACCATCGACATTCCCCAGGCCGAACTGGACGACCTGCGGGAGCGCCTCGCCAGGACCAGATGGACCACAGACCTGCCCGACGTCGGCTGGAGCCGCGGCGTGCCTGCGGCCTATCTCAAGGGGCTGGCCGAGTACTGGCGCGATGCCTACGACTGGCGCGCATACGAGCAGGAGCTGAACAAGTACCCGCAGTTCACCACCGAAATCGACGGACAGAACATCCACTTCATGCACGTCCGGTCGCCTGAACCGGATGCCCTGCCTCTGATCCTGACCCATGGCTGGCCGGGTTCGATCGTGGAATTCCTGCGCGTCATCGGCCCTCTGACCGACCCAAAGGCGCACGGCTGCGATCTTGCGGATGCCTTCCACTTGGTCATCCCGTCGATCCCCGGAAGCGGCTTCTCCGGGCCGACCCGCGAAGCAGGCTGGGACATCAACCGGGTGACCAGGGCATTCGCGGAACTGATGGACCGGCTCGGCTACGAGCGTTACGGGGCACAGGGCGGCGACACCGGCGCAGTCATCTCCCCGGGACTGGGCAGGCTCAACCCCGACAAGGTCGTCGGCGTGCACGCGAACGGGCTCGCCGCGTTCACAGAGGTCAACCCGGACGAGGTTGCGGAACTGACCGAGGCCGAGCGGGCGCGACTGGAGCACCTGCAATACCTGAAGACCGAGCAGTCTGGTTACATGATGATCCAGATCAGCCGGCCGCAGACCCTGGCGCACGGGCTGCACGACTCCCCGGTGGGCCAGCTGGCCTGGATCGTGGAGAGAAGTTTAAGGAATGGACCGACCCTGCCGCGGACCTGCCCGAAGACGCGGTGGACACGGACCTGCTGCTCACCAACGTGATGCTGTACTGGCTGACTGGAACCGCCGGCTCCTCAGCCAACAGCTACTACGAAACGGCACACGCCGGGGCATGGGGAGCCAGCCAGCGTTCCACGGTGCCGACCGGGGTGGCAGTTTTCCCCATGGATGTCTCGATCCGGAGCACCCTCGAGCTCGAACACACCATCATGCACTGGTCTGAATTCGGACGAGGCGGCCATTTCGCAGCAATGGAAGCCCCCGATTTGCTGATCGGCGACGTCCGGAAGTTCTTCAGCACCCTGCGCTGAAACCCCTCCAGGGCTCGATGACGGCCACCGCCAGGAGCCCGGTACACGGCCGTTGCCGACTGCCTAGGGGCCAAACAGGTCCGCAGGTGGGGTCATTCGGTTGGCTCCGCGTCTAAGGAGCCCGGCGTACTGGCTCCCGGCGCGGAGCTATTGGGCGGGTTTCATTGCAGCATCGCGTCTCGGAACATCGGGCCAGTCCACCTCGATTTGATGCGAGTCCTCGAGTAGCAAGGGTGTGCCGCAAGCGGGGTCCAAATCCAGCACAACTACGGGCCGGTTGGGCTGGCTAGCCGGGGGCACCACGCGCGAGATCGTCGAGCACGCATTCGTGAAAGGCAAGGCGTAGCCCAATCAGCCCACCTCAGAGCTGACAGTTTCCGAGTCACATCAGGTCAGGGAGGGTCTCGAGGACGAGCGCCTACTTGGCGGCAAGTCAGCCGCAGTTCCATGCCTACTCAGTTAAGGTCAAGCGTGCTTCACTTCTTAAGGTACATATCGAGCAATCAGCCGGCGCGCATCCCAACGCGACCGCCGCCATGAGACGAGGAACCACTGCCATGGAGCTGAAGGTCAACATCCAGGTGTCCGTCGACGGCGTCTACCAGTCCAACGGCGGACGTCATCCCGACTTCGACCCGGGCATGGAGAGAGGCGGCTGGGCCAGGCCGCTGTTCGACGACGAGTCGCTGGCCTACGTCGGGGACTACTACCAGCGCGCCGACGCGTTCCTTTTCGGCCGACGCACGTACGAGATGTTCGCCTGGTCCTGGGGAACCGGCACCTGGGGCTCCGACCAAGGCGACAACCCGATCTCCACGGCCTTGAACACCAGGCCGAAGTACGTTGCATCCACCACCCTCACCGACCCGGCCTGGGCGAACACGACCGTGCTCTCCGGGGACCTCGCCAGCGCGATCCGCGAGCTCAAGACCCCGCCCGGCGGCGAACTGCAGGTGCACGGCAGCGGCGCACTCGCCCGCTGGCTGCTGGCAAACGACCTCGTCGACGAGCTCACCCTTCTCGTGTGCCCCGTGATCGTCGGACAGGGCGCGCGGCTGTTCCCCGAACAGGGCCCCGATCTGGCGCTCGAACTGGTAGCGACGCGGGCCTTCCCGAAGGGAATCATCCTGCAGACGTACCGGCCCGCCGGAGTCCCCCGGTACGCGTCCGACCCCACCGAGTGAGAATCAGGAGACCATCATGACTGCCATCCACACCTGGGACTTGTTCACCACCCTCGACGGCTTCGGCTCGTACAACGCCCACGGCGGCTGGGGCGGTTACTGGGGCAAACAAGGTCCCGAGTTCCTGGATCGTCCCGTCGCGCAGTACGGCGAGGAACTGCGGCTGGTCCTCGGAGCGAACACGTTCCGGATGTTCCAGCGGTTCCTCGGAACGCTCATCCGGGATTCAGAGGCCATCGATCCCGTGAACACCAGGATGAAGCACCAGCCCACGACGGTGCTCTCGTCTACCCTGGAAGAGCCTCTCGACTGGCCCGATGCGACTCTGGCACGCGGCGACGCCGCCGATGTCGTCGCACGGCTCAAAGATGAATCCGAGATCCCGCTTCGCTCGCACGGTAGCCTCTCGCTGAACCGGACCCTCATGGCTGCCGGCCTCGTCGATCGGCTCCAGGTGACGATCTTCCCGGTGATCAGCGGCCAGACCGGAGACGCACCGATCTTCGCCGGTGCCGCCGACTTCGACCTGGAGCTGATCGAGAGTCGTACGCTCGACGGCCGCACCCATGAACTCCTCTACCTTCCCACTCGGCATCACTGATAGAACACCGCGAGGAGAATCACCATGAGCAAGGCCATCCTGTACATGTCGATGTCCCTCGACGGCTACATCGCAGGTCCCGACGATGGCCCGGACAACGGGCTCGGAACCGGCGGTCTCCGACTTCACGAGTGGCTGGGCGAGCCCGTCGCCGACTATCCCCATTTCGACCCGGCGGGGGTCAGCGGGCAGGTACTCGCCGAGTCAATGGCGACCGGCGCGGTCGTCGTCGGCCGCAAGACCTTTGACTACGCCGGCCACTGGGGCGGCGACCACCACGGCGTGCCCATCTTCGTGCCCACCCGTGGCCCCGTGCCCGAGCCACAGAGCGGCTGGGTCCACTACGTGCACGACCCGGCCACGGCGGTCCGCGAGGCCAAGGCGGCCGCCGGTGACCGGGACGTGATGGTGCACGGGGCCGGGCTCGCCCAGTCCCTTCTCCGGGAGGGCCTGCTCGATGAGCTGGAGATCCATCTGATCCCGGTGCTGCTCGGTGGGGGACGGCGACTATTCGGCGCAGAACGCTCCGAACTGGAGCTGACGCGCGTAATCGACGCACCCGGCGTAACGCACATGCACTACCGGGTGGCCTAGCGCCTCCGCCGGCTCGGCCGAGCAGCCCCGGATCGACACGGTCGTTCTGATGTGGAAGGACTGACCGCAATCAACGGACGCATACGGCACGATTACCCTCGTGGAGACTCGAGACTCTGGAGAAGCGTGAACCTGAAGACTGGGACCCCGATCAGGCCAAGTAGGCTCTCTTCTCCCCTCAACGCCGTTGATTGACGCCCGGGAGTTTGGGTCCTCTCGAAAGGAGGCCTGCCGCTGCCCTTGCAGGGGCAGGCTTCACTCCGTCAGAGTGAAGTCGATGCCAGTTTCCAGGAGCGCCTTCATGGTGGTCAGCCGACCGCTAAAGGGTTCGTCAATGAGCATCTTGTTGACTGCGTTGACAGCCCACACAAAGGGCGCAACCGCGGTACCCATGTGGTCATTCAGCGCCTGGTGTCGCGCAGGGAAATATACGCCGACTTCGCCAGCGTCATCTTCGTCTATATAACTGTTGGAAACTCCCAGGGAAGCGTGGCTGTATTCACTGTACATCCTGTAGATGACGTAGAGGGGTGTTGCGCCGGTGTCCAGAGACTTAACCATCTGCGAGAAGTACCTCGCCTGCTCTGCCCGGTCGTTTTTCGGGTGCGGCTCCTGCTCACTGACCTTCGCAATCGTCTGGCTCAATTCTTCGTTTGAATCGAACCCCTTCATTTCGTTAGCAAGTGCCTTCTTCTGCCTCTGTTCGTCCCACCGCAACGCTTCGAAGCCGTCCAGACCCGTGAGCGCCAGCCATACGCATGTAACGCCGACTTCGAAGATGGAACGGGCGAGGATGCCGCGCGCGATGCGGTCAGCTGGGATGGTGTTCAGGTAGGTGCGCATGCACTCTGCCGCGGCGTTAGTGAACCCCACACAGTTGAGAAAGGAGTTGACGTCGTCGCCGTCGTCCTTCCTGGCTCTGAGGCCGGACTGAGTGAACCAGTCCTCGATCAGCAATTCAACGTGCCGCTGTAGGTTGGCGTCGGTTGTCGTGAAAGTCATTCTTCTGCCTTGTCTTTGAACCGATACCCCGGTGTTTCTGGAACCGTCGGCGGTTCCCGCCCACCGATGTCCTCCGGCAGGTCAGCGACGGCGGCCTTCGGCAACCTAGCTGGGCCCTTTGTATGTCTCGTGAACCGACAGTTCCAGATCAATAAATGCTGCGATCATTGCGCGGTACGTTCGCTCAACAACATCAAGAGATGCACCAGAGGCCTCAGCGAGGGCACGTACCTTGGAAATGACCTTCTCCACTCGATCGGGTGCTCGGACATCATCACGATCCGTCTTCAACTTGCCAGCCTCCTGGACCCAATGTTGCCGCCGGGAAACAAGTTCAACGATGTGTCGATCCAACTCATCAATTTCCGCCCGGACGTTCTCCATACCAAGGTCTGTCATGCGGCCAAGACTACTGAGAGACCCTCCGCAGCCCAAGTCGGATCGCCGTGGCTCAGTTTTCCCCGAAGATGAGCTGTTCGACCTGCTCGGGTTCGATGCTCAGGTCACGAGCCCACTCGGCCATGCCTTCTGTGTACCTGCGGTAGCTGTCGGCGCTGTGCCAGGTCAGCCAGAGCGGGCCGATCTCCGTGAAGTGGTTCCCGAACCATCGTGCGACGATGCTGTCCAGGATGGGGGTGGTGGCGACCTTGTCGGAGGCCTTGGTAGCGAAGCTGATGAACTTCGTCGCGAATGCCGGCCCCCACTGCTTGAAGAAGTCACGGTCGCCGCGGCGTCGATCGACGATGTGCTCGAAAGCGGCGTTCCCTCCATCGTTCATCGCAATCCCAGCGAGCGTGTGCAGGTCAGCCGCAAAGTGCTTCCCGCTCTCGGGGTCTGTATTCAGCCGGATGACCCGCTCAGCGCGGTAGGGGCCGAAGCCGGTCCTGGCGTAACCCCAGAGGTAGCTGGCAATGTAAGCAACGAGGGCAGAGGCCGGGTTGTGGATGAATTTGAATGACTCCAGGACGCCAGCGCGGTCAATGGGGTTCGGAAGAGCTTCGAGAATGCTTGCGCTCCCGAGGTACCTCTGCCAGTTCGTCTTCTTCCACTCAAAGGGTGCCTGTGACGGGCGAGCCTTGGCTTCCCAATTCTCGAATCTTGTCCTTAAATCATCTGGCACAGCTGGCATGATGGTGTCCCCCCAGTAGATAGTCCACTTACTTTCGCACAAACCGTCCGTGATTGATCAGTTCCTGTTGAGACCGAATTGTCGCGTCATCAATGCGTCTTTGCAATGGGACTCCGCTGCGTCGACATCGCTGGAGGGCGTACTGGGACCGAACACACGCAGGAGGCTGAAGATGAAAAGCCGTGCATGGTCTGTCTTGACCGCTTCTCCGGCTGCGCTGTCGTAGGCAAGCGCTCGGAGTTCGACGTTCCCGCCGTGGCCATCTCGCGCGTAGTCCGTCCACCGTCCAGGAATCCGCTCAGAACCATCGGCCTTGCCGACATACTGCTTGCCGTTGGTGGAGTCCGTGATGAGGTAGATGCCCTGCACTTCCTTCAAGGCAGCGCGCCAATCGGCGTAGCGGGCGTTCTCCACCATCTCCTGCAGCTCGTGGTATTTGAGCAGTACGCCGTCGAACCCCGGGAAGGGAACCTTGTCCCGGTCGGCGATTTCCAACACCGGCAACTTCGGGGCCCTCGTGGCGCGTCGGTGCCAGTTCCGCGGGCTGTCCCATTCGATCACGAGCCCGGTCATTCAGGGGTGCAATGAAATCCGACAAGCGCAGGTCGAAGACCCGGTTCACCTCAGTGCGCTCTGCGATTACCTCGCCGTGGTTCTCAAAGGTGCCCCACAGCCGGGAGCGGCGTTTGCCGTCGGCGATGAGGATCATCCAGTAGAGGGGAGGGTTTGTGGGGAATTGCCGGGGTGAGAGACCCTGCTCCCTGGTGTAAGCGAGGACCCGTTCCTCGGTCAGGTCTTCGGGACCGCGCAACGCACCGGGGTCGCCGGGCCTGAAAGCATGGCGGATCAGCAATACATCCTCCGGGCGGACCGCAGGGTCGCAGTCTGCGCCCATGCCGGTCAGCACATGACCGAGCGTGAGGGACGGGCGCGAAGCCGGCATCGCAGAAACTGTTGTCTCTGCAGCTACGTCAAGAACAAGATCAGACACGGAAACACCTTATGTCACAAGCCGGGCTCGGCTTTGGTGGCACGCAGCTTATTCGTGACCGGCCGGGACCCGCAGCTGCATTTGGAGACTGCGGTGGGGCGGCTGAGCATGCTGACCTCCACTGCAGCGTCGAGGTCCGTTCGCACGTCGCCCACGGCGAACCCGGGCAGCAGCCCGGCCGGGCTCGGGCAGGCGGGTATCAGCACGGGTTGCCGGCTTCCTTGCTATCGTATTCGTCCAGCAATTCCCTCTCGCCTTTCCTACTCCCCCGCTTCGCACTCCCTCACGCCTGTCACGGCGGGAAAAGTAGCCCACCAATGTTACTAATGAGGTGGGTCATTACCGTGCCACAAAGACGTCCATGAATAGGTCAAAACCCGCGTAATTCCGGGGATTTTGGTACCCACCTCCTATATCAACTTTGGTGCAACGGAGTTCTCGTGGTCGCTCCAAAACGGCAGTGAGGTGGGTAGGACTGGTGGTCTTCATGGCAGCCTCAAGGTTTTCATCAAGTCGTGCGGTGCCGCCCGTAACCATGTCCGACACACGTCCCGCAGCATCCGCATCCAACATTCAACCGAAACGCTGAATCATGGCGTGGCCCGGGGCTGGTCCGAATTCCCACCCGAACGGGACGCCATGTGGCGTCCCCGCCACTTGAAGGGGTCACGCTGCCTCTCGTTCTGCCGCTTCATTGTCGCCGGGCAGGTCCTTCGCGCAACCAGGGCGCTTCGCGCCGGTGGCAAGCGAAAAATTTCGTTCGGCGCTCCTAGGTCGCTTATTTCCTCACGAAGTTTTTCCTTCCCACCGGTCCCCCAAGTTGCACTCCGGCCCCTATACTCGGCGGTTGGTCCCCTACCAGAACGCCACCCAACCCCAAACGGCCTTGGTCATTGTCCGAGCTAGGGTGTTCACAGCCAAAGGATCATGTTGCCTCGTCACGGGGCCGACATGAATCGCAGGAGGCCACGAACGGTGGCCCCAAAACGGGAAGAAGGAGAGGCTCAGTGCAAACGATTCGACCCGCACCCCGGAAGATCCTCGCATTGCTTCGGCAAGTCATGTTGCCACCCGATCGATCGACCATGAACAAGTAGAAAGCAACACGGGCCAGCGTTACCTGAGAAAGGAGGAAAGCCATGCGCACGACATGACTCCCGGAAAAAGAAGCTGGAAACGGTTTGATTCTCGTCATATCGCCCGGACCAGGACCGCCCATGAAGAAGTGCTGATCACCCCAACAGCGGACCACCGAAGGGAAAGGAGGAAGCCGGCCATAGCAGCGGCCACCACCAAAACTCCATAATCTGTACACATCAAAAAGATGATTTGTACACAGTCAGAGGCCAAAAAGGGCCCCTGAGGTGGGAAACGCTGTGCCCGAGGTGGGACTCGAACCGAATTCCCGCCCTTGATACTCAGCCCCTCCCCCGAAAACATCCCCAATCCGAGCCAGTCCGACCGATGTACGACCCAGTCCGACGGCAAGAGTGTGCACATTGCGCACACTATCTGTTTTCCATCCTGTTCGATGCCGCGGCCGACGTCATGGCCACAGCCTAATTTCCCGGGCCGCGTAGCGTTTGAGGCGGCGCATGATTTCCCGCTTGCTCTTGCCCTCCGCGGTGCGTTCGGCCACGTACCCGGAGGATGCCGGCCTTACGGGTTCATCGCGCCAGGAACCCGCCATCCACGATGAGTTCCGTTCCCGTGACAAAGCTTGCGTCATCGCTGACGAGATAGGCTACAGCTCCAGCAAGCTCGGCAGGGTCCGCACGCCGGCCGAGAGGTGTCTCCGGCACCACGCCGCTTTCCGGTTCGGCGGCATTGATGGGGGTGCTCACACCTCCCGGCACCAGGGCATTCACCCGGATCCCATCCGGAGCGAGTTCGAGGGCGGCTGTCCGGGTGAGCCCGAGGAGCCCGGCTTTGCTCGCCGCATATGAGGCGTAACCGATGGCTCCGGACGGTCCAAAGATCGAGGAGGTGTTCACTATCGAGCTGCGAGTGCCCGCTCGAAGAAGGGGGATCATCGTCTGCATGCCGAGGAACGGACCAGTAAGGTTCACGTTGAGGATCCGGTTCCATGTCTCGAGCGATTCTTCAGCCAACTTCGTCACACGGACGATGCCGGCGTTGTTGACGAGAATGTCGAGTCGCCCGAACCTCGCGTCGATCACCTCGTAGACGCGATGCCAGTCATCCGGGCTTGAGACGTCGAGATGAAGGTAAGTGGCGTCGCGGCCTTTGGCCCGGAGTTCTTCGGCGGTCTGCTGCCCGTCTTCGTCGAGGACGTCTGCGAGATACACCGTCGCACCTTCGTTTGCCAGCCGGAAGGCGTGGGCGGCTCCCTGGCCGCGGGCGGCGCCGGTGATGAGAGCGACGCGATCGACGAGGCGTCGGGGGGATAGATCAGTGAGCGATGGGGCGGTGGACATCTTTCCCTTTCGGTTGAAGCCATGCTGGTGGGCGTCATCCACTTCGACAACGAAACTTCCTTGTGTCGGTCTTAGACGATTCCTTGGGCGAGCATTGCGTCGGCGACGCGGATGAAACCGCCGATTGATGCACCGGCCACGTAGTTGTCGGGGTCGCCCGTGTAGCTCGCAGCGGTGGCGCGGACGTGGTCGTGGATCTGCCGCATGATGCTTTCGAGGCGCGCTTCAGTCTCCTCACGGCTCCATGACGCCCTCGCAGCGTTCTGTTGCATTTCCAACGCGGAAGTGGCAACACCGCCGGCGTTGGCAGCCTTGCCGGGGCCGAACAGGACTCCGGCATCACGGAACAAGGCGACCGCACCGGCCGTACAAGGCATATTGGCGCCTTCAGCGATAGCCTGGACACCGTTACGGATCAGCTCCGCTGCGTGCCGTTCTTCGAGTTCGTTCTGCGTCGCGCAGGGCAGCGCGACGTCGCAAGGCAGATCGAAGACAGATCCGTCGGTCACGTACCGGGCCGACGGCCGTTCGGAGGCGTACTCGGACAGCCGGGCCCGCCGCACATCCTTGACCTGCTTGAGCAGGGCGACGTCAATGCCGGCCTCGTCGAGGATGTAACCGCCGGAATCGGAGCAGGCGATCACTGTTGCGCCAAGTGCCTGCGCCTTCTCGACGGCGTAGATCGCGACGTTGCCTGATCCGGACACCACCGCCCTGCGTCGTTCGAGCGACCACCCGCGGGTTGCCAGCATGTCCCGCAGGAAGTAGATGGCGCCGTAGCCGGTTGCTTCGGTCCTGGTGTGCGAACCGGCCCAACCTACGCCCTTGCCCGTGAAGACGCCTGCCTCGAAGCGGTTCACGATGCGCTTGTACTGGCCGAACATGTACCCGAGTTCGCGGACGCCGACGCCGATGTCTCCGGCTGGTACGTCGGTGTGCTCACCGAGGTGTCGGTGCAGTTCGGTGATGAAGGACTGGCAGAACCGCATGATCTCCGCGTCGCTGCGCCCGGCGGGGTTGAAATCGCTGCCGCCTTTACCCGCGCCGATACCCTGCCCGGTCAGTGCGTTCTTGAAGATCTGTTCGAATCCCAGAAAGCGGATGACACCGAGATCGACGGTGGGATGGAACCGGAGTCCTCCCTTGAAGGGTCCAAGGGCACTATTGAACTCGACGCGGTACCCGCGGTTGACCTGCACGATGCCGGCATCATCAACCCACGGGACACGGAACATGATCTGGCGTTCAGGTTCGACGAGTCTGTCGAGGATCCGGGCTTCAATGTATTCCGGGTGCCGGGCCAGAACCGGGGCGAGGTTCGCGAGCACTTCGTCGACGGCCTGATGGAACACTGCTTCCGATGGGCTGCGGCGCCGAACGGTCTCGGCGAGGTCCGCGACGTAAGTGGATGGCGCGGTTTTTACGCAGGTGTCCACGATGTTCATGTTTTCCTTCATTCCTTCTTTTTGCGTCGCTGAATGCCTATGACGGGCGCTTTTCTAAAGCGCTAACTTGCCGGCTGCTTTAGCTCGGAAGTGGGAGACGGATGCCGTGGCGCCGCCCGCCGGGGACTGGGCCGCAGAAGTGAGGTTGCGGTTGCGGGTTTCTTCTGCCCAGAAGATGCTGATCACAAAGCCCAGGAAGGTCAGCCCGGCCCCGATAAGCATGGTGGGCCCGGTGCCGAGTCCGATAAGGGCGACCGGGACGAGGTACGTGCCAACGGCCGCGCCGATACGGCTGACCGCCGTGGCCAGGCCAACGGCACTGGCACGAAGTTGGGTGGGGAAGAGCTCATTCGGGTAGATGAATACCAGGATGTTTCCGGCGCCGTTGATCAGTGCGAAGAGGAAGAAGAACGTCATCACGAACCATCCGGGAGCATCCGGCCAGATGCCCAGCGGAAGGAGGGCGAGGGCCCCGAAGAGGAAGCTTCCGAGGATCAGCGGACGCCTGCCACGGCTCTCCACCCATTTCATCCCCGGGAAGGATCCAAGGAGGAATCCGAGGTTGAGGACGATCTGTCCAAGCGTCGCCCCGGCTGTGTCTTCGCCGAAGCCAAGATGCGAGAGGATGATCGGACCATAGGTGAACAGGGCGAATTGCGGGATGGCGAAGCACATCCAGGTCAGGCCGCAGAAGAGGATTCGGCGCAAGTTCATGCCGTGAAACAGATCAGTGAGCCGGGCACGGCGCTGCGGCTCTTCCTGAGCCACCATGTCCGTGATTTCCTCGGTGGTGACTTCGCGGCCGAGCACCGAGGAAATGTCCCTGCGCGCCTCTTCGATACGCCCTCTGATGATGAGCCATCTGGGGGATTCATGCGCCCCCATGCGGAGCAGCATGACGATCACGCCGAACACGGCGCCACTGGCAAGCATCCACCGCCAGGAGCCGTTACCGAATGCGCTGGTGAACGCGAAGCCGACAAAGTAGGCGACGATCGCGCCAACGAGCCAGACCACGGACAGCAGCCCGATCGTGGACCCTCGATTCTTCTTGGGCATCCACTCGGTAAGCAGTGAGGTGGCGATGGGATAGTCGGCGCCGACCGCGAGTCCGACCACAAAGCGGAGGGCTATCAACTGCCAGCCAACCTGGATCCACAGGCACGCAACGGACGCAGCAATCATCACCAGCAGGTCGGCTGTGTACATCACCCGCCGGCCGATCCTGTCTGTGATGGGGCCAAAGACCAGGCTGCCGACAAAGAGCCCGACGAGGGATACGGCACCTGCGATGCCGATAGTTGCTGCGCCCAGTGCGAGGTCGGCGCTGGCCCCGGTCAATGCAACGCCGATAATGCTCAGCAGGAAGCCGTCCAGGAACGGCCCACCCGAGCAGGCCGCGATCAGCCGTTTGTGATATTTCGTGAGCGGGCTGTCGTCGATGAGGTGGGTACTGCTCATTGGGGGTCCTTGGGGTTTCGGGTCACGGGGTTTGCAGCGCTCCGTCGGGCTGGACGGGATGCTTCACTTCGCGAGCGTTGCCGGGTTCGCCGGGGCCGTGGCTGCGAACGCGTCGAGCAGCCGCCCGGTGTCGGCGATCTGGTCATTCCAGATGTCGCGGGGGATGTCGATGCGGTCATCCGCTACCTGGAGCCGCCCCAGGTAGGCGGCGATGCCGGCGTCGCCGCCCCCGGAGTCTTCGTGCATCGCGATCATCCGCGCGACGATTTTGGCCTGGACGCCATAGACGGGGATCTGCGGGCCGCGGGGGGCGGTCATCCCGATGTAGTAGAGCTTCTCGAGTCCTTGCGGGATGATGCCCGCGCCATAGCGCAGCGGATTGCCCTTGCGCCGTGGGACAAGTGCGTCATCGAGGAACGGCAAGCTGGAGTGGAAGCCTGTGGCCCACAGGATCGTGTCGTAGTCCTTGGACGAACCGTCGGAGAAATGTACGGTATGCCCGTCGAAGCGCTCAATGCCCTGGCCGATCACCCCGACGCGGCCGTGGTGGATCCAGTACAGCAGCAGGTCGTTCACTACGGCAGGACCGTCGGCGAGGGCGCGGTGCTCGGGCACCGGGAGTCCGGGGTAGTCGGCGTTCTGGCCGATCGAGACGCGGGCGAGCAGCCGCGCAATGAGGTCCTGCTCGGAGGGCGAGAACTCGGCCATGAAGTCCAGTTCGGCGCGCGGGCGGCCGAAATACATTTTCGGCTGGAAATACGCCCCGTGCCGGATGAGGACATCGGCTTCGAGCCGGTGTTGTGCGACGTCGACGGCGAGGTCGCAGCCAGAGTTGCCAGCGCCGACTACCAGCACCCGCGTCCCTTGGATGTCGCCGACGTTCTTGTAGGCGCTCGAGTGGATCTGCTTTCCGGCGAAGGTGCCGGACACGGACGGAATCTTGGGATTCCACAGATGGCCCGGGGCGATCAGCACCCCGTCGTAGATCCCCGCGCCTTTGGACGTGGTCACTTTCCACCCTGCTGACCCCAGTGGTCCGTCGGTTTCAACGGGGGTGACGGACAGAACTTCGGTGTTGAACATGATCCGCTGGTCATGCCCTCGCGCCTTCGCGAACGAAGCAATGTAGTCGCGGATCTGGTCGCGCCGCGGGAAGTGCGGGTAGTCCCGGGGCATCGGGAAGTCCTCGAAGATTGTCTGGTTGCGTGAAGTGATCAGGTGCAGGGCGTCGTAGTCGGTGTTCCAGTGCCCGCCGACGCGGTCGCTCTTCTCGTAGCAGTCCACGTCGAAGCCTCGCTGGGTCAGGACGTCGAGGGCGGACAGGCCGGCCGCGCCGGCGCCGATCACGCAGTAGGTGCTCATAGTGTTCGTGTTCCTTCCGGATGAAATGGAGTGCGCGGGATGGTCAGCGGAGGACATCGCCGCCGGAGAGGACGATGGTCTCCCCTGTCATGAAGGACGCGTCAGGGCTTGCCAGGATCGCCACCCACCGGGCGATCTCCTCGGGCTCCGCCACGCGGCCCAGCGGGATGCCGGCAGACGTTGCTTCCATGCGCCCGGTGGCCGCATTGCCGGGGGTGTTAACCCATCCTGGGGCGATCGCATTGACGCGGATCCCCCGGGGCGCCAGCTCGAGGGCCAGCTCCTTGGTCAGCATGACGACGGCTGCCTTGGATGCGCCGTAGAGAAGCTGGCCGGGAGAGACTGCGAACGCGTCGACGGAGGCGAAGTTGACGACAGCTCCTCCGTTGGGCATATGGGCCACGGCCTCCGCGGTCGTGTTCAGGATGCCCAGCACGTTGACGTCAAAAATCCTGCGGTAGAGGTCCTCGGTGAAGTCGGCCAAGGTGCTAGGCGGGTAGATTCCGGCAACGTTCGCCAGGAGGCCGACTTCCTTCGAGGTGCTGGCGACATATTCTGCTATGGCGTCCCGGACTTGGTCACGATTGGTGACGTCCACCTCGACCGTTCGGATCGTTTCCCCTGCGACCTCGAACTCGGTTGACACCCGGTCGAGGGCCAGGACGTCCCAGCCCTCCTTGACAAGGGCCTCCGAGGCCGACCGTCCCATGCCGCTCGCGGCACCCGTGACGATCGCGATTCCCAGGTTCGAAGCAAGCATCATAGAAAATTCCTTAGTCTGGACTGGCTCGTTGTGCAGCAGATCACTTGAAAACTGCTGATAATCCAGTATCAGACGGGCCAAAAGGCCCGTCTACGGCCAGATGGGAGGGCCAGCCAAAGGTTTTTCCTAGGGATGCGATCTAAGCCCGAACTCCGCGTCGCGTGATTTCGCGGCCAGGGCCGCGTCAGCGGGTCTGCTTCCCGCAGGTGATGCAATTCAGTCGGAGGCGAGGCCGGTGGGCCGGGTCCGAGCCATCTGAAGCCGGGCGAGGATGCGCCGGGCCAATCGCATGAATTCGGCGGTGGCCGGCGAGACGGCGCCCGCCCGACGTGTGATGAAGGCGTAATGCTCGGTCACGGGGGGCTCCAACGGAGCCCAGAAGAGTCCGTGCTCGGCGATGAGCGAGCGTCCCACGTGGAAGGATACGAGGGAGTCTCCAACGCCCTTCGCCGCGAGCTCGAGTGCATGGGTCTGGAATTCCACCTCGACGATGGGGTCGAGAGTCACGCCGGCCGATTGGGCACGCTCCAAGAGCGAGACGCGCAGCGGATCGTCATGGGACCAGCGCGATTCGGAGAGGATCAGCGGGCGCTGCGCGAGTGTGGTTATCTCGACCGGCTCGCGGGTGTGCTCCTCCCGTCGCGAGACGTAGACCACCTGGTCCACGAATACGGACTGCGTCACCACGAGTTCGCGGCTGTCGATGGGGAGCTGGACCAGTCCTGCCTCGAGATTGCCCTCGCGCACTGCGTCGGCGACCTCCGATGAGTTCAAGCCGGTCACCCGGATGCGGACTCCGGGGTGTTGGGCCCGAAACTCTTCGATCAGCTCGGTCAGCAGGTACAGATGGGCGCTGCTGAACGTCCCGAAGGACACCGTCCCCTCCTCGAGTGAACGGACTCGCCGGCTCGTCTCAGCCATAGAGACGACGTCGGCGATCGCCCTTTCGGCAAGGGGCAGAAGTTCCTGACCTGCGTCGGTGAGGATCAGTTTCCGTGCGGTGCGTGTGAACAGGGCAACCTCGAGTGTCCGTTCGAGTGCTGCGATCTGCTCGGACAAGCTCGGCTGGGCGATGTGATGCGCTTCGGCCGCGGCAGCGAACGTACGCAGGCGGGCGGCCGTGACGAAGTACTCAAGCTGCCTGATCGTTGGGAGAGGCACGCAGGCCCCCTATCTATAGGAACATCCTTTGTCTCCCACAAGATACTCCACATTGCTCCTAACTATCACGGTTGATGTACTTGGTGACCAACGCAGGGAAACGCTTCGTGAGATGAAAACGAACAATCTCTCCGTCACAATCGCCGCCGCACCGGCGACGCCCCCGCTTCACCACAGAACCCGTCCAGCCTGAATATCTCTCCGCCATTCGGTTCTGAATCTCCCAGCCGACCGCTCGGCGCCCACGTGGTCCGAGCGCGCCTTTCCCGGAAGCACCGCCCAAGCAAAGGAAGCTACCCCGCCATGATCCCCACCCCGAAGCCCCGCACATTCCGCACCGTTGCCTTCCTCGGCGTCATCGCCGCCGCCGTCGCCCTTTCAGGGTGCGAGGCCGCCACATCGGCCGCGCCCGCCGTCTCATCCAATTGCACCCCGAAGGACAAGGGACTAACGACTTACACCCCCGGCACGCTGACCGTGGGCGTCCCCGAGAACCCGCCCTACACCAAGACCGAGGGGACCAGCGCCTCGGGCCTGGAAATCGATGTTGTGACAAAGCTTGCCGCAGCAGAATGCCTCAACGTCGCTTACGTTCCTATCACCTACGCCAACGGCATCCCGATGATCAGCGAACAAAAGCGGACCGACATCAGCACCGGCGGGTGGTACGTCACCGCGGCCCGCGCCAAGCAGGTCGGCTACACGACGCCGACCTTCTACGACACCATGGGCATCGTCTCCAAGAAGGACGCCTCAACCGTTTCCGACCTCCAGTCGCCCGGGGCCGTCGGAACCGGCACCGGATTCTCCTGGAACGAGGACATGACCAAGGTCCTGGGCGGGAACCTCAAGCAGTACCCGGGTACCGTCGAAATGAAGCAGGACCTGATGAACGGGCGCCTACAGGCCTCGCTCGACGGGTACGCCGTCGCCGTCGCCGCCTATAAGGGGACCGACTTCAAGGTGGAGCCTGCCAAGAAGGATGACCGGGTAGCGATCACAACGGCGCAGCCAACCATCGCCTTCCCCGTCGCAAAGGAGAACACCACGCTGTCCAACGCCTTCAGCGCCCTGATCGACTCCTACCGCACGGACGGGACCCTCACCGCCCTCCTGGCGAAATACGACCTCCCGGCCGAGCTCCTTGTGCCAGCAGACAAGGCCGCAGCCTCCATTCGTTGACCCCCTCAGCGGGGCGCCGACCGCTCGGCGCCCCGCTTATCCCCAAGGAGTTCCTCCGTGTCCCAGCAGTTGATTACGGAATCGCAACAGGTCACGTCCGCAGGCGTGACGATCACGAACCTCTCCAAGAGCTACGGCGACAACCGGGTTCTCGACAACATCTCCATTAACGTCAAGCCAGGCAGCGTCACAGCACTGATCGGTCCCTCCGGTTCGGGAAAGAGCACCCTGCTGCGCTGCATCAATCTGCTTGAAACCCCCGACGAGGGCACGATCACCGTCGGGACAACCACCGTCGAGGCGCGAGCAAGGGTCAGCGACCGAGCCCTCCTTGACCTCCGCCGCCAGGTCGGGATGGTTTTCCAGTCCTTCAACCTGTTCCCCCACATGAGCGTCCTTCGCAACGTAGCCTTTCCGCAGGAGAAGATCCTCGGACGCAGCCGGGAGGAAGCCGAAGAACGCGCCCTCACTCTCCTGGACCGAGTAGGGCTCCGGGAAAAGGCACATCAGCACCCTGACCGATGCTCGGGCGGTCAGCAGCAGCGCATCGCGATTGTGCGGGCGCTGGCGCTGAACCCCCGGGCGATGCTCTTCGACGAACCGACCAGCGCCCTCGACCCGGAAGTGGGCCTCGAAGTCCTGGCCGTCATGCGGGAACTGGCCGCAGGCGGAATGACCATGATCGTGGTCACACACGAGATGCAGTTCGCGCGCGATGTCTCTGACCACCTCGTCGTCATGGCGGATGGGCACATCATCGAAGAGGGCCGCCCGGCTGAGATCATGGCAAACCCCGTCCAGGAGCGTACCCGCCGCTTCCTCAGCGCTGTCCTGGAGCGCTGACGTGAACGCAATCGGCCTCGTCCTCATAGGACTACCCATGACGTTGCTCGTGACAGTTTCATCCTTTGGGATCGGTGCGATCGTCGGCATTCCGCTCATGCTCGGGCTCCGTTCGAATTACCCCCCGATCCGGGCTGTCTTCCGCGTGATCGTGGACCTCATACGGGGGGTGCCCACCATCGTGTGGCTGTTTCTGCTCTACTTCGGCGTGACTTTCGGCCACCTGCGGCTCAGCTCGCTCTCGGCCGCCATCGCCGGACTCGGGATCATCTCGAGCGCCTACCTGGCTGAGATCTACCGCGGCGGCTTCGCAACGCTCGCCCGCGGCCAGATTGAGGCATCCCACGCGCTGGGCCTTAACCGAACCACCACGTTCATCCGTGTGCTCGCACCCCAGGCGCTGCGCACCTCGCTGCCGTCGCTCACCACCTTCCTGCTGGCCCTCCTGAAGGATTCGTCAATCGCGTCGACGATCGGCGTGACCGAAATGGTGTTCTCGGCAACCACCTTCTCGCGCCAGAACCCCGGTACCGCGGGACTCACGCCGTTCTTCATCGCCGCAGGCGTGTACGTCGTCGTGAGCGTCCCGCTCGCGGTCGTCGCGCGGCGACTCGACTCCCGACTCCGGAGGAACCACTGATGGACCTCGTTCAATACCTCCCGCAACTGGGCCAAGGACTGCTCGTGAGCCTCCAGCTCACCGCGATTTCGGTGGTCTTCGGTTACGCAGTCGGCCTGCTCCTCGCTCTTGGTGTCTCATCCCAGCTGCCGTGGCTGAAATGGCCCACGCTCGTCATCGTAGAGGTCGGGCGAGGCATCCCCTCGCTCGTCGTCCTCTACGTCGTCTACTACGGTCTGCCATCCATCGGCCTGCTCTTCGACAACTTCGCTGCCGCTGCCATCGGCCTCACTTTCACGGTTGCGGCATACTCATCGGAGATGCTCCGCGCGGGCATCCAATCGGTACACCGCGGGCAAAACGAAGCCGCCATGGCCCTCGGGCTTCCACAAACATCGACCTTCACCCGCATCATCCTCCCGCAAGGTCTCCGCTCCTCGATACCGGCCCTCATGGGCCTGGCCATACAGTCATTCCAAGGCACGTCGCTGGCCTACTCCATCTCAGTGAGCGAATTGATGAGTAATGCCTACCAAAGCAGTTCCATCACCTTCCAGTACCTACAGATCTACGCGATCACGGGACTAGTCTTTGCGGCCATCGCCGTACCGTCGACCTGGACCTCCGTCTGGGTAGAACATCGGCTTGCGAAAGGGTTTGCCTGATGAAGACAATAACTTGGCTCGAAGCCACGCACGGCGACCCCGAACTCAACGAGCTGTGGGAATTCCTCGCACAGCAAGTAGAAGTCCTCGCCGCAGGGCGGGCGAAGACGCAGCTGCGCCACGTCTCCGTCGCCGCAGGCGGCATCCGCACGCCTGCGAACCGGCTCATGAGCGACGCAGCCATTCTCGGCAGCAGCCTCAAAACGCAGATGGAATCCGACGCCGTAGTAATAGGTTGCTGGGGTGCTCCGACAGAAGCGGTTCGATCCGCGCTCAGCATCCCGGTCACCAGTCTGCCCGATGCCAGCATCCGTGCAGTTGGAAGCCTCGCCAGACGAGCGGTCGTCGTGACCGTTGCACCTTCGCTCGCACCAATCTTCACCGACGACCTCGTCCGTTTGGGCGCAAGCGGATTCCTGCCTGATCGCCCGGTCCGCCCCTATGACCCCGAATCGACCCACGAAGATGTGCTGCGAGCCATCACCGATCCAACCGATCTCATTCATCGCTTCGACAAAGCGGCCGAAGAGGCGGTTCGTGACGGGGCGGACGCAATCGTTGTAGGCTGCGGCTACCTCGCTCCGATCTTCTCCGCCCATGGCTACGAGAGCGTCCTAAAGCACCCGGACGTCCCGGTATTGGACTGCAACCGTCTTGCGTTCGAGCACGCGCTGCAACTCCTCGCCCTCGACACGGCAGGGATCCGACCTACCCAGAGGGGATACGTCCGCCCCATAGGCGCTCGAGAGGACTTGCTCACCGAGGCGGCAGGGCGGTTAGCCAACCCCGGCACCCCAAAGACCAAGCTCCGCTCATCCCGACCCGGACCTGCTGCCGTCCCTGGATAGCGAAAGGGCAAATAACAATGCGACGTCAAGACACCGTCCGAGCCAGCGGCATGGGCCGCCCCTACCTGCCGCAGACCGGGGAACACTGCCCCACGACCGGCTGGTGGGTCGTCCCGGGCTACGGTCGGCCGCGTTTCATCGCTGAAGGGGACTTGATGCCACCATTCGGTGGTCGTCCCGTGACATGGGCAAAGCAGCAAACTTCCGCCGCACGGTCGCGGAAGGTGCCTCCGATACTGGCTGCAACGCCCGTTGACGATCCAGCTTTGAGCATCAGTCCCTCGGAGGGAAGTTCTCCTTCTCCCACCGCCGGATGATGCGACGAGTGCTGCCCAGTCTGCGCGCTCCCGGAAACCGACTGAACGCCCGTCCCCGTCATGATAGAGCTCCGTCACTCCGTGGCACTGACTTGCCGACGACGCTTTTTGTAAATGAAGCGCCCAACAGTGAAGTAGAAGCCTACGAGGGCGCGCGACCGGCGACAGGGAAACGTCGGCTGCGACAAAGCGCACCCGTCGGTCCGGTCGTTCAACCCAGAGCATGCGTTCACCCTGCCGAAGGAGCGGAAGAAGCCGATTCCGGGCGCCATTCGTGGCAGGAGTCCTCCACCGGAACCGCCCCCCGAAGTTGCGGCTCGCGGGCGCGCCGGCGCCGGACCTGGCGGCTTTCACGATCAAGAATCGTCGTGCTTGGTGCGCCCGCGAACCCGTCCCCCACCAGACACGTTCCGCCTACTCCCCAACGGTCAAAATCCACCGCCGATGCGGTCCTCTCCGATTCGCACCCCTTGCTGCGATTGACGAGCAGGCTGCGGATGAGTTGGTGAAGCTGGATGACATCGGAGCTGACCCGGGTGTCGACCCAGCGTCGTTACTCAGCGCCGGCGAAGCCGCGCGGAGGGAGTAACCAAGCAGTTCTCTTACGGAGCGCACGCCGCCTCCGGGAACGACCGTTCGACTGCGAGCTGCCTTCCTGCTACCCGAGAACGGGAAGTGGGAAGGCATTCGGCGCGGTCCTGATGCCTCCCGCTCGGGCCGTCCCCGACTTAGGTGTCCTCTACAAAGCGCGAGCGGGTTTCTTCCGATGTGCGGGCACGCCCTGCATGGCTCAACGGCGCCGTCGGATTCGCCCTCGACCCCAGCGACCCTTTCCCCACGGGCTTCGGCATGTAACAGCAAAGCAGCCATCGTGTCGGGCAGGAGCAGCCTGTGCCGGACGCGGGAGAGGACCATCTCCTTGACCCCTGTTCAGACGGCGCCGGGTCTCAGCTGAAGACGTTCCCGCTGTCGTCCTCACCGCTGTTCGTCGCGATCCGGACCTGCCACGCTGTCTGCGCGCCTCCCAGTACGCATTGGCGCGGAACAACACATCGCCTTCACCGTCGATAATGCGCGGGTCCATTCCTCGGAGCTACTTCGGCGTGCTCAGCGGGAGAGCTCCGAATGCATAGCCCCGCCATAGGCTGCGGGAGATCTCTTCGGGATACTGGGTCACCAAGGGCACCGAGTCGAATACTCTGGTCAGCCGATGTTCCGAGTCGAATGCAGGCCAACCGGGGTCACCTGTCCGCGCGAATGACGTCCACGCGGGGCGGATCTGTGCTGTCAGCTCATTTGCAGCTTCAATGTTCTCTGGGCCGATTGCCACTGGCCCGAGGTGAGCGTCGTAGGTGCCGAACAACAGAGGCCCATCCAGGCCGTGGCAGGCGCGCAGCAGCCCGCCGCGACCTGGTGACTGCCACGTCAGCTCGTACAGGTAGGCGGTACCGCCGTCGGCCGCTTGCGCTTCGGCAAGGTGCAGGGCGGCCATCCGGAATAGCCAGTCGCTCTGCACGCGTTCGAAGAGGTCCTCCGCAGACAGGTCCGGGACGCATCTCGATACGCCTTGTCGCCGCCTTCATCGGGACCGAAGTGCCGCAGGGCGTCTGTCGCTTGCTCCTCAGTAATCGTCCCGACCAGTCCGCCGAAGAGGAGGAAGGTACGCCATTCGTCCCGGTTGTGGCCGATGATCAGTTCCACGTCCCGGCCCGCGCCCTCGGCGAGTCCCCGCCACGGTGTCGTCGGGAGGACGTCGCCGTCGACGACAGGGGCGAACAGCGTCAAGGTGTGCGCGAAGTTGCCCCAGCGGGCTTCGAACTCAGGCATCTTCGCCTGCACGGCCTGTCCATAGGCAGGCAGCTCTCTGGGGTCCACCGTCGCTAGGTCCGCTGCGGTCGGTCGCAGGCCGGCCTCCGTGGCGATTGCTACCGCGACGTCCCGGGCCAATTCCGGTGTCAGGTAGGTGCTCGGGAGACTCTGCCCGATTGCCCGGTGGAACAGGCCCTTGGCTCGCGGCATGACCATCAGGGCGGCAATCGATCCCGCGCCTGCGGAGTCGCCGCAGACGGTCACCGTGCCGGGATCGCCGCCAAAGGCCGCGATGTTCTCCTGCACCCATTCCAGTGCTGCGACTTGGTCCAGCAGACCGCGGTTGGGGGGTGCGCCCTCGATCGCGGCGAAGCCTTCGATACCCAGGCGGTAGTTCAGCGAGACGACGACGACGTCGCCGTCTCGCGCGATGTGCTGGGCTTCGTAGCCTGGGCTTCCGGACGTGCCGTGTTTGTAGGCGCCACCATGGATCCACACCATCACAGGGCGGACAGATGTCGGGGCCGTGCCGGGAGTCCACACGTTGACGGTCAGCCAGTCGTCTCCCTCACCGGCGAAGTGGTCGCCTCCGCTGCGGCCTCCCATGTTGGCATCCTGCGGAACAGGGGGGCCGAACGAATACGCATCGACAACGCCGTCCCAGGGGATCGGCCGGCTGGGCGCTTGAAAGCGGCCGGCGCCGGTCGGCGGAGCAGCATAGGGAATCCCGCGGAACACAAACAGGTCATCCTCGAGGCGGCCGCGGACGACTCCGGAAGCCGTTAAGACCTCGGGCCCACTGATTTCGGTCTTAGACAAGTTCGGCTCCTTCGAGATGACTCATAAACGGGATAATTTAACAATTGTCTATTTATTGACATCTGTCTATAGTGGGATCGTGGACGTGAGAACCGATCGACGTGTGCTTCGCTCCCGAGCTGCTCTGATGGATGCTGCGGTCCGGCTCGTATCGGAACGAGGTGTGAGTCCACTGTCGGTCACGGACCTCGCCGAAGCAGCAAATGTCAGCCGACAGCTTGTTTACTTGCAGTTCGGCGATCGTGACGCCCTGCTCATCGCGGCAGCCGCGAACCTGGTCGAGCGTGAATTACTCCCCGAGATCAGCGATCCGCGTGAGCCCCATCGTGAGCGCCTTCTGGCGACGGTCAGGCACTTCGCATCCCATCGGTCGTTCTACCGTGCGATGCTTACGGGCCCCTGCGCCTACCCCATGACACGAACCCTGAACGACCTGTTCAGTTCTCTCGTAAGCCCCGCCGGGATGCGAGAAGCGTTCGGGGAGTTCGATGATGATACGACCGCACGCGACATCACTGCGGTGATCGTGGGCGGAACCGCTTCCATCGTCAATGACTGGCTTATCGATTCGAACAACCGACTCGACGCAGCAGAAGCGAACGAACTAGCTGAGCGGATTCTGCACGTGTCCGCGATAATCGTCGCGGGACTTCGCTAGGCACAGACACGTCTCCAACGATCTGAAGCTCATGTAAGCCATGCGACACACGTCCTCCAAGAGACGCATGATGCCTTTTCTCACACCCGTGCGATCCGTTCGATGTCCTCAAGGAACTCCTTGACGACAGCTTCGGTTATCGTTGGGCGCGTTTCTTTGATAGCCTCGACATACGCTTCGGTGCAAAGAGCGGGATCGTCGTTCCTCGACTTCACGCCAGAACGACTTACCACCTGCTCCAGGGCCTGCTGTGAGGCCTTTCTGGCCGCGAATTCTATATCGGCGGGAGAGAACCGTTCACTGGCCTCAACCAAGGCATCCAAGTTGATGTCTTGGGAGAAACCGGGGGCAATGTAGCGATTCCAGATGGCTTTACGGGCGATCCTGTCCGGCGGACCAATGGGGATGACGTAGTCGAACCGACCATGTCGCAAGAAGGCTTTATCGAGTGACCGGATGAAATTGGTGGCACAGATCAGGATCCGGCCCTCTTGTTCTCGGAATGCAGGGATGATTTTCAGGAGCTCGTTGGTGACTCCCTGCAACGGTGAAGATCCTTCACCCGTCCGGGCTGATGCTATTTCCTCTACTTCGTCGATGAATACAACGGCATGCTCAAGCTTTGCTATGTCGAGGAAGACTTGCCGCAAAGCACCTGCGAGTCCCTCAGGATGAGCGGCCAGACGGGAGGGGAATACTTCGATGAAAGGCCAAGCGAGCCGGGAAGCGACCGACTTGGCAAAGGTTGTCTTTCCTGTTCCCGGTGGGCCAAACAGGACAACGGAGCGCGGCGGAGTAACGCCCAGCGACTTGGCGAGTTCCGTTTGGGCGAGGGGCAGGATCAGCCGCTGCTCAATGAGGTTCTTCTCGTGCTGCATCCCGGCCAGCGCATCCCATAGCCCGCGGGGTAGGAGCCGGCCCCCAAGCTGGCTTAAAGGGCCGATCTCCCGAGGCTGGATGGGGATGGTTTTTTCGAAGTAATGCAGATCCTCTTCCACGCGGTAGTCGTTGTTGCGTAGCGCCTTTACCCTTGTCTCCAATGCCGGTAGCAAGGCGGAAATCCTGCGAATTCCGTGAGAGGCAAGTCTGCTTTCAATCCCGGCGAGCAAGGCGCTGCCGAGCCCCTGTTCCCGCCACTCTTTCGCCTGGGCGAGGAGGACCACCCAGGCGCGGTCATCCTGGATCTTGCACGCGGCCGCTCCGATAACACTTCCGTCAGCGACAGCGACAACAGTAATCCCGTTGGCGCACGCATCGATGATCTCTGCCAGGCTGTAAACGGGGTGTATGCCAGAAATTCCGGAATCCTGCCGCACACGTATGAGCTGATCCAGATCATCCAAATGGAAGTCGCGGATACTCCATAACTTCATCTGCTTCCTCTCCCGAGCGTGCTCGTTGCTCGAATCCGCGGGCTTCTGCCTCAACGGACAGCGCTTCTCAACCGTCCAGCGCTGAGATGCGGGAGTCCCGGTCCGGCACGTGAGTGTGCTTGACCGTCCGAGGGCTGGTGAATCGGATCAGGTTCCACACTGTGCCGGCTTTGTCGTTCGTGCCGGAAGCACGGGCTCCGCCGAACGGCTGCTGCCCGACGGCGGCACCGGTCGGTTTGTCGTTGATGTAGTAGTTTCCTGCGGTGTACCGCAGGGCGTGGTCGGCCTCGGCGATCGCCTTTTCGTCGTCGGCGAAGACCGCACCTGTAAGCCCGAACTCGGTGGAGCGATCGACGAGTTCGAGCGTTTCCTGCCACTCGGCGTCGTCATAGACGTAGACAGCCATGATGGGACCGAAGAGCTCTTCTGTCATGAACTGCGAATACGGATCGGTCACTTCCAGAAGTGTTGGCTCAACGAACCAACCCGTGGTGTCGGTCGCCTGGCCGCCGGAAATGACAGTTTTCTGGTCGCGGGCCTGCGCCAGGACGGTCGCGTGCTTGGCATGCTGGCGTGCGCTGATGACAGCCCCCACATGGGTACCGGGCAACGTCGGATCTCCAACGTTCAGTGCTCGGACCTGTTCGACCAACCGTTCCTTGAGGGCCGGCCAAAGGCTACGGGGAGCATATACCCGGGTGACTGCGGCGCACTTCTGGCCCTGGTATTCGTAGGCACCGCGGACGCACGCTACCGCCACTGCTTCGACATCCGCGGACGGGTGGACAAGCACGAAGCCTTTGCCACCTGTCTCGCCGACGATGCGCGGATAGTCACGGTAGTTGGCTATATTGCCTCCGACGGTGCTCCAGATGTTTCGGAACGTCTGTGTCGAGCCGGTGAAGTGCACTGCGGACAGCTCACGACGGCGGAGCGCAGCTTCGCCGATCTCGGCGCCGCTTCCGGTCAAGAGATTGATGACGCCGTCCGGCAGGCCGGCCTCGCGAAGCAGTTGGAGGGATAGATGGGCCACCAGCGAGGCGGTCTCGGCCGGCTTCCACAACACGGTGTTGCCGAGGAGGGCGGGACCGAAGGCGAGATTGTTCATCGACGTGTAATTGAACGGAGAGATTGCCAGCACGAAGCCCTCAAGGGGGCGGTAATCGACGTCGTTGGTGAAACCTTGAGGCGACGAGGGCTGCACGCCTCGCACGGCATGCATGTTCGCGACGTTCGCGCGGAGGAAGTCGGCGGCCTCGGCGACGTCACCGTCGGCCTGCGCCGCTGTCTTGGACAGTTCAAGCATGGTCGCGGCAACGAGGCGATCGCGCCAAGCGCCGTCCGCCAAAAGCTCTGCGGCTCGGAGGAACGGTGTAGCGCGGTCTTCCGGTGACAGCCGGCCCCAGGTCCTTGCCGCGTCGCCCGCCGCGGTGACGGCCGCGTCTACTTCGGCGCCCGCGCCCGTATGTGCCTGGCCCAGCACAACGGAGTGTTCGTGTGGTGTGCGGATCTTGAAGGTTCTCCCGGTACGCACTTCTTGACCTCCGATCACGAGCGGGAGATCATAGGCGGCGGCCCGGACGTCGGCAAGCGCGGCTTCCAGCCGCACCCTCTCCGAGGAACCGGCATGGTACTGCCGACCTGGAACCAGCTTTAGTACATGGGCAGCGGCGGGCTCGGCGAGTGAGGTCATGACTGGTTCTCCAGTTTGTCGGGGTGGGGGTTCGTAATATCGTAGGTCGACAGGCGGTCGCTGAAACTCGTCGGGACGTGAAAAAGCCAATGGTCCTTTTCGACATCTGTAGAATCGGCACCTAGCGGAGCGAAGTTCGTGGCAGACAGTGGTGATATGCAGACGGCGGTTGAACGCCTGGCGGCTGCCCTCAATCTGTCAGTGCTCGTCGAAGATCGACAGCAAGGCCGGGTTGGTGGAGCACGAGAGGCGCCTCGACAGGATTCGAACGTCAACCATCCTGGACCGTCACGTCGACCCTCAGAGAGTCGAGGTGGTTCATTGAGTGCGTGGATCTCGCCGCGGGTATCCTCGCCACGCGATCCAGCTTCGCGAAGGACTTACGTCGTAGACGTGACAAGCTTCATCAATGTTTTGCTTCACAGGCCCGACGCGAAGGCTGGCGGAAAAATAGCGCGGCTGGAGCATCTGCCGCACGATGTCCCGGTCCAGGTCGACGGCCCCCGAGCGAGCAGGCCGGCCCCTGGAATCGTTCATAGGCTTTAGCTTTTCGAATTTTGTCGAAAATCACCTTAAGTTTCCTGTTTTCCTCGAAGAGACCCCGGTCACACGGATCGTACGATCGAACAACACCCTGACGCAGAGTTCGACGAACTGGCCTTTCAGAATTCCAAGGCGAGCATGCCGGGTGTCCCCCGAATTCACTAGAGGAGACCGGGCATTGTGTGCTGCGTCAACGGCTCGTATCGGACCCCATGATTGACAACGGAGAATCGCGATGTTCCGACCTTATGCCCTGACCATGTCGCTTCTCTTTGCCTCCGGGGTCATCTGTACCGCCCTTGCCAGCGGCCTCCTGCTGCTCTCCATTGGCGCAGGTGGACTCTCAGCGGGAGCTGTATCCCATGCGGAACAGTCAACGACTATTCGGCGCAGGCGTGTCCCCGTCTCGGCTCATGGAGCCTTTGCCCGGCGGATCGGCAGATCGACTGACCACAACGTTGCTGAACACTATGACTCCCATTCCTGTGAGCTCCTGGACGCTGAGGGCCTGGCCGAGCATGACCCAACCCGCTGCAGCCGCCCAGACAGGGTTGATGCTCATGAAAGTTCCGAAGAGCACGGCTGGCACCCGTCGCAGGGTGATGATGTCAGCCACGTAGGGGACGGCTGATGCGAGGACTCCGCATGCCAGCGCGAGACCAAGGGCGGGGTAGGATGGCGGGTGCGTGATGAACCAAATAGCCGCTATCGGCCCCCACAGGAGTGCTGAGAGTATGCTCGCGGCCGATGTTCCACTCAGACCGGGAAGGCGCTGCCCTACGGTTCGGTTGAGTAGGATGTAGGCAGCCCAGGCACCGGCGGAAACGAGTCCGAGGCTGATGCCGGGAATATCGCTTGTCGGGCCCGGGTTGGTGAGCACGACGACACCCACCCCCGCTGCTAGAGCGCACACTATGTCAAGAACACGACGTGACGCGCAGACGGCGACTGCCAATGGGCCGAGGAACTCCAGCGTCACTGCAAGCCCGAGGCCGATGCGCTCCACCGCGCTGTACAGAGTCAGGTTCATCACCCCAAAGGTGAGGGCGAGGCCCACCACCGGCCACCACTCGCGGCCCTTCATCCTGCGGAAGTTGGGGCGGGCCAGGGCGAAGAGCACGACGGCGCTGACGAGTTGGCGAACAGCAACCACGCCCATGGGACCCATGGAAGGGAAGGCGAGTGTGCCCGCCGCTGCGCCCGTCTGGGTACTGGCCGCACTTGAGAGCATGAAGGCGATGCCCACGGCACGGCCGCGGCGCGCTCCAGCCTGAGTCGCTAGCTTGCCACCGCCGGTAGCTTGAATCTTGGTCTTTTCGTCCATGCAACGAGACTAGGGAACTATCTCACATGCACATAATGCATGGGCGTTATCTGCTATACGCTTTGGTTATGGAGTGGAAGGTACACGAACTGCGCGGTTTCGTCGCCGTCGTCGACACTGGCACGTTTACTGATGCAGCGATAGAGCTTGGTGTTTCGCAGGCCGCAGTCTCGCGCAGCATAGCCAGTCTGGAACGCCGAGCGGGAGGCCTGCTCCTGCGTCGAATGCCACGTGTGTGCGAACCGACGGCCCTTGGCCATCGCTTCCTGCCCCAGGCCCGGCGGGTTCTCTCGGAGTTGAGCAAACTCGATGAGCTGCTGACGGCGGGCCGCACTACGCTCCGCCTGGGATATGCCTGGGCCGCCGTCGGGCAGCATACGACGCCGTTACTTCGGGGCTGGGCCTTGGCACATCCAGAAGTTGAACTTCGGCTCATCCGCCATAACTCCCCTTCGGCCGGACTCGCCGAAGGCATCTGCGACGCGGCGATAGTAAGGACCCCCTTGGACCCGCGGCGCTTCGAAGCGGTCATCGTGGGGCTGGAGCGGCGCATGGCGGTCTTTGCGTCAGACGACGCTGAATGGGCCCGCCGCCGCAGCCTGCGGATGAAGGAGATCGCTGCAAGACCTGTGCTCATCGACCCCAGGACCGGAACGACCCGCGGTGAGCTCTGGGCCGAAGGCAAGGGCCCGCGCACCCTGGAGACAACTGACTTGGACAATTGGCTCGACGCTATCGCCGCGGGGAAGGGAGTCGGCATGACATCGGAGGCAACGGCAGTCCACCACCCCCGTCAGGGTGTCAGCTACAAATCGGTCAGCGACGGCCCCCGCATTCCCGTCTGGCTCGCTTGGTGGCATGACGAGCCTCCAACGGGCGTTGCGGCCTTGGCCGACACCCTTACCAAGCTGTATCAGGGAGGGTAAAGGTTCCGAGCTCAGCGGTACTAGCCGGACACGGATGATCCCACGATAAGTCGGGGCTGGCTAGGTATCCGTCGGAAGCCTACCTTTGCTGATGTGGCGTCGCAGGCGTCGAGGTTATCGAATCAGGAGTATGTAATGAGGGCAGACGTTGTCATCGTTGGAGGCGGCATCGTGGGATTCGCCACCGCGCTACAGCTTAGGCTGACCAGCCCAGGAACCGATGTTGTCCTAATAGAAAAGGACCCGACATATGAGCGCGCGGCCACGGGAAAGGGCACTGGCGGAATCCGGCAGCTTTTCACCCGTTCCGAAAACATCGCACTGTCCCAGTACACCTTGGAGGTGGTCGACGACTGGGCCGAATGGGCCAAAGTTCCGGACAAGTCCACGCCGGATCTGAACTGGCGTTCGAACGGATATCTCTTCATCGCCGGGCAGAACGATGTGGAACAGCTTCGCGCTAACTACGAGACGCAGCTAGCGGGTGGCGTGAAGGCGGAATGGCTCGAGCCAGGGGCCTTGGCCCAGCGTTACCCGGAAATCCGAACGGAGGACTTGCGTGGAGCAGTATTGTCGCCCCGTGACGGGTGGCTGAATCCCAAGGCCTTCTTCCAGGGAGTGCAGGATCGGGCATTGCACGAAGGCGTCACCGTGATTTACGACGAAGTCGGCGAATTCACGACCGCCGGGAATCAAGTGACCGGCGTTACTCTTCGCTCGGGAGGGAGTATCGAAGCAGACTTCGTTGTGAACGCAGCAGGTACGTGGGCTCCCGAACTCGCGTCGCAGTTGGGAATGGACATACCGGTTGAGCCGATGCGGCGCCACGAACACTACGTGGTTGCCTCCAAGCCGCTTGATCATCTTCCATTCATCAAGGACGTCGCCGGCTTGGCCATTCATGCCCACCTCGGGGGACTGTCCGTGGGCCTCGTCGACTTCAACCACCCCGGTGGTGAAGACTTCACCACCGACAACGAGTACTACTCCCGGGTCGTCAAGCCCGCCCTAGCCCATCGACTCCAGGGCGCCACGAACTTTGAAGAGCAGCGGACGTGGACGGGACTCTACGATCAGAACCGATTCGACGGCAACGCCATCGTCGGGAACTGGGCTGGCCATTACGAGAACTTCTACGTCGCCGTCGGCTTCTCCGGTCACGGTTTCATGCACGCCCTCGGCGTGGGACGCGGCTTGGCCGAGCACATCACCACCGGCTCCTACAAGACCATCGACCTGACACCCTTCGGATACCAGCGAATCGCCGAAGGCAGGCCCTACGCCGAGCTAGGTATTCGCTAACCAATATCGCCGTCGTATAAGTTCACAATAACTGCCGCGCGTCAAAGCGAGGCTTGCTGCCGCCCGCCGGACCGGTTCATCGCCAGTCCGGCGGGCGGCCGCCTTTCCGGCGGGCGGCCGCCTTTCCGGCGGAGGCCAAGGGCCAGACTAGGCGGTCGTGCCCAGTTCGCGAAGGATCGTCGAAGTTGCGGCGTCTGCGGGCAGGTAGGCGCTAAAACGGGTTCCGCGCGGCGCGACGTCCTGCCACATCATGGTGCGGAACGTGAGCTCCCCCAGTGGATGGACGGCCTGAATGGTGTCGTTGGTCCCCTGTCGAAGATCCCTGGTTGCCCAAAGCTCTTTGAATGCGGGGTTCTCCTGGGACAGCTTGCCAACCATGGCGATAACGTCCGGGTCGCTCAGGTAGGCCTGGGAACGGGTCCGGAAGGTGTGTACGACTCGCGCAGCATATTCTTCCCTACGGCTGAGCCGGCTCGCGAACGCCGGCTCGTTGAACAGCAGCCAAAGCAGGTTGCGATGTTCTGCAGGCCAGGCTGCAAAGTCGCCGAAGACCTCGCTCGCAAACGAGTTCCAAGCCAGCACGTTCGTCGATGCGTCGGTGCAGTAGGCGGGCGCCGTCACATGTTCCACCAACTGCTGCAGGAAAGAGCTGCTCAGCTCTGCCGTGGTGGCCGCTGGTGGCACATGTCCAGTAAGGGTAAACAGGTAGGTCCGGTCTGTCTCCGGGAGAAGCAGTGCATCTGCCAGGCTTGCCACTAAGTCCCGCGACGGCCGGATCCCACCCCGCCCCTGTTCGAGGTAGGTGTACCAGGCGGCGCTGACTCCCGCACGCTCCGCTACGTCCTCCCGGCGCAGGCCTGGGGTCCGCCTGCGCTGCCTGCTTGGAAGACCGACCTGCTCGGGTGAAAGTCTCATGCGTCGGGCCCGCAGGAATTCCGCGAGCTCCATTCGGCGGTTCTTCTCGATCTCCGGCCCGCCACTGTCGCCCGGTCGAGCCTGTTGCGACGGCAAATCGGGAATCTGGATGGGAGTCATGGACTCCATCATAGAAGTCCTTCGCTCCGTGAGGCACGGCGTTTATGGGAGTAAAGATCATAGGATAAACCGTTTCTGGACCCGCCTTTTCCGCTGGGAAAGACTGATGTCAGCGAGGCAATGGGCGCAAGATGACGGCCCGCCTAACACACCAGCGACCCCTTAAGCGGAGAATCAATGAAGATCCAGTCTGTTGAAGCCATACCCCTCACAGCGACGTTCAAATCAACCTTTCGCTTTGGCACGACCGATCGGACCACCTCGCCCAACGTGGTTGTGATCATCCGGACCGATGAAGGCGTGGCCGGGTACGGAGAAGCGTGCCCCGTGCCGGCGTTCACCGGAGAATCACAAAAGTCCATCGTGGAGCTCGTCGAACAGCGGGTCGCCCCGGTGCTTATCGGCCGTGACGCTTCCGTAAGGGTTCCCCTGCTTGACGCCGTCGGGAAGGTCCTGAAGTTCGCGCCCTTCACCTTGGCTGCCGTCGACACCGCACTCCTTGACCTTGTTGGCCGCTCCAGGAACCTGCCCGTCCATGCCCTTCTGGGGGGTGCCTTCCGCGACAGGGTCGAGGTCCATGGTTCGGTCGGCTGGAACGAGGACCCGGCGAAGATGGTCGATATCGCCCGCGAACAGGCCGGGACCTACGGCTGGCTCAAGCTATATGCAGGACGAGGCGAGCTGGGCGCCGACCTGGATCGCCTCCAGGCGGTACGGGATGCCGTCGGACCCGAAACCGGCCTGTTCGTGGACGTCAACACGATGTGGTCTCCTTCCGACCTGGTCCGGGCACTGCCCAGGGTCGAGGAAATCGGCCTGAGCATGCTGGAACAGCCGCTGCCAACCGCCTGTGCGGCACTACAGCCCCAACTGGTGGGTGCTCGGCCAGTGGACATCGCCGCCGACGAAGCGGTGCGAACGGTTGGCGACGCCGCCGCCGTCGTCGCGAATCGCTCCGCCACGGTGATCAACGTCGGGCATTCAAAGCTTGGCGGGCCGACGGCTGCCCTTCAGGCCGCACACATCGCCGCCGCTAGCGGTGTGGGCGTCATGGTCGGCAGCGTCATCGAAATGGGCATCGCGACAGCCATGGGCCTTCACCTCGCGGCAGCCCTGCCACGGCTAGCCTACCCGTCCTACCTCATGGGACCGCTTAAATACGCCCAGCAGATCACCGACCAGCAGATCGACGTCGTCGACGGCCATGTGGCAGTGCCAGCTGGCCCTGGCCTGGGCATCACGGTCGATGAAGCTGAACTGCGCAGGCTCGACGCCCGCACCCAGCCCTAATCCCACATAGAACCCATCCCCCACGGAAGAGGAACACCATGGACGCAGTGACAACCACACCGGCTCCTATCAACGAACCCGTTCTGAGCTATGCACCGAACAGTCCTGAACGAGCCGCTCTGACAGAACAGATCGCGACCCTGAGCAAGGAGCAGAGGTCCCTCAAGGCCTATATCGGCGGATGGGTCGAGGGCAGCGGCGACGAAGTCCACGTAGTCCAGCCCCACAACCACAGCCACGTGCTTGGGGTGCTTCGCAACTCCACCCAGGACGACACGAAGAAAGCGATCTCAGCGGCCGCCGAGGCCGCGCCGGCCTGGCGTTCACTGCCCTTCGACGAACGGGCCTCCGTCTTCCTCAAGGCAGCCGACCTTCTCGCCGGTCCATGGCGGCAAAAGCTCAACGCCGCGACGGTCCTTGGCCAGTCAAAGACCGCATTCCAGGCCGAGATCGATGCGGCCTGCGAACTGATCGACTTCTGGCGGTTCAACGTTCACTACGCCCGCGGAATCCTCGCAGAACAGCCAATCGCCAACTCCCCCGGCGTCTGGAACCGCCTCGACCACCGCCCCTTGGAAGGTTTCGTCTACGCGATCACACCGTTCAACTTCACTGCCATCGCAGGCAACCTGCCCACCGCACCGGCGCTTATGGGCAACACCGTTATCTGGAAGCCCAGCTCCTCCCAGCAGCTGGCCGCAAGCCTGATCATGGAACTGCTCGAAGAGGCCGGCCTGCCGCCAGGAGTCATCAGCATGCTGCCGGGCTCCGGGCTCGACGTCTCGGAAGTCGTCCTGGCCAGCCCGGACCTCGCAGGCATTCACTTCACCGGCTCCACTCCCCTCTTCCAGAAGCTCTGGGGCACTGTTGGGCAGAACATCGCCTCCTACCGCTCCTACCCACGCCTCGTTGGTGAAACAGGAGGCAAGGACTTCGTCATCGCCCACCCGTCCGCGGACCCGGATGTGGTCCGGACCGCGCTGATCCGCGGCGCGTTCGAGTACTCCGGCCAGAAATGCTCCGCTGCGTCCCGGGCCTACGTGGCGCGCTCGGTGTGGAACCGGATGCGCGATGATTTCCTCACGGAAGTCGACGCGCTGCCCATGGGTGATCCCGCGGACTTCAGCAACTTCCTCGGCGCCGTCATCGATGAGCGAGCCTTCCGCAAACACGAATCGGCCATCGCACGGGCCCGGAAGACCCCGGGGCTGGAGATAGCTGCCGGAGGACAAACCGACGACTCCGTCGGATGGTTTGTCCGACCCACCGTGATCGTAGGCGAAGACCCCACCGATGAAATCTTCACTACCGAATACTTCGGCCCGATCCTGGTAGTTCACGTCTATGAAGACGGCGACTTCGAAAAAGTCGTCAGCCAAGCCGAATCCGCATCCCCGTACGCCCTGACCGGAGCGATCATCGCCCAAGACCGCGCAGCCATCAACTGGGCCAGCAAGGCGCTGCGCTTCGCCGCCGGAAACTTCTACGTCAACGACAAGCCCACCGGCGCCGTCGTGGGCCAGCAGCCCTTCGGCGGCGGTCGCGCCAGCGGCACCAACGATAAGGCCGGCGCCCCCCAGAACCTCTTGCGCTGGACCAGCACACGATCCATCAAGGAAACCTTCGTTCCCGCGGTCGACTACCGCTACCCGCACATGGCCTAGGCCGGGAGGAGTCAACAATGCGGCGAAGAACCCTGATTGGCGCGGGAACCAAAATCCGAAGGGTGATGCGAACCGGGGAACACTGCCCGGCAGCGGGCTGGTGGGAAACCGCCGGCTCACCTCTACCGCAATTTATCCCGGAGGGCAGCCTCATGCCATCCTTCGAAGGCCGTTCTGTCACTTGGGCGGCCGCTGAAAAGCCAGGACAGGCTCCCGCCCCTCAACGCAAGGAAGGGGCGGCGTGATGGCAGCGCAACGTCTTTGTCCGGAGAAGGCTGCGCAAAACAAGAATCGAGCGCAGGCCGCCGCCCGGGCCGACGCCGAATGCGATGACGGCTGCCCCTACTGCTCAAGCCCTGAAACGGACTGAGCCGCGGCAGCTTGCCACCCAGACGCTACCGTCACCTTCTGCAGGTGCCAGGGGCATTTACCCGTGGCATCTGCAGGCGCCCCCCATCACCAAGGAGACAATCCGATGAACCTTCCCAAGACTGCCGACGTCATCGTCGTCGGTAGCGGAATCACTGGAGCCGCCACAGCGGCTGCAGCAGCCGCCCGCGGAGCCAACGTCGTTCTGCTCGAGAAGGAAGTCGGACCGGCCCGGGAGGGCTCCGGCCGCGCCCAAGGATCCCTGCGTGTTCAGGGCCGCCACGCCGCCGAATTCCCGCTCGCTCAGGAGGCGTTGCAGCTCTGGACCGAGGCCGCGGAGGAAGGCGACTTCGAAATGGTCACCGGCGGCAACCTCTACTTCCGCACGAGCGAAAAGGAACTGCCGGTCCTGCAGGGCCTGGTCAAGGAGGCCCATAAATCCGGCCTTACCAACGTGCGATTGTTGGATGCCGAGCAGACCCGCGAAATCATGCCCTGCGCGACGGGCCCGTTCTTGGGCGCCATGTGGAGCCCGATCGACGCCCAATGTCAGCCCGAAAAGGGCACCGCCCACTTCGTTGGCCGCGCCCAACGGAACGGCGCGCATGTTGCGTTCGGCGTGAAGGTCACTCGACTCCTGGAAAGCTGTGGGCGCATTTCGGGCGTGGAAACCACTGAGGGCCGCATCCAAGCCGGCGCAGTCGTCGTCGCCGCGGGCGTCTGGACCCCGCACCTGGTCGCGACCGTCGGGCTGAAAGTGCCGATCATGCCAGTCGTCATGTCGGAACTGGAGACCGAGGAACTCAAGCCCCTCTTCGCCCAGACCATCCGGGCCTTCGGATTCGGGGCCCGACAGAGGCCTAATGGGAAGGTCGTCGTCAGCGCAGGACTGAATGCCAAGGTTGCCCACGGCATCTCCCTCGCCGACTTCAACGGCCTGCGTTACTGGCTGCCTCGGGGCATGTCGTTCCGGGAGAACCTCAAGGTGTCACTGGATGTCCCCCGCATCCTCCAGCAGATCCGGCACCTTTCGACCTTCAGCACCGCGCTCGTTCCACAGGAATCCCCCGAGCCCAAGTGCGACCGTCCCCTTGTCCGCGACTCGTTGGACCGGCTCTCCAACGTCATTCCCGCCATCCGGGGAGCCCGAGCAACACGCTATTGGGGAGGGCTCGTCGACATGACCCCCGACGGGCTGCCCATCATCGACGGCGGAGCCGGCCCGCTCGGGCTGACCATCATCACCGGATTGGCCGGCCACGGACTTGCCCTCGGGCCGGTCCTCGGCGAGATCGCCTCGGACCTGTCCCTGGACGCACACACACACCGCGCCCTCGAATCCTTTAGGCTTGCCCGCTACACCGACGGTCCCATCCACAGGCCGGCAATGATGATCTAAATGCGGCCCTGCTAGCCAGGAGGGGCTGTCACGAAAATTTGTGCACCAAGACAGGTACCCGTTTCCTGAAAGACCACTGCCGAGCTTCCCTACAAGGGCGCAGCAGCCCTGCCGGAGATCAATCCGACTCCCCCGGATGATCCGAGCCCCCCTTCCGTTTGATCATGGGAGGATTAGGAGATGAGCATCAAAGAGAAGGTCGCACGGCCTGCAACGAGCCTAGACGTGGCCCGCCTGGCAGGTGTGTCCCGGACGACCGTCAGCAGCATTCTCAACGGGGACGAGGCGCGGTTTCCGGAGGCCACGCGCGACCGTGTCCGCGTTGCTGCCGCCAGGTTGAATTACCGGCCATCATCTGCCGGCCGGTCCTTGGTGCGGGGCCGAAGCGACACCATTGTGATCGCCCTGCCCAACAGTACTTTCGGCAACAACCTGCAGGACGCCGTCGATGAGGTCGTGGCACTTACACAGCCATACAGCGGCAACGTCGTCGTTGGTTTCGCCAGCGCCACACCCAGCCAGACTGTCGCAGCAATGCGGGCGTTGCGACCTCTTGCCGTGTTGAACTTCGGCGCCCTTTCCAGCGCCGACACCACCGCCTTGGAAGATTCCGGGACTATTGTTGTTCCTGCTGTCCGCGGGACCTCGTCTTCGCAGACGATCAGTGACGGTGGAATCGGGCAGTTCCAGGCCGATGCCTTGCTTCAGGGAGGCATGCGGGCTCTTTGGTTTGCGGCGCTGAGTGACTCACGCCCGGACCCCTACGGGGATGTGAGGTTCGCCGCGCTGCGTGCATATTGCCGGGACCGGCAGTTGCCCGTGCCCCGGCGCATCGATGTCCCACTGACGCTAGAGGGCTCGGTCGGGGCCCTGCGCAGTGTGGTGAGCACTGGCGAGCCGGCTGGCGTCGTTTGCTTCAATGACGAGGTCGCGTTGGCCATTCTTGCAGCGGCCAGGGAAATGAGTGTCCCGGTGCCGGACAGCATCTCCGTGATCGGAGTGGATCACATTGCTGCCGGCCAGTTCTGGGCACCGCGGCTTACGACAGTAGAGATTGACATCCGCGGCGTCGTAAGGGATCTTGCTGAGGAGTTGAAAGAGCGGCTCGCCGGAGGCGATCCTTCACCCTCGGAGTCTGCAAATCTCCATTTCCGACTGGTGCAGGGCGGCACCACTTAGGATAGGTTCCGGATCAGGCGGCACCGCTGTTGCCAGGGTGCTGTGAGTACGCCGCCCGAGACTGACCGGAGCTCACTGGTTCGGTCACAGTGGGCGGTTAACTCGCTCAGCGCTAGGGCGTGGATGCTTCCAGCAGTGGCGCGTGAGGGAAGTCTGCTACAGTCCGGAACCCGCAGTTTCCGCTCGAAGATTCCGGACTGTTGGACGTTCGAGCGGCGACCCGATATCGGTTGCAGTAAGACTCGTGGCAGAGATATGAACCCCCGCGAATGACCCGTCTGGATCCCGAAACCGGGCCCGCGGGGTTTTCTTTCGGCGACGTCCGGTAGTAATCGGGGAGGTGCCAGTCCGAGCACCATTCCCACACGTTCCCGGCCGTCTCGTACAGCCCATACCCGTTGGGGACAAAAGACTTCACGGGTGCAGTTCCGAGGAATCCATCCTCTTCAGTGTTCACAGTGGGAAACCTGCCCTGCCAAATGTTGCACCGGTACTCACCATCAGGATTTAGCTCGTTTCCCCAACCGTACCGTTTGCCGGTAAGGCCTCCGCGGGCGGCGTACTCCCATTCGGCCTCTGTCGGGAGCCGCCGGCCCGCCCAGGTGCAGTAGGCCCGTGCGTCATTCCAAGACACGTGGACGACGGGATGGTCGGGAACGTCGGATCAGTGCGAGGAAGAACCCGCCGGATGCGCCCAATCCGCCCCGCGGACGTCAAGCCACCAAGGCGCGCTGGCCACCCCCCTAAGATATCGGACTGCGGTGCCTTGACGAGCAGATGGAACACCGCTGAGGTGCCGTGTACCTCAGCTTCTGTTCGATGCCCTGTCGACTGCACGAAGTTATCAAACATTTTGTTTGTTACAGCGGTCGCGTCCATGCGGAACGAGTCCACCCGCATTTCGTGCACCGGGGTTTCACCATCCGACGAATAGCCCTCGCCGAAGGCATCGCCCATCAGAAACGCGCCGCCGGCCACGACGACCTCTGACTGCTCCGCCGCGCTGCCATAGATGCCGCCGGTCGAATCTAGGCTGCGCCCTTCAGCGGTGAGTCGCGCCGGCCTTTGCAACTCAATCACCTGCGGGCTCCTGGCCGACGGTGCGCAGCAGCTGCGATCGTGACTGGTGCCAGGGCCGGGGAAACCGCTCTTCATTTTCAGCGCAGGAGCTTCGAAATGCTGATCCCCGTCCGTCATGTGGTGCATAGATTCGTGGCCCTCATCGTTGGAGCGCGTCATCGTTGAGCAGATCCCGCTAAGTCAACAGGTAGAACAACAAGTCCGCCGAGTGCTTGCGCAAAGTCGCACAGCTGTTGGGCGGTTACTGCCGCATAGGCAGCCATGTCGAGAACACTCATGCCTGGCGGCACCGACACCATCTCCGTGCTCACAAGACCAGGCAAGTGCTTTTCGGCCAGAGGCCGGACCCCATCGAGCTGCAGCAGCTCCAGGAAGGGCTTGACCAACAGCTCCTTGGCAGGCAGATGATCTATAGGCGGTAAAGGCGCGCCTATTTCGGCGGCGCGGGCTGCCTGCTCCCGGACCAGCAGATGCGTCGCGTCAGGTTCGCAATCGTACGGCATCCCGAGCCTGTCAAACTGGCTCCTGGGCGCTTCGGACTCATGCATCCGCCGGGCCAGCAGTCGAAGCATCTGCAGCTCGATTGCGTCGTCCTGGATAGAGTGGCCCTGAGCGGGATCAACAGCAAGATCGAACAGCAGGGTGCCGTGCTGCCAAGGGTTGGTCCACGTCGGGAGGGCCGGCGTCCGCATTGTGCGGACTCCCTTTGTAAATGAAAAGGGCTCGGCCGGCTCCCAGGCGGCGAGTTCAGCCACAGAAAACCGTGCCCGCATATGGGTTGGCATGAGCGTGTACTCCTCCAGCGGCCCGTTCGACTGGTCCACAGCACCGCGCATATACACGTACCGCCCGTCAGTCACATTCACGTGACCGCCGTGGATGCCGAAAAGCGCGCCTTCGTGACCTTTCCCGGCGGCGGCAGCGGGTGCAAGAGCGAGGTCGTCGCCCTGCATGTCCGGTGTCGGCTCCAGACCGAACCATCGCAGGACGGTCGGGGCAATGTCGATGGTCTGGGCCAGGTCCCCGCGGCGGGTATCCCGTGCCGCGTTCCGCGGATCCCACATGAACATCGGCAGGTGGACCAGTTCGTTGAACCAGGGTTGCACGGACTTAGCCCACCAGCCGTGCTCCCCGAGCATGAAACCATGGTCCGTGTTGACGATGAGGAGGGTGTCCTTCCACAAGTCGAGTTCGTCCATCATGTCCAGGACCCGGCCAAGCGATTTGTCGCACATGGACACCAGCGCGGCGTATTCATAGCGGGCATGCTCAACCTGTGGACGCGGCTCGACGACCTTGCGGTAGCCCGGCCAATCAAACCCCGGACCATCGTATTCGTGAGGGTACTTGTCCTTGTAGCCCTGGTGAGCGAAGAAAGGCTCGTGCGGATCGAACAGTTCCAGCTGGAGCATCCAGTTGTCCGCCGCAGCGTTCGTCTCCAAGAAGTGGATGCCGGCTTCCACCGTGCGCGTCTGCGAGTGCTCGGCCTCGGTTGGCATGTACGTCCTGTTGATCCGATCCTGACTGTGTCCGTCCACAAAACCCCTGGGCGCCACCACACCCTTCCACGGATCTCCCTCCTGCCCCCGGAAGAACTCCCAGGTCGTATATCGGGTGTGGTAAGTAGCCCCACCGTCCTCCCAGTAGTGCGGGTGGTCCGAAACAAGGTGTGTGTGGATGCCCGCATTCCTCAACATCTCGGGCATTGAATCGTCAAAGGGCTCCAGCGGTCCCCAGCTGCGATGCATGAAGTTGTAACGACCGGTATGGAGTTCCCGGCGCGCCGGCATGCAAGGCATTGACCCGGCGTAGAAGTTGTCGAATGTTACTGTCCGGCTGGCCAGGCGGGCAAAGTTCGGCGCATCAACGAAAGTATCGGCATAGGGGCTGAGCATATGCCTGTTGAGGCTGTCGAACATGAGAATGATGGTCTTCATTGACTTTGAGCCTTTCGTTTTCGGAAGCCCACGGCCGGATCGACTGGGTGCAAGAGCCTTGGCGCCAATCCAAACATAGTCGCACAAGTGCCGCGTGACACTCAAGACATCAGGCCACTCAGCCTTTGCGTCCCTCAACTCTGCCGACACAGGACTTGATGATTGCCGAAACGGAGGATATCGGCGACTGAGCCACTGCTGTGGACTTAATCACACGTACCAGTCTATGCTGAGTGTCACGTGCCACCTTTTCCGCCGACGGACGTTCTCGAAGCGAGAAACAGGCACCTAAACTCGAATGACAAGGGAGTCCCATGAGAACGAAGCTCGCTACACGAGCTGCGGCCGTCACAATTGTCGCGGCCTTTACCTTGGCTGGTTGCTCATCAGGCGGCGGCAGTAGTCAGAACAACGCAGCCCAGGTCGATCGGACGCTGCAGCTGGCAATAACCGCACCGCCGTCCAACTTCTCGATCGGAAACTGGTCCGGCGGCGATGCGACGCTGTTTAATTCGGTGTACGAGGACGTTTTGGGTTTCGGCGTTGACGGCAAGGTGGAACCCGGGATCGCGGAAACCTGGGAATACAACAATGACAGGACCCAGCTGACCCTCCACATCCGAAAAGGGATGAAGTTTACGGATGACACCCCGGTAGACGCTCAGGCCGTTGTAGCCTCCCTTGAGGTTGCGCGCAAGGGAGCGTCAACGTCGCAGAACCTCTCAGCGGTTACATCTGTCAAGGCCACCGACGGCTCAACAGTAGTTGTTGCTCTGTCACAACCGGACGCCGCGCTGCTGCCCAGCTTGGCCAGTACCGTCGGTGCCGTAGGCGCGACCAAGGTACTGACGGCGGAAAGCTCCAAGCTGGAGCCCGTCGGTTCCGGCCCTTACGTCCTGGATAAGTCGCAGACGACAGTAGGCTCCACCTACACCTTGGTACGCAACGACGGTAACTGGAATGCCAAAGCCTACCCGTTCAAGAAGGTCGTAGTAAAAGTTATCCCTGATGCCACAGCCGCGCAGAACGCTCTGAGGTCCGGTCAGCTCGATGTTTTGCCAGCTGCCGGCACAAAAGAGACTGTGGCGCAGTTCCCTCAGAGCCAGTTCACTACGGGGGAAAACAAGGCGACCGCGTTCGGCGCGCTCTGGATTGTTGATCGTGAAGGAAAGCTGGTCCCCGCACTCAAGGATTCGCGTGTCCGCGAGGCAATAAACCTCGCTTTTGACCGAGATTCGATCGCGAAAAACCTGACAGGGCCGGGATCCGCTCCTACGAACCAGGTCTTCAGCCCGAGCGGCCAGGCCTTCAGCAAGGACTTCTTGAGCAAGACTCCGTTCGACCTCGATAAAGCCCGCAAGCTGATGGCGGAGGCCGGCTATGCCGATGGATTCACGGTCACGATGCCCAGCACACCTGTATCGACTACCTTCGAGTCGACGCTGACGCAGTCCTTGTCCGACATCGGAATAAAGGTGAAATGGGAAACGGTCCCCTTCCAGGACTTTTATCCGAAGGTCTTCGGCGGAAACTATGGCATGTTCTTCATGTACAACGGATATAGCGGCTCTGACGCACAGGATGTTAAGGCTAGCCTCTCCGGCATTTTTAACCCCAACCAGAACACGACACCAGAGCTGCAAAAGCTGCTAGCAGCAGCCAACTCAGCTTCTGAGGCGGATCAGGGCGCAGCCTTCCGTGCCGTGAACAACTATCTCGTCGAACAATCGTGGAACGCGCCTCTGAATTCCACGAGCGGGTACTACGTCGCCAGCAACAAGGTGAAGTACACGCCGCCTGTGAGCTACGGGCAGAACGTGAAGCCGTACGCGCCGGCGGACTCTAAGTAGCACCACCAACACAGCGGCGCGGGGCTTGTCCCCCCGCGCCGCCACCTGGAGCAATTATGATCATCTTCCTCTTGCGGCGCATCGGCGCCGGCCTTGTTCTGATTTTCGTGGTCACTGCATTTACATTCTTCTTGACCTACGGTGCCAATATTCCCGTTGCCCGCAATCTGCTTGGCAATAGTGCAAACGCCGAACAAATCGCAACGCTGAACGCCCAGCTCGGGCTCGACAAACCTATCTTCGAACAGTACTTCAGGTGGCTCACCAGCACCCTGCACGGCGATCTGGGAACGTCCTACTTCACCAACCAACCAGTCGCGGAAGCCCTAGCAGCCCGCTTGCCTGTGACGCTCTCCGTTGTTGTCGTTGCCTCGATCATCACGATCCTCGTCAGCTGCGCGCTCGGGGTCGCCTCGGCAGCACGTGGCGGCATCATCGATTCGATACTTCAGGGAATCTCAACCATCGCTTTCGTTTTCCCCGGAATCGTCCTCGGAATCCTCTTGGTGTTCATTTTCGCAATCCAGCTGCAGTGGGTACCCGCTATCGGATACGTACCCTTCGCCGAATCGCCGAGCGCCTGGTTCCTTTCAATCATCATGCCTGCAGTCGTCCTGTGCATCGGCGGGATCGCTGCAATGGCGGCGCAGGTCCGCGGCTCTCTCATTGATGAGCTCGGCCGTGAGTACGTGCGCACCCTGAGAAGCCGTGGCACCTCGGAGCGCTCAATTCTGCTCAAGCACGCGCTCCGAAATGCAGCCGGCCCCGCGCTCACCACCTTTTCACTGCAATTCATCGGGATGTTCGGCGCCGCCCTCTTTATTGAGAAGATCTTCGCATTGCCCGGCTATGGGACGTACGCGTTCAACGCCACCATCCAGGGTGACCTGCCCGCGATGCTCGGTGTTTCCCTGTTTGGTGTCGGTCTGGTCGTCGTGGTCAATCTCCTCGTCGACATTGCGGCCGGCTGGCTCAACCCCAAGGCGAGGACTTCATGACCACCACCGATATCGAAACGGTCGTACAGGCTGACGCACCGGCGAAACGTGCCGGCGCATTAAGAAGGCTGCTGCGCAGACCGCTTGGGGTGATGGCACTCTTCATCCTCGCTTCGCTGATAGTTCTGGGCCTACTCGAACCGGTGCTGAATACGCATCCCCCGACCTTCAGCTCCCTCCAGCATGTCAACGCCCCGCCGGGCACCCCCGGATGGCCTTTCGGCGGCGACCAGTACGGCCGAGATATCTGGGCCCGCGTCCTCTCCTCGATTAACGTCTCGCTGATTTCCGCACTCATAGGCGCGGGAGTCGGCCTTATGGTAGGTGTGGGGTTCGGTCTCATTGCAGGCTACGTCGGTAAACGCACCGACGCTGTGTCGTCATGGGTCTTCAACCTGCTCATGACCTTCCCCTCCCTCGTACTCATCATCATCCTTTTCCCTGTGACCGGCGGGACGTTCCAGTCCACCATGGTCATCTTTGGATTCTTCCTGGCACCCGGCATTTTTAGGCTCGTTCGCAACCTTGTAGTCGGCGTACGGAACGAACTCTACGTTGACGCCGCACGGGTCTCGGGACTTTCCAACCGCCGGATCCTTACCCGTCACGTGCTCTACGTCGTACGCGGACCCATCATCATCTCCGCGGCTTTCCTGGCAAGCGCTGCCATCGGCGTACAAGCAGGTCTGGCCTTCCTGGGTTTCGGGGCTGCCCAGGTCAGCTTCGGTGCTATGACCAGCGACGCTTTCGTTAACATCTACAGCCAGCCGGTTCAATTGGTGTGGGCGGCGGGCTTCCTTGCCCTGCTGAATGGCTCCCTTGTGCTGCTCGGGAACGCATACCGCGATGCACTCGCCGCGCCCCAGGCCACCGTGAAGCGCCGCCCCCGCCGCCTTCTCGGTGAGGCCGTCATCAAACCTGCAGTCTCAGATACTCCGTCTTCCAAACCGGCTGCGGATGCAACAAGCGGGCTACTCACCGTTCGCAACTTGTGGGTAAAGTATCCGCAGCCACACGGCTCCGAGAAAGCTGTCGTCAGGGGTGTCTCCTTAGATGTTGCTCCAGGCGAAATCGTTGGACTGGTGGGTGAGTCGGGGTCAGGTAAGACTCAGACCGCGTTTTCGGTCCTCGGGCTGCTCCCCAAGGAGGCCTCCGTCAGCGCGGATGCTCTGGCCGTCGCGGGCGAGTCGCTTCTGGATAAGCACGCCGGAGCTATGCGACGACTGCGCGGCAGCGCCATTGCCTATATCCCACAGGAGCCGATGGCGAACCTTGATCCGTCCTTCACGATCGGTAGCCAGCTGGTTGAAGGACTGTCAGCGGGGATGTCGCGGCGCGAAGCGAAGGACACGGTGCTCCAACTGCTGGCCCGCGTGGGCATCACAGATCCGGTCCGCACGTTCAAGTCCTATCCCCACCAGATCTCCGGTGGAATGGCCCAACGTGTGCTCATCGCCGGAGCAGTTGCCGGACGACCGAAGCTGCTGATCGCCGACGAGCCGACGACCGCACTCGATGTCACAATTCAGGCGGAGATCCTGGACCTGCTCCGCGACCTTCAAGGCGAGTACGGCATGGGCGTCCTGCTGGTTACCCACAACTTCGGCGTCGTCGCTGACCTTTGCGACCGCGTTCTAGTGATGCGCTCAGGCGAGATGGTCGAATCCGGGAACGTACGGTCCATCTTCCATCAGCCCCAGCATCCTTATACCCGAGAACTGATCGCGTCGATCCTCGACGAAGAAACCGTTCGCACAGACCCCGCGCCGGGTTCGGCGCGAACCCACGAGGAGGCACTATGACCGCGCTGCTCACCGTCTCGGACCTACGGCTTCGATACCCGGGAGGAGGATTCCGGAAGCCCTCGCCTGAGGTTCTGAAAGGCGTGTCGCTTGAGATCGCGCCCGGTGAAACCCTGGGTCTGGTGGGTGAGTCCGGCTCCGGAAAGACCACCCTCGGGCGTGCCGTGTTGGGATTGGCCGCCCCCACCGGAGGTTCAATGGTCTTCGGAGGCAAGGACATCACGCGTATGCCTCAGCGTCAACGGCGTCCCCTCGCACAGGATCTCCAGGTGGTTTTTCAGGACCCATACACGTCACTCAACCCGGCGCTGCAAATAGCGGACATCCTTTCCGAACCCCTCATCGCACAGGGCGTCGACGCCAACGAAGCCCGTAAGCGGGTAGGTGAACTCCTCGACCGCGTCCAGCTGCCCGCGAACGCGGCGGAGCGCTATCCCCGCGAGTTCAGCGGTGGCCAGCGCCAGCGCGTAGCCATCGCGCGGGCCGTTGCTCTTAAACCCAAGCTCATCGTCTGTGATGAACCGGTGTCGGCCCTTGACCTGACGACGCAGGCACGGGTGCTCGAACTGCTCATCGAGCTTCAGCGCAGCACCGGCGTGTCCTATCTGTTCATCACCCACGACCTGTCCGTGGTGCGGCATATCAGCCACCGGGTCGCGGTGATGTACCGCGGCGAGCTCGTGGAAACGGGACCGGTCGCGGAGGTAACAAACAACCCGAAGAACGAATATACGCAAAGGCTGCTACTCGCCGCCCCCACCGCGGACCCGGACCGACAGCGGGAGCGCCGTGAGGCGCGCCGGCAGCTGCTCGCGGCCGCTGGCTAACTCCCCGGCGGGCCGGCAGGCCCCAGTTCGCTTCAGGCCCGGTTCGCTACAGAAGATCCCAGAGTAAGGAGTAGTCCGAACATGGAGAAGCCCACACCCGACAGGAGGTTTCCGTCCGATCGGGGGAACCCACTGCAGGGCCTTCCTGCCGAGACTTCGATCCGGCAGGAAGGTCCTACGATAACCGGGCGCGAGGGGCCTGCCGCCGCTGATCCCCTCAGATGGGGACTCGTCGGTACCGGAGGAGTCGCCGACTTCTTCGCAGCGGATCTGCAGGCAGCAGAAAATGCACTGCCCGTCGCCGTGGCCTCCCGGGATGCTGGCCGGGCAGCTGCTTTCGCGGATATGCTCGGCATCCCCGCGCATTACGGCGACGCCGAGCACATGTTCGCCGATGACACCGTCGAACTGGTTTACATAGCGACCCCGCCGGCCACACACCATGCCCTGGCCCGCGCCGCCCTCAAGGCCGGTGAGCACGTCGTCGTCGAGAAGCCAATCGCGACGAACGCAGCCCAGGCCGGTGACCTGGTTGACGCCGCCAAACATGCCGGACTCTTCCTGATGGAAGCCATGTGGATGAAGTTTAGTCCGGTAGTCCAAGATCTCCTCCGGATAGTAGAAGACGGTGCCGTCGGAACGGTACAAAGCGTCAGGGCCTCCTTCGGGCTCCCGTTTCCGGCCGGGGTGGGCAGCCGGTGGAGTGCCGATCTCGGAGGCGGCGCCCTCTTCGATCAGGGCATTTACCCGTTCACCTTGGCTCGGATGCTGCTCGGAGAAGCAGCATCCTTCTCGGCATCCGGCATGTGGCACGCAAGCGGCGTGGATACGGCTGAGCGGGTGACCGTCGAGTACCCTCACGGCCGGTTTGCTCAACTGGCCAGCTCGATGGTCGAGTACATCGAACCGAGCGCCTCGGTGAACGGTACCGATGGATGGATCACGCTAGAGGCGCCGTTCTGGGCCACGAGGTCCATGACTGTTCACCGTGGAGGGATCGCCTCTGCTCTGATGGAGCCCGAACGTCTTGAGTACAAGGTCGAGGGAAACGGATACGTGCCCATGATCCGTGCCATCGGCAGGGCCGTGCGCGAGGGTCTTCTTGAGCACCCCGTTCATTCACACGCTGACATGCTGGCGATCACAGACATCCTTGAGCGCGTCCGAGCGAACCTTGAAGACACTAAATCAGATGGGCCCACACGCGTGGGCACCGCTTAGCGGAGCCACCGAGAGGCCCGAAGCGCCCCCCGCCACTCTAGAAAGGATGTCCTTTGTCCATTGCTCAATTCCCTCCGGGTTTCCTGTGGGGCGCCTCTAGTGCGCCGCACCAGATCGAGGGCAATAACGTAAACAGTGACTGGTGGATCTATGAGCAGCGATCCCCACATTTCTCGCACTCGGGCGATGCGGTGGACAGCTACCATCGATACGAGCAAGACATGCGTCTGCTGGCCGAAGCCGGACTGACGGCATACCGTTTCGGTGTTGAATGGTCGCGCATCGAGCCCCTGCCGGGCGAATTTTCCCTGGCGGAACTGGCGCACTACCGTCGCATGATCGACACTGCCATTTCGCTGGGGCTGACTCCCGTCGTTACTCTCCATCATTTTTCCAGCCCGCGCTGGTTCATCGAAGAAGGCGGCTGGCTGGGCGGTACCGCCATCGAGCGCTTCTCGGCCTACGTCACCCGTGCGTGCGACATTCTGGGCGGAGTTGAATGGGTCTGCACCATTAACGAACCGAACATGCTCGCGTTCATGATCCAGATGGGCGGAATGGTCAAAACCGATGCCGCGCCTGAGATGGACACGCCCACCATGCAGCGGGACGACGGCTTCGTGCTCCCGCGACCCTCGCTCCATACAGCCCAACGCTTGATCGAATCCCATCATGCCGTCCGTCAAGTGGTCAGCGACCGCACCGGCGCGAAAGTGGGCTGGACAATCGCCAATCTCGCGCTCAGCGCAACACCGGGCAATGAGGCCAAACTCATTGAGGAACGCCACGCTCGCGAAGACGTCTTCCTCGAGGGAGCCCGCGGTGACGACTTCCTCGGTGTCCAAGCCTATTCCACCCAGACAGTGGATGAGCAGGGACCCGTCCCTCATCCCCCACGCCCCGGCAACACGCAGGTGGGCACACCCTACCGCCCTGATGCCCTGGGCATCGCGGTACGCCACGCTTGGGCCGTTACGGGAGGCGTACCCATCCTCGTGACCGAAAACGGCATCGCAACTGCCGATGACAGCCGCCGCATCGCCTACATGTCCGAGGCCCTGGACCACCTCCGCTCGACGATCGAAGACGGTATTGACGTGCGCGGCTATCTCCACTGGAGCGCCATCGACAACTTCGAATGGGGCCACTGGGAACCGACCTTTGGCCTTATCGCCGTAGACCGCACCACGTTCGCACGTCACCCGAAACCGAGCCTGGCCTGGTTCGGAAACTTCGCACGTCAGAGAATCGCGGCCGCCGCCGGCCTTTAGCACTGATCCGAAACCGGATGAGCCGGCGGCTCTCAGAGGGCGGCAAAAGGATTCAGTCCTCGGGCACACCCAAGATCCACCTAGAGAGAAGCCCTAGCGGGCCACCGGACAGATCCACCATCAGCGGCCCAGGTGCCTCTCCAGCTCAGCCAGAAAGGACACCTTTTGCAGCGAAACTCGCTTGGGTTGTTTCGGCCTTGGATGGAGAGAACGATGAAAATGAGGCGCACGGCCTGCGAACCGCATCTGTGAACTCCCTCCGGCTACCCCGCTACTCATCAACAGCGGAATGCCGCGCAGGCCCAAGTACGCTGACGGGATTCGTCAACGTTGCGATTGATACCGAGAGACCGCAGAGGGAGCCGATGCCGAGTACTTTGGCCCGCTTTCGGGGTACAAAAGGCGAGCTTAAGGAGGAGCTGACCGAAGATAATAGGCATCTAAACGTTCGCGGCTACCGCACGCGGGCAGGAGTTCTTGCCCGAAGATCCAAGAGCAAGTGAAGCCAGGGACGTGAGCAGCAGCCTGCACCGGAGCTACATAGCCCTTGGCCGAAGGAGTCGCCGGGTCCGGAGCGCCGGATTCTGACACCCCATATTAGAACAAATCACAGAAGAGCGGACGGCACGCGAGACAGCCACCAGTGTAAAGAGGAGCTTTTTCAAGCGTCTCCCTGGCGGTACCCGCCGCTGGCCGGCACGGCAGTTACGTGCTGGCATCATCTCCACCAACGTCTGGAAGGACATCATCATGCCTAACGAATCATCATGGCAGGAAGCCGTTATCAACGACCGTTTTGCCGGGAAGACCGTCATCGTCACGGGGGCAGGCTCGGGCATCGGCCAGGCGACGGCCCTGCGCGTCGCGAAGGAGGGCGGCCGGGTCATTGCCGCCGACATCAGCAAGGAGCGCCTGGACGCCTTGGTGGAGGAAAACGGCGGCCTGGACCTGGTGCCCGTGGCCGGCGACATCTCGACCGAGGAGACCGTTGCCGCCGTCGTCGTCGCCGCTGGCGGTCGCGTGGACGCCCTGGCCAACATCGCCGGCATCATGGATAACTTCGCCCCGATCCACGAGGTGGACGACGCCATGTGGGAGCGCGTTTTCCGGATCAACGTCACGGCCCTCATGCGCCTGACCCGGGCCGTGGTGCCGCTGATGCTGGAGGCGGGCGCGGGTTCGGTGGTCAACGTCGCCTCCGAGGCCGGGCTGCGCGGCTCCGCAGCGGGCGCCACCTACACGGCGTCGAAGCACGCCGTCGTCGGCCTGACGAAGAACTCGGCCGTGATGTACGGGCCGAAAGGGTTGCGCTTCAATGCAGTCGCCCCCGGACCCACCATCACCAACATCGAGGCCACGTGGGGATCCCAGCTGGCAGCCGAACGCCTCGGTCCGCTGATGCAGGCCACCGTCCCCACCCCCGCGACGGCCGCGCAGTTGGCAGCGTCCATCACCTTCCTGCTCAGCGACGACGGCACCAACGTCAACGGCGCCATCCTCGCGTCCGATGGCGGCTGGTCGGCGCTGTAGCGGTATGGGCAGGCCCTGCTGATCAGGGCGGGGTCTGCCCGCGAGGCGTTCCTCGAGTGCCCGCCTCGGCTGCGAGGTTTGTATTTGTAGGATAGTCGCCTTAGGAACCTCTCCTCGGGTCGACGGCACCTGGGTTTGCAGGCTTGCCTCGTCGAATCTCGATCTCCACCGATACGTTCGTAGTTTCGCTTCTGGGCGTTTCACGGCAACGAGGCGTGCATACCGCTGTGTAAGAGTTCCGAAACGAGTTCTCCAGGTTTTTTCACCCGGTTGCGTCAGACTGCTCCTCCTTGGGACGAGCGCGCGAATATCGGCGACGAGCCGGGCCATCGCAGCTGCGCGGCACTCCCGAAGCCAGGTTCAGCGGCGTCCCTGTAGTTACGGGTCCGGGGACCTGGCCGGAGGCAGCGTTGGCGGCAAAGGACGTTTGGAAGGAGGGCGTGCTGGTCACGAGATTCCGCGTCGACGCGAAACGCGGCCTCTTATACGTGAGTAGAGTTCAAAGGGTGAATGAGGTAATTCCTGCCCGCGCCTCTGACCTTGGCCAGAAGGGTCGGAACTGGATTTCGGCACTCGGGGACATCGACCTCAAACTGACCGATTTGCGCGTCCGACCCGGCCAAGCGATGCGGGACGTAACCCTCGCCTGGCGGAGTGCGTTTACGCCATCCGACGCCGGTAATCCAGAGCACCGCGTTTGAACCTCAGGGTCGACCCAGCGGTCCAGGTGCTCCCCATTCCACTTGATTGTCGGGCATTCTGGTACTGAGCAGGCTGCGCGAAACAAGACCCGAGCGCAGGCCCCGCCCGAGCCGATGCCGAATGCGATGACGGCAGCTGCGCCCATCGCTCTACTGCTTTTGCGCACTTTCGGGCGTTGAACTGGCAGTGGCCTCGAGCGGGTGGCGAAGCCAGGAACTCCAGGTGAGCTGGGCTTGCAGGGCGATTCCGGATTGGGGTGCGATAACGCCGAAGCCGCGGGTGCTTCCGGGCAAGCCCCGTTCGTCTATTTCTGGTTCGCTGGCATCAGCCAAGAGCTTCTGCGGTATCTCGTGCTGATCCACATCAGTCGACATGGGATCAAGTGTTTTCGCCCATGGCCAGTCCCCCTTGCCAGGCAGCAGCCGGGCGTTTCACGCCAACCTTGAATCCCGCTTATTCAGACTTGCAACCAACAGCGATGCCGATTCTCTTCGAATCGACATGTCTACTGGCCACAACAGGACCGATGTGGGGACTAATTACCAAATCGCGCGTTCGTGGGTTGTGCCGTATGGGATTTCTTGGCTCAGGCAGGCCGTAAAGGTTTGGGGTCCGCTACGCGTTACGAGAATTCCGCATTTGAGGGTCTTAGCTTTAGCCGACAGGGTTTGGACGGCCTCCTCGATGGAACTGTCCATTTCTGAACGTTCACGGATATGCAGTGTGATGGTGTCAGGGATTCTGGAGGTCATGCCTCTTTCCTTTCGTTTGCGACGGTCTTGATTGTTGTGGATTGCTTTTCGGCGCTTCGCCGTTACGGGTGGGGCGGGCAGGGCGTAGAGAGTGTGCGGCCGAGCTCGGCCGCACACTCTCGCTCGTCAGCCGACGTGCGCGTCCTCGAACTCGTGCTTTCCAGGCCCGAGCACGCGCTCCGGAGCACCGGGCAGGCGCAGCAGGCCCTCGGTCCCTTGTGCGACCTCGAGCTGCACGCGCAGTCGACTGTCCTCCAGTGACCAGCTGATGCCTGACACACCATACGGAGTACGGATGTCAGCACTTGCGGAGGTGAGCCCGGTGCCGGGCTGAGGCGCGAACAGGACGCGACGATAGCCGGGCTCGAGGGGACTGATGCCTGCGATGACGCGGTGCATCCAGTCGCCGACGGAACCAAACGCGTAGTGGTTGAAACTGGTCATCTCGCCAGGGTTCACGCGGCCGTCGGGAAGCAGGGCGTCCCACCTCTCCCACACCGTCGTCGCCCCCATGCTCACCTGGTAGAGCCAAGACGGGCACTGCTTCTGCGTGATCAGCCGGTACGCGGTCTCCACATGCCCGGTGCCGCTGAGGGCGTGCAAGACGAACGGGGTCCCAATGAACCCGGTGGCGATGACGTACCCGCCGTCGGCGATCAGCTCCGCGAGCCGGTCACCCGCCGCCTGCGCAAGGTCGCCGGTTACGAGGCCGAAGGCGATCGCGACGGCGTACACGGTGGGTGCGTCGGAGCGGATGCGCCCGTCAGACCCCACGTACGTGTCGAGGAAGCCCGAGCGGATGCGCTCCGCAACCGCTCGGCGGCGCGCGGCCTCCTCGTCGTCGCCTAGGACACGGGAAATCCGGGCTGCCAGGTCGGCCGTCTTATACATGCAGGCCGTCGCGACGACCTCACGGTCAGCCCGTGCGTTACGCGGGTCCTCGGGTGGCGCGGCAGGGTCAAGCCAGTCGCCGAGTTGATAGCCTGCAGTCAGCGTGCCGTTCTCCTCGATCGCACCCTCGATGATGTCGAAGTAGCTTGCAATCGACTCGCGCTGCTGCTCGAGTGCCCGCACGTCACCGTACTGCTCCCATAGCGCCCACGGAATCCAGACGGCGCCGTCCTGCCACATCGCCATCGGCGCAGGCTTGATCTCGACCCCCTCCGGGGGAGCCTGGAACATCGACGGCTCGTACTTGAGGGTATTGGGCACGGTGAGTGGCACCTGCCCACCCTGGATGCGCTGTTCGACGTTCAGATCCAGGAGCCAGTCCCGGAGGAACGCGTCGATGTCGTAAAGGAACGCTGCAGTCGGAGCGAACGCCGCGAGGTCACCGAGATAGCCCATGCGCTCATCCCGCTGAGGGCAGTCTGTCGGTAGATCAAGGAAGTTGCCGCGCATCCCCCACACCACGTTCTCGTGCAGCTTCACCAAGTCCGGGTCGGAACACGCGAAGTGCCCGATCCGCTCCAGCTCAGAGCCTACGACCACCGCGCGAATGCCATCGATCGCTTCCTCGTCGGTGCCCGGCCAGCCCTGCAAGCGCGCGTAGCGGAACCCATGGTACGTGAACGTCGGTTCGAAGTCGTCGTCGCCGCCGGAGAAGACGAAGCGATCGGCCGCCTTGGCGGATCGCAGGGGCCGCAGGGCGAGATCTCCGTTCTCCAGCACCTCGGCATGATGGACGACGAGCTCCTCGCCGGACTCCCCCGTCACCTGGATGCGCAACCAGCCCACAAGGTTCTGGCCGAAGTCCAGAAGCAGTTCACCCGACGCCGTGCGCCCGACGACGGCCGGCGCAAGCTCCTCCTGGCGCCGCACCGGCGGACCGACGTACGGCTCGAGGATGGATGGGTCGAACTCGACCACGCGAACCGGCCCGAAGTTGTTGTCCTCGGCGAGGTGAGCGTTCTGCGGGAGCAACAGTCGCGCGTCGATGGTCTCGCCGTCGTAGAGGTCATCCGCGAGGATAGCGCTAGGCGCGGACTCCCAGGTGCCGTCGGTGATGATCGTCTGGCGGTGCCCGTCGGAGTAGGCGAGCACGAGTTCCGCGGCGGCCGCCTTGTCCGGACCGTACACGCCTTCCAGGCCCAGCCACCCCAGACGTCCGCGATACCAGCCGTTGCCGACGGCGAGCACGATCGTCGTCGTCGGCTCGATCAGGTCAATGACGTCCCAAGCGGCGAAGCGGAGGCGCTGCTCGTAACTGGTCCAGCCCGGCGTCAGCACATCGGCAGATGCTGGCACGCCGTTGAATCGGGCCTCGACGATGCCCAGCGCGGTGATGCGCAACACGGCCGCCGTCACCTCACCGTGGCCGGGTTCGAGCTGGAAGGACGTGCGCAGGATTGGCGCGGAGGGGTGGTCGGCAGTGATCATCTGCGCCGTCCATGGCGACGACAGCGAGCTAGGCTGGGGCATTCGTGCTCCTTTGTTTTGCATCGGCTTTGGGAGTGGCGGGAGGGCGGTTGATTTCCGTCGCAGGCGACGGGACGGAGGGGGCGAAGGCTTCCACGAGCGGTCGGATCGCCGACGTCCACGCCGCATAGCCGCTGCCGTTGAGGTGGACCGAGTCGTGGGTGAACTCCGAGATGAGCGCGCCCTCTCGGTCGGCTAGCACGGGCCAGAGATCGACGTACTTGACCCTCGGTGCCCGTGCCTCTGCCAGGCTGCGGAGCTCGCCGTTGAGGCGGACGAGCTCGTCGCGATAGCGCAGCCCTCGCGGAGTAACGCTCTGGAGGTAGACCGTGCAGCCAGGCGCGCGCTGAATGATCGTGTCGACGATCCGCCGCACCTCTTCAACTGTCTGGACCTGTGGCACGCCTCGCGTGAGGTCGTTCGTTCCGGCCAAGAGGAAGACTGCGACTGGCGACGCAATGGAGCTCGCAAGGCGACGGCGAATGTCCGCGGTCGTCTCGCCTCCGATCCCTCGGTTGACGGCTCGGACAGTGGGGAACCACGCATCCCACAGACCTTGTTCGATCATGCTCGCGCCGAGGAACACAACCGAGCCTTCTGGTATCGGAACTGCCTCGAACTGAGATGTGCGCGCGACTCGGGCGGGCCTCGTAGCACGTTCGAAGGTCCGGAACGCGGCCGCGTCCATATATCGCCGAACAACGGACCTGCTGGTGAGGTTCTTATGGCTCATCGCGGCTCTGCTCCATTTTCCGGGGCTTTCCTCATGCAGTCACCTCGAGCATCGTTGCCAATTCGGCGGCTGAGCTGCCTCCTACCCAGATGTCGAGAGTCGTCGCGTCCTGCACGAAGCCCCCCGTCACTGCGCTCCAGTACCGTAGCTGGTCCGGCCCGATCTCGAAGCTCACAGTCCCCGTCTCGCCTGCCGCCAGCGTCACTCGCTCGAACCCCTTGAGTTCGCGGACGGGGCGGGACGAGGTGCCGTAGCGCTGGTGGATGTAAAGCTGGACGACTTCGTCTGCCTCTCGGTCGGAAGTGTTGGTTACGTCCACAGATACCGTCACCGTCTCACCGACCGGGATCGCGGAACGCTCGAGCCGCACGTTCGAGTAATCGAACCGGGCATATGACAGGCCATGACCGAACGGGTAGAGCGGTGTGCTCTGCTCATCGAAGTACCGGACACCTTGGTCCTCCGGTGCGAAGGTCCGGTAGTGCGAGTACACCAAGGGAACCTGTCCCACATGACGCGGCCAGGTGAACGGGAGTCGCCCTGCCGGAGATGCGTCTCCAAGCAGGATGGACGCGACGGCGTCCCCGCCGCGAGTGCCCGGGTACCAGGCCTGGACGATGGCAGGAACATGTTCATCCGCCCAGCGCAGGTCGAGGGGGCGGCCGGACATCACGACGAGCACCACCGGGGTACCGGTGGCCCACACCCGTTGGAGTTGCTCCAGCTGGCGGCCCGGCAGCTCAAGAGTGGAGGCGGAAGCCTTTTCGCCGATCTGGTTCTGCCGCTGCCCGACGACGACGACAGCGACGTCGGAAGCTGCCGCCAGCTCGACGGCCCGGTCGATCTCGGCGTCGTCGTCGTAATCGACGCGGGTCGCGGAAACGGTGGTGTCCATCTGATCGAACGGCGACGGGAAGATCCGCTCCTGGATCCCGGCACCCGGGGCGTGATCCACCCTGGCGGCGTCTCCAAGCCGTGCTCGTAGGCCGTCCAGGATCGTGACCGTCTCTCTGGTGTCGTGAGCGAAGACCCAGGGGCCGAGGGTGTCGCGCTTGCTGTCCGCCAACTGCCCGATCACCGCAACGGAGCGCAGGGAGTCAGGTGCCAACGGCAGCGCTCCGCCCTCGTTCTTCAGGAGCACGATCGCTTGCTCGGCTGCGGTTCGCGCTAGCTCGCGATGCCCGGCAGAGCCGAGTGTCGCTGCCTCGGTGTCTTCGTCGGCGAAAGGGTTCTCGAAGAGACCGAGACGGAACTTGGCAGTGAGCACACGACGGACCGCCTCGTCGATCGTTCGCTCACTTACCTTCCCCTCGGCGACAGCCTGCGGCAGTCGCTCGAAGGCCGGATCGAACATGCACATCTCCATGTCCAGCCCCGCCGTCACCGCGCGCGCCGCCGCGTCGGTCAGGTCTTTGGCGAAGTGCTGGGTCTCCAGCGACCGAACGGCGTTGGCGTCCGAGACCACGAAGCCGTCAAAGCCCAACGCGTCGCGTAGCACGTCAGTGAGGAGCCAGCGATTGCCTGATGCCGGAACCCCGTTGAGGTCCATGTAGGCGCTCATGATATTCCCCGCCCCGGCCTCAATGGCCGATCGGAAGGGCGGAAGGTACACATTCCACAACTCGGAATCGGAAACGTCCGCTTCGTCGTAGTCGCGGCCTCCCCGCGCAGCGCCGTAGCCTGCGAGGTGCTTCGGGCCGGCGAGGACGCGGTCTGCCCCGAGATCACCCTGGAATCCGCGTACTTGCGCGGCCGCGACGGCTGAGCCCAGCACCGGGTCCTCGCCAGCGCCCTCGATAATGCGGCCCCACCGAGGATCGCGTGCAATGTCGACCATGGGGGCGAAGGTCCAGTGAATGCCGACGGCGCGCGCCTCCCGTGCGGCAGCCGCTTGCGCGTTTTCGATGGTCTCCATGGACCAGCTCGCGGCAAGTGCGATTGGCACAGGGAAGACCGTACGCAGGCCATGGATCACGTCGAACCCGAAAAGCAGGGGAATCCCGTGACGGCTCTGGTCTACTGCGAGGCGCTGCAGGCGGTTCGTCGTGGCGGCGTCTTTTACGAACAATACCGATCCAGCGGTTCCCCGGGCCACGGCAGCCTCGACCATCTTCGGCTGCTCGGCGTATGAACGGTGCTCAGGGGGAAGCGACTCGATGTCGAAGTCGTCAGGCACTTCCCCCCCACCCAAGAAGAAGAACTGGGTCAGTTGCCCTGCCTTCTCCTGAAGAGTGAGTCGCGAAAGCAGATCAGCGACGCGTTCTTCAACGGGCAGTGCAGCATCGCGGTACGGCAGATCAGCGACGAGTTCTTCAATCGGCAGGGTAACTTCGCCGGAGGGCAGATTAGTCATGATTTCCTTCAAGCTCTGTATGGAGGGTTTTGGTGGCGAAAGGCGTGAAAGTCAGCCAACGTGCAATCCGTCGCAGGCTTCGCTGCGCTCCGGAGGTATCCGGTTGATCGAGGTGACCATGGGTAGTGTCGGGCTCCCGGATGACAGTCGTGTCGACACCGGCTGCCGCGAGCTCGCTTGCGAACAACTCCCCGGAGGCCCTCAGGCTGTCCACGTCAGCGTTCACGATGAACGTGCGCGGAAGTCCGCCGAGATCGTGCCCTCCAGGGAAGGCATAAGGGTGATCGAGGAGTGCAGCGTCGCCGACATAGTTCAGGTTGATCAGCGACACGGTCTCCGGTGAGAAGCGGGCTTGGACCGGCAACGTGTCGTACTTGGCCTGCAGTTCGACGCTCATGGACGGGAGTTCCTTATGCAGCAACGGGTAGGCGAGAACCAACGCGTGCGGTGCGACGCCGCCGGAGTCCCGCAATCGCATCGCCGCGCCAACTGCGAGGTTTCCGCCCGCGCTCGCACCACCGATCGCCCAGCACTCGGCGCCAAAGCCCTCCTCGAGCTGGGTCGCCCAAATGAAAGCGGACGCTACCTCCTCCGAGGCAACGGGGAAGTGCCAACCGGTAGGGTTTGGCCCGACGTGCGGAGCCATCCAGTCCGGAGTGGGTGCGAGTCGGTAGTCAACCGTCACGACCGTGACTCCTGTGTGCGCGATCTCGCGGGCGACCCAGTCGGATTCCGCCATGTCGAGGGTGCCCCCGATGAACGCACCTCCGTGCAGCCAGACCAGCCCGCAGCGCGGCACGAAATGGCTCGGACGATAGGTGCGAACCGGGATGACCCCGTGCGGCCCGGCGATGGACCCTTGGTCAACGGTCACATTGGTGGTCTCGTCGATCGGAATCATTTAGCTTCCTCCTCGGTGGAATTCTGCACCGGCGTGTCCAAAGCCAGGTATGGCCCGAGCGTGTTGACCCAGGCGCGGTACCCGAGGCCCCGCAGGTGTAGTCCGTCATTTGTGCACTCCGTGCGCAATCCGCCTTGATGATCGGCCAGCACTGGCCAGAGGTCGACGTACTCTGCGCCGGCGCTCAGCGCGATGCGTCGGTAGTGCTCATTCAGCGCCAGCACGCGGTCCGCGAAGTTCGGCTTGCGCGGCATCACGCTGTTGATCAGCAGCAAAGTGCGGGGAGCGAGCGCTGTGACCTGCGCGACGAGGCGCTCCATCTGTCCTGCGATATCCTGCACGCGACCACCTCCACCCAAGTCATTGGTGCCGATCAGAAGTGAGACCAGGTCGGGATCGTTGATAGCGCTTTCCAGTCGATCAAGGACGCCGCCGACGGTATCCCCGCCGATCCCACGGTTCAACGTCTTGCGGTCCGGAAACCACTCGTTCCAGTTGCCTTGTTCAGTGATGCTGTCACCGAGGAACAGCACCCCGCCCGGAGCGGGGGCAAGGAGTTCGAATTGAGAACGCCTGGCCTCCTTCTGCGAATTAATCAAACGCCGGAACGGCGCCATCAGCACCTTCTGCATCAGCCATCCTCTCTCTCGGGATGCGCCCCAGTGGAGTAGCGCACGGTACGCAGGACGATCTGGCCGGCCAGAGCTTCGATTCCGAGCACCCGACCGGTGAAGCCGCCCGCGACTTCCGTGGAGACATAGCGTCCGTCGAAGTTGCCGAAGTTGAGTTTAAACCCGTCGTCGCCGATCACGGCCAATTCGATGAGATCCGGCTCGTCAGGTCCGACGTGGAGTCCACTTTCGGGGACACGTGCGGCGATCCGCAATGTAGGGACAGTTTCGTGCTGCATGGGCACGCGACCGACCGCGTGGACAACCGGGCCAATCATGAGGGTTGCCTCTACGGCTTCGCCGTCGTAGGTGAGTCCATATCCGTGATTATCGTCGATCCGAAGAACGAACCTGCCCGAGCCATCTGTTGCGTCGAACTGCGTCTCGGCGCTCCACTCAACGTCGGGCACCCTGGTCGCGAGCATCGACCTCCCTACTCCCCCGGCATCCGCGTCTATCACGAGTCCTGAGTCGCTGTGGGGCCGGGTGAATGAGGTTGGAAACTGCCCTACGCCCAGCCAACGCTGATCGAGCGTCGCGGCGTCAAATCGGTCCATGAACGAACGGTCCGCGGTCTCGACGGCGAAACGGCCTTCGTCGATGACAGGCCATCCGTCGACCCAGTCGATTCCGACGAGGAAGGTCTCGCGACCGTTGACGTGGAATCCGGGCGTCTGACCGCGCGGCCTCACGCCGAGGTGGACGGCCGCCCAGCTACCGTCGACCAGCTCGATCAGGTCGGCGTGTCCGACATTCTGCACCGAACCGGCGGTGCTGCGGTGGGTAAGGATGGGGTTCCCGGGTGCGGCTTCGAACGGTCCAGCGAGTGAGCGGGCACGTGCGATCGTGGCGGTGTGACCGCGCTCCGTGCCACCTTCCGCGAGAAGCAAGTACCACCATCCGTTGATCTGGTAGAGGTGCGGCCCCTCGGCATGGGCCAGGCCGGTCCCCTGCCACAGCAGCTCCGGTTCACTCAGGAGAGCGCCGGTCAGTGGGTCGATAGGGGCGCTTGCGATCCCGCGGAGATCGGGCGAGAACGCCGCCCAAGTGAGGTGACAAACGCCTTCATCGTCCCACATGAGGTCAGGATCTATGCCTATCGTTCCGGCGACATGGACAGGATCCGACCACGGCCCGGATGGGTTGTCCGCGCTGATGATGAAATGCCCAAGACCGAGTCCCAGCTCGAGAACGTTCGTTCCGACGATCCAGAACTTTCCGCCATGGTGGCGGATCGTCGGAGCGTAGATCCCGCCGCTCGCGGCGCCCGCGTGTTCGGCGATCTGACCCGTTCGCGTGAGGGCGTTCCCGATCGTGGTCCACGTGGTCAGATCGGTGCTTGAGTGAATGGGAAGTCCGGGAAGGTACTCGAAGCTGGAGTTCACGACATAGTAGGTGTCGCCTGCGCGGCAGATGGACGGGTCCGGGTAGAAGCCCGGGATGATTGGTTGCGATGCTTTCATAGTCAGACCCCCTCCCCTAGGAGAACAGGTGTGTTGACAGTGGAATCGATGCCCAGCGGACGCAACGTAGTCGCGTCCACGTCGTAGAGTTCGGGAGATTCAGCGCGCAGTTCCACTGTGCTCGGCTCGACGCCGCCTGCCGACACCGACACCGAGATAGGCCCCGGTCCGGTCGGGCGCACGATAACGAGAGCACGGCCGTCGAAGGTCGAGTGGGTGGCAGTGTCGAAGCGCTCTAACTGGTCGGGACGCCCGCTGCCCACAGCCTGAAGAACTCCCGGCCCATCGATCGTGACAGAAATAGAGCGATCCGCCGTGTGCGCGAGGTTGCCTTCCGCGTCGCGAAGCGCCACCGGAATGTAGGCGAGGTCGGAGTCGTCGGCTGAGATCATGGAACGTTCCGCCTCCGCGTCGAGCCGCAGCGGACCCGTGGCCGATTGCAGCGCCGTTCGAGCCTGCTCCTCACCTTTCACGTAGGCGACGGCGAGCAATTCGCCTGGTTCAACGTCGACTTCGAACATCGCCTTGAATCCGTGTTCCGGGCCAGCGGGCTGCCGCCCGAGGAGGCGCCCGTTGAGTACCAACTCGACCTCGTCGGCGTCGCTGTAAACCTCGACGGAGGTTCGGGTGCCGTTGGCGGCATCCCAGCTCCAGCCCGAAACGGTATCCGACCACGACCACTGGCCTGCGAAGGACGGCTTCCCAAACGTCTCGGGCCGCTGGACAGCGATGTACGGCTTGTGCCGCAGTCCGAAGACCGTCTCGCGGTAGTAGGAGATGGGGCGCCGGTGCCCAGTGATATCGATGTCGCCAGTCCAAGCGGTTAACCATGGGAACCCAGCCTGGAAAGAGGGAATTCCGCCATCGCCGTCGAGATAGGTGATGCGGCCGGCTCCTGCCTCGCCGAGGTAGTCCCACCCTGTCCAAGTGAAATCGCCGAGGACATGGGAGTGCTCCTCCACCAAACGCCAATTGACGTTGATGTGCGAAGGGAAGGTCTCGGTGCCGACGATGATTCGGTTCGGGAACAGTTCCTTGTCCAGCGCGTACCGGGCGTCGCCGTAGTTCATGCCCGCAACGTCGAGCACTGAGAACGCTTCGGCCGTCTTCTCGGTGACCTGGGGAGACGCGCTGACCTGGTTCATGAAGTCGCCCATGTTCATCGCCCCGTTCACGCCTTGGTCCTCGGCGGCCGCTGCAGCCGAGGCGTTCTGCTGCATGAGTTCAGCGACTTCGTTGATCGCGGCGACGAAACCGTTGATGCCGTTGGTCACATACCGGGTGGGGTCAAGCTCGCGTATCTTCTCGGCCATCTTGCGGCCCCACTGCGCGGCGAGGCCGTTGCCGGTCTCCGGATTCTCGTTCCCGATCGAATACATGATGACCGAAGGATGGTTGAAGTCCTTCGCGACCATCGCCTCGACATCCCGCTCCCACCACTCGGGGAAGGCAAGAGAATAATCGTTCGTCGATTTCGACACCGTCCAAACGTCGAAGGTCTCGTCCATCACGAGCATCCCGTGCCGGTCGCACGCGTCGAGCATGGCCTGGCTGATCGGGTTGTGCGCGCTGCGGACGGCGTTAAACCCAGCGTCCTTCAGGATTCGCACACGGCGCTCCTCTGCCCTGCCGATCGCGGCGGCGCCGAGCAGACCGTTGTCGTGGTGGATGCACGCACCGCGCAGCTTGACGGATCGGCCGTTGAGGCGAAGCCCGTGTACTGGGTCGAGGCGGAGCGTTCGGATGCCGAAGGTCGTCCGAGTTTCGTCAACGACAGCTGCGACGTCGTCGACTGAGGTGTGCGCCATGTAGAGCGCCGGGATTTCCGTATCCCAAAGTTGAGATTCCTTCACGTAGAGACGTTGGCGGACGGCCGCCGTCTCGCCTGAGCGGAGCGTGACCGGTGCCGCGTCTGAGGCGACTGGGATGCCGTCGGGATCGCGCAGCTCAGTACGGATGGTGACGGTTTTCGTCTCGAGGCTCTCGTTGTGCAAGGAGGTGGCGACTTCGACGACGGCGCGTTCGCCGTCGACGTCCGGCGTCGTGATCCGCACGCCGTTCGGCGTGATGTGGACCAGTTCCGTCACGATGAGCCTCGTGTCCCGGTAGAGCCCTGCGCCGGTGTACCAACGCGAATCCTGGTGTGCGCGAACCTCGACGCGGACCGTGTTTGGTTCGCCGTACTTCAGGTATGGGTCGAGGGGGACGAAGAAAGTCGAGTATCCATTGGGACGCTGGGCGGCGAAGACGTCATTCACGAAGACGACAGCGTCACGATATGCGCCCTGGAACTCCAAGGTGACCCGTTTGCCACGGTACTCCCCGGGCACGTCGAAGGTCTTGGCATACTCGAAGGCAGCGCTCGGGAAGTAGCCTGTGTGCGCGCCCTCGCCCTGCTCCGCCGACCGTTCGAGCGCAAAAAGAGCATCGTGCGGGAGCGTGACGGTCTCATGGGCCTGAGCTGCGCCCTGAAGGGCCGCGTAAATGCTGGTCTTGGGCCCCACCGTCCAGCCGTCATTAAACGAGCGGGTGGTCATGGATTCTCCTTGCTATGGATCCTGCCCCGCCTCCTCAGCCAGTCGCCGACCAAGTCGTTTACTCTCCGAAGTAGGGGGCCGCACGGATTTTCTGCTTGCGGTTGGTGTAATGGTGAAGCGGGGCCGACGTTCCGGCCGGTGGAGCGAACGTCGCGCCGGCCCCGGGTTGCAGACTTCCGTCAGCGCAGCACTTGGGTGCTGGCGGTCTGAAGCTGCGCGCGCTTGCCGATACTGATCGGGATGATCGCGAGGGCGCCCGCGACGGCGAAGACACCGCCGATGGCGTAAACCCAGCCGTACTCACCGCCGAAGACAGCGAGGATGATGCCCGCGAAGAATGGTCCGATCGCCTGTGGGATAGCCGAGCCCAGGCCGAAGATCGCCAGATAGCGGCCGTTCTGGTCCTCCTGATGAGGAATCACATCGAGCGCAAGGGCCTGATCCACGGCGCCGTACACCCCGATGGAGAGAGAGCTCAGCAGGTTGGCGACGATGTACATCGGAAGGCTCGACGCGGTCGCGATTAGCACCATTGCGACCGCCAGCAGGAGAGCGCTGACGATCAGGAACGGCTTGCGGGACCGGAGCTTGTCCGAGAGCCAGCCGGATCCGACCGCGCCTACGATCCCGCAGACAACCCCGCCAAGGCCCAGTGTCGCGGACAGGGCGCCGATCTCAGCGGCACTCATGCCGAGCCGGGCGCTGAGCAGATAGACCGTGTAGAGGCTGAGGAAGGACAGTGCCACGAACACGAACGCGCGGCTGAGCCACACCCATCCCAGGTTAGGGTACTTGCGAGGATTGAAGTAGAAGCCCCTCAGGAGCGCCTTCACATCGAACTCCCGGGCGGGCCCGGTGAACTTCTGGTCCTTGGCCAGCACCACGAACAGCAACCCGCCAAGGAACGCGAGTCCGCCCGGCACAAGGAACATCGCGACCGGCATCGTGGTGAACGCCGCCGCGAGCGCGAAACCGAAGATCGGGGCGATGTTCGTAAGAGCACCGTTGATGCCCATCACCTTTCCGCGCTGCGACTCGGGCAGTCGGTCGCCAAAGTATGCGGTGATCATCGACGCCGATACCGAGTAACCGACGAACGCGATGCACCAACCAACGATGATCGCGGTTACGGAGGGCGCGACGCCGACGAAGACCGCGCCGACAATGCTGACGACGGAGCCCGCGAGCATCCACGGACGACGACGACCGAATCTCGACTTCGTGCGGTCGCTCAGCATGCCGACCAATGGGTTGAACAGGACGACGACGAGGCCTGGAATGCCGATCGCCAGGGGCAGCATGGCGTCCTTCACCGCAGGATCGATCTGGGCGATGCGCACGGCGAGTGAATACGAGATCGGGGCGATGAACGCCACGAACAGCGTGAAGGTCGTGATGAAGATCGGGAGCAGTTGGCGGACGGTCATCCGCGCCAATTTGGGCTCAGCGAGGCTTTCGCTGATCTCGGCGGCGCCGGCGGCCAGAATCACGGGCTGCCCTGTCGGGACTTCTTCCGCCAAGTAAGCGGCGGGAACGGTACCCCGCGTGGTGGGGTCTTTGATGGATGGCATGAAAACTCCGTTGTTTTGATCGCGGGTGGTCATAGGCGCCGCGGGTGCTAACCGCAACGCTAGTTTCACGTGACACTAAATCGAGTATGAGGCAAGTTCTTCAACATCGCAAGTACCCGTATTTGCTTAGGTTTTTGGTGTCGGATGGAGGACGCAGTCGAAAGTATCTCGTGTTACTAGCTTGACTGGTCTGTTCAGCGGCGACGTGCGACAATCGGTGGGTGTCCACTACCCAAGAGCTTGCGCGGCCAGCGACCAGCACAGACGTCGCCAAGCTCGCGGGTGTCTCGCGGGGGACGGTCAGCCGCATCCTGAATGGGGACGACGGGGCATTCCCCGAGGCGACCCGACTGCGCGTGTTCGATGCCGCCACCAAACTGAATTACCGGCCTTCCGGAGCCGCGAGGTCGCTCCGGAAGGGCCAGAGCGACACCATCGTGGTCCTTGCTCCGGACACCCGATTCGGAAGTCACCTCCAGGACTCGGTCGACGAGGTTGCTGCGCAGACGCGACCCTTCGGCGGGAACGTCGTGGTCCGTGTCGCGAGCGCGACGTCGCAAGTAACGATCGACGCGCTCCTGCGGCTGCGCCCCTTCGTCGTCCTCAACTTCGGCGTGCTCACCACGACGGACGCGGCCGTCCTCACCCACCGCGGGATCATCGTGGTGCCCAGTGTCACCGACTCCACCGTCGTCGCGAGTGATCCCGGCATCGGCAGGCTCCACGCCGAGACCCTGCGGCGCAACGGCGAACGACCTATCTGGTACGCCGAGACAACTGACGACCGGCCTGAACCCTTCAGCCGGGAACGCCTCGGCGCGCTGCAGGCGTATTGTGCCGAGAAGGACCTTGAGCCACCTCACACGGTCCAGGTCAGGCTCGACCTCGAAGGTGGCAAACGTGCGATCGGCCAGATGTTCGCCCGCCGAGACCACGCGTTGGCCGCCTGTTACAACGACGAAGTCGCCCTGACCCTGCTTGCTGGAGCACGTGAACTCGGGATTGCCGTCCCCGGCGAACTTGCGGTGATCGGAGTGGATGACACCGTCGCTGGTCAGCTTTGGTCCCCGCGCTTGACGACAGTACACGTGAACATGCGCAACTTCATCGCCACACTCATTGCCGAACTCCGCGAACAATTGGAAGGCAGCGCGGCGGAGCCAAATGATCCCTTGCCGAGTATGTTCACTCTCATCGAAGGCGAGACAGCCTAGTTCGACCGTGCGCCGGAAGTCCGGGTCGGGGTCAAGGACCGTCGTCGGAGAGTCATGCGAGGGGCCCACGCGCACCGGCCCGCGCCGGTTCGCCCGCCGCGGTAATGGGCGTTGCTGAAGCGTTGGCCCGGGCGGCGGCAGGCTGCGAGCGGGCCTCGCTGACCAAGACCAGGGACACTCCGGCGGCGCAAGCAGCGAACCCGGCGCCCGTCGCCAGGGTGAAGGGCTCCGCGAACATCAGTGTTCCGGCGACCGCGGTGGCCGGAGCGACGAGGAAGAGCAGCGCGTTGAGGGTCGTGACGCCTACGCGCCGCAGGAGCCACCAGTAGAGGCCGTACCCGACGACGGTGGGAATCAAAGCGGCGAAGGAAACGACCGCCCAGAACTCCGCGGCAGCCGGCGGCACGAAAGTGTTCGTCGACACCGCGACCAGTATGAGCGCGAACGCGGTTACCGATACCTGGACCGTCAGCGTGGTCAGCACCGGCAGCCGGGAAGGTGCCCGTCGATCGATAAACGTTCCGACGATAAGGCACACCATGGCGAGCACCGGGAACACATAGGCCGTGACACCCGAGACGACCATGGCCGATTGGGAGCCGACGACGAGAAGTACGCCGGCCGCGCCGATCAGCAATCCGAGCCACTGCGACCATCGGACGTGCAGGCCCAGTATCGGCCCGACAAGGGTGGCGACGAGGATCGGCTGGACCGCATCAATGAGCGCCGTGGTGCCGCTGGCGACTCCCATCACAATCGCGGCGTACACGGAGACGCAGTATCCTAACTGCCCGAGAAGCCCGATCGCGGACTGCCGCCGAAGGTCGGCAAACGAGACGCTGCGAAGATCGCCTCTCGCCCACGAAATCACGAGCAGGGCCAAGGCGAGCGGAACGAACCGCCACACCAGCAGCGTCAGGATGGAGGCGTCGAAGGTGCCGATTTTGGCCACCAGGAACCCCGAACTCCAAGCCAGGACGAAGGCCGTCGAGGCGAGCATTAGGCCCGTCTTCCGAAGTACACCGATCTGTATAGTCACCCTTCGACTATACAGACTTGTAAACCATCATCTATACAGGGCTGTAAAGTAGCGTTATGCAGATTCACGTTCCGGACCTGGCTACCTTGACGCCGCGGGCCCAGCGCATCCTCGACGTCGCTTCGACTTTGTTCTACGAACGCGGCATTCACGCCGTCGGCGTGGACACCATCGCAGAGGCCGCCGGTGTGACGAAGAGGACCCTTTACGACCGTTTCGGCTCGAAGGAGTCGCTCGTGGTGGCCTACCTCAGGCAACGTGAGGAAAAGTGGCGCAAGGTCCTCAATGAGCACCTGGACAAGGCCCCTCAACCCGGTGTGGACCGGGTACTCAGCGTGTTCGACGCTGCCGCCTTGTGGTACCGGGTGCACGGATCGAAGGGCTGTAGCGCTATAAACGCGCGCGCCGAGACCGCTCCCGAGGCCGATGGGCACTTCGTCTTTCCCGAAGTCTCCGGCCAAAAGGCCTGGATGCTGAATCTGTTCACCGACCTCTGCGCCCAGTGCGGCTGTCCGGATCCGACCGCGACAGGCCGAACCATGATGCTGCTCTTCGAGGGCGCCCTCGTCACCCTTGGAATGAGGACCTTCGCCTGGCCGGTGGAAGAAGCCCGGACCGCGGCGCGAGCCATCCTGATCGCAAGTATTCAGCAGAACAATGAAGGGTTGCGGTCATAGAGCCCAGTGTCTCATCACGAAAAAGGTCGCTCTCCATGCAGCCCAGAGCCCCGATCACGAAAGGCCTGATCGAGGCTCGTTGAACAGCTTGACCGGCGGTCGGGTTGCGTCAGCTTTGGATCCGGATCGCGAGGACCGGGCAGACAGCGGCGGCCTGGCGTACCTCGGCCTCGCGCTCCGGGCTTGGTTCCGCGTCCAGCAGCACGGCGATACCATCCTCGTCTCGCTGATCGAAAACCGAGTCGGCGGCCGTGACGCACTGGCCCGAGGCGACGCACTTGTCCTGGTCGAGGGTAATTTTCATGTTTTTCTCCTTCTCAAGATCGTTGGACTGGGGGTGGGGCGGGCGGTTACCAGGTGACGGGCAGCTCGTACACGCCATACACCGCGCCGTCGTGCTTGAAGGGCACCTGGTCAATCGTGGTGGCGAGGGCGAGGGTGGGCACCCGGCGGAAGAGCGTGCTGTAGGCGACCTGGAGCTCCATGCGGGCCAGGGGCTGGCCGAGGCACTGGTGCACGCCGAAGCCGAATGCGACGTGGTGGCGGGCGTCGCGTTCGAGGTCGAGGCTGGCGGGCTCGGGGAACGCCAACGGGTCGCGGTTGCCGAGGTCCGTCGCTATGATCACGCCGTCGCCGGCCTTGATCGTCTCCCCGGCGATCTCGATGTCCTCGGTGGCAACGCGCTTGCGCCCGTCGTGGGTGATGGTCAGGTAGCGCAGCAGCTCCTCGACCGCCGAGGAGACGAATGCCGGGTCTCCGCTATCGCGGAGGTGGGCGAGCTGTTCAGGGTGCTCAAGCAGCGCGAGCGTGCCCAGCGCGATCATGTTCGCGGTCGTCTCGTGGCCGGCAATCAGCAGCAGCACGCCCATCTGGGCGGCGTCGTCGGCGGTGAGGTCACCGGCGTCGACGCGGCGGGCGAGATCGGTGAAGACATCCTCGCCCGGCTGCTCGAGCTTGAGCGTCAGCAGCCCGTGCAGGTAGCCCATGAGGGCGCCCATCGCTGCGCCCCGGTCTTCGGCGCTGACGCCGCGCTTGACGAAGATCTTGCTGTTGGCCTGGAAGAAATCGTGGTCCGAGTACGGTACCCCGAGCAGCTCGCAGATCACCAGCGAGGGCACGGGCAGTGCGAACGCCTCGACGAGGTCAACCGGCTTCGGCCCGGCGAGCATTTCGTCGAGCATGTCGTCGACGATCTTCTGCACCCCCGGCCGCATGGCCTCGATGCGCTTGATCATGAACGGCGCGGTGACCATGCGGCGCAGCCGGGCGTGCTCGGGGTCGTCCATGAGGATGAAACTGAGCGGCGAGCGGCCGCCCTCCCCTCGGGGTGCCGGGCTCGGGTAGCCGGGGTTGCGGATGTCGGAGCTGATGCGCGGGTCCGATAGGAGAGTCCGCTGCTCGGCGTAGCGGGTGACGAGCCAGGGCGTGCTGCCGTCCCAGAGTTCAACGCGCGCCAGGGCGTGTTCTTGCTGTGCGTTTAGTCCGGCGGGCGGCGGGTCGAAAGGGCACCGCGCCTCCCGCTTGAGCGGGAGAGTGCCGATCACGGTAGTCGTGCTGTCGGGGGTGGACATGGGTACCTCCTTGTAGGCCGGGCGGGGGTAACCGCCCAGCGGTCTGTTGGATAGGGCTGGTGGAGAAGCAGTCAGCGCAGGGCAGGTACGCTTGCGGCCATCTGTTCAGCGAGCTCCTGGCGACGCACACGCGTCTGCTTAGGTATGCCCCAGCCGAGCACGCCGACCAGCCGGTCGTCGTCGTGGGCGAGTGCCACGAAGCGCCCGTCGGCGGGGTCGCCGTCAACGACCTCGGTGCGTGCCCCCGGCGGTATGGCGCCGTACATCTGGATCTTGACGCCGTATTGGTCCGTCCAGAAGAACGGCACCGGCAGGTACGGCTCACCGTCGCCGAGCACGTCGCGGGCGACGGCGATCGCCTGCTCGGTCGCGTTGGTGCGGTTCTCAAGCCGGATCGTCCCACCAAGGCCGAGGTGTTCCCACCGGGCGACGTCGCCCACGGCCCATACGCCGTCGGCTGCCCGGCAGCGCGAGTCGCAGAGCACGCCGTCGTCGAGCTCGAGCCCGCTGCCGATCAGCCAGTCGGTCGCGGGCTCCGACCCGATAGCGACTATTACTTCGTCGGCCGGCAGCACCTCGCCTGAGTCGAGCACGACGCCGGTCACCCGGCCACCCCGGCCGCTCTCACCAATCAGCGATCGGACATGGTGTCCGCCGACGAGGTTGACCCCGGCCGCGCGGTGGACGGCAGCTAGTTCGCTGGCGCCTAGATCGCCCAGCTGACCTCCCATGGGCTGCTCTGCGGATCCGACGAGGGAAACGGAAAGTCCGAGGCCGCGGGCAGTCGCCGCCACTTCCGAGCCGAGCACTCCGTTGCCTACTACAACGAGCCTTCGACCGGGGCGCAATCCGGCCCGCAACCGCCGGGCATCGTCGACGCTGCGTAGGACGTGCGCTCCGGTGAAGGCCTCCTGCCCGGCGAGGCGACGAGGGCGGACACCGGTCGCGATCACGACGGAGTCGGCCGAGACGACGCGGCCGGTGTTTGTTTTCACCCGGCGCTGTGCGACGTCGAGGTGGGTGGCCCGCTCGCCGAGCACGAAGTCGGCGTCGAGTTCAGACAACGCCTCCGGCGGCCGGAGCGCGATGCGAGCATCGTTCCACGCACCCGAGAGGAATTGCTTTGACAGGGGCGGCCTGTCGTAGGGAGGGTGCAGTTCCGCGTCGATCAGCGTGAGACGACCGCGATGACCGCCGCGGCGCAGGGCCTCGGCCGTCGACAAGCCCGCGGCAGAGGCGCCGACGACGAGGACGTCCTGGCCAAGGTGGTTAGTCATTTGTTGACCCCGTCATCGGGTAGGGCGCGAGCCAGAGACCAGTGATTGCGTCGACGAGCCCAGGGCCGATGCGGCGGCCTCATCGTCTGCATCGTCAGCCGTGATGAGGATGTTGCCTTCCGCGATCGACTCTGACAGTACGTCGTGTTCGACGGCGGTGGCCAGCGGCTTTTCCTTGACGAAGCACATCAAGGCTGCGGCGATCAGCGCCAGCGGAACCATCCAGATGAAGATGGGAGTCAACGCGTCGTTGTAGGAGGAGATAACCGACTCCTTGATTGCCGCCGGCAGCTTGCTAACCGCGGCTGGAGTGAGGGAGTTTGATCCACCGGCTGCGCCACCGCCGCTTGCCGCAGCGGGCAGGCGCTCGACGAGCAGTTCGGCCAGCCTGCTCGCGAAAAGGCTACCTACGACCGCCGAGCCGAGGGTGGCACCGATCTGGCGGAAAAAGTTGTTCGACGCAGTTGCGGTGCCCACTTGGCGAAGCGGGAACGAGTTTTGAACGATCAGAACCATGGTCTGCATGCTGAGGCCGAGTCCTAGCCCCATGACGCCCAGGTAGACGCAGATTTCCCAGAGTGGTGCCCCGGGCCTGAGGGTTGAGAGCAGGAACAACGCGATTGCGACCAGCATGCCGCCGGCAATCGGCATCCACTTGTAGCGGCCGGTGCGGCTGACCAGCTGCCCGGAGACGACCGAGGCAACCAGGAGCGCGCCCATCATCGGGATCATCAGCAAGCCCGATTCGGTGGCGTTGACGCTGAAGGCCATTTGTAGGTAGGTCGGCAGGTAGCCGATGGCTCCGAACATGGCCAGGCCGATCAGCAGGCCTGCGATCGTGGAGAGGTTGAAATTCAGGTCTTTGAACAGGTGCAGCGGGATGATCGGTTCCGCGGTGCGGCTCTCCACGAGTATGAAGGCAACGGAGCTGAGGACAGTACCGGCTATCAGGGACAGGATGATGGGATCGTTCCACTCGTACTTGCTGCCGCCCCAGGTTGTGAAAAGAACCAGGCACGTGGTTGCAATCGCCACCAGCAGCATTCCGGCGAGGTCGAGGCGCGGTTTTCCGCTGTGTTTGGGGAGTTTGAGGAAGAACACGGCGCCGGCCAGCGCCAGCAGGCCGACGGGAATGTTGATCCAGAATACCCAGCGCCAGCCCGGTCCTTCGGTAAACCAGCCTCCCAACAGCGGCCCGGCGACGGAGGCGATGGCGTAAATGCCGCCCATCATGCCCATGTATTTGCCTCGTTCCCGGGGCGGAACGACGTCGGCGATAACGGCCTGCGACAGGATCATTAGGCCGCCGCCGCCCAGGCCTTGGATGACCCGGGCGGTGATGAGAACGCCCATGTCATTGGCCAGCGCGCCGATGACCGAGCCGATCATGAACAGGACAATGGCTGCGATCAGCAGGGATTTGCGGCCCATCAGGTCCCCGAGTTTGCCATAGATAGGCATGGTGATGGTGGAGGCGAGAATGAAGGCCGTGATGACCCACAGCATGTTGTCGACGCCGTGGAGTTCGCCAACGATGGTAGGCAGCGCGGTACTGAGCACGGTCTGGTTCAGTGCCGAGAGGAGCATCGAGAGCATCAAACCAACGAACAGCAGCATAACGTGCTGCTTTTCCTGGGCTGGTGGGGCGCCAAGGGCAGGAGCGTGTTTCATGAAATCTTCCTTTGCACGTGGTGAAGAAGGGACAGAGCGGGGCCAAGGTCGGCCGTGGCGAGACCTTCGCTCAGGTCGTGATTGGGGGAGGTTATGCTGAAGCGGGCCGGTACACCGGCGATCAAAACCACCATCCGTGCGGTCTCGTTCAGGTCGAAGCCTTCGACACCGCCGGACCATGAAGGATCGCGTTCGAGCAGAGCGGCAACGGCTTGGCAAACCAGCGCCTCGGCCTTGGCCATGTACTCCATCTGACGCCGGATCAGACCGGGATTCTGGCGCATCAGCTCGCGGAACCGTGCCGCATCCGTGTCCCCGATTGCCGTCCGGGCCACTGTCACCAGCAACCGCGATACCTGGCCTAAAAGGCCGCTGTCGGCAGTTAGCCGCGACGAGAGGTCAGGATCCAGAAAAGGTTCCCGCAGGCCCAGGATCGCGTCCTCCTTGGTCTGGAAATAATTGAAGAACGTCCGGGGCGAGATCCCGGCGCTGTCCGCGATCGCCTCCACGGTGGCCTGACCCGCTCCGTGCTGGTGGGCAAGCTTCGCGGCGGCCTCATGGATGACTGCCCAGGTCTCGGCCTTTTTGCGTTCCCGCAGACGAGGAGAAAGAGTATCGCTCATGGAGAAATCGTTGCACAGCTGCATTATTTGCACAAGTGCAAGTTTGCATCAATGCACTTTTCTTGCGTTGGAAGAGGATGGGGAGCTGGGCCCAGCCCTGTGAGTCATCGCCCTATCTGGAATCCGGGAGCAGGCAGGAGTAGCGTCAATCGGAGAATACGGCGGCGACGGTCAACTCCCCTACCCAGGGTCGAGGAGCCAGGCATTACTCTTTGGAGGGTCCCGAGTGGCTGGATGGAATGCTGACACGGCCGCTGGTCCTCTCGGGCCCGGGACCGTCACTTTGGTTGAGGGATCTTCATTCTGCATCTCCTCGCCGAACGGGGATATCCATCCCGAGCATCCGCATGGTGTCTTCTTCGAGGACACTCGCATCCTGTCCCACTGGAATCTGACCGTTAATGGCCAGACGATTGAGCCGTTGGCGGCGGAGACCAAGGTACCGTACCGTGCACTGTTCGTAGGGCGCATTCCTCGCTCGGACGGATACGCGGACAGCCCACTGATCGTGGAGCGCCTGCGCGAAGTGGGGGCTGGGATCCAGGAGCAGGTCACCGTCCGTAATTACTCCCCGGGACCGGCCGAATGCGAAATCTCGTTGAGGATCGGGACGGATTTCGCCGACCTTTTCGAAGTCAAGGAGGCCCGGATCCAGCGGCGCTGGGAGGAAACGCGCCAAGCGCAAGGCGACTCGCTGATGATCACGGCTGCCTGGCAGGATGTCCGGAAGGGCATTGTTGCCCAGGCGCCTGGCGCCGACGTCGCGCCGGATGGCCTTACGTATCGGTTCTCCCTTGCGCCGCACGGCCAGTGGAGTACGGTCCTCACTGTGGTGCCCAGCATCGAGGGAGTCGGTCTCGCGACGCCGTTCGTCCATCCTGACGGGGACGAATTGTCACCCCGGGACCGGCGCCGGCAGGAGTGGGTGGCGAAGATTCCCGTGCTGCACATGGGAAACCGCTCCATCGAACGGACTTTGCGGCGCAGTTACGACGACCTCGGCGCCCTTCGCATCGAGGATCCGAACCATCCGGACCGGGTCGTGGTGGCCGCTGGCGCGCCCTGGTTCATGACCCTCTTTGGCCGCGACTCGCTGTGGGCATCGGAAATGTCGCTGCCGGTGGATCCCTCTCTGGCCCTCGGCACACTGCAGACACTGGCCGACCGCCAAGGCACTGTGGTGGACCCGATGAGCGAGGAGGAGCCGGGCAAGATCTTGCACGAGGTCAGGCTCGATGTCTCCAGCGGGTTGGCACTCGGCGGCAAATCCGCCTACTACGGCAGTGTCGACGCGACTCCGCTTTTCGTGACGGTGCTGGGAGATGTAAGTCGCTGGGGATTCGCCAAGGACACCATCGCCGCGCTCCTCCCCCACGCGGACCGGGCGCTGGAGTGGATCCGTGATTATGGTGACAAGGACGGCGACGGGTTCGTTGAGTATGAGCGCCTCAATGACCGGGGGCTGATCAATCAAGGCTGGAAGGACTCCTGGGACGGAATTAATTTCGCCGACGGCAGCCTGGCCGAACCTCCTATCGCGCTCTGCGAGGTCCAGGCCTACGTCTACGACGCCTACTTGGCGCGCGCCTGGATGGCGTACGACGTCGGCGATGCGGCTTTGGGAACTGAACTCGCTGAGCGAGCAGCGCTATTGAAGAAGCGGTTCAATGAGCAATTTTGGATGCCTGACCGCGGCTACTACGCTGTCGCACTGGACCGCAAGAAGCGGCAAGTCGACGCCTGCGCCTCCAACATGGGCCATTGCCTGTTGTTCGGCCTCCTCGATGAGGACAAGGCGCCGCTCGTGGCAGAACGGCTCATGTCCCCCGAAATGTTCAGCGGCTGGGGCGTGCGGACACTGTCAAGCGACATGGGCGCATACAACCCAGCGAGCTACCATAACGGTTCGGTCTGGCCGCATGACAATGCAATAATCGCGGCGGGGCTGATGCGCTACGGCTTTGTGGCGGAGGCGCAGCGGATCTCCTCGGCCCTCTTGGAGGCGGCCGAATTCTCCGATGGCCGGCTGCCGGAACTGTTCTGCGGCTTCGACCGGGAGCAGTTGGCATCACCTGTCCCCTACCCCACAGCATGCTCGCCACAGGCCTGGGCAGCCACCACACCGATCCAGCTGATAACGAGCATGATGCGGTATGACGCGCATGTCTCCCGCGGTGGTTTCTGGATGGATCCCGCCCTGCCGGAGTCCTACGGCGAGCTGCACATCAGCAACGCGCCAATGGCCGGTGGCCGGATCACAATCGATATTGCCAATTCCGTACCATCCGTCCATGGACTGCCTGACGGGATGGAATTCCACCAAGGGCACCGGCCGTGGCTGACCGAACTCGTCGAACAGGCCGGACTAGGCCGAGAGGATTGAGGTCGCCCGCGCCTAACCGGCCGGAAAATCCGTCGCAAGTGCCTACTCACGCAATCGCAGTCTGTTGGACCGTGACAGCGGACTGCCCGCGACACCGATTGACGGGCCAATTACTTTACCACCCCGCGGTCCTGGCCAAGTTGCCGAACATCTCCGGCGTGGTTGGCTTCAACGCCGGCTCGTCTAAATTCTGCCGCGTCCGTCGCGAGCGGTTTTCAGGGCTCCGGGAGCTTAGGCCCTTCGCGAAGTCTTGGTGGACGCCGGTGCGGTCCTCTGTTGCCAGGCTTCATAGAACTCAGCCTTCTCGAAGAGCCTTCGGTTCTGTGCAGGGGGCCGCAGCCAAAGGATTCTTCCGTCCTCGGTGACGGCATCGACCTGTCCGCTGCAGACCGCGACCCCTGCTGGCGGAACGCGGGCCTGGCCCCGATAAGGAGAACCCAGTCCGTGATGCAGGTCCATGCGCCCTGTTGCCCTTTCATGGTGGGGGTTCTTCGCATTTACGCCAGCCAGACCGGAGCGGCAACGGTCATGCACCCGGGAAACCGGGTGCATGACATTAGCGGCCATGTGGAGACCAGCCTCAGCCGTGGTTGTACATGACGTGTTTGGTGCGGGAGAAGTCCTCGAGGGCGTAGATGGAGAGGTCCCGGCCGTAGCCGGAGCCTTTGAAGCCGCCCCAGGGCATTTCGTTGGCGATGACGAGGTGTGAATTGACCCAGACGGTGCCGAAGTCAAGGCTGCGGGGAACGGAAAGCGAGCGGGCGGCGTTGGTGGTCCACACCGAGGCTGCAAGCCCGTAGATAGTTTCATTGGCCCGCGCGACCGCTTCCTCGTCGGTGCTGAAGGTTTCCACCGACACGACCGGGCCGAAGATTTCGGTGCTGGTGATCGCGGCGCCGGCAGGTACGTTGCTCACGACGGTGGGTTCGATGAAGTAGCCCCGGCCCTCGATGGCGTTGCCGCCGACGGCGATGGTCAGGCCGTCGTTGCGGATGTCCTGAAGTGCGGCGAGGACCCTGTCGTAGTGGGCTTTGGAGATCATGGAACCCATTTCGACTTCGTCGCCCGCGCCGGGGGTGCCGACGGAGATCTCGCTGACCTCCCGGACGAGCAGTTCGGTGAACTTCGCTGCGACCGATTTGTGGACGAGGACGCGGCATGCCGCGCCGCATTCCTGTCCGCCGTTCCAGAACCCGGCGGAGCGGACGCCTTTGGCGGCGGCCTCCAAATCGGCGTCTTCGAACACGACGACGGGTGCTTTGCCGCCCAGTTCCAGGTGCACGCGCTTGACGGTGGAGGATGCGCTGGCGGCGACCTTCTGGCCACTGCCCACGCTTCCGGTGATGGCGACTAGGTCCACGTCGGGATGTTCCGAAATCCGGTTTCCCACCACCCGTCCGGAGCCGGTGACGATATTCAGGACACCGCCCGGAACCTCCGCGGCGATCAGTTCGGCGAGTTTGAGTGTGGTCAGCGGTGTCTGCTCTGACGGTTTGAGCACCATGGTGTTGCCGGCCGCGAGGATCGGGGCGATCTTCCAGGCGGCCATCAACAGCGGGTAGTTCCACGGGGTGATCACGCCGACGACTCCCACCGGCTCGCGGAGGATCACCGAGGTGTGGTTCTGGGCATAGTCGCCGGCGCCGGGGGTGGTGAACGCGCGGGCGGCGCCGGCGGAGAACCTGAAGGTGTCGATTGCACTCGAGATATCGTCTTCAGCGACGGCGGCAGGTTTGCCGGTGTTGGCGGCTTCGAGGGTTTCTAGGAGTTCGCGGTTGGCCTCGATGATGTCGGCGATGCGAAGCAGGACCGCGGACCAGTCCTGGGGAGTCTTCGCTGCCCAGTCCGTTTTGGCTGCGACGGCAGCCGCGACGGCGGCGTCGACGTCTTCCTCGGACCCGGCCGGGACTTGCATCAGGATCTCTTCAGTGGCCGGATTCACCACATCGACCATTGACGCCGAGCTGGACGGAATGAACGTCCCGCCGATGAACTGGCCGAACGGAGGAAGGGACGCCGCAGGCGTCTCTTCCGCTCTGCGGACGGTAAACGGTGCTGTGTCTGTGGCGGTCATGGTTTCCTTCGGTCCTGTCGTTACTTCTGGTTGAGGGCGGCCAGGGCGTGCTTGACCCGGGCGAGGTCCTCGGCGTTGAGGTCAGCCGTGGGACGGCGGGGCGAGCCGGCCGGGAGCCCCTGCAGGGCGAGGCCGGCCTTGACGGAGGCGATGAACGGTACGGAGAGCAGCGCGTCGAGGACCGGGTAGAGCTGCTTCCAGAGTTTCAGGGCGCCGGTGAGGTCGCCTTCGGCGATGCGGCGGCTAACGGCGACGATTTCGTGGGGTACGACGTTGGCAGTGCCGGCCATCACGCCGGCGGCACCTTCGGCCAGGGCGCTGTAGAGGTAGGCGTCCCAACCGATGAAGGTGCCGATGACGTCGCTGTGGTGGTGGATCAGCTGGAGGGCCTGTTCCCAGTTCGCGCTCGAGTCCTTGATGTACAGGATGTTCTCCACCTCCTCAGCCAGCGAACGGACGGTGGCCGGGTCAAGGTTGACCCCGGTGACCGCCGGGATGTTGTAGAGCATCACCGGGATGGTCACGGACCGGGCCACGTCCTTGATGTAGGTGACCGTTTCGGCCAGGGACAGCGGCTCGTAGTACGGGGTAATCAGCATGAGCACGTCCGCGCCCGCCCTCTCGGCCGTCTGCGAGAGCCGGATGGCTTCGGCGGTGGAGGTGGCGCCGGTCTGGGCGATGACCGGGACGCGGCTGTCCGCCTGGTCGATGACGGTCCGGATGAGGAGCAGGCGCTCCTCGGAAGACAGGGCGCCGACCTCGCCGGTCGATCCTGCCGCGACGACGCCGTCCACGCCGGCGTCGATGGAGCGGTCGACGATCCGCCGCAGGGTCTCGACGTCGAGGGTGCCGTTTTGGTCAAAGGGAGTGGACAGTGCGGTGAGGACGCCTTTGAGATGCGTTGTCATGGTGTTTGTTCTCCTTGGTGGTGGTTCGAGGGCTGGCGCGGGTGAAAGGATCAGGTGCCTGTGGCCAGGCGCAGGGTCGGGGCGGCGGTCCCCTGTTTGTCCGTGGCGAGCAGGCTGGCGGCTTCCTGGGCTGCCGAGAAGCCGGTGGTGATGGAGCTTTCGGTGTAGAGGGTTCCGAGGAAGTCTCCGGCGAGGAACACCCGGTCCGTGCCCCGCATGAGCGTGGACTGGAGCTTGGCCCGGCCGGGGAAGCAGTAGGGGGACGCGACCTTCCACCGGTCCGTCTTGGCCTCGACGACGCTGTCGGCGAAGCCGTGGCCGAGCACCTGGTTGAGGTCGGCGAGGTGGGTGGCGATGACTTCCTCGTCGCTCTTCTCCAGCAGTGCCCGTCCCAGGCTGGCCGGGGAGAACGTCATCAAGCTACCGCCAGGCTTCCTCACTGACTCGGTACCACGGACGATGCTTGCCTGGTTCAGGGCGATCGCGAACGAGCGTTTCGGGGCCGCGATGGCGTAGATGTCATCCCACGGCCGTGCTGTCGTTTCGTTGGTCAGGAAGGCCGTGCTGACGTGCGGGCCGTATTTGATCTGGTTCAGTGCACTGCGCAGGTCCTCCGGTAGGTCCACTCCGATCTTGTGTGAGACGTCGGCGGTGGTTGCGAGGATGACGGTACGGGCCTCCACTTCACGGTCCACGCCGTCTTCGCTGTACCGGACGAGGACGGAGTTCTTCTTGTGGGTCACTTCCTGCACGGTGGCTCCGAGCTGGATGTGGTCGCCCAGGGCGGCCGCAATGGACTCGGTCAGGGTGGACGGACCGCCGACGATGCCCTGGCTCAGGCCCTGGCCGATGCCGAGGACCAGGCTGAAGTACCCGATGCCGGCGCCGGCAGAGATCTGGTCCATGTCCCCGGCGGAGCGGGTAACGGTGGTCTTGAACAATGCGGCCGCGTCCTCGGACAGGTTGCCGATGAAGTCCTGGAACGAGCTGTCATTTTCGAAGTCGTAGATGCGCTGCTGCCGCATGGCGCCGGATTCCCCGGAACGCTTCCGCACCACACCGGTGTACTTGGCAACGCCGGCAACGACCTTCAGACCGGCCCGCAGAGTGTCGATCCGGGACGTGAAGGACATCGGAATGCGGAACGGGTAGGTGGCAATGTGTCCCTCGCGAATGAACTTGCCGTGCATGGACAGCGCCTGGAGGGATCCGGGGATCTGGACGGCCGTCACTCCGACTTCATTGAGCAACGCGTCCGTGGACGAGCCGGCCCCGGCGAAGACGTGCCCTCCCCAGTTCAACCAGTAGGCGCCCCGGCGTTCAGAGCGGATCCGCCCGCCGACGCGATCGCCCGCCTCGAGCAGGAGTGTGTCCCAGTGGCGGAGGCGCCATCCGGCCGAAAGACCGGCGAGACCAGCACCGATGATGACTACATCTTTCATGGTTTGAACTTTCCTTTTCGAGGATCTGTGGTGCCGGCTGCCTTGTGCACGGGGGTAGGCGCTCTAGGCAGTAAGAGCAGGTAACGGTCGGTGGGGTGTACGGGCTAACGCAGGCAAGCGGAATTATGAGGTGACCGTGCTGCTGCTTCGCATCCAGCTGTCGGAGAGCACGTATCCCAGCGGAAAGGGATCGCTTGGGTCCAGGCCGACCTGGGACATGTCGGTGATCCAAGCTTGCCCGGCGACGCTGGGCACGACTGCGTCGTACCCGCCGACCGTAGTCAACGACTCGATTGTGCTCTCGAATCGGCTGCCGATCAGCGACTCGTGAACGAACTTTTGTCCGGGGACGATGAGTTTACGGGCGTCCATGACGGCGAGCCGGGCAGAGGTACCCGTTCCGCATGCGCACCGGTCAATCCTCCCTGGAGAGACGACGACGGCATTCTGGGAATAGATGACATCGCCTTGGCGCACCAGGGGTTTGGTGAACTCGGTGTTGGTGATCCCGGCGAACTTCGGATTCTCCGGGTGGACCGTCACGAGTTGCTCGGCGGCTGCCGCCTTGATGCGCTGGCCCATTAGACATAGATCCCTTGCCTCATCCGGCACCAGATCGAATCCAAGGCTTGCAGCATCGATGATGGCGTACGCCATGCCGCCCCACGCCGCGTCCAAGGTGACGGTGCCAAGACCGGGTACTTCGACCTTGGCATCCAACTCGTAAACGAAGGCCGGCTGATTCGTGAAACGGACGCTGAGCACTTTCCCGTCCCGGCACTCGCAACGCAGATGGATGAGGCCTGCAGGTGATTCCAGGGTGAGCTCGGTGACCGGTTCCTGCATCGGCACCATGCCGGTCTCCAGCAGGACTGTGGCGACGGCGATCATGTTGCCGCCGGACATGACCGGGTATTCTTCAGACTCCATGATGACGTATCCCATGGCCGCAGCGGAGTCGGACGAGGGAAGGACCACGTTGACTGACCGGATCATGGATCCGCGGGGCTCCTTCAGCAGAAGCTGCCTGATGTCGTCGCGTTCCCGCTCGAGGTAAAGGCGTTTTTCAAACATGCTGTTCCCGGGAACGTTGCCGACACCATCGACAACCACGTTGCAGACTTCGCCGCCAACGTGGCACCCCACGATGTTGAAAAGTTTGCTAAAGCGCATTCGAATTCTCCAGGTGTGAAAGTAAATCTCTTCTCAGGAGCCGAGCCGTCATTGGACAGGAGTGTCCCGGCGTTCGTTGAGGCTGCGAAGGAAGGTCTTGGTGGCCTCGGCCTGGGGATTGTCGATCACCTGCGATGGTGGGCCTTGCTCTGCGACACGTCCCTCGGCCATGAAGACAACCTCGTCCGCGACTCCGCGGGCAAACCCGATCTCATGGGTCACCACGATCATGGTCATGCCGCTTCGCGCCAGCTCTTTCATGACCTCAAGAACCTCGCCGACGAGCTCGGGGTCGAGCGCTGAGGTGGGTTCATCGAAGAGCATCACCGAAGGCTTCATGACCAGTGCCCGTGCGATGGCGACCCGCTGCTGTTGGCCTCCCGAAAGAGTGCTGGGATAGACGTTGGCCTTCTCGGCCAAGCCTACGCTGGTGAGCAGCTTCATCGCCTCATCGCGTACCTCATGGGGGGATCGCCGCAGGACCCGGCACGGGGCCTCAAGCAGGTTCTCCAGGACGGTGAGGTGCGGAAACAGGTTGAAGGATTGGAAGACCATGCCTGTGGTCGCGCGTTGGCGGGCGATTTCGTTCGGTCGCAGCTCGTGAAGCTTCTCGCCCTTGAGGCGGTATCCGACGACTTCGCCGTTGACCAGGACTGCTCCGCCGGAAGGCTTTTCGAGGTGGTTGATGCATCGCAGCATGGTCGACTTGCCGGAGCCTGATCGACCGAGGATGACGACGACCTGACCAGGGTAGACGTCCAGGTTGACAGACTTGAGAACCTCGAAGTCACCGAAGCTCTTGCGCAGTTCGACAATCTTCACGATGGGATCGGACTGATCCCTCACGTGTTCCGTGTGGGCGATGGTGGCCATGATTAGCCCTCCTCGGCAGTGGTTGATGACAATGTCGTACGGACGCGCTTACGGGGCATCCCCAGTCCGAGGATCCGGCCACGCCCCGGAGTGGTGCTCTGGCCTGCAACCCCGCGACCGTAGTATCGCTCGATGCGCTGCTGGAACAGTGTCAGGATGCTGGTGCACAGCAGGTACCAGAACGAGACAACGATGAGAAGCGGGATGGTCTCGAAGGTCTGGGTGTAGATCATCTGGGCGGAGTAGAGCAAATCAGGCAAGGCGATCACGCTGACGAGCGAGCTGTACTTGAGCATGCCGATGACCTGGTTGCCCGTCGGGGGCACGATCACCCGCAGCGCCTGGGGCAGGATGATGCGTCCGAACGCCATCACGTTGTTCATGCCCAGGGCCGCGGCCGCCTCGGTCTGGTGCTTGGGCACCGAGAGCAATCCTCCCCGGACGATCTCGGCCATGTAGGCAGATTCGTGCAAGGCCAGGCCTACCAGGGCAACTGTCCACAATGAAAGCACCAAATTGGTGGAGCCCCCGATCAACTCCGGCCCCCCGAAGGGGACGCCAATGCCGAGCCGCGGGTAGAGCGCCGAAAGGTTGTACAGGAAGATGAGCTGGATCAGCAATGGCGTTCCGCGGAAAAACCACAAGTATGCGCCGGCTACAGCCTGAAGAACCTTGTTCCCCGACAGTCGGCACGCTGCCAGCAGGATCCCCAGCACGATCGCCATCGTCATGCTCACGACGGTCAGGATCAGGGTCCGGCCCAGCCCCGCCATGATCTCCGGGAAGAACAGGTAATGCCACACGGTCGGCCACTGGAAGTTCTGGTTGGTCACCATCGAGTGGGCCAGGTTCGCGACGACCAACAACAGGAAGACAGCGGCGACCGTCCGGCCGTGGTGACGCAGCGGGACGGTCTCCCTCGCCAGGGTCTCCTGATCGGCGGTCAATGCAGACGTGGCGCTGACCGCGTTGGACGGCGTGTGTTGCGGGTGCGTCTTTGCTTTAGCGCTTTCCATAGCAATTACTGCCTTTCGATTCTGTACGACCCCGTCTGAGGGTCAGCTGCTCGGGGCCGGGACGATCTCGGATTTGTCCACGGCACCAAGACCGCCGTTGAGCTGGTCCAGGACCTTGGCCAGGACGCCGTCCTTGATGAGCTTGTTCGTGGCGGCCTGGAAGGCCTTGGCGAGCTGGGCCGTGTCGGCGTTGTTGGCCAGGGCAAGCCCCGTCTTGATCTCCGGGCCGAAGCCGAGCTTGCCCAGTTTGAACTGACCCTTGGTCTGATCCACCGTGTAGGCGGCCTGACTGCCGCTAGCCAAGGCGGCATCGACCCGGGACTGGCTAAGCGCGAGGTTGACCTGAGCCTGTGTCTGGAAAGTTTCGACTGTGGTCGAGGCCCCGCCGGAAGACTTGCACTCGTCAGCCATGGACTGGGCGGTGGCTGCTTCGGAGGATCCGAGGGAGGCCCCGATCTTAAGCCCGCACACGTCGCTTGGCTTGTCGAAGCTGGCCTTGGGTGAGTCAGCCTTGACGATGAATGCATCCTTCGAGACGTGGTTAGTGACGAATGTGACCACCTTGGTCCGGTCCGGGGTCACGTTGATCTCCCCGGTAGCTGCGTCATAGCGGGCCGCCTGCAGTCCGGGGATGACGCCATCGAAGGGAATGATCTTGAAGTCAACTTTCAGGCCAAGCAGGGCCGCTGCCTTACGGGTAAGCTCGATGTCCCAGCCCGTCACCTCGCCGCCTCCTGAGGGTTGCATGACTGCTGGCGCGTAAACCGCTGCGGCGACTGTCAAGGTCCCCTTGTCACGGATCGAGGCCGGCAGCATCTTGACCAGCGTGGAGTCCGTGCTGGGCGTGGCATCCGCGCTGGACGTACCTCCAGCAGGCTGGGCCTGCGGGGAAGAACCACACGCGGACGCTCCGAGCAGGGTAGTGACGACGATGGTAGCCGTGAGGGTGCCCCGCGTCATGCGGGAGAACGGGCGAAGGTTCATGGTCTCTCCTGATGTGAGTGTCGTTGATATCTATCCGCCAGAGGTGGCGAAGCGGTACTTGCATAGCCAAATCCGTTTAGTGCGGCTGGCGGCCAACGCATTCGACGCGTCCCGTTCCTGCGATATATGAAGTAGATCACAGGAATACCTCATAAAGCAATAGTTTAGGTTTGTATGTTTTAGATCGCGCTGCACAAGTGAAACTTCCCCCGGCGCAGTGAGGGCGCCGGTCCGGATGGCTGATTCCAGCCGCGAGGGGCAGGATCGGATGACCATCGAGAGGCGCCGATACGGTCTGCAATTACGGCAGTTGACGGAGGCTCAGCGGCTAGGATCCTCAGAGCGAACGCCCCCAGAAGCACGGCGCCGGCATCCACGACCAGCCAGGCGTCAGCATTCAACTCGCCTGCATTAGCCGCTCCAGTAGTTACGAACGGCCAATGAATGTGTAAAGATTCAAGGTAATAGGGAACCGGTCCGTAATCCGATCCCCTCACTAGTAGCAGGAGGGGTGCCGAGAAAATGCAGAGCATGGCAATCTCCAGTCGCGCCCTTGACCTGCTCCTGCTGCTGCGCGGGAGCGAACCCGAAGGACTCGGTCGCGCAGACCAGGTGTCCTACCAGATTGAAACCGCGATCCTGATGGGGATTCTGACCGAAGGCGACAGGCTCCCGACAGAGTCGGTACTTGCAGCAGAGCTCGGTATCTCCCCAATCACCCTTCGTCAGTCACTTGCCGCCCTCCGCACTAAAGGCCTGATCGAAACAAGCCGTGGCCGCAGCGGCGGCAGCGTAATCCGCCGCCAGATCGAACTTACCGACACACAGCTGCAGCATAAGCTCAAGGACACGAGCACTGAGGCCCTCAGGGACTTGGGGGATTTGGGGGCCGCTATCGCGTCAATGTCTGCCCGCCTTGCCGCCAGCCGCGCAGGTCCGCAAAACGTTGAGGATCTGGAAAATCTGGCAAAGCGCCACCGGGACACTCTCGATGAACGCGCCCGGCGACGAATGGACAGCCGGTTCCACGTGTCCGTCAGCATAGCCGCGCAGTCAAGCAGGCTGACCTCGGCCGCCCTTCAACTCGAAGCTGAACTGATGACACTTTGGTGGGGTCTCCCGGTTCACTCTGGGAGCCAGAACTCACTGGTAAAACAGCACATGGCAATCGTCGATGCGATCAGAGACAGGGACGCCGACGCTGCAGCCCGCGCAGCTGAGCACCACAGCCGAAGCGAGATGGAATATCTGATAGAGCAGCACCTCGGGCTGACGATGCGAACCGAAGAAGGTGCTTGACATGGAGACCCCGATGGAAGCCCTGGAGCGGACCGCCACCATCCTCTCCTCCAGCATCAACGGCCTGTTCACGGATCTGGAAAAGATTGCAGACGCTGTCACAGCGGTCGCCAATGCCGCGCCCGAAGCCCCCCGGCGAAGCGAATTCCTGTTCCTCAAACAAGAGCTGGCTGACTTCATCAAACTGAACTCCGACCTCATAAACGGCGCCGGGATCGCCTATGCAACCGGCAGCCTCCCCGAGACTCCGCATTGGCTGGAATGGTGGAGGGGCCAGCCCAAAGGCGGCCCCCGCTTCGTCACCCACGACCTCAACCCCGACTCGCTGAGCTACTACGACTACACAACCCGTGAATGGTTCACGCTCCCAGCCTCCACCGGCCAGCCCGTGGCCGTCGGCCCCTACGTCGACCTCGGCGGCATCAACGTCAACATCATCACGCTATGCGTGCCTGCCCCCACCCCCCAAGGTACCCACGTCCTCGGCTGCGACCTTACCCTCGCTAAGCTGGAGAGGGTCTTCCTGCGGGCGCTTCAACTTCGCGAACCGGCGGTCATCCTGCTTGGACCCAACGGCAGGGTCATCACTTCCAACAACGCCCGCATCGCTACCGGCACCCTGCTCCTGGAGGAGGACGCACAACGAGTCGCCGCATCACTTGATGTCTCCGCCGGCCATCCCAGCCGCCTTCCATGGAAGCTGATCAGCCTTCACGATAAAGCTCGAATTGGCTCGTAGCCCGGCACTGCCAGAGGAACCGAATAACCGTGACTTGCTAACACACCGACAACGTCCGAACGTCGGACACACTCTATCTGTAAGTAGGTTCTTCAAATCACTTGCCGGTTCGACTTGGTTTGCCAGGAAGGATAGCTGGGATGCCGAGGTTGGGTAGGCCCAGCCACGCCATCCGTTGTGCATCTGCGCGTTTGTCTTGGAGGAAACGCACGGTGAGGTCGATGCCTTCGAGCTCACCGAGCCACCCTTTTTGTTTCGGCCAGCACACGCCGGGTGGTGAGGTCTTCATTGATCTCATCGAGGCGGCCGCCCGGTATTCCCGCGCAGGGCGGGCGGGCCTGCGCCCGGCAAGGTGTGCCTGGTAGTGCCGGATAACGTCCTCCTGGAAGACGGTGACGTTGCTATGGGTGGTCTGCACGTCCAGGTCGCCAAGGAGGGCGGCACCGATGTGGATCTGCGGGCCGTGGTTGACGAGGTCGGTGGCGAACAGACGGCGGAACTCGTGCGGTGTAAACCGCAACCGGCCAGCGACGGGTGCTCGACTGCCAGGGTGTCGCTGAGGTTGGCCAATTCAGCGCGCAATGTTTCGGGATTGATGACCTCGGTGCGCTGCCCGACCGTGCGCTGGAACAGGAACGGTTGCGGTTCACTCGTGATTCGTTCGTACTTGTCAAAGCGCGTCGCCAATGGCACGCCCCGCCGGTTCCGGGTGAGGCGGCGGATGTTGGTCGCGACCAGATGGAACAGTTCGGCGGTCATCGGGATCACGCGCTCACGGTCGGTCTTGGACCGGGCGACCACCAACTGGGCCACGACCTCCCCGTTGGGCCTGGCATAGTGGCGGACGCTCAATTGGGATAGCTCCAGGAGTTCCTCGCAACGCAGCCCGGTGTGCCGCAAGGTCTCAAGGGCTGCCCACTGCCAGAACGCGACATCCTCGGCGAACGAGACGTCGACCTTCCGTCCGGTCGACTCATCGAGCACCCGGATGTTGGCCCGGTCGTGACGCTCGGCGTGCCGGGCGTCACCGACGGTGAAAAGCCGCCGATAGTGTTTCGCTCCGACCGTAGGTTCCTGGTCGGGTTCGGCGTCGGTCGCTGCGTTCAGGAGGTCCTGCAGGTGGTCCGCGGGCGGTCACAGCGGCCTCGAAGGCGGCAGCCGGGTAGAAGGCCCGAATCGTCGTCAGAACTGCGTCCGTGCTCAGACGCGGCTGCCCGTCGCCGCGGATCTCCAGGACGGCCCGCCAGCTTCATAACCTTCCCGCGCGAGGGCGAGATCCGCCTGGGCGGGCTTGACCTTCCGTACACCGGTCCAGAACTTCCGGCAAAGTTTCGCTGCGATATCCCGCAAAGTCGAATGGTCGATGTCATGGCTGCGCCGCGTCAGGTAAGCCACGAACAACGCGTGATGTCCTGGTCGCTGATGTTGTGCCGGTCAACGAGCTCTGCAGGCGTCATCGCCGGGGCACGCATTGCTCCGCGCAACGTGGCAGGAACGTGCGCGGGGAAGTGACCGGACTCGGCCATCACGCCAGGCAAGGCGACCGACGTCGGACTCGTAACCAGCGCCCCAGCCGCCGTCGCGGGTGGCGATCGCATAATGAAGCAGCGCTTCCGTGCTCAGATCCGCGAGAGCTATGCCCTCGGTCGTCAACGCGGCAGCAACATCGAAACGGGCACACCGCTTGAAATGCCCCGAGGCTTCGTGCCCGTCGACCAATGCCAGAAACCGCTCCAGATCCGGATCATTCTGCGCAACCTCGAAATGTTCGTGATAGCGCACGAAGCTGTTGACCCGGAACGCCGCCAACGACGGCCGGATCACGCGCAGGCAACACAGCAACATCAGCGAATGCCCCAGCTCCCCGTCCAGACGAAGATCCTCTGCGGTCAATTCCCTGATCCTGCGGTCACCGTCGTTCAGGCCCGATGCCACCCATCGTTGCACCGAGGATCCAGGTGATGGTCGAGGATGGCCGGGCGATGCCGGCCGAGCCCAGCGTCGCCTGGGGCTGGCCGGGGCCGATCTGAACGCTGATCGCCAAAGTGATCAACCCGAAGAGACCGATCTGGTTCTTTGGATGGGTGTCGCTCTGTTCGTGCGTCGTCCCGTTGAACGGCTGAGGTTTCCTACGAGGTAAGTCCTTTGTCGCGCTGGTCTGCAGGGTAGCCGCGCCAGGTATGCCGCGGCTTCCAGGATTGTTCTCTTGTCACATCATTGGACTGGCGCCCAGGTCCCCGTTCAGCCGATGGACGAGCACAGTGATGATGTCCGGCAGGCATCAAGCTTCGCTGACAGTTGCGTGAGGTCACCAACATCTCCACCGTGTACAACTGCTAAAAGAAGCTAGCCCGCCCGAGCCCACAGTCTCTCAAACACTTGAACAGGAAGATCGCAGGTCGCTGGAAACGGCCTCGATGTCCGCCCACCACCGGGCAACCGCACATCGAAATCGTCGCGTAATCGATCGAGGTGGAGCGAAAGACGCGTGGAGAAATTGGCGTCGAAGAGATTCGGGTCAAGACACACCAGGAACATCCCTACAGACGGGCCACTGTCGCCTGAGTCGAAAGGCGAGGCGTCCAGAGACCAATTCCCTCCCGACATGGCCGAGAGTATTTCGATCATCAGGGCAATATTCGAGCCTTTGTATCCACCGAACGGTAAGAGGACTCCGTCAAGGGCTGCCTCAGCATCCGTAGTCGGGGCACCTTCATGATCCAGAGCCCATCCCGGCGGTATCGATCTCCCCAATCGCGCGGATTCTCGGACATTCATGAACGCCGTTTGGCTGGATGCCTGATCGATTACAAGCGGCGACCTTTCCGCTACCGGCGCTGCGAAGGCCATGGGATTCGTTCCCAAGACTGCGCTCGCCGAGCCCCCTGCCGACATCAGTGCTGACGAATTGGCCGTGGCAAGCGCAATCAAGCCGTGCGATGCCATTCGCTCGACGAAGTAGCCGAGTGCGCCGCAAAAGTAGGCGTTCTTCTGGCTGAATACTGCTACGCCAAAGTTTCTGACGGCAGCGGCCAGTTGGTCGACCGCAAGGTCGAACGCAATGTGGGGAACGCCGCCGTCGCCATCCGCGACGAAAGTGACTGGGCTCGGTCGTGTGATCGAGGGCCGGGGCCGCCCCTTGATGCGCCCGTCGCGGAGCGCATCGAGGTAGTCAAATAGGTGGGTGATGCCCTGGTTTGGTTTGCCGTTCCTTTCGGCATACACGGCGGAAGCCGCGAGCGAATCTGCCGTTGCTGGATCACCGCCGTGTCTAAGCACGGCACGGCGGCAAATCTCTACCAACCTGGATGCATTTGTCGTGGCCCGCAGGGCTCTCCGTACATCCTTTTCTGCAGTCATCAGATTATTTGAGTGAAGCGGCCCCGGCGGCGGCAACTGCATGATCCTGTTCGCCGGATCCGCCGCTGACACCAATGGCCCCAATGACTTCGTCCCCTCGGGTGAGCGGAATTCCACCGGCAAAGATCATGATCTTCCCCCCGTTGCTGGCATGGATGCCATAGAACTGACCTCCCGGTTGTGAGTTATCTCCTAGGTCCTTTGTCTGGATGTCAAAGGCGCGGGACGTAAAGGCTTTTTTGATCGAGATGTCAATGCTGCCGATCCAGGCGCCGTCCATGCGGACGTGGGAGATAAGGTTTCCGCCAGCGTCGACCACTGCGATGTTCATCGGCTGGCCGATCTCCTCTGCATGCTTTTCAGCGGCGGCAATGACGGTTCGTGCTTCAGCAAGGGTGGGTGAGTTCATCAGGTTCTTCCTAGGTGACTTATTGACTTTTGACACTGGGGGAGGTGACGCCGGTGGGTGAAATTGCCCTAAACCAGCGCCCCGATTCGAGCGCCTTCTGCCGTCGCGTCATCAAATCCGCGGGGAGAAAGTGCATCTCCCACCAGATGGACCGGCAGAGACGGTGCCGCTTCAGCGATCTTCTGCTTCAGCTGGTGCGTCCCTTGCCGGTGGCCGGCGATCACCAGGATGCCGACGTCGGAAATCTGCGTCATGGTGCTGGTCAGCACGTTTTCCAGAGTGACATTATGGTCGTGAGCGGCGTGGAAGCGGACGTTCGTGAGGATCGTCGGATGGGCTGCCTCAAGCTTGCGGTGAACGAACGGAAGGACCGTTCCGTCGACGTCTCCTGCGACCATTTGAAGCGGGGTGGCTATGACAACCTTCCAGCCGGATTCGGCGAGGGCTACGGCGGCTGTCGGCCCGCAGAGTCCGTTCTCTTCGTCAACGATGACCGCGGTCGCTGCCTCGCCTGGAGTCGGTGTGTTGACGATAACATCATCGGCATCATGGGCGTCCACGGACGACGAGGTCAGGAACGCATCCCGCAGTTTCGAACCCGTCGCCAGGATGACTTCATCGGGCTCGCGTTTGAGAATTACTTCGGCGGTCGCCTCGATGCCATACAACACCTCTACTCCTGCGTCTTCGATTTCCGCGAGGAGGAAGTCGAGATACCGCTGCCAACTCGGCCGCCACCCAAATTGTGCATTGACGCTGGCGCGCCCGCCACCCTTCGGGGCCTTTTCGAGGACGGCAACATTGTGGCCTCTCAATGCTGCTGATCTGGCTGCCTCGAGTCCGGCCACACCGGCCCCGACAATGACTACCCTCTTTGCCCGGGGCGCCGGTGTCAGGTTTCCCAGTTCCGGTTCCCGAATCGCTGGATTGACCGAACAGCGAACTGGCAGGCCGTTGTAAAGACGTCCAATGCAGCCTTGGTTGATGCCGATGCACGGACGGATTCGCTTGCCCGAAGCAAGCTTGTTGGGAAGATCCGGATCGGCAATGATGGCGCGCGTCATTCCGACGAGATCCACGCCGTATTCCCTGATCGCGTTCTCCGCATGTTGCCCATCGAGGATCCTTCCAGCAAGAATCACCGGGATGTGCACCTGGCTCTTGACCTGCGCGGCAAGCTCCCCGAAGGGTACCTCCCGGACGAAGTCGGAGCCCATCGCGTACGAAAGAGCCTGCTTAGTCATCGCTGCCCCGCCGGTCAGGCTCAAGAGGTCGACATGGCCTGAACTGGCCATTCTGATAGCGATCTCAGACAATTCCTGGGCACCTAGGCCAACTTCATCAGTGCCGGAGCGGTGGTCAAGCGTCATCCTGAAACCAACGATGAACTTTTCGCTGACCGCTGCCTTCACTGCAGCGACAACCTCTAGGCCGAAACGCATGCGGTTCTCAAGCGACCCACCATATTGGTCCGTGCGATTGTTGATTTTCGGGTCCCAGAACTGTTCGATGAGGTGACCGAAGGAAGTGACTTCGCACCCGTCCCAACCGCACGCCTCCAAACGTTTAGCGACCTCGACAAAACGACCGGTCAGAGCCTGGATTTCCGTGGTGGTGAGAGGAATAGGTACTTCACGATGTTCGGGTTCCGGGATATCGGAAGGACCGCGCACCGGGATCCCGGAAGCGCGTGAATCACCCCGTCTTCCCATGTGGGTGATCTGAGACATGACCAAACCGCCATGTTTATGTACCCCATCGGCAAGCGCCCGCAATGCTGGCTCGTTCGTGGGGTCCCAGAGAGCGATGGCGCCATACGAGGCTGCCGTTGAGGGATCTACGCTGGCTGATCCAAAGGTCATGACAAGCCCACAGCCGCCAGCAGCTTTACGCACGTGATAGTTGATCTCCGCCTGCGTTATGGTTCCACTCGGCTTGTCCCACCCCGTTGCATGTGGAGTGGAGACGATCCGGTTGCGGACAGTCTTGTTACCGATCGTCAGCGGGCTGAGGAGCAGCGAATAGTCATCTTGGGCTTGCTGCGAAGCAATCACGGAAGCGATATCGCCACCGGATCCCATCGAGATGGTGAGGTCGTTGCGGGTTTCCATGGTCATGAGACGAGCTACTCCTTTGCTATGAGCGCGAATTAGTGTCGGAAGCTGGCAGACCAGCGCATGCTGTCCCGATGCAACCACAATCGCCCTTGTGGAGGATTCTTGTAATCGCTGGGCACGCGCGGACTATCAATCAGATGGCGATAACGCGTATCCGCCGTGGACTCCAGGAATTTGGCCAAAATCTTGAGGTTCCATGCGACCCAGTGTGGCGAGCATCACCGTTTGGCCGATGGTCGATCGTAACGCTGTCGTGCTTACGACTGCTTCAACCCGAGAAAGGAACACAGCGGGAGGTTTTCGACAATAGTCGAAACTTGCGTTCGCCGTGCCGCGTCGACATTTGCCAAAGGAGGCCTAGATGGCCTGCGGGCCATCTAGTCCGGGGGCCGATGGGAATTACGTGGTCGAATCGGCCATGTGGGCTGCACATCGCCCAAGGCATACATATTGTGAACGTCCGCCCAAATGAAATCGGAAATCTCAGCAACATCACCATCGGCCTGTGACGCTGTCTTGGACAGCGCAAGCATCGTCGCATCGACGAGGCGATCACGCCATGGGCCATCTTCTAAAAAGCTCGGCAGCCCGAAGGAAGGGCACAGCGCTTTCCTGCAGTGACAGCCAAGCCCAAGTCCGGGTCATCTGCGTGGCCACTTTGACAGCCGCTTCAACTTCGATAGCCCCGCCCGCATGCACCTGGCCCAACTCAATGGCCTGTTCATGAGGTGTGCGGATCTCGAATATCCGCCCAGTTCGCACTTCCTCGCTGCCAACCAGGAGGGGCAGGTCATAAGCTGTGGAGAGGACCTCTGCGAAGGCGGCTTCGAGCCGTGCCCTTTCAGGAGATCCGGTTTGTATTGCCGACTTGTGACCAGCTTCAGTTTCTTGGACAGCTAGTGGCATCATAAGTGGTCTTCAAGTTTATCGGAGTGGTAGTTCGAAATATCGTAGGTCGACAGGCAGCGGCGGACCCTCGTCGGGACGTGGAAAAGCGAATCATCCTCTTCGACCGCTCTAGGACCGCCAACCAAAAGAGTGGAGTTCCCAAGTGGCCGACAACGGCGACGTCCAGACAGCAGTTGAACGTTTGGCGGCTGCATTGAATCTTTCGGTACTCATTGAGGATCGGCATCAACGCCCAATATGGTGGAGCACGCGTGGGCCCGTTGACAAGACACGCATGTCGACCATTCTTGATCGGCACGTCGACCCGCAGGCCGCCGAGGTCGTAAGACGCTTCCAACTCGATCAAGTGGCGCACCCCGTCCGGACACCTGCTATGCCGGATCGGGGCATGTGGGCCCGATGGTGTGTTCCGGCGCGGCACGAGGGCCACTTGACCGGCTACTTGTGGGTCCTAGATCCGGACGCAACGGTTACCGAGGACGATCTTGATCCGCTCATTGAGTGCGCGGACCTCGCAGCGAGCGTCCTTGCCACCAGAGTGAGCTTTGCCGATGACCTGCGTCGCCGGCGCGACGAGCTCATTGACATCTTGCTTGATCGCGCTGATGTCAGTACCGCCAGCGAGCTCGCGCGTTTGGAGCATCTACCCCACGACGTCGAGATCCAAGTCGACGCACAACATCGAGCCGGCGGCTGGCTCTTGCCCGGAGGAATGAGCGCTCGCCCCGTCACGCGTCTGCGGAGAGCTGCAACCAGCGGGTCACCACTCCCCCTCGTCGAACTCCGGCTTGCCGTAGCCAGGGCGAGGGCCACCCTCACTGCCGTAGCTGCAGGAGCCCAGCTGGATCCCGTTTCGTGGGACCAACTTGGCGCATGGCGCCTGATCGTGGATGCGCCGGATTCACTTCGGCCTGTCGATCTGCACCCGGGCGTCGAGGCCATCCTCGCACAGCCACGGGATGAACTTCTGGTTACCGCACGTGCAGTCCTCGACTATGGAGGAGATGTCAGCGCTGCGGCAGACGAGCTTCACGTCCACCGCACCACCCTGTACTACCGGCTCGATCGCATTGAAGAACTCACCGGAGTCAACCTACGACTTGGGCCCGACCGGACCCATCTTCAGCTGGCCCTTTGGCTTGATGCCTACCGCCGGGCTTCCGCACGAACCGAGCCACCTCGGCTGGTGTAGCTCCATTACGGCGCTTTGCGTTGCCTTTCGAATTTTGTCGAAACTGGAGTCAGGGTTCCTGTTGTCCATTGAAGAGATCTCCATCACGCCGTTCGTACGATCGAACATGCGCCCTGACGTAGTGCCTCGATAACCCAGTCGATCCAATTTCCAGGGTAGTGACATCGACTTCTAGCGTTGTTGGTGCCGGTACGTCCGGTTGCATCGTGGCGTCGCGTCTGTCGGAGGACCCGAGGATACGGGTTCTTTTGGTGGAGGCTGGCGGGTCGGATCGGAATCCCATCATCACGATGCCAGGCGCGCTGCCGTTCGTGTATCAGAACAAGCGGATCGGGTGGGGGTATCAGTGCGGGCCCGAGCCTTTCGCGCACGGCAAGACCGTTGACGAGAAAGCCGGCAGGGTCGGTGGCCATCTTCAACCACCTGGAGCTGTGACTTTCGGCGCTATTTGGCGGTGTTTCGTGATCGATAAATGGCGCGCAGAGCCACGGAGCGAGGCGTGGCCTAATCCCTTTCGTCTCGTATTCCTAGCGATTCGAGACGGGAAGGCTTCGAGACACCGAGTTAGATGGGAACCCTGGACAGGACGGTTTGGGGTAGGCAAACTGACCTCTGACCTCTCCCATAACCTTCTGGGAGGGACGTGGCCAAGCAGGCCAGCCGTTGGGGCCGGGAACGAGTCCAGCGAATTTCTTTCCAGCTGCCCCGAATCCAAGGTCGGGAGAAGCCCCACGTGCCCGAATGGTGACCGTTCAGTTCTGGAGCCCCTACCTTGCCTTGTTTGTCCTAGGCGTGTTCATCTAGCAAAGCTTCGGATTCGGCAGAACCTATGATGGGTCGCCTGCTACTAACTGGGGCATGATCTGCGGGACACAAGATGCAAGGCACGGTCTGCGATAACCGTCCTGCTGCGGCGGTAGCGGAACTATTCGTGATCACACTACCGCCGACGCAGTTCACGGCTTTTCGACCATCGCTGACAACGGCTTTTAGCCTGCCTTTTCGGAACGTGCTGTTGAGTCGCCGTCGAACATGTCTCGCAACCAGGAATTCCTCGTTCTGGCGGCCTGCTCAGCAATTCGTGATCGTGGGGCGAGAAGCTCGAACCCATGTGTGCCGCCTGGCCACACGTGCAGCTCGGCGACACCGCCGTCGGCCCAAATTTGGGAAGCGAAGGCCACATTTTCATCGCGGAAAACCTCCGCGGACGCGACATCGATGTAGGTCGGGGGCAGGCCGGAAAGGTAAGTGGCGCGGGCGGGAGCGGCGTAGATAGAAACTTCGTGGGTTCCTCGGCGATCGCCGAGAAGGGCGTTCCACGCTGTGACGTTACTTTCCCGGTCCCACAATCCCACGCCATCGAACTGCAGGGTCGAGGTCGTGGAGTCGCGGTCGTCGAGCATGGGGTAAACCAGAAGCTGACCAAGAATGGCGGGACCGCGCCGGTCGCGAGCCATAAGTGATATTCCTGCTGCCAACCCGCCTCCAGCACTGTTACCCGTGACCAGGATTCGAGTGCCGTCGATTCCGAGCTCGCCCGCGTGATCGCTTATCCACACAAGTGCCGCGTAGCAGTCTTCCACAGGTGTGGGGTCAGGGTGCTCTGGCGCAAGGCGATATTCGACAGTGGTCAGGATGGCTCCGTGATCGATTGCCCACGGCAGCACAGCCGAGATGCCGGTAAATCGATCCCCCATGACCATGCCGCCGCCGTGGAGGTGGAAGATACATGGGGCATCGGAAGCGGTGCCGTCCGGGACAAAAATGCTTAGCTCGATTTCTGTCCCCCCGAACCCGGGGATAACCAGATCCCGGCGGGTTATGGCAAAACCGCTGAGGTCTTCCCTGAAGGTAGCGGTGTGGGCACGGCCAGCTTCGATTCCTTCAGGCAGCAGAGTCATCGTTATCTGCCCGCTGAGAGTGTCGATTACGGCAGCAACATCAGGGATATAGGGCGGGCGCGAGAGGGTTGAGGTCATATCTGGCTCCTTTTAGTGGGGAAAGTTTCCCCAAGAGATGTACGAATTGTGAAGACTGCCTGGACGGCAGGTCGATTCCGGCCATCCCGCCAATCAGCGTCATTGTGGCGGGGATTGTGGACTGGGCGGCGATGTTGCATCATCCCAAGTGGGCATTCGTTAACGCACGCCCTTGATGAACTTAACGGATAGTGCGCCGAGCGCGGTGGCGATAATCATGACGACGAACACCAGCTGGTAGTTGCCAGTGGCGCCGACTATCAAACCGACGATGCCGGGAGCAACGATCTGAGGCAAAGAGCTGGCCAGATTCATGATTCCCAGATCGCGACCGGCGTTATTGATGTTTGGCAGAACCCGCGCGACGAGGGCAGCGTCGACGGCGAGGTAGACGCCGTAGGCGATGCCGATGATTCCGGTCGCGATGTAGGCGCCCGTAATCGTGGGCATGAAGATGTACACCAGCCCCGCGGGAACGAAAAGGAAGGTTGATGCACCAACAAAAATGCGGAGCCGTCCCAGCTTGTCGGCGATTGTCCCACCGACCAGCGCGAAGACGAGACCCAGTAAGGAGCTGAGCCCGGTTAGTCCAACCAGGACGGTCGCAGATTCGTTGACGTCGCCGACACCGATGTAGTCGCGAAGGATGAAGAGTTGGAAGCTTACGACACTTGCATATCCGAAGGTGAGCAGGAAACGTCCGGCGAATGCCCACCAGTAGTCCGATGCCGCGCGGAAACCGGGCAACTTGTTTGCCGCTTTGCGCTCCGCTTTGGGCAACATTGAAACAGGGGGTGCCGGACGGTCGTTAGTTGCAAATGCGAACACCAGTCCGCAAATCAGGACAATGCCGGCGATCAACAGGTATCCCATGAAGATCTCCTGGGACAGGCCCGCGACAGTTACGCCAAGTGCCCCACCGATCGTCACGCAGCCACCGATAATACCGCCCATCCGTCCGCGGAAGCGCTCGGGGACCCGCTCGGGAAGCACTGTAGAAAGTGCACCCGTTATGGAGTTGAGGGGCCAGATTAAAAGAGCCCAAACAATCGTGATGGCCATTGGGTCAGTTAGCTGGGACATAACGACGAGCCCGGCTGCTGCGGCGACGCTGGAGCCAAAGATCCAGACGTTCCGGCGGCCGAGGAACTTCGTGCGCGTGATGTCCGAGAGCCACCCAGCGATCGGCGTGGAGATCACTCCGGAAACTGAAGCAAGGCTGAGAGTGAGCCCCAGCATCGCAGCTGATGCAGCTGCACCCGGCACCGCCGCGGCGACCTGCTTGCCAAGAAGCACCTGCATGACTCCGCCCCAGACGACCATGACACCAATCATGGCGAGCGGATACAGCACCCAGAGGCGCTTGTCCATCTGCTGCGGGGCCGACGCATCGTCTGGTGTTCCAGAAGGTCGGCGCCTCCGGGGAGGGGTATTGCGTTTTCTATCGGCGTTTGACTCGTCATTGAGACTCCAAAAGTAGATTCACGCGTGTGTTCACACGTGTGAATACACAAGATATACTCGAATACGCGGGATGTCGAGAATTTTTTTGATCCCAAGGAAGGGAGGACCGGGTGGCTGCTACCGCCGAGGACGTGGCCAAGAGGGCCGGGGTCTCACGTTCAACGGTGAGCTACATTTTGAACGGACAGGCCCACCGGTTCAGCCCCGAGACGCGGTCCTCGGTTGAACAAGCAGTCGCTGACTTGGACTACCGGCCACATGCGGCGGGGCGTGCCTTGGCCCGGGGGCACAGCGACGTAGTTTTGTTCGTATTGCCGCCGGCGCCGTCCGCGGGTTCGTTCGAGGGCATCAACGCCCTCACTGATGCGCTGTCTGAACTGGGAATGCCCTTGGTGATGTGGTCTCCTACTTCGTCGCCTGATGCGTTGCGGACGGTGACGAGGTCGATACGGCCGCGAGCCGTTGTTGCCGGCTCGGCTCTTGGTGAGGAGCAGAAGTCCATTCTCGCCAACGCGGGTGTTCGAATTCTTGACCTGGCCAAAATTTCCTCGTCGCCCGGCGGTTGGAACTGGCAGGTCGGGGTGATGCAGGCGAAGTATCTCGTACACGAGGCAGGTGCCCGCAGGCTAGCCTACGCCCGCCTTGAAGAAGCACACCACGACGTGCTCATGGATGCCCGGCAGGCAGGATTCGTCCATGCTGCCGCCGAGCTCGGGGTCGAGGCACCCATTGTGGTTGAGGTGACCATGCATGCGGGGTCTGATATGACGTCGTTGGATGCTCTGGCCGCAGGAACAGGGGTTGCCTGCTATAACGACCACACAGCGGCGGCTGTGGTTTCTGCAGCAAGGGTGGTCGGTCGTTCCATCGGGCGTGGACGTGATTTTTCGGTCATCGGCGTGGATGACTCCCCGATCGCGTTGCAGACTGATCCGCCGCTCACCACAATCGCATATGCGGTGGAAGCTTCAATGAAGAGCCTGGCACGGATGCTCGACAGCGACGAGCACGGCGACGATGACGCGTTCATCGCGGCGCTGCGGACAGACTCCGCTCCCCGTTACGTCATTCGTGAATCAGCGTAGGCACGGCTTGCGGGACGCGTCGTAGGGCGCCCCGCGAGCCACTTCCTACTTCGCGGCCTGCCCCGTACTGGTTTGCACCGGCACCGGCACCTCGACGAGGTCCGGGTCCGGGTGTCCTGTCAGCTGGAGGACCGTGTCGGCCAATCCAGGGGTCCGGATCGTGATGCGGGCCCGCCCGGGTGCGTCTTGACGGCGAACTGCGATGAGGGCGCGGCCGTGGTAGGTCGTGCATCGCGCGTCAAGGAAGGACTCTGTGGTTGATGGCCGTCCTGTCCCCAGGGCTGAAAGGACAGCAGACCCAGTGACATCGACTTCGATGATGCGGTCATCGAAGGTGACAGTCGTCCCGGCTGCATCGACCACCCGTACATTCACAAAGACCAGATCGTCGCAACCATCCGCCAGCCCTGACGCTGCCTCCTCCTCGGCCACGAGTTGGACGGCGTCGCCGGCACTTTTCAATAGGAAACGGCCAGATTCACGGTTCTGCGTCATGGCCACCGCCTCGATGGTGCCCGGTTCGTAGGTCAGTTCAGCCGTTGCGACGTACGCTTTTTCGGTACCGACAGAAGATGTGGCCCTCAACTCCCCATTGACCCAAAATTGCACCTCGTCAGCATCCGCGTAGGCCTCAGCTGTGATTGGAGTTCCCGGTTCCACGTTCCAGCCCCATGTCGCAAGGGAGTCACTCCAGGACCAAGCGCGCGGCTTGAAGGGGGCGTCATAGTGTTCCGGGTTCTGAATTGCCAGGTAGGGCTCTGATCTGAGAGCGAAGACAATCTCTCGGTAGTAAGAGATCGGGCGGCGGTGACCGGTGATGTCGAAATCGCCCACACCGGCGGTCAACCACGGGTATGGCGTGGCAAGCGATGCACCTTCGCCAGGATAAACGGGCTTGCCGATTCCGGTCTCCCCCAGGTAATCCCACCCGGTCCAGGTGAAGTCCCCGATGACGTGCGCGTTCTCACGCACCAGCTTCCAGTACCGGTCCACATGGGCAGGGAAGGTTTCTGCACCTACGATGATGCGGTCGGGGAACCTCTCGCGGTCTGCGCAGTACAAGGCGTCCCCGTAATTCAACCCAACAAGGTCCAGGGTCGAGGCATCCTCAATCAGCCGTTCGCCGACCTCGGGCAGAGAAATTACTTTGTCCATAAGTTCAGTGAACTGGCCAAGTAGGTCGTTGAATCCAGAGGAGTCCTGCGCATCGGCTGCTGTTGGGTCCTGATCAGCGGCCATGATCCCGGGGATGAGATCGCGGGCAGCGCTCATCCCGTTAATTGCGTTAGTCACCAAACGGGAAGGATCCTGCTGCCGGATACGCGACGCCAGAAGCCGTGACCACCGCGCCCCATGACGGGTACCGGCTTCAGGGATTTCATTCCCGATCGAGTACATGATCACACTGGGATGGTTAAAGTCCTTGGCAACGAGGGCATCAATGTCCCGCTCCCACCAGCCTAGGAAGCGCCTCGAGTAGTCATCGTCGGTCTTCCCGGTGGCCCAGACATCAAAAGTTTCATCCATGACTAGCATCCCGAGCCGGTCACACGCATCAAGCATCGCTTTGCTCATTGGATTATGCGCCGAGCGGATAGCGTTGAATCCGGCCTCCTTGAGGAGGCGGACGCGGCGTTCTTCAGCGGCGGCATGCGTAGCGGCCCCGAGAATGCCGTTGTCGTGGTGCACACAGGCGCCGCGGAGTTTCACCGACTTACCATTGATGCGCAGTCCTCGCAGCGGATCCAGGCTCAGGCGGCGAATGCCGAACGTCGTCGTCGACTCATCGAGTATCTCGCCCCCATCGAGCAGGATGGCTCTGGCAGAATACAGTGCCGGTGATTCCGGGCTCCAGAGCTGGGGGTGCTCCACGTAGACGCGCTCCAGCGATGTGAGGTGATCGCCGGCCAGGAGCGTCGCCCGGGAGCGGGCAGTGGCGGCTATCCGTCCGTCTCCATCGCGGATTTCGATGTTGAAGTCGAGAGTTTTTGTCTCAGTGCTCTTATTGACAAGGTCGAATTCGACCGCGATGACAGCCATGTCGTCATCAATCTCCGGAGTCGAAACCCTCAAGCCATTTGGTGCAACATGCGCCAGCCCGCCGACCAACAGGTGCACAGGCCGGAAAATGCCTGCTCCGCTGTACCAACGTGAATCCTTAAATGCCTGGGCTTCGACACGAACAGTGTTGGCTTTCCCGTATTCAAGAAACGGGTCAAGCTCGACCAAGAAACCCGAATATCCGTTAGCCCACTGGCCGGCCGCCGCGCCGTTGACATAAACCATCGCATCCCGATAGACAGCTTCGAATTCCAGCGTCATGCGCCGCCCGCGCCACGATTCAGCGGCATGGAACGTCTTCTCGTACTCCCACGCCCCCGAATTGAAATATCCGCCGAACGATCCCGCGGAGCTTTCAGGGCTCCTGCCCTGGGCAAGCATGGCGTCATGCGGCAGAGTCACACCGACACCGCCACCACCACCGCCCATCGACTCGAACATCGAGGACCGCCGCTTAACGGTCCAGCCTTCATTAAAGGATTCTCTGATCACATCTACTCCGATAGGTCAGTGGTTCGACTCATGTATGGCGGTCGATCAAGCGACAGCGATAGCGTTGCCGCACGATTCACACGTGTGAATGACCTTAGCGGGTTCGCGCTAAATGGGAAAGTACAGGCCTGCGCAAACCCAAGGGTGAACGAATCACCTGACCAAAGGGAACGTCTAGTGGTTCAGCGAGTAGCCCCCCCGCTAAGTTCCAGACCAAGACGACACGGGCAGCAAATCCCCTGCCACTGGTGCCCGGTCTAAGTCAACGCTCGGCAGATGAATTTGACCGACGATACTTCATCACGGCACCGCATCTACGTCTCACTTAACAAAAGCTTTCGAGACACGGGCGTCTCACTTCGAGAGGGTCACAGGAATCTGCGCCATGCCGGGCCGTCCAGCGTCTTGTAAAGGTGTCTCACCGTGAATCGTCTCATGACGAATACAACCAAAGCCCGCACTCCGAAACCGAAAAGGTCCCCGCGGCACGCTGGCAGGCCGGCGGCTGGATCCCCCGAATGCCCGCATGTCCCGGGGACCTTGACCTCCTGCTACTGACCGTCGCACACCAGCGCATCGTGCACCGAGAGGGCATACACTTCAACGGTCTGCGCTACCTGGACCTCACACTTTCGGCCTACGTCGGCGAGAGCGTCACTATCCGCTATGACTCCCGGGACATGGCCGAGATCCGCATCTGGCACCAGGACACTTTTCTGTGCCGTGCCATCGCCCCGGAACTCGCCGCCACTTCAGTCACCTTCAAGCAACTCAAAGCGGCCAGAGCAGCACGCCGGAATGAACTGAAGAAGCAGCTGTGCGCCAAAGCCAGCCTCGCTGAGGCACTGCCCGCCGACGACCGCTACGCGCCGCCGGAAACTGTCGAACCTGCCCAAACCGGCGGACAATCCAGGGATCCAAAGCAGCACCGGCTCCGCACTTACGCCGAAGACTGAGCACAAAGATCGGAGCGTCATGCCCGCTAAGAACGAGAATGACGACGGACGCCGCTTCCTCTTCAACGACCTCGGCGAAATTTCCGTCGCCCCGCCACCGGTCCCGCCTGACACACCGTCACTTCTAATCACGAAGGAGCACCGGCGATTCACTGAATTCGCCACGGCGGTACGCACTAACCGCCATATCGGCGTCTGCTATGGTCCGCCCGGCGTCGGCAAAACCTCTCCGCACGCGCCCATGCTGGCGCGACTGAATGGGAACAATGGCAATGGACCGGCGAAACCGATACCGAGCCCTTTCCTGCTCGCGTGCTTGAGGCCAGAACAGCCTTCTTGACGCCTACGGTAACCATCAGCCAGCGGGAGATCGACCGGCTACTACCCCGGACCTGCCAGAAGATCTCCTGGGCAATCGAATACGCCCGTGACGGCAACATCGACGTCTTCGAGCGCCGAGACTCCCAGCGTCTGGCCTGACCGAACTCCTCATCATCGACGAGGCCGACCGGCTCAAACCTCCAGCACTCGAGCAGGTTCGGGACTACTACGACCGCCACACCATGGGCGTCATTCTTATCGGGGCGCCTAGCATCGAAAAACGCCTCGCGCGTTACCCTCAGTTGTACAGCCGCATCGGCTTCGCCCACCACTACTGGACCCTCAGCACCGAGGAACTCACCTTCGTCCTGGCAAACCGCCGGCAGGAGCTCGGCTTGACTATCGATCCCCAGGACTTCACGGACGCGGAGGCCATCGCCGCCGTCGCCCGCATCACCAACGGCAACTTTCGCCTTATCCAGCGCCTCTTCACCCAGATCACGCGCATCCGTGACATTAACCAGCTCAACGGCGTCACCAAAGAAGTCGTCGAAGCAGCGCGTGAAACCCTGCTCATCGGCACCTGACCGCGCCAAATATCGCCGCGAAAAACACGCCAAATAGCGCAGAGAATCACAACCTGGAGCACCGGCAGGATCTTCAGGACCTCGTCGACGGCCTGCGCCTGGCCCTGAACCTGGTCAAGCAACCGGCATGGCAGAAATTCAACCCGACCAACCTCAGCCTGGTCCAGGGAACACCAAGCAACAGCGACCTTGAAGCATTCGTCCGCAAACACGTAGGCACGTCCACAGTAGAGGTTCCCCGACTTAACTAGTTCAAAATCATCCTCTTCGGCGGCCACGCTCCACAGCTCGAGGGCTTCCCGAGCGAGGGGAACTCGGCTGCGTGGCGGCCCTGGACTCTGAGGGAGCCCAAGGCCGCTGCTGTGGCGGCTCCCACGATGCTGCTCGCGACGACGATGACATCTATGCTCTGCCGGATGCCCTGTGGATGCCCTCCTGAATTCTGTTGCCGGTTAGGTGCGACCGGTGGGTTGCGTACTGCAACCTACCGGTCGTTCATCTCCTGCGGTTCAGTGATCTTCTGGGCGTTCTTAAGCGGGCTTCCTTGCCCGCGACCTCAGCCGTTCGGGAGCTGCGAGGGGTCGGTGTAGAGCTTGGCCTGGTCGGCCGAGGTGTATCCGATGGTGTCCACGCCCCATTTCTTCAGGATCTTGCCGTAGGTCCCGTCGTTGATGATCTCCTTCATGGCCGCCTGCAGGGCTGGGCCAAGGCTGCTGCCGTTTTTGAGTGCGATCCCTTGTTCGAGGGGCTCGTAGACGAACTTCTGCAGGGTGAGGGGGACGTTCTGGGACTTGATGATGTAGGCCATGGCGTCGGCGCTGGTGGCCGTGATCTCCGTGCGGCCATTGGTGATGGCGAGAATGCGTGCGCCGTCGTCGGGGTAGGTCTGGACACTCAGCGCCGCCTTGCCGGCCTTCGTGCAGTCGGCGCTGGTCTGGTTGACCTGATCGATGAAGTAGGAGCCGGCAACAACGCCGATGCTGTGGCCGCACAGGTCGGAGGCGCTGTTGATCGTAATGTTGCTGCCGCTCTTGGTCGCGAATCCAGTGCCGATGGCGAACTCGGAGACGAAGTCGACCTGGTTGAGCCGGGCCTTGGTGACGCCGAAGTCCGCGGAGGCCATGTCGTAGCGGCCGCTGCTGATGCCGGGGATGATTGAGTCGAAGGTGCCCACCGAGGCGTTGTTGACCTTTACGCCCATCACCTCGCTAAGCGCCAGGGTAATGTCGGGCTGAATGCCCACCAACTGCCCGTTCTCTTGGAACTCCTCAGGCGGGAAGTCGTTGTAGATGGCGTTCTGGATGGTCTTGTCTTTGAAGTCGGCCGGCACCAGCGCCGTCACCGAATCAACCGGCTTCAAACCCCACGTCGTGGTGACGTTGGATGTGCTGGAGGCGGAGGCGCCGGCCGAGGCGGTGCTCCCGGTGTTTGACGTGGCATTCGGGTCGGAACAGGCTGACAGTCCCAGGGCGGTGATGGCGGCCACCGCGGTGACTGCGGCGGCGGTGTGCAGGGAAGGGCGTCGGAACATGGAGGAACCTCTCGGATTAGGTTCGCCAGGGCGGATGCGCCCTGGCGTTGGGGTGGGTGCTAGAGGACTTTGGACAGGAACTCTTTGGTCCGGGGCATCTGGGGGTTCAGCAGGACGTCGTGCGGGTGTCCGCGTTCGACGACGACTCCGCCGTCCATGAAGAGCACCGAATCCGCGACCTCACGGGCGAAGCCCATCTCGTGGGTGACCACGACCATCGTCAGGCCCTCAAGCGCGAGGTCCTTCATGACGTCGAGGACTTCTCCGACCAGTTCAGGGTCAAGGGCGGAGGTGGGCTCATCGAAGAGCATGACCCGCGGCTTCATCGCCAGGGCGCGGGCGATGGCGACGCGTTGCTGCTGGCCGCCTGACAGCTGGCGGGGGTACTGCTGGGCCTTCTCTGCCAGGCCGACCTTGCCCAGCAGGGCCATGGCGGTCTCCTTGGCCTCCTTCGGGTCCTGTTTCAGCACACCGACCGGGGACTCGATGATGTTCTGCAGCACGGTCATGTGGGGGAACAGGTTGAAGGACTGGAAGACCATACCCATCTTTGTCCGCTGCCTGGCCAGCAGTTTCTCCGGCAAGGTGACGTACTTCTGACCATGCAGACGGTAGCCGACCAGCTCGCCGTCCAGCTCGACGCGGCCGCCGTCGATCTCTTCAAGGTGGTTCATGCTGCGCAGCAAAGTGCTCTTGCCCGAACCGGAGGGCCCGATGATGCACATCACCTCGCCTCGTTCTACGATCAAGTCGACGCCTTTGAGGACCTCCAGAGGGCCGAAGCGCTTCTTGAGCCCGGTGACGCGCAAGACGACCTCGCGCTTGCCCGCAACAGGGCCTGCCGGAATGGTTGGGACAGTCATCATGCCCTCCTGTCGGCGGTGATTGTCTGGGCCGGCGTGAATCTGGTGAACATGCGTTTGACCTTCTCCCAGGGGGTGAGTGGCAGGGCACGACGGCCGCCCTTGGCGTAGTGGCGCTCGATGTAGTACTGGATGACGCTCAGGACGCTGGTGACAATCAGGTACCAAATGCTCGCGACAATGAGCAGCGGGATGGTCTGGAAGGTGCGGTTGTAGACCAGCTGGGCCGAGTACAGCAGTTCCGGCATGGAGGTCACGCTCACTAGGGAGGTGGACTTCAGCATGCCGATCACCTGGTTGCCCGTCGGTGGGACGATCACGCGCATGGCTTGCGGAAGGATGACGCGCCGCAGTGCCCTTGACGTACGCATGCCGAGCGCGACCGCGGCCTCCTGCTGACCCTGGTCCACGGAGAGGATGCCGCCGCGGACAATCTCCGACATGTACGCTCCCTCGTTGAGAGCCAGCCCGAGTAGCGCTGCCATGAACGGGGTGACGATCTGGTTGGCGTTGCCCGACCAGACCGTCGGCCCAACGAAAGGAATGCCGATATCAATCGTCGGGAAAAGCGCTGCGAGATTGTACCAGAAGATCAGCTGGACCAGCAGCGGGGTGCCGCGGAAGAACCACGTGTAGAACCACGCCACCGTGGACAGGATCTTGATCGGCGAGAGCCGCATCACCGCAGTGAGCATGCCCAGCAAGATTCCGAAGAACATCGCCAGGACCGTCAGCTCCAGGGTGCGCAGGAGACCGAACACGATGCTCTGGCTGAAGAACCAGCCAGCCACGACATTCCACTCGAGGTTCGGGTTGGTGAACAGCATCTGGACGATTCCGGCGGCGCACAAGAGCACGAACCCTGTGAGGACCCACCATCCCCAATGCGCCCGATGGGCAACCCGGATCTCATCCGGGGACCCGATCACAGACCGGGTATCGCTAACTGTACTCATCAGACTGCGCCCCTTTTAGTAGGATCCATCACGTTCTCCGCTAGGTTGTGTTGATGCCGGGCACTCCCTGTCGACTCGTTTAGGCCGTCCTGCAGCCCTGGCAGCCGCCGGAACCCGCGTGGCTTGTCGACGGCGGCCTCGGTTCGATTGCCCGATGCCTGGTGGTATTTTGCGTTTGAGGGTGGGAGTGCCGGTACTCCGCGGATGTGGTCGGCGATCTTTTCGGCCATCATCATCACGGCGGCGTTCAGGTTTCCGGTGATGATTTTGGGCATGATGGACGCGTCCGCGACCCGGAGGTTGCCCACCGCGTAGACCTTCCCGTCCTGATCCACGACAGCGTCCCCGTCGACGCCCATGCTGCAGGTGCCGGATGGATGGTAGGAGGTGCCTACGTGTTTTCGGACGAATGCTTCAAGGTCGGTGTTGCTTGGTGTTCCCTGGCCCAGGCTGAGGTTGGTCGGGTTGAATTTCTGCCATGCCGGTTGCTTGACCAGGTCCAAGGCCAGGCGCACGCCGTCGACGAGGTCCTGAAGATCCTGCCGGTGCTCCAGGTGGTTGAAGATGGTCACCGGGTGATCGGCGGGGTTGGCTGAGCGCAAGGTTACGGTGCCGCGGCTCTTGGGCCGGGCCAGATCCATCCAGAACTGGAAACCGGGGATCGGCACGACTTTTCCCCGGTGCAGGCGCCGGGTGAGCGGGAGGAACTCGTACTGCATGTTGACGTAGTCAACATCCTCACGGGTCTTCAGGAACGCCCCGGTTTCGAAAAAGTTGGTCGTTCCGAGGCCCTTTCGCCGCAGCAGCCAATCCGCACCCAGCCTCGCGCGGCCGATCATGCCCAGTTCGCTGGTCAGGGAGTCCTCGCGCGCTGTGGCGAATTGGATATCGACCCCCGGGTGGTTCTGCAGGTTCCGGCCAACGCCTTCCGCCTCGGCCGCGACCGCGATGTTGTGGCGGCGCAGTTCTTCAACCGGCCCGATCCCTGAAAGCATCAGCAGTTTCGGGGTGTTCATGGCCCCGGCGCAGACAATGACTTCGCGGTTGCAGGCGATGATCCGGGTCCTGTCCCCCTCCTGGATCTCGATGCCCTGGGCAACGCCTGAGTCGACGACGATCCTCTTGACCGTGCGCCGCAGGAGGATGGTCAGATTTTCCCTGCCAGCAGCCGGTTTCAGGTAGGCGCGCGGAGCGCTCCAGCGAACACCCCTGTCGATGAAGGACTGCGCGACGTGGAGCCCTTCCTGGCGATAGGCATTGTGGTCCGGGCTGACCGAGAAACCGGCCTGTTCACCACTGCGGAGAAAGGCATCATAGAACTGGTGGGCCGCCCGTGCCCGCGTCACGTGAACAGGTCCCTCACCGCCGCGCCACTCATTCGCACCTTCGGAAAAGGACTCCATCTTACGGAAGTAAGGAAGGACGCTGGCATAGCCCCACTGGTCAAGCCCGTCGGCGGCCCAGCCCTGGAAATCCAACGGGTTACCCCGGTTGAAGATCATCGCGTTGATCGAGGACGAACCTCCGAGTACCTTACCGGCTTTCTCGTCAACGGTCTTGCCGTGCGCGAAAGGCTCGGGCCCGGACTGATACCCCCACCCGATCCGCTTGTTCTGATACACGAACGGCAGCGCGCCTGGCATCGTGATGATCGGATTCCGATCCGACCCGCCAGCCTCCACCAAAAGAACCCGTACCCTCGGGTCCTCCGACAGACGCGACGCCACGATGCAACCGGACGTGCCGGCACCAACAACGATGTAATCGTATGAATCAGCCATTTACAGGGCTCCTAGAAGTCGATGTCATTACCCTCGCCAATTCGTCGAGGATTGCCGTCTGGGTCTTGTTCGATCGTACGATCGGTGTGACCTGGATCTCTTCGACGGACAACAGGAACCCCAGGCCCTGTTTTCGACAAAATTCGAAAGCCTCTCCCAGGCCGCTACCCGCCCGCCCCGCTCCGAGTTTGGGCCAGTGTTCGAAGAGCACGACGGCTGGCGTTTCATCCCCGCTCGACGAAGTTACGCCATTCGCTTTCGCCTGAACCGCAGATCCCGTTCGAGCACCTTCAGCTGTGGCGCCGTCGAATCCACGAGGCGAAAGCGCATCTCCCACAAGGTGAACCGGCAGAGATGGTCCAGCCCGGCAACGCGCTCGAACATCACGTCCATCAGAATCACCAATCCTTTGAAGCGAGTATCGATATATTGACGCCGCTTGGAGGATCCTCTGATCAAGACACAAACCCACGTGCTTTACCGCAACAATCCGGCACACCCCCGAACCCCGCGTCATACACCTCTGCGGGCTCACCCCGCACCAGTGTGCGTCGACGTCGCCAAGCGGCACCACAATTCTCACCCTCCTGCACGCGGAAGGAACTTCCCCGTCCGTTTACACATTTGGCATGAAGTATCAAAACCCACTGCCCCGGGGAATCTCCACTGCCGGACACTTCGCGCGCGGCGTCTCTTTCCTCCGGCGGCGACAGCGTCTTGGCGTCTTGGCGTGCGCGGATGAGTATTGTCCCCCGGCGGCTGCATATGCGCCGGGCAAACCGATGGGCGGGCGGCTGTTGCCATTCCTACCGGCACGACTCACGTGTCCGACCCCGAGGAGCGTGACCAGCAAGGTGCTTACGACTTCCTCCCGTCACGATCCGGGGCCTAATAGTGCTGTAAATCACAGTCATCTATGGCAAATGTCAGAAAGTGCATCTAAAGTGCATGTCATGATGAGGCATGATGTCTGATACTTCCGCACCCCTCGCCGTCAGCGACGCACCCCTAGGGGGTCTCCCCTCGGCTGACAAGACACTGCTTGCGAACGCCCCCTTGGAGGTCGCAATCTGCGAGGTCAGGTTCACGGCGGAAGGCGGCAGCGTGCCTGTTGAGACCGCTGAGCGCGTCCGAGACGCCCTCTCCAAGTCATTGGAGGTCGATTTCACGAGCATTCAGCCGGCCGCGCAGAACACGATGGAAATCAACCTGAATGCGGGAGGCGCTGCCTGGTCGGGGGAGGAAACAAAGGGCTGGCAGATCGCCTCGGCGAACGGTCAACACAGTGCGACCGTTTTTCCGGGCAGCGTGGTCTGGCAAGTTGCTGATTACGAGCGTTGGAGCGTCAGCATGCGCCGCCCGCTCGAGCTGCTTCTGGGGGCGATAGCAACCGATCTGTTCCCGTCGCTGGTGCAACGAATCGGGCTCCGTTATGTGGACCGCTTTGTCGATCCCTCATGCCGGAGGACGCAAGATTGGGAAGGAAAAATCGAGGCGTCCCTGCTTGGCCCGCTTTGCAATCCTGTCTTCGGAGGATTGGTTACTGGCGCCCAGCAGCAGGTGGAGGTCGCCCTTGATGGCCGCCACGGGGCGGTACTGCGACACGGCCCCATTCCGGATCCGGCCTCAATGAGCGTCAACTATTTGCTGGACCTTGACGTTTTTGCCAACGCGAGCGAGTTGTTCAAGATCGACGAAGTACTGGATACGACGGAGAAACTGAACCGGACGGCGTTGAGCCTGTTCCAGGCGTGTGTTTCGGAGGATTATTTGAAAGCGCTTCAAGGAGAAGGGAAGAGCTGATGTCAGCAATCGCGCTGACCCCGGGCTCCGGGACGGCCATGACATTCAACAAGGGGTTTCTGGGACGGACGCCCGCGGACGACATCGACCTGACTCCGTTCGCCCTGGCCCCGGTCGTTCCCGCACTGCGCGAAGCCGTACAGCGGTTCGACGAGACGTTCAATCCGATCCACGATCACGAGACCGTTCGCGTCGTGACCGGCGGTGACGCCCGCACGTGGATCTCCAACATCTACATTCCGGGACCGATCCACGTGGTCACCATTGGTCGGTCTGCGTCTGTCGAGGACGATGCCTCCTTCGTCGATCCGGAAACGGCGGAGCCTCTGGCGGTGTTCGACCGCCTGCAGATCGAGCTTGGCATCACTCAGAAAGACCTGCTTGCCGCGACAGGGATCAAGCGCAGGACCTACTACTCGTGGAAGAAGCCGAACACTCCCCGACCGCGTCCGGCAAGCGTTGGCGCCCTGTGGCACCTCGCCGACACCATGGTGGATCTGCGTGAGGAAATCGACCGTCCGCTCGCCGTCTGGCTGCATGCCTTGCCGGAGCGTGAGGCCGCGCTCCAGGAGGGCCGGTTCGATGATCTCGTTGACCTCGCAGTCGCCATGCCAAAACCGGCCAAACGGGCGATTGGAACCTCTCGCCGCCTGGGCGTCAGCCCGGACGTGGACGTGCCCATCGTCAAAACCGGCAAACCTAAAGTCACCGTGGTCCAGCGAGGTGGACGCCGTTGACCGTCGATGACCTGCTTCCCGAGACCTGGCCGGAGGAAACCGCCGTCGCATTGGACGCTTGGCGGCAAGGTCACCTGATAAGCGGTGACCTTGTCATATGGTTGGGGACGGCTGGTGGAGTCGACCCGGTCACCGGCGACGATTTCACCGAAATTGGCGAGGGGCTCTTGGCAGCTTCTGCCGAGATCGGTGACACGGGCTACTTCGCTGTAGTCTCACAAACCTGCGACATTGCCGCAGCCGGGCCAGGCAGGCGCCATCCCTTTGTCCATGTATGTCCTGTGAGGGACTTGGGGGCGGTCTTCGACGCCCAAAAGATCCAACAGGCCCGCGACAGCGAACTGGTCGAATATGTCTACCTGACCAAGCCGCCCGTCACGGGAGCGCACTGGGCGGTCGACCTACGGGTCATGGTGCCGCTCAGCAAAGGCTCCCTCGTAGGGACCGCTCCCATCGAGGGCTTCGCCTGCGAAGACGACGAAATTGATCTGGCTGCTAGGGTTGCCGGGAAATTTGAGCGCCCCGCGCTGCACGACTACTTGTCGAAGAATCTCGTCGACGCCCTTAACGCGTTGGTCACGAAGGCGCGAAAAGGATCTGCGGACTGGTGCGAAGACATCGAGCAATTCAGACTGTGGATCGATGGACCACGCCTGAAACCAAAACGAGTTCGCCTCGTCGTCATCACGGAAATGAACTACGGTTCCAAGCTCCATAAACAGCGAACGGATGCGATCCGCGACCATTGGAAGACAATGAAAAAGCCGCTTCGGAGCGTCGGCATCGAGCAAGGACCCATTGCGTTTCGATACATTGAGGACATGAAAGTGAAGGACTATCGGGATTACATCCCTATTAATGTCCCGGCACTTGGCCGGGGCCGCTTTGACTGACAACACGTCTCGGTGTTTGGCTGAGGGCAAAGATGCAAATACCTCGTCATCCTCACATTCGGCCGATAGCACGCCGTCGAGCCGGGCAGGACAGGTCCGAAAGGGATAATTCAAGGTATGGATTCACTTCGCGCCAGCATCACCTTGCTGAAGTCCCCAGATGGTGGCCGGCATGCGCCCGTCTTCGCCGACGCCGGCAACGGAGTCCAGTTCGCCGTCTCGCTCAGCGGGAACAATGAGGTCTACGGAACGACGTCGATGACAGCCGGCTATGGGTCGCACCGACCGTCGTGCGCTACCTCGAAACGTGGATGACCGGAACACTGACGGGTCTGACGCGCGGTAGGCTGGCGGCCATGGGGGCTGAGGCATGACGGGGAACGCTGGAACAGAGCGCATACTGCCTGAAGGCCGTCCGCAGCGTGTTGACCCGGGCTGGCTGTGCGCCGTTGCCCTGTGGGCGAGCGGGTATGGCACGGTTGATCAACTGGCGGCGGCATCCTCGAAGTCGGAGTACCGTAAGCGCGAAACGGCGCTGGTCAACGTGTGTAGCGCTGAGATTGGGCTGAAAGCCAGCAAAGCCAAAGGTCAAGCGCAAGTGGTTCCAGAAGTAGCCTGTTCGCCGTCGGCCACACGCCCGGCCTTGATGATCTTGTCCGCCCGTACTCAGCACCCCGCGTGCGGCCTTCATACTGGGCCACAGAGCGTGGCGGATCGATTGAAGCTAGAAGACGGAAATTAAGGATGTGCCAAGAAAGGCGATCAACTTCCATGCGTGAGCAAGTTGTTCTGTCCCGCTGACGTGGCTAGATTCGAAAAGCAAGTAGTACTCATTCGCCCTGAGTAATCCAACGTTCGCATCCCGCGTAGCTGACCCTCTAGTAATTCGATTCGATGTAGCGCATTAATCTTTGCCATGGGTAGGTTCAAAAGCGCAATCGGCTTGCTCGACGGCTGGTCGGAGGGGGGTCGCCCCACTACCACGGATAGGCGGCACCTGGTCGGTTCATGGGCCGCCAAGGCTACACTCGTATTCTTTATCTTCGAGTGGGCAGCGCACTTCGACTGGACTGGCCCTCACCCCCCAGCTATGTCACAAACTACGTTAGCGACCTGGGTATGGTGACGCCATGCTCTGCCGGTCCGCCAGTGCAGGACACATGCTCACACGCGTTCGTAGCCATGAATCTCGCCCTTGTCTCCATAGGCATAGGCTTGTTTGTTACTTCGTGTCTGATTACGTCAGCCGTTCTGTGGGTTGCGGCTCATCCGGGCGATCTGTTCGACGAATACAAGAAGTGGCCGGTCAAAGTTCCGTGGAACCCAGTTCCAGTGAAACCGGGCGGCTTTGCGCGGACCATGTCGATCATCAGCAGGTCGCTTCTCGCTGCGACGGGCTTGGCTTTGGCGACTATTGGCCTAATTCCGGAAGACTTCATCCCTGACCTGCACCGCAACGTTGTCGTCGTCCGTGGGTTCGGCATGTGCCTCTGGCTCGCTTCAATGGGAGTCTTGTGGTTCAAGCGCACGTACTGGGTAATCGCATTCATTCTGTTCACCGTGATTGCAGGCGCAGGCGGAATCGCCATGTTGACGACTAGTGAATCCATACAGATCCGTGGGCTGTTTGAGCGCGCCATGATCTACCCGTTCATAATCGGCCTGGCAATTGTGGGATTCATGATTGCGGTTGGAGCCCACAACGAGCGGAATCGACGAATGCGGCCGCGCCCCAAGAGGCCCTGGAGATAGGGCGCAATGGGCCAGCGGTCTTCTGCGCTTCCACTTTGACACGAAAGTTGATGCCGAGAGTACGCTCGCATCTCTCGAAAATCTCTATGCAGGGGCGCAATCAGACAACGCAACCGCCATGAAGATTACCGGATCAGCAAGCACGATTCACAAGCCCAGAAGGTCCCGGAAGACTCCGGCACCCATTTGGCTCAGATTAGGTTGCCCGGACTGCGGCGCGCCCTGGACAAGCAAGCGCCGATCAAGCCAGATCCACCACAGCGTAAGGAGAAAACCGAAGGCAAGTAAAACAACCCCGGCGGGTAGACAAAAACACCAAATCCCCGCACCCAGAGGCCCAAAAAGGGCCTCTGAGCTGGGAAAACGTGCCCGAGGTGGGACTCGAACCCACACACCTTTCGATACCGCATTTTGAGTGCGGCGCGTCTGCCAATTCCGCCACTCGGGCGCGGAACACCGAAACAAGACTAACCGACGTCGAGGTCTTCGCAGAACTCAACGCTCCCTGTTGCAGTGCGCGAAACTACTCTACATGCAGATAGGCTATTTTTCAGAACCGGCTCGGCCGAGCAATAAATCATACGCAAGGACCGGGTGCAACTAAGATGGTTGAGAACCCGCCGTACGTCTTGAAGGAGATCCCGTGTCAGAACAGACGGAGTCCAAGCCCGCATCCCAGCCGGCCCGCCGTGTAGTCGTCGCAGAGGATGAGACCCTCATCCGCCTGGACATCATCGAGATCCTGAAGGGCGAAGGTTACGACGTCGTCGGCGAGGCCGACAATGGTGAGAAAGCAGTCCAGCTGGCCGAGGAGTTGAAGCCGGATCTGGTCCTCATGGACGTCAAGATGCCAGTCATGGACGGCATTTCCGCCGCGGAAAAGATTGTCAAGGCCAGGATCGCCCCCGTGGTCCTCCTGACGGCGTTCAGCCAGAAGGAACTCGTGGAGCGCGCCCGCGACGCCGGGGCCATGGCCTATGTCGTCAAGCCCTTCACTCCGGCGGATCTGATCCCCGCCATCGAGATCGCTTTGTCCCGCCACGAGGAGATCAAGGCCCTCGAGAACGAGGTGTCCGATCTCCAGGAGCAGTTCGCCACGCGCAAGCTCGTAGAGCGCGCCAAGAGCCTCCTGATCACCAAGATGGGCCTTACGGAGCCGGAAGCGTTCCGGTGGATCCAGAAGACCTCCATGGACCGCCGCCTCAGCATGCGTGAGGTCGCCGAGACCATCATCAACCAGGTCAACTAGCACTCCGCCACGAAGGGCGCCTGCTTTCCGATGGGTAGCAGGCGCCCTTCGTCGTCCCGGAACCAGCCGGCGACGCCAACAAAAAAGCCACCAAAAAGGGAGGCCCCGCCGCGCGGGGCCTCCCCTAACTCTTCCGAGAAGTTGATCCGGGAAAGATCAGGCCTTGGACTTGGCCTTCTTCTTCTTTTCTGGCCACGGTCCGAGCTTTTCCTTGCGGGCTGCGGCTTCTTCCACGCGGGACGTGTCGGCGAGGTCGCCCACTCTGTGGACCTTGAGCGAGTTCGTAGAACCGGCTTGTCCGGGAGGCGAACCGGCCGCGATGACCACGAGGTCGCCGTTCTCGACGATCTTCATCTCGAGCAGGCTGCGGTCCACCTGGGCCGTCATGGCGTCAGTGTGGCCCACCATGGGGACCAGGACGGGCTGAATGCCCCAGGTCAGTGCCAGCTGGTTCCAGACGTGCTCCACCGGGGTGAAGGCGAACACCGGCTTGACGGGCCGCAGGCGGGACAGCCGTCGGGCCGAGTCACCGGACTGCGTGAAGGTACAGATGTACTTTGCGTCCAGCTGGTCGGCGATTTCGACGGCTGCACGCGTGATGGCGCCACCGCGGGTCTTAGGCTTGGTACCCAGCGGAGGGACGCGCTCAAGACCGTGCTCTTCGGTGGACTCGATGATGCGGGCCATGGTCTTGACCGTCTCGATCGGGAACTTGCCTACGCTGGTCTCACCGGAGAGCATGACCGCGTCGGCGCCGTCGAGCACTGCGTTGGCGCAGTCCGACGCTTCAGCACGGGTCGGGCGCGGGTTGTCGATCATGGACTCGAGGACCTGGGTGGCCACGATGACCGGCTTGGCCCAGCGGCGGGCCAGTTCGATGGCTCGCTTCTGGACGATCGGCACTTCCTCGAGCGGAAGCTCCACGCCGAGGTCGCCACGGGCCACCATGATGGCGTCGAAGGCGTCGATGATTTCGTGGAGCTGGTCCACTGCCTGCGGCTTCTCGATCTTGGCGATCACCGGCACGCGGCGGCCTTCTTCGTCCATGATCTCGTGCACGCGCTTGATGTCGGAGGCATCACGAACGAAGGACAGCGCGACCATGTCGACGCCGCGCTTCATGGCCCAACGGAGATCGTCCTCGTCCTTTTCGCTCAGCGCGGGGACATTGACGGCAACGCCAGGCAGGTTGATTCCCTTGTTGTTGGAAACCCAGCCACCGACTGTCACCGTGGCGACTACCTTGACGTCGTCGACCTCGACGGCGCGCAGTGCAACCTTGCCGTCGTCGATCAGCAGTGCATCTCCGACGTTGACGTCTTCTGTCAGGCTCTTGAGCGTGGTGGAGCAGATGTCCTTGGTGCCCGGCACGTCCTCGGTGGTGATGGTGAATGTGTCGCCGACGGCGAGCTCGTGGGGGCCATCGACAAAGCGGCCGAGGCGGATCTTCGGGCCCTGCAAGTCGGCCATGATGGCAACGGGCTTGTGGAGCTGGGCGGAAGCCTTGCGGACGTTCTCGTACGTGTTGTCGTGTACAGAGTAGTCGCCGTGGCTCATGTTCATACGGGCGACGTCGACGCCGGCTTCCAGCACCGCGAGGGTGTTGTCAAAGCTGGAAATTGCCGGTCCGAACGTTGCCACGATTTTTGCGCGTCTCATATACCTACCCTAGTAGTGTGCTGCAGTTGGAGTGGGGAAAGCGTCGTGCGCCGGTCCTTAGAGGACCGATATAGCCCGATCGGTGGGAGCCACCGGCGCGGGGAGAATGGTGCTGCCCATGAGGTACTTGTCGACGGCGGCAGCGCAGGCGCGGCCCTCGGCGATAGCCCAGACAATCAAGGACTGCCCGCGGCCGGCATCGCCTGCCACGAAGACGCCCTCGGTAGTGGTCATGTAGTACCCATCTCGGGCCACGTTGCCGCGGCCGTCGAATTCTGCGCTGACCTGTTCGGTGATGCCAGCAGGTTCCGCACCTGTAAAGCCGAGCGACAGGAAGACCAGATCAGCCGGAATGATGCGTTCCGTACCGGCCTTCGGAAGTCGCTTGCCGTCTACGAATTCGGTCTCGGCAACCTTGACCCCTGTGAGCTTGCCGTTTTCGCCGACAAATTCAACGGTGGAGGCAAGGTAGGTGCGTTCGCCACCCTCTTCGTGTGCGCTGGCTACCTCGAAGAGTGTGGGGAACGTTGGCCACGGCTGGTGCGAGGCACGCTCGAGGGGCGGTTGCTTACCGATCGCGAGGGTGGTGACGGACGCTGCGCCGTGCCTGTGGGCAGTGCCAAGGCAGTCGGCGCCAGTGTCGCCGCCGCCGAGGATCACCACATGCTTGCCCTTGGCATCGATTTGGCCTTCCACGGTTTCACCGGCAACCACGCGGTTGGCGGGCACGAGGTAATCCATGGCGTAGTGGATGCCATCAAGCCCGCGGCCAGGGATCGGAAGATCGCGCGGCACGGTAGCACCAGTGGCGATCACCACGGAGTCGTAGCGACGGCGCAGTTGCTCCCACGTCACGTCGCTTCCGACAGCCACACCGGTGCGGAACCGGGTGCCCTCCGCCTTCATCTGCTCGACCCGGCGGTCCACCTGTTCTTTCTCCATCTTGAAGTCGGGGATGCCGTAACGCAGCAATCCCCCGATCTTGTCGTCGCGCTCGTAGACAGCCACAGTGTGTCCGACGCGTGTCAGCTGCTGAGCAACTGCAAGCCCCGCGGGCCCGGAGCCGACGACGGCGACTGTCTTGCCGGAGAGACGCGTCGGCGGCAGCGGCTGTACCCAGCCATTTTCGAAGGCGTCGTCGATGATGGAAACTTCAACCTGCTTGATGGTCACAGCGGGCTGGTTGATGCCCAAGACGCAGGATGCTTCACACGGCGCAGGGCACAACCGTCCGGTGAACTCCGGGAAGTTGTTGGTCGCGTGCAGGCGCTCGATCGCTTCCTCGCCCTTGCCTCGCCAGGTGAGGTCGTTCCACTCGGGAATGAGGTTACCCAAAGGGCAACCCTGGTGGCAGAACGGAACGCCGCAGTCCATGCAACGGCCGGCCTGGCTCTTGAGCACACCCTTGTCCTGGGCCTCGTAGACTTCCTTCCAGTCCATGATGCGGACGGGAACGGGACGGCGTGGCTGCGTCTCGCGCTGCCGGACTTTCAGAAATCCGCGTGGATCAGCCACCGGTTACCTCCAGGATTCGAGACCATACTTCTTCGCCGTCGGGGTCAAGGCCCTCTTCGATGGCGTCGAGACGGGTTTGCAGGACTGCGGCGTAATCACGCGGCAGAACTTTAGTGATGCGGGCAGCTGTGTCGTCGAAGTTTTCGAGCAAGCGGCCCGCGAGGACGGATTCGGTTTCTTCCACGTGTTTGACCAGGAGGCCATGGACGATGTCCCGGTCCTCGGCGTCGAGCTCGAGCAACTGAAGCTCCCCGGAATCCAGGGCTTGTTTGTTGACCCGGGCAGGCTGGAGGTCCAGCACATAGGCCGTACCACCGGACATGCCGGCACCGAAGTTTCGGCCGGTCCGGCCGATGATCAGCGTCTGGCCGCCTGTCATGTATTCGCAACCGTGGTCGCCGATGCCTTCGACGACGGCGGTGGCCCCCGAGTTGCGTACCAGGAAGCGTTCGCCCACCTGGCCACGCAGGAACATTTCGCCGCTTGTGGCGCCGTAGCCGATCACGTTGCCGGCGATGACGTTGCGTTCCGCCTGGAAAACGTTGGTGCGGTCCGGACGGACGATGATGCGTCCGCCGGAAAGGCCCTTGCCGACGTAGTCATTGGAGTCGCCGAACATGCGCAGGGTGATGCCTGCAGGAAGGAAGGCGCCCAGCGACTGCCCGGCGGTGCCCTTCAACGTGATGTCGATGGTGTCCGTAGCGAGCACATCGATGCCGAACGTCTTGGTCACGACGTGCCCCAGCATGGTGCCCACAGAACGGTCTGTGTTGATGACGTCGACAGCGATCTTGACCGGGGTCCGGTCACTCAATGCCTCTGCGGCCATGCCGATGAGGCGCTGGTCGAAGTGCTTGTCGAGCTCGTGGTTTTGGCCTGTGAGGTTCCGCAATGGAACGTCATCGTCGAACTCGAGGCCGTGCAGGATCGGGTCGAGGTCCAGGCCCTCGGCCTTCCAGTGGTCGATTGCTTCGCGGGAGTCCAGGACTTCTGCGTGGCCAATGGCCTCTTGGAGGCTGCGGAAACCGAGTTCGGCGAGCAGTTCACGGACTTCCTCAGCGAGGAACTCGAAGAAGTTGACCACGAACTCGGGCTTGCCGTTGAAGCGCGAACGAAGCTCGGGGTTCTGCGTTGCCACACCGACCGGGCAGGTGTCCAGGTGGCAGACGCGCATCATGATGCAGCCGGACACCACCAGGGGCGCAGTCGCGAAGCCGTATTCCTCAGCACCCAGCAAAGCGGCGATGACGACGTCGCGGCCCGTCTTGAGCTGGCCGTCCACCTGAACCACGACGCGGTCGCGGAGCCCGTTGAGCATGAGCGTCTGCTGGGTCTCGGCGAGGCCGAGCTCCCACGGAACACCCGCATGCTTGAGCGAGTTCAGCGGCGAGGCGCCGGTTCCGCCGTCGTGCCCTGAAACGAGCACGACGTCGGCCTTCGCCTTGGTGACGCCGGACGCCACCGTGCCGATCCCGACTTCGGACACGAGCTTCACGTGCACGCGTGCGGAAGGGTTGGCCCGCTTGGCATCGTAGATGAGCTGCGCCAGGTCCTCGATCGAGTAGATGTCGTGGTGCGGGGGCGGGGAGATGAGTCCGACGCCGGGGGTCGAGTGGCGCGTCCGGGCTACCCAGGGGTAGACCTTCTGCGCCATCAGCTGGCCACCTTCACCGGGCTTGGCCCCCTGGGCCATCTTGATTTGGATGTCCTCGGCATTGGTCAGGTACAGGCTGGTCACGCCGAAACGACCAGAGGCAATCTGCTTGATGGCGGAGCGGCGCTCCGGGTCCAGCAGGCGGTCCACATCTTCGCCGCCTTCACCGGTGTTGGACTTGGCGCCCAGCCGGTTCATGGCGATCGCAAGGGTTTCGTGGGCTTCCTTGGAGATGGAGCCATAGCTCATCGCCCCGGTGGAGAAGCGCTTCACGATGCTGGAAACCGGCTCGACTTCCTCGAGCGGCACGGCAGGTCGCAGGCTGTCCTTGAACTTCAAGAGCCCACGAAGGGTCATCAAGTTCTCGGACTGATCGTCAATCCCCTTGGTGTAGGACTTGAAGATGTCGTAGCGGCGCTCGCGTGTTGCGTGCTGCAGCCGGAATACGGTCTCCGGGTTGAAAAGGTGCGGTTCGCCGTCGCGGCGCCACTGGTATTCACCGCCGCCGAGCAGCGGACGGTGCGGTTGCTCGATGCCGCCCTCCGGATACGCCATCTGGTGGCGTGCGGAAACTTCGGCGGCGATAACGTCCAAACCGACTCCACCCAGCTGGGAGTGGGTTCCGGAGAAGAATTCGTCCACGAGTTCCTGGGACAGGCCCAGCGCTTCGAAGGTTTGGGCACCGGTGTACGAGGCCACTGTCGAAATGCCCATCTTGGACATGATCTTCAGGACACCCTTGCCGAGCCCCTTGATGAGGTTGTAGACACCGTCCTCCGGCGTCACGCCCACTACCTCGCCGGTGCTGATCAGCTGCTCCACGGATTCCATGGCCAGGTACGGGTTCACGGCGGAAGCGCCGAAGCCCACCAGGACTGCCACATGGTGCGTTTCGCGGACGTCGCCGGCCTCGACCACGAGGGCGGTCTTGGTGCGGTTGGCGCTGCGGAGCAAGTGGTGGTGCACGGCGCTGACGAGCAGGAGGGACGGGATGGGCGCCCACTGCGCGTTGGAGTCGCGGTCGGACAGCACGATGTACTGCACGCCGCGGTTGATGGCGCCGGAAACCTGCTCGCAGATTTCGGTCAGGCGGCTGCGAAGGGCTGCTTCGCCGCCTTCCGGACGGTACAGTCCGCGGACCTTCATGGCGACCTTGTCGCCGTCGGCGTTCTCGATATTGGCGATCTTTGCCAGCTGATCGTTGTTGATCACCGGGAACGGCAAGGAGATCTGCGGCTGGCGAACTTGCCCGACGTCGAGAAGGTTGCCGTTGGGACCGATGGCGCATTTCAGCGAGGTGACGAGCTCTTCACGGATGGCGTCCAGCGGCGGGTTGGTGACCTGGGCGAAAGACTGCACGAAGTAGTCGAACAGCAGGCGCGGCCGCTTGGACAGAACGGCAACCGGAGTGTCGGAACCCATGGCCCCCAGCGGTTCGGCGCCGGTGCGGGCCATCGGTCCGAGCAGGATCTTCAGTTCTTCGGTGGTGTAGCCGAAAGTCCGCTGGCGGATGTTGACGGACGCGGCCGTGTGCAGCACGTGCTCGCGCTCAGGGAGATCGTTGAGGTCAATCAGGTTGTCCTTGACCCATTCGGCCCAAGGATTCGCTGCGGCGACCTCGGCCTTGACCTCGGCGTCGTCGATGATGCGACCGGCTTCGGTGTCCACCAGGAACATCTTGCCCGGCGAAACACGGCCCTTCTTGACCACCTTTGAGGCTTCGACGTCGATCACGCCAACTTCGGAGGCGAAGATGATCAGGCCATCTTCGGTGATCCAGTAGCGGCCAGGGCGCAAGCCGTTGCGGTCAAGGGTGGCGCCAACAAGATTGCCGTCGGTGAAGGATACTGCTGCGGGACCGTCCCACGGCTCCATGAGCAGCGAGTGGTACTCGTAGAAGGCTCGGCGTGCCGGATCCATGGTGGCATGGTTTTCCCAGGCCTCCGGGATCATCATCATGATCGAGTGGGTGATGGGGCGGCCGGAAAGCCAGAGCAGCTCGGCAACCTCATCGAAGGACGCGGAGTCCGACGCACCCGGCGTGCAGATGGGGTACAACTCTTCCGGGGAATCGCCCAAAAGGGGGTTCGCGAGCTGGGACTGGCGGGCGCGCATCCAGTTCCGGTTGCCCTTGACGGTGTTGATTTCGCCGTTGTGGGCGATGGTGCGGAAAGGCTGGGCCAGAGGCCACGAGGGGAAGGTATTCGTGGAGAAGCGCGAGTGCACGATGGCCAGCTTGGTCTTGAAGCGCTTGTCCGAGAGATCCGGGTAGAACGGCTCCAGTTGTGCGGTGGTCAGCATGCCCTTGTACACGATGGTGCGCGAGGACAGTGAGGGGAAGTAGACGCCGAACTTGTTCTGCGCGCGCTTGCGGATACGCCAGGCACGGGAGTCCAGTTCATTGCGGTCCAACACCTCGCCGGTAGCGGAAGCAAAGAAAGGTTGGGAAAAGTACGGCATGCAGGCTCGGGCCATGGCGCCCACGAGATCCCCCACCACGGGCACTTCGCGCCAACCAAGAACCATCAGGCCCTCGTCCACGGCAAGCGCCTCGATGCCGGCCTTTGCAGTCTCGGCTTCGCGGGTTTCAGCAGGCAGGAAGGCAGTACCAACCACGTATTGGCCTGGTGCTGGGAGCTCGAACACGGTGACGGCCCGGAAGAACTCGTCCGGAACCTGCATGAGGAGGCCGGCACCGTCACCCGTGCCTTCGTCGGCGCCGACGGCACCGCGGTGCTCAAGGTTGCGCAGGGCAGTCAGGGCCGCTTCCACGATGTCGTAGCCAGGTTCGCCACGCAAGGTGGCGATAATGGCCAGGCCGCAAGCGTCCTTCTCCTGCTCGGGGTTGTAGAGACCCTGGGCTTCCGGGAGCGCAGCAAAACGCTTGAAGGGCGACATGGCACCCTGCGGTTCGACTGCTTCGGACCAACTTGGGTTATGAAGATGGGTCATTGAAGACGTCCTTCCTCGAGATCGTGCGAATGGAAGGGACAACGTTGGCCCCACCTTGCCTGCCCTGTGACGGGCATAACAAAGCGCTAATTACATGAAATTGTAGGCCAGCAGGCAAGGCGCAACGAACAGTTACGCTTGCCCCTGGCCCAAGCTTGACCGCGGAGCATCTGTGTGCTGCCGGGCGACTGCCAAGGGCGCCACGACGCTGTGGCCGGGGGCCTCTGGGCGGTAGCCCGGTGCCCCTGTGCCGTAGCGCTGGCTACTTGGTGTTGCCAGCTTCCGGCCCGGATCCGGGGGCGCTGCTGGCGGTGGTTCCGGTGGATGCGGAGCCGGTGTCCGACGTGACGCCGGCATGTGACTCCTCAGCCGTTTCCGTAGGCTCAGCAGTATGGCCCAGATCGCTTTGGTTATTCCGGAGATTACCATGTGCACCGGTATCTGAGACAGATCCGTCCGTATCATGGTCCGTCGTATCGGTCACAATTGTGCCGTTGGCCTCATCGTCAACAGCGCTGGAGTCTCCCGTGCTTGAGTCATCAGCCGCGGCGGCCACGGCAGCAGGTTCGCGCCCGGGAAGGTAGGCCGTGTCCGGCTCTGGCCTGCCGCGAAGGCTCAGGACGACGAAGACGATAACTGCTGCGACGAACACGAAGATGCTCGTCCACACGTTGAGCCGTGTGGTGATACCGAAGAGGCTGATTTGTTCTGCGTCGTCAATCCGCAGGGCTTCGATCCATACGCGGCCTAGCGTGTAGTAAATGGCGTACAGCCAGAAGAGCCTGCCGCGGCGGAAGTGGAAGCGGCGGTCCAGGATAAGGAGGATCGCGACGCCGATGAGGTTCCAGAGGGATTCGTAAAGGAATGTCGGGTGGAACAAGGTGCTGCTGGGCATCCCGGCCGGGAAGTTCGGGCTGTTGGGATCGATCTGCAGCCCCCATGGCAAGGTAGTGGGACCCCCGAAGAGTTCCTGGTTGAACCAATTCCCCCAACGCCCAATCGCTTGCGCGAGGAGAAGACCTGGGGCCGCGGCGTCGAGGAATGCGGTGAGCTTGACGCCGGAGCGGCGGCAGCCCAGCCAGGCACCGAAAACGCCGAGAACCACGGCACCCCAGATGCCCAGGCCACCACGCCAGATCTGCGGTATCAGGGAGAGGTCGCCAGTGCCGTTGAAGCCGGGGCCGAAATACGCATCAGGCGAGGAGAACACGTGGTACAGACGGCCGCCCACAATGCCGAACGGGATCGCCCAGATGGCGACGTCCCACAAGCTGCCTTCGGGCGTGCCGCGACGCTTCCAGCGCACGGCCGTGAGCCAAAGTCCCAAGATGATCCCCAGGAGGATGCACAGGGCGTACGCATGGATGCGGAGAGTCCCCCACGGCAGCGGAATATCAAATCCGGACCATGAGGGGCTCGGAATGCTCATGGGAGCCATTGCCGCGACGTGGAGGAGACTCTGCATTGTCTACGCTTTTCCTTTTCTAGGCCTGCGCTGTTGCCCGGCCGAGGCCGGCGCTGAGGTTCTTGGTGAGTTGCGCGACGGCGTCAACGCCGCCGTCGCGAATGGCCGCGACCAGCGCGGTACCAACAATCACACCGTCGGCGTATGCCGCAATCTCGCGGACGTGATCCGCGGTGGAAACTCCAAGCCCGACACAGACCCGCTCGGCACCAGCCGCATGCGTGTCGGCCACGACCTTCTCCGCGGCGCTGCTGACAGACTGTCGGGCTCCAGTGACACCCATGATCGAGACGGCGTAAACGAAGCCGCGGCTCGCCTCCACCGTCATGGCCAGGCGTTCCGGCGTGGACGACGGTGCCACGAGGAACACCCGGTCCAGTCCATACTTGTCCGATGCCGCAAACCATTCTGCGGCTTCGTCCGGAATCAGGTCCGGCGTGATGAGCCCGGCTCCCCCGGCTTCAGCCAACCTGCGGGAGAACTCGTCAACGCCCATGCGCATCACGGGGTTCCAATAGGTCATGACCAGCACTGCGGCGTCTGTGGCGGCGGTGATGCCTGCCACGACGTCGAAGACGCTAGACACGCGGAATCCGTTGGCGATTGCCTCGGTGGTCGCGGCCTGGATGACAGCGCCGTCCATGACGGGATCCGAATACGGGATCCCGATTTCAATGAGGTCCGCGCCGTTGCGGGCCATGGCGATGCCTGCGTCGATGCTTGATTGAACGTCCGGGTAGCCTGCGGGCAGGTAGCCGATCAACGCGGCCCGGCCTTGTGCCTTGGCGCGGTCGATCGCGGCCGCGGACTTGCTGGTCATCTGCTCAGTCATCAGTTCTGGTCCTTGCCTGCTTCATCAGTGCTGATCTCAAGATTGCTTCGCTCCGCCGGACCCTTGGGCTTGCGGGTGGAGAGGGTGGTGCCCTTCACGTTGCCGTCTTCATCCAGCATGTCGAACCATGCCGCCGCCGTTTCCACGTCCTTGTCACCGCGCCCGGACAGGTTCACGATGATGATCGTGTCGGCCGGGTTCTCCTTGCCCTGCGTGAGCTGCTTGCCCACCTTGATGGCACCGGCGAGGGCGTGCGAGGACTCGATGGCCGGGATAATGCCTTCGGTACGGCAGAGCAAGCGGAAGGCATCCATAGCCTCGGTGTCCGTGATGGGCTCGTACGTCACGCGACCGATGTCCGCGAGGTAGGAGTGCTCCGGACCGACGCTCGGGTAGTCCAGTCCCGCGGAGATCGAGTGCGATTCGATGGTCTGGCCGTCTTCGTCCTGCATGAGGTAGGACCGGGCGCCGTGCAGCACACCGGGGCGTCCGAGAGTGATGGCGGCTGCGTGACGTCCGGTCTCAACTCCGTCTCCACCAGCCTCAAAGCCGTAGATCTTCACGGAAGCGTCGTCCAGGAAGCTGTGGAAGATGCCGATGGCATTGGAACCGCCCCCGATGCAGGCACAGACGGCGTCGGGCAGTTTGCCGGTCTGCTCCAGGATCTGTGCGCGGGCTTCCTCACCGATGACTTCGTGGAAGAAGCGGACCATCGCCGGGAACGGGTGGGCTCCAGCCGCTGTGCCCAGCAGGTAATGCGTGTTGTCCACGTTGGAGACCCAGTCGCGGAGGGCATCGTTGATGGCGTCCTTGAGCGTCTGTGATCCGTTGGTCACTGGAACCACCGTGGCGCCCAAGAGCTGCATGCGGGCCACGTTGAGTGCCTGGCGGCGGCAATCCTCGGCGCCCATGTAGACGACGCATTCCAGTCCGAGCAGGGCTGCAGCGGTGGCGCTGGCAACGCCGTGCTGGCCAGCGCCGGTCTCGGCGATGACACGAGTCTTGCCCATGCGCTTCGCGAGCAAAGCCTGGCCGAGGACGTTGTTGATCTTGTGCGATCCGGTGTGGTTCAGGTCTTCGCGCTTGAGGAAGATGCGCGCCCCGCCGGCGTGCTGAGAGAAACGCTTGGCTTCCGTGAGCAGCGACGGACGGCCCGAGTAGTTCTTGTTGAGGTCCTTCAGCTGGGCAAGGAACTCAGGATCGGCTTTGGCTTTCTCGAACGTGTCCTCGACTTCGTCAAGGGCGGCGATGAGGGACTCGGGCATCCAGCGTCCGCCATAAGAGCCGAAGTACGGCCCCGGGGCGTTGCGGAGCGAGGCTCCACCCTGTAGGAATGCGTCGGCCGCATTCTCTTGCGAGTCGGCTGTCGGTGCGTCCACCATCAGTCTCACCGTCCTGTTCAGTTGGTAGTTGAGTTTTTCCAGGAGCCACAGGACAGCCACCAGCCGCGTTGTCTGCTGCTGTCCGGTCCGCGCCGCGGGTTCAGGCCTGTCTCAGGTCCTGACGGCGATGGCGGCAGCTCCGGCCGCCTTGAATTCACTGATCCGCTCGCGCGGGGTGGAGTCGCTCACGAGGGCTTCGCCCACAAGGATTGCGTGGGCACCGTTCCCCGCATAATGCGCGACGTCGTCGGCGTTCCGCACGCCGGACTCAGCCACGACAACCGCTCCCGCTGGAATGCTTCCGGCGAGCGAGGCAAACAAGGAACGGTCGACGTCGAGCGTCTTCAGGTTGCGGACGTTGACCCCGACGATCCGTGCCTGGGCCGCAGCCGCACGCTCGATTTCCTCGGTTGTGTGGGTTTCCACCAGGACATTCATCCCCAGCTCGTGGCTCAATGCGCTGAATTCCTGCAATTGTGCATCGGAAAGCGCCGCGACGATCAGCAGGATGAGGTCCGCGCCGTGGGCGCGGGCTTCCCAGATCTGGTATTCGTCAACCGTGAAGTCCTTGCGCAGCAGCGGAATGTCGACGGCGGCACGGACGGCGTCCAGGTCCGCGAGGGACCCGTTGAAGCGCCGTTGTTCGGTGAGGACGCTGATCACGGAGGCGCCGCCGTCGGCGTACTGCACTGCAAGTGCCGCCGGGTCGACGATGCTCGCGAGATCGCCCTTGGAGGGGCTGCGGCGCTTGATTTCAGCGATGACCTTCAGATCGTCTCGGTTGGCCGACGGGCCGCCCAAGGCGGCCCACGCGTCCAGCGCGGGCGCAGAGGCCGCGGCGCGGTCTTTCAGCTCGTCAAGACCAACGAGGCGGCGGCGGGCCTCCATGTCCTCCCTGACACCGACGATGATGTCATCAAGAACAGTCACAGTCAGTGGCCGGCGTTCTTCAGCTTGCTGCCGTCGACGCCGTAGCCCGCCTTGCGCATGGCCCAGCCCGCAATCAAGCCGGCCACCATCACGACGATCCCGGCGACGAAAATGGGGGTGCTGGCAATAACAAAGGCGATGGAGGACACCAAGGCCCCAACCAGCATGACAATCACGCAGGTCCACGCGGCCGGGCTGTTGCCGTGGCCGATGGCGTCGCTGTGGCTCGCAGCGGTCACAGGGGCCTTGCTCGCGGACACTGTGGTTTTGCTCATGTGAAAATCTCCTCAGGATGAATACTGCTTACATTCTGCCATTTATTGACGGCGCCCGGGACATCGTCCGACGTCCGGACGGTCGAGTCTTACGTGGGGTCTTCTCCGCGCGAGAGGCTGTCCCAGCTATCAATCTCGTCAACGGGTCCGGAACCCGCGCGGGCTGCCCGGCTGGCGACGTCGTACTTGGTACGGGCCTTCCAGCGCCGGCCCGCCAGCGGCAGCAGGCCGCCACAGAAAGCCAACAAACCGGCCGCCACGACGGCGAGGACCGGGAACACGGTGGACGACGCCGCCGCCTGACCACCCGAGATGCCTGTGGTAGCCGCAATCGTTCCTTGCGCAGCACCGAGGGGGTCGGCCAGGACCGTCGCCGCGGCAACAATGATGCCTGCCGAGGCAAGCACGATGATCGATGCGATGATCCAGCGCGAAACCTTGCCGGCGATGGATGATGCCAGGCCGCCGGCGAGGGCCACGAGCGCCAGCGCTGTCACGGCGGTCGCCGCCTTGCTCCCCTGAACGTGGAGATCGGCATTCGCCGCGGCAGTGGGATCGAGCCGGACGTTGATCCAGGTCTGCGTCGTCGTCCCGAAAACCGCCAAGGCAAGAATTGCCATGGCGAGTACAACATTGGCTTTGCGCGCCCACAGGGGAAGCTTTGTGGTGGGCGTCTGCTGACCTGAAGCGCTCACGGGGTGGGGTTCCCGCGGGCCGCGTCAGCCGAAGCCGCATCGGCAGACACGTCCGGTGAAATGTTGTGGAGCGATCCGGCGGTGTGCACGGCACGCAACGGGGCAGCCGCCTTGTTGACGCTTTCCAGTGCCTCGGTGGGCTTATGGGAATCGGCCACGATGCCGCCACCGGCCTGGACATAGGCCCGGCCCTCACGCAGCAAGGCCGAGCGGATGGCGATCGCCATGTCCATATCGCCCGCGAAATCCAGATAACCCACCACGCCGCCATAGATCCCACGACGGTGCGGTTCGAGTTCATCCAGGAGACGCAACGCGCGGGGCTTGGGGGCGCCGGAAAGCGTGCCAGCGGGGAAGGTTGCCTTCAGCACGTCGTATGCCTTCGCACCCGGGGCCAATTCTCCAACCACCGTAGACACCAAGTGCATGATGTGGCTGAAGCGTTCGACCTCCATGAACTGTGTGACGTCGACGGTTCCGGCCACGCAGACCTTGGAGAGATCGTTGCGCGACAAGTCCACAAGCATCAAGTGCTCGGCGCGTTCCTTCTGGTCCGCGAGCAGCTCTGCGGCCAGCGCCTTGTCGGCCTCGACGGTCTTGCCGCGGGGCCGCGAACCGGCAATCGGGTGCGTGATGACTTCGTTGCCCGTCACCGTCACCAAGGCCTCCGGGGAGGATCCGACGATCGTGTATTCGCGGCCGTCGGCGTCTTCGAGGCTGAAGAGGTACATGTACGGGCTCGGGTTGGTGTTGCGCAGCACGCGGTATACATCCAACGGATCGGCGGCGCACTCCATCTCGAAGCGGCGCGAGATGACCACCTGGAAGACTTCGCCGTCGACGATCGCTTCCTTGCCGCGATCGATGGCGTTCAGGTACTCCTGCTCATCCCAGCGTTCCTGCACGCTGGACGCGAAGTCGAGGGCTTCGGATTGCAACACGGACACAGGCTGCTTCACAGGCGTGCTGATCTTGTCCAGCAGCCCCTTAACCCGGGCGACGGCGTCGTGCCAGGCTTCGTCGACCCGTTCGGAACTGTTGTCGAAATTGATCGCGTTGGCAATCAGCAGGACGGTGCCATCCATGTTGTCGTGGACGGCCATGTCGGTGACCAGGTTCAGGGCCATTTCCGGCAAATGGAGGTCGTCCTCCGGCGGGCTTGTCAACTTCTCCCAGTGCCGAACTGTTTCCCATCCGAGGAAACCGACAAGGCCCGAGGTGAACGGAGGAAGATCCGGAAAGCGGTCGGTCTGCAGGGCCGCTACGGTGTCGCGAACGGCGTCGACGGGGCTACCGTCCACCGGCACGCCGACGGGAGGCTCGCCGATCCAGTGAGCCTGGCCGTCCTTGCTGGTCAACGTGGCGCGGGAACGGGCACCGATGAACGAATAGCGGGACCATGCTCCACCGACGGCCGCCGATTCCAGGAGGAAAGTGCCCGGCTGGCCTTGGGCCAGCTTGCGGTAGAGCCCGATGGGAGTCTCGGCGTCGGCCAGGACCCTGAGCCGGACCGGGATGACCCGGCTGTGTGCGGCGAGTTCGCGGAACTCCTCCAGGCCCGGGCTGATGATTCCAAGGTCCTGCATGGTTTGTGTTCTCCGCCTCTTCTTGTGTTGCCTACAGTGGATGGTGGGTGGTGGTCTAGTTCCGCTCGCCTGTCACCGCGGCGAGGCCCCGGCCATCGAAGCATGTGCGCGTACCGGTGTGGCAAGCAGCTCCCACCTGATCGACGCGGACCAGGAGCGCATCGCCGTCGCAGTCCAAGGCCACCGACTTGACGAACTGGACGTGGCCTGAGGTGTCTCCCTTGCGCCAGTATTCCTGGCGGGAGCGGGAGAAGAACGTCACGCGGCCGGTAGTCAGGGTCCGATGCAGCGCTTCGTCGTCCATCCAGCCGAGCATCAAGACTTCATCCGTGTCGAACTGCTGGATGATCGCTGCCACAAGGCCGGAAGAATCGCGCTTGAGCGCGGCGGCCAGCTCATGAGGGAGCGGACTTCCGGGCTCGACGACGGACTCCGCGGCGGAAGAGGCCGCGGACGTGGCTGGGGGTGTTGACTGCTCAGACATCAGATCAAGTCTAGTGCCTCATGTGGAGCCGAAATTCAGCGGCGGTTCCACTGCGCAACAGAGCGCGTCTCGTGCTAGTTTCACAAGTGATGCATTTCGTCGATCCCTCCCGCGAAGTACTGGCCGAAACACTCCTGGCGGCCGGACCTGACTCCCCCACGCTCTGCGAAGGGTGGCTGACAAGGGACCTCGCGGCGCACTTGTACCTGCGGGAGCGCAAAGCGGCCGTTGGTATCGGCTTGGTCATCAAGAGCCTCGCCCGGGCCTCGGACAAAGCCACTGCCAAACTGGCCTCCAAGCTCAAAACCACTGAAGATTACGCCGAGCTGGTGAATACCTTCCGCTCAGGGCCACCCGCCTTGTCTCCCCTCAAGATCAAGGCCCTCGACGAGTCCTCCAACCTCATTGAATATTTCGTGCACACGGAAGACATTCGCCGGGCAGGAGACCGTTGGGCTCCACGGGCCCTGGACGAGGAATACTCGGACGCCCTGTGGGACGAACTGATCAAGCGCGCCGCCATTCTCTACCGCGGTGTGGACCTTGGAATCGTCTTGGTACGCCCCACCGGTCCACGCCATGTTGCCAAGCGTGCTCCGGTCTCGGTCGCCATCGTCGGCGAGCCGGGCGAACTGCTGATGCACGCTCACGGCCGCACACACCACGCCCTCGTCACCTTCGAAGGCCAGCCGGACGCCGTCGCACTGCTCCAGTCAGCCGAAGTCGGCCTCTGACCCGCGCTTAACCCCAACTAGCTCGCAGTTGTTGTCGTTATGAGGGCTCAAAACGACCTTAACTGCGAGCTAGTTGGGTTGGAAGCCTTAGCGGACCAGGAAACCTGCTTCGCGAATCGCGGTCTTGACCTGGGCGATCATGTCATCCGGACCGAAGTGGAACACTGACGCCGCCAGAACGGCGTCGGCACCCGCTTCTACTGCCGGAGGGAAGTGGGCTGGTTCCCCCGCACCGCCGGAAGCGATGATGGGGATGTGCACGGCTGCGCGGACCAGGCGGATGAGCTCAAGGTCGAAGCCGTCCTTGGTACCGTCGGCGTCAATGGAATTCAGGAGGATCTCCCCTACGCCGCGGTCCGCGGCTTCCTTGGCCCAGGCAACGGCGTCGATTCCCGTACCCTGGCGCCCGCCGTGGGTGGTCACCTCGAAACCGGAAGCCGTGGGCTCGGAGCCGGGCCTCGTCCGCCGGGCGTCCACCGACAAGACAAGCACCTGCGATCCGAAGTGGCGCGTGATCTCGTCGATGACGTCCGGACGTGCGACCGCCGCCGTGTTGATGGAGGCCTTGTCCGCGCCGAAACGCAGGAGCTTGTCCACTTCAGCTACGCCGCGGACGCCACCGCCCACTGTGAGCGGGATGAAGACTTCCTCTGCGGTGCGGCGGACGACGTCGAACGTGGTTTCCCGGTTGCCGGAAGACGCCGTGACATCAAGGAACGTGAGTTCGTCCGCCCCGGCGTTGTCATAGCGGTGCGCCAGTTCGACGGGGTCTCCGGCGTCGCGAAGGCCCTCGAAATTGATGCCCTTCACCACACGGCCGGCATCGACATCTAGGCAAGGGATGACCCGTACTGCTACAGCCATTGCTACTCCTGGAATGGTCTCTTGGATGGCGTCAGATGCGGCAGGCGTGAATGCTGCTGACCAGGATGGCTCGGGCCCCGAGGTCGTACAGTTCGTCCATGATCCGGTTGGTTTCCTTTTTCGGGACCATCGAGCGGACGGCAACCCAGTCGGAATCGCGCAGCGGCGACACCGTGGGCGATTCGAGGCCCGGAGTGAGGGTGGCGGCTTCTTCCACAAGATCCTTGCGGATGTCGTAGTCCATGAGGACGTACTGACGGGCGACGAGTACGCCTTGCAAGCGCCGGATGAGGACCTCAATCTCCTTCGCCGTGCCGTTCGCGGCACCACCCTCACCGGTGCGGCGGATCAAGACGGCTTCGGACTTGAGGATCGGCTCACCGAAGATCTCCATCCCGGCAGCCTTGAGGGTGTTGCCGGTTTCGACGACGTCGGCGATTGCGTCGGCGACGCCGAGACGCACGGAAGACTCCACGGCACCGTCGAGACGGACTACCTTGGCCTTCACGCCGCGCTCGGCGAGGTAATCGCGCAGGAGGCCGTCGTAGCTTGTCGCGAGGCGCTTGCCTTCAAGCTCCTCGACTCCGGAGAAGTCACCGACGGGACCGGCGAAACGGAACGTCGAAGCGGCAAAGCCGAGGGGAAGCAATTCTTCTGCTTCTACCTGCGCGTCCAGCAGGAGGTCGCGGCCGGTGATCCCGACGTCGAGGGTTCCTTGGCCGACATACACGGCGATGTCGCGGGGGCGGAGGAAGAAGAACTCAATGTCGTTGTCGGGATCGACCATGACCAGTTCGCGGGTATCGCGACGCTGACGGTATCCCGCCTCGGACAGCATCGCGGAGGCGGCTTCGGACAAGGATCCCTTGTTGGGGACGGCTACTCGCAGCATGAGGGGACTTTCTTGGGAAGGGTATGTTTCAGGCATTGCACCGAAGGCGCATTGTGCTCAAGGCACGGGGGCCACGCTGGGGCTCCGGCAGACCTCTTGGGGTCCGGACGGAGCGGACGTGGCTAGAGATGCTTGTAAACGTCTTCCAGGCCCAGACCCTTGGCGAGCATCAGGACCTGCAGGTGGTAGAGCAGCTGGGAGATTTCCTCGGCCGCGGCTTCATCGGATTCATACTCTGCAGCCATCCAGACTTCGGCTGCTTCCTCCACGACCTTCTTGCCGATGCCATGGATTCCGGAGTCCAATTCGGCGACGGTGCGGGAGCCTGCCGGACGGGTCGCTGCCTTTTCGCTCAGTTCTGCGAACAGCGTCTCGAAATTCTTCACGCCCTACAGCCTACTTGCTCGGGGCCGGAGACGGCCTGTCGGGGCATTGCATGACGAAAGGGATGTGAGCGAACGCACAAGGTACGTCGGCCCGCCCACATCCCTTTCGTCGATTTGCTACGCGTATTGCTTGAGTGTCAAAGCCGTCGTCAGAGCGGCGGTGACGGCTTCGTGCCCTTTGTCCTCGGACGAGCCTTCCAGTCCGGCGCGGTCCAGTCCTTGCTGTTCGGTGTCGCACGTGAGCACGCCGAAGCCCACCGGCACGCCGGTGCGGACGCTCACTTCGGTGAGTCCCGACGTCGCGGCCTGGCACACGTAGTCAAAGTGCGGCGTACCGCCGCGGATGACGACGCCGAGGGCAACTACCGCGTCAAAATGCGGCGCGAGCCGTGCCGCCGCTACGGGAAGCTCAAAGGATCCCGGAACCCGCAGGACGGTGGGCTCGGCTATGCCGGCTTCCTTCGCCGCGCGAAGTGCTCCGTCGAGGAGCCCGTCCATGATCTGCGTGTGCCAACTGGCAGCCACGATGGCGAGCTTCAGGTGTTGGGTTTCCTCGGGGTCGAGGGTGGTGAGGTCGATGGTGGGGGCGCCGTGTCCGCTCATGGGTGTGTGGTAGTCCGTTCAGTTTTGTTAATGCAGTTCAGTCTGGTCATGTTCAGTTCAGTCTTGGTCGAGTTCAAAAGTGCTTGCAGTTACATGGGTACCCGCTGGCTCGGTGTCGCCAAGGGTCAGCCGGTGGTCCATGCGGTCCTTCTTGGTCTGCAGGTACCGGAGGTTTTCTTCACGGGATGGGACCTCGGTAGGCACCATCTCGACAACCTTCACGCCAGCTTCGGCCAGCCGGTTCTGCTTGTCCGGATTGTTGCTGAGGAGACGGATTTCGTGAAGGCCCATTTCAGCAAGGATCTGGGCTGCGGCCTTGTAGCAGCGTGCATCGACCGGGAGTCCCAGCTGTTCGTTGGCCTCAACCGTGTCGAATCCGGCTTCCTGGAGTGCGTAGGCCTTGATCTTGTTGGCCAGGCCGATGCCGCGGCCTTCCTGGCCTCGCAGGTAGAGCAAGGTGCCGCCCTCTTCGCGAATCAGTTCAAGGGCATAGGCAAGCTGTTCGCCGCAATCGCAGCGGTACGAACCGAAGACATCCCCAGTGAGGCACTCTGAATGCAGGCGCACCAGTGGCGCCTTGCCTGGTCGTGGTGTGTTCGGAGAACTTACCGCCAGATGCTCCGCCCCGGTCGCATGGTCGGTCCAGGCCTGTGCCACGAACTCGCCGAAGGCAGTGGGCAGCTGGACTATCGGCCCACCGCTCACCGGATGGGGTGCGCGCGCAGCCCTGCCGCCGTCGTGCGTTGTCGATGTGGTCATCGCTGCTCCTCATTTCCTGCTGGGATTGCACCCTGGTGTTCGCCCTCCGACGCCGCCACATATGCCACGAGGTCCTCTATCGAAATCAAAGGGCACCCATGCTCGCCGGCGAACTCCCGGAGGCTATCCAGGCGCATCATTTCACCATCGTCATGAACCAACTCGGCGATCACGCCCACCGGGGCAAGCCCCGCTAGCCGGCAAAGGTCAACTGCCGCCTCCGTATGTCCCGGACGTTCACGCACTCCCCCTTTAACGGCCCGAAGCGGAAAAATATGCCCGGGCCGGGTGATCGAGGATGGGGTGCTGCTGGAATCGGCCAAAATCCGGGCCGTCAGCGCCCTGTCCGTAGCGGAAATGCCGGTGCTCACACCCAAAGCGGCATCGCAGGACACGGTGTAGGCCGTGCCTTTGGCGTCTTCGTTGACCACTACCATCGGCGGAAGCGCCAAGGCATCAGCCCGCGACTCCTCAAGGGGAACGCAGATGACACCCGAGCTATACCGGATAGTCCAGCCCATGAGGGCAGGGGTCGCGTGCTCGGCGGCGAAGATGATGTCGCCTTCGTTTTCGCGGTCCTCGTTGTCCACAACTATGACGGGACGGCCGGCAGCCATGGCCTGCACAGCCTTCTCGACGGGGTCCAGTCCCTGGCGCACCACCGTGGCACTGCCGTTGTGTTCCGCGCTCACAGGGCGGCCTCCCCGGCAATTGCGGTGGTACGGAAGGACAGTAGGCGCTCGGTGTATTTAGCGAGAACGTCCACCTCAAGGTTGACTCGCCCACCGGTGGCCTTGGCCCCGAGCCCGGTTTCGTCCAGCGTGGTGGGAATGAGGCCTACCTCAAACCATGGGTCCGCTTCTTCCGCGGGGCTGACGGCGGTGACCGTGAGCGAAACGCCGTCGACGGCGATTGATCCCTTTTCAGCGATGTACCGTGCCAGCGGGGCCGGGACGGCGAAGCGGAGACGGTCCCAATTGCCCAGCGACTCGCGCTCAAGAAGTTGTCCGACGCCGTCGACGTGCCCCTGCACGACGTGGCCGTCCAAGCGACCGCCGGCTTGGACGCAACGCTCGAGGTTCACGGTGTCGCCCGCGCTCAGTTCGCCAATGGTGGTCCGGATAAGGGTTTCACCCATGACGTCCACGCTGAACTCTTGGCCGTCAATGTCCGTTGCGGTAAGGCACACGCCGTTGACAGCGATGGAGCCGCCCAAAGCGAGCCCTTCGGTGGTGCTGGGGGCCGTCAGGCGCAGCGTGGCACTGGCCTCGCCCTCGTGCTCAACGGACAGGACCGTCCCTTGTTCAGCAACGATTCCGGTAAACATCAGTGTCCTCCTGTTGTGGTGTCCGAGGCGTCTTTGCCTCGAAATGGTTCATGGTGTTCGTCGTGGGATTTCCACGCAGGTTTGTTTCCGTCTGTTGGCCCGGACCTCAAATGCAGCCGGAGGTCACGGCCCAAAGCATGGACAGCACCTCCGCCGGCGTCGTCCCAATTCCATTGCTGGGCGTCGGCCAGGGTGGAAATGCCGAGATCCGTCAGGGCAGGCGTACCTGCGCCGAGCAGGGTGGGCGCAAGATAGACGATCAATTCATCAACGAGACCCGCGCCGAGGAAAGCACTCAGGATGCGGGAGCCGCCTTCCACCATGACGTGCCGGACGCCTTGGGCAAACAGCAGGTCCAAGGCCTCGGCCGGGTCGCGCGTTGGCAGCTGGATGAACTTGCCGTCGATCCCCCGCACCGCGGCATCAGCGGGAACGTCGCGCAACCCCATGACTGCTCGAAGTGGCTGGCTTTCCGATTCCTGGCCGTCCGCTTCCCGCGCCGTCAGCCGTGGGTTGTCCACGAGGACGGTTTCGGTGCCTACCAGGATCGCATCGATCAAGCGGCGCAATCCGTGATTGTCGGCCAGCGATTCCGGGCTGGAGATCCATTGGCTGGTCCCGTCCGTGGCGGCAATCCTGCTGTCCAGGGTCTGTGCAATGTGAAGCGTGACGAACGGGCGCGTTGCCTCCACCGCATGAAACCATTCGCGGTTCAGCTTCAACGCCTCGGCTGCGGCTAGTCCGGACTGAACGTCCACACCAGCTCCGCGCAGCGTGCCGGCGCCCCCTGCGGCAGGATCGTGGGGGTCGTCGACGGCGTAGACCACCCGCGAAATCCCGGCGTCAATGATGGCCCGCGCACACGGTCCGGTGCGCCCAATGTGGTTGCAAGGTTCCAAGGTCACCACCATGGTTGTTCCGGTGAGGTCCAAGCCCTTTGCTTGCGCCTTGGCAATCGCATCGGCCTCAGCGTGGGGCGTGCCGGCGCCGCGGTGGTAGCCGGTGATGAGCTGCTCCCCGCCGCGTCCAAGTACAACCGCCCCCACCAACGGATTGGCACCTCGGTGTCCCCTGAGGGCCACGTGCAGCGCGATGTCCATGGCTGCGGCCTCAGCGTCCGAGAAATCCTGGTTCATTGCGTCACTCATGAGAGGGCTCCTACAGTTGCGGGCTCGGCCGTTGGCTTGAGCGGATGGCCTTCACGTCGGTCTGCACGCCACCACACAAAGAAACCGGCAAGCGTGAAGAAGCCGTAGAAGAGGTACATGAAAGCGCTGGCGAAGTAGCCTGCGCTGAAAAGCAGCGGCACCCCCACGATGTCCACCGCCACCCAGATCAGCCAGAATTCCGTCCAGCCACGCGCCATGCCGTAGGTCGCGAGGAGTGAACCCATAAAGGTCCAGGCATCGGCCCACACCGGCGGGTAAGAACCCATTGAATCGAAAACGGGAGTCAGGGCCGCGGTTCCGGCGAACATTGCAACCACCATGGCGATGCGGGCTTTGGGGCTTGCCCAGCCGGGCACAACCGCGCGGCCTTGGGGACCGGATTGAAGGCTTTGGCGCCAGCGGTACCAGCCGTAGGCGGCAACGCTGATGAACATGATCTGGCGCCCGGCCTGGCCCCAGAGCGTTGCCGGCGAAGCGGCACCGAAGAGGTTGCCAAGAAAGACCGTCAGCAGAAGCAGGTTGCCTGCGATGCCGATGGGCCATGCCCAGACTTTGCGGCGCATGCCGCCCAGGGCGCTGGTGAGCCCGAAAATATTACCTAGCACTTCGCGAAGAACAAGGACAGATCCACCTACGGGAATCTGTGCTTCGAAGAGCCATCGCAGAAAGTCCATGTCGTTCCTTCCCTCGAATGCCGCGATGGCTCCGGGGGTGTACGACAGCGCAATGCCGGGCGCACAGAACGCCCAAGGCATGACTGTACGTGCTTCTCCCATCCAGACTTTAACTGTCGGTACCGGAATTCCACCAGTTCAACCGTCCGCCGTCGTGAATCCCGTCAAGGAAACGCGATGGCTCGCGGGTCGCGGACTATAACCGCCGGTTCGGAATTACACCGACCCCGGAGCACGTATGTGTGTTGTTATTCTGTCACAACTGGAGGCCTGGCCGATGTATTCCCGGAGCAATATGCATGCAATTGCGTCATTGTCGTCACATTGCCGCCAAGCCCGCAGCGCGCAGCCGTTCAATGGCGGCAGCAGGATCCTCGTGGCCGTAGACGGCGGACCCGGCGACGAACACATTCGCCCCGGCCTCGGCCGCCCGGACGATGGTCTCCTCGGTGACGCCGCCATCAATCTGCAGGGCGACGCCGATGCCAGAGCCGTCGATCGCGGCACGCGCCCGCCGGATCTTGGGCAGGGTGACGTCCAGGAAAGACTGTCCACCGAAGCCCGGTTCCACGGTCATGATGAGGAGCATGTCCAATTCGCTGAGCATGTCCAGGTACGGTTCCACCGGAGTGGCCGGACGAAGCGCCATTCCGGCCTTCGATCCACGCGCACGGAGCTCACGGGCGAGCTTGATGGGAGCCATCGCAGCCTCAGCGTGGAAGGTCACGGAAGCCACCCCGGCGTCGGCGTAAGCCGGTGCCCAGCGGTCGGCGTCGGCGATCATCAAATGGGCGTCCAACGGGACCGGGCTCACTGCCTGGATCCGCGCCACAACCGGCAGCCCGAGCGTCAGGTTGGGCACAAAGTGGTTGTCCATCACATCGACGTGTACGGCGTCGGCGTTGCTGATTCTCTTCAGCTCGGCTTCCAGGTTCACGAAGTCCGCGGACAGGATGCTCGGGTTGATACAGCACTCAGTCAAGGCAGTCCCCTCAGGGTTGGTGGCGATCTGGTATTTTTGGCAATTCCCCAGCTTAGGCATGCCCCGCCTTCGGCCGGGGAAGGGCATGGAAGGTTACGGCTTCTTCCGTATCAGCGCCAGGAACATCGCGTCTGTTTGATGCACGTGCGGCCAAAGTTGCGCCGTCAACTCGTGCCCTGCGCCCAGGCTTCCCGTCAGGCTGACAGCGTCCAAGGCCGCGCCCGCGTCGATTTGCTCCAGATCTTCCCGCTTGCGCATGACATCGCTGACGACCGCAATGGTTTCGGCCGGGTGCGGCGAGCAGGTCACGTACGCCACCACTCCTCCCGGTTTGACGGCGTCGATGGCCGAGTTGAGCAATTCACGCTGCAACGGACCAAGATCGGCGAGGTCCTTGGGGGTCCTGCGCCAGCGCGACTCAGGGCGGCGACGCAGCGCGCCAAGGCCGCTGCAGGGGACGTCGACCAACACCCGGTCGAAGGTTTCCGGTTGTTCCGTGCCGACGTCGCGTCCGTCTCCAACCCGGACGGTCCAGGCGTCCGCCGGAACCGCTGAGAGCGCCTGGCTGACCAGCTTCGCCCGGTGCTCCGCGGGCTCGTTGGCCAAGAGGGTCGCCCCTTCTTGATGAGCGAGGGCGGCCAGCAGTGCAGCTTTACCGCCTGGACCTGCGCAAAGGTCAAGCCATTTCTCGCCGTTGGCGATGTGCCCAAGGTTCACGCCCACGACGGCGCGGGCTACCAACTGGGATCCGACATCCTGAACGCGTGTGGTGCCTTCGCGGATGGAAGACATGCGGCCGAGGTCGCCACCGCTGGGCAAAGCCGAGTCGATCACGAGCTCGCCGGGAGTGGCGCCACTCTCGAGTGCTTCGTCCAGGCTACCGATGCCGGGAAGCGCCACCAGGTTCACCACGGGGGCGGCGTTGTCGGCTTCGAGCAGTTCGGTGATTTCGCTCGCAGGACGGCCATGCATGACGAGCGACTGTCGCAACGCCCTGACAATCCACTCCGGGTGCGCATGGCGTACCGAGGCGATCTTGGTTTCGTCGGTCTCGTATTCCAGCAGGTGGTCGAGCCATTCCGACAACGTCCTGGCGGTGACCTTTCGGAGCACTGCGTTGATGAGCGACGACGGGCCGGCTCCGATGACTGCGCGGGCCAGCCCGACGGTCTGGTCGAGTGCGGCGTGAGCCGGAACGCGCATGGCGAGCAGCTGGTGGGCCCCAAGGCGCAACGCATCAAGGACTGCCGGATCGAGTTGGGCGAGCGGCCGGTCGACGCACTTGGCAAGGACGGCGTCGTACGTTCCCTGGCCGCGCAGTGCCCCGTAGCTTAGCTCGGTGGCGAATCCGGCGTCGCGCTTGTCCAGGTGATGGTGGCGGATCCGAGACGGAAGCACGAGGTTTGCATACGCGTCTTCCGAAGCGACTGCTCGCAAGACTTCGAACGCCACCAATCGTGCCGGATCCGCGCGCCGGGTCCGCTGCGATGGTGCGTTTGCGGAAAAACCGCGCTGCGGACCCCGATTGCGTTCACGGCCTTGGGCATCGCGGTTGCTTTCGCCGCGGGGACCGCGGTTGTCGCGTCCCCCACCGTCCCTGTTCCCACTGTTGTTGGGGCCGCGCCGGCCGGACTCACTCATTCGAATTCCACGCTTTCTGGTGTTGCCAAACCACGGGCCCAATCGGCCGACGGCATCATCTTCTTGCCTGCTGGCTGGATCCGCCCGAGCTGCACTGCATGGGATCCGGTCCCAACAAGGACGTTCTTGCCATCAACCCGAATCCGACCCGGCGCAAGATCGCGCGTGTCCGGGCGCATGCCCACCGGATCGAGCTTGACCCTTTGCCCGTCGAGCATGGTCCACGCACCGGGTTCAGGCGTGGCGCCCCGGGATCTCCGGTTGATGGCGAGGGCCGGTTGCGTCCAGTCGAGCCGGCCGTCGTCGAGCGTTAGTTTGGGCGCCAGCGAGACTTCGCCTTGCTGGGGTTGAGGTGCCGCTTTTCCGGCGTCGACAGCCGATAGCGTCTGGCTCAGCAAGACCGCGCCGCTGTGCGAGAGCCGCTCCAGCAAGTCGCCCGCGGTGTCATCGAGCCGCACGACTTCCGTCAAAGTCCCGAAGACGGGTCCGGTGTCGAGTCCTTCCTCGAGGAGGAAGGTTGCCGCTCCGGTGATGTCGTCACCGGCGATGACTGAACGCTGCACAGGTGCGGCGCCCCGCCACGCTGGGAGGAGGGAGAAGTGGAGGTTGATCCAGCCATGGCGCGGCACCTCGAGTGCGGCCTTGGGGACAAGGCCCCCGTAGGCAACGATCGCGGCGACGTCCGGCTCATAGGAAGCGATCCGCTCCGTGGTGGCGGAGTCCACCTTGGATGCGTGGATAATATCTATGCCAAGTTCGGCCGCGCGGGCTGCCACGGGCGACGGGGTGAGGATACGCTTGCGGCCGACAGGGGCGTCCGGCCTGGTCAGCACCGCCACGATCTCGAAGCCTGCCTCGATCAGCGCATCAACGGAAGGAACGGCGACGGCGGGGGTGCCGGCGAAAAGCACCCTCATTCGGCAGCCCCGAAGCTGCCGAAGCTGGAGCCCACTGTATTGGCCCGCTTGGCCGCGGTTTGCTCAGTGACGGAGTGGTAGTTCGCCGCGCGGATGGCTCGGAGCGCGGTTTTGCGATCCTCCCCTTCCAGACGGTCCGTGAAAAGGATGCCGTCCAGATGGTCGGTTTCGTGCTGGAAACAGCGGGCGAGCATGCCCTCCGCCTCAACCGACACGGGGTTGCCGTTCATGTCCACGCCCGTGGCACGGGTGGTTTTGCGACGGCGAACCGGGAACGCGAGTCCGGGAATGGAGAGGCAGCCTTCTACTTCGTCGGGCTGGAAGTCATCGCTGTTCTCAAGCACGGGGTTGATGATGTGGCCTTCCACGCCCCCGATCCGGTACGTAAAGACCCGCTGGCTGACGCCGACCTGCGGGGCGGCGAGGCCAGCACCGTCCACGTCTTCCATGGTTTCGGTCATGTCCGAAACAAGCTTGGCGAGCTCAGGCCCGAATTCCGTGACTGGATCAGCAACCGTGCGGAGCACGGGATCGCCGATGATACGGATACTCAAAATGGCCATGTGCTGTCTTTCCTCACGATCGGCAAAGCTTCGGTCCCGCAAAAGGGGACCTAGTTCAGTTTAGTTGAGCCTGAGGGCGCCACGGTGGCAGGGTACGACGGCGGAGCAACAGGGAGCAGCGCCGTTCCGGCTGCGGCAACATCGGCGGACATCTCCCACACCCGCTTCAAGGCGCAGAACTTCCACCAGTGGTGCTTGAGAACGTCCGGATTGGCCCGTTGGGGACGCACTTCAGTCTCGCCGATGGCCACTGCAAGCAGAACAGGGTTTTCCCCGTATTTCCACGGTTCCCACTCCCCTGCCACTGGATCCACGAGGCTTTCCTCGGCCTTCATGCCCGCTACCAGTTGCATCACCACCTTGTCATCGAGGGGTTTTACTGTTCCATCACGGGTGGTGCCCTTGGTCTTGTAGTCGATCAGGCAGATCCGGCCGTTGATTTTGGCCACGAGGTCCAAGGTTCCGGCGTAGCCGACGCTTGAGTTCCACACAGTGATTTCGGGTGCAATGGGCTCCACGCGGTACAGCTCCCACCATTCATCGAAGCGGGCTGCGAAGGCTTCCTCGCCGTTTGAGGCGAGCTCATCGAGGGCTTCCTTCACTCGGTGTGGGCGTCCGAGGGCCTGGAGGGCTACTTGTTCGCAGTAGTTATGCACACGGTCGCCGCGGCGTGCGGCGTCGTCCCGGTACACCTCGGCCGCTTTGGCTGCTTTGTTGACGGCTTGCCGCATCTTGGCAGGACTGGAGAGATGCTGCGGAAGTTCCGGGTCTTTCGCAAGGCTGCTCGCACCCATGTAGCCGAACCAACCGTCCAGGGAGTGGGCCTGCTGGCCGATCACCGTGGTGATGGAAGGGACAGAGAAGGACTCGGACGTGGACCGGGCGTACATCCGGCCGTATTCGGTGGCGTGGGCAAGCAGTGGATCTGTCATGGGAAAACTCTTTCACACACCGCTGACAGGAAGACGCGCACGGGGTCGGATCACCCCTACCCCGTAACGAAAGAGGCACGGATGCACGGCGAACCGGATTCGTTGACCCGCGATGCCATAATTGGTCACGTCCTCGGCTACGGGAGCGAACAATGGTCCTCGATATAACAACCCTGCGGGTGGCCCTTGGCGTGGTCGCCCTTACCCAGCTCCTTCTGTTCTACGCATCGTTTCGGCGCACGCGGTCGTCCTACAACGGATGGTGGTGCATCGCCCTCCTTTTCTTCCTCTCCGGGAACCTAGCCTTCCTTCTCAACGGGACACCGCATCAAGTCTGGGCAAATCCGTCGGGGAACGTCCTCCTGGTAGGTGGAGCGTTCAGCGTGTGGACCGGTGCCCGATCCTTGAGGATGCTGCCGCCGCCAAAGTGGCAATTTGCAGCGGCGTGTGGCATCACGGCCCTCGCCTCTGTCTTGGAAAGCCCTGGTTACAATACGTGGTCCGGAGGCTTGGTGTATCTGGGTTTCATGACGCTTGGCATCGCGTTGGCTTCCCGCGATCTGTGGCTACTGGATTCCAGTTACTCGCATGTCCACAAATCGATGGCCCTGGCCGCCGGATTCCTGGCGGCTTACTATTTCTGCCGCCTGTCCGTATATGTCGTCGAAGGACCGACCGGCCCAAATTTCCGCTTGTATTTTGGCCCGGCCATGGCCAGCTTGGTCACGCTGATACTGCTGGTTGCCGTGTCATTCAGCATGACCGCCCTCAGCAACGACCAGTTGATCAACCGGCTAAGCGAACGCGCTGCCCGTGACAACCTGACCGGGCTCCTCAACCGTGGTACCTTCCTGGAGTTGGCCACCAAGGAACTGCAGCGCCTACAAACCACAAGTTTGGTGGCTTCCTTGATCCTGGCTGACTTGGACCACTTCAAAACGATCAATGATGAGTACGGCCATGCTGCCGGCGACGCCGCGCTCCAAGCCTTCGCGGTTGCCTGCACGGAATCGGTACGGTCCACCGACTTAGTTGGACGATACGGTGGCGAAGAGTTCATCCTTCTCCTGCCTGGAGCGAGCCAGGAACGGGCTGAGGGCATCGCGGCCGACATCAATCGCGCATTGGCGGAAACCAAACGCCTCGCGGGCATTCACATTCCAACGGCGAGCTACGGCGTTACTGCTAGCTCGTACGACGGCGTCGACCTCTCAGCGATGATCGCTGCCGCAGACGCGGCCCTCTACCAAGCCAAGTCCCTCGGAAGGAACCGGGTGGTCAGGGCAGCCCCTCATCCGTGAGCGCATCAGGGATTTCACGAGCAACGACAAGAGGCCCTGCTCGAAACATGAACCATGTTTCGAGCAGGGCCTCCCTTGGTGGGCGATACTGGGTTCGAACCAGTGACCTCTTCGGTGTGAACGAAGCGCGCTACCACTGCGCCAATCGCCCGTGCACAAGAAGACTAACCGACCCCGGCCGGAATTCAAAAATCGGGAAAACGGGAGGAAAAGTCGCTCGGAAACTCACCCGTCGCCAAGACGCATCGGAAGAGACAATCCAGCGCCTCCACGGTTCAACAACTCCCACGAAAGGCGCGAAACGGCCGATGAATCACAGCCATGTAACTCGTAAAACCCGCGCCAATTCAAGGAAGTTGAGGACATTGCTTTCGATTCGGGCCGATCGATTTGGAGTTTCCCGGAACCTCCTATAGAGTTTTTACTCGTCGGAAAGCGACGGAATGCCACGTGTGGGCAGGCCGGCGAATAAGACTATGCGGACGTAGCTCAGCTGGTAGAGCACCACCTTGCCAAGGTGGATGTCGCGAGTTCGAATCTCGTCGTCCGCTCGCAGGACACTGTCACGGCATTGACTTCTTGGAACCCCAGGAATCGTGCTTACACGGTGGGTTGGCCGAGAGGCGAGGCAGCGGCCTGCAAAGCCGTATACACGGGTTCGAATCCCGTACCCACCTCGGTGAAAACCTTGGTTTCCGGTCCAGGCCGGATAGCATTTGGGCGATTGGCGCAGCGGTAGCGCGCTTCCCTGACACGGAAGAGGTCACTGGTTCGATCCCAGTATCGCCCACCAAGGCAAGGCAACTTGCTTGTTGATGAACGTTCGGCCCAGGCCGGGGTGGTCATCATGTGCGGACGTAGCTCAGCTGGTAGAGCACCACCTTGCCAAGGTGGATGTCGCGAGTTCGAATCTCGTCGTCCGCTCTCCTATTTTAAGGTCCCGGCAACGGGCCGGCCGGCACATGCCGGATCCGGGCGATTGGCGCAGCGGTAGCGCGCTTCCCTGACACGGAAGAGGTCACTGGTTCGATCCCAGTATCGCCCACCAAGGCAAGGCAACTTGCTTGTTGGTGAATATCCGGCCATCACCGGTGCGATCATCATGTGCGGACGTAGCTCAGCTGGTAGAGCACCACCTTGCCAAGGTGGATGTCGCGAGTTCGAATCTCGTCGTCCGCTCCAACCCACCGGCTTCCGGCAATCGCCAGGCTTCAAAACAGCGCCACCATCCAAGCAGCTCCGCGGAGCTGCTTTTTTTGTGCCCACAGCAGCAGCAGGGGGCCGCCCAAAGGAAAGATCGGCAGAACTGATCAATACCACTCAGCAAAAATCACTTTATCCAATGTGATTCGGATCGCATACTTTTCTTCAGACCCAATTCGTCCACGCCAACAGGCAGGAGTACACGGTGAATCAACAAACACTCGTCCGTTCGATCATGAGGAAGAAACCTATTGACGACATCGAGGAGGAAAGCAAGCACAGCGGGCTCTTCAAAAGCCTGGGCCTCTGGCAACTGACGGCCATCGGCGTTGGCGGCATCATCGGCGTCGGCATCTTCTCTTTGGCTGGCCTGGTCGCCCACGGAAGCAAAGACACCCCCGGCGTTGGCCCTGCGGTGCTGATCTCATTCCTGGTGGCAGGCCTTGCCTCGGCCGCCGCGGCCCTTTCCTACGCAGAATTCGCCGGCATGATTCCCCGCGCCGGTTCGGCCTATACCTATGGCTACGTTGCCCTGGGCGAGGTCATCGGCTGGTTCATCGGCTGGGACCTGCTGCTTGAGTACATCGCGATTGTCGCCGTGGTCGCGATTGGAATCTCCGGCTACTTTGATGCGTTCCTGTCCGGAGTCGGCATCCACATGCCCACCTGGATGACCTCGACGGTGGACGAAGGCAAGGGCGGCGTCATCAACCTGCCCGCCATCCTGGTCTGCCTGCTGGTCACCTGGATCCTGAGCCGCGGAACCAAGGCGTTTGGCCGCTTCGAACTTGTGGCCGTGGCAATCAAAGTGGTGCTCATTCTGTTCATCATCGGCCTGGGCATTTTCTACATCAACACCAACAACTACAACCCGTTCATGCCCAGCGGCTTCGGTCCGGTGCTGGCAGGCTCCGCCACCGTCTTCTTCGCAGTGTTCGGTTACGACGCCATGAGTACTGCGGCCGAGGAAGCCACGGACGGCAAGAAGCACATGCCGAAAGCCATTGTTCTGTCTCTTGTCATTGCCATGCTCCTCTACGTTGCAGCGACCCTGGTGCTCACCGGAATGCAGAACTACAAGGACATCAACCCCACCGCGGGTTTCGCCTCCGCCTTCACGGGCGTCGGCTTGCCCGTCATCGCAACTATCATCTCCGTGTTCGCAGTCCTGTCTATCCTGACCGTGATGCTAACCTTCCTCCTGGGCGTCACCCGCGTCTGGTTCTCCATGAGCCGCGATGGCCTGCTCCCGGGCTGGTTTGCCGGTACCGACAAGCACGGAACTCCGCAGCGCGTCACGTGGATCGCAGGCATCGCCTCGGCCTTGCTCGCAGGCGTCTTCCCCATCAAGGCTGTTGCAGACCTGACCAATATCGGCATCCTCGCCGCGTTTGTGGTGGTGTGCTTGGCAGTGATCGTCTTCCGCTACAAGAAGCCCAACGCTCCGCGCACCTTCAGGCTGCCCTTCATGCCCCTGGTTCCGGCCTTCGGCGTCCTCGCCTCGGCCTTCCTCATGATCCAGTTGCATTGGGAGACCTGGCTGCGCTTCGTTGTGTGGCTGGTCATCGGACTGGTGATCTACTTCAGCTACGGCCGCAAGCATTCCCTGATGAACCCGGACAGTCCGCGGCACCAGCAGATTTGACCGCCGGGATGAGTCACGGACATCCCCGTCAAACCAGACCTTGGCACCCCGAAGGTCTCGGGTTAGGATCGAGAACGGAGGAGCGATCTGGCTCCGTGATTGAAGGGAGGTGCCCGTGGGATTATTTGACGATCTGAAGGGCAAAGTTCAGGACCTCGTTGGTGGCAATGAAGAAGCCATCAAGGACGGCATCGAATAGACCGCCGATTTTATCGACGACTAGATGCGGTTCAGAGAGCCGCTTCCGAGTTCGTGGGCAACCTCGACGGTTTGCTGTAAGGGCTACGGCCTGGATAGCTCCCTCCGCCAATGAGGCTCCGTAGCCGGTTCATCCGGCCAGAGCTCCCGAATACAGTTACGTCAACGGGGCACCGGTCCCGCCGCGAGGCGCCGCCGGTGCCCTAGGCGTTTAACCGTTGTCGCCTCGGCCGACGCGCCCCGGCTCCGGTAACGTGGGTGACTATGCCAGCGTCACCTCTCCAGACCGGACAGCCACGCCCGATTTCCGCCTCCCGGCAGCTTTCCCGCCCTCTTGTGGCCGGAATCGTCACCGCGTTGGTCGGTTTCACTTCCTCCTTCGCCGTGGTCCTCGCGGGCCTGAGGGCCGTTGGGGCCACACAAGAGCAGGCCGCCAGCGGGCTCCTTGCCCTCACCCTGACCTTCGGGGTCGGCGTGCTCTGGCTGTCCTGGCGATCACGGTTGCCTGTCACGCTAGCGTGGTCGACGCCGGGCGCGGCCTTGCTCGCTGGGGCTGGAACGCCCGACGGCGGGTGGCCGTCCGCCGTCGGCGCCTTCCTTATCGCCGGTGCGCTAATCACCCTGACCGGATTGATTCCGCCCCTCGGCAGGCTCATCGCGAAGATTCCCACGGCCCTCGCCCAAGCAATGCTCGCCGGGGTCCTCCTGTCCCTCTGCCTTGCCCCGTTCAAAGCCCTGGGCACCGCTCCCCTGTTGGTGGCTCCCGTGATCCTCTGCTGGCTGATCATGATGAAGCTGGCACCCCGTTGGTCTGTCCCAGTCGCGCTGGTGGTGGCCCTCGCCGTCATGGGGTTCTACATCGTGCTGAACGGCGTGAGTATTCCCGCGAACCGCCTCTTGCCCGAATTGCACTGGACAACCCCCGCTTTCACGCTCAGCGCGGCAGCCGGCATCGCCCTGCCGTTGTTCATTGTCACCATGGCATCCCAGAACATTCCGGGGGTGGCCGTGCTGAAGTCCTTCGACTACACCGTCCCGTGGCGCCCATCGATGCTGGTGACCGGGGCAGGGACGGTGCTAGGGGCACCTTTTGGCGGGCACGCGATCAACCTGGCCGCGCTGAGCGCAGCGCTGGCAGCTGGAGAAGAGGCGGGCGAAGACCGGGGCCGGCGCTGGATCGCCGCCTTCACGTCGGGCCTTGCCTACCTCGTCCTTGCAGCCTTTTCCGCAGCCCTCGTGGCCGTCGTGGCGTCCGCACCGCCTGGGCTTTTGGAAGCCGTTGCGGGCTTGGCCCTCCTGGGCACGATGGCCTCCGCCGTCGCTTCGGCGCTTGCCGTCGCAGAAGAGCGCATTGGAGCATCGGTGACGTTCCTGATCGCTGCGTCGGGCCTTAGTTTCACGGGGATCGGCGCAGCGTTCTGGGCACTGGCCGCCGGAATCCTGGTGCGTTGGGTACTCAAGGACCGGAAGCCCCAAAAGTAGCGTGGGGCAGCTTAGGAGGGTTCGTGGTTCTGGCCCTCACGCGCCAAGGCAGTCAAGCGGGACACAGCGCGGAAGTACTTCTTCATGTACCCGCCGGTCATCATGTCCTCTGTGAAGAGCTTGTCGAACGGCACACCGCTCGCGAGAATCGGGACGTCCTTGTCATACAAACGGTCGGCCAGCACCACGAAGCGAAGGGCAACAGCCTGCTCGGTGATGGTTTCCACGTCCCGCCAAACAACGGCATCGATTCCTGCGATCAGCTTGCGATACCGGCTGGGGTGGACGCCGGCGAGGTGGTCGATCAAGCCGCGGAAGTCGTCGACAGCCACGGTCTGGCCATCGAATTCAGAGTGCATCTGGCGCTTGAGGTCCTCGGTCTTCAGCGGTGCCGGTGCGGCGGGCAAGCCGCGGTGCCGGAAGTCTTCGCCGTCAATCCTGACAACATCGAACTGGTCGGCGAGGACCTGGATCTCCCGCTGGAAGTCGACGGCGGCAAAGCGGCCGTCCCCGAGTGAGCCCGGAAGGGTGTTGGACGTCGCAGCGAGCTTGACGCCGGCGTCGGCCAACTCCCGCATGAGTCGGGACATCAGCACCGTGTCTCCCGGATCGTCGAGCTCAAACTCGTCAATGCAGACCAGCTTGTAGCTGCTCAGGGCTTCAACGGTTTTACGGAAGGACAGGGCGCCCACGAGGTTGGTGTATTCGACGAACGTTCCGAAAGCCTTCGGCCCCGGAGCCGAGTGCCAGAGAGACGCCAGCAGGTGGGTCTTGCCGACGCCGAATCCACCGTCAAGGTAGATGCCGGCCCTGTTGTTGACCTTCTTGCTGAAAAGACGCTTGAACAGGCCGTCTCCGTCGCCGGCACCGATCGTTGCCCCGAAGGCCCCCAGGGCCTTGACTGCCGCCGCCTGGCTCGGCTGGTTGGGATCCGGCCGGTAGCTGGTGAAGGACACCTCGCCGAACCGTGGCGAAGGGTAGAAACCCTTGAGAATCTCATCCGCTGAGACCGCCGGCGTGCGCGCGGCGAGCTGTTCGATCTGTACCAAGGCGGTCCGTTCTTTGTGTCGTAAGTCCCCAGCAAGAATACCGGCAATATCATGGGCTCGACGGACACGTGATCAAGGCCATATTTCACCATATGAACGAGGAAGAGCTTTAGTCCCCCGCCCTCGATAATGTGGGATCAATGCCGGGCACGTCCTCATGCCCGGCGCCGCCCGGTGTCAGTGAAAGTGTCAGTGAAAGGCCATACCAATGTCCTACCCCGTTGAACAGAATGAGAAGTTCGCCGCGTACGCCCACCCCGAGCGTCTGGTGTCCACCGAGTGGCTTGCCGCAGCCCTTGAAGGCGGCGCGCTCGGCGACGGCAAGCTGGTGGTTGTCGAATCCGACGAAGACGTCCTCCTGTACGAGACCGGCCATATTCCGGGCGCAGTCAAGATCGACTGGCACACGGACTTGAACGACGAAGTCACCCGGGACTACGTCGATGGCGCGGCTTTCGCAACCCTGGCGGCCGCAAAAGGCATCTCGCGCGACACCACTGTGGTGATCTACGGCGACAAATCCAACTGGTGGGCCGCGTACGCCCTCTGGGTCTTCACGCTGTTCGGCCACGAAGACGTCCGGCTCCTGGACGGTGGACGCGACAAATGGATCGCCGAAGGCCGCGATATCACCACCGACGTCCCTCAGCCGGTTCCGGGCGAGTACCCGGTCATCGAACGGAACGATGCCCCGATCCGCGCATTCAAGGATGACGTCCTGGCTCATTTTGGAAAGCCACTGATCGATGTCCGCTCCCCCGAGGAATACACGGGCCAGCGCACGCACATGCCGGCCTACCCCGAAGAAGGCGCCCTGCGCGGCGGCCACATTCCCACCGCCGCTTCCATCCCGTGGGCACGCGCTGCGGCCGAGGACGGCACATACCGCAACCGCACGGAACTTGAGGCTCTCTACCTCGGCGAAGCCGGCCTCGCCGAGGGCGACGACGTCGTGGCGTACTGCCGCATCGGCGAGCGTTCCAGCCACACCTGGTTCGCGTTGAAGTACCTGCTCGGCTTCGAAACGGTCCGCAACTACGACGGTTCCTGGACCGAATGGGGCAATGCGGTCCGCGTCCCGATCGTCAAGGGCGCGGAGCGGGGCACGGTCCCCGTCCTTGCCGGAAAGTAACCCTGAATCTCCGTGCCTTGCCATGTTGGCCTGGCCATATTGAAGTAACGGGCGCCGGACCGGCCCTGACTTGCGTAAGCTGGAAGCGATGAGTACCAATACCTTGCCCGCCGCGTTGGCGGAAATTGTCGATGACTTCCAGGCACTGACCGAGCCAGACCGCCTTCAGTTGTTGCTTGAGTTCTCCCGCGGACTCCCGGCCCTGCCGGAACGGCTGCTGGACCACCCGGAGCTCCTGGAGCAAGTGGTGGAGTGCCAGTCGCCGCTGTTCCTGACCATTGAACAGGAAAAGAACGCCGACGGCGTCGCTTACCGTTTGTTCTTCAAGGCACCACCGGAAGCGCCAACCACGCGTGGTTTCGCGGGTGTCCTGCACGAGGGACTGGACGGATTGACGGCCGCGGAGATCCTGGCAGTTCCGGATGACATGCCGGAACTGCTTGGCCTCACCCGGGCCATCACGCCGCTGCGCATGCGTGGCATGACCGCCATGTTGGGGCGCATCAAGCGCAAGGTCGCCGCAGCGGACCGCCTGCTGTCCTGATCCGGGATACCTCCGAGAATGGCCAAGAAACAGGCTTCACAGGGAACGCCGGCCACAGCCGTACTGGCTGCGGCCGGCGTTTCTTTCACCCTCCACCCGTACTTGCATGATCCGTCGGCGGCCAGCTACGGACTTGAGGCGGCCGAGGTCCTGGGAATCGATCCTGACAGGGTGTTCAAAACCTTGATGGTGGACGTCGAGGGCAAGCTTGCAGTGGGCATCGTTCCGGTCAGTGGAACCCTTGACCTCAAGGCAATCGCCGCCGTGCTTGGATCGAAGAAGGCCACCATGGCCGATCCCCAAGCGGCCGAGCGGCGCACCGGATATGTGTTGGGCGGGATTTCGCCCCTTGGCCAACGTCAGTCATCGCCCACTGTGCTTGACGAATCGGCGTTGGCCTTCGGGACTGTCCTCGTTTCCGGTGGACGGCGCGGCCTGGACATTGAACTGGATCCTGCGGACCTGATCCGGATCACGAACGCCCGGACTGCCCCGATCGGGAGCCACTAACAAACGCTCAGAGTCTCCCGTAGGCGCCTGAGCCCTAGGACTACAGGTCAAACGGATGGCGGCCCGCTCCGCGGCGCGAGCCTCGGCGCTAACCACGCGTGCACCAGCCGCTCCCACTTCTGCGGATCCACGTTCCACTCTTTGGTGTGTCGCGCTCCTTCGAACGCTTCAAACGTGACCATGTCCGGATTCTTTTCGGCGAGACTGGCTGAAGGTCCGTAGGGAACGTACTCATCGTCCACACTGTGGATCACCAGCGTCGGAGTCCGGAGTTCGACGGCACGTGAATCCCAGTCCATCGCTTTCAAGTCAACGGGGGCGGCCAGGCCGGTGAGGCGTCGGCCGAGGGGGTGCGCCAACATCAGCTGCCCGTAGCGGCCCACAGCGTAGGGAATCCTGTTGATTTGGGCGTGGTGTGCAAGGACGTTGACCCAATTGATCACCGGCGCGTCCAGAACCATGGCCCTGATGACATGGCGGTGGTGGGAAAGGTCAGCTGTCTGCAGGCAGATCGCGCCGCCCATCGACCACCCGAACAAGACCACCTCGTGCGCGCCATGGGCGAGCGCGTACTCAATGGCGGCATCGACGTCGCGCCATTCCGTAGACCCCAGGCCGTATCGCCCGTCGGGGGCAGAGGGTGCCAAGCCGTCGTTCCGGTAGGAAACCAGCAGGCTGTCGAGTCCGAGTTCGCGCGCGGCGCGCACTGCGCGCAGGCCTTCGAGGCGCGTAGCACCGCGGCCATGGACCATGATGGCCCACACCTTTGCGGGCTTCCCCGCACCGGAAGGGATCAGCCACGCCGGGGCTTGGCCGCCCTCGACATCGATCTTTACGTCTTTCGAGTCCAAGCCAAGTGCCGCAGGGGAGTTAAAGACGGCGCCGCTCCACCAACCGCGACGGGCTGTAGACAGGTCCCCGCTGTAGACCTCCTCTACTTCGCGCTGCACGGTGCGCTCTGCGGGCGAATAGGACACGATCCGGCCGATCCGCGCAAACCCGGTCCCCTCGGCGAAAAAGAGGCTGAACACTCCATCGATGGTGGTGTCCGGGGTAGCTGCAAGGATGACCTGAAGTCCATTGTCACTGCGCACCACCGCCAGTACTTCCTGGTCCGCCTCCCGTACCGAGGGGGTGATGATGCGCCGAGCGAAATAGGCTGCGAGCGCCGAAGATCCGGCGCCGAGCAGGCCGGCAATGCCGCTTCCAGCGATGATCCCCGCGACAGCCCATTTGGCGCGGGTGGACATTTTCGCACCGTTCTCGACGGCCGGCTCAGCTAGGGTCTTGGATGCCATGTGACCATTGTCCCGGTTGCGGGGCTGTGCTTTGAACAGCCGTTCTGTCTGTGTGCTGTCTAGGAGGCACAACCACGGCAGCTCCACAGCCGGGACAGAATTGCCGGGCCAAACCATGCCACCCGGAGCGCCTCAGGTCTACGCTGTAGCCATGAGTGATCCAATCGTCATCCTTACCGAAGAGCCTCTCGGCCCGGACGACCGCGTCAATATTGCCAAACTGCTCGACGGCGGGGACTCGCCCCTGGTGGTGCTGGTGCCGGCGAACACCGAACGGCACTTGCTCGTCGACTTCCTCGAAAACCTTTCGATGCTTGAAGTGGCCAAGGCCTTCCGGGACCTCGTCGCAGAGGCACCTGATCCCCAATCGGAGCGGGCGCAGGCCACGGAAGCCTTGTCGGCCTCCCTCGCTACCTTGGAGGGTCTAGGTGGCGGGGTCACAGGTGAAATCGTGGACGGCGGCGCAGTTGCCGGCTTGGTATCCAAGGTCAAGGCCCTTAACGCCGCACAGGCAGTGGTGGTCACCCGCCCGCACGCTATTGCCGATACCTTCCATACAGATTGGGCGAACAAGGCCCAGGACCAGTTGGGACTACCCGTGCTGCATCTATACGCGGGCTCGGGATTTATCGGCGACTCGTGAGCGTTGAGAGAGCATGAGCACTGCAGATAACAGGAAGTACTTCCAAGCCGCGGATCCCTTGGCCGGGGTACCCCTCCAAGAAGTCCCCAAGGACGGGCAATGCGTGGAGAAGACGGACGCTGAGTGGCGCGAAGAACTTACCCCGGAAGAGTTCAGGGTTCTTCGCGAGGCCGGGACGGAACGCCCCTATACGGGTGAATATTGGGACACACATACTGCGGGCGTCTACCAGTGCCGTGCCTGCGGCGCGGAGCTTTTCACCAGCAATGAGAAATTCGATTCGCATTGCGGTTGGCCCTCTTTCTGGGCACCTCTCGCAGAGGGCACCGTCAGGTACATCCATGACCGCACCTTGGGCATGGATCGCGTAGAAGTCCGCTGCGCTAATTGCGATTCTCACTTGGGCCATGTTTTCGAGGGCGAGGGCTACGGTACGCCGACCGACCAGCGGTACTGCATTAATTCCGTTTCGCTCAAGCTCGTCGAGTCCCCGGCCGGGCAGTAATTCCAATCGGCAACCCCAAGTAGCCGGCGGTCCCCACGGCCAGCCCTGCCCGGGCTGGACCTTGCGGGGGCTGCCGGAAGCACTTGCACAAGAGTTTCTTATGCTCAAGCCACTTTTGAATTAGCGACTCTGACCGCTTGCTACGCTCACCTCAGAACAACGATTCTTGAGGAAAGGCACCGTCAACGATGACCACCACCGCTACCACCACCCGTCCGCGCATCACCTCGGACAACCGGGACTGGATCTCTCTGAAGGCCGCAGCCACTGCCCTCCAGGCGTTCCAGAGCCAGGACGGCTCCATCCAGGATTCCATGCACCATGGGGCAGCCCGGGAGTACACGGCCACCATCATGGAGGCCATCAAGAGCCTGGCTCCCGCCTTTCCCCACGACTCCGCATATCTTGAACTCCTGGTCACGGATTTCGGCCGTTGGGCCGATGCCGGTTTCGGAGTCCCGGACTTCCTCGACTCCCTTCTGGCTTTCCAGCCCCAGGAACACCGCGAGGACGGGCTCCAGCACCTGGTCGTGTTCCCCATGTACACCCAGAACGGCAGCACCAGCCGCCTCGTGGAGGCTGTCCTCATCGAGGTGATCTGGCCTGAGTTCATCGGCGCGCTGGAGGCCGGCGACTACTCAAACAAGCTTTTCGTGCCCATCCGTTTCCTGGACTTCACCCCGGGCTACGACACCAATTCGGCCGTTCTCTTTCCCGAGACCGTCGCAGTTCGCCAGACGCCTGCCTTCACGTGGGGTGCCATCTTTGCCGACCGCGAGGCCGCACGCTTCCGCCGTGTCCTCAAGGCAGCCGCAACAACAACATCCCTGCAGCTGCCCGCAGATGCCGCCGAGCTTTTGGATGACCAGGAGCTCACGCAGCGGACCTTCGTCATGTGGGACCTGATCCATGACCGCACCCACATGCGCGGGGACCTCCCCTTCGACCCCTTCATGATCAAGCAGCGCATGCCGTTCTTCCTCTATTCGCTCGAAGAACTCCGCTGCGATCTGACGGCCTTCCGTGAATCCGTCCGGATCGAGAAGGATGAGGAAGCCTCGCCCGACGCCCGACGCCACGCCAAGCTCGTCCAGTACGCCGTCATCTTCGACCGTATTTTCCGCTTCGCCATCACGGGCAACCGGGTCCGCAACTACGACGGCCTGGGCGGCCAGCTCCTCTTCGCCTGGATGCACCAGCACCACGTCCTGCACTGGACCGACAGCAAGCTCAGCATCGACTGGGACGAAGCCGCCGCCGTCGTCGTCGAGCTCGGCGCGCAGATCGAGGAACTGTACTGGCGCTCCATCGACCGCCCCAAGGCCGCCCATTGGCTCGCTGCATATAAGCTCATTTCCAGTACGGTCACTCCACACCCGGCCTCGGTCTGGGCGAAGGGCCCAGAGGCATTGCCACTCGACGGGCCGCCCCGCGGCCTTACCGACCAGGTCCTCGACGATGAATTCCCCCTGTCCATGTTCTACGAAGCACTGGAGAAGAAAATGCGTCCCATCATCGAGTCAACCACGGGCATCACCGGCACTACCGGACTGACCGCAGCCTGATGGCCGGCGATCCGTTGAGCGTCGTCGTCACAGGCGGCAGCAACTCCTCGGGCATTGCCGTCGCCAGCGCTTTCGCGGCTGCCGGGCATCAGGTATTTACCGTCGGTTCGGACGACGCCCGTATCAAGGCTGCGGCGGCCGAAGCGGGCGATCGCGTTGTCCCTCTCGTCTGCGATCTTTCAAAACTGGCGTCGGTGCGCGAGCTCGCCTCGAAAATCCGCGGAAGCGCAGAACGGATCGACGGCGTCATCCACCTCGTGGGCGGATGGCGCGGTGCCAAGGGAATCGAAGACCAGCCCGACGAGGACTGGGATGCCCTTGAACAAAGCGCCATCACCACGCTGAGGAACGTTTCGCGGGTCTTCTACAAGGATCTTGAGGCCTCCCCTAGGGGACGCTTCGCCATGGTGAGTTCGACGGCGGTCGCCGCGCCCACTGCGGGAGCCGCCACCTACGCGGCGGCCAAGGCTGCCGCGGAGACCTGGACCCTGGCCGTGGCCGACGGGTTCCGCCGCGATCAAGCAGGCAACTCAGGCAACACGGACGAACCCACGGAACAGCACAGCGCCGCCGTCGTCTTTGTGGTCAAGTCACTCCTGGACGCGGCGATGCGGAGGGAACATCCCGAGCGGAAATTCCCCGGATACACGGACGTCGAGGAACTGGCGGCGGCGGCCGTCGGGCTCTTCGACAAGCCAGCAGCGGAACTGAACGGACAGCGCCTCCTTCTGGCCAAATAGACTGAAAGCGTGAATGAACAAGTGACGAGCATTACAAAAGAATTCCCGGCCGGCCTGGACACCGAAGCCGCAGGACGCCTCCACGATCCCTCGGTCCGCGGATTCGCTTCGGACAACTACTCCGGAGTCCACCCTGAAATCCTGGCGGCCCTCGCAGCAGCGAATGGCGGCCACCAGGTCTCCTACGGCGAGGACCAGTACACGGAGCGGCTCCAGGAAGTCATGGAGCAGCACTTCGGCGCCGGCATCGAGTGTTTCCCGGTCTTCAACGGCACTGGGGCCAATGTGTTGTCGCTGCAGTCACTGCTGCCGCGCTGGGGTGCCGTCATCTGCGCCTCGACTGCCCACATCAACATGGACGAAAACGGCGCGCCCGAGCGAATCGGCGGCATCAAGCTCCTCCAGGTCCCTACTCCGGATGGCAAGCTGACTCCCGAGCTGATCGACCGTGAGGCTTGGGGCTGGGGCGACGAGCACCGTGCGCAGCCGCTGGCCGTGTCCATCACGCAGACCACGGAGCTTGGCACGTGCTACACGCCGGAAGAAATCCGGGCGATCGCCGACCACATCCATGCCAAGGGCATGAAATTGCACATGGACGGCGCCCGGCTCGCCAATGCTGCAGCCCACCTTGGCGTGCCTTTGCGGATGTTCACCCGCGACGCCGGTGTGGACATTTTGTCCTTCGGCGGCACTAAGAACGGGCTGCTGTTCGGCGAGGTAGTGGTGGCGCTAAACCCGGAGGCCGCACATGGGCTGAAGTTCCTTCGCAAGATGAACATGCAGCTGGCCTCGAAGATGCGCTTCATTTCGGCCCAGTTCATCGCGCTCCTGGAGTCCGGGCTGTGGCTTCGCTCGGCAGCACACGCTAACGCCATGGCCGCGCGGTTGCGTGCCGCGGTGGATTCCATCGACGGTGTGGAACCCACGCAGGCCACCGAGTCCAACGGGGTCTTCGCGGTGCTCCCGGCCGGCGTCGCCGACCGCCTTCGCCCGTCTTTCAAGTTCTATGACTGGAACGAAGCGAACCGCGAAGTGCGCTGGATGTGTTCTTTCGACACCACGGAAGAGGACATAGATTCCTTCGTTGCCGCAATCAAGCGTGAGCTGGCCTCGGCATAGGCCGCTGGACGGGGCGGCGTGGCTTCAAGCTTTCGCCGCCTCGGACACATAATCTGCGAAGGTGAACGCACTCGCACAGGTTCCCGCGGATTTCTTGCATGCGTTGGGAACGCTACGAAAAGCACAGTGCCGGAGTGAGCTGCGGCTCGCGGAGATTCCGGCGCCCTCCCGCTTGGCCCCCTATGCCGTGGCCTTGGGGGCGGAGGTTTTCAGCCGCTCGACGCGTCCTGGCCGAACTCCTGTCCATGGCCCGGCGGCCATCGCATTTACCAAAGAAAACACCCCCGGCGCCTCCGGTTTCGCCGGTACGGCGGATGACGAAGACGATGAACTCGCGACAGGCAGGTTCATCCTTCTCCATGATCCCGACGGCTCGGCGGTGTGGGACGGGGAATTCCGGATCGTCACCTACATCAGGGCCCAGCTGGAAGCCGACATGGGCAACGACGCCATGCTCGGTTCCGTGGCCTGGACCTGGCTCGTCGATGCTCTCGAAAGCCATTCCGCCCAGTACCGGGCGGCGGGGGGAACGGCCACACGCATCCTGTCCGAGAGCTTCGGCACCTTGGCCGAAAGGCCGGAGACCATCGACATCGAACTCCGCGCATCGTGGACACCAGCGTCTTCCGATGCCCAGGCGCACTTGGAGGCGTGGTGCGACATGGTCTGCACGTTCGCAGGCCTCCCTCCCCTGCCTCCCGGCGTCACGCCGCTGCCACATCGGCGGCTTACATGAAAGAGCTGGAAGCTCGCTGGAATCCCGGCCGGACCGGCCCCGAACAGAGTCGGTAAACTGAAGGCACCATGACCCCTGAAAATCTGGAACCCACCACAGCCGGCGCTCCGGCTGCTGATCCCACCCCACACATCACGGTAGACGGCTTTGAGGGCCGGATACCCGAAATCATCGATCTGGATGCCCCACGCGAGGGCGTACCCCTTGTCATCGACACCATGTCCGGCTTGGAGCGGTGCGCCGCCGCCATCGCCGCAGGAACCGGCCCCGCAGGGGTCGACGCAGAGCGCGCCTCCGGCTTCCGCTACGGACAACGCGCCTTCCTGGTACAGATCCGGCGTGACGGCGCAGGTACCTGGCTGATCGACCCGGAGCCCTTCGACGACCTGAAGATCGTCAACGAAGCGCTGAGCGGCGTCGAGTGGATCCTGCATGCCGCGACGCAGGATCTTCCGTGCCTGGCCGAACTAGGCATGTGGCCGGACAAGCTCTTCGACACCGAGCTCGCCGCACGGCTTGCAGGGCTGCCCCGGGTCGGCCTCGCAGCCGTCATCGAGCAACTCCTGGGCTTTGGCCTCGCTAAAGAACACTCAGCGGCCGACTGGTCCACCCGCCCCCTTCCCGAACCGTGGCTGCGGTATGCGGCCCTCGACGTCGAGGTCCTCGCCGAGCTACGCGAAGAACTCATCGAACTCCTGGAAGCAGATGGGAAGCTCGAATTTGCCGAGCAGGAATTCGCCGGCATCCTCGCCGCCGGGCTCCCGGCCCCCCGGGTCGATCCGTGGCGCAAGACCTCCGGCCTGCACCAGATCCGTGATCGCCGCCAATTGGCAGCCGTACGCGAGCTGTGGCATGAACGGGACCAGTTGGCACGCAAGCGTGACGTTGCTCCGAGCCGCCTGATTCCCGATTCAGCCTTGGTCGCCGCGGCAAAGGCCATGCCCACCACCGTTCCGCAGCTCCTGGCCACCAAGGGCTTCCACGGTCGGGCCGCACAGCGGGAAGCACCGCGCTGGCTGCGCTGCATCGCCGCTGTAAAGAACACCGAGGACCTTCCTCCGCTGCATCTTCCAACCAATGCTCCCCCGCCACCGCGCGTCTGGACGGACCGGGATCCCGAGGCCGCAGCGCGCCTGGGCACTGCCCGTCCACGGCTCCAGGCGGCGGCCGACGAGCTCAAACTTCCCGTGGAGAACCTGCTCACGCCGGATTACATGCGGCGCGTGCTGTGGCGGCCGCCGTCGGACATCACGGTCGAGTCCGTGTCGGAAGAGCTGCGCGCCCTCGGCGCCCGGGAATGGCAAATCGCCATCACGGCGCCGATCCTCACCGAGGCGTCACTGAATCCACAGCCGCTGCCGCCGAAGGAACCCAAAGAGCCTCGGAACCCCGCTCCGAAATCCCAGGACGAAAGCCAAGGCAACAACCGGGACGAGAAGGACAGTGCACGTTCCTGATCAATTGGCCCGCAGAGAGCGCGGAAGGCCTGCCGCCGGACCGAATGGTCCAGAGGCAGGCCTTTGCCGTCCCCCTGTGACGCACGCTCACATATCGGACCCTCCGGCATGACGCCCGCTCACATGTGGGCTTTTTTCCAGGTGCATTCCGCGATAGATGTGAGCGAGGATCCCGCGGGAAGACGATATATGTGAGTGAGCGTCCGAAATGGATCGCCTTGCGCGCTAAGTTACCCACGAGTAACATAGCTGTGAATGACACCGGCTTCCCCTATGAGGACTGTCCGGCATCCATGTCTCAACGAGGAGCCACACATGAGCCATACCGGGAACAGCGCCAAGCCGCGGGCAGTCCGCGACGTCGTCTTCGTGGACGGTGTCCGGACGCCGTTCGGGAAAGCGGGCGAAAAGGGCATCTATGCAGGCACCCGCGCCGACGACCTCGTGGTCAAGTGCATTCGCGAACTGATGCGCCGCAATCCGGCTCTCCCCGCCGAACGCGTTGACGAAGTCGCCATCGCCGCCACGACGCAGACCGGCGACCAAGGCCTGACCATCGGGCGGACCGCCGCCCTCTTGGCCGGCCTCCCCCGCAGTGTGCCCGGTTTTGCGATCGACCGCATGTGTGCCGGGGCAATGACCGCGGTCACGACGACGGCGAGCGGCATCGGTTTCGGCGCGTATGACGTCGTGATTGCCGGCGGCGTAGAGCACATGGGCAATCACCCCATGGGGTCCGGTGCGGATCCGAACCCACGGTTCATGTCCGAGCGGATCGTGGATCCAGCCGCGCTGAACATGGGAAACACGGCCGAGACCCTCCACGATCGCTTCCCGGCGATCACCAAAGAGCGCACGGACACTTATGCGGCGGCTTCGCAGGCAAAACTTGCGGCGGCCTACGGTAAGGACCAGATCCAGCCGGACCTGGTCCCTGTCGCCACGATGAAGCCAGGACAAGGCTGGACAGTCAACACTGCCGACGAGCCACCACGCCCCGGAACCACCGTGGATGACCTCGCAGAGCTTCGCACGCCTTTCCGGGCCCACGGCCGCGTCACCGCGGGCAATGCCGCCGGTTTGAACGACGGCGCGACGGCGGCGCTCCTGGCCTCCGCCGAGGCTGCCGAAGAACTAGGTCTTTCCGTGAAGATGCGTTTGGTCTCCTATGCCTTCGCCGGAGTCGAACCCGAAGTCATGGGTATCGGGCCGGTTCCGGCCACCGAGAAGGCCCTCAAGAACGCCGGACTCGGCATCGACGACATCGGCCTGTTCGAGATCAACGAAGCCTTCGCTGTGCAGGTCTTGAGCTTCCTGGACTACTTCGGGATCGCCGACGACGATCCCCGCGTCAACCGCTACGGCGGGGCGATCGCCGTCGGGCACCCCCTCGCATCTTCCGGCGTGCGGCTCATGAACCAGTTGGCGCGCCAGTTCGAAGAAGACCCGTCAGTCCGCTTTGGGCTCACCACGATGTGCATCGGCTTGGGCATGGGCGCCACGGTGATTTGGGAGAACCCGCACCACGTTAACTACAACAGCGCAACAGAAACCTCCGCCAACACAGCCACCGAGGGAGCCGCAGCATGAGCGCCGCCGAATTCCAGAAACTGGCCGGACTTTTCCCGGACGAGACAGTGACCCACTCCTACGTCCAAGACATCGAACTCCCCGGCGACGCCGGAACGTTCGCCCTGATCACCCTGGACAACGGGCTTGACCATACCAAGCCCACCACCCTTGGACCCAATACCCTCGTGGAGCTCGGCACGGTGCTTGAAGGCCTCAAGGAGCGCGCCATGCGCGGCGAGATCGTCGGCGTCGGCGTCACGGGCAAGCCATACTTCCTCGTGGCGGGAGCGGATCTTTCCGCGGTCAAACGGCTCGAAGAGCGGGATCACGGCCTGTGGATGGCACAGCTGGGCCATGACGTCTACGCGACGCTCGCGGATCTGGGAGTCCCCAGCTTTGCCTTCATCAATGGCCTCGCCCTCGGTGGTGGTCTCGAAATCGCCCTCCAGTCCACTTATCGCACGGTCTCCACCGGCGCGGGCGCCCTCGGGTTGCCTGAAGCGTTCATCGGACTTGTCCCGGGATGGGGCGGCGTCTACATCCTTCCCCGCCTCATCGGCCCGGAAAACGCCGTCAAGGTCATGATCGAGAACCCGCTGAGCAACAACCGCACGCTCACCGGCCCACAGGCCCTCCAGCTCGGCATTGCCGACGCGATCTTCGAACCAGCAGATTTCGTGGAGCAGTCCATTGCTTGGGCCGCGAAAGTGATTGCCGGCGAGACGATCCCGGAGCGGAGCAACTCCGTGGATCCGGCGGATCCTGCCGTTGCCGAACGCTGGACGGGCGCGGTGGCAGCAGGCCGGGCGTTCGTGGAAGCCAAGACGTCGAACGCTTCACCGGCTCCGGCCAAGGTACTGGATATCCTCGAGGTCAACCGGCCCATGAGCAAAGTCGAATCCGCGGCCCTGGAATGCGAGACGCTCGCAGACTTGATGCAGACGGAAGAGTTCCGCTCCACCGTCTACGCCTTCCTGGACCTCGTACAGAAACGGTCGAAACGGCCCGCAGGTGCGCCGGACCGCAAGCTCGCACGTCCGGTGACGAAGATCGGCGTCGTGGGTGCCGGCCTGATGGCGAGCCAGCTCGCCTTGCTCTTCGCACGCCAGCTCAAGGTGCCTGTTGTCTTGACGGACATCGACCAGGAGCGCGTGGACAAGGGAGTTGCCTACGTTCATGCGGAAGTGGACAAGCTGCTTGGAAAGAAACGGATCAGCTCCGACGCCGCCAACCGGACCAAGGCCCTCGTCAGCGGTTCCGTCTCCAAGGAGGCATTCGCCGACGCCGATTTCGTCATTGAAGCAGTCTTCGAGGAACTCAACGTCAAAAAGCAGGTGTTCGCCGAGGTGGAGGCCATCGTCTCCCCCGAGTGCATCCTCGCGACCAACACGTCCTCGCTGTCCGTGACCGCGATGGCCGAAGATCTGCAGTACCCGGAGCGCCTGGTCGGTTTCCACTTCTTCAACCCCGTTGCGGTCATGCCGCTCCTGGAGATCGTGCGCGCTCCAAAGACCGACGACGCCGTGCTGGCTACCGCTTTCGAGCTCGCCAAGGGCTTGAAGAAGACAGCCGTGCTGGTCAAGGACGCAGCCGCTTTCGTCGTCAACCGGATCTTGCTGCGGCTCATGGGCGAAGTCATTGCCGCGTTCGACGAAGGGACACCGGCGGAAGTCGCCGACGCGGCGCTGCGCCCGATAGGCCTGCCAATGAGTCCGTTCACCCTCAGCGCGATGGTGGGCCTTCCGGTCGCCCAGCACGTCCAGGAATCGCTGCACACTGCCTTCGGCGAGCGTTTCGCGGTGTCCCAGAACCTGCAGAAGCTGATTGACAACGGTGTGAAGTCGCTCTGGGCACCTGGTCCTGATGGAACGCCTGTCATCCCGGCAGAGACGCTGGCACTCATGTCCTTCGGCACCACACCGTCAACGGCCGAGGAAGTGCTGCGCCGAACCCAGGACGCCCTCGCCGAGGAAATCGGGCTCATGTTGGCTGAAGGGGTAGTGGCCGGGCCGGAAGACATCGACCTCTGCGTGATCCTCGGTGCCGGCTGGCCGATGTTCCTGGGCGGGATCACACCGTATCTGGACCGGGTGGGCGCTTCCGAGCGTGTTAACGGCAAACGCTTCCTGGCACCCGGAATCGCTTCGAAGCCGGCCGCGGGCTAGCTTTCCGGCTGGCCTGCCCGGGGCGATTCACCGTCTCCGGCCGTCCTGGTTTCCCAGCCGACGGGCGAGGCCGCCCAATGAGCGCACCAGTTCGTTGAACGCTTCCTCGGGGTGGTTCTCCGAGACGATGCGCGCGTTGGGCGGCTCGCCCCAGAGTCCGCGAAAATCCGCCACAGTGGTTCCGATAAGCCTAGGAGCTGTTGTCTCCACGTGCACTGTTGCGCTGCGGGTCCGGTATCTGGCGGTCCCGGCGGCGACCGATGCGGCGAAGTAATCGTGGATGTGCGCCACGTAGCCCTGGTCGTAGCGGCGGTGGAACTCGAAGTAGAAGCGCAGCATGTCGCTGACATGCCGCACGAGTTCGCTGGAAGCGGTGCTGCGCCGCCCTTCTGGCTGATCCGGCATGACAAGTTCCGGCTCGGCGCAGCCTGCCTCTGCGGCCAGGGCGGCGAGGTGTTTGGGCTTCAGTTCGATCCGTTCCGTGGTCTCCAGGGCACACACCACTGGAAGTTGCTCCTCAGGAAGCCCGGAGAAGGCCGCGAACACTTCGGCCGCCGCGTGCGGATCAACGTGGGTGTTCCACTCCGCGGTGGGAGTCGTATTGCCTTGGTAGTAATAGCTGCCGCCCATGATCACGACGCCGCGCAGCAGCTCCGGCAGGCGCGGTTCGGCCCGCAGGGCGAGGGCGAAGTTAGTGAGCGGCGCTGTCAGCAGGGCGGTCAGCTCCCCCGGCCGTGACCGGGCTGCTTCCACCCAGAGTTCGACGGCGTCAACGTCGTACACCTTTCCGTGCGGTTCCAGCAGCTCGGCGTAGCCGATGCCCTGGGGACCGTGCGTTTCCGGCGTCGTGACCAGCGGGATCCGCAGCGGCGCCCGTGCACCGATGGCAACGGGCACGTCGGGGCGGCCACACAGCTCGAGCAGGGACAGGTTGTTGCGTGCCACCTGCTCGGCGGCAACGTTGCCCGGGGTGCTGCTCACGGCCACGAGCTCCACTTGCGGCTGGCTGCACAGATAGGCCAAGGCGAGGGCGTCGTCGATTCCCGTGTCGCAGTCCACCAGCAAGCTCACCGACTCGCGGTGCCCGGCAGTCGGCGTCGGATCCTCGCTCACGGAACGGTCCTCAGAAAAGGGCAACCTTGGGCGAACGCGGGAAGATCTCATCCAACTCGGCGCGCTCTTCCGCCGTGGGCACCCAGCGCACCGCTTGCGCGTTTTCGGTGATTTGCCCGGGGCGGGTAGCTCCAGCAATGACGCTGCTCACGGCAGGCTGGGCGGCCAGCCAGGAGAACGCCAGCTGCACTTCACTCAAGTCCCGTTCCTTGGCGAATTGGCTGAACCGGCCCAACTGGACCCAATCGGCGTCGTTGACCATATTGGTCCGAGTATGGCTCAGGCGCGATCCTTCGGGGGCGCTGCCTGGAGAATACTTGCCCGTGAGGAGACCGTTGGCCAGAGGGAAATACGGCAGGACACCGAGCCCGAAGGCCTGGGCGGCCGGCAGCACTTCGAGTTCCGCGCGGCGGTCCAACAGGTTGTAGTGGTTTTGCGTCGAAATGAACCGGGCGCCGCCCTGCATCCGCGCGACGTATTCGGCCTCGGCGATTTGCCAGCCAGCACGGTTGGAGTGGCCGATGTACCGGACTTTACCTGCCGTCACGAGGTCATCGAGGGCCGCGAGGGTCTCGTCCACTGGGGTGAGCGGATCCGGAGTGTGGTACTGGTACAGGTCGATCCAGTCGGTGCCAAGGCGGCGCAGCGACGCCTCTGCGGCCTGGATGATGTAGCGGCGTGATCCCCGGGCTCCGAAGTCGTTGCCGTTCACGCCGTGCATGTCGAGACCGAATTTGGTGGCCACGATGGCGTCGTCCCGGCGACCCTTCAGCGCGACGCCCAGCATGGTTTCGCTGAGGCCGGGCTCCCGGCCGTAGACGTCGGCGACGTCGAAAAGGGTCACCCCGGCATCCAGTGCGGCATGCACCACCGCGTTGGTGCCCTCCTGCGATTCCGTGGCCGTATTTGCCCGGCCAAGATTGTTGCACCCCAAACCGACTACTGAGACGGTCAATCCGGAATGTCCAAGACGGCGGTATTCAGTCATGGTTTCACCCTACAACGCCGCGGTGGCCAATCAGCCGCTCAGGATCCGAAGGCTATCCCTGCCTCTTCCATCGCTTCGTGTAACTGCGCCATGACCTTGGGTCCCATGCCATGCAGGGCCGCTACCCGCCGCTCGCCGAACTCGGCGAGCTGTTCCAAGGTTTCCAGTCCTTCATGGGCGAGTGCCCTGCGTGCCGGAGCAGACAAGCCCTTCGGCAGCGGAGTGTGTCCGGGCCAGTTGCTCTTGGGCGCCATGATTGTCCCTTCGAAGCGGTGACGTAGTCCTTAGAGAGTAAAGCCCGCGCCGGTTTTCGGCGAGTGTTTCACTTTGAAGGCGGCAGGTTCGGCATGGGGGGCCGCAGCGATGCTCAGCTTGGTGAAGTCCAGGTCTTCTCCGCGGATGCACACCTTGATGGCGTTAACGGCCTTGTTGACATCCGGGCACAGGCAGTAAATGTTGAGCTTCGCGTCGCCGATTTCGGAACGCTCCACTGTCCCGAGGCCGCGCCAAGCCAGTTCGCTGGTCAGGGCAGCCTTGGCCTTTCGTTCAAGGTAGCGGTCGCGCTCGGTACCATCCTTCGTTTTCAGCGCGATTTGGGCGACCACCCAGAACTGCTCGGTCTCCGGGATCTCGGCGTAACCGTCCTCTTCGCATTGCGCTGCAAAAGCAGCCATGAGTCCTTCGACGGCGGCCTCGTCCTCAACGTCGGTTTCGTCAGTGCTGCTCTGGTGTCCTACGACCCCGTGGTTGATCACGAACTGCTTGAATTCGTCGTCGTACCAGGCCTCCCGGAAATGCAGGACAGCTTCGTCGTCGCGCTTGTAGGTGCGGATGATGCCGCTCATGCCCGTCCTTTTCTGAACCATTCGGCACACGTACTGCTGGGTCCCGTGCCGTCGAAGGGTGCCTGTTTGGTGAATACTGCCTGGTAAAGCGCGCCGCATTCCTGCCGCATGGATTCGACCACATCGTCGGGGTAGGCCATGGTGACGCGGTGCTCGTCGAATTCGTCTTCGTCGTCGATAAACACGTCCCTGTGCACGGAACGGATGACGTCGAGATCCATGTCAATCATGTGGAATTCGGCTACGCCGGGCTTGATGGGCTTCCACTCGTGGGCCATGGCCAGATCTACGTAGATCCGGAAATCCCCGGGGTAGGTGTCGTCGTAGAACGTGGCCACGTACTCCCCTGAACGCGGCACCAAGAGTACTGCGTCCGACGCCGTGTAGAAGGCGGCTCCCGGTCGGGAACAGAATTCACCCCGCCCTTGGAAAATCCACCAGCCATGGATGTCCTCGCCGAGATAACGTCCCGGCACAACCCAGTGGGCTGTCCCGTCCCATTTCCGGTTCCGGGCAACCACCAGGTCTCCCGGCTGGAGAGCGCCGGGCCGCCGCGATGCGTCCCCGCTCACAGCTTGGGGAGGCTGCCTGTGGTGGGGTGTTCGTGTCCCGGCAGGGGACGCGCGAAAGGCACCTTTGTCCCCAGAACCTGCGCGACGACGTCGTGCGTTATCTGTTGGGCAGTAAGCCCCACCCGTTCAAGCACTTGGCTCCTGGTTCCGTGGTCGAGGAATTCGACCGGAAGTCCCACTTCGTTGAGCGCCGTGTCCACGCCGGCTGCCCGCATCTCCTGGCGGATACGGGATCCGACGCCGCCGGCACGAACGCCGTCTTCGATGCAGACCACCAATCGGTGCCGGGCGGCGAGGGCGATGATGGACTTGCGTACCGGCAGGACCCAGCGCGGATCGACAACTGTGGAACTGATGCCTTGGGAACCGAGCCGGGACGCGACGTCAAGGGCGAGCTCGGACATGGCGCCGACGCTGACAATCAGGACGTCGTTCTCTGTGGAGCCTTCGGGCCGGCGAGCCAGCACATCGACGCCGTCAGAAAGCCGTTCGATCGCTTCGATCTCGCTTCCAACGCTGCCCTTGGAGAAGCGCACCACACTGGGTGCGTCAGCAATCGCGACGGCCTCGCGGAGCTCTTCGCGCAGGCGGCTGGCATCGCGCGGAGCCGCGAGATGGAGCCCCGGAACGATCTGGACCATCGCCATGTCCCACATGCCGTGGTGGCTGGCACCATCCGGGCCGGTCACCCCGGCGCGGTCCAGGACAACCGTGACTCCAGCCTTGTGGAGGGCTACGTCCATGAGGAGCTGATCGAAAGCGCGGTTGAGGAACGTAGCGTAGACGGCTACTACCGGGTGCAGTCCGCCGAAGGCCATGCCGGCCGCCGAGGTGAGGGCATGTTGTTCGGCGATGCCCACGTCGATCACCCTTTCCGGGTGCCGTTCCGCGAACTTGTGCAGTCCGACCGGAATCAGCATGGCCCCGGTGATGCCCACGATGTCCTTGCGTTCGTCGGCGATATCCGCGATTTCCTCGGCGAATATAGACGTCCAGGAGCGGGCTCCACCGGCCTGGGTTGGTTCGCCGGTCTCGGGATCGATGATTCCGACGGCGTGGAACTGGTCTGCCTCGTTGGCGAGGGCAGGCGCGTAACCGTGTCCCTTTTCCGTCATGGCATGGACGATCACGGGGCCGCCATAGTTGCGGGCCGTGGTGAGCGCGTGTTCGAGGGCGCGCATGTTGTGGCCGTCGACAGGGCCGATGTACTTCATGCCGAGGTCTTCAAACATGCCTTGCGGAGCCCACCAGTCCTTGATGCCCTTCTTCATGGCATGCAGGCTCTTGTAGGTGAACTGGCCAATGGGACCGCCGTTTTGCAGCTTCTTCTTCCACCAATCCAACACAACCTCGTAGGTGGGGGCAGCGCGGAACGAGTCGATTGTGGGGCGCAGCGAAGCGAGATAGTCTGCCAGGCCGCCGACCGTGGGGGCGTAGGAACGGCCGTTGTCGTTGACGACTATCACCACGCGACGGCGCTTGTCCGCGGCAATGTTGTTGATCGCTTCCCAAGCCATTCCGCCCGTCAGGGCGCCGTCACCGACGACCGCGACGACGCAGCGATCGCCTTCTCCGGTCAATTGCCGGGCGCGGGAGATACCGTCGGCCCAGGACAGGGAGGATGATGCGTGGGAGCTCTCGACGATGTCGTGTTCTGATTCGCCACGATCGGGGTACCCGGACATGCCGCCTTGCTGCCGGAGGGTGCTGAAGTCCTGCCGTCCCGTCAGCAATTTGTGGACGTAGGACTGGTGGCCGGTGTCAAAGACGATGCTGTCTCGCGGCGAATCGAAGACCTTGTGGATGGCCATGGTGAGTTCCACCACGCCAAGGTTCGGTCCGAGGTGTCCACCCGTTTGAGCGACGTTGGTGATGAGGAAAGTCCTGATCTCGCCGGCAAGCTGCTCCAGCTGCTGGCTGGTGAGCTTGCTCAGGTCCTGCGGGTTCCGGATTGTCTCCAAAAGTCCCAACGGCCCCTCCTTAGGGTGATTGACGTGCTATATAACTCTAACGCCTTGGCCGCCGCGAAGCCGCCGGAAAGGCGACAGCCCCGGTTGGTCAACGACCATCCGGGGCTGTAGCTGTTGCCTATTGGCTCAGGCGCAGTCTGCGCAAATTGCCGCTAGTGTGCGGAGATCTGGCGCAGGACGTACTGCAGGATTCCACCGTTGCGGTAGTAGTCCGCTTCGCCCGGGGTGTCGATGCGCAGCACGGCATCGAAGGACTTGGAACTGCCGTCCTCGGCCGTTGCAGTGACCTTGAGCGTCCGCGGCGTGGTGCCGTTGTTCAGCTCGATGACGCCCTCGACGGAGAACGTTTCCGTACCGACCAGGCCAAGGGACGCGGCGGACTCGCCGGCCGGGTACTGCAGCGGGAGGACGCCCATGCCGATGAGGTTGGAGCGGTGGATACGCTCGTAGCTTTCGGCGATGACAGCCTTCACACCCAGCAGCGCGGTGCCCTTGGCAGCCCAGTCACGGGATGAGCCGGAGCCGTACTCCTTGCCGGCTAGGACCACCAGCGGAGTGCCCGCGGCCTGGTAGTTCTGGGCGGCGTCGTAGACGTAGGCCTGCGGGCCGTCCGCCTGGGTGAAGTCGCGGGTGAAGCCACCCTCGACGCCCGCACCGTCGTTGAAGTCAGCGAGCAGCTGGTTCTTGATGCGGATGTTCGCGAAGGTTCCGCGGATCATGACTTCGTGGTTGCCACGGCGTGAGCCGTAGGAGTTGAAGTCCTTGCGCTCCACACCGTTGGCCAGAAGGTACTGGCCAGCCGGGGTGTCCGACTTGAACGAACCGGCCGGGGAGATGTGGTCGGTGGTGACGGAATCGCCGAGCTTCAGAAGGACCCGGGCGCCGGTGATGTCCGTTACCGGATCCGGCTGTGCCTTCATGCCCTCGAAGTACGGGGGCTTCCGCACGTAAGTGGACTTGGCGTCCCAGGCGAAGGTGTCGCCTGCCGGGGTGTCGAGTGCCTTCCAACGGTCGTCGCCGTCGAAGACGCCCTCGTAGCCGCGGGCGAACATTTCCTTGTCGATCGAGGAATCGATGACCTTCTGGACCTCGACGGGGTTCGGCCAGATGTCCTTCAAGAAGACATCGTTGCCGTCCTGGTCCTGGCCCAGGGCGTCCGCCTCGAAGTCGAAGTCCATGGTTCCGGCCAGGGCGTAGGCGATGACCAACGGCGGCGAGGCCAGGTAGTTCATCTTGACGTCCGGGTTGATGCGGCCTTCGAAGTTGCGGTTGCCGGAGAGGACTGCGGTGACGGAAAGGTCGTTGGCCTGGATGGCCTCGGAGATTTCGGCGTCGAGCGGTCCGGAGTTGCCGATGCAAGTAGCGCAGCCGTAGCCGACAATGTAGAAGCCGAGCTTCTCCAGGTAGGGGGTCAGGCCGGACTTCTCGTAGTAGTCGGTGACAACCTTGGAGCCGGGAGCGACCGACGTCTTGACCCAGGGCTTGGAGGTGAGGCCCTTGTCCACGGCGTTGCGGGCGAGCAAGGCGGCGGCCAGCATGACGGAGGGGTTGGACGTGTTGGTGCAAGACGTAATCGAAGCGATCGAAACGGCTCCGTGGTCCAGTTCGAATTCGCGACCGTCAGCCGTCACGACGCCCACCTTGTTCGACGGGCGGCCATTCGACTTGGGACCGTGTGCGTGCGGCGCTACATCGGCCAAGTGGGTCGCGGTAGCGGTAAACGACGGCGAGTCCGAGGCCGGGAAGCTCTCGTCAATGGCTTCGTCCAGGCTTCCGTCGGCCAGGTCTTCCTTGACGTAGTTGCGCAGGTCCTCGCGGAACTGTGCCTTCGACTCCGTGAGGATGATGCGGTCCTGGGGACGCTTCGGGCCGGAGATGGAGGGAACAACCGTGGACAGGTCCAGCTCAAGGTACTCGGAGAACTTGATCTCGTGGGACGGATCGTGCCAGAGGCCCTGTTCTTTCGCGTAGGCCTCAACCAAGGCGACGTTCTGCTCGGAGCGGCCAGTGAGGCGCAGGTAGTCGAGCGTGACGTCGTCGATCGGGAACATGGCTGCCGTGGAGCCGAACTCCGGGCTCATGTTACCGATGGTCGCGCGGTTGGCCAGCGGCACCGCCGCAACGCCTTCGCCGTAGAACTCCACGAACTTGCCGACAACACCGTGTTTGCGCAGCTGCTCGGTGATGGTCAAGACGACGTCGGTGGCCGTGGCGCCCGCCGGAATGGAGCCGGTGAGCTTGAAGCCGACAACACGCGGGATCAGCATGGAGACGGGCTGGCCGAGCATCGCAGCCTCGGCTTCGATGCCGCCCACGCCCCAGCCCAGCACGCCCAGGCCGTTGACCATGGTGGTGTGGGAGTCGGTACCGACGCAGGTGTCGGGGTAGGCGCGGAGAACGCCCTCAACTTCGCGGGTCATAACGGTACGCGCCAGGTATTCGATGTTGACCTGGTGGACGATGCCGGTTCCCGGGGGAACAACCTTGAAGTCGTCAAAAGCGGTCTGGCCCCAGCGCAGGAACTGGTAACGCTCGCCGTTGCGCTGGTATTCGATCTCCATGTTGCGCTCGAGGGCGCCGGAGTTGCCGAAGGCGTCGATCTGCACGGAGTGGTCGATGACCATTTCGGCCGGAGCCAGCGGGTTGACGCGCTTGGGGTCGCCGCCGAGATCCTTGACGGCTTCACGCATGGTGGCCAAGTCGACGACACAAGGAACACCGGTGAAGTCCTGCATGATGACTCGAGCCGGGGTGAACTGGATCTCGGTGTCTGGCTGGGCATTCGGGTCCCAACCGGCCAAGGCGCGGACGTGGTCGGCCGTGATATTGGCGCCGTCTTCCGTCCGCAGGAGATTTTCAAGCAATACTTTAAGGCTGAACGGAAGGCTGTCTGCGCCCTCAACGGAGTTCAACCGGAAAATTTCATAATCGGTGCCGGCTACATTCAGTACGCCTTTGGAACCGAAGCTGTCCACAGTGCTCATGGCAGGACTCCTCTCGCAACAGCTTTCATCTTTGTCGCGCGGTTGACCGCTAGCTAGTTAGGCAAACCTAATCTGAGCATCATGCCGTCGGTCGGTGGAGAAGTGAAGCGCGACGTCGAACTTCTCCACCATCGTAGTGGCGGCTACGCCGCGGGCACCAGCAACGCGACGGTCTCCAGATGGTGAGTGTGTGGATAGAGATCAAAGGCACGGAGTGAATCAAGCCGCCAGCCGCCATTCCGGAAGTACCCGAGATCACGCGCGAAAGAGGCTGGATCACACGACACGTAGGCGATGGCCCGCGGTCCGGACTCGATGAGCTGGCTGACTACGGCTTTGCCGGCACCGGCGCGCGGCGGGTCGATCACCAACGAATCGAAGCTGCGGGACCGTTGCCGCAGGACGCGTTCCACCTTGCCCTGGACGATCTCCACATGGGGCTCTCCATGCAGATTCTTGCGGGCGTCCCGGCTGGTTCCGGGCGATCCTTCAACGGATAGCACCGAACCAGTGATCCCCACCGCGTCCACCAGGGGCGCCGTAAACAACCCGGCTCCTGCGTAAAGATCGGCCACGGCTGATCCGGGAAGGAGGTAGCCACCATCGTGCAAGAATCCCGTAACCGCCCCCACCAAGGTGTCCGGAGCGTCTTTGTGGATCTGCCAGAAGCCCTCTCCCGTGACCCGGTATTCATGGCCGGCAGCGGATTCCTGGACCCAGGTCCTGCCGCGCAACTGCAGCACTTCGCCGCGGGCCGGGTCGAAGCTGGCTACGGAAACTTCGTGTGAGAGCTGGCCCAGGATGCGGTTGAGTCGGCGCGCGTCGGTACCTTCTTCCGGGGCGAGAAGGACCAGGGGACGTGAACCGTTAGCTGGTGCCGCAATTTCCACCCTTGAAATGCCGTGTAAGTCGAGCTCCCACAGCCGCAAGTCATTAATGCCCGGAAGTGCGAGCGGCATCTCGTGAACCGGAATGATCACGTCGGAGCGGTGGGCGTGCATCCCCAGGCGGCCGCCCGGGGTGACGGCAAAGCTGGCGCGCGTTCGCCAGCCGAGGCCTGAATCGACGTCGGGGCCTGCACCGCCGTTGGAAGCTGGATCATGACCGGAGACGGGCTCCACGTCGATATTCAGTTCGACGCCGGCGAGCCGCTTCAGTTGCTCGGCGAGGACCTCGGACTTCAGCCGGCGCTGCCGTTCGAGCGTCACGTGCCCGAGTTCGGCACCTCCCACGGGCGGACCGCCCTTGCGCCAGGCGGCAAGGGAATCGGCGAGTGCCCAGAAATGGCGTGTCCGGTCGTCTGATGCTTCCAGGACGTCGACGACGTCGGCACGCCAGAATCGGGAAGACTCGCCCGAGTCGGTGAGCCGGATCCGGACCTTCTCCCCCGGGATGCCGTGCCGGACAAAGATGACCCGGCCCTCGTGCCGGGCGACAAAATGGCCTCCGTGGGCGATGGGGCCGACGTCCACCACCAGCTCCTTGGCAGCTCCGTCCTGGGCCGTGGGCTTGCTGGAATCGGTGTAGCTGGGGTGGGTCATTAGGTATCCTGCAGTGCCTTTGCTTCTTCGGAGGATTTCAGTTGCCAAGGAACGCTTGCCACCATCACCCCGGGTTCAAAGTGAAGCCGGGCCTTGATGCGCAGTGCGGTCTGATTGTGGACAAGCTGTTCCCACCACTTGCCGACGACGTACTCCGGGATGTACACGACGATCAGGTCGCGTGGGGAATCCCGGCGCATGTTCTTGACGTAGTCCAAGATGGGCGTGACGGTTTCCCGGTATGGACTCGCCAATACGGTCAACGGGATAGGGATGTCCAACTTGTCCCAGGCCTCCACAGTGTGGGCGGTTTCCTCGTGGTCGATGTCCACAATAATGGCGTCCAGCCTGGACGGCCGCGATGCCCGCGCGTAGGCGAGTGCGCGCAGCACCGGTTTGCGGACGTGGGACACCAGCAGCACGGCGTGAACCCTCGTGGGCAACGCACGCGGAGACGAGTCCTCGTCAACGGCCAGTTCCTTGGCCACGTTGTCGTAGTGGGCCCGGATGCTCCACATGATGAGGAACAGCACGAACATGGCCAGGAGGGCGATCCAGGCACCTTGTTCGAACTTGGTGATGAGAACGATGGTCAGCACCAAGGCCGTCATGCAGAAGCCGAGCATGTTGATGGTGCGGGACTTCAGCATTCTCCGGCGGACAGCTTTGTCCCGGGCAAGCTTGAGTTCCCTGCCCCAGTGCCGCACCATCCCCAGCTGGCTCATCGTGAAGGAAATAAAGACACCCACGATGTAGAGCTGGATCAGCTTGGTGACGTCGGCGTTGAAGGAAATGATCAGGACGAGGGCACCTGCCGCAAGCGCGAGAACCCCGTTGCTGAAGGCCAATCGGTCTCCGCGCGTGCGCAGCTGACGGGGAAGATATCCATCCTGGGCGAGGATGGAACCCAGAACCGGGAATCCGTTGAAGGCTGTGTTGGAGGCGAAGACGAGGATCACGCCCGTGGCTGCTACGACAATATAGAACGGGATGGACCCTGGCCCGAAAATGGTCTGTGCAATCTGGCTAATGGCCGGGTTCTGGATGTAGTCGTCCGGCAGCGGCTTGCCATCGAGGAGGAATTCCTTGGCCGGGTCCAGCACGATGTGGACCTTGGTGGCGTTGGCGAGGTAGATGATGCCCGCGAGCATGGCCGAAGCGATGACCCCCAACATGAGGAGGGTCGTGGCGGCGTTCTTGCTCTTGGGCTTCTTGAAGTTCGGCACACCGTTGCTGATGGCCTCCACACCGGTCAGGGCGGCCGCGCCCGAGGAGAAGGCCCGAAGGAGCAGGAACGCTCCTGCCAGACCGACTAGCCCCTGGTCGAATCCCTCTTGCGGGACGATCGAGAAAGCGGCCGACGGCGCTTCGCCCAGTTGGCCCGTGACCGCCTGGAAGATGCCCACAGCCGTCATTCCCAGAATGGAGAACATGAAGATATACGTGGGAACCGCAAAGACACTCCCGGCTTCTTTGATGCCGCGAAGGTTCACCAGGGCCAAGATGACGACGCCGACTGTGGCGATGACAGCCTGCTGCCCGTGCAATGAGGGGATCGCCGTGGTCAGGTACGCCGCTGCAGAGGACATCGACACGGCGACTGTGAGGACGTAGTCCACCAACAAAGCGGCCGCGACGGTCAGGCCGGCGAACTTCCCCAGATTGACGTTGGCGATTTCGTAGTCGCCGCCACCGGAAGGATAGGCGTGGACGTTTTGCCGATACGAGGCAACCACCGTGAGAAGCACCACCATGACGGCGAGGCCGACCAGCGGTGAAATGGCCACGGCACTCACACCAGCGAGGGCCAGCGTCAGCAGGATTTCGTCAGGGGCGTACGCCACTGAGGACAGGGCATCCGAAGCGAAAATCGGCAGCGCAATGCGCTTGGGAAGCAGGGTGTGGGCCAAACGGTCGTTCCGGAAAGGCCGCCCCACCAACACCCGCTTCGCGGCATTGAGAATTGTCAGCACTCCGCAAAGCTACTCTGAATCGAACGCGATGTCATGACGGCGGACTGGCTTCCGCAACTTACCCCGGTAGAGTCTTACCGAGCGGCATGCATAAGAGTGAAGGAGAGACCGTGGCTCACTTTGTGATCATGGGTTGCGGACGAGTAGGCGCAACTTTGGCGCACACCTTGGAAGACGCCGGCCATTCAGTGGCAATCATCGACCAGGACGACCGCGCTTTCCGTCGCCTGCGCAGCGGATTCACTGGCCGGAAAGTCACTGGCGTCGGCTTTGACCGGGACACGCTGAAGCAGGCAGGTTGCGAAGAAGCGTATGCCTTCGCCGCGGTCTCCAGTGGTGACAATTCCAACATCCTGGCCACCCGGGTGGCCCGTGAGACTTTCCATGTTTCGCATGTTGTTGCCCGCATCTACGATCCCGGCCGCGCCGAAATCTACCAGCGCCTGGGCATTCCCACGGTAGCCGCCGTGCGCTGGAGCGCGGACCAGGTCCTGCGCCGCATCCTGCCCGAGCAGCACCTTGCGGGCGATTACCGCGAGCCTTCCGGCCGATTGGTCTTGTCTGAAGTTGACCTGAACGAAGGCTGGATCGGGCACCCGCTGACTGCCATCGAAGCAGCTTCCGGGATCCGCATCGCTTTCCTCACCCGTTTCGGCGAGGGCGTCCTGCCCCAAGCCGGAACGGCGTACCAGGAAGGTGACACTGTGCATGCCATGTTGAATCTGGACCGCAGCGCCGAGGTGGCACGCGTCCTCGCCAGCGCACCCGCCAAGGAGTCTGAGTGAAAGTCGTTATTGTCGGCGCGGGCAGCGTCGGTTCGTCGATCGCGCGGGAATTGCTCGCCCACAACCACGAGATCATGCTGATCGACCTCAAACCCGAGGTCATTGGGCGCAGCGGCCTCCGTGGTGCCCGTTGGCTGGTGGGCGATGCTTGCGAATTGAGCACGCTGCAGGAAGCGAAACTGGAAGGGGCCGACGTCGTCGTGTCCGCGACCGGTGACGACAAGGTCAACCTTGTGGTGTCCTTGCTGGCCAAGACCGAGTTCGGCGTGGGCCGGACGGTGGGCCGCGTGAACAACCCCAAGAACGACTGGATGTTCAACGATTCCTGGGGAGTCGACGTCGCGGTCAACACCCCGCAGCTCATGACGGCGCTCGTGGAAGAAGCCGTGGAAATCGGTGACCTCGTCCGCCTGCTGACCTTGCAGACGGGAGTGTCCTCGCTCGTGGAGTTCACCGTCCCCCACGACTCGTACATTATCGGCAGCACTGTGGGAGGCATCGAATGGCCGGAAGACGCCACCCTGGTGGCGATCCTCCGCGACCACGCGCCCATCACGCCCAGCCGTGATGACGTGATCGACGGCGGCGACGAGCTGTTTTTCGTCACGACCATTGCGGCCGAAGACGGGCTCAGGGCATTGTTGTCCCCGTCCGCAGCGGACCACGGGTCAGTTGAGATCGAGGAAGAATTTTCGGATCAGTCCGACGACGACGGCTTCGACGGCTGAGGATCCTTGGCCGGCTTCTGGCCTGGCGCCGGCCGGGTCAGGAGCCAAGCGATCCAAAGACCAAGGATGTACAGCGGAGCACCCATGATCAGCCTCATGGTAGCGAGAGCGGCCAGGCCGGGCTCGCCCATGAAGTACAAGGGAACCTGGACCACAAGCCGTAGTGCCAGGACAGCGATGACCACCCAGGTGCCGATGGTATATGCCCGCAAGCGCTCCGGGTTCTTCCGCCAATCGAAGCCTTCGTTGCGGACAAAGCCGAAGAGCAGGCCGGCAATGGGCCATTTGAGCACAATGGACAGCACCATTCCCACGATGTAGGCAATGTTCGTGTAGAAGCCCAGGACGTAGAAGTCCTCGGCTTTGCCCGTGGTGTTGGCGAGCCAAGCGGAAATTGCGACGCCGGCGATCCCGGCAAGGGCCTGGGTCAACGGACGTCGCTGGACAAGCCGGACCACGGTAAAGACAGCGGCCGCCGCGAGGGATGCAATCAGGGACGCCGGAAGGTCGCGGGTGACCATGAAGGCGATCAGGAACACGAGGCCCGGCACAATGCTCTCGGCTATCCCTTGAACACCCCCGGCCGATTTGAGGATATCCACGTGCCCGTGGCTGTTGCGTTGGAGTCCGGCCTTTTGTGCGTAGCCTGCCGCGATGTCCGCGATACTTGGTCCCTGCGTCTCCTGACTCGATCCTTCTGCCGGGCCGGGATTTTCCCGCGCTGGCTTTTCGTGGGGACCGGGTCCGTTGGCGACGGTCATTGCTGCTCCTGCCGGGAGAGGATTTCATAGCGCGGATTAAACATGGTGGGCATCCCGTCCCGCAGAGTGACCATTCCTTCGAGGCGCAGGACAGTCCCGGGTTCGATGCCGGGCACCTTGCGGCGCCCGAGCCAGATGACGCGCAGGCGGGCCAATGGACCGGTTTCTCCCCTGTGCGCGATCCGGTCAACGACTATTGCCGAGAAATGCGCCTGCTCGCTGGCGGGTTGGTAGGTTACCGACTCGATAAAACCCGTGCAATTGACTCTGCCACGCACAGGGAGATCAGTGAGGGACAGGGGTGCCGGGCTGCCAGTGCCTGCAGCGGCGCGAGCCGCTTTGTCAGCCAATCTGGGTGATCTCCGGACCGCGTTCAGGCCGCTGAAGCTCCGGCGCTTCCTGCGGAGCGCCGTGGTGCCCAGGGGCCGCGGCGTCCTTGGGCAACCTCAACTGGAGCAGTTCGCGGGGCGGCATGGGGTTGTCTCCTCGAATGACAACGACCTTTCGGAAGAGATTCTCCAAGCCTTCAGCGGCGTCCCTGTCCAGGGCCGCCTGGCCACCGATGACGCCGCGGAGGAACCAACGGGGGCCATCCACACCCATGAACCTGGCCGCTCGGAAACCGCGTCCGCCATCGGCAGATTCGGTGGGAAGCTTGGCGACGAGTTCCGTCCCGAAGGTGCCGGCGATTTCCTCGACTTCGCCTCCTTGGCTGGACACGGACTGGCCGATCTGTTCGCGGATTTCATCCCACAGTCCTTCGGAACGGGGAGCGGCGAACGCTTGGAGCTGAAGGCTCGAGCCGTCCAGGTCCATGGTGACGGCCACTACCCGCTGGGTCGCCTCTTCCACCTCGAGGCGCAATTGAAGGCCCTCGGAAGGCTCGATAAGCAACGCGCCAAGGTCCACGTAGCCCTCTTGGCTCTCAATTTCGCTGGCATCGAATGGCCCCTTGGACAGACGGAAGTCGCCCTTCGCGGTTCCACTGGCTACCGTGCCGGCATCCCCCCGCGACGTCGCGGCATTCGCCTGCTCGGTATCCTTGTCTTCCGGCTGCTCAGCCTTGGACTTCTTTCCGCGCCCAAAAAGCATCGGGTTGTCTCCTTAGTAGTGGTCTATCCCCAGTAAACCGCAGACTGCCCGTCAACTCGCGGGCAGCATGGCAATCAGCTCCGTACGGCGTCGATTGTCGAGGGTTGTTGCGAGCTCACGGCCGGCGCGAAGCCTCCGGTGGATCCAAAGCCGCCGGTGCCGCGTGCTGTGTCGGACAACTCCTCCACCGCCACGAACTGCGCATACTCGACGCGCTGGATCACCATTTGAGCAATTCTATCGCCGCGCTTGAGTTCGATCGCCTGGTTTTGGTCCGTATTCAAAAGCGTCACGGAAATTTCACCTCGGTAGCCGGCATCGACCGTGCCCGGAGCGTTGACTACAGTGAGCCCGTGCTTGGTGGCCAGCCCCGATCGCGGGTGGATCAGTGCGACAAAGCCGTTTGGCAGCGCGATTGAGACCCCTGTGGGAACGAGCTTCCGCTCCCCCGGGGCGAGAGACACGTCCGTGCGGGCGCGCAAGTCGGCACCGGCGTCACCAGGGTGGGCGTACGACGGTGCTTCCAGACCGTCGTCGAGCATTTTCAGCTGGATCTGAAGGGTCGGCGCGCCATATTCGGCGGAAGTGTCTGCTGGGCTGGCTACTGCTGTCTCATGGCTCACAGTCAGATATTCTATCGTCCGCTGGATCCTGCCGCGGTTGTCGGTGCAGGGTCCAGGCGGGTTAATTCCTCGGGTCGCTGTCCCGATAAGCTGGTTGCATGCCTGAATCGACTGCATCCGTGCCCACGCCGAACCACTCCACAAGTGGAACGGGCGTCCTGTTTGCGGAAAAGCTCTGGCCGTCCCCTTGGATTTGGATCGTCGTGGTCGGCTTGTCCGCCGCGGGCATCCTGATGTTTGCGCCGATCAGTATCACAGCGGGCATCATCGCCGCACTGGTTCTCTTCGGGATCATGACCACCATGCTGTTGTTGTCCACGCCGGCGATTGTGGTGGACCAAGATACCGTCCAGGTGGGTCGCGCCAGTATCCAGCGCGAATTTGTCGGCGCAGTCGCGGCGTTCCGCAAGGACGAAGCCACGGCAGAGCGCGGTACCCGGCTTAATGGCCTCGCGTTCCTGTGCCTCCGTGGCTGGATCGACCCCGTGGTGCGTATTGAAATCACCGACCCTGCGGACCGTACGCCGTACTGGCTGACGTCCACCCGCCGCCCGGAAGAGCTGCTGGCTGCGCTTTCAAAGTAGGCCGTTCCGTTCCCCGGATCAGCTCTCGCATTCCTTGCAGTAAAGATGACCGTCTTTTTCCCGTGCAATCTGGGAGCGGTGCTTGACCAGGAAACAGTTGAAACAGGTAAATTCGTCTGCCTGCGGAGGTAGGACGCGGACCAGCAGCTCTTCGCCGGACAAGTCCGCCCCGGGGAGTTCGTAGGCGTCGGCCAGGTCAGTCTCGTCAACGTCAACCGCCGACGACTGCTTCTCGGTGCGATGCGACTTGAGTTCCTCGATCGAGTCCTCGGTGTCTTCTTCCGTCTTCCGAGGGGCATCGTAGTCCGTTGCCATGGTCCCTTCTTCGTTCTCCCTTGTGCTTCACGCAGGGCTCGCGCTCCTGTCAACCGGAACCTGCTCCGGTCTAAGGATGTAACGCAGCAGGCCCCGTTTATGTGCCCGATATCGGGCAGATTGTCCTCCCAGCGGCACCAAATGTCCATAGCTCCACGGGGACCGTTCCGCGGGGAAAGTGCCGGAAATGGCGGAATATCGCGGCGCGCCCTTTGTCCTAGTAGGAAAAGGCCCCACCGGGTGGCAGAGTTTCGAATGTCAGATAGGCCATGGTGGAGGATTTTATGCGGGATCTACGGCTGGTTGGCGTCCACGACGACGGCGGACATCTCCTGTTGAGCGGTACCGGCGGCGAGATGTTCCAGCTTCCGATTGACGAGGCGTTGCGTGTTGCCGCGAGCCGGACACCTGCCCAGGTGGCCGCGCGTGCTTCGATCACGCCCGTCGCCATGTCCCCGCGTGACATTCAGTCGCGTATCCGTAGCGGTGCTACGGCCGCGGAAGTGGCAGAGCTGTCAGGATTGCCGCTCGCCAACGTGCAGCGCTACGAAGGCCCCGTGCTGGCCGAGCGGGAATACATCGCGCAGCAAGCCCGCAAAGTGGAAGTCGCTGCCCCGGCACCCGGCCACGATACTTACCGCGCAGCGTTCGGCGACGAACCTGCAAGCCTCGGCGAGATGGTCGCGCACCGGCTCACGGCCCACGGCATCGACCACTCCGCGGTGGAGTGGGACTCCTGGCGCCGGAGCGATGGGGCTTGGACCGTCGTCGCGCGCTTTGAAACCAAGCCAGGCACCTTGGAGACCATTGGCGAAGAGCCGCCGGCGATGTGGACGTTCAATCCCGCCCGGAAATCGCTCCAGAACGCCAACCGCTGGGCCCAGCAGCTCAGCGAACTGGAACCGCTTGATGGCCCCGTACCGGCACGGCGGCTCGCCGCCGTTTCCGACCGGCCTTTTGATTTCGAGGCCGACGCGGGTGCCGCGGCCCGTGCCGCCGCTGCGGCCACCAAGGAAGCCGATGGGCTCCTGGACATGCTGCGCTCACGACGCGGACAACGGCTGGGCCTCGACGAAGACAGCGACGACGCCTTGGCGCTGCTTCTGAGCAGCGGAGTTCCTGCTGCCCATCCCAGGCCCAGCGACGTCGAAGACGGGCTTTCGGACAAAGAATCAACGGACACAGACACGGACGAACCGGCAGAAGCCGATCCCGCCCCGACCCGTCGCGACGCACGTGCCTCCATGCTGTCGCCGCTGAGCCTGGCTCCGCAGCAAGACGACAATGAAGACGATTCCCTCCGGCTGCACGACGGGGTCAGTACGGACACACGGGAAATCACCGTGATTCCGAGCCCTATGCGCCCCGTGACCCTTCTGCGCGGCAGGACTGACAACGATGCGCAGGCCGCCCAAGAGAAGCCGCGATCCCAGGAAACGACATCACCGCGGGCAGGCCTGGACGAATTGCTCGGCGGCGCTCCCCGGCGGGAACGCGAAGAGCCGAAGCCCACCCGCGCTGGGCTGAAGGATTCCTGGTACACAGCCACACCATCCACCCCGTCGGAGGGTGTGGCTTCGGCGTCCGACAACCCGCCCCACGGTGACGAATCTTCCGACGCAGCACCTGCCGAACGCCAGCCGTCACGGCCCAAGCGCTCCAGCATCCCCAGCTGGGATGAAATCGTCTTCGGTACGCGCGGAGACTAGCCGCCCAAGTTCGCGGGAGGCTTCAGTTCGCGCCGTGCCAAAGGCAAGCGCCGCCCTCGCCCAGGGGCACTTCTTCAATGCAACGGTCGTCGATGCGCTCGAGTGTGGAATTGCCGCAGTCCATGGTTCCGGAAAAGAAGATGAGCTCAGCCACGGCGGCTTCTGGGGCCTCCGGCCTTGAAACAGAGCAACGGAACCTCACGCTCCGCCTTGGTCAGCGAACCATGCTGCCCGACAACTTCCATGGCGGTAGGGCGAACCCGACGGACGTCATAAAGCGCCAGAGCATCCCGGGCGGCGATCATGATGTCTCCGATCCGAGGGGAAACCTCCGGACGCAACCCACCGAAGAGACCGGCCGCAAGGGCCTGCTCCCGGGTGAAGGCCCAGATCCGATCACTGAAGCGGGCACGCCAAGCGTCCAGCAAGGCCTGGCGTTGCCGTTCTCCTGAATCGGGCTCAAGGTACAGGTGGACCATGCGGGGTTCGCCTGCTGTATGCCGGACACCGGCGATGAGGGCGGCATCGGCGGAGTAGTCGATACGCTGTGACTCCGGAACGTCAAGCATTCCGTGGTCTCCGGTGAGCAGGATGGTGGTATCTGCCGGAAGGGTTGCGGAGAGCCTCTTGACGGTTGAATCTATTTCTTCAAGCTGGTGTTCCCAGCGATCGGACTGGCAGCCATAGCGGTGGCCGGCCTTGTCCAACTCGTTGACGTAGAAGTACATGAGCGAACGATTTCCTGCGACCATAGCCTCCCCCGCAGCTGCCGTTCGGGCATGCAGGGAGCTACCTCCCACGAAGCGGCTTCCGCGGAGCGCCGCCAGGGTCATCGGTGACGCACCGAACTGCGGCAAGCTCACTGTCACCACGTCAGCCTCAGCAGCCACGCGTTCGAAGATTGTCGGGAACGGTTGCCAGCTCAGGGGGTCGACACCGGCGTCCCAATTCCCGAGCAGGTTGACCACCTTGTCCTGGGCGGGATCCAGGACGTCATAGCCCACCATGCCGTGTTCGCCGGGCGTACGGCCGGTGCCCAGACTTGCCAAGGACGATGCCGTGGTGGAGGGGAAGGCTGAATCGAGCCAGACAGGAACGGCTCCCTGCCCCGAATTCGCAATGGATCTCAGGAACGGGGTATGGGCGGATTTCTGCTTGAGCAGGTTGCGGCCCAGGCCATCGGCAAGCACCACACACACGCGTTGCGATGCAGGCAAGTGCAGCTTGTTCTCAAAGCCGGGCAGGCCCATGCTCGCGGCGGCGCTGGTGAAGACCTCGGCAATCGACTTGCTGCCATACAACGGAGCGCCCGGAAGCTCGGGGATAGTGCTGGCAACGGGAGCGGTTTCCTGGGCGAGGTGTTCCGAGGTCACCATCAGCGCTGGTGTCCGCGGCTCAGCCGGTTTCCGAAGACGCCCGAGCGGAGTCGAGGTGCGGGGATGGAACCCGAATGTGTTGAAGGCCCGGGACCCCCGGTGTTCACGGCCCGCAACGCGCGGGCAAAGATCTTCGCGTCCTGCACGGCCCTGGGCCCGTCGGCCTCCGAGCTGATCCGAAGAACGATGTCCTCCTGGGAAATAGTGCCTGTGTACCCATGATCGGCTTCGCATTGCGGGTCCCCGCAGCTGGCGGGTCCCACATCCAGGCGTTGGCCACCAGACCAGGCAATCGAGAGGGTCAGCTCCCTGACGGGGTCGCTCGGAGTGTAGTTCTGCGGTTGCGCATACATGTAGCTGAGGACCACCGAGCGGATTTGTGCCACAGGCACGGATTCCGTGGAAATCTGGGCGACGATCTGCTCGCCGGCTTCATCAAGCTGCTGATCGTCAACGTGGGTAATCACCAGCATGTCCTCAGTGAGGACCAGGACCGTGATGTGGCGCCGGACCTCGGCACGGTCGAAATGCGTTTCCAAATGCACCAAGTGCGCAAGGCAGTCACGCCCGTCCAAGGCATCGGCCACAACATCGGCAACGAGGACGGGATAGAAGCCCGCCCGCTGAAGTGCCTGGTCCAGGCTCTGCCCCTGCGAGCTGTGGTTGTGTGCTGCGTGGTGCCCGGTGGTAGCCGGACCGGACGGAGGCGTCGGGGACTTCGAGCTCATTCCCCCATTTTCACAGATTGGCTAGGGACTTCATAACCACCAGACCCCCACCCGGTCAGCTGAGCATCGCGCGGCGGGCGCTGTCCGTACGTTGTTTGGCGTTCCCGATCCATACCTCGGCGGCAAGGATCTTCGCGCCCCGCGCCCCCGCCAGGACAGGGTTGAATTCCACGAGGGCAATCTCGGGGTGCTCATCCTTGAGCCGGACCAGCCGTGCGCCGATGTCCTCAAGGGCTGTCACGTCGACTGCCGGCAGTCCCTGGTAGCCGAACAGTTTCAACGAAGCCCGGGGTGCCCTGATGAAGTCGTGGAGATCCGCGGCGGACAGAGGAGGAACCCGGTGCGCCCAGTCGTCCAGGAGGTTCACGGCGTCGCCCGCCAAGCCGAAGGACACCACCGGACCCAGGAGCGGATCCTCGATGGCCCGGAACGTGCAGGCCTGCCCCACGGAAACCATGGCCTGCACTTCTATGGCCGATGAACCGTAGGGCTCGAGGGCGCGACGCATCTGCGCGATGTTGCGCCGCAGCGAGTCCGCGTCCTCGATGTCCAGCCGCACACCTCCCAGGTCCAGACGATGCCGGAGGGCAGGATCCGTGGTCTTGAGCACCACGGGCCAACCGAGCCGCTCGGCTGCGGCCACCGCTTCGTCGTCGCTCTCGAACACAGCCGACGGCACCACGGGGATGCCGTAGCGGGCGAGCAGTGCGGCGCCTTCGGCGTCGTCCAGCCGGACTAGTTGCTCCCCCGGGACGGAAGACAAGAGCCGTTCGATGTGCTCCCGCGTTCCTTCCCGGTCACAACCCGCCGGTTCCACGAACATCCCCTGGTCCCGGTCAAGCCACTTCGCGTAGCGGACCACTGCCACCAACGCCGCCACTGCGCTGCCAGCGCTCGAATAGCAAGGAAGCGACGGCCCGGACTCTCCGCTTGAGGCGAGCAATCCATCCAGCTGCACAGAGCTGTCAAGAATCCCCGTGAACGCCGCCACGACAGGCTTGCCCGCCTCTGCCGCACATTCGGCGAGGACTCCGGCAATCGCCTCCATCGTGAGGCTGCGGGAGGGCACCATGGCTGCGACCACTGCGTGCACGGCGTCGTCGGCAAGATTCTGGCGGAGGCTGCGCCGCAGTCCCTCCAGAGCCACGGACATCCCCGCGTCCAGATCGACGTCGGTGACGATCCGATCGACGACCAGTCCTTGGGGGGCCGCGTTGTCCGCTACCACCTTCCCGAAGGCCGCGGAGTTGCTGTAGACGGCGAGCGCCGGGCCCTTGGGCAAGGGCTGGCAGGAGACGATCTGCGCCACGTCCATGAGCTGCTCGATGGTTTCGACGGCGATGACCCCCGCTTGGCGCATCATGGCGTCAAGGGCCGCTGCCGGCGCCAGCGTGGTCCTGACCACATGCCCCGGCGGAAGGCGCAGCCCCGTGACATCGGATTTTGCAACGATGACCGGCTTGCTGCGCGAGAGGCGGCGAGCCAGGCGGGAGAACTTACGTGGGTTGCCGATCGACTCCAAGTAGAGCCCGACCGCGACGGTATCCGGATCGTCTTCCCAGAACTGCATGACGTCGTTCCCGGAGACATCGGCACGGTTGCCGGCAGACAGGAACGAGGACAATCCCAGGCCCCGGCGGCTCGCGGCGGCGTAGACGGAAACACCGATGGCGGCAGATTGCGAAAACAGTCCCAGTCCCCCGCGCCGGGGCAGGCTCGGGGCCATGGACGCGTTGAGTGAGACATCCGGATTCGTGTTCACGATCCCCAGCGATTCGGGGCCGATCACGCGCATCCCGTAGGACCTGGCCCGGCGCACCAGGTCCCTCTGCCTCTGTAGCCCCCGCTCGCCGTCGTCGGCGTATCCGGCGGTCGCAACCACCAGGCCTTTGACGTCGGCCGCACCGCACTCGTCCACGACTTTCGGTACTTCTTCGTACGGCACTGCGATGATGGCAATCTGCACAGGCCCGGGAACGTCGGCGATCCGGGCGAAGGACTTCATCCCGGCCAACTCGAATGCTTCGGGGTTGACCGCATAGACCGCACCGGTGAAGCCTCCTTCGAGGATGTGCTCCAGCAGTTGGTGCCCGACGGTCCCCCACCGGCGGCTGGCGCCCACCACCGCGATCGACGACGGCGCCAGCAAGTCCCGTACGCTGCGCGCCTCGGCGCGGTGTTCCCGCGATTCCATGACGGCCAGGGATTTTTCGGTCGGGTCGATGTTGAATTCAACGCTGACGACGCCGTCATCGAATTTGCGCGCGAGCTCATAACCAGCGTCGGCGAAGACCCGCAGCATTTTGCGGTTCTCGGGCAGGACCTCGGCGGTGAAGCGGCGGATGCCGTTTTCGCGGGCTGCGGCCGCCAAGTGTTCCAGCAGGATGGAACCGATGCCCCGGCCCTGCTGGACATCGGAAATATTGAACGCGACTTCGGCCTCGGTAGGGTCATCGAGGCGGTCGTAACGGCCCACGCCCACGATTTCTCCGCCGATCGTTATGACGAACGCCACCCGGTCCTTGTGGTCCACTTCGGTGAAGCGGCGCAGTTCCTTGCTGGAGAGCCGCGATTTGAACGAGAAGAACCTCATGTAGATGGACGTCTCGGACTGCGCAGTGTGGAAAGCCTGGAGGGCATCCGCGTCCTCGGGTGAGATGGGTCTCAAATGCGCCGTTCCGCCGTCGCGAAGCACGACATCGGCCTCCCAATATTCCGGATATACGCCGGCGCCGGGCTGATCCACCATAGGCTTAGCCTAGCTAAGTCTTCCGCAGTACACGTTTAAGGATCCACCGACTCCATGGCACGCAGCCAAAGTCCCTCCCGCGCGAACGCAGCCACGGCTGCCGTCGACGGGGACTTCACCGAGAACATCATCGATATTGACGTCACTTCCGAGATGGAAGGCTCCTTCCTGGAGTACGCGTATTCGGTGATCTATTCCCGCGCGCTCCCCGATGCGCGCGATGGCCTCAAGCCCGTTCAGCGACGCATCCTGTACATGATGAGCGACATGGGCCTCCGCCCGGACCGCGGGCATGTCAAGAGTGCCCGAGTGGTGGGTGAAGTCATGGGAAAGCTGCACCCCCACGGCGATGCCGCCATCTATGACGCTATGGTGCGCATGGCCCAGGACTTCTCGCTGCGCTTGCCCCTCATTGACGGGCACGGCAACTTCGGTTCGCTCGACGACGGCCCTGCTGCACCGCGTTACACGGAAGCCCGGCTCGCGGCGGCTGCGATGACGATGACCGAGCACCTCGACGAAGACGTGGTGGATTTCGTCCCCAACTACGACAACCAGCTCACTCAGCCCGATGTCCTGCCCGCGGCTTTCCCCAACCTACTGGTCAATGGCACCACGGGCATCGCCGTCGGCATGGCCACTAACATGGCCCCCCACAACCTCGTGGAAGTCATCGCGGCCGCCCGGCATCTCATCGCCCATCCGGACGCGACGCTGGAAGACATCATGCGCTTCGTGCCTGGCCCGGATTTGCCCACGGGCGGCCGGATCGTGGGCCTGGATGGAATCCGCGACGCCTACGCCACAGGACGGGGTTCGTTCAAGACCCGCGCCAAGGTGGAGATCGAGCAGCTGACCGCGCGTCGCACCGGCCTGGTGGTGACCGAACTCCCCTACATGGTGGGCCCGGAGAAGGTCATCGAGAAGATCAAGGATGCCGTCAACGCCAAGAAGCTGACAGGCATCAGCGATGTCATGGACCTCACTGACCGCAAGCACGGGCTGCGGCTCGTGATTGAGGTCAAGAACGGCTTCAACCCCAACGCAGTGCTGCAGCAGCTCTACCGGTTCACGCCAATGGAAGACTCCTTCGGCATCAACAACGTGACCCTGGTGGATGGACAGCCGCAGACCTTGGGCTTGCTCCAGCTGCTCCAGGTCTACGTTGGCCACCGTCTGTCGGTGGTGCGCCGCCGCACTGCCTTCCGCCTGGGCAAGAAGAAGGACCGCCTCCACTTGGTGGAGGGCCTCCTGATCGCGATCGTGGACATCGACGAGGTCATCCAGATCATCCGCTCCTCGGACGAGGCATCAGCCGCGCGCGAACGGCTCATGTCGATCTATGATCTATCCGAGATCCAGGCCAACTACATCCTGGAACTTCGCCTGCGCCAACTGACCAAGTACTCGCGCATCGAACTCGAAAAAGAGCAGGAAGAGCTGCGCCGGGAGATCGCCGAGCTTGAGGCGATCCTGGCGTCCGACGTGCTGCTGCGCGAGTTGGTATCCGGGGAATTGGCCGAGGTGTCCGAGAAGTACGGCACCCCGCGCCGCACTGTTCTCCTCGAGTCCGAGGCGGTCTCCCCGACCGTCGCGGCGGCCCTCGGAGCCGCAGTCCCGGCTGGCAAGGGGAAGGCCGCCGCACTGCCGCTCGAAATCCCCGACGATCCTTGCTGGGCACTCCTGAGCACCTCTGGGCAGATCGCGCGGACGTCCAACCAAGAGCCACTGGCCGAGTCCGGCCCCCGGAGCAAGCATGATGTCTACCGCTCGGTGGTCAAGACAACGGCGCGCGGCGAAATCGGCGCGGTCACCTCGCAGGGCCGGATGCTCCGGGTACAGGTCATGGACATGCCGGCGCTGCCTCCGGTGTCCGGCTTGCCCAATCTTGCCGGTGGCGTGGCGGCAAAGGACTTTGTCACCCTGCTCAAGGGCGAATCCTTGGTGGCCTTCGTGCCGTTGGATGCCGTGTTGGCCATCGGAACGGTCCAGGGAGTGGTCAAGCGCGTCCAGCCGGACTACCCGCTGAACCGCGAGGACTGGGAAATCATTGCGCTCAAGGACAAGGACACTGTGGTGGGCGTGGAGCCTGCACAGAACGACGACGTCGAACTCGTCTTCGTGACCCGGCTTGCGCAGCTTTTGCGCTTCAGTGCCTCTGCCGTCCGGCCCCAGGGCCGCACCGCCGGCGGCATGGCGGGTATCAAGCTCGCAGATGGCGACGACGTCATCCACTTCGGCACGGTACGCGCAGACGACCCCGCCGCCGTCGTCGTGACTATCGCGGGCAGCAACGGCGCGTTGCCGGGGACTGCTCCGGGCACGGCCAAAATCACCCCGTTCGAGGAGTATCCGGCCAAAGGCCGGGCCACGGGAGGCGTCCGGGCCCACCGTTTCCTCAAGGGTGAGGACACGCTGCTGCTCGGGTGGGCAGGCCACGGCCCCGCGAAGGCGGCGTCCAGCGCCGGCGTCGCCCGTGCGCTCCCACAAGAGCACGGCCGCCGCGACGGCTCCGGTGTTCCCCTCTCCCAAGCCGTGGATGCCATTGGCGCAACCATGGCGTGGGAAGAAGGAAGCGCACCGGAAACCGCCGGGGAGTGAACTTCGCTGCCGCTCAGATAGGCACGGTAGCGATGCTGAGGATGTTTCCTTCTGTATCGAGGAACCAAGCTCCGCGATCTCCGGTAGGGAAGGTAGCAATGCCGTTCTCAGTTTTCAGGCCCGGGAAGTCGTACTCTTCGAAAACGACTCCGCGTGCCCTGAGATCGGCCATGTCCTGCTCCAAGTCGGTGCTTTGGAATCCCAACTGGGTGTTCTTGGCGGTCCCGGCGTTGGGCGTCTCGTAGAGCAGGAAGGCGGTGCCGTTGGCACATTTGTACAGCAGGTTATCTGCGGCTTCCGGATTGTCCGGTTCGAGGCCTAGCTTGTCGCGGTAAAAGTCGCGGGCGCGAGCAAGATCGCTGGCAGGGAGCACGCCGGCGACGTTTAGATCCTTAAGCATGGCTATTTCACTTTCCAGGCTTCCCCAGCTCATAACCTTACTCCTGATCGGCCATTTGGGGGGTGCGGACCCGCACCCGCATTCCGTGGTGCGGCCGGATCGCGAACGCGGGCCCTAGACTACTGCCATGCCGATCATTCCCGATGACAAGGACTGGACCTGGGTCCTGTCCACGCCTTGCCCCGAATGTGGTTTCGACGCCGCGACCGTGACCCCGTCCACGGTGCCGGGAACAGTCCTGAACATGCTGCCGCGCTGGCGCGCGGTGCTTCGCCGCGAACACGCCTCGGTCCGCCCGGACGACCACACCTGGTCGCCCTTGGAGTATGCCTGCCATGTAAGGGATGTCTTCAGTCTCTTCGATCAGCGCCTGAACTTGATGCTGCGTGAAGACGACGCCCGCTTCGCCAATTGGAACCAGGACAAGGCCGCCATCGATGGGGACTACGCCAACGCGGATCCCGCTGAGGTGTCTGCACAACTGGCTGCCGAGGGCCAACAAATCGCGAATTCCTTCGCCTCAGTCCGCGAAGATGAATGGCCGCGCACCGGTGTCCGCAGCAATGGCTCCACCTTCACCGTGCTGACGTTTGCCCAGTACTTCCTGCACGACGTGGTCCATCACCTTCACGACGTCGACGGCTAGGCGCTGCGATGTCGTGGAAAGACACACGGGCCACCCGCCTCTTCAATATTGGACTGCCCATCGTCCTCGGACCATTCGGCGGCTTGTCGTCCGTGGAGCTGTCAAGCACCGTCAGCGAGGCGGGCGGACTGGGTTCATACGGACTCTACGGCTACGATCCGGAGCGGATCGCCGCCACAGCCCGCGAACTCAGGGAGGCCAGCGGGAAACCGTTCGCGCTGAATCTCTGGCTTCCCATCGAGGGAGAAGAGCCGCCGTCTCCGGATGCCGAGCAGTTCGCGGCCTACGTGGACGTCCTCAGGCCCTATTTCGAGCTGGTGGGCGTGGAACCACCCTCGCAACCTGATACCTATCTGCCTGATCTGGACAGTCAGATCCAGGCGGCCATCGATGCCCGGCCAGCCGTGCTGAGTTTCGTGTTCGGCGTTCCGTCCGAGTCTGTTATCGAGGAGGCCCACCGGAACGGCATTGTGGTGGCAGGTACGGCGACCACCGTGGACGAAGCCGTCGCCCTCCACGCCGGCGGAGTGGATGCCATCGTTGCCACGGGAATGGAGGCAGGTGGCCACCGTGTTTCGTTCCTGCGCGCTCCGGAGGACTCGCTCGTCGGGACCATGGCCCTCGTGCCGCAAGTGGTGGATGCCGTCTCGGTTCCCGTCATCGCCGCAGGCGGTATCGCTGACGGCCGCGGGGTCGCTGCCGCCTTGGCGCTTGGCGCGGACGCGGTGCAGATCGGTTCAGCCTTCCTCGCCACCCGCCAGTCTGCCATCAGTCCCGCCCACTTGGCTGCGATGCGCGGACCCGACGCCGCCCACACCGTCCTGACACGTGCCCTCAGCGGTCGCCTGGCGCGAGGCATCCCCAACCGGATCATCGCGGAACTCGCCGACCCTGCCGCCCACGCCCCGTTCCCCATCCAGAACTGGCTCACCGGCAAGTTCCGGCCAGTTGCGGCGGCACAGGGAATCCCCGGGCTGATGTCGCTGTGGGCCGGCCAATCGACTCCACTCATCCGCGAGGACGACGCCCTGAAGCTCATGGACAAGATCGTCGACTCGGTGGACGCCATCTTCGGGCGGCTCCGCGGCTAGCTTCCGTGCACCAGCGCCGGGCGGTCCGACGGCGAGCCAAGCTTGGGGGTGCCAAGGTCCAGTCGGGAGTCTCCCTCGCCGATATCGGCCGGGTTATGGGTCACTAGGACCACAGTGACGTCTCCCAGTCCGCCACGGAGTTCGGCCATCATCAGGCGGGCGGCTTCGGCGTCGAGATGGGCCGTCGGCTCATCGAGGAGGAGCACTGTTGCTCCGGTCAGAAGCGTGCGGGCCATGGCGAGCCGCTGGCGTTCGCCGCCGCTCAGGAACGAACCCGAGGGGCCAATGCGGCTATCCAGGCCCGCGGGAAGCCCGGCTACCAGTCCGGAGAGCCCGACGGCGCCCAAGGCTTGGTGCATGTCCGCTTCGGAAGGCTTGTGGCTGGCCGGGCGGGCGAGCAGCAGGTTGCCGCGGATGGTGGAGTCGAAGAGGTGGGCCTCCTGCGGGCACCATGCGGCACTTCCGGTGACGTAGGCTGCGCCGGACGATGCCGGCAAGAAGCCGAGCAGTACCGAGAGCAGCGTCGATTTACCGGAACCGGACGGACCCGTGACGGAGAGCCAGTGCCCGGGGGCGGCCTCGCCGCTCAACCCACTGAATACGGGGGCACCGCCGGGCCATGACGCTTCGAGCCCGTCCAACAATAGCCCAGGAGAACCGTCGGGACGCTCCGGCAGTGCCAGCACGCCGCCGTCGGACGCTGCTGATGCGTCAACAGCTCCCGATGGGGCGATCCGCCGCAATACCGCGGCCAGGGCGGGCGCCTGCCGCACGGCAGACACTACCGCCCCGTACGGTTCCGCGAGCGCCAGCTGCATGAGCACGACGACGGCAAGCACAGCAGGCGCAACAGTTCCGGACTGCACCGTGTTTCCGGCTTGCACTGACGGTGCGGCCAGAATGCCCACCCCCAGCGCACCCAGGGTACAGGCGAGTACGACCAATCCTTGGCCTATGCCGTCAGCCCACGCGGACCGCTGTGCGGCCGCCGTGGCTGCGTTGTCCCTCCGGGTCAAGGACGAGAGAACCGTACCGGCGACGCCGTTGGCGCTGAGCTCGGCACGGGCGTCGAGGGCAGAGGCAACGTCGCGCAACACCAGTGAGCGCAGTTGCTGCTCAGCACGCGCAGCATTGCGGTCTGCCACCAGGGCAAGCAGAGGGGCAATTACAACCCCAACCATGGCGGCCACGACGACGGCCGGCACGGCAGCGGGCACCAGCAATGCCGAGGCACCCACCGCCGACACCGCGACAGCAAGGGCCGAGAGCGGCGGCAGCACGACGCGCGGCAGCAAATCCCGCAGAGTGTCGACGTCGTCGACCACCGCCCCGAGCACATTGCCGCCTTGCAGGAGCCGGCGGAGGGACAGCGCCCGCGCGCTGAGCGCCGCCCACAGCGCACCTCGGAGCCTTGTCATGGCGGCGAAGACGGCGTCGTGGACGAGGAGCCGTTCAGCGTATCGAAGCACGGCCCTGCCTATGCCGAAGAACCGCACACCCACGATCGCTCCGAGCAAGTACAGAATGGGCGGCTCCTCGCTGGCCCGGATGATGAGCCAGCCGGACAGCCCGGACAGGGCCACGGCAAACAAGGCGGCGAGCGCCGCGATCAGTACGGCGCCGGCGAACTTGTAACGGACGGGCGCCAGGATCCGCGCAAGGGCCTTGAGCGCGGAGATGGTAGTGGGGGGTTCAATTCCCCCCACCGGTGTGGTCTCGGGATTCGTGTCCCGTCGGACCGGAGCTGGCGCGGACGCGGCGGCGGATTCGCGGTCCGCGGATTCCGCATTCGCGGAGCCGGTTTGCTGCTCCGCCGTCCCGCCGTCGACCTTCACCACATGATCCGCAAGGTTCCGGGTTGCTGCGTCGTGGGCGACCAGGATGACAGTCGCGGACCCTCGCAGGCCCTCGATTGCGGCACGGATGGCGTCGGCGGAGGCGGCGTCAAGATGGGCGGTCGGTTCGTCGAACAGGAGGACGGTGGCTCCTGCTTTGAGGCGTGCCAGGCCGCGGGCCACGGCAACCCGCCGCAGTTCGCCCGGGCTAAGCTCGGCGGGATGTTTGGGTGCGAGGTGTTCCGCGGCAGCCTGCTCCAGGCACGCCATTGCGGTCGCGTTGTCCGCGTCCGGCCATGATTCGGAATCGGTTGCCAGCAAGTCTTGGTTGCCGCCGCCGAGGTAAAGGACGATCTCGTCCAGCACCGTTCCAGCCGCCATCACGGGATGCTGCGGCACCCAGGCCACCGCATGGGCGCCGAGTCGGGCAACCGAACCGCTAACGGACGCCCGCGGACCGTCGCCGATCGTGCCGGCCAGAACGCCCAGGATGGTGCTCTTGCCCGAACCGCTGCGGCCGTCAAGGGCGGTGATCCGGCCGGCCGGAGCCTTGAAGTCGATGGGCCCGACGGCGGCTGCAGCCCTTCCCACATAAGTAACCGTCAGTCCGGTGACCACGACGTCGGCGGGCGGCTTGTTCGTGGCGGGCGCACCGACGTCGTACTCATCGGTGCGGGAATCACTAGTCAGCGGACGGCCCGCGGGCGAGTCCAACACTGCGTTGGCCGCGGCCAGCGCTTCGCGGCCGTCGTCGCTGGCATGGTGGGCCGTACCCAGCTCACGTAGGGGAAGGTAGCAATCGGGGGCGAGGATGAGGGCCAGCAGGCCTGCCTCCAGGGCCATGTCACCCGCCACCAGTCGTACGCCGATGAAGACGGCCACCACGGCCACGGAGATGGTAGCTATGAGCTCCAAGGCGAGGGCGGACAGGAAGGCCGTCCGCAGGGTTCCCATGGTGCGCGAACGGTATTCCTCGGAGAGGTCTTCGAGGGCTGCCCTTTGTTCGCCCGCACGGCCCAGTCCGACCAGCACGGGAAGTCCCTTGGCCAGCTCCAGGATGTGCCCCGAGAGCCTCCTGAGAGTGGATTGTGCTTCGCGGACCCTGTCCTCGGTGTGACGGCCGATCAGCACCATGAAAAGCGGTACGAGGGGCAGTGTCAAAACCACAACCAGGGCACTGACCCAGTCCGCGAAAAGGATCCGGGCGCCCAGTAGCAAAGGTATTGCGGCGCAATTGACCAAGGCGGGCAGGAACTGGGTGTAGTAGTTGTCGAGCGCATCAAGTCCGCGCGTCGCGAGCACGGCCAGCCCGCCGTCATTCACTTCGCCGACTCGTCCGGCGGCCCCTGGACCGAGGGCGCGGCCCAGGAGCCTGGACCTCAGCTCTTCCTTGACACCGAGGGCCGCCCGGCGCGCCGCGACTCCCTGGCCCCAGACCGTCAGCGAGCGCAGCACCGCGCCGATGGCACCCCAGAGGAGTCCTTCCCGCCACCCGATTCCGCCGGCGGCGAGTCCGGACAGCATCCCCGCGACGGCCTGTGCAATCAGGACCAGGGAAAAGGCCTTGAGTGAAGACAACAAACCAAGGACGTACAGGGCCGATCGGGTGGCAGGTCCGGCAGGCAGCTGGGGCTTCATCCCTTACTCGCTGGCGTTGCGGCGTGAGTGTTTCCCAACCGGGCCCGGCGCCGCGTGACCGACGAGCACCTTGGCGGCGATGGCCGGCAGGAATCCGTGTGCGGCCGGAATGTGTGCCGCGCTCACGCGCCGGCGGAACACCCAGTAGGTCCAGGCCTGGTAGGCGATGACGAGGGGCAGGCCGACTGCCGCAACGATGCTCATCAATCCCAGGGTGTAGGCGGAGGAGGAGGCGTTGGAAATGGTGAGGTTGAAGGCCGGATCCAAGGTGGAAGGAATGACCACGGGGAAGGCCGCTCCGAAGATGGAGGCTGTGGCGCACACCAGGAACGCACCCAGGGCTCCGAAGGCCTTTCCCTCGGCTCCGTTGCGGGCAAGGACCCAGGCAGCTGCAGCAGCCAGGACTCCCAGGATCACGAGTATCCACGTCCACTGCTTGCCGCTGAGCAGCTGCACGGCCACCATCCATCCCAGCAGCGGCAGCAATGCGACTGGCGCGAGCCACACAAACCAGCCGCGCGCGCGGTGGCGGACCTCGCCGTCGGTCTTCAACGCCAGGAACGCCAAGGCGTGCACCAAGGCGAACGCGACGACGGCGAGGCCGCCCAGGACCGCGTATCCGCTGAACCAAGCAAAAGGTCCACCCTGCCGGTCGCCGTTGGAATTGAGCGGAAGCCCTGTGGTGGTCAGCGCCAGGGCCGCGCCGATGCCAAACGCGGCCGTGAAGGAGCCCACGGCAATGGCCCAGTCCCAGATGGTCCGCCATCGCGCAGTGTCCACTTTGCCTCGGTACTCAAAAGCCACAGCCCGGAAGATCAAAGCCACCAGAACAAGCAGGAGCGGCAAATAGAGGGCAGAGAACAGCGAGGCGTACCAGAGCGGGAAGGCCGCGAAGGTGGCACCGGCCGCGGTCAGCAGCCACACTTCGTTTCCGTCCCATACCGGGCCGATCGTATTCAGCAGCACCCGGCGGTCGGTGTTGTTCCGGGCGAAGAGCTTCATGAGCATTCCGACGCCGAGGTCGAAGCCCTCCAGGAAGAGGTAGCCGGTCCACAACACGGCGATGGCTATGAACCAGACTGTTGGCAACAGTTCCATTCGAAAGATCCCTCTGCTTCCTAGTAGGCGAATGCCAGGACGTCGTCGGTGTCGCCGGGCTGGCGCGGGGCGCCCGGCGCGCCCGGGGTCCCGCCGTCGTCGTCCTTCTTTTCCTTCTCCCCGCCGTGGCGGGCTTCAGCGAGCTCTGGCATCGCGGAGGCCACGCCACCGCGGGCATATTTGACCAGCAGCCTGACCTCCACTACCAGCAGCACCGCATAGATCGAGGCCAACACCACCAGTGAGGTGATGAGTTCGGCGGCGGACACGCCCGGTGAGACGGCTGCAGCCGTGAACATGAACACTTGGTCGATGCCGCTGGCATCCGGATTGGGCGCGACGACGAACGGCTGCCGGCCCATTTCCGTGAAGATCCAGCCCGCGGCGTTAGCCCCAAAGGGAGCAAGGATGCCGAAGACTGCAAGGCGCATGATCCATTTGGATTGCGGCACCACGCCCCTGCGTGTCACCCACAAGGCGAGCAGCGCGGCAAAGGCTGCGATCCCACCGAAGCCAATCATCATGCGGAAGCCCCAATAGGTCACTTCCATGACCGGCACATACTGGATTTCCTGCCCTGCGCGATCGCCGTACAAGGGATCGTTGGGCAAGTGCGTGCCGTACTTTGCCTTGTACTCGTCCAGGAGGCTGTTGACGCCCTTCACTTCCGTGCTGAAGTCACCCTTGGCCAGGAAGGAGAGAATGCCGGGGACCTCGATCACGGCCACAATGTCGTTGCAGTTCTTGGAGCCGACGTTGCCAACACTCAGCACGGAGAATCCGGTGCCGTCGTGGCATGCGGCCTCTGCGGCGGCCATCTTCATGGGCTGCTGTTCGAACATCAGTTTGCCCTGCAGATCGCCGGTGAAGGCTGTCCCGGCGAAGGAGATCATGGCAACGACGGCGCCGATCCGCAAGGAATTGATCCACACCTTGTAGTCTGCTTTGTCCCGTCCGGGAATATTGGCTTCGCCAGGAATGGCGCGGCCGTCCGCATCGACGCTGTCGATGCCGTCATGGCGGCGGCGCCAGAGGTGGTACCAGGCGATGCCCAGGAGGAACGCGCCGGCGACGCCCAGTGCGCCGAAGAGCGTGTGTGGCACGGCCACCAACGCCGTGTTGTTGGTGAAGACCGCCCAGGCGTCGGTCATGACGGGACGTCCGTTGACCATCTCCACTCCGACCGGGTGCTGCATCCAGGAATTGGCCACGATGATGAAGTATGCAGAGAAGAGCGAGCCGATCACGGCGATCCAAAGGCACGCGAGGTGGACACTGCGCTTGAGCTGCTTCCAGCCGAAGATCCACAGCCCCAGGAAGGTCGATTCCACGAAGAACGCCAGAAGCGCTTCCAAGGCCAGGGGCGCGCCGAAGATGTCTCCGACGAAGCGGCTGTACTCACTCCATGCCATGCCGAACTGGAATTCCTGCACGATGCCCGTGGCGACGCCCATGATGAAGTTGATGAGGAAGAGCTTGCCCCAGAACTTGGTCATCCGCAGGTATTCAATCTTGCCGGTGCGGTACCAAAGGGTCTGGATGACGGCCACAACGAGCCCCAGCCCGATGGTCAGGGGCACCATCATGAAGTGGTAGACCGTGGTGATTCCAAATTGCCAGCGTGCGATTTCCAAGGCGTCCATGGCTGTCCTTTTTATCCGGCATTGTCCCGACGCCCGCTTGCGGCGTCTATTTTCTACGTTGCGTAGAAACTAAATTCTTCTACACAGTGTAGAACAAACCTCTGCGATGTGGTCACCACTCTTCCAGTGGCGTCACAGTGCCGCAAGGACACGCCCCGCGGCATGTTCTACCTCACGTAGAATCGTGGCTCAAAACGCGGTAGATTGATGGTGGAATGTTGGATCATCGCACTCCCCTCGAGCCATATCGCGGAGGGAATTGCGGAAAGTAGGGATGCATTGATGGCAAGTCTTGGCGAACTGGAACGGGCGGTCATGGATCTGCTCTGGGCAGGCCAGGAGGCCGCGACAGCCAACAAACTCCGCGATCTGCTGGCGCAGGATTCTGCCGCTGCGGATGGCATTGCAGGGCACCAAGGCAAAGACCTCGCCGTCACCACGGTGCTGACCGTCTTGTCTCGCCTTGAGAAGAAGGGCCTCGTGGAGCGCGAACGGGGTACCCGTCCGCATCGCTACCAGGCCGTGTCGAGCCGCGCCGACCACACGGCAGACCTCATGCATGAGGCACTGGGTTCGGCCCCGGACCGCGAAGCAGTGCTGGCCCGGTTCATTGGTTCCGTGAGCGAAAGCGAAGCTGCCACGCTACGCAAACTGCTCAGCAAAAACTAACCACCCATGTTCTGGACCTCATATTTTCTGGCGGTCCTTGCTTTGGTGCTGGCATGGCCAGTTCCCGTCCTCTTGTCGCGCGCTGAATGGCCGGCGCGTGCGCCCTTCATGGCCATGGTCCTCTGGCAAGCCATCGCGCTTGCGGGTGGCCTCTCCATGATCGGAGCCATGCTCGTGTACGGACTAGAACCCATCGGCGACAACCTCATTGCGGGCCTTCGCTCCTTGGCCGGCATGGTCCTCCACAACGAGCCCACTACGGCGCTGGGCTTCTGGCATTTGTTCGCGTTGTCCGCAGCGGCACTGCTGAGCGCCCATCTCGTGTTCACCCTGCTGCTCACCTACGTCAAGATCGAACGGCAGCGGCGGCGCCACCGCGAACTTCTCACACTTCTGGCTTCACCCTCCGACGACGGTCCGGGCACCGTGGTCATCAACCATGACTCCCCCGTTGCCTACTGCCTGCCCGGCGGAGCACGGTCCGTGACCGTATTGTCCGATGGCCTGATGGCCGCACTGGAACCTGCCGAGCTCCGTGCCGTCCTCATCCACGAAAATGCCCATCTCTCGCAACGCCACGACCTTCTCTTGTGGGCCTTCGCTGCGTGGCGCCAGGCCCTGCCCTGGTTCCCCACCACGCGCCTCGCCCAGGTTGCGGTCAATTCCTTGATCGAGATGCTCGCCGATGACGTGGCGCTCCGCACCGAGAGCAAGGGAACGCTCATCAAGGCGATCGCCATTGTGGCCAGCGGTTCCGTCCGTCCCATGGAGCGGGTCTCCCTGCCCGGAACAAGCGCAGGAGACTCTTCCTCTGATGACAGCACGTTGAGCGGAACCGGCGGCGCCGATTCACCGCGCACGACGGCGTCGCGCGTCAGCCGGCTACTCTCACCCAAGCCTCCGCTTCCGGCAGGGCTGCGCGCCCTGGTCCTTGCGGCCTCGGCCATGTTGCTCGCCGTGCCCACCGGCCTGCTGATAGTGCCGGGCCTGCTGGGCTGAAGTGGTTTGCTGGGCCAGGCCGAATCAAGCGTCGATGCGCTCCCGATCCAGGTCTGCGGCGCCCGCAATGATGAAGTCCTTGCGCGGGGCAACATCGGAACCCATCAGCAGGTCGAAGGTGTCCTCCGCCATCTTGGCGTTCTCGATCCCCACCTTGCGGAGGGTTCGGTGGCGCGGATCCATGGTGGTCTCGGCAAGCTGCTCGGCGTCCATTTCACCCAGGCCCTTATAGCGCTGGATCGGCTCCTTGTAACGCTTGCCTTCCTTGGCGAGCCTAGCTAGCAGGACGTGCAGTTCGGCCTCCGAATAGGTGTAGATCATCTCGTTGGCCTTTTGGCCGGCGTTGATGACTTCAACCCGGTGCAACGGCGGTACTGCGGCAAACACCCGGCCTTCATCGATCATCGGGCGCATGTACCGGAAGAACAAGGTGAGCAGGAGTGTACGGATGTGCGCGCCGTCGACGTCTGCATCGGTCATCAGAATCACCTTGCCGTACCGCGCGGCATCGATGTCGAAGCTCCGGCCCGATCCCGCACCCACTACCTGGATGAGGGCGGCGCACTCTGCGTTGGAGAGCATGTCCCCCACCGAGGCCTTCTGCACGTTCAGGATCTTGCCTCGGATCGGCAACAGCGCCTGGAAGTCCGAGGACCGTGCAAGCTTGGCGGTGCCAAGGGCGGAGTCACCTTCCACGATGAAGAGCTCCGAGCGTCCGACGTCGTCCGTGCGGCAATCTGCCAGCTTGGTGGGCATCGAAGACGTTTCCAGGGCATTCTTCCGGCGCTGCGTTTCCTTGTGGACGCGGGCCGAGATGCGGGACTTCATCTCGCTGACGATCTTCTCGAGCAGCAGGGCGGACTGGGCTTTGTCGTTGCGGTTCGCCGAGTTCAGGCGCGCAGTGATCTCTTCCTCGACCACCTTGGCGACGATCGCCCTGACGGCCGAAGTGCCCAAGATTTCCTTGGTCTGGCCCTCGAATTGCGGCTCCGCCAAGCGGACCGTCAGCACCGCCGTGAGGCCGGCCAGGATGTCGTCCTTCTCGATCTTGTCGTTGCCCGCTTTGAGCTTGCGCGCGTTCGTTTCGACGGCCTTGCGGAAGGTCTTCATGAGGGCCTGTTCGAAGCCTGCCTGGTGCGTGCCACCCTTGGGCGTGGCGATGATGTTGACGAAGCTCCGCATGGTGGTTTCATAGCCGATCCCCCAGCGCAGCGCGATGTCCACTTCACAGTCGCGTTCCACTTCGGCGATCTTGCTGTGCCCGTTTTCGTCAAGGACCGGAACGGTTTCCTTGAACTTGCCCGCACCATGGAGCCGCCAAATATCAGTGACGCCCGAATCCGCGGCGAGGAAGTCGACGAATTCGGAAATGCCGCCGTCGTGATGGAAGATCTCTTGGTGCGGCCCGTTTTCGCCGGGAGTGCCAGGAAGCCGGCGCTCGTCGCGGACAGTGAGCTTGAGGCCCGGAACAAGGAAAGACGTTTGGCGGGCGCGCGCCGCAAGATCCTCGTAGGCGAACTTCGCGTCCGGGGTGAAGATCTGCCGATCTGCCCAGTAGCGGATGCGGGTGCCGGTGACACCCCGCTTGGCCTTGCCCACGACGTCGAGCACCGAGTTCTCGACGAACGGTTCAAAGACCGAGGTCGGGCTGGGCTTGGAGCCAGTGTCCTTGAATCGTCCGGGCTCGCCCCGGCGGAACGACATCTGATACGTCTTGCCGCCGCGGTCCACCTGCACGTCAAGACGGGCGGAGAGCGCGTTCACCACGGACGCGCCAACGCCGTGCAGGCCGCCGGAAGCCGTGTAGGAACCGCCACCGAACTTTCCACCGGCGTGCAGTTTGGTGAAGACGACCTCGACGCCGGTCAGCCCGGTCTTGGGTTCCAAGTCCACAGGGATGCCGCGGCCGTCGTCGTGGATTTCCACCGAATTGTCCGCGTGCAGGATGATCTGGATATCGTGCCCGAAGCCCGCCAGCGCTTCGTCCACCGAGTTGTCGATGATCTCCCACAGGCAGTGCATGAGGCCGCGTGAATCGGTGGAGCCAATGTACATACCCGGACGTTTGCGGACCGCCTCCAGGCCTTCCAAAACTGAAAGGTGCCGGGCGTTGTATTCAGAACTCGGTGCCACGGGCGGGGCGCTCCTTCGGGGGTATTACAGAGGCGAAAAACACTCCTCCTAGGCTAGCCGCCTCGGAGCCAGGACGAGAGCTGCCACTCCCAATCGTGCCGGACGCCACTTCCCCGCGTTACGCACATGTGATACGCGGACAGCGAACGTGACCCATCCTTGCCATGGTTTTGATTCGAAAGCTGGTTATATGGATACACAGAACTACTAAGGAGGCCGAACATGACAACAGCAGTTGCAGACCGCACACTCAATGCACTCGACCGGTGCGACCGTTGCGGGGCCCAGGCATATGTCCGCGTTGTACTCGAGTCCTCCGGCGGTGAGCTGCTTTTCTGCGGCCACCACGCACGTGCAGTAGAGGCCACGCTGCGGCCGATGACCTCGGACTGGCATGACGAGACGGCGCGCCTTCAGGAGAAGGAACCCGTCCTCGCCGATTAGCCATCAATGGCTGGCTCCAGCGGCCGCCTCGGCTGACAAAATTTCACAGAGACAGCGGCCCCCTCCAGATGGAGGGGGCCGCTGCGTTAACGGAGGGCGGCCCATGGAAGGGCGCCTCCCAACCGAGAAACTGATGCGTCCTATGCGAGGCCGGTGTCCCGCTGCGGTTTTTCCAGCCTGGCTCGCGCTACGTCGGCGGCGCTCTCTTCCTGTCCGCGAGCCTCAAGCCCTGCTATCACACCGTCAATGTCCGTGTCAGGACGGTTTTGGCTGAGTTTGGCTTTCGCTTCGATCCTCGTGATCAACAATTCGACGCCAACAATGGCTCGCAACTGACCGGCGACATACTTCTCCGGCGCATCTTCAACGGACCACGGTCGCTCAAACGGTGCTTCGTTGAGCTTGGTCAGCCGCCGCACTTGGTGGCCAAGCCAGGCCACATCGTCATGGACGGCAAGCGTTCCGTAGACGTGGGCAGTGGAGTAGTTCCACGTGGGAACAACGCGTCCGTGTTCGGCTTTCGAGGCATACCAGGAAGGCGAGACGTAGGCGTCCGCACCCTGGATGATGACAAGTGATTCTCCGATCGTCGGCTCGGACCATTGCGTGTTGGTTCGGGCGACGTGTCCGTGCAGCGCGCCGAGTTCACCGACCGAAGGATCGTAGACGAAGGGCACGAAACTGGCGAGCAGGCCCTGCGACGTCATGGTGACCAGGTTCGCTGCACCCGGCCGTGTCAAGAGGTCACGGATTGCATCGGGACCGGCCGCGAAATGCGCTGGGATGTACATGGGTTCATTCCTCCTATTTTTTGGAAAGGCGGTCTTCTTGGGGCTGTTCGTCCTCAGAGATTCTGTTTCGCCGGTGGCGGGTTGAGCCGGACCCGGACGGCGATCCCAGCGCAGACAATGACGGCCAGGCCCCCGATGATCGTGGTCCAGCTCAAAGCTTCGCCGAGCAGCAGCCCTGCCCAGCAAATGCTCAGCACAGGCTGGATGAGCTGAATCTGGCTAACCTTGGCCATGGGTCCAATGGCGAGGCCTCGGTACCAGGCGAAGAATCCAAAGAACATGCTGACGATTCCGAGGTATGCAAAGGCGGCCCACTGGACCGGCGAGGCCGACGGTGGGTGCTGAGCCATGGAGAGCGCAGCCAGGCCGGCCATCAACGGCAATGCCAAGACGAGCGCCCAAGATACGGTCTGCCATGCACCGAGTTCGCGTGCGAGCAGACCGCCTTCCGCGTATCCGATAGCCGCAGCAATGACAGCGCCGAGGAGCAGCAGATCCGCCCAGTTCAGCTGCCCGAGCCCGCCTGACTGTGCGAAAGCGAAAGCAATCGCCGCAATGGCCCCCACGGCTGTCACCAACCAGAAGGCGATCGGTGGATGCTCGCGTCCGCGGAGCACTGCAGCGGTTGCGGTCGCTGCGGGCAACAGGGCGATGACGACGGCACCGTGGCTGGCGGGCACCGTCGTGAGTGCGAACGAGGTGAGCAACGGGAAGCCGACAACAATCCCGGCGGCGACCACCGCGAGCCGCGCCCATTGCTTGCCTTGAGGAAGGCGCTGCCGGGTGAGCGCGAGGGCACACGCCGCGAGTGCGGACGCGACGACCGCGCGGCCCGACCCGATAAGCAAGGGCGACAATCCACCGACCGCCACTCGGGTGAAGGGAACAGTGAACGAGAACGCCGCTACTCCCACAAGGCCCCACCAAAGGCCCGTCGCCGAACTGGACGGTATCACTGGGCGAATAAGCGTAGTAGCGCTACTATTGTCTCTCATGAACAACGATAGCAGTTCCCGGATTGCGACGCGACTGCGGGAATGGATCGCCGGGGCCGCGCCGGGATCCCGCTTGCCGTCCACACGATCACTGGTCGCCGAGTACCAGGCCAGCCCCGTGACAGTACAGAAGGCGCTGCAGACCCTCACCGCGCAGGGCTTGATCGAGAGCCGGCCCGGGGTCGGGACCTTCGTGCGGGCCGTCCGGACTGCGCGGCCGTCGGATTACGGCTGGCAGACTGCAGCACTGGGTGCACCGCAGGCGCCTCCCCGCTCGGCGTCCACCACCATGCGCAACACCTCGAACGACATCATTGCTTTCCACTCCGGCTACCCGGACCGGGAACTCCTGCCGGAGCGCCTTGTGCGTGCCGCACTCGCCCGGGCCGCCCGGGGAGACGCGGCTTTGTCTCGACCACCCGCGGCAGGGCTTCCCGAGTTGCAGTCCTGGTTCGCGCACGAACTCGGCTCCGCGACCCCGGCAGGGCTCACCCCGCCCACACCGAGCGACGTCATCGTGCTCCCAGGAAGCCAAGGGGGCCTCAGCTCCATCTTCACTGCGTTGGTCGGCCACGGGCAGCCTCTGCTCATGGAATCTCCGAGCTACTGGGGAGCCATCCTGGCAGCGACGCAGGCCGGAGTCCGCATTGTCCCGGTGCCCAGCGGGCCCGATGGGCCTGACCCGGAAGAATTGGCCAGGGCTTTTGAGGAGACTGGCGCACGCCTGTTCTACGCGCAACCGAACTATGCGAATCCCACTGGGGCGCAATGGCCCGCCCGACGGGGCGAACAGGTCCTGGACGTCGTCCGCGAGCACGGTGCGTTCCTGGTTGAGGACGATTGGGCGCACGATTTCGGCATCACCTCGACTCCCGTGCCCATCGCCGCACGTGACGACTCCGGCCATGTCGTCTATCTCCGTTCACTGACGAAAAGCGTCTCCCCTGCCGTCCGCGTCGCTGCAGTCATCGCGCGCGGCCCGGCGCGCGAACGCATTCTTGCGGACCGTGCAGCCGAGTCGATGTATGTCAGCGGCTTGCTCCAGGCTGCGGCACTCGATGTCGTCACACAGCCGGCGTGGCAGACGCACCTGCGCAGCCTTCGCCATCAGCTTCAATCCCGCCGCGACCTTCTGATGACGAGCCTGCACGAACACGCCCCCAGGGCTCACATCACCCAGATCCCCAAGGGAGGGCTGAACCTCTGGGCACGCTTGCCCGACGGGACCGACCTCGAAAAGCTGACTCTCGACTGCGAGAGTGCCGGGGTGATGATCGCCGTCGGTAACGAGTGGTTCCCTGCCGAACCGGCCGGCCCGTTCATCCGACTCAACTTCGCTGGTCCCAACCCCTCCGCCTTCCCGGAAGGTGCAAGGATCCTCGGCCGAGCACTCGAACGCAACGGGCTCTAGGGAAGATGCGCTGGGGAAAGAAATGGACCCCCGGAAGATCCGAGGGCCCATTTCTGTGAAAGCTTGCGCCGCTGAGGGCAAGGCATCCATTGCTTTAGTCGAGGTAATCGCGCAGAACCTGCGACCGCGAGGGGTGGCGCAGCTTGGACATCGTCTTGGATTCAATCTGACGGATGCGTTCGCGGGTGACCCCATAGACCTTGCCGATTTCGTCTAAAGTCTTCGGCTGGCCGTCGGTGAGGCCGAAGCGCATGGCTACGACGCCTGCTTCACGCTCGGACAGGGTATCGAGTACCGAATGCAACTGCTCCTGGAGGAGAGTGAAGCTCACGGCATCCGCCGGTACAACGGCTTCGGAGTCCTCGATCAGGTCGCCGAACTCGGAGTCCCCATCCTCGCCAAGCGGGGTGTGCAGCGAGATGGGCTCGCGGCCGTACTTCTGGACTTCAACGACCTTCTCGGGCGTCATGTCCAGTTCGAGGGCCAATTCCTCAGGCGTAGGTTCGCGTCCGAGGTCCTGCAGCATTTGGCGCTGAACCCGTGCCAGCTTGTTGATGACTTCCACCATGTGCACCGGGATGCGGATGGTGCGGGCTTGGTCTGCCATGGCGCGGGTGATGGCCTGGCGGATCCACCACGTGGCGTAGGTGGAGAACTTGAAGCCCTTGGTGTAGTCGAACTTCTCTACCGCACGGATCAGGCCCAGGTTTCCTTCCTGGATGAGGTCCAGGAACAGCATGCCGCGGCCTGTGTAGCGTTTGGCCAGGGAAACCACAAGGCGCAGGTTGGCTTCGAGGAGGTGGTTCTTGGCCCGCTTGCCATCATGGATGATGAACTCGAGCTCACGCTTGAGCTTCGGATCCATGGAACCATCATCGGCATTGATTTTTTCCTCGGCGAAGAGGCCGGCTTCAATGCGGAGCGCAAGGTCGACTTCCTGCTCCGCGTTCAGGAGGGCCACCTTACCGATCTGCTTCAGGTAGTCCTTGACGGGGTCGGCGGTTGCGCCGGCGGACATGACCTGCTGGACAGGAGCGTCGTCGTCATCGGCATCCGAGTACACAAAACCGGAACCTGTCGCGGCAGGTTTCTTGCCCTCTTCGCCTTCTTCGACTTCCTCGGTGAGCTCTGCTTCATCGGGAACGACGGCGTCAAAGTCCTCGGCTTCTTCTTCGGAGTCCTCGTCGGCACCGGCGGACTTGTTGGCGGCTTCGGCAGCGGCCTTGGCGCCGGGCTTGGGCCCGCGCTTCTTGGGTGCCGGCTTCTCTGCACCTGCAGTTGAAGCATTGGCAGCACGCGTTGCCGCACGCTTCGCAACTGTAGCCGCCTTCTTTTCTTCGGCGGACAGTTCGGCCTGGGCGGCGGGTTCCTTCTCGGCGGAAGACGGGGTCACAGAAAACCTTTCTAGCGGCGGTCTGTGGAATCGCCATGGGGGCAACACCACTATGACCCTGTCAAGTCCGCTGTAACATCAAGTGCCATCGCCGACCGCAGAGTCTTTAGATAAAACTCCCGACGACGCCTAAATGTTCCCTAAATTCAGGGACATTCCGGGCACTTGAAACACGGACCCAACCGGGTCTCGGCAACCATTGTCTCACGGTTTTGGAATCCGGGGCGTCGATATCGGCTACCTTGTGGACAATTACGCTTCGCTGGATTTCCCACAGTGACGCGGTTTCGTGTCACGCCGCTGTGCCTCCGAACCTCCGCCATGCGGACGCATGGCTTTTCGCCCAACCGCACACGGTGCCGCGCCGCACCACCTCGGCAAGCAGCTCCGCAAGTCGATAGCCCTGTTGTTCAGCGTCCGCTTGTGAAAAGAGCTCGTCCGCGAACGAACCGCTCCCCTGGCACCATTGAATCCACCCCCGGATCGTGAGCGCAGCAGCCCGTCCCTCGCCGCCCCCACGCCGCGAGAGCATCGCCAGAACCCTGTCCAAGGTGGCCAGTCGGTCCCAGTCGGGGTTATCCGGGTACAGCCCTAGCAACACGTCCCCGTACCGCAAGGCGTTGTTATCCGCCGCCGCCGTCCGCGGAGCCTCTCCGCCGGATGCCCGCTGACTTTGCCCTGCTGGTGACGATCTCTGCGCCTTCGGCTTCCCTTTTGCTGGAGACAAACACCGAAGCCCCGGCGGAATGAACAAGGCGGCTTCCGAATCGCCCTCGGGAGAAAAGAAGCGGAAGGCCTCCGCGCCGCCGCGGGCGACTCCTTTCCCGGCAGCCGCAAGGACCACCACGGCGTCACGCCACGCCGGAACCCGCAAGCTCGCCCGGAGGAACGCCTCGGCCTCGGGGTCGAATTCTTCCGGAAGGCCGGAATCGAGGACCCCCATCCACACATCCAGCATTTCTTCGAATGTCTTCTTGCCACGCCACCGCCGAAGCATTTCCTCAAGGGTGGAGTCTTCCGCACGCAAGAACTCCGGATCAATAGCCGGTTCGTCAGCCTGCCCCAGCAACCGGGGTGACTCCCTGACACGGCTCCCCCTGAAAACCATTTCGGCGTTGAGCCTGCTGTCGAGGATCTCGTCCACGGGACGCCCGGGGATCGGGCAGCACTCCACATCGGTACAGAACGCGCTGCGCCAGTAGCCAGAACCAATGAACCAGGCATCCCGGAGCGCCAGGCCACCGCGGGCGAAGACCAGCTCCAAGGACTCCAGCAGCGGCAGGTTGCCCTGCACAACGCCGCCGTTTTCCCAGCCATCATCGCTGAAAATTGCCAGGAGCACTCCGTCCGCGTCATGGTCTGCTTCCAAATACTCACCGATCCTCCGCGAGTACAGAGCAAGCACCTTCTCGGATCCCTCAGGCGGAAGGTCCACGCGCAGGGTGGCGCCGAGCGTCTGGCCCCGCAAGGTAATGGCCACGAGACTCTCCTTCGGCCAGTGTCCCAGGGCATGGGGAATGAAGCCCAGAATGTCCTCGGGCCGGGAGATGGTTACACGGTTGTCTGTTGTCATGAATCCAGCATTGGCGGCAAGACGCGGTGACGGCAGGCCTCAATTGCCCTATGTGGACAAAGGTTGCAATGACGAATCAGGCTACCGCGCGGAGCTTCGCTGCTTTGCGAGCCGTGCGCGTCGCAATTCGACGCGGCGCCGGCGCTGATTTGCAAGCGACACGAGGAGTGGCGGAACGTGCACGCCCTGGGCCGCCATCTGGCGGCGCACCTTACGGCGGGTCATGACGATCAAGACGCTACCCACAAGGAGGAACAGGAACTGCACGCTTAAAGCGATACGGAAGGACGCGAGGCCGTACAGCTCGCCTCCCGAGAAACCGCTCGTGTGAAGAATGTCGAGGACCAGCCCCACGAAATAGATCGTCAGGAGCGCCGCAACGAATCCGCCCACATTGACGATGCCCGTGGCAGTTCCAATCCTGTGGGAAGGGTTGAATGTCCGGGCAAAATCAAAGCCGATCATCGACCCGGGGCCACCGATGGCCAGGGCGACCACCAACAAGGCAAGCAACCACAAGGGCGCCCTGCCCGGCAATAGCAGAACCGCAGCCCAGGCAAGTGCGGTGGCCGCAGTAATCAGGAGGACCATGGCCGAGCGACGCATGGGGTGCCTCGCGACGAACGTTCCGAACAGGGGCCCCACCAGAATGCTGGTGACCACAAAGAGCCCCATCAGGGCGGACACGGTGGCCGCGTCCAGGCCCTGCGCCGACACCAGGAACGGGTAGCCCCAGGACATGGCGAAGACGTTACCGCTGAACTGGACGGTGAAGTGGCACCAAAGCCCCAATCGCGTCCCGGGCTGCCGCCACGCGCGAGCGAGGGTCACACCGGTGGCGCGCAGCCCTTGACCGCTCTCCCGGGGTGGGTGACCCGGCGGAACGTCCCTGAGCAGCGCCAGGACGAGGACCACGGCGAGCGCGGAGAGGGAACTCAGAGCCAGAAAGGCTGTGTTCCAACCCGCGGAATGAAGGACCAGCGCGAACGGCACCACACTGATGAGCTGGCCGAGCTGGCCCGACATTCCGGTCAGCTGGGTGACAAGGGGAACCCGGGCCGGCGCGAACCAGATCGGTACGAGGCGGATCACGGAGACGAAGGTCATGGCATCACCGGCTCCGACGAGCACCCGGCCGAGCACGCCGCCCGGAATGGTTTCGGCATAAGCCAGTTGGAGTTGGCCGAGTCCCATGAGCACGGCACCGCTGGCAATCATGGCGCGGGAGCCGAAGCGGTCAACAAGCAGCCCCACTGGTATCTGGAGGCCGGCATAGACGAGCAATTGCAGCACGGTGAAGAAGGAAATAGCGGCCGCGCTGGCATGGAATCGCTCAGTCGCTTCAAGTCCGGAGACACCGAAAGATGTGCGTTGGGCCACTGCCACCAGATAGGCGAGCACCCCGATCGTCCATATGAGCCAGGCGCGGGGTGCGTTCACCCTTCCATTATGCCCGGGGCCTCATTAAAGCTGCTTTATGGGCGCGCATCTTTACGTGCGAGGTACGCCTCAACCGCCGCGCCCAAGTCCTCGGCGTTGGGCAGTTCGTCGTTCTCGTCAGCGAGCAAGGATCGCCGGACCGTCCCCTCGGCTTTGTCGTCATAGCGGGATTCCAGTTTTGACACCACCTGCTGGACGTCCTCGGATGCCTCCACCTGCTCGGCGATCTGCCGGCCCACTTCCCTTCCGGCCTCGCGGAGGCGGTCAGTGGGCAGCATCAGGGAGGTCGCCGCGCCCAGGTATTCAAGCCCCGCGACAGCTGCCGGCGGATACTCCGCGTCGGCGAGATAGTGCGGAACGTGGATCACGTAACCGGCCACCTTACGCCCGGCTTCGCTCAGCCGCAGTTCAAGAACGTGGCCAATAGCCGAAGGAACGTCGACAGTGGGCTTCCACGTTGAGATCCCTTCGATGAGTTCCGGGCGGTTACCGTGCACCGTGACACCCACCGGCCTGGTGTGCGGAACCGGCATGGGGATCGAATGGATCCAGGTAACCAGGTTGACGTCGAGTTTTTCCACGATCCCGACGACGGCGCGCGAGAACCGCTCCCACTGGAGGTCGGGTTCGAAACCGGCAAGTAGCAGGAATGGCTCGCCCAGCCCGTCTTTCAGCCTGTAAAGGGCCAACTGAGGGGCCTTGTAGTCCTCCAGATGGTCCTCGACGAAACTGATGTGGGGACGGCGCGTGCGGTAGTCAATAAGCTGGTCGGCATCGAAGACGGCCACGGTTTCGACTTCGAGTGTGTCCAGCAGCTCCCGGTTGATCTGATGGACCACGTTGCCCGCATCGGCAAATCCCGTAAAGCCCATCAGCATGTTGAGCCCCCTGATCTCCGGGCTGTGGAAGAGCTCGATGTTGCTCGCGTAGAGCGACTCAGGGTCAAGGAGTGAGCCGGATATCCGTTCAAACACGGCGTGTTCCTTTCGCAGTTGCAAGTTTTAGGAGGAGCAAGCGGGCGCACACCACGGCAAGTGCCATCGGCGGCCAGCCACGCTCCATGTATTGGTACAACGCCCCGGACCGGCTAGGCATTCCTGTCAGCCGATGTGCTGCAACTCTCATTTAATTGCTTTCCGGCGCAGCAGACAGACTACGATCGAGACGTGCCGCCGTGTGCGGACTGAAGCAACCACAGACGTTGTCACAAGCGGACAACCGACGGGTACCAGGGCCGGGCGCCTAACATGCAGCCCGGCCAAGCCATGCAGAGAGAAATGAGGACGGATCCTCGTGGTGAAGACTACAGACATCACCCTTGGCACCATCGCCAAGGACCTGAAAAAGTCGCCCAGCGACGCACTCGTGATAGGCATCGGACAGGGTCCTGACGGCCCGGTGCTTCTCGGGAACCCGCTGAGCGCCAAGGCTGCGGAATCTCTCGCAGCCTCGTTGGGACTCCTGGGCATTACGGGAGCCGCCGATCAGGTTCACCGTCTGCCGGGTCTTCCGGAGACCGGCTCAGGCGTTCTTGTCCTGGCGGGTGTCGGCAAGGTCGCCGACGGCGCTTCCCTCGCTGAGGAGGCCCTGCGCCGCGCTGCAGGATCCGCCGTCCGCCAACTGGCTGGCCTGTCCTCCGTGACGCTCGCACTCCCGACGGCGTCCCTCGCCGACGTCTCAGCCGTCGCCGAAGGCGCCGTGCTCGGTTCCTATTCCTACACCGAGCACCGTTCCAGCAAGGACGGCCTCAAGGATCCGGTCGGCAAGGTCCTGATCCACACAGCCCTTGACGGCAAGGAAGTCCAGCCCGCATTTGACCGGGCGCTCCTCGTCGGACGCGCGGTCAACGCCACCCGTACCCTGGTCAACCAGCCGCCGAGCCACCTTTACCCGGAGTCCTTTGCCGAAGCTGCCAAAGAACTCTCAAAGGGTCTCCCCGTCAAAGTGACCGTCTGGGACGAGAAGCGCCTCGAGAAAGACGGCTTCGGCGGAATCCTGGGCGTCGGAAAAGGTTCAACCCGCCAACCGCGCCTGGTCAAGGTGGAGTACGCCCCGGCCAAGGCCACCAAGAAGATCGCGCTCGTGGGCAAGGGCATTACCTTCGACACCGGCGGCATTTCGATCAAGCCGGCCCTCGGCATGGGCGACATGAAGAGCGACATGGCGGGCGCCGCCGTCGTACTTAATACTGTCTTGGCTGTTGCGGGGCTCGGGTTGCCGGTCAAGGTGACCGCGTGGCTCTGCATCGCCGAGAACATGCCGTCCGGTGCTGCACAGCGCCCGGCAGATGTCCTCACCGTCTACGGCGGCAAGACCGTTGAGGTCCTCAACACCGACGCTGAGGGACGCCTGGTCATGGCCGACGGCCTGGTCGCGGCGAGCCTCGAACAGCCGGACGCCATCATCGACGTCGCGACGCTCACCGGGGCACAGCTGATCGCCCTCGGCGACCGTACTGCCGGCGTGATGGGCTCGGACGCTGTCACCGGCCCACTCAAGTCCGCCGCCGACCGCGCAGGCGAGCTCGTCTGGCCGATGCCGCTGCCGGAAGAACTGCGGGCAAGCCTGGATTCGCAAGTGGCGGACATCGCGAACATCGGCGAACGCCACGGAGGAATGATGACCGCGGCCGTTTTCCTGCGCGAGTTCGTCGGCAAGGACGCTGAAGGCGCACAGATCCCGTGGGCACACGTCGACATCGCCGGCCCGTCCTTCAACAACGGCAGCCCGTACGGCTACACGCCCAAGCAGGGTACCGGTTGCACCGTCCGGACGCTGCTCGCCTACATCGAGGACGTGCTGGCAACGGCCTGAACCGGCCTCCAAGTGGGGCCGGTTCATGACCGGCCCCACGGCCCGACGTGAGTCTGGCCACAAGCGCCCCACAAAAGCCTCGGCAGGGTGGAGCATGGATAAGTGGTTCGCTAAGGTGAACCACGGTAGTCACAAATGCAAGAGAACTTCGGTGCTGGCATAATCGCGGCAGAACAAGTTCCAAGACCAGATGACGCGTAGTCGCGTGTCATCGCTCACGCGAGGGAGCGTCCTAGTGGCCGATCAGGCAACTGCGCAAGAATTCGACATCCTGGTACTCGGTGGCGGCAGCGGCGGCTACGCCACGGCTCTGCGTGCCGTTCAGCTTGGTTTCACCGTTGGTCTGGTCGAGAAGGCCAAGCTCGGTGGCACCTGCCTGCACAACGGGTGTATCCCCACCAAGGCACTGCTGCATTCGGCGGAACTGGCCGACCACGCACGCGACTCCGCCAAGTACGGCGTGAATGTGACGCTTGACAGCATCGACATCGACGCTGTCAACGCCTACAAGGACGGAATCGTCGCCGGTAAGTACAAGGGCCTGCAAGGACTCATCAAGTCCAAGGGCATCACCGTCATCGAAGGCGAAGGCAAGCTGCAGGGCACTGACACCGTCGTCGTGAACGGCACAGCCTACAAGGGCAAGAACATCGTCCTGGCCACGGGTTCCTACTCCCGTTCCCTGCCCGGTCTCGAAATCGGCGGCCGCGTCATCACGTCCGACGAAGCGCTGACCATGGACTACATCCCGAAGAGCGTCATCGTCCTCGGCGGCGGCGTCATCGGCGTCGAATTCGCTTCCGTCTGGAAGTCCTTCGGCGTCGACGTCACCATCGTAGAAGGCCTCCCCTCCCTCGTTCCCAACGAAGACGCCGCCATCGTCAAGAACCTCGAGCGCGCGTTCAAGAAGCGCGGCATCAAGTTCAGCACCGGCGTCTTCTTCCAGGGCGTGGAGCAGGACGACAACGGCGTCAAGGTCACCCTGGTTGACGGCCAGACCTTCGAAGCCGACCTCCTCCTGGTCGCCGTGGGCCGCGGCCCCGTCACCGCGAACCTCGGGTACGAAGAAGCCGGTATCACCATCGATCGCGGCTTCGTCATCACCAACGAACGCCTGCACACCGGCGTCGGCAACGTCTACGCCGTCGGCGACATCGTCCCCGGCGTCCAGTTGGCCCACCGAGGGTACCAGCAGGGTATTTTCGTGGCCGAAGAGATCGCCGGCCTGAACCCAGTGGTCGTCGAAGACGTGAACATCCCGAAGGTCACCTTCTGCGAACCTGAAATCGCTACGGTTGGCTACACGGAAAAGGGCGCCAAGGAGAAGTTCGGCGAGGACCAGGTCCAGACCCAGGAATACAACCTGGCTGGCAACGGCAAGAGCTCCATCCTGGGCACCGGCGGCATCGTGAAGGTCGTCCGCCAGAAGGACGGCCCCGTCGTCGGTATCCACATGATCGGCTCCCGCATGGGCGAACAGATTGGCGAAGCACAGCTGATCGTCAACTGGGAAGCACACCCGGAGGACGTGGCACAGTTCATCCACGCACACCCGACGCAGAACGAGACCCTGGGCGAAGTCCACCTCGCCCTGGCAGGCAAGCCGCTCCACGGCTAAGTCTTTACGCAAGACACCCGGTCCTGCGCCCACACGAACTGCGGGCGCAGGGCCCCCAAGCAGGCAACACTCATCCGCACTAAAGATCAATAAGGAGAACGGGGACGACATGTCTGAATCCGTTAACTTGCCCGCCCTTGGTGAAAGCGTCACCGAAGGCACCGTCACCCGCTGGCTCAAGCAGGTTGGTGACCGAGTGGAAGTCGACGAGCCCCTGCTCGAAGTTTCCACCGACAAAGTAGACACTGAAATCCCGTCTCCTATTGCCGGCATCATCGAAGAGATCCTCGTAGCTGAAGACGAGACCGCCGAAGTCGGCGCTCCCCTGGTCCGGATCGGCAGCGGCAGCAACGGCGCTGCAGCTCCCGCAACCGCACCTGTGGCGGAGGCACCGGCGGCTCCAGCCCCCGCCGAAGCGCCGGCTCCTGAAGCAGCCCCGGCACCGGCAGCCGCGCCGGCCGCAGCCCCGACCCCCGCTGCCGAGCCGGCAGCAGCTCCTGCCGCGGCATCGAGTCACGACGTGACCCTCCCGGCCTTGGGCGAAAGCGTCACCGAAGGCACAGTCACCCGCTGGCTCAAGGCCGTCGGCGACACCGTCGAGGTGGACGAGCCGCTCCTTGAGGTCTCCACTGACAAGGTCGACACCGAAATTCCCTCCCCCGTGGCCGGCACCTTGCTGGAAATCCGCGTCAACGAGGACGACACTGCCGAGGTCGGCTCGGTTCTTGCCGTCATTGGCTCCGGTGCCCCCGCCGCTACGCCGGCAGCCGAAGCCGCTCCGGCACCCGCCGCAGCCGCTCCGGTTACCGCCCCCGCTCCGGCAGCCCCCGCGCCCGTTGTTGAGGCAGCCCCAGCCGCCGCCCCTACAGCTCCGGTTGCGGAATCCGCGCCCGCAGCGGCTCCGGCTCCGGCAGCACCCTCGGCTCCGGCGGAATCCGGCTACGTTACCCCGCTCGTCCGCAAGCTTGCCAACCAGAACGGTGTCGATATCACCACCGTGACGGGCACCGGCGTCGGCGGCCGTATCCGGAAGCAGGACGTGCTCGCTGCAGCCGACGCAAAGAAGGCTGCAGCCGGTGCTCCGGCGTCCGCAGCTCCTGCCGCACCGAGCAAGCCTGCCGCCGCCCCCGTGGTTGCCTCTTCGCTGCGCGGGACCGTGGAAAAGGCTCCGCGCATTCGCCAGGTCATCGCCCGCCGCATGCGCGAGTCGCTCGAAACCTCCACTCAGCTGACCCAGGTGCACGAGGTCGACATGACCAAGATCGCCAAGCTCCGGCTGAAGGCCAAGGGTTCCTTCGAGGCCCAGAACGGCGTCAAGCTCACCTTCCTGCCGTTCATCGCCAAGGCCGTCGCCGAGGCACTGAAGCAGCACCCCAAGCTGAACGCCGCCTACGACGAAGACAAGCAGGAAATCACCTACCACAACGCGGAACACCTCGCGATCGCGGTGGACACCGATAAGGGCCTGCTTGTCCCGGTTATCTCCGACGCCGGCAACCTGAACCTTGCCGGCCTGGCCGGCAAGATCGCCGATGTCGCCGGCCGCACCCGCCAGGGGAAGATCGGTCCCGACGAGCTGTCCGGCGGTACCTTCAGCATCACCAACATCGGTTCTGTGGGCGCCCTGTTCGACACGCCGATCATCAACCAGCCGCAGGTGGGAATCCTGGGCACCGGTGCCATCGTCAAGCGTCCCGTAGTGGTTGCCGACGAGAACGGTGACGACTCGATCGCCATCCGCTCCATGATGTACCTGTCGCTGACGTACGACCACCGCTTGGTCGACGGCGCCGACGCTGGCCGCTTCCTACAGACGCTCAAGGCCCGTCTTGAAGAAGGTTCGTTCGAGGCTGACCTGGGTCTCTGATTCCAGTCATGACCTAGCAATTCGCGCCGCGTGACGGTGCGGATCACGACGACGGGGCAGGCTCCGGTGGGAAACCGCCGGAGCCTGCCCCGTTTTTGTGCGCTCATTTTGCTCCGTGGCTTTGCTACGGCACGTAGAAGATTCTGGCTAAGCTGGAGCCATGAGTATTCTCTTCAACGTCCTGCTGTTCTTGCACATCGTCGGCGCAGCCATGATTGTGGGTTTCTGGATCGCTACCATGAAGCAGCCGACCGTCCACCCACGCCAGCGGGACGGCGCATTCGTGCAGCTGATCACTGGCATTGCCATGATGGGAATCCTGCCCATGCTGCCCAATGCCGACCCCAACTACTTCAAGCTCGGCATCAAGTTCGCCATTGGTCTCGCCGTGGCCGTGCTCGCCGTCATTGGCTCCCGCAAGGTCAAGAAGGGCGAACCGGTCTCTACCGGCCTGGCCCACGGCGTCGGCGGACTGGCGTTGGTCAACATCGCGATCGCCACGATCTGGCAGTAATACCCTGATGGACAAGCGGCCGCCCGGACTCACCGTCCGGGCGGCCGCTGCCGTTTAACCCGTGGCGGTCACAATCCTCTGAGAGCGGACAAGCGGTGCGCCGCCGTCGTCGAATCCTTAGGATTGAGCCCGGTGGCATCCGGCATCCGGATGCCAATTCGCAACGACGCTGAGGAGTGGACATGGCTACAACACGCACCGCACACACCGTATGGAACGGCAACCTGATCGAAGGCGCCGGCAACACCACGCTGGACAGCTCCGGACTCGGAACCTTCAACGTGACATGGAAGGCCCGCGCCGAGTCCGCAGAAGGCAAGACCAGCCCCGAAGAGCTGATTGCCGCCGCACACTCGGCGTGCTTCTCGATGGCATTCAGCAACGGCGTGGCAGGCGCAGGCTTCACGCCGGAAGAGGTCAACACCAAGGCCGACGTCACGTTCCAGCCGGGCGAAGGCATCACGGGCATCCACCTGACCGTGAGCGCACGCATCCCCGGTGTTTCCGAAGAAGAATTCCAGCGCCTCGCCGAAGACGCCAAGGTCAACTGCCCGGTTTCCCAGGCACTTCGTGCAACTCCGATCACGCTGGATGCCACGCTCGCTTCCTAGCGGCGACACGTCCAAAGCAGCGAAGTCCCCGCCTTTCCTTCCGGACGGGCGGGGACTTCGTTTTGCGGGCCTTCGGCTAGCCCTTTTGCGGCCTGGCGGGCAACGCAACGGGACGGACCTTGCGATAGCCTTCACGCAGCGGAGGCCGGTCCGTGGGCAGTTCCTGGACCATTTCCTTGAGGGCTCCGATCCCGTATTCCAGCTGGGGATCGGTGCCTGCTGCGTACGCGTGCGGCGGGAACACCACCTCAATGTCAGGCTCAACGCCGAAGTTCTCCACGCTCCAGCCGATCCCGCCGGAGAACCACGTGGCGTAACGCGGCTGGGTCACACCCGTGCCGTCAGCCAAGGAGAAGCGGTTGTCGATGCCCACCACTCCGCCCCAGGTCCGGGTGCCGATGACCGGGCCGATGCCGCGGAGCTTGGACACCTGCGTGATGATGTCGCCGTCGGACCCGGCGAATTCGTCGGTGAGGATAATGACTGGCCCGCGCGGAGCATGATGGGGGTAGGTGCGCGGCTTTTCGCCGCGGGGCATGCTCCAGCCGGTGACCTTGCGGCCGATCAACTCGGCCACCAACTGGGAAGTGTGGCCGCCACGGTTGCGCCGGACATCAACAATCAACCCATCCAGAGCAGTCTCGGTGTCAAGATCCCTGTGGAGCTGCGCCCAGCCGTTGGCCATCATGTCCGGCACGTGCAGGTAACCGAACTTTCCGTCCGACGCCTCGCGCACGGTACGCCGGTTGGCATGTACCCATTCCTGGTACCGCAGGCGTTCCTCGTCCTTCACCGGAACCACGGCAATGCGCCGCTGCCGTCCGGCAGCTTCGCCATGCCCGTTGCCGTTCAGGAGCGTGAGTTCCACGGCGCGGCCTGCGGCGCCCGCCAGTAGTTTGGCTGGGGTAACGTCCGCGGAGAGCCCGACGCCGTCGATTGCCAGCACAACGTCGCCCACCTTCGCGTCGGCTCCGGGGCGGGTCAACGGCGAGTTGGCGAGGGGGTCTGAGGAGTCTCCTGCGAGGATACGTGTGATCTCCCAGCCAACCTCCGTCAATTGGAGGTCGGCACCAAGCCGTCCCTGTCCATTGCTGCCGGGTTCAACCACAGCCGCCGGACGCACGTACGCGTGGGAGGTACCGAGCTCGCCATGGAGTTCCCACAGGAGGTCCACCAGATCGTCGTGGGAGCCCAGTCGCTCGACGACGGGACGGTACCGGCGGTGCACCGATTCCCAGTCCTGGCCGGCCATGTCCTCGGTCCAGAAGAAGTCCCGCTGGAGCCGCCATGCTTCGTCGAATGCTTGCCCCCACACTGCCAACGGATCCATGATGACCCGGATCCGGTTGAGCTCAACCTTCACGCGCTCAGCTGAGTCTTCATCAACTTTCACGTCCGACGGCACGGCAACAACCTGCTTGTCGTTGACCAAGACCAGTTTCTTGCCGTCTCCGGACAGACGGTAGCGCTCAACAGCAGAAGCCAACGTGACCTGCTTTTGCTTCGAAAGCTCGTAGCGGACCAAAGCGGGAGCTGGCGCCTTGTCCTGCACTTTCCCCCGGCCTTCTCCAGTGACGCCTGAAAGTGGGGTGTCCAGCCAGAGCAGGGCATCGCTCGAGGCCGAAAGCTCGGAATAGTTGCCTTGCGGTACCGGGACGCCGATGACACGCAATGGCAGGCCCTCGAGGTCCACGCGGACCTGGACAGCCGCGCCGGCCACAGTGCCGTCCTCGGCGCCGTCCGTCGCCCCTGGGGAGGCCTCAGCGTCACCCTCGTCGAACAGATCCACTACTGGCCCGAAGGGAGATGGAGTGTCCGCTGCGAGTGCCACGAGGTACGGCTTGATGGGGCTGGGGAAGGACAAATCAAAGGCGTGGCCGTCGTAGACGGGATCAAAACTGCGGTTCGACAGGAACGCCAGGAACTTGCCATCGGGAGTGAAAGCGGGTGATTCGTCGCAGAAACGGCCGTCGGTGACATCCACAATGCTTTCCGGACTGGCCGCGTTGACCATCCGCATCTTGCTCCGCGAACCGAACGACGTCACGGGTTCGGACCAAGCCAGCCATTGTGAGTCCAGCGACCACGCGAGTCCATCAATGCTGCCCTCCCCTACGCTCACAATCAGCGACAGGGTGCCGCCCGCCGTATCGGCCAGGTACACATCACCGAATGCTGTCCCCACTGCAAGCCATTTGCCGTCAGGACTGGCTTCGAGGGCGCTTGGACGCGCTGCCCTGGGAAAGTCGATCCGCTGGACGTCGAGGCGCAACCCGTCCCCTCCGCTCTCCATTGCGCCGTCGGGCATCGCCGCGCTGCCCTCGGAAGCCGCAGCGGCCTGCGTGTGGGAGAGCGGATGCCGAGCCGGGGACGTCATCGGCTGTCCCGCGATCGCTGACGCGGAAACGGGACGCGGCAATTGTTCGGCAACAGCCTCATCGGACGCCAGCGGCATTCCGGTTTCCGGCGTCGCAGTGGCCGGGTCCTGGACTCGCGCTGCGCTGGTCGGCCGTGGGACACGCGGGGCGATCCTCTTGATGTAAACCGAGTCGACGCCGTCGTGGTCCGCTACATAGGCGATACGACCGTCGCTCAGCGGCCGGGGAAGCCTCGCCCGCACGCCGGGAGTCGCTTCGACTACCCGGGACGGCCCGTCCTTGTGGCGCAGCCAGTGGATGGTTCCGTGGGATTCCACTGCACTGGCTGAACCTTCAGCGTTGGGGAACACTTCGCCCAAGTGAGCGGGAACTTTGAGGGGTGCCGCCCGGCGCGACTGTGATGCCGAGCCCAGCGTGATGTCCAGCCGCACCGCCTCGGCGTCGGACTCAAGCGTCGGCAGGATCCACAATTCGCCTGCCGATTCGAAGATGACCCGTTTGCCGTCGCTCGCAGCGTGCCGGACATAGAAGCCCTCGTGATCGGTGTGCCGGCGCAGATCCGTTCCGTCGGGCTGAACGGAGTAGAGATTTCCGAAACCCTCGTGGTCCGAAAGGAAGGCAATCCGGCCGCCTACCCACAGCGGATCCGCGAGATTCCCGTCGAGCTCGGGGACCAGACGGGCGAACTCGCCGTTCCCGTCAGCGTCGATCCACAGCTTTCCAGCTGTACCGCCGCGATACCGCTTCCACCAAGCAGGCTCACGGGAGAGCACACTGGCCAGGACAACGGGACGCTCGTCCCCTACTTCCGGGCCGAACGCCAGCGATTCCACAGGACCGAACGGAAGCTCGACGGCCGGGCCGCCGTCGAGCGGCAAAGCGTAAGCGTGGGTGTGCCGCCCTTCGGCCTGTTCGAAAGCGCTGGTGACCACCACATCGCCCCCGGAGGTGAATCCCTTGACCCGGGTGGTGCTGTGGCCGAAGTAGCTCAACTGCCGGTACCCGCCGCCGTCGACCTCTGCTGTCACCACCTCGGGAGCTGCGCCGACGATCGTCGTCCAGACAAGCCGCTTGCCATCGGGGCTGAAGCGGGGATTGCGTGAAGGCAACTGCTGGGCGGAAATCCGCCATGCGCGGCCTCCTGCCACGGGCGCAATCCAAACGTCGTCTTCGGCCACGAAGGTGAGCAGGTCACCGTGCAAATGCGGGAAACGGAAGTAGCTGGAGGAGGTCATTGTTCGATCATAGTCAAAGGAGAAGCAAGCTCTTTGAGACCTGCCGGAGTGCCGAAGTGACACTCGCCATGATGTGATGAGGCATGCGAATCGTGATTTCGGGAGCATCAGGATTTATCGGAACGGCGCTGGCCGATCGTCTTCTTCGCACAGGGCACGACGTCGTCAAGCTGGTTCGCCGCACACCAACGGGAACCAGCGAAGCACAGTGGGATCCTGCCGCGGGGCAACTGGATGAGGCAGTACTCGACGGTGCCGATGCCGTGGTCAACCTCTCCGGGGCAGGTATCGGGGAGCGCCGCTGGACCAAAGCACGGGTGCGGGACATCATCGACTCGCGCTTGCGGACAACAAAAACGCTCACGGCGGCCATGGGACGGCTGGGCACTCCGCCCGGAACATTCCTGAGTCAATCGGGGTCGCACTACTATGGCGCGTCCCGAGCCGGGCTCCTGCGCGAAGATTCGGGCCCCGGCCAAAGCGTGCTGGCGCGGCTCTGCGTCGACTGGGAAGCCGCCGCCCACACTGCTCCCCGGGGCGTCCGCGTGGTGACTCCCCGCACCGGCGTGGTACTCAGCCCGGCCGGTGGCGCGGTGGGCCAGCTCCTGCCGCTGCTGAAACTGGGCCTGGGCGGACCGCTAGGCAACGGTCGGCAATACTGGCCATGGATCTCCTTGGCCGATGAAATCACGGTTATCGAATTCCTGCTGGACTCGTCGCTCGAGGGTCCCGTCAACGTGTGCGCCCCGGAAAGTGCCGACGTCAACGCCATCGTTGCGCAGTTGGCGGCGGCCCTGCATCGGCCGGCGTTCCTACGCGTACCCGCCCCGGCACTGCGCCTCGTCTTGGGTGGCCAACTGGCAGAGGAACTGGTCCTCGCCAGCCAGCGCATGGAACCGGCGAGGCTGATGGACGCCGGCTTTGCCTGGCAGCACCCTGCACTGGCGGACGCCGCCCGATGGGTGGCAAGCGGTGGCAAGTGGTCCCCCGAATCCGGCTAAGCCTGCTTGGCCAGGATCTCGGTGATCCTCCACCCCCCTTCGCTGCGTAAAAGGACCACCCTGAGTTCCTGTGGTTGGCCGGCGGGACGCGTGCGGACCACTTTCCCTGCGGCGTCCCGTTCTTCATAGGCCGAGGTCTCCGCCCTGACAGCAACTGTTGCGCGGTCCCGGCTGGCAGCGCCTTCCACGCTCACGCTGGTCAAGGCGGTGGAGAAGCCCGAAAGAACCAAGGCTGCGCCCTCCAATTCGTCCCTGACTTTGCCGTCCGCGGCAGCAGCAGCCGAGCCCTGTGCGTTGACGTGATCCAATAGCTCAAGCTTGCCGGTACTGAACGCCGTGTCCCGAAGCGCCGATAATCCCCTGATGGCTTCCTCGGGGTCTTGGGATCGAATCTGGTCCCGCACCGCTGCGGGGACCTCGTCGAGGCCGGCCCCCTTCAGGCGGTTCCCCGGCTGGCCGGGCGCCGGCGTCAACTCCTGCGTTTGCTGCCCAACTCCCTGTCCTCGATCGCCAGCCCACCAGATACTGATCGCTGAGCCGGCAACCACAAGTATCCCGAGAGCGAGCAGAATGGACGCCGCCCGCCGTCGCGCAGAACTAAGCGCAACAGCCCACCGCCCCCTTCTTCCTCCCCGTGGCGAGCGGAAGCGTCCGAAGAACTTCCCGAAGCGGGCGCGCTTTGAGCGGGGATCAACTGCCCGACGCCGGGTCATCAGTTCCGGAACAACCGTCGCGTGCACCGAAACGGAAAGGTCCACGGCTTCCGGCGCTGCGCTCCGGTAGACGGCGGTACCCAATTCCGCCGCGGAAGGCCGTTGATGCCCGTCTGGATGCAGTCCGGCCTCGATGGCAACGGCCAGGGCCGTGGGGACCGCGGGCACCAGCAGAGTCAGGGGCGGCCTGCGGGCCGCAGTGTCAGGGGCGGAACCAGTGAGGCAATACCAGCCAAGGGCCGCGAGGGCATAGGTGTCGCGCTCAGGCCGGAGTTCGGGACGCTCCCCGACCATCGGAGCTGGATCTGCGAATCCGGGAGTGCCGAAGTCCGGGACGCCGGAAGTGTCACCCACCTTCCGCGAAACGCCCACATCCGACAGAAGCGGCTTCCCCTGGGCAGTGAAGAGCACATTCCCGGGCGAAACGTCGGAGTGTGTCATGCCCTGATGATGCAGATAGGCCAAGGCCTGTGCCAGAGGAGTAAGGATGGTCACCGTCTCGCCCACGTTGAGACGCCCCCTGCTGGACACAAGCTCCCCTAGCGAACCCCCGGGTGCGTAATCCATGACCAGGCCCAGGCCGCCGTCGAAAGGCCCTGCCAACTCTACGACGCCACGGACCTTGACGAGGTGCTCGTGATCCAGCCTGGACAGAAGATGCACCTCACGGAACATGGCGGACTTGGCCTTGCCTGGGTCCTCCATCTCCGGTTTCAGGCCAAGGCATTTCACGGCAAAACTGCTCCCGGACCGCTGTTCCGTGGCGAGCCACACCGCGGCACTTCCGCCGCGGCCCAGCTCACGGACGGGGACGAAGCCGGGAATCACCGGCTCTGAAGAGGCAGTCCCCTGGAGGGGCATGGCTTTATCGTCGTCCTGAGCACCCCTGCCGGTCGAAAAAGTCTCCATGACTCAACAGATACCGGAATTCCCGGATCGCCGCAGAAGTTATCCACAGGCCTGCGTGGCACGAGCCGTGCGACCCAGCCGAGTACGACTGAGAGCTTGGCCACAAAAGCATGGCCTGCGCCCAGCGGGGTCTAAGCTTGTCCCCATGACTCTTGAGTTTTCACAGCTGGGTCTTGCCCCGGAATTCGTTGACTACATGCAGGGCTGGGATATCCAGCGCGAACTCCACAACAAAGTTGTTGCCGGCGAGAAACCCAGCACCGTCTTACTCCTTGAGCACGCGGCGGTCTACACCGCAGGCAAGCTCACTGAGGACCACGAGCGCCCCTTTGACGGCACTCCCGTCGTCCCTGTTGATCGGGGTGGCAAGCTGACTTGGCACGGACCGGGTCAGCTGATCGCCTATCCCATCCTCAAACTGAAGAACCGTGCCGGGATCCGCGACTACGTCGAGCGACTGGAAGCCGTCATGATCGCGATCATGGAGGACTACGGGATCAAAGCCACCCGGGTCAAAGGGCGTGCAGGCGTCTGGGTCCTCGCCGACAGCAAAGGTCCGGACCGCAAGATCGCTGCGATCGGCATCCGCGTCCTGGACGGCGTCACCATGCATGGCGTAGCCATCAATTGCAGCAACGATCTAGCTCCTTACGCACAGATCATCGCGTGCGGAATTACGGATGCCAGCGTCACCACCATGTCCATTGAGACCGGCCGGACCATCAACCCGGCCGACATTGCTGAGCGCTTCGTAGAAGAGTTCCGCAAGCACGAAGAAGCACTCGTATCCAGCCCCGAAGGAGCACTCCAGTGACCCTGGCACCTGAAGGCCGTAAGCTGCTGCGCGTTGAACAGCGCAACAAAGCCGTCCCGGTCGAACGCAAGCCCGAGTGGATCAAGGCCAAGGTCCAGATGGGCCCGGAATTCGTGGGCCTGAAGAACCTCGTGAAAAAGGAAGGCCTGCACACCGTCTGCGAGGAAGCCGGCTGCCCGAACATCTTCGAGTGCTGGGAAGACAAGGAAGCGACCTTCCTGATCGGTGGCTCCGAATGCACCCGACGCTGCGACTTCTGCCAGATCGACACCGGCAAACCCTCCCCCGTGGACATGTTCGAACCCACCAAGGTCGCCCGCTCCGTCCAGTCCATGGCCCTGCGCTACGCCACCGTGACCGGCGTCGCCCGCGACGACCTGGAGGACGAAGGCGTCTGGCTCTACGCCGAAACCGTCCGCAAGATCCACGAACTGAACCCCGGCACCGGCGTGGAACTGCTCATCCCGGACTTCTCCGGCAAACCCGAACACATCACCGCGATCTGCGACTCCGCCCCGGAGGTGTTCGCGCACAACGTCGAGACCGTGCCCCGGATCTTCAAGCGCATCCGCCCGGCGTTCCGCTACGACCGCTCCCTGGACGTCATCACCCAGGGCCGGAACCTGGGCATGGTCACCAAATCCAACCTGATCCTGGGCATGGGCGAAACCCGCGCCGAAATCTCCGAAGCCCTTACCGACCTGCACGCCGCCGGTTGCGACCTGATCACCATCACCCAGTACCTGCGCCCCTCCGAACGGCACCTGCCCGTGGACCGCTGGGTCAAACCCCAGGAATTCGTGGACCTCCAGCACGAGGCCGAGGAAATCGGCTTCCTCGGCGTCATGTCCGGCCCCCTGGTCCGCTCCTCCTACCGCGCCGGACGCCTCTGGGCCACCGCGATGCGCAAGAAGGGCCGCGACATCCCCGCCCACCTGGCCCACATCGCCGAGGGCATCCAGGACTCCGGCACCACCCGCCAGGAAGCCAGCACCCTCCTCGCACACCACGCTTAGCACTCCAGCAAAAGCACGGTCAAAGGACCGGACCCCGGACAAATCCGGCGTCCGGTCCTTTGGCATAAATCACGTAGAATTAAGGCACTATGGCGAAATCCCCTGATTCCAGCAACTCGACAACATCGGCTGCCGACGCTCCCAAGCGCGGCTTGTTTTCCCGCAAGCCCAAGGAAGCCAAGGCCAAGAAGCCGAGCCAGCTGAAGCAGATCGGCGAGGTCTTCAAGATGACCCGCCGCAATGACCCCATCGTTGTGTGGCTCATGCTTCTGGCGTTCCTCGGCGTCGTTGCTGTCAGCCTCATCGTGGGTCTCCTCCTGAACAATTGGGTCACGGGCCTGATCATCGGCATCCCCCTGGGCCTGCTGGCAGCTGTCTTCATCCTCTCGCGCCGCGCGGAACGGGCGGCCTTTGCGCAGATCGAGAACCAGCCTGGAGCCTCAGGTGCGGCTCTGGGAACCCTGCGCCGCGGCTGGATCACGGAAGACCAGCCGGTCGCGGTCAACCCCCGCACCCAGGACGCGGTCTTCCGCGCCATCGGCCGTCCCGGCGTAGTGCTGGTGACCGAAGGACCTTCGCACCGCGTCAAGCCGCTGGCTGACGCCGAGCGCAAGAAGCTCTCACGCATTCTCCCGAACGTGACGATCCACGTGATCGAAAGCGGCCGTGGCGAGGGCCAGGTGCCCATCAGCCAAATTGCAAAGACCATGAACAAGTACAAGAACGAGCTCACCAAGGTCGAGGTCAACGCCGTCAGCAAGCGGATCTCTTCGCTCGGCAACCGCCTGCCGATCCCGAAGGGCATCGACCCGTACAAGGCTCGCCCGGACCGCAAGGCAGCCCGCGGACGCTAAGACAACAGACAAAAGAACCGCCCGGTTCCTGGATGGATAATCCAGGAACCGGGCGGTTCTTTTGTCTGCTTATCTGCGGAAAAGTTACATCCGGATGAGAATCGTGTTCATGGCTTTGTCGTGGAGTCCACGCTGGTCGGGATCAAAGACAACCGCGGGAATCACGAGGCACAACAGAAGGGTCCTTACCAACGCGGCCAGCGGGCCTGCCGGCGCGCCACCAAGGCGCACCACGTGGATGCCCGCAACACGGTGTCCAATGCTGTAGCCGAGCGTGCCGATGAGAAGGATCTGTTCCACCGCAAAGACTGCAAGCGTTGCCCACTGGTTGCCACCGAAGGCGAAGTTGCTGATCGCCAAGGCAATGACCCAGTCGATGCAGATCGCCAGGATGCGACGGCCGGCCCGGGCGATGGAGCCGGGACCGGACACGGGCAATCCGAGCCGTTCTCCCGGGTACTTGGAGATTCCGGACGTATCCGGCCCTGTGAGCCATGAACCAATGTCTTTTCGATCAACCACACGTCAAGCTTACGGCTTCACCATCGGATGCCCGACGACGGGCGGTGGGGCCCGGTGGAGTGTTCACTGTGTTCACAAGGAAACAGACACACGGAAGAAAGACATAGACTGGCACTGCAGTAGACCAGTAGCGTTTACACGGCAGGCAGTTCTGTAACCTGCACGAAACAATACTGACACCGCTGGGAAATCCCCTTTCCCTAGGGTTGGAGAAGTTGCTAGCCGCCGATGCAGGGACACTTTTTTGTTTCCCTGCCTTCGGTTTGCGCTGGATCAGACGGCCCTGTTGGCCTGTTACCTGTTATGCGATAGGAGCATAGATGTTCAAGACTGCGGACGAAGTCCTCAAGTTCATCAAAGACGAAGACGTAAAGTTCGTCGATATCCGCTTCACCGATCTTCCGGGCGTCCAGCAGCACTTCAATGTGCCGGCGAAGAGCGTCGACGCTGACTTCTTTGTCAACGGTCAGCTCTTTGACGGATCTTCCATCCGCGGTTTCCAGGGCATCGCCGAGTCCGACATGCAGCTCATCCCGGACGTCACCACGGCCTTCATCGACGCCTTTCGCGTCGAGAAGACCCTCGCGCTGAACTTCTCCATCGTGAACCCCCGCACGGGAGACCCGTACCACCGCGACCCGCGCGGCGTTGCCGAAAAGGCCGAAGCCTACCTTGCCTCCACCGGCATTGCGGACACGGCATTCTTTGCTCCCGAAGCTGAGTTCTACGTCTTCGACAACGTTCAGTTCGAATCCTCCCCGCAGGGTTCCTTCTACAAGGTCGACTCGATTGAAGCCCCTTGGAACACGAGCCGCGAAGAAGAAGGCGGAAACCTCGGTTACAAGACCCCCTTCAAGGGCGGCTACTTCCCGGTATCCCCGGTTGACCACCAGGCCGACCTCCGCGACGCCATGTGCCTCGCCCTGGACGAAGCAGGCCTCGAAGTCGAGCGCTCGCACCACGAAGTCGGCGCCGCAGGTCAGGCTGAGATCAACTACAAGTTCACCACGCTGGTGCACGCTGCCGACGACCTGCAGAAGTTCAAGTACGTCATCAAGAACACCGCGTGGGAGTACGGCAAGTCCGTCACCTTCATGCCGAAGCCGATTTTCGGTGACAACGGCTCGGGTATGCACTGCCACCAGTCCCTCTGGAGCAACGGTGACCCGCTGTTCTACGACGAGAAGGGCTACGCCGGCCTCTCCGACACCGCACGCTGGTACATCGGCGGCCTGCTGAAGCACTCCTCCGCTGTGCTCGCCTTCACCAACCCGACGGTCAACTCCTACCGCCGACTGGTCAAGGGCTTCGAAGCTCCGGTCAACATGGTCTACTCGCAAGGCAACCGCTCCGCCGGTATCCGCATTCCGATCACGGGCTCCAACCCGAAGGCCAAGCGCATCGAGTTCCGCGCTCCGGACGCCGCCTCCAACCCGTACCTGGCGTTCGCTGCACAGCTCATGGCTGGCATCGACGGCATCCGCAACCGCATCGAGCCCCCGGCTCCGATCGACAAGGACCTGTACGAACTGCCTGCCGAGGAAGCCAAGGACATCCCCAAGGCTCCAGGCTCCCTTGAGGAAGCACTTGAGGCCCTGCGCGAGGACAACGAGTTCCTGCAGGCCGGCGGCGTGTTCACCCAGGACCTGATCGACACCTGGATCGAGTACAAGTACGAGTACGAGATCCGTCCGCTTTCGCTGCGCCCGAACCCGTACGAGTTCGAGCTCTACTACGGCGTCTAAGTAACACCGCAGGAAGCATAAGAAGGGGTCATGGGCAAGCGCCCGTGACCCCTTCTCCGTTTAACTCCTGGGGGGCGAAAATCGCACAAAAAAGGACGGCTGTGTCTTCGAAGACACAGCCGTCCTTTTGTAAAGGCCTCGAATTCCCGGGGTCGGACCCCCAATTTTCCCTACACCCGCCGGCGCCCGCTAATCAACCGGAAGAGGAAGACGACGATCGCCAAGACGATCAGTATCGGGGCGATCCAGAGAAGGAACCCCAGGGCCTTTACCGTGCCGCCAATGATAAAGAAAACGATCGCGATGACCGCGACGATTCCGAGGATGACATTCATGATGTACCTTCCGTTTCAGTCGTAAACATTCTGATGATTGCCTTTATCGCTGTACAAACCTCAGCAACCTTACTGTAAGCATGCTTATTATTCTAATCCGCACCCGCGGAAGCCTGTCGCCGCAGTGGACGCCGTGGTACGTTCAGCGTGATCAGGATGCTTAGAAGCGAGTCCTCATCCCTTCCGGCTCCTGACGCAACTTCTGAAAGCGGAGGCATACGATGACAACCTTGATGATCTTCCATGAGGTCGACGACGTGGAGCACTGGCTCAGCTCACCAAAACGTGAAGAAATCTTCGGACCCATGGGCATTACGGTTCGAACGTTCGCAGACCCGGCAAAAACCAACCGTGTCGGACTGATCGTCGAAGTCCCGGACATGGAAACATTCCAGCGAATGATGGAGTCCGAAGTTGCGGCCGAGGCCATGAAATTCGACGGCGTGCGCCCGGAGACAATCCTGACGCTCGTCGAGTCCTAGATACCGCCTAACGGCTGAACTCCCGGTACATCGTCCATTGCGGACCGGAGGAACCACCCAGGTACCTGCCGCTGTCGATAAAGCCCGCTTTCTCGTAGGCGGCGCGGGCTGCCGGATTGCGCTCATTGACGGAGAGTACGACGCCGGCCTGGCCGCCACCCAGCCTCGCCGTCAGCTTCAGCCCTTCCCGGGCAGCGGCGGCGGCGGCCTGGGAACCCAAGCCTTTCCCTTGGTGCCGCCGGTCGATCAGGAATCCCCGCAAGAGCCAGGCGGAATCGTCGTCAGGCCATCCTGCCAGGGTCGCGGCACCGGCCTGCAACGTGAAAACTCCGACGGCGGCACCGGCCTCTTCGATCACATACGGCAGGCGGGTTTCGTCCTCCAAGCCCATGAGCATCATCGTGAAAGGGTCCCCGACAAAGTCCTCCTGCCCGGCTGCCAGTTCCATAGCCGCGACGTCGCCGAGCTTGATGGCGCGAGCATCGTCGTCGAGGTTCTTCAAGGGAATGATCCACACCGTTTCAAGCATCCTTCGAGCTTAGCTGTCCACGCGCTGCGTCCTGTGGCTCGAACGGCAAATCACTGGCCGTAGAAATCCTTTTCAAACACCGCCCGGGTCCGCCGGCTCAGGCGCAGGTAGTCCTCTTCGAACACTGCAGCTTGGCCGGGGGCGTAGCCGCACCAGCGGGCAACTGCCTCCAGGTCCCGCCGGGAGGCAGGCAAGAGGTCAGAGGCGCGCCCGGTGCAAATAACATTTGCCGATCGGATACGGCTCGCGAGCCTCCACGCTTCGCGCAGCAACACGACGTCGCTCTTGTCGATCAAGCCCAACGACTCAATGGCGTCAAGCGCCTGCAGCGTGGAGGTGGTCCGGAGCTGCGGATGTTCGCCCGCGTGTTGGAGCTGCAGCAACTGCACAAGCCACTCGACGTCGCTCAGTCCGCCCCTGCCGAGTTTCACGTGCCTCGCCGGATCTGCCCCCCTGGGGAGTCGCTCGGACTCGACGCGGGCCTTGACCCGTCGGATCTCCCGCAGATCCGTTTCAGCGAGTGTCTTAGGGTAGCGGATGGGGTTGATGAGCCGGAGGAATTCTGCCGCCAATTCGTCGTTGCCAGCCATGGGTTGGGCCCGCAGAAGCGCCTGCGCCTCCCAGATAAGGGACCACCGGCGGTAGTACTCCGCGTAAGACTCCAGTGAACGGACCATGGCACCGCTCTTCCCCTCGGGGCGAAGATCGGCGTCAACGGCTAGGACACGCTCGGCGAGGATGGCCGGTTTAAGGGGTTGGGTCAGGAGGGTGGAAATATGCCCCACAATGGCGAGGGCCTGCTGCTGCGCTTCCGATTCACCTGCCCCGGGAAGGGCGCGATGAACGTACATGACGTCTGCATCCGAGCCGTACCCGATCTCGCGTCCGCCTTGCCTGCCCATGGCAACCACCAGGACCTGCATTTTGAGGGGGCCCTCGGAGGCCACGATAGCTTCAGCGACGTGCAGGGCGCCTAGAACTGCTGCCCGGTCGGCGTCGGCCAATGCCGTGCCCACTGCATCCTGCTCGAGGAGGCCGGAGCTGTCCGCGATGGCAATACGGAGGATCTCCCGGCGTCGGATGAGCCTGATGAGCCGCATGGCATTTTCGGGATCGGCATGGCGTGACATCTTGGATTGGATTTCCTGCCACTGGGCTTCGAAGCTCAGGGGCATGAGTTCCTTGTCGGCCCCGAGCCAGGCAACGGATTCCGGGGAAACTTCCAGGAGGTCCGCGATCAGCCGTGAGTTGGAGAGCACGTGGCAAAGCCGCTCGGCTGCCGCCTGTGAGTCCCGGAGCATTCCGAGATACCAATGGGTGGTTCCGAGGGCTTCGCTGACACGACGGAAGGCGAGCAGTCCGGCGTCGGGGTCTACTCCTTCGGCGAGCCAGCCGAGAAGGATGGGAAGCAGCTGCCGCTGAAGAGCGGCGCGTCGGCTGACCCCGGCTGTGAGGGCCTCAATATGGCGCATGGCCCCTTGCGGGTCGCGGTAGCCGAGTGCTGCTAGCCGACCCTGAGCAGCTTCCGGAGTGAGCCTGGCGTCTTCGCTGCTCAGCTTTGCGGCAGTATTGAGCAGGGGCCGGTAGAAGATCCGATCGTGCAGTTCCCGGACGGATCGCTTGGTCTTCTGCCAGGTTTCGATCAGGGCGTCAGGATGTGGCCTGCCAGTGGCAAACGGCCCCAGGACGGCCTTCGCGAGGAATCGCAGGGAGTCCTGGCTGGTGGGCATGAGGTGGGTACGGCGCATCTGGAACAGCTGGATCCGGTGCTCAAGGACCCGCAGATAGCGGTAGGCGGCGTCAAAAGCGGCGGCGTCGACGCGGCCAATGTAGCCGCCTGCGGACAGAGCGGAGATTGCCGACGTCGTATCCCGGCAACGGAGCGTTTCATCGGACTTTCCGTGGACGAGTTGCAGGAGCTGCACCGTGAACTCAACGTCGCGGAGGCCGCCGGGACCCAGCTTGATCTGGCGTTGTTCTTCCGCGGGAGCAATGTTGTTGGTGACCCTGCGGCGCATCGCCTGCACGGATTCCACGAAGCCTTCCCTGCCGGCCGAGGCCCACACGAGCGGCTGGACGGCTTGCTCGTAACGCTCGCCCAGTTCCTTGTCCCCAGCGATGGTCCGGGCTTTAAGGAGCGCTTGGAACTCCCAGCTTTCAGCCCACTTCGCGTAGTAGCTCAAGTGCGAGGGCAACGTCCTGACCAGCGGACCCGATTTCCCCTCAGGCCGCAGGTTCGCATCAACCTCCCACAATCCGGGTTCGGACCCTGTGGAAGAAATGGCACGCGAGATCCCTGCGGCCAGGGCCGTACCGATTGTCGCGGCCTTGGCATCCTCAAGATCGGGTGCCTCGATCACGTAGATCACGTCGACGTCGGAAATGTAGTTGAGCTCGCGGGCACCGCATTTGCCCATACCGATGACAGCCAGCCCGACGCCGGCAATATCGGTAGCATCGAACGTCGCCGCTGCTTCCGCCCGGGCCACCGCCAGGGCGGCCTCTATCGCGGCACCGGCGAGGTCGGCCAGTTCGGCGCCGACGGCGGGCATGAAGTCCTGGGGGCTGGCGGCGCAGAGGTCCTTGATGGCCAGTTCGGTCAGCCCCCGCCGATAGGCCGTCCGAAGAGCGGCGTATGCGCTTGGTCCCGACATTCCGGCAACGGGCCTCGGAGAGTTGGGGTCCGCTTTGACCGAACGGAGGAGTTTCATCCGTAGCTCGCCGGCGTCGGCAGACAACGGCTCAGGGCTGACCCGGACATCGAAGACGTCCAGATGCTCCGGATGCCTGATGAGGAACTCCCCCAGGGCCTCGGAAGCCCCCAGCAGGCGATATAGCGGCTCGCTGCGATCCGGGTGCTCCCCCGCGAGCTGTTTGAGTGAAGGGTGCTTTTCAATCAGGCGGACGAGCGACTGGAGCGCGGTGTCCGGGTTGGCGCTCAGGTGCAGCCCGGCAAAGATCGTGTCTTGGTCGATGCCGTCGAGTTCACGGGCGGCAAGGAACCGTTCACCCTTCTCAAGGTCGCTGAAGCCGGCTGAGATGAGCCGGCGGGCCAGGCTCACACCCACAGCCTAGAGAATGCCGAGGTTGCGCTTGAGCTCGTAGGGCGTGACCTGGAGCCGGTAGTCCTGCCATTCCGCACGCTTGTTACGCAGGAAGTGGTCAAAGACTTGTTCGCCGAGGATGTCCGCTACGAGCTCCGAATCCTCCATGGCGCGGATGGCATCGTGGAGGCTGGCCGGCAGTGGCGTGTGGCCCATCGCTTTGCGCTCGGCCGAGGTCAGCGACCAGACGTCGTCTTCCGCTGCAGCCGGAAGCTCGTAGCCTTCCTCGATCCCCTTGAGCCCGGCGCCCAGCAACACGGCGTAGGCGAGGTAGGGGTTGGTGGCGGAGTCAATCCCGCGGTATTCGATCCGTGCGGACTGGCCCTTGCCCGGCTTGTAGAGGGGCACGCGAACCAGGGCCGAACGGTTGTTGTGGCCCCAGCTCAGGTAGCTCGGCGCTTCGCCTCCGCCCCAGAGACGCTTGTACGAATTCACGAACTGGTTGGTGACGGCGGTGAATTCCGGAGCGTGGCGCAGGATACCTGCAATGAACTGGCGTGCGGTCTTGGACAACTGGAATTCGGCGCCGGCTTCGTAGAAGGCGTTGGTGTCGCCCTCGAACAGCGAGAAGTGTGTGTGCATGCCGGACCCGGGGTGGTCCGTGAACGGCTTGGGCATGAACGTGGCGTAGGTTCCCTGCTGCAAGGCCACCTCCTTGATGACCGTGCGGAAGGTCATGATGTTGTCCGCGGTCTGGAGGGCGTCCGCGTAGCGAAGATCGATTTCGTTCTGCCCGGGACCGCCCTCGTGGTGGCTGAATTCCACGGAGATACCCACGGATTCGAGCATGGTCACGGCCGTACGGCGGAAGTCCTGTGCCACGCCACCGGGTACGTGGTCGAAGTAGCCGCCCTCGTCAACGGGAACAGGAACGCCGTTGGGGTCAAGGTCCTGGGACTTCAGGAGATAGAACTCGATCTCGGGATGCGTGTAGCAGGTGAATCCCATGTCCGCGGCCTTGGCGAGGGTGCGCTTGAGCACGTTACGGGGATCGGCCGAGGAGGGCTCGCCGTCGGGAGTCAGGATGTCGCAGAACATCCTGGAGGTCTGTTCGGTCTCACCGCGCCACGGAAGGATCTGGAACGTGGAGGGGTCGGGCTGGGCCAGCATGTCGGATTCGAACACCCGGGCGAGTCCTTCGATGGCCGAGCCATCAAAACCCAGGCCTTCTTCGAAGGCGCCTTCTACTTCTGCCGGAGCCAGCGCCACCGATTTCAGGGAACCGACGACGTCGGTAAACCACAAGCGTACGAAGCGCACATCACGCTCTTCGATAGTTCGCAGAACGAACTCTTGCTGGCGGTCCATGGGGCCTCATTTCCGGGTCAACGTCCATGCCGCAGGTTCGAAGTTCGAAGCCGACGACAACTCAGCATTCACTCTACTAAGCATTGGCCCGGAATGGCTGCACCCCCGGTTCGCGTAACACAGCGTTTACAAATGTGAGGCTCCTCATGCGCCGGTGGCTAGGACGGCTGGTACCGCATACGCTCTATTCATGGCCCCAAGCAACAGTTCCGATTCCAGCATGCCCGCCGAAGTTCCTGCCCCCTATGGGACGGGACCCGCTGGTGCAGGTGCAGCGGCTTCAACGGACCTTTCAGCATCGAAGGCTCCTGCCAGGATCCGGACGCATCACCTTCAACAGGCCAAAGCCAAGGGTGAACGCTTTGCCATGCTGACCGCCTACGAGCAATACACGGCCGAAATCTTCGACCAGGCGGGCATCGAGGTCCTGCTGATCGGCGATTCGGCCTCGAACAATGTTTTCGGAAACGAAACCAGCCTGCCTGTGACCGTCGACGAACTGCTGCCTTTGTGCCGAGCGGTGGCTCGGTCAGCCAAGCGTGCCTTGGTAGTAGCCGACCTTCCTTTCGGCAGCTATGAAGTGTCGCCGGAGCAGGCAGTGGCCACGGGCGTCCGCTTCCTGAAGGAAGGCTTGGCACATGGCGTCAAGATCGAAGGCGGCGCGTTCTATGCGCCGACCGTGCGGGCCATGGTCCAAGCAGGCATTCCCGTCATGGCGCACATCGGCTTCACGCCCCAGAGCGAACACTCGTTGGGCGGCTACCGCGTCCAGGGCCGGGGCGATGACGCCACCCGCCTGATCGAGGATGCAGTTGCCCTGGCCAATGCCGGAGCGTTTTGTGTGCTCATGGAGATGGTTCCAGCCGAAACGGCGGCTGCCGTCGACGCCGCCATTGAGGTACCCACTATCGGAATCGGCGCGGGCAACGCAACCACAGGCCAAGTTCTCGTGTGGCAGGACATGGCCGGACTGCGCGGTGGCAAGATGGCCAAGTTCGTCAAGCAGTATGCGGACCTGCGCACCACACTCAGCGAGGCGGCGAAGGCGTACGCCGACGACGTCAGGTCCGGCCAGTTCCCCGGCCCGGAACACTCTTTCTAGGAGAACCCACCTTCAGTCCTCGTCGTCCTTGTCCCAGGCTTCGTTGCGGGCTTTGACCTTCTCGAGGGCGTGCTCCGCTTCCTCACGGGTCTTGTAAGGTCCGATCAGCTGTGTCCAGTCGGACAACGCGTCCTCTTCGATCTGGTGTGTCTGAACGTTGTACCAGAACTCCGCCACGGTTCCTCCTCTGCGAATCCCGCCGAAGCGTTGGCGGGGGCTGTAGCCCTGCTACGGCGCTGTTATGTAGCTACTTAGTTACTTGCGTCTCGTGCGTCCCTTATATGATCAATCTATGCCTTCTCCCGCCCTGACCGCACCCATCGGCACGCTCACCCGAGGAACCGTCAGCCCACAGCTGCCTGTACCGGCGTCCATCCCGCGCCCGGAGTATGTCGGCAAACCGGCACCGGCGAAGTTCACCGGTTCAGAGGTCAAATCGGCGGAAACCATCGAGAAGATCCGGGTCGCCAGCAAGATTGCCGCCCAGGCGATTGTCGAGGTCGGAAAGCACATCGAGCCCGGCGTCACCACGGACCAGCTGGACCGGATAGGCCACGAGTTCATTCTGGACCACCACGCCTACCCGTCAACGCTTGGCTACCGCGGCTTCCCCAAGTCCCTCTGCTCATCCCTCAACGAGGTCATCTGCCACGGCATTCCGGACAGCACCGTGGTCCAAGACGGCGACATCCTGAACATCGACATCACGGCCTACATCAACGGCGTTCACGGCGACACCAACTACACCTTTTTGGTGGGAGACGTGGACGAAGAGTCCCGCCTGCTGGTTGAACGCACCCAGGAGTCGCTCAATCGTGCCATCAAAGCCGTGGCACCCGGCCGCGAAATCAACGTGATCGGCCGAGCCATCCAGTCCTACGCGAAACGCTTCGGGTATGGCGTGGTCCGCGACTTCACCGGCCACGGCGTCGGCGAGGCCTTCCACACGGGCCTCATCATCCCCCACTACGACGCCGCGCCGGCCTACAACACCGTGATCGAAGCCGGCATGGTCTTCACGATTGAACCCATGCTCACCCTCGGAACGATCGAGTGGGACATGTGGCCCGATGATTGGACCGTAGTCACCCGCGACCACAAGCGGACCGCACAATTCGAACACACCCTGCTGGTTACCGAGACCGGCGCCGAAATCCTGACTCTTCCTTAAGCTCTCCGGAAGGTCACCTGCAGCCGTTCGCGCTGCGACATGCCCACCCCTCCTGCCATGAACGGAAACGCATTGACCAAGAAGGATGAGAAGATCCACAAGAACGGCCCGCTGATCGGCATCGACGTCGGTGGCACCGGCATCAAGGGCGGCATCGTCGATCTCAAGAAGGGCAAGCTGCTCGGGGACCGCCTTCGTATTCCCACCCCGCAGCCCGCCACTCCCGAAGCTGTCGCCGAAGTGATCGCACAGATCGTGGACGAGTTGTCGGCGCGTTCGGACTCCCCTGCTCAGGGTTCGCCTGTCGGCGTCACTTTCCCCGGAATCATCCAGCACGGCGTGGTCCGCTCTGCAGCCAACGTCGACAAGTCCTGGCTCGACACCGACATTGATTCGCTGCTCACCAAGCGACTGGATCGTCCTGTCGAGGTGATCAACGACGCCGACGCAGCCGGCCTCGCGGAAGCCCGCTACGGTGCGGGCGAAGGCGTCGATGGTACCGTCCTCGTCATTACCCTCGGCACGGGTATAGGCTCAGCCTTCATCTTCAACGGACATCTGGTCCCCAATGCCGAGCTCGGCCACCTCGAGGTGGACGGCCACGACGCCGAAACGAAGGCCTCCGCCGTCGCGCGTGAACGCGACGGCTTGAGCTGGGAGGAGTACAGCGTGCTGCTGCAGCGCTATCTCTCGCACGTCGAGTTCCTGTTCTCCCCCGAGCTCTTCATCATCGGTGGCGGAATTTCGAAGCGCTCGGACGAGTACTTCCCGCACTTGGATTTGCGTACTCGCATCGTCACGGCGGAACTGAAGAACGACGCTGGAATCGTGGGAGCCGCCCTGGACGTCGCCCTCCACCACAAGCTTGCCAAGTAACACGGCTGCATTCCAGATGGACGACGGCGTGCCCGACGTCGCGGTTGTCACCGGCGCCAGCCGGGGCATTGGCGCTGCCATAGCCCTCAGGGCTGCCGCCGCAGGGTACGCCGTCGTCGTCAACTACTCCACGGACGCCGATGGCGCACGGAACGTCGTCGCGGAAATCCAGGCCAAAGGCGGAACGGCCGGCAGCGTGCAGGCGGATGTCAGCGACCCCTCGCAGGTTGCCGCGCTCTTTGATGCCGCGGCTGCCGTAGGTCCGGTGACGGCGGTGGTGAACAATGCCGGCATCACGGGCAACCTCATCGGCAACCTCGCAGACGTACCGAGCGAAACGATTCGCCGTGTTGTGGACGTCAACGTGAGCGGATTGATCTTTGTCTGCCAGGAGGCAGTCAGACGTCTTTCCACCGGCAGCGGCGGGCGTGGCGGCTCGATCGTCAACGTTTCCTCCACTGCGACGAAAGCCGGTTCTCCAGGCACGTGGGCGCACTATGCTGCGAGCAAAGGCGCGGTTGATGTGCTGACGGTGGGCCTCGCGTCCGAGGTAGCAAAACAGGGCATCAGGGTGAATTGCGTCGCTCCCGGGAGCACCAACACGGGATTGCACGCGGCGGCGGGAATGCCTGACCGCGTAGAACGGCTCAACCCGGGGATACCGATGGGCAGGGGTGCGGACCCCGATGAAGTGGCCGCTGCCGTCATGTGGTTGATGTCCGATGACGCAGGTTACATCACAGGAGCCGTGCTCCCGGTTTCCGGCGGACGATAGGTGGTGCCGGTGGTGGCTGCGGCTTCCCCTCCGCTGCCACCACCGGAGCTAGAGGGTGCTCTTCTCCGAGCTCTTGCCTTTGGCGCCCTTCCCAGCGTTTTCCGTAGCTGCAGCTTCAGCCTCATGGCGGAGGAGCGCGATGGCGGATTCGAAATCCTCCAAGGATTCAAAGGCTTGATAAACACTGGCAAATCGCAGGTAGGCCACCTCGTCCAGTTTCTGGAGCGGTCCGAGGATGGCCAAACCGACCTCGTGGGCGTCAATTTCGGCCGCACCAGAGGAACGGATGTTTTCTTCGACTTCCTGGGCCAGCATGGCGAGGTCGTCTTCGGTCACGGGCCGGCCTTGGCAGGCCTTGCGCACGCCGTTGATGATCTTTATCCGGCTGAACGGTTCTCCCACCCCGGAGCGCTTGATGACAGACAGGCTGGTGGTCTCCACCGTGGTGAAACGGCGGCCGCATTCAGGACACTGCCGCCGACGGCGGATGGCGGAGCCGTCGTCGGCCATTCGACTGTCCACGACGCGCGAGTCAGGGTTTCGGCAGAACGGACAATACACGCTGTGCCTCCCTTGCTCGGTTCCGGCCCGAACGTCATCGCGGCAGCATCGGCCGGGACGCAAAAGGCGCCGGAAGTTTGACTTCCGGCACCAGTCTACGGCTACATAAGGGCTAATGACAATACTGTAATTACTATATGTAGTGGTGGGCGCCCATACATGTAGTGGTTACGCATCTGCAAAGCGGATCTTGACCGCGTCGCCGTGGCCAGGAAGGTCCTCCGCGTCAGCAAGACTCACAATGTGCCTGCTGACCTCCTCCAAGGCAGCCTTGTTGTAATTGATGACTTGGACGGCGCGAAGGAACGTTGTGACGTTCAGGCCCGAGGAGAAGGCTGCGGTACCGCTCGTCGGCAACACGTGGTTGGAGCCTGCACAGTAATCGCCAAGGCTGACCGGGCTGTAGTCTCCTACAAAAATCGCCCCCGCGTTGCGGATCCTTGCGGCGACCGCGGCTGCGTCCGCCGTCATGATTTCCAAGTGTTCTGCCGCGTACGCATCGCAGACCGCGATGCCCTGTTCGAGATCGTCTACCAACACCACGCCTGATTGCGGTCCGGACAGTGCGGTGCGGACCCGTTCGCCGTGCTTGGTAATTCCCGACTGCACTGCGAGTTCCCGCCGCACGTCCGAGGCGAGTTCCTCGGAATCGGTGATCAGGACCGAGGCCGCCTTGGGGTCGTGTTCAGCCTGGCTGATAAGGTCCGCGGCCACGAGCGCCGGGCGGGCCGAAGCGTCGGCCAGGATGGCGATCTCCGTGGTGCCCGCCTCTGAGTCGATCCCCACGACGCCTTTCACAAGCCGCTTGGCGGTGGCCACGAAGATGTTGCCGGGGCCGGTCACCACGTCCACGGGCTCGATGGGCTGTTCGTCGCCAGCTCCCGGGATTCCGTAGGCAAAGGAAACGATCGCCTGGGCACCTCCGATGGCATAGACCTCGTCAATTCCCAGCAATGCGGCAGCGGCCAGGATGGTGGGGTGGGGTAAGCCGCCGAAGTCCTTCTGGGGCGGGGAAGCCAAAGCGATCGACGGGACTCCGGCAGCCAGCGCTGGTACGACGTTCATGATGACCGAGGACGGGTACACGGCCAGCCCGCCGGGGACGTAAAGGCCCACGCGCCCCACCGGTACCCAGTTCTGGCTGACGACGGCGCCGTCCCCCAGTTCCACGTCGACGTTCGCGGGCCGCTGGCCGTCGGCGAAGCGTCGGGCACGGCTGATGGATTCCTCCAGGGCAGCTCGGACGGCCGGATCCAGCTTTTCAAGGGCCCCGGCGAGGGCCTCTGCCGGCACGCGGGGGTGGGACTGTTCCACGCCGTCGAACGCCATGGCGAACTCACCAAGCGCTTCAAAACCGCGGGAGCGGACGGCAGCAATGATATTCAGGACCTTTTGCTCGGCGTCCGCCATGGTCTGATGCTTCGCCCGGGGCACCGCGGCGCGCAGTTCCGCCAAGGTCAGGGATCGTCCGCGCAAGTCAATGCGGCGGAAGTCCAGGGTCTGGGCGGCGGTGTCGGCAGAGTTCTCCGGAGAAATGGTCACCAGATCATTTTACGGGGCATGGGGCGATGCCTCCGGCGGCTTTCCCATCAGCCCGAAAAGAGTCAGCAGAAAAGTCACAAGGGCAGTCGCTCCCGGCCACAGCAAAAGGGCCGCCATTGCCCGTAAGGAGAAGCCTTCACTTCCATTCGCTGCGGCGCTGGGGGCAGGACCCCACCACTGCGCCGCCAGCAAGCCAACCTGCCACGCCACCAGGGCACCAACCAGACCGCCGACGACAGCGAGGAGAGTTCTCATGCCCTGACCCGGCTTCCGGACCTTGCTGTCGAGCAGGACAGCCGTGAAGCAGCCTGCGAGAAGCAAAAGCCCGGCCAGGACCAAGTCCCGCGGAAGCCGACCCGCAGCAGCGGAGGGGTCGGCGAGGGCGGAATTTCCGGAAATCAAGTTGAGGCCGCCCGGCGCCAGGAGCCACCATGCCAAGCCCAGTCCGATGCCCGAAGCGGCTGGCACCGCGAGCCATAACCACCATCTGCGGTCTCGCGGATCCGTGTCCGCCGCGGCAACGGACACGAGGAGGTTCGATATTGGCTTGGTCATGACACAAACATTAACAAACGTTTCTGGACGCTCAACAAGGGAGCGCCCGAACGGGTGGCGGAATACGCTGAAGCCACCAGCGTTATTACCAATAGGTCATGCAGGAGATCGAGCAAAGTGGCTTCGGAAAAATCGGCTTTTGAGGGAACATTCAAGCAAATGTTCCGCCGGCATGCCGCCGGGGTCGCCATCATCACCGCCGACCTCAACGGCAAGCCTTTCGGCTTCACCGCCACGTCGGTGGCTTCCCTGTCGGCAGAGCCGCCCCGCTTCACGTTCAACATGTCCCGCAGTTCGAGTTCCTGGCCCGCAGTGGCGAATTCAACGTACATCGGCCTGCACATGCTGGGCCTCGAGAACCAAGCACTTGCCGACCGATTCGCCCGCACCCAGGAACGGTTCGAAGGCGATCACTGGGAACCCGGACCCTTCGATGTCCCCATACTGAAAAACGTGGCCGGCTGGTTGATCGGCAAGATCCAGATGCGCCTGTCCTTCGAAAACAACGCGATCGTCGTGGTCGAAGTCGTTGATGGACTTGTTGGCGAAGATGACACTCCCCTGCTGTACCACTCGGGCTCCTACGGCCAACCGGTTCCGCTCGACTACGAAATCTAGCGCAGGAAATCTAGCGTCACCGGCTGGGCCGGACGGTCACCGGCCGGCTGGCTCAGGTAGCCGCGCCCGATCAACTGTCCAAGCAGGTCGGGCCAAGAAGAACCTTGAGATCACCGAAAAGGGATGGGGTGGGATTGACCCGCAGGTGCACGGGCAAGCCCATCACTTCGACCTTGGAATCACCCTGCAAATGGAGCCTGACCTCGGAGTTTCCCCGGTGGGTGTTCAGGACATCGCGAAGATCAGTGACTACGGCCTCGGTTGCCTTGTAGGTGGGCATCGTGATGACCAGCGGCCCGTTGGTGCTTTCGCTCAGATCCGGTACTGAGAGCTCCATGCAGTTCAGGGTGACCGCACCGTCGTCGCGCCGCTGCAGGCGGCCCTTGACCACGACGATCAGGTCCTCTGCGAGGACCGAAGCGATAGGGCCGTAGACCTGGCCGAAGAACATCACCTCGATGGAAGCGCCCAGGTCTTCGATCTCCGCCCTCGCGTAGGCGTTGCCGCTTGCCTTGGCGATCCTGCGGCTAAGCGAAGTGATCATGCCCGCAATGGTGACGATGGCGCCGTCGTGCGGTCCGTCTTCTCCCAGAATCGACGTGATCGACTGCTCGGCATGCTGGCTCAAGACACCCTCGAGCCCTTGCAATGGATGGTCGGAGACATAAAGCCCAAGCATGTCCCGCTCAAAGGCGAGCTTGTCCTTTTTCTCCCATTCCGGCAGGTCCGGGATCTCCGTGCTCAGGGAGGCCTCCGGCTCCTGGTCCTCGAATCCAGCAAAGAGATCGAACTGGCCAATCGCTTCATTGCGCTTGAGCGTGATGACGGAGTCGATCGCTTCTTCGTGCACCATCGCCAGCGCGCGGCGGTGATGGCCAAGGGAGTCGAACGCGCCCGCCTTGATGAGGGATTCAATGGTGCGCTTGTTGCAGACTACCGCGGGCACCTTCATGAGGAAATCCTTGAAGGAGGTGTAGGCGCCCTCGCTCGCCCGGGCCGCAACCATGGCCTCCACGACGTTGACGCCAACGTTGCGGATGGCCCCCATCCCGAAGCGGATATCAGTTCCGACAGGGGTGAAGTTGAGGCTTGACTCGTTGACGTCCGGCGGCAGGACCGTAATGCCCATGCGCCGGCATTCATTGAGGTAGATCGCCGATTTGTCCTTGTCGTCGCCCACGGAGGTGAGCAGGGCTGCCATGTATTCCGGGGCGTAGTGGGCCTTCAGGTACGCAGTCCAGTAGGAGATGACCCCGTACGCGGCCGAGTGCGCCTTGTTGAAGGCGTAGTCCGAAAACGGCAGCAGGATGTCCCAGAGAGTCTTCACGGCCGCCATGGAATAGCCGTTGTCCTGCATGCCTTGGGAGAATCCGGCGAACTGCTTGTCCAGCTCGGATTTCTTCTTCTTGCCCATTGCACGGCGCAGGATATCGGCTTGGCCAAGTGAATAGCCTGCCAGCTTCTGGGCCACGGCCATGACCTGCTCCTGATACACGATCAGGCCGAAGGTACCGCCCAAGATGTCCTCCAGCGGCTCCGCGAGCTCCGGGTGGATGGGAATGACTTCTTGGATCTTGTTCTTTCGGAGGGCGTAATCGGTGTGCGCATTGGCGCCCATGGGACCCGGCCGGTACAGAGCCAACACGGCGGAGATGTCTTCGAAGTTGTCAGGCTTCATGAGCTTGAGCAGGGACCGCATGGGCCCGCCGTCGAGCTGGAACACCCCCAAAGTGTCACCGCGCGCGAGCAGCTCATACGACGCGGCGTCGTCCAACGCCAGGTTCTCCAAGTCAAGATCAACTCCACGGTTCATCTTGATGTTTTCCAGGGCGTCGGAAATGATCGTCAGGTTCCTCAGGCCGAGGAAGTCCATCTTGATCAGCCCAAGGCCCTCGGACGTCGGGTAATCGAACTGCGTGATGACCTGGCCGTCCTGGATACGGCGCATGACAGGGATGACGTCGATGATGGGGTCCGAAGACATAATGACGCCGGCGGCGTGCACGCCCCACTGGCGTTTCAGTCCTTCGATGCCCAGTGCGGTCTCGAAGACCTTGGCAGCCTCGGGGTCCGTGCTGATGAGCTGGCGGAAGTCCCCGGCCTCGCCATAGCGCTTGGCCTCCGGGTTCTGGATGTCCGCGAGCGGGATGTCCTTGGCCATCACAGCCGGCGGCAAGGCCTTGGTGAGCTGTTCACCCATGCTGAACGGGTACCCGAGCACGCGGGAGGAGTCCTTGAGCGCCTGCTTGGTCTTGATGGTGCCATAGGTGACAATCATCGCGACGCGTTCGTCGCCGTACTTCCGGGTGACATAGTCGATGACCTCGGAGCGGCGGCGATCATCGAAGTCGACGTCGAAGTCAGGCATGGACACGCGGTCCGGGTTGAGGAAACGCTCGAAAATCAAGCCGTGCTCAAGGGGATCGAGGTCGGTGATACGCATGGCATACGCCACCATGGAGCCAGCACCGGAACCACGGCCCGGGCCCACCCGGATGCCGTTGTTCTTGGCCCAGTTGATGAAGTCGGCCACCACCAGGAAGTACCCCGGGAACCCCATGGACGTGATGACGTCAAGCTCATAGTCGGCCTGCTTGCGTACCTTGTCCGGGACGCCCTTGGGATAGCGGTAATCGAGCCCGGTTGCCACTTCCTTGACCAGCCACGACGTCTCGTCCTCGCCCGGCGGGCAAGGGAAACGAGGCATGTAGTTGGCCCCCGTGTTGAAGGACACCTCACAGCGCTCCGCGATCAGCAGGGTGTTGTCGCACGCTTCGGGATGATCACGGAACAACTCACGCATCTCTTGCGGTGACTTCAAGTAGTAACCGCTGCCGGAGAAGGCAAATCGGGAGCCGCCGTTGTCATAGGTCGGCTCCAACAGGGTGGAACCCGATTGGATGGCCAACAAGGCCTCGTGCGCCTTGGCGTCATGCTCATGCGTGTAGTGGAGATCGTTGGTGGCCACCAATGGGAGCTTCAGTTCCTTGGCCAACCGCAACAGGTCGCCCGTGACCCGCCGCTCAATGTCCAGGCCGTGGTCCATTAGCTCGCAGAAGTAGTTTTCCGCACCGAAGATGTCACGGAACTCAGAAGCCGCCGCGAGGGCCTCGCGGTATTGCCCCAACCGAAGCCGGGTCTGGACCTCGCCGGAAGGGCACCCGGTGGTGGCGATCAGGCCCTCGGAATAGGTGTTCAGCAGCTCGCGGTCCAACCGGGGCCATTTCCCGAACACCGAGTCGAGGGAAGCAATCGAGGATGCCCGGAACAGATTGCGCATGCCGACGTTGTTGTAGCTCAGCAGCGTCATATGGGTGTAGGAGCCACCACCGGAGACGTCATCCTTGCGCTGGCTCTCCTCGCCCCAGCGGACGCGCTCTTTGTCCCCGCGCGCCGTCCCCGGGGTGACATAAGCCTCGACGCCGATGATCGGCTTGATGCCCTTGTCGGTGGCCTTCTTCCAGAAATCGAAGGCACCGAACAGGTAACCGTGGTCCGTGGTGGCAAGCGCAGGCATCCCCAGCCGCTCGGTCTCATCGAACAACTCGGTGAGACGGGCCGCACCATCCAGCATGGAGTATTCGGTGTGGGTGTGCAGATGGACGAACGAGTCATTGCTGGAAGTCACCACGACAGTCTACCGGCAGGGGTCACTCGAATGGAGCAGAATTCTCCCTATGCGTTGCCGCTTTCGAGAAGCTCCAGCGCGTACTGGAGGTCTTCCGGGTACTGGCTGGTGACTTCCACCCATTCGCCAGTACGGGGGTGGTTGAAGCCAAGCTGGCGCGCATGCAGCCACTGCCGGGTAAGTCCTAGATTTGCGGCCAGGCGCGGATCCGCTCCATAGGTCAGATCGCCCGCACAGGGATGCCGGAGGGCCGAGAAATGAACCCTGATCTGGTGTGTCCTGCCGGTCTCAAGGTGAATTTCCACGAGGGTCGCCTTGCCATAAGCCTCGAGGACTTCGTAGTGGGTCACCGAGGGACGGCCATCTTCGATCACCGCAAAGCGCCAGTCATGCCCCGGGTGACGCCCGATGGGCGCGTCGATAGTGCCCTCCAGCGGGTCCGGCAGGCCCTGAACGACAGCATGATAGACCTTGTCCACCGTGCGTTCCTTGAAGGCCCTCTTGAGCACCGTGTAAGCATGTTCGGTCTTCGCCACCACCATCACGCCTGACGTCCCCACATCGAGACGGTGGACGATCCCGGCCCGTTCAGGCGCACCGGAGGTGGAGATCCGGTATCCGGCACCAGCGAGGCCACCGACCACGGTAGGGCCAACCCACCCCGGCGACGGATGCGCAGCCACGCCAACAGGTTTGTCGATGACAACGAAGTCCTCATCGTCCAACAGGATCTTCAGGCCTTCCACGACTTCCTCCACGACTTCCAAGGGATCCCGGCGTTCGGGAACGGTGACTTCCAGCACGGACCCCGCAAGGAGCTTCGCCGACTTACCCACTGCGGCCGATTTGCCCGCCGCACTCGCGGAGACGGTCACGTTGCCCTCGGCGATCAGCAAAGCAGCCGCAGAACGGGAGATATCCATGAGTTTCGCCAGTCCGGCGTCTGCCCTGGCCCCACCCAGCTCTTCGGGCACCACGAATTGCTCAGACATCGCCCGACTCCTCACGATCCGGTGTGGCAGCTTCATCCGGCGTGGTAGCGCGGGATCCGGAGGAGTGCTGGCGGGAGCCATCCAGGCCGATCCCCCGCAGGGTCAGCAAGCAGATGATCACGACGCCGGAAACCACCGCTGAGTCGGCGATGTTGAAAATAGCGAAGTTGGGCAGTTGGATGAAGTCCACTACGTGGCCCATGGCAAAAGAGGGCTCGCGGAAGAGCCGGTCCGTGAGGTTTCCAAGCGCCCCACCCAAGAGCAATCCGAGGGCAAGGGCCCACCAGGCGGATCCCAAGCGACGCAACTGGAACAAGATCGCTACGGACACGGCAGCCATGACGATCGTGAAGACCCACGTGACATTTTCGCCGATCGAGAAGGCCGCCCCGGAGTTGCGGATGTAGTACCAATGCAGCAACGGAGGCAGCACGGGGGTCCGTTCGCCTTCAACCATGGTGCTGGTGACCCAGAGCTTGGTCAGCTGATCGAAGGCGTACGCGAAGACGGCGAAGCCTGCGAAAACCCAGAGCAATGCGGGGCGCCACGTGTGGACTTTGGTGCGGAGCGGCTCCGTGGTGCCGTCATTTTGTTCGTCGCTCATAGTACTTTCATTCGGTAACCGTGGCTTCTGGTGCCTTAACACGCGAAAGCCGGCGGCCGAGGAATCCCCAGCCACCGGCTTTCAGAATACTTGCTAGACCTCTGCGGCGGCTTCGCCAACCTCGGGAGCCGCAACGGAGCCGCGGGCGTCCAAGTCACGCAGTTGGCCTTCGATGTAGGCCTTCAGGCGGGAGCGGTAGTCGCGCTCGAAGCCGCGAAGCTGCTCCACCTTGCGTTCGAGAACAGAGCGCTGCTGCTCAAGGGCGCCGAGGATCTTGCGGGACTTGTCCTGCGCGTCGTTGACAAGGCTGGAAGCTTCGATCTGCGCCTCGGCAATGATCTTTTCCTTCTGCTGCTCACCGTCGGCCACGTGCTTGTCGTGCATCTGCTGCGCCATGGCAAGCAGGCCGGCTGCGGACTCGGCGGAGGGAGAGCCGACAGCAGCGATCCCTGCAGGGGCCGGAGCGGCAGGAACGGCCGCGACCGGTTCCTTCTTCTTGTCAGCCTCGGCTGCCTTCGCTTCGGCTTCTGCCTTGGCCTGAGCGTCCTTGTCGGCCTTAACCGGTGCAGGCACTTTCTCGACCACGGGTGCCGATACTGCGCTGGCGGGAACCGGGTTTCCGCCTTCGGCGAGCTTCTTGCGCAGCTCGTCGTTCTCTTGGTTCAAACGCCTCAGCTCGACGACGATTTCGTCGAGAAAGTCATCGACCTCGTCCTGGTCGTAGCCTTCGCGGAACTTGGTCGGCTGAAAGCGCTTGTTGACAACGTCTTCTGGCGTCAAAGCCATCTGGTCACCTCGTTGGTCTAGTTAGTCAGTAGGCCTTCCGGCCGTTCAAAACTACGGTACCTAAATATCATCTGATTCCCCCAATTCAACACCATCGTGTTGGATCGGAGGATTGCAGCACACCGCCGAGCAAAAAGATCGCCGGCAATGGCCTGCGGAAAAGCTACGCCAGCGTGTAGACGAATCCCATCGCGATGCTGACGACAATAAACACGATCAGAAATGCCAGGTCAAGGGAAACCCCACCGAGCTGCAGGGGTGGGATAAGCCGGCGAATCCGCTTCAGAGGCGGATCAGTCACGGAGTAGACCACGTGCGCGGCCACCAGGGCAGCGCCACGGGGGCGCCACTGGCGCGCGAACATCTGCACCAGATCAAAGACGAGCCTGACAATGAGGGTGACCAGGAACAGCATCAGTGCAATGTACAAAAGGCCGAAAACTATGCCCACGGGTTAGCTCAGATCTCCTAGTTCGCCACTTTTCTCGGTCAGTCCCTCTATTGCAACACAGATGCCAGGCAGATCGCTCTGCCTGGCATCGATTGCTGTTGGCGCTAGCTCTGGTTGAAGAACGTCGCCTGGGCTTCGCTGACTTTCTTGTCGTCGCCGAGGACTTCGACGTACGACGGCGACAGCAGGAAAACCTTGTTGGTGACGCGCTCAATGCTGCCGTGGAGTCCGAAGACAAGGCCGGCAGAAAAATCGACAAGGCGCTTGGCATCTGCCTCACCCATGTCGGTGACGTTCATGATCACCGGGATGCCGTCCCGGAAACTTTCGCCGATGATCTTGGCGTCGTTGTAGGAGCGGGGATGGACGGTGGTGATCTGCCTCAGTCCGGAGGCGTCTTCGCGGCTCGATGCCGCACGCTTGATAGGTGTCACAGGTGCGCGGTATTCCTCTTCGGCGACAGGGGGGACTTCACGAACTACTTCACGTACAGGTGCAGGGGCGCGGCGCTCTTCGCGATGATGGTCAACAGACCGGTCCTCGTCCGTGTGCTGCACGTGCTGCTCAGACTCGTAGTGTTCATCGCCATCGGCGAGCCCAAGATAAACCATTGTCTTGCGCAGTGCGCCAGCCATGCTGGACTCCTATCGTGTCTGCAGTGGGCGGGCCGCCTATGACTTGACATAGCTGAAATCCCGGCCCGTCGCTTCCAATACTTTGACGCTACCCCACCCGCGGACGCGAACCGAGAATATCCGAACCAATTCGCAGGTGTGTCGCACCGAATTGGACGGCAGCTTCGAGGTCCTGGCTCATCCCGGCTGAGATCCCCACAGCCTCCGGATGTACTCCCCGCAGATCCCTTGAAATCGCGGCGAGCTTCTCAAAAGCCTCCTCGGGAGGCGCTCCGAGGGGAGCAACGGCCATCACGCCGGCCAGACGCAACCCGGAGGCGATGGCGATCGATTCGGCAAGGCGCTCGATGTCGGCAGGAGCGGCGCCGCCGCGATGGGCACCGGCGTCGTCCTCAAGACTCACCTGGATGTAGCAATGAAGGTCCGGCCTGCCGGACTCGTCCTGCTGCCGTGCAACAGCCTTGGCCAAGGCCTCAGCGAGCTGCGGACGGTCAATCGACTGGACAGAAAACGCGTACTTCGCCACGGACTTGGCTTTGTTGCTTTGCAATTGACCGATGAAGTGCCAACGCAAGGCGAGTCCGGCAAGTTCCGCGGCCTTCGCGGCCGCCTCTTGGTCGCGGTTTTCACCGACGTCGGTCACTCCGAGGGCAACGAGCCGGGCGACGTCCGCTGCTGGATGGAACTTGCTGACGACGATCAGCTGTGGCTCCTCGCCGCGCCCAGCCGCACGGGTTGCCGCGGAAATCCGCCGACGGACCGCGGCGAGCCGATCGCGCAGCTCGGCGGTCCGTGGATCGCCCGCGGCGCCTTCCGCTGCCGGGAAGTCCTCACTCATGCGACCACGCCTCGCTCATGAGTCCACACCAATCCCGCAAAGCGGCCGGTTTGCTGATTGCGCCGGTACGAGTAGAGCTGCGCGGTCTCCAGCGTGCACTCCCCCGAATACTCGACCGTGACGCCCAGCGCCTCCAGCTGGGCCCGCACGCCGGCCGGCAGGTGCAACGCGGGCCTACCCCACCTGGTAGTGGCCCAGGTCTCCGGCACAACAGCCGCCACTTCCGCACGCAATTGACCGGGAACTTCGTAGCATTCGCCGCAGATGGAAGGACCGAGCCAGGCACTGATGGCCGTTGCGCCGTGGCTCCGCATTTCAGTGACCGTGGCCGAAACGATGTCCGCAACAACGCCGGCGCGGCCGGCGTGGGCTACCGCCAAAACGGGCGTCGTACTGCCCAGCCCCTCGCCCAACAGCACGATCGGGACACAGTCTGCCACCATAACCGCAAGTGGTTGCCCCCTGGACACCATGGCGTCCGCCGTTGGACCGTCACCGTGCCCGGTGATGAATTCGACGGCTATTCCGTGGACCTGGTTCATGTATTGGAAATGCCGTTCGCCGAGCCCCGCCGCTGTTTCCAACCGGGATCGGCGCACCATGACATCCTCAGGATTGTCCGCCACGTGCAGTGCAAGGTTGCCCGCATTGCTATCGGAGAAGGCGACCGAAACTCCTGGTCGCACTTCTTTTCGCCACCAAAACACTACTGACTGACTCTCCTGAATGGCTTGATATGGATCGGCTACTTCAGGAAGTCCGGAACGTCGAGGTCGTCGGTACGGCTGCCTGAGAGGTCCGGTTCTACGACGGCCGGAAGGTCCACGTCGAAGCCCGAGTCAGCCGGCAAAGCCGAGCGCTGCTGGCCCCAGTTACTCAAGCCGGAAGCGCCGACGCCGGCAGAAACGTGTTGCGGCGCGGAGTAGGCCGGAGCCGCCGAAGGTGCTGCGGGACGGTCCTGAGCCGGAGGGTCCAGGTGCTGGCCCGGCTGCTGGGCCGCCGGCTGGTTCATGGACGGCGAAGTGGCCTTGACGTCGTCGAAGCCCGCGGCGATAACCGTAACGCGCGCTTCGTCACCCAGGGCGTCGTCAATGACGGCACCGAAGATGATATTGGCCTCTGGGTGGGCGACTTCCTGCACAAGCCTCGCTGCTTCGTTGATTTCAAACAGACCAAGGTCCGAGCCGCCCTGAATGGAGAGCAGCACGCCGTGGGCGCCGTCGATCGACGCTTCCAGCAGGGGTGAGGCAATAGCGAGCTCAGCGGCCTTGACAGCGCGGTCTTCACCGCGTGCCGAGCCGATGCCCATGAGGGCGGAGCCGGCGCCCTGCATGACGGACTTGACGTCGGCGAAGTCGAGGTTGATCAGGCCGGGGGTGGTAATGAGGTCCGTGATGCCCTGGACACCGGACAGGAGCACTTGGTCAGCGGAACGGAAAGCGTCCAGGACGGAGACGTTGCGGTCGCTGATGGAGAGGAGACGATCGTTGGGGATCACGATGAGGGTATCGACCTCGTCGCGCAACGCGTCGATGCCAGCCTCGGCCGAACCGGCGCGCCGGCGGCCTTCGAAGGTGAACGGTCGCGTGACGACACCGATAGTCAGGGCGCCGAGCGAGCGTGCGATCCGGGCCACGACGGGGGCGCCGCCGGTTCCGGTGCCGCCGCCTTCGCCTGCGGTGACGAAGACCATGTCGGCTCCGCGGATAACCTCTTCGATCTCATCGGCGTGGTCCTCGGCGGCCTGGCGTCCGACGTCGGGGTTGGCGCCGGCTCCCAGACCGCGGGTAAGCTCGCGTCCGACGTCAAGCTTGACGTCCGCGTCGCTCATGAGGAGAGCCTGGGCATCGGTGTTGATGGCGATGAACTCGACGCCGCGAAGGCCGACTTCGATCATTCGGTTAACTGCATTCACGCCACCGCCGCCGATGCCGACGACCTTGATGACGGCCAAGTAATTCTGCGGTGCTGCCACGTTTCGTGCCCCTTGCTTGTGTCCTATAGCGAAACAGATCGAGTCCAACTTGAATTCTTGGACCTTAACCCTCTAGTTGAAGGTTATAGTTATGTCAAGTAACTCTTAAGTGACGGTATGGGCTATGAATCCGACATTCAATGACCGCCTCCGCGTGTCGTGTGAAAGTCCCCAAAATAGCCGTCGAAGTTACTCCTGAAATGGCCTACTTGGTAAATGGATGCCTCGGTGCACTGACATCGTAGACATTCACCGGAACTTTCGGATTGACCGGCGCCTTCAGCAACGCCTCCAGGACGCGTGCCTTCAGCTCCTTCTCGTCCGCGTTTCCCCAGACCACGATCTTGCCGTCACTGAGCTTGAGCTCGACAGCGTCGGGCGACTTCGCCGAGGCGCTGGCCATTTTTGCCAGGACATCGGCCGGCAGCGTCGCCAGAACACCAGTGATCGCCTTGAAGAGGTCCTGGTTGGATCCTTGTCCATCGATGAGGGGCAACGGTACCGATGCGGCATCAGGTGTTGAACCAAGCTTGACACCGTCGACGTCTACCAGCAGATAGCTGTCGCCGTTCTTGACCAGTGCCACAGGTACCCGCTCCACAATGTGCACCAACAATTCCGACGGCGGGCGGGCCTCCGTGCTGACGGATCGTACTTGGACCAGCTGTTTGAGCAGCGCGGCGATCTCGGCGTCGTTGATTTGCGGAAGCGGTTTTCCCTTCACCGGCTCCAGTGCCTTCTGGACGGCCGCGGGCTGGAGCAGCTTGGCCCCGTCAACCGTCACTGTTCGCACGGCGAACACCGGTGAATAGATGGCCGCAACGATGATGCCGGCAACCAGGGCGACAACGATGGCCAGCACCGTTAGCACCGTCCGCCGGCGCTTTCGCCCTTTCGGTTCCGGAAAGGCAAGCACATTGCTGTCTTTTCCGTTCGCGCCACCGGATGGGACCTCAACAGGATCGTCGAGGCTGCGTTCAGCACTGACGACTCCGGGCAGGGTTCCCGCCCGCGGCTTGAAAGTAGGCTTCCGGGTATCAGCCACCCAACAACTCCACGATCCGGGGCCCGTAAGCCGTCACGTCACCGGCTCCGACGGTCAGGATGATGTCGCCCTCACCGGCCGCGGAGAGAACCGCGTCCAGGGCGTCCTGCCCCGCCGCCACCAGCCTGCCGCTCTTGAGGCGCTCTGTGATCAAGGTGCTCGTGACCCCGGGAATGGGGTCCTCGCGCGCCGGGTAGATGTCCAGCACCAGGGCGGTGTCCGCCTCTCCAAGCGCCTCTGCAAACTGCACCGCGAATTCCCGGGTCCGCGAAAACAGGTGCGGTTGGAAGAGCACGTGTACCTTGTTACCGCCTGCCACCGAGCGGGCAGCCGACAAGGCGGCCCGGACCTCCGTGGGGTGGTGGGCGTAGTCGTCGTAGACCCGAATGCCCCTCCCCTGCCCCTTGAATTCAAATCGCCGCGACGCTCCCGTGAAATGGCCCAGTGCGGCCGCTGCATCCTCAGGTGCCACGCCGAGTTCGACGGCCACGCCGAACGCGGCAGCCGCATTCAAGGCGTTGTGCCGGCCAGGGACTTGAAGATCGAGGCGGTGCCGCCGTCCATCGGCAAAGACCCAGACTTCTCCCGGATCGCCGTCGTGCAAGCGGATGTCGGCGTCGGCTGCCGTCCCGTAGCTCAGGACACGGGTATTGCCCGCAGAGCGGGTCCGCTCCGCGAGGGCACGGGCGCCGTCGTCGTCAGCGCAGGTGAACAGGACTCCAGCGGCTGGCAGCAGGGCCGCGAAACTGTCGAAGGAGGCATAGACAGCCTCAGGCGTGCCGTAGTAGTCGAGGTGATCGGCCTCGACGTTGGTGACAACCGCAATGAGCGGCCGGTAATTGAGGAAGGATCCGTCCGATTCATCGGCCTCGGCAACGAAGATGTCCGAGGTGCCGTGCGCCGCGTTGACGCCGAGGGCGGGCACATTGGCACCGATGGCGAAGGATGGATCGAGGCCCGCTTCCTTGAGCAACACAGCCACCATGGAAGTGGTGGTGGACTTGCCATGAGTGCCGGCCACGGTCACGACGCGATCGGCGCCCATCGTTGCCGCGAGAGCCTCAGAGCGGTGCAAAACCGGGAGGCCGGCCGCGCGGGCCGCCTCGAGTTCCGGGTTGTCGGCCTTAATGGCCGAACCTGCAACCACGGTTTGGGCGTCACCAAGATTTCCTGCGGCATAGCCGACGGCGATCCGGGCGCCGGCGGCCTGAAGGTCCCGCATGACGGGAAGGTCCTTGGCGTCCGAACCACTTACCACGACGCCGCGGGCCACCATGATGCGGGCGACGGCGGACATGCCGACGCCGCCGATACCGATGAAGTGGACCCGGCCGAGGGAATCGAGGTCTGCGAGGGGCTGGGTCATTCGGATACCGCTTCCAGTACGAGATCAGCCATCCGCTGATCAGCATTTCTGATGCCGAGTTCCTTTGCCTTGCCGGCCATGTCTTCAAGGCGGGATTGATCCCTGAGCAAGGGAATCAACTCGGCTTTGAGCCAATCCGCGGTCAGCGCCGCGTCATCGACCAAAAGGGCTGCCCCGGCCTTGACCAAGGCAGAGGCGTTCATAGCTTGCTCGCCATTTCCCACGGGCAGCGGAACGAATACCGCGGGGAGTCCGACGGCGGCTACCTCACTGACCGTTGCGGCTCCGGAACGCGCAAGGAGGACATCTGCTGCAGCGTAGACGTTTTCCATGCCGTCCACATATTCCACCTGGTGGTAACCATCAGCCGCGAGGGCGTCGCCGTCGTCGTTCTTGACTGCCTTGCCGCGGCCGGTGATGTGGAGTGTTTGGATGCCCGCCTCCGCCAAAGCATCAACCGCACCGGCAATGGTGCAGTTGATGCTCTGGGCTCCGGAGGAACCGCCGGTCACGATGAGCGCTGGTTGTCCGGCGTCCAGCCCCAGGGATTGCCTCGCATCCGCGCGACCAGCGGCCCGGTCCAAGCCGGCGATGGCCTTGCGCATGGGCATTCCAACATGGCGGGCATGCCTCAGCCGGGTCTCCGGAAAGGCCACGCCAACGCGTTTGGTGAACAGGGCTCCTACCCGGTTGGCAAGCCCTGGGCGGGTGTTGGCCTCGTGAATGACGATGGGGATCTTCCTACGCCATGCCGCAAGGTACATCGGCGTGCAAACATAGCCGCCCACGCCCAGCAGGACGTCGGCCTGCGCGTTGTCGAGAATGCGGCCTGCTTGTTTGACGGCGGCAGCGAGTTTTCCGGGCAGTCTGAGCAGCTCCGCGGAGGGCCTCCGGGGAAACGGAACCCGGTCAATGGTGGCCAACTCGTAGCCCGCAGCCGGAACGAGGCGTGTTTCCATGCCATTGGCCGTGCCGACGGCAAGGATGGTGGCATCCGGGCGCAGCGATTTGAGGGCGTCGGCGATGGCGAGCAGCGGGCTGATGTGTCCGGCGGTCCCGCCACCGGCGAGGACCACGGACAAGGGCTTGGGCTGGGAATTCATGGAGTGCTATGTACGCTTTCGTGCAGTTTTCGCAGGCCGCCCACGCGGTTTGGAAGGTCTGGCAGAAGCCATTTGGGCGCGGGCCAAAGACAACACTACGCCCACGCCGCAGAGGGACATCACCAACGCTGAGCCGCCATATGAGATGAAAGGCAGTGGAACGCCGATCACGGGCAGCAGGCCGGCCACCATAGCCATGTTGATTGCGGCTTGCCCGAGCATCCACGCCATGATCGAGCCGCCCAACACCCGGGCGAACAGGTCTTCCTGGTGGCTGACCACGCGATAGATGGCAACAGCGAGCAGCGCAAAAAGCACGAGGACCACCAGGGTTCCCACCAGGCCGAGTTCCTCACCGATGACGGCAAAGATGAAGTCATTATGGGCTTCCGGAATCCACTGGTACTTCTGGCGGCTCTGGCCAAGCCCCACACCAAGCCAGCCGCCGGAAGCAAGGGCGTTGAGTCCTTGTTCACTCTGGAAGCCGATGTCTGTTGCCGCCGCACAGCCCTGCCCCATCCAGGAGGTAATCCGGCACATCCTGTTGCCGCTGGTCAACGCCAAAATCAGTGCCGCGGCGCCAGCAACACCGCCGGCCGCAGCGAAGAGCTTCAGATTGACGCCGCCGAAAAACAAGCCCGCGGCCATGATGAGCATGACCACCAGCGAGGTTCCGAGGTCGTGTCCCAGGACGATCAAGGTAATGATGATGCCGGAGACCGGGACGATCGGAATGAGGGCGTGCGTCCACTTGTCGAGGAGCTTTGCCTTGACGGAAAGGACCGTGGCCATCCAGAGCACCAGGGCGAATTTGGCATATTCCGAAGGCTGGAAAGTGAAGCCGCCAATCTCGATCCAGTTCTGGTTACCCAGGACCCGCTTGCCGATCACGAGAACCAACACCAGCAAGGCGACCGCAAGTACGATGGCGGGCCACGCGAATCGCTTAAGCCAAAGGACATTGACCCGCGAAAGCACCAGCATCAAGACAATGCCGATACCCGCGAAAATGCCTTGCTTGGTGGCGATCGAGTAGGGAGATTCGCCGGCCGCAATCGATTCGACACTGGAAGCGGACAAGACCATGATGATCCCGATGGCCGTCAGCGCAAGTGATGCGCCGAGGATGAGGTAGTACGTGGATCCGCTTCTCGATTTACCGCTTCCCTCAAGCGTTGACCAGAAACCGGCCATCCCGGAACGAATGCGCGACGGCAGCGAGGGTCGAGCATCGCCGGCCGCACGTCCAGCGGGGGCTCCTGCCTTGCCGGCCCGGGTCCGCCCGGGCCCGGTGCGCGTGGGCGTGCTGACCATTGTTACTCCTCGGTGGTCTGTGCCTGGCCTTCCACTAGCTCGCGAACTGCCCGGATGAAAGCATCGCCACGGTGAGCGTAGGAAGTGAACTGGTCCATGGAGGCAGCCGCCGGGGCCATCAGCACGGTGTCGCCGGGCTCGGCGATACTTGCTGCCGACTCGACAGCATGGGCCATGACGGTGTCGCCGAAGATCGGCGACGGTTCCGCGGCGGCACCAGCTGAATCGGCGGACTGCACCATTTCAGTGTCGCCCTTGGGCTGCCCGATTACGGGCACATCCGCTGCGTGTCGCTTGAGGGAGGCCTCCAGGTCCGCGGTGTCGGTTCCGATCAACACCACGGCCTTGAGCCTGCCCGCGTTGCTCTTAACCAGTTCGTCATAGTTGACGCCCTTGGACAAGCCGCCAGCGATCCAGACGACGTTCCCGAACGCCGACAACGCCGCCGACGCGGCATGCGGATTGGTGGCCTTGGAGTCGTTGACCCAGAGCACGCCGTTCCGCTTGGCCACGGGCTGGATGCGGTGATCGCCCGGGAGGTAGTTCCTGAGTCCCTCGCGCACTGCTGCGGAATCGACGCCGTAGGCTCGCACCAATGCCGCAGCAGCCAAGGCGTTGGCGACCATGTGTCGGGGAGCAGCCGGGCCGAGATCCGCCAGGGACGCAAGCTCTTCGGCTGAGCTCCTGCGTTCTTCAATGAACGCACGGTCCACGAGCAACCCCTCGACGACGCCAAGCATGCTGACAGCAGGGGTCAAGGTGGTGAACCCGATCGCCCTGCAGCCCTCCACGACGTCGGCGTTCTCCACCATGCGTTCGGTCTCGATCTGCTCCGCGTTGTAGATACACGCCTTCTGCGTGTGCTCGAAGATCTTTGCCTTGTCCGCGAGGTAAGACTCGTACGAGCCGTGCCAGTCAACGTGGTCTTCGGCCACGTTCAGGCAGACACTCGCCACCGGGGAGAGCGACTCACTCCAATGCAGCTGGAAGCTCGAGAGTTCAACCGCGAAAGCATCGTATTCCACCGGGTCCCGGAGGGCGTCGAGGATCGGAGTCCCCACGTTCCCGACCGCAATCGCTTTGAGGCCCGCCGCCTGCAGCATGGCCTCTGTCATGCCCACAGTGGTGGTCTTGCCGTTAGTACCGGTGATTGTGAGCCAGTCCGCGGTCTTGCGGCCCTCGCGTTCGCGCACCCGCCAAGCGAGTTCGACGTCGCCCCACACCGGTACATGGGTGCGTTTGGCAACTGCCAGGAGGGACTGGTCCGGGCGCCAGCCCGGGGACGTCACCACTAGTTCGGCCTTCTCCCCGTCCACCAAAGGCAGAGTCTTGACGGCGTCCTGGCCAAGGAGGACGTCGGCAGCGCCGACGATCTTCAAGGTGTCCGCCTGGGCGAGGGCTTTGGCGCTCGTGGCGGCGTCAACCACCACCACCCGCGCGCCGAGTTCGATCAAGGTGTCGGCGGCAGCGAAACCGGACACGCCAATCCCGGTCACAACGACGCGCAGGCCCTTCCAGTCGGAATCCCAACTGACCAGATTCCGGAGCCGGTCAATGGCCGAAGGCTTGGTTTGAGGACTTGAGCTCACAGCAGCACCACCCATTCAGCATAGAAAATACCAAGGCCCGCGGCGACGAACAGACCGCAGAGAATCCAGAATCGGACAACCACCGTGATCTCGGCCCAGCCCTTGAGTTCAAAATGATGCTGCAAGGGTGCCATCTTGAAGACCCTCTTGCCCTTGGTGGCCTTGAAATAGCCCACCTGGATGATGACCGACAGCGTGATGAGGACGAAGAGCCCGCCGATGATGCCCAACAGCAGTTCGGTGCGGGAGAGGATCGCAAAGCCGGCCACCGCACCGCCGATCGCCAGCGAACCCGTGTCCCCCATGAAGATCTTCGCCGGAGACGTGTTCCACCAGAGGAAGCCCACCAGCGCAGCGCTGCAAATGGCCGCCAAGAGCGCAAGATCGAGCGGGTCACGGACCGAATAGCAGCCGCTGCCGGCCTCACGCGGCGAACCGCAGGCCTGGTTGTTCTGCCAGATTCCCATCAGGGTGTACGCGCCGAAGACCATGATGGAAGCGCCCGCGGCCAAGCCGTCCAGTCCATCCGTCAGGTTGACGCCGTTGGTTGCCGCAGTGACGATCAGGTTCGACCAGATGACGAACAAGATGGCTCCGAGGACGGTGCCCCCGAAGGCCAGGTTCAGCCAGGGAATGTCCCGGACAAGGGAAATATGCGTCGATGCCGGAGTGATGCCATCCGCGTCAGGGAAGTTCAGCACCAGCACGGCGAAAACAATACCTACGAAAGCTTGAAGGATCAGCTTGGCTTTGGCGTTGAGCCCTAGGCTGCGTTGCTTGGAAATCTTGATGAAATCGTCGAGGAAGCCAACGAATCCCATACCGACCATGAGGAACAACAAAAGCAGGCCCGAGGCGGACGGGCCCGGTGAACGCGGATTCATCATCCACATGATCAGGTGGGTCAGCCCGTAGCTGATGAGCACGGCGGCCACCACCACAGCGCCGCCCATGGTGGGAGTACCGCGCTTGGTGTGGTGGGACGTGGGTCCGTCGTCCCGGATGAACTGGCCATAGCCTTTGGTCACGAGGAAGCGGATGAAGAGTGGCGTCCCGATCAAAGCCACCAGGAGGGCGACGCCAGCGCCGATCAACAGTGCAATCACAGGAGCTCGTTCCCTTCATCGGCGGCGGTTACAGCCGCGGTGTTCGCACTCGTTCCGGCCTGTGGGGGTAATGCTATCCGATCCCCCAAATGCCGGAGGCCCACCCCGTTCGAGGATTTGAACAGCACCAGATCGCCTGACTCAAGCTCGGCCTGCAGGAGTTCATAGGCCTCGTCGGCTGTCTCGGCGAAACTGCACTCATCACCCCAGGAACCTTCCTGGATCGCGGAAATGTAGAGCGCCCGCGCTTCGCGGCCAACCACCACCAGACGGGAAATGTTCAAGCGAACCACTTGGGTCCCCACGGCGGTGTGTTCACGGATGGAATCTTCGCCAAGTTCCAGCATCGCGCCCAGGACAGCCCAGGTGCGACGTCCCTGGCCGAGGTCGGCAAGCGTGCGCAAGGCGGCACGCATCGATTCAGGATTCGCGTTGTACGCGTCGTTGATGATGGTGACGCCATCTGCCCGCTCTGTGCGTTCCATCCGCCACCGGCTGGCCGGCGACTGCGCGCTCAGGGAGGCGGCAATGTCGGCCGCAGGGACGCCTGCCGCAAATGCGGCGGCCGCGGCGGCAAGCAGGTTGGTGATGTGGTGTGCACCGATGAGCTTGCTGTGGACCGCGTGGGAGGCCCCGCCGTCGGGCAGGGTGAGTTCGAATTCCGGGTGGCCGCCGTCGTCGATATCGGCATTCCGGGCTTCGACGGCCGAGCCGGAAGCGCCCGTAGCCGTGGTTCCGAGCACCTTGGCCTGGGTGCGGGAAACCATCGCCGCGACCCGGGCGTCATCGAGGTTGATGACTGCTGTTCCGTCCTGCCCCAGCGCCTCGACGAGTTCACCCTTGGCCTTGGCAATGTTCTCCACGCCACCGAACTCTCCGGCGTGCGCGGTGCCGACGACAAGAACGACGCCGATGTCCGGTTGGACCATCTCCGCGAGGTACTTGATGTGGCCCACTCCGGTGGCACCCATTTCGATCACGAGATAGCGGGTGCCGGCATCGGCCCCGAAGACAGTGAGCGGTACACCGACTTCACCGTTGTAGGAACCCTGCGGAGCTATGGTGGCCCCGGCCCGGGAAAGAATCCCGGCCAGCAGGTCCTTGGTAGTGGTCTTGCCTGCCGAGCCTGTGATGCCAATAACGGTAAAAGGCTCTCCCTGCGCCGCGCGGGCAGCGCGGATGCGGCGCACCGACTCGGCCGCCAGCGCACCCATGGCGAGCACGGCGTCATCGACGACGACGGCGGGGTAAGCCCGGCCGTCGTCGTCGGAAACGTCGCGCTCGGTCAAGGCCAGAACGGCGCCGCGCTCAAATGCCGCGCCCACAAAAGCATGGCCGTCCGCGTTCTCTCCGGGCTTGGCCACGTACATCGATCCGTCAGCCACCTCACGGGAATCGGTAACAATGGACGACGGGACAATGCCCGGGTCCGCCGCCAATCGGCCGTTGGTGATATCGGCGATTTCCGCCGCAGTAAGTGCAATCATCTCGGTCTAGGACTCTATCCGTTCGTCCGTGGAAAGTCTGAATCCCCTAGATGTCAAGGCAGCCCGCAGTTCTACCCGGTCATCGAGCGCAAGGTTGACACCGTTCACTTCCTGCCAAACTTCATGGCCGCGGCCGGCAATCAGGATGGTGTCCCTTTCAGTGGCCAATTCCACGGCCTGACGAATGGCAACATCCCGGGGATAGGCTTCCAGAATCTCGCAGTCGAGCTGCTCGGACTCGCGGGCTTCGCGGGCACCGGCGATGACTTCCGAGCGGATGGTCGCGGCGTCTTCGTCGTGGGGGTCGTCGTCGCTGACAATCACGACGTCGGCGAGCCGGGCCGCGATGGCGCCCATGGTCGGCCTCTTGCCCTGGTCACGCTGGCCTGTGGCACCGAAAACGACGATCACCCGGGATCCGGGTTCCTGCGAGCGTACAGCCGTCAGGGCCCTCGCCAGCGCGTCCGGGTTGTGCGCAAAATCAACCACGGAGGCCGGGGCATCCGAGATCAGCTGCATCCGGCCCGGTACAGAGACAGTAAAGGGATCGTGCCTGTCCAGCGCGGCCTGCAATGCCTGCGGATCGATGCCGGAAGCCAGCACCATAACGGCCGCGAGGGCCGCGTTGGCGACGTTGAAGTCGCCGGGCAATCCTGTGTGGATGCGCAGGACTGTTCCGTCACGGTGGTGCAGCTCGAAGTCGGTTCCAAGCCCGCGTTGGGTGGTGGAGGCCACGGTCCAGTCAGCGTCCGTGCCCGGTACCGCGGACAAGTTTGTCACGGGAATCTCGGCCTCTTGGGCCAACAACCGGCCCCACTCATCGTCCACGGTCACCACTCCCCGGCGCGCGCGGGCCGTGGTGAAGAGTTCCGCCTTGGTCCGGAAGTACTCATCCATGCTTCCGTGGAGATCCAGGTGGTCCTGGGTCAGGTTGGTGAAGCCGGCTACGTCGAACACGACCGAGTCGACCCGGTGGAAGGAAAGGGCGTGGGAGGAGACCTCCATGGAAGCCGCGTCCAGCCCGCGTTCACGCATGAGGGCAAGCAGGGCATGCACATCCGTCGACTCCGGCGTCGTCAGCAGGCTCGGGATGGCTTCGCCTCCGGCAAGGATTTCGATCGTCCCAATCAGGCCAGGATTCTTGCCCAGCGCCCGGAGAAGGGAGTTGATGAAGTAGGTGGTGGTGGTCTTGCCGTTGGTACCGGTGACGCCGAAAAGTGTCGGCGAATCCTCGTCGTGGGGTTGGCTGCGATAAATGAGTGCAGCGAGGGGCCCGACGGCGGTGCGGGGACTGCCGACGATCAGCACAGGAACAGCGAGATCGTCGCCGAGCGCCAATTGGCGGGCGCCGTCTTCATCGCTCACGACGGCTACTGCGCCAGCGGCCACGGCCTGGGGGACAAATTCGGCCCCGTGGCGTGTCGCCCCTGGCAGGGCCAAGTAAAGGTCTCCTGGCTCAATGGTGCGCGAGTTGAGGGACACACCAGTCACAGACGTCGCGCCGGATTCCGGAGGAAGCACGATTCCCAGGGACGCGGCAATCGTCTCAAGAGGGACCGCGGTCACGACGGCGGGACGGAAGCCGGGTTTGTCCGTAGCCGGCGGATTCCCTGCGGGGATCGATACGGCGTCATTCTGCTCTGACAAATGGGTCTCCGTTGGTACTCGTAAAACTGGCCGCGCGCGAACCATGGGGCTCCCGGAATCGGCATGGGTGGATCGTAATATGGCCGGACAGATGCCCAACAAGCTTACTTGGCGAAAATGACTTACTTGGCGTACTGCGGGAACTGCGCCGGAGTGCCGGTGGACGGGGGGACGTTGTAGGTGCGCAGGACCTGCCCCATGACCGAGCGGAAAATCGGTCCTTGGGTGATGCCGTAGATGTTCCCTTTCGGGCGCTGGACAACCACCTCGACGATGAACCGTGGATTTTCCATGGGCGCCATTCCAATGATGGAAGCGGTGAACCCATCGAAACCAGGCAGCCCGTCTTCACGGGGTGCCTCGGAGGTTCCTGTCTTGGCACCCACCCGGTATCCGTCGATGCCGGCGTCTTTCACTTCGCCCATGGTGACGTTGCTCTCAAGGATGTCGCGGACCTGTTGGGCCGTCTCTTTGGAAACGACTTGCCTGGGATCCTTGGCCGGAACCTTCGCCTCGACTCCATCAGCGCCCACGTACCCGTCGATGAGTCGTGGCTGCAGCATCACGCCGCCGTTGGCCACGCTTTGGTACGCCCGGACCGTCTGGAGGGTGGACTGGGAAACACCTTGGCCGAACAGCACGGTGTACTGCTGCCGGTCGTCCCATTGCTCAGGCTTTGCGAGGATGCCCGTGGCTTCGGCGGGAAGGCCAATGTCCGGAGCTTCGCCAATGCCGAACCGCTTGAGGTAGTCGTAACGCTGTTGCTTGGTCAGGCGGCTGCCGACCATCACGGTACCGGTGTTCATCGAATATCCGAGGATGCCGGCGAGGGTTCTCTGCTCGGTACCGTGCGTGAAAGCATCCGTGAACGTCTGACCGTCAATGGTTACGGCTGGCGGAATGGTGAAGGTGTCCAGCGGGTTGGACTTTCCTTCATTGATCGCGGCCGATGCGGTGATCATTTTCTCCACCGACCCGGGCTCGTAGGCGGCGGTCACTGACCGCACGCCGCGGTCCGCGGCCGCAACCTTGCCAGGGTCGTTGGGGTCCGGGGCATTGGTGTCCGCCATCGCGATGATGTTCCCGGTCTTAATGTCCTCAACAACGATCGATCCCCACTGGGCGTTGAGCTGATTGACCTGTGTCTGAATGGCCTGCTGCGCAAAGTATTGGATGTCCGTGTTCAGCGTCAGCTTGACGTCTTTGCCGTTGACGGCCGGGGTCAGGAGATCGGTTGCCACGGGGATGCGAAGACCGTCGGCCCCGATCTCGAAGACCCTCTTTCCGTCTTTCCCACGGAGGAGTTCGTCTTGAGTCTGTTCAAGTCCCGCCTGGCCCGTGGTGCCGTCCCTGAGGAATCCGATGACGCCGCCGGCAACACTCCCGTTGGGGTAGACGCGTTTGCTGATGCCTTCTGATCCGACACCCGGAATGTGCAACTGGGAGACCTGGTCTTCAACCTCGGGCTTCACTTCCTTGGCCACGATGTTGTACTTTTTCTCACCGGTCACTGCTTGCGTGACCTGGTTGACATCCATCCCCAGGGCACTGGCAAGCTCAGCTATGCCCTGGTTCCGGGAGATCTTGTCGACGCCCTGGGTCTTGGTGTTGTAGCGCGAAAACTCATTGCTGGCGGTGTTGACCGTTTGGTCCACCACAATGTTGTAGCGAATCACGCTGCTGGCGAGCACCGTCCCGTTGGCATCAAGGATCTTGCCGCGTTCAGCAGGAAGAATCGTGGATTTCAGCCGGTTGTTATACGCGGCCTCGGCCATGCCCCCGACATCCAGTCCCTGGACGAGGAACAATTTGCCCCCAACCACAAGCAGCAGCGTCAGCATGATTCCGAGGCCGATGCGCAGGCGCTTCTTCGCCGCCGGCGTTCTCTTGTTCTTCGATTTGCCGGTTTTCTGCACCACGTCGATTCCTTGCTGATTGCCTTGCTGTTTACCTGAAATCAGGTCGGCTGGACGCTACTGCCCGGGTACCTTCTGCTGTGGAGCGGGGACCGAACCACCGTGGAGATCCACAACCGGCGGCTTGGGTGCCACGGGAGCCGCGGGCGCCTCCGGCTTGGCCGGGGTGGAGTCTGCAGTTCCTGTCGGTTTGCGGTTTTCCAATGGATCCTTGGTGGTTGCAGGAGGCACGATGCTGAGCTGGCCCGCAACCGCAGGAGCAGCGATGACAGCACCGGGATTCTGTCCCTTGACTGCTGGCGTCGCCTTACCTGTGACCGTCAGGTTGTCCAGATCGATTTGGCCCGTGGCGGTGGAAGCTACCATCCCCAATTCTGCAGCCTTGGCGGCCAGATTCTGCGGAGCTTCGAAGTTCTGGACCTGCTGTGTCAGATCCTGGTTCTGCTTGTTCAGGGATGCGGCATCGTTCCTGAGCTTCACGAGGTCGTATTGAGCCGTGGACACCGAAATGTTGAGCACGAGGACTGTCAGCAGTGCTGCCGCGAGCACCCCAAAGCAAAAGACGACGAACGGAGTGCGTCGTCTTCCAGGAACGCTCTGAACGAGCGAGAGCGGCGTCCGCGCCCTGCGGGGGGCGTCGCGCTCCGGGCCGCGGACGGGCAGGGCACGCGCGGTGTTGCCCACCGTGGTGGGCAGGATCTTCGCGGCGGCGGTGCTCATGCTGTTCTCCTCGCTTTGATGCGTTCCACGGCCCGCAGTCGGGCGGATGCCGCACGCGGGTTTTCGGCGATTTCTTCGGGCGTCGGCACTTCCGTGCCCTTGGTCAAGGTCTTGAATTCCGGCTTGTGTTCCTCGAGCTCCACGGGGAAACCGAGCGGAGCTGATGACTTGGACCGTGATTGGAATACTGATTTGACGATCTTGTCTTCGAGCGAGTGGTAGGACATCACCACAACGCGTCCGCCCATGGCTGAGACCGAGAGAGCAGCCGGTACCGCCCTTTCCAGGACGTCGAGTTCCTCGTTGACTTCAATCCGCAAAGCCTGGAAAGTCCGCTTTGCAGGATGCCCTCCGGACTTTGCTGCCGATGCAGGAACCACCCCGCGAATCTGCTCCACCAGTTCTCCCGTGGTGGCAAAGGGCTTGCTGGCCCTTGCCGCAACGATGCGATTGGCGATCCTGCCGGCGAACTTCTCTTCGCCCCACTTGCGGATGATCCGCACCAGGTCTTCTTCGGAGTAGTTATTGACAACGTCAGCAGCGGTCTGGCCTCGGCTCGTGTCCATGCGCATGTCAAGGGGTGCATCGTAGGAGTACGCAAAGCCGCGTTCCCGCTCGTCCAGCTGAAGGGAAGACACACCGAGGTCCATGAGGATGCCATGGACCTCGGGGATGCCTAGCTCCGCAAGGACATCCTCAATCTCGTCATAGACAGCGTGTACCAGATCGGTGCGGGCCCCGAATGGTTGCAGGCGCGCTCCGGCCAAGGCCAAGGCCTCTTCGTCCCGGTCTATGCCAACCAGGTGCAGATCGGGGAACCGTTGCAGCATCGCTTCGGAGTGGCCGCCCATTCCCAACGTGGCGTCGATGGCCACGGGCGTTTCTCCACGGCTGCGGGCCGCCTCAAAACCAGGGGCCAACAAATTGATGCACCGGTCCTTCAGGACCGGCACATGGCGCTCCGAGGTCGGTTTTGGCGCGTCTTGCTCCTCCATGCGGCCTCCTCAGTGCTGAATTGTTCGGTGCATCTGCCGGTCAGTTGGTTGCTTCTTGGGTCGGATCCCCATCCGCGCCTATCGCAGTGTCCGCCTGACTCCGGGGAAGGTGAGTCAGGAAAACAATGTGATGGGCGGCTGGAGATCCCATCCAAGAAGCCTTGGTGCTTTCTGGCCCGGTCTCTAAATGAACCCGGGGAGGTTGTCGTCGTCGGTTTCCGAGAAGGCGGCTTCCTTCTCGGCCAGGTATTCATCCCAAGCTTGGGCATCCCAGATCTCCGCTCGGGTTCCGGCGCCGATGACCGCCAATTCCCGATCGAGACCTGCGTAGCTCCGGAGCGCCTGCGGAATCGTGACGCGCCCCTGCTTGTCAGGTACCTCGTCAGAGGCTCCGGACAGGAAAACCCGGATGTAGTCACGCGACTGCTTGGAGGAGATGGGGGCCTCCCGCATGGACTCGTGAATACGTTCGAATTCCCGCTGGCTGAAGACGTAGATGCAACGTTCCTGGCCTCTTGTGAGCACCAAGCCGTCAGCAAGTTCCTCGCGGAACTTGGCGGGAAGGATGATCCGGCCCTTTTCGTCCAGACGCGGCGAATGCGTGCCAAGAAACACTGGCCCACCGCCCCATCTGTCAAAGGTGCCCGTACCTGCCCCACGCCGCCACTACCCTCTTACTTACTCCACTTTACTCCACAAGCACCCACAGTCAACGCAATCCGGCGTGTTTCTGCCCCACTTTCGGCTGAGGATGCCTGAAAACACAGGGATTTCGTGCGTGGTGGAAAGTGGAGCGGATTCTGCGGAGGCGCGCGACGGCGGAGCCAAAGTCACGCTCACGCCCTCCTGGGATGCGGCGAACCCCGCGTTAAATGCGAAAAGACCCGAAATTCGGGTCTTTTCGCATTCAGGCCGGCGCCTGGTGGTGCAATGTGGAGGACTTGGCCTCCTGGGGAAGACAAGCCCTAAAAGGGGGTCGCCCAGCTACTCTTCGCCGCGGCGACGCTCGTCCCAGCGCTCCTCCAGGTTGCTCATGAATGAGTTCCTGGCTTTACCCGGTTTGGCACTCTTCGCCTTGCCGCCGATAGCCCTTCGCAGGGTCGCAAAGTAAACGCCGGCGCCCATGACAATGAAGCCCAACACACCAAGGAAGATGTTCTGCAACGACACACCTACCAACAACAAGAGGATCCCGGCAATAGTGCCTAGAACGCCAATAACGATGTGCCTGGTCGACCATGAACGAATGGGGTCAGAGCCCATTGAATTGGCAAACTTTGGATCGTCCTCATGCAGTTGCTTCTCGAGTTGCTCGAGGAGCTTCTGTTCGTGCTCCGAGAGGGGCATCGCGACCTCCTTTAGTCGGCCAGCGTCTGAATATTCCGCGGCCGTTGCCTCTTTTCCCTTGAACGGACGAACCCAAAAAAGGGTTCCCGAAGACCGGGTCTTGTGAACACGGTCTCACGGAACAGACACAACAGAGCAATTTATCCAGACGGTCTAAATCTGTGTATCTCTAGGATAGTTTGTTGGCCGCTGTTCTGAAAGACACTCCGAAGGCACACGAGCGGCTCTTCGGCACTTAAAGAGAGTCCTGCTCATCGACCTCAGCATGCGGTTCCAGAAGCCTGGCCGGAAGGACCGTCTTGCTGCCGAATCGCTCGGTCACACGGTCGAGCGCTTGCTCAGCTGCGCGCCAGTTGTCGTCCCTACGATCCAGGCTCAACTGAAGCGAGGCATGCTCGGCCGGTTCGAGCTGCTCGGCCCGTACACCCACAAGACGCACGCTCATGGGCCGCTCCCCCAAGGATGCCAGCAATTGGCTCGCCACCTGATAGATCAGCTGCGCGCTATCTACCGGCGTATGCATCGTCTTGCTGCGACTGATCGTCGAAAAATCGGCATAGCGCAGTTTCAGCGCGATTGTCCGCGCCAGCATGCCGGCAGTCCGTAGCCGCGAAGCGGTGCGATGGGAGAGCCTCAGCAGCTCGCGGTGCAGGAGTGCATCGTCCGGCGTGTCGACCGCGAAAGTCTCCTCGGAGCCAATGCTCTTTTCCAGGCGTGTAGGCGTGACCGGCCGGGGATCCAAACCCATGGACAATCGGTGGACGTGCTCCCCCGAAGCTCCGAGGACCTTCTTCAAGGAAGAAAGCGGTGTCGCCGCAACATCGGCCACGGTGCGGATGCCCAGCCTGGCAAGGACATCGGCAGTCTTGGACCCGACTCCCCACAAGGCGTTCACCGGAAGACTGTGCAGGTAAGCTACGGTCTGGTCCGCCTGAATGAGCAGAAGGCCGTCTGGCTTGCAGCGAGTGGAAGCGATTTTTGCGACGAACTTGTTTGCTGCGATCCCCACCGACGCAGTGATTCCGAGTTCGGAAGCGACACGGCTCCGGATCAAATGGCCGATCTGAAGAGGCGGACCTAATCTCCTGATTGCTCCACCAACATCGAGGAAAGCTTCGTCGACGCTCAGGGGCTCGACGAGATCAGTTATTGATTCAAAGACTCCCATCAACTGCCGCGAGACCGCGTAGTAGAGGCTGTGGCGGGGTTCGATGATGACCGCTTTGGGACACATGCGCATGGCGTTGGCCATGGGCATCGCCGACCTTACTCCCAAGGCGCGCGCTTCGTAGGAGGCCGACAGTACAACCGAGCGATCCACCGGGAAGCCCACAATGACGGGTTTTCCTCGGAGTTCAGGGCGGGTGCGCAGTTCCACCGAGACAAAGAAGGCATCCATGTCGACGTGGAGGATGCTGGTGCGCCTCAACTCCCGCAAAGCAGCGGGATCCGGGGTGAATCCTTGCCCGGGGTCCTCTGCATGTGGTCTCACAAGGAAATCCTATGCCGCGCTACTGGTTAAACTGGAGGCAGCATCCGGCACCCTAAGCTGGAAGCACCATCCGGCGTCGTCCCCAGGAGGAAATCCCTGTGAAGCTCTTTGGAAAGCCTCAACCCGTCAGTCTGGCCCTGTTGGCCACGGGTGTCGCGTTGACCATTTCGGCTTGCGGATCGTCTCCTGCAAGCACGGCATCCCAAGGGCCGGCGCAAACATCGTCCAGGCAGGCGGCAGTTTCGGCAAGCCCGGCGCCGAGCACCTCATCCACGGCTACGCCCGGAGCGTCTGCGACCGTTGGCGCCCTCGTTCCAGGGTTCCCGCAGCAACTTATTCCACTAATGCCCCACGCAGCCGTGGAGTCCAGCAGTTTCGACAAGAACACCTCCCCGGCTTCGGTAGCCTTGGTCGGCACCATTGCGTCGCCGGCCGACACCGTGGTGGCTTTCTACACGTCCTCGCTGACGGCACAGGGTTTCAAGGAAGTTCCCGGGAACACTGTGGGAAGTATCAAATCAAAAGACTTCCTGCGCGGGGACAATGAAACAGTAAACATCTCGGTAGTGGAAAACGCGGGCAAATCCACGTTCACCATCGGCGCCAACGTGGCCGCCGGGTCCATCAAGTGACCCCGGAAAGCCTCGGCGCGGAACAGGGCCGTTTTATTGCCGACGTCGCCGCCAAGCTCAATGGCTTCCTTGGCGCGCAGCAAGAGACCATGGCGACCATATCCTCCGATGTCACTCCCCTCATGGGCTCCATCACAAACCTTGTGACGGGCGGGAAGCGTCTCCGGGCCTTGATGTGCTATTGGGGGTGGCGAGGCGCAGGAGGTGAGTCCGCGCATCCAGACATCATCACGGCCGGCTGCGCTTTGGAACTCTTTCAAGCGGCGGCCCTGATCCACGACGACATCATCGACCGCTCTGATACCAGGCGAGGGGGTCCCAGTGTGCACAAGCGGTTCAGCCAACTCCATGAGCGCGAGGGCTGGGCGCTCGACAGCGAACGTTTCGGGCATGCGGCCGCTATTCTCACTGGCGACCTGTGCCTGTCCTTCAGTGAAGAGGCGTTCACGCAGATCGGCCCGAGGGCTGCTTCCGGGACGTCTGCGCGGCGGATCTTCAACCTGATGCGCGCCGAGGTCATGGCGGGGCAGTACCTGGACATCCTGGAGGAAGTAGCAGGTCCGGTACGGGACCGCGCGGACGCCGTCAAGCGCGCCCAGTCCATCATCCGTTTCAAGTCGGCAAAGTATTCAACAGAACACCCCCTGGCGCTTGGGGGCGCCTTGGCCGGCGCCAGCAAAGAGCTCCTGCAAGGTTATTCCGCCTTCGCGCTGCCGCTCGGTGAAGCATTCCAACTGCGCGACGACGTCTTGGGCGTGTTCGGCGACCCCGGGACCACTGGAAAGCCAGCCGGCGATGACCTGCGCGAGGGCAAACGAACCGTGCTGGTCGGCATCGCCATCAACCAAGCCGGGGCGGCCGATTCCGCCTACATCGACACCATGCTCGGCAGGCAGGACCTCGGGGAAGCGGAGGTTGCCGAGATCAGGCGGATCATCGTGGACTGCGGAGCGCTCGAAGCTACGGAGTCCATGATCGAAGAACTCAGTAACGAGGCTTTCGACGCGTTGGAACGTCTCCCCTTAGCTGAACTCCCAATCACCGCACTCCGGCAGCTGGCCGAAGCCGCCGTCAGCCGGGCAGCGTGAACTCTTGCTTAAATCCAAGCGAAAAGCAGGCTGAATATACGGCCTAATGCAGTGGTGGTGGCAGTTTCCTGCCACCACCACTGCATTAAAGGCGGGTCCCTTACCAGGCCAGCGATTGTGCCCGGCGGCGAATTTCAGTCTTGCGTCCTTCGCGCAGCGCGTCGACAGGGCGGCCACGCAGGGACTCGTCCGGAGTGAAGAGCCATGCGATGAGCTCCTCATCCGTGTACCCGGCATCGCCAAGCACTGCAATGGTGCCCTTCAGGCTGTCCACCACATGACCGTCCTGGATGAAGAGGGCGGGAATCGAACGGATGTTCCGTTCGCCCACCCTCACAGCCACAACTGCGCGCTCATCCAGAAGACCGTGGACTTTGGTGATTGAAACGTTCAGCAGCTCTGCGACATCGGGCAGCGGCAGCCAATCGGAAACGAGGCTTTCTACATTACTCACGGATCAAGATTGCCACGCCCGTGCACTTTGCGCCTAGCCAGCCCGGCGGCACGGACAGGATTTGTGGTCCTGAATTGCCCAAGAATCGAATAGCCTGCGATTTCTTGTGCGGAATCGAAAAATGTGAGAGATTCACATTGATCACATTTGCATCACTACTCACTTTAGTAACACTGGTATCACTGGCAGCAGCGGGATTCGCAAAATCTCCGCTGCTGAGATGAGGATTGCTCCCATGACGACGCCCCGCTCGCCCAAGAAGACAACGAGCACGCCCATATTTGCGGCCACCACAGCGGCCCTGCCCGCCGTCATGCTCTCTTCGCTCGCCCTCGCCCAACCGGCAACTGCGATACCGGCGGTGCAGACTCAGAGGATCCCGGCCACTCTGGCCGCGGCCATGCAGGCCCAGGCTTCGGTTGTGGCGGCGAATGTCATTCCGGCATCCGCGGTTGCCGCCACCATCCCGGCTGCCATGCAGCCCATGGCACCGGCGGTCCCGGCCACGTACACGATCGTCCGCGGCGATACCATCAGCGGCATCGCGGCCCGCTACGGGCTGAACACCAACACGGTGCTGCAGCTCAACAAGCTCTCGGCCAACACCATCATCTACCCGGGACAGCAGATCAAGCTGTCCGGTTCCGGGACTGCTGCACCAACTCCTGCACCAGCCGCACCAAGCCCCGCACCCAGTCCGTCGTCGTCTTCGTCGGCGACTTACACCGTCAAGCCCGGCGATACCTTGGGCGGCATTGCCGCCCGCAACGGCGTGGCCCTGTCAGACGTCTTCAGCTGGAACGGTCTCAACGGCCGGTCCATCATCTACCCGGGACAGAAACTCAAGGTCGGTCCCGGAACGAATGCACCAGTTCCTGCGGCGCCGGCACCTGCCCCCGCACCAGCTGCGCCGGCAGTTGCCAACACCGGCTCTTACACGATCAAGTCCGGTGACACTTTGGGCGGCATCGCGTCCCGACTCAGAGTCTCCCTTTCCTCGCTGCTCTCGGCCAACAAGCTGTCCATGAGCACCATCATTTACCCGGGCCAGAAGCTTGCCATTCCCGGCGCTCCTGCCGCGCCGTCTCCCGTCACCACCCCTCTGGTTCCGAGCACTTTCCTGGGCTACACCTATCCGCCGGCCGTCGTCAGTTCAGCCAACGCGAACAAGGCGCTGCTCAATGCTTCTCCGGTTCCCAGCACCACCCAGATGAAGGGGATCGTAGCCGACACGGCACGCCGCATGGGCGTGGACCCCTCCCTGGCTTTGGCCTTCGCCTTCCAGGAATCCGGCTTCAACCAGCGTGCGGTTTCACCCGCCAACGCCATCGGCACCATGCAGGTTATTCCCTCCTCCGGCGAATGGGCTTCCCAGCTGGTAGGACGCAAGCTCAACCTTCTTGACCCGTACGACAACGTCACCGCCGGCGTCGCGATCATTCGGGCGCTGGTGAACACGAGCAAGGACGTCAACACGGCCATCGCAGGTTACTACCAGGGCCAGTACTCAGTGAGCAAGTACGGCATGTACGACGACACCAAGGCCTACGTCGCCGCAATCCTGGCTCACAAGAAGAACTTCAGCTGAACCACACCGCAAACACGGGCCCGGATCGCATGCCGATTCGGGCCCGTGTTTTTGCTCAACTAGGATCGTAGGGTGCAGGAACAAGTTTCGGACCATCTCCTTGGATCCCTAGTGGACGGGCGCTACTTCGTCCGATCGCGCCTCGCAGGCGGCGGCATGTCCACCGTCTACCTTGCCACGGACGAGCGACTCGACCGCGACGTGGCGCTCAAAGTGCTGCACCCGCATCTGGCCAACGACCAAAACTTCCTTGACCGCCTTCAGCGCGAGGCACGGGCGGCCGCCAGCCTGTCCCACCCGCATGTCGTCGGAGTTCTCGACCAGGGACAGGACGGCCACATTGCATACATCGTCATGGAGTACATCAAGGGGCACACACTCCGCGATGTCCTCAACGAAAAGACTGCGCTTCCGCCCCGATTGGCCTTTGCACTGATAGACCCCGTCATCGAAGGACTCGCTGCCGCCCACGCAGCGGGGCTGATACACCGCGACGTCAAGCCGGAGAACGTGCTGATCGCCGACGACGGCCGCATCAAGGTAGGCGATTTCGGCTTGGCCCGGGCGGTGACGGCGACCACGAGCACTGGCGCCCTGATCGGCACGGTTGCCTATTTGGCTCCCGAACTGGTCCTAGGCAAGCCCGCCGACGCGCGGAGCGACATCTATTCTGTCGGCATCATGCTTTACGAGATGCTTACCGGCGAGCAACCCTATTCCGGCGACGTCCCCATCCAGGTTGCTTACCAGCACGTCAACGCGAGGGTCGTGCCGCCGTCGCTCGCTGTTCCCGGACTCTCCGCGGACGTCGACGAACTCGTCCAATGGTGCACGGCAAAGGAACCTGAAGAGCGTCCTGTGGACGGTTCTGCGCTCTTGTCGGAACTGCGGCATATCCGGACAACCCTGAGCGACGCGCAACTGGACATCAGCCCACCGGCCGCGAAGGCGCGTGCCGCAGCGGCGGAAAGCGGACAAGAGGCCGGGGCAACAGCAGTGGTCACCCCTTTCCACGCCGAGCGCACCGAAACGTTGGAAAGGATCGGCCGCCCGACGGAGATTATCTCAAGCCAACGCAATCCGACCACTGTGCTGCCGCCGTCGGGCTCCTCCCCCGGCGCGACGGGTCAAGCCATATTGCCCTCGGAGAGGACTGTCCCGGCGAGTAAGCGCGACATCAAAAGAATGGCGCGCCAGGAAGAAAAGGACCGCGCCCGTGCGGCGGCCACGCCTTCGCGCTCTTTGCGGGAAGGCAATCCGCGCCGCCGGGCGGTGATCTGGACAGTTGTCGTGATTGTCCTGGCAATCCTCGCCACGGCCGCCGGCTGGTTCTTCGGCATGGGGCCCGGCTCGCCCGGAACCATTCCGGACACCAGGAACAAGACGGTTGCTGAGGCCCAGCAACTGCTGAGAACCGCTGGCTTCCAATCTGAGCCGAAAGACGTGTTCGACGACGAAGTCTCGGCAGGGTTGGCGGTTGGAACGGAACCCGCGTCTGGCCAGGTGGTCCGGAAGTTCCAAGCCGTGTCGCTCTTCGTTTCGAAGGGTCCACAGTTGTTTCCGCTCCCCGCGATGGCTGGCCTGACACTGGACCAGGCCAAGAATGCCCTCGGCACGGCCGGGATGGCGCTCGGCAAGGTGACTGAGCAGTATGACGACAAAGTACCTTCAGGCTCGGTGATCTCGCAGTCCCCGGCCCAGGACACTACAGTCCGCCACGGCACCCCGGTGGCATTGGTGGTTTCCAAGGGACCGCAGCCCCTGCCCGTACCCGATGTCCGCGGCATGACCCAGCAAGCTGCGGTCAAAGCGATCAGCGACGCCGGATTGGTGGCGAAAATTGCGCCTGAACCTATCAATGACAAGAAAGTTCCTGCTGGGGCCGTTGTCAGCCAGACCCCTGCGAGTGGCACCTTGATCCGCGGCGACTCCGTCACGTTGACCCTGTCCAAGGGGCCGAAAATGGTGCACGTTCCCAACTTCATCGGCAAGCAGGCGGACGCTGCCCGCAAAGCCTTGGAGCAGTTCGGATTCGACGTCAAGATCAACAACATCCTGGGTGGCTTCTTCGGCACTGTCCGTGACCAGAACCCCGTGGACAGCGATGCCCCGGAGGGCTCCGTCATCACCTTGACCGTGGTGTAGGCCGCACAAAACAAGAGGGGCGGTCCGGAATGTTCCGGATCGCCCCTCTTGTGTCTTATTCGCCGTCCGTTCGCTGGAGGGCTGATCTATCGCTTTGTGAGCGCCCCGGCTACGAGGAATGCCATCTCAAGGGACTGCATGTGGTTCAGGCGGGGATCGCACACGGATTCATAGCGGTCCAGGAAAGCGTCCTGGTCAATGGGATCGGCACCGCCAAGGCACTCCGCGACATCGTCGCCGGTCATTTCCATGTGCAAACCACCCGGTACTGTGCCCAGGGCATGGTGAACCTCGAAGAACCCGCGGACTTCGTCCACGACGTCGTCGAAGTTACGGGTCTTGTACCCGTTGGGCGAGGTGACCGTGTTCCCGTGCATGGGGTCCGTGACCCAGAGAACCTGGGCGCCGGAGGCTGTGACCTTCTCGACGACGGCGGGCAGCTTCTCGCGGACGTTCTTGGAACCCATCCGGGTGATGAAGGTGAGGCGGCCCGGCTCCCGGTTTGGATCCAGCTTGTCGATAAGCCGCAGCGCGTCGTCCCCAGTGGTTCCGGGACCTAGCTTGACGCCGATGGGATTGCGGACGCGGGACAAGAAGTCCACGTGCGCATGATCGAGCTCACGCGTACGCTCGCCGATCCAGAGGAAGTGCCCGGAGGTATCGTACGGAAGCCCGGTGCGGGAATCGATGCGCGTGAGGGCGCGCTCGTAGTCCAAGAGCAAAGCCTCGTGGCTCGCGAAGAACTCCACGCGCTTGAGGGCTTCGAAGTCGGCGCCACAGGAATCCATGAACTTGATGGCGCGATCGATATCCCTGGCCAAGGACTCGTAGCGGGCGTGGGCAGGGTTCTCAGTGAAGCCCTTGTTCCAGAGGTGCACCAGGCGAAGATCCGCAAAGCCGCCTTGCGTGAAGGCGCGGATGAGGTTCAGCGTGGAAGCCGAGGTGTGGTAGGCCTTCAGCATGCGGCTGGCGTCGTGGGCGCGGGACTCCGGGGTGAAGTCGTAGCCATTGACGATGTCGCCACGGTACGCCGGCAACGTCACGCCGTCGCGGGTTTCCTCGTTCGACGATCGCGGCTTGGCGAATTGGCCAGCCATGCGACCCATTTTGATGACGGGCATAGCCGCACCATAGGTGAGGACAACGGCCATCTGCAGGATGGTGCGGACGCGGGCGCTGATCTTGTCAGCTGTGGCGTCCTCGAAAGTCTCGGCGCAGTCGCCGCCTTGAAGCAGGAAAGCCTTGCCCTGGGCTGCAGCGGCCAAGCGCTCACGCAGCACGTCCACTTCGCCGGCGAAAACCAGCGGTGGAAGCACGGAGAGTTCTTTGACGGAAGCGTCGAAGACGCCCCTGTCGGACCAGGTGGGTTGCTGCGAGATCGGCAGCTGCCGCCAGTCGTCCAAGCCGGGATAGTTCGCCGCGCCACTTTGCGCGGTGCTGGTCAAATGGCTGCCCAGCGGGCTGGTCACGGGCGGTGCGGGTTTCGCGGATAGCTCAGTCACTCTCCAAGACTAGTTGCCTTGCCCGTTGTTCGGGGCACGGCTTCCGTAACCGTTATTCGCCGGCCGTCACACTTTTCCAGATGATTCGCTACCGCTCTCCGGGTCTGGAAGCTGCCCGGCCAGTCTCTGCTTGACGACGGCGGCGTATTCGTCCACGTATTCCTGTCCCGAGAGCCGCATGAGTTCGTACATGATTTCATCGGTCACGGCGCGTTGAACGGTGCGGTCTTCCTCTTGGCCGTAGTACTGGCTGAAGTCCAGTGGCTGGCCGAAAATGATCCCGATGCGGCGGATGTTGGGCAAACGCTTGCCGATGGGCTGGACCTTTTCGGTACCGATCATGGCAACGGGAACAACGCGGACCCGGGTTTGGAGGGCAAGTTTGGCCACTCCCACTTTGCCCCGGTACAGCTTGGCATCCGGACTACGGGTGCCTTCGGGGTAAATGCCCAGCAGGCCACCACCAGCCAGTACGTCCTTGCCTGCCTGCAAGGACAGCTCGGATGCGGCCCCGCCCGAACGGTCCATGGGCAACTGGTTCGTGAGCCGGAAGAACATCGCCGTGAGCCTGCCTTTGAGCCCCGTGCCCGTGAAGTACTCAGACTTGGCAAGGAAGATGACAGGCCGGGGAACCATCAGCGGCATGAAGATTGAGTCGGAAAAGGACAAATGGTTGGAAGCGAGAATCGCGGCACCATCGTGGGGAACGTTATCGAGGCCCTTGACCCAGGGGCGGAACAGCAATTTGAGAACCGGACCCAAGAAGATCCGCTTCATGACCCAATAGAACACTTTGGTTCCTCTCCGGGGCGGCGTCTGCGAGTCGTCCGGAGGGTCCCGGCCGGCACTCAGAAGCCACCCTACTCCAGTGAGAAATGTCCCGAACAGTGACACGATGGACTCATGACGGAAAGCAGTGTTCCGGGCGTCATCGGCCCTTTGCACTACCCCGGCCACGGTCCAAACGCCGGCACCGGGGTAGCCATTTGCCATGGCTTCACGGGCAGCCCGCTCAGTATCCTGCCGTGGGCCGAACACTTGGCCGCCCAGGGGTTTGCCGTGACGGTGCCCCTGCTGCCGGGCCACGGTACGGACTGGCGAGAACTCTCGCGGACCAGTTGGCACGATTGGTACGGCGCCTTTGAAGCCAGCTACCTTGATCTTTCTGCCCGTACAAGCTCTTGCTATGTTGCCGGATTGTCCATGGGCGGTGCAGTGGCGCTCAGGGTGGCTTCACGGCAGCCTGTAGCTGGTGTGGCCGTGGTCAACCCGGGGCTGAGCTTTTATGATCGCCGCGTCCGCTACATTGGCGCCCTCAAGCACTTCATGCGCTCCACCGCTCCCATCGAGGAGCAAGACCCGACGGCGACGCCCACGGACGACGGCGACTACTCACGGACGCCGTTGTCAGCCGTGCACGAACTCAAGAAGCTCTTCCGTTCAAGCTATCGATCTTTGCCCGCTGTTTCGGCACCGGCGCTGGTGTTCGCGTCCCTGAAGGACGCCGTCGTGCCGCCAAGCTCGCTGGAGATGATCCGCCGTCGCCTGGGCTCGCGGGAGTTCCGTGTGATCCCGCTGCCACACAGCGGCCATGTGGCCACTCTCGACGTTGATGCGGCGACAATACTTGAGGAATCGACCACCTTTTTCCTGCAGCATGCCGCCAACAGAGTAGCCTCGGAGTCATCATGAACACTCTCCCCGATCCCTCGCCGTACGCCAGCGACTTCACCGGTAGTGGACCCAGCATCGGCGTCGTGATGAGCCACGGCTTCACTGGCAGTCCCCACAGCATGCGCCCCTGGGCCGAGTACCTCGCCGCGGAAGGCTACGCAGTCCGCCTCCCTCTGCTTCCAGGCCACGGGACCACGTGGCAGGACATGGCAACACGGCACTGGCAAGAGTGGCACCACGCGGTGGATGCGGCGTATCTCAAGCTCCAGGCCGAGTGCGACTTCGTCTTCGCCGCCGGATTGTCGATGGGCGGGGCTCTAGCTCTCCGGATCGCGGCTACTCGCCCCGTAGCCGGCACCGTCGTCGTCAACCCGGGACTAGTGATCGATGACCCCCGCGCTGCAGTGGTTGGCCTCCTCAAGTACGTCCTGAGATCCACCCCGGCCATTGCCAACGACATCCTCAAACCAGGCATGGACGAGGGGGCCTACCCGAGGACTCCAGTCGCGGCCGCCCATGAGTTGAAGAAGATGTACAAGGACACCATCAGTCTTCTCCCCCGGATTTCCGCGCCCGTGCGCGTCTTCCGCTCCTCCGTGGACCACGTGGTTTCGGACGCAAGCATCAAACAGCTAAGGGAGCGCGTCACCGCTTCGATGGAGTTCAGCACCTTGGAGAACAGCTACCACGTGGCCACCCTGGACAACGATGCCCTGGAGATCTTCCGCGGCTCGGCCGAGTTCATCCGGAAAACGATGGCTGGATTGATCAACGGTTCCGCCCCTGCCCGCCCGTCCGGCGCCGAACTCCGGGACTTACCCCATGAATAGGCCGGGACCGGACTCGCCGGACCAAAGCGCCAACAAGGACGACGATGCCGTCTGGCTGGATCTGGTGGCCCGGCTTGAGTCGATGCCTTCCTCGGCGCTGGATGAACCGCGGCTGGCGGAAGAGCTCCACAAGGATCCAGGAACAGAATCGGGTTCAGGGCCGGACTCGGTTCCTGGCACGTCCACGTCCCGCTCTTTCCAAGACTTCGATCCCCTTGGATTGGCCAGGAGGGATGCTCGCGATGAGAGCGAGGCGCGCGAAGGCGAAGGCGAAGGCGCGAACGGTCCGCGCGACTACGAGGTCGGGGACGAGGACGGGTTTGTGCCCGAGGACCCGCCGAGCCTGGCCGGCACGGAACCGCTGACCATGCTCGCTTGGCTCGGAGCAGTGGGCGGCCCGATTGCCCTGCTGTTTACGGCAATGTTTTGGCGCTCGGCGCCCCTCTTGGCTGTCATGGGGATCTTGACCGCGTTTCTGGCATCGGTGGTGTATCTCATCATGAAGCTGCCCCAGGAAAAAGACGAGAACGACGACGGCGCCCGCGTCTAAGGGGGTGCCGCACCGCTGATTACCGCGCGGCGGAGCTTGTGCTAGCCGTGCGCCCTGCCGCTGACCCGGGACAGATCGGCGGCGCCGATCATCCCTGCCCGTGGTCCCAGTGCGGCAAGCTTGATGGCGGCTGCAGGGCGGAAACCGCGGCCCGTGAGGTTCCGGGTGAACGCGGTCCGGGCGGGGCCGACCAATAGCTCTCCGGCGTCGCACAGTCCGCCTCCGATAACAAACGTCCCCGGATCCAGAGCGGCCGCGAGGTTCGCGAGGCCGAGTCCGAGCCAGTGCCCCACCTCTTCCAGGAGCTCCCTCGAGGCCGAGTCTCCGGCTTTTGCCCGCTCGGTCACGGTGACGCCTGTAATGTTTTCCGCGGTTCCTCCGGCGGCTTTCAGCAATTCGTAGGCAACCGGGGAATTCCGGAGGGCGAGCTCCCGGGCTTCCCTGCCGAGCGCGTTCCCGGACGCATATTGCTCCCAGCAGCCTCGGTTTCCGCATTCGCAGCGATGCCCGCCGGGCACGACGATCTGGTGGCCAAACTCCCCCGCTACCCCGAACCTCCCACGTTCCACGCGGCTGTCCATGACCATGGCACCACCGATACCGGTGCCGAGCGTGATGCAGACGAGTCTGCTTTCCCCTTGCCCTGCGCCGAAGCGCCATTCAGCCCAAGCGGCAGCGTCGGCGTCGTTGGTGACCAGTACCGGGCGCCTCAGCAAGCTCTGCAGGTTTTCACGCAGTGGTTCGTTGCGCCAGGCGAGATGCGGGCTGAAGAGCACCGTGCCGCCGTCGAGATCCATCCAGCCAGCCGCACCGATCCCCACAGAGGCAATGCGATGGCTTCTGCCCAGCTCCTGGACAAGCTCGACGATTACCTGCTCCACGGCCCTGGCGTCATTGCCAGGAGTTGAGCGCCGCGCTTCCTCGACCACGTTGCCCGAGGGATCCACAACGCCCGCAGCAACCTTCGTGCCGCCAATGTCGATCCCGATAGCCAGTCCCCTACGACCAAGATGGGAGCGGCGGGCAGCCCAGGGAACCGACTCCCATCGCGCGCCGCCGCCTGTGGAGCCGGGGTGCCGGGCCGTTGCGGTCGAACCGGACCAGGAAGTCTTCCGAACACGTGCCGCGGTCTGGTCGTTGGATGAATTCAGAGGCATGCCGCCATCCTATTCCGAGTGCCGCATATGTACGGACATGGCACCCGCATGAACAGGCGCCATGCCCGGCCGCGTTGGATGATTGGCACGCGTCAAGTAAAGTTACTCATCAGTAACTTGAAATTGGTGAATTGCGACACACCCATTACTGGGCCGTATAGAGTTAGAGCAGCCCCGCAATGGTCTGTTGATATCAAAGGAGCTATCGTGCGTGAATTCAGTGTTCCGCCCCTGGTGAATGTTGCCCCCGAAACCAACATCACGGACCTCGCGGTTCGCCAGGCTGCCAAACCATCCGACCCCGCACTGTTTGCCAAGCTCAACGGCGCTGGCCAATGGCAGCACATCCGGGCAACGGAGTTCCTCAAAGACGTCTCGGCGCTGGCAAAAGGCTTGATCGCCAGCGGTGTCGGCCTAGGCGACCGCGTGGGCATCATGTCCAGGACACGGTACGAATGGTCCCTCGTGGACTTCGCCATCTGGTTTGCGGGAGGCATCTCGGTGCCGATCTACGAAACGTCATCGCCGTCGCAGGTGGCCTGGAACCTGGGTGACTCGGGCGCAGTTGCGGCATTCGCCGAGTCTGCACACCACGAGGACATTATCCGCCAAGCAGTCACGGCTGAAGGCCTCAGCTCAGTCGCCCACGTCTGGCAGCTCGAAGGCGGCGGCCTTGATGTCCTCCGCAGCGCGGGTAGCGGCGTCAGCGACGAGGAACTTGAGTCCCGCCGCAGCAGTGCCGTGCTTGCCGACGTCGCCACTATCATCTACACCTCCGGCACCACGGGCCGTCCCAAGGGTTGCGAACTCACCCACGGCAACTTCGTGGAACTTTCGGAGAACGCCCTGGCTTCCCTCGGTGACGTCGTCAACGAGGATGCCAAGACCATCATGTTCCTCCCGTTGGCCCACGTCTTTGCCCGCTTTATCTCGGTCCTGGCCGTGGCAGCCGGCTCCCAAGTGGCCCACACTCCTGATATCAAGAATCTTCTCGGTGACCTGCAAAGTTTCCAGCCGTCATTCATACTCGCCGTTCCCCGCGTCTTCGAGAAGGTCTTCAACTCGGCGCTCACCAAGGCAGAGGACGGTGGCAAGGGCGCCATTTTCCACAAAGCCGTGGACACGGCGATCGCCTACTCCAAGGCGCAGCAGTCGGGCTCCGTCGGGCTGGTGCTGAGGCTCAAGCACGGCGTATTCGACCGTTTGGTGTACGGGAAGCTCCGCGCAGCCATGGGTGGCCACGTGAGCCACGCCGTCTCCGGCGGCGGCCCCCTCGGCGAACGGCTGGGCCATTTCTTCCACGGTATCGGCTTGCAGATCCTGGAAGGGTACGGCTTGACCGAGACCACGGCACCCATTTCAGTAAACACCCCGTCCCTGATCAAGATCGGCACGGTAGGGGCACCGCTCCCGGGCAATGCCGTCAAGATCGCCGACGACGGCGAAATCCTCGCCAAGGGCGTCTGCGTCATGAAGGGCTATTACAAGCGGGATGACCTCGCCGCAGACACCTTCGTGGACGGTTGGTTCCGTACAGGTGATATCGGTGAACTGGATGAACAGGGTTTCCTGAAGATCACCGGGCGCAAGAAGGAAATCATCGTCACGGCCAGCGGCAAGAACGTGGTGCCGGCCCTCCTCGAGGACCAAATCCGGGCGGACGCGCTGGTGTCCCAGGTCTTGGTGATCGGCGACAACCGGCCCTTCATCGGCGCGCTGGTCACCCTCGACGAGGAAGCACTCCCCGGCTGGTTGGAACGGCATGGCCTTCCAACATCCACCACTCCGGCGGACGCCGCGGACAACACCATGGTCCGGGCGGCCGTCCAGGAACTGATCAGCCACGCGAACCAATCCGTCTCCCATGCGGAGGCGATCAAGTCGTTCAGGATTGTGCCGTCCGACTTTACCGAGGCATCCGGCCACCTCACACCCTCTTTGAAGGTCAAGCGCGCCCAGGTCATGAAAGACTTCGACGCCGTGATCGAGGAAATGTATTCGGCGCCCAAGGCGTCCTGACGCGGCTTCGTGACGCAGCCGAAAACAGAATAAAGCGAAGGTCCCGGGCTCATTGAGCCCGGGACCTTCCTTCATGCCCTCAACGGAGCAGCGTGCGGGTTATTCGACGACGATCAACAAATCGCCGCCCTGAACCTGCTCCACCTTGTTGATGGCGATGCGCGAGACGGTGCCGGCAACCGGCGTCGTGATGGACGCTTCCATCTTCATCGCCTCGATGGTGGCGATGGTGTCGCCCGCCTTCACGGCGTCGCCCGCTTTGACGGTCAGGGTCACGGCACCGGCGAACGGCGCTGCGACCTGGCCTGGCTGGGAAGCATCTGCCTTCTCCGCAGCCTTCACGTTGCTCACCACTGACTTGTCGCGAACCACCACGGGGCGGGACTGGCCGTTGAGCTTGCACATGACGGTGCGCATGCCCTTTTCGTCCGGCTCCGAGACTGCTTCCAAGGAAGCGATCAGGCGGACGCCCTTTTCGAGCTCCATGACGTGTTCAGCGCCGAGCTGAAGACCATAAAGGTAGTCGCGGGTGTCTAGGACTGACAGGTTGCCGTAGGTGTCGACGCTCTTGAGGTAGTCCTTCGTGGGACCGTCGAAGAGCAGCCGGTTCAGGGTCCTTTGGCGGGTCTTGGAATCGCCCTTGAGGGCCGCACTGTCTTCGGCGCTCAGTTCGACGTCGCGGACCTTGATGCTGCGGCCCTGGAGTGCCTTGGTGCGGAACGGCTCCGGCCATCCTCCGGGAGGATCTCCCAGTTCACCGGACAGGAATCCGATGACGGAATCCGGGATGTCGTAGTTCTGCGGGTTCTCGTTGAAGTCCGCCGGATCCGCATTGATTCCCACCAGGTGCAGCGCGAGGTCGCCCACCACCTTGGAAGACGGCGTCACCTTCACCAGGCGGCCCAGAATGCGGTCCGCTGCGGTGTACATGTCCTCGATGGCTTCAAAACGCTCGCCAAGCCCCAACGCCATGGCCTGCTGGCGCAGGTTGGACAGCTGCCCACCCGGGATCTCGTGCTGGTAAACCCGGCCCGTGGGACCCGGAAGCCCGGATTCGAACGGTGCGTAGACGCGCCGGACAGCTTCCCAGTAGGGCTCCAGCGCGCTGACGCTCGCAAGGCTGAGGCCAGTATCCCGCGGGGTGTGTGCCAGGGCGGCTACAAGGGCCGACGCCGAGGGCTGGCTCGTCGTGCCGGCCAGGGACGCAGACGCGACGTCGACGGCGTCCACGCCGGCGTCCACGGCTGCCAGCAGGGTGGCCAGCTGGCCGCCTGCGGTGTCGTGGGTGTGCAAGTGGACCGGGAGGTCGAAACGCTCTCGCAGGGCGCTGACGAGCTTGGCAGCCGCCGCAGGGCGAAGCAGCCCGGCCATGTCCTTGATGGCCAGGATGTGTGCACCGGCGTCGACGATCTTCTGGGCAAGGTCCAGATAGTAGTCGAGCGTGTACAGCTTCTCGTTCGGGTCGAGGAGGTCACCGGTGTAGCAGAGCGCGACTTCGGCTACGGCGGTGCCGGTGGCACGTACCGCACGGATGGCCGGAGCCATCTGGTTGACGTCGTTGAGGGCGTCGAAGATGCGGAAGATATCGATGCCCGTTGCTGCGGCCTCGTTGACGAATGCCTCGGTGACTTCTTCCGGGTACGGCGTGTAACCAACGGTGTTGCGGCCACGAAGCAGCATCTGGATACAGACGTTGGGCAGGGCCTTGCGCAAAGCGGCGAGCCGGTCCCAAGGATCTTCGCCGAGGAAGCGCAGCGCGACGTCGTAGGTGGCACCGCCCCAGGCCTCGACCGACAGCAGTTCGGGCAGCAGGGCGGACACTGCAGGGCCGGCTGCGACGAGATCGCGGGTACGGACGCGCGTGGCAAGGAGCGACTGGTGTGCGTCACGGAATGTGGTGTCCGTGACCGCAACGGCGGTCTGCTCGCGCAGGGCCTTGGCGAATCCTTCCGGACCCAATTCCTGAAGCCTCTGGCGGGATCCGGCAGGTGCGACGACCCCTGCAACCGAAGGGAGCTTGGCGGCCGGGTCCGTGTGGACCTTGAGCTCCCCGTTGGGCTTGTTGACCGTGACGTCGGCGAGCCACGTCAGCAGCTTGGTTCCGCGGTCCGCGGAGACGTGGGACTTCAGCAGCTCGGGGCGCTTGTCGATGAAGTCGGTGGCAACGTTTCCAGCAATGAAGTCCGGATCGGCTAGAACTGCCTGGAGGAAAGGGATGTTGGTGGATACGCCACGGATCCGGAACTCGGCGAGGCCGCGCCGAGCACGGGCCACGGCGGCCGGATAGTCGCGGCCGCGGCAGGTGAGCTTGACCAGCATGGAGTCGAAGTGCGGACTGATCTCGGCGCCCGAGTAGACCGTACCGCCGTCGAGACGCACACCCGCGCCGCCTGCGGAACGGTAGCCGGTGATCTTTCCGACGTCGGGGCGGAAGCCGTTGGCGGGATCTTCCGTGGTGATGCGGCACTGCAGGGCGGCACCCTTGATGGATACCGACTCCTGGCTCAGGCCGAGGTCTGCAAGGGTCTCACCGGATGCGATGCGCATCTGTGCCTGAACGAGGTCGACGTCGGTGATTTCCTCGGTGACCGTGTGCTCCACCTGGATGCGCGGGTTCATCTCGATGAAGACGTGCTGGCCGGCGCGTTCGCCCTCGGTGTCCACGAGGAATTCGACCGTTCCTGCGTTGACGTAGTTCAGTGCCTTGGCGAAGGCCACGGCATCCCGGTACAGGGCCTGGCGAATGGACTCGTCCAGGTTGGGAGCCGGAGCGATTTCCACGACCTTCTGGTGGCGGCGCTGCAAGGAGCAGTCGCGCTCGAAGAGGTGCATGACATTGCCCTCGCCATCGGCCAGGATCTGGACCTCTATGTGACGCGGACGCAGCACGGCTTGTTCCAAAAACATGGTGGGATCGCCGAAGGCGGCGTCGGCTTCGCGCATGGCCGACTGGAGGGCTTCAGGGAGGTCCTCGCGGGTCTCAACCCGCCGCATGCCGCGGCCACCACCGCCGGCGACAGCCTTGGCGAAGATCGGGAAGCCAATCTGGTCGGCTGCGGCGATGAGCTCGGCGATGTCGCGGGAAGGCGCGCTGGACTTCAACACCGGCACGCCGGCCTTGCGGGCGGCCTCGAGGGCGGCGACCTTGTTGCCGGCCAGCTCGAGCACTTCCGCCGGCGGGCCGACAAAGGTGATGCCTGCATCCTTGGCTGCCCGTGCGAGATCAGGGTTCTCGGACAGGAATCCGTAGCCCGGGTAGATCGCGTCAGCCCCGGCCTCTTTGGCGACACGGACGATTTCGGCCACGTCAAGGTAGGCACGGACCGGATGGCCCTCCTGCCCAATCAGATAGGCCTCATCAGCCTTCTGCCGGTGGATCGAGTTGCGATCCTCATACGGGAAGACCGCTACGGTCTTGGCGCCGAGTTCGTAGCCAGCGCGGAAGGCCCTGATCGCGATTTCGCCGCGATTAGCCACCAGAATCTTGGAAAACATGCTTCTCCTGCATCATTGCGGGTGTAACGGTCGGTGGTCACAGTGTGTAAGACCTCCATACCCAAACACAAATCTTTGTGGTGACAGTCACATCGGGATTCGTCACGAGCAGTGTACCTTCGCGCACGATACCGATTCGCGTGCTAAAGACCAGAGAAGTAACAAGCCATCCAAGCTGTTCAGGGCTGATAAGGCAGGAAACAGTGGCCACTCAACATATGATGTTGAAGGGCGGCGGCAGAGCCCCGGTTCCGGTAAGCCGGAATACAAGCACCGCGACACGGCAACCGGCGTTAGGTTTTGGGTTTTCAAGTGCAAGTAGTCAGCATCAGCAGCCTTAAGGGCGGCGTGGGAAAGACATCCGTAACCACTGGGTTGGCCTCGGCCGCACTGGCAGCAGGCATCCCCACCCTTGTTGTGGACCTGGATCCCCACGCCGACGCCACCACCGCCCTCGGCGTCCAGGCCGGCGAACAGCTCGACATTGGCCGCATGCTGAAGAATCCCCGCAAGGCCAGGCTCTTGGACAACGTGGTCAGCAGTGGCTGGGTTGAACAGGCACGCCGTCATGGCGGAGGGACTGCCCTCGATGTCGCCGTCGGATCCGCCTACACCGGAATCTACGATCGGCCAGACCTCGGACGTCGCGATCTCCGCCGGCTCACTTCAGTCCTTGCCGCAGCCGAAAAATATGAGCTGGTCCTTGTGGATTGTCCCCCATCGCTCAACGGACTCACCCGCATGGCCTGGAGCGCGAGTGACCGCGTCGTGCTTGTTGCCGAACCCGGGCTCTTCTCAGTGGCCGGCACGGAACGCACCATGCGTGCAATACAACTATTCCGCCAGGAATTCGCTCCCCAACTGGCGCCCGCCGGGATCGTAGCCAACCGGGTCCGCCCCGCTTCGTCCGAGCACACTTTCCGGCTCGCCGAGATGGAGTCGATGTTCGGCGAGCTCTTGCTCGCGCCACATATTCCGGAGCAGGCGAACTGGCAGCAAATCCAGGGTGCCGCGCACGCTGTACATCACTGGCCCGGCGATTCCGCCAAGAACACGGCCAAGCTGTTTGACACTCTCCTGGAGAACATGCTGTCCTCACAGAACGGTACGCGGGAACGCCGCCAGCGCTGACAAAGGCCGGCGCCTGCGCCGCAAACGTGCGTCACTGACGAGAAATGCGATGAAGCCGCCTTCCGGTTGGAAGGCGGCTTCATCGGTCTTCAGATGGCCGTTGGGGCGATCCCGACGGCGGGTCAGCCTGTGCGGCGTCCGTCTAGCCCGTGCGGCGCGCGGAACGGCGTTTGCTCAGTTCGTCGTCCGGAAAGGACTGCTCTGCGGCATGCTCGCTCGGGAGGGCAGCGAGACTGCCTTCGACTTCACGCCAGACGCGGCCAACTGCGATGCCGAATACGCCCTGGCCTCCCTGGACCAGATCAATGACTTCGTCCGCAGAAGTGCATTCATAGACACTCGCGCCGTCGCTCATCAGTGTGATTTGGGCCAGGTCTTCCACTCCGCGCTCGCGCAAGTGCTCAACGGCAGTGCGGATCTGCTGGAGGGACACCCCTGTGTCCAGGAGGCGCTTGACGACTTTGAGGACCAGAATGTCCCGGAAACCGTAGAGCCGCTGCGACCCAGAGCCAGCTGCGCCACGGACAGCGGGTTCGACCAGTCCGGTACGCGCCCAGTAGTCCAGTTGGCGGTAGGTGATCCCTGCTGCCTTGCACGCGGTGGGACCGCGGTAGCCGGCATCTTCATCCAGGACCGGAAGGTCCTCGGTGAAGAGCAGACCCTGGGCACCGCTTGCGGGTACAGCAATGCCTGCTGAGGCCTGCTTTAGCTCGCCTGCTTCGCCTTTGGGACTCACGTGACCCTCCTTGTCAGAAGTTCCCTTGGGGAGGCTGCATACGGCGGCCAACACGAAAGGGAAATGCAGTCGTGTAATTTCAACGCGTCCGCACCTTTCAGTGTGACTTGCGCGGGTCCTGTATGCAACGGGAACTTGATACCTTCGACGTTAGGCGCGCAGGGGCCTCAGGTCAAAGACGTCCGGACCAATTTCACGTCGTGTCGAAACTTTCACCCTCAACTTTAACCTTAAGCAGGCGTCAGCCTTCGAAGTCCTCAGGTTCCACGTCATCCAGGAACTCCCGGAAACGGCGCAATTCGCGTTCTTCGTCGACTTCGGGGCCGGGCTCGGTATCTTCGCCTTCATCGTGTTCGGTGATCCGGACGCCTGCTTCATCCATCACGGCATCGGCACACCAGATGCGGCATTTCGCCCGCAAGGCAAGCGCCAGCGCATCAGACGCCCGGGAACTGACCACTGTGCCATCGTCGAATTGGAGTTGACCGTAGAAGATATTGTCCTCAACCGCCACGATATTCACACTGATGATCGTGTGGCCGAGCGCCTCGACGACGTCGATCAGGAGATCGTGGGTCATGGGCCGGGGCGGCACTACACCCTGCTGGGCCAAGGCGATGGCGCTGGCCTCGGGCGTGCCGATCCAGATGGGAACATGGCGTTCCCCGTGCATCTCACGCAGGAGAACCAGAGGCTGGTTTGAAGGCAGTTCAATCCGCACTCCAACAATCTCGACCTCGATCATCATGCGTCCATACGGGAGATACGGTCCTGCACCAAGGCACGGTGCAGGCTGAGGCAGAGTTCGCTGATTTCCCGGGCGGCTTCGGCTGCCCGCGACTGCGATGCCGCATCCTTGCGGGACGTCAGCGGCGCAACAACCCGCTCCACCAGGCCGAATTCACGTTCGGCTGCGGCTTGGAAGGGCCGCAGGTGCCTGGGCTCAAGTCCATGGCTTTCAAGCTGGACGCATGCCCGCGCCACTTGAAGGGCGTGTTCGTCGAATTTTCCATTGACGTGACTGATGAGCCCGAAGCTGAGAAGGGACTGCAAAAGCGGGACGCTGGCGCCGGATTCCGTCCGAAGTTGTTCCTCACTCAAGGCGCGCGCGTGGCCCTGCAATTCAGCGGCCAATTCGTCCGAGACTATTCGCGGGGAAACCGACACGCCGGGCGGAAGGTTTTCCGGACGTTCGCCGCGGTCGATCGCGTCCAGGTAATCCTTGATGACTTTGAGCGGCAGGTACTGGTCGCGCTGGAGCGCCAACACGAAGCGCAAACGCTCGACGTCGCTCTCGGCATACTGGCGGTATCCGGCAGGAGTCCGCTTCGGATTGATCAGTCCCTTTTCCTCAAGAAAACGGATCTTGGACGCCGTCATGGTGGGAAAGTCGTCGCTGAGCTGTGCGAGGACCTCTCCAATGTTGAGGACCTGCGGTCCGCGCCGTTCCGGCTGGGCCATTGCCACAGGCGTACCCGGAATCAGTCTTGGCCTGCGGCGCGGGCAGGGCTCAGGTAGTAGGTGAGGCGGAACTTGCCAATCTGGACCTCGCTGCCGTTCTTGAGCAGGACGTTGTCTACCCGGTCTTGGTTGACATAGGTGCCGTTGAGGCTTCCGGTGTCCACTACTTCGAAGCCCTCGGGTGTGCGCACGAACTCGACATGCTTACGCGAAACCGTCACGTCGTCCAGGAAGATGTCCGCATCCGGGTGGCGACCGGCCGTAGTGGTGTCCGAGTCCAGAAGGAACCGCGCACCGGCGTTGGGGCCGGTGTGGGCAATCAGCAACGCCGAGCCCGGGGGCAAAGCCTGCACCGCCGCGCGCTCCTCAGCTGCCAAGGACGGGCGGACATCCTGCTCGTGGTGGCGCACAGGCGTGAGCTGGATTGACGTGGTTTCCGACGTTGGCTGTTCTACTGCACCGTGCTCGTCCCGGGCTTGGTTCCGCTTGCCGCCAACCATGGAAATCCTCCTCATCCGCCAGCAATTGTTGCCAACTGCCGGTTACGCATCTGCCCGGTTCCGCCGGGCCAAACGGGTCGCTGGCCCGCCGCAACCGGTCCCCTGTTTTGAGGAGAACCGACTTGGCGGGCCAGATACCTTTTAGCCTACCTGTTGTTCGTACTCTGATGCACTGAGCAGGGTCTCGATGGCGTCAGCTTCCGAAAGCTTTACCTCGAACAGCCAACCGTCACCGTAGGGATCCGAGTTGATCAGGGCAGAGTCACTATCGAGGGCCTCATTGCGGGAGACAATTTCGCCGCTGACGGGGGCGTAAATGTCGCTCACGCTCTTCGTGGACTCGACCTCACCCACGACGTCGTTACCCTTCACCGTGGTGCCGGGCTCTGGCAGCTGGGCGTAGACAACATCGCCGAGTGCGTCCTGGGCGAAGTCCGTGATGCCGACGCGCACGACGCCGTCTGCATTCGGGGCGCTGACCCATTCATGTTCGGCGGTGTAGGAAAGATCGGCAGGAATGTTGCTCATGAGTCGCCTTTCATCGGGACGTTACGGACCACGACGGCGGCCCGGACTTCCGGCCACCGCTGAAAGTATAAGCACATCCACCCCTCCTCCCCACAGGTGTCTGGGATGATTGGAACCAGACTCGAGCCGCACAGTCCTGCAACGCCGTCGAAGGAGCGCGATCATGCCGGAACTGCCCGAACTCACTGCCCTCACCGATTTTCTGGACGAGCGGCTATCCGGAGCGCAGCTCACCCAATTGCTGATGCCATCGGCGTTCGCCTTGAAGGTTGCTGACGTTCCCTATGAATCGCTGATCGGGGGGACAATCGATTCCGTCGGGCGGCAGGGAAAATTCCTGGCTTTCAAGATCGCTCCTTCCGCCGATGCGGCCAAGGGAGGAGGCTCAACAGGGCCCCTGTACTTGATCGTCAATTTCGCAAAGGCAGGCTGGCTCAAATTCTCAGATAAACAGCCGGCTGCCGAATCCACCGCGGCGGGTGGCTACTTCGCCGCGCAGATGGGCTTTTCGAACGACGGCCACGATTACGGCGTGACCCTTACGGATGCGGGAACGTGGAAGGGATTGGCCATCTTCATCGTTCGGGCCCCGGCGGAGGTCCATGGCATAGCGGAGCTTGGTCCGGATCCTCTCGACACCGGCTTCGGCCTGGACGAGTTCAGCCGGCTTTTCACGCACAGGCAGCAGATCAAAGGAATCCTGAAGAACCAAAAACTCATGGCGGGTATCGGGAACGCCTACAGCGACGAAATCCTCCACACAGCGAAGCTTTCTCCCGTCGCCACCGCTTCCTCGCTGGACTCTCACGCGGTGGAGCGCCTTTTCACAACAATGAAGGAGATCCTCGAAGGCGCCGTCCGGGAGTTCACGGGCAAAAAGCCGAGCGAGCTGAAGCCAGCCAAGAAAGCCTCCATGCGCGTGCACGGCCGGACGGGAGAAGCTTGCCCGGTCTGTGGAGACACCGTGCGGGAGGTTACCTTTGTGGGGACCTCGCTCCAGTACTGCCCGACGTGCCAGACCAATGGCGAGATCCTGGCCAAACGCGGCAGCGGCGACGACGCTTGATTCACGGAGAGCCCGCCGCTGTCCTTTGAAACCAACAATCCTGCGGCGGGCTCTCTTGTGTTGCGCTCAGGCGACCGGTGATCCCTCTGGTTCGCGTACGACGTCGGGGGCTCCTTGCGGGGCGGAAGCCGGCTGCGCCGCTCCCCCACGCCGGGCTGCTGCCGCGGCGGCGATCAGGACGATCAGGGCGGCGATGGTAATGACGGCCCCGGCCCAGATGGGCGAGGTGTAGCCCAAGCCCCAGCTGATGGTGACGCCGCCCAACCATGCTCCCAGGGCGTTGCCTAGGTTAAAGGCGCCGATATTCGCACCGGAGGCGAGGGCAGGCGCTGTGGTGGCAAAGTGCATGACGCGCATCTGCAGGCCCGGCACGGTGGCGAAGCCGAAGCCGCCCATGAGTGCCAGCGAGAACAGGGTGGCCACGGGGCTCGTGGCGGTGACGGCGAAGAACACGAGCACCAGCACCAGGCCCGCAAGGATCACCACGAGGGTTTTGTCAATGGACTTGTCGGCCGCTTTGCCGCCGGCAATGTTACCGACGAACAAGCCGCCGCCAAACAGGACCAGGAGCCACGGCACGGCATGGGGATCGAATCCGGAGACCTCGGTTAGGGTGAAGGCGATGTAGGTGAAGGCGCCGAACATTCCGCCGAAGCCAAGGATGGTGACGATGATGGAGAGCCACACTTGGCCGGATGCGAAAGCGCCAAGCTCGGTGCGGAGGTTGCTGGTAACGGCGTCGTCCTTGGTGCGAGGGACCATGAGGGCGATGCCGACGAGGGCGACGACGCCAATGAAGGTAATGGCCCAGAAGGTGGATCGCCAGCCGAGGTTCTGGCCAAGGAAGGTTCCGAAAGGCACTCCCAGTACGTTGGCGGCGGTGAGGCCAGTAAACATGATGGCGATGGCTCCGGCCTTCTTGTTGGCCGGGACCAAGCTGGCTGCGACGACTGAGCCAATGCCGAAGAAGGCTCCGTGACAGAGCGCGGCAACAATGCGTCCGATGAGCATGGCCGGATAGCTGTCCGCAATGGCGGAGAGGAAGTTACCGGCAATGAACAAGACCAAGAGTCCGATCAGCACGGGCTTCCGGGGCAAGCGGGTGACGGCTGCTGTGACCAAGAGGGCGCCGACAACCACGCTGAGCGCGTAGCCGGTGATGAACCAACCGGCGGATGCTTCGCTGACTCCGAAATCGCTGGCGATCTCGGGTAAGAGGCCCATGATGACGAACTCGGTCAACCCAATGCCGAATCCGCCCAGGGCAAGGGCGATCAACCCTGCAGGCATGTTGTGCTCCTTTGTGGGGATGGATTCCCGTGAGACTGGAAGTGCGTCGTCGAGAACCGTAGAATATTAGTTGCAGACGCTGCATATATAGTTGCACACGCCATGTAATTGCGCAAACAACTACTTTGCGTGCGTCAGGTTTCTTCATCGATCGGCAGGAGTTACGGGAGACATGGGCATCAAGGACGACGCCGTTGAGGTGCGGGCGCAGGGGTGGCGGACTCTCGCGGCGCTGCACGGCAACATCGAGGCAGCATTGGAGAAGGCGTTGCAGTCAGCTGCAGATCTCTCGGTGGTCGAGTACACAGTGCTGGACGCCTTGAGCCGCCAGGACGGCTGGCACATGCGGATGCAGCAGCTGGCCAGGGCTACAGCGCTTTCCAGCAGCGCCACCACACGGTTGGTGAACCGACTCGAGGACCGCGCGCTGCTGACCAGGATCCTATGCGCCGACGATCGCCGCGGAATCTACACGGAACTTACCGAGGCTGGCCAGAAGCTGTTGCTGGCCGCCCGGCCGGTGCACGACGAAACCCTGGCGGAGTCTCTCGCTGCCGCTGAGTCCGTGCCGGAACTTGAGCCGCTGGTCAAGGCGCTGGGGGCACTGGGGGCACTTCAGGGGGCCTGAGGGTCTGTTGTTTCACGCACGAGGTGCGTGTCGTGCTTGCGGGGCCGCGTGCCTAAACGACGAACCCCGCCGCTCCTTAGTGGAACGGCGGGGTTCGTTTGTTTCTTTGGTGTTGTCTTGGCCGCGCGTCAGACTTTCTTGACGACGCTGGATTTGAGCTGCATGGGGCCGAAGCCGTCCACTTTGCAGTCGATGTCGTGGTCGCCCACGCCGTTCACCAGGCGAATGTTGCGGACCTTGGTGCCGACCTTGATGGCCGTGGCGCTGCCTTTGACCTTGAGGTCCTTGATCACTGTGACCGTATCGCCGTCTGCGAGCACGTTGCCGACGGCGTCCTTGATCTCTGTTGACTCGGCTCCCGCGTCATCTTCATCGGACACGGCTGGCGACCATTCGTGGGCACACTCGGGGCAGACGAGCAAAGCACCCATCTCGTAGGTGTATTCGCTGGCGCATTCAGGGCAAGGGGGCAGGGTTTCACTCACCGTCCAATGATAGACGGGGCAGCCCTGCACCTAGACGGAGACGACTGCACACCTAGACGCGCAGCAGGAACCGCTAGATCGCGCGGAATTGCACACCTAGACAGTCCGCGTGGACCACCTATTTCTTGGGTTTGACCACCCAGATGGCGAAAGCCGGCCTTAGATTGCCGATGGGGATGGGCATAGCCGGCTCCGGACAGTCCGGATCGCGACCATATTCATTGCCAGACGCCAATCTGGTCATGGAACAAGCAGTTCTGTGCCAAAACAGTAGAAGGGAACAGCCATGAAAAACTTCATTCGTGTCCTGATCGCGGGCGCAGCTGTATTGGTCCTGACTTTCCTGAGCTCGCCAGCGCAAGCCGCCAGCTGCCAAGTTCGGACTGTCACGACGTGGAACTGCGGAACCATAAAGCTTGTCGGAAACAGCTGGACGGCCAGTGGCACAGGAAAGGCGTCCACGGCTAAGGACGGCTGGTGCTGGAATCCATATAACACCCTCAAGGTGATGGTCACCGACGGATCGTCGATCAGTGACAACTCGCTCATTTCAGCGAGCTACATCGCGACGACCATCTCGACTTGGAGGACAGTAACCGGGACGCACGGCGTCGACGGGTCTTCGTTCGAATCCTAGGAAATTGTCCCAATGCATAGCAGGAAATGTGTTTCTCTTGCCCTCCTTCTTCCTTTGATCGCATTGCTGACGGCCTGCTCTGAGAAGCCGACGCAGGCTTCACTTACCTCTGGCCCGACAATTAGCTCAGAGCAGGTAAAAGAAATAGGCCGCCAGCTGCGAACAGAGGGAAAAGTTAGGCAAGCCGACATCCTGGAGCAAGGGTCGGTGAGCTTTCCACAGTATGAGGGCGCGTTTATGAACCTGCGGGATTGCGTGGAGGAGAAGGGTTACTCCCTGTCGGAACCTCAGACGAATCCCTTAAACGGGGTCACTTATTCCTTTGTGTTGAAGCTCCACGGCCGAAACCCCGAGAAGGCAGCTGCCGACTATTCAAGTTGCAAAGAACAACACTGGTCCATGGTTGCAGCTGTCTTCGAAAACACGTCTAAAAAGGTGATGGATTCAGCATTGTGGGCTGCCACCAAGGACTGCATTGCGGCTGCTGGCTTTGAGGCTCCTTCAAAGCCAGGTTTGCTCGTGGACCTGGTGGGCGAAAAGCCAGTCGGTGGTGACGGAGTCCTCTCGCCCCAAGCGAAAGCCGCTACCTCCTGCGTCGAAGAGAATGCAATGAGGCTCTACCCAAAGCTTGCAACTGTCGACGTGAGCTTTTGAAATGCGTGCTAGCAAGATAGCCCGCCGCTGCCTGCTGGGAATAGGAGTTGCAACATGGCTCCTCGCCCCAGCGGCAGCGGTGTGGGTTGTGACGCAGAACGCGGCGGCCGTCCGAATAGAAAGGCTGAGAGAGGAAGTTTGGTCCCCCGCGCAAGCCAGTGATGCGGAGACTTCGCGCGAAGTTCAAATATCGATGGACTGGCAAGATGGTTCCAAGCTGTATGCGCCCGCGTGGGACGGAGTGGTACAAGCGGTGCATCTAAGGACCGGGGAAGCCATCAACGATGGCGACAAGGTTGCCGTGGTCAATGGCATATCACGCTTAGCCGTACATACCGAAACACCTTTCTTCGGCGAGCTAAGGGTGGGCGATGTAGGTCCAGAAGTAAGTAAGCTAAATGCCGTTCTCACGCGCTTAGGCTTTGGCAATCCGGTTGGAGATCGCTATAGTTCCTCGACAGCTGCCTTTGTTAGGCAGCTCCAGATCAAGCTAGGTGTGAGGCCCGCCAGCGGAGAAACATTCTCATCGTCTTGGTTTGTCTTCCTGCCTAGCGAAGCCGTAAGCGTTGGGAGCACCCACCTGATTCAGGGCACAATGGCGCCGACGTTTGGGGCTGAAGTTGCGTCGGAATTGAAGCAGGTCTCTAATGCAGTTCTCGTGATGCCAGGTACTGTCTCGAAGCCGGCAACTGACGCAACGGAACCAGGCGCCGAAACCTCGAAGACGCCTCCCATCCCTCAGACCCCCAAACTTGAAGCTCTCCCACAGGAGCGCCTGTTCTTAGGCGAGATAGAACTCGAACTGAACGCCGACCGTCAACAGCTTTCGAACTCAGGCAAAACAACTCTAAGGACCCTCGTTCAGGAAGGGGCCCGGGCAACCGATGCAAGGCTGAAAGCGCCGTCCGTCAAGGGTAGTCTCCGCGTACCGTCGGCAGCAGTGTTTGCCTCGAAAACAGACAAGACTTGCGTAATATCGCGGGAACTTGATGGGACGAAGAGATCCAAACGGGTTGCGATCATCTCATCCTCTGCTGGGCAGACGGTCATCACGGCGGATATATCGCCGGGCCAGTACGTCGAAATCTCGCCAAGTATTGGAGACAGATCGTGCGAATAGATCTCATCAGGGTGTCCAAATCCTATGGTTCAAGGCAGGTGCTGGCGGGGATTGATGCCTCGCTGGTAGGCCCCGGCTTCATTGCCGTCAGGGGTCCCTCGGGAGCTGGGAAGACCACCCTCCTTTCCATACTGGCAGGGCAAATAGAGCCGACTGATGGCAGTTTTGCAATGTCTGGCTTTTCCGACAGGATGAGCGTCGACTGGATCGTTCAATCGGCACCAATACTGGCTCATCGAACCGTAAGCGCAAACATCATGCTGGGTCCTTTGTCAAAAGGATTGGATGCGACGTCGTCAATGCGCGTAAGTCTTGGTGCCGCGCATTCGCTCGGGATCGGCCATCTGATGCGCAAACGTGGGTTTTCGCTTTCAGGTGGTGAGCGCCAAAGGGTTGCTGTGGCCCGTTCAATTGCGTGCGCCGGCGAACTCGTGTTAGCCGACGAGCCAACCGCAGCGCTCGATGCACATGCGCGAGGGGCCGTGTGCGATGGACTTCGAGCTGCCGTATCTAGCGGTTCCCTTGTCGTTGTGGCCACCCACGACGAGTACGTCTCAGCTAGGGCCGACCTGGTCATCACCCTCCAGCCAGCAGTGCACGATGTCAACTAGGCCACGAAAAAACTGGCCTCCGCACCGGTCAGGTTTCTCCGCCCGCTCAGTCTCAACGGAATCAATAGCAAATTCCCTCGGTCCCCGGCTTCGAGCAGTAGTCTCGGTCGTCGTGAGCCTTCTGGTCGGAGGGTCCGTCGTCCTGGCTACTCACTTAGACGTCACTGGAATATCAGAACGCGCCAGCAGACAACTTCTTCGTGGGGTGAACGTCCTGGTGGTCACGACTCAGGACCGATCGCCAATGTCTTCACAGGCGTGCGAGCGGCTAGCCAGCGTCGAAGGTGTACTCCGGGCCGGCGGAGTGGCCTCATCAGAAATTATCCATACTTCGCTGGATCCCCGAAACAACCTGCTTCTTCTGTCCGCCAGTCCGTCTTGGCTTCAAATCGTTTGGCCAGACAGTCCGAAGCTCACAGGTGTAGCCATTGGCAATGCGCTGGCTTCTCGACTTGGACTTGTTAGAGGGTCAACGGTCCCCTTAGTGCCAGCCAGCTCAAGTCACAATCCGAGCGCGAACCTGGAAATTCAGCAGGTCTTGCCCGTATCGCCTCGGAGCGACCGGTTCGAATCAGCTGCCGTCTACGCTGCCTCCCCGACCGAGACTGTTGCAGAGTGTCTCGTTGAGAGCGAATCCGGCGCGGTCGAGAAGGTGCGTTCCGTCCTAGCGAGCTGGTTTAGCCCGTCGCCGGTTTTCGTGCGACCCTTCTATTCCCTCGACCAATTGCAACTGACTCCCCAGCAAGAACTCGATAGCCGTCCGTCCAAGATCGGCCCCTATTTAGGATTCGCGCTCTTGTTGTCGCTTGCACTCGGGCGGTGGGGGGCACGCAAGCAAGATTTTGCTCTCTATCGGGTTCTCGGGCTGAAGGAACCACAACTGGCGGTAATGCTGGTCATTGAGTCGGCCGTGACTGTCTGGGGACCGGCCATTTTCGGAGGCACCGGAGCCACAATCGCAGGTCTGTGTCTCTTGCGAGCTAACCCAGTCGCCGCGGAATTGTCGTTGCTCGACTATGCCTCCCTTGTGTTCCTGCTTTTGGTCGTCCCGGCGATCGGATGGCTATGGCTTCGCCTGCTTCCAGTTTCAGACAGCCTTCGAGGACGGAACTGATGCCTAAGAAATCGAAAGTTGGTGCATGAACCGTGCAGTTGCCCACATGGGGCCTCATCCTAGGATGGCTGGTCGTCAGCATATATCTTCGCTCGCTCAAGCTTTTCGCACTGATGACAGCCTGCGCCCTACCTGGGCTAGCAGCTCGTGCAGCGTCGACACTTTTCGCTGAACCCTTGCAATTGACGGCAAGTCAACAGGACGGGTTGACCGTCTTCTCTTCTATCTGGATTTACCTGACGCTGATCCTTTTCGTAGGCATTCGGCGCATGACAGGGCCAAGCTGAGGCTGCCAGCTTCAGCTTGGACCGCTTTCGAATGGAAACGTAATTTATCCCGGACAGAATCGCAGCCGATCAACGCACGGTTCCAATTTGGATGAGAAACAATGCGAGGCGTGAATACGGCACTGTGGCATCCCTGAACACGTGAACGTGAGTCACAGCGAACCCGATGACCGTGTCTGGAAAGATCAGAGCGTCGACGGAGCAGCATGGGCGAACAACATGAAGGGAGCCAACTTCCTGGCATCGAAGGATCTACCAAACCTCCGCACAAGCCTCCAACAAAACGATGAAGACGGCATGAGCACCTAATAGCCAGGAATGACGGCCGACAAGACCATCGCCGTCTGTGCCGGCCATACCCTACGCTTACTCAACCTCCGATATACCAGGTGCAACTAACAGCCTGCCGTCATATCCCCTCGGAATTGCCCAATAGGTGCAGTTGGGGGTGCAAATTAGGTGTCTCTGGCTCTGGCTCTGGCTCTGGCGCTGGCTCTGGAAGTGAGTGTTTCTTCCTCAGACGACGTCGATTCTGCTGGATCATTCCGCTCCCCGACGGCGCTCACCGCGTGATTCCGGTGTGCCGGGACTTGCCAAAGCAGATGATCCAGCAGAATCGCGTGCGGCCCGATGCATGCACGGTCCTGACGTTCTTTGGTTGGGAAGTCGCTCACGACACGGCGAGTCACGTCGTTTCAAAGCTCTGGCCCTTCAAACAAGGTCAGGACGGCGCGGTCGGGCCCCCTTAAACGCAGAAGTCCCGGGAACCCTTAGGTTCCCGGGACTTCGTTATCGATACCTTGCGGTCGGGCTGACAGGATTTGAACCTGCGACCCCTTGACCCCCAGTCAAGTGCGCTACCAAGCTGCGCTACAGCCCGTCAGTTCTGCCGTTCTCCGCCTAGATTTTCACCTAAGCAGTCCGGCCGAACCACCTCAAAAAGCTTACACGATGTTCGAGGTTCTCAATGACACCTTGGCTGGCATCGAGTGTGATGCGCGTCTCAATTAGCGCTTCTTGCCGCGCTTTTCACGGACGCGCATGTTGACCTCGATAGGGGTGCCATCGAAGCCAAAGGTCTCGCGCAGGCGGCGAGTGATGAATCGGCGGTATCCGGGGTCCAGGAAGCCCGTAGTGAACAGCACGAACTTCGGCGGACGGCTGGATGCCTGGGTGCCGAACAGGATGCGGGGCTGCTTGCCGCCGCGGACCGGGTGCGGGTGGGCAGCCACGAGCTCGCCCAGGAACGCGTTGAGGCGTCCCGTGGGGATGCGCTTGTCCCAGCTCTCCAAAGCAAGATCCAGAGCGGGCACCAGACGGTCCTTGTGCCAACCGGTTTTGGCGGAGATGTTGACGCGCGGCGCCCACTCCACGTGGGCCAGGTCCTGCTCGATTTCACGTTCAAGGTACCGGCGACGTTCGTCGTCGAGCAGATCCCACTTGTTAAACGCGAGCACCAGCGCGCGTCCCGACTCAATGGCGAGCTGCAGGATGCGGACGTCCTGCTCACTCAGGACCTCGTCGACGGCGAGGAGCACGACGGCGACCTCCGCTTTTTCGAGCGCGGCCTGCGTACGCAGGGAGGCGTAGAAGTCTGCGCCCTGGGCCATGTGCTGGCGTCGGCGGATGCCTGCGGTGTCCACGAAGCGCCACGTACGGCCACCGAGTTCGATGAACTCGTCCACGGGGTCGCGGGTGGTCCCGGCGAGAGTATCCACCACAACGCGCTCAGAGCCCGCCAGCTTGTTCAGCAAGGAGGACTTGCCGACGTTCGGACGCCCGATGAGGGCAATGCGGCGGGGGCCGCCGGAGCGCTCAACACCTTCTACCGTGGAAAACTCGGGCAGGGTGTCCATGACGTGGTCCAGGAGGTCGGCAACGCCACGGCCGTGCAGGGCGGACACCGGGTACGGTTCGCCGAAGCCAAGGCCCCAGAGCGCAGCCGAGTCGGCTTCCTGCGCAAAGTCATCCACCTTGTTGGCCACCATGATGACCGGCTTCTTGGACCTGCGCAGCATCTTCATGACGCCTTCGTCCGTGGCAGTGGCGCCGACGGCGGAGTCCACCACGAAGAGCACGGCGTCAGCGAGTTCCACGGCCATCTCGGCCTGCTCTGCGACACGGGCGTGAATGCCCCTGGCGTCGTGCTCCCAGCCGCCGGTGTCCACCAGCGTGAAGTTGCGGCCGTTCCAGTGTGCCGAGTACATGACACGGTCACGGGTAACGCCCGGGGTGTCCTCGACGACGGCCTCGCGGCGTCCGAGGATTCGGTTCACCAGTGTGGACTTGCCGACGTTGGGTCGACCAATGATGGCCAGCACCGGGTCCAGCTTGAGCGGACCGTCTTCGCCTTCATCGTCGTAGAGCCCGCTCAGCAGGGCGGCGTCGTCCTCGTCGAGATCGTAGTCTTCCAGGCCTGCCCGGAGGGAGGCCGCGCGGAGTTCGGCTTCATCGTCGTCCAGGGCGGCGAGGTTTTCAGCCACCTGGTCGGTGCCGGTGGGCGTGTATTCGTCGTCGCCGGCTCCGATGTTGCCGGATTTTTGAGTCGTATCGCTCATTGCACTTTCCTTAGTGGTGATCTGCCGGCGTCCCGGCTACTTCTTCTTGGCGGTGCTGCATTGGCTGTGGGCCGGTGTATTAGTCCCCCGGAAGGGACTGACCGGTGGTCTTGACGGCATCCTGGACGTGTCCAGCCAGCGCAGCGCGGATCTCCGCAGCCGCCCTGTCCATTGAAACACGCCCCGACTCGCCATTTCTGCGGGTCACATTGAAGGGAGCCCCGAAACTGACGTGCAGACGGCGGCGCAGCCTCGGGATGGAGTCGCGGTGTTCGTCTCCGATCCGGGTTCCGAGGATTGCCACGGGAATGACCGTGGCTCCGGACATCAGCGCGAGCCACGCTACTCCGTTACTGATGGTGCCGGCTGTGCCGCTCCCCCGCGTTCCTTCAGGGAGAATCCCGACGCAACGGCCGGCGTCGAGCACTTGCTTTCCGAGCTGGAGCGCCGCACGGTCGCCGGAACGGTCGACGGAAATCTGCCCCGATGCACGAAGCACCCGCCCCAGGAATCCCTTGAACATCTCCTTCTTGACCAGGATGTGCATGGGCCGCGGAGCAGCGCCGAACATCACCGGCCCATCCAGGAAGCTGATGTGGTTGCCCGCGAAAATGACCGGACCCGACTTAGGAACGTTGGAGCGCCCGGTTACCGCAGTCCGGTACAGGACATGGTCCAACAGCCAGCCAACTGGCCGGCTCCAGATTTTGGTCCACCGTGCCGGGAGTCGGGTTTCAGTCACCGTAGATGACCTTGCCCACAATGCTCAGGGCCGTTTCGACCGTTTCCTCGAAGTCAAGATAAGAGGAATCCAGAGTGACGACGCCGTCGGCCGCTTGGGTGAAGTTCACCACAGTTGAGTCCTTGGCGTCGCGGTGGATCACTTGGGCCGCCAATTGCTCTTTGCTCTGCGTTCCGCCGAGCTGGAGGCCGCGGCGCCGCAGCCGGGCTTCCTCGCTGGCGGTCAGCAGCATGCGGACCTCCGCATTGGGCGCGACGACGGTGGTGATGTCCCGGCCTTCCACCACCATGCGGCGGTGGTGCTGTTCGATCAGCTGGCGCTGGCGACGAATCAGTTCGTTGCGAGCACCCAAGGTGGTGGCCACTGCACTAACGGACGACGAAATCCTGGGCTCGCGGATTTCCTCCGTGATGTCCACGCCGGCCACGCTCACGTATTCGGCGTTGGAACTGGTGCTAAGTTCCAGCGGCAGGTCCTTTGAGGCTTGCTCGACGGCGGCACCGTCCGTGAGGTCGATGCCGGTCTTGAGGCAATACCAGGTCAACGCACGGTACATCGCGCCCGTGTCCAGATAGGCGAGTTTCAAGCGTCGGGCAACTTCCTTGCTGACGCTGGATTTGCCGGAGCCGGACGGCCCGTCGATGGCGACCACGAGTGGCTTGCCCGGGCGTACTACGGTCTCCGGGCCGAAGAGGTCACGTGTCATTACTGGAGTACCCGCCATCCACGGTCGGTCAAGGCTTCAACAAGGAGGTCATGCTTGTTGGGCATAACGGAAAGTTCCACCATGCCAACGTTCTGCCCGGACGAGTGATCCAGGCGGAGGTCTTCGACATTGACGCCGATCTCACCGATCTCCGTCAGTAGCCTAGCGATCTGCCCGGGCCTGTCGTCTACCAGAACTGTAAGCCATGAATATGCCTGCGGGGGTCCGCCATGCTTGCCCGGGATCCTGGCCTGCCCGGCGTTGCCCTCGCTGATGAGCTGGGCAAGGTCCAGGCGGGCACCCGGGGCGCTGGGATCTTCCAAGGTACCGATCAAACGGTTGAGGTCCTCGCGGACCCCATGGAGGATGTCCACCATCTTGGCCGCGTTGTTGCCTAGGATCTGCACCCAGAGGGTGGGATCGCTGGCAGCAATCCTGGTGGTGTCCCGCAGCCCGTTGCCGGCCAGGGACAGCGCGTGAAGCGGCGTTCCCTGCAGACGGCTGGCGAGAAGCGACGACATCACCTGCGGCAAATGCGATACCAAAGCAACGGCTTCATCGTGCTCCTCCGCCGTAAATTGGGAGACTATTGCCCCTAGATCACCGGCGAGGGAACGTGCGGTCTGAAGCGCGTCGGCGCTGGTCTCCTCGGACGGACACAGGACCCAGGGCATGGACGTGAAGAGCTCGCCACGGGCCGCAACTGGCCCCGACTTCTCGCGCCCCGCCATCGGGTGTGTCCCGACGTAACGGGACATGTCCACTCCACGACCCCGGAGATCAGCCTGGATTGCCAGCTTGACGCTGGCAATATCCACTACAACGGCCTCTGGGTATTCACCCAGGGCACGCTGAACGACGTCGGCCGTTACGTCCGGCGGCGCGGCAACAACCACCAGCTGGGGAGAGCCCTCGAGCTCGGACAGAGGCCGGCCCGCACCGATATCCACGGCCACGGCCTGGTTGGTCGGCGAGGGGTCTGAAAGGAACACGGAGACACCCCGGCCACGCAGGCCGAGACCGATGCTGGCGCCGAGCAGGCCGGTGCCGAAAACGACCACCGGGCCGTCAAGGTGGCCCCGGCCGTGCGAGTGGAATGCCGACATGCCCTACAGTCCTACGGAGGCCAGGAGGTGTCCGACTTCCTGCTTCCCGAGGTTGCGGATGCTGCCCTGGCGCTGGTCACCCAGGCCGATGGGACCGATCTTGACGCGCACGAGGCGCAGCACGGGGAAACCGACGGCTTCGAACAAGCGGCGGACAATACGGTTCTTGCCGGAGTGCAGCACAACCTCGATCAGCACGTGGCCTGGAGTGGAATCCACGAGCTTGAAGGAGTCGACAGAAGCGATGCCGTCTTCGAGCTCGATGCCGGCCTTCAACTGCGCGCCGACGCCCTGCGGGAACGGACCGCGTACCTGTACCAGGTACGTCTTGGGCACCTCATAGGAAGGGTGCGTCAAGCGGTTGGCGAGTTCGCCGTCGTTGGTCAGCAGAAGCAGGCCCTCGGTGGCGACGTCAAGACGGCCGACGTGGAAGAGACGCTCGCCCTTGTTCTTGGCGGACTTGAGGAAGTCGCTAATGCAGGGACGGCCCTCGGGATCCTCCATCGTGGAGACAACGCCCTTGGGCTTGTTGAACACCATGTAGAGCATGGTGTCATCGAGCTGGATGCGGATGCCGTCGACGTGGATCACAGCCGACGTGGGGTCCACGCGCATGCCAAGCTCGGTGGTGAGCTGGCCGTTGACCTCGACGCGGCCTTCCTGGATCATTTCCTCGCACACGCGGCGGGAAGCCACGCCGGCCTGGGCCATGACCTTCTGCAGTCGCACGCCATCGGCATCGTGCTGCTCGGACTGCGCCACTTCTCCGCGGCGTCCTCGGGGCTTGCGGATCGGGCCAAGGTTCTGGCCGAAGCGCTCACTGCCGAAGGCGCGGGAAGCGTACTGTTTCTTGTTGCTGGCCTTGGGCTTCAAAGCGCCGGGCGTGCCCGGGGCCTTACCGAAGCCGGGCTTGTTGGAACCGGGCTTGCGGGGCGCCTTCGCCGGCCTGGGATCTTGGCGGCCAGTGTCTTCACGACGCCCGTAGCCGCCCGCCGTGGTGGGGTTGTCCGGATCGAAGGGGCGCTCTTCACGCGGACGGGTTGGCTTGAAGGGGCGGTCTCCGCCCGGGGAGAAGCTGCGCTTGCTGCCTCCGGAGGCGCCGCCTGCACGGCTTGCGCCTCCGCGGCCGGCGCCGAAGCCGCTGCCTCCTGTCCGGCCAGCGCCGCTACGGCCTGCATTGCTGCGGCCTGAGTCTTGCGACTCGTTGCGTCCGGAACCGTTTCGTCCCGAACTGTTACGTGGTGAACCCTGGCGTCCCGCCTGTGTCATGACCCGTCCTTTTGTTATGGTGGCCGGCTTGTTCTTTCTCAACATTAGCCAGCCGGGCAGAGGATATCTGCCCTGTGTGAACTCTGCCCGCTACTAGCCGGGCGTTTTGTAGATCCTTGCAATATTGAGTTGTTTCGCCATGCCTGCGGCACTGTCCGTGTCCCGCGATTACATGCGTTCGGCGTCCAAGAACTCCTCGATCCCCTCCAGCCCCGGAAGGTGTGGGGACAATTGAGGCAGTTCCGCCACCGAGCCAATGCCCATGCGCTCCAGGAAGTACGAGGTAGTCCGGTAAAGGACAGCCCCCGATTCAGAATCGGTACCTGAGTTCTCGATCAGACCGCGTTGGACAAGGGTCCGGACGACCGAATCGACATTGACGCCGCGGATAGCCGACACCCTGGCCCTGGAGACCGGCTGGCGGTACGCGATGACCGCCATGGTTTCAAGGGCTGCCTGCGTCAGCCGCGCGGTCTGGCCTTCGAGAACGAACCTGCCCACGACGTCGGCAAATTCCGCCCGTGAATAGATTCGCCACCCTCCGGCAACGTTCCGCAACTCAAAACCCCGGGGTGCAGCGCTGGCGCTTGCATCAATGTTCAATTCACCATGCAAGTCATCAGCGTCCCTGCCCGGGGCTTTAACAGTATAGCCGCTATACTCCTGCCGCAGTCCCGCCAGCAAATCCTCGACGACGGCGACCGTCACGTTGAGCCCGGCAGCGAGCTCTTCGGCGGTGGCCGGTTCGTCGATCACCATGAGGACGGCTTCGAGAGCCGCACGGGCGCCACCGGGTAAGGCCTCAAGCTCGGCGAGGCCGTCCCCGTCAGTTTCCTGCTCGCTCACAGCGACTCCTCTGCCTTGTCGATCTTGTCGGTGTCTGTTTCAGCGGGGACAGCGACGGACTCGTACTCGTCTCTCAGGTTGTCGCTGCTCCAGCCTTCTGGGCGTCCGGTCCATCGCACCGTCAGTTCGGCGAGAGGCCCAGGCTGTTCGAAAGCCACCACTCGGTCCCGGAACAGTTCCAAGAGCGCCAGGAACCGGGCCACGACAACCAGTGTGGATTCCGCGTCCGCAATGAGCGCCCGGAAGGACTGCGGCAGGCCCCGCTGCAGGCGGTACCCAATGATCTCGGCCTGTTCCTTGACACTGACAGGGGTTCCATGGAGGTGGTCGAGCCCGACTTCCTCTGGAGTCTTGTCCTTCGGCGCCAGGGTCTTGGCCGCCAAGGCCGCGAACTGTTCGGGCGTGTGACGCCAGATCAGTTCGGGTAGCATCGCCGCGAAATGCCCTTCCAGGGCGACTTGCCGCGGGAAGCGTCGGGCTTCGGATTCCAAGGTGCCGGACATAATAGCGGCCACCTGCTTGAAAGCCTTGTACTGCAGGAGTCTGGCGAAGAGGAGATCCCGGGCTTCCAGCAAGGCGATATCCTCAGCGTCCTCGACTTCGCCTGCTGGCAGGAGCCTCGCGGCTTTGAGGTCCAGCAGGGTCGCGGCGATGACCAGAAATTCGCTGGCTTCGTCCAGTGCCCAGTCCTCCCCCAGTTCCTGCAGGCGCCGGATGTACTTGATGAACTCGTCGGTGACGGTAGCGAGCGCAACTTCGGTGATGTCCAGCTTGTGCTTCGAAATCAAGCCGAGCAGGAGATCGAAAGGCCCGGTGAAGTTCGCTAGCCGGACCTCGAAGCCGGGCTTCCGCGCGGAGGGCGAGGCACCGCCGTCGTCCGCGCCGCTTGCAGTAGGGGACGACGACGGGGCGTCACCGGGCGGGTCGAACGGAGCGATCAGGACGGGCGCGACTAATCCGTCCAAAGGAGCGAGTGGCTCTGCCACGCTGGCTAGGGTGCGCCGCCGCGCGAGATCAGTTCCTTGGCCAAACGACGGTAGGCATCGGCACCGATGTGGTTTCCGGCATAGCTGGTGATGGGTTCAGCGGCAACCGTGGCGTCGGCGAACTTGATGGATCGCTTGATGACGGTTTCGAAGACTTTGTCTCCGAACGCCTCCACGAGCCGCGAGATGACTTCACGGCTGTGCAGGGTGCGGGCGTCGTACATCGTGGCAAGCACGCCGTCCACCTGCAGGCGTGGGTTCAGCCGGTCCTGGACCTTTTCGATCGTTTCGACGAGCAAGGCCACGGCGCGGAGGGCAAAGAATTCGCAGATCAGCGGAATGATGACTCCGTGTGCGGCCGTCAGGGCATTGACTGTCAGGAGGCCCAGGGACGGCTGGCAGTCGATAAGGACAACGTCGTAGTCGTCCTCGACGCTTTTGAGCGCGCGGTCCAGTACTTGCTCGCGGGCCACCTCGTTGACCAATTGGACTTCGGCGGCGGAAAGGTCGATGTTTGCCGGCAGGAGATCGATGCCTTCGACGCCGGTCTGCTGGATGGCGTCGCGGATGTCCACTTTGCGGTCCATCAGGACGTTATAAACGGTGAGGTCAAGCTCGTGGGGGTTCGCGCCGAGGCCCGCGGAAAGAGCTCCCTGCGGATCGAAGTCAACGAGCAGGACGCGCCGGCCGAACTCTGCGAGCGCAGCGGCAAGGTTAATGGTTGACGTGGTCTTGCCCACGCCGCCCTTTTGGTTGACCATGGCGATGACCCGGGCCGGACCGTGGGAGGCCAGTGGCGCGGGCTCGGGGAAGTCGCGGTACGGGCGGCCCGTTGGCCCCATGACAGCGTCTTCCAGATCGAAATCCGTGCCCTCCAGCGTAGTTGCTCCCCGTTCGCTGCTCACGTATTTATCCACTCTCTCCACGACGGTCATTTCCTGCGGCTGTCTCCAGCGAAGCACTGCTCCCCACCTAGGCTACAGCGCCCGACACGGCATTCTTCGGAACTTGACATTGTCCGCAATTTGAGCCTTTACCTTCTAGCTGAGGTATAAGGTTGGCCTCCCGCCCCACCAGAACGCAGGCAAGGCAGGTCCCGCTGGAGGGGCCTGCCTTGCCTGCGTTGATGCTTCCAGACTGCGCGTCTCGCTATGCCGCCACGGGCTCCTTCGCCTCGACTTCGCCATGGTTGCTGATCATGGTCAGCTCGTCGAACGGGATCGCGCCGGACAGGACGTTAGTGACCTGGCTGCGGTCGATTTCCTTGACCCAGGTGCCGATTAGCACGGTGGCAACAGCATTACCTGTGAAGTTGGTGAGCGCGCGGGCCTCGGACATAAAGCGGTCGATACCCACGATCATGCCGACACCACCCAGCAGTTCGGGCCGGTGCGCCTGAAGGCCTGCTGCGAGTGTGGCCAAGCCGGCACCGGAAACGCCTGCCGCTCCCTTGGACGCGATGATCATAAAGACCAGCAGCGATACCTGGGCGCCGAGGTCCAGCGGGATTCCCATGGCGTTGGCGACGAACAGCGAGGCCATGGTCAGGTAGATCGCGGTTCCATCCAGGTTGAAGGAGTAACCCGTGGGCACCGTGACACCGACAACCGGCTTGGAAACACCTAGGTGTTCCATCTTGGCGATGAGCCTTGGCAGCGCCGCTTCGGAGGAGGACGTGGAGAAGATGAGCAGGTACTCACGGGCGAGGTACTTCATCAACTGGAAAATGCTGACGCCTGCCACAACCCGGAGCAGGGTGCCGAGCACAACGACGATGAACAACGCACACGTGATGTAGAACGCGACCATCAGGGTGACCATGCCGAAGATAGCCTTCACTCCGGTGGCGCCAACCACGGCGGCGATTGCACCGAAGGCGCCGACGGGTGCCAACCACATGATCATGATGAGGATGCGGAAGACGAGGGCCTGTCCATGCTGGATGGCCTTGAGTACCGGCTGGCCCTGAGAACCCATGCGCTGCAACGCGAAGCCCACCAGGATGGCGGCCAGGAGCGTCGGCAGGACGGGGATGTCGCCGGGGATGATGCCCAGCAGGAAGTCAGCGGTGCTGTTCGTGGCAGCTTTCGCGTTGGGGTCGTAGGGGATCAACTTCAGGCCCTCGCCCGGATGGATGATATTGCCCACTACCAAACCGATGGCGAGCGCGAAGGTAGACATGACCAAGAAGTAGATCAAGGCAAGCCCGCCGACCTTGCCAACGGTAGCCGCCTTGGCAATCGATCCGATCCCCAAGACGATGGTGCAGAAGATGACCGGGGCGATCATCATCTTGATGAGCTTGATGAATCCGTCACCCAAGGGCTTGAGGGACTTACCGACTTCGGGGAAAAGCAGGCCGACGATGGCGCCCAGCACAACTGCGGCGATCACGGCGATGTAGAGGTAATGCGACTTGTCCAGCCCTTTGCGCCCGGCCTTCGCGGGTGCAATCTCTCCTCTTTGAGAGGTCATGGCTTTGCTCCTTTTAGATACTCTGGAAAGCGCCGTGGTTCCTGCAATGTCCCTGCGTCGCTCTGCTGTGATATCCATCATTAGGGGCAGAGTGACATGTATCACTGTTGCGTTCATATTGGTCGCAGGACTAGTCAAAAGGAGGGGCGCGTGATCCGACGCTGGAGCATTGCCCGGCGGCTCTTTGTGGCAAACCTTCTGTTTGTCCTTGCGCTCACCGCGATCGTTGGGACGGCGGCATTCGTGGACGCCAGGGACCGTGCCTACAACGACGCCGGGCAGCGTATGCAGGCCGTGGCCGCCGCGATTGCAGCCAATCCCCTCGTGCTTCAAGCCGCCGGCACTCCGAACCCGTCCGCTACCCTGCAGCCATACGCCCTGCTGGTGATGGCCAATGCCCATGCCGACTTCATCACCATCATGGCGCCGGATCGGACCCGCTGGACCCACGCGAACCCCGACGAAATCGGCAAACCCTACATCGGCACCATTGACCCGGCATTGCACGGCCAAACCTTCACCGAAGTCACCGCCGGCACCCTCGGCCCGTCGGTACGCACCATCGTCCCCGTGGAGGATTCATCCGGAACAGTCCGGGCCCTCGTGGCCGCAGGTGTCACGGTGCGAACGGTGGACATCGCCGTCTCAGCGCGACTCACGGCAATCATCGCCATCTCCCTCGCCATGCTCGGAGGGGGCTCCCTGGCCTCCTGGTTGCTGGGCCGCTACCTGCGTTCGGTCACGCGAGGTTGGGGACCCGAGCAATTGGCACAGCTGTTCGCGTACTACGAGTCCGTTCTGCATTCGGTCCGCGAAGGTGTAGTGCTGATCGACACGGGCGGCAGGGTGGTCATGTACAACGACCAGGCCGCGGAGCTGCTGGGACTGGAACGGTCCGACGTCGATCCCGCCGCGGGGGCCGCCCCTCGGCTTTCCGATCTGCCCCTGGATGCCAGCCTCCACGGTCTCTTCGAATCCGGCCGCACGGCGCACGACGAAATCCACCTCACTGGCTCACGAATCCTGGTGGTCAACCAGGCGCCAGCGGTGGGGCCGCCGAGCATGAGGGGCCGGCAGCGCCCTGCGGTGTTCGGTACCGTAGCCACGCTCCGGGACCGCACGGAAATCGAGTCCTTGGGCAGTGAACTGGAGACCATGAAGACCTTGTCCGACGCCTTGCGGGCCCAGACCCATGAACACGCCAACCGGTTGCACACGATCGTTTCCCTGATGGAGCTCGGGCGCACCACTGACGCCTTGGACTTTGCTACCAAGGATCTCGAGCTAAGCCAACAGTTGACCGACCATCTGGTGGCATCAGTGGACGAACCTGTCCTGAGTGCACTCATCATGGGGAAGTCTGCCGAGGCACACGAACGCGGAGCCGAGCTCACGGTCACGGTGTCCGGCGGGGACGGCCTTCAGGGCTTGGCCGTCCAAGACTTGGTGACGATCTTGGGCAATCTGTTGGACAACGCGCTCGATGCCGCGGCCGCTGCTCCCCCGCCGCGGAAAGTGGAACTGGGCATCGAGTCCGGACCTGGAGGAACCACGTTCACGGTTGTCGATTCCGGCCACGGCATCGATCCTGGCATCGTGGACGACGTCTGGCAGTACGGATACAGCACCAAAGCAGCCGGAATTGGACAAAGCGCGGGACCGGGAGCTCCTTCCCGCGGCGTTGGCCTGGCCCTGGTGCGGCAAGCGGTGCAGCGGCTGGGCGGTACGCTGTCCATCAGCGAATCCACCAGCGCATTGGGCGGTGCGTTGTTCCGTGTGGTGCTCCCCGCGCCGGACTCCAGGAAAGAAGCCGAATGACCGATATCCGCGTCCTCGTTGTCGAGGACGAACCCATCGCCGCCGATGCCCATGGCGTCTACGTCGGCCGAATTGACGGCTTCACGGTCGTTGGAACAGCCCTGGACGGGCAATCGGCACTGCGGCTACTCAACGATTTCGCCGCCGCCGGACAGCCGGTGGATCTTGTGCTACTCGACATGAACCTACCGGACCTCCACGGACTGGATGTTGCGCGCCGGATGCGCGCTTCGGGGCTGCTTGCCGACATCATCGCCATCACCGCCGTCCGGGAAGTGAACATTGTCCGCAGCGCCGTGTCGATCGGCGTGGTGCAATACCTGATCAAGCCGTTCACCTTCGCAACGTTTGCGGACAAGCTCGCCAGCTACCGCACGTTCCGCGAGCAACTTGCGGCGCCGGCGTCGGGTGCGCGTGCCAGTGGAGCGTCGCAAAGCGATGTTGACCAGGCGTTCGCGAGCCTCCGCGCACCCACCGAGCTCCCATTGCCCAAAGGTCTTTCCGCCCACAGCCTGGACTCCGTCAAAGACCTTCTGGCGGGCCTCGGCCGCGCCGTCTCCGCCAGTGAGGCAACAGAAGCCCTTGGTATGTCCCGGGTCACTGTGCGCCGCTACCTCGAGTACTTGGCCGACGCCGGGTTGGTGACCAGGAATCCGCGCTACGGCACTCCAGGACGACCCGAAAATGAGTACCGCTGGAACCGGAGCTAGCCCCCCACCCGCAGGGCGTGCAATGAGCGCGATGTATACACAGATCGAACATTTAGCCTATTAATCAAGTAAAGCTAGGCTTGATCGCAGTTTATGTATACACTGAGGACATCCGCCCAGCGAAGGAGGGCCCATGCGTGCCAGCGACAGAGCCTATGCGGCCCTGCGTGAAGACATCATTGAGTGGCGGCTCGCCCCCGGCACCGTCCTCGCGGAAGTGGAACAATCCGAACGCCTGGGCGTGTCCCGCACGCCCGTCCGGGAGGCGCTGAGCCGGCTCAACGCGGAAGGGCTGACGACGGCGGCAGGCGGCCGCGGCGTCGTCGTCACCGACATCTCCCTCGACGACATTGACGAACTGTTCGAGCTGCGCGAAACCCTGGAAGGCAAAGCCGCCGCCCTCGCCGCGGAACGCGGCGAACGCCCGGTGTTCGCCCAACTCCACGCCGAACTCCTCCGGGCTCCGGAGTTGCTCAACGACAGCGATCCCGCCCGGCACGACTACTACGCCTTGGTGGGAAGGCTCGACGAAGCGATCGACGAAGCCATCTCCAATTCCTACCTCGCCCAGGCCATGCGCAGCCTGCGCGTCCACCTGGTGCGGGTCCGCCGCCTCGCTGCCGACGACGCCGAACGCCTCCATGCTGCCGCGGCCGAGCACGCCGCGATCGCCGAAGCCATCGCGGCAGGCAACCCCAGGCTCGCCGAAGCCGCCACCACCCTCCATCTGCACCGCAGTCTTTCCCACGTCAAAGCCACCCACACACCTCACTGAAGGAGCACCATGGTGAAGAACAACCACGTCCGCGTCTGCAAGAGCGAAGAGAACCTTGCCCGCGAAGAGCAGCTGGCGCATAAGATCGCCACGGTTGCCGCCGACCCCGTCGAGGTGACCCCCGAGGTCACGGAGATGATCATCAACCGGATCATCGACAATGCCTCCGTTGCCGTCGCGTCATTGAACCGGGCCCCGATCATCGCCGCCCGGGCCCAGGCCCTGACCCACGCCCCGACCACCAACGGCAAAGGCTCCTCCGTCTTCGGAATCAGCGACAAGGTCTCCCCCGAATGGGCAGCCTGGGCCAACGGCGTCGCCGTGCGTGAACTCGACTACCACGACACCTTCCTGGCCGCGGACTACTCCCACCCGGGAGACAACATTCCCCCGATCCTCGCCGTTGCCCAGCACACCGGTGCCGGCGGCAAGGACCTGATCCGCGGTATCGCCACCGGTTATGAGATCCAGGTGAACCTGGTCAAGGCCATCTGCCTGCACCAGCACAAGATCGACCACGTGGCCCACCTCGGCCCCTCCGCCGCCGCCGGGATCGGCACCCTCCTGGGCCTGGACGTCGAAACGATCTTCCAGTCCGTCGGCCAGGCCCTGCACACCACCACCGCCACGCGGCAGTCCCGCAAGGGCGAAATCTCCACCTGGAAGGCCCACGCCCCCGCGTTCGCCGGCAAAATGGCCGTCGAAGCAGCCGACCGGGCCATGCGCGGCCAGACCTCCCCCGTGCCCATCTACGAAGGCGAAGACGGCGTCATCGCCTGGATGCTGGACGGCCCGGACGCCTCCTACGAGGTCCCGCTGCCCGAAGCCGGGGAGCCCAAGCGCGCCATCCTGGACACCTACACCAAGGAACACTCCGCCGAATACCAGGCCCAGGCCTGGATCGACCTCGCCCGCAAACTCCACAAGGAACACCCCGAAACCGCCGATCCGGCCAACGTGGAATCCGTCCTGATCAAGACCAGCCACCACACCCACTACGTGATCGGCTCCGGCGCCAACGACCCCCAGAAATACTCCCCCACCGCTTCGCGCGAGACCCTGGACCACTCCATCCCGTACATCTTCACCGTCGCCCTCCAGGACGGCACCTGGCACCACGTCGACTCCTACGCACCCGAACGCGCCGCACGCCCGGACACCGTGGAACTCTGGCACAAGGTCACCACCGTGGAAGACCCCGAATGGACCCGCCGCTACCA
>NZ_JACHEE010000005.1 GCF_014207375.1 Arthrobacter sp. AZCC_0090 | reverse complement strand
CCGCATGAGGTCCTTCAGGAGCCGCACGAAGGCCATGGTGGTGGCGGCCTGCTGCTTGCCGGAGCCGCGCTTGGCGACCTCGTAGGACTTTTCGTCCGGCAGCACCACGGGGGTGTGGGCGCTGCGGCGTTCCGGGACAGCGCCGCCGAGGGCCGCGCGGGCCTCCATCATGTACCGGATTTCCGGGGCGTCCATGCCGGGGTGGTAGTACGGGGGCCGGTACAGGTCCGTGTCGAGTCGGGCGTCGGTGATGGGGATGCGCAGGTGGTCGCGGAAGGCCTTGAGGTCTTCCATGGTGAGTTTCTTCATTTGGTGGGTCGCGTTGCGGCCCTCGAAGTGGGGTCCGAGTCCGTAGCCCTTGACGGTCTTGGCCAGGATCACGGTGGGTTTGCCCTTGAACTCGGTCGCGGCCTTGTACGCGGCGTAGACCTTGCGGTAGTCGTGTCCGCCGCGTTTGAGGTTCCAGATCTGCTTGTCGTCCAGGTCCGCGACCATGTCCTTGGTGGCCGGGGTCTTCCCGAAGAAGTGTTCGCGGACGAACCCGCCGGACTCGGCCTTGTAGGTCTGGTAGTCCCCGTCGACGGTTTCGTTCATGATCTTCACCAGGGACCCGTCGGTGTCCTTGGCCAGGAGGTCATCCCATTCCCGGCCCCAGACGACCTTGATCACGTTCCAGCCCGCGCCGCGGAAGAACGCTTCGAGTTCCTGCATGATCTTCCCGTTGCCGCGCACCGGCCCGTCCAGGCGCTGGAGGTTGCAGTTGATCACGAAGTTCAGGTTGTCCAGGTTCTCGTTCGCGGCGAGCTGGAGCAGGCCGCGGGACTCGGGCTCGTCCATTTCCCCGTCGCCCAGGAACGCCCAGACCTGCTGCCCGGAGGTGTCCTTCAGGCCGCGGTCGTGCAGGTACCGGTTGGACTGGGCCTGGTAGATCGCGTTCATCGGGCCGATGCCCATGGACACGGTGGGGAATTCCCAGAAGGAGGGCATCAGGCGCGGGTGCGGGTAGGAGGACAGGGCGTGGCCTTCCTTGGACTTTTCCTGCCGGAACCCGTCCAGGTCCTGCTCCGTGAGCCGGCCCTCCATGAACGCCCTGGCGTACATGCCCGGGGACGCGTGTCCCTGGAAGAAGACCTGGTCCCCGCCGGAGGGGTGGTCCTTGCCGCGGAAGAAGTGGTTGAAGCCGACCTCGTACAGGGTCGCGGCCCCGGCATAGGTCGAGATGTGCCCGCCCACGCCGATGTCGGACCGCTGTGCCCGGTGCACCATCACGGCCGCGTTCCAGCGCATGTACGCCCGGTACCGGCGCTCGAACTCCTCGTTGCCCGGGAACGGCGCTTCCTGGTCCGCCGGGATCGTGTTCACGTAATCGGTGGTGGTCACCATCGGCACCCCGACCGACTGGGACCCCGCCCGCTGGAGCAGGCTGCGCATGATGAACTGCGCCCGCTCCGTGCCCTGCTCCCTGATCAACGCATCCAAAGACTCAACCCACTCGGCAGTCTCTTCCGGATCACGATCAGGCAGCTGGGAAGTCAACCCGCTAAGGATGTGTGAGGTCTCTTCTCCTGCAGCCACGTCCAACCTCTCTTCATTGAATGTCTGGGCGCTTGCACTGTAGTGCGCGCTGAAACGGCGTAGAAATTTCGTATTGTGAGAATAAAATTCTGTAATTCGAGATTAGCCATGCGTTCGCTGGGCGTCAATCCGGCGCCGCAGAGACTAGCGCCCACAAGGCCGTACGGCGGCGAGACTGCCGTTTGTGACCGCGATTGGGGTTACGGCCCTTGACCAAAGGTGATCCAGCTCATACAGTTATTTCACTATTCAATAACTAGATTCCACGATGCGAAAAAGCTTCATCCTCTCACAGTGTCTCGGAAGCCTAGTTGCAGCACCACAAAGAAGTGGAGATCCACGATGCAATCGACTCCCCCAGTCGGCGTCACAACGGCTCCGGAACGGACCACGCTGCCAGCCAGCTCGGTCCATCCGACAGTAGGAAATGAAACCCTTTGCGATGTAGCGTCCGTCGCAGCAGGCCGAACCATCAGCCCCAGCCTTTACAACCTCGACCTTGCCCCCACCAAGAAGGAGGGCAGGCGCTGGACCAGTTACAGCATCTTCACCCTCTGGGCCAACGACGTCCACAGCCTTGGCAACTATGCGTTCGCCATCGGCCTCTTCTCGCTTGGCCTGGGCGGATGGCAAATCCTCGTGGCCCTTGGCATCGGCGCGGTCTTGCTGTTCACCCTCCTGACCTTCTCCGGTTTCATGGGCCAGAAGACCGGCGTTCCCTTCCCGGTGATGAGCCGGATCAGCTTCGGTATCCGGGGCGCCCAACTTGCCAGCCTGGTCCGCGGGGCCGTGGCCATCGCCTGGTTCGGTATTCAGACCTACCTCGCCTCTGTGGTACTCCGGGTCATGCTTGTCGCCATGTTCCCCGGACTCAAGGACATGGATGCCAACTCCATCCTGGGCCTGTCGACGCTCGGCTGGATCGCCTTCGTATCGCTCTGGATTGTCCAGCTGGTCATTGTCAGCTTCGGTATGGAAATGATCCGCAAGTATGAGGCCTTCGCTGGCCCGATCATTCTCGCCACCATGCTGGCCATTGCCATCTGGGTCTTCGTGGAGGCTGGGGGAGCCATCCAGTGGTCCGGTATTAAGGGCCTCGAAGGCGGCGAGATGTGGCGCACCATCTTTGCCGGCGGTGCACTCTGGGTCTCCATCTACGGCACCTTCGTCTTGAACTTCTGCGACTTCACCCGTTCCTCGGTGTCCAAGAAGTCGATTGTCCGCGGCAACTTCTGGGGCATCCCTATCAACATGCTCCTGTTCGGCGCAATCGTGGTCATCATGGCCGGCGGCCAATACAAGATCAATGGCAAGATCATTGAAAGCCCCTCGGACATCGTCCAGAGCATCCCCAACACGCTCTTCCTTGTCCTGGCCTGCCTTGCCTTGCTGATCCTGACCATCGCGGTGAACCTCATGGCGAACTTCGTGGCACCCGTCTACGCCCTCACCAACCTGTTCCCCAAGCACCTGAACTTCCGTAAGGCTGCATGGGTCAGCGGCACCATCGGCCTGGTCATCCTGCCGTGGAACCTCTACAACAACCCCTTGGTGATCGTGTACTTCCTGGGCGGCCTCGGCGCCCTGCTTGGACCGCTGTTCGGCGTCGTCATGGCCGACTACTGGCTCCTGCGCCGCGGCAAGGTCAACGTCCTGGACCTTTACACGGACAACCCTTCCGGCACATATTTCTACAAGCGTGGCGTCAACCCCCGGGCGATCGCCGCCATGGTTCCCGCCGCCGTCGTCGCCATCCTCATCGCGTTCATTCCCGCACTGGAGGCCATAGCGCCGTTCGCTTGGTTCTTTGGCGCAGGCATCGGGGCATTGTGCTACTTCTTGATTGCAGAGAAGAGGCAGCAACACAGCGACGTCTCCGGCGAGCCGATCGCCGTCGTCAGCAACCACTAAGAACCGCCAGCAGCCCGACTGGCTCGCAGAAAACGCCGTTTTGGCCCGTCAAAACGACAACAACTGCGAGCCAGTTGGGCTTGCCGGGCTACCAGGCAACCCAATCTAGGAGGAACCCATGCGAATCCTCGTCGCAAACGTCAACACCACCCAATCCATGACCGACTCCATCGCGGCCCAGGCGCGAAGCGTCGCGGCTCCCGGCACCGAAATCATCGGCATCACCCCGCGGTTCGGCGCCGATTCCTGCGAAGGCAACTTTGAAAGCTACCTCGCCGCCATCGCCGTGATGGACCGCGTGGTCAACTACCCTGAACCGTTCGACGCCGTCATCCAGGCCGGCTATGGCGAGCACGGCCGCGAGGGACTACAGGAGCTCCTGGACGTTCCGGTGGTCGACATCACCGAGGCCGCGGCCAGCACCGCGATGTTCCTCGGCCACAAATACTCCGTGGTCACCACTCTGGACCGCGCGGTCCCGCTCATCGAAGACCGCCTCAAGCTCGCCGGGCTCGACGACCGCTGTGCCTCGGTCCGCGCGAGCGGCATGGCCGTGCTGGAACTCGAGGAATACCCGGACCGCGCCGTGGAAGCCATTGTGGAACAGGCTGAACGCGCCGTGCGTGACGACAAGGCAGAGGTCATCGTCCTCGGCTGTGGCGGCATGGCCGGACTCGACGAACAGATCCGCCAACGCTGCGGAGTGCCGGTAGTGGATGGGGTGGCCGCTGCGGTGACCATTGCCGAGTCGCTCGTCCGCCTGGGACTGTCCACGTCCAAGGTCCGGACCTACGCCACACCGCGTCCGAAGACCGTCATAGGCTGGCCACTGACCACAACGGACACGACGACGGCGGACGCCCCCGCCGCGCACTAGCTCAACAAACAGGAGAACCGCGTGAGCGAAACCATCCCCACCCAGCCCCGTGTCGCCGTCGTCACCGGAGCTGGTTCCGGGATCGGGCGGGCAGTCGCCCGGCTTCTGTTGGCCGAAGGCTACCGCGTTGCCCTCGCCGGACGCCGGGAAGCGCAGCTTCTCGAGACGGCTGACGGCCGCCCCGAGGCGCTTGTGTTGCCGTGCGACGTGACCGTGCCCGACGACGTCGCGCGCCTTTTCGCGGCGGCCCGCCAGCGCTGGGGGAGGGTCGACGTCCTGTTCAACAATGCGGGCATCTTCGGTCCTTCCGGGGGTGTGGACGAGATCAGCGTGGCCGATTGGAATGCCACGCTTGCCGTGAATGTCACCGGCTCCATGCTGTGCGCGGCCGAGGCTGTGCGGACCATGAAGTCGCAGGAGCCGCGAGGCGGCCGCGTCATTAACAATGGCTCTATTTCGGCGCATTCCCCGCGGCCCTTGTCCGTGGCGTACACCGTGAGCAAACACGCCATGAGTGGCCTGACTAAGAGCATTGAGTTGGACGGGCGTCCGTTCGGCATCACGTGCGGGCAGATCGATATCGGCAACACCCGCACCGAAATCATGGACACCATCGGCGTGGGCTCGGGCGCGCTCCAAGCCGATGGCAGCAGGCGCGTCGAGCCGATGTTCCCTGTGGAGGACGCCGCACGGGCGGTTCTCATGATGGCTAACATGCCGGCGTCGGCCAATGTTGGTTCGGTGGTGGTGACCGCGGCGGGCATGCCATTCGTAGGCCGCGGCTAGAAAATCGACCAGCCCGTGCGGGTGGTGAACTCGTCCAGGGCAGCGACGCCCGCCAGCGAATTCCCGGATCGTCCCAGTCCAGGGCTCCAGACGCAGATGGTGCATTTATTGGGCACTACGGCCACGATGCCGCCTCCTACCCCGCTCTTGCCGGGGAGTCCCACGCGGTAGGCGAATTCGCCCGCGGCGTCGTAGGTGCCGCACGTCAGCATCACGGCATTGATCCGTTTGGTCTGCGAGGGGGACAACAGCGGCGTGCCGTCTCCGCGTAGCCCGTTGTTGGCCAGGAACCTGCTCGCAAGGGCCAAGTCAGTGCAGCTCATTTCGAGTGCGCACTGGTTGATGTAGGCCTCAAGGACCGAGTCCACGGGGTTTTCGAGGTTTCCGTAGCTGGCCAGGAAGTGTGCCAGCGAGGCATTGCGGTGACTGTTCGCCGCCTCGGACGCGGCCACCTCGGGGTCGGTGTCAAGAGAGGCGTTGCCGCTTTCTTGCCGGAGCAATTCCCGGACGGGAGACGGCGAGTTGCCCGCAATGCTGAGCAGCCTGTCCGTCACAACCAGTGCTCCGGCATTGATGAAGGGATTGCGCGGAATTCCGTCTTCGTGTTCCAGCTGCACCAGGGAATTGAACGGATTCCCGGACGGCTCCCGGAATACCCGCTTCCAGATGCGGTCGCCATCCCCGGCGAGCACCAGCGCGAGGGCGTAAACCTTCGAAATGCTTTGGATGGAGAAGGGTACGTCGGCGTCGCCGGAGGAAAACACCTCGCCGTTGGCGGTGGCCACGGAAATGCCGAATTGCTTGGTATCCACCGCGGCGAGGCTCGGGATGTAGTCCGCGGGCGCTCCTTGGCCGAGCAGGGGCTGAACCGTGCCGACGATGTCGTCGAGGAGATTCTGGAGGTCCATGTTCTTAGCGCCGTCCTTCGGAGGGGGTCCACAGCCTGAGCTGAAGATGTGCGAGCAACCGCTGCTCTGTGGAGGAAAGATCGATGCCGGCCACTTCGCACGCGCGCCGCAGCCGGTAGTGCACCGTGTTCCGGTGGACGGCCAGTTCCTCCGCGCAGCGGTTCACATCGCCGAAGAATTCAAGGTAGGTCAGCAGCGTTGTGGCGAACTCTGGGTACCGGCTGCAAAGGAGGGTGATGCCGCCGTGCCGAAGATCGGTCCTTGAGGCAAGCAGCTCCAGCAATTCCTTTGTCAGGACGGTCGTTTCAACGTCGGCGTAGGACGCCACATGGATCGAGGGCGTGCTTTCCAGGACCTTCAGTACGCTGCGGACGTGTTCAAGGGTGCCGTGCAAAGCGTCCAGGCGTTCGACGACGGGCCCGACGGCGGCCTGCACCTGGCAGTGCAGGTGGACCCTCGCGTCCCGGACAATGACGTTGATGAGGCGGTTGATGGCTGGCGGGGACTTTATGGGGTCGAGGTCAGGAAGAATCATCGCTATTTCCAAGCCGATGGCTCCCACCACGGCACCGGGACGGTAGGCGGCCGCATGGATCGATGCCACGTTGGCCAGCTCGCCACGTCGCAGTTGCAATCCTGCCGCCGTCTCGTCGTCGCCCTGGGCGGAAATCAGGACGAGGGCTGCCGGCTTGGAGGGATCGATGCCCGCGGATTGCGCCTGGGAGTGGATCTGCGCCGTGCCGCTGAGCAGGCTGGAGATCCTGTCGCGCCGTAGTGCCTGGGACTGCTCATTGCGGTGCCGGACCAGTTCTATGGCCGCGTGGCGCGCCGCTCCCACCATGAGCTTGTCAGTGTTGGGCGCGAGGGGTTCCTTCCCTTCCTGAAGCCAGATGTACCCGAGGATCCGGTTGCCCGCGTGGATACCGATGGCCACCCGCTCCCGGAGTCCTTCCGCGGGATTGGCTTCCATATGGATGGGAGCTTCGGCCGCTTGCAGGTGCTTGTAGACCCCGGACTCTTTCAACAGTTTCTGGTACCGCTCGGGCCCGCGCCGCGCGAGGATTGAGAGCCTGCGGAGCTCATCGACGTCGTTCGAGGCAGGTGAGTACGCCAAGACCCGGTTTGCCGGGTCCTCAATGACCACATGGCCGTTGGTCAGCGTCGCGGTAGTCTGGGCGATGGCAAAAAGATCCCGGTGGATGATCGTTGACGCATCGGTGGAAAGTGCAGGCTCCTGGATACGGTTCTTGGCGATGCCCTCCAGCGTGCCCCAGTTCATGGCGGGAGACACGGCGATCAAGCCGATTCCGGTGGGCAGCAGCACCTCCCGGACGGCGTCCAGTTCCTCTTCGTTCCCTTTGACCGCGACGGCGGCGGGGTAGTCCGGAACCAGCTTCCGGATGCTGGGGAGTGCTGCGCGCCCCCGCACTCCGATCAGCAGGACCAAGGTCCCTCGCTGGACGGGCGTCCCGTCCTCGGCGTCCACGATGACCGTTTCGCGAACGGCGCCATTGCCGGGTCCGGGAGGAACAAGCAGCTGCCCGTTGTCGACGCCAATGTCTTCAAGTATGTCGCTGAGCATGGCGCCAATGACATGCTCGGCAGGTTCATGGGGTGCCACCCGTATTCACTTCCTCTAAGCGGCTTAGCCGCGCTCACAGCCATGAACATTACTCGCACTCCGCCTGAACGGAGTTGTCATCGGAGCACAATCGGGATCGGAGGAATTTAGCTGGCCAGACAGTTCGTTCCGTTCCGCCGGAATCTAGAGTTGTTTTCCGTCCCCTCCGCCGATGATCCAGCAGTGCAGCTGTGATGACACACGAGCAGGAAGGGGCAAGTTCTGGAGCATGCAGCCGCACCCGCGGTACCGGAGTCAAAGGAGACCCCTGGAATGAAACGAACACTGAACTCGCCTGCGCCGGCCCCGGTCACCGGGCTGGACCCCGCTGATTCCCTGGAAAACGGCCGGGAGCTTCTCGGCGACCGTTCCACCACGGCGCAGGATTTTTCAAGCGAGGAAGCCGGATACCACAAGACCCTTAAGCCCCGGCAGATCCAAATGATTGCCATCGGGGGAGCGATCGGAACGGGCCTGTTCATGGGCGCGGGCGGCCGGTTGAACGGTTCCGGTCCGGCTTTGATTTTCGTCTACGCGCTCTGCGGGTTCTTCGCGTTCCTGATTCTGCGCGCCCTGGGCGAACTGGTCCTCCACAGGCCGTCTTCAGGCTCTTTCGTGTCCTACGCCAGGGAGTTCTACGGCGAAAAAATGGCCTATGCCGCCGGTTGGCTGTACTTCCTGAACTGGGCCATGACGTCGATCGTGGACGTCACCGCCGTCGCGCTCTACGTGAAGTTCTGGGGACAGTTCTGGACGCCCTTGCAAGCAATCCCCCAATGGCTCATCGCACTCTGCGCGCTCGTCATCGTGCTGGCACTCAACCTTGTGTCCGTGAAGATCTTCGGCGAGATGGAATTCTGGTTCGCCCTGGTCAAGGTGACGGCGCTCGTGGCCTTCCTCGTCGTCGGGGTCTGCTTCATCGTCTTTGGCGGAAGAACTGACATCGGCGTTCCCGGGCTGGGCGTGATCCTGGACCACGGCGGAGCATTCCCGACCGGTGCCGTAGCACCTTTGCTGGCGATCAGCGGCGTCGTGTTCGCGTATGCCGCGGTTGAACTTGTTGGTACGGCTGCAGGCGAAACCGCCAACCCGGAAAAGGTGATGCCCAAGGCCGTCAATACGGTAGTGTTCCGGATCGCACTCTTCTATGTCGGTTCCGTGCTGCTCCTCTCGCTGCTCTTGCCGTTCACGGCGTACAAATCCGGAGAATCGCCCTTCGTCACCTTCTTCTCCCACCTGGGGGATCCCCATGCTGCGGCCGTTTCGGCGTCGGTGATGAACTTCGTTGTCCTGACGGCGGCGTTGTCGAGCCTCAACGCTGGCCTCTATTCCACGGGCCGGATCTTGAGGTCCATGGCGGTCAACGGCTCCGCGCCGCGCTTCACGGCCAAGATGAGCCAATCGGGTGTGCCCTATGGCGGCATCCTGCTGACGGCAGTGATCACGCTGCTCGGCGTCGGCCTGAACGCCCTTGTGCCGTCCCAGGTGTTCGAGATCGTTCTCGAGGTATCTGCGATCGGGATCATCGGCGGCTGGGCAACCATCATCCTGTGCCACATCAAACTCCAGTCCTGGGTCAGGCGTGGCAAGGCCGCACGCCCGTCATTCCGGCTGTTCGGTGCCCCATTCACTTCATACCTCACGCTCGCCTTCCTGGCCTTCGTCCTCGTCACGATGGCCTTCTCGGAGACAGGGCGCTGGGTCCTCGCTTCCCTGCTGCTCTTGATACCCCTGCTTATTGCCGGCTGGTTCGCTTGCCGCAAACGCATCCTGGAGGTAGCCGCGGCGCGCAGCGGCTACACAGACGGTCTACCGGTGGTCGCCGGGCCCTTTGCCCAGAGCGGTGCGGTTGCCCAGAGCGGTGTGGTTGCCCAGAGCGGTGCCGTTGCCCAGAGCGGTCAACGCTCTTGATGCTCAACGAATTGATGGAAAACGGAACTACCTTGCCCGCCACGACCTCCCTCAGCAACAGCACCCCGATGATCAGACGGAATTCCCTGAACAACGAAGCTCCAAGGCGGGAAATCGGCACTCCCAGCAGCGCCTGGCGTTCGCGCGCCGATGCCTGGGAGTTCCTCGGATACGCATTCAAGCAGCTGACAAAGGGCGGCCCAGGAACATCGCACTCCGGGCTAAAAGACCAAGCCGTCCAGGCGCTCCTCCTCCTGCAGGCCCTGGAATTGTATTGGGCGGCGCCGGGACCGGCGGCACTGGCGCCTCTGCGCGGTTGCGTGGATTCGGGAGATTACGACGCCGGACTGGCGATGATCCGCGGAATGTCGCCTTTGATGCCTTCCGACAGTCCGAGGCAGGCCGGGCCGGTCACTCCGGGGCAATTCCGGGCCGAGCGCTCCCTTTCAGGTGTCCTGGATGAAGACTCCAGGGAGCCGCGGCCGGCAAGGGATCGGCCCAGGTTCGAGGTCTTGTTCGTCGACGACATCACCGAAGAAGAAGCCGACGAGCTGAAAACGGAAATGCTGGCCCAGCGCAGGCCGTCCGATGCGTTCACCTACGAGCTCCTCGTGGTTCCCAGCTACGAGGATGCGCTGGTTGCCTTGGTTCTGAACCCGGCCATCCAGGCATGCATTCTCCGCCCGGGATTCACCATCGGCAGCAGCCAGCCCCTGGGCCGGGACCTGAGGAAATACCTCTCCGGCATGGTGGGTCCAGAGCTCGTGGGGATGCCACCGCTGGGCAGGTTCCTCAGCTTGGCGGAGCAGATTTCCGAGCTGCGTCCCGAATTGGATGTGTACCTGGTCGCCGGAGTCGCCATGGAGAGCCTCGCGGGTTCACTGACGAAGCGGTTCAGGCGGATTTTCCGTAGGCAGGACAATCTCGACCTGCATCTTTCGCTGTTGTCGGGCGTCGCTGAGCGGTACAGGACCCCGTTTTTCACTGCGCTGCAGGAATACAGTCGGCGGCCGGCCAGCGTCTTCCACGCATTGCCGATCTCGCGCGGCGGTTCGGTGGGCAATTCGCCATGGATCCGCGACATGGCGGATTTCTACGGACTGAACCTGCTTTTGGCCGAGACGTCCGCGACGTCGGGAGGCCTGGATTCGCTGTTGGATCCGCACGGATCGATCAAGGAAGCCCAGGACCTGGCGGCGCGGGCCTTCGGTGCGCAGAAGACCTTCTTCGTCACCAATGGCACGTCCACCGCCAACAAGATCGTCCATCAGTCCATCCTTGCCCCGGGAGATGTGGTCCTCGTCGACCGTAACTGCCACAAATCCCACCACTACGCTTTTGTTCTCGCCGGGGCGCAGGTTTCGTACTTGGACGCCTACCCGTTGGACAAGTACGCGTTTTACGGTGCGGTACCCCTGGCAAGCATCAAGGCCCGCTTGCTGGCCTACCGTCGAGCGGGGCGTCTGGACGACGTCAAAATGATCACGCTGACCAACTGCACTTTCGACGGCATCGTCTATGACGTCGAACGCGTCATGGAGGAATGCTTGGCGATCAAACCTGACCTCGTCTTCCTCTGGGACGAGGCCTGGTTCGCGTTCGCCAGGTCCCACCCCGTCTACCGGCGCAGGACGGCCATGGCCGCGGCCAGGAAACTTGATGCTTCTTTCAGTGATCCCGGCTATGCCGCGAGGCACGCCGAACAGGCGGCTTCCCTCCATGACCCGGCGACGGGCGCGCTTGCCGAGGATGAACTCTGGTTGAAAACCCGGCTCATCCCCGATCCGGCCAAGGCGCGGCTGCGCGTCTATGCCACGCAGTCTACCCACAAGACCCTCACCTCACTGCGTCAGGGATCCATGATCCACGTCTTCGACCAAGACTTCAGCGAGCATAACCAAGAGTCATTCCGGGAGGCATATATGACCCATACCTCCACCTCGCCCAATTACCAGATCCTCGCTTCGCTTGACGTCGGCCGCCGCCAGGTGGAGCTTGAAGGTTTCGGGTTGGTGCAGAAACAGGCAGATTTGGCGACCATAGTTGCCCAGACAGTGGCCCGCCACCCTCTGCTGAAGAAGTACTTCCGCGTCCTCACCTCGAGGGACCTGATTGCGGCCCCCTATCGGGAAACCGGAAGTGCCATGCCGCTCCGGGACGGCCTCTCCGCCCTGGCGGACGCGTGGCAACGTGACGAGTTCGTCGTCGACCCCAGCCGCCTCACGCTGGATATCAGCCGGACAGGGATCGACGGCGACACTTTCCGGCACCGCTATCTCGCGGACGAACACGGTATCCACGTCAACAAGACCTCCCGCAATACCGTGCTCTTCATGACCAACATCGGCACGTCTCGCAGCGCAGTCGCCTACCTGATCGAAGTCCTGGTCAAGCTTGCCGAATCGTTCGAGGAGGAGCATCCGGCACGGGGCGACGCCGGAACCCCCTCACGTGCCAACCCGCCGCTGCCGGACTTCAGCAGCTTCGCGTCGCGATTCCAGCGGGATCCCCGAGCAGACGGTCCCAGCAGCCTCGACGGGGACATTCGTGCCGCCTATTTCGAGAGCTACAACCCAGGTTCCACCACGTACCTTTCAGTGCGTGAACTCACGGCGAGGATAGAGGCGGGCGATGAGGTGATTTCAGCCGGATTCGTCACGCCCTATCCTCCGGGATTCCCCATCCTCGTCCCAGGCCAGGTCATCACAAGCCAGACGCTGGAGTTCATGGCTGTCCTCGATACGCGGGAAGTCCACGGTTTCGACTCACAGCGTGGATTCAGGGTCTTCGCAGATAAGGAGTTCGGCAAGGAGTAGCGTCATCTCACAGGTTTCCACATTGTGAAATTTGAATTTCCCCTTGTGGAATCCTGTGATCGGGATTACATTGAAAACAACCCCCGAAATCAGGGGCTGTTCCCAAACTGATTGGTTCAGATCAATGAAGATCCCAGACTCTGCGGCGCTGAAGGCGAGTTCGGCTCCGCGGAAGAAGAAGCCACTGTACAAGTCGCTCTTCTTCCAAATTCTGATCGCCGTCGTCGCAGGTGTACTCATCGGCCATTTCTGGCCGAACATTGGGTCCACCCTCCGGCCACTGGGCGATGGTTTCATTCAACTCATCAAGATGATCATCGCTCCGCTGATCTTCCTCGTGATCGTCACGGGAATCTCGGCAGTGGGCGACGTCAAGGCGGTCGGAAGGGTCGGGGTCAAGGCCCTCTTGTACTTCACCGGCGCCACGCTTTTCGCACTGGTTTTTGGACTGATTGTCGGAAACCTTGTCCAGCCGGGTGCTGGACTGCACATCGATCCCAGCACTCTCTCCCAGGATGCGCTGAACGCCAAGACCGGGACCGCCCCGCCCAAGGATGCGGCTTCCTTCCTCCTGGACATCATTCCCACATCGGTGATTGGCGCTTTCGCCAGCAACAGCCTCCTCCAGGTCCTCTTCTTCTCGGTCTTCTTTGGCGCGGCAATCGTCGTCATCGGACGTGAGCGTTGCCTCCCGGTCATCAGCCTCATGGAAACCGTCCTTGAACTGATCTTCAAGATCATGTCCTGGATCATGAAAGTGGCGCCCATTGGTGCCTTCGGCGCCATGGCCTTCATCATCGGCCAGTACGGACTCGACACCCTCGGGACCTACGCGCTCCTGATCGCCTCCTGTTACGGCGCGGCCATCGTCTTCATCGGCCTGCTGTTCCTCGTCGCCTGGAGCTTTGCCCGGGTGCCCCTGTGGCAGTTCCTCAAATACACACGCGAGGAATTCCTCCTCGCCCTCGGCACGGCATCCACCGAGGCTGTCATGCCCCGCATCATGACCAAGCTGACCAATGCCGGCTGCTCCCGCGCCACCACGGGCCTGGTTGTCCCCACGGGCTACTCCTTCAACCTCGACGGCGCCGCGATCTACCTTTCGATCTCGCTGTTGTTCCTAGCCCAGGCCTTCGGACACCACCTTGATCTCGGGCAGCAGTTGGCAGCCCTGGGCGTCCTGCTCCTGACATCCAAAGGCATGGCAGGCGTACCGGGTTCGTCGTTCCTGGCTCTCTCCGCCACGGCCGCCGCCCTTGGCATCTTCCCCGTTGCCGGCGTCGCCCTGCTCCTGGGTGCCGACCGCCTCATGGACTCCATGCGCGTCGTCGTCAACCTTCTCGGCAACTGCGTGGCCACGTTTGTGGTCGCGAAATGGGAGGGCCAGTTCGACCGTTCCGTCATGGTTCGCGCCTTCCGCGGCGAAATCACCAATGAGGACTCCGCCATCATGCTCGGAGCCGAGGCCGTCTTCGAAGAACAGGAAATCGAGCGCCTCAGCGGCGGGCAGGAGCCGTCTCCGAAATTCCGCGGCGGGCCCAGCTCGGATGCGATCCCGCAGTTCGAGATGACCAAGCCGGGCCAACACCGGAGCCCCTCGGTCAGTCCCGACTAGCTCAGTCCCGACTAAGGCACCACGTTCCAATGCAAGTTGAGCGCTCCACGACACCGTCGTGGGGCGCTCAACTCTGTGTGGATCGCGTGGGGCTTAGAAAAGCGGAAGTAGCTCAGACAGGTCGGCGCGCAGACCCGATGCGGCTACCCGGCCGGCGTCGACGGCTGCGGACCACGCCAAGCGGCCGGTGACCAACTCCAGCCAGGTGGCGGCGTCGCACTCGACGACATTCGGGGGAGTGCCGCGCGTGTGCCGGGGACCTTCCACGCACTGGGTGACACCGAACGGCGGCACCCGGACTTCAACCGAGTTCCCGGGGGCGCGGGCCGTGAGTTCCTCGAGCGAGTAACGCACCGCGGTTGCCAGCACAGTGCGCGACGGCGGCGTCCCCGGCACTGCTTCCTGCCCTGCGGAGGACTGTCCGACGGCGGCCTGCCAGGCGGTCAGTGCCGCGCGGCCCTGCTCAAGGTCGATCCGGCGTCGTGCAATTGCCATTTTTCGGGGCTCCAATCAGTCCAGCAGCGCCGAAACGGCGTGGCCGAGGCGGATTCTGCCGACCGAGTGGCCACCGCCGAGGACGGGCTCCACGACCTTTTCGAGCACGCTGGAGACGCCGGGAATATCCACGGCGCCCGCGACAGCGAGGAGCGTCAAACCAACGAGGGTAGCTGCACGGGGATTCCCGTCCAGGATCTTTACTGCAACGGAGGCACCAGTGGGTGTTGCCAAGACCAAGACACCTTCCGCCCCGCCCTTGGCAAGCACTTCGAGCTCATCCATCACGATGGTGTTCGCCTCGCCGCGGCCCTGCACTGCCCAGGGGTAGTCCAACATGGAGGTGGCAATGGTTGCCGCGCGGGCATTGGAGCTCTGGTCCCGCGGGGCCTGCGCCAGGCGCGAGTAGGCCCGCGCCAGGCCAGTCAGGGAAAGTGCGGCCACGGGTGCTCCGCAGCCATCAATGCCGAGGTGCGCGATCTTCTCGCCGCTGTATTCCTCGATCACGGACCGCACGCGCTGTTGTAGGGGATGGTTGGGCTCCAAGTAGCTGTGCGTGTCCCAGCCGTTCTCGGTGCACGCCCAGAGGAACGCCGCATGCTTTCCTGAACAATTGGAAGCTAACTTCGACTTGCCGTGCTCGGAACGGATCAACCAATTACGGGCAACTTCGTCCTGTGGCCACACAGAGGGGCATTGCAGCTGTTCTTCCCGGACGCCGGCGGCTTTGAGCATTCCTTCCACCACGTCCATGTGGTCCAGGGAGCCCACATGGCTGGCGCAGGCCAAAGCGACTTGGGCGCCTCGCAAGGGCACGCCCGACTGCATCGACGCGAGCGCCTGGAAAGGCTTGAGCGCAGAGCGGGCATAGATAGGGGTCGTGATGTCGCCGAGCTGGGTCACCACGGAGCCGTCACCGGAAAGGACGACCGCGGAACCGATGTGGCGCGATTCGATGAACCCGCTGCGTTCAATCACTGCCAGCTCGACGGCGGAATCAACGCTGAAGGTTTCATGCGAACTCAAGGGCATGATGCAAGTCTAGGGTGCAGGAACCGTCTTCCCGGGCTACTCCACGGTCACCATAACGGAGTGCCAGTGGCGGAGTGGGACATGCCCTGCGTTAGTTCTCAGGGATGGGCATATTGCTGCTATGTCCATTGCTCATCGCCAAGGCTGGGCATGCTCCTCCTCGGCGGTGGCTCCCAGCTTGGTCATGCCCCCTGTTGGCGTTGAGGGATGGGCATGTCAGTGCTATGTCCATTGCTCGTGGCCAAGGCTGGGCATGCTCCTCCTCGGCGGTGGCTCCCAGCTTGGTCATGCCCCCTGTTGGCGCTGAGGGATGGGCATGTCAGTGCTATGTCCATTGCTCGTGGCCACGGCGGGACATGTCCAGTGGTGGAGACAGCTTAGGAGTCCGGCCCTCGCACAAAGTACCCTTGAAGACTGTGAAGGTACTCGTCATTGGCCCCGGGGGCCGCGAACACGCCATTGTCCGCTCTCTGCTCAAAGATCCCAACGTTTCCGAGGTCCATGCGGCTCCGGGAAACGCCGGCATCGCCAAGCTGGTCCCCACGCACGCGATCGACGGAAACGATCCCGCCGCCGTCGCAGCGCTTGCGACGAAACTGGCCGTTGACCTGGTAGTCGTCGGCCCCGAAGCCCCGCTCGCCGCAGGCGTTTCCGATGCTGTTCGCGAAGCCGGCATTCCGGTCTTTGGCCCCAGTAAGGCCGCCGCCCAGCTCGAGGCTTCCAAAGCGTTCGCCAAGGAAGTCATGGCTGAGGCCGGAGTACCCACCGCCATGGCCCGCGTGGCAACAAATGCCGCAGAAGCCGCTGACGCCTTGGATACCTTCGGCGCTCCGCACGTTGTCAAGGACGACGGACTTGCCGCCGGCAAGGGCGTCGTGGTCACGAACGATCGCGAGGAAGCCCTCGCCCACGCGCAGACCTGTTTCGACGCCGGTGGAACCGTTGTGATCGAGGAGTTCCTGGACGGACCCGAGGTCTCCCTGTTCGTGCTGTGCGACGGCCGCACCACGGTGCCGCTGTCCCCGGCGCAGGACTTCAAACGAATTTTTGACAATGACGAGGGCCCCAACACGGGGGGCATGGGCGCTTACACGCCGCTCGACTGGGCACCCGAAGGACTGGTGCAGGAAGTCATCGACCGCGTGGCCCAGCCGACCGTGGACGAGATGGCCAGCCGTGGCACACCGTTCGTCGGCGTCCTCTACTGTGGCTTGGCCCTGACCTCCCGCGGCACGCGAGTCATCGAGTTCAACGCCCGCTTTGGCGATCCCGAAACCCAGGCCGTCCTGGCCCGGCTCAAGACCCCGCTCGGCGCCCTCATGTTGGCAGCCGCCAAGGGCGAACTGGACCAGGCAGAAGAGCTGCGCTGGTCCAAGGAGTCGGCCGTCGCCGTCGTCGTTGCCGCCGAAAACTACCCGGACACGCCCCGTACGGGGGATCGCATCCGTGGACTGAACAAGGTGGACGCGCTTGAAGGCGTGCACGTCATCCACGCCGGCACCAAACTTGACGACGAAGGCAGGGTGGTTTCCGCCGGCGGCCGCGTGCTGGCCGTTGTGGCGTTGGGGACAGATCTCGTGGAGGCCCGCGAGCGGGCTTACGACGGCGTGGAACTGGTCCAGCTCGACGGCGGGCAGTTCCGTACCGATATCGCCGGCAAGGCAGCTCGCGGCGAGATCCACGTGGTCTCCTCGGCCACCGGCTCCATTCCGAACGTGAAGGCCTGAACCATGCCTGAAAACAACACAAACGGCCTGCAAACCGAAACCCTCGACCTCCCGGGGTGGGAGCACTTCTACTCGGGCAAGGTGCGCGATCTCTACGTCCCGGCAGAGGACGCTAGCGGCGCCAGCCAGGACCGCGTCCTGGTGGTGGCCAGCGACCGCATCAGCGCCTACGACCACGTCTTGAGCAGCGAGATCCCGGACAAGGGCAGGATCCTGACGCAGCTGAGCCTGTGGTGGTTCGAGCAGCTCGGCGTGGAACACCACATCCTGGCCTCCACTGCCGCCGAGGGAGTGCCCGCAGAGGTCGAAGGCCGCGCGATGATCTGCAAGCGCTTGGAGATGTTCCCCGTGGAATGCATTGCTCGCGGGTATCTCACGGGTTCGGGCCTCGCCGAGTACCGGAATTCAGGCACGGTCTGCGACATCCCGCTGCCGGAGGGCTTGGTTGACGGCTCGCGGCTGGAACACGCCATCTTCACGCCTTCCGCCAAGGCCGAAGTCGGCGAGCACGACGAGAACATCACCTACGACGACGTCGTCGCGATGGTGGGCGACGACATCGCCGCACGCTTGAGCGAACTGACGTTGAAGATCTACACCCGCGCGGAAGAAATCGCCCGCGGGCGCGGCATTATCCTGGCCGACACAAAGGTGGAGTTCGGCCTGGACACCGCAACCGGTGTCATCACCTTGGGCGATGAGGTCCTGACTCCGGATTCCTCGCGGTTCTGGGACGCCACCACTTACGAGCCGGGCAAGGCCCAGCCTTCGTATGACAAGCAGTTTGTGCGTGACTGGCTGACGTCAGCGGAATCGGGCTGGGACCGCTCAAGCGACACCCCGCCGCCGGCACTGCCGGCCGACGTCGTGGAGAAGACGCGTGCCCGCTACGTGGAAGCCTACGAAAAGCTGACCGGACGTACCTTCGTCTAGCCTGCGATGCTCAGCCTGCAGCTACCAGGCAACAAGCATGGGAAGAGCCCCGGACCGTCTGGTCCGGGGCTCTAGCCGTGTATAGGGCTCTTAGCTTGCGCGGGAAGACTGCGCGCTGCCACCTTGGCCTGCTGCCGCCCGACGTTCCGCCAGCCTTATTTCCAGCACGGAGTCGAGTGCCTGTTGGACCCGGTCTGCCGCTCCCGCGGCGGTGAAGTCACGTTGCGCTTCTTCGAGATGGACCAGGGCATCGGCGTTTTCCCCGGCCGCTTTGAGGGCCTTGCCAAGGAGGAAGGCGACTTCGCCTGCGGTGTGGCGGGCAAGGACGTCGCGGTCTGCGTGGATTTCGCGCAACTTGGCGATGGCGGCCGGAATGTCGCCTGTCAGGTAGAGCCAGCGGGCGCGGATAAAGGCAACCTCCAGCTGGTCCGTCTTGTTTCCCCCCACGATCGACAGAGCCAGTTCAGCCCGTTCGATGGCAGAGAGCGTCTCCGGCTCCACGATTCCCGAGGAGAGGCGTACAGCCGCAGATGCCTTGTTGAAGCGGGCCCACAGCTCAATGTCATTGGCGGGGGAGAGCAGCTTGGCGGCACGCTCGTGGTGCTTGATGCCCTCGATGTAGTCATGCCGCATGAAGGCCACGTTTCCCACCACCCAGGCCACCTCGCCTGCGAGCTGCGACATCGAATGGTCGTCCATCTGGCTGTTCATGGCCTGGCAATACGTCCAGGCTTCATCCAACCTGCCGCTCTCGGCCAGTGCTCCGATCAGCGCCCGATGCGCACCGATGATCAACGTTGAGCCTTTGGGCAACTGCTCGGAAAGCCTCACGGCTTCCTTTGCGTGTTCGACGGCGGTGGCCAGTTGGCCCTGGCCGTGGCAGACTGCGGCAAGCATTTGCCGGGCACGGACTCCCAAGCCCGCGGACTCTGTGGCCATGGGGTGTTCCAGGAGATGCTGGATGATCTGCTGGCATTCCTTCAATTGCCCCTGCTTCATGAGGCACTCGGCCTGCATGTACGTCATGTTCCACCACGCGCTGGTGTTCTTTGCTTCAAGCGCGATTTGGGCTGCGGTCAATGCGTGGCTCGCTGCGAGGGGGTAGTCCCTCAGGTCCCAGGCCTGCCTGGCATACAGCCCCGCGAGCACGTATTCGGCGTCACTGAGCGATACCGGCTGGCTCCAGGCCTCCAGTGCTTTTGGTGCCAACTCGAGGCGCCGGGCGAGTTCTTCAATGACCTCGGCAGTGGGTTCCCGCCGGCCAGTTTCAAGAAGTGAAATGTAGCTTGGAGAGTAAAGGTCCCTGCCCAATTCCGCCTGGGTCAGCCCACGTTCGAGCCGTTCGGCACGGAGCTTTTCTCCGAATCCGTTCCCCACAGGTTCCTCCTAGAGGCTTGTCTTTGCGCTGTCTTTACGCGTAAACCTTGACAGTCGCTGTGGAAAACATTTTACAATGAATGTCAACAGGGACCGCGTAATTTCCGTAACGAATCCGACTCGCATTGAGGAAAAATTATGTTGAAGAAGATTGCTGCAGCAGTCGCCTTGGCCGGCGCTCTTGCATGCTCTGCCGCGGCGCCAGCCGTCGTTTCCGCAGCCCCTGTGGCAGACACCGTCAGCACGGTGCTCAGCATTGGCAACTGGCCTGACCCGATGAGGGTCGCCCAGGCTATCGGCAACTGGCCCGATCCCATGCGGGCCTCGCAGGCTATCGGCAACTGGCCCGATCCCATGGTGGTGAGGCCGATGATCGGTAACTGGCCTGACCCTATGTAGGCAAAGACTGGTGGCGGCTCCCGGGGAACCGGGCAGACGAGGAATAATTCAAATGAAGTGATGAATCCCCGGGGTGTATAAATCGACACGCCGGGGATTTTTTTTGCGCCATGATCCGCCTGCTGTCATGGCCCCGTTCCCCCCATTGCTTCGGGTTGTTAACAACACTTGTCTCTAAACCTCGGGCAGGCTCGGGAAAACCGGTCATAGGAATGTTTTTGAGATTTTACTGGCTCCGCCTAAACCTCGTTAAATAAAGATAGAAGGCCTTCCGACTGGAAGGCCTTCTATCAATTGGTCGGGATGACAGGATTTGAACCTGCGACCTCTTCGTCCCGAACGAAGCGCGCTACCAAGCTGCGCTACATCCCGATCCGCTGCGAAAGCAACTGTTCAAGAATAGCCGATGCCCGCCCGGATGCGAAATCGAACGGGGCGCCGGCGTCAGACAAGCGAGTCCTTCCAAGCGCCGTGCAAGCGAGCGAAGCGCCCTCCGCCGCTGATGAGTTCGGCCGGTGTGCCGTCTTCCACGATGCGTCCCTCGTGCACCACCAGTACCCGGTCTGCGGTCTCTACCGTAGAGAGCCGGTGGGCGATGATGATGGCGGTCCGCTCGGAATCCGATCCCGACAGGAGCCGGGACAACCCGGCCTGGACCAGTCGTTCGGAGGGAATGTCCAACGACGAGGTCGCCTCGTCCAGGATGAGTACCGCAGGGGCGGCAATGAACGCTCGGGCGAAGCCGATCAGTTGCCGTTGGCCTGCCGACACCCGTCCGCCGCGCTTGTTGACGTCGGTATCGTAGCCGTCGGGCAACGCGGAGATGAAGTCGTGCGCACCAACAGCCTTCGCAGCGGCTTCGATCTCCGCACGGGAGGCCTCCGGCCGCCCCAGGGCGATATTGTCCGCCACGGAGCCGCTGAAGAGGAATGCCTCCTGGGTGACCATCACGACGGCGCGGCGCAGGTCCGCCGTCGAGAGTTCCCGTAAGTCAACGCCGTCGAGGGTCAAGGAACCCTCGGTGACGTCGTAGAAGCGCGCGATCAGCTTGGCGAAAGTCGATTTCCCGGCGCCGGTCTGTCCCACAAGCGCAACGGTTTGCCCGGCGGGGATGTGTAGGTCCAACTCGGGGACCACCACAGTCCCGTTGCCGTAGCCGAACTCCACGCCGAGGAAGTCGATTTGGCCGCGGGCATGGGGCAAAGGCACGGGGTTCTTGGGAGGTCGGACGGTGGGGATCTCCTGCAGCAGGCCGGACACCTTCTCCAATGCGGCCTGGGCGCTCTGGAAGGAGTTGTAGAACATGGCCATCTGGTCCACGGGCTGGAAGAAACGCTTCGTGGAAAGGATCAATGCCAGGAGGACGCCCACTGCCAGCTCCCCGGAGAGTACCCGGAAGCCGCCGAACAGCAGGACTACCGCCACGCACACATTGCCGATCAGGACCAGGCCTGGTTGGAAGATGCCGTTGAGGTTGATGGAGCGGACGGTGACCTTGCGGTAGTCCTCGGACAGCTCGGCATAGCGCTCGGCGTTCTCCGGTTCCTTGCGGAATGCCTTGATGGCCCGGATGCCGGTCATGGTCTCCACGAAATGCACGATCAGCCGGGCAGAGACCACTCTGGATTCGCGGAAGGCGATCTGGGAATGCTTCTGGTACCAGCGGGCCAGGAAGAACATGGGCACGCCGGTGGCGAGCATGATGAGCCCACTGCGCCAATCGAGGACGAACACGGTGAATGCCGTAAAGAGCATGAACAGCAGCCCGGAAGCCAGGGAACTAACGCCCGAATCGAGCAATTCGCGCAGTGCCTCAAGGTCCGATGTCTGCCGGGCGATAATGCGGCCCGAGGTGTACTTCTCGTGGAACTCCAAGCTGAGCCGCTGCGTGTGCCGGAACACCCGCAGCCGCAAGTCAAGGAGCATGGCCTGGCTCAGGTTCGCCGTGGACGTGACATAGAGGGCCGTCAGTACAGCTGTTGCGATGGCCGCCGTCAGGTACAGGACTCCGGCAAGGAGCAGTGGCATGTTGTTCCCGGCGAGCAGTGAGGGCAGTGCATGGTCAATGCCGAAAGCGATGATCGCCGGCCCCGCCACGCGGGTGGCCTGCGAGAGCACCACCATTCCCAGCGTCAGCCAAAACCGCAGCCGCACCGGGCGGATGAGCGAGCCCAACAAGGCGACCGACCGCCGTCGTACTGCTTTGCTGTCGCTCCGGCTCAGGTGGGCATTGTCTTCATTGGCGGTTCCGAAATTGCTCATCGGCGGCCCTCCCCGGCTTGGTCCATGTGCTGCTCCGCATCCAGCTCGTGTTCCAGTTCGTCCAGCTCGCGGTCGAGGTCCTTCGGACCCGCGTCCAGGCTCGCGATCACATAGCGGTAGTGCGCATTGTGGGCCAAGAGTTCCGTATGGGTCCCGACGGCGGTGATGCTTCCGTTTTCGAGCAGCGCGACGCGATCGGCCAAGGCCACGGTCGAGGGCCGGTGGGCGACGATAAGGGTGGTGGTGTCCCGGAGGACTTCGCGGAGCCTGGCCTCGACGAGTTCCTCGGTGTTCACGTCCAGGGCCGACAGCGGATCATCCAACACCAAGACTTTCGGCTTGGCTGCGATGGCGCGGGCAAGGGCAATGCGCTGCCGCTGGCCGCCGGAAAGGCTCAGTCCTTCTTCTCCGATGAGGGTCTCGACGCCGTCGGGCAGCGAGTACGCGAAGTGCGCCTGCGCGACGTCGAGGGATTCGTCGAGGGCTTCCTCGGAAGCGTCGGGCGCGCCGAGCAGCACGTTGTCCCGGACAGAGCTGGAGAACAGCGTGGTGTCCTCGAAAGCAACCGCTACAACAGTCCGAAGCTGCTCCACGTTGAAGTCGCGCACATCCACGCCGTCGATGCTCACGGAACCTTCAGTGACGTCGTAGAGCCGCGGGACCAGCTGAAGCAAAGCACTCTTTCCGCTGCCGGTGATGCCCACGAGTGCCATGGTTTCGCCGGGCTCGATGTCCAGGGAGATGTCGTGCAGGAGCCGGGCGCCGTCGTCGAAGCCGAAAGCGGCAGCGTTGAAGCTCAAGGCCCCACGCAGTTCAGCTGGTGTCGTCGGGTTCGCGGGGTCCGTGATGGTGTTGGGCGTATCCATGACCTCGAAATGCCGGTCCAACGCCGTCTTGGCAGTCAGTGCCATGGCCAGGAGCATCCCCGAGAATTCCACGGGCGACGCCACCACCGCCGCGGTGGCGAAGAACGCAACGAGCGAGCCGATGCTGAGTTCGTGCGTCGACACCAGCAGGATGCCCGTCACGAGCCCGATTCCGAGTGCCAGTTCCGGCAACAGGGTGACCACCAGGGTGAACGTCGCCTGATGCTTGGCCTTGGCGATCTCGGTCTGCCTCAGCTCCTCGGCCTGCTCATTGAAGTTCTCCAGTGCTTCGCGGCTCCGGCCGAACGCCTTCAGAACGCGGATACCATGGACGGATTCCTCCACGGTGGTGGCGAGATCGCCGGCCTGGTCCTGGCTGAGCCGGGTCACCAGGCTGAAGCGGCGACGGAAACGGAACGAAAAGACCATGATGGGCACTGCGGCGGCCAGGAAGATCAAAGCCAGCTGCCAGCTCATCGAGAACATCACGACGACGCCGATCACCACTGTCAGCGTGGTCACCACCAGCATGATCGCGCCGAACGCCATCCAACGCCGCAGGAAATTCAAATCGGTCATGGCGCGCGACAGCAACTGTCCGGAACCCCAGCGATCGTGGAAGGACACCGTGAGATCCTGCAGATGCCCATAGAGCAACACCCGCATCCTGGTTTCCACCGTGGTCGCCGGATTGATGACGAACTGGCGCCTTAGCGCCACTAGCCCCGCCTCTGCGATGCCAAGGGCAAGAACCACGACGGCGGCGATCCAGACGGCGCTGCTGGGGCCGCCAGGGTGCAGGGAACCGTTGATCAAAACCCGCAGTACCTGTGGGATGGCAAGAGCTACGATGCTGGCCATCAACGCGCTGAGCAGCCCCATGAAAAGCCGGGGGAGGATCGGTTTGACGTGCGGATAGAGACGTTTGACGGAGGTGAAGAATGAAGTCTGTTTGGCCATGCCCACTTCTCAACAGCTTTGTCCCAGTGTTCCGCGCCAACCCGGCGCGACGCTCGGATGTAGTTTCCTGTAGCAACTACCCTATGCCATCGCGTGACGGGATTCACAGCAGCATTGCGGTGCGTGATGGGAGGTATTGAGAACCTAGTTTACTGAGGACTTGGTTTCCCTGCGGGACCTGTTTTCCCGAGGGACATGTCCAGCTTTGGTAGCCAAGGATGGACATAGTGCTGTCATGCCCATCCTTGGCTCGGTGCGAAGGACATGCTCAGTGGTCAAGGATGGACATGTCCAACCTTGGTCTGGCTGAATGTGCATGCTCAGGGGCGGGGGCGAACTGTGTGCCGCGCTGCTGCTCGCGGGCTCGGCAGAAGGGCTACTGGCGGGCCGTGAGTGTCAGCAACACCGCTTCTGGCTTGCAGGCGATCCGTACGGGGGCGAAGCGGGAGGTGCCGATGCCCCCTGAGACGTTGACCGGCGTCGTGCGTCCGTTGTTTTCCCAGTCATGCAAGCCCTTGGCCCGCCACGTGGGGAGGTCGCAATTGGCAACGAGGGCGCCATAGCCGGGGATGCAGATCTGGCCGCCGTGGGTGTGCCCGGCGAGGATGAGGTCTGCGGAATCGTCCGTGAAATGGTCCAGGACGCGTTGGTAGGGCGCATGAATGACGGCTAGGCGCAGGTGCGGGCGGGAGTCCTGGCCTACCGTGCCGCGAGGCCAGCCGGCATAGCGTTCCCTCTTCAGATGGGGATCATCGACGCCGGAGAAATCGAAGCGGATCCCGTTGATGGGCAGGGATTGATGCCTGTTGGTGAGATCGATCCAGCCGGACATCCCGAAACCCGAACGCAGGCGCGGCCAATCAAGCTCGACGGGATCGTTCTTAACGCGCGAGGGGCCGAGGAAATAGCTGGCCGGATTCTTGAACCGAGGAGCGTAGTAGTCGTTAGAACCAGGGACGAAGACGCCTGGGAACTTCAACAGCGGCTGCAGTGCATCCAATAGCGGTACGACGGCGTGAGGGTGGCTGAGGTTGTCGCCAGTGTTAACCACGAGGTCTGGTTCGAGCGCCGCGAGCGAACGTAGCCATTCGGCTTTCTTCCGTTGGCTCGGGACGAAGTGGATGTCGCTCACATGCAGGACCCGCAGGGGAGCCGAGCCTTCGGGGAGGATGGGAAGGGTTTCCTCACGGAGCACGAACTGGTTCTTTTCCCACAGGCCATAGGCAAGACCCGCCACTCCAGCGGTTGCGCCTGCACCTGCAGCGACGGCGAAGCCGCGCCCGATGCTTCGAACGCGGCTTGCCAGCGATTCAACGGCGGGCTTAGAGCCGTTAGCCATTCTTTTTCCCATTGTCATTTCCGTTGCCGTTGCCGCTCGGCTGGGTGCTTGGCGACGTGTTGCTCGGCGTCGGGGCTCGGAACGAGGGTGCATCCAGAAGGTTGGACGGCGGTGCCGGGAACGGGTTGGTTCCATAGGCGGGCGCAACCTGGGACATGTAGTTCGAGAACTGCGGACCGGCGATCATGTACCCGTCGACGTTCGGATAGAACTTGCCGTTGACGGTGATGTTGCGCCCGAAGCGGTTCTGGCCGCCCAAGGGATCGCCGAACCAGCTGGCCGTTGCGAGTCCCGAAGTGTAGCCAACAACCCAGGTGGAGCCATTGTTGTCATTGGTTCCGGTCTTGGCCGCGATGGGGAAACTCGTCTTGGTGGAGATCCGGGGCTGGATCAGCGAACCAGAACCCTGGTTAAGAACCTCTTGCATGGCGTACGCAACACCATGGGCAACCTCCGGAGTAACTGCGTCACGGCAGTTCGGAGACTGTGCAGGCAGCTTGGCGCCCGCCTGGTCCGTCACGGACGTAATGGCGATGGGCTCGCAGTACTTGCCGTTGTTGGAGAACGTTGCCATCGCACTCGCCATGGTGAGCGGGGCGGTCTGGGTGGAACCAATCAGGTTGGCCAGCGTGGTCATGGGAACCTTGGGATTGGGATCCGTGATTGTCCCGGCCTTGTCACGGATGGGGTTTCCGCCGTGGATGCCCACCGCATCCACTATTTTTTGGATGCCGCACAGGTCCACCTTGGATGCCGAGGCGAAGGTAGCTGTGTTGATGGAGTTCATGAGGCCATACAAGACCGACATAGAGCGGTAGTGAACATCGTCCGAGTTCTGGAGGTCGAAAGTTCCGTTGGTGCTGTCATACCAGCCATCGGTGGGCGTGGGACAGGTGTTGATCCACGGGAAATTCTGCGGGTAGCGCCGGACCGCCGCGTTGATGGTGGTATTCATTGACTTGCCCTCATTGAGCCATTCAGCAAAGGTGAACGGCTTCATGGTGGAGCCGGGCTGGAAACCGCCCAAACCGTTGAGGTCGTTGCCCTTGGAGTCAACCACATCCACATTGAAGTTCTGTGTCTGATCGAACTTCCCGGCGGCGGGCAGCCACACGGTGTTCTGGGCCATGGAAACGATCTTTCCGTTGCCCGGCTGGACCGAGACGATGGTGGCGCCCCACTTATCCGGGTTGGCGCCGGTAGTGGCGTCCACCTGGGCTTGCGCCGCGTTCTGGGCCTTGGGATCGAGAGTGGTCTGGATGGTGAGGCCGCCGCGCGAGACGCGATTGATGCGTTCGTCCTGGGTGGCGCCGTAGGCCGGGTTGTTGTAGAGAAGATGCAACACGTAGTCACAGAAATACGGTGCCGTAGCAGCGTACGCACAGCCTTGGCGAGGCTGCGTCACTTTGGTGGTCACCGGCGCCGCGATGGCGGCGTCGTAATCCGCCTTCTTGATTTTGCCCTGGTCCAACATGAGGCCGAGTACCAGGTCGCGACGCTGCTTCGCGTGGTCCGGGTTCGCAACGGGATCATAGTAGGACGGGCTGTTGACGACGCCAGCCAGCAAGGCGGCCTGCGGCAAGGTGAGATCCTTGGCACTAGTGCTGAAGAAGAGCCTCGATGCGGCCTCGATGCCGTAAGCGTCTTTGTTGAAGAAGACGATGTTGAGGTAACCCTCAAGGATCTGCTGCTTGGAGAACTTCTTCTCCAAGGCGATGGCCAGCTTCATTTCCCGGAGTTTGTCGCCCACGCCCTTGTTGACGCCATTGAGCTTGACGTCGGCCGCCTTGTCCTGGGACACGAGAGACTCGTTGATGACGTTGTTCACGTACTGCTGGGTGATGGTGGAAGCACCCTGCTTCTGGCCGCGCGCCGTGCTGACGATGGCGCGCATGATGCCAGTGGCGTCAACGCCACCGTGCTCGTAGAAGCGGCTATCCTCGACCGCGACGATCGCGTCCTTAATGTATGGGCTCATCTGGTCAAGGGGGACCCGTGTGCGGTTCTCCGAATAGATGGAGGCGATCTGGCTGCCGTCCGCTGCCAAGATGGTGGTCGCCTGGCTGGGCGGGTTCACCTGGAGCTCCGCCGGCAGCGTGTCAAAGAATTGAATGGACCCACTGGCTGCACTGCCCGAAACAGCGGCGGCGGGGACGAGCAAGCCCGCCACCAGAACACCACAAATAGCGCTCACACCAAGGAATCCGAGGATCTTTCCAAGAGTGGTGGCAGTGTCGAATAGAGGGTTCCTACGAGTCACCATGTTCTCCACTTTACCGGCAAGGGCTAGTCTTTCTTTCATGACCAAATGGGAGTACGCGACAATTCCGCTCATCATTCACGCCACAAAGCAGATTCTGGACCAGTGGGGAGAGGACGGCTGGGAGCTCGTCCAGGTTGTTCCCGGACCCGATGGAAACGGACTCGTTGCATACTTGAAGAGGGAGAAGCAGTAACAATGACAACCCCCGCAGAAGCCACCGTTGGCGCGGATTCCACAGCTCCGGCATCCGCCGTTGAGCAGCGCCTTGCCGAACTCGGATTGACCCTACCGGCAGTTGCCGCTCCGGTTGCGGCGTACGTCCCGGCCGTCGTCTCCGGCAACCATGTGTACACCTCCGGACAGCTGCCCTTTATTAACGGCAAACTTGAAGCTACGGGCAAAGTCTCCAGCGGCGAAGAAGGCCTTTCGGATGAGCCGACAGTATCTCCGGAGGACGCTCACAAGTACGCAGCCGTCTGCGCAGTCAATGCCTTGGCTGCCGTCAAGAGTGTCATCGGAGACCTCGACCGCATCACGCGCATCGTGAAGGTGGTCGGCTTCGTGGCCTCCGATACCTCCTTCACCGGCCAGCCCGGTGTAATTAATGGTGCGTCCGAGCTCCTCGGGCGTGTCTTCGGCGACAAAGGGCAGCACGCGCGTTCCGCCGTCGGCGTTGCGGTCCTTCCACTCGACTCTCCTGTCGAGGTCGAGTTGATCGCTGAATTCAGCTAAGGAACCGGTTCACTCAATTGCCACAACTAGCCCGACGCCTGTTTGCGTTGCCCCCCGAACTCGAAGGGGCGGCACGGAACTGGCTTCAGCTCGGCGAACCGACCCCCCGCGCCGCGCGTTACGCATCATCCGTTGTTCTGCTCCGCGATTCACCCACCGGCCTGGAGACATGGATGGGTTACCGTCCCGGCTCTTCGCCGCTGGGAGTCGTCGCGTTTCCCGGCGGTTCGCTGGAACCCAGCGACGACGACGCACTCGGCTGGCTCGGCCCCTCGCCTCAGCATTGGGCTGAGGCGCTGGGGACCGCCGACGTCGGACTCGCCCGCCGCCACGTGGTGGGCGCCATCCGCGAACTGTTCGAGGAAACCGGGGTGCTGCTGGCCGGCACCGACCTGTCGTCCACAGTGGAGGCGACGTCCACGCCTGAGTGGATGAAAGCCCGCGAAGCGGTAGCTGCCCAGGACAAGTCGTTCACGGATGTGCTGGCCAAGCGTGGCTTGTCGCTGCGGACGGACCTGCTCAAGCCGCTCGTTAACTGGCTCAGCCCGGACTTTGCGCACCGGCGCTTCAACACCCGCTACTTCGCGGCCACCCTTCCTGTTAACCAGCAGCCCTCGCTGCTTGCGAGCAAGGGTGTCTGGGGGCGTTGGGTATGCGTTTCCAAACTCATGGCCGAGCGCGAGACCACGGCTCTTGGTGACGAGATCGGTGAGGAAAACACAGTTGGCTTGCCATTGGGCCAATTGCTGGTGCCGGGCTCGGAGATCATCCTCGAAAAGATGGCCGCTGCCCAAGGTTGCATTGCGTACCTCAGCTACAAACGCAAGCCGCACGTGTACCAGCCGCGCCTTGTCGAAGAGGACGGCACACTCATGCTCGAAGTCGAAGCTGCCCGGACGGTTTCAGGGGAGCCGCAGCGGGAGCGCTGACGACGCGCACCCTGGCGACCCGCAAATCTGCTGGCGACACGAAAAATGCCTGGCGATACAGGGAATTCCGGTGTCGCCAGGCATTTTCTGTGTCGCTGAAAATTAGCGGGAGCGCTGGCGGAGGCGCTGCATGTCCAGGATGACTACTGCGCGGGCTTCCAGGCGGAGCCAGCCGCGCTGGACGAACTCGGCGAGGGCCTTGTTGACCGTTTCACGGGAAGCGCCGACCAGCTGGGCCAGCTCTTCCTGCGTGAGTTCGTGGGCCACCAGGACGCCGTCGGTCGCTGGCCGGCCGAAGCGGTCCGCGAGGTCCAGCAGGGCCTTGGCGACGCGGCCCGGAACGTCCGAGAACACGAGGTCGGACAGGGAATCGTTCGTGCGACGCAGGCGGCGGGCAAGTGCCTGCAGCAACTGTGCGGATACCTCGGGACGCGTGCGGAGCAGGGCGTTGAGGCTTTCGTTCTTCAGGCCCGCCAGGCGTGTCTCGGACACTGCAGTGGCTGTCGCGGTCCGCGGGCTGGGGTCGAACAGGGCCATTTCGCCGAAGAGCTCCCCCGGGCCAAGGATGGCCAACAGGGATTCGCGGCCATCCGGAGAGGTACGGCCGAGCTTCACCTTGCCGGACACGATGAAGTAAAGCTGGTCACCCTGATCGCCCTCGCGGAAAACAGACGCTCCGCGTGAAAGGTCCACCTCTGTGAGTTCGTCCGTCAGCAGACGGAAAGCGTCGTCGTCAAGGGTGGCGAAGAGGGGTGCGCGGCGCAATACCTCGATGTCCATGAAATCTCCTGAGTAAAAGTTCGGCTGTGGCGCTTCAGCCATTGTTTCAGAATTTTGTCGCGTCTGTGACGTACTTGGCAGCCGAAACGCCCTAAATCACGCGGAAGAGGCCCAAAATCGCGCCCCAACTGGCCGGGAATGCTCCGCTGAGAGGCGGCTTCGCGATGCGGTTGGCGGCCTGCTCGTGACGGGAAGCTGTCAGGCTGTGCATCTACAATTGGGGCTTACCCGGCTGTGAGGAGCTTTGGTGTTCGGCTTGACCATATTGGACCTGGCGTTGATTCTGACGCTTCTTTCCTACCTGATCTACGGACTGCGCAACGGCTTCTTTGTGACCCTCGGTGGAATCGCAGGCTTCGCGGCGGGAGCCGTGGCAGCCTTCATTGCGGTCCCGCTCGTCGGTGACTGGGTGAAGGACAGTGGCTGGAGGCTGACGGCCATCATCGGCTCAGCTGTAGTGCTGATTGTCTTGGGACACGGCTTGGGCACTTGGATCGGCCAGAAGGTCCGCAGGGCCGTCCGGATCCAACCCTTGAACGTCCTGGACCGCCTGCTGGGTGGTTTCGTCAGCCTTGTGGTCGCGGCGCTGGTCATGTCCATGTTGGCGTTCAGCATCGGCTCCTTGGGTGTGCCGTTCGTTTCGCAACAACTCGCCGATTCCAGGGTGATCCGCTTCATCGACACCATGACCCCCACACCCGTCAAAGCCGGCGTCGCGCAGCTGCGTTCCACCGTCATGGGTAACGGCATTCCTCACCTCATCGAGGGCATCGGACCTGTTACCCCGTTGCCCATCCCGAACACCAGCACGGACACTCCCGCACTCAACAATGCGGCACATTCCGTTCTGAAAATTGCCGGCACGGCCTACCAGTGCGGCCAGAACCAGACCGGCTCCGGATTCGTCGTCTCTCCTGGCCGTGTGGTGACCAACGCGCACGTCGTGGCCGGAGTGCCCCAGCCTGTGGTGGAAATCCCCGACGGCGGCGCGTTGCCAGGCCGTGTGGTCTACTTTGACAGCCAACGCGACCTCGCCGTGCTCGCGGTCGACGGTCTCCCGACGGCGCCCTTGCAGTTGAGCGCCGATCTTCCGGCGGGCTCGCCTGCAGCCTTCGCCGGATATCCTCACGGCGGTCCCTTCCAGTCCAAACCGGCCGCCGTGGAGGGCATCTCGACCCTGCTGGTCCCGGATATCTACGGCAACAACCCGTCCCCGGAACAGGTCTACAAGATTGCCGGCGACGTGCAGCCGGGCAACTCGGGCGGTCCGCTTCTCACGACGGAGGGCCAGGTTGCCGGAGTGGTCTTCGCCAAGACCACTTCAGACGTGGCCGTGGGCTACGCCCTCACCATGGACGAGCTCTCGCCCGTGGCGCAGCAGGCACCATCCTTGAGCTCGGCCGTGTCGCCGGGCCAATGCACCAAAAAATAGCCCCGCCCACCAAGGGACATGCTCAGCGCTGACACTGAGCAGTGGACATAGTGCGTTTATGTCCAGCGTTGGCCTTGAAGAATGGGCATCTCCCCGAGGGGTGGGTGCTTATGTCCAGCGTTGGCCTTGAAAAATGGGCATGTCCAAATAGACAGGTCCTGGGTAATACCCTGCCCACCAAGGGACATGCTCAGCGCTGACACTGAGCAGTGGACATAGTGCGTTTATGTCCAGCGTCGGCCGTGAAGAGTGGGCATGTCCCCAAGGGGTGGGTGCTTATGTCCAGCGTCGGCCGTGAAGAGTGGGCATGTCCCGAGTGGCAAGCCTCTTCTAGACCGCTGTGGCGAGGTAGTCGATGGCCAGCTTGTAGCCCTGGACTCCTGCGCCGACGATCACCGCGGAGCAGACGGGGGAGAGGTAGGAGTGGTGCCTGAATTCCTCGCGCTGGTGCACATTGGTGATGTGGACCTCGACGGCGGGAAGCTGCACCGCAGCAAGGGCGTCCCGCAGTGCCACTGAAGTGTGGGTGTACGCGCCCGCGTTAATGACGATCCCGACGGCGGTGCCGCGCGCGCCGTGGATGGCGTCAATGAGGTCACCCTCGTGGTTGGACTGCACGCAATCCACGGTGAAGCCGTGGGCCTCGGCGGCCGCCATGGCGAGCTGTTCGACGTCGGCCAAAGTGGAGGTGCCGTACTTTTCCGGCTCGCGCGTGCCCAGGAGGTTCAGGTTGGGGCCGTTGAGGACGAGGATGGTGCCGCGACCGGCTTCGGTGGCGGTGGGAGCTTCAGTCATGCCTCCCAATCTATCGGTGTGCGCAGCCGGTCCGGCGTTTCTTACGCTGCCGTGGGCTGGTAAGAAACGCCGGACAGCAGCTACGCCGCAGTGACGCGGAGCAAAAGCGCGTGCTCCGGGTTCAGGACGGGCATGGGAAGCCCCACCTCAGACAGGAAGCGGCCGCTCGCCTGCGCGCCGGAGGGTAGCCACGCCGGCGGCTGCACCTGGGTGAACGTGCGGGCGTAGTCGGCGTCGCCGGGGGCCGGGAAAATGGCCTGCACCGTGTAGGAGCGATCGGGGTCGAGGCCCGGAATCGCCACCCGGCCGGGTTGTTCGGCGAACGACGTCCGAGTACTGACGACGGCGAACAGGGCGGACCCGCCGTCGTCGGACACTACGCCGTGGAGCATCAATGAGTCGTCCGGGACGTCTGCGCGGACCATCCTCCCGCTGTGGATGAGCCCGCGGTGTTCCTTGTAGAGGCCGATGAATCGTTTGAGCTCTTCGCGTTCAGCGCCCTGTACCTGACGGACATCCCATTCCATGCCGAAATGCCCAAACAGCGCGGTGATGGCACGGAAGGAGAGATCATGCGTGCGGGCCGTGGTGTGCGAGGTGGTGGGGCCGATGTGCCCACCCACGAGTTCCGGGGGAACCACGACGCCGGTCCACCGCTGGATGGTTTGCCTCTCCAGGGCGTCGTTGCAGTCCGATCCCCAGATCCGGTCGGTCCGCTCAAGGATGCCGAGGTCCACCCGGGCACCGCCGGAGGAGCAGCTTTCGATCTCGACGCCGGGGTGGGCCTTGCGGAGCTCGTCGAACAGCCGGTAGGCGGCGAGAGTCTGCGCATGTACGGAGGCGCGGCCTGCGTGCCCGTGTTCGCTAAGGTCCCGGTTCTGGTCCCACTTGAGGTAGCTGATGTTGTTTTCCCTCAGCAGGGCGTCGATCCGCTCGAAGACATACTGCCAGGCAGCGGGGTTCACGAGGTCGATGATGTGCTGGTGGCGCCATTCCAGGGGGAGGCGGCCGCCGTCCTTGTGGGACAGCGCCGCAGGGCCCACGATCCAATCCGGGTGCGCCCTGGCAACATCGGAGTCCAGGTTGATCATTTCAGGCTCCACCCAGAGCCCGAATTCCATGCCGTGTGAGTTGACGGCCTCGACCAGTGGCGTCAGGCCATCCGGCCAGAGGGTTTCGTCGACGTACCAGTCGCCCAGGCCGGAGTGATCGTCGCGGCGCCCGCGGAACCAGCCGTCGTCGAGCACGAATCGCTCAACACCCAGCTCGGCAGCGGATTCCGCGAGCTCGATCAGGGTGTCCAACTTGTGGTCGAAGTACACGGCTTCCCAGGTGTTGAGGACCACGGGGCGCGGCTTGCCGGCGGGCAGTCCGGTGGAAGCAGCGGGAAGGACGTGATGCGGGCGGGACCGGAACCAGCTATAGAAGGCCTCGCTGATGCCGTCCAGGCCGCGGTCCGAGTAGGCCGCGAAAAGGGCGGGCGTGGTGTAGCTCTGGCCCGGCTGGAGGACCACTTCGGCCGGTCCCAGGAGTTCCGAGCCGCCGATCATGGTGCGGCCATCGGCCACGGTGTCGGCGAACTGTTCGTGGTTGCCGCTCCAGGCCAGGTGGGTGGCCCAGACCTTCCCGTGGCGATTGCCGAATCCGGCGGTTCCCGCGGCGAAAAGCAGTGAGGAGTCGTGTCCTGTGCGGCCGTGGCGTCCCGTGCGTACCCACGTGCCTTGCTGGACGGGGTGGCGCTGTGGGTGTCGTTCGCGGCACCAGCGTCCGGTGAGGTCAAGGAGTTCGACGGCGTCCGGTCCCACCGGGAGGACGGTGGCCAGTTCGTCGAGCTGGAAAAGGGACGTGCCGTCGTTGACGGCTGTGTGGCGAAGCTCAAGGAGCCCGCCGGTGTGAAGCATCAGGGTGGACGTCACCGTGATTTCGGCGTCGGGATCTTTCTGGACAATCACTGCAGAGGCGACGGCGGAACTGGCGTCAGCCTGTACGTCCGCCACACGAAGCCGGAGCGAAAAGTCCAGGCCAGGAACGCCGTCGGCGATCCTCTGGCCGCGCAGCCCTGGGCGACCCTGCCATGCGGAGGAGCCTTGCGGAAGAAGCGCGGCCGGGACAGTGGCGTCGACGGCGGAGTGGGGGATGGGTTCGCCCAGGATGGCGAGGTCCGGAAGGGCTTCGCCGAGATCGGCGCCCCAGTGGATGACCTCTGCCTCTCCGCTGTTGAAACTGACCACCAGGCTTGTGCCGGTGGAACGGAGGTAGAGCGGGTCCATGAGCTGGTTCACTTTCGAAGAGTTGTTGCGTAAGGAGCGGTGGAGAGTCCGGGCGCCGCCGTCAAAGGAGTGAAGCGGCGGCGCCCGGACTGGTTCCGGGGACTGGTGTTACTTGAAGAGGCTGTTGACCTGGTTGTTGGCGTCGGACAGGGAGCTGGCGGGCTTCTTGCCGCTGAGCACTGCGTCCATTGCGGGCTTCATGATGCCGTCAACTTTGGCAGCCTTGTCCGCGATGGGGAAGAGGAACGTGGTGCCGTCCTTGACTTGGGTGGTGAAGGCGGAGACATCTACACCCTTGGCCGCGAAAGCCTTGGCGGCCAGGTCCGAGGAGGTGGAGATAGCCGGGAAGACCACTGCCTTGTTGGCGACGACGTCTTGGCAGGCGGAGGAACCGAGGTATTCAACCCACTTGGTGGCTGCGGCGGGGTTCTTGGTGCCGGCCCAGATGGAGTCCGCCAGGCCGTTGAACATGGACGCCCGTTTGCCGCTGGGGCCCACCGGAGTGGGGGCGATGGCAGTCTTGATGCCCTTGTAGCTGGTGTACTGGCCGATCATCCATGAGCCGCTGGTGTTGATTGCAGCCTTGCCGGCGCCGAAGTTGTCCGAGACGCTGGCGCCTACCGTCGTTTCAAGTTTGGGCATGTAGCCCTTGTCCGCGAGTCCGGCCCACCAGGCGATGGTCTCCTGGAACTTGGGGTCGTCGTAGTTGAACTTGCTGGCCCACGGGTTCTTGTCCGTGGCGGTCCAGCCGGTGGTGGCGGCCAGGAAGCTCCACTGGGTCTGGCCCTGCCCGGAACCGGAGGACTCCAGGCCCAGGCCGTAGACGGCCACATTGTTCTTGTCGAAGCCGGCTTCGTCTCCGCGCTTGCCGTTCTTATCCAGGGTCAGGTGGGCGATGGTCTTTTCGTAGCTGCCACCGTCCTTGGGATTCCAGTCCAACTTGGCCATTTGCTCGGCCGTGATGCCGGCGGAATCTGTCATGGCCTTGTTGTAGAAGAGGCTGATGGTGTCCCAGTCCTTGGGAAGGCCGTAGCGCTTGCCGTCCTGGCCCACCCAGAGATCGGCCAGGCCCTTGTTGTAGCTGTCCAGCTTGACACCGTCTTTTGCCACGGCGTCGTCGAGGGCCAGCAGTTGCTTCTTGGAAGCGAACTCCGGGTACTTGGAAAGGTGGTCGGTGAAGACATCAGGGGCGGTGCCGGACACGAATCCGTTGGTCAGGGTGGTCCAGTAGTCGTCCCAGCCGCGCTGGGTGATCTTGACCGTGATATTCGGATTGGCCTTGGTGAAGTCGCTCGCGCACTGCTGGTAGGCCGGGAGCTGGTTGGCATCCCACAGCCAGTAGTTGATCTCGCCCTTGGCCTCGCTGGAGGCAGGGGCGGAGCCGCCACAAGCGGAGAGTGATAGCGCGGCTGCGGCAGCTACGGCGACGGCAGCTGCGACGGTGCCGATGGATTTCTTCATGGTGGACCTTTCAGGGGTTGCGATAGAACGGGGCGGGTGCTGCTGGAGGAAGAACTATTTGATGCCGGAGAAGCCGATGGAGTTGACTACTTTCTTGCCGAAGGCGATGAAGAGGATCAGGACGGGCAGCGCTGCCACGAGCGTGGCGGCCATGAGCCCGCTCCAGTCCGGTGCTCCCTGCGGGGATTGGGACTTGAAGACGCCCAGGCCCACGGTGAGGACGCGGACACTTTCGTCCTGGCCCACCAGGAGCGGCCAGAAGTACTCGTTCCATTGACCGATGAAGGTCAGCAGCGCGAGGGTGGCGAGGGGCGCCGCGGCGTTGGGGATCACGATCTGGAAGAAGATCCGGAGGTGCTTGGCGCCGTCGAGCATGGCTGCCTCTTCCACTTCGCGGGACATGCTCAGGAAGAACTGGCGCAGGAAGAAAATGGCGAATGGAGTCATGAACATGAAGGGCAATGCCAGCCCCGCGAAGGTGTTGAGCAGGCCGAGGTTCTTGATCATCAGGAAGTTGGGCAGGGCTGTGAAGATCGGCGGGACCATCATGGTGGCCAGGAAGATTGCGAAGACCTTGTTCCGGCCCGGCCAGCGCAGCCTGGAAAAGGCGTAGGCGGCCATCGCGCTGAAGAACACCTGGCCTGCGGTGGTCAGGGTGGCGAAGATGATCGAGTTGCGCAGGTAGAGCCAGAAGTTGATGTCCGCGCCGGAGCCGCCTTCGGCGATGGCTTGCTCGGGGCTTTGCAGCCCGAAGACTCGCTGGAAGGCACCCCAGCTGAAGTCCGCAGGGAGGAGATTGCCGGCGTTGGAGGCCAGCGAGTGATTGCTGGATAGGGCCGTCCGGAGCATCCAGAGGAACGGGGCGATGGTGACCACGACGGCGATCACCACGAGGACCCAGGCGCCGGTGCGGCGCCAGTTGACGGGTTTAGTGCCGGGGCGGCGGGACTGCGGGGAGCCGACGACGGCGGCAGCGGACTCGCGCGTACGGCGGGAATTGGTGGAGGTACTCATGGCGGGGTTTCCTTAGTCCAGGTCCGTCTCGTTGCCTTTGAGGAACTTCATCTGGATGAAGGCCACCAGGGCGAGAATGATGAAGAGAATCACGGACAGCGCCGAGGCGTAGCCGAAGTCCGACTCGCCGAAGGCCTTCTGGTAGATGTACATCTGGATGACGCGGGAGGCGTTGACCGGTCCGCCGCCAGTGGTCACGGCGACCGTGTCGAAGACTTGGAACGAACCAATGACGGTGACCACCAGGACAAGGACCAAGACGGGGCGCAGGAGCGGCATGGTGATGCTCCAGAACGTCCGGGTGGGGGACGCGCCGTCAAGGTTGGCTACCTCGTAGACGTGGTTGGGGATGGACTGAAGACCTGCAAAAATCAGCAGGGCTGTGTAGCCCATGTGCCGCCAGACATTGACGAAGGCGATGGTGGGGATGGCCCACTGTTCACTGCCGAAGAATGCGATGCGGGGCAGGCCCATCCAGCTGATGATCTCGTTGACGATGCCCAGTTGGTAGTCGAGCATCCAGAACCAGAGCAGAGCGACGATCACGTTGGCCACCAGGAACGGGAGCAGCAGCGCGCCGCGGATGAACGTCGATTTGGCCACGCGGTGCATGAGGAGTGCGAGTCCGATGGCGATGACGGTCTGGAAACCGATGTTCAGAGCCACGTACTGAACGGTGACGGCCATGGCGTTCCAGAACAGATCGTCGCTGAATATCGAAGTGTAGTTCTTGATGCCGATCCAGGTGGGATCGCCCAAGATGCTGTACTCGGTGAAGCTGAGGTAGATGCCCCGGATGGTGGGGACGAGGAAAAAGAGAACGAAACCGATCATCGCCGGGAAGATGAAGAGCAATGCGATCTTCAGGTCACCGATCCGTCGGATGCCGAACCTGGATGGTTTGCCCGATTGGGGAGGTGCGGCGGGCTCCGCATGTTTGGCAAGGATGGTCATCTTCGACCCTTTCCTGACTGTGATGTGGGTTACAACTGATGGAAATCTACACGAGTAGATCTGGAGGGTCAAGGGGTTTTGTTAAGTTTTGTTCGATTATTTTGGATTTATTGCGTTTTGTTGACTCGAGTAGATCCTAGTGATTCACTGGTCTGGACCCCTCGCCGGGCCTCTTCCGGCGCAGCGAGAAGCCACCCACACAAATCGAAGGGCTAACAATGACGTTTTCAATGGGAGTAGTAGGACTTGGCCAGTTTGGCGGCCAATTTGCCCACCTCTTCAAGCTCCACCCGGGGGTTTCCGCGGTCTACGCCGTGGACGAGCTCCCTGAACGGGCAGCCAAGGCCGTAGAGCAATTGGGCTTGGACGGATCAATGGGCAGCTTCGACGAGTTGCTGGCCTCCGACGTCGACGCCGTCGCCATCTTCACGCAGCGCTGGACGCACGGGCCGTTGGTGATCAAGGCGCTGCGCGCCGGAAAGCACGTCTACTCTGCGGTGCCAATGGCCGTTTCGGAAGAGGAAATCGGGAACATCATCGACGCCGTGCGTGAGACCAAGCTTGTCTATGCCATGGGGGAGACCAGCTACTACAACCCCGCCACTGTCTATGCCCGCGAGCAGCACGCCGCCGGCAAGTTCGGCCGCATCTTCTACACCGAAGGTGACTATGTCCACGACATGGACCTGGGTTTCTACGAGGCCTACCAGTACAGCGGCGGCGAAAACTGGAAGGAAACCGCCAGCTACCCGCCCATGCTGTACCCTACGCACGCCATTGGTGGCGTCCTGGGTGCCGTGCCTGGACATGCCGTGAGCGTCAGCTGCATCGGCGTCAAGGACGATCGCGGCGACGGCGTCTTCGACAAGGAAGTCAGCATGTTCGACAATGACTTCTCCAACGCCACGGCGCTGTTCGAAATGAACGACGGCGGCGTGATGCGGACCAACGAGATGCGCCGCGTGGGCTACCCCTCGCACATCCGCGAATCGCGCTTCCGCTTCTTCGGCACGGAGGCCAGCTTCGAGCAGTTGGCCACCACCACGCTGTGGCAGGACAAAAAGGGTGTCCTGGACGTCTCGGACCAGGTGGAGACCAAGCCGAGCATGTCGGCGGATGACCCCTCGTTGGCGGACGTCGCGCCCGAACTTCGCGGCGCGTTCATCTCCGGCCTCGCTCCGGTGCACGACGCCGGGCGGCTGCCTGCGGAATTCCACGGAGCCCCCACGGGTCACGAAGGAAGCCACCAGTTCCTGGTGGATGACTTCGTCACAGCCGTGAACAAGGGAAGCCTCCCACCGGTCAACGCCTGGGTGGCGGCCCGCTTCACGCTTCCGGGCGTCGTGGCACACGAGTCTGCCCTCCGGGGCGGCGAACGGCTCCCCATCAGGGACTTTGGAGATGCCCCCGAGGCTTTGTAGCTAGCATGATCACCATGACTACTTCGGCAGTGCACACCCCGCGCGGACCCGTGACCCGCAAAGACGTGGCCCGGTACGCCGGGGTGAGCACCGCCGTCGTGAGCTATGTGGTGAACGGTGGTCCCAAGAAAGTGGCGCCGGCGACGGAAGCGAAGGTCCAGGACGCCATCCGGATCCTGGGGTACAGGCCGAATGCCGCCGCGCGCGCACTCAAAATGGGGTCCAACCAAACCCTCGGCCTCGTGATTCCGGACTCCAGCAATCCGTTCTGGGCGCTGCTGGGACACGCCGTGGAAGTGGCCGCAGCCGAGCGCGGATATGCCCTGTTGTTGACGAATTCCGACAACAAGCTGGACTCCGAACGCCGCCACATCCGAAACCTCGCCGCGCGGCAGGTAGATGGAGTGGTCCTGGCAAGCGTCATGTTTGAACCCGATTTACTGGAGCTTTTCGGCGCGGAAATCCCCTCGGTCCTGTTGAACCATGCCTCGGTTGCTCCCGGATTCAACAGCGTAGGCGTGGACCTTGAAGCCGGAGCCCGCCTGGCCGTGGAACATTTGATCGGCCACGGCCACACCAACATCGGACTCGCCATGGGCATCACGGCCGACAACGAGGCCGATGGGCGCGAGGAGGGGTGGCGGCGGGCGCTGGAAGCTGCCGGACTCCCTGTTGGGCCGCTCGCCCGCGGCGGGTTCGACCGCCCTGGGGGCTACGCCGCCGGACAACGCCTCCTGACCGCGGACAACCGCCCGACGGCGATCTTCGCCAGCTCCGATATGCAGGCAATCGGGCTCCTCCGGGCAATCCGCGAGGCCGGCCTGTCCGTTCCGGACGATGTCGCCGTGGCGGCCTTCGACGGTTCGATCGAGGCCGAGTACAGCTGGCCGGCCCTGACCACCGTGGAGCAGCCCGTGTGGGAGATGGCAGAGGCGGCAGTATCCGCGCTGGTGGGTGAAACCCGCAACGAACCCCCGCAGCACAGGGTCTTCCCCACCCAGCTCCGCATCCGGCAATCGTGCGGGTGCCCGTAGCGCGGTGCCTGCCCAACTAACTCGCATTAGGTGTCGTTTTCGGGGCTGATAACGACAACAAGTGCGAGTCAGTTGGGTTCCGGGCAGGGAACTCGGGCCGGCCCCTTAGGCCTTTGCGATCCTCAGCTTCCCGACGCCTTCAGCGAGGATGCGCCGGGCATCCTCGCCGAGATGCGAGTCCGTCACGAGCACGTCGGCCTCTTCCAGCTGGGCAATCGAGGCGATGCCCACTGTTCCCCATTTGCTGTGGTCCGCCAAGACCACCACGTTGCGGGCCGCGCTGATGAAGGCCCGGTTGGTTTCGGCTTCCTGCAGGTTCGGGGTAGTGAACCCTGCGTCTGCATCCATGCCGTGGACGCCCAGGAACAGTGTGTCGAGGTGCAGCTGCTTCAGCGCGGCCGTGGCGATGGGACCCACCAAAGCGTCCGACGGCGTGCGCTCACCACCGGTCACGATGACCGGGAAACCCTGACGGGAACCCGAGGCATTGTGGAACAGATCCGCAATCCTGATGGAGTTCGTCACCACCGTGATCCGCGGGCCGTCGAGGAGTTCCTTGGCGAGCTCGTAGGTGGTGGTTCCGGCGCTCAGGCCAACAGCCATGCCTTCGTGGACCAGGGTGGCGGCCTCGACGGCGATCGCATGCTTTTCCTCGATCAGCTGCGTGGACTTCAGCTCGAAGCCGGGCTCGTGGGTCCGGGCGTCGCCGGGTATCTTGGCCCCGCCATGGATGCGCTCCACAAGTCCTGATTCCTCAAGCGACTCGATATCGCGCCGAACGGTCATGGCGGAGACGCCCAGCTGTTGCGCGAGATCCGAGACTCGGACAACCCGTTCGCGCTGGACGGCGTCGACTATGGCGGTGTGGCGCGCTGCCTGAAGCATCGGAGCCTTTCTGGAGGGTTGGCGGTGGGTTAGGCGGGAGCTGCGACGACCGCGACGCCCCCGGCAGTAAGGTTTAGCGTACCTCCGGTGGGGGTTCCGCTCAGGAGCTCGACGCCGTCGAGCGGCACGTCCACGTCCTGGGCGCTGTGGTTGATGACGAAAGTCCAGTCCTTGCTGCCGTTGCTCCTGCGGACGATTTCCACGTCCTCCGGCGGCTGAACGCCCAGGACCGGCTCCACCCCCGCGTCTGAGCAAAGCAGCTGGACCAATTCGGCCAGCCCTGCGCGGCCCAGACTCGTGGCGACGTAGTACGCGGCGCCGCGTCCGGTCGATCCCGCCCGGCGGGTCACCGCGGGAGAGCCACCGACGCCGGACGCGCCCCGGCTGCCTATCGCCGTGCCGTCGAGCGCTGTGCCGCCGTCGAGCGGGCCGCCGTCGAACGTGGCGAGAACCTCAGCGCCGGTCGCCTTCCCGAGCTCGCTCCACAGCGTCCCGGAGCCGAACTGGCTCAAGCCCACCGTGTCTCCGGAACGCAAGGGGAAGAATTCCTCCATGCTCACGCCCAGCAGTTCGGAGAACGCTCCTGGGTAGCCGCCGCCGTTGACCGGGTCCATCCGGATGTGGTCGTTCTGGTCAACGATTCCGGAGAAATAGGTGATCACCAGGGTTCCACCGGATTCGACGTACTCGTGGAGCTTCGCGGCGCCCTCATTGGTGACGAGATACAGCATGGGCGCGATCACCAGCTTGTAGCCGGAAAGGTCATCGGTGCTTTGCCTGATGTCCGTGGTGACGCCGGCGCGGTAGAGGGCATCGTGCCAGCGCCGCGTTTCGGGGAGGTTCCGGGCATCCTCGCTGGGGTGCGAGTCCAGTTCGGTGCCCCAGCGGGCGTCGGTGTCGTGGATGATGCAGGCCTCGGCCTGGACCGTGGAGCCGGCCACCTCCGAAATGCTCTCGAGAGCCCGGCCCAGCTCCACCACTTCGCGCCACACCTTGCTGTCGCGGCCAGCGTGGGGGACCAGCCCGGAGTGGTATTTCTCGGCGCCGGCTCGGGACGCCCGCCACTGGAAGAACAGCACGCCGTCGGTTCCGCGGGCCACATGCTGCAGGGAGTTGCGGAGCATTTCACCCGGCGCCTTGGCAATGTTGCGGGGCTGCCAGTTGACCGCTGACGTGGAGTGTTCCATCAACAGCCACGGCTTGCCTTGCGCCCACCCGCGGGTGAGGTCCGCCGTCATGGCCAGGTCCTGGAAGTTCCGCTCGTCGGCGGCAATCAGATAGTGGTCATTGGACACAACGTCCATGTGTCCGGACCAGCGCCAATAGTCCACTGGAGCGCTCAAACCCATGTTGAAGCCCATGAAATTAGTGGTCACGGGGTGCTTGGAATGCGCCCGGATGATGTCCGCCTCGGCCTTGAAGCACTCAAGGAGCGCATCCGAAGAGAATCTTGCGAAGTCCAGTTGCTGGGTGGGGTTCACCCAGGTTCCCGAGCGGCGCGGCGGGAGGATCTCGGCCCAGTCGTAGTAGTGCTGTGACCAGAACGCCGTACCCCACGCCTCGTTGAGCGCCTCGAGGTTCCCGTACCTGTCTTGGAGCCACTTCTGGAAGCCACGCTCCGCATGCGGACCGAAGTCCGGTTGGTTGTGGCAGCCGTACTCGTTGTGGACATGCCACATCACGACGGCGGGGTGCCCGGCGTAGCGCTGCACGATCGCCGTCGTCAGGGCTGCTGCCGCCCGGCGATAGTCCGGGGAGCACGCAGCGAAGGCCTGGCGAGAACCGTAGCTTTGCCGCACGCCGTCGGCATCCACCGGGAGCGAATCGGGGTACTTGCGGCTGAACCACGGCGGGGGAGAGGCGCTCGCATTGGCGAGGTCAACGCAGATGCCGTTGGCGCGAAGGAGCTCAAGGACCCTGTCCAGCCAGCCGAACTCGTAACGGCCTTCCTCCGGCTCCAGTAGTGCCCAGCTGAAGATCCCGACGCTCACCAGGTTCACGCCGGCTTCCTTCATGAGCGCGACGTCGTGTTTCCAGACCTCTTCGGGCCATTGTTCGGGGTTGTAGTCCCCGCCGAAGGCGATCCGGCCGCCCAGCTTGTCGACGATGTAATCCATGGCCATGCGTTTTTATCCTTTGCTGGAACCGAGCGTCAGGCCGGCTACGAATTGCCGCTGCAGCGCGAGGTAGATGATCAGGGTGGGTATCAGGGTGATCATGGCGCCCGCGGCAATCAGGTTGTAATTGCTGAGGAACTGGCCCTGGAGGTTGTTGATGGCGGTGGTGATGGGCAAGCGGTCTCCACTTTGGATGAAGAGCAACGGCCAGAAGAAATCGTTGTAGATGAAGATGACTTCCAGGGTGCCAAGCGCTGCGAGGGCGGGCCGGCACAGCGGAAGGATGATGTTCCAGTACTGCCGCCAGATTCCGGCCCCGTCCACCAACGCGGCCTCCGTGAGGTCGGACGAGAGTGCCTTCATGTAGTTGGAAAGCACGAAGGTGCAGAAACCGATCTGGAAGGCCGTGTCCACGGCGATCACGGAAATGTAGGTATTGAGCAGGTTGCCGGAATCGCTGAAAGAGTACGGGAGCGAGAGATGCTTGAACATTTCGAACAACGGGGCTGCGAGGACCTGCGGTGGCAGGAGGTTGCCCGCGGTGAACATGATCAGCAGCGTGATGTTGAATTTCCAGTTCACCCTGGAGACGGCGAACGCCATCATCGAGGCAAAGAACAAGGTCAGGAGCACCGCCGGGACAGTGATGAGCACGGAGTTCAAGAGATACTTCGAGAATCCGCCTTGGGTCCAAGCTTGGATGAAGTTGTCGAAGCTGAAGCTGCCACCAAAACTGAAGTAGCCGTACTTGTCCGTGTCGGCTTTGGGGCGCAAGGCGGTGTACAGGGACCAGCCGAGCGGAATCAGCCACATCACTGCCATGACGGTCAGGAAGATGTGGGTTCCGTAGTGGCGCTTGCCGGAGTTCCGCGACACGGCCGCGGCTCCTGCTGTGCTGGGGATGGGGTTGGCGAGGGTGCTCATGCCTTGCTCTCCTTGCCGAAGGTGCGGATGAGGTAGAAGACGATGGGAATCAGCGAAATGACCAGGAGGATGACCGCGAGGGCGGAGCCGACGCCGATTACTTGGCCTTCACCGACGAGGTTCTGGATTACGAGGGCGCTGATCAGTTCAAGGCCGTTGGTTCCTCGATTGATGATGTACACAATGTCAAAGGCACGCAGCGACTCGATGATGGTGATCACCACGATCACGATGTTGACCGGGCGCATGGCCGGGAAAACGACGCGGAAGAACGTCTGCACGGCGTTGGCGCCGTCAATCGACGCGGCCTCCCGCAGGGACGGGTCCACACCCTTGAGCCCGGCCAAGTACAGGAGCATGACGTACCCGGCATGACGCCAGGTAGCTGCGACCATGGCTGCCCAGATATTGACGTTGGAGTCTCCGAACCAGTCGACGGCCCGCGGAGTGCCGGCCGTGCCGAGGAGGTAGTTGAGCAAGCCGCTGTCGCGGTTATAGAACAGTTGCCAGATCACGCCGATGAGGGCCAGGGACAGCATGACGGGTGTGAAGAAGATGCTTTGGTAGATCTTGCTGCCACGGATTTTCTGGTCCAGGAGCACAGCCAGCAGCAGTCCGAGAGGTGTTGCGATCAGGGCCAGGAAGACCAGCCACAGAATGTTGTGCTGCATGGCGGGCCAGAATGGGGGATAGTCCTGGACCACGAAGCGGTAGTTGTCCGTTCCGGCGGGCTTGATGTCCTTGAGGTCCAAGCCGTTCCAACGGGTGAAGCTCAGCGCGATGGAAAAGAGCGTGGGCAGCCAGACCAGCAGCAGCTGGATCAGGGTAGGCAAACCCACCATGATTGCGAGGACGAACTTGTCACGCCGCGTGAGGCGGCGGACTTTGCCTGCCTTGCCCGGCCGTCTCCCGGCGCCAGAGTGGCCCTTGCCGGCCGTGGTTCGCCCGGCAGCGCCGGGCTCGCTGTCCGGTGCAGCCGGTTTTTCGGCGGTAGTACTCATGGGGATTCCTTCAGTTTGCAAAAGGTGGCCCGACGACGGCGGGCGGTACCGCCGTCGTCGTTCCTTTCCTTGGGATGCCGATGCGCTTGGCCTGCGAAGCAGGTCGCGGCGCTGACACGACAACTACTGGGCGGCGTAAAGCGTCTTGGCCTGCGCTTCAAGGTTCTTGACGTCCACGGTGCCGTCCTTGATGAAGGACTGGAGTGCGGGGATCATCACGTTGTTGGCCATGGCGGGAAGGGCGTCGCGGTCCAGGAACTGGCTGATGTACTTGGCGTTGGCGATGGTGTCTGCGCACTTCTTGTTCAGCGGGCTGAACTTTGACGTGTCGGCGCCCTTGACGGTGGCGATGTTGGAGGTGTCAACGGCAGCGTAGGCGTTCTGGCCCTCGGCGGAACCCATGAAGGCAAGGAAATCGTGGGCTGCCTTGTTGTCGCCGCCCTTCTTGGACAGGAGCAAGCCGTCGATGGGGGCCTCGACGGCGTCCGTGCCTTCCACGGCGATTTCCGGGAACGGGAAGAAATCGATGTCGGCCAGCACCGCGGGATCGGTGAACTGCTGGGTCACGAAGGAGCCCAGCAGGTACATCCCGGTCTTCTTGGCTTCGAGGGCCTTCGCGGCGTCCTGCCAGGTCTGGCCGAGGGCATTGGGGTCTTGGAAGGGCAGGAGGGCCTTCCAAGTGTCGAAGACATCGCTGACCTTCTTCTGGTCCCAGCTTTCCTTGTGCGCTGTCAGGTCAATGTGGAATTGGTAGCCGTTGAGGCGCATGTTGATGTAGTCGAACGTGCCCATGGCCGGCCAGCCGTCCTTGTCCGCGAAGCCGATGGGGATGATGCCGTCGGACTTCATCTTGGTGGCCAGGGTCTTCAGCTCGTCGAACGTCTTGGGGACTGCGTAGCCCTTTTCGGCCCAGAAGCTCTTCCGGTAGAAGAAACCCCAGGGGTAGTTGTAGTTGGGGACCAGGTACATCTTGCCGTCCGGCCCGGTGGAGGCCTTCTTCATGGCGTCCGAGAAGTTGCTGCCAATGGTTGCCCATACATCGTCCACCGGGGCCAGGAGTCCCTTTCCGGCGTAGTACTGCATGCGGTAGCCGGCGAACCAGGTGAAGGCATCGTCCGGACTGCCTTGGAGGTAGGAGTTGATCTTGTTCTGGAAGTCGTTGTGCGGGACGACGTTGGTGGCCACGGTGACGCCGGTCTTCTTGGTGAAGGCATCGGTGACGGCTTTGTAGGCGTTCTTGGGCACGTCGTCCGAAGAGCCGGAGCCGAAGGTGAGGCTGTTCGATGAGGCTCCCGGAGCGGGGCCGGAGCCGCCCGTGCAAGCAGCCAGCAGCGGAATGCCAGCCAGGCCGGCGGCACCGATACCGAGCGTCTTCAGGATGGTGCGGCGTCCAGGCCCAGCGTTGTGCGCCGACTGGAACGGGTCAAGATTCGCTGCCATGTTCTCTCCCTTGAAAAGCGTGGTGCTTGTGAGTTATCTCACGTAGAACTCGACTATAACCGCTCAAAAGAGAACATGAAAGAACTAAATATAACATTCTTGCGACGGTGGGTTTCATGACAAAGGCGGCGGTCCTCGTGGGAGGGGACCGCCGCTTTTGCGTGGTGGCTTGTCGCCGTGCGTCGCTTGGCGAAGTGCCTACTTCTTCAGGGACTCCGCGATCTGGGCCATGATCGTGGGGTCGGACAAAGTGGTGGCGTCGCCTACTTCGCGGCCTTCTGCGACGTCCTTGAGGAGGCGGCGCATGATCTTGCCGGACCGGGTTTTGGGCAGTTCGGGGACCACGAGGATGTGCTTGGGTTTGGCGATGGGGCCGATTTCCTTGCCAACGTGGTTGCGCAGTTCCAGGACGGTGGCGTCGCCGTCGTTCGCGGCATCCCCACGCAGGATGACGAACGCGACCACGGACTGGCCCGTGGTTTCGTCGGCGGCTCCGACGACCGCGGCCTCAGCCACGGACGGGTGGGACACCAACGCTGACTCGATTTCGGTGGTGGAGAGCCGGTGCCCGGAGACGTTCATGACATCGTCAACGCGACCCAGGAGCCACACGTCCCCGTCTTCGTCCTTCTTGGCGCCGTCCCCGGCGAAGTACATGCCCTCGAAACGGGACCAGTAGGTGTCCTTGAACCGCTCCGGGTCCCCCCAAATGCCGCGCAGCATGGCGGGCCAGGGTTCGCGGACCACGAGGTAGCCGCCGTGGCCGTCCGGGACGGATTCGCCTGCCTCGTCCACGACGTCGATTGCGATGCCCGGCAACGGGACCTGTGCGGAGCCCGGTTTGGTTGCGGTGACGCCGGGCAGCGGTGCGATCATCTGGGCGCCGGTTTCGGTCTGCCACCAGGTGTCCACGATCGGTGCGGGGTGTTCCTTCTTCTCGCCGTTCTTGCCGGCATTGCCGCCGATGACCTCGCGGTACCACATCCAGGCCTCGGGGTTGATGGGTTCACCCACGGAACCGAGGACCCGGATCGAGGACAGATCGTACTTGGCCGGGATGTCTCGGCCCCACTTCATGAAGGTCCGGATAGCGGTGGGGGCCGTGTAGAGGATGGAGACCTTGTACTTTTCCACGATTTCCCACCAGCGGCCCTGGTGCGGGGAATCCGGGGTGCCTTCGTACATGACCTGGGTGGCGCCGTTGATAAGCGGGGCATAGGCGACGTAGGAGTGGCCGGTGACCCATCCGACGTCGGCGGTGCACCAGAACACGTCCGTCTCCGGGTGCAGGTCGAAGACCGCCCTGTGCGTGTACGCGGTCTGGGTCAGGTAGCCGCCGGTGGTGTGCAGGATGCCTTTGGGCTTGCCCGTGGTCCCGGAGGTGTAGAGGATGAACAACGGGTGCTCGGAGTCGTGCCCGACGGCGGTGTGTTCCGTTGAGGCTGCCCCGACAGCTTCGTCCCACCACTGGTCCCGGCCCTGGACCCAGTCCACGGATTCCCCGTTGCGCTTGACCACCACGACGTTCCGGACGGAATGGCCTGGTGCGGACAAGGCTTGGTCCACGGCGGGCTTGAGTGGGCTGGGCTTGCCGCGGCGGTAGGTACCGTCCGCGGTGACCACGAGCTTGGCCTCGGCGTCATCGATCCTGGAGCGCAGCGCGTCGGCGGAGAAGCCGCCGAACACCACGGAGTGCACGGCCCCGATCCGGGCACAGGCCAGCATGGTGATCACGGCTTCGGGGATCATGGGCAGGTACACGGCCACGCGGTCACCCTTGGCCACGCCCAGGGACTCAAAGGCATTCGCAGCCTTCTTCACCTCCTCGGTCAGCTGCGCGTACGTGTAGCTCCGGCTATCCCCGGGCTCGCCCTCGAAATAGATCGCCACCCTGTCCCCGAGCCCGTTCTCCACGTGCCGGTCCAGGGCGTTGTACGCAGCGTTGACCTCGCCGCCGACGAACCACTTGGCGAACGGCGGGTTGGACCAGTCCAGGGCCTCGGTGAAGTCCTTGTCCCACGTGAGGAGTTCGCGTGCTTGCTTGGCCCAGAATGCGGGGCGGTCCGCATTTGCTTCCGCATAGACCTCGGCGCCGACTACTGCGTTGGCGGCAAATTCAGCGGTGGGCGCGAACTTCCGGTTCTCGTGGAGAAGGTTTTCGAGGGCGTCGCCGTTGCGTATCCCGTCAGGTGCGGGTGCAGCGGTGGTCGTCGATCCATTGGCGTCCTGGGACATGTGAACCTCATCATTCATCGATCTCTGCTGCGCGGGTCCCGTGGCGGTCCGCCCGACCCAAACGCGCCAAGCATGCACGGCGTTGGGCTGCGGCGCCTCACGGGATTCCGCAAGAGCTTTTCCGGAACCCACCTTAGCGTTTTGCGCCGACAACAAGTGTCTGCGGTCACACTCCGGACCGTGAACGGCGTCTGATTCGCGCCGAACGGCTCCGACGTTCTCAGGGTAGCTCCAAAAACGGGGAGATGACGCGGCAGCCTCCGAGTCTCCGCGCATGTGCCAGCTAGTGGACTGTGAGAAGGGTGGCATAGGCTGAAGAGGTCTCGAGACGCGAAAGACCTGGTGCCCCCGCCTGGCCCGAAAACACTGGGTGCAGCCTTGGGCGGCAGCGTCCCGGGCACCGCCGTACAAAGGAGATTTGCACATGAACCAGACGAGCCAAGGTCCGAAATACGGTGCGCTGGCGCCCGGATCGGCCCCCGAAGCAGCTGGAGCCGGGGCGCCAGAGCCCGGAAGCAAGACCTCCCCGAAGTACCAAGCTGTACTGGGTCCTTTCACCATCCGGGACTTGACTGTTTTCGGTTCCACTTTGCTGATGTTTGTAGGTTCCCTCCTGCCGATGTTCGGCGGAGGGTACAACCTGTGGAACCTGGGCAACCTCTTTTTCCTCGCCTTGGGCATCATTCTTCCCTTGGTAGTGACGGCTTTGTTCGTCGCACGGCGCCTGCAACCGGGGAATGTTGTGAGAATCGGTTCGCTTTCGATCGACCAGTTCGCTTCCGTGGTGGCGTCGTTCGCGGTGACCATGTTCTTCCTCTCCACGGCGGGCGCGTTTACTGTTTTCGCGCTCGTGGGCCTGATCGGATCGGTGGGCCTTCTCGCTGCGACGGTCCTGGCACCGCATTTGCCGGTGCTCCGCGAGGACTTCAAGGACCGGGCCGAACAGCCCGCGCACGTTGTGGCCAGGGAACCGGCCATCCCGTCCCGCAAGCCCGTTGCGCCGAAGCCCGTGGTGCCCAAGCCCGAAGCCTCTCCTGACGCTTCCGCGCCGGCAAGTACGCTGCCCGCCACTCCGGTGACCGCCCCCGCGGCAGCACCCGCCGCCGTCGTACCTGCCGAGCCCGCCGAGCCCGCCGAGCCCGCCGAGCCTACCGAAGTTGCGGAAGGCGACGCCGTGAAGCCGCGGGAAGCGCAGGCGGCAACCCCCGCAGAGCCCCAGCACACTGCTGCCGCCACTATGGCGACGCCGCTCGTCGGAGGCGCGGACACCGGAACCGCCACCCAACACATTGGGACAGTTAACAAGGCAAACGCGGAGAACCAACCCGACACGGAGCAACCTCATCTCGAACAGACCAATCTCGAGCAGACCAGGGCGCATCAGATCATCGGGGCAACCGTAGATCCGGCGACGCGAAGGGGCGACGATGAGGAACACGGAGGGTACGAGGCCTTCTGGTTCGCCGTGGCCCATCCACGTGCCGTGGTCGACGAGCACACAGGAACCCCCGTCTTCACTATCGAACCGGGCGCCTGGGTCCTGGCCCTTGAGGACCGCGGCGAGGAATTCCTGGTGCAGGATACCGATGGCAAAGTGGGCGTCCTGCGCGATCTCAGCCACATCGAACGCGGCTAGCCAGGCCCTCTGTGGACACCATCGTCGAAACCCCGCTGGCTTTGAAGCGGCGTGCGCGCAAAATCAACAAGGCACTCGCCGAGCTCTATCCCTACGCCCACGCGGAGCTTGATTTCCGGAACCCCTTTGAACTGGTGGTGGCCACCGTGCTGTCCGCCCAGACCACCGATGTGCTGGTCAACCAGGTCACCAAAATCCTGTTTGCACGCTACCCGGATGCCCGGAGGATGGCCGAGGCCGAGCCTGCGGAGCTGGAGGCGATCCTGCAACCGACCGGTTTCTTCCGCGCCAAAGCGAAGAACGTCCTGGCCCTCAGCACACGCTTGGTGGACGAGTTCGACGGCGAGGTCCCCGGCAGGCTGGAAGATTTGGTGACGCTCCCCGGCGTCGGGCGTAAAACTGCGAACGTGGTGCTCGGCAACGCTTTCGGCGTCCCGGGAATCACCGTGGACACGCATTTTGGCAGGCTGGCGCGCAGGTTTGGGTGGACGACGTCCGAGGATCCGGTGAAGATCGAGTTCGACGTCGCCGAACTTTTCGAGCCCAAGGACTGGACCATGCTGTCCCACCGGGTGGTTTTCCACGGTCGGAGGGTCTGCCATGCGCGCAGGCCGGCGTGCGGAGCGTGTCCGGTGGCCAATTGGTGTCCCAGCTACGGTGAAGGCGAGACCGATCCCGTCAAAGCCGCGAAGCTGCTCAAATACGAACTGGCGCCCGGCAACGAAGCGCTTTTGGCAAAGCTGCTCGCCGAGACCCACCGTGCTGCGGAGATCCGGATGGAATCGCAAAGGAGACCGCGATGACCGCGCTCGAAGACCTAGTAAGTCTCATCACCAAGATTGATTCCGGCCTGCATGCAGGCCCCGACCCGCGGATTGCCGCCGCAGCGGTGGATCCGGACAAGGCGCGAAAAGCGGCCGTGCTCATGCTCTTCGGCGTCTTGGACGATGTCCCCGCGGCGTCGGGGAAACCTGTGGCCCCCGCCGACTTGGATGTCTTGCTCCTGGAACGCGCGCACACCCTGGACGATCATCCGGGACAGGTGGCGTTCCCTGGCGGCAGCATCGATCCAGGGGATGAGTCTGCCGTAGCGGCAGCGCTCCGGGAGGCAGTAGAGGAGACCGGCTTGGACAGTGGAGGCGTACAGGTACTGGGGGTCATGCCGGAACTCGGACTGATTCGCAGCAATTTCGTCGTCACGCCCGTCTTGGCATGGTGGGCATCGCCCTCGCCCGTCCGCGTTGTGGACTACGCCGAGTCGGCGCAAGTGTTCCGTGTCCCGGTGCGGGATCTCCTGGACCCCGATAATCGCTACACGGGGACGCTCACCAGACTTGGCCGGACTTTCTCGAGTCCTGTCTTCAAGGTCAACGGACTAGTGGTCTGGGGTTTCACCGGGATGGTGCTCAGCGGCCTTTTCGACGCCTTGGGGTGGACGGTTCCGTGGGACGCGGAGCGCCTGCTTGAGATAGAGATTTAGCCTCGCGCCGTAGGCGCGCCGCCGGCCGCCCCGCACCGGCGCCGCTGATCCGCCGAGCGCCGCTGACTCGCGCTACGCTGCGCGTCGGGCTGTTTTTGAGTAATCCACGACGATGCCCGTGGCGGCATTTTCACGTACCGCGTTGATGCCGGCGACCACAGCTTTCAGGTGCTTGAACTGCGGAGACTCCGCCACAAGCGTTCCGTCGGCTGCGGTCAGCCGGAATCGGTAGCCGTCTTCGCCGTCCTTGAGAATTTCGAATCGTCCAGCCATCCTTGCTGTTCCCCCTTGTTTGCTGCCCGCACAGTGAGTGCGTCCTTGCACTGTGGCGTCCCTCACTTCGGTCCGCCGTGAACGAGCCTATCCGGAAGGTCGGGGAGGGTTGAAGTTACTTCGGGGTACATTACTTGGCAGGGTCATGCCAAGTTCGTTTCCGCCATATGACTCGCTTTCGGACCTGCCGGGGGTCTATGGTTCCGGACTTCAGAAGATCAGCGCTCGCCTCGGGGCCGGCACTGGGTATTCCGCCATCGCCATCCGGAATTCCTCCTCCGCGTTGAGTCGCCGTCGGGATTCCATTGCCTCCAGCCTTTGGGCATCTTCCGCGTCGACGCCTGGAGTGTTTGCCAGTTCCCTGATCCAGTCTCCGGCCACGACGGCGTCGTGTTGCTCGCCCAGCAATCGTTGCAGGCCAATCGCCGGTTGGATCACTCCGGCAGCGTGGTGGCTGAAGGCGTCCGCAACTGACTCCGCGGAGTACCGGAGGCACTTGACGTCTTTGCGGGCTTGGTGGAGCGCGGCGTTGCGCACGTCCGGGTCGCCACTGCCCGCTTCCTCCGCGAGGCTGTGCTGCAGCCGCTCCCACTGTACTTGGAGGCGCTCCGCAAGGTCCGCCGTCGGGGGCTTGTATTCCTTGGCGTCGGGGGCTTCCAGTAACGCTGCCCTTGCAGCCCGCACCGTCCGCTTGCTGCGCTTGCGCACGCCCAGGGCAGTCGCCAGCCGGGAGCTGGACGATTCCAGCTCCTCAACGGCCAGCCGCAAGGACTCGGGAGCATTCCATGAATCCTTCGTGTCAAGAGAGAGCCGTATTCTCTGGGCCAGGACATAAGCATCCCGGGACTCACCCAGGGACGTTGCCAGCCACTTGACTTCCTCGCGGGCCGGCCGGGGGAGCTCCGGGACCAAGCCGCGATAGCAATTGAGGACGGAACGGAGCCGGCGAATCGCGAGCCTGGCGTTGTGCACGGCTTCCGGGTCAGCCGCCCCGATCAAGGGCAATTGGCCCTCCAGCTCGGTCAGCTGGAACGCGATGTATGCGGCCAGTAGCGTCCGGCCTTTGCTTCCCACGGGGCAATCGTCCTCCGCTGTTGAGCCGGGGGCAATAGCGGTGCCTACTTCGCCTTGTCGTACGAATCGACGACGGCGATACTCACCGGAAATTCAACCGGAACCCGCCCGAACAGCAGCTCCTTCGCAGCAGCGGCGGCCTCCTCGATGGCACTGATGCAGGCATCCACCGACTCGAGGGGGGCATGAACCATGACTTCGTCGTGCAGGAAGAACACCAATTCCCCGGCGGGCAGGCCCTTGGCACGCACAGTGCGCAACCGCCGTCGAAGTTCGGCAAGCCAGCACGATGCCCAGTCCGCTGCGGAACCTTGCACCACAAAGTTCCGCGTGAAACGTCCCCGTGACCGGGCGATGCCGTCCGCTCGCCTCTGCTCTTCCGCCGTCGTGGACTGCTGGCTGCGGATCCAGCGTTCCGACGGCGGCGGGCTGCTGCGGCCCAACCTGGAGGTCACGGTCCGGCCGGCTTCGCCGTCTCGGGCTGCCTGTTCGACGAAGCCGACTGCTCGCGGGTAGGTGCGGGCCAGCTGGGGCATAAGCCGCCCTGATTCGCCCGTGGTGGCGCCGTAAATTGCACCCAGCAACGCGATCTTGGCCTTCGCCCGGTCACCACCGAAGCCTTGCGCGGCGATGCCGGCGTACAGGTCCTTGTCCCGCGCAGCCTCGGCCATCTTCGAATCCTGAGCAAGGGCGACCAGAACCCGCGGCTCAAGCTGCGAGGCGTCGGCGACGATCAACTTGTGGCCCGGGTCGGCATGCACTGCGCCCCGGATTTGGCGGGGAATCTGCAAAGCCCCGCCTCCCCGGGAAGCCCAACGGCCGGACACCACGCCACCCACCACGTACTCGGGACGGAACCTGCCTTCGCTCACCCACGCGTCCAGCCAGGACCAGCCATTGGCCGTGAACAAGCGGGAGAGCTTCTTGTATTCCAGGAGGGGTCCGATGGCCGGGTGCTTTGATTCCTTGAGTTCCCATTGGCGCGTTGTCTTCACTTCGATGCCATTCCGGTGCAGGGCGCGCATGAGGTCCTGGGGTGAATCCGGGTTCAGCCGGGGAGTCTGGAGGATCCCGCGAAGCTCGTTGCAGAGCGCCTCGAGCCGGGCTGGACGGTGGCCGGCCAGAGGACGGGGCCCGAGGTGGCCTTCGAGGATTTCTTCGTGCAGTGTCTCCTGCCATGGCACACCCGTGAACTGCATTTCCGCGGCAATCATGGCGCCGGCGGATTCCGCTGCAACCAAGAGTTTCAGGCGATGCTGGCGGCCTTCTTCCGTGGAAGCCTGGCCAAGCGCGTGCTGCTGGGCCGCGAACTCGGTACGTATGTCGTCGAGGCCGGGCTGTGCGCTACGCGGGACAATGTGGTCAAAGAGCGCGCCTTGCTCGGCGGGGGCCGGGGGAGGCTGGAGGATGCGCGGAATTTCATCGTCCTGTGTGAGCTTTTCGGCGCTGCGGGCGTAGTCAGTGTGTGCCGTGAATTCCGAGTGGGCCAGGATGGCGCGGCTGAGTGTGAGGTCATGGCACCGTTCCAGCTCCACTCCGGCCTGGAGCATCGCCGGGTACCAATCCTGCGTCCGGTTCCAGACCCAGCGCGGCCGCCTCTTTTCCAGCCCGCCCACGACGCCGGGAAGATCGGCTTTGCTCACGACGCTCGGCTCTGCCAGGGCTGCTCCAGCCGCATTGGTTTCCTGAATAGCTGCGCCGTCTGGATGGGCGGCGAGCAGCAGGTACATGATCACCATTCTGCCTTGCGGTTCCGCTGAAACTTGCACTTCGCGGACAACTGCCGTCCGCAATGCTTTGGTGCGCAATGCTGCCGTCCGCAATGCTGCGTCGCATTGCTGCCGTCCGCATTGCGGACTCCTCCTCCACAGGGCCTTTTGCGGTTGCTTGTCCACATACGCAAAGAGAGTTCTTCAATGCTCCCGGGAAACCGGGGACAGTGGCTTCATGAGCGGGCAACATCTCCAACAGCGCGATGACGGTGGCGGCGCTGTCGGTGGCAAGGGCGGCGCCGACAGGGCCGGCAGCGGACCGGATCTCGGTCCGGTGCCGGGCGAGTCGTGGCTTCCTGTCGATTCCGGCGAAGTCCTGTTAGTGACGGGCAATAGCCGGCTGCAGGCTGAGACGGAAAGGATCGCAGCCGCTGTCGGTGCCAGTCTTCGGACAGCGGTCGATTCGTCTGAGGCCTTGTCGGTATGGGACTCCGCGGGGACGGTGCTTCTCGGTAGCGATATCCGCGAACTACCGCCCCGCCGTCGTGCACCTTCCGTTTTGCTAGGACTCAACGGTGAAGGGGACTCTTTGTGGCAGTTAGGAGCGGCATTGGGGGCCGAACGCGTCGCCGTATTGCCGGAGGCCGCGGCATGGCTGGCGGAGCACCTCAGCCGTTCCCACGCCCCTGAACCCGGTGGCATGGTGCTCGGAGTGACAGGCGGATGCGGTGGTGCGGGCGCCTCGACGGTCGCAGTCTGGCTGGCCCAGGAAGCGGCCGGCCACGGGGTGCGGACCCTGTTGGTTGACGGTGACCCCCGGGGAGGCGGCCTGGAGCTTTGCCTTGCTGCTGAAGGCGCGCCTGGGCTGCGCTGGCCCGATTTTGCCGGCGCCAGTGGCAGCATCGGTCCCGCGCAGCTAAGCGACTCACTGCCCGTAGCGGGCGGATTCTCTTTTCTGTCCTGGCCGGGCGGCCGCGACCATCCCCTGGATGTCGGGGCTGGTGCAGTGGCAGCTGTTCTGGATGCGGCCAGACGGGGTTTTGAGTTGGTCATTGTCGATATTGGCCGCGGAACGGAATCGCTGAGCAGCTTCGGATGGGACTGCGACAGGATCCTCCTGGTAGCACCGGCGCAGCTTCGAGCGGCCGTCGCCGCGGCCCGGCTTCTCCAAGAGCTACCCGCCGTGGACACAGCACTTGTGGTCCGCGGGAACACCAGTTCCGCAGTGGATGGACCGCTCATTGCCGAATCGCTTGGCCTACCCCTCCACGGTGTTCTGCCCGAGCTTCGCGGAACCACTGGGGCCGCTGAGCTTGGACGCCTCCTGGAATTCGGTAAACGCAAAGCTGTGCGTCGCTTTGCGGGATCCGTCCTTCAACTACTCGACCACGCAGCAGCATGAGTACGCCCGGATTCCCAACCGGCGGCCGCCGACGTCGGGCCCAGCGCTTGGACGCCGCGCTCCTTGAAACCGTCAGGGAAACCGTCATGTCCGACGCCGGACCTGTCACTCCGTCACGGGTGGCCGCCGCCGTCCACGCCACGGGCCGGCTGCTCGGAACCGCTGGCGCGCTCGCGGCCGTCGAATCAATCAGCGCCGAACTGAGTGGGCTGGGACCTCTCCAACAACTTGCACGGGATGCTTCGGTGACGGACATCTTCGTGAACGGCCCGGACTCCGTCTGGTTCGACCGCGGCAAAGGGCTGGAAAGAGCCCAGCTCCACTTCGACGGCGAACCTCAAATCCGTGCCCTGGCCTCCCGACTTGTGGCAGCGGGCGGACGCCGCTTGGACGACGGCTCACCGTGCGTCGATGTCCGGCTTGACGGCGGCTACCGGGTGCACGCGGTGCTCCCGCCGATTTCCACCGCGGGAACGTTGTTGTCAGTGCGGATCCGGCGTGAGGAAGTGTTCTCCATGGACGAGCTCCGCGCCGGCGGAATGTTTGGACCACCTGTACAGCATGTGCTGCAGGCGATGGTTGACCGCAGGCTGAGCTTCCTGATCAGCGGTGCCACCGGTTCCGGAAAGACCACCTTGCTGTCCACGATGCTCGGGCTGAGCAATCCCCATGAGCGCCTTGTACTGATTGAAGACGCCTCGGAGCTGAACCCGGTACACCCGCACGTCGTGTCCCTTGAGTCCAGACACGGAAATCTTGAAGGTGGCGGCGCGCTGGACCTCGGCGAACTTGTCCGGCAGGCGCTGCGGATGCGGCCGGACCGGCTCGTCGTGGGCGAATGCCGCGGAGCCGAGGTCCGTGAACTGCTGACCGCACTTAATACCGGCCATACAGGTGGGGGCGGCACGATCCATGCAAACACTGCCGCCGCTGTTCCTGCCAGGCTAGTGGCCTTGGGCGCGCTTGCAGGGCTGAGCAGGGAAGCCGTCCGCCTGCAACTTTCAACAGCTTTGGACGCAGTGGTACATGTCGAGCGGACTCTCTCCGGAAGGAGGGTTTCGTGCATCGGACTATTGGCGGATGACGCGACAGGCCAAGCCGTAGTGCCCGCTGTAGAGCTGCACGCAGGCGACGCTGTTGCCGGTCCTGCGTGGAGGGAGCTTGCACGCCGCCTTGAGCTTGACCCGGGGATCTTGCGCGAGCCACAGGCTACGTCCGAATTGCTCGAGCCGCAGGGATGGATTGCCGGTTCGGATCATCTTGGAGCTGTCGCGTGACCGGACTTCTGCTGTTCGTCCTGGCAGCCGCTGTGTGGGTGACATTCCAACCGTCCCGGCGACGCGGCAAGCGAGTGGTGCGCGCTCTCGCGCCCGCTCTGTCAGCCCCGGCTATCCCAGGCAAGCTGCGGAGACGCGCCCGCGTGGACGCGTTGCCGCTCACGGTGCTCGTGCAGCAACTGGCTGCACTCCTCCGAGGCGGCCGGTCGCCGTCGAGGCTTTGGGAGGAACTGTGCATGGTACACGCGGACAAGGACCAGGGCGATGGTTCGAGCGACGCCGGGGTACCCAAGGCGCACAGGAAAGCTTCGGGATTCCCCCGGCTGTCTTCCGGGTCTCTTCGCGTTCTTGCGGCTGCGCGGGCGGCCTCGATGATTGGGGCATCCGTCGCCGAAGCCATCAGAATGTCGGCAGCGAAGGATCTTGCTGGTGGAAATCCCGCAGAACGGCGAATCTGGGGAGAACTTGCTGCCTGCTTGGACGTCGCCGAGGCAAGTGGTTGTCCGTTGGCGGACGTGCTTGCCAGGTTTGCCTCCCAGCTTGAGGCAGAGGACGACGCCGGTGATGCCCGGCAGACTGCGCTGGCCGGTCCGAAAGCCACCGTGCGTCTTCTGACATGGTTGCCCGTGTTCGGGCTGGGACTGGGCATGGTGCTGGGGGTAGACCCTTGGGGGATCTTGTTGGCCAACGGGGTCGGTTTGGCGGCGCTTGCGGCTGGGATCGTCTTGACGGTGGCGGGCAGGATCTGGTCATCGCGATTGGTGTACGCGGCGGCGGGCACCGACTGATGGACTCCGCTTTCCCTGCCATCGCAGTGTCTGTGGTGTTGGTTTCCGCAGTAGTCCTGGGGCTGGCAAATCCGGGAAGAACCCGGCGGCGTACGGCTCTGCGGATGCTTCGCGGCTCACCCAATGGCATTGACCCGCTGAAGGACCTTAATGCGTGCCGGGCCCCTGACGTGCCCGGGAAATCCCAGAAGGGGAAATCCCAGGGACAGGAAGGACTGCGTAGCGTGCCCATGATTCTTGAGTTGGTGGCCGCCATGCTCGATTCTGGGGCGGGACTTGGACGGTCCCTTGAATTGATCGCTGGCTGCGCGGGCCCGCAGCTCAGCCGCTCGCTGGGATCTGTGGTTGCCGCCCTGGACATCGGAACGGACTGGGAGACCGCGTGGCGGAGTTCGGGCCAGCAATGCGCTGAAGCACGCAAGCTCAAGGATGCCCTCGCCTTCGCGGCCCTGACGGGCGCGCCATCCTCTGCCCTCCTTTATGCCCAGGCAGCCCGCCTGCGGCGCGAGCAGTTCAGGGCTGCGGAAAAGCGCGCTGCGGCCCTTGGGGTGAAACTCGTGGTCCCACTGGGCTTGTGTTCCTTGCCTGCTTTTATCTGTCTCGGAGTCGTCCCGGTGCTGTTGGCCATGCTTCCCTCAGCGGGATAGTCGGCAGCGGCGCGTGAGGCGGTCGATCGAGTTTTCCTCCACATGGGGCGTCAGAAGCCAGTTTTCCACTTAGAAGAGTTGGGTCCTTTTGAAGACCAGACCCCAACGGGAGAGTCGAAGTACGGCCGGCAGCCAAGCCGGTTCCAGCGAAAGGAATTGAAATGAATGCAACCGCGGATACCCTGGTCCAACCGGCCCCTTCCGGGCCGGATGCCGAGGTTCTTGAACTGTTCCCCGCCTCACAGCGAAACCAGCCCGGCCGGCCGCCTACCCGCCCACATTCTTCTGGTGAAACGGGCCGTGCGCGGTCCGACGACGGGTCTGCTGCAGCCAGACCGTCGAAGAAGCGGCTCATGGGGTCCGAGCTTGGGATGGCCACAGCCGAGTACGCCATCGCCACGCTTGCCGCGGTGGGCTTCGCCGGACTTTTGGTGGTCATTCTTCGAAGCGAGGAAGTGCGCGGTTTCCTCCTCAACCTCATTCGTAGTGCACTCGCCCTGCCATGACGGAAAGGGATCTCTCCAAGAGTCGTGCTGAGAGCTCGATACGCCCGTGGGCACGGGCTGCGAGCCGTGCGACGCGCAGGCTCGCGCGGCGGCATCCTTCTACCGGAGGGCGTTCGGAGGAGAAACTTCCTGGCTCGGGGAAGGGCCGTCGTAGCCAGGCTCTCTCCGGGAGGGACCAAGGTGCAGTCACTGCGGAGTTCGCCGTGGCACTGCCGGCTGTCTTGCTTCTTTTGGCGCTGCTTCTCGCCGGTTCCGCGGCCGGAATTACCCAGCTGCGTTTGGAGGAAGCAGCTAGGGCAGGTGCTCGGGCCTTGGCCCGCGGTGATGGAAATTCGGCCGTGGAAGGGATTGTCCGGAGATTGGCAGGGGATGCCGCCTCGGCCGTTGTTTCGGAAGACGGCGATTGGATCAAGGTCACGGTCTCCGCCCCGGTGACGGGTCCGCTGGGGTCCCTCATCCCATGGAAGCTTTCCGCTGCGGCTTCGGCCAGGGGCGAGACGCCACGGGCATCAGTGGCCACCTTGCCCTTTCCTGATGTTGGGGACGGGGTTGTTGACTTCAACGGTGCCGTGCCAGTCGCGGCCGTGGCGAGACTGGGACTCCCGGAACCTGCGCAAGAGGTAGCGGCGTGAGGGCAGGTATCGCCCGCGCCAATGCCAGTCGCTGCTTGGCTGAGCGCGGCGTGAGGGCTGGGGTTGCCAACACAAATGTGATCCGTAGCGATGGGGAGCGTGGCGTGAGGGTTGGTATCGCCCGCGCAAATGTGATCCGTAGCGATGGGGAGCGTGGCTCGGGGACCGTGATGGCTGTTGCCTTGGGTCTAGTCGTCATGATCTGCATGGCAGCAGCACTTATGCTGGCCCAGGCGGCAGCGATGGCCCAACGTGCCGCCACCGCTGCCGACCTTGCGGCGCTCGCGGGAGCGGATGCGGCCCGTGTCCTGACAGCAGGAGATCCTTGCGTCGTCGCCAGTGAAACCGCGGCGAGGCATGGAGCGTCGTTGTCGGACTGCGCGGTCAGCGGAGGTGAGATCGTGGACGTCCGCACGCAGTTGGCTCGCGGCACGGTTTTCGGGACCGCAACCGCGCGTTCAAGGGCGGGTCCACCGCCCTAAACGGCTGCCCGGCCAGCTGCCCCTGGACCGGGTCTAGCAGGCACTGCGAGCCGGGTGGCGGTCGCTAGACTGCATCCCGCAGGAGCACGTCGATCAAGGTGACTGCGGCGTCCTTGTCTAGGGGGTTGTTCTTGTTGCCACATTTGGGGGACTGGACACAGGAAGGGCAGCCGTTCTCACACTCGCATGCTTTGATGGCGTCCCTTGTGGCGGTCAACCACACTTTGGCTTTCTCAAAGCCACGCTCGGCAAATCCAGCACCGCCTGGATGGCCGTCGTAGACAAAGATCGTGGGAACCCCGGTATCGGCGTGAAGCGCTGTTGAGACACCACCGATGTCCCAACGGTCACTTGAAGCCACCAAGGGAAGAAGGCCGATGGCGGCATGCTCAGCTGCGTGAAGCGCACCCGGGAACTGTGCCTCGATAAGGCCCGCGCTTGTCAGAGAGCGGTTGTGGACCACAAACCAGACTGCCTTGGTGAAGAGATCCCTGGCCCCGAGTTCCAGCGGCTCCTCTCCTAAGACCTCATTGGAAATCAGTGCCTTACGTTGGAAGGAAACCACCTGTGTTGTTACTTTCACTTCCCCGAAGTGGACCGCGATGTCACCCCATTCCATGGTCCGGAGAGTCTGGAGGACCTCGATCTGCGTTACGTCCCGGGCTGTTGTGTAGTAGTCCGGGTTGGTTCTCCGAACCATCACGCAATGGTCTTCTTCGTTTAGTTCTTCAACCAGGTAGCTGTCTCCCTGGTGCACATAGATGGCGCCGGTGTGGGCCTGGTAGTGCGTCTGGGGCGAATCCATGGTGCCCAACAGGGAGCCAGTCTCGGAGTCCACGATGCTCACGGGGCCGCCGCCGTCTGCGCGAAGGTTGACCATGGCCGCGGCGCTCTCGGGGTGGGTCCAGAACCAACCTGCGGGCCGTTTCCTCAGGTACCCCTGCTCCACCAGCTGATTCAGCAGCGGCTCGGACGTTGGTCCAAACAGGCCAAGTTCCGCCACCCCGATGGGGAGCTCGGCAGCCGCTGCGCACAAGTGGGGGCCCAGTACGTAGGGGTTCCCGGGGTCGAAGACGGTGGCCTCGACCGACACATCAAAGATGGCCTCCGGATGGTTGACGAGGTAGGTGTCGAGGGGATCGTCGCTGGCCACGAATGCAGCGATGGCGTCTTGGCCCGCGCGGCCCGCTCGTCCGATCTGTTGGAACAGGGAGGCCCTGGTCCCCGGCCAGCCGGCTACTAACACCGCGTCCAGTCCGGAAATGTCGATTCCCAACTCCAACGCGGACGTGCTGGAAACTCCTAGCAGTTCGCCCGAGCGCAGGGCCTTCTCCAAGGCGCGTCTCTCCTCGGGGAGATAGCCCGAGCGGTACGCAGCAACCCGCTGGGGCAGGCTGGGGTCTACCTCGTCGAGGAGGCGCTTGGTGATGGACGAAATTGTCTCTGCGCCACGCCTGGATTTGATGAAGGCGATGGTCCGGACACGGGAGGACACCAGGTTGGCCAGCATGTCCGCGGTCTCGGCTAAGGCGGTCCTGCGGGCTTTTGCCCCGTTTTCGCCCTTCAACTCGGTCAGGGCAGGCTCCCAAAAAGCCACCGTGGTTGAGCCATGCGGTGAACAGTCCTCGGAAACTTCTCGGACGGGAGTGCCGATGAGCCGGGCAAAGGACGTACCAGGGTCCGAAGCCGTAGCGGACGCCGCAATGAACACCGGTTCAGGAAAGGAGGTGCCGGCACCGTAGTATGCGCAGATCCGCCGGAGCCTTCGCATGAGGTTGGCGACGTGAGACCCGAACACTCCACGGTAGCTATGAGCCTCATCCACGATGACGTACCGCAGCCGGCGGAAGAAGCGGGCCCACCACGTGTGGTTGGGCAGGATCCCGAAGTGCAGCATGTCCGGGTTGGCCAGGATGAAGTTGGCGTGGTCGCGGATCCAGCGGCGCTGCGATTGGTCGGTATCGCCGTCATACGTTTCGGCCCGGACCGTCGGGAGCTTGAGTGAGCGGATCGCTGCCAGTTGGTCGGCGGCAAGGGCTTTGGTGGGGGCGAGGTACAAGGTGACTGCGCCGTCGTCATGGATCTTGCCCGGTTCGGACAGCACACGCAACTCGGAACGATGGATCGCGTCGAGGGCAGGCAACTGATAGGCAAGGGACTTCCCGGAGGCAGTGCCCGTGGCAATGACCACGTGTTGGCCGGAATGGGCGAGCTCGGCTGCTTCGATCTGGTGGCGGTACGGTTCGTGGATGCCCAAGGTTCCGTAGGCGGCAACGATATCGGGATGGGCCCAGCCCGGCCATGCCTCATGGATTGCCTGGCGTGCAGGAATGGTTCGGACATGTCGCAACTGCTCCGGGTCCGGGCTCCCGCCCAGCAGGGAGATCATCGATTCAGTTGCATTCACTTAAACATTCTGTCATCGCGCCTGAAACCGACCATTGTTGACGCCGCTGCGGATGCCGAGGACGCCGCTGCGGATGCCGAGGACGCCGCTGCAGACGCCGAGGAGGCTGCTACGCGACAGACAGGTCGGTCTCGTCGACCCGCTTGGTAGACATCATGAGTACTTGGCTGATGTCCTTCCACCCTAGGTGCGAATACAGATGCTGTCCGTCCAGGGAAGCCAGGAGGAGACCGCTTTCAACGTCGTGCTCAAATGCCTGTGCAGCGAGGGCTTTCATGATGAAGCTGCCCAGTCCCCGGCGTTGGAAGTTGGGTTCTGTGACGATTTTGTCGAACACGGCCGTGTGCTCGACCACGAATACCTGGCCGCTTGCCGCCACCTTTTCGCCGGCGTGGACCACCGCATAATGGACGCCCTTGCTTTCGGAGGTCGCGAGTTTGAGATCGTCATCTGAGAGCCATGGGTCTTCGGCGTCTTGGGTTTCCATGTCCACGATCATCATGGTCTGGGAATCGGAAGTGATGTTCAGCCCGTGCGCCCTCGCCAGTTGGTCATAGCGGGCCACGTCGTTCGTGAGGATCGTCAGGATGCGGGTGTCCGCTTGGCGGGTCTTGGCGGCAAGTTCCGCGAACTCGGCATCCGATGGGTCGTGCGCGAAGTACTCCCAGTCGCCGGTCTTGTCCGCACGCAGTGCAGCCGGGAACCGGCCTTCCTTGCGCGTCTCGTAACCACGGGAACCAGACCAACCGGCCACCCAGACTTCCAGCAGATCAGCGATGTCTTCAACCAAGGCGTCGTGACTCATGTAGAGAGACTATGTCAGCAGTCTGGGAATCAACAGGGGCCGCCAGTAACAGCTCAGTTAACACTTTGGGTGGGCGGACGGAACCTCGAAACAGGAATTTGGCACCACAAAGTACCCTTAAATGTGGCTTTGAACCGAATTGTGCTCTTTTACGGCTTTACTCCGATCGCGGACCCGGACGCGGTGCGGCTCTGGCAGCGTGCCCTGTGCGAGAAGCTCGGCCTCACAGGCCGCATCCTTATTTCGCGGGACGGCATCAACGCCACGGTTGGCGGGGAGCTGAATAACGTCAAGCAGTATGTGAAGACCACCAAGGAATACAAGGGCTTCCACGGCATCGACTTCAAATGGTCCGAAGGCGGGGCCGCAGACTTTCCCCGGCTCAGCGTCAAGGTCCGCGATGAGATCGTGTCCTTCGGTGCTCCAGGGGAACTGAAGGTGGACGGGAACGGCGTGGTCGGAGGCGGCACCCACCTCCAGCCGGAAGAGCTCCACGCATTGCTGGAGGAGAAGAAGGCCGCCGGGCAGGAAGTGAAGTTCTTCGATGGTCGCAACGCCTTCGAAGCCCAGATCGGCAAGTTCAAGGACGCAATCGTTCCCGACGTCGCCACCACCCACGATTTCATCAAGGAACTCGACTCCGGGAAATATGACGAACTCAAGGACCAGCCCGTGGTCACCTACTGCACCGGCGGAATCCGCTGCGAAGTCCTTTCCAGCCTCATGGTGAACCGCGGATTCAAAGAGGTCTACCAACTCGACGGCGGGATTGTCCGCTACGGCGAAACCTACAAGGACCAAGGCCTATGGGAGGGCTCCCTCTACGTCTTCGACAAGCGCATGCACATGGAATTCAGCGAGGAAGCCAAGACCATCGGCCAGTGCGTCCGCTGCCAAGTGCCCACCAACAAGTTCGAGAATTGCTCCAACCTGAGCTGCCGCAACCTCACCGTGTATTGCGCCGAGTGTGCCTCGAGTCCGGAAACGTTGCGCTGCCCGGAAGGCTGCGTGGCTTAGATCCGGCTCACCCGGTACGCGAAGTTCGCCGAGGCGTTTGCCGTCACCGTAATGCCGAGGACGGCATCCTTCTCCAGTTGCAGGACGTTGACCCGCGTGGTCCCGCACTGCAGCATCAGTTCGATGAGGACCTCGCTCCCGTTTCGCACCGTGAATTCGGTGCTGTGCGACCCTCGGCACGCGAGCGTCACGGCGTAAGAACCGCCGGGAAGTTGCGTTGTTTCTTCGGCGCGGGATTCTCCACGTGACAACAGTCCGTAGCTGCTATAGAAGGACTGCCCGTTCACGTCCGGAAGGACGTCCCTAGCCCAGGCCTTCAGCGCATCGCCCGTGACAGTTTGGCTCAATGCCGGATCGCGGGGCAGTACGGGATCCGTGATAACTGCCGACGGCGGACTGCTCACCGGCGCACGGCCGTCGTCGTAGGTGTATTCGCACGACGCCAGCGTGCCGCACGCGAGCACACCACAAAGCACGACGGCGGGAATCGCCACCCGCGTCGCCGGCACCTTCAGGGCGTGTACCCACCCCATAGTCCGACTCTACGCCGGGCCGCCACAGTAGGAACGATGCAGCAGTTACGAAGCCGGCACCAGCAGGTACGCGTAGATCACCGGCGCGTCCACGCTGCTTGCGCTGATGCTCAAGGGGCCGGTCGAGGTTACCTTGATGCGGGAGGTCTCGCGGCTACCATTGCACGCCGCCCCGGCTTCGGTGATCTGCGTGCCGCCCGACGAAACGTCGAAGAATGCCTTGCCGCCGCCGTCGCAGGCAACAGTCAAGACGTAGCTTCCCGCAGCGATGCTGGGGAAAGTCTTGACCAAGGGGTCGCGGCTAGGGATTTTCCCGGAGTCCTCCAAGACGATCCCGGTCGCCGATGGCATGGTGGTTGCCTTCCACGAGGGGATGTCGGCGTTGGAAACGGATCCCCCTGGTGAGCACGCCGTCACCGCCAGGGTGCCAGCGCCAATGACGAGGAGTGCGGCGCGTCGCAAAGTGGAGGAGTGAAATGCCGTGATTCAACGCTACCGTCTCAGACGCCCACGCCGGGACGCGGGCGCCCACCCAGAAACGGCGGGTACCCACCCGCCAGCCCCAATAGACTTGCACGGTGACTGATCCCGCAACGCCCACCATCTTTGGGACCACCCCGAACACCCTCGATGCTCCCCGCAGCGATCTCCCGGAGATGCTCACGGCGCTCGCCGCAGACCTGCGAATGGTGGGCTACACCGTTGATGGAGTGGCGGAACTTCTCGGGGAGTCCGCACACGCGGCGCTCGCCCGGGATCAGCTCATCCCTGCCCTGATCGTCACCGAACCGACTGCCCGCACCACAGACTCGGCGACGGACCGCGCAAAAGCCGCGCTCGCCGTCGTCGTCCGCTTGTGGCTTCTCGCTGTCCCCCAAACTAAAGACGACATCGACGCCGCGTTGCCGCGCATCCGCACTTCGGGCCTGGTTGAGCTTGGCTTGGTGGAGAAGAACGACGCCGGTGCCGTCGCTGCCAAAGTGGACTTGCGACCGTACGGTTGGGAAGGTGACTCCGGAGCAGGCAACAGCGGAAGCGGTGGCGCGGAGCTATGGGTTTCCAGCGATTTGGCCGCCCATCAGCAACCCGGCGTGCTCCGGCATGATCACGTGCTGGGCATCGGGCAGGCTTCCACCACGCTCGTCCAGACCACCATCCGGCGGCACTCGAAACGCGCCCTGGACCTCGGGACGGGCTGCGGAATCCAGACCTTCCACCTCCTGCACCACAGCGAGCACGTCACCGCAACGGACATCTCCGAACGGGCGCTCGCGTTCACCCGTTTCAACTTGATGCTCAACGCCGAGGCCTTGCACCTTGACCCGGCCAATCTTGAGGCGCGCGTGATCTTGCGGCTGGGATCCCTCCTGGAACCCGTGGCGGGCGAGGCCTTCGACCTCGTGGTGTCCAACCCGCCTTTTGTCATCACCCCGCGAAGCGCCGGCGAGCGCGCTTCGGATCAGTTCACCTACCGCGACGGCGGGCTGCCCGGCGATGACATCGTCGCGAACCTTGTCCGCACGCTGCCCGACGTCCTCACGCCCGGGGGCACGGCGCAGATGCTCGGCAACTGGGAGATCCCTGCGGGCAGCGGATGGAACGAGCGGCCCGCCTCATGGCTGGCCGGTTCCGGCGCGGAAGCGTGGTTCATCCAGCGCGAACAAGTGAGCCCTGAGCTTTACGCGGAGACGTGGCTGCAGGACGCTTCCGAGGGCCGCGACCGCGAACTCTACAGGGATGCCTACGCCGCCTATCTGGAGGATTTCGCCTCCCGGAACGTCGAGACCATCGGCTTCGGAATGATCTGGCTGCGCAGGCCCAAGCGACCCGTAGGTGCCGGAACCGCCGCACCGGCCCGCTTCGAGGAAATCACGTACCCCATCGAGCAGCCGATCGGTCCGCACCTCGCTGCCGCCGTCGAACGCGCGGACTGGCTGGATGCCCACCAGCTCCTCGACGCCCACCTGGTGGTGGCTGAGGACGTGACCGAGGAACGCCACCAGCGGCCCGGCGCCGAACACCCGGGCGTCATCCTGTTGCGCCAGGGCGCGGGGCTGCGCCGGACGAATCTGCTAAGTACCGAGCTGGCCGGCTTCGTCTCAGCGTGCGACGGCGATTTGTCCGTCCGCCAGCTGATCGGCGCCCTGGCCGCCCTGCTGGGTGAAGGGGACGACTTCGACGACGATGCTTTCCGCTCCGGATTGCTCTCCGACGTCGGGAACCTGGTGCGCGACGGTTTCTTGCTGCCCGTGACATCGGACAATCATGTCGACGATGCCGGATAAACTGTTCCGGTGAATGAAGACAACGGGGTATCCAACGGGCTGGCATCCTCGAAACGCCGGAAACGGCCCGAGAAAACGGTGGAGATCACCGACCCCAAAGCCATCCGGGCGCTCGCCCATGCGGCCCGGCTTGAGGTCATCTCGGAGCTGTATTCCACGCAGCTGAGCCGCACGGCAACGGAGCTCGCAGTACAGACCGGACTCACGCCCAGCGCCATGAGCTACCACCTGCGGGCCCTCCAGAAATGGGGGATCGTGACTCCTGCGGACAACGAAGGCGATGCACGTGAACGCCGTTGGAAGGCAGCCGGCTCGGACTTCACCATCAAATCCGGCGGCAACGCACCGAGCCCGGAGATCGCCGTTGTCGAACTCGAACTGGATGCTTTCCGGCGTCGGGCGACTGCCTTCACCCGCGCCCGTGGCGAGCGGCGCCAACGCGGCGAGTCCGCGAACGAGGCAGCCGCGATGGTGCTGTCCAGCGATCTGTTGTACTTGACTCCGGCGCAGCGCGCGGATCTCAAGGGGAAATTCCAGGACCTCATCAGGTCATATGAACTCGAAGATCCCACGCAGATTCCCGAAGACGCGGTGCGGATCGCTACGATGTGGTCGATGATTCCGGACGATCGGACGCCGTCCGTCAGCTAGTCCCCACCCTGGCGGCGTGGGCCCCAACGCACTGTTCCTCCACAGCACTTGTGCACATAGAAACGCACGATTCTGCAAAATATGGTGAACTAGGCCAATATGGGCAGGAGCCCAAGCAATTCTTTTTTCTGTAGGAGAACCGTGCCCAGCAAGGCAAAAACCGGCAAGAAACTCGTGATCGTGGAGTCTCCGGCCAAGAGCAAGACCATCGCCAAGTACCTGGGCGAAGGCTTCATTGTCGAGGCCTCGATCGGCCACATCCGCGACCTCCCGCAGCCTTCGGACCTCCCTGCAGAACTGAAGAAGACCTCGGTGGGCAAGTTCGCCGTCGACATCGAAAACGACTTCAAGCCGTACTACGTCGTGTCTCCGGACAAGAAGAAAAAAGTCGCCGAACTCAAGGCCCAGTTGAAAGACGCTGACGCGCTCTATCTCGCAACCGATGGGGACCGCGAGGGCGAGGCCATCGCGTGGCACCTCCTGGAGGTCCTGAAACCCAAGGTTCCCGTCTACCGCATGACCTTCGGGGAAATCACTAAGGAAGCCATCCACCGCGCCATGGACAACCTGCGCGACGTGGACAGTGCTTTGGTGGACGCCCAGGAAACGCGCCGCATCCTGGACCGCCTGTACGGCTACGAAATCTCCCCGGTGCTGTGGCGAAAGGTTGCCCGAGGCCTGTCGGCCGGCCGTGTGCAGTCCGTTGTGACCCGCATGGTGGTTGACCGTGAACGCGAACGCATGGCCTTCAAATCCGCGTCCTACTGGGACCTGACCGGCCAGTTCGGTACGGGCTCTGCGTCTTTCAAGGCGAAGCTTGCTGCCGTGGACGGCGCCAAGGTGGCCAGCGGCCGCGACTTCAACGACGACGGCGTCCTCACCTCCGCGAACGCCGTGCACCTCAACGAGGAACTCGCGACGTCGTTGGCGGCCGGACTGGAGAACGCGGACTTCCGCGTCCGCTCGGTCGACACCAAGCCGTACACGCGCCGTCCCGCCGCGCCGTTCACGACGTCGACCCTCCAGCAGGAGGCCGGCCGTAAGCTGCGTTTCTCCTCCAAGAGCACCATGCAGATCGCCCAGCGACTGTATGAAAACGGCTACATCACTTATATGCGTACTGACTCCTCAGCGTTGAGCGACGAAGCCCTCACGGCTGCCCGCCGCCAGGCCGCAGAGCTGTACGGTCCCGAGTATGTGCCGCAGTCTCCCCGCGTCTACGCCAACAAGGCCGCCAACGCGCAGGAAGCCCACGAAGCCATTCGCCCCGCGGGTGACTCCTTCCGCACCCCGGCCCAGGTGGCCAGCCACTTGACCGGCGACGCCTTCCGCCTCTACGAACTCATCTGGAAGCGCACCATCGCCTCCCAGATGGGCGACGCCAAGGGTTCCACCGCCACCATCCGCCTCGGCGCGGTGGCTGCCGATGGGCGTGACGCCGAATTCTCGGCCTCCGGTACGGTCATCACCTTCCCGGGCTTCCTCGCGGCCTACGAGGAGGGCAAGGACGAGAGCCGCGGCGACGACGACTCCGATGAGGCCCGCCGCTTGCCCAACGTGGCCAAGGATGACTCCCTCACGGCTTCGGAAATCGTCGCCGTGGGCCACGAGACGTCCCCGCCGCCGCGGTACACCGAAGCGTCGCTGACAGCGGAGCTGGAAAAGCGCGGCATCGGCCGTCCGTCCACCTACGCCTCCACCATCTCCACCATCCAGGACCGGGGTTACGTCCGGAAGCAGGGTTCCGCACTGGTTCCCAGCTGGATCGCTTTCTCCGTCATCCGCCTGCTGGAGCAGCACTTCACCGACTACGTAGACTACGAATTCACGGCAGACATGGAAGGCGACCTGGACAAGATCGCCAACGGCCAGGCTGTTGGTGCCGCTTGGCTCAAGCACTTCTACTATGGTGAAGACGCCGATCCCGGCTTGCTGAGCATCGTTAACAACCTCGGCGAAATCGATGCCCGCGAAATCAACTCGGTGCCGATTGCCGAAGGGATCACCCTCCGCGTCGGTAAGTTCGGCCCGTACCTCGAGAGCTCGATCCCCACCGTCGATCCCAAGACGGGCGAGGTTGTGGAGTCGGCGCGCGCAAACGTCCCCGAAGACCTTGCTCCGGACGAGCTCACTGCGGCCAAGGCCGTGGAGCTGATGGAAACGGCTGCCCCCGAGGAACGCGTCCTAGGCGTGGATCCGCACACTGGCCACACGGTGGTTGCCAAGAACGGCCGATACGGTGCCTACGTCACTGAGATCATCCCGGAGATGACCGAGGAGCAACTGGCAAACCAGCCGGTGGAGTACTACAAGAACGGCAAACCCAAGCCGCCGAAGAAGCCTGTCAAAGCCAAGCCGCGCACGGGCTCACTCTTCAAGTCCATGTCCGTTGACACGATCACGCTCGACGAAGCCTTGCAGCTCATGAGCCTGCCCCGTGTCCTCGGCGAGGACGCCGAAGGCAACCCCATCACGGTGCAGAACGGCCGTTTCGGTCCTTACTTGAAGAAGGGCACGGATTCGAGGTCCATCGGTTCCGAGGAAGAGATCTTCACTATCACGCTGGAGCAGGCACTGGAGATCTACTCCCAGCCGAAGCAGCGTGGTGCACGTGCAGCCGTACCGCCGCTGGCCGAGTTCGGTCCGGACCCTGTTTCGGAGAAAAACATTGTGGTGAAGGAAGGCCGTTTCGGTCCGTACATCACCGACGGCGTCACCAACATCACCGTTCCGCGTGCCACGTCCCTGGAGGAGCTGACCCGCGAGCAGGCCATCGAGCTGCTTGCCGAGAAGCGCGCCAAGGGCCCGGTCAAGCGGACCACGACGGCCCGCAGAGCGCCGGCGAAGAAGGCCGCGGCGAAGAAGTAGTTCCTGCACCGTAGGGCGAGCGGTTGGCGACACCCAAACGCGTTTACGATACGTGTATTACCTGACACACAGGGAATTCGGGTGTCCTCAGAGAATTTGCGTATCCACCGGAATTCCCTGTGTGTCCTCAACCGGCCCGAAACTCATGATCTCGACGGGGAGAGGGCGGCGAGCACGCCGGGAATTGCGTCCTGGACGGCACTCATGATCGAGTGGAACCATGACAGACCAGCCAGCTGCCCCGGAATCCCTGCCCCTGAACGACCTTGAGTCCAAGCTCGCGAAGGCCGGGCAAGCCGACGCGAACCCTGTGGACGTCATCCTGTCCTTCCTGAACAACGAGGTCTACATCCTCAGCGCAGACTCCTTGGATCGGCCAGACGCGGCGGTGGAACCACTTGTCCTCTCCAACTCCGAGGGGCAGCCCGTCCTGGCCGTGTTCAGCCACCCGAGCCGGGTGGAATCGCAGTTCCTGGAGGCAGCCCCCAACGTCCTGGGTACCCACGGCGCTGCGATCCTGGACAGCATCGGCGACGAGCTCGGCCTCGTGATCAACCCCGGCAGCGAGCACGGCTTCGAGATGGGCCCGGAAGGCATCGCCAACGTCCGCCGCGACTTCACCCGTGCCGACGAAGGCGCGGACGCGGCCGACGAAGCCGCTGACGTCGCCACAAACGCTGCGCCCCAGGAATAATTGGCGAGCCACCAGCATGAATCGGCAGTCGTACTTGCTTCAGTCGCTTCGAATCGGGGAATAATGGCAGAATGCGTCTTGGCGTCCTAGACATCGGTTCCAACACCGTCCATTTGCTTTTGGTGGATGCGCACCCGGGCGCACGCCCGGTCGCGTTCGCCTCCCATAAGCGTCCCCTTTCGCTGGTCCAGTTCCTGGACGCTGACGGTAATATCAACGACGCCGGACAACACGAGTTGATCGAATTCGTCCTTGAAGCGTGGGAATTCGCAGCCCGCCACAAGGCCGAGGACCTATTGGCTTTTTGTACCTCGGCCATCCGTGAAGCCACCAACGGCGTCGAGGTCCTGGCCCGGGTGAAGCACGAGACCACCGTGACGCTACAGGAACTGACGGGTAGCGAAGAGGCGTCCATGACCTTTTTCGCGGTTCGACGTTGGTATGGCTGGGGCGCCGGTCCCATCCTGGATTTGGACATCGGTGGTGGCTCCTTCGAAATGGCGTTCGGACAGGACGAACTGCCCGAGCTCGCGGTGTCAGTACCACTTGGCGCCAGCCGTTTGACGAGGGACTGGCTCCACAATGACCCGCCCACGGCCAAGAGTGTCAAGGAGCTGCGCAAGTACATCCGCCACACCCTCAAACCCGTGGTGCGTGAGTTCAAGCAATTGGGCCGCGCCAACCTGGTCGCCGGAACTTCCAAGACCTTCCGTTCCCTTGCGCGCATCGCAGGTGCGGCCCCCAGCGGCGCCGGTCCGTACGTCAAGCGCGAACTCCATGCCACGGACCTGGGACTCTGGGCGCAGCGGATCTCGGCCATGACGGTCGAGGACCGGCTGTATCTCCCCGGAGTCTCGGACGCGCGCGCCAGGCAGATCCTCGCCGGGGCCCTCGTGGCCGAGGCAGCTTTGGAAATGTTCGAGTTCGCCAGCATGGAGATCTGCCCGTGGGCGTTGCGCGAAGGACTGATCCTGCGCCGACTCGACCAACTGATCTTCGACGGTCCACTGGCACCGGCCCCGCACGTCGGACTCGGAGGGGCGGTCCCGGTGCCCCGCGTGGGCGCCAACACCGGAACGGCCGCGCCCGCGGCGGTGTCCATCCCTATCCCGACCGCTGGGAGGCAAGCCAACTGACATGAGCACCGACGTCGAGCATTCCGAAGAAGACACACCGAGGATCCCGGTGGCGCTTTCCAGCGCTTCTGTCTACCCGCTCAGCGTCCATGACGCTTTTGCGGTGGCCCAGGACTTGGGGTACGACGGCGTCGAGGTGATGGTGACCAACAACGCCACCAGCCAGAATCCCGATGCCCTGATCCAGCTCAGCCACCGCTACGAGCAGCAGATCGTCTCCATCCACGCGCCCACCTTGTTGCTCACCCAGCAGGTCTGGGGTCCGGCGTGGAACAAGATCGAGATGTCCTGCCAGATGGCGCGGGAAGTCGGTTGCAACACCGTGGTGGTTCACCCGCCGTTCCGCTGGCAATCGAACTATGCGGAGAACTTCGCTGCCGGTGTGCGCGAGATCGCGGCGATGTACCAGGTGCACATCGCGGTAGAGAACATGTACCCGTGGCGCGTGCGTGGCCGGGAAGCCCTTGCCTACCTTCCGCACTGGGACCCGATGGGCCAGGATTACGACGACGTCACCTGGGACTTCTCTCACGCCGCCACCGCGGGGGCCAACAGCCTTGAGGCGGTGCGGGCGCTCGGGAGCAAGCTGCGCCACGTGCACCTCACGGACGGCTCGGGTTCCGGCAAAGATGAACACTTGATCCCGGGTTACGGGACCCAACAGTGCGCCGAGGTGCTGCAGTATCTGGCATCCAATGGATTCGAGGGCACCGTGGTTGCCGAGATCTCCACCCGCAAGGCAAAAGCTGCCGGGGAGCGCGAAGAGTGGCTCGCTGAAACACTCCGCTTCGCGCGCCAACATTTGGGAGCGCCGCTCGTGGGAGCCTTCGAGATCTAGGTCTTGAGGGTTCAGGCGCACGACGGCGCGGGCGGCTAGGTCGCGTTGCCCCGCCGTCGCGCTTGGGTGCTTGACTCGACCCCGCCCGCCCGCCCGCCCGCCCGCCCGCCCGCCCGCCCGCCCGCCCGCTTAAACGAGAAAGCACCGGCGGTCGAAACGGGAAAATGGGGGGAAACCCGTTCGACCACCGGCGCTTGTGGCGGACATCCCCATGCCCGCCTCATCACTCGCACCCTCAATGAGGTAACTACTAAGTTACGGAGCAATATTGGGTGCAGCCTGCAATAACCTTGTGAACTAGCTGGGAACCCTGGCAGCCCCGGTTGCTGCCCGGCGCTGGTTCTGCTGGGCGCGGATGAACTGGCATCATGGAGCCATGAGCAACCGAATCGCATTCCTTGGCTGTGGGTCCATGAACGAGGCCATTCTGGGTGGCCTGCTGGCCGCCGGAACGGATCCGTCGGATGTCGTCGCGACTGTGCGTCGCGCAGAACGTGCCGCCGAACTGGCTGAGCGCCACCATGTCATGACTATCGCCGGAGCGGAGGAACCAGACAACAACAAGCTCGCAACCAAAGGCGCTTCGGTTGTCATCTTGGGGGTCAAGCCCGTGGGTATCGCTGAGCTCGCCCGCGAGATCTCGCCCGCGCTGGCCAAGAACACCATCGTGATCAGTGTTGCCGCTGCCGTGTCCATCGCCCAGCTGGAAGCAGCCCTGCCGGCGGGCCAGCCGGTCATCCGCACCATGCCCAATACGCCTGCCAGGCTCGGCCGCGGGGTGGTTTCCGTTTCGCCCGGAACCAACTGCACTCCAGGGCAGCTCCAGCAGGCCAAGGACATCCTCTCCGCCGCCGGAACCGTGGTGGAAATCCCCGAGGAACAGGTGGATGCGCTGTCTGCCATCAGCGGCTCCGGCCCCGCCTACGCGTTCTACCTGGCCGAAGCAATGGCTGCGGCCGGCGTCGAACTAGGCTTGGATCCCGAGCTTTCCCTCATGATCTCCCGGGAGACCGTGGCAGGTGCCGGCTTCATGCTTGCCGAGCCGGGCGCGGACCCCACCGCCCTACGCATCGCCGTGACCAGCCCGAACGGCACCACTGAGCGCGCCATCGCCGCATTCAACGACGGTGGAATTCCCGCGATCATCGCCGATGGAGCCCGCGCGGCCGCAGCCCGTGCCGCGGAAATAACGCAGCAACTCGCCTAACCTTCCCCCGAGTTTGTGTACAGATCAGGTCCCTTAAACTCGCGCTTAAGGGACCTGATCTGTACACAAACTCAAGTTACGGACGCGCCGCGAAGCGCTCCAGCAGGTCCACATGCCCGGACACAATCAGCATGTCGCGGCCGGAAACCTTCGTATCCGGCCGGGCGTAGGTAAAGTCCTCGCCCGGTGATTTCACGCCGACAATGGTCACGCCGTATTTGGAACGGACCTTGGACTCATCGAGTGTGAAGCCGACGGTTTCCTTCGGCGGGTACATTTTCACGATCGCGAAATCGTCGTCGAACTCGATGAAGTCCAGCATGCGCCCGGAAACGAGGTGGGCAGCGCGGACGCCTGCGTCGGCTTCGGGGTAGATGACATGGTTGGCGCCAATGCGGGTGAGGATCTTGCCGTGCGAGGCCGTGATGGCTTTCACCCAGAGGTGTTCGATGCCTAGATCGACGAGGTTCACCGTGATGAGCACCGAGGACTCGATCGACGTTCCCACGCCGACAACCGCGGAGCTGAATTCCTGCGCACCGAGCTGGCGGAGGGCGTCGATGTTCGTGGCATCCGCTTCCACCACATGGGTCAGCACGGAAGCCCAATTCTGTACGAGAGTGCGGTCCCGCTCGATGGCCAGGACTTCGCGTCCCTGCTTGACGAGCTGCTCGGCGGTGGCTGCACCGAACCGGCCCAGGCCGATCACCAGCACGGGCGCGTTGTGCGCCGGTCGGTTGGGGGCGCCTGTTGAATTAGCCAATGATCGGCCTTTCTTCCGGGTAATGGAATAGCTGCCTGCGCTGGCGGAGGGCCAGGGCAGAGGCAAGGGTAATGGTGCCGATGCGGCCGGCGAACATGAGGGCGGCGAGAATGTAGGCCCCCGACGGCGGCAGTTCGGCGCTGAGGTTCGTGCTGAGGCCCACCGTCGCGAAGGCTGAAATGGTCTCAAAGAGCACCCGGTCCAGGCTGGCGCCGCTGATGGACAACAACAAGAATGCGGCGACGCACACCAACGTGGCACCGGCGACGATCACCGAGATGGCCACCCGCATGGTGCCTTCCGGGATCGTGCGGCCGTAGACCTTGACGTCGGAGTCGCCCCGCGCCTCAGCGACGATGGCAAGGAACATGACCGCGATGGTGGTCACCTTGATGCCACCCGCCGTCGACGCCGAACCGCCGCCGGCGAACATGAGCGCGTCCGACAGCAACCTGGTGGTGGAATCCATATGACCCTGGTCAACCAGGTTGAAGCCTCCGGAGCGTGTCATGACCGAGGCGAAAATGGAATGCGTGATCTTGTCGCCAACGCTCATGTTGGCGATGGTGCGGGTGTTGTCCCACTCCATCAAGGCCCAGAGGACTGCGCCGGCAACGAGGAGGATCAGGGACACCTGGATGGTCAGCTTGGTGTGGAGGCTCCATTTCCTCCAATTCAGGCCATGCCGCCGGAGCACCAGCATTACCGGGAAGCCGAGGCTGCCGAGGAACACGCCAAGCATGAGTGGTACAAGGATCCACAGGTCCATCTCATACGGCACTATGCCGTCGGAGTGGGGCGTGAATCCGGCATTGTTGAACGAGGAAATGGAGTAGAACACTCCGTGCCAGACCGCCTGCCAGAAGTCCTCTCCGAGGGTCAGGAACCGGGGAATCATCGCGACGGCCAGTACGGCCTCGATGGTCACGGAAGTCGAGATGACGATCCGCAACAACGTACCCACTTCGCCCAATCGTCCGGCGTTGTTCATGGCCTCCTGGGCGATGAGCTTGCCCCTTACACCCAGCCGCTTGCTGACCATGAGCGCCAGGAGGGAGGCGAGTGTCAGGGTTCCCAAGCCACCCACGAAGATGCCCACAAGGATGACCAGCTGGCCGAAGAAGGTCCAGTGGGTCGCCGTCGACACAACAGTCAAACCGGTCACGCAGACGCTGGAGACCGCGGTGAACAACGCCTGGTGGAGGGGAGTGACCGCCCCGTCGGCCGATGCCGCTGGCAGCGAAAGCAGGCCGGTGAACAAGAGAATCGCGAAGACATAGGCCGTCAGCGCCAATCGCGCCGGTGAGGTGTTGGCGATGTTGTCGATGAAGTCGCGGACACCCGTGAAAATCCACAGGCCTCCCCGCTCCGGCTGGACGGTTTGCCAGCTGGCCGGGTCTCGGTACCTCGACTGGCTCTGGGTCATGGTGGTGCTGTTCGCTTCTGGTCGATTGATTCTGCTTTCTTGAGTAGTAAACCACTAATCGTCCGCAGTAACGGGGCGGTTGCGCTCCCGCCGCTCGGGTAGCCTGTCATTGATGACTTCCTGGGCAGGCCTCCGTCCGTCCGCGCTGCCAACGACGGTGGCGTGGGATCCCGCCATGACCGCCTACAATTTCGGTCCTTCGCACCCGATGGCCCCCGAACGGCTGGAACTGACGGCCAGGCTCGCCGCGGCGCTTGGACTCTTCGATTTGGAGCACGTGTCCGTCCATGCGCCCGAGGTGGCGTCCGACGTCGAACTCCTGGCGGTCCACAGCGCCGAATATGTCGCCGCCGTGCGGCGTGCCAGCGAAGACCCGACGACGCCGGACCCGGAACGCGGGCTCGGCACCGAAGATGATCCCGCCTTTGCGGGGATGCACGAAGCCAGCGCCCGGCTCGCCGGCGGGTCCTTGCTCGCGGCTGAGGCGATCCTATCCGAAACGGCGGTCCGGGCCGTCAACTTCGGCGGCGGCATGCATCACGCGTCCCGTGAGCGGGCCAGCGGCTTCTGCATCTATAACGACGCCGCACTCGCCGTGCAGAGGCTGCTCGACGGCGGCATCCGGAGGGTTGCGTACATCGACGTCGACGCCCACCACGGCGACGGCACCCAGAGCATCTTCTGGAACGACCCCAGGGTCCTCACGATCTCGCTGCATGAAAGCGGCCTCTCGTTGTTCCCCGGAACGGGATTCGCCAACGAGATCGGCGGCCCGGATGCACTCGGCGCAGCCGTCAACGTGGCCTTGCCCGCGTGGACCGGCGACGCCGGATGGCTGCGTGCCTTCCATGCCGTGGTGCCGCAACTCGTGCAGGCCTTCGAGCCGGAAGTCATCGTGAGCCAGCATGGCTGCGACTCCCACAAACTCGATCCCCTGACCCACCTCAACCTCAGCGTGGACGGCCAACGCGAGGCGGCCACCGCCGTCGCGGGCCTCGCCGCCAGGTTCTGCGAAAACCGTTGGATCGCCACCGGGGGAGGGGGTTACGACATCACGGGAGTGGTGCCGCGGGCATGGAGCCACTTGATAGGCATCGTGGCACAGCATCCCGTCCAGTTGACGGCTCCGGTTCCGGAACTTTTCCGGAGCTATGTCAAGGAGAAGTACGGGGAGTCGGTGCCGGAATTCATGGGCGACGGCGTCGACACTTGGTGGCGTTCCTGGGAGGTGGGGTATGACCCCGCCGACGCGGTGGACCGCACCATCATTGCCACGCGCAAGGAGATCTTCCCGCTCTACGGACTGGACCCCTGGTTCGACTAATGGTCGTTCGGCTAGTGGCTTGGCTTCTCTGTCTGGAAGACGACGCCAGCCGCCCCCACCAACCAGCCGAGCAGGGACAGCGCGAAGGCGCCGATGAGATCCGTGGACGCCGTACCCTTGAACAGCCAAAGGATCAGAACCAGCAGTCCGATCACCATGTACACCATGATCGCGGCGATAATCCGCCCGGACAGCCTGGCCGCCACCTCGCTCGGGTAGGAGGTTTCCCCGGCCGTCGGGGCCGTGGCGGCAGCCTGGGCCGCGGCGGCAGGTTCAACGACGCGGTCCCGTCGGACCTCGGAAATGGTGAATCCCAGGGCTGAAGCAGTCAAGGAGCTCAAAGAAGTGGCGAGGACGCCTGCGGCGGTGACCAAGGCGCCGTTGAGGCTTGGGGCGGTGGCGTCGCCCTCCGGAATCCAGATCAACACCCGGATGAGCACAGCCAGCCAAACCGCCACGAAGAGAAGTAGGAACACGGCGGCGATGACGTTGAACAGCTGCCGGCGGAAATATTCAGTCATGGCATCGCATCCCAACCCGCTCAATCGGCCCTGACCTTGATTCCCGCCTCGGGCGGGCGCCGCGGCAAGAAGGGCGCCGTGCATCCGTTGTAGCACCGGCCCCGGGCCCGGTCAACGATCCCTCCTTTAGCGAACTTACCGTCGGCGCAAGGCCGAACTCACCGCCGGCGCAAGGCCGAACTCACCGCCGGCGCAAGGCCGGAGCGACGCTGCGGTCACAGGCGAAATAGTTGATGCCTTTTGGCGTATATGTCGCTAGGGTGGGAGGCATGGTGACTGACGACGTATTTGCCGTCATTGCTGAGGCAACCCGGCGTGACATTCTGGTTTCCCTCCGCTCTGGGGACAAAGCTGTGGGGGAACTGGTGGAGGAGCTCGCAGCGAGCCAGCCCACCATTTCAAAACATTTGAAGGTACTCCGCGAGGCGGATCTCGTCAGCATGCGCGCACAGGGGCAGAAACGCTACTACGCGTTGAACCCCAAGCCGCTCGCCGGGGTTGCCAGCTGGCTCGAGACGTTCGACGTCGGGCCCGCCCGGCCTGCAGCCGAAACCGCCACCGCTGCCCGCAGCCCCCGCCAGCGCGCGGGCCAGCAGGGTGACGTCGGGGAGGGCCTTGCCGGCCAGCGCGCAGCCAGCCAGCGCGGCGGGAGGAACGAGCTCTCGCAGCCCGACGGCGAGCCCCTTGGCGCGTCATCGGCGAGCACCGACGTCGCGCGCTCGCCGGAAGCCGTGCCGGATTCCGGCGCCGTTGCTGCCGGACTGGACGACACCATGCCGCAGCAGATCGGCCGCACGGTTGGCCGCGCGGCAACGAAGGCAGCGGACCTCTTGGCGAATCTGCCGAACCTGCCCAACTTGCCGAAGTTCGGCCGGAAGAAGTAGCCGGATATTTGGAGTGATCCCGATCACACGTCGGGGTGGCTGCTGCTTGCTGATTTCCTTGAAACTCGGCGCTTTTCGCGGACCCCTGCCTTGAGGCCTGCCCGGTCGCAATCGGTTCGAATGGAGACTGCCGCGCGCCTGGTGCGAGCATGGGCGGGATTGAACGCAACCCGCCTGTCGGCGCAGAAATTGTAGGGAGTCACATGGATTCGAGGCTGGAAGCAGTCAGGGACACCGTCTTGGCGCGCAACCCGGGCGAACTGGAATTTCACCAGGCCGTCACCGAGGTCTTTGAAAGCCTCGGCCCTGTCCATGACAGGCATCCGGAATTCCTCGAGGGCGCTGTCCTTGAACGCCTGTGCGAGCCGGAGCGCCAGATCATCTTCCGCGTCCCCTGGACCGACGATGCCGGCCGCGTCCACGTCAACCGCGGCTTCCGCGTTGAGTTCAATTCGGCTCTCGGCCCCTATAAGGGCGGCCTGCGTTTCCACCCTTCGGTCTACTTGGGCATCGTCAAGTTCCTGGGATTTGAGCAGATCTTCAAGAATGCCTTGACGGGCATGCCCATTGGTGGCGGTAAGGGCGGCTCGGACTTCGATCCCCGCGGCCGCTCTGACGCCGAAATCATGCGCTTTTGCCAATCCTTCATGACCGAGCTTTACCGCCACATTGGCGAATACACGGACGTTCCCGCCGGCGACATCGGCGTGGGAGGCCGCGAGATCGGCTACCTGTTCGGCCAGTACAAACGCATCACCAACCGCTACGAATCGGGCGTGCTGACGGGCAAGGGCATGTCGTGGGGCGGCTCCCTGGTCCGTCCGGAAGCCACCGGTTTCGGCACGGTCATCTTCGCCCAGGAGATGCTCAAGACCCGGGGTCAATCCTTCGACGGCCAACGCGTCGTCGTCTCCGGCTCGGGCAACGTGGCCATCTACGCCATCGCCAAAGCCCGGGCTCTTGGCGCCACCGTGGTGGCCTGTTCCGACTCGGCGGGTTACGTCGTGGACGAGGCCGGCATCGACGTCGCGCTCCTCCGCCAGATCAAGGAGGTGGAGCGGGGCCGCCTCACCCAGTACGCGGAACGCCGCCAGGGTGCCGTCTACGTCGCCGGAGGTTCAGTGTGGGACGTCAACGGCACCGTTGCGCTGCCGTGCGCGACGCAAAACGAGCTCGACGGCGATGCCGCAGCCAAGCTCGTCAGCAACGGCCTGCTGGCGATCGCCGAAGGCGCCAATATGCCTTCCACCCGCGAAGCCGTTGCCGTGTTCCAGGACGCGGGCATCCTGTTTGCCCCGGGCAAAGCCGCCAATGCCGGTGGGGTGGCAACATCGGCGTTGGAGATGCAGCAGAACGCCAGCCGAGATTCATGGTCCTTCGAACACACGGAAGCACGTCTCACCGAAATAATGGTGGGCATCCACGATCGCTGCGCAGAGACCGCGGAGGAATACGGAGCGCCGGGCAACTACGTCCTGGGCGCCAACGTCGGCGGCTTCGTAAAGGTTGCCGATGCCATGTTGGCGCAGGGCCTCATCTAGGCCCAAGCCACGCACGCGCGCACCCGCGCCATCCTGCCCACCCCACCCAACTAACTCGCATTTGTTGTCGTTTTGAGGCCCCAAAACGACAACAACTGCGAGTTAGTTGGGCAGCCCGGCCTAGCGCTGCAGTAGGCGCACGTGGTCCGGGTTGAGTTCCGAGACCTTGGTGACTCCAAGCAGGGCCATGGTGCGGGCCATGTCCTTCTCCAGGATCTGGATGGTGCGGTCCACGCCTGCGCGGCCGCCGGCCATGAGCCCGTAGAGGTAGGCCCTGCCGATCAGCGCGAAGTCTGCACCGAGTGCCAGTGCTGCCACGATGTCCGCGCCGCTCATGATGCCCGTGTCCAGGATGACGGCCGCGTCGCTGTCTTTCAGGGCGGCGGAGACCTCTGGAACGAGGTGCAGCGGAATCGGGGCGCGGTCCAGTTGGCGTCCGCCGTGGTTGGAGACCACCACGCCGTCCGCGCCGTGGTCCACCACTTTGCGGGCATCTTCGACGGTCTGAATGCCCTTGACCACCAGCTTGCCCTTCCACGTTTCGCGCAGCCAGTCGAGATCATCGAAGGTCAGGGTGGGATCGAACATGGAGTTGATGAGGTCCGCCACGGTGCCCGTATAGCGCGAGAGCGAGGCGAAGGTCAGCGGCTCGTGCGTGAGGAAGTTGAACCACCAAGCGGGCCGGTACGAGGCGTCCAGCACGGTCTTCACTGTGAGTGCCGGCGGAATGGTCATGCCGTTGCGGACGTCCCGCAACCGAGCGCCCGCGACGGCGGTATCCACCGTGACCATGAGGGTGTCGTTTCCGGCCTTGTCGGCGCGCTCGATCAGTTCGAGGGAGCGGTCCCGGTCCGTCCAGAGGTACAGCTGGAACCAGTTGCGGCCGTTCGGAGCCGCCGCAGCCACGTCCTCGATGGAGGCCGTGCCCATCGTGGACAGGGTGTAAGGAATGCCAGCCGCTTCGGCAGCCTGCGAGCCCGCGTACTCACCCTCCGACTGCATCATGCGCGTGAATCCCGTGGGCGCGATGCCGAAAGGAAGCCGAGACTCCTTGCCCAGAATCTCGGTGCCGAGGTCAATGCTGGAGACGTCGCGCAGGATCCCCGGCCGGAACTCGATGTCCTGGAAAGCCTGGCGGGCCCGGCGAAGGGTGATCTCGGCTTCCGCAGCACCATCCGTGTAGTCGAATGGTGCCTGGGGAGTTCGCCGCTTGGCCATGTCCCGCAGTTCCCAAATGGTGGATGCGCGCCGCAGCTTCGCCGCGTTGCTGAACTCGGGCTTCTTGAACTTCATCAGGGGGGCCAGGTCCGCGTATTTGGGAACCCGACGCTTGAGTGCAGCGGGACGCCCGACGGCGGTGGGGGCTTTCGCGGGCACCTCAGGGGAAGGGGTGCTGTTCGGCTGGACGGTCTGCGTCATGGTGCTGTCTCCAGGATTGACTGTGTGGTTAGACCACACTCTATGTCATGTGGTCCAACCACATCAACTAGTATTTATGCATGCGAACGCACGAGCTCGTCCTGAGCTGGATCGAAAAACAATTGTCCGACGGGCACTTGGTGCTGGGTGGACGGCTTCCCGCCGAACGGGCACTCGCCGAACAATTGGAAGTCTCACGGACCTCGGTGCGCGAAGCCATCCGGATCCTGGAAGCCATGGGCGTGGTGCGGGCGAGCGTAGGCTCGGGCAAGGACGCCGGGACGGTGGTCATCGCGGAACCGGCCACGGCCCTCGGCTCAGCGCTCCGCCTCCATGTGGCCACCCAGCATTTGCCCGTTGCGGATATCGTGCAAACGCGGGTCTTGCTCGAATCGTGGGCGGTGTCCCGAGCCAAAGCCGACGCCCCCGAACTCAAGGAAGCGGCACGGTTACTTGACGAAATGGACTCGAGCTCCGCCGTCGACGACTTCCTCGCGCTGGACGTCGCCTTTCACTTGGCGTTGGCCGAAGCGGCGGGAAATGCCGTGGTGAGCACCATCATGGGCTCGCTGCGTGAAGCGATTGAGGGCTACGCCGCGGCCCTCACGGCAAACCTGCCGGATTGGGATAGCACGGCCAAGCGCCTGCGCTGTGAGCACCGTGCCATTTTGGCGGCAGTGAACGACGGCGACGGCGCCCGGGCAGCGACGCTCGTAGCCGCGCACATCGAAGGGTACTACCGCGAGGCCGGGCTAGGGCAGCCGCCTGCGGAAACTAGGCCTTGACTGGCCCCGTGCTGCCCCTGAGCTTAATCTGCGGCGGGAAGTAGTTCGTGGGGGAGGCGGCGTCGTTGGCCTGGATCTGCTCCCGCATGCGGCGCCACGCGAGATCCCCGAGGTCGGAGATCGGCACGGCGGCTGTGGTCAGCGGAGGCATCGTGTACCGGGCGAACGGCATGTCATCGAAACCCGTCAGCGACAAGTCTTCCGGTACGCGGATTCCACGCTGGCTCAGCCCGCTCAACAGGCCCATCGCGGCGACGTCGTTGAAGACGAGGATGCCGGTGGCACCACATGAGGCGACGGCATCGCTCGACTCGAATCCGGCGTCGAACGTATTGCCGCCGGGAATGAACCGCAATTCGACGTCCGGGTACTCAGCCGTGAACTTCTCGAGCCCGCGGAGCCGCTGAACGTTGGACGCGCTGCGGTCCGGCCCTGTCAGGTAGGCCAGTTTGCGATGGCCCAGCTCAACGAGATGGGCGGCAAGTTCCTGGATGCCTTGGCCGTAGTCCACTACGAGGCTGGGTGTCGGCACAGACTCGGTGGTCCGGTTGATGAGGACGAGGGGATAGAGCGTGGGGGCGAGTTCTTCGAGTTCGGCGTCGCTCATGCGGGGGGCGCAGAGAACGACGCCGTCGCAACGCCGCCGGGCTTCTCCCGCGAGAATTGCCTCTTCACTGGAAACCTCGGATGAGTCCGCGATCAAGACGCGGTAGCCGTCGCGGGCGGCGGCAATGCTGAGCCCGCGAAGGATGGCCTGGAACGTGGGGTTGGAAAGATCCGGAACCACGATTCCGATCGTGTCTGTTTTCCCCAGGGCCAGGCTCCGGCCCACCGGGTTCGGCTTGTATTTCAGCTCGGAGGCGGCCACGCGAACGCGCGCGGCAATGTCCGCGTCCACAGTGGTATTACCGTTCATGACGCGGGAAACGGTGGCATGCGAAACGCCGGCCATGGATGCCACATCTGCGATGCCCACCCGCCGGGTGTTTCTTCTGCCTGGCATGAGTTCCTTTCTGGAGTTGCCCGCCTTCTTATGGGACCGGCAACGTTGTTCTGAGGTGAAGTTTATAGTGCGCGGGGAAGCGGTTTCTCTTGATGTCGTTGCATTTCGATTTGCGGGCACCGGGAAACCGACGCTATGGTTTGGCTATGACTAACCGTTGGTATGCGTATTTTTCGTTGGCTCTGGAGGGGCCCGCGTCTAACTGACACGCATCCAACTTTCCTTCAGAGCCAACAGGGCAGAGATCATTCTCTGCCCTTCGCCATTTCCAGGCGGGCTCTGAGTAGGGTCCGCTCCTCTCCGGAACAGGACCCACTTCATGACCAGCATCGCCGCAGAGCCCACCACACATCACGCCGACGTCGAGAATGCCGCCGCGCAGTCGACGTCGAACCTGCGTGTCAGCCGCTTCGAACCGCTCCCCACGCCGCAGGACATCATTGCGGAACTGCCCCTGGACGCGAGGGCCGCGGCCGTCGTCGAGCGCGGGCGTGATGGAGTCCGCGCCATCATGGACGGCGTGGACGACCGCCTCCTGGTGATCGTTGGCCCGTGCTCCATCCACGACCCCAAGGCCGGGCTGGAATACGCCCGTCGCCTCGTCAGCCAGGCCGAGAAGCACAAAGAAGACCTCCTGATCGTCATGCGGGCCTACTTCGAGAAGCCGCGCACCACGGTCGGCTGGAAGGGCCTCATCAACGATCCCCACTTGGACGGCAGCCACGACATCGCGGCCGGCCTCCGTGCGGCGCGTGGATTCCTGCAGCAAGTCACAGCCTTGGGCCTGCCGACGGCTACCGAGTTCCTGGAACCCATCAGCCCCCAGTACATGGCCGACCTCGTGGCGTGGGGCGCCATTGGTGCCCGCACCACCGAGAGCCAGATCCACCGCCAGCTCGCCTCCGGTCTGTCCATGCCGATCGGCTTCAAGAACGGGACCGACGGCGACCTCCAGGTAGCGATCGATGCTTGCGGTGCGTCCGCCGCCCCTCAGGCGTTCTTGGGGATCGACGGCGATGGCCGTGCCGCCCTCGTGGCGACGTCGGGCAACCCGGACACCCATGTGATCCTCCGCGGAGGCCGCAAGGGACCGAACTACTCCGCCGCCGACGTCGCTGCCGCCTCGGAGAAGCTCTCGGGCAAGGGACTGAATCCCCGGCTGATCGTGGACGCGAGCCACGCCAACAGCGGCAAGAGCCACCACCGCCAGGCCGAGGTGGCCCTGGAGATCGGCGCCCAGCTGGAGGACAACGTGGCTTCGCCGATCGCCGGCGTCATGCTGGAAAGCTTCCTGGTAGGCGGGGCGCAGAACCTGGATGTGGAGCGGCAGCTGGCCGGGGAGCAGGACTTGGTGTACGGCCAGAGTGTTACTGACGCCTGCATGGAATGGGACGTCACGGTGTCCGTCCTGGGCCAGTTGGCGGCCTCGGCCCGCAAGCGTCGGGTGGCGGCTGCGGACTAGCGGAACCCGAGCCCCGAGTTGGCCGAAAGACTTTCACTTTCGTACCAGCAGCCTCTAGAGTATCTAGCACATGGTTGTTTGATGGCTCAGCATCGGCACACCAGGTAATGAATGCTGGGGTTCGCCGCTAACCGCTGAGAGCAAAGGAATATGGAGAAATGTCCGCAGAGGCTAACTTCTCGAACGCGCGTTTCATGACAGTGGCCGAAGTCGCCGAAGTCCTCCGGGTTTCTAAAATGACCGTGTACCGCCTGGTTCACTCGGGAGAAATGCCAGCCGTCCGTTTTGGACGATCATTCCGTGTCCCTGAGGAAGCAGTGAGCCAGTACCTCAAGGGAGCAGTCGTGGACGGACACTCAGAGACCGCCTGAGCCTTGCTTGGTTCCCCTGAGGGCCCGGCGGTCATTGGGTGCCCCTGATAGGCGGTACCCTGTTAAGGAACGTTTTACGTCATTGTAAGAATCTGTCAGTTGTAAAGTCTGTTGCTCAGTACTCTGTTACTCAGTAGAAGGACCTCACCCAGCAGACAGAGCCTTCATCTAGTTTGGTAAGGAACTTTCGTGGGTTCAGTTATTAAGAAGCGCCGCAAGCGTATGGCCAAGAAGAAGCACCGCAAGCTGCTTCGCAAGACCCGCCACCAGCGCCGCAACAAGAAGTAGAGATACTTCCTATAGCGTGAATGCCCGTTGCCTTTCGAGGCTGCGGGCATTTTTGCGTGCGGGGCCCGACGACGCTCGCTCACGTTTGTCGCTTGTTTCGACGACGCTCGCTCACGTTTGTCGCTTGTTTCGACGACGCTCGCTCACTTACGCGGCCAAATCGTGGAACCCTCCTGCACCTTTGGGGCATAACACTGAATCCCGTCTTTGCATCATGTGCAGGAGGGTTCGTCTTTTCGCCGAAAGAACTGCAGGAGGATCGGCCGAAACCGGCACAAAAGTGAGCGAGCGTCGCTGGCTAGGGAGTCAGAGGCCAGCGGGGGTGCGTGTGAGTCAGGCCCTCGGGCTGCGGAACTTGGAGAAACCCCGCCAGAGGCCGTACACGGCGCCTCCGACAGTGGCGGCTTTGAGGCCGAGCGTGGCTGCCCGGCGGCCGGAGCGGAAGTCATAGACAGGCCAATTGTTCTCCCGAGCATGGCGGCGCAGTCCGGCATCGGGATTGATACACACCGGGTGACCCACCAAAGTGAGCAGCGGGATGTCGTTATGTGAATCGCTATACGCCCAGCAGCGGTTCAAATCCAGGCCTTCTTCGTCAGCCACGCGCTGCACGGCCACGGCTTTGGCTGGGCCGTGGAGGATTTCTCCTACGAGGCGGCCAGTGTAGGCGCCATCTTCAACCTCGCCCACCGTGCCCAATGCGCCGGTCAGTCCAAGCCGCGTGGAAATGACGGTGGCGACTTCGATGGGCGTAGCAGTGACCAGCCAGACCTTCCGGCCAACACGCAGATGCTGTTCCGCCAAGGCCTTGGTACCCGGCCAGATCCGGGACTCGATCATTTCGTCATAGACCTCTTCGCCCAGCTCCTTGATGTCGGACACTTTGATGCCTGCCGCGAGGACCAGGGCGGAATCCCGGACGGAATGGACGTCCTCCATGTTTTCGCCGCGCAGGACAAACTTGAACTGCTTCCAGGCGAAGCCTGCGGCTTGGGACAGAGTGAACGCTTTGCGTTCGTACATCTTCCGGGCGACGTGGAAGAGGCTGGCACCCTTCATCAGGGTGTTGTCGACGTCGAAGAATGCGGCTTCGCCGTGTTGCTGCGTTGCAGCCGGCGCTGTGGCCACAACGGCGTTCTTCTCGACGGGCATGCCATGAGTCTAGTCAATCGCCCGGCCCCGTGCCGTTCGCGGGGATGCTACGGCGTTCCGCGTCGGGGGTTCTTTGAGCTGAGCGACGTCGGGTTGCGGGCTGCTTTCAGGCTGTGTCGACGCTTGCGCGACGACTGTGTCGACCCTGTGTCGACGCCACCGCAGGGGCGGGGCTACCGTTGAACCATGCCGAATCCCGACGTCGTACTCCTCACCAAAGCTGACTGTCACCTGTGCGCCGCGGCGCGTGACGCCGTCGAACGCGTGACCTCAAGCCTGGGCCTTGCGTGGACTGAGCAGTCGATCGATACAGACCCGGCACTGCGCGAACGCTACGCCGAGGAGATCCCCGTGGTATTCGTGGACGGAATCCAGCGGGATTTCTGGAAAATCGATGAGGTGAGGCTGGTGCGGGTCCTGAAGAAGGCCTTAGCCGCCTGAACATGCGTCCAGTGCTTTGTTGGCAATAGAGTGGGACAACAAAGCGACGCAATGGAGAAGAACGTGACTGCGCTGGAACCGTCCGCCGAAGCTGCACCAGGGGACGCTGTACCCGAGGACAAGGACGCTGCCGCGAAGCAGATCCCGCCCGCGGCCGTGGCCCGGATGACGCTTTACTTGCGCGCGCTGAATTCCCTGTTGGGCGAAGGCGTGGAACGGGTTTCTTCCGAGGCGTTGGCCGAGGCGTCGGGAGTCAGCTCCTCCACCTTGCGCAAGGACCTCTCCTACGTTGGCTCCTACGGAACGCGCGGTGTCGGATATGAAGTCCAGTATCTGAGCCGGCACATTGCTGCAGCGCTGGGCCTGACCCACGACTGGAAAGTGGCAATTGTGGGTGCAGGCAACCTGGGCAAAGCCTTGGCACGGTACGGCGGATTCGAGTCGCGGGGTTTCGACGTGGTGGCCATCCTCGACGCCGATCCCATGGTGATAGGTAACGAAGTCGGTTGGCTGCGGGTCAGCGACGCCGCGAACCTTGAAATGGTCCTGCACCGGACCGGCACCAATATGGTGGTGTTGGCCCTCCCGGCTGCGGTAGCCCAGGACGTCTGCGACCGCGTGATCAGCGCGGGGATCCGCAGCATCCTCAGCTTCGCGCCCGTACTCCTCCAGGTTCCGCCGCACGTGAATCTGCGCAAGGTGGACATGGCCACCGAGTTGCAGATCCTTGCGTATCACGCACAACGGGCACAGACCCCGGGCCAGGCCCTTTAGGCCAAGCCGGGCCTGCGCCCGTTAGTGTTTGCTGAGCCGTGCGCCTACAGGACGAAGAGCCTTAGGCCTAGCGGCCGTACGGCGCCTGGTTGTAGGGGTTCGCGAATGGCTGGGCCTTCCGGAAATACGGGGCCGAGCCCGGCAAGTACAGCAGCACGATCGCGGCGATGCCCAAGAGGATGGTGACGGTGCCCAAACCGATCTGGGTCAGGCCCAACAGGGAAATTGCGGCAAAGACGGTACCCAGGATGCGGGCCCAGTTCTTGCCTTTGCGGACATTGAATGCAACCAGAGCGTAGAGTCCCGCGAAGATCACCGAGAAAACAACCGTGATGGTGACCACGAGGCTGATGACACTGTTGGTGTCCATGCCTGAAGCGTTGGCTCCCTGTGCAGACAAGGCCTGATCGATCATGCTCTTGCCAGCGGGAGAATTCAGCGTCGCAATGGCAAACGGAATCCCGATCAAGGTCAGAACGCCAGCGGCGACGATGAGCCAGAAAGAGATGTTGACCAGTTGCGGGACACCTGACGTCGAAGCAGGCTGCTGGCTCGGCCACGTGACGGGTCCACTCTGTCCGTACTGCGGGACGGAGGGCTGACCATATTGCGGCTGCTGGGGGGCCTGCTGGCCGTACTGCGGGGCCTGCTGACCGTATTGCGGCTGCTGGGGGGCCTGCTGGCCATACTGCGGGACGGAGGGCTGACCGTATTGCGGCTGCTGGGGGGCCTGCTGGCCATACTGCGGTGCTTGCTGGCCATACTGAGGCTGCTGGCCCTGTTGCGGTGCCTGCTGGCCCTGTTGCGGTGCCTGCTGGCCGTATTTGGGTGGCTCAGGTGTGGGATCTTCGCCTGGAGTGGATGGCGGGTACGGAGGGGTGCTCATGGCATTCCTTTGCGTGTCGACTGCAGATACGGCTGCCGGGTGCAACGTGCCTCTGCCCCCAGCTTGGCTTAATTCCACCGTACCCCGGCAGAACAACGCTCGGGATGATTCAGGCGAAGAATTCTCCCTGAAGGAGCTTCGGCAATTCCTTGGATGGTTCCGGGGACAAAGGGAAGGCCGCGGGGTCCCCAGAAGGTCCTGCCGCGGCCTTCAGCTTGAAAGTCCGCTTGGAACGTTGGAGCTAGACGCTGCTCTTCGCTGACTTGAACCACGCCTGGGAATTGGGCAGCCACATCAAGACGGTTGCCACAAGGCTGATGACAAAGCTGAACCAGTTGTTGCTCTGTCCGCTGGCCATCGCTCCTCCCACGATCGAGAGAATCAGGGAAATACCCGCAATGACGGTCAGTGCGAGCCGGGCCCACTCCTTGCCTTCCTTCATCTTCATCGCGAAGACGATCTGGGCGGCCGCGACAACCAGCGCCACCAGTACCAAAAGGAGGACGACGACGGCGAGTCCCGGCGCGAGCGCGAAAAGCACCATGGACCCAAAGAGCCCGAGCAGGCCGCCCAGGAGGCCCAAGAGCCCGCCGATAAGCCAGATCCAGTACGAGACCTTCAGCTCGATGGGCATTCCGGTGACGTTGAACATGCCGGAAAAGCCACCTTTGGGCAGGACGTCGTTGAAGTTCTTGGGAGCGTCGGTGGGCATCTCGAAGTGGAATCCTTCGGCATGCCCGGGTTGGCCCGTTTGGGGGCCGCCGGGGGCTGGCTGCTGGTAACCGGGGGCTGGCTGTTGGTAGGAGGGGGGTGCTGGGTATCCCTGCGGAGGCTGGTAACCCGCAGGAGGGACGGTTCCGGGCTGCTGAGGCTGGGCTCCGGGCTGCGGTGGCTGAGCACCGGGCTGCTGAGGCTGAGGAGCTTCGTTTGGGTTACTCATGGCATCACTGTAGACCTGAGGTTTAAGGATTCATAGGAAATTCTTGGCCAATTCGCCGCTAAGTATCGGCTTTTGGCCGAACAATAGGCGGGTGACACCGCAAGTAACGAAATGGCGCCTCCGGGGCTGCACGATGGATCGCGCGCAGCCCCGAAGGCGCCATTCAGACGAGGAGGCAGGCAGCCTAGGCGGCAGGTGCGATGAATGCCAGCTCGAGGTTGATGACAACCTTGTCGCTGACCAGCACGCCGCCGGCCTCGAGCACTGCGTTCCAGGTCAGGCCGAACTCCTTGCGGCTGATGGTGGTCTCACCGGAGACGCCTGCCCGGGTGTTGCCGAACGGGTCAACGGCCACGCCGTTGAACTCGGTCTCGATGGTCACCTCTTTGGTGACGCCCTTGATGCTCAGATCGCCCACGAGGTCGAAGCTGTCTCCGTTGGCCTTGACGTGGCGGGAGACGAAAGTGATTTCCGGGAACTTCTCCACGTCGAAGAAGTCCTCGCCCTTGACGTGGCCGTCGCGGTTTGCGTCGCCCGAGTCGAAGCTGGCGGTCTGGATGGTGGCGGCAACCTTGGAGTCAGACAGGCCGCTGCCGAGTTCCAGGGTGGCCTCGGCTTCCGTGAACTGGCCGCGGACCTTGCTGATGCCTGCGTGGCGGACGGTGAAGCCGATCTCGCTGTGGGAGTTGTCGAGGGTCCAAATGCCGGTGGTGACGTTGGCGGGAAGTGTCATGGCGTTCTCCTTGGGAAGGTTGGGTCGTAGCTTCGTCGGACGTTCGGCGACACTTAGTTGAAGTGTCAACCGAACCTTGTGTCAAGTATAAACATGCAAATGCATCTTTTATTCCACCTTCAGGGAACATTCTGGAGAAAGTTTCAGTTCTACGAAACGTAGAAGATTTCAGATCGCCCGCCTTCTTTGAGAAACTGGTAAACATGCCCCAAGCAACTGTCCATCTGCTCCGCCATGGCGAGGTCTACAATCCCGACCGTATTCTGTACGGCAGGTTGCCCGAATTCCACCTCTCCGAACGCGGCCGCGAGATGGCAAAGATGCTCGCGGACCACTTCGCTGCCCGCGTCGCGCAAGGGGCGAACATCGTCTACCTTGTCTCCTCGCCGTTGACCCGTGCGCAGGAAACCGCCCTTCCCACTTCCCAAGCGTTGGAACTTCAGATCCACACAGAACCACGGATCATTGAGGCCGAGAACCACTTCGAAGGGCTCAAGGCCAGCGTCTCCGAGTTCATCAAGCCCAAGCACTGGTTCGAGTACCGCAACCCGCTGCGTCCGTCCTGGGGCGAGTCCTACAAGGACCAGGTCACCCGGATGCGTGCCGCCGTCGAGGACGCCCGTCTGAAGGCGATCGGGCTCGGCGGCGACCGCGCGGAGGCCATCCTCGTCAGCCACCAACTTCCCATCTACGCCACGCGCCTCAGCGCGGAGGGGCGACGCTTGTGGCACGATCCCCGCAAACGCGAGTGCACGCTGACGTCACTCACGTCGCTGGTGTTCGACGACGACGGCAAGGTTGCGCGGGTGGAGTACAGCGAACCCGCCGCCGTGCTGCTGCCCGGAGCCGCGAGCACCTCCGGAGCATGAGAATGGACCGCAATACCCCCGGCCCCGAGACCACCAGGGCAACTCTGACCTCCCGCCGCACCATCCTCGCCGCGGGGGGAGTGGCGCTGACCGCACTGACCATGGGCCTGTCCGCCTGTGCCCAGGAAGACGCACTCGCGAAGCAGGCTAAAGCCGGCGACAACAAGAACTACGTCGCCGGAGACGGCTCGGTGACGGAATTCGCCAAAACGGACCGCAAGGCCGCCGTCGGAATCAAGGGCACTTTGTTTGACGGAACTGCCATAGCTCCGCAGGACTTGCTCGGCAAGGTGACTGTCCTCAACTTCTGGTTCGCAGCGTGCGCGCCGTGCCGCGTGGAGGCGCCGATCCTTGAAGAGCTGCACCAGGAGTTCAAGAGCAAGGGCGTCCAGTTCTACGGCGTGAATCTCCGGGACGAGAAGGCCACGGCCGATGCGTTCGACCAGACCTTCAAGCTCACCTACCCCAGCTTCAATGACAAGGACGGCGCCGTGCTGCTGTCCGTCTCCGGCATTGTGCCTCCGGGAGCAGTCCCCACCACCTTGGTCCTGGACAAAGAAGGCAAGGTTGCCTCCCGAGTCCTGGGTGAAATCGAGAAGAGCACCCTCAAAGCACTCATTACGTCCGCGGTTGCGGAGTAGGTGACACTGACAGCGTGAACAGCCCCTTCGCCGAGACCATCCTGAGTGGTTCCTTGCTGCTGGCCATTCCCGTGGCCTTGCTGGCCGGACTCGTGTCCTTCCTGTCGCCATGCGTCTTGCCCCTGGTCCCTGGCTACCTTGGCTACGTGACCGGGCTGACCGGCGTCGACCTCCAAAAGCAGAAGCGCGGGCGCATGCTCGCGGGAATCGGCCTGTTCGTCCTTGGCTTCTCCGTGATTTTTGTCCTGCTCGGCGGTGCCTTTGGCCAGTTGGGGACCCTCATCACCGGCCCGCAGAATGCGTGGATCACGCAATTGCTGGGCGCACTGGTGATCATCATGGGCGTCGTCTTCCTGGGCGGCTTTGGCTGGTTGCAGCGCGACGCCAAAATCCATGCCAAGCCTCCTGCCGGGCTGTGGGGTGCGCCGTTGTTGGGCATCACCTTCGGGCTGGGCTGGGCGCCGTGTATCGGCCCGACCTATTCCGCCGTCCAGCTGCTGAGCCTCTCCGGGGGATCGTCCGCGGCGAAGGGGGCACTCCTGGCGTTTGTCTATAGTCTTGGCCTGGGTATCCCCTTCCTGCTGATCGCCCTCGCAGTCCGCCGGGGCATCGGTGTGATGTCCTTCTTCCGCAAACACCGCCTGGCCATCCAGCGGATGGGCGGGGGCATTCTGATCCTCCTCGGCATCCTGATGGCCACGGGAGTATGGGGCGCCTGGGTTACCGGGCTGCAGTACTGGTTCCAAACCGATGTGAAGTTGCCGATCTGATGAGCGAGCCCGTGCAAGGTAAAAAGAAGTCCAACAAGTCCGCCAGCGAATCCGCGAAAGCTGGCAACGCGGGTGACAAGGCGATCGACAAGGCAGTTGACAGGGCTAAAGCCCAGGCAGCACTGCCGGTCCTGGGGATCGTCGGCATGCTGCGTTGGGCCTGGACCCAGCTGACCAGCATGCGTACCGCGCTGTTCCTGCTGTTGCTCTTGGCCGTCGCGGCGGTCCCGGGCTCGTTGTTCCCGCAGCGCCCGGCGAACCCTTCAATCGTGACGCAGTACATCAAGGACCACCCGGATTACGGCAAGATCCTTGACTCGGTGCAGCTCTACGACGTGTACTCCTCGGCCTGGTTCTCGGCCATCTACATTCTGCTGTTCATCTCGCTCATTGGTTGCGTCACGCCGCGGGCCATCGCCCACTACAAGGCGATGCGCTCGCAACCGCCGCGGACGCCCAAACGTCTGTCCCGACTGCCGGAGTACGGCACACTGGTGCTGCCCGCCGACGCCGGGATCCCGGCGTCGAAGGCTATTTCGGATGCCGCTGCGGTGCTGAAGAAGCGCGGCTACCGCGTGGAGGTGCGCGACGTCGACGGCGCCATGCCTTCCTTGGGTGCCGAGCGCGGCTTCCTCAAGGAAGTGGGGAACCTGGTGTTCCATGCCTCGCTGATCGGGGTACTGGTTTCCGTTGCCGTCGGCGGGCTGTTCGGCTACAGCGGGCAGCGCATCCTGGTGGAGGGCGATACCTTCGTGAACACGTTGGTGGGCTATGACCAATTCAGCCCGGGCACCAACTTCCAGAGCAGTTGGCTGCAGCCGTACTCCATCCAGCTGGACAAGTTCGACGCCAAGTTTGATCGGGAATCGCCAGCGCACTTCGGCCAGCCCATCGACTTCACGGCGGACGTCACCACCAAGGACACACCGGACGCGCCCGCCAAGAAGCAGGTTCTCAAGGTCAACGACCCCGTGATGCTTGGCGACACCAGCATCTACCTGACGGGCAACGGCTACGCTCCCGTGGTCACTGTGCGGGACGGTGCCGGCAACGTCGCTATGCAGGGACCCGTGGTGGCCAAGCTGCAAGGTGACAACTACTACTCCTCAGTGGTCATCAAGGTTCCCGATGCCAAGCCCGATCAGCTTGGCTTCGCGGGCTTCTTCCTCCCCACCGCAATGGTCACGGACAAGGGTGTCGCCTTCAGTGGGGATCCCGAGCTCATCAACCCGCAATTGAACCTCAACTCGTACTATGGTGATCTCGGCCTGAACAAGGGGGCCCCGCAGAACGTCTTCGAACTTGACGTAGCGAAGCTGACTCCGCTCAATGGCCGGGGCATGGCTGATAAGGCCATCGCGCTCGCCCTGGGGGGCACCTACACCCTTCCGAACGGCAAGGGCAGCATCACTTTCGACGGCGTCAAGAAGTATGTTGGCGTTGACATTCACCACAATCCAGGCCAGGCCACTGCGCTCATCTTTGCGCTTCTGGCGGTTGCCGGTTTAATTCTCTCGCTCTACCTGAACCGGCGCCGCGTCTGGGTCCGGACTGGAACCCACGATGACGGGCGCACAATGGTGGAGTACGGTCTCCTTGCCCGCGGCGAGGACCACAGGCTGGCCGGCGAAGCTGCCGCGATCCGCGAACTGCTGCACCGCGAATGGCTGCTCACCACAGAGCAGTCCACCGACACCGTTTCTTCCTCAACCTCGAAGGACCAGTAATGTTCCCCATCAACGAAACCATGGGCCAATACAGCGAGCTTTTCATGCTGCTCGCGGCCGGCACCTACACGGTGGCGTTCGTCGCTTTCGCGTGGGACCTCGCCAAGAGCAGCAAGACGCTGCGCGCGGTGGACCTGAAGGCAGCTTTCGCGGTGGCCCCCGAGGCCAAGGTTTCGGTTGCTGCCGGCCGCGCTGGGGGGAACGACGTCGGGGGACCTGCCGGCCGCATTGAGCGTCCGACGTCGGCGGTCACCTCCGTCAGCCAGACCGCCGGCGGCGACATGAAGTACGCCGCCGAGCGCCGCATTCCCGCTCGTGTTGCCGTCGCGGTCGCCATTATCGGTGTGGCAATCCACGGTGCCGGCGTGATCACGCGCGCGATCGGCGCAGGCCGCGTGCCGTGGGGCAACATGTACGAGTTCCTCACCACCGGCGCGTTCCTGGTTGTGGTCGTCTTCCTGTTGTCGCTCATCCGCCGCGACCTGCGCTTCCTGGGCACGTTTGTCCTTGGCCTGGCAGTGATCATGCTGGTGGCCGCCTCCGTGGCGTACTGGACCCCCGTGGGCCACTTGGTTCCGGCACTGCAGAGCTACTGGCTGGTCATCCACGTCTCCATCGCCGTGATGTCAGCGTCCCTGTTCACCTTGACCTTCGCCATGTCCGCGCTGCAATTGGTGCAATCGCACCGGCAGAAGGTCTTGATGGCCGGCGGCTTGGACAAGTTGGGCTTCATGCGCCTGGTTCCGAATGCCTTGAGCCTGGAGAACCTGTCCTACCGCATCAACACGGTGGCATTCGTGGGCTGGACCTTCACCCTCATGTTCGGCGCCATCTGGGCCGAGAAGGCTTGGGGCCGTTTCTGGGGCTGGGACACCAAGGAAGTCTGGACCTTTGTCATCTGGGTGGTCTACGCAGGCTACCTGCACGCCCGCGCCACCCGTGGCTGGACCGGGACGCGTGCTGCTTGGCTGTCGATCGTGGGCTACCTGTGCGTGATCTTCAACTTCACCATCGTGAACCAGTTCTTCAACGGGCTGCACTCTTACTCGGGTCTCGCGCAGTAAGGTTTTGGCCCGCGGGCTGGTTCCGCGCCCTTCCTGACCCTTGATGAATTAACGACGACGGCGACACCCCGCACAAGCGGGCGTGTCGCCGTCGTTCGCGTCTCAAAAGAGGTCAGGAAGGAAGGGTGCCTTGAGCGGTCAGGTGTTGACGTCGCCACTGTCTTCGGCGTTGGATCCGCCCTTGAGTTTGCGTTCCTTGGCTTCGAGTTCGGCCTTGAGCTTCTTGAGGCGTTCGGCTTCGGCTTGGTTGCGACGGCGGATCTCCAGGTTCCGGAGAAAGTCGGGGTCGTCGTCGGGGGCGGTGGGGTGGCTCGCGGGCTGCGGCGTGGGGCGGCTGTTGTAGGGCCGGCCCAGGATGAACCAGAGAATGGCTCCGAGGATCGGCAGCAATATCACGACAATGATCCAGGCGGGTTTGGAAATTCCCCGGGTAGAGCGGCGGTCCGTGCGGATGACGTCCACCAGCCCATAGACGTACACGAGCAGGACGAGGACAACTGCAACAACGCGGAGCATACCGTCAAGTCTAGTCGCCGCCGGGTCCGGTGAAAGCTGTGCGATCAGGGTGCAATCAGGGTGTGAGGCTAAACTTGATTCGTGGCTTTCCTCAAATACTCCTTGATCCGCATGGCGCTCTTCGTTCCGCTGTTCGTCCTGTTCGTCTTCCTGCAGACGGGTTGGTTGCTGGCGGTGATTTTCGCAGGCCTCATCGCATTCGCGATTAGCTACCTGTTCTTCCAGAAGCAGCGCGACGCCGCCACTGCCGCCATGCGCGAACGTTTCACAGGCCGCGCCAAGCCCATCCGCTCCGCACTGGAGATCGAAGACGCCGAGGTCGAGGACCGTTTGGTGGATGAAAATCCCGTGGTAAAAGTCGAAAACGATCGGCGCCCCAAGGAATTCTAGAAGCTCAAAGCTGCAGGAGGGTCGGCCCAAACCGGCATAAAAGTGAGCGAGGATCGGCGGGGGAGACGCTCGCTCACATATCCGGCCTTACGAGCCAACGCTCGCTCACAAAGATCGAGCCTTAGAAACCGTGGCTCAGCACAAGGCCCAGCGAGAACAGCACGCTGTAGCCAAGGTTGATCATCCCGGTCTGCTTCAGCACCGGGATGAGGCTCTTGCGCTTCCTGCCGTTGACCATGAGCCAGGCCGGCATGAGGCAGGCCGGGATCAGCAGCAGCACTATCAGCATCCACGGTTTGGTGGGTGCCAGCACCACAACCAACAGGATGGCGACGGCCAACATCAGGACGTAGCTCTCACGGGCATGCCGGTCGCCCAGCCGTACGGCCAGGGTCCGCTTGCCCGCCACCATGTCGGTCGGGATGTCCCGCACATTGTTGGCCATCAGCAGGGCGCAGGCGATCAATCCCGTGCCGATCGCGCCGATAACCGCCGGAAGGCTCACTTGCCCGGCCTGCGTATAGGTGGTGCCCAGCGTTGCCACCAGCCCGAAGAAGACAAACACGAACAGGTCGCCCAGGCCCATATAGCCGTAGGGGTTCTTGCCACCGGTATATCCCCAAGCAGCGAGAACGCAGCCAAGTCCCACCAAGATCAGCCACCAGCTCTGCGTGATGACCACCAGGACCAAGCCGAACACCATGGCTAGGCCGAAGGAGCCGAAAGCGGCCCATTTGACGTGGTCTGGGCGCGCCACGCCGGAACCGACCAACCGGAGCGGACCCACACGGTCCTCGTCAGTGCCCCGGATGCCGTCCGAATAGTCGTTGGCATAGTTGACCCCGATCTGGAGCAGAAGGGCCACGAGGGCAGCGAGGACGGCATTCACGACTCGGAAAGACTGCAGCTCGTAGGCGGCCGCGGTGCCGATCAGCACCGGTGCGATCGCCGCGGGCAGGGTGCGCAGGCGGGCGCCTTGAATCCATTGTGAAGCTGTTGCCACGTTCAGTACCTCGTGTTGTTTCGCGTTGGGGGAAGGCAGATGACGGTCGGGGAGAACGTGTCTATTCTCCCTGATGCACCTCGGTGAGCAGCTCGATCATCGCCAAGCGGTCCGGTTTGCCGTTGGGGAGCATGATGAGCCCGTCGGTCGTAAGCACCGTTTTGGGAGCGAGGGCCCCGAGCTTTTCCTGGCAGCGTGCTTTGTAGTCCTCGATGCCTTCCGGGGAGCTGTCCTCGACCGCCACATAGGCTGCCACTGCCTGGCCCCACTCACGGGAAGGTACCCCGGCCACGAAGGCCGCCGTGACGCCGTCGAACTTTTCAAGCTCCGCCTGGATGAACGCGGCGGAGGCTTTGACGCCGCCGGTGATGATGACGTCGTCGGCGCGGCCCAGCACGGTGAGGGTGCCATCGGCGGCGAGCTCGCCGAGATCGTTGGTGCGGTACCAGCGGATGCCGTCTTCCTCGAAGAACGCCTCGGCACTCGCCTCGGCGGCGTCTAGGTAACCGGAAGCCACGGTGTCGCCGCCCAGCAGGACACGGCCGTCGTCCTCGAGCATCACCCTGACGCCCTCCAGCGGCCTTCCGTCGTACACGCAACCGCCGCACGTCTCAGCCGAGCCATAGGTGGTCACCACCTTCAGTCCGGCCTCCCTGGCGGCGTCCAGCAACCCTGCAGGGGCTGGCGCTCCGCCCAGGAGGATGGCGTTGAAGCGGCGAAGGACCGCAAAGGTCTGCGGCGAGGGCGCGTCCAGGAGCCGTTGCAGCTGCGTCGGCACCAAGGAGGTGAAGCGGATCGTGTCCGTCAGCTCTTCGGCAGCGGCGGTGAAGGCCTCCGGAGTGAAGCCGTTGGACAGGTCCATGGCCCACGGACGCGTGCCCGCGAAAAGCGAGCGGACCAGCACCTGGACCCCGGCGACGTACTGCAGCGGCAGCGCCAGGAGCCATTGTCCCTCGCCCCGAAGCGCGATGGCTGTGGCCATGGAGGAAGCTGCAAGCTCATCCACCGTGAGTACAGCTGCCTTCGGCGTGCCAGTGGAACCCGACGTGCGGACCACTACAGCAGCGTCATCGAAACCGCGCGTTTCAACGGGGACCGCCACCGGGGCGCCGCCCTTCGAGACGGTGATTTCGACGGCGGGACCCTCGCCGTGGAGGGCGTCGGCCAGGGCCTTGAGGACGGGATCGATGTTCACGGGCGAGTCCTAGAAGTAGTAAGGGAAGTTGGACCAGTCCGGATCGCGCTTCTCAAGGAAGGCTTCCTTGCCTTCCACGGCCTCGTCCGTCATGTAGGCCAGGCGAGTGGCCTCGCCGGCGAAGACCTGCTGACCGGCCAAGCCGTCGTCGGCCAGATTGAAGGCGAACTTGAGCATGCGGATGGCCTGCGGGGACTGGCGCGCGATGTCGGCCGCATACTCCAAGGCAACTTCTTCGAGGCGCTCATGGTCCACGGCTTCGTTGACGGCGCCCATGCGCACCATGTCCTCGGCGGAATACTCACGTGCCAGGAAAAAGATCTCGCGGGCGGCTTTCTGCCCGATCTGGCGGGCCAGCAGCGCAGAGCCGTATCCGGCGTCGAAACTTCCCACGGTGGCGTCAGTCTGCTTGAACTTGCCGTACTCGCGGGAGGCGATGGTGAGGTCCGAGACAACGTGCAGCGAGTGCCCGCCGCCAGCGGCCCAGCCGTTCACGACGGCGATGACCACCTTGGGCATGGTCCGCATGAGCCGCTGGACTTCCAGGATGTGTAGGCGGCCCGCGCGGGCGGGATCGATGCTCTCCTGCGTCTCGCCGTCGGCGTACCGGTAGCCGTCGCGGCCGCGGATCCGCTGGTCGCCGCCGGAGCAGAAGGAATGGCCGCCATCCTTGGGGGAGGGGCCGTTGCCGGTGAGCAGGACCGTGGCAACGTCAGGAGTCATCCGGGCGTGGTCCATGGCGCGGTAAAGCTCGTCAACGGTGCCGGGACGGAAGGCGTTGCGGACCTCAGGACGGTTGAAGGCGATCCGGACCGTGGGAAGGTCCCTCGTCACCTTTCCGTCGGCGTCCCGCTCGACCTGCCGGTGGTACGTCATGTCCTGGAAATCGTCGAAACCGGACACCGTGCGCCAGCGCGACGGGTCAAAGACGTCGGACACCTTGGCGGGAAAGTCGTTGCTCACCCTCCGAGTCTAGTAATCCGCTCAGCTGATGCAGAACTCGTTGCCTTCGGGGTCGGCCATGGTGTGCCATTCGTGTGGCCCTTGCTTAGCTGTCCAGAGGTACTTCGCGCCCCGGGCTTCCAATGCGGCGCGGACCTCGTCCTTATCCTTTCCATTGAGGCGCACGTCCCAGTGGACGCGGTTCTTGACGGTCTTGTCCTCCGGAACGGTCTGGAAGAGGAAACGCCTGCGGGTGTCCTTGTCCTGGTCTTCCGCCGGGCCGATGGCCGCGCCGTCCTTCCACACGAGGTTGCCGTTGTGCGTGGTGGTCTCAGCCTCGGTGGCAAACCCTTGATCCACCATGGACCGGATGAACGCCTCGTCCTGGGGTTCCACGACCCAGTCGAGCGTCTCGGCCCACCAGTCGGCGAGGATATGCGGATTCCTGCAATCGACTACTACCTGAAAGTTCAGTGCCATGGACTGAACCTACGACGACGGCGCGTGGCCGGGGAAGTGCCTAGCGGACAGTTTCAGTCCGGGTTTCCCAACTAACTCGCATTTGTTGTCGCTTAGCGGCCTGAAAACGACATCTACTGCGAGCTAGTTGGGCTGGTCAGCCGCCCAGGAGTTGCGGGGGGATCGCGTAGATGAGCAGGAGGGCCAACAGGTTCTTGGCGGCGTGGACGAAGTAGGAAAACATGACGTTCTTGCCCGTCCAGACATAGACGGCCACCAACACGGCGCCCATTCCGAGGTAGGGAGCCAGGGCGGGAAGTACCAACCCTTCACGTCCCACCACATGAATGGCGGCGAAACAGAGCCCGGACAAGACGCAACAGACCCAAATGTTGACGTGGCGGGACAGCTTGCCGATCAGCAGGTGCCGGAACAGGTATTCCTCCACGAAGGGACCGAGTATCACCAGCAAGGGCACCACAACCCAAACCGGCAGTTGCTGGACCAGTGACTGGAGGCCCAGTTGGTTCTGCGATTCCTTGACGGAGCCAGTAGCTGTCACCAGGACGGTGGTGATCACCAACATGGCCACGATGGATAGCGGAATCATGGCCAGCGTGAACCATGGGCGCGTTGCCAGAATCAGGAGGTCGCGGGCCATGACGCGCCACGCAGCCGCAGCCGCGAAGAGGCCGACCGAAGCGTAGAAAGCAAGGTTGACTGCATAGACGGCGGTGGCCGGGTCCGGGAACATCTCCTGTACGAAGGCTGTCGCCGGGGCTGCGGCGAGGCTCAGAACGGTCGCCAGGGACGCATAGAGTCCGGCGGCCGCAGCGTCCAGGCCCGTGAAACGGTACAGCCTGCCGGCCGGCGGAATGGTGCCCATGTGTCCAGCGTAGCGCCCACTTTGTTGCCCGCGTCACGCTCCGCCGGAATCACCGGGTAAGATGATTTTGCCGGATTTACCTTCGACGCTTCTGCGTTTTCGCTACTGATTCGACTCGCCAACAGGCCGAAAGTTCGAATTGCCTGTACCGATACGTCTGGAGCCAGGCCCCCGGCATATCCTCAACCCACAAGGAACAGCTGTGCCTCAAAACACCACAACCGACCTTTTGCGCGAGCCGGGAACCCCGGTAGCGCCCAGCACCACTACAACTTCCGAAAACCTCAGCGCCGAGGGCTACAAGAAGACCCTGAGCCGCCGGCACGTCACCATGATCGCGATGGGCGGCGCGATCGGCGTCGGCCTGTTCATGGGCGCCGGCGGACGCCTGGCCTCCACCGGGCCGGCCCTGATTTTCTCCTACGCCATCGCCGGCGTCATCGCCTACCTGCTCATGCGGGCCCTCGGCGAATTGATCATGTACCGCCAGACCTCCGGCTCCTTCGTCAGCTACGCCGGTGAGATGTTCGGCAAGAAGGGCGCCTTCCTTTCCGGTTGGATGTACTTCATCAACTGGGCCATGACGGGCATCGCCGAACTCATTGCCATTGGCCTGTACTTCCAGTTCTTCTTCCCCAACGTCCCCGTTGAACTGTCCGCCATCGCCGCGCTGGTGCTGCTGGTGGCCGTGAACCTGTTCAGCGTCAAGGCATTCGGCGAGTTCGAATTCTGGGCTTCCTGCCTCAAGGTCGCCGCGATCCTCATCTTCCTGGCCGTGGGCACCTTCATGGTGATCACCAACGCGCAGGTCGGCACCGGCCACGCTTCCGTGGGCAACCTTTTCGCTGCCGACGGCGGCATGTTCCCCAAGGGCGGCCTGGTGATGATCCTGGTCCTCAACGCCGTGATCTTCGCTTACAACGCCATCGAACTGGTCGGCATTACTGCTGGCGAGATGCAGAACCCGGAACGCGAAGTGCCCAAGGCGATCCGCGCCGTCGTGATCCGCATTGTGGTCTTCTACGTCGGTTCCGTCACGCTCCTGGCGATGCTCCTGCCCTCGGACCAGTACCACGCGGGCACCTCCCCGTTCGTCACGGTGTTCGGCCAGATGGGGCTGCCGTGGATGGGTGACGTCATGAACATGATCGTCATCACCGCCGCGCTGTCCTCGTGCAACTCGGGCCTATACTCGATCGGCCGGATCTTCCGCACCATGGCCAACAACGGACATGCCCCCAAGTGGCTTACGAAGATGTCCACCCGCCACGTGCCGTACGCGGCCATCTTGGCGATCGGCGCCGTCTACCTGGTTGGCATCCTGCTCAACATCTGGTTGGGTGGTTCGCACGCCTTCGACCTCGCACTGAACACGGCATCGATCGGTGTCATCTTCACCTGGGGCTCGATCTTCGCCAGCCAGATTGCGCTGCGCAAGAAGAAGGGCAACGTCTCCAGCCTGCCGATGCCGGGTTCCCCCTGGACCAGCTGGGTGGGGCTCATTGCCCTCCTGGCCATCACCGTGCTGATCGGCATGGACACCATGACCGACAAGGCCACGGGTGAGGTCTTCCTCCTGGGCCTCTGGACCTTGGCCACCATCCCGTTCTTCGCCTTGATCCTGTGGCTCGGCTGGCAGAAGGTCAAGAACAACGAACCGAAGAGCGAGCTGTTCAGCTAGCCCACCCCTTAGCAGCCCGACGACGGCGGGCGCCTCCCGCTCAGGGGGCGCCCGTCGTCGTACTTTGTTCAGCCCTTCAGGTGCGTCGCGAAGTAGTCCTCGATGCGTTGCCACGCCTCCGGTGCAGCAACAGGGTCGGGCTTGATGCCCATCACCCGCATCAACGGCCTCAGTGCCCGAGGCCCAACTGGCGCGTCGTTCAAAAAGGCGTGGCCCGCAGTCGGGAATTCCTTGACGTCGTGCTCGATTCCGAGGTTCGTGAGCGCGGCTTCCAGCTTGGCGGCCGCTCCCTGCAAGGTCCGGTCCTGGCCTCCGTAATTGGCCACCACCGGGCAAGCGCCTTCCAGGGCCTGCTCCAGGTTCCGCGGCAATGGGCCATAGTTCACGGAGGCGGAGTCGAAGTCGTCATGGGCCGCGAGCAAGGCGAAGGCGCCACCCATGCAGAAGCCGATGACCCCCACCTTTCCTGTGCATCGGGCATCGCTGCGGAGCCAGGAACGCGCCGTCGATATGTCTGTGAACGCCCGGCCCGTACCGGAGCCCAGGGACCGCATGGTCGCCACGAGACAGCGCCTCGCGCCGCCGTCGCTGTAGAGGTCGACGGCGAGCGTCAAGTACCCCGCGGCAGCGAGCCTGTCCGCGTGGCGGCGCATCACGTCGTCGAGTCCGAAGGCCTCATGAACAAGCACGACGCCGGGAAAGGGCCCCTCGCCGTCAGGCTCCGCCAGGTACCCCTGCAGTGTGCGGGAGCCTCCCGCCGCCCCGCTCTCCGTGCTCAAATCGATGTGCACCATGGTGCAATCCTGCCAGACCGCGCAAGTGCCTTGTCGGCTGTTTTTGTCTGCGGTCGCAGTTAGGCTCGATGCATGGACCACAGCACCACTCTCAGCCAGCACGTCAACGCCTCCCGGGAGAAAGTCTGGACCGTCATCTCTGACATTCCGGGCTCGGCAAGGACCCTTTCCGCCGTCAAATCCATCCAGATGCTCAGCGAGGGACCCTATGGTGAGGGCACGCGCTGGAAGGAAACCCGCGCCATGATGGGCAGGGAGGAAACCGTGGAAATGCAGGTTTCCCAGAGCGAACCGCCGGGCAGCACCACCGTCAAGGCGCGGCAAGGCGGCACGGACTACACCACGCGTTTCACCTTGGAGGAGCGCGACGGCGGGACCGAACTGACGGTGTTCTTCGGCGCCGAGGTCCTCAATCCGACATTCCTCAGCAAGCTGGGGATGACCGTGTTCGGAAAGCTCGGGATGGGGGTCATGCGCAAGGCGCTCGCAAAGGATCTTGCCGAGATCGCGACGAAAGCGGAGTCGCTCTAGTGGCGGCGGTCGGAAAGGTCACGGCACCCCGGATTTCCCCGATCAGGCTTGACGAGCTCCGCGACGATCCCGCCCCGGATTTCCAGCGCGGCGAACGGTACGACGGCGTCCGTCTCACCCGTGCCGTGGCTGACAGAGCCGAGTTGAGCGGAGCGGACTTCATCGAATGCGAATTCAACGGAGTCTCCTTCAACGAGGCACAGCTGCGTGGTGCGACCTTCCGCGACTGCATCCTGAATGAGCCCTACGCACCAGTGTTCACTGCTGCGCGGACTTCGTGGCGTGAAGTCGAGATCAGCAACCCGCGCTGGGGCTCCGCGGAGATGTACGAGGGCGCTTGGCATTCAGTGAAGATCGACGGCGGCAAGCTGGACTTCCTCAATTTGCGTGGATCCAAACTGACGGATGTGGTGATCACGGGCTGTATCATCAACGAACTCGACCTCGGGGCCTGTACGGCGACGCGGATGGTGCTCAAGGATTGCACCATTGGGACGTTGGATGTCGCCGGGGCCAAACTCAAGGACGTGGACCTGCGTGGCTCGGATTTCCGCATGATCAATGGACTTGCCGGATTGTCCGGCGTGGTCATCGATGACTACCAGCTCAGCCTGCTTGCACCCCTTTTGGCCGGGCACCTTGGTATCCGGGTGATCTGAGTGAAGAACGGCGCAGCGGCGGGGTCAACCGCGCAGTTGACCTGGTTGCACTTGACTAGGTGACAGTTGACCCCAGGGCGGCGCCGTGTAATCTTTATAGAACGAACGGTCGGTAAATTATTCACCGACCCCGCTCCCTTCGCGAAGGATGTTCTCATGGTCGAGCCTTTTCTTGTTGGCGGTGCCCGCACCCCTGTAGGCCGGTATGGCGGCGCTCTTTCTGCGGTCCGGCCTGATGACTTGGCAGCCCTCGTGATCCGGGAAGCCGTAGCACGTGCCGGCGTCGACCCCGATGCCATTGACGAAGTCATCCTGGGCAACGCCAACGGCGCCGGCGAGGAAAACCGCAACGTTGCCCGCATGGCCACGCTCTTGGCGGGACTTCCCCTCCACATCCCTGGCATCACGGTCAACCGCCTTTGTGCCTCTGGCATGAGTGCCATCATCATGGCCAGCCACATGATCAAGGCCGGCGCGGCGGACATCGTGGTGGCAGGGGGCGTCGAATCCATGAGCCGTGCCCCTTGGGTGCAGGAGAAGCCCTCCACGGCTTTCGCCAAACCGGGCCAAATCTTCGACACCTCCATCGGCTGGCGCTTCGCCAACCCCCTTTTCACCAAGGGCGAGCTCTCCCGCGGCGGAAAGATGACGTACTCCATGCCGGAAACCGCCGAGGAAGTGGCCCGGGTGGACGGCATCTCCCGCGAGGACGCCGACGCATTCGCTGTCCGCTCGCACGAACGTGCCCTCGCTGCCATTGCCGGCGGTCGCTTCAAGGAAGAGATCGTTCCGGTCACCGTGAAGACCCGCAAGGGCGAAACCTTAGTGGACACCGATGAAGGTCCCCGCGAAGGAACCACCATGGAGGTCCTTGCCGGTCTACGCCCGGTGGTTGCCGGCGGCTCCGTTGTTACAGCCGGTAACTCCTCCTCGCTCAACGATGGTGCGTCCGCCATTATTGTTGCTTCGGAGGCGGCCATCGCGAAGTTCGGCCTCACCCCGCGGGCCCGCATCATCGACGGCGGCTCGGCCGGTTGCGAACCGGAAATCATGGGCATAGGCCCGGTCCCCGCGACGCAGAAGATCCTGGGCCGTTCTGGGCTCACGGTCGGTGACCTTGGCGCCGTCGAACTCAATGAAGCATTCGCGACGCAATCGCTCGCGAGCATGCGGCGTCTGGGCTTGGATCCTGACATCGTGAACCTCGACGGCGGTGCGATCTCCCTGGGGCACCCGCTCGGTTCCAGCGGCTCGCGTATCGCGATCACCCTGCTGGGCCGCATGGAACGCGAGCTGGGCACCGCCGGCCGGAAGATCGGCCTCGCGACGATGTGCATCGGCGTCGGGCAGGGCGCCGCCATCCTTCTGGAAGGCATGTAATGGCATTGAACCCGCAGGAATTCGGAACGTTGCTCATCGAAGAACGCGAGGACCGGGTCACGGTGCTCCTGAACCGGCCCGAGGTGCGCAACGCGATCGACCAGCAGATGGTGGACGAACTCCATCAGGTGTGCGAGTACCTTGAACGCGAGCCGAAAATCCTGATCATTGCCGGCGTCGAAGGTGTCTTTGCGTCAGGTGCTGATATCGGCCAGCTGAGGGAACGCCGCCGCGACGACGCGCTTCGCGGGATCAACTCCACCATCTTCGTGCGGATCGCGAAGCTGCCCATGCCGGTGATTGCGGCTCTGGACGGCTATTGCCTGGGTGGAGGGGCCGAGCTCGCCTACGCCGCGGACTTCCGGATTGGCACGCCCAGTGTGCGGATCGGCAACCCGGAAACCGGGCTGGGCATCATGGCGGCAGCCGGGGCCACATGGCGCCTCAAGGAGCTCGTGGGGGAGCCGATCGCCAAGGAAATCCTCTTGGCGGGCACAGTCCTCCGCGCCGAGGAAGCCCTGCGGATCAACCTCATCACCCAGATCCATGAAGCTCCCGTGCTGATGGAAGCTGCCCACAACCTCGCTGACAGAATCGGCCGCCAGGACCCCCTTGCCGTGAGGATCACCAAGTCGGTCTTCCACACTCCGGCCGAAGCGCACCCCGTGATCGACACCCTGGCGCAGGGCATGCTCTTCGAATCGCAAGCCAAGTTCGACCGCATGCAGGCGTTCCTGGACAAGAAGAGCGCCAAGCAATCCAACGACAACCCAGACAGGACCCGAAAATGACGGCAACACCCGCTATCCCGCATGTTGTCGGTGTCCTCGGCGGAGGCCGCATGGGTGCCGGTATCGCCCACGCTTTCTTGACCAAGGGCGCCACGGTGATCGTCGTAGAGCGGGACCATGAATCCGCCGCCGGAGCGCAGGGCCGCGTTGCTGAGGCCGTGGCAAAGTCCGCTGCGCGTGGCACCTTGACGGAGGCCGCCGACGAAGCGTTGTCCCGGTTCAGCACGTCCACCGACTACGACTCTTTCGTCCACTGCGGGCTCGTGGTGGAAGCCGTACCCGAGGATTACGAGCTCAAGGTTGCAGCCCTCAAGGCTGTGGAGGAGCACCTCTCAGCAGACGCCTTCCTGGCCTCCAACACCTCGTCCCTTTCCGTGACGGGCCTCGCTTCGCAACTCCGCCGGCCCGCCAATTTCGTGGGCCTGCACTTCTTCAACCCCGTCCCGGCTTCCACGCTCATCGAGGTTGTCCTGGCCAAGGAGACTTCGCCGGAGCTGGCCGCAGCGGCGAAAAGCTGGACAGAGGCACTCGGCAAGACCGCCGTCGTCGTCAATGACGCTCCGGGCTTTGCTTCCTCGCGACTGGGCGTCGCGATCGCGCTCGAGGCGATGCGCATGGTGGAAGAAGGAGTGGCCTCCGCGGAGGACATCGACGCCGCCATGGTGCTGGGCTACAAGCACCCGACCGGACCGCTCAAGACCACGGACATCGTGGGCCTGGACGTGCGCCTCGGCATCGCCGAATACCTGCACTCGACGCTGGGGGAGCGCTTCGCGCCGCCGCAGATCTTGCGCGACAAGGTCGCCCGCGGCGAACTGGGACGCAAGACCGGAAAGGGATTCTTCGACTGGACCGACTAGCGGCTCGGGGGCCCAACTAGCTCGTATTTGCTGTCGTTTTGGGGCCTCAGAACGACAACAACTGCGAGCTACTTGGGGGTCCAGCCCCGGTCCAGAAGGGCGGCACGAACTTTTGCGACGGCGGACCGTGCATCGTTCTCCATGTGCCGTTTGGAGATCCTCACCAAGTGCCAGCCCGCACGGGCGAAATCCTCTTCGCGGGTGATGTCCCGGACTATCTGGGCCGGCCCGGAATGCGGCTCGCCGTCGTATTCGACCGCCACACGGTGTTCCGGATAGGCCAGATCCGGTTGACGTACGACGTCGGCACCTAGCTCAGCGGCTACGTTCAGTCGGGGTTCCGGCAGTGAGCCGCGCTCTAGCGCCAGTCGGATCCGGGTTTCGGGGGCCGAATCTGAGCCGATCCGCGCCTGATCGAGGGCCAGCCGTGCCTTGCGGATCCCAGGTGTGCCTTTGTGCCGGTCCAGCATGTCGGCCAATTGTTCCAATGTCGCGAACGGCTCTGTGCGGCCTTCAAACTCCGGCCGAGGGATCCTTACCAGATGGTCGGCCACAACGGTCAGTTCATCCACACTCATCTTCCTGGACACATCTAGCCAGGTCCGGGTGCGCGTGGTGACCAGAAGCCCGTCAAGACTGGTGATTTCGTCGTCGAAGAACTGCCCCACATGCCCAACGACTCCGGTTCGCCGAGGAATGGCCATGGTGTCCGGACGTGAAATGTGGATGCGCGGATCACCGCTACCGGGGAGGAACCCCGGGAACGACCACAGACCGAAGGCCGTGGCGTGCGACGCAGCCGAGAACTCGGTCACCGCGGTGAAAGGCCGGACGAAACTGACGTCCGTCGGCTGCCCTTGGACCAATGCCTGGTCCGGAATCCTGATGCCCCGGCTTGGCGAGGGCAGCGATCGGTGCCGCAACCGCCGTCGGCTCACGCCGGCGTCGACCGCTTCTTGAAAGGTGAACGGGGCACACGCCATCAGCGCCGGCAGTGGTTGCGGAGTCCTCATGGCCTTATCGTTCCAAATCCTGGAACGCCATTTTGGGTTATCCACAGGCGCTCGCCCGCGAACCCCAACTGACTCGCAGTTGTTGTCGTTTACAGCCGCTAAAACGACAACAAATGCGAGTTAGTTGGGTCGGTTAGGCTAACTGGGTGACCCTCATTGCACCTGTAACCCTGGATGGCCGCTTCGTAACCTTGGAACCACTCAGCTCCGCGCATCACGACGGCTTGGTGGATGCCGCCAAGGACGGCGAGTTGTGGAAGCTCTGGTACACCTCCGTGCCGTCGCCTGAAGGCATGGCCGCCGAGATCGAACGCAGGCTCACGCTAGAGGCTCAGGGATCCATGTTGCCGTTCGCCACCCGGTTGAAGGCGAGCGGGAAGCTGATCGGCATGACCACCTACATGAACATTGATGCCGCCACCCCGCGCGTCGAGATCGGCTCCACCTGGAACGCCGCCTCGGCACAGGGCAGCGGGAGCAACCCGGACTCCAAACTGTTGCTCCTGCGGCACGCCTTCGAAACCCTTGGCTGCCCTGCCGTTGAATTCCGTACGCACTGGCTCAACCACCAGTCACGCGAGGCCATCGCCCGGTTGGGCGCCAAACAGGACGGCGTGCTCAGGAACCACTCGCGAACCGCGGACGGAGTGCTCCGCGACACCGTGGTGTTCTCCATCCTCGAACACGAATGGCCCGCCGTGCGTACAGGGCTGGAATTCCGGTTGGCGAAGCGGCCCTAGCCCCGCCCCCAAGTAGCTGGCAGTAGGTGTCGTTTTGAGCCGTCAAAACGACAACAAATGCGAGCTAGTTGGGTTAGCGGCTCAGTTCGCCGGCCAAAGCGCCACGGACCGAGGTCCAGGATTTGAGGACTTCCAGCAAGCCGGGATCCCGTTCCGTCAGAACGGCCTGTGAGTAGGATTCCTCCAAGATCGCGTCCACCGAGATCCGGGTGCCGGTGGAGGCGCTGAGCATGGCCGCTTCCACCATGGCCAAGCTCATGATGTTCTGGTGAACCTGGCCCATGGGGGAGCTTCCAGTGCGCAGGGCCGTGACGAAGTCACGCAGTGAACCGGCGATCTCCTGCCCGGGATCGCTGCCTTTCCCCTCGGCCGGAACCCCGGTGGAATCCACGAGCGGATCATTGTCCCCGTCCCACAGGACCGTTCCTTGTTCACCGCTGATCCGCCACGCCGCGTTCCACGACGTCTCCTGGCCCGGGCTGCACCAGCTCCCGGTGAACACGAAGCGCTCCCCGCCTGTCATCTCGAAGATGGCAGTGGCTCCCGCATCTCCGCGGTACCAGCTCCAGGACGGGTTGTATTCCTCGCAGAATACCGAGACGGGATCTGCGTCGAGCAGGAACCGGGCCATGTCGAACTGGTGGATGGCCATGTCCAGGAGCAGCGGATGGTCCATCGTGTCGCGGAAGCCGCCGAAATGCGGGGCCTTGAAGAACTCGGCGGACACGATGCCCACCGTGCCGAGCGAAGAGGCCAGCCGCTTGGCCTCGAACAGGTGGCGGTTGTAGCGGCGGGACTGGCTCACCATGAACAACTGGCCGCTCAGCTCCGACGCGGCCGCCAGGGACAGCCCTTGCGCCACGGTGGAAGCTACTGGCTTTTCACCTAGCACGGGGAGCCCGGCAGCCAGTGCTTCGGTAGTCACCGGGTGGTGGGCGGCAGGAACGGTGACGTTGATGACCGCTTGGGCGCCGACGTCGGAGGCCAACGCGGCCGTTCCGGCACCTACCGGTAGGTCAGGATGCCCAATGGCCGCCGCGGCGGCGCGGGCAGCCTCGAGGTCCAGGTCAACGATCCCCGCGAGCTCCACAAGTGGCGACTCCTGCACGGTCCGAAGCCACGCGCGGCCCATGCCCCCGGCGCCGACGACGACGACGCGAAGGGGACTGCCGTCGTCCGGAATGGTTGCGAAAGGGGTGATCATGCGTTGGCTCCCTGGTAGCTCTTGCCGTTGAAGAAATCGTTGGTCTCGTAGCGGAGCAGCTCCGGGTGGGCGCGTTCCGGCCGGTCCGTGACTGCCCATTCGACGGCGTTGGAGATGACCCGGCGGACATCCTTGTGGTGGTAGACCGGGTAATCCTGGTCGCCGGGGCTGAAGAAGAAGATTTTGCCGTGCCCGCGGCGGAAGGTGCATCCCGAGCGGAAGACTTCGCCGCCGCTGAAGGAACTGATGAAGACGAGTTCCTCGGGGGTGGGGATGTCGAAGAATTCGCCGTACATTTCCTGCTGTTCGATCACGATGGGGTGCGGCACGCCCTTGGCGATCGGGTGTGTGGGGTCGACCGTCCAGACCAGCTCGCGGTCCTGCTCGCTGCGCCAGCGAAGCGTGCACGAGGTGCCCATGAGCTTCGTGAAGATCTTGGACCAGTGCCCGGAATGCAGCACGATGAGACCCATGCCCGACAAGACGTGACGGTGCACGCGCTCCACAATCCCGTCGTCAACGTCGCCGTGGGACATGTGCCCCCACCAGGTGAGGACGTCCGTGTTGGCGAGGACTTGTTCGGTGAGGCCGTGATCGGGCTCGTCGAGGGTGGCGGTGCGGACGCTGACGTTGGCTCCGAGATTCTCCTCGATGCCGGCCTTCACTGCCCCGTGCATGCCTTCGGGGTAGAGACGGGCGACCAGTTCATCGCGCTTTTCGTGCCGGTTTTCGCTCCAGACAGTGACCCGGATTGGTTCAGACATTGTTTCTCCTTGTTGATGAGTTTGGTGTCGCGGTCGGTGCCCGACGGCGGTGCGGTGCCGCGGTCGGTTAGTGCCGCGGTCGGCGCGCTGGGCCCCGATGGCGGGTCCCGCCGTCGTGGGCTGGCTACTGCACTACTTGACGGCGCCGCCCGTTGTCCCCGCGGCGATGTACTTCTGCGCCGCGACCAGCAGGATGATGGCCGGGATGGAGGCGAGCACGGCTGTGGCCATGACCGAGCTCCAGTCGTTGACGTAGGCCCCGATGTACTGGAAAATTCCCAGCGTCACGGGCCGCACGGCCTCGGTGGTGGTCAGGGTGAGGGCGAACAGGAAGTCGCTCCACGTGAACAAGAAGGTGAAGAGCCCCGCGGTAATGAGCGAGTTCCTGCTCAGGGGCACCACGATGGACCAAAAGGCCCTCAGGTGCCCGGCGCCATCCACTCGCGCTGCCTCGATCACAGACGCTGGCATGCCGTTCATGAAGGCCCTGATGATGAGGATCGCGAACGGGATGCCATGGGCGGAATCTGCGAGGATCAGGCCCGGGACGGAATTGAGCAGGCCGAGATCGTTGTAGGCCGTGTACAGCGCGTTGGCCACCACGATTCCAGGGATCATTTGGCTGATCAAGATCGCGAAGAGGACCACACCGGCGCCTTTGACCTTGAAATAGGCCAAGGCGTAGGCCGCCGGCGCTGCGATGGCCAAGCTGAGGACCACGCTGCCCAACGAGATCACCAAGCTGGTGACCAGGTTCCCACCCTGTTCGCTGACAGCCGTGGCGTAGCCCGTGAAGTCCGGCTTCAGCGGCAGCCACGAGGTTTCCAGCGTGGTGCCGTTGGGCTGCAGCGAAGCGTTGATCATCCAGTACACGGGGAACAGCATGATGGCCAGGAAGAAGACGGCCAGGACCGTATAGCCCCACTTTTTGCGCTCCGGGCCGGAGCCTTTGAGTCTGGGCCCATTGAGGGCACGTCCGCTGCCGCTGGTAGCCGTCGCCGAACGGCGGATGGTGATTTTCGTCGTCGTCATGGTTTCCTCACTCATCGACGGACCGCCGGCTGGCCCGTAGGTACAGGACCGCGAAGACGAGGGAAATGACCACCAGGACGTTGCCCAGCGCCGCGCCCTCACCGAATTTGAACTCGTGGAAAGACAGATCGTAGGACTGGGTGGCGATGGTCTGGGTCGAGTTCGCGGGGCCGCCGTTGGTCAGGCCCAGGATGATGTCCAACACCTTGAGGGTGTAGACGACGCCGAGCACCAGGACCACGCTCACCACCGGTCGAAGCATGGGCCAAGTGATGTGGCGGAACGCCTTCCAGCCCGTGGCCCCGTCTAAGGAACCGGCCTCGTAGAGCTCATCAGGGATTTCCTGGAGGCCGCCGTAAAGGATGGTCAAGTTGAACGGGATGCCGATCCAGATGTTCACCCCGACGACGGCGATCAGCGCCAGCGAGGTGCTGGTGAGCCACGGAATGCCCGTGTCCACGATGTGCAACCCGCCCAGGAACCGGTTCAAGGCTCCACTGTCCTTGTCCAGGATCCACCGCCATACCGCGCTGGACACGATGAGCGGCAGCAGCCAGGGGAGCAGGAGCAGCGACCGAAGGATTCCGTTGAGCGGGAACTTGCGCTGGAAGAAGATCGCCAGCGCCAGCCCGATCACGAACTGGCCAGCTATCGAGCCGAGGGTGAACAGCGCGGTGTTCACCAGCGATGTTGAAAACAACGACGACGACAGCACCTTCGCGTAGTTCGCCAACCCTACCCAGGGGGCCTCTCCCGTGAAGAAGGTGGCCGTGGTGTAGTCCTGGAAGCTCATCACGATGTTCTTGACCACTGGGTAGCCGAAGAACAGCGCCATGTAGATCACGGCGGGAACCAGGAACAGCCATTGGTAGATGCGCTCGCGGTGTTTGCGCCTGCGGCTGCGCGGCGATGGGCTTGCCTCCCCGGCCGGTGTAGTTTCCGACCCGGATTTTGCCCGTGCTTTGGCGCGTATGTTGGCGCGCGACTTGGCCTGCGCTAAATCAGTTGTGAGGGACATGTCCAACTGCTTACTGGCCTTGGGCTTGCTTCAGGGCGTCGGCAGGGGAGGCTTTGCCAGTCAGCGCAGTCTGGATGGCGGTGTAGATCTTGGTAGCCTGTGCCGGCCAACCTTCTCCGAGCTCGCCGGTTCGGGCCCGGGCGGTCTTGATGAGATCGGTGAACGTGGCGAGCTTGGGGTTGTCGGTGGCGAACTTCGCTGCCAACGAGGTCTTGGAGGGGATGGTGTTGCGGACTTTGGCCATGCCCAGTTGGTTCTCGTCGCTGTTCATGCAAGCCACTACTTCAGCGGCCTTGGCCTGTCGGGCTTTGCTCCCTGTCTGCGGAACTGTCCATACCTCGCCGCCAAGCGGGGCGACTGCCGTCTGGCTGGAGTCGCGGACCGGAATCTTCACGACGCCATACTGCAGCGTGGTCTTCTTGTCGAGGGCCGGAATCTGCCACGGTCCATTGACCATCATGGCTGCCTTGCCGGCCATGAACTGGTCCTTGACGTCTGCTTGGGTCCAGTTCAGGGCGGAGGAGGATACGGATCCGTCCTTGACCAGGTCGGTCCAGAGCTGAAGGGCCTGGGCGGTCTCGGGGGTATCGATGTTCTTCTCGTCGCCACCGTTGGACCACATGACCGGAAGGAACTGCCATGTGCCTTCATAGGTGGGGTTGGCGTTAAAGGCCAGGCCGTATTGTTCACCCGAGGTGAGCTTGGTGGCTGCGGCCTTCAGCTCGTCCCAGGTGGTGGGCGGTGTGACTCCGGCCTTGGCCAGGATGTCCTTGTTGTAGAAGAGTGCGATGGTGTTAACGGTGGGGGCCAGCCCGTACACCTTGTCCTTGTAGGTGCCGGCGCTCAGCACTCCCGGCGCGAAATCGGCGGTGCTGATGTTGAAATCGCTCAGGCGTGCCAGGGCTCCCGTGGCGGCGATCTGCTGCAGGTCCGGATTGTCGAGCATGAGCACGTCCGGGAGCGTCTTGGACGAGGACTGCTGGAGCACCTTGGAAATCAACGATTTGCCCGGCACGGTTTCGCGCTTGATGGTGACGCCTGCCTTGGTGCCGCACGCGGTCAGGGCGTCGCCGATGAAGGATTTGTCCGGCTCGTTGTTGTAGTAGTCCATCACGGAGATTTCCTTCACGGCTTCCGCGGAGGAGGTGGAGGCGGTGGTGCCGCAGCCGGAGATGGCAAGCGGGATGCCGACCAATGCTGCCACGGCCAGGGCGAGCGGGCGGCGTGTCCTGATAGCTGACTTCATTGTCTGTTCCTTTGTTGGTGGAAGAAGGGAATATTGGGTTTGCGAAATTTATCGATGCGTATCGACGATGGTGAAACGAAAGGTCTGTGAAACGAAAGGAGTTCGGGTGATTGGCCGGTGGTGTGCTTACGCGCCGTGGGGTGGGCGGAGCGTGCTGGAACGGTGCGTGATGACCGTGGGCACCAACTCCAAGGATTCGTGTGGTCCCAGGGAGTCAGCTTCGAGGAGTTGGCACATGATTTTGACTGCGCGGCGGGATACTTCCCCTGGCCGCAGATCGATGGTGGAAAGCGGAATGGGCTGGAGCTCGGCAAGGGTGGGGGAGGCGCTTCCGATAACGGAAACATCCAGGCCGGGGGTCAAGCCGCGGCTGCTCAGGATGCGGCGCAGAATATCCTGGACCGTGCCGTCGGGGGCAATGAATGCGGGTACTCCGGTGGTCTGGGCCAGTCCCTTGTCCACGGAATCCGCGAGGATCTCTCGGTTTGTTCCGCCGGGGAGGTGCAGGACTTTGACCCCGAGTTCAGTGGCTGCGACATCCGTGCCATGCATGAAGCGGTCGACGTAGTTCACATGCCGGTCCACCACTTCTTGTTGCCAGTCGATCACAGTGACCACGGAATGCCCTGCCGCGGCGAGATCCCGGACGCACTGCTCGCCGGCCATTTCGAAGTCGGCGTCGATGCAGACTAACCCGGACGGATCGCGGGGGATGCCAATCAGGACCACCGGGACCTTGAGGCTGCGGGCTACCGGTAGGCGCTCGTCTTCGCCTTCGACCTGCATGAGGATCAGCCCGTCGCAGATCTGCTGGCCCACAACGCGCTGGAGCCCCGCGGCGCCTTCGTCCTCGGTGACCAAAAGGATGTCATGGTCATATTGCCGGGCCGTGCTGGCGATGACGGAAACAAACTCCATGATCGATGCCATGTGGAGCTCGGGGATGAACGGGATGACCAGGCCGATGACCCGGGTTTTGCGGCTTGCCAAGGCTCTGGCCCCGGCGTTTGGCTGGTAGGTGAGTTGCTCGATGGCGGCCTCGACCTTTTTCCGGGTCTTCTCGGAAATCGGCCGCTTGCCGCTGAGCACATACGAAACAGTGCTTTGGGCTACGCCAGCCGCCTGGGCGACATCCTTGCTGGTGGGCACGTTCCAGGCCTCCTCGCCGGGTCCGGTGTTCTTGGTCGGATGTACGGTTCTGTCTCGTCGATACGCATCGTCGATGCGTATCGAGAAAAAGTATGACATAAGTCACGTCGGGGACGCAAGACCCGACCCCCACTCACATATGTCGGCCTTCTGAGCCGACGCTCACTCACGTATGCCGACCGCAAGTGTGGTTAGCTGTCCCGTATGGATGGGATCACAACCACTTCCACGCAGTCCGTTCATTGGGACGGCGCGGTGAACGCCTGGCGCGTCGCGGGGAGTGTGTACCGGATGGGCCGGCGGGAATGGCTCACCGAAGCTGGTTGGCAGCAAATGTACGACGCCGGCATCCGCACAGTGATCGACTTGCGGACCTCGCGTGAGCAGCAGCCACGGGAAGTCGATCCGGAGGTATCCGGGGAAGCGACCTCGCGCTTCGACATCGCCCATTGCCCTACTGAGGATCCGTCAAACGAAGATTTCACCGCGATCTTCGGCCCGTACCTCAAAGACCCTGCGCACTACGCCGATTATCTGCGGCTCTTCTCGGACAACATAGCCGCGGTCTTCAAGGCCATCGCCGCAGCAAGGGGCGGGGTGGTGTTGCATTGCGCGGCAGGGCGGGACCGCAGCGGAGTCATCGCTGTGATGCTGCAGAACCTGGCCGGGGCCAGCGACGAGGAAATCGTCCGCGGTTACCAGCAGGGGATGCGTGGAATCAATGAACGCCACCGCTACCACCGGGCCCCTCATGCCCACGACGCCTATCTGGAAAAGGATGCGCTTGAAGCGATGCTGGCGTCCCGCAGCGTGAGCCTTCTCGAGTTCGCTCATTCCCTGGATACCGCGGCTTTCCTGGCCGCGAACGGCGTCTCCAAGGCGGAAGTCGCTGCCATCTGCACCAAGCTCGGGAGTCGGGCGGACTAACGGACGCGGCCACGCGCCGTCGTGACCTTCTTTGAATTCGGAAAGCGCTTGCGACACGGCGAGTCGCGTTAATCTGGGGCGAAAACGCGTCAAAGAGGGTCAGGAAGGGCGCAGCCCGGGGAGACATCTAGTGTGCAGATCCGGGCTCTCATGTATTCTGGGAATATTACCGAACGGCCGGTCAGTAATTTGCGGCCGTTCAGTCCATTTCGTGCCCGTGCCTTGGAAGGACCCGTCGACGATGACCAGTACCGCAGTCGCTCCGGAAGCCACAGCTGTTGAAACCGTGCCCAGTTTCGTCCAAGGACACTGGTGGGCCCCGGGGAACGATGCCAAAGCCGGCGTGCCCGTCCGCGACGCCAGCACCGGCGAGATCCTCGCAACAGTGAATACCGACGGGCTGGACCTTGCCGGCGTCGTGAACTACGGCCGCACGGTGGGCCAGCGCGAGCTCGGCAAACTCACCTTCCACCAGCGCGCCCTCAAACTCAAAGAACTGGCCCAGTACCTCAACGGCCGCCGCGAGGAGTTCTACACTTCGTCGTTCAAAACCGGCGCCACCAAGATCGACTCGATGGTGGACATCGACGGCGGCATTGGCGTGCTCTTCACCTTCGGTTCCAAGGGCCGCCGCGAACTGCCGAACTCGCAGGTTGTAGTGGACGGGCCCATGGAAATCCTTTCCAGGGACGGTTCCTTCGCAGGCGAGCACATCTACACCCGCATCCCGGGCGTCGCCGCGCAGATCAACGCCTTCAACTTCCCCGTGTGGGGCATGCTCGAGAAATTTGCGCCCGCGTTCATCGCCGGCGTCCCCACCATCGTCAAGCCGGCCACCCCTACCGGTTACGTTGCCGCCGTCGTGGTTAAGGCAATTGTGGAGTCGGGCATCCTGCCGGAAGGCTCGCTGCAGCTCATCTCGGGATCCGCCCGCAACCTGCTGGACCACCTCGACTACCGCGACATTCTCGCCTTCACCGGATCCGCCTCCACCGCCAACTCGCTGAAGTCGCACATCAACGTGGTCCAGGGCGGCGTCCGCTTCACCTCGGAAACCGACTCACTCAACGCCGCCATCCTCGGGCCCGACGCCGTGCCCGGCACGCCCGAGTTCGACGCGTTCATCAAATCGGTCGTCACCGAAATGACGGTCAAGGCCGGGCAAAAGTGCACCTCGATCCGCCGCACCATCGTGCCGCAAAGCTTGGTGTCCGACGTCGTCTCCGCCATCGGCGCGCGGGTGGACGAGCGCGTTGTGCTGGGCGACCCCCGCGCCGAGGGCGTCACAATGGGCGCCCTCGCGTCGCTTGAACAGTTGGCCGACGTCCGCGCGGCAGTGCAGTCCATGCTCGACGCCGGTGGCGAGCTCGCGTACGGGACGCTCGATTCGCCGTCGGTCACCTCGCTCGACGGCACGGTTGGCGTCGTGGACGACGGCGCCTTCATGTCGCCCGTCGTCCTGAGCTGGGCCGACGGGGACTCGGAAGCCGTCCACTCACTCGAGGCCTTCGGCCCGGTATCGTCCGTGATCGGGTACTCGGATCTCGACGACGCCGTCCGTCTCGCCGCCCGCGGTGGCGGCTCCCTCGTGGCCTCCGTATGCACCAACGATCATGCTGTTGCCCGGGAATTAGTGACCGGAATCGCGGCGCACCACGGCCGTGTCCTGATGCTCAACCGCGAGGATGCCCGGTCGTCAACCGGGCATGGTTCGCCTGTTCCGCACTTGGTCCACGGGGGACCCGGGCGAGCCGGTGGTGGTGAAGAGCTCGGTGGTATCCGCTCGGTGATGCACCACATGCAGCGCACCGCCATCCAAGGTTCGCCGAACATGCTCACCGCTGTGACGGGGGTCTGGCACGCTGGCGCGGACCGCAACTTTACGTCGGAGACGGAAGGAACTCACCCCTTCCGGAAATCCTTGGAGACGCTGCGGATCGGCGACGCCGTGCGGTCCGATCTGCGGCAGGTCACCCTGGATGACATCACCGCCTTCGCCAACTCCACCGGCGACACCTTTTACGCCCACACCAACCAGGAAGCGGCCGAAGCCAACCCGTTCTTCCCGGGAATCGTGGCGCACGGGTACTTGTTGCTGAGCTGGGCCGCCGGGCTATTCGTCTCGCCCGAGCCCGGACCAGTCCTCGCGAACTACGGCCTGGAGAACCTGCGCTTCATCACTCCCGTGGCCGCAGGGGATTCGATCCGCGTCACGCTCACGGCCAAGAAGATCACGCCGCGCGAAACCGACGAATACGGCGAAGTAGCCTGGGACGTCGTGCTGACCAACCAGAACGACGAGATCGTAGCCACCTACGACGTCCTGACCCTCGTGGAGAAATAACCCTCGCCCTTCTCTCCCTTCCGACGCTCGCTCACTTATGTCGGTGTTTGGCCGGACGCTCGCTCACTTGTGTGGGTGTTTGGCCGGACGCTCGCTCACTTGTGTACTGCACACGGAACATCCCCCATCACTGGGGAGCGTTCCGTGTTTGAGGAGTTCTATTGCCCCGGGGCGCGGTATGTCGGGGTCTTCTTGGCAGCTTCGTCGAGATCCTCAACCGTCATGAGCGGCTTCAAATGCAGGCGCACTGCGCCTGTCGCATTGATCATAAGGGAGAGTGCAGCAGCGCTAGCCGCATCCGGGATCTCGAAGACCCCGATGACGTCGGTCTCCCCGAAAGCGTAGTAGAAACATTCGAGCGATCCGTCTACGGATTTGAGTGCATCGACCACAGCATCGCGGCGTTTGGTACCGCCCTCGCGCAACAGGCCTGTGATTCCGTCGCCGACGTAGTTTGCTTCGAATAGATATTTGGTCATTGTCTTCCCGTCCCGTGATGCCAGGACGCGGGCCTCCTAAGGTGCTCCCATCACCCGTTGAGGGAAGGTCCCGGAGTTGTTCCCCCGCGAGGGGGCTGTGCACATCGTAGGCCGACGTCGTCGTCCTGACAACGGTCTAGCCAATGCTCGCTCACAAGGTCTTTCCCACGCCGCCGGGCGTAAGATTTTCTGCGTAGGAGGTGGCGAAGTGAACCTAGCACTCAGAACAGCCACAACCGTCTTGCCCGTCGACGACGTAGATCGAGCCCGCAGCTTTTATGCGGAGAAACTCGGCCTCCCGCATCGCGGCATGACATGGGATGGAAATGATTTGTTTGGCATCGACGGTGGCCCCATGCTGCAGTTGATGCCTATCAAGGACGGCATGCACTCATCGCACACTGCCCTTTCCTTTGAAGTCAGTGACATTGAGCGGACAGTCGAGGAAATGGAGGCGAGCGGCGTCGAATTCCGGGATTACGACCTCCCGGATCTCAAGACCGAACACCACATTTGTACGACTGACGCCGATAGGTGCGCCTGGTTCATGGACTCGGAAAACAACGTCCTCTGCGTCCACGAAAGCTTGGGCATCCAGGCCGAATATCAGCTCTGAACAGCTGCACCACCAACAAGCACAACGCAGAATGCTCCTTCACTTTAGTGAAGGAGCATTCTGCCATTCGGCCACATAAGTGAGCGAGCGTTTCTAAAAACACCCATATATGTGAGCGAGCGTCGGGGGGACGAGGGGGACCAGGGCGACAAAGGGGACAAGAGCGTCGCGGGACCAGGGCGACAAAGGGGTGCGGGACGGGGGAGCGGCCGGGAACGAGTAAGAACGGTCCTACGCCGGGGCGTGCAGTCCGTCGAAGGCCATGGTGATGACGTCGTCGGCGAGGCGCTGCGGGGAGAGCGAGCCGCCCGGTTTGTACCACTCCACGATCGAGTTGATGGTGCCGAACAGCAGCCGGGTTACGGTGCGGGGGTCGATGTCCTGGCGCAGCGTGCCTTCTTCGCGGGCGGCGGAAATCAGCGCAGCCACCTTGTGGTCGAAAGCACGACGCCGTTCCAGGGCATCGCGCTCGATCTCAGTGTTGCCCCGCAGCCGTAGGAGCAGCGTGACGAACGGAAGCCGGTCCACCAGCACGGCGATGGTCTGCCGCAGCACGAATTCCAGGCGTGCGTCGGCCGCCCCGGTAACAGCCTGGGGCTGTTCCAGGATGGCCTCGAGCCCACCCAGCGCGTGCTCTAGGGCGAGCTTCAGGAGGTCGCCCTTGGACGGAACGTGGTGGTAGATGGCCGACTTTGAGATCCCGAGGTTTTCGGCCAGGATGCCCATGGACGTGGCGTCGTAGCCATGGCGGTTGAAGACGTCGACGGCGATGAGCAGCACTGATTGCTGGTCGTATCCGGGGCGTCCCCGCTTGGTTGCTGTTTCGCTAGGCATGCTGGCCATTTTCTCATGAACGGTCGGTTGATTCGTGCACGCGCCGGGTCAGGTTACCTCTTGGGTCGCATGTCGTAGACGCGGCGCAGCTTGCCGTTGGAACGCTCGAGCGAACCCGGCTCGACGACGTCCACCACGCACGAAGAACCCACATGGATCTTGATCTGCTCGCGCAAGGCGTGTGCCGCCGTCGTACCCGCCTCGATGGAAACGTTCTCGCGACGCTCAATCTTGACCGTCAGCGAGTCCATGCGCTTGCCCTCAGGGCGGGTGAGTTCGAGCTGGAAATGCGGGCTGAGCTCGGGGATGCGCAGGGCGATTTCCTCGATCTGCGAGGGGAAGAGGTTCACGCCGCGCAGGATGATCATGTCGTCGCTGCGGCCGGTGATGCGGCCCATGCGGCGGTGGGCGGGGCGGGCCGTGCCGGGCAGCAGGCGGGTGAGGTCCTTGGTGCGGTACCGGATGATCGGCAGCGCTTCCTTGGTCAGTGAGGTGAAGACGAGTTCGCCCGGCTCGCCGTCGGCCAGTACGGCGCTTACCCCGCGGGAGGGGTCGAACGGGTCGATGATCTCCGGGCGGAAGTGGTCCTCCCAGATGTGGCAGCCGTCCTGGGTCTCCACGGCCTCGCCCGCAACGCCCGGGCCCATGACCTCGGAGAGCCCGTAGATGTCACACGCTTTGATGTTCATGGTGGTTTCGAGCTCGTGGCGCATTTCCTCGGTCCACGGTTCGGCTCCGAGTACCGCGTACTTGAGCGAGGTCGACGCCGGATCGACACCCATGTGCGCCATCGCGTCGGCGATGGTGAGCAGGTAAGTGGGAGTTGCCAGGATGGCGTCCGGCTGGAAGTCCTGGATCAGCTGGATCTGGCGTTCGGTCTGGCCGCCGGACATCGGGATGACAGTGCACCCCAATGCTTCGGCACCCGCGTGGGCACCCAGGCCGCCGGTGAAAAGGCCGTAGCCGTACGCGTTGTGGACCTTCATGCCCGGGCGGACTCCGGAGGCGCGCAGCGAACGCGCCACCAAGGTTGCCCAGTTGGCGAGGTCGTTTTTGGTGTACCCGACGACGGTCGGCCGGCCTGTGGTGCCGGAGCTGGCGTGAACGCGGGCTACTTCGTTCTGCGGCACGGCGAACATGCCGAAAGGGTATTCCTGGCGAAGGTCTTCCTTGGTGGTGTACGGGAACTTGCCAAGATCGGACAGCTCGCGGAGATCGGTGGGGTGGACGCCGGCGTCGTCGAACTTGCGCTTGTAGAGCGGCACCCGATCGTAGGCGTAGGCCACGGTGTGCTGGAGGCGGCTGAGCTGCAAGGCCTCGAGCTCGTCGCGGGAGATGGTTTCTTCGCGATCGAGCTGGGCGGTCTTAAGCGGTGCGTCGGGAGCGGCGACGGTGTTCTGTGTCATGGTCTTCCTACTTCTTGGAGATGGTGCGGCTGCGGCCACGGAACTCGGCGATGAGCTCGCCGTAGCTGCCGGGATCCTTGGGCGACGCGGTGGCAAGCTCGCTCGGGTCCGCAGCGAAGATCTGGATGTCGTACAGGCCGCTGCGGCCTGAGTGTGCGCGTCGGTTCGCGACGGCGGTGACCACTTGGCCTTTGTAGGCCGGCTTGAGGAAGTTGATGTCGACGCCGGCGGCGACAGTGATTTTGTCGGCGTTCGACGGCGACTGGACGGCCGGGTTGCATGCGAGGGCGAACGCTGAATCGGCGAAGGCGAAGATCATTCCGCCGTGGGCCATTCCGAAGCCGTTGAGCATCTCTTGGCGGAGCTTCATGCGGACGATGGCGTGGCCGTCGTCGATCTTGAGCACCTCAAGGCCCATCCACTCGGAGGCGTAGTCGTTCTTGAGGATCTGGTGCTGCGCTGCGCCAGAAAGGGTGGTCTCAACCATGCGTCATTGCCTCCAGCTTTATTTACCGAATGTTCATTAGGTAATCCCAGTTTGCTTGAACTGTCAAGAGGCGCCCGCCCGACGGGACGGATTCGGGGCTTTCGCCGGGCTCCATCCGATGGACGCGCCGGAACGCACCGGACCCACGTAGTAGCCTCGAGGCATGCCGCTCATCGAACTTCCCATCCGGACTCCGAGGCTCGTGCTTCGCCGATTCGAGGCCACGGATCTGGAACGATTCCATGCCTATCAGTCCTTGCCGGAGACGGCGCGATTCCTGCTCCGTCAGGAATTGACCCTGACGCAGTCCATGGAAGCACTGGGCCGCTACGCCAACTTCACTTTCGAGCAGGAAGGCGATTGGGTGTGCCTGGCCATAGAGCGCCCGGACTCGCCGGGGCTGCTCGGCGAAGTGGTGCTCAAATGGCTGCCGGGCACGGGGCAGGCCGAGATCGGCTGGATATTGGCTCCGGAAAGCCGGGGACATGGCTATGCGGCCGAGGCGGCCGAGGCCGTGCTCCGCCTAGGGTTTGAGACGCTCATGTTCCACAGGATCGACGCCAAGCTCGATGCCCTGAACACCTCGTCGTCGGGCTTGTGCGAGCGGCTCGGCATGCGTCGCGAGGCAGTCCTTGTGGACAACTGGCACTACAAGGGCCAATGGTCCACCGAAGTCATCTACGCCATGCTCGATTCCGAATGGCGGGCACGGAAATAGCGCCCGGCAGCCCATGGATTCAAGAGCCAAGTGTGACTTACGTTGAAACGAGTGGAGATACCAGAGCTGGCTGGTGTTAAGGTGGGCAAAGCATGGGAGATCGGGGGGTCGTGAAGTGAGCGCACCTGGCGTAGCTGTAGTAATCGAGGATGACGATGACATCCGCGAGGTGGTCCACGCCGTCCTCGAAGCCTCAGGCCTGGAAGTTTACGCGGCAGGGAATGGTCTTGATGGCGTGGATGCGGTCCGCCGTCACAACCCGGACGTGATTACCTTGGACCTGGGCCTGCCGGACATCGATGGCATAGAGGTCACCCGCCGTGTACGGGAGTTCAGCGACGCCTACATCATCATGCTCACGGCCCGTGCTCGCGAGGTGGACACACTGCAAGGTTTGGCCGTCGGCGCGGACGATTTTGTCACCAAGCCCTTCCGCCCCCGCGAACTTCTGGCCCGGGTTGAAACGCTCCTCCGCAGGCCCCGCGGCAGCAAGCTGTCGGGCGGCACTTCCGGAGGAATCACGACGGCGGAGCTGCCGCCAGCGAAGGGGGCACCGGCGGCAACGGTGCCGAATTCGTCAGCAACGGCGGTGCTCCGCGAATCGCACGAATCAACCAGCCCACGAGAGCCGGACCGTACCGGGCTGGAACACAACGGCCTCTACTTGGACGTGGCCACCCGGACAACACGGGTCGATGCCGAAGAAGTGCAATTGACCCGTACCGAGTTCGACCTGCTCCAGGCACTCATGGAGGCCGGACGCGTGGTCCGAAGTACCTCGGGGCTGGCCCGCTGGCTACATGCCCGGGAGTACGAGACCGGAGCCTACGTCAGCGAGTCCGAAGAGCGGGCCATCCAGGTTCACATCGCCAATCTGCGCCGGAAGCTGGGTGATTCCGCACAGTCGCCGCGTTGGGTGGAGACCGTGCGTGGCGTTGGATACCGCCTCGCCGCAAAGACTACGGAAAACTGATCCGATCTTAGGGAAACCTTTAGCAAGGCTCCTTACGCTGGGAAGGTCCCCTTCGGATTTCCAACGGCTCTAAGGAGCAGTGCATGAAAAAATTCGCCGCAACACTTCTCATGACGGGCCTGCTGGCCGTTGGCGGATTTGTCACTCCTGCCAACGCCGCGCCGAAGACCACGCACGACACCACAATCACCACGGTTATCACCGTTCCCGTCGTGACTGACCCGGTGAACTACACGCAAGTCGGTTGGTGGCCTAACTAGGGCTGATCGCGCGGCATAACGCCTGCCCGTCCTGACCCTGTTTGGCGCGTTCGAGCCCCGAAATGACGCGACTCGCCGTGTCGTAAGCGCTTTCCCACTTCAAAGAAGGTCGGGACGGCGCGCGGGTGGCCCCTGCCAGGCTGCCAAGCCGTCCTAGCTTCCGGTATCCAGAGGGAGCCGGACCGAGACAGTGGTTCCCACGCCGAGGCCGGACTCGATGTCGAGCTTGCCGGAGTGGCGCTCCACAATGTCGTGGGCTATCGCCAGGCCCAGCCCGCTGCCGGGGATGGCCGCGGTGGAGGCGTTGGAAGCGCGGAAGAATCGCGTAAACACTTGGTCGATTTCAGTTTCGGGGATCCCGAGGCCGGTATCTTCCACGCGCACCACCACGCTGGGAACCGTTCCTGGATCGGAGGTGATCCCGCTGCTGACGGCGACGTGGCCGCCGTCAGGGGTGAACTTGATGGCGTTGCTGATGATGTTGGCGAATACCTGCTCCAGCTTGGCTTCATCGGCCTGGATAGTCACGGTTCCTGGCGCGTGCGTCACGGTGAGGGATAGCGAACGGGAGTCCGCAAGGGGCTGCAACGTTGAGACGACGAGCCTGAGCAAGGTGCCCACGTTGACCCGGCTCAGTTGGAGATCGCCTGAAGTGCCTTGGTGTGAGACGGTGAGCATGTCCTCGATCAGGCGTCGGAGGCGCTCGGCATTTCGTGAAATGACGTCTACCATCCGCGCCACCCCCGCAGGAATCGTCCCGCCGGCGCCGCTGCGGATCATGTCCAGATAAGCCGTGATGGACGTCAACGGGGTTCGAAGTTCGTGGTTCACCGTGGTGAGGAAGTCAGTCTTGGCCTGGTCGAGTTCCTGGAGCTTGTACATCACCTGCTGTTGAGCGCCAATCAAGTGGCTCTGCATGAGGCCGTATGACAAGTTTCCCGAAACGTGCTGAATTAGGCCGATTTCAGCTCGTGTCCATTCCTGCGCCGTGTCCGGTCGCGCGATCCAGATGACCCCCAAGACAAGATCTCCCTCGCCTACGGGCACCACAACAGAGGCCGACGGCGCACCCTCACCACCGTTCCGGTCCTCGCCACCGGGGTGTCCCGGCCGAGTTCCCTTCGGCAGCGGCTTCACGTCTGCTTCGGCCCATAAGCGTTCCGCCAGTTCGAATGCGGCGATTTCGTCTGCTAGTTCGGGAGGCAGGATTCCTGGCGCCAGCCCGGGGGCGTTCCATTCGGCGCTGACCTGCGGCACGCGTACGTCCGGGAAGGTAGTGAACCAGACGTGTTCCGCACCGAGGGCCTCGCCGATTCCATCCACCAGGTGCCGGGCAATCCGTCCGGGATCGATGGTTGAGCGGATCGCCGCGGAAACCTTTCGCAGGCTCTCCCGCAATAATTCGGCTTCCGAGCGGCGGCGCATCCGTTCAGCGGCGCGGGCGATGAGGACCAAGGCCCTGTACGCGCGAATGTCCGGATCTTGGCCCTTGTAGATAAAATCCGCAATTCGCCAGGCTTCCAGCGCTGCGACATCCAGCTTGTCCTCGGGATCCAGCATGAGCAGAACAGGGGCGCCGTTCCGGGGAAGGAACTCGCGGAGCGCGTTGTCCAACACCACCACGTCGCTCGGACCGGTTTCCAGCGCGGCCGCGAGCGAACCGGCGTCGGACGCTGTACGGACCAAGAATCCCGCAGAGGTGAGGGCCGCAACCGTCTCTTCGAGACTTACGGGGTCAGGGTCAGCCACCAAGGCACGGTTAGGTGCCGATACATCGTTCGTCACGGGACTCTCCACTGCGCTCCTACTGTACGATTAGGCCCCCACCGGAAGATCAGCTCGCTAGGGAGAACCTTACTTGAGCCCCGCGCCAGGCAGCAGGTCAACTGCCCCCAGCGAATCAGCCACGAAGGCATAGTCCCAAGCGCGCTCACGCCATTGAACGTACCGTCCCGAGGCCCCGCCGTGTCCACCCTCCATTTCGATCTTCATGACGATTGGCGCCGTGCCGGTGGTCTCGGAACGCAGCACCTGGACCCACTTGGCTGGCTCTACGTAGAACACTCGGGTGTCGTTGAAGGACGTCACTGCCGCGATCTTCGGATAGGAGACGGCACGGATGTTCTCGTACGGAGTGTAGGACTTCATGTACTGGTACACGTCGGGATCGGTGATGGGGTTGCCCCATTCCTCCCACTCGAGCGCGGAGAGCGGTAATTCCGGGTCCAGGATGGTGTTCAACGCATCCACGAATGGCACGGCTGCCACGATCGCCGCGTACTTCTCCGGCGCAAGGTTGGCCACGGCGCCCATCAGCAGGCCGCCTGCAGAGCCACCCATGGCCGCGATCCGGTTCGGTGCCACCCAGCCGGAGGATGCTAGCCAGTCAGTCGCTGCGATGAAGTCCGTGAAAGTGTTCTTTTTGTTGAGTTTCTTGCCGTCGTCGTACCAGTGCCGGCCGAGTTCGCCGCCGCCGCGGATGTGCGCGATTACCATGACGATTCCGCGGTCCAGGAGGGACAAACGCGCCACGCCGAAGCCCGGATCCATGCTGACCTCGTAGGAGCCATAGCCGTAGACCAGCCCTGCGCCGGTTGAATCCTGTGAAACCGAGGCGTGCCGGAGAACGGAAAGCGGAACGCGCGTGCCGTCCGCCGCCGTCGCCCATTCCCGCGTGGCAACGTAGTCTGACGCGGAGTACCCGCCCAGCACGGGGCTTTCCTTCCGCAGCAGTAGTTCGCCCTGCGGCAGGGCGGCGGTGGGCAGCACGAAGTCGTACACCCGCGATGGCGTGAAGAAGGACGTGTAGCCGATGCGGATCACCGGGGCTTCGTAGTCCGAACCCGCCACCCCGGCCGTGTAAAGCTCCTCGTCGAAGGCGGGTTCCACGGCGTCGCCCTGCGCCGCGGTTCCCAATCCGGCGAGGGGCAGCACCTGCACGCGTTCGATCGTGTCCTGCCGTACCGCCACCACCAGATGCGTCGAGGTGACGCCGGCCCCGTTGACGCGAACGGCGTCGGAATGCTCGACGACGGTGCGCCAGTGCTGTTCGGCCAGCGGCTTGGCGAACTCGGCCGCGTCCGCGATGGAAACCATTGAGTTGATGGCGTCCTTGTTGTGGGTCAGGAGGATGGTCTCAGCACCATCCAGCAGGAACGGCTCGGCCTCGTAGAGGATGTGCTCGTCGCGGGAAATCACTGTGGACAGCCCGGCGTCGTAGTTGTCAAAGCGCAGTAGGCGCGTTTCGCTGAATTCCGAGCAGCCGATGCTCAGCACGAGGTAGCGACGGTCGGCGGAGAGCTCGAAACCGAGCCACATGGCGACGTCGTCCTCTTGGTAGATGATCTCGTCCTCGCTGACGGGCGTCCCCAAGACGTGCGACTTCACCTGGTACGGGCGCCACGCGTCGTCCACCACCGTGTAGAAGATCCGGGTGCCGTCGGGGGAGAAGGCCACCCCGTAGAAGATGTTCTCGATGACGTCGGGCAACAGTTCGCCCGTTCGCAGGTCCTTGATGCGGAGCGTGAATCTTTCCTCGCCGGAGTTGTCCGCGGCGTAGGCATAAAGGTTGCCGTCCACCGTCACAGCAGTGCCGCCAACGGAGAAGAACGGTTTGCCTTCCGCTTCGGCATTGCCGTCCAGCAGGACTTCTTCGCCTTGGAGTTCGACGCCGGGTTCCACCGCCGGAGGGGTCCAGTCGGCTATCGCATCACCGGAGTGTGTTGCCCGGAAACGGCACTGGATGCCGTACTCCTTGTCCTCAACGGAGCGGGTGTAGTACCACCAGTCGTCCTTGCGGCTGGGGACCGAAAGGTCCGTCTCCTGGGTGCGGCCCTTGATTTCTTGGAAGATGGCCTCACGCAGCGGTTCCTGATGCGCGGTGACGGCCTCCTGGTAGGCGTTTTCGGCCTTCAAGTGCTCGACGACCTCGGAGGATTCCTTGTCCCGCAGCCATTCGTAGTTGTCCACGAAAACATCGCCGTGGTGCTCGCGCGTGGTGGGCACCTTTTTGGCGACGGGGGGAACTGGAGGCGTGGCAGGCAGGCTCATGGGGCAACTCTATAGAGGGCCGCTGACGCGGGACCACCGATTTCGCTCAGAGCGGCGGCCTCGTCAGCACACCACCGTTCCTTGGAAGGGTTGTCCTGTCCACACATTGCCGGGAGATGCCTGATACAGCCCGTGGATCTGGTACGTCCAGGTGCCCTGTGTTGCATTGGCCTTCGTGAACGTTCCGGCGGTCGTCTTCATGTTGCCACCGCCAGGGTTCGTCACCGTGAAATCGTAAAACGTAGCCCGCGGGACGGTTCCGTAGTTGTTCACAATGAGGACGAGGCTGCGTGCCACACAGGTGGCCGTCACATTCGCGCCGGTCGGTGCAGGGAGCGACATGGTCCCTACGCTGGTTGAACCGGAGTCCATTCCCGTGAACGAAGCTTGTGCGATGCCGGGAGCAAGGATCAGAATCGCAGCCGCCGCCAGGACCGCAGCGACGCGCCCAAGCACAGGCGTCTGCGCTGGGTGGGCGGTGCTGTGGCTTCTACGCAAGGTCAGCGGCTTTCTGTCAGGCCCTGTGGTCCGATCCCTTTCTTACGCCTTTCGCGGTAAGAGCAGTGGACCCAGTTCAGTTCTTGGAGGACACTCTCATGCAGCACGGCGGGGAGTTTGGCCGCCCAGTACTTTTTCCAGCTGTGGCTGGTGCTGCCGTACCTTTTCGCTGGCTTCAACTGCGGCGGTTTGATCGGTCATGACCAGGGCACGTTCCAGGTGGACGCAGTGTTGTTCCATCCGGAGCGCCCCGACCATCGAGGAACTGGTTTTCAAGCTCAGGACAGCATCCATGGCCAAGTCGCTGTTCCCGGCGCTGAGCGCGTGGCTGATCCGGTCTACGCGCTGGGGAAGCAGCCTGGTGTAAGTGGCCGCGAACTTCTTGGCGGCTTCCTTGCTGTTCATCTCCCGCGCGAGGCGCTTGAGGGGACGGCGGTCCAAGGCCGGAAGGGGCCGTTCTGCGTCGCTGGCGTCCACGTCGTGGCCTTCCGGCTTTTTCCGCCAAATCGAGACGAGAAGCATGATCACCAAGGCGGCCGGAGCGCCGTACATCAGGATTTTCAAGACCAAGGGATCCCGAATGGCCCGGATTGCGTTGCCGAGGTAAGGGACGGTGAACACCTGGCGGTCCACGTGACCTCCAGTCAAGGTTGCAGTCCATGGGTCGGCGCCGTTGTTGGCGTCGCCTTTGGTACGAACGGTCGCGGTTCCTTCGCTGTTGACGGCGAGGTCAATGATCCGGTGTGTCTCCACCCGCTGGTCGTCTACCGGAATGTGGTACGTGATGATGTCCCCGACCCTCAGGTCTTGGACCGGGACGGGAACGGTGACCACCACGTCTCCCGGATTGATGAGCGGGGACATGGAGCCGGTCAGCATCGTGCTGGTCTGGTAGCCAAGGACGCGGGGTCCGACGGCGAGGAACAGGAACGTTGCTATGGCCGCAACCATCACCGTGGTGGCGATGAGCCGCACGAAGGACTGGGCTACTTTCGACCCAATGCCCCGGTTCTTCCCCGTGCCCGATTCTTCCGTGCCCGGCGTCGCCGTCGTGGTGGCTGTCGCCGTCGTCGTGGTTGTCCGGGAGACCCGCCGCGTGCGGCGGACCAGTGATGTGGTCATGGCTGGGTCTCCGTTCTTGTGTGAGGCCCTCCGCCGTCGTTTTTCAGGGGGCTCGACGGCGGAGGGCTGGCCAGGGGGCGAGCTACTTGTTGGTTGCGGTGCGCTGGGTGCCCGTGAAGTTGAAGGCGATGGTGCTGCTCTGGCCCTGGAGAGTGCTGTCGGCCGTTGCCGGCAGGGTCAGCGTGACCCGCAGGTTATCGGTCTGGCCCGCCGCAACCGAGGTGAGGTTGCTCAGGGAGAGGTTTGATCCGATGACGGGGTGAGTGGCCAGGACTGAGGTGGTGGTGCCGGAGCAAGAGTAGGTGTAAGCGGGGGAGGTGCCAGCCTCGGTCCAAGGGACGGAGCAGTTGTCCACCACCAGCTGGAGGCCCATGGTGGTGTCCGTGTCCAGCTTGGAGGTCGGCAGGGCCGAAGTGGTCAGCGTTACCGCCGACAGGGCCTGGTTTCCAGCGGCGTTGCTCAGGGTGACTGCGCGCTGCACGGTGTCTCCGGGGACCATGCCCGAAGCGGCGACGCTGAGTCGGTTCGCGGTGCCGGATGCGCCCAGGGCGATGTTCACGGTGCCGGAGGCGACGGCGGCGCTGGCGGAGGTGCTGGAGGTGAATGCGCCGTAGGTTCCCAGTCCTGCCACGCCGGCAGCGGTGCCGACCAGGGCCAGGGAAGCAACGACTTTACCGGTTGTGGTTTTCAGGTTGAGACCCATGATGATTTCCATTTCCTTGAAGCCCGTTGGACCGGGATTTCACGGACTTTGTTGCCCGATGACCTCTACCTTCCGGCAGGACTTTTAGGAAGCTGCAAGGATCCCTCAAGCTTTTGTTCAAGATTGTTTAAATATTCGATCAAGTAGTTTTCGAGTGGTTGGACCCGAGCCCTTGTGCGCTCCGAGTAGTGGAAGCGAGTAGCCCGAACCGGCTCAGTAACCATGGGCGGCTGCATACTCCGGCAGCGTGCCGTCACGCAGCGCGGCGGCCACTTCTCCGATGCCGGCGTAGTCCGGCAGCACAATGGATTGCCCGTCGGAGGAAGTGCCGGTCCCTGCCGTGGGCAGGGTGAAGAAGACGGAGGCGCCAGGATCCACGGTGCGGAGTCCATATGCCAGGATGGCCACTGATGCAGGGTCATATCCTTGATCCACGGTGAGGTAGTTGGCTGCGAAGTTCACCAAGCCGAGGACTGCGGCGGGAGTCTGGATTCCTCCCCTGAGTTTGGTCAGCAGGGCCCGGAGGAACGTTTGCTGGTTGCGGACCCGTTGGTAGTCACCGTCAACGAAGGAGTAGCGCTCGCGGACGAACTCCAAGGCCGCCTGTCCGTCCAAATGGTTGACTCCGGCGGGGAAGACGTGATGGGTCTCAAAGCTGGCGGTGAACGGCAGCGTGACATTGACGTCGATCCCGCCGAGGCCATCCGTGAGGGTCTTGAAGCCTTGGAAGTCCAGCATGACGGTGTGGTCTATGTGCGTGCCCAAGAGTGATTCGACGGTCCGGACCACCAGGGGGATGCCTCCCACTTCAAGGCTGGCGTTGATTTTGGACGCACCATAGCCCGGGATGTTCACCCAGTTATCGCGCATGATCGAAATGCCGTAGATCGTGTGCCGGTCTGCCGGTACGTGGACCAGCATCAGGCAATCCGAGCGTTGGTCTGATGACTGGCCGGTTGTGATTGTCTGATTGTTCTGTTCCCTGGCATTCGCACGGCTGTCGCTGCCAATCACCAGGATGTTCATGGGCGTTGCGGGAAGCGCCGGGATGGTTGGCGGGGCCGGTGCCGCAGCGGTTGGCGAGGGGGGCTTGGTCGCGGATGGCGTGCGGGTCGGAGTCCTGGCCGCGGAGGCGCTTGATGGGGCACTTGAGGGCGAAGGTCCGGACGGCGTTCTGCCGGACCCGGCGACGATCGCGGCCAGGACAACGACAAGCGCCAGCAGAACTGCCAGCCCTGCTGCAAGCCACAGTCGCCGTCGTCTGTCCATGACCGGAACGTATCACTCAGCTGAGTTAAAAACGCGCGCAAGCAAGCCGCAATTTGGCCACAAAGGGTGCCTAGGCACAGTTCGTGCATCTCGACAAAATAACGTTCTGGGAGCACGATGGGACTTAAATCTCTCCGCCTTCACGTGGGCCGGCTTCGCCGTGTCCTATCCGTTCCGTCATGGGGGCTCTTTTGCTCCGGAACTGGACGTTATCCCTCCGAGCAAGGGAGGATCCCGCTTGGCCCAACGTCGCGACGCCGCGACCGTATGTGGGGGACGGGCAGTAGTTGCGAGCTGAAGTTCATAGGGAAGTTCAAGGAAACCGAGTCATCGTCAAACGACGCCATGGTCTCCGGCGCCTCAAAATTTCCAGGCTGGAAACAGCCGGTCAGCGCAGAATCTCCTAAGGAATGAGTCTTATGACTGCTCATCCAAAACCACGTCTACTACGGTGCCTACGGGCACTCATTGTGTTACTTCTCGCCTTCGCGTTGCCTGTTGCCCTCAGTGGCACGGCCGTCGCGGATAGGGGCAAATCGCCGAGGACGTGGACCGTCCAAGTCGGTTCTGAATCCTCCGACCAGGCCATCCAAGGAATGTCCTTCCTGCCGAAGAACATCTTCATCAATGCCGGTGACAAGGTCACCTGGGAGGCCAACGCGGCCGAGATCCACACGGTCACATTCCTGGCCAAGGGGCAAACGCTCGAGTCCACGCAACCCTTTGATCCGTCCAACCCTCTGTACTTGTTGGCCCAAGGCGGCAAGTCTTATGACGGGCACTCCTATTACAACTCCGGCGTGATGTCGAACGTCTCGGACAGTGGGTTCCCGGCAGTGGATTCGTACACCTTGAAGTTCCCGGATACAGGCGACTTCACGTATTACTGCCTGGTGCACGGCGCCGTCATGAAGGGCACAGTCTACGTGCGGGACAAAGGCACGGACTACCCGTATACCCAGGAGCAATACAACAACCGGGCTGACCGCACGGCGCGAGCCATCCTCCGCGACGGCTATGAGCAATGGAGTGCTGCCCGTGACCAGGCCGATAACCATACAGTCATCGCCGGGACCGACGACGGCGTAGCCATGGTCATGCGGTTCATTGAGCAAAAGGTTGTTATCCGTGTGGGTGAGAGCGTGAGCTTCGTGAACAACGGCATGGGCGCTCCGCACACGGTGACCTTCGGCGCCGAACCGGCCAACGTCTTCCCGCCGGTCGGTGATCCAACGAACTTCACAGGTGGGCAGCTCCATTCCGGCTTTATGGTGCCGGGAACCACGTTTACCGTGACATTCAACAAGGCAGGAGTCTATGACTACATCTGCGCTCTGCACGACTTCATGGGAATGAAGGGCAAGGTGGTGGTGGAGGACTAGTCATTCGCCAGTATTGCTGACTTGTTCATCCAGGGTGGGAGCCGACGGCCCCCACCCTTTGTTTCCTGTGGACGCTCGCTCATCTTTGGGGTGTTTCCTGTGGACGCTCGCTCATCTTTGGGGTGTTTCCTGTGGACGCTCGCTCATCTTTGGGGTGTTTCCTGAACCCGCCGTGGACGCTCGCTCATCTTTGGTTCGAGGCCATGACAAGCCGTGGAGCATCAATGGCGGTGGCGGGTGATCTCTAAGGCTTCGCGTACCGCATAGTAGACGATGACCAGGCCGGCCAAGGGATCGGCCCACCACCATCCGGCAAGACTGTCGAGCAAAATCCCGGTCAGGACTGCGGCAGCCAACAGCCCGTCGATGAACGTCACCCTGCCTTCGGCAATGAGTACGGGATTCCCTAATGCCTTGCCTGTCGCCCCCTTGCCGGCAGCGAGCGCGAACATGACCACGGCTGTGACGGCCGTCCAGATGATCCCGGCGGGGCTTGGCTCGGCATGGTGACCGGCGGCCAGCGCGAGTCCAGACTGAATGACGAGGTAAAGCGCCAGAGCAAGGAAAGCGCCTGCGATCAGCCTCAGCGCGAACCGCTGGCGGCGTTCGCCCGCACCGGACAATTCCCAGATCACCACGGTGCTGGCTCCGATTTCGATCAGGCTATCCAAGCCGAAGCCGCCTAGCGCTACCGAGCCTGCCGTGATGGAGGCGACGGCGAGAACGGCCACCCCGACGACGTTCCAGCCTAGAGTGATCCCCTCAAGGATGAACCCACGCCGTCGAAGGCGGGCCACCGCGGCGGAGTTGGCGGTTTCACGAAGCATCGGTGTTTTCTTTCCTGGGGTTACCGGAAGTTTGGGCTGGCAGGCCGGCGAGGCGTTCCAGGACCGCTAGCCCAGCAGGGGTACCCGGCCAGTGACGCCGGAGGGAGTCCGGGCCGGCGGAGCGGATCGCGGAGCGAAGAACCAAGGCCATGATGATCACATCGTCGGCATAGCCGATGAGCGGCAGGAAGTCCGGCACAAGGTCGATCGGCGAAACCAGATATGCCAGCAGCAGGAACAGTTTGATGCGCGCGCCGCGGGACACGGTGGGGTCGGCGGCCAGGCGCCTGAGGACGCGCAGGACATCCGGCAGCATCCGCAGCGCTTCCCGCATGCCCACCGTCTCAGGATGGGTTCTTGCGTAGGCCCACAAGCCCGGCAAAAGCACAACGTAGACCGCAATCAGCCCGGCAAGTATTCCGAGGGCAACTTCCCACCATTCCACGGCTCAACTATTCCATGAACGGACTGGGGAGCTCGCGCTTCCCTGACGCCACACTCAGGTGCCACCCAAGACGCTCGCTCACCTTTGGGGTCATTTGCGCAAACGCTCGCTCACCTGAGGTGAGCGAGCGTTCCGGCCATTGGCAGCATAGATGAGCGAGCGTTTGGGTTTGCGGCCATATACGTGAGCGAGCGTTTGGGTTTGGGGCCATATACGTGAGTGAGCGTTCCCGATTTTGCCCACATACGTGAGCGGGCGTCCCTTCGATTTGCGCCCCGAGCGCCCGTTAGTGCCCGACGGCGGCAATCCGGTCGCGCTGCCCCGCCGCCTTTGATCTCGCACGCCAGCCGTGACCGCCACCTCTTGTGTGCCCGCCCCGCCAGCTTGCGATCAAGCCTGAACGCTTGACGCATCTCACGCCTTCCGCATATTCTGAACGAACGGTCGGTAAATATTTAGGAGCAACCATGGCATCGCAGAATCTGCAGTCTGTGCCCGCTGAGCTGTCCCCCGAAGAGCTTGAGCGGGAACAGGCCGGTCAGGCGTACTTTGACCGCATCATCTCCGAGGACTCGCGCATCGAACCCCGCGACTGGATGCCGGAGGCCTACCGCAAGACCCTGCTCCGTCAGATCTCGCAGCACGCGCACTCGGAGATCATCGGCATGCAGCCGGAAGCCAACTGGATCACCAGGGCTCCGAGCCTCAAGCGCAAGGCCATCCTCATGGCGAAGGTGCAGGACGAGGCAGGCCACGGCCTGTACCTCTACTCGGCCGCGGAAACCCTTGGCCAAAGCAGGGACAAGATGACCAGCGACTTGATCGCCGGCAAAGCCCGCTACTCGTCGATCTTCAACTACCCTGCGATTTCCTGGGCGGACATGGGTGCGATCGGCTGGCTCGTCGACGGTGCCGCGATCTGCAACCAGGTTCCCCTGTGCCGTGCTTCCTACGGCCCCTACGGACGCGCAATGGTGCGCATCTGCAAGGAAGAGTCGTTCCACCAGCGCCAGGGTTTCGAGATCCTCCTCGAACTCTCCAACGGCACGCCGGCCCAAAAGCAGATGGCCCAGGACGCCGTCAACCGCTGGTACGCGCCGGCGCTGATGATGTTCGGCCCGCCGGACGACGATTCACCCAACTCCAAGCAGTCCATGGCCTGGAATATCAAGCGGTTCAGCAACGATGAACTTCGCAGCCGCTTCGTGGGCATGATGGTGGAGCAGGTCAAGGTCCTGGGCCTCACGCTCCCGGACAAGGACATCCGTTTCAACGAGGAAACCAAGAAATGGGAGCACGGCCCCTTGGACTGGAACGAGTTCAAAGACGTTCTCGCTGGCAAGGGTCCCTGCAACGCGCAGCGGCTTGAGCGCCGCCGCGAAGCGCACGACGACGGCGCCTGGGTCCGCGAAGCGGCCGCCGAGTACGCCCGCAAGCAAGCAGAGAAGGAATACGCAGCATGAGCACTCCCGCCACGCCAGAGGCAACCCCGGCCAACGAACCCCACGAAACCCCCTGGGCCCTGTGGGAAGTCTTCGTCCGCTCCAGCCGCGGTCTGTCCCATGTCCATGCTGGCTCCTTGCACGCCCCGGATGCGGCGATGGCTCTGCGTAACGCCCGCGACCTGTATACGCGTCGCAACGAAGGCGTGTCCATCTGGGTGGTTCCTGCCGAGGCCATTTCTTCGAGCGACCCCGATTCCAAGGGCTCCTTCTTCGAGTCCCCGCAGGGCAAGGATTACCGCCACGCGACGTATTACACCAAGAGCGAAGGCGTGAAGCACCTGTGACCGCCCCCGAAAACACCGAAAATAACACGGACTTCGCCATCGAGGGCCACGGCGATATCTCTGTCGGCGTCAGGGGTGCGGGTGTCTCTGGAGACGGTTCCGCGAGCGCTACGCGCATCACCCCAGGGAACGCCCTGCGCCCGGAAGATATCGCCCTCGAAATCCGGCAAGGACAGGTCAAGCCAACAGGCGACGTCGCGGAATACGCTCTGCGCATCGGCGACGACGGCCTGATCCTTGCACAACGCCTGGGTCACTGGATCTCCCGCGCCCCCGAGCTCGAGGAAGACGTGGCCCTGGGCAACATCGCCCTGGACCAGTTGGGCCACGCTCGTTCCTTCCTCACGTATGCAGGCGCGGCGTGGGATAAGTCTGAGGACGATCTGGCGTACTTCCGCCGGGAGCACGAATTCCGTTCCGCCCACCTTTTCGAGCAGCCGAATGGGGACTTCGCCGTCACCATCGCCCGGCAGTTCATTGTGAGCTTCTACCAGTTCGAGCTCTACAAACGGCTGACCGGCTCCACGGATGCCACTATCGCGGCCATCGCTGCGAAGGCCCTCAAAGAGGTGGACTACCACCGCGACCACAGCGCGCAGTGGGTGTTGCGTCTCGCCGGCGGAACGGAAGAGTCCCGCCGTCGTATTGTCCAGGCTTTCAAGCTCGTCTGGCCCTACGTGGAGGAACTCTTCGAAGACGACGATCTCACGGCCCGCCTCGCCGAAAGCGGCGCAGGCGTGCAGCCGTCCAGCCTGCGCGCTGACTTCGACCAGCTCACGGGCGAGATCCTGAGCGAAGCCGGCCTCGACGCCACGTCGGGAGGCGAACTCAGCCTGGAACGTATCCCGCAATCCTTGGGTGGCGGCCGCCAGGGCAAGCATTCCGAGCACTTGGGCTACCTCCTCGCTGAGATGCAGGTGCTTGCCCGCGAGCATCCCGGTGCAAGCTGGTGACTGTGGTGGACATGTTCCTTCAAGAGACGCCAAACCAGACCAAGCAAACCGCCGAGCAGAAGGCCTGGGGGATCGCAGCCACGGTCTGCGATCCGGAGATTCCCGTCCTCACCATTGAGGACTTGGGGATCCTTCGCAACGTTCAACTGTTCGACGACGGCGGGCTGGTCCCCGCGGTCCAGGTCACCATTACGCCCACCTACTCGGGTTGCCCCGCGATGGACGCGATCCGCGACGACCTCAAGACCGCGTTCAAGGAAGCTGGCTACCCGAGCGTCCACGTGGAATTGGTCCTGGCCCCGGCCTGGACCACGGACTGGATGACAGAGCACGGCAAGGCCAAGCTGCAGGAATACGGCATCGCACCTCCCAGCGGCCGCGCCGCAGCCGGCGGCCACTCGGGGCCAGTGAGGCTCAACCTCGCCGTGAAATGCCCCCAGTGTTCTTCGCTCAATACCAAGGAACTCACCCGCTTTGGTTCCACGTCCTGCAAGGCGCTCTTCGTCTGCCAGGACTGCAAGGAACCGTTCGACTACTTCAAAGTCCTGTAAGGAATCTGACATGCCCGTTGTCCGCCAAACCGCCGCCGAACAGGCGCAGGCCACCGGCCGCCGTCGTGCGTCCTTTCATTCCCTCAGCGTTTCGGAAGTCCGCCGCCTGACTGACGACGCCATCGAAGTCACGTTCGGTGTCCCGGCGGAGCTCGCCGGCCAGTATGACTACCTTCCCGGCCAGTACGTTGCGCTCCGCACTACGCTTCCGGAGGAAAGCGGGGAACCGAAGGAGGTTCGCCGCAGCTATTCCATCTGCGCTGAGCCGCGCAGCTTCGCTGACGGCAGCAGCGAGATCCGTGTGGCCATCAAGAAGGACTTGGGCGGCATCTTCTCCACGTGGGCAAATGCGGAACTCAAGGCCGGCGACACTCTGGACGTCATGAGCCCCATGGGCGCGTTCATTTCCAAGCACGGCAAGGACGGCAAGACTGTCCAGCAGAATGTCATGAACTCCATGAACAACCCCCAGAACATGGCGGGCGAGTTCGGCGACGCCGGTTCCTTCGTGGCGATTGCCGCCGGTTCGGGTATCACCCCGGTGATCGCGATCGCGCGCACCCTGCTCGCCGCGAACCCGGACACACGCTTCGACCTGATCTACGCCAACAAGGCCGCCATGGACGTTATGTTCCTCGAGGAATTGGCGGATCTGAAGGACAAGTACCCGTCGCGCCTGGCGCTGCACCATGTTTTGTCGCGTGAGCAGCGTATTGCGCCGCTCATGACGGGACGTATCGACGCCGAGAAGCTGCAGCAGCTGCTCGGCACCGCGATTCATGCAGAAGATGTGGATGAATGGTTCCTGTGCGGGCCGTTCGAGCTGGTCCAGCTATGCCGGGATACCCTCGCCGCCCGCGGTGTTCAGCCCGATCACGTGCGCTTTGAGCTGTTCACCACCGGCCGTCCGGACCGCCCCGAGGGCAATGCTGGCCGCCCGGTTGTGGAGGACGAGTCGCAGGACACGTTCAAGATCACCTTCAAACTGGACGGTTTGACCGGCGATGTCGCCAGCCCCACCCACGCCCGCGAGTCCATCCTCAACGCGGCGTTGCGCGTCCGCCCGGACGTTCCGTTCGCGTGCGCCGGTGGCGTGTGCGGCACGTGCCGCGCCAAACTGGTTTCGGGGACGGTCAGCATGGACGAGAACTACGCCTTGGAGCAGGATGAGTTGGACAAGGGCTACGTGCTGACGTGCCAGTCCCACCCCACCAGTGAATCCGTCACGGTCGATTTCGACGTCTAAGGAATAAGCGAATGATCGAGCTCTCCATCGCCAACGGCATCGCCGAAATTGTCCTCAATGCCCCGGAAAAGCTGAATTCGCTGGACGAGGCGGCGCTCGCCGAACTGGATAGAGCGTACGACGACGCCGCTGCCGCCGCCTCCCGCGGCATGGTGCGGGCTCTGCTCCTCCGCGGAGAGGGCCGCGCCTTTTGCGCGGGACGCGACATTGCCGGTGTGACGCCGGAGAGCGACGACGCCAAGGCATACTTGAACGGGCTCGTGGAGCCGCTGCTCAAGAAGATGGCAGCCTTCCCCGCCCCGACTTTCGCGGCCGCGCATGGCGCGTGCCTCGGCGTCGGGCTCGGCCTGTTGCTGGCCACGGACGTGGTGTACGTGGCGGAGCACGCCAAGTTCGGTTCGCCGTTCGCCAAGCTGGGGGCCACCCTGGACTCGGGCGGACACTGGTACTTCACGGAACGCCTGGGCATGCACCGGACCTTGGACCTCATCTACACCGCGGACCTGATCAGCGGTGCCGAGGCTGTTGCGCAGGGAATGTTCAGCAGGGTCATGCCTGATGATGCTTTGCTTGAGGCCACCCGGATCATTGTGGAGCGGGTGGCGGCGGGTGCCACCGGCGCGTTCAACGCCAGCAAGGAACTCGTGGCCCATATCCGCGATCAGCGCCTTGGCTTGTGGGCTGCCATGGCTGAGGAGAATAGGGAACAGGCTCGGCTCTGCAAGACCGAGGACTACGCCGAAGGTTTCCGGGCGTTCCAAGAAAAGCGGGCACCGGTCTTCAGGGGGTAGGGGACACTCACCCCTGTAGGTTTTCCGGAGCACGTCTGCGACGATCTCCTGGATGTTGTGCGGCACGAAATGATCGGAGTCCACCTCTCGGACATCCGCGACGGCTTCCCTGGCCCATGCCCGCTGCTGCAGTGGTCTGGCGGATTGTGTCCTCGGACATGCATCCGATCGAGGGGACCTTCGCCTTCACGGCCGGGCCGGGCGCCACTGCGGGGCCTGGGACCCCGAGTCCTGCTCCCGAGCCTGCCGGGTCCACTGGCTTTTCCTGGCCAGTAGCCGTAATAGTGGCCGGTGTGCTGGTGGCCGGACTGGTAGCTGGAGGCCTTTATGTGCGCCGCCGCCTCTCCGGTAATGACACAGGGAACGAACCAGCGGACGAGCCCGGGGATCACGGATAGGACCCGCTCGGTTTGTCATGATTGATCCCGTTGACGCCCCGACACCGGCGAGACCGTAGAATTTTGGAGAATCCCGCACTGACTTGTGAACCCGGAAAGGACCGCCGATGACGACGCGTGCTTCTTTCCGGATCCTCCGCACCGGGGTGATCGGTTCCCTCATCCTGGGCCTGGCCGCCGGCGGGCACTTTGCCGGCGGCGGTCGCCTGCCTGAGCCCGCCATCCTGGCGGCGCTGTGTGCGCTGACGGTACTCCCGGTCGCGGTGCTCACGCGCTTCCGATTGTCGATGCCGGTCCTTACCGCACTGCTCGGCGCCGGGCAAGCCTGGCTTCACTGGGCCTTCCACGCCCTGTCGGACGGGGCTGCCCCGGGGGCGCCGGTGCTGACCGGCCACGCAGGACATGCCCCCGTCAGCCTGCCCCCGGAAGCGTTCGGTACTGTCGCGCCCACCCATGCGGACCCAATCGAGTGGCAGATGTTCGCCGCCCACGCGGTGGCGACCCTGGTGACCGCGCTGGTGCTTGCCCGCGGTGAACTGGCGCTCTCGGCGCTGGCGGCTTGGCTGCGCCCGCTCGTGCAGCTGCCCGCCGCGCCGTCCCTCCAGCCGCCAAGGCTTCCCGGTCCATGCCCTGTGCCCGCGGTGCTGCCAGTGGACCGCGCGGGCCGGCGCCTGCCTGCACGGCGGGGTCCGCCCGCGATGGCTTCCGCCGCCTGAGACCCGCCTTCACGCAAGGAAAGGGACCTGGCGGCAGATCGCTGCTTTCACCGGCCGGGCATAGTCCCGGGCGGGTTCCTGACCGTTTCTTTCTTTGTGAAAGGCATCATTGCCGTGAAGACCTCCTTCCGCCGTACCCTCAAGACCGCCTGCGCCGCCACGATGGCCGCCGGGCTGCTCGCCTTCGGCGTCTCAGCCGCCTCCGCCCACGTCCACGTCAATCCCGACGACCCGGCAGCCGGCGGATACACCCACCTGACTTTCAACGTCCCCAACGAATCGCCCACGGCCAAGACCAACAAACTCGAAGTGTCCCTTCCCACGGACACGCCCTTCAACTCGGTCTCCGTGAAACCCCTCGACGGGTGGAAAGCCGAACTGATCACCACCACCCTGCCCAAACCCGTCACAGTCGCCGGCACCACCGTGACCAAGGCCGTCACTTCGGTGGTGTGGACCGCTGACGACGCGCACCAGATCGGTCAAAACGAATACCAGGCGTTCTCGATCTCCGTGGGCGTCCTGCCCGACGCCGGAACTACCATCACGCTGCCGGCAAACCAGAGCTACACCGACGGCACCGTGGTGAAGTGGGACGAGAAGACCGTCCAGGGCCAGCCCGAACCCGAACACCCGGCCCCCTCCTTCGTGACCACCGCCAACGACGCCGCCGCGATGGCTCCCACCTCGTCCGCGTCCGCGACGGCGGTTCCGGCACCTGCGGCAGCGAAGACCTCCGGTGACGGTGGGTCCACGGCCGGTTGGTTCGGTCTCGCGGCGGGCCTGATCGGCCTTGCGGCAGGCGTCACCGCCCTGGCACGCACCCGCCCCGCCAAGGGCAAGTAACCCGCACAAAACACACACGAAGACTCCGTGCCGGAACGACCGGCACGGATGGCCTCGTGCTGCCCTCATACACCAACCCGAGGCCGCCTCGACCGGCGACGCCGCATCAGGCGGCACTCGGGCGCGCCCGCGTGCCGCCTGGCCGAAACGTGAAAGACCACTACGATGACCCTTCTGACCAAGCCCCCTGCCGGGGCACGCAGCACCCCACTGACAACCGGACCGGACACTGCGCTCCCGTCCGCGGATCCCGGCTGGTTCCGGCCCTTCCTGCTCCGGATTCACTTCTATGCCGGGATCCTCGCCGGGCCCTTCCTGCTCATCGCCGCGATCACCGGTGGCCTCTACGCGATGACCCCTTCACTGGAACCAGCCATCTACGCCCGGGAACTGCACGTCCCCGCCGTCGCCCACCCCCTGCCGCTCGCGGCGCAAGTGAAGGCCGCCGTCGACCGCGTCGGGGGCGCGGCCCCGGTGACCGTCCGCCCCGCCCCCGGGCCCGAAGACACCACCCGTGTGCTCTTCACCGACCCCACCCTGGGCGATTCCCAGTACAGGACACTGTTCGTTGACCCCGCCACGGCGGACATCCGGGGCGACCTGCCCACCTACGGCAGCAGCGGCGCGATGCCCCTGCGCACCTTCATCGACAACCTCCACCGCTCCTTGGGCCTGGGCGAACCCGGACGCGTCTACAGCGAACTCGCCGCCTCCTGGCTGTGGGTCATCGCCCTCGGCGGCCTGATCCTGTGGATCGACAGGATCCGGCGCCGCCGGGCCGCCGGCAAGACGAAGGCCGTTGCGGCGAAGGCACGCCCGAGGTCCGGGCGTGCCCGGCTGGTCTGGCTGCACGGCACCACCGGCACGGTCCTCCTCGTGGCATTCGTGTTCCTCTCGGCAACGGGCTTGACCTGGTCGGCGAGCGCTGGAGCGAACATCGGCAGCCTGCGCACCGCCCTTGGTTGGGCCACCCCCACCATCTCCACTGCGCTGACCGGGCCGGCGACCGCCCCGGCCGGGGAACACGCTGGACACAGCACCGGCGCGTCGCCGACGGCGGCACCGGCCATTGATCCCGCCGTCTACGACACCGCGGCCCGGATTGCGAGGGCGGACATCATCACCGCCCCGATGATCGATATCAAACCCCCGGCGAAGCCGGGCAAGGCCTGGACCGTGACCGAAGCGGGCAGGGAATGGCCGGGCACCGCCAGCGCCGTCGCGATCGACCCGTCCACGGGCACCATCACCAGCAGGGCCGACTTCAATAACTTCAGCCTGCCCGCCAAACTCACTCGCTGGACCATCGCCGCGCACATGGGGCTGCTCTTCGGACTGCCGAACCAGCTTCTCCTGCTTGCTGTGGCGGTGGGCCTGGCAGCCATGGTGGTCTGGGGCTATGTCATGTGGTGGAAACGGCGCCCTACGCGTGGCAGCGCTTGGGCCTTCGGCCGCCCCGCACCGCGCGGAGCGTTCCTGCGCGCACACTGGGCGGGAGTCCTCGCCGCGCTCACCGTGATGGTCGCCCTCGGGTTGCTCCTGCCGCTGCTGGGCTGGAGCCTGCTGGCCTTCATCATCCTCGACACCGTCATAGGGGTGGTCAAGCGGCGTCGCAGTCGCCTCTCGGCTACACCTCTGGCGGGTGCAAGCGACGTGACCGGGGCAGCGACCCTGCGATAGCCACGAAGCACTGACGCCTTGAAGCCCCGGGCAGCAGCTGCCCGGGGCTTCGTTCAAGGCCCCGACTCCAAACCTGCACCGGTCTTCAACGGGTGGCTGGTTTCCGCTTCCGACTCCATTCTCAAAAGATGCGCCCGAAACCCACCGCTGACCTGTTTTTGCTCTAAAGTTATGCCTAACCGGTGACACTAAGCATGCTTAGTGTTGGCCATCCGCGAGGAGCGAGAGAAAAGAACGAGCTCAGTCGAACGGTTTCTTTCCTAGAGGAGGCGCACGTGGCGAACTTTCCCTGGATCATCATCATGCTGGTCCCGTCGCTGGGATTCTTTCTCTTTTTGATCTACGCAAACATTCGCCTTTCCCGCAGGCGAAGGGCGCGCGGACTGCCGCCCGCCGGACCCATCCCGCCCCGTTTCAGGAACCGCCGCAGAAAAAACATCACCTATATCGTCGTCGATGAGAACCGGCAGCGCGACAACTCCGAAAGTGCTCCGTAGGCCGGCGTGAGCGGGCCACGATGCGGGACGCCTGCATCCCGCATCGTGGCCCGCGCGCGGACATCCCTCAGCCGGCTGATGGGGGCGTGGGGGAGGGCTCTTGGTTTCGTGCCCGGTGGAGGCGATACTCACGCGCGGTGATCCAGACGATGAAAATGTCGAACGCCGTCAGGAGGACAAGGCCCCAGGAGAAGGCCACAGCGATCCGGTAGCCCTGGTAAAGGATGAAGACCAGCAGGAACGCGATCATCCACGGGTAGGCCCAGAGTTTGTCCTTCAAGACCGCCCAGACCAGGACGATTTTCACCAAGCCGTGGAGCAGTAGGTAGATGGCGCCGAACAAGGACGCCGACACCGAGAGGTTCGAGGTCATGTGCACCAGAGTGTTCGCCACGAAGTCGTTCGGGTCTTGGGCGAGTTCGTGCTGGGTGAGGAACCGGACCAGGTCTCCGATTTGCCGGGGCGTCACCAACAAAAGGAGTATCCCGCCGACCAGCTCAAGAACACCATCCAGCCCCTTCAATATGAGGCTGACACGAAATGTCCTGTCGAGCAGGGTTGTTCGGGGTGGATTCGTACCCATTTCACTTCCCTTCGGCTATCGCCGGCTAAGAGGTTCCCTCCGATAGGCTCGGCGGATGAGTGAAAATACCCCGCGGCTTGCGGGCTATCTGGACAAGCAACTGCCCGGACTTTATCAGGCCCTTTCCGGCTACGCGGATCAGGTCACCGCCGAGGCGGACCGGACCGGGATTCCGCGTCGAACCCTGGAGTTGGTGAATTACCGGGCCTCGCAGATCAACGGCTGCGCCTTCTGCCTAGACCTGCACCACCGCCGTGCTATCGGCTATGGCGAGACCGAGCAGCGGCTTGCCCTACTGTCCGTGCATGGCGAGGTAAACCTCTTTAGCGAAGCCGAAAAAGTGGCGCTTGAACTGGCCGAACAGATCACACGCATGAGCACCGCCCGCCCCACGGCCGAGCTGTTTTCCCGCGCACGTCATGTCTATACGGAGGAGCAGATCAGCGTGCTGTGCATGGCGTGCATCGGCATCAACGCCTTCAACCGCCTGTCTATCCTGAGCGAGCACCCGGTGCGCAAAGCCCGGAGCTAGGATCCCTACATGGAAAGGCGGGCGTAGCGGAGAATCCTTAAGATGGCAGGAGCTAGCTCGTCTTCCATCCGCAGGTACGCGTCGGCGCCTTGTTTGTAAGGGTCGGCGACGTCGTTGTCCGAGGCTTCTGCCGCCAGGACGAGGTGGCGCACGGACGATGCTCTTGCAGGCAGTTCTCGCCATTGTTGGGTGTAGTCAGAGCCCGACGGCGATGCGTCGCCGCGTTCTTCGAGGGCCGTCACCATCCGTGCGAATTCCCGGATGGTGAAGGTCCGCTTGAGCAGGGAGGCATCCAGCTGCAGAACCTCCCCGCGGTGGTGTGATGCCATGGTGAGCACCAGGTCCGATTCCCTGAGGATTTTCGAGGTGAGCTGCCGAGCGGCGAAGTCATCGGGTGTGCCGCCGTACGTGCGGATGATGTCGGCTGACAGGGATTGGATGGGGCTGCCCACCATGGCCCTGGTGCCGGCGCTGCGGACCTCGAAGCCTCCGGGGAGAACCTGATCCAGACCCGCTTGTAGCAACCGTTCGGCGACGGGGGAGCGGCAAATGTTGCCGGTGCAAACGGTCAGGATCCTGAAGGGCAAAGAGGAGTGCATGTAGGGTCAGTTGCCCTTTTCGAAGTTGTTGGCAGCTACATAATCCCCCAGTTTGTCTTCAGAAAGTGCCTTTGCCACCTTGCCAATTTCGGCGGGATCCGTCAGCACGATTGATTGACCGTCAGTTGATGTTCCAGTGCCGCGTGTGGGCAGCGTAAACATAACCATGTCCTGTTGGCGGATGTCCTTCATTTCAAAGGCCAGCTTGGCAATCGTCGCAGCATCCAGTCCGCTGTCAACGGCGACATAGGGTGAAATGGCACCCACCATGTTGCTGATTGTCACCGGGTTGCCCAGGGTGTTGGCATTGATCGTCTTGGCGACCAATCCCTTGATGAACGCCTGTTGGTTTCGGACCCGCTGATAGTCACCGTCCGGGAAGGCGTAGCGCTCCCGGACGAAGCTCAACGCCTGTTGGCCCGACAATGTGTCGGGACCAGCATTGAAATGCAGATTGGGGTTCTCGCTGGAAGTAAATGGATACGTGACGTTCACATTGACTCCGCCCAAGGAATTCGTGAGGCCTTCGAAACCGTCGAAGTTGATCATGGCAACGTGGTCGATTCTCTGCTTGAGAAAGGCTTCGACCGTTTGCACCATCATCGGCACCCCGCCGAAGGCAAGTGCCGCGTTGATTTTGGCCTCCCCGTGACCGGGAATCGGGACCCATGTATCGCGCATCAATGAAATTGTGTAGATGTTTTTGCGGTCGGCTGGGATGTGCATGAGCATCAAGGTGTCCGAACGCTGGTCTGTTGCCGAGCCGTTGACGGCATCGGTTTCCGTGGCGCCGCGGCTGTCGCTACCGAGGAGCAAGATGTTCAACGGCGCGTTTCCGCCAACCGGAGGGGCCTTCTGTGGACGCGTGGATTCCTCTGGGAAAGCTGTCGCAATCTTTTGGGTACCCGAGTTGAAGGTATGGACCAGGCTTACGACGTATCCACCGGCCACCACCGCGGCGACCAAAAGCAGGGTTGCAGCGGCGAATAAAACATTTCGTGCCTTATGGCTCTTGCCCTCCTTCTGCCGCCTCGGGCCGCTTTGAGGGGCATCTTCCTTTGTGATACCAAGCTCGTCCGTCATGAAGTTCCTTGAAGTTAGGCGTAGCTTCTGTGATGGTACCAGCGCATGGCGAATAGCCTTTTTCTGATTGCGGCGTGTTCGCGTGAGCGCTTTTTACGCATCTCGGGCAGTCCGCAGGAGATCGGCGTGCCCGTGCAGCGTCTGGATTCCGTGCCTAGCGCAAGAGTGCCAGCGCGGACAGACCTGCAGTCGTAATGGCCAAGAAGACCAGGTACACGAACGCTACGACCCTTTTTGAAGGCCTGCGGATACGAAAATCCAGCCGTGCCACCTGCGTCCGGAAATGCCTCCCCATAGCCCATAGATATCATAGTTTTCCCGGCATTCGGAATGGCGAAGGCGTCTGGTTTCCTTGTTGTGGTATATAGGATCTGGCCATATAGCCTGTGGCTCCCAACTCCCGATTTTCAACGTCATCATCTCGCAGGGAGTGCCCAGGCGGCAGAAGGAGTTCGGTGAACGTGTTTTAATGAACCGACGCGCTTCGGTGTCGGACTTCGAATGACGGTAAAGCTGCGTCCGCAGCGGAATAATGTTGGGGAAAAAATGGAGTTGAAGGACTACCTGCGCGTGATTCGGCAGCGATGGATTGCCATCGTAGCGGCGGCCTTGATCGGCTTGGCCCTGGCCGCAGGATTTACTTTGCTACAGACCCCGGAATACCAGTCACGGAGCGAACTGTTCGTCTCCGTGAAGGGTGGAAGTTCCCCGACAGATGTCATTCAGGGCAACACATTCGCTGAAAAACGAGTCACGTCCTATGTCAGTTTGGCAACCAGTCCCAGGGTGCTCCAGGCGGTGGCTGACGAGTTGAAACTAACTGGGGGGATGAACCAGTTAGTGGGGAAAGTTGCAGCCACCACGCCAGCACAAACCGTCCTCATCGACATAACTGCCACGGATCCGAATCCGGATCAAGCAGCGCGGATCGCTAACTCCACGGCGAGGCAGTTGATCACCGCAGTCAACAACGTTGAAGATGTAACAATCGTTCGTCTGAGTGTTTTTGAGGAGGCGGCGCCATCCACGTCTCCTTCGTCGCCCCGCGTGCCGCTTAACCTCGCGATTGGACTGGCTCTAGGGCTACTCGCCGGCATTGGGTTCGCGGTGACCCGAGAACTATTTGACACGCGCCTTCGCAGTCAGGCAGATGTTGAGCGAATCGTTAGTGCGGGCATCTTGGGTACTTTCTCCATCGACTCGTCTCTAGAGAAAGCACCGCTGGTCACCCAGCACGACAAGTTTAACCATCGTGCGGAGAGTTTCCGGCAACTGCGAACACATTTGCATTTCACCAACCTCAGTGGTGGGGCACAGACTGTGGTTGTTTCATCATCGATTCCGGGCGAAGGTAAGACTTCCACTGCCGTCAATCTGGCCATCATGTTGGCAGAAAGCGGAGCTAAGGTACTGCTGGTTGACGCGGATTTGCGGCGCCCAAGAGTGGCCAAATACCTTGGTCTTGAAGGATCTGTAGGCCTCTCCGGAGTAATTTCGCATTCGGTTGCCTTGGAGGAAGCGATCCAAAGCTGGGGCCCCGGAGGCGAACTGAAAGTCTTGACATCCGGACGATCGGCGCCAAATCCCAGCGAACTCTTGGGTTCTCCGACAATGGAGAAGCTCGTGTCGAGGTTCGAATCAGAGTACGAAGTCATTATTATCGACGCCCCTCCGCTCCTTCCAGTTACGGATCCCGCGGTTCTGGGATCGATGGCCAGTGGGGTGTTGCTTGTGGTCAGCGCCGATGGGCGGACTCACAGGGGAGAATTGCAACAAGCTGTGAGCGACCTGGAAGCAGTGAACGCGAGGCTGCTTGGCCTGGTCGTCAACCGCGTGGAACGGACAAGGGGTTCCTACGACTACTACGACTATCGACCTGAGACGGTTGAGGCCGGACGACGTGGCAAGGACAAAGCGCCCCGGTCTCGCCGACGTTAGCACCTTGCGCTTGGCATAATCGCGCGTCGCATCGGGCCGCGTGATGGACATTCTGAACATACGAGAATTCACTTGGGGGGAATTCAATGATTGGGAGCGACTCGCGAGGATTGCCGCCCGTGGTATTCCGGTGGCGTGAATATTTGTTGGACGTCGTAGTCTGGACGATTGCGTTACCGATTGCATCACTGGTTCGCTTGGATTTCGACCCAACGAGGGTCCAACCGCTCCTTGTCGGTTTTTTCGTCCTGGCCGCTGCGGTGCTTGAGGCCCTCGTTGGTTCAATTCTGGGTCTTTACAGTTATAGGCATCCATACGGGTCGCGTCACGAGGCTCAAAGCCTGCTTCTTGTGGTCTCGACTGTCGGCCTGGTACTTACAGTGGCTCGGATGCTGACACCGGCATCCGATGACTTCCCGCGAAGTGTGCCGTTCATTGCTCTCCTGATTGCCTTCGTGCTTATGGCAGGAATGCGGCTGCTCCACAGAGTACTGCAAGAACGCGATTACCGACCCAGCGAGGAAGCAACCCCAACTCTGGTGTACGGTGCGGGACATCTCGGCCAACATGTCGTGCAACTGATGAACCGCGACCGGTACTCACCGTTTAAGCCAGTGGGGCTCATTGACGACGATCCGAAAAAGCAGCGTTTTCGGCTTCACGGTGTTCCCGTTCTGGGGGTTTGTGCTGATCTGACCGATGTGGCAAAGGCAACTGGGGCCGAGGTTCTAATTTTTGCCATTGCCCGCGCAGATGCTGACCTGCTCCGAGCGGTATCTGACCATGCCGACCTTGCGGGTTTGCGCCTGCTGGTGCTGCCGTTGCTATCTGACATCCTTGAGGGCAAAGCACAGTTGGGGGACCTTCGCGACGTTTCGATCGAAGATTTGATTGGGAGACACCCGGTTGACACCGAACTTGAATCGATCGCGAGTTTTGTCACGGATAAACGAGTCTTGGTAACCGGCGCTGGCGGTTCGATTGGTTCGGAGTTGTGCAGGCAGCTGTTGAGGTTTTCTCCTTCGGAAATCATCATGCTTGATCGGGACGAGACAGGTCTCCAGGGTACGCAGATCTCGATCTCTGGTCATGGCCTATTGGACACGAACGAAGTCGTCTTGGCCGACATTCGAGACGGTGTGACCATCGAGGAAATATTCAAGGCTCGCGCGCCGCATGTGGTTTTCCATGCTGCCGCACTGAAACACCTACCTATGTTGGAGCAATACCCACACGAGGCATGGCAGACCAATGTCTTGGGGACCGTGAACGTCCTCAACGCCGCCAAAGCAGTTGGTGTGGAAACGTTTGTGAATATTTCCACCGATAAAGCAGCCAATCCTACAAGTGTTCTCGGCTTTTCCAAGCGGCTTGGGGAACGACTGACGGCATGGTTTGCCAAAGATACGAATCTGACTTATCTTTCAGTGCGATTCGGTAACGTCATTGGCAGTCGGGGTTCCATGCTGCCCACCTTCACTGCGCAGATCGAGGCCGGCGGCCCAGTGACTTTGACGCATCCGGATGTCACGAGGTACTTCATGACGATTCCCGAAGCGTGTCAATTGGTGATCCAAGCTGGGGCAATCGGCCGGCCTGGCGAGGTACTAATTTTGGACATGGGCGAGCCAGTCCGGATTCTTGACGTGGCCGAGAGGATGATCGCGAAATCCGGCCGTGAGATAAAAATTGTGATCACGGGGTTGCGGCATGGAGAAAAACTCCATGAAGAGCTCGTGGGCTCCGGCGAAAATGAAGAACGTCCCGTTCACCCGAAGATTTCTCACACTGAGATCCCGTCGCTTGCGCCGTTTGAGCTTGTTGGCGCTGAGTGGGACTTTGGCGAGACAACTGAGCAGGGACAGGCGCTGGGCGATGTTATAAACGGAAGGCGTTTGATATGACTCAGAAAATCTATATGTCCTCCCCCGACGTTGGTGACTTGGAGGAAAAGTATGTCCTCGAGGCCTTGCGTTCCGGTTGGGTTGCACCGCTCGGGCCTGATGTGGACGCTTTCGAATCCGAACTCGCCGAGCGCGTGGGTAGCAAGTTTGCTGTCGCCTTGAGTTCCGGCACCGCTGCACTTCACCTCGCCTTGCTGAGCTATGGAATTGGCGAAGGCGACTTGGTCCTAACATCCAGCATGACCTTCGCGGCGACAGCTAATGCAATCCGCTACACGGGCGCGCATCCCTATTTCATTGACAGTGATTCCAGCGGAAATATCAGCGTTTCTCTGCTGGAACAGGCAGCTGAAGCGCTGGTGGCTGAAGGACGTCCCGTCAAAGCCATCGTTCCCGTTGATCTCCTCGGCAAAGTCTGCGATTTCACTGAGATCGACCGCATTGCCAAGCGTTTCGGACTCCACGTGATCGCCGACGCAGCGGAGTCGTTGGGCGCGGTTCGAGATGGTCGTGCTGCTGGGTCTTTCGGTGATACGGCAATCGTGTCCTTCAACGGAAACAAGATCATGACCACTTCAGGGGGCGGGATGCTTTTGACGGAAGACGGCGAGGTTGCATCCAGGGTTAGGTATCTTGCGACTCAGGCACGGCAGGCTGTGGCGCACTATGAGCACGTTGACATCGGGTACAACTATCGGATGAGCAATTTGTTGGCTGCTCTCGGACGGGCACAGCTCGTCCGCTTGGACGGGATGATTGCAAAGCGCCGTCAGCACCGCAAGGCGTACCGCGAATTTTTCAACGACATTCCGGGCGTGAGTCTATTTGGGGCGGACGACGACCATTTGGATAATTGCTGGTTGACGTCGGTGGTGATAGACCCCGCTGAGGCCGGTTGGACTGCCGCGGAGCTCGCCGGCTACATGACGGAATGCAATATAGAGGCCCGGCCGTTATGGAAGCCCATGCACTTGCAGCCCGTTTTTGCTTCGGCCGGACGACTGGTGGACGGTACGTCTGAGAAGTTTTTCCTTAATGGGCTGACGTTGCCCTCTGGTTCTGCTCTCAGTCCGCAACAGTTTTCCAGAGTGACAGACACGATTAATTCATTTGTCTCACCCCAACGATGACTCGCCAAATATCGTCGGCACATAACTAATGCGAAATGGAAGGTCTAGCGTGACAAACTCCAGTTACTCTGGCAGGCAAATTGTGATTACAGGTGGTACAGGATCATTTGGTCATACTGTTGCGAAAAAACTTCTGGAAACGGACGTCGAGCAGATCCGCATTCTGAGCCGAGATGAGGCTAAGCAAGATGCGATGAGACACGAACTTCCGGATCCCCGGTTAAAGTTCTACGTGGGCGACGTCCGCGACTTCGACAGTGTTGATCGAGCGATGAAGAATGCTGACTTTGTTTTCCATGCCGCCGCGCTCAAGCAGGTTCCATCATGCGAGTTCTTCCCTATTGAGGCCGTTCGAACCAACATATTGGGTAGCGAGAACGTTGTCCGCGCAGCCGAGAGGAACTCGATATCCTCCGTTGTTTGCCTCAGTACAGACAAGGCTGTTTACCCTGTAAATGCCATGGGCATGAGTAAGGCCATGATGGAAAAGGTGGCGCAATCCCATGGGCTTAACAACCCCAATGCGGAAACAGTAGTTTCTTGTGTCAGATATGGCAATGTCATGTACTCTCGCGGTTCGGTGATCCCACTGTTCATCAACCAGATCAAGGCCGGAAAAGAGCTAACCGTGACTAATCCGGAGATGACTAGATTCCTTATGTCTCTGGCTGATTCGGTCGACCTCGTGGAGTTTGCTTTCGCAAATGCCCGCCAGGGCGATCTCTTTGTCAAGAAGGCTCAGGCATCCACCATTGCAGACCTGGCGCAAGCAATCGCAAACCTGTTCGAGTCGGAGTCTGAAGTCCGGGTGATTGGCACTCGCCATGCGGAAAAACTATCTGAAGCTCTTGCTACGCGGGAAGAACTCACGCGTGCAGAGGACATGGGCGACTACTTCAAGGTGCCCGCAGACAATCGCGACCTGAACTACAGCCTGTTTTTCGAATCGGGAGATGTGAATCAGTCCAACTACTCTGACTATGACTCTCACACGGTTGAGCGCATGGGTGTGCGCGAAATTGAGAATCTGCTCCTAACGCTTCCCGAGGTTCGGCGCGAACTCGCCGCTGCTGGCAAAATGAGCCGGATCGGGGCACACCTGTGAGAGTCGCTCTTTCCGGTGCCGGAGGGTTCCTCGGCTTTCACACGAGGGCCCTCGTCCATGGTCTCGGCGGACGCTCAACGGCTTTGGAACTTGGCACAGCGTACGATCTCACTACTACGGCCGCCGGCATCAGCGGTAGCGAGCGGCTAATCCATATTGCAGGCGTGAACCGCGGCAATGACGATGAAGTTCGCATGGGGAACGTAGAACTGGCGCAGCAACTTGCCCAGGCCTTGCGGACTGCGGAGCGGCCGCCGCATGAGGTCGTGTACGCCAACTCGATCCAGTCGGGAAACGGGACCATCTACGGCAACGCGAAAGCGGAAGCCGGGTCGATCCTCAAAGCCGCCGCAGATTTCGTTGGGGCCAGCTATACCGACGTGCTGCTGCCGAACTTGTTCGGTGAGCACGGTCGACCGTTCTATAACTCTGTTGTGGCAACGTTCTGCCACTTGCTTCAATCCGGGCAAACGCCTGAGGTGAAGGACGACAAAGAACTTCTCCTGTTGCACGCCCAAAATGCGGCGGAGGTTCTCATGGGCTCCGTTCCCATAAACGCGATGGAAGGTTTGGCCTCCCGCCGCACCGTTTCGGCTGTTTTGGTTCAACTTCAGGATTTTGCGGCCACCTACCACAGCGGCGATATCCCGAATGTTGCGTCTGCCTTTGATTTGGACCTTTTTAACACTTACCGCGCCTTCCGGGTCGGACAGGAGCTCCCCTTCGCGCTCAACCGCCAAGCTGACGCCCGAGGCAGCTTTTTTGAAGTTTGCCGGTCTCGCGGCGGAGATGGCCAGACGTCCTTTTCTACGACCGTCCCTGGCGTCACTCGGGGGCAGCATTTCCATCGCCGTAAGATTGAGCGTTTTGTTGTGCTCTCAGGGCAAGCAGAAATCGCAATGCGACGCTTGTTCACAGATGAAGTCCTTCGTTTCAAGGTTGACGGTTCCGCGCCCGTTGCGATCGACATGCCCACTCTGTGGACCCACAACATTACAAATACGGGTGACTCGGATCTCTATACGATGTTTTGGACGAATGACATATTCGATCCATCGAACCCCGATACCTTTGCAGAGGAAGTTTAGGAAGCGATGTCTTTCAAGCTCAAGGTTGCCACTGTCGTTGGCACTCGCCCTGAAATTATTCGGCTTGCTGCCACTATCAAACGCTTGGAGAAGTACACGGACCACGTACTGATTCACACCGGGCAGAACTACGACTATGAACTGAACGAAATTTTCTTCGAGGATTTGGGGCTTAGAAAGCCAGACCACTTCCTGGCTGCGGACGTCTCGTCGCTCGGCGCGGTTTTGGGATCAATTCTAACCAAGGTGGAAGCCGTGCTCCTCGAGGAGAAGCCGGACGCGATGGTGGTGCTGGGCGACACGAACAGCTGTATCTCCGCCGTCATAGCGCGCCGTTTGAAGATCCCCGTTTTTCATATGGAGGCGGGCAACCGTTGCTTTGACGAGAACGTGCCGGAAGAGGTCAATCGCCGTCTTGTGGACCATGTCTCTGACTACAACTTGGTGTACACGGAACACGCGCGGCGCAATCTTCTGGCCGAAGGAATTCACCCCTCCAGGATCCTGCTTACGGGTTCTCCGATGCAGGAAGTCTTGACTGCCAACGCTAGCGCGATTGACGCCAGTGACGTTGTGGAGCGGCAAGGCCTCATCCCGGGGCAATACGTTTTGGTGAGCCTGCATCGCGAAGAGAATGTCGATAGCCCGGAACGTCTCAGGACTGTTTTGGAAGCACTCAACGCCGTGGGTCAAAAGTACCAAGTCCCTGTGCTTCTTTCGACCCATCCGAGGACTCGGAAGCGGCTGGAAGGCCAGCCGGAGGAGTTGAAGTCAGGCGTCATTTTACACCCGCCGTTTGGTTTCAATGACTATGTCAAGCTCCAGAAGGACGCCCTGATTGTGCTCTCCGACAGCGGGACGATTAGCGAAGAGTCCTCGTTACTGGGGTTCGCTGCGGTCACGCTCCGAGATTTCATCGAGCGTCCAGAGTCTTTGGATACGGGCAGCATCATCACCTCGGGGCTCCGGAAGGAAAGCATTTTGGACGCAATCGATATGACCCTTCAGCAAGTAGCAGAGGACGGTTACGTGGCTCCTCCTGCGGACTATCAAATTAGCGACACATCCCGCAGGGTAGTTGGGTTCATTCGCTCTGCGGCCCATAGCCATCGTCAGCGTGCTGGGCTGCGGCTCACAGATCCCCGAGTTTAGTGCGATCACGCGCTTACGCTATTGCGGCCCGAGGGATTGCGATGGCGGGAACTTTCCTCCAAGTGATTCTGATCTCGAGGGCTTTGAACCTTGACGATGCAGGTGTGGTTTTCGTCCTTTTCACGTTGATGAACTTGGCTGGTACCATGGGGCGCTTCGGAACAGACAATCTGGTCCTGAGAAGGATCGCCTCGGGGCAGCACGGCCATGCCATTGAAGCCTGTTGGCTGCGAGCTGGGTGCTGGGCAGCATCAAGCATTGCCGGCGCACTGCTCTTCGGGCTACTTACCTCGGGGCTGTTGCCATTACCCGCCTCTGCACACCATTTTCCGGAAGCCGCTTGCGTTGGTCTCATGACGGTTTTCTACGCTCTCAGTGTTTTTGCAGGAGCGGTTCTCCGAGGCTCCGGGCGGTTGGTCGCCGGGATTTTGGCGGAGCTTGGTTTGGCTCCTTGGTTGACTATTCTGTTCGTTGGAACTGAGATGCTTCTCGGTAAGCCGACCGTGCTCACCGTGCTGCTCGCTCTGCTGGCCGCGGGTGCGATAACCGCACTATGGGCGCTGAATTCTGCCCGGTCGGCGATTTCTTTCCACGGAAAGATGGACTGGGTCGAGGGCTTGCTCTTCATTCGAAAGCACCTTTCAAGCCTTGCCTCCCTGATGGGCACATCGCTGCTGTTCTTTGCCTTGGTTTGGGTTCCACAACTTAGTCTCGGTTTTGTGGGAACTGGCTCCCAAGTCGCTCAGTACACGGCTGCAGCCCGGATCGCGAGCTTTATCAGCATCTTTCCGGGCATACAGACTTCGTACCTTGCTCCGAAATTCGCCGCGTTGGCCTATTCGGGGCGCAGGGAAGAACTGAGTGAAGAGTGCGGCCGGGCTGCGTTGATGGCCATGGTCGTGGCAGTCCCGTTACTCGTGACCATTTCCTACCTGCCAGGAGTGGTCCTGAGGCTTTTTGGCGGTGGATATCAGGATGCGGCAATCCCAACCCTTGTTTTGTGCATCGGCGCATATGTCACCCTCTTTTTCGGCCAGGTAAATACCCTGATGGTGACCGCAGGCTTAGAGCACCCGGCACTTGTGTTGAATGCAATTTTGCTGGTAGTCGTTGCGGGAGTGTGTCTTCTCGGGGCGCCGACCATCGGAGTGGTGGGTGTATCAATCGCGAGTGCCGCGGGAGCTACCATTTATGCCATGATCGCGACACTAGTTGTCTCTTCTAAGGTTGGCGTCAACCCAACCTTAGTCTCGTACTTTCAGTACGCATCATTGCCCACTTCTCTGACTGTTAATGTGAAAGGCGATTAAAATGCCACGAGACGATTCCCAACAGCAGACAACTGGCAATGGGCAACAGAAACGCGTACTCGTTTTCGCGAGCGACTTTTCGACCTCGGAGGGCGACCGTTGGCTCCTCGACGACATTGTGGACGGTTTCGTTTCGCAAGGTGCGCAGGTGGACGTTCTGGCTTTCGACAACAAGCGGCCAAGACCGCGGGGTGTGAGCGAACGGAGCGATGGGCGCGTGCGGGTCATCAGCGTGGGACCGGAAAAGACTCCGAAGGGTTCTTTTGCGAAAATCCTGAGTCGACTGAAGTCAGCAGTACTTATGCACACAAGTGCTTACGGGGTCCTCAGGCGAGAAGAATATGATGTCGCTGTCTTCACGTCAATTGCCGCGATGGCCGCCGGGGTCCCCGGTCGACTCCGACTCAGCGGAGCGGTAAAGAATCTTGTCTTCGTACTCTGGGATTTTTTTCCAGTTCATCAGGTCGAGATTGCTCGGCTTCCTTCGAATCCCTTAGTGAAGTCCTTGAGGTGGCTTGAGTACCTTAGTTTTGCAAAGGCGGACAACGTCGCCGTCATGTCGCCCGCTAACGAGCGGTTCTTCAGGGCCTACTTCCGGAGTTACCGGGGCAAGACCCTGATTCTCCCGCCCTGGGCACAGACGGATGAGCCTTCAGCAGCCGATGTCTCCAAGGCGCCGGTCTTCACCGCAATCTTTGGTGGACAGCTCGTCAAAGGGCGCGGAGTCGAAACTATCTTGCAGGCTGCGGAGATCTTGGAGAGTCGAGGCGCAGAGCTGAAGATAGTGATTGCAGGAGATGGGGCGCTTAGGGAGACCCTGGAGGGTATGGCGGCATCGCTCAAGCTACGAAGCGTGAAGTTCCTTGGGTCAATTCCCCAGCCAGAGTATCGACGTCTCCTGAAAACCGCCCACGTGGGCATAGCTGCCACGGTGACCGGCGTGTCTGTGCCCGCCTTTCCTTCGAAGATTGTCGAGTATTGCAGGGCGTCAATCCCTGTCGTTGCTTGCCTGGATCCTGCGTCAGATGCAGGTGACGAATTGCTTGAGTATGGGGCGGGCGTTGTACTCCCAGCGGGTGACGCGGACATGCTGGCAGACGCCTTGGAAGGGTTGTCCAGCGATCTCGCGGTGGGTCGCCTGACCGATCTGTCCCAGGCCGCGCGCAGATTTTTTGATGACAAGCTGTCTTCAACTCATGCTGCAACGACAATTCTGGGGACAACTGCTACGTTTTAGCAAAGCGCGCCGCCGAGGAACTGTCGCCGGGACAATTAGAGATTTTCGAGACCTCGATGGGTCAGAAGAACCAGAGTCTGAGAGCAGGGAAAGTGCTATATATCGTTGGAGCCGGCGGGTTCGGCAGGGAAACTTTGGACGCCGTACTAGCCGGCCTGGAGGCGACGCCCGGCGACTCGGACCTGTGTTTTGTGGATGATGGACATCCCGGTGAAGTGATCCGAGGGCTTGATGTCATTGGATCAGGGGCTGTTTTAGCCGGGAAGGACTTCGTCATCGCCATAGCGAATCCCGATGTTCGGCGCCGGCTAGCTAACGCGATGCTTTCGGGCGGCTCAGTTGCCCGTACGATTGTCCACCCGGGGGCTGTAGTCGGACCGGAAACGTACCTGGGGGACGGGACTGTTCTGCTTGCCTTGAGCCACATTTCCTCTAGCGTCCGGGCCGGGAACCATGTACAGGTGAACTACAACGCAACTGTTGGGCATGATTGTGTCCTAGAGGACTATGTCACGGTCCTCCCCGGAGCTAATGTTGCCGGTGGAGTCACCTTGGGGGAGGGGAGCACTATCGGCTCAGGCGCGATTGTGCTTCCAGGATTGAACGTCGGACGGGGAGCAATGGTCGGTGCGGGCGCTGTAGTTACGCGGAACGTACCTGCAGGTGCAATCGTCAAAGGGGTTCCTGCACGGTGATTACGCGGGGACGCAGATACCCTAACGTTCGCTGGCCGATTCCAAGAGGCCAGCGACTTTGCCCAATGCCAATTCCGCTGACATTTCGTCTCGGTAATATTGCGCTGCACGGATGGACATCCGTGCACGCGCTTGACTGTCAAGGGCGTTGGCCTTCCGCAGCGCATCCGCCAAGGAGCCTGGATCCTCGGCGTTTGCCACAAGTCCCACCCCGTTGTCGACACAGATTTCGGCCAGATCCCCCTGTACCGTGGTAATAACGGGCACGCCGTGGGCCATCGAGGCTTGGAACTTTGACGGTATGGTCATACGAAATACTGGGCGATCCTTGAGAGTGACTAACAGAAAGTCGGCTTGGCCGTAGATCTCAGCCATCTCATCCTGCGAAACCCTGCCCATCAATTGGACGCTTTTGAGTCCGAGCTCTTGAATGAGCGACGAGATGGAACTTTCCGCGACTCCAGAGCCATAGATCGAAATCCTGATGGGAAACTCATTTTCCACCAGGGAGGCTGCTCGAACGATTGTTTCAACGTCTTGCATCTGACCGATATTTCCGGCATAGACGCAATGAATTCCCGGGGGCGCCGATTCGGTCATGTGCGCGTTGCTTGACGGTGCCGAAATACCAATGAAGTCGGGCTTCTCATTTCCGTCCCAGTTCAGGACGACGCTTATCTTCGACGCATAGACCCCTCTTTCGACGAGCGCATCCTTCATGCCGGTTGAAATAACAATTACGTGTTTGGCGCCCCGATATATCGGTCGGAGGCCAAAACCAATCAGGGCGTGGAGAGCCTTTCCTTTCCAGCCTGCAGAGACCATGCCGGAGTCAATGACCGACTCCGGCCAGAGATCTTGGACGTGAAGCACGTACGGTGTCTTGAACAGATATCGATTCCCGAGCGCCACTGCGGCAGAGGTCATCGGCGTGGCATAGACATAGTTGACATCAGTTGACTTCAGGAATGCCCTGTGTCGCAGCGTCTGCCAGCTGAAACTGAGGAACGAACGAATCCTCCTTGCTCCGCTGAGGTCGTGGCTTAGGAAGCTAGGGAGCCGCCGGACGTGAGCGCCAGCGAGAGTCTCGGTGCTCGGTGAGTCGTTCTCGTAGCCTGCGTAGAGTTTCCCAGTCGGATAGTTCGGGAATCCGGTCAACACGCGGACCGAGTGTCCGCGGGCCGTGAGGAATCGACAGATGGATTCCGGGATTGATACAGGTTCGGGAGAGAACCACTGGGAGACGATTCCAACTACCAGCGTCGGTCGATGGCCGTTTGTCACTTTGGCAGCTCCTGGCCTTCTTTTGAACCTTCGAACTCATGCATCGTCGGACTGGTCGCTGCGGATATTCCCTTGCGTAGCACGACGGCTCTTATGGTTTCAAGCATGATCCGAAAATCGAGCGCCAAGCTTTGATTATTTACATACTCAATATCCAGCGAGAACTTTTCTTCCCACGAGATTGAGTTCCTGCCTCTCACTTGAGCCAGACCGGTGATGCCGGGGCGAACATCGTGACGCCGGAATTGTTCCGGGGTGTAGAGTTCGAGATATTTGACAAGTAGGGGTCGGGGGCCAACTATGCTCATGTCTCCACGAAGGACATTTAGCAGGGTGGGGAGTTCATCTAGGCTCGTGGATCGAAGAAATTTGCCGAAACTCGTGAGTCGATCTGTGTCGGACACTTGCCCTTTTGATTCGTCCACAGGAAGCATGGTACGAAATTTTCTTAGTTGAAATACGCGCCCATCGAGCCCGGGGCGGTCTTGGGTAAAAATTACAGGTCGGCCAAATTCTTTGAGAACCAGAAGGGCAACTATTCCCTGAATAGGGGCCGATACGATGAATGTGGCCGCTGACACGACAACATCCAAGGTCCGTTTTGCTGAGCGGCGGCTTTTCAGCGAACGGGTCGACCCTGGGCGGGACTGGTTCGCAGAGCCTTTAAGCGCGTCGATCTGGTTGGTTCCCGCACGGTTGGCGTTTATTTCGTTTGTCTTATTCCCCACGGCATGATTATAGACGCGCAGGCGGGTGCTATTCACACTGGTGTCAGGCCTCGCCAAGCCTCATGCTCTACCGCGTATCCAGATCCTCAAACACCAGGAACGTCTGCGTGTCCTGCACGCCCGGCATTGACTGCAGCTGATCAAAGATGACCCGGCGCAGATGAATGTTGTCGGTCGCACGGACCAGCAGGATGACGTCGAAATCGCCGCCCACGAGGGCAATATGCTGAACCTCCGGAATGAGCCGTAGTTCCTCCCGGAGCTCGCGCCAGGAGTGCTGCTGAACCTTGAGCGTCACGTAGGCCGATGACTTCAAGCCGGCCTTGATGGGGTCCACGAGCGCTGTGAACTTCGTAAGCACGCCTTCACCCGTCAGCCGGGAAATTCTCGAGTACGCGTGCGCCCTGCTGATGTGGACGTTCTCTGCCACCTGGGTGACGGACATCCTTCCGTCCCGCGTCAGCTCGGCAATGATGTCCCTGTCCACTTGGTCCAGGGGTACCTCCGCTTGATCCGCTTCGGCCTCGGCCATCGCATCTCCAATTCGTCCACAGCTTGGGCCAGTTATCCAGCTCACATTTGCAATTTGTCTTTCAGGTTAGACGTTTCCGGCAAGCTTTTCCATGATTCTGCCCAGAGCTGGATACGAAACTTCGCTAGGGAACATACTGATGACAAATAGTGGATACAGAAGGACGGACCAATGACGATCTCCGCAGACCACGAGGCCCAGGGTCTGGCTGACGCTCGGCCGGACGACCTGGAAGCAAACGACCAAGCTTCCGAAGTGCGGCGCAAGTTCGGAATCAGCGTGGAAGACTACATGCTGCCGGCCCGCCATCAGATCCAAATGGTGGACCCTTCGGGCACGCTCAAGCCCGAAGCTGAGCAGGGCACTGAACCCGGCCACGAATATCCCATCCCCGGCGACTCCGAACTTATGGCAGCGTATGAACAGCTCGTCGTCGGGCGCCGCGTCAATGACCAGAACTCCGCCCTCGTCCGGCAGGGCCGCATGGCCGTCTACCCGTCCAGCCACGGCCAGGAGGCGTGCCAGGTGGCCGCTGCCCTGTGCCTTCGCGAAGGCGACTGGCTGTTCCCCACCTACCGTGACGCCGTCGCCGTCATGTCCCGGGGAGTTGACCCCGTGGAGACTATGACGATCTTCCGCGGTGACTGGCACGGCGGTTACGACCCCACCAAACACAAAGTTGGCATCCAGTGCACGCCGCTGACCACCCAGCTGCTGCACGCCGTCGGGGTTGCCCATGCCGCCAAACTGCGCGGCGAGGACACTGTGGTGCTGGCGATGTGCGGTGACGGTGCCACCAGCGAAGGGGACTTCCATGAGGCACTCAACTTCGCGGCCGTCTTCCACCTTCCCGTGATCTTCTTTGTCCAGAACAACAAGTACGCCATCTCGGTGCCCCTGAGCCACCAGTCCGTGGCGCCGAGCCTGGCGCACAAGGCCGTAGGGTATGGCATGGCCGGTGAGCGCGTTGACGGCAATGACCTGGTCGCGCTGCTCGCTGTGCTGGACCGCGCTGTGAAATTGGCACGCGAAGGTTCCGGCCCGCTCCTGATCGAGGCCCACACCTACCGCATGCAGGCGCACACGAACGCTGACGACGCCACCCGCTACCGGGAGGACAGCGAAGTGGCCGAATGGACTGCCAAGGATCCCATCAGCCGCATGACCTCGTATCTCACCGACCGTGGACTCCTCGACGACGACGGTTCCACCCGGATCGCGGCAAAGGCCGAAGCCGTTGCATCCCAGCTTCGCGAAGGCCTGGGGGAGGACGTCCCCGTAGACCCGCAGAACCTCTTCCGCTACGTCTTCTCCACACCCACTTCGCAGCTGAAAGAGCAGTCAGCCCTGCTCGCCGATGAACTCGCCCGTGAAGCATCCAGCCAGAAGGAGGCAGGCAAATGAGCCCCGCCGTCACCACATCCTCCGAGGCCACCGAGCGCGCGGCAACAGGCGACGTCAGCTCCGCCACCGCCAGCGCGGCAGCCAGCGCAGCAGCCGTAGCCGAAGCGTCCGGTCCCCAGACCGTCACCATGGCCAAGGCACTCAACACTGCAATGGCGGATGCCATGGAGGCCGACTCGTCCGTTCTGGTGTTCGGCGAAGACGTCGGCCGCTTGGGCGGCGTCTTCCGGATCACCGATGGCCTCATGGCCACCTTCGGTGAACAGCGGTGCTTCGACACCCCGCTTGCTGAGTCCGGCATTGTAGGCATGGCCGTGGGTATGGCCATGAACGGAATGCGTCCGGTGATCGAGATGCAGTTCGACGCCTTCGCCTACCCGGCCTTCGAGCAGATCGTCAGCCACGTGGCCAAGATGCACAACCGCACCAAAGGCGCCGTCAAGCTGCCCATGGTCATCCGTGTCCCCTACGCGGGCGGGATCGGCGGCGTGGAGCACCACTGCGACTCTTCCGAGTCTTACTACGCCCATACTGCAGGCTTGAAGGTATACACCCCGGCCACCGTGGCCGACGGCTACCGTATGCTCCGCGAGGCCATCGATTCCGATGACCCCGTGATGTTCATGGAGCCCAAGAAGCTCTACTGGTCCAAAGACCAAGTGGACCTGGGTGCCCTGCGCGCCGAGCACGCCGCGAACGCTTCGGCAGGATCCAGCAGCGAGGGGCGTGCCGCCGTCGCACGCCCTGGCACTGATGCGACGCTCATCGCTTACGGACCCTCTGTTCCGACGGCGCTCGCCGCCGCGGCCGCGGCCGCTGAAGAGGGCCGTTCGCTCGAAGTGATCGATGTCCGCTCGATCGTGCCTTTCGATGACGAAACCGTGTGTGCTTCTGTGCGGAAGACGGGCCGAGCGGTTGTCATCGCTGAGGCTCACGGCTTTGCCTCCGTGTCCTCCGAAATCGTGGCCCGCGTGCAGGAACGCTGCTTCCACTACTTGGCCGCGCCCATCCGTCGGGTCACCGGCTTCGACGTCCCGTACCCGGCTCCGAAGCTGGAGCACTACTACTTGCCAAGCGTCGACCGCATCCTCGACGCCGTTGACGACCTTCAATGGGAGAACTGACCATGAGCTCAGAAATGCAGGTGTTCCTGCTTCCGGACCTGGGGGAGGGCCTTACCGAGGCCGAACTCGTCAACTGGCTTGTGGCCGTGGGCGATGAGATCCATGTGGACCAGCCGATCGCCGAAGTTGAGACTGCGAAGTCCATGGTGGAGGTGCCCTCGCCGTACGCGGGCATCGTCGCCGTGCTGCACGGTGAAGCCGGCCAAACGCTCGACGTCGGGAAGCCGCTGATCTCTGTGGCTCCTGTTGGTGCTGCGGTTGCGGCTGAGTCCGCGGCTTCGTCAGAAGAGGCGGACGAGGCCGCTGCGGCTCCGCCTGCCGCCTCGTGTGCTGTTTCTGGTGCTCCTTCCGCAGCTGCCGAGGCGTACCGGACCGAGGAAAAGGCAGGATCCGGGAATGTGCTCATTGGCTATGGCACATCCGGGGGCGGCGAAGCTCGGCGTACCCGGCCGCGGAAGGCTTCCGCTTCTGCTGTTGCCGTAGCGTCGGCGCCTGACTTTGGCGAGCTCTCGCTGTCCCGGACTCGGATCCCTGGGAAGCTGTCTGCCGTGATTTCCCCGTTGGTGCGCAAGATGGCTCGGGACCATGGGGTTTCGCTGGACGCCGTGCCTGGTTCGGGGGAGAGCGGGCTTATCCTGCGGCGGGATGTTGAGGCTGCCATTGGTGGTGCCGTGCGCGAGACCGTGCCTGCGGAGGTGCCTGCCGTGGCAGAGACTGCCACCGGTGTCCAGGATGCGCGAACCGGCCTATCCGTCGCCTCCCGTACTCCGGTCCGCGGAGTCCGCAAAGCTGTTGCTGCGAACATGACTCGCAGCCGGTCCGAGATCCCTGAGGCAACTGTCTGGGTGGACGTTGACGCAACTGCACTGCTGGAGATGCGTGCAGAACTCAAGAAACGCGATCCGCATGGCGCTCCTGGACTGCTTGCGTTCATCGCCCGTTTTGTCACAGCTGGGCTAAAAAGATTCCCCGAACTCAACACTCGGATCGTCACGGCTGAGGACGCGGCGGGCGGGGAGATGCAAGAGATCATCGCTTTCGATGGCGTCAATCTTGGCTTTGCTGCCCAGACAGACCGTGGACTCGTGGTTCCCTCAGTCCGCAACGCCCATCTGTTGAGCGCCCGCGAACTGGACGCGGAGATCCGCCGGCTCACCGCCGTCGCGCGTGACGGCAAGGCAACCCCAACTGAATTGGCCAGCGGTACCTTCACGCTGAACAACTACGGAGTATTCGGCGTTGACGGTTCAGCGGCGATCATCAACTATCCCGAGGTAGCGATGCTTGGCGTGGGCCGCATTATCGACAAGCCTTGGGTAGTGGGCGGACAGCTGGCCGTCCGCAAGGTCACCGAGCTGACACTCGCGTTCGATCACAGGGTGTGCGATGGCGAGACCGCTGCCGGGTTCCTGCGGTATGTCGCGGACGCGATCGAGAACCCCGGGACGGTGCTCGCGGACTTGTAGGGACCTCCTGGCGTCGATAATCAACGTAGGATAGGCGACTTTTCGTCAACTACAGATACGAAGGGCGGATTCCAACGGGCTTGTGCACGAAGAGGCAGGTATGCTCTGACGGTGGGGAATTCTAAGAACATGCGGCGTCCTTTAGAGGCCAAGATGCTGTTCCCGGCAGTGATGCTCGTCTTGGCAGGACTTATCTACCTGTCGATCAATTCGCCCATCATTGCGATCGGAGCGATCGGGGCTCTTACGTATTCGATCATCCTTGCCAAGACCGGGTTGTGGCGGACGATGATGGGCACGTCGATCCTCATTTCTGTGCTGCGGTCCGGTCCCCCGGGAAGCTTGCTTAGCGAGGGCGCTTGGTACGTGCTCCAGTTCGGCCCAATTCTGATCGCCTGGCTGGCGATACTGTCAAAGAAGCCCGATCATCTTCGTCGCTCCGACCGTAACGTCGTTCTCTACTTGACGCTGTTCGCCGTCGCCGCGCTGGCCACCAACCTGACCAGCTTGGCTCCGTCTTCCACACTTCCGCAGTCGCTACTTCTTGTCGGCATGAGCGGATTTCTCGCTTTCACTTATACGCGTCGTTGGACTAGCGAGGATTCGTTGCGGGGGGACGTCGCTATGGTCTTCGTTGTCGTCACCGCAATCCAACTCGCTGGAGTGGCCCCTATCTTTGTGGGTCAGTCGTGGCCTTTTGATCCGGACTATGGGCGCTACCGCGGCCTGTTCTCGAACGCCAACTACGCAGGCATGATGTCAGCTATCGGGATTGCCGTAGGAATATATCTGCTCCGAGTTTCAAGACGAGGCAAACTCGCGGTCGTCATTTCCATGGCCGTCCTCGCCGTGGGGATGCTGATGTCAGGTTCACGTGGCGCTTTGGTGGCGCTCGGAACAGGGATTGTAGTTTTAATGCTCTCGCGGTCCGGGCGTAAGGTTGTCGTCGCCCTAGTTTCACTTGCGGGAGCTGGCGTCATATTCGCGGCCCTGATCTATCCCCAGTTCTTTGATGCCCTTGACAAGTTCTTCCTGCGTGATGCCGCGTCTGCGGACATTACGTCCGGCCGATTGGACATCTATGCAGCTATGCTGCGGCTTTTCCAGCTTTCGCCATTCACCGGCACCGGGTTCCGCACAGTGGAGGTGCTGAGTCCGGCTTCTTCGGGGCTTGCCGGGCATAACATCTATCTGACTGTGCTGACGGAAACTGGACTCTTCGGTGCATTCTTTTTCGTGTGTCTGGCTATCGCTGTCGTATCTGCTTCAGGTGCGGGCAAAGCCGGCCGACCCCTATTGCTGGTCGTTGTGACCGTCGCTGCCGCCGAGCTGACCGAATCCTCAATCTATGGGTGGGGTGGGCCGACAGCCATATCGGCATGGCTGTTGATTTTGGCCTTTGCAGCGAACGGGAGGTTCCTCAAGGACAAACCGGCATTCGTGGACGGGCTTATGCCAAGTAAAACGCCGTCAGAGATCTTGCCAAAGCGCCTATTAGCCTCGTCGCGGAGTTGACTACGACAACGGGGCGGTCAGTTCGAATAATTGCCCTGTATTCAACCGAGTAGTTACGCCAAATACTTGGGCAGACGGCCCGAAAAGACGCGTAGCGCTTACGGTGGTTGGGGCCGCAACAACTGAATACCGTTTGGGCATGGATCCGTACGTTGACGGGGGCGGTCTAACCCTCCCAGGAGGCAGCAGCAGTGTCAGGCGGAGAAAACTTCTGGCACTCGCCACTTTGGCGTCAACGATGACCGGCCTATCAGTGCTTTCAGGTTTCAACTCCGGGACCGCGCAAGCAGCCGTTTCGGCCCCCGCGCTAACCGGCGTGCTGAAGGGCGAGCTGGTCGTCAACGTCAGAGACTACGGCGCCGTCGGTGATGGCATAGCGGACGACACTGCATCGGTGCAGGCGGCGATCAACGCGGGTGGGATTAGCTATTTCCCGCCCGGCACTTACAAGGTGAGTCGACTCGCTGCAGTCAGCGGAATGCACCTTCTGGGCGCTGCCACTGTGGGACTGGGCAGGTCAAGGCTCCGGGCTAGTGTAGGCAACATTTTCGGCACGGCAGCGAGTGGGGTTTACGGCACAAAGGTCGTAGGTTTGGTGTTCGATTCGTTCGGAGGCGGCGGAGATTTGTTTACCGGAGTTTGGTCTCTGGGTAAGTTTGAGGATTGCTGCTTCATCCAGTATCAAAGTGGGGCTTCATGCTTTAACGTCACGGGTTGGATCGATATGTTGACCATCCGTTGCACGTTCGATCACATAGAGACGGCTACAGTTCCCACATTCAAGGCGGTCAGTGGCACTGGAGATCTTGCGCAGTCCTCGTTTCTCGCGAGCCGCTTTACCAACTCTGGTAATTACTCCATTCATTTGGAGGCAACGGATGGAACCGTGGTCGAGAACTTCTCCGTTCGGGATACTAACTTTGAAGGACCGAAGGGCGGCGCTATCCGGTTGCTCTCAGCACGGAACACCTCAATTGAGCATGCGGGCATGTGGGACTTCGTCAGCGGCGGCGCCACGAAACACCTCATCTACATCGGCACCTCACCATCCGCCGGAGCCGTTTCGAGTAACAATGAGATTAGCCACTACGTTCGTGACGCGTCTAACAGCCCGGTAGCGGATGTCTATGACATCAAGATCGGCCCTGGAACCGAATTCACGACAGTGACTCACCCTCGGCACCAACTTAGTGGTTCGATTTTCATCGACATGTTCGACACCACAGGTTTGATCGTCGGAGACAGTCCGGCCGTGATAAATGGGACCTTCGCCACTGTCATTTCGTCGCGGTCAGTAAAGTTCCCACGAGTGACCGTAGGCCAGCGTCCATCCCCTGCAGCGGCAGGGCGCGGCTCCTTGGCGTTCGATGAGTCCCATGGCGTCCCGATCTACAGCGACGGAAATAGTTGGCGCAAACTTTCGGATAACGGACTGGCCTAGCAGCGCAGTCGTAGTGTCGACTAGCCCTCACTCACTAACTATTAGCACTCCGGGTGAATCGCAACCTTAACAAAGGCCGCCGTTTGGTAAAGGTATTGGTGTGCCCACGAATGGGTTGGGTTGGTCCGCGATAAGAGTGGCAAGTCCATCCGGTAGGTGACCATATGCAGGTCTCCTGTGTAGCAGCGGCCTACGATCACCCGGGTCACATGGAACTCGGCCGTGAGGACGTTCGCGCTTTTCCAGCCGTATCGATCCGAAGGTTTTTCAGCGCTCGCGCTTCGCCTTGTGTAGTGAAAGGATCAGGGTTGAAGCAGATAGTCCGGTACCGGCGCTGAGCGCCACACATGTCCGCTTCGAATCTGCAGTCTTTTCCTATCGGGCAGCTCCATCAAATTGTGCGTCGCCGGCGCATTCGTCCGCATGCCACTGAGGTGGCTGCATATCCACTCAATTTCGCGGCGATCACCACTCAATTCAAGCAAACAGCCACCTATCGGTCTTCTTCGGCCATAGCTTCGTCGTGAGGGATGCACCCCGTCCCCCGGATGGCACGCCCGAAATGTCAGCCCCCTGAGATACTGAACTGGTCCCCGGAAGTTGGACTGGCTAAGTAGGATCCTAGGCTGCGAGGGCCTGGGCACGGTATTGCACCGGGCTCAGGCCCTCGAGTTTTGTGGAGATTCTTTCGGTGTTGTACCAGCGGGTTTACTCGTGCAGCGCTGTTTCCAGTGCGTCGGTGTTAAGGAACCTGGTCCTGTGGAACATCTCCTCCTTGAGGTGGCCGAAGAAGTTCTCCATCACGGCGTTGTCGTAGCCCTTGCGGGACATGGATTGGACCGCGCCGGCGCCCTCGAGGAGAGTGCGCCAGGAGATGTGCTGGTACTGGACCCCCTGGTCGGAGTGCACCAGAGGCTGCTGGTCTTGCCCGAGGCGGCTCAATGCCTCGCGCAGCGAGGTGTTGGTCAGCTCCAGGTTCGGGGAGGCCCGATCGAATAGGAGATGATCTGCCGGTCGAAGAGGTCCATGACCGGTGAGAGGTAGAGCTTCCGGTCCCCGACGCCGAACTCGGTCACGTCGGTGACCCATTTCCGGTTCGGGGCATCGGCGTCGAATTCCCGGTTCAGCACGTTCTCCGCGACGGCGCCCTGCCCGCCCCGGTACCCGGTAGGAGTTGTGCGTTTCTTCCGCCGCACCTGGCAGACCAGCCGCAGCGAACGCATCAGCTTCAGCACGGTCTTCTTCGCGACCGCCCACCCCTGCCTGGCCAGCTCGGTGTGGATGCGCCGGTGCCCGTACCGGCCCCGGTTCTTCTGGAAAATCTCCGTACGAACGTTGTGCCGGCATCATTGAACACAGTGATCACCATGCCCGGTCCCGACATGCCGGTGCATTGATCGCCGACTTCGACAATTAAGCGGTCGAGCGGTCCGTACGAGGCATCGTGGTCCGATGGTCCAAACGGCCCCGACCCGGGGGCCAGGTCCGGATTGAACTGATAAATTGGGTATCTGCTTAGCTGAAGTAAGCATGCCGCATGGCGGATTTGGTACCGCAAAAGCCACGTGCGGGCCTGGACTACCCCAAGACGTTTGGGCAGTTCCAGGACTGGTTCAAGATGCGGAGCGGGCGACTCTGGCGCACGGGTGCCGGGCTCTGGATGTGCCGGGGATGTTCGCGTCGGACGTCGGTGACGGCCGGGACCGTATTCGACCGCACTCGCCCTCCGCTGCGCACCTGGTTCGTCACCGCGCAGAAGAACGGGGACTCTGCCCTCCGCCTGCTGCGGGTTCTGGGATTGGACTCCTACGAAACGGCGTGGGCATGGATGCATAAGCTCCGCCGGGCCATTGTCGGCCCGACCGCGAGATGCTCTCCGGGCTGGTCGAGGTCCACGAGAGCTTCATCGGCGGGGTGGCCCGCGGTACGCCCGGTCTCGGCCCCGACAAAGTCTCGGTCCTGGTCGCCGCGGAGCATCGGTCGGATCCGCCTCGAGCCCTGGCCGACCGACCGCAGGCTCGCCCTAGTGAAATTCGGCCAGTGGGTCGTCGTCCCGGGGTCGACCATCCGCACGGACGGAGCAAGGCAGCTCCGGCGCTTCGCCGACCTCGGCCTGAGCATCTCCCGGGAACAGCTGGGCGACTATCTGGACGAGTTCACCTTCCGCTTCAACCGGCGTACTGCCCGGAGCCGCGGGCTGCTCTTCTACCGGCTGCTCCAGCAGTGCACGAACAGTGATCCCGCTCCACTGAAGAGCCTGGTGAGTTCCGCATTTGCGGAGTGACTTCAAGCAGATGCTCAGTTCCTGGGTACACGATCGGTCCCGTTGTCGCGCCAAGCACCGGGTAGTACTTGGCAGCCTCGGTCAGAAACTCCTCAGCGGCGGTGACTTAGTTCCAGCGGTGTCCCCCGTGATGGGCGTCGTCGTTGTCGTGATGGGCGTCGTCGTTGTCGTCATGCGTGGTGGGTGCGGCGATGGGCGTGACTGTGATCGGTCCGGCCCCCTGACTTACACCGGATTCGTTTCCAGCTAGGACTCGATAGGTTTGTGGTGCTCCCTTGACGAGTCCTGTGGCTTGCCACGTGAGCGCAGTTTGGCCGGGGGCGGAAGGGAGCACGGCAAGCAAAGCTGTGCCTGCACCGTTTTCGACGATGTAGTAGTTCGCCGAGTGGTTGCTGGGTGCTGTCCAATTCAAGGTGACTTGTCCGTCTCCGGGCAATGCTCGTAAGTTCAACGGTGCTCCTGGGATTGCTTGTGGAGTGGCGGTCACCTGGAGCGTGCCGGTCGCGAGTCCGGACAAGCCGCTGGCTGTTCGTGTCCGGAGTTTGATGTCTCGGGGACCGGCGCTCGTGAAGGTTGTCGACACTATGGGGCTGGTTGTTGTCTGGTCGTAGCTTCCTGACGGGGTGCCCGTTCCGAAGTTCCAGTCATAGGCGACAACCGGGTCATCAGGGTTGGAGGAGGTGCCTGCTGCGCTCAGCTTGACGGGTGAACCAACAGTGGCTGAGATTGGGAGCGTTAGCCCTGCAACCGGAGCATTTCCCGCTTGAACGATAACCGATTTCAAGCTCGTGATGAAGTCGCTCGTCGTGGCCGCTTGCGTGACGGTGCCGCCCGTTGCCTGGGACAGGGCTGTCATAAATGAGACGGCGGCGGGGTCTCCTCTGAGCGGGACGCTGTAGACCTGTGCCGGATCGACCGCGAACGCCTTGGCCGTGACACTGGCGAGGGTATTTCCGGTGACCGGCTCGGGATCCTTGCCGGGTGCGTCCCCGATAACGATCACGGCTTTCTTGACACCGGCCCTCCAAGGCAGGTTAAGGGCAGTCATCACGCCGGAGTACATGCTTTCCGGTGTGTCACCTCCCCCCGCGGCGATGATGCTGTTGACGCCAGTGGTGAAGCTTGTCAGGTCAGTTGTGAACGGCACGTCGAGTCTGGATTGATAGGCGCTGCCATTGGCCGGATCGTCTTTGTAGTCAACCAATGCCAGACGGTAGCTCGACGTTGTGGTGGAGATCGTGTTGGCGAGCTGGACGACGTTGTTCTGGACGCCTGCAATTTCCCCGCCCATTGATCCGGTCGAGTCAATAACAAATACCAAGTCGATGGGCGTGGAACTGGTTGGTTTAGGCGTCGTCAGGTTCATCGCGAAGGCTAGCCGGTCGGCAGCCATCAGGGTGTCTTTGGCATCTTTGTAACTGAGATGCGTCGCCGCCGGGTTTCCGGTAACCGTAATTTCCCCATAGATCTGACTCAAGCTCCTGGCGTACGTCGTAACGTTCGCAATTGAACTAACCAGAGAATTTGCATTGCACACAGGATCGAATCCGTGACAGTAGGAGAACACGGGAGCACCAATGATGTCGCGCCATACCTTCGGCAAGCCGAAGGACGTACTGAATACGTAGGGAAATTTATCGAGGCTGGTACTGAATGTCCCTCGAGGCCCAAAAATTCCGTCATGGTAGGGATCAAAGAAGCCAATATCTGAGCCCGTGTCGGCTGCATTGAATTTCGGGTCGCCGAAGAGCGCCACTGCCGTGACCATAGCTTTCAGGTCGGGAGATATGCTTTCGAGGGCGTTTCCGACCGCCTCCGCTCCCTGAGAGTACCCAGACAGAATGAAGTGGGTGCCGGGGCAAGTCGCGTGGACCGCAGTCATGACGTCGATCGTGTCTTTGGAGCCCGCTCCGACTGAAGAATCGTAAGAGTTGAAGGCGACGTGCCCGAGCTTGGCAAGGACGTTGGCACTACCTGCTGGGTCGGGGGGGGGTCATTGGGACCGCAGGATAGACGACTCCGTGGACGGACATGCTCGACCCACTTGCTATGACCTTGGCAAGGAGGTTCTGATAAACATCGAAGACCTCGTCGCCCATTCCGTAATGACCGCTGGCGTAACTAGGGACCGGGTTTTCTCCCGAGCCACGAGCACCTATGAACTCGTATGTGGGGCAGGGAATCGCTGCTTCGGCTGTTTGCGCCGGGATTGGAGCAAAACGTAAGTGCAATGGTTGAAAGGGCCGATAAAACCAGAGTAATTGTCCTCGGGTGCCCGGTCATCATATTTTCCCTGTCGTTGAAATCTTGGCCCAACTATGACGTGGTCTGCCCCTAGCCGCTCCGGCGAACGGCGTGAAGTAGATCAGGGGTTGAACGCAAAGAGCGTACCTACGCGGGCTGATCAGGGCATGAGTGGAAATTACTCGTCTAATTTGCTGGGGCGAGCGTTCGCTGTGTGTGACTACCTGTGCTGTTACTGCAAGGAAGGGAGCTACCTGCAAGCGCGATCGGCCCGACGGTCCCTGGCGGTCTGACGCCGAACGAGCATGGGAAGACTCCTTTCAGCCTGTCTTGTGTAGCCGCCCGCCGGGTGCACGCTAGGAAATGACCGCGGCAAACCAGGTGCGCAGCGGAACGCGGATGCGGTCAAAAATGGTTCCGGCTGTCATCGATGTCAGCCGTGAGCATCCCTGGCACATCAGACCCCAGCACCCGTACGCCAGTACTCGCGGACGCCGCATTTGGGGCAGAGAAATCCATCCGGCCAGCACAGTTTTGCCAGGTATTCCCACAGGCGTCGTCGGTACTGAGCCAGTCCTGAAATTGTCCCCAAAGGTATTGGGATGGTCCATTCCTGCGCACGGCATCCGCGACAGGAATCGGTCATACGCCGGTCTACTTCAGCTAAGCAGATACCCAATACTGATAAACGAAGCGGACCGGAGTGTCAGGAAAAAGTACTCGTTGTTGCCGGCGTCGGGTGCCAGCCAGAGGTGGCAAGCTGATTCACATCGGAACTTTTGAACACCGCCCACGTACCGCCTACTGCAGCTTGAACAAATTGTGCGTCGCTGGCCCTTCCAGCAGCTTTCCCGCGGCCGAGTAGCGCGAGCCGTGCAGGGGGCAGTCCCAGGACTTCTCGGCGTCGTTCCAGTGCAGAATCCCGCCCAGGTGCGCGCATTCCGCGGACACCCTGCACACCACGCCGTCTACCGTGCAGACAGCCGCTGGTTTCCCGTGGAAAAGCCCTGTGACGCCCGTGCCCTCTGCGGGGCTGGTTTCTTCCGTGATGGGTGGCTTCTCCTTCAGGGCAGCCTTGTCCCCGAAATTCTGCCGTTGTGTCTCGAGATTGAACGATATTGCCGACGCTGCCCCGCGGGGACCCGTGGTCCGGCGGTGGATGGTCCGTGCCCACGGGAGTTGCCCGCTTCCCGTGATGTCCGAAACCACGTCGAGCGCCGCCGCGACACCATTGGTCATGCCCCACTTGTTGTAGCCGGTGCCGAACAGGATCTTGCCCCGGCCGCGCGGGTACCTGCCAAAGAACGGCATGAGATTGGTGGCCTGGTAGTCCTGGGCCGACCACGTGTGCGTCACCTCAGCGCCCGGGTAGTAACGCTCGGCCCAGGCGAGCATCTCGTCCACGTGGGCCTGCATTGACGGCGCCCGGCCGCCCGCGTGCCCGAACCCGCCCACCAAAAGCAAGCTCCCGCCGTCGGGCACTGGATAGTCCCGCAGAGAGCGGGTGGGTGGCTCGGCCGAAAGGTACATTCCCGGCGGCGGGCTCATGCCGTCCGGAAGCCTCAGGGCAGCGGCATATGAGCGATTCGGCCGCAGCTTGGCGAAGTAAAGCCCACGGTTCAAGATGGGTGTCCCGGTGGCAAGAACGACGTTGCGAGCGGTGACCTCGCCCTTCCGGGTGACCACTGTCAGCGGATCGCCGTTGCGGACGTTCATGACCCGCACGCCCTCCACGATGCTCCCGCCGGCAGCCCGAACATCCTCAGATAGCGCGTCCAGCACGTCCATGGGGTTGAACTGGGCCTGCTTCGCGAGCCGCAGGGCGTCGTCGACGTCGAACGGCAGCCCCGTCTCCCGGGTGGACTTGACGTTGAGTCCGGCAGCCCGCGCCACGAAGGCTTCCGCGCGGAGCCGATCCGCGCCGGCCGGGGTGGTGGCGAAGGTGTACGCATCCCGATACTGGAACGGCACCCCCCGCCCCTCAAAGTACTCAAGCAGCCACTTCTGCCCAGCCCTGTTCGCGTCAACATAGGCACGGACCACGTCCACGGGATACTGGTTACGCAGCGCAGACAGGCTGGTGCCCTGCAGCAAGCTCAACTTGGCCGTGGTGTTTCCGGTATTGACCGCGCCGATATGTCGGGCCTCGAGAACCAGCACGTTGCTCCCGGTCCGCGCCAGCATGAGCGCTGTCACGAGGCCCGTGATTCCGGCTCCGACCACCACGGAGTCGTAACTGTTCCCGGGCGTGAATTCATCGGGGCTGGTAGCGACTGCGGAGTCCTTGTCCGGCCCGCGCGCGTCTAGCCACAGAGAAGTCATGACGGTCCCACTTCCCTTCAACCGGGGCACGGCCCACACCGGAGTTAGCGCGGCGGCGGCCCGGTAGTGCCAGCGAAGCAGAAGGCCACGAGAGAAGCAAGAGGTGCGCGCCGACGTCGCGGGTTGCCTGTGCCGAGTTCACGCAAAAGGGCCCTGACAGACAGGTCTGTCTTGTGGGTGTGAGAGTAGGATTGCTATCGCGATGAGTACCCCAGATGCCTCGGATGCACCCGGTTCGTCCTCCATGCCAGCCGGACAAACGACCACCCGTGATGACGCGGTGGATCGCATCTTGGACGCCGCCTACGAACTGTTCTCGCGGCGCGGGATCCGCGCTGTCGGGGTCGATCAGCTCATCGAGCGTTCAGGCGTAGCCAAGGCCACCTTCTACCGGCACTTTCCGTCCAAGGACGATCTGGTTCTTGCCTTCCTCGCGCTTCGCGACCAGATCTGGACCGTGGACTTGATCATCTCCGACGCCCGGAGCCGGGGAAACACGGCTGAGGAGCAGTTGCTCGCCATCTTCGACGTGTTCGGTGACTGGTTCCAGCGGGAGGATTTTGAGGCGTGTTCGTTCATCAACGTTCTGCTTGAAATGGGGCGTGAACATCCGCTGGGGAAAGCCAGCATCGGCTACCTCGCCAGGATCAGGGGACACATCCAGGAGTTGGCAAAGGAAGCCGGATTGCAGCGCACCGAGGAATTCGCACGCTCCTGGCACATCCTGATGAAGGGCTCCATCATCTCGGCCACAGAAGGAGACGTCCTGGCGTCCAAGCGCGCCCAGCAGATGGCCGCTTGGCTGATAGACCAACATCGAGGCCCGGACGCCGCGTAACTTCCTGAGGCGCCTCTCTTCTGAAGCGCCAGGTCTGTCAGGTCAGGTTCAACCAGGTCCGCAGGGTCCTGCCGCGACCGCCGGGGGAGGCGAGGTGCCTGGCACGCCCACCCCATTTGGCCCATTCGCGGGGCTGGACCGAGGGCCGCCCAAGGCGAAAACCCTGTCCGACGGTCACTCCCAGGCCTTTAAGAGTGGCAAGTTCGGCCTCGGTTTCGATGCGTTGGGCGGTCAGGACCGCACCGATCTTCCGCGCGAACCCGACCTCCGCCTCCACGAGTTCCTGCCGGAGGGGATCCCGGTTGAGAGCTGCAGTCAGATTCCAATCCAGCTTGATCATCTCCGGCTTGAGCCGAAGAATATGGCTGGCCCCGGCGAAGAAGGAACCGGTGTTTTCGATGGACAGGCGCATGCCGGCGCTGCGCAGCGGCGCCACCGCCGCGTCGAGCGAAGCGGCCTGGTCCGGGGGGAACTTCCCGGAGACTTCAAGGATCACTCGGGCGGGCGCCACCGGAGTTTGCTCGAAAAGCACGGGAAGGCGCGGATCCAGGCAGACCGCCTCGGAAAGCTTCAACGCCACGAAAAGGTGGGGCGGCAGATCCAGCGCGGCCTTGAGCCCGGACTCCAATGCCGCGAATTCAAGATCCGTTCGGAGCCCCTTGTCCTCGGCTTCCGCGAACCAGTATTCGGCAGGGTCCCCGCTGTCGCTGACGAAGCGGGTCAAAGCCTCGGCGCCGACGACGATGCCAGTGGTGAGGTCGAAAACGGGCTGGAAGGCGGTCATCAGCATCCGGTCCCTGAGGACCGCCTCGAGCCGTGGGCTGCTGGGGTGCTGGCTGCTTGGGTCGCCTTGCGGGGTCGGGTCGCCTTGCGGGGCCGGGTCGACTTGCGGGGCCGGGTCAGGCTGGCCTGCCTGTTCCGACCTGAGCGAAGACAAGTGCTCCAACAGCGCCTCTTCCGGACGCCCAGGGTGGGCAGCAATGTGCTGGCGAAGTTGCTCGCGCACCGCATCCGTTGCCTGCGAAGAGTCCGACAAGACCTCATCGATGATTTCCAGGACCTGGCGGCGCAGCCCACGCAACTGCTTGACGGGCGGCTCCACAGTCTCCGGACTGGCCTTCATCCCGGCGTTGTTCAAAGACGGTTTCCGCTTCGACATGAAACTATTCCTTTGCCTTTAGCTCCGGCTGAACCCGGGACCTGCAAACAAAAGGAATAATACAGCTAAACAAACCGGACGGCCCGCCTTCTGATGAAACACACGCGGCCAACGTGTTCATTGTCGTGATCACGGGGGTGCAGTTACACCCGTCCGTGCTGGGCTCCGGAATCTTCCGCGCCTGACAGGAGCGCGTAATATCCCGGAACCCACTGCGGAAGGCCGCTGGCATTCATGGGGACCACCTCGATGTTAACCGGGCCGTCCGCAATCAACTGCCAGTCCAAATCCGAAAATACGCCATGCCGTTCCCTTGCACCGAAATGCCCGGGCCGGGGAAGGTTCTCCAAGGCGCGCCGCAGCTGCAGGGGCATGCTTTGCCGGGTGGCGCCGAGCTCGGTCAGGTAACCGAGGCTATTTCCGCGGAAGTTGGTTTCGGCCAGTAACACCCGGCCTCTGTTCCCGATGACGGTTCGCAGGTTGGCAGCCATGGCAGTCTGCTTGCCGGGTTTCAGGACGTGGAAGACGCCGCGGACAAAGACATTGGCGGGCCCCAGCCGCTCCAACAGGACCTCTCCGGCACCTGCCGCCGCAGCATCCAGAACCATGAAGTCGGCATTTTGGATCCCTGCTGCTTCCTTGCTCGCCATCTCGATCGCCCCCTTGGATACGTCGATCCCGAGAACTCGTGGAAACAGGCCGGCAAGCCAGCGGGTGTGGGTTCCGTTGCCACACCCGACGTCAACTACTGGAAGAGCTGGATCGAAGTGAGCTGCAATTGCGTCGTAGTACTGCGCACGCTCGGCCGAAGAGTCGGAGTCCCAAAGCACGTCTCCGGAACGGCCAGTAGTGCGGATTCCGCGCCAGTACCCTTCCCAGGCGGCGTCCGGGTTACGCGGTGCCCGGGAAGCGAGGCGGACTACTGTGGGGACAAGCAGCACCTGGTCCCAAAGCTTCGACATGCGCTAACTCTACAGATGCCGCGCGGGCTGGCGGAGTTGATACGGTATTTCCGCAGCCGGTACCGGATACCCGTAATAGTAGCCTTGCCCGTAGAGGCAACCCATGGCCCGCAGTTGGGCCGCCTGCTCGGCGGTTTCGATGCCTTCCACGGTCGCGTTGAGCCCCGCAGCGAAAATCAGCTGCAGAATGGCTGAAACGAAGTTTTGCTGCCGGGGGTCCGACCCCATGTCCTTGATGAGGGACTGATCGACCTTCACTGTGTCTGCCGGAAGCGACCGAAGGTAGCTGATGGACGAATAGCCCGTACCGAAGTCGTCAATTTGCAGCCCGACGCCGAGCTCCCGGAGCCTGCTCAGGACTTGTTCTTGTCCGGTTTCCCGGGACATCAATACGGTCTCGGTGATCTCCAGGACCAGGCGCCGCGGATCCACGTCATACCTGGCCAGCGTGTCCCTGATGTCCTCCAGCAGGTCGGTTCGAAGTAGTTCGGCGGCTGAAAGATTGATGTGCAGACAAAAGTCTGTCAGGTCCGGGTCGGTTTGGTTCCAGCGCCCCATTTGGGCGAGACCTTCATGCAGCACCCACCGTCCCAGCTCAAAGATCAAGCCGGTTTCTTCTGCGATGCCAATGAAGCTGCCCGGCATAATGGTTCCGCGGACGGGGTGATGCCATCGGAGGAGTGCTTCGATGCCGATGACGCGGCCGGAAGCCAACTCGACCACCGGCTGATACAGCAGCGCCAGTTCCCTTCCGGCAACGGCGGTGCGTAGTTCGGCGGTTATTCGCGACCGTTCCTGGACTGCGTCTAGCATCTCCGGGTGGAAGAGCTGGACATTGTTGCGGCCCCGCGCCTTTGCCTGGTACATGGCTATGTCGGCATCGCGCATCAGCGCCTCCGCCCGGTACCCCGGCTTGCCGACGCAAACGCCGATGCTCGCCATCGCCCAAACCGTTTCTATCCCGATACACATGCTGTCCTGCAGATACTCCGATGCGCGGTGCGCAATTCGAATGATCTCCTCTTCCGTGGCCGCGGTAATGAGGATGGCAAACTCATCCCCGCCCAGGCGGGCCACAGTATCCTGTGGCCTGACGGCTGAGCGGAGACGTTTGGCAACCTCGACCAGCACGGCGTCACCGGCGCTATGGCCCAGGATGTCATTGACGGCCTTGAATGAGTCCAGGTCCAGGAGCAACACGGCCGGGGCTCTCCCGCCGTCCGTGCAGGACAGGATCGCTTCCTGGATCCGCTCGGTAAGCAGCGTCCTGTTTGCAAGTCCGGTGAGGGCATCTGTCTTGGCCATCTGTTCCAGCTCAACCTGTGTTCGCCGCAGCATCGCCGTGCGTGCGGCCACCCGCTGTTCGAGCTCAGAATGAATGTGGCCCAGTTCTTCTGCGAGCAGGTTGACTCCCGTGATGACAGCATCAATGTCATCCCGATGCTCCGAAGGTTCAATGCGTGCGTCCAGATCGCCGGCAGCCAATCGGACAACCCCGTCAACCAACTGCTGCAGGCGCGGGTCCTCAACGCTCTCTCTCGAGGTCACGTAATCCCTGCCGGCAGCGGCAGGAGGCACATCCGAGGCTCACGCAACCGCATTAAGCCAGTCCAGGGCCTCGCTGCGCGATGTAAAAAAACGAGTCGGGCAAGGCGGGATGTGCACTCCGAGGAAGAAGTTCGCCAGGACCCGGTCTACAGGCGACGTACCCAACAAAGCGATGCGCGAAGCGCCGCAGGGAATAGACCATATACTCCTGGCCTCTCGGCTGACGGAAGCGACTGTGGCCATGTCTACAAGCATTGGATGCTGCTCCTGCTGGCATAGCTCGTTGACTTTCGCCATGGCCGCCCGGGCATCCTCAACTTGAATGTCGACCCCGGGACGCCAACGCAGATGGAGAAGTCCGTCGACGCCTAGAGCGACACTGGCCTTTCCACCGTCCGCGGTATCCGGCACCACGATCACGTCCTCCCCCGAGCAGGCCGCCGAAACTTTCGGCAACTCCCCAAAAAGTACTCCGCGTTCCCAACTTCTCTTGCCTAGTTAACAAGTAGCAATCGCCAACCCCGACAGCGTAGCTTTCCCGAGCATTGGTCCTCAAGCCCCTCCTACGCATTGCATTTCGAACGGCCCAGGCCTCAACTGCGCCTTTCGTCCCGTTCCTCCCAGCTCTCCGTGGGTAGAATCGAGGCCTGAACACTGCCGGAACGCATCTGAAGACGGAGAAACAATGTCAGCATGGCTCGAAGTCGGCCCGGACAACTACGTGCTGGAGACCGAGGGGTGCCTGCTGAACACGGGCCTCGTGGTAGGTACGGAACGAGCCATGGTGATCGACACCGGATGCGGCCCCCGTCAAGGCCGGCAGATCCTCGCCGCTGTTCGTGAAAAGACCCAGCTGCCGCTGGTGGTGGTGAACACCCACGCCCACTACGACCACTACTTCGGTAACGCCGTTTTTGCCGACGACGGCGTCACCGAGTTTTGGGGGCACGTCAACTGTGCAGCCACGATCGACGACGACGGCGACCACCAGCGCCGCTTCGTCGCCGCCACCGAGCCGGAGATGGCCGCGGGCAAGGGCGACGCAGTCGAGATCGTCATCCCTAATGCGATCGTCAAGGACCAACCCGTCTTGGTTGACCTCGGCGGACTGACCGCCACCCTGTTCTACCTGGGCCGCGGGCACACCGACGGCGACCTCCTGGTGGGAACGCCCAGCACGCTCTTTGCGGGTGACCTTGTGGAACAAGGCGCACATCCTTCGTTCGAGGACTCCTACCCGGAGGACTGGGCAGACGCCCTTCGGCACATCTCGGCCCTTCGCCACCGCTACGAATTCCTGATCCCCGGCCACGGCAAGCCCTGCAGCGACCAGTTCGTCAAGACCATGGCGGACACCATGTCCACAGCGGTACGGCAAGCGAGGCAGTCGATCCGGGACACGCCGTCGGACGCCACCAAAGCGATCCCGGTGCTTCCCTACGGGCCCGAACAATCACGCTGGTTCATCAAGAGGCTCCAGGAAACGCAAGCGCACCACTAAGAAGGTCGCCCCACCAACTCGCTGCGCGAAAGCTCGCCCGAACAGGCAGCAGCTGCCCTCAAAAGTCGATTTTGGGGGCAACTGCTGCCAGCTCGCGCCCAGCGTGGGCGTCAACTCAAATATCCGGTTCATAGTCGCCGACGGCAGACTCTGGTCGATCTGTGCTGAGCTTTCCTATGGCCGCATCCGTCCGCGCAATACCGAATCCAGCACCTAATTCCCCCTGATCGAACACTCAATATTCAACCTATTGGCGCCTAGAGGCCGTCAGAGCAGATATTTTTCGTGTACTGCTTTGAAGCAGCCCTGCCTCGCCTAAAGGTGACCAACTGAACCTGAAGTATCGTTGCAATCCCTGAGTGCCTTAAAGATCAGGAGTGTGAACATGTCCAAAGCGTCGAAACTACTCTTCATAGTCGCCGTAGTGCTTGGAGCTATCGCCATTCTGGTTGTTGCCTACATCTGGATCGGTTCGCAGGTATTTGGCCTCGACAACTCGCGACTCGATCCCACCCAAGGGCCATCCTGGCCAATGGACGTGGTTGGCTGGTCGCTGATCTGCGCCCTTTTTGCCCTGACGGGCGGAATCGTCACGGCGGTTGCCAGCGAACGGAAAACGCCCCTTTCTCCGGATCGCCGTTAGCGTCCGGAGCCATTCGTGGCCGCGACGTGTACCGTGACGCCCAGTTCCTGGATGTTTTCCTGAGTGCGCGGCACCCCCAGTTGCGCACGGAATTCCGTTTCCCGAGGCGGCTCCTGGCTGGTCCTCTCGGCCAGACGGACGCCTCCCTCGACCGACAGCACGTGCCCGGCATCCTCGAGGTCCGTGATGTCGCGCCTGATGGTCCATGTGGGAGACGTTCATGGATTCCGTACGCTCAATAACTGGGAGCAATTCTGGGTGGCATCCCAGGCCAACGCCTGCGAATGGAAAGCGGCCCGCCACGTCGACTTCGACAACAGTGACGGAGCGATCGACGTCGAGCTCCTCGACCGAGCTGTCGCTGTCGGCGCTGTTCCGCCGTCTGAGGCCCGGCCTGAAAGCGTTCCAGGAGCACTTTCAGGTTTCGCGGCACGCCTGCCATGACGGGTTTGTGACTGTCTCCGCCTAGAATTGCTGGTTGAAGCAATGCAAACGAGAGCCGCGGCGCACAACGCTGCGAGTCCTAGGGGACAAGACCATGCCGGATTCTGTGGATAACGAAGCGAGCGCCGCCGCAACAAGCGAAGGGCAGCCGGAACTTCGCCGACGCCGCGATCGCCGCCGTGCGGAGGGCGACGACGACGCCTGGACAGGAACTATGCCGATCATTACGCCTAACGATTCCGACACGCCCTCAGCACCTGCGGCCCCGCTTCAGAGCAGATCCTGGGCTGAAGCAGCAGCCGCCGCCGACGCGTCCATCGAAGCGGAACCCGTCCGTGAAGACTCCGCTAATGAAGACTCCGCTAATGAAGACTCCAGCCGTGAAGAACCCGGCGTTGAGGGCCTGACGGCGGCAGCACCGGCGTCGGGGGCTCCTGCGCTAACCGCAGGCCGGGCCGGACGCGCCGCGGCCGCAAACGCTCCGATCTCGGACTTCATCTCGTCGCCTGGTTCCTTCGTGAAGGAGCAGAAGCCTCGCCCCATCGGTGGCTTCCGCGGCATGCTCTACAAACTGACCGGCGGCGCCTGGAACCTTGGGCCGAGCGCCAAACAGCGCGAGGAAGACGAGTTGGCGCGGCGCATTTCCCGCCAACTCCAGGGCAGCTACAACACTGCCGTCCTGAGCCTTAAAGGCGGGATCGGGAAGACCTCCACCACGGTAGGCGTTGGCCTCACCCTCGCGGAATTCCGCGGCGATCCGCCCTGCGCCATCGACGCCAACCCCGATTCCGGCGACCTCGTGGAGCGCGCCCTGGGTGAAGGCATCTACCAGAAGGCCACTCCGCGCACCATCACGGACCTGCTTAAGAACGTCGAGAACGTCGATTCACTCACGGCGCTCGCCCGATACATGCACCACGCGGGTCGATTGCACCTGATTGCCGGCGAACAGGACCCGGAAGTCTCGGATTCACTGACCGCCGAAGAGTACCTGCGGATCCGCCAGTTGATCTCCGCCTACTACTCCGTTGCCCTGACGGACTGCGGCACCGGCGTCACACACAATGCGATGAGCGGCATCCTGCAATCGGCCGACAACCTGATCATCGCCGCCGGTTACGCCGTCAGCGGTGCCAAGCGTGCCCGCAGCACCCTCCAATGGCTTGCGAGCCACGGCTACGAGGAGCTTGCCCGCAACGCGATCGTGGTCATCACGGACAAGGATGAAGTCTCTTCCCGCGTGGACAAAGACGCCATCGAGGAACACCTCTCCGGAATCTGCCGCCAGTTGATTGCAGTTCCGCACGACAGGGGAGTGGCCGACGGCGACCTGGTCACCCTGGATGTTCTGCGCCCCGAGACCCGCCGTGCCTACAAAGAGATCGCGGCCGCGATCGTGGACGGGTACGTGTAGCGTTTTCGCGGCGGTTTCTTGCTATCGCTACGCGAATTTCGTGCGCGCTGGACCGAAAGCGGGTCGCAGATCAGGATGTGCGTCGCTGGCTACTTAGCTAGTCCCCTGAGTGGCGCGGTCAACACTCTATTTACTACCTGGATTGTCCCCGAGTCCGGCCGGTTCCTACCCGACTGCTACGTGGATTGCAAATTGTCGCTTCTGCCCGGATTTTCCTAAAGTTGGCGGTGGACGTCTTCCGCTTCGCGGGGCGTCCTCGCCATGACCGGGAACTGGGCCCGGGCATGGTGCACCTCATCCTTGACCTTTGTGACACTTTGCTGCGCCCGTTTCTGAACCCGTGGCCGGCACCCAGGAGCCTTATTGTGATTCCAAAAAGCCTTGCTTTCGCGTTCGCTGCATTACTTCTCCTCGGACTGACCGGTGCCTCAGCCGCCGCCACGGGCCCCGCACCCATTGCCGGCCCTTCCGCCGGACCAGCGCCCGACGCCGGCCCCGCACCCATCGCGAACGCCGCCCCCGCCGCCGAGGTGGCCCCGGTCCCCGCTCCCGCAACTGCTCCAGCACCTCCCGCCGTTCCGCAGCCTGCCGCCGCCCCCGCGCCCGCCGTCGTCGTGCCCCAAGATGCTCCGAACGGCTCGGTGAAGGTGCTCGATACCACCGCGGCCATTACCGACCCCGCCTGGTTCCGTCAGGCCTACGCCGAGGGCTTCCGCCTCTACGTGATGCACTCAACCGTCTGGGGCACGTGCACTGCCTGGCAACAGACCCAGGCCCAACTGAAGATGGCGCTCGACGCCGGCCTCAAGATCGCGGTCTACACGCGTGACGCGTCGTGCTGGGAGGGCGGGATCAAAGCCGCAGGCCCGTACATATCGCAGCTGCAGTTCTTCGCCTTGGACGTCGAGCCCGGCGGGGCCCCGGTAACGCGGGCCATGGTGGACGGCGTGCGGAGCCTAGGCGTGCGGCCCGTGATCTACAGCGGAAGCGGCATGTGGCCCGGGTTGATGAACAACAGCACGGCGTTCTCGGACGTACCCTTGTGGGATACCGACACGAGCAACATCAACTACGCCAGCTGGACCGCGAACTACCTGGCTCCGGCCCCGGTGCAGTACGGCGGCTGGAACACTGCCGGGACGATGCGCGTGGGGGTCCAGCAGAAGTTCGAGCACACCCTGAATGGCATCAACGTAGACCTGAACTCCTTCAGCGCGAGCTTCCTGAAGTAGTCGCTGCGGTTCTTGCCCCTGCGCTGCCGTTGGTGGCCTGCGCTGCGCTATATTCCTGACACACAGGGAATTCCGGGGTCGTAGGGAGAATGCGGTGTCGGACGGCATGGGGCGCGTCGGGATTATTTCCCTGGAGTTGTCCACATGGAGGAATTCGGTGCTGTCGCGGGCCGCAGTGCACGTGGCAGCTTCTTATGCATGACCGATTTGCCTCGATTGATCCTCAGCCGGGATCACGTCTACCACGGAACGACTCTCAAGGAACTCGCCCGGCGGGCCAGGGCCGGTAACCTGCACCGTGTCCGTCAGGGAGTGTACGTCGACGGCGCCGCGTGGACCGCGCTGAAACCGTGGGAACAATACCGTGTCCGGGTCAGCGCTGCGGCCGAAACCTCCAGCGCGCGGACCATATTCGCCAGGCACTCGGCAGCGTCTGTATGGGGGATCCCCACCATAGGCGTGCATCATCCGGTGCAAGCCGTCACCCTGAAGAACGACGGCGGCCGCTCACGGGCCGGGATATCCCGCCACTACGCGGACCCCGCTAGCCTCACCGTGCATCGCCGCGAGGGACTCTTGGTGACGGGCAGGGTGCGCACGGTACTGGATTTGGCCGCGTTCACCCCGTTTGTCGAATCCATCGCCCCTCTGGACCACGTGCTCAAAGCCGACCGGAAACGGGGGCTGCCCGCCATTTCTAAGGAGACGCTCCTGGCCGGAGTGGATGGAATTTACACGGCAGCGGCCATCCGGAGAATCCAAGTTGCCGTCGATTTCGCGGATCCCTTGTCCGGATCGGCAGGGGAATCCTACAGCCGCGCTTTAATGCATGCCGCCGGATTCGAGGCTCCCGTTCTTCAACGAGAATTCCGCGACGAAGCAGGCCGCGTAGGGTATTCGGACTTCTATTGGAAGGGTGTGCGGGTGGCAGGGGAGTTCGATGGCATCGATAAGTACCTGAAGCCGGAATTCCTGAAGGGACGGACTGCCGCTCAAGCCGTCATTGACGAGAAGCTGCGTGAGGACCGGATCCGTGCCACGGGGTGCGGCGTCGTCCGGTGAGTGTGGGCGGAACTTATGGCGCCCGGCGTGTTCGAACGGAAGCTGGCAACGGCAGGGGTGCCCCGGCGTCGTCCGCGGTCTGCCTCATGACGCGCGCCGCGCTGCGCTGTTCGTCCTCCGCTGCGCCGAATTCCCCGCGACGCGCCAAAATCCCTGCGCAGCCGGAATTCCAGGTACGGAAGGTAATTCGCGCGTCGCACCTGCGTTGGCGCGCGGCGCGTCGCGCGTCGCACCTGCGTTCGCACGCGGAAGTCCAGGGCGGGTGCGCCGTCGCCCTAGGATGAAAGGGATGACAACAACCCGCACCGTCCAGCCCTTCAACCTCCGCAGCATTGCCTTGCCCGCCTTTGGGCCCGCTCTGCTGTTCTGTATTGGTGAAGGCGCGGTGCTTCCGGTGGTCGTATTGTCCGCCCGGGACCTTGGCGCTACCGTGGCCGTTTCCGCGTTGGTGGCCACGTTGATCGGGCTGGGATCGTGGCTCTTCAACCTGCCGGCGTCGCTTATCACCATCAAGTTCGGCGAACGATGGGCTATCGTGAGCGCGGGCGCTGCCGGAGCCCTGGCCTTGCTGGCCGCGGGGTTCGCGCCTCTCCTTGCGCACAATGGCATCTGGCTTCTCGCCGCGGCGATGACCGTGGTCGGGATGTCCACCAGCGTCTTCAACCTGGCCCGCCAGAAGTACCTCACCGAGGCCGTCCCGGTCGTTTTCCGGGCGCGCGCCCTCTCCACGCTGGGCGGCGTCACCCGGATCGGCGTGTTCATCGGTCCCTTCGTCGGCGCGGCCGTGATGCAATTCGCAGGCATCAGCGGTGCGTACTGGGTTGGCGTTGTGGGCATGACGGCCGCGGCGGTGCTGTCCCTCACGATCCCCGATCTGGTGGTGCCGGACGACGCCGACGGCGGACCCAAGGGACCCGAGCCCACCCTCCGAGGTGTTGCGGTTTCCCACGCGGGCGTGTTCCTGACGATTGGCACAGGGATCCTCCTGCTCAGCGCGCTCCGGGCTTCACGCCAAGTGGTCATCCCTCTGTGGGCGGACCACCTAGGACTGGACGCAACACACGCTTCGCTCATCTATGGCCTCTCCGGCGCGATCGACATGCTCGTGTTCTACCCGGCCGGCAAACTCATGGACCGTAAAGGGCGCATGTGGGTCGCTGTGCCGTCCACCCTCATCATGGGCACGGCGTTGTTCCTGATGCCCTTGTCGGCCGAGTTTGTGGGATTGCTGCTGGCCTCCCTCCTGATCGGCTTCGGCAACGGCATCAGCTCGGGACTCATCATGACCCTCGGCGCCGACTTTTCGCCGGACAAGGGCCGCGGCCAATTCCTTGGCTTGTGGAGGTTCATTTCCGACGCAGGTTCCACCGGCGGCCCGGTCCTGCTCTCGGCCCTCACAGCCGCGGTATCCCTCGCCGCGGGGGTCTGGGCCACCGGAGTTCTGGGCATAGCCGCCGCGGCCGTGTTCGCCGTCGCGCTCCCCAAACTCAAGCACCGCAGGAACTACTGAGCCCGACGACGGCGGGACGGTCCGCCGTCGGGCGCTGCCGAATGGTGGGCGGCAGAGTCAGCCCGTAACGGCCACATGGGGCGGGTCCGGCACCGGCGCCGCCCTCTCCCAGACTCCGGTCAGGCGCTTCGGGTACGGTGAATTGGATGTTCTCAGTCATCTCGCCTCCGCATCGTGTCACCACCGCGAATCCGACCCCTGGGAAACTTGCCCCGGACAGCGCGCGGCCACACCATTCCGGGGTGGAGAATCGCCGGCCGGATAGCAATTCACAGCAGCCCCGCCCTGACCTCGGGACCTTGACCGCGTTGCGTTTCGTCGCGGCGCTTTGGGTGGTGCTCTTCCACCTTCAGGCCATGCGGCAGACTTTCCTGTCCCCTGTCTATGAGCTGTTCGGCCCGGTCATGGCCAATGGCGACCTGGGCGTGGACGTGTTTTTTGTACTCAGCGGTTTCATCATCACCTACACCTACCTGGACCGGCTCGGCCCGCGGTTCCGCTGGCGTGCGGCCAGGGACTTTGTCTGGGCCCGATTCGCCCGGATGTGGCCGGCGTTCGCACTGGTGGTGGGCGTCCTGGGCCTGTGGTTCGCGTACGGAACCGAAGAGCAATCCGTGGCGACCTGGTCGCTACAGACCCAGGCTCCGGATCTGTCGCCGTGGGGGCTGGCCAAACAGTTGCTGATGATTCATCTCTGGTTCCAAGCGGGTACCGACGGCGCCAGCTGGTTCGGGCCGGGTTGGACAGTCAGCGCCGAATGGCTGGCCTATCTGACGTTTCCATTGCTGGCACTCGTCCTGTTTCGGCTGCGCGGGCTGCATCCGCTGGCCGCACTTGCCGCCTCAGTCCTGGTCCTCCTGCCGACGGCCGCGTGGGGTCAGAACCTGCCAATCGCCGGCAGTGAGCATCAGCCGTATGAGTGGCTGCTGCGGATCGCCTGTTGCTTCATCGCCGGCGCCTTCGCTTGCATCGCCGTCCGGAACGCGGACCGAATGAACTTCAATCCCGCGCTGGCGGGCCCAGGTGCGGTACTGGCCGGGGCCGCCGTCGTCATCTTCCTGGCCGCGGCCGGAAAACCGGGCCCGGGGCGGCTGGCCGTGCTGGCCTTCCCGCTGCTGGTCGCCCTGCTGGGGCTGACCCGCGGCTGGCTCCGCTCGGCGCTGTCCGCGCGCTGGCTGCAGTATGGCGGGCGCAGCTCCTACAGCCTGTACCTGGTGCACATGTTCTTCATCTACCTCTTCTACTGGCTGAACTGGCCGCATGGGGCTGGTCCGCTGGCGACGAACCTGCTCGCCGCGGGGTGCCTGGCCGGCATTGCCCTGGCCACCCATGTTCTGTTCAAGTATGTCGAGGAGCCGGCCAGGCAAAGGTTGCGCGCTCTGGTACCGCGGCCGCGTTGAGCCTTAGGTCCTCTGGATCCGCACCCACGTCTAATTCCGACCACTTTTGGCCCTGGCGGCGCCTCGAAATCGTTGGAAATACGGGGACTTTTGACGACAGCGCGGGCCAAAAGTGGTCAAAAGTTGAGGGCTTAGCCGAGAGAACCAAGGAACGCGGTCGCATCCTCCGCCACCAGGCCCGGACACTCCGACAAGACCAAGTGCCACACACCTGGATAGACCTTCAAAATGGGGTCCGTATTTCAAGGACGAATGCCCTGCCCACATAGAGGGCGTCCAAAATGGCCGCGGCGTCCTCGGCCTGTCCTACGAGCGAATAGCCATCCTCTGGTTTGTCCGCATCGCCCTGTCCGCGGAGGTCGGGAGCGTAAACCCTGAGGTCGGTCAGCCGGGGTACAAGACGGTCAAAGCTTCGACGGGATTCACCCTATGCATGCAACAGCAACAGGGGCTTCGCGCCGGCGTCGCCGCGGACGAGACACGGCACCGTGATGCCCGTGCTGAGCCTGAGATTCAGGACTTCGGCATCCATAGCCTCAGGGTACGCCTGGCGTACCTGCGAGGCTGCTGCCAGAGACGAGTGGTCAATACTCGTTCCATCCGAGGCCCGGTTAGGTAGAACTTCTGATGTAACTAGTCACCGTCGTTTTCTCAGCCTTACAGTCAGGCGTGCCTGGCCGGGTCGGGGAGGAAGGAGTGCCCGTGACGCTGCCCGCAATCGACAAACGCGATCTGCCGACGCACGAGCACAGAAGCCGGGCCCGCGCTTCCGTATCGAAGTCTGCCGCAGGGCTCGCCGTTGGCCTCGCCATCGTTGCACTGTTCACGGTCGTACGGGTGCTGGCCCCGCCCGCGTCAGCGACCTTCGGACTTCCCGACGCCGCTCGCGACTTCGCCACGTTGTCGATCAGCGTGGCTGTCGAGTCCCTGCCGTTCGTCTTCCTCGGGATTGTCCTCTCGATCGCAGTCCAAGTCTGGCTGCCGGAGGGCATGCTGCTCCGTCGGTTGCCCCGGAGCCCGGTGCTGCGGCGCCTGGTGCTCTCACTCCTGGGGATGCTGCTGCCGGTCTGCGAGTGCGGGAATGTTCCACTGGCCCGGGGATTGGTGGTCAAGGGCCTCACAGTTGCGGAGTCGATGACGTTCCTGTTCGCGGCTCCCATCCTTAACCCCGTAACCATCGTCACCACCGCGCAGGCCTTCGGCTGGGACAACGGCATCCTGGTCTCCCGCGTCCTTGGCGGCTTCTTCATCGCAAACCTTGTCGGTTGGATCTACAGCCGGCATCCGAGGCCCCAGGACCTCCTGACCGCCGGTTTCCAGGAAACCTGTACCCTGGCAGACCGCCACGGCGGCCCTGCCGGGAGGGTGAGGCGCAGCGTGCAGATGTTCTCGCAGGAGACGCGCGCCATGATGCCGGCCTTGTTTATCGGCGCGGGCATGGCTGGACTGATCCAGGTTGCAGTTTCCCGCGAAGTTCTGGTCACACTGGGCGGCAACCCCGTCTGGTCCGTCCTGGCGTTGATGCTGCTGGCGTTCGTCGTCGCGATCTGCTCAAACGTGGATGCCTTCTTTATCCTGTCTTTCGGCGCAACCTTCATGCCGGGAGGCATTGTTGCCTTCCTCGTTTTCGGGCCAATGATCGACGTGAAAATGCTTGCCCTGATGCGCACCACGTTTACGGCGAAGACCCTTCTCCAGCTCAGCCTGCTGGTAGCACTTTGCGCGGCCGTGCTCGGCTTGGCGGTGAACTATGGTCATTAGGCGGCTCGTGGGCCACTGGCAGGGAGTGGTTCTTAGCCTGATCGGCCTCATTGCCACGATCTGGCTGGGACTGACAGGCCAGCTCGCCCTGTACATCCATCCACGCTATTTCGTGTTCACGATCGTCATGGCCGTGATCGCGGCTGTGCTCGCCCTCGCGGCCTTCGCTCTGGACCCCGCCACGCCCGCCACCCCCAACGAGCATGACCACGAGCGCGAGCACGACCACGACCACGCCGGGGAGCGCGGATCCCGGTGGGGCTGGCTGTGGCCACTAGGAAGCGTGCTAACGGTCATCGCCGCCGTCGTCGCCCTGCTGATCCTGCCGCCGTCGACCCTTACGACGGCGACAGTCGCCCAACGGGACCTCAACGGTTCTGCGTCTGCTCTGACGCTGAAAGCGCCCGCCCTGCCAAGCAAGGGCGATTACTCCGCGTTCACGGTGAGGGACTGGGCATCGCTGCTTCGGTCCGGTGCCGGGCAGGACTTTTTTGCCGACAAGACTGCCGCCGTGACCGGGTTCATCACTCCGGACAAGACCGATCCCAATGTCTTCTTCGTGGCCCGCTTTGTGGTCACCTGTTGTGCAGTGGATGCCCAGCCGATTGGCATTCCGGTGTATCACCCCGGCTGGCAGAACGAGTACAAAACCGACAGTTGGGTCACCATCTCCAGCGGTTTTCGCGCCAACCCCAACCCGGGCAGTCGCGAGGCAATCGTGCTCATACCGGATTCCATCACCCCCACCACCCAGCCGGCGCAACCCTATGTCTACTAAGCGCAGCCCTGCGCCTGCCAAACTCGGCCCGGTGTCCACCAAGCGGGCCGCGGCCGCTGCAGCCGCAGCTGCGCTCCTGGCCGGCCGCCGCTTCGCTCGGCGCCTCTACGGCACCATCACGATCCTCGCCGTGCTTACCGGCGCTCTGACGGCCGCGAATCTGGCGAAGCTGCCGCACCCCAACGCCACCTCGATGTTGCCCCGTTCCTCCGCCTCCGTAGATTTCGCGCTGTACACCCTGCAACGGGACACGGGCAAGGACGACGCAGGGGTGAAGAAGCTGGACACCATCCGCGGCACAAGTCTCTCCGGCAGTGGCGAGTCCACCGCCATTGTCAGTGCTCCCCGCATTCAGGAATACGCAGCCCTTCCCTCCGCCCTCGCCGTCGTCACGATCAACGACGACAACACCAGCTCACTGGAGATCGTTTCCCTCGCCGGCGGCCCGCCAACGCTGGTTCCTTTGCCGAGCCGGGGAACGGTGGCGAACCTTCATGCGGCAGGGTCCAAACACCTCATTGGCTTCACTTTCACCGGGACGTCAACCACAGACCAGTACTGGAAAACACTCTTCGTGTACGACGTCGACCAGCCATCCTCAGGTCCGCGAGCCGTCCAGGGGATAAACGGTGCGGTGTCGGCTGCGGACTGGCGATTCGTCCCTGATACGGCGACATTAGTGGCGCAAACCGATGACCGGTCCATGTTTCTCATTGACGCGCAGGGAACGGGCAAAGTATCGCCGTTGGGTACGCATGCCGGGATCCTTGGGTTCGTCCCCGGCACCAACGAACTCGCCGTAGCCGATCCGGGGCTAAGAAAGGGCATAGACCCGCTTCGATATTCAACCATCAACCTCACCACCGGCACACCCGCACCACTGACCCTCGCCGCCACTTTCGCGCCTGATCCTTCCAACCCGGTCACCAACTCCGCGGGCCAGCCTTTGGTCCTGGACGGTTCCGGACAATACGCGCAGGTCGTGAGGAAGTACGACGCCGGGAAAGAGACTTCCGCCATCGTCCTCACTGACAAGAACGGCCCGCGGCAGTTCTACCAGCCTGCCGCTGAATGGTCCCGTCTCCTGGACATGTGCGTCTCTCCGGCCCGTGACTACCTCGCCGTCGAAACGGCACCCCCGCAATACGCTGGAGACCAATACCCCGTTCTCCCCGAACCTTCCCCCCTGCGGGCAGACCTCGTGGATCTGAAAACCGGCAGCGTCCTGAAAAGCGTTCCCGGGTTTCTCCCCAGCTGGTGCGGTTGAACCCTCATGGCGCGGCGGGCCGCTCATACTGCGGGCCGCGAGGGTGACGGGCCGCTAGGGCGACGGCCGGGACTGAGGCGACGGCCGCCGTCGGGCACTCAGGGTGCTTGCCGCCGTCGGGCACTCAGTCCGAAAAGCCAGGTGGCGGCGACCGTTGCCAGATAACCAGTGATGACGATCAGTGAGGCCCCGGCCCAGAAGTAGTTGGTGGTGCTGCTTTCCTGGCCGAAACCAGGAGCGATCTTGATCAGCGAGTACACCGCAACAGCCGCCGCAGCGACGCCCGCCAGTGCCGATAACAACAGCCATAAGCGCGAGGACGCCCAATGGTCACCGCGATCGTCCTGGACATTCCAGCTGTTTCCGGTACGCAGCACCAGCCAGCCGGCCGGAAGCATGACCGCTCCCACCAGGAGGAACGCCGCTACGACGTCGGCGGGCCGGTGCCACTGGTTGATCAGGGTGGACACCCCGGCCGCCACCGCGAACGTCCCGCCCAGGAACCCGGCGATGGGGCGCCAACGCGGCGACACCACCAGGAACACGGCAGCCGCCGCGGAGGCCGCCAGCGTGGTGTGGCCGGACGGCAGCGAATTCAGCTCGATGGTCTGGACGCCGCGGAACGGCCTGTCCGGGAACCAATCCTTCAAGACCTGCGTGGCCAGGTTTGCCGCCACACAAGCGGCCAGTGCGATGCCCGCAGCCTTCCAGCGCCGGCGCGCTACGGTGACGAAAAGAACGACGACGGCGGCGATCGCCACCGAAATGACCGGCAACCAATCGAGGAACTTGGTGGTTGCCCGCTCGGCCGGTCCGTTGAGGGTCACGGCCTCCACCAGGGCGGATTCGTCGATGTACTGTCCCGTTGTGGTGCGGACAAAGAAATAGTAGGTCGCGGCGAATCCGGCCACGCACGCCAAAGTTGCCAGCACAAAAAGGAAGCCCATTCCGGTGCCTGCCCAACGCTTGGTTGCGGTCCTCTGTGTGGCCGGCAGCCGGCCTGTGCTAGGAAAACTCATTACCTTCAGGGTGCCATATCTGGCTGGGAGGATCACTTCTGCTCGGCGAGAAGTTCCGCATAGAGCTCCAGGTGTTCGGCAACCATCCTTTCGGCGCCGAAGTAGGTTTCCGCGGCTCGGCGGCATTCGCTGCGGTCAAGCGCGGCGGCAGCAATGAGGGCGGATGCGAGTTCCGGGGGATTGGAGCCGAGGTAGCCAGTGACGCCCTCGGAAACGATCTCCGGGGCGGATCCTCGGAATGTTGCCACTACTGGCGTGCCGGTAGCGAGGGCCTCGATCATGGCCATCCCGAAAGGTTCATCCCATTGGATCGGATTCAGCAACGCCACGGAGCCGCCCAGGAGGACAAACTTGTCAGCGGCGTTCAGCTCGCCGAGGTATTCGACGTCGGGCCCCAACAATGGCGCGATGACCGCGGAGTAATACTCGTGCTCCTCCGCGCTGTACATCTTGGCCGCAATTCGTAGCGGAATCCGGGCCAGCCGGGCGGTCTCTATTGCTTCGGGCAAGCCCTTGCCGGGATGCATCCGGCCAAGGAAGCTGGCGTAGCCGCCGTCGCCGGTTCCGAACGGGACGGATTGCGTGTCGATGCCGTGGTGAATGACCCTCCGTACCTTGATCCCCGGAGCAGAGTCTGCTTGATGCTTCGAGATGGCAATGATCGCAGTGTCGGTTGCCATCGCCTGGTAAATGTCGTGGTTCTCGGCTGAAAACGGAAGATGGGCCGTTGCGGCAAGGGGAATTCCTCGTGGCCGATGCCTATAGAGCGGCCCGGCCAGCGTGTTGTCGTGGATGAGGTCGACGTCCTCCATGGCCGCGAAGGCATACACGCTGTGGCGAAGTTCGTCGGTGCCGTTCCCTATCCTGGATCCGTCCGCGGGCGGAGGCCCAGGGACTTTGGCCACTGGACATGTGCTTCCGGACGCCGCCGCCAGAAGCACATCGTGCCCCGCTGCGGACAGGCCACGCGCCAGGATATCGATGATCGACTCCGTGCCCCCGTAAGCGGGCGGTGGGACGGGGATCCAGGGCGGGGCAACCAATCCGATGCGCAACTACTTCCCCCGCCGCAGTCCTGCGGTGACGTGGTGGACATCCAGCAGATCGGAAAGCGGTTTGCGGGCCTCGAAGTGAAGTGCGATATTTTCGGGCAGGTCTGTAACCCGTGTTTGTCCATTGACCACCTCCAGGGAAATTCGGGATCCGGCGAGGGGAATGTTCTGCATCTTGATGTCCCCGAAGCCTTCAGGAACCACCGGGGCCAGCCAGAGTCCTCCGTGCGTGAGGCAAGGATCGAAGCGGAGCAGCACGCGGAGCAGATGAATCGGTGTGGAGGCCGCCCACGCCTGCGGCGAACATGACGAGGGATACGGGACGGGCATCCCGTAGGTTTTCCTGTCCAAACCGCAGAACAACTCCGGCAGACGCCCCCCAAATGCTTCCGCCGCATCCAAGAGGCCCATGACGATCCGCCGGGACTCCTCCACGAAGCCGTAACGCATCAAGCCGCCAGCGATGAGGGCATTGTCGTGTGGCCAAACCGAGCCATTGTGGTAGCTCGCAGGATTGTAGGCCGCCATGTCTGAGGCGAGCGTCCGGACGCCCCACCCAGTGAACATGGAGTCCGACATTAGCCGTTCCGCGACCAACGGAGCCTTGTCGTCGTCGACGATTCCGCTCCAAAGGCAATGACCCATATTGGACGCGCACGCATCTACCGGCCGCTTGTCGCGGTCCAGGGCGATGGCGAAATAGCCGCGTTCAGGGAGCCAGAACTGCTCGTTGAACTTGCGCTTGAGCTCGGCCGCCCGGGCACCCCACACCGCAGCCAGCTTCGCATCTCCGTCCTCTTGCGCTATGAGGGCCCGGCTGAGATAAGCCGTGTACACATAGCCTTGGACTTCACACAGTGCGGTTGGTGGCGTAGCCAAAGTCCCGTCGGCGAAATTGATGCCGTCCCCGGAATCCTTCCAGCCTTGGTTGAACAGTCCTTGGTCCGTAGCCCGCGAGTACTCTACGAAGCCATCCCCGTCGGCGTCTCCGTAATCGCGGATCCAATCCAAGGCCCGGTCCACCGCAGGCAGGAGGGATTCCGTGACTTCGGAACGGAATCCCCAGCGGGTGAGCTCCCCGGCAAGCGTGACGAACAACGGAGTGGCATCCACCGACCCGTAGTAGGCACTCCCACCCCCAAGGGCCAGGCCCGTGCTGGCACCGAGACGGACCTCATGCAGGATTCGCCCGGGTTCCTCCTCGCTGAGCGGATTGACGGTGCGGCCCTGGTGGTCTGCGAGGGTCTGCAGGGTACCCAAGGCCAGCGAGGGGTCGAGGGGAAGGGTCATGAACGAAGTCAGGAGCGAGTCCCGGCCGAAGAGGGCCATGAACCAAGGCGATCCCGCCGCCACCACCGTGCGCCCGGGATGGTCGGGATCGAAGATCCGTAACGAGCCGAGGTCCGCCCTGCTTTGATCCAACGCCTTTTGGAAGGCGTGGTTGGCCACGTCGGTTTGGGGAACCTTGCCGTGCCACTCCTGCAACCTCTCTTCCGGGACGTCGTAGGGACGCTGGCTGCCCCACACAGAGGCGTCGGCATCCGGTCCAACCCCGTCGATGCTTGGCGTGGCGGTCACGCTTGTTGACCAATGGCCTTGGGGCCCGATGGCGATGTCATAGCTGAGGACATCACCGTCAACCACGGCACTCGGGGCGTCGACAGTGACCAGGACATGCCGCCCCTGCCGCTGGGATTCAAGGACCAGAGCGCCGTTGCTTCCCTGCGCCAGATGCACACTCTCGTGCTTTGCTCGCCCTTCTTTGACTTCGAAGATGTCGGCAAAATCAGCACTCACCGTCAGCGAAACAGTGCATCGAGTGGCTTTGTTGGAAAAGTTCCTGACCGTGATTTCCTCGCGCACTCCGCCGAACAAGCTCCGTCGGCGTTCGATCAACAGATTGCTGTCTGCTAGACCGTCGGTGCGTGCCGCCCGGCCGATGAAATCAGCTCGGTAGGGCTCCGGGACCGGTGAGCCCAGGGCCTCGATGGCGTGGCCGTTCACTGCGAGCACCCAGTGGGAAACGAACCGCGTGTCCCGGAAAAACATTCCGTGGGGGCGCAATTGGTCCATGTCGCCGTTAGCCGCGGACACACAAAAAGATGTTCCCGCCAATAGGGTCACGGCGCCTGCGCCCGCCGAACCTGCGAGGTTTTCGGCATTCCAACCTGTCATCGATGAGCTCCAAGGTAGGGAAGGGGCGGGGAGTGATGGGGAAAGGGATAAGGCCAGGGAAGGCGATGAAACGGGGCGGGGGATTGGAAACAGGGCAGCTTGCATCAGCGTATTCTCCGCGTCTTCGGAAGTGAACCCTCCTGCAGATATGACCCCCTTTCCTCCGACCCTCCTTCACATATGGCGGCCTTCCAGCGAACCCTCCTGCACTTCGAACACCATCTGCTGCCCTCACCACAAACAGCCGGGCGGCAACTCGGCCCAGCGATCCCCACGCTAGAGTGAAGCCATGTCTGCCGCGCTCGCCAGCCCCCAAGCGGTCCCCACCCTCGACGAGCTCCTTGCCACCGCCACGGTAGTCAGCCTGCCGATGCGGGTGAAGTTCCGCGGCATCATGGAACGCGAAACCCTCCTGTTCCGCGGCCCGGCCGGGTGGGGCGAGTTTTGTCCGTTCCCCGAGTACGGCGACACCGAGGCCTCCCGCTGGCTCGCCGCCGCCGTCGAAGCCGCCTGGCAGGGTTTTCCGGCGCCACTCAGGGACACCATTCCCGTCAACGCCACCGTCCCCGCCGTACCTGCCGCCCGGGTGCCCGAGGTCCTGGAACGCTTCGGCCGCGTGGACGCCGTCAAGGTCAAGGTCGCTGAGCACGGGCAGGAACTGGCCGACGACGTCGCGCGCGTCACCGCAGTCCGGGAGGCCCTGCCGGACGTCGCGATCCGCGTGGACGCGAACGCGGGCTGGGACGTGCCGCAGGCGGTCGAGGCACTTGGGCGGCTCTCCGCCGTCGGGCTCGAATACGCCGAGCAGCCTGTGCCGCAGATCGAGGGACTCGCCGAAGTCCGCCGCCGGCTCGCGCGGCAGGGAACGCCCGTGCTCATCGCCGCCGATGAATCCGTCCGCAAGGAAGATGATCCCCTCAAGGTGACCCGAGCCGGCGCGGCGGACCTGATCGTGATCAAGGTGGCGCCCCTTGGGGGAGTGCGGCGCGCGCTGGACATTGTGGCGCAAGCCGGGCTTCCCGCCGTCGTGAGCTCGGCGCTGGACACCTCCGTGGGGATCCGCGCGGGGCTCGCGCTCGCCGCCGCGCTGCCGGAACTGCCGTACGCGTGCGGGTTGGGGACCGTGCGGCTGTTCGCCTCGGACATCACCCGGGATCCGTTAGTGCCCGACGACGGCGCCATCCGCGTCCGCGAAGCCGTCGCCGACGAGGAACTGCTGGAGCGGTATGCGGCCTCCGCTGAACGTCGCGACTGGTGGCTGGACCGACTCCGCCGCGTGTATGCGCTCCTGCATGCATAGATAACTCCCCACCGGCCCCCTAGCCTCACAAGTTCGGCCAGGGAACCCTACCGGCGTGGGCCCAATGCTGGGAGTTCACCGGAACTTAACCGGAGCGTCCTCTCGGATTCCGCTGGCGCTGCAAGGGTGGGGAAATCACTCAATCCCCGGAGGTATTTCCCATGTCTGAATCAACCAACCGCAAGTTCGCCTTGCTCCCCATGCTCGGCCATACGAAGGGCAAGCGCAGTCCCGTCACGTGCGCCCTGAAGTGCGACAGCGCCTGTTCCGGCGACGTTTGCAACACGAGCTCCAACGCCTACTTCCGCGATATCGCTTCCGCGGCTGTGTCCCGCCGCGCCGCCCTGGGCCTCGGCGCCGCCGGTGCGCTCGCCGTCGTACTGAGCGGGCTCGCTGCGCCTGAAAAGGCAGTGGCCGACGGCGGTCCCGGCCTTTCTGCGAAGGCCGGCTTCGACAAGGCCAAACTCAAGTTCACCCCGATCAAGCCGGTCGACTACATCGTGGATGAGTTCACCGTGCCGGAAGGCTTCGCGTGGCAGCCGATCATCCGCTGGGGCGATCCCCTTTTTGCCGACTCGCCGGCCTTCGAGCTGAACGGTCAGACCGCAGCGGCACAGGCCCGCCAGTTCGGCTACAACAACGACTACACGGACATCCTGCCCATCCCGGATTCCAAGGACCGCCGTGCCGTGCTCTTCACCAACCACGAGTACACCAACGAGAACATCATGTTCCCGGCAACTTTGGCGGCTGCGGAGGCGCGCGCGATCGGGCGTGCCGCACACGGACTCACGGTTGTTGAACTCGAGCGCAAGAACAAGAACAAGCCGTGGAACTACGTCAAGGGAGCCCAGCTGAACCGCCGCTTCCTGACAGACACTACCTACGAGCTCACCGGCCCCGCCGCTGGCACGGACTTGGTCAAGACCATCGACGACCCCTCGGGCCGGGCCATCAAGGGCACCCTGGGCAACTGCTCCGGCGGCACCACTCCCTGGGGGACCATCCTTTCAGGCGAGGAAAACTTCAACGGCTACTTCGCGGCTCCCGGCACCTCGGCGAGCGACAAGCGCTACGGGCTTACATCCAAGGCCACCGCGCGCAAGTGGGAGCTGGACGAGCAGCGATTCGACACTCGTAACGCCGGCTACGCCAACGAAACCAACCGCTTTGGCTGGATCGTGGAAGTCGACCCGTTCGACCCCTCCTCCACACCCAAGAAGCACTCCGCCATGGGTCGTTTCAAGCACGAAGGCGCCAACGTGATCGTGGCCGAGTCCGGCCATGTGGTGGCATACATGGGCGACGACGAGCGCTTCGACTACCTCTACAAATTCGTCTCCAAGGGCAAGTACATGGCCGGAGACTCGTCGGCGGCCCGCCGGAACAACATGAACCTTCTCTCCGAAGGTGACCTCTACGTGGCCAAATTCACGGGCGACTCTCCCGCAGCCGAAATCGATGGCAGTGGCAAGCTTCCGTCTGACGGCGCATTCGACGGTTCCGGCGAGTGGCTTCCGCTGGTGGTCGACGGCGTCTCCGCTGTTCCGGGCATGTCCGTCCCCGAGGTCCTGGTGTACACCCGCCTCGCAGCGGACAAGGTCGGTCCCACGAAGATGGACCGCTGCGAAGACGTCGAGCCGAACCTGGCGACCGGCAAGGTCTACGTTGTCTGCACGAACAACTCGGATCGCGGCAAGCCCGGCAAGGAAGGCGCCACCGAGGTCAACCCGCGCACGTTGAACCGGGACGGCCACATCGTCGAGATCACCGAAGCCGGTGACCAGACCTCCACGCGCTTCAACTGGACGCTCCTGATGGTTTGTGGAGATCCCGCCAAGAACTCCTCCACCTACTTCTCCGGCTTCCCGGCCGACAAGGTCTCGCCCATTTCCTGCCCGGACAACGTGGCCTTCGACTCGGCAGGCAACATGTGGATCGCCACTGACGGCGCGCCGTCGTCCATTGGGTACGCCGACGGTCTCTTCAAAGTCACCCTGGATGGCAGCGAACGCGGCAAGGTTGAACAGTTCCTCGCCGTACCGCGCGACGCCGAGACCTGCGGACCGATAGTCCACGACGACGAGCGGACCGTATTCGTCGCCGTGCAGCACCCGGGCGAGGAAGGTTCCTTCGACGCTCCGCACTCGTACTTCCCGGACTACGTGGGCGCCGGCGCCACCCCGGCCGCCGGCCAGGTCCGCGCCCCGCGTCCGTCGATCGTGCAGGTGTTCCGCAAGGACGGCTAGCCCTTCCCCTTCCCCTGACGTCCTGCCGGCCGTGAAACGCTCGCTCACCTTTGCTTTCAAAGGTGAGCGAGCGTTTGGGTTTTGGCGCCCATAGGTGAGCGAGCGTTGGAGGGGAGGCGCCGCTAATAGACTGGTGCGGTGACTTCGCAAGGCTCCCTGAGCTCCCTCGCCGCTGCCCGGATCGCCGTCAAGGCGCTGCTCGACGGCGGTGTGCGGCACGTGGTGGTCTCTCCCGGTTCGCGCTCGGCACCCATGGCGTATGCGCTGGCCGAGGCCGAAGCGGCCGGGAACGTCCGGCTCCTGGTCAGGATCGACGAGCGCTCTGCCGGTTTCACGGCCCTTGGCCTGGCCCTGTCCACGGGAGCCCCGGCGGCCGTCCTCACCACCTCGGGCACCGCCGTCGGGAATCTTCTCCCCGCGGTCATGGAGGCCAACCACGCCGCCGTGCCCCTCGTGGTCCTTTCAGCCGATCGCCCGGCCGAGCTCCACGGCACCGGCGCCAACCAGACCACCATCCAACTGGACCTCTTCGGCGAGCACGTTCGTTTCGCCGTCGACATCGCCGCTGGCAGCAACCCGCGGAGGGCCGTCGAGACTGCCATCTATGCTGCAACGGGCGCCCTTGAAGACACGCCCCCCGGGCCGGTGCAGCTCAACCTGGCGTTCCGCGAGCCTCTGGTTCCGGAACCGGGCGAGGCGCTGCCCGCCACCAAGGGACACGGAGTTTTCCACTACGACTCCGGTCCCCAGCCACTGAGCATGCCCCCCGCTCCCGCCGAACTAGCGGAACGGCGGACGGTGGTTTTGGCGGGGCACGACGCCGGTCCGGTCGCCGAGGCGTTCGCCCGCGCCCACGGCCTTCCGTTGCTGGCCGAGCCGTCGTCCAACGCGCGCTTCGGTCCCAACGCCGTCGGGCCGTACCGCCTCATGTTGGACAACTTCGGGCGTGGCTCTGCACTGCCGATCGAGCGGGTGGTGGTCTTCGGTCGGCCTACGCTGTCGCGGCCCGTCGCCTCTTTGTTGGCCCGCGGAGACCTTCGCGCCGCCATGTACGAGCCCGTTCCTGTGGCCTGGTACGAACACGGCCGGCGCAGCGAGGAACGCTTTGATTCGCTGACTGAGTTGGCTGGCTTCGCTGGCCGTGGCTCGGATGAGTGGCTCGACGCCTGGCTCCTGGCCGGGGCCGCAGCCCAACGCGCGCTCGACGGCATCCTCGAGGCGGAGCAGGCAGCCAACGGACCCGCCGTGGGAGCCACCGTTTGGAAACACGCGCGCGGACAGCTGGTCCTGGGCTCCTCCAACGGCATCCGCGACGTCGACCTCGCCGGACAGCCCAGCCCCGAGCCCCTCGCTACGGTGTTCGCGAACCGTGGCCTCGCCGGCATCGATGGCACCATCTCCACGGCAACCGGAATCGCCCTTGGCGCAGGCCGCGAAACCACCCTCCTCCTGGGCGACGTCACCTTCCTGCACGACGCCGGTGGCCTGTTCCTTGGAGCCGGAGAACCAGGACCGGACCTCCGCATCGTGGTCCTCAACGACGCCGGAGGGGGCATTTTCGGCCTCCTCGAGCACGGCAAGGTGGAGGACGACGGCGGCTACGGCACCGCCGTCGAGCGCCTCTTCGGCACCCCGCACAGCGTCGACATTGCAGCGCTGGCCGCGGCATACGGCGTCGGGCACACTTCGGTGCGTACGACGGCGGAGCTCGCCACGGCGCTTGCCGCGCCTTTGAAGGGGCGCAGCATTGTCGAGGTACGCACTGACCGTTCCGAGCTGCGTCCATTGCACGCGCGCATCAAGGTAGCAGTGGCCGCGGCGGTGTCCCAGGTGCTGCTCGGGGCGTAGCGCAAAAATGCCTAGCGACACACAAAATGCCCTGCGCAGCTGGAATTCCAGCCGCGCAGGGCATTTTGCGTGTCGGCAGCCCGAACCTACAGCACGCGGCTGAGGAATTCCTTGGTGCGTGCGTGCTGGGGGTTGGCGATGATTTCGCGGGGGTCGCCCGATTCCACCACCACGCCTCCGTCCATGAAGGTCAGGCGGTCGCCGACTTCGCGGGCAAAGCCGATCTCGTGGGTCACCACGATCATGGTCATGCCGGACTTGGCCAGATCCTTCATCACGTTCAGCACATCGCCCACGAGTTCGGGGTCAAGGGCGGAGGTGGGTTCGTCGAAGAGCATCAATTCCGGTTCCATGGCCAGGGCCCGGGCGATCGCGACGCGTTGCTGCTGGCCACCGGAAAGCTGTGCCGGGTAATGGTTGGCTCGGTCAGCCAGGCCCACCCGGTCCAACAATTCGAGGGCGGCCTTCTTGGCGACTGCCTTGTTCTTGCCCTTGACCTGCACGGGAGCTTCCATGACGTTGTACAGCGCGGTCTTGTGCGGGAACAGGTTGAAGCGTTGGAAGACCATGCCGATTTCCCGGCGCTGCGCGGCGATTTCCTTGACCTTCAGGTCGTGGAGACGGCCGTTGACTTCGCGGTAGCCGATCAGCTGGTCACCGACGGAGATGCGACCTGCGCTGATGGTTTCGAGCAGGTTTACGCAGCGGAGCATCGTGGACTTGCCTGAACCAGACGGGCCGATGACAACGGACACCTCGCCCTGGTTAACTGTCAGGTCGATGCCGCGAAGGACGTGGTGGGGACCGAAGTACTTGTGGAGGCCTTCGATCCGTACCAGCGGTTTCTGGGTGGTGATCGTCATTTCGCCTCCTCCTCGGGGAATTCCATCTTCAACGACGGCTCTGCTTCTGCGCTCGGTGCCACTGCCGCGGCAGCCTTGGCAGCTGCGGGGTTGATGAGGGCCGGAGCCTGGTTGGTATCCACGCCCTTGCCGTAATACTTCTCGATGTAGTGCTGACCCACCATGAGAAGACTGGTGACCAGGAGGTACCAGAAAGCGGCAATGATCAGGAGAGGGATGGGTAGGTAGATCCGGTTGGCCAACGCGTTGGTCGCGAAGGTCAGATCGAGCGTGAACGGCACGGCCAATACCAGGGAGGTGGTCTTGAGCATACCGATGGTCTCATTACCGGTGGGCGGGACGATGATGCGCATGGCCTGCGGCAGGACGATCCGCCACATGATCTTTCCCTTGCCCATGCCCAGGGCTTCGGCGGCCTCGGTCTGGCCCTTGTCCACGGACTTCAGGCCGGCCCGGAAGATTTCGGCCAGGTAGGCCGATTCGTTCAGGCCCAAGCCCAGGATGGCCGGGATGAGGCCGTGGGTTGGGTCCGAGAGAACGTAGCTCACGAGTTGAGGGCCAAAAGGAATCCCGAGGGAAATCGTGGGATAAAGAACCGTGACTAGTCCCCAGAAGAGAAGCTGTGTGTAAACCGGGGTGCCGCGGAAAAACCAGACCCAGAGCCAGCTTGTGTAGCGCAGGACCGGGTTGTCGGACTGGCGCATCACGGCCAGCAGGATGGCCAGAACGATCGCCAAGACCATTGCCGCGACCGTCAGCAGCAGGGTCCAGCCCACGCCCTGGACGACCTTGACGTCCAGGATGTAAGTCCCGACCACGTCCCAGCGGAAGTTGGGGTTCGTGATCGCGCTCTGAATCATAAGGATCACGGCGCCAACAACGATGATGGCGCTGATCCAGCGGCCCGGATGCCTGACCGGCACAGCGTCGTTCAGCACCGGCGCTGCGTGGCCTTGTTGATGATGATCCATCTGTGCACCTGATTTGTTATCGGTGGCGGGAATACTCAAGACTTGACCGCCGGGTTGACCTCGGACTTGGTGATGGCGCCTTCGGCGTTGCCCCAGCCAGTGAGGATCTTCTTGTAGGAGCCGTCAGACATGAGCTTGGTGAGGGTCTTCTGGATGACATCGGCGAGGGCGGTGTCAGACTTCGCGACAGCGATTCCCTGGGGAGCGGCGTCGTAAACGTCGCCGAACCGCTCGAGCTGGCCGTTGGTCTGGGTCAGGGCGTAACCGATGATGGGGGAGTCGGCTGCCATGGCGTCGATGCTGCCGTTGACCAGCCGGGTGGTGACGTCGGTCTGGTTCTTGAGCGTCACGATGTTGATCGGCTGCTTGCCGTCAGCTGCGCACTTCTTGTTGCGGCCGGAGAGATCCGGGTCTTCCTGAACGGTGCCGGTCTGCACGCCGATGGACTTGCCGCAGATGTCATCCAAGGAGAACTTCTTCGGGTTGCCCTTCTGCACGGCCCAAGCGGTGCCGGCGTTGAAGTAGCTGACCATGTTGACGGCGCCGAGACGCTCAGGGTTGATGGTGAAGGACGAGATGCCCAGGTCGTACTTGGGGCCGAGGGCCGGGAGGATGCCCGTGAATTCGGCGGTCTGCACCTGGACCTTCAGGCCAAGGGTGGCGCCGATCGCCTTGGCGATGTCGACGTCGTAACCGACCGGGGTCTGGCCGTCGGTTCCGAGGAATTCCGCAGGAGCATACGTCGTGTCCGAGCCGACGGTCAGTGTGCCCTTGGACTTGATGGCCGCGGGGACCAGTGCAGCCAGGGTGTCGTCCTTGGTGATAGTGCTCGGGTCAAAGCTTGCATTGGCACTGCCGGAAGGCGAGGCGGCGCTCGACGGGCCCGCCTCTGAGGCGTTGGTGCAGGCAGTCAGTGCCAGGGCGCCGATTGCGATGATGGTTGCAGCCTTGAGCGTCGAACTGACCGGAAGCGAACGGAATTTCTGCATTTTCTTACCTTTTGTTGCAGTGGATGCGAAACTAATCGGTTCATAGTGTAGCGCCGAACATGAGATGTGCGTCACAGAAAACTAAGTTTTACTATTGGATAACCTACCAAGCAAAAAATCAAGCCCCCTGCCACGGCTACTGTCTCGCACCCCAGACATCCGCCAGGGGTCGGTAGGAACGGAATCCTGGAGTTGCAGGCTTAGCGGCTGATACCCAGCGACTCAAGCATCGGCCGGAATTTAGCCCACGTCTCGGCCAGCTCAGCCTCGGGAACGGAGCCTTCGACGATCCCGCAGCCCGCATAGAGGCGCACGGTGTTCGGACTCTCGATGATTGCACCACGAAGCGCGATGCCCCACTCCCCGTTGCCCGCGGCGTCGAGCCATCCGACCGGTCCCGCGTAGGGGCCTCGATCCATGTGCTCAAGCTCCCGGATCAGTTCCCCGGCAACCAAGGTAGGTGTCCCGCACACGGCGGCCGTGGGGTGAAGTGCGTTGATCAGGGCCAAACACGTAGGGACATGTCCCTCGATATCGGCGAGCTCGGCCTTCACATCCGATGCCAGATGCCACACATTGGGCAGCTCCAGGATGAATGGTTCGCTGTGGGCGTTCATGGCTTCGGAGAACGGTGCAAGCTGCGTGGTCAGCGATTGGATGGCGATCTCATGCTCATGCCGTTGCTTCTCGGAACCGGCCAGCACCCGTTCGGCGTATTCCATGGGGGAGCCGTCCATCCCCACAGCGTCACGGCGGTCCAACGTCCCGGCCAGGACTCGCGCCTGCGCAGTCCGGCCCTCCACCTGGATGAGCATTTCCGGCGTCGCACCCACCAAGCCGTCGACGCCGTATGTCCAGCATTCGCGGTATCGGCTGGCCAGCTGCCGGAGCACCTGGGCGGCGTTGACGCCGTCGGGCAACGTTGCCACAACATCGCGGGCGAGGACGAGTTTCTCGAGCCTTCCCGTCCGGATTTCCGTCACGCCGTCCGCAACGGCCTGCATCCAGTCGGCTTCGCTCAGTGAACCGCTCTCCAGCGTGACCTTCCCGTCCCCCAACTGACTCGCATTTGTTGTCGTTATGAGCGTTCTAAACGACAACAACTGCGAGTTAGTTGGGTGCCCGACGCCGGAGCCTCCCGCCGCCGTAAGCTCGCCGTCCTCTGACTCGCGTTCCTCTGACTCACCGTCCGCGGGGCTGAGCCAGCCCGCGAGTGCGGTGAGGGCGCCCGCCTCGGTGAGTTCGACGTCGTCGAGCGTTAACTGGGTGAGCCATGACTGCCCATCCCGGATCCCGACCACGATTTCTGGAAGGATCAGGCGCGATTCAAAGGGGGAGGTCTTGGAGAATGCAAAGGAACCAAAGGCCACGGGGCCGGTGCCGGGGATCTCAAGGGGATCTGTGATGTCGGCCTCAATGACGAGATGGCGCCACCAGATATCGGCCTCAAGAAAGCGATCGGGCCCGGTGGCAGTGAAGCGTTCGAGTTCGCCAAAGCCCACCAGTCCGTTCTCGCGGCGGGACCAGCACAGGACGTCGTCCCGGACCAGAAACGACGGCAGCCCCCCGGAGGATGAATCAACATCGAGGGGGACTGTCAAAGTGCGGAGCGTGCTCGTCATGATGGAACAACATTACTCCCGCGGGCAAGGGGAGCCGCGTCGGCTGGCAGGAACTCCAGACGGAAACCCGTGGCGCCCCAAGGAGAACCCGCGCCGGCACGGAGTGCCCCGAAAGTTCTTCCCAAATTTGTCTGAGACAATTGCAGGGTGAACCGAGCATCCTTGGAAAAGCGTCCGGACGAAGTTGCGACGATGTTTGACGATGTCGCCCCCAAATACGACGTCGTCAACGATGTCCTGTCCATGGGGCAGACCCGGCGTTGGCGCCGCGTCGTCGTGGAAGCGATGGATGTTCGGGTAGGCCAGAAGGTCCTGGATCTGGCTGCAGGTACGGGCACCTCCAGCGAACCGTATGCCGACGCCGGAGTGGATGTTGTGGCTTGCGATTTCTCGCTAGGGATGCTCAAGGTTGGCAAGCGCCGCCGCCCGGACATCAACTTCGTTGCCGGGGACGCCACCAACCTGCCGTTCGCGGACAACTCCTTTGACGCGTGCACCATTTCATTCGGCCTGCGCAACGTCAACGAACCGCACAAGGCCCTCGAGGAAATGCTTCGCGTCACCAAGCCGGGCGGACGACTGGTCATTGCCGAATTCTCGGCCCCCGTAGTGCCCCTCTGGCGGACCATGTACACCGAATACCTCATGCGTGCGCTGCCGGCCATCGCCACCAAGGTCTCCTCCAACCCGGACGCGTACGTGTACCTTGCCGAGTCCATCCGCGCTTGGCCGGACCAGGACCACCTGGCCGCCTGGCTGCAGGAAGCCGGCTGGACCGACGTCAACTACCGCAACTTGAGCGGCGGCATTGTGGCCGTGCACCGCGCCCAGAAGCCCGGGGCTGAACACAGGGAAAGCGTCCCTGTGGCCAAGCTGCGCCGCCAGATCAAGCCGCGCCGCCAAGCCGGCGATCAGTCCCGCTGACCGGCTCATTAACAAGGACGCTGTGAACGTACTCATTGTCGGCGCAGGACCAGCCGGGTCCACCGCCGCGTACTACCTTGCCCAGGCTGGCATTGCCGTCACGGTGCTGGAAAAGACCAGCTTTCCTCGCGAAAAGGTCTGCGGCGACGGCCTCACTCCGCGGGCGGTCCGCGAAATCCAGAAACTCGGCCTCCGGCACGCCGAAGACGAGGGCTGGCGCCGCAACAAGGGGCTCCGCCTGATCGCCGGTGGCCGCACCATTGAGCTGCCCTGGCCCGAGGTCGCCGATTTTCCCACGTACGGGCTCATCCGCACCCGCCTCGGATTCGACGAAGAGCTGGCCCGGCACGCGCAGGAGTCGGGCGCCGTCGTGCTTGAACGCCACAGTGTCACCGAAGCCCTGCGCGACGACGCCGGGCGGGTCATCGGCGCACGGGCCGCACTCCTCGACGAGTCCGGACGAAAGACGGGCGAAACGCGCGACTTCCATGCCGACGTCGTCCTCGCCGCAGACGGAAACTCCACCCGCACGGCCGTTTCGCTCGGTATGCACAAGCGCGACGACCGCCCGCTCGGTGTCGCCGTCCGCACCTACTTCAGTTCGCCCCGCCACGACGACGACTGGATGGAAGGCTGGCTTGAGCTCCCCGGCAAGTCCGGCAAACCGCTGCCCGGCTACGGTTGGGTGTTCGGCGTCGGGGATGGCACGTCCAACGTTGGCCTCGGAATCCTGAACTCCTCCAAGGAATTCGGCAAGCTCGACTACAAACAAGTCCTGCGCGAGTGGACCGCCGGAATGCCCTCCGAGTGGGGCTACACGCCCGAAAACCAGGTGGGGGAGATCCGCGGCGCCGCCCTGCCTATGGGCTTCAATCGCACCCCGCACTACTCGCCGGGGCTCATGCTCCTGGGGGACGCTGGCGGCATGGTTTCTCCGTTCAACGGCGAGGGCATCTCCTACGCCATGGAGTCCGCCCGCTTTGCGGCCGAGTTCATCATTGACGCGTCCTCGCGCTCCCGTTCCGCGGGATGGACGCACGACGACGCCGACGTGCACCTTTCTCGCTACGCGGACTACGTGCGGGACCAATGGGGTTCACACTTCACCCTGGGACGCATCTTTGCGGCGCTCATTGGCAAGCCCGCCGTCATGAAACTCGCACTGCGAACCGGCATGCCCGTTCCGGTGCTGATGCGCTTGGTGGTGAGGATGCTCGCCAACCTCACGGATGCCTCCGCCAAGGGTTTCGAGGATCGCGTCATCCGCGTTCTCGAGATGCTGGTCCCGGCCACCTCCAACACCACGTCCACCGCCGCATCAACCCGCGCCGGCACCGAATCAACGCTTTCCACCGCGAAAAGTTAGGGTTAACCCGTGACTCACTCTGCCGAACACAGTTGGACGCACGCCGGGCACGGCCTGCCGGACACTGTCGAACCCGCTCCCACCACCACCGCGATCGCCACGGGCCTGCAGCTTCCTGCCGGTTTTGCGGCGATCGCCAAGGATGTGGAACTGGGTCCTGCCATCACCACCAACCTTGCCCGCGTGGAAAAGAAGCTCCGCGAAGCAATCGCCAACTCGGATCCACTGGCTGACGCAACGTCGCGTCACCTGGTGGAAGCCGGCGGCAAGCGCATCCGCCCGCTGTTGACTCTCCTGTGTGCCCACCTCGGCGACGCCTCCCGCCCGGAAGTGGTCCAAGCCGCCGTCGTGGTTGAACTGACGCACCTCGCGACGCTCTATCACGACGACGTGATGGACTCCGCTCCCTTCCGCCGCGGCGCCCCCACAGCCCATGAAGTCTGGGGCAACTCGGTGGCAATCCTCACCGGCGACCTGATCTTCGCCCGAGCCTCGATCCTGGTGTCCGAGCTCGGCTCGCGTGCCTTGGGAATCCAGGCCCGCACCTTCGAACGCCTGTGCCTTGGCCAATTGCACGAAACCGTAGGCCCGCGTGAAGGCGAAGACGCCGTAGAGCACTACCTCTCCGTCATCGCCGACAAGACCGGATCCCTGGTTGCTGCCTCCGGACAACTCGGTGCCATCTTCGCGGGTGCGGACGAGGCTTTCGAGGACGTGCTGGTGGAATACGGCGAGAAGGTGGGCGTGGCCTTCCAACTGGCCGACGATGTCATTGACGTCACCGGCGTCAAGGTCAAGTCGGGCAAATCCCCGGGGACTGACCTCCGCGAAGGCGTGCCGACCCTGCCCGTTTTGCTGCTCCGCAAGGCCGCCGACAATGGCGACCACTCCGCCGTCGAACTCTTGAAGCTGGTGGACGGCGACTTGTCCTCCGATGAGGCGCTGGCGCTGGCTGTCGCCGGGCTGCGTGAGCATCCCGTCACCGCCGAATCGTGGGTCATTGCGCGTCAGTGGTCCGCGGAAGCCATCGAGGCCTTGAAGCCGCTGCCCGAAGGCGTGGTCAAGGAATCGCTCACGAACTTCGCCCACGCCGTGGTGGAGCGCGCCAGCTAGTCCCCACCGCCACCCTCGCCTCGCAAGTCCCCACCGGCTCCCAGCCTTCGCAAGCTCAGGCAGGGGCCCTCGCCGGTGGGGCCCCACGGCCAGGGAACCCTGGCGGCGTGGGCCCACGCCGTTGTTGTCGTTTTGACCCGTCATAACAGCAACAACTGTTAGCTAGTTGGGCGGGGACGCACTTAAATGCAATGGCCCCGGTTCCTTGCAACGCTACGAGTCACGCGCTGCAACGAACCGGGACCATAATCTCCGTTCGCATCAGACTCACCGGAGGCATTTAGTGAATCCGGTTACAGCATATGACAGGTTTGTCACGGGTGCAACTTTATCGGTCAAGAGATTTTCCGGGTTTTGCGTTGGCCATCGCGTTCCGTCCTGACCCTCCAAATCAGCGTTGACAAATGGGGTCCACAATGGGTCACTGAGCTTGCTCAAACGAGGTGTCTACACGATCGAGGGCTCCGATCCGGACATCGTTGCCGCGTTCCAGGCGAATGGCGTCTTGACCTGTGTTTCGGCTGGTCGTTTCTACAATTTGTGGCAATTGCAAGGGCCAAGAAGTGTTCGAAAAACCGAAGCCCTCCATCTAAGCTGCGGTAGTGGTCTTGCGCGGGACGGTGTGGTGGACCACTCACGGTGTGCCCACCCGAGGCATCCATACCTCCCGTGGCCGGACTGGCTGATGTCCTCGTCCACGCCCTGAGATGCCTGCCGGAACTGGAATCGTTGGTGATGCTCCAATCGGCGGTAAGCCGGGGATTGATCACTGCTGAGTTCCTCAAGAAGAAACTGCAAGGCAATCGCAACGGAGCAGCCCGGGCCGTATTGGATCTCGCGTTACCCAGGGCCGATTCTTTGCTCGAGGTGCTAGCACATACGCATTTCGTCCGGGCGGGACTCCGGGTCCGAATGCATGTGGAATTGGCTGGCGTGGGTGAGGTGGACTGCTTGATCAACGAGTGTCTTGTGGTGGAACTCGACGGCCGTACGCATTTGGAGCCGCGGCAGGTCAAGAAGGATCGATACCGCGACAACGCCAGCATGGGGGGGTGGGCTCTTGGCGTTGCGCTATTACTACGAGGACGTGGTCCACCGTCCTGAAGAGATGGTCAACGAGGTCTTGGCCGTATTGCGGCACCGGGAAGTCGGCCACTTCGCCCCGGCGCGTTACTGGCCTGGGTGGGTGCCGGCGTCGTAATCCAGACCGTGATCCAACGGACAGCGCGCCGTACTGACCTTCTTTGGCGCGAAAAAAGCCGCGACACACCCTGAACAAGGCGTGTCGCGGCCCTTCGAAATTCAAACAGGGTCAGGAAAGCTCCGGCCCCGTGAAGCAACCCTAGTCTTCGTCGCTGAAAGCCCAGTCGAACATGTCGAACACGAACTCGGAGAACGTGCCTTCTTCGGACTTCCACTGGCCGCGGGCGTTATTGCGGCGCCAAACGATCGGATCCGGGACGCCGAGGTCGCCCACGCGGAAGCCCCAGGTGAACTGTTCTTCCTCGTCCTCGAGGAACATGAGGAAGCCTTCGTCGTCCACTTCGAGTTCCTCGGGGTCCCAGAAGTAGTGGTAGGCCTCCATGAGGTCTTCGCAGCCGCCGATCGCGAGGTAGAACTCACGCAAGACCATGGGAATGGTGAACGAGTGTGCGGACAGGGCCTCATCCAGTTCAGAGGCCGTCAGGCCGTCTTCTTCCTGCCATTCGTCCTCGAGATACTTCGGTACAAGCGCGCGGAACTTCTCGAGGAACATGTCAGTCATGCTCCCATCCTAGCTAATCGCGGACACGTGAATCGGCGCCCGATGAGACCCCAGCGCGATGCCATCCGCGGACCGCCAAGGGCACCCGCCAACCGCGGCGCCAAGCCACCACCCGGAACCCGAAAACCAAGACGGCAATCAAGGCTGCCGTCAGCCCGTTGAAGGCTCCCATATTCCAGAGCAACGCCGTCAATGCCGCGCCAGTGATGGCCGGCAAGGCGTAAAGATCCCGGGCGTTGAAGAGGGTAGGGATTTCGTTGGCCGTGATGTCTCGAAGCAGGCCACCGCCCACGGCCGTGGTGACGCCCAACAGGATTGCAGCCACCGGATTCATCCCAGCAGCTAGCGCCTTGAGTGTCCCCGTGATGCAAAACAAGGCCAGGCCGCCGGCGTCGAACAGGGTCAAGAGGGAAGTAAAGCGTTGGATGCTCGAGAACAGGAAGTACACCAGCATCGCGGCTAACAGCGGCGGCAGCAGATAGACCGGGTTGGTGAACGCCGCGGGCGGCCCGGCGTTGATGATGATGTCGCGGATAACACCGCCGCCCAGGGCCACGAGCGAGGCCAAAAGAAGCGAGCCGATGATGTCGAACTGCTTCTTCGCCGCCAGCAATGATCCGGACACCGCGAAAAAGAAGACGCCGGCCAGGTCAAGCCACACCAGCGCGAGGTCAAAAGTGAACAAATGCGGCTCCATTCTTCGTTCACAGTCGGGAGATCATGCGTGCCCAACGTTACGCTTGCACCCATGAACAGCCCCGTCTTGATCGCGTGCGCCCACGGAACCCGGAACGTCGAGGGGCAGGCCGCCATCCGCCAGGTCATCGCCGAAATCGAGGCCCTCCGGCCTGGCCTGACCGTTGTTGAGGCCTACGTGGACGTCCAGGAGCCTGAGTTGGGCGGCGTGGTGGCGGGCCTTCCGGAAGGTACGCCCGCCGTCGTCGTTCCCTTGCTGCTCAGCACCGGCTACCACGTCAAGGTGGACATCCCCAAGGCGATCAAGGGCCGGCCCGAGGTGTCCGCGGCACCGCCGCTGGGGCCGGATCCGCGGCTCGCCGAACTGCTGGCTGCGCGGCTGCGGGACACGGGATTGAACGACGACGACGGCGTCCTCCTCGCCGCCGCGGGCTCGTCCCTGCCGGACGGTTCCGTCGATTCGGAAGAGCAGGCGCGCCAGCTCGCCGAGCTGCTGCCGAACAAGGTGCGCGTCGCCTATGGCGCCAGTGCCGAACCGAACGTGCCCGACGGTGTTGCGGCCCTGCGCGCCGAAGTCACCGAAGACGGCGGCCGGGTCATTGTGTCCTCGTACCTGCTCGCCACGGGCTACTTCCACGACCAGCTGTCCGAGGCCGGGGCCGACGTGGTGACGGCACCGCTGCTGCCCTCTCCGGTCCTCGCGGAGATCGCCCTGGAACGCTACGACGCGGTGGTTGCCGCGCGCTCCTGAGCTGTTCTTCGGAATGCACAGCGCGGCCAGGTGGACAAGGCCCCTCGGCGGTTCGTGACGAAATGTTTCCCTAGGTGACTCTTCGTTTCCGGACCCTTTGTTACGCCTCTCCGGCCAGCCCTACAGTCGATGCATGACTGATACAGCTCTAGCCGGAGCGTCTGCGGACGAGGCTGCACCCAAGCGCCCGGCCCGCACCGCCCGTCCTGCCGCGAAACCCCACGGCCAGTGGAAAGTCGACGGCACCGCGCCGCTCAACGCCAACGAGACCTGGAAGCAGGAAGACAACGGGCTGAACGTCCGTGAGCGTATCGAGTCTGTCTACTCCAAGCACGGCTTCGACTCGATCGACGGCACGGACTTGCACGGCCGCTTCCGCTGGTGGGGCCTCTACACCCAGCGCAAGCCCGGTATCGACGGCGGCAAGACCGCCACGCTTGAGCCGCACGAGCTCGAGGACAAGTACTTCATGCTGCGCGTGAGGATCGACGGCGGTGCGCTCACCACCGAGCAGCTACGCGTCATCGGCCAGATTTCCGTGGACTTCGCCCGCGGCAGCGCGGACCTGACCGACCGCCAGAACATCCAGCTGCACTGGATCCGCGTGGAGGACGTGCCGGAGATCTGGCGCCGCCTCGAAGCCGTCGGCCTATCGACCACCGAGGCTTGCGGCGACGTCCCGCGTGTCATCCTGGGCTCCCCGGTTGCCGGCATCGCCAAGGACGAGATCATCGATCCGACGCCGCTGATCAACGAACTCGCGGAGCGCTTCATCGGCGACCCCGAGCTTGCCAACCTGCCGCGCAAATACAAGACCGCCATCACCGGCCACCCCTCGCAGGACGTTGTCCACGAGATCAACGACTTCGGCTTGGTGGGCATGGTCCACCCCGAACTCGGCGTTGGCTATGACCTCTGGGTGGGCGGCGCGCTGTCCACGAACCCCATGCTGGCCAAGAGACTCGGCGCGTTCGTGAAGCCTGAGGAAGCCGCCGAAGTGTGGCTCGGCGTCACCAGCATCTTCCGCGACTACGGCTACCGCCGCATGCGCACCAAGGCCCGCCTGAAGTTCCTCCTGGCCGACTGGGGGCCGGAGAAGTTCCGCCAGATCCTGGAAGACGAATATCTCGGCTTCAAGCTTTCCGACGGCCCCGCTGCCCCCAAGCCTTCAACTCCAGGCGACCACGTTGGCATCCACGAGCAGAAGGACGGCAAGTTCTTCATCGGCGCCACGCCGCTGGCCGGTCGCTTGTCCGGTAGCCAGCTCGTGAAGCTGGCGGACACCCTGGAAGCCCACGGCTCGCAGCGCCTGCGCACCACCCCGCACCAGAAGATTGTTGTGCTGGACGTTGCCAAAGAGCAGGTGGAGCCTCTCGTCGCCGAATTGGATACCCTGGGCCTCTCCGCCCGCCCGTCCGTGTTCCGCCGCGGCACCATCGCCTGCACAGGCATCGAGTTCTGCAAGCTGGCCATTGTGGAAACCAAGGTCACCGCAGCTACTGCCGTTGCTGAGCTGGAACGCCGCCTTGCGGACCTCGCGGACAGCGGCCAGCTGCCCCAGGCACTGTCCCTCCACATCAACGGTTGCCCGAACTCCTGCGCTCGCATCCAGACTGCGGACATCGGGCTCAAGGGCATGATGCTGCCAACGCCCGACGGCGATCCCACCCCCGGCTTCCAGGTCCACTTGGGCGGCGGGCTGGCTTCTTCCAACCGCGAAGAAGCAGGCCTCGGACGCACCGTGCGTGGCCTCAAGGTTTACGTCGAGGACCTGCCCGATTACGTGGAGCGGGTGGTCCGGAAGTTCGTGGCCGACCGCGCCGAAGGCCAGACCTTCGCTGAATGGGCACACTCCGCTGATGAAGGAGATCTCCAGTGACATCCACCGTCAACCTTCGCTCCCACGATGAACTGAAGGCCCTCGCCGAAGCCGGCGCGGGCGAGCTCGGTTGGAACGCGCCGGCCCGCGACGTCATCGCCTGGGTGGCCCGCAACTTTGAACTGCCCGCCGTCGCTGTGGCCTGCTCGATGGCCGATGCCGTTCTGCCCGCCCTCGTGGCGGACCAGTTTCCCGGCGTCGACGTTCTCTTCCTGGAGACCGGCTACCACTTCCCGGAAACCCACGCTACCCGGGATGAGGTCGCCGCGAACCTGCGTGTGAACATCGTGGACGTGCTCCCGGAAAACACCGTGGAACAGCAGGACCGCCTTCTCGGCAAGGACCTGTTCGCCCGGGACGCGGCCCAGTGCTGCGCGCTCCGCAAGGTCCAGCCGCTGCGCCGGACCCTCGCCGGCTACGAAGTGTGGTTCACCGGCGTTCGTCGCGACGAAGCCCCTACCCGGACCAACACGCCGCTGATCACGTGGGATGAGGCCAACGGTCTGGTCAAGGTCAACCCGATGGCGGACTGGAGCTTTGACCAGTTGGTCCAGTACTCCGAAGACAACATCCTTCCCGTCAACCCCCTCCTGAGCCAGGGCTACCCGTCCATCGGATGCCAGCCCTGCACCAGGAAAGTGGCCCCGGGAGCGGATCCCCGCTCCGGCCGCTGGGCAGGAACCGACAAGACAGAATGCGGACTACACGTATGAGTACCCAAATCACCAACGAGGACACGGAGCTGTCAGTGCTGGAAAAGGACCTTGCTGAGACGCCGGTTGCCGCCCAGCGCGTGGCGGCGGAGCGCCTTTCCTCCCTCGACACCCTTGAGTCCGAAGCCATTCACATCATCCGCGAGGTTGTTGCCGAGTTTGAGAAGCCCGCGCTGCTGTTCTCCGGCGGCAAGGACTCCGTGGTGATGCTGCACCTAGCTACCAAGGCCTTCTGGCCGGGCAAGGTTCCGTTCCCGGTCCTGCACGTGGACACCGGCCACAATTTCCCCGAGGTCATCGACTTCCGTGACCGCACGGTGGAGCGCCTGGGTTTGAAGCTCGTGGTGGGCTCCGTGCAGGAGTTCATCGACCGAGGCGAACTTGCCGAGCGTGCCGACGGCACCCGCAACCCGCTGCAGACCGTGCCGCTCCTGGATGCCATCCAGCGCAACAAGTTCGATGCCGTCTTCGGCGGCGGCCGCCGCGACGAGGACAAGGCCCGTGCCAAGGAACGCATCCTGAGCCTGCGCGACGAGTTCGGCCAGTGGGATCCCCGCAACCAGCGCCCCGAATTGTGGAACCTCTACAACGGCCGCCACACCGTGGGCCAGCACGTCCGCGCGTTCCCCATTAGCAACTGGACCGAGCTGGACGTGTGGCGCTACATCGAGCGCGAAGGCATTGAGCTGCCCGGCTTGTACTACGCCCACGAGCGCGAGGTCTACGAACGCGATGGCATGTGGCGCGCAGTCGGTGAGGTTTCCATGCCGAAACCAGACGAGGAAGTGTTGACGAAACTCGTGCGTTACCGCACCGTAGGCGACATGTCCTGCACCGGCGCCGTCCTTTCCGACGCCCGCACGGTTGCCGACGTCGTTGTCGAAGTTGCCGCATCCACCCTCACCGAACGTGGCGCCACCCGCGCAGATGACCGCATCTCCGAGGCAGCCATGGAAGACCGCAAGAAGGACGGCTACTTCTAATGAGCACTGAGACTTCACTCCTGGAGACCGGGCTGCGCGAATCCACGTTGTTCCGCTTCGCCACGGCTGGATCCGTCGACGACGGCAAGTCCACCCTGGTGGGCCGCCTGCTGCACGATTCCAAGGCGATCCTTGCCGACCAGCTCGACGCCGTCGCCCGCACTTCGGCGGACCGTGGCTTCGGCGGAGCCGGTGCAACCGGCAGCCAGGCGATCGACCTCGCCCTCCTGACCGACGGCCTTCGTGCCGAGCGGGAACAGGGCATCACCATCGACGTCGCCTACCGCTACTTCGCCACCGACCGCCGCAGCTTCATCCTGGCGGACTGCCCCGGTCACGTGCAGTACACCAAGAACACGGTGACCGGCGCGTCCACTGCGGACGCCGTCGTCGTACTCATTGACGCCCGCAAGGGAGTCCTTGAGCAGACCCGCCGGCACTTGTCCGTGCTGCAGTTGCTGCGCGTGGCGCACGTGATCGTCGCTGTGAACAAGATCGACCTCGTGGACTTCAGCGAGTCGGTCTTCCGCGAGATCGAGACTGACGTGCAGAAGGTTGCCCGTGAGCTTGGCTTGGGCGCCGATGGAATTGCCGATCTCGTGGTCATTCCGGTGTCGGCGCTCGATGGCGACAACGTGGTGGACCGCTCGGACCGTACGCCGTGGTACAGCGGCCCGGCACTGCTCGAAGTCCTGGAAACCCTTCCGGCCGCCGACGAGCTCGAAAGCCACCTGGAGAGCTTCCGCTTCCCGGTCCAGCTGGTCATCCGCCCGCAGGGCGCGCTGGCTCCCGATGCCATCGCCTCAGGGCTCGACGTCGGGGCGTACCGCGATTACCGTGCCTACGCCGGCCAGATCACGGAAGGGACCGTGAAGCTCGGCGACAAGGTCACCGTCCTGAGCCCGGGCCATGAGCCCCGGATCACCACGGTGACGGGGATCGACTTCGCTGGCAGCGAGCTGGCCGAGGCCACGGCTCCGCAGTCCGTGGCGATTCGCCTGGCCGATGAAATCGACATCGCCCGCGGTGACACCATTGCCGCAGCGGGGACGGTGCGAGAGAGCTCGGCCGATCTGTACGCGGCGCTGTGCTGGCTCTCGCCCAAGCCGTTGCGTGAAGGTGCCAAGGTGCTCGTGAAGCACGGGACCCGCACGGTCCAGGCGCTCGTGCGCAATGTGACGGGCAAGCTGGACCTGGCCACGTTCAACGTGGAGGCTGCCTCCAGCCTCGAGCTGAACGACATCGGGAACGCCCAGCTTCGGCTGGCCGCTCCGCTGCCGTTGGAGAACTACTTGCACCACCGCCGCACGGGCGCGTTCCTGGTGATCGATCCCGTGGACGGCAACACGTTGGCCGCCGGTTTGGTGAAGGACCACCCGGGCGACCACGAGGACGAACGTTACGTCATCTGACGTTGCTGGTCACTGGAACCGCAGCTTGTTTCCCAGACCCCGCCTTCAAGGCCCGGGATGGGAAACAAGCTGCGGTTTTTTGTGCTGGAGACGCCCCCAATTGTGACGCCGCATGAACCTGCGTGACCCCGGGTTTCCGGGTCATTGAACGGCAAATATGACAGTCCCTATGGTGAATCCATGACCTCTTCGGATTGGTCCTTGCCTGCCCACTATGGGCGATGTCGCAGGGCCTGACAACCCGCCCTGCCCCTTCCGCAACGCATCCCAAGGATTCCCCATGTCAAAGACCCCAGAACCCACGCCGCCCGCCTCGAACCCGGGAACCACCCGCATCGTCGCCGGCGAGAGCACCAAGCCCAAGCGCCGCCGCACGCTTGAGATCGGCATCGCCGCCGGCGTCGTCCTGCTGATCGGTGCCGGCGCCGCCGTCGCATCGGTGGTCGCGAAGAACAACGAAACCCAGCCTGCGGTGGCCGCGGCCTCGACGTCGCCTGCCACTGAGCTCAAGCTCGGCTACTTCGGCAATGTCACCCACGCCCCGGCCTTGGTGGGCATCAGCAAGGGCATCATTGCCAACAAGCTGGGCAGTACGAAGCTCACCACCCAGGTGTTCAACGCCGGACCGGCCGCCATCGAGGCCCTCAATGCCGGCGCGATCGACGCCACGTACATTGGCCCCAACCCCGCCATCAACTCCTTCGTCCAGAGCAAGGGGGCATCCATCAGCATCATCGCCGGTGCCGCCTCGGGCGGAGCCCAGCTGGTGGTCAAACCCGGTATCAACAGCGCCGCGGACCTCAAGGGCAAGACCCTCGCCACACCGCAGCTCGGCGGCACCCAGGACGTGGCGCTGCGCGCCTGGCTTGCCAAGCAGGGCCTGAAGACCAACCCGAACGGCGGAGGCGACGTCGCCATCAACCCGACGGAAAACGCCCAGACCCTCAAGCTCTTTCAAGACGGAAAGCTCGACGGAGCGTGGCTGCCCGAGCCGTGGGCCTCACGGTTGGTGCTCCAGGCTGGCGGCAAGGTCTTGGTGGACGAGAAGGACCTGTGGGAGAAGGGCCAGTTCCCCACCACCATCCTGATCGTCAGCAAGAAGTTCGCCGCCGAGCACCCCGAGACGGTGACAGCCCTGCTCCAGGGCCACGAGGCCTCCGTCAAGTGGCTCAACACCGCCTCGGCCGGGGATAAGGCAACCGCAATCAACGCCGCACTGAAGGCGACCGCAGGCAGCACGCTCCCGGCCGACGTCATCGACCGCTCGCTGAAGAACATCACCTTCACCGTGGATCCGCTGGCCGGAACCTACAAGAAACTTCTCCAGGACGGGGTTGACGCCGGCATCACCAAACCGGCCGACATCAACGGGATCTTCGACCTCCGCGCGCTCAACAGCGTCACCGGACAGAAGACGTCGGCCTCAGGACTGGGCCAAGACTGAATTGACTGGCAGTTGTTGTCGTTTTGATCGCTCATAGCGACAACAACTGCCTGGGCCCACGCCGCCAGGGTTCCCTCGCCGAGCTTGCGAGGCGAGGGTGGCGGCGGGGATCAGTTGGGTGCACATTCAACAACGAAGCAACAAACGAAGGACGGGACCATGCCAGTCGTACTGGAACACCTGGGTAAACGCTTCGGCGACGGCGCCCCGGTGCTGGACGACGTCAACGCCACCATCGAGCAAGGCGAGTTCGTCGCCCTGCTCGGCGCGTCCGGCTGCGGTAAATCCACCCTGCTGAACATCCTTGCGGGACTGGACCAGCCGACGTCGGGCGCTCTGGAGGTGCCCAGCGACGGCGCCGCCTTCATGTTCCAGGACTCTGCCTTGTTTCCGTGGCTCACGGCCCGGGGCAACATCGAACTCGCGCTGAAACTCGCCGACAAGTCCGGCCGCACCAGCAAAGCGTCGCGTGCTGCCCGTGCAGGCGAACTGTTGGACCTCGTCCACTTGGGTGGTGCGGGGGACAAACGCCCGCACGAGCTCTCCGGCGGCATGCGGCAGCGCGTCGCACTGGCCCGCGCTTTGGCCCAGGACCGGCAACTGCTGCTCATGGACGAACCGTTTGCCGCGCTCGATGCCATCACCCGCGACCTTCTCCACGACGAGCTGGAGCGGATCTGGAAGGAGACGGGCCGCACCATCGTGTTCGTGACCCACAACGTGCGCGAAGCCGTCCGGCTCGGGCAGCGGGTACTCCTGCTGTCCTCCCGTCCGGGACGGGTTGTGGCCGAATGGAACGTCACCGAGGAACATCGGACCGACGCCGGCCGTGCCGGGGAACTGACCGGAACCATTACCCGCCGCCTGCGCGAGGAGATCCGCCGCCATGCCAATTGAACAAGAAACGCGACTCGTCGCGGGAGAGACTGCGGAGAACGCCGCTGAGGCCGCAACAGAAGCAGCCCCGCAGTCCCGCCACATCACCTCGCCGTCCCTGAAGGGAAACCCGGACGAACTCCGGGACCTCGAGGCCGGCTTGGACAAGCTGCAGTCGGACGCACACCGCAAGGCGCGCATCGACTGGACCCGGATCATCCTCCCGATCGCGGCGCTCCTGGTGCTCATCCTGGCGTGGCAGTTTTACGTCTCCCTCGGTTTCAAACGCCGAGACCAGGTTCCCGGCCCGCTTGATGTCTTGGGCCAGTTCGGTGCTCTTTGGGCCGAAGGCAAAGCCCAGGAAGCCGTCTGGACCTCGCTTCAGCGCGGCGTCATCGGGTTCCTCATTAGCGTTGCCGTGGCCACTCCGCTGGGCCTGCTCCTCGCACAGGTGCAACCGCTGCGCCGCGCCTTTGGCCCACTCATCTCCGGACTCCAGGTACTGCCGTCCGTGGCTTGGGTTCCCGCCGCCATTATCTGGTTCGGACTCTCGGACGGGACTGTGTATTTCGTCGTCCTGATGGGCGCCATCCCCTCCATCATCAACGGTCTGATTTCCGGCGTCGACCAGATTCCGCCGCAATACCGCAGCGTGGGCAAAGTCCTCGGAGCATCCCGGATCCAGATGGCCTTGCAGATTGTCCTGCCGGCGGCTCTTCCCGGCTACCTCGGCGGGCTCAAGCAGGGCTGGGCTTTCTCGTGGCGTTCGCTCATGGCCGCCGAAATCATCGCGGTGGGCGGAACCATTGGCTTCGGGCTCGGTTCGCTCCTGGACCAGGGCCGCACCCTGTCCGACATGGCCACGGTCATGTCCGCGATCCTGGCTATCCTGTTCGTGGGCATCCTGATCGAACTGCTGGTGTTCGCGCCGATTGAGCGCCGCCTCCTGCTTCGCCGTGGCCTGCTGGCGGGGAGCACGCGCTAAGGAATTCCCCGGACCGCCCCGTGGTTGATGCGGGCATGAAACGAATCGGTTTTCTCTCCTTCGGCCATTGGGGGCCCGTCCAAGGCTCGCGCACTCCTTCGGCAGGCGACGCCTTGCTCCAGGGGATCGACTTGGCCGTCGCGGCGGAGGAGCTCGGTATCAACGGAGCCTTCTTCCGCGTGCACCACTTTGCACGCCAGCAGGCCTCGCCGTTCCCCTTGTTGGCCGCCATCGCGGCCCGGACCAGCCGGATCGAGATGGGAACCGGCGTGATTGACATGCGCTATGAGAACCCTCTGTACATGGCCGAGGAAGCAGCGGCCACGGACCTCATCAGCCAAGGCAGGCTGCAGTTGGGCATCAGCCGTGGTTCACCCGAGCCGGCGGTGCACGGCGCGCGGTACTTCGGCTATGAGCCTGCCGAGGGTGAGGACGACGCGGCCATGGCCCGCCGCCACACCGCCGTGTTCCGCCACGCCATCGCAGGACACGGCGTGGCCGAAGCCGATCCCTCCTTCATGGGCGGCGGACGCGGCCTCCTGCCGATCCAACCGACATCGCCGGGGCTGCCGCGGCGCATCTGGTGGGGTGCTGGCACGCGCAAGACCGCCGTCTGGGCCGCGGAACAAGGCATGAACCTCATGAGCTCCACCCTGCTCACCGAGGATACCGGGGTCCCCTTCGACCAGCTCCAGGCGGAGCAGATCGCCATGTTCCGGGAAGCCTGGGCCGCCGCCGGGCACGGTTTCGAACCGCGCGTTTCGGTCAGCCGCAGCATCATTCCCGTGGTGGACGCCGAGGACGAACACTATTTCGGGCTCCGCGCGCAGGTGGAAAACCGCGACCAAGTGGGCATGCTCGACGGCGCCCTGTCGCGTTTCGGGAAGAGCTACGTCGGTGCGCCCGATACCTTGGCGGAGGAACTCGCGAAGGACGCCGCGGTCCAGGCCGCCGACACCGTGCTGGTCACCGTGCCCAACCAACTCGGGGTGGACTACAACGTCAAGCTGCTGGGAAACATCGCCAAATACGTGGCCCCGGCGATCGGCTGGGAAGCGCCCGCAGCGCGAGCGTAATGTGACGCAGGGTTACCTAGCGTGAACTGGTGTTTCCGGACCTTTGAAGCATGTTACGGCCCGGCCCTACAGTTTTTTCATGGCAATACAGGACATCTACCCCACAGCCCTGCGGCTGCTTGGCCGCCCGGTGCTGGTGGTGGGCGGCGGACCCGTGGCTGCGCGACGCGCCAAGGGACTGCTCGACGCCGGTGCCCGGGTGACCGTGGTGGCTCCCGTTGCCTCTGACGCGCTCCGCGAACTCGCCGGCTCGGGCCTGCTCACCTGGGAGCCGCGCGCTTACCTTTCTTCCGACGTCGACGGCGTCTGGTTCGTTCAGACGGCCACTGGCGTTGCCGCTGTTGACGCCCAGGTAGCCGCCGACGCCGAGGCGCAGCGCATTTGGTGCGTCAACGCCTCGGACCACGAATCCTCGGCAGCTTGGACGCCAGCCGTCGCCGTTGTGGACGACGTGAAGATCGCGATCAACGCCGGGGGAGATCCCCGCCGTGCCATGGCCTTGCGCGACGCCGTTGCTACCGCACTTGAGACGGGAGACTTACCGCTCCGCCGTCGTCGTGCTTCCACCGGAAGCGTCGCCCTTGTTGGCGGCGGTCCTGGAGACTCCGGACTCATCACAGTCCGCGGCCGTCGCCTCCTGGGCCAGGCCGACGTCGTGGTCGCCGACCGTCTTGGACCGCGCGACTTGCTGCAGGAACTCGCTCCGGACGTCCGCGTGATCGAGGTCGGAAAGACCCCCGGGCACCACCCCGTTCCGCAACTGGAGATCAACCGCATCCTGGTGGAGGAAGCACTTGCCGGCCACCGCGTGGTCCGGCTCAAGGGTGGCGACCCCTATGTCCTGGGCCGGGGTGGCGAGGAAGCGGAATTCTGCCGGCAGAACGGCGTCGAGGTTGAAGTGGTTCCCGGTGTGACTTCGGCGATCTCCGTGCCCGCGGCAGCAGGCATTCCCGTGACACACCGTGGACTCGCGAAGGGCTTCAGCGTGGTGACCGGCCACGAGGAACTGTCCGAGGTTCCGGCCCGTCCCGACCACACCGTGATCCTGCTCATGGGTGTGGCCAAACTTCGCGAATCCGCGGCTGCCCTCGCTGACTCCGGAATGCCCTTGGACACGCCGGTGGGTATCGTAGAGAACGGCTACATGCCCGAACAGCGCGTCACGATCGGCACCCTGGCAACCATTGCCGAGCAAGCCGAGGCCACCGGCGTCGCAAATCCCGCGGTGATTGTGATCGGCGATGTGGTGCGCGTGAGCCCCTTCGCCCCCGAGCATTTCAAGACCGCTGACTACAGCACCCTGACCCCCAACAAGCCCCGCGTCGTTACCCCCTAGCCCCTCACCCAACTAGCTCGCATTAGGTGTCGTTTTGAGCCCTCAAAACGACAACAACTGCGAGCCAGTTGGGAAGCACACTGAAAAGGAACACAGCCGTGTCATCTAGCACCACCGTAGGAACCGCCGCACGCCCGCTGCGCGTCGCCGTCGTCGGCTCAGGCCCGGCCGGCGTCTACGCCGCGGACATCCTCACCAAGAGCGAGGCCGTCAAGAGCGGCGAGCTGACGGTCAGCATCGACCTCTTCGACCGTTACCCGGCCCCCTACGGCCTGATCCGCTACGGCGTTGCCCCGGACCACCCCCGCATCAAGGGCATCGTCAACGCCCTTCACAAGGTCCTGGACCGCGGCGACATCCGCTTCTTCGGCAACGTGGACTACGGCACGGACATCTCCATCGAAGACCTTCGCACGCACTACGACGCCGTCATCTTCGCCACCGGCGCCATCAAGGATGCGGACCTGAACATCCCGGGCATCGAGCTTGAAGGCTCCTTCGGCGGCGCCGACTTCGTCTCCTGGTACGACGGACACCCGGACGTATCCCGCGAATGGCCGCTGGAAGCCACCTCTGTGGCTGTGCTCGGCAACGGCAACGTGGCGCTGGACGTGGCCCGCGTCCTGTCCAAGCACGCTGACGACCTCCTTGTCACCGAAATCCCGGACAACGTTTACGCCGGACTCAAGGCCTCCCCGGTCACGGACGTTCACGTCTTCGGCCGTCGCGGACCGGCGCAAGTGAAGTTCACCCCGCTGGAACTCCGCGAGCTGTCCCACTCCAAGGACGTGGACATCATCCTGTACGCCGAGGACTTCGAGTTTGACGACGAGTCGGACCGCCAGATCCAGACGAACAACCAGACCAAGACCATGGTGGGTACCCTCACCAACTGGATCGCCGAGCAGCCCGAGGACCTCTCGGATCTCAAGGCCTCCCGCCGCCTGCACCTGCACTTCCTGCACAGCCCGGTGGAGATCGTGGATTCCGCAGAAACCCCGGGCAAGGTTGCCGCGATCAAGTTCGAGCGCACCGAGCTGGACGGCACCGGCAACGCGCGCGGTACCGGCGAGCTCGTCGACTACCCGGTCCAGGCCGTATACCGCGCCATCGGCTACTTCGGCTCCGCCCTGCCGGACGTCGAGTTCGACCACAAGAAGGGCGTCATTACCAACGACGGCGGCCGCGTGCTGGACGCTTCCGGCGAGCACGTTCCAGGCCTGTACGCCACGGGCTGGATCAAGCGTGGTCCCATCGGCCTGATCGGCCACACCAAGGGCGACGCGCTGGAGACGGTCACGTACCTCCTGGAAGATCGCGAAAACCTGCCGTTCGCCGCAGTTCCCGAGGCGGACGCCGTCGTCGATCTCCTGGACTCCCGCGGCGTGAAGTTCACCAGCTGGGAAGGCTGGCTGGCACTGGACGCGCACGAGCTTGCTTTGGGCGCGGCCGCTTCCGACGCCGGCACGTCCCACGGCGTCGAGGTCCAGCGCGAACGCATCAAGGTTGTGCCGCGCGAGGACATGGTGGACATTTCGCGCGATGGCGTAGCTGCTCAGGTCTAGGGCCCTTTCCTCTCACGCAAAACCGGCGCTTGTTTGCCACTCCCGTCCTTCAAGGGCCGGAACGGCAAACAAGCGCCGGTTTTTTGTCGCAGTTTTTGTGCCGAGGCTATGCTGTGGGAACCATGGAAGTTGTCGTCGTCGAAACGACCCAACTGGGGGACCGCAGCTACCTCGTGCATGACGGCACGGTGGCGCTGGTGATCGACCCCCAGCGTGATACAGACCGCGTCGATACAGCCGCCCAGGACGCCGGTGTGGCGATCACGCACGTCGCTGAAACCCACATCCACAACGACTACGTGACCGGTGGGCTGGCGCTTGCGCGGGACCATGGCGCCGTTTATCTGGTGAACGCCGCGGACAACGTTGCGTTTGAGCGCGAGCCTATTCTCCCGGGGCGGGAGTTCCGGGTCGGCAGGTTGAGCGTCAAGGCAGTGCCCACTCCGGGCCACACCCACACGCACCTGGCCTATGTGGTTTCGGACCCCGACCCAGGAACAGGCGTCCGGCAAGCCGTGTTCTCGGGTGGCAGCCTGCTTTACGGTTCGGTGGGCCGGACGGATTTGATTGGCCCGGAAGACACCGCCGGCCTGGCCCACGAGCAGTACGCCTCCGTTCGACGTCTGGTGGCTGAGGCAGAACCGGACGCGCTCCTCTATCCCACTCACGGCTTCGGCTCTTTCTGCTCCATTGGCCCTGCTAGCAAGATCCCCACTTCGACCATCGGCGAGCAAGCCGCCACCAACCATGCGCTCACAGACCCGGACGAAGACCACTTTGTCAGGCACCTCTTGGCTAGTGTCACGGCCTACCCGAGCTACTACGCGCACATGAGCCCCCTCAACGCGTTGGGGCCGGGCCCTGCCGTGCTCGATGTGCCGGAATCAGTGGATCCCACGGAGCTGGAGCGCCGGCTCGACGCCGGGGAGTGGGTGGTGGACCTACGTCACCGCGTGGCGTTTGCCGCGAGCCATTTGCGCGGCAGTGTGGCCTTTGAATATGGGACCGGATCGAGCTTCACGAGCTACTTGGGTTGGGTCTTGCCATGGAATCGGCCGCTGACGTTGTTGGGAGCCCACGACGACGTCGAGAAAGCCATCCGCGACCTCGCAAGGATCGGAATCGACTCCCCGGACGCGGCGGTCGGCGAGGACCCCAAGATACTGGCCCCGGGCATCCCTTTGCTGAGTTATCCGCGTACCGACTGGACGGGATTGATTCAGGACCGAACCCTGGGCGAAATCGTGCTGGACGTGCGCCGTACCGAGGAATTTGCCGCCTCGCACGTCCAAGGGGCATTGAACGTACCGCTGCACGAGCTTTTGCTCCGTCTGGACGAGCTTGCGGACACGAAGACCTGGGTGCACTGCACCTCGGGCTACCGGGCTGGCGTCGCCGCAAGTCTCTTGCACCGGGCCGGCCGCGACGTGGTGCTCATCGACGCGCCCTTCCGCGGGGCGGCGGACGCCGGCGTCGAACTGACACGCGACACCCATGAGTGACTGAACGCTCGCTCATCTTTGGGGCATTTCCGGCGGACGCTCGCTCACTAGAAATGAGCGAGCGTTGGTGAAAACCCCGGCATAGGTGAGCGGGCGTTCGGGGTTAGTTGTTGATCCATTCCGCGGCGAAGTCCAGGTTGCGGTACACGCTCGCGACGGCGGCCGCTTCGTCGCGTGCTTCGATGGCGTCGGCGAGCTCGTCGTGGCCCTCGTGCGGGATGCCGTTGAAGCCGGCCTTGCGCTGCTGGCGGAGGAGATCGTCGTGGAAGACCCCGCCGAAGGACACGTACAACTGGTGCAGCAATGGATTCCCCGAAGCCAGCGCCACCCGTTCGTGGAAGTCCCAATCCGCGCGGGCCCAAGCGGGGTAGTCGGCCGCGAGCCACGCGTCGTGGCGCACTTGGAGAAGAGTCCGCATGGCGGCGATGTCCTCGGCCGTGGCATGCTTCGTGGCCAGTCGGGCGGCTTGGGTGTCGAGCCCCACCCGGACCTCCACCACGTGCTCCTGGGTGTGTTCCTTGTACATCCTCTGGGCTGCGCCGGAAATCTCGCTGGTGGCACGGACATACGTGCCGTCTCCGCGTCGGACCTCAAGCATTCCGCTGTGCGCCAGTGCCTTGATGGCTTCGCGGAGCGTGCCCCGCGAGACTCCGAGTGAGGCCATGAGCTCCGGCTCGGCCGGAATCTTCTCCTGTAGCGGCCATTCTCCGGACTGGATCATGCTGCGCAACTGGCTGGTGACCTCATCGGCAAGAACGGGCCGGTGCGAAGGAATCAGGCTCATAGGACCGGCCTTGGTCCGGCCTTGATCGGGGTGCGCTTGCTGGTCAGCAAGTGGCAGGTCACCATGAGAGCAAACGCCACCGCGGCCAGGAGCGCCAGGGGGAGTGTCCAGGAACCGGTAGCGCTGTGGAGCAGGCCCATGCCGAACGGTCCCAACGCCGCAATCAAGTACCCCACGGACTGGGCGACGGTGGACATGGCGGTGGTCTCCGCCGTCGTACGCCCGCTGCGGCTGATGATCACCAGGACCAGCGGGAAGATACCCAGGCCGAAACCGAACAGCACCGCGGGAACCGCCGCGAGCGACGTCGGCAGCAACAGCATGGCGGGGACGCCCAGCAGCGTCGCCCCGCTGCCCAAGTACAGGGCCGGCCGCATCATGCGGGGCCGCGAGCCAATGGCAAGCAGGATCATGCCGGCGGCCACGGAGACCAATTGCATGAACCCGAACTGCAGGCCGCTCTCGGAGGCGCTGAGTCCTTGGCTCGTCAAAATGTAGGCAAACCAGCTCATCACGGCATAAGCGAGGAAGGCCTGCAGCGTGAAGATGGAGGTGATCAGGAGTCCAAGCCGTGTGCGCAGGAGCGGCCACATGGAAACGTGTTCCTGGCCGGCCTTGCGCGACGAGCGGTGGGTGTGGAGCACCATCGGGAGGAAGCCAAGCAATGCGGCGACGCCGAGGATGCCCCATGCGGCCAGACCCATCGACGGCGAGCCCAGGCGCTGCGCCAGGGGTACGCTGACCGCTGCGGCGAAGGTCGCGCCGCCGGACATGGTGAAGGTGTAGAGGCCTGTCATCATCGAAGTCTTTGCCGCATAGTGCTCGCGGATGTACGACGGCATGGCCACGTTGCATACCGCCAGGCCGGACATCGCCAGCACAGTTCCGGCAAGGAGGGCGCCAGTTGCGGGGACACTGCGGACCAGGAGGCCCGCAGCCAACATCGCCAGAGCAACGAAGATCGACTTCTCGACGCCGATCCGGCGCGACAGCCATGACGTGCCCAGCCCTGCGACGGCGAAGCACAGCAAGGGGATGGACGGAAGGATCGACGCCACAAGTGCCCCGTAGCCAAGGAATGCCTGCAACTCGTGGAACAGTGCCGCCGCGCTGGTGATGCCTGCGCGCAGATTCAGTCCGATCAGGATGACGGCAATGATCCCGACGACGGCGACCACCCGGGACTTCGGCGCCATCGTACCGCCGCTGGCCGGCACAGTGGTTGCTTCCATTGCGTGGGATGTCGGGTGAGTTGAAGCCATATCTAAAGGTTAGACGTTTGATGTTTGATGCGCGAAGTTTTGTGGTGAATCTCGCACATGATGTTCGGCCACTGGTAGTCTCACAACTGTTGCTGGCCAGAAACACAATTCTGGGCAGGTTGTGATCATTTTTTGGGGGAAGAATGCAGAACTGGCCTTTAACCGTCGTGCTTTGTGCAGTAGGACTTTTTACTTTGGGCGCCTGCACCTCGCCGCCCTCAGCATCACCTCCGAGTGCTGCCCCACCACCTTCGACGCCCACGCCGACGCCCACGTCGGCGCCCACGGAGAGCATGGCCGCACCGTCTCCCGACGCTCTCGTGACTGATGCCCTGAAGAATGTGCAATGCGCAGCCGACGCCAACGGAACCTGGTCTTTCTCCGGGACACTGACCAACACGGGAACGGCGGCGGTGAAGTACACCATCGCCATCGCCGTGGGCACCACAAGCAGCGTTGCTGGTCACTCGATGATCGAAAAGGAACTTGCTGCCGGTGCCAGCACGGAGGTCCATGCCGCGGAAGTCGCCCACGCGGCACCCGCCGGCTCCACGTGTGAGGCGGTGGTTTCCAAATGATGGCAAACAGTGCCACCCGGGCCGTCCGCATCCTAGCAATGTGTGTTCTGGCTGCCGTTGTGGCCGTTGGACTCGCGCCCACGGCGGCAACCGCCGTGAATCTTTCGCCGGCGGAGTCTCCCACACCGTTTCCCACGCCGTCTCCCACCGTTTATGCGACCCCCGCCACGGTCCCGACACAGGAACCGACGGGACCGACTACGGCGCCCGCGCCGGCTCCAACCCAGGACGTAGTGCCCGTGTCCACTCCGACACCGGAGCCTGCTCCGGCCCAGGTCCACGCCCAGGAAGAAATCATTTCCGACGGGGTGATCGGGGCCAAATGGCAGTTATTGGGCGGGGCAGCGGGACCTTTGGGGCCCGCGACATCGAATGTATCGTGCGAGCAGAATCTCCTTTGCGTCCAGCTGTTTGCCGGCGGACGCATCTACTCAGCGCCGTCCACGGGCGCTAACGCGGTGCTGCTTACGGTGGGGAAGACGGGTCCTCAGTGGCACGCAAGCGGACAGCTATCCGCATTCGGCTACCCGGTGGGCGATGAACAATGTGCAGGCAACGGCTGCTTCCAGCGGTTCTCTAGTGGTTTGGATATCACCTGGAATCCCGTTGGGGGTCTTCAGACTGTCTGGACCAAAGGTGGGATCGGCGGAGCCTTGTTCCGGTTTTACGGTGGCTATGCCCAAGCGGGTTATCCTACCGCCCCGGAATCATGCGGCCTTGTGAGTTCTGGATGCGAACAAAAATTCGGGAATCTCAGAATTGTGTGGAGCCCAGCGTCGGGGGCAGTCGGTGTATGGACGCCTGGGGCCATTGGCGCAGCCTATGCCAGGTCCGGGGCTGAATCTGGCTGGCTGGGGTACCCGACCTCCCGCGAGATATGTGGGCTGAAGGCCGGCGGCTGCTACCAGATGTATCAGCGTGGAGGCATCATTTGGTCACCGGCCAGCGGTGCGCAGACGAGCGGCGGCGGCATTCGTTCTGCGTGGGCCGGTTCAGGGTTCGAAAACGGACGATTTGGCTACCCCATCACCGACGTGATCTGTGGCCAGCCAGCGTCGGGGTGCCTCCAGCAATTCCAAGGCGGCGTCATCTACTGGTCTCCCGAGACCGGCGCGCACGGTGTCATTGGAGGCATCCGTTCGCTATATGACAGCCTGGGCGGTCCTGCCGGAGGCTACCTTGGTTACCCCCTCGACAGCGAGGTATGCGGGCTGTCCGGCGGCGGGTGTTACCAGCCGTTTCAAGCAGGCCTGATCTTCTGGTCGTCGGTTACCGGGGCGCAGCCCGTCCGAGGGGGCATGAGGGCCAAGTACCAGCAAATGGGATGGCACCTGAGCTACCTTGGCTATCCTGCGTCGCCCGAAAAGTGCATCAACGGAGAATGTGCCCAAGCCTTCCAAGGCGGGTACCTGACATGGACGCCAGCCGCGAGCCTCGACTACAGGAATAGCGAGTGCACGCGGCTGAACGATGGTGGAGTGAAATACTCCTCGGGCAACGCCAGCCACGTGACTTTGGTCTACACCGCCGCCTATGGCCAGTCCTACGCCGGTGTTGCGTACTGCAAGCGGGTGGCAGGAATGTACGTGACAGAATGGACGACGAACGGTTTTGTGGGAGCCAGCGGTTTCAAGCCGCCTGGGGTTCCCTCAGGTCCGACCCGCTACAACTACTCGCCCACCGGATCGTTCTCTGTCACAGAGGCATTCGGTCTGGGTAATCCAGGCACAGCTCTGCCGTACCGCACGTTGAACCCAGGTTCGCGCTGGGGTGGAAATCCGTGGACCAGCACCTACAACACGTACTTCGAGTCCAGTTCGTGGGTGGGTTATGACGAGAACATGTGGTACTTCGCAACGCGCCGACAGCATGATTACCGGCAAGGGGCCGTCATTAACTACAACCGTCCTCCGGACTCTCCGATCATCCAGGATGCCGGATTTGCCATCTTCCTGCACGAAAACAAGGTGCCTACCGCTGGATGCATTTCGCTGGATGATTGGGCTGTTGTGGACTTCCTCCAAAAGTCGACGTCGGGGGACAGGATCATCATGGGCGTGGCCGCCGATATCTTCCGCTAGCCCCACGGGGCCGGGCCTTCGGCTCGGCTAGCGCGGGTTGCGAGCTCCCAGCCTCTGCACGGCCAGGGCAAGCCACAGCTGCACCCGGTCCGGCGTCTGGGCGGGGTCGTAGCCGGTGAGGTCCGTGATTTGCGCCAGCCGGTACCGCACTGTGTTTCGGTGCAGGGTCAGGGCTTCGGCGACGGCCGCCACCGAGCCGTTGTGGTTGAGGTAGCTTTCCAGGGTCGAAACGAGCTCGGAGCCGTGGGCGGCGTCGAACTTCCGCAGGGGAGTGAGGGCCTCGCTCGCCATGTCGGCCAGCGGCACGTCCTCGCTCGCGAGCAGCAGCGAGGTCAGGCTGAGCCGCTCGGGTTCGTTGACCGGCAAGCCGTGCGCCACGGCGTCGCGCGCTTCGAAGTAGCTCCAGCGCACGCCGTTCGGCTTGGTGTAGGCACCGCCGATACCGATCACCGCGTGGATCCCGGCTTCCAAAAGATGATCACTGAGATCCTTGGCCAGCGCGCTTGCTGAACTGCCGTCGTCGGGCACCACAGTCACCAGATCCTTCCCGACGACGGCGGTCACCCCGCCGTCGAGGGACTGCGGCAGCGAGGTGCTGCCGAGCTGTTTGTGGTGTGCGGCGGAGACCACCAGCAGCACCACGTTCTTTCGGGTGCTGTTGATTCCGACGCCGGCCAGGCGGCGGGCGGCTTCGACCGTGTCCAGCGTTCCGTGGATGACGTCGTCGAGCACTTGGCCCGCCAAAGCCCGCTGGCTTTGGCGCTGCTTGACCATGTTGTTGAGTTCCACGCTGATCAGGTTCTGCGCATAACCGACAATTCCGGTGTCGCCGAAAGGCTGCTTGATCCACAGGGTGCAGGCGTCGCGGCGGCCCGTCGGGATGGGGAAGGATGCCCAATCCTCGGCCGTCGGTGGGGGACTGCCAGCCGCGCTGTTGTAAAGCTGGGCGCTGAACTGGGTGAGCGCGATGTCGGTCCTGAGCATGCTGCCCAACTGCTTGAGAAGTTCGCCCAGCCCGCCGCCGGTCAGCAGGGCCCGGGCCAGGATCTGGTGCCCGGCGATGAGGCGTTCCAGCTTGGAATAGTGGTCAGCGGATTGGGAATCGGCCACGAGCTTGCCGATGGCGATGAAAGGGGTCTCATAAGGGACTTCCACCAGCGGCAGGCCCCAACGGTTGGCCTCCGCAATGAGGGCCGGAGGCACGGCCTCGTGGGTCAGCCCGGTGCCGAAGCCGATGCCGACGGCTCCCGCACGTTGGACCTGGCGCACGAAGCGGCGCTGTTCCGCGGCCCCGTTGAGCCTGAGCCCCGTGGTCAGGATCAGCTCGCCGCCATTGAGGAAGCGCTGGGGATCCTCTTGCTCGGTCACGGCTACCCAGCGGATATCTTCGTTCCAGGTGGTTTCCGCGAGGCCGGCTTTGCGGAGCCTCAGAGAGTGCACGGCGACAAGCGCGGCGAGTGACATTGCCATGCAAAAAAGGATATCCCGGCACTGGTCATTCGCACTAAGTCAAGGTGCTCAGGGTGTGCACCTGACTATTCCGCGCTGCCGGGCGCTGACATAGGCTCGGAGCAGCTGCAACCAATGCCTAGACACCGAAAGAGGTTGTACACCGTGGTCCAAACCTTGCAGAACTTCATCAACGGCGAGTTCGTCACGCCCGCAGGCACCGAACTGCTCGATATCGTGAACCCCACCAACGGGGAGATTGTCGCTCATGCGCCTATCTCTACGGCGGCCGACGTCGATGCTGCCATGAATGCGGCGAAGGAAGCCTTCAAGTCTTGGAAGCATGTCACGCCGGGCCAGCGCCAGCTCATGCTGCTCAAGCTCGCTGACGCCATCGAAGCCAACAGCGACGAGCTCGTTGAGGCCCAGCACCGCAACACTGGCCAGGTCCGCGCCCTCATCGCCTCCGAGGAAGTTGCCGCTGGCGCAGACCAGCTCCGCTTCTTCGCAGGCGCCGCGCGCATCATGGAAGGCAAGTCCGCCGGCGAGTACTTCGAGGGACACACTTCGTACGTCCGCCGCGAACCGATCGGCGTCGTGGCCCAGGTTGCACCGTGGAACTACCCGTTCCTCATGGGCATCTGGAAGATCGGCCCCGCCCTCGCCGCAGGCAACACCGTGGTTCTCAAGCCCTCCGACACCACTCCGGAATCCACCTTGGTCTTGGCCCGTCTGGCAGGGGAGATCTTCCCGGCCGGCGTTCTCAACGTGGTCCTCGGCAACGGGGCTACGGGCTCCATGATGGTCGAGCACAAGGTCCCGGGCCTCGTCTCGATCACCGGCTCCGTACGTGCCGGCATTGCCGTGGCCAGCGGAGCGGCCAAGGGCCTCAAGCGTGCCCACCTGGAGCTCGGCGGCAAGGCCCCGGCCATCGTCTTCAAGGACGCCGACATCAAGAAGAGCGCCGCGGCCATCGCGGAGTTCGCCTTCTTCAACGCCGGCCAGGACTGCACGGCCATCACCCGCGTGCTGATTGAAGATTCCATTCACGACGACATGGTTGCCGCGATGGTGGAGCACACCAAGACGCTGCACACCGGTTCGCAGAACGACGACGAAAACTACTTCGGTCCGCTCAACAACGTGAACCACTTCAACGCCGTGAACTCGGTGGTGGAGCACCTGCCGGCCAACTGCAAGATCGAAACCGGCGGCCACCGTGCGGGTGACAAGGGCTTCTTCTTCGAGCCCACCATCATCACCGGCGCCAAGCAGAGCGACGACGTCGTCCAGAAGGAAACTTTCGGACCAGTCATCACGGTCCAGAAGTTCACCACCGAGGCCGAGGCGCTCGAGCTGGCCAACGATGTCGAATACGCTTTGGCCTCCAGCGTCTGGACCACGGACCACGGCACGGCCATGCGGATGAGCCGCGACCTGGACTTCGGTGCGGTCTGGATCAACACCCACATCCTGCTGACAGCTGAGATGCCGCACGGCGGTTTCAAGCAGTCCGGTTACGGCAAGGACCTGTCCATGTACGGCGTCGAGGACTACACGCGCATCAAGCACGTCATGTCTGCGCTGGACGCGTAAGAAAGAAAGAACCATCATGACCGCAACAGCACACGAACTCTCCTACCGCCTGGACCAGAAGCGCAGCATCAACGGCGCCTTCCCCGGCCCCAAGTCCCAGGCCCTGAACGAGCGCCGCGCGGCCGTCGTCGCTGCCGGCGTCTCCTCGGGCGTTCCCGTCTACGTTGAGGACGCCGACGGCGGCATCATCCGCGACGTCGACGGCAACTCCTTCATCGACCTCGGCTCGGGCATCGCCGTGACCAGCGTGGGCGCCTCGGATCCCGCCGTCGTCGCCGCCGTCCAGGACGCTGCAGCGCACTTTACCCACACCTGCTTCATGGTCACCCCGTACGAGGGCTACGTCGCCGTCGCCGAGCAGCTGAACCGCCTCACCCCGGGCGACCACGAGAAGCGCACCGTGCTTTTCAACTCCGGTGCCGAAGCAGTGGAGAACGCCGTCAAGGTGGCACGCCTGGCCACCGGCCGTGACGCCGTGGTCGCTTTCGACCACGCCTACCACGGCCGCACCAACCTCACCATGGCACTCACCGCCAAGGCCATGCCCTACAAGACCAACTTCGGCCCGTTCGCGCCCGAGGTCTACCGCATGCCGATGAGCTACCCGTTCCGCGAGGAAAACCCGGAGATCACCGGTGCCGAGGCCGCGAAGCGCGCCATCACCATGATCGAGAAGCAGATCGGCGGCGACCAGGTTGCCGCGATCATCATCGAACCGATCCAGGGCGAGGGCGGCTTCATCGTCCCGGCCGAAGGCTTCCTGCCGGCACTGTCCGCATGGGCCAAGGAAAAGGGCATCGTCTTCATTGCCGACGAGGTCCAGTCCGGCTTCTGCCGCACGGGTGAATGGTTTGCCGTCAACCACGAAGGCGTTGTCCCGGACATCATCACCATGGCCAAGGGCATCGCCGGCGGCCTCCCGCTGTCCGCCATCACCGGCCGGGCAGACCTGCTCGACGCCGTCCACCCAGGCGGCCTCGGCGGCACCTACGGCGGCAACCCGGTTGCTTGTGCAGCTGCGCTTGCTGCCATTGGCACCATGGAGGAGCACGACCTCAACGGCCGTGCCCGCCACATCGAGGAAATCGCCCTCGGCCGCTTGCGCGAGCTCGCTTCGGAACTCCCAGTTATCGGTGACGTCCGTGGACGCGGTGCCATGCTGGCGATCGAACTGGTCCAGGCCGGCTCCAAGGAACCGAACGCCGAACTGACCAAGGCCGTGGCTGCCGCGTGTCTCCAGGAAGGCGTCATCATCCTGACCTGCGGTACCTACGGCAACGTGATCCGCCTGCTGCCGCCGCTGGTCATCAGCGACGAACTGCTCCTTGACGGACTCGAGGTCCTGGCCGCGGCCATCAAGGCCAACGCCTAGCCACAAGGCCAACGCCTAGCCGAAACCCAGGTGGACTTGCCCACCTCTGCGTGCCAAGGATGGACATAGTGTGACTATGTCCATCCTTGGCATTTAAGAACGGGCATGTCCAGGTATGGGAAGCTCTTTCCGCAGGTAGAGTCGTGCCTAGCTAGCGAATCCAGACCGGCCAACGTTGCCCGGATTCCCCGGACGGGCCCTGGAATTCGCCGTCGACAAAGGGGTCTTCACATGCGATATGTAGTTGGCTACACGCCGAATGAACGCGGCGCGGACGCTGTTGCCTTGGCCTCGTCCCTGGCCCGCGCGCAGGACGCAGTGCTGGACCTTGTGTACGTCGTCGACGCGCATACCCCCTACTCGGGTTTGTACCCCGAAAGTACTGGCGCAACTCCCGCTGAACAGGCCGTCCTGACCGCGCACGCCCAGAGCCTCGCGTTAGTGCCCGACGACGTCGAGGCCACCTTCCGGGCGGTGCCTGCTGAATCGTTCCCTTCAGGGCTGATCCAGGCCGCCGGGACCGACGCCGGACTCATTGTGGTAGGTGCGTCGAGCAATGGGCTGTTCAAGAGGTTCACGGTAGGCAGCGTGGCCAACGGGCTGCTGCATGCTTCGCCCGTTCCGGTGGCCCTGGCGCCGCGCGGGTTCAACCGCACTGAGCCCGTCACCCGGTTCACCTTGGCCACGGGGCAGCGCTCCGGGGCTGACGCTGCGATCGCCACCGCCATCGGCGCAGCCAACCGCCGTGGCGTGCCGCTGCGGCTCGTGTCGCTGGTAACGCTCGACGCCGGCACCGACGAAGGCGGAGAAGCCACCAATGCGGCTCATCGCCACGCCAACACTGTCCTCAGCGATGCTGCTTCCCGCCTGCCGCAAGGGCACGACGTGACGGTAGAGGTGGCCCACGGCCGAAGCATCGAAGAAGCGATTGACAGCTTGGAGTGGATCGACGGCGAAGTGGTCATCATCGGCTCATCGCGCCTGGCGGAAAGAAGCAAACTGTTCATGGGCAGCACCGCCAACAAGATCCTCCGGGCGCTGCCGGTGCCTATGGTGGTGGTTCCGCGGGACTACGAGCGCGCGGACTCGATGCCGTAAGCGGCCCCGGACGTTCGAGGGACGCGTCGCAAAAATGGTTAGGCCGCGCTGAGCCGTGCCCTCTTCCTCATGACCGAGTTCTTGCGTGCGGTGCGCAGCATATCGACGGTCAGGACCAACAGGGCCAGCCATACAATGCCGAAGCCCACCCAGCGATCGGGCGTCATGGCTTCGTGGAAGACGGCCAGGGCCACGATGAACTGGAGGATCGGAGCGAAGTACTGCAGCAGGCCGATGGTGGTCATGGGAAGGCGGCGTGCGGAGGCACCGAAGAACAGGAGCGGCACGGCGGTGATGATGCCCGAGGCCGCCAGGAGCCAGAAGTGGCCCGGGCCGTCGCTTCCCAAGGTTGCGGCCCCGGTGAGGCCGAGGACAATCATGGTGGCGCCGGCGATCGGGGCGAGCACCACGGTCTCCACGGTGAGGCTTGTGATGGCATTGACCTTCGGCCCCACGCGCTTCTTCACGAAACCGTAGAGCCCAAAGCTGAAGGCCAGGACCAACGCGATCCACGGCAGCTTGCCATACGAAACGGTCAGCACACCGACGGCGATGAAGCCGATTCCGACGGCGGCCCACTGGAGCGGGCGGAGTGTTTCCTTCAGGACGAAGACACCAAGGAGCACCGACACGAGCGGGTTGATGAAGTAGCCGAGCGAGGCCTCGACGGCGTGTCCTGTGGTGACCCCGAAGGTGTAGGTGAGCCAGTTGATGGCGATCAGTCCGGCAGCCAGGGCGAGCGGTCCAAGGACGGTCCGGTCCCTGAAAGCGGTGCCCAGGAGGCGCCATGTCCGGGTGATGGTGATCAGCAGGGCACAGAAGATGAGGGACCACACCACGCGGTTCGCGACGATTTCCACGGCTCCGGCGGGCTGCAACACCAGGAAGTAGAGCGGAAGCAAGCCCCACAATCCGTAAGCCCCGATGCCGAAGACCACACCCGCCGTCGTCTCACTCTTTGCACTCTTTGCTTCAGCAGCGGCGGATGCTGTTGCGTTCGGAGCGTTTGCGGACAGGGCGGGCGCGGTTTGCTCGGGCGTAGACACAATGTCAAGAACACCACATGTTGCGAAGGTATTCCTGACCGTACGGCCGGAAAGTTTGTGTGAGTTTCCTCGCCCAACCGTGTCACTCCTGCCACCCGCTGACAATCCACAGGCAACTGAGAACTAGAATTGGAAACTGCGCGCCCCACCACGCGGGGCGGATTCCCGTCTCAGAAGGGTTCACGGTGTCCAACTCGGCCGAAACCACCTCACAACGTCCATTGCGCGTCGCCATTGTCGGCGCAGGACCGGCCGGCGTGTATGCCGCGGACATCCTGACCAAATCCAATGAGGTCAAGGATGGCGACGTCGAGGTCAGCATCGACCTTTTCGAGGCATACCCCGCGCCGTACGGCCTGATTCGCTATGGCGTGGCGCCGGACCACCCCCGCATCAAGGGCATCGTCAACGCGCTCCACAAGGTCCTGGACCGCGGCGACATCCGCTTCCTCGGCAACGTCACCTACGGCCTCGACCTCACTTTGCACGACTTCCGCTCTTTCTATGACGCAGTGATCTTCTCCACGGGTGCCATCAAGGACGCGGAGCTGGATATCCCCGGCATCGAACTGAAGGGATCCTTCGGCGGGGCCGACTTCGTGTCCTGGTATGACGGACACCCGGATGTGCCCCGCGAATGGCCGCTGGATGCCAAGGAAGTAGCAGTCATCGGCAACGGCAACGTGGCGTTGGACGTAGCCCGCATGCTCTCCAAGCACGCGGACGACCTCCTGGTGACCGAAATCCCGGACAACGTCTACGCCGCGCTCAAGGCCTCTCCGGTGACGGATGTGCACGTCTTCGGACGCCGCGGCCCGGCACAGATCAAGTTCACCCCGCTGGAACTGCGCGAGCTCTCGCATTCCAATGACGTGGACATTGTGCTGTACCCGGAGGATTTCGAGTTTGATGAAGCCTCCGATGAGGCCATCCGCAGCAACAACCAGATCAAGACCATGGTCAACACGCTGACCAATTGGCTCGTTGAGGAACATGCCGAAGCCGAGCAGCCCTCGTCCCGCCGGCTGCACTTGCACTTCCTGCACAGCCCGGTGGAAATCGTATCGGAAGATGGCTCCGGAAAAGTCTCCAGCATCAAATTCGAGCGCATGCAGCTGGACGGCACGGGCAACGTCAAGGGCACCGGCGAGTTCGTGGACTATCCCATCCAGGCCGTCTACCGCGCCATCGGCTACCACGGTTCCCCGCTGGACGAGCTTGAGTACGATGCCCGCCGCGGGGTCATACCGAACGACGGCGGCCGGGTGCTGGACGCCGACGGCAAGCCGGTACCCGGCATCTACGCCACGGGCTGGATCAAGCGTGGACCCGTCGGCCTCATCGGGCACACCAAGGGCGACGCCTTGGAAACGATCGGTTGCTTGTTGGAGGACCGCCTCACGCTGCCCCCGGCCGAAAATCCGGACCCGCAGGCCATCATCGACCTCCTCGAAGAGCGGGGCATCGAGTACACCACTTGGGAAGGCTGGAACAAGCTCGATGCGCACGAAGTAGCCCTCGGTGCCGCATGGACCGCAGAAAACCCGGATGCCGGCGTCGTACGCGAACGCATCAAGGTGGTCCCGCGCGAGGACATGATCGGGATCTCCCGCGCCTAGCGGCCCACGACGCCCGGTCCTAAAATGAGCCATGGACGAGGAGCTCCGCTGGACAGACGCCGTCGGGCAGGCAGAACTGGTGCGAAGCGGTGCGATTTCGCCGAATGAACTTCTCGACGCCGGCCGCGACCGCATCCGGGAGATCGATCCGGTGCTGCATTGCATCGTCGCGCACTTGGAACCTGGAGCAGAAGGCCCCGCGGACGACTCCGAAGCTGACGCGCCGTTTCCCGGGGTTCCGTTCCTGGTGAAAGACCTGTCCCTGGAGATCGCCGGAGCGCCCTTCACCGAAGGCTCGCGTTGGTTGAAGGACAACGTCTCGAGCCATGACCAAGAGCTTGTGCGCCGGTACCGCCAAGCCGGCCTTGCCATCCTGGGGAAGACCAACATACCGGAATTCGGGCTCACCCCGCACTGTGAGCCGGTGCTGCATGGTGCCACCCGCAACCCTTGGAACCTATCGCTTTCCACAAGTGGCTCCAGCGGCGGGTCCGCCGCCGCCGTCGCTTCCGGAATGGTTCCCATGGCACATGGGAACGACCTTGGCGGATCCCTTCGCTACCCGGCCGCGTGGTGTGGGGTTTTCGGGTTCAAACCGACGCGCGGACGGGTCCCCATGGGCCCCGAGTATGGTGACGTGGCCGGGGGCTTCGCCGTGGAACATGCGCTGACCCGGAGCGTGCGCGATTCGGCGGCACTACTCGACGCGACGGCCGGCCAGGCGCTCGGTGATCCATATTGGGCGCCTCCGCAGGCACGGCCTTTCCTGCTTGAAACCGGTACTGTTCCTGGAAAGCTCCGCATCGCAGCAACCGCGACGCCCAACTCGGGGCAGCACGTGCATCCGGACTACCTGAGGGTGTTCGAGGAAACCGTGGAATTGCTCGCTGGACTGGGCCACAGCGTTACCGACGCGCACCCCGGGACGCTCGGGCGGGCTGGGCACCGGGCGGTCAGGGCTGTCTATGGAGGCGCGATCGCGTGGATCGAGGCGTACTGGACGCAGCGGATGGGCAGGCCGCCGGAAGCCGGGGAGATCGAGCCGTTCACCGCAGCCGATTTCGAGCGCTCGCGGGCTGTGACAGGCGGGCAGTACCTCCTCGGCATGGAGGAATTGCAGCGCTTCAGCCGTCGTCTGGCTGGATTCTTCGAGGAATTCGACGCCTGGATGACTCCCACGGTCGGCTGGCCGCCGCTGCCTCTCGGCACGCTTGTCGGAACCGAGGAAGAGCCGTTGCGCGGGGAGCGGGAGGCCAGCCGCTTCCTCATGTTCGACGGTGAGTACGCCAACATCTCAGGCAACCCGGCCATGTCAGTGCCCCTCGGAGTCGATTCGACCGGGCTGCCGGTGGGTATGTCTTTCCTTGGCCGGTTCGGGGATGAGGCCACGCTGTTCCGGCTGGCGGGACAACTGGAGAAAGCCGCACCGTGGGCAGACCGCAAGCCCGAAGCCCTCGCGCGGGCGTTGTCGGCATCCTTGTGAAGATGAAATAGGACTGGGAGGCCTTGGGCGAGGTCGAGGCGTACGCATTCCACCCGGAGTGACTTCGCCACCAGGTCTCGTTGCGATGTGGGCCTTATGCCAGCCGGGCGATGCTCCGCCTGATGGGACGGGGCACGGTGCCGTCGGAGAAGAGCTCGGGCGTGGCGGCTTGGATGCGCTTGACGTCGTCGAAAACGCCCCGCAAGTGGATGCGCAGTGAATCGTCTGCTCCGGCGGGATTGTTGGCCTCCAGGGCATCGACGATCGCCGTGTGTTGCTCAATCAATGTGGAAACTGGCCGGGTGTCGATGAGGCTCAGCCGCCGTGCGCGGTCCAAATGCGCCTTGGCTGAATTCACCGCGGTCCATGCAGTTTCATGGCCGGCCAGGCGGAGCAATTCGCGGTGGAAGTCCTCGTCCAGCCGGAAGAATTCGTCGACGTCGCCGGCGGCCTCGGCATCCCACTGATCTTTGAGTATTTCGCGCAGCCCTGCAATCCCTTCGCTATCTACTGCTGCGTCCCTCAGGGAGGCGCATTCAATGGCTTCCCTGACGAACTGGGCCTCGGCGACTCTGCCGAGGTCCACCAGGGAGACGAAAGAGCCAATCTGCGGAAAGACCTGAACCAAGCCTTCTTCGCGCAACAGAATCAGGCTTTCCCTGACCGGAGTCCTGCTGACCCCTAGCTCCTGGGCCAGTTCGTTTTCGGACAGTGGCTCTCCGGGCGGCAGTTCGAGGGAAATGATCCGACGCCGGAGGGTGTCCAGGGTCTGGTCACGCACCGAAAGCCTGGGCGCCTGTTCACTTGCTGGTTTCTTGGTAGCCACTCGTCCAGTCTAGTGTCCGTTGACAGACTAGAATGGTAGTGCTTGTATGGTAGTAACCAAGCAGCCCAACAAAACTTCCCAAGGCCTCGCCACGAGGGCGTTAACGGGCTGGCCTCTTTCCTGAGAACTCTCCGAATCCACTTTTCATCGCCTGCAAAGGAGCAATTGATGACCGAGAGCATCGCCCCACCCACGGCTAAGCCAGGCACCAGAAGCACCGGCGACCTCGCCAAGGTTGCCGTTTCCGGTTGGCTCGGCACAGCCATGGAATTCATGGACTTCCAGCTCTACTCCCTGGCTGCAGCCATCGTCTTCAACAAGATCTTCTTCCCCGAGGTGAGTCCGGTCATCGGCTTGATCGCCGCGATGGCGACCTACGGCGTCGGGTACGTCGCGCGTCTTGTCGGCGCCATCTACTTCGGCCGCATGGGGGACCGGATCGGCCGCAAGAAGGTCCTGTTCATCACCATCGCGCTCATGGGTGCGTCCACCACGCTGATCGGCGTGCTCCCCACCTACGCGATGATCGGTATTTGGGCACCCATCTTGCTCGTCGCGCTGCGCCTCATCCAAGGGTTTGGCGCCGGCGCCGAAATTGCCGGCGCAACGGTGATGCTCGCCGAATACGCGTCCGCCCGCCGTCGCGGCCTGATCTCTTCGCTCGTATGCCTCGGAACCAACTCCGGCACGCTCGGCGCTTCGGCGCTTTGGGCGATCCTCGTCGCAGCCCTACCCCAAGATCAGTTGCTCAGCTGGGGCTGGCGCATTCCGTTCCTGGCCAGTTTCGTGCTGATGATCTTCGCTGTTTGGATCCGCCGCTCCCTCAAAGAAAGCCCGGTGTTCGAGGAGCGCGCCGACGTCGTCGACGGGGTGGCCCTTTCCAAGCAGGACATCGCCTCCAAGCAAGACGCCGCACGTGAAACCAAGGGCAACGCAAAGACCCCGGCCACCAGCACTATCGAAGCGGCGCTGCACCAGCGCAAGGGCAAGGCTTTCCTGATCACGCTTGGCCTCCGTTTCGGCCAGGCTGGCAACTCCGGCCTCGTCCAGACATTCCTCGTCGGTTATCTCGCCACCGTTCTTCTGGTGGACAAGAGCGTCGGCACCACGGCCATCGTTTACGGTTCGCTGCTGGGCTTCGTGACCATCCCCGTCATGGGTCTCCTGGGCGACCGCTTCGGCCGGAAACCCCTTTACCTGACCCTGAGCGCCTTGACTGCCTTGTTCGCCATCCCCATGATGCTGATGATCACGAGCGGCAACACCGGCCTCATCACCGTTGCCATGGTCGTCGGACTGAACCTGGGCGTCCTCAGCCTCTTCGCCATGGAGAGCGTCACCATGGCCGAGTTCTTCGGAGCCCGCACCCGCTTCACACAGTTGGCCTTGGCCAAGGAGATCGGCGGCATCCTCGCCACAGCCATCGGCCCTCTGTTGGCGGCAACGCTCACTGCAGTCACCGGCCACTGGTGGCCGCTGGCGGCAATGCTCATAGGCTACTCGCTGATCACCCTGCTGTCGGCCGCCGTCGGGCCGGAAGTCCGCGGCCGTGACATGGTCCGTTTGGAAGACGCCGTATGAAAGCGGTGGTGGTCCACGGGGCTAACGACCTTCGCATCGATGAGCGGCCGGAACCCGTCGCGGGCCCTGGAGAAGTGGTGCTCGACGTCGAGTGGGGCGGGATCTGTGGCTCGGACCTCTCCTACTGGAAGCACGGGGCGTCCGGAACCGCGACGCTCACGTCGCCGCTCGTCCTGGGCCATGAGATTGCCGGACGCATCGCCCAGATTGGCCCCGGCGTCGAGAATTTCGACGTCGGCCAGCCGGTCACCGTTCATCCCGCGGAACTGGTAGGCGACGGCGTCTTGCCGGAGCGTTTGGCCGGCCGCACCAACCTGTATCCGCATGTCCGGTACTTCGGCTCGGCTGCCTTTGACCCGCACACGGACGGGGGCTTCAGCGAGCGGAAGCGTGTCCGGGCGTCACAGCTCCGGCCGTTGCCCGACGGCGTCGACACCTTGCGCGGGGCACTCGCGGAACCGCTCGCCGTCGCCATGCATGCGGTGAGCAGGGCAGGTTCGCTCGCGGGGCGGGACGTCCTCGTGAACGGTGCAGGCCCGATCGGTTCCCTGCTGATCGCCGCTGCCAAGTATGCGGGCGCCAGGACAGTAGTCGCGGCGGACATCAGCGACGCTTCGCTCCGGGTCGCGAAAGCCATGGGGGCCGACGACGTGCGGAACGTTGCTCGCGGCGGCTCGCTGCCCGACGACGTCGAGCTTGTTTTCGAAGCCACCGGTATTCCCGCTGTGCTGGGCCAGGTTCTTCGCGCCACCGCGCGTGGTGGAACCATCGTCCAAGTGGGCAATCTTCCGGGCGCCCCGAGCCTTTCGGCTATTGGTGACCTGGTGACGCGCGAAATCACCTGGGTCGGCTCCTACCGCTTCGTGGATGAGATCAGCGACGCCCTCGTGGCCATGGCCAACGGCCTGGACATCTCACCCGTCATCACCCACAAATTCGGCATTGACCAAGCCGCCGAAGCCATGAGGGTGTCGGCCGACCCGGCATCCGGCAGCAGCAAAGTCATGCTGCAGCTGAGCCGACCCAACTAACCCGCAGTAGGTGTCGTTTTGAGGGCTCAAAACGACACCTACTGCCAGCTACTCAAAGGACCAAAGCAGTGAAGATCACCGACGCACGGGTAGTGGTTTCGTCTCCGGGACGAAACTACGTCACGCTCGTTATCGAAACCGAGGACGGCATCACCGGCATCGGCGACGCCACCCTCAACGGCCGCGAGCTGGCCGTGGCGTCCTACCTGTCCGAGCACCTCTGCCCGCTGCTGATCGGCCGCGACGCGCGCCGCATCGAGGACACCTGGCAGTACTTTTACAAGGGTGCGTACTGGCGCCGCGGCCCGGTGACGATGACGGCGATCGCAGCCATCGACGTCGCGCTCTGGGACATCAAGGGCAAGGCGGCCGGTATGCCGGTGTATGAACTCCTGGGCGGCGCGGCGCGCGAAGGCGTGATGGTCTACGGCCACGCCAGCGGCTCGACGCTGGCGGACCTCAGCGCCGACTTCCAGCATCACCTCGATCTCGGCTACAAGGCAATCCGTGCCCAGGCGGCGATTCCCGGCCTGGACAAGACGTACGGGATCGCGCCGGTGGACGGCAAAACCTACGAGCCGGCGAGCGGCAACGTCCCCCAGGAAGACACGTGGGAGACCACGGCGTACCTGGACTTTGCGCCGAAGATGATGGCACATGTCCGTGAGCAGTTCGGTTACGGCGTGCACGTCCTCCACGACGTCCACCACCGGCTGACGCCCATCGAGGCCGGAAGGCTGGGAGCATCGCTGGAGCAATATCGCCCGTTCTGGATCGAGGATCCGACGCCGGCGGAAGACCAGTCCGCATTCCGGCTGATCCGCCAACACACGACGACGCCGATCGCCGTCGGGGAGGTCTTCAACTCCATCTGGGATTGCCAGCAGCTCATCACGGAACGCCTCATCGATTACATCCGCACTTCCGTTTCGCACGCCGGGGGCATCACGCACTTGCGCCGCATTTTCTCCCTTGCGGACCTTTACGGCGTCCGCTCCGGCTCGCATGGTGCCGGTGACCTTTCGCCGGTCTCCTTCGCCGCGGCGCTTCACGTGGACATGAGCATTCCCAACTTTGGCGTCCAGGAATATATGGGCCACAGGGACCCGGCAGGCGAGGTGTTCAAGACGTCCTACACCTTCACAGACGGCTATATGCATCCCGGCGACGCCCCGGGCCTCGGGGTGGAATTTGACGAGGAAGCAGCGTTAACGTTCCCCTTCGATCCGAAATATCTGCCTGTCAACCGCCGCCTCGACGGGTCGGTGCATGACTGGTGAACGCCGTGACTGAACGTTTCCAAACGCAGCCGTTCGACGTCGTCGTGATGGGCGAAATCCTTCTCGAGGTCGCCACGGAGGTTCCCTTTGCCCATGGCGTCCCTGCGCAGCTTGGCATCTCCGGGGACGCCCTGAATGTCGCGGCGTCAGCCGCAGCGGCGGGCGCCCGCGTCGGGCTGCTATCCGTAGTGAGCGACGACGAGCTCGGCCAAGCGATTGCCGCCAGGATCCGGGAACTCGGCATTTCCACGGAACTGCTGAAGTTCAGGCGCGGCCAGCAAGGCGTGTACTTGATGCACTGCGACCCCGACGGCCAGCGGGAATTCTCCTATGCCCGCCGCGGCAGCGTTGGATCCACGCTCAGCCCCGACGACGTCGATCCCGCCGTGTTTTCGGACGCCGGTGCAGTGGTGGCGGGCGGGATCGCCTGTGCTATTTCCAGCACATCGCGTGCGGCCGTTGTCACAGCGGCGAGACTTTCGCCCCGCTTTGTGTTCGACCCCAACTTCCGGTCGCGGTTGACCTCCGTGGAGGACGCGACGGCGGTCCTCGCCGAACTGGCGCCCCAAGCGTTCCTCGTGACTCCCTCGTTCCCTGGGGAAACCTCGGCGCTCTTGGGTTCTGGGTCCGCTGAGGAAGCCGTTGAGAAGCTTCGAGGGCTCGGCGCCGCGAACGTGGCGGTGACGTGCGGGTCCGACGGCATTCAACTGGGGAGCGCCGCCGACTCAGTGTGGGTTGACGCGATACCGGCGCCCGCCGTCGTGGACCAGACCGGTGCCGGGGACGCCTTCGTGGGAACTACAACCGCGCGAATGGTGCTGGGCGATGAGCTGACGACGGCGGTCCGCTACGGTGCCGCGGCGGCCTCGCTCGTGGTGGGCGGCAAGGGCGGCACCGGGTTCGTGCCGACGTTTGAGCAGACGAAGGCACATGCGGCCTCATCTGGCGAAGGAGAGCTGACATCGCACGCCTAAGCTACGACGCGCTCGCCTCCCGCGAAGGTTCCCAGCCGCTGTTCCCCGCGGGGGCTGTGAAGCCTGGCATCGTCCACCTCGGCCTGGGCGCCTTCGCCCGGGCGCACACCGCTGTTTTCACCGAGCGGGCCATGGCGGCAACCGGCGAGCCTGAGTGGGGGATTGTCGGATTCACCCAGCGTTCTGATGCCGTCGCGCGGCAGTTGGCACCTCAGGACGGCCTGTTCACTGTGACCGAGAGGGGCAGTGGTGCGGCGCCCCTTCGGATTGTCTCCAGCGTCACCGAAGCCCTTTCCGGGAGGGACAACCCCGGGACAGTTGCCGAGCGCATAGCTTCGGAAACTACCAAGGTGGTCACGCTGACGATCACCGAGAAGGGATACAGGATCGATCCCCGCACCGGAGGGTTGAACGCGGCGGATGAGCATGTCCAATCGGATCTCGCTGGACGTCCTCCGCTCACGGCCATCGGCCAGATCACGCGGGGACTCCAGCAGCGCTCACGAACTGATGCAGGGCCCATCACGGTGGTCTCTTGCGACAACCTTCCTGGCAATGGGGAGCTGACCAGGAAGCTGGTGCACGCGTTTGCCGCCGCGCTGCCTTCAGTCGAGTCGGGTCCGCTGATGTCATGGTTGGAAATGAACGTGACCTTCCCGAACACCATTGTGGACAGGATGGTCCCGGCAACTACCCGGGGTGACCTTGACGCCGTCGAACGTGAACTGGGCCTGCGGGACGAGGCTGCTGTGGTGGCCGAACCGTTCCAGCAGTGGGTCATCGAGGACAATTTCGCATCCCGCCGGCCTAGGTGGGAAGACGCCGGTGCCCTCTTCAGCACCGACGTCGCCGCTTGGGAAGCCGCAAAGCTGCGTCTCCTGAACGCCAGCCACTCCATGCTCGCGTACCTGGGGTTGGCCTCGGGCAAGACGACCATCAGCGATGCGGTGGGGGAGGACGCCTTCCTCGCCGCGTGCAGCCGAATGATGAGCGAAGACGTGCTCCCCACCATCACGCTGCCCGTCGGGCTTGACGGCGAGACCTACTGCGCGCAGGTGCTGGGCCGTTTCGCCAATCCCGCTCTCGGGCACACCACCGCCAAAGTTGGCAGCGACGGCTCCCAAAAGATCGGCCTGCGGTTGCTGAGCACGGTCCGGGGAAACTTCGACGCCGGCCGCGAACCGCGGTGGGCTGCCCTCGCGGTTGCGGCGTGGATGCGGCACGTTGCCACCACCTCGGCAGGCCGCCTGGACGACCCGCTAGCCGCGGAGCTGCATGCGGCACTTCCGTCCAGACGGACGGCAGCCACCGTAGTTCCGGCCCTTCTTGGCTGCCGCAGCATCTTCGACGCCGATGTGGCTGACCGGCCCGGATTCGCCGATTTGCTCACGCATTGGTACCGCATCATCGACAACCACGGGCCCGACGGCCTGAGAAACGAGATCCACCATGGCTGACGCCACACACATCCTGCGCACTTCACCTGTCATTCCCGTGGTCACCATCGACGATCCGAGGCATGCCGTGCCGGTGGCCCGCGCGCTGGCAGACGGCGGCGTCCGGATCATCGAACTGACGCTCCGCACGGAGAGCGCCCTCGAATCGCTCAAACTCATCGCCGAGGAAGTACCGGACATCCTGCTGGGTGCCGGCACGGTCCTCACTCCAGGCCAGGCCGACGCCGTGGTATCTGCCGGCGCGCAGTTCCTTGTCAGCCCCGGAGTCACCCCCGCGCTTCTTGGGCACATGCTCACCCTTGACGTCCCGGTGCTGCCCGGAGTCGCCACTGTCGGCGAAGTCATGGCCGTGCTGGAGCGGGGACTCCATGCCATGAAGTTCTTCCCGGCGGGTCCGGCCGGTGGTCCCAAGTACCTCGCGGCTATCGGAGCTCCCATCCCGCAAGTGCAGTTTTGCCCCACCGGCGGCATCAGCCTGGCCTCAGCGCCGGACTATCTGAAGCTGCCCAATGTGTCCTGCGTCGGAGGCAGCTGGTTGACACCCAGCGACGCCATCGAAAACGGCGACTGGCAGCGCATCACCGAGCTCGCCCAACAGGCGGCTGCCCTCGCCGTCTCCCCATAGGCAAAACCTCGGCTCGCAACTAGACTGGCCGGTACTGTGCTGCGCCCAGTCATGGGAGTTCGATGAAGAATCCGATCCATCCGGCAGCTTCGGCCGGCGACGCCGCGGAGCTGCTGCAGCGCCATGCCCGCGCGGGGCACGAGCAACTGGATTCGTGGCGCTTTGGGCCTCCCGACGCGACGGAGCTTCCCGGGTTGCGCCGCCTGATCAAGGAATCCTGGGCGAGATCCGCGCGGCTTAAGGCGAACCCGGACCAGCCCGAAGCTCCCGTGGCCATGGACTTCGACGAGCTTGAGGAATACCGCCGCCAACACCCGCTTGCCATCATCATGCCTGTCATCCAGAAGCTCCTCATCCAGCCCAGCTACGAAAGCGGACTGCTGGTGGCCGTGGGGGACGAGCTTGGCCGGCTGCTGTGGGTGGACGGAAATCCTGCGATGAGGCGCCGCGCCGAGGGCATGATGTTCGTAGCAGGCGCGGACTGGTCCGAGGCAGCCGTCGGCACGAGCGCACCGGGCACCGCGCTCGCCTTGGGTCGCGGCATCCAGATCTCCGGCGCTGAGCACTACAAACGCTCGGTCCACCCGTGGAGCTGCACCGCGGTGCCCTTCCACGACCCTGACTCCGGAGCCGTCCTGGGCGTCGTCGACATCACCGGCACGGAAGCCGCCGTCGCACCCCACACACTCTCCCTTGTTGAAGCAACCGTGGCGGCGGCGCAGGCCCAATTGCGCGTGGAAAGGCTGCAACTCGCGGCCATCAAACACGCCGTGCCGGCCCGACGCCGGAACTCGCCTTTCGCCGTCGGCTCGCGGCAGGGCACCGGTCTGTACCGGAACAGCCTCCAGCTGCTGGGCCGTGACCAGGCATTGTTGAGCATCGGAGGGCGCAGTATTCCGCTGTCCGCCAGGCACAGCGAGATCCTGGCATTGCTGGGCACCCGTCCAGACGGGCTCAGCGCCGAGGAACTCGCCCTGGCGCTGTATCCGGGAGATGGTTCCAGCGTCACCCTCCGGGCCGAAATGGTGCGCCTGCGCAAAGTGCTCCATGAGCTTGATCCTGCGGCAGTCCCGGAATCCCGGCCGTACCGGCTCCCCATCGACCTCGGCCAGGACGCCGCCCAAGTTCTCTCCTGCCTGCGGCGGGGCGCCCACCGCATCGCCTTGGAGATCTACAAAGGTGCCGTCCTGCCGCATTCGGAAGCTCCCGGAATTGTGGAGCTCCGCCAGAGAGTCTCCGCGCTCTTGCGCGAAGCGGTCCTCAACGACGGCAGTGCCGAGGCGCTGCTCAAGTATGCGGGGCTGCCTGAGGCGAAGAACGACGTCGATGTCCGGCTTGCCGCCCTCAAGCTCCTGCCGCCGCGCTCGCCCAAGCGGGCAGCCGTCGTCGCCGATCTTGAACGCTTGGAAAGCGAACTGTCGGCCTGACGCCGGCCTATCGCGTGGCACTCGGGAAATACGGAGTTTCGGCCCGTATCGTAAGAGCGAGCCAAACGAAAGAAGCTTCCTCCGTGTTGAAAAAGCGCCTTGCCGTCGCCCTGACCGTATCCGGACTCCTTGTCGGAGCCACCGCCTGCGGGGCACCTGCCCAAACAGTGCCGTCATCGGCAACGGCTTCTGCATTGGCCACTACGGGTGCCGCTGGCTGGGACCTCGATCCCGCAACGGGCGCCCAGAGGATCAAGGCCGCCGGCTTGGACATTCTCACGGCCGAGGGCACGGCCGAGCATTACCACGCCCATCTGGACGTCCTTGTCGACGGCAAACCGGTCACCGTCCCGGCTGAGATCGGCTTCAGTTTCGGAGCCGACGGCCAGCCGAACGGAATTTCGGCCCTGCACACCCACGACACATCCGGCATCCTCCATATCGAGGCGCCCACGGCCGGACTGAAGTACACGCTCGGCCAAGTCTTGACCGAATGGGGAGTCTTGGACGGTAAGGACGCCACCGGAGCGCCGCATGGCGGAACCGGTGGCTGGACCGCCTACGTGAACGGGACAAAGCAAAATGCTCCTGTGACCGATGTGGTCCTGAAGGCTCATGACGAGATAGTGCTGTCCTTCGGTGCGGCGCCCTCCCCGATTCCTAGCTCGTACGCTTTTCCCGCGGGTCTCTAGGCTGCAAGTGATCTAGCCCACAAGGTTGCAACCTGCTTGCAACCTCCCCGCTCCTACGCTGAAGGCACAGCAAAGCCACCATCATGCGGAGCAAAGGAGCTACAGATGACTGTTTATGCACAGCCGGGTGCCGAGGGGTCGAAGGTCACGTTCAAGGACCGTTACGAGAACTGGATCGGCGGAGAGTGGGTTGCCCCGGTCAAGGGGCAGTACTTCGAGAACATCACCCCGGTGACCGGGACGGCCTTCTGCGAGGTTGCACGGGGCACGGCCGAGGACATCGAGCTGGCCCTCGACGCCGCACACAAGGTGGCTCCGTCCTGGGGTAAGACCTCCGCGACGGAACGCGCCGCGATCCTGAACAAGATCGCCGACCGAATCGATGAAAACGTCGAGCTGCTGGCCGTTGCCGAGACCTGGGATAACGGCAAGCCCGTCCGGGAAACCCTGAACGCGGACATTCCCCTGGCAGCGGACCACTTCCGCTACTTCGCCTCCGCCATCCGTGCACAGGAAGGCCACCTGTCCCAGCTCGACGAGGACACCACGGCGTACCACTTCCGCGAGCCGCTGGGCGTCGTGGGCCAGATCATCCCGTGGAACTTCCCGATCCTCATGGCCGTCTGGAAGCTCGCCCCGGCACTTGCCGCGGGCAACGCCGTCGTCCTCAAGCCGGCCGAGCAGACCCCGTCCTCCATCCTGGTCCTGATGGAACTGATCAGCGACCTGCTGCCCGCCGGTGTGGTCAACGTGGTCAACGGTTTCGGCGTCGAAGCCGGCAAACCGCTGGCATCCAGCCCCCGGATCCGCAAGATCGCTTTCACCGGCGAGACGACAACGGGCCGCCTGATCAGCCAGTACGCGTCCCAGAACCTGATCCCGGTGACTCTTGAACTGGGCGGCAAGAGCCCGAACATCTTCTTCGACGACGTCGCCGCGCAGAACGACGCGTTCTACGACAAGGCCCAGGAAGGCTTCACCCTCTTCGCCTTCAACCAGGGCGAAGTCTGCACCTGCCCCTCCCGCGCCCTGGTCCAGGAAGGCATCTACGACTCCTTCATGGCCGATGCTGTGACCCGCACCAACAAGATCATCCAGGGCAACCCGCTGGACACCGATACCCAGATCGGGGCCCAGGCCTCCAACGACCAGCTGGAGAAGATCCTCTCCTACATCGACATTGGAAAGCAGGAGGGCGCCAAGGTCCTCACCGGCGGTGCCCGGGCCCAGCTCGACGGTGACCTGGCCGGCGGCTACTACGTCCAGCCGACCATTTTCGAGGGTCACAACCGGATGCGGATCTTCCAGGAGGAGATCTTCGGCCCGGTGGTGTCCGTGACGAAGTTCAGCGACTACAACGACGCCATCGGCATCGCCAACGACACCCTTTACGGACTCGGCGCCGGTGTCTGGTCCCGCAACGGGAACGTCGCCTACCGGGCAGGGCGGGAAATCCAGGCCGGCCGCGTCTGGGTCAACAACTACCATGCCTACCCGGCCGGTGCCGCGTTTGGCGGATACAAGTCCTCCGGCATCGGACGCGAGAACCACGCCATGATGCTGGACCACTACCAGCAGACCAAGAATCTTCTGGTCAGCTACAACGAGAACAAGCTCGGCTTCTTCTAAGCCGAGCTAAACCCGGTGGGGAGCGATCAGCACAGATCACTCCCCACCGATCAACCCTGGCTACCCCTCAGCAGAGCAGCAGCATCCCATATCTCAGCACTTGGAACCCTCTAACGACGCAAGGATTTCGCCAATGACGACGACAATGCAAGCAGCCGTAGTAACTGATTTCGGAAAAGACCTTCAGATCCAGTCCCTCCCCATTCCTACTCCTGGCCGAGGAGAAGCGCTGGTCAAGGTCATCACCAGCGGCGTTTGCCACACAGACCTGCACGCGGCGGAGGGCGACTGGCCGGTCAAGCCCTCACCGCCGTTCGTGCCTGGCCATGAAGGGGTGGGCGAAGTGGTGGCCCTCGGTGAAGGCGTCACCGACCTGGCGGTCGGGGACCTCGTGGGCAATGCCTGGCTCTGGTCCGCCTGTGGCGACTGCCAGTACTGTCGCACCGGCTGGGAGACGCTGTGCGAGGCCCAGAAGAACGCGGGCTACAGTGTGGATGGCTCGTTCGGGGAGTACATGCTGGTGGACAGCCGGTTCGCCGCAAGGATTCCGGCGGGTTCGGACCCTGTGGAGGTCGCCCCGGTGCTGTGCGCCGGAGTCACCGTCTATAAGGGACTGAAGATGACCGAGGCCAAGCCGGGCCAATGGGTCACCATTTCCGGCATCGGCGGCCTGGGGCACATCGCAGTCCAGTACGCGGTGGCCATGGGCCTGCGCGTTGCGGCAGTGGACATCGCCGACGACAAGCTTGCTCTCGCCAAAAAGCACGGTGCCGAGCTCACGGTCAACGCACTGCACGAGGATCCTGCGGAAGTCATTCAGCGCGAAACCGGGGGCTGCCACGGCGTCCTGGTCACGGCAGTGCACCCGTCGGCCTTCGGGCAGGCGATCGGCATGGCCCGGCGCGGTGGGACCATCGTCTTCAACGGACTACCTCCGGGAGACTTCCCTGCACCGATCTTCGAGATCGTGCTCAAGGGCCTGACCGTCCGCGGCTCGATCGTCGGAACGAGGCAGGACCTGGAGGAGGCGCTAGACTTCTACGCGCAGGGCAAGATCCACCCGACCGTGTCCACACGTGAGCTCTCCGAGGTCAACGCGGTCTTTGATGAGATGAAGCATGCCAAGATCGATGGCCGTGTGGTGCTGAGGTTCTAATGCCTCGCAACAGGCTTGACGCCGCCGTGACGCTGCCCGGGGAAGACTTTTCCCGGGTGGCGCTCACCGCCGATTCCATCGACTTGCTCAAGAAGTTATGGGAGCAGCATGGGCCGCTCATGTTCCACCAGTCCGGTGGTTGCTGTGACGGTTCCTCGCCCATGTGCTATCCGGCGGGGGAATTCATTACAGGAGATTCGGACGTTTTGCTCGGCCTTTTCGACTTAGGGGACGATGACGGGCCCCAGCCTTTGGAGTTCTGGATGTCCCGGGAACAGTTCAATTACTGGTCCCACACCCACCTGACGGTGGACGTAGTGGCTGGCCGGGGGAGTGGCTTCTCAGTGGAGTCGCCGGAGGGCAAACGCTTCCTCATCCGCTCCACGTTGATGGACAGGGACGTCCCCAGACTCTGAGGCTGAGCAGTTCTCGCGTCTCACGATTTGGGACAAATGTGAGAGTCCATTGCTTGGACACTACCCTTGATGAGTCTGTTTCAAACACCCCATCAAGATTGTGGACTCTTCTATGAACCTCTTCCGGACCAAGTCAATCGAGCAGTCCATTGCGGACGCCGATGAACCCGGACGCAAGCTCAAGCGTTCCCTCAGCACCTGGGATCTGATGATCATGGGCGTTGCCGTCGCTGTCGGCGCCGGGATCTTCTCCGTCGGCGCCAAGGCCGCCGCAAACTTTGCCGGCCCTGCCGTGACGATTTCCTTCGCCGTCGCAGCCGTCACGTGCGCCCTGGCCATCATGTGCTACGCGGAATTCGCCACCGCCATCCCGGTCGCCGGGTCCGCCTACGTTTTCACCTACGCCACCATGGGTGAAGTCCTGGCCTGGATCATTGGCTGGAACCTCATTCTTGAGCTCTTCACTGCTGCCGCGGTCATCGCCAAGTACTGGGGCATCTACTTGAGCAAGGTGTTCGGACTCATGGGCGTAGATATGCCACCGGCCCTGAACATTGCAGGCGTTGACCTCTACTGGGGCGCGTTCCTCATTGTCGCGATCTTCACGGTTCTCTTGGTGCTCGGCACCAAGCTGTCCGCCCGCGTGGGCAACATCTTCACGTTGATCAAGATCGCCGTGGTGCTGTTCGTCATCGTCGTGGGCTTCACGTACGTGAAATTCTCGAACTACACGCCCTTTGTCCCGGCATCGCAGCCTACTGGTGGCACCGACGGTGCGGATGTCATGAAGCAGTCCTTCTTCGGCTTCCTCACCGGTGCGGTTCCGGCGCAGTACGGAACACTGGGCATTTTTGCCGGCGCAGCTTTGGTCTTCTTTGCGTTCATCGGCTTCGACGTGGTTGCCACATCCGCGGAAGAGGTCAAGAATCCGCAGAAGACCCTGCCCCGGGGCATCTTCGGCGGACTGGCGCTCGTGACGCTGCTTTACATCCTGGTCTCCTTGGCCCTGACCGGCATGGTGTCCTACACGCAATTGGCAGAAGCCAAGAGCCCCACCCTGACCACGGCTTTCGAGGCTGTTGGAAACACCGATGCGGCCAAGGTCATTGCCTTCGGTTCCCTGATCGGTTTGACCACCGTCATCATGGTGTTGCTCATGGGCTTGGCCCGCGTGGTCCTGGCCATGAGCCGCGACGGTTTGCTCCCGCGCTCGCTATCCAAGACGAGCGACAAGCGTTCGACGCCGGTCCGTCTCCAGATTATTTGTGGTGCAGCCGTGGCGATCGTGGCCGGCCTGACCAATGTGGATCTCCTTGAGGAAATGATCAACATCGGCACGCTCTCCGCCTTCGTCATGGTGAGCCTGGGCATCCTGGTCCTGCGTAAGAAGCGCCCGGATCTGAAGCCGGCTTTCCGGGTTCCGTTCGGCAAGGTGCTCCCGGTGATTTCGGCCGTGCTGTGCCTCTACCTGATGACGAATCTGGCCGTGGAAACCTGGATCTTTTTCGCCATCTGGATGGCAATCGGACTCGCCATCTACTTTGCCTACGGCCAGCGCCACTCCCGCCTGAACGAGAAGTTCGCCTCGGCGAAGGCCGCGGTCTCCGGCAACAGCACCAACCCGAGCGATTCAACTGGTTCCGGCTATTCCAGCGACTCCAGCGACGACGAGGACAGCCTCAGCAAGGTCTGACCCGCGACCGGTGTGATTTCTGCCGCTGGACTCACGGCCCCCTCGAGCTTAGGACGCAGTTCCCAGGGAACCCCGTCACTAGGTCTTGAGGGGGCCGTCTGTCCCTCCACACAGTCACGGCTCCAGCAGTTAGTGCTCCGACGGTTACGGCTCCGACGGTTAGGGGGCTGCGTGCTCGTTGACCCAATCCACAAGCGGCCGCAGTACCTCCCACCGCTGGGCGATCTCTTCCTTGGCTGAGGGCTGAGACATCCATTCCGGTTCCCCCAGGGTCACGCCGGCAGACAGGGATTTGTGCTTCAGGAGCTCGGCACGCGGATGGTCTTTGTCGAAACCGCGCGGCACGGTCTTGAGTTTCTCGCCTTCCACGGCGAAACCGGCCGCGGCGATGTCATCGACGATTTTCTGGAGTTCCTCTCCGCTGGCCGGGGCATCCGTGGCGGCGCGGAACCGGGCAATCTGCTCCGGGGTGCGCGAGTGGCATCCGCCGCCCACCAGCAACCCGTCCGCACTGAGCTGAAGGTAGAAGCCCACACCCTCCTTGTCGGCAGCAAAAGCTCCCTGTGCGGTCTTGTACGGGGATTTGTCTTGGGAGAATCGGACATCTCTATGAGGGCGGAAAATCTTCCCCGGCCCGAACCGCGGCTCAAGCTCCTCCAGTAACAGCGTCAATGGCTCTTTCACAGCGGAGTCGTAGATGTCCTTGTGCGCCAGCCACCATTCGCGGTTGTTGTTCTCTTCAAGCTCGGCGTAGAACTCGATGGCGGCGGCGGGGATCCCGGTAAATGTGCTCATGAAAGGATCCTATGGATGACATGGCCGGGCTAGCCAGAGTCATTGTCGGCTATGTGGAAAACCCCGTGGAAAACTCTCCGTGGAACCCGCCCCGGAGAGGCACACCCCTGGATCCATGTCTACGAACAGATCCAGCTCGCAAAGAAGGGCCACCGCCCTGCCGCGGCCGCAGCGTCAGCGGTAGACGCGGTGGCGGGCAGACCCGGCCAGCCCTAGCCTCTGGACCGGCGTGGGACTCCGCTCCACGCAAGGTTGAAAAGCTTGGCGGTATTGGAGGCAGGCCGGGCCGGCTCGCCGGGGGCCGCCGGATAGAGGCTCTCTGCTTCGGAACGCTTCCGGGCCAGGAGTGCAGGCAGGTTCGCCGCCATCGGACCTGCCTGCGTCGGCATGGCGGGGCTGTCCCCGTCCAGCGCCAGCGGCCATCCGCTGCCCAGCGCCGTCACTGATTCATGTTTGACATCGTAGTAGCCCTTCTTCATTCCCACGGCAATGCCGCGCGCCCCGGCGGCTGCCGCCAAGAGGTGGAGGTGGAAACGGCTGGTGACCCAGGTTTGCTGGTCGGAGAGCGGCAGGCCGTGCGTCCAGACATGGAGGAACGGCACGAATCGTTCCTCCGGGATGAGGTCCGCCAGGCGCTCGTAGGCGGTCCGGTCAAAGCCTGGGATGGCCTCGACGTAATAGGCGTCGATGCCCTCACTGATGGCCCGCTCGACTTCGGCGCGGGCCAGCTCTACGGCTGACTCGAACCGTCCGGGATCCACCATGTCGTTCTGGATACACACGTATAGCCCCGGGGCCGCGTCGGCCCGGGCGACTTCCGCCTCGGCGCCGAGGAAGGCATCGTCGAGGCCGAGGTCCAGTCCGTACGTCGCCGCGCTAGGCTCGTCCCGTGCACGGGCATAGCTGAACCCCCCGAACAGAGGCGTTTCCTCGAAGGCCGGCGACAGAGCCGGCATGAGGCCTTGTCCGGTGGCGAAAAGCCGGGCGCCGGTCAATTCGCCGACGGCCCTCATGCCGACAACCAAGCCGGCGTGGTGAGGCCAGGTTTCATTGACGTAACCGCCCCCGATGAGGTGGAGCGACTCGGCTTCCCGCATCTTGAGAATGCCCAGATCGTAAGCCGGAGTGCCGAGGCCTGTGACTCGATCGCGGATGTTCTTCGCGGCCACTTCGGCGGGCAGTTCTGCGTTCTCGTGCACCAGACGCCAGAGCGTATTGGTGACCCGCAGTCGGGGGTGCAGGCCTTCAAAAAGTAACTGCGCCATGCCGGGCTGGGGGCTGTCCAGCCAGACATCGGCATCGGGCCGGGCCACGGCGAGGTGTCTCAGCCACGCAGCGGCAATGAACTCGTCGCCGAAGTTAGGGTGGCCGGATGTGCCGACGAGGTAAATGATTCCCGAATTCATTTACACGACTATAGTGCGCAACCCCGTCCCGGCGGAAAGTGGAACACCCCGCCACGGAAGTTCCGTGGCGGGGTGTTTCGTTGTGGCCAGGGGCCGATGGCGGTTGTTAGAGCTTGTTGGCTGCCTCTGCAGCCGACTCGCCTTCGCCCGCACCGAGGTTGGCGCGGAGCTTGGCGCCGAGTTCGGAGTCGACGTTGGTCCAGTACTGGATGGCGCGTTCCTTGATGCCGGCGCTCTTGACGCCGCCCACAGCGCCCGTGATGGTGTCCAGCAAACGGGCCTTGGCGCCGTCGTCGTACACCTCGCGGTAAAGAGCGCCCGCCTGGACGAAGTCGCCGTCCTCGGCGTGCAGGGAGTGTGCGGAGAGCGTCAGCTCGCCGTCGTTCTCCCAGCCACCGGCCGGGTTCTGCGGTTCAACGGCAGCCGGGCCGCCCACGGAGTTCGGCGCGTAGACCGGAACCGAGGGAGCGTTGAACAGGTAGCGTCCCGCGCCGTCCTGGCTGTAGTTGTTGACCTGGCTCTTCGGCTGGTTCACCGGGATCTGGGCGTGGTTGGTGCCGACCCGGTAACGGTGTGCGTCAGCGTAGGAGAAGATGCGGGCCTGCAGCATCTTGTCAGGGGAGGCTGCGATACCCGGAACGAAGTTCGACGGCGCAAAGGTGGCCTGCTCGATCTGTGCGAAGTAGTTCTCCGGGTTCTTGTTGAGCTCCATGGTGCCCACGTGGATCAGCGGGTAGTCCGCGTGCGGCCACACCTTGGTGAGGTCGAACGGGTTGAAGCGGTACGTCTTGGCGTCCTCGTAGGGCATGACCTGGACGTGCAGTTCCCAGGACGGGAAGTTGCCTGCAGCGATGTTTTCCTGGAGGTCGCGGATGTAGAAGTCCGCGTCCGAGCCGGCAAGCTCTTCAGCCTGGTCGCCGGTGATGGTCTTGACGCCCTGGTTGGACTTGAAGTGGTACTTGACCCAGAAGCGCTCGCCCTCGGCGTTGATCCACTGGTACGTGTGCGAGCCGTAGCCCTGCATTTCACGCCAGGAGGCCGGCAGGCCACGGTCGCCCATGAGCCAGGTGACCTGGTGTGCGGACTCGGGGGAGAGGGTCCAGAAATCCCACTGCATGTCGGCGTCGCGCAGGTGGGTGCCCGGGAGGCGCTTCTGGGAGTGGATGAAGTCCGGGAACTTGATGCCGTCGCGGATGAAGAACACCGGGGTGTTATTGCCCACGAGGTCGTAGTTGCCCTCGGAAGTGTAGAACTTGACGGCGAAACCGCGGGGATCGCGCCAAGTGTCCGGGGAGCCGTTCTCGCCTGCAACGGAGGAGAAACGGATGAGCATGTCCGTCTCGACGCCGGGCTGGAACAGGGCTGCCTTGGTGTACTGCGAAACGTCCGAGGAAGTCTTAAAAGTACCGAAAGCGCCGCCACCCTTGGCGTGGACAACACGCTCCGGGACGCGCTCGCGGTTGAACTGTGCGAGCTTTTCCACCAGGTAGTGGTCGGTCAGGATGATGGCACCATCGGCGCCAACGGACTTGGAATGCGCATCCGAGGTGACGGGTGCGCCCGACTGTGTTGTCGAAATGTTCGCGGTCATCGTTCTCCTATTTCGTGGGTTACTTGCGTTTGAGTAGGAAGCTGTTGTTTGGCCTGGCAGTCCTGGCAGATGCCTTGGTACAGCACATCTGCGATCTGGATGGTCATGGGTTTGGAGTGCTCATCCCAGTGCGGGGTGAGGCAAGGAGCATGGCCTACGGCGCAATCGACGTCCTCCACCCGGCCGCAGCTGATGCAGACGGCGTGGTGGTGGTTGTCCCCCACCCGCGTCTCGTACAGCGCGGGGGAGTGGGGCGGCTCGAAGCGTCGCAGCATCTGTAGGTCCGTGAGGTCGCTCAGCACCACATAAACAGACTGCGCTGTCAGTTCGGGAAGATCCTTGCGCGCGGCAGCCAGGATGCCTTCGGCAGGGGAATGCGGGTTGTGCTGAACGGCAGCGAGAACCGCCAAACGCTGTTTGGTCACTCGGCGTCCGTGGGAATGCAGGGCGGAAGCCCACGCTTCCTGGTCTGCCGTGTGATCTGCCATACCCCCATTGAAGCACTTATTATGAGTTCTTCACAATAAGGCGAGGCTAACTTCAGATGAACTTAGCAGGCGTTCGAGGGGATTGGCGGCTTCGGCGGCCGAGCGTCCCAGCACGTGCAACTCCAGTCCGGCGGAGCCGCCTTCCGAGGCGACACAGCTGAATCCGCTGATTCCGCTTCCCGAAGGCAGGCGCTCCACCGCTGCACCCAGGGCAAGAACGGCCGACGGCGTCAGGTCAGCAATCGAAGCGACAGCCGGCTCAGGAGCCAGCACAGTATGGCGGACGCCGGCTGGGTGAACGGGGACCCCGCTCCGGACCCTCGGAAACGGAGCGGGCAACAGTTCAAGGGGAGCCCCAGACGTCGAGGACGACTGTGCTGCCCTGCGCAAGGCGCCCCGCATTCGGATGTCGAGTTCTACCAATGGTCCAGGAGCAACACGGCGGTGGGCCGGTAGCCCAAGCTGCCCTCCCGGCGTCGTACGCTCTCCGTCCCAACGCCCGAACAAATGGAAGGTCGGCGTGGAAGATTCGGCAACCGGCTCGCCGATCGCGGCACCGAGGGGGTGCCAACGATGCGCGAACATGAGGGCGCAACGGGTACTTCCGAGGACCTCTGACAAGGCGTGGCGGGCGACGGTGTGGCAAAACAACCAGTCGGACGCGGAAGCGGACTCGAACGGCGTGGCCGGGTCGCTGAGCCGGATAAGGACATGTCCCTCGGTGAGGGGGGTGCGCGGACGCGCGATTTCCCAGATTCCCGAACGGAACAGGAGACGCCGCTCCAAACCCAAACCCAAACCGGTTCCTTTCACAACTCCGGACCCTACCAAGCACGGGGCACCGCCGGCGGGCTGACGCGTCGCTTCCGGAAAGGGGGACGCTTCGCCTCCGGGTCGGCGAACGCGCTGATGGGTAGGGTTGGACGGTGGCAAAACTCCTCGCTGACATGACTCCCCTTCGCGAAAGCCCTGCATTCCGCCGTTTGTGGCTCGGGTCTTCCGTGTCCATGATCGGATCCCAGTTGACGCTCGTTGCCGTCAGCCTCGAGGTCTACAGCATCACCCAGCAGAGCCTCTACGTAGGCCTGCTCAGCGTCTTTGCCCTGGTTCCACTGGTGATCGCCGGCTTGTTCGGTGGTGCCATTTCCGATGCCTACGACCGCCGGAAAGTCGCGATCGCGTCTTCCCTCGTTTTGTGGGCCTGCAGCGTTGCCCTCGCACTCCAAGCGTGGTTCCAACTCAACAATGTCTGGATCTTGTTTGCGCTCGTTGCGATCCAAAGCGGAGCGCAAGGCATCAACGGGCCCGCACGCAGCGCCATTATTCCCTTGCTGGTCCGCAAGGAGCTACTGCCCGCGGCCAACGCGCTGAGCATGCTCAACATGGGCATTTCCATGACGGCGGGCCCCTTGCTGGCTGGTGTGCTGGTTGCGTCGAGCGGTTTTGGCTGGACCTACACCATCGATGCCGTCAGCTTTGCCTTCGCACTGTGGAGCCTATTCAAGCTTCCGCCTCTGCCCGCAGGCGAGAACGCGTCGGCACCCGGCCTGCGCTCCGTCGTCGAGGGCTTCCGCTTCCTGGGCACCCGGCCCAACCTCCGCATGACCTTCATCATCGACCTCATCGCGATGATCTGCGCCCAGCCGCGCGCCCTCATGCCGGCCATCGGCGCCACCATGATCGGGGGTGGTGACACCACTGTGGGCGTGCTGCTTGCCTCCGTAGCTGTGGGCGCCTTCCTTGCGGGACTGTTCTCCGGACCTTTGGGAAGGGTGAGGCGCCAGGGCAGCGCGGTGGTGTGGTCAGTCTCGGGTTGGGGCTTGTCCATCGCCGCCTTCGGCCTGGTGGTGGTCCTCGCGGGCGATGCCGGGCGTGACGGCGTGACGCCTTGGATCATCCCTGCCGCCATCTGTTGTGCTTTCGCCGGCATCTCGGACTCCGTCAGCGCGGTTTTCCGCACCACCATCCTGCAATCGGCCACTCCGGACCACATGCGGGGACGGTTGCAAGGCGTGTTCATCGTGGTGGTTGCCGGAGGTCCGCGCGTGGGGGACATGCTCGCTGGTGGCGTCACCAAAGCACTCAGTGAAGGCTGGGTGCTGCTTCTTGGCGGTGTGCTGTGCGCGATGTTGGCCTGGCTCGTGGCCCGCCGGCAGCGCGGCTTCCTCGAGTACGACTCCGTTCACCCCGTGCCCTAGCCCGGCGCCGCGTTCCGCGACCCGGCGACCAGCCGCGGGCGGCAGGAACGTCCGGGCCGCCGTCGGCGTTAATCGGAACAGAACCAGCATGAAACGCGGGACAACAGCGGGAAAACTGCAAGAAAGTAGTGAAGTGCACAATCATCACAATGGCCTGAAGACCGCAGCGCTATTCGGCGTGCTCTGGGCGGTGTTGCTCGGACTTGGCGCCGTGATCGGTGTGGGCACCCGCAGCGCGTCGCCCATCTGGATCATGGCCCTGATCGGTATCGCGACAACGGCTTATGGATATTGGAACAGTGACAAGATCGCCATCCGCTCCATGGCCGCCTACCCGGTTTCGGAAGCGCAGGCTCCCCAGCTGTACCAGATCGTCCGGGAGCTCTCCGTGCGGGCAAACCAGCCTATGCCGCGGATCTACATTTCGCCGACCATGACGCCTAATGCCTTCGCCACGGGACGCAATCCGAAGAATGCCGCCGTGTGCTGCACCGCGGGCATCCTGAACCTACTCGACGCCCGCGAGCTCCGCGGCGTCCTCGGGCATGAACTCATGCACGTCTACAACCGCGACATCCTCACCTCGTCCATCGCGGCCGCCGTCGCCGGCGTCATTACCTCGGTGGGCCAGATGCTGCTGTTCTTCGGCGGCGGGGACCGGCGGAACGCCAATCCGATTGCCATGATCGCCATGGCGCTCCTCGCGCCGTTCGCCGCGTCGCTGATCCAGCTCGCCATTTCGCGCACCAGGGAGTACGACGCCGACCATGACGGCGCCGAGCTCACCGGCGATCCGCTGGCGCTCGCCTCAGCCCTGCGCAGGATCGAGGCAGGCGTGAAGCAGGTGCCGTTGCCACAGGACCAGCGCCTCGTGAATACTTCGCACCTCATGATTGCCAACCCGTTCCGCGGCGGTGCCATGACCAAGCTGTTCGCAACCCACCCGCCCATGCGCGAGCGTATCGAGCGGCTTGAGCGGATGGCCGGGCGGCCGCTTTCCTAGGTAGCCGTTCCTTAAGTCACCGTACTGGTTCCGCGTTCGACGACGGGCGGCTTCATGCGAACAAGCCCTCACCAATGAAGCCGCCCGCCTTGATGCCCGGGGGCACGGCGAACAGGCCGGAACCGGTGTGCTTGAGGTACTCCAGGGCCAGTTTGTCGCTCTTTGCCATGGCCATCTGCATGGGTACGTAGTGCGTCCGCGGGTCCTTGACGAAGGCGATGAAGAACAGTCCTGCGTCGAGGTGGCCGAGCCCGTCCGAACCATCGGTGTAGTTGTATCCGCGGCGGAGCATCTTCACGCCGTTGTTCTGGTCCGCGTGCGCCAAGCGGACGTGTGAATCGACGGCGATCAACGGTTCGCCGTCGCGGCCCTTGATCGCGAAGTCGGGCGCCGTGAATTCCTCCCCGCCGGACAAGGGCGCTCCAGCACCCTTGGTGCGGCCGATCAGTCCTTCCTGTTCCCGCAACGAAGTTCGGTCCCAGATCTCGATGTGCATCCTGATCCGCCGGGAGACGAGATAGCTGCCGCCAGCCATCCAGGCTTCGCCCGAACGGTTTCCGGCGGTGGCCCACACGTGCTGGTCGAGCAGCGTGGGTTCCTCCGCCTTGAGGTTGGCCGTGCCGTCCTTGAATCCGAAAAGGTTGCGTGGGGTAGTTTGGGCCCGCGACGTGGACGAGGTCCGGCCAAAGCCGAGCTGGGACCAGCGGACGCGGACCTTGCCAAAGCCGATGCGGGCGAGGTTGCGGATCGCATGCACGGCAACTTGGGGATCGTCAGCGCAAGCCTGGACCACAAGGTCACCCCCGGTACGTTCTGGTTGAAGGGCGTCGCCGGGGAAGTGCGGCAAGTCGACCAGGGCGTCGGGACGGCGTCCGTCCAAGCCAAATCGTGCCTTGCCGCCCTTTTCGAAGAGGCCCGGGCCAAATCCGAAGGTCAGGGTCAGCTTGCCGGCTGCGAGGTCGAGGGCCTCGCCGGTGTCTTCCGGCGGAGCACCGTACGGGCCGTCGACGGCGCCAGTACGGCCCGTTGTGCGGCCGGCGGTCATTGCTTCGGCCGCGGCAGTCCAGTCCTTCAGGAGTTTGATCACCGCCGCCCGGTCTTCAACGGTGACGTCGAAGGCGGCCATGTGGAGGCGGTCCTGGGCCGGCGTGACGATCCCTGCCTGGCGTTCACCGTAGAACGGAACAACATCGCTTGCCATGCTGGCCGGGGCCGCAACGGCTGCTACGGCATCATGGCTCAAGAAGCCGGCGGCAAGGCCTGCCACGGCACCGGCACCGCCCACGCCCGCGAGGGAAAGCAGACCTCGACGCGACATGCCCGGCTTGGCGGATCCGACGTCGGACGCGGGTGCCGACGCGGCCGCGGACTCGGGACCGGCGGCAGGTGCGGACCCGAGGGCAGGCTGGGTGCCGCCGTCGGGCGCGTCAGGGGACTTGCCGCCGAAAGGGCAGCCGCTCACAGGACCACAGCTGAGGTGAGCTTGGACAGTGGCTCTCCAAGGGCGTCGACGAGCGCGGCGAGCTGCTGGACCTGAGCCGGGCTGAGTTCGTTGTAGTACGCGAAACCGTCGCCCTTGGCGTGCTTCTTGAGCTCGGCTTGCAACGCTGCGAACTTTTCGTCGAGGCTCGTGGCTAGGGCGGCGTCCTTCTGCGCGAGCGCCGGCTTGAGGTTTTCGAAGGCGATTCGCGCGCCGTCGACGTTGGCCTGGAAATCCCAGAGGTCCGTGTGGGACCAGATTTCTTCCTCGCCCGTGACTTTGCCGCGTGCGACTTCGTCCAGGAGTTCCTTGGCGCCGTTGCCGAGCTTGTCTGCGGAGAGCTCCACGGTCCGGGTGCGCTTGCTGAGCTCCTCGGTGTCAGCCACGAGTTGTGTGGCGATCTTGGCGCGCTCTGCGGCGGTCAGCGTGGTGTAACCCGTCGGCGGGAACAGGTCCTTCTCCGCGCGGTGCCAGCCGGTCCATTCCTGGCCTGGCTCAAGATCGGCTTCGCGGGCGTCGAGCTTGGGGTCCAGGTCGCCGAACGATTCCGCGACGGGTTCGATCCGCTCCCAGTGCATGCGGGTTGCAGCATAGAGGGCGCGCGCTTTTGTAGCATCCCCTGCGGCGTAGGCGTCAGCGAAGGCCTTGGTGCCGGTCACGAGCTGCTCGGTCTGGTCCTTGACGTATGCCGCGTACTGTTGGACGCCGGTGTCCAGGAGCTTCTGGAAATCGGCGTCGACGGCGGACTTGTTTCCGGAATCCGTCACCTCAAAGGCGGAGCGGATGCCGTCGCCCTGCATGCCGGGCTTGCACGCGGTGGTGTACTTGCCTGCCGGGGCAGTGACCACCAAGTTGCGGGTCAGGCCGGGGCCGATGTTCTCCACTTCGCCAACGATCCGCAGGCCGTCCTCGGCGAGGAGATAGAACTCGGTGATTTCCGTGCCATCGTTCTTGACCGCGAAGCTCAGGTTGCCGCTGGGGACGCTGCCGGTGGAAACCTTGCATTCGGTCTTGGTGCTGGTGACCTGGATCGGTCCGGCGGAGGCGCTGGAACCGGCAGGCTTTGCGTTGTCCGTGCACCCGGCGAGTACAAGGGGAACGGCCGCGGCTGCGGCGACAAGGGCGAGAGACTTCCGGTGACGGGAAGCCATTTTGGGCAGGCTCATTTTGGGCAGGCTCATTTTGGGCAGGGGAGTGCCGGGCATGGGGTTTTCCTTCTGTTTTGGGGGTGCGGGAACGGTTAGGCGGTGGTGGCGGCCCGGGAAGCGCGGGCGCTGTCCGTGACGGTGGCGTCGCTTGCCGAGGACTTTGCCGGTGCGGGGCTGTTGGCTCGGATGTAGAAGTAGAGCACCGGGATCACGTACAGCAACCAGGCTGCGGCTTCGAGCCAAGTCGTGGCGGGCGACAGGTTGAGGGTGCCCTTCAGCAGTGTTCCGTACCAGGACGACGGCGGGATGGCGGCGGAGACGTCGAAGGCGAGGCTGTGGAGCCCTGGCAGGATTCCAGCCTCCTGAAGGTCGTGGATGCCATAGGCGAGTACGCCGCCGGCGATCACGATGAGGCCGACTCCGGTCCACGTGAAGAAGCGCGAGAGGTTGACCTTCAGGACTCCGCGGTGCAGCAGGTATCCAAGCCCGGCGGCAACGGCCAGGCCGAGCAACGCGCCGATCAAGGGCTGCGTTGACTCACCGGCCGCTTGGGCCGCGGCCCAGAGGAACAGCGCCGTCTCGAGTCCTTCGCGGCCCACCGCGAGGGCCGCCACGACCACGAGACCCCACGCGGCGCCGTCGGCCATTTTGTCCACCTGGGACTTGAGCTCACCGCCGAGGCTGCGGGCAGTCCGTGCCATCCAGAAGACCATCCAGGTGACGAGTGCGACGGCGACAATGGACAATCCGCCGCCGATCGCCTCTTGCGCAGCGAAGGTCAGCCCCTGCGGACCGAAGGTGAGCAGGGCACCGAAGGCGATGGACACGGCCACGGCGATTCCGACCCCGGCCCAAAGCCGGGGGAGCAGGGAGCGGCGCCCGGTCTTGACCAAGTAGGCCATGAGTAGGACAACAACGAGTGTGGCTTCAAGGCCTTCGCGCAGGCCGATCAGGAAGTTGGCGGTCATGTGGAATCCTTCGTTAGGGGAGCCACACTTAGGCTCGCCTAAGGAAGAACAGTACCTGTTTGACGCGATTACGCAAATAAAACGTGTTCTAATTATCGGAAAAATTACGGCGTGCGATGAGCGAAGTCGTCACGCCACGCAGGTTTTGGCTCTCGTGTCCGGCAGTGCCGTGGAGTTCCCGCGGTTCCTTGCCTGGCGGGCGATCAAAAAGTTGCGTGGCGTGACAGGCCCCTCACGCAATGAAACGACGACGGCGCGTTGCCCGCTCAGGGGGCAATGCGCCGTCGTCGTACTTCCGAAGCTTAGCTGCGGAAGTTTACGAACTGGAGATCGGCCTCTTCGAACTTCTTCAGGATGTTCATGGTTTCCTGGAGGTCGTCGCGGGACTTCGAGGTGACGCGGAGTTCGTCGCCCTGGATCTGGGACTTGACGGACTTCGGGGCCTCATCGCGGATGATCTTGTTGATCTTCTTTGCGATGTCCTGGGCAATGCCCTCCTTGATGGAGCATTCCAGGCGGAATTCCTTGCCGGAGGGGAAGGGCTCGCCCTGGTCGAGGGACTTCAGGGAGATGCCGCGCTTGATGAGCTTGGACTGGAACACGTCCAAAACGGCGAGAACGCGGTCCTCGGAGTTGGCCTTCAGGAGGATCTTTTCGCCGCTGAAGTCGATCTCGGCGCCGACGCCCTTGAAGTCATAACGCTGCGCGATTTCCTTCTGGGACTGGTGGAGCGCGTTGGCAACTTCCTGCTTATCTACCTTGCTGACGACGTCGAATGTGGATTCGCCTGCCATGACTCTCCTCTTGATCGGTGGTGTGGCCCGGAAACGGGCGGTTTTGTCTGCCATCCAGCCTAGTACGGAAGCGCCCTGTGTGTGCCGTACGTTCACAGTTCGCTCACAGCCGACGCAGGGCCGGAACCGAGACTGCCCGGACAGAGTTGTACCAGTTGGAACAGCCCATCCTGAAAGGGAGCACTATGAGCCACCGAGCCGTCCGATACGTCACCAAGTCAGCTGCTGCCGCCGCCGGTTCAATCGGAGTCGCTGCTGCTACCGCCGCAAGTGCGGTTGCGGCAGCGGCACTCGCCGCTTCCGTGGTCCTGAGCCCGGTCCCGGACGCAGCATCCCGGATGGATGGTGTCCACGCTGACCTGCTGCGGGCGGTGCAGCTCAACCAGATCACGATGGAGCAAGCCGTCAGTTTCGAGGCCAAGCTGGCTGGCCGGATACTCGGCGATGCATGAGATTTCGGCTAATTTTGGGCCTCCCAGGCCTCGATTCGATTCTTCGGCGGAAGTTCTGTAAGGTTGTCTTGCTCGCGCTTACCGGATCGGAAACGAAACGATGATCGGGAGTGACTTCTTTGAAGTTCGGCAGATTACCCGAGCGGCCAAAGGGGGCTGACTGTAAATCAGCTGGCAACGCCTACGGGGGTTCGAATCCCTCATCTGCCACAAAATTAAATCCCCGGAACCACATGGTTCCGGGGATTTTTTTGTTTGTCCGGGTAGTTTGGGACGGGCGGTTCGACGCGGAAAATCCTCTGGGACACAGATGGACCCTCGACACCGGAATTCGGGTGTCATCAGCGATTAGGGGTGTCGGCGGTGGATTTCCGTGTCGCCGGTCTCCTGGCCGCGCTTTCCTGACCTTCTTTGCCGCGTACCAGCGTCGAAATAACGCGACTCGCCGCGTCGCAAACGCTTTCCGAATCTAAAGAAGGTCGCGACGGCGCGTGGTCACCCCGGTGGGGGACAGCTAGCTCGCGCTGCCCGGCTCCAGCCAGTATCCATCCATGTGGTGCACCAGTTGGCGGCCCAAGCCGCCGGACAACTGGATCCACAGGGTGCTGCGGTCACTGGTCATGCCGTCCAAAGTGCCAACGATCCTGTTGCCCCGGGTGTCCTGCAGGACCAGCTCTTGGTGAAGCGGAAGTTCCGGCCACACATCAACGTGTACCTTGGCGGTTTTGGTGGTGCTCACTGGATCCCCTTAATGCCTTCTGCAATTTGTTTTCAGACATTCTGCCGGTGGCACGTGAACCGGCGGTAAACGTCAAGCCATGCAGCGACACACAAAACAAAGCTATTGCCGAATGTTACTCGGGAGTAACATGGTGGTCATGCATCTGCTTCTCCGAACCCTCTTGCTCTTGTTCACTTCGTCCAAGCGGAGCCGACTCAGCGTTTGGGATACCTCGTCGCTGCCCATGCGCGTGCTGCCTACGGACATCGATATCGCAATGCATGTCAATAACGGCATGTATTTCTCGTTGATGGACCTGGGACGCTTCGACCTCATGGTGCGTGCAGGGATCTGGCAAAAGATGCGGCGCCGCCGCTGGAGTCCGGTGGCTGCGGGGGAGACCATCGCTTTCCGGAAGTCCCTGCAGCTCTGGCAGCAATACACCATTGAGTCCAAGATCATCGGACTTGATTCCAAGGCCATCTATTTTGAGCAACGCATGGTGGTGGATGGCGAGATCTATGCCCGCGCGCATATTGCCACGCGGCTTGTCGCCAAAGGGCGGCCCGTGAGCCAGGAGGAAATCCTGGCTGAGTTCGGCGAGCCTCCCGCGGACCTCGAGCTTCCGGAATGGATCCACGAGTGGCGGGAGAACAATGGGCTCCCCGGCGCCCGCAAGGCCGCCCCGCACCTGTGGCGCTAGTCCCGCCCCGCACCTGTGGCGCTAGTCCCGCTCCGCACCTTGGGTCCGCGCGCCCTCACGCGCTGCTACGCCCCGACGTCGCGCCTTTGCAGCGCAACCGCGCTCAGCAACACCAGCCCCGCCGAGATTCCCCATAGCCAGCCGGCGGCGGCCCAATCCGCCCCATTGGTCACCGGTGAGTTGCCGTAGGCCCAGTGATACGGGGAGAGATTGAGCAGCCAGTTAAGGTCCGGGCTTTGCCTGCCCACGGCGTTGAACACGTAACCCAACACGCCGATGGCCGCCCCCACCGCGAGCCCGTATGCTTTCCGCCCTGTCAGTGCTCCGGCAAAAAGTGCCCCCGTGCCGCTGAGGAGCGCGAGGCCGGCAAACATGACCGTGGCACCGAACAGGTTTTGCGGGTTGATTTTCAGCTGCGCCGATTCGTTGAGCGTGAGTATCAGCACGTGGACCAACACCGCGAGCAGGACCACGCGCAACGCCATGGCCAAGGCTCGCTCCAGCGCGACCTGGATCCTGGTCACCCCGTGGGCAAGCGTGAGTTCCAATTGTCCGGACTCCTCGTCACCGGCTACTGCGGCAGCGCCCCAGGAAACGGTGGCGATTGTCATGAGGAGGAAGCCGATGAGCCCGAACACCGTGGCTTGGGTGTACCCGGTCCCTGTGGCGATCTGGTCGTAGTTCAAGGCCTTGGTCATTTCCGGTGGCAAGGCATTGATCATGCCCTGCATTTGCGAGCTTCCGCCGATCGAAGGGAAGAGAGGGAGGTAGAGCGCGATCGCAGCCGCTAATCCGCCCGCCCAGCCTAGGGTTGAACGCCAAGGGTCCAGGAAGGCCCGCCTGAAGAGAGGCAGTTTCCTATTCATCGCCGGCTCCTTTCAATGCCTCCAAAGGCTTGCGTCCAGCGCCGTTTCGCTTGCCGTTTCCAGGCATTCCGTACAGCTTCAGCACCGATTCCTCCAAGTCCGGCTCTTCCAGCACCAGGTCCTTCAGCTCAAGCATGGACAGTGCCTGTATCAACGGTTGGATGCCGCCTTCCAGAACCGCGGAGACCTCGACGCCGTCGCCAACTTCGAGCACCTCAAGGGCCCCGACGCCGGGTACCCGGCTTAGCAGCGCACCGGCGTCGTCCGCTGTGATGCCGCTGGCGGTGAGCCGCAAGTGCCGAAGTGCGGTCTCTCGGAGGGCATCCACGGTGGCTACCGTGACGATCTTGCCGTCCCGCAGGATCGCCACCTCGTCCGCGGCCTGCTGGACTTCGCTGAGGACATGCGAACTCAGGAAGACGGTCTGTCCGTTGTTGCGGACTTCCCTCACCATGGCCAGGAACTCCTGCTGGACCAAGGGATCCAGCCCGCTGGTAGGTTCGTCCAAAACGAGGAGCTCGGGGCTGTGCATGAACGCCTGGACCAGCCCAAGCTTCTGCTTGTTGCCTTTGGAAAGCTTGCGTGTGTGGCGGTCGAGGTCCAGGTCCAAACGTTCCGCGAGTTCGTCGATACGTCCGGGTTTCACTGGGCCGCTAATCGCCGCGTAGTGGTCCAGGAGCCTGCGTCCGGTGATGCGCTGTTCCAGGAATAGCTCGCCCGGGAGATAGCCGATCCTGCGTCGCAGTTCGGGTCCGGCGTGGCGCGGATCTTCGCCGAGCACCTGAACATGTCCACCGCTTGGGCGGATGATGTCCAACAGGCAGCGCATGGTGGTGGTCTTCCCCGCACCGTTGGGGCCGATGACGCCGAATACGCTGCCCGGTTCCACGCTGAAGTCGATGCCGTGCAGGACTTCCCGACGGCCGAACTGCTTGCGCAGGCCTTCGACGACGATTGCCTGTTTCATGATGCGGTCTCCGTTCCAGTGGGTGCCGGTGCCGGTGCAGGCGCCGGTGCCTCCAGGGCTGCGCGCGCTGCATCGAGGAACCGGGTGTCGGTGTAGAAACCGTGGGTGTAGAGGTCGACGGTGGGGAGCGTCAACGCGCGGAGCATGTCAGGACCCAGCTCGCTCGTCCCGACTGCCCGGGCCGCGTGCCTGCCGAGCACCAGCGTCGAAAGGCTATTCGTCGCGACCACGACGGCGGTGGTTGCCACGTCGTCGAAGGCCCGGACGGTGCCGCCCGCGATTCCAGCCTCGATGATGGCCCGGGTTTGGGCCACCACGGCGTCAAAGAAGGCGTCGCCGGCGTCGGACTGGTCGCTGAGGGACTGCCGGACGTAGGCGATCTCGTGGGCGTATTGCTCGGGGTGTGACAGGAACTCCTGAATCTGCGTCCCCACCTCTTGAGGGTCGGTTTTCCGGATGCCCTGTCCCGCGGTTTCGGCCAACACATAGCTGTCGCAGACTTCCCGGAGGCCAGCTTTGCTGCCGAAATGGTGGATCACAAGGCCAGGGCTGACTCCGGCCTCAGTAGCGACGGCGCGGATGGTGGCGGCGGAGAAGCCTTGCCTTCCGAACAGGGCAATGGCGGCGTCCCGGATGCGGGCGCGGGTGCTGAGATCGTCAGCTATTGAACGCATGTTTAAGATGCTAAACAGTTGTTCAACGGCTCGCAAGAGTTTGGTGATATTCCCTCAGGGACTCGGCTCGGTCGGGTCCCAGCGGCCGTCGTCGTGCTTTATTCCCGGTTTGCCGGGTAGCGAACAAAGGCGACTTCGCCGGCGCGGTCGCGTACCGTGGAAGCATGGCTACAGTTGACATCACCGGCGAGCAGTTCGCATCGACCATTGAGGGCAATGACATTGTCCTGGTGGATTTCTGGGCAGCGTGGTGCGGCCCGTGCAGGCAGTTTGCCCCTACATATCAAGCCGCTTCCGAGAAGCACGACGATGTTTTCTTCGCCAAGGTGGACACCGAGGCCGAGCAGCAGCTCGCGGCCGAAGCCGGCATATCTTCCATCCCCACGCTCATGGCGTTCCGCGAAAAAGTCCTCGTGTTCTCCCAGCCGGGCGCACTGAACGGACCCCAGCTGGAGCAGGTCATCGAGGCCGTCAAGGAACTCGATATGGATGAGGTCCACGCGCACATCGCAAAGCAGCGCGCAGAAAACTCTTAGAAGTGGATTCGGCTGCTCCCGCGGGAGCAGCCGAAGCTAGTTAAAGGCGCTCGAGCTTGACCGGTTCTGCCAGCAGCGCGCTAAGCGATTCGTTGAGGTCCTGGACGGCGATCCCTTTGGAGTGGATGTCGAGGTGCTCCTCGGAGGCCCACTGCTCGGTCAGGACCACCTTGTCCTCGTTGGCCTCGGTGAGCTCGTAACGGAAGCAGCCCGGCTCGTTCACCACCTCGTCGATCGCGATTTCCAGCGCGAGCTTGACGCGGAAGAATTCGCCGTCGTTGGGAATGAACGTGGCCTGCAGGTCGATGGGTGCACTCATGGGCTTCACCTTACCGGCTGGTCTGGCCAGCCTTCGAAATATTTTGTAGGACTTCCAAGCAAAAGTCTTCTCTCGGACCGGCTCAGTTGGTAGCGTGCGTTCATGCTTTCCTACACAGCCGGGGACACTGACGTCCCGCTGCTTGAAGAGACCATCGGCGCCAACTTCGAGCGCGTCGCGGCGCAGTTCCCGCTAAGGGATGCGCTCATCGAAGCGGCTCCCGTGCCGGGCGGTGAGGCCCGGCGCTGGAGCTACGAAAAACTGAACGACGACGTCGATCGGCTCGCGCGTGCGCTGCTCGCCGTGGGCGTTGCCAAGGGTGACAGGGTGGGCATCTGGAGCCCGAACTGCGCCGAATGGACCATCCTGCAGTACGCCACGGCGAAGGCGGGCGCGATCCTGGTCAACGTCAACCCGGCGTACCGCAGCCACGAACTCGAATTCGTGGTCCGCCAGAACGGCATGCGGATGCTGGTGGCCGCGCCGTCTGACAAGAACAGCGACTATGTGGCTATGGCCCGTGGGGCTTTGGGTAGCTGCCCCGAGCTTCGGGAGCTGGTTTTCCTTCCCGATTTCGGACTGGACATGCTCAACGCAGGCGGGCCACAAACTGACGCCGAGCTGACGTACGCCGAACTGCTCAAGCGGGCGGACGACGTCGCGCCCTCAGCGCTCAAGGCGCGCATGGCCGAACTGGGCCCGCACGATCCCATCAATCTGCAATACACCTCGGGGACCACAGGCTTCCCCAAGGGCGCCACGCTCACGCACCACAACATCCTCAACAACGGCAACCAGATCGGCAGGCTGCTGGGTTACACGGAACGCGATCGGGTGGTCCTTCCGGTGCCGTTCTACCACTGTTTTGGCATGGTGATCGGGAACTTGAATGCCCTCAGCTACGGCGCGGCCACCATCATTCCCGGCCGAGGATTCACCCCGGCGGCAGCCTTGGAAGCCGTGCAGGATTTTGGCGGGACCTCCCTGTACGGGGTGCCCACCATGTTCATCGCCGAGCTGGCTTTGCCCGATTTCGCTTCCTATGACCTTTCCACGCTGTGCACCGGCGTCATGGCCGGCTCACTGTGCCCCATCGAGGTCATGGAAAGAGTCATCGAGGAGATGAACATGCGGGACGTGGCCATTTGCTACGGAATGACCGAGACTTCGCCCGTGTCCACGATGACCCTGGCGGCTGACACACTGGAGCAGAGGACCACGACAGTAGGGCGCACCATGCCCCGCCTCGAGTCCAAGATCGTGGATCCCAGCACCGGCGAAACCATGGAACGGGGGGAGATCGGCGAACTGTGCACGCGAGGTTACGCCGTGATGGCCGGGTATTGGGGCCAGCCGGAGAAAACGGCCGAGGCAATCGACGACGACGGCTGGATGCATACCGGTGACCTCGCCCGGATGGACCCTGACGGTTTCATCGTGATCGAGGGCCGCATGAAGGACATGGTCATCCGCGGAGGCGAGAACGTCTATCCACGCGAAATCGAGGAGTTCCTCTACCGGCATCCCGCCATTCAGGACGTCCAGGTGATCGGAGTGCCTGATGCCAAGTACGGCGAGGAACTCATGGCCTGCATCATCCTCAAGCCAGGAGCGGCTTTGGACTTGGCTGGAGTCCAGGAGTTCTGCCGCGGCAGGCTGGCCCACTACAAGATCCCGCGCTACGTGGACATACGGGAGAGCTTCCCCATGACCGTGTCCGGCAAGGTACGCAAGATCGACATGCGAGAAGAGGCGATCGCTCGCCTGGGACTCTAGTCGTCAGGGCTGTTTGACCAAGTCGAAGCGGGCTTCTTTCTCGCAGATTGACGTGATCTTGATGGTGTAGCCCTCATAGGTGATCTCGTCGCCAACCGATATCGAATAGAACCCTTCCGGACTGCGGCCTGTGGCGTGCGCAGTGACGGCAATACGGCCCGGCTCTCCGGGAGCGTTCTTGGCGGCAATAACAAAGCCCGGCCCGGGGCTCCCATCAGGAAAATCGGGTAACAAGGGATCCGGGTACGGGATGCTCATCCGGAAAATGTACTTGCCGATGTCCGTGCAGGATGAGTCCATGGTGGTCTCCTTTGTGGGTTCACGCGTCTGGGGTGTGCCGGTGGAACAGCTTGTCAATGCGAGAAGGACGAGCACGCACGTAGCTAGGATTGATCTCATTTGTGATTCACCACCGCGCCCTGTGTGCAGTACTTCTTATAATCGTCCCTGGAGATGGAGACATCGTTTTCCGCTCCGCCCCAAGGGTTGCCCAAAACGATATTGCCACTGGCATCAGTTCCCTTGACGAAGAAGACATGGGCGCCCACCAAGCCTGGATTGCGCCCATGGTCGTCCGGACTTGGGACGCTCGTGGACACCACCACAGTTTTTCCTTCCGCTACGGCGCCCCACGTAGCGTCGGCTCCGTCGAGGACCTCCGGCTTGGTCCCGGTGAAGTAGGGGGCCAGTTTGTCCGGGAAGTCGCCCTCTATCGCCCTGTATTCACCCGGGTGGTACCCGTCGGAGTCGTCGTTGTACACCTGGGCAAAGGCCTTTTCGAAGTAGCCGGGCCAGTTGGCGGCATTCGCATCGTCCATGTTGCCGCCTCCGTTGGCGCCCTTGTAGTGGTGGCCGTCCTGGGTGGGAAGATCTTTGGTCACGGTGACCCATTGCTCGTGGCCGTCGCTGTCGTAGAGCTTGACGGACACGGTGCCGTTGCCGTTGTCAGAAATGTGGCTCGACACGAAACCCGGGTCACTCTTGGCCAGGGCGGCAAGGGTTGCCATGGTGCCGCAGTCACCGTAGCCCTGCTGGTGGACCTCTTGGTAGCTTCCGCTGCCAAGCCCACCGGCGGGATTTTTGAACGTTACGGCCTGCCCTTTCCTGGAGTCGGCGGCTGCGCGAGCAGCGTCACCGCCGGCTTCGGCGTTGGGTTGGGCGAACGGGAAAAGGGCTTTGATTCTTTCCACCTGCTCGGGCGACGCCTTCGAAAGGAGTTGGTCAAGCAACGCCTGGCGTTCGAAAGGGGTGGTTCCCTGCCATTCGAGGATTCCTTTTCCGTCCTGAGCTGCGCCGCCTGCCAGGGTCCGCAGTTGCTCATCTGTCAAGGATTCCAGGAATTGGTTGAGTTGAGCGGGTCTGAGTTTGCCCAAGGCATCGCGAAGTGCGGTGACGTCGCGGTCATTTCCCATCCAGAAGTTGTTCGCATCCCCGGCCTTGTCCACGAGTTCTTTGAGTCTCTGGACCTCATCCTGGCTCAAGTTGGCAGTTCCGGGATCGGGATTTCGTCGAGTCCCGATTTGCTCGGCCGGTGGAAGGTCTTGCGGAATCGTTGGTCTTCCAGTTCCGGCTGCGAATTTCGGTCCGCCGAACCCGCCGGAATCTGCGCTCGCCTTTTCCTGTTCGTCGGCGTTGGCTCGGACCGATTTTCCGGCCGCGGCCAGTCCGAGGATCACCTGGTTCAGCAGCGCCCGATGTTCTCGGTTCCACGTTGCGCGGTACCGGTCCGCGTCCGAACCTTTCCATTCCGTGGACCCGTTGAGCTGGTTTGTCAGCGCGGTTCTAGCCGCCTCCAACATGGCCGAAGACTTGCTGAGCTGCTCAGCCAGATTGCCTAGTTGGCCAACGTCCGCACCGTAAAGTCCTGCCACGAATCCCCCAAGAATTTGAACTGATGTCCTGGCAGAACCCTAAACGATGGAGATACTTCTCCGACATGGGGAGAAGAGCCCATCGGTTAGGCAAACGGGCCCGGCTTAGTGCCTGCGGTGGTCCTGGATGGTCATGCGCGGTCCAAACGTTGGCTTGCGGAAGCCGCTGAGCCCGAGCATCCGGACCACTCGCTGCCGATGCCCGCGCCAAGGCTCCAAGAGGGCGATCATTCCTGCGTCGTCCGCTTTCCTGCCGGTGAGGGCATAGCCGACATACGAGGCCAAATGGTAGTCGCCCACCGCGATCGAGTCAGGGCAGCCGTGGGTCCGTTGGACAACCTCGGCAGCAGTCCAGATACCGATTCCCGGGATGGTTTGCATCTTTGTTCCGGCTTCCGCCGCGCTGAGTGAGGCGAGGCGTTCAAGCGCGACGGCGGATCGCAGCGCCCGCATGACCGTTGCCGAACGCTGGGGACCCACGCCGGCCTTGTGCCATTCCCACGAGGGAACGGCCAGCCATTGGTCTGCGGACGGCGCGACGAGCATGCCCGACGGAAAGCCCGACGTCGAAGCGCGGCCAGCGCTCGGGGCCTCAGTTCCGTATCGGTACATCAAGTAGCGGTAGCCCCGCCGCGCTTCGATAGTGGTGACTTTTTGCTCAAGAATCGTGGGCACGAGCGAGTCCACCACCCGCCCGGTGGAGGGCAGCCGGACGGCGAGGTTCCGGCGTCGGGCTTCCCTGACCATGCGCGGAAGCGTGGCGTGGAACGCGGCTTCGTCAAAGCCCGACCAGTCGTCACCGCTTCCCAGCAACGCTGGCACGGAGTTAATCGCAGAACCCGCGCCGGATCCCCAAGCCTGGGCATCCACATGCGTGTCCGGTCCCCGTCCGGCGGCGGTGAGGCGTAGGGTGACTGGACCGTCCGGCGTCGTGAACGCCATCCACACGCCGTCATGCCGCACCGCGAAGGACGGATCCCCGTTGCCGCGCATGAGGATTCCCAGTGTCTGCAGAAGGTCGAACGGGCCGCCGGAGTGCCATCGCACGGACGCGTCGGCCGCAGCCGCTGCGGCGGGTGGGGCATCGACGATGGTCATTCATTCATGGTCGCATGCTCGTCCGACAACACTCCAAAAGAGCGGCGTCCAAGCCCTTACGCCGCGAAACCCGCACGACTAGACTCCACGTGTGGCGCGGGGCGTCTGCGCCTTCCATGACAATCTCAGGAGAACGCAATGGCCGGTGTAGTGCATTTCGAAATCCCCGCGGACGACAAGGAGCGGGCCAACACTTTCTACCAGGGTGCCTTCGGCTGGATGCTCAACCCTATGCAGGAGATGGACTACACGATCGCAATCACTACGCCTTCAGACCCGCAGACGGGCATGCCGAGCGCGCCTGGGGCCATCAATGGTGCATTGTTCCCGCGCTCGGAAGAGTTGAAGACGCCCATCATCACGGTTGACGTCGAAGACATCGAAGCTTCGCTTGGCCAGATCGAGAGTGCGGGCGGTTCGGTGGTCAAGGGCAAGGATGCTGTTCCGGGCATGGGCTACTACGCGTATTTCAAGGACACTGAAGGCAACATCCTCGGCCTCTGGCAGACCGACTCTTCGGCAGGAAGCCCTGCATCGGCTGAATAAGGCGATTGCTCGTGGGCTAGTTCGGGATCGTCCCGGGCTGGCCCTATTCCCCGAAGCGCCCGCGGGCCTCGGCCGGAATCAATGGCTTCTGGGCGCGGACCTTGAGTTCCTGTACCGCCCAGGTGTTGCCGTCGGGGTCGGCGAAGCCGAAGAACGTGCCGCCGTCGCGCTCGTCAAAGACGGTGATTTCGCTGGCCTCGACCCCGCGGCCGAGCAATTCTTCGCGTGCGGCGCGCGCATCCGCGACGACAAGCTGCAGACCCCGCATGGAACCCGGCGCCATCTCGTTCTGCGCCGGCAGGTCGCCGACGACGATCGAACATCCGGAGCCCGGGGGAGTCAGCTGGGCCACGTGCATGTGCTCGTTGGTGGTGTTGTGATCAAGGTTGAAGCCCACCTTGTCGCGGTAGAACTCGATAGCACGGTCGATGTCACTCACAGGGAGCACAACCACTTCGAGGGTCCAATCCATGGTGCATGTCCTTTCCTTGGAGGGTGTCACGGCTAGCTTGCCCCGTGAGGCCATCCCTTGGCTAGACATGGACCCGGCACGGCTAGCATCGGAGCACCCCTTGCCAAGCGGTAACTTGGTACCTATGAAGTACGCCCAGTCCGTTCTGGACCTCATTGGCAATACCCCGCTCATCAAGCTCAACCACGTGACCGGGGACATTAAAGCCACCGTTCTGGTGAAGCTCGAATATGTGAACCCCGGCGGCTCCATCAAGGACCGCATCGCAGTGAAGATGATTGAGCAGGCGGAGCGGGACGGAAAGCTCAAGCCGGGCGGAACCATCGTGGAACCCACCTCTGGCAACACCGGAGTAGGACTTGCCCTGGTGGCCCAGCAAAAGGGATACAAGTGCATTTTCGTCGTCCCGGACAAGGTGGGCGAGGACAAGCGTGCCGTACTCCAGGCATACGGAGCCGAGGTCGTGGTCACTCCCACCTCCGTGGCCCCGGACAGTCCCCAAAGCTATTACAGCGTCTCCGACCGGCTCGTGTCGGAAATCCCCGGAGCCTACAAGCCGGACCAGTTCTCCAACCCCGCCGCCCCCGGTAGCCACTACGAGACCACCGGACCCGAGATCTGGCGTGATACCGACGGCAAGATCACTCACGTAGTGATCGGTGCGGGCACGGGCGGCACCATCACCGGCACAGGCCGGTACCTCAAGGATGTATCTGCCGACCGGGCGGAGTCCGACGGCGGCCGAGTCAAGGTCATCGGGGCGGACCCCGCGGGCTCGGTCTACTCCGGCGGCACCGGGCGGCCGTACTTCGTGGAAGGCGTCGGCGAAGACATGTGGCCGGCCAACTACGACAAGACCGTGCCGGACGACGTCATTGCCGTCAGCGATGCCGATTCCTTCGAGATGACCCGTCGCCTGGCCCGCGAGGAAGGCCTTCTGGTGGGAGGATCCTCCGGCATGGCAGTGGTCGCCGCGTTGCAGGTGGCCAAAGACCTCGGCGAGGAAGCCGTCGTCGTCGTGATCCTGCCGGACTCCGGCCGCGGCTATCTGGCGAAGATCTTCAACGACAAGTGGATGCGGTCCTACGGCTTCCTCTCTGGTGGCGAGGAGGCCTCCGTCGGTGAGGTGCTCAAGTCCAAGACCGGCGAGATGCCGGACCTCGTCCACATCCACCCCAACGAGACCGTCCGCGATGTCATCAACATCATGAATGAGTTCGGGGTCTCGCACATTCCGGTCCTTTCGCAGGAACCGCCGGTGGTCATGGGCGAAGTCCTCGGCGCGGTCGATGAGCGCACCTTGACCACCAAGCTGTTCCGTGGCGAGGCGAAACTGACCGACAAGATCTCCGAGCACATGGGGGAGCGCCTGCCGGTGATCGGCTCACTCGAAACCATCTCCGCCGCGCGCGAGCTGCTGTCCGACGTCGACACCGTCATGGTGACGTTCGTCGGAGCTCCCGTGGGCATCCTGACCCGCCACGACCTTCTCGCCTACCTGAGCAACTGACACTAGGAGTTCACATGTCTGCAAACGAAGCAGGATTCAACACGCGTGCCGTCCATGCCGGCCAGGCCTTCGAACCGCGCACCGGCGCCGTGGTTCCGCCGCTGCACTTCAGCTCGACGTATGCCCAGAACGGCATAGGCGGTCTGCGCGACGGCTATGAATACGGCCGCGGCGGCAACCCCACCCGCGATGCGCTTCAGGAGCAACTGGCCGCGCTGGAAGGTGGCACCCACGCCTTCAGTTTCAGCTCGGGCCTTGCCGCCGAGGACTCCCTGATCCGTGCAATCGCCCGGCCCGGTGACCACATCGTCCTGGGCAACGACGCTTACGGCGGAACCTATCGGCTCATCAACCGCGTGCTTGGTGAGTGGGGCATCGGCAACACACCAGTGGACATGTCCAACCTTGACGCCGTCGCAGCGGCCGTCGCCGCGAGTAAGACGCGCATCGTTTGGGTGGAAACCCCGTCCAACCCGATGATGAAGATCACCGATATCGAAGCGCTCGCCAAAGTAGCTCACGACGCCGGTGCCCTCCTTGTCGTCGACAACACCTTCGCGTCGCCGTACCTGCAGACCCCGCTCGCCCTGGGTGCCGACGTCGTGGTCCACTCGACCACCAAGTACATCGGCGGCCACTCGGACGTGGTAGGCGGCGCCATCGTGGTCAAGGACGCCGAGCTGGCCGAGAAGATCGGCTTCGTGCAGTTCGCCGTCGGCGCCGTGTCCGGCCCCATGGATGCGTTCCTGACCACCCGAGGCCTCAAGACGCTCGGCGTGCGCATGGACCGCCACAGCGAGAACGCCCAGGCCGTGGCCGAGTGGTTGCTCGAGCGACCCGAAGTTGAAGCCGTGCTGTACCCGGGCCTGCCTTCCCACCCTGGCCACGAGCTCGCGGCCAAGCAGATGAAGAAGTTCGGCGGCATGATTTCCGTGCAGTTCAAGGGCGGGGAAGCCGCCGCACGCAAGGTGGCCGAGTCCACCCAGGTGTTCACGCTGGCCGAGTCCCTCGGCGGCATCGAATCCCTCATGAACTACCCCTCGGAAATGACGCACGCTTCGGTCAAGGGCACGGACCTGGCCGTGCCGGTCAACCTGATCCGGCTTTCCTGCGGCATCGAGGACGTCGAAGACCTGATCGCGGACCTCGAGCAGGCGATCGGCAACATCACCGACTGAAGGTCCACGAATCTGTTGACCCCCTATGGGTGCAGGTCTACGGTTGCGATTGGCGGACGGTTCTTCGCCCGCCGCAATCTATGGAGGTCCACTATGGCCATTGCAGTAATCATGGATTTCACCGGCAACAACCTCGACGACTACGACAAAGTCGTGGAGCGCCTTGGACTCACCCCTGGCGGACCGGGGGCCGCGGGCGGGCTGTTCCATTGGGTGTCCGGCACTGACGGTGGGGCCCGGGTTGTCGATGTGTGGCAGACACGCGAACAGGCAGACAGCTTCTACCAGGACACACTCGGTCCAATCTCGGCGGAACTCGGAATTCAGCAGCCGGAGATGACCTTCTACGATGTCCACAATTTCCAGACAGCAGGACCCGCCGCCTGACGGCGTGCTTATCCCGCCAGCGATCAAGTAGCTCCTTGGAAGACGACGGCGGCCTCCCGGCAGGAGCGGAAGGCCGCCATCTCCATTCATCGGCCGCAGGTCCTAGCTTTCTTGAGAAAAGCCAGATACGATCTTGCCATGCCTTTACGATCCGATTGGTCCGAGCGGACGTGCAGCCTTGCCCGAGGCCTCGATATCCTCGGCGACCCGTGGGGAAGCCTGGTACTGCGGGAGATCTTCTTCGGCAACGGGCGATTCGATGCCATCAAGACGCGCCTTGGGGTGGCCGACAACGTGCTGAGCAAGCGGCTGGGTTGGCTGCTTGAGGCCGGCCTTCTTGCCCAGCGGCCCTACAGGGACGGCGCCCGCATTCGCCAAGAGTACGTCCTCACCACCAAAGGCGAGGATGCCTTGCCTGTTTTGAACGCCATCATCATCTGGTCCGAGAAACATCTTGACGCCCCCACGGATAACGCCCATATGCGTGTCATCCACAATGGTTGCGGACTGCCGACGGTATCGGCCGATACCTGCTCCCATTGCGGGTCCCGGCTCACGGCGGCCAACACCAGCTGGCATAGCCTCACACGATCGGAACGGCCGCTCGCCCTGGCCACGGCGCCAACACTTGACCTCCCGAACGAATCGGAGCCAACCGCATGACCGCACCCAATCTCACCGAGCTCTCGGCCGGCAAGTCACCGCGGAAGCGCCGCCTTCACCCCGCGTGGATGGTGGCCGCCGTCGCGTTCTTGGCACTTGTGGGCGCCGCGGGATTCCGCGCCGCACCCGGCGTGCTCATGGTTCCGCTGCAACAGGAGTTCGGCTGGTCCACCACCGTCCTGTCTCTCGCCGTGAGCATCAACCTCGTGTTGTTCGGGCTCACTGCGCCGTTCGCCGCCGCCCTCATGGAACGCTTCGGCATCCGGACCGTCACCGCGATCGCCCTGTGCCTGATCGGCCTCGGCTCTGCCCTGACGGTGTTCGTGAACCAGTCCTGGCAAATCCTGCTGACCTGGGGTGTGCTGATCGGACTCGGCACCGGATCCATGGCCCTTGTTTTCGCCGCCACCATCGCCAACACATGGTTCTCGAAAAGCAGAGGCCTGGTGATCGGCATCTTGACAGCAGGCAGCGCCGCCGGACAGCTTGTCTTCCTTCCCTTTATCGCGGTCCTTGCACAGAGCCCCGGCTGGCGCGGTGCCTCACTGCTGATCGCTGCCGGCGCGCTCGCCGTCGTGCCGCTCGTGCTGCGCTGGCTCAAAAACTCACCCGCCGACGTCGGAGTCCAGCCTTATGGAGCCGAAGAAGGCGAGCCGACGACGGCGGCAGCCGCGCCTGCTGCGGAAGGCGCCGATGCGGAGGGTATTGAAGGCGCCAAGACGCCCAACGCCGCCGTGCGGGCCTTGCAGGTGCTCAAACGCGCCAGCAAAGTGCGCACTTTCTGGGCCCTGGTTGCCGGTTTTGCCATCTGCGGGGCCACCACCAACGGCCTGATCGGCACCCACTTCATTCCCTCGGCGCACGACCACGGAATGCCGGAAACCACCGCGGCAGGTTTGCTGGCCGTCGTCGGGGTCTTCGACATCGTGGGCACTATCGCTTCCGGTTGGTTGACCGACCGCTTCAACCCCAAGGTGCTCCTGGCGGTGTATTACCAATTCCGCGGGGTCGGGCTACTGGTGCTGCCCGTGCTGTTGAGCTCCACTGTGGAACCCAGCATGATCCTGTTCGTGGTGGTCTACGGCCTGGACTGGGTAGCAACAGTGCCCCCGACGGCGGCAATCTGCCGCAAGGTGTTCGGCGCCGACGGCTCGGTGGTGTTCGGCTGGGTCTTCGCCGCGCACCAGCTCGGGGCCGCGGCTGCCGCGCTCCTGGCCGGTTACATCCGCGACGCCACGGGGCACTACACCTACGCATGGATCGGCGCCGCCGCGATGTGCACCGTGGCCGCAGTCATCAGCGCGACCATCCGCAAGGACGCGGGGAAGAAGGAACCCGTCCCGGTCGGAGCTTAGGCTCCGGAGCCTAGCCCCGGAACGCCGGGATCCCCGTAATGTGCTGGCCCAGGATCAGGGTGTGTACCTCGTCCGTCCCTTCGTAGGTGCGCACCGATTCCAGGTTGTTGGCATGGCGCAGCGGCGGATAGTCCAGGGTGATGCCGTTGCCACCCAGGATGGTGCGGGCTTCGCGGGCGATCTTGATGGCCTCCCGCACGTTGTTGAGTTTGCCCACTGAGATCTGTTCCGGCCGCAGCTTGCCGGCATCCTTGAGCCGCCCCAGATGTAGCGCCAGCAGGGTGCCCTTCTGGATTTCCACGAGCATGTTGACGAGTTTTTCCTGGGTCAACTGGTAACTCGCCAAGGGCTTGCCGAATTGCATGCGCGTTCCGGCATATTCGAGGGCGGCCTCGTAGGAGTCCCGGGCAGCGCCCATGGCCCCCCAAGCAATGCCGTACCTCGCCTCGTTGAGGCAAGAGAACGGGCCGCGGAGGCCCAACGCACCCGGGAGGAGGGCCTCCGGACCTAGCCGGACGGCGTCGAACCCTATATCGCACTGGACCGAGGCGCGCATGGACAGTTTCGCTTTGATGGGAGTCACGGTGACTCCCGGAGTTTCCGCCGGAACCAGGAAGCCACGGATGCCGTCCTCAGTGTTCGCCCACACCACCATGACGTCGGCGATCGATGCCATCCCAATCCAGCGCTTCGAACCGTTCAGCACCCAGCCGGCGTCGTTGCCTGTGCCGTCACGACGCGCAAAGCTAGCCATCGACGACGGGTCCGAACCCGCCGTCGGCTCCGTCAACGCGAAGCAACCGATCAGTTCGCCGGCAGCCATCCGGGGGAGCCATTGTTCCTTTTGCTCTTCGCTGCCCCACTGATGGATCGCGGTCATCGCGAGCGAACCTTGGACGGACACGAAGGTGCGAATGCCGGAATCCCCAGCCTCGAGTTCCATTGCGGCAAGGCCGTATTCGACGGCGGTACGGCCCGGACAGCCGTAGCCCTCCAGATGCATGCCAAGGACACCGAGTTCACCAAGCTCCGGCGGCAGCTCCCGCGGGAAGACGGCGTCCTCGTACCACCGGGCGATGTTTGGCCGGATGCGCTGGTCCGCAAAGTCACGCACCTTCTCGCGAAGCTCCAACTCCTCGCTGTTCAAGAGGGAATCGAGGTCGAGGATATCGGAGGTATTCGTCGTTGAATGGCTCATGCCAGCATCCTAAGGCCGGGCATGCTCCCCGGGCGGCCTGCAGTGTCCGCTCTCGCGCGGCTGACCTCTGCGCCGTGCCAGAATTGAGGCATGGCCGCGGCGGAGGTGAATGGAACAGGACTGCCGCTACCGGCAGTCGAGGGGATCGGGCGACGCCGCATAGTGGCCGGCCTCGTCCTGGCCTTGCTGCTTCCAGTCACCATAGAAGTCTTGGTGTCGTTGCTGCATTACCGGAACTTCGCCATGATCATGCTCCTCCAGTTGGCCGTCGCCGCCGCGGTTGCCGCCATCGGGGGATTGTGGCCGGCGGTGGTGGCGGCGGTCCTTGGCAGCGCCCTCTTGAACTACTTTTCGGCCGAGCCCGTGGGTTCCCTGTCCATTGCCGACCCCTCCACCCTCTTTACTTTGGTCATCTTCCTGGCCGTGGCGTGCGGTGTGGCGCTCGCTGTGGGCTTGGCTACCCGGCGGGCCCAGGAAGCCGCGCACTCCGGCGCGGAGGCAAAGGCACTGAGCGAATTGGCCCTGCGCATCCTACGCTCGGACGGCAGCCTGGAGTCCTTCTTGGACAAGGTCCGAGTCAACCTCGGCATGGACGCGGTGACGCTGTTGTCCACTTTTGAGTCGCCGGACGCAGCCGGCCCGGGCTGGACTGGACAGGGCTGGACTGGACAGGGCTGGCGGGTTCTCGCAAGTTCCGGAGTCCAACCGCCGGTGACGCATGCGGCCGCTGACCATGCCGCCGTCGTCGATCCCAATTACACGCTCCTCCTCCGGGGCGGCCCGCTGTCCGAGCAGCACCGCCGCATGCTCGCCGCGTTCGGCGCTTTCGTGGTGGCCTTGCGGGAGCGGCAGCAGCTGGTCAAGAGCAGGCAGGACAACGTGCGCCTGGCGGAGGGCAACAAAATGCGCACGTCCATCCTTCGCGCCGTCTCCCATGATCTCCGCACTCCGCTGGCGGGCATCAAACTTGCCGTCAGCAGCCTGCGCCAGGAGGACGTGACGTTCGCTCCGGAGGACGAACGTGAACTGCTGGCCACCATCGAGGACTACGCCGACCGCCTCGATCACTTGGTGGACAACCTGCTGGACATGTCCCGCATCACCGCCGATGCCGTGAACCCGCTGCTGCGCGGCCTGGGCTGGCACCAGATCCTGCCGGAGGCTTTGCGCGGCGTGCCGGGGGAGCGGATCCGCAACGAGCTTCCGGCCAACCTTCCGTTTATAGAGGCCGACGCCGGGATGCTGGAACGCGTCGTGGCGAACCTTGTGGAGAACGCAGTGAAATACGCTCCGGACTCGGACGTTGTGCTGGTGGCCCACGCCGGCGCGGGCATTGCCGTGGATGGGCGGCCGGCCAGTGAACTGCGGGTGACAGATCATGGCCGGGGGATCGCGCCCGCTGGGGTACTGGAGTTGTTCCAACCTTTCCAACGCCTCGATGATTCCGCCTCCAGCAGGGACGGACGCAGCGGAATCGGACTGGGGCTCGCCGTCGCCAAAGGATTCACTGAAGCCATGGGCGGTACGCTCATGGCGGAGGCGACTCCGGGAGGCGGGCTGACTATGGTGGTCACACTCCCGCTGTGGACAGGAGGGCGGCCATGAACCTGGTACTGATTGTGGAAGATGAGGTCCAGATCGCACGGGCCATGCAGATCAATCTCCATGCCCACGGCTACCGTGCCATCAGCGTCGGCAACGGAACGGACGCGCTCAAAGCCGCCGCACAACAGCCCGTGGACATTGTGGTGCTGGATCTTGGTCTGCCGGATATGGATGGCGTGGATGTCATCCGGGGCATCCGGGGCTGGAGCACCATGCCCATCATCGTCTTGTCCGCCCGGCATGGTTCGGAAGACAAAGTGGAGGCCCTCGACGCCGGCGCCGACGACTACGTCACCAAGCCCTTCGGCCTGGATGAACTCCTGGCTCGGCTCCGTGCCGCCTCGCGTCGGGCAGCACCACGGCATGAGGTGCCGACGCTCCAAACCGCGGATTTCCTGGTTGACCTGGCCGGAAAGAAGATCACCAAGGACGGCGCCGAAGTGCGGCTTACGCCCACGGAATGGAACATCCTGGAGTTGCTGGTGCGCAACGCCGGCCGACTGGTCAGCCAGCAACAGATCCTCACCCAGGTCTGGGGACAGGCCTATGCCAAGGAGACCCAGTACCTGCGGGTTTACATAGCCCAGCTCCGGCGCAAACTCGAACGCGACCCCGCACAGCCCCGGCATCTGCACACCGAGGCCGGCATGGGCTATCGCTTCGATCCGTAGCCGCGTACGTAGACTGTATCCATGGATACCGCATCGTTGCTTGCTGTTTGCCGGGTACACGAGCTCCTGCCTGACCTTGAGGGGTCAGTTGGGGTGACGGCCATTGACAAACGACCCGTTGAGGGCCCGGTGAAGGTCCACAAACTGGGCATCCACGGAGACATCCAAGCCAGCCGGATCCACCACGGCGGCGAGGACCAGGCGCTCTATGCTTACTCCCAAGCCGACGCCGATTACTGGGCGAAGGAACTCCAGCGGGAAATGCCTGCCGGTATCTTCGGGGAAAACCTCCGCGTCGCCGGAATCGAGACCAGCGGTGCCGTGATCGGCGAACGCTGGAAAATCGGCCTGGACGTGGAAGTTGAAGTCACTTCACCCAGGGTGCCCTGCGCGACCTTCCAGCGCCGCATGAATGAACCGCAGTGGGTCAAGCGCTTCACTGAGGCGGGACGGGTCGGCACCTACCTGCGTGTGGTGAGGACCGGGACCATTTCGGCCGGGGACTACATCCACAAATTGTTTGTGCCGAAGCATGGCATCACTGTGGGGCAATGGTTCAGCAACCCCAACCTGGAGGACATGCAACTGCTGCTCGACGCCGAGGCGGACGGCGAAGTCCTGCTGCAGTCCGACTACCACGACACCTTCGAAAAACTCATGCGCCGCAACGGCGTCGAGGCCTGAAAGCTGCTTCCGGACGGCCGTCCAGAGAGCCGGACTTGAGGGGCACTTGGGCGCCGATGTGCGCAAGCTCACCGCCGTCGTCGACAGTTGTGTCACGAGGACGCTAGTCTGTGCCCTACAATTGAAATATCCCCCACTCCGGAAATCCCTTTTTCCTGCCCAATTCTTGAGGCAGGACTGGTCAGTGTTGGGGCCCGCAAAATGTGTGTGGGCAGTTTCATAGGGAGAGCCGGGCGAAGAAAACGCTGTACAGACTGCTGAGATAGCAGCCAAGAGATGCAGCGGGAAGTCCTGCCATGGGATTGCGACAGCGCCGGACTTCTTGCGAGCACCAGAGCCTCCTGGTTCTTTTGCCCGCAACGTGTACTGCGGCCAAGCCCAACCGGGCCGCGCCGACTGGCCCCCTATGGATGAGGAAACTTTCCCTATGCCCGAAACACTGAACGACCCCTTCGCCGCCGCCGAGTCTGCCGAAACAGCAGAGACCGCCGTCGAAACTGTCGAAACCCCCGAAATCGCCGAAGCCCCTGCCGCTGAGTTCATTGAGCCGGCAGCACCTGTTGAAGTTGAAGCACCTGCCAAGGTTGCTGCACCCGCTGAGGCTCCGGCCGAATCTCCCGCCCAGGCCGAAGAAGAGGAAGAGGGTATCCGCTTCGTCGACCTCGGAATCGACCCCCGCGTCCTCGCCGCACTGCAGGACGTCGGCTACGAGAAGCCGTCTCCCATCCAGGCGGCAACCATTCCGCTCCTGCTCGAGGGCCGCGACGTCGTGGGCCTCGCCCAGACCGGTACCGGTAAGACTGCAGCATTCGCAGTACCGGCGCTGTCCCGCCTGGCCGAACTCCACGACCTCAACGGCCCGTCCCGCAAGACCCAGGCCCTGGTCCTCGCTCCGACCCGCGAGCTTGCGCTCCAGGTTGCCGAGGCCTTCACCTCGTACGCCAAGCACATTGATGACTTCACGGTTCTCCCCGTCTACGGCGGCTCGGCCTATGGCCCCCAGCTTGCCGGCCTGCGCCGCGGTGCACAGGTTGTTGTCGGTACCCCCGGCCGTGTGATCGACCACATCTCCAAGGGTTCCCTGGACCTGTCCGAGCTGCAGTACCTGGTTCTGGACGAAGCCGACGAGATGCTCCGCATGGGCTTCGCCGAGGACGTTGAGCAGATCTTCCAGCAGACTCCGGAAGACCGCCAGGTTGCGCTGTTCTCTGCCACCATGCCGGGCCAGATCCGTCGCATGTCCAAGCAGTACCTGAACAACCCGGCCGAGATCTCCGTCAAGTCCAAGACCACTACCGGTGCCAATACCCGCCAGCGGTACCTGCAGGTCATGGGCCCGCACAAGCTCGATGCCCTCACCCGCATTCTTGAGGTTGAAGAGTTCGACGGCGTTATCGCGTTCGTGCGCACCAAGATGGCCACCGAGGACCTGGCTGACAAGCTGAAGTCCCGCGGCTTCCAGGCCGCCGCCATCAACGGTGACATTCCGCAGCAGCAGCGCGAACGGACTGTCGACGCGCTGAAGGAAGGCCGCATCGACATCCTGGTGGCCACCGATGTCGCGGCCCGTGGCCTCGACGTTGAGCGCATCAGCCATGTGGTCAACTACGACATCCCGCACGACACCGAGTCCTACGTTCACCGCATCGGCCGAACCGGCCGTGCAGGCCGTAGTGGCGACGCCATCCTGTTCATGACGCCCCGGGAGAAGTACCTGCTGCGTTCCATCGAGAAGGCCACTCGCCAGCCGGTGGAGCAGATGCACTTGCCCACCGCCGAGACAGTTAACACGTTGCGTTTGGGCAAATTTGCCGACAAGATCACCGAGACCCTCGAGTCCGAGGACGTTGCGGCGTTCCGCGACTTGATTTCGTCTTACGAAGAGGAGCACAACGTTCCGGCTTCGGAGATCGCTGCTGCACTTGCCGTCATGGCACAGGGCGGCCAGCCGCTCCTGGTCAAGGAACTGCCGGCTGCACCGGAATTCCAGAAGCGCGAGCGCTCCAAGGACGGCTTCGGCTCCCGTGGCCCCACCCGCGCCCTGACCGAGGGCAACGCCACTTACCGGATCGCCGTCGGACGCCGTCAGCGCGTCATGCCGGGTTCCATCGTTGGCGCCATTGCCAACGAAGGCGGCATCTCCTCGGCACAGATCGGCGGCATCGACATCCGCTCGGACCACTCCTTGGTGGAGCTTCCGGCCGACCTGAGCCCGGAGCAGTTGCGTGCCCTGTCCCGCACCCGGATCGGCGGCGAGCTGATTCACCTTGAGCTGGACAACGGTCGCAAGCCGGCCTCTGACCGAGGCGGATACTCCGGTGGCGGCCGCGGCGGCGATCGTGGCGGATACTCCGGTGGCGACCGTGGCGGAAACTTCAAGGGCAACGGTGGCTTCAAGAAGGAGTTCCGTAAGTCTGAAGGTGACCGTGGCGGCTACGCCGGCGGCGAGCGTTCATCCGCTGACCGCGGCGGACGTTCCTACAGTGAGCGCAGCAGCGCCGGTGCCGGCAGCTACGGCGACAGCGACCGCGGGCAGAGCAGCGATTCCCGCTTGGGCGGACACGGCAACGGCGCACGCAAGCCGCGCAGTGGCGGCGACGCCGGCCACCGCGACTTCAACCGCAAGGGCAAGTGGTAAACAGGACTAGTTCCTGGATTTCGGTCAGAGGCCGGCTTTCGAGCCGGCCTCTGACTGTTTAACCCAAGCCCTTGGAACTGCCCGCCTCTGTCCGTAGGATCAGTTTTGCTGCGGAAGGGCGTGGCTGCGGCCCCTTTCGGGCTGTCCGCGGGTATTGAAAGGGCCAAAATGGGATTCCTTGATGGGGTGAAGAAGAACCTCGGCATCGACAAGGCTGAAGCGAAGGCCGCCGGGCGGGCTCCGGAGGCCCCGCAGGACGCTGCCGAACCTCCAACGGGGGAGATGGCCCAAAGTCCCGGCCCGGACGCCTCAGTGGACCGTGGAGCAGTTGTGGAGCCGGATGCCGCGGGTGAGCCTGTCGCAAGCGAGCCGGTTGCCGCAGCCAGCGCGGGGAGGGTGACCGAAGTGGTAGTGGAGACAGATGACACCCTTAGCGGCATCGCCGTGCAGTTCGGTGTTGACCTGGATGCCCTGATCGCCGTGAACGCGGACACCGTGCCCAATCCGGACCACATCTACCCGGGCCAAGTGCTCCGCCTGCCCTAGTTTCAACGCCTTTCCGGATCAACATTCCGGAGCGGATGCAAATTGTGTCGGTGCCACTTTTCCCTGTCCCGCAGCCGATTTGTGGCCTGGGATATCGTCCGGTAGAGTATTTACTCGTTGCCCCCCTAGCTCAGTGGTAGAGCGCGTTCTTGGTAAGAACGAGGTCACCGGATCGATTCCGGTGGGGGGCTCTGAATGAGGGCCTGTGTCAAGGCGGTTTTTGACCGGCTTGACACAGGTTTTTCTCATTCGTGGCGGTGTAGCTCAGTTGGTTAGAGCGCACGACTCATAATCGTGAGGTCGGGAGATCGAGCCTCCCCACCGCTACAGAGACAGCAGCCCAGAAGTGTTCAGCTTCTGGGCTGCTTCTGTTTAAGGCGACTGAGTCCGGCTAGGGGCTAGAGGAGCCCCGACGCACTGCGAAGCCCGCAAGCAGCCAACCACGGATCCGAAGGCTTTCCCTAGTTTTAGCACAAGAAATGCGCAGCTTCGCGAGTCTTAGCACAGGATGTCCCAAGGTCTGCGCCATGGGGTTCTGGGCGTTGCTATGTTTCTAGGGAGCTGGTGCTGGACCAGCCCAAATCTCCCCAACTCGCTCAGGAGTTTCACATGCTTTCTCTGGTCTCAAACACCGCGTCCCGTGTCCGTCGTGAAGAAGACGGCGCAACCGCCGTCGAATACGGCATCATGGTTGCCCTCATCGCTGTTGTCATCATCGTGGCCGTCACCCTCCTCGGCGGAACCTTGAAAGACACATTCACCCAGATCACGTGTTCCATGAACGGCGGAGCCTTCACCGCTGGCAGCACCACCGCCGGAGTCCACACCGCCGCCAGCTGCTCCAAATAGGGGTCGCACTGCACGGTGCACGGGTCAATACGCGGCACAACAAGCTCGAGTGGCGGCGGCGCTAGGCTTCCACTGCTTCAAGTGGTACGGGCACCTGTGCCTAGTAAGTCCGTCCGTTCGGTGGGCTAGATCCGACATGGCCCGCATCCTGACAAATTGCTATGACCGTCTTCAGCCAGGAGCCTCAATGCTTTCCATTTTCCGCAAGTCCGCATCCTTCGTCCGCCGTGACGAAACCGGGGCCACCGCTGTCGAATACGGCATCATGGTTGCCCTTATCGCAGTTGTCATCATCGCCGCCGTCACCCTCCTCGGTGGAACCTTGAAAGACACGTTCACTCAGATCCAGTGTTCCGTCAGCGGCGGAAGCTTCACCGCTGGCAGCACCACGGGCGGCGTCCACACCGCTGCCACCTGCACCTAGGAGCCGCACCGTAAAGTGCCCGGGAGGCAATTCGGGGCACACCAAGCAAACCCCGAGTGGCGGCGGCATTCAGGCAGCCGCCACTCTGCTTGATTTGGACTATTCGTTTTCTTGAAAGGCAACATCATGGCCAAGGCATCAGAGCGCGGTGCCGCGGCAGTCGAATTCGCGTTGGTGGCACCGATCCTGGTGCTCCTGGTCTTCGGAATCATCGAATTCAGCCGCGCGTACAACGCGCAGGTTTCGCTCTCGAACGCAGCCCGCGAAGGAGTCCGGGTCATGGCAATTTCGAACGACCAAACGGCTGCCAAGACGGCTGCGAAGAACGCTGCCGTGTCGCTGAATCCAAGGCTCCAAGACACGAATTTCACCTTTAGTCCGGCCAGCTGCACATCGGGGGCGCAGATGTCCGTGACCATCAACTACACGCTTAGCACCCTCACGGGATTTGCCGGGCCGTTCGCGATGCAAGGCGTGGGAGTCATGGTATGCAGCGGCTGAGGCTCCGGGGCCTGGCGTTTCGGGAAAACGGAGAACGCGGAGCGGTAGCGGTCCTCGTTGCCCTCTTGCTGGTGGTGCTGCTCGGATTCGCCGCGCTAGCGGTGGATGTGGGAAGGCTCTACTCCGAGAAGGCGCAAGTCCAAAACGGAGCCGATGCCGCGGCTCTGGGCGTTGCACAGAAATGCGCCCTCGACACGAGCGACCTGAATTGCTCCACCACTTCTCCGCTCGCGATCAGCCTTGCCAACAAGAATGCCGTGGACGGGCTGAACAACATCACGTCGGTCAGCTTGGACCTTGTCAACCGGAAGGTAACGGTGACCGCAGGAGCCCAGCAGGCGGGCGGGGCTCCGAACGCCGTCTCGTTGTTCTTCGCGCGCGTCGTTGGGTTCAACACCGCCGACGTCGTAGCCACCTCGAGTGTCCGATGGGGCAGCCCTATCGCCGGCCGGACTGCCTTCCCGCTCGCCTATTCCATTTGTCAGGTGAGGGGATACATCGGCGGCGCCCTCCAACTTCTCCAGGACCACGGAACGGGCGCCAACCCTAGCTGCAATTACGGCCCCGCCGGCGCCACTGTTGCTGGCGGGTACGGTTGGATCACCCAAGATGCTGGTGTCTGCGGCGGCACGATCAATCTTGTCGTCAGTGAAGGCGGAAGCGCACCTGGCAACAGCCTTCCCAACAACTGTGCGGCCACGCTTCAAAAGTGGAGTGACACCATCACGGCTGGACGCGATGTGATCGTCCTGCTCCCCGTCTTCGACTCAGTCATCGGCACGGGAAGCGGTGCTATCTACCACCTCGTCTCCTTCGCCGCTTTCAAGGTTGCTGGCTGGAAGTTCAGTGGCAACAACTCGACCCCGGAGGCGTTCCGCAACTCGAGCCCGGATGTATCTTCCGCGCTTTCCTGCACTGGAAACTGCCGCGGGATCATCGGCAGCTTCGTCAAGTACGTATCGCTGGCCGACGGCTATTCATTGGGCCCGGCGGACCCCAATGGAGCCACCGTTGTGTACCTCGCAGGTTAGTTTTCCATCCCGTTCTCTAGGCACAGGAGAAGTAAGTGAAGTCACGCTTGTTGGCAGGATCGGCAGCGGCACTGCTGGCCATCATAGGGGTGATTCTCGTCTTTTCCTATGCCCAGGGCGCTGATCAACGGGCGGTCCAAAACCTCTCCCCGGAAGACGTCTTGATCGTCAAGACGTCCATTCCCGCCGGCACCCCCGTGGAATCCATGCAGGCTTCCGTGAGCACCCAGCAACTCCCGCAATCGGCCGTCCCCCAGTCCGCGCTGCACACCCTCGCCGATTCCGCCGGCAAGGTGGCCGCCGTCGACCTTCTCCCCGGCGAGACGCTGGTGTCCGAAAGGCTGGTCGCCCCGGATGCGCTGAAAACTCCCGGGGTCGTGAAGGTTCCAGCGGGCTTCCAGGAGGTCTCGTTTCAGCTTGAGCCCCAGCGGGTGGTAGGAGGACGGTTGGTTCCCGGTGACCATGTTGGAATATTCATTTCCATGTCCGCCGGAGGGATTGACGCGAAACCGGACAAATCGACCACTGAATTGACCATTCACAAGGTCCTATTGACTGCGGTCCAGCGCGCTCCGCAAGCCGGGGCGAGCCAGCAGCCGACGCCGAGTCCCAGTTCCGGTGCCGCCGCCAATCCGGCAGACACCAGCCTTCCCACCGGCTCCCTCCTGTTGACGGTCGCCGTAAATGACGTCGACGCCGCCAAGATTGTCTTCGCGGCTGAGTTCGAGAAGATCTGGCTCAGCAAAGAGCCGATGGATGCCAAGGACAGCGGGCCCACGATCATCCAGCCGGGAGGGGTGTACCGATGAGCCGCTTTGTCCTGATCACTCCCAGCACGGAATTTGACCAGCGCTTGCGTCAGGCCGTTGCCGGTGGCCTGCCCGGAAGCGTTCAGACCTTCTTCACGAATGTGTTGCCGGCCGATCCCGCTGAATTGTTCGGCGCCCTCAACCAGGAACAGCTCGAGGTGCTGATCCTGGGACCGGACATAGCCGAGGAGGATGCGCTGCGCCTCGCCACGGTCTTCGACGTGCAGTTGCCGGAGCTGAGCGTGATCCTGGTCAGCGAATCAAACCACGAATTCGTCCTCCAGGCGATGCGGTCCGGCATTCGCGACATCATGAGTCCGTCCGCGGACTTGGCCCAGATAAGGGTCACGCTTGAACGGGCGTGCCAGTCGTTCGCCACCCGCCAGCGCACCATGGAACCCAAGCAGCAGGGCTCCCCGAAGGGCCTGGTGATCGGGGTCTTCTCTCCCAAGGGAGGCGTGGGGAAGACGACCATCGCCACGAACATCGCAGTGGGGCTGGGCAAGATCGCGCCGATGAGCGTGGTGATCGTGGATCTCGACTTGCAATTTGGTGACGTCGCTTCGGGGCTCTACCTCAATCCGGAACACACTGTCACCGACGCTGTCACCCCATCGGCCAGCCAGGATTCCCTCGTTCTCAAGGCCTTCCTCACCGTTCACCCGGCGAGCATCTATGCCTTGTGCGCGCCGAAAAACCCTGTCGAAGCCGACGAGATCCTGCCGGAACAGGTGGGGCGGCTGCTGGAACAACTCGCCGAACAGTTCCAGTACGTGGTGGTGGACACAGCCCCTGGACTACCCGAAATCGGCCTCGCTGCGCTTGAACAATGCACGGATGCAGTGTGGGTGACCGGCATGGACGTTCCAAGCGTCCGGGGACTCCGCTCCGGCCTGGACATTCTCCGGAGGCTGAACCTCCTTCCGGAAACCCGCCACGTGGTGCTCAACCTGGCGGATTCCAAGTCCGGCTTGTCAGTCCAGGACGTCGAATCGACCGTCGGCGCCCCCGTTGATGTCAGCATCCCTCGGTCAAAGGCCGTAGCGTTCTCCACCAACCGTGGCATTCCCGTGCTCCAGGAATCGGTGAAGGATCCGGCCGTCAAAGGACTCAAACAACTTGTCGAACGCTTCAATCCCGTGTGGCGCGCCACGGCACAGCGGAAACTGCACAGAAGGGTAGTGGTCTAATGAAGCTGTCTGAACGCTTACATGCTGCGGAGGACAACGTCGAAGCATCCCCCGGTGCAGGTGTAAATGGCCCTACGCCGGCAGCCCCAGATCCGGGCATTTACTCCCCACTGAAACCGGCGTTTGCGGACTCCACTCAGCAGCTCAGGCCAAATTCCGCCACGAAGCCCGGCGGTGCCGCGAAGCCGCACATCTCAGCCAAACTGTCCGACCAGCCGGACTCGTCCAAACCGAGAGTCCAACAACCCGTCGACGCGTTCGCTGCCCTCAAGCGGCGCGCCGCAACCGCTTTGTTCGAGCGGCTGGGAGCCAGGTTCAACGACTCGAGCGTGAGCGAACAGGAGTTGCGTACAACTGCGCGGGAGGAACTCATTCGGATCATTGACGCGGAGCAGGTCCCGCTGTCCGCGGACGAACGCAGCCGGCTCGTGGCGGACGTGGCGGACGATGTCCTCGGCTATGGGCCGCTGCAACGCTTGCTGGATGACCCCGAGGTGACGGAAATCATGGTCAACAGGATGGACCAGATCTATGTCGAACGAAAAGGCAAGCTGACCCTCACAGATTCCGGATTCAGTTCGGAGGAACATCTCAGAAGGGTCATTGAACGGATCGTTTCGAGGGTGGGACGCCGTATCGACGAATCATCCCCGCTCGTTGACGCGCGGCTTGAGGACGGCTCCCGCGTCAACGCCGTGATTCCTCCGCTTGCCGTCGGCGGTTCGTCGCTGACAATTCGGAAATTCGGCAAAGTACCGTTGACCATCAGGAATCTCATCGATTTCGGCACACTTACGGCGGAGATGGCCGAACTCCTCAACGCGTGCGTCAAGGCGAAACTGAACATCATTGTGTCCGGAGGCACCGGAACCGGTAAGACGACCCTCTTGAACGTCTTGTCCTCCTTCATCCCGGAGGATAACCGCATCGTCACTATCGAGGACGCTGTGGAACTGCAGATCCAGCAGCAACATGTGGTCAGGCTTGAGAGCAGGCCACCGAACACCGAGGGCAAGGGTGAAGTAACCATCCGGGAGTTGCTCCGAAACTCCCTTCGTATGCGTCCGGACAGGATCGTCGTCGGCGAGGTCCGCGGCGGGGAATCGCTCGACATGCTGCAGGCCATGAACACCGGCCACGACGGCTCCCTCTCGACCGTTCACTCGAATTCCCCCCGGGACGCGGTGGCGCGCCTTGAGACCCTGGTTCTCATGGCTGGCATGGACCTGCCATTGCGCGCGATCCGCGAGCAGATAGCGTCCGCGGTGAATCTCATCATCCAGATCTCCCGCCTGCGCGACGGTACGCGTCGCATCACCCACGTGACGGAAGTCCAAGGCATGGAAGGCGACATCGTCACCTTGCAGGATGCCTTTGTCTTCGACTATTCAGCTGGCGTAGACGCCCACGGGGTGTTCCTCGGCAAGCCCGTGCCGACCGGAATCCGCCCACGGTTCATCGACCGCTTCGAAGACCTGGGCATTCGGGTTTCACCCGGAGTTTTCGCCGCTCCGCTGACTTCGGCACCAAGGACGTGAGCATGCTCCTCACCGGAATGGCCTTGATGCTTTCAGCCATCCTGATCTTCGGGGTAGCCGTGATCCTGCCCAAAACCCCCGAGGTTCCGATGGATCGGAGACGGCCCTACCAAGTGGGCCCGGGCTCGCAGCTCACCCGTTTCGCAGGCTCGGCGGCCGATGTGCTCCATCGCGTCCTGGCGCGTCGCAACATTCGGATGTTCAACCGGGAAGAACTCGAAAACGCCGGCCTGCGAATGAGTCAAGCGGATTTCGTCATCCTCATGATTGCCGGTGCGCTCGTGGGTGCGCTGATCGGTCTTGTTGTTGGCGGGCCTTGGGTGGCTGTTTTGTTCTTTCTCCCTGCACCCTTGGTTGGACGGCTGGTCATCAGGTTCTTGGCGGGCAAAAGGCGAGCAAAATTCGATGACCAGCTCGGCGATACCCTCCAGCTGCTTGCCGGCGGATTGAGGGCCGGCCACAGTATCCTCCGTGCGATCGACGCCGCGGCCAATGAGTCAACCAGTCCTACGGCCGAGGAAATGCGCCGGATCATCACGGAGACCAGCCTCGGCAGAGATCTCGAAGCCTCGCTCAACGACACTGCAACGCGGATGCGGAGCGAGGACTTTGTATGGATAGCCCAAGCAATCCAAATCAACCGCGAGGTGGGAGGAAACCTGGCGGAGGTCCTGGACCAGGTCAACGAAACCATCCGAGAGCGCAGCGAGATCAAAGGGCACATCAAGTCCTTGGCCGCGGAGGGAAAGTTCTCGGGATACATCCTCATGGCGCTTCCCTTCGGCATCGTCACCATGCTCATGGTGGTCAACCCGGGCTACATGGAGCCGATGTTCACGCATCCGCTTGGATGGGGAATGATCGCGGCGTCGGCCATCCTCATGACTATCGGCGGGCTCTGGATGCGCAAGATTATCGACTTGAAGTTTTGAGGTGAACCGTGGATCCCCTTGTCTTGCTGTCGCTCCTCCTGGTGCCGCTACCGCTTTCCTACCTCGGATGGTCGTTCCTCTCCGTGGATCGCACAGCACAACGTGTGGTCCGGGAACTCCTGGCACGGGGCCTCGACGTCGCCGAAGTCGAGGAACAGGGCCGAACCGGCGTGCTGGAGCGCCTTGGCTACCGGCTCACCCCCGGAAGCTATGTCCAGAAGCTGGACAGGCTTCTTTCCTTGGCCGGCCGGCCGCCTTCGCTGCCTTTGGGACGCGTCCTCGCAGCAAAACCAGCGCTGGGTTTGTTTGGTGCCCTCTTTGGCTTGTTCATCAGCATCAACAGTTCGAGCGGGATCATCAAGCTCGTGGGGATATTTGTCGTGTTGCTTGGCTACTTTATCCCGGATCTGATGCTTTACAGCAAAGGACAGGAGCGTCAAAAGGCCATGCAATTGGAACTCGCAAATACCATGGACCAAATGCTGATTTCGGTCGAAGCCGGCCTCGGGTTTGAAGGAGCGATGGCCCGGGCCGGGGAAAATGGGAAGGGACCGTTGGCCGAGGAGCTGGTGCGCACGCTCCAGGACATGCAGGTTGGGCGGAGCCGCCGCGAGTCCTATCTGGCACTGGCCGAACGTACTAACGTTCCTGAACTCCGAAGCTTTGTGCAGGCCGTCATTCAGGCGGACACTTACGGTATTGCCATCAGCCGGGTCTTGAGGGTCCAAGCCAAAGTCATGAGGGTGAAGCGCCGCCAGCGTGCTGAAGAGAAGGCGATGAAGCTTCCAGTGATGGTCCTGTTCCCCCTTCTGCTCTTCATCTTCCCCGTGCTGTTCATCGCCATCCTGGGACCGGCTGTCATCAACGCCATAACTGCATTCAGTGGCGGCTGAGCCCCATAATTCGTTTGCGGTATTAAGAACTCCAGCCAAAAATCGCTAAATCAAGAAAGGCCTAAGATTTCCTTAAGATAAGCATAAGTTCGGATTTTTCCGGAAATCAGAAAGTAGCATTGGGTTATGTTCAGTTCAGGTTCCAGTGAGGTCAACGAGGAATCCGACCCCAGCCATGTGGGTTCGGCCGACGATTTCATCGGGCTGCCGACGGACCCGCTTGCTGAGCATCCGATACTGGACCTCGCAGAATTCCAGCTCCTGGAAGATCAGATGGACAATCCGCTGATTGCGCGGACCTTTGCGGGCGACTTCGCAAAACTGTGGGGGAGCCGGTACGAAATCCTCGCGGCCGCCGTCGAACGCGGTGACGCAGCCGCGGCACTGGACGCAATCCTCAGCCTGAGGACTTCTTCCACCATGGTGGGCGGAGTTCGCCTTTCGCTGCTTGCGTCACGCTTGGAGGAACACATACGAAATGGCGATTTGCGTGACGCCCATCCGCTGCTCAAAGCCATAGATGAATGCGGGCACGCTACGGTCCGCGAGCTAAAGGACAGCTACGTGCTCCGGAACGATTGACGTCAACAATCTAGTCCGGTCTTTTTGGGGCGAGCCGATAACCGACGCCCCGGACCGTCTGCAGAAAGCGCGGGGATTGTGGATCTTCACGGAGCTTTCGGCGAAGGTTGCCGATGTGGGTCTCAACAGCCCGTTCGTCGGCTTCGCTGATATACGCATTGTTGTCGTAGTAATCGCCACGTGCTGCTCGAACGAGGTCAGACCGCGTCCGCACCTCGCCTTTGGCGCGAAGCAAATCGAAGAGCAGATCGAATTCGCTTCGCGTCAAGGTCAAGGTGGAACCTTGAAGCGCAACCGTGCGTGATTTGTAGTTCAAGGCCAAGCCATTGTGCCTGATGACCGCTTGGTCGGGCCTGTCCGGGCGGGCCGAGTCGTCTTCGATCGAAGCACCGCTGGGAGGAGGACCGGTGCGATCCTCCTCCGGCAAAATAAGCTTGTCCGCCGTGCGTGGCCTGCGCATCATGGCAGTGACCCTGGCCCTCAATTCGCGGGGCAAGAACGGTTTCTTGATGTAGTCGTCCGCCCCCGTCAGGAAAGCCGTCAACGTGTCCGGTTCGTCGCGTCGGGCCGTCAGCATCACTACATATGCGTCGCTGAATTCCCGAATTCGCCGCAGGACCTCGTGGCCATCCATATCCGGAAGGCCAACATCCAGAGTCACCACCGCCGCGTGTTGATGCCGTACGACTTCCACGCCTTCGCGTCCGGTGGCGGCAGAATGCACCACAAATCCGGCTTCTTTGAGGATGGCGTCAACCAAATTTCGCACATCTTCGTCATCCTCAATGACTACGGCTACCCCAGGCTCGCTCATGACACCCTCGAGTCGGTGAACACCGCCGCACAGCCCAGCGCAATGCGGGAAGTTTCACCCAAATACCCACGATACAAGCATCGAAGGCATCTGGCATCTAATATGTGGATTATGTGCGGCTCCGAACTTTCAAGTCGATCGTGCGGGGCCGTGGTATTTGGCGATCTTTGGGGGCATCGTTGACTCCGTACGGTTGTTACAGGAATCGTTCGGAGCAGTAATTGGTTCGCGAATCTCCAACGAAGGGTCTCGACTTGAGTGAGCAGCCTTTTTTTCGCACGGCCGCCCGTTTCTTCAGAAAACTCCAACCCAGGGCTCGGTTGGCCGTCTGTGAATTGCCACTGACGCTCATCATCGCGGGCCTGGTGATCGCGGCACCTACTCTTTGGCCAGGCTTAATTCAGAATTGGTTGTTCGTGACCGGCGTCCTCCTCCACGGGATCCTGTTCCTGAGTTGCCTGTTGATCCCCTGGGAGCGCTTGGCGCCGAGCGCAGGCGTGGCAATCCCCATTTTGGATCTAGTTGCCCTTTGCTTCACGCGAAACGGCGCCTTCACTGCGGTACCAGGCCTCATCACGTTGGCTATCTTTCCTGTGATCTGGTTATCGGCCTCGGGCGTCCTTTCCAGGACAAGCCTGATCCTCAGCTTTGTTGGCCCATTCTTCATTGCGCTTCCGCCAGTTATTTCGCACTTGCCCCGTCCCACTGGGTCGGACATTTCCTCGGTGGTGCTTTTGCCCCTCATGATGTTCGCGATGGCAGTCTCCATTCGCTTGGCGGGGTCCAATGCCCGTCTCCAGCAGCGGCGGGTGAAACATCGGGATCAGGCCCTGCGGCAGTTGCTTGCCGCCAGCCGGGAGCGGGAGACACTGCTCAAGACAATCCTTGACACGATCGACGTCGGAATTGTCGCCGTCGATTCGAAGGGTGAGACCCTTCTGATCAACAACCAACAAAGGGCATTCCTTCGGATGGCAATGCCAGAGGAAGGCCCGTCGGGGCGCGGAGAACAGGACCTATTGGTTTTCGGCCAGGACCGGCGGACCCCGCTTCCACCTGAAAAGGGCCCCATTCGAAGGGCGGTTCACGGTGAAACATTTTCCGACTATCTCGTCTGGTTCGGCGCCGGCAGCGAACAGCGGGCCATCTCTACCGCCGCACGTGGCATGAAGAATGACCTAGACGACGAGTTCGGCGGGGCGGTCATCGTTTTCAGGGACGTGACCGACGTCGTCGGTGCCCTTGCGGCCAAGGACGAACTGGTGGCCAACGTTTCGCACGAATTCGGTTCGCCGCTCACATCGATTCTGGGCAATCTGGACCTCGTGCTCCGCGGCGATCAGAAGCTCCAGCCGGAAACAAAGAGGGGATTAGAAGTCGCGGCACGCAATGCCGAGCGGCTCCGTGCCTTGGTTGATGACCTGCTTTTGTCAGCCGTTGCGGTGGAGAGCGTGCATTTGCGGCGCACGGATCTGGCGGGGCTGATAGAAAATAGCCTGGTTTCTGCCCAAGCGCAGGCCGATGCCGCCAGCGTTGGCCTCGTCGCCGACGTGCCAGCGCCCCTTTGGGCAGACGCTGATCCATTGAGGCTGGGACAGGCCCTGGATAATTTGGTGTCCAACGCCATCAAATATTCACCCGACGGCGGGCAAGTAAGCGTCAGGGCGGCCCGGAACAATGGCTGGGTCCAGCTTGAGGTGCAGGACACGGGCATGGGAATGACCGTGGACGAGACCACCAGGATTTTTACCCGGTTCTTCCGGACAAATGCCGCCCGTCAGGCAGGGATTCCAGGCGTCGGCCTTGGGCTGTCCATCACCAAGTCCATTGTGGAACGCCACGGGGGCAGCATCACCTGCGAGAGCAGGCCCGGAAGGGGGAGCACGTTTGCTTTGGCGCTGCCCATTGAGCAGCCGCAACGGGAGAATTCCCCTACGTCGAGAACTGGCCCATGAGGTCTGGCACCGAGTAACGCGTGATCCTACGAGTAATCCGGGTAACCAGAATAGAGTACCCACTACTCGTGACTGACCCCAGGGCTAGCCGATTGAATGGGACGCAGTTGGTCTCAAGCGCAGTTCCTGGTCTCTGGGGGTTATCCGTATGTGTGTTTCCTGCAATTTTGTTGTGCCCATTCTGCGTCTCATGCTGAATGAGGTTGTCCGTTGAGCGCGGGAATGGAGTCCGCGGCCATGTTCGCGGGGTCCTTGCCCGGGCTGGTCCTCTTGTCCCTCGGCCAGACAATGGTGGTGGTGTGCCTGTGTTTTGACATGGTCCGCGCCATGTCGGTGCCCCGGTCGCACCGCCGTTATATGGCCAGCACCGTTTTCAGGACCCTGGCTGTGCCGTCAATCCTCGTCATGGGGGTCAGCGTCTTGGTTGACGCTATTTTCTGGTCCTGGACGGACTTGGTCATGGGCGTCTTCGTGATGGTGATGATCATTTTCCGGTGGCACAACGACAAGGACGAGGACAACTGGTGGAAAGGCAAGGGCAAGAAGCTGGCTCGCTGGGCGCGGAAACAACTGGCGCCCCGGCCTGTCTTGGCCCCGGCGATGGGCTGAGCCCCCTCGAACGTAAGAATGCCGGTCATATCCGGAGAAGCAGATCAGAGGCCTTGAACCCCTGGTCTGCTTCCGTGTGGGTACCGATTCTAAATATCGTGCAGCACTCCCGGCTTCCGTTGGTCCGATCAGATGCTCCGGATACGGGCGCCGGATTCTGCTCAATCATTCGATGTGGCAATTTCCCGAGCGTTGAATTCACGGGGCAAGCCACCCTCGGCCGAGGGAATGATCCAGCAGAATCCAACGCCGGCTTGGGTCCGGCCTGAACAGGCGCCTGATCCGAACCAAGCGCCCGTCCTGACCTCCTTCGGGAGGAACTCGGCCCAACACGCCGGCGACGCGCCGCTGACCAGGGCGATCCGGACTCAAAGAGGGTCAGGACGGGGCCCGCCGACAGCCCCACCGCGGGGCCCGCCGACAGCCCCACCGCGGGGCCTGCCGACAGCCCCACCGTGGGGCCTGCCACTAGTTGAGTGCGATCACCAGCATCTGGTTGGTGCCCGGGATGCACGTCTGCAGTACCGCCCGCGGAAAGCCGCCGAATACGGCAGCGACGTTGTTGGTGGTCCCACCTTGGGGCACCTGTCCGCGTCCCGTCACCGTGTACGTGCCGTAACCGGGGATGCTCACCGTCTCGCCGACGCCAATACCCGAGAAGCGTGCCCACCCTCCGCAGAAATCATGCTCGGTGATAAACAACGAGTATGCGTCGGTCGGAGTGAAGTGGATGGGGCCAATGCAACTGTCCACTGCGGCTTGCCCGCCTGAACCTGCGACGTAGATGGTCCGGACCGCAGGTGCGGGCGCAGGGGCTGGAGCGGGCACGGCTGCGGGGGCCGGAGCAGGAGCGGGTGCGGTGACGGCAACCGGCGGTCCTGTGAGCTTCAACACCTCGCCCGGCACGATGATGGAATAGGCGCTGAGTCCATCGGCCGCCAGCATCGCGTTGACGTCGACTCCGAACCTGGCGGCTATCGAGCCTACAGTGTCGCCGCTGGCGACTGTGTACGAGTTTGTGTCAGGCGCAGGCGCAGGCGCAGGAGCAGGCGCAGGCGCAGGCGCAGGAGGGGCTGCCACTGCGGCCGGCACCGGAGCTGCCGGCGCCGCGGCCGTCGCCCGTGCCAGAGGTGGCGTGGTGGCCGGGGCAGGACTCGCGGCCGGCGTCGGATTGGCTGCGGCCGGTGAAGGGGCTGCAATCACTGCTCCCGAGCCGATGCTCGGGGCGACTATGGCGCTCGTGCCTGCTGGTGTCAGTACCTGTGCGTAGTTTTGCGTCATCACGGCCGCCAGGACGACCGCCGCCACAATTGCCCAGGTAGCTATTGATGCCTTGTACCTGGTGATGGTTTTCACCACCCGGGATATCAAGGCGAAGATCCTGTCCCCGCCGATCCTGTGTCCGTACTCCTGTTGATACATCTCGAATCCCCGTAAATTATCGTTTCTGGGGGCCAGCCGGTTGGTTGGCCTGGGAAGTGATACGCGGGCGCAGGGGATGGCGCTTGTTGAGACCCTTTTGCTTAAATGCGCAGCACGGAGGAAGCCTCAATCCGCCCATTCGGATAAATCCATCAATGAGATTTATGAAAGAGGTATTCCTTTTCCTGCTGCAGGTGATTTGAGTGTAGAAATGGTAATTTCACTCCGCACGAGTGGGTGCCACTTGCTTTTGTTTCCCGCACCCAGCGGAACGCTCGTATCGGGGTCTCCACCTAGTGAGTGCCAGTGCATGGTGGCTGAGCTCCCACTCGCTTGGCAGGCCTGAGTGGTCGCGGAACGGAGGGGTGCCTAGATCCCGAGTAGGCGTAATTATTCCTAGGGAATTTCTTCGGAAATCCAACGCGTCATGCAAATTAGGGATCCGATAATCGTGCCGGGGGAGTTTATCCATCATCGTGGGGGAGGGCTTGACCGCTGCGACAGAATAGGTCCATGAGTCGAATCGCAATCATCGGTGGCCACGGCAAGGTGGCCTTGCAGCTGTCCCGCATCCTGAGCAACGAGGGTCACGCGGTCACGTCGTTCATCCGCAATCCGGAACACGCGCAGGAAGTCACGGCGACTGGTGCCGCTCCGGTAATCCTCGACGTCGAGAATTCGACGACGGCGGAGATCGCCTCTGCGCTTGACGGCCACGACGCGGTGGTGTGGTCCGCCGGGGCTGGCGGAGGCAATCCGCAACGCACCTATGCGGTGGACAGGGATGCCGCCATCCGCTCGATGGATGCCGCGACACAGACGGGCGTGGCGCGGTATGTCATGGTGTCTTACTTCGGGGCCGGACCCAGCCACGGCGTTCCCGAGGACAATAGCTTCTACGCCTACGCGGAAGCCAAGGCGGCAGCGGACGAATACCTCCGTGCAAGCGATCTCGACTGGACGATTCTCGGCCCTGGCGGGCTAACCAACATTCCAGGGTCGGCGCTCATTGAGGTTGATCCCGTGGACCCGGGTGCCGGGACAATGACTTCCCGGGCCAACGTTGCCTTGGTGGCTGCCGCGGTCCTGGAACTGCCCGAAACGGTTCGACGCACCATCGAGTTCCGGGATGGCGCCGTGCCTGTAGTGGACGCCCTCACGGCGCCCTGACCGCGCCCGGCGTAACGGCGCCCTGACCGCGCCCGGCGTAACGGCGCCTGACCGCGCCCGCCATGACCACACCCGGCCCCGCCCGGCCGGCGGCCAGGCCGGGATATGTTGGTAGGGCTAGTCCCTCGGCAGGTGCCCGGGACGCTGCCGCTACGACGTCTGGGGAAATCGGGAACATGGACCAGTTGGCACTCATTGTTGGATTGCTGCTTGCAACCGTCGTAGCCGTGGGCCTGGGGGACCGCCTGCGGCTACCGTACCCGGTGCTGATGCTGTTGCTGGCGGCGGCGATGACCTTCATTCCGGGCTTCCCGGATTTTGAGCTTTCACCCGAGTTGATCCTGCCGATCTTCCTCCCGCCTTTGCTGTTCGCGACTGCCCAGAAGAGTTCCTGGGCAGTGTTCCGGGTCCGCTGGCGGACCTTGCTGCTCATGGCCGTGGCGCTGGTGGTGGTGTCGACAGCGGTGGTTGCCGGAGCCGCGTGGCTCATGATTCCGGGTATCGGCATTCCTGCGGCGATCGCGTTGGGGGCCATGGTGGCTCCGCCGGACCCGGTGGCCGTTGAATCCGTCGCCGGCCGCGTCCACATGCCGCGCAGGCTCATTACCGTCCTGCAGAGCGAGGGCTTGTTCAACGACGCAGCCGCTATCGTGATCTTCCAGACGGCAGTGGCGGCGACCGTTTCCGGCACAAAGATGGGGGCCGACGTCGTCCTCCTGTTCGTCATCGGCGCGGCGCTGGCCGTCATTGTCGGCATCGCCATGGGCTGGTTGACCAGGCTGATCACCAAGCTCGTGACCTCCATGGTGGCGCGGAGCGCCGTGACGCTGGTGATTCCGTTTGCCGCCTACATCCTGGCCGAAGAGCTGCACGCCTCAGGGGTGATCGCCGTCGTCGTCACCGCGCTTGAGACGCAGCGGCACGCGCGGTCCCAAGACGCCGCCGAGAGGGTCACGCGCACCGCCTTCTGGGATGTGGTGGAACTCCTGGCCACGGGCCTGGCGTTCGGGCTGGTGGGGCTGGAGATCCGCCATGTGATCCGGGACGAAGGCTCGGCCATTTTCGGCATGATCGGCCCGGCGGCAGTGGTGTGCGTGCTGGTGTTTGTTGTCCGCTTCTTGTGGCTCGGGCTCTTGGCGATCTCGGCCCGCAAACGGAAGAACCTGCTGCAGCCGACGTCACCCAAGGAAGTTTTGATCCTCACGTGGTGCGGCATGCGCGGACTGGCCACCCTCGCCCTCGCGCTCGCGCTGCCGCTCACCATTGCGGACGGCAGTGACTTCCCGGCCCGGCACGAGATCCTGGTGATCGCGTGCGCGGTGCTGCTGGCAACCTTGGTGCTGCCGGGGCTGACGCTTCCGTGGCTCATGCGTGTGCTCAAGGCGTCCGAGGACGGTTCGCACGAGAAGGATGCCGCGCGCCTCTTGGCCAAGCGCGCCCAGACTGCGGCGATCTCTGCGCTCAAAGAACACGACCTGATGAAGGAGCTACCGGCAGACAAGGTGGCCCTCGTCAAGGAAAAGATGACCCGCCTGCATGCCGAGCTACTGGACGGGACACTGAAAAATGAGTCCGACGCCGAAAAGCGCCAACGCGGCAGGGAACTGGCCATCGCGGTGCAGACCATCGCCTTGGACGCCGCACGCCAGGAAGTGGTCGCTGCGCGGAGCGAGCCTGGCACAGATCCGGAAGTAGCCGACCGCGTGCTGCGCCAGCTGGATCTCCGCACCATGGCGATGCCGGACTAGCGGCCCGCGCCGACGGGAAACGGCCGGCACCGCAAGACGCGACTAGGCGCGCCGCAACACCAGATCCAAGGAGTTTTTCTCTACGTGGTCCAGTGCGTGGCGCACGGCGCCGATGCCCACAATCGCGTCGCCCAAGGGTGAGGCCGCGAGCCGCGGGGGAGTGGCCGTGTACGTGGCCAGCTTCCGGGCAGTCGGCTCGAGAAGGACCGACGCCGAATCTGCCACGGCGCCGCCGATCACCACGAGCTCCGGGTTGAGCATGATGGCCAGCGTGGAGACCACTCGGGCCAGCCGGTCCGAGAGCCGGTCCAGGATGTCCAGCGCCACCTTGTCGCCTTGGGCGGCGGCGGCGAAGACGTGTTGTGCAGTGACTTCGCGGGCGGCCGCGGTGCGCAGCGTGGTTTTGGACTTTCCCGCCAAGGCTTCCGCCGCCCACAACCTGGCCAGGGCGGCGAGGCCTTCGGGAGAGCCTACTCCCTCCACCATGTCCAGGTAGGCCATCTCGCCAGCGCCGCCGCGGCTGCCATGAAGCAGGCGGCCGGATTCCACCAGGCCCGCGCCGAAACGCTCGCCGGCCAAGAGTACGGCGAGGTCCTGGACGCCGCTGCCGGCGCCGCGCCAACATTCGCCTAGTGCGGCAAGGTTGGCGTCATTCTCCAGCAGTACCGCCCATCCGTGCAGATCGTGCAGGGCCTTCTTCAGGCCGACGTCGAACAGGCTCCAGAACGGCTGGCTGACAAGGATGTTTCCGTCCCGGTCCACCGGTGCGGCAAGCCCGGCCGTCACCGCGAGGACTTTCTCCGGCGCCACTCCGGCAGCCTCGAGGGCGATTAGCGCGGTTTGGCTGATGACACGGATCCGTTCCCCGGCTTCAATCTCCCTGGCGCGAAATGGCTTGCTGGCCCGTCCCGTGGTCTTGCCGCGTAGATCAGCCACCACCACGGTGGTTTTGAGGACGCCGACGTCGATTCCCAGGACGCACCCGGCGCTTTCGTCGAGCTCGAAGCGCCGTGCGGGCCGGCCTTTCTGGTAGGTATCGGAATCTTTTTCCAGCTCGCGGATCCAGCCCCGGGCCATGAGGTCTTCGCACACGGAAATGGTGGTGGCGCGGGTCAGTCCGGTGGCGTCTATCAGCTCAGAAACCGTCACGGCGTTGGAGGAACGGATGGCTCCGAGCACGGTGGCCGCGTTGAACCGCCGGAGCATCTGCGGAGTGGCAGTCGCGATTTCAGGCATGGCTGTTGACCTCCTGTAGGTATGCGTCACATAATACTTGAGGTACTAAATTTAGATTCTAAATAAAAGTCCCATCCATCGAAGCGTCGACACAGAACAGGAATCTCTTTTGTCCTCCACCGCCACCTTGGCAACTCTCCCCGACTCAGGGCGCTCCGAGCGCATGGCCGATCCCAACTGGTGGCGCCAGGCTGCTGTCTACCAGATCTACCCCCGTAGCTTTTCCGATGCGAACGGCGATGGCCTGGGCGATATCAAGGGCATTACCGCCAAGGTTCGGTATCTGAAAGCGCTGGGGATCGACGCCGTCTGGTTGAGCCCGTTCTATCCTTCGGCTCTTGCTGACGGCGGCTACGACGTCGATGACTACCGCAACGTGGACCCGAAGCTGGGCACCCTAGCGGATTTCGATGAGATGGCAGCTGCCCTGCACGCTGCAGGCATCAAATTGATCGCGGACATCGTTCCGAACCACTCCTCGGACCGGCACGAATGGTTCAAGGAAGCGCTGGCTTCCCCGAAGGGCTCGGCAGCCCGTGAACGCTACATCTTCCGCGATGGCTTGGGCGAGAAGGGCGAACTGCCTCCGGCCGACTGGGACTCGGTCTTCGGCGGCCCGGCGTGGGAGCGCATCACCGAGCCGGACGGCACTCCCGGACAGTGGTACATGCACATCTTCACCAAGGAGCAGCCGGACTTCAACTGGGACAACCGGGAGGTTCGTGAAGATTTCCTGAAGACCCTGCGCTTTTGGTCCGACCGTGGCGTGGACGGCTTCCGCATCGACGTCGCCCATGCACTGACGAAGGACCTGCCGGAGGTTCTGCCCTCCAAGACCGAGCTGCCGAAGGAAGGCGAAAACGCCTTGGGCGCCCATCCGTTCTGGGACCGGGACGAGGTGCACGAGATCTACGCCGAGTGGCGCAAGGTCTTCAACGAGTACAACCCGCCCCGGACAGCCGTCGCCGAAGCGTGGGTGCACGCGGACCGCCGCGCCCGCTACGCGAGCCCTGAAGGACTGGGCCAGGCCTTCAACTTCGACCTTCTCCAGGCCGACTTCGATGCCGAACAGTTCCGTACGATCATCACCAAGAACCTCGCCGAGGCCGCAGCATCGGGTGCCTCGTCCACGTGGGTCTTCTCCAACCACGACGTCGTCCGGCACGCCACCCGTTACGGCCTGCCCGCGGGTGGTGGCCGTGACGGCTTGGGCCAGGACGGCAAACAATGGCTGCTCGACGGCGGTTCGGCCGCCGACGTCGACGCCGAGCTCGGTTTGCGCCGTGCCCGCGCCGCGTCGCTGCTGATGTTCGCCCTGCCGGGTTCCGCGTACCTGTACCAGGGCGAAGAACTTGGACTGCAGGAAGTCGGCGACATCGTTGACGGCGAGCGCCAGGACCCGGCGTTCTTCCGCAACCCGGGTGTCGACGTCGGCCGTGACGGCTGCCGTGTCCCGCTGCCGTGGACCAGTGAAGGTTCGTCGTTCGGTTTCGGCGATGGACATGCCCACTTGCCGCAGCCTGAATGGTTCGCCGGCTACGCCGTGGCGGAACAGCAAAACGTTCCGGGTTCCACGCTAGAGCTGTACCGCAAGGCCCTTGAACTGCGTTCGGAACTTCGGGCGGCCGAAGACCTTGAGTGGATCCCCTCCAGCAACGAGTCGGTGCTGCACTTCGTGCGGCCCAACGGCTGGCAATCGGTGACGAACTTCGGCGCCGAGCCCGTGGCACTTCCGGAAGGCACCGTCGTCGTGAGCAGCGCACCGCTCGACGGCGGCAAGCTCCCGGCAAACACGACCGTCTGGATCGTGTAACTCTGGCCCTCGTTGCACGTGAAAGAGTTGGAAAAATGACTGCAAAGAGCAAAGTCGCGTCCGGCCGGCTCATCTATGGCTGCATGGGCCTTGGAGGTCCATGGGAAGGCAGCGATTACGGGAGTGGCGAGATTGAGCAAGCCGCGGCCGCGATCGAAGCCGCCATGGGCATCGGCATTACCTTGTTCGACCACGCCGACATCTACCGCGGCGGCAAGTCGGAAGCCGTGTTCGGCGAAGTGCTGTCCCGGACGCCAGGGCTGCGGGAGAAGATCCAACTCCAGACCAAGTGCGGAATCACGCTCGGTCAACCTGGAATCGAAGGACATTACGATCTCAGCAAGGACGCCATCCTGGAACGCGTCAACGGAAGCCTGCAGCGGCTCAGGACCGATTACGTCGACGTGCTGTTGCTCCACCGCCCGGACCCGCTGATGGAACCCGCAGAGGTGGCGTCCGCCGTCGGGCAGCTCGTGGCGGAAGGCAAAGTGGGGCAACTGGGCGTGTCCAACATGTCCGGTGCGCAGATTGCCTTCCTGCAGGACGAATTGGAGGTGCCGATCGTGGCCAACCAGCTGGAGATGAGCCTGCACCGGCGGGCTTGGCTCGAGAGCGCTGTCCTGGTCAACCACGACGACGCCCTCGGCTATAGCTTCCCGCACGGCACCCTGGAGCACTGCGTCAGGCAAGGGATCGAGCTGCAGGCCTACGGTTCCCTCGCCCAGGGTCGGTACACGGGCTCGACGCCGGATTCCCCGACTGTCGCCGACACCGCAACTGCCGCTCTGGTCGCCCAGCTCGCGGAAGCAAAGGGTGTCACCCCCGAAGCTGTGCTATTGGGGTGGCTCATGAAGCATCCGGCGCGTATTTCCCCTGTGCTGGGCAGTTCCAACCCTGCGCGGATCGCTGCCTGCGCGGATGCTGCAGCCGTTGCCGAAGCCATGACGCGGACCGAGTGGTACGGCCTGTGGGTGGCTGCGCGGGGCAGCAAGCTCCCCTAAAGCGCGTTAAACCCAACTGACTCGCAGTAGGTGTCGTTTTGAGCCCTGTAAACGACAACAACTGCGAGTCAGTTGGGCTAAGGCGGCTACAGCGGCGCGACAACCGAATAGGCGGACGAGTCACCCTGGATCGACTGGCTCGGCTTGCCGTCCACGCCCAGCGGAATGTCGCCGGCGATGGTCACGCGGTTCAGCTTGCGCGGCTGGCCGTCGTAGTTGTCAGGGGCGTAATGCTGGGTGATGCGGTTGTCGAACAGCACCAACTGGTTCGGTTCCCAATTCACCCGCACCACGTTTTCCGGACGGGTGACGTAGGCCTGCAGCAAGCGGATGATGTCCTTCGACTCCGTGTTGGACAGCCCCACGATCCGCAGTCGCTGCGCGAAGCCCCCAATGAACAATCCGCGCTCGCCGGTCAAGGGATGGACACGCACCACCGGGTGGGCGGTTTCGAACTTGATGCGCGTGAATTCCTTGCGGCGCTCATCGGCATTCTCATGTTCCAGGTTCTTCGGCACCGAGTAGTCGTAGTCGTTGGTGTGGATGGCCCACAGGGTGTCCGCGAAGTTCCGCAGCTCCTCGGGCAGGTCCCGGTACGCGCCGGCTGAGGAAGCAATCAGGGTTTCCCCGCCGTATCCCGGCAGATCGATGCTGCGCAACGTGGACGCCTGCGGCGGGTTGACCACGAACGTGACGTCGGTGTGCCAATTGTTTGCCGAGCCGTTCTCACTGTCCACGGGCAGCACGTTGGCTTCGCCTTCCACAGAAGCCACGGTCGGGTGCGCCTTGGTGAGCGGGCCGAAATGGCTGGCGAACTTCACCTGGGCCTCGTCGCTGAGAATATTGGCCTCGCGGAACACGAGCGCCTTGTGCTCGTTGAGGGCAGCCCGGATTTGAGCCACAGTTTCGGCGGAGAGATCGCCGCTCAGGTCAAAGCCTCGGATTTCGGCGCCGATACGCGAGCCGAGCTTGGCGAATTCGAGCTTGGTTTCGGTAATGACAGACATTATGTTCCTTTACTTGTTTGATGGGTTATGAGGTTGGATTGACGGTCAGGAACCGGACCCGACGGCGGTCCGCCAACGCGAGAAGTGCCGTTCCAAGGCGACGAGGAGGAAATTCACAGCCAAGCCCAGGAGGGACACCGTGAGGATGCCGGCGTACATGTCCGGAATGAGGAAACTGCTCTGCGCGTTCACGATGAGGTAGCCGAGCCCGGCCTTCGCCCCCACCATTTCCGCGGCGATCAACACCAAAATGGAGGCAGTGCCGGCCATGCGGATTCCCGTGAAAATGGTGGGCACCGCGGAAGGCAAGATCACTTTGCGGAACAGGGCGAGGCTCGAGAGGCCGAGTGATTTCGCGGCCCGGATGAGCAGCGGATCCACGGTCTTGACGCCCGCGATCGTGTTCAGCAGGACGGGAAAGAACGCCGCGTAGGCCACGATGCTGATCTTGGACTCCTCGCCGATCCCGAGCAGCAGTGTGAAGACAGGCAGCAGTGCAAGCGCGGCAGTGTTACGGAACAGTTCCAGGAGCGGGTTCAACACCGAATTGAGCCGTCCGTACCAGGCGATCAGCAGACCGAGGGAAACGCCAGCCACGAGGGCCGCGCCGAATCCCGACACCGAACGGGTGAGGCTCGCGGCCAAATGCCCTTGGATGGTGCCGGATTCGAACAGCTTGCCCCACGCGGCCAGGACCTCGTGCAAGGGCGGCAGGAATACCCGGGTTGACGGGCTGGCCAGATATGTCGGCCCGAGTTCCCAGAGAGCCAGGAACGCGATGATCCCTGCGGACTTCCACAGGCCGGAACCGGCGCGGGCGGCGGCCGTCCGCACAAAGGCGAGTATCGCCGTCGTGCTCCGACGCCCCGCCTCAACAGGACCGGAGCGCCCGACGTCGGGCGCTTGCTTTGGGGCGGCGCTCGCCGCGGGCTGTTGGGTGAGTGTTGCGGTCATCAGGCTGCGCTCCTTTCGGGAGTTGTTCCAGGGACTTCATCCGGGGCGGTGCCGTCCGGCAGGATCTTGCGGTGCCCGGCGTCCTGGGCCAGGCGGACTTCGTCGTGCAGCAAGGTCCAGACCTTGTGCCGTTGTTCGACGAAGGCGGGATGCGAGCGGATGTCGTCCTCGCCGTCGCGGTCCGGGATGTCGACCTCCACGATTTCCTTGAGCCGTCCGGGCCGCGCGCTGAGGACTGCGACGCGCTGGCCCAGGTACACGGCCTCGTCGATGCCATGGGTGATGAACACGATCGTCTTGCCCGTGGCCTGCCAGATCCGCAGGAGCTCGTCCTGGAGTTGTTCACGGGTCTGGGCATCCAACGCGGCGAAGGGTTCGTCCATGAGGAGCACATCGGGCTCATAAGCGAGGCTCCGGGCGATGGCCACGCGCTGTTTCATGCCGCCCGAGAGCTCATGCGGAAAACGGTCCTCAAAGCCGGCCAAACCAACCAGCTTGAGGTATTCGCTGGCCTTGGCGGCACGTTCGCGGCGGTTGGGCTTGCGCCCGTCGATGCCCCTGCCTTCGAGCCCGATCGACACATTGGCCGACGCCGTGCGCCAGGGAAAGAGCGCGTACTGCTGGAAAACAACGGCACGGTCCTTCCCGGGTCCCTTCACAGGCCGGCCGTCCACCAATACCTCGCCGGAGGTGGGCGTGGACAGGCCAGCCAGGAGGTCCAACAAGGTGGTCTTGCCGGAACCGCTGGGCCCCACCAACGTGAGGAATTCGCCGTCGCGCACGTCGAGGCTCAAGGAGTCAAGGGCGGTCAGGGTGCTGGGCTCTTTCGTGCCGGTCTTGCCAGTCGCGCCGGTCGGGGAGGCCTTGGAGCCCTTGCCGGCGCGGACAGTGAACTTCTTGGTGACGTTGCGGAGGCTGATTTTGACGGTCATGGCTATCCGTTCTTCGCTGTGCTCGCGGCGGGGCTTGCCGCGAGATCGTTGAACTTGTTGGTGTAGTACTTCGAGGGCGTGAGATCGGTCTTCACAATCCCCGAACTCTTCAGCCACGAAGACCAGCGCGTGAAGTCCTCGTCCTTGATGACGCCGTTGTCCGGTACGCCTGGGCTCTTCCAGTACTGCAGGTTCGCGGTACTCTCATTGCGTCCGCGGGCGTCGATGATCTTCTTGAAGCGCGCGATTACTTCGTCGCGCGGCGTCTCGGTCTCCCACTTGATGGCCTTGGCCACGCCTGTGGCGAAGGTCCGCGCTGTATTGGGGTTCTTTTCGATGAAGTCGTTGCGGAGGACGATCTGCCCGCCGGCGAAGGTGCCGAAGAGTTCGTAGTCGTTGAAGAGCGAGCGCAGGCCACCCGCGGCGACGGCGTGGTCCTGCAGGACGCCTCCCAAGGTTCCGACATCCACCTGACCCCGGCGGACGGCTTCCTCCGTGTCGTTGGGCGCCAGCGGGACAAGCTGGACTTGCTTGATTTCGTCCTGGCTGAGGCCGTTCTTGCTGAGATAGCTGCTGATGACGGCTTCGGCATGGGCGCCCAGCGTGTTGACCGCGATCTTCTTGCCGATGAGGTCCCTGGCGGATTTGATGGAACTGTCCGCCTTGACGTAGAAGCCGTTAAAGGTCTTCGCGTCCTCGCCGTAGTAGTTCACGACGGCGGTCACCGGAGCCCCTGCCTCAACCAGCTTCACCACAGCCCCTGCGAACGCACCGCCAAAGTCGGTCTGGTTGGTGGCCGCCGACTGGATGTCCTGCGGGCCACTGGTCGTGTTGCCTACCCAGTTGAGCCTGATGTCACCCAGATAGCCCAGGTCCGCCGCCAACTCGGGGAGGCCGACGTTGTTCGCCGAACCCTGGTAACGGAGATCCTTGACCTCGGGCTGGCCGGCTTGTTGGTCTCCCGCCTGGGCGTTGCCGCCGCAACCGGTCACCGTCAGCGCAAGTACGACGGCGGCCGCGACGCTTAGCAGGGGCTGTTGCAGTTTCATGGGAGCTACTTTCCGGGGAATGAGTGTCGTTGGTCCGGTCGTGATCTGGAGTAGACCGAAGTGCCGGTGGGAACGATGTAAGCGCATGTCCACTGCTCAGGGGAAGCCTGGCAGTAACGCCAGGAAACGCCAGGAAACGCCGGGAAACCGGGGGAAATCCGGCGAAATGCCCGCGCAACTCCGGGCAATGCAAGGACACAATTCGCCCTGCGTCGCTGCGTTGAGCTGCGTTGAGCTGCGGGCTCCCCAAAGTGCGCCAAACCCAACTGACTCGCAGTTGTTGTCGTTTTCGCGGCGCATAACGACAACAACTGCGAGCTAGTTGGGGTGGGACGGCCTGTCACAATCGTTTTGTTCGTATTGATGCTCACACCTGCGCCCTATTCTTAGCGTTCCTGGCGGCTGGCCGGATACGGTAGATACATGACGTCTAGCACCGCCGCCGAATCCATTCGGTCCACCCGCAACATTCCCGCAGACATTGCCCGCTCCTGGCTCCTCGTGAATGCCATGAAGACGGAGCTTTTCGACCAGTCGGCCTCATCGCGCGCGGACGCCATCATCCTTGACATCGAAGACGCGGTGGACCCGTCCCAGAAGGACATTGCCCGCGACAACGTCATCAACTGGCTGACCGCTGGCGGCCAGGCCTGGGTTCGCATCAACGACGCCACGAGCCCGTTCTGGGCCGATGACCTCGCCGGTCTCCGCGGCACGCCCGGTCTCTTGGGCGTCATGCTGGCCAAGACCGAGTCCGCGGACCAGGTCACCGAGTCCTTCCACCGCATGGATGGCAAGACTCCTGTTGTGGCCCTCGTGGAGTCGGCCCTCGGCATCGAGGAAGCCAACCACATTGCCCGCGCCCAGGGTGCCTTCCGCCTGGCCTTCGGTTCGGGCGACTTCCGCCGGGACACCGGCATGGCCGCCACGCCCGAGGCGATGGCCTACCCCCGGGCCAAGCTGGTTGTCGCCAGCCGCGTGGGCAACCTCCCGGGTCCCATCGACGGCCCTACCGTCGGTACCAACCACCCGATCCTGCGCGAGCAGACCGGGATCACGGTGACCATGGGCATGACCGGCAAGCTCTGCCTGGCCATCGACCAGACCACGGTCATCAACGAGGTCATCAGCCCCACGCCGTCGGATGTCGCCTGGGCCACCGACTTCATGAACGACTTCGAAGCCAACGGCAGGGTCATCCGCGACGGCTCCGACCTTCCGCGACTGGGCCGCGCCGAGAAGATCATGAAGCTCGCCGTGGCTTTCGGGGTCCAGCCCTCCCTGTAAAGAGCATCCACCGACGCTCGCTCACTTATTTCCGGCTTTTTCACGACGCTCGCTCACTTATGACGGCAATTCCCGAAACGCCCGCGCAGATGATGTGAGCTAGCGTTCGCCTATAGCCGTTGATATGTGAGCGTGCGTTCGCCCATAACCGTTGATATGTGAGCGAGGGTCGGCACGTGGCCTAAACTTGGGTCGTGCTGAACGAATTCTGGGCAACTGCTTCCACCACCTACAAGACGCTGGTTTTCAGCGCGATGGGGCTTATCGCCGTCGGGATCATCCTCACGATTGTCGGCAACACCTCACATAATCAAGGCCTTGCGCTAGCCTCGCTGGCTGTGATCGGGCTCGGCCTGGTCCTGCATGTCGTGGGCATGGTGGTCCGCGGGCAGCAGATCCGCAAGGGCTTGAAGCAGCAGATCCGCAAGGGCTTGAAGAAGTAACCGACCGGAGTGTAGCTATGACCGAGCATGCCGTGTTGATCGTCGGAGCAGGTCCAGTAGGGCTGATGTTGGCGGGCGAGCTGGCGTTGGCGGGCGTCGACGTCGCGATTGTCGAGCGGCGCGCAAACCAGGATCTCGCGGGATCACGTGCAGGCGGTTTGCACTCGCGCACCATCGAGGTCCTCGATCAGCGCGGAATCGCTGACCGGTTCCTGTCGCAAGGGCAGAAAGCACAGGTCGCGGGGTTCGCTGGCGTGCGTCTGGACATCAGCGACTTTCCCATGCGGCACAACTACGGCCTCGGGCTGTGGCAAAACCATATCGAGCGCATCCTGGCCGGCTGGGTCGCTGAGCTGGCGGTACCGATCTATTACGGACGCGAGGTGACCGGTTTCGCTCAGGACGAGACCGGCGTCGATGTCGAGCTGTCCGCCGGCCAGCGGTTACGGGTGGAGTATCTCGTCGGTTGCGATGGAGGCCGGAGTGTCATCCGGAAGGCGGCCGGTATCGAGTTCCCCGGCTGGGATCCGACCACCAGCAGCCTGATCGCCCAGGTCGAGATGGCCGAGGAACCCGAATTGGGGATCCACCACAATGCCTTTGGCATCCATTCCTTCGGCAAGTTGGATTACGAGATCCGCGACGGCCAGGTGGTCTACAAGGATGGTGGCCCGGTAGGGGTCATGGTGACCGAAGAGCACGTCGGGCACGCGGGCGAACCGACCCTGCGCGACCTCAGAGAAGCGCTCATTGCCGTGTGCGGGACCGATTACGGGGTCCACAGCCCGATCTGGATTTCCAGGTTCACCGACATGTCGCGGCAAGCTGCGGCCTACCGCGACAGGAGGATCCTCCTGGCCGGCGACGCCGCCCACGTGCACGCCCCGGACGGAGGGCAGGGCCTCAATATCGGTGTACAGGATGCGGTGAACCTGGGATGGAAGCTTGCCCAAGTGGTCAACAGGACATCACCGGAAAGCCTTCTTGATACGTACCACGCCGAGCGCCACCCGGTGGCTGCCCGCGTGCTGCGCAATACGATGGCGCTGACCGCGCTTCGCCGCCCGGACGAACGCACGAAGGCCGTGGGCGAGGTTATTGCCGAGCTCCTCGGCATGGAGGAGCCCTGTAAGCGCTTCGCCGCGATGCAGTCCGGTCTGGACGTCCATTACGACGTCGGCGAGGGCCACTCGCTATTGGGACGTCGCATGCCCGATCTCGAGCTGGTCACAGCTAGCGGCCCGTTGCGCGTCTTCAGCCTGCTGCACGACGCCCGGCCGGTGCTCCTCAACCTCGGCGAGCCCGGCGGCCTCGACATCGCCCCATGGGCAGATCGGGTTCAATTGATCGACGCCGAATACCGTGGTGTGTGGGAGCTTCCGGCAATCGGGGAGGTCGCTGCTCCCGTCGCGGTGCTGATTCGACCCGACGGATACGTGGCCTGGACGGGAGATCAAACCCAGGTGGGCCTCGCTGACGCGCTCACCACGTGGTTCGGACCGCCTACCGCGGAGTAGCCGCCCGGCTTCGACGCTAATCCGGAGACGCCGCCAGGGCCGATAGGGTTGGACTATGACTATTAACCCGGATTTGCAGGGCCGCAGCTACCCTGCCGCAGAGGTGTACGACGTCGGCCGCGAAAAGATCCGGGAGTTCGCCCGGGCCGTGAAGGCCACCCATCCCGCCCACTTCGACGTCGAAGCCGCCAAAGCCCTTGGCCACGACGACCTCGTCGCCCCGCCGACCTTCGCCATCATCGTCGCCCAGCGGGCCGATGCCCAGCTGATCGAGGACCCGGATTCCGGGATTGACTTCAGCCGGGTGGTGCACGCCGACCAGCGCTTCACGCACCACCGCGCGATCGTTGCCGGGGATCAGTTGCGGGCCGAACTGCACGTCGACGGCGTCCGCGCCATGGGAGGCGGGGCCATGATCACCACCCGTTCGGAAATCTTCGCAGTCCGCGAGGATAACCAGCGCGAAAGGGTCGCCACCACCACATCGTCCATCCTGGTCCGCGGAGAGGGACAGTAGCCATGACCTTGAAACTTGAAGAACTCACCGTCGGGCAGGAAATCGGCACCCGCAGCATCGAGGTCACCCGCCAGGACCTCGTCAAGTACGCGGGCGCGTCCGGCGACTTCAACCCGATCCACTGGAACGAAGCCTTCGCCACCGGCGTCGAGCTGCCGGGCGTCATAGCGCACGGCATGTTCACCATGGGTTCGGCCGTGCAATTGGTGAGCGACTGGGCAGGCGACCCTGCCGCCGTCGTCGACTACCAGACGCGTTTCACCAAACCGGTGCTCGTCGCCGACACCACGGGTACCAGCGAGCCCGGTGCCGTGATCGAGGTTGCCGGAGTGGTGGGAGCGCTCGACGCCGAAGCCCGCACCGCGCGCATCGACCTGACCGTCACCTTTGCCGGGCAGAAGGTCCTCATGAAGTCCCAGGCCGTTGTGAAGCTCGCTTGAGCAGGCTGCAACAATCAGCACCTCGCGCCACCGCGGCGGATTTGTCGCGGTGGCGCAATGCTGTGGTGGTCGCGTACGGCGCGAGCGGCCTGGCCTTCTCGTCCTGGGTGTCCAGATTGCCCGCCATTCGCGACGGATTGCACCTGACGCCTGGCACTGTAGGCCTCTTGTTGATGTGCATGACGGTGGCATCGTTCCTCTCTGTGTCCGCTTCCGGGGTGATCGTGATCCGGCTTGGATCACGCCTGACCACACGAATCGGCGGTGCCATGGTGGGCCTCGGCCTGGCGGTCGCTGGTTTTGGCACGTCGGTGCTGGCCAACGCTGTGGTGGTGGCGGCCGGGCTCATGGTGATCGGCCTCGGCACAGCCAGCTGGAATACGGCGTCGAATGTCGAGGGAGCATCGCTGGAACGCGCCCTTGAACGGCACATCATGCCCCGCCTCCACGGATCCTTCAGCCTTGGCACCGTTGCGGGCGCAGGACTTGGTGCTTGGGCCGCTGCAGCGGGACTGCCGGTCTTTTGGCATCTGGCTGCGGCCGGCCTGGTGGTCGCCGTCTCAGTGGTGACAGCCGCTGCCTGGTTCCGTGCGGACTCGACGCCGGTAGCACCAGCCAAGGCCTTCAAGCCCGAAAAGCTGGACACCTTCGAAGATCCTTCAACCGGTCCCTTGCCCATCATCCAGCCCGGCCAGCAGAAACCGGCCGAACCACTGGACAGTAAACGCATGGTGGCCCGGGCCTGGCGTGAACGCAGGACCCTCCTGCTCGGCCTGCTCGTCCTGGGGCTCGCCTTGGCTGAGGGCGCGGCGGGGGACTGGGTGGCCTTGGCGTTGGCAGATGGCCACGGCCAATCCGATGCTGCCGGAGCCGTGGGCTATGGAATCTTCGTGACATTCATGACGGTGGGACGCTTTGCCGGGACGGTGGTCCTGGACCGCTTTGGCCGCGTTCCGGTGATGCGTTGGTGTTCGGCGACTGCCGTGGTCGGCCTGGCGCTGTTTGTCTTCTCGCCGGTGCCGTGGCTGGCCTTCGTGGCCCTGGCCATCTGGGGGCTCGGTGCTTCCTTGGGTTTCCCGGTGGGCATGTCCGCTGCCGCGGACGATCCAGCCCACGCAGCGGCCCGGGTTTCGGTGGTGTCCACGATCGGCTATGGGGCTTTCCTTTGCGGTCCGCCGCTGTTGGGCCTGCTGGCGGAGCACTTCGGCATCCTGCATTCCTTGCTCGCAGTCCTGGTCCTGCTCGTCGCGAGCTTCTTCCTGGCGCCCGTCTCGCGGAAGCGCGCCCCTGAGCCAGTGCGTTCTTGAGCCAGCGCGTTCTTGAGTCGGCTCGCGCTGGCAATCCCCGCTAGGCTTGATTGGTGACCCAGACGATGCTTTCCGAACTGACCACGGCCGCTGTGGGTGGCCCTGCCGGCACCTTTGTGGAGGCCCGCACCGAGGCCGAAATCATCGACGCCGTCCGTTCGGCGGATGCTGCCGGCGAGAAGCTGCTCATCATCGGTGGCGGATCCAATCTGTTGATCTCCGACGCCGGATACCCAGGCACCGTGCTCAAGATCGCTTCGCAAGGATTCACCGTCAACTCGGAAGATAGTTGTGGCGGAGTCTCGGTGGTGGTCCAAGCAGGGCACAATTGGGATGCTCTCGTGGAGCATTCCGTGCTGCACGCGTGGTCCGGGCTGGAGGCCCTCTCCGGCATCCCCGGAGCGACGGGCGGCGCCCCGGTACAGAACGTGGGCGCCTACGGTGCCGACGTCTCCCAGACCATCGCAGCTGTCCGCACGTGGGACCGTGAACGCAACGCTGTGCAAACCTTCACCAACTCGGAGCTCAAGTTCGGCTACCGGGACTCCATCCTCAAGCAGACCACTATCCAGGGTTCGCCCCGTTACGTGGTGCTGACGGTTGAGTTCCAGTTGGCGCTCGGACGCATGAGCGCACCCATCCGTTACGCAGAGCTAGCCCGGTCCCTGGGCGTCGAGGCCGGGAAGCGCGCGTATTCCAACGATGTCCGGCGGGAAGTCTTGCGGCTGCGTGCCTCCAAGGGCATGGTCCTGGACGCTTCGGACAGGGACACGTATTCCACGGGTTCCTTCTTCACCAACCCGATTGTTCCGGCCGCCGCGGCTGCATCCCTGCCGGAGGGCGCACCGCAGTACCCGGCGGGAAGCGATGGCCTCGTGAAGCTTTCGGCGGCCTGGCTGATCGATCAGGCCGGATTCGCAAAGGGGTTCGGACTCGATCCCGCGAGTGTGTCAGGTGGCCGTGCCTCCCTCTCCACCAAACACACCCTGGCCATCACCAACAGGGGAGAGGCTCGCGCGGAGGACATGGTGGCAATCGCGCGCGAGGTGCGCCGTGGCGTCGTCGAGCGTTTTGGCATCGAGCTGCATCCGGAACCGCTGCTGATCGGTTTGGCGTTGTAGCTTCGGTTGGAGCCAGGTCAGTAGCTCCTTCCGCTGGGCCTATTTGTTTTTCGGGACATCGGCGGGTGGGCTTCCTGGATAGTGCCCCAGAGGCCCGATCTCCCAGCGGTCTTCTACCCAGCTCAGCCAGATGGTGATAGTAATTGCTGCGCCATCGGCCGACTTTGCCTGGACGGTGGCGTCATAATTCGTTGTGCCGCCAGGGGCCCTATACGAGACCCGGTAGTCGGTGTCATTGACCCCACCCCATTTCCTGATCCAGTCATCGGCGTCCTTCTCGACTTCAGCGAATTCCGCCGGGGCCATGGTTTTAAGGCCGGCGGCGTCTTTGGCATGGAGATAGGACATCACTCTCTGGACGGTCTTGTCCCGCAGTTCCGGTTGTGGGCTAGGCAGCCCACTGTATGGATCGCACGCCGACAGCGTGAGCAGTATCAGGGCTGCGCAGATAACTTGGAGTAACCGTTTCACGTAGTCCCCGATCTAGGTGCGGAGGGCAAAGTAGGTGGCGTTTCGCTTGTCGATCTGCATGATGTCAGCTGGACCCATACTCGCCAAGTAGGAAAGTTCGTAGGTCCTTCCGGAATTGATGGCGAAACGGAAGAAGTTTTGCGCTCCGCTCCACGTGTGAGAGTCGGGATTGCTGTGGTACCACTTATTGGGATCGGTTCGCTCCCAGAAGAAGCCGACCCTACTTGTTGCCAGCCGCCGGCGGCCAAAGCTTGGGAGACGAAGTTGGTGCAGTCCCCGAGGCCCCCGTCGTAGTTGTGATATTGCCAGTTGTGCCCGTTAAACCACGTCGCGGCATAGACGATCATGTTGTAGTAGTTGTAACTCGTCCCGGCCGTCAGCATTATCGGCGTTGCCGTCGGTGCGGCTCCCTGGCCTTTTGGCTCGCCGTTGGGTCCGAGGTTCTTCAGATCCTGAAGTTCCTTGGGAAGCCGGGCCGGATTGCCTTTCGCATCCCGGTAGATTTTGGCGCCGTGAGCTGGTTCCTTCTGTGAGCGCACTGACGGAACAGTCTGGTCAGCGGGGGCGATGACGGTTGTCGGAGACATGGGACTTGGCTTGGTCGGTCGGGTGCCCGTGATCTTCCATGTGGCCCCTGTTTTCACAAGTTCGAACTTCTGTTCGTAGACGTAGATCTGGTCAGGACTCTGTGTCCCGTCCTGAGGCGCATACGACAATGGGTCGCCTCAGAGACAATGGCTGACGCTCTTTCATCCGCCACGCTGAGTTCTTTGACCGTGACCTCGGACCGGCTGCCGGTAAAGACGACCCCGTAGGTTGCCAGCTCGTCCCGGCGCTTGTGTAGTTTCGTGTATTCCTGCTCGGTTGAGGCAACAACGTCGGGCGCGACGTCTTGGCCAACTTCATAGGCCCTGGCCGACTGGTCCCCAGCGACCACCTGATGGTTCCTGCGATCGATGGTCCGCCAGATGACTCGCTGGATCGACGCAGATGATTCCGTATCCGGCTTTGCAACGGGTTTCGCCTCGACGGCCGGAGGTGCCGGCTGCGCGGGACCCGCCTTGTCTTTTGCCAGAGCAACCTGTGGCTGAAGGCCAACAAGGCAATTCCGATTGCAACTGTTGCTGCACTGATTCTTGTTCGCGTTGCCATCAAGTCCACCTTTTTCAAACGCCCGGGACGACGTGCGATCAGTTTGTAAGCGGAATCGGCGAATGAGTGGCAAAAGTCATAAATGAGGTGGGCCGCGGGCGAAAATTGAGTGTTGGCACGGGTGCTTCACGTCCATCTGCTAGGAAGAGGGCGCGCCTTGTTCTACCGAACGTTCGAAACGTGCCCCTAGGAACGTGCCTGCAGGAAGCGCTTCAGCGCTTTCCCGTCGGAAGGACCTTGTTGAGCAGCAGGAACGTCAGCCCACAGCTGGATGCCCCCAGCAGGAAGATCTGGCTGAACGCTATGCTTTGCGGCGACGGGCCGCTGGGCGAAATCCAGCCCGCGGCAGCGAAGCCAACTGCGCCGAGCAGCATGACGACCGCGGCAAAAAGGAAGCTGCGCACCTGATCGGCGGCGCCTGTCTGGAACCCCGGTTCGGGATCGTCAGCCTGCCGGACGGACGGTGGCTGGCACGCGGCGGCAAGGCCGAGGAAGAGGGCTGCGGCGCCCGTCGCAGCCAGTCCCACCTCCTGGACCGCCTGCATCGATGGTGACAATCGCACTCCCGCACCAACGGCTATCGCCAGTCCGCAGACGAGCCCGACGGCGGCAGCGCACCAACCTGCGGCCGCTAACCGCCGGCTGAGCGGCCGCAGCAGCGGACCCAAATCACCGAACAGCATTCCTTCAGCGTAGGAGGGCCTGCTGGAAGACCCCTGTGAGCGGGATGGGAGTTGCTCGTGCTGCTATTGAGGACAGAAGCTGTCCGCTGAGCGGCCTATGATGGGGCCATGGCAGCTTCGGCGAAGATCCGCGTCACTCCCAAGATCATCGGTAGGTTGCGCTTGGCCAGCCAGGGTTTGCTCCGTGGATTCAGCAGCGTGGAGGAATGCGTGGCCCGGATGGGCGCCATACAGGCACAAGACCTTGCGTCGGCGTTCTGGGCGGTAGGGGAGCGTGTCCCCGGCGCCGGTCTCTCGCGTGTGCTGGAATCGTTGGAGAACGGCACCGTGGTCCGTTCCTGGCCCATGCGGGGAACGCTGCATCTGGTTCCACCGCAAGATTTGCGGTGGATATTGGCCATCACCACAGAGCGAACCATACGTTCTGCTGCTGCACGGCACCGGGAGCTGGGCATCGCGGAGGCCGACATCGCCGTTTGCAGGGATCTGGCTCTTGAACGCGTGGCCGGCAGCCCCGGTGCGACCCGCGAGGAGCTTTTCAAGATCTTCGAATCCGCAGGCCAAACCACCGCGGCCCAGCGCGGCATCCATTTGCTCTGGATTCTGTGCCAGAACGCCTGGCTTGTCCAAGGCCCTCCGGCGGGCACCGCAGGCAAAGCGCTCGGACAGCAACTGTTCGTGGCTTTCGATGAGTGGATTCCGGAATCCAACGAGCTAGGTCGTGAAGAGGGGATCGCCGAATTCCTGCTCACGTACCTCCAGAGCCACGGGCCAGCGACGCTCAACGACTTCGCCTGGTGGAGCCAAATCCCCAAAACGGACGTCCGGGCGGCCCACGAGGCCATCCGGGGGCAACTTGTTGAGCTCGTCTTCCAGGGAACGTCCTATTGGCTCGGCCCCGAAATGGCCGCATTGCTCGACGACGGCGTTCCCGGCTCGCGGACGGTCCTCGCCTTGCCGGGGTTCGATGAATTCCTGCTCGGGTATACGGACCGCAGCCTTGTCCTGCCCGCGGAGCATTCCCAGAAGGTGGTCCCCGGCGGCAATGGGGTCTTCAAACGGATGATCGTCAGCGCGGGAGAGGTGGTGGGCACCTGGGCAAGGAGCGGCACGGGCCGGAGTGCCGCCGTCGTGCCTGAGCCCTTCGATCCACAGGGACTGCCGCCGGCGGCAGCGCGCTCCTTCGATGTGCAGGCGGCAAAGTACCTGAAGTTCATGGCTTCGTAGGAGAAACCCCGCACTCGGATGGCCAAAACGCGCGATGCAGGCTAAGCCACCCGTGGCGGTTCCGGTGGATTCGGGCCGTTGAGGGACTTGCCCCGGGATTTCCTGAGTCGCGAAGCCCGCGATTCCTTGATGGCGTAGCCCCAAGCCACTGCCGCCACGCTCACCCCGATGAAGGTGGAGATGACGAACCGGGGACCGAACGCATTGTTCGGGTTGTCTCCCGGCGCGACGATGGACAGAACCAGGAGCACCAGCAGGAAGACGGCGATTATCGTCAGGATGATCGCGATGGCAAGCAAACCGCCAGCAGAGTTGACTGGCTTGACGATCGCGCCGTGGTCGCCCTTGTAGACGCCGTATTCTTCCCGGGTCAGGCCGCGGGACTGCGCGTCCGCCTGGGCGCGCTTTTCCCACGGGCCGCTGCGTCGCCCGGTCATGACCACGTCCGGGTGGCGCGGATCTGGTCCAGGAACGAAGCCCTGTCCAGTCCGGCCGTTTCCACCGCGTCGCTGTCCGGGACGGGCACTACTCCTGTGGTCCATCCGTCACGGTCCCGGCGGATCAGGAGGTGCTTTTCCTGGTCCAGGTTGAAGGTCCGCAGGAGCGCAGTGCCCTCCGGATGCTGGCGCACATGTTCCTCCAGGACGTCCAGTATGGCCTCGGATCCATCAAGGTCGGGGTTCTGGGCGAAAGCAAACCAGGACATCAGCATGCGCGGTTGCAAGAGCATGGAAACTTCATCGGATTCCACGTGCACAACGGTGTCGTTGCTCTCCGCCGTGAGGAGCTCAATTTGGCTCCACACCCTGGCATTTGCCAGGGCGTAGGCTACGGGCGCCGCGGGTATCTCGAACCGGGTACCGTCGGAGTAGCTAGCGTATCCGTGTGCCAGCAAGGACGAGGCCCCGGCCAGGCAGAGGGCTTCGTTGGCCGTGTCCTCCTGCATCCGTAGCACTTGGGCCGAGCGCGCACTAGCGGCGGTATCGAAAGATCGGAGAATGTAAGCCAGTTCGCTGTAGCCGAAGCCTGCGGAAGTGGAAGCGGGGGCTTCAATATTGGTGGTCAAGATGGTGCTCCTAGCGTGGGTCTATTGTGCGTTTCATCTGCGACGTTTATCCAAATCCAAAAAACTTGGCAGCACCCTTTCCTACGTCGGCAATACCGTCGCCGATTGCCTTGCCGGCGTCGGCAACTGCATCCACGGTGTTGGAGACGGCCCCATTGACGAAGTTCTTGACGACTGGGATGTCGTAAACGGCCCATGCCGCACTGGCCACCATGCACACCGTGCCCGCCGGAGGGGGCAGGAACGAACCCACCGCCAGCGCCGTCTTGGCGCCTGAAACGGCCGCATCACCATAGTTGCCCTTGGCAACGTTACTTACGGTGTCGTACGCATTCAAGCCCACGCCTGCCCAGCCGATGGCTCGGCCCAAACCGCCCTTGCCCAGTGATTCCAGCACGTCGCTTTTGCCTTGGAACAGCCACTTGTTCTCGGCAAAGATACTCGGAAGTTTGTTCAGTGACGGAACGTACTTCTGAAGGTTCTTCGCTCCGAGGATGTCCGTGGCCGAATCCAAGAGGTTGAAGGCGGCGCTCTGGGCGGGAAGCTTGCCCCATAGCTTGCTCCAGCCTGCGAAGTCCGCCAGTCCCGGCATGCCCTTCTGCCAGACCTGATAGATGCCGAGGCTGTTCTTGACGAGGTCAAAGGGCGCTTTGATACTGCTTCGAGCACCCCAGATGTCCCGGAATGTCGAACCCTTGGCGAGCCAGTCAGGCCCCCAGGGGTTTTTGTCGCCGTGCAGACCCGGTCCAGTCCCCTGGATCGACATGGGTCCGCCGCCGGAACCGTTGCTGGCCCTTTCCTGCTGGGATGCGTTTTCGAGGAGCTTCTTCGATTCCTGCTTGAGGCTGGTTGCGGTTTGCATCAGCAGAACGCGGTGGCTGGTGTTCCATTCCGAGGTGAAGCGCGCTGCGTCCTCGCCCTTCCACGCAGTGGTGTTGTTGATCTGCCCGGACAAATGGGTGGATTGATTCAGGAGGGCCTCGGAGGCGCTCCCGAACTGTTGGGCCAGCTGGCGTAATTGGGCGACGTCGGCGCCCCAGAGGTTTCCTGCCACAGATATTCCCAGCGATAGAAGTGGTCATCGGTTCTGTGACGACCCTAGACGGCCAGCCCGGTATCCGCGATGGGGACTTGTGCCCACCGGCAGAAGCGCCAACAGGGCGCCAAAGCAAAAGCCAGGCCTCCAGCGGGAAATGCGATTCCGTCGAAAGCCTGGCTTCTGGAGGGTATTGGCCTCGCCTGATTAGAGGGTGCCGGTAGCGATCTTCAGCATGCGGCGCAGCGGCTCGGCTGCGCCCCAGAGGAGTTGGTCGCCCACAGTGAATGCACTGATGTATTCCGGGCCCATCTCGAGCTTGCGGATACGGCCCACGGGGATCTCCAGGGTGCCGGAGGCAGCTACGGGGGTGAGATCCGACATGGAGGCTTCCTTGGTGTTGGGCACAACCTTTGCCCACTCGTTGTCAGCGTCCAGGAGCTTCTCGATTTCGGTAACTGACAAGTCCTCGCGCAGCTTGAGCGTCAGTGCCTGGGAGTGGGAGCGCATGGCGCCGATGCGTACGCACAGGCCATCCATGACCACGTGGTCCTTGCCCGGCTTTCCGTCGCCCGTGCCGAGGATCTTGTTGGTCTCCACCCCGGCCTTCCACTCTTCCTTGGACTGTCCGTTGCCGAGGTCCGCGTCGATCCACGGGATCAGGGAACCGGCCAGCGGCACGCCGAACTGGGTGGCGTCGACGCCGGAGCGCTGGGTTGCCAGCACCTTCCGGTCGATTTCGAGAATCGCCGAAGCGGGATCGTCCAGTTCGCTGCTGACCTCGTTGTTGAGGGTGCCGAACTGGTTGAGCAGTTCTCGCATGTGGCGGGCACCGCCGCCGGAAGCCGCCTGGTAGGTCATGGAGGTACCCCACTCGACCAGGTTGTTCTTGAACAGGCCGCCAAGACCCATGAGCATGCAGGACACCGTGCAGTTGCCGCCGATGTAGTCCTTCACGCCGCCGGACAGGCCTGCGTCGATGACATCGCGGTTGATGGGATCCAGCACGATGATGGAGTCGTCGTTCATGCGCAGTGTGGATGCGGCGTCGATCCAGAGCCCGTCCCAGCCGCGGCTGCGGAGCTCGCCGTGGACCTGTTTGGTGTAGTCGCCGCCCTGGGCGGTGACAATAATCGGCAGCTTGGCAAGCGTCTCAATATCGAAGGCGTTCTCGAGCTTGCCTGCGCCATCAGCGAATGACGGCGCGGCACCTCCAGCGTTCGAGGTGGAGAAAAATACCGGGTTGATGTTGGCGAAGTCGCCCTCTTCCTGCATGCGGTGCATCAGGACGGAGCCGACCATGCCACGCCAACCGACCAGTCCAACGGACGGATTAGCTGCTGTAGTCATTGGACTAGTCTAGACTTTCGCGGCTTCCGGCCGCTGTCGGTTACGTCACGAGGAAATCCGCGACGGGGGCGGCCCGGTACCCGGCCCAAGCGCGACGCCCTACTTGCCGGCGTCGGGCTCCTGAAGGAGGGCTGCCTTGCGTGCGCGCAAGGCGTAGAAGGCGCCGAAGGCGAATACCTGGGTCACAACTACCAGGACGATGATCCCCAGGATCTTGTTGCCACCCAGGATCATGGTGAGGCCGATGATCGCGGACAGCAGCGCGAACAGCGGCAACAACATGTAGCCGAGCACGAACAGGGTCTCAGGTTTCTTCAGCATTCTCAGTCTTCCGTCCGGCGCCATGTGGCGATCCGGTAGTTGGTCCCCGTCTTGGAGGTCAGCCAGCCTTCCGCGGGCTGCGTCGCCTCAAGATTCCAAGCCTCGCCGAACTCCGGCGCGAAAGTGTCGCCGTCAATGTCGGTATCGATGACGGTGACGACGGCGACATTCGCGATGTCCATGGACTGCCGATAGATTTCGCCGCCACCAATGATCCACACATTCTGGCCGCCCGGAGCGAATTGGGACTCGAGGAGGGCGGCGTCAAGGGAGGAAACGACGACGGCGCCGCTCGCTTCGGGCGAGTCCGCCCAGCCCTGTTGACGGGTCACCACGATATTGGTTCGGCCCGGCAGAGGACGGTACTTCGCGGGAAATGACTCCCAGGTTTTGCGGCCCATGATGACCGGGTGCCCTGTTGTCAGCGTGCTGAAGTGCTTCAAGTCTTCGGGGATGTGCCAAGGCATGGTCCCGGCCTTGCCGATCACTCCGCTGCCGGTCTGGGCCCACACCAGACCGATGCCAGTGAGTGCTTCCTCGGTCTCTCCGGAAGAAGGCGACTCCGAAGGGTGAGTTTCGTGGGTATTCATACCGCCACGGGCGCCTTAATGGAGGGGTGGTGGCGGTAACCGACTACCTCGAAGTCCTCGAAGGTGTAGTCGAAGATCGAGTCCGGCTTGCGGTTGAAGCGCAGCCGCGGGTACTCGTAGGGCTCCCGGGAGAGCTGCTCCGTAACCTGCTCCACATGGTTGTCGTAGACATGGACGTCCCCGCCGGTCCAGACGAAGTCGCCGGGCTCAAGATCGAGCTGCTGGGCCACCATGCAGGTCAGCAGGGCGTAGGAAGCGATGTTGAACGGGACGCCCAGGAACATGTCGGCCGAGCGCTGGTACAACTGGCAGGACAACTTGCCGTCGGCAACGTAGAACTGGAAGAACGCGTGGCACGGCGGCAAGGCCATGTCCTTGATCTCGGACACGTTCCAGGCCGAGACGATGTGGCGGCGGGAATCCGGGTTGGCTGCCAGGTTCTTCATGAGCTCGGCGATCTGGTCAATGTGTCCGCCATCGGGGGTTGGCCAGCTGCGCCACTGCACGCCGTAGACCGGGCCGAGTTCGCCGTCGGTATCTGCCCATTCATCCCAAATGGTGACACCCTGCTCCTGGAGCCACTTCACATTGGATTCGCCGCGGAGGAACCACAGAAGCTCCAGCGCGAGCGATCTGAAGTGCACTCGCTTGGTGGTCATGAGCGGGAAACCCCGGCTCAGATCAAAGCGCAGCTGGCGGCCGAAAACGCTCCGCGTGCCGGTGCCCGTGCGGTCCGACTTGTGCGTGCCGTTGGCCATGACATCACGCAGGAGGTCTTCATATGGGGTTGGGATGCTCACCCACCCAGCTTACTGGAGTATCAGTCGTCGAACGGCTTGATCTGTTCCACGGCCACCACGCTCTGGCCGTTTCCCCTGGCCACGTGGCACACGATCATCTCGCCCGGGGTCAGGTACGGATCCTGGGTAGGCAGGACCTCGCGAAGCTCCGGGCCCATGTGCTCGCCGAGTTTCTTCAAGATGGTGGGGAGGGCCGGCCTGTGGGTGCATAGTGCGACCCCCCGCTGCTTGTCGAACAAACCGTCGACGACGGCGGACGTCTTCTTCGGGCTCCGCTGGTGATGGTGCTCCGTTAGGGCCTCAACAAGTTTCACCTTGGCCCCGGCTGCCTTGGCATACGGTGCGATGGTGGATACGCACCGTGCCCAGGGACTGCTCACGATCCGGAGGGGCTTCCACACGCCCAGAAGCCCCTCTACCGCCCGCGCCTGCCGCAGGCCTGTAGCTGCCAGGGGCCTGCTGCCTTCGGCCTTGGTCCAGGAAGACCGTGGCTTGGCCTTGGCATGCCGCACAAGAATCAGCGGCCATGTCTCCAGCTCGCCGTTCAGGTGGGCCTTCGCCAGCGCCTGGAGGGGGCTCACGTCGGTGGGGTTGCTCAGGAAGCGGGCAGCCTTGTCCGGCGCGGCCCACATGTACGCGTCCACTTCCTCGCCATCCGGCTTGATGACGGAGCCGTTCACTTGCGTGGCCCAGTAGTGCACCACTTTCAGTCCCGCTGCCACGTGGTAATGCGTGGGTGGCAAAGGGATCCCAAGGGCAGCCTCAAGGCCGATTTCTTCCCGGATCTCGCGGACGGCGCACTCCGGAATGGTTTCTCCGGCGTCGAGCTTGCCCTTGGGCCAGGACCAATCGTCATACTTGGGCCGATGGATCAGCAGCACCTCAAGGGCGCCCTTGGTGACGCGCCAGGGAATAGCGCCGGCGGCCGTGACGGCGATCGGTTCGCCCGGATGGTCCGTTTGGTCTGCAACAGGTGTATCGCTCTTCAACTTTTCGCTACCTACCGCCGGGCAACTGCACGTTGGCGGGACCGGGAGGCCAGCAGCCAGGACTGTATGTCCAACAGCGGCGTGCCGTCTTCGGCCTGGTGGAACCTGGTCCAATGACCTTCGTTGTCGAGATGCCAGCTGGCGGTGCCCGGGTCCAGGTAACGGCGCAGCAGGTCCATGACTTCTGCTGTGTCTTCGCGGCTGGAGAGCTGGACCAAGGCTTCTACGCGGCGGTCGAGGTTGCGGTGCATCATGTCCGCGGAGCCGATGTAGACCACGGGATCGTTGGCATTGGCAAAGGCAAACACGCGCGAGTGCTCCAGGAAGCGGCCCAGGACGGAGCGAACAGTAATGTTCTCGCTCAGTCCAGGTACGCCCGGACGCAGTGAGCAAATGCCACGGACAATGACATCAACTTTTACCCCGGCCTGCGACGCCCGGTAGAGGGCGTCGATAGTGGCCTCGTCCACCATCGAGTTGACCTTGATCTGGACCTTGGCGGCAATTCCTGCGCGGGCGTTGCGGATCTCGGTCTCGATCCTGTCGATCAGACCGGACCGGACCGAGCGAGGTGCCACGAGAAGTCGCTTGAACGTGGACTTGGGAGCGTATCCGGAGAGCTGGTTGAAGAGCTTGGACAGGTCCTCGCCCACCTGCTCGTTCGAGGTCAACAGGCCCAGGTCCTCGTAGTAGCGGGCCGTGCGCGGGTGGTAGTTGCCCGTTCCGATATGGCAGTAGCGGCGCAGGCCATCCACTTCCTGGCGGACCACGAGGGACAACTTGCAGTGCGTCTTGAGTCCCACGATGCCATACACAACATGCACGCCGGCTTGCTCCAACTTGCGGGCCCACGAGATGTTGGCCTGCTCGTCGAAGCGGGCCTTGATCTCCACGAGTGCCAGGACTTGCTTGCCGGCCTCAGCGGCGTCGATCAGGGCGTCGACGATGGGGGAGTCGCCGGAGGTGCGGTACAGGGTCTGCTTGATGGCCTGGACCTTGGGGTCGGCGGCTGCCTGCTCCAGGAAGGCCTGCACCGACGTCGAAAACGAGTCGTATGGGTGGTGCAGCAGGATGTCGCGGCGGCGCATGGCGGCGAAGACGTTGGCAGCCTTGGAGGTCTCGGATTCGTTCAGGTACCGCGAGGTGTGGGGCACGTGCTTCGGGTAATGAAGGTCGGCGCGGTCGATTCCACCAATGACCGACAGGCCACGCAGGTCCAGGGGCGCGGGAACAGAGTAGACCTCGGATTCCTCGACGCCGAGTTCCCGCACCAGGAGTGCACGGATGTTCGGGTTGATGTCCGTGGTGACCTCGAGCCGAACGGGAGGGCCGAAGCGGCGGCGCAGCAGTTCCTTCTCAAGCGCCTGCAGGAGGTTCTCGGCGTCGTCCTCTTCAACCTCGACGTCCTCGTTGCGAGTGACGCGGAAACTGTGGTGCTCCATGACTTCCATGCCGGGGAACAGCTTGTCCAGATGAACCGCAATAACCTCTTCGAGGGCGATGAAGCGTGCCACCCGGCCCGGGACGGCGCCGGCGCGGGGGCCATCAATCGAGACAAGGCGGGGCAGCTGGTCCGGAACTTTGACGCGGGCGAACAGCTCCTTGTCACTGACAGGGTTGCGGACAATCACTGCCAGGTTCAGGGAAAGGCCGGAAATGTAGGGAAACGGGTGGGCGGGATCGACGGCGAGGGGGGTCAGGATCGGGAAGACCTTCTCGCCGAACATCACGCTCAGGCGGTGCTGCGCCTCGTCGTCGAGCTCGTCCCAGCGCATCAGGTGGATGTGCTCATAGGCCAAAGCGGGGCGGATTTGCTCGGCAAACACCCGGGCGTGCCGTTCCTGCAGCTTGTGGGCGGCCTCGCCGATCTGCTCCAGCACTTCGATGGGGCTCAGGCCTGCGGGGGAGGGCACCGCGAGCCCGGTGGCGATGCGTCGCTTCAGGCCGGCAACGCGCACCATGAAGAATTCATCGAGGTTTGAGGCAAAGATCGAGAGGAAATTGACGCGCTCCAGCAAGAAGAGGTCCGGGTCCTCGGCAAGTTCGAGAACGCGCGAGTTGAACGCAAGCCAGCTCAGTTCGCGGTCCAGGAAGCGGTCAGGCGTGATGTCGCCTTCCGGTTCCAGGGAGGGCGCAAATTCAGGAATGTCGATGCGATCCTGGGTAGCCCGCGCGGCTGGGACTTCCGAAGAACCGAAGCGCGGAGGCAAGGTTGCGCCCTTGACCTCGGTTTTGGTGGTTCCGACCGGGTCCGGATTCATCGGGCTCTCCTTCGTTCAGCGCGGGGGTTTGCTTCAACCCTACAAGGATTCCACGTGCCGGAATCCTAGATGTCCTAACCTTTCAGATGCTCCTTGGTCCCGGGTTACTTGCCGGTTAACGGCGCGTACATGACGTCGACGTCCCAACGCACGAAGCCCAGCTTCTGGTAGAGGGCAACCGCGGCGGTGTTGTCCGCGTCGACGTACAACATCACGGAATGCAGTTCGTGGCTCTGGAGATACCTGATTCCGGCGACAGTGAGCGCCTTGCCAAGCCCCAGGCCTTGGGCTGCGGGCGTCACACCCACGACGTAGACCTCTCCGATCGCCGGATGGGGACCTTGCCGGGGGTGCACCTTGGTCCAGTGAAAGCCGAGCAATTCACCGTCGGTGTTCACGGCCAGCAAGAAACCTGCGGGGTCAAACCAGTCCTCGGCCATCCGCGCGTCCAAGTCGGCCCTGGTCAAGGACCCCTGCTCGGGATGATGGGCAAAAGCCGCCCTGTTGGCAGCCAGCCAGGCGGACTCATCCTGCCCCGGCACAAAGGCGCGCAGCGAGATTCCCTCGGGCAGGTCGGCGTCGGGCAGTTCCGTTGTGGAGGACATCAGCCGCATCTTCCATAGTTCGCGCACCGGACCGTAGCCGTAGTGGGCCGCCAGGTCCGCGGCGGCCTCGTGGTTCCCATGGGACCAGGCGTTCAGCCCCGCAAGCCCGCGGCCGTCGCGGAGCGAGTCCAACAGCCTGCCGGCGACTCCTTGGTTGCGGTAGCTGGGGTGGACGGCCATTTCCAGGACCCCGGTCCCGTCGTCCGCTTCAACGACGACGGCGATTCCCGCCAGGTCCTGTCCGCTTGCGGGATCGGACTGCTCGTCCGGAGCGTACAAGGCCAGCGTGAGCACTGAATGATCGCCGGCGTCGGCTCCGCGCAGCATCACCAAAGTCTGTTCGGACAAGGGGGGATTGCCGTCCGACTCCTCTGCGGCTGCGGCGAGAGTCTTGATGTCTCTCAACAGCTCGCGGTCCGAGGCGCCTTTGACGACGAGGACAGGCCAGTTCTCCGGGTGCGCAAGGCTCATGCTGCAAGGCTATACGTCCGCGGCCCGTTTGGCGGGATGGATTTTGCGGGCACTCCCTTGGCCGTGTAAGGTCTATAACTCGTCCGGCTTTGCGAAGCGGGAAACGAGGGGGATCCACCAGTGGGGTGGCCGCGATACGTTCGACCCGTATGTCCTCCACTCAAGCTGACAACCGGCGCAAGCCGGGATCAGTCGGAAAGGAAAGGCCCGGACTCGCCGAGTCCGGGCCTTTCCTTTGCTTCGGGAGCTCAGGCCTCCGAGAGTTCATCTTCCGGCAAGCGGACCAACGTCAGCCGGTAGCCGACGTTCCGGACTGTGCTGATGAGGTTCTCGTGGTCCACGCCCAGCTTGGCACGCAGGCGCCGGACGTGAACGTCCACAGTGCGCGTGCCGCCGTAGTAGTCGTAGCCCCACACCTCGGTGAGAAGCTGCTGGCGCGTGAACACCCTGCCCGGATGCTGGGCCAGATACTTCAGGAGTTCGAACTCCTTGAAGGTCAGGTTGAGCGGCTGCCCGTTCACGCGGGCCGTATAGCTTGCCTCGTCGATCACGACGCCGGCCGCCCGGATTTCGGTATTGGCCTCCTCTTCGCCGGGGATGGCACGGGCCACGGCCAGGCGGATCCGGGCTTCGACTTCAGCCGGCCCTGCCGAGTCGAGGACGATGTCATCCACGGACCAAGCGGAAGAGACGGCAGCCATGCCGCCTTCCGTGAGGATCAGGATGAGGGGGGCGCTCAGGCCCGTGGCCTTGAGCAACTGGGTCAGGGAGCGGGCCCCCACCAGGTCCTTGCGGGCATCAAGGAAAACGACGTCGGTGGGATCGGTTTCGAGCAATGCCGTCGGCTCTGCCGGAAGGATGTGGACCCGGTGGTTCAAGAGTTCCAAGGCAGGCAGGATGTCTACCGACGACCCGGTGCTGTTCGTCAGGAGCAGGATGTGCGACATAGTTCCTCCAATGGGCGGTCCGCGCATCATCGGGCGTCTGAACCGGGTTTCCACCGGCCGGTAGCTGCTCAAGGGGCGAGGTTCCGTTGTAACGGAAGCGTTGCAACAAGAAGCGCTGTTGACAACCGAGTATACCCAAAGGCCCCTGCAACGTCAGGGATTCGTGACACCATCAACCCCTGTTTGCGACATATTTCGGCCGTATAGGGCAGGATTGGCAAGAGGTTAGTCGCAACTCAGAACGAAACGGGGCCCCCGCAGGGACGCCGTGGGGTCGAGGGTGCGGCGGGTTAGGGACACAGTGAGGTCAGGGGCACAGTGAAGTCTTGGAGCATCGGGGTGGTCGGCCTCGTCGCGCTCGCGGTTATCGTGGCCAGCTCCTACGGCCCCCCGGAGGGGCTGGTGGGCGTCGGAATCCTGGCAGCGGCCGCCGTCGGCGTCGGATGGCCCCATTTTCTGGCGGTTCCCGCCAAAAAGACCCTCGCGGCGGTGATTGGGCTGAGCGGTGCGGCTTCGGCCTTGGCCGCTGCTTTAATTCCAGCCCCCGGATTTCTCGACGCAACGCCCGCCTTTATTGCCGCCGGCGTGATCGCGGTGTTCGTCGTGCAGCTGATCCGCGGAACGGGCCAAGCCCAGCGGCTTGAATCCACTCTCGGTAGCTGCGCGGGCGTGTTGCTGAGCTGCCTCGGAGCAGGGTGGATCGCGGGTTCAAGGTTCAATGGCATCAAGGAAATGGTGCTTGTTGCCGGTCTCAGTGCTGCCGTTGCCCTTCTTGCCGGGTTGTTGCGCTGGCCGGACCGGGTGGTGGCGCCTTTGGGCATCGTGGCTGCCGGGTTGGTGGCCCCGTTGGCCGGCCTGGTGTTCTCGAATATTTCGATCGTGCCCGCGATCGTCGTGGGCGTCGCCATCGGCTCGGTCTTGGTCAGTTTCCGCCGCATGGTCACGCTTCGGCTAGGCCGATTGAACTTTCCGGCCGTTCTGGGCATGGGTGTCGCGCCCGTTTGGGCGGTTGGTGCCTTGTGCTACTTCATCGACAAACTACTCATCTACTAACAGTTAGGATGGCATCATGTCCGTACTTGCATTTGAAATCTTCTTCCTTGTCCTCCTCGGCTTGGCCAGCCTCTCGATGGCGTGGTTTGCCGGTTTTGTCGTTTACCGTCTCTTCAAGGGCCAGAAGTAGAGCTCCCATCGCTTTTGATCAACCTGTACCTTCTGGACCACTGAGGTAATTGCTGTGCCCATCGAAATTCCTTCAGATCTGACACCCGAACTGGTACCCCTTTCCTGGCTCATTGGTGAGTGGGAAGGCCGGGGACGGCTTGGAAGCGGTGACGAGGACTCGGATCACTTCATCCAGCACGTCTCCTTCACGCACCATGGTCTGCCGTACCTGGAGTACCGCGCCGAAAGCTGGCTCAGCGATGAGGACGGCACCAAGCTGCGGCCCCTGACGGTGGAGACCGGCTTCTGGGCGCTGGAGCGGAAAATGATTGACGCCGATGGCGGTCCGGGACTGATCCCGGCCGATATTGTCCCGGCGTTGAAGACTGCCGACGACGTCGAGGCTCACCGAAACACGGACGGCGGCTTCGACATCTCGGTGTCGATCGCCCACCCCGGCGGCATCAGCGAGTTGTACTACGGCCAGATCAAGGGACCGCAAATCCACATGAGCACCGACATGGTGATGCGCGGCGGCCACTCCAAGGAATACACTGCGGCCACACGCATCTTCGGCCTCGTGGACGGCAATCTATTGTGGCGCTGGGATGTGTCCACTCCGGGTAAGTCGCTCGAGGCCCATGCTTCGGCTTTCCTGAACAAGCTCTCCTAGGAGGGCCCGTTCACTAGCTTCAAGGTCTCACTGAAGAGGTCTCACTGAACGTCCCGTTTCGCAGTCCGAACCAAAGGGGAGCAGCAAGTGAACGAAGCAGCAAAACCTGCCCGGTATGACGATCTCAAGACCGTCTTTTTCAACGGGACGCTGAAGCCATCCCCGCAAGTGAGCAACACCGACGGACTGATTGCCATCAGCCGGCGCATCATGGAGAAGCAGGGCGTCAGTACGCGCGTGATCCGCACGGTGGACCACGACATCGCCCCCGGAGTGTATCCGGACATGCGCGAACACGGCTGGGCCACGGATGAATGGCCCGAACTGTACCCGGCGGTGCTGGAAGCCGACATCGTGGTGGTGGCCGGTCCCATCTGGCTGGGCGACAACTCCTCCCAGACCAAGAAGCTCATCGAGCGTCTCTACGCCCATTCGGGCCAGCTCAACAGCAAGGGCCAATGGGCGTACTATCCGAAGGTTGGGGGCTGCCTCATCACGGGCAACGAGGACGGCATCAAGCACTGCGCTATGAACGTCTTGTACAGCCTCCAGCACGTAGGATTCACCATTCCGCCACAGGCTGATGCCGGCTGGATTGGCGCAGTCGGTCCTGGTCCCAGCTATCTCGACGAAGGATCCGGTGGCCCTGAGAGCGACTTCACCAACCGGAACACCACCTTCATGACCTGGAACCTGCTCCACTACGCCCGGATGCTCAAGGATGCAGGCGGCATTCCCGCTTACGGCAACCTCCCGGATGAATGGAAAGCCGGCACGCGCTTCGATTTTGAAAACCCGGAATACCGCTGAGCCCCAAGGACTTCTACTACATATGACTTACAAGAGCCCCCTATTGTCGCGCCCCGGAGCTGTAGAAGGCGGCGGCGAGGACTCCGGCGTCGCGGCCCACTACGGCGAACCCTTGCGTGAGCAGCGCGCACTCGCCGCCGGCACCGCCGTCGTCGACCTTTCCTATCGGGGCGTGGTCACGGTGACCGGACCGGACCGTCTCAGCTGGCTCAACACCCTGTCTTCCCAGCAACTGACCAACCTTCAGCCGGGCGTCTCGAGCGAACTCTTGCTCCTCACCATCCAGGGCCGCATCGAGTTTGACGCTCGCGTAGTGGACGACGGCGGGACCACCTGGCTGCTGGTCGAAGCCGCCGAGGCTGCCCCGCTGGCGGAGTGGCTCAACAAAATGCGGTTCATGTTGCGCGTCGAAGTAGCTGACGTATCGGCCGATTGGGCCGTCGTCGGCTCCACCAAGCCCGTTGACGCCTGGTCCGGGCGGCTCGTCTGGGAGGACCCGTGGCCGCACATCGGAGTCGGCGGCTACTCTTACAGCGTGGTGGAGGAAAGTTCCCACCCCGGCCTTGAGCGCCCGTGGTTCGAGTACCTCATTCCGGCGGCCGAGCTTGAAACTGCGGTTGAGGGTATGGCCCTCGCCGGTTCGTTGGCCGCGGAGGCGCTCCGCATCGCCGCCTGGCGTCCCCGGCTCGGCGCGGAGACGGACGAGAAGACCATTCCGCATGAGCTCGATCTCCTGCGGACCTCGGTCCACCTGTCCAAGGGCTGCTACAAGGGCCAGGAGACCATCGCCCGCGTCCACAACCTGGGGCACCCGCCCCGGCGGCTCGTCTTCCTGCAACTGGACGGCTCGCAGCACACCCTCCCGGCGGCAGGTAGCGTCGTATTTGCCGGGGTACGCAAGGTGGGTACGCTGACATCTGTGGCTCAGCACTTCGAAATGGGCGCAGTAGGACTGGCGCTCATCAAGCGATCTGTGGATCCGCAGGAAGTGCTAACCGTCCTGGATGGTGAGGAACCCTATCCGGCCGCCCAGGAAGTAATTGTTGCGCCCGACGCCGGACAGGTGGTGGGGCGCCAGACCGGATTCCTGAAGGGACCCCACCGATGAGCGAAACGACGGGCGCTGAAGCCCAAGCTGCGGGCGCTGATGACGAGGCCATTGCCTTGGCTCACACCCTGTTCGATGCCGCCCGGGAGGGCAACTCGGAGCTCCTGCGCAGCTACCTCAATGCCGGCGCGCCCGCCGGAATGCGCAATGCCGCGGGTGATTCACTCCTGATGCTGGCCGCGTACCACGGCCACGCTGAAACCGTTCAGTTACTGCTCTACCACGGCGCCGAGGCGAACGCCGCCAACGACCGTGGCCAGACGCCGCTGGCAGGCGCAGTCTTTAAGGGCTACACGGAGGTGGCCCGGGTACTGATTGACGCCGGGGCAGATCCCGACGCCGGAGCGCCCACAGCGCGCGAGGCCGCCAGCATGTTTGCCCGCACGGAGATACTCGCACTGCTCGGATAAGCCAGGAATGCTCGGATAGCTGCTCGGGACGCCGGGCCTTGTCCGTGTTTGGCGGCTGTCTGGTGCGGGCATGTTGCGGTCAATTATTCCATGTGGAATAGTTGCTGTGGAATAGTTCGCACGGAGGATGAATAAAATGGCACGAGCCGCACTGACTCCGCTTGGCGTCGCTGCACTTGCCCTCCTTGTCGAGGCGCCCATGCACCCTTACGAGATGTACCAGCTCCTGATGGCCCGGCACGAGGACCGCTTGGTCAAGGTGCGGCCGGGGACGCTCTACCACGCGGTGGGTCGCCTCGAATTGGGCGGTCTGGTCGAGGCCACAGGGATTGACCGCGCCGGCAACCGGCCCGAGCGCACAACCTACCGAATCACCGGAACCGGCAGGGAGGCGTTGACGGAGCGCCTCCAGAACATGCTGGCGGAACCCGTGAACGAATACCCGAGCTTCCCCCACGCGATTGCCGAGGCACACAACCTGCCAGCCGACGTCGTGCTGGAACTCCTGGACGACAGGCTGGCGAGCCTGGAAGACCAACTCGGCTTCCTGCTTCGCGGTGAAGAATCCGTCACAGCCAGGGGCATCGAGCCCAAATTCTGGATCGATATCAAGTACCAGCAGTCCATGCTGCGGACGGAAATCGACTGGATCCGCAGCTTCCAAAATGATCTCCGCAGTGGGCAGTTGCCATGGTGACCGCCCGTCCAACGCACCATCTTGCAAGAAATTCAGCACAGTCAAAGGAATCCCATGGAAAACGTAACTAAACCGTGGCCCGCACTGTGGTCCCTCGTGGTCGGGTTCTTCATGATCCTGATCGACACCACCATCGTTTCCGTGGCGAACCCGCGGATCATGGAAGGCCTTCATACCGACATCAACGCCGTGATCTGGGTGACGAGCGCCTACCTCCTCGCGTACGCAGTGCCGTTGCTGATCACCGGAAGGCTCGGTGACCGCTTCGGGCCGAAGAACCTCTACCTGATCGGCCTCGTGGTCTTCACCCTTGCGTCCCTGTGGTGCGGACTTTCGGGCGACATCGGAACACTGATCGTCGCCCGCGTTGTGCAGGGCGTCGGCGCGGCCATGATGACACCCCAAACCATGGCCGTCATCACCCGTATCTTCCCGCCGGATCGCCGCGGCGCAGCCATGGGCCTCTGGGGAGCCACAGCAGGTATGGCCATCCTCGTAGGCCCGATCCTCGGCGGCGTGCTGGTTGACGGCCTCGGTTGGCAGTGGATCTTCTTCGTCAACGTTCCCATCGGCATTGTCGCTTTCGTCCTCGTGACGCGCCTGGTCCCGAAGCTGACCACTCACAGCCACAAGTTCGACGTCGTGGGTGTGCTGCTGTCCGCCGCCGGCATGTTCCTGCTGGTGTTTGGCATTCAAGAAGGCCAGAGCTACAAGTGGGGGACCGTCACCGGAGCCATTACCGTGTGGGGCCTGATCATCACGGGCCTTCTTGTCTTGGCCGTATTTGTCTTGTGGCAGTGGCTGCTGGAGCGCCGTGGAGGCGAGCCCTTGCTGCCGCTGGGACTGTTCAAGGACCGCAACTTCTCGCTGGGCAACACCACCATCATGGCTGTGGGCTTCACCATCACGGCCTTCCCGCTGCCCACCATCTTTTACTACCAAGTTGTCCGTGGGTTGACTCCCACGCAGTCCGCGCTGCTCATGATCCCCATGGCTGTGATCTCCGGTGCGCTGGCGCCTTTCGTTGGCAAGCTGATCGACCGCATCAACCCGCGATGGTTCGCCGCCTTCGGGCTCCTCTGCCTGTCCGGCGCACTGTTCTGGACCGGGACCCTACTGAAGCCGGACACTCCCATCTGGATGTTCCTGCTCCCTAGTGCCCTCCAGGGCGTGGCCAACGGGTTCATTTGGGGTCCGGTCTCCAACGCCACCACCCGCAACCTCCCGCCGCGCTCGGCCGGCGCCGGTTCCGGTGTCTTCAACACGACGCGCCAGATCGGTGCGGTGCTGGGATCGGCCGCGATTGCTGCCCTCATCCAATCACGGCTCGCGGCCGAGCTGCCTGCGGCTCCTCCAGGTGCCGCCCCCGCTGGCGAAGGCGGATTCACCGGCAAGTTGCCTGAATTCCTGCATGACGGCTTCTCGACGGCGATGAGCCAGTCCGTCCTGCTCCCCGCCTTTGCGATTCTGCTGGGCGCTGTGGCGGCGTTGTTCTTCGCCAAACCGAAAGCAGTCCAAGGCTGGGGTTCCCCGGCGCCTGCAACCGAGGCCAAGCCCGAGACGGTTTCGCAAGACGGCGGCCAGGCGAGGCGTTAGCCAGCGCGAACTGGCAGACGATGCCCTCAGAATGCGATTTTGAGGGCATCGTCTGCCAACTCGCGCCAAGAGAGAGCTAGCGAAGCAGCACCGACGTCTGGATTCCGCCGTCGACGAATCCCAGCTTTCGCGCCAAGGCCAGCGACCCGCGGTTGTCCAGCGCCGTTCTCCATTGCAGCGTCAGGCCGGAGGCAAGTGCCTCGTGTGCCGCGATCGAGGCAGCCAGGGTTCCGAGTCCCTGCCTGCGAAATTCCGGTGGCACCAGGACTCCCATATCTGCGAGGATCCCTTGCCACTCGGCATAGGCTCCGCAGGCCACCGGTTCACGGTCCGGTTCGTTGCCATCCATCACCGTGAAATGATGGTCCATCCTTGAGAGGTGGACTTCATTGACGTCGTCCGGAGGGCATCTTCCCTCCAATTCGATCGCCTCGGGGTGGCCGTGGGAGACGGTGACTTCCCCGCCAGGCTGGAAGAGGGGAAGATCGTCGGCGAAGAGGAGCGCGGATGTTCCGAGGCCGTGGCCCCCGTGCTCGCGGCTGAGCCGCAAGAGTGCGGAATGCTCGCTGAGCTCATCGTCTGAGAGTTCGACGGCGGCAGCCAACGCCCATGTCGGAGCCACCAGGGCGGAGCGGCCAAACAGCCTCACAAACGTGATCGACTCTGCGTCTTCGTCTTCCCGGACTAAGCGCTCACCGGGACGGGCAGCGGGCGACCCGGAAGCGAAACTGAAAGCTTCGTCGTCGAACCCCAAATGACGGGCCCAGGCCAGCAGCACAATTTCGGCCGATCCCGCATCAAGTTCCATGACATCGAGTCTATGCAGTCCTTGAAAAAGGAAGGAGCAAGCAGGCGAACTGGATCGCCTGCTTGCCCTTTCGGACTTGCCTGTGAAGACCGGTCTAACCGAACAAAACCGCCGCCTCGTCGTAGCGGTGCTGCGGGACGGTCTTGAGCTTACCCAAGGCGGCTTCGAAGCCCACGTGCTCGATGTCCGTGCCTTTGAGGGCCACCATGGTTCCCCAGCGGCCTTCCACGACGGAATCGGTTGCTGCCATGCCCAAGCGGGTAGCGAGCACGCGGTCAAACGCCGACGGGACTCCGCCGCGCTGGATGTGGCCGAGGATCGTGGCGCGGGTTTCTATCCCGGTACGGGCTTCGATTTCCGGAGCGAGCTGATCCGCGATGCCACCCAGGCGAGGCCGGCCAAAAGTGTCCAAACCGCGTTCGGAGTGCGGGGCCTCCATGTGGTCGGGAACAAAGCCTTCGGCGACCACAATCAAGGGCGCGCGGCCACGATCGTGGGCCTCCTGGACCCACTCGGTGATCTGCTCGATGCTGACCTTCTGCTCGGGGATCAAAATGGCGTGGGCACCGGCAGCCATGCCAGCGTGCAAGGCGATCCAGCCTACGTGGCGGCCCATGACCTCGGCGATCATGCAGCGGTGGTGCGATTCTCCGGTGGTGCGCAGGCGGTCGATGGCCTCGGTGGCGATCTGGACGGCGGTATCGAAACCGAAGGTGTAGTCAGTGGCGTCGAGGTCGTTGTCCACGGTCTTGGGAACGCCAACAATCTTTAACCCGGCGTCGGTGAGGCGCTTAGCGGCAGCCAGGGTGCCTTCGCCGCCGATGGCAATGATGGCGTCGATGCCGAGACGGTCCATGTGGGCCTTAATGACGTCAGGCCCACCGCCGTTCTCGAACGGGTTGGTGCGGGACGTACCGAGGATGGTTCCGCCCTGCTTGGCGATGCCGCGGACCATGGTCCGGGGAATGTCGATGACGTCGCCCTCCACGACGCCGCGCCAACCGTCCCGGAAACCTACGAATTCCTGGCCGTGAATCGCAATTCCCTTGAGGACGGCGCCACGGATAACCGCGTTGAGTCCGGGGCAGTCGCCACCGCTGGTAAGGATTCCAATTTTCATGAGGGCTCAAATCCTGGTTAGGAGGTATACGTGCAGAGCGCCACGCTGAGCTCACAACGATTGTAGGCGGCAATGTGGGGTAGGACACAAACCATGACCAAAGCGGGAGATGAGGAGCCTGAAACCATATGGAAATATCGGGGGAAGCAGGAGATATGAGCTCGAAGCATTCGTCGCGACTGGGAAGCTGACCGTCGCCGGAGACCAAGCCGCAGGATGGACGGAGTCTGGTTCAATGGTGAGGGCGCCCCGCCCTGCCAGATCAGCCGCAGGCGGGCATGGTGTCGATCCATTTGCTTGCGCTACCGATCAGCGAGTTCGCGTCCGCATCCTTGATGACGTTGCCCTGGAGACCAGACACCTGGTTGATGAACCTTTGGAGTTCCTGCTTGGCCTTCTGCCTGTCTTTTGTCGAGCTTCCGCTCGAATAGCCAACGACCTTCGAGAGGGTCGTTGTCAGAGAGTTTGAGATGCCGGGATTCAGGTGCAGGCTTCCGATCTTTTCACTGAGTCCCGCCATGATCTCGTCCGGGGAGTACGCGAGGAGTTGGGCGAAGGGAAAATCCGAAAACAGAAGCTTGTCACGACCGGAGGCTGGATCAGCCAGGAGAATGCTCGTCTGCTGGCCTTCGGCGTCTTGGGCGAACTGGACATTCGTTGGCAGGCTCGTATCGGTGAACATTGTGCGATCGGGGTCGATGAGCACGAACAGTACCAGATCGAGATCCAAGCCGAAGAGGGTTTTTCCAGTGGTAGCGGGACTTGCCGCCGTGACAGCGTAGGAGTCTTCAACGAAGGTCGTTCCGGCGTTGTTGAAGACAATAATTTCGGTGCCGGACCCGGAAACTACCACGCATTGTCCGCTGATCTCGATGACCGTCCGGTCGAGGGGTCCATACGAGGTGTACCGCTCCCCCGAGCCGGAGGCGCCTGAGCCCGGGGCCAGGGATGGGTCGAATTGGTATGTGATGCGCAACGGAGTATAGGGGCCGCCTCCGACCTCCGTGGTGTCCATGTACGTCGTGAATTGGAAGAAAATATGCGGCGAGGCGTCGGCCCGGGCGGGGGCACCGAATCCGGTCAGCGTGGTGAAGGCAAGCAGGCATGCGGTTGCGCCACTCAGGCGGCGTCGCCGGGCGAGTGCATTCCTGAAATGCCCAGACGATTCCCGTGATGCCCCGATAGTTGATCCTGCGAACAATTGCCACTCCGTTCTTCTGGATGCCTGGCGTTGACGGATTGAGCCCTTCGCGGACGGCAATCAGCGGCTTTGCGGCCCAGCGTAAGGCGATTCCTTCGACTAGGCGCGAGTAACGACTACCCGTATTCACATCGGAACTTGGCGTTAACAACTTGCCGCCAACCTCGCCGCGATCCTCGACAGCGGTTTGGACGACGGCAGCTGGCTCGGACCACGACGGGCTGGGATAAAAGACCTAGCGCCCCGCCACACGGGCGGAGCGCTGGTGTGAATTCGCCCAAGCCCAGTGAACCCGCTGGGCCAGGTCTCCTTATTTGCCTTGCGAGCGCTGGTTCAGGAAAGATTCCAGCGCAATGGTGCCGTTCTGGTTGGGAAGTAGCAGCCACGCCACCACGTAGATCACCACGGCAGGTCCAGGCAGAAGGCAGAAGAGCAGGTAGCCAACGCGGACGTAGGCAACGTCCACGTTCAGCTTGGCGGCAATGCCACCGCAAACCCCTCCGAGCCAACGCTGCGGACCGCGCTTGAGGCCTATGCCCCGGACGATGCTGAAGAACTTGTTCATGGCTAGAGCCTTCCCTGTTGTGGCTGCTTTGTCACGTGTCGGTTTCCTATTGGCCGTCAGAATCGGCGGCGCTGGACCCGGAGCCCGGGGCGGACCCGTTGCCTTTTCGTGAACGGGCCGACAGCAGGCCGCCGATCACGAGCGCCGCACCGGCCCCGATCATGAGCCCTATCAGTACGTAATTGCCATTGAGGGCCACTAGGCCGAGCTTGGAAATGACGATCAAGGCTGCGAGTGCCAGGACGATCAGCCCCCAGACCACGGTGCCGACCCTGGCCCGGGCAGCCTGCACCACGGGCTCAGATGCTGAGTGGCTCGTTCCAAACCTGGGAGCGGGTTCGTGCGTACTCATGTCAGTTTCCTTCCTGGACGGTGACATTGCTGAAGGTGCCGTCGAGCTTGATGATCAGCTTGGCGCCAGGCTTGTCGGTGTTGAAGCTGTTCTGATTGCCGTTGCTGCTATGGCTGATGGCGCTGGGGTCTTGCTTGAGGTTCGCGAAGGTCATGTTCGCTTGGACTACCACCGGGACGTTTGCCGGGATGAGGAGTTTGATGTTGCTCGCGGTCACGTCCATCGGAACTACGACGTCGGCGCTCAGCGGCGCGCTCACATTCAACTTCGTCAAATCAACGGTCCCGTTGGCTCCCGTAATGTCGAAGCCTTTGCGGGCATCGTCGATGCTTACGGGATTCCATTGGCCATTCTGGAGACGGAAGTGGTCCGCAGTGGGTGCGATATTGAAGATGCCCCCGATCACCAGCGTCGCGACGGCCAGGAATCCCAGCAGCCCCGAAGTTCGGCCACGAAGTCCGGCAACCAGGATGCCGAGGCCGAGGACTCCCGCGCCCGTGGCCCAGACCACCGCGTTGGCGGCGTCACCGAGATGGATGACGTTGCCGGCGTCGAGAAGCTTGAGCGTTCCGCCAGCAAGCAGGGCCGCCCCCGCGGAGACAGCTACGATAGCCGCGCCCGGTCCCTGCCGTTTGGGTCGCTGGGACCGGTCGTGTCCGCCACCCGGCGGGTAGGGCCCGGCTGGATTGAAGGGGCCCGAAGGCGCGGCGGGCCCGCCAGCCCCGTAGGCACCCGCGCCGTACTGGCCGCTGTTGGGCGGGCCGGAATAGCCCGCGCCCGACGGCGGGAGCGTGCCCGACGGCGATACAGCGCCGTAGCCGTGCATGCCGCCTTCATAGGAGGTACTCTGCGCTGCCCCGTAGACGCCGCCTGATGTGCCGGCGCCCGGGGTGCCCGGAGCAGGCGCAAAGTGTTGGGTTCCCATGGATCGTCCTCCGCTGCGGGACTTGCTGCGCTGGACCAGGAAATAGATCAAGTAGATGACGCCGCCAATCCAGAACAGCGTCCAGAAGAGCCCTGGAAGGCCGTTCCAGCCCCATCCCCAGAAACCGCGGCCGAGGCTTGGCAATCCGATGATGGTGGTGATGACGGCGCCGGTCATGCCTGCAGACCAGCGCCCGGCGCCGGCCTCTTGGGCGTGAATGCGGCCATCGGGTTCCGGCAGGAGCGCCCAGGCGATGCCGTAGAGCAGGATGCCGATGCCGGCGAAGACGGTGAGGATGATGAAGATGCCGCGGACGATCAAAGGATCGATGCCGAAGCGGTGCGCGATGCCACTGGCCACGCCGCCCATCCACCGGTCCCGGCCACGGCTGATGCCTTGGCTGCGGATCCAGTTGAAAAAGTTCTGTGGGGGCGCGGGGACGGCATAGTTCGGTGCGGTGCCGCCGGTGTTTGCGGTGCTACCGCTCTCGGTGCCGCCGGTGTTTTGCCGCGTGGGTTCTACCGGCGAGCCGATCCCGGCCGGCTCGCTGGATTCCTCGGGTTGCCCGGGATCCGCAGGGTGTCCGGAGTCCTCTGGATTCATGCTGTTCGAGTTCATACTTCGATCTTGCCGTCCGGCGACCTTCTCCCTCTATTGGGGGATACCCTGAACGTTCCCTGAGTGCCCCCCTGAGATGCCCTGCTTCCAGCGCCGAAGGCCTTGATCCGTGTTTGGATGGATTCATGACAATCGCCACGCAACGCCCGCCGCTGGTCCGCAGCAGCGATCGCATGATTGCGGGTGTCTGCAGCGGCTTGGCCGACCATTTGGGCTGGCCAGTGAAGTACGTCCGGCTCGGGATGGTCCTTGCCTCGTTCGCCAGCGGTGCAGGCTTGGCCTTCTACGCCTGGCTGTGGGTCATGGTGCCTACCGCCGATGAAAGCGCCCGCCGCAATAGCCGCCGCCCGGCGTCGCCCATTGCCCCCGCAGTGAGTTTGCCTCCCTTCACTGGCCCCACGTCGGCCACAGGGTCGCCCGCTCCTGGTTGGACGCCGGCTGCTTGGGCTCCGAGCGCCCATGGCGCATCTGAGGGAACAGCGCCCGACGGCGGAGCGCCGCCTCTGCCGCCTTCCGGCCCTCCTCCCGTATTCGCCTCCTGGTTCAGGGTGCGGCGCATCCAGTACGGGAAGGAGATCCTGCTGGGAGCCGGCCTCCTTCTCGTGGCCGCTATCCTGATCGCCCGGCAGTTCGGCGTCGACGTCCCTCTTGGCACGCTGATCCCGGCTGCAGCCATTCTTGGCGGCGCGGCGATCGCGTGGATGCAACTGGATGAGACGCGCAGGGCCGGGCTGGTTGACAAGACCAAGGCGGATCAGGCCGGCGGCTGGGTCCGCCTCGCCGCTGGATTGGCGTTGGTGGTTGCTGGAGTGCTGGTGATGGTGTCCGGTTCAGGCTCGTGGGAGCAGACATGGCTCGCGCTACTTGCCTCGATAGCGGTGTTGGGTGGTGTCGCCCTAGTGCTGCTGCCGTGGGGCCTGAAGTTCTGGAAAGACCTTGAAACCGAGCGTGCGGGGCGCGTTCGCGAGACTGAGCGGGCCGAGATCGCAGCCCATCTGCACGACTCGGTGCTGCAGACGCTTGCCTTGATCCAGCGTCGCGCCGGTTCCGAGCAAGACGTGATCCGCCTTGCACGTGCCCAGGAGCGTGAACTGCGCACGTGGCTATACCGGGACGCCGCCAAGGACTCGGGACTCCTGGCAGAGAGGATTGCGGCGGCCGCAGCCGAGGTGGAGGACGCGCACGGGCACGCCGTGGATGTCGTCAGCGTGGGAGACGCGGCCATGACGGACAGGCACGAGGCCCTCGTCCTCGCAGCTCGCGAGGCCATGCACAACGCTGCACGGCATGGCGGCGGAGCCGTGTCCGTCTACCTCGAGAGCTCGGATGCTGGCAGCGAGGTTTTCGTCAGAGACCGGGGACCGGGCTTTGACCCGGATGCTGTTCCGGAAGACCGGCTTGGTGTCAAAGAATCGATCATCGGCCGGATGAAGCGCCACGGCGGTACAGCAGTGATCAGCAGCGGCTCCGAGGGCACAGAGGTCCGCCTGAAGTTGCCCGTCGAGAACGCCGACAAAGCAGAGAATCGAAATGGAGAGGCCAAAGCATGAGCGGCACACCAGAGCAAACACCGCGGACGGTCCGGGTGGTGATCGTTGACGATCACGCCATATTCCGCTCCGGGCTCAAGGCCGATCTCGATTCCAGGATCGACGTCGTGGGCGAGGCCGGAACCGTGGAGCAGGCCATTGCCGTGATTGCCGAGGTCCGGCCGGAAGTGGTGCTGCTTGACGTCCATCTGCCCGGTGGCATTGGCGGCGGCGGGCGGGAGGTCATTACCGCATCGGTGCCCTTGCTCGGAAGCACCAGTTTCCTGGCCTTGAGCGTGTCCGATGCCGCCGAGGACGTCGTTGCCGTCATCCGGGCCGGGGCCCGCGGGTACGTCACCAAGACCATTTCCGGCCCCGAGATCTCCGATGCCGTGATCCGCGTGGCCGACGGTGACGCCGTTTTCTCGCCGCGGTTGGCCGGTTTTGTGCTGGACGCCTTCGGGACCTCCCCGGCGGAGATCGCCGACGACGAACTGGACCGCCTCTCCGCGAGGGAACTGGAAGTCATGCGCCTCATCGCCCGTGGCTACAGCTACAAGGAGGTGGCCAAGGAACTGTTCATTTCCATCAAGACCGTGGAAACCCATGTTTCCGCGGTGCTCCGCAAACTCCAGCTCTCCAGCCGTCACGAACTGACCAAATGGGCCGCTGAACGCCGCCTCCTCTAACGTTCCAAATATCCGAGCGAGCGTCGGGCGGAAGGCGGAGATATCTGAGCGAGCGTCGGACGTACGACGACGGCGGCACTTGAGCGGGTGCCCACCTTCGCACGCTCCTGCAGATATATGCCCCAAAACCCCAACGCTCGCTCACCTATGTGGCAATTTCCCCTGACGCTCGCTCACCTTTGGTGCCTTAAACCCAGGCGGATTCAAGTGGTCGTTGCAACACGTCCTTATGCTGCTGATTCTTCCAGAATTCCTTGGAGGGCTTGGGCGGGGGTTTTCCAGCCGAGGGTT
>NZ_JACHEE010000004.1 GCF_014207375.1 Arthrobacter sp. AZCC_0090 | reverse complement strand
ACAACTCAATAACAACACCACAGTTCCCCAGGGAACCGAAGTTGTAACCACACAGACTTCCCGCCCCCGCACCCCGTGCGGAGGACCGGGTAACAAGGTTACGGCGGTCATAGCGTGGGGGAAACGCCCGGTCCCATTCCGAACCCGGAAGCTAAGACCCACAGCGCCGATGGTACTGCACCCGGGAGGGTGTGGGAGAGTAGGACACCGCCGGACAACCATTAACGGTCCAGGCCCCGACACACCAGTGTCGGGGCCTGAACCATTTAAACCACCCCCCCTACACACCCGGGCACCCAGCCCCCGGGCACCCGCCCCGCCGGAAGGCGCCATAAGCGAGCGGGCGCCCCGCCGGACCCAAACCCTCCATCACCTATGCGCAGGCCAGACCCCCGGCCCGCACCCGGGACGCCCGATAACTGCAGGACCGTCCCGCCGGAAGCCCCCATACGTGAGCGAGCGCCCCGCCGGAAGGCCCCATAAGTGAGCGAGCGTCGGTAGGGGAGTGCAACTAGTCTCGAGCCGCTTGCGTCGCCGAGCGGTAATGTTGGTGCACATGGAGAGCCTTTTCAGTCACGCCGCGTCGGACTCCGAACCCCAGCCAGAGCAGCCCGGTGAGCTGGACCCCGTAGTCTGCACCGTCGTCGTGCCTTCGCCGGTGGCGCACGCTTTCATGGGCTTTACCGATCACCCGCATTTGTGGTGGCCAATGGAGGACCACAGCGTCTACGGCGTGGGCTCGCACGTCGAGTTCGAGGAGAATCTGGTCCTGGAGACGGCCGACGACGGCCGCACCTCAGTATGGGCGACGATCGACGATTGGCAACCGCCGTTGTCCTTCCATGCGAGCTGGTATCCGGGGAGCACGGCGATGTGGTCTACCGAGCTTCGGGTTGCGTTCAGGGCGGTCGACGGCGGCACAGAGGTTCGCCTGGTCCACACTGGCTGGGAAGGCGCCGAGGACCCCGCTCAAACCCGCGCGGACTACGCGGCTGACTGGCCCGGAGTTCTTGATCGCTATGTCCGATTCATGGGCGGCGGAAGTGAATAGAATCCGTCGCCTCCAAGCTGCCGACTGGCGGTTGCTTCGCGAGGTACGCCTTGAGATGCTCTCGGACACCCCTATGGCCTACGGGGAGAGCATCGCGGCCGCTCGGCGCCAGACGGACACCCAATGGCAAGAGCGCGCCGCAACCATGTCGGGCGACTCGAGTATTACCCTCGTGGCGGACGACGGCGCGGACGGTAGCCGGATCAGGGGACTCATGCGCGTGGTCATCAAGCAGCCGCAAGACCCCTCACAGGCGCGGCAAGCCATGCTCATCAGCGTCTATGTGGCCCCTGAGCACCGGGGCTTGGGCCTTGCTGACCAGTTGCTTGATGAGGCTTGCGCTGCAGCGAGTTCCGAGCTCGGGGCCGGCGTGATCGAGTTGGGGGTCCACGAAGACAACGTGCGCGCCAAGAAGTTCTATGCCCGGCACGGATTTGAAGTCACAGGCGCCTCGCGGCCCTATCCGCAGGATGAAGCCAAGCAGGAAATCGTCATGGCCCGCCGGATTCGGCTGCTTTCCGGGCCAAGCCATCCGGGACATCAGGCGATCGCCGCGTACTAGACTCGAAGCACTGAAAAACACCGCGAAGACTGCCGAATTGGCGTGTCCGCGGTGCTCAGCTGCGAAGGGATCCATCTTGTCGGACTACACGGCCGTTTCCGGACAAACCAAAAGCACCAGCGGGTTCCTGGATGAGCTTGCCGCGGCTCTCACCCCTGGGCAGGTGGCCGTCGACGAACCCACGCTCGTAATGTACGCTGCAGACAAAGGACCCGTCCTGGACCATCACCTGCCCGTCGCGGTGGTGTTTGCGAAATCCGTTGAAGACGTCCAGCACGTGGTGCGCAGCTGCGCTAAACACGGGGTTCCGATTGTTGCCCGTGGTGCCGGAACCGGTGTTTCGGGTGGTGCCCATGCCAGCCAGGGATGCATCGTGCTCAGCCTGGAACGGATGAACCGCATCCTGCAGCTCAACGCGGACGACGAGACCGCCGTCGTCGAGCCTGGTGTGGTGAATGCCGATCTGAACGTTGCGGCGGCCGAACACGGCCTGATGTATGCGCCGGACCCCGCGAGTTACAAGATATCCACCATCGGCGGCAATGTGGCCACGAACGCCGGCGGCCTGCGTTGCGCCAAGTATGGGGTGACCAGGGACTCGGTGCTCGCGCTCGACGTCGTCCTGGCCGATGGATCGCTCATCCACGCCGGACACCAGACCTTCAAAGGCGTGGCAGGCTACGACCTCACGGCCCTGTTTGTGGGCTCGGAAGGCACCTTGGGGATTGTGGTGGGCGTGACGGTACGCCTGCGCTACCTGCCCCGGGAAGTACAAACTGTGGCGGCTTTCTATGCGGATTTCCGTGGCGCCGCCGCGGGCGTCCTGGCGGTTGGCAAGGCGCGCGTCCAGCCCGCCATCATGGAAATGCTCGACGCCGGAACACTGGCCCAGCTCGACGAACTGTACGGCTCTGACCTCGGTGAGCGCGGACAGGCCCTGCTGCTGATCCAGACAGACGGATTCGGGGCGGCCGCGGAGGCCACGCTGGTGCGGGAAGTCCTGTCAGCTGGCGGTGCCAAGGTGATGGCGGGAGCGAATGCCGAAGCCGAGCGCCTCATCGAGATGCGGCGCTCGAGCCGAGGCGACGAGGTGGACAATGAATACCGCGTGGGCGAGGACGTCGCCGTTCCGAGGTCGCGACTGGTGGACTACGTGGCTGCGCTCGAAGCCATGGCCGTCAACCACGCTGTCCAGCTCAAGGTAGTGGCCCATGCTGGCGACGGCAACCTCCACCCCACGTTCTGGGTGGACCGGGTGGACACGGAAGTAGACGCGGACGCTATGTCCCGCCTCAACAAGGCCTTGGACGACTCCATCGACGCTGCACTGGAGATGGGCGGAACCATCACCGGCGAGCACGGGGTAGGGCAGTACAAGCTGCGATGGCTCGGCCTCGAGCAGGCCGAGCCTATCCGCGAGTTGCAGCACCGCGTCAAGGAGCTTTTCGACCCCGCCGGGATCCTCAACCCGGGTAAAGCCATTTAGACTCTTGGTATCCCAAGTTTGGGACTGTCAATCCAGCGTCACGCCATACAACCGCGATGACGGTAGTTTACTTTGCTCCCTTGAACCCATAATCTTATTTGGTATACCAAATGGATTCAAGGAGACGATCAATGGGACAAGTACGCCCGCCGCGCCGCGGTTCTTCCGTGAAGGACGCAGGCTTCACCGCGGCCTGGGTCCTCGTTGCACTGGCCCTTGTCTCCATCAACCTTCGTCCAGCCATCACCACCATTGCGGGCACCATGGGGCAGCTGCAGGAAGGGTTCGGATTGGACGCGCACTTGCTGCCGCTGTTGGGCGCCCTGCCTGTCCTTGCCTTCGGCGTCTCGGCCCCTTGCGGTCCATGGCTGGCCCGTCGCCTCGGCACAGGCAGGGCGGTTGCTGTTGCGCTATTGGTGCTGGCCGTTGCGCTTCTCGTCCGTGTCCTGGTGCCCGGACTACTGCTGCCCGGCACGTTCGTTGCAGGGGCTTCGATCATGACCGCCAGCGTGCTGGTCCCACAGATCGTGAAGGCCAACCGTGGTACAGGCTGGTGGACGGGGCTGAGCACCATGGGTTTCGGGTTGGGCGCCGCCCTCGGTGCGGGACTCGTGCAGCCGCTGCAACACGTGTTCGGCGGAAGCCTTGCTTGGGCGTTGGCGGTCTGGGCTGTTCCTGCCGTGATGGGTGCCGCGTTGATCCACCGCACCTGTGGAGCAACTGGACGCTCCGACGGGACTGGCCGCCCGGCGTCGGGGGTTGGTTTCCCGGCGGCGTCACTGGAAATGGCACAGAAGACGACGACGGCGGGCGGCGCCGCGGGCAGCTTCCGCACAGTGCCGCTGCGGAAGCAGCGGACGGCCTGGGCCGTGACTGCCTTCTTCGGGCTGCAGGCCATGCTGTATTTCGCCGTTACCTCGTGGCTGGCAGTGTTCTTGGTGGCGAAGGGCCAGACGGCGGCCGACGCAGCTGCGCTCTTGGCTTGGTTCAGCGTTGCCGGGCTGCCTGCGAGCCTGCTGGCCCCCGTCCTGGCGGGACGTCCCGCGGTCCTGAAGTTCATGGCTCCGGGGCTGGGACTGCTCGTCGCGGCGGCCTTGATGGGGGTCCTGACGGCGTCCGCGAGCTTGCAGTTCCTGATGGTTGGCCTGCTGGGGATCGTTCAGAGCGCGGGTTTCGGATTGGGAATGGCGCTGGTGGTCATCCGATCCACGGGACCACAGAGCGCGGGCAGCCTGTCCGCCATGAGCCAGGGACTGGGCTTCGCGTTGGCCTCCCTTGGGCCCTTGGGGGCGGGTTTCCTGCACGAATGGTCCGGTGGCTGGGACGTTCCTTTCTGGGCCCTGACCGCAGAAGCGGTACTCCTCGCCGCGGCCGGATTCCTCGCCGTGCGCGGGCCTGCGGTGTCCGGGGCAATCGCCGAAACCGAACACTTGAACGAGCCCGCCGCCGTCGCGCGTTAACCTCAAGCCAGCGGCGTTAGCCTAAGGCCAGCGGCGCTAGCTTAGGCATCAGGGCGACGGCGTCCGGCAGCCCCGGTAACCAGAAAGTGGCCGGTCCCTCACAGAGGGACCGGCCACTTTCTACCGGGCGGCTTAGACGAGTTCGAGCTGGTCTGCCACGACCTTGCCGCGGTGGATCACCGTACGGTCGCCGCCGCGGTCCATGACGGCGGAGGCGACCGTTTCGCCGTCGAGCAGCAGGAGTTCGGCGGGATCGCCGACCTCGATGCCCGGGCGGTGTGCCGTGCCCTTCAGGCGGGTGGCGGACGGGTCCAGGATGCTGGCGCCACCCACGGTAGCGATCGCGAGGGCGTGCTCGATGAGCTCGTCCTTGCGGAAGCCGTGGGTGAAGGCCAACTGCCATGTGCGGTCCAGCATGTCCGTGTTGCCGTAGGGGGACCAGTAATCGCGCTGGCCATCTTCGCCCAAGCCCATGCGGACGCCGGCCTCGGCGAGCAGGGGTATGGGCAACTGGCCGGAAATCGAGGGCGCCACGGACGCCATGGAGATGTCCAGCTCGGCGAACTCCTCGATGAGCCGGCGCGTAGTGGCCTCGGAGACACTGCCCAGCTGGTACGCGTGGGACATGGTGACCTTGCCCTGCATCCCCAGTGCGCGGGTGCGCTCGATCACCAAATCCGTGCTGAAGACGCCGAGTTCTCCGGGTTCGTGGAGGTGGATGTCGATGGGGACTTGGTACTTCTCAGCCAGCCCGAACACGATGTCCAGGTGCCTCGCGGGGTCGCGGTCCAGGCTGCAGGGGTCGATGCCGCCCATGACATTCGCGCCGGCCTTGAGGGCCTCGTCCATGAGGGGGACGGTGCCTTCCTCGAGGAGGAGGCCGGCCTGCGGGAACGCGATGATGTCGACGTCGGCCTGGTCCTTGAACTGCTCCTTGGCAGCCATCACGGCATCGAAGCGCTCAAGGCGGCAGTCCACATCGACCTGGGCGTAGGAACGTACGCGTGTGGTGCCGCGCGCGATCATCCGGCCCAGGGTGTTGTTGACGCGTTCTTGGAGAGGGACCTCGGCGTTGCGCCAGTTCTTCCGGTCGTTCATCATCATGGTCCACACGCCGGGCCCGCCGGTGTGTTCGCGGAACGGCAGCCCTATGCGGGTGGAGTCCAGGTGCACATGGACGTCCGAGAACGATGGCACCAGGAGACGGCCACGGCCTTCGACGACGGTGACGTCTCCCGGCTGCGCTCCGGCTGCGCCCGCGGTGCGTGCCGGGTCATGGGGCTCGACGCCGGCGATCTTGCCGTCCGTGATGAGGATGTCGCTCAATGCTTGTCCCCAAGGGCGGACGGCGCGGATCAGGGTGTTCAAGGTATTGCTCCTTTGGTAGTGGGTCTATTGCACACCAGCGCTGGCTCCGGCTGCCAGACCCGAATGGTGGCAGGCAGGAGCAGCTGCTGGCTGGTACGGGGACGGGCTCGCAGCCGTGGGTTCGACGCTGGACTGTAGCTGAGTCAACGGGCGTGCTCGATTCATGGCCCAAGGAGCAAGCTCCGGAACGTTTTGTATACCAAAAATAGACTAGAGCACGTTTTGTGGGATGTAAATCACAACGTTGTCGACTCTGGAATACCAAGCGACCATCCATCCTTAGCGGCAGTTCTCCTGGGCGGCGCAACAGCGGGCGCTCTTGCCATCAGTGCACCCCCGGTGGCGATAGCACCCAAGTCTGTCGATCTTGAGTCAAATCAGCAGGGGGACCGTTTGCAACAGCGTGCGACCACCGTTCTCAACAATGAGACCAAAACCTGGGAGAGTCTTGGCAGTTTTGTAAAACTACCCTAGCCCTCGATCAGCTACGGATAAGCTGTTTCCGCCCGTGTATGCTCGGGTGGAACGCCGAGCGGCAACGTCCGCCCGGATCCAAGGACAACTGCACTCCATGGACGAGACGATGGAGAATGGAAGGGTGGCCAAAGCCGATGTCGGAAACCCTGAATGGCCGCGACGACGAGGCTCGGGCTGAACAGGTCTACCAGCTGGTTCTCGAGGGAATCGTGGCCGGGAAATACGAGCAGGGCGGGCGGCTGCGCGAGCGGGAGCTTTCTGAGCTCTACAACGTTTCGCGAATCCCTGTTCGCGAAGCCATCCAACGCCTTGAGCAGGATGGCTTCGTTGAAACGTTCCCCCGCAGGGGTGCCATCGTCCGCCAATTGACGCTCACCGACGTCAATGAACTTTTCGACGTCCGGCTGTGCCTGGAAACGTTTGCCGCCCGCATGGCGGCCGTCCGCGTCGCGGAGGGCGAGCCGGGCGGGCGTCTTCAGAAACTGCTGGACGAGGCAAGGCAAGGGATCGACGACGGCCGGACTGACGACGTCGTGCGCCTTAGTGCGGCGTTTCACGCCGAAATCGTCCGACTCTCCGGCAACCGGCTGCTCATCGAATCCGTCAAGCCGTTGTTTGGCCGCATGCGCTGGATCTTCGGGTTGGCCCATAATCGAAGCAACGAACTCCAGCGCGACGAGCACGCGGAACTGTGCAGCGCCATCCTTGCCGGCAAGGCAGAGCTCGCCTACACCCTGGCGTATTCACACATCGAACTCGGACGCGAACCTGTGTTGGCGGGACTCGCGGAGACGCTGGAGCCCTGAACCCCTGCTAGTCGTCCGAGTCCGGGTATTCGTCCTGCTCGTACCGGGATTCCTCGGTTTCCACTTCCAGGATCTTCAGCAACGCTGTGTCCGGATTGAGCATGATGGCTGCCTCGTCGCGCCGGTGGCGCAGCACGGTGTCCAGGTAGGACTGCACCGCTTCGGCCAAGGGGATGTGGCTGTCCTGCTTCTGGCTCATGTACCAGCGGTGTTCCAGGACTTCGTGGACCACTTCTGCCGGCTCCAGCTTGCCTGCGAGGTCGCGGGGGATGGACCGGACGATCGGCTCGAAGATCTGGCTGACCCAAGTGTGGGCGCTGATTTCTTCGTCCATGTCCGGGTTGTTGTCCGCCCGGAATGAGTCCATGTCGTTGAGCAGGCGTCGGGCCTGGTTCTCCTGGGCGTCCAAGCCTGTGAGGCGGAGCAGCCGCCGCTGGTGGTGTCCGGCGTCGACCACCTTGGGCTGAAGCTGGATGGTGGAGCCGTCCGCGGTGGTCTTGATGGCATATTCTTCGACGTCGAAGCCGAGCTCGTTGAGGCGGCGGATGCGTGCGCCCACGCGCCAGCGCTCGCCGAGCTCAAAGGATTCCTTTTCAGTGAGTTCGGCCCACAGCCGGCGGTACGAGTCCATGATGAGCTCCGACGTCGCTACCGGGTCCACCTTCTCCTCGATCAGGCCGCCTTCGAGCAGGTCCATGAGTTCCCCGGCAATGTTGACGCGGGCGATCTCGAGATCGTACTCGCGCTGGCCCACCGAAAGATCGGGGTACAGCTCGCCGGTTTCGGCGTCCACCAGGTACGCGGCGAACGCGCCGGCGTCGCGACGGAACAAAGTGTTGGACAGGGAAACGTCGCCCCAATAGAAACCGATCAGGTGCAGGCGCACCAGCAGCAGCGCCTGGGCGTCGATAAGCCGTGTCAGGGTGTCCCGGCGGAGCATTTGCGAGAAGAGCGCACGGTACGGCATGGAGAACTTGAGGTGCCGGGTGACCAGCACGGGATTGAGCGGTTTGCCGTCGACAGTGGTGCGGCCCGTGATGACGGCGACCGGTTCGACGCACGGTACGTCCATCCGGGCCAGCTTGCGGAGCATGTGGTACTCGTGCCGGGCAACGTGCTCGGACGTCTCCTTGATGGCGATGACGGAACCGCCCAGGTGCGCGAAACGCACGATGTGCCGGGAAATACCGCGGGGCAGGGCGGCCAGGTTCTCGGCAGGCCAGTCTTCGAGCGCGATGTGCCACGGCAGGTCGAGGAGCTCGGGATCAGCTGCTGCAGCGGTGATGTTGAGGGATCCGATGACGCCCACCGGAGGGGCGGCGTCATTCGCACTGGCGGCCTCAGTGCGCGGGAGTTTGCCGATCTGCGCGTAGTCGGTGGGTTCGTCATGCCACTGGGCACCGCTTTGCTCGCTCATGGGTCAATTCTTCCGTATGGAGGCTGCTGTTAACGACGACGGCGGCCCGTCCACTCGGAAGGGCCGCCGTCGGTAATGCTGGGCCCACGCCGGCAGGGTTCCCTGGCCGAAGCGGAGCGAGGTTAGGGGGCTGGTGGGGACTAGTCGCCCAGGCGCAGGCCCGTCTTGGTGTCGAACAGGTGCACGTGGCCCGACTGCGGACGTACCCAGATGGACTCGCCCTTCATCGGGGGACGGCGGCCGTCGACGCGTGCCACGATGTCGTGGCTCTTGCCGTCAAGCGTGGTGTGACCGTAGACGTAGGCGTCGGCGCCGAGTTCTTCGACGACGTCGACCTCAACCTGAAGGCCTTCACCGGCACCGACGGTCTCGAGGTCTTCCGGACGGGAACCGAGGGTGACGGTCTTGCCCGTGGCGTCTTCGAGGACGTCGTGCTGGACCGGGTAAACCGTGCCACCGAACTGGACGCCGCCGTCGACGACCGGCAGTTCCAGCAGGTTCATGGCGGGGGAGCCGATGAAGCCGGCCACGAAGACGTTCTTCGGGCGGTCGTACAGGTTGCGCGGGGTGTCAACCTGCTGCAGCAGGCCGTCCTTGAGAACGGCAACGCGGTCACCCATGGTCATGGCCTCGACCTGGTCGTGGGTCACGTAGACCGTGGTGACGCCGAGGCGGCGGGTCAGGGACGCGATCTGGGTGCGGGTCTGGACGCGGAGCTTGGCGTCCAAGTTGGAAAGCGGCTCATCCATGAGGAAGACCTGCGGGTTACGGACGATTGCGCGGCCCATGGCAACGCGCTGACGCTGGCCACCGGAGAGTGCCTTCGGCTTGCGGTCCAGGTACTGCTCGAGGTCAAGAAGCTTGGCTGCTTCGCGGACACGCTCGGCGCGCTCTTCCTTGGAGACGCCGGCGATCTTGAGTGCGAAGCCCATGTTGTCCGCGACCGTCATGTGCGGGTACAGAGCGTAGTTCTGGAAGACCATGGCAATGTCGCGGTCCTTCGGCGGGACGTCCGTGACGTCGCGGTCGCCGATCAGGATGCGGCCGGAGTTCACATCCTCAAGACCTGCGAGCATGCGCAGGGAGGTCGACTTACCGCAACCGGAGGGTCCAACGAGGACCAGGAATTCGCCATCGGCGATGTCGATGTTGAGCTTATCGACGGCGGGCTTATCTGTGCCCGGGTACAGACGCGTAGCGTTATCAAAAGTAACTGTAGCCACAGTTATCAATCCCTTCACCGGCAGGTACGTGCCGGACGATCCGTTGTGAATGGTTCATGTTTATTCAATTGGACTCCCCGCCCAGAGCTGGAGCCCAGGCAGGGGAGTTCGTGTGACGTCGCACGGTAGTTGTGCGTCACATCACAACCAAGAGTATGGCAGTAACTTCCGTTATTCGCGCAAATGTTACGGATGTCACATGTGAGATGTGTCTCCCGAGACTTCTCGGCGCCGTTCGCGAAGGACCGCTTCCAAGAGTTCGGCAACGTGAACAGGCGCTTCGACCCGGAATTCGGCCTGTGTGAAATCCAGCCCGACTTTCACCCCGACGTCGCCAGTGCCCAGCCGGGCAATCGCGTCTTCATCAGTGACATCGTCGCCCGCAAAAAGGATCCCAGTGGCCCCAGTGGCCTGGCGCAGGAACTCGACGGCCTCGCCTTTGGAGGAGTGCACCACCGAGGTCTCAAGGACGCGCTTGCCATTCTTGAGGAAGACGCCCGGGCGGCCTTCAAGGACCGTCCTCGCAGCGGCGACGGCGTCCTCCGCTACGTCGTCGGCGGCACGCCGGGTGTGGAGTACGACGCCGGCGGGCTTGTCTTCGAGGACTGTCCCCGGAGCTTCCTGCGAGATTCCGGCCAAAACCTCGCGGACTTCCGCGAGGAGCTCCCGTTGGGCATCATCGAGTTGGAGTTCTGCCGAACCGGGGCCTAGCCAAGCCTCTGCGCCGTGGCTGCCAATCAGCAGCGTGGCCTCGGGAGGTGAGGCGACCGCCCGCAGACTGGCCAATGCGCGCCCGGAGATGAGCGCCGTCGTCGTCCTCGGAAGTTTGGCGAGTTCGGCGAAAGCGGCGGCTGATCGCTGAAGCGGGCGTGCGTCGCCGGCGTGGTCGACTATCGGAGAGATGGTGCCGTCAAAGTCCATCGCCACCAAAAGATGGTCTGTTCCGGCGATCCGGCGGACGGCGTCGAGTAGTTCGGGCGGGAGGCTCAGCGGGGGAGTGGCTGCTGTGTCAGGAGTCATCGCGCACCACGATTTCCGCCAGGGCCGAGAGGAAGTCTGCGGACCAATGGTCGACGTCGTGATCGAGGATTTGTTTGCGCATGGACTTCATCCGGCGACGGGATTCGTTCGGTGACAAGTGCACGGCCCTCATGATGGTGCTCTTGAGTCCGTCGATGTCGTGCGGATTCATGAGAAGGGCCTGCTTGAGTTGATCCGCCGCGCCGGTGAATTCACTGAGAACCAGGGCGCCCGTGTTGTCTGTCCGCGCGGTGACATATTCCTTGGCAACCAAATTCATGCCGTCGCGCAGGGCCGTGACCAGCATGACGTCGGCAGCAAGGTACAACGCGACCATCTCCTCGACGGGGTAGTTGTGGTGGAGATAGCGGACCGCGGTGTTCTGTATGGTGTCGTAGCTTCCGTTGATGTGGCCCACCGTGCCTTCGACTTCCTCGCGCAGGAGCCGATACTGCCGGACGCGTTCGCGGCTGGGGCTCGCCACCTGGATCAGCGTCGCGTCCTCCACTTTGAGCCGGCCTTCTTTGAGGAGTTCCTCAAAGGCCTTCAAACGGTGGGGGATGCCTTTGGTGTAGTCCAGGCGGTCCACGCCCAGGAGGATGGTCCTGGGGTTGCCAAGGTCCCGACGGATCTGCCGGGCGCGTTCAATAATGTCCGGTCGTTCGGCGAGTTCGCTGATCCGGTCTACGGCGATGGATATCGGGAAGGCCTGTGCGCGGGCAATATGCGTAATCTGGCCGTCCGGCCCTTTGACATGGATCTGCTGCTGCTTGACGCTGGCGCCGAGGAAACGGCGCGCCGAGCGCATGAAGTTCGCTGCGTCGCTCGGGCGCTGGAAGCCCACCAAGTCGGCCCCGAGCAAGCCTTCGATGATGGCCTGGCGCCACGGCAACTGGGCGAAGATCTCCGGGGGTGGGAACGGGATGTGGTTGAAGAAACCGATCCTCAGGTCCGGGCGCGCTGCGCGGAGCATGCTCGGCACGAGCTGGAGCTGGTAATCCTGGACCCATACGGTGGCTCCCTGATCGGCGTACTGGATGACGGCGTCGGCGAACCGTCGGTTGACCCGTCGGTAGGTGTCCCACCAGGTGCGGTGGAACTCCGGCGGGGCAATGACGTCATGGTAGAGCGGCCAGAGGGTTGCGTTGGAGAACCCTTCGTAATAGAGCTCAACATCGTCCGTGCTGAGTTCCACGGGAACCAAGTCCATGCCTTCGTGGCTGAAAGGCTCAAGGGGCTCGTCCGGGGCGCCATGCCAGCCGACCCACGCGCCGTCCGTCTTGGTCATCATCGGGGCGAGGGCTGTCACCAGGCCGCCGGGAGAACGGCGCCATCCGTCGTCGTTGCTTTCCGCGTCATCGCTGGAGTAACGGTCTACAGGAAGGCGGTTGGAGACCACCATGAAATCGTATTTCGCTGCCTTTGGAGCCTGTCTGCCCCCGGGCGTGGTGTTGAGTTTTTCGCTTGCCAGTTCTTGCATTGCTGCCCCTTGGAGTTGCTTGTGACTCACATCCCACCCTACCGGCGGGAATCATCAAGGACACTTGCTCGTTCCTCAGACTGGAGTCCAAGACCCCAGCTTGTCTGTCAGTCTTCTCCCGTAAACTGGCCCCGTTGCCTTAGCTAGACCCACCAGACCAACGCCGTCGATCAATCACGAGGAACTGATGAGCCCCGCAAACGAACCACGCCTGTCCAAGGCAGAGCGCACCGCCCAGGCCCGCGAAAAGGCCCGCGAGATCCGCGAAGCTCAGTTGAAGAAGGACAAGCGCAATAAGTTGCTCATCGGCTGGGGAATTGTGGTTGCCGTCGTGGCGATCCTCGCCGTGGTTGCCTTGGTGGTCAGCCAGAACATTGCCAACAACGCACCCATTGCCGATCAGGGCCCGACGCCGGCCAACTCCAATGTGCACGGCGGCGTCACCCTCCTGAAGGGCACCGACGTGACGAAGGCCGCGGCAGCCACGGTCAACCTGGCCGACCTGCCGTCCGCCCCGGCAACCAAGCCTGCCACCGTGACCGCTCCCGGTGCCGAGGCTGAAGCCGGCAAGCCGGTCAAGGTGGTGGCCTACATCGACTTCATCTGCCCCGTCTGCAAGAACTTCGAAGCCACGTACAACCAGCAGCTGACCCAGTTGCGGAACGATGGCAAGATCAGCCTGGAGTACCGTCCGCTCGGCTTCCTCGACGCCAGCTCAAGCACCAACTACTCCTCCCGCGCTGCTAACGCCGCGGCCTGCGTGGTGAACTCTTCGCCGGACAAGTACTCGGCCTTCGTTGACCTGCTGTTCGCACGCCAGCCCGCTGAGGGTAGCGCAGGCCTTTCGGACAACGACCTCAAGAAGATGGCCACCGAAGCAGGCGCCGCCAACATTGACTCCTGCGTGGACAGCAAGACCTACCGCCCGTTCGTCAAGGTTGTTACCAAGGAGGCTGCCGTCATCGGAGTCACCGGTACGCCCACGGTCTTCGTCGAAGGCAAGCAGTGGGACGGCAAGACGGACCCCATCGCCGACCTGAACGCCGCTGCCGCAGCGAAGAAGTAGAGGGCTCTGCAAGGATTTTGACGCCGGTCCGGGCGGTGCGCGCTGTTTTGGGGACAGTGCGTGACGGCCGGGCCGGCGTTTTGGTTTTGTGTGGGGGTGGGGATCGCGGGGCCTTCAGGGCGCCCACCTCCGACCGCGCGGAATTTCCGTGGGCGGGAGTTCTTGGGCTACCCTTATCTAGCGCTCTCGCACACCAGCTCCGGCTTGCCGGAGCGCCAGTCCCGGTTCGCCGTGGCACCTAGCTCCGGTCCGCCGGAGCGCGCCTCCTTAGCTCAGTTGGCCAGAGCACCGCTCTTGTAAAGCGGGGGTCGTCGGTTCGAATCCGACAGGGGGCTCTCAATTGGGGTTTGACCTGCGGGGTTACTCCTGCGGGAAGAGCAAAAAGTGCTTGGGTCTCAGGTAGAAGGTTCTGACATGAGCAACGACATCGGCCGATTCAGCTTGTGCCACGCGGCGACGCCTGCAGACATCCCGGCAGAAGAGCAGGAGCCTGCTGAGCCGGTCTATGGCTCAGCAGGACGTCCGCCTGAAGCAGCCTTGAGCCCTAAACCTCCTTACGGATGACCCCGCGATATCCATCGCCTTGAAAGCCGATGGTTGAAGCCCAGCGGGTATAGCGAACCGCTTCATTCGCGGTCGGCATCGGGCTTTTCTCCTCGGCATTTGAAGGTGTAGATGAGCTCCGCCCGAGCCCCAGCCGCCGAAGATTCGCAGCTTTGAGGAGCATGCCGAGTCGGTGACCCCGATATTCTGACAGAACAAGGGTGTCCTCCCGGCCGGCGGCGCGTCCAACGGCGGGAAGTGACAACTCATAAAAACCCGCAGACCGCCCCGGGGAAGGCGTTCCCAGGCGACAGGGAAGGGCTGCGACCACTTGCGGCGAGTGAGCAATCGCTGAGAAGGTCTTTCAGAAGCCGCAGGGCATGCCGGGTGTTCTAGTGGGCCGCCGGCTGGACGAGCGCGGCGGCGAGCCGGTGCGGCATGGCACTTGTCAATGCTTGTTTGGCTCAGGCGCTAGGGGATCAGCGACTCCCGCAGTTGTTGCAGCGCAACACGAACTACGGTCTCGGATCGGTGGATCTCCCTCACATTCATTCCGGTAAACTCTTTCACCGCACGGCGCATGCTTTGCACGTTGGTGAATCCGCACGATGTCGCAATTTCTGAGAAGGTTATTTTTTGCGCGTCGGCCTGAAGGAGGAGCTCCAGCGCTCTTCGAGTTCTCAAGGCGCGTATACGCTCACCCAAGTGGAGTTCTTCATTCTCGAAAAAGTAGAACAAAGAGCGACGGGAGAGATTGAACCTTTCGGCGACCATTGCCACGTCCAGATCGGGGTTGTCATAGCTGGCATCAAGGTATTTCTTCACCGCCCGACTTAGGGCCGGCTTCTGCGCCTCATTGTCGACCGGCGTTTCAAGCAGGGAGCCCACCAAGGTCGCCATCACGGATCGGAGGATGTCTGCGGTTCCCAATGCCTCTCGGTCGATGCCGGGCCGCTTCCAGCTCAACAACGCAGGAATCACGAAAGTGCCCACGATGGGATGCTTTGCGAGGTCAGGCAGGCGAACCAGGGAGGCTAGCGCGGCATCGCTCACATCTAGGCTGCTGCGGTCGATGTTGATCTGCAAGGCGTGAAAGCCCTCGGGCGCATCGAAACTGCCGCCCAGCGAGGTATCGATGAACCTGACTGAGCCCGGTGGTACTGGCTCAGGCACGCCGTTGAGAGCGAGGGTTAGGGCCGGCGCCTTCCTGAAGTAGGCCAGCCGCAGATCCCTGGTGTCGGGATTAGGCGCCCACGAGCCCAATGCAGGGGCGTTGTACATTTCTATGAGGCTGAAGCCTGGCCCGGCAAGACTAATGGCTGAAGGACTGAAAGGCAGGGGCGCAGCATCTTTCGACTTTTCCAACCGCATCGGAGTTTCGACAGCACTGCCGTACCACGTTCGCCAATGTTCGAACCTTTGTTCCGGACTGAGCCCCTCCGGTACTGCATATCGTCGCAGCTGACCGCTCTTCTCAGTAGGAGATTGAGGCATGCCATCCTCCTTTTTTGCCAGCGCGAACCTTCATGGCGGTCCCTTGGAATGGCCGCGACGTCTTGAGCGCGACGTCTTGAGGCAGCGGTTGCGGTGGCATGCAAGGCCGGCCCGAAAAGAGCTCAGCTGTTACGTGTATTCTACCTGTGTACATCTCTATTTGGTGCGCTGATTGTTTCAGTCCCGCGCCCCCACGTGACCAGTTTGTCGCCGCCACGGCTTGGGTGAGCATGCCGTTGATAGGGCTCGGGCACGAGGAGCTGTTAGGCCACGGCGCGTGTGTCCTTCAGCTCTTCATTTGGGGACGTGGCCAAGGAAATGCGCGGTGCAATTAACCGGCCACGGGGTGACGGAGTGAAGACCGGGAGGCGTGGGCGACGCGTTCCACATTCTGCAGATCGATATTTTGGTGTCTGCCGGGATGCAGCGTGGTTGCGAGATCATTGAGTCGTTGAGGGGCGAGGGCATGTTCGATGGCCAAGATGCTGGCCCCAACCACTCCAGCTTCCGGGCCTGTTTCGGATCGGGTGATATTCAGGTGCTGGGTCGCCAAGGGCGTTGAGCGTGCATAGACGGTTTCACGGATTCCGGCGATCAGATGTTCTCCGGATTGTGCAAGGGATCCGCCGACGACAATCAGGGAAGGGTTGATGAGGCTCACACACATGTTGAGCATTTCTCCGATGTCGCGGCCGGCCTGCCGGACGGCTTGAATAGCAGCCAAATCGCCGGAACGGACGAGTGAGACGACGTCGTTCGCGGTGGTCGCTTCGAGTCCGTTTTCGCGGAGATGGGCGGCGACGGCCGGAGCGCCTGCGATGGCTTCCAGACAGGCGGCCTTGCCGCAGCGGCATTGAATTCCTGCCGCCTTGGAAACGGCAATATGACCGACGTCTCCTGCGACTCCTGCCGCGCCTCGTTGCAATATTCCTCCACTGATAATCCCGGAGCCGATGCCGGTGGCGACTTTAAGGAAGATCATGTTTTCCTCATTGGGCCAGCGTGTAGCCCGCTCGCCGAGGGCCATGATGTTGACATCGTTGTCGACCAGTACGGGCACGTCAAAGGTCTGCTGAACGTAAGCGGGGACATCGAATCCGTCCCATCCCGGCATGATCGGGGGGCTGGTCGGTTTTCCCGTGGAGTGTTCAACGGGACCGGGAAGCCCGATGCCGACAGCGACGATGTCCGTTGCCGGACGCTTCACCGTTTCCAAATGACCCTGCAGCGTCATCGCTAGCCGGTCCAGAACAGCTTCCGGTCCGCATGAAATCTGCAGTCGTTCAGTGGTTTCCAGGAGAATCTTTCCCGACAGGTCCGTGAGAGCCACGGTTGCGTGTGTGGCACCGACGTCGGCGGCAGCGGCAAGCCTTGCACCTGGGTTGAAGGCTAGTCGCGCCGAGGGGCGGCCTCCGGTGGAAGCCGCATCCGACACCGGTACAACTAGCCCGAGTTCCAAGAGCGCCTCGAGGCGGGAACTGATGGCAGCTCGCCCCAAGCCCGTTATCGCAGCCAGGTCGGCCCTGGTTCGCGGGCGCCCGTCCCGCAGAATACGCAAAAGTTCGCCGGGGCCGCCGTTGTCCATATCTCTCCATTTCGGGGGCTCGAAAGAGGTGACTGGTGAGCTTGAGGTCTGACAAATCGCGCTCACAGGCCCCAAAGGGGGACCTTGCCTCCACTCAGTGTTAAGGTGCCCGCTCGTTCTCGTCCACTCGTTGGCGCCCGTAGCATCAAAAGGTGCAACTTCGGTGTGCATTCCATCGCCAAGAGCGTCAAAAGGTGCAGACTTTTGCTTGATGACTGACTAAAGCCACGTGGTGCGTGTCACTGTTTCGGCATGGAAAACGACAGAACCACGACATCCCCCTCCCGGTTACGGGCCGGGTTTGTCGGTGCCGGGTTCATGGCTGAGGTGCACAGCAGAGCCGCCCGTGCCGCAGGGGCGGAAATCACCGGCATCGCGTCCTCGAGCCATGCCAGCGCCGCCCGCGCCAAAGACCGTCTGGGCGCCATACAGGCTTACGCCTCCGTCCAGGACCTCGTCGAGGACGGCGCGATCGACGTCATCCACGTGTGCACTCCCAACACCACCCACGTCGCGCTAGCGGAGGCAGCGCTGAAGGCAGGCAAACACGTGGTCTGTGAAAAACCGCTGGCCACCTCCGTGCAGGAAGCTGAAGAGTTAACCGCACTGGCCGGCAGCCTGGGGCGCGTCGCCGCCGTGCCCTTTATTTACCGGTTTCATCCCATGGTCCGGGAAGCGCGGGCCAGGGTGCGCCTTGGCCAAGTCGGACGTGTCCTGACCATCCAGGGTTCATTTCTTCAGGATTGGCTTCTGTCCAGCGAAGACGACGACTGGAGGGTCGATGAAAGCCTCGGAGGACCCTCACGGGCCTTCGCCGATATCGGCTCGCATCTGTGCGACGTCATCGAATTCATTCTTGATGACCGGATCAGCCGCCTGGCCGCCCTGACCCGGACCGCCTTCAATCAACGGGGTGGCCGGGACGTCCGGACCGAGGACATCGTGTCCGTGGTGTTCGAGACCTGCGGCGGGGCCGTGGGGACGCTCCTGATCAGCCAGGTCGCCCCGGGGCGTAAGAACCGCCTCGCTCTGGAAATTTCAGGAACGATGGAAACACTGACCTTTGATCAGGAGCAACCGGAAACTCTGTGGGTCGGGCGCCGCTCGGGCTCCCAACTGCTGGTCCGCGATCCGGCCGCCCTTGATCCATCGGCTGCGCGATACTGCAGCCTACCGGCAGGCCATTCGCAGGGCTATCAGGACGCCTTCAACTCCTTCGTATCCGATGTTTACCTCCCGGTGAGATCCGGTACGGTTCCGGATGGCCTGCCCCTGTTCGAGGACGGCCTGCGGGCTGCCCGTCTCACAGCGGCCGTCCAACGCTCCGCCCGGGAGGGCGGATGGCAAGAAGTTCCACAGAACGACCCGGAATCGACCGGGCACAAAACACCTCTATTAACCCTTAAGGAAAGGCAGTAGGATGATCCGATCTCTCGATCGCGTCAAGCGATCCCGCATCGTAGCGGGCCTGGGAGCCGCGCTCACCGTGACCTTGTTGGCAACCGCATGCACGGGCGGGTCATTAGCACCCAGCACCGCCGCGGCCAAACCGACGGAACTGCGGATGCTCTACACCACCGATGAAGCCAACAGCGCCGCCGTCGCATCGCTGGTGCCGCAGTTCAAGGAAAAGTTCGGCATCGATCTGAAGATCGACAACCAGCCGTACGACGCATTGCAGCAGAAGGTCTTCTCGGAGTTCGCGTCCAGCAGCAGCTACTACGACATCGTCGTCGTCGACACCCCGTGGGCGCCGGCCCTGGTGCAGAACCTCGAACCTCTGAGCCAGTACATCCAGAACGACGCCCTGAACCCCGGCAGCCCGCAATCTAACGTGGGCGACTTCATCCCCAAGGTGTTCTACGACACTGCCGTCTACAACGCTGATTCCCCGATCAAACGCTACCCCGATCCCACCGCGAAGCCGGACGTGTCCGCGATCAAGAACGCCGGATTCGACGTGTACGGGATGCCGATCCAGTCGAATGTGGCCGTCATGGCCTACCGCAGCGACCTGTTCAACGACCCGACCCAAAAGGCGAACTTCAAAGCCAAGTACGGCAAGGACCTCGCTGTCCCGAAGACCTGGGATGACTATGCCCAGGTGGCAGGGTTCTTCACCCAGCCCGATAAGAAGCTCTACGGCACGACGGTCATGGCAGGCGTCGGAGACTGGGCCACGGACGACTTCAAGACCCTGCTGGCATCATACGGCGGAGACGGGACACTCGCGGACGAGAGTGGCAAGCCCGCGTTCAACACTCCCGAAGGAACCCAGGCACTGGACTACTACGCCAAGCTCGCGCAAAGCGGACACGTCCCCCCGGGCAGCACGTCAGCGGACTGGGGCACGACAGCCGAATCGTTCGGCAGCGGCCTGACCGCCATGACGATCAACTATCACGACCTCAAGCTCGCTGACAACGTCAAGGGCGGCACCATCGGCTACGCTCCCGTCCCCATCGGCAAGGCTGCCGGTCCCCACTTCGGTACCTGGATGCTGAGCGTGAACAAGAATTCCAAGAACAAGGAATGGGCCTACCAGGCGATCAGCTGGCTGACCGCCGCCGAACAGCAAACGACGATGACCGCCAAGTCCCTGCACCCCAGCCGGGCCTCCGTCTTTGCCGGTATCAAGAGCGATAACCCCCTCGCACCCTTCTACGACACCCTCGGGAAATCCCTCGCAGTCGGCGTTGGCCGTGCGCGGCTGACCAACTACACGGAAGTCAGCCACGAAGTGGCCGTCGCGGTGAACAACGCAGCAACAGGCGCTTCCTCACCATCGGACGCCCTCAAATCCGCGTCAGACAAGGTCTCGGCCCTCCTCAAATCGGCCGGCTACTAACACAACGGACCGCTCAAGGTCGCCCAAGGAGTATCGACAATGAAAGCAACCGCCGCACCATCGGATGCGACCTTGACGGTTGACGCTTCCTGCCGCGCGGCCGGCCGTACCTCGGCCGATCCGCGCGGCAGGAAGCCGCTGACCTGGAAAAAACGTTCGACCCCGTGGATCTACATGGCCCCGGCCATGATTGTCCTGCTGCTGATGACGGTTGCCCCTGCCATCTTCATCTTCTACTCGGCCTTCCGCAACGACAAGATCCTCGGAGGCGTGGGCAAATTCGTCGGACTGGACAACTTCATCGAGGCGGTCACCAATGCCTCGGTCCAGCACGCATTCCTCATCACTTTCGGCTTCGTCGCGGTCGCGGTGATCCTGGAGATGATCCTCGGTTTCGCCTTGGCACTCCCGCTGGCCGCCCAGACCCGCGTCAACAAAGTCGGGGCCGCTCTCATGCTGCTTCCGTTCGCCGTCACTCCGGCGGTCGCGGCCATGGTCTTCAAGCAGCTGCTGAACCCCAACTACGGTTGGGTAGGTTACTACCTCGGCGTCTTCGGATTCCCCAAAGGCATCGACCTGCTCGGTGATCCGACATCGGCATGGATCGTCCTGGTCATTCTCGACATGTGGCAGTGGACCCCGTTCATCGCCCTGATCCTGATGGCCGGCCTCCAGTCCCTGCCGGGCGAACCCCGGGAAGCAGCCATGGTCGACGGAGCGACCCCATGGCAGATGTTCCGGCACATCACCTTTCCGGCCATGGTGCCGTTCATTGCCATCGCGGCCGTGCTGCGGACCATCCAGGCCTTCAAGACCTTCGATTCGTTCAAGATCCTCACCGGCGGGGGTCCCGGTGAGTCCACCGAAATCATCAACCTGGGCATTTTCCGCGTCGGCCTTCAAAGCTTCAACGTCGGTCTCGCCTGCGCCTTGGGCGTGGTCTTCTTGATCATCCTCTCGCTCCTTATCCCCTTCATGCTGCGGATCATCGGCCGCCGAGCAGACCCTGAGGAAATGTAATGACAACGACATCATCAACCCGCCGCGGCGGTGCGGTGGCACGCCTCATCATCGGACGTACCTTCCTGTGGGCATGGCTCCTGATCGGCCTCGTGCCGCTGCTGTTCATGCTTATCACCTCCATCAAGCCGGCCGGGATCGCCAACCAGGTCCCCCCGGCCTGGATCTTCCAGCCCACCCTGGACAACTACGCCTCCGTGCTGTCAGCCGGCGGCGGGAAATCCGAAAGCTTCGGTCAGCTGCTCACCAACAGTGCCATTGTCAGCCTCGGCGCCACAGCCCTGGCCATCGTCGTGGGGGTCCCTGCCGCCTATGCCCTGACCATGCGGGATTTCCGGGCCCGCAAGGGACTCTCATCCTGGATCCTGTCGACCTACATGTTCCCTCCTATCGTCGCCGTCATCCCGGTCTTCGTCTTCGCCGGCAAGCTCGGGCTCATGGACACCTACCCGGCCCTGATCATCCCGTACGCCGCCTTCAACCTGCCCATCGTGGTCTGGATCCTGCGCAGCTCGATCCTGCAGTTGCCCTATGAGATCCAGGAAGCAGCCATGGTCGACGGGGCTTCGACCTGGGAGGTCCTCCGTCGGATCATCTGGCCCCTGCTCGTGCCGTCCGTCGCCACGGCCGCCGTACTGACTATCGTCCTGTCCTGGAACGAGTTCTTGTTCGCGCTTTCCCTGACCCGCAGCGGAGCCAAGACCGCTCCGGTAGGCCTGCAGCAGTTCACCGGCATGTATGGCACGGACTGGGGCAACATCACCGCCGCCGCGACCCTGATCGTCGCGCCCATCCTGGTGCTCATGGTCGTGCTGCGCCGCCAGATGGTCGCCGGCCTGACCTTCGGTGCCGTCAAGTAAATGAGTATTGGAGAAGAAAAAATGAAAGCAGTCATTCTCCCCGGTGACAAGAGAGTCACCGTCGTGGAACGCGAGCTCCCGGAGCCGGGACCGCATGAGGTGCTGGTAAGGACCCGTGCCTCCGCGATCTGCCGCAGCGACATGAGCATCTACTACGGCACCCCGATCGTCGGCGGCGAAGGCGCCGGCCACGGTTCGGTGATCCCCGGGCACGAGGCAGCCGGCGAGGTCGTCAAGGTCGGGGACGCCGTGACCCACGTCAAAGTGGGCGACCGCGTCGCCGGCTACCTCGCCGTGGGCTGCGGATTCTGCGAGTACTGCCTCAGCGGCTACATGATGCTGTGTGAGCAGTGGAAATGCTTCGGTTTCGACGTCCACGGCGGTGACGCCGATTACTTCGTCCTGCCCGAGCGCAACTGTCTTCAGCTCCCCGACGAACTCAGCTTCCGCGCTGGCGCGGTGATGACCGACATGGTCGGCAGCCAGTACCACGTGCAGAAGCAGCTCGGCGTGTCCGGCGGAAAAACCGTCGCCGTCTTCGGCATGGGACCAATGGGATCCGCCGCGGTACTCATCGGCAAGGCCTTCGGCGCCCGCGTCATCGCCGTCGACGTCATCGACCACAGGCTCGAACAGGCCAGCTCCCTTGGCGCGGACGCCGTCATCAACAGCACAACAGCCGACGCCGTCCAGCAGATCCGGGACCTCACCCAGGGCCGCGGAGCGGACATCTGCATCGATTGTTCCGGCAACCCAGCCGGGCAGAACTCGGCATTGGACGCCGCCGTCAAACTAGGTGCCGTCGCTTTCGTCGGTGAGTCGCGGGCCACGCAGATCAACCCCAGCGACCAGATGCTCAGAAAGCTGCTCACCGTCGTCGGCGGCTGGTACTTCCCCATCAGCGACTGGGAAGAAATCGTCCGCCTCGTCATCGACCAGAAAATCCCGGTCGAAAAACTCATCAGCCACGACTTTTCCATCGAGCAGGCCGAGGAAGCATTCCGCGCCTTCGACCAGCGCGAAACCGAAAAAGCCGTCTTCGTCTGGTAGACCCCGTCAGACCCTCCCAAGGAGAGAACCCATGTTCAGATATGCCGCCGAGCTCGTCCCCTACCACGACCACGGCTTCGAAGACTCGATCCGCGACCTTGCCGACATCGGCTTCAAGGAAGTCAACCTCTGGTCCTCCGCCGCTCCGCTGGCCCACCACGTCAACCCGGGAGATGACCCCGGGAAAATCCTCGGAGTGCTGGACAAATACGGGGTCAAACCCTGCGGCCTCACGGTGTATGGAAAGACCCAGGAAGAGATCCTTGAACGCGTCGAATTCGCCGAAGACCTCGGCATCGACACCCTCATCTTCGACTGCGAAGCCAACTACCCCGACTTCGTCTCAACCTTCCTGCCACCCATCGTCGAAGCAGGAGCGCGCCGCGGAGTCCGGATCGCGGTCGAAAACCATCTCACCGTCCCTTTCGCCGCCGATTTCGAATCCGGCGCCAACGAAGACCAGCGATGGGACGAAGGCGTTGACACACTCGCGCAGATGAAACGGCTCATCCGCGACATCGACGACCCCTATCTCGGCGTCTGCATCGCGCCCCCTCACTTGTGGGTGATGCAGGACACCATCAGCGAAGCGATCACCTTCCTCGCCGAACGCAAGAGGCTCTTCTACTACTACATCTGGGACATCGATCGCGCCTACCGCCACGGCACCGACGGGCTGAACTTCGGTCCCGCCGATCAGCAACTTCCCCGCCCCGAGGGCACACTTGACCACTCCGTGATGCTAGGAACACTCCGCCGGGTCGGATATGAAGGTGTCGCCAGCCTCAAATGCCACGGGACCCAGGGATGGAGCTTCGAAAAAATCAGTGCACACCTTCGCGCGTCTGACGCCTATATCAGGGACTGCATGAAAAAATCCCACGCCCTCTGAGGATCCCGGACTCACCTCATCGTCCGGGGTCTGCAGCGGCAATCGCCGGTATTTTCCTGGCTGAACCCGATCTGCAGTCCCCGGACCTCAAGAGCGGAAATCAGAAAATGCAGCAAGTGCTGTCATAGCCGGACCGACGACCATTGATCCGGACGCGTCGGCCCGAAACCGGCGATCCGGTCCCAAACCGGACAATCCAGTAAAGCCAAGGAGCCTGACATGCCCCGCCCGTACACCCTGTTCACCGGCCAGTGGGCCGACCTGCCCTTCGAGGAAGTCGCCAAGCTCGCCTCCGGCTGGGGCTACGACGGCCTGGAAATCGCCGTGTCCGGCGACCATCTGGACGCCTGGCGCTGGGACGAACCCGGCTACGTCGAGAACAAACTCGCCATCCTGGACAAATACAACCTCAAGGTTTGGGCCATCTCCAACCACCTCAAGGGCCAGGCCGTGTGCGATGACCCCATCGACTTCCGCCACCAGGCGATCGTCGGCGCCAAGGTCTGGGGTGACGGCGAGCCCGAGGGCGTGCGCCAACGCGCCGCCGAGGAAATGAAGCACACCGCCCGCCTGGCCCGGGCGCTCGGGGTGGATACCGTCGTCGGGTTCACCGGTTCCTCCATCTGGCAGTACGTCGCCATGTTCCCGCCCGTCCCGGAGAAGGTCATCGAGGCCGGCTACCAGGACTTCGCGGACCGCTGGAACCCCATCCTGGACGTCTTCGACGAACACGTGGTCCGTTTCGCCCACGAAGTCCACCCCTCGGAGATCGCCTACGACTACTGGACCACCGTGCGGACCCTGGAAGCGATCGGGCACCGGGAAGCGTTCGGGCTGAACTGGGACCCCTCCCACTTCATGTGGCAGGGCATCGATCCCGTCTCCTTCATCTGGGACTTCAAGGACCGGATCTACCACGTGGACTGCAAGGACACCAAGCTGCGCCCGACCGGCCGGAACACCGTCCTGGGCTCCCACCTGCCCTGGGGCGACCCGCGCCGGGGCTGGGACTTCGTCTCGGCCGGACGCGGCGACGTTCCCTGGGAATCGAGTTTCCGCGCCCTCACCGCCATCGGTTACAACGGACCGATCTCCGTCGAATGGGAAGACGCCGGCATGGACCGCCTCCACGGCGCCCCCGAAGCCCTCGCCGCCCTCAAAAAGTTCGACTTCCCGCCGTCGCAGACCTCCTTCGACGCCGCCTTCAGCCAGTAGCTCACCGTGGCGGGACGCGCCGCGACCACTACGGCGGGGCGAAGGCGACATCAGAAACCAGAAAGGATTCCACAAATGGATCCAGAAGAAGCACCGCTGCGCATCGGCATCCTGGGAGCGTCCCGCGTCAGCCCGACATCCATCGTTGAACCTGCCAGGCTGACAGGTGCGCGGCTGGTGGCCGTCGCAGCCCGCGACCGGGACCGGACACAGGACTTTGCCGACCGGTACGGCGTCGAACGGGTACTCGGCTCCTACGAAGATCTTGTCAATGACCCGGAGATTGAAGCGGTCTACAATCCGCTGGCCAACTCGCTGCACGCAAGATGGAACCTGGCGGCCATCGCGGCGGGAAAACACGTCCTGTCAGAGAAACCGTTCGCCGCAAACGCAGCTGAAGCCAGAGAAGTGCGGGACGCCGGCAAACGTGCGGGCGTCAAGGTCGTCGACGGTTTCCACTATCTTTACCACCCTGTCACGAAGAGACTCCACGAACTTGTCGCCTCCGGGGAACTCGGCGAGCTGCAGCGTGTGGAAACCATGGTGATGATTCCGCCCCCGCCACCCGGAGACCCCCGGTGGTCACTGCCACTCGCGGGCGGAGCACTCATGGACCTGGGCTGCTACAGCCTCCATGCCATCCGGGCCATGGCGCCCCTGGCAGGAGGGAATCCCACGCTCATCAAGGCCCGGGGAGGCGAACGGACCGGCTTGCCCGGAGTGGACGAATGGGTTGACGCTGATCTGGTCTATCCCTCCGGAATCACCGCAACGGCACGATGCAATATGAACGGGGCCCGGGCCGAAATGACCTACCGCGCCATTGGAAGCAAGGGACAAGCCACCGTGGCAAATTTCATCCTCCCTCATACCGATGACAGCCTCGAGGTGAAAACGACTCACGGTCAACGGATCGAGCACCCGGGCACAAGATCCTCCTACACCTATCAGCTGGACGCTTTCGCCGCCCTGATCCGGCACGGAATCCCCATGCCCACAGACAGCGACGACGCCGTCCAAACCACGGAACTAATCGACCAATGCTACAAAGCCATCGGACTGGAACCCCGTGTCGGCACCCGAAACGAGGCAAACGCCTACGAACGCTAAGAGAATCCTTTAACGGTCCGCAACGATCACGCAATTGACGTCGTAAACGGGAGCCGGAATGACGAGCGATTACGTTATCGTAAATCGGGATCGAACGGTTCGTCGGTGCCGAGTGACCCGCTGCTGTTGGCAGATTCGGCCCATCGACAGCTCAAAACAAGACAGCCCAGCTAGCAGAGGCCCTCAAGGGCCGTTCAACGACCAGCACGCCTACGCGGCCCAGATGCACCTGGACCATATCGATTCGCTCAACCAGCCGATCGTCAGCCTCAGAGACCGCATCGATTCCGTCATGGCCCCGCCGGCCTGGTCGGCCGTTAGATGACGGCCACTAGTGGACTCTACACACATGGAAGATATTCACCACCCCGAAAATACTCACCGTTTCGCAGACGCCAGGCAGGAAGCTGACCAATGAGAGTATGACACCTTTAACTCACCTTAATGAGCGGCAACCAATGACACTTCATCACCCATCGTTGCCCGCAAAACCCCGAGAATCCGGGCGAAAACCCTGGGATTCACGGCGCACGCAGTCGTCTGAGGCTAAAGCGGGGGTCGTCGGTTCGAAGCCGACAGGGGGCTCCGATTGTGGCTTTGAGCTGCGGGTTTACCGATCTTGGTCAGAGCCATTTGAACTTTCAGGTGCCGGACTCACCTTTAACTCACCTGAGTCGCCGGTATTGCTGTGTAAGCGGATTGGTTCTTGGCAACCTAAACCGTTCGTCGTCCCTAAGATCTGCGGTCAAGAATCGAACGCCGGTAAGGCCTCGTATGTCGGGCCAGCAGCAAAGAGCCAACGGGAAAGTGGCAGCATCTACTCCCTTATGCGTCTTTCAGCCGATCGGTTGCGAGAGAACGCCTGTATCTCTCGAGTGCCGCTCGGTCGTGTCCACTCGAGTTTCGTCCACGCGCTCCGGGAACGAATAGGCGCGGCATGATCCATGGCCGTGAGCACACTTGCCAAGACCCAGTTAAGTACTGCTAACGGGGTTGCGTGCTGCCCTTGCGGGGGTTTGCAAACGCTTCGCCGTTGACCGGAATACGGATGCGGCTTGCTGGCCGGCGGGGCTGAGCCTGCGGTTGGCAAGGTGGGCGAGGAGGATCCTCCGCGTCGGGGAGCTGGCGAGTGGAATGGCGATGATGTCTGGACGGAGCGCACTCAGGGCGAGCTGCGGGGCCAGGGCGATGCCGATGCCCGCGGCGACCATGCCCTGCGTCTCTTGATAGTCGTTGGCCGCGAAGGCGATACGCGGTTCGAAGCCGGCATCGCGGCAGACCCGTCGGAGGACGTCGGCCACGGGGTGTTCGTCGCGGACGACCCACTCCTGGTCTCTCAGCGTGTCGATCCGCACGGCGCGACGCGCCGCTACAGGGTGGTCGCACGGTACGAGCAGCATGGTGGGGTCATTCATGAGCCGAACGACGTTCAGGTCCTCGTCCTCGATGCGCTCCCATGGGTAGTCCCACAGCAGCGTGAGCTCGATGTCCCTTCGCCGCAGCCGTTCGAGCAGGCCGTCACGTCGCGCGCTGACCACCGTGACGGCGACCTCCGGATGGCGCGCGCGGAAGGCGAGCACGACGTCAGGCATGAGGGAAGCCCCGACGGTGGGGAACGTCCCCATGTGCAGTTGGCCTCGCCTCAGCCCGGCGAACTCGCCCATCTCCGCCCGAGCGGCCTCGATTGTCCTGTCGATGTCGTCCGCATATCGCAGGAGCGCCTGACCTGCATCGGTGAGCACGACGCCCCTTGGATGGCGGTCAATCAGGGCGACGCCCACTTCGTGTTCAAGCTTCGCGATCTGCTGGGAGACGGCTGACGTCGTGAAGGACAGGGCCGTCGCGGCGGACGTCAGGGAGCCAGAACGGCTTACCTCGCGGAGCAGATGGAGTCGGTGCAGGTCAAGGTCGGCCATGCATTGAGTTTAGCAAAAGTGAAGGGCAGTCGAGAATCCTGTGATTGTGCTGAACTATCGGGGCGTGGATCGTAGAAGGAGCAGGCGCCGTGAGGCGTGACACGACACGTGAAGGAAAAAAGACCATGCAACTCCGCGGTCATTGGTACCGGGGCGGCACGAGCAAGTGCTGGCTCTTCGACTCCGAAGACGTGGCCCGCCACGCCGGGAGCCGCGAGGAGATCCGCACCCTGCTGGCCGATGCTTTCGGCGCTGCGGATGCCCGCCAGCTCGACGGCGTCGGCGGCGGCACTTCAACGACGTCGAAGGCCGCGGTGGTCGGGGCCACTCCCGAGGGGCCGGCGGACCTGGACTACCTCTTCGCCCAGGTCGGGATCGGGGACCCCACCGTGGAACTCGGTTCCAATTGCGGGAACTGCGCCACGGCGATCGCCCTGTACGCCGTCCAGTCGGGCATCGTCCCTCCCGGCAACGGAACAACGAGGGTCAGCATGCGCAACCTCAATACAGGCGCCGTGCTGAGCGGCACGATCGCCACCCCGGGCGGCCGCATCCCGACGTCGGGCCTGGCCAGTGTTCCGGGCAGCAGCGCGCCGGGCGTTCCCGTTAGCCTCTCGTTTCACTCCCCGTGGGGGCGGACCACGGGCGCGGTTCTGCCGACGGGGAGGGCAGCCGACAAAGTCTCTGCTGACGGGCTTATTCTTACGGCGACCCTGGTTGACGCCGGGGCGCCCTCGGTGCTGATTCCGGCTGACGGGGCAGGCATCGACCTATCGTCGATGACCGGCAATCTGTCCGAGCACCTGCCCAGGCTCGTGGCAGCTCGGGCGTCGGCCGGTCTGATGATGGGGTTGAGGAATCCTGAAGATCCTCCGCAGAATGCCGTCCCAAAGGTCGGCGTCGTGGCAGCGCCGGGCGACTACACCGCGGCCGACGGAACGCGGATCGCGGCCGACAGCCACGATCTGCGGGTGCGGATGCTCTCCATGCTCGCGCCCCACCCCGCCATCGGCCTTACCTCGGCCGTTGCAGTCTCCCTCGCTGCTGCCCTGCCTGGATCGGTAGTGGCCAAAGCGCTGCGCCCGGCAGACAGCGCTCACCAAGGGCGTCGGCTTCTGCGCATCGGAACGCCTGCCGGTGTCATCACCACCGAGGTCGTCACAGACGACAACGGTCACGTCAGCGAGGTCGCCCTCCACAGGGCGGCCCGCCATCTCGCCGTCGCCGACATCGACGTCGCACAGCCTGTGGCACAGACGGCATAGCACCTACAACCCGCCCCTGTCATCATGAATGTAACGGGCACTCACCCAGGAAGTTGTTCAATGAAGATCAAATCCATCCTCGGACATCTCTACGTCCAGGTACTCATCGGCGTCGCGCTCGGCATCCTCGTTGGCGCGCTGTGGCCCGACCTCGGTTCCTCCCTCAAGCCCCTCGGCGACGGCTTCGTGAAGCTCGTCAAGTTCATGATCGCGCCGATCGTCTTCTGCACCATCGTCAGCGGCATCACCTCCCTTACCGACACCAAGAAGGTCGGCCCGACCCTGATCCGTTCACTGGGCTTGTTCTACGTGCTCACGTTGGTGGCACTGGCCATCGGCCTGGGCGCGGTCATGCTTTTCCAGCCGGGCGCGGGCATGCACATCAACCCAGCCCACCTCGATACCTCGGTCGCCTCGAAGTACACAACCCAGCTGCCCAGCAGCAACCCGGCGGACTTCCTGCTGAACATCATCCCCACCACCTTCATCGGAGCCTTCGCCGACGGCGAAGTCCTGCCCGTGCTCGTCATCGCGCTGCTCTGCGGCTTCGCCTTCAGCAAACTCGGCGCACCCGGCCAGGTGGCCCTGAACGTGGTCAACAGCTTCAACAAGCTGCTGTTCGTCGTGTTCGGCTACCTCATGAAGGTCGCTCCCATCGGGGCGTTCGGCGCCATGGCGTTCACAGTCGGCAAGTACGGAGCGCACTCGATCGGCAACCTCGGAATGCTGATCCTCGCCTTCTACACCGCATGCATCATCTTCGTGGTCGTAGCCCTCGGCATCCTGGCGAAGCTCACCGGTTTCAGCCTCTGGCGGATCCTGCGCTACTTCCGCGACGAGTTCCTCATCGTCCTCGCCACATCCTCAAGCGAACCCGTCCTTCCGCGCCTGCTCTCCAAACTTGAGCGCATCGGCTGCGACCGTGGCGTGGTCGGCCTCGTGGTCCCGACCGGCTACTCCTTCAACCTCACTGGCACCGCGGTCTATCTCACGCTCTCCTCGATGTTCATCGCCCAGGCCTGCGACATCCACCTGAGCTGGGACCAGATCCTGCTCATGCTCGGGATGATGCTCCTGACCTCCAAGGGCGCAGCGGGCGTGACGGGCAGCGGCTTCGTCGCCCTCGTCGCGACCCTGACGATCATGCCCACGCTTCCGGTTGCGGGCGTGGCCCTCATCGTCGGCATCGACCGCTTCATGAGCGAAGCCCGCGCCCTCACGAGCACTGTGGCCAATATCGTCTCGTGCGTCGCCGTCGCCAAGTGGCAGCACGCGCTCGACACCGAGAAGCTCCAATCCGAGCTAAAAGCAGGTTTCGTGCCCACCGAGGCGGAAAAACTCCAGCTCACGGAACCAGCCCTGACCCGCTGAGAGAGCCCATCAGCCAGGTTACTGCCCAGGGCCGGAGCCTGACTCGCCCAACAGCTGCCATCGCGGGCCCCCACAAAGCCGCATCGGACACCAGACCCTGCATATTCCATCGCAACAGGTAACCCGAAAGTCGGGCGCAGGAGCCCGGGTCCGTTGCCAAGGGGGCGGGGAGCAGGCACACTGCTCCCCGCCCCATCCCCAAGCGACCGGATCAAACGGAACCAAAAAGCAATCCAGGAAACACGATGACACCCGGCTTGCAGCAGGCCACTCCGGACGAACTTATGCAGACACCGAGCGGCGCTCCGACGCCGGAAATGAAGCGCATACCGACTCACCCCTATTTCGCCTCAATCAACCCTGCGCCCCGTCCCTAGCGGCCGCCGTCGTCCCGCGCACGATGAGCCTCGGTGTTACCAATTCAGGTTCCTGCACCGTTTCCGGGTCCCTCATCTGCCGCAACAAGTGGAAGAACGCGCGCTGTCCCGTCGCCTCGAAGGATTGGCTGACGGTGGTCAACGGGGGCGTCGCGTAGGCGGCCAGCGCTATGTCATCGATGCCGACCACGGACACGTCTTCCGGCACGCGGCGGCCCAGTTCGGCCATTGCGCGCATGAGACCGAACGCCATCTCGTCACTGGCAACCAGGACGGCCGTGACCTCCGGCATCCTGCCTAGGATCAGTCCGTTGCTATAGCCGGACTCGGGTGACCAATCGCCGTGCAGTACCGGCGGGACCTCACGGTTGGCCTCCTCCAAGGTGGCACGCCAGCCGGCAACCCTGCTCGCTGCGTCATTCCACTCCTCGGGACCTGCGACGTGCCAGACGGTCCGGTGGCCGAGGTCGAGCAGGTGTTTCGTAGCGATCCGGACTGCGGTGGTCTGGTCGATTGCGACGACGTCCGCCGCCGAAGTGCGCGAGCCATCGAGGGTCACCGTGGGCTTGAGGCGCGTGAGCGCCTCGAGCGAGTCATCGACGTCGAGCAGCGGTACGGCGATGATGAGCCCGTCGACGCCCTGCAGGATGAGCCGGTTGATGGCCTCGCTCACGGCCGAAGTGTCCAGTGTCGCCGTCGTCGCCGTGTTGACGGTATAGCCGGATTGGCGGGCGGCGTGCTCTATGCCCAATGCCAGCGAGGCACGCGAATAGAAACTTGAGGCGAGGGACACGACGCCCACCGTCTTCGATTTGCCCGTGACGAGGGCCCGGGCCGTGTTGTTGCGGTGATAGCCAAGGCGTTCAACGGCGGCCAATACCCTTGCCCGGGTGGCTTCTTGGACATTGGGGTGGCCACTCAACACCCGGGAGACGGTTTGGGCCGAGACGGATGCTGCCGATGCGACATCACGCATCGCTGGCGAGCGCTTCCCATCCGCCATCGTGCCCCGTTTCGTCCGTCTGCCGCTAAGGTCAAGTCCAGTATATGAGCCGTTGTTACCCATAACAGTTTGCTCCTTGGAACTAAGGTCAAGCATCGTCGGACGGCAAAGGGCCACGGCGGCCGGGGTTTCGATAAAGCTCAACCACCGGCCACCGCGGCCCCTCGAATGCTTAGGCCATTATGGAGTGCAGCCCGAGTCCGAAGGTCGCGGCGACGGGTCGAATCCCGTGGCCACGGCCGAGGAATGACCGAACACGCGCATCTCGGCGGCCGCAGCGAACGGCTGGCCGTTGATGGAGCTGTTCGCCTGGAACCTCACGAACTTCGCCTGGACCGGCGCGAAGGTAATGTTCTGCATCGCCGTCGTGTCGATCAGGTTGCCCGTGGCTGCCTGGGTCCACGTGGTGCCGTCCTTGGAGGTGAAGATCGTGTAGCCCTTCACCTTGCCGTTTTGGCCGCCGCTCTGGCGCCCCTGGTAACCGAAGCCGTTGACGGTGTATTCGCCGTCGAGCTTGAGCTGAACCCAGTGTGGGTAATTGGTGATGGTGGGATCGTACTGTGTGTGCCAGATGCTGCCCGGGTCACCGTCCAGCACGTTGCCCACTGGTCCCTCACCCGTCCCGGACGTCAGATTCTCCGAATCCGCCGTCGCCGTCATGGACGACGTCGGCACAATCGGCTGGGTGCCCACCCGCAAGTTGGAGTCTGAGTCCACGGTCTTGGTGGCGCAGTTGTTGAAGTACGTGGCCGATGGGTGGATCGAGGTCGCGGTCCCGGCTGCGGCGGCCGGCGTCGTGATGATCCACGTGGTCTTTGCCGTCGCACCCGGCTTTACAGTGCCCGCCAGGTTGCCGTCCTTGGCGGCAACTTGGGCGCTCCAGCCTGCGGGCAGCGCGCCCAACGACATGGCGACATTGGTGGCCTCGCTCGTCTCATTGTTGGTGAACGTGGTGACGTAGCTGGTTGTGGTGCCCGGGCTGAGGTCCGCATTGGCGGGTCCGGCTACGCTTGCACAGGCCGCACCCCCGCCGACAGCACCGAGATCGGTGACCGTGAAGTCGTCGAGCACGAAGTCCGCGCCGTTCGCGCCGCCTGTCTTGCGCAGGCCCACCCAGTTGTCACCGCATCCGGCCGTGAACGTCCGGGAGTAGGTGGCGGTGTTCAGGGCAGGGGCCATGGCTCCGTCCTTCAGGTCCCGCGAGGTCACGGTGCCCGAGTCCACAGTGTCGGCGCCGGTCACCCATTGCCACTGACCGGCAACATTCGTTTGGTATGTGAACTGCACCTTGTAGGAGTGGCCTGCCGTGAACGGGACAGTAGCCGGCACTGTCCGGTACACCAAGCCGCTGTTTTCCTCGTGCGACTTCAACGAATTGTTGCCATCCAGGACGTCGTCTACAGCCTGGCCGTTGAGTGCGCCGGAGTTGTAGGGGCTGTGGGTGTTTTTCCAATCTTTCTGCGAGTAGGGGGCGTTGAGGTCGCTGATACTGGTGCGCGGATCGGTGGCACCGCCGGCGTCACCCTTGACGAACGGGCCCCAGCCGGGCTGGTTGCCTTCAAAGTTGGCGCTGGCCACAAGCGTTCCGGGACCTGCCTGCGCGCCGGCCACCGGCGTCGTCGTATCCTCCATGATCCGCACATCGTCGAGGGTAACCGCGGCCGATCCGGCCACTGCGCTGATGGATACGTCCACATTCTGGTTGACGGGGACGGTGAACTGCACAGAGGCGCGCTGCGAATAGGTGCCCTGTTTCGAGTCGGCAGCCACCTGGTTCTTGGCCGGGGTGATGTCGAAGGTATTGGAAACGCTCAGGTCTTTGCCCGAGACGCCCAGCGTGACAGAGCGGCGGCTGCCCACCGCAATCTCCACATTGGAGCTCAACGTGTACTTCTTGCCCTTCTCCAGCGACTTCACCGATTGGGAAACGGACGACGCCGAGGTCCCCAGCACCGCTACGTTGTCGCCTGTCGCGGTGCGCGAGATCGCCGCTCCGCCGGTTGGGCTCCAAGCGTCGAGGTTGGCGGCATTGAAGCCTGGGTCGGCCAGCGGGGTTCCGGCTCCGTAGCTGGCATCCCTGTTGACAGGCTGGTCACTACTGGGGGAGAGCACATAGGGGGTGCCTTTGTCGCCGGTCAGGGTGACCTGTCCGTTACTGGCGGTCACTTCGGAAACCTTGACCCGGCCTTGATCGGTGAGCTTGTACAGCGTGTAATTTCGCTTGTTGGCGAAGTGGCTGGTCAACGTGAAGGTAGTAGTGCCGCCGTCGGCAGTGTAGAAGTACATCTTGTCCGCGGTGGTGGGCGAGGTGGTCTTGCTGTTGTCTTTAGCGTCCTGCCACGGCAGGAGGTAGGTGCCGCCCTGCAGGACGACGGCGTCGCCCATCGTGATCTGGCGCTGGCCGTTCACCATGTTGATGGCGACCCCGCCGGTCAGCTGGGCTGACTGGCCGAAGTTCCAATGGGTGACGTCGAAGTGCTGGATGAACTTGGTGGGCAAGTTGGACGTGAAGATGTTGTTGTAGAAGGTGTTCCAGTCATCCTGGCCGGTCCAGCCCTCGAATTCCTTGACCTGGGAGCCACCCAGAAGTGGATCGGTGTTCCAGACGTCGCGTTGGGCGTTGCTGATGAACCGGACGATATTGGAGTTGATCCCCTTGTTGGTGGCGCCACCGTAGTTCTTGTCGTTAGCCCAGTGCGACCAGACGGAGTTGCCCTCGAACTTGTAAGCCCATTCGGAGGCCACCTCGAAGCCCATCTTGTGCAGTTGCATAGCGAGCTGGTCGGCCAGCCAGCCGCTGGAGTAGTAGGCGTCAATGTAGACCGTCTTGATACCGGGAGCTTCCTTGCGGAGTTGGGCGAAGCGGTCCAAGATGGCGCCCGAGCCCAGGTCCGTGCGCTGGTCAATGTGGTACGACTGGTTCAGCCAGTCCCAGCCGTTGACCTGCCCCGAGATCATGCCATCGCTGAAGCTCTTGGCCTGCGGATAGGCCTCGGTGACGTTCACGTGGACGGCAACGTCGGCGTTGAACTGCGCACCGCCGGTCGTGAGCGCGTTCAGATCGGCCAGGCCTCCGGCGCGTGTGTTGTAGTCCCCGCCGTAGTCCGGGTGGCCAGAGTCGTGGCCCTCACTTGCGTAGCCCTTCTCCAACACCCACTGGCCGAGATCGTCCGTAGACATGGAGATCCGCTTGACGTTGTCGAGGGTTTTCAGGAACGGGTTGGTGGCTTGGGAAGCGAAATTGAACGGAATGTGCTGGACGACGCGCTCGGGCACGCGGCTGGCGCCCAGCGGTGCGGTCATGGCGTTCCGGAAAGCGATCGCGCCGTCCTCCCACGTCACCTTCCCATCAGCGTTGGCATCGGCGGAGAGAACCACGGTGGTTTTCGGAAGGGTGTAGAACTGCAGGCGGGGATCGGTAGCTCCAGCCGCCGCATACGTGTAGTTGCCCACAGACAGCTCGGCGCGCTTTGCCCCGTTGCCGGCGTCCACGATCTGCGACTGCAGCCGCGAGTTCCAGTTGCCGTTGGAGTCCTGGGCGGAATCGTCGGTGGCATTGGTCATGAGACCCGCGGATAGCTGCGAGTTGCTGACGAATCCGTAGGGCGTGCCTACTGGAGAAGCGTCAGTCTTGCTGGCGGCGGCGATGGAGACGAACTGGTCGGCCGTGGTGGTGGAATCGGTGGAGATCTTGGTACGGGCTAGCTGGGATTGTGCATCACCCGAGTCGACCGACACGAGGGACTGGTTCGGAATGGACAGTTGGTCCACTGTCGAAGCGGCGCTGCCGGAGATCTTCGTGACCGCAAATTCCACCGTGTTCTTCGGCGTGACGGTCAGCGAGGACTCGATTGCCAGGTTCGGCAAGTCGGCGAACGTTGAGCTGTATGCGACTGAGTCAGGCGCTGCGGTCGACGTGGTGGTGGCGGCGTGGTTCTTGCCGTTGATGGCGAAGTCCTTCAGCAGGGTTGCCTGGCCGGAGAGATGCTTGCCGTCCAGCGAGTAGGAGATGGCTTGCGGGAATTCCTTGCCCACTTGGACGTCGAGGCCTATGCCGTTGCTGATGGTCATGGGCGTGGCGGGGTCAGCGGGCGCGGCCGGTGGGACAGGTAGTGGCGTAGTGTCGCCGATTGCCCGCACGCGTAGCTCAGATGCTGACACGTTGTTGCTTCCGTTGATGGCGCTGTCCGCCTCAAACTTCACGTACCGTGCTTTGACCGGAGTGTTGAACAGCACGGTCTGGACCTGGGTGTTGCTGCTTGGCTGGGTGAAGCTGCCTGTGGCCGCGGGGGCACCCCAGTTGCCGGCCGGGTCAGTTGCCACGGCACGGTCGTCGGTGGCGAAGACTTTGAAATCCTTGACCGGGCCGTTGGCCTGGTTCTTGACGGAGTAGTCCAAGCCGGTCAAAGTGAACGATCCGCCCATGTTCCAGGAGATCCAATGTGGCATCGGATCGGCCACGCCCACTCCGTTAACCACCTTGTAGGCGACGGTCCACTGTGAGGAGTAGTCGTTGTCGAAAGCGCCTGCGGCCGTACCGTCCAGCGCGGGTGGTGCCGGGTAAGCCGGTGACTGGGAATCCGTGCCGAGCAGTGTGTACTGGCTCGCGCTCACGGGTGTGCCGCTTGAATCAGGGGCGGCCGTGGCGGCCACCGTTCCCGTTGCCAAGCTGAGGGCCGCGACGAGTGCGGCAGTTACCGTGCAAATGGTCAGGCGCTGGAACGCGCCCCCGCGTAGTGGGGGTAATGAGGATGGCGGATAGATCATGCGATGTCCTTCGTGCCGGGGAGCATATAGTCCAGAGCGGCTTCAAACCGGGTTGGACCACGCAAATGTTATGGATAACACGAAAGACTATGGCACTGAAGTGATGTGGATTACAAGGGCCTTATAGGTTAAAGATGATTGATTTGTGACCAATTGCATCATCTTTGATCATTTGGCGCTGGAGCCCGGACACCAGCTGCGCGGCGCCGGGCTGCGCTGCCGCTGGAGCCCGACGCCAGCAGCCCGGGTGCCGGCTGAAGGGCGCATGCCTAAGCCCCGAGGCTCTTCTCTACGATGGGCAGGCATTCATTGCGGCTGTGTTCAACGTGCGCGAAGGCGAGGGCTGCGGCGAGCTCGGAATGCCCCTCGGTGATCGCCTGGACGATGGCGCTGTGCTCGTGGTGCTGCACGAGTTGGTCACGGTCTGCGGCGACGTGGAAGAGCCGGCGGACGTGGCCATTCACTGGCGACATGAGCCTTCGGAGGAGGTGGTTGCCGCTGAGTTCGAGGATCTCTTCATGGATTCTTGAGTTGATGTCCGCGATGAGGTGCTCATGGTTGTCCAAGAGGGCGGTCTCGGCGGCACCCAGAAGGTCCGTGAGTCGACTTGCGTCGGTGCCGCTCGCGCACGCCTGGGCTGCGAGCCGAGCGCCGAGGACTTCGAGGCTCGCCCTGACGTCGAAAAGTTCGGTGACGGCCTGGACCGTCAGGTGGGTCACGACGGCGCCGCGCCGGGGCAGGCTTTCGATGTAGCCTTCGCTCTCGAGCTGGGGGAGTGCCTCGCGTACGGGCACTCTCGACACCTGGAGTTCGAGCGCTACGTCCCGCTCGCGGATCCGCTGTCCCGGCGGGAATGTCCCGTCGACAATCCGTTCTCGGATCCACTCGTACACGTTGCCGGTGCGTGACGTGGTGATTGCCCCGCTCGTTGCTTCTGCTGTCACGTGATTCCCCTCTGGCCGGGCCTGCTTAGCAAGCAGAACTCCCTTGGCATGCCAATCATCCTCCCGAAGCCGGAAATATTGCAACAAATTCCACATACAGCACTGTTTGGTATACCAAAAGTGGTCTATGGTGATTAGCACCATACTCGGAAGGAGTCCCCGTGACCCTCATTCTCAGCGCCTCGGACCTCGCCGCTTCGGCGGACATGGGCGCGACCATTCGCGCAATCGAGGCCAGCCTGGCAGACCAGGCGCGCGGCTCGGCCGCCCAGCCTGGCCCGCTTTCCATGCAACTTCCCGATACTGACGCGCGGTATCTGGTCATGGCGGCCGCATCGGCCCCGCAAGGCTTGGTCGCGTCGAAGCTGCTCAGTGACATTCCGGATAACGGGAAGGCAGGCCTCCCCAGCCAGCGCTCATCGATCGTCCTGGCCGACCGGGCAACGGGGGAGACCCTCGCGCTGCTCGACGGCCGCGTGCCAACGCGGATTCGCACGGCGGCCATGACGGCGGTCGCTTCGCGGCACCTCGCACGGCCCGAGAGTAGCATCCTCGGCCTCGTCGGGGCCGGCGCCCTCGCGGTGGCGCACGTCGAAGCGATGAGGTCCGTTCTCCCCATCGACACGGTTGTCGTGTGGTCGCGTACCGCCGGGACCGTGGATGCGTTCCGCCGGGAGGTGGAACACTACGGCATCGAGGTGGTCCGGGCGGCGACCGTGCGCGACGTCATGGGTGCGAGCGATGTTGTCTGCACCCTCACCCCCTCGGAGTCGCCGGTTGTCCTCGGTCGTTGGTTCCGGGGCGGACAGCACATCAATGCGGTTGGAGCGCGTCCCCGGCCCGATCATCGAGAGCTCGACGCCGAAGCGATGTCGCGATCGCGAGTCGTCGTGGACAACCTGGATACAGCGCTGGCCAAGTCTGGGGACCTGCTCCTGGCGATGGGAGAGGGAGCGCTGTCCGCCGTCGACGTCGCGGGAGAGCTTGGCCAGGTGATCATCGGCTCGATCGCGGGGAGGGAGGATCCGAGCCAAGTGACCGTCTTCAACTCCGTGGGCATAGGGCTGCTGGATCTGGCTATCGGGAGGCTCCTCTACGACGCGGCGCTTGAGCGTGGCCTTGGCGTGCGGGTTGATCTCTCCGCCTGAGTCCCAAAAGACATTTGGCATGCCAAAATGAGGAAAATCTCCAAAATATGGTGACATTACTCACGTTAAGTGGAATGGTGTATACCAAACCTCCTCAAGAACCACTTCCTCTTACAGAAAGGCATAGTGATGGCATCTACGCGATCACTCCCCGAGCGGATGGACGGCATGCGGGTCGGCAGGCCTCACGTCCAGCTCGCTTTTATCGGAGGCCTCGGGCTTCTCTTTGACGGCATGGACGGTTCACTGGTCTCCTACGTCATGCCGATCATCAAACCGCTCTGGCACATGGATGGAGTCCAGGCCGGACTGATCGGAAGTTCACTCCTCATCGGCATCTTTATCGGCTCGATCGCCGCAGGAGTGCTCGGTGACCGAATCGGCCGCCGACAGGTCATGATGTACGCTCTCGCGCTCTACGCGGCGGCGACAATTTTTGCAGCCTTCTCACCGAACTGGGAGATCTTCTTCATTCTGCGGGTCATCGCCGGCATCGGCATCGGCGCAGAATCAGCCATCATCCCGACGTTTATTGCGGAGTTCATTCCCAAATACCGCCGCGGCTTCTTCGTTGGCGCCGTGGCTGGGTTTTTCGCACTTGGCTACGTGAGTGCCGCCCTGATCGGCACCACGGTGGTCGCGGGGCTCCCGGAGGGCTGGCGGATCGGTCAGCTCATCACGGCCGCGCCCGTCGTGATGCTGCTCTGGTGGCGGCGGGTGCTGCCCGAGTCCCCGCGGTGGCTGCTGACCCGCGGCCGGGAAGCTGAAGCGGAAGACGTGGTGCGCGGCCTCGAGGAAGGGCGCCTCGTCCGCGCATGGAGCGGGCTTAAGGCCGCTACCCGAATCGCGGCACCGAAAGCCCCGCCCCTGTTCCAGCACGCTGATCTATGGCGGCACGGGAACGCCCGCCGTACCGCGGTGATCTGGCTGCTCTGGCTTGCCGTTACCTTTTCCTTCTATGGCTTCTTTGTCTGGATTCCCTCGCTCCTGGTGGCCAAGGGAATGACGATCACCGGCAGCTTCACCTACTCCCTCATCATCACCGTCGCGCAGATCCCGGGCTACTACAGCGCGGCGTTCCTCAACGAGCGGCTCAGCCGACGCGTCACAATCGCGCTCTACCTGGTTGGTGGCGCGGGCGCGGCCTTCCTTCTCTCCCAGACCTCGAGCGAGGGCGCTGTCCTCCTCACAGGCTCGCTCCTCTCGTTCTTCATGAACGGCTGCTATGCCGGCCTCTACGCCTACACGCCCGAGGTTTACGGGACCAAGCTGCGGGCAACGGGCATGGGGAGTGCCTCCGCGTTCGGGCGGATCGGCGGCATCACTGCCCCGATCCTGGTCGGGGCGGCCTTCCCGGTACTGGGCTTCGGGGGCGTGTTCACGATGATCATGGCTGTCCTGGGCGGTGCCGCGCTTGTTGTTCTCGTCTTCGGGGTTTCGACGAGCGGCCGTTCCCTCGAAGAGATCGACGCCGATTCTGCCGGTGAAACGGAGGGCGCAGCGCCCGACGGCGGCAGCCCGGCCACCATCGCAGGTATGCCCGGCGCGGTGCGAACCGGAGAGGAAAGCGGCCGTGGCAGTTCGCGCTGACCCCGGGCGTTCCCGCCCCACCGCCGTCGTCCTGCGGCGGGCGCAGATCCTGGACGTCGCGAGTGGGGAGCTTAGCGCCCCGCGGACCATTGTTGCGCGGGACGGCGTTGTCGCCGAGATCTCAGACTCGACCCGCACAGTGGCTGATGCAGTCGAAATTGACGTGGAAGGCCAGACGGTCCTCCCAGGCCTCATCGATGCGCACGCCCACGTCACCCAAGCGTCCGGGGACTTCAACGAAATCCTGTCCTGGTCTCCGCAGTACCACGCGGCCCGCACGTCCTGGGTGATGCACGAAATGCTCCTTCGCGGCTTCACCCTGGTCCGGGACATGGGAGGAGCGGACACGGGCTTGTCCCGTGCCGTCGACGAGCGGCTCGTGACAGGCCCTCGGCTCAAGGCCGGTGGCCCGATCTTCGCCCCCACCGGTGGGCACGTCCTCACGAAAGTCTGCGACGGTGAAGTGGAACTTCGCAGGGCCCTCCGGGCGGAGTTCCGTGATGGTGCCGACCACGCGAAGCTCACTCTCTCGGGCGGAGTCGTGTCCAAGATGCGCCTTGAAGCCCTCGGCTTCTCAGACGCGGAGGTCCTTGCCGCCGTCGACGAGGCCCGCCTCGCGCACCGGTACATAGCCGCGCACGTATACACGGCCGAGGCAGTCTCGCGGGCGTTGCGTCTCGGTGTACGCACGATCGAGCACGGCAACCTCCTCGACGACGAGTGCACCGCGCTGTTCCTTGAGCGGGACGCGTTTTACGTCCCGACGCTCGTCACGTACTGGGCGATCATCTCCGGGGCGGCAGGCCATGGCCTCGCCGCCTCCAAGAGGGCGGCAGTGGAGGACATCTTCGAGCGCGGCCTCGAATCCCTCGCGAAGGCTTCGGCCGCAGGGGTTCGAATCGGATACGGAACGGATCTCCACGGTGAGGGGCTACGGTTCCAGCTCGAGGAATTCCGATTGCGCACGCGAGTGCAGGAGCCTCTCGATGTTCTCCGCTCGGCTACCCTGGTCGGGGCAGAGATCGTTGGGGAAGTGGGCCGCGCCGGCATCGTGGCCGAAGGTGCGTACGCCGACCTGGTCGTCGTCGAGGGAGATCCGCTTGCGGACATCGGGATCCTTGCCGACGGACGCTCCCTTCGGCTCATTCTCGCCGATGGCGACCCCGTGCGCCCTGGGTAGACCATGGCAGCGGCGGCTAGCGACGAGTGAGGGAGGAGCCCCACCTCGGAAAGGGTCGGTACTAATCCGCGAGGATGTGGTAGAGCGCGCGCCGTGTTTCGTCGATCTTTTCAATCGCTGCGGTGCGCTGTTCCTCGGTTGCGGCGAAGCGGAATTGGTGGATAACCCCCATGAGCTTTGCCACGCTCTGGTGAAAGGCGGGCCCCGATCCTTCTTGATCGATGTTCCACGCATTTTCCAGGTCCTCGGCGTGCTCGGCTACGTAGGCCTTCCCGGCGTCGGTGAGAGTGAACTCAGTGCGGCGGCCTTCGCCGACGGGTGTAATGAGCTCTTCGTCAACGAGTTGCTGCAGCGTCGGATAGACGGAACCCGGGCTGGGGCGCCAGGATCCGGACGTCTTCTCGGCGATCGTCTTGATCAACCCGTATCCGTTGGATGGTGATTCGGCGAGCAAGGAGAGGATCGCGAAGCGAACATCACCCTTGTTTGCGCGACGGGGACCACCGGGACCAAAACCTGGTCCAAAGCCCGGCCCGAACCCCGGTCCGAAACCGCGGCCCGGCCCAAAACCGCGGCCCGGCCCGAATCCGCCGTGTCCGTGGGGTCCGCGACGGCTCCGGCCGCGTCCGAAGCGTTCCATATCCGGACCGCAGTCTGTGAGTTTGTTGTCGTGAATGCCTTTCATAACGGCATCGTCCTTCCAGTGTTGTGTGTTGCCCTGATGGGCCCACAGTGTGTTCTGCGATAGTTAACGATATATCGGTGAGTGTCGTTAAGCAAGGGTGGAACGAGGGGTTCACGTCTGGGTGATAAGAAGAAGGACGTGTGTTCTGACGCCTGGCGCGCAGCGTCGGACCGCTCGGCTCATTGGTGCGCCTCCGCCATGACTCTCCAGTACCAACCTGTTTTGGACCTGGCGATGGGAGAGGGCGCCGGCGTCGAAGCGCTCCTGCGCTGGGACGATCGGGAAATCGGTCCGGTGGCCCCCGATGAATTCATCCCCGTCGCTGAACACACGGGCGAGATTCACAGGATCGGGGCATGGGTCCTGGACCAGGCCTGCGCCCAGTCCCGCTCCTGGATCGACGCCGGGACACCCCGGAAGATCGCGGTGAACGTCTCTCCAGTCCAGTTCGCCGCCGGAACCCATCCATCCGACATTCGGGCCGCCATGAACCGCCACGGTGTCCCTGCCCGGATGTTGGAGGTTGAGATCACAGAAGGCACAGAGATAGTGGACGTCCCCTCCGCGGCATCGCAGTTGCAGGAACTGATCGACATGGGCCTTGGTATTGCCCTTGGACGACTACGGAAGCGCCTATTCGTCGCTGGCAATGCTCCGGGTCCTGCCGCTGACCACGCTAAAAATCGACAAAGCGTTCATCAGGGACATCGATATTGAGCCGCACACTGCGACTATTGTCCAAGGGCTGATCCAAACCCTCAACGCCATGGGGGTCCGGGTCACGGCCGAAGGAGTGGAACGGCAGGAGCAGTCGGATATCTCGCACGATCTCGGCTATGACACAGCCCAAGGCTATTTGATCTCGCGGCCGATGCCTCCCGAGGAAATTGGACGACACTGAAGGATATGGAGGACAGCTAATGAACGAACAACTTACAACAATCGAGGTCCAAGAGTTCTTGCCGTATCCGCCGGCGAAGGTCTGGCGGGCACTGACGGAGCCCGAGTTGCTTGCCCGCTGGTTGATGGAGAACGACTTCCAAGCGATCGTCGGGCACCAATTCAAGATGCGCGGCATTCCCGTCCCGGCCGTCGGTTTTAGCGGCCTGGTGGCCAGCGAAGTCCTTGAAGTGGACGCCGGGAAGCGGCTGCGTATTTCGTGGCGGGACGCGAACTCCGGCAACAGCCTCAACAGCACCGTGACGTGGTCAGTCTCCCCGGAAGGCGCCGGCACCCGGCTGTCGCTTGTCCACGACGGGTTCGATCCCAACGAACCAACCCACGTCGCATCGCACCGCATCATGAGTGGCGGATGGCGAAACCAGGTGCTCCCGCGGCTCGCTCAGACCCTGGCTGAACTGGGCAGCGCTGAACCCGATAGCGCTGAACCCGAAGGCAAGTAATGCAATTCGTCGTTTTCTACAGCTCGGAACCGTCGGCCCTTGCCGAACTCCAAGCCGTTTATCCCCGTCACGCAGCATACTTTCAGGCCTTCGCCGCGGAGGGCGGCCTGATCGGCATCGGGACCTTCGACAATCCCGCCGTGAACGGTTCGATGGGTATCTTCACCAGCAGGGAGAGGGCGGAGCAGTTCATCGCGGGGGATCCCTTCGTACTGGAAGGACTGGCAGTTCCCGGCGAGATCCGGGAATGGAACGCCGTAACCTTTGGTCCGCAGGATGCCGCCTGACCTAGGGCGCCGGTTGCTGCATCGCGCCGATCGCTGCGCCACGGGCCCAGTGAGTGTCGTCAACGTCGATGACGACAATGGGTACTTCGCGGGCATGGGCTTCGCGATCGTGCCTCCGGCCGGCGTCAATGGCTTCCCGGGCTGCCGCTGCTAGGCCGACGCCTTCCCCGCTGAGGATGATCAATTCTGGCATGACCAGGGCAGAAGCGATGGTGAGCAGACGGCCCAAGGCGAATCCAGCTTCGTCGACGAGTGTTTTGGCGACCCCTCCGTGGGCCGAGAGTTCGAGCAGTTCCGCGTATGGCACGGGCCTACCCATGGAAGCCAGAGCCCTTGACTCGAGGCTGGGTTGGCTCAGCATGACATTGGCGCAACCCCGGTGGCCCAGATCGCACGGCGGCCCAAATGGATCCAGGGGAATATGGCCGGCAGTGCCCAAGCCGGAGTTGGCATCGGTGATCATCTGGTGGTTGATGACCAGACCGTAGCCGACGCCCGCGCCCATGGTGAGAACCACGAGATTCGCAATGCCGCGGCCGGAGCCCAGCCAATGTTCCATCAAGGTCAAGGCGCTGAGGTCGTTGATGATGCTGACAGGCAAACCCAGCCGCTGTTTCAGCAGGTCACCGAACGGAACGTCTTCCCACTTGAGGAAAGGTGCCCAACTGATTTTCCCGCCGTCCGTGACCTGGCCGCCGAGGCACACTCCAACCGCGGCAACAGGTTGGGGAGCTGATTTCTCAACTCTGCGGACCAGGTCCGCCACGAGATCGGCAACGGCTTGGGGCTGCAGCGAGCCGATCGGTGCTTCTGCCGTGGCGATCACGTCAGTGCGCAAATTGACCAGCGCAGCGGACGCATGCGTTCCAGTGAGCTTCACACCGACGAAGTAGTGACGGCCCGCAACGATTTCCAGCGGTTGAGTGGGGCGCCCGGTGGGGCCGACGTGCCGTGAGTCCGTCTCAATGATTTCGCCTGAAGTCAGCAAGGGTTTGGTGACCCGCGTGAGGCTTCCGGCAGACAGGCCCAGCTTTTCGGCCAGTGCACTCCTGGACAGCGGCCCGTCTACGAGCAGTTGGTACAGAACGTCCCGGGCGGAGCTTGGCGCACCCAGCCACGTGGGGTGGGCAGGGGTTGGCTGCGAGTCCATGTCGCCTCCTCATCGATGGGCTTGTGAAAGACTATCGCAGGATCTCTGATTTTTGTATCAAAAGTTAACTTGAGGGAATCTTGAGCAAATTGATGGCCTACATCACATTTCTATGAGCTATTGACAGTTGAGACTTCTACCGCAAAACTTTCAATACTTCACTTACGGCATAGTCGCCCAGCAAGGGAACTCATCAATGACGATTCAAGAAACCCACGCCGACCCTCCCACGAACACAGGCCATGACTGGTTCAAGAGCGCGGTGGTGTACCAGATCTATCCTCGCAGCTTTGCCGACTCGAACGGCGACGGCGTGGGAGACCTTCGCGGCATTATCGGCCGGCTCGATTACCTGAACAAGCTGGGCGTGGACGTTCTGTGGTTGTCGCCTGTGTACCGCTCGCCGCAAGACGACAATGGCTACGACATCAGCGACTATCAAGACATCGATCCGATCTTTGGAGACCTGGAGACTCTCGACGAACTGATCGCCGGCCTGCATGCCCGCGAGATGAAACTCGTCATGGATTTGGTCGTCAACCACACTTCCGATGAACACCCATGGTTTGCGGAATCGCGCTCCAGCTTGGAGAACCCGAAGCGGGATTGGTACTGGTGGCGTTCTCCGAGGGACGGTGCGGAGCCTGGTTCCCCGGGGGCCGAACCGAACAATTGGGGATCCGCCTTCTCAGGGCCGGCATGGGAATACGAGCAGACCACAGGCCAGTATTACCTCCACCTGTTCTCAAAGAAGCAACCCGACCTCAACTGGGAAAACCCGGAAGTGCGGGCGGCCATCTACAGCATGATGAATTGGTGGCTCGACCGGGGCGTGGACGGTTTCCGGATGGATGTCATCAACTTCATCTCGAAGGATCAGCAGCTACCTGACGGACCCACGTCCGACGACAAGCTCTACGGCGACGGCGGTGCACACTTCATCTGCGGGCCCAGGATTCACGAATTCCTGCAGGAGATGCACCAAAGGGTGTTCGCGGGGCGGGACAGGCAGCTCCTCACCGTCGGTGAGATGCCTGGAGTCACGGTAGAGGACGCGGCTCTTTTCACTGATCCCGCAAGGCAAGAAGTGGACATGGTGTTCCAATTCGAGCACGTCGCCCTCGATCAGGAAGAGGGCAACAAATGGCGGCCAAAGAAGTTGCTGCTCACGGAACTGAAGAAGTCGCTGGCCCGCTGGCAGGAAGGGCTGGCGGCCCACGGCTGGAACAGCCTGTACTGGGGAAACCACGATCAGGCCCGGGCCGTGTCCCGCTTCGGGAACGACGGCGAATACCGGGAGGTGTCGGCCAAGATGCTGGCCGGTATTCTGCACCTGCACCGAGGCACTCCTTACGTGTATCAAGGAGAGGAGTTGGGCATGACGAATATGTCCTTCGGCGCGATCAGCGATTACCGGGACATCGAAGTCCTCAACCACCATCGCGAGGCCACCACGCATCTGGGCCATACCGATGCCGAAGTACTTGCGGCCCTGGCGCCCTTGAACCGGGACAACGCACGGACTCCCGTTCAATGGGACGGGACCCGGAACGCAGGCTTCACCACCCGAGCCCCGTGGATCGCGGTCAACCCGAACGCTCGTTCCATCAACGCTGCCGCCCAGATTGAGGACCCTGACTCTGTCTTCAACTTCTACCGCGAAGTCATCGCACTGCGCCACCGCGATCCCGTGGTTTCCCACGGCGACTTCACCATGCTGTTACCCGAGGACGAACACGTATATGCCTTCAGCCGCTCGCTCCATGGCACAGAGTTGCTGATCATTGGCAATTTCTCATCCACAGAGCGCTTGGCCGACGTCGGCGATGATTCGTGGGCCGCCGCAGAACAGGTACTGGCCAACTATCCGGTGGAGAAGTCGCTGCGCCTTCGCCCTTGGGAACTCAAAGTCTTCCGCCGCAGCGCGTGAATTGCCCCCCGAACCCCTCCCCAATCCGTCATCACAACCCTGCGGGTACTCGCTGCCCGAAAATGCGAAAGGTCCAGCCATGATGAAAAAACTCTTCACGCTCTCCTCATTAGCCCTTTTGGCGGCCGCCGGCCTCACGGCTTGTGACACCGGCGGCGGTGGTGCGCAGCCCGCCGCGGTGTCCACCCTGTCAACGGGGGCCGCTGTGTCCGGAGAAATCACCTTCTGGCACGCCTACAGTGCGGGCGGCGGTGAGATCAAGGCCTTGGAGAAGACCATCATCCCGAACTTCGAGAAGCTCCACCCTGGCGTCAAAGTCAAGGCTGTGCAGATCCCCGACAAGGACATGCACCAGAAACTCGTCACGGCGGCTGCAGGTACCAGCCTGCCGGATGTCATCCGCGCTGACATTGTCACCGTCCCTGAGCTGGCCAAGATCGGCGTGCTGACCCCGCTGAGCGAGGCCATGCCGGACTTCCAGTCCTGGGCCGACAAGATGTTCCCCGGTCCGCTCGCAACGAACAAGTACAACGGCAAGCTGTGGGGTCTTCCCTTGGACACCAACACCAAGGTGGTCATCTACAACGATGAGGCGCTGAAGGCCAACGGCATCGCCTCCGTTCCGAAAACGCTGGACGAACTGAAGGCAGCTGCGGACAAGGTGGGAGGCAAGTACATCCTCGCTGAAGGCGGCTCCGGAGCATGGCAGATGCTGCCCTATATCTGGTCCAACGGGGGCGACATGACCGATCCCGACGTGAAGAAGTCCTCAGGCTACCTCAACGGGCCAAAATCCGTTGCTGCCCTACAGATGATCGTTGATCTCTACAACAAGAAGGCCATTCCTGGAGTCATTCTCGGGGGCAGCGGCGGAACGCCAACGGGCGACGGCTTGCCGAAGGGTATGTACCCGACCATTGTGGACGGTCCGTGGACCTTCCCCAACATGGCCACGTCCTACCCGAATTTCCAGCCAAAAACGTCACCGATGTTCAGCGGCGATGGCGGCAGCGTCAGCGTGGTGGGCGGCGAAGACATCGTCATGACGCAGCAGTCCAAAAACAAGGAGCTCGCGGCCGAGTTCATCCGCTACATGCTGTCTCCGGATGCCCAGAAGTCGATGGGCCAGGTGGGCCAGCTGTCCGCGGAGAAGGACATGGCTGAATCGATGGCATCCATCCAGCCTTACTACGGTGCCTTCCTGGAGCAGCTCAAGACCGCCAAGCCACGGCCCGCCACGCCACAGTGGGCAAAGGTGGATGACATCTTCACCAAGCAGACCCAGCTTGCGCTTCAGGGCAAACTGTCCGCCCAGGAGGCAATGGATGCGGCCGTGGCACAGATCGATCCGCTCTTGGCGCAAGGCTGATACATGACGTCACAAGGTGTTCTCCGGAAACAAACAGTTTCGACCCCCTCCGCGGCCCGGCCTCGCAAACCGGGCCGTGGGGGGGCGAGCCGCACGCCTTCCCATTGGTGGGTGCCGTGGGCATTCGCGGCTCCCGGGTTGATCCTGTTTCTGCTGACCACTGGGTATCCGCTGGTGCGTTCCCTGCAGATTTCGTTCTACAAGTGGTCTGTGCTGCCCACCCAGGCAAGCAAGTTCATCGGACTGGACAATTATGTTCGGGCCCTGGCCGATCCCCAGTTCTGGACGAGCGTGGTCAACGCCGGCGTGTACCTGTTGATGTCCGTTCCAGCCACTGTGGCACTAGGCCTGTTCTTCGCGGTCCTCCTCCAGAAGAAGATGCCTGGCCGTACCCTCTTCCGGGTCCTGTTCTACATCCCAGTGGTCACCAGCTGGGTAGTGGTCTCGCTTCTGTTCAAGTTCCTTTTCACCACGGACAACGGTGCGGTCAACTGGTTCATGACGGACTTTCTGTCTCTTTCCGCCCATGCCGTGCCGTGGCTTGAACAACGCTGGACGGCACTGATCGCCATTTCCCTCCTGGGGATCTGGAAGAACCTCGGATGGTGCTTGGTGGTGTTCCTGGCGTCGTTGGGCGGTGTGGGGGAGGAGTTGTATGAGGCGGCCGCGCTGGACGGCGCCAATGCCTGGCACAAGTTCGTCCACGTGACGCTCCCCGGAATTCGAGGAACATTACTGTTTGTGCTCGTCTTGCAAGTGATCGGGGCATTCAATGTCTTCCCCTCGGTCCTTCTCATGACCAACGGCGGACCGGCGGGAAGCACGGAGGTTCCCCTGACCTATATGTACAAGCAGGCGTTCTCGTTCCTGGACTTCGGCTATGGCTCGGCCATGTCCTTCATCCTCGCGATCTTCATCTTTGTTGTGTCGTTCGCCCAGTTCAAATTCTTTGGTGAGAAGAAGGAGGCCCTGCGATGACGGCGATTTCCCTCAAGCCCAAAGGCTCGCGCGAGGCGGACAATCCGTCCAGGAACGAACGCCCAAAGCGGCCGTTGAACATCTGGCTACTAGTCCGCGTCGCGATCGTCTTGTGCGGAGCCGTGATGATGGTTGCGCCCTTCATGATCATGGTGTCCACCTCACTGGAGCCCAACACGGCCACCCTTCCGAATCCTCCGCATTTCCTGCCCCAGACCCTCACCTCGGCAAATTACGAGGAAGCCTGGACGGAGAACAATTTCGCCGGATTCTTTGGTAACTCAGCCTACGTTTCAGTGCTCACCACCGTGGCGTCAGTGGTCATTTCGTCCATGACGGCCTTCGCCTTCGCCCGTTTCGACTTTCCACTCAAGAACTTCATGTTCTCCCTTCTGCTCGCCGGTTTGATGATCCCGGGCATTGTGGTGATCGTCCCACAGTTCGTCTTGGCGAAAAGCCTGAACATGCTCGACTCCCTGGAAGGCCTGGTGTTCTTCTACACGGCCGGGCAGATCGCCTTCACCACATTTCTGTTGCGGGCCTTTTTCGAAAGAGTTCCCAGGGAATTGGACGAAGCCATGACGGTGGACGGCGCGGGCATCCTCCGCAAATTCCTGGTTCTGTACATCCCCCTTGCCCGTCCCGCCCTGGCCACCGCCGCCGTCTTTTCCTTCCTCGGAGCGTGGGATGAATACGTATGGGCCCTGACTGTCATCAGCGACGCCACCAAGCGCACGCTTCCCCTCGGCATCGCGGCATTCCAGGGCGAACACTCGACCGCGTGGGGCCTCGTTTTCGCGGCATCCACTCTCGCTGTCATCCCGGTGATCGCCGTCTACGTCGCCGGACAAAAACACCTCATCGCCGGAATCACCACCGGCGCCGTCAAATAGGCGCGAAGCGTCACAACAACTTAGGACTCCCACATGGTTCAACCCCTCGACATTCTCCCTACAAAGGCGAGCTACTCTCCCGCGGAACCAGCCGCCGTCGAACTCTGGATTCCCGACGGCGGTACCGCCGTCCTGACGGTTTGGCACCTTGGCGAGCGGGTCCAGACGCACGAAGGATGCGCCTCGGGAACTCTCACCCTGGACAGTCTGGGACCGGGCGGCTACGGCATAGAACTCAAGTCCGGCGGCGAAACGGTCCGAACTGCCATCGAGGTCGCCGCGGACCCGAGGGCACGCTTGAGATACGGGTTTGTGGCCAGCTACGGGCCTGACAAGGACGTGCAGCCAGTTGCCGAGCTCGTCCGCCGGTTGCACCTGAACGGCGTCCAGTTCTACGACTGGGCCTACCGGCACGCGGATCTGATGGGCGGCGGCCCGGAGTATTCGGACGCCCTCGGCCAGCCTGTTTCCCTCGCCACGGTCAAGGAACTTGTGAGGACTGTCCAAGCGGCGGGATCCCGGGCACTCGGTTACGCCGCCGTGTACGCGGCCGGTCCCGGGGAATGGCACAACTGGGAGCAACACGCCATGCTCACGCCGAGCGGCGAAACCTATGCGTTGGGCGACTTTCTCTTCCTCCTGGACCCCGCAGCCCAACCGTGGCTTGCCCATTTCACCAAGGAACTGGCCGACGCCACCTCATCCATCGGATTCGACGGCTTCCACCTGGATCAATACGGATATCCGAAACGCGCAGCCACTCCGGACGGTGCCCTGGTGGACGTCGCAGATTCATTCGTCCAGTTGATCGAGGGCGTCCGGAATGCGCTACCCGCCAGCCACTTGGTCTTCAACAACGTCAATGACTTTCCCACATGGCGCACGGCACCGACTCCCCAGGACGCCGTCTACATCGAAGTCTGGCCCCCGCACACCACTTTGGGTTCCCTGGCCGACGTCGTCAACCGGGCAAAAGCGGCGCGCCGGGACCAACCGGTGGTGATCGCTGCCTACCAGCATGTGTACGACGCCGCCGACCAGCAAGCTGCCGACCGGGCTACCGCGCTGACCATGGCCACGCTGTTCTCGCACGGAGCAACGCAGCTCCTGGCCGGCGAAGGGGATCGAGTGTTGGTTGACCCATACTATGTCCGCAACCACCCCATCAACCGGGACACAGCGGCGTTCCTGGCCCGTTGGTACGACTTCCTGGTGGAACATGACGAGCTGACCCTGGATCCCAGGATCTGCGATGTTACGGGCTCCTATGCGGGTATGTACAACGACGATCTGGACATTTCCTACCAAAACGCGGTGGTATCGGACCGTCCTGAGCCAGGGACCGTCTGGCGTCGAGTCACCAGCGTGCCCGGCGGCTTCGCCATTCATCTGATCAACTTGCTGGGCCAAACAGACACCGAGTGGGATGAGCCGCGTGCAGTGCCGCAATCACCGGGTGAGGGGCGCCTGCGGATCCGGAGGACCCGGGGTACGGTACCGCGCATTCGGTATGCGGATCCGGACCAGCAGGCTAAGCTCGTCGAGGTTCCCGTGGAGCTCGACGGGGACTACGCGACGGCGATCCTTCCTCCGCCACATCTGTGGCAGCTCGTCTACGTGACGGAGGAACCTGCTAGGGCTCCACGAACGCCGGCGCCTTAGGCTCAACCGCCCAGGCGGCCCGGTGCAGAGCGGTCGCGATCCAACCCCGCAGTCGTGCCAGCCGCAGGCGTCTTGCCGGACGTGCCGGAACAACCGGTGCTCCCGGCAGGGCACTGCGGCTGTCATTGTTCACAATGCTGATGACTGCGCAAGCCATCATCAACGAAAATTCCATGGTCATCTTCTTCTCATCTAAGCGTGGAGCCCTTAACTGGTAAATCAGTTTTGCGGCTGGAAGAAACCCGAAGACTCAAAGGCGGAACCGCCGTCGTTCAAGGTTCTGTTAAAGACGCTAAGCGTTCCGGAAGACGATGTCAGCAGCTGTGCCGCTCCCTGCTTTTCCTAGGACTGACGGTCCCACCCTGACCGCGCGCGGCCGAACGGCGGCCCTGAACGGTCAGTCGGAGATCGACGCCGGTGCGGCCAGCTCGGTTGCGCTGGTCGCCGCCCAGCTGGCGAGCAGTTTCAGACGTTCGTCACTCGCCGACCCGGGCTCCGCGGTGTACGCGAACATTGTCCACCCGGGATTGGCCGGGCACCCACTATGAGATTAACTTGATCGGGTGTCACCTTGGCCCGGCGGGAGCGCAGGAACTCACTCACATCGTTTCGACTGTCCATGGTTTCAGGCTACTTCCGGGGGTGGAACTGTGGGAGGTCCTGCCAGTACACGGTTCGCGGGGCACAAGGGCGTGGGCGGATGCGGCTGGTGCCATATCCGCCCACGTGGGTAGTTAGGTTGGGAGTTAGTGCCCGGGGCCGCCGGGGCCGCCGGTTTCGGTTGCTGTGATCTTGAAGTTTGCATCGAGTTTGATGGTGGCGTGGGTGCCGTCCGACTTGGTGATGTGGGCTTCGTAGGCGGCGCTGCCGTCGTCTTCGGTGGTCATGTTCTCGACCGTGGCGCCGGAGTTGGCGGCCAGTACGGCGTCCTTGACCTTGGTTGCGGTGTCACCGGTGAGGTCGGTCTCGTTCCCGTGGTTGCCGTGGCCGCCCTTGCCGCCTCCCGGCCCGCCGGTTTCGGTTGCGGTGACCTTGAAGCTCGCGTCGAGCTTGACGGTGGCGTGGGTGCCGTCCGACTTGGTGATGTGGGCTTCGTAGGCGGCGCTGCCGTCGTCTTCGGTGGTCATGTTCTCGACCGTGGCGCCGGAGTTGGCGGCCAGTACGGCGTCCTTGACCTTGGTTGCGGTGTCACCGGTCAGAGCTGTTTCGTTCCCGTGCGTGCCGCCGTTTGAGGCGGGTGTGGACGGGCTGGCAGTGGAAGTGTCAGTGGTTGCGGCGGTGGCCGGCAGGGCCATGGCGGTGAGAGCGCCGCCGCCTGCGACGGCGCCCATCAGGGCAACGCCCGCAGCGATTTTCCGGACTTTGTTCACGTTGGTGCTCCTTAGAATTTCAACTCCGACGGTTTCGAAGCTATCCCTATCCTGGAACCCCACGCTTTCGTACCTCTGTACCTACCCTGTGCCTGGACTGTGACAATATCTGCCGGCTCACAGCACGATCGGCCTGCGTGGAGTACCACGCAGGCCGATCCTGAGGCGTCATGTGCTCGGTGGCATGGTGACGCCGGTACCTTTATGCCGAGATCACATCAGCCGTTGTCGCCGGCAGGCGTCGAGGTGGTCGCGAAGCCGCCAACCTTGTTCGCCTCGATCGCGTACTTGTTCGTGAACGTGCCGCCGAGCGGGATCTTCGAGGTGTCCATGCCGAGCAGCTTCTCCATCGAAGCGATGGTCTTGGGGCCACCCGCAGGCATGATGCCGTCCGGGAGGAACTGGCCCTTGTCCTGCTCGAGGGCCTTGACGTAATCCTCCTTCTTGACGTTCTTGTTCTGGACGTAGTCCTGGGGCAGCTTGTCGGCGATGTCCTGGGCCGAGTGCGTCGCGATCCAGTGCATCGTCTCCACGAGCGCGTTGACGACCCGCTGAACGGCGTCCTCGTGGGTCTTGACCCAGTCGGCGTTGGCGATGACGCCCGCAGCCGGCCAGGTGCCGCCCACGGCCTTGGTCGCGCCGTCGGTCGTCGCGAGGTCGATCGCCGACTGCGCGATGCCCTGGCCCTCCAGTGCGGCGACAGTCGGTTGGGTCGTCATGACGCAGTCGGCCGCACCGGTCTTGATGGCGGCAACGGCGGTAGCGCCGGCTCCTGCCTTGACGGTGGTGTAGTCCTTGTGCGAGACGCCGGCCTGTGCAGCGATGAACTGTGTCAGTGTGTCGGTGCCGGATCCGAGGTCGGTGACGCCCATCTTCTTGCCCTTGATGTCGGCGCCGGAGTGCACGTTTGCGTTGGGGCTGCACATGATGCGTTCGCCCGGGGCCCCCGAGAGTTGCACGAGGTTGATGATGTTCTTGCCCTTGGACTGGAAGTCGAAGGTGTGGATGTACCACGCGCCGGACATGTCGACCTGGCCAGACGCCATGGCGTCCTCGGCGCCAACGCCGCCGTCGGTCTCGGTGGAGAGCTCCATATTGACGCCGTACTTCTTGTACAGGCCGAGCTGGTCCGCGAGCTTGTACGGGAGGTAGATCTGCTTGTCGATGCCGCCGATCATCATCTTCACAGTGGGCATCGGGCCGGATCCCGTAGTGGCCGCGCCGCCGTTTGCGGCCGGGGCATTGCCGCCACATGCCGCGAGGCTGAGCGCAACGGCTCCGGTAGCGGCGACGGCAAAGATAGAGCGCTTCATCATTGTTTTACGCATCCTTTGTTGATCCCCGAAGGGATGTGGGTGTTTGGTGGAACGGAATTGCTGGGTGGGAAAATAGCTTTCGGCCCTAGATCGACTGCGCCTCGGAGCGGTTCGGTGGACGCCACTTGAGGAGCTTGTGCTCAAGCAGCCCGATGAGGAATTCGGCCGCAAGCGTGATGACGGCAATGATCACCATGCAGGCGAAGACTGTGTCCGGATCGAAGGTGCCCTGGGCTTGGCTGATGATGAGGCCGATGCCCTTCTGGGCGCCGAGCACCTCCGCGACGAGGGCTCCGATGATCGCGAAGCCGAACGCCGTATGGAGGCTCGCGATGATCCACGTCATGGCCGACGGGATCGTCACGTGCATCGCTACCTGGAACGGGGAGGCGCCGAGCACCCGCACGTTCGCCACGAGGTTCTGGTCCACTTCCCGGACGCCCTGGAACGCGTTGAAGAAGACGACGAAGAACACGAGCACGGCTGCGAGCAGGATCTTCGGGAAGACCCCGAGGCCGAACGCCACGATGAAGATCGAGCCGAGCACAATACGGGGAATCGAATTCACGATCCGGATGTACGGCCCGACGACCGCCGAGAGGTACTTGTTGGAGCCCAGGAGAATGCCGAGCACCACACCGACGAGCGTCCCGAGCACGAAACCAAGGAGCGCTTCCTGGGCTGTGACCCCGAGGTTCTCCCAAATGGTGCCGAACGCGGTTCCCTCTGTGAAGAGCTTGACGAGGCTGTCCCAGATCTGCGAGGGCTGGCCGAAGAAGAATTTGTCTACCCAGCCTTGCTCGGTGAACCACTGCCAGCCGCCAACCACAATGAAGGCGAGCGCCACGCGGCCTATCCAGATCGATGTCGTGCGGCGCCGGGCTTTGCTCCGGCCGGCGTTCTTTGCTGCTGTCTCGGTTTCCACTGGCTTCTCGCTCTTGCGCGTTTCATGATGGGTGAGGGTAGTCATGCTGCTGCTCCTGCCGTGCGCGCATAGGCGCGGGTGACCTCGTCCTTCAAGGACTCCCAAATGTGCCCCTGGAGTTCCAGGAAGCGCTCCTCGTGCCTGATCTCTTGGACATTCCCGCGCGGCCTCGGTAGATCGATGTCGAAGACATCCTTGACCGAGCCCGGGCTGCTCGTCATGATGACCACCCGATCGGAGAGCGCCACCGCCTCGTCGAGGTCATGAGTGATGAACAGGACCGAAGGGCGCAGCTCCTCCCAGAGCTTCAGCAGTTCGTTCTGCATGATGGCTTTGGTCTGCACGTCGAGCGCGCCGAACGGCTCGTCCATCAAGAGAATCCGAGGATTGTTGATGAGCGCCGCAGCCATGGCTACGCGTTTGCGCATACCCCCGGACAACTGGTGCGGATAGCGATCCTCGAAGCCGGCCAGGCCGACCCGACGCAGCCAGTCCATGGCTAGCGCGGTGGCTTCCCGCTTGGGCGTGCCGAGGAGGATCGGGCCCATCATCACGTTGCCGAGCACGCTCTTCCAGGGGAACAGTGCGTCTGCCTGGAACATGTAGCTCACGCCGTTCGTGATGCCCTCCACGGTCTGGCCGCCCACCTTGACGGAGCCTTCGCTCGGGCTTTCCAGGCCCGAGACCTGGGCGAGCGTGGTGGACTTGCCACAGCCGGTCGGTCCGACAATCGAGCAGAACTGGCCGGGTTCCACCTTGAGCGACACATCGCGGATGGCAGTGAACGTCTCGCCTTTGGGGGTGAGATAGCGCTTGGTCAATCCGACGATGTCGATGCCCGCACTGTCGTCGACCTTCTTGAGTGCACCGGGCGGCCGGTGGCGATCGTTGGCTTCCATCTGCTAAGACCTCTCTGTCTTTTGGTTAGTGTGTGCGTGATCCGGATCACGGAAACTATGTAGAGCCTAGAAAGCGAAAGCCCGCGCCAGAAGGCTTCAGTAAGTTGTGGGGATTAACAGCAAAAGTGCATGTTTTGAGCCTTTATGCACGGCCGTGAATCGCCGGAAGGCACCGCTTCCCGCATGGTGGCCGTGAACTTTGTCACATAAGCTTCTAATTGGAGATGAGGAAGAGGGTGGCAATGCACGCAGGGTTGTTGGCGCCTGTGAAAGCCCTCAGTGCACGCTGGAAGGCCCGTCCCCTCGCCTCCCAGATTCTGGTGTGGTTGCTCTGCATCCTGTTCGTCACCGTCACTCTGGGTGCGCTTCTCTACACCCAGATCAGCAACCAGACCCTTGAGGACCAGTACAGGCTCCGGGCCTTGGGGATTGCCACGACAGTGGCGCAAATGCCCGAAATCGTGACGTCGCTGGGCAATGGAGATCCAAAGCAAACCATCCAGGCGATCGCCACAAAAGTGCAGGCCGAAGCGCAACCGGCTTACGTCGTCGTGAGCGACCGCAATGGGAAGCGGTACTCCCACCCGAACCCGGATCTCATTGGCCGGACCCTGGAAGAACCCGTTGCTGTCCTTGACGGGCAGACCCACGTCGGAATCGACAAAGGCAGCTTGGGTGACTCAGTCAACGCCAAAGCGCCCGTGCGCGCGGCGGACGGAACCGTCGTCGGGCAGGTCTCGGTGGGAATCCTGGAGACCAAGGAAAGCAGTGAACTGGCCCAGCAGGTGTGGCTGATCGCCGGCTATTCGGCCGTGGTGCTCTTGATCAGCGCCACGGGTTCGGCGCTGCTGGCCCGCAGGATCAAGCGGGTCACCTTCGATCTCGAACCGGTGGAGATTGCGTCCCTCCTGCAAGAGCGCGAAGCGCTGCTGCACGGCATCCGGGAAGCGATGATCGGGTTCGACGACGACGGGCGGGTCACCGTTATCAACTCCGAGGCGCGCTCCTTGCTGCACCTGGAAGAAAACGTACTGGGAGAGAAAATCGAGGATCTTCTGCCGCCCGGAAGGCTCCGTTCCCTGCTGACCGGGCAGATCAGCGGAACCGACCAGATCGTGATCACCGAGGACGCTTTGCTGGTGGTGAACCGGATGTCCGTCGCCTTGGCCGGAAGGAGCATAGGCTCGGTGGTCACGCTGCGCGACCGTACTGAAGTCGAGGGCTTGGTGCGTGACCTCCGCTCCGTCGAAGGCCTGATGGAAGCGTTGCGCGCCCAGGAGCATGAGTACGCCAATCGCCTCCACGTGGTGGACGGACTCTTGGAGCTCGGAGACGTGGACCAGGCGCGGAACTTCGTCTCGCGGATTTCGGACACCTCGCGATCGCTCGGCGAGGGCCTGCGCTCGCGGATCGAACCTCCGGAACTCGCTGCGCTCTTGCTCGCGAAAATCACCGTGGCTGACGAGCAGGACGTGGAGATCTCGGTGACTGACGATTCGCAGCTGCGCCAACCGTTCCTGGAAACACAAGCGCTACTGACGATCGTCGGGAACCTCTTGGACAACGCCGTCGAGATCCTCTCGGAGCAACCTGCGCCCCGCGAGGTGACCATCCAGCTGGACGATTCCTCCGGTATCTTCATTTGCGTGACCGACAACGGGCCCGGTGTTCCTGCAGAATTGGTGGGCACGATCACCGCCGATGGGTTCACCACCAAGGAACCGCGGCCCGGAATGCGTCGAGGGATAGGCCTTGCGTTGGTGAGCAGGATCGTTCACCGTGCGGGAGGCACTATGGATGTTTTCCCGGGTCCCGGGGGACGCTTTGAAATCTGGTTGCCGGAGCCGCACGTGGAAACCGAAAGCCAAGTAATGACAGGAAAATCGATCGAATGATCCGCACATTGGTAGTCGACGACGACTTCCGCGTAGCGCGCATCCACGCCAGCCGCGTGGCAAAAATAGAGGGCTACGAGTGCGTCGGTGAGGCGCACACCGCTGCGGAGGCCAGGGAAGCCGTGCAACGGCTCAAGCCGGACCTGCTTCTCCTCGATGTCTACCTCCCCGATGAAGACGGCATCAGCCTGTTGCGGTCACTCCAGGGAGCCGGTGAAAAGCTCGACGCCGTCATGATCACCGCCGCGCGCGACCTTGAGACCGTCCGGGCTGCCATGCGCGGGGGAGCGGTGTACTACCTCGTCAAACCGTTCGGCTTCGAGCAGCTTCAAACGCAGCTGGAGGCTTACCGGCGCTGGCGGCGGGAGGCGGAATCCCGGACCGTGGCCGATCAGGCGACGGTGGACCAGCTCTTCAGCCTGCGGCGGACGGCTGCCCCCGCCCAAGGTCCCCGACGCCTGCCGCCCACCATGCAAAAGGTCCTCGACATGGTCATCCACGCCACCGAGCCCTTGGGAGCTTCCGAGATTGCGGGCAGCGTCGGCATCAGCCGCCCCACGGCCCAGCGCTACCTCAGTGAGCTCGAACGCAAGGGACTCGTTGACCTGCATTTGGCCTACGGCGCCACCGGGCGCCCGGTCAATACGTACTTGCCCAGGAAGGCTTGAGGGACTGTAGCTCTTTCGACGACTGGATGGTCTAAGTAGAGCGCCGGTTGCGCGCTTGGTGCGCCAGCTGGATGAAGCCATAGATGAAGGCGGCCTCGATGAGCGCCATCAATCCCAGCCACAGCAACTCACCCTTGCCGATAAAGTCGATGGCACCGACGAGGACGAGCACGGTTCCGAGGACCAGCGCATAGACGGCGAAACCGAAGGCCACTCTTGCGCTTCGCACACCTGTCCGGATGCCAAAGCCCAAAGGTTCTCCTCCGGGGTATCCCTGGACACGATCGTGTCCAGCGGGCTTCAGCCTGTCGAACTCATCCCAAGGATCCTGATCCTGATCGGCCATATTTCCATTATCCCGCGAATGTAAGCGAAGCAGTCTCCGGGTGCGCGGTTTTCGTGCTCTCCTTCAATAGCTCCCTTCGCCCTGAGTCAAGCCGTTCGGTTCCATACCGGAACAAGATTGACCAAGGTGAACGCACCCGCCACCGATCAGCAAAGGAGCTAACGTGTCCGAAACGACCCAAAATACCCAGTTGAGGCGTAACACCCTCGGAGTTGCGGCCATTGTCTTCCTTGTCCTGGCCGCAGTGGCACCCCTCACCGGAATTGTTGTGGTTGCTTCCCTCGCGGTTGCGCTTGGCAATGGAGGCGGGGCCCCGGCGTCGTTCCTGATCGTCGCGGTGATCCTCATGTTGTTCGCCGTCGGGTACGCACAGATGTCGAAACAACTTGTCAATGCCGGAGGCTTCTACGCTTTCGTCGTGAAGGGTCTGGGCCGGACCGGCGGCCTCATCGCGGGCCTGATCGCCACACTTGGCTACAACTTCTTCGTCGTGGGAACCATTGGTACCAGCGGGTTCTTCATGCAATCGATCATCGCGGGCCTCACCGGTTTCGATCTTCATTGGTACGTCTGGGGATTGGCCTCGATCGCCGTGTCCTTCTTCATGGCACGGCAGGGGGTCGATTTCAGCTCGAAGATCCTGGGCGTTTCCCTGGTGCTGGAAACCCTCATTCTGGTTATTTTCGACATCTCGGTCCTCTCGCAAACCGGATTTGACGTGTCCGCCTTCAGCCCCGACGCGGTGTTCTCCGGCTCCCTGCCCATCGGCCTGCTCCTCGCAGCGACGGGCTACCTCGGCTTTGAGGCAACCGCCCTTTTCGGCGAAGAAGCAAAGAACCCGCTGCGTACCATTCCCAGGGCAACCTATGTTGCGATTTGCACCATCGGACTTGTCCTCGGGGTCACGACGTGGGCAGTTGTCAGTGCCACAGGAGTAAGCCAGGCACAAGCATCAGCAGTGGACCACATGCCCGCGGGAGATCTTCTCTTCAGCCTTTCGCAGCGTTATCTGGGTTCCGCCATGACCGACATCATGATGGTCTTGCTGCTCGTTAGTCTCTTCGCCGCCATGCTGGCTTTCCACAACTCCGCAACCCGATATCTCTACTCCTTGGGCAGGGCGAAGGTTCTTCCTTCGGCCTTGGCACGGACCAGGCATAACGGCGCTCCCCAGTTTGCCGGCGTCGTGCAAATAGCGTTCGCCGCAATCGCCGCCGGACTTTTCGCGCTCGCCGGACTCGATCCGATCACCGCACTGGTGCCGAGCATGCTCGGTTTCGGAACCCTCTGCGTGATTGTCCTCCAGGCACTCGCGGCCCTGTCAATCGTTGTCTATTTCCGTCGGGCACGTGACCCGCGCCTTTGGAGCACCTTGATCGCTCCCGGCATCGGTTTCATCGGACTGCTGGCGATAGTCGTCCTGGCAATCACGAACTTCGACGTCGTCGCCGGGTCCTCGGAAATCAGCATCCGGCTCATGCCATTGCTGCTCGTCGGTGCCCTCATTGGGGGCCTCCTCTACGCAAGCTATCTCAAACGATCGAAGCCCGCGGTGTACGAGGGACTGGCCACCGATCTTGAAAAATTCAACGGCGATGCTCCCTTGGATCAGCAAGAAGAGGAAGTTCTCCCAGCCGTCCAGGTTTGACCGCACCTTTCATGCTGTTGTTCGTATGTCCTGACATGTTTGCGAGAATTCTGTTTTCGGTTAATCCCTGATTCACAGGCCGTGTCTCGCCCCTTCACCTTGCCCTTGGATGGTGGTTCCTGCATTCGGGGGACTTTTCAAACAAGATGAAGGAACACCCATGACCAACCGCTTCCTAGCCGCGGCCGCCGTCGCCGTTGTTGCAGCCACCGCTGTGACCGGCTGCGCACAAAGCAGTACCGCATCGGCCCAGAACAATGGCGCCAGCGCATCCCCGGACAAGTCGATCACCGTGTTCATCAGCGGGGACACCAATGTCCAGAATCTGTGGGAAAAGAGCCTTGTTCCCGCGTTCGAAAAGGCCAACCCTGGCTACCACGTGAAGGTCACCCTGGATCTGCACGGCGAGCACGATGCCCAGACCCTGGCGAAACTGACCAGTGCCACGGAGCAGAACAAAGAACCCGATTTTGATCTGGTGGATGGCGGCTTCGTCTCCAAGGCCTCCGCAGCCAATCTGCTGACCTCCGTGAGCTCCCAGACAATTTCGGCCCTGAACGATGTCCCGCAGGACGTCATCAAAGCCGGTGGCACCGGAGGCATCCCGTACCGCGGCTCCGCGGTGCTCCTGGCCTATGACACCAAGACAGTCGCCACTCCGCCGAAGACCCTTGATGAGCTGCTCGCCTGGATCAAGGCAAACCCGGGCAAATTCACCTACAACTCGCCCAAGTCGGGAGGGTCTGGCGGCGCATTCGTCGCCACTGTTTTGGACAAGTTCGTCCCGGCCGACGCTCGCGCCAAGATGACGGTGGGCTACGAGAAGGACTTGGAGAAGTACTGGGACCAAGGCTTCGCAACGCTGAAGGACCTCAACTCTTCCGTTTTCCAAAGCGGTGTCTACCCCAACGGCAACCAGCAGACCCTTGACCTGCTCGCCAAGGGACAGATCTCCATGGCTCCGGTTTGGTCGGACCAGTTCATCACCGGCTTGACGAACGGCCAGATTCCGTCCTCCGTGAAGGCAACCCAGATCAGCAACCCGTCCTTCACTGGCGGCGCTGCCTACCTCGGCATCCCCAAGTCCTCGCCCCGCCAGGAGGCGGCACTGAAGCTTGCCAACTTCGTCCTCACGCCGGACGCGCAGTCCATGATCATCAAGGAAATGTCCGGCTTCCCGGCCATCAGCTTGGACAAGCTGCCGGCGGATGTGAAGGAGAAGTTCAAGGACGCAGACACGAACAACCTGCGTAAGGGCTACTTCGACCAGATGGGCAAAGACCTGAACAACCTCTGGGACCAGAAGGTTCCCGGGCAGTGACAACCACGCTTCACAAGCCGGCGGAACTGCAACAGACAGTTCCGCCGGCTCCCGTCGGGCGCCCGAAGCGCCTGGGCCAGCGCGCCGTCGGGTTCTTCATGGCACTCCCGCCGATCCTCCTGATCGCACTCTTTGTCGGATTCCCGATCGTGCTCGCCTTCGGTTTCAGCATCGGACTGACCGGTGGGCTGAACCACACGATTGCCACCATCGGCCAGAACGTGCACGAGGCGGACGCTTGGTGGGGGACCCTGGCCGCGTACCAGGAAATGTTCACCAACAAGCGTTTCCTTGGTGACCTTCTCGTCACGGTCATTGTGACGCTCGTGAGCACGGCAACGGTCATCTTCCTGGCGCTGGGGATCGGGCTCTACCTCAAGCTCAAGGGTGGCCGAATGGCCCGCGTGCTCTCCGGCCTGGCGATCGTGCCGCTGTTCATCCCGGTGGTCATCGCTTCCTGGGCCATCCTGACCTTCTACTCCGGCACGGGTTTCCTGCGGAGCGTTTTCGCGCTTGCCGGGCTCGACTTCCCCGTGTGGGCCTTCACCATGGTCACGGTCATCATCGGCTCGGTCTGGACGTCGCTGCCGTTCGCTGTGCTCATGGTCTCCTCCGGACTGCAGTCCGTGCCAAACGCCATGATCGAAGCAGCGCGCGACGCCGGTGCCGGCGCCTTGCGCACGATCGTCTCAGTGATCGTTCCCATGGCCGCCGTTCCGATCATCATCGCGACGACGTTTACTGCCATCGGAATCGTCGGATCGTTCACGGTCCCTTACTTCACCGGGCCCAATTCACCGAACATGCTCGGAGTGGACATGTCCAACTACTTCTCGTCCTTCAACCAGCCGCAGCAGTCGGCTGTCATGGCCTTCACTGTCTTCCTGATTGCCTCCGGAATCGCCGCACTCTACGTGTGGGCAAACTTCCGCTCCGCCAAGGAACAGGGGAAAGTCTGATGGCGACCACCGCTGCTTCCCGCTCCCGCAGGCCGCTCACGCTCGACTCGATGGTCCGCAGTGCCCTGGTGGGCCTGTTCGTGGTCCTCATGGTCGTTTTCATCCTGGGCCCCCTGCTCTGGCTGGGCGTCCGCGCCTTCGCCGGCAACTGGACGTTCCCCAACCTCCTTCCCGATGACTGGACGCTGCGCTGGTGGCAGGTTGTCATCAACGACGGCGCGCTCGGCATCGCGGTGCAGAACTCACTGTTCTTCGCTCCGCTGACTGTGCTGGTTTCTGCGATCATCTGTTTGCCCGCGGCCTACGCCTTCGCCCGCTTCGATTTTCCCGGACGCCGCTTCTTCCTGATCAGTCTCTTCGCGACCAACGCCTTTCCCAAGATGGGATTGTTCGTCACCCTGGCGGCTCTTTTCTACGCGCTGAACCTCATGAACAGCGTGCTGGGAATCCTGGTGGTGCACGTGCTGGGCACAGTGGTCTTCATGACCTGGATTCCGGCGGCAGCGTTCGCTGCCGTGCCGCGCAACCTGGAGGAAGCAGCCCGCGACGCCGGAGCCTCCAAATTGCGCGTGTTCGCCTCCGTGACGCTCCCCATGGCGCTGCCCGGCATTATCGTCGCGGCCGTGATGTCCTTCCTGGCGTCCTTCGACGAAGCACAAGGAACGTACTTGGTGGGTGCGCCGGCCTTCATGACCATGCCCACCCAGATGTACAGCCTTGTCCTGAACTACCCCACCCAGGTGGCTGCCGTCTTCTCGATCCTGCTGGCCATCCCCTCCGTCGCCCTCATGCTCGCGGCGCACAAGCACATCCTCGGCGGCCAGCTCGCCGAAGGCTTCCAGATCAAATAGCGCCCCGCGCTCAACGTCAGACAGAGAACACCGATGACAATTCATGAACCATTGACTGAACCACCCGCCAGCACCACAAATCCGGGAACTGCGGCGTCGGGCGGTGGCCTGACTATCCGCGGCCTGCACAAGGTCTTGGGTGGCCGCACCATCATCGACAACCTCGATCTCTCGGTACAAGAGGGCGAACTGGTATCCCTGCTAGGGCCCTCCGGCTGCGGCAAGACAACGACGCTGCGGATGATCGCCGGCTTCCTGGAACCCGATTCCGGTTCCATTGAGGTGGAAGGCCAGGAAGTGTCCCACCTTGGCGCGGAGAACCGCCCCAGCGCCATGGTTTTCCAGAACTACGCCCTATGGCCCCACATGACCGTGGCCAAGAACGTCGGCTTCCCGCTGAAGCTCCGCAAGATGTCGAAGGCTGAGATCAAGGACAGGGTGGAAGCCGTCCTGGAGCTGGTCAGCCTTTTGCACCACAAGGATTCCAAGCCCGCGCGCATCTCCGGCGGCGAGCAGCAACGCGTGGCTTTGGCCAGGGCACTCGTCCAGGAGCCGAAGCTCTTGCTCCTCGACGAACCCTTGAGCAACCTGGACGCGAAACTGCGTGTCAAAGTCCGTGAAGACATCCGCAAGATCCAGCAGGAACTGGGCATCACCACCGTCATCGTCACGCATGACCAGGAAGAAGCGATGTCCATGTCCGACCGCATCGCCGTCATGAATGCGGGCAAGATCGAGCAATACAGCACCCCGGAGGCGCTCTATGCCCGCCCGGAAACCGAGTTTGTGGCCACCTTCATCGGCAGCATGAACCGCCTGGAAGGCTCGCTCAACAACGGACTCATCACCGCGGGCCCGGACATTCTCGGGATCCGGCCCGAGGACGTCATCCTGGCAGCCGCGCCCTTCGCGGGTGCGGTCCCGGCGACGGTCGAGAGGGTCGTCCCCCGCGGACATTTCCAGGAAGTGTACGTGCGCAGGGCCGACGCCCAGCTCCGCAGCTTTGTGAGCGGCGAGCTCATGCAGCCAGGCCAACAGACCTATGCCGGGATTCGCAAGGCCATGACTTTCCGGGACGGACGCCTGGTAGCAGAGGCGGGTGCCGCACTTTGAGCAACATCATTGACACCAAAAGGACCCGCGCCACAGCCCATCGGGGTGACTCCAGCAAATACCTGGAGAACACCCTGCCCGCCATCTCCTCAGCCATCGACGCGGGTGCAGACCTCGTGGAAGTGGATGTCCGGGTGACGAAGGATGGCCAGGTGATCCTGCTCCACGACGCCTCGCTGCTCAGGATTTGGGGCCTGGACTGCGACGCTGCAGACGTCGACTATGACCAAATCAGCCGGCTGGGGGCAGGCGAGGAACGGATTCCGCTGCTGTCCGAAGCCCTCGAACTACTCCGCGGGAGCTCGTCTAAGCTGCTCATCGACATGGACGAGCCGGGCCCCGCAGAGGCGGCTGCCGCCGTCGTACGCGAAAGCGGCGTCGAAGTGGCCTGGTGCGGGAACCTGGACGGAATGCGGACCATCCGCGCCCTCGACCAGGACGCCCGGATCTGGCTGCCGTGGAGCAAAAGGATCGCCCCGCCAGAGGAGCTGTTTACTGAACTAAGTCCCGAGTTCGTCAATTCCGAGCACGTTGTTCTCAGCAAGGACATGGTCGAACAGATCCACGCCGCGGGAGCCAAGGTTGCGTGCTGGACCGTGGACGACTTGGAAACCATGCGCTGGGCCTTGGGACTTGGCGTGGATTCGATCACGAGCAACCAGTTGGATCTGTTGCAAAGCGCCATCGCCGAAGACCCGCAGGCATGGGCTTCGACCCAGGCTCCCGGGGGACTGGCCGGAGATGAGGTACTTGAGTCCCGGAAAGTCGCGTTGGAACTGGCCGAATGGGCCGTCGGGTACATGCGCGACGCCGATCGCGGCCAGGTCTCGACCAAAGCGCACCCTGCCGATCTGGTCACGGAAGTCGATGTCGCCGTCGAGCGCCATGTCCGCGAAGTGATTGCCGCCCGCCTTCCCGGCCACACGGTGGTGGGCGAGGAAATGGGCGGAGTCGCTGTGCCTGGCGCGCCGTGTTGGTACCTTGACCCCGTCGACGGGACCACCAATTATGTGAACAACCTTCCTTGGACGGCGTTCTCGCTCGCCTTGGCCGTGGACCGCAAGCCGGCCGTGGCAGTTGTCGCTGACCCGTGGCGTGGCGAGATTTTCGAGGGGTGGGCCGGTCATGGTGCCTGGCTGAACGGAAATCCGCTGTCGCTGGCTCCGCTGGATTCGGCGTCGGCGGCTTTGGCCGGAACCGTCGTGGCGACCGAACTCGCGGGGCACTTGCCGTGGCCCGGAATGCTGGAACTGCTCGCGGAACTCGGCGAACGGCACAGCATCATGCGGATCATGGGTTCGGCCACCATGACGGTGGTGGGCGTAGCTGCCGGGCGTGGTGCGGGGGCCATCATCGGGAGCTTCAGCCCGATCGACCACTTGGCTGCGACGCTCGTTGTCCAAGAGGCTGGAGGCGTCGTCCTCAATTCCGAAGGCGAGATGGACACATTCCCGGAACAGGGCGGGGTGCTCGCGGCTCGTCCGGAATACTCCGCCGAGCTGTACGAACTGTGGAGCCAGGCACATGCCGGTGCGGGCAACTGAGAAAGCGGGTCCGCTCGCCGGCGCCCTTTCCACGCTTGACCGGCGGAGCCGCTTCGAATTGATCGGGGAGATCCCCCTCGACTTCCCGACCCATCACCCACAGGGCATGGCCTTCGCCAAAGGGCTGACGTTCTTGTCGTCCGTTGAGATCCTCGAAGCGCCGTACCCCGCGGCGGATCCGGCATTGCGCACTCCCGGGCGGGGAAGCGGGCACGTCTTCGTCCTCGGCGAGGGCGGCGAATTGATCCGCGATATCCCGGTCGGCGAGGGCGCCGTCTACCACCCCGGCGGCATCGATTTCGACGGCGAGCACATCTGGGTCTCGGTGGCCGAATACCGCGCCGCGAGTGGAAGCATCGTCTATACGATCGATCCGGACACCTTCGAGGTCCGCGAGCGGTTCCGCGTGGATGACCACATCGGTTGGATTCTCCGCGACCCGGGACTGGACCTGGTGTTCGGCGGAAGCTGGGGTTCCCGGCAGCTCTTCACCTGGGATACGGAAGGCCGCCTGGTGGACCAGTGGGAGAACCCCGGCCACTTCGTCGACTACCAGGATGCCCAGCTCCTGGGGCCGGGCCTCCTGCTGTGCAGCGGGATTTCCTTGTTGCCGCAGGCCAATGGCACTGCCCTTGAACTCGGGGGACTGGCCCTGGTGGAACCGCTACGGCAAAGCATCAGGCTGGACGTGCCCATCAGCGTGTTCAGCGGTGCGGGTCACGTCATCACCCGCAATCCTGTCACCATCACCGCAGATGAATCCGGGCTGCTGCTTCATGCTGCTCCCGACGACGGTGACGACCCCGGAGGAACACGGATCCTGAGCTACCGGATCATTTAACACAGCCGTGACAGACCGGAAACGGATCCTGAACCGGGCGTGGATAGCGTGGCCGCATGATCGTATCCATCATGTCCAAGGTCAGTGCCTGGATCGAGGCCGCCTACTTCTACGAAGCCGCCGAGCTGGGGGCCTCGGGCGCCACGGAATCCACCCGGTACGGCTGGCTCCCGGCCCTCAGCGGTGTTGCCATTGCCGAGGCCCAGGCCCGGAAAATCCGCCCAGGGGAGTAGCTAGAACCCCGAGATTCCGGGGTTTTCATGTGGCCAAATGTCTTGTTGAACACACTATTCGTTGATGGCGTGTACTATGCCCTAAACTGCTTCACTGAGGTGCCTGAAATGGCACTATGCAGCAACGAAAGTGAACCACAACAATGGCTACCGATTACGACGCCCCACGCAAGACCGAAGAAGAGTCTCCCGCCGAATCGCTCGAGGCCCTTCAGGCGTCGCGCGGCTCCGGTGCCCAGACTGCTGTGATCGACGTCGACGAGAACGACACAGCCGAGGGCATCGACCTTCCGGGTGCCGACTTGTCCGGCGAAGAACTGACCGTCATCGTTGTCCCGGAGCAGTCCGATGAATTTACGTGTTCATCCTGCTTCCTGGTCCGTCACCGGTCGCAGATCGCACTGGAAAAGAACGGCCTCAAGTACTGCCGCGACTGCGAAGGCTAAACCCCGTACGCAAAGCAGCCCCTCTCGACTGGAAACCAGCAACGCCAAACCAGCCGGGTGGGGCTTTTGCATGTCACGCCCAGCAGACTTTTGGCAGATCGCGCCCGCGAAGGTCCCGGAATCCCGGGGTTTGGCAGGCTGCAGACCCCTAAAAAGTTGCCGTGCGTGACGCAGGCCACCGGCCCCTCAGAAGGCACCGCTCCGGCGTCGTTATCCGGGATAACGAACAGAGGCGCGGAACGGCGCCGGAACTCGAGAAAACCGCCGAAACCGGGCGGATGAATGACGCATTGTGACCCTAATCGAGGCCCACTAACAGTTGGGCGCCGAAGCGGATACGAAGTCCCTTAAAGGGCCCCCACGCTCCTACGCTTGAGGTATCAAATCGCTCAAGCACTCGGAGGAGTGGGCCCAGTGAGAAAGTTTCAAGTGTGGTTGGCAGCTTTGATGGTGGCCGCCGGACTTGGTTTCGTGGCTCCGGGGGCGGCGTCCGCCGCCCCGTATTGCGGGATCGTCTGGGGATCATTGTCGAAGTCCACCCCTGCGTTGACCCAGGCGCAAGTCGTCAATGTCAGGACGGGTCAGCAAACCTGCTTTGACCGTCTGGTGATCGACCTGAACGGCACGGTTGCCGGCTACTCAATCCGCTACGTTCCGCAGGTAGTTCAGGACGGCTCCGGACTTCCCGTTGAGTTGAGGGGTAACGCGTTCTTGCAAGTCACGGTCAACGCGCCGGCGTACAACCCAAGCGGCAGTGCAACGTACAACCCGGCCAACAAAGCGGAACTGACGAACGTCTCCGGGTACAAGACCTTCCGGCAGGTGGCGTACGCGGGAAGCTTCGAGGGCTACACCAGCCTTGGCCTGGGGGTCCGTGCCCGGCTCCCCTTCAGGGTCTTCACACTGGCCGGCCCCGGAACGGGATCGCGCCTGGTGATTGATGTGGCCCACATGTGGTGAACCAACCAACACATGACAGAAGCCCTGTTCCGCCGAGTCCGGAACAGGGCTTCCTTCATGTTGGAGGCTACTCGGGAACTACGAGGGCCGGGGTGTCCTTGCGGAGGGTTTCGCCGCGGAAGAAGCCGGGGCGGACGCGGGCCATGATCACCATGACCACCGCTCCGAGGGCCAAGATGCCTATGCCGATGATGAACACCAGGCCGACGCCGAAGATTTCGGACCCGCTGCCGAAGTCCGGCGACCAGCTGTCCACAGCCGTCTGGATGAAGACCAGCGTCAGCACCACGCCGCCGACCACCGGGAAGAGCAGGCGCATGAAGAAGTTGCGGACGCTGCTGAACACGCTGTGCCGGAAGTACCAAGCGCAGGCAAATGCGGTCATTCCGTAGTAGAAGCAGATCATCAAGCCAAGCGCCAGGATGGTGTCGTTGAGGACGTTCTCGCTGACCACCTTCATGATGGCGTAGAACCCGCCGGAGATCGCGCCGGCAACGATGGTCGCGTAGCCCGGGGAACCGAAACGCTTGCTGACGGTGGAGAATTTCTGCGGCAGGGCGCCGTAGTGTCCCATGGCGAGGAGGCTTCGGGCGGGGGAGGCCATGGTGGACTGCAGGGACGACGCCGTGCCTGCGAGTACAGCGAGGGACATCAGGATGGCCAGCGGGCCCATGACCGGCGACGCCAGTGCAGCGAAGATGTTCGACTGGTTGTCCGGGTTGTTCAGCCCGATGCCGTCGCCGCCGATGCCGGCAACCATCATCGTGGCGACGATCACCGCGACGTAAAGTCCCAGCACGGCAATCGCCGTCGTCGTGCCGGCCTTGCCAGCGGTACCCTTGCCGCCCTTGGTCTCTTCATTGACCGTCAGGCAGACGTCCCAGCCCCAGTAGACGAAGACTGCCAGGGACATGCCGGCGGCGAATTGCTCGAAGCTGCTGATCTTCGTGGGGTCGAACCAGTCCCAGCTGAAAGCAATGGCCGTGGGGGTGTCGCCGGAGGATGCGTGGGTGAGTGCCATGACGATGAAGACGCCCAAGACCACTACCTGGAATCCCACCATGGCGTACTGCACCAGTTTGGTGGCGTGCAGGCCGCGGTAGCTGACCCAGACGGCCAGTGCCACGAAGGCCAGGCAGGTGGCGATGTTCAAGGCTTTGTTGGACGTCAGATCGGCCAGATCGGGATTGCCGAAAACCTGGGCAAGGAAGAGGTAGAAGAAGTCCACCGCGACGCCGGCCAGGTTGGAAAGGACGATGATATTGGCGGCCAGCAGTCCCCAGCCGCCCATCCAGCCGATGAACGGGCCGAAGGCCTTGGTGGCCCAGGTGAAGGTGGTGCCGCTGTCAGGGGAGTCCGCGTTGAGCTCGCGGTAGGCGAAGGCCACCAGGATCATCGGGATGAACGCAACGATGAAGATGGCGGGCAACTGCAGTCCCACTGCGTTGACTGCCGGGCCAAGCGAGCTGGTCAGGCTGTAGGCGGGTGCCACGGAGGAAATGCCAAGGACGACGACGGCGAGGAGCCCCAGCTGCCCCGTCTTGAGTCCTTTGCCGCTGATGCCGTGTTCGGTGCCGGCGGGATCGTGGGCCTCCACGGTTTTCCTTGCGCTTGGGCGGGTTATTTGAGTCATGTGATTGGCTCTTTCTAGATGGCCGAGAGGTGTTGCTGGGTGATGCTGTGGCATCCGGTCATGCAGATCGTTCTTCAGTGAGACGAGAGTCACTAAATGAATGACGTTCATTTAGTATGGACGTGGAGAGCCCGTGGCGCAAGTGGTTTTACCAAACAATTTTGGTTTGTGGCGCGCGAAAAGTGAGATCTCGGCTCTTTCGCGGGTTGAAAGAGCCGAGATCTCACGTGTCAAAATGGGGAGTGGGCTGCTTAGGCGCTCAGTTCGGCCCGGAGGGAGTAGTCCTCGCCGTCCAGGACAACCTGGGTGCAGCGTCCGGTTTCCGGGTTCAGCACAATCGGTGCCGCGAGGTTGACCGTGGTCTTTTCCAAGGTCGGGTTGACCACCACGAGAACGGTTGCCCGCCCAGTCCGGTCCGGCCCAGTCCGCTCCGACCCAGTCCCGTCCAAGCCAGTCCGGTCCAGCCCAGTCCGCTCCAAGCCGAGAACCTCCAGCGTTGAGTGGGGGATGGCCGGGGCGTAGTCCGGAACATAGACTGCGGCATCGGCCAGGAACATCCGGATGCGCGGGCTGGCTGACTCCATGGCGTAAAGTCCGGGGGCGCCGTCGATTCCCCGCAAGGCGAACCCCTCTGCGGCTTCAAGCCCAGGCATCGGTGCTGTGAAGCTCAGCTCACCAAACGCCAGTGCGGTGCTCATCGCAGGAAATCCATGAGCGTGGGCTGAAGTGCCTTGGCGGTGACCGCGAGGGCAACCTGGTAGTTGGTTTCCTGCAGCTTCAAGTCCAGGACCGTCTTTCCCATGTCGGCGTCTTCAATTCCGGAGCGCTGTGCGTCCAGCGTCAACTTCAGCCCATCGACGGAATCCTGGGCGCTCAAGAGCTTGGCTTGCCTCGCGCCCACCTCGGCGCGACCCTCGATGACTGTTTTGATCCTGTCACCGATTGCCGGCAAACGGCTGCTGACATTGGCGCCGGAGCGGATGTCGGCCACGACGTTGCTCACCAAAGCGAAAACCGAGCCGGCGCCGTCGCCGAAGATCGCACCGCCGTCGGCATCTACCCGCACTGTCTGTGACGCATCAACCCGGCGTTCCACGGTGCTTCCTGGCGTTCCGTTGTACACAGGCGGGGTGGCGCTAGTGAACGCCCCTGCGGAATCGGAGCTTCCCGCGAAGATGTTTCGGCCCAGATATTGGGTATTCGCCTGGGCGAGGAGATCCTTGTTGAGGCCTTCGAGTTCGACGGCGATCGCCTCCTTGGCGGTGTCGTTGAGGGAGCCGTTGGCGGCTTGGACAGTAAGGTCCCGGACGCGGTTGAGGATGTTGGTGGACATGCCGAGGGCCGAGTCTGCGGTGGTGAGCCACCCGTTGCCGTCGCTGATGTTGTTTCCGTATTGCCCCGCCGCGCTGAGTTGGCTCTTCGTGGCAAGGAGATTCGCCGTGGCGGCGGGATCGTCCGAGGGTCGGGTGATGTTCTTGAGGTTGCTCGCTTTGTCCTGCAAGGCGGCGAGTTTGGACTGCCCGGCCTGGAGGTTCCGTTGAGCGGCCGCGGACATCGTCAGGTTCGTGACACGGTTCAGCATGCTTTACCTTCCCACCAATCCGGTGTGATTGATCAGGACATCGAGGGCTTCGTCTACTGCGGTCATCGCCCGTGCAGCCGCCTGGTAAGCGTGCTGGTTGGTGAGCAGGCTGATGTTTTCTTCGTCGAGGCTGACCGACGCGCCCGAGGAACGCTGCCCGACGGCGGCCGCGCTCGCGGCGTCGGCGAGCTGCTCGTGCTGCTGCGCTGAACGGGAAACCGTTCCAATGCCGGTCACGATCCCGGCCCAGAACGCGTCGGGGGATCCAGGGGAGGCACCAAGCTGGGCCACGGCATCAGCAATTTTGCCGTCGAGGGCGCCGGAACCTGGAACGCCGGTAGCGATCCCCACGGCACTGCTCGGGACCACGCCGAGGGATAGTGCCGCAGGGATACCCGGGGTGGTGGTGAAGAAATCGAGGTTGGTGGCGCCGGTGGTGGATTGCCCCGTGCGGTGAACGGCGTTGACGTCGTTCATGAGTTTGGTGGCGAAGGCGTTGTAGGAAGCGGCGGCCTCGGAGATGGTGCCTCTTGTCCCTCCAGCTGCGGCGGGAGCGAGGAGGGATACCGCACCGGCGAGCTTTCCGCCGTCGAGGGGAACTGCTGCACCGGGTCGATCGGCCCATTCCAACTGCACTGCTGAACCGGGCGCGCCCATGGTCGTTTGGCCCCCCAAGATGAGATCGCGGTGCGAAGTGCCGGAGACGATGGCGTTGCCTCCGACGAAAACATCCACCGTCCCATCGGTGTTTTCCCGGATGGTTCCCCCGGCCAGGGATGCGATGGTTTCAGTCACCTGGCTGCGGGCATCGATGAGCTCGTTGGCAGAGCCGCCCGAGGCCGCCACGGAGCGGATGGTCGCGTTGAGTCCTGCGACCCGGGCTGCGGCATCGTTCAGTGTGGTGACGGTGGTTGCTGCTTCCCCACGAACGCGCGTCCATTGGGAATCCAACGCCCGGTAGCCCGTTGAAACAGTCGCGGCAAGGGTTGCGCCGGACTGAAGCACCGCGCCGGCCGGCGCTGCCTCCCCGGGGTGGTTGGAGATTCCTTGCCATGAAGACCAGAAGGCCTGCAGCGCCGTCGAAATCCCGGCAGCCCCGGGCTCGTTGAGGGACCCCTCAATCCGCTGGAGTTCCGTGGACCTCAAGCCGGCGTAGCCGGCCTGAGCGGCACTGGAACGCACGCCGGCGTCGAGGAAGCTGTTGCCGAGGCGGGCGATCCCGTCCACTGACACGCCTTGGCCGGCCTGCGCTCCGGCGGCACTGAGGCCCGTGCGGACGGGTGAACCGACGGCCGATTGTTCGATGCGTTGCCTCGTGTAGCCGTCAGTCCCGGCGTTGGCGATGTTCTGCCCGGCAAGGTTGATGCCCTGCTGCGCTGCGGTGAGGCCCAGGTAGGCCGTGTTGAGTCCGCCGAATGTGCTCACTGCTTGTCCTTTGGTGGTCCGGCCGGGTTTCGGTCAGAATTGCTGGTCGAAGAAGCGGGACGGCACTGGTTCCGCGGTCCTGCCCTGGGAGCCCGTCCGGCCGTGGGAGTCATACGTCCCGGCCGCCGGCTTCAGGTCCGCCATGGTTTCCTGGGTGGAGCGGACGGCGGCGCGCAGGAACTGCTCGTTGGAATCGCGCAGCTCCTTGATGGTGGCGGTCTGCTGCTGCATGGCGTACAGGTGTGCGGACAGGACATCAGCCCAAGCTTCTTCCGGGGCGGCAGCGGCCAGCTCGCCGAGCGAGGACTCTGCAGAGAGGCCCCATTGCTCAGCCACCGCCGCTACTTCCACAGCCCTGGCCAGGCCGGCCTTGGACAGGTGCTCCAGGACCTGTTCCACTTCCCGCGTGCCATGCGGCAACCAGCGGGATTTGCCTGCTGTGAGGAGGAGCTGCTCTTCCTCCAGCTTGAATGTCAGCAGATCCAGTAGCTCACGTTCTCGCCACAGCAGGGCCGACAGTTCATGGATGGCCATGGCGGGTCAACTCCAGTTCCGGGTTGGTTTTTGGGTGCGTTCCCGCGAGAAAGCACTTCCCCCGTGCCTTCATCGCGTTAAAGACAACTATCGGCCGCCCTGTCGCATGCGTTAGGAGTCGTTCATGCATGATTTGTGCGCTTTGTCCAGTCAAACGGCAGTCGGTCGATTTGTGTGCTGCAGCAGATTCCTAGCGGGTTTTTGCTAACCACGGGCTTCCCGGTTCCGATAACCAGAAGTGACAGGCCACGGATGGCCTGGAAGTAGAAGACCCAATCACGGAGGAAACACCATGGGCATGGCAATCAACAACAACCTGATGGCTAACAACGCATACCGCAACCTCAACAACACGCAGAACGATGTGTCCAAGTCGATGGAGAAGCTCTCCAGTGGCCTGCGCATCAACCGTGCAGCTGACGACGCAGCGGGCCTCGCGATCTCGGAAGGCCTGAAGTCCCAGGTCAGCGGCTCGGCAGTTGCCTCCCGCAACGCGCAGGACGGCATTAGCCTCATCCAGACCACTGAAGGCGCACTGGGCGAAGTCACCTCCGTCCTCCAGCGCATGCGGGACCTGGCTGTCCAGGGCTCGAACGATACGAACAACGCGGCGTCCCGCACCGCCATCAAGAAGGAAGCCGACTCGCTGGGCAAGGAACTGGACCGTATCACGCAGTCCACGAACTTCAACGGCATCAACCTGCTCCAGGCTGGATCGAAGAACATCCAGGTAGGCACCGGCGGCACTGTCAACGACACCATCTCCGTAAACCTCGGCGACGTGGCGACCGCGGCCGGCACCCTGTCCTCCAACACGGGCGCCACCGGCTTCGACGTCACCTCGAATGCTGCTGCCCAGACCACGATCACTGCGATCGACGCCGCCATCACGGCTGTCTCTGCCCAGCGCTCCGACCTTGGCGCCAACCAGAACCGTCTGGAGCACGCGGTCAAGACCCTGAACGTCTCCGGTGAGAACCTGCAGGCTGCTCAGTCCCGTATTGCCGACACCGACATGGCTGCGGAAATGGTCAAGTACACGAAGGCCAACATCCTGTCCCAGGCGGGCACGGCCATGCTGGCCCAGGCGAACCAGTCCGGCCAGGGTGTTCTTTCCCTCCTGCGCTAAGCCCTCCGGGTAAAGGACAACTTGTAGCGGAACTGCGTTAGCTCCAACGGCGGCCAAGACGGGCAACTTGCTCCCTTGGCCGCCATTGGCATTCCGCCCGATGGCCGCTTACGGCATTCACAGACCCGGAAGGAACGTCCCGTGGGAACTTCGATTGATGGCCTCGCCAGTGGCTTGAACACCACGTCCATCATCAACTCGCTCATGAGCGTCGAAGCGCTGCCGCAGACGCAGCTCAAGACGAAACTGGCCTCGGACCAGACGATGATCTCCACCTTGCAGTCCTTCAACACGAAACTGGCGGCGTTGCGCGATCTCGCCACCGGTGACTCCGCGGCGAATGCCCTGAACTTGTTCACAGCAAGCACGACGTCCCCTGCCGTTACCGCCACGGCAACTACCTCAGCTACTGCCGGCTCCGTTGATGTGACCGTCACACAACTCGCCCAGACCCAAGTGGATGTCACCGCTGCCATGGCCACCTGGCCGGTTGACGGGACGGGCGCCCCCGCACACCTGACGCTGGTGGACTCCACGGGGAAACAGACCGAGATTGTTCCCGCCAGCACGTCCCTTGACGACGTCGTGACGGCGATCAACAACGCTTCCGGCGGAGCCCGCGCCGTGAAAGTCCCTGCGGGTAACGGCACCTACCGGCTTCAGCTGACGGCCACAACCTCTGGCGCGGCTGGAGCCTTCACTGCGTACCAAGGAACGTCGACCCAAGTGACCGCCGGAACTGCCACGGACTTGATGGCTGATCCTTCAGCCGCCGTCGTGAAGGCCGCCCAGGACGCCAAAGCGACCCTGTACGCAGGCACCGCGGCCGCCCAGACCGTGACTTCTTCGTCCAACACGTTCGCCGATCTCCTGCCAGGCGTGTCCGTGACCGCAACCGCCGTGACTGCGGCGCCCGTGACGGTCACCATCACCAGCGACACCGCCGGGATCGGCAAAAAGGCGGGGGACCTCGTGGCCTCGGTCAACGATGTGCTCGGGTTCGTCTCGATCTACAGCGCCGTCAGCAGCAAGACGGACGCCAACGGAGTGACGGCCCCGACAGGCGGGATATTCACCGGTAACAGTAGCGTCCGCTCGGTCAACGACCAGGTCCTCACGGCCTTGGCGATGCCCGTGAACGGGCAGTCCCCGTCTGCTTACGGAATCAACATCACCAAGTCCGGCGACTTCACCTTCGACTCCGCCAAGCTCGCGACGGCCCTGGCGGCGGATCCTGCCGGGACCCAAGCCGCCCTCCAAACGATCGCGTCCCGGGTTGCGGACGCCGCAACCGCCGCGACCGACCCGTTCAGCGGCTCCGTCACTGGCCTGATCAAGGGACAACAGGCCGAAGTAACGGACCTCGGCAACCAAATCTCGGACTGGGATCAGCGGCTGGCCAGCCGTCGTGCGACGCTGCAAGCCGTCTACACCAACATGGAGGTCCTGCTCGGAGGGCTCCAATCCCAGTCCTCGTGGCTCTCCGGACAGATCTCCAGCCTTCCCAAGTCCTCGACAGGAGCGTAAAGCATGACCTCCACAGCCCTCCGCGCCAGCCAGCTTTCCCGGTATAACGATGACGCGGTCCTTTCGGCCCCGCCGGCCCGCTTGCTGACAATGCTGTATGACCGGTTGCTCCTGGACCTGAACCGAGCCCAATTCGCCCAGGAGAACGCCAATTGGAGCGTCGCAAGCGAAAACCTGTTGCACGCCCAGGCGATCGTCACGGAGCTGTCCTCCACCTTGAAGACCGATGCCTGGGATGGCGCCTCCGGGCTGTTGGGCATCTATCAGTACTCGATGGAAGCCATGATCGGGGCCAACATCTACCGGGACGTCAACCGGACCAAGGAATGCATCGCGCTTCTGGAACCGCTCCGGCAAGGCTGGCACGAGGCTGCCTCGCAACTGTCAGTCCAAGGCACCGTAGCCAGGGCGAACGGCACGCTCGGTGTCGGCTGATCCAGTTCGGGAATGGTCGGAAATTTTCGACCGGCTTGAAGCTGACATCGCCCTGGCTGTTTCCGGGGGTGAACCCATGCCCTGGGATCCCCCCGCCGGGGCTGGTCCCCTTCCCGTGGAATTGGCTGGCAGGGCGCGGCGGATCCTCGATGCCCAGCTGGAATCCATGACCATGCTCGGCAAGGTCCGCAACGGCGCACTCGCACATCTGGACGCCCTCAGTACCGTCCCGGAAGCCCGGAATTCCGCGCGCCCGCTGTTCCTTGACGTGCAAGGCTGAAGAGAAATCACCGAAAACAATTCCCACGATCGGCTAACGGATTCCCCGCCCGTGCCGATGGTGGAAGTTGAGCAGGGATTGCTCGATGCGCGGCCACGGATCGGCCTCTTCATATCTATTCGCGAAGGCAGGCCGTCGTGTTCGATTCAGTGACTTCTGTTGCCCTTGGTAGCGCGCTCGACGGGCTGACATTGCGCCAGCGCACCATCGCCAACAACATCGCGAACATCAACACACCGAACTACCACGCCAAAAGAGTCCAGTTCGAAGATGCGCTCGCAGCCTCCGTGCGTTCGGGTGACGGATACGCCGCGCCCACAATCTCGACGTCGCAGGAGCCCACCCAGCTCAATGGCAACAACGTGAACCTCGATACCGAAACGCTCTCCAACATCGACACGGTGCTCCGGTACCAGTTCGCGGCCCGGGCCGCCGGCAGCGAATTCACGGCCCTACGCACGGCCATGAGGACCAGCTGATGACTTTTGATGCGATCGGCATTGCCGGTTCCGCCCTGACCGTGCACCGCAAGTGGCTTGACGCCGTCTCGGACAACCTGGCCAACATGAACACCGCGACCCGCAGTAGTGGCAAGGCGTTCCAAGCCCGCTACATCGAGGCCGCCGAGGGTAGCGATGGAACCGGTGTGTACGTCAAGAGCACACCCCAGGGCAATGCGACAGGCAGGCTCGTGTACCAACCTGATCATCCGCTGGCTGATGCCCAAGGCTATGTCCGCTACCCGGATATTGACCTCGCCGAACAGATGGGTTCCTTGATTGTGGCCCAACGCGGTTACCAGGCCAACGCCCAAGTGGTGGACCGTGCCCGAGAGACTTACCTTGCAGCGCTTGAGATAGGAAAATCCTGATGGCATTGGACCCGATCGGTGCAATTCAAGGCGCTGGCGGCGGGCTTGGCGTGCGGGGTGTCAGCGGCACCGGCTACGCAAATAGCGGGGGCAATGTCAGTGGAGTCACTGGGACGGCGGACGGCAACGGTTTTGCTACTGCACTGACCGGCGCAGTGGACAACCTCCAGTCACTGCAATCGACGTCGAACCAGTTGGCAGTCTCCGCAGTCACGGGCAACCTTGATGACATCCATAAGGCGACCATCGCGGCAACCCGCGCCCAGATCACCATGGAACTCGTGGCCACCGTACGGAACAAGGGCGTTGATGCGTTCAACGAGATCATGAGGATGCAGGCCTGATGCCTCCGCAGATTGCCGCCTTCTTTCGCAAGCTCGGCGATGGATTCAAGGGGTTCACCGCCGGGCAACGCACTGTCGCCATCATCGGCATCGCCGTCTTGGTCCTGGGCGGCGTTGCCCTGTCAGCATGGTTGGGCAAGCCGTCCTACTCACCCCTGTTCTCCGGATTGAAGGACACAGACGCCAACGGGATCGTGGAGCAGCTGCGCAAGGACAATGTCCCGTATGAGCTCAGCAATGGGGGTTCCACCATCCTGGTTCCCGACAACAAGGTCAACGATGAACGGCTGAAGGCGGCCGCAGCGGGCCTCCCGGCGGCCGCGGCCACGGGCTATTCGCTACTGGACAAGCTCGGGGTGACCTCATCCGAGTTCCAGCAATCAGTCACCTACAAGCGCGCGCTTGAGGGCGAACTCGCTTCCACCATCCAGGCCATGGATGGTGTCAAGACCGCAGCCGTGCAGCTCGCCATTCCGGCAAAAACAGTATTCGTGGACAAGACCCCGGACGCCACGGCATCCGTGTTCGTCGAAACACAGACGGGCGTGACCCTGTCCGCAGACAAGGTCCAGGCGATCGTGCATTTGACGTCCGCCTCGATCGAAAACCTGAAGCCAACGAACGTGTCCGTGGTGGATTCCCAAGGCAACGTCCTCTCCACTGTGGGAGGCGGAGCCACGGGTTCCTCGTCCAAACAAGCCGCCGACTACCAGCAGCGCACGTCCGATTCGGTGAAAGCCGTCCTGGACAGGGTGGTGGGACCCGGCAACGCCACCGTTGCCGTCGCCGCCGACGTGACCGCAGAGTCCGCGCAACAGCGCAGTGAGACGTTCTCCACCGCCAAGGACGCTGTTCCGCTGAGCGAGACCACCAAGACCGAGAAGTACACGGGGACCGGGGGCGGTGCCTCCGGCGTCTTGGGACCGGACAACATCGCCGTGCCGGGCGGCACCAACGGCAACGGAACCTTCGATTCCAGTGACACCACCAAAAACAACGCGGTCAACAAGGTCACCGAAGACCGCACCATTCCGCAAGGTGCCGTGAAGCGCCAAACCATTTCCGTCGCCATCAACCAGTCCGCGGCGGGGGGACTCAACGTCAACTCGGTCAAGGCGCTGGTCACGTCAGCCGCCGGCATCGACCCTGCGCGTGGCGACGTGGTCACGGTTGAAGTGTTGCCCTTCAGCACGTCGGCTGCGGACGCAGCGGCGCAAGCGCTGGGCTCGGCCAAGGCCCAGGCCGACGCCAAGCAACAATCGGACTTGATGAATACGCTCATCCTGGCTGGCAGCATCCTGCTGGCAGTGGTTGCCCTGATCGTGCTGGTGCTCATCCTCCTGCGGCGCAGGCAGCAACGCGAGCCTGTTGATCTTGGTGAGCGGCTTGACTACGAGATGCTTCCCCACGCCGTCACCGCACCGGCGCTCGAAGGACCTCCCGCGACGACGGCGATTGAATTGCCGCCGGTGCATCCCGTTCCGGCCTTGCCGATGGCGGGAGCCGAAGCGCTCGACGGCGAGCGACGGCGCGCACAGATTGAAGCCATGGTCGCCGAGAACCCCGCCCGAACCGCCGAGTACCTGCGCGGGCTTATGGACGAAAAGCAGCCGGTATGAGGGCCGCAGAGCTCGGATACGAGGTGAGCGCCTTGACCGGTGCCCAAAAGGTGGCCGTGGTGCTCATGCAAATGAGCCCGGCCAGCGCAGCCTCCGTCATGACCCAGTTTTCAGAGTCCGAGGCCGAGGACATTGCAGCCGAGATCGTGCGCTTGCGCCGCGTCTCCTCAGCGGTGGCGGACCACGTCATGACCGAGTTCCACGAACTTGCGATCAGCGGACGCCGGACTGCCCGCGGCGGCCAGGAATTCGCCGTCGGCCTCTTGGAAGCGTCCTTCGGTGCGGACAAAGCAGCAGGCTTCATGGACCGTCTTGCGTCCACCATGGCCGGGAAGTCCTTCGAATTCCTGGAAATGATGGACTCTGGGCAGCTCCTGGCGCTGATCGACAGCGAAATGCCGCAGACCATTGCCTTGATCCTGGCGCACCTGCGGCCCGGCAAGGCTTCCGCGGTCATGGCAGGTCTGGGTGACGTCCAACGGAGCGAGGTGGCACGTTGTATCGCCACGATGGGAATGGCGTCGCCGGAGGCCGTGGGAATTGTGGCCGAAACCCTCAAAGTGCGTGCCGGTGCGGTCATGTCGCAAAGGAAATCGAGCGAGATCGTCGGTGGGATCCAACCCCTCGTAGACATCATCAATCGATCCGACGTCAACACGGAACGCTCCGTGCTGGACGGTTTGGAGACCCTCGACCCGGAGCTGGCCACCGAAGTGCGCGCCCGGATGCTGACCTTCGTGGACATCGTGAAACTGGAACGCCGCGACATCCAGCAGATCCTGCGCGGAGTCAATGCTGAAGTGCTCGCCGTCGCCATGAAGGGTGCGCCCGCCGTAGTCCTGGAGGCCGTGCGCACCAACGTGTCCGGCCGCAATCTCGAAATCCTCGAAGCCGAGATGGCCTCCGCCGGGCCGGTACGCGCGTCCCAGGTTGAAGAAGCCCGTGCCGAGATTGTCCGTTCGATCCGCGAATTGGAAGCCGAAGGTGCAATCGTGGTCCGACGCGGCGAGGAGGACGACTATGTCTACTGAGGCTGAGCTCCAAAGGGTCGTCTTCCCCGACATCCAGCCAGCCACTCGGTCCCTCAAGGAGAACCGGGGCTACACCCAAGGACACGCGGCGGGTTACGCTGCGGGGATCCAGGCTGCGGCGCTGGAACAGCAGCGCCTTCGAGAAAAACTCCAATCCGAGCACCGCGCAATGCTCGACGCCGGGCGGCAGACGGTTGCGCACGCTGTCCGTGCGCTCGAAGCTTCCGCCGCCGCGTCCCGGCAACACCGCGGCGTTGCGTTGGAAGAAGCGCAAGACGTGCTGGCGGCCAGCGCGATTGAGCTTGCCGAAGCCATCCTGGGCTACGAACTCGACAAGGGCCAGAACACTGCGCGCGCCGCCCTGGCCCGCGCCCTGGGCACTGTGTCCGGTGCGGAAACCGTGACTTCCGTCCGCCTCCACCCGGCAGATCTTGCCGCGGTGGCCGCCGTCGACGTCGTGGACGTGGCCGGCGTCGAACTCAAAGCCGATCCGTCGCTCAAGCCCGGGGACGCGATCGCGGAATATCCGCAGGGTTGGCTGGACGCCCGGCTCAGCACCGCGTTGGACAGGGCCAAAAGGGCGCTGCTGGGGATTGACGCATGAGCATCACCGCGTACCGGCCGCACGCAGGCCGATTCGGCGCGGCGCTCGCGGCCGCGGCCCCGCAACGCGTGGGCACGGTAACGTCCGTGCTTGGCCTTGGCCTGGAGGTCTCCGGGCTGGACTGTGCCGTGGGCGATCTGGTGACGGTGGGCGATGCGCCCGGGCTCGACGCCGAAGTGGTCGCGTCGCTCAGTGGTGCCGTGCGCTGTATGCCGCTGGGACGGCTGGCCGGAGTTGCGGCAGGAGACGCGGCACATGCCAAGGGCAGCCCGATCCTGGTCCCCACCGGACGCGGTCTGTTCGGGCGCGTGGTGGATGGGCTCGGGCGTCCGATCGACGGCAAAGGCCCGCTGCCCGCCAGTCCCATGGTCTCCTTGGACAACGAAGCGCCGTCGGCCATGCACCGCGCCCGGGTGGACACCCCATTGCAGACCGGCGTCCGCGTCCTGGACACGATGGCCACGCTCGGACGCGGACAGCGTATGGGACTGTTCGCAGGCTCGGGCGTTGGCAAATCCTCGCTGCTGTCCATGATCGCCCGCGGCACGGATGCCGAGGTCTCCGTGATTGCCCTGGTGGGGGAGCGCGGCCGCGAAGTGCGCGAATTCCTGGAGGACGACCTTGGCCCCGAAGGCCTCGCACGTTCCGTGGTGGTTGTTGCCACGTCCGATGAGCCCGCCCTCATGCGCCTGCGTGCAGCAGTGACGGCCACCCGGATCGCCGAATCGTTCCGCGACGCCGGACAGGACGTTGTGCTTATGATGGATTCGCTCACCCGCGTAGCCATGGCCCAGCGCGAAATCGGCCTGTCCGCCGGTGAGCCGCCCGCCACCCGCGGCTATCCGCCGTCGACCTTTTCGGTGCTGGCGCGGCTCCTGGAACGTGCCGGCACCGCCGAGACCGGTTCCGTGACCGGGATCTACACGGTGCTGGTGGACGGCGACGACCACAACGAACCGATCGCCGACGCCGCCCGCTCCATCCTGGACGGGCACGTGGTCCTGGACAGGAAGCTTGCTGTCACAGGGCACTTCCCCTCGGTGGACGTGCTCGGTTCAGTGTCCCGCGTGGCCTCCAAGGTCAACACCGCCGATCGCACGGCGCTCGCGGCATCCCTGCGCAGGATCCTCGCCGCGCGGCGCAGCGCCCAGGACCTGATCGACGTCGGTGCCTACCACCGCGGCAGCAACCCCTTGGTTGATGCGGCCCTGGACCACGAAACCGCCATCAACCGGTTCCTGCGGCAAAGCATGGACGAATCCACCCCGTACAGCGAGTCATGGCCCGAACTCTTCCGACTCTCAGCAAGCCTCGAAGGAGCCGCGTGAACCGTCAATTCTCCCTGGCCGGGCTCCTGCGCCTGCGCCAAACGCAGCAGGACGCCGCCGCCAGCGGACTGGCCCGCGCCAACTCCCGGACCGCATCCCTGCGATCCCGCCGAGCTACCGCCCGCGAGGAACTGGCCGAGTCCGCCGGAGCTGCTGGAAGCTCCGCCTCACTCTTGGCCATCGCAGCCTCCCGCGCGTCCGCGCAAAGCATGTTGGCCGAGCTTGACGCCTTGGCCGCCAGCGCGGAGGCAGACGCCGAACAGGCCCGCGCGGAATACACCGAAGCCAAGCGTCGCGCGGTGGGGCTGGAGAAGCTCGAAAACCGACACGGAGCCGCCTTCGAGGCTTCCGCGCTGCGCGCCGAACAAGGCGTGCTGGACGAGATCGCCTCCTCCGCATGGCACCGAAGTTCCGCACAGCCGGCTCCAGCAGCGCGGAAGGCCGGCTCATGAGCGTAACCGAGGCCATCAGCCGCATCCAGAGCATCGAATCGATGCTGCAGCAACTGACACAGGGCGTTCGTCCGCAGTCCACGGGGACGGCCGGAGGTGCGTCCTCCTCTGGAAGTGCGCCTTCATCCGCGGACGCGGCGTCCTTCGCGCAGGCGCTGAGCACGGCCGTCGGGGATTCGACAGGCTCGGCGTCGGGCATTTCGCAACTCGCCTCTTCCTTGGGGCTCGGGAGCGCCACGGCCCTCAGCGGTGTAGCGGGGGCGGGTGCGCTCTCGGGCATAGCCAGCGGCACGGCCACCGGCGTCACGGGTGATGCCGTGGTGGCCGATGCCAAGAAATACGTGGGAGTGCCCTACGTCTGGGGCGCCACGAACCCCGCCGTGGGCATGGATTGCTCCGGCTTCGTGCAACGCGTCTTCAAGGATCTCGGCGTTGATCTTCCCCGCGTGGTGAGCGATCAGATGCGGCAAGGCACCCCGGTGGCTACCTTGGCTCAAGCCAAACCCGGCGACCTGCTGGTCAGTTTCGGCGGCGAACACATCTCCATCTATCTCGGCAACGGCAAAGCGATTGACGCGCCCGTTCCCGGACAGACCATCCAGATCCGCGATGCGTGGGAGCAGCAGTCCAATCTGACCGCCATCCGCCGCATCGTCCCAGCGGGAGGCTCGTGATGCAGTTGCCTCCCGCCAGTGCCGCTTCGCCTCGTCTGCCGTCTTCTGGACCCGCGACGGCTTCGCATTCCGGCTCGCCCGCCGGTTTTGATGCCGTGATGGGCGGCGTGCTGGCGTCCGGTGCGAAAGCTTCGGGGAAGGCGCCCGAAGCGAAGGAACAGCCAGCGTCCGACGACGGCGGGCCGGGAAAATCTGCCGCCGACGGTTCCGGGACGGTTGCCCACCCTGGTGAATCCCGGGCTGGTGAATCCCACGCTGTTGAATCCCGGCTTGGTGAATCCCGGCAGGGTGAACAGGGAGAAGCGAAGGGCGCCAAAGGTTCGGCTGAACCCGCGAGCGCGGCGGCCAGTGCGGGCGTATGTGCTCCCAGCGGACTCGCGATTGCCGGAATCGCTGCGGCGCAGGGGATTGCGCCCGGTCCCGGGTCCGGATCGAGCGTTGTGCCAGGCAAAGAGGGTGTCTCCGCGGGAACGGCGCCGCTCGGGTCGATCGCGGGCACCTCGGCAACAGGCAATGTTGCGGCCCTGGCTGGGGGCTCGGCTTCTGGCGGGCCGGGCTTGGCGACGCAGCCAACAACTCAGCCGGTAACGCTGCCGGAAAATGCAGGAGTTCCTTCGGGACCGGGTGGTGTTGCCATGCTTGCGGGGAGCACGCTGTCCTCGGGGAACGCAGCGTCTTGGGGGAACATAGCAGCTTCCAAAACCCAGGGTGCTCCGTCGGCGGCGCCAGCGCTCCCGGCCGGAAACGCGGGCGCAGTCCAGCTGACCACAGTCCAGCCGGGCACAATCCAGCCGGGCACAATCCCCCCGGGCACAATCCACCCGGGCACGGTCCAGCCGGGCACAGCGCCGGTACCGTCAGTCCCGTCAGTCCCGTCAGCTCCGGTACAGCCGATCACTGCGTCATCCGCCAGCCCGGCCCCCGTCGGCACCAAAACTGCGCCCACCGCCACCGCAGCCCTGGCGGATGAGGCCGGCACCGCCGTCGTACTTCCTCCCCGGAAACCCGGGACGCAACAGGACCCCCAACAGCCCGGCGGTCAGGGTATCGTTGCCACGGCGGCCGGCACTCAGGCCGGATTTCCGGCCATCACGCAGCCGGCATCGCCCCTCCAGCAGGTTCCCTCGCCCGCTACTCCCGGCATGGCTACGCCGGCACCACAGGCAGATCCAGCCAAGCTGCTGCCCCAGGTAGCCGGACGGCTGTTCTCCCTTGCCGCAGCGGACCCGGGAAAGCACGTGATGACGCTGAGGCTGTCCCCGGAAGACCTGGGCCCCCTGACCGTCCGGGCGCACATAGACGGCTCGGGCGTGCGGATCGAATTATTCGCCCCCGGGGAGGTTGGCCGGGAGGCAGTGCGCAGCATCCTGCCGGAACTGCGGCGCGGACTTGGGGAATCAGGCTTCGGCGCCAGCCTTGACTTGTCCGAACACAACACCCCTGCCGATGCCGGGACGAGTGGCTCGGACGCCCGGGGTTCTGATACACGGGACCGGCGCCCGGCGGAAAGCCCGGCCTTCCCACAGGGCAGCGGCGGCGAGCCGGTTCGCCTGCCGCGGACCGCCGTCGTGCTTCCACGAAGCAGTACAAGCAGCCTGGACATTCTCGTCTGATGAAGGAGAACCAAGAGTGACCATCCAAGCCATCGCGGCAAACAGCGGAGTCCAGCCTGGAACCACCGCGTCTGGAACCACCGCGCCTAAGCCCGCGCAGACCATGGACTCGAGCATGTTCATGAACTTGCTGGTGACACAACTGAAAAACCAGGACCCCAGCGCGCCCATGGATACCAACCAGATGATGGGGCAGACCATCCAACTGTCCATGATGGAGAAAATGACCGAACTCTCCACGGGGGCCAAGGAGAGTTTCTCGCTCCAGATGCGCACAGCTGCGGCGCAGATCATCGGACACAACATCAGCTACGCGCTCGCGGACGGAACCAAGGGATCCGGCGTTGCGAGCTCGGTTTCCTTCGCCGGGGGAGTCCCCACAGTGGCGGTCGGGGGTGTGAACATTCCGCTCGATTCCATCAGCGGGATGACCGCCGCAGCCTCGCCCGCACCCACCGCCTGACGCTCCACCAACTTCCGCCCCGAACCACCCGAAGAAAGGCCACACCATGCTTCGTTCGCTGTACTCCGGAATCTCCGGCCTCCGAGCCCACCAGACCATGCTGGATGTTACGGGCAACAACATCGCCAACGTGAACACGGCCGGTTTCAAGGCTTCTTCCACCCAGTTCCAGGACACCCTCTCCCAGATGACGCAGGGCGCCGGTACCCCGCAGACCGAGACCGGCGGCACCAACCCTGCCCAGATCGGTTTGGGCGTGCGAGTGGCCGCGGTCAGCACCAACTTCAGCCAGGGTTCATCGCAGAACACCGGGCGTGCCACGGACATGATGATCTCCGGCGACGGTTTCTTCATCACCAGCAAGGGCGGCCAGCAACTCTACACACGCGCCGGAGCCTTCGACATGGACGCCGCCGGCCGCCTGGTGAGCCCCGACGGCGGCATCCTCCAGGGCTGGTCCGCCGTCAACGGCGCCGTAAACGTGGGAGGTCCCACCGGGCCTATCGCCCTCTCGCCCAACACCACGGCAGCCGCCGTCGCCACCACCAAGACTTCGCTGGACGGCAACCTGCCGTCGGACGCCGGCGTCGGGACCAGCGTGGAGCGCCAGATCAAGGTGTACGACGCCGACGGCGCCTCCCGCAGCCTGACCCTGACGTTCAGCCGCTCCGCGGCCGGCTGGGACGTGGCCGGGACAGACGCCAACGGAGCCACAGGCAACTCGACGCTCGCGTTCACGAGCGGTGCCCTGACCTCGGGTGGCACCATGACGGTGGGCGGGATCACGGTGGACATGACCGGCGTTACCGGCTTCGCGGCCATGAGCACACTCACCGTCGGCAGCCAGAACGGCTCCGAAGCAGGCAAGCTCGAGTCCTTCACCCTGGGTGGGGATGGCTCGCTCATCGGTTCGTTCAGCAACGGCAGCAAGCAGGTCCTTGCACGCGTTGCACTCGCCCGCTTCACCAACCCCGGTGGCCTCGAGAAAGCCGGCAGCTCCACCTACGTGGCCAGCGCCAACTCCGGCGCGGCCCAGGTAGGGGCACCGGGCGACGCCGGAATCGGCACCTTGACTGCCGGTTCACTGGAAATGTCCAACGTGGACTTGTCCCAGGAATTCACCAACCTGATCGTGGCCCAGCGCGGCTTCCAAGCCAACGCCCGCATCATCACTACTTCGGACGAGGTTCTGCAGGAGCTGAGCAACCTGAAGAGGTAGGGGTTGGGCTCCTGGGCTTGGTGCCGTGTCACGCTGAGCACCTTTTTGGCGCCCCGCCTCCTCCCGAGCCCCGGGATTTCGGGATCGCGGCTGGCTCAAAGCGCCAAAAGCCTGCTCGGCGTGACGCCGGTGTAGCCGATCATCCGCGTGTTTGACAGGACTTCGCTAGCGCTGCCCCGGATCTCCGCCGGTGACCGGAACCGATTGGCTGAGGCCGTCAAGGATGAGGTTTAGCCCGAAGTCGAATTCATCCCCGAAGTCGTAGCCGGGTTTGAGGACGTGCTCGGTGGCAATCTCCATCATGTGGGGGTATTGGCCGGTCGAAAAGCGCTCGATGATCGGCGTCGTGATCTCGGGGGCGGTGTCCCGGCCCTCGAAAGGCAGGGCCGCTTCTTGGAGCGCGAATCCGTAGATGTAGCTGTCGAGCAAGGCGTACGCATGGGCCGTCATCTTGACCGAGAAGCCCGCTGCCCTCAGGGTGCCGAGTGTCGCCTCGTGGTGGCGCAAGTTAGCTTCACCTGGGGAGGAGCGGCTTTCCAGTAGCCCGACCGCCCATGGATGGCGTTTGAGCGCTGCGCGGACGGCGTGCGCCCTTCGGTGCATTTCCTCCCGCCAGTCGCCTGCGGGGGATGGGAGTTCGATTTCGCTGAAGACGATGTCCACGATGCCGTCCAGAATTTCATCCTTGTTGGCTACGTAGTAGTAGAGGGACATGGGCTTGGTTCCCATGCTCTGTGCGAGCGAGCGGATGGTCAACGCGGCGATTCCCGACTGGTCGGCGAGATCCACTGCGCAACGGAGCACCCTTTCCCGGCTGAGCGGAAGGCGCCGTTCGGCGAGCGGCTGCGTCGTTGCTGGCATGGGGACTCCTTGGGCTCTAGCGATTTAGTACATTGTACGATATTCTTTTTAGTACAGCGTACGAAACGTAGGCTGCGCACCCCAAATGTTGTGAAAGGAACGGCTATGACCTCTGGTCAGCAGGCTGCGGAGACTCCTCTTTCGGGCGGCTCGCCAACGGCGGAGCAGCAAGCGTCCTCTACGATGCGGGCCATTGTGCAGGAGGCTTACGGCTCCGCCGACGTCCTGCACATGGCGCAGATCCCCAAGCCGAAGATTGCCGAGAACGAAGTGCTTGTTCGGGTCCACGCTGCGGGCTTGGGCCGCGGGACTTGGCATGTCACCAGGGGCCTGCCCTACGCACTACGTCTGGCCTACGGCTTGCGAGCCCCCAAAAACCCTGTGCCTGGGCTGGACCTGGCGGGCACCGTCGTGGCGATCGGCGCGGCAGTGACGCGGTTCGCCGCCGGGGACCAGGTCTTCGGCGTCGGGAAGGGCTCTTTTGCCGAATATGCGACGGCCCGCGAAAGCCAGCTCGCCCGCAAACCGGCGAACATCAGCTTCGAACAGGCCTCGGTGGTCCCGGTTTCGGCCTGCACTGCCCTGCAGGCCCTCCGCGCGGCCAGCCAGATAACCCCGGGACAGAAGGTGCTGGTCCTTGGTGCCTCGGGCGGAGTCGGCAGCTATGCGGTGCAGCTCGCCAAGGCGGCCGGTGCCGAGGTCACAGGCGTGTGCAGTACCGGCAAGGTGGACCTGGTGAGCTCCCTCGGGGCCGACCACGTCATCGACTACACCAAGCAGGACTTCGCCGACGGAATTGAACACTATGACCTGATCCTGGATATCGCCGGGAACCCCACCCTGTCACGCCTCCGCCGTGCGCTTACCGCCACCGGCACCGCCGTCATCACCGGCGGCGAGGAAGGCGGCTCCTGGACAGGCAGTATGGACCGGCAGCTCCGCGCACTAGCGCTGTCCCCGTTCATCAGTCAGCGGCTCACCATGGTCTTTGCAACACAAGGCTCGGCGGACCTTGAGCACCTCGCCGGACTCATCGAAGCCGGAACCCTCGTTCCTGCCGTCGGCCGAAGCTATCCGCTGGAACAAGTCTCCAATGCGATGCGCTATTTCGACGCCGGGAAAGCCCGCGGAAAAATCGCGATCACCATCTAAGAAGCCCAGGATCACACCATGAATACCAATCCTGCCGGAACGTTCGCGCATGCCAACCCTCCAAGCGAGAAAATGAGTCCCGCGCACATGCTCGTCCTTATGCTGGGAGACCTGCTCGCCGCTGGCTCCTTTGGTGTCTTCGCCAACTCCGGGCCCGTCCTCGTAGGGATCGCCATGCTAGCGGTCGGGCTTGCTCTGATTATCATCGGGGCTGCCGGACTCGGCAGGAGAATGCTCCCTTCGTCCGCGTTGGGAATGAATGGAATCAGCGGAGGAGCTTATCCCGCGCGGTTGGAGGGGCAGTTGGATCCGAACCTCTCGCGGTGGATGTGGCTCGTCAAATGGTTCTTGGCCATTCCGCACTACATCGTTCTCGCCTTCCTCGGGCTCGCATTCGTCGTGGTGACTGTCGCGGCGGGGGTTGTGATCCTGTTTACCGGCCGCTACCCGGCCTCGCTCTTCCAATTCGCTGTTGGCGTCATGCGGTGGAATTGGCGGGTGGCTTTCTACGCCAACGGCGTCCTCGGCACTGACCACTACCCGCCCTTTACCCTCGCCCACGCGGACTATCCGGCCACATTCGACGTTGCGTATCCCGAAAAACTCTCCCACTGGCGGGTACTGGTCAAGTCCTGGCTGCTCGCCCTGCCGCACTTGATCATTGTCGGTGTGCTCGCTGGCAGCATATGGAGGTCCTCTACTGAGGGCGGCACTAACGGGATATCGCTGCTCGGCGTTCTCGTGTTCATCACGGCCGTGATCCTGCTGTTCACAGGCGTTTACCGATTGGGACTCTTCAACTTGATCATGGGAATCAACCGATGGGTCTACAGGACCGTAACGTATGTCGCGTTGATGAGCGACAACTATCCGCCCTTCCGCTTGGACCAGGGGCCGCGCGAGCCGCCCGCAAGCTCCGGCAATTCCGGTTAGCGACTGCTAACTTCGGTTCGCTAGGCCGGCGAGGGACGCCCTAACAGGCACTGGCAGTACACGGTACAACAGGCACTCCCACGCGGACGCGGGGACGGGTTTTCTTGAATCAGTCCTTGTTTCTCCGTTTGGAAGGCCACATGTCTCCGACCACCATCAAATCTCCTCCGGCGACCCTCGCCCGGCCGCGCGGGTCGTTGGCGGTTGCGATGCTGGGATTCTTCGTCGTCGCCTTGAATGCCCAAATCGTCAACGTCGCCCTGCCGGGGATACGGAACGATTTCGGCGGCGGACTCTCCGGCCTGCAATGGATCGTCACCGGCTATACCCTGATGTTCTCCGCGTTGCAGCTATTCGCCGGGACGTTGTCAGACCGTGTCGGCGCCCGGCGAGCCTACGGCATTGGCATGACCCTGTTCACCGTTGCTTCGGTGGCATGCGGCTTCAGCCCCAGTCTTCCGGCTCTCATCGCCGGACGCGTGTTGCAGGGCATTGGCGCGGCCATGATCACCCCTACTTCCCTCGCGCTCATCCGTGAGGCGTACCACGACCCCGCGCGGCGTCGAAGGGCAATCGTGTATTGGGGTTTGGGCGGCTCGGTCGCCGCTGCTGCCGGACCGGTGCTGGGCGGCGTTCTCACCCAAATCCTCCTAGTGGGATCCCTGCCGCTACGGCACACCAAGCAATCACAGCACTAGCGAAATGGCAGTCAGGATGAAACTCGTACCTCCCACGCCAACGGCCAAAGCCCCGATCGAAAGGTTCACCGGGAAGGTCTACCTTAACCCTCTGCACAACGGCGAGGCTCCCTCGCGTCTCGTGGCGGCGATGGTCCGATTCACTCCTGGCGCCCGCACCAACTGGCATTCCCATCCCCTTGGCCAGACCCTGCACTGCACCGACGGCATCGGTCTCGTTGCCACGCGGGACGGCAGTGTGATCCTTATGCGCGCAGGGGACACCACACACCGCCCGGCGAGGAACACTGGCATGGCGCTACGAAAGACAACATGATGTGCCATGGCCTTGGTCGAACACGACAACGGGGAGAGCGCCACGTGGCTTGAACCCGTCAGCGACCAGGACTACGAAGCCGCACACGCCCAAGCCAACCGATAACCCGATACAACCGGAAAGAGATCCCATGGACAACGTCACCCAAACAACGGCGTCGAGATGCCGATCCTCGGCTTCGGCGTCTTCCAGATTCCCGACGACGAAACCCAAGCCGCCGTCGAAGCCGCCCTCGCCGCCGGTTACCGCCACCTGGACACCGCCGCCTCCTACGGCAACGAGGCCGCCGTCGGCGCGGCATCAAGAACAGCGGCATCGCCCGTGAGGAACTGTTCATCACTACCAAGCTCTGGATCCAGCACGCCCCGACAGGCAGTGTTCAAGACGACACCAAGCGCGCCTTCGACAACTCGCTCAGCCGGCTCGGAGTGGACTACCTCGACCTGTACCTGATCCACCAGCCGCTCGGGGACTACTACAGCGAGTGGCGCGCCATGCAGGAAATCCACAAGGACGGCCTCGCCCGCGCGATAGGGGTTTCGAACTTCCACCTGGACCGGCTGGTCGACCTCATCGACCACAGCGAGATCGTCCCGGCCGTCAACCAGCTCGAAACCCACCCTTTCCACCAGCGCGCCGTCGACCAGGCGCTGATGCGCGAACGCGGCGTCCAAATCGAATCCTGGGGTCCCCGCCGAAGGCAAGAACGGACTCTTCACGAATCCGGTCCTCAGCACCATCGCCGAAGCGCACGGCAAGTCCGCCGCCCAGGTGGTGCTCCGCTGGCTCATCCAGCGCGAAGTCGTCGTCATCCCCAAGTCGGTGCGCCCGGAACGGATGGCCCAGAACCTCGACGTCTTCGGCTTCACCCTCACCGAGGAGCAGATGGGCCAGATCGCCACCCTCGGCACCGGCGCCAGCCTCTTCTTCGACCACCGCGACCCCGAGAAGGTCAGCTGGCTGGGCGGACGCAGGATCGACTGACATGCCCCCGCACGGGCCAGCCATCGACCGGCGCACCGTGCTGCGCTCCGCCGTCGTGGGGCTGGCCGGTGCGGCGGCTGTCGCCGGAACCTCAAGCTGCACCCCAGGAGCGCCGAACAACACCATGACCTCCCACGAAAAGAAGCCACAGATAACCACTTCCGAGCCAGGCGGCAACGGCGGGCGCGTCTTGCTCTCCTGCTTCTCACGCGCCGGGGAGAATTATTACGACGGCGGGCGCATCCACCTCGACGTCGGCAACACTGAGGTGCTGGCCGGCATGATCAGCGCACTCATCACCTGCGACGCACACCGGATCGATCCCGCCGAGCCCTATTCCGACAACTACGATGCCACCGTGGCGCGCAATGTCCGGGAACAGAACGCGAACGCCCGCCCGGCCATCGCGACCCCGCTGCCGTCCATCGAGCAATACGACACGGTGCTGCTCGACAGCGGCATCTGGAACGTCCGGGCACCCATGATCATGACCACGTTCGCCGAGAGCCACGATTTCACCGGCAAGACCATCCACCCGATCACCACCCACGCCATGAGCGGTCTCGGAACCACGGAGAAGGACTACGCCAAATCGTGCCCCGGCGCGATCATCGGCGAAGGACTCGCCGTGCGCGGCGAGCATGTCCGCGACTCCGGACTGGACATCGAATCGTGGCTGCGGCGGACCCAGCTCCTCCAAGGGTGATCGGCGCCGCGGTGATCGGCGCCGGAGGTGACTCGCGCCGCGTCACGCGGCGCACATTTCTAGCACGCCGACTCATCCCAGGCCCCGGAATCTTGAGCTCGCGGCCGATTCGACGCCCCAAAAACCTGCTCCGTGTGACGCCGTGCCGGCCAGCAACACACACCGTCGTCGTGCCCCGCCCCCTTACAGCAAACTTGCAGCTTCTGCCCGGTTCCCGCATTATGTTCCGGTTCTATCCTGAGGGGGTGGAGCGGAATACGGGGTCTGGGAACGGCGACCGAACTGTCCCGCGGGACGAGCGCGAGGCCCACTTCAGGATGAGCCGTCGAAGGTTCCTCTCAGGGGCAGGGATGGCGGGCGCGGGCGTCGTTGCGGGGCTGGGTATTGCCAAGACCGGCTTGCTGCCCGGAGTCCCGGCCTCGGTCACCGCTTCCGCACCTACCCCGGCAGCGTCGCCGTCGCCGTCGTCGACTTCCACTGCTTCGTCGCCTGTGATCCGCAGCTTCGTGTCTACTGCCTTAACCGCTCCGCACGTTGCCAGTTGGTCTGCCGGGCCCACGGGTGCGGGCCTGCTGTTCGTCGGGCCGATGGGCCACGGCGCCAATGGCTGATCATGGACAATCGCGGGGAGCCGGTATGGATGGAACCGACAGGTTCTGGTGTGACCGACCTTCGCGTGCAGGTGTTCGTATCTGCGCCCGTCTGACAACCCCAAGGCTGATGGGTCCAGCGCGGGGAAAGCGTTTGATCGACGTCCGCAGTCATCGCCACCGCGTGAATCCCGACGCCGTTACCGCCTTCCAGCGCAGCTACGGCAGGATGTGTTCGTGCGCGGCTGCCTCCAGGGCGTCGGCCTCTGCCTTGGCCAAGCGCGTTTCGGCGTCGACGTCGATACGGCGGGTCATCAGCCAGTACAGCCCGGCGGACACGGGAAGTCCGATAAACAGGGAGATGTCGGCGCCGTCGATGGCGTGGGCGATGAACCCGACGAAAAGCTTCCCGGCGGAGAAGAAGGGAATCATCACCACAAAGCCGACGAGGTAGGAAATGATTCCGGGCCAGCCCCAGCGTCGGTAGATCCCGTCGGGCTTGAAGATCTCGGCGATGGCGTAGTGGCCCTTGCGGACAATGAAGTAGTCGGTGAGGTTAACGGCCGTCCACGGAATGAAGAAGTACAGCACCAGCAGCAGGAAGTCGTTGAAATTCGCCAGGAAGTCGCTTGAAGCAAGGTTCGCCAGGACCACGGAAATGAGCGCGGTGATGGCGATTGTGATGATCCGGAGCCTCAGGGTCGGCCGGATCTGCCGCACACTGTCGATGGACGATATCAAGGTGAGGGAACCGCCATACATGTTCAGGGCAGTCACGGACAGCAAGCCCAGGGCGGCGACGAACAAGGCGATGCCACCGAATCCGCCGAAGAGCTGGTCGGCGGTGGATTTGATGGAGCCGATGGTCTCGAAGTTCTCCCCGGCCGCAGCGCCAATGTACGCGCCCAGGAACATCACCCAAATACCGCCCAGGGCGCTACCCCAGAACGTCCACCGGAAGGTGCCCCGTCCGCTTGCCGGCGGGAGGTAGCGGGAGTAGTCCGAGACGTAGATGGCCCAGGAGATCTGGTAGCCGGCGGCGACCCCCAGTTGGCCCAGGAACGGCACCAAATGGAAGTTGGCCAGGTTGTATGCGTCGGCGGGTATGGTTAGCTTGACGGCCGCCACCGTGAGTAGCGCCAGCATGATGATGGTCAGGTAGGTCAGGTAACGCTCGAACGCGTGAATGAGGTCGTAGCCGAAAAGTGCGATGACAACGGCAACAATGGTGACCACCCAAAACCAGAGGGTTTGGGACCCGACGTTGACCGATTCCTGGATGGCTTCGCCGGCCAAGATCGTGTTGAAGATGTTGAATCCCGCGTACTGAAGATAGGCAAAGAGCCAAACTAGCAGGGCGCCGATATAGCCGAATTGCGGCCGGGACTGGATCATCTGGGGCAGGCCGAGCTGGGGACCCTGGGAGGAGTGCGCGGCCATGAACAGTGTGCCGACGAGGACGCCGATGGCGATCGCGAGAAGCGACCAGATCAGGTTGCCCCCCGTGGTGATGCTGATCAACCCCACGGCCAAGGTAGCTATCTGGGCGTTGCTGACGAACCATAGCGGTCCGATGTGGGAGACCTTGCCGTGCCGTTCATTCAGGGGAACGTAGTCGATCGAGCGGATCTCCAGCCCGCGGCCCGATCCCTTATCCGTCGTTGTGCTCATGGCATTTCTCCTTCGATGCGTGAGTGCATCTCGCACTTTGGTTTAGCACAGAGTTGGCAGCAGGTCGATATCAGAGGAGCCGGTGATGCCTCAGCGTGGGGAAATGCTCCCGGGCCTCCTGAACTGCATGTGGTGAGAGATCCAGCGTTGCGATGCTCGGCTCGGTGCCGAGGCTGTGCACCACGGTGCCCAGCGGATCGATGAGCATGCTGTAGCCGATGGACACAGGCGGAGTTTGGGAGACAGCCGCCACGTACATTCCGTTCTCAATGCCCCGGGCCTTTGCCAGGGTGGCCCATTGCTCGGACTTGCCAGTACCGGGAACCCAGGAGGAACAGACGAGGAGCGACTGGGCCCCAGCCTCGGCCAAGATGCGTGCAAGCTCAGGAAAGCGCAGGTCGTAGCAGGTCATCAACCCGAAGGTCATGCCGCCGCAGGAAAAAGTGGCAGGCACTGGTTCCGGGGCAGGTTTGATGTACTCCGACTCACGGAATCCCTGGCAGTCAAAAAGATGGATTTTCCGGTAGCTGGCTAGGCGGGAACCGTCCGGACCAATGGCCACCAGCGTGTTGAAGGCCCGGCGTCGTTCCTCGAAAGCGTCCTGTTCCTCTGACGCTTCGAGAAGGCCCGCGACGACGGTGATCCCGTAACGTGCCGCCGTCGCGTGGAGCTTGGCGGCCACCGGGCCGTCAAGGGGTTCGGCCATGTCCACGAAGCTCTGGTCCACCCGGCTTTTCTCGTACGTCGAGTACTCCGGGAACACGATGAGGTCAGACCCCTCCTGGGCGGCTCGGGCGCAGTAGTCCTCGATGAGGGCGAGGTTGCGGCCGACGTCCGTGCCGGAATCGATCTGGGCTAGGGTGATGCGCACTGCAGTCCAATCTCTCGTTGATCAGCCATCACACCAGGGCAGCTTCTTTTTCCTCCATCACCATCTCCGGTGGTGCCTTCCGGAACCCTTTGGTGATGATGCCGAGTACCACGACGCCGACGCAGAGCCAGATCAGCCCAAGCGTGATGGCATTCGAATCCAGCTGGGAGAGCAGGAACCCGTCGATGATGGCTCCCACCGCCGGCATGACCACATAGAACAATAGGTTGAGCCGGTGCCCTGAGCGTCGCTGGCGCACGTAGTAGGCAATGACGGAGATATTGACCAGGGTGAAGGCCGTAAACGCACCGAAGTTGATGAACGACGTGGACGTGGCGACGTCCAAGAACATGGCGACGAGTCCCACTGCGCCGGTAATGACCAGGTTGAATACGGGCGTGTGGAAGGACCTATTCAGCGCTCCGAAGATCTTCTTGGGCAGGACAGAATCCCGGCCCATGGCGTAGAGCAGGCGTGAGGCGCTGGCCTGTGCCGCGAGCCCGGAGGCAAACTGGGACACCACGAGTCCCGCCAGGAACACTGCGCCGAAGAATTGCCCACCGATCTTCAGGGCTATGTCCGACGCCGCCGACGCCGAATCGTCGAACACTCCGCCGGGGTGGATCAGCTGGGTCGTGTAGGACACGACGACGAAGATCGCGCCTCCGATGAGTGCCGCCAGCATGATTGCTTTCGGGACGGTCTTCTTAGGCTCGAGGGTTTCCTCGGTGAGCGTGGATACGGCGTCAAAGCCGAGAAACGAGTACGCAGCGATTGCCGCTCCCGCGGTGATCTTGTCGAAGCTCGAGGTGTCGTTGAAGAAGGGAGCGGTGCTGACCAGGGCGCTCGCTCCGGACGTGGAGAGCAAGTTTCCAACGGAGAGGGCAACGAAAAGGACGATCACCAGAAGCTGGAACGCCATCAGCAGATAGTTGGCCTTGTCCGCGGCCTTGACGCCAACCACGTTCAGTAGCGTGGTGATGGCGATGAACGCGACAATCCAGACCCCAATGGGGATGTCAGGGAACTGGGCGGTGAGGTAGGAGCCGCCGATCAGCCAGATGACCATCGGCAGGAACAGGTAGTCCAGCAGGACAGCCCAACCGGCCAGGAATCCGATCCGGGAATCGATGGAGCGCCGGATATAGGTATACGCGGAGCCGGCCACCGGATAGGCAACAGCCATGCGTCCATAGCTTTGTGCAGTGAAGAGCATGGCTACCATGGCCACCAGATAGGCCGACGGCGATGCGCCCCCGGTAGTTTCGGCGATCACTCCGAAGATTGCCAGCACGATGAGTGGGGTCAGGTAGGCGAGCCCGAACAGGACCAGCGAGGGCAGTTTCAGGGCGCGCGTGAGGCTCGGTTGTGTTGTCACCGATGGTTCCTTAGGAGTTGGAGGACCGTGGGGTCCAAGTGGCCGGGTCGATGCGGCCTTGGTAGATGGGCAGGTCGATGGCCGGCTCGCCGGGGCGGAATTGGGACCAGGGACGGTTGAGGTTTTCGGTTCCGTGAGTGCGGACATGCTCGACGGCGGAAAGGTCCAGTTCCGCGGCGAGCAGGGTCGGGGCGTCGTCGGTGGCCTCGGCTATGGTGTTTCCCTCGGGGTCCACAATCAGGCTCAGGCCTTTGCCGGTGGGGCCAGCGCAATTGACGCTGACCATGAAGACCTGGTTCACAATTGCGTTCGCCTTGGCGAGGACGAGTTCCTGCTTGCGGTCCGGCGTCGTGGTTTTCACGACGTTGAGGATGACTTCGGCGCCCATCCACGCCAGCTGGCGGCTTACCTCGGGGAACCAGGCGTCGTAGCAAATGTTCAGGCCCACCCTTCCGATCCCTTCCAGGTCAACTGTCGTGAATCGATCGCCGGGGTCGTAGGGCTCAAAGGGGCGCCAAGGGAAGACCTTGCGGTAGTAGCCCGCAAGCTCTCCGGCAGGGGAGAGGACCAACTGGGTGTTGAACAATTGCCCCTCGGGGCCGCGCTCGCAGACGCTGCCCGGAACCAGCCAGATACCCAAATCCGCCGCGAGCTGTCGCAACTCGTTGACCCGCGGACCGTCCAGCGGTTCGGCAGAGTCCTGCAACACTTCAGTGCGCTGCTGATCCGGGTAGGTGTCCCCGAAGAGGTGCAGCTCCGGGAAGACCACAAGTTTGCTTTGCGGTTGGATCGCGACGGCGGCGGCGACCTCGTCTGCGAACGCCTGGATCGGCTCGCCGATCAGTCGGGGCGGCGCTTGAGCGGCGATGAGGGGAAGGATGCGTTGCACTGTTTTCTCCACGTTGTCGTTGTGACTCGCCTCATATTAGATCATAATGATCAAATAAATGAAAGGTGGATTTTGCCCCGTAAAGTAGCGGATATGACCCGTCAGCTTGAGGACACTACCGGCGACTCACCCATCGATGCCGCCCCTTTGCTCGGTATCGACCGGAGGAGCGCGATCGACGCCGTGCGGCTGCGGATCGGCATGGCCATATCGCTGGGACTGCTCCAGCCGGGGGAGCGATTGCCTGACCAGCAGGACGTCGCGCTGGGTCTCTCGGTCAGTCCGATCACTGCCCGTAGGGCCTTGGCAAGCCTGGCCGATCAGGGCGTAGTGGTCCGCCGCCGCGGACGAGGTGGCGGAACGTTTGTCGCTGACGAGCCACCGCGGAACGTGCTCGAGGAGCTTGCTGCGTCGCCCGCCGAATCCCACGCGGTGAACAGGCTGGTGGACCGGCGGCTGCTGTTCGAATGCGCGGTGACGCACTTTGCCGTGGCCAATGCCTCTGCCGAGCAACTCGATGAGCTGGAGCGGCTCACCCAAGAGATGGCTGGATCGACCAACTGGTCCGAGTATCACCAGGCCGACGAGCGGTTTCACCAACTAGTCGCGGAGTCCTCGGGATTAGGCCCGGCAGTGGACGCTTACAACGAGACATTGGCGGAACTCTATGCCTACTTCATCCCGTACCCGATCGAGCTTCTGCACAAATCCAACCAAGACCACATTGCGCTCGTGAACGCGCTGCGCGCACGGGACGATCGCGGCGCCGTCGAGGTGTCACGGCGGCATGTGGACGTGCTGCACAAGACGATGTTCATGGGCCTGGCCAGCGGTACCGGCAACCAAATGGGGTAAATCACAACTCTCGCCCTATAGTCCGGTATATCGGACTAAATATGGCTGCCTTTCGGTGATAGCCGTCACTTCGCATGCTCTGATTGATTCTCAGTTGGGGACATCGGACTTCGGTTGTCAAAGTAAGGAACAGGCATGCAGGCCACAGGAAACACGGGAACAGGCGGGCCGCGCGTTGAGCGCCGCTCCATTGATTTTGTCCCGGGGAACGAGCGGCATGGTTCGCCGGTCCAGCAGTTCACGCTCTGGTTCGGGGCGAACATGCAGATCACCGCCATTGTCGACGGCGCGCTGGCGGTGGTCTTCGGCGCTGATGCCCTGTGGGCGATCATCGGTCTCTTGATCGGAAACCTTTTGGGGGGCGCGGTGATGGCGCTTCACGCGGCCCAGGGTCCGAAGCTCGGCTTGCCACAGATGATTTCCAGCCGGGCACAGTTCGGAATCTTCGGTGCGGTGATTCCCTTGGTGCTGGTGGTCGTGATGTACCTCGGCTTCGCTGCAACCGGTACCGTCCTTTCCGGACAGGCCATCAGCCTCATCCTCCATACAGGCACCCCGGCCGTGGGCATGATCGTCTTCGGGGTGCTGACCATCATCGTGGCGACCCTGGGTTACAAATACATCCACATGTTGGGCCGTATTGCGACTGTGGTGGGTGTCCTTGGCTTCACCTACCTGGGCATCAGGTTGTTGGTCACCCAGGACGTCGGCGCACTCCTGGGAGCTGGCGGTTTCGAGTTTCCTACGTTCCTGCTCGCCATTTCGCTTGGCGCTGGCTGGCAGCTGACGTACGGTCCGTACGTGGCCGATTACTCCCGGTACCTGCCCGCCAACACTCCTGCGCGCAAGACCTTCATGTCGGCATACCTCGGCACGGTGCTTGGTTCTCAGTGGTCCATGACCCTCGGCGCGCTCTTCGCTGCCCTCGCCTTGCCTAAGGGTGCGAGGTTCCTGGATGGCCAAGTCGCCTTCCTCGGGAATTTGAGCGGCGGCGGACTGATCGCCGTGGTCATCTACCTCGTCATCGTGACCGGAAAACTGACGGTCAACACGCTTAACGCCTATGGCGGCTACATGACCATGCTTACCTCGGTCACGGCCTTCACTCGAAAGTCGGCAGTGGCATCTTGGACTCGTTTTGCCTATGTGATCGGCTTCATTGGACTCTCGGTACTCATCGCAGTCCTGGCTTCGCCCGATTTCATTGCCAATTTCAAGAACTTCGTCCTGCTCTTGCTGATGGTTTTCATCCCGTGGAGCTCGATCAACCTCGTGGACTACTACCTGGTTTCGAAGGAAAAGGTGGACATTCCGGCACTCTACGACGTGAACGGCCGCTACGGGCGTTGGAACAAGACAGCGTTGTTCAGCTACGCGATCGGCATCGTTGTCCAGATCCCGTTCCTGGCGCAGACCCTCTACACCGGCCCGATGACCGAGTTGCTCGGCGGGGCCGATATCTCCTGGCTTGTAGGACTCGTTGTCACGGCGCTTGTCTTCTACCCGCTGGGGAAGAGGAACTCCAACGCTCCGGCTGAGATGGTCTACCCGACGGAACTCGGCTCGGAGGCAGTAGCTCCGCTAGCCGGGTCAGTGCCGAACAACGCAGCAGTTTAGGCTCTGCCCCGCCCCCAGACGCTCGCTCACCTTTGGGGTGTTTCCGGCGGACGCTCGCTCACCTTAGGTGAGCGAGCGTCGCGGCATTTGGCCTTATAAGTGAGTGAGCGTCCCTGCGCTTCGGAGGGAACGACGTCGGGATCAGGCTTGGGTGCCCAGCCTGCGGGAAATTTCCCTGGCACATCTGGTCACTTCCGGAATCCACTCCCGGGCGACGTCTTCAATGCGGACGGCCCTTTCCTCGGCCGTCTCGGCATCCTTACTCCGGTGCCTCATGCCCCCGCCGGGAAACGCGCGATTGGATACCGTCAACGTCACGCTGGCCACCGGATAGCGCTGCCGGTCAAGGACGGCGACGGCCACGGAGGAGAACCCCTCGGTGACCTCGTCCTGCTCCCACGCGTATCCGAGCGACCGTGCTCGCGCCAAGAGATCCTGCAACGCGGGCAAGGATTGCGGGCCTTTGCTGTGGCGTTCCGCGAAGGCTTCCGGTCCCGGGAAAAGCGCAGCCACCTGCGCGGGGTCCATCTGGGCCATCATCGCCCTGCCGCTGGCCGTCAGGTGGGCCGGAAGTCGGACCCCGGTGTCGGTGACCAGGGGGCTTTGCCGCGGTGCGCGCTCCTCGATCACGTAAACGACATCGCGCCCGTGCATCACGGCTAGATGGGCAGTCCGACGGGTCCGGGCGACGAGCCGGGACAACGGGAACCGGGCAATCCGCTGGATCGGGGCTTGCCGCGAATACCCCGTCCCTAGCTCATGAGCGGTCACCCCCAAGGCGTACTTGCGCTCCTCCGGGAGATGGACCAAAAACCCGTCATCGATCAGCGAGGCAATGAGCTGATACGTCGTGGACCGCGGCAAGCCAACATCGCGCGCGATGATGGACGCGCTGACCGGACCGGCCTGGCCCGCGACGTATCTGAGAACCGCCAACACCTGGGCTGCAGCCGGTGCCTTAGGCCGCACGGAATGACTGTTCATCGTCCAAGAATACGCCCCCAACTGTCCGGTATATCGGACGCTTTGGATGCCCGCTTTAGGACAGCCCCTCCAACCTGGTCCGCGCCGTTTCCGCCGCCCGTCGTTCCCGGCCGGCCAGCCGGGATGCCAGCTTGCGGTCCCGCTCGGCCAAGGTGACTGCCCATTCTGTGGAGGCAAGCTCCTGCTGCAACGCAGCCAGTTTGTCCTTGGCAGCTTTGACCTCGGCGGCGAGTTGCTCGCTTCGACGTACGGCCTCCGCCTTTTCGCGCTCGGCCTTGGCGAGTTCCATGTCGGCCTTGTCTGCATTGCGCTCAGCCTCCACGAGTGCGGTTTGTGCTTTCTCCCGTTCGCGCTGAGAGTCGGCGCGCTCGCGCTGCCGCCCGCCGTCGTCGGGCTCTTCTTTGGCGGCATCCCCGGCGGGACGGGCGCCCGCTACCGCGACAGAACCAGGCACCGCCACGGCGCCCGAGAGATCCACGGGTTCCAAGCCGTTCGTGGAGAGCGCGCGCACCAGTTGCCCACTGCGGAGCGCCGCGGCGGCGGCCGGATCCGTCATCGCGGCCCTCAACGTGGCTTCGATCTCCAGCGCGGCGCCGCCACTCACCTTGACGCCCAGGCCTTCCGCCACGGCGCGGGCCTGCTCGACGGCGGCTGCCAGCACGCGCGGGCGCTGCTGGCCGAGCGTTCGCAAGCGGTCGTGGTCCTGCTGCTCTTGGGCCCTCCCGAGCGATGCCCCAAGCTCCAGGACACCCGCGAATTCCTTGGTCCCGCGCCGGACGAGCATGTTGACCGCCCACGCTGCCGTCGAAGGCTTGGGCAACTGGGCTATCTGTTTCGCCAGTTCGGCGTTCCCGGCAGACTTGGCTTCCTTGGCCCGTGCGGTGCGGGCTGCCGTAAACGCCGAGGGAACCAAGGTGTAGAGTTCGACGGCGGTCGCGGCCAGGTCCATGGCGAATCCAGCGCCGTATTAGCCGGCGAAGAATTCAGCCAGCGCGTCAGCCATGACTCCGGGTTCCCAGCCGTGGTTGGCGGCGGGAATGGTCGCTTTGCGGGCGCTCGGGATGTTGGCAACGATGGAATCGGCGGCCTCCGGCATGATCGGCAGGGTTTGCTCGCCGACGATGGCGAGCGTGGGCTGGGTGACGCCGGACCACAGTTCGGCGCGCGGTGCGGACTGGGCCCACGCGAGGGATTCGGCGTCGGCCGAGAGGCTGGGTCCCAGTTCAAGCATGATGGGCCACCCCGGGCTGTTCTTGGCGCCTTCGAGCCACTCTGGCGGCATATCCTTCATGTAGTACTCGATGGTGGCGGCCTTGTCTCCGGATGCAACGCGTTCCCGGAATCCGGCGAGGAATTCGGTCCATTCCGTGCCGCCATCGGCCCTCAGTGGCACCTCCCAGAGCGCAAGCTTCGTGACGGGCAGGCCTGCTGCCGCTGCTGCCAGGGAAATCGCGCCGCCGGAAGAGCTCCCGAAGAGTGCGGCCGTGCCTCCTGCGATGTCGATGAGCGCGGCAAGATCGTCGATGTTGTCTTCCAAAGTGAATGATGGAGCGTCGGCGCTTTCCCCACGGCCGCGCCTGTCGTAGTTCAAGACCGTGAACCCCTTGGCTGCGAGGAGCTTCGCCATTTCCACGGTGGTGGGGTCGAATCCCCTGAATTGCATCGCACCGCCGACCAGGATCACGGCCGGTCCCTCGCCGTGCTGCTCATACCCGATGCGGGTACCGTCTTTCGAAATCGCAAATTCGGACATCCCAAATCCTTTTGACGTGGCGGGCATACGTTCCTCAACTCTGTGCCTAGGCATCTCACGGGTCAAGGCCCCTCGTAGGACCAAGGGAACCTCCGGATTCGGGGGAGTTCTTAAGAGCTTCTTAAATGCCTCGCGGGAGAGTGGAAGCAGGCCGCACAACGGCCGCCACCTCACGTCGGAGAAACTCATGCCACCACACACCAAGCAGAACGCTCCCACGGAAGCCAGTTCCGCCGTCGTCCGCCACGGTGTGCCGTTGCTTCCGCAGCCCAGGTACTGGCTGCTGTGGGCGGTTGCCCTCGCTGCGGCAGTCCTTGCTATCGGCTTCAGCGTGCAATTGGTAGCGGGCCTGACCACCAACGAGTTCGGCGTTGACCAGGAACTCAGCCGCCACCACGTGGGCGCCCTGACAACGTTGGCCATGGCCCTCAACTTTCTCTTCGCCCCTGTAGCAGGAGTCTGCATTGTCTTGGTGATCGCCTTGTACCTTTTCCTGGTTCGCAAGTCCTTTGTGCGTGCGGTCATGTTTGTGCTCTTCGCCTGTTCGGGGTGGGTTGCCAGCGAGGTATTCAAACTCATCGTTGCCCGCCACCGGCCCAATCCTGCGCTTCTTTTCGATCCCCTGGCCCCGGAAACGGGTTCCAATAGCTTCCCCAGCGGCCACACGGCCTTCGCCGTAGCACTCGCCTTTGCCTTGTACTTCTTGGTTCGGGGCACCCGATGGGGCGTCATCACCGCGTGGGCCGGGGCAGCCCTGGCCATCGTGGTTGCCTGGTCCCGGATCTACATAGGAGTCCATTACCCCAGCGACGTGGTGGCGTCGTTCCTCGCCACCAGCGCCGCGGTCATCTTCCTGGCCGGGCTCTGGAACCGGCACGCGCCACGGGTCTTGGGGAGTTTCCCGCGCGGCGTCGCTTCAGAAGCAGCCCAGTCAGGACTGGCTTCTTCAGAAGCAACCGCCTCGGACGAAGCGGCTTCAGAAACAGCCGCAACACAAGCTCACGGATCCTGAGGAGGACCAATGCACGTACTTTCTGCCATGCCGGCATTCCTGGATCCCGCCACCATGCTCCAGGGGCTGGGCCCTGCGGCGTTGGGCGTCGTAGCCCTGATCGTGTTCATCGAATCCGGTCTCCTGTTCCCCTTCTTGCCTGGTGACTCCTTGCTGTTCACTACCGGGCTGTTGCACCAGCAACTTCAGCTTGAACTGCCGGTGTTGATTGCGGTTGTGTCGGCTGCTGCCATCGCCGGAGACCAGATCGGGTACATGCTGGGGCGCAAGTTCGGAAGGCGCTGGTTCAAGGACGATGCCCGGGTCTTGAAGACCGCCCACTTGGACAAGGCCGAGGAATTCTTCAAACGCCGCGGCGGCCGAGCGATCGTCTTGGCCCGCTTCGTGCCCATTGTGCGGACATTTGCCCCGCTGAGCGCAGGCATCGCCCGGTACGACTACAAGTCCTTCACCCTCTGGAACGTCACCGGCGCCGTCATTTGGGGAACCTCCGTGACGCTTCTGGGTTCCTGGCTGGGGCACTATGAATTCGTCGCCAACAACATCGACGCCATTGCCGTCATCATGGTCTTGATCTCGGTGGTGCCCTGGGGAATCGAGTTGCTCAAAAAGCGGCGCAAGGTCACGGTGGGCGCCACGAGCGGACACACAGGGGAAGAATAGACAGCATGACAACAGCTGAGCGGCCGTCCCTCCTCCTGGTCGAAGACGACGCCGCCCTAGGGCCGCTCATCAGCGAACTCCTGGAGCCGGACTTTTCCGTCCGCTTGGCTGTCAATGGGCGCGACGGACTCCACCTCGGCTTGACCCAGAGCTGGGACGCGATGGTCATAGACCGGGGCCTGCCCGTCATGGACGGTCTTGCCTTGATCAAAGCTCTTCGGTCCAAGGGAATTGCCACTCCGATCCTCATCCTGACGGCGCTCGGTGCTACCGATGAGAAGGTCCGGGGCCTCGACGCCGGGGCGAACGATTACATGAGCAAACCGTTCGACGCCATGGAGCTGGCCGCCCGCTTGCGAGCCCTCACGAGGACGTACGCCCCGCCGCCCGCGACTCTGGGAATCGGAGACTGGGAGCTCGACGCCGGTGCCCGCTCCATGCGCTCCGTGTACGGTTCCGTGGTCACACTGACGGCGAAGGAAGCCGGGCTCCTCGAAACCTTGGCCAGCGAACCGGAACGGGTCTTCACCCGCGAAGACCTCATCAACGCCCTGTTCCACCCAACGGACCAGCCGGGCGTGATCGACACCTACGTCCACCACCTTCGCCGCAAGATCTCCAAGACCGTGATCCGGACTGTCCACGGCCTCGGATACCAGATTGGCAATCCCCATGACTGAGAACAATTCCCGTGACTGAGAACAATCCCCATGAGTGAGAACCTGGACCAGGCGACACTCCGCAGAGCTTCCCTGAAGATCGCCGCACGGATCAGTGCCGCATGCGCGGTTTTAGTGTTGTGCCTCCTGGCGGCGGCCGCGATCTACCTCTTCAACCAGGCACAGCATCCAACGCTGCCTGGACCAGGCGAAACCGATTCCGTCTACGCGTATCTGGATACAAAAGACCTCCTGAAGGCCATGATCGTTGCCGGCATTGCGGGGATCCTCCTCGCCGGGGCCATCGGGTGGCTCAGCGCGCGGAGTGCCATCAGGCCCCTGGGAGAAGCGCTCGCATTGCAGCGACGGTTCGTGCAGGACGCCAGCCATGAACTGCGCACACCCTTGGCCATCCTGGATGCGCGCGTCCAGCTTGCCCAACGTGATGCCGCTCCGGACTCGAAAACGGGGCAGGCACTCGCCCGCATCCGCAACGACACGGCGACCCTCACCGGCATCGTCAACGAATTGCTTGTAACGGCCACCGGCTCGCCTTCGGGCGTCTCTGCAGAGCCAATCGATCTCGCCCACGTAGCGGCCGCCGTCGTCGAAAGCTTGCAGCAGCTCGCGGGGGAGAAGGACGTCCGAGTCACCCTCACGGAAAAAGACCGACCCTTCGCGCTCGTAGACGGCAACGGGTTCCGCCGCGCCCTCCTCGCCCTGGCGGACAATGCGCTGGCACACACCCCTCCCGGCGGAAACATCGGGATCACGACGGCGGTGCTCGCCAACCGGGCTGTTGTCACCGTCTCGGACTCCGGGGCCGGGATCAAGGGTGTGGACCAGACAAGGATGTTTGACCGCTTCGTGAGAACACACAGCACGGAGGGCGCGCCGGGCCAACGCAGCTTCGGAATCGGCTTGGCGTTGGTCCGTGAAATCATCACCGGGGCCCGAGGCACTGTCGAGGTTGAGCGCAGCGATCCACGGGGAACGGTCATGAAGATCACCCTGCCGCTTGCCCCGAAAGACGCGACTCCTCGCTCGGCATAGCTTTCCTAGGCGGCCTGAAGCTTGGCGGGTTGGGCGTATTTGAGGGCCTTGGCGTGGTGTCTTAGCTTGCGTCGGTGGCGCCTGGAATGTGGTGCCGCGGTATCGGGCGGGTCTGTGCCTCGTGGATTGCTGCCGGGGAGGGGCGGGGCTGTTGATCGGTAGTGGTGTCCGGTGGGGGTGCGGATTTCGAGGACATGCCTGCCCCCGGGCCCTGTTTGTGCTGTCCAGCCGGTGAGTTCTTTGGTGTGGTTGCAGGCTTCACACAGGCCCGCGCCGTTGGTCAGGCTGGTGGTGCCGCCGCTGTGCCAGGGGACGATGTGGTCGAAATGCCTGATCGGCGCGTCGCAATAGGGGGTGCGGCAGGTATCGTCGCGGGCTTGGATGAAGCGCCGCAGCCCGGCGGGGAAGAGCCGTGCACGGGAGTCGGCGGCAACAAGTTCGCCGGTTCCGGGGGCGGTGTAGAGGCGCCGGAGCCAGAGCTTGAGTTCTTGACCGCTCTCCGGCTCGCCTGCCGTGAGCATTGTCCTGGCCCAGGCTGCGGGGACGATGCCGTAGCCCGGGAGCCGGGCCGGTTCGCTGTCGCCCTGGAGCAGGGTGCGGTCGGTCATGACGAGTTGGACTTCCCCCCCGCTGATCCCCGCAGGGGTGCCGGTGGTGCGTTCGACGAGGGTGTCGGCCATGATCTGGGCCCGGGACCTGGGCTCCCCGCCGGAGCGGAGGGTGTCGGCGTGCCGGGACAGGGCCGCGTGCACGGCCACGCCCTGGGCGACGGGGAGCAGGGCGGTGAGGTAGGTCATGGTGTCCGGGGCCGGGCGGAGGCTGACGTGCCGTTCGGTGGCGGCGTGGCTGGCGCGCTGGGTGACGGAGCGGGGGTCCCGCCGGTAGGCCGCGGTCCGGGCCGCGGCGATAATCGCCTTGTCTCCGGCGCCGTCGAAGACTCCCGTGTCGGCGGCGAGTTCCTCGTCCACGGCGCAGCGGTCTTCGGCGGACAGGCAGGCTGTTTCCTTCACCAGCAGGGTGGCGCGCCATTCGTTCAGCCGCCCGGTGTCGAGGGCGGTGAGGGTGTGCGGCATTTCCGTCACGAGTGCCTTCGCGAGCCCGCAGAGCCGGGACCCGCGAGCGGGGGATTCCCGCCGGGCCAAGGCAATCTGCGCTCCGACGCCGCGTCCCTGTTCGTCGGCCGGAACGCCCAGGTCGGCCTCGGAGCTGCGCTGGGCGGCATCGAACGCGACAGCGATCCGGGCCTGCAAACCCGCGACCGCCGACTTCAAATCCTCCAGGCCGCGCAACAGGTCGATCAATTCGGCGGGGTCTGGCAACTCTGCGCTGGTGGCCGATGCCGTGGCGCGGGGGGCGCCTGGCCGAAGGGAGTTCACGGCATCGAACAGATCCTGCACCCGGGCACCTGTAGACTGCGCGGCCGCCACCTGAGCATCAGTGATCAAGTCGCACACGGCGGCCGCACTCGGAACGGCATGGCGAGATGGCTTTGCCGCTCCGAGCAGTCGATCTCCCTGAATGCCGTCCATAACTAAAGCATTCCAGAGGGGTGCGACAGTAATAGGCGGACAACCAGTCCGGCCGAAAATCGAAGATCAGCAGCCCTCCCCAAGCGGGCATCGATAGTTTGGGGATCCAGCCTCGCCTGCCTCCTTATGCTGGGCACCGAAGGTGTTTCGCGGGCGCGCAACTCACCCTCGGCTCTAGCGTGGTCAGCCGAAGGGGACGAGAATGGGCTCGTGCGTACCCCTCGCGCTGGAGGGGGCGGCGTCTTGATGAACGCCGCCGCCCGAAAGATTCAAAGTGTCTACCTCACGTTGACCCTCGGCAATACCCTTGCGGCCTCGTTCATCTGGGGAATCAACACACTCTTCCTGTTGGATGCCGGGCTAAGCAACCTCGAAGCCTTTGCTGCAAACGCCTTCTTCACGGCCGGAATGGTGGTGTTCGAGGTGCCCACTGGGGTGGTGGCCGACGGTTGGGGCCGTCGCGTCTCGTTCCTGCTTGGCACCGTGACACTGGCGGGGTCAACCTTCCTTTACTATTTGCTTTGGCAGTTTTCCGCCCCGTTCTGGTGGTGGGCGGTGGTATCGGTTTTGCTCGGCCTGGGCTTCACCTTCTTCTCGGGTGCGGTGGAGGCGTGGCTCGTCGACGCGTTGCGCTTCACCGGATACGAAGGCGGACTTGAGACGGTGCTTGGACGCGGACAGATGGTGTCCGGCGTCGCGATGCTGGTGGGCTCGGTAGCCGGAGGCGTGATCGCGCAGGTCACCAACCTGGGAGTGCCCTTCCTGGTGCGGGTGGGCGTGCTGGTGGCCATGTTCGTCGTGGCCTTCTTGCTCATGCGCGACGTCGGGTTCACCCCCGAACGCTCGACTCATCCCCTTCAGGCGACCCGCGCCGTCCTTGACGCCTCAATCGAGAACGGTTTGAAAAATCCACCCGTACGGTACGTGATGCTGGCAGCGCCGTTCAGTGCCGGCGTCGGGATCTATGTGTTCTACGCCCTGCAACCGTTCCTCCTTCAGCTCTTCGGAGACCCGCGCGCGTATTCCGTGGCGGGTCTGGCAGCGGCGATCGTGGCCGGAGCCCAGGTGCTCGGCGGGTGGATTGCACCCCGCATCCGGCGCCTCGTTCGCAAGCGCACCACGGTGTTGATCCTGAGCGGCGTGGTGGGCGCCTTGATCCTGGTGGTGCTCGGAATCACCCAGGTGTTCTGGGCGGCTCTGGTGCTCTTGACGCTCTGGGCAATGGTCGAATCGGCGGGCACCCCGGTGCGGCAGGCCTACCTGAACGACATGATCCCCTCGAAACAGCGGGCAACAGTGCTCAGCTTCGACTCACTCATGGGATCAAGCGGCGGCGTGGTAGTGCAACCGCTGCTCGGCCGGGCCGCCGATGTGTATGGCTACCCCACCTCGTTGGCGATCAGCGGTGTGATCGAGTTGATCGCCGTGCCGTTCCTGCTGGCGAGCCGTCGGCGCGGCTCCCTGGCCGATCAGGCCAACGCCGCGACTGCCACATCTGACGCGGAAACCCAACAGCTATAGGCCTACGGCAGCCGTGAAGCTCGAAGCACCGCGGCCTGACCGGCCTTTTCGGGTTCGAGCGGCACGGGGCTAATTAGCACAGCTGGGCCACGAAACAGGGTGCCGTCCGAAAGCGGCTGGCAGCGTATGCCGCCCCGCCCACGCATTGCGGCATGAGCCCCTGGAGCCAGCACCTGGTCCATCCAAGCGCAGGGGTGGGCGGGCCGCCCTCCCCGTAGCCGCACAAGACCATCGCGGGATACCAAGGCGAACTCCTCGCCTACCAGGGGAGCCAAGTGCGCTCCCCTGAGGACCACATTGCGGCGAGGGATGAGCGGGTCGAAGGGTGCGACGCCGAGCTCCGCGGCGATGGCTTCGAGGGCCTCAACGGCGATGAGAGTGACTGCGGCATCCATGTGCGCGGCCTTGCCGAAAAACCGGTCGCCGACAATGCCCTTACCATTGACGACTTCCACCTGCTCGGCATCCGTGGTGGGCACTTCAGCGGCACCGTCACGTGCACGTCCGAAGTAGGCGTGCCCCGGTGATACCAGCAGATGAAGGATCTCGACGTCGTATCTGTAGCTAGCCGTCATGACGTAAGGCTATGCCCGTCCCGGGTCAGTGGCACAAGGACGCCTTCTGGGGTATGCGGAGCTCGCCCGCGACGCGACACGCCGCCGACCGCTGCGCCCTCATCTGTGGCGGTCCCCTAATCCTCCACAGGGAACGCCACGCCTTCGCCCACCACGCGGAGGCACAGTTCCGTGCCGGGCTTGGTGATCGAAGCGTTCCAGTGGCGGATGGTGATGATTTCGCCACCTCCCGGGTAGGCCAAGGAGGCGCCGGCCGCGGCAACGCGCGGTGCGAGCTTGATCCGCACCGTAGTCTCGGGTCCGAAGTAGTCGGTATCCACCACCACGCCGCGGATGGGGCCGTCGGGGGCAATCCGGATCTGTTCCGGACGAAGCATCAATTGGACCAGGCCTTGCGCCGGCGGACGGCGTACGGGAATTCCGCCCAGCGAACACGTGGCCAGGGAGCCTTCCATCCACGCGTTCAGGATGACGGCGTCACCCAGGAACTCGGCCGTGGCCCGATCGGCGGGACGGGTGTACACCACGAACGGGTTGCCGATCTGCGCCAACTTCCCGCCGCGCATGATGGCCACCTGGTCAGCGAAGGAGAGGGCCTCGGCTTGATCGTGCGTCACCAGGATGGTGGTGACTCCAGCCTCATTCAGCACCTTGGCCACTGCGCGTCGGGTGGCTACGCGGAGGCCGGCGTCGAGGGCGGAGAACGGCTCGTCGAGCAGCATGAGCTCCGGTTCGCGGGCCAAGGCGCGGGCAAGCGCAACCCGTTGTTGCTGGCCTCCCGAGAGCTGGTGGGGCCGCCTCTTGGCCATGTCCGCATCGAGGGAAACCATCTCCAGCAGCTCCTGGACCCGAGTCTTCACGGCGCGGCGGCCGCCGTCGAGCGCTGAGCTGTCCAGACCGAACGCGATGTTCTGCCCCACCGTAAGGTGGGGGAAAAGCGCGCCGTCCTGGGCAACATAGCCAACGTGGCGCTTGTGTGCAGGCAACCAGACGCCGTTCCCGGCCACCGTGGTGCCATTGAGGCTGATAGAGCCGGTAGCCGGGTGTTCAAAACCGGCGATCAGGCGCAGCAGGGTGGTCTTGCCGGATCCGGAAGGCCCAACGATCGCGGTGGTCCCGCCCTTCGCCACGGACAGGTTCACGCCCTTCAACACGGCCTGGGAACCGAAGTTCTTGGTGACCTCGGCGATGTCCAGGTGCGTGTTGGTGGTGGGCGCCACTGACGCCGCGACGCGGGGTGCCGGAAGCCTTGAGGGGGATTGTTCGGTCACTGTCCGGCTACTTTCTTGGACTGTTGGAAAAGCAAGTACGTCATGGGGGCGGACAACAAGATCATGAGCAGGGCGTAGGGCGCCGCGCCCGAGTAGTCGATCTCGCTGCTCTTGCTCCAGAATTCGGTGGCCAAGGTGTGCGTGCCGTTGGGGGATAGCAGCAGTGTTGCCGTCAGCTCATTGACGATGGCAAGGAAGACCAGCGCTGCTCCGCCTGCGGCAGCGGGAGCGGTGAGCCGCAGGGTTACTTTCAGGAAGGACGCGAGGGGTGTCTTGCCGAGCGACTGCGCGGCTTCGTCGAGTTCCTTGGGAGCCTGGGCCAGGCCGGAGCGGATGTTGACCAGGGCGCGCGGCAGGAACAGGAGCACATAGGCAGCAATCAGGACCCCCGAGGTCTGGTAGATTCCCGGGACCATTCGGATGCTCACTGTCACGAACGCGAGGCCCACCACGATCCCGGGCAGGGAGCTGGTGATGTAGTTGGAGAGCTCCAGCATCTTGCTGAACCAGCTGGGGTGCCGCACGGCCAGATACGCCATGGGGAAGCCGACGACGATTGTCGCCGCGGCGCCGACGGTGCCATAAGCGAGGGTCTGGAGCAGCGCCGGAAGGAACTCGTCGGCAGACCAGACGCGGGCGCCGCCCGCAAACACCCAGCGCAGGACGAACCAGATCGGCAATCCGAAGGCCAACACCGTGAGGGCCAGCAGGGCGAGCTGGGAGGGAATCTGGTAGTGGCGCAGCGGCAACCGAATCGGCTTGGCTTGGGCCCCGGAACCAACGCGGGCGTAGCGCGCGCTACCGCGGCTCCTGACTTCCACCAGGAGCAGGATGAGGCAGAAGAACACCAGGACGCTTGCCAGCATGTTGCCCGCGGTGCCGTTGAACGTGGACTGGAACTGGGTCATGATCGCCGTAGTGAACGTGTCGAAGCGGATCATCGCGAACGCACCGTATTCGGCCAGCAGGTGCAGGGACACCAAGAGTCCGCCACCAGTCATCGCGATCCGCAATTGCGGCAGGACAACCCGGAAAAAGACGGCCCAGGGGCCCAGGCCAAGGGATGCAGCGGACTGCTCAATGGCTGGATCAAGGCGCCCCAGCGTTGCCGCCGCAGGAATGTAGACAAGGGGGAAGTAGGACAGCGTGGCAATGAGCACGCCGGACCAGATGCCCTGAAGCGATGGGACCGCGGACACCCACGAATAGCTGTTGACGAAGGCCGGAATGGCTAGGGGGGCCGCCAGGGCCACAGCCCACCAGCGATGCCCCCGCAGTTTGGTGCGTTCCACGAGCCACGCGCCGCCGACTCCGAGCACCAGGCAAATGGGCACTGTGAAGACCACCAGCATGACGGTGTTCAGGAGCAGCTCGCCGACGCGCGGCCGGAAGATGAGCCCGACGGCGGTGTTCCAGCCGGTGGCAGCCGTCATGTAAGCGACGTACCCCAGCGGGATGAGCGAAAACAGTGCGATTAGCACCGCTATGAGGGATATTGCGGAAACGCCGAAAGGCGGGCGGGGGCGCTTGCCCCGGCCCGCCGTCGTCGTGCTCTTCGAAGTCTTTGAAACTACGGGAGCCGATAGATCAGTGGTCACAGAATTACAGCAGTCCTGCCTTGGTCATCAGGTCGGTTACCTTCGCGGAGTTCAACTTGGCGGGGTCCACGGTGGGAGCCTGCAGATCCTTGATGGGAACGAGCTTAGCGTTGGAGTCCACCTTGGAAGCAACGGCGTATTCAAAGGAGGTGCCGTTCTTGAGGACTTCCTGGCCCTGCTTGCCGGTGATGAACTTGATGAAGGCCTGCGCAGCTGCAGCGTTCTTGGAGGACTTCAGCACGCCGCCGCCGGAAACGGACAGGAAAGCGCCCGGGTCCTGGTTCTTGAAGAAGTACGGGGTGACGTTCTTGGAGTTCTCGCCGGTCTTGGCCTGGTCGCCAAAGTAGTAGTAGTGGTAGATCAGCGCCGCGTCGACCTCGCCGGCGTTGACTGCCTTCATGGCGGTGCTGTTGCCCTTGTACGCCTTGAAGTTGTCCTTCATGCCCTTGAGCCACTCTGTGGTGGCAGCCTCGCCCTTGAGCTCCAGCAGCGCGGAAACGATCGCCTGGAAGTCAGCGCCGGTCGGCGAAGCGGCCCACTTGCCTTTCCACTCCGGCTTGGCCAGGTCCAGCATGGACTTGGGCAGCTTGTCGTCGCTGATCTTGTTCTTGTCGTAAACCAGAACGGTGGAGCGGGCGGCGATGCCGGTCCACTTGTTGGTGGAGGGGCGGTACTCGGCCGGGACCTGGTCCACGGTGGCCTTGTCGATGTCGGCGAAGAGGCCGGCGTTCTCAACCTGGGCCATGGCGGGGGAGTTCTCCGTGAGGAAGACGTCGGCCGGGGACGCCGCGCCTTCCTGGACGATCTGGTTGGAGAGCTCGGTGTCGGAACCCTGGCGGACGGTGACCTTGACGCCGGTCTCCTTGGTGAACGCGTCCACCCATTCCTTGGTCAGCGTGTCATGCTGGGCGTTGTAGACGGTGATTTCGCCAGCCACTTTAGCGTCAGCGGAGGCAGAGCCGGTGGCTGCGGAGGAGGCGGCGCCATTGCCACAAGCGGCAAGGCTGAGGGCGGTGGTGGCGGCGAGTGCGATGCCGGCCAGCGCTTTAGCGCGAATCTTCATGAGGGCTACTTTCTGCGAGCAAGTCCTGGGGAGCCCGGGGGAAGGAAATGCGGGCTCACAGGTTGAAACTTTAGGTTAGCCATACCTAAATTTCCATCCAGAATGCCTGATCGTGACGGGAATCACATGTATTACGCAAGGTTTACGTGACCTAATCTCCCGCTACTGGTGCCTGGCCTACTGGACCGTTGGTGTTCCGCGAATCGGGCGCGGACTCTGCATCCACGACCTCTCCTGCGGCCTACTTTTCCGCGAGCTCGGTATAGAGCTTTTGGACGAGGGCCTGGATGTCGTCGCGGACCAGGCGAATGCGATCCATCCCTTCAATGCCGCGACTGGAAGGCTCGTCGATTTCCCAGGTTTCAAAACGGGCCGTGCCGTGGGGTTCAAGTTTGGCCTCAGTACCCAGGACAACAACGACGTCCACGGCCTCAAGTACCTCGTCCGTGACGGGTTTGGGGTGCTCGCCCGTGATGTCGATGCCGAGTTCGTTCAAGGACTCCACGGATTCCGGGTTCAAACAGTTTCCGGGCTTGGTTCCGGCGGAGTGGATCGCGACGGCGTCTCCGGCCAGATCCCGCATGAGCCCTGCTGCGAGTTGGGACTTGCCGCCGTTCTTGCTGCAGACGAAAAGGACACTCGGTACCTTGCTGATTTCAGTCATGCCTATGATTCTTCCTTCTGTTTGGACGTGCCAAGGTTTGGATGTGCCCGCTATCAGGTGTGTGGGTCAGAGTTCGCCGGAGCGTCCATGGGACAGTCCGGTGCGGAACCCGACAAGGACCGGTTCCGGGGCGGCGCAGCAGCCGGTTTCCTCGGTTGCGGTTGCGGTTGCGGTTGCGGTTGCGGTTGCGGTTGCGGTGGCGGGGTCCGTGGCGCGTGCGTCGCAGCTGTTGCCTGCATCGGTGGAGCAGACTCCGGTCTCGGGCAGTTCGAGCTGGACGGTGTCGGCCGCTGCCTGGTCTCCGGCGAGGGCGGCGGCAACGGAGCGGACCTGTTCGTAACCGGTGGCCAGCAGGAAGGTCGGGGCCCGGCCGTATGACTTCATGCCGACAATGTAGAAGTCCTTCTCCGGATGGGCGAGCAGCTTGTCGCCGTGCGGGGGCACGGTGCCGCAGGAATGGAATTCGGGGTCGATGAGCGGACCCAATTCGACCGGTGCTTCGACCGCGGGGTCCAGATTGAGGCGGAGCTCGCTCAGGATGCCCAGGTCGGGGCGGAAGCCGGTACAGGGAACGACGACGTCGGCCTCGAGGGTGCGGCCGTTGACGGCTTCGACGCTCACGTGGGAGTCCAGGGATTTCAGGGCCGCGATGCCGAATCCGGTATGCAATTCGATCCTTCCGGCCTTAACCAGGCGGCGCAGCCTTCCGCCAAGCTGGCCTCGCGCGGGCAGCCCATCGGCGTCCTCGCCGCCATAGACCTTTTCTGCGGACGCACCGCGCACGGCCCACATGATCCGGGTTCCGGGTTCGTCCTTAGCCAGCTCCGTTAGGTTAATCAGGGTGTTCGCTGCCGAGTGCCCCGCGCCGACCACGAGGACGCGGCGTCCGGCGAAGGAAACACGATCCCGTGCGGTGACGTCGGGCAGGGGCGAGGAGATCCGGTGCACAGCGGTGTTTTCGCCGATGGCTGGCAGTCCGCAGGTGCCCAGTGGGTTGCGGGTGGACCAGGTTCCGGAAGCATCGATGACGCCTGCCACGGTGTGGTCCCGGACCTCTCCGGCTCCGTGGTCGACGCGGACGAGGAAAGGGGTGTTGTCGCGGTCCCGGACGTGCGTCTTGTCCAGGCCGGCACGGGTGACCGCGATGACACGGGCACCTGTCTGAAGGCGGGAGCTGATGGCCGGAAGTGCGGCTAAAGGCGCGAGGTAGTGGTCGATGATCTCCCCGCCATAGGGCAATGCGGTCAGGCGGGGGCTCTCCCAAGCGGAGGCCTCGAGCAGACGGACGGCGGCGGCGTCGAGGTTGAACCGCCAGGGCGAGAACAGGCGGATGTGCCGCCATTGTGCGACTGCGGCACCCGCGGCCGGACCCGCTTCGAAGATGACAGGTTCCAGGCCGCGTTCGAGCAGGTGCGCGGCGGCGGCCAGGCCGATGGGTCCGGCGCCGATCACGGCAATCGGAAGGATGTTTTGTGCATCCATGCTGTCCTCTGTTTCATCCGAGAGTCTTCTAGCGGTCTAGCGCTACTTTGCCGGCGTGAGGGATTCGATCAAGCCCTCAATGCGGGTCTTGATCTCGTCGCGTATGGGGCGCACGGCGTCCACACCCTGGCCAGCAGGATCCTCGAGGACCCAGTCCTCATAGCGCTTGCCCGGGAAGTAGGGGCATTCGTCGCCGCAGCCCATGGTGATCACGACGTCGGATTCCTTCACGGCTTCCGTGGTGAGAATCTTGGGGATCTCGGCGGACATGTCGATGCCCACCTCGGCCATGGCCTCGACGGCGGCCGGGTTGACTTTGTCCGCGGGTTGCGAGCCGGCAGAGCGGACCTCGATCCGGCCCTCGCCAAGGGTGGTGAGGAAGGCGGCGGCCATCTGGGAGCGGCCGGCGTTGTGGACGCAGACGAAGAGGACGGAGGGCTTCTTCACGGTTTCAGCGCTCATGAGAGGACCTTTCGATCGGCCGCAGCTACGGCCGGGGTGGGAGTGGTGGGGTAGAGGGCGCGGATCAGGAAGAACCCGGCAGTGCCGCCCAACAGTTGGGCGAGGACGAAGGCCGGCGTGGAGGCCGGAGCGATGCCCGCGAAAGTGTCGGTGAGGGTCCGGGCCACGGTCACGGCGGGGTTGGCGAAGCTGGTGGAGCTGGTGAACCAGTACGCGGCCGTGATGTAGCCACCCACTGCGAAGGCCACCCGCTCGGCCCGCTGCGATCGGACGGTCCCGAAAATCACCAGGATCAACCCGATAGTCGCGATGATCTCGCCAAGCCACAGCCCCGTCCCGGCGCGTTCATGCGTGGACAAGGTTACGGCGTCGAGACCGAACATCAGGTTGGTGATCACGGTCCCGGCCAGGCCGCCGCCGAATTGGGCGGCGATCAGGCCCGCAGCGGTGCGCGTGTCCACCATCCCGAGAGCCCGTTCCACCAAAGTCACCACGGGATTGAAGGATGCCGAGACAGGTTGCAGGGCTAGGATCAGTGCCACCAGTGCGGCGCCGGTGGCGACGCTATTCTGTAGAAGCTGCAGGCCGACGTCGTTCGGCGAAAGACGCGAGGCCATGACGCCGGACCCCACCACGGCCGTGACCAGGAAAGCGGTGCCCGCGAACTCCGCCAGCACCTTCCGTCTCAGCACACTCACCGGCTCTGGCCCCCGATGAGGGCGGCAAGGTTTTCCAGAGCGTCGGTGCGCGCCCGGTAGTAGACCCACACGCCGCGCTTTTCGCGCTCCAGCAACCCCGCTTCGTGCAGGACTTTCAGGTGGTGGCTGATGGTCGGCTGGGACAGCTCAAAGGCGTCATTGAGATCGCAGACGCAGGCTTCGCCGCCCTCGTGGGACGCCACGAGGGACATCAGCCGTAGCCGCACCGGATCGCCCAGCGCTTTCAGCAACGGAACGATTCCGTCGGCTTCCGTTTCAGACAACGGTTCCCGGGAAAGCGGTGAACAACAAGCCACCGCCTGGACGGGAGCTAACTCCAGAGGTATAGACACGCGTATATATTTACACTTATCGATATTGACGGCAAGGCGGGCCGGATTTCTTGCGGCACTCGATAAGCTGGCCCCATGCCCGGACTCGCCGAATTCACGCCGACATTCCTCGGCGTTGGCGTCTTGATGGCAGTCACGTTGGCACTGCTTTTGGCGTTCCGCGCCCCGCATCCCTTCGCACCCGCACTCGCCATTCTCCGCGGAGCCGTCCAACTCGCCGCGATCAGTTTCGTTCTGGGTGGCGTGATTACCAGCCCACTGTGGGTCGCCGTCGCGCTTCTGGTCATGTTCGCGGTGGCCGCGACGAGTGCCACCCGGCGCATCGGATGGAGCCTGCCCCACTTGGGCTTGGTCAGTGGCTCGATGGCCGGAGGCATAGCAATAACTCTCGCCGTCATTTTCGCCACGGGTGCCATCGCGTTCACCCCTCGCTACGCGCTCGCAATTGGCGGGATCGTGATTGGCAACGGAATGACCATCGCCGTCCTGGCCGGCCGGCGCTTCAAGGAATCGGTCTATGAGCATTGGGAGGAGGTGGAAGGCTGGCTCGCACTTGGCGCCACCCCGAGGCAGGCAACCCTGGATCTTGCGCGGCGCACGGTCTACTCGGCCTTGATTCCTTCCACCGATCAAACCAAGACGACGGGACTCGTCACGTTGCCCGGTGCGTTCGTCGGGGCGATCTTTGGCGGGGTCTCGCCGCTCGAAGCGGGGCGCTTCCAGATTGTGGTGCTCGCGGCAATCATGGCGGCCGGCTCCATGACGGCCGTGATGATCATCGGCATCCTCGCTCCGGTACGCGTCCGTCCGGCGACGCTCCGCTGACACCGGCTAGCCGGCGGTTTCCGGCTTGTCGGATTGGTGAACCTGAGGCCCCGCTCGAACGGAAAGATTGACGGGTTCAGGACCGGTTCCGCACTCAACGCAGCAGCCGTCGTCGGCTCCGGATCCTTGAACTGCGGGAACGCCCGGCACGGCGCAGCAGACGTCTCCGCGCCATGCGCTGAAGCCCACCCGGACTGCGATTGCTGCGATCACCAAGGCCGAGCCGGCGTCGGCCCACCACCAGCCCAGCAGACTGTTCAGGACAAGGCCCGCGAGCAGGACCGCAGAGAGGTACGTGCACAAGAGGGTCTGCTTGGAGTCGGCGACGGCGGTGTTGGAGCCAAGCTCCCGGCCGGCCCGCCGTTGAGCCCAAGATAGGACAGGCATGATGAGCAGGCTCAAGCCGGCGATGATGATCCCAGCCGTGGAGTGCCGGGCTTCACCCGCGCCAGTGAGGGAACGTACCGCCTCGACTGACACAAATGCTGCGAGGGCGAAGAAAGATATGGCGATGATTCTCAGGGTCAGGTGTTCGCGCCGTTCCGGATCCTTCGCGGAGAACTGCCAGGAAAGCGCCAGCGCAGAGGCCACCTCGATCACCGAGTCCAACCCAAATCCGATGAGCGCCGAGGAATCGGCGACATCGCCTGCCCAGAGCGCCGCCCCGGCTTCAACGACGTTGTAGGTGATGGTGGCCGCTGCGAAAAGCTGGATCCTCCGGCTCAGGACGGCCTTGCGCTCCGGCGTCGGAGCGTGCATGAGAACCGTCACGTGAGGCACCGGCCGTCCGGGGCGCAGCATGACGGATCGACTGCGAGTACGACGCCGATCAGATCCTTGATCGCGTGGCCCAGGCGTTGATCGGCCAACTCATAGAGGCTGCGCCGCCCGTCCGGGACGGCGACCACGAGCCCGCAGCCCCGCAGGCAGGTCAGGTGATTGGACATGCTCTGCCTCGAGACGCCCAAGGACTCGGCGAGATCGGACGGGTAAGCGGCTGCTTCCGCCAAAGCCAGAAGGATGCGTGCCCGGGTCGGATCTGACACCGCATAACCGAAGCGTGCCAGCACGGAAGCATGAGTCATGGTCTCCATGTCCTCAAAGTACATTGTTCGATGTATTCACGCAATTCTGTATGAAAATGCGCTGATCGCGGACCGATAAATCATGGACGGCGTTCGATGACTGGAGCGACGCGGATCTGCGGCAAGCTAACGCGAGCGAGCCTCCGGCCGACAGTAGGAACTGAACCGCCCTCCCCACAGTGCCTTCCTACCTAAAGCAGAAACGGCCCATGATCGTTGTCACCCGCCTGAACGGCACCCGCTTTGCCGTGAATCCGGACATCATTGAACGGATCCACGAAAGTCCGGACACCCATCTGGTGACCCTCGACGGCGCTGCTTACGTTGTGCAGGAGAGCCTCGCCGACGTCGTGGAACTGATTGCGAATTACCGGGCATATATCCTTCGGCGGGCACAGGATCTCCCCACCGTGACGGGCTACCCCTTGAGCCTCGTTCGAACACCGGACCCGGACGGAAGGTAAGCCGTGGATCCCTCAACAATCATTGGCCTGTTCCTGGCCTTCGGCTCCGTGGTCGCCATGGTGACCCTCGAAGACGCCAACCTCATGGCACTCCTGCTTCCCGCGCCGATGGTCCTGGTTTTCGGTGCCACCTTGGCCGTAGGCCTGGCTGGGAACACTTTCCGCGACACCATCCGGGCATTCAAGGACTTGCCCAAGGCCTTCAAGGGGAAGACGGATAAGCCCCAGGACAGCATCGATCAGCTGATCGGATTTGCCGAGAAGGCCCGCAGCGAGGGACTGCTGACCCTTGAAGAGGCAGCTACCCAGGAAAAGGATCCCTTCCTGGCCCGGGCCCTCCAGAACATCGCCGACGGAACGGATGCCGAGGAGTTGCGCATCCTCATGGAAGACGAGATCGACACCAAGATGCGCAGCGATCACGTCTCTGCCAAATTCTTCGCCAGCCTGGGCGGCTACGCACCCACCATCGGCATCATTGGCACGGTGGTATCGCTGACCCACGTCCTTGAGAACCTTTCCTCGCCGGACCACTTGGGACCCATGATCGCCTCGGCATTCGTGGCTACCCTGTGGGGTTTGTTGTCGGCCAACTTCATCTGGCTGCCGTTCAGTTCCCGGCTCAAGCGCCTGTCCGAGTTGGAAATCGAACGCATGACGCTCCTGATGGAGGGCATGCTTGCAGTGCAGAATGGGACCCAACCGCTGCTGCTCGCCGAGCGGCTCCGCGCCATGGTCCCCGCTGAGAAGCTCGGCAAGGAGAAGTCCGCAAAGAAGAGCAACGACGACGAAGGCCGCCCCGGCAAATTCGCTTCGTCCAAGGCCGCATGAGGTCCCGGCGCCGCCGTGGCTCACCTCCGGCGGAGGAGCACGTCGACGAACGCTGGATGGCTTCGTATATGGACATGGTCACTGTCCTAATGTGCATGTTCATCGTCCTGTTCGCGATGTCCACGGTGGACCAGGCCAAATTCGACAAACTCCGCAATTCGCTCGCGACCGGCTTCGGGACCGTCGCCAGCCAGAAGGTGGACACGGCCACCGGCACGGTGGTTCCGCCGGAGTTCACCCACGCCGACGCCCAAGGATTCTCTTCCTTGGACCTCGCGCTCAAGGAAGTGGACCGGCTCACCGCTTTGCGTGACGACATGAAGTCAAAGCTCGACGCCGCGGGGCTAGGGGCCAACGTGCAGTTCCAGATCGGCGAACGCGGACTCACCGTGAAACTCGTAGGATCACAGACCTTCTTCGAACCCGACCGGCCGGAGCTCACTGCCCGCGCAAGCCAGGTCCTTGGCACTATTTCCCCCGCTATGGTCAGTGCGGGTCTTGAAGTCATGGTGGAAGGTCACGCCGCCAACGGAATCACCTCCTACCCCTCTACCTGGGAGCTTTCTTCAGCGCGTTCCGTCAACGTCCTCAGGTACCTCGTGGACCATGGAGGCATTCCAGCAGCCCACATAGGTGCGGTCGCATTCGGCTCGGCCCGGCAGGTGAATGACGATTCCACCGAGGCGCTGATGGAGCTCAACCGGCGCGTCGACGTCGTCGTGCTCTCGGACAAACCAGAAGTGGTCCGCGCGCTGATCCCCGAGGCGCTCAAGGCGAGGGCGGGCCAGTAGCGGGCCCGCACGCGCGAGCGGCCGGTGCGGGACGGCGTCGGACTCCGTGGTAAAGCCCAGCGTGCCGAGGTACGCTCGTGGCATGACCCCGGAGGATCTTGCCAGGCTCACCTACTTGCGCCGGGCCCGTGACCTGATCGACCGCGAGTACGCCAAGCCCCTCGACGTGCCGACCATGGCCAGCCATGCCTTCATGTCACCGGCACACTTCTCGCGGCAGTTCCGGGCGGCTTATGGCGAGACCCCCTACAACTACCTCATGACCCGCCGGATCGAGCGCGCCATGGCACTCCTGCGCGGCGGAATGAGCGTCACCGACGCCTGCATGGAAGTCGGTTGTACGTCCCTCGGCTCCTTCAGCTCGCGGTTCACCGAACTCGTGGGAGTGACGCCCAGCATCTACCGCACGCGCGAGCACCTCGCAGTGGCAGCCATGCCTGCCTGCGTGGCGAAGATCCGCACCCGGCCCAGTAAACACGAACGGTCCAGCCGAAAAGAAGAGAGCAGGATTCAAGAAGCGCTCGTTATCGCCGCGGACTAACGTCATTGTCATGACCATTTCACTTCAGTACTCACACATCACTGTCAACGACCCCGACGAAGCTCTCACCTTCTACCGGGACGCCCTCGGCCTCGAGGTGCTCAACGACGTCGCGCAGGGCGGCTTCCGTTGGGTCACGCTCGGCAGCTCGGACCAGCCGGGTGTTGAAATCGTGCTTTCCGAACCGCACGCCGGCCGTTCCAAGGCCGACGGCGATTCCCTCCAGGAGTTGCTCACCAAGGGAGTCCTGGGGCCCATCGTCTTCCGCTCCGACGACGTCGACACTCTCTTCGAGAAGGTCAGAGCGTCCGGCGCGGAGGTCATGCAGGAACCCATCGACCAGCCGTGGGGTCCCCGCGACTGCGCCTTCCGCGATCCCTCGGGCAACATGGTGAGGATCAACCAAGCACCGGCGGCCTAGGCCAGCCATTCATTACTATCGGAGGTCTCGTTTCACATCCGGAGCGGGACCTCCGTCGCGTTTTCGACACCCTGTATTGCCTGCGACGCGGAGACGCCCTGTGTGTCAGCCAGTGATTTTCAGTGTCGCCAGCATTTACCCGTGTCGCCAACGAACATAGGTGACTCGCGTCCGCCCAATAAGTAGTCCCTTACGCCCGCCCTTTCCTTGCCGATAGTGGCAACCGTGAGTGAACAGGAAGATCAGTTGGCGGGACGGCAGCGCACCGTGGACGTCTATGACTTCCGCAGGCCCACCACTTTGCCGCGCCAGCACAGCCGCGTCCTGGAGGTCGCTTTCGAGACCTTCGCGCGCCAATGGGGGACACAGCTCACGGCCAAGGTTCGCGTGAAATCCACCGCCACCTTGGAACAGCTCATCATGCAGAGCTATGACGAATACGCGGCTTCCCTGCCTTCCGTCACCTCGATGGTGCTGTGCCGTATTGAGGGCAGCGAGTCGCGGCTCGTCATGCAGTTTCCCGCCACGGCAGCCCTGTCCTGGGTGACCCGCATGTTGGGCGGAGGCACCGAGATGGCTGTCCCGGATCGAAAGTTCACCCAGATCGAGCAGGCCCTCATCAGCCGCATGGTAGAAGACGGGCTGGAAGACCTGAGCTATTCGCTCGGCGCCCTTCTGACTACTCCTGTGCGCATGGACGTCATCCAGTACAACTCCCAGTTCGCCCAGGCAGCGGCTCCGGCGCAACTGATGATCGTGGCATCATTCACCGTCAAAGTGGGCGAAAGCCTTGCCGCAGCTAGTCTCGCGATTCCCGCCGACGTCCTCCTTTCCGGGCTCGGCGACGTAAATCCCACGGTCCACAGCCGCGACGCCGAGGCGTTGGTCCGCGCCCAGGTCGCCCAGGTGCCGGTGGATGTCGCCATCCAGTTGAGCCCCACACCGGTGACGCCGGCACAGATCCTGGGCCTCGCCGTCGGGGACGTCATCCCGCTGCCGCACCTGGAGAACCGGCCGTTCGACGTCGCCATCAGCGGCACCCGGCTGGCTACCGCCGCCCCCGCCCGCAACGGCTCGCGTGCAGCCGCAGTCATCGTCACAATCGAGGAGAACCAGCGATGAGCATCACCCTGACCCTGCACGAGTCCGCGGCCGAGCGGTTGGCCGCCCAGTTGCCGACTCCTGCCGCGCTGCACGTCGCCGGCATCGTCCCCTCCCAGGGGGCTGCGCCGTGCGCACCCCTGGCGATCACGGCCACCTTCGTGGGCGCCCTGACGGCGGACTTCGCGCTCATCCTCACGGACCGTTCCTTCCTGGCCGCTGCAGGTGGCGCCCTTCAAGGGGCCCTGCCCGGTGGCGCAGTCTCCGCCGTCGACGTGCTGCGCCCCGCGATGGAACAAGCAGCTGAGGCGTTCGACGCCGGCGTGCTGGGCGAGTTGCGCGAGGAAGACGCCGCGGGGCTGCTCTCCGACCCCGAAACCGCTGTTTTTGAACTTCGCCAGTCCCCGGCAGGTGGCGGACAGGCATTCGGCTGGTTCGCCGTCCGGGTCCGAGAACACGGAACCGTGCAGGATACTCCGGCCGCTCGTGCCAGCCAGGCCAGCGCCGTTTCTTCCCGCCTCGGACTGATCAGCAACGTCGAAATGGCCCTCACAGTGGAGATCGGACGCACCCGCATGTCCGTGCGCGACGCCCTCGCCCTGGAACCGGGCAAAGTGATCGAACTGGACCGCTCGGCCGGTGCGCCCGCGGATGTCCTGCTGAATGGCCGATTGATCGCCCACGGCGAAGTTGTTGTGGTGGACCAGGACTACGCGGTGCGCATCACCCGCATCCTCGACGTCGCCGAGGGAATCTACTAGATGGATTCGCTTATCCTCGGGCTGCGTGTGCTCGTGGCCCTGGGTGCGGTGCTGGGCCTCATATGGTTCCTGCAACGCCGCCTTCTCAAGGGCAAAGGCAAAGGCCGGCGCCGGGCCAGTACCACCCTGGCGGTGGTGAGCCGGCAGACCGTCGGCCAAAAGGCCTCGGTAGTGGTGGTCGACGCGGGGGACAAACGATTCCTCTTGGGCGTCACAGAGCACGCGATCAATGTCCTGCACACCAGCGACGTCCCCGTGGAGCTTCCGGAAACCACGACGGCGGAGGCCCGGGTTCCGGGGGCGGCGCGGGTTCCTGCAGAGCGCCAGGAACTGGTGCGGCAGAGCTATCCGGCACCGGAAAGCTTTGCCGACATCTTCCGCGACGCCAGCAGTACACCGCTGGCGGAAAATTGGCCCGAAGCCACTGAACCCCAAGCCGGTAGGCTCACGCGCCGCAGCGAGATCCACCGCCGCAGCGAGCTGGACAAGCAAGGGCAAGCCTTGCACGGATCCATCCTCGCCGGCTCAACGTGGCGGCAGGCCGCCGAGGCCATCAGGGGACGCCGCAGTTGATCCTGACTTTTGGGACTGTCGATGGCCGCCGCATGGCCAAAGTGCTGCTCGCAGTGCGCATGCCGCTGCCCGCGGTGCTCTGTGTGCTGCTGCTCACGGCCCTGTTCCTTTGGCTGGGCATGTCCGCCGGACATGCGGCCCCGATCGCCCCGACGCCACCCACCGCTCCCGCGGTGCCGAGCGCGCCGGCCCAGCCGTCCAGCGGCAACGTCAGCATCGACATCAACGGGCTGGACGGTAAGCCTTCCACCGCAGTAGTGACGCTGATCGGGATCACGCTGCTCTCCGTCGCTCCTGCCCTGCTGCTGATGATGACCTCGTTCACCAAGATCTTCGTGGTGCTGGCAATGACCCGCAATGCCTTGTCCCTGCCATCCATCCCGCCCAACCAGGTCCTGGCCGGGTTGGCGCTCTTCCTGTCCCTCTTTGTCATGTGGCCCGTGGTTTCGGAGATCAACAACGTCGGAATCCAGCCTTACCTGAACGGGACGTTGGACTTCAACGGCGCCGTTTCTGCCGGATCCGCCCCGCTTCAGCACTTCATGGTGGCCCACACTCGGCAAGAGGACATTGCCCTGATGACCCGAGCGGCCAAACTAGCCAATCCGGCCAACCCGGAATCCGTCCCGCTGCAAACCCTCATCCCGGCGTTCATGATCTCCGAGCTCCGCGCCGCGTTCATCATCGGCTTCGTCATCTTCATCCCGTTCCTCGTGATCGACCTCGTGGTCTCGGCTGCGCTGATGTCCATGGGCATGATGATGCTTCCGCCGGTGATGATCTCGCTGCCCTTCAAAATCCTGCTGTTCATCCTGGTGGACGGTTGGGGCCTGGTGATTACAGCCCTGATCCAGAGCTATTCGAGCGGCTGATGGATACCAACGCAGTCCTGGACATCTGCCTCCAGGCCATGATCGTGGCCGCCAAGCTTGCGGCGCCAGCCCTGGTCACCGCGCTGGTAGTGGGACTGGCCATTTCCCTCTTGCAGTCCATCACCCAGCTACAGGAAGCCACCCTGTCCTTCGTGCCCAAAGCCGTGGCCGTGGCCGTTGCCCTGGTGGTGTGCGGGCACTGGATGATCACGGAGATGGTCTCCTTCACCAACGAGCTCTTCGCCCGGATCCCCGGGCTGATCGGGGGAGCGTGAAGTGGAGCTCCCCATCACCCAATCGGGGCTGGAGGTCCTCCTGTTGGCCTCCATCCGGATGATTGCTTTCCTCATGGTGGCTCCTCCCTTCTCCCACCACGCCATACCAGCGCGCATCAAGGCCATGCTGGGCCTCGGCCTGGGACTGGCCGTGTCGCAGCGGCTCTCGGTGGGTTATACCCCCAAGGACACCGCCGGCTTCATGACGGCCGTTGTCCTTGAGCTCGTGACTGGACTTGTCCTGGGCTTCCTCGTTTCCTTGGTGTTCGCGGCCATCCAATCGGCGGGCAGCCTGCTGGACCTCTTCAGCGGCTTCCAGATGGCCCAGGGCTTCGATCCTCAAATGATGGTCAACGGCGCCCAATTCACCAGGTTGATGCAAATGGCCGCGCTCGCCCTCCTCTTTGCCTCCGACGGCTACCAATTGGTGATCGGCGGCCTGACCGGGAGCTTCACCGCGTTGCCGCTGGCCGGAGGACTGGACCTGGCACAGCCTGTGCAAGCGATGGTCTCCGCCGTCACCGGAATGTTCCTTTCGGCGGTGCAAATCGCAGGGCCGCTTTTGGTGGTCCTGGTGCTCGCCGACATCGGACTAGGACTCCTCACCCGCGTTGCACCGGCTTTGAATGCTTTCGCTCTGGGCTTCCCGCTCAAGATCTTCATTACCCTGGCGCTTGCCGGGTTCCTCTTCCTCGCCCTGCCACGGCTCGTCGCTATGCTCGCCGAACAAACGGCAAACACGCTGATGGGGGTGGGCTGATGTCGGATTCACAGGAAAAAACCGAGCTAGCCACTGACAAACGAATGCGGGAAGTCCGTTCCAAGGGGCAGCTTTCCCGTTCGCAGGACCTCACCGCCTGGCTCGCCGTCGGTTCCGCGGCTGCCATGATTCCTTCGACCATTGAGCGGGCGTCCAACACGGCGGCGGACCAACTGTTCAGCGTCCGCAGCGTGATTGCCCACCCCGAGCCCGCCAAGGCCGTCGCAGCGCTTGAAGCCGGGCTGGGTTCCTTGGCCCAGGTGTTGGGGCCTTTGTTCGTGGTGGTCATGGTGGTGGTCCTGGCAGGATCCGCGCTGCAGGGCGGCATCCATTTCAAGAAGTTCCGGGCTGAGTTTGAGCACTTCAACCTGGTCAGCGGCATCAAACGGATCTTCGGTGGGCAAGCGCTGTGGGGCGGCCTCAAAGCGCTGCTGAAGACCGCCGTCGTCGGGCTTGTCCTGTACACGGTGGTGGAGGGCCTCATCCCGGTGCTGCTCACCGCCGGGGGCCTGCCGGTGTCCGGCGTCCTTTCCGCCGCGGCAGGCGGCATCGGTTCGCTCATCCAGTTCGCCGTGCTGGCGGGCTTGGTCCTGGCCGCCGCGGACATCTTTGTGGTCATGCGCCGGAACCGCAAGAAGACGCGTATGTCCAAGAAGGAAATCCAGGACGAAAACAAGAACAGCGACGGCGATCCCCTCATCAAGTCGCAGCGCCGCTCGCGCCAACTGACCATGAGCCGGAACCGCATGATCGGCGCCATCGCCGACGCCGACGTCGTTCTCGTCAACCCGACGCACGTCGCCGTTGCGCTGAAGTACGACGCCGGCAAAGCGGCACCGCGCGTTGTGGCCAAGGGAGCGGGGGTCATCGCTGCCCGCATCAGGGAAGAAGCCGAGGCGAAATCGGTTCCGATGGTGCAGGACATCCCGCTGGCTAGGGCGCTGCACTCGGCCTGCGAGCTAGGCCAGGAAATCCCGGTGGAACTGTACCGGGCCGTGGCGGGAGTCCTGGCGTTCGTGATGTCGCTCAAGGCCAGGGGCGCTGCACGGGGAATGCATCGTATGCCAGGCGTTGCGGGAATCCCCGCACCAGCCACCGCAGGAGCCCCCGCATGAGCCGTAGCTCGCAGATCGCACCCAGCAGCCCCTCCACCCCGGACAGGACAAAGCAATGAACAACAGATTCGCCAGGCTCACCGTGCCGGTGGGAATCGTGGGCATCGTGCTGCTGCTGGTGGTTCCCGTGCCGGCGCCGCTCCTGGACTTCCTGATCGTCTGCAACATCCTGTTGGCCCTGCTGATCCTGCTCACCAGCATGTTCGTGAAGAAGCCGCTGGACTTCTCGGTGTTCCCGTCCTTGCTGCTGGTGGCCACGCTGTTCCGGCTGGGGCTCAACGTCGCCTCCACCCGGCTGGTGCTGGGCCAGGGCTTCGCCGGACAAGTGATCGACGCCTTCGGCAAGGTCACCGTGGGTGGTTCCATGATCATCGGCGCCGTCGTGTTCCTGATCCTGGTGGTCATCCAGTTCGTGGTGGTCACCAAAGGTGCCGAACGCGTGGCCGAGGTGGGTGCGCGATTCACCTTGGACGCTATGCCGGGCAAGCAGATGGCCATTGACGCGGATCTCAACGCCGGCCTCATCACTGATGCGCAGGCCCGTAAGCGCCGCGCCGAGGTGTCCGCCGAGGCCGACTTCTACGGTGCCATGGACGGCGCTTCGAAGTTCGTCAAGGGCGATGCCATCGCGGGCATCATCATTATCATCATCAACTTCGTGGGCGGCATCGCCATCGGCGTGCTGCAACGCGGCATGAACGTAGGCGACGCGCTGAACTCCTACGGCCTGCTGACCATGGGCGACGGGCTCGTCACCCAGATCCCGGCCCTCCTCATGGCCGTGTCCACGGGCATGATCGTGACCCGGTCCAATGCCGAGGAGGACATGGGCCGCACGGCGTCCTCGCAGCTCATGCAGTCACCCAACGCAATGCTCATCGCCGGACTGGCCGCAGTGGCCATGGCGCTGATCCCCGGTATGCCCATCCTGCCGTTCCTGCTGGTGGGCGCCTTCCTTCTGTTCGCTTCCCGGCGTTTGGCGGCGCAGCAGAAGAAGCAGCTCAAGGAGCAGGACGCCGAGGAAGCAGCCACCCTGAGCTCCGAAGAAGACCCCAACGAACGGCTCATGCAGGACATGCGTGTCCACCCTGTGGAGATCCTGTTGGCCCCGGGCCTTGTGGACATGGTCTCCGGCGCATCGGACGATCTCCTGGCCCGTGTTCGTTCACTGCGACACAAGATCGCCATGGAGTTGGGGATCGTGATCCCGCCCGTCCGCACGCGCGACAACGTGGAGCTGCCACCGGCGAACTACGCCATCCGCATTGCCGGCGTCGAAGCAGGACGCGGCACGGCGCCGTCGGGCAAGTTGCTCGCCCTCGGCGACTACCTTGACGCGCTCCCCGGCACCTCCACCGTGGAACCGGTCTTCGGGCTGGCGGGAAAATGGATTCCCACGGAAATGCGGCACAGTGCCGAAATGACCGGGGCAACCGTGATCGACCGGGTTTCCGTGCTGGTGACGCATTTGTCATCGATCGTTTCCGCCAACGCCGCAAGGCTCCTTACCCGCGAGGACGTCCGCGTGCTGACGGAAGGTGTGCGCAAGCAGAGCCCTGCCGCCGTCGAGGAACTCATCCCCGGGCTCATGTCCCTTGCCGAAGTGCAGCGGGTGCTGCAAGGCCTCCTCGAAGAACAGGTTCCCATCAACGATCTTCCGCGCATTTACGAGGCACTCGCCCTGCGCGCCAAGGTTTCCACCGAACCCGAGGCGTTGGTGGAAGCCGCCCGGCAATCCCTGGGACCAGCGCTCGCAGCCAAGTTCCTGGACGGAACGGTGCTCAATGTGATCATGATCGATCCGCTCCTGGAACAATCCATGCTCGAGGACATGCGCCCGGCCGAAGGAGGCACCCAGATCGTCATGGGCCAAGCGCGCCTGGACTCCGTTCTGGCTTCCGTACAGGCTTCGGTGGACGCCGCGGCCGCCGCCGGACGACAGGCCGTTTTGGTCTGTGCGCCGGCTTTGCGGCCAGCCGTGCGGCGGCTTGTGGCGGCTCCCGACGGCGGCGTTACCGTGCTGTCCTACCGTGAAGTGACGTCGGCCAACATCCAGATCGAAACCGTGGGGGTGGTCCGCCATGCCGAAGCAATACAAGCTTAAGGGCACGTCCCTGGACGTCATCCGGCAGAAAGCCGAGCAGCAGTACGGTCCGGGGGCACGGATCGTCTCCGCCGAGAAAGTCACCAATCCGGGGATCGCCGGGCTCTTCGCCGCTAATCGCTACGAGGCCACTATCGAAGTTCCGGCCGTCGTTCCAGCTCCCCTCGTCGTCTCGGACAAGAGCGAAGGGGACACGACGGCGGTGGCCCACCTTGGCGCCGCGGCGCACGCGCTGCAGGGGCCTGCCATCGCCGCGCTGCTTGAGCAGGCCGATGCGGCTGAAGTGGACCTTCACCGACCCGCGGCGGCTGTTTCGACCGACTCGCCGGATTTCGCCGGGCTCTTGGAACAGTTAGGCAGGGAGTTCCAGCCGCCTGCAACTGAACCGAGGCCCCAAGGTGTGCTGACCGCATTGCCGGCCGCCGCCGTCGGGCACGCTGTCCCGGTACCGGCACCCGCGTCCGTGCCGGTACCCGTGCTGCTAGCCGGCAGCGGCAACCTCATCATCCTGCTGGGCCTCGGCGACGACGCCTTGGGTCCGGCGCTGGAGATGTCCATCGCGGAGGGTGGATCCGACGTCCGGACAGCGGGGGAGTTGACTGCGTTCGGGCACCTCCACGTGGCAGGGCGCCAGGGCGCGACGGCGGCCCGCGCCCAAGCCGTGCTCACCGGCCAAACGGTGCTCGTGGCGTATGGACTCGGGAGGCCAAGCGAAGCCGCGCCGCAGGCGGCGCACATCGCCGGCCTCGCCGCAGATCAGCTGTGGCTGGTCGCCGACGCCGGGCGGAAAGCGGAAGACACGGAGGCCTGGGTGCGGGCACTCTCGGCCGCGCTGGCCGCCGAGCGTGTCACTCTCGATGCCCTCGCCGTTTTCGGTGCGGCGGAGACCGCGAGTCCGGAGACGGTCAACGGACTCGGCCTTCCCATCGGCTGGGTGGACGGCAAGCCCGCCCGCGTCGCGGTGTTTGGAAAGGTAGATTGAGAGCATGCTGGTACTGACACGCAAGCCGGGCGAACAAATCATGATTGGCGATGACATTGTCATCACCGTCATGGAGGGCCGCGGCGACGGTGTGCGGATTGGGATCGAGGCGCCTCGCGGAGTGTCCATCCAGCGTCGCGAAGTGGTTGAAGCGATCGCCGCTGCCAATCTCGCGGCAGCTAAGGCCGGGCCCGAGGCCGAGGAACTCCTTGCCGGGCTGCGGCCGCCTGCATCACGACGAAAGCCTGACTAGCCGGGGTCAGGAAGGCGGTGGGGCTCGACGGCGGGCCGCACCATAGTCCCGACGCTCGCTCACCTTTGTCGGGTTTTCTTCAGACGCTCGCTCACCTTTAAGGCAAAAACCGCCGATCCTCCTGCACATTTACGACGGCGTCGCGGCGGATGTGCAGGAGGGTTCGCCATTCGACCCCCAAAGGTGAAGGAGCGTCGGCCCACGTACTGCTATATGTGCAGGAGAGTCGGTCGAAAATTTGTCAAAGGTGAGCGAGCGTCCTAGGGCGGCGAGGTGAGAATCGCTAGGCAGGGCCCAGGAATTCCTCAAGGAGTGGCAGCGAACAATCCCTCGTCACGGCCAAGGCGCGCTCGATATTGGCGTTTTCCGCTAGCAGCATCACGTCATCCGCAGTGTTGGCCGTGTCTGTCGGTGCCTCTGTTCCGCATGCACCCGGGGTTCCGGATGCAGCCGGGGCCACAACGTCCCCGGGCTGCCCGGACCCAAGGGGCACGTCCCCGCTTGGCCCCTGCAGGAGCGCCTCGATGTTGGCGGCGACGGCAGCGTCTACTTGCTTAAGCAGACGCACCAAGGCGTGGTGGTGTTCCTGAAGCAGTTCCGCCCAGATTCCGGGTGGCGCCACCGACGCGATCCTAGGCAGGGTTGCGTTCGCCGAAGCACGCCATTCGATGGCCACGGCCGACGACTCGATGTTCCGGGCAAGGGTGTCGAACCGAAGGTTTTCCAGGACCTTTTCCACGTCGGACGCGGTGAATTTCAGCCAATGCCAATTGCCGGCCCGAATGTGCACGAGTTGTGTTTCGAGCCGGAACAACAGCAGTTCCAGCTGCCTCCGCTCCCGCCACAGCATCGCCGATAGCTCTTCCGCCCCCACGGTTCCCCATTCCCGTTTGGCCTGCGGAACGTGATCCCGCGGCCCGTTTTGCATCTTTTTCACGAGCGTACACGCATTGTTATATGGCAGATGGTATGTTCACTGAATACGTGTCTGTTCCAGGTATTCTTTGGCCTGCTGCCTCGTCTCAGCAGCTCGCCGGAGGATCCCTGGAATCAGGCTTTTGCAACTCAATAATCCGGTCTCATGGGGGGACTAATTTTGAATCGCGAAGAACGCAACGAGTTGGTGCTGCAGCATTTACCGCTCGTTGGCTACTTGGTGTCTGAGCTCTGTGCGAGAGCTTCTCATTTGTCGCGCGACGATTTCGCGTCGGTAGGGTCCGTGGCGTTGATAACGTCCGCCGATTCCTTCGATCCGAATCTCGGAGTTCCCTTCGGAGCATTTGCTCGCCGCCGGATCGTCGGAGCGTTTGCGGACGAGATGCGGGCTAGCGATTGGGCTACCCGCTCGGCGCGAAAACGCATCAAGGAGACCATGTCGGTCCAGGAAACGCTGTCCGGCATCCTTGGCCGTACGCCTACGGTGGCGGAAACGGCGTCAGCCCTCGGCGTCGAGCGCAGCGTAGTGGAGGCCGCCCTCGCGGATGCCGCCCGGACGCTGTCGCCGCTGGACGACGTCGTCGTAGACACGGTCGCCGCGGACACCGTCTCCCCTGAACACTCCGTCCTGGCCGATGAACGCCTCAAGTACCTTCGCGCCGCCGTCGAGGCCCTGCCGGAAAAGATGCGCTACGTCGTCGAAGAGATCTACTTCGCCGGGAGGTCCGTCAAGGAGCTCGCCGAAGAGCTTGGTTCCACCCACGCTGCAGTGTCCCAGCAGCGCGCCGAGGGTATCCGGCTCATGCGCGATGGACTCTCAGCCCATTACGCAGACGACCCCGAGCAAGTCTTCGAGCCACAGTCGCGGATTACTGCCCGACGCCGGCACGACTACCTCTCGACGCTCGCCACGGCGACTTTGGGCGGAATTACCCGGGGGTTCAGTTCGCATGATCCCGCATTGAACCGTGCTGTCTAGTTGGGGGCCGGGTAACCTCAGCGCCGTCTAACCTCAGCGCGCCGTCGGCGGGACGGAAACCGAATCGGGAGTGATCCTGCGAAGCTCACGCAGGATCTCCAGCTGTTGTTCGTTAATCTTCAACAGCAGGCCAATGTCCGACCGCGCAGCGACGTCTGTGTCGTAGTCGTGTTGGGCCATAGCGGCCGCAATCGCATCCTGTCGTTTGGCGGCGATCAAGAGGATCGCTCCCTGAAGCCCGGCCAGCATGGACAGGAACAGGTTCAGCAGGATGAACGGGTAGGGGTCCCAGGCGTGGCCTTGCAGGACCCACGTATTGATGGCCGCCCACACCAGCATGAAGAGGATGAAGCCGCCAACAAACGGCCAGCTGCCCATTCCATTGCGCATGACATCGGCGGCCCGCTGACCCGAACTCAAGGTCGCCTTGTGTTCGGCGTGCCACGTGGACTTTTGTTCGGCTGTGCTCATGGTGCCCAGCCTAGCGGTGCTTCCCTGTGGAACCTTGTGGGTGCCGCCTCACCCGGACCGAGCAAGATGCCTACTTCACTGCGGAGGACCGTTGAAGGCCGCAAAGAGGGCACCGAGGGACTCCTCGATGCCCTCAAAGCCTTCGCCGAAGGCAACTGGCGGCCTACTTTGCGGTCGGCACGCGACGGAGCACGACGGCGGCAAGGACTGCCGCGCCTGCCATCAGTACCAGCCCGATCGCCGCGGTGATGTGGACACCCGATTCAAAGGCGGCACGTGCCGCGGCGGTCAGGGCCCCCGCCAGCGGCTGGGGAAGTGTCGCGGCGGTATCCACGGCTCCGGCGAGCGTCTCCCGTGAGCGTTCGGCAGCATGGCCGGACAACTCAACAGGAAGCAGCAGGTGGTGCTGATAGGACGCAGTCAGGATCGAGCCAAGCACGGCAGTGCCCAGCAGCGAACCGAGCTCGTAGCCTGTCTCGGAGATCGCCGAGGCCGCGCCGGCCTTGTCGGCAGGAACGGCCCCCAGGATGAGGTCGTTGGAGATGGTCTCCGCCGATCCAACCCCGATGGCCAGCAGCAAGAGTGCCGTCAAAAGATAACCCGGACCCTGGCCATGGTTGCCCAGTGCCGCCACGAGATACCCCACGGCGCTCAACGTCAGGCCGGATGCCACCACCAGCCCTGGGCGGATCCGCTTGACGAGTGGAACCACCACCAGGCCCGCCACGATGGTGGCGAGCAGTGCCGGAACCATGGCGATTCCTGCCTCCATGGGGGACTGGCCCTCCACGAGCTGCAAGTGTTGCGCGAAGAAGTAGATGAAGCCCGTCATGGAAAACAGGGACAGGACGTTGGCAATGATGGCCGTGCTGAACACCTTGTTCCCAAAAAGCCCCACGTCCAACATGGGCGACGCCAAAGTGCGCTGCCTGCGGACAAAGACGATTCCCATGGCCAGGCCAAACGCGATGAAGGCTGCGGGGGCAGGGCCGAAGCCGTGTACTGCGACTTCCTTGATGCCATAGACCACTGGCGCCATGGTGAGGATGGACAGCACGATGCTCGGGACGTCCGGCTTGCCCGGATTGCGGTCCTTGGACTCAGGAATGAGGAATGGGCCGAAGGCGAGCAGCGGCAGCAACAAGGGCACCGCAACCAGGAACACGGCTCCCCACCAGAAGTGCTCCACGAGCCAGCCGCCGAAGATCGGCCCGAGCGCGGCTCCGCCGGAGAATCCCGCGGCCCACACGGCGACAGCAAGCCGGCGACGGTTGGGGTCCGGGAAGATGTTGCGGATCAGGGACAGCGTGGACGGCATGAGCATGGCTCCGAAGATGCCCATGCCGGCGCGTCCAGCAATCAGCCATTCGGGCGACGGAGCGAAGGCGGTAGCCGCGGAAACGGCGGCGAAGCCCGTGCTGCCGATCAACAGCAAGCGGCGGCGGCCGATCCTGTCTCCCAGGCTTCCCATGGACACCAACAGTGCGGCGAGCACCAGTGCGTAGACGTCTACGATCCACAGCAGCTGAACGCCCCCGACGTCCAGTGTCCGGGCAATTTCCGGCAAGGCAAATGTCAGCGCGGTATTGTCCACAGCCACCAGCAGCACTGGGAACATCAAGAGTGCCAGGGCAGCCCAATCGCGCCACGGTGCGGATTGGGTGGTCGGGATGCGGGGGTACTGGGTTGTGGATGGGCTGAACATGAACATAACTGTACCGTCTGGACGGTATAGTTTCAACTTGCTGTATCGACTTCGATATCGAACCGACGTATCCAACTAGGGGATGATGGACACCATGCCGCGAAAACCTATTGCCCGGGACGCCGTCCTGGATGCCTTTGAAGCCTTGCTGATCGAGGTGGGGGAGCGGGCTGCCACGCTCGACGCCGTCGCCAAACGCGCAGGAGTCTCCAAAGGTGGCTTGCTCTATCACTTCCCCAACAAGGAAGCCATGATCAGCGCCCTGCTCGAACGCATGGACGCGCTCGCGGCACTGGACATCGAGGCCATGAAGGCGGCTCCCGAGGGCGCCTCGGCGTTCTTCATCAAGTCCTCCCTTTGGGCCGATACCCCCATGGACCGGGTGTTCGTGGCCGCCACGAGACTCGCGGAAGTAGCGCACGAGGAAACCCGCAGGCGCTTTGCGGGGATTCAGCAGCAATGGCTGGATGTGCTCGCCGAGGAAGTGGGTCCGGAGATGGCCAGGGCGGTCCGGTATATGGGCGACGGACTCTATTTCAACGCAATGCTTGAAGGCGGCCCGGGAGCCAATGCGAGCGAGAGGAACGCCGACGTCGGCGCGCTGCTGGCCGCCGTCGAGCGCCTCCGTGACTGAGGCGGCGCGGAACATTTGCGGACGCGAGCAGTCCATAGGACAATTGACAGTTGTGGCAGCCGTCACCGGCAACCACTCTTGATTCACATAACTGAATACGCCTTTGATCTGCGGCGGGAGAGTCCTGCAGGCATGTGATGCAGGCGCCGTAGGAGCAAACCCTCCCCAGGAATCTCTCAGGCCCATGTACCGCCGCGGCAAGGCAACTCTGGAAAGCAGCAAGCTGTCCACGGGTGTCCCTGACACCCGACCACGCTGTGCTCACCGACGGTGCAAGCGAAGCAGTGCCACAAGCACGGATTCGCGGAAACTCTCAGGTCCAATACAGAGCGGGGAGGAACCCAATTAGCTGTGGCGTACCCTGCGCCGCCTTATTAATGGAGTTCCTTCGTGACGGTTAGTTCAACCTCCACTACGTTCGTAGATCGGCATATAGGCGCCCGTCGCCAGGCCGACATTGACATCATGCTCAAGTCTGTCGGCTACGACAGCGTCGATTCGCTCGTGGACACCGCGGTTCCCAATGACATCCGCCAGGACGTCGCACTGACGCTCCAGAACGCCCTCAGCGAGGTGGAAGTTCTCGCTGAACTTCGCAAGCTGGCGGCGAAGAACAAGACGGCCGTGCAGATGATCGGCCAGGGCTACTACGACACCGTCACGCCGCCGGTGATCCGCCGCAACATCCTCGAATCCCCGGCCTGGTACACGGCCTACACCCCGTACCAGCCGGAAATTTCCCAGGGCCGCCTCGAAGCACTGCTCAACTTCCAGACCATGGTCCAGGACCTCGTGGGCCTGCCGATCGCCAACGCGTCCCTGCTGGACGAAGCCACGGCCGTTGCCGAAGCCGTCCTCATGATGCGCCGCGCCAACAAGGACAAGACGGCCCACGACGGCAAGACCGTCCTTGACGCCGACTGCCTTCCTCAGACCATCGCGATCGTGAAGGGCCGCGCCGAGGCGCTGGGCTTCGAGGTGGAGATCGCCGATCTGTCCCAGGGCCTGCCCGACGGCGACATCAACGGCATCGTGCTGCAGCAGCCGGGCGTTTCCGGCCGGGTATTCGACCACTCCGCCGTGATCGCCGCCGCCAAGGAACGCGGCGCCCTCGTCACCGTCGCCGCGGACCTGCTCGCCCTGACCCTGATCACGCCTCCGGGCGAGCAGGGCGCCGACATCGCCGTCGGCTCCACCCAGCGCTTCGGCGTGCCGCTGTTCTTCGGCGGCCCGCACGCCGCCTACATGGCTGTCCAGAAGGGCCTCGAGCGCTCGATGCCGGGCCGCTTGGTGGGCGTTTCCAAGGACGACGCCGGCACTCCCGCCTACCGCCTCGCCCTCCAGACCCGCGAGCAGCACATCCGCCGCGAAAAGGCCACGTCCAACATCTGCACCGCGCAGGCCCTGTTGGCGATCGTGTCCTCGATGTACGCCGTCTACCACGGCCCCGATGGCCTGAAGGCGATCGCCGAGACTGCGCACAACCACGCCCGTACCCTCGCTGCTTCCCTGAAGGCCGCCGGCCTTGAGGTCCTGCACGGCAGCTTCTTCGACACCGTCACCGTCCGCGTCCCGGGCAAGGCTGCCGGGATCATTGCCGCTGCCGAGGCCAAGGGCATCAACCTGCGCGGCATCGACGCCGACACTGTTGGCGTCTCGGTCGACGAGACCACCACGACGGCGATCCTCGCCGACGTCGTCGGTGTCTTCGGCGCTTCGCTCGCCGACGCGGAAGAGGACTTCGGGCTGGAGGCCGCCGTCGAGCGCTCTTCCGACTACCTCCAGCACCCGGTGTTCAACACCCACCGTTCCGAAACACAGCTGCTGCGCTACATTCGCAAGCTTTCGGACCGCGACCTGGCGCTGGACCGCACTATGATCCCGCTCGGCTCGTGCACCATGAAGCTGAACGCCACGGCCGAGATGGAAGCGATCTCCTGGCCGGAGTTCGCCTCGATCCACCCGTTCGCCCCGGATTCCCAGACCGAGGGCTGGCGTGAACTGATCGAGGGTTTGGAAGCTGACCTCACCGAGATCACGGGCTACGACCAGGTCTCCATCCAGCCCAACGCCGGGTCCCAGGGCGAGCTCGCGGGCCTGCTGGCCATCCGCGGTTACCACCACTCCCGCGGCGACCTCCAGCGCAACGTCTGCCTCATCCCGGCCTCGGCCCACGGCACCAACGCCGCCTCGGCCGTGCTGGCCGGCATGAAAGTGGTTGTGGTGGCCACCGCGGCCGACGGCACGATCGACCACGCGGACCTGCAGGCCAAGATCGACGCGAACAAGGACGTCCTCTCGGCCATCATGATCACCTACCCGTCCACGCACGGCGTGTACGATGCCGACGTGCGCGAAATCTGCGACTCCGTGCACGCGGCCGGTGGCCAGGTGTACGTAGACGGCGCCAACCTGAACGCACTGGTGGGTTTGGCCCAGCCAGGCAAGTTCGGCGGCGACGTGTCCCACCTGAACCTGCACAAGACGTTCTGCATCCCGCACGGCGGAGGCGGACCGGGCGTAGGCCCGGTCGCGGCCAAGGCCCACCTCGCACCGTTCATGCCCGGCGACGCCAATAAGGCAGCACACGAAGACGGACATGGCGTTGCGATTTCCGCGTCGCGTTACGGTTCGGCGGGTGTCCTTCCGATCTCCTGGGCCTACGTGAAGCTCATGGGTGGCGAAGGCCTGACCGAGGCCACCAAGTCCGCGCTGCTGGCCGCGAACTACATCGCTTCCCGCCTCAACGAGTACTTCCCGGTTCTCTACACCGGCGAAGGCGGACTTGTGGCCCACGAGTGCATCCTGGACCTGCGCGAATTGACCGCTCGAACCGGAGTCACGGCGGAGGACGTCGCCAAGCGCCTCATCGACTACGGCTTCCACGCCCCAACCCTGGCGTTCCCCGTCGCGGGCACGCTCATGGTGGAGCCCACGGAGTCCGAGGACCTTGGCGAGATCGACCGCTTCATCGAAGCCATGATCACCATCCGCAAAGAAATCGACCAGGTTGCCAACGGCGACTTCACGGTGGAGAACAGTCCGCTGCGCCACGCACCGCACACCGCTGCCGCCGTCGTGAGCTCTGACTGGAACCGTGAATACTCCCGCGAGCAGGCCGTCTTCCCGGTCCACCACCTCAAGCAGGACAAGTACTTCCCGCCCGTAGGCCGCATCGACGGCGCCGCAGGCGACCGCAACCTGGTCTGCTCCTGCCCTCCGATCGAAGACTTCGAGAACCAGGACCCCCACGATGACTGAGAACTACACTGCGCTCTACGAAGAGCACAAGAAACTCGGCGCTTCCTTCACTGATTTCGGTGGCTGGCAGATGCCCCTGAAGTATTCCTCCGAGCTGGCCGAACACCACGCCGTCCGCCAGTCCGCAGGCCTGTTCGACCTTTCCCACATGGGCGAAGTCTGGGTCACCGGCCCCGACGCCGCCGCTTTCCTCGACTATGCGCTGGTCGGCAAAATCTCCGCGATGTCCGTGGGCAAGGCCAAGTACTCCCTGATCTGCCAGGAAGACGGCGGCATCATCGACGACCTCATCACGTACCGCCGTGGCGATTCCAAGTTCCTCGTGGTTCCGAACGCCGGCAACGCTCCCGTGGTTGCGGCCGCTCTCGCCGAGCGCGCCGCCAACTTCGACGTCGTCGTCCAGGATGCCTCCGCGGCAACTTCGCTGATCGCAGTCCAGGGCCCCCAAGCGGAGGAGATCCTCCTCCGCTTGGTCCCTGCCGCCCAGCACTCCCTGGTCACCGAGCTGAAGTACTACGCCGCCGTCGAGGTGCCCTTCACCTTTGCCGGGAACACTGCGGACCTGCTGCTCGCCCGCACGGGTTACACCGGCGAGGACGGCTTCGAGATCTTCGTGGACAACGACGTCGCCGCGGCCCTGTGGCAAGCAATCGCAGCCGCCGCCGAAGACGGCGAACTGATCCCCGCCGGCCTGGCGTCGCGCGACTCCCTCCGCCTGGAGGCCGGCATGCCGCTCTACGGCAACGAGCTCTCCCGCGAAGGCAACCCCTTCGCAGCAGGCCTGGGCCCGGTGGTATCGCTCGCCAAGGAAAGCGACTTCGTGGGCCGCGCCGCCCTGGAAACCCTTAAGGCTGAGGGCGCTGGTTCCACCAGCGGCCGCAAGCTCGTGGGCCTCAAAGGCCTGGGACGCCGTGCCGGGCGCAGCCACTACCCGGTCCTCAAGGACGGCGTGGTGGTCGGCGAGGTCACCTCCGGCCAGCCCAGCCCCACCCTCGGCTACCCTGTCGCGCTGGCTTACGTCGACGTCGAACACGCAGAACTCGGCACGGCCCTGGACGTAGACCTGCGCGGCAAGTCGGAGCCCTTCGAAGTCGTGGCACTGCCTTTCTACAAGCGAGCTAAGTAAGTCGTCTCGCCTTAAGCCCGTCGGATCCGCTGGGCGAGTGGCCGTGGTTGCGTTTAGCCCGTCGGGTCCAATCCTCTGCATGCTCGGTCGCGAAGACGCCCGCTGAGCGGACGTGTCGCTCCCTTAGACGCATGCTGCCGGATGCCGGCACCCGAAGGGGCTCGGTAGCTCGCCTTAGGTTCAGCTTCAGTCCGGCACCTTTGGCTCTCGCTTTCGAAAGCCAAAGGTGCTGGATAATGAGCCACCTGCCGCAGGTTGGACCGACAGGCCCACGAGAACCACGGGTCAACAGCCAAACCGAAAGGCCCATGTTTCTTTCCGCAACTGTGGGCCCCGAAAACTGAACTGACTTCTAGCGGCGGGAGTGAGGTATCCGGCAGCATGCGTCTAAGCGAGGAACGAGCGAGCATGCAGAGGATGGCGCACTCGCGCCGCGTAACCGACCACAATTGATTGACCAAGAGTTTCAAACGCAAAGGAAAAACACATGGCAAAAGTTGCACCTGAACTGCAGTACTCCGACGAGCACGAGTGGGTTGCCCGGGAGGCCGGCAACCTCGTGTCTGTCGGTATCTCCGCCGTGGCCACCGATGCCCTCGGCGACATCGTGTACGTTGACTTGCCCGGGGTCGGTTCTGCTGTGACCGCTGGTGAGACGTGCGGCGAGGTTGAATCCACGAAGTCCGTTTCGGACTTGTACTCCCCGGTGACTGGCGAGGTCACGGAAGTGAACTCCGCCGTCGTCGACGATCCTGCCCTGATCAACAACGATCCGTACGGTGCGGGTTGGCTTTTCAAGGTGGCCGCCGAGTCCGACGGCCCGCTGCTTTCTGCTGAGGAATACGCTTCCAAGAACGGCGGCGAGCTGTGAGCGCCGCAACCGGGGCCGCAGGCACCGAGAACGCTGTATTCGAGCAGGTTGTGTCGCCGAGCCTGGACACCTTGCTCTCCGAGCTGGATCCGGAGATCGCGGCGAAGATCGACGACGAGCTGAACCGTCAGCGATCGGGCCTGGAAATGATCGCCTCGGAGAACCACACTGCCGTGGCTGTCATGCAGGCGCAGGGCTCGGTCCTGACGAACAAGTATGCCGAGGGTTACCCGGGCAAGCGCTACTACGGTGGCTGCGAGCACGTGGATGTCATCGAGCAGCTCGCGATCGACCGGGTGAAGGCCCTCTTCGGCGCCGAGTACGCGAACGTGCAGCCGCACTCGGGCGCCCAGGCGAACGCTTCGGTCATGCACGCACTCATCAAGCCGGGCGACACCATCATGGGCCTGAACCTGGCCCACGGCGGGCACCTGACCCACGGCATGCGGATCAACTTCTCCGGCCGCCTGTACAACGTGATCCCGTACCAGGTTCGCGAAGAGGACCACAGGATCGACATGGCCGAGGTGGAGCGCCTCGCGCTCGAGCACAAGCCCGCACTGATCGTTGCTGGCTGGTCCGCCTATGCGCGCCAGCTGGACTTCGCTGAGTTCCGCCGGATCGCCGACCTGGTGGGCGCGTACCTCATGGTGGACATGGCGCACTTCGCCGGCCTGGTGGCCGCGGGGCTGCACCCGTCCCCGGTACCGCACGCACACGTGACGACGTCGACGACGCACAAGACCCTCGCCGGTCCGCGCGGCGGCATCATCCTCACCAACGACGCCGACGTCGCCAAGAAGATCAACTCCGCGGTCTTCCCGGGCCAGCAGGGTGGCCCGCTGGAGCACGTGATTGCCGGTAAGGCCGTGGCCTTCAAGATCGCCGCCTCGGAAGAGTTCAAGGAGCGCCAGGAGCGCGTGCTGGCCGGTGCACGGATCTTGGCCGAGCGCCTGGTCCAGCCCGACGTCACGGCCAAGGGGATCTCCGTGATCTCGGGCGGCACGGACGTGCACCTGGTGCTGGTGGACCTGCGCAACTGCGAGCTCGACGGCCAGCAGGCCGAAGACCGCCTCGCTGCGATCGACATCACCGTCAACCGCAACGCCGTTCCGTTCGACCCGCGCCCGCCGATGGTGACGTCCGGTCTGCGGATCGGCACCCCGGCACTGGCCACGCGCGGCTTCGGTGAAGCGGCGTTCCGTGAAGTTGCGGACATCATCGCCGAGGCATTGATCGCCGACGCCGACGCCGAGCTCTCCGGTCTGCGTCATCGCGTGGAGGCCCTCGCCGCCGCGCACCCGCTCTACCCGGGCGTTGCGAACCTAGCGTAGTCCGGGTTCGGATCGGTAAGCCCGTCGGGTCCGACCTCCTCTGCATGCTCGGTCGCGTAGACGCCCGCTGGGCGGACGTGACGCTCCCTTAGACGCATGCTGCCGGAGGCCGGGCCCGAAGGGGCCTGCTGGTCACCTCACCATTACTATCTAGTTAGGAACCGACAATGGCTGTTGGCGTCTTCGATCTTTTTTCCATTGGGATTGGTCCTTCGAGTTCGCATACCGTGGGGCCGATGCGTGCCGCGGCGGTGTTCGCGGGCGAGCTGAAGGAGTCCGGTGCCTTGGACCGTGTGGCTTCCCTGCGCGTTGATCTGTACGGTTCGTTGGCGGCTACCGGCCGGGGCCACGGCACCATGACCGCGGTGCTGCTCGGTCTGGAGGGTTACCACCCCGAGGTCATCCTCCCCGAGGAAGTGGAGGAACGGCTCGCCTCGATCGCCGGAACCGGCACCCTGAACCTGGCCGGCGCCGTCGATCCCGGCGCCGGCCCGGAGTCCGGGGTGGCCCTGCCGTACGGGGAGTCGGACATGATCCTGCACCCCCTCACGGTTCTGCCCCGGCATACGAACGGGATGAAGTTCTCCGTCTCCGGCGCCGACGGCGAGGTGCTTCATGAGGCCACGTTCTTCTCCGTGGGCGGCGGGTTCATTGTCCGCGAGGGCGAGGAGGACGCGGCCCGGAAGGAACTGGAGGAGTCCAAGAAGGAACTCCCGCTGCCCTTCCGCACCGCCGCCGAACTGATGGGCCGCTGCGCCTCCAAGGGACTCGGCATTTCGGACATCATGTTCATCAACGAGCGCGCCTCCCGGAGCGAAGAGGAAATCCGCGAAGGCCTGCTGCACATCTGGTCCGTCATGGAAGCCTGCGTCGAAACGTCCCTCAAGCGCGAAGGCGTGCTGCCCGGCGGACTGAAGGTCCGCCGTCGGGCCCCCGACTGGCACGAACGCCTGTTGAAGGAAACCAAGGACCAGGACCCCGACTACCGGGACCCGAAGTACTGGCAGGAGTGGGTGAACCTGATCGCGCTGGCCGTGAACGAGGAAAACGCCTCGGGCGGGCGCGTGGTCACCGCCCCCACGAACGGTGCCGCCGGGATCATCCCCGCCGTGCTCTACTACGCCCTGCACTTCGCCCCGGGCATGGATAAGGCCACCCAGGCCGACCGCGACGACGTCGTGGTGAAGTTCCTGCTTGCCGCGGGCGCGGTCGGAGTGCTCTACAAGGAACAGGCCTCGATCTCCGGCGCCGAGGTCGGCTGCCAGGGCGAGGTCGGGTCCGCGTCCTCGATGGCCGCCGCGGGCCTGGCCGAAGTCATGGGCGGCTCCCCGGCACAGGTGGAGAACGCGGCCGAGATCGCGATGGAACACAACCTGGGCCTGACCTGCGATCCGATCGGCGGGCTCGTGCAGATCCCCTGCATCGAACGCAACGCGATCGCCGCGGCCAAAGCTATCAACGCCGCGAAAATGGCGCTCTGGGGCGACGGCACGCACCGGGTGTCCCTCGACGAGGTCATCGTGACCATGCGGGAGACCGGCAAGGACATGTCCTCCAAATACAAGGAAACCGCCATGGGAGGCCTCGCCGTCAACGTCGTGGAGTGCTGAGGGGCCGCGAGGCCCGGATTTCTCTTGGCATGGAACGGATTCGGCCTATGAGGTGTCGGACCCCAGTGCCATCATGTATCCATGAGCGGGGGATACAGCAGTGAATTTTTGCGGGCAGGCCTTGAGCTGCCCAGTCCGTCGGAGACGACGATTCTTCTTGATTACACCCACTTTTCGGTGCGGTTCCGTCCGGACCGAAAGCTGGCCGCGATTGTGGCCGTCAACATCGAAGGCAGCCAGCTCGACCCTCTGGCACGCGAAGGGACGTGGCATTTCGATTCCAGGGTTCCCGAAGAACAGCAGGCCGGTCCGGACGTCTATGCGAACAATGCCTTCGACCGTGGGCATCTTGTGCGCCGGTTGGACCCCGTATGGGGGGATCCCGCTACGGCCAAGACCGCCAACCAGGAAACATTCGTCTTCACCAACGCGGCACCGCAGATCGATAAATTCAACCAGGGTAAGCAATTGTGGTCGGGACTCGAGGACCACGTTCTTGGCCATGCCGGCGCCTTTGGCGCCAGGATGAGCGTGTTTACGGGGCCGGTCTTCCGGAATGACGATCCTCCCTACCGCGGTGTGCACGTGCCGCGGAAGTTCTGGAAGATTGCTGCGTGGACCAACGACGCCGAACTCGGTGCCGCCGGCTTCGTCGTGGATCAGACCCCGCTCCTCGATGAGGTGGAAATGGAGAAGGTCACCAAGGAACGCCTTCTCGCGGAAGAACCGCCGCCACTGGGGCCGTTCCGAACGTTCCAGGTGCCAATCCAGGACATCGAGGACATCACAGGGCTGCCGCTCGAAGTCCTCGTCAAGGCCGATCGCCTCGCACGGGGCCAGAGGGAGCTTGGCGAGAAACCGAAGGCCATCCACTTGGAGGCGTTGGAACAGATCAGGCTGTAGCGCTCCCTGGGGGCCGATAGACTTGAGGCTGAACGCCTGCGCCGCACAGCGGTGCCTGCTGCCTCAAGTACGCAACTGATTGGACACGGCCCCCTTGCGAGAATTTACCGCACGCTTCGCCACCGCCGAGGAAATCGAACACTGGGACAAACACGTCACGGCCAATCCCAACGGCGGCAACCTCCTCCAATCCGAGGCTTTCGCAGACGTGAAACAGCACTTCGGCTGGAAGCCGTTGCATCTCGTCTATGAAACCCCGGACTACAGCAGCTACAACCTTGTCCTGGAGAAGTCCTTCCCGATGCTCGGCAAGCTCTGGTACCTCATCAAAGGCCCGGATGTTGCCGGAGTCGAGGACATCCCGGGGATCATCAAGGCTAACGAGGAATTCGTTAAGCGGGGCAAGCTAGGGGTATTCGCCGTCAAGATCGAACCTGACATCGTCCTCAGTGACGAGGCCCGGGACGCGATCGAGGCCACTGGAGTGATCAAGACGCCCAACCTGCAGCCGAACGACTCCACCGCCCTGTTGGATATTTCCCCGGAGGAGAACCAGCTTCTCCGCAACCTCCATTCCCGCGGCCGCAACGCCGTCCGCCGGGCCATCCGCGAAGGTGTCGAAGTCCACACCATGGAACCTACGGAAGAGAACTTCCGTTCCATGTACGCGCTGATGACCAACACCGTCGAAGCGAAATCCCAAGTGCGGGTCCGCGAATTCGGGTACTACCGCCAATTCTGGACCAATTTCATCGAGCGCGGCCAGGGCCGGCTCCTGTTTGTCTTCGAAAACGGTGTTCCTTCGGTGGGGGCTTTCGTCATCAACTACGGCCGAAAAGGCACGTACAAGGACGGTGGATCATTGCAGAAGCGCTCACAGTACGGTGATTCGCACCTGGTCCAGTGGACGGCCATCAACCAAGTCAAGGAACTGGGCTGCACGGAATACGATTTCTGTGGCACTCCGCCTGCGGACCGGCTCAAGGACACCTCGCACCCGTTCCACGGACTCGGCCTGTTCAAGACCAGTTTCAGCAAGACCGTGACCGACTTCGTGGGCTGCTACGACCAGGTCATCAGCCCGCTGAAGTACAAGCTCTGGACCGCCGCCGGAGAACGCATCGCACGGCAGCTCTACACCCGCCGCACGGGCCAGCAGTTCTACTAGAATCGCAGCTCTGCGCCGTCTACCGCCGGTGGAAAATACCGTATTTGGAGGAACCCCGCTCTTTGGAGGAATACCCGCGTGACTGACCGCCCCGACAATAGGCCCAGCACGGACGGCTTGCCCAAGACACAGCCGCTCAAGCCATCCCAGGTGCGCCAGAACGTCAATGCCAAACGCATGCTCCGCAGGCTCGTGCAGGGCGAGAATCCTCCTACCGCCCCCTTGAGCATCGTGGACCGCCTAGCCGGGAGCCCCTACGCCAACCCCACCATCCAAGTGGGCGGTGTTGATGCTTCGGCCCGCAAGACCATCGACTTCGCGCTGCACATGGCCGAATCGATGTTCCGTTACGGAGCCGGTGCACTGGAAGTCGAAACCAGCATTATCGCCGTCACGGCCGCCCTCGGCTTGAAGAACATTGAAGTCGACATCACCAACCAGTCGGTCCAGATCAACTATGCGCCCAAGGACCAGACCCCGCTCACCCTGCTCCGGGTAGTCCGCTCCTGGACCAACAACTACGCAGGCCTGGCCCAGGTCCACCAACTCGTCACCGACATTGTGGCCGGCGGGGTGGGCAGGGCGGAAGCCGTGCGCCGGCTGGATGACATCATCCGCAGCAGCAAGCCCTACCCGCGGTGGATGGTCACCGTGGCGTTCGGTGTCTTCTCCGCTGTTTTCGTCGGAGTACTCGGCGGGGGACTGGGCGCATCCGCTCTCGCTTTCGTATCCAACATGCTCATCAACCTCGTGGCCCGGCAACTGGGCAAATGGCGCACGCCGGACTTCTTCGTGACGGCGGCCTGCTCCTTCCTGGTCACCTTCATCGCGCTCATGCTCCGCTGGGCCGGGGCAGATATCCCGCCGTCCATTGTGGTGGCGGGCGGTATCCTCCTGCTGTTGCCGACTGGGCGGCTCGTCTCCTCGGTGCAAGACGCGATCAACGGATTCCCCGTCACTGCGGCAGGACGTTTCCTGTCCACCATCCTGACCTTCGGCGCGATCGTTGCGGGCATCGCCGTCGCGGTGGTCGTGGGTGACCTCATCGGCAGCGTCGCGATCGACGTCACCCAAACATTCCCCGAGGCGTATCCATTGTGGGGCCAGGCGATCCTGATCGCCGTTGCCGTGATTGCCATCGGCATCACGGAGCAGACCCTGCTCAAACTTCTACTCCCGACGGCGGCAGTCGGTTTGGTGGGTTACTTCGTCTTGTGGGGGGCCTCCAACCTCGGCCTCGGAGACCGGCTCTCGCCCGCGATTTCCGCTGTGGTCATCGGCCTGCTGGCCCGCATGGTGGCACTCAGACTCGGGGCACCGCAACTGGTGGTCGCCGTCCCCGCGGCCCTCATCCTGCTCCCCGGGTTGAAGATATTCCGTTCCATGTATGTGTTGACGGTGCAGGAAGCGGACATCCTGCTCGGCTCGGGTGGCATGCTCAATGCGGCAGCAATCGTGCTGGGCGTGGCAGCGGGAATTGTGCTGGGCGACAATCTCGCCCGGCCGTTGACCAAGGGGCTGGCCAGCAACGAGCGCCGCCGCGTGCGCAGGCGGTAACGCCGCGTCCGCAGGCGCTAGCAGAACAAAACCGGAGCTTGTTTCCGAACCCGAGGCCTGAAGCAACGGAATGAGAAACAAGCCCCGGTTTTTGTGCCCGCCTGGAAATGTCCGAAGCTAGATCTGCCCGATCGGAAGTTTCTTTTCGGCCTGGAAATCGTCCTCCACGCGGCCCTGGGCCCAGTATCCGGAGAGCGATACTTGGGAACGCTCCAGCCCACGCTGTTTGAAGAAGATATCCCGCAGGCCCTTCATGTAGCCGCGTTCACCGTGTGCAAACACATCGACCCGTCCCGGCAGCCACTCTGCTTCGCTCAAGGCGTCGAGCAGGATGTGGCTTGATCCTGCCGGGACGCCGGAGCGGAGGAGCCAGCGCAGCTCGAGGCCGTCGGGCGCCGCGATATCAAGGATGTCGGCGTCGTTGTTGACTTCAAGGTAAGCAAGGCCTTTCGCGTCGGCCGGAAGGGCTTCGATCGAGGCGGCAATCGCCGGCAGCGCGGCGTCGTCGCCCGCGAAAAGGTACCAGTCGGCGTCGGGCGCCGGGTTGTAAGCGCCGCCCGGGCCCGTGAAGACCAGCGCGTCGCCGGGCCGGGCAGCCAGGGCCCATGGACCTGCAAGGCCCTCGTCGCCGTGGACCACAAAGTCGATTGCCAGCTCCTGCGCGGCTTCGTTCACCCAGCGGATGGTGTACGTGCGCGTGTAGGGCCACAGTTCGCGCGGCATGGTCTCGCGGATGGCCCAGAGATCCAGCGGCAACTCGTAGTCGACGCCCGGCTGCGGGAACACGATCTTCACGTACCGGTCCACGAAGTCGTTGTTCGCGTAACCGGCAAACCCGGGTCCGCCTGCGATGACGCGCACCATGTGGGGCGAAAGCTGTTCCGTGCGCAGTACCGTCAGGTTCACCTGGGGGCGGGTATTGCGGGAAGCGGACGACGTGGCGGGCAAAGATGTCATGTAGGCAAGCCTAAGCTAGGCAGTGGCGGTAGTTCCCAGATGACGGGATCCGCGCCTTGCTGGTGTAGCAGGGCGTTGGCCCGGCTGAACGGGCGCGAGCCGAAGAAACCCCGCGATGCGGACAAAGGACTGGGGTGCGCGGAGGTGATTGCGGGGGCACCTTCAAGCAACGGCTGCACCGCTTCGGCGTCCTTGCCCCACAGGATCGCTACGAGCGGACTCTGCTGCCCGGCAGCCGTGCGGCGACGGGCGACGGCGGTGACTGCCGCCGTCGTGATGGCCTCCCAGCCTTTGCCGCGGTGTGAGCCGGCGGCGCCGGCCGCGACGCTCAGCACCCTGTTCAGCAGAAGTACCCCTTGGTCTGTCCATGCGGAAAGATCGCCGTGCACCCGGGGCGGCAGGCCGAGATCGGATTCCATCTCCCGGTAGATGTTTGCAAGGCTGCGGGGGATGGGCCGGGTTTGGCCGGAAACCGCGAAAGAGAGCCCGACGGCGTGTCCCGGCGTTGGGTAGGGGTCCTGCCCCAGGATCAGCACCTTGACGTCGGCAAGCGGCTGCCGGAAGGCGCGGAGGATATTCGACGCCGCGGGCAGCACGTGGGTGCCGCGAGTAGCCTCGCCCGCCACAAAGGCCAGCACGGAACGCAATTCGCCCTCGACGCCGGAAAGCGCTTCGGCCCAGTCCGGGGCCATCAGATCCTCCAGGGCCTTTCCCGGAAGTGCCTCGAATTCGGGGGAGTGATCCTCGGATTCAAGCTGGAACAACGCTTCTTCGCCTACCACCCAGCCATTGTCCCTGCACTTGGGGTTTGTAGGAAAGCGATTCCGCGGGACGGCTGTGACTCCACGGGAAGGCGGCGAGGCAAATGACATCGATGTTATTCGCCCGTTACCATGGGGGTGGGACAATTTTCAGGCAATGCGTCGAAGGAGTGTGTCGTGGCAGAACCCGCACGGGAACCCATGGCGTCCGAAGCAACTGGATTGGTGCTGGAAGACCTGTCCACCGGGCTCCGCAGTGACTCGCCTTTGGGCGAGCGTGAGCAGCAGATGCTCGCCTTGGAGAGGCAATGGTGGAAGTACGCCGGGGCCAAGGAACAAGCCGTCAGGGAGCTCTTCGATCTCTCGGCGACCCACTACTACCAGCTCCTCAATGCTCTCATCGATACCGAGGAAGCACTGGCGCACGATCCCATGCTGGTCAAGAGATTGCGTAGACTACGTATGTCACGTCAGAGGGCACGCACGGCGCGCCGCCTTGGTTCTGACGCGTAAAGCACACGCTGATCCCCCAGCAAGCAAGCAGCAAGGACAAGGCCCCACCATGACCAAATTTGCCCGGGATGAATTCGACCGCGTCCCGCAGAGCTCATCGCGGCAGGGTGTCCACCGGCTCGTCGCCTCCGCTTCCCGTCCCGCCCTGTGGCCGGTGCTTCTCTTGGGTGGGATTGCGCTGGCTGTAGGCCTCGTTGCGTTCCTTATCCTCCCCAAGCTGGGGTTCACCTCCTCGACGACGCCGCAAGCTGCCGTCATCGCGGACACTTCCAAGCAAAGCCCCTCGGCGTCCGCTCCGGCACAGTCGGCAAGTGCTTCTGCGAGCAGCCCGGCCGCCGGCCAGCCGAGCCCCAGCGACACTCCTTCCAGCACGCCGACGCCCACCACTGCGCCGTTGGACAAGACTGCCGTAGTAGCGGTCTACAATGGCACCACCACCAGCGGCCTGGCTGCCCGCGTGGCCGGCGTGGTGCAAGGCGGGGGCTGGCCGTTGTCCACCGTCGCAAACTGGGGCGGCATGCCCCAGCAGACGTCGTCGGTCTTCTACAAGGGCCCCGCCCAGAAGGGTAACGCTGAAGCTCTCGGCAAGCTGTTGGGCATCGCAAACCTTGTGGACAGTGCCGAATTCCAGCAGCCCGTGGTTGTCATCCTGGGGCCGGGATACAAGTAGAACTCGGTTACGCCTCAATAACATTGCAGCCACCCATACCCCAGGTTGCGCTACTGCAACGTGACTGTGGTTACAGTAGTTGTGAGCTGGCCCGGAGATCCCGGAAGCCGGCCACTGCTAGTTGAAAGTGTGGGGATCATGGCTTTGGGAACCGTCAAATGGTTCAACGCCGAAAAGGGCTACGGATTCATTACCGTGGATGAGTCCGGTGACGACATCTTTGTGCATTGGTCCGCTATCCAGATGGATGGCTTCCGTGCGCTCGAAGAAGGACAACGGGTCGACTTCGAACTGGGCGAGGGCCAGAAAGGCCCGCAGGCAGAAAGCGTGCGGCTTATCTAGTGGGTGTTGCGGCAACAAGGCTGTCCCGGCCCTTTCGAGCGAAGCCCTTTGAAGCAGAGCCCCTTGAAGGGCGCTGGTTTCGGCTAATTTCGCTGGCGGCGCCACTTTTCGCAGGCTGTGCAGCCTTGGCCCTGGGCCTCGCCGGATGCTCCGCCCCCATCGGCAACGCCAGGCTCAGCTCCGTTACCCCGGGCGGCGACGGCGTCCTGCGCATCGGCGTGATCCTGGACAATGCCGGCAGTTCCGCCTTCCTCAACGAGTCCGAGTTGGCAGCCGCCAAGTTGGCTGTCAAACAAATCAACGACGCAGGTGGATACAAGGGCCACCCCGTCGAGTTGCTTCCGGCGTCGGCGGTCAATGAAGGCAGCAGCGCTAGCCAAGGGGCCAGCGCAGCGGCCTTCACTGCCGACACTGCGGCGCAAGCCAAGGCGTTGCTTGCTGCACACGCCGACGTCGTGGTGGGGCCCACCGATTCCAGCCATGCGCCCGCCGCTATCGATGTGATGGCTCCCGCCCGGATTCCGCTTATCTCGCCGGCCAACACCGCCTCCGGACTCAGCAGCTACAGGAGTGGCGGATTCTACTTCCGCACCTCGGCCACCGACGCCGCGCAAGGCAGCGTCCTGGCGAAGCTGGCCCACGATGCCGGCGCCAAAAGGCTTTCGGTCCTGCACGAAGCCGGGGACTACGGCATACGCGTCTCCGGAGCGGTCATGGACGCTGCCCGCAACCTCGGAATGGATGCCGTGTCCAACGTGGAATTCGCGGCCGGCAAAGCAGCTCCGGCTGCGGCGAGCATCAAGTCCGGCACGCCGGACGCCGTCGTCGTGGTTGCCCGTGGCGGTGCCCAAGGTGCCCTGGCAGAGCTTCTCAACGCGGGGCTGAGTGGCAAGAAGCTGCTCTTGAGCGACGGCGCCATTCGCCAATACGGAACCGCGCTCGGTGCCGGTGGCCTCGACGGTGCGCGCGGAATTCTTCCAGGCGTCTTCCCGAGTGTGGAGTTCCAAGCCGGTCTGACGGGGATCGACCCCAAACTCAAGGACACGACGTACGCAGCCGAAACGTACGACGCCGTCACTCTCGCGGCGCTTGCCGCGGCGGCCGCGAACGACGACGCCGGGGCCTCGATCGCCGCTTGGCTCACCACCGTGTCCGGCGGGGTCCGTCCGACGTCGGGTGATGCGGCGTCGAAAGAGCGCACGTCCTGTGCGTCATACAAGGATTGCGTGGAGGTGCTGAAGGGGGCCAAGCTCCCGGACTACGACGGTGAGTCCGGCACCATCGGATTCGACGCCAACGGGGACGTTACTTCATCCAATTACATGGTCTTCACGTACGGTGCGGACAACACGGCGCGGGTGAGTGGCAAGGAAACGGCCTCACGGACTCCGTGATGGGCTGTGCCCACAGCGAATTCCCTTGGCGTGGCGAGCAGTTTCCGGCTCTTCCTGCTTGCACTCTCCTCGGGTGAGTGCTAATTATTGATTAGCACTCTCAAGCACTGACTGCTAATTCTTCGCGGCTCCGGCCGTATGGAAGTAGGGGCGGTGCCTGGGGGAACAAAGAAAACCTTGCTGGGGTGAGGTCCGGAGCACGCGGCGTACAGAGGCCGAATGTAAAGGATCGTCCGTCGCGGGCACCGCAGTGAAGGCACCTTCTTAACGACTGTCCCGAAAGGACTACCGCCGTTATGGCCAAGATCATTGCATTTGATGAAGAGGCACGCCGCGGTCTCGAGCGGGGTCTTAACATCCTCGCCGACGCCGTCAAGGTCACCCTCGGCCCGCGTGGACGCAACGTCGTCCTCGAAAAGAAGTGGGGCGCCCCCACGATCACCAACGATGGTGTTTCCATCGCCAAGGAGATCGAACTGGACGACCCGTTCGAGAAGATCGGCGCCGAGCTGGTCAAGGAAGTTGCCAAGAAGACGGATGACGTCGCTGGCGACGGCACCACCACAGCCACCGTTCTGGCCCAAGCCCTGGTCAAGGAAGGCCTGCGCAACGTAGCTGCCGGCGCCGACCCGCTGTCCCTCAAGCGCGGCATCGAGAAGGCTGTTGAGGCAGTCATCCGCGAGCTGCTCGCCTCCGCCAAGGAAATCGAGACCAAGGAAGAGATCGCGGCCACGGCTTCCATCTCCGCCGGCGACTCCGAAATCGGTAACCTCATTGCTGAAGCCCTGGACAAGGTCGGCAAGGAAGGCGTCATCACGGTCGAGGAGTCCAACACCTTCGGCCTCGAGCTTGAGCTCACCGAAGGCATGCGCTTCGACAAGGGTTACATTTCCGCTTACTTCGTCACCGACGCAGAGCGCCAGGAAACGGTCCTCGAAGACCCGTACATCCTGATCGTCAACTCCAAGATCTCCAACGTGAAGGAACTCGTTGCGGTCCTGGAGAAGGTCATGCAGTCCAACAAGCCGCTGCTGATCATCGCCGAAGACATCGAGGGCGAGGCCCTGGCCACCCTGATCGTCAACAAGATCCGTGGCACCTTCAAGTCCGTTGCCGTCAAGGCTCCGGGCTTCGGTGACCGCCGCAAGGCACAGCTCGCCGACATTGCCATCCTCACCGGCGGCCAGGTCATCTCCTCTGAGGTCGGCCTCAGCCTCGAGAACGCAACCCTCGAACTGCTCGGCAACGCCCGCAAGGTTGTTGTCACCAAGGACGAGACCACCATCGTCGAAGGTGCCGGCGACGCCGACGCCATCGCCGGTCGTGTTGCACAGATCCGTGCCGAGATCGAGAACTCCGACTCCGACTACGACCGCGAGAAGCTGCAGGAACGCCTGGCCAAGCTCGCCGGCGGCGTTGCAGTCATCAAGGCCGGTGCCGCAACCGAAGTTGAGCTCAAGGAACGCAAGCACCGCATTGAGGACGCAGTCCGCAACGCGAAGGCTGCTGTTGAAGAAGGCATTGTCGCCGGTGGTGGCGTTGCCCTCATCCAGGCCGGTGCCAAGGCATTTGCCAACCTGCAGCTCGAAGGCGACGAAGCAACGGGCGCCAACATCGTCCGCGTTGCCATCGACGCTCCGCTCAAGCAGATCGCTTACAATGCTGGCCTTGAGCCGGGCGTTGTCATCGACAAGGTCCGCGGCTTGCCGTCGGGCCACGGCCTGAACGCTGCAACCGGCGTTTACGAGGACCTGCTGGCTGCCGGCGTCAACGACCCCGTAAAGGTCACCCGCTCGGCTCTCCAGAACGCTGCCTCCATCGCTGGTCTGTTCCTGACCACCGAGGCCGTTGTTGCCGACAAGCCGGAGAAGAACGCTCCGGCCATGGGTGGCGGCGACGACATGGGCGGCATGGGCGGCTTCTAAGCACCCGCGCTAGCTCAGTAGCCACACGTACGACGGCGGTTCCCACCTCAGGTGGGGGCCGCCGTCGGCGTTTAACACGCTCGCTCACGTTTGTCGGGTTTTGGGCCGACGCTCGCTCACTTTTGTCGGGTTTTGGACGGTCGCTCGCTCACGTTTGTCGGGTTTTGGGCGGTCGCTCGCTCACGTTTGTCGGGTTTTGGGCGGTCGCTCGCTCACTTATGTCGCAGGAGGGTTTGGGAATTGGGCGCTAAACCTGCAGGAGGGTTTGGAGTTTTGGGCCCATATGTGAGCGAGCGTCGTTGGGGAGGGGTGTGACTTGGACGCGGGGGCCTGAGAGCTTTGAGGTCTGGAGTGTCGGGGTGGTCTGGCAGGATGGAAACCATGACGATTATTGCTGCCGCCGATGGTTCTGCCCTCGGCAATCCCGGGCCCGCTGGTTGGGCCTGGTACGTGAACGACTCTTGTTGGAGGGCTGGCGGGTGGCCGCACGGAACCAACAACCAGGGCGAACTCATGGCGGTGCTGGACCTCTTCCGATCCACGGCACACGTCCCCCACGAAGAGCTGAAGATCCTCTGCGACAGTCAGTACGTCATCAACTGCATCACCAAGTGGATGCCGGGTTGGAAGCGCAAGGGATGGCGAAAAGCCGACGGAAAGCCCGTCTTGAATGTCGATCTGCTTAAGGAGATCGACCAAGCCATCATCGGCCGCAAGTACACGTTTGAGTGGGTCAAGGGCCATGCGGGCCACGACCTCAACGAGGCTGCCGACGATCGCGCCCGCGCCGTCGCCACGGCATTTCAGCAAGGAACTGCCGCTCCCGGCGGACCAGGTTATCCGGGAGCCGGCGAAGCCGCACGGCCCATGCCCCTTGACGGCGCTGCCCGCCAGACCGGGCCCTCGGCTCGCGCAGTACCCGTGGAACCGCCCTTCCTTTTTGACGATGCCGACGAAGATGCTAATGCCAACGAAGACGCTGATGCCTCGGACGAAGACCTCACGCTGTTTGGCGGTCAGGACCTTTCCAGCGAGCCCGCGCCAAGTACTGGGCGGGAGGCGTTCACAGAACAAGACACCTTCATCGAGCCCACGCTGTTCGCAGAGTATGAAGAGACTGCAAGCCTTGGACAGAGTGGCGGGCGCTCAGACGAGGACACCGTTGTTCTCCTTGAGAAGGAGCTCCTGAGGCCTGATGTCAGGGGGGATCTTGGACGTACGGGGATGCTGCTTCACCCGGATTTCACGGAGATTGGTAGCTCCGGGCGTGTTTGGTCCCGCGACGAGCTCATGATGGCGTTGGAAGATAACCCAGGGGAAACCGCCGACGTAGAGGTCATTTCCGCGGATCGTATCTCAAGCAACACCATGCTGCTCAGTTATAGGAGCCATGGGCGAACCGGCTCGGCACTGAGGACTTCGATCTGGTTGTTCGACGAGGGCCGGTGGCGCTTGCGGTTCCACCAGTCGACGCCGGAGAAATAGCGCCGGAGAATCGGCGCCGAAGAATCACCCCCAGCGCTGGGTGGTTGTCGGTCCGGAATCCGGCGGGGAAGCGCAGGCGCCGCCCCACCGGACACCGGCACGGCGCCTAGTAGGTGAACCGCTGGGTGTTGCCTTGTTCGGCCTGCAGGTAAGTCGACGCGGCGGAGGACAGCGCCAGGTTGATGGAAGCGAGCGAGGCCTCGACCTTGTTCTGGGTCAACGTCCACTCCGAGACCAGGGCCTGGAAATTGTTGGCCGCCGATCCCTTCCATGTGGCCTGGAGCTCGTCCAGGCCACGTTTCATCGCCTGGACGTCGGCGCTGATGCGATCCACGGTGGCCTTGACGTTGGCGGACTTGAGCTGGAGCAGTTCGGTATCGACGGAGATAACGCTCATGGGGCGTTGCCTTTCAACTAAAGGGGGTCCGCAGGTGCGGCTGGCTTTTGTGGTCCACACAGTGAGCCTAGAATCCGCCAAACGGCCCTGCCAGAGCCGAACCTGCCTATGTGGACAACTCGCCACGGCAGCCCAGAATCCGCGGCAGCCCACAATGCCCCCACCCTGAATGCTGCGCCCAACGAGCGCTAGTCGGAGATTTCCACCTCAGTAACGCTCGCGTCCTCAGGCACCTCGGACACGTCGTTTTGGAATGGGAGGCTGACAACCAGGGTGGCCCCGCCGCCGTCGGTCTCTTCGACCCGGACCGTACCGCCATGGGAGCCCACGATGGCGGCCACAATGGCGAGCCCGAGGCCGCTGCCGCCGGTCTCCCGAGTGCGCGAGGTATCCGCCCTGTAGAAGCGCTCGAAAATCCGGGGCAGTTCCTCGGCCGGAATGCCACTGCCGTGGTCCCGCACCTCAAGAACAGAGAACAGACCGGTCGGAGTGTTCCGAACTCCGACGGCGAGCTCAATCGGCGTTCCTTCGGGTGTGTATCGCAAGGCATTGCCCACCAGGTTTCCCAGGACCTGCCGAAGCTTGGCCTCGTCACCCTGGACCGGGGCAGGCGCCGCCGCCCCGCCGTCGAGCCCTGTCAGCGAGATCTTCCGCTCGCCGGACGTCGCAAGGGAGTCTACGACGGCGTCGTTCGCCAACAGCTGCAGGTCCACAGGTTTGAGCTGGAGAGGCCTTTGTTCGTCCAGGCGGGCAAGTAAGAGGAGGTCTTCCACCATGGATCCCATGCGCTTCGCTTCGCTCTCGATCCTGCCCATGGCGGTGCCCACATCTTCCGGCGTCGCAAGGGCTCCGTGCCGGTAGAGCTCGGAGAAGCCGCGGATAGTGACCAAAGGGGTTCGCAGTTCGTGTGAGGCGTCGGCGGCAAATCGCCGCATCCTGGCCTCGGAAGCTGCCCGTGCCGCGAAGGAGGACTCGATGTGGGCGAGCATGGCGTTGAGGGAGCCACCCAGGCGTCCGACTTCGGTAACCGGGTTTTCGATCTCGACGCGGCGGGAGAGATCACCCGCCGCGATGGCGGCGGCCGTCTTTTCCACACGGGCGAGGGGACGGAAGGAACGCGCAACGGTCCAAGTGGCGATGAAGAACGCGAGCACCAGGGTCAAGAGTCCGACGCCGACCACCACGAGGGTGGCGTGTTCCATGACCTTATCCACGGGAGACAGGGGCAGCCCCACGATCACCACAGCGTTTTGCCCCGTCCGGTTGTCGACCACATTGACCGCTACGACACGCCAATTGCCGCCGGCCGTGCCGCCCACCTGGAAGGGTGCGTAGTTGCGGTCCTTGGCCTCGACGGGCGTGATATTGGCGATGCTCGGCCGGTCGCTCTTGCTGCCGCCGAACGGATAGGGTGGCTGACCCTGCACGTACAGCGTCAGTGAGTAGTCAGTGGGCACGGCGGGGCTGCCCTCTGACAGGTTGGCGAACGATTGCTGCTGCTGGGCGATCTGGACGGCGGCCTTGAGTTTGTCATCCACTTGCCCTTGGAGGTAGCTCTTGACGAGCGTCAGCGTCCCCGCGCCCGTGGCGGCCAGGGCAAGGAGCAACAGCCCCATGATGATGGCGACCAGCTGCGACCTGAGGGAGGCCGACTTCCAACGGTTAAACAAGGTCAGCGCTTCTCGGCCGTCCGCAGTACGTAACCCACGCCACGCTTGGTCTGGATCAAGGCGGCGGCGTCCGGGTCAATGTCCACCTTGCGGCGGAGATAGGAAATGTAGGACTCCACGATGGAGGCGTCGCCGTTGAAGTCGTACTCCCAGACGTGGTCAAGGATCTGTGCCTTCGAGAGCACCCGGTTGGGGTTCAGCATGAGGTAGCGCAGCAGCTTGAACTCGGTGGGCGACAGCTCGATGATGGTGCCGCCGCGGCGGACCTCGTGGGCGTCGTCGTCGAGCTCCAGGTCATCGACCCGGATGACCGCGTCGTCGTCTTCCATGGGCTGGGTGCGGCGCAGCACGGCGCGGATACGCGCCACCACTTCATCCAGGCTGAAAGGCTTGGTGACGTAGTCGTCGCCTCCCACGGTCAGGCCTGTAACCTTGTCTTCCGTGTCGTCCTTGGCGGTGAGGAACAGGACAGGGAAGTGCTTACCCGCGGCACGGAGGCGGCGGGTGACAGTGAACCCGTCCATGTCGGGGAGCATGACGTCCAAGACCGCGAGGTCCGGGGAGTGGAGATCCGCGGCTGCGAGGGCTTCACGGCCGTTCGATGCCGCAACGACCTCAAAGCCAGCAAAGCGCAGCGAGGTCGAGAGCAGCTCACGGATGTTGGGTTCGTCGTCGACGACGAGGAGCTTGGCTTCGGGGCCGTTCTTTTTCATGCATTCATGATGCTCTCAGTTTCTGGGAGTTTACTGGATGCTTGTTGTGAGAATTACCGGGGTGTCGTGGTCCTGGCTAGCTGCCGAGAGCCAGCCCGACGCCGAGTCCCACCATGGTGAGGGCGATCCCGCCGTCCAGGATCCGCCATGACGCCGGGCGCGCGAAGAAGCCGCGCAACAGTTTCGCGCCGAACCCGAGCGAACAGAACCACAGAATGCTACCCAGCATGGCTCCGGCGCCGAACCACCATTGCAAGCCGTCGGCTTGCGCGTTCGCCACGGACCCCAGAAGCAGCACCGTATCCAGATAGACATGGGGATTGAGCCAGGTAAGTGCCAGGACGGTGACCAACGCTGGCGCCAGTCCGCTTCGACCGGCGCCCGAAGGCCCAGGCTCCGCGGACACGAGCGCTTTCGGCTTGAGGATTCGCCGTGCCGCCATCACACCGTACGTGACCAGGAATGCCGCACCGACATAGCGGAGAACGACGACGGCGGCAGGCGCCGCGGCGAGCAGGGCGCCTGTGCCAAGCACCCCCGCTGCGATGAGCACGGCGTCGGAAATGGCGCACACGGCAACGATTGGCCCAACGTGCTCTCCACGGATCCCTTGCCGGAGGACGAAGGCATTTTGCGCGCCGATGGCGACAATGAGGGCCAGACCAGTGCCGAGGCCAAGGCCAGCAGCATGAAAGACGTCGGGGAAGTTCATACTTCGAGGCTAGGTTTCGCCGCAGGCATTAGTCCAGCTAAACATTCTTAGGCATCGTAAGATTCTCTTATGTCTAGATTTTCTTCTGAGCAGTTGCACACCTTCGCCGCCGTGCTTACGGAAGGTACGCTCGACGCAGCTGCCCGATTGCTGAACATCACGCCGTCGGCGGTCTCCCAGCGCCTCAAGGCGCTGGAACAAGCATCTGGCAGGGTATTGCTGCAGCGCAGCAATCCGGTCCAGGCCACAGAATCGGGACAAGTAGTGCTCAGGCTGGCGCGACAGCTCGCCCAGCTGGAGGCCGACGCCGAACTCGAGCTAGGCCTGCCAGGCGAATCGCCGATGGTCTCGGTTCCGATTGTGGTCAACGCCGATTCCCTGTCCGTCTGGTTCCTCAAGGCCCTCACCCGGGTCCCTGCAGAGCTGAACGCTGTCTTCGACCTCCACCGGGACGACGAGCAGTATTCCACGTCCATGCTGCGCGCAGGAACGGTGATGGCCGCGGTGACGGCGACCCCCGAGCCGGTACAGGGCTGCCGGGTGGAAGCGCTCGGGAGCATGCGATACTGCGCCGTCACCACTCCGGGATTCAGGGCACGGTGGCTTTCCGACGGTGTGGACGCCGCCACTCTGCGTACAGCCCCGGCCGTGGACTTTGATCGCAAGGATGAATACCAGCACCGTTTCCTGGAACTCATGGGCGGGGCGGCACGTGGGACGGAACCGGCGGGACCGCGCCACTACGTTCCGTCCAGCCAGGAATTCGCCGAGGCCATTCGCTTGGGGCTCGGATGGGGACTCTTGCCTGAGGCGCAGTGCGGCCCGGACATAGCCAAAGCAGACTTGGTGGAACTCGCGCCGGAGCGGCCGTTGGACGTGCCCTTGTACTGGCAACGGTGGAGGACGCCGTCGCGAATACTCGACGCAGTGACTGAAGCGGTCCGCAGCACCGCCGCGGAAGTGCTGCGCTGAAGCGCGCTTCGGCAACTCGGCCGGCCAAAACCCAACACGCCGCCGGCACAGTCCTAAATTGTCGGAGCCCCGTTTCACACTGGAGCCATGAAGAACGAACAAGCCATGAAGAACGAACAAGCACCGGAACCTCAGCACATCGAATTCCATGTCAGCTATCTGGACGGGGAGTCCGGGCGTATCGGGCATGAGGAGTTCAGCGATAGGGCTTCCGCTGAGCGCTTCGCCGACGCGCAGCTCAATGACGAGGAGGCCTGGGCCGTCGTCGACGTCGTTGCGCTGCAACCGGCGCGGCAACAGGAGCGCGCGCAACAGTTGGTTGCCTAGCGCCTAAGTTGCCTAGCGCCTAAGTTGCCTAGCCCCTACCCGGCGGGTACGTCCTTGGCGTCCATGATCCGGTACGCGTAGCCCTGCTCGGCGAGGAAGCGCTGCCGTTTGGCGGCAAAGTCCTGGTCGAGGGTGTCCCTGGCCACCAAGGAATAGAAGCGCGCCGCACGGCCGTCTTGCTTGGGGCGAAGCAGGCGCCCCAACCTCTGCGCCTCTTCCTGCCGGGAACCGAAGGAACCTGATACCTGGATTGCCACGGAGGCCTCCGGTAGGTCGATCGAGAAGTTGGCCACTTTGGACACCACGAGGGTCTTGATGTCACCGGCACGGAAGGCGTCGAACAGCTTCTGCCGCACCTTGACGGTTGTATCGCCTTTGATCACGGGAGCGTCCAAGCGCTCGCCGATCTCGTCCAGTTGATCGATGTACTGGCCTATCACCAGCAGTTGCTCGCCTTGGTGCAGCGCAACCAGCTGCTCCACCAAGTGGGTCTTGGTCTCCGACGTCGCGCACAATCGGTACTTGTCCGCATCCTCCGCCATCGCGTAGGCCACGCGTTCGTCCCTCGGCAGGTCCACCCGGACCTCTACGCAGTCTGCGGGCGCAATATAGCCCTGGGCCTCAATGTCCTTCCACGGTGCGTCGTAGCGCTTGGGGCCGATCAAGCTGAAGACCTCGCCCTCCCGCCCGTCTTCGCGCACCAAGGTCGCCGTCAGTCCGAGCCGCCGCCGGGCTTGCAGGTCCGCCGTCATCCGGAAGATGGGCGCCGGCAAGAGGTGGACCTCGTCGTAAATGATGAGACCCCAATCGTGCCCGTCCACGAGCTCGAGATGCGGGTAGAGGCCCCCACGCTTGGTGGTCAGCACCTGGTAGGTGGCGATCGTGACTGGCCGGACTTCCTTGACCGCGCCCGAATACTCGCCGATCTCCTCCTCGGTCAACGAGGTCCGCTTGAGGAGTTCGTCTTTCCATTGCCGGGCGGCCACTGTGTTGGTCACCAGGATCAGGGTGGTGGTGGAGCTGGTAGCCATGGCTGCCGCGCCCACCAAGGTCTTGCCCGCACCGCAAGGAAGCACGACGACGCCGCTGCCGCCCGCCCAAAAGTTTTCCGTAGCAAGTTTTTGGTAGGGCCGCAGGTGCCACCCGTCCTCGTTCAAGGCGATCAGGTGCGGAGTGCCGTCCACATAGCCTGCGAGGTCCTCGGCCGGCCACCCGAGCTTGAGCAGCAACTGCTTGAGCTGCCCGCGTTGGGAGGAATGCACCACCACGGTTTCGCCGTCGATCCTCGGCCCCAGCAGTGGTGCGATCTTCTTGGCCCGGATGACTTCCTCAAGCACGGGGTAGTCGGTGGTCCGCATGACCAATCCGTGCTGCGGGTCCTTTTCCAGGCGCAGCCGGCCGTAACGCGACATCGTCTCTTCGATGTCGATCAGCAACGAATGCGGCACCGGGAAACGGGAGTACCGCAGGAGCGTATCGAGGACCTTTTCGGCGTCGAGCCCAGCGGCGCGGGCATTCCACAAACCCAAAGGAGTGAGCCGGTAGCTATGGACGTGTTCGGGGGCGCGCTCCAGCTCGGCGAATGCCGCAATCGCATGCCGTGCCTCGGTGGCGAGCTCGTGGTCGACTTCCAGCAGGATGGTTTTGTCGCTCTGTACGATCAGCGGACCGTCGCTCACTATTGCTTCCTCACTTGTGCGGATCCCCCGCAGGTTCCACATCGATGATGCGGTGGATGGACAAGACTCTTTCGGTGTCCCTGGCCGCGTCGAACACCCGGACCCGCCCACCGGACACCGATACGGGAACAACAGTCTCCGTGTTGGAATTCCCCAAGCCGTCCACCACGTTCATGGTGACCGCTTGCTTCAGCCGGATGGCCCTCTGCAGCGTTTCGAGACCCAGTTGCGTTGCCGCTTCGCCGGTCATCCCGCCCGAGACCCCGCGATGGCGCCTCAGGACCTCAAGTTGGGCGTCGACGTCGTCGTCCGGCGGGGCAGTGCGGGGCGCCGTGTAAACGGGGCGGGCATTGCCGGCCACCGCCGTCGTCCTCTTATAGCGCACGACGGCGGGCTCGGCCTCCTGCATGGCCGGCGAGAGTCCCAGCTCGCGCAGCACCCTCGCGGTCTCCCGCGGGCTCGCCGCGGAGGTCAGTACCGTGGGTGCGATCCTGACGAGGCCCAGGCTCGCGGCCCCGGGCTCGTGAAGGAGTTCGGCAATGGCGGCCTCGTCGTCGCTTTGGATAAAGCTGGCGCTGCTGGCGACGCGGAGCCGGCCGTGCCGCGAGGCGATGTCCTTGATCAAGTACTGGAGCGGTTGGGGAACGTCAGTGGCGGAGATGGTGCGCAGGAACGCGAGGATGGCCTCCGCGTCTTGGCCGGCGTCGAGCGCACGCCGGATTGAATCTCCGGAGAAGCGGAAGATGGTGGCGGGGCCTTGGCCTTCGGCCTCAGCTATCAGGAGCAGTTTTTCGCTCAGTTCAGGTGCCAAGTATCCCGGGGCGACGGCGGTCAGGTCTGCTTGGAGCAGGACGTGGTTGACTGCGGCAGGCAGGTGTTCGCCGAGGATGCTCAGGGCAAGATCGGGCTGTTCGGTGGCGATGGCGGAGCCTAGCTGGGTGAGGGCGCCTGAACCCATGAGCCCCAGGATTTCCGCCTCATGCAGGATGCCGCGGACCAGGGAGCTGAACCGACGAGACATGCGGGGCTGGGTCCATTCCGCCCGTTCCATGACAGCCTCCGCGTTGAGCACGGGGGCCTTGCCGTCCGGTGCCTCGACTTCGCGGGTGAGCTCGTCAAGGATCTCCAGGATCCGCTTGCGCACCAGCGGGGCGTCAGGGCGTTGGGCTTCGGCCGACAACGCGTTGATGGAAGTTCCCGCAGAACCAGGCCGCGATCCCGTCGTGGCAGGACCGGGGAGCGTCAGGCCCACGAGTGACGGAGCGCGCTCGCTGGCCAGCCAAGCGTTGACCAGCCAGAGCCACTGTTCCTGGCGGGGGAGGGTGAGCCACTCCACCGTGGGCGGCTGGACCCACATGGAACTGTCCACATCGAGGCGCAACAATCCGGACAGGGCGCTGAGCTCAAGGATCAGCGCAGTCTCAGGCAACTCCAATCGGAGGCTATCGGCGAGGCGTCTGAGCTCACGCACGCCCACTCCGCCGCTGCGCAGGGTAACCACCGGCTGCTCCCGGACCGCATGCAGCAGTTCGCCCACCAGACGGAGTACTTCGGCAATGGCACCCATGGCGGCATTCCGGCGCAAGGCGGCACTTGTCTGGCCGAGCTCCGGCACGGGCGGCCTCAAAGTGAAGTGGTCCACGATTGCGCCGCCGCGCAGTGACAAACCCACGCTGTGGGGCAGCTCTACGTGTCCGGCGTCGAGGGGGACAAGCAATCCACGAGCCAAAAGCCAGTCCACCGGACCGACGTCGCGGCCTTCATGGAGCACGGAGGCTTTGCGCTGGGCCTGCGGAACGGCGCCCATGGCCCAGCTACCAAACTTGTTCAAAAGGGGACGGGTCCGTATGGGTGCCTCGGACAAGATGTGCTGCAAATTCTCGGGGGTCGAGGTCCATCGCTGAAGGGCCAACGCCGCGTCCATGGGCGTGGTGGCAGCCAGGACATTGGCGCCGCTCTGGTGAAGTTCGGCAACGAGTTGCACCACGCGCTGGGCGAAGGCCGGTTGCAGCCGTACCAGCTCCGTGTAGCTCCGGCCCAAGCCGGCGGGGTAGATACCGATGACGTCCTTGAGGCTGCCCACCGGCAAGTAGAAGCGCTGCCGACCGGGGATGTGTACCGTGGCCGGTGGGTCGGCTCGGTGTATGAGGGCCAGTTCTTGGAGCTTGTTCAAGATCGGCTCAAGCGCGGCAAGCGTGGAGCCGTTGATGCACTTTTTCAATCCCGCCGCAGAGACGCTGTGGCCCGTGTCCGCGTTGGTGCAGAGATGGAGTGTCTCCAGTACCTGCATTTCGGGCTTGTTGAGACGTTCGAGGGCGCGTTGCACGCTGACGCGTGCGCTCGCCCTCGCGGCCAGTGCCGCGAAGTCCGGGGCGACGGGGGAAATAAGGTCCGGCCGCGCGGCAAACAGGGCCCGCAGCGAATCATCGCTGCGCGCTTCCAGTTCCTTGCTGAGCGCGCGAATAAGGGACATCAGTTCAACGTTACCGCCAGCCGGGCCCGCCGTAGGGCTTTCTGGTGGCTCATTGGCGACGTCGAGCCCATGCGGCGTCCACCACCAACGCGGCCATCAAAATGAAGGCGAGCGGCAGGCCATAAAGGGCCGTGGATGTCACCCAAACCGGTGCCACGCCCTGGGCAAAAGCAACAGCCATGACGGTGCCTACGGCGGCCAGGGACAGCACGGCGACGACGGCGGCGACAATCATGAGCGGGCGGCGGTAGCCGTGGGGAATCATAGAAGCAACGCTAACAGTCCGCACCGCATGCGCTGTTGCCGGGTCTGCGCAGGAACATAAGGCGACGGGAGCTGCTCCGCGTGGTCTCAAAGCGCGAATCCGCGGCCGGGCAGGATAACCTTGAAGCAATAGACCAACACGGACCAGGCAGTTACCCCTATTCCCGCAGTATTCTGCGGATGCGGTGGCGCGCCGGCTGTGTCTCCCAAGCAAGAACGAAGAAGGTTGATTACGTGCCCACCGGCAAGGTCAAGTGGTATGACAAGGACAAAGGCTTCGGATTCCTCGCTGCAGAGGACGGCCAGGAAGTATTTCTGCCCAAATCCGCCCTGCCCGAAGGCGTAGCGGATCTCAAAGCAGGCACCCGGGTTGAGTTCGGCGTTGCCGACGGTCGGCGTGGCGCCCAGGCACTGGGCCTCCGCGTGCTGGATAAGTTGCCGTCCATCGCCAAGGCCAAGCGCATGAACGCTCGCGAGCTCGCGCCCGTGGTCCAGGATCTTGTGTCCGTCCTGGACAACCTTTCGGGGACGTTGTCGGCCGGTAAATACCCTGAAGGCGCCAAAGGCAAGGCCATCGCGGCAGCGCTGCGCAAGGTTGCCGACGAGCTGGAAGCCTAAACCAGCCATGACATCGGAATCCGCTGAAGCCAGTCCTGAAGTGGCCGGAAATGATGCCGCTGCTGTAACGGCTGAAACGGCAGGAACGGCTGATACCGGTGCTGGGCGGAAGCCGGCCACGGCGAAACCTCGCGCCGGCATTCCCGTGTGGCGCGTCGGCAAGCCTGACGCCTTCCTGGCGGCCGCCGTCGACGTCGCCCGCAATGCAGTGGAGACCATTGCCAAACCGGGTGAAATCGGACCGCACATTGGCACGCGCTCCGAAGGCGAACGCGTCGTCACGCACCTGTTCGAATCGCGGCTGGCCGGCTACGGCGGTTGGCAGTGGTACGCGGTCGTGACCCGCAACTCGCGCTCCAAAGTGGTCACGGTCAGCGAGCTCGGCCTGCTGCCGTCCGAGGATTCCATCCTCGCCCCTGAATGGGTGCCTTGGGCAAAGCGCGTCCGTCCGGAGGACGAAGCGGTTCCCGAGGAGCTGGCAGAGGAAGACTTCTCGATCGCGGACAGTTCCGCTGACGACGACGCGCCCTCCGACGACGACGAGGCGCCCTCCGACGACGACGAGGACGACGAAGTCGAGGCTGACTAGCCCTTGGCGGACCCAGCGAGTGACTCGTTTGAAGGTGGAACCTGATGTCCACCTTCAAATCGCTGGGTGTCCTTAATTACCGCATTTGGTTCCTTGGCGCCCTTATTTCCAACATCGGCACATGGATGCAGCGAACCGCCCAGGACCGGCTGGTCTTTGCCCATCTGAGCAACCACGACGCCGGTGCAATGGGCATTACCCTGGCGCTCCAACTGGGCCCGCAGCTGTTCCTGGCTCCGTGGGCCGGACTGCTCGCCGACCGCTACAGCCGGCGCAGGCTCCTGCTCATGACGCAATCGGCCATGGCAGTCCTGAGCGCTGGCTTGGGAATCCTGGTGCTGAGTGGCGCAGCGCAGTTGTGGCATGTCTACGTGTTCGCCTTGGTGCTCGGCGTCGTCTCGGCGCTAGACGCCCCGGTTCGCCAGACGTTCGTTTCGGAGCTGGTCAAGGACGACTACCTCTCCAACGCCGTTGCGTTGAACAGTGCATCGTTCAACGTTGCCCGCATGATCGGTCCAGCCGTGGCCGGCATGTTGACCGTCGCCGTGGGGCCGGGCTGGGTGTTCATGATCAATACGCTGACCTTTGTGGCGATGCTTGGCGCGATTCGCGCGATCCCCCTCTCCTCTCTCCGCGTCCAGCCCCGGGCGGCCGCGGGCAAAGGACGGATCCGTGAAGGGCTCCGCTATGTGCGCAACCGCCCGGACATCATGGTGGTCCTCGTCGCGATCTTCATCATGGGCACGTTCGGCCTGAACTTCGTCCTCTTCATCGCGGCGATGGTCGGCACGGAATTCGGCATGGACGCAGGTGCATTCGGGCTCCTCAACTCGGTCATGGCAATCGGCTCAGTCGCGGGAGCGTTGCTGGCCGCCCGGCGCGGCAGGCCACGGATGCGGCTCATCTTCGCCGCGTCCGGCGGGTTCGGCATCGCTAGCGGATTTGCCGCCCTGGCGCCGAATTACACCATGTTTGCCTTGGCCCTGATTCCGTGCGGCCTGTTCGCTTTGACCATGATCACCAGCGCCAACGGCTATGTGCAGTCCACTACCGAACCTGTCATGCGCGGCAGGGTCATGGCGCTGTACATGGCCATTTTCATGGGAGGAACGCCCATCGGGGCACCCTTCGTCGGCTGGGTGTCCAACGTGGCCGGAGCCCGCTGGGCCGTTGGCGTGGCAGCGGCTGCCGGTGCCAGCACCGCCGTCGTCGGCATCATCTGGATCATCCGCGCACGCCAGTTGCGGCTCCGTTTCGACAGGAGCGCCCGCGGGATGCGGTTCTTCCGTATCGAGTCCCAAGGTGCCAATGGTGTTAAAGGGAACGGCGCCGTTAAGAGGGCTGGCGTCGCCCAGGATCCTCACCCGGACGACGCCGACAACTCCTGACCGCGGGAACGCCGCGGTGGGCTCCTACTTCTTCAGTTCACCCACTACGAAGTCGATGCTGGCGAGCAGGGCCGAAACATCGTCCGGTTCGATGGCAACGAAGGTAGCGATGCGGAGCTGGTTGCGGCCCAGCTTGCGGTACGGCTCCGTGTCCACGATCCCATTGGCGCGCAGCACCTTCGCGATGGCCGCGGCGTCGATTGAATCATCGAAGTCGATCGTGGCAATGACGTTGGAGCGGTCTTCAGTCTTTGCCACGAACGGGGTGGCGTACTCGGAAGCCTCGGCCCAGTTGTAGATGCGGCCTGCGGAGTCCGCAGTGCGCTTGCTTGCGAAGTCCAAGCCACCGCTCTTGTTGAGCCACTGGACCTGGGCGTCAAGCGTCACCAGGGTCGTCAGAGACGGCGTGTTGTAGGTCTGGTTGAGCTTCGAGTTGTCGATAGCCGTCTGCAGATCAAGGAAATCGGGGATCCAGCGGCCACTTGCCTTGACGCGTGCGGCGCGCTCAAGGGCGGCAGGGGAGAAGAGGCCAAGCCACAGGCCACCGTCGGAGGCAAAGTTCTTCTGCGGTGCGAAGTAGTAGACATCAGCCTCGGCAACGTCCACATCCAGGCCGCCGGCGGCCGAGGTCGCGTCCACCAAGACAAGTGAACCCTCGTCGGCACCCTCAACGCGCTTGACCGGAGCAGCCACACCAGTTGAGGTTTCGTTTTGCGGCCATGCGTAAACGTCCACGCCGGTCTCGGCATGGGAAACCGGGCGCGTGCCGGGCTCGGACTTGATGATGGAGGAGGCTTCCAGGAAAGGCGCTTTGTTGGTGGCCGAGGCGAACTTGGAGCCGAACTCACCAAAGGAGAGGTGCTGTGCCTTCTTCTCCACCAGGCCGAAACTGGCGACGTCCCAGAACGCGGTGGAGCCTCCGACGCCGAGAATCACCTCGTACCCCTCGGGCGCACGGAAGAACTGGCTGAGTCCCTCGCGGACGGATCCCACCAGGTTCTTGACTGGGGCCTGGCGGTGGGAGGTGCCGAGGATTGTTGTTGAGGCAGCGGACAGTGCTTCGATCTGCTCCGGGCGGACCTTGGAGGGCCCGGCGCCGAAGCGGCCGTCCTTGGGCAGCAAATCGGCGGGGATAGTGATGCTGTTGTCGCTCACGGGATGCTCCAATGGTGAAGTAGCGGCCTAGATGGGTCGTGGCAGGTGGCAAGCTGCCCCCTTCGACTCCCCAATTCTGCCTGACTCTGCGGGCGGGGACAGAACTGAACGCTTCATAGTCCGCCACGTGGAAAGCGTTCGTCCGGTGGGCAGGACCGGGACGCGAGGGTGGGCCCAAGAATTATCCAGAGTAATTCTAAATAAGCTAAGCTTGGAGCTGGCGCCCGGCCCAGGACGACCGGCGGGTCGACCGCCTGGCCGGCTGCGGTACGGTGGAAAATACGCAAGATACTGCGCTCGAGGAGCTGAGCTGGATGACGGATCTGATCGATACCACTGAGATGTATCTTCGGACCATTTTGGAGCTTGAAGAAGAGAACATTGTGGCTCTTCGCGCACGCATCGCCGAGCGCCTGCGGCACTCTGGTCCCACCGTTTCCCAGACGATCGGGCGGATGGAGCGCGACGGCCTGGTGATTGTTTCCAACGATCGGCACCTTGAGCTGACCGAAACCGGGCGGAAACGTGCCACCGAGGTCATGCGCAAGCACCGTCTCGCCGAGCGGCTCCTGGCCGACGTCATCGGACTGGACTGGGCCTATGTCCACGACGAAGCATGCCGTTGGGAACACGTTATGAGCGAGCGCGTGGAACGGCGGCTCTACGAGCTCCTGGACCACCCCACGGAATCTCCCTATGGCAACCCCATCCCGGGACTCGAAGCATTGGGCGGAGTCCCGTCCCACGCCTTTACGGATGGTGTGGTCAACCTTCTTGAAGCGATGAACGGATACTCACCGGATAACAGGGTCACTGTCAGCCGGTTGGCTGAACCGATCCAGGTGGAACCGGAGCTTCTGGTGCAGCTGGACGAGGGTGGAATTCGGCCCGGAGCCAGGGTTTCCCTGGAGCGGGTGGGGGAGTACATCTCCGTTCGCGTGCCCAATATTGACGGTGCGCTGGAGCTGCCGCCTGAGGTTGCGTCGCACGTGTTCGTCACCGTCGCTTAGCTCTTCTGCCAGGCTCCTGGCCGAGATAACGAAATTATTACTGCGGGGGTTAATCCCCTATAGTTGACTACTGGCGCCGATACCAAAGCGTTACCTGATCCGAAGCCTAGTTCTGCCAACGGATCGGGTGGATTAGTCCATTCATTGGCAGAAGCGGGGGAACCACCAGCGGCGGTCGAAAGACGGCCTTGGGGTGAAGTCCGCAGCGGAAGTGCACAAAGCGCAGAACCCTTTCCGGGGACTCTTCTGTGCTTCGAGGACTTCGTGCGGACCGGGTCCAAGAACTCTCTGACCCGAATCCGACAGCTAACTTCGCAGGCTTGCCAGAGAGGAAAACTTTGACCACGCAGAACACTAGGGGCCGCAGACGCGCGTCCGGTCCTACTGCTGAGCTGCGGACCACGCAAGTCGTTGCGCACGACCGACCCCGCGATCCGCATCGCGAAGTGCGCCGCCGCAAAGGCCCCTTGCGGCAAATGGCCGATTTCGCCGCCGCGAGCGGTGCGGGACAGAAGGCTGGTGTCGCCCTCGCCGCCACGGGCCTCATCCTGACGGTTGCGATGCCTGGTACGGGCGCATTGACGGCCACTGCGGAATCGAATCAGGCTTCGGCTGCTTTGACGGGGACGCAGCCCGAGATTCCGGCTGCGGCCAGTGCCACGATCGATTTCAGCCGCGCTGCGGTATCCACCACGGCGGATCCTGATAGCAAGCTCAAGCAGCTCTTGAGCGCGCAGTCCGTCGGCAGCATCAAGACGTCGTCCTCCAAAGGGACCCTCGGGGCTCCGTTGGACACTCTGACTACGGCCTCGCCGTTCGGTTACCGCGTGAACCCCATTACGGGAGGCTTGGGGGAGTTCCACCGTGGCCAGGACTTTGTGGCCCAATGTGGCACCCAGGTGCACGCGGCTGCCGCCGGCAAGGTTACTTTCGCGGGCTGGCACCCATATGGCGGTGGAAACCGCATTGTGGTGGACCACGGCAACGGCCTGGAAACCACGTATAACCACTTGTCCTCGTTCAACGTCCAGGTGGGCCAAACGGTCAACCGTGGCGACGTCATCGCATTGAGCGGCACAACTGGCGCCTCGACCGGCTGCCACCTCCATTTTGAAGTCATGGTCAACGGCGATGTCGTTGATCCCCTGGGCTGGCTGTAAGCCAATCCGATGGCCGTCTCTCGCATGCTTGTCACGCTCCGTGACCTGAATGTGACATTCAGCCAAAACTCATGTACCGTCTAACTCGCATCAACTTTTAGAGAGTTGATGCACTCGGGTGGATTGCCTAGCTCTGCCACTGCCCGAGGTTCCGTTCGCAAAACATCGTCTGGCAGAGGCGGGGGACCCACTTTTGGTCATCTTCACCGATGGCCTTGGGGTTAAGTCGCACTTGTTTCCCACGGGAAGCATTGCGGCCGGATGACTCCCATCCGAATCCGACAGCTTACCTCGCGGGCATAGGGAGAGGCCTTTTAACGTGTCTTCACGCTCTACTCTTGCGCGCCACCGCGCCGCGGTCACCAAGACCAACTCGCTTGCCGTCATCGCTAAGACCGTCGGCAGCAATGCCGGTGGCGTAGGCCGTCAGGCAGCAGTTATCGCTGCTGCGTCCGGACTGGTCCTCACTAGCGGTATCGCAGCCAACGCTGCCGAAACCAACGTTCCCCGCGAGTCCACTGCGACGTCCACCTTGGAAGTCCAGTCCATCGCCCAAGCCAGTATTGCGGCCGATTCCTCGGTCGCCATCAAGTACGAGCGCCCGGTGGTTTCCACTGAAGCTGCTCCGGTTGTCGAAGCTCCGGTTGCCGTTCAGGAGGCTGTCGCCGCTCCCAAGACCGGAACCGCTGCGGGCACCGCAACGCTTTCTGTTTCCGCCGCTGTATCCCCCGCCACGAAGGTTGCCAGCGGCAAGGGCGCAGCAATTGCTGCCGCAGCTTATGCGCAGCTCGGCGTTGCCCAGGACTGCACCGCCCTGGCTTCGAACTCCCTGGCCGCTGTTGGCATCAACTTCCACGGCTGGCCGGCAGACTACCTCTCCCTTGGCCGCACGGTCAGCGCTGCTGAAGCGCAGCCGGGTGACTTGGTTTACTACCAGAACGGTGGCATGGGCATGGCCCACATCGCCGTTTACGTCGGCAATGGCATGGCGGTCCACGGCGGCTGGAACGGTGGCACCACTGCCCTGTACAGCGTCAACATCGGCTCCGGCCCGGTCTTCATCCGCGTTGGTGGCTAATAGCTTCGTCTGAATAGTCTTACTGGAACATCCCCGCTGGTCAGCCCGCGGGGATGTTCTGTTTTAGCCAGCATGCGCTACCTCACGTCGCCCTACATCACGTCCCCAGGGGTCTGCCGGGGCGAGTCCGGGCGCGCTGTCCTTGGGTGTTTGGAGGTTCCCGCCACATGTCCGGCACATGAACTTTGCCCGACACAGCGCCTGAACCCACCCACGGATTCGTTGATCTGGCCTCTCCGTGTTTACTCTTGTGGTGTCGATCCACAGCCCGTACATGCAGAGGGCAGCCGGCCCTCGCGCCCCTGACGGGTGCGGCCGTGAAGAGGTACGTGCATGCGCACACTCGTTCTGAATGCTGGATATGAACCGCTGGCGGTAGTCACCTTCCGCCGGGCGCTGGTCCTTGTGCTCACCGGAAAAGCGAGCGTAGTGGCCGAAGGCGACGAGCCTGTCGTCGGGCCACAGGAGATTCTCGGACGTCCCTCCGTGATTCTGCTCAATCGCTACATCCGGCCGAGGTACAACACGATCACGGCGGTTACACGCCGCGGCGTCTTGCGCCGCGACGGTCACCGTTGCGCCTACTGCGGGAAAGCAGCCCACACTATTGACCACGTCCACCCCAAATCCAGGGGCGGCGCGGATTCCTGGGAAAACCTGGTGGCGGCGTGCCTACGCTGTAACAACGCCAAGAGTGACCACACACCGGCCGAGATGGGTTGGAAACTGAGGTTCACTCCGGCGGCGCCCACCGGGACTATCTGGCAAATCAAGGAGCTTGAGAAACCTGCGCCCGCATGGGATCCCTTCCTCCTGCCCGAATCGGCGGCCTGAACCGGAACTGAGACTGCTTCCCGGGTAATCTGGGCTGGTGGACTTTGATGCGGTGATCTTGGCGGGTGGCAAGTCCTCCCGCCTCGGTGGCGTGCCAAAAGCCCAGTTGACGTACGACGGCGCCACGCTCCTTGAGCGCGCCCTCGCGGCCGCGTACGGGGCCGGGTGTGTCGTCGTCGTCGGGCCGGATCCCGGCGGTTTACCGGAAGGCACATTGACCGCCCGCGAGGACCCGCCGTTCGCCGGACCGGCAGCAGCGATCGAAGCCGGACTCGCCGCGCTAGAGGCGCAAGACCGCCAGAGCCCGTCCACGAAGCACGCGCCCTGGATCCTCGTCATGGCGTGCGATATGCCCCTCGCCGGCGTGGCTGTTCCGGTTCTCCTCCGGGAACTTGCCGGTCGCCAGAACGCGGAAGGAGCCATGGCTGTGTCCGCCGATGGACGGAAGCAGCCACTGCTCGGAATCTACCGGCTCTCTGCTTTGCAACGGGAAGTGCTGGCCGCGGCAGAACAGGGTGGCCTGGCCAACGCCGCGGTGTTCCGCCTGCTTGCTAGGCTTGATCTGCTGGCCGTACCTGTTCCTGCTGGCTCCACCGATGATGTGGATACCTGGGACGATGCCGCGGCGCTTGGAGTGGACGGCGACCTGCCGTGACAAAAGCTGTACCGGACTGTGGAGGCGGATCGTGAAGACCCAGGAAGAAACGCTTGAGGAGTGGTGCAGGAGCCTGATGCAAGCATTTGAGCTTGAAGGCGTCGAAATCGACATCAATGAGATCTTGTCCTTGGCCGGCGTCGCGGCGCATTCAGTCGTTCGCCCGGCAGCTCCTTTGACCACCTTCATTGCCGGCTTCGCTGCCGGACTTGCAGCGGGTTCGGGCCAAGCGAGCGAAACCGCGTCGATGGATGCGGCGATGGGCCTGGCACGCACACTCGCCAAGGACTATACGAACCCGGGAACCGTCGCCGGATGACCGATGCCCCCGAACAGGGCGCCGAGAACCAGGGCGGCGAGGAACTGCGCGCCGAGAACCAGCACCCTCCCTCCGTGACCGAACCGGGCCCGAACGTTGAGCATGTCCCGCACGCTGACCACTTGTGGGCGGAAGCCCGGCAGCTTGCCTTCGACTGTGCCGCGCCCATTCCCGCCGCACCCGTTGCCCTGAAAGACGCGGTCGGCAGGACGCTGGCCGAAGATGTCCACGCCCTGCAGGACCTGCCGCACTACGCGTCTTCGGCGATGGATGGCTGGGCTGTCAATGGCGGCGGCCCTTGGATCCTCGCCGAGCCGGGCCACCGGCTGGCCCCACACCAGGCGAGTCCCATCGTCACCGGCGGCCTGATCCCGCCGGGGGCCAAGGCCGTGCTCCGCAGCGAGAGCGGGGTCCTGACTACGGACGAAGATGGCTTACCGGTCCTCGCGCTCGGCGGCAACGCAAAGCCTGGCGAGCCGCGGAACGGGCAACACATCCGGAATGCCGGAGAAGAAGCCGGGGCGGGCGAGCTGCTCATCAAATCCGGCGTTGTCTTGAACCCGGCCCACCTCGCGCTGGCAGCCCTCGCCGGCCGGGATGAACTGGACGTCCTGGGCAAGCCCGTCGTCAAACTGCTCTTGACCGGCTCCGAAGTGGTGACCGCGGGTGTCCCGGCCCCCGGCCGAGTGCGGGATACCTTCGGTCCCCAGCTTGGCGCCGTCGTCGAACTCCTTGGCGGGATCCGCGGCGGGCAGCTCAAAGTGGGCGACTCTTACGACGAATGGCTCGCGGGTCTCGAGGAAGGCGAGTTGTCTCCGGACACGCCACCCGCCGACGTCGTCATCACCACCGGGGGAACGGGCCGTTCGGGGACGGACCACTTCCGGCGGGCCATTGCGGAGCTCGGCGGCCGCTTGCTGATTGATGGCATTGCGATGCGGCCGGGACATCCCGCCGTCTTGGCCGAATTGCCGGACGGGCGTTTTGTGCTGGGGCTCCCCGGCAACCCGCTCGCGGCAATGATGGTTCTCTTCACGATCGGCGCTCCGCTGCTCGCGCGGCTGGGGCACGGAAAGCTGCCCGAGGTGGGGGAGGTGCCTTGCGGTGCAATGCTCGACGCCGACCCCGGCCGGACGCGCTTGCTTCCTTTCCGATTCGTGTACGGATTGGCCTCACCGGCACAACACGCCGGGCCGGGGATGATGCGTGGCCTCGCGAGTGCGGACGGAGTCATGGTGGTACCGCCTCACGGTGTGCAACTGGGCGAGGCAGTGCCCGCTTTCCCCTTGCCCTGGGGGCCGCCGCTTCCCCAGCCTAAGTCTCCGGAGGACATAGCCAAGAAGCCTCCTGCCAGGCCAGCGCGCAAAGTTCCGTCTGGACCGGTGGACTGGAGTGCCCTGACCGGTTGAGAATTTCGGGCGCCAAATGGACACGGGTGGAATCGTGAGTCACGCCTTGCAATGATGGGGACATGAACAGGCATGCTCCCGAGCAGGACATCAATGAAGATGACCTTCAGATCCACCCGCCCAAGCGCTCCGCCGCCGGTGTCAAGGCTGTCACCGTGGCATTGGAAAGGGGTTGGGCCCAAGCCGGTGTGAGCCGGACCGTCAAGTCGATGCTGCGCGTCAACCAGCGGGACGGTTTCGACTGTCCAGGTTGCGCCTGGCCGGAGTCCATTACTGGAAAACGCAGCCCCGCCGAGTTCTGCGAAAACGGGGCCAAGGCCATCGCCGAGGAAAGCACAACCCGCGTGGTCGATGCGGCGTTCTGGGCCCAGCACTCCCTGGCCGAGCTTGAAGGCAAGACCGAATACTGGCTAGGCAGCCAAGGCCGCATCGCCGAACCCGTTGTCATCCGCTCCGGCGACACCCACTATTCGCCGATCAGCTGGACGGATGCTTTCAGCCTGATCGGCGAGCACGTCAATGCCACTACGCCGGACCGCTGCGTGTTCTACACCTCGGGGCGCACGGCCAACGAGACCGCGTTCATGTACCAGCTCTTCGCACGGAGCCTCGGCACCAACAACCTCCCTGACTGCTCGAACATGTGCCACGAGTCGTCCGGCAGCGCGCTCAACCCGACCATCGGCATCGGCAAGGGCACTGTCTCCCTGGAGGACATCCACGAAGCGCAACTGGTGCTTGTTGTGGGCCAGAACCCGGGCACGAACCATCCGCGCATGCTCTCCGCCCTGCGCGATTGCAAGAACAATGGCGGCAAGGTTGTCGCAGTCAATCCTTTGCCGGAAGCCGGGCTGCTGAATTTCAAGGATCCCCAGTCGCTCAATGGCGTGGTTGGCGGTGGCACGGACATCGCCGATGAGTTCCTGCAGATCAAGGTCGGCGGCGACCTCGCCCTGTTCCAGGCATTGGGCCACCTCCTGCTGGAGGAAGAGAAGCGGCAGCCGGGCACGGTGGTCGATCGCGCTTTCATCGAAGCACAGACCGACGGCTTCGAAGCCTACGCCGAAGCCCGGTCCACGCTGGATTGGGCCGAGACGGAACGCGCGACGGGCCTGAGCCGCATCGAAATCACCAAGGTGGCCGGCATGCTGGCCGCTTCGAAGGGCACCATCATTTGCTGGGCGCTGGGCCTGACCCAGCAGCCGCACTCCGTGGACACCTTGCGGGAAATCATCAACCTGCTGCTCCTGCAGGGAAACTTCGGCAAGCGTGGAGCTGGAGCTTGCCCCGTCCGCGGGCACTCCAACGTGCAGGGCGACCGCACCATGGGCATCTGGGAGAAGCCCTCGGAGGGATTCCTCGCAGCCTTGGACAAGGAGTTCGGATTCGCGATGCCGCGGGAACACGGCTACGACTCCGTGGAAACCCAACACGCCTTGGAGAAGGGCGACGTTGATGTGTTCGTCTCCATGGGCGGCAACTTCGCGGCGGCGGGTTCGGATACCGTCGCTCTAGAGGAAGGGCTCAAGAGGGCCGGGCTGACGGTGCACATCTCCACCAAGCCCAACCGCGCCCACGCGGTGCACGGCAAGACGTCCCTGATCCTGCCTACCCTGGGCCGAACGGACACGGACGACAAGCACCCCGGTGGAAAACAGTTCCTTTCCGTGGAAGACTCCATGTCCGTCATCCACTCCACCCAGGGCCGGCTGACCCCGGTCTCGGAGCACTTGCTCAGTGAACCCGTCATCGTCGCACGGATGGCCCAGGCAGTCCTCGGCGATGATCATGCGGTGAACTGGCGGGAGATGGCCGAGGACTACGACGTCATCCGGGACCACATCTCCCGGGTGATCCCCGGCTTCGAGGACTTCAACGCGCGTGTCCGCACCAAGAACGGCTTTGTGCTTCCCAATCCACCGCGCGACACCCGGACATTCGCCACGGATATCGGCAAGGCGCGCTTCACCGTGAGCCCGCTGGAATATCTTGAAGCCCCGGCAGGCCACCTGATCCTCCAGACGGTCCGCAGCCACGACCAGTACAACACCACGTTCTACGGGCTCGACGACCGCTACCGGGGCATTTCCGAAGGCCGCAGGGTCATCCTGGTCCACGAGGACGACCTCGGCGAACTCGGCTTCGAAGACAGGGACCTGGTGGACGTGATCTCCACCTTCGGTGGAACCGAACGCCGGGCGGACAAGTTCCGGCTGGTCGCCTACCCCACGGCCAAGGGTTGCGCGGCCGCGTACTTCCCGGAGGCCAACGCCTTGGTGCACCGGGAGCTCGTGGCACGTGAATCCAATACGCCCGGCTACAAGGCCATGACGGTGCGCTTCGTCAAGCACGGGGAAGCCGTCAAGCACGGGGAAGCCGCCGAGACGGTGGGTATCTGAGATGGGACGGGTGACCCAGCGCCGCAAGGTGCACAAGTTTGTCCTGGACGGTTCAGCCCAGGCGTTGGAGCACCCGGTCCGTTACCGCGAGGACTTCCTGGCTGTCGAAGAACCGCTCGAGGTACGCCTGGGGCACATGTCCTTCTCCGTGACCATGAGGACCCCTGGCGACGACTTTGACCTCGTGGCGGGCTTCCTGGTCTCCGAGGGCGTCATCTGGGACCCGGCCCAGCTGATTTCGCTGCGCTTCTGTGCCGGCGAGGACGAGAACGGCGTGCAGACCTTCAATGTGGTGGAGGCCCAGTTGCGGCCCGACGTCGTCCTGCCGGAGACGGGCCGCAACGTCTACACCTCCAGCTCGTGCGGGATCTGTGGCACCGACTCCATCGAGGCAGTGCGCAAGTCCTCGCACTTCAGCCCGGCGGACGATGCCCTGCGCGTGCCGGTGGAGGTTCTCGCCTCGCTGCCTGACCGTCTCCGTGAGGCGCAAGCGGTCTTTGACAAGACCGGGGGGGTCCATGCTGCCGGTCTCTTCAAAATCCACGACGACGGCGAGCCTGAGCTGTTGTGCCTGCGCGAAGACGTGGGCAGGCACAATGCCGTGGACAAAGTGGTGGGCTGGGCGTTGCGCGAAGGACTGTTGCCCCTGAGCGGCACGGTCCTTCAGGTCTCCGGAAGGGCGTCCTTCGAGCTCGTCCAGAAGGCTGCCCTCGCCGGAATCCCGGTCCTTGCCGCCGTGAGCGCACCCTCCAGCCTCGCCGCGGAACTCGCCCAGGAGACCGGACTGACGCTGGTGGGTTTCAGCCGGGGGACCAGCCTGAACGTGTACACAGGAAGTGGACGGGTGGGCGTTCCAGCAAACATCTAGGGACTTGTACGGATAGTCGTCAATCACTTGGTAATTGCTCCGGAACAACGTAGATTTTATCCATCGAATGGAATCGTTGTTTCCCCGAACAGTAACCTTGCTTAGTAGGCTGCTTGTAACGGTATGGAAGCATCTCAACCCAGCCCAGCGCTAAAGGGGACCTGAATTGCACGACGACCGCCTGATCACTGAGAAGCGGCTCGAACGTTTTGTCCGGGAGCGGATAGCCCCCGCCATTTATGGCCGCGCGTTGCCTTTGGAATTGAGTAGCTGGGATGTGCCGGGGGAACCGGTTCCGGTTTCCGAGGCCCTCCACCAGGTCTTTGAACCCCAGGCGCACGGCGCTGCGTGGGGCAAGGCATGGAGCACCAAGTGGCTACGGCTCCGGGGCGAGGTTCCCGAGGGCTGGGGAGTGGCCGAAGGCACCACGGTGGAGATTGTGGTGGATCTCGGCTTCAGCAACGATGCCCCCGGATTCCAATGCGAAGGCATTGCCTGGCGACCAGACGGCACCATCATCAAGGCAATCTCTCCCCGCAACCAGCACGTCCCGCTGAAGCTCCTCGGTGGTGGCCTCTCGGTGGACTTTTACGTCGAAGCCGCCGCCAATCCTGATCTCACCCAAGGATGGAGTTTCGCGGCAACACCTCTGGGGGACAAGTCCACGTCCGGGGACGAGCCTCGGTATCGGCTGGGACGCATAGCCATAGCCGAACTCAACGAGATGGTCTGGGAGCTCTACCAAGATGTCTGGACCCTCAGCGGACTCATGCACGAACTGCCCTTCGAATTGCCACGGCGGCACGAAATCCTCCGCGCCTTCGAACGCATGCTGGATGTCATGGATCCTGATGACGTTGCGGGTACCGCGGCCGCCGGCAGGGAAGCCCTCGCCGAGGTTTTGAGCCGGCCCGCGTACGCCTCGGCCCACGAACTGCTGGCCACTGGCCACGCCCACATTGATTCAGCCTGGCTGTGGCCGGTCCGTGAAACCATCCGCAAGTGCGCCCGCACCTTCTCCAACGTTGTCGCCCTCATGGATGAGAACCCAGACTTCGTCTTTTCCTGCTCCTCGGCGCAACAACTGGCGTGGATGAAGGAGTTCTATCCTGAACTGTTCATCCGGATCCGCGAGAAAGTGAAGGCCGGGCAATTCATGCCGGTGGGCGGCATGTGGGTGGAATCGGACACCAACATGCCCGGCGGCGAGGCCATGGCCCGCCAGTTCGTCGAGGGCAAGAGCTTCTTCCTCCAGGAGTTCGGCATCGACTGTCAGGAAGCTTGGCTGCCTGACTCCTTCGGATATTCCGGGGCCTTGCCCCAGATCGTCAAATCCGCGGGATCCCGATGGTTCCTGACCCAGAAGATCTCCTGGAACCAGGTCAACAAGATGCCCCACCACACCTTCAACTGGGAGGGCATCGACGGCACGCGGCTTTTCACTCACTTTCCCCCCGTGGACACCTACAACGCCGAGCTTCATGGACGCGAACTCGCGCACGCCCAGCGCAACTATCGGGAGCATGGCCGGGGCACCATTTCCTTGGTCCCGTTCGGCTATGGCGACGGCGGTGGCGGACCCACGCGCGAAATGGTCGCCGCAGCTCACCGCACGGCTGATCTGGAAGGCTCGCCGAAGGTACGCATGGGAACCGCGAAGGAGTTCTTCACACAGGCCGAGGCCGAATACCACAATCTTCCGGTCTGGGTGGGGGAGATGTACCTCGAGCTGCATCGGGGCACCTACACCAGCCAGGCAAACACCAAGCAGGGCAACCGCCGCTCGGAGCACCTGCTGCGGGAAGCAGAGCTTTGGTGCTCGACGGCGGCCGTGCGGACAGCCGGCTCGTTCACCTACCCGGCAGCGGACCTCAAGCGCTTGTGGCGACTTGTGCTTTTGCAGCAGTTCCACGACATCCTGCCGGGCAGCGCCATTGCGTGGGTGCACCAGGACGCCGAGCGGAACTATGCCGCGATCGCCCGGGAACTGGAAGCCATCATCGCGACCGCCGCCGCTGCCCTGTTGGGTAAGGGGGACACAATGTTCCTCCTCAATGCGGCCCCACATGAGCGAAACGGCGTACCCCCACTCGCCGCCGCCGAAGCGGTTCACTCGGATAGCCCCGTCAATGTCACGGAACGGGCCGGTGGCTACGTTTTGGACAACGGCATCATCCGCGCCGTGCTCGACGCCAACGGACTGCTGATTTCCCTCGTGGACTACGCAAGCGGCCGGGAAGCCATCGCTCCCGGTCAGTTCGGCAACCACCTTGAACTCCACCGGGATACGCCCAACGAGTGGGACGCGTGGGACATCGACGAATTCTACCGCCGGAACGTCGTCTCTGTAGTCGAGGCGCGTTCGGTGACGCTGGAGCGCGCAGGCTGGGACGCCGTCGTCGTGGTGGAGCGGACTGTCGGTTCCTCCACCATCACACAGCGCATTTCCCTCGAAGCGGGCGCGGAGTCCCTCGGAATCTCCACCACTGTGGACTGGCAGGAACGCGAGAAACTGCTGAAGATCGGGTTCCCGCTGGACGTCCGTGCGGACCGTTCCGCTTCCGAGACCCAGTTCGGACACGTTTTCAGGCCCACCCACACCAACACGTCGTGGGAGGCAGCCAAGTTCGAATTCTGCGCCCACCGCTGGATCCATGTGGCTGAACCCGGCTACGGTGTGGCCATCACCAACTCATCAAGCTACGGGCATGATGTCACCCGGACCATCCGCGACGACGGCGGAACCACCACCAACGTCCGCTTGTCCTTGCTGCGGGCACCCAAGTTTCCGGACCCGCAGTCCGACCTCGGTGTGCACGTCCTGGAACTGAGCATCCGGCCGGGCGCCAGCATTGGCGATGCCGTGGAAGAGGGATACCGGACCAATCTCAAGCCGAGGCTGCTGGCGGGCGCGAAGTCTGTGGAACCGCTCTTCACCGTGTTCAACCAGGCGTTGGTGGTCGAGGCAGTCAAACTGGCCGAGGATGGCTCCGGAGACGTGATCGTGCGGCTCTACGAATCGCTGGGAGAACGCTCCATAGGCATGATCACGGCCAACTTCGATTCCAAGGAGGTGCGCGCCGTGGACCTCCTGGAGCGCCCGGTCGAAGCTCCCGGCGTGACGCCCGGAGCTGGTGCCGCCGAACTCACCCTACGTCCGTTCCAGTTGGTGACCTTGCGCTTCAGCAGCTGAGCCGTGCTCACCCACCCAACTAACTCGCAGTTAATGTCGCTTTGGGGGCCAAAAACGACAACAAATGCGAGCTAGTTGGGCCTCAGACGTCGTGCTGCAGCCGCTTGACGAATTGCTGGGTGCGTTCCTGCCGCGGGGCCCTCAGGACCTCCGCGGCGGGCCCGCGTTCCACCACTACGCCGCCGTCCATGAAGATGACTTCGTCGGCCACTTGACGTGCGAAGGCGAGTTCGTGGGTCACGATCACCATGGTCCACCCCTCGTCGGCAAGTTCCTTGATGACACCAAGTACCTCACCCACGAGCTCTGGATCCAGGGCCGAGGTGGGCTCGTCGAAGAGCAACAACTGGGGTTTGAGGGCCAGCGCGCGCACGATTCCCACACGTTGTTGTTGCCCGCCTGACAACTCGAAGGGGTAGGCATCGCGCTTGTCCGCGAGCCCTACCCGGGCCAGGAGCCGCTCCGCCTCGGCCACCACTTCCGCCCGCGGCCGTTTCTGGACTTGGACAGGTCCCTCGATGATGTTCTTCAGCACCGTCATGTGCGGGAAAAGGTTGTAGTGCTGGAACACCATGGCACTGCGGTCACGCAGGGCAGCGATCTCCCGCTTGCCCACCGTGCCGGCGAAATCGAGGGTCAGTCCCGCGCCGGACCCCCGCACCGTACCGGCGTCGGCGTCCCCGAAGGTGACGGTCCCGGCGTCGGGCACTTCGAGGCCGTTGAGCGAGCGCAAAACGGTGGTCTTCCCCGAACCGGAAGGCCCGATCAGTGCAACCACCTGGCCACGCAGGACATCGATGTCGATGCCGCGCAGCACCACGTTGCTGCCGAATGCTTTGGCGAGGCTGCGGGCGGACAAAACCAGCCCGGTGCCTGCTGGGGAGGCGTAGCTGGGCTCAGTGGGCGACATATCGGTCCAATCTGCGCTCCAGGGCGGACTGGCCCGTGGAGAGGACGAGGCAAATAACCCAGTAGACCAAAGCGGCTTCGAGGTACAGGATCATGAATTCCTGGCTGAACGCCGCGATCTGCTGGGCATTGCGGAAGAGCTCGGTGACCAGGATGAGCGAAGCCAGAGAGGTGTCCTTCACGAGGGAAATGAAGGTGTTGGAGAGCGGGGGCACCGAGACCCTGGCCGCCTGCGGGAGGATAATCCGCACTAGCGTTTGCGGCCGGGACATTCCGATGGTGTGCCCTGCCTCCCATTGGCCCTTGGGCACGGAGAGGATCGCGGCGCGGATGACCTCCGCCGCGTAGCCGCCCACATTGAGGGAAAACGCGATGATGGCGCTGGGCCACGGTTCCAGCTTCACGCCGATGCTCGGAAGGCCATAGAAGATCACGAACAGCTGCACCAGCAGGGGAGTGCCGCGGATCACGGAGACGTAGAAGCGTGCGACGCCGGAGAACACCCGGTTGGGACTCAAGCGCAAGAGTGCAACAAGGAGTGCCAGCGCCAGGCCCAGGGCGAACGACGCCAGGGTCAGGGGGATGGTGCCCGTGACGGCGCCGCCGATGATTGGCCCGAAGGAGCTCCAGACGAGATCCCAGTTGAAGGTCATCTGTGTGGCCGCCGGCTACTTGGTGACGTCTGCGCCGAAGTACTTCTGGGAGATCTTGGCCAGGGTGCCGTCGGCTTGGAGATCCGCCAGGGCCTTGTCCACGGCGGCCTTGAGCTCGGTGGATCCCTTGCGGAAGACCAAAGCGCTTTGGGTCTTGTCGCTTGTCTCCGCCGCGATCTTCAAGCCGGAGTCCGGGGTGGTCTTGGCGTAGTCGAGGTAGGTCAGTTTGTCGTTCACGGTTGCATCCACGCGTCCTTGGCGGACCAGGGTTGCGGCCTGCGCCCAGCCCTCGACGGCCTGGACGTTGGCTCCTGCGCCAACTGCCATCTTGTAGAAGTTGCTGGTGAGCGACTGGGCGGTGGTCTTGCCCTTGAGATCGGCGAAGCTGTTGATGGACGTGTTGTCCGACTTGGTCACCACAACTCCGGTAGACACCGTGTATGGCGCCGAGAAATCGTACTTGGCCGTGCGCTCGGGGTTGATGGAGATCTGGTTGGCGATAGTGTCGAAGCGCTTGGAATCAAGGCCCGCGAAGATGCCATCGAACTGGGTTTCCTGGAAGGTCGCTTTGACTCCGAGCTTCCCGGCCACGGCCTGTGCGATTTCGACGTCGAAGCCCGTGAGCGGACCTGCACCGTTCTCGTGGAAGCTGAATGGACGGTACGTGCCCTCAGTGGCGATAACGATCTCGCCCTTGGACTTGATGGCGGACAGCGACGTGTCTCCGCCCGACGTCGACGACGGCGATGGCCCGCCGCCGCAAGCGGACAGCGCCAGCGCGACGGCGGCAAGGGTTGCGGACAGTGCTGTGCGGCGAGTGGGCAGGCTCTTCATGAAAGCCATCTTAGTCACGGGCCTGGACTTCATGGGTCTCGTCTGCAGGGGCCCCTTCCGGCTCCTGTTCCGAAATGGACGCTTAAAAAGGCTGAGTGGGGGCGGTCCCCAACAGCCCGCCACCACTCATCCCCCCAAATGTGCTCCCGCACGCGCCACGAACCTTGGAAACCCGTTCATTGATTCAAAGGTCAGGCTGCGTCGCCTTCACACATCCATGATTATGTCACGATATAATAGATTTGTGAAAGAGGTTACGCGGTATGTTTTTACTATTGCGTTGACATTACCGCGCGGCTAGCCCGGCGCGCAATGACCTTGGAAAGCCAGATGCCTCCCAAACCGAGCGCGCTCGCCAACGCAGCCGAGTAGTTGATGAGCGGCCGCAGCCACGCGAACGCCGCCGGGATGAGCGGGAAGACCTGCGAGACGATCAGCAATCCGAGGCCCAAGAGCAGTGTGGCCGAGGCGGCCCGCAGTAGGGCAGGGCCGGAGCGCCGCACGGAACGCCACATGCCCGGGACGAGGCATGCGGCAACGTAGCCCGGATAGAACCTGCCCAAGGCCGCATAGATATCAACGGCGGGTCCTGGGTCCAGATCATTCAGGCCAACAGTGGAGTCCCTCGTGTCCATCGAGAAGAAAAAGGACGCCGTGAGGACCGCGGTGGCTCCCAAAACGGCCAAGCCTACTGGCCCCCTGATGGCGCGTTCGCCGCCGGGCGAAGCAAAGGCCTTGGCCACCTTGATGCCCATGAGAAGTAACGTCCCGTAGAGCAGGAACCGGAGAAGCAGGTTACAGACATTGACATTGCCGAGCCACGCATCGATCAGCAAGTAGGGACCCTCGATGCTGAGCAGGATGTCAAGTGAAATCAGCGCGAACAGGACCAACATCATCCGGTTCTCGCCCCGTATGGCGCTGGGAATGCGGAGGGCCGTCAACGCGAGGCAAACGGAGAGCGTGGTCCACTGCAGGACGGCGATCATCCCAGGTTCTCCCAGATTCTGTTGGTGTGGTCAGCTTCTTGCTCTTGGCGGCGCAAGGTCTTGCCACGGGCCTGTAGCCGCTCGCTGGCCAACAAAGCCAGTTCGCCTTCACTCAGCCGGTCCAGGGCCTCCCGCCGCGCTCCGGGGGGCCAGCCAGCTTCAGACTCCGTGACGAGGCCGCTGGCCACGAGGCCTCCCGCCGGTCCGACGCCGGCGGCGCGCGAGGTTGCCAAGGCCAGTTCCGGGGGCAGCCGGTTAGCTGTCAGATGAGCGGAGAAGTTCTGTGGCGCGATTCCCGTAGCGTCGCTGACCCGGTGACGCAGCTCGCCGCCGTCGATCGCATCCACCCAGTTCCTGACTGACGTCGCGTGCGGTGTGTCTGCCAGGATCAGGGGCGGGCGGCCGTCCTGGGGTTCGGAACGTTCCACGACGGCCCGCAATAGATCCATGGTGGAGACCTGGCTGATGAGTTCCGCGGCAGTGGGCGGAACCGGAGTCCCGCGAAGCGCCGCGTAGGCTTCGAATTGCGCCAAGGCATCGAATGGATTCACGTCGAAGGCCCGGCTGATGCTCACGAGCGATGTCTCCGCAACCTTGCCGCGCACCAGTTGCTGGGCCAAAGTAGTGCGTTTCACTCCCGAGAAACGGCAGACATCGGCCGTGCTGGTGTTCGGGGCGATCCCGTGCAACCAGCGCTGGAATGCCTTGGAAGGGAGGGACATGAACCACTTTCTGATAGACGGTTTTCGGTGGGCAGTTTCTGACAGGAGAGAGGTCGATTTTACGATGCGGGCACATTGAATTATGCTTGATTCTCGAACCCGCTGGTCCGCACACCCCCCAAGTACGGACCAGCGGGTTCTTCCATGCTCCGGCCTTCCTTTCTGCGCTGGCCCTTTCCGTGCTGGCCCTTTCCGCTGAGGGGCGGAGCAGTGAGAGGATAGACCAATGACTGCAACGCTTGTCGCCAAAGAGCTCTCCGGCGGCCACGGTCACCGCACCTTGTTCTCGAAGCTCTCCCTCACAGTCGCGCCCGGAGACGTCGTGGGTGTCGTCGGCGCCAACGGTGCCGGGAAATCCACGCTCTTGCGCATTCTTGCCGGAGCTGACCGTCCCCAAGAGGGCACAGTCAGCCTCGCTCCCGCTGACGCCTTTGTGGGATGGCTACCTCAGGAACACGAACGCACTCCAGGCGAAACGGTTGCCGGCTACATTGCCCGCCGCACGGGTTGCGCCCAAGCCACGGCGGACATGGAGGCTGGCGCCGACGGTCTCGCCGCCGGGACCCCGGAGGCCGATGACGCCTACTCCCTGGCTTTCGACCGCTGGATGGCATCGGGTGCCGCCGACCTGGAGGACCGGATCCCCGGGGTGTTGGCGGAACTGGGCCTGGAATCAGGTCCGGACGCCCCCATGACGGGACTGTCCGGTGGGCAGGCTGCCCGCGTTGCCTTGGCCGCGCTCCTGCTGAGCCGCTTCGATGTGGTGCTTCTCGACGAACCCACCAATGACCTGGACCTCGACGGACTCGCCCGGCTCGAGTCTTTCGTCCAAGGCCTGAGGGGCGGCGCTGTGCTGGTTTCGCATGACCGCGAGTTCCTGGCACGTTGCATCACCAAGGTGCTGGAACTGGACCTGGCCCAGAACAGTGTGGCGGTCTACGACGGCGGTTACGATTCCTTCCTCGAAGAGCGGGCAGTAGCAAAGCGGCACGCCCGCGAACGGTACGAGGAATTCGCCAACACCAAGGCAGACCTTGTGTCCCGGGCCCGGACCCAGCGCGAATGGAGTTCGCAGGGCGTCCGCAACGCCATGAAGAAGAACCCGGACAACGACAAGATCCGCCGCGCTGCCAGCGTTGAGTCTTCGGAAAAGCAGGCCCAGAAAGTCCGGCAGATGGAGTCGCGTATCGCCCGGCTTGACGAGGTGGAAGAACCGCGGAAGGAATGGCAGCTGCAGTTCAGCATCGGCCAAGCTCCGCGCTCCAGTTCCGTCGTCGCAACCTTGCGCGACGTCGTCGCGCATCAGGGCGATTTCACGCTGGGACCCGTCAATCTCCAGCTCAACGCGGGCGAACGCATCGGCATCACCGGACCCAACGGTGCAGGAAAGTCCACCCTCCTGCGGCTCCTGCTAGGGCTTCAACAGCCCGACGCCGGGGACGCCTCCATGGGCGTGTCCGTGGCGATCGGCGAGATCGACCAAACTCGCGGACTGCTGGCGGGGCACCTCACCCTGGCAGACGCCGTCGAATCCGTCCTGGTCGAATGGAACTCAGCCGACGTCCGTACTCTCTTGGCGAAATTCGGCCTCAAGGCGGACCACACGTCCAGGACCGTGGATTCCTTGTCCCCGGGCGAGCGCACCCGGGCGGCGCTCGCGCTGCTCCAGGCTCGCGGTGTCAATCTGTTGGTCCTGGACGAACCCACCAACCACCTCGATTTGCCGGCCATCGAACAGCTGGAGGATGCACTGGACAGCTACGACGGCGCACTCCTACTGGTCACGCACGATCGCCGCTTGCTCGAAAACGTCCGGCTCGATTCCCGTTGGCACATTGACAACGGCACCGTGACTGAACTGCAGCACACTTCCGGAATGGGGAATCACAAGTCATGAGCATGGATGGCGTCGCCTGGCGCTCGCTCTACAACATGACCCGGGCCAAGAGCGGCTCCCAGCCGTTCTCCCGGGAGACCATCAAACGCGTGCTGGCGTTCGCTAAGCCGCACCGCAACAAGTTGATAGCGTTCGTGCTGGCCTCCATTGTGGGCGCAGTCCTTGCGGTGGCCACCCCGGTGCTCGCTGGCCGGGTGGTCGATGCGATCATTGCCCGCTCCGGAGTGGACGTGGTGATAGGGCTGGCCGCGCTCATCGCCGCTGTGGCCGTCGCCGATGCCGGGCTTGGCTTATTGACCCGCTGGTTGTCTTCAGTGATCGGCGAAGGCGTGATCGTGGATCTGCGGACACGTGTGTTCGACCACGTGCAGCGCATGCCCATCGCCTTCTTCACCAGGACCCGCACCGGAGCCTTGGTCAGCCGGCTCAACAACGACGTCATCGGAGCCCAGTCGGCTTTCGCAGGCACCCTCTCCGGAGTGGTCAGCAACATCGTGTCCTTGGCCCTGACGCTCGTGGTCATGCTCAACACGTCCTGGCTTGTCACGGTGCTGGCGATGGTGCTGCTGCCGATCTTCCTCATCCCCGCCCGCCGCATGGGCTCCAAGCTGGCCGACCTGCGCCGCGAAGCCGCGTCACACAACGCCGCCATGGGAACCCAGATGACCGAGCGCTTCTCGGCCCCTGGCGCCACGCTCGTCAAACTGTTCGGCCGCCCCGACGAGGAGTCCGCGGAGTTCGCCCTGCGCGCCGGCCGCGTGCGGGACATCGGCGTCCGCACCGCCATGCTGCAGTTCACGTTCATCACGGCGCTGACACTCGTTTCGGCCCTCGCCCTCGCGCTCGTCTACGGACTGGGCGGCTGGCTTGCGCTGGGCGGTCAGCTGGCAGCCGGCGACGTCGTCGTCCTGGCGCTCTTGCTCACGCGCCTTTATGCGCCGCTCACCGCGCTGTCCAACGCGCGTGTGGAAATCATGAGCGCGCTGGTCAGCTTCGAGCGGGTCTTCGAAATCCTGGACCTGGAGCCGCTCATCCAGGAAAAGCCCGACGCCGTCGCGGTGCCGCCGGGACCTGTTGCGGTGGAGTTCGACGACGTCCGCTTTGCCTACCCGTCCGCGGACAAAGTCTCCCTCGCGTCGCTGGAAGACGTCGCCACGCTGGATACCCGCGGCGGTGAGGAAGTCCTCCACGGAATCAGCTTCCGTGTGGAGCCCGGGCAGACTGTGGCGCTGGTGGGGTCCTCGGGCGCGGGCAAGTCCACGGTGGCCCAGTTGCTGTCCCGCCTTTACGACGTCGACTCCGGCACCGTGCGCCTGGGCGGGCACGGGCAGGGGACCGGCCTGGACATCCGTGACGCTACCTTTGACTCCCTTCGCGCGACCCTGGGCATGGTCACGCAGGACGGGCACCTGTTCCATGAAAGCATCGCCTCCAACCTGCGACTCGCCAGGCCCGGGGCCACGGATGAAGAAATGTGGGATGTGCTCGGGCGGGCGCGGCTCGAAGCCATGGTCCGCTCGCTGCCGGACGGCTTGGAAACCGTGGTGGGGGAGCGCGGCTACCGCCTTTCCGGCGGGGAACGCCAGCGGCTCACCATCGCACGCCTGTTGATTGCGCAACCGCGGGTTGTCATCCTGGACGAAGCCACGGCGGCCTTGGACTCCACGAGTGAAGCCGCTGTCCAAGCGGCCCTGGGCGAGGCACTACAGGGACGCACCGCCGTCGTGATCGCTCACAGGCTCTCGACCATCCGGGCCGCTGACGTCATTCTGGTGGTGGAGGACGGGTCCATCGTTGAGCGAGGCACGCACGCAGAGCTTCTCTCGGCGGACGGTCGTTACGCAGAGCTGTACAACACGCAGTTCGCCGAGGCCACAGCCGTGGCCCAAGAGGCTCTTCCGAAGCTGTAGGAGCGGGGCGTCTCCACCTGGCCGGGGCTGGCTGGTTCGACCGGCCTCGACGGTGTCACGCTGAGCCAGTTTTTGGCGCCCAGCGCCGGAGCCAACCCTGGAAACTCGGGGGTTCGGGAGTCGGTCACGGCCAAAAACCTGCGCCAAGTGACGCTAGTGCGGCTGCTTCAGCTTTGGGTGTGTTGACGAACCTCCGGCGCAACTTCCACGCGGTTTCTGCCAGCAGACTTGGCTGCATACAGTGCCATGTCGGCCTCTTTGAGGAGCCGTTCGCTACTGACCCGGTGGTCGGGAACGTAGGCCGAAACCCCAGCGCTCACCGTGAGGGTCCCCGAGGGATTCCCGGAATGCGCAATGCCCAGGCTGTGCACTGCCGCCAGGGCGCGCTCCAGCCTCGTTTCTGCCCCGGACACAGTCTGGTCCGGCAGCAGGAAAAGGAATTCCTCCCCGCCGAACCGGTAGATTCCATCGCTTTGACGCCCTTGGCCTGCGAGGGAAGCCGCGACGGCTTGCAGCGCCAGGTCCCCCGCTTGGTGGCCGTAGATGTCGTTGTAACTCTTGAAATTGTCCACGTCGCAGATGGCCAGGCTGTAGTCCGTCCCGTAGCGTGCGCATTTGTGGTGCAACTGTTCCAGGTCTTCCGAGAGCTTCAGACGGTTATGCAGCTTTGTGAGGGGATCGGTCCGGGCTTGCTCCGCGAGCGCAGCGCGGTAGCGCGCAAGGTCCGCATGCAGCGAAGTAACCCTTTGCGCCACTAGGAGGCGGGTATGCAGCGTGAACGGATCAAGTGGCTTGGCGACGTAGTCGTCGGCGCCGGCCTTCATGCCGGCGACGACGTCCTCCCGTGAGTCCTTCGAGGTGACAAGGACAAGGTAGGTGTAGGAATCTTCTTCCGCGGAGCGGATGGCCCGGCAGAGGTCCAGACCGTCGAGTCCAGGCATCATCAGGTCAGTCACGACCACCTGCGGGCGGTGCTTCCTATACAGTTCCCAGGCAGAGCTGCCGTCCGCGGCCACGATGCACTCGTGGCCGGACTGCTCCACTGCCGCCTTGGCTACCAGACGCGAACCGAAGTCGTCGTCCGCGACCAGCACCTTCATGGGGCCACCGACAGGGCGTCGTCCAGTGCTTTGTCAACAAGGAGCAGCTCGGCCTCAAGACTGGCGAGGAGGGCGCGATCAACAGGCGCTCCGTCCGACGAGCTGTGTTCCATTTCCTCGCACATCCGGGCCGCGCGTGCGGCTCCAATGTTCGCTGCCGAGCCTTTCAATTTATGGGCTATCTGGCGGAAAGCGTCTCCGCCCCCGTTGTCCAAAGCGTGCCGGAGTGCTTCCAAGGTTGGTTGAATGTCCTTCCGGAAGGCACGTGCCGCGGCGGGCAGCAGCCCCAGCCCGCCCGCCGGGCCGAGGTCGCGCAATGTTTCCAGCCTTGCGGGGTCGAGGGCAGGTTCTGTGCTCTCCTTCGGTGCCTCGGGAATCCACCGCGAGAGAACTTGGTCCAATTTGTCCATGTCCACCGGTTTGGTGAGGTAGTCATCCATCCCGGCGGCAAGGCACCGGTCACGGTCCTCATCCAGGGCCCCGGCGGTCATGGCAATGACGGGGAGCCTGCGGTGGCCATTTTGCCGTTCCCGAATGGCCTTGGTGGCCTCGAATCCGTCCATGACGGGCATGTGGCAGTCCATCAGGACCGCCGCGTACTTGCTCGCCGCGGTGGCGGCGACTGCTTCACTTCCGTCGGCAACGACGTCTGCTTCGTACCCTAGCTTTGCGACCATGCTCCGGGCCACGAGCTGATTGACCTCATTGTCCTCGACGATCAAGATCAGGCCGCGGGAAGGCTGGCTGATGCTCACGGGGACTGCGGGAGAAACGCTGGGAGCGCCGATTGGATGGGTCGCCACAAGGCGTATGAGCCGATCGTAGAGTTCGGAACTGCGCACGGGCTTCGTGAGCCACTCCTGGACCCCGGCCGCTACGAGTTCGGCTTTGTCCACGTTCATGGTGGATGTCAGCATGATGATCCGGGTGGATTCCAGTTCGACGTCGGTACTCAGTGTGTGGGCCAATTCCAGGCCGTTCATGTGGGGCATGCACATATCGAGCACCGCAATGTCGAAGGGACGTCCGGCGGCGGCTTCCTCGCGGCAACGGTCCAGGCCCTCTTGGGCGTTGCTTACAGCCTCAGGATTCATCCGCCAGCCCGCCAACTGCCCCTCGAGCACCAAGCGGTTGGTCGCGTTGTCGTCCACCACCAGGACCCGGAGTCCGGTCAGTTGGTCGGGAGAGATCGACGGCGGAGCTGCGGCTGGGCTTGTCACTCCTAATGGAAGGGTGGCCCAGAAGGTGCTGCCGTTCCCCAGGGAGCTGTCCACTCCGATCTCGCCACCCATCACTTCTGTGAGCCTCCGCGAGATCGCCAGTCCCAGGCCGGTTCCGCCATAGCGCCGAGTGGTGGAGGCGTCGGCCTGGGAGAAGGACTCGAAGAGCCTGAGGTGATCGGCTGCTTCGATCCCGATCCCGGTGTCCCGGACTTCGAAGCGCACCCGAACGTTTGCGGCGTCCTGCTTCATGACCTTCACGCTGATGACGACTTCCCCGGAAGGAGTGAACTTCACGGCGTTTGAGGCCAGGTTGAGGAGAATCTGCCGGATGCGACCGGCGTCGCCGACGAGCATCGCGGGAACTTCCGGCCGGCAGTACGCGATCAGTTCCAGGCCTTTTGCCTGGGCGGCTTCGGCCAAGAGGGCCGCGAGCTCCTCCACGAGGGTGCGTGGGTTGAAGGGGGCGGGGTCCAGGTCGACCTTGCCCGCTTCGAGTTTCGAGAAGTCCAAAATGTCGTTGATCAGGGTCAGCAAGGCTTCGCCCGCCCCTTTGACTCCTTCCGCATATTGCCGCTGGGTTTCCTCCAAGGGGGTGTCCAGCAGCAATCCGGTCAATCCGATCACGCCGTTCATCGGTGTGCGGATTTCGTGGCTCATCGTCGCCAGGAACTCCGACTTCAAGCGGCTGGCTTCCTCGGCGGCCTCGCGGGCCGCAACCAGCTCGGACTGGGCCTGGCGGCGTTCGGTGATGTCGCGGGATATTGTGGCGACTCCGTGGATGCCGTCCGTGCCGCGGATGGGGGACATCGTAACGGAGACAGGAAAGATGGAACCGTCACTGCGGATCCGTGACGTTTCGTAGCTATGCCTCTCCCCGCCGGCCCTAATGGCGGCGAGCAGCGATTTTTCTTCACCTTGGAGTTCATCCGGGATGAGGAAGGAAACATGCGTGCCGATGGCCTCGGCTGCGCTATAACCGTAGATGCGCTCCGCCCCCGGATTCCAGCTGGTGATGACACCTTCCAAGGTCTTGCCCACAATGGCGTCCGCCGAGGAGTTGACGATCGCCCCCAGGCCTTCGAGTTCCGCCGTGCGCTGGGCAACCTTGGATTCCAGGTCCCGCGTCAGCGCGATGTTCTCCAGGATGATGAGGGTCTGGCGGGTGATGGCCAGGGCCAACACGGTAAGGCCTACGGACTGGAGGAACGGGTCGCTGGGACGCCCGACCCGTATGGGCGCCACCATGACCGCTCCGAAAACAGGCACGTAGGGGAGTAGCTCCAACGCCAAGGTGTAGAAGCGCCGGTCTTTCCGGGAACGTGCCGAGTAGGGGACCAGCGGGGCGAGGGCGATCAGCAGGAACGCTGCGATCCAGCCCGCGGCCAAGGGTGTTCCAGTCAATCCGGTGACGCCGTCAAAGGTCATCTTCACATAGGTGCTGTCGGTGAACGCCAGGACCAGGAGTCCGCCGCCCAGGCAGACCCACCTGAGGCGCTCTCCAGGTGCCCTCCGCATGGTCAGTACGAGGACGATGGAGACCATGACGAAATCGGCAACAGGATAGGCGAGGCCGGTGAGATGGACGAGGATGTCCTGCCCTTCGGCCTTGTACATGGAACCGAGCACCGTGGCCCAGCTCATGAAAAGCACGGCGGAGGCGATTACTGCCGCATCCAACAGTCCGCGGAGGAAGGCTACCCGGGAAACGCGGGGACGCGGGAACAAGTAAAGGGCGATCGCGGCCGGGATCGAATAGCCGACGAAAGCGGCGTCGGCTATGGAAGGGTAGGGGTAGTCGTGGTCCAGCGTGAGCCCGTAGAAGGACCAAATTGATTGACCGATGGTCCAGACGAGTATCGCAAGGGCCATGACCCACCAAGCACGTGCGCTTTCGTCCTTGCGCCGTGCTGCGCGTGCGCAACTGGCTAAAGCGGTCAGTGCGGCTGCCAGTATAGCGAGGTCACCCGCTGACTGTGCGGCCGACGTCCCCGGATTTGCTCCAAGGACAACAGCCAGGATGACCACCGCCATGCTGATGCCAATGACCATCCAGGATAGGGCGGGCTTTCGCCTCCCGTGCCCGCTCATGCCGACTCCCGTGTTGCAATGGCGGGAACACCTGCGGGAAAACCGGGAAGCACGTTGTCCGGAGTGTGGAACAGCCAGAGTGCGAGGCCTCGATACGCGGCCCAGTCGCCGTCGCGAACCCGCAGCGACGCCGTGCGGCTGTCCCTTGACGTGGACCAGACCCGAACGATGTCCAGGGCAATCGGTTCGGCCCCCGGCAGCGCCACATGAACGCGGCCGGCCTCTGGCAGTGCGTCGGCCTCCACCCGGACGGCGGCACCACCCATGGAGATATCAAGCAGTTCTCCTGGAACCCCCTCAACAGTGACGGGTAGGTTGACGGTGACCCGGTGGGCGCTCCTTCGTGACGTGGCAAATTCGGCGGCACGGATCCGGAGTGTTCCCAGCACCAGGACTGCTCCGGCCAACACCAGCCAGACGCCGGCGGCAATCGTGGAGCCGGGACTTGTCCGCCAGGGCACCCATCCCAGGACTCCCGCGGTTGCGTAGAGAATGATCGCGGCAACGATGAAGATCAACACAAGAAGGATTCGCGGGGCCCGCCCGCGGAGTCGAAGTTCCGCGGCGCCTTTGGGAGTGACTTGAAACTCCAAGGTCTTGCGGGAGACGAGCCACCAGAGGCAAGCCATGCCCACGGGGACCCGGAAGATCCTCAGGGCGAACGCCGTCGGCCAATGGATCTGGTGGCGCATGAGTCTTTTGGCGCCCCACAAACGGATCCAGAACATTGCTCCAAAAACGAGGGTGAACTCCACGGGACCGGCGGTGGAAGTCTGGGCTCCCGAGATCATGACCGCCATCGGAATAAAGAACGCAACCAAGGTGGCAATGCCTTCCAGCCACCATAAAGTTCCGTTGAGGTATTCATGGAAGTTCCGCCAAGTCATCCAGCTCTTGGCGGAACAAAGGCGCTCGTAAGTCAGGATCTGCATAGCGCCCATACCCCAACGGCGGCGTTGCAGCAGGTACTGATCGGCCGTTGCCGGGGCCAGGCCCACTGCCAGTGTTTGATGGTGGTACACGGTCTTCCATCCGATCCGGATGAGCTTGAGGGTGGTGTGCATGTCCTCGGTGATGGTTTCCGTGGCTACTCCGCCTACCTCACGCAGCGCTTTGACCCGGAGCAGCGAGGTTGACCCGCACCAGAACGGCCCCGCGCCGGGAATGTTGCGTGAGGGCATGAGGACGTTGAAGAACAACCCTTGCTCGCCGGAGATTCCGTCGTCGTCGAAGGCTCCCGAGTTATAGAAAGCCTGTGGCCCCTGGATGAGGGCGATTTCCTCGTCGGCGAACCATCCCAAGGTGGCCGTCAGGAATGTAGGCAGGGGGACATGGTCGCAGTCCAGCACGGCAATGATGTCGATTGGGTCTTTGCCGGCTGCTTCCTCCGCAGCCATCAGATCCAGTGCGTGGTTCATGTTGCCCGCCTTGGCATGGTCATGCTCCGCGCGGGTGACAAAGCTCGCGCCGAAAGATGCGCACATCTCGGCAACCCACGGGCGGGATCCGTCATCCAACACCCATGTTTCGTGGCTCGGTTGGAGGGCACAGGCCGCCGCGATGGTGGGGGCAAGAACCTCCACCGGCTCGTTGTAGGTGGGGATCAACACGGCGACCCTCATGCCATTGGGCGGTTCGGCAACCGGCTCCGGCGCATGACAGTCGATGTTCCACAGCGTGATGGACTTCAGGACCAGCCCCACAAGCGGGAGGGCCTCAAACGCCACCAGCGTCCAGGCGATGGCATGATCCCAGCCTCCAAGCGGCATGGTGAACGCTATGCGCCAGGTCAGGTAGAGCAACAAGGCCGCGATCGAAGCTATCCCGCCGGTCCTGGCCATTCTGCGGGAACGCGGAGCCTCGGGCGCGGGCGAACCCAGCTGCGCTGCCCAAGCTGCGATTCCCGCCGTCGAGAAGGTCTTGACCTCCAGCGGAGTGTCACGGAACGGTGTCCGTTCTCCACCGGCCTCTCCGCCGACTTCTCCACCGACGGTTCCCCGGGCGCGTCGGCGTTGTTCAAGAGATTGCATGCGATCCCCCAGCTGGATCTGACAATGCAGCCTGTATCAAGTTAAAACAAACTGTGCGACCACTATAGCCAGTTCCCACCGTATTTTCATGGGAAAACGGTGAAGTTTACGCCCAACCAGAAGGAGAATTATCGCGGAGCGGAAAGGCCTTGCTTTCGCGAGAGAAAAGGCAGCACATGGTCCGTCAGGAGCGGGGCCAGATCGTCCGGAAGTTCAGCCACGAGGTCTAGCCAACGGATCTCCGCGATTTCGGCCGAGGGGTGGGCCTCCCAGGTGCCCGGAGCGGTGAAGACGGTGGCCTGGATGTCCGTGGCGGCCTCATTGGCGGCGACGGCGAGCCAGCTGCCCAGGGGCTCCAAGTCCGCGGAGCCGATGGTGATTCCCACTTCCTCGGCCAGCTCGCGGGATGCCGCCTCGGCCGCGGTTTCTCCGGGTTCCGGCTTGCCTCCAGGGTGCATGAATTTGTCCGTACCGCGCTTTCGGACCGTCAGCAGCCGCCCGGCGTCGTCGTAGACGCAGACCGCGCTGACCACGAGCAGATCCTTGGCCGGGCTGTTTTGGCTCATCGCTCTCTCCTCAACTGCGATTCCAGCAGCAGATCCTTGGCTGGTCCCTGCACGTCCCAGGCGTAGCTAAAGGCATCGGGTCCGCCCCAGAAGTAGTTGACCTTGTAGTCATCGGGATCGCACCAGTGCCGGTCTTCGTTGGCACGGCCGATGAAGCTCATGCGGTGGAAAGGTTTGCCATCCGGGAAGTAGACGTCCATTGCGGCCGGGGAGTCCGAGGGGCGCAGGAGGTATTCGCGGAAGGCGGGGCCGGTGTGGGTAGGCCAGGTCATGGTGCCGTCCTCGCGAAGGAGGAGCCCGCCGTCGGGGGTACCTGAATAGCGCACGACGCCGGTGAACGTACCGCGGGTGCCGCTCGCCCGGTCCCACAGGGACCGTTCCACGGTCCAGCCGCCCAGCAAGTAGGCCCGCAGGTCCTGCGTCGGAGACGAATTGCACGGCTGGTCTTTCACGTGCCCTCGATTGGAATCGAACCAACGACACCGGCTTTAGGAGAGCCGTGCTCTATCCACTGAGCTACGAGGGCCTGTGCACGTCCTGAACGCTCCGGGGAGCCGCTGGCTGGGCACGCATACAAGCATACAAGCTGCCGGGGCAGCCCCCGAACACCGAGCGTCGGCAACACCGACAGCCCGGCACGTCGGTGCACTGCCGCTAGGCTGGCGGGCATGAGAGAGCAGATGACCGTGCCGGCCGCCCCCGGCGACTACCTGCCGGACCTGGCCTCGACCCGCTCGTTCATTGGCGGCTGGGCGCAATTGAGCGTGGTGCAGTATTTCGTGGCCGAATCGGCAGTGATCGAAGCCTGGCACGGGCTCGAGGCCTATGATCGCCGGACCGGTTTCATCAGCGACCTTGGCGCGATCAACTGCGGGATCTACGAGCACCGCGACATCTGTTCGCCGCTCCATCTGCTCATGAACGCGTCCTTCGTGGTGCAGGGCCTCGGAATGCTGTTCGGGGCACTGCTGCTCAGCTCCGCGCTCCTGTGTATTGCTGCCCGTCCCGGCGTGCGGATCCAGCAAGGCGCCGCCTATCGCAAAGCGTGGAACTCCGCCGTCGTGGTCCGCATTCTGACAGGCATCTCCGGGCTGGGAACCGTGGTTGTCGGATTTGTGCCGGAAGACCTCCGCTCTCCTCTGCATCTTGTTGGCGCCCTCATGTTCTTCATCGGCGGGGCATTCGCCCTGGTGCTCCTCGGGCTGCTCTGGCTGCCGCATACGCCTATGAGTTGGTTCATTCTGGTGTGTGGAACGGTGTCGCTGGGAGCCCTCGTGGTAGGTGGACTGACCCGGATGGACGTCCCCGAACCCGGAACCTTGGAACGCCTGATGGCATATCCGATCACCGTCGGATTTTGCGCTGCGGGGCTGGTGGTGGCGCAGCGCGTCCGTGAAGTACGACGGACGGCGGCGCGGGTTGCATGACGCTGAGCTTTCGGGGGTACCCTCATGTCTGTGAGCGGGCAGTCTGTGTATCATGAGTGCACTCACCGGAATGGCGCCGGGCTGAGGGTTCCACGCAGTCTTGGCGCCGACTAGATTGATCGACACAGCAGAACATAGGACCCATGACTCATCAGCTTGTTCTGCGTCGTCCGGGACACGCAGGCTTCATATTCCGCATAAAGGCAACGTCCTACCTCTCGGTTTGTGCCTTTCGGGACGTTCGTGGGCCGATCGCCCGACGGCGGCAGGCCACATAGCGATGAGCGCCCAGACACTGCCCGCCCAGGAATCCCGGCTTCCTGATGACGCCCTGCACGCCGCTGCGGAAGTGGTCTTCGCCGCTGCGGAACGGATCGCCGTCGACTTGTCGGACGACGGCATCGTTGAGGTCATCCTGCCGCCCAACACGGTGGTCCGCTCGCCTGAAGCGCGGGCTGCGCAGCCGCTGTCCGCGCTTTTGCGGAAGGACGAAGGGTGCCGCTGTTGCTGACAGTGACCGGAGTCCTGTCAGTGACGAACGACGCGCGCCTCGCCTACACGAATTCCACGGTTGTTTCGGCATGTGCCTTGCTGGGGGAGAGCCCCGTGGATCGGGTGATCGCGCATTACCTCCTGCGCGCAAAGTCGGACTCGGTTCCGGCCCGGTTCTTCACCTCCGAGGCAGAAGCCCGCGACTGGTTGAGAGAGCACCACCGTGGATCATGAGCCCCAGGATCCACGACTCCTCGCCCTGGTTGAAGGGGTGGTCCGGATTGCGGACGGCGACCTCAGCACGCGGATTCCAGTCTCTGGCCCGCGAGACGAAGTGGCCGCCGTCATCACCGGTATCAATCTCATGGCGGACGATCTCCAGGCCATCTACCAGGAGCTCGAGGAGCGGGTCGAAAGCCGCACCGCCATGCTGCGCGAGGCCCAAATCGAACTTGAACGGATGGCACTCACCGATCCCCTGACACAGTTGGCCAACCGCACTGCGCTCAACCGGGCCCTGAGCCACGAACTCCTGGAGGCGGAGCGCGGAGAACTTCCCCCCGCGCTGCTCGTTTTGGACCTGAATTCGTTCAAGGGGATCAACGACACCCTGGGACACGGGGCTGGCGATACTGTCCTGCAGGTCACCGCCAAACGCTTGCTTGCCGCAGTCCGCGACGGCGACACGGTGGCCAGGTTGGGCGGGGATGAGTTTGCCGTCATGCTGCCCAAATCCAATGCGGCGCACGCGCGCGGAGTGGCCAAACGGATCCTCCGGGCGGTGGGCGAGAGCATCGAGATCGGTGAAGTTCGAATCATCTGCGGAACCAGCATCGGGCTCACGGTTGGCGAACCAGGGCAGTCAGTGGACGACCTCGTGATGGAAGCCGATACGGCCATGTATGCGGCAAAAGCCGAACAGCGAAGCACTGTCAGGGTCTTCGAGCCGGCATTGTTGTATGCACGCCGACTCCAAGGCCTCATGATCTCGGAGCTGCGTGAAGCGATCCGGACAGATCAGTTGGTCCTCCACTTCCAGCCTGTTGTTGAATTGAGCTCGGGCAGGATTGAAGGCGCCGAGGCGCTGGTGCGGTGGAACCACCCCGACAGGGGATTGCTGATGCCGGATGCGTTCATACCGTTGGCCGAGGAAACGGGCATCATCATCGATCTCGGCTATTGGGTTCTTCGCCAAGCGATGTGGCAACTGCGCGAGTGGCAGGATGGCCCGGGCGTGGACGACGACTTCAGCATGCGGGTCAACATTTCGACCACCGAACTTCAAAGCCTGGAATTGATTGAGCATGTGCGGGAAGTGCTCGCCGAAACCGGAGTGGAAGCATCCAGCCTTGTTATCGAACTCACGGAGTCGATGGCGGTGAATGGCAGCGACATCGACAAATACTCGCTGACAGGCCTCCGGCGCTTGGGAATCCGCTTGGAGATCGACGATTTCGGCACAGGCTATTCGTCCATCAGCTATCTACGCAACCTCCCCGTCAACGTGGTCAAGATTGACCGGTCCCTGATCCAAGGACTGGGTACGGACGACAAAGAACGGGACTTTGTGGCGGCGGTTCTTCAGCTCATCCATGCGTGCGGAATGCAGGCCGTCGCGGAAGGCATCGAAACAGCAGAGCAAGCGGCTGAGCTCTCCCGCTTGGGTTGCGCGAGTGGTCAGGGGTACTACTTCGGACGACCCATGCCGCCGGAGAAATTCGCGAAACTGCTGCGCGGCGCCTGAGGCCCCGTTGAGGATGTGTGAAGGGCACCGGACCTCGGTCCGGTGCCCTTCACGTATTGCTAGTTGGTGGTGGAAGTCGTGGTGGAGTTTGGCCACCAACCGGTGGCTTCAGCCGAACCCTGGGTGGTGGAGTTCGGCCACCAGCCCGTAGCCTGAGCCGCGTCCTGGGCGAAGTTCGGCCACCAGCCGGTAGCCTGAGCCGCGTCCTGGGCGAAGTTCGGCCACCAGCCGGTGGCTACGGACGAGTCCTGCGAGGGACGCTCGCTGCTGGCGGAAACGGCTGCTGAGCCGGAAATTCCGGCAAACAAGATTGCTGCGGCCGCGAGGAGAGCGGCGATGGTTCTTTTCATGCGGAAGCTCCTGATAAGAGTGACTGATGCGACTGGAGTGAACGAAGTGAAGCATGCTCATTATAAAGAGCAACGACACGCCGTGTCATCAGTTCGTCCACACGGTGCAGAAACATGCTAAACGCTCGCCTGAATCATCGGCGGAGTGTCTCAGAGACATAATGGAGCTATGGGAGAAAAGAAGGTTGCCCCGTCGTACGCCGCCGCGGAACTGCAGGCAAGGGGGCACCGGGCCAGCCATGACTTCACCAAGGCCGCCGATGGTGCACGCTCGGCCGCTGATATTGCCCGTGATGAGGGTGATTCCACGGGGTGGTGGAACATGACTTTCCTTCAGGCGGAGAACCTTCTCGACGCCGGTGATTTCGCTGAGGCCACGGCCCTGGCGAAATCCCTTTCCGAGGCATCGTTGGCTGCGGCTTCACCCCAATACCGGGCTCAGGCACTCATCTTGATGGCGAATTCCCTCCGCGGTGAAGGGCTCCTGGAGATGGCCATCGAGGCCGCGGCATCGGCAGTCGGATTGGTCGATGATGATGCGGACATGGAAATCGACGTCCATGCCCGGCAGGCCCTGATCGCCGCGTTTGCCGAGTCCGGCAAGCTGGAGGAGGCATGGGAGGAGTGCCTGTCCCTCTCGGAAAGAATCTCTGATGAAATGGATGACCAACTCGCTGGCAAAGCCTACTGGGTCATCGGCAATGTGGCTTTCCTTTGCGACAAGGTGGATGAGGGGCTTCACTATCACGAGCTCGCCGCGGAAACCTTCTCCCCTTCCCGGAACCTCGATGTCTGGGCCAAATTCAATAAGGCGTCGGCCGCGATGAGGCTGGCCGCTGAAGTAGCAGATGCCGCCACCCTGCGGTGCATAGAGAGGGCCGAGCTTGCCACGGACGTGGTGGGAGGCAGCGAAGAGGATATCCTCCTACTTCGGCTCAACCGCGCGCATTGGAATTATCTGGCAGGAGACGCCGGGGCGGCACTTGAACTGCTGGACGAAATCAAGGGCCGGGCTGATCAGTTGCCTCCCCAGATCGCAGGCGAAATATTCCTCTTGATGGCGCGTGCCCAAGCCGATACTGGAAGCAATCAGTCGGCAAAGGAAAGCCTGCTCGAAGCGGCTGACCGCTTCGACAAAGCCGGCGCCCACCAGCGTGCGCTCCAAGCGCGGGAGATGCTCGCTCCGGGAACCCAGCCAGAACCGGAATAGCGTCCCTGACCGCGGGTCCCTTCGTTGCGGCGCGTCTTCTTTCCCGGCGAGCCTGGGCCTTCCCCCGCCTCAGGAGCGGAAGCTCGTCAGGCGCTCTTTGAACGCCGACGCCCCATAAACACAGCCGCGCCGCCAACCACAAGGCTCAACAGGAAAAGCACCCAGCCCAAGACGGTGAGCGTGGACGCCAAAGCCACCTGTCCGGCGTCGGGCTCTGCGGCTCCCAACGCGGCGTCGACCGCGACGTTGCCCCACAAACGGACCACTGCGAACAGCAGGGGAGGGGCCCACAGAACCCAGCGCAGTGCCTTGCCCGCAACATTGGTGCCGATCAGCAGGAGCCACGTGAAGCCGAAGATCAGGGGAAACAGGGTTCCGGCGGTCTTGTGGATGTAGCTGAGTTGTCCGCGGGCATCATCAGTCATGGCGCCGTGGAGTTGTTGGACGTAGTCCGTGGAAAATCCGCCAATGAGGGAATCGGGCATGGCCATGCCGCCGGACAACTGGGTCATCTGGTTCAGGGTCAGGAGATGCACGTACCAGAACAGGAAAAGGCTGGCCACAATGCCGGCGATCACCACGAGTTTTGCATTGCTTTGCGCCTTCTCGGGAGATCGCTGGGTGGTCGGATTGACCACCGACGGCAGGTGGTGCTGCGGGACGGCAGCATTCGCGCCGTGCTTCTTGATGCGTTGGGCTGGGGTCTTGGCCATATGAATCATTATCCCGCCACATAAGCTGGACCCATGACCACTGGCAGGCACTCCGCCACAGAACTTGATCCTTCGCTCGACGACTACGAACTGGCTGCCGCCCTGGTCCGGGAGGCCGGGCAACTTGCCCTGCTGATGCGGATGGGTGGGTTGCAGGGGGAACGCAAGACCTCAGTTTCGGACGTGGTGACCGCGGCGGACCACGCGGCGGAGGCCTATGTCCTTGAGCAGCTGCGCCGCTGCCGCCCGGCGGACGGCATCCTTGGCGAAGAAGGAAGCTCGGTGGTAGGAAGCAGCGGGCGTACCTGGGTGATCGACCCCGTGGACGGTACCTACAATTTCCTGCACGGCTCTACATACTGGTGCTCGGCAATCGCCTTGAAGCACGAGCAGCTGGCACCGCACGGCGTCGTCTCCGATCCCGACGTCATCCTCGGCGCCATCTACCAGCCGGAACTGGACAAGCTCTGGATCGGCGGGGAAGGCCACCCCGCGACGCTCAACGATGAGCGGATCTCCGGACCATCGGGTGCGGCCCTGAGCGAACTCGGCGCCGCCACCTACATCCACCCCACCTGGCTGGCCGATCCTCGCGCGGCCATGCCCTGGCACGCCGCCGCGGTGTCCGCGGCCTCGCTGCGCATGTTCGGATCCGGCTCCTGCGATCTCGGCAGGGTGGCCGACGGTGAGCTGGGCTGCTGGTTCCAACACAGCTGCCCCGAGTGGGACTGGCTCCCCGGAAAGGCGATTGTCCGCGCGGCGGGCGGGGACACCGGCGTCGTGCGCGTCAACGGACTGGATTGGTTCATTGCGGGAGGCCCGACGGCGGTCCGCGAGTTGCGCGCGGCGCTCACCTCGGTGCCGCAATTCGCCTGAGCATGCGCTGTCCTTGGTGTGAGGGGTGGACATAGTGCCGCGGTTTCTCTGAGCATGCGCTCTCCTTGGTGTGAGGGGTGGACATAGTGCCGCGGTTTCTCTGAGCATGCGCTCTCCTTGGTGCGAGGGGTGGACATAGTGCTGATATGTCCAGTGGTTCAAGCGAGGAGGGGGCATGTCCCTTGGGGGAGGTGCGGAGTTCGGGTTGCGGTGGTCATTCCGCGTTGGGCTTGCCTGAGCATGCGCTGTCCATGGTGTGAGGGGTGGACATAGTGCCGCGGTTTCTCTGAGCATGCGCTGTCCTTGGTGTGAGGACTGGACATAGTGCTGTTATGTCCAGTGGTTCAAGCGAGGAGGGGGCATGTCCACTCGGGTGGATTGACCCTATTAGGGAGTACCCCGCGCGGCGCGGCGGACGGCTGCTAATCTCCGGACGGCAGTGGAGATCGTCCTTCCCCTGCACCGGAATCCGGCTGTCCGGGAGGCTGTCCTGCCCGAAATCGACGGCGGGGCGGCCGACCGCGCAGTGACGGCCATCGACTCCATGCTGGGGATGGGCCAGCGACGCCCTGACTTCGTGGCTTAACCCATTCGGGTACCTTCCGCGGGCGCTTGCCACGGGCCTTGTTAACTTTCACGTTGGGGGGAAATTGTCCTCCCAGGTTTCAGTTGCAGCACTCCTCGCGTGCCTGCGACTCTCACAAGGGGGCAATACTTGAATACCAGACACAAAACATGGTCTGCCGCGGTGGGCGTCAGCGCCGTCACAGCGCTGGCTCTCGGCTTGGTGGCGGCACCCGCAGCTACCGCAGCACCGACCGACGTTATTTCCTCAGGCAGTGGACAGATCATCGACGGCAGCGTCCTCGCGATGCCGAACTTTGCCAGCCTGGCATCAAATGGGGCAGCAACGGCCCAGCAGATTGGCACACCCCCGTCCGGCCCGGCGGTCATTGAAAACAGCACACCGCTGGATCTTTCCTCCGTCTTCGGCGTCGTGAACGTCGGTTCGGGCAATGTTCCGCTGTTGCAGAACAACGGCGTCATCACCGTAGGGGCCGTCAGCCAGTACGGCAAGGCCGTCAACGACGGATCCTCGGCGGCGTTCTCCGGCACCGTCTCCGGAGCACCCGGACTCGTCTCCCTGCCTGGCGGCTTGCCGACGTCGGGAACCACCGGAATCCCTGCCGCCGAGGTCAAACTAGGCACCGCTAACATCCTTGGTGGTGCGGACCTCGTCAATGTCGATCTCAAGATCACCACGCTGGCCGCCGCAGCCAAGAAGGACCAGGGCTCGGCCGCTGTCGGCGAATCAGCAATCGCGGGTGTTTCCGCGGATCTGGGCGGAACGGTCATTGGCGGAGTTGCCGGCACGGTTGGTACCGCCATTAGCACCGCCAACCTCGTTCTGACTCCCTTGGGCGTCACCGTCGCGAACCCGCTTGCAGGCGGCACCATCTCCATCACCGAGGCAGACCTCCTGGCTGTTGCGGGTGTGCCGAACCTGAACGCGCTACCCCCTGGAACGGACCTCATTTCGTTCCTGCCGCAGGCTGTTGCCAACAAGATCACCAGCCTGGTCAACTCCACGCTGGCTAGCGCGACCACTGCAGTCAACGCTCTTGGACCGATCGCGCAGATTACTGCCGGCCCCGCACTGGCTGTCCTGACTACCGCCCTGAACGGCGTGGTCTCGGGAGTGTCCGGAACCATCGTCACCCCGCTGTCCAACGCCTTGACCGCCTTGGTCTCGGCAAAGGTCAACATCAAGGAAAGCAACGGAGGCGTCTTCACGCAGCGCGCCCTGCAGGTAGGCGTGGCTGGCGGCAACATCGCCACGGTCAACCTGGCCAACGCCGTCGTCGGTCCGAACCTGGATGCAGCAGCCATCCCGGTGGTCAACAAGGACACCCTGGCCATCAGCGGTGCTGCGGCACTGCTCGCGCTCTTTGCCTGGCTGTTCTTCCGTGCACGCCGTCGGACCGCCGTTGTGGCTGCCTGATTGCATCTGCAGCATCAGCCAAGAACAACGGAAGGGACTTCCCACATGTACGGAAATAGCTTGACGACAGGGGGAGCGGTGGCAGGCGGCGGAACGTTGGCCCTCACCGGTGCACCGGTCCTCGGCTGGGCCATCCTTCTGGGCGTCGCGTTGCTGGTGACCGGTTTCGTGATCCTGCGCAACAGCAGGCTCAAGACCGCACAACGGTCTGCCGGCCGCAAGCACTCCTAGTACGGCAAACGCGGGGCGGCCCCACACCAGGGGCCGCCCCGCTTCACCATTTCTTGAAACGGCCCAAACAGCCGCAAAGCACCATCGGGGAGATATGTCAGTACTCGAGTCCGCGCAAGCTTTGGCGTTCGTGCTGTTGGTGGTTTTCCTCGCCTACATCAGCGTGATCCTGGTTCCGTTCCTACGCCGCAAGCCGGATCCGGAGGGCGCACCGGGCAGCTTCGCCTGGCACGTGTTCATTCCGTGCCGGGACGAGGAAACGGTCATCGGACACACCCTTGAGAAGCTCAGGGGACAATTTCCCGAGGCCCACGTCTGGGTAGTGGACGACGCGAGCGACGACAACACGGCCCGGATCGTGCAGGATGCATCGGAGGCGGATCCGTTGATCCATCTGGCGCGCCGCTTCCGGCCCATGGCCCGCACCGGCAAAGGCGATGCACTGAACACCGCATATCGGGCCCTCGACTCGTGGCTGCCATCCGAAACCGACCGCGCCTCGGTGATCGTCCTGGTGCTCGACGCCGACGGGCTGATGGCGGGGAATGCGTTCCGGCAGGCGGCAGGACCACTCGCTTTCGGTGATCCTGAAGTGGGAGCCGCGCAGACCGCCGTGTGGATGTCCAACGTGGATGACCCGTCACTGAAGACGGCCACCGGATTGGCTCGCGTGAAGCAGGGATTCGCCCGGTACCTCATCCTCATGCAGGACATGGAGTTCCGCACCACCATCGCCGCTATGCAGTCCCTCCGCCGCCACACCCTGACGGTTGGCCTGGGTGGGAATGGCCAGTTCACCCGGCTTTCGGCCCTCGACACGATTGCCAGGACTTCCGGGCAGCCGTGGCACGGTGCCCTCCTGGAAGATTACGAGCTGGCGATACACGTGATGCTGAGCGGCTACAAAACCGTGTACATGCATGACACGCATGTGGCCCAGGAAGCGCTCCCTGGGCTACGCCGTCTGGTGACGCAGAGGACCCGTTGGTGCCACGGAGGGATGCAGTGCAGCAGCTATCTCGGGCGGATTTTCGATTCTCCATACTTCAGCAACATCGGGGCCATCGAGTCGAGCTATTTCCTGGTCCAACCGTTCATTCAGATGTTGGGCCTGGTCTTGTGGCCCACTCTGTTCGTCAGCATGGTGGCCCAAGGCTCCCTCACGATGGGCGGCTTCCAGGCTTGGCTGGCCGCGTCCTGGTTCATTATCCCGCTCATCGTCGTCACGGGCATTGCGCCTTTCGCCCTGTGGGGTCCCGTCTACCGCCTGCAGGCAGCCCCGGACAGGAACTGGGCAGTGGGAATCCTCTGGGGAGTGGGCTATTGGCTCTACATGTACCAAAACTACGTATCCGTGTTGAGGGCAACATATCGCTTGGTCACCGGACGGCACGGCTGGGCAAAAACCCGCCGCAACAATGAGAATGACGCCCAGTTGCTAGCGAAGGAAGCCTAGTGTCCACGAGTGCCGATTACTCCGCGGGGATCCCGCAGGGACCACGTTCCGCAAGGCTCCAGACGGGCCAGGGCGGTCTCCTCCCGGGCGTGGCGTGTTTGGCGGCGGCCGTCCTGGCCATGTTGCAACAAGAGCACATCCGTAGTTTCGAAGCGTGGGCCATGGCCTGGGTGTTCGACCGGGCGCTCGGCGGCTCGTCCTACAGCGTTCGCGACATCATCTTCCACAACATCGGCGGCGGTCACCCGTTCGCCCTGATGGTGACGGGATTGTGTTCCAGCTCGGTCCTGATAGCTCCCATCCTGGCCTTGTCTGGCGTCTTGTTCCTCATGGGCCGCATCGCGGTGCCACGATTGGCCCGTGCTGCCTTTGCGTCGTTGCTGATTGTGGTTTTCAGCAACGCCTTGAGGTATTTCATGATTGCCGGCGCGCAGCAGGCGTGGGGCGAGCAAGGGTTCAGCATCATGCACCATTTCTTCGGTTCGTTTGTGGTGATCATCGGGTTTGTGGCGGCCATCCTCGTCCTGGTCCGCGCAGGCAAGACCAGCCGGGGGCGGCGTGCCGCGTAGCTTAGCGGGATGGGGAAGGTTTTCGGTAGCAGCGTTACTGCTTGCCGGGGTCCTCAGCGGATGCAACCAGACCCTGCCCGGAGCATCGACCGGGAACCCCGCGGTGGGCGACTGCCACCTGATTGTGTCCCCGGAACAGTTTGACGCCGTCAGCGAACCCAGCCCGCCTGTTGCCTGTGGGGATGCGCACACGGCCCAGACATTCAAGATCACGCAGGTTCCGACTCCCTTGGCTGGACGGGGAACACGGCCCGGACAACAAGAGCTTAAGACGGTCACCGCCCGGCTGTGCGATGTTGCCTCGCTCCGGAAGTACTTGGCCGCCGGTGAACGCGACGGTACAACGGGCCTGGTCATCGCCGCGTACGCCCCGAGCCGCGACGACTGGGAGCGCGGCGCTCGGGCGGTGCGCTGCGACGTGCTCGTGGCCGCGAAAGACGGCACCCCGCTCGCCACCACCCTGGATTTGAGGGGCGTTATGGCTGGCCCTGACTCGGCCACATTGCGCCTGTGCTATCGGCAGGAACCCGTGGGCAGCGGGTTGAGCGACGACGGCGTCGATGTTCCCTGCACGGAGCCCCACACCGGCGAAGACATCAGCGCGTGGTTCAACCTCGATGGCAGCATGACCACACCGGCCGCGCGAAACGCGCGTTGCCTGCCGTATGCCTTGCAGTTCCTCGGCGCGGACGTACTGCCCGCCGGAATCGTGCTGCGTCCGGTCATCCGGACGGTGGGCAACGCGTACACGGTCCGGTGCGCCGTCGGGCCCTTGCAGTCCCAGTCCAGTCCAAGCACCATCACCGGCACGCTCGCGCCGGCAGGAGGGCAGAAACATGGTTGAAGCCAGGCCGGATGCTTCAGAGACCCGCGCGCGAGCAACAACGTTCGCACCGGAACCGGTCCGCCGGAAGAGCGGGACTGTTGAGGCGCTACGCTCCGCTGCCGCCTATCTGGCCAGGATGTTCGGGCCTGGTGAGCTGGGCTCACCCCGCGTTCGCGGAGTTGCCGGGTTGTCCGGCACAGTTGCGGCGCTCGCAATGATCCTCCGCCTGTTCCTTCCCGAACCCGTTGGCATGGCTGACCAAGGATCCGGTCATCAGCTCGTTTGTTCACTGGGCCTTCGGAACGTCAGGCCGTGGGGCTACCAGGACTTCGCCCAGTTCATCCATCCGGGCTGGGTGCCGCAACAGTACTACGGTGAGGGTTGCGGTTTCCCTGGATCCGGAGAACCCGTCTATTCCTCGCAATTGCTGCTCTTGTGGCTCGGCAAGTGGCTCACGCCGGTGTTTGGTTGGGGATCCGGCCTTGATACGCGCGCCGTGGGGATTGTTTGCTGCGTTATTTTCGGCGCCCTCGTTGCCGGGCTCGTGGTGGCGTTGCCGGGGCGGACTCTGTTTCGCGTGCTGATCGCTGCGCTAGTCACTCTGGTCATGGCGGACGGGGTCTTCTCGGATTTCTTCGTGTCGCCCTACGCCGAGCCAGCTGCATTCCTCGGGACACTTGCCCTGTCCGTGGCCCTGCTGCACTATTGGAACGGCCGCGGGCCGCGATGGGCATCGGCGCTGATGGTGGTCTTTGCAGCCGCGTTCACGGTCTGGGCCAAGCCGGAGATGGTGTCTTGGCTGCCGGTGGTTGCCTTCGCGCTCCTTTGGCTGCCGGTGGGCGCCCGGAGGCGCGCGGAAGCCGAACGTGCGCTTCCGGAAGGGTCGCTTCGGGAAGGGCCCGACGGCGGTCCGGCAACCGCCGTCGGAGAGGCACCTGCCGTCGGGCTTGCGCCGCCCGGGCGGGCTCCCCGACGGTGGCGGGCGTTCGTGGTGCCTGCGGCTGCCGTGGTTGCCATCGCGGCGGTTGCCCTGGCGTTCCTCGCGGAGCAGCCCAAACGCGCCACGGAAGTAAACCTCTACAACACTGTCTTCGCGACGATCCTGCCCAGCAGCCCGGATCCCGCCGAGGATCTGGAGTGGCTGGGACTGGACCGGAGTTTTCTGACGGCCGCAGGCAGCAGCATGGACTCCATCAATTCTGCGGTGTACAACCCCCGCTATCCGCAGTTTGGGGAACAGATCAACCTCGGCAAGGTCGCCGCGTTTTTTGTCACGCACCCAGAACGACTGATCGGCCTGGGAGAGCGGGGGATCAGCGCTCTGCTCACGCCCGAATTCAGCTATGCGGGATCGTACCTGGCGGATTCGGGCCAAGGACCGGGCGTCAAAGAACGCCGCGTGCCCCTGGTCCTGGGCCTGTACACGGCCATGAAGGCGGCGCCAGTTGCGTTGGTGGGCCTCCACTTTTTGACCTTGCTGCTGGGGTTCGCCGTGAGTGCTCGACGCAGCTCGGGAATCGGACGCCTTGCCGTGGTGATGGTCACCGGCTGCTGGGCGCAATTCTGGGTTGTCCTGATGATGGAAGGACAGCCGGGAATCCACAGCCAGATGATTGTGGCCGGGTTCATGTCGGCATTGTGCGTTCCGCTCTTGGTTGCCCTGGTGAGCATCCTTGCGTCGACCTCCCGGCCCCAGCCGCAGGTCAGTTAGCCAAGCCAGCCGTCTTTGCGAAGCTGATCCTGGAGGCTGATGATGTTCCCCACGCTGAAGCCTGCGGCGCCATAGCGCTGGCGGACCCGATGCAAGTGGGACTTGACCGTCTGCTCGCTGATCCCCAAATGTTCCGCGACTTCCCTTGTGCCTCGAGGCATGGGTCCAAGGTACAGCTCCACGAGCCGCCGCTCCCTGGCCGACAGCTCCACCCTCGTATGGGCAGTCGACTCAAGCATGCCCTCGACGTCCGGGTGCAAGTATCGGCGGCCGGCTGCCGCGGCGCGGATTGCGGCAGCGGTGTGGCTGGGATCAGCCGACTTAGGCACAATGGCCAGAGCACCGGCGTCGAGGGCTGAACTGATGGCCATCGCAGGCTGCTGGTCCGCCAGAAGGACCACCTGCATTCCCGATTCCCGCAGCGAAGTCACAACATCGGCAATACTGCCGGGCTCGCCCCCGCGCAGTTCACCGACGACGGCGACATCCGCGCTGGCTCCAGCGCCGCCGGGCACCTGGCCTCCAAGTGGCCAGGCAGTGGTCCCGGCCAACACGGTGATCCCGGGAGCGTTCACGAGCAACCATTGCGACAAAGAGTCGATCAAGAGCCGATGGGGGTCGATGATGAGAACCCGGATGCCCGGAACCGGTTCGGTTGCTGGGACGGAGCCGGACTGTACCGCGGCCGACTCAACAGTGCTGAACTCAACAGGTCCGAACTCAATAGTGCTCAACGTCGCCACCCTGCCGTCTCAACCACGATGCTGCAGCCCCCACGGTCATTGCGCACTGCTGGACGGCCTAGCGAAGCCAGCTCGGTCCACAACAAAGGGGAGAGATGGCTCTTGTGAACTCCGCTGATGCGCCATGTCAGGCGAAACCCGTCCTGGCCGGACTTCTCGGCGAAGAAATGGATACGGTGTGCCGCCGTTGGCCGTGGAGCGGTGCCTGGCCGGTACATGCCGCCTAGGTGTGTGCCGCGCAACGTGGTGCCCGCAGTCATCAGCATGGTGGCGGCCAGGATGGCCGGGCGTGAGCTCTCCGGCAGCTCTTCCACAATGTCAGCGGCCTGGGCAAAAATCGCACCGCCGCCGAGGCCCTCCAGTTCCAATGCTTCTGTGAGCCAATTGTCGGACCATTCCTCCATCAATAACTGGCGCAAATTACCCGCAAGTTCCCGCGCTTCCCGGGCCACTTCCGGGTCCAAGGGCACGGACGGTGCCTGCGCCACTTTGGCAAACAGCTCATCGATCTGCGCCTTGGTGCTGGCCAGCTCAAGCTCGCGCACTGAAGTCGTGGCGTCGATGGCCTCTGTCAAAGCGTCCAGCCGCTCACTCAGGCAGCCAGCACCCTTCCGTTGGATAGCGTCCCTGCGCAGCAACACGCTCACCGATCCGACGAAACCGGGAAGGAGCGACAGGAAGAGGATGTTCCATGCTGCCCGCGGGTCGGCGCCAGGAGTGACGGTGTAGAGGCCTGTGCTGATAATTCCAATCGCGACAGTGAGGGCGATGAATCCACGAAGGTTCCAGAGATGGGAGACAAGAAGAACAGAGACCGCGGAGAAGAGCGCGTTCGCTCCGATCAGCGCCAGACCCGTGTCCGGCGTGGTAGCCAACATTGCGCACCAACTGGCGCCCAGAATCAGGACCAGCCACGTGGCACGAAGAGTGGTCAGCCGGTCCCGCTGGGTGCCGGCATCGGATGCGCGCACGGCGACGAGGAGCCCTAAAAGGTCCAAACCGGAAGCAAAGACGTGCCAAGGGGCAGCGCCGCCTTTGTTGCCGGTTCCTAGTGCGAGATAGAAGTTGAGGATCCACAGCACGAAACAGGCTGTCGCCAAAATCTCCCGGGACACGAAAAGTGGTCCCTCCACGCTGGTCCGCGACATAGCCGGCATCGTCATGCGTTCACCGCTTCCAACAGGATCGTGGTTCCTCGCCCAGGGGCGGAAAAGACCCGCGCGCGGCCCCCGGCATCGCGCATCCGTGCGAGGACGGATTCCTTGACGCCCAACCTGTCGGTGGGGAGCTTCGAAGGATCAAATCCACAACCGGAGTCGCTGACTACCACTGACACGTGGTCCGAAGTCCGGGACAGAAGCACATCCACATGCCCTGCGCCAGCGTGCCTGTCGGCGTTCAGGATGCATTCATCCACGGCCGCCAGCAAGGCAGCCTGGACAGTCGCGGTCAGTGGTCCGGTCATCCCATGGATCTCGACGCTGAAACCGTCCCGTGCCCGCTTCTCGGCGATTAGCCGCAGTCGAGCGGCGAGGTCGCCGGGTTCGGTCACCTTGGGCGGCGACATTGCTGCAAAACTGGCGCCGGCTGTGCCCGGGGAGGGGGACGCACGCCGCGCCGCGATTTCTGCGGAGGCGCCGCCGTCGAGCATTTCCCTCAGCTCCTTCGAGGAAGCCCCGGCCCCTTGGCGACCGATCACGGTGAGCGTGCGCAAGGCGGTGTCGTGCAGATGCCTCGCGTTCCAGGCTGCGGAACTGCGCCGGTTCTGTGCGACGATGTGGGCCGCCACGGACTCTTGGCGCACGGCGAAATCGCCCCAGTACTGGGCCAAAGCGCGTGGTCCGCCAAGCCGCATTGCCAAGGTGATAACCCACGCCGCTGCCAGAATGAAAGCGCTCGCCGGGCGGACGCCTATCACCAAGGCGGACAGGACGGTGTATCCAAGGACGAGCAAGAACGTCATGGCTGTGAACATCACCGAGCGCCAGGTTTTGCGCATCGAAAAGACGAGCACGGAACTTGCCGCGAGGACCAGGCTGTAGGGGAGGAAAGTGGGGTTGAGCTCGTCGCGTTGTTCCGAGGAGCCCAACAGTTCAGCGAGCAGGATCAGGCCGACGAGAATCCCCACGCGCTGGGGCCACGCATCCGAGTGGAGCATCAGTGCAAAGCAAAAGAAGAGCGCGGCCAAGACGAGGTATGAGGCCACGAATTCCCAAGGCTGGAGCCGGTTGGTCGCAGCCATGAACAAACTTGCCACCGTGGCGATGCACAATCCCAGGGTGGTGCCGAATTTCGACACCACCCCGGGCCGGCGCGTACGCCAAATCCCTCGTTTTCTGCGCATGCCGTTCCCCCGGATGTGTCCCTAAGCCTGTGAACTTGTGGCTTCTAAGAAGCATAAGTGGGGGAGGCCACCCGAACCTCGTTATTCCCCGGCAGAGCTGCTATTTGACGGGACATTGCGAAAGATCAGCAGGTCTTGCGTCAATGTCTTCCCCGCCAGGGCACGCTTCAGGCGTTTCGCGCTCGGGAACGGTATCCGGACATCCAGTGTCAGAGCCACCGCCTAGACTGGTAAACACCATGGATATGTTGTTTGACCCGTACGCAGATGGCCCCTTCAAAGCTGCCAGCGGAGCTGCCACCAAGGCCGCTCCAGCCATGCTTTCGCGCGCCGGCGGTGGCCTGCCGGACTTCGAGCGAGGCTTGCCCGACGCCGGCGCGCAGCTTGGGCGTCAAGCCGAACCCGGTGCGGCCGGTGGCGGTAGCGGTGCGTCCTGGGGCGGGACTCCCGACGGCGACGCATCCAGTGGTGGGCACGGTCGGGGCCACTCGGGCTTGCCCTCTGCCGAGGCTTTGCTCCAAGGACTGAACCCGCAGCAGGAGGAAGCCGTCAAACATGCCGGCAGCCCTTTGCTGATCGTGGCTGGCGCAGGTTCGGGTAAAACCCGCGTGCTATCAAACCGCATTGCCTACTTGATCGCTACCGGACGGGCCCATCACGGCGAGATCCTGGCCATTACCTTCACCAACAAGGCGGCCGCGGAAATGCGGGAACGCATCGAGGCCTTGGTGGGCGGCCGCGCCAAGTCCATGTGGATCTCCACCTTCCACTCCTCCTGCGTGCGCATCCTGCGCCGCGAGGCCGCCAACGTGGGGCTGAACTCCAACTTCTCCATCTACGATTCCGCGGACTCCCTGCGGTTGATCACGCTCGTGGCCAAGAACCTGGACCTGGACCCCAAGAGGTTCGCGCCGAAGGCCATCCAGCACAAGATCTCCGCCCTGAAGAACGAGCTCATCGACGATGATGCCTTCGCGGCAACCGCCAACCATAACGAGCCGTTCGAAAGCGCTGTCGCGGACGTCTTCAAGGGCTACACCCAGCGGCTGCGCCAGGCCAACGCCATGGACTTCGACGACCTCATCGCGCAAACGGTCTATATGTTCCGGGCCTTCCCGGCGCTCGCAGAGTCCTACCGCCGTCGTTTCCGGCATGTCCTCGTGGACGAATACCAGGACACCAACCACGCCCAGTACGCTTTGGTCCACGAAATCGTCGGTGAAGGTCCCCACGCGAGCGAGCTCACCGTCGTCGGCGATTCAGACCAGTCCATCTACGCCTTCCGTGGTGCGGACATCCGCAACATTGTCGAATTCGAGAATGATTACCCGGACGCCCGCACCATCAAGCTGGAGCAGAACTATCGCTCCACGCAGAACATCCTGAGCGCCGCCAACTCCGTCATTTCGCGCAACCCGAACCGGCCGGACAAGAAACTCTGGACGGCCGAGGGCGACGGCGAGAAGATCATCGGCTACGTGGGCGAGAACGAGCACGACGAAGCCCAGTTCATCGCCAAGGAAATCGACCGGCTCCAGGACGAGGACGGCCTGCGTCCCGGCGATGTCGCCATCTTCTATCGCACCAACGCACAGTCGCGTTCCATTGAAGACGTGCTGGTCCGCGTGGGCCTTCCGTACAAGGTGGTGGGTGGCACCCGCTTCTACGAGCGCAAGGAAATCAAGGACGCCCTCGCGTACCTTCGCGTCCTGGTGAACCCGGACGACGACGTCAATTTGCGTCGCGTCCTCAACGAACCCAAGCGCGGTATCGGCGATCGTGCCGAGGGCGCAGTGGCCGCCCTCGCCGAGCGCGAGCGTACGTCGTTCATGTCCGCGGCACGCAAGGCGGACCAGGCTCCCGGCATGGCCACCCGCTCCGTGAACGCGGTTCTGGGCTTCGTGAAGCTCCTGGATGACCTGGCGGAGGTGGCGACCGGCTCAGGTGCTGCGGCCGCCCTTGAGGCTGTCCTCGAACAGACCGGTTACCTTGCCGGGCTTCGGGCCAGCACCGATCCGCAAGACGAATCGCGGGTGGAAAACCTGGCCGAGTTGGTGGCCGTGGTCCGGGAATACGAGCGAGACAACCCCGAAGGCTCGCTGGGCGAGTTCCTGGAGCAAGTCTCGCTCGTGGCCGATGCCGACCAGATCCCCGACGCCCCGGAGGGATCCTCCGAGGACGCAGCCGCCGCGGTGGCAGAGGCGAAGCGGATGGGCGTGGTCACGCTCATGACCCTCCACACGGCCAAAGGCCTGGAATTCCCCGTGGTTTTCCTGACCGGCATGGAACACGGGCTCTTCCCGCATCAGCGCTCCGCTACGGATCCCAAGGAATTGGCGGAAGAACGCCGCCTGGCCTATGTGGGACTCACCCGTGCAAGGAAGCGCCTGTATGTGACCCGCTCGGAAGTCCGCAGCATGTGGGGCCAGAGTCAATACAACCCCGCCAGCCAATTCCTTGAGGAGATCCCCACCGATCTCGTCGAGTGGAAGCGAGAAGGCATGTCCCGCCAAGGGGGCGGCTGGGGAAACGCGCCCATTGGTTCCAACCGTTACGGCGGGTCCTTCTGGGGCGCTGGCACCTCCCGAGGGGCCGCCGCCAGCGCTACCGCAGGGTTCGACGCCGACGTGCCGGCCGCCGTCGTACGCAATCGTGTGCAGCCGCAGAAGGAAGTGGTGGCGGTCGTGGTGGGGGACAAGGTGAACCACACCAGTTTCGGCAACGGCACCGTGATCGGCGTCGAGGGCGCCGGTGACAAGACTGTGGCGAAGGTGAAGTTCGACGTCGGCGAGAAACGGCTGCTGTTGCGTTACGCGCCGTTGACCAAACTGGACTCCTAAGGCCAGTTCCGCCCGCAGGGCATAATGGGAGCCATGCGACGGACTGTCTTGGGGATTCTGGCCGCCTGTTTGGTGTTGTTGGCAACGGCTTGCTCCGTGTCCACCAAGGACCCGAACTATGTTCCTCCGGCGCCGTTGCCTCCCTTGGAGCAGCTCCGCCAGGTACCCGTTTCGCAGCCCAGCACGCTGGCGTCCACCGATGGAACGCTGGCGTTTGTCACGGCCGATCACAACGTGGTGTGCGCCATGACGTCGGCCCGCGGCGAGCACCTGGACCTTCCCTACGAGCCCAACTCCTACGCGGACAACGCCAACAATAAGCTCGCGATCGTGCCGGTGGTGCAATGCGAGCTGGCCGTCTACCCCAAGCCGCAGGCGGCGGACATCAAGGATGACTGCGGCGGGACGGGGCTGGGTTACCTTGGCGGAACGGTACTCCTGCGCCCAGACAAAGCCGTATACGGTGCGTGCCGTTCCGGGGTGACCCACATGGAATCCGAATTCGGACCCAAAGGAAGCCGCAATGGGCCCATTTCGCGGCTGCCCGTCTTGGAAGACGGGCAGAACATTGAGCGTAACGGCCTGCGTTGTTCTGCGTACAACGGCGGCGTCGCTTGCGGCAACGTTTCCGCTGGCGTGGCATTCTTCGTCAGCCGAACCGACTACCAGCTGATTTCCGACGGCGGAAAGCCCGCCGGGGGTCCGGGTCCGTCGTCCTCGCCACAGCCGTCCTACACAAGGCCGTCCTAACACAACGCGGGCCGGATGGTCCGGAAAACCGCGTCATATAGCGGTTTTTCTACGGCCGATAGAAGTGTGTGGTTACTCACTTAACGGGTACTGTAGAACCGGCTGGCCTCCCCGGGGGGCTAAAGTTCGAGAGGAACTTGCGCAATGTGACCGGCTGCCTGACGGCCGTTCGATGCGCACCTATCCGCAGCCGGTTTTCGCGGTCACCGTGGTTTCCGGCTGTACAGAAACTACTTCGACGTAGAAGGACACTAAACCGTGGACCTGTTTGAATATCAGGCGCGCGATATGTTCGAAGCGCACGGTGTACCCGTGCTCGCCGGCATCGTGGCGCACACTCCTGAAGAAGCAAAGGCTGCAGCCGAGAACATCGGCGGCGTGACCGTCGTCAAGGCGCAGGTAAAGGTCGGTGGCCGTGGCAAGGCTGGCGGTGTCAAGGTCGCAAAGTCCGCTGACGAAGCGCTTGAGCACGCCACCAACATCCTTGGCATGGACATCAAGGGCCACACCGTCAACAAGGTCATGATCGCCCAGGGCGCCGACATTGCTGAGGAATACTACTTCTCCGTCCTGCTGGACCGGGCCAACCGCAACTACCTGGCCATGTGCTCGGTTGAAGGCGGCATGGAAATCGAGCAGCTTGCTGTTGAGCGCCCCGAGGCACTCGCCAAGGTTGCCATCGACCCCGCAGTCGGCATCGACCAGGCCAAGGCTGACGAAATCGTTGCCGCTGCCGGTTTCTCCGAGGAACTGCGTGGCAAGGTTGCTTCCGTCATCCTGAAGCTGTGGGACGTCTTCAAGAAGGAAGACGCAACCCTGGTTGAGGTCAACCCCTTGGTCAAGACCGGCGCCGGCGACATCGTTGCCCTTGATGGCAAGGTCTCTCTGGACGAGAACGCTGACTTCCGCCACGTCCACCACTCCGAGCTCGAGGACAAGGACGCCGCTGACCCGCTCGAGGCCAAGGCCAAGGCGCAGGACCTCAACTACGTGAAGCTGGACGGCGAAGTGGGCATCATCGGCAATGGCGCCGGTCTTGTCATGTCCACCCTCGACGTCGTTGCGTACGCAGGCGAAAACCACGGCAACGTGAAGCCGGCCAACTTCCTGGACATCGGCGGTGGAGCTTCCGCTGAGGTCATGGCCGCCGGCTTGGACGTCATCCTTGGCGACGAGCAGGTCAAGAGCGTTTTCGTGAACGTCTTCGGTGGCATCACCGCGTGTGACGCTGTGGCAAAGGGCATCGTCGGCGCACTGGCCGAGCTTGGTTCCAACGCCAACAAGCCGCTGGTCGTCCGTCTCGATGGCAACAACGTCGAAGAGGGCCGCCGCATCCTGGCCGAGGCCAACCACCCGCTGGTTACCCTGGCAGCCACCATGGACGAGGGCGCCGACAAGGCCGCCGAGCTCGCCAACTCCAAATAAGCACCGGGAAGTAAGGCGACTTAAATTATGTCTATTTATCTGAACAAGGACTCCAAGGTCATCGTCCAGGGCATCACCGGCGGCGAAGGCACCAAGCACACGGCCCTGATGCTCAAGGCCGGCACCAACATCGTCGGTGGCGTCAACGCCCGCAAGGCAGGCACCACGGTGCTGCACGGCGACAAGGAAATCACCGTCTTCGGCACCGTCAAGGAAGCCATTGCGGAAACCGGTGCCGACGTTTCGATCGTCTTCGTTCCGCCGGCATTCACCAAGTCCGCCGTGGTTGAAGCCATCGAAGCAGGCATCGGCCTGGTTGTTGTCATCACTGAAGGCGTGCCGGTCCAGGACTCCGCCGAGTTCTGGGCGCTCGCCCAGGCCACCGTGGACGCTGACGGCAAGCAGATCACCCGCATCATCGGGCCGAACTGCCCCGGCATCATCACCCCGGGCGAAGCACTGGTTGGCATCACCCCGGCAAACATCACGGGCAAGGGCCCCATCGGCTTGGTCTCCAAGTCCGGTACCCTGACCTACCAGATGATGTACGAACTGCGCGACCTCGGCTTCTCCACGGCCATTGGCATCGGTGGCGACCCCGTCATCGGTACCACCCACATCGACGCCTTGGCTGCGTTCGAAGCTGACCCGGAGACCAAGGCAATCGTCATGATCGGCGAAATCGGTGGCGACGCTGAAGAGCGCGCAGCCGACTTCATCAAGGCCAACGTCACCAAGCCGGTTGTCGGCTACGTTGCGGGCTTCACCGCCCCCGAGGGCAAGACCATGGGCCACGCAGGCGCCATCGTCTCCGGCTCTGCGGGTACGGCACAGGCCAAGAAGGAAGCTCTCGAAGCTGCAGGCGTGAAGGTCGGCAAGACGCCGTCCGAGACCGCCAAGCTGCTCCGTGAGGTCTTCGCAGCCCTCTAGTTCCGGGGTAATCCCCAAAACACGCCCGACGGCGCCTGTCACCTTCCACGTGAAGGTGACAGGCGCCGTCGTCGTTTAAGCACACACGCTCGCTCACTTTTGGGGTGTTTCCCGCTGACGCTCGCTCACATCTGGCGGTCGTTTCAACGACGCTCGATCACATCATGTGATCGAGCGTCGTTGTTTAAGGCCGGATATGTGATCCGGCGTCGGTGGTGCCCCGCCCGAGGAGAGAGTGGCGCGACTAACCCTCCCTTGTGAGCTCCTGAGAGAGTTTGTTAGTATGTCAGGACAAACTACTCAAGGAGAGCATATGCCCCTCGTTCGCATCGACGTCAACCAAGGCCGCACCCCGGAGCGGCTCGCCGAACTGAGCCGCCGGATCCATGACGCAATCCTCGCCGAGTACGGCATCCCCGAGCGGGACTACTTCCACATCATCACCGAACACCCCCAAGGCCAGATCTTCGCCCAAGATGCCGGGCTCGGCTTCGAGCGAAGTTCCGGCGTGATCATGATCCAGATCTTCACCCAGGGTGGCCGTAGTCGCGAGGCAAAGCAGTCCCTCTTCGCCGCCATTGCCGCCGAGCTTGGTGAGATTGGTGTTGCCGGCGAGGACGTCTTCCTGGGTTACGTCGAAAACACCGCTGATGACTGGTCCTTTGGGTTCGGTCGCGCACAGTATGTCACGGGCGAGCTCGCCGTTCCCGCCCGCTAACTCCGGGGTTTGGCGCGGATTCACGCCCAAATCAAGACGCAATCCCAGTCATTACGTTTCGTTGTAAATATGTCAGTACAAACCTTTGACAGGACATGAATTCTGGTGCAAAGTAGTGCTTGTGGCCCCGCTCACTGCGGGCCGGCAAAAGCACCGGAGCTCTCACCGTCCCGCAAGAAGAGTTCACTACAGAAAGGTCCGCGATCACCGTGACCCACGAACTGCTCACCATCGGGCGCATCAGCGTTGATATCTACCCGAACGACATCGGTGTGGGACTGGAGGACGTGCAGTCCTTTGGCAAGTATCTTGGCGGCTCGCCGTCCAACGTTGCCGTCGCTGCCGCCCGCCACGGCCGCCGCAGCGGCGTCATCACGCGCACTGGCGATGACCCTTTTGGTATCTACCTGCACCGCGAACTGCGCAAGTTCAAGGTCGACGACGCTTTCGTCACCCCGGTGCCGGGCCTTCAAACGCCGGCCACCTTCTGCGCGATCCAGCCACCGCACGACTTCCCGCTCTACTTCTACGGCCGTTTCCCCACGGCACCGGACCTGCAGATCAAGGCCGAGGAACTGGACCTGGACGCCATCAAGGACGCCGGCATCTTCTGGTCGACCGTGACCGGCCTCTGCCAGGAGCCCAGCCGTTCCGCCCACCTCGCGGCGCACGAAGCCCGGCCGCGCACCGGCCTGAACGAGGGCCAGTACACCATCCTGGACCTCGACTACCGCCCCATGTTCTGGGCTTCCGAGGACGAGGCCCGGGCGGAGGTCGCCAAGATCCTTCCGCACGTCACGGTGGCCATCGGCAATGACAAGGAATGCGCCGTCGCCGTCGGTGAAGGAACCCCGGACGAACAGGCCGACCGCCTTCTGGCCGCCGGCGTCGAGATAGCCGTCGTGAAGCTCGGCCCCGAAGGCGTCATGGCCAAGACCCGCACCGAGCGCGTCGTCTCCGCACCGGTCCCTGTGGAGACCGTCAACGGCCTGGGCGCGGGCGACTCATTCGGCGGAGCCTTCTGCCACGGACTGCTTTCCGGCTGGCCGTTGGCCCAGATCCTGGACTACGCCAACGCCTCCGGCGCGATCGTCGCCTCCCGCGTCTCCTGCGCGGACGCGATGCCGACGCCGGAAGAAGTCACCTCATTGCTCGTCGAACGCGGCCGCCTGACGCCGGCCGGCCCCAATGCCGCGGCTTCGCACGCAGCAGTTTCCGAAGGAGCAACACGTTGAGCTTCAATGATGATCCCCGCCGTTACGAGCACCTGAGCGCCATCCGGCTTGAAGATCCCGACGCCGTTGCCCGCGCCGCCGCCGCGCGCCGCCGCCACCCCGGCCTGAAGTACGGGACCCAGAACTTCATCGTGGCCGCCGACCACCCTGCCCGCGGCGCCCTGAGCGTCGGTTCGGATCCGGTGGCCATGGCCGACCGCCGCGAGCTCCTGGACCGCTTGCAGATCGCTTTGGCGAATCCCGCCGTCGACGGTGTCCTGGCGTCACCCGACATCATGGATGACCTGCTCCTCCTCGGCGCCCTCGAGGGCAAGCTCGTCTTCGGTTCAATGAACCGCGGCGGCTTGGCCGGCCTGGTCAACGAAATCGATGACCGCTTCACTGGCCACACCGCAGCTGCCCTGGACGCCCTGGGCGCCGATGGCGGCAAGATGCTCACTCGCATCTGCCTCGGGGACCCGGACACGGCGAAGATCCTGGAGGCCACGGCGAAGGCGGTGGACTCCCTCGCGGCGCGCAAGCTGATCGCCATGGTGGAACCGTTCCTGTCGGTCCGCGAGGCAAACGGCAAGGTCCGCAATGACCTTTCCCCGGACGCCGTGATCAAGTCCGTGGCCATCGCCGAGGGCCTGGGTTCCACGAGCGCTTACACCTGGATGAAGCTCCCGGTTGTGGCGGAGATGGAGCGAGTCATGGCCGCTACCACGCTGCCCACGGTCCTGTTGGGCGGGGATCCGGATGCGGGCCAGGATGAGGTCTTTGCCAGCTGGCAGGCAGCCCTTGCCCTGCCGGGAGTCCAGGGATTGACTGTGGGACGGACCCTTCTGTATCCGGCCGACGGAGACGTTGCCGGGGCCGTGGCCACCGCCGCCTCGCTCTTGAAGACGGCGGAGCTGCTGAAGACACCTGCGAAAGTATCGGAGTAAGAGTAATGTCAACGCGCAGAATGACGGTCGCCCAGGCGGTTGTCGAGTTCCTGTCCAAGCAGTACACGGTTGATACCGTGGGCGGGAACGAGTACCGGGAGCGCCTGATCCCGGGCACCTTTGGGATCTTCGGCCACGGCAATGTTGCTGGTGTGGGCCAGGCGCTCAAGCAGTACCAGGCCGCAGACCCGAGCATCATGCCGTACTACCAAGGCCGCAACGAGCAGGCCCAGGCGCACCAGGCCGTTGGCTACGCCCGGCACACGCGCCGCCGTCAGACCTTCGCCATCAGTACCTCGATCGGTCCCGGCTCGTCGAACCTGCTGACCGGTGCGGCGCTGGCCACCACCAACCGGCTGCCGGTCCTGCTGCTGCCCAGCGACACCTTCGCCACCCGCGCGGCGGACCCGGTGCTGCAGCAGCTCGAGCTGCCCTACGCCTACGACATCACGGTCAACGACGCCTTCCGTCCGCTCTCGAAGTTCTTCGACCGGGTGTCCCGCCCGGAGCAGTTGTTCTCCGCGTTCCACCACGGCCTGCGCGTCCTGACGGACCCGGCCGAGACCGGTGCGGTGACCATTTCGCTGCCGCAGGACGTCCAGGCCGAGGCATTGGACGTACCCGAGGAATTCCTGGCTGAGCGTGAGTGGCGGATCCGCCGCCCCGAAGCCGACGACGACGATATCCGCCGCGCCGCCGAGGCCATCCGTGCAGCTAAACGGCCATTGATCATTGCGGGCGGTGGTGTCCTCTACGCCTTCGCCAACGAGGAACTGGCCAAGTTCGCCGAGCTGACCGGCATCCCGGTGGGCAACACCCAGGCCGGCGTCGGCGTCCTGCCGTGGGACCACCAGTTCTCCCTCGGAGCCATCGGCTCCACGGGCACGACGGCGGCGAACGCGATCGCTGCCGAGGCTGACTTGATCATCGGCATCGGTACCCGTTACGAGGACTTCACGACGGCGTCGCGCACTGCCTTCCAGAACCCCGACGTGACGTTCGTGAACATCAACGTGGCCGCGATCGACGCCTACAAGCACGGCACCGTGCTGCCGATCGTCGCCGACGCCCGCAAGGCGCTCGTCAAGCTGAACCAGGCGCTGGGCGGCTACCGCGTTGGCGCGGACCTCGAGCGGAAGATCGCGGCGGAGAAGAAGCGCTGGGACGGCATCGTGGACGAGGCCTTCGATACCCGCCACACCCCGCTGCCGGCCCAGAACGAGATCATCGGCGCCACCAACCGGGCCATGGATGAGCAAGACGTAGTCATCTGCGCCGCCGGGTCCTTGCCGGGTGACCTGCACAAAATGTGGCGCGTCCGGGATCCGTTCGGCTACCACGTCGAATATGCCTACTCCTGCATGGGCTACGAAATCCCCGGTGGCCTGGGCGTCAAGCGCGCCGCGTTGGCCGAGGCCGCCGCGGGCGGCAAGGATCGCGACGTCGTCGTGATGGTGGGGGACGGCTCCTACCTGATGATGCATACCGAACTGGTCACCGCCGTCGCTGAACGCATCAAGCTGATCGTGGTCCTGATCCAGAACCACGGATACGCCTCCATCGGCTCGCTCTCGGAGTCGCTGGGTTCGCAACGCTTCGGGACGCAGTACCGGGTCCTGGACAAGGAACAGCACTCGTTCGACGCCGGCGCGAACCTGCCCATCGACCTTGCCCTCAACGCCGAAAGCCTCGGTGCCAAGGTGATCCGGATCGAGCCGGGCGAGAAGGTCATCGCCGAACTGGAAGAGGCAATCCGCGACGCGAAAGCGGCACCGGAAGACAGCGGGCCGATCGTCATCCACGTCGAATCGGACCCCTTGCTGGACGCCCCGAGCTCCGAATCCTGGTGGGACGTTCCCGTCTCGCAGGTCTCCGAACTCGAATCCACCCAGCAGGCCTACCAGACGTACACAGGCCACAAGAACCGCCAGCGCAAGCTGCTCGGCTAACCCCTCAAGCTCCCTTCAAGCTACAGACAAGGAAGTCCGCACATGTCGACGACCACCCTGACCACTATCAAGCATTTCATCAACGGTGTTGAAACTGCCGGCGCAGGCGATCGCAGCCAGCCGGTCTACAACCCGGCCACCGGCGCAGTTTCCGCGGAGCTGCGCTTGGCGAACCGGGCCGATTTGGACGCCACCGTTGCCGCAGCCAAGGCCGCCAGCGAAAAGTGGGGTGATTTCTCCCTGGCCAAGCGCACCGCGGTCCTGTTCAAGTTCCGCGAACTCGTCGCCTCGCACGTGGACGAACTCGCAGCCCTGATCACGGCAGAGCACGGCAAGGTCATCTCCGACGCCAAGGGCGAGATCGGACGCGGCCTGGAGGTCATCGAGTTCGCCTGTGGCATCCCGCAACTGCTCAAGGGCGACTACTCGGACCAGGTCTCCACCGGGATCGACGTGTTCTCCTTCCGCGAGCCGCTCGGCGTCGTGGCCGGCATCACCCCGTTCAACTTCCCCGTCATGGTGCCGCTGTGGATGGCCCCGATGGCTATCGCCACCGGCAACGCGTTCATCCTCAAGCCCTCCGAACGCGACCCCTCCGCGTCCATGCTGCTCGCGAAGCTGTGGAAGCAGGCCGGCCTGCCCGACGGCGTGTTCCAGGTTCTGCACGGCGACAAGGAAACCGTGGACGGCCTCCTGACCCACCCGGACGTGGACGGCATTTCCTTCGTCGGCTCCACCCCGATCGCCAAGTACGTCCACGAGACCGCGACGGCGCACGGCAAGCGGGTCCAGGCCTTGGGCGGCGCGAAGAACCACGCGATCATCATGCCCGACGCCGATCTGGACAACGCTGCCGACCACCTGGCCGCTGCCGCGTTCGGTTCCGCCGGGGAACGCTGCATGGCCATCTCCGTTGCGGTCGCCGTCGGCGATGCCGCCGATCTGCTCGTCAAGAAGGTCGAAGAGCGCGCCCTGGCCGTGAAGGTCAAGAACGGCACCGAGCCCGACGCCGAGATGGGCCCGGTCATCACCCCGGCCTCCAAGGAACGCATCGTGCGGATCGTCACCGAGGCCGAAGCCGCGGGAGCTGCGATGGTAGTGGACGGCCGCGACCTCGTGGTCCCAGGCCACGAGGAAGGTTTCTGGGTCGGCCCCACCGTGATCGACCACGTCAAGACCGAAATGACCGCCTACACGGAGGAAATCTTCGGCCCCGTCCTCGTGGTGGTCCGGGTGGAGGACCTGGACGCAGGCATCAAGCTGATCAACGCCAACCCCTACGGCAACGGCACCGCGATCTTCACGTCCTCTGGCGCGAACGCCCGCAAGTTCCAGCGCGCAGTCACAGTAGGCATGGTGGGCATCAACGTGCCCCTGCCGGTACCGGTGGCCTACCACTCCTTCGGTGGCTGGAAAGCTTCGCTGTTCGGCGACAAGCACATCTACGGACCCGAGGGCGTCTCCTTCTACACACGTGGCAAGGTCATCACCTCCCGCTGGCCCGAGCCCACCCACGCCTCCGGCGCCTCCTACAACTTCCCGTCCAACTGAGGAGTCCGCAGTGACAGAGAACAAACTCATCATCGGTACAGCGCCAGACTCCTGGGGCGTCTGGTTCGCGGATGACCCCCAGCAGACCCCGTGGGAGCGTTTCCTGGATGAAGTGGCCGAGTCCGGCTACAAGTGGATCGAACTTGGCCCCTATGGCTACTTGCCCAACGATCCCGCCCGCCTGGCCGAGGAACTCAAGCAGCGCGACCTCAAGGTGACGGCGGGAACGGTCTTCACGGCGTTCCACCGTGGTGCCGCACAATACGAGGAAGCCTGGGAGCCTGCACGCAAGGTTGCCGAGCTGACCGCGGCCATGGGTGGTGAGCACATCGTCGTCATACCGGCCATGTGGCGCGACGACGTCACGGGCGAGGCTGTGGAGAGCGGCGAATTGTCTCAGCAGCAGTGGGATGACCTGTTCGCCGGCCACAACCGCATGGGCAAGGTGCTGCTCGAAGACTTCGGCTTGAAGCAGCAATTCCACTCCCACGCCGATTCCCACGTCGGCGCCCAAGCGGATATCGAGCACCTGCTCGCCGAGACCGATCCCCAGTACTTGAACCTCTGCCTGGACACCGGACACGCCGAATACTGCGGCGCGTCGAGCCTGGAACTGATTAAGAACTACCCGGACCGCATCGGCTACCTGCACCTGAAGCAGATCAACCCGGACGTCCTGAGACAAGTTAACGAGGAGAACATGACCTGGGCCGCAGCCAACCTGGCCGGCGTCATGACCGAACCGCCGAACGGCCTCCCGGATCTCCGCGCTGTCATCGAAGCCGTTGAAGGACTCAACCGACCAATCTTTGGCATTGTGGAACAGGACATGTACCCCGTGGCCTTCGACGTCCCTATGCCTATCGCCAAGCGCACCCGCAACTACCTGCTCTCGTGCGGTTCCCGCACCACTGTGCAGTAGCACAGCAGCCCAGACACCTAAGGACAGAACATTGACTGACATTCTCCGCGTGGCCGTCATCGGCGCAGGCCGCATGGGCGCCGACCACATCAAGCGGCTCAGCACCCGCATCCACGGCGCCGAAGTGGCCGCCGTCGTCGACGTCGACCTCGCCCGCGCGCAGGCCGCCATCGAAGGGATCGACGGCGCGGTGGCCCTCGCCAGCGCCGACGAGGCCCTCAACAACGGCGACGTCAACGCCGTGCTGATTGCCACCCCCGGATTCCTTCACGAGGAAATCCTCTACAAGTCGCTGGAGAAGGGCTTCCCGATCCTCTGCGAAAAGCCCCTTACTCCGGATGCCGAGAGCGCCTGGAAAGTTGTGCAGGCCGAAACCGCCCTCGGCCATAAGCGCATCCAGGTGGGCTTCATGCGCCGCTTCGACGCCGAATACGCGGCTTTGGGCTCCGTGATCCGCGACCGTGAACTCGGCGAGTTGCTCATGCTGCACCACCAGCACCGCAACCCGAACACCCCCGAGGGCTTCACCAACGCGATGCTCATCAACGACTCCGTGGTCCACGAGTTCGACGCCATCCGTTTCTTCACCGGCGAGGAAATCACCTCCGTGCAGGTCCGCCTGGGCAAGGCAACACGCAACGCCCCGAACGGCCAGCACGACCCCCAGCACGTCCTGATTGAGACCGAGTCCGGCGTCCTGGCCGACGTCGAAATCTACGTGAACGCGAAGTTCGGCTACGAAGTCGCCACCCAGGCGTCCTTCGAGGACGGCATCGTGAACATCGGCGGCGATGGCGGTCCTTACGTCCGCAGCGCCGGCCGTTGGGGCGGCAAGGTCACCCCAGGTTTCGAAGAGCGCTTTGGTGCCGCGTACGACGTCGAGGTCCAGTCTTGGGTTGACGCCGCCCGCCGCGGCGAAATCGGCGGCCCTACCGCCTGGGACGGCTACGCCACCGCTGCTTGCTGCGAAGCCGGCGTCGAAGCCCAGAAGTCGGGCGAAAAGGTCGCAGTACAGCTCAATGCCAAGCCTGAGCTGTACAAGTAGGAGTGACCATGAAGATTGCCCTTGACCCGACGCCGTTCCACCACAGCCACGGCCTGCTGGAGTTCCCGAGGCTGGCCGCCGATCTCGGCTACAAATACCTCCAGCTGACCCCGCACGCTGACTTCATCCCGTTCTTCAACCACCCCAAGGCCGACGATGAACTGGTGGGCCAGTTGAAGAAGGCCTGCAAGGACGCCGACGTCCAGATCGCCTCGGTGCTTCCTGTGCTGCGTTGGTCCGGGCCTGACGAAGACGCTCGCGAGGCCGCTGTGCGCTACTGGAAGCGTGCCATCCAGATCACGGTCGATCTTGGCGTGCAGACCGTGAACACCGAATTCAGCGGGCGCCCGGAAAAGGCCGAGGAGTCCGAGAGGGCCTTTTACCGCTCTATGGAAGAGCTCCTTCCGATCATCGAACGCGAGGGCCTGGACGTCCTCATTGACCCGCACCCGGACGACTTCGTGGAGGATGGACTTGCAGCCCTCCGTGTCATACGTGGCGTGAACTCGCCCAATATTGGCATGGTCTACGTTGCCTCGCACACCTTCCACATGGGCAACAAGCCGCTCGACATCATGCGGGCCGCGGGGGACAAGCTGCGCCTGGTCCACGTGTCCGACACTATGGATCACCACGCCTCCCACGGGCTGCGCTACATCACCAACCCGCCCGGCAACGCCGTGCGCGTGCACCAGCACCTCAAGATCGGCGACGGCGACGTCAACTGGGACGAGTTCTTCGGCGGACTCAAGGAAATCGGCTTCCTGGACAAGGACAACACGGTCATGGTGTCCAGCGTCTTCGCCGAGGACGACAACGCCAACGAGGTGTCCCGATACCAGTTGGAGGCGATGGGCAAGTACATCGCCAAGGTCCAGTAGAGGGGACACGGAAAGGGGGCGGCGATTTTCTCGCCGCCCCCTTTCGTGTTTAAGGCCGGATATGTGAGCGAGCGTTGGTGTTTAAGGCCGGATATGTGAGCGAGCGTTGCATCGACCGACGCTCGCTCACCTTTGACGCCCTTTTGAGCGACGCTCGCTCTCGATCTCTTGGCAGAATCGCGGTCACCCGGGCCGCCGTCGTGTACCAAAACTCGTGGGGGCTCCATCCGAACATCGGATGGAGCCCCCACTGGCGCTGGCTGGTTTCGCTGAGTTGCTAAGCCGTGACGTTCAGCGACTCGGTGAGCGCTGCGTCGGCGTCCTGCAGGACTTTGGCGGCGACCTCGAGACCTTCGATTCGGCCGAGTGAGGTGTCTTCATGCTCGATGTTAACGAGCATGCCGGGATCCACTTCGTGCAGGGCGCGCAGGAACTCGGTCCAGTAGGCGGTGTCGTGGCCGCGGCCGAGGGCAACGAAGTCCCACGCGGAGTTCTTGGGCCACTCGTTGGCCCACTCGTCGCCGCCGAGGTTGGTGCGGTTTTCCTCCGGCGAGAGCCGGCGGAAGCTGTTGTCGAGGACACCGTAGAGGGCGGCGTTCTCCGTGTTCACGCGGACGTCTTTCGCGGCTGCCTGGAAAACCAGCGGGCCGAGTTCGCGGACCACCGCGACGGGATCCATCTGCTGCCAGAACAGGTGCGATGCGTCCAGTTCGACGCCCACATGCGTGGCTTCCGTGAGTTCGATGAGCTTGCGGACGTCGGCGGTGTTGAACACGATGTTCTGCGGGTGCAGTTCGAGGGCCACCTTGACGCCGTGGTCCGCGGCCAGGCGGTCGGTCTCGCGCCAGAATTTCGCTGCGACGCCCCACTGGTAGTCAAGGACATCGAGCGCAGCAGAGTTCCACGCGTTCACGATCCAGTTCGTCACGGTCGCGCCGGGCTCACCGCCGGGCAGGCCAGACATGGTCACTACCCGGTTCTGGCCGAGGCGCTCTGCGAGTCGGATGGAGCGGCGGATGTCCTCGGCGTGCTTCTCACCGATCTCGGGCTTGGGGTGCAGCGGGTTGCCGTTGCAGTTGAGGCCCGCGATCGAGACGCCGGTGCCTTCGAAGATGCCGAGGTAGTCATCCCGCGCGGCATCCGAGACGAGGATCTGGTCCATGGTGGGCACGTGGACGGCGGGCAGGAATCCGCCCGTGTTGATCTCGATGCCCGTCAGCCCGAGGTCGGCAATGACTTTGAGGGCCTCGGGAAGCGGCCGGTCGTGCAGGATTGCGTTGTAGACGCCGAGTTTCATAGCGTGATTTTCTTTCCGTTGTTGAGCGCGGATTCGGTGACGGCGCCGAGCAGCTCCATGTTGCGCACGCCCTCGTCGAACGTCGCGCAGCGCGGGAGGGACTCGGCCTCCGGAAGGCCGGCAACCTCTTCGAGGAACGCCCGGGCCTGGTAGCCGAAGGCGTCGTTCTGGCCGAATCCGACCTCGGGAGCGTCCATGGCGAGGCCGCCGGCGATGTAGGGATGGCCCGGGCCGAGGATGACCTGGCGGTAGCCGTTCTCGTTGCCCGAGCCATCGTTGAGGAACAGCTGGATTTCGGAGGGGCGGCGCTGGTCGAACTTGGCGGCGCCGTTCTCGCAGAACACTTCGAAGTTGAGGCTGTTGGCGTGCCCGGCGGCAACGCGGGAGACCTCGAAGCTTCCCGCTCCGCTTTCGAACTCCGCGTTGAAGGCCGCGTAGTCGTCGTTCTCAACAGCCTCAAAGGTGTCGCTCACCGCTGCGTGGTCGTGTCCCATGACAGCGCCGAGCGGCAGCGGGCGCTTGCCGATCACGGTGCTGAGGCGGCCACCGGTGATGGACTTGATGTCGCCGCAAAGGAACTCGGAGACGTACGCCAGGTGGCTTCCGACGTCGGCCAGCGCACCTGAGCCGGGGCCGCCTTTGTAGCGCCAGCTCATGGGAGCCGAGGGGCTGAATCCGTAGTCCGTCCAGTAGCGGCCGCTGAAGTGCAGGACGTTTCCGAGTACCCCGTTGTGGATGAGGTCGCGGATGTAGGCGATGCCGGGCGTGCGGCGGAAGGTGAAGCCAATGCGCGCGATGCTTGAAGAGTTGCGGGCGGCCTCCGCCATGGCACGGGCGTCCTCGAGGGAGTCGCTCAGTGGCTTCTCGCAGAGGACATGCTTACCTGCGGCGAGGAGACCCTCGACCACCTCGCGGTGGAGGGAGTTCGCGATGACCACGCTCACGACGTCGATGTCGTCCGCTTCTGCGATCGCCTGCCACGAGGTGTCATTGCGTTCGTAGCCGAATCGGCGGGCAGCGAGGGATCCGAACTCCGCGTTCACGTCGCCGATCGATACGAGGCGCACCGGCGGAAGCGCCGGGCTGTAAAGGGTAGACGCTGTGCGGTACGCCGCCGCGTGTGCCTTGCCGGCCATTCCTGCGCCGATGACGGCGACCCCTAGGCTCTCAGCCATTGATTTCTCCTTCGAAATTCAGCCTGGGTGCCGAACACCCCTCTGGCATTTTGGAGCGCTACAATTTAGCACTGGACTCAAAGCCTAACCATGTGAGTATGTCCTGTCAATGTCCGATGGATAGTCTAGGCAGAAGAGAAGAAAGGTTCCCCGAACATGAGCGCGACACGTCCCAAAACCCGCCGCCCGACCATCTATGACGTTGCCAAACATGCCGGCGTCTCGCCGTCGTTGGTGTCCTTGGTGTTGCAGTCGCCGGAGAGGGTTAGCGACAAGCGCCGTGAAGCCGTCCAGGCGGCAATTTCGGAGCTCGGCTACCGTCCCAGCCGTGCCGCGACTGCATTGGCGAGCAACCGGACGAAGAGTATCGGGCTGTTGATCGACGACTACCGAAACCTGTGGTTCGTGGACCTCCTGAGGGGCATGGAGTCCGTCCTCTCTGACCTGGGCTACCACGTCATGCTGGCCGACTCCCGGCCTGGCGAGAACCGCATCAAGGATGCCACGGACGGCCTCCTCGCTCTGCATGTTGACGCGCTTGTCATTGCCGCGGAGCCGAGTGAGTCCATGCTTGACGGGACGGGGGTTCCTACGGTGGTGGCCGGGTGGCGCAAGGGGGTGCCGATCGGCGCCGACCTGATAACCAACGACGACGACGGCGGGGGCGGCATGGCTGCCAACCATCTGCTGGGGCTGGGCCATACCCGCATCGGCCATCTGTCAGGGGCCGACGGCGCGTCAGCCCACCGGCGCGCCGGTTTCCGGCGGGAGATCCGGGCCGCCGGCGTCGAGCTTCTGATTGCCGAGTCCCAAGGCACTTCCGAGGAAGATGGCTACGCTGGCGCCTCCTGGCTCCTGGAACGCTATCCGGACATTACCGCGATCTTCGCGGCCAACGACACCATGGCCATGGGCGCCTTTGCCGTCCTCAAGGCCCGGGGCCTTCGCGTGCCGAGCGACGTTTCCGTGATCGGCTATGACAACTCGCCGTTGGCCAAGTCGAGGTACCTGGACCTCACCTCAGTGGACAACCGCAGCGACCTTGTCGGGATTGATGTCGCGCACAGGCTGCTCGCCAGAATCGAGGATCCGGCCATTGAGCCCCAGAAGACCTTGATCGAACCCGTTCTGGTGCTGCGAAGTACCACGGCCCGGGTGACCCGCTAGCTCCCATTCGGCGCTGTTCGCGGGAGCTCGCATGACTATCTCACGTAAAAACATCCTAATGTCAGGACAAAGTATTGACATCTGTGAGCCGAGTCACCATGATCTGTGTAGAGGGCTTTGAGCTCCTGCAGAGTGGCAGGGCCGCAACCCCTATCAAAGGAGATAAATCGTGAAGAAGTTTTCCTGGCGGAAGGCGGCACTTGTGGCGGCCGTCGTTCCGATGATGGCTCTTAGTGCTTGTTCCAGCCAAGGCGGGAAGCCGGCTGACAGCGGCAACGCCGCCGGTGGTGGACAGGCCGTGAGCACTCCGCGCATGAAGGTGGCCCTCATCACCCACGCCGCCGCGGGAGACACGTTCTGGGACATCGTCCGCAAAGGCGCAGAGGAAGCATCCGCGAAGGACAATGTTGACCTCCTCTACACAAGCGACCCTGAAGCCGGGCGCCAGGCGCAGCTCGTCCAGCAGGCCATCGACCAGAAAGTTGACGGCATCGCCGTCACCCTCGCCACTCCGGATGCCCTCAAGGACGTCCTCAAGAAGGCCGTCGATGCCGGTATCCCGGTGGTGAGCCTCAACGCCGGTGAGGGTGTCTCCGCGCAGCTCGGGGCCTTCACTCACTTCGGTTCGAATGAGAAGCTCGCTGGCGAGGCAGTGGGTACCAGGCTCGCTTCCCAGGGCTTCAAGCACCCAGTCTGCGTGATCCAGCAGCAGGGCCACGTCGGCCTCGAAGCACGGTGTGCCGGCGTCAAGGAGAAGGTGCCCGGAACGGAGATCCTGTACGTCGACGGCAAGGACATGACCGCGGTCCAGTCCACCGCCACCGCGAAGCTCCAGGCAGCCAAGGATGCAGATGTCATCATCGGTCTGGGCGCGCCGATCACCCTCACTCTCCTCAAATCGGTCACGGACGCCAGCAGTTCTGCGAAGGTGGCCAGCTTCGACCTGAACGCGGAACTCGCCCAAAAGATCGTGGATGGCGCGGTGATCTTTACTGTGGACCAGCAGCCGTGGCTTCAGGGCTACATGTCGGTTGACTCCCTTTGGCAGGCCAAGCGCGGAGGATTCAAGCTCGGCGGTGGCCAGCCTGTCCTGACCGGTCCCACCATCGTGGACAAGTCCAACGCTTCCGATGTCCTCAAATTCGCCCAGCAGGGCGTCCGCTAGATCCAGGATTCTGGCCGCGCGGCGGGTGACCGCCGCGCGGCCTGACCAACAAGGAGTTCTTCCTATGGCAAACACAGCAACCCTGCCGCCGGCGCCGGCTTCGACGCCCGGCGATGAGCGGATCGGCAGACGCAGCCCGGTCCAGAAGTTTTTGGCGAGGCCCGAAGTCGGTGCCCTGGTAGGGGCCGTTGTCCTGTTCATTTTCTTCGCCTCGGTGTCCCAGACCTTCACGCAGCCGAATGCTTTGGCTACGGTCCTGTATGGTTCCTCGACGATCGGGATCATGGCGGTGGGGGTGTCGCTGTTGATGATCGGCGGAGAGTTTGACCTTTCCACCGGTGTGGCCGTGATCTCGTCCGCACTGACTGCCTCCCTATTCAGCTGGAACTTCTCGCTGAACGCATGGGTCGGCGTTGTGCTGGCGCTTGTGGTCTCCCTCAGCATCGGTTTCATCAACGGCTGGATCCTCGTCAAGACGAAACTTCCCAGCTTCATCGTCACGCTCGCGACCTTCCTCATGCTGACGGGCCTCAACCTGGCCCTGACCCGCCTCATCGGCGGCAGCGTGTCCTCGCCGTCCATCTCCAAGCTCGACGGATTCGATTCCGCGCACGCGGTATTCGCCTCGTCCATCAGCATCGGCGGCGTCGAGGTCAAGATCACGGTGTTCTTCTGGATCATCCTCGTTGCCATTGCGTCTTGGGTCCTGCTGCGCACCAAGGTGGGCAACTGGATCTTCGCCGTCGGCGGCGACGCGAACGCTGCCCGTGCGGTGGGTGTGCCGGTGACCAAGACCAAGATCGGCTTGTTCATGGCGGTGGGTTTCTGTGGCTGGATCTTGGGCATGCACAACCTGTTCGCCTTCGACGCCGTTCAGTCCGGTGAGGGCGTGGGCAACGAGTTCCTCTACATCATCGCGGCGGTCATCGGCGGCTGCCTCCTCACGGGCGGCTACGGTTCGGCGGTGGGCGGTGCGATCGGTGCGTTCATCTTCGGCATGGCCAACAAGGGCATCGTGTACGCGCAGTGGAACCCGGACTGGTTCAAGTTCTTCCTGGGCCTGATGCTGCTGCTGGCCACCATCGTCAACCTCATCGTCAAGCGCCGCGCAGATCTCAAGTAAGGGGCGGACCAATGAATGCCAAACAGATCGACCAACAGACACTGCTCAAGGATGAAAAGGATCCGCTGACCCACACCCCCGTGCACCTGCTGTCCCTGGACAAGATCGGAAAGCACTACGGGAACATCATCGCCTTGCGCGATGTGACCATGGCCGTGGACAACGGCAGGGTCACCTGTGTCCTGGGGGACAACGGTGCAGGCAAGTCCACGCTGATCAAGATCATCGCGGGCTTGCACCAGCATGATGAAGGCGTGCTGCACATCATGGGCGAGGAGCGGAAGTTCAACTCGCCCAGGGACGCCCTCGACGTCGGCATTGCCACCGTGTACCAGGACCTGGCCGTGGTCCCGTTGATGCCGATCTGGCGGAACTTCTTCCTCGGCTCGGAACTGACCACCGGCTGGGGGCCGTTCAAGTCCATGGATGTCCAGAAGATGAAGGACATCACGCTGAAGGAACTGGCCGAGATGGGCATCGACCTGCGCGATGTGGAACAGCCCATCGGCCAGCTCTCCGGCGGTGAGCGCCAGTGCGTGGCGATCGCCCGGGCCGTGTATTTCGGGGCGAAGGTGCTGATCCTGGACGAACCGACGGCCGCGCTGGGTGTGAAGCAGTCCGGCGTCGTGCTCCGCTACATCCTGCAGGCCCGCGACCGCGGGCTGGGGGTCATTTTCATCACGCACAACCCGCACCACGCCTTCCCCGTGGGTGACCGGTTCCTGCTGCTCAAGCGCGGCAAGTCGATCGGCTACTACGACAAGAAAGACATCACCCTGGACGAACTCACCGCCCAGATGGCCGGCGGCGCCGAGCTCGCGGAACTCGCCCACGAACTCGAGCAGCTCGGCGGACACACGGAGGCCCTCAAGGAAGTCCAGGCCGAAGTCGCCGGGGTAGCCGACGCTGCCGACTCCGCTGACACTTCCGACGCTTCGAGGGAAAACAGCCCGAGGCACGCCTAGCGCGCAGGGAGACAGCGCGGACGGGAGACGGGGGTCCGCCGGAAGTCCGGACGGGCCCCCCGCTCGCCGTGCCACCGCGGGAACGTTAACGAAGCAGATGGGAAGACAGCATGCCGATCCGGGTTGGCGTTATCGGCGCCGGTGTTATGGGCGCAGACCACATCAGGAACCTCTCCACCACCATCAGCGGGGCCGAAGTCACCTTCGTGGCAGACCTCGACGCCGGACGGGCGGCAGCCGCGGCGCCGCCGTCCGCACGCATCACCACCGATCCTTCCGAGCTGATCAACTCCAGCGAGGTTGACGCCGTCGTCGTCGCTTCCCATGACTCCACCCATGCGGGACTAGTGCTGGAATGCTTCGAAGCGATGACCCCGGTACTGTGCGAAAAACCGCTGGCGCCCACGCTCCTGGAAAGCCGCGGAGTAGTGGAGGCCGAAGCCGACCTTTTGGCCGCAACGGGTGCCCGGCTGCTGTCGATGGGCTTCATGAGGCGGTTCGACCCCGGCTATGTCGCCCTTCGCGAATCCACCCGGGCACGCATCCAAGGCGAGCCTTTGCAGGTGCACTGCACTAGCCGGACAGCATCCGCGGGACCGGGCGCGAGCTCGGAATCCGCCATCACCAATTCGGCCATCCACGAGCTCGACATCATTCCTTGGCTGCTGGACTCACCCATCACTGAGGTGTCGTGGCAAGCGGGGCGGAGTTCCCGGCATAGCACCGGTGACCTGAGGGACCCCGCCTTCATGCTCTTGCGCGCTGCTGACGGCACCCTGGCCACCCTCGAACTTTTCCTCAATGCGCAGTACGGCTACACCACCCAGTGTGAGGTCGTTTCAGAGTTTGGCACCACAGCACTCCCGGAACCGGCTGCCTTGGCGATACAGCAGGAAGGGCGGCGCAGTTCCGAAATCCCCGCTGACTGGCGCCCGCGGTTTGCCGACGCCTACCGCTTGCAACTTCAGGCCTGGATTTCAGCCCTCGAAAAGGGGGAGCCTGCGCCGCTCGCCACGGGGGAGGATGGCCTCCGGGCATCGCAGCTTGCACAAGCCATGATCCGTTCGCTCCACAGCGACGGAGCCTACACGAAGGTGATCTACTGATGGTTGCATCCGGTCTGCCAGCATCTGGGCTTGCGATATCCGGCCTGCCGGGGTCCCGCGTGCCGGATTCCCGTGACGCTCCCGCGCTGCGCTGGGGCATCATGGGTCCGGGGTGGATTGCCGAAAAGTTCACGGAATCTGTGCAGGCCTACTCACGGCAGGTGATCGCCGCCGTCGGCTCCCGCTCTTTGGACCGGTCGAAGGCATTCGCGGACGCTTTCGGCGTCCCCGCCGCCTATGGGAGCTACGAAGAGCTGGCCGCGGCTCCGGATATAGACATCGTGTACGTGTGCACGCCGCACAACTTCCACCACGCGGCTGCCGTGCTGGCCATCGACGCCGGCAAACACGTCCTGATCGAGAAACCGATCGGGCTCAACGCGGCGCAGGCGCAGGACATCACCACGCGGGCCGAGGCGGCTGGCGTTTTCGCCGCCGAGGCGATGTGGAGCTTCTTCCTTCCGAAGTTCGACGTGATCCGGCAAGTGCTCGACGCCGGGATGCTGGGTACCGTGACAACGGTCCTGGCGGAATACGGCGAGCGCTTCGAGCGCAACCACCGCATCTTCGATCCTGAATTGGCCGGAGGACCGCTGCTGGACCTGGGCACCTACCCGCTGGCCCTCATCACCGAAGTCCTGGGGGCGCCGGAACGCTTGAGCGCTTTCGGCCAGCACCACGAATCGGGTGTCAACGCGCAGCTCTCCGCGATCATGCAATTCCCCGGCGGAAGCCAGGCCGTGATGAATACGCACCTGCATAATTTCACTCCCACCGCGGCAACGATCGTCGGGTCCGAGGCCACGTTGACCATCGACGGACCCTTCAACATGCCCGGCGGTTTCGAGATCCGGTTCCCGGACGGTACGCGACTTCGACACGACGAGGCTGCGGGCGGGCATTTGGAAGGCTTGCACTACGAAGCCGCAGCGGTGGCCCGCGCCATCGCTGTCGGTGAGATGGAAACCCAACAGCGGCCCCTGGCCTCCTCCATCCGGACGATGGACGTTGCCGATGAAATCCGCCGCCAAGTGGGCATTGAATTCCCGGGCGAAGGCAACGCGCCTGCCTGAGCAATTTTTGTTGTACTGACTATCGAAAGGACGGGCCCATGGCCTACATCGAACAGCATTCAGCCAAGCTCCCCACCCCCGTGCGGCTGGGGCTCATCGGCTCCGGCTGGATGGGAGCGTTCCACGGCGAAAGCATAGCCCGCCGGGTTCCCGGTGCGGTCCTGGCCGCCGTCGCCGATCCCAACGTTGACTCGGCAGCGTCGGTGGCAGCCCGGCTTGGAACGGCAAAGGTCACCGCTGACGCCGCGGACATCATGGCCGATCCGGACATCGACGCAGTGATCATCGCCAGCCCGGCACGGTTCCATGCATCCTTGATTGCCCAGGCCGCTGCCGCCGGCAAGCACGTGTTTTGCGAGAAGCCTGCCGCGCAGAGCCTTGAAGAGCTTGACGCCGCTCTCCTCGCCGTCGAAACGGCAGGGGTGCATTTCCAGATTGGCTTCAACCGCCGCTACGCCACCGACTTCCAGGCCGCGAAGAAGGACCTGGCCGAAGGAATTGTGGGGGAGCCGCAGCTCTTGCGCTCGTTGACGAGGGATCCGGGCACCGGGAGCATCGGACATGCGGCCAGGATTCCGGCCTGGACGATCTTCCTGGAAACCCTCATCCACGACTTCGACACCCTGAACTGGTTCAACGAAGGCGCCGAGCCAGTGGAGGTCTACGCGGTCGCGGACGCCCTGGTGGAACCGAGCCTGCGTGACCAGGGATTCCTGGATACCGCCGTGGTCACCATCCGCTACAGCAATGGAGCCTTGGCGGTGGCCGAAGCAAACTTCAGCGCCCTTTACGGCTACGACGTCAGGGGCGAAGTCTTCGGCTCCAAGGGCATGGTTCAAGCCGGACGACCCACTGAAACGGCTGCCCTGAGGTACACGGCAGAGGGTCTTTCCGCCGAAACCCCGAGGCTCAACGTCGAACTGTTCCGCGATGCCTACACCGATGAACTCGTGGACTTCGCGGCGGCAGTCCGCGCGCGCCGCGACGGCACGCAGCCGCCGTCGGGCGCTTTCACCCTCACCCCGGGAGCCGCTGACGCGCGCCGCGCCCTCGCGATGGCTTTGGCCTGCATCGAGTCGGTCCAGCAAGGCGCCCCGGTGGCCGTACCCGCCGTGTCGAGCGACAGCAAGGCCGGTGTCTGATGCGGCTGGCTGTTTGCGCGGAAATGGTTTTTACGGAGCTGCCGTTCACCGAACGGGTGCGGCGGATCCACGAAGCCGGATTCGACGTCGAACTCTGGGACTCGAGGAACAAGGACATTGCGGCTCTCAAGGCGAGTGGCGCGGTCTTTTCCTCCATGACCGGATACACCTCCGGGAGCCTGGTGGACCCGGACACGGCCGATGAGGTGGTGAGGACGGCCGAAACGCTGATTACGACCGCGTTGGAACTCGGCGTCAGCCGCATGGTGGTTCACTCGGCGGAACTGATCGACGGAAAAGCAGCCCGCCCCATCTACCGGTCCAACGGGAGCATGTGGATCACGGGGGCCCGGACCTTGGAGCGCCTTGGCGAGCTCGGGGAAAAGCACGGACTGACGTTCTGCCTCGAAAACCTCAACACCGTGCTGGACCACCCCGGAATTCCGCTGGCCCGTGCCAAGGACACTTTGGCGCTGGTGGAAGCGGCAGGACATCCCAACGTGAAAACGATGCTCGACCTGTACCACGCACAGTTAGGGGAGGGGAACCTCATCGAACTGGTCCGTTCTGCCTTGCCACACATCGGCGAGATCCAGGTGGCGGACGTCCCCGGTCGCTGCGAGCCCGGTACCGGCGAAATCAACTACTCGGCTGTGGCCCGGGCGCTCGTTGCTGTGGGCTATGAAGGTACCGTCGGCATGGAGGCATGGGCCAGCGGAGACGACATGGAGGCGCTTGAGGCGTTCCGTAGGGCGTTCACGGTTGAGGGCGTTACATCCCAGAACGCAACTGCTTTTTCAACGGAGGTAGCACTGTGAAGGACGTCGTTCTCGGACTGGTTGGCGTGGGGCGAATCGGGGTCATGCATGCCAGCAACATCGCGGCACTCAACGGGGAACTGAATGCGCAGGGCATCAACGTGGAGTTACGGCTCACGGACGTCGCCGAAGAGCACGCCCGCGCGGTGGCGGCCGGGCTCGGCGCCGAATTCCTGCCGTCGGTGGAGGCTTTGATTGCTTCCGGAGTGGATGGACTGGTTATCGCGACCGGAACGGGCACGCACCCGGAACTGATCCGGGCGGGAGTGGACGCCGGCATCCCGGTCTTCTGCGAGAAGCCCGTGGCCATGAATGTGGCCGATTCGCTGCCCGTCCTGGAGCACATCCGTGCCAACGACGGCGTGGTGCAGATCGGCCACCAGCGTCGCTTCGATGCCGGCTACCTCGAGGCCAAGCGCGCCTACCAGGCCGGGGAGCTCGGCTGGATCCACTCGCTGCGGGCCGTGACGTGCGACATGACTCCGCCGCCGGTGGAATTTCTGGCAACGTCCGGCGGGCTGTTCCGTGATTGCTCAGTGCATGATTTCGACATCCTGCGCTGGCTGACCGGCCGCGAAATCGTGGAGGTCTACGCCAAGGGCTCCAACAACGGAGACCCCGCCATTGGCGAGGTTGGCGATGTGGACACGGCCTTGGCTTTGATCACGTTCGACGACGGGACGGTTGGCACGGTGTCCGCCACCCGATACAACGGTGCTGGGCACGACGTCCGCCTCGAAATTCAGGGCTCCAAGCGTTCCCTCATGGTTGGCCTCGACGAAAAAACAGCCATGGAATCGGCCGAAGCCGGGATCGCCTTCCCGTCCGGAGAACCCCACAAGACCTTCGCCGAACGCTTCGACCAGGCCTACCGCTCGGAAATGGCAGCATTCGTTGAGCTGGTCCTGGGTCTACGGAAGAATCCGTGCACACCGGAGGACGCTGTCGCGGCTTCCCGCGTGGCCGATGCCGCGCAGGAGTCCCTGGCACGCGGGGTTCCGGTCAAGGTGGCCCTGGGCAAGGTAGCACCGGCAGGAACGCTCCTCCACAAATGAGCTAAATTCCCCCGACCCTCCTGCAGAAACACACGCCTTTCGACGAACGCTTCTGCAGATACGAGCCCCTTTCGAGAAACCATCCATCACAAAAACGCTCTTCCGAAACTTTCGTTCCGGAAGAGCGTTTTTGCGATGAGTTCCAATGGCGCGTGCCGCCGAGTTGCCTCAGGCGCCGAACGGCAAGCGGGGGTCGATGTCCTGTCCATCCCAGCTCTGCCGCACCCACCCGTGGTGGGGGTCGTCGCTGATGAGCCATTCACGCACCGGGCCCGGGCCGGCCATGACGTTCAGGTAGTACAGGTCGTAGCCGGGAGCAGCCATGGCGGGACCGTGCCAACCATAGGGAACCAGCACGACGTCGCCTGTGCGAACCTCCGCCGCAACGTCGATCGGACGGTCATCGGAAGCGTAGACGCGCTGGTAGCCGATCGCATCGGCGTCAGCAGGGGCGCCGGAGCCTTCGGCCACCCGGGTCTCGAAATAGTAGATCTCCTCGAGTTCCGTCTCGCCGTCCTTTTCCTCATCATGCTTGTGCGGGGGATAGGAGGACCAGTTGCCCGCGGGGGTGAGCACTTCGCAGACGATGAAACGGTCCGCCTCGAGGGCGGCAGGAGTGCCGAAGTTGTGGACCTGGCGCGAGCAATTGCCTGCGCCACGCAGCTCAACAGGGGTTTCCGCGGCGGTGACCAGCCGGGTGGGATACGAAGCGTGGGCGGGGGCGGTTGCGACGGCGACGCGGCCGCCGTCGGGCGAACTGATAGTGACAGCAGTGTTCGTGCCGGAATACAGGACGTCGCTGGGTCCGTGGAAAACCGACGCCCGCCCCGCGAGGGGATACTCGACGTCGTCGACCGTCACCGTGAAGGCGCCGTTGAGCGGCACAACGATCCGCTCCTCCGCAGCGGCGGGGAGCTCGACGGCGGTGCCCGCGGCGAGCGTGGCGACCTTGATCCCGGTGTGGGCCCAACCATCCACGGCCAAGGCGGAATCGGAGGTTCCGAGCGAAATGTCCCAATCGCCGTCGTTGGCGGTTCCCAATGGATAGACCCAATTGGCCATGGAGTTAAAGTCCTTGCGTTAGCGCTGTACGAGTGTCATTTCAAAGCTGTAGGAATCCGCCCGGTACACGTGGTGGCCGGTCTCGACCATGCGTCCGGTGTCGTCGACGGCGGTGCGCTCCATGGTGACCAAAGCCGAACCGACCTCCGCCTCCAAGAGCGGGGCCTGGTAGTCGTTGGCGATCATGGCGCCGATTCGCTGCGAGGCGAGGCGGAAGTTGACGCCGCCGCGGCGCAGGATAGCGTAGAGGCCTTCCGCTGCGAGCATGGACTCGTCCATGGTGGCGATGTCGTCCCGGACCCAGTTCTCCATGAGCGCGAGCGGCTTGCCTCCCACTTTGCGGAGGCGGGTGAAGTGGTAAACCTTGGAGCCGGCCGGCAGTTGGAGGGCGGTCAGCGTGGCCGCGTCTGCCTCCATGTGCGAGAAGCTGAGGACCTCCGTGGTGGGCTTCTTGCCGTTGTTGGTCAGATCGTCGTAGAGGCTGGAGAGCTCCAGGGGCCGGCGGACCTGGCTCGACACCACCTGCGTGCCGACGCCACGCTTGCGGACCAACAGGCCCGAGCGGACGAGTTCATCCATGGCCTTGCGCATGGTGGGCCGGGAGAGGTTGAGCTGGGCGGCGAGGTCTATCTCGTTGTCCAAACGGCTGCCGGGCTCCAACACTCCGCTGTGGATGGCGGCCTCGATGCCCTGGACCACCTGGTGGTACAAGGGCACGGGGGAAGAGCGGTCGATAGTGAGGCCAAGTTGATTCGCCATTGCATGCTCCCTCGTGTTCCGGGACTATCCCGAACGTGGCAGCATGTCCGCTCATGTTCGCTTGATAGGACATACTGCTTTATCGATGATAGCAGGAGCCTTGGGCTGGTCAAGGGTGCCGGAGCTGGGTGTTTTGCGCCGCTTACGGGCGCACTTTGGGGACATGTCCAGTCATCAGAACCTTGTGTCTCAGCGCCGGCGACGCCGGGCGCTACCGCGTTGCCTGAGGAAGCCGACACCTGCCAGGGCCGCGCCGAGTCCTTCGGCGACGGCGCTGAGGGCCTTCTCGAAAAACCATACGGGCTCGTACATGGACGGGATCGGACCTAGGGCCGGTATGTCGACATACCGGTACAGGAGGACGGCTATGAAGGCGCTCCCGGCGACGAGCAGGGCGGCCGCGTAGGCCGGTCGGCTGCCGCGCACCAGGACGTACAGGCCAACGAGAACCGCGGCGACCGCTTCAAGGCGAAACAAGTTGCCTTGCCCGATTCCGGCCGGGGCAGCCAACTGGTAGCCGGGGGCAAGCTGCCAATGCACCACCGCGTCGATGACCAAGGCTGTCACGACAAGCAGCCGCAGCACGATGTCCCTGGGCCTGCGGCGTGTCGCTAGGCTGGCGCTCATTTGACTGCGCTCATTTCACGACCAGCGTTCCATGCATGTTCGAGTGATAGGCGCAATGGTAGGGATAGCTGCCTGGGGTGGTTGGTGCGGTGAATGTGGCTGTTCCGCCCCCTCCATCGGCCGCGGCGTCGAAGGCCTTGCCATCGTCTGAAGTGACTGTGTGGGCCTGGGCGTCTTGGTTCTTTACGGTGATCTTGGCACCCGGACTGACCGAGACGGGTCCTTGATAGCCAAAATCCTTGATGGTGATGGTGATGGTGATGGTGGCGGTGCCGGACTGCGGAGCGCTGGACGACGCGCCGGAAGGTGGGCTCGATGATGCGCCATAGCCGTCGGTTCCGGGACTTCCGCACCCGCTTACAGCGATGAGGGCGGCCGCCGCAACGATGACCATCATGGCCTTGGGGTTCTGTCTCATGATTGGTTCCTGACTTCTCAATCCGGCGGGCGGAAATTGCTTGCCACATTGATGAGACGAATTCCGGCGAGGTCAGGTTCACCGGAAAAGGAATTTGCCTCCGGCGGGTAGCGTCTCACCCGATCACCCCACGGGACGCAGCGTCCTGCAGACCTCCACGAAAGCCTTGAACGGGGCGAGCCGTTCCTCCTCAGGCAGCTGCGAGGCCTCGGGATGCCACTGCACCGATGCCACCCAGCGCTGCGGATCCTCAAGGGCCTCCACCGTCCCGTCCTCAGCGACCGCCGTCACCACCAAGCCATCGCCTACCCGGGCAACAGCCTGGTGATGCCCTGAAGCGATCCGCACCGAGTTCCGTGAACCATAGAGTCCGGCCACTTTGGAATCCGGTGAAAGTTCGACGTCGTGCCACGCCCAGGCGCTCAACTCGCCCTCCGTCGGAGTCAGGCCGTTGTGATCCACCGACGACGGGTGCATGTCCTGGATGAGGGAACCGCCATAGACCACATTCAGGAGCTGGTGGCCGCGGCAGATGCCGAAGGTGGGCAAACCGGCGTCGAGCGATTCGCGGGCGACCGCCAAGTCCAGGCGGTCCTGTTCCGGGTTGACGTCGTAGCAGGCTTCAATCGCTTCCTCGCCGTAAAGGCGCGGATCCAGATCCCCGCCGCCCGGCAGCAGGACCCCGTTGAGGGAACGGAGCTCGGCCGACAAGCGCCCGGCTTCATCGGTAAAGGAGGCGTCCAGGAGTACCGGCTCCGCACCGGCGTCGCGCACGAGTTCGACGATGAAATCGAAGAGTTCATTCGCCTCTCCCACGCGGGCATCGGCCGCTTCGGAGCTGCTGAGGCGGACCGGAATGCCGATCCGGGGCCGGACGCTGTTGTGCTGTTCGGAAGTCTGCATGCTCCATGATGCACCGGCCGGATGACTCCTGCGCAACATAACCGCGGGCTTACGCTGATGCCATGAATCCGTCCCGCGCCCTGACTCCCAGCCCCCGAACGCTCGACATTGAGAGCGTGGCCCATTTCGACCGGCTGCTCAGTTCCGGCGCGGCAACAATGCACGGATGGCACGCCCAGTCGCTGGACCTAAGGGGTCGGGGCGCGGACCTGCAGAGGCTGGATCCCCAAGGCGCTATTTTCTTGGGTTGCACCTTCGACGACGGCGTGGAGGACTCCCTGCGCAGCCGGGGTGCGCTCATCTTTCCGAAGCTGCGTGGCGTGCCGTTCAACCCTTACCGGGGCAGGCTCTACAGTGCCGCCGAACTCTACGAGGACATTGATTCCACGGAGTACGAGGCCACCCTGGATGCCCAGGTCTATCAATGGAGCATCATGCCGGGGCAACGGACCAGCCTGGATGCCACCCTGGCTGCCGCTCTGCATGATCACGCCATCGGGGACGCCCTGGACGAACTCCTGGGCAACGGGGATTTCGCCGGGAACAAGATCGTGGGAGTCATGGGCGGGCATGCCGCGCAACGCGGAACACAAGACTTCGACGACGCCGCGCGCCTGAGGCGGCTCTTGGCCCTGTCCGGCTTCACGGTTGCTACAGGTGGAGGGCCGGGTGCCATGGAAGCCGCCAACTTCGGTGCCTACTTGAGCGGCTTGCCCGACGGCGACTTCGCGGCCGCGCTCGAAGCGCTCGCGGCGGTGCCGGGTTTCCGTCCCTCGGTGACCGCTTGGGCGCGGGCGGCGGCCGCCGTCGTCGGGCACAATCCGCGCGGGACGACGTCGTTGGGCATCCCCACCTGGTTCTACGGACACGAGCCGCCCAACCTCTTCGCCACCCACATCGCCAAGTATTTCGCCAATTCCATGCGCGAAGCGATCCTGCTGGAACTGTGCAACGGTGGCATCGTGTTCCTTCCGGGCTCCGCCGGCACCGTGCAGGAAATCTTCCAGGACGCGTGCGAGAACTTCTACGGCGCCCCGGAAACCGTCAAGCCCATGGTCCTCGTGGGACGCGAGCACTGGGAGCACAAATATCCGGCATGGCCGATGTTGCAGAGGCTGGCAGCAGGGAAGGTGATGGAAGGACGGATCTTCTTGGTTGACACGGTGGAGGAGGCGCTCGCCGTGGTCGCGGACTAACGTTCTCGCGGCCTTGGCTTTCGAGCCGCCTCTCCCCGGCCCGGGAGCAAGGGACATGCCCGGCCTTGGCTTGGACCAAGGGACATGCCCGGCCTTGGCTTGGACCAAGGGACATATTGCGAATATGTCCACCCCTCGACTCCAAGGCTGGGCATGTCCCGTGGAATAGAGGTGGACATGTCCACTGCTAGGGGTTGGAGCTGGGCATGTCCGGTGGGGTAAGGGTGTACATGTCCAGTGCTTGGGCTAGTGCGGGGCTCGGCCACCCAAGCGCGTCGTGATCTTCCGGGCCGCATCCTGGCAGGCCTCGCCGAGGCTGGCCAGCGTGTCCTGGGAGACACGGAACTTGGGCGCGGGAATCAGGACCGAGGCCACGATGTCTCCGCGGTGATCATACACAGGCGAAGCCACGCCCACTTCTTCGATGGAGGTTTCGCCGAAATTGACGGCCCAGCCGCGCTTCACCGACTCCTGGAGGCGGAGCAGGTAAGCCTCGAGGGCTTCCTCGTCGAGACCAGGCAAGGTAATGGAGCCGCTTCGCAGGAGCTTGCGCACGCGGTCGGCGTCTTCGGCGGCAAGGAAGACCTGCACCGAGGAGCTGAGTGCCTCGTTGTAGCGGGCACCCAACGGGGCAAGATGCTTGACCTGGTGACGGCTCGCGATTTGCTCCACGCACATGGACTCGTTCCCGTTCCACACCATGAGCGCGCTTGTCTCGCCCGTCCGTTCGCTCAGCTCGCGCAGCACGGGGTAGGCCACCCGCCGCTCTTCCAACTCGGCAAGGAGCGGACCAGCCAAGGCAATCATTCCCAGGCCCAGCCGGAAGCGCCGGGAATCGGAGTCGCGCTCCACCAGGTGTTCCTGTTCAAAGGTCGCCAGAATGCGCGACACTGTGCTCTTGTGGAGGCCGATCCTGCCGGCGATCTCGGTGACTCCCAGCAGGGGTTCCTCGGCGGTGAAGCTCCGGAGCACAGCAATGGCGTTCTCGAGGACCGAAGCGCCTTTGGAATCGCCGTTAGCCGCGGTTTCGTTGGTGTTCACTGAGGTCATGATGGTCACTATATGGCCCTTTTAAGGGGGACATGCCCAACCTTGGTCTTCGGCAATGAGCATATGCAGCATATGTCCATCACTCAGATTCAAGGCTGGGCATGTCCAGTGGAGGACGTGGTGCTAGGCGCCGATGATGTTGTATTCCGGGCCGAACGGGAACTTGGTGATGTTCTCGGCACCGTCTTCACCGACCACCAGGATGTCGTGTTCCCGGTACCCGCCGGCACCCGGCTGGCCGTCGAGGACCGTGATCATCGGTTCCATGGAGACCACCATGCCCGGCTCCAGCACCGTGTCGATGTCCTCGCGCAACTCCAGTCCGGCTTCGCGGCCGTAGTAGTGGCTGAGCACGCCGAACGAGTGGCCGTAGGAATCCACCAAGAAATTTGGGGTTGCATTCAATGCAACGCTGTTGCACCAAAATCGATGTGTGTTGCACGTCACCGTCAAGGGTCCATAGGCGCGTCCCAACTCACGTGCAGTAGATGTCGTATGAGGCGTCCTCAACGACAACAAGTGCGAGCTAGTCGGGAGGGTGGCACATTCACTGCAACTCTGTTGCGTAGTGTGAGTAAAATTCCGCCCTGGAACACAAAGAAGCTCCCCGGATCGATTGATCCGGGGAGCTTCAAAGCGAGATGGATTGAAGTGCTACTTGAGCCAGGCGGCCACTACATCGGGGTGGGCATCCACCCATTTCTTTGCGGCGGCGTCTGGCTTCATGCCGCCCTGGATGTCCGTTGCGACCGAGTTCTGGTCAGCGTTGGTCCACGAGAAGGCCTTGAGCAGCTTCGCTGCGGGAGAACCGCTGTCCGCGAACTTCTTGGCCATCACTTTGTTCAGTTTGTAATCGGGGTAGTCGCAGGCCACCTTTTCGGCGTCGGCATCGCAGCCCGGCGTGTAGGCGGGCAGGCTGACCTTCTTGAGGGGGACCTCGGAGAGGAACCATTGCGGTTCGTAGAAGTAGCCCAGCAGGGGTGTCTTGTTCTTTTCGGCCGTACGGAACGACTGGATCAGAGCTGCTTCCGAGCCCGAGAAGACCACTTTGTAGTCGAGGCCAAGGTTCTTGACCAAGGCTTCGTCGTTGGTCACGAAGGCGGGGTCGCCGTCCAGGACCTGGCCTTTGCCGCCTGATTCGGAGGTGGCAAAGAGTGAGGCGTACTTGTTCAGGTTCTTGCTGTCCAGGATGTCCGGGTACTTCTGGACCATCCATGGTGGTACGTACCAGCCGATGTGCCCTTCGTTGCCCGTCGGGCCGGCGTCCACAGCCACTTTCTGGTCCGTGATGTACTGCTTCGTGAGGTCCGCGTGACCCCAGTTCTCGAGGATGACATCGACTTCACCGGAACCAAAGCCCTGCCAGGAGATCTGCTCCGACAGGTCCTTCTGGACTACCGTGCAACCGAGCTTGTTTTGGGCTACGTAGCTGTAGACGGCCGCATTTGCCGTGTAGCCGACCCACGCGTTGAGGGCGACATTGACGGTTCCGCAGGGCGTATCCGAGGAGCCTGCGGCTGCGGCTTGGTTCACGGAAGCGCCTCCGCAGCCGGCTAGCAAAAGGGCTGCAGCAGCGGTTCCGGCGAGTACGGGAATTGTTCGTTTCAAAAGCTGTCTGGTTCTACTCATGGTTGGGGTCTCCTTGTTGGGGCGGTGAACGGGAGGAAATTAGTGCGCGCTCGATCTTGCTGAGCGGATTTTACGGACGGGGTCGGCTGCCGCAGCCTGGGTCATGCGGTCCAGCAGGATGCCGAGGAAGACGATGGCCAGACCGGCGGCAAGGCCCTTGCCGAACAGCGAGCTCTGGACAAAGCCAGCGACGACGTCGTACCCCAGGCCGCCTGCACCGACCAGTGCTCCGACGACCACCATGGCCAAGACGTAGATCAAGCCTTGGTTTGCGGCGAGGGCCAGGGATTTCCTTGCCATGGGGAGCTGGACCTTGGTGATGACCTGCCACGGGGTTGACCCGCTGGATACCGCAGCCTCCATGACGGTGGGGGAGATCGCTGCGATGCCGTCGGCCGTAATCTTGATGGCCACAGGCGCTGCGTAGATAATTCCGGCGACGATGGCCGTGAACCTCGTTGCGCCGAAGAGGCCTAGGAATGGAACCAAGTAGACGAAAGCAGGCATGGTCTGGCCCGCATCCAGCATGGGCCGCATGATCTGGTCCACTTTGTTGGACCTGCCCATCGCCACACCGAAGATGATGCCCAGCACCATGACCACGGCCGTGGCAACAAGTGTGCTCGCCAGGGTGACCATGGCATCGCTCCACAGGCCGAGGTAAATGATCGCGGCCAGGCATGAGGCGGTGACCAGTGCCAGCTTCCAACCACCGAGTGCGTAAGCCGCCACGAGGACAACCGCGACCAGGAGGTAGAAGGGGGTCTCGGTCAGAAGGGATTGGAACGGGTTGAGGATCCCGTTGGTCAGGGCCTCGCGGAAGGACACCGTAAACAGGGAGAGATTTGTCTGCAGCCATTCGCTGGCAGCGCCGACTCCGCTGACGATGTCCGGGCCAAAGTTGAGGTTCTTCGGAAAGGCTGCGGCCCAGAGCATCGTCCGGGAAAGCTGGACCATGACAAGGACAACAACGAGGCTGACAGCGAGCAGGATGTACCTGCTTCTCCGCGATATCCGGCGCTTGCGGGCTGCCCCGGGCTCGGCCCGGCGGCTGGCAGCCGTGGTGACCCGGTCCAGCACAATGGCCAAGAGGACGATCGACAGGCCGGCGTTGACCGCCGTCCCGACGTCGAGGGATTGCAGGGCACGGACAACAACTTGTCCCAGCCCCGGCGCCGCAATCAGCGCTGCGATGGTGACCATGGACAAAGCAGCCATGGTGCTTTGGTTGATCCCCATCACGATGGTGCGCCGTGCCAGGGGGAGTTGCAGGGTCAGAAGCCGCTGCAACCCCGTGGTGCCCAAGGAGTCGGAGGCTTCCCTGGTGTTCTCCGGGATGTTCCGGATTCCGTGTGCCGTCAGTCGGATGAGTGGAGGCACCGCGTAGATCACCGTGGCGATGACCGCGGAGGCCGGGCCGATCAGGAAGATGAGGGCCAAAGGAGCCAAATAGACGAACGTGGGGAGGATTTGCATGAAGTCGAGCACCGGAGTGATCACTTGGGAAACCCGGCCCGAGATCCCGGACAAGACTCCGAGCGGGATGCCAATCAGGAGGCTGAACAGCACGGCTGTGAGGACGAGGGCGAAGGTGTAAGCCGCTTCCGTAAACAGACCCTGGAGGCCGAAGAACGTGAATGCGGCTGCCGTCAGCAATCCCACCCGGGCATTGCCGACCGCAAAGGCGATCCAGCTGAGCAGGCCGACAGTTCCCAGCCAGCCGATTTCCGGTAGGCGAAGCCCGGTAGAGCTGGCAGCAAATGTGCTGGCGAACAGATTTGCGACTGAATCGACGGCGGAGCGGAAGGGAGTGAAGACGTATTGGAAGACCGGATTGTCTGCTCGGTTCGATGCGACCCAGGCGTTGAATTGGTTGAGCGAACGGTGCAGGTCAGTCAATTCCGACGCCGGCAGCGTGAGGGTGGATGTGCCGTGGAGGAACAGGAATCCAACAAGCCAGACGACGCCGGCCCCGCCCAGAAGCAGGGTGCGGCGGCTGAGCCGTTTGCGCGGTGGGCGGACGGAAACGAGACCGGTCTGAACCGGGGCGCGATCGCGAACGAGAGTGGACATCACGCCGCAACTTCCGTGCTGCGGATGACCGACAAGATGCTGTCGCGGTCGATCTGGCCGGTGATCTTGCCGGAGTCTTCCACCAGGACAGGACACGATGAGTTCATGACGGTGGGAATGGCGTCGCGGATGATCATGCCTGCGCTCAGGACAGGAGCATCCCCGGGAGTGCCCAAAGCCACGGGATCGGTGATCCACTTGAGCGTCAGGACATCTGCGCGGGGTACTTCGGAGACGAAATCGGCGATGTACTTGTCCGCGGGCGATCCGACGAGGTCATCGCCGGTGCCGCACTGGACCATCTCGCCGTTGCGCATGATCAGGATGCGGTCCCCGAGTTTGAGCGCTTCGGACAAGTCATGGGTGACGAACACCATCGTCTTGCCCATCTCTTTGTGCAGCCGGATGACCTCTGCCTGCATGTCGCGCCGGATGAGCGGGTCCAGGGCCGAGAACGGTTCGTCAAAGAGAATGGTGTCCGGGTCGCCGGCCAAGGCGCGGCCCAGTCCGACACGTTGCTGCATTCCACCGGAGAGCTGATCGGGAAAATGCTGCTCGTAGCCCTTCAGCCCCACGAGGTCGATGATTTCGCGGGACCTGGCGTAGCGCTCATTCTTCGCGGTGCCGCGGATCTGCAGCCCGTAGGACACGTTGTCCAGGACCGTTCGGTGCGGCAGGAGGCCGAAATGCTGGAAGACCATGGACATTTTCCGCCGTCGCAGCTCGCGAAGCTCGCCGGTTCCCGCCTCCAACACGTCCTTGCCGTCCACCAGGACGCGCCCCGATGTCGGTTCGATCAGGCGGGTGAGGCACCGGATCAAGGTGGACTTTCCGGATCCGGACAGGCCCATCACCACGAACACCTCGCCTTTGGCGACGTCGAAGTTCATGTCCCGCACGGCAGCATTGCATCCGGTGCGTTCAAGCAATTCGGCGGAGCCCAAACTCGACAGTTCGGGATCCTTGGGGATCTTTTCACCTCCCGGTCCGAAGACCTTCCAGAGGTTGCGCACTGATATGTCAGGACTATTCATTGCTGTACTCCTGCCTGTGGCGGCTCGAACCAATGGCTAGGCCCGGGGCTGATGTTTTGCCAGATGTGTTTTGTTTCTCGGTATTCGGCCAAGCCTGCGAGCCCCAATTCGCGGCCGTTGCCGGACTGTCCGAAGCCGCCCCATTCGGCCTGCGGAACGTACGGGTGGTAGTCGTTGATCCAGACGGTCCCGTGGCGCAGGGCTTCGGAGACCCGCTGGGCCTTCGAAGCGTCGGCTGTCCACACTGCGCCGGCCAGTCCGTAAACAGTGTCGTTGGCCAGCCGGATGGCCTCCTCTTCGGTGGTGAACGTTTCCACGGTCATGACGGGACCGAAGGACTCCTCCTGGACCACGCGCATCGAGGTCGTGCACCCGTCCAATACGGTGGGCGGGTAGAAGCTGCCACCGGCCAGCTGCGGGCTGTCCGGAATGAAGCCCCCACACAGCAACCGGGCGCCCTCCGCAATCCCGGCGTGGACGTAAGCGTGGACCTTGTTCCGGTGGGCTGTGGAGATCAGCGGACCTGTCTGTGCTTCCTGGTCGAAGGGGCCGCCCAGCCGGATCTGTTGTGCACGGCGGACCACTTCGGCCACGAATTCCTCGTGGATGGATTCTTCGACAATAAGGCGCGCGCCGGCCGAGCAGACCTGGCCGGAATTCAGGAAGACGGCCGTCAAGGCGTTGTCAATCGCGGCCTCCCGGTCGGCGTCCGCGAATACCACGTTCGGGTTCTTGCCGCCGAGCTCGAGGGCCACGCGCTTGACCGTCTCCGCCGCAACCACCATGATCCGCTTGCCTGTTTCCAGTCCGCCCGTGAAGGAGACCAGATCGACCCGCGGATCCGAGCTAAGGACGGCCCCCACTTCGGGTCCCGTTCCCGTCACGAGGTTCGCGACGCCGTCGGGCACGCCTGCTTCGTGCAGCGTGTCCATGAGCAGGATGGACGTCGAAGGCGTCAGCTCACTGGGCTTGAGGACAAAGGTGTTCCCGGCCAACAGCGCTGGTGCAACCTTCCACGAAGCCTGCAGGAGCGGATAGTTCCACGGAGTGATGAGGCCGCAGACGCCCACGGGTGCATGGACGACCCGGCTGATGGCTCCGGGCCGGCCGGTATCGATCACGCGGCCCGCGTCCGTGCCTGCCACGCTGCCGTAGTAGCGGAAGCAGGCAATGACGTCGTCGATGTCGTACTCGGCCTCGATCAGGCGCTTGCCGGTGTCGAGGGCTTCGGCCGCGGCGTAGTCGGCTTTGTCCCGCTGGAGCAGCCCGGCCACGCGAAGGAGGATTGCGCCGCGTTCCAGTTCCGGCGTGCTCGGCCAGCGGCCGTCGTCGAACGCTTTCCTGGCACTCGCCACAGCGGCTTCGGCGTCGGCCGAGGTGCACTCGGCGACGTCGGCAACATGCGTGCCGTCCGCCGGGCAGCTGATGCTGCGGATTCCTCCGGCGGACTGTCGCCAGCCGCCGTCAACGTAGCTGCCGCGGATAGTGCGCGTTGGCGTGAGTTGTGGGCTGTTCATTCCGCTCCTTAGTTCCGCGCCGAGGTGGCTTCGGGCTGGTTGTCCAGGCTCTCCGCGCCCCCCGGAACCGCGCCGTGCCGGTAGAACTCGGCGGCGATCGGCTCGAGCGGCTTGCGGCCCTGAATCAAGTCCGCCGCTTTCTCGGCCAGCATCATGACCGGCGCGTAGATGTTGCCGTTGGTCACGTAGGGCATTGCCGAAGCGTCAGCCACCCGCAGGCCCGAGGTGCCGTGCACTCTCATGCTGAGCGGGTCCACCACGGCCATGGGATCCGTGGCTGGGCCCATCTTGGCTGTGCAGGACGGGTGCAGGGCGGTCTCGGCATCCCGGGCCACCCAGTCCAGGATCTCCTCGTCGGTCTGGACGGCTGGGCCGGGGGAGAGCTCACCGCCGTTGAAAGGCGCCATGGCCTGCTGCTCCAGGATGTGCCGGGAAATCCGGATGGCTTCGACCCACTCGCGCCGGTCCTGCTCCGTGGAAAGGTAGTTGAATTTCATGGACGGGTGGACGGTTGGATCCGTGGAAGTGATCTTCAGGCTGCCCCGCGCATCCGAGTACATGGGCCCGATGTGCACTTGGTAGCCATGCTTGGCATCGGCCTTCTGGCCGTCATAGCGGACGGCGACCGGCAAGAAGTGGAACATGAGGTTGGGGTAGGCCACGTCTTCGTTGGAGCGCACAAAGCCGCCGCCTTCGAAGTGGTTGGTGGCCGCAGGTCCCTTGCGCCCGAACAGCCACTGCAAGCCAATCCACGGATAGCGCCACAGGCTCAGGCTCGGCTGCATGGACACCGGCTGGGTGCAGGCGTGCTGGATGTAGACCTCCAGGTGGTCCTGCAGGTTTTCGCCCACGCCCGGCAAGTCCACCACAGGCTTGATCCCCAGGGACTTGAGGTGCGTGGAGTCCCCGACGCCGGACAACTGCAGGAGCTGCGGAGTGTTGATGGCACCGCCGCACAGAATGACTTCCTGGGCATCGACGCTGTGATTCTTGCCGTTCCGTCGGTAGCTGACGCCCGTGGCCCTGACTCCGGAAGTACCAGTGGTGTCGAAGTTGATTTTCGAGACGAGCGCCCGGGTCCTGACCGTGAGGTTTGGCCTGTTGAGGTTTGGCCGCAAGTAAGCCCGCGACGCGGAGAGCCGCTGGCCCTTGTGCACGTTGCGGTCGAAGGGGCCGAAGCCCTCCTGCCGGTACCCGTTGACATCGTCGGTCCGCGCAAAACCGGCTTGTTGAGCGGCGCGGAAGAAGGCTTGGAAGAGGGGATTGCGGGCGGGACCGCGTTCCAGGACCAGCGGTCCGCTGTGTCCCCGCAGTTCATCGCTGGGATCCGCCGCGAGGGCCGTCTCCATGCGGTTGAAGTACGGGAGGCAATGGGCGAAGTCCCAGGTCTCCATGCCGGCGTCGGCTCCCCAGCGTTCGTAGTCCAAGGGGTTGCCGCGCTGGAAGATCATGCCGTTGATGGAGCTGGAGCCACCCAAAACCTTGCCGCGGGTGTGCGCGATCCGGCGTCCGTGCATGTGCGGCTCGGGGTCGGATTGGTAGCGCCAGTCGTAGAACCTGTTCCCGCTGGGGAAGGTGAGCGCCGCGGGCATCTGGATGAACAGGTCCCAGGGGTAGTCGCTGCGGCCGGCCTCCAGGACCAGGACGGTCTTGGTGCGATCGGCGCTGAGCCTGTCCGCCAGGACCGATCCGGCACTGCCCCCACCCACAATGACGTAGTCGAACTTTTCGTTGGCCATTAGTTGAACTCCTTTGAAGTGATCCCCATTGCTTTGTCCAGTAGCCAGGGAGGCGTCAGCCCCGCAGCTTTTCCATGTTTGGATCCACGAGGGGATCGGCGGAGATGGTGGCCGGGATACGCTTGCCGAAGTATTCGATCTCGACGGCGTCACCCTCGCCCGCTTCGGCGGGTAGCCAAGCGTAGGCGATGGGCTTCCGGACGGTGTAGCCGTACGCGGCGCTCGTGACGTAACCGGAAGGCTCGCCCCTGAAATAGACAGGTTCCTTGCCCAACACCACTGACGTGCCGTCGTCGACCGTCAAACAACGCAGCCGGCGGTTGACGGGCAATTCTCTGCGGGCCTTGAGGGCCTCGGCGCCGACATATCCTTCCTTGTCCTTGCTGACGGAGAAGCCCAAGCCGGATTGGAAAGGCTCGTGCTCCGGGGTCACGTCTGTGCCCCACAGCCGGTAGCCCTTCTCAAGGCGCAGGCTGTTGAACGCGCCACGGCCGGCCGCGATGATTCCTTGCTCCTGCCCAGCCTCGAACAGCAGGTCCCAGAGCCTTTGGCCGTTTTCCGCCGTCGTGTACAGCTCCCAGCCCAGCTCGCCCACGTAGGACAGCCGCATCGCGGTGACCGGGATCCCGCCGATCCGGACCTTCTTGGTGCGGAAGTACTTCAATCCGTCGTTGCTGAAGTCGTCGTCGCTGACTTTCGCGATGACCTCGCGGGCCAGCGGTCCCCAGAGCCCCACACAGCACGTGGAACCGGTGATGTCCCGGATCTGGACCCACTGGGTGACGTCCTCGGCGGTCTGCTTACGGGCCTCCGTGGTGAAGTAATCGAAGTCGATGTTGCCGTTGGCGCCCACCTGGAAGGTGGTCTCGTCGAGGCGGGCCACCGTGATGTCGCTGCGGATGCCGCCGTCGTCGTTGAGGAGCAGGCAGTACGTCACCGCACCCGGCTTCTTGTCGACTTTTCCGGCGCTGAGGCGCTGCAAGAGGGTTACGGCGCCCGGGCCGGAAACCTCCAGCCGCTTGAGCGGCGTCATGTCATAGAGCGCGACGGCGGTGCGCGTCTTCCACGCTTCGGCGGCGGAAATGGGGGAGTGGAACATCGCTGCCCAGGGCTCGCGCTCCGGCGCCTGCCATTCTTCCGGGAGCTCGTTCAGTAGCTCGCGGTTGGCCTCGAACCAGTGCGGGCGCTCCCAGCCGTGGGCTTCGAGGAAGAACGCCCCGAGCTCCTTCTGGCGTGCATTGAAAGGGCTGACCCGCAGCTCACGAGGGGAGACCCGCGGCTGCAGCGGGTGCAGGACGTCGTAGATTTCCACGAAGTTCTGCTGGGACGTCTCGTTGACGTAGCTCTCGGCGGTCTGGATTTCCTCGAAGCGGGAGACCTCGCATTCGTGGAGCGGAATGTGGGACTGGCCCTCAATGAGGCGCTCCGCCAGGGCACGGGCCACGCCGGCGGAATGCGTCACCCACACGGCCTCGGCCACGAAGAAGCCTGCGACGTCCTTGGATTCGCCGACGAGGGGACCGCCGTCCGGTGTGAACGAGAAAATCCCGTTGAAACCGTCGGCAATTTGGGCGCCTGCGAGTGCCGGAAGGAGTTCCTTGGAGTCTTCCCAGCAGGGCAGGAAGTCCTCTTCGGTGAACGGCAAGCGGGACGGCATGCGGTGTTCGGACATGTCAGCCGCAGCAACCTCGGGCAGCTCGCGGAGGTCCACGGGCATGGGCTTGTGCGCATAGGAGCCGATGCCCATCCGGTCCCCGTGCTCGCGGTAGTAGAGGTCCTTGTCCTGGTGGCGGAGGATGGGCATCCAGGCGCCGTTGGCGGGGTCCAGGAGCCGCGAGGTATCGTTTCGGCCCACGAGCTCCGGCACGGAGGTGGTCTTGACGTATTGGTGGGCCAGGGGAAGGAGCGGTACGGACATGCCCACCATGGCGCCGACCTTGGGACCCCAGAACCCGGCGCAGGAGACCACGATGTCTGCCGGGATCACGCCGTCGGGCGTTTCGACGCCGGTGACCTTGCCGCCGTACTGTTCGATGCCGGTGACGGGGGTGGAACCGCGGAATGTGACTCCCGCCGCGCTAGCCTTAGCGATGAGCAGGCCAACGGCGCGGGCCGCGGACGCTAGACCGTCAGAGGGGACGTAGAGTCCGCCGAGCACCTTTTCCTGGTTGAGCAGCGGGTAGTGCTTGGCGCACTCGTCCGGATCGATGAGCCGGCCTTCCACACCCCACGACGTCGCGTAGCCCAGCTTGCGCTTGAGGTCCGCCAAGCGTTCCGGAGTCGTTGCCACTTCGAGGCCGCCCACCTGGTTGAAGCAGGAGACACCGGATTCGTTGAGTGAGAGCAGCTTCTCCACGGTGTAGGCCGCGAATTGGGTCATGGTCTTCGAAGCGTTGGTCTGGAACACCAGTCCGGGGGCGTGCGAGGTAGAGCCGCCTGCCAGCTTCAGCGGGCCCTGCTCGACGACGGTGATGTTGGTCCAGCCGCGGGAGGACAGCTCATCCGCGAGATTCGCGCCGACTATGCCGGCTCCGATGATAACGACGCGGGGTGTTGTGGACATGCGGGAAGCTCCTGAAGTTGAAGTGCGGGGTCTGGAAGTTCGGTGGAACGAGCGTGGCGGAACCTAGACGTGACCGTCCACAGTGAGCCCGGGCGGCAGGTTGGGGGCGTCCTCGGATTCCTTGACCATGATCTGGCCGTCCACCACCAAGACTTCGTGGACCCGGACGGGCAGCTTGGCGGGAGGCGCATCGGCGGCTCCCGTGCGGAGGTTGAACTTGGAAGCGTGGAGGGGGCACTCTACCCAGCAGTCCTCAACCCAGCCGTCGGCGAGTGAGGCGTCTTGGTGCGTGCACGTGTCGTCGAGGGCGAAGAGTTCGCCCTCTTCTGTGTGAAATACGGCAATGGGCGGGGACGTCTCGAGTCGAATTGCGTCCCCCGGGGCCAACGAGCTGAGCGGGCAAGCACTGTGCATCTCAAGAACCTCTTTCACCGGGCGGGGTCGAAGCCTGTGGGGCGGTTGTCTCATGATCAACGCTGATCACAATACGCAACAGAGTGATTGACCTCACAGGGGCTTGTCAAGAGGTTGAACTTTCCCGGCCGATTCCTTGACACGCGTTGTGAAGTCCGTCACGCTGTTTCGCATAATGAAGTTTGTTGCGTAATGCGCAATGAATTTTCGAACGGCTCGGCGAGGAGGAAGCCATGGAGACATTGGCGATTGTGGGGGCATCATTGGCGGGTCTTTCCGCTGCCCGCGCAGCCAGGGCGCAAGGCTTTTGTGGCCGGCTGCTCATCATTGGCGATGAACAGCAGCGGCCCTATGACCGACCGCCCCTGTCGAAGGAATTCCTGGCAGGAAAAATCGGTGTCAACCACTTGATGTTGGAAGCGGAAGAACCCGGAGCGGATGATCCCCTGCAGGCTGAATGGCTGCTGGGCACGCCTGCGCGGAGCTTTGACGCAGCCACCAGGACCATCACCCTCGGAGACGGACGCGCGGTGGTGGCTGACGGCGTCGTGATTGCCACGGGAGCGTCTGCCCGCACGCTGCCCGAACTTGCGGGCCTGTCCAATGTCTTTACGCTGCGGACCCTCGAGGATGCCCAAGATCTGGCTCCGGAACTCGTTCCTGGTAGCCGCCTGTTGGTAGTGGGCGCCGGATTCATCGGCGCGGAGGTTGCATCAACAGCCAAGGGCCTTGGAATGGACGTGACCATCATCTGCAAAAGCCCGATGCCCCTGAGCGCTCCGCTCGGCGCGGAGATGGCTGCCGCCTTGGCCACGCTCCACGGAATGAATGGTGTGGAACTGATTTGTGACACTGGAATCGACTCGTATTACAGCTGCGAAGGAAATGTGACAGGCGTCCGGCTGAGCGACGGACAGTACCGTTCCGCCGACGTCGTACTCCTCGGAATCGGGGCCGTCCCCAATGTCGGGTGGCTGGCCGGTTCGGGCCTGGCGATCGACGACGGCGTCACGTGCGATTCGATGGGCCGAACCAATGTGCCCGGGGTGGTTGCCGTGGGGGACTGTGCGGCCTGGTTCGACGAACGCAGTGGCCGGCACCACCGCGTGGAGCATTGGAGCGGTGCCCAGGAACGCGCAGCCATTGCCGTCGCCGGCCTCCTGGACCACTCAGCCGCAGCCCAACCGCTCAACCTGCCGTACTTCTGGTCCGACCAGTACGGGGTGACGCTTCAGTTCGCCGGCCACGCCCGGGACGCCGAACGCGTCCAGATCGAGGCAGGGGAGCTCGAGAACCACAGCTTCCTCGCCGTGTACTACCGGGGAGATGAACCGGTGGGCGTCCTCGGGGTGAACCAGCCGCGTCTGTTCACCCGTTGGCGCCGGCAACTCAATGCGCACAACGCGCGCACTGCCCAGACCGTCCTGGCAACCCCATAAGCATTTCCAAGCCTCAACCACGTTCATCACTGAATAGGAGTCAGCATGACCACTGAAGTTGTTTCCCCCAGCCTGATCCCCACTCTCCCCGGCCACACGTATGTCAGCGAAGACATCTTCCGTGCCGAGCAGGAACACATCTTTGAACAAATGTGGTTCTGCGCAGTGCGGACCGCGGACCTGGAAAAAGCCGGCTCGTTCAAAACCGTGCAGATCGGCCGCGAGAGCGTGCTCATCAACCGCACCCGCAAGGGAGAGATCCGCGCGTTCTACAACATCTGCCGGCACCGCGGCGTGAAGCTGTGCATGGAGGAATCCGGCGAAGCCAACCGTTCGTTCCAGTGCCCCTACCACGCCTGGACCTACGACCTCGAGGGGAAGCTCATCGCCGCCCCCAACCTGACCAAGATGCCGGACATCGACCGCAACGAATACGGACTCGTCAAGGTCCACGCCCGTGAATACATGGGCTACGTCTGGGTTTGCCTCGCGGATGAGCCGCCGTCGTTCGAAGAAGACGTGATGGGTGCCATCGAGGAGCGCCTCGGGGACCTGCGGGCCGTTGACGACTACGACATCGCCAACCTGAGCCTGGGCCGCCGCATCAAGTATGACGTCAAGGCCAACTGGAAGCTCATCATTGAGAACTTCATGGAGTGCTACCACTGCGCCACGATCCACCCCGAGCTGACCGAAGTGCTGCCGGAGTTCGCCGACGGGCTGGCGGCCCAGTACTTTGTGGGCCACGGCGCCGAGTTCGGCGAGGACATCAAGGGCTTCACGATTGACGGCTCCGAGGGCCTGGACCGCATTCCCGGAGTCGGCGATGACCAGGATCGCCGCTACTACGCAGTGACCATCAAGCCGAACGTCTTCGTCAACCTGGTCCCGGACCACGTCATCATCCACCGCATGTTTCCGCTGGCGGCGGACCACACGATCGTCGAGTGCGACTGGCTGTACCTGCCCAGCGTGGTGGAATCAGGTAAGGACGTCTCGGCATCGGTTGAGCTGTTCCACCGGGTCAACGAGCAGGACTTCGACGCCTGCGAACGCTGCCAGCCGGCCATGGGCTCCAAGATCTATGCCAAGGGCGGCGTCCTGGTGCCCAGCGAGCACCACATTGAGGCGTTCCACAGCTGGGTCACCAGCAAGATCGCGGACGTCCCGGTGGAGGGCTAGCCGCCGCTGGCTGCGGTGTAACCCATCTTCACGCTGATTGAATGCCCGGCCTGCTTGAGCGCATCAAGGAGGCCGGGTATTTTTTCGGGTTCGAAACGGAACGCGGGGCCGGAAAGGCTGATCGCCCCGATCACGGTGCCGCTGTGGTTGCGGATGGGAACGGCGACGGCGTTGAGACCGCGTTCGAGTTCTTCGTAGGTGACGGCGTACCCGGCTTCCGCAATGACTGGCATTTGCTGCTCCAACTCGTCGCGGTCCGTGATGGTCTGTGCCGTGTATTGGGCCTGGCCGGCCTCCCTGAGGACACGGTCGCGCGTCGCGGGTGGCAGGGCGGCAAGCATGACCTTGCCGCTGGATGTGGCGTGAAGCGGGGTGAGGCCGCCGATCCAGTCCTGCGTGCCGAGCGTGTTGGGGCCAATGGCCTGGTCCACGTTGACCGCGAAGTTTGACCGCAGCACGGCCAAGTTCGCGGTCTCAGCGAACTTTTCGGCGAGGGCTTCGAGATCTTCCCGGGCCTCCCTGACCAGGCTGAGGCGGGCCGGGATGGCACTAGCCAAGCGCAGTATGTTGAAACCGAGTTGGTATTTTCCGCGCTCGTGGTTCTGCTGCACCATGCCGCGGGCATCCAGGGCGCTCAGCAGTCGCGACGCCGTTGATTTGTGGACGCCCATTTCCTCCGCGATCTCACTCACGCCGGCGTCACCGTTTCGGGCCAGGATTTCGAGCACGGTGATGGCCCGGTCCACGGACTGCACACCGGCATGGTGCGCGCCGGCGGAATCGGTGTCGGGGTCGTTGGCAAGCAGTGAGTCAGCGTCCATGTGGTTCATCGTCTCAAACGCGGTCAAGTGGGCGGCCACTCTGGGCTGCGTGTCTCGTGTCGCTGGCGTGCCTCCCATATCGGGATTTTCGTGGCTATAGGATCGGGCGGTATGGCGTTGAGACTTGTTCAGGTGAATTTCAAGGCTCGGGATGACTCGGCGCTCGGCCGGTTTTGGGCGGACGCCCTCGGCTGGGGTGTTTCCAGCGAAGGACCCGGTGTGACAAATGTTGAACCCGTGGGCGTCGTCTTGCCGGATCCCGTTGCCGTCTGCGTCGATGTCGTCACCGTCCCGGACCCCAAGACGGTGAGGTACCGCGCGCACCTCGATCTCGCCACCACCTCTGAGGCCCATCAGGCGGAGCTGGTTGCGCGCCTTGTGGAGCTCGGTGCAACACCCGCCGACGTCGGCCAGGGGGATGTGCCTTGGAGGGTTCTGGCCGATCCGGAGGGCAACCTGTTCTGCGTGCTGGAACCTCGATCGATCTACGGGGACACCGGGCCGATCGCCGCGGTGGTAGTCAATTGTGCGGATCCGCGGGCCATGGCCCGGTTCTGGGGCGAGGCGATGGACTGGACCCTGCACGAGGTGACCGACGATCTTGCGAGGCTCCGTTCGGCCAAGGGTGTCGGGCCGTATCTGGAGTTCGTTCGCACACCCACCGTGAACTCCGTGTATGGCCGTGTCCATCTGGACCTGAGGCCGTACCCCGGCGACGATCAAGCATCGGAGGTGGCCCGGCTGCGGACCCTGGGCGCCACGGACGCCGACGTCGGCCAGGGCGATGTGCCGTGGGTGTGCCTCGCCGACCCTGAGGGCAACGAGTTCTGCGTCCTCACCCCGGGCTGAGGCAGCGCCCTGGGTGACTGTGGAGCCTAGAGGCCATCGTCGTAGTTCCAGTGCTCCTGCCAACGCCAATCGATCGGTTCCGAAGCCCGCTGGTAGCGAATGTCGGTGGAGAGGCGGATCCGGTTGGCTGAGTCGACGTTGTCGCTCCCTGCGTGCACCATGTACGAGGAATGGACCATAACGTCGCCAGCGCGGTAGTTGGCGAGTAGCCAGCGGCCGTCGTGCTCGTTGGCCAGCGCTGGCAGGTCCGCGGTCATTGAGGCAGCTGGACGCTGCAGTCCACGCTCACGTTCGTCGGCCATCGCCCAGTGGTGGCTTCCTTCCAGATAGGTCAGCCCGCCCATCTCGACGGGGCAGTCACCAAGCGGGATCCACATGGAAAGAACACGTTCGCTGCCTTCGCGTAGATAGATCAAGTCGTAGTGTGCCTGGGTTGCCGTACCGATGCCGGCCTCTCCCGGACGGATGTGGCGGATAATCTTGCGCTTGTGAAGGTGGACTTCACCTTCCAGGAACCATTCGAACCATCCGCGGATGGCCGGATGGCTGGTCAACGCCGCGTAAACGGCACCGGGGACGATCTCGCCGAAGAGGATTTCCCGCACCTTCCCGAGGTTGACGGCGCCGCTCGCGCCGACCCCGGTGGCCGGATCGGTTCCGGGTTCGAGCAGCCCCGTGCCGACCATCTGTGAAAAGTAGTACTCCCGGAACGATTCGACCATGCTCGGGTCAAGATGGTTGGTGAGATAGAGGTAGCCGTCCCGGCGAAGCCTGGACCACAGGGAACCCCTATCGTCGCGTTCCGCTGTGGGGACCGGATTAAGGTAGCCGAGGCGTACCGGTGAATCGTCCAATTCGTATCCGTTTGATGTGACCATGCTGATGGCCTCGTTCAGGCTTGGACAATACTCCATGGACTATTGTCAGAAATCGTTGGATTTTCGCGGGTCAGGACCACGCCTTGGATTATTCGCAACATTGGGCGCTCTATTCGACGTCGCCATTAACGTTGGGCCACGCGGCTGTCGGCTGTCTCGGGGCGGGAGAGCAGGTTGCCACGGCCCCATCCCCGAGGGACAGGAAGCTCCCCTGCCACGCGGTGGTCTACATTTCATCGGGGACGGGCTGGTACGTCGGGGGGGCCGCGAGAGCCCAAAAAGGCGGTACGTGCTCCGGCCTTGATCTCAGTGCCTCCAGGCGTTCCCCACACCTATGGTCCCGACAAGGATGGGTGGACCGAACACTGGGTTTTGTTCACTGGTGCAGGTGTCCAGCTTTACCGAGATCTGGGAATTCTTGACCCGGGTCGGCCAGTCACTGGGCTGCGGGCAATGCCGGAGCGGGTTGCGGCCGTGTTTGCTGAACTTCACGCCGCCCTGTCCACGGTGGGGCTGCGTGGGAGCGTCGAAGCGTCGGTTGCCACCCAGCGTCTGCTCCTCGCCTTTCTGGCCTCGGGAGTTGCGGATGCTGCAACCATGGGCCGGGACCGTCAGGTACTGGCCACTTTGAAAAGCACAGCTTTCCGGCCCATGGCCATGGCCGACCGTGCCAGGGCGGCCGGGGTCTCGCTCACCGAGTTGAGGTGCATCGTCCGTGCATCGACCGGCCTGAGCCCCTTGAACTACATCCTTGGGACACGGATCTCTCAGGCGCAGTCACTGCTGGCCGAAGGGTTCGTTGCCCGTTGGGAAGGTGGCCAGCCGCGTTGGTTATGAAGATCCCGCGTATTTCACGCGGTTGTTCACCCAGCATGTCGGCGTTGCGCCCACTGAATTCCGGCGGCAACAATCCCGACTTCCTGGCCTGGCCCCTGACGCGTGAGGCTGGCCGGCCCCATCGACCGCACATATTCAACCCTTAGACCCGCACGACGGCGGCCCACACCTTTCAGTGCGGCCCGCCGTCGATCGCTTAAAACCGTTCCTTCTTAGGCGCCGTCGTGCCACACTTGGTGGACTATCGATTGACTGGGGGATCCAAGTCAGGAGATTGGTATGCGTATTCTGATGCAACCCCGCACCTCGGGCCGACTGGTGGTGAAGGAGCCATGATGGCCGGTTGGGCATACTTCATGGCGGGAGTAATGACAGTCGACTCGCTCTTGCTGGGGTTGCTGCTGTTGAACGTGAAGTGGCCCAAGCACTGGAAGAGAAACGGCTAGACAGGGGTATGCCCCGAACCTAAAGCACCCGCCGAACCTAAAGCACCCGCCGAACCTAAAGCACCTTGCGGATCGTCTCTTCGAAACTCACCACGTGGTGCAGGGCGAGCGCGGCCGCGCGGTCTTCGTCGCCGTCGGCGATCGCGGTGAGCAATTCCGCGTGCTCTGCGACGTGGCCCGTCACGGAGGGCATCTTGTCCAGCATGTGGCACCAGATGCGTGTTGCGAGGTTGTCGTAGCGGATCAGCACGTCCTCAAGGTGCGGATTGGCCGCGGCCTTGTAGATGAGCCGGTGCACCTGGATGTCGTAGCGCATGAGTTCCTGCTGGCCGGCGTCGTGTGCTTCCAGGCCGCTGATGGCGGCGGCGACCTCGCGCAGTTCTTCCCGCAGCTTGGGGCTGGCCATGCGGGCTGCCCGACGTGAGGCCAGGGGCTCAAGCAGCTCCCGGATTTCGGAGACGTCCGCTAGTTGGGTGATGTCGACGCCGGTGGCAAAGGTTCCGCGGCGGGGGTATGACACCACCAAGTGGTCGCTTTCGAGGCGCTTGATGGCTTCGCGCACGGGTGTCCGTCCGATGCCGAGCTCGGCGGCAATCTGCCCGTCGTTGATGGGATCGCCGGGTTTGATGTCCAGCATGATGAGCCGGTCGCGGAGGAGCAGGTAGGCGTTTTCCGCCAAGGACGCTCCCTGTGTGCCCGTGTCCAGTGCTTCCAATGCTGTGCTCATGTGCTCTCTCCCGTTTGCCGCACTTTCAAGTCTGGCGGATCAGTTGCTGCCGGGCTGTTGACGGTTCTGTGATCTTCAACATACTATGGCAATAGTTCTAATATATCAGTTGCTGATTAGTCAGTAAATATAAGTATCTCAAAAGGAGAACATGATGGTTGAACCGCTGATCCGCCCGCTCGCTGAGGCGGACCCGGAGGTTGAGCAGGCGATCGCCCAGGAACTCATCCGGCAGCAGTCCACGCTGGAAATGATCGCCTCCGAAAACTTCGCCCCTGCAGCCGTCATGCAGGCACAGGGCTCGGTTCTGACCAACAAGTACGCCGAAGGCTACCCGGGCAAGCGCTACTACGGCGGCTGCGAGCACGTGGACGTCATCGAACAGTTGGCCATCGACCGCGTGAAGACCCTCTTCGGTGCAGAAGCCGCAAACGTCCAGCCGCACTCCGGCGCCCAGGCCAACGCCGCGGCCATGTTCGCGCTCCTCGAGCCGGGGGACACCATCATGGGCCTCGACCTCGCACACGGCGGCCACCTGACCCACGGCATGCGCATCAACTTCTCCGGAAAGCTGTACAAGGTCATCCCGTACCACGTCAGCGAATCCGACCTCCGGGTGGACATGGCGGAAGTTGAAGCCCTGGCCCTGGAACACCGCCCGAAGCTGATCGTTGCCGGCTGGTCCGCGTACTCGCGCCACTTGGATTTCGCCGAATTCCGCCGCATCGCCGACCTCGTGGGCGCCTACCTCATGGTGGATATGGCGCACTTCGCCGGCCTCGTCGCCGCGGGCCTGCACCCCAACCCGGTGCCGTACGCGGACGTCGTGACTACCACGACCCACAAGACCCTCGGCGGCCCCCGCGGTGGGGTGATCCTCTCCAAGGAGCAGTACGCTCGCAAGATCAACAGCGCAGTCTTCCCGGGCCAGCAGGGTGGGCCTCTGGAACACGTGATCGCGGCCAAGGCTGTCGCGTTCAAGATGGCGGCAGAGCCCGAATTCCGGGAACGTCAAGTACGTGTGCTGGAAGGCGCCAAGCTCCTCGCGGAGCGGCTACTGAAAGAAGACGTCGCCGCGGCAGGAATTTCCGTGGTCAACGGCGGCACCGACGTGCACCTGATCCTCGTGGACTTGCGCCACTCGGAACTCGACGGCCAGCAGGCCGAGGACACGCTTCACCGTATCGGCATCACTGTCAACCGCAACGCTGTCCCGTTCGACCCCCGCCCGCCAATGGTCTCATCCGGACTCCGGATCGGAACCCCGGCACTCGCCGCCCGCGGCTTCGGGGCCGAGGAATTCGCCGAGGTGGCAGACATCATTGCGACGGCGCTCATCGCCGCGGCAACCAGCGGCACCCTGGGTGACCACACCGCCGTCGAACTCCGTGCGAGGGTTACCGCGCTGGCGGAGAAGTTCCCCCTTTACCCGCATCTTTCCCAGACCGGCAACGACGCCGCAGCCACTGAACTTGAAGCAGAAATGATTGGAGCAGCCCAGTGAGCGCAGACCACCTCCCCGAACACCCGGATTTCCTGTGGCGTAACCCGGAGCCCAAGTCCTCCTATGACGCCGTGATCGTGGGCGGCGGCGGCCACGGCCTGGCCACCGCGTACTTCCTTGCGAAGAACCACGGAATGACTAACATCGCCGTTCTTGAGAAGGGCTGGCTGGCCGGTGGCAACATGGCCCGCAACACCACCATCATCCGTTCCAACTACCTTTGGGACGAGAGCGCCGCGATCTACGAGCACGCCCTCAAGCTCTGGGAGATCCTGCCCGAGGAGCTCGAATACGATTTCCTCTTCAGCCAGCGTGGCGTCATGAACCTCGCCCACACCTTGGGTGACGTCCGCGAAAGCGTCCGCCGCGTCGGCGCGAACAAGCTCAACGGCGTCGACGCCGAATGGCTGGACCCGCAGCAGGTGAAGGAACTCTGCCCCATCCTGAACATCAGCGACAACATCCGCTACCCGGTCATGGGTGCCACGTACCAGCCCCGGGCCGGCATCGCTAAGCACGATCACGTCGCTTGGGCTTTCGCCCGCAAGTGCGATGAACTCGGCGTGGACATCATCCAGAACTGCGAAGTGACGGGCTTCCTCAAGGACGGCAACCGCGTGGTGGGCGTCCAGACCAACCAAGGCACCATCCACACCGAAAAAGTTGGCCTCGCCGCCGCGGGCCACAGTTCGGTCCTCGCCGAAATGGCCGGTTTCCGCCTCCCGATCCAGTCGCACCCCCTCCAGGCGTTGGTGTCCGAATTGCACGAGCCCGTCCACCCCACGGTGGTCATGTCCAACCACGTGCATGTCTACGTTTCCCAGGCACACAAGGGCGAACTGGTCATGGGCGCCGGGGTCGACTCCTACAACGGCTACGGCCAGCGCGGCTCCTTCCACGTGATCGAGCACCAGATGGCCGCCGGCGTCGAACTCTTCCCGATCTTTGCCCGCGCCCACGTGCTCCGGACCTGGGGCGGAATCGTGGACACCACCATGGATGCCTCGCCGATTATCGGCACCACCCCGGTGGAGAACATGTTCGTCAACTGTGGTTGGGGAACGGGCGGCTTCAAGGGCACGCCCGCTGCCGGCTTGACCTTCGCCCACACCATCGCCACCGGCACTCCGCACGAGCTCAACAAGCCTTTTTCGCTGGAACGCTTCGAGACCGGTGCCCTGATCGACGAACACGGCGCCGCCGCCGTCGCCCACTAGCCGCAGCCCACTAGCCGCAGCCCTTTAGGAGACCAACCATGCTGCTCATCAGCTGCCCCAATTGCGGGCCACGAGACGAAACAGAATTCCACTACGGCGGCCAGGCCCACGTGGCGTACCCGGAGAACCCGGACGCGCTGACGGACCGCCAATGGGCCGAGTACCTGTTCTACCGCGACAACACGAAAGGTGCCTTCGCCGAACGCTGGGTCCACAGCACCGGTTGCCGCCAATGGTTCAACATGCTCCGCGACACCGTCAGCTATGACATCCAGGCCATCTACAAAATGGGCGAGCCGCGCCCTGATGCGAACACCACAGCAGCCACCACTTCGGAAGGAGCGACAAAGTGACCCCGCAGAACGCCCGCCTCGCCACCGGCGGCCGCATCGACCGCAGCATCGCCTGGCAGTTCACCGTCGATGGCCAGGAATACACCGGACACCCGGGAGACACCATTGCCTCGGCACTGCTTGCCAACGGCCGCATCAGCGTCGGCAACTCGCTCTATGAGAATCGCCCCCGCGGCATCATGTCCGCCGGAGTGGAAGAATCCAACGCCTTGGTCAAGGTGGCTGCCCGCTTCCCCGGCCACGTCGCCGAGTCGATGCTTCCCGCGACCGCCGTGTCCCTCGTGGACGGGCTCAGCGTTGAGTTCCTGAACGGCCTGGGCAAGCTCGATCCCAACGAGGACCGCGCCGAGTACGATAAGAAATACGTCCACACCGACGTCCTGGTGGTTGGCGGCGGCGTTTCCGGCCTCGCGGCAGCCCGTGAGGCGGTCCGCACCGGCGCCAGGGTCATCCTGATCGATGACCAGCCCGAGCTCGGCGGCTCGCTGCTGTCCGGTTCCACTGCGCCGGATCTCGCCGAAGTGATTGAAGGCAAGCCGGCACTGGAGTGGATCGCGGACGTGGAGGCCGAGCTCGTTTCCGCCGCCGAATGTACCGTCCTCAACCGCACCACGGCATTCGGCTCCTATGACGCGAACTATGTGATCGCGGCACAGAACCGTACGGACCACCTCAGCAGCCCGGCCGCGGACGGTGTCTCCCGCCAGCGTATTTGGCACATCCGTGCTAAGCAGGTAATCCTGGCCCCCGGCGCGCACGAGCGTCCGCTCGTCTTCGAAAACAACGATCGCCCGGGCATCATGCTGGCCTCCGCCGTGCGGAGCTACCTCAACCGCTACGCCGTCGCTGCCGGGCGCCGGGTCGTCATCGGCACCACGAACGATTCCGCCTACCTTTTGGCCGCCGATCTGCTGGCCGCGGGCATCAAGGTCGCCGCCGTCGTCGACGCCCGTCCGAAGCTCAGCGACGAAGCGGCAGCCGCCGTTGAAAGCGGCATCCGCGTCCTCGTCGGCAGCGCCGTCGCCGATACCTCTGGCGCGGGGGAGAACGGCCGGATCGACGGCGTCACCATCCGCAGCCTCAACGACGACGGCGAAGTCACCTCCGGCGTCGAACGGCTCGCTTGCGATCTGCTGGCGGTTTCCGGCGGCTGGAGTCCTGTAGTTCACCTCCACAGCCAGCGCCAGGGGAAGTTGCGTTGGGACGAAGACCTGGCTGGCTTCGTGCCGAGCTCCGTCGTCAAGGACCAGCACGTGGCCGGCGCAGGACGCGGAAGCTACGAGCTCGGGGACTGCCTCGGCGATGGCATCTCCGCTGGAGCCGCCGCAGCGGTCGCCGCGGGGTTCAGCACCCAGACGGTGCCCGCGGAGATCAAGGAGCCCGTCGCCTCCGCCCCGACCCGCCAGTTGTGGCTGGTGCCGGGCCAGAGCGGAAACGCGGGGGAATGGCACCACCACTTCGTAGACTTCCAGCGCGACCAGTCCGTGGCGGACGTGCTCCGTTCCACCGGGGCAGGCATGCGCTCGGTGGAACACATCAAGCGGTACACCTCCATCAGCACCGCCAACGACCAGGGCAAGACCTCCGGCGTCAACGCCATCGGCGTGATCGCGGCGGCCCTCAAGCAGGCCGGCGAGGCTGAACGCGGCATCGGCGAGATCGGCACCACCACCTACCGCGCACCCTTCACGCCGGTGGCTTTCGCGGCGTTGGCCGGACGCCAGCGCGGCGAGCTTTTCGATCCCGCCCGAGTGACCTCCATCCACCCCTGGCATGTCGCCCAGGGAGCGCTCTTCGAGGACGTTGGCCAGTGGAAGCGGCCGTGGTACTACCCGCAAGCGGGCGAGGACATGGACGCCGCCGTGCTCCGCGAATGCGCGGCAGTCCGGGAATCCGTGGGCTTCATGGACGCTACCACCTTGGGCAAGATCGAGATCCGTGGCAAGGATGCCGGTGAATTCCTGAACCGCATCTACACCAACGCGTTCAAGAAGCTCGCTCCGGGCTCTGCCCGCTACGGGGTCATGTGCACCCCGGACGGCATGATCTTCGACGACGGTGTGACCTTGCGCCTCGACGAGGGCCGCTACTTCATGACCACCACCACCGGCGGCGCCGCGAAGGTCCTTGACTGGCTCGAGGAGTGGCACCAGACCGAGTGGCCGGAACTCGATGTGGTGTGCACGTCGGTGACCGAACAGTGGACGACGATTGCCGTCGTCGGACCCAAATCCCGCGCCGTGATCGCCAAAGTTGCGCCGCAACTGGCGGCCGACGGCGGGCTGGACGCCGAAGCGTTCCCGTTCATGACGTTCCGCGAGACCACGCTGGCCTCCGGAGTTCAGGCACGGGTTTGCCGGATTTCGTTCTCCGGTGAGCTTGCCTACGAAATCAACGTTCCGTCCTGGTATGGGCTCAACACCTGGGAAGCTGTTGCTGCCGCAGGTGCCGAGTTCAACATCACCCCGTACGGCACGGAGACCATGCACGTTCTTCGTGCCGAGAAGGGCTACCCGATTGTCGGGCAGGACACGGACGGTACAGTCACCCCGCAGGATGCCGGGATGGAGTGGATCGTTTCCAAGGCCAAGGACTTCATCGGCAAGCGTTCTTACAGCCGCGAGGATGCTGTTCGCACTGACCGCAAGCACCTGGTCAGCGTCCTTCCGGCGGACGGTTCGTTCCGTCTTCCGGAAGGCACCCAGCTCGTGGAAAAGGGAATCCCCGTCAACCCGGCTTACGGCCCCGTGCCGATGCAGGGCTTCGTGACCTCGAGCTACCACAGTGCCGCTTTGGGCCGGTCCTTCGGCCTGGCACTCATCACCAACGGCCGCAACCGGATCGGCGAGACCCTGGTGGCCTCCGTCGGCGACCAGTTGCTGGACGTCGTTGTGGGAGAAACCGTACTTTTCGACGCTGAAGGGACCCGTAAAGATGGCTGAAACAGCAACACCCGCAAACCCCGAGACGCTCCGTGCGGCACGCCGCAGCCCCGCGTCGCACCTGGCACCGACCTTCGAGTCCGGTTCCGTGGCCGGAACCGTCGCGTTGAAGGAGATCCCGTTCCAGACCATGGTGGGTGTCCGGGTTGACCGGGCGTCCGACGCCGGAGCCCGCCTCGCGTCCGTGACCGGCGGCCTGCCGGCGGCATGCGGTGAGGTCAGTGGGGACGAGAGGGCCACCACCTTGTGGCTTGGGCCGGACGAATTCCTGGTGGTCGCACCGGAATCGGCCCACGATTCCCTGGGCGGAGACCTTGTCCGCGCATTGGTCGAGGCTTTGGGCGACGACCCGGGCCAGGTGGTGGACTTGTCCGCCAACCGCACCACCTTCGAGCTTTCCGGCATCCGTGCCCGGGACGTCCTGGAGAAGGGGTGCTCGCTGGACTTGCACCCCCGCGCCTTCCGCACCGGGACGGCCCTGGCCACGGAAATCGGAAACATCCCGGCGATGCTGTTGAAGACCGGGGAGGACAGCTTCCGGATCTTCCCGAGGGCTTCGTTCGCCGATTTCCTGGGCCGTTGGCTGCTTGACGGCATGAGGGAATTCGCCTCTCCTGAGGTCCCCTGATGGCACTGAGCGTGCTTGACCTGTTTTCCATTGGCATCGGGCCGTCGTCTTCGCACACGGTCGGCCCGATGCGGGCGGCAAAGCAGTTCACCGACGGCCTGGAATCCTCCGGGCAACTCGCGGCAACGGTGCGCGTCCAGGCAGAGCTTTTCGGCTCGCTGGGCGCCACCGGCCGCGGCCACGGCTCGGACAAGGCCGTGGTACTCGGGCTGCAGGGCCAATCGCCGGAAACGGTGGACACGTCCACTGCCGACGATCAGGTTGCCGCGGCCGCCCTGGACGCCGAATTGCGGATAGCCGGACACCACCGCGTGGACTTCAACTGGGACGAAGACGTGGTCCTTCACCGGCGCAAATCTTTGCCTGCCCACCCTAACGGCATGACTTTCCGCGCCTTGGACCACACCGGGAAAGTCCTGCGCGAGCGCAGTTACTACTCGATCGGCGGCGGTTTCGTGGTGGACGGCGATGCGTCTGGAAGCGACAAAGTGGTTGCTGACGACACCGTGCTGCCATACCCCTTCAGCACCGCGGACGAGCTCCTTGCGATCTGTGCACGGGAGGACATGTCCATTTCGGACGTCATGCTCGGCAACGAGCTCGTGTGGAGGAGCGAGGCCGAACTTCGCGAGCGATTGCTGCAAATCTGGGCCGTCATGCGCGAATGCGTGGACAATGGCTGCGCCGCGGAAGGCATCCTTCCAGGAGGCTTGAACGTGAGGCGACGGGCGCCGTCGTTGTTCAAGACGCTCGCCGCCACCGACGCCGGACTGCAGGGCTCAAGCTCGGCAGACCCACTGCTCGCCATGGAATGGGTGAACCTGTTCGCGCTGGCCGTGAACGAGGAAAACGCCGCGGGCGGCCGCATCGTCACGGCACCGACCAACGGTGCGGCCGGCATTGTGCCGGCGGTGCTGCACTACTACACGAAATTCGTGCAAGGAGCCGACGACGACGGTGTGGTCCGCTTCTTGCTCGCCGCGGCCGCCGTCGGGATCCTGTTCAAGATCAATGCGTCCATTTCGGGTGCCGAAGTCGGTTGCCAAGGTGAGGTGGGCTCGGCCTGCTCGATGGCCGCCGCGGGCCTTTGCGAGGTCCTCGGAGGCACTCCCGAGCAAGTGGAGAATGCCGCTGAAGTAGGAATTGAACACAATCTCGGCCTCACCTGCGATCCCGTGGGCGGGCTGGTGCAGATTCCGTGCATCGAGCGCAACGCGATCGCCAGCGTGAAGGCCATCAACGCCGCCCGCCTTGCCCTGCACGGCGACGGCAGCCACAAAGTATCCCTCGATAAAGCCATCAAAACCATGCGAGAGACAGGAGCGGACATGAAAATCAAATACAAGGAGACCTCCCGCGGAGGCCTCGCCGTCAACGTAGTGGAGTGCTAGCCATGACTGTGACCCAAAATGAAACCGCCCCGCGACATGAAGCGGCGCTGCCGGCTACCACCGTTGAGCATGTCCTGACGCTCGATTGCCCGGAGACACGGGGGATCGTGCACGCCGTTTCCGGCTTCCTCCTGGAGCACGGCTGCGACATCATCGACAGCAAGCAATTCGACTCCCAGCTGGACCGCCACTTCTTCATGCGGGTCCATTTCGCCTCGGAAGGGGACGAATCGACGATTGACGCGCTGCGGGAAGCCTTCGCCCCTGTTGCCGAGAAGTTCGGCATGCGCTGGCAGCTGAATCGCCACGGGGCCAAACGGCGGGTGCTGATCATGGTCTCCAAATTCGAGCATTGCCTCAACGACCTCCTGTTCCGGGCTCGCGTCGGGGAACTGCCCGTCGAGATTGTCGGGGTAGTCTCCAACCACCCGGACCACAGGCGGACCGTCGAATGGCACGGCATTCCGTTCTTCCATGTGCCCGTCACCCCGGACACCAAGGCAGCGGCCGAGGGGCAACTCCTTGATCTCATCGATCGCTTGGACGTCGAACTGGTGGTCCTGGCCCGCTACATGCAGGTCCTCAGCGACGATCTCGCGCGGAAGCTGGACGGCCGTGCCATCAACATCCACCATTCGTTCCTGCCCAGCTTTAAAGGTGCCAAGCCGTACCACCAAGCGCATGCCAGGGGCGTCAAGACGGTAGGGGCCACCGCCCACTACGTCAACGGGGAATTGGACGAAGGACCCATCATCGCCCAGCAAGTGGTGGAGGTGGACCACACCTTCGGGCCGGACGAACTGGTCGCGGCCGGACGCGACACCGAGTGCAAAGCACTCAGCAACGCCGTGCGCTGGCACTGCGAAGGCCGTGTGATCCTGCAAGGGAGCAGGACCGTGGTGCTGAAGTAGGGTTTGAACGGCCCACCAAACGGTGGGCCGTTCAGGCGCCGTTTCGCGAGTAGTGAAGCAAAACCACGCCGTTGCGGAAGGTGCGTGTCCCCTCCAGCCTGAGGCCCATCCGCACACCAGGGTCCTCGAACAGCGGCCGGCCCTGCCCGAGGACTATGGGATTTACGCGAATCCGGAATTCGTCGATCAAGCCGTGCTGCATTAGCGCGGAAGCCAAATTTGCGCCGCTCAGGACGATGTCGCCGCCGGGCTGCGCCTTCAGTTCCGCTATTTGTTCGGGCACGACGTCGTGAATCACCGTGGTGTTCGAGCCTGCCTGGGTGAGGGTCCGCGAAAACACGAACTTGGGCATCTCGCGCCAGATCCCCGCGAACTCGAACATGTGCGCCGAGATGTCCGGATCCGGCGCGGCCGTGTTCCAGTAATCGGCCATCACATCGTAAGTGATGCGCCCGAACATGAAGGCCCCCATCCCTCGGAACTGCTCGTTCAAGAAACCGAGGAGTTCGTCATCGACGAGGTGCCAGCTGATGTCCCGGTCGAGCGTCTCGAAGAATCCGTCCAAAGACGCCGACATCATCAGGATGATCTTGCGCATTCGAGTACCTCCCGTTGCGGCGAAAGGCGACGTGGCCGCCGTCGTTCTTTCCAGTGAAGCACCCCGGGATCCGGTGGAAAAGGCCGTGATCGGGCGCGCAGAGTAGAGGCGCGCCAGGCGGGTTGCCAGGTGAAACGCTACCAGCCGGCCCGTTCCGCGCGGGTCTCCGCCGCACAACTCGAAAATCCGTTGGAGCCGGTGGTGCATCGACTGCCGTTCCAAGTGCAGTTCCCGTGCCGCTTGCGCGGTATTGCACCCGGTATCCAGCCATACCGCCAAGGTCCGCATCAGTTCCGAGCGCCGCTGTTCGTCATGCTCGACGACGGCGCCGAGCTGCCGCGGCCTGGGGGAGTGCCGCAAGCGCGATCAACTCGGCGTTGTCCGCATAGCTCGCACTTTGTTGAACGGAGGCCTGCAGGATGCTGTCCAACTGTGCCCGGAGCTGCCGGCCGCTGAGGAACTCACCACGACGGCGACTACGAATCCTGCACCATCGCCCACGATCCGACGAGCACGCGGCGCATGTCCCTCATGAGCCACCAGTCCTACGGACCCAGAATCGCCGTCCCGCGGCTCCTGAAGATCCTCGAGCGACAAGAGGTCCAGGGAACCTTCTTTATCCCGGGGTTCACGGCGGAAAGCTACCCGGACGTGGTCCGCCGGATCGTCGACGGCGGCCATGAAGTCGCCCACCTGCACGAGCCCATGCAAGGAATCGGCGCCGCCACCGAGGCCAGCTACCTGGACCGCGGGCTCGAAGCCCTCGCGAAGGTGGCCGGGGTCCGGCCGCGGGGCTACAGGGCACCGTGGTGGGAGCTGAACTGGGATTCGCCTGCGCTGCTCGCGGACCGTGGTTTCCTCTACGATTCGAGCCTGCTCGACGGCGATGCCCCCTACGGCATCGCGGTTGCCTCGGGCGGTTCACGGGACAGTGATTCACGGGACATCGATTCACGGGACGTCGTGGAGATCCCCGTGGACCGGGCATTGGACGATTGGGAACAATACGCGTTCTACCCCGGAGTGACAGGTAGTGGCGTCATCGAAAGCCCGGCCAAGGTCCTGGAGATGTGGACCCTGGAAGCCGAGGCCCACCACGCCCAAGGTAGTTGCTTCGTCTTGACCAACCACCCGTTCATCTCCGGCCGCCCCTCCAAGGCTGGCCTTGGAGCAACTGATCGAACGAGTCAAAGCCATGGACCGGATGTGGGTGACCACCCTGGAACAGATTGCCGAACACACCAATGGCACCCTGAGCGAGATCCACAGCCACGCCCGGATCGAGGTCCCGTCCTATCCAGGCGCGGGGGCCAGCTTCAGGCCCGTCCGGGTGCGGGAAACCGCCCTGAACTAGGGACATGTCCAGCGTGCACGCGCGCACTCCCTTTGAGCATGTCCAGCCTTGACCAACAGCAACGGACATAATGCCTATACGTCCGTTGAGCATGCCCAGCCTTGGCGAGTTGCACTGGACATAATGCTTGGGGTCCGTTGAGCATGCCCAGCCTTGGCCTCAAGCAGTGGACATAGTACTCATATGTCCACTGCTCGAACCTAAGGCTGGGCATGTCCAGTGGTGGGCTGGGCAGATTTGGGCTGGTGGGCTGGGCATGTCCAGTGGTGGGCGGGGCAGATTTGGGCTGGTGGGCTGGGCAGATTTGGGCTGGTGGGCTGGAGGGCTAGAGGTCGCTCCGACATGGCGCGGATGCGAGCTTGTAGAGGCCGTTCAGGTCTCCGGCCGCCAAGCCGTCAGGAGCCCCGATTTCCGGGTACATGAGCTGGACTGGATCCTCTACGTGGTCAAGGCCCACCACATGGCCCAGTTCATGCTGAACCACCGCCGAGACATAGTGGGCACCGCCGGGGACGCCCAGGAGTTCCGTGATTTGCGGAGCGTCCAGGTCCAGGCTTCCCGTCACGTAGCTCTTGGGACCGGAGCCAAAGCTGTACATGGTGCTGCCGCCGGTGCCTATGACGGATCCAGCCAATGCCGGGGCGGCTTCGGGAGTGGTCCAGGAAATCAGCAGGGGCGCCCATCGATCCCCGTAGAGCGCTGCCTGGTATGGCTTGCGCTTCTCGGAAGGGCTTTCCGTGCTGGCGCCGTCGTCGACGAATTTGAGGCCCGTAGCTGCGGCGATCTTGGCGATGGCGTCGGCAATGAGCCCCTCGGACCCGGCAGGGGCGAGGGCCGCGTTGACCACGTAGTGCAAGGGCCGGCACGGTGAATAGCCCACGGGTGTGCCATCGGCGTTGGTGGCCAAGAATTTGTAGGAGGTGCTTGCCACGGCTGGCTTGGCGGGGGAGCCGAGCGCGTGGCCGGCTTCCTCCAAGCCAGGTGGCGGGGTGTCCGGGGCACGCGCGGCTTTTCGCGCCCCTTGCCCGGGAACAACGCCCTGCCCGGGAGCTGTGCTCTGCCCTGGATCGGCGCCCCGGGCGGAGTCAGTGCTTGGTGGCTGTGCCGAGGAACCCAGGTTCGGAAGCAGGCCCAGGATGCGGGGATCGCCCCGGAGGAAACCGCTCACAAGCACGGCCACGGCCGCGACGATCGCCACCACCATCAAGTTTCGGAAGAGCGCGACGGCGGTACTGGACCGCCGCTTGGGAGGCGTCGGACCGCCGTCGTACCCGTAGTTCGAATGCAAGCCTTCCCCCAAGTCCCTGATCCCCGCGCCCCAAGCGGGCAAGCGCTACTAACCGATGACAGCGCCGAAGACGAGGCCCAGCCCATATGTGGCCGCGGCCGCACCGAGTCCGATGGCGAGCTGCCGGAGGCCGCGGGTCAGCGGTGAAGTTCCGGACAACAGGCCGACGACGGCGCCAGTCGACAGAAGCGCGATGCCCACCAGCGTACCGGCCACAGCCAGCGCAGCGAAGCCCGTCATGCCGAAGAGGAACGGCAGGATCGGCACAATGGCGCCCGAGGCGAAGAAGCAGAAGCTGGAGATGGCAGCACCCCAGGCGGAGCCGACGGCCTCGTGCTCATTCACCGTTTCCTCCACTTCTGGGTGGAGCGAGAGGCTGGGATCGCAATCGCAGCTGTAGAGTCCCATGCGTTCGGCAGCCCGGTGTTCGGCGGCTTCATGCGACATGCCCCGTGCGAGATACACCAGGACCAGCTCATTGTGTTCGATGTCCAGGGACGGGGCTGCAGTCAACGTGGCCTGGGTGGGACGGGTGGCCTTGAGGAGCTCCAGTTGCGAGCGGACCGAGACATATTCGCCGGCGCCCATGGACAGGGCGCCTGCCAAGAGGCCCGCAATGCCGCTGAAGAGGACCACCGTGGCGGGCACACCGGTGGCGGCCATGCCCATGACGAGGGAAAGGTTGCTGACCAGGCCATCGTTGGCACCGAATACCGCGGCCCGGAAGGTGCCGGACAATCGGTTGCGGCCGCGTGTCGCCAAGCCGCGGACTACCTCTTCATGGATCTGTTCGTCGGCCGCCATGGCGCGGGTTGCAGCGGGATCCTTCGCGTAAGGGGAGCGGCCTTCCGCCCTTTGCGCGAGGGCCAAGACGAACACAGAACCGAAATTCCGTGCCAGGAAGCCAAGCATCTGGCTACGGGTGGAGGCAGCTTTCGGCATGCCTGCGTGTTCGCCGAGGAGCTTGAGCCAGTGTGCCTCGTGGCGGCCTTCGGCCTCTGCGAGGGCCAGAAGGATCTCGCGTTCTTCACCCTCGCGGCGCTGAGCCAGTTCGCGGTATACGGCGGCCTCGGCGCGTTCGTCGGCCAAGTACTGCCGCCAGCGCTTGATGTCCGACGACGACGGGGGAGACTTGGTGGCTGCTGCGTCTCGCGATGGACTGCTTGAGTCCAACGGACTGTCTGAATGCGGGGTTTTTGCGTGCGGGTGCACCGGGACTCCTGGGTTGCTGGGGCGGGCTTCATCGCCTCATTGCACGTCCACTTTATCGCCAATTTCCGCGGTTTTTCGGCCGGTAATCCTTACTCGACGTTTTAGGTACGCCTCAAAAACGGAGGGGCCCCCGCGAGGCCTTGACCACCGGATGGGGCAGTGCTGGGATGGATGAACAGGGTCCACGAATTGGCGGGGTGGCGTGGTGACTGGCTGCCTGATCTGCCTGGCGATGGGCTCAGCGGCACGTCGAACGGAGGTTGCACCATGGACAGCACCGAGACCCACGCCCGCCACCCTGACCGTCCCACGGTCGAGGCCGATCCCGCCTACGACTACAGCGAGGACCTGGAGGTGGACGAGGACTGGGAAGAACAATCCGAGGTCCTCGACGACGACGAACGGCCCGTTCCGCTCGACGTCGACGAACACCGTGAGGACGAAGAGCTCGAATAGTACCGGTTAGCCCGGAGCCTTGGGGCTTGCTAAAACGCGCTCAGGATGAAGTGACGCTCTACGCCCGCCCGGTGCCCGGTGGCGGCCACTGTGAGCGTGAGTTTCCGCGTGGCCGGGAACCAGCGGGCAGGCTGGACTGCTTGTGAGAGGGCTTGGGTGATGAGCCGCGGCTCGTGGTGCCAGTGGCGTTCTAGCCGGCCGTCCACCACGAACGTGATGGAACCTTGGGAGAGATCGACGCCCGGAATCACCCGGACGAATTCGTCAACCCGCCTGGCGCGGGGCGCGGCAAAGGCGCTTGGCTGTGCGGTGTGGTTGGCTCTGGCGGTAGCGCCGGTTTCCAAAGGCATTGCCTTCTCCTGGTGGAGTTGCTCTTGCCCGCTCGGTTGTCTCTGGTCCGGGTCGGGCCGCTTCTTCATCCGAACCACCCGTGAACATGGGGTTGGCGTATGGCAAGTCGGAGCTTGGCGCCACATCTCTTGAAGCTGTTCCTACTGTACAGGCATGCCAGCCCTCGGCGCCTCTGTATTAAAGCCCCCTGCGCCTCTCTATTAAGGACTCCAAACACAGCAGCGGCGCCGCAGCCCTCCCGAAAGAAGGTGCGGCGCCGCCGTCGTGATTAACTCTTTGGAAGCTAGTGCGTGGCCACCGGGTGGGCCTCCAGGGGGAGTTCCTCGGTAACCGCTCCGGCAACACGGCGGTCCCAGGCTTCGCGGACCTCGGGCTCGGTGGGGGGCGTCAGGAGGGAGACGACCACGTAGATGACAAACGAGGCGCCGAGGCCCCAGTAGATGGGATCGTTGGCGTAGACGCCGTCTTCGCTGGGGATGATTCCCGTGGCGTAGCCGATGAGCAAGCCCAGAGTCAGGACAGAGCCGACGGCCATGGACCACGCAGCGGCGATGCCCGTGCCGCGCTTCCAGACCAGGCCACCCAGGATGGCGATCAGGAGGCCGCCCACCAGGATGTCGTAGGCGATGGTCAGGGCTACCACGACGTCTTGCGCCGCCATGGAGATCAACACGGCCACGATGCCCAGGCCGAGTACCCAGTAGCGGTTGGCCTTGACGTCGTGCTCGGGGTTTTCGGTGTCATCGGTGTTGATCGTCTTGCCAAACCAGCTGGCCACGAACGGGACCACGTCGGCGCGGGCCACGGTGGCTGCTGCGATGAGGGCGCCGGAGGCGGTGGACATCATGGCGGCGACTGCCGCGGCCATGACGAGGCCGCCGATGCCGATGGGCAGGATGTGCGTTGCCACCTCGGCGTAGACGACGTCCTTGCCGAGTGCCTTGACGTCGATGTTGGGCAGGGCCACGCGGGCGGCCAGGCCGATCAGGGCGCCGGCGACGCCGTAGAGGACGCAGTAGATGCCGGCAGTGGCGCCGCCCCAACGGGCCACCTTCGGGGTCTTGGCGGTGAAGACGCGCTGCCAGATGTCCTGGCCGATCAGCAGGCCAAGGGTGTAGACCACAAAGTACGTGATGATGGTCTGCGCTCCGATGCCATCCAGTTGGAAGAAGCTGGCGTCAACACGGGCACGGATCCCGTCGAGGCCGCCTGCGGCGTTGAGGACGAACGGGAGCATGAGGAAGAAGATGCCCACCGTCTTGATGATGAACTGCACCTGGTCGGCGAGGGTGATGGACCACATGCCGCCGATGGTGGAGTAGACCAGGACGATCGCGCCGCCGACGGCGATGGCCAGCCAGCGCTCCCAGCCGAAGAGGACAACGAAGATGGTGGCGTAGGCGCCGGTGGACGTGGCACACAGCATGAGGGTGTAGGCGAGCATGACGATGCCCGAGGTCTGCGTGGCACGCTGGCCGTAGCGCAGGCTCAGCATCTGGGAGACCGTGTAGATCTTCAGCCGTTGGATCGTGCCGGCGAAAAGCAGGCTCAGGAGGAGCACGCCCGAGCCGATGGCCACTACGAGCCACATGCCCGAGATGCCGAACTTGTAGCCGAGGCCGACGCCGCCAACCGTCGATGCACCGCCGAGGACGACGGCGGCCATGGTGCCGGTGTAGAGCATCGGACCGAGGCGGCGTCCTGCCACCAGGAAGTCGCTGTTGTTCTTGGTGCGCGACTTGCCCCACCAGCCGAAGGCCAGCATGGCAAGCAAATACACCACCACGATCGCAATATTGATGAAGTCCATGGTTGGCTCCTGAAAGTGATGCACAGAGAGTTCTTGGGGATTCCGACGCCGGTCCCGCTGGGTATTGTTGCGGGTTTGCGGAAGGCCTCTGCGCTGGTGATTGGGGAGAGTAGTCTGTGAAGTGTGCCTTACAAACAACACTTGTTGCCTATGAGGATACGTAGTGATGCGAGTAACAGTCAAGACGCCGGCGTTCCCACGAGATGCTCCAGCATTGCCGACTCTCTCCAAAAAAGACCCGCCCCGCCGGCGATCCGGCTACTATTGCTGCAATGACAGGGCCGCAGCAACGGCCTGAAAGGTTCGTGAATGAAGGCTCTCCCCGTTGAACCGAGCAACGTACCCGTTGCCATCGGTTCCAGAATCCGTGCCGCCCGCCAATCGCAGCGGCTCACCATCGAACAGGTTGCGGATGCCACCGGCTTGACCAAGGGTTTCCTGAGCCGCGTCGAGCGGGACCTGACATCGCCGTCGGTTGCTTCGCTTGTGACGCTTTGCCAAGTCCTTTCGGTATCCATCGGCGAGCTTTTTGCCGCGCCGGAAACACATTTGACCAGGCGCGACGACGGTCCGCGGATTTCACTTGGCGGGCAAGGGATCGTGGAACGGCTCTTGACGGCCCGCTCGGAGCGGCGCTTGCAGATTCTGCAGGCCTCCATCGAGCCCCGCGGCCGGGGAGAAGCCGAGCTTTACGCCGTTGATTGCGATGTCGATGTCCTGCATGTGGTCAAGGGACGCATCAAGCTGATCCTCACCAACGAGGAGTATGACCTCGAAGAGGGAGACACCCTGTCCTTCCCGGGGCGCGAACCCCACACCTGGGTCAACCCCACAGACGAGCCTGTCGAGGTGCTCTGGATCCTGGTGCCTGCAGCAAGCCGCTGACGCCGTAGCCGCTGACGCTGGCTGCGGCCATTGATGCTGGCTCCTTACGGCGCCCGGCGCGTAACAAGCCGGAAACCTGGCTGACTTCAGAAGTTAACCCACGGACGTTCTGTGTTACGTGCTTGAAATGATTCGTGCCGGATGCCGAAACAGGGCGGCTGTACCTTCGAGTCAACGCAACTCGTCAAGGTCGGTACCTCGTCAGGTATCAGGACCTGTTCGTTTTAAAAATGGTCTCGCCGTGCAGGCGCCATGGAGCGCCGTATATGCAGGAAGGCTCCCAAAATGGACTCAGCATTTCTTAGCGTAGGGCTGGATGTGAATCCCCAGACCCTGGATCCCGGCGCCACAGCCTGGATGCTTGCAGCTTCCGCCCTCGTACTTCTCATGACGCCAGGTTTGGCGTTCTTCTACGGCGGCCTGGTCAGGATGAAATCCGTCCTCAACATCATGATGATGAGCTTTGGCGCCATTGGCGTGGTCGCGGTGGTCTGGGCCCTGTGGGGCTACGGACTCGCGTTCGGCCCGGATACCTTGGGCGGCTTCATTGGGGACCCGTTCGCAAACTTCGGACTCAGCGGTTTGGCCAGTGTCATCGGCGGGAAAGCCCCCGGGCTGCCGGACATGGTCTTCATCGGATTCCAGGCCACTTTCGCCATCATCACGGTCGCCCTCATCAGCGGCGCGGTGGCTGAACGCGTGAAGTTTGGTCCGTGGCTGTTGTTTGCCGGCCTCTGGGTCACTCTCGTCTACGCGCCCATTGCCCACTGGGTCTGGGGCGGTGGCCTCTTCGGATCCACCGGGATCATCGGCAGCAAGATCTCGGCCCTCGACTTTGCCGGTGGCACCGTAGTGCACATGAACGCAGGCATGGCCGGGCTGATGCTTGCGGTAGTGCTCGGCAAGCGGCTCGGATTCATGAAAGATCCCAACATCAGGCCGCATAACCTACCCTTCGTGATGCTCGGGGCGGGACTGCTCTGGTTCGGTTGGTTCGGCTTCAACGCTGGTTCGGAACTGGCTGCTGATGGAATTGCCGCGCTCGCCTGGACAAACACCCTCCTGGCCACCAGTGCCGCGCTCCTGGGCTGGCTCCTCGTCGAGAGGCTCCGCGATGGCCACGCGACATCCCTCGGTGCCGCATCCGGCGCCGTCGCGGGCTTGGTAGCAGTCACCCCGGCGTGCGGATTCGTGGACCCCGTGGGCGCAATCGTCATCGGCGTGATCGCCGGCGCCGTCTGCGCGCTGGCCATCGGCCTGAAGTTCAAGATCGGCCTGGACGATTCCCTGGACGTGGTTGCCGTTCACTTCGTCGGAGGCCTGTGGGGGACCCTGTCCCTCGGATTCTTCGCCGTACCCTCGGCCAAGACTGAAGGTGGCCTTTTCTACGGTGGCGGCTTGACCCAGTTCTGGCCCCAGATATTGACGGCTCTGGTGGTCACCGCGTGGACGGCGATCATGACCACGCTCATTGGGCTGGCCATCCACAAGACAGTGGGCATGCGCGTCAAGGAGCACGAAGAACTGGCGGGCATCGATATCACTGAGCACGCGGAAACCGCCTACGAGCTGGCCATGGTCGGCGGAACATTCCACCCGGGTGAATCGAATGGCAAAACGCCCGTGACGGCGGGCACCGCCGAGGAAAGAGTCGAGGAAACGGAGCGGACCCGCAGCAGGGCCTCCACGTGAAGCTCGTTACCGCCATAGTGCGGCCGGAGAGGATCGACGAGGTCCGTGACGCCTTGGAACGTTTTGGGGTCAACGGGATGACGGTGAGCCAAGCGAACGGCTACGGCCAACAGCGCGGACACATCGAGGTCTACCGCGGCGCGGAGTACAACTCCGATCTCCTCCCGAAAATCCGGGTGGAGGTCCTGGCCACCGACGATCTGGTGGACGGAATCGTGGACGCCATCATCTCCGGAGCCAGTACAGGCCAGTTTGGGGACGGCAAGATCTGGACCGTCGAAGTGTCCCAGGCGGTGCGCGTCCGGACCGGGGAGCGTGGCGCCTCCGCGATCAGCTAGGCGATCAGCCAGAAAGACTGTGTTGGTGCCGCACCGGAAGGTGCGGCACCAACACTGCCATGTCTAGCCCACGTGCACCCATGGCCTGCGCGTGATGTCCGGTTCGGCCTCACGCAGCACTTCGCGCGTCACCGGGGCAATCTCGCCCTCGCCGAAGAACAGGAATTTGCTCAGGTTGGCAATCGGATTGCCTTCGGTCCAGCGGAAATAGATGTGCGGCATGAGACCCGTGACGTCGCGGATGTGGAGCAGCACCGCGGCCAACGTATTGGGCACGTTGTTGCTGTGGATCTCGAGGATCTTGAAGCCGTGCCGGCGCTTGCCTTCCACCAGGAGTTCCTGCTCAAAGTCGGAACTATCATCCACGATGATTTCGATGAAGATCGCGTCGCTGTCTTCCGGCAGGTGGTTGGCCTTCTGGGCGTGCTGCAGCTTCAGCTGGTACCGGTCGGCGCTCAGCCGCTTGGGCTCGTGCGCGATGATCCGGATGGGACCTTCCTCATTCGCGGCAGTGAATTCGAGCGCCGTCTGGTCCATCTTGATGTGCGTGGCGCGCAGTTCGAAGGAACGGCGTACCCGCGACGCGAAGCTCACCAGGACAATGCCAAGGATGAACAGCGCCGCGATCCTGATGCCATCCGGTCGCTCCACCACATTGGCCACCGTGGTATAGGCGAAAACGACGGCCACCGCGCCAAAAGCGACGGTCTTGCCCTTCTGCATCTTCCTGCGGGCGGACAGAGTGACGGCGATCGAAGCCGAGGTCATGAGGACCAGCACGCCAGTGGCATAGGCGCCGCCTTGGGCTTCCACATTGGCTTCGAAGACCAGCGTGATGATGAAGGCAACAGCAGTGAAGACCAGGACCAGTGGCCGGACGGCCTTGGTCCAGGCCGGGGCCATGCCGAAGCGCGGCAGGTAGCGGGGAACCAGGTTCAGCAGGCCGGCCATTGCGGAGGCGCCGGCAAACCACAGGATGGCGATGGTGCTGATGTCATAGACGGTGCCGAACCCGTCGCCGAGGTATTCGTGGGCGAGGAATGCGAGGGCGCGCCCGTTGGCCTTCCCGTCCGGCTGGAATTCGGCGGCCGGGATCAAGAACGTCGTGATGAAGCTCGAGGCCACCAGGAAGGCACTCATGATGAGCGCCGCCGTCGTGAGCAGTTTGTGGGTGCCGCGGATGCGGCCCGCGGGATTCTCTTCCGTGTCGCTCGGGCTGCCCTTGATCTGCGGCATCACCGCGACGCCGGTCTCGAAGCCTGAGAGGCCCAGGGCAAGTTTCGGGAAGACCAGGAGGGCGATTCCCACCATGATCAACGGGTTGCCGTGCTGCTGGTTTAGGGCGGCCCACCAGTCGGTCACCACATGCGCCTCGGTCACCACGTGCGTCAGGCCGAAAACGACGACGACGGCGTTCAACACCAGATAGATGCCCACCAGTACGACGGCGACGTTGATGGCCTCCTTGAAGCCACGCAGGAACACGACGCCTAGGCCTGCGATGAGCGCCAAGGTGATGGCGATTTCTTGTCCGTGGAGCCATTCCGGCGCGAACGGGTTTTCGATCGCGTGGGCGCTCGCGTCCGCGGCGGAGAGGGTCATGGTGATCATGAAGTCCGTGGCGGCGAAGCCCAGCAGCGCCAGGACGAAGAGTTTGCCGCCCCAGCGGGGGAGAAGCCGTTCGAGCATTGCGATGGAGCCTTCGCCGCGGGGGCTCTCGGAAGCGACCCGGCGGTAGACCGGCAAGGCGCCGAGGAGGGTGACGGCCACGAGGACGATCGTGGCCAGCGGTGAGACGATGCCCGCGGCAAGCGCCGCAATGGCTGGCTGGTAGCCGAGCGTGGAGAAGTAGTCGACGCCGGTGAGGCACATGACCTTCCACCAAGACTGGGGCGTGTGGTCCTCGTCCGGTTTTCCGTGCGGACCTTGCCGCTTTCCCGACGTCTCGGGCATTCCATCGAGCAGCCATCGCTTGAATTGCCCTGCGGGTTTGCGCCTGTCAGTGGGGTCGGCGGGCGGCCTGGTCAGCGTTGTCACATGGTCCTTTCGCGCAGCCTGGAAGCTGCTCCAGATGGAGCGTACGGGCGCGTTGGGGGAGGGGAGGCCGGTTTTTATGGAATCTTTACGCCTCTTGTGATGGTGGTCACCTTTGGGCGCGACACATTCAAGCACTTGTGGTGTGATGAGCGTCACGTAGCGTAGAGAACGTCCCATGTTCCGGTCTTAGTCGGAAGGATCGGCGGAACTTGTTTGTAAACAGGCGATGCATATAGGGCAACTTTGAGTGTATGATTGGTGTCACAGTCATCACCCCGATCTCACCTATTCACTAAAGGAGTGGCGCATTTTGGAAGAGCTTCGTATTGAGGCCAATGGCAACCTTGGTCCCATTGATTCGGCCCGAATCCCGCGCTACGCCGGTGCTGCCACCTATGCCCGCCTGCCCCGGCTGGACCAGGTGTCCAAGGCCGACGTCACCGTCGTTGGCGTCCCTTTCGACTCCGGTGTTTCGTACCGCCCCGGCGCCCGTTTTGGCGCAAACCACGTGCGTGAAGCCAGCCGTTTGCTCCGCCCGTACAACCCCGCGTGGGACGTCAGCCCCTTCGAGAACATCCAGGTTGCCGACGCCGGCGACATGGCTGTGAACCCGTTCAACATCAACGAGGCCATCGAGACCATCCAGCAGAACGCGCTGGACCTCACCGCCAACGGAAGCAAGCTCGTGACGCTCGGTGGCGACCACACCATCGCCCTCCCGCTGCTCCGCGCGGCCGCCGAACGCGCCGGCGAGCCCGTCGCCATGCTGCATTTCGATGCCCACCTGGACACCTGGGACACCTACTTCGGCGCCGAGTACACGCACGGCACTCCGTTCCGCCGCGCCGTCGAAGAAGGCATCCTGGATACCGAGGCCATCAGCCACGTCGGTACCCGCGGACCGCTTTACGGCAAGAAAGACCTCGACGACGATCACCGCTTCGGCTTCGGCATCGTCACCTCGGCGGACGTCTATTACCAGGGCGTCTTGGAAACTGTGGCGAAGATCCGCGACCGGATCGGCAACCGCCCGCTGTACATTTCCGTGGACATCGACGTCCTGGATCCGGCCCACGCGCCGGGCACTGGCACGCCGGAAGCCGGCGGCATCACGAGCCGCGAACTCCTTGAAATCATCCGCGGTTTCCGTGGCATGAACCTGGTGGGCGCAGACATCGTCGAGGTCGCCCCGGCCTACGACCACGCCGAAATAACCGGCGTCGCAGGCAGCCACGTTGCCTACGAGCTCGTCACCCTCATGGCCGACAACGCTGTCGAAGGCAACCGCCAGGGCGCCGCGAACGGCTACGCTGCCCAGGCCCTTGGCCAGGAATCCCGGCGCCCGGCCGGTTTCGCCCCGGCGGTCACGAAGTGACGGACCAGCGCAACGGCGGGGACCTCGTCGTCGAGACCCTTGAAGCGCTCGGCGCGAAGACGGTCTTCGGAATCCCCGGCCAGCACGCCCTGGGCCTGTTCGACGCGATGGGCCGCGGCAATCTGCACTTCGTATCCTCCCGTGTGGAGAACAACTCCGCCTTCGCTGCGGACGGGTATTCCCGTGCCACCGGCGAGGTGGGGGTGCTGTTCCTGTCCACCGGTCCGGGCGCGTTGACGTCCCTGGCTGGGCTCCAGGAGGCTTATGCCACCGGTGTGCCGATGGTTGTGGTGGCCAGCCAGATTCCCTTGGAGGGCTTGGGCGCCCGCCGCAAGGGCATGCTGCACCAGCTCGATGACCAGAAGGCCTCTGCCGCGAATGTCACCAAGAGCCAGCGCCTCATCCAGCATGCGTCCGGGATCCCCTCGGCCATCCAGGATGCCTGGACCGAGGCCATTTCCTCCCCGCAAGGGCCAGTGTGGATCGAGATTCCACAGAATGTGCTCCTGGACCCCATCATGGTCCCGCCCGTGGAGGATGCCCTCGCCGAAGCGGCCGACAACCCGCCGCGCGTGGAACTGATCCGCGAAGCCGTCAAATGGCTCTCGACGGCGGAACGCCCCGCGATCATCGCCGGCGGCGGAACGCGCCGTGGCCGGGCGGAAAAATCGCTCCTATCGATCGCCGAGAAACTCCGCGCCCCGGTCATCTGTACCCCGGGCGGCAATGGCGCTTTCCCATGGACTCACGAGCTGTCCCTGCAGTCCTGGATTGAAGACCGCTACATGACCGACGTCCTCGAGGACGCCGACGTGCTGATCGTCATCGGCTCATCCCTGGGCGAGGTGACGTCCAACTACTTCACCTTCGAGCCGCGCGGACGCATCATCCAGATCGACGCCGAACCCCGGGTCCTTGAGTCCAACCGGCCCGGCCTGGGCATCCGCGCCGATGCCGGCCAAGCCCTTGCAGCCCTCGACGAGGCGCTGGCTCCGACCGCGGCGGCACCGGACTGGCATGGCACCACGCCCGAGGACCTCGTCAAGGAGTCCCTGGCCAAGGTCACGGCGCGCCTTGAAGCGCAGGACCTCGGCAAGGAACTGAAGTTCATGGCCGATATTCGCGAGGCCGTTCCGGCGGACATGCAGACCTTCTGGGACATGACCATCTCCGCTTACTGGGGATGGAGTTGCTGGGATTCCCGCGAGGGCCAGTTCCACTCGGCCCAAGGCGCCGGCGGGCTCGGCTACGGCTTCCCGGCAGCCATCGGCGGTGCCGTGGGACTGGAAACCGTGGGCAAACCCGGCCGCGTGCTGGCAGTCTCCGGCGACGGTTCCTCCATGTACTCGATCTCGGAACTGGCCACCGCCAAGCAGCACAACATCCCGGTCACCTGGCTGATCGTGGACGACGGCGGCTACGGCATCCTGCGCGAATACATGGTGGGCGCCTTCGGCAAGGCCACCGCCACCGAGTTGTCGCGCCCGGACTTCGTCAAGCTCGCCGAGGCGTTTGGCGTCCCGGCCCGCCGCGTTGCCCCTGAGAACGTCGGGGACGCGCTCAGGGAAGGCTTCGCCGCGGACGGCCCCAACGTCGTCGTGGTTGAAACCCTCCTGAAGATGTTCGGTCCCACGCACCTCGGCGACTGACCCTCCAGACGCTTCGCACCCCCAGACACCCCACACCCCAGCGCGAGCTGGCAGCTAATGACCCTTTTTTCGAAAAATAAGGGCGTTAGCTGCCAGCTCGCGCTTGGTGTTTAACGCAGCTCACACATCATTAGTTTCCCAAAGCAATCATTTAGGCGTATAGTTGCTTTAGGCAAACAAAAGTGAGGTGTCTTTCATGGCTGTCGCATCCAGCACCGCAACCGAGCTCGTCCATCAGATCTTCGATCTCCAGCGGGTCCTGCGTTGCATCGTGACCACGAGCATGGGAAAGGACGGGGACGTCGGTTTCGCCCTGCAAGGAGTCCTGCGCTTCATCGGCGAGGGGGAGTCCCGGGCCACGAAGCTCGCTTCGCGCCTCGGTGTCAGCCCGCCTGTCCTCAGCCGGCACATCGCCGAATTGGAAGAACTCGGTCTGGTAGTCCGACGTCCCGATCCCGCGGACGGACGCGCCCAGTTGGTGGCCTTGTCCGAGACCGGCATTGAAAAGGTCCGGGATTTCGAAGAACAGCGCAGCCTCAATTTGCGGGCCTACCTCGAAGAGTGGAGCGAGGAAGACGCCCTTGAAGCCGGTCACGTCCTGGAGAAATTGACCGCATCACTCAACCACTCAGTCCGGGCAACGGCGGCCGGCTCCCACCACTTGAACCACAAAGCTTAGGAGCAGCAGCAATGGCAACCCGAATACAAGAACGTTCGACGGCGGTGCCGGCGTCATCCGCACCGATGACGCACCGCCAGATCATGGAGGCTTTGACGGGCCTCCTCGCGGCATTCTTCACCGCTATCCTGAGCAGCACCATCGTGGCCAACGCCCTTCCGACCATCATGTCGGACCTGCACGGCACCCAGACCGACTTCGCCTGGGTCATCACGGCCGCACTGTTGGCCAACGCCGCCACCACGCCCATCTGGGGCAAGCTCGCGGACCTCTTCGACAAGAAGCTGTTGGTCCAGCTGAGCATCGTGATCTTCGTAGCCGGCTCGGTCATGGCCGGCTTCTCCCAGAGCATTCCGTTCCTTTTGACCGCCCGCGTCATCCAGGGCGTCGCCTTGGGTGGGCTCACCGCCTTGGCCCAGGCGATCATCGGCACCATGATTCCGCCGCGGGACCGCGGCAGGTACTCGGGTTACATGGGCGCCGTCATGGCCGTGGGTACCGCCGGCGGACCGCTCCTTGGCGGATTCATCGTTGACAGCCCGCTCGGCTGGCGCTGGACGTTCTTCGTCTGCGTGCCGCTCGCCGTCGTTGCGCTCATCCTGCTCCAGGTGACCCTCAAGATCCAGCACATCAAGCGCCCCGCCAAGATCGACTGGCTCGGCTCCATCCTGCTGACCTCGGGCGTGAGCCTGCTCCTCATCTGGGTTTCCTTCGCCGGCAACCCTGACTACTACGACTGGGTCTCTTGGCAGTCGGCCCTCATGGTGGGCGGCGGCGTGCTTCTGCTCGCCCTGTTGGTGCTGGTTGAATCCAAAGTTGCCCAGCCCATCATCCCCTTGAAGATCATCTCCGAGCGCACCACAGCCTTGGCGATCCTCGCATCCGTGGTTGTCGGCATCGCGATGTTCAGCTCCTCGACGTTCCTGGGCCAGTACTTCCAGGTGGCCCGCGGCGCGACGCCCACCGAGGCAGGCCTGCTGACACTCCCCATGATTGCCGGCAACCTCTTGGGCTCCGTCGCATCTGGCCAGCTCATCAGCCGCTACGGCAAATGGAAGCGGTTCCTCCTGGCAGGCACCGTACTGCTCGCTGGCGGACTTGCGTTCACGGGCACGATCGACCACACCACCGAACTCTGGATTACCTGCTGCTACACGGCTATCTTTGGCCTGGGCCTCGGCCTGCTGATGCAGAACCTGGTCCTCGCAGTCCAGAACACCGTCCGCGCCCAGGACATCGGTACGGCCAGCGCGTCCGTCGCATTCTTCCGCTCCTTCGGCGGTGCGATCGGCGTCTCGGTGCTTGGCGCCATCATGGCCACTCACGTCAAGGACCTTGCAACCCAAGGCCTCGCCGCAGCCCACATTCCGGTGAGCGGCGGATCCAGCGGTGGAAGCATGGATCTTGCCGACATGCCTGCCCCGATCCGGGACATCATGCGCGCCGCGTATGGCGATGCAACCGCCCAGATCTTCCTCATCTCAGCGGCCATTGCCGTGGTCGCTTTCCTCGCGGTCCTCTTCATCAAGGAAGTTCCGCTGCGGAAGACCGTGGACGCTTCGCCGGATAAGGAACTACTGGCAAACGCTTCCGGCGAGGCCGCCATGACACTGGACACCTCCGCGCTGCCCGTTATCGAGGTAGCCGATGAGCTTCCCCAGCCAGCCGACGACGGCGGCACCCCCTTGGGTGCCAGCCGCGCCCGTGCGGCGGCCGAGAAAGAGCACGATGACCTGGACCTCGAGTTCGCGCGGATCCTGACGCAGGAAAGGCCAGACCCGGCCGCTGGCCTGCGCGAGGTCCAAGACCAGCTTGCCCGGACCCAGAGGCTGCTGGCTGAGCAACAGCTTCAGCTGAGCCAAGCACAGCGCGAGCTCCAGGCGCGCGTGCACGAACAGCAGGCCACCGCCGTCGAGCAGTCACGGACCGCTCAGGAGTTGGCTGCGCTGCGCAAGGAACTCAAGCGCGAGCGTCGCCGCCAGGAAAGGGCAGCCCTCCTGCTCCTTACGGGCGACGCTTCGAGGGCAGGGGAAACCGGGCGCCACGCGGGCTAGGAGCGCGTCGCAGCGACCTTGGAAGCGCTGCGACGGCCAAGATACGCCGCAAGGATGATATTGAGCTATCGATATTTCGCTGAGGCAACGGATTTCGTAGAGTTGAGGGACTAATACTGTCAGCGCCTGCCGCTATTTGTATTACTCATTGGTACTCACTCATTCGCGCACTCTCTCATTAAGGATCCGTGGGCATGCTTGTCACCCTGATACGGCGCTACTCCAAGCCGTATTCGCCGCAGATACTGGCCGTCATCATCTTCCAGTTGGCATCCACCATTGCAACGCTCTACCTTCCAAGCCTCAACGCCAAGATCATCGATGAAGGGGTATCCCGGGGAGATACCAATTACATTTGGCAGACCGGTGCCCTGATGCTCACTGTCGCGCTTGGCCAGGTTGTTGCGGCCATCGCAGGCGTCTATTTCGGTTCCCGTGTGGCCATGGCCATGGGCCGCGACTTGCGCAGGGATGTCTTCCGCAAGGTCAGCAGCTTCTCGGCCAAGGACGTCAACAGCTTCGGCGCACCCACATTGATCACCCGCGGCACCAACGATGTCCAGCAAGTCCAGATGCTCATGCTGATGGGCCTCAACTTCATGGTGTCCACGCCCATCATGTGTGTTGGCGGCATCATCATGGCCTTGCGCGAGGACCTCAGCCTCTCTTGGCTGGTCTGGGTTTCGGTGCCGGTCCTCGTGGCCGTTGTTGGTTACCTCGTGGTCAGGCTCATGCCGCTCTTCCGCTCCATGCAGAAGAAGATCGACGCCATTAACGGCGTGCTGCGCGAACAGATCATCGGTATCCGCGTGGTGCGGGCCTTCGTTCGTGAACCGTACGAGGCCAAGCGCTTCGGCGACGCCAACAAGGATCTCACCTTGGTGTCGGTCAAGATCGGCAATCTGTTTGTCTTGATGTTCCCGGCTATCGGAATGATCCTGCACCTTTCCACGGCGGCAGTACTGTGGTTCGGCGGCCAAAGAGTGGACGCGGGCAACATGCAGGTGGGCTCGTTGACGGCGTTCCTGCAGTACCTCCTGCAGATCCTGATGGCCGTCATGATGGGAACCTTCATGGCCATGATGATCCCGCGGGCCTCCGTGTGTGCGGACCGCATCGGCGAGGTTCTCGACGTCGAACCCTCCATCCACGATCCGGAGGCGCCCGTAGCGCCCGCGGAAAAGAAGGGTCGCGTCGAATTCCGCGATGTCACGTTCAAATACCCCGGCGCCGAAGCTCCCGTGTTGAGCAACATTTCCTTCACCGCGGAGCCGGGCCAGACCCTCGCCATCATCGGCTCCACCGGCGCGGGCAAGACCACCTTGGTGTCGCTGTTGCCGCGCCTGTACGACGTCGCGTCCGGCGATGTATTGCTCGACGGCGTTCCGGTCACCAGCCTGGACCGCGACGAAATCACCAGCCGGGTGGCCACCGTGCCGCAGAAGCCCTACCTATTCTCCGGAACTATCGAGCACAATCTGCGTTTCGGGAAGACAGATGCCACGGACCAGGAACTCTGGGATGCCTTGGAAACTGCACAGGCCAAGGACTTCGTGATGGAAAAGTCTTCCGGCCTTAACAGGCGGGTGGCACAGGGCGGCACCAACGTGTCCGGCGGCCAGAGGCAGCGCCTCTGTATCGCCCGGGCCCTGGTGACACAACCCAAGGTCTACCTCTTTGACGACTCCTTCTCCGCCTTGGATGTGGCCACGGACGCCCGGCTTCGCAGGGCGCTCAAGGAAAAGACGCAGGATGCCACGGTCATCATCGTGGCCCAACGCGTCTCAACCATCGCGGACGCGGACCAGATCCTCGTCCTGGACAACGGCAGAATCGTTGACCGGGGCACCCACGACGAACTACTGGAGACGTCACCCACGTACCAGGAAATCGTCGAATCCCAGCTGAGCGCGGAGGAAGTGGCATGAGCGAACAGAATCAGCAAAAGCGCGGCTGGGCCGCGAAAGCCGAAGCCGCGAAAGCAGCGCGCGAAGCTGCGGAAGAGAAGGATGCAGCCGCAGTCGGTGCCGTCGCGGTGGACGATGACGACCTCGAAGAAACCGAATATACGCCAGGAGAAGCCGACGGCGGCATGTTCGGCAACCTTCCGGCGAAGAAGGCCAAGGCCTTCGGACCGTCGGCGAAGCGACTCCTGGGGCTGCTCAAGCCCGAGGCCGCCGGAGTAGTCTTCGTGATCGGCCTGGTGGTGGTCTCCGTTGTCCTGAACGTCATCGCCCCGAAGATCCTTGGCAGCGCCATGGACGTCATCTTCGGCGGTGTCATGGGCAAGCAGTTGCCTCCCGGCGTGAGCCAAGCGGTTTTCGCTGAAGGACTGCGCCAAGCGGGCCAGAACAATTTCGCTGACATGGTCTCCAAGATGGAGCTCACCAACGGGATCAACTTCTCCAAGCTCACGTTCCTGATCTCGATCGTGCTCTTGATGTACTTCGTGGCCAACATCTTCTTGTGGGCACAGGGCTACATCCTGAACAAGATCGTCATGAAGGTCATCAACCGTCTCCGCAATGACGTCCAGGCCAAGCTCAACCGCTTGCCCCTGAACTACTTCGACACCCGTCAGCGCGGCGACATCCTCTCCCGCGTGACCAACGACGTCGACAACGTCCAGCAAGGGCTCCAGCAGGCGTTCGCTCAGCTTGTCAGCTCGGTGCTGACGGTCTTGGGCATCACCGTGATGATGTTCATCGTGTCCTGGCAGTTGGCCCTGATCGCCCTGGTTGCCTTGCCGCTCTCCGGTGTGCTTGCCGGCGTGATCGGCGCGCGCAGCCAGAAGCTCTTCGCCGCCCAGTGGAAGAACACGGGCTCACTCAACGGCCAGATCGAGGAATCGTTCTCCGGCCACGAGCTCGTCAAGGTCTTCGGGCGTGACGCGGACATGCTGGAACGCTTCGACGAGCGCAACGAAGCCCTCTACAAGGCCTCGTTCGGGGCGCAGTTTGTTTCCGGCATCATCTTCCCGGCCATGAACTTCGTTTCCTACCTCAGCTACGTGGGCATCGCCGTCGTCGGCGGTTTGCGTGTGGCCTCCGGTTCCATGAGCCTTGGCGACGCCACGGCATTCATCCAGTACTCGCGTGAATTCACCCAGCCCCTCGGCCAGATCGCAGGCATGGCGAACATGCTGCAGTCCGGTGTCGCCTCGGCTGAACGTGTTTTCGAGTTCTTGGATGCCGATGAGGAAATGCCGGAAAACGCGGCCCGTCACCTGCCCCCGCGCACGGACGGCCACGTTGAATTCGAGAACGTGTCCTTCAGCTACGTTGCCGACAAACCGCTGATCGAGAACCTTTCGCTCAGCGCGGAGCCCGGACACACTGTGGCGATTGTCGGGCCCACGGGTGCCGGCAAGACCACCCTGGTCAACCTCGTCATGCGGTTCTACGAGCTCAACTCAGGCCGTATCACCCTGGACGGGGTGGACATCAAGGAGCTGAGCCGTTCCGAGCTTCGCTCCAAGGTGGGAATGGTTCTCCAGGACGCTTGGCTGTTCGGCGGGACCATCTACGACAACATCAAGTACGGCAACCTCGACGCCACCGAGGAACAGATCATGGAGGCGGCCAAGGCTACCTACGTGGACCGTTTCGTGCGTGCCCTGCCGGACGGCTACCAGACCATCATCGACGAGGAAGGCAACAACGTCAGTGCGGGCGAGAAACAGCTCATCACCATCGCCCGGGCCTTCGTTTCCGATCCCTCGCTGCTGATCCTGGACGAGGCCACCAGCTCTGTTGACACCCGTACCGAGCTGTTGCTGCAGAAGGCCATGGCTGCCCTCCGCACGGATCGCACCAGCTTCGTCATCGCCCACCGGCTATCCACCATCCGCGATGCCGACACCATCCTGGTGATGGAAAACGGGAGCATCGTGGAGCAGGGCAACCACAACGAACTGCTCGCATTGCAGGGAGCGTACTACCGCCTGTACATGTCGCAGTTTGCCGGTGAGGATGCCGAGGAAGTCGCCGTGGATGATTCGACGGCGGTGCACAGCTGAGCCCGCATCACGCCCAGCCAATCACCGTCCAAGTCCCTATGCGTTGGGGCGATATGGACGCTTACGGGCACATCAACAACGTCCAGATTGTCCGGATGTTGGAGGAAGCCCGTATCGCGGCCTTCGGTCCGCCCCGCGGTGCCGGTTTGCCTGGCGTTGAACCGCCGGTCTCCGTTTTCAACAATGTTGAGGATGGGGTCATGACCCTTGTGGTGGAGCACAAGGTCCGGTACGTCCGCACCTTGGAGTACCGGAACGTACCGGCAGTGGTTGAGATCTGGGTGGGTGCCGTGAAGGGTGCCAGCTTTGACCTCCACTACGTCATCAAGGATCCGGTGACCGGCGAGGACTGCGTCAAAGCCAGCACGCACCTTGCCTTTGTGGATGAGTCCACCGGCCGGGTCCGCAGGCTCACGCCGGAGCAAAAGCACCAGTTGGAACCCTACCGGGCCTAGCTGCTGTCTATTCCTCTCCGCCCGTTCGAATGCGCGGGTGTGGACCGTTGGCTGCGTTCCGGAACGCAGCCCACGGTCCACACCCGCGGTCTCGGCGCCGGGTAGCCGTAGAGTTTCCCCATGAAACTCGAGATCGTCGCCGTCGGTGTCCAAGGTGCCACCGTTGCTGCCGAAGAGGGCGCGGACCGGATTGAACTCTGCAGCGCCTTGGAACTTGGCGGACTGACCCCAAGCCAAGGCCTCATGGATGCGGCGCAGGAAGCTGTAGCGGGAAGGCTGGAGATACACCCGCTCGTCCGCAGCCGTCCAGGTGATTTCCTGTACTCGGCTGCCGAACTGGACACCATGGCCCGCGAGATCCGATTCCTGCTCACGCAAGGAGCGGACGGGGTAGTGGTCGGGGTTCTGACCGCCATCGGCGACATCGACGTCCAAGCCACGCGGAGGCTTGCGGACGCGGCCCTGGTGACCAACCCCAAAGCCCAGCTGACATTCCACCGGGCCATCGATCAGACACCGGACCCTGTGGCCGCCGTCGAGCAGCTCGTGGAACTCGGATTCACCCGAGTGCTCACTTCCGGGGGTGCCCCTACCGTGGGAGCGGGACTTGCCACTCTTGGACGCATGGCCCAGCGGGCAGCGGGGCGGCTTGAGGTCATGGCAGGCGGTGGACTCGCCCTAGACGATATTCCGGCTCTGCACGCCGCAGGACTGAGCGCGGTCCACTTTTCAGCCAAGTCCACGGTTTCCACCCTTAACAGCCGGGACAATTCCGTCGAGACGCCGGATCCGTTAGACCCGACCGCATACATGGTCACCGACCGCGATGTGGTGAAGGCAGCTCGCGCAGCTGTCGGATGAGATCCGCTGAACACACCGCTGAATAGGTGCGGGAGGAACCGCACCAGCATGCCCCTGGGCAATTCTGAACGCTCTGGCCGCTATGACTCCGATTGCGCTTCGCAATGACCCTTTACATGACGCCCTGTGGGGTCAAGGATAGTTGCAACATTCCGATTGAAAATGCCACTCAGGAGTCATAAAGATGCAATTCGGCCATACTGCTATCCGCTCGGACCTTTCGGGCCATCCGGAGGTGGAGTGTGGCACAGGAGCGTGGGACAAGCTGCTCTATGGCAACCACCGCTTCGTCGTGCGGGTGGCCATCGTGGACGGGGAGGCCGAGCTCGTCGGCGGGGGAGGCGGGCGCGCGCATGGGGCACCCCCTACCGCGGGAGTTGCCGCGAGCCGGGTGATCCTGCCTTGGCGGCGCCATGACGATGAACCAGCGAGCGTGGAGATCGTGGTGGTCTCTGCGGAGAGCGGTCGCCGGGTCCGCAATGTGGTGGTGGAGCGCGCTGAGCGGGAGTCCGGCCAGATCGTCTTCGAACCAGTGGATGGACCCGGCGACTACTACTTCTACTACCTTCCGTACGCGATGCTTGGAAAGCCCCACTACCCCCAGGCTCAGTACCTGCCTCGAAGGCCGTCCGCGGAACCGCAGTGGGCCGCCGCCGTCGAGCAGTCCGCCCGGCGTCTGAAAGCGCTAGGTGGCGAGCCATCACAACAGATCCGGAACGCGCGGGTGATCCGCTATGAGGCCGCAAGTGCCCGGGATTCCTTCGCTCCCATGAATTTCACCGCCACCCCGGACGAAGTGGCCGCGTTGCACGAACGGCACCCTGCGGAACCCTTCCTGCTCTTCCCGGAGAACCGGCTCACCCCTATCTCCATGCGGGACGCCCTCCCGGCGCACTGGGCCATCGATGGTCCATGCACGGAATTCAACGACACTGCGCAGCCCGGCGAGGACTACATTATTCAGCTGGGCCTCTACGCCATCCAGGACCTCGCGGGTGTCACGGTGGAAGTGCAGCCGCCCACGGCTGGACATTGCATCAACACCGGTGGCGCGGACCGTTTGGGGAAGCCCATGTCCCGCACGTTGACCGTTCCGCGCGGCAGCGTGCAGGCCCTGTACACCGTGCTGTCCATCCCGTTCGACGCCGCCGGAACCACCCTCACGGCAAGCGTCATCGTGACGGCGGATGGCGGCGCGGCCAGTACCGTGGTTATCTCTTTGGACGTCCTGACGCTCGACGACGCTGATCCGGACATTCTCGAAGGCGGCTTTGGAAGGCCTGAGTACCTTCGCCGCCTTGCTTGGCTGGATTCGGCGGCAGCCCAGGATCGCGAACTCGTCGCCCCGTTCACGTCTGTGCTTCTTGACGAACCGGGCCGCAGGCTCAGCATCCTCGGCCGCCAGGTGCAGCTTGCGGAGTCCGGCCTCCCGGCCCAGCTGACCTCGACCTTCACTCCTGCGGTCACCGCGTGTGATGGCCCCGCCGTCGAACTGCTCGCCGCGCCTTTCCATTTCGACATCACCCTTGCCGACCTCCCTGGCGGGAAAGGGCCGTTGCGATGGAGCTACTCGACCCTGGAGTTCACGGTCGACGGCCCCGCCCAAGTGTCGTGGCGCTCGCAGTGGACAGCCGGCGAGCCGACCGACGTCGGGCTCTCAGCAGAGCTGCGCGGCACCTTGGAGGCCGACGGCGCGTGTACCATTTCGCTGCGCCTCACCGGCGGGCAACCGCTGGAGGTGGACGACGCCGGCTTGCGGCTCGACTTCCACGAGGCCGTTGTTCCGCTCGCCATGGGGCTCGGCGTTCCCGGCGGCCGCCGACCCGAAATCCTTGATTGGACCTGGGACGTGGCAGATCACAACCAGGACTCCTTCTGGCTGGGCAGCGTAAACGCAGGCCTGCAACTTGCCCTGCGCGACGGCAATTATCAACGGCCACTCAACACCAACTTTTACCGAGAGAAGCCGCTGGTGGAACCGGCGTCGTGGGCCAACCGGCAAGGCGCCTCGGTGCAGGGTGGTGTGGCGCTGCGGACTGCAGGCGAAACAGTCACGCTCTCTGCCTTCAGCGGCAGCCGCAGCTTGGCCGCGGGGCAGACGCTGGACTTCGACTTCCGGCTCTTGCTCACTCCTTTCAAGCCCATTACCCCTGCCAAGCATTTGGCTCATCGCTTCTTCCACGCCCCTGCCGAGCCGGAGGCCATCGCTGCGTCTGGCGCCACCATGGTCAATGTCCATCACGCCACGGCACCGGCCCCGTACATCAACGATCCCCTTCTCACGGCCGGAAGATTGGCCAACTACGTCGAGGAAGCTCACCGGAGCGGTCTCAAGGCCAAGGTCTACAACACCGTCCGGGAACTGACCTTCCATAGCCCCGAGCTGCTGCCGTTGCTCTCCCTGGGACACGAAGTGTTCAGCGACGGACCGGGCCTCGGCCACATCTGGTTGCAGGAACACGTTGGCAGCGGCTATGTGTCCGCGTGGTTCGCCCCCGACGTGGATGACATCGCGGTGGTCACCAGCGGGGAATCGCGTTGGGAGAACTTCTACGTGAAAAGCCTGGCCGAGCTGGTCCGTCGCACCGGCATAGACGGCATCTACCTCGATGACATCGCCTACGACCGCCACAGCATGCTCCGCGTCCGCAAAGTCTTGGAGCGAAATTGCGGGGAAACATCGGGACCGGACATCGACCTGCATTCGGCCAATCAGTTCACCGCTCGGGACGGGTTCGCTTCTTCGGCGAACCTGTACATGGAGCACATGCCCTATGTGGACAGGCTGTGGTTCGGGGAGTACTTCGACTACGAAAATACCTCTCCCGAATACTGGCTCGTGGAGCTTTCCGGGATTCCCTTTGGCCTGATGGGGGAGATGTTGGAAGGTGGCGGCAATCCCTGGCGCGGCATGGTGTTCGCCATGACAGGCCGGGCACCCGCCATCGACAACCGGCCGTTGTGGCGATTCTGGGCGGACAACGGCCTGGAGGAAGCCACCATGATCGGCCATTGGGCCAGCGACGCCCCGATCCGGAGCAGCAACCCGGAGGTTTTGACCACCACCTGGCTGACGTCGGATGGCTCAGCGGTAGTGGCGCTCGCGTCGTGGGCGGCTGAACCGGTGGACGTGTCATTGGTGTTCGACGGCGGAGCGGCCTCAGCGCTGTCGGCTGATGGGGCTGCGGGCCTCGCCGCGAGCCCGGTGACGGTGCAGCCCATCGAAGGATTTCAAACGGCTGCGAGCTACGGGTCCGGCCAGCCCATCACCCTTGAGCCGAAGCGCGGGCTTCTGTTGACGATTGGAAAACACTGATGTTCGAAAATACCGAGAAGACGGACAAGGCAAGCACCCTGGGCTTCTCCACCGTCACCCTGAACATGGCGGAGTTGGGTCCCAACAGCCCGCTGCCGGTGGTCATGGCAGAACTGGACCAGCCCTACAGGATCGGCGACGGCGTCCCGGAGGAATTGCAGGCCGCCGCCCGCTATGGGCAAGTGCCGAACATGTTCCCGTACCTGATGCAGGACGGCTACTCGCGTGAGCGGACCGCCCACGAGGTGCCCGCCGTCGTGCTCGAAAACAGCAAGCTGCGGGCAGTTGTCCTCCCGACCTTGGGCGGCAGGCTCTGGGAGCTCCTCGACAAAGCCTCGGGTAAACAGCTTCTTCACACCCACGGAACCCTGCAGTTCGCCAACATCGCGCTCCGCAAAGCCTGGTTCGCCGGCGGCCTCGAATGGAACATTGGCACCCGCGGGCACTCGCCCACCACGTGCGATCCTTTGCACACCGCCATCGTCAAAACGCCCGAGGGGCACGACGTGCTGCGGATGTGGGAGTTCGAACGCCTCCGGGAAGTGGTTTTCCAGGTCGACATGTGGCTTCCGGAGGACTCGGACGTTCTCCTCACCGCGGTCCGGATCCGCAACCCCCATGACCACGACGTCCCCATGTACTGGTGGAGCAACGCCGCCGTTCCGGAGACGCCGGAAACACGGGTGATTGCGCCCGCCTCCGAGGCCTTCGGCAGTGACTACACCACGGACATCGCCCGCGTCCGGCCCACGGAGCACCAAGGAACGGATGCCACGTGGCTCGTCAACAGCCCGCACGCGGCGGACTTCTTCTTCGACATCCAGCCGGGACATCGGCATTGGATAGCCGCGGTAGACCGCGACGGCGACGGCCTGGCCATGCTGTCCACAAGCCTCCTGCGGGGGAAGAAGCTGTTCGTCTGGGGCCAGGGCGACGGCGGGAAGCGCTGGCAGGAATGGCTCAGCCCCGGAGCCGGCCCGTACGCGGAGATCCAGGCTGGGCTGGCGCAAACCCAGTTCGAGCACCTCGTCATGCCTGCCGGCGCCGAGTGGAGCTGGGTGGAGGCCTACGGCAACGCCAAACTGGATCCCGGAACCTCCCATGGACAGGATTGGGATGGGGCTGTGGCCCACGCCAGCGCCCGGCTCGAAGACCTCGTCCCGGACGCGGAGCTTGAAGACGCGCTCGCCGAAGCCACGCGGAACTACGGGCTGCCTCCGGACGAGATGCTGGTGCGCGGCAGCGCCTGGGGTGCTTTGGAAAGTGCCCGACGGCGACGCTCAGGCCGCGGGTGGCTGGACGAAATCGGTACACCCTTCGCCGATGATGCAACCCCGGAGGCCATCGAGGAAACAGGTCCTTGGCACAGCCTGTTGGATGGAGCGAGTTTCCTTGGCGCCAAGAGTTTCGTGGCTGGAACCGATTGGGAAGAACTCCTCGCGAAGGATGGGGGAGCAGAGGCCCAGTTCCACCTGGCCACCATGAAGCACGCCCGCCAAGACCTCGCCGGCGCGATCACCGGGTATGGTGACGCCCTCGGAACCGCCTCGCTTTCGCCTCGTTCCACAGTCCTCGCCCACCGGGGCCGGGCCACTGCGCTGCTCGCCACCAACAACATTGACGAAGGCTTGGCTGAACTGGCCGCCGCAAGCCGGCTGGAGCTGAGCAGCATCCCCCTGCTCAGCGAAGCCATGACCCTCAACATCCGGCACGGAAACCCCGCCCAAGCACTCGCGTTGGCGAGCGAGGCACCTGCCGGAATGTCCGACGTCGGACGCGTTCGTTTCTTGACGGCACTCGCCCTTGCGGGCGTCGGCAGGGGCCTGGAAGCAGCGGGGATGTTGCGGGACGGCGTCGAGATACCGGACATCCGCGAAGGAGAGGACGGGATCGCGGACCTCTGGCAGAAAGTGTGCCCAGGCGAGCCCGTGCCTGCCAGCTATCGGTTCGGAATGCACTGATTTGCTGAGTGCACCGGCGCGGCACGCGTGCGGCAGAAGGCAAGAGACGGGACGCATGTGGCAGAAGACATGAGGTGGGGCGCATGAGGCGGGGACGCCAGCTTTCCTGATGCCGTCACCCTGCCAAACCATGTAAGTTGGCAGGGTGACTCCCTCCACCAAAACCCCGCTGACCCGTGCCCCCGGTATCTCCAAGGAGATCGAAGATGCGGCGTGGTTCGTGCTGGGGCCGGGGCTGCAAGGCAAGGCTTCTGCGCTCGACTCCGGTACCCGTACCTGGACCGTGGACGCCGCCGCCGAGCTCCTGGAGCGGTTGGAGCGCGGCGTCGCGGACTCCAAAGCGCCCATGATGACCAACCTGCGCCAAAACCTGGAAGGGGCATCGCGGGAAGCCAAGTTGCTCGCCGTGGAGCTCCTCTTCCTCCAATCCCTGCCACTGGCCCATGAGGTCAAGTCGCTCAAGGTGAAGCGTGCCCGCGTTGCCGAGGCTGCGTCTTGGCTCGATCCCGAGCTCGAGCTGCCCAAGGAGCTGTACCAAGGCATGACGGATCACGGCGTCATCCGTGACCGGACCGCAGAGTTCAACTGGACCATCTGGGACCACCTCACCTGGCTATGCCGTTTCGTGGCGCACGTGGACGGCCAGTCCAACGCGAGCATCACCAAAGCCCTCAAAGACCCATTGAAATTCCACGAACTCGCCGCGGCAACACCCGAGGACCAGCCAGCCATCCGGCGAAGCATCGAATACCTGGCATGGCCCAGCTACTTCGAGCCCGTGGTGGCTGATGTGGAGCGGCGCGAAATCCGGGACGCATTCGCTTCTCTCGTAGGCGGCGCCCACGGCGAAACCGAAAACGACATCACCGCGGACGTCCACCGGATCCGGCTGCACCTGGACGAACAGGCGGGCCAGCGCATCGATTGGTACGATCGGCAGCTCGTCAGCCAATGGCGCAAAGTGGGAGATCCCGGCCGCCGTGCATGGCTGCTACGCACGCACCAAGACTCCGCCGAGCTCCTCGCCGGGTGGCAGGACGAAGAAAAGTCAACCCTCGACGTCGAACACCTCCGCGAACTCAACCCCGGCGTCACAGCTGGTGTGGTCCAGCATGCGGTGGACGAAGATTACAAACATCTCGGCTATGTGGAGCGTGAAGATACCAAGACCGCGGTCTTCGCATTCCTGACCGTGATGAAGCCGGGCGATCTCGCCCTGTTCCAGAGCTCCGGAGCCGTCAGGATCGGCGTGGTCCTGGGAGAACCTGAACACAACGGAGATAACCGCCGGCTGCGCCGCAAAGTGCGCTGGTTTGACGAGACCCACCCCATCGCGGAGGCTCCACGGCACGTCCAACGCCAGCTCTCCACGCCGGGGATTGTCGTGGACGTCACCAAGGTTATCCAGTCGCTGCAGTCGCTCCTGCCTGCCGAAGCCGAATCCGACGGCGAGGACACCGCCGCCCCGGACACCGTCGTCGAGCCCGTCTTGGAAGGGTTCCGCCCCCTCACGGACGAGTTCGCTGCCTCCTTGCACATGGAACTCGAGCCGCTCAAGGAGATCGCCGAGCTTCTGGAGGAGAACCGCCAACTGGTGCTCTATGGGCCGCCGGGGACAGGCAAGACCTACCTCGCCAAGCACTTGGCTGCCGAGCTCGCGGGGGATAGCACCGACGAACGTGTCAAGCTGGTGCAGTTCCACCCGTCATACGCGTACGAGGACTTCTTCGAGGGCTACCGGCCGGACAAGACCGACGACGGCCAGGTTTCGTTCAAGCTCGTGGCCGGACCGCTGCGACGCCTCGCGGAAGAAGCCGCGAAACCCGGGAATTCCAACAAGCCCTACTTCCTCATCATCGACGAAATGAACCGGGCAAACCTGGCCAAGGTGTTCGGTGAGCTGTACTTCCTGTTGGAGTACCGCGACGACCGCATCTATCTCCAGTACAGCCCCAACGAGCCGTTCAGCCTGCCGGACAACCTTTACATCATCGGCACCATGAACACGGCAGACCGCTCCATCGCCATGATGGATGCGGCCATCCGCCGCCGTTTCGCTTTCGTCGAATTGCACCCGAAGGTGGAACCGATCCGCGGCTCGCTTCGTCGCTTCCTCGCTGCCCGCGGCCTGGATACCCTCAACGCGGACCTGCTTGATGCCTTGAACGACTCCATTGACGACTGGGACCGGGACCTGATGATCGGACCCTCCTATTTCATGAAGAACGCGGCCCAGAACCCCGCCGGGCTGCGCCGGATCTGGAAGTACGAGCTCATGCCGCTCTTGGAGGAGCACTACCACGGTCAGTTGAACCGAGCCCAGCTGGAGGAGCGCTTCGGCCTGGACCAGTTGTTGGGTCGACTTGCGGCCCGCTAAGGCAGCTCCACCCCGGCCCGCCCGCGCACCGGGTATCGGACGGCCCGCCGCCCGCGCTTCCACAAAGGTCCCGGCTGTTCGGCACATCGTCATGGACGAGCTCTCCGGCGGCATCGTGGACAAGCTTGATCCGGACACCGCCGCGCTGCTCAACTCCAGCGGGCTCGCGAAGGCCTCACCCATGGGGATGGGTCTCTACCGGATCGAGCCCGTGGGCAAGGTCGGTTCCGTGCGGACGCCGACCACCCAGTTCGAGGTACGGCCCAAGGACCGCCTCGGCTTGAGCCGGCTCCTGTTCCTGCTCAGCTACGCCGGGGATCAAGGCTTCCGCGAGGACGCGGTGGCCGCCGTCGAACATCAGGACTTGTGGAGCGCGCTCGCGGAATCACTCGCCCAACTGGCGGAGCGGGCCCTCAGCCGTGGTCCGTTGCAGGGATACCTGACCGTGGACGAGTCCCTCCGGACGGTCAAAGGCCGAATCCGGATCTCGGACCAGATCTCACGCCGCCCCGGGATGCTGGTTCCGCTGGAAGTTTCCTACGATGAATTCACCGAGGACATTGCCGAAAACCGTATTCTGCGTGCCGCGCTTGAGCGGATGGGCAAGGTGCCTGGCGTACGGCAGAACGTCCTCAGCCGCTTGAGGCAGCTTAAGGGAAAGCTCGACGCCGTCACGCGGCTACAGTCCGGGGCGCCCCTCCCGAAGTGGCAGGCCAACCGGATGAATCTCCGCTACCATCCTGTGCTCCGTTTGGCTGAGTTGATCCTGCGGAATGCCTCGGCCGAAGCGGGTGAGGGGAAGCAGCAGACAGCCTCGTTCGTAGTGGACATGTCCACTGTGTTTGAGGAATTCGTGGGCGTTGCGCTACGCCAGGCCATGCGTGCACATCCGGGCGAAATGCGGCTTCAATATGGTGCCACCCTTAATGAGGCCGTGCGGGATTCGGATCGGCTCACGGTGCGCCCGGACGCTGTGCATTTCCTGGGTGGCAGGCCCGTGGTGGCGTACGGCTCCAAATACAAGGCTGCGACGGATTCCGGGGCTTCGCTCAACGCGGACCATTACCAAATGCTGGCTTACTGCACTGCCCTGCAGGTGCCCACTGCATGGCTGGTCTACGCGGGCAAGGGCGAGATGAAGCTGCGGAGGATCCTCAACACGGACATCGACATTGTGGAGTATCCGCTTGACTTGTCGCGGCCACCGGCGGAGATCCTTGCCTCTGTCACGGACCTGGCCCAGCAGTCTTGGGGAGAAGTGGTCCGCCAGGCTCGTCTGTGAGGGGCCTCCGCCCGGGTTCCCTGGCCGAGCGCAGCGAGGTTAGGGAGGTGGTGGGGACCTGTTCCGTCAAGGCGGCTGTCGGACTAGCCTGAGAGGGCAGTCATTTGCAGACGGAGGCATCATGCGCGGCAAGAATATGCACGGCAGGAAGAAGAAATCCTGGAAAGACATGACCCCAGGGCAACGCGCTGGCGTGGTCGTGGTGGGCGCAGGGCAATTGGCGCTCCTAGTGGCGGCACAACGCAGCATCTCCAGGACCCCCGCGGCCCAAATCCGAGGGAGTAAAGCCCTGTGGAGGGCAGCGAGTTTCATCAACTTCTTTGGGCCGCTGAGCTACTTCCTGTTCGGCCGCCGTCGAGGAACTGCGTGAGCTGATTCTCCAAAGCCGAACTGTCCCGCAGTTCGCACTCCCACACGGTGAGAACCTCCCAACCTGAGGCTCTCAGCAGTTCCCGTTGCGCGGCGTCGCGCTCCCGGGTGCGGTTCCGCTTTGCTTCCCAGAAGTCCGCGTTGGCCGTTGGCGCGTGCTGGCCGGCCCTGCAATCGTGGAAGTGCCAGAAGCATCCGTTGACGAAAATCACCTTGTGCCGGCCTGCAAATACGAGATCCGGACTGCCGGGCAACTTCCCGCCCGCGGTTCGCCCGTGGAGCCGGTAGCGGTACCCCTTGGCATGCAGGAGCCGACGGACCAAGAGCTCGGGCTTGGTATTCTTGCCCCGGATCTTGGACATGTTCAGGCTGCGTTGCTCAGGCGTCAGCAGATCACGGCTCTCGCCCATATCCTCAGTCTACGCAGGCCCTCCCCAGCGATGCTCGCTCACTTATATTGGGTTTTTGACGGACGCTCGGGCACTTATGTTGGGTTTATGGCGGACGCTCGGGCACTTATTCATCTGGAGGAGCGTTTGCCGGACGTGCCCCATAGGTGAGCGCGGGTCGGCCCGAAACCCGCCAAACGTGAACGAGCGTTTGCCGGACGTGGCCCATAGGTGAGCGGGGGTCGGCTGGGGTCAGGTCGGAACGCGGAACGTGAACGTTGTTCCTTCGCCGGGAACGCTCTCCAGGCCGATGGTCCCGCCGTGGGCGTCGACGATTGACTTGCAGATGGAAAGTCCCAAACCGACGCCGTGAATGGCCGTATTGCGAACGTTTTCGGCCCTGAAGTACCGGGTGAAGGCATCCGTCTGGTCCTGTTTGCCCATGCCCATACCGGTGTCTTTGACGTGGCACACTACTGCGTTTTCCTCCTGCAACAGCGTGACGTGTACGTCGCCGCCGTCGGGGGAGTATTTGATGGCATTGGAAATGAGGTTGTCCAGGACTTGGGAAATACGGTTGGCGTCGACATGTGCCTCCAAGCGTTCGGGGGCGTCGACGTGAAGCCGCACGCCGCCGTCGTTGGCTTTTGGCTCGGCGGAGGCAACACTCGTCTTGACCAGTTCGGAGAGGTCCACCGCGTGGGGCAGAACGATCATGTGTCCCGAGCGGACAGCCAACAGGTCCGAGACCAGGGAGAGGAGCCGCTCGGCGTTTCGCTGAACAATCTCGAGTTGCTGTACTACCCACTGCGGCAAGTCCTCGGCATCCTCCAGGACAAGCTCCACGTACCCGGTGATGGACGTCAGCGGGGTACGGAACTCATGCGACACGTTCGACACGAAATCGTCCTTCGCGGCTAAAGCGTGCATCAGGACCGTGACATCGCTGAAAACGATCACTGAACCCGAGTAGCTGCCGTCGTCGTCCTTCATGGAGCGTGCACTGGTGGTGAAAGCGCGCTGTTCACTGCCCGTCCCGACCCAGATGAGGTAGTCGGTGAACTCCTGTCCCAGGGCAGCGCGGCGTATCGGCCTGCGATCCGCCGCCGTGGGGGTGGTGCGGTCCGCGTCGAAAACCAAAAGCTGCGATTCACCGTGGCCGCCTGTACCTCCAGGCGTTCCAAGCACATGGTTTTTCCGCTGTTTGCGGTTCATCATCATTTCGCGGCCGTCAGCGTCGATGGCGACAACCCCAAGATGGACGGTTTCCAGAACTGTGTTGAGCAAACGCTCCTTCTGTTGGCTATCCGCCAGGGCCCGGTGCAGCGCGGCGTCTCTTTCCTCGAGGCTCTTTTGCTGCAGGACCATGCTCTGGGTCATGACGCTGATGGACACTCCGATGCCAAACATCATGATGGGCAGCAGCAAACCGCGCATCAGATCCTGCGGCGTGTACGTTCCATGCAGGAATTGCGGGACCCAGATCATGGCGAGCGGCCCTAGGAATGAAATAACCATGGCAGAGCGCCGGAACAACCCCGAGGCGCACAGCCAGATGACGGGAAACACGGTCAGGAGGCTGATACCGATGGGGCTGTCCTGGCCGCCTTCACGCCCCAAACTGATGGACACCATATCCAGGAGCGGGATCGCGAGGAAGGTGGGAAAAGGGAGTTTGTCCCACGGAACCGCGTGGCAGAGGACCCAGGCAGCAGCTTGGGTTGCCAGGAAGACGACGAAGAATGGATTGCCCAGGGTTGCGGGGAAATGCAGGGCAACAAGGGCCGCCGTGAGGCACACCGTCACAGTGAGGGGCAACTGACTGAGGGCAACACGGTCCGTGAGCGAATACTCATGGAAGGCGTGCTGAAAGAACATCACCCGGCCGCTCTTGGCGTCCCATTCAAATGGACGTTTCATGCTGCTGAAGTTCGCATCTGCTCGAGGTCACGTCGCATGCCTGAAGGATACCGGTCGCCCGATATACTTCCATCCGTAGCAGGGCTGAGAGGGCTGGGATGACTGAACTGCGGGTTGGACTTGTCGTAGAAGACGACCACGACATCCGAGAACTGGTCCGCGTTGTCTTGGGCCAAGCCGGCTTCGAGGTTCATGTGGCTACGAACGGGACAGCCGGTATCCAGGCGGCGCGTGATTTACAGCCCCATGTCATCACCCTGGACTTGGGCCTGCCGGATATCGACGGCTTCGAAGTGGCACGCCAGGTCCGGGAATTTTCGGACGCATATATCGTCATGCTGACGGCCAAGGCCGAAGAGTTGGACACCCTCCTGGGCTTGGAATCCGGTGCTGATGACTACTTGACCAAGCCTTTCCGCCCCCGGGAGCTTCGTGCCCGGGTGGCGGCCATGATGCGCCGCCCGCGCTCGGGAGTTTTGGCAACGGCAGTCCACCCGGACGAGGCCCTGTCATCCCGAACTTTTCGGCACAACGGTCTCGAATTCAGTTACGCGACCCGGACCGTTTCCATCGACGGCGAAGACGTCAGCTTAACCCCGACGGAGTTCGACCTTTTGCACTCGTTCCTTGAAGCAGGCCGGACTGTTTTGAGTAAAGCGGACCTTGTACGTCGCCTCCGGAATGAACCCTACGACGTCGGGATTTACACGAGCGATGCTGACGAACGGTCCGTGGAAGTACATATCGGAAATCTTCGCCGCAAACTCGGTGACGACGCACAGAATCCGCGCTGGCTCCAAACAGTACGCGGGGTGGGCTATCGTCTGGCTCCGGGAAAATCGTAAAAGTTCTTCATGTGGCGGGCGACTGATAACATTCGCCGGTGGGTCGAGGAATATTTCAGCGTCTGGTCGGCATTGTTATCGCGGTAACCGTTAGCGGTGCGGCGGCCCTTTTGTGGTTGGCTGTAGCCTCAACGGGAAATTCAGCGGCGGGGTCGCGGGCCGAGGGCATCGTTATTGGTGTTTGGAGGGTTCTTTACGATTCGGTGGCGCCGGAACCACGAGTGATTCTCATGGCTATCGCTTTTGCGCTTCTGCTTTCCGCTGGCGTGGCTTTATTGGAGCGGCGCATCGCCAACAGATCACGTCGCTCCGCGAATCCGCAGACACCGCTGGCTCCGAAAATTGTCATGGCGGAAACCCGCGGCGTGTACGCCGGCCCGGTAACGGTGACGGTCTTGATCCCGGCGCACAACGAAGAAGCTTCGCTGCCGCTCACTATTGCTTCCCTTTTGTCCCAATCGCATCGCCCGGAACGCGTGATCGTCGTTGCCGACAACTGCACGGACGCAACTGTCGCCCTCGCCCGTGAGGCCGGGGTTGAGGTCTTTGAATCCATGAACAACACGAAGAAGAAGGCCGGCGCCCTTAACCAAACGCTGAAGTGGCTGCTCCCGGACCAGGGGGACAACGACGTCGTCATGGTGATGGACGCTGATACCAGGCTCGACGATGGATTCCTGGAGGCCGCGGTTTCGCGCATGAGCAATGACAGGGCATTGATGGCTGTCGGAGGTCTTTTCTACGGGGAAGAAGGACATGGAATTGTCGGCCAGTTCCAACGCAACGAATACATACGGTACTCCCGTGAAATCGGACGCAGGCGCGGCCGTGTTTTTGTATTGACGGGCACGGCTTCGATCTTCCGCCCCCGTGCATTGCGCACTGTTGCGCAAAGCCGTGGTGAGTCGATCCCGGGAATTCACGGCGACGTTTATGACACTGCGTCGCTGACCGAAGACAATGAGCTGACGATTTCCTTGAAGTCCCTCGGCGGCCTCATGATTTCCCCCATGCAGTGCACAGTGGTCACCGAATTGATGCCTAATTTCCGTATGCTGTGGGCACAGCGACTACGTTGGCAGCGGGGGGCCTTGGAAAACCTCGGCGCTTATGGCGCCACGCCGCAGACACTTCGCTACTGGGCGCAGCAATTCGGCATCGGGTATGGGGTCATTGCCCTTAGCGCTTACCTTCTCCTGATCCTCTTGATGGTGTTGTCGCTGGATAGCTGGGTTTGGTTCCCGTTCTGGCTGGGACTCGGGACCGTCTTCTCGATCGAGCGGGTTGTCACAGTGTGGAAGGGTGGTTGGCGGGCACGTCTTTTGGCCGTCACGCTCTTTCCGGAGTTGTTCTTCGATATGTTCCTCAACGTGGTTTATGTCAAAGGAATAATCGACATCTCCCTAGGCCGGCAAGCCAAGTGGAAACACCTCAACCATTCGCCGGCGGGCGAATTTTCGAAGGCGGCGTAACCATGGCTATTTCCACTTCCCTTCCCGCCGGAATCCTTTTTCCCGAGGAAATCTTACATTCCGAGTGGTTCGCCATTTTGGCGACTTTCGTTGCGATCAATACCTTGATGTATGGCGCGTTGGCCATCGCAAAAATTTTGCCGAAGGTGCACCCGGGCGACTGGATTCGTACCCGGAACCAGCGATCGGAGACCCGGAGCATCCACCCGGACGCTCCGGCCGTGAACGAAGCCACGGATTTCGTCAGAACTCGACGCTGACCGTCCGCGGCGCCTGGAAGGACAACAAACGGATCCATTCGGGTTCCGCGTCCGCCAAGCGAACGCCTCGTAGCGCTGCCGCGGTTTCCTGCACAACGACGGCGGCCTCCAGTTCCGCGAGTTTCGCACCGAGGCAGCGGTGAATCCCTGAGCCGAAGGCCAGACCGTAGGCCGTTGGACAGGGCCCGAAGGCCGTTGGGCCGAGCCCGAAGGCCGTTGGGCCGAGCCCGCGGGCTGTCGAACCCTGCTCCGACAGCGCGTGGTTCCCCGTGAGCTTCAGCAGGATTTCGGCGCCTGCGGGGATGCGCTCGCCGTCGAGCATGGTGTCCTGGGTGGCAATCCGGCGCCAGGTGGGGACTGAAGACTCGGTGGCGAGGACGTGGCGGATGAGGTCCCGGGCCGTGGAGCCGGACGCGGCGTCATCCCAAGAAATGCCCGCTGATCCCTCGGCGAGCCGGAACAACGCCGTGCTGATGAGTTGGGTGGTGGTTTCCTGCCCCGCGATGAGCAGGAAGTAGCCCAAGGAACAGATCTCGGGAGTGCTGAGACCGTGCTCCGCCAACGACTTGAAGAGGTTCCGTCCGGAAGATGCCACAGCCTCAAAGACAAGCTCGCGCAGCCAGCCATAGAACTTGGCGGCGCTGTGGGCCAGTTCCAGTTGACGCTCAGGATCCGGCCAACCCCAGAAAAGCTCCAAGGAGTCCAGGCTCCAGGCTTTCAACTCAGGAAGATCGCGCACCGGAAGACCTAGAAGCTCCAACATCACGATTGCCGGCGGGTAGGCGGCCACGACTTGCACCAGATCCACCCGCCCAGTCGTCTCCAGCAGCCCGACCGCCGAGGCACCAGCATCCTGCGCGATCTCGCGAATCCGTGGCTCGAAAGCCCCCACTGTTGCCGGGGTGAAGAACCCCGCCACCACCTTGCGGATGCCCGCATGGGAAGAGGTATCGTTGCTGGCCAGCACCGGCGGCAAGGCGAAGCGGGCACACTGCAGCACGCGCAACGAAGGTCCGGACAGCGGCGTCACAGCGATCAGGGCATTCGCCGGGCTGAAGTCCTCCGGCCGATGCAGGACCTCCCGCACCGCCGCCGGCTCGCGCAGCACCAGATAGGGACATGTCCGGGCGCTGGCAGAAGTGGCGTTCATGACCAGACTCCGCTCAACCAGTGTGTGCTCGCTGCCCTGAACGTCACTGATGGAAGGTCGGCGGCACGCTCGGGCAACACCCCGAGAAGCGGCCGCAGCGAGCCCAGGGTTGCCCGGTTGCCGTGTTCCAGGACGCCCGGTTCATCCGGCCACGTTCCCAGGACCACACCCAGGACGGCCAGTTCCCTGCGATCCAAGGCCTCGAGCGTCAGTGCTGTGTGGTTCAAGGTTCCCAATGCGGGACGCGCAACCACCACAAAAGTCGCGTCCCGCCCAAGGTGCTCGCCCAGATCTGCCAGCGTGCCGCCGTCGTGATCTAGCTCCACGAGGAGACCGCCGGAGCCCTCCACGAGGACATGGTCATGGGCGCTGGCGAGTTTGCGGACGCGTCTGGCATGTGCCGCGAGCGGCGGCAGCTTGACTCCATCCAACGCGGCCGCGGGAACCGGGGCGAGGGGTTCTTGAAGCACGACGCCGGCCTCGACAGTCAGCGGTCCGGCCAGACGGGTGATTTCCGCGCAGTCAGAGTCACCTTTTGCAGCGCCGCTTTGGCACGGCTTGTACACGGCCACCGAGCAGCCCTCAGCTTGCAGCGCAGAGGCAAGTGCCGCCGTCGTGACCGTCTTGCCGACGCCGGTGTCCGTTCCGGTGACCAGCACAATTTGGGGTAGTTTCACTGAGTTTCCTCCAAGATGCTGCGCAACGTTGCGCACGCGTAGTCAATGTCGTGAGGTGTCAGGGTGGCGCGGGCGGTCAGCCGGAGGCGCGAGACGCCGTCGGTGACTGACGGCGGCCGGAAGCAGCCGACCCTGACACCCGCCCGGTGCGCGGCCTGGCTTGCCGCAAGTGCGGCAGCGGCCGACGGCGTGGGTATCGATTGCACGGCGCCGGCTGGCTGAACGGGCGCGACGGCGATGCCCCGCCCGTGCAGCACCGGCGCCTCGACCGCCGGCGCCAGACCCGCCGCAAGGCTGGCAGCATTCCGGTGGACGGCGGCAGCCCGCCAGGGTTCCGTGCGGATGATCCCGACGGCGGCCAGCGCGGCTGCGGCCGAAGACGGCGCGAGCCCGGTGTCGAAGATGAAGCTGCGTGCCCTGTTGACGAGGTGTTCGCGAAGCAGGGCACTGCCCAGCACGGCACCGCCCTGGCTGCCGAGCGACTTGGAGAGCGTCGCCGTCAGGACCACGTTGGGGTGGCCTGAGAGATCCGTTCCCGCTACCGCGCCGAACCCCTGAAACGCTCCTTGTCCCGCAACGCCGAGGCTATGGGCTTCGTCCACGAGCAGCATCGCGTCGTACTCTTCGGCCAGTGCCAACAGCTGGGAGAGCGGGGCGGCGTCGCCGAAGACGCTGTAGATGGACTCGACCGCGATCAGGGCTCGAGGTTCCGTGCGCTTGCGCAGGTGGTGCTCGGTTGCGAGGAGATCGTTGTGGGGGACCGTTTCCACCCTCGAACGGCTCAGGCGAAAACCGTCAATCAGCGAAGCGTGGCAATGTTCGTCGGCCACAATGAGTGTTCCAGGGCCGCCGAGTGCCGTAGTAACCCCCAGATTGGCCAAGTACCCGGACGAGAAGACCAACGCGGATTCCATGGCTGTCAGCTTCGCAAGCTCGTTTTCGAGTTCCAGGTGCAACGCCGTGGTTCCGGCAACCAGTCGCGAGGAGGTGGCACCGGTTCCCCAACGACCGATCGCTTCCCGGGCAGCCTCTGCCAGCCTCGGGTCCGTCGCGAGGCCAAGATAGTCGTTGCTCGCCAGATCTACGGAGGTGTCTGCCGCACCTCGCGTCACAGGAGTCCGGACCAAGCCCCGGCGCTCGCGGACCGCAGCCTGTTGTTCCAACCATGCGGTCATGGACGTGCTCATGGGCCGTACACCTCGGCGACAGCCGCAACCATGCCGTCGGCCATCCGCCGGACCTCTTCCGCGGTGCTGACATATGGCGGCATCGCGTAGACAAGGTTCCGGAATGGCCGCACCCAGACCCCGTGCCCGACGGCGGCACTCGTCACGTCGGCGACGTCCACTTCCGTGTTCAGCTCGATGACGCCCACGGCGCCGATCGTGCGGACCTCTTTGACGGCGTCGAGCGCATGAGCGGCTTCGAGACCAGCGGCCAGGCCCGTGCCGATCCGGGCCACATCGGTGCGCCACGCGCCGCCGTCGAGAATTCCCAGGCTCGCATTGGCCACGGCACACGCGAGCGGATTGCCCATGAACGTGGGGCCGTGCAGCAAGGCGCCCGCGCTGCCGCCCGAAACCCGGGCCGCCACGTCGCCCGTGCACAGCGTTGCCGCCAGCGTAAGGTAGCCGCCGGTGAGCGCCTTGCCGACGCACATGATGTCCGGAACCACGCCCACATGTTCCGCGGCGAACAGCTCTCCCGTGCGGCCGAAACCCGTGGCGATCTCGTCGAGGATCAGGAGGATCCCGTGCCGATCGGCGATGTCGCGGAGGATGCGCAGGCATTCGGCGGCGTAGATGAACATGCCGCCGGCGCCCTGAAGCACGGGCTCTACGATGATCGCCGCCAGTTCATCGGCGTGTTCCGCTGCGAGGCCTTCAACCTGGGCCTGCCACTCCGCGATCTCCTCCGGCGGTGAGCCCACTGCGGGTGGCCTCGCGGCGAACACATTGGGAGCGAGCAGGCCCGGGAAGGCCGAATGCATGCCCTCCACGGGGTCGCAGACCCCCATTGCCGCGAAGGTGTCGCCGTGGTAACCGCCGCGGATGCTGAGGAAACGTTGCCGCTTGGGGAACCCCGATGCGGTCTGGAACTGCACCGCCAGCTTGAGCGCCACCTCCACGGACACCGACCCCGAATCCGCAAGGAAAACCCGCTCCAACCGTGGACGATCTGCGGCGAAAGGAGCCATGGCCACGAGCCGTTCAGCCAATTGCACAGCTGGTTCGTGCGTGAGGCCGCCGAACATCACATGGCTGAATGTGTCTAGTTGGCGCTTCGCCGCGGCGTCGAGGACGGGGTTCCGGTAACCGTGGATGACGGACCACCACGAGGACATGGCATCGAGCACCTCATGCCCGCCGCCGGCTTCGTCACGTAGCCGCAGCATCACGCCGTCGGCGTCTTCGACTTCCCACAATGGCAGCGTCCCCGACGCAGGAGCGTACGGATGCCAAAGGCTTGCGCGGTCTCGCTGGATGAGGTCTCGCTGGATGACGCTCATGGCGTGAGCCGTCCGTGACGCGAGCACTCGGCGGTCCAGCCGAGCGGCGTGACCTGGACTTTCATGCGCCGCCGGCACGCGGCGCAATAGCGGGGAGGCTCCATCGCGAGGCGCTGCCGACAGCTTTGGTGAGCGTCCGACGTCGGGCGCTCACCTTGGGTTACCGGGTCGCCTTTCGCGGCGGGCTCGCGCTGCGCGGCGGGCTCGCGTTGCGCGGCGGGCTCGCCGCAGTGCCCGCAGAAGCTTGCCGTCTCAGTCGTGCTCACAGCGACTTCTGGAGTTCCTTGATGGGCATGTTCAGCTCCACGAGGAGGTTGAGGTCCGCGTCGGCCGGACGCCCCAGCGTGGTGAGGTAGTTACCGACGATCACGGCGTTGATGCCGCCCATGAGGCCTTCGCGGGTGCCGAGATCGCCCAGGGTCAATTCCCGCCCGCCGGCGTAGCGCAGGACGGTCCGCGGCATGGCGAGACGGAACGCCGCGATCGCTCGGAGGGCGTCTTTGCCGTCCATGATTCCCTGGTTTTCGAGAGGTGTTCCCGGGCGCGGATTGAGGAAGTTGAGTGGGACTTCGTGGGGTTCGAGGGCTGCGAGTTGGCTCGCGAGCTCGGCCCGCTGGGCGGTGGTTTCGCCCATCCCGATCAGGGCGCCGCAGCAAAGTTCCATGCCGGCGGCCTTGACCATATTGCAGGTGTCCAGGCGTTCCTCGTAGCTGTGGGTGGTGACGACCTCGGGGAAGTAGCTGCGAGCTGTTTCGAGGTTGTGGTTGTAGCGGTGGACGCCCCATTCGGCGAGCTGGTCCACTTGGCGCTGGGTGAGCATGCCCAAGGAACAGGCGATGTTGATGTTCACTTCTGCGTTGATGCGGTCGATCGCGAACTTGATCTGGTTCATCAGCTTGATGTCCGGGCCACGGACGGCAGCTACGATGCAGAACTCCGTTGCCCCGGTGGCGGCGGTTTCTTTGGCGGCTTTGACGAGCTCGGGGATGTCGAGCCAGACGCCGCGGACCGGGCTGTCAAACAGGCCCGATTGGCTGCAGAAATGGCAGTCTTCCGGGCATCCTCCGGTCTTGATGGAGATGATGCCTTCCACCTCGACCTCTTCGCCGCAGTGCTCCAAACGGACTTCGTGGGCAAGCTGGAGGGCCTCGGGAATGGCCTCGTCCGGGAGCTCCAGGATCTCGAGCAACTGGGATTCTCTGAGGCCTTCGCCCTTCGCGAGGACTTGCTCGCGGGCTGTTTCCAGAATCTGATAGGTGGACGTACGCCTTGGGTTTGGCTGGGTGGTCATGGTGCTCCTCGGCCGCTACTTGCAGGGGATGGTGCGTTCCTTCTCGACGGTAATGGGCCTGTGGGATCGTGATTTTGTTGGACGTCCACAAACCCGGAGCCGCAATCTTGGCGGCCGACTCGCTGGATAAGTTACAGCGCGGAAACATCGTGGTGACTCCGTGGTGCCTTCCGGTCGATAGCGTCGAGCGCATGTCCAGACGAGGAAAGTTGCGGGGATGACTGACGATTCGAAGACAACACAAGTGCTTGAACTCCCGACGGCGGGCCGCTCCCCAGAGGGGGTCGCCGTCGTCGAACCTTCCGGGGCGCTAGGCGCCGGGAGCCGAACGGCGGGCAACCGGACGGCCGGGAGCCGCGCGGCGGGCAACCGGACGGCTGGGAGCCGCGCGGCGGGCAACGCCGATGCGATGAGCGCAGCGAAGGAGAGCCTGGAGGACTACACCCTCAGGTTCGCGCCGCGGTCCTACCGCAAATGGGGCGCGGGCGTGGTGGCGACGAGTGCCCTCGGTGGAATCGCCTATTTGGCGGATTTCTCCATCGGCGCGAATATCGGTATTTCGTATGGCACCGTGAATGCGATTCTGGGAATTGTGGTGGCGGCCGTAGTCATTTTTGCCACGGGATTTCCTTTGGCTTATTACGCCGCCCGGTACAACATCGACCTTGACCTCATAACCCGGGGCTCCGGTTTCGGCTACTACGGTTCGGTGGTCACCAACGTTATTTTTGCGACCTTCACGTTCATTTTCTTCGCACTCGAGGGTTCCATCATGGCTCAAGGCCTGGAACTTGGCCTGGGTATTCCGCAGTGGCTTGGCTATGCGGCGTCTACGCTTATTGTCATTCCGCTGGTGATTTACGGGATGAAAGCCCTGTCCAAGTTGCAGGTGTGGACCACGCCTTTGTGGCTCCTGCTCATGGTGGTGCCGGTGGGGTATTTGGTGATTTCGCACCCCGACAGCATCGGGGATTTCTTCGCGTTCACGGGCAAATCGGGGGCTGAAGGGACCAACTTGGCCTCCGTGATGCTGGCCGCAGGTGTCTGCCTGTCACTCATGGCGCAGATCGCGGAACAGATTGATTACTTGCGCTTCATGCCGCCCAAGACCGCAGAGAACCGCGGTGCATGGTGGCGCGCCGTGATCCTGGCCGGTCCGGGTTGGGTGATCTTCGGCGCGATCAAGCAGATCGTCGGAATGTTCATCGCCATCTACCTGATCGCTACGCTGGATCCGGCGGCCTCCGTCCACGCGAACGAGCCCGTGCACCAGTTCCTTGGCGTGTACCAGGAAATGATGCCGGCCTGGCTGGCGATGACCTTGGCCGTGGTGCTGGTGGTCATTTCACAGATCAAGATCAACGTGACCAACGCCTACTCCGGCTCCCTAGCCTGGACCAACAGCTTCACCCGCATGACCAAAAGCTACCCGGGCCGGATGGTGTTTGTGGTGGTCAACCTGGTGATTGCCCTGGTGCTGATGGAAGCGAATATGTTCGAATTCCTCAACACCATCCTTGGTTTCTACGCGAACTGTGCCATGGCATGGGTTGTCACCGTCGCGTCCGATATCGCCATCAACAAATACCTGCTCAAGATTTCACCCAAAGTTCCCGAGTTCCGGCGCGGCATGCTTTATGCGGTCAACCCGGTCGGCTTTATCTCGATGCTGGTATCAGCTGTTGTCTCGATTGCCGTGTTCTTCGGTGCTTTCGGTGCTGCTGTTCAGCCGTACTCGCCGATCTTCGCCGTCGGGCTGGCCCTTGTCCTGCCGCCCGCGCTGGCTGTGTTGACCCGGGGGAAGTACTACCTGCGCCGTTCCGACGACGGCATCGATCTGCCAATGTTCGACGCCGACGGCAACCCCAGCGACGCCAAGCTTCCGTGCCACGTGACAAGACTGGAGTTCGAACGACCGGACATGGTCCGTTCCGCCCAGGACGGGCCCGACGGCGAGCCGCAGTACATCTCTTCGCTCGCTTTGTCGACGGATAAGTCGGGGGAGTTGGTGCTGCCGGCGCAGAGGTAAGGCGCAAAGGTAAAAGGCCCCATGGGCCTCGACGACGGATGGGCGGCCTGGCCGCGGTCCCGTCGTCGAGGCCTTTGGTTTGTCGTTTCTGCTGCTGCGCTTCGGCTGTGCTGCTGCGCTCCGGTGGGGGAGCGAGTCCGGGCTGTGGATAACTTTTAAGGCAAAGTTGGCAATTGGGTTACCCTTTTGGGAAATGCTCAGTCTTGAAACTATCTGGGGGATAGCAAACCATGACTCCACGCACTTCCATTTTCGCCCGCGCCCGACTCATCCTCATTGCCACCCTTGCGGCAGGGTTGACGCTGACTGCCTGCGGGAACAGTGGCCAGTCGCAGGCCGAACAATCGGCGTCGCCAACTGCTTCTGCCAGTGCCACAGCTACACCCAGTCCGACTGCTGCCTACAAACCGGCCGACTCCAAGGGAAAAGCGCAGAATGTGCCCGTCCCGGTGCTGCCGGAGGCCGCGAAGGCGAATAGCAAGGAGGGGGTGGAGGCGTTTGCTAGGTACTGGTATGACCTGCTGAACTACGGGTTTGAGACTGGCCAGTTGGGACCCATTAGAGAAGTCACAAACTCGACCTGCGCGATGTGTGGCAAGGTCTTTCCTGGGATCGAGAAGTGGAGCTCCAACGGTCGATGGATCGTCGGAAGCGAAATCCAGGTTCAGGCTGTCACATCGAAATTCGCGGCCACGGTTAGCGGGGAGTACCAAGTGGCCGTACAGTCCCAACAATCAGCTGGAACCTTGCACAATGCCGATGGGAGTGTCGGGCAGAGTGTCGCGGCCTCCGGCGTTCTCGGTGATCTAGTCATCGCCAGATACGTGGATGGCAGATGGTTCGCTTCAAACGTTGACCGCTTGGGTAGCTAGTGACCGTCTGGGTCCGAACTGCAACCCGAAGTCTGGTCAGCTTGTGCCTTGTTGTGGGTGGTCTGTTCATCGCCTCGCCTTCAAATGCTCAGCAGGGTGACTCAGATATTTCGTGGAGTCAACGCGGCATTGGTGTTTGGAGATATGACGCCGGCAGCGGGTCGTGGGTGGACTTGCCAGCGGCTGGAGCTGAGGATCCCAAACAGTACAAGTTCGAGCTGTTATGCCTCGACAGCGGTCAAAACAATTTCGACAAAGCGTGTCTAGCGGGGGCAGCGGAATGCAAGGACGGAGAGAACGGGAGGCCAGTCCGCTGGTTCGAGTCGCTCAAGGCTTTTGATCCACCGGCATGGACTGCCATGCGGCCGGACCGCTGTATGTATTCGGAAAAGCCGACTGATGTCTTGGAGCAAATTGCTGCCCAGATCCGGTCAAAATTCCAGCAACTGCCAGTCTCTCCTGCTGCATCAGGTATTCAGCCATTTCCGCACACACTCAAGGGAGCAGAAACAAACTTCTTCGCTGAGGCATCGGAGCAGACGTTCACTGTTAACATGCTCGGGCAAAAAGTGGTGATAAATGCCGAGCCAGTCGAATACCAATGGGACTACGGCGACGGCACTAAGTTCGGGCCAGTGCAAACTATGGGTGGTCCACTTCCAGAAGAAAGATGGGGCGAAAAGACGCGCACAAGCCATGTCTACACCGGGACATCTGACTACCGTGTTGTGTTGACCACCACCTTCCGAGGTACCTACTCCGTGAACGGCGGTCCGAGCCTGCCGATTCCGGGCACGGGTCAGTTTGGCTCGCCGCCACAGAACGTGAGCGTCTGGCGGTCCATCACGCGTAATTACGCAGACAACTGCATCGTGAATCCACAAGGCGAGGGCTGCCCGGGCGTCCCCGAGAAATAGCCAGGAGTGAATACTCCGAATTTCCCCGCCGATCCGGTCCATTTCGAGTCCGTACAAGTTCGAACCGTGCCTCGCTGGGGCGAATGCGGAAGGCGGGGCACCGCCATTATCGTGTGATCCCCGTCTCAACAGGAATAGTTGCAGGCGCGGGGCAGTTGCCGCCAGTGGATCCGTTCCCGTTTGAAAGGCACTGCTCATGTTGTTTTCCCCATTGACGCTCGGCGAACTTGAACTTCCTAACCGCTTGGTCATGGCGCCCCTGACCCGTGTCCGGTCGGGCGCCGAAGGCATTCCCGGCCCGCTGGTTGTGGAACACTACCGGCAGCGTGCCTCCCTCGGGCTGATTGTCAGCGAGGGCACCTACCCGACGCCGGCAGGCCAGTCCTATCCGGGCCAGCCCGGTCTGGTCACGGATGAACAGATCGCGGGCTGGAAGAAGGTGACCGACGCCGTCCATGCCGAAGGCGGCCGGATGTTTGCCCAGATCATGCACGGCGGGCGCGTTTCTCACTCGGACATCACCGGAGGTCGCGAGATCGTGGCACCAAGCGCCGTGGCCATCGACGGTGAAGTCCGCACACCGAACGGTAAGAAGCCCTACCCCGTGCCGCGCGAACTGAGCACCGATGAACTTCCTGCAGTGATCCAGGAAATCGTCACGGCATCCCGGAACGCCATCGAGGCAGGATTCGATGGCGTTGAACTGCACTCGGCCAACGGCTACCTGCTGCACGAGTTCCTTGCCCCTAACACCAATGTCCGCACCGACAGCTACGGTGGCTCTCCGGAAAACCGCGCCCACTTCGTGATCGAGACCGTCAACGCGGTGGTTGAAGCTTTGGGCGCCAACCGGGTGGGCATCCGGATTTCCCCGGAGCACTCGGTCCAGGGAATCGCCGAAACCGATCCCGCCGATGTTCGGGCAACGTACGAGGTCTTGGTGGACACCATCGCCTCGCTCAACCTGGCCTACCTCAGCATCCTCCACCACGATCCCAAGGCCACACTTGTCCAAGACCTGCGCGAGCGCTTCAAAGGCACATTCCTGGTGAACACTGGCTTCGGCGAAGTAACCACGCGGGACGAAGCCCTGGCACTCGTGGCTGATGGACACGCCGACGCCGTGGTGGTTGGCCGTCCGGCCATTGCCAACCCGGACCTGGCGCGCCGGTGGCGTGAGAGCCTCCCGCTCAACGAGCCGGATCCCTCCACGTTCTACGGTGAAGGCGCCAAGGGATACACCGACTACCCGTTCTACGCCAACTAGAACCCCGAACTGCGTCGGCGGCACCTGCGGAGGTGCCGCCGTCGCAGTTTAACGCCTTGGCGATGGAGTTCCACCTGCCATGGCGACGGATTCTGCTGGATCATTCGAGCTGGCATGCTTCGGAGCGCCGGAATCCCGGGGAATTCACCTCGAGCGAGTGGAATGATCCAGCAGAATGTATCGCTCTCCCTTGCGTATGAGGCCTCCGAGTCGGCCCAAGACCCCAAAAGCCGCCGCGGAGGCCCCATTCCTATAGGATTTGTCTATGAAACTCGCTTCCTCACGGGACCGCGCCCCCGGCCGACCCGTCAGCCGCCAGGTTCTCGCCGACCACGTCTACGAGGAACTGCTTGCCTGGCTGATGGACGGCCGATTGGAACCCGGAGCCGCAGTCAGCATCGACGGGACGGCGCGCGAACTGGACGTTTCGCCCACTCCCGTGCGCGAGGCGTTGGCGCGGCTTGAACACACTGGCATGGTCCGTCGGGTGGCGTTGAAGGGCTACCGCGTGGCGCCGGTTTTTACGCGTGAAGACTTCGCCGAACTCATGGAGGCCCGGTTGGCGATTGAGCCGGTCAATGCACGATTGGCGTGCAGCCGGATGACGCCCGAGGGATTGGCGGACCTTCGCGGGGCCGTAAAGGATCTGGAGACGGCTCCTCGAGGCCCGTCCTTCGCCGAATTCCGGGACTATCTCGAGGCCGATGAGCGCTTCCACAAGTTGATCGCCGAGCAGTCTGGCAACCAATTCATGCTTTCCGCCTACAACGCCCTCGGGGGACAGGTCCAGCGGTTCCGGCTTTTCGGTGGAGTGGGCATCACAGACGCAGAGCAGGCCATCGCCGAACACCAAGCCGTGTTCGAAGCACTGGCGAGCGGGGACCCGGAGCAAGCCGCGGCTGCCATGGAGGATCACGTGCAGAAGGTCCGCGCCCGGGCCATCGCCGACGCGCCTGCCGACTGAGCCGTCGCCGTCAGGCCACGCGCCCGACGTCGATCCAAGACAGCGCCTCGAAGCCACCAGAACCACAAAGCCCGTCGATAGGCGGGCCTTTTGCGTGCCTCTTGCAGCCCGTGCCTGGTGACCCACTTCACAAACATATGTAAGACATATAGGATCTTCGATGACGCGGAGAACCGGGGCCGGTCAACAGAAACTCCACACAAATATGTTGACAGCCTCGCGCAGATAGTAAATCCTATAGGAAACAGGATCCACGAAGGAGTGACGATTATGGCGTACACCGCCGAAAACTGGCCCATCACCGCGGCCCTGCTGCAGTTCCCCGGTACCGACGCCACGGGACGGCACATCAACGACGCCGATGCCTCCGCTTGGGCCGATGTCCTACAGGAAGTCAAGGACGCAGGATTTTCTAACGCCGATCTCACGGACAGCTGGGTCCGCCCGGGAGACTTGAACAAGGCCCGCCTCGCCGAGTTCAAACAGACCGCAGACCACGTTGGCGTTGGCACCCCGGTCATCTCTGCCATTCGCCGCAGCGTCATTCACGCCCAGGACTGGGCCGACAATCTGGCGTACAGCCACCGCACCATTGACGCCGCGGCCGAGCTGGGCTGCGAGGTTGTCTCCTTCGGACTCCACCAGGCGATCACCGCCGAACAGCAAAAGCAGTTGTGGTTCTGGACCGTGGAGGGCTACAAGGACCCGGCGGGGGACAAAGAAGCCTGGAGCAACGCGGTCGCACGCTTGCGGGAACTCGGTGAGCACGCCGCGGAAGTCGGGATCCTCCTGTCCCTTGAAATGTACGAGGACACGTTCCTGGGCACCGCCGACTCCTCGGTGCAGTTGGTCCAGGACATCGGGCTCGACAACGTGGGCCTCAATCCGGACCTCGGAAACCTGATCCGTCTCCACCGGCCCATCGAGGACTGGCGCGAGATGGTGGCCAAGACCCTGCCGTACTCCAACTACTGGCACATGAAGAACTACATCCGCGACGAAGACGTGGCCCGCGACAGCTACATCACCATGCCGGCTCCGATGGAGAGCGGCCTCATCAACTACCGCGAAGCCTTCAAGGTCGCATTGTCGGTGGGTTTCCAGGGCATCCTGTGCACCGAGCACTACGGAGGCGACGGGCTCAGCGTTACGGCGAGCAACCAGAAATACCTGCGTCGCCAGGTCCTCCCGAAGACGGAGAACTACGCCTTGGGCCAGAGCCAGGTCGCCCAGGGGCGGCAGCAGCCCTCCGGCCGCACCCAGCCCTCCGGCCGCACCCAGCCCGGCCACGCCCAGGCCGAAGCCTCCCAACTGGCTGGCGTGTAGACCATGACAAGGATTTTCGATAACCCCGCAGACTTTGCTGACGATGCGCTGGACGGATTTGTCGCCGCGAACCGCGGGTATGTTGCCCGGGTGGACGGCGGAGTAGTCCGCTCCACTGAAGTCCCCGCCGGGCAGGTTGCCCTCGTGGTGGGCGGCGGATCGGGACACTACCCTGCTTTCGCCGGGCTGGTCGGCCCCGGACTGGCAACAGCCTCGGCGTGCGGCAACATGTTCGCGTCCCCTGCTGCCGGCCAGGTTTATCGCGTGGCAAAAGCAGCCAACGCCGGCGGCGGCGTCCTGCTCAGCTACGGCAACTACGCCGGCGACGTGCTGCACTTCGGCCAGGCCCAGTTGCGCCTCAACGCCGAAGGCATCGAAACGCGCACTGTGACCGTGACCGACGACATCGCCAGCGCTCCGCTGGACCAGATCGAAAAGCGGCGGGGAATCGCGGGAGACCTGACGGTCTTCAAGATCGCCGGCGCCGCGGCCGAAGCGGGACTGGACCTCGACGCCGTCGAGCGCTTGGCGATCAAGACGAACCACCGCACACGCTCGCTGGGAGTGGCCTTCGACGGCTGCACTCTTCCGGGCGCCAAGGACCCGCTGTTCCACGTTCCGGCGGGCCAAATGTCCCTCGGCCTGGGCATCCACGGCGAGCCGGGCATTTCCGAGCACAAAATGCCCACCGCTTCCGAGCTCGCCGAACTGCTCGTTTCGAAGCTCCTCAATGACAAGCCCGACGACGCTGGTAACCGCGTGGTGGCCATCGTCAACGGCCTCGGCACTGTCAAGTACGACGAGCTCTTCCTGCTCTTCGGCAAGATCGAGAAGCTCCTCGGCAAAGCAGGACTCACGGTGGTGGAACCCGAGTGCGGTGAGCTCGTGACAAGCCTGGACATGTCCGGTCTCTCGCTGACGCTGCTGTGGCTGGACGAGGAACTCGAACAGTATTGGGCGGCGCCCGCGGACACCCCCGCCTTCCGCAAGGGCAACCTCGCGCCCCGCCCGCCCCGCAACCAAGCGAGCGTCACCGCGACGGACGAGTCCGACGTCGAGCAGCCCACGGAAGCTGCTGCCGAACTCGGGCGGCAGGCCGTGGCCGTGCTCGCCCAGGTGCGGGACGTCGTCGTCGAGCATGAAGAGGAACTCGGCAAACTGGACGCGATTGCCGGCGACGGCGACCACGGCATCGGCATGCGCCGCGGCGTTGACGCGGCTTTCGCCGCCGCCGGGACGGCACGCGGAGCATCAGTCGGGCGGATCCTGACGACGGCGGGGGAAGCCTGGAGCGAACGCGCCGGCGGTACCTCGGGCGCTCTGTGGGGCTCGGCGATCATTGCGGCCGGGCAGGCGCTCGGCAACAAGGCGGGTTACTCGGGCGAGGACGCGGCGGCCGCCGTCACTGCCTTCGTTTCGGCCATCACGGAACTCGGCAAAGCCGATCCTGGCGACAAGACCATGGTGGACGCGCTGCTTCCGTTCCGGGATGCCTTCCTGACAGAGTTCGACGCCGGAGCGCCGGTTGACCGGGCCCTTGCGGCCGCTGCTGCGGCGGCGGAGTCCGCGGCGGCTGAGACGGCGCGTTTGCGTCCGCTCAAGGGACGCGCCCGTCCGCTCGCCGAGAAGAGCATGGGCCACCCTGATCCTGGCGCGGTCTCCTTCGGCCTGATCACGGCGAGGATCTCACAACATATCGATTCACGGCTGGGCGGTTCACAAGCTGTACCGGCAGGAAACGGAGCACGAGCATGAGCAGTTCAGCGGGCTGGCGGATCGTCGTCGGCAATGACGAAGCCGGCGTGGAATACAAGCAGGCCCTGATGGCGCTGCTTGAGGCCGATCCTCGGGTGACGTCCGTCCAGGATGTCGGCGTGGGCGCCAACGACTCAACGGCCTACCCGCACGTTGCCGTGGACGCGGCGCGCAAAGTGGCCGAAGGCGAGGCAGACCGCGCCCTGTTGATCTGCGGAACGGGCCTGGGCGTGGCCATCGCCGCCAACAAAGTCCCCGGAATCCGTGCCGTCACCGCACACGACAGCTACTCCGTGGAGCGCTCGGTTCTGAGCAACAACGCCCAGGTCCTGACGATGGGCCAGCGGGTGATTGGCTTGGAACTGGCCAAGAAACTCGTGGGCGAATGGCTGGGCCACCACTTCGACGAAACATCATCCTCCGCCGCCAAGGTGGACGCCATCTGCTCCTACGAGCCCGATTACACAAAGGCAGTGTGACATGACTGAATCACAGAAGAGCTCCGTCGGTACGACGGCGGCCCGGAAGATCGCCGTCGTCGGCTCCGGTTACATGGGCGGCGGGATCGCGCAGGTCCTCGCCCTTGGCGGGGCCCGCGTGGCGTTGGCGGATGTGTCCGCGGAAATCGCACAGAAGAACTACGACCGCCTGCTGGTGGAGTCGGACGAATTCGTGGCCGCAGGCCTCTTTCCTGAAGGCTCCACGGCAATCCTGAAGGCCAATCTGTGGGCGGCCAAGGACATCGAAGAGGCCGTGGCGGACGCCGATTTCATTGAAGAAGCCGTCCCTGAGGTGCTCGACATCAAGCAGCAGACCCTCGCCCGGATCAGCGCGGCCGCCCGTCCGGACGCGCTGATCGGCTCCAACACCTCCACGATTTCCATCGCCGATCTCGCCGAGGCCGTGGCACGTCCTGAGCGGTTCCTCGGCGTCCACTTCTCCAACCCGTCCCCGTTCATTCCGGGCGTCGAGATCATTCCCCACGCTGGCACCACTGCCGAGACGGTGGCTGCTTCCCGCGAACTGGTCCACGCGGCAGGCAAGCAGACCGCCGTCGTCAAGGACGTCACCGGCTTCGTGCTCAACCGGCTCCAGTACGCCCTTTTCCACGAGGCCGCGCAGCTGGTGGAGCAGGGGATCGCAACAGCCGACGACGTCGACACCCTGGTCCGCACGACGTTTGGCTTCCGCTTGCCGTTCTTTGGTCCATTCGCGATCGCCGACATGGCTGGACTGGACGTCTACAACTTCTGCTACAAATCCCTGCAGACCGGATTCCCGGAACGGTTTGCAACGCCGAAGATCCTGAGTGACCTCGTGGAGGCAGGAAAGCTCGGGACCAAGACCGGGGCGGGCTTCCTTAACGTCCCTGCCGAACGCACGCCCGAACTCATCGCCTACCGGAACAAGGCCTACGTGGCCATGCAGAAGCTCCTCGACGAGCTCGGCCCGGCACCCATCAACTAGCACCACCATTCACAGGAGAATACACATGAGCACCTTCCCCGCAGAACGAACCGCGATTGTCACCGGCGCCGTCTCCGAGCGCGGCATCGGCAGAGCCACCGTCAACTACCTGGCCGCGCAAGGCTGGAACATCGGCATCATCGACCTCGACGACGCCCTCTGCAAGTCCACCGCCAAGGAAATCGTCGCCGAATATGGCGTCAAGGCCTACGGTGTGGGCGCCAATGTGGCCGATGAAGCATCCGTACGCTCCGCGATCGACACGCTCGAGGCCGAGTTGCCGCAGATCGTCGCCCTGGCCAACGTTGCCGGCGTCAGCTCACCGATTCCGTACCTGGAACTCGAGCCCGCCGAGTGGAACCGTGTCCTGAACATCAACCTCAACGGAGTCCACTACGCCACCCGCCGCGTTGCCGAATCGATGGTCAAGAACCGGATCGGACGCATCGTGAACATCTCTTCGGTTTCCGCCCAACGCGGCGGTGGCACGTTCTCCAAGACCCCGTACTCGGTGGCCAAGGCCGGTGTCATCGGCCTGACCCGCGCCACTGCCCGCGAACTGGGTGAGTTCGACATCACCGTCAACGCTATTTCTCCCGGCCCCATCGACACCGACATCATGGGCGGCACCCTCAGCGAGGAACGCAAGGACGAACTGACCAAGGACCTCGTGGTGAACCGCGTGGGTTCCACGCGGGACATCGCCGCCGCCATCGCCTTCCTCATCAGCGAGGACTCCGGCTACATTTCCGGCCAGACGCTGAATGTGGACGGCGGACTCTACATGCACTAAACCGGGACCGCATCACCCTTTGAAATGCCCCAACCCCTGACTACTCAGCTCTGATTACTCAACAGTCATTACTCAACAGTCTTTACTCAAAGAGGAGTTTCGATGTCCCTTGCCACTTCATCCACGAAGGAGATGCTGGATTCGCCGGTTCTGAAATCGGCAATCCGCAAGGCTGCCACCCGGCTCATGCCGATGCTGGTCATCCTCTATGTGGTCTCCTTCCTCGACCGCACCAATGTCGGTTTCGCTGAAGCCGCCCTCGGCGCGGACAAAGGCGTCTCGGCCGGCGCGTTCGCGCTCGGTGCCGGCATTTTCTTCATCGGCTACGCGATCTTTGAAATCCCCAGCAACCTGTTGCTCAAGAAGGTTGGCGCCAAGATCTGGCTTGCCCGCATCGCGATCACCTGGGGACTCGTCTCGGCCTGCTTTGCCTTCGTGCAGGGTGAGACGTCCTTCGTGATCCTGCGGTTCCTGCTCGGTGTGACCGAGGCGGGGCTGTTCCCAGGCGTCATCATGTACTTGGCTGAGTGGTTCCCGAACAAGGTGCGAGTGCAGATGTTCGCGATCTTCTACCTTGCCCAGCCGTTCTCCCAGATGATCGGCAACCCGCTCTCCGGCTGGCTCATCAACATCGGCGACCAGATTCCCGGCGTCCGTGGCTGGCAGGTCATGTTCTTCACCGAGGGCATCCTGGCAGTGCTCGCTGGCGTTGCGGCGTTCTTCTTCCTGATCAACGGCCCGGAGAAGGCCAAGTTCCTCAACTCAGACGAGAAGTTCGCGCTCAAGGAGATCATGGCGCAGGAGGACACCGTCAAGGATGAAACCGGGCCGCGGGGCGTGTTCGCCGCGATGCGCAACGGCCGCGTGTGGTACTTCACCCTCATCTACTTCTGCCTGCAGATCGCCGTCTACGGTGTCACGTTCTTCTTGCCACAGCAGGTTTCCTCGCTGACCGGCCAGAAGGTGGGCCTCGCCGTCGGCCTGCTGATCGCGGTTCCGTGGTTCTTCGGTATCTTCTCCTGCTACCTGATCGGCCGGGCAGCCAACACCGTCGCCAAGCGCCGCATGTTCGGCACGGTGCTGTTCGTGTCCACGGGTGTCTGCATCCTCGGTTCGGCTTGGGCCGGAACTAACCACCAGCCGGTGCTCGGGCTGATCTTCATCACACTCGCGGTGTGCAGCTTCCTGGCCGTCGGGCCGGTCGTTTGGGCCTACCCGACGGCGTTCCTCGCCGGCTCGGCTGCTGCGGCCGGTATTGGTCTGATCAACTCGTTGGGCAACCTGGGTGGTTTCGTGGCCCCGATCCTGCGGACCGCTGTCAACAGCGCCACCGCCGACCCCACGGGATCGGCTGGCGTCTATGCACTGGGAATCCTTCCCTTCCTGGCGGCGGCCATGATGTACGGCACCCCGGGTATTCAGGAACAAGGCCGACGATCTCCTGGGCAAGTAGTCCGTTGCACGTCGGAGTCAGCACCAAGATGTACATGGGCTACCGGCACAGCATGTCTTGGCTGGAGCAATTGCGAGGTGAAGTGGACGCCCGTCCGGCCCTGATGGCCGGGCGGGTGGTCCCGTTTGTGATCCCGTCGTTCCCCATGTTGCCCGACGCGGCCCGGATACTGGAAGGCTCTCCGCTGATCCTGGGCGCGCAGAACTGTGGGTGGGCCGAGGGCCCGTGGACCGGGGAAGTGTCACCGTCCTTGCTGGCGGAGCTCGGTGCGCGGCTCGTGGAGATCGGACACGCGGAACGACGCCGGCACTTCGCCGAGGACGACGCAGTGGTCGCATTGAAGGTCCGGGCCGCGGTGGACGCAGGGTTGACCCCGCTGCTGTGTGTCGGCGAGGAAGCCGTCGCCGATCCGGCGGTGTCGGCGTCGTTCGTGTTCCGGCAGATCTTGGCCGCCGTCCGGGACGACTGGACGACGGCGGCCCGTTTGGTTATCGCGTACGAACCGGTGTGGGCTATTGGCGCTGCCGAGCCGGCCGGCGTAGCCTACGTGTCCGACGTCGTCGCTCATCTCCGCGAATCGCTCGCCGAGCATGGCCTCGCCGGGCTGCCGATCATTTACGGTGGCTCGGCCAAACCGGGGCTCCTGCCTGAACTGCGGGGCGTGTCCGGACTCTTCCTGGGCCGCTTCGCCCACGACCCCGCGAACTTCGGGGCGGTCTTGGACGAAGCGCTGAGCTTGCCCAACTGATCCCCACCGCCGCCCTCGCCTCGCAAGCTCGGCCAGGGAACCCTGGCGGCGTGGGCCCCCGCAGTTGTTGTCGTTTTCAGCCCTCAGAGCGACAACTAATGCGAGTCAGTTGGGGCCGCCACGCTGGCACAGTCCCACAAAACCGCCCAGCTGTTCCAGCCCTTCCGGCTGGGTCGGCAGGTAGTTGGTCAGCTCCGGCGAGCGTACGACGACGGCCCGCCACTGACCGCGCGATATCGCCACGTTGATCCGGTTGCGCGAAAGAAGGAACTCCATACCGCGAGGCACCTCGGCTGCAGCGGACGCGGCCATGGAAACGATCACTACCGGAGCTTCCTGGCCTTGGAACTTGTCTACGGTGCCGACCCGCACACCGCGGAGTCCGGCCGCTCTCAGTTCGCGCTGAATGAGCTGAACCTGGGCGTTATACGCCGCCACCACGAGGATGTCCTTTTCGAGTAGCGGCCGTTCCTCCTGCGATTCACGAGGGTCCAGCCACGCCAAGCCGAGGTGTTCCTTGACTTGCCGGACTACCTCCGCTGCTTCTTCGGGCGACTGGGTGGAGTTGCCGCTGTGTGGAACGTAGACACATTCGACGCCGGCTCCAACTCCGGACAGCTTCCGCGTGGAGGCAGCTGGTGCCGAATGCAGCCGGCCGTCATAGGAGAGCTCAGACACCGCGGAGCGCAAATCCGGGTGCATCCGCCACGAGGTCGCCAGGAAATACCCGAGTTCCAGGGGGAGGGTGTGCAGCCCGTGGACCAGCCAGCCGAGGGCAGACTCATCCACCGGTTCGGGGTGTTTGCCCTGCGTGACTTGGGGCAGTTGTTGGGGATCGCCGAGGAGCAGCAGCCTCTTCGTTGCGCGGCTCACGGCGAGGGTGTTGGCGAGCGAGAACTGCCCGGCCTCGTCGATGACCAGCAGATCCAGGGATCCCGCGGAGACTGTTCGGCCCGTCATGGTCCACGCCGTGCCGCCGATGAGGCAGCCTCCCGTGGATCCGAGCAGGAGCTCAATGTCGTCCTTCGTCTGCTGGCTCCACGGGACGGGGTCATCGTGTTTCATTTCCTTGGCAATGACATCCGTATCGACCCCGGCCTTCACCGCGGCATGGAGCATGTTCTCCACCACGGCATGGGACTGCGCAACAACGCCCACCTTCCAGCCCTCGAGCACCAGCCGGGCGACGACGTGCGAGCCCACGTGGGTCTTACCCGTCCCTGGTGGCCCTTGGACGGCTAGGTATGACTGGTCCAGATCCGTCACGGCCGCGGTGATCGCATCCACATAACCGTCGTCGCCAGGTCCGACGGCGGGCAACGCCGCGAGTGTGGCAAGCCTCGGCGGCACGCGGCGCAGCAGGTCCAGGGCCGGCTCCTTCGGCCACCTTGGCAGGCTGGAACGCACTTTGACGGCCAGTTCGCTCAAGGCTTTTCTCTGCCCATCTGTGTTGACCGGAGCATCGGGCGTCAAGGCCATGGGTAGCTGGGAGTATCCGGCCGCACCCTTGGGCAATCGTTCCGAAATGGTCACGACATCCGAAACGTCGTCGGGTTCAGCCAGGGTGATGCCTTCATCGAGGACATCGATGACACCGGCCTCGATCACATCCGTGCCGGACATTCCCGATCTGCCGAGAGCGCTTTCGTTCTTGCCCAGGAAGGCGTCGGGGAGCGGAGGCTCGTACATCCGGAAGTACTTCTTACCGGGCGCGAAACCCGAGCCGTCTGCGGCGTGTCCGAAGAGCAGCACTTTCCGCGCCGGGTTGCTGCGGGGAGTCGGCTTGGCCCAGTCCTGCAATACTTCGCCGTGCTCCACGATGAAGCAGTCCCGGGTGTCCTCCCATTCGGAAACTGGCCGGTCGAGCCGATCGAAGTGGCTCCACCAAAACTGCTTGTCCTCCCGCCTGTGGAAGCCGACCGCGGCCGCCACCATGGCCACCGCACGCTTGTCATCGGAGGGAACGGAGTCGTCCGGCAATTCCGCGAGGTAGTCGAGGAGCGCCGTCTCCTCGGGCGCCGCCTCATATTTGGCAGGTTCGGTCTCCGTGTGCAATTCCGGTCCTGAAGCACTCACCAGCCCGGGCTCAATCGAGCGCTCCGCGGCCAAGCCCAGCAGCCAATTCCGCAGTTCCAGCGTGGAAAGACAGTCGTATTCGTTGTAGTCGGAAATCCCCGCCAGGATTGCTGCCGCTTCATCCTCGCGGTTCGCGTCCCGGGCCGTGCAGTAATTGGCGTAGGCAACCACGGAGGCCCCGGCGTCGGTCACGTCACCCGAACGCAAATGCTCGCCCATATACAGAGGCTCGAGTTTCTTGATGCTGTAGGAGTCTTCGGAGATGCGGATGCTGTGCCGCACCGTGTCGTAGAGGTCGACCAAGACGCCTTCGCGAAGGAGGTTGTCCACGGCGGCTTCGCCCACGGTGTGTAAGACCGACAAATTGCGCAGTGCGGTCTTCTCGTAGGCGGCGTAGTGGTAGATCCGCATGTCCGGATACTTCATGCGGCGTTCTTCCACGTAGTCGAGAAAGTCGACGAACGCCTGCCGCTCCTCAGCCCGGGAGTGTGCCCAGAACGGTTTGAAAACAGGCTCTCCGCCCGGTTCCGTGGGATTTTCGACCACCCCGAACAAGTACTCCAATCCCCAGCGGCCGGTCACGGGGTCTTGCCACAGCGGGTCTCCTTCGAAGTCGAAGAAGATGTCTCCGGCGTCGGGCCGGGGCAGCCGGGCCAGGGAGTTGGATTCCAGAACGGAATAGCTGATGCTCTTGGCCTCGCCGGATTTGTCGGTGTAATTGACGGTGCCATCAGGTGTGGCAGTTCCGGTCTGCAGCCGGGCTTGTTCCTGCAAGCGCCGCGTAGCGGAATCGGCGGCGTCGGGCATCCGAGCAAGCGCGTCGATCGTGAAGATGCCCCCTTCCATGAGCTTCTTGCGGCGGGTGATTCTCATCCCCGCCACCATGAGCAGATCCTGGTGCAGGCGAACTTGTTCCTTGCAGTAGTCGCAGCGGCCGCAAGCGGTGACTCCGGGCGAACCCCATTGGATAGGCTCAAGCTGCGAGCGGTGTCGGTCAGTCAACGCCAGGAAGCGGTCCCGGCGTTCACGGAACACCGGCAGGACATCGGCGAGCCGGTGGTTGCTGTGCACATAGTCGAAGCCGGCCCGGCCGTCCGGCACGCCAGCGTTAGGGCCGGGAACGTCCCGCTGAATGGTAGCCCCGAGGACCAAGGCCAGATCCGGCGCGGGAGCAATCCCCGCCTTGAGCAGTTGGTCGCCGTAGGCAGCCAGTTGCAGCAGGGCCGTGACCTTGGCATGGCGGGCGAGCTTGGTGTCGAAAACCGCGTAGCTTCCGTTGGGTTGCTTGACGAGGAAATCGGACCGTCCGTGGAACTGACCGTCGAAGAACGCCGCTTGGAAGACCACATCCGCGCCGGAGCGCAACGCCTCGATGGACTCCGCATGCTTCGCTCGCAGGGTGGCGCGGTCCATCGCTTCGGCGGGAACGACGTCGAACACCCCCTTCCCGGTAAGCGGATCCCAGGTGCCGAACTCGGCCACGAAACGGTCGAGCACCCTGTGCTCGTGAACGTCGCCGAGCGCGGCGGTCCGCTCCAGCATCTCGTCGACGTCGAAGGCCGGCTTCGGGGATCGGCCCATCTTCTCGTCCAACTTGCGCAGCAACTGGTACTCGCAGGTGGAAGCCGTGACGAGGTCGCTGGCGGAAAACACCAGGTCCTGCGCGTGCCCTGCAACTTCTGAATCGAGAAAAAACACCGTGCCCCCAGACCGTTGAGCTGATGAAGCCAAGCTATCAGTGGGGAACGACAAGATAGCACCCCGCGAAGGCTGCGTAGTCGCCACGTTCAATTAGGACAATAGTTGACCTATTTGCCGCATAGTGTGGGCGAAACAACTCGGATTCCGCTGAATGGAGATTCTGGTGCCAAGTATTCCTGGTGGCAAGGCCACCGTGACCCCTTATGTCGTGGCGCACGGTGCCGATGCCTTCCTTGCGTTCATTGAGAAGGCGTTCGACGCCGACGTCTACCTCCGGGTCCCCAACCCAGATGGGAGCATCGGGCACGCCGAAGCAAAGATCGGGTCGTCGGTACTGATGACTTTCGACGCATCACCGGACTGGCCTCCTACGCCAAGTTTTCTGAGCGTGTATGTAGACGATGTGGACGCCACCATCGATCGCGCGGTCAGCGCGGGAGCCAGCATTGTCACCGAAGTAATGGAGTCCGCAATCACCGGCGATCGCGGCGGTCGCCTCCGCGACCCGATCGGCAACGTCTGGTGGGTGCAAACCCACCAGCGGGACGTCTCTCCATCCGAGATGCAGGCCGCCTTCGGAGACCACGACGAGCTGGCGAAGATCCGTTCCGCGCAGGTGTCGTTCGACACTGAGATGAGGTCCAGACGAATGACCCAGCCCGACGCGCAACCTTCACCAGATCCGGCCTTCGAAGCCGCGTACCAGGCAGCCCGGAAGAGCTTTGGCGAAGGTGGCATTCCTATCGGTGCAGCGCTTGCGCGTGATGGGGTGGTCATCGCGAGCGGGCACAACGAACGCGTCCAAAACGGCGATCCCATCGCGCACGGGGAAATGGCGGCCCTCCGCGCCGCCGGTCGGCAGAAGAGCTACCGGGACACAACCCTCTATACGACCCTCGCGCCGTGTGCGATGTGCACAGGAACCATCATTCAGTTCAAGATCCCGCGCGTGGTGGTGGGGGAGGCCCGAACGTTCGACGGCGAATTCGAGCTCCTCCGGTCCCGCGGCGTGGAGGTGGTGGTCCTCGATGACCAGCGGTGCGTGGACATGATGCGCACCTTCCAGGAAGAGAATCCGGAGCTGTGGGCGGAGGACATCGCCGAATAGCTGGCGGCGGGCGGCGTGGGGAAGCAAACAACATCTGGCCACAGCCAAACCCCAAGCGTAGGCTGACAGCATCGGCGTCGGTGCCGGGGGGTCCGCGTCGATACCCAATCGATGAAGGAGGACTCATGAGTGTTGTGCGCGAATTCATGACCACCAATGCCCAGTGCGTCAAGGAAGAACAGTCGTTGCGTGACGCGGCTGTCCTGATGCGCGATCTGGACGTCGGTTCCCTGCCGATCTGCGGCAGCGATGGAAGACTCAAGGGATTCATCACTGACCGCGACATCGTGGTCAGATGCGTTGCCGAGGGATGGGATGCCGGCCAGAAGACAGCGGCCGACCTCGCCCAAGGCACGCCAATCTGGATTGATGCTGATGCCAGCATCGACGCCGCCATCGACCTGATGGAGAAGCACCAGGTCCGGCGCCTTCCGGTCATCACCGACCACAAGCTGGTGGGCATCATTAGCCAGGGCGACATCGCCCGCAACTACACCGAGGAGCGTGTGGGTGAATTGGTGGAGCACATCTCGGCCAAGACTCCTATGGCGCAACTGGGCTAACTGCAACTTCCGTACTATCAAGCGCCACGGCTCTCAAGCCGTGGCGCTTCCACCTGCAGGCCAAGACCTGCAGGTGGAGACCGACGCACCTAGAACACCAGGCTAAAGAAATGCCTCCCGGCCGGTGCCTTCGCGCAGCACCAGTTCCCCGTCCTCAATGGAAACCAATAGGCTCTTTGCTTTTCCATGGAGCTTCTTGCTCGCGCTTAGCTTGCGGCTGGTGACCTCGACGCCCACGGTGGACCCTTTCGCGGGCAACTCCACGGAGATCTCCGCCGCCATTCCCAGCATCGTCCTGGTGGACACATCGCGCTCGTGATGGGCCTCTTTGTGGTTGACGGTGACTTCTACGTCGTCTGCGTCAAAGCCGTCCTGCAGGATGATGAGCAGTTCTTGCATGATGCGCCTCTTCCTTGAGTAGCATTCCTGACCGGATCAACGGGGGCTCTTCCACTACAGCACTCCGCGCCGTCTTTAGGTAGGGCAAAATGTCAGGGTGACTCATCTTCCACAGCACCAGTCAGCAGACGCCGCCATCCACGCCCTGATCGCCCAAGAACTCGGCGTGAAGTCCTGGCAGGTCAAAGCCGCGGTTGAACTGCTCGACGCCGGATCCACCGTCCCGTTCATCGCCCGGTACCGCAAGGAGGCCACCGGGACGCTCGATGACACCCAGTTGCGCGAGCTCGATGAACGGCTCCGGTACCTGCGGGACTTGGAGGACCGGCGTCGAACGGTCCTGGAGGCGATTGCCGCGCAAGGAAAGCTGACTCCGGAACTGGAGGCCGCCGTCGTCGGCGCGGAAACCAAGTCCCGGCTGGAAGACATCTACCTTCCCTTCAAATCCAAGCGCCGCACCAAAGCGCAGATCGCCCGCGAAGCCGGCCTCGAGCCGCTCGCCGACGCGCTTCTCGCGAACCCGCAGCTCGAACCTGAGCGCGAGGCCGCCAAGTACCTCAACGCCGAGCACTCCATCGACGATGCCTCCGCGGCGCTCGCCGGTGCGCGCTCGATCCTTGTGGAGCGGGTCTCCCAGGACCCCGACCTCGCCGAGACGCTGCGCGAACGCTTGTGGACGCAGGGCCGCATGGTTTCGCGGGTGAAGAAGGGCCAAGAAGTCGAGGGGCAGAAGTTCAAGGACTACTTCGAGTTCTCTCAGGTGCCTTCCGGCATGCCCGGCCACCGCGTGCTCGCGCTCTTGCGGGGCGAGAACGACGGCGTCCTCGAGCTGGATCTCGCCGAGGCAGAACCAGCCGACGACGACGCCCTGGCCGCCGCGCGCGGCCGGTACGAGAACGCTGTGGCCAAGTGCCTTGGGGTCGCCGAGCGTGGCCGGCCCGCCGATGCTTGGCTTGTGCAGACCGCACAGATCGCATGGCGCTCGAGGATCCTGGACCGCCTGAGTAACGATCTGCGTAGCCGCATGTTCGCACAGGCCGAGGACGAAGCCGTCCGGGTCTTCGCAGCCAACCTCCGCGACGTGCTCCTCGCCGCGCCAGCTGGAAACCGTGCCACCCTGGGCCTGGACCCGGGATTGCGCACGGGTGTGAAAGTGGCCGTCGTCGATGGCACTGGCAAAGTCGTGGCCACCGATACTGTTTATCCGCATGCCCCGGCCAAGAAGTGGGACGAGGCCTTGGTAACGCTGGAGCGCCTGGCGCGGCAGCACGGCGTCGAGCTCGTAGCGATCGGCAACGGCACGGCGTCGCGCGAAACGGACAAGCTCGCCGTTCAACTCATCAAAGCGCTGGCAGCATCCGGCGGTCCTACTTTGCAGAAACTCGTGGTGTCCGAGGCCGGTGCTTCCGTGTACTCGGCGTCTGCGCTCGCGGCTGCGGAACTACCGGGAATGGACGTGTCGCTGCGCGGAGCTGTTTCTATCGCTCGGCGCCTGCAGGACCCGCTGGCGGAACTGGTCAAGATCGAGCCCAAGTCGATCGGTGTGGGGCAGTACCAGCACGATGTCACGGCGGCGAAGCTGGACCGTTCCCTGGACGCCGTCGTCGAAGACTGCGTGAATGCGGTGGGCGTGGACGTGAACACGGCGTCGCCCGCGCTGCTGGCGCGGGTGGCTGGCGTCGGACCGCTCCTGAGCGAAAATATTGTGGCGTACCGCAACGAGAACGGTCCGTTCGCCAAGCGAGCCGACCTCAAGAAGGTGCCGCGGCTCGGTGCCAAGGCGTTTGAACAGTGTGCCGGCTTCTTGCGGATCACCGGGGGAGCAGAACCGCTCGACGCGTCCAGCGTCCACCCGGAGGCGTATTCGGTGGCCCGGAAGATCGTGGCTGCTTCCCGCGGGGCTGCCGTGTCTTCGCTCGATCCGCAGGCGTTCGTGGATGGGTCGTTCGGCCTGCCCACCGTGCGCGACATCATGTCCGAGCTCGAAAAGCCCGGACGCGACCCCCGCCCTGCCTTCGCCGCGGCCACCTTCTCCGAGGGCATCGAGAAGATCTCGGACCTCAAGCCGGGCATGATCCTCGAGGGTACTGTCACCAACGTGGCGGCATTCGGCGCGTTTATTGATGTTGGCGTGCACCAAGACGGCTTGGTCCACGTGTCCGCGCTTGCCAATAAGTTCGTGTCCGATCCCCGCGAGATCGTGAAATCCGGACAGGTAGTGCGCGTGAAGGTCCTGGAGGCGGATCCGGAGCGGAAGCGGATTTCGCTCACGCTAAGGCTCGACGACGAACCCGGCACCGCGGGCGGCTCCGGTTCGCGTGGCGGCGGACGTGACCGCGGCGAGCGTGGAGGCGAGCGTGGCGGCGGCCAGCGGCGTTCGGTGCCGCAGGCTGGGCAGGGTTCGTCGGGTCGCAACGCGGTTCCGGCAGAGGGGGCGCCGGCGAAGGCTGCGCTCAAGGCGCCGGTCACCACGGCCATGGCGGAAGCGCTCCGCCGGGCCGGGCTGGGGAAGTAGCCGCGACGCCCGAGGCCCGATGATTCGAAGAACGGCTGCTGATTCTCGAACTACGAGTGGCATCATGTAGAAGATCAGCATCCTTAGTTTATGTGCCAGGGGGAGGCATGATTCAAATGCGCAGGCCGGAGAGAAGTATTCAGGCGTCCATGCCCAAATGGTGGCTGCTCGTCATCATTGTCATGGAGACCGGTGTTGCGTTGGCAGTCGGCCTTCCCATCGTCATCGGCGAGGAACCTTGGGACGCCTTCGGCTGGCCCGTCTGGATTCCGGATGTTACTGCTTTGCTGGTGGTTCCTATCGTGGTTTATGCGTCGTTTTCCTTGGTACGGCAGCAGCTCCGGGAGCGGGCTCAGGCGTCCCAGGCGAAACGCCTGATGGATACGGTGCTGACCACCAGCCGGGAGTGGTTATGGGCCATAGGACCCGACGGACGCTTCACCTTCTCCAGCCCGGCATGCGTGGAGCTGACCGGATACGAGCCTTCCGAACTGCTGGGCAGACATGTCGGTCTGATCATCGATCCTGATGATCTGGCCGACGCCCTTGAGCTGAGAAATTCCAATCAGGACGCAGATGCCGGCTGGTCTGGACTTCACGCCGTGTGCCGCCGCAAGGACGGCAGCAGGGTCCTGGTTGACGTATCGGGAAGGTCACTTAGCGACGCTTCCGGGCGACCCAATGGTTTCGAAGGAACCAGCAGGATCCTTGATCCCGGTATGACCGACGCGCTTGCTGCCGGGGAGATCAAGAGCCGGATCGAAGAAGTACTGGCTGAGCGTTCCTTGCTGACAGCCTTCCAACCCATATGCTCCCTGGAGACAGGCTCAATCATTGGGACCGAAGCCTTGACCCGGTTTCTGGACTCTCCGGGCCTTTCGCCGGAGGCGTGGTTCGTTGAGGCCGCGGCGGTGGGGCTGGACGTTGATCTTGAGATCCTTGCCCTTGAGACCGCACTCGCGACTGCGATCGGGCTGCCGTCCACGTTGTCTGTTTCCATAAATCTTTCACCCCGGGCATGCCTTGATGCACGGCTTCCCGACATTCTTGCGAACTCCGGCATTTCGACAGAGCGGATCGTGCTTGAGGTGACGGAACGGCACCAGGTTATTGATTACGGCCCCCTCGCAGCTGCGCTTGCACCCTTACGGCACAGCGGCCTGAGGATTGCCGTAGATGATGCAGGAGCGGGCTTCGCGTCCATGCGCCACATACTTTTGCTCAAGCCGGAGCTGATCAAACTGGACCGGGATATCATCGCCGGGATCGACACGGACCCCGGCCAACGCGCCTTGGGAGCTGCGATGGTCGGGTTCTCCCGGGAGATCGGAGCCGGCTTGGTGGCCGAAGGGATCGAAACCGAAGCGGAGCTGACCGCCGTCTCCAGGCTCGGTATGACCGCAGGGCAGGGCTACCTCCTTGGGCGGCCCTCTGTAGAACCGGGGGATTGGGCGCAATGGGGCGAGCCGCAGCCTGACGAAGCGCTGGTGGGACGAGGCGGGGACCTTGATGAATCCGAGGGCCGCTGATTTGCGACCCTAGGGGTTAAGCGGTGCCGGCACTCATTTGCCGCCAACCAACACTCAATACGGACGTCGGAGCACCTATTCTGAACCGCCGCGTCATCGATGCGCTTATGGTGGTCCTCAAGATGCGTGAGGAGGCTACATATCGTGGATAAAATGAAAACCACGCCGTGGCAGGCCATCATCACAACCCAGCTGGTTGCGGCGCTCGGGCTACTGGCGTTGCTCGTTCGATTCGACGCTCGCTGGTACGACTACATTTGGATCGTTGCCTTGGTAGCGTATGAGGTTTTGGTTATCCGGGCGCTGGTCCGTCGGGAGAACAAGTAAGTCGGCAGAACAAGTAACAGATAACGACGGCGGCGCTCCGGTTCCTTTCATCAGGAACCGGAGCGCCGCCGTCGTGCGCGTTTAAAGCGACCCGTTAGGGCGCGGGAATCGGGAAGAACGCCCGCGGATCCTGCAACAGTGCTGGGTAGTCGAAGTCCGAGCGGTCGATGATCTTGGTGACCTCGAAGTTGCGGCCGAAACGCCCGTCTTCCAGGGTGATCGGCCGTCCGTGGATCTTGCCCAGGGCGAACTTGGCGCCGCCCTCCACCGGGACAAGGACGGGGGTGTTCCCGGGAAGCGTCCTGAAGGCATCGTCTTGGCGCTGGCGGTTGCGGGTGGGCTTCTTCACCAGTTGTTTGGGTGCCTTGCGGGCGGTCTTGCCGGGGCGGCGGGACTTCTCGGACTCGTAGACGAATTGGTAGCCGTCGCCGTCGCTGTTGGCAGCCTTGGCCTTGCCTGCCGCGGGCATCCCCACTTTGTCGATCTTCTCGGGTTCCACGTCGCCCAAGGGGGCGCGAAGCACCCAGACAAAGTCCTCGTAGGGGTCTTCGGGAATGAACTCGTGGCTGGGCTCGGGCCAGAGGTACTCCAGATCCGTCGGAGTGTCGGGAAAGAGCTCGGCGTAGAAGCGGGGCTCTTTCTGGAGCAGCTTGGAGCGGTGGCTCAAGTGGAAATCGGCGTCGCCGAGCCACGGCGGCATCGGAATCTTGGAGGCATAGTCCGGGTGGGCCGCCTGGGGAGCGAACTCGGTGATGCTGGCGCGGGTGTTGTCCGGGTTGCCGCGCGCTACCCATTCGTCCACCATGGCCAGGCCGTAGAGGGTGAGTGCGGGGACGTAGCCCATCCACATGCGGATAGCGGGGTGGGAGGGTCGGCCGAACTCGGGGATCACCAGTGCGCGGAGGATCTGCAGTGCTTCGACACGCTGCTTGCCAAGCCTGGCGGTGTCCAAGACGGCAGCACTTTGCTTGAAATCGGGGAACGGGAGGAAGGTCTGCATCCTTTCAGTTTGAGGGCCGGAGGGCGCAGAACCAAGTTGGCGCGGTGTGGTCTTCCCCTCGGGGTGCTAACGGGGCCTGATGATCGCCACGGGCAGGGATACTTGTCCCATGGATGCGTCGTCTGAAGTCAGAATCGGACAGAACGGTTTTGCATGCTGGTGCTGTGGAACCGAGTACCCGGAGGCCCGCATCATCCGGCTTGGAGCACGCCCGGAGGCGGGCGTGTGCCTTTCATGCACTGTTTCCCTTCGGAGCGCGGCCCGTCGCCGGGAGCCTCGGGCCGCGAAATGGCCTGGGCGGACGGTTCTCAGTGCGGTCGACCGCGCTCGGGCCGCGGTCATGAAGCGCCGGTTGCAGCACCACCCCATCTTCGGATTCCTTTTGCGCTGGATCAACCGATTCTTGCCCTGAACTCCGCTTTGCGGGCCGTCCTGCCGCTGCTTGCTTGGGTATCCGTCCTACTCTTGTCGGGTGGAAACTTTTGGCGAAACGACGACGACGGCGGCACCCCCGGTTGCCGAACTGCATCTGCACATCGAGGGGACGCTTCAGCCCGAGCTGATTTTTGCTCTCGCGGCGCGAAACGGGATTGAGCTTCCGTACGCGGATTTGGACGAGCTGCGCGCGCGGTACGAGTTCACGGATCTGCAGTCGTTCCTGGATTTGTACTATGCCAATATGGCCGTGCTGCGGACCGAGCAAGACTTCGCGGACATGACCCGGGCATATTTGGCCCGGGCAGCGACCGGTGGCGTGCGGCACGTGGAGATCATGATGGATCCACAGGCGCACATCTCCCGAGGGGTGGCGTTGGAGACGTGCGTAAATGGTGTAGCGTCTGCGCTCACGACGTCGGTGGAGGAATTCGGCGTCTCGACGCTCCTGATTGCCGCCTTCCTGAGGGACATGTCCGAGGAATCTGCGCTGGAGGTTCTGGAACAGCTTCTTGCCATGAACGCGCCAATTGCCGGCATCGGCTTGGACTCCGCTGAGGTGGGCAATCCGCCGTCGAAGTTCGAACGACTGTACCGCCGCGCGGCGGGGGCCGGACTGCGACGGATAGCCCACGCCGGCGAGGAGGGGCCGGCTTCCTATGTTTACGAGGCCCTCGATTTGCTTGGCGCTGAGAGGATCGATCATGGCATCCGCTGCATGGAGGACGCCGCGCTTGTGGAGCGGTTGGTGGCCGAGCAGATTCCGTTGACCGTGTGCCCGTTGTCCAATGTACGGCTGCGGGCGGTCGATACCCTGGCGGATCACCCACTTCCAGCGATGCTGGCTGCTGGGCTGAATGTCAGCGTGAATTCGGACGATCCTGCGTACTTCGGCGGCTACGTGGACGACAACTTCGAGCAACTCGTCGCAGTGCACGGGCTGTCCGTTGGGGATCGGGCCCGCTTGGCGGCGAATTCGGTGCGTTCATCGTTCGCGGACGAGGTACGAAAGGCTGAACTGTTGGCCGAGGTTTCGGAATGGGAGAAGGCTTCCGTCAATTAGTCCGCTCGGGCCGCTGGCCGCGCCGCGCGATTGCCTCGATGATTTGCTGATCGGTAAGTCCGCGCTGGTTTTTGCCGTGTTCCACTGCGTATTTCAGGGCATCATGTCGATGGCCTTTCCGGACATCGGCCCGGACGGTTGACCGTCCCAGCAGTTCTGCCGCTGCAACCCGATGATGACCGTCGGCGAGCAGCAAGACTCCGTCGACGTCGAACACCACAATCGGGGTGGCTTCGTCCAGATGCTCGCGGTAGTAACGCACCCTGTCCGGATCCAAATGCGGACGGCTGCGTTCAATCGAATCTTGCGCCAAATCAGAAATCCGAAGATCCACAGTGGCCATGAGGCCAGTTTGTCCGATCACACGAATCAAGGCCAGAACTGTCTTTGGTTCGCTATCGTGCCGAAGGCCGTCCAGCATACCCAATCCGTTGGCTACTGACCGGTATCCGAGACCCCTCCATCACTTGTTCCCGTTTGGGCGTAATAGTGGGTCACGACACACGGTGTTTACCAAGAACAGTCGCCAGAATTTACAGAACATTGGCAGACTGCTGAAGGAATGTTCGCCGTTGAAGGAGACCCAGTGGCCAAGTCCACCGTCGAAAAAAGCAGTGCCCGTCTCAAGACCGTTCTGGACGTCTTGGCTGAGGGAACGTGGTCCGAGAAGTCGTTGAATGCCGGCGAGATCCTGGCAGAGGCGATTGTCCGTGTCCCGCTGGATGAGCGCGAAAGTGAGCTCCTCAGCGGAGGCATTCCACGCGGTCACAAGAGCCTGACGTCCGAGACCGCGAAGCTGGTCAAGGCCGGCTGGCTGGTCAAGGGCCGCTCGGGCTGGACCATCACCGACGACGGGCTTCGTGCCACGGTCGCTTTCGCCAAGCCGGATGAGTTCGTCACGGCCCTAGCTGAGGGAACCCCTGTCCCGGCGGATACGCCGCTCCCGGCAGCCCCCGTTAAGAAGGCTCCCGCCAGGAAGCCGGCGGCCAAGAAAGCCCCCGCGGCTGAAAAGATCCCGGTTGCCAAGGCGGCTCCCAAGAAAGCTGCCGCACCCAAAGCGCGTGCCGCCGTCGAGAAGCTCGAGCAGCCGTCCGCCGTCGCGATCGCTGGCGACTTCAACACGATCCTTGGTGCCGCGGAAGATTGGGCCCCGCAGTACGACGAGGTGCAGATGAAGTTCAATGCACGCCGCAAGGTCTGGACCCTCGCCGCAACGCTGCCCGCCGGTTTCTACACCTACAAGATTGCGCTGAACCGCTCGTGGGACGAGAACTATGGCGCGTTCGGCGTGCGTGACGGCGCCAACCACGAGCTAAAGCACGACGGCGGCAAGGTCACCTTCACGTACGATCACGCCACGCGCGACATCGTCACGGCGTAACTGCTTTCCAAGTTTCCTCCAAGTCCAACTTTGGACTTGGAGGAAACTTGGACGTGCGAAGCCGCTTTCGCGTGTAACGCCCGCCACTTGACTCGACAAGCAGCACGCCAGTCCCTAATCTTCCTCGTGGATTTGTTACACGTAGGGGGATACGTATGCCTGAATGGATTTCGGCGTTTTGCAGTTTGTTTGCCTTGGTTGCGGCCGCGTGGGCCGCTTTAACTGCGGCCCGCGTTCACAAGATTGAACGAGACAGGGACGTCAAAGCTGACGAGGACAAGCTCAAGGCCCAAGCCGGCAGAGTAGCGGCTTGGAGCGCGGTCCACCTTGACGCAAAGGGATCGGCCTTGGCCTACGGGGTGGTGGTGAACAATGGCTCGACTACGCCGATCTTTGACGTTGTTCTGGAAGCGCAGGACGTCCCAGGCAAACTCCGGCCACTGACTCTAAGGCTGCTCCCGCCCGGGCAGTATTTCGTCGAGTCGCACAAGGACCGCAGCGGCTGGGCGCTGGCGGAGCATACGAGCGCCCTGGCCGGCTTTACCCGGCCGATCACCCGCAAAGAGAACTGGTGCGTAACGCATCTCGCGTTCCGGGACGCGCAGAACAACTTGTGGTCACGGAACAATTCGGGATTGCTGGAGAGAGCAGGGAGCTAGGCGCCTTCGGTACCACATCCGGTTGGTGGATGGCCGCCTGGACAAGCCTGCCGCCGGGAACAAAGCGTCCCGGCTTCGAGGTTAGGGTATGTCAAAGGCCTCAACCAAGGAGCTAGCGATGACTGATGTCACCATCCGCCACAACGTTGACCGCGAGCGCTTTGAAGTGCTCGCTGACGGACGTGTTATCGGCAAGGCGGCGTACAAAACGCACGACGACGGCGGGTCGCCGCAGCGGATTTTCTACCACACCGTGATCAATGAGGAGTACGGGGGACAAGGGCTCGCCGGACGGCTCGCCGAAGTGGCCCTGAATGAAACGGTGAGTGAGGGGCTGCGCATTGTGCCCGTGTGTCCCTTCATCAAGAAGTTTCTCACCAAGCACCCGGAATATGCGGCGAACACGGCTGCCCCGACGCCTGCGCACCTGGAGTATCTCAAGACGGCGCTCGTTCCGGCCGCCAGGGCCTAACAGCGGCCGGCCGCGCAGGGGAGGAGAACCGCTGACGGGCCCTGCAATTCTTAATGAGAATGATTATTGATAGGCTCGGACTCCCTGATCCTTCTCAATTGGAGTCCCATGCCTGTTCCCCGCCTAGCGCTTTCAATATTGCTTCCAATGACCCTCCTTCTAGGAGGTTGCGCGGCCGGAGGATCCCCGTCGATTCCTTCGAGCCCTGACGCGACGGCGAATCGTCAGTGGCTCCTCACTGCTGATCCCAAGGAGCGCACGCTTTACGTCAACGACGTGTCCGACGGGAATCCGACAGGCTCAATCGGAGGCGTAGAGCTCGGTGTTCATGCTGGCACGATCCAGCTTGGTCGCGGGAGGGTGGCCTTCGTCGACGAGTCGAAGCCGAGCCTCGACATCCTTGAAATCGATAAGCAAGGCAAGCCGAAGATTGAGCGCAGTTTCAACATTCCTGATCCAAAAGGAAAATGGGAGCGCGCCGGATGGATAACCACCGACGCGACCAAGCGGTACGTGGCTGTCGGTTCCGACTTCGATGGCTCGACCGAGCAGCAAGTGACTCTCGTCGACCTCGAAAACAACGGCCTGTGGACCGTCTCGCTGCACACGAACGAGGTAACCCTGGCCACCACGGGCAAGGCCGGCACCGAGGAAATGCATACCTTCCTCGCGGGCGATCCCCTGAGGCTCGTCGTCTCCTCCGGCGGGAAACTCGATGCCTATCTTGTCACTGACATCTCCTCCGGGAATGCCGCTCCCGCGCCCCATAGTTCCACGGTCTTGGGTGCCTACCCCCACGGACCCGTCATGAGCAATGCCGGCGATTCCATTGGATCTACCTTGAACGCCGGAGTCGAAACTGTTCCCGTCACCAAGGACGGATTCGGGACGCCGGTCTCGGCCGACTACCAGGCAGGAATCGGGCAGAGTTACCGTCCGCGAATGGCGCCTGACGGCACCACTTTCGTGGGGGCCCAGGCCGCGCGGGTCGAGAAGGGCGCGGCCTGGAACAGCATTCCTGCTTTCTTGATGTCCGGCTCCATGACGCAGGGAAAGATTGCGTCCGTGCCGCTGGGTGCGGGAATCGCAACAAGGGCGGCAGTGAGTTCACGTTTCGCAGCCGTCGTGCTCACTCAAGCCGGGGGCGACAACTTGATCTTGATTGACCGCAATGAGGAAACCGGGCTTTACGACGGCGGGAAGGCTGCAATTGCCCTTGAACCCCTGAAGGCGGGACCCAAGCCCGGACAAGACAGCAAGGCGGCCGAAACCCGCTTTGTCGCCGCCACGAAAGACGGGGAAACGGTCTTTGTATCCAGAGGCGGCGAAGGTGTCATCAGTCAGATCGCCACGTCCGAATCGAAGACCAAACGATCCATCACCTTCCCCACCACGCTCGCTTCCGGGGGATATCTCGCCGTCGTAAGCTCCGAAGAAGTGCCATTCGACCTTGGCGGACGCTGACCGCCGGAGGCACGCGCCGTCGTCGGCTCTTCACAAGTACATGAGCGAGCCCGGCGTGGTGAGGACATCGCCGGTCTCCAGCCAGGTCTTCAGGCCGGAGAGGATCATCGGCCAACCGCCGTAGATCTGGTCGTTGCCGCCTTCGCGCAGATCGCTGTGGGTGACGGTCAGGTGGCAGGAATCGCCCACCGGTTCGATCTCCCAGGTGACGCGCGAGGTGCCCTCGGCCTTTACGTCCTCGCCCCACAGTGCACGCATGGTCTGCACGAGCCGGCGTGGGGGATCGACCTCCACGTTTTCGCCCTCGCCGAGGACCATTCCATTAGCCTTGGGATTATGCATCTCGTAGTGGCCGCCCGGTGTCCAGTCCGCGGTGTGGGTGTTTCCGAACTGGTACTTGCTGCGGATGTCGCTGTCCGTGATGGCTTCCCACAGCCGTTCAGGAGTGGTCTTGATGTAGATTTCGAAGATCTTTTCCACAGGACTTTCCAATCTGGTTTTGAGGTCGCTCAACGCAGCGGCCCATGGTTCTGCATATTTGCTCACCCAGCGGTCGTGGACGAGCCTGATGGGTACCGGATTCAGGAAATGGAGCTTTTCGCGACCACGACGGCGGGTCACAACCAGCCCGGCCTCCTCAAGAATCTTGAGGTGCTTCATGATCCCGAAACGGGTCATATCGAACCGTCCTTCAAGCGCGCTCAGCGTCTGCCCGTCCTCGCGGAAGAGCTCATCGAGCAGGTCCCTGCGGGTGGGGTCGGAGAGTGCCTTGAAGACGGCGTCCATGGATTCAGGATAGGTGACCATTTAGTCACATGTCAATGGTTCGAGGGCCGAAAGGCGCGGCGAACTAGTTCGCGTCCATGCGCGTTTCGTCGCTGCAGGCTCATGTCCGGGCGGGTTCATGTCCTGGTGGGTCTGAAGTGCTGGTTGCGTCGGGGTGTTTGGCGGGGATCGACATGGGATGGGGGTTTGAACCATGCCACGCCGGTGTCCATGGTGATGGTCCAGCGTTCTTGGTGGATGAGGTGGTGATGGTGGCTGCACAGGAGCGTGCCGTTGTCGGTTCCGGTGGTGCCTCCATGGGACCAGTAGGTGATGTGGTGGGCTTCGCACCACGGTGCGGGGATGGTGCAGTCGGGGAAGGCGCAGCCTTGGTCTCGGGCGGTGATGGCTTTGCGGATGTGGGGCGGGAACACCCTGGTGGAGCGGCCGATGTCCAGGATACGGCTGTCGCTGCCGAGCAGGACGGGGATGATGTCCGCGTCGCAGGCGATTTTGCGGATGACGGAGGGGTGGATCGGGCCCTGGAACGTGGCCGCGCCGGTGCCCGGACCGGGGGTTGCGGGAGCCGTGGTTTGCTGTTCGACGCGCTCGAGCAGCTCGCGGTAGTCGATGGTCACCATCACCTGCGGCCGGAGTCCACCCGTGGCCGGCAGGTCACCGGTGGACAGGGCCACGGCGCAGGCCCCGATGAGCCCGTCAAGCAGCTTCTGCGGGCGCGAGCGGCGATCCAGCAGCGAGCGGCGGTCCAGCAGCGGGCGGCGGTCCAGCGGCGGGCGGGCGACGGCGTCGTGCTCCGAAAACCCTGCGGAGCCGCCGCCGGTGTTGTCGCCTGAATCCGTCTCGTGTGGTCCGTCGGTGTCGTGGCGCAAGCGCGGGTTGGTGGCGGTGTTCATGACGGTGGCGAGAGTCTCGAATTGTTCCGCGGTGGCGAAGATTTCCAGGTGGTGCAGGCCGCGGCGGGGTTTGCGGATGAATGCTCCTTGGCGTTGGAGCAGTTCCTCCTCGCTGGGTTCGAATCCGTCCTGGTCGATGGCGTCCACCCAGCGCTTCGCCATCCGGGACACGAAATCGGGATCGCTCTGCGCCGCGGTGTTGGTCAGTGACTGTTCCATCTTCAGGGCTGTTTCCTCGTCGGCGAGGTGTCGTACCTGATCCAGGGCCGCGCTGATCACCGTGGCCGAACGGGAGGGCACGGCTGCGGAGGAGAGGGCGGCGGCGAGGACCTGGTGGTGTGCGGGTACGTGCTGCCCGGTGATTCCTGCCTGCGGGAGCGTGCCGGCGGCCAGCGCAAGCCGGCGCCTCGCCTCGCCGATACCGATCCGCAGGCTGGCCCGGAGGAATTCGGCCGCGTTCCGGTAACCGTCGTCGACCGCGTCGGCTGCCGCCGTGAGGCTGGATACGGCCGGTGCCGGCACCGGGACGCCCGGCACTTCCGCGACGTCCGGGTCGGTTGCAGTGGGCTCGGTCCAGCCGGTCCTCCACGCGGGCGTCGAGGATGACTGCCGTGCCGCCCGGGCTTCGTGCCGCGTCCGCTCCACGGCCTCGGCTGCTACGATCTGCAAAAACTCCACCGTCCGTGAGATCTCTTCGACCTTGCCGGCGAAATCAGCGGCATCGGCGAAACCAAACAAGCGGGCCTCGGAGACAGCGGCTGAACGCAGCGCATCCACAGCGGCCACCGCCTGATCAAGGCCATTTGAGGGCGGCGGCACGGCCGTGGCCCGGTTTTGACGCCCGGCGTGGCTGGCAGCGACGGGCTTCAGGCGCCGGGAAAGACGTCCCAGCCCTGCCATCCCACCATCGGGCGAGGCTGCCCGACGTGCCACCAATTGACCGATGCCTTCCATGAACCAACCCTGTCAGGAGGGTCGGACATTATTAGCCCTCTCGCGATTGTTGCCTCGCGATTCCGGTCGACCAAACTCTGTGGGACAAGCCGAAGGCTGTGGGACAAGCCGAACCCCGCGGACTAGGTGCTGAGGTCCCAATGGATCCGGATCGCCTCGGCGATCGGGCCAGTGGTGACGTCGACCTGGAAGGCCACGGGCGCGGTTCCTGTCGCTTCAATGACCGTGTCATGGTAAACCCGGCCGCATGACGGACACAGGGTGTAGAGATCCTCATCTTCGGGCCATGCGGCCAGGCCGGCGGGGACAGGGGTGCTTCCACCTATATGAACGGGCATGCCGTTTGAGTTGGCCTGAATCAGTCCCTCTTTGCTCACGGTGTTACCGCACAAGCACGTGATGGTGGTGACGTCATGACCAATGACATCGGCGAATTCAGTGTCCATGATGATGATGAGCTCCCCGGCGTCGGAAGAGGCGTTCTGCTTGTAGTTTATGCCTGCGGTTCGCCATGTGAGACAGAAAGAAACCAGGTGAGACAGAAGAATCTGTAGGGTGGTGTCGAAGTCCCGCGCTCCGTTACGTCTCTTTGGTGATCGCGCCTCTCCGGCACGATGAACCAGCGATTAATGAAACGAGGAAACCATGAAGTACCTCCTGATGATGCAGGTCGATCCTGATGTATTGGCGTCGCTGTCTGCCAGCCAGAGCGAGGAGATCGGGAAAGGCCACGGTGCCTTCATTGATGAGATCACGGCATCCGGCGAGTTCATTCTGACCCAGGCGCTCGGCGACCCTTCGAAAAGCAGCGTTGTTCGCAGTTCGGGTGGGGTACCGGAAATCCACGACGGCCCCTTCCTGGAAGCAAAGGAGTTTTTGGGTGGGTTCTACCTTGTCGATGTCGACTCGAAGGAGCGCGCGCTCGAGCTGGCCAAGTTGATCCCCGACGCGAAGATCGACGGCCTGGCCATCGAGGTCCGGCCGATCATGTTCTCGAAGGCGGCCGATTTCTGAGCACGCCAACCCCGGTGGAGGGCCTGCTGCGCGAGCTTGCGCCGCAGGTTCTCGGGCGGTTGATCCGCCGATACCACCAATTCGACACCGCTGAGGACGCGGTGCAGGACGCCCTGATCAAAGCTGTGACCATATGGCCGGAACAGGGCGTCCCGGACAACCCCGCTGCTTGGTTGTACACGGTTGCCTCCAACCGGCTTATCGACGTGGTGCGGAGTGAGGCTGCGCGTCGGAGCAGGGAAGAGGAGTACGTCAGGGACGATCCCGCGGCAGTCGAAGGGGTCAACGAGGCGGCAGCAAACCAAGACGACACCCTGGACCTGTTGTTCCTGTGTTGTCATGACGCGTTGACCGCTTCATCTCAAATCGCGTTGACCTTGCGCGCAGTAGGTGGCCTGACCACCGGCGAGATAGCGTTGCCTACCTCGTGCCGGAATCGACTATGGCTCAACGCATCAGCCGGGCGAAGCAAACCATCAAAGCGGTCGGCGCGGCGTTCGGACGGCTCTCTCCCACACAGAGGCAGGAGCGTTCCGATGCCGTGAAGCGGGTTCTCTATTTGATGTTCAACGAGGGATACACCGCGGCTGCCGGTAACGAGTTGACGCGGGTGGATCTCTCGGCCGAGGCGATCCGGCTCACAAGGCAACTCGTGCGACTTCAGCCGGGCGACGGCGAAAGCATCGGAATGCTCTGCCTGATGCTTCTGACGGACGCGAGACGACCCGCGCGAACCACGCCCGACGGCGACTTGGTCCCCCTCGATGAACAGGATCGCTCCCTGTGGAACCGGCAGGCCATCACGGAGGCCAAGGAACTCTTGATCCCCGCATTGAAGTCTTCGACGGCAGGCCCATACCTGATTCAGGCGGCGATCGCGGCCATCCATGCCGATTCGTCCTCGACCGAGACCACCGATTGGGAGGAGATCCTCCAGCTCTACAGCCTCCTCGATCACATGGTGTCCAACCCGATGGTGACCTTGAACCGTGCCGTCGCACTGGCGATGGTCGATGGCCCCGAAGCGGCGCTCAGGCTGCTCGACCGACTCGAGAAGGAACCGATAATCGCCGGGCACTATCGCCTGACCTCGGTGCGAGCACACCTCCTGGAGTTGTCGGGAGATTTTCGTGCCGCCCGGAAGGCTTACCAGGCGGCGGCCCGCGCGACGCTGAGTTCACCGGAACGCCGCTACCTGCAAGGACGCGCGGACCGCCTCTGATCCGTCACGGCTGCACCACCGCTCTAACGATCGTGGCCGTCGCCGCGATAGCGAGCGCCGGCAGATCATGGAAGCATGGGGCTCACCGAGAACGCACAGTGAGGGGACTCCATGAAATCCAACGAACTGCTGCTGGATGCCTTTGGCAGGATCCGTGACATCGTTGAGGTCACTCTTGAGGGGCTCGACGACGAATCCTTGCTCCGCCGCCCCGCAGGAAGGGGAAACTCGATTGCGTGGTTGATCTGGCACCTCAGCCGGGTAGAGGACGCGCAGCTCGCTTCCGCTGCCGGCCTGGTACAGGTCTGGACCTCGCAGGAGTTTGCCGGCCGTTTCAACCTGCCACTGCCCCAACGCGATACCGGCTACGGCCACTCGAGCGATAAGGTCGACGCGGTGCAGGCCTCTCCGCAGCTGTTGCTCGAATACTACGACGCCGTTCACCGGCAGACGGTCGGGTTCCTGGACACCCTCGGCGATGGGGACCTCGATCGCATCGTGGACACCCGTTGGAACCCGCCCGTCACTCTAGGGGTGCGGCTGGTCAGCACTATTGCCGATTGCCTTCAGCACGTGGGGCAGGCGGCGTACGCCAAAGGCCTGAAGCACTCGGGCGGTTAGGGACGAAGTCTGCCACGTCATGCCTCCGGCGAGGAAGCGCTGATTGCTGACTCAGCCACCGTCCGGGGTTTGAAGACCAGTCCGACGACGGCCGCCAGCGCGAGCGCGGAGAGAACGGTTGCGGACCAGAACCCGGCACGCCCGCCGATCAGGAAGTCGCCGGGGATGGCGAAGGCCGCGTAGGTCGAAGCCACGATGGCCAGGCCGATGGCGCCACCAAGTTGCTGCATTGTCTGGAATAGCCCGGAGGCGGATCCCGCGTGCTCGGGTTGGACGTTGCGAAGCGCGAGAGTCGTGAGCGGCATGAACGTCAGGCCGGCAGAAATTCCGGTACCCAGAAGGGCCAGTACAACAAGGGCGAAGGGAGTGTTCGCGTTGAGCTGCGTCAGCGGCAAGAAAGCAACAACCCGAAGGGCGGTGCCAAAGATGACCAGGCGGACCGCACCTACCCGCTCAAGCAGTCGCGGGACGATCCTCGACATCGCGAAGATGCTTAGCGGCATCGGCAGGAACGCCAACCCGGTCACCATGGGCGTGAGATGCAGATCGTCTTCGAGGTACTGGACCATGAGGAAGAACATCGCCAGCATCCCGCCGTAGGTCGCCGCCATCGCGGCCAGCGCGGCCACGCGGCTGGGGCTGCGCAGCAGCTGGGGGCGGAGCAGCGGATGCGCGACGCGGCGTTCGGTGACGGCAAGCACTGCGATCAGCGCCGCACCGACAACGAGGCCGCCGATAGTGCGCGGGCTGGACCAGCCGACGTCGCCCGCTTGAATAAGGGCCCAGACAATGGCGACGGCGCCGCCCGTGGCGGTCACCGCTCCGAGGATGTCGAAACGACCAGGCCTGCGGGGAGTTTCGGCGACGAGGCGCGGCACCGCAATGAGGACCACGACGCCGATGGGCACGTTAATGAAGAGGGTCCACCGCCAGCTGGTGGTGTCGGTGAGCAAGCCCCCGAGGATGAGCCCGAGCGCGCCACCCATCGAGGCAATGGCGGAGAACAATGCGAGCGCTCGGTTCCGCGCGCCGTCGTCCCGTGCGCTCGTGGTGATGAGCGCGAGCACGCTCGGCGCGGCGAACGCGGCGCCGAGGCCCTGGAGCGCGCGTGCAATGACAAGGAGAAGCGGGGAGGTGGCCAGCCCGCCGAGCAGTGAGAAGAGCGTGAAGGCTGCAACGCCAAGGAGGAAGGTGCGGCGACGGCCGAAGACGTCTCCAATCCGTCCGCCGAGCAGCAAGAGGCCGCCGAAAGCAACGGCGTAGCCGTTCAAGACCCAGCTGAGCTCGGCCCGATCGAAGTGGAGGTCCGTGGCGATGTGGGGGAGCGCGACGTTCACGACCGTCGCGTCGAGGACAAGCATGAGTTGGGCCAGCATGACGAGCCAGAGGCCAATGCTAGCGGCGCGGCTGCGCGGATTACCGCTTCTCCGGGCGATCCCGGCGGGTGCGCGTGTGGCGGTTGTTGATGTCATGGGAGGTGTCCTGTTCTAGCCGGAGGGGCTGACGTACACTAATAGGAGCGATGCTCCGTTTAGTACTATACGGAGACACTCTCCGTTTTGCAACGGTTTTGTTTTGGATGTATTTGGAAGGCTGGTTTCCGTGCGCGCCGACGCTCAACGTAACCGCGATCGAATCGTGGAGGTTGCACGTGCCCTCTTCCGCGTCAAAGGCTTCGAATCCGTTTCAATGGACGAGGTCGCCAAGGCGGCGGGGGTAGGCCCTGGCACGCTTTACCGGCATTTCCCGACCAAAGAGTCGCTGTACGACGCCGTGCTCGAGGCATGGGCGGAGAAAGTCAACGCCGCCGTCGAGCGTGCGCTTACCCTCGACGCCCCGGCGCGGGAGCAGCTGGTCACGTGGTTGACCGACTATGCGGCGATGCTGACAGAACATAAAGGCGCCGCCGCGCGGATCACCGCTGCGCTGGGCGACCCAGGATCCCCGTTTGCAGCGAAGTGCCAGACCTATCTCGGTGCCAACCAGCGAGTGATCGACGCGTTGGACTCGGCTCTGCGTCCGGGGGTTGAGGCGATGCAAATCAGCCGTCTCGTCGGCGGCGTGGCCGCAGTCGTAGACAACAGCGAGCTTCCCGGCGACGCAGCGGCCTCGATGCTCGAGATCGTCGCGGACGGACTGCTCACTTCCTGACGGCCGTGGGGGAGCGTTCAAGCTCGCCCCCGATCCTCCTGCGCTTTTGGTGCTTTTTGGGGCGATCCTCCTGCACTTTTGGTGCCTTTTCGGGCGACCCTCCTGCACTTTTGGTGCCTTTGGCCGCGGCGTCCTCACCTCGGATGCGCACGGCGTGGCGTACGGCCTGGACGCGGCGGCACGCAGAACGCTCCAGATTTTCACTGATCTCTTGACGTGACCTACAACATAGTTCTAATCTTTATTTAGTCCTAAACAAAGGAGTTCACATGTCGCGACCGAGTGGCAACGCTGACGTTACCCGCTCTGCGATCTTGGCATTCCTGGGCACCTCTGGCGGCGCATCCCGCGCCGACCTTGCGCGGGGGCTAGGGGTCTCGCCGGCGCTCATGACCCAGCTTGTGAAAGACCTCATCTCGGATGGTCTCGTGAGGGAGTTGGCGATGTCGCCATCCAACGGCGGGCGTCCTGCCCGCCTTCTGGGATTGGCGGCTTCGGCAGGGCGGGTGATCGGCATGAAAGTTGCCAACGACCACGTTGCTCTGGTGGAAACTGAGCTTGGGGGACAGGTGTTGCGCGCCGAGAGCCGGCCGTTCAACGCCTCCTCGGTCACATTCCTCTCTGCCTTGGTCGAACTCGTGCGTGAGTTCCGGGATTCCGGCGGTGTCGTTCCAATTCTGGGCGTTGGGGTGGGCGTGCCTGGTTCCGTCGACGCCCAGGGAAGCGGCGTGGTCGATTCGAGCCTCCTTGGTTGGCGGCAAGTTCCTCTCGGGGCCATGCTGAGCCGTGAGCTCGGTGTGCCGGTGTTGGTCGAAAACAACGTCAACGCCCTCGCTGTTGCCGAGCGGCTTTACGGGCCCGGTCGCGATCATGCTGACTTTCTCGTCGTGACCATCGGTGAGGGCGTCGGTGCCGGATTTGTGACCGGAGGCACAGTTGTCCGCGGGAGCCGTGGCGGTGCCGGTGAAATCGGACATATCGCTGCGGTGACGGGAGGACCACTGTGCACTTGCGGCAACCGTGGCTGCATCGAGGCATTGATAGGTGAAGCGGCGCTCGTCGCTCAGGCACGCCGGTCTGGCGTGATTCAGCCCGCAGGTACGGTGGCTGACTTGCAAGCCGAAGCGGATAGGGGCAACCCCATGGCACAGGACATTTTCAGCGAAGCGGGCCAGCCACTGGGACGGATCGTTTCGGGTCTAGTACAGGTTCTTGACCCGGAGATCGTGATTGTCAGCGGTGAGGGCACCATGGCCTGGAGCCATTGGAAGGAAGGTTTTGAGCAGGCATTCCGTTCTGCGCTGACCTCCGACCGAAGGAGCGTTCCCGTGATCGTCGAGTCCTGGGACGACGAAGGCTGGGCTCGTGGTGCCGCGGCCTTGGTGGCATCCACCCCGTTCTACAGCGGTGAAAGCTCCGGCGAACAAGGACGTAGGGTGCGGGCACGGCTCAGCACGCCCGCAGTGGAGGCCATCGGGTCATGACAACTGTTGGAAATTCCAAACCAGGCATTCTCAGCGTTACCAACGCTCGCAAACTCAATCCTGCACCCATCCGGCGGAAGGCGGCCCCGCGTCTTCGGTACGCACTGACCGTTGGGTTGTTCCTGCTGCCGAGCGCGCTGCCACTGCTGTTCTTCACGATCGTTCCCATGGTGTCCGCGTTCTGGATCAGCCTGAACCAGTGGAACTTGGTGGGCCCGATGAAGTGGGTGGGTCTGGACAACTACGCCAGGCTCGTCACGGACCCAGGCACACAGGGCGCGTTCCTTCACACCGTCTATTACATCGTCGGCTACCTGCCCTTGGTGTATAGCGGTGGCCTCGCCATCGCCCTGGCGCTGAACACACGGATCAAAGGGCGCAGCATGCTTCGGGGCCTCTATTTCCTTCCGGTGGTAACTAGCTGGATCGTCGTAGCGCTCGTCTGGCGCTGGCTGCTGAACCCCAGTACGGGCATCGTGAACTGGCTGCTTGGGCTGATCGGCATTGCCGGCCCGGGGTGGTGGACAGACCCGGCTTGGTCGATGCCCGCGATCATCCTTGCCTCGGCGTGGAAAGATCTTGGGTTCGTCATGGTGATTCTGCTCGCCGGGCTGCAGGCCATTCCGGAAGAACTTTATGAGGCGGCGACGGTGGACGGCGCGGGCCCCTGGCGGCGCCTGTTCAGCATTACTCTCCCGATGCTGTCTCCATCAACGTTCTTTGTCATCGTCCTGTCACTAATTAATGGTTTTCAAGTGTTTGACCAGGTGTATGCCATGACCGGAGGCGGGCCGAACAATTCATCCCAGGTGGTAGTGCAGCAGATCTATGACCTCACGTTCCGCTACGGCAAGGCAGGCGAAGCATCCGCCCTGTCATGGCTACTATTCCTCTTCATTCTGGTGATCACTTTGATTCAGGTGCGGGGCCAAAAGAAGTGGGTGAACTATGCGTAAGTTCCCGCGCTTGATCGCCCTGAACATCCTTGTGGTCGTCGGCGCCGCTGTGATGGTGTTTCCCTTCCTGTGGGCGCTCGTAACGTCCATCAGCCCAGGGGCTGGCCTGTCCGCCACCCCGCAGCTGGTCCCGGAGAACCCTTCACTGTCCGCCTACGCTGAGTTGCTCCAGCGGCTCCCGTTCGTTCAGATCGTCCTTAACAGCCTGATCCTCGCCGTCCTCACCACGGTGTTCCAGCTCGCTACGAGCTCCCTGGCCGCTTATGTCTTTTCACGGATGCCCTTCAAAGGGCGCAATGCCGTGTTCGCCGTCTATCTGGCCACCATGATGGTTCCCTTGCAGGTCCTCGTTGTTCCTTTGTTCGTTGAGATGAAAAGCCTTGGCCTCATCAACACCTACTTGGGCGTCCTCCTACCGGGCATTGCCAGCGCATTCGGGGTGTTCCTGCTGCGCCAAGCCATGAACTCCGTTCCCACGGACCTCGATCAGGCAGCAACGCTGGATGGTGCGGGCCACTTCCGGATCTTCGGGCTTATCGTTCTGCCCTTGGTCCGCCCAGCCCTGGCAACGCTGACCGTGTTCGCATTCCTGAACAGCTGGAACAGCTTCCTATGGCCCCTGATTATCCTGCGCACTCCCGGGATGAAGACCCTTCCCGTTGCGCTGGCAGGACTCCAGGGCCAGTACACAACCCAGTGGGACATCGTCATGGCCGGATCCGTGGTCAGCGTCCTGCCAATGCTTGCCCTCTATATCTTCACCCAGAAGTACATCATCCAAGGGGTTGCGGGAACCGGACTCAAATAGGCCGCCCTGCTTCCCCCCTTATCAATGGAGATAGACATGAACAAGAAGCCCTTGGCCGCTCTGGGCATCGCCCTGGCCGCAATCCTGGCAACGACCGGCTGCGGCTCCGCAGGAAGTCCTGAAGCTTCAAGCAATGAAAAAGTGACCATCAGGTATTCAAACTTCACGTCCAACGGGGGAAACGAGAAGAACTTGGACACCATTGTTCAGGCCTTCCAAAAAGCCAACCCCAACATCACGGTCCAGGTCACCACTTTGCCCTACAAGGACTACGCCACGGCACTCCAGACTGATCTGGCCGCTGGGACCCAAGCCGATACTTTCGATATCGAATATGCGAACCTGCGCTCCTATGTGTCGAATGGGGCAGTAGCTCCTCTCGAAGGAGTTGATAGTTCCAAGTACAAGCAGTCTCTGCTTCAGTCCTACCAATCAGATGGCAAGCAGTATGCGCTGCCCAGTTCCTTCTCCGATGTTGTCCTGTACTACAACAAGGCGCTCTTCGACGCCGCGAAGGTCGCGTACCCCACGTCCAGCTGGACATGGGCAGATGAGACTGCTGCCGCGAAGAAGATCACGGACAGCGCCGCGGGCGTCTTTGGAGACTTCCAAAACGTGAGCTTCTACGAGTTCTACAAAGCACTGGCCCAGACCGGCGGCAAGTTCCTCAACGACGATGGCAAATCCGTTGCGTTCAACTCGCCGCAGGGAATCAAGGCAGCCGAGTGGCTGGCGGGCAAGAGCGGAACGACTATGCCTACACCCGCCCAGGGCGCAGGAACCCCGGACTTCGACACAAAGCTATTCAAGGACGGCAAACTTGGCATGCTCCACAGCGGCATCTGGGTGGCAAGCAGCTTCGCCGACTCACCCAAAAACTGGGACATTGTCGTTGAGCCGGGAGACACGCAGAAGGCAAGTGCGGAGTTCTCCAACGCCATCGCGATAGCTGCCAACTCCAAGAACAAGGCTGCCGCCCAGAAATGGGCCGAATACATGACCAGTTCAGATGTCATGGCACAGACGCGCATCAGCGCCGGATGGGAACTGCCTGCTACTTCCGATGAGTCCTTCCTGAAGCCCTATCTCGCAAAGGACAAGCCGGCAAACCGCAAGGCCATATTCGATGCACTCGACCACGTCGCTCTCACGCCAGTCATCGGCGACAACCAGCAAAAGATGGTCGACATCATCACCAACGCTCTTGGCGAAGTCGAAGCGAAGCGCTCCACCGCTTCTGATGCCCTGAAGGGTGCCGCAGACCAAATCAACGCTCTCTTGAAATAGGCCGGGCTTAACTGAACACGCACGGCGTACGGGTCGCGGTGTCACCCTGACTGCTGGCACCGCGACCCGCTCATTGCCTGAAGGCCCATCGGCTGAGAGAGAAAAACATGATCGACAAGTCCATGCCAGGTTCAACTGTGACGTCCATTGGCGATGCCACTGTCCGCTCGATAGTCCGGGCAAGCACGGAGCTCATTTTGGAACAGCAGACCTCGGGTGGCGCATACCCCGCGAGCCCATCGTTTTCCGCCTACGCCGGATACTGCTGGTTTCGTGACGGCTCGTTCATCGCTGACGCTATGTCCGCCGCCGGGCATATCGAATCCGCCGAGCTGTTCTTCGACTGGTGCTCGAAAGTGTTGACTTCCCGCTCCGGAAAAATTCGGTACATCGTGGCTGAAAGCCTGGCCGGCAGGCCTTCAGCCGATGAGCAAATGCTGCCAACCCGATTCACCGTCGAAGGGGACGACGGAAACGACGAGTGGTGGGACTTTCAGCTCGACGGTTACGGTACCTGGCTTTGGGCCTTGGCTGAACACAGCGTCCGCCATGGCCGGTCGATGGAACGCTGGGCCGAGGCCATTGCCCTCACAGTCGACTATCTGACCTGCTTCTGGGACCGGCCCTGCTACGACTGGTGGGAAGAAGCCGCCCAGCAAGTGCACGTCAGCACTCTTGGCTGCATTTCCTCAGGATTGGCCAGCATTGTTGCGAGCGGGAACCTGGAGGAAGCAAGAGCCCGGCGGGCCACCAAGACTGTCAAACTGATCCGACGTCGCGTCCAGAACGACGGAGTCAGGAACGGGCACCTCACCAAATGGCTCGGAACCGAAGCCGTCGACGCCAGTCTCTTGGCGCTCATCGCTCCGATGAACTTCTTTGAACCGGTCAGTCCTCTAGGCAAAGGGACCATCTCCGCCGTCGAAGAGCAGCTCACCGTCCGCAACGGTGTTCACCGTTATCTGGCAGACAGCTACTACGGCGGTGGCCAATGGCCCCTCCTCAGCTGTTTCCTCGGACTGGCGCAGGAAGCAGCCGGCAACCGATCGCGGGCACGTGAACTGCTTCTCTGGGCTGCTTCCGTTGCACGGGACGGCACCGAGCTCCCCGAACAGGTCGAAGACAACCTCCTCGACGCCGAATACCTGCAGCCCTGGATTGATCGGTGGGGGCCCTCGGCCAGTCCGCTGCTGTGGAGCCACGCCATGTTCATCCGACTCGCGATAGCACTCGAGACCGTCCACCCCATTGACCGGTCGGAATCCGGCCTCCAGACGAACGAAAAAGGACTCTGAATTGATCCGCCACAAACCATTCGGCTCAGGACACCCCTACGTCAACGACACCGATCAGCGCAGCCCAGTCCGCCCCCAAGCTGGCGAGTCCGTCACCTTGGGGGTACGAACCTCGCCTGAGCTGACAAATGTGGTCTGTGAATTGGCGGAAATCCACGGGGACGGTTCGGTTACCAACTCAACCGTGCCGCTCACCCGGGTTCCCGCGGCCTCGCGTGGACAAGTGGTCGACGGCGGCCATCTCGCCTCAGCCCAGGCCAAGTTGGCCCGTGCGGCCAGCGGCTGGCAGACCACCCTCGGGCCGGCCGACCCTCTGACAAGCTACAAGTATCGTTTCAGTGCCGACAACCCGGCGGGCAGGAAGGAACGTACCCGCTGGTTCAGTTATCAAGTGGCAACGTGGGAACCTGCGAAACGTGCCCTGCACATTATTGGTACCGACCGGGTGATCAGCGGTTCCGTCGAAGTGCTGCGTGACGGTTCCCGGCCTCTTCGGGTCCGGTTCGCGCTGCCCCTTGCCCCGAACGAACGGGTGACCGGCTTCGGTGAACGATTTGATGCCCTCGACCACCGGGGTACCACGTTGGATGCGGTCGTCTTCGAGCAGTACAAGAGCCAGGGCGCGCATCGGAAAACTTACTTGCCTATGCCCTTCGCCCACGTGGTCGGCGGAGACGGCTGGGGATTCCACCTCGATACTTCCCGGCGCACTTGGTACGACATCGGCGCAGCCGACCAAAACCGCCTCATCGTTGAAGCCGAAGTCGGCCCTGACGCCGTGCACGGTGACGCCCTCCTGGGCGTGCAGATCTTCGATGGAACGCCCGCCGAGGTCCTGCAATCCTGCCTCTCGAAAATAGGGGGACCCAAAGCGCTTCCCGATTGGGTCTTCAAGCTCTGGGCGAGCGGGAATGAATGGAACACCCAGGAAGAAGTCATGCGGCAGATGGATCTGCACCGCGAAACTGGAATCCCTGTGGGATCCGTGGTCATTGAGGCATGGAGTGACGAGGCAACCTTCACTGCGTTCCGTGACGCCGTCTATGACCCCAGCCCCGATGGGGGCCCGCTCCGGCTCAATGACTTCACTTTCCCCGAAGAGGGAGCATGGCCGGACCCGAAAGCGATGGTTGACGAGCTGCATCGCCGGGACATTCGTGTTGTCCTGTGGCAGATCCCGCTCATCAAGATGCGACCGCACCCCCAAGGGCAGGCACGGAACGATGCCGATGCCGCGATCCGTGAAGGCAGGCTCATTCGTGAGGAGGCTCCGGATGGCAGCCTGCGGCCCTACCGGAACCGTGGATGGTGGTTCCCCCTTGGACTGATGCCGGACCTGACCGATCCGGAGGCGGCACGCTGGTGGACGGAGAAACGACGATATTTGGTCGAGGAACTTGGCATCGACGGATTCAAAACTGATGGAGGGGAGCATGCCTGGGGCGAGGATCTTCACTATCTCAATGGGATGAAGGGGGACGAAGGGAACAACCTGTTCCCGGTCGCGTACGCCAAAGCCTATGGCGATCTGCTCGAGTCTGCCGGCAAGGCTCCGGTCACTTTCAGCAGGGCCGGTTTCACTGGATCCCAGGCCCATGGGGCCTTTTGGGCGGGTGATGAGGACTCCACCTGGGATGCATTCCGCTGGTCAATGTTTGCCGGCCTGTCCGCCGCCGCGAGTGGCATCGTCTACTGGGGTTGGGATTTTGCAGGGTTCTCCGGTGATGTGCCGACTTCCGAACTGTATCTGCGCTCGGCAGCGGCGGCTGTATTCGTCCCCATCATGCAGTACCACTCCGAATTCAACCATCACCGCACGCCATCGCGTGACCGCACGCCATGGAATATCCAGGAAAGAAGCGGCGACGAAACCGTGGTTCCGATATTCCGCGAACTGACCGAGCTTCGCGAACGCCTCATCCCGTATCTGTCAGAGCAAGCCCGAAAGACAATAGCCACCGGGGCGCCGCTCATGCGGCCCCTCTACTTCGACTATGCCGAAGACCAGGTGGTCTGGGACCACCCGCTGCAATGGATGCTCGGCGATGACCTACTGGTTGCACCCGTAACCCAGGAGGGGATCAGGTCTTGGACAACCTACCTGCCATCCGGGGACTGGATCGACGCGTGGACCGGGGACAGCTACGCGGGAAAACAGACAGTAGATGCGCCCGCTCCCTTGAACCGAATCCCGGTGTTTGTCCGCGCAGACGCTTGGGATCGCATGAAGAACATCTTCGCAATCCGTCACTGAACCGACTGCAGGAGATTGTTTGATCCTGTCATGGAGCGCGATCCTGCGAAGATCGACTCCCTTCACCCCGACCATAAGTTGCCCCTCGTTTCGCGCTCGGCACAAGGGGCCGCTGAGTACTCCTGCGTCCGAGCTGTACTCCAAGTGCAACGCACCACTTACTCGCAAACTCGTTAACTAACTCCAGTAGAAATCACTCACGGCTGCCCGGAAAGGGCTCCGTAGCATCCAAAGTGAGCCGGAAATGGGCTCACTGCCATTGCTTCGGGAAGCAATGTGCGGCAGTACCAACCCGTCTGGGTCCTGACCCTGCCGAGGATGCACATCATGAAAACTGCAAAGCTCGTGGCTCTCGCTTGCTTCCTTTTTGCTTGGACAGCAACACCGGTCTCCGCCGCGAATGCCGCACCCATGGAGGCCTCGGGCATCGTGCTGGGCAACGACGTTTCCTGGCCCCAATGTGGGGGCGGGCTTCCTGGCGGCCAAGCGTTCGGGATCGTCGGGGTGAACGGCGGACGGCCGGACAATGCAAACCCCTGCCTGGCCGAGCAGCTCCAGTGGGCTGCCAGCTCGGTGGGAGGGACAAGCCAACCCCCGGCCGCGTTGTATGTCAATACCGCCAATCCCGCGGAATCTGGGTCCGCGTGGTGGCCGGCATCCAACGTGGTCGGGGGTGCGGACGTTCCCAATCCTTATGGGATCTGTGACGGGAGCGCCGCCGCGGCCTGCGCTTACATCTACGGTTACGTCATGGCCTTTAACGACATGAACTATAGTGGCGTCAGCGACCCCGCCAAGCGCCTGTGGTGGCTGGACGTGGAGACCGGGAACGCCTGGTCCTCTGACCAGGTTGCGAACGAGGCCGACCTCGAAGGCATGACTGCATATCTGCAAAGCATCGGTGCCCAGGTGGGCATCTATTCCACCTCGTATCAGTTCGGAATCATTGCCGGTCAGCTTTTGGCAGGCAGCAGGCTGAACGGGTTGAAGAGCTGGCTTGCCGGAGCGACGTCACCGGAGTCCGCAGTGGAACTTTGCTCGGCCCCTCCGCTGACGGCCGGCGGTGTCGTTGCGCTCACCCAGTTCACCACGGACTTCGACTACAACTACTCGTGCATTCCGCCTGCACCACCACCGCCCCCGCCGCCTGCACCGGTTGTGGCCCCGCCGAAGCCGCCCGTGCCGACTCTAACGACGGATGTTAACGGGAAGCGGAAGCCGCTGCGGCTGCAGCCGCAGGGCTGAAACGCCCGTGTCGCGCCGCGTTTCGTGACCCAAGGCAACCATGGACCAGACTTAGGGGCGTGAGCAATAAACCACGCCCCGGCCTAGCGATCGCTGCACTCAGTCTCGGGACGGCGTTGAATCCGCTCAACTCGTCCATGATCGCGGTCGCCCTGGTGGTGCTGCGCGAGGACTTTGCGCTCGACGTCGCCACTGTCACCTGGGTGATCACGTCCTTCTACCTCGCCTCTGCGGCGGGCCAGCCGCTGATGGGCAGGCTCGCTGACCGTTTCGGTCCGCGGCGACTGTTCACCTTCGGCATGGCGGTCGTGGCCATTGCCTGCGCTCTGGCGCCGTTCTCGCCGAACTTCGCGCTGGTCTGCGTGGCCCGGGCGCTCATGGCGGTGGGGACAGCGACGGCGTACCCGTGCGCCGTCGTCATGGTCTCGACGCTCAGCCGGCAGGCGAACATCAGCTCCACCCGCCCCCTGGGGCGCATCCAGATGGCGAACACCTCGGCCGCTGCGGTGGGACCCGTCGTCGGCGGCCTTTTGGTGAGTCTGGTCGGCTGGCAGGCGCTGTTCGCGATCAACGTGCCGATCTCGCTCCTGGCGCTGATTGTGGTGCGGCAGGTGGCGCCGCCCGACGTCGGACGCGAGAGCGGCAAGCTCTCCGTCCTCCTGCGCGATTCCGACATTCCGGGCATCCTTGCTTTCATCGCCTCGCTCACGTTGGCGATGATGGCTCTGCTCAACGTGATGCCGGCCTACCGTTGGTGGTTCATCGCCGTCGCGGTTGTCTTGGCGGGGCTGTTCGCGTGGCGCGAGTTGCGGTTCAGTCCGCCGTTCCTGGACCTGCGGTTGCTCGGCCGGAACCGGCCGCTGCTGCTGTTGTACTTGGGTTTTGCGGTGTTCAGCGCGGTCTACTATTTTGCCTTCTTCGGGCTTCCGCAGTTGCTTCAGCAGGCGGGAAAGTACGACGCCGGCGTGGTCGGCCTGCTGATGCTGCCCCTTGCCGCCATGTCAGTTTTCATGACGCCGGTGGCGGTGCGGTTCATTGAGCGGTTCGGCGTGCGTTCCGTGATGATCGTCGGGGTCTTGCTTTTGGCCCTCGCGTCCGGGGCGCTGGGCTTACTCACGCTGTCCTTCTGGCCTCCCCTGGTTCTGGTGCTTACGGCGCTCATGGGTGTTCCATATGGCGTGGTCAGCACGGCGTCGAACCAAGGTTTGTATGTGTCGGCACGGCCCGAGGACAGGGGAGTGGCGGCCGGGATTTTCCAAACGTGCAGATACCTCGGGGCCATCACGGCGACGGTGCTCATTGGCGTGTTGTATGGGTCCGGAGTGAATCAGCCGAACTGGGGGTTGATGGTGCTGGTCATGCTGGGCTTGAGCGCGGCGGTGTTTGTGTTGGCAGTGATGTGGCGGAAGCCGGGGGCTGTGGATTGAGGAGTGAAGAGCCGGACCGATATCTCAACGTCCGGCTCTTCAGCGTCCCTCGGCGCCAGGATGGAACTGCCAATGGCTAGCTTTGGAACGGATCCTGCTAACCGTCCACACAACAGTCCACAGCAGGGCAACAGCTAACAAGGTCTCGGTCCCGTCGGGCGCCATTTTGAATGCGGCCAAAATGTAGGGGACTAGAAGGACGAGGGCCGCGGTGGCCGCCAAGGTGAAGAATACCGTCCGTCCCGTCATTGGTGGCGCCCAGACTTCGCTAAAGGGTGTTGCGTAGGCGAAGGCTGTTATCCGAGTTTGCCAACCGGGGTTTCGCGTACAGCCACGCCGCGATACCGAACAGGGGAAGGACGAACAAGAGGAGCAGCCACAAAGCCTTAGCTGTTTGATCTAATCGGTCCTCCCGGATAACGTCGAAGACTCCCCAGATAACCGATCCCATTATGAAAACCGCGGATAGTCCGCCGAATACGGCCAATACCCATTGCCAAGCTTCCATGTCGCCCCCCTCGAGCTCGCTTGTTCTAATTAGCGTACCATCGGCTCCTCGTTGCACAAGGGTTAATTTTCGCGAAGGCTCGGATTGTGCGACGAAATTAATGCACATTGAGTGTTGACAAGCGAAAGGATCAGCGTGAAGGCTGTTCGATACCGAATTTACTTGGCATCAAACAGATATTGGGGGAGAAATGAGATTTCGTCATGCATTAGCTTCGATTTTTGTCGCGGTCGGTCTAATGCTACTTCCAAGACGAGCCGCGCCAGCGTCGTCTCGATCGCTGACATCAAAGCCGACGCGTCGCTGAGCGCAGCTGACCGCGCTGAGCTTACTTTGGCAACCGCGTACGCAACCATCTATTCCAAGCACTTCTCTTGGTTTACGACGGGTGGTGGTTACACCGTCACGCACAACGGCACCTTCTACTACAACGGTTCAAAGGCTTGGGCAACCTCGTCCCATGCGGGGTACCAAGGTTCGCATCATTGTTTCGTAAATTACGCCGTAGTGGTCGCGATCAGTACCCAGGACTGCTATGAGGTCGGTAACGACTACGAGCGCGACTTCTACTTTCAATGGCAAGTTACCTGGCCTTGGGGGCCGCCTTACTTCGGACTTTCCTACACGGTTTCGCACTGGGGGAGCGTTTATGCGAACGGCACGACAAGCTGACAAGCTGTCGTATGCACTAGACAGGGGCTCGCATGTGGCGGGCCCCTGTTGCGCTGTCTGTCACCTCTGTTGATGCGAGGACATGCGGCGCGGTCGGTTTTATCACCTCGCGATGGCCGTCCGGTCTCGATAATCAAACGACTGGTGTCGCGATCACCGCTCGAACGAGCGTCATCCATTTATCACACTTCCTTTCCATTGAGTGGCGAAAGGGCGATTTTGAGTATTTAAAACCTCAAATTTGAGTGGTGCTGGAATGCAAATTGAGTGTTGACGCGGGTCGTGGCTGTGTACTTCAGGTAGGGTCGATCAATGTTGTATTCAAATGCGGCAAAGCGAAGCCTCTGTCTATTTGTATCGTCGACTGGGGGAAATCCTGCGTGTGGCCAAAAAACAATGCAATCCAGAGGTGCCGCCATCTGCCTCCTGTCCGGGACGGGAGCTAGGTCGAAGCGTGGGGTCAGCTTCAGTCCCGATGACCTCCTTGTTCGATGCCGCACGGGAGGACCGTCGGCCACGACCCCGGCAATGTCCAGGCTGCTGGATCTGGTCGAAGGATGCTTGAGGCCGTCTGTGCCGTCCGGCTCGCCGAGAGCGGGGAGGACTTCGCCTACGGAATCCGCACGGCCGGGATAAGCCTGCGCGGCTTGGCCAACGTTTGTGTCACCGGCGGCTCGGGCCGATCCAGGGGATTGCGCCTTTGACCTGCGGCTTTATTGAGGGGTCGGTCACCTTAAGTGCTTCATCGCGGCGCTTGCTCTTCCGGTTTGCAGATCATATTGACACCCATTTCGCGCCGGAATATCGTCGGCCTTACGAGGTTCGTGGTCTCGTTGTGAGTGTTTTCGGCGCTGCCTCTGGGGGAGCTCCGCTAGTCGAATGACCTACTTCGGTGCATTGCGTATGGGCGTGGAGCACGGCACGTGGTGCGTCGCGTGCTGCTGGGCACTGATGTTGGCGCTCTTCGCGCTCGGCGTGATGAGCGTCGGCTGGATGGCATTGGTCGGGGTGTTCATTGCTTTGGAGAAGATGCTCCCGTGGAAACGGCTCGCTAATCGCTCGGTCGCGGTGGCGCTGGGCCTGATCGCCGTGTCCGTCGCCTTTGCGCCGGGGATGGTGCCTGGAGTTGGGATGTAAATGCGGAGCGTTTCGGCGCGGCGGTGAGCGCGACGGCGGCTCCGGGATTCCGCCGAAGCGCCAGGTTCACGTGGGGGAAAAATGGGACGGTCTCAATCTTTAAGGAGTCGGAAATGGCTGGCAGTAAACTGATTGAGCGTTTTTACAAGGAGATCCTCGAGGGTGGAAATCTCGATCTCATTGATGAGTTGGCAACGGAGGACCTCGTCGATCACGAACGGGCTCTTCCTGGGCAACCGCCCGGCAAGGAGGGTGCACGGTTCTTCGTCAACGCCATCCGAGCTGCGTTCCCGGATATCAAGGTCAAGACGATCGAGCCGGCACTGACTGACGGAAACCTGGAAGCGTGCTACGTCGTTCTCACGGGCACCCACAGTGGGGAAATGGCAGGCATTCCGGCGACCGGCAATAGCGTCGAGTTCGGCAGCACCGACATCATCCGCGTCGAAGACGGCAAAGTCGCTGAGCATTGGGGATCCACGGACAATCTCAGCCTCATGCAGCAGATCGGCGCGATTCCCCAATAGCGTCTCCCGCCCGCGCTCCTAGCCTGCGGGCGGGAGGCACTTGGAGTGGCACCGGTTCACAGGTGCCACTCGACCTCCGCCGAGGATGGCGTCGGCGGTAGAGTTTGTCCCAGGTGAGCCGGGAAGTCTGGTCGGCAGGTCGATAAGTCTGTCATGGAACCGGAGATCCCCGTGAAGATCCTGCGCGGAACGTCCACTCGGAGAGGCCTGGGGAGGGGCTTGCGCTCGCGCGCCGCGCTGCTGTTGGCGTTTGCCTTCGCGGTCATGGCAGACCCGGTCTCCTCTGTCGCATACGCCATCGAAGCCGCCCTGCGCGCCCTGAACGGTGACTTGGCGTTGCTGGTCCCGACGATGGTCCTGGTGGTGGCGATCGTTGGCTTGGTCATCGTGAACTACCGGCAACTAGTCTCCCGCTATCCGCAAGGGGGCGGGGCTTCCGCCGCTGTGGGTGAGGCATTCGGAGATGGTTGGTCCTTCATCCCGATCGGTGCGCTGGTGGTAGATTTCGTGCTCACCATCGCGATTAGCGTTTCGGCGGGGTCCTCGGCGGTGATCGCCTATTTCCCTGCCCTTGCCCCGTGGCGGCTGCTGTTGGGGCTGGGCTTGGTGGTCCTTGTCGGTGCAGCGAGCTGGTTCGGACACCTGGGTCGCCTGGTCTTCGCGGCGATGACCGCGGCCTTCATCGTCGTTTCCGCCGTAGTCCTCCTCTACGGTCTCGGCGGAACACCTCAACAGCCCGTCACGACGACAATCCTCCCTAGGCATCCACCGGTCCTTGCCGTGGTCCTTGCCTTCCCGGTCGCCATGGCCATGGCCACCGGTGTGGAAGCGGCGACTTCGGCGGTTGGCCAGCTCGGGCAGCTCGACAATGACGGGAAGCGCCGCTTCGGGCAGCTCACCCTCTGGCTGACTCTCGCCATCGTCGGCACCATCACGCTGGGCCTCGCTCTTGAGGCCGCGCAACTCCAAATAGGCATACCTCCGGAAAACAGCACGCAGATCGCCGAACTCGCCCGCCTCACTGCCCCGGCACCCGTGTTCGCCGCCTTCCAGCTCGTCACTGCCCTACTGCTGCTCTCGGCGGCTTCCTCGGGCTTCCAGGCCGGACCGGGCCTACTCAAGGCTCTGGCACGCCACATCAACCGCGAAGGTGAGACTGTCGGCATCCTTCCTTCCGCCCTGGGCCGCACCAACACCCATCACACGCCCTATTGGGGCGTCGCCCTGTTCACGTTCCTGGCCGGAGCCATCACCGCCGTTGCCGGTGGCAACGACCAGGAGCTTGTCCTGTTCTACGCGGTCGCGATCTTCCTCAGCTTCCTCGCCGGTATGGTCTCCATGGCACTGTTTGCCCGCAAGCACCACCGACCGGGATTCCTCATCCTGAACACCGTCGGAGCCCTCGTCGTGGCCTTCACTCTCATTGCCAACCTCTCCCGCGGTTTCCCGATCGTCAGTCTCGTCGCTACCCTCGCCATCGCAGGCGTCCTCTACCGGGCTTGGACCAAAACAGGACGCCCGCGCGGCATCCGCAACGCAGAAGCGGAAGCAGAAACCGAATGACGCACCCACCGCCTCAACTAGACGGAGTCGCTCGTGCCGCCCCTTTTGTGCGAGGCGTTGAAGGCTTCAAGCACCGCCGCGCCCTCCGCGAGGAGGGGTTCGCGATCGGCTGGCTGGGCGACCAGCCTGGTCGCATCGCTCAGGAGGGTCTCGACGTACTGCCGTACGACGGCGCGGTGGGCCTCATCGCCGAACCACGCGAGATCGCCGCACACTCGCAAAAGGGCCCGGACCACGCGAGGTTCGTTCGCGCCGTACCGCCGCACCTGTCCGAGGGCCAGATCCACCAGATAGGCAAAATCGCGGGCCGGCACGTGCAGCCTCACGGTGCCTTGCGCGTCCGCCACGGCCTGCGGGCCGTGCTGCCGGAGCGAGAGTGCCGCGAGGATCGAGCCGAGATGGTCCACCGCTTGGTTCGCGGTGTAGGGATCGTTGATGGCGGGGGAGAGAGCTTTGGACGCGACGTCGGCGAGTTGCCTGATCCCGAAGGCGACGTCCTGCTCGAGTGTCCGTTCGTAGCCGATCCGCACGCTTTGTGCGAGTGCGCGCCGAAGTTCAGCGCCGCCGTCGGGCGCAAGGGGACGGCCGCCGTCGTCCGCGTTTTCCCACACCCAAGCGAGCGGGGACCCGGCGATGACGTGTCGGCCGACCATGGGCACCATGCGGGCACGGAGGCCGCGGCTCGCGAGCACCTCGACGAACGCCTCGACATGGAAGGCCTGGACATACCCTGATCGGGGTGCCAGCAACGCCGTGGCGCCGGGCGGCGGGTTTGGCATGCGAATACCGGGATCGCCCGGGACGAACGATCGCTCGATCACCTTGAGCGTCGCCCGCTCGACGCCCTTCATGACTTGGTCCACCTGGATCGAATGCGAGAGGTGGTGGACGAAGAAGACGAGCATGACCATGCTCACGAAGAGGAGCAGCAGGGCACCGCTGACGGCGAGGCGGGGGTAGTTCTCGGTGCGCTGACCGGCTGCGATTCCCACTGTGTAGAGCCCTGCCGTGCTGTATGCGAACGTGGCCACGAACGCGCTGAGCGTCACTTGGTTGGGGATGTCGCGGAGGAAGTTCCGCAGGAGCCGCGGGCTGAACTGCGTCGACGCGAGCTGCAGTGCCACCACAGTCAGGCCGAGTACGACGGCGATGACCGTCACCATGGTGCTCGCGATCCCGATGAGCAGGTTCCGCGCGTCGTCGGATGTCCCTTGGAAGAGGAGGACGGCGAAGGGCGACGCCGTGTCGAGCTGCACCGCGGAGAGGCTCGCCCCCGCGATGATCGCGAGGACGACAGCGCACGTCGGCATTGCCCACAGTGCACTCGCCAGATACTCCCGAACGGCATCACGCCTCACATGTGACACTCTCGGGCCGCGGGCGTTGTCAGTCAAGGGGACGGGCGCCGCGCATTCCGTGCTCGGTTCGGGATGAACTGGCTGCTTTAGTCGTGCAGGACTATTTGATAGAGGTTGTGGTCTTGCCATTTCCCCGCAATCTGCAGGTATCTCGGTGCCATGCCAATCTGCCGGAACCCGGACTTCAGCAGCACCCGCTGCGAGCCACCATTGTGCAGCAGAGTGCTCGCTTCGATGCGGTGCAGTCCGAGCTCGTCGCGTGCGATTTCGACGATCGCTTGGACCGCAGCAGTCGCCACCCCGCGGCCCGCATACTTGCTATCCACCCAGTAACCCAGCCCGGCGCTCTGAAAGGGGCCGCGCACGATCCCCGCCAGGTTGAATCGGCCAACGAGCATATCGCCAGCAAACAGGGCAAAGGGATATCCCTCCTTAGCTTCATGCGCAACGAGGCGGTTGGAAATGTCGGCGGCCTGCCATGCCTCGGTGTAGTACTCCTCGGGGCGTACTGGCTCCCACGGTGAAAGGTAAGCGCGGTTGCGCACATATGCGGTGGCAAGCGCTGCCGCATCACTCGGGCGCAGCACACGCATGCTGACGCTTTCACTAAGTTGGCGCGATTCAAACATCGGTCAACAATATTCCATGTCGCGGTTCTTTCGTTGGAAATTGATGGCGGGGCAGTGGGGTGGGCTCGAGGCGAAAAGTGGTCTCACTCGCCGACGGCGGTGTCAACCGATCCGCTCGGCCAGGGCCACGATGATTCCTTCCGGTCCGCGCACGTAGGCCATGCGCCAGACGTGCTCGTATTGGCCCACACCGCCGACCAGGCCGTAGCCGTCGGCGGCCAGCCGGTCGACGGCTGCTTGAAGGTCGTCCACCTCGAAGGCGACGTTGCGCAGCCCTAGTTCGGTGGACATCGCGGCGGGAGACCCGGGTTCGTGGGCGGGGCGGATGAAGCTTGACAGCTCCAAACCAGCGCCCCCGTCAGGGGGCCGCAGCATGACGATCTCGCTGCGGGAATCGGGGATGCCGATGACGGTGTCCACGAACTCGCCCTCCATGAACATCCGGCCCTCGACCTCCAGACCCAGCCCGACGAAGAACGCCGTTGCCCTGTCGAGGTCTGCGACGGTGATGCCGACGTGGTCGAAGCGTCGCACATGTGGCATGGTGCAGTCTCCAGTTCTCGTGGCGACGCCTGCGTTCGACGGCTGCGTCTGGGCGGCCGTGGAAGCCGCCCATCCCGAATGGCTTGGCGGTCCTCAGCCTACCCGCCTGCGCTGCCGCGAAGGGTGACTCCGTGCATACACCGTTTGAACGCACCATCACCACGGCGTCCGCGAACCTCCGACAACTGAGAGTTCCCCGAGGCCAGCGCTGGAATCCTTGACTTCATCGAGTGGCTCTACAAGGGTGGAGAGGACCGATCCAAGCGAAATTCTTGCGAATCAGGAGATCCACCATGACTCTTCCCTCAGGTCTGACTTCCGGCGTCTGGTTGCTGGACATGTCCCACAGCGAAATTGGTTTCAGCGTGCGGCACGCTGGCATCAGCAAGGTCCGCGGCCGTTTCACGGAAGCGAGCGCCGAGGCCCGCATACGCGAGTCCCTGGCCGACGCCTCCCTCCACGCAACGGTCCAGACCGCGAGCTTCGACTCCGGTGATGCCAACCGCGACGCCCACGTCCGTGGCGCCGACTTCTTCGACGTCGAGAAGTTCCCGGAGATGACCTTCCGGGCCACCAGTGTGGAGGGCGACGGCGAGGACTACACTCTCACGGGCGATCTCACCATCCGCGGGATCACCAAGCCAGTGGAGCTGGAAGTGGAGTTCACCGGCGTCGCTGTTGATCCTTTCGGCGCCACACGCGCCGGGTTCTCCGCCGAAACCGACATCAGCCGCAAGGACTTCGGACTGACGTGGAACGCAGCCCTGGAGACAGGCGGTTTCCTGGTGAGCGACAAGGTGAAGATCAACCTTGAGGCTGCCCTGGTCAAGCAGGGCGAGCCCGCCGCCGAATAGTTAGTCCAGCGGAGTCCGCTACCCCAGGAAGCGTCGATTTAGGTGTCGACGCAGGACACGTTTGGGGTAGCGGGCTTTGGTGCGCCGGCCTGATCACGAACCGTTTGCGCAAGGCACTCAGTAGATTTGTGCTGGAACTACAACATGCCGTCTGACTAATTGGCCCGGCTAAGGAAGCAGGAAAAGGAAAATGAGCGATGCCGCGCTACGTGCCGCGAACATCAGAGTGGTGGCACGATGACCGCCCGGCTGCGGGTCTGCCTGCCTGATCAGAAGCTCCTCGAAGCCATGGAGCCGTCCGCCGACGTCGAGTTCGTGGTGTGGGACCTGACGGGGCCCGAGCCTGCGGACCGTTTTGACCTGCTGGTGCCGCCCTACATGGGCCGGCCGGACGCGCTCGCGGCGCTGGACGGCGTGACGGTCCGGTTGGTGCAGAGCCAGTCGATCGGGTACGACGGCGTCGCTGACGTCTTGCCGTCGGGTTGCGTTTTCGCCAACGCGGCAGGAGTCCATGAGACGTCGACGGCGGAACTCGCCTTGGGAATGATGATCGCCAGCCAGCGCGGTATTCCGGACTTTGTGCGAAACCAAGCGACCGGTGCGTGGGGTGCTGGCCAGCGTCCCAGCCTGGCGGACCGCCGCGTGCTCCTGGTTGGCTACGGGGGAGTGGGGAAAGCCATCGAAGCCAGGCTGTTGCCGTTCGAAACGCTGGTGATGCGGATGGCCAGCCGCGAACGGGACGATGAACATGGCCGGATCTACGGCATCGACTCACTGTACGAACAATTGCCGCTGAACGAGATCGTGGTGGTCAGCGTACCTCTGTCCGAGCAAACCCGCGGGCTGGTGGATGCTCGGTTCCTCGCCGCCATGCCGGACGGAGCGTTGTTGGTGAACGTGGCGCGGGGTCCCGTGGCCGACACGGAAGCCTTGCTGCGGGAGACTTCTTCGGGACGTCTACGTGCTGCCTTGGACGTGACCGACCCGGAGCCGCTGCCGGCCGACCATCCTTTGTGGACGGTCCCTGGTGTGCTGATCACACCCCACGTGGGCGGGGCGAGCTCGGCGATGTTCCCTCGGATGGTCCGGCTGATCAAGAAGCAGATTTCGTTGCTGCTCGCCGGCGAGGCGCTGGTGAACGTGGTGCTGGGCAAGGAATCAGTGGCTGGTTAGCCGCCAGCCGGATTTAGGTGTCGATTCAAGTTGCCTTTGTGAATGCTGAAGCGCCTGATTGGCCGCGTCAAGCGCTCCTTTCGGCTTCCTGGGAGGCTATTCTAGTGGCGCTGGTTTGTTTTGCTACAAAGACGATGGTTATCGCCGTGACCAATGCCGCGAGGGCAGTAGCGATCGTTCCGAGTGCGGTCTAATCCCAGTCTCCGGCTTCGAGCTGGGCAAATGGGACAGTAGTAAGGGCGTCAGTCTGCAGCACGTATTGATTCTTGCAGGCGGTAGGCCTGCTATCGAAGCGGGCTCGCCGTCACTCGGGGATGATCTCAAAACCATGAAGCAATCGTTGCCACATGAAAATTGTGGATGACCGCATGGGGCTCTTAGCCGCGCGTCATAGAAGTCGCGAGCCTGCTGCTATTGCACGTGACGCGCGGACGAACGGGAAGCCCGCTGGACAACCGCGGTCCGCCCATACTTTCCGCCCCTTCGGTAGCTCTTGCGCCGGGAATGACTTCAGCACCGCCAAGTTCAGTTCAGGGTCAGCACGTACAAATCCCGATAAGTTCTGCATCTGGGCGTTGACGATGGACGTGAGACCGTGGTGCCTGAGAGCCGGGACGCCTACCGGAGTAACGGCTAGCGTGGACCTTGCCTTGTTCGGCCAGGACGTGCTTCGTTCATCGAACGCCGTAGCTGCTTCCACCCTCTGCATTCTTCCCGACACCCCGAGGAGGTGCCTTAGCGGAGCAGATACGTCGGGGTCATCGATGGCTACGGGATGATCTTGCGGGTGCTCTGGACTTTTCGGGTAATTGCCGCTCACGTTCTTCCGGACTCAACGCTTCGTAGGGCTGATATCGGAAGGACCACGACAAAATCGAGGCATCGTCAAAGCCGATGAAGGCTGTCCTGATGCGGGAGTGCCCGTACCTTCATTTCCCATTGGTCAAGCCATACATCTAACCTCATTTGGGCGGAGTGAAGTCGCGCGGGATACGTCGAAACCGTGTTTATCCCTCGGCGACGTGACTAAGAAAGGCAGAGTGCGTTCGCGCTCGAGAAGAGCTAGCGTGCGTCGGGCTTGGAGACGGTAAGGACTATTAGCCCAGAGCTGTCGAGACCGGTGGATATGTCGTCGCGTTCACCGGCTATGTCTGGCCCGAATTTGACGACTCCCACTTTAATGCAATTATCAGCGTGTGGCAGTCCAAGATGATCAACGAGAAACCGAAGCGATTCAGCGCTTTAACCTGACGCAGGCCGACGACCGAAAGCGGGCCGACATTGATGCATATCTCGACATCGATGGGCTTCTGCTCCCGTTTGAGCTCAAGTCGTCGACTAGCGGCAACGTTTCGACGGTGCGAGACTTCGGCCCGGATCACATTCGGAAATGGAGGGATGGGCTCCACTGGATATTCGCCTTCTACAACAAGGACGGATCGAAGCTCCTTCACTGCTACTACGCATCGCCCAGGGACATGGAGGAGTGGATCGAGGGGAAAGAAGCATACATCAAATCAGATGCGTACCTGGCCGACACCGTTCCAGCTTTCGTAACTCCCGAGATGGTTATCGAGATTCTGGGCGAAAAAGAGGTCTATTCACTGCTCGATGCCTTCCGGATCATGAAGAGACAGTGGAGCTCTCAGCAGTACCAAGACCATGCCGACGTCGTTGTTGACCCCGCCTTTCCGAAAGTGACCGCGTCCGGTCGCCCGAAGAAGAATCATGGCGGATACTCTCTGGCCCGGATGACGGAAATCCTCCAGCAGCGATGCGAATATGTGATTCGCCGGGGTGCGACTCTCAATAATCCTCATATCGAAGCAAGCTACTTCGAAAGGTTTGAGAAGATTACCAGCGACCATGCGGCCACGTTGCGCCGACTGGTCAGGGATTACCTCGCCAAAACAGATGAGATCGAAGAAGCCACCGCGTAGCCCAAGGCGGGTGGGACGGCGTTGCCAATCTGTCCGAGCTGCATGTACGTCGCTCCGGAAAACCTCCAATCCTCCGGGAATCCTTGAACGATGCCCACCTCAGGCACAGCTAGTCTGTAGTCATCGTGCTTCGCCACGAATGCTTGCGCCGCTTCTCTTGTTGCAGCTACTCCGTTCCCCCAGATCTGGAGGGCGCGGAAACGCTTCTGTGCCGAAACACTGTTGATGATCGATGTCGTGTGCCTTGGCCCAGACAATCCGCTTCTGATGGTCGGCGACAGTTCATCATGTCCAATGTCGGGAAGGCCTAGGGCCTCCCTGATTCCCATAGTTGGCTGCAAGCCCTCTTCTGGCTTTCCGCCCGGGCGGAAGTGCGATGCAGCGGGCGGCGCCCAGGCCGCTGCGTCCCTTTTCGTCCTGAAGCCAACGAAAAATACCCGCTTGCGCAACTGGGGGACGCCAAACTCGTGGGCGAAGAGCGTGACCTTTTGAATCGAGTATTCAGAGGCTAACGGGCTCAAGATCACTTGGTCGACGTACTCGGCGAATCGCGCCGATGACAGAGCTGCCACGTTTTCCCCGACGAATGCGCGTGGTTTCACAGACATTACTGCGCGAACGAACTCGGGCCACATGTCCCGAGGGTCAAGGGCGCCGCGCTGCTTGCCTGCCATTGAAAACGGCTGGCAAGGCGGCCCACCATGAAGGACGTCAACCTGACGCCGGTAGGGCGTCCAGTCGACGCCTCGAACGTCCCCGGCTTCTCCCTTATAAACGCTCCACTCTGGACGGTTCGCTTGTAGCGTGTCACCGGCAAAATCAAGCCACTCGTATGAGGCTGAATGATGGAAACCCGCCCTTTCGAATCCTAGGTCAAGCCCGCCTCCACCACTGAAGAGAGACAACGAAACTAACCCGGATCGATTTTTCTTGGGCATCAAGCTGTTCGGATCTAGTCGGGGAGTGTAAAGGGGATGGAGCGACTTCGGCCCCGTTCCGCTCATCGCGGCGTTCTTCGCTTCTCTTGAATCCCGGGCCATGCGACGGAACTCTTCCCTCCGAGCTGCGGTCAACATCTGCGGTTCATGCAGGGGATGCGTGCTGGGAATCCTGCTGGGTACGTAGATGTCGATCGCTTCAAGAGTCATTGCTTTATCGTAGACGGCGGGCAAGCTTTTGTCAGCTGGGACAACCGTGACCGCCATGACAGCGAGGGTGCCAGACTTCGTCTCTTGCGAGGGTTGGCACAGGTTGATAGCGGCATGGTGAAAGAATACGCGGGACCACAGACAGGAATCCGCCAACACGGGCTCTCGTCCGCTTGCCAATGGTCCCGGCAGCTTTGCAAACGCATTCCTCGACGGCCCCGTATCCGTGCCTTCGAGCTTTATCTCGGTCTCTTGGATGCCCCGTCGCCTCTTTGTCGGAGCCGCACTTTGACCATCGGCAGCGTCGGAGGCGTTTCTTGAAATTCTGGTCCCGTCTCGGACTTCATCCAATCAGTGTCAGGGGGTGACCCGCTCTCGCACTTCCTGGATCTGTTGCTTTGGAGATCGGACATTTTGGGGCTAAAAGGTAGAATCCGCTAGGTCAACTCCCTGCGTTCGCCGACCGCAACGAGTTCGTGGGCGTCGACGTACACCAACCTCCGCCGTTCCAATCTCTTCTGCTGGCCCGGGGACGGGATCCGGGCCCCTTTTGCGCGGTTGCACCTGCTGCACGCTGCAACGAAGTTTTGTAGCGAGGTTGCTCCGCCCTTTGACCACGGGTAGAAATGATCGCCGTGTTCCACAGGGCGCGAACAGCGCCGGTGAAAGCCAGCCTCCATTTCGCACTGCCAGTCGGCGCGTGCCATGCCTTCCCGGCGTTGCTGGCGGGTGAAGCGACGGAGCGGGTCGCGACGTCGCACGTCACTGCCGCGAATGACGGCGGCAGCGACAACGAGGACGATGATGAGCAGGCCCGGCGCGGTATCCGCAGCAAGGACGGCGTCGAACAGCGGACGCAGGACGTCGATAAGTGAGGTGGGTCGCTGGCTAATCGCAGAATGGGTGGCGGCAAGGATGGCGGCGGCCAAGAGCCATATGACTGAGGCGAGCATGGCGAGGTGGAGCGACTTGCGGGTCCAATAGATGCGCTTCAGTTCCAACATCGTGCCCCCAAGGAACGCGGCTCAGTTGGTGCCGCATGCGACGTGCCGGTCAGACAGATCGTAACCCCAAAACGCCCTGCTACACAGCAGATTCGCACGGCAATTTTCTGTGGGGAATCGTAACGGACGGGCTGGGTTGGTGCTGCGACATGCCCTGCCTAGTCCCTTCTCGGCGGGAACCAAGGAACGCCCGGCTTGAGCGTAAGGACGAAGAACAAGAAGATGATGCTGAACATCACCAGGCTCGCGACTGTCGGCTTGGGTGTCCAACTAGACGTGACCCAAAAAACGAGCCATTGCGCTGCCCATAGCCCTCCCGCCGAGGCCACAAGAACGTACAGCCGTCCCCGCACGGTCCTTGGGGTTAGCAACTTGGATTTGACCGACAATGGTCCGGCTCCAATCTTTACCTGGATGCTGCGACGGAGACTCACTTTGATTGCTTCTTGTAGACAAACCACGTCGCAAGGCTTGCCCCCGCCGCGGCCAGGGATAAGACCGCCATGGCCAGGTTGTTGAAGAACGCAATGACCGCAGCGATCAGGAACACGACCGCCGCGGAGAGAGTGAGAAATTTCATCAAGAGCAAGATAAGGCGCCCTCGCCCCCGTTAGGTGTGGACCCGGTCCGATTTAGGTGTCATTTCCATCGAAATTGAGTGCTGGACGAAAGAAACTCCGTGGTCCTAGGCGCGCTTGTCAGTGAACGCGCGTCCGCCGTCGCCCCCACTTCCAACCGCTCACTCAACCCAACCCACAACACTCTCCCGCCCCACCCCAACCACCCACCCCCAAGCCGTACCCTTATCCCAAGGGCGACTCCCTCAGGCTTGCATTCGAACGGATACGGCATGTCAGATCTCAACGTCCAGGAGCGGCACTCCACACAGCTGCCGATCACCGAAGCCGCATGCCTCCAACCGGACCAAGTGCTCGAACACCTCGGCTCCAGCCCGGCGGGCCTGACAAACCAAGAAGCCGCGGAACGCCTGGAAGAACTCGGCCCGAACGCCGTGCGGACCCACCGGGCCAACGGGTGGGCGGTGTTGGGCCGGCAGTTCGCCAGCCCCATCCTGATCCTGCTGATCATCACGGCCGGGCTGTCCCTCTTCCTGGGCGATGCCACGAATTCGATCGTGATCGGCGTGATCCTCCTGGTCAGCGTGGGCTTGGGCTTCACCAACGAATTCCGCGCCGAACGCGCCTCCGAAGCCCTGCACTCCCGGGTGACCCACCGCGCCGTCGTGCTCCGCGACGGAACCACGCAGGACGTGGACGTGACCGCCCTGGTGCCGGGCGACGTCGTGCACCTGAGTCTGGGCGCCATCATCCCCGCCGACATCCGACTCCTCAGCACCAAGAACCTCCTCTGCGACGAAAGCATCTTGACGGGGGAGTCCCTCCCGGCCGGCAAGGATCCGGCCGCGGTGGCGACCGGCTCGTCCCTGGGCGACCTCGCATCCTGCGTGTTCATGGGAACCGTCATCCAGTCCGGCGGCTGCACCGGCGTGGTGGTCGCTACCGGCGGCCGCGCCGAATTCGGCCGGATCGCGCTGGGCCTGGGAGAACGGCAGCCCCAAACCGAATTCCAGCTCGGGCTGAAGCGGTTCTCGTTCCTTCTTCTGCAGGTGGCCATCGGGCTCACCACGCTGATCTTCATCGCCAACCTGCTGCTGCACCGCCCGCTCATCGAGTCGCTGCTGTTCTCCCTGGCAATCGCCGTCGGCATCACGCCGCAGCTGCTGCCCGCCGTCGTGAGCACCAGCCTCGCCACCGGCACGCGTCAGCTCGCCCGGCGGAAAGTCCTCGTGAAACGACTGGTCTGCATCGAGGACCTGGGCGACATGGACATCCTGGTCACCGACAAGACCGGCACCCTTACGGAGGGGCGGATCAGCTTCACCGGCGCGCTGCCCGCCTCACCGGAAGTGTCCGACGTCGAACTCCTCACCTTGGGTCTGCTGGCCACCGAAACCGACTACTCCGAGGCCAAACAATCCGCCGCCGGGCAAAACCCGCTGGATGCCGCACTCTGGGAAAGCGCGGGTGCGAACGCTTTCGATCCCGCCCGTTTCGAGCGCCTCGACCTGATCGACTTCGACCACCAGCGACGTCGCACCAGTGTCCTGGTGCGGGAGGCCGGCGGCCCGGCGCGCCTGGTCACCAAAGGTGCCCCCGAGGATGTCCTCGCCCTCTGCGGGCCGACGTCGCCCGCCGTGCAGGCCATGTTGGATGAACAGTTCGACGCCGGATCGCGCGTCGTCGCGGTGGCCACCCGCCCAGCCGCCGGGCTGAGCCGCATCACTCCCGATGACGAAAAGGACCTGGTCCTGGCCGGCTTCCTCGTCTTCCTCGACCGGCCCAAGGCAAACGCGAAAGAGTCCCTCGAACGGCTGGCCACGCTAGGCATCTCCGTGAAAATCGCCACCGGGGACAACGCCAAAGTCGCCGAAAAAGTATGCTCCGAGCTCGGCGTACTCTCCGGCGGAACCCTCACCGGCGCGGACGTGGACGCCCTCTCCGATACCGAACTGGCCGCCACCGCCCGGGAAGCCACCATCTTTGCCCGCGTCTCGCCCGAGCAGAAAGCGCGCATCATCACCTTGCTCCGCCAAAGCGGCGGGGCGGTGGGTTTCATGGGCGACGGCGTCAACGACGCCTTGGCTCTTCACAAAGCGGACATCGGGATCTCAGTGGACAGCGCAACCGACGTCGCCAAGGATGCTGCCGATGTGGTGCTTTTGGAAAAGGACCTGGGCGTCCTGGCCGAAGGCGTGATGGAGGGCCGGAGAATCTTCGCGAACACCATCAAATACGTGCTGATGGGAACGTCCAGCAACTTCGGCAACATGTTCAGCGCGGCCACGGCGTCGGTGGTCCTGAGCTTCCTGCCCATGCTGCCGGGGCAGATCCTGCTCAACAACCTGCTCTACGACAGCGGCCAGCTGGCCATCCCCGGTGACCGCGTGGACAAGGAACAGCTGCTGGCACCGTCGCACTGGAACATCGCATTCATCAGGCGGTTCATGTTCCTCTTCGGGCCGATCAGCTCGATCTTCGATTTTGCGACCTTCGCCTTGATGCTGTTCGTCTTCAACGCCGTCCCGGGGGAGTTCCGCGCAGGCTGGTTCATCGAATCCATCGCCACGCAGACCCTCATCATTTTCGCCATCAGGACCCGACGTGTTCCCTTCTTCCGCAGCCGTCCCTCGGCCGGCCTGTTGAGTGCATCCCTGGGCGTCGTCGCCGCGGGGATCTTCCTGCCGTTGTCACCGCTGGCGGGCGTGCTCGGCTTCGACCCGTTGCCGGTCCCGTTCTTTCTGGCCGTACTGGGAATGATCGTTGTCTACATGGTCATGGTGGAATTCGCCAAGCAGTGGTTCTTCGCCCGGGCCGCACAGCAGCTGCCGGAGATTCCCACACCTGTCCGTCGTCGGCCGGATACGCACCACATCTCCCGCCGCGCCTCCCGCTTCAGCGCGCCTGTTGTCGCGGTTGTCCCGGGGCGTCCGGTGCGTCCAAGGCTTCCAGCCCGCAGGCGACGGAAGGTAGCGGCGTAGCGTTCGGATGAACTAAGGCGCTTCCTGGCTGTGCGAACTTCACCGAAGGCTTTGGGCTCGGGATTCGCGCTTTACCGTATTACGCCGCCGGATCAGCCAGTAAGCGATCCAGGTGACTGCGCCTACAAGGGGCAAAGCCAGAATCGCCATTGCTATTACTGCTACTCATGCGTTTCTCACTAGACCCTACAATTCGTTACCGCCGGAATCATGACCGGGCAGTTCTGTTTGATCAAGTTCGCGTCGAGCGTCCCTGATTGCATTCTTTACGGCACGATAAATGACACCATATAGGACGTACAGGAATATCGCAGCAAAGATCATCGGCACGAATAGCGTCAGAGTAAGATCCAAGTTAGAGAGCTCCATAGATTGGTTGAGAGACTTTCGCCGGACATCGCCCTGGTTGTTGTATCCAATGTTCAAGAAACCCCAACCAACAGACACGTTAGCGATACTTCCACCACGATTTGCCTCGTAAGAGAAAGCAATTCCCGCTTGCGCTGGGCCGCCAACTGTGCAGTCGGCTGCATTCAGTGTAGACGTCACGTACACGTTGTCGGTTAGGTTTGCGCTCCCGCCCCCTGCGCTGGCCGAACCCGGCCTCGACTGATGCCAGACGTTCTGGGAAGTCGTCCGTGAAAGGTGAGTTCGGTGGCCCGGATGATTACCGCGACGAGCCAACAGCTTCCGGCGTTTCCTCGGATGGCTCGCTGCCAGCGTTCCCGCCGGACAGCGATGCCGAAGGTCGCTGCTTCGCCGCCAGCACCCCGAGCGAAACGATGGTCAAAGACGCAATCGCCGCTCCAACTGCCGGTGGCCCGGTCTCGCCTGCCGCGGAGCTGAGGGCGAGGCCTGCCGCCCACGAGCCAGCGGCAATGCCGAAGTTGAACGAGGCGGTGGTCAGCGCGGACGCAAGCGTCGGGGCCTTCCCCGCGAACTTGACCGCCAGTGCGAATGCCACGGGATTCACCACAAAGCCTGCAAAGCCCGCGAGCGTGATCAAAACAACCACAAGCACGGCCTGCGCGGAAAACACACACAATGCGAGCAGGAAAACCGTGGCCGCAACGGCGGCTGTGATCGTGGTGGCGTACGGCCGGTGGTCTCCGAGCCTGCCTCCCGTGTAGTTGCCGAGGAGCGCGCCGACGCCGAAGCAGCACAGCACCCACGGCAGCATCGCAGCCGGGACGCCGGCGCGGTCCGTCAACAGCGGCGCGATGTAGCTGTAGGTCGCCAAGACGCCTCCCATGATCAAGGCGCAGGAGGCCAGGGCCAACCACAATCGACCCGACCGGAGCGCCGCGAACTCCGAGCTCAGGGACGGCGTCGCCCCGGTAGGCCCTTCGTGCGGGACGAAGCGGATGATAAATACCGCGGCGGCGGCCGCGAGGATGGCCAACGCCCAGAAAGGAGCCCGCCAGCCTGCGATCTGCCCCGCGAACGCCCCGAGCGGGACGCCAACCACCGTCGCCAGGCTACCTCCACCCATGACGACGCCGAGCGCGCGCGATCCGGCCGCGGGGCCTGCCGCGCGGGTCGCCACCACGACGGCGACGGACCAGAAAGCGCCCGTGGCACAGGCCGTGACAAAACGTGCCGCGAAAATGACCTCGAAGCTCGGGCTCACGGCGACCAGGACGTGGCCGACCGCGAACAGAAGTAGCGAGAGCATCAAGGTCAGCCGACGTTGGAGGCGCAGGGTCAGAATGATCATCGCCGGGGAACCGATGATCATCCCCACGGCGAAGATGGTGATGAGGAGGCCCGCATGAGGAACACTGACCCCGAGGTCGCTCGCCAGCTCTGGCAGCAGACCGGCAATGAAGAACTCGGTTGTCTGCATCAGAAACGTCCCGGCAGTGAGAACGAACACCACCGGAGGCAGTCCACCGCGTGAATGCCCGGCCCTTTTCAACCCGGCCGTTTTCAGATCCGTTGATGACATGCTTTGAGGCACCACTTTCTTGGGGAACACAGAAGGCAACGCCCGAGGCGTGCTGAGGAATTGGGAGGGCCGCGTCTCTGCGGTACCGCGGAACGGCTGAGCGCCGCTGAGGCGATCCGAGCATCGGGCCCAAATTCACGGTATCCGAATCGAGGCGCACACTGAGAGGCCCCCTGAGGACCCCCCACCCAGGCCCAAAAGGGGGCCCCGGCAGGGCCTCCCACTGTTGCCGGTCCAACCCCTACCGTGGAAGGTATGAGTTCGAAAGATGAAGTGCGGGCTTTTCTGATGTCCCGCCGCGCAAACATCACCCCAGACCAGACCGATCTGCAGAATTTCGGTGGTCAGCGCCGCGTACCCGGCCTCCGGCGCTCGGAGGTGGCCATGCTCGCAGGGGTTAGCCTCGACTACTACACCCGCCTTGAGCGCGGAAACCTCCGCGGGGCATCAGAACACGTACTCAACGCCCTCGCCAATGCCCTGCAACTCAACGATCTCGAACGGGAATACCTCTTCGGACTCGCCCGCACCGCCACGACCGCCGCCCCTGCCCGGGCAGGGCAGAAGAAGCCGGTAGTGCGCGAATCGGTGCAACGAGTTTTGGACAGCATGAGTGTTCCGGCCGTGGTGTGGAACCGTCAACATGACCTCGTCGCCTCGAACCTCATGGGGCGGGCGCTGTACTCACCGCAGTTCGAATCCGACAGTCCAAACCTCGCGAGGTTTATCTTCCTAGACCCCCGGGCGAAGGACTATTACGTGGACTGGCCGCTGGCCAAGCAGATGACAGCGGCAATGCTACGCATGGAAGCGGGACGCGATCCGCTGAACGCCGAGCTGACCGCATTGATCGGGGAGCTCTCCACCCGCAGCCCGGAGTTCCGTTCGAACTGGGCTGAGCGCGACGTGCACGAGCACCGCACCGGTCGGAAGCTGTTCAACCACCCGGTGGTGGGGGTCGTGGACGTCACCTACGACGTCTTTGAGATGCCGGGGGAGAAGGGGCTCTGGATCGGGATCTACAGCGTCGAGGAGGGCAGCGAATCCGCGGAGAAGTTGGCGCTCCTCGCCAGCTGGGCCGCCACTAACGACCAGCTTGCCGCGCGAAGGCCCTCGCCGCCGTCGTCCGGTCACCCCGCCCAGAACCAAACGCTTACCGCCAAATCATCACGAAGCACTGGAGAGCAATGAAGGTCATCGTCATCGGCGGCAGCGGTCACATCGGATCCTTCCTCGTCCCCCGGCTGGTGCGCGCCGGTCATGAAGTCATCAACATCAGCCGTGGCACCCACCAAAGCTATGGCGACGCGCCTGAGTGGCAGCAGGTGCGCCAGGTCGTCGCCGACCGGCAACAGGAAGACCGGGACGGCACCTTCGGTGACAGGGTCGCGGCGCTGCAGGCCGACGTCGTCGTCGATCTGGTCTGTTTCACGTTCGAATCGGCGAGCTCGCTAGTCAACCGGCTCCGCGGGGAGGCCGGGCACCTGCTGCACTGCGGCTCGGTGTGGCGGTACGGCCAGAGCCTCAAGCTGCCGATCGCCGAGGGTTCCGGATCGGCGGCAGCCCCGTTCGGCGAGTACGGCATTCAGAAGGACCGGATCGCACGGATGCTGAAAGAGGAGACCGACGACGGCGGTCTGGTCACCACGTCCGTGCACCCTGGCCATATCGTCGGGCCCGGTTGGCACCCGATCAGTCCGCTCGGGAACCTCGACCCCGCCGTTTGGTACACACTCTCTGCCGGCCAGCCGCTGCAAGTCCCCGGAAGCGGCGCTGAACTGATGCACCACGTGCACGCGGACGACGTCGCCCAGGCGTTCGAGAAAGCCATCCAGAACCGCGACGCGGCAGCCGGCGAGGACTTCAACATCGTCGCCCCCACTGCCCTCAACGTCCGCGGATACGCCGACATCGCCGCCGCTTGGTTCGGCCAGTCCGCCACCTTGGAGACGGTCACGTGGGAACACTTCCGGGAATCGACCACACCGGAGTATGCCGAGTCGAGCTGGGACCACCTCAACCGCAGCCATTGCTTCACGATCGAAAAGGCCAAGTCCCTGTTGGGCTACGCTCCCCGGTACGAGCCCGAACAAGCTGTCCGGGAATCCATCACCTGGCTGATCGAACGCGGGCAGCTCCGCATCGCCAATCCGCTGAGCGTGCTGGCGAACTGATCGTTCACTGGGGCAGCGCCGGATGTACCTGACGGCCGCCGAACGTGGCGATCACTTCTTCGACGAGCGCGGTTTCGCGGCTTTCGGAGGAAGAGTTGCGACGTATTCGAAGGCCTTCTCGACCCATTCCGCCGTTTGCTCTTCGTTGTCGCTCCAGGCCTCGGGCAGGCCGACGTAGCCGCCCATGGCACGACCTTCCGGGCCGAACGGAAGCGTTTGGTGCTCGGCCTCCAGCGCCGCTTTGTCGGCGTCGGAAAGCCTGACGCCGATCATCGGGCCGAACAGCCCGGCGAACATGTTCCCGTTCACGAAGGCGCCCAGGTTGCCGAACATCGGCTTGACGGCCACTTCGGGGTTGTCTGGCACCACCGCGCGGAAGCGGTCTTTGTCGGCGTCGGACGGTTTGGGGATCTGCATGTGCCTGCTCCGGGGTAGGGGATCGAAAGCCTAGACTGCCTGAAGCATACGACGGCGGGATGTGGGCTGCCAGCGTCAGGGCGTTGTGCCCTGAGCGTTTCGGGGGAAGTCCTCGACGCCCGTCGGGCTAGTCCCGACCGCTTCTTTGTCCGCCGACGTGACACCAACGCCACGAAAAAAGCACAACCATCCCCACGGAGTCCTCGGGGCCACCAACTGGGATTTGATCGACAATTGTCTAATCCCGGTCTTGTCCACATCGCAGCACGGGCCGCCCGTCACCACGCCGGGGAAGAGCCCAACTATTTCAGAGTCTGCCATTCCGATATCGTGCAGCGCCGACTTGGGTGGCGCCAGCAATAGACTTTGACTATTGCCGCATTCAGAACACCCGCCAGAGATGGAGAAAACGTTGAACAGTCCAGTAAGCAGGGGGTTATTCTTCGGGGCCGGGTTCGGATGCGCCTACGCGCTGGTGGTTCTTCTCTTGGGCGGGTCCAGTGGCCCGGGCTTGGCGATACTCAGCGGGCTAGGTGGCGCGCTGGTCGGTGCCGTGTCAGGTTGTATCATCGCTGCGTTGGCCCTTGGCATCGGTCGGCTGACCAGAATTCGACGTGACCGTGAAAAGGCCATTGCGGCCTTGATTGCCGGGGCTTCGACTTTGCTGATCCTTGTGGCTTTGGCGTCGGTTTCGGATTCAAAGTGGCCATGGTGGACGCATCTTGTTCCGGCGGGTGTTGCAGCTGTTATTGGTGGACTGGCGTGGCCTCGGGAGAGGACAGTGGTTGGGGAGTCCCGATAGGCTCCCCAACCACGGCCTATTAGTTAGTAGGGCGGATAGAATGCAGGCCAGTTGCAGGCTGACGCATTCGTCCTCCAAAGCCCCATGCACATGTTGCTGGCAAATTGGTACCACTGGCCATGCGCGGCGAGTTGGTTCCCGGCGTTCCACACCCCGCGGTCAATGACGATGGCCGCGTTGACGTTCAATGCCCTCTCGCCGTTGGGCTTGGGGATCGATGCGAAGTTGATGACGGATCCTTCGCCGTCGAAATGTCCTGCCAGTGCCGTGAATTGGAAATAAAAGTCTCCCGCATACCCAATCTTCACCGGTGCTGGGACTTCAATTGCGCCGGCAACCAGGATTTTTAGATTCAAGACCTGTCCGACATAGGGGTAGGTTGATGTTGCGCCGTTGATCGGGAAATAGCAATTGAAACAGGTTCGGAGCAGATTAAATGGCTCTACATTGTTGCCGTGGCCTAGCGGGAACTCGAAGTTGTACACCCACGACGGAGCGGCCATGACGAGCGGATACACCGTTGCACTCGTCGGCTGTGCCTTTTGGGTGATGGTAGTAGAGCTAATTTCCAATGTCGTGGGGACGACATTGGCCGCCGAGTCCTTGGCGTTGCCCTGCTTCACGGTTGTTAGCGTCTTCCAATGTGGGTGAAGCTGCAAATGCACCGGTGGGCTGGGCGAGGCACAACCCAAGTGCAATAATGCCGGCTGCGACTGCTCGTCCGGCTTTTGTCTTTCCTTGCATTCAATCCCCCTATGAGTGGTTTAGGTTCAGACGTGGGCACGATACTCAGAAGGCGCTCTCGTGCCGTGTCATTTTCCTTGCTGTCACACGGCGACCGGCTCGCAGTGACAAGTCCCAGCGAGACCCACAGTTTCCGTGGGCAAATGCTATGACCAGAATCGGCAGCTAGGTGGTGAAAGTCGTAAAATGAGTGCCAAAAGACTGAAAATGAGTGTCGAAAAGGACGATACTAGGTGCCTGCAGGCGCCAAGTGAGTTCAGACTTCTCGTTCAATCTCGATGTGCTCGCCGGTGGAATACTGGCCAAAGACCTTCGGGTATGGCAGGCTCACCGCCCCGCTACGCACCTCGCGACGCACCCCGCGACATACTCCGCATCCACGCCCACGCCGCCGAGGATCGACGAGTAGTGTCCCGTCAACCACGGCAGCCCGACCACATACAGCCCCGGCTGCTCGGTGACCCCGCGGACGTGGCGTGGATAGCTCCATGCGTCCAGAACGGGGATGTCCACAAAGCTGAGGTCCAGCTTGTAGCCGGTGGCCCAAAGCACCGAGGTGATGTTCTCGGCGGCCAGGTTGACCCGGGGCGGGGAAACGGGGAGCCAGTCGTCCGCCGGTGCCGGCTGGTGTTCAGGTGCGTCGATCCCCGCGGCAGCGATGTAGGCGTCGAGCGCCCGACCCATGCGCTGGCCGAACCCGGCCTCGACTGCTGCCAGGCGTTCGGCGAGGTCGTCCGTGAACGTGAGTTCGCCGTCGTCGGCTGCCTCCAGGTGCCCGTGCAGCCGGATGCCCTGGCGGCCGAGTTCGCGGAGGTGGATGGTGTGGCCGCCGTCGGTGCCCGAGAGCAGGGGGTTGCAGGCGAACCGGGCCGCGGGGGAGGGCAACTGCCCCACCGTCAGGGTGTTGAGCCCGTACTCCGGTCCGTGGATGCCGGCCCGCAGGATCCAGTAGATGATGTCGTGCCCGCGGTAGCGGCGCGGCGCCTCCGGACAGGTGGCCACCGCAAGGTGTACCTCACGGCCGGCAGCGAGCAGGTCCTCCGCGATCTGCCCGCCCGACTGCCCGGTCCCGACAATCAACACCGCGCCGTCCGGCAGTTGCTCCGGATTGCGGTAGTCGTGAGTGTGAAGCTGCAGGACGCTCTTTGGAAGCCCGGCGGCAAGGGCCGGGATTTTCGGTTCCTGATACGCGCCGGTCGCCAGCACCACATTGCGTGCCCGCCAGCTACCGCCTGACGTTTCAACGCTGAAACCGCCGTCCGACGTCGAAATCCGCGTGACATCCATGTCGGTCCGGACAGGGGCTTCGATCCTCTGTGCGTAATCCCGGAAATAGTCCACGACGTCGTCCCGCGCCATGAACGCCCCCGGCTCCGCGCCGGCGTACGGCATGCCGGGCAAGTCCAGCGAGAAGTTCGGGGTGTTCATCACGAACGCGTCCCAGCGATCCTGCCACGCGCCGCCCAGCGCGGCTCGCCGTTCAAGGACATAATGCCCGACGCCGGCCCGGCTGAGGAAGTAGCTCGTGGCCAGTCCCGCTTGGCCTCCGCCGACTATAAGGGTGTCGACTTTTCGCGCGTGGTTGTCCGGTGCGGGTCCGAGCGGGTCAGTCTCCATGATTCGATCCCTTCTCCCCTTCACCATCGCTCAGGCGAGAGATCACTCGCCGGTGGTGAACTTGTCCGTGATGGTGTGCTGGGCCGCTTCCTCGACACTCTCCGCCATCAGAACCCTCAGCTTCATCGCCCCACCCCCTCGATTCCCCTGAGTTTACGAGATACCGAGAAGCCGGTATAGGTGTGCTCGATGGTCCCAGCGGCATGCGCCACTTGGTGCGCTACTTTCCCCGGGACCCGTAGCTGCGCTCGCCGGAGGATCCCTTTGCGGGCCTTCCCCGCCCCGTCCACGCGTGTTACTCTGCGCGTACTTACTGATCGATTAGTAAACAGCGGTGAATCGGGCATCATGGCGGGCGCATTGCAGCAGGAGACGCATCATCCTGCTTATCCGGGGGACCAGAAGATGCGGCGCCAGATCCTGAGCAAAGCGGCGGATCTCTTCCTGGCAAGGGGCTACAAGGGGGTGTCCATGAAACTGCTTGCCGAAGCGGTCGAGGTCACGTCCGCGGCCTTGTATTACCACTTTCCCAAAGGGAAGGAAGAGCTCTTCATCACGATGATCCGGACGGTGTTCGTGGACGAGGGCGTGGGCGGGATTGATCAGGCCCTTGCCGGGGCTCAAGGCGCCCGGGAACGGCTGACCAAGCTCACCACCGCACTCCTCGCCCTGCCTCTGGATGATCGTTTGAGTGTGCTGCTGCGCGACGCCAGGGAACATCTCAAAGACCCGGAGCACCAGCAGGTGATCCTGTCCTTGCTCGACCGGATCAAGCGACGCGTCACCGGTCTCTTTGAAGAAGCGCAGGAGGCGGGCGAGGTGCGCCCTGATCTGCCGGTCAACGTTCTGGTCGGCCTCTACATGGGCATGATGCGGGGGGCGAAGGGCTTGCAGACGCCCGATCGGGCAGTCTCTCTGGTCAGCATCTTCTTCGACGGGATCGCCAATCGTCCGGAAAGAAGAGATGTCCCATGAATGCCATCGAGACGCAGGGCCTGAGCAAGCACTTCGGCAAGCGTGCCGCCGTCGATGGCCTGACCATGTCCACTCCTGCAGGGTCCATCGCGGGCTTCATCGGCCCCAACGGGGCTGGGAAGACCACCACCCTCCGTCTTCTCCTGGGACTCGTGCGGGCCGATGCGGGCAGCGCGGCTATCCTGGGCTCGCCCCTGACTGAGCCTGACGGTTACCTTGCACGCGTAGGGGCGTTAGTCGAGGCCCCGGCCTTCTACCCGAGCCTGTCGGGGCGCACCAACCTGGGGGTGCTCGCCCGCCTCGGCGGCTATTCCCGTTCCCGCGTCGGCGAAATGCTGGAGATGGTGGGACTCTCCGATCGGGCGCGCGATCGGGTCGGAACGTATTCGTTGGGAATGAAGCAGCGGCTCGGTGTGGCGATGGCCCTGCTGCCCGATCCGGATCTGCTCTTTCTCGACGAGCCCGCCAATGGCCTTGATCCCCTGGGCGTCATCTGGATACGTGACCTGCTGCGCCACCTGCGCGACCAAGGGAAGACCATCCTGCTCAGCAGCCACCTGCTCGGAGAACTGGAACAGGTCGCGGACTGGTTGGTCATCCTCCACGAGGGGAAAGCGCTGTTCTGCGGCCCGGCCCGGGACCTGCTGGCCCAGCGCGTCGAGATCGCGGTCGAAGCCGAAGACGCTGTCCGACGTGAGCTGGTGGTCCAGATCGCAGAGGGCGCCGGCTATGCGGTCACCAGGGACGAGCGGGCCTTGCGCATCGCCTGCCCCGCAAGCTTCGCCGAGACTCTGAATCGGAAGGCCAGCGAAGCCGGCGTGACCGATCTGGCCATCCGGGTCAAAGAGGGCAGTCTCGAAGAACTGTTCCTCGCTCTCGTGAAAGGAGACCGTCCATGACCTCCGTCATCCGAGCGTTCCTCAGCGAAGTCCTGAAATTCCGGCGCTGGAGTGTCCTCGCCGGTGCCGGGGCGATGGTGGCGGTGAGCACTTTCATCGCCTACCTGACCTTTCACCAGATCGCTTCCGGAGCCACGGGCAAGGAGATGGCCGGCCTCATTGCGGCATTCCACACACCCCAAGGACTGGTCGCCATCATGGGCCAGGCCCGATCCCTGATCATCGCCATTGCGCTCGTTCTGGTCAGCGCAAACCTCGCGGCGGAATGGACCCAGGGGACGCTGCGCAACCTGCTGGTGCGTGAGCCGCATCGCCTGCGGTGGCTGGCGGGAAAGATGCTCGCCGTCGTGCTCTTCGTTCTGCTCTCGATGCTGCTCACCCTGATCGTCGGCGGCGCCTTCGTCCTCATCCTCGCCCAGGGACAGGGCATCCAGACCGCGGCCTGGACCTCAGCCGAAGGGCTGCGCATCTTCCTGGAGTTCCTCGGTAACGAGGTGCTCTGCCTCATCGGCGTCAGCGCCCTGGGAATGCTCATCGCAGTGCTGACCCGTTCGGTCGTTGCCGCCGTGGGGATTGCCCTCGCCTACATCCTGGTGATCGAGGGGATCATTGCCGTGGTGGCGCCGCAGGTGTCCCAATGGTTCCCCGGCCGGGTGTTCAACACCATCGTCGGAGCCACGGTGCCGTTGGTTGGCCCCGCCCCTGCCCAGGGGTATCCGGCGGCCCTGCTCGCGAGTGTGCTGTGGATTGCCGGCTTTGCCGCAGCCAGCGCCCTCGTCCTCCCGCGGCAGGACATCAAAGCGTGACAGGACATCAACGCGTGAGAGGCAGGAGGAACCGTCATGCCAATGGATTCCCTCTCGCCCGGTGAGGACCCGGAAGCCCAAGCCCGCGGCGACTCCGGCGTGGCTGGCAACGAGCGCCTCACTGCGCTGACGGGTGCCGTACTGCTGGTGTTGTTCGCGGCGGAGATCGTCACTGTGGTCCTGCTGCGTGGCCTGATGCCTGTCCACTTTTTCGTCGGCGTGCTGCTCATCGGCCCCATGGCAGTCAAAACCGCCAGCACAGGCTGGCGGTTCCTGCGCTACTACGCCCGCGATCCGGTGTACCGGCGCAAGGGACCGCCCCGCCCGGCGATGCGGGTTCTCTCACCGCTCCTGCTGGCCTCCACTTTGGCCGTGATCGCAAGCGGCATCGCCCTCGCAGGCACCGGGCCGGCTCCTGCGGTCCTGCTGCGGATCCATGTCATCAGCTTCCTGGCCTGGCTGGCGCTCATCATCGTGCATGTCACCGTCTATGCGGCACGGGTACCTAAGGTCATCGCGGATGACTGGAGGCGCAGGACCGCCCGACGTGAACAGAGGACGGGAAGACGGGCTCGGCTGGCGGTCAACGTCGCGGCGCTGGCCGCCGCCGCCATCCCTGCGGTGGCCATGCTGCCGAGCGCTGCTCTCTGGGCCGGCTGGGGGGAACAGGGAGTGTCCGGGTTTGGGATCCTCGCCGTCGTCGCGATTGCGATCACCGGGGTGGTGTCCGCCACCCGTCGTCGCCGTCGCCGTCTTTAGGTACGGAACACATCGGTCAGGATCGGAGAAGCGATCCCGGAGGCCGCGGAATAAAGTCAAAAGCACGAAGCTACCCAACTCACTGAAGGACCTGCCATGACCTCCATCGAATCAGTCACCCTCGAAGTTCCTGACCCCGCGGCCGCCACCGCCTTCTACGACGCCGCCTTCGGATTGGGCCCGCGGGTGCGCGTGCGGGCCTCGGATGCGCCTACTACCGGGTTCCGTGGGTTCACACTCTCGCTCGTAGTAGCGCAGCCGTCCACCGTCAGCAGCCTGATCGACTCCGCTGTGGAAGCCGGCGCGACGACGCTGAAGCCGGTCGAAAAGTCGTTGTGGGGCTACGGCGGCGTCGTGCAGGCTCCGGATGGCGCGATCTGGAAGGTCGCGACGTCGGCGAAGAAGGACACCGGTTCAGCTACCCGGGAGGTCGACAAGATCGTGCTCCTGATGGCGGCCGCGGATGTCGCTGCGAGCAAACGCTTCTACGTTGACCGCGGCCTCGCCGTACGGAAGAGCTTCGGTAAGTACGTCGAGTTCGCCATGCCGTCGAGTCCCGTCAAGCTGGGCCTCTACGCACGACGCGCCCTAGCCAAGGACGCCGGAGTCTCTCCCGACGGCACCGGATCGCACCGACTCGCGATCGGCAGCGACGCCGGTCCGTTCACCGATCCGGATGGGTTCGCGTGGGAGGCCGCATTGGCCTGATCTGGGCGGGAGGTCAGCGCGCGCCCGCTATGTTCCGGAGCCTTCGCGGGCGCTGAGGCCGGCCTGGAGGAACCGGATGAAATCCAAACCCGTGGAGGTGCCGCCGCCCCACTGCTTGCCGTCGACGAACGCGGACGGGACGCCATTGATCCCGCTATCCAAGGCGAGCCTGTTGGAGTACCGTGCCCACGCAAGGAACCTCCCGCTGTCGATGCACGTCGACGCATCGGCGCCGGCCGCCGCCACAAGGGACTTCAGCTCCTGGTCGCTCAGGCCCGCCGATCCTTGGGCTGGTTGGTGGGCACACAACTGGGAAAGGAAGTCCGCATACCTGTCCGGGTGCGCATCGGCGACGCATGCGGCCGCGGCAGCCGCGCGTGAAGAGTACCTGGTGGTCGACTCGCTGTCGAGGATGGTGATGGGGCGGTATTCGACGGTGATCTTCCCCTCATTGCGCAACCGGTCAAGAGTGGGCACGTAGGAGCTGTGGAAGGCGCCGCAGGCCGGGCACATGAAGTCCATGTACACCACCACCTTGGCAGGCTGCCCCTTTGCCGCGGGCTCGATTCCTGGCGCATGCGGGTTGCCGAACGTCGGGGCGGCGGGGTCCGGCGACGGGAGGGTGGTGGCGTCGACGTTCGACGCCGGAACGGGCACTACCTGTCGGCCTGCGGTGAGGGTGATCCCGCCGTTTGCGTTCATGTTCGCCGGGCTCGGTCCCCGGTCGGGGAGCCGAAAGAGTGGAGTAGGCGACGGACTGATTTCGATCGGGCCGCTTCCGATCCACTGCCGGGCGGTCATGGTGATCATTCCCGAGGACAAGAGCGTCAGTGCGAGTACGGCCGCGAGTACACCGCCCGCAAGGCCTGCGTATCCGACCACCAACCCGGCGACGGCGAGGCCTCGGCCGCCGTCGCCACTCCGCCTGATTCGCGCGAGGGCGATGTGCCCGAAGACAATGCCTAGCAGGCTGATCACGAAAGAGCACACGAGGGAGGCGATGGCCAGCGGTTCGGTGCGCCGAGTCGGTGGGGGATAGGCCGGCCGCAGATCGGGCCAGGGGCTTGGCTGTGTCTCGTAGTGCGCGGTTGGCTGGGGCGGCCACGGGCGTTGGTCGGGCTGGTAGTCGGGCCGCTGGTAGTCACTCATCCGAAGCGCTCCTTCTGGTGTGCAGGAGCACCTGCGCCCCCCAATGGTCAGAGCATAGCTCCCGTGCGGTGCCTAGGACAGGGTGCCGCAGCCAGTCGAGTGCGGGCAGCTTAGGAGTCTACGTACTGTTTTCCAGTGCTCCGCTGCCGGAAGAGCGAGTAGGTGGTGCGGGGGAGAAATTGGGTAGCGCTCGCGGCCTCGGTGAGTGCGCTCCGTTCCTGCGGCTAGGTGCCGAAGCGGTGCCGCGGACCCCTGGCCGGGCAGAACCGCCGTCGGGCGTTAACGCGAGTTCCATCGGAACCAGCGGATTCCGATGGAGGTGAACACGACGATGTATCCGACGCACGCCAGAAGTGAGCTGGTGTCCTGACCGCTCCAGGCAGACTGGTTCAGAAGGTCGGAGAAGAGTGTGAGGAGGGCCCCGACGGGGGACCAGTCGGCGATGGTTTTCATCGTGTCGCCGAGGATGCCGCTGCCTCCGAGGAGGCCGAGGAGCAGCAGGAAGATCATGAGCAGCCGGCCGATCGCACTGATGGCGTTGGTGGACTGAACCAAGCCGACCAAGGCTTGCCCGATGGCCAGGAACATGGCTGCTCCGATGACCGCGATGGCGATCACCAAAAGGTACTGGCCGACGTTGAGCGCCAGCCCGTGAACGATAGCGCCGACGATGACCACAATGATGGAAGCGAGCAGGTTGGTGGCCACCTGCACGACGAGGCGGCTGGTTATGATCATCCAGTTGGGAGCTGGCGTGACCCGGAGCCTTTGCAGCACACCGATCTCACGGTCGTGGGCGAGGGCCAAGGTGTATCCGAGGAGGCACGAGGTGAGAAGGCCCAGTGTCAAGGCCAAGCTGACGAGGAGGCTCGATCCACCGAGCCGTGATTGTCCCTTGCCGAAGCTTGTGACCACGAGGATGACGATCGGCAGGAGGGCGCTCAAGACGAGCGAGGTCTTGCTGTTCAGCATGACGATGGAGTCCGCGCGAAGCAGCGAGCTCATGGCAAGGCCGCGCGGTGGGCGGGCAGTGTTGACGCCGGTGTTAGTCACGGATCTCACTTCCTGTCAGTCCTATGAAGACGTCTTCCAGGGTGGGCGCACCGTGAGCGACTGAAAGCACGCGTGGATCGTCGCGGTGTTTGTCGATCAGCTCCGATGGTCTTCCGATCGTGAGGAGCACCCCGTGGTCGATGATCGCCACCCGGTCACACACGGCCTGCGCTTCCTCCATTGAGTGGGTTGTAAGGAGGATGCTGTTGCCCTCACCGCGAAGCTCTTCGATGCGACGCCACAGTCCGCGGCGCGACTGCGGGTCCAGCCCCGCCGTCGGCTCGTCCAGGAGCAAAAGAAGGGGGTTGTGAATGGTGGCGATGAACAACGCGAGCCGTTGCTGCTGGCCGCCCGACAACTGTTTGAACCTCTTGCCCAGTTCTTGCTCAAGCCCGATTGTCCGCATGCTCTCGCGGATCTGCTCCCGCGAGAGCTTCACCCCATAGAGGCCGCCATAGAGTCTTGCGATCTGCTGAATAGTGAGCTCGGCCTGGAAGCTGGAAGACTGCAATTGGACTCCGAGACGCGCTTTCGCTTCCAAAGGCTCTTGTCGAACATCGAGTCCGTCCACCAGCAGCTGCCCGGACTTCGGGCTAACCAGCCCCTCGATGGCACTGAGTGTGCTCGTTTTCCCTGCACCGTTGGGGCCAAGCAGGCCGAAGATCTCACCGCGGTGAATCTGAAAACTCACGCCGTCGACGACGGTCCGCTCGCCATAGGCGACGCGCAAGCCGCTGATGTCCAAGACCGGCGGTTGTGCCGGCATATTCACTTCACTCATCGAGACCGCATCCCCCTCAGGGTGGCCGAGCCCGCCACATGGCAGGGCACCGTTGCGACGAGTCTATATGCGGGAGCTTGATCTTTCGTGAGAGTCCGCAGGCGTGCACGGCAACGGCCATTTGCCACCTAAAACTAGCCGGATGAGCACTCAGTTTGCTTACATTTACCACTCACCCGCATGACGCAAAGTTCGGCCTTTTTGCTGGCAAGCATGTCCACCGGGGCAGGATCGAGTCATGTCCATTCGGCACCTGCCGATCGGCGCAACGCATCAAAGTCCCAGCTAGGACCACTTGTTGGTTTCATACGCCGAATTGAAGTCAGGCTCGGACTGCCAGAGCAGTGAAATCAGGCACCGGTCGTAGCCGGCCATGACCGCCTCGAAGCTCCGTAAGCGCGGCCAGCCGTAAAGGTCGCCTGCCTCGGAGGGAGCAGCCAGTTCTTCGGGGGAGCACAAGAGCGGCTCGCAGCTGCGCCCGTCTAGTTCCAAGGTGGCGACGCCCCACGGATGGTTCGCGGGGGAGACTGTAATGCCGATGGCGTTCATCGTGTCGGTGAGGAGGTTGCGAGTGACCGACTTCCAGGCGGCAACGAAAGATTCGCGGAGCATTTCGAATTTCTCATTGTCTTTGAGGTCGTAAGCGCGGAGCAACTCATCAGAGAGGGTGTCCCATTCCTCGATGGAGCGCACGAGCAGGTGGGCGGCCCGGATCCGGGCGAAGGTTTCATTCAAGGAAGGCATTTGTTTTCTTTCAAGCGCGGGGATCGGTCAACGGGACGCGGGTGGTTCTCAGAGGTTCCATCAGATTCATTCCTCGGTGGTGTCGTAACCGATGGCCGGACGTGGGGCCCGGTTTAGCTCGGGACCTCTTCCAGCCCGCGCGGTGGCTGCGCGGGCCACGTGGCTGCGGGCGTGTTCCACGGCGGGGTCAAGTTCGGTGAAGAGGTGCTTGTGGTGGCGAAGGGAGTCCAGGACCCCCACTTGGGTGACGAGTCGAAGGTGGCGGTCCTGGATTCCTTTGATCAGTACGGTGATTCCTCGGCGTTCCAGGGCCTGGATGATGTCTGTGATGGTTCTGGCTCCGGTTGCGTCCAGGATCTGCAGCTGTGACATGCGGATGATCACGACGTCGACGTTCCGGATGGCGCTGACCCGCTCCAGGACGCGCTCGGCCGCGGCGAAGAACAGTGCCCCGTCCAGCCGGAAGACGGCGATGTGCTCATCTCCTTCGTGGACCGGGCCGGGAATTTCTTCCCGGTGAACGCCGCTGGACCGGACCAAGGCGCGCAGGGCGAAGAACGCGGCGACGGCAATCCCGATTTCCACGGCTTCGATCAGGTCGAAGGACACAGTGATGAGAGCGGTAACGAAGAAGACGACCGTGTCCGCCCGGGTTGAACCGATTACGCTGCGCAGAGTCCTGATGGAAACCATGCGTGTCGCGGTGACCATCAGCACACCGGCCAGGGCGGCAAGCGGGATGCGGGAAACCGGGCCCGTGGCCAGGTACACCACGGCCAGGAGGACCAGTGCATGGGTGATGGCGGCTAAACGGGTCCTGCCCCCCGAGCGGATATTCACTGCGGTGCGGGCGATGGCCCCTGTGGCTGGCATGCCGCCGAAGAATCCGGAAGCAACGGATGCCAAGCCCTGGCCCAGGAGTTCACGATCCGCGTCATAGGGGCCGGTATCGGAGATCGACGCCGCGACGCGTGCCGAGAGCAGCGACTCGATCGCTGCAAGGGCCGCGATCGTGCCCGCAGACCCGGCCAGCGCCGTGATCGTCGGCAGGTCCAGGGCAGGCATCAGCGGGGCAGGCAGGGAATCGGGCAGGGCCCCGATCCTGGCGACAGGTAGATCCAGCAGCTGCGCGGCCACACTGGCGATGATGATCGCGATGAGCGAGCCCGGGAGCCGGGGGTGGATCCGCGGCGCAGCAATCATGATCACCGCCACCAATCCCACCACGGCAAACGGGGCAAGAATCGAGGTCAGGGACGCGGTTCCGAGGGCCTGCACGGCTGAGACGACAGCATTACTGCTTGGTCCCGGCTTGACGCCGAACGCGGCAGGAACCTGTTGCAGGAAGATGATCACCGCGATTCCGACGGTGAAGCCCTCAATTACCGGCCACGGCAGGAACGTCACCACCCGCCCGAGTTTGAGCAGCCCCGCGGCAACCACGATCACCCCGGCAAGGACCGAGACCGCGGCCAGCGCACCGAGCCCGTGGGCGGCGATCACCGGCCCCAGAACCACCACCATGGCTCCCGTGGGTCCCGAAACCTGGATGTTGGAGCCGCCGAATACGGCCGCGATGACGCCGGCGATAACGGCGGTGATCAGCCCGCTTGCCGCACCGGCGCCCGAGCTGACCCCGAACGCCAGAGCCAACGGCAGCGCGACGATGCCGACGGTGACACCGGCAACTAGATCCCCTTTCCAGGTACGCGGCAAAAGCACGTAGTCCTGCCGACCTGGCAAGAATGCCCGGGCCGCGACCAGGATTTTCACCGTGTGCTTGCCGTTGTTGCTGCTGGAAGGGCCGTCTCTGAGGACTCAAGCTGTTCCCTGGTGGTATGCAGTATCTCTTTGAGCAGCAGTCTCGCCACGGAAAGGAGCTCCGCAACCTGCGGGTACGCCAGCGTGTAGAACATCTGGAGCGCCCGCCGCTCTCCCTTGACAAGGTGATACCGGCGCAGCACCGCCAAGTGCTGGGACAGATGCGAGGCCTCCAGCCCCGTCGCGGCCAGAAGCTCCGTCACCGACACTTCGGGCGCCGCCGACAGCAGCTCCAGTACCCGGATCCGCACCGGGTGGGCCAGTCCTTTGAACAGATTGGCCTTCACCTCGTACAGCGGTGCCCGGAAATCCGAGAACTCTTCCATGCCTGCCTCCCTGCCCAACACAACAAGCCATTGCTTGACTGTTTTATGGATTCATCATCCAGTGTAACAAGCCCAGGGATAGCTTGCTTGGCCGCGGCCCGACCACGTCAAACGACGCGATCCGCGTGTTCCCAGTGCTCGCGCAGCAACGCGCCCAGCCGGTCGGGCTCGATCCGGTGCGGGGGGTCGAAGTGGTGGCGGTCCGGGAACACCTCAAGTCGGAAGTCCGGGAATACCGTGGACAGTCGCTCGGCAACCTCGCCGTAGTCATCTGGATTGCTCAGGCCGCCGAGGACGAAGAACACCGGCCGATTAAACGCGGCCAGCCGAGCCCGGTCCAGATCGTAAATCTTGAAGTCCCGCAAGAACGCCCTGATCCCGCCGGGCCGCTTGGCCATCCACGGCGGCGGTCCGCCTTCGGGCGGAGGCGGAAGGACGACGTCGGGCTTCACTGACAGCTTCATGAACGCGGCCATGAACTGCGCAGGTGGCAGCGCCTCCAGCGCTTCATATTCCTTCCAGAGCTGGGCGTGCGCCGGACTCCAGTCCCAACTGCCGGCCCAGGCGGGCTCCAGAAGCGTAAGGCTAAGCAGGCGCTCGGGGTGCTTGGCGGTGAACGCCAAAGAGGCGGCTCCGCCTCCCGAATAACCGAGCAGATGGAACGTGTCCCACCCACGCGCGTCCGCCTCGCGGAGCACGCCGTCGATCTCGGTGTCAAGGCTCCAGTCCGGCGGCGGATCATCGCCGTCGTACAGCTCCAGGTCCTTCGCGACGGCGTCGACGTCGGGCCCCAACGCCTCGATCAGCGCGCCATAAGCGGGTTGGGCTGGAAGAACGCTCCCTGGAAGAAGGACCACCCGAATCGGCTCCATGGCGGAACTCTACGCCGGTTGGTGCGCCAAAGGAGGGGGAGGCGGGCTATTTTCCGGCCGACAGGACAGCGACACCGGCATCGACAGCCGCGGCAAGGAGTTCGACGTCGTAAGCGATCATCAGATCCGCCTGGAGCCTGATGGCTGTTGCGAGATGGATCGCGTCAGCACTCCGCAAGCGGCCAGGAAGGGCGGCCGCGTACATCAGGTCAGAGCGAGTAACATCGACCAGATTGATGCCGCCGAGCACGGTATTCACCGCTTCCGCGTCCAAGCCTCGCCGACGCGCCGCGCAATGGAGTTCGGTGTAGAGCAGCATTGATGCGACAAGGCGATGCCCTGTTGCTGCGGCAGTAGTAGAAAGATGCTCGGCGAGGCGAGCTGATTCCGATTCCTCGACCAGAAGCTTGAGGACGGCAGAGGTGTCCACATAGGTGATCACCGATCACCACGCAGATCGGCCAGCATGTCCGACGTGCTCTTCTCGCTCTTCATGCGGGGCACAAGCCTGAAGTCGACAGGACTCCCGGTAGCGGGGCGGACGGCGCCCGACTGCAGCAACCGTTCGAAGGGTGACGCCGACGGCGGTATGAGTGTGGCCGCAATTTCCCCGTTGTTGGTCACGTCGATGACTTCGCCGTTTTTGACGCGCTCGAGAATTTTGCTGCTGTTGTTGCGTAGTTCGCGGTGCGGGATCGTAGTCATCATTGCCTCCGTAGCAATCGTAGCACTCCCGAATTTTGGCATGCCACTCAATTGATCCACGTCAGCGCTCGCCCGGTGGGAGGCGGGCAGCAGACGAAGAATTTTGACAAATAGTAGCCATCTGCTCAAACCCCTGTATGCTTGTAGCTGTTGTTGTGTTTGGCATTTGGTAGTTCAGGCAGTTCCCGCGGTTCATCAACCGCGACCTTCTGAAGTAACGGTGGAGAACACCCCACACCGGAGGCCCGACAGTCGGGACAACCTCCACCTTCAGTAAGGAAACTGAAAAAATGGCTACAGGTATCGTCAAGTGGTTCAACTCCGAAAAGGGCTTTGGCTTCATCTCCCCGGAAGATGGCAGCCAGGACGTTTTCGCTCACTACTCTGCAATTAACTCGGGCGGCTACCGCTCCCTCGAAGAGAACCAGAAGGTTTCCTTCGACGTCGAGCAGGGCCCCAAGGGTCCCCAGGCAGTAAACATCCAGGCTCTCTAAGCTTCGGATTTCAAAAAGCAGGGCCGGTCCATTGACCGGCCCTGCTTTTTTGGTATGCCCAGCATGGGCATTTGCTTGGAGGTGAAAGTCCTCTGAAGGAGAAGGTGGTTTAACTTCTAGCCAATGGCAACTGCGTCATCGT
>NZ_JACHEE010000003.1 GCF_014207375.1 Arthrobacter sp. AZCC_0090 | reverse complement strand
ACGAATTCGCCTCCCTCGGCGCCGACGGCTTCGGCTTCTCCGACACCCGCCAAGCCGCACGACGCTTCTTCAAGAACGACACCCACTCGATCGTCGTGAAGGCGCTGCAGCTACTCGCCCGCCGTGGCGAAGTGGATGCACAGGCTCCGGCCCAGGCAATCGAGAAGTACCGCCTCCTCGATGTCAACGCCGGGACCACCGGCGGCGCAGGCGGCGAAAGCTAAACCTCAAGCGAAGCGAATCTAAGTCAGAAGACCACGACGGCGGTCCACACCGGAAGGTGCGGGCCGCCGTCGTGCTTTAACCATCCCCGCACAGCGCTGCGCGGCCCGGATGCTCGCGTGACCCACACCAAACGCAGTTGTAGCCTTCTCACAAATGGAGCTTGCGGATGATGCGCCGTATGCTCAAGGCATGGCAGAGCCGATTCAAACCCCCGCGAAACGTAAAGCGGCTGCGCGCGCGGTGTCACCCGAAAAGGCTGAGACCCTGAAGCGGCTCCGTGCCAATGTGGGGCAATTGTCCACCACCACCATGCGCAAGCTTGAGAAATCACTGCCTTGGTACAGCCGGCTGAGCTCCGACGAACGTTCAGCGCTAGGCTTGGTTGCCCAAAACGGAATCGCGGCTTTCGTGACGTGGTACGAACGGCCCAGCTCGCCGTCGTGGATCCTGACGGATGTCTTCGGCAATGCTCCCACTGAGCTGACCCGCTCCATCAGCCTTCAAAAGGCCCTCCAGTTGATCCGGATCGTGGTCGAGGTGGTGGAGGACCAAGTGCCCGTGATTGCGCCTGAAGCCGACCAGCCTTCGTTGCGCGAAGCGGTCCTGCGCTATTCACGGGAGGTGGCTTTCGCCGCCGCGGACGTCTACGCCCGAGCCGCGGAATCGCGCGGTTCCTGGGACACCCGGCTCGAAGCCCTGATTGTCGACGCCATTCTCCGCGGCGAGAACACTGATGCCCTTCGCTCCCGCATCGCAGCCCTCGGTTGGAAGGCGCAGGAACGCTTCACCGTGATGGTGGGAAACTCGCCGTCGGAGCCGAGCGCGAGCTATGTGAGCGAGCTGCGCCGGACGGCCGGACGCTATGCGGAGGACGCCTTGGTTGGCATCCAGGGCGACCGCCTGATCCTCATTCTGGGTGGCGTGCAGGACCGCGACACCGCATATTTGAAGCTGAGCGAACTGTTTGCCCCGGGCGCGGTGGTCTATGGACCGGAGGCCGGCTCCCTGCTGGAAGCGAGCAGTTCTGCGCAAGCAGCCTTCGCCGGGCTCACGGCGGCCAAGGCGTGGCCCTCGGCTCCGAGGCCGGTGGCCGCCGACGACCTGCTCCCGGAACGCGTAGTCTCCGGTGACGACGCTGCCCGCCGTTCCCTCATCAAGAACATTTACCGGCCCCTCCTCGCAGCTTCCAACGGGCTCGTTGAGACGCTGGGCACCTATCTCGAGCTTGGCCATTCCCTCGAAGCAACTGCCCGCGAGCTGTTCGTCCACGCAAACACAGTGCGGTATCGTCTCAAGCGCGTCTGCGACGTCACAGGGTGGGATCCGCTCCTCCCCCGGGAGGCTTTCGTACTCCAAACTGCCTTGGTTGTGGGCAGGCTTTCGGCCCAGCCAAAGGCGACGTCGGAGCGTCACGGTACCCGATCCGCGGGTTGAACCGTTGTAGACTTCCTACAAACTGACCCAGTGAGCTTGGTGTACGCAAACACCAGTAGTTCACGCGGCAATTTGGAAAGCTGGTTACGTGCTTGCAATCGTCTGCCCTGGACAGGGCTCCCAGACCCCTGGATTTTTGGCCCCTTGGCTGGAGCTCCCTTCCGTAGAGGGCCATTTGGCCTCCCTGAGCGAAATCGCAGGCATCGACCTCAAGGCCCACGGCACCACCTCCGATGAAGAAACGATCAAGGACACCGCTATCGCGCAGCCCTTGATCGTCGCCGCCGGACTCGTGGCAGCGAAGTCCCTGTTCGACGTCGAACTCAGCACCCTTCCCATCGTTTTGGCCGGGCACTCGGTCGGTGAGATCACTGCCGCAGCACTTGCGGGTGTCCTCAGCGAAGAAGAAGCCATGACGTTCGTCCGCGAGCGTGCCAACAACATGGCGGCCGCTGCCGCCGTCACCCCCACCGGGATGAGCGCCGTCGTCGGCGGTGACCCAGCTGAGGTTCTTTCGGCAATTGCGGCTGCGGGCGCAACGCCCGCGAACGTCAACGGCGCCGGGCAGACCGTGGCCGCGGGCACCTTCGAACAGCTCCAGGCCCTCGCTGACAACCCGCCGGCCAAGGCCAGGGTGATCCCGTTGAAGGTCGCCGGCGCGTTCCACACCTCCCACATGGCTCCGGCCGTGGACGCGCTTGAAGCACTCCGGCCCTTGCTCAAGCCGCAAGCCCCCACGGTCCCCTTGCTCTCGAATTTCGATGGCCAGGAAGTAACGGACGGCGGCGCCGCCGTCGAAAGCCTCATCGCCCAAGTCTCACGCCCGGTGCGCTGGGATCTCTGCATGGAGAACCTGGTCCAGCGCGGCGTCACCGGACTCATCGAGCTCGCGCCGGCCGGCACCTTGGCCGGGCTCGCGAAGCGCGGTATGCCGGGCGTCAAAACGGTTGCCGTCAAGACCCCGGATGACCTGTCCGCGGCACTTGCACTCTTCGCAGAACTGGAGGGAGAAGCATGAGCGCCCCCGTACTCAAGCAAGCACGGACCAACGAATACTCACGCATCGTAGGCATCGGGGCATACCGCCCGGACATCATCGTCACCAACGAAGACGTCTGCCAGTGGATCGATTCCTCGGACGAATGGATCCGCCAGCGCACCGGAATCGTCACCCGCCACCGTGCCGCGGCCGATGTCAGCGTCATCGACATGGCCGAGGGAGCTGCCCGCGAGGCACTCAAGCAGGCCGGCATCGAGGCTTCCCAGCTTGGTGCCGTCATCATCTCAACCGTCACGCACCCGTATGCCACGCCGTCCGCAGCCGCTGCACTCGCCGACCGTTTGGGCGCCACCCCGGCACCGGCCTACGACATTTCCGCGGCGTGCGCAGGCTACTGCTATGGCATTGCCCAGGGCGATGCGTTGGTCCGTTCCGGCGCGGCCGAATACGTTCTCGTGGTAGGCGCCGAGAAGCTCTCGGACGTGATCGACAACCACGAGCGCACCATTTCCTTCCTCCTCGGCGACGGTGCCGGCGCAGTGGTCATCGGCCCGTCCGATACCCCTGGTATCGCCCCTTCGATCTGGGGATCCGATGGAAGCAAATGGAACGCGATCGGCATGACGCATTCCCTCGATGAAGTCCGCAACCTTGGCGAGACTGCCCGCCATTCGGATGAATCCGATGATCAGGCCATTATTTCCGCCGCACAGGATGTTTGGCCGACGCTCCGCCAGGACGGCCAGACGGTCTTCCGCTGGGCCGTCTGGGAAATGGCGAAGGTTGCCCAGCAAGCCCTCGATGCCGCCGGCATAGAAGCCTCGGATCTTGCGGCTTTTGTCCCCCACCAGGCGAACATGCGGATCATCGATGAGATGGTCAAGAAGCTGAAGCTCCCGGAGACGGTCGTTGTTGCGCGCGATATCGCGGAAGCCGGCAACACCTCGGCCGCTTCCATTCCGCTGGCCACGCACCGTCTCTTGCAAGAGAACCCGGGACTCAGCGGTGGCCTCGCCTTGCAGATCGGATTCGGCGCCGGCTTGGTCTTTGGTGCCCAGGTAGTCGTTCTTCCGTAGTTTGGACTGCTTTTTACCCCCAACTGAATAATGCTTTGGAACCCAAACCGTATCCGCGGTTTGCCCCCATTTCCGGCAGCAGCCGGCACAACAAGAAAAGGAGCCAACAATGGCTAGCAACGAAGAAATCCTGGCCGGCCTGGCTGAAATCGTGAACGAAGAGACCGGCCTCGCCACCGACGCCGTCGAGCTGGACAAGTCCTTCACCGAGGATCTGGACATCGACTCCATCTCGATGATGACCATCGTCGTCAACGCCGAAGAGAAGTTCGGCGTCCGCATCCCGGACGAAGAGGTCAAGAACCTGAAGACCGTCGGCGACGCCGTCAACTTCATCTCGAACGCACAGGCCTAGCCTGGCATCAACTGTGCCGGACTTCGGGTGCGACCTGTTGCATCCGAAGCCCGGCACAGCTGCTTTATTTCCCAGAGTTTTTTCCTGCCTCCCCAGTGAGAACAGCACGTGGGTTGGCTGATCCGACAGAGAGTGATCGCATGGCACGCAAAGTAGTCATAACCGGTCTGGGCGCCACAACGCCCATCGGCGGCGACGTCCCCACGATGTGGAAGAACGCGCTCAAAGGGGTCTCCGGTGCCCACACGCTCGAGGACGAGTGGGTTGCCAAGTATGACCTTCCGGTCCACTTTGCCGCCCGGTGCTCGACGCCGGCCCTCGAGGTCCTGAGCCGCGTTGAAGCCAAGCGCATGGACCCGTCCACGCAGTTCGGCGTCATCGCCGCACGCGAAGCTTGGGCAGATTCCGGTATCACCGAAATCGACCACGATCGCCTTGCCGTTGCTTTCGCTACTGGCATCGGTGGCGTCTGGACGCTCCTGGACGCTTGGGACACCCTGAAGGAAAAGGGCCCTCGCCGGGTACTGCCCATGACGGTCCCCATGCTCATGCCGAATGGCGTCGCCGCAGCCGTCAGCCTTGACCTTGGCGCACGCGCCGGCGCGCACACTCCGGTTTCTGCTTGCGCTTCCGGCACCGAAGCCGTGCACCTCGGCCTCGACCTCATCCGTTCGGGCAAGGCCGACGTCGTCGTGTGCGGTGGCGCCGAAGCCGCCATCCACCCGATGCCCCTCGCCGCGTTTTCCTCGATGCAGGCGCTCTCCCGCCGCAATGACGATCCTGAGCACGCTTCGCGGCCATACGACCGCGACCGCGACGGCTTTGTGATGGGTGAAGGCGCAGGCGCCCTGGTCCTGGAAGCCGAAGAGCACGCCATCGCCCGCGGTGCGCGCATCTACGCTGAGCTCGCCGGTACGTCGGTCACGGCCGATGCGTACCACATCACGGCACCGGACCCGGAGGGCCTGGGCGCTACCCGCGCTTTGAAGGCCGCTATGTTCGATGGCCGCATCCAGGCCGAAGACGTGGTACACGTCAACGCCCACGCCACGTCCACGCCGGTCGGCGACAAGCCTGAGTACACGGCGCTCCGTGCCGCCCTGGGCGCACACGTCGACAATGTGGCGGTCTCTGCCACCAAGTCCCAGATGGGCCACCTGTTGGGTGCTTCAGGGGCCGTGGAAGCCGTACTGACGGTGCTCGCGGTCTATGAACGCCAGGCTCCATTGACCATCAACCTCGAGAACCAGGATCCGGAGATCCCACTCGACGTCGTCACTTCCGCACGCACCTTGCCTGCCGGTGACATCGTCGCTTTGAGCAACTCCTTCGGTTTCGGCGGCCACAACGCCGTCATCGCCATCCGCAACGTCTGACAGCTCCTGCCCAGTTCGGCGCACAATCGGCGCGCACAAGAGGAGGGCCCCACGCGGTGGGGCCCTCCTCTTTGCTATGGAAAACCTGTCTTTGCTCTTTCGCGCCGGCGCCTGGGCCGTGCGGGGCTTCGCCGGGGCTACGCTAAGGCCGTGCGGGGCCTAGCCGACCTGATGTAGCCAGCGGACGGGCGCACCTTCGGCAGCGTGGCGGAAAGGCTCGAGTTCTTCGTCCCAGGCCTCGCCGAGCGCCAATGAAAGCTCGTGATACACAGCCGCGGAGTCCCCCGCTGCCGACTCATAGGCGTAGCGGATACGGTCCTCGGTCACCATGATGTTGCCGTGGACATCCGTGACGGCATGGAAAATACCAAGCTCCGGCGTGTGCGACCAACGCGCACCGTCCACGCCTGGGCTGGGCTCCTCCGTGACTTCATAGCGAAGGTGCGCCCACCCGCGCAAGGCCGACGCCAGTTGTGCGCCCGTTCCCGGGACTCCCGCCCAGGACAGTTCGGCACGGAACATTCCGGGCGCGGCCGGTTGCGGAGTCCACTCAAGATCGGTCCGCTTATCAACGACCGATCCGATGGCCCACTCAACGTGAGGGCACAACGCGGTAGGGGCCGAATGAACAAACAAGACACCGCGAGTTGTTGCAACAGACATTCCATCCTCCATAGCTGTAGGTACGTCTTCCCCAACGACCTCTGCCTGGATGAAAAGTTTGCTGCGCGCGTGCCGCGCTGTTCCGGTTTCCCTAGCCTCCTATGATTTTTTCCACAGCGGAAGAACATTCAAGTTGAAGTTGAAAGTTCCCCGACATTGCTTTCATTTTGCCGTACGGACCGGAATTACGCCAGTGCGATTCGCGGATGCACTGATTTCGTCCCTTCGGGGCCCTTCAGACTGCTGCGGGATTCTCCGGACCGCGTTCCCTTAGGCGCGCGGATGGGCCTGTTGATAACTCTTGCGAAGCCGGTCCACCGACACGTGGGTGTAGATCTGGGTTGTCGCGAGACTACTGTGTCCAAGTATCTCCTGCACCGCGCGCAAATCCGCCCCGCCGTCCAGCAAATGGGTAGCAGCTGTGTGGCGCAGTGCGTGGGGACCTGTTGCCGCGGTATCCCCCAGCGCCGCCAGGAGGTCATTAACCACGCTTCGTGCCTGGCGTTGGTCGATCCGGTTGCCCCTCGAACTGAGAAACAGCGCCGGCCCGCTGCGCTCGGTAACTAGCCGCGGACGACCCCGATGGAGCCAGTCGTCGACGGCGAGCGCAGCCGGTACCCCATAGGGGACAGTACGTTCCTTATTGCCTTTGCCGAGCACACGGAGGGTCCTGCGGTCCGGGTCGAGATCATCGATGTCGAGGCCGGCCAGCTCTCCGACACGGATTCCCGTGGCGTAGAGCAGCTCGACGACGGCCCGGTTACGCAGCGACATCGGGGAGCCATCCGCGGCCGCCTCGGCCAGGCTTTCGAAGATCCGGGCGACTTGCTGCTGGTGAAGGACCCCAGGGAGTGTGTGATCGCGTTTGGGGGCTTGGAGGCGAGTGGCCGGGTCGGATGCAATCAGCTCTTCCCTCAGGGCCCAAGAAGTGAATGCCCTGGCCGTGGCGGCGTGCCGGGCAAGAGTCGCCCTTGACCTGCCGGTTTCGCTCTGTGCGCCCAGCCAGCGACGCAGAGTGCCAAGTTCCAAGTCCGTGGGCTCCTCCACGCCCTCTGTGGCGGCAAAGCCCAGCAAGTTCTCGATATCGGCGATGTATGCCCTCACAGTGTGAGCGGATCTGGCCCGCTCGCCTTCGAGGTAGCGCCGAAAGTTCTCCACGGTCTTGGCGAGTGCTTCGGGGAGCGGTTTCTCTTCCACCCTTCCACTGTGCCAGCAGCGAGGCCGGGCTGGTGGCATCGCCACGTTCCGGGCAGAGAGCCTGATTCGGGTCGGCTGGATCCCGCTCAATTCCGCACCCCCTCATCCGCTCGCTCAACCCCGCTTCCCCGACCTCTTCCAGGCACCGCCCACAGATACTGCCAGTCCCAGCAATCCGAGCCGTCCAAGCCCGGCCCGTACCGACTCCGGGCTGAGTCCAGCTACAACCGCGAGCTTCTCCACCGAGCTCGTTGAACGGACTGGTAGGGCATCCAACAGGATGAGGTCCTCGAGTGTGAGTCCATCGTGGTCGGAAGCATCCGATTCCTTATCGGCGGCGAGAGCTTCACCACTGGACCCCGCCAGTTCGGCAATCTCGCCGACATCCGTGACGCAAACAGCCCCGCCGTCCCTGAGAAGCCGATGGCAGCCAGCGGAGTTGGCACTATGTATGGATCCCGGAACTGTTGCAACGCCCCTGCCTATGGATTCGGCATGGTGGGCAGTATTCAGCGCGCCCGAACGCCAGCGGGCCTCCACCACAACTGTCACACCTGCTAACGCCGCGATGATTCTGTTGCGCTGAAGGAACCTGTAGCGGGTGGGCGCCGAACCCGGGGGAACCTCTGCGATGACCGACCCTTGATTTGCCACGGCACGGAGCAAATCCTCATTCCCGGACGGGTAGTACCTGTCCACTCCCCCTGCCATCACCGCGATGGTCGGCATGTCGCTGGTACCCCCGGTCAGCGCGCCACGATGGGCGTGGGCGTCTATTCCGTACGCGCCTCCCGATACGACGCTATAGCCGCGCTGGCCCAACCCGTAGGCGAAGTCACCGGTTACCGATGCCCCATAGCTGGTGCTGTCCCGGGAGCCGACAAGGGCAACCACCCGCCGCAAGGGTGGAAACTCCACTTCGAGTCCACGCCACCATAGACACAACGGTTCATGCAGGCCAAGATCAGCCAACTGAGCTGGCCACATCGGATCGCCGGGGATGATCATGCGGCCACCAAGGCGTTGCATCGTGGCAAGATCCCGGTCGGGGGCCAGGTTCGGAATCCTTGGCGCCCAGCGACGCAATGCGGCAGCCAATCCGGCCCACGCTGCGGAGACCCCGCTGTCAACCAGCAAGGAACTCACCTCTTGCTCAAGCTCGGGACCAGGGAGGAGCTCACCGATCGCTATCCTGAGACCATCGACGGCCCCCGCGGCCTGCACCAAGGCGAGTCCGGCAGCGTCTTGTGGCTCCATCAGCCTTGAGAGCGCTGCCCGGGCGAGGCGCTCTTTCGATCGGTCCGCGGTCCCGATTCCGCGCACCGACGGCGCGGCTTCCGAGGGAGGCGTTTCCCGCGGTAGCGGGTGGTTCTCAGTCATGGCGTGTCCTTTCATGCGGCCGCAACCGCCTGCCGCAGGCCAAGGGCCTGCCCGATGTCATCGCTGTGGGGCCGGTCCTGGTGACCCAGATCCGCAAGCGTCCATGCAAGGCGCAGGACGCGGTCGTAGCCTCTCGCGGTGAGGATTCCACGCTCAAGGGAAGTATCCAGAATCTTCGTGGTCGCAGTGGGGAGGCGTAGTTCGCCACGCAATACACGGCCGGGAATCTGCGAGTTGGTTTCCATCCCAAATCTCCCCAAGCGTTCACGCTGCCTTGACCGGGCGGCATGGACTCTCCCGGCGACCGTAGCTGTGTCCTCCTCCGCGCCGGATTGCCCGAAGTCGGCAAGGGATACACGTTCCACTTGAAGCTGGATGTCCACCCTGTCCAACAAAGGTCCTGACATACGCCCAAAGTAGCGGCGCCGCATCACTGGAGTGCAGGTGCAATCGACTCCTTTGCCAGTGGCCTTTCCGCACGGGCAAGGATTCGCAGCAAGGACCAGTTGGAAACGAGCCGGGTATGCTGCGGTACCGGCCGAGCGGTGGATGACCAGCTCACCGCTCTCCAGGGGCTGCCGCAGGGCGTCCAGAACGCGGCGTTCGTACTCGGGTGCCTCGTCGAGGAACAGGACGCCACGATGGGCTCGTGATGCCGCTCCCGGCCGTGGCAGGCCGGAGCCACCACCGATGATGGCGGCGGCAGTCGCACTATGGTGGGGGTTCTCAAAAGGCGGGCGGCGCAACAGCTGTACCGAATCAACGTGGACGGCTGAGAGTGAGTGGATCGCTGTGACCTCCATGGCTTCTTGGTCGCCCAGATCCGGCAAGAGTCCAGGGAGCCGCTCCGCGAGCATGGTCTTGCCGGCACCGGGCGGGCCGCACAGCAACACATGGTGTGCCCCCGCCGCCGCAACCTCGAGGGCACGGCGGGCATCACCCTGCCCCGATACATCGCAAAGGTCCGGAACAACCACGGCACCGCTTTTGCCGTCGCCAATAGCTTCACCATCGACGGGATCGTAGTCGAGGGCCAGGTCCTGGGGGTCAGCCCCGAAATCAAAGGCCAAACGGGCCAGGGTCTTGTAGCCGCGAACCACTGCCCCGGGAACCAACTCCGCCTCGGCGACGTTTGCCCGGGCCACCACGATCTCGGGGTGGCCCGACTGAACAGCCGCCATGACCGCCGGCAAGATACCGCGAACCGGCCTCAACCTGCCATCCAGTCCCAACTCGGAGATGAAGACCGTACCTTCGGTGGAACGGATGTCACCGGCAGCGCGCAAAACCGCCATGGTGATCGCGAGGTCGAACCCCGAGCCGCGCTTCGGCAGCGAAGCCGGAATCAGGTTTGCGGTGATCTTTCGACGGCTGAGGGGGATGCCGGAATTCTGGGCGGCCGAGCGAATACGTTCCTTGGCTTCGTTCAAGGACGCGTCCGGCAGGCCCAGGATCACGAAGTTCGGGAGGGTCTGGCCGATATCTGCCTCGACCTCCACGATGTAGCCGTTCAGGCCCAACAGTGCAACGGAGTAAGCCCGTCCCACGCCCATCTAGCCCACACCCCTGAGGTGCTCCAACTTTGGTTCGCCTACGCCGTCGTCGATGACCCCCACGACATCCACCCGGCGGCGCGAGGCGCGCAACTCGTGATCACGGCACCAGGACAAAGCCAGGCGATGGAGCCGAGCAAGCTTGGCTGCATCAATGGCTTCGAAGGGATGCCCGTAGGCCAGGTTCTTCCGGGTCTTGACCTCGGCAATCACCAAGATGTCGCCGTCGAGCGCCACGATGTCGATCTCCCCCTCGTGGCACCTCCAATTGCGGTCAACAATTCGCATCCCTTGGGTTTCAAGGAACCCGGCAGCCAGCGTTTCACCGTGCTGGCCCAACAAGTCTTTGGCTTTCATAACCACCTCCGCTACCAGCGTGGAGGCGCGGAGAGTCCAAAGACAGGGAGGAGTTTGGCTATGTGGGAAACTCCGTCAATGGGACGGTGTGGAGGAGAAGTTCGCGAGCTGCCCTAGTTGCCCAGGTTGCCGAGATCGCCCAGATCGCCGTCTTTCGGCAAGGAAAGTTCCTCGCTCCGCGGCAGTTCTTCGACGTTGACGTCCTTGAACGTGATGACCCGGACATTCTTCACGAAACGGGCCGAACGGTAGACGTCCCAAACCCAGGCATCTTGAAGTGTCAGGTCGAAATAGACCTCGCCGTCGGCACTGCGGGCCTGCAGGTCGACGTGGTTTGCCAGATAGAACCGGCGCTCGGTCTCGACAACATAGCTGAACAAGCCAACGACATCGCGGTATTCGCGGTAGAGCTGTAGCTCCATGTCGGTTTCATAGTTCTCAAGATCCTCGGCACTCATAGTTCCATCTTGCACCATGGAGCGGGCACTCGCCGCAACGCTGGCACGGCCGGCGTCCGTCACAGGAAAAAGCGGGGGCTAGAGCAGGTTCCAACTGGTCCGGTGGTACCGAGTAGGGCCCAAGGAGCGGAGGGCCTCCCGGTGTGAGGAAGTAGCGTAGCCCTTGTTCTCGTTCCAGCCGAACGCCGGATACTCCTCGTGCAGCCCAACCATGATGCGGTCCCTGGCGACCTTTGCAAGCACGCTAGCGGCCGCCACGCTGAGGCAGCTCATGTCCGCCTTCACCCGCGTGTGAACGGGCGCCTCGCAAGCAGGCCCGGGAGGCTCGGCGTCGAACAACGATCCTTGAACTTGAGGCGAGAGCCAGTTGTGGCTCCCGTCCAGCAGGACAAGGTCCGGATGCACGCCCGCGGCGAGGATCTCGAACCAGGCGCGTGTTCCAGCAAGGCGCAAGGCGCCGACAATTCCCAGCGCATCGACCTCCGCCGAACTTGCGTGGCCCACTGCCGAGCCAACGGCCCATTCGCGAACCAACGGCTCCAGCCGTTCGCGGTCTTCAGGCTTGAGCAACTTGCTGTCACGGACATCGGCGAGCAAGCCGTGGTCCCGAAGATCCACGACGGCGATCCCCACCGAAACCGGTCCGGCAAGGGCTCCACGGCCTACTTCGTCAACGCCAGCCAAGAGCGTGACTCCAGGGGCCAGGAAACCCCGTTCGACATCCAGGGTCGGAAAGGCGGCAGGCTGTTTGGGCTTCGTCCCCGAGGTCTTCTCCGCTCCGGAAGTCCGCCCCGTCCTAGCCGGAGCGGCTGTCCTAGCCGGCGCGGCCGTCCTGGCCCCCGCAGGTGCCATCATTTGCTCGCTGGGGCCGTGGGCGAAGCCGTCTTCTGTGGCGACGGCGCGGGAACATTGCGGAAAACCTCGGAGTGGTTGTCGAGGATCTGCCAACGGCTAACGGGCCACGCAATAACGGTGGCTTTACCCTCCACGTCGGAGATATTGATGAAGCCACCGTTGACAGCTTGGTGTTCGCGGGAATCCGCCGAGTTATTGCGGTTATCACCCATAACCCAAATTTTCCCCTCCGGGACCACTACATCGAAAGACTTGGCCATCGGAACCTGGGCAGGGTTGATGTAGCTTTCGTTGAGGACCGTGCCATTGACGCTGACCCGCGCGGAACTGTCACAGCACGAGACCCTGTCCCCGGGCAGTCCGATCACGCGCTTCACGAGGTGCTGATTGGTCTCATCCGGGAGTAGTCCAACAAAGACAAGGCCATCCTGGAACCACTTGAAGGGCCCGGGCGCTGACTTCTGCGTGGGCGGCAGCCATCCCTGGGCGTCCTTGAAGACCACGATATCGCCACGTTCCAGGGCGAAGGGCTTGGGGACCAGCAAGTTGACGAAGATCCGATCGTCAACGTCGAGGGTGTTGACCATGGACTCCGAGGGGATGAAGAAGGCTCGGAACAGGAATGTCTTGATCAGGAAGGACAACACTACGGCGATGACCACCACGGTGCCGATTTCCTTGAGCCAACTGAGGAACGGACTGCCGTGGTTCTTGGCTGAGGCATTGGACTCATCGGTTTCGTCGGCAGCCCGCCGTGCGGACCGGCGAGGAGACTCCTGTTCATCTGGCTGTTCCGCCACCTGGGCCGCCGACCCTCCGGAGGCCAGATCGACGTCGTCCGTTGTGAGCTCGCTGGCGGGAGCGGACGGTCCGTCCAGGAGCCGGGCGTCGTCGTCGTGCCGTTCTGGCTTCCCGGGAGTTGTCTCCGGCATCTATTGTCCGTTCTTCGAGGTTGTACCGGCCTGCGCGGGGCGAGCCAGTTCTGCAAATCTATCAAGCGGCCAGATGATCCGGATCGGACGCCCAATGACACGCTCCAGCGGCACCATTCCTCCACCGGGTGCGCCCAGAAGGCTACGCGAATCGGCCGATCGTGAACGGTGGTCCCCCATGAGCCACAATCGGTCATTGGGGACGATGACGTCGAATTTCTGCTCGCTCGGCGTGTCGCCCGGATACAGATAGGGTTCCTCAACCGGCTGACCGTTGACTGTGAGTTTGCCGTCGGTGCCGCAACACATGACGTGGTCACCGGGAAGCCCTATGACACGTTTGACGTACGTTGTATCGCTTCCCGTGAGGCCGAGCCAGTGGCCTGCTGCGGCCACGGCGTCGGCGAACGGGCCTTTGCCGCTGTTCAGGGGGGCAAAGGTGCCCCTGCCGTCGAAGACCACGATGTCTCCCCGGCGAATGGGATCTGCGGCGAAATCGGTCCTGGACACAAGGATGCGATCGCCTGTCCCAAGGAGCGGCTCCATGGACTCAGAGGGGATGAAGTAGACATCGATCCACAAGGATCGGACAAGCCCGCTGATGGCCACCGCCAGGACCAATGCGAGCAAAACAAAACGCCAGCCCTGTTTCCGGGGCTGGCGTTTTGCGTGGTCCATGATTCGTTTCCTGTTGCGTTGCGGATTTCTCCGGCGCAGGCCGGACACGAATCCAGGACCCGCTTGGTCGAAGACCTACTTGCCGGTGGCGAAGTCGCGCTTTTCCTTGATCTTCGCAGCCTTACCGCGCAGTGCGCGCATGTAGTAGAGCTTGGCGCGGCGGACGTCACCCTTGGTGACGACCTCGATCTTTTCGATGATCGGGGAGTGCACCGGGAAGGTACGCTCTACGCCGACACCGAAGGAAACCTTGCGGACGGTGAAGGTTTCGCGAACGCCGTCACCCTGGCGGCCCAGGACGAAGCCCTGGAAAACCTGGACACGGGAGTTCTTGCCTTCGATGATGTTCACGTGAACCTTGATGGTGTCACCCGCGCGGAACTCGGGAACATCGTTACGCAGCGAAGCTGCATCTACGCTATCGAGGATATGCATTAATCCACTCCTGGTGAACGCCACAGGTCATCCACTTTGGGTCGCGGCGGGCAAGCCCGGGGCGCGAGGCCGTCCGGAAATTACCGCCGAAGATTTCAAAGTCCAGCACCACCACTGATTGGCGGTTCCGGGTTGTCAGGCTGTTGGCTACGCTCCCCCTGTGGCAGGCGCGAACCCAGTAGACACAAGGGTTAATTCTGCCATACCCCTGGAGTTCCGGCCAATCCCGCGGATGCGGTCCGACTTTTGTGGTCCATGCATGGACGGCACTGCCCGACGGCGGCCGGCTCAGTCGGAGACGTCGTCGTTAGGGCGGTGCCGCAAATGGCCGTCGACGACGTCGTACCCCAGTTCTCCGAGAGCCGTACGGTCCGCACGAGTCAGGCCGCCGGCGTCGAACTTCGCGAGGAGATCCGGACGGCGCTCTGCCGTGCGACGGAACTGTTCGTGGCGCCGCCACTGGGCGATCTTGCCGTGGTTGCCACTCAAAAGGACGGCAGGCACGTCACGATCGCGCCACGATGAGGGCTTTGTGTAGACCGGGTACTCCAGCAGGCCGTCTGAGTGGGATTCCTCCACCAGGGATTCGGGGTTGCCGACCACGCCTGGAAGCAGCCGTCCGATCGCCTCTACCATGGCCAGGACTGCGACTTCGCCGCCGTTGAGGACGTAGTCCCCCAAGCTGACCGGGCGGACCGTGAAGTGTTCGGCCGACCACTCAATGACGCGTTCGTCAATGCCTTCATAGCGGCCGCAGGCGAACACGAGCTGTTCTTCTTCGGCGAGTTCATAGGCAAGGGCTTGGTTGAAGCGCTCCCCCGCCGGTGACGGGACAACCAGGACCGGCTGCTTCGCAGGCCCGTCCTGCGAGCTCCCAGAGCCGCCACTTTCGGTTACAGCAACCCGGGCAGCGGCAATGGATTCCAAGGCCTGGGCCCATGGCTCGGGCTTCATGACCATTCCTGCGCCGCCGCCGTAAGGAGTGTCGTCCACGGTGCGGTGCTTGTCGGTGGTGAAGGTCCGCAGGTCATGGACGTTCAGTTCCAGGAGCCCATCCTGACGAGCCTTGCCTATGAGGGAAAGTTCGAGGGGCGCCAGGTACTCCGGAAAGATGCTGACGACGTCGATGCGCATCTAGGCATCGTCCTTGTCTTCGGAGTCCTCGGCATCGTCGTCGGCGGTTGAATCTGTGTTCAGCTCAAAGAGGCCCGGCGGAGGCGTGAGCAACACGTAGCCGTCCTCGACGTTGACCTCGGGCACAATCTCCTCAACGAAGGGCACCAGGATTTCCTTGCCATCCGCGCCTTCAATGACCAGCAGGTCCTGGACGGGCATGGTGTTGAGTGCGGTCACCTTGCCCACGGCCTGCGAGCCGACACGGACCTCAAGGCCGACGAGTTCGTGCTCGTACCAGCCCTCGTCGTCGTCCTCGTCCAGTTCTTCGGTTTCGATGAAGAGCTTCGCGCCGCGGATTTCCTCGGCTTGGTTGCGCGTGGAGATCTCTTCGAAGCCGAGCAGCAGGATGTCTTTGTTCCAGCGGGCGCTGCTGATGGTCAAAGGACCGGCCTTTGCGGGCTCAACCACGAATTCGGTCCCGGGGACAAAACGATCTCCCGGCGTGTCGGTGAGCACCTGCACGGTGACTTCGCCGCGGATTCCGTGGGGCTTGCCGATTCGGGCAACCTGGAGCTGCATGGGGATTCCTCTGATTTCTTCCCTGGGGCCGGCTTCGGACCAAGGCTGGAGTTTGGTCGTAAAACAATCCGGCCCCTCCACCATAATCTGGTGGAGGGGCCGGATCTAAGACAAGTATTGCTGAGCGCGTTACCGGCGACGGTCGGTGTCGACGACGTCGACCCTGACCTGCTCGCCGCCGGCCAATGCCGCAATCACCGTGCGCAAAGCGCGTGCGGTGCGGCCTTGGCGTCCGATGACCCGTCCGAGGTCGTCCTGGTGAACACGTACCTCGAGGGATTCCCCGCGGCGGTTGTTCTTGGCACTGACCTTGACGTCCTCAGGGCTGTCAACGATCCCCCGGACCAGGTGCTCGAGCGCTTCTGCCAGCAATTTACTCAGCCTCGGTGGTCTCTGCTTCAGCGTCAGCGGGAGCCTCAGTTGCTTCCGACTGCTTGGCCTTCTTGGTGATGGCTTCCGGGATGATAACGGAACCCTTCTCCGGTGCAACGAACGCAGGCTTGGCGACCTTGGTCTTCAGCGTGCCTTCCTGGCCCGGGAGACCCTTGAACTTCTGCCAGTCACCGGTGATCTTGAGGATCGCAGCAACCTGCTCGGTCGGCTGAGCGCCGACGGACAGCCAGTACTGTGCCCGCTCGGAGGCAACCTCGATGTACGAGGGCTCCTCGGTGGGGTGGTACTTGCCGATCTCTTCGATCGCACGGCCATCGCGCTTGGAGCGGGAGTCCATGACGACGATGCGGTAGTACGGTGCGCGCATCTTACCGAAGCGCTTAAGGCGAATCTTTACGGCCACTTTTGTGGTCACTCCTGTTTCTGAAACGGGGTTGAGCCCGTCGTTCTGCACCCGTGGGGCGGGCCATACTTGAGGGTTCGAAGGACAAGATGCACACACGGAGAGAGGGGCCGCGCGGATCGAGTACCTGTCCATTGTGCCAGATGGCAGACGGTATTTCGAACTACGTGCCCGTGTGGCGGGTTTACCCCCGAATTACTGCTCGGCTGACCAGACGTAAAGACCAGCGCGCTCGGCCTTCTCGACGTCGCTGGCGAGGGCCGCCAACTGCTGCACATAAAGGCGGGACTGCTGGGCATCGAAGGGCATATCCTCTTGGGCTGCCCAGCGCTCGGCGACGTCGTCGAGGACACTCCCTTCGCCCTCAGTCTCGTAGCTGAGAAGTTCGGACAATGCACGCACCATGGCCCCTGGAACACCCAGCAAAGCGTCACTGGTGACGTCCACCAGGGCCAACTCGTAGTCGGCGCCGGCCGCGTGCACGGCAGTGCCTGCGAGGTCGCCGAGCTGTTCTACTTCGAAATCGCTGATTCCCGGGATCCGTACCGCAGCACCGGAAACGTCACTGCCTTTCTCCAGGGCGGCGGCCCTCTTGAGTGCTTCATCGTGGGTGGCAACAAAGATTTCAGCAAAGCCCATGGAAACTACCCTCATTCATTCGTGCCGACGGAGCTGCGGCGTGGCCGAAAGGTATGCGCCACGCCGTCAAGCGCTAAGTCTAACTTGCGAGGGGTCCCCGGCTGAGCGGAGCGAAGTTGGGGAGCAAGTTGGACGCTAACTTGCGAGGGGTCCCCGGCTGAGCGGAGCGAAGTTGGGGAGCAAGTTGGACGCTAACGGACGGCGACCCGCAGCCGGTTGCGCCACGGATCCTCGAAGCGCAACTCCCGGCCGGTGTGGTGGGACGAAATGCCGGCAACCTTGAGGCGGTCGGCGAGCGCGCCGACGTCGTCCCCTGACGGGACTTCAATCACAACCTCGCCAAGGCCCAGCGTGTCCTTGCGCGGGCCGGCGCCGCGGCTGTTCCAGACATTCATGGCCATGTGGTGGTGGTAGCCGCCTGCGGAGACGAACAAGGCCTGCCCATGCCAACCGGCGGTCTTCTCGAAGCCTAAAGTGTCGACGTAGAAATCGTGGGCAGTCTGCACGTCGCCCACTTGGAGGTGGACATGCCCGACGCCGGCGCCTGCCTCGTGCTGGCCGGTCACCGCCGTTTCGCTCAGGTACTGCTGGAGGTAGCGCTGCGGAGGGAGGGGCAGGCTGTCCATGACGACGGACGTGCCGTTCCACTCCCAACCTTCGCGGGGCTTGTCGTAGTAGAGCTCGATGCCGTTGCCCTCGGGATCGGTGAAGTAGAAGGCCTCACTGACCAGATGGTCTGCACTGCCGACGAAAGCGTGGGGCTCGTATTGCGCGGCGGAGGCAACGGTGGCGGCGAGCGAGGACTGGTCTTCGAAGAGCAAAGCCGTGTGGAAGAGTCCAGCTTCTCCGCGGCCCGGGATCTGCAGTCCGGAAGCCGGGGCCAAGTGCACCAGCGGCTTGCCGAGCCTGCCGAAGTAAAGTCCGCCATCCTGTTCGGCGACGACGTCCAGCCCCAGTGCCCGCTGGTAGTAGTCGCTCATGAGCTTCATGTCCCCCACCTTGAGCATGACAGTGCCCATGGTGAGCTCGGCAGGAAGGAGATCCTGGCTGGATGTGGTGGTCATGTGAAACTCCCGGCTTCTTGTGGCGCCGCCCTTCGGCAACCTCTATCTATCTAAATTACTTGAAGCTTCAATTTATTCCTAATGCTGGTCACTTCCCGAAATGCGCCCCCTGAGCACGGTGCTTTGCGGCTTCAGCACCAAGTCAAGCGATGCGCGGGGATCTTTTGCGTACAGCACGACGTCGGCGCTGGCGCCTTCCTTGATGCCATCCGCGCCGAGCCATTCCCGAGCCGACCAGCAGGCGGCATCGAGGGCAGCCGCCGTCGGCAATCCGGCCTGGTGTAGTTCCAGGATTTCCTCGCCGATACGGCCATGCTTGATGACACTGCCGGCGTCAGTCCCGGCATACACGCGCACTCCGGCGTCGAATGCCTCGCGGACCCGCTCATAACGACGCTCCCACAGCTCGGTCATATGGGTGGCGTAGCGCGGGAACTTTGTCTCAGCCTGCTTGGCGATGACCGGGAAGGTGGCAATGTTGATGAGCGTCGGGACAATCGGCACCCCCTGGTCGAGCAACCGCGGAATGTGATGCGGCAGTAGGCCGGTGGCGTGCTCGATGCAGTCGATGCCGGCGTCGAGCATGTCGTCGATCGTTCCTTCGGCGAAGCAATGGGCCGTCACCCGAGCTCCCTCGTCGTGTGCGGCTGAGACGGCGTCCTTGACGCTGGCGGCCGGAAAGGACGGACCCAAGTCCCCGAGCGAGCGGTCGATCCAGTCTCCTACGATCTTGACCCAACCGTCTCCGGACCGGGCCTGCTTGCGTACGGCCTCCACCAGATCTTCCGGCTCGACTTCCTCTGCCAGCCCGGGGATGTACCGGCGCTGCCTGGCAATATGCCGGCCCGCGCGGATGATCCTCGGCATGTCCGTCCGGCGCTGCAGCCAGCGTGTGTCGCTTGCGGAGCCGGCGTCGCGGATCAAAAGTGTCCCGGCGTTCCGGTCCGCCATTGCCTGAAGGCGCGCGGTCTCCTCGTCAACAGCTCCGCCCTTTCCCAGTCCAACATAGCAGTGGGCGTCGACAAGGCCGGGGAGCACCCATCCGTCCAGGACGACGCTCGGCGCGGCAGCAGGCCGCAGAAAGGTCAGCCGTCCGTCGATCGACCAGAGCCCGCGCCGTTCGTCCCTGGGCCCTGTGAGGACGGTGCCGCTGAACTCGATGATTTCTGGCATGCTTCCACACTAAACTCCGACGCGATCGCCTGCTCGGTCACATCTGTCCCAGGTCACAACTGTCCTAGGTCACATCTGTCGTAGGTCACATCTGTCGTAGGCACCAACGGCTGTGGTAGCTTCGTCTACGACCACACGGGGGCCCTTGCAAGGGCTGAGATCGGGCTGATGCAGCCTGCGACCGTTGAACCTGTCCGGGTAATGCCGGCGAAGGAAGTGAGTAATCCTTTGAGTACCAAAGAAACACAGCTGAGCCCTACCCAAAACGGATCAGCGCAGGAAGTGACCCAATCCCTCAAGTCGCATTCCCTCGCGTTCCTGGAGGATGCGGAGACGGGAATCCGGGTACCGGTTACGGAAATCGCCCTGGAACCGTCCCCCAACGGCGAGGCCAATGCGCCCTTCCAGGTGTACCGTACCGCGGGGCCCGGGAGTGATCCGGTGGTCGGCCTTGAGCCGTTCCGCAGCGAGTGGATCGAAGCGCGCGGCGACACCGAGGCATACAGCGGACGTGAACGGAACCTGCTCGACGACGGCAAGTCGGCCGTGCGCCGCGGCGCCGCCTCCGCGGAGTGGAAGGGCGCACAGCCGGTGCCCCGCCGCGCCGTCGAAGGCAAGACTGTCACCCAGATGCACTATGCCAAGCAGGGCATTGTGACGCCCGAGATGCAGTTCGTGGCACTTCGTGAAAACTGCGATGTTGAACTGGTCCGCCGCGAAGTCGCCGCCGGCCGTGCCATCATTCCCAACAACATCAACCACCCGGAATCCGAGCCGATGATCATCGGCAAGGCCTTCCTGGTGAAGATCAACGCCAACATCGGCAACTCGGCCGTCACCAGTTCCATCGCCGAAGAAGTGGACAAGCTGCAGTGGGCCACGCAATGGGGCGCAGACACGGTCATGGACCTGTCCACGGGCGACGACATCCACACCACCCGCGAATGGATCATCCGCAACTCCCCCGTGCCGATCGGCACCGTGCCCATCTACCAGGCGCTGGAGAAGGTCAACGGCGAAGCCAACAAGCTCACGTGGGAGATTTTCCGCGACACCGTCATTGAACAGTGCGAGCAGGGTGTGGACTACATGACCATCCACGCCGGCGTGCTGCTGCGGTACGTGCCGCTCACCGCCAACCGCGTGACCGGCATCGTTTCCCGCGGCGGCTCCATCATGGCGGGCTGGTGTCTGGCCCACCACGAGGAAAACTTCCTCTACACCCACTTCGACGAACTCTGCGAAATCTTCGCCAAGTACGACGTCGCGTTCTCCCTCGGCGACGGACTGCGCCCGGGAGCAACGGCGGACGCCAACGACGCCGCGCAGTTCGCCGAGTTGGACACCTTGGCCGAGCTGACCATGCGGGCCTGGAAGTTTGACGTGCAGGTCATGGTCGAAGGGCCGGGCCACATTCCGTTCCACTTGGTGCGGGAGAACGTGGAACGCCAGCAGGAACTGTGCAAGGGCGCGCCCTTCTACACCTTGGGCCCGCTCGTCACCGACGTGGCGCCGGGCTACGACCACATCACTTCGGCCATCGGTGCCACGGAGATTGCCCGCTACGGAACCGCGATGCTGTGCTACGTCACACCCAAGGAACACCTGGGCCTGCCGAACAAGGACGACGTCAAGACCGGCGTGATCACCTACAAAATCGCTGCCCATGCCGCCGACCTCGCCAAGGGACACCCCGGTGCCCACGAACGCGACGACGCCTTGTCCAAGGCCCGCTTCGAGTTCCGCTGGCGCGACCAATTCGCACTGTCGTTGGATCCAGTCACGGCGGAGTCGTTCCATGACGAGACCCTTCCTGCCGAACCGGCCAAGACAGCGCATTTCTGCTCCATGTGCGGACCGAAATTCTGCTCCATGCGCATCAGCCAGGACATCCGCGACGAATACGGTTCAGCGGATTCCCAAGCAGCCATCGCGGAAATGTACAGCGGCATGCGCGAAAAGAGCGAGGAATTCCTGGCCTCCGGCGGCAAGGTCTACCTGCCTGAGCTGGAAGTTCCTTCAGGAGCGAAGTCAGGAAGCCTGAACTAATCAGGAAGCCTGGACCGACCCGGCGCGGCTGACATCCGCAATGAAGGAACGGATGATCCGGTCTCCTTCGACTGAGTCATGAGGCCGGTGTCCTCCTGCCGCAACGCGGTGGAGGGCGCCGGTTTCCTGCAGGTACCCGGCGATCTCTTCGTAGAGCGGTTCCCATCCACCGGTCAAGACAAGCGTGGGAACTCCCGGGACAATATGCAGGGGCGCCTCCCAGGGTGGCGCCTGCAGCCGCAGGCGCCGGGCGGTACGCCGGGCCTCCGGGGTACTGAGGACGGCTGCTTCGGAGGAAAACGCCCGGCGGACGAACTCACGTTGGTAATCGTCATCGCTGAGTTCGTGCCGGATCCGGAACAAGGGTTCCATCAGCGCCCGGTAGGCCGCAGTGGCGGGCAGTTCAGCCGTCAAAGAAAGGCATGCCGGTTCAACCAACACGAGGGAGCGGACCAGGTCCGGCCTCTCCACCGCGGCCAGCATTGCGGAGATAGCGCCTTGGGAATGCGCCACGACATGGCCACCACGGGCCGGGCCGGAGGATGACGCGGCTTCTCTCGCTCCCAAGCATTCCAGCACGATGTCCACATCTGCGGCGACATCGGATTCCAAAGGCTCCGCCTGCGCGTCAAAGCCGTGGCGTTTGAGGAAGAGCGCGTCATAGTCCAGTGCCATCCCGTGTTGCTTCGGCCAAGCGGCAGCGCCGAACGTGCCTGCTCCATGGACGAACACAACGCGCTGCTTTTGCATTCATCCAGCCTATGGCACGGGGCTGACAACCAAACTCACTGGCCGCTGGGGGACGGTTACTTGCCGCCGAGGAACTTGTCGAAGCCCTTGGGCAGGTTCAGCTGCGAGGGATCGAAGTCGCCGCCAGGCTGGCCGAATGCCGCGCCGGTGGGAACAGCCTTCGCCCGCTTGTTCTCGGCGTCTCGCAATTCCTGGGCGGCCTTGGCGGGGTTGCCGGAACGGGCCTTCTTCTTCGGCGCGCTCTTGGCACCCTTGCGCGAACCACCGCCACCGATGCCGGGCATGCCCGGCATCCCTGGCATGCCGCCGCCCTGGGCCAGCTTCTTCATCATCTTCTGGGCCTGCGCGAAACGCTCGAGGAGGCCGTTGACCTCGGAAACGTGCACGCCGGAGCCTCGGGCGATGCGGGCGCGACGGGAGCCGTTGATGATCTTCGGAGCCAGGCGCTCATGCGGAGTCATGGAGCGAACGATGGCCTCCACGCGATCGATCTCGCGCTCGTCGAACTGCTCCAGCTGCTGGCGGATGTTCTGCGCACCCGGCATCATCATGAGCATCTTCTTCATGGAACCCATGTTGCGGATCTGCTGCATCTGGGCGAGGAAGTCGTCCAGGGTGAAGTCTTCCTGATCGGCGAACTTCTTCGCCATCCGGGCCGCTTCGTCCTTGTCCCAGTTCTTCTCGGCCTGTTCGATCAGGGTGAGAACGTCACCCATGTCCAGGATGCGGGAGGCCATGCGGTCCGGGTGGAACAGTTCGAAGTCGTCGAGGCTTTCGCCGGTGGACGCGAACATGACCGGCTTTCCGGTGACGGACGCGACCGACAGGGCGGCACCGCCGCGGGCGTCGCCGTCGAGCTTTGACAGCACGACGCCCGTGAAGTTGACGCCTTCATCGAACGCAACGGCCGTATTGACCGCATCCTGGCCGATCATGGAGTCGATCACGAACAGCACTTCGTTCGGGATGATCGCCTGGCGGATGCGGCGCGCCTGATCCATCATTTCGGCGTCGACGCCGAGGCGGCCAGCGGTGTCGACGATCACGACGTCGTGCAGCTTCTGACGGGCTTCGTCGACGCCGGCGCGTGCGACGGCGACGGGGTCGCCCGTGGGAACATCCAGGTCTGATGTGGTGCCCGGGTGCGGTGCGAAGACGTGGACGCCAGCGCGTTCACCGACGATCTGGAGCTGCGTCACGGCGTTGGGACGCTGGAGGTCGGCGGCAACAAGTACGGGGCTGTGCCCCTGGGCCTTGAGCCACTTGGCGAGCTTGCCCGCGAGGGTGGTCTTGCCCGCGCCCTGCAAGCCGGCGAGCATGATGATAGTGGGGCCGGTCTTCGCCAGGCGGATACGGCGTGTCTCGCCGCCGAGGATCTCCTGGAGTTCCTCGTTGACGATCTTGACGATCTGCTGGCTCGGGTTCAGGGCCGCGGAAACCTCGGCGCCCAGGGCACGTTCACGGATGCGGCCGGTGAACTCGCGGACCACGGAAACAGCAACGTCCGCATCCAACAGGGCGCGGCGGATCTCCCGGACGGTGGCGTCGACGTCGGCCTCGGTGAGGCGGCCCTTGCCACGGAGATTCTTGAAGGTTGCTGTCAACCGGTCAGAGAGTGAATTGAACACGCGCCGTGCACTTCTTTCAATGGTCTACGAATGGCGGCCATTCCGGCGCGCCAACATCTTGACGATTCCTGCCCCAAACAAATCTGACTCAACTGAGGGACTCGACTATCTAGGGTACCAAGACGCGCCTGCAAGATGGCATGCTGGCACAGTGACCAGCAAAACAACAGTCAAAACGTTGCTCATCCTAGGCGCCTCGGGGGACTTGACAGGCCGGCTGCTGTTGCCCGGCCTTGCCAGGCTTGTGGCCGGCGGGCTCGCGGAAGGCCTCAAGCTTGTGGGGGCAGGTTCCGATCCCTGGACCCCCGAGCAATGGACAAAACGGGTCCAGGGCGCCTTTGAGGAGGCTGGAAAGGACGCCGATGCCGCAGGAAAGAAAGCAGTCGCGGCCATGGAGGACAACACCACATACCATCAGCTGGATGTCACGGCCGATGGCCAACTCGCCACACTGTTGGCCGGACTCGAAGCTCCGGTAGCCGTCTATTTTGCCTTGCCGCCACACATCAGCCAAAAGGCCTGCGAAGTCCTCAACGCCGGAGATCTGCCGGCCGGGACGCGGCTGGTGATGGAGAAGCCGTTCGGATCCAGTCCGGAATCCGCCCGGGAACTCAACAAGACCCTAGCCGCCCTGGTCCCGGAAGACCACATCCACCGGGTGGACCACTTCCTCGGCAAAGCCACTGTCCTGAACATCCTGGGCCTGCGCTTCGCCAACAGGTTCCTCGAACCCGTGTGGAACCGGGACCATATCGAAAAGGTGGAGGTCATTTTCGACGAAGACCTCGCACTTGAAGGGCGTGCCCGCTACTACGACAACGCCGGCGCCCTGAAGGACATGATCCAGAGCCATTTGCTGCACATCATGGCGCTCCTGGCCATTGATGCCCCCGCCACCATCGGCGAGCGCGATCTCAGGGGAGCGATCTCGACGGTGCTGCGTGCGAGCAGCATCAGCGCGCCCTACCGGGAGACCACCCGCAGGGCCCGGTACACCGCCGGCCGGAGCGGTGGGCATGCGGTTCCGGACTATGCCGCCGAGGAAGGTGTTGATCCCGCCCGGAACACCGAGACGCTCGCGGAGGTTGAGGTGGCGATCGACAATTGGCGCTGGAAGGGAGTCCCTTTCATCCTTCGCTCAGGCAAGGCATTGGGACTCATGCGCAAGGAAGCCATCATCACCTTCCGGCCCGTTCCGCATCTGCCGGCCGGGTTCCAAGGCGTGGACTCCCCCAACCAGCTGCGTATCGGTTTCGGTCCGGACACACTCCAGCTCGACGTTGACGTCAACGGTCCCGGAGACATCTTCACGCTTGACCGCGTGACGCTCAACTCTGAACTGAATGCTTCCGAGCTCTTGCCCTACGGAGAAGTCCTGGAGGGGGTCATCACCGGCGATCCCCTCCTTTCCGTCCGCGGAGACACCGCGGTGGACTGCTGGAGGATCGTCGAGCCCGTGCTCAAGGCCTGGGCCAAGGATTCGGTGCCGCTTGAGGAGTACGACGCCGGTGGGTCCGGTCCCGCGGACTGGCCCACCGCCGTCGTGGGCTAGGGGGGTCGGAGGCTAGCAGGCCGGTCGACTTCGGAAGGGCAAACGCAAAGGCGGGCCGGGTACCTTTCCAGGTACCCGGCCCGCCTTTGCGTTAGGTGCTTCAGATGGCTGCTGCGCCTCGTTCGCCCGTGCGGACACGGACTGCTTCGTAGACGTCCACGGTCCAGACTTTGCCGTCACCGGCCCGGCCTGTGTTGGAGGAGGCGATTAGGACATCGAGGATGTCGTCCGCCTGCTCATCCGTGGCCAGGACCTCGACGCGGATCTTCGGAAGCAAATCCACGTTGTACTCGGCTCCGCGGTACACCTCGGTGTAACCCCGCTGCCGGCCGTAGCCGCTGGCCGCGCTGACCGTCAGTCCCTGTACCCCGTAAGCTTCGAGCCCCTCTCGGATGGCGTCGAGCTTCTCCGGGCGGACGATCGCCGTGATGAGTTTCATGCCTGGACACTCTCCTTGCCTGATACGGATGCTTCGTCAGTGGCTTCGGCGGATGCCTTGCCGGTGATGAGGTCGTGAAGCGGCTGGAAGCTGCCTCCGTGTCCTCCGACGCCGAACTCGTACGCCGTTTCGGCGTGCAGGCTGAGGTCTGCACCGGCGATTTCCTGGCGTTCGGAGATGCGGAAGCCCATGAGCTTGTGGATCGGGTAGGCGATGATGAACGTCATCACGCCGGTGAAGACAATCGAGCAAAGCGCCGCGAGGGACTGTGCCACCAGCTGGGTGGTACCGCCGCCGTAGAACAGGCCGGCTGCGCCCTGGGTCGGGGTGGCAAGGAAGCCGATGGCAACGGTGCCGATGATGCCGGACACCAAGTGGACACCGACGACGTCCAGGGAGTCGTCGTAGCCAAGCTTGAACTTCAGGCCGACGGCGAGGGCCGAGGCAACACCGGCTGCAACGCCGAGGGCAATGGCACCGAGCGGGGAAACGTTGGCACAAGCCGGCGTGATGGCAACCAGGCCGGCGACAACACCCGAAGCAGCTCCGAGCGAGGTGGGGTGGCCGTCACGGATGCGCTCCACGATCAGCCAGCCAAGCATGGCTGCTGCGGGTGCGGTGAGGGTGTTGATCCAGATGAGGCCTGCCTGCTCTACCGTTGCTGCTGCACCGGCGTTGAAGCCGAACCAGCCGAACCAGAGGATGGCCGCCCCGAGCATCACCAGGGGCACGTTGTGCGGGCGGTGGTTCGGGTCCTTGCCGAAGCCCTTGCGGTTGCCGATGATCAGGACGAGGATCAGGCCGGCAACACCGGCGTTGATGTGCACCACGGTGCCACCGGCGAAGTCGATGACCGGAGCGAACGTCTGGCCGAACCAGCCGTCCTTCGAGAAGAGCCCGCCGCCCCACACCATGTAAGCCATGGGTGCGTAGACCAGGGTGGCCCAAATCGGCGTGAAGAGCGTCCAGGCCGAGAACTTGGCACGGTCCGCGATGGCACCGGAGATCAGGGCCACGGTGATGATCGCGAAGGTGGCCGCGTAGCCTACCTTGAGGAGGTCTGCAGGATCCGTGAAGTTGTGCAGGCCGAAGTGGCTGAACGGATTTGCGAAGAGCTGGAAGAAGTTGTCCGTGTTGCTCGTGGACATCGAGGCGCCCCACAAGACCCAGACGATGGTCACTGTGCCGATGGCGATGAAGCTCATCATCATCATGTTCAGGGCGGCCTTGGCACGGGTCATGCCGCCATAGAAGAATGCCAGGCCCGGGGTCATGAACAGCACGAAGGCTGACGCGACCAGGAGCCAAACGAGACCGGCGCTGAATTCCATGGTCTACGTCCTCTCTGCTCTTTGTTGCGGACTTTGCCGCCTGTCCCAACGCATTTGCGTTCTATGTAAGAGTTTTGCGGGGCAGTGTTTCACCTGCGAAGGTTTTAGATTGCAGGGCTGTTACAAGAACTTCTCGAAGGTAAATGGTGCATATCACGCTTGTTACGGGTATGTTTCGTCAGTTCCACGTTCCCTGCGCCAACACGACCCGGAGGATCCCGACACGATGACCGCAAGCCCCAAATCCCGCGCAAATCAAGGGGTCAGGGCCACGAAGGCTGAGATGCCACGGGACATCAAGGTGATGTTGGTGGCAGCGTTCCTGATAGCACTGGGTTTTGGCCTCGTCGCGCCCGTACTTCCGCAGTTCGCCACCACCTTCGACGTCGGCGCAACGGCGGCCGCGGTGATCGTGAGTATTTTCGCCTTCATGCGTCTCGTATTCGCCCCAGCCGGCGGCGCGCTGATGGGCCGCTTCGGCGAGCGTCCCGTGTACATTGCGGGGTTGCTGATTGTGGCAGCATCGACGGCGGCATGCGCCTTCGCCCAGAACTATTGGCAGCTGCTGGTCTTCCGGGGCCTCGGCGGAGCCGGTTCGGTGATGTTCACGGTGGCAGCGATGGGTCTTTTGATCAGGCTGGCCCCTCCCGAAAGCCGCGGGCGGGTCTCCGGCGCGTACGCTTCTGCTTTCCTGATCGGTAGCGTCCTCGGCCCCGTGGTGGGTGGGTTGCTGGCCGGGTTCGGGCTGCGCGTTCCGTTCCTCGCCTACGCGGCAGCCCTGGTCCTCGCGGCCTTGGTTGTACGCACGCAGCTGACGGGCCGTTCAAAGGCTGCGATCCAAGGGGGTGCGGCGGGGCCGGCGATGCACATGAAGGAGGCCCTGGGCGATTCCGCCTACCGGGCCGCGCTGTTCTCCAGTTTCAGCAACGGCTGGGCGACCTTCGGCGTGCGCATGGCCACTGTGCCATTGTTCGCGGTGGTTGTCCTCGCCGCTGGTGCAGGTTCCGCGGGATGGGCCTTGGCCGTGTTCGCAGGGGGCAACGCGCTGGCACTGACCTTCTCGGGCCGTCTTGCCGACAGCTTCGGCCGCAAGCCCATGATGCTGCTGGGCCTGGTTGTCACAGGCTTGGCCACGGCCACCATCGGTTTGACGAGCAATCTTCCCGCGTTTTTCGCGGCTTCCGCTGTGGCCGGCTTCGGCTCGGGTTTGCTGAACCCTGCCCAGCAAGCCGCCGTCGGGGACATCATCGGTCGTGGCCGTTCCGGTGGCAAGGTCCTGGCGGTCTTCCAGATGGCCTCCGATGCCGGAGCAATCGTTGGCCCGGTACTGGTTGGCCTTCTGGCCGACGGTTTTGGCTACGGCTGGGCGTTCGGCGCAACCGGCGGCATCCTGCTGCTCTCGGCCGTCGGCTGGTCCGTAGCACGCGAGCCGATGCAGCGCCTAGTTCAGCAGGGCACCTAGTTTAGCAGGGCAACTAGTTCAGCAGGGCGTCGACGAAGGCTTCCGCCTCGAACGGGGCGAGGTCGTCCGGGCCTTCGCCAAGGCCAACAAGCTTGACCGGCACGCCGAGAGCCTTTTGGATCGCGACGACGATGCCGCCCTTCGCGGTGCCGTCCAGTTTGGTGAGCACGATTCCCGTGATGTTGACCACCTCGGCAAAGACCTTGGCCTGGTTCAGGCCGTTCTGGCCGGTGGTCGCATCCAGCACCAGCAGGACTTCGTCCACTTCGGCCAGCTTCTCGATGACGCGCTTGACCTTGCTGAGCTCGTCCATGAGGCCCACCTTGTTCTGCAGGCGGCCGGCGGTGTCGATCATGACGACGTCGACTTCCTGCTCGATGCCGGCTTTGACCGCCTCATACGCAACAGAGGCGGGGTCCGCGCCGTCGACGTGCGACCTGACCGTCGCTACCCCCACACGCTGTCCCCACGTGGCAAGCTGCTCCGCAGCCGCCGCTCGGAAGGTATCAGCAGCGCCCAAGAGAACGTCCTTGTCCTCGGCGACGAGAACGCGCGCCAGCTTGCCCACGGTGGTGGTCTTGCCAACACCGTTGACGCCGACCACGATCATGATGGCCGGGTGGTCTCCCTTGCGCTCCACGTTCAAGCTCCGGTCCATGGTGGGATCCACGAGCTTGATGAGTTCCTCGCGCAGGAGGGCTTTGACTTCCTCCGGGTTGCGGGTGCCTTTGACCTTCACCCGTTCACGCAGCGCATCCACCAGTTGCATGGTGGGCTCGGTGCCAAGGTCGGCAAGGAGCAGCGTTTCTTCGACTTCGTCCCAGACATCTTCGTCGATCTTGTCGCTCGCAAGTAGTGCCAGGAGACCCTTGCCGAGGATGTTGTTGGATTTGACCAATCGCGCCCGAAGCCTGTTGAGGCGGCCTTCCACCGGCGCAGGCGTCTCCACCTCGATGAGTTCAAGTCCCGCGGCGTCGTCAGGAACGTCGGTCTCGGGAACGGCAAGGTCGGTGGGCTCGGCGACGCTGCCGGGCGCCGGGCGTTCCCGCACGGACCCGGGGGCGTCGTCGACGATCGTTCCGCTGCCTGCCGACGCCGTACCAACGGGATCGTTGGTGTCGCGCGTTCCAGCGTAGGTCGAGGAGGACTTCCGCGCCTTGAGCAGGACAGGAATCAGCCCTCCGACCACCACAATGGCAGCGACAATGGACAAAATAATGGGGAGGAGATCGTTCACTCCCCTAGCTTCTCATAAAGCTAGACCTCGGCACCGAGCCTCTGGCTGATGACGGTGGACACCCCGTCGCCCCGCATTGTCACTCCATAGAGCGCATCGGCGACTTCCATGGTCCTCTTCTGGTGGGTGATGACAATCAGCTGGCTGGACTCGCGTAGTTCTTCGAAGATCGTGATCAACCTGCCCAGGTTGGTATCGTCCAGCGCGGCTTCCACCTCGTCCATGACGTAGAAGGGGGAAGGCCGCGCTTTGAAAATCGCCACGAGCAGGGCGATAGCCGTCAGCGACCGTTCGCCACCGGAAAGCAAGGACAAGCGCTTGATCTTCTTGCCGGCGGGCCTTGCCTCAACCTCGATGCCGGTGGTCAGCATGTCGTCGGGGTCTGTCAGCACCAATTTGCCCTCCCCGCCGGGAAAGAGCCGCGCAAACACGTGGTCGAACTGCTTGGACGTATCGGCGAAGGCTTCAGCGAAGACCTGCTGGACGCGGCTGTCCACTTCCTTGATGATGTCCAAAAGGTCTTTTCGGCTGGATTTGAGGTCTTCCAGCTGCGTGCTCAGGAACTGGTGCCGTTCCTCGAGTGCCGCAAATTCCTCAAGCGCCAGGGGGTTCACTTTGCCAAGCGCAGCGAGGTCCCGTTCGGCCTTCCGGAGCCGTTTCTCCTGCTCAGCGCGGACAAAGGGAACACCCTCCCCAACAGGGTTTCCGTCTTCGTCCACCGGGGCGCGAAGTTCGGCCCATTTGTCCGTGGCGGCTGCGGGCACCGGAACGGGCTGATCCGGACCGAAGTCGGCCACGAGTTGCTCGGCTGACAGGCCAAGTTCTTCGATGGCTCGCGTCTCCAAGGCCTCGATCCTGAGCCTTTGTTGGGCTCGCGCGAGTTCGTCGCGGTGCACCGAATCCGTCAGTCCAGCCAGTTCCTGGGCTAAGACGTCGTTGGTGCTCCGGACATCGGCAAGTTCCTTCTCGCGCTGCTCACGGACCGCCTCCGCGAGGTCGCGAGCGCGGGCGGCCAAGTCCACTGAAACGTCAACGAAGCCCACTGTCTGTTCGACGGCGGAGGCCACTGCCGAGGCCCGCTCGGCTTGGGCTTTGCGCCGCAGTGCCCGGCGCGCTGCCTCCTCACGGGCACGCCTTTCGCTTGCGGCGGCACGTTCCAAGGACGCAGCGCGGTTGCTGGTTGCGGCGAGTTGCTCCTCGGCACTGCGCAGCCCTAGCCTGACCTCCATCTCGCGGGACCGGGCTTCGCTGGCAGCCATCGACAAGACGTCCCGGTGCTCCGTGGAAGGCTCTTCTTCCTGGGGGGCTTCTTGTGCCGCGGCCAACCGTTCCGCCGCAAGCTCAAGGGCCTCCTCGGCGACGGCGATGTTCAGTTCGGCCTTGGCTAAGGACTCGGCCAGGCGGTCGCTTTCCGCGACGGCGCTGCGCAACTGGGAATTCAGGTGCCCAAGCCGCTCCGCCACGGCAGCCAAGCGGGCATCCGAGTCGTGGAGTTTGTCCAGTGCTGCGTCTGCCCGCTCCTGGGCGTTGGCCCGGCGCCCTTCGGCTCCAGCCAGGGCGAACTTGCCACGTTCAAGACGGGTGGTGAGCTCCAGAAGCCGGGTTTCGGCGTCGTCCACTGCGGCTTGGACCTCAAGGAGCGACGGTGCCGTGGCCGATCCGCCGTCTACAGTCAGGGCCCTAAAGACGTCCCCCTCGAGGGTCACGGCGGTAAGCCCCGGGTTGCCGGCAATGAGGCCTGCCGCTGCGTCCAGTCCATCGACGACGGCGGTGAGCGCCAGGAGGGCTACCGCGCCGCTGGCTTCAGGACCATCGGCCTGAACCAACTCAGTGGCCCAACGCACGCCGTCCGGTAACTCCGGCAGTTTCGACAAGTCGAGCTCCCCAGCGGTGGGTGGGACCACGTCCGCCAGCAAAAGGGAGGCCCGTCCGGCGTCGGCGTCTTTCAGCAACTGCATCGCAGCGACGGCTCCCGCGGCATCGGCCACCACCACGGCGTCGGAGGCCCTGCCGAGCGCTGCGGCCACGGCGGCCTCATAGCCGGGCTCCACAGTCAGAAGGGAGGCCACTGAACCCACGACCCCGGGATGGCCTGAAGACAAGATCCGGGAAGAGCCATCCTTGCGGTTGAGGCCGAGCTGCAGGGCATCGCGGCGGGCGATGAGCGCGTCGCGTTCGCGGACCTCGTCCCGTTCGGCGGCTTTCAATGCCTCGATCTCGGCGGTGATCTGGTCAAGAAGGGCGGTGGCGTCCTCGTATTCGGCGTCGAGGCTTTCCTCACCGTCTTCAACCCCGGCCACTTGCGATTCGAGGGCCGTGAACTCGCTTTGTGCGTGGCGACGGCGCTCCTCACCGGCAGAAAGCGAGTCCCTGAGCCTGCCTCGTTCGGCCTCGGCTGCCTCAGCCCGGGAACGCGCGGCAGCCAATTGACCCACGAGTTTCGCGAGGCCTTCACGGCGATCGGCTGCTGCCCGCAGCACGGCTGTCAGCCGCTTGTCCTCAGCCGCGGCAAGGTTCTCGGCTTCTTGTTTGGCAGCAGTGGCCTCGAGAAGTGCTGCCTGCTTCGCAAGGATGTCGTGCTCCAGCTCCGACTGTTCCTGCCGGACCCGGGCGGCCTGCCGGTCGAGGTGGTCCGGGTCGCGGCCGGAATCCGGGGCCGCATCCGCGGAGCCGAGGAGGCGGCGACGCTCAGTGGCGAGCGAACCCAAGGCTCGAAGCCGGTCCCTAGTTGCCGACAATTGGTACCAATTGTCCCGGGCCGCATTGAGCCGGGGTGTGGCTTCGGCCGCAAGTTGCTCAAGACGGACCTGGCGTTGGCGGCCCACGCCGAGCTCCGCTTCAACCGCCTCGCGCCGCTCCTTCAACGCAGCTTCGTCGGCGACATCTTTCTCCAACGCTTTGGAGAGCTGAACGAGCTCGTCTGCCAGCAGCCGGGACTTTGCGTCTCGAACGTCGAACTGGACGGTCTGCGCGCGGCGGGCGACTTCGGCCTGTTTACCCAACGGCGTGAGTTGCCGGCGGATCTCGGCAGTCAGGTCGCCAAGGCGCTGCAGGTTTGCCTGCATGGCTTCCAGCTTGCGGACAGTCTTTTCCTTACGACGCCGGTGCTTGAGGATGCCTGCGGCCTCTTCAATGAATCCTCGGCGGTCCTCAGGGGTGGCGTGCAGGACGCGGTCCAACTGCCCTTGCCCTACGATCACATGCATTTCCCTGCCCAGGCCGGAGTCCGAGAGCAATTCCTGGATATCCAGGAGACGGCACGGCGAGCCGTTGATTGCATACTCGGATCCGCCGGTCCTGAAGAGCGTGCGGGAAATGGTGACTTCGCTGTATTCGATCGGCAGGGCGCCGTCGGCGTTGTCGATCGTCAGCGCAACGTGTGCGCGGCCCAGAGGAGGCCGCCCCGATGTGCCGGCGAAGATGACGTCTTCCATTTTGCCGCCGCGCAGGGTCTTTGCACCTTGTTCGCCCATCACCCAGGCCAGCGCGTCAACCACGTTGGACTTGCCCGAACCGTTGGGGCCGACAACGGCCGTCACGCCCGGCTCGAAGTCGAACGTCGTGGCCGACGCGAACGACTTGAATCCCCGGACAGTCAAACTTTTCAGATGCAAGGTGTTTCGGATCTCCTGAGTGGCTGATTTCCCGTTCTCAATCTACTGCCCGACGGCGGAAATCCCCGGATTTGCGGGGGCATACCCGCGAATCCGTGCTACCAGCGGCCGTTGCGCGGCTTCGGCTGGCAGATGGGGCAGGTGTAGGAAGAGCGGTTCATGAACTACTCGCGTTTGATGACACCCGGCAGCCCCACAGCGGCGCAGCGCCTGCACGGTTCGCCCGCCCGCCCATAGGCATCGAGGGATCGGGCGAAGTATCCGGCCTAGCACAGTATGTAACGTTGACGTGGATCGTGGTGTCCCAGTTCGTCCAAAGGCTGACACGACAACTAAAATCAAGGGAGTTCGGACGTTCAGCGTGTTGCCGCCCGATGGAAGGCACGACAATTCGACCAATGTTGAAGGTGCGACAAACAAGGACGAGGCCAGGTTCACAAACCGGCCGGACAAAGGGCGACCTCTCCTACTGCGGGGAGTGCGAAGGCTGACTGCCGACTGGGGTTCCGGCTCGGGTCTTACCGGCACGCAGGCAGGTACCCCCGACGCAGGCACTCGAGTCAGCTCTGCCTCGGCAATACCCGTGACCTCCGCCGTCTGTGCATCCTCCCTGTCGAGAAGCTCAAGGTCGTTGCGCGCGGTTGCCTCAGCATCTGCCAGCTCAACGCATTGCGTGACGCCCACTCAGTCGACATGCAGTTCGAAACCGCCGCTCCCGTAGCCCCATCCCGTTCGGCAAGCATGGTCTTCCCCGCCCCCGGGGGTCTATGCAAGGGGTATGTTTTGCGCTCATAAACGAGGAGAAAAGATCCCTGCTAAATCAGCACAAACAGGCCATCCCACAGCGATCACCACATCCACACTAGTTGTTGAGTTCCGTTCCCGCGGTGCAAACTGTGGCCATGTCAGACGACTCAGCACCTCCCCTCTCACGCACGGGAAACCCGGCGGGTGTGGCCAGCTGTTTCACCATACGACCCGAAATGTATGTGGGCATCCGATCACGGCCGAGCGCGCTGTGGCTTTCATCGAGGGCAACGGCTTGGCGCTGGCGGTCGCAACCGGACGCCTGTCAGCGATCAGCAAGTTGCACGAGTTGTTGTATCCGCCGACCAGTTACGAGGCCAGGACCGAGGATCAAGAGTACGAGCGATCCAGATCCTCGGTCCTGAAGGCGCTCTTCACGGCAGCAGCTGCGCACATTCCGCTGAAAGGCCCTCTGCCCCGCCAGCCGGGCACGACGTTGACAAAGGACATTATGTTGCGTTCGTCGCGGACCCCTTCCCGTGGTGACCACGCAAGGCCAGATCGCCGCCCGACCAACTCACTGATTACGGCTGAGGCAGCTGTTACCTCCGCCCGATTCCGAACGAGGCCATCCGCGCCGGGGGCACTGTTGCTGCTTCCACGGGCATGCTTCGTGCAGGTCTGCAAAGCGCGGCAGATCCGCTCCCCCGCAAGCTATTGGCCATTCAGCCGCACAAGCTAGCTCGTCCCAACGACCGTTGAGGTGAAGTTCGTTACCCGAGGGCCTGGAAAGCGGACGGCAGCGGGGATGGCAAGGACGATCTCCGTTTGGTCGCTTGGCAGCAGGCAGGCTTGCGTGCTCTACGCTAAGAAGACCTTGAATGGTTGGGCAAGAGCTTCATTCGGGACGGTGATGATGCGGAACATGAGGAAGACGAGGGCGGATCGCCTTAGTTTGACTCAACCCGGCGTGCCCTCGTGACCGGAAAGTTCGGCCTCAATCGGAATTGATTTTCCACTGGCTTCGTTCAGCGATCATTTTCCATGCCGTCTGCAGCGATTTCAGCGCGGTCTGCCACGGGATGCGTTCCTGTTCCAGACGCACATCCCCTTCGTCACGCAGGCGTTTGAGGGCTCGCTGCTCGCTGCCGGTCAGTGTGTCGAAGGTTCCGCGGTTCGGCGTCGGTTCTTGTATCCAGAGGTCGCGGTGGTCGAGCAGGGTGCTCTCGTCCATCAGGACGGACGTTACGTCCGGATGCGACGATCGCAGGCGGTGCAGGATCGCGAAGCCATTCGAGTCCAGGTCGCCCCAGTAGAGGATTGGCGATTGCTGCACCCAAGGCAGTCGGCCGACGACATCGACGGCGTAGCCGGAACCGTGGACGGCGATGGCACCCGGCCACAGCGGCATCGCGAGGACGGTCTCGAGGTTCTCGTACACGAGGACAGCAGCGGGAGAGAACGACAGGACGTTGAGCTGGGACACGGGAGCGGCGAATTCGATGATGCCGCCGATCGCCAGCGCCTCGTCGAGGACCCGAACCCGGACGAGCTTGTCGGTGTCGACGATGCCGAGGTCGGTGGAGGCGGTCGTTGCGGCGTAGAGGGACGAGACGATGCTCCGATGTGCGGTGAACCATTTGGTGTCGACGCCGCGGATCGGCAGCTGACGGGGTCGAAGACCGGTGACCGGATGGCGGACCAACCATGCGACGGCATCGACCACCGTGGCGAAGCGGGCCTCGTCGAACTGGATCAGGGTCTCGGTGTGTCGGCGGATCACCGTGTTGATCGGGTCAGTGTCGCCGAACCGCTCGCGGAGGATTGCTGCGCGGGTGCGCAGTCGCGACCACGCTCGCGCGTGCTCCCCGCCGGCGAATTCGGCGACATCGTCGGGGGTGGCCAGCCGAAGCCGTACCGGCACGCGCTGCCGGCCGATGCTGCGCCAGGCGCGCACCTCCCAGTCGACGGTGGCGCCGTTGCCGAGCGGAAGGGCGGCCCAGTCCTTGGCCCAGTTCTCCGCGGCGGCCTCGTCGTTGAGCATCTCCCGTTCGGTCGGCGGTTTCAGCGCGATAGACAGGAGCGCCCCGGTCGATGCTGGGTCGCCGGCTGATCCCCACTCGCCGAGTTTGGCCTGCAGTCGCGCACGAGCTGTATCGCGTGCCTGGGCGAGGGTGATCATTGGGCGGCCTCTGAGGTTGCCTCGCCGTCCGCGTTTCCGGCGGTTGTGACGTCGCTTGCGGCGTCCTGTCGCCACGGCACGTTCGCGATGGCTGTCCGTCGGCGGGTCGGGTTCTCGATGGAGGTCGCGGCACCGACGTACGGCTCGATGGTCTGGAGGAGCTTCTGCGGGGTCGCGAGTATGAGCTGGAAGCCGAACTCGACGAAGATGTCCAGCGCCATGCGGGTGTAGCGTGTGTCGGCTTTGTCGAACGCCTCGTCGAGCACGATGGTTCCGTAGCGGGGGAACTCATCGTCGGGGTCGGCGAGCTGGTACCGCAGGGCTGCCGCGAGGCAGAAGATGACGAGTTTCTGCTGCTGGCCGCCCGACATCGCCGCTCCCGAATCGTAGGTGGCGTGCACCCTTCCGTGGGCGTCGATCTCTTCGGCCAGGAAGGTCACGTGCTGCCGCGTGTCGAGGCACTGGCGCTTCCAGCTGCGGTCGACGTGGTCGCTGGAGGCGAAGCGCCGCATGATGTCCGCGAGGGTGGCGAAACGTTCTTCGGCGGATTCGAGGTCGTTGTCCGCCCATCCACCTTCCGAGATGGACCGCAGGTCGGCGATGAAGCGGGTGACGGTCTCGCTGCGCCGCACTTTGACGCGCAGCTTCAGGTAGCGACCCTCGTCGAACTCTGACCGTTTCAAAGACGCGTTCACGGGCGCGACGCGTTCCTCGATCTCCCGCGGCGCCCCCAGAATGTCACTGACGAGCTCGCCGATCATGTCGCGGGACCGTTCTCTCAGCAGGCGCAGGAAGTTGGACTCGTGCTCGGGCAGGCCGTGGGCGACGATGCCGTCCAGCACCTCGACGTAGGCGCGGCGGTCAGCTGTCGTCGGCGACAGGTCTGCCGCTGCCGCTGCGGCCGACCAGCGTTCGTTGAACTGGGCGGCCAGGCGCGCCACATCGTTGCCGGACGTGCGGGCTGCCTCCAGATCCTTGTCCCGCTGTTGCTGCAGCCGGCGGATGACCTCCTGGCCGACCTCGGCGATGTTCTGCCGCGTGATGCTGCGCTGGACCTCGCGGAATCGGCGGCCGAGCGCGGCCGTGGTGTGCTCGTCGAGATCCGGGACGCCTCCTGTGGCGATGGCTTCTTCCAGATCCCGGATGGCTGTGCCGAGTTCTTCGTGCTTCGTCGTGGCCTGGCGGAGACTGAGCTCGGCGTCCTGAAGGGCCTTCGCGGCGGCCTCGCGAGCTTCCCGTGCGGTCTGCGCCGCACCGACGGCGTCGCGCAGCCCGCCGTCTTCGCGGGTCAGGTCGTCGAGGCGCCGCTGCAGGTCGGCGATCGCCGCCGCCGCAGCATCCAGGTCAATGTCATGCCACATCTGCCCCCGCACTGCCTTGAGCGTTGCTCGGCGCTCCAGATCGCTGTTGCGTTCCTTCTCGGCGCGATCGACGTCGGTCTCGGCCTGGGAATACTCGCGTTCCGCGCCGCGCAGCTGCTCGATGAGTGCTTCGAGCTTTGACTCGCGGTCGCCAAGCACCCAATGGCCTCGCTCGTCGATCTTGACGCGGTCGTCTTTCTCGTACCGCGTGCGGGAGGACTTGACCTGGCCGTTGACCGTGACCGCTCGGGTATGGTCGTCAAGCTGGTCGGGGCTGTCGACGCACGCGTAGTCGAACCGCTCTGACAGCTGGCCAGCGACCCACTCGGCGAACGGCCCAGGTGCGACGGAGATCCGGTTCACGAGGGACAGGCTGCTTCGCGCTGGCCGGGGCGGGGGAATCTCCGAGGAGACTTCCTCGAAGACGAGGCGGGCGTTGACGCGGTGCGCTTCTGCCCACCGTCGCACGGCAGGGAGGTGCTCGCTGCGCACGAGCATTGTGAGGGCGAACGGGCGGAGCACCCGCTCGATCGCTCCGGTCCATTCAGCGAACGTGGGTCGCACCTCGATGATCTCGGCGGCGAAGGGGAGAGCCGTGACCGGCAGCCCCGTCTCGGTGGAGATTGCTCGGCGGATGCCGATGAGGTTGTCGGGCACGGTCGTTCCGCTCATGCGCAGCGTACGGATCGCCGTCTCGATGCGCTCCTTCGCGGCTCGCGCGATGAAGAAGCGCTCCTGCTGCGCGTGGCTCGGTCCGGCAGAGGTGGAGGGAGAGTGCAGGGTGCGGTCGATCTCGGCCATGAGCTCGGCGAACTCCGCCGCGGTTGTCGGTGTGTGCGCGACCCCGGCCTCGGTGAGCTGGCATTCGAGGGCGTCCCACCGCTGTCTGGTCGCCCGTTCCGCATCCTGCGCTGTGCGGATACGGTGCTGGAGATGTTCGGCCTCGCCGCCGCCGAGCTCGAGGGCGCGTCGCTGGGCGAGGTCTGCGTCCTCGTCGGCACGTCGGTACGACCCGTCCGCCCGCTCGGCGTCGGCCTTCAGGCTCACGAGTTGCTCGCCAACTGCACCGTGTTCGGCCAGGGCAAGGCGGAGGCTCTGGTGCTTCTGGTAGGGGACCACCGAGTCGGCCATGGAGCGGGCGGCATCGGCAGCGTTGTTGGCCCTGTCGTACGCATCGGAGTGTGCGCGCAGCTCAGTGAGGTGGTCTCGCTGCTGCCGCAGCTGCACGACATGCTCGTGAGCGTCTCGCAGCTCGCCGAACTGAGCGACGGCGGTGTCGGCGAGGTCGTAGGTGGCGGGCCGTTCCAGCATGTAGTCACGGAAGAGCTGGTCGAGGCTGTCGATACTCTTGGCCGACTGCGTCTTGTGCAGCAGTTGCAGGGCGCTCTCGTGGGCGATGCCGAACAGTGAGCGCATGCGGGCGTAGAACCGGCCATGGCTTCTGTTCGACGTGACGACGGCGTCGGGCCAGTTCGCCTGCACCTTGCGCGTTTCGATGCCCGAGCGCGTGAAGGGCTCGAGGTCTCGCAGGTCGACCGCCGAGCGTTCGAGGAGGCAGAGGTCGGCGACGTCGGCGGAGGCCATCGCAGTGCCGCGGAGGAAGAACAGGCGGCAGAGTGACACGGGCCGATCGACTCCGTTCTCGTACCGCAGCACGATGCCGCTCCAGGTCGCGCCCGGCCGCAGGTATGCGCTGACGACGCGATCCTCGTTCTCGTCGGTCGTGCGCGACCACGCCCCGCGCACGTAGCTGACGATGGTGCGCTGGTCGGCGCGGGTGCCGTCGCCTTGCGCCGCCTGGTTCAAACGCAGCCACTTGTCGGGTGTGGGCACCGCGGCGATGGCGTCGAGGAGGGAGGACTTGCCGGAACCGGACGGGCCGGTCATCAGGTGTCCCTTGCGGGCGATCGGGACGCGATAGATCGCCCCGTCGAAGGTGCCCCAATTGGCCAGTTGCACCTCGGCGAGGCGCCACTGTCCGGGAGCGACGGGCGCCGTAACTTCGGGGGTGGCAGGTGATGTCTCACTCATGGAGCAACCGTCTCGTCGGTGATGGATGTCGCTCCTGTCTCCGCGTCATCGGCCCCTGCCACGCGCCGGTAGACATCGGCGAGTGCGTGCACCTGTTCCTCCTCGATGATGAACTTGACCACCGGCGAGATCTCGGCCCGGTTGTCGCCAAGGGCGTGGACGACGCGGAACTTGTCCCTCATCCGCCCCCAGGCGCCGTTGAGGTTGCGCAGGTACGCCCCCTCGTCGCCGTCGCGATAAACCGCGAGGCGCGCGTAGACCTCGTCCTGCCCGACGATCACGCGGCGCTCGCCTGGCGCTGCCAGCAGCAGCTGGCGCAGCACGAGCAGCATGGCTGTGTCGAGGAAGGTCAGTCGCTCGGTGCGCAGCGCGCTCGGAACGTCAATCTCTGTCGTGCGCACTTTGCGGGCGAAGGCGAATTCGTCGACCCGATCGATGACGAGTTCGAGGAACAGATTGTGCAGCTGGGATCGTACTGCACGTTCGTCAGCGATCAGAGCGGCCCATAGTTGCGGGCGTTGGCGGCCCGATAGATAGGGACCCTTGAGGATCTCCAGCAGGGCACGCCGGGATTGCTCGTGGAGCGTTCCGATGTCACCGCTCCACAGCCCCACTTCTGGAGAACCATGCTCCTGCTCGGTGGTCACCCTTCGATCCTCTCCGTGAAAATGTGCGTGTCGACGTCGGCGTGTCGACGTATCCCGTCGGCCCCCTGCCATGTCAGGCGCTCGGTTTCGCCGCGCCGCACCTGTCCGTGCCGGGTGGCGAGTGAGAGCAGGCCGATGATGCTCGCGAGTCCCTGTGTGGCCGGGCGGAAGGCGAGGATCTCGGAAACGGTCATGGGCGCCGACCCTGCTACCAGCTCGTTCACATTGCGTATCAGCTCAGCGAAGTCGATCTCGCTCTCACGGGCAATGGCCGCCAGCTTTTCGAAGTCGATGATGCCGGGTTCGTCGTCGGCGAGCCTCGCCCCGGTGTCGAATTCGGAGGGGTCGTCGGCGATCATTTCGCCCACGCTGAAGAGGCGCATGGCCGAGAGCTCAACCTCGATGCCGGTGTCGGCGTACGGGCGGATCCTCTTGCTCGCGGCGACCGCAGCGGCCAGCGCCTCCTGCAGCACCCCGCGGAGCGCGCGATCGCGCTGGAACTCCTGTGAGTGAACGTAGCGCCGCAGCCCGCGCGCGAACTCGGTGAGCACCCCGTGCACCTCGCGACTGCCGGCCTTCAGCTCGCGGACTAGCGTGCGCAATGCCCGCCTTGCCTCCGGGGCGAGCCGATCCGCGAAGTCGCGATCGAGGACAGCCGCAACATCCGTGTCGAACGCTGCAGAACGCTCAGGGTCACGAATGAGGGCGGAGAACGCAGTGAAGGTGCGGCCTTCGTTGGACGACTCAATCAGGTCAACACCTCGGAAGACATCGTCAAGCACGGTGCTCTGCGTGTCGTCGGTATTGACGATGCTGACCCTCAACTCATGGTTGAGCTGCTCGAATCGGGCGCGCACCCGGGCGAAATCGGCAGGAAGATCCTGCGCTTGCAGCAGGATATCGGTGACGCGTTCGAGCGCGCGCCGCTCATCGAGGACGGCGAACTCTCCGTCGCGGATGCGTGCAATTTCGGCGTCTATGCGCTCGCGCTCCTGGTGGAGCGCCTCGAGCCGCCGTGTGGCATCGGGGTCGGTGTCGACGGCGAGTTGTCGTAAGCCAGCCGCCAAGCTGACCAGCCGTGACTCTGTGACCGTTGATCGGGGAGTTTCGAGTTGGTCCAGGACGCGAATCGCGCTCAAGGCATCTGAGGAGAGCTCGTACGTCTCTCCGCGCGCTTCGGTCGCGGGACGCCGGATGAGAAAAGACGCATTCCGCCAGTCGTCACAGTACGCCTTGGCGGTCTTGGGCAGCTCGAAATGCGGGCGAAGCTCCTCGAGATCGGCATCGATCACCTCATACAGGTCCTCGGAAGTCAGACGGATGCCTGGGGACCCGAGATGCGCCGATAGGAGGGCAGCCGAGACCGCCACATGATCGGCGCGAAGCATTCTGAGCGTCGCGTTGTCATCGAGGAGGCGCTTGTAGGCAAGCGCGGAGGCGAGAGCTGACATACCGGTATTATCTCGGGCGGCACCGACATTCTTGCCGACAAGGCCGCGATGCGGTCCGGAAAACTCGGCAGCTACCATCCAAGTGGCGAGGTCTGTGCGATGAACACCGCGCACATGTTTGACGGAAAATCGGCCACCGCCCGCATGCTTTCTCACATACATAGTTAGATTCCCAGAAGGATGTAGCCGAAGGCCCCGATGACCACGGTGATGCCGAAAGCGAGCACCGCACGCGTTGTGCCGCGTAACGTCAAACCCGCGAACTCGCCGACGGCGGCCACGATCACGCCGACGAAGATCGCCCTGAAGGAGCCGAAAGTCGATCCGTAGAGGCCCGAGATGGCACCCAAGACGACGGCGACACCCAAACCGAAACGGCCAACACCGAGCTACTTTCGACGGTCATGACCGATCGAGCCCATCGCCCCACCATACGCGCCGACGGCCGGAGCTTCGCGACCAAGACTCCTCAAGGCCCTCCCGGCCTCCGCCCAAAGGCCGACAGGAGCTACACCCTCAAATCCGATGAGCCGCATTGATTCCCGGCGATCGTCGGACATGTGAGAATGCGTTTAGCACTAATGGCCTCGGCCCGGACAGCAGACGATAGATGGCTGACCGCCGAACAACGAGGAGGGCGATTGTTCAGTCAACCATCACCAGAAAATCCAGGCCAGCGGTCTCTGCATGATCTACGGCCAGATATTGACGAGCCGAGCGACTTCGAGTGGGACCAGCGCACCCGAGGAGCCTCCTCGTCTGGTCCGCGCGTGAATTCCCACTTCGGAGACGTGAAAGAACCTCTTGTCGATTTCATCCGCGGCTCCGAAGCCGTGGTCGGATGTGTTGCATGGCTAACCGATCTGGAGGTCCTGGACGAGCTCGCCAAGATCGACGGGGCCCTGGTCGTCCAGAAGGAAGACTTTCTCCGGCCCGACCTGGGCACCAAGGGTGACGACTGGAAAGACCGGTTGCACCAGCGGTATGACAACATTGACAACCCGTGGATGCGCTGGTGGTTCCCGGAACCCCTCAGGAGCATGTCGACGTTGAGGCTGAGCGGGATCGATGGCGTTCGTTGCGTCGGCAACCACAACTCGGAGCGGAAGGCGGCCAGCCCGCGCATGCACCACAAATTCTTGGTCCGTCTCCGCCCGACGGTAGTTCCGGGCGACGTCGTGCAGGGCTTGGAGATGGCTGACTCCATCGCTCTCGAGGCCGAGAGCGTCTGGACGGGTTCCTTCAACTTCACCAGGAACGCCGGCTTCTCGTTCGAGAATGCCGTGGTGATCCACGACGCAGCCATCGCCCATTCGTACTTCGAGGAGTTCAGCCGCGTCGCTTCTTTGAGCGAGCCCCTTGACTGGACTTCAAGGTGGGTCGAACCTGAGTGGCGTCTGGGCACGTAGCAGGTAACCCACGATATCCTGCAGAGCCTTGCACGGCGGGACCTCCTAAGCCATGGTTCAGGCGCTGGCTCCTTCGATCGACACCACACGCACCGAAACACTTCGCTCCTCGAGCGACGCCGCCTGCCTGACCAAGTTAACCTTTATGAAAGTGAAAAGGGTTTCCGCAGTCACCGGTTTCCCCTCACCCCGATGCATGGCTAGCACGACCCTCAAGGGCTTCGACGCCAGCCCATCAGCGTTACCGCCAAGCGCCTTGATTCTGCTTCGCAGCTTCTCCCTCGCCTGAGCATCGTTGCACAGAGCGTCCGCGGACACGAGCGCCTGCGCCAGGAGATGACTCGCGGCAGCAGACTTCTCGGTCTTCTTCACATGGATCAGCGTCGCGTCCGGAAGATATACGTCGCACGCTTCGATCCCTCGGCGGTGGAGGTCAGTGGTGATCAGCTTCCGATCGAGGCAGACCCCTCCCAGCGCGGCGGCCAGAGCCTTGTTGTACGCTTCCTCGTCATCGGCAACGTGCCATTCCGGGAAATCCAGATCGTCTACCGGGCGATCGAAGAGCTCTTTGGTCATCCGGTTGATGTTCTCGACGTAGTCGTGGTGGATCTGATACCAGGAGCCGTCGTAGAGCGCGTAGGTCCGGCCGTCGAGGTCGCCCTCGAACGCGACCCACCGCCTGAGAGGGATTGCCTGGCTGATCGGCTGTTCCCCTTCCGCGTCACGGCACAGCTGTATGGACGCGGAGTCCAGACGGGCCAGGCGCCTCCCGGCAGGAAGCTCATCCAGCGCTGCTCGTATCTCCGACCACTCTGGGTGCCCCGGACGAACACCGTTCCGCCCGCGTGGCCACAGTCCGGTAGGGACCCACGAGTCCGGAGTGCCGTTCTCGTCCACCCTTTCGTGAGGCCACGCCAGTCCGACGTTGCCGCCGACGCCGTCCAAGGCGCTCGAAAGGAGCTCGTCTAGCCGCTCTCTCGTTTCAGGGTTCTTCACCGCCGCCAGCTGCTCGAGGATCTTGAGGGACGGGAGGGGGTCAGCCGCGAGCAGGTCCTCCAGCACATCCAGATCCGCGAGCACCTCCTCAGCGGTGAGGCCCAGCGGGACGTTGAGTGCGTCCGATCCCCGGATCTGTAGGGGTTCGCCAGCAGATCGGGGGAGGTTCGGCAAATCCGCGATCGCAACGATCCGGCTGACGGCCTCCCCGACATCACCGACGCCGAAGCCCAACAGGCCATCGCCCTGCGGGATGGTCGCGCGCGACGTCCGCGAGCGCTCGTCCATCGTGGTGACTGTGAGGGAGCGCAGCTTACCCGGATCCGCTGCCCGGATCGCGATGCGCTGCCCAAACAGGTTGTCTATTCTGCTGGGCTCGAGCAGCTGGAAGCCCATCCCGTAGCTCAGTGCATAGGCGATGCCGCCTTCTGCCACTTGGTCCCCGCTCGGCCTCACCAACAGCACGCCCGCTGGCGTGACGCCGCTAATCTCGACGGTGTCTCCGGTGAGAGCCGTCACCGTCGAGCACCAATCCGCCGTGTCCTTGGACATGGCACCTGCCACCAAGTAGGCAGGTCGCTTCCCCACCTCGACGCTCCGGTGATCGAAGCCCTCCCGATCGAGGTACTTGCGGCGGATCGCATCCTCGAAGTCCGAGATCCCTGTCAAGCGGTAAATCGTAGTGCGTCTTCCCGACTGCTTTTTCTCGACCATCTTCACTCCCCTGTTGAATATGACGCCTTAGACGATACGTAGAACCGGGCGCTGATCTGCCATTCCGAGCAGATCCCGCACCTGCGAGGTGCTGAGCTTCAAGACGTCAGCAAGCGCGGGTATTCCGGCCCCGTTGTCGCCGGCCAACTCGGCGGCCTTCCTCAGTAGTGTTGGAACCTCTCCTGCGTAGGAGCTGGTCGGGTCGGCATCGGGATCGTCGAGCACGGCCAGGCGCTGGTAGGCCCGGCGTGCTGAAGACTCTGTCGTGCGGCCACGTTCGACCATCCGGCGGATCAGCGAGTGCGGCGAGACACCCCAAGTCCTGCCGAGCCGGTCCAGGGCTGCCAGGTCGAGACGCTGCGGGAGCGCTGCATCCATCGAGGACGAGGGGGTCAGGAATGCTGCAGCAAACTCGTCGGCCTCTTTCTCGATCGCCGCGCTGTGCTCACCGCAATCGGTGTGCAGCAGCAGGTGCCCGATCTCGTGCGCGATCGAAAAGCGGTGCCGGAAGACGTTTTCGCTCCTGCGAGGCGTCGTGATGATGAGGGGGCGATCCAGAATCACTACCGAGAACGCATCCACCGCATCGATCTCACCGAGTGGTCGAACGGTCACCAGGATGCCATGGGACTCAGCCGTGGCCACGAGGTGCTTGACGGGTCCGCCGGGCAGTTCCCAATGCCTGCGCAACAAGGCGGCAGCATCTGCAGGCGATGTCCCTGCTGCCACCGCAGGAAGATCAGCCTCGGGAAGTTTCACATAGCGCTCAAGGGCAAACATCAGTTCCCACACCATCGCCGCCGTGACCAGCGCCCTTTGCCGATCGCCTACGCGAGCGGACCTCAAGCTCCGAAAGTGGGCGTTCACAGTATCGATACGTGCCAGAGGACGACCGATGCCAAAGAAACCGGGACGAACGTTCAGGGCCCGGGCCAACCGGTCGAGTACATCTGCGCGGGGTGAGTTGACCCCAGCCTCGTATTGTCCGATCGCCGCGGCCGATACCCCAACCTCAGCGGCAATATCTGCCTTAGTTACACCTGCACGAACCCGGGCCTGGGTCAGGCGTGCCGGCTCAAACCGTCCATGCGTCTGCCCAAAGCCGGGCAAGTCGAACAGGCTCGTGGTGTCCTCACGCATCCGGCTGCGTCGCCTCCTGCTTCTGCAGCTCCACGGCAGGCGCGACCGGAATGCCACTGTCGAACGACTCGACGAAGGACGCCGCGTCCGCGGTGGCAAGTTCCGGCTCCCAGATGGTTTCATGCCCGCGAAGCTCGACCTCGCCGGTTGTATGGTTGAGTTCGGCGATCGCCCACTCGATCGACTGCAGCTGATGCGGCGACGACTGGATCATGACAAGCACCAGCGGCATCGTGTCGCCGACCTCCCGCACGACACGTTCGAGCTCAGTCTCCTCGCCTGCAGCTTCGACCGGCACAGGACCAGCCAACAAGGCCGGGTCGAACAACATCGGATCCAGGGGCTGAGCGCTGAACCCGCTCCTCTTCGTCGGACTCGACGCGAACGAGGCAACTGCGTCAACGGTTTCCGGAACCCTCCACAGATACACGAGGCAGTCGTTGACCACGGGGAGCTTGTAGCCGGCCGGATCCAGCTTGTACGACCGGAAACCTCGCCCGGTCAGTGCTTCATGTGCGTCATCGAGCAGGTCCCGCCATTGGCTGCCAAACCCCATCCCGTACCGGGACCCCGAAATCTGGTGCGCCTCCGCGAAACGGCCATGCCGGGATCGCACGGCCTCAATGAGCAGGCCACGAACGGTGGGGGCATGGAGTCCGAGTGCATCGGCGGTAGAGTTTGGAACCACGGCGGGGCCTCCTGAACAGACATCGGGTGCCGCGGGCGCGGCCAGTTCGAAACTTCAGTATGACACGCGATTCGCGCATGAGTGCTTCAGGGAAAACGCGCGGCGTGTCGGAGCCTGTCTCCGTGGGATACGGGGCAGTTGGTCGGGCAGTACCTCACTGCAGTCCAGTGGCAGACGAGTTACGCCGACTCGACCAAAGTCGCGCATCTGAAGATACGGAGCCTTCTTGGCGGCGAGTCCTGCCTGCTTCATCTACGAGTGACACCGCTGTTCTTGTCGGACCTCCTGGTTAGCGTTAAGCCCGACGACACAATTAGGGGGACACATGTTTGACCGAGACACCGACTACCCAACGGCCGTAGCGAGCTACGACGACGAGGGCGTCAGCGCGGCGATCGACTGGTGCGTCGAACACATGCAGACGGATGACACGCTCTCTGTCTGGACGGCACTACAGTCGAACCTCAGCAACTGCGACGCCTTGGAGCGCCTCGTGCAGCGACACAGCAATGTGTCGCATATCACCGGTCGTGGTGGCGGGACGCCACAAGGTACCGGTCCGGTGCTGATGGCTTGGCCGGACATGGACGACATCGGGAAGCTGGTGCGCTACGGCCACGGGATCCGCGCCATCTGCGTCATCACCTGGAACGCCGACCGAATCCGCTCGTGGGTCACGGCGATGAAACCGGACATTCTTGGCGACGGCTCGGACTGGAAGACTCCCTCCGCCGAACTCGACCCGATCGTCATGGAGGCTCTGAGAAGCCTGACGCTTACGGTGAAGCACAACAACACGATATCGGCCGGCTTTGAGAAGGATCAGGTCGTCGGCGTACTCCTGGCGCTGCGCGACGCCAGAATCCCGATGGACGCCGACGCCATGCAGGGCTGGGCCCTTGCTCACGGGTGGGCCGGCAAGAATCCGGAGCGGCTGGCGCAGTACGTCCGGGACATCAACGGCGGGAAGCGCCCGCGAGCCCGGCACGTGCTCCGTACGGACTATATCGACCACCTGCGGCAGAAGCTGGCATCGGGTGACGATCCTGACGCTGAGGATTAGGAATCGCAGTCGGGTAGTTTCACTACCCCATCTTGTGGCTCCTCTGCGAGTGCGAAGAGCACGGCGATGTCGCTGAGTCGTCATCCCAGCTTTGAGGTCGCACGTCGTGCATGACGAGCCCCGGGCAGGAGCTCGGAAAGCGCTCTGTCTACCCGAAGAGCACTGCTCCGCATGGTGAGAAATGCCCGTCATTACAGGGAACACATCACATGATTACTTAGGGGCATACTCTCGGGGGTGCGCGCATGTTGGGAAGACAATGCGCGCGAATCGTGCCGGTGCCGTGTAAATGCAGGACCCCAGTACTCAGTCGCCGCCCCGCCACTCGCCAACGGTCCGGCCGCGAAGAACCCCGCCGAGCAGGCCACCCGCTCACATCACGGGCACTCCCCCGGAAAGCGTCCAAATGCGGTCTGCGAAGTGCCGACACGAACGCCCAGCAGTCATGGCCCGAGCCGAAAGACCGAAAGCCATTTCTCGACGACGGGCTCTCACGCCCGTCTGGCGACCGCTAACTCTCGCTGCCACCCCAGCGTCGCGAATTCCAGGACATTGGCGGGAAGACCTCGCGGAGGCTCACTCCATGGGCTACGAGCGCCTTGACGGACCCGAAGCCCTTGAGATCCGCGCGCCCCGGGATGAGGACTACAGAACCTGCTCCGTCTGCGGTAGCGACTGCGAGCCCGAGCCGGGCGCGATGGACGACATCGGGGGGCGGATCATGTTCGCCTGCCCGAAGCACGGTGCGCAGAACGTGCTGGACCCCTTCAGCGACCTGCGCTGACACCCATCGAGAAAGACTGTCGCCCCGGGAGTCCGCGCCATGAGGCTCGAATGGTCGCCGGGGCGTTCTAATGAAAGTTTATACGTGCGGAAACCCGGCTTCCTCGCTGCGGCACACATGAACCTCTAGAACGAGGACCATGTCCGCACCGCGGCCGAAAATCGGAAGGGCCAGCGGCCGCGGTCCCCCATACCGATGTCATCGGTCGAGTGCATTCGGACGGCGTCCGGGGCGGGCACTGGCGACGATCATGCGGGTTGGACACTTCAAGTTTTCCGCGAAGTATTTTCTTCGACGCGCCGTTACAACATTGATGTTCCAGTGGTGTCTAAGAGAGTCGAGTCGGCTAACTGTCGATCCAGTCAGATCCGGCCTATGGGCACCCCTATCGATATCAACGAGAACGCTGGCATTTTGGGCAAAAATGAGAAGACCTGTTCATGAAGGCCATGCGTCTGATCGGGGTTCCGCAGCGGCGACACGGCATACCCTCACGCCCATAAACTTCAAGGTCTCTGGCGAAGTATCCGGAATCCCCGTTGACGTTGACGTAGAGCGAATCGAAGCTCGTCCCGCCAGCCGCCAGGGCATCTCTCATGACTTCCCTCGCAGCATCCACAATCCGCACGGCGTCGGCCCGCCGAAGGGTGTCCGTCGGCTTGGCATAGTGGAGTTTGGCGCGCCAGAGGGCTTCGTCGGCATAGATGTTGCCTATCCCGGAAATGACGCCCTGATCCAAAAGCGCACGTTTGAGCCCGGTTTTGCGGGCTTTGACCTTGCGGTAGAAGTCATCAAAGGAGAAATGCGGATCCAGCGGATCGCGGGCAATGTGTGAAGCCTCTTCGGCAATTTCCGGAAGGGGCGTTTCGCCCTGGCCGCCGGGACCGCCGTCGGGCGTTGGTACAAGGGAGGTGACAAACAGTCCGCCGAAGATCCGCTGGTCCACGAACCGCAATTGCTCGGGCATGGCGTCGGACTTGCTCAGGCTGATCCGGACTTTGAGGTGCTTCTCGTCCGGAACGTCGGGATCCTGCATGAGCAACTGGCCGCTCATCCCGAGGTGCGCCATCAGCGCGACGCCGGGCGTGGCGTCGCCGGTGCCGCCCGCGCTGTGGGTTTCGTTGGCTCGCAGCGGCATCCAAAGGAACTTGCCCCGGCGGACGACGTCCATAACGGTGGCGTGCTCCAGGTTGCCAATGAAGTCTTCCGTGCCCAAGGCGTGGCGGCGTATGGAGCGCGGGTCCAAGACGTCCACGGCCGTGATGGTCCGGCCCCGTACCCAACGTGCCAAACCGCGGCGGACCACTTCGACTTCGGGGAGTTCCGGCATGGGACTCAGGCGCCGTGCGCGGAGTCAGCCGGGGTTTCGGCGCTGCCGTTCGTGACGCCCCTACCGCTCAGGTTCGCCCTGCTGTTCAGGGCGCGCCATGCGTCGGCGGCGGCCTCCTGCTCAGCTTCCTTCTTGGAGTGGCCCGAGCCCTTGCCGTAGGCGGTGCCGCCGATCTGCAGCTCTGCCGAAAAAGTGCGCGCGTGATCCGGGCCGGAGCCCTCCACGGCATAGTAGATGGATCCAAGCTGGCGGCTGGCGGCGAGCTCCTGCATGCTGGTCTTCCAGTCGGTACCGGCCCCGAGGGCCGCGGCATCCTTCAGCAACGGGCCAACGAGCCGCATGACCAGCCGGCGGGCGGTCTCGATGTCATTGGACAGATAGGTCGCGCCAATCAGGGCCTCCATGGTGTCGGCCAGAATCGAGGACTTGTTCTTACCGTCGGTGAGTCTTTCGCCCTGCCCGAGGTAGATGAATTCGCCGATGCCGAGATCCCGGCCGATTCCTGCCAGAGCGCGGGTGCTGACGACGGCGGAGCGGCGCTTGGCGAGTTCGCCTTCCGGCAGTGCCGGGTTGTCCCTGTACAGGGAATCGGTCACGGAAAAGCCCAGAATGGAGTCGCCAAGGAATTCGAGGCGCTCGTTGGTGGGAATCCCGCCGTTTTCATACGCGTATGAACGATGTGTGAGAGCAAGACGAAGCGTCTCGGCGTCAATAGAGACACCGAGACGCTTCAGAAGCTCTTCAGTTGAAGACATCCTTTGTCAGCCTATGTGGCGGATTTAGGCGTCTGCGACCTTGCGGCCCTTGTATTCAAGGAACAGCGCAGTGCCGGCAGAGTCGGTAACGACCTTTGCCTGGTGCGGCAGGCTGTAAACAACCTGGCCGTTTTCGATGGTCTTGACCAGGTTGGGGGCAGTTGCCTTCCACTGGGCACGGCGGGCGCGTGTATTTGCGCGAGACATTTTCCGCTTGGGAACAGCCACGGCTATCTCATTTCTCTCTTAGTCAACACTTACTAATCAGTTTGCCGGTCAGACTTAGCCAGTTCAGCTAGGGCAGCCCAGCGAGGATCCAGGACCTCGTGGTGGTGCCCCGGCTCGTCTTCCAGACGCACTCCGCATTCGGAGCAGAGGCCCTGGCAGTCTTCCCGGCACACCGGCTGGAACGGCAGCATAGTTACAACTGCGTCCCGCAACACCGGCTCAAGATCGATTAGATCGTGCTCGACTCGACGTTGCTCTTCATCGTCTTCTTCGTCCGAAAGCTCGACGCCTTCATAGAAGAAAAGTTCTTGCACATTGACCTCAAGGTCATACGCAAGGGGATCCAGGCATCGTCCGCATTCGCCCTTGACTTCAGCGAATACGGTTCCAGATACCAGAATTCCTTCGTGTACGGCCTCAAGCCTCAGATCGAGCTCGATATCCGAGCCTTCCTGAACGCCAATGAGTGCCACACCAAGGTCACTTGGCGCGGGTACATGTTCAGTGAGCGTCCGCATGCTTCCTGGACTACGTCCGAGGTCCTTGACGTCCAGCGTCAAAGGCGAACTTACATCTCGCTTAATGAGAACTCCTGTAGAACATATGACCGACGCACCATCTTAGCCTGAACGCATGAACGGACTCAAACCGGGCCAATTGCAGCGCGTTCTGCCCCGAGGTACCGATCCAGCTTACCCGCTGCGGGGCTACTCTGCCGCCGACTCGCCAGCCAGGAGCCTCTTGAGCACGGACTTGGGCACGAAGTCGGAGACATCGCCGCCCAGGACGGCTATCTCTTTGATCAGCGTGGAGGACAAATGCAGGTAGTGGGCCTCCGCCGGAAGGAAAACAGTCTCGACGCCGGATAGCTGGCGGTTCATGGTGGCCATAGGGAGTTCGTAGTCAAAGTCCGAGGACGAGCGCAAGCCCTTCACGATGGCCGAAATCCCCCGATGCCTGCAGTACTCGGCCAGTAGTCCCTCCCCCATGGGCTCCACGATGATGCCCCGTAGGGATGCCAAGGTCTGCCGGGCCATCTCCATGCGTTCTTCGAGGCTGAAGCGGTACTTCTTCGCGTAGTTGGTGGACACTGCCACCACCACTTCATCGAACAAGCCCGCGGCCCTTGCGATGACTTCCAGGTGTCCGTTGTGGATAGGGTCAAAGGAGCCAGGGCACACTGCGCGTCTCATGGTTCGAACCTACCGTATCCGGGGCAGTCGGCACTATGGCGATAGCATGGCTGACAAGCTGGCCCGGACGAGCCGGAAGCCGCCATCCAGGAAGGCAACGTACAGTGACGAGCCAGGTCCCCCTCAGCGTGAACACCTCCGGCGCCCCGTGGCAGCCTGCCGCCGGCGCTGCCCCATGGCAACGGGCCGCAAGCGGGGCCAATCTGCTTTCCGCTGACGGTAGCCTCGGCGTGACCATCTTCGAAGAGATGACAACATTGGCAATATCCACCGGGGCCATCAATCTGGGCCAAGGTTTCCCGGACGAGGACGGTCCCGCGGAAATCAAGGCAGCGGCACAGGCGGCCATCTCGGCTGGGGCCAACCAGTACGCGCCGGGCAAAGGCATCCTTGAACTTCGTGAGGCCATCGCCGCACACCAGGCGCGCTTCTACGGACTGACTCCGGACCCGCAGACAGAGGTCATCGTGACCACGGGGGCCACCGAGGCCATCGCCGCGTCATTGCTCGCGTTCATCGAGCCCGGCGACGAGGTCCTGACCTTCGAGCCGTTCTATGACTCCTACGGTGCCATTATCGGCCTCGCCGGCGCCAAGCATGTGACCGCTCCCCTGCTCGCGCCGGATTTCCTTCCGGACGTGGATGCCATGGAATCGGCATTCAGTGAGCGCACCAAGGTTGTGCTCCTCAACAACCCGCACAATCCCACCGGCGCGGTGTTCCCGCGCAATGTACTGGAACGCGTCGTCGAACTCGCCCGGAAGTATGACGCTGTGATCCTCAGCGACGAAGTCTACGAGCACCTGACCTTCGGCGTGCAGCACCTTCCGGTTGCAAGCATCCCCGGGGCCGCCGAACGAAGCGTCACGATTTCCTCGGCCGGCAAGACGTTTTCCTTCACTGGCTGGAAGGTCGGCTGGCTCAGCGGACCTGAACATCTTGTGGCGGCGATCCGCACAGTCAAACAATTCCTCAGCTACAGTTCGGGCACTCCGTTCCAAAGTGCCATCGCCGTAGGCCTGGCCTTGCCGGACGAGTTCTACTCCGGCACCGCCTCCACTCTCCAGCACAAGCGGGACATCCTGGCCGAGGGACTGCGGGCCGCTGGCTTCGGCGTCTTCACGCCGCAGGGAACATACTTCATCAACGTGGACACCGCGCCGCTGGGTATCGAGGACTCCGTGGATTTGGCTCGGCGGCTGCCGGGACTCGTAGGGGTGGCCGCCATCCCCGTTCCGGTGTTCTGCCACCCCGAAGGCGCGGAAAGGACCCGCAGTCTTCTGAGGTTCGCCTTCTGCAAGAAGACCTCTGTGCTGGAAGAAGCAGCCGCCAGGCTGGCCACCCTACGGGACAAGCTCTGACTGTGTCGGTCCGCGAAAGCCATGAGGGACGCCGATTCCTGCGGACCACCGGGCAGCACGCGGCGATCGAAGCCGACGCGCTGATCGACGGCGCCTACATCTTGCGGATCGGCGGCGCCGAGCAATCCCATGTCAATCTCGCGGAGCCCGCGGAGATCTTCTACGAGTATTTGCGCAGGATCGGCCATGTGGTGGATCTTGCCGCGCCCAGCGGGCAGCCAATCACGGCCCTTCACCTCGGTGCCGGGGCACTGACCCTGGCCCGCTACATCGAGGCGACGAGGCCCGGTTCGGAACAGCACGCCGTCGAACTCGAACGCGAATTGCTCGACTTCGTGATGCAGAAGTTGCCCCTTCCGGACGGTACCCGCTTGGAAACGCATATCGGCGACGCACGCGAAACCCTCGCCGAGCTGCCCCCGGAGCTCACGTTCGACGTCGTGATCCTGGACATCTTCTCCGGACCTGAGGCTCCGGCCCATATTGCCTGCGCAGAGTTCTACGAGGAAGCTGCCGCGCGGCTCCGGCCGGACGGCGTGCTCATTGTCAACGTCGGGGATGAAGCAGCCTTGACCCTAGTGCGGAGCCAGGTGGCGGCCATGCGTGAGGCGATGCCCGATGTTGCGGCCTTCGCCGAGAGGGGCATGTTCGCCGGGCGATATCCGGGCAACATCATCCTGGTGGGGACTCGCCGGCCATGGCCGGCCGCATGGACAGCGGAACTCCTGGCCCGGGGGCCGCACCCCGCGGCTGTGTTGAGCGGAGTGGAACTGGACCGGCTATCGGGCTAGCGCCGCCTATCGGGCTAGCCCCGCATCTCCGGCCAGGGACGCGCTAGACGGGTTCGGCGAACCAGAGCTTCGTTTCGCCGTACTTCTTATCGGCAAACCGTTCGAGGGTGTCCGGCCAGTCCGGTTCCGGAGAGCGTGAGGAACGTTCGACGACGACGACGGCGCCCTCGTCCAGGTGGAAGGCAAGCTTGGCGAGGACGGCCTTGAGGGAAGGCTCGTCCAAAGGGTACGGCGGATCCAGGAAGACCAAGTCCCAGAGGGCGTCGTCGGCAGCCCGTTCCAGGAATGACTCCACCTTGGAACGGTGGACGGAGACGGTCCTGCGCCCCAGCACCTGGTTGGCCATGTCCGCATTTCGCTGGCAGACCTCGGAAGCGCGGGCATCAAACTCGACGAGTTCGGCCGTGCGGGCACCTCGGCTGGCGCTTTCGATCCCGAGCGAACCCGAGCCGGCATAGAGGTCAAGGACGCGGGCATCGTCGATGGCGTCGAGTGCCTCAAGGCGTGAAAACAAGGCCTCCTTGACGCGGTCCGTCGTGGGCCTGGTGGCGTTTCCCGGGACGCTTACCAAGGGGTTGCCGCCCGCCACGCCAGCAATGATCCGGCTCACGGTCGTCCTTCTGAGTCATGGCGCGCAGGGGTAGTGCCCGGCGTGGATTCCTTAGCCGCGTTCAAGGAACGCCTCCTTTTCGGGGTTGAGGTACTCGTCAATTGCCGCGGCGAGGGCTTGTTGGCCTTGCAACCCTGGATCGTCGGCCACGAGCCGATGGGCATCGGCGCGGGCACGGGCGATCACTTCCTCATGCTCCAGGACCCGCAGCAGTTTGAGGGTGGAACGCCCGCCCGATTGCGAGGCACCCAGGATGTCACCTTCGCGACGCAGCTTGAGGTCTTCCTGGGAAAGCTCGAAACCGTCGGTAGTGGAAGCAACGGCGTCAAGGCGCCTGCGGCTTGGATGGCCGGGCTCAAGCGTGGTGACCAGCAGGCACGTTCCGGGCAGACCGCCTCGGCCCACCCGCCCGCGCAACTGGTGGAGTTGCGATATGCCGAAGCGGTCAGCATCAAGGATCACCATGAGGGTGGCGTTATGGACGTCCACGCCAACCTCGATGACCGTGGTGGACACCAGCAACTGGGTCTGGTTGGCGGTGAACGAGGCCATGGTTTCGGACTTGAGCGCGGGATCCTGCCGCCCGTGAAGAGGCTCAACGCGGACTCCGCGCAAGGCGGGCTCCTGGCTGAGTGTTTCGACGACTGCGGTCACTGAGGCGAGCTCGCGCGCGGGGCCTTCGTCCGAAAGTTCGGCGTCGCTCGGTTCCGCTTCGCCGGGACTGAAGTCGCCGTCGTCGTCGTCTCCGATCTTGGGACACACGACGTACACCTGGTGGCCGGCGTCGATCTCTTCCCGCGAGCGTTTCCAGATCCTGGCTGCCCAACCCGGGTTTTCCGCGAGCCCTACGACGTGGGTGGAGATGGGTGCCCGGCCTGCGGGGAGTTCGTCCAGCACGGACGTTTCGAGGTCGCCGAAGACGGTCATGGCCACGGTGCGCGGAATCGGAGTGGCGGTCATCACCAGGAGGTGGGGCGGCCGGTGTGCCTTGGCACGCAGGGCGTCCCGCTGCTCCACTCCGAATCGGTGCTGCTCATCCACGACGATCAGCCCCAGGTCCTGGAAGGAGGTCTTGTCACTGAGCAATGCGTGGGTACCGATCACAATGCCGGCATTGCCCGAAGCGGCGTCCAGCATGGCCTGCTTGCGGGCGGCCGTCGGCATGGAACCCGTCAGCAACGTGACCTGGACCGATCCCGGGCCACTCCCCGGGCCGCTGTCCAACAATCCGGCCCCGCCCAGCATCCCGGCACCACCGAACAGACCGTCGCGGGCCAGCGGACCCAGGGTCCTCCGGATGGAATCGAAGTGCTGCGCCGCGAGGACCTCCGTGGGGGCGAGCAGCGCCGCCTGCCCGCCGGCATCCACCACTTGCAGCATGGCCCGCAAAGCCACGATCGTCTTTCCGGAACCAACTTCGCCCTGGAGCAAGCGGTTCATCGGTGAGTCCTGTGCCAGCTCGTGGGAGAGGGTCTTTCCGACGGCGGCCTGGCCGGCAGTCAGCGTGAACGGCAGCTGCCGGTCGAAGGAGGCAAGGAGACCATCGGGGAGGGGCCGTCGCGCGGTCGCCTCTTCGGCCGCCAGCTGGGCCCGCCGCCGTGCCAACGCGGTTTGCAGCACCAAAGCTTCCTGGTAACGGAACCGATCCCGTGCACGTTGCCAGTCCGTTGCCGTTTCCGGAGAATGGATCAGCCGATACGCCTGTCCTACCTCCAGGAAGTTTTCCCGGGACGCGATGTCAGAAGGCAGCGGATCTTCGATGCTGTCCACATCGATGGTGTCCAGAAGCGTGGTGATGACCTTGTGGATGGACCAGCTGGTGAGCTTCGCCGTGGCGGGGTAGACAGGGATGGGCATGGCCGCGAGCTTCTCTGGATCGACCGAACCGGCCAACTCGGGGTCTTCGTCCAACAACATGAAGTCCGGATTGGTCATGCCCAGGGATCCGCCGTAGCGGCTGACCTTTCCGGAGAACATCACGCGGCGCCCCGGCTGGAGTTCGCTGCGGGCCCGGAAGCCGTTGAAAAAACTGATCTTCAGGGTTCCGGGAACCTGCTCGCCGCTGGCCTCGTCGGTGACCACCACGTCAGTCAATGATCCACGCCTTGCCCTCATCTGCCGAGTGGAGTTGGACAACACCCTGGCAATAAGGGTGGCCTCTTCATCCAGCGGCAGTCTACTGATGGGCGTCAGCTCCCCACGGCTCAGGTAGCGGCGGGGAAAGTAGTTCAGCAGCTCACCGACTGTGTCCAGGCCGAGGTGCTTCTCGATGACGGAGGCAGAACGTTTGCCGATCCTTCGTTCGAGCGGAAGCCGGAGCTCAGGATTCATGCCCGTGCTGGCCTGCCGGGAGGCCAGGGTCGCGCGGCATCGACAGCTGGCTGACGGAGATGTCGGTGGGGTCGCCGAGCGAGCGGATGAGGGCCACGGCCGGTTCCGCATCCGGAACGTGGACATGCACGCGCCAGCGGTAGCTGGTTTCTACCGCGTCATCGTCATCATCATCGTCGTCGCTATCACTGGAGCCTTCCCTTCCCGCAGGGCCGCCCGGACGGCCCGCGCTGCCCTCATGGCTGGCGCTGCGCACATGGCTGGCGCTGCCCTCATGGCTGGCGCTGCGCACATGGCTGGCGCTGCGCACATGGCTGGCGCTGCCCTCATGGCTGGCGCTGCCCACCTGACTCATGATGACGGAGTCGCCGAGCTCGTCCAATCGCTGGCGCAGCGTGGCGGCCGCCAGCGGTGAAAGGCTGATGGTACACATGACTTCGACGCCGTCGTCATCGGGCATTCCAGCGTGGATGTGCGGATCCTGCAGGTCATAGCCGTGGAGGCCGTCCAAGAGCTCATCCTGGAGTTCTTCGCCGAGGACGGCTGAACGCAGGCAATCGAGGACCAGCAACATACCCACACCGCCCGCGTCCACCACATGGGCAGCGTGCAGCGGGGCTAGCTGATCCTCGGTGCGCACCACCGCATCCAGCGCGGCATGGACGGCGGCATCGAGGGCCAGGCCCAGAGCCTGGTTGCTGTCATCGCCATGGTGTGCCGTATCGCATTCATCTGCGGCCTTTGCAGCGGCCTCGAGAACGGAGAGCATGGTACCCGGCACAGGCTCGCTCAAGGCCGACCACGCCCGGATCTGGGCACGGTTCAGCGCTGAGGCAAGCAGCGGCGCGCTGAGTCGGGTGTGGCCGACAAGCGGCTCAGCCGCTGCACACAGAAAGACGGCAAAGAGCGTTCCGGAGTTCCCGCGCGCCTGCTCCATGGCTGCCCGGCCTGCACTGGCCAGAACGGCACCGACGTCGTTCGTTGGTTCGTCACGGCCGGAACCATCAAGAAATGCCGCGGCAGCGGCGCGGACAGTGAGGTACAGATTGGTGCCGGTATCACCATCTGCCACCGGAAAAATATTGATGGCGTTGAGGCGGTCGCTGTGGTTCCCTAGCGTAGTCTCCGCCTTGCCCAGCCACCGCTTCATGGCGTGCGCATTGGCGGCAATCTTAGTCTGCAAAGTGATCCCATCCCACGGTGTCAGCGGGCATTCCCGCTATCCGGACGCCGCTGCGCTGCCCTTCGGCAACGGCCTGGATCGAGCCTATCGCAGTGAAGCCGGAAGGTAGCTGAACATTTGCCGGAAAAGTCGCCAACAGGCCATGGTCCTCTCCGCCGCCGAGAATCCAGTCCATGGGATCGCAGCCAAGGGGAGCTGACGCAGCTTCCAAGGGAGTGGCGAGGGCCTTGAGCGCTATGGGGTCGAGATCGAGTGCGACACCGCTCGCTTCGGCGAGGCGGGCGCCGTCGCGCAACAACCCATCGGAGACATCCATCATGGCGGTTGCTCCGGCCTTGGCACCCAGCGGGCCTGCCGCGAGCGGCGGCTGCGGCCGGCACTGGCTTTCCATGAGTGCCTTCTGGGCAGGGTTCAGGTTTCCGACGGGAATAGTGCTTTCCAGAAGAGCCAAACCGGCGGCAGCGCGCCCAACGGTTCCTGCAAGGGCCAGGACATCGCCGGGTCGGGCTCCGGAGCGCAGCACAGCGGGAAGGCCGCGCATTGTCCCGATGACAGCGACGGTCACGGCGATTTCACTGCCACGGCCCAGATCTCCCCCCGCAACCGAACAGTCGGCAGCCCCCAGACCGACGATGCCGGCCGTCAAGCCATCCGCGAAGTCCTCAACCCACTCCACCGGAGTGCCGGGCGGCATGGTCAGGCTCACCACGAGGGACACGGCGGTGCCACCCATCGCATTGATGTCGCTGAGATTTTGTGCCGCCGACTTCCACCCGACGTCATACCCTGTGGTGCGGTATCCGTTGTTCCATTGCAGGCGGAAGTCCTGGTCCTGGGTCTGGGTGTCAATGGAAATGAGGGTCCGGCCATCCGGAGCGGCGACGACGGCGGCGTCGTCCCCCGGTCCGAGCAGCACACTGCTGCTGTGGTGCAGGCGCGGGAAAATCCGCGCGAGGAGCTCCCCTTCGGAGAGCTCAGCGACAGTCTGTTGTTCTATGGACACAGCTCTACGCTATCGCGAACCGCTGACAACGACGGGCTGATCCGTGGCGGCCGGGCTTTGACTGGCCAGGGTTGGCTGAGTGTGGCATCCTCCCCTGCTCCCGGGATCTGCTTCCGCCCGCGAGCTGCTGCTTCCCCGATCCTCGGCTTGCCGCCGCCGCGATAGGCTTGATCAATGCAACAAACGAAAGCCGCTGTGTACGTCCGTGCCCTTTGCTCCCTGACGGCCGCGGCGGTTTCGGTTCTTGCCCTGACAGCCTGCTCTCCCGTCGTCGACGTCAAGCCAGCCGCTGACGCCGCAAACGCGGCTTGCGCACCCATGATGGTGGCACTTCCGGACACAATCGGCGACGCCGCCTTGCGGAAGACCAACAGCCAAGCGACCGCCGCATGGGGCGACCCTTCCGTCCTGATACTGCGTTGCGGCGTCAACGTGCCCGGCCCCACTACGGACCGCTGCGTCACAGTGAACGATATCGACTGGGTCATCAAGGAAGGCGACCCGGTGTGGACACTGACCACCTACGGGCGCGAGCCTGCCACGGAAATCCTCATGGACCCGAACAAAATCAGCTCTGCCACGGTCCTCGCGGATCTGGCACCTGCCGCGGCGAAAATCAAGGCCGTACGCAAATGCGTTGGCCAGCCTGAGTTGCTGCAAAACCTGCCGACAAGCACCCCCGGCAAATAGCAGGCCTAGCGCTGGCGCTTGTCAGCTCAGGCCGGTTTTCAGCGCAGGCCGGTTTTCCGATTGAGTGCCAGGTAGATGAGTTCGTCGATCAACTCGGCGTAGCTCAGACCGGAAGCCGCCCACATCTGCGGATACATGCTCTTGGGCGTGAACCCGGGCATGGTGTTGATCTCGTTAATGATCAGTTCGCCGTCCGGAGTGTAGAAAAAGTCCACGCGGCTGAGGCCTTCAGCACCGACAGCATCGAACGCTGCGGCAGCAAGCTCACGGACCCGGGCGATGGCCTCGTCCGGAATATCAGCCGGGCAGCTCAAGGCAGCGGCGCCGTCTTCAACATACTTGGCGTTAAAGTCATAAAACTCGTGTTCGCCTGGAGCGACGGCGATTTCGCCCGGCATGGAAGTGCGCGGCGCCGAGGTGCCGCGTCCTTCAAGGACGGCGCACTCGATTTCCCGGCCAACAATGCCGGCCTCGATCACCAGTTTGAGGTCGTGCCGACGTGCCTCTTCAATGGCGGCATCCAGCCCGTCCATGGAATCGACTTTGGAAATCCCCATCGAGGAACCGGCGCGAGCGGGCTTCACGAAGACCGGGAAGCCAAGGCGGTCCACGCGCTTACGGACGGCTTCGGCGTCGTTGATCCATTCACGGTCCGTGACGGCGACATACGGCCCCACGGTAAGGCCCGCTGCCTCGAAAACGACCTTCATGAAGTGTTTGTCCATACCTACCGCCGAAGCCAGAACTCCAGCGCCCACATACCGGGTGTCCGAAAGCTCCAAGAGCCCCTGGATGGTGCCGTCTTCGCCCCAAGGACCGTGCAGCAGTGGGAAAACGACATCCACGGAGCCCAGTTCCTCGGGCACCGCATTCGGGGCAGTGACGATCAGCTGGTGGGCCCCGCCCACCTCGGCAAGCGTGACGGTCTTCCCGGACGGTGCCACCTCAGGCAACGCCGAAGCACTCAAGGACCACTTGCTGATATCAGCTGAAGGGAGCACCCATTGGCCGGACTTGGCGATCCCGATGGGAATGACATCGTACTTGCTCTTGTCGATAGCGCCCATGACCCCGGCGGCCGTCACGCAACTGACCGCGTGCTCGCTCGAGCGGCCGCCGAAGAGTACTGCGACGCGCGGCCGACGGCGTTCGGAGGGTTTTGCGTAAGCAGCGGTTCCAGAGGGCTCAGCAGCTCCGGCAGACAAGGATTCTTCGGTCACAGTCAGTAATCGCCTTCGGACTTCAGGGAGCGGGCCAGGAGTCTGGGCCCAAGTTCATCAACGGATAGTTTGCCTTCAAGGACGGCCACCACGGCCGCGGTGATCGGCATGTCGACACCGAGCTTTCCGGCTAGTTCGTAGACAGCGTACCCGGATTTGATGCCCTCCGCCGTCTGCGTCATCTGCTCGGTAACCTGTTCAAGGGTCAGGCCCTCTCCGAGCAAACGGCCCGCCGTGTGGTTCCGGGAAAGGGGCGAGGAGCAGGTCGCCACCAGGTCTCCCAGTCCAGCAAGACCGGCCATGGTATGCGCCTCGCCACCCAAAGCAAGGGCAAGCCGCGACGTCTCCGCAAGGCCGCGCGTGATCACCGAGGCCTTCGTATTGTCGCCCATTTGCTTGCCTTCGCAGATGCCGACGGCGAGGGCGATGACGTTTTTCACAATCCCGCCGATTTCGACGCCGACGACGTCGTTGCTCGTATAGGGGCGGAAGTACGGCGCGGTGCAGTAGAGCGCGAACGATGCAGCAGTGGCTTCGTCGCTGCATGCCACGACTGAAGCCGTCGGTTCCCGTCGTGCAATTTCCATGGCCAAATTAGGCCCGGAAACCACGGCGATCCGCTCTTGCGGAATGTCGAGTTCCTCGGAAATGACCTCACTCATCCGCGAGTCGGTACCGAGCTCGAGGCCCTTCATGAGCGAGACAACAACGGCTCCCGGAGCCACGAGTGGCTTCCATTTGCGAAGTTGAAGCCGAAGTGATTGCGCCGGCACGGCAAGGATCACGATTCCGGCACCGGCAAGGACCTCTGATACGTCCGCTGAGGCGGTGATGCAATCGGGCAGCGCAATGTCCTTCAAGTACTGCGTATTGCGGTGCTCCGTGTTGATCTGGGTAACCACTTCGTCCCGCCGGCCCCAAATGCGGATGCTTCGCTTCGCGCCACTGGCGGTTGCCGCATCCGCCAGGACCTTTGCGAACGTGGTGCCCCAGGATCCTGCGCCAAGCACGGCGACTACCGCGGTGTCGGCCATAAGTACTTCGCCAGCGGTCACTTCTGTCCGTCCGTGCCGTTGTTGCGCGTAGTTTCTTCCGTTGCTTGGAAGCGGCCGTGCTTCGACTGATTGTGAGCAGCAGGATCCCACCGTTCCCCGGGCGGTTCTTCCCCGCGCAACGTAGCAAGGAGCCCAGTGATGGCATCCATGATGATGTCCGTAGCCTCAACCAACGTTGCCCGGTCCAGGGGTCGGCCTTGGAAAGCACTGAGATCCACCGGTTCGCCTACCAGGATGCGGGAGGTCTTCCGCGGGAAGACATGCAGGCGCTTAGCGTACCGGGGGAACACCTCATGGGCACCCCAATGGGCAATGGGCACCACGGGGGCACCGGTCTGGATTGCCAGGCGCGCAGCTCCCGTGTGGCCCTTCATCGGCCACAAGTCCGGGTCGCGCGTCAAGGTGCCCTCTGGGTAGATAATGATGGCGCCGCCGGCATCCACCACTTCCTGGGCGGCTTGCAGCGAGCGGTTCGCTCCCGTCGTCGAGCGTTCCACCGGAATCTGGTTTGTGGCGCGCAACAGGCCACCCAGAACGGGGGCCTTGAAGAGCCCCGCCTTCGCAAGGAAATGCGGCGGACGCTTCATGTTGTAAAGCATGTGCCCCACCACAATGGGGTCGATCTCGGTGCAGTGGTTCGGGGCCGCAATGAAGCCACCTGCGGGGAGCTTTTCGGTCCCCTCCCACTTCTTTGCCATGAGGATGTTGATGAGCGGCCGCGCAATTCCCGCGAGAACAGCGAACATGGCACGGCTCTGGGCCGATTCCTTCAAGGTGTCCCCCGTTACTTGGAGTCGGTGAGGTCGAAATCAGCGCCCAGGCCAGCGAGCTTTTCAGTAAAGCGCTCATAGCCGCGGTTGATGATGTCGATCCCGGTCACCCTCGAGGTACCGGTCGCGGCGAGCGCCGCAATAAGGTGGCTGAATCCGCCGCGCAGATCGGGGATATCGATGTCAGTGCCTCTGAGCGGGGTGGGTCCTGAGACGACGGCGGAATGCAGGAAATTGCGCTGGCCAAATCGGCACGGCACACTGCCGAGGCATTCACGGTGGACTTGGATGGTGGCACCCATGCGGGTCAGCGCGTCGGTAAAGCCGAAGCGGTTTTCGTACACGGTTTCATGCACGATCGACACGCCTTCAGCCTGGGTCAGGGCGACCACCAGGGGCTGCTGCCAGTCAGTCATGAATCCCGGGTGTACATCTGTTTCAAGGACGAGCGGGCTGAGCTTGCCGCCAGGGTGGTAGAAGCGGATCCCGTCCTCGCGGATATCCATACCGCCACCCACCTTGCGGTAGGTGTTCAGGAAAGTCATCATGTCCCGCTGCGAAGCACCCTCAACGAAGATATCTCCACGGGTCACCAATGCAGCGGAAGCCCACGACGCCGATTCGTTGCGGTCCGCCAGGGCACGGTGGTCGTAGCCACCAAGGTCCTTGACGCCTTCGATCCTGATGGTGCGATCCGTCTGGACGCTGATGATAGCGCCCATCTTTTGCAGGACGGCGATGAGGTCGATGATCTCGGGTTCGGTGGCGGCACCACTGAGTTCAGTGATGCCCTCGGCGCCTGTGGCGCTCAGCAGGACCTGTTCCGTGGCTCCCACCGAAGGGTAAGGGAGGGAGATCTTGGCACCGTGGAGTCCCTTGGGGGCGGAAATATGGATGCCGCCCGGGCGCTTTTCGACGACGGCGCCAAACTGACGGAGTACGTTGAGGTGGTAATCGATGGGCCTGTCACCGATCTTGCACCCGCCGAGGTCCGGAATGAACGCTTCGCCAATGGCATGGATCAGCGGGCCGCACAGCAGGATGGGGATGCGGGAGTCTCCCGCGTGGGCGTCGATCGCGGTACTGGACGCTGTCTTGGCGTTCTGGGGATCCAGCGTGAGATCGCCGGTGACGGGGTCTTTCTGAACAGTCACGCCATGGAGCTGCAGGAGGCTGGTGACCACCTCCACGTCCTTGATTTCCGGGACGTTCCGCAGCACCGAGGGTTCGTTGCCGAGGAGCGAAGCCACCATGGCCTTGGGAACAAGGTTCTTGGCACCTCTGACGGTGACGCGACCGGTCAAAGGGACGCCGCCGCGGATTGTCAGGACACTACTCATCTATACCGGTTTCCTCACGAGTTGATGCCCCCATACTTACGAAGACTCCAGCTAAGCATAAAAGCTGACGTTACCGATTCGAAATGGAGCACGCCCAGAGAACTTCCGCAGACGGAAAAGGACCGGCATGGAGCCGGTCCTTTTCCGGTGAACTACTGGTACCGCGCCCTACTGGATTCGCGCCGGCAGCGTTTTCGGCTTGAAAGAGGGCCTGGTAGCCTCGTAGGCCGTGATGTCTTCCTCGTGCCGGAGCGTCAGTCCGATGTCGTCCAGGCCCTCCAGAAGGCGCCAACGGGTGTAGTCGTCGATCTCGAAGGGCGCCACGACGTTGCCGCATTCAACGGTTTTGGACACAAGGTCCACCTTGACTTCGGTACCCGGAGCGTTTTCAAGCACTTTCCAGATGAGCTCGATATCGTCCTGGGCAAGCTCGGCAGCCAGAAGGCCCTGCTTTCCCGAATTCCCGCGGAAGATGTCCGCGAAACGAGAAGACAACACGGCTTTGAACCCGTAGTCCTTGAGCGCCCAGACTGCGTGTTCGCGCGATGAACCGGTTCCGAAATCGGGACCTGCAACCAGCACGGATCCCGCGTTGAAGGGTTCCTGGTTCAGGATGAAGGACGGGTCCTTGCGCCAAGCGGCGAACAAGGCGTCCTCGAAGCCGGTACGGGTGATCCGCTTCAGGTACACCGCGGGAATGATCTGGTCCGTGTCGACATTGCTCTGTCGCAGCGGGACACCGATGCCAGTGTGGGTAGTGAATTTTTCCATGGGGATCCTCCTAGGCGGCGTCGGTGGTGGTGGATGCAGAGACGGAGGCAGGCTCCAGGTCCGACGGCGAGCTCAACGTCCCGCGCACGGCTGTGGCAGCGGCCACTACCGGCGAGACCAAGTGCGTGCGGCCGCCCTTGCCCTGGCGTCCCTCGAAGTTGCGGTTCGAGGTGGATGCGCAGCGCTCCCCTGGTTCGAGCTGGTCCGGGTTCATGCCCAGGCACATGGAGCAGCCGGCGAAGCGCCACTCGGCACCGAATTCCTTGAATACCTTGTCGAGCCCCTCTGCTTCGGCCTCAAGACGGACGCGTGCCGAGCCGGGAACCACCAGCATCCGTACTTTCGGGTCTTTTTCGCGGCCGCGGATAACATCGGCGGCGGCACGCAGGTCCTCGATACGGGAGTTCGTGCAGGAACCAAGAAACACGGTGTCCACCCGGATGTCCTTCATCGGGGTACCGGCTTCAAGGCCCATGTACTGCAGGGCGCGTTCGGCGGCCAGCTTGGCGTTTTCGTCACCGAAGTCCTCGGGGAAGGGCACCGCTTCGTTGAGCGAAATGCCCTGGGCCGGGTTGGTTCCCCAGGTCACGAACGGCTCCAAAGTATCGGCGTCGAGGTCCACCTCGACGTCGAAAGTCGCGTCGTCATCGGTGTGCAGCGTATTCCAGTATTCGACGGCGGCATCCCACTCTTCGCCCTGGGGGGCGTGCGGGCGGCCGTGCATGTAGTCGTACGTCGTCTGGTCCGGAGCCACGAGTCCGGCACGGGCACCGGCCTCAATGGACATGTTGCAGATGGTCATGCGGGCATCCATGGAGAGCGCACGAATGGCCGACCCACGGTACTCCAGGACGTAGCCCTGGCCGCCACCGGTGCCGATCTTGGCGATGACCGCCAAGATGATGTCCTTTGCCGACACGCCCGGGCGCAGGGTGCCCTCAACGTTGATGGCCATGGTCTTGAACGGCTTGAGGGACAGCGTCTGGGTGGCCATGACGTGTTCCACTTCGGACGTGCCGATGCCCATGGCCAGCGCACCGAATGCACCATGCGTGGAGGTGTGGGAATCTCCACAGACAACCGTCATGCCGGGCTGGGTGAGCCCAAGCTGCGGACCGACCACGTGAACAATGCCCTGTTCGGCATCGCCGAGCGAGTGGAGGCGGACCCCGAATTCCTGGCAGTTGTTACGCAAGGTCTGGATCTGCGTGCGGCTGGTGAGGTCGGCAATCGGCTTGTCGATGTCCAGCGTCGGGGTGTTGTGGTCCTCAGTGGCGATGGTGAGGTCTGGCCGGCGCAGACGGCGGCCAGCCAACCTCAGGCCCTCAAAGGCCTGCGGCGATGTCACTTCATGCACGAGGTGCAGGTCGATGAACAGAAGATCGGGCTGGGCGTTGGCTCCTTCGCCTTCGCCCTTGCGCACCACGTGCGCATCCCAAACTTTCTCGGCCAGTGTCTTTCCCACGGCCTGCTCCCTTCACTGCGGTTGGCTTGACTACTTCCACTGAACATCAGCGATTCAAACTGCGCCAGCGAAACAACTTGCATCTCAGATATTGAGACGGCAATATCATTACATGGACAATTCTAGTGGAGTCGGCGTCATCGATAAAGCGGCCCAAGTGCTCGACGCACTTGAGGCGGGGCCAACCACCCTCGCTCAACTGGTGGCCGCAACAGGGCTGGCCCGTCCCACCGTGCACCGGCTGGCGCTGGCCCTGGTCCACCACCGCCTTGTGAGCCGTGACATCCAAGGCCGATTTGTCCTGGGCAGCCGCCTCGTCGAGCTCGCCTCGGCGGCAGGCGAAGACAGGCTCATCGCCTCGGCTGGTCCCGTCCTCATCCAGCTCCGCGACGCCACCGGAGAAAGCGCTCAGATCTTCCGCAGGCAGGGCGATTGGCGCGTGTGCGTCGCCTCGGCCGAACGCCCGATCGGCCTGCGCGACACCATTCCCGTGGGCACCCAGCTGTCCATGAAGGCTGGCTCCGCCGCGCAAATCCTGTTGGCTTGGGAAGACCACGACCGCCTTCTCGACGGACTTCAGAATGCCCGCTTCACGCCCACGGTCCTGGCGGGAGTACGACGCCGGGGCTGGGCTCAGAGCCTGGGCGAACGCGAGCCTGGTGTCGCCTCAGTCTCCGCACCAGTGCGCGGCCCTTCCGGCCGGGTCATTGCTGCAGTGTCCATCTCCGGCCCCATCGAGCGCCTGACCCGCCAACCTGGACGCCTGCATGCCGAAGTTGTCTGCAATGCCGCCCGGGTGCTGACAGAGGCCCTGCGCAAGAACAACGACTGATCACGCTTTCCCTTCGGCCTCGGTTATAGGTCCCGAGATTCCCCAAAACCAGATCGTTGGAGACGGAACGCGCGTCCACCATGCTGCCTCGGTGTAATCGGCGAAGTGAGCTCCGTGCCTTAATCGACCTCATCACTTTGTGCGGGGTGTGACTGGACCCAGGTGCGGAGCGGATTGCCTGCCCATCTACTGTCAGCTGGGACGGCCTCGGAACGCATGACCAGTGAGGCTGCGCCGACTGTCGCCCGAGTGCCGAGGCTGCTTCCGGGGAGCGCAATGCTATTGGGACCCAGTGTCGAGTTGATCCCCATATCGATTTCGTCCATGCGCATGATTCGGTCATGGAAGAGATGCGTCTGGAGAACACATCCTCTGTTGATGGTGACGCCGTCGCCGAGCGTGATGAGGTCAAATTCCGGCAGCCAGCGCGTCTCGCACCATACGCGCCGTCCGATCTTCGTTCCCATGCAGCGCAGCCAGAGATTAATAATGGGCGTGCCGACACTCATGCCGATCAGTTCCGTGCCAGCCAGCGATTCGGTGAATACGTCGGCCAGTTCATTGCGCCAAACGAACGAGCTCCATAAGGGATGCTCGGAGGGTCGGAACCGTCCAACCAGCCCCCATTTGGCCGTTAGGGCAACTAGACAGGAGGCGACTGCGGTGCCAAGAACCGTGGGGCCAGACACCAGAATTGTGGTCATAAGACCTGAGTGCACGTACGTTGAGGCGAGCACGTAAAGAGCAACGAGACCGAGCCACGCTTTGATGATCGAGGGCACGATTCGGCAGGCTTCCACCGCCGCCCGCGCGGCGAGCAGGCGGGGCGGTGGGCTGTACGTCCGGGAGCGATCGCTATGGTCCACCAGCCGGGTCAGCTCGACGGGCGGCAGGCCGAACCAGGAAGTTCCTTCTGGCATATGGCTAGGAGCCGAGGATAAGGCCGCGATCAGCGATTTATCCGGTATATGGCGCCCCGGGCCAACAACCGCGGAGTTACCGAGGAATGACTCTTCTCCGACGCTTGCATGTCCGAGCTGCAGCCATCCCGCCCGGACGCGCTTGAAGGTAACCAAGGAGCGGTCCGCTAGGAAGGAACGGTCAAGAAAAATCGTTAAGTGGGGCATGGTTTCCACGGTGGATATTTCAACGCGCTTGCCGACTTGAGCGCCGAGCAGGCGCATCCATCCGGGAGTGAAGAGGCTTGCGTAAATGGCATATGCCGAGATGAGTGCCTTTGTAAGCAGCAGATCGGTTAGCCACGCCGCCCAGGCCGCAGGGCCTGTTGAAAGATGAAGCCCGGGAGCGATCAAGTGGCTGAGCAGCCGGACGAGCCCAGCCGTGATCAATAGGTGGGTCATCGAGGTGAAAATAACGGCCAGAGGTGTCCACAAAGCCACGGTTTGGAGCGTGTTCTCGACGTCTCCGCTGCTTCGGCTTGCCATGAAAATCAGCAGTTCCGCGGGCAGCGCGGATAGGGCCATCATTGGGCCCAAACCGACCAGCGAAAGCGGGTAAAGGAACCTCACTGCGGCCCTCCGATGCTCAGGGGCCTGCGTGACCGGCCATCCTTTACCGGCCGCACCGACGTGCCGCATCGGTGACCCTGTCCAGAGTTGTCCGTCCGGAACGAATCCGTTGACACACGTTCCCGGGGCAACTTCAGCTCCGATTCCAATATGCGTTCCAGGCAGGAGGGTTGAGCGGGCGCCCACTGTTGCATTACTACCTATGTCGATGGAGCCGATACTCAACACGTTGCCGTCGATCCAGTAGCCGGCCATGTCCACCCCGCGTTCAATGGACGCATTCGACCCGATCGCTGCCATCCCTGTCACCGGCGGCATCGCATCGAGATGCACCCCTTTGCCGATGTCGCACCCTAGGGCCCGCGCGTACCACGCCGCAAAGGGTGTTCCCATCAGGGAGTCGAGCGCGCAGTAGGCGACAATACGCTCTGTGGCCCACAACCGTAGGTGAACCAGCCCGCCCCGGGGGAAGATGCCCGGGCGAATTCCATGCATCAAAAGGCGGGCGCAACCCGCTGCGATGATCAAACGGGATGGGAAGCTGAAGAGCACCAAGCACGCCACCAAAGTTGGCAGCAGCGGAGGGTTGGGCGCCCATGGAGCACCGGCCATCCGGACCAGCAGGCTGGCGACCGCTAGGCCGGTGAGGTATTTCAGGCCATTGACATAGTAAAGGCCCAGGATAAGCGGCAGCTGGAGCAGGCCTGTCCAAGGTGGTATTGACATGGTTTCGCGCTCGTCCCCGAACGGAGCGCCGAGGCTGTCGAGGTGGTCCGCCATCGGACCGAGACTTGGGATGGCGTAAAGATCCGCGATGGATGCCTCGGGGTGCCTGGTTCGGACTAGGGAGATGAGCTGTGCCGCGGCGACGCTTCCTCCGCCCAAGGCGAAAAAGTTGCTATCCCTCGTGAGTGGCGTCGGGCCGAGAACGCTGTTCCACTGCTCTGCGAGCCAGGCCGACGTCCCGGTAAGCTCGTGTGCCGAGTCTGCGGGCAGACCACCGGGCAGGGGCCAGGGGAGTGCCTTCCGATCGACCTTGCCCGAGGCTTTGATTGGCAGCGATTGGACCACGCCCAGAGCGGGGACGAGTTGCGCGGGCAGTACCTCAGTAAGCCGGGTGCGGGCCGCCGCCAGGTCTATGCGTGTTCCGGTTGCCTGCACAAGATATCCCGCAAGAACCCTATTTCCGCTTGAGGTAGTCCGGACAGCGCTGGCGGCGGCCGCGACGTTTGGGAGGCTCGTTAGTGCTGCATCGATTTCACCCAATTCCACACGGCGTCCGGCAAGCTTCACTTGATCATCCGCTCGGCCTCGAAAGACCAGGCCACGGGGATCAGCGAGCACCAAGTCACCACTGCGGTACGCGCGCGACCAGCCTAAAACGGCCATCGGAGCATATTTCGCAGCGTCCTCGGTCGGGTCGAGGTAGCGGCCGAGGCCCACGCCGCCGATGACCAGCTCGCCTTCTTCGCCCCAGCGGACCGGAATCCCGTCCGTGTCCACCACTGCCAGATCCCAGCCTGGAAGCGGGAGTCCGATCCGATTCGGCTCGGTGCCATCATGCATCGCGCCGCAGGAGATCACGGTGGCCTCTGTGGGCCCATAAGTATTCCAGACTTCCCGCCGCGAACCGGCCAGCCGGTCCATCAGGGGGCCCGGGCAGGCTTCACCACCAACGATAAGGAGCCGGATACCGTCAAGGGCATCTACGGGCCAGAGTGCTGCAAGCGTGGGCACCGTGGATATCGCGGTAATGTGGCGCTGGACGAGCCAAGATCCAAGATCCGCGCCGGAGCGGACTACGGTCCTCGGTGCAGGGACCAAGCACGCGCCGTTTCTCCAGGCAAGCCACATTTCCTCACAGGATGCGTCGAAGGCCACGGACAACCCGGCAAGGACTCTATCACCAGGGCCCAACGGATTGTCTTGGCAATACATTTCAGCCTCCGCATCGGCCCAGGCCGCAGCGGACCGGTGCGTGACGACAACCCCCTTCGGCTTGCCGGTTGATCCGGACGTAAAAATGATCCACGCGTCATCCTCTGGATGAGGTTCGCGATGGCGGCCCTGCGCCCTGCGTCCTGGGACCAGAGTGACTGCAAGGTGACCGCCGACCACTGCGCAGACACCCGCTTCGGACCATGCAGTCTCCATGCGTTCTTCCGGCTCTTCGATGTCGACCGGAACGTAGGCCGCACCGCAGGCCATGACGCCAAGAATGGCGATGTATAGATCCGAAGAGCCGGATTGCATCCGGACACCCACCCGGTCTCCGGCCCCGATGTCCAGGGCCCAAAGGCGCCGCGCGAGAGCATTCACCCGCGAACCAAGCGCTCTGTACGTCAGCTGGACGGTCCCATCGTCAATGGCTGGCGCTTCAGGGTATTTTGCGATGGTTTCGCACATGACGTCCATCAGGGTCCGGGCCGGGTGAGCCTGTCTTCTCGGGAATACTGCGGCATCCGATGGACATCGGGTAGGCTCAACGTCTTCGGAGAAGCCCATCACGCTGACCTAACCGCGGATCTACGCGGCTTCGTCCGTAGACCTTTTCGTAGGCCATTTTGTTGAGTGCGCATGTTTTGTTCCGCCCCCTCTCCCTCGAAAACCGTGCGAGACACCGGCTGAGCACCGCCGCGCGGAGGTCCGGCCTGCTTGCAAAGAACTTGGCCTGCAAGGTCACCCATCCTGTCAAAATGCGCAATCGGCGAGTCCAATCTCGATGTGGACGCGCCCCCGAGGAAGAAGGTCGCACAGACGGAGGCTTTGCCATGACGGCAGCACCTGAGGAGATTGGAGACTACCCATGAGATCACGACCTTCGAGATGTTCGCTTTCGGAGTATGACCCGGCCGGACTCACTGGGGAATTCCTTTGACTTGACTCGAAAATGGGGGCCCGGCCGCACTAGTGTATTGGCCGCCCCAGACGGAAACACGAGTGGCGTCTACTTGAGCTGTCCCGGCCGCACACTCGATTCAGCACGCGTGCAGAGCCGTCAAGTCAATCTGCCCGCCATTCTTCTACTCGGTACATGCAACCGCTCGTCGTCCGCGAGGTCACCCAGGACTACAAAGAGCCGTTATAGGGTGGGCGCATGAATAGCTTTGCCGTGTTCCTGCGTGGGATCAACGTGGGCGGGATCAACATCAAGATGGCCGATCTCAAAGTTGCCCTCCAGGCATACCCCTTCACCGGCGTCAAGACCCTGCTGGCCAGCGGCAATGTGGTGCTTCAGAGCGAGCTGGAAGCCGCGGAAGTCAAAGAACAGTGTGAGAAATGCCTGAGGGAGGCATTCGGTTATGACGCCTGGGTGGTGGTCCTGACCGCGGAACGAGTTGCCGAACTGGTGGAAGCCTGCCCCTATCCCGCCAGCGACAAAACCACGCACAGCTACATCACCCTCGCCTCGGACCCGGCCATGCTGGATGAACTGTTCGACGCCGGCACAGCCCTCGGCATCCCGGGACAGGGCGGCGTCGAGCAAGTCCGTCTGGGTCCTGAGGCCTCGGCCTGGCTCGCCCCGGCGGGAGGCACCTTGGACAGCCCCTTCAGCAAACTCTCTTCGAAGGCCCGCTACAAGGCGAGCACCACCACCCGGAACCTGCGCACGCTCATCAAGGTCAGGGACGCCGCAGAAGCCCTCCAGAAAGAGGGCGCTTAGCGGCTATTCGGCAGCATTCCTGCAGCATTCTTGCCTGAGTGTCGCAGTCGAGGCTTGCCATAGTTGCCAGTGTTCCTGCCGCACTGGTCCCATGAGTCGGCACCCATGAATTGACGCAGTGACTTGCCGGCGTGAATTGGCCTCGGTTTATGCGCCCGCGCCGGACACCTTTCCGCTAGTTCGAGTCCGAAGCGTTAATAAGCCCTGGTGAAATCGGGCGTCAAAGCACGAAAAAGAATCCCCGGAACCTCTTGGTTCCGGGGATTCATGTTGTGACCCCAGCGGGATTCGAACCCGCGTTACCGCCGTGAGAGGGCGGCGTACTAGGCCGCTATACGATGGGGCCTTGCACTTTCAGAATGCCGCTTCCGGCATTCAAGCTGAATGAGTATTTCATACATTCAACATTGTTTCAAATCGGCGGACCGTTTCAAACTTCCAAATTACCCGCGAAAACGTGGATCATTCAGAGCTGGGATACCAGGACTCGAACCTAGAATGACGGTACCAGAAACCGTAGTGTTGCCAATTACACCATATCCCATTGGTGCTTTTAGGCCGGATTCGATGGCCTAAACCTTCGCTCCGCGCCCCTCAGCACGAGTAATTACTCTACCCGAGACTTTCGATGCGCACAAATCGGGCGGGCAGCCGCACGCCTGCATGGTCCCCACGCCCAGCGATCCGCGGATGAGAGGAAAAAACCCTTGCACTCCTCCGGATCTTAAGTTTACTCTCGGTAAGTTACCAATCGGTAACCAGCGCCAAACACTTGTTTCGTGGCACAGCCGCAGGTCAAGCCGCCTGTTAGCTGCGTCACATGGGGGGATCCCGGCAGCAGCGCCGCCGTCGGGAAGTCATCGAGAGGAATTTTGCCCATGACACGGAACCCTGCCATTGCCACCAGAACACGAAGCCGGGCCCAGACGATCGCGATCGGTGTGCTCGCTCTCCTCCTGATCGCGCTCCTCGGGTTCTACACGTTGGTCATTGGGAAGATCGCCGCGGGATCCGAGCAGCTCAATGACGGCGCAGGGCAGGCATCAGCCGGCGCCAACCAGCTCAAGGACGGCGCGGCAAGGCTAGCGGGAGGAGCCGCGGAAGCCGGCACTGGCGCCGCCAAACTGGCTGATGGCGCCTCAAAGGTCCAAACCGGAATCCAGGGCAAACTGGCCCCGGGAGCCCAGCAGTTGAAAGATGGAGCCGACAAACTGGCGACCGGGGCGGTGAAGATCCAGAACGACGTCAACGCCAAGCTTGCGCCGGGAGTCTACAAAGTGGACGACGGCGCGCAGAAGCTCGCGGCCGGAGCTGTGCAGCTCTCCGCGGCATTGACCCCGACGCCGGCTGGCAACGCCGAAAACAATCTCGCCGACGGCGCCACCCAACTCAACAATGGCGCGATCCAGCTCAATGACGGCGCCACCCAGCTCGACGCCGGCGCCGCCCAACTCGCTGCAGGTACCGCCAAGCTGGCGGCGGGCACTGATCAGCTCAAGGGCTACCCTGGAGCCGGAAACGATCCAACCAAGGGAACGGGAACCGCCGCTTTGGCCCAAGGACTGCAGCAGTTGGCTGACGCCGCCAACGGAGTTCAGGGCGTGGTGCCTCTCGCAGTTCTGAAGGCCCAGATCAATGCGCTGAACGATGGCGCACATCGCCTCGACGCTGGAGCTGGGCAATTGCAGGCGGGGGCTGGCCAGCTCCAAGCCGGGGCGGTGCAGCTCCACGACGGCACCGGAAGGCTCGCCGACGGCACAGACAAGTTGGCCGCGGGAACCGGAAAGCTGACGGCCGGCTTCGCGACCCTGGCCCAGAAGCTCAACAGCCAGGACCCAGCGTCTCCAGGCGTGGTTCTGGGAACCCAGATGCTTGCTGATGGAACGGCAAAGATCCGCGTGGGCATGGACGGAGTTCCAGGCGACCCCGAGCATCCGGGGCTCCTCAAGGCCACGGCCAGCATGACGGACGGAACGTCACGGTTGGCCTCGGGCACGGACTCACTGATGACGGGTATCAAGGGCAGCCCCGCTGATCCGTCCTCCCCCGGCCTTCTGGACGGCTCCACGGCACTGGCCGCAGGTGCCTCGAAGTTGTCTGAAGGAAACGCCAAACTGGCCGCGGGCTCGGCCCAACTGTCCACCGGTGCCGACAAACTTGCAGACGGGAACGCTCGAATCGCCGCGGGCACGGCAGAACTCCATCACGGAGCCGCAGCGGTATCGCCGTCGAGCATGGCAGAAAAGTCGGATACCGGCACGGCGCTCGGGCTGGTGGGCGTCCTAAGTGCCGGCTCCGTGGGCGCATTCGTTTTCCTGAGGAAGTTTCGCCTGGGCGCGTAACCGGGAAGCCGCGCTATCGCTCAGGCGAGCAGTCGCGACAAGGAATCTATTTCCCGGCCAGTAAAGCCGGAGGCCACCTCGCCGGTGCGGTTCAGCCAGACTCCTCGCAAGCCGGCTGCGGTGGCGCCATCGGCGTCGAGCAGGCGGTTGTCTCCGACGAAGAGCGTCTCAGCCGGGGTGGTGCCCAGGCGCCGGACCCCTTCCAGGTAAATGGCGGGGTCCGGCTTGGGCACACCTACGGTGTCCGTTCCGACGAGGACCGAGACGCGGCCAAGTCCCGCGCTATCGAGCTTGACCCTCTGATAGTCATGGACATTATTGCTCACTGCGCCATAGGGAACGCCCGCGGCGTCCAAGGCGGCAAGCACGGGAGCGACGTCGCTGAAGGCCCTGACATAGCTGGGCTGCAGCCGGGAGTAGTCGCTGAGCCATGTGTGGGAGTCCTCGCCCCCAAGCTCGACGCCGAAATGCCCCAGGGCAGCGCGGCCCCGCAGGAGGCGTTGCTCGTTGAACGTCAACTCGCCAGCGAGGTATCGGTCATAGAAATGGGTGGTTTCGTGCGTGAAGATCCGTCCGAACTTCTCCCACCCGGCCTGGTCCAGGCCAGGGAGGAGATGTTCGCTCACATCACGCAGCGCCGTGGTCATGGCGTACTCGAGGTCCACCAGGGTGTCGTCAATATCGAACAGGACACCCCGGACCGTGCCAAATGACTCATGAAGTGCGCTGATCACAGTGTGCCTGGACTAGCCGCGGAACGCGCGCAAGCGGGTGAGCGAGGAATCCTTGCCCAGAATGACCATCGATTCGAAGAGCGGCGGCGAGATGCGGCGGCCGGAGATTGCCGTGCGCACGGGGCCGAACGCGAGGCGCGGCTTGATGCCGAGATCCTCCACCAAAGCTTGCTTGAGTGCCGTCTGGATGCTCTCCGCGGTCCAGTCCTCGACGGGTTCCAGGGCAACCAACGCGGCGTCCAACACCTCGGTCAGGTTCTCGGGAAGTCCCTTGCGGGCGTCGTCCGCGACGTCGATCTTGTCGTCGTTCTTGAACAGGAAGGCAAGCATCTCGGGAGCCTCGCCCAGCAGGGTGATGCGTTCTTGGACCAGCGGCGCGGCCTCGGCGAGGATCTCTTCCTGGCGCGGGGTCAGGATCTCTCCCACGAAGCCGGCGGCACGCAGGTACGGCACGAGCCGCTCGCGGAAGTCTTCGGGAGCAAGCATGCGCACGTGCGTGCCATTGATGGCTTCCGCTTTCTTGATGTCAAAGCGCGCCGGGTTGCCCAGGACGTCGTGGATGTCGAAGTTGGCCACGAGCTGCTCCACGGTGAAGATGTCCTCATCGGCGCTCAGCGACCAGCCCAAAAGCGAAAGGTAGTTGAGCAATCCTTCACGAATGAAGCCACGTTCGCGGTGAAGGAACAGGCTGGATTCCGGATCGCGCTTGGAGAGTTTCTTGTTGCCCTGGCCCATGACATAAGGAAGGTGGCCGAATTCCGGCATGTATTCAGCCACGCCGATGGCGTAGAGCGCACGGTAGAGGGCGATCTGACGCGGAGTGGAGCTGAGCAGGTCCTCGCCGCGGAGGACATGCGTGATACCCATGAGTGCGTCGTCAACGGGGTTCACGAGTGTGTACAGCGGCGCACCGTTGGCACGCACCACGGCGAAGTCCGGCACTGAGCCCGCCTTGAATGTGATCTCCCCGCGCACGAGGTCATTGAAGGTCAGGTCCTCGTCCGGCATGCGCAGGCGCAGCACGGACTGGCGACCCTCGGCCTTGTACTGGGCGAGCTGCTCCTCCGTGACATGGCGGTCGAAGCCGTCATAGCCGAGCTTGGGATCCCGCCCGGCAGCACGGTGCCGAGCTTCGATTTCGTCAGGCGTGGAGTACGACTCGTAGATGTGGCCGCCGGCTTTGAGCTTGGCGATGACGTCCTGGTACATGTCGCTGCGCTGGGACTGGCGGTACGGTTCATGCGGCCCGCCAACCTCCACGCCCTCGTCCCAGTCGATGCCGAGCCACTTCAGCGCGTCAAGAAGTTGGTGGTAGCTTTCCTCGCTGTCGCGCGCTGAGTCGGTGTCCTCGATCCGGAAAATCAGCTTGCCGCCGGTGTGCCGCGCATAGGCCCAGTTGAAGAGGGCGGTACGGATCAACCCAACGTGCGGAGTTCCCGTGGGTGAGGGGCAGAACCGGACGCGGACCGGGGTTTCGGCGGTCACGGCAGGAATGGCGGCAGAGTTCGACGCAGCAACAGTAGTCATAGTGGTTCCAACTTTACCGCGTGGCGCTTGGCGGAATGGCCAGTGCCGCCTGGTGTCGACCGGTCTCGAACACCAGGCGAACCGTCAAGACTTCAGCGGCGGACTACCGGGTTGGACAAGCGGCCGATGCCTTCGATCTCGATCTCGTAGCGATCGCCTTCCTGCACGAGTCCGACGCCGGCCGGAGTGCCCGTCATGATGACGTCGCCCGGCAGCAAGGTAAACGCCTGAGAAACTATCGACACGAGTTCCCGCACGCTGCGGATCATCTGATTGGTGCTGCCGTCCTGGCGGAGTTCGCCGTTGAGCCAGCCCTTGATGGCCAGGTCCTCAGGGTCCAGATCGGTCTCGATCCACGGGCCCAGGGGCGCGGAGGTGTCGAAGCCCTTGGCACGTGCCCATTGCAGATCCGTTTTCTGGATGTCGCGCGCCGTGAGGTCGTTGCCGCAGGTATAACCAAAAATGACATCGTCAACGCGGTCTTCCGGCACGTCCTTGCAAATGCGGCCGATGACGACGCAAAGTTCAGCTTCGAAGGAAACTTCCTCGGAGAACTCAGGCAACACAATGGGGTCATTGGGGCCGACGACCGCGGTGTTCGGCTTCAGGAAGAGCAGCGGATGCTGCGGAATTTCATTACCCAGTTCCCGGGCGTGCTCCGCAAAGTTCCGTCCCACGCCGATCACCTTGCTGCGCGGAATGATCGGGGCCAACAGGCGGACGTCCTCCAGCTTATGGCGGACCGAAGTCCGCTCAACACCATTGAAGAAGGGATCGCCATGGATGACAGTGACGACTTCACTGCCGGGCTCACCTTCGACGACGCCGTAGACGGGATCAGAATCAACAACAAACCGGGCGATACGCATGGCTCCTAGCGTACCGTCCGCACGCGGCCGGTACGCGCGGGAGGACAGGAGCGGCCGTTACGCAAGGGTGTCCGCTAGCTGCGCAGATAGTCCAATTGCGCGGCAACCGAGGTTTCCGCCGCCCAGCGCACGGAAGGATCGACGTCGGGATACACCGCGTCGGTGACGGCCTGCACCCCAGCCTCCGCCCCGAGCCGGGCGAGGGCCTCGCGGATCTGGTCCAGCCGCATCTCCCTGTGGGCCCGGTACTCGCGGCACACCGCGTCCACGGCGGGTAGGACCGGCCCGTGCGCGGGCAGCAGTGTTGCCGGACCGAGTCCTTCAAGTGTGTCGAGGCTCGCGAGGTAGTCCCCTAGCCTGCCGTCGGGATAGTCCAGCACCGTGGTTCCGCGTCCCAGAATGGTGTCGCCGGTGAGCACGGAGCCGTCAGGCCCGTCAGCGGGAAGATGGAAGCACAAAGAATCCGAGGTGTGGCCGGGGGTGGCAAGGACGTGGATCTCCACCCCTGCCGCCTTGATGACCTCGTCGGCGCGGAGCGGCTTTCCGCCGTGGCAATGTGCCGGGTCGGCAGCACGGACAGGCGCCCCGGTGAGTTCGTGGAAGCGCGCGGACGCCTCGGTATGGTCCTTGTGGCGGTGGGTGATGAGCACGAGGTCAACCGGTCCGCAGGCGGCCAGGGCCGCGAGATGGGATTCTTCGAGCGGCCCGGGATCGACGACGACCACTCCGGCAGCGCCCGGGGCGGCAATGACGTAGGAATTGGTCCCATCGAGGCTCATCGGCCCGGGATTGGGTGCCAGCCGTGAGCGGGTGAGGAAACTGCTTGGCTGGAAAGACGCGTCATAGACCGGATTCACGGTTCCATCTTGGCACACGCCACATCGCCAGGTCCGGGCGTCAGGGCAGATGCACAGCAGGTAAAGAGAGCTCGCGGCATAGCATGGTGTCAAGGCGCCAGGACAGCTCAGGCGATCAACTCATCGCTTTCAAGGCTGATTTGCTGCTTGGCTTGCCCTGAATGGATGCAGAGGAGTGATCGAATTGTTGCGGACTCAAACCCCTCGAAGAGGACTTCTCTGGACCACGACGGCGATCGCAACCGTTTGCCTTTCCGTCCTCGCGATCCTCAGTGCATGTTCGTCCGACGCCGCACCGCGTGCCGCCGCGGCAGAACCCACAGTGGTGATTATCGGAGATTCCCTCAGCACCGGACACGGGACTTCGCCTTCCGACGCGTGGCCAAACCTCGTGGAGAACGATCCCGCCTTTCAACAGTTCCAAGCAACCATCGTCAATGCCGCGCAGGATGGAAGCGGTTATGTCAGCGTTGGCGAGGACGGATCCACCTTCGGTTCCCAAGTGGACGCGGCGGTAACGGACTCCACCCGTTTGGTGGTGTTCTTTGGTTCCGAAAATGACATGGGTGCCGCCCCGGGGGAAACCGAGGTTGCAGCGGCACGGGCCTTTGCCTCGGTCAAGACCCGCGCTCCCCACGCCGACATCCTGGTGATAGGTCCGCCGTCGTATTCGAGCACGCCGGAACCGGAAAGACTCGACATCCGAGACCAGGACAAAGCGGCTGCACAGCAAGCGGGCGCCGACTTCGTGGATCCGATAGTCCTAGGCTGGATCATGGATGATGCCGCGAACCTCATTGGGCCCGACGGAGACCACCCCTCCGCTGCCGGTCAGCAGTATCTGCAAGCCAAGATGGAAGCGCTCATAGAACCGCTGATCCACGGGCCCCAGCCCCAGTAGCCCTGTCTTCCGGACAGCCGACTGCTCTCTGCTGAAACGCCGACGGCGGCCCGCCCACCCAAGTGGGAGGCCGCCGTCGGGCACTCCAGAGGCCGCCAAGCCCTAGGCGAGGCGGGTCAGCCAGCCGTGCTTGTCCTCGACCGTTCCGGTCTGGATGCCAAGTAGCTGCTGGCGGATCGCCATGGTGGTTTCGCCTGCCTTGGCGTCCTCGGAACCGATGAACTCCGTCTTGTCCTTCAGTACGCCGATGGGCGTGATGACCGCCGCGGTTCCGCATGCGAAGACCTCGGCGATGTCGCCGGAAGCCACACCATCCCGCCACTCGGCGAGGGTGATCTTCCGCTCGGAAACCTCGCGGCCCATGTCCTTGGCCACCTCGATCACGGAGGAACGAGTCACGCCTTCAAGGATTGTTCCAGTGAGCGCGGGGGTAGCGAGTGAGCCGTCCTTCATGACGAAGAAGACGTTCATACCGCCGAGTTCCTCGACCGCATCGTCGTTGAAGTGGTCCAGGAAGAGGACCTGCTTGCAGCCGTTCTCCTCGGCCTCCATCTGGGCAATCAGGGAAGCAGCGTAGTTTCCACCGCACTTGGCTGCACCGGTCCCGCCGCGGCCGGCGCGGGCGTATTCACGGGAGATCCAGATGGACACCGGCTTGAGCTCGCCGCCGAAGTAGTTTCCTGCCGGGGATGCAATCACCCGGAATGAGACCTCGCGGGCTGCGCGGACACCTAGGAAGGCCTCCGTGGCAATCATGAAGGGGCGCAAGTACAGCGCTTCGCCATCGCCGGACGGGACCCATTCCTTGTCCGCCTGCACGAGTTCGCGGATCGCACCGAGGAAGTATTCCTCGGGAAGTTCCGGAAGAGCCAAGCGGCGGGCCGACTTGTTCAGGCGGGCGGCGTTGGCCTCCGGACGGAAGGTCCAGATGGAGCCGTCGGCGTGGCGGTATGCCTTGAGGCCTTCGAAGATCTCCTGGCCGTAGTGGAGGACGGCTGCCGAAGGATCCAAGGAAATAGGTCCGTAGGCCTCGACCCGGGCGCTGTGCCAGCCACCCTTGCCCTCTGCGTCAACGCTGTAGTCGACGATGACGGTGTTGTCGGTGAAGTAGTCGCCAAATCCTGGGTTTGCCAGGATGGCTGCACGCTCCTCAACAGACTTCGGGTTCTCCGAGAGCTGCTGGCTGAATTCGACGCCGTGGGCAGTCTGAGTCATGTTTCCTCCAGTCGGCTACCTGGCACAGCGAACCTTCTCTTGGAGGATATGGTTCAGCGACGGACCACGGCAGCAGGTAAATAATTCAAGTAAAGCTTACGCCTGAGGACAGGCCCTAAAGTGCGGCCGCGATAGCGTCGCCGATGGCCACCGTGCTGCGGGTCTCGCCGCTGCGGCTTTCGATGTCAGCCACGACCGCGGCTTCGATCCTGCGGGCGGCGGTGGTGTAGCCGAGGTGGTCCAGCAACAATGCCGCGGACAGGATGGCGGCAGTAGGATCCGCTTTCTGCTGGCCCGCGATGTCCGGTGCGGAACCGTGGACGGGTTCGAACATGGAGGGCGCAGTACGGTCCATGTTGATGTTGCCCGAAGCTGCCAGTCCGATGCCGCCGGTGATGGCCGCGGCGAGGTCCGTGATGATGTCGCCGAAGAGGTTGTCGGTAACGATCACGTCGAAGCGGGAGGGATCGGTGACCATGAAGATCGTGGCGGCATCGATGTGCAGGTAGTCGTGGGTGACCTCGGGGAATTCCTTGGCCACGGCCTCAACGGTGCGCTTCCACAAGTGGCCGGCGAAGACCAGGACGTTGTGCTTGTGGACGAGGGTGACGTGCTTGCGGGGACGCTCGCTGGCGCGGCGGAAGGCGTCCCGCACAACGCGCTCGACGCCGTGTGCCGTGTTGAGCGATACCTCGGTGGCGACCTCGTGGGGGGTCCCTCCGCGCAGCGTACCGCCGTTGCCGACGTACGGGCCCTCGGTGCCTTCGCGGACCACGATGAAATCGATGTTGCCGGGGTTGGCCAAGGGGCTGCCGACCGTACCGTAGAGGCGTGACGGGCGCAGGTTCACATAGTGATCCAGGCTGAACCGGAGCTTGAGCAACATCTCGCGTTCAATGATGCCGGAAGGAATACGGGTGTCCCCCGGGGCTGCTCCGACGGCGCCGAACAAGATGGCATCGCGGGTCCGGAGATCCGCCAGGACGTCGTCTGGGAGAGTCTCGCCGGTTTCGAGCCAATGCTGGGCTCCAAGCTTGTATTCGGTCTGCTCCAGGGTGACGCCTTCTTCGGCAACAACCTTTTCCAGGACCTTGAGGGCTTCGGCAATGACTTCGGGGCCAATGCCATCACCGGGAATGACGGCCAGATTGATCGTTGCGGCGGGGTGCGATGCGCTCATGTTTTCAGACTGCCAAGGCATCCACATGCTGGTCAAAATCGTCTCAGCATTTGAACTCCGGAGTGCGACGGTCGAGGATGCGAGCGGCAGGCCGCCGCCTCCAACGCTCGCTCACTTATGCGGCACTTTCCGCCGCCGATCCTCGCTCACATATTTGCGCAAAAAAGCGAACGCTCCTTCAGATCCGCAGGGCTTGCCGGACAGATCTGAAGGAGCGTTTGCCTCACGCACCGCATACGTGAGCGAGCGTTTGCCTCACGCACCGCATACGTGAGCGAGCGTTTAGGACTCGGCGGGCTCCTCGTAACGCGGGAAGACCGGGGCCGGGGCCGGGAGCTGCGTGCCCGGGACGATCGGAGTGGCAATGGCCGCGAATTGGCGGGCCTCGCCTTCGGGCTGTCCCAGCACCTCAAGCAGCTTGGCCGCCGACGTCGGCATGACAGGTTGGGTGAGGATCGCCACGATGCGGACAACCTCCAAGGTGACGTACAGGACCGTGTTCATGCGCTCGACGTCGGTCTTGCGCAGCACCCACGGGGCCTGCTCGGCAAAGTAGGCGTTGGTGTCACCGAGCACGGCCCAGATTGCTTCGAGGGCACGGCTGAATTCCTGCTTCTCGAAAGCGGCGCGGGCAACGTCCAGCAAGCCGCCGGCCTGGGCGAGCAGCGCGGAGTCCTCTGCCGAGAAATCGCCCGGGACCGGCACCGTGCCTTCGCAGTTCTTGGCCACCATGGACAGCGAACGCTGCGCAAGGTTACCGAAGTTGTTGGCGAGGTCGGCGTTCATGCGGCCCACGATTGCCTCGTGGTTGTAGCTGCCGTCTGCGCCGAAGGGCACTTCGCGGAGGAAGAAGAAGCGCACCTGGTCCAGGCCGTACTGCTCCACGAAATCCTTGGGGGCCACCACGTTGCCGAGGGACTTGGACATCTTGACGCCATTGTTGGTGAGGAAGCCATGGATCATGACCCTCTTGGGTAGTTCCAGGCCGGCGCTCATCAGGAAGGCGGGCCAGAAGATCGCATGGAACCGGGAGATGTCCTTGCCAATGACGTGGACGTCCGCGGGCCAGAACTTCCGGAACGCCTCAGACTCGGCATCCGGGTAGCCGACCCCAGTGAGGTAATTGGTCAGGGCATCAACCCACACGTACATCACGTGCTTGTCATTCCCTGGAACCGGGACACCCCAGTCGAAAGTCGTCCGGCTGATGGACAAGTCCTGCAGACCCTGCTTGACGAAGCTGATGACCTCGTTGAAGCGGTACTGCGGGGCGCCGAATTCCGGCTGCTCCTCGTACAAGGCCAGCAGTTTGTCCTGGTACGCGGACAGGCGGAAGAAATAGCTCTCCTCCGCGGTCCACGTCACCTCGGTGTCGGTACCGCTCGAGTAACGGACGCCGTCGTCCTTCAGTACGGTCTCGTCCTCGGTGTAGTAGGCCTCGTCGCGGACCGAATACCAGCCCTCGTACTTGGACAGGTAGATGTCGCCCTTGGCTTCCATCTTCTTCCAGATGGCCTGCGAGGCAGCGTAGTGATCTTCATCGGTGGTGCGGATGAAGCGATCATACGAGATGCCCAAAGCAGCGTGGGCGGCCTTGTAGATTTCGGCATTCCGGTCCACGAGTTCCTTGGGGGTGATGCCTTCCTTCTCCGCCGCCTGGGCAATCTTCATGCCGTGCTCGTCCGTACCGGTCAGGAACATCACGTCGTAGCCGTCGAGGCGCTTGAACCGGGCCATCGCGTCAGTGGCAATGTACTCGTAGGCATGGCCGATATGCGGCACGCCGTTCGGGTAGGTGATGGCGGTGGTGATGTAGAACGGGGGTTTTTCTGAAGACGTCACTCTACGAAGTTACCTTCTCTTGGAGATGGAAAGACCGGACCGGCCGCATGTGACGGCCGGTCCGGAAGCATCGGTTACTAGATCAATTCAGTCAGCGTATCGCTGAGCCTAACCAGCTCGTGGTCGTGCGAGGCCACCAGCACGGCAATGCCATCGCTGGTGGTGTCCTTCAGGATGCTGATGATGCGGTTGGCCGAGGTACGGTCCAAGCTGGCCGTGGGCTCGTCCACTACCAGGACACGGGTACCCAGGATCAGCGCGCGGGCGATCGCGACGCGCTGGCGCTCACCTCCGGACAGCTGCGCCGGACGGTGGCGCATGCGCCGGCCCAGACCCACCAGGTCCAACAGGTCCTTGGCCATTTCGGTGCGCTGCTCCACTTCGCCGTCGGGAACGGCCGGCAACAGGACATTCTCCAACGCACTCATGCCATCGATCAACGCACCACCCTGGTCCACGTACCCGATCAGCGCGCGGCGGCGGTCTGCGATTTCGTCGTCCCCCATCTTCTCCAGGGAGTCGCCTTCCCAGAGGACCCGGCCCGACGTCGGAAGCGTGAGTCCCGCGCCAACCGTCAGGATGCTGGTCTTGCCTGAGCCGCTTCGCCCGGCGATGCAGTGCATCTCGCCGGCGTGGAGGGTGAGGCTGAAGTCCTCGACGACCGTGACCGGCTCGGCACCACCCTTGTCCCCGCCATAGCGGATGGTGATGTTGCTCAACTGCAGGGGCGTCGCGTGGTCCTCGGCCTTCACGATGGTATTTGCGCGGGTCAACAGCGACTCGTCGGTGGATTCCGTGGCCGGGGTCAGATCGGGTTGGAGATTGTCAGTCATTTGACCACTTTCGTTGCAATGGGAATCCAGCAAAGTACAGCCAGCAATCCGGCCAAGGCGGCCCAGAGTGCGGCATAGGGAGCGAGCAGCAGGCCAAGGCCCAGCGCGCCCAGGACGCCCAGGACCAAGGCCGCAGTCCCGACCAAGGCATTTTCGAAGAATCGAACCTGCCCCAGCATGTCCGGGTTCCAGCCCATGGCCTTGAGCGTGCCAAGTTGTTCGCGCTTGGCCCGGAGTTCGAACCGTCCTGTGACCAAGGTCAGGACGAGGCCGACGAGCACCCCGCAGACCGCCAGGGTGACGCTCGGCAACGCGATGGTGGCCGACGCCAGTCCGCTGAGTGCACTGGCTCCTGCTGCCCGTGGAATGTCAATGAGCAAGGCGATCAGGGCACCAACGGCGGCCCCGAACACGCCGACTGCCACTGCCAGCGCGACTGAGTTGAAACGGTTGGTGACCAGCTGACGGTACGCAAACGTCAGCGGCGAATCCACTGCGATGAGGCGTTCATCGTGCTGCGGTTCCTGGTCTACGACGTCACGGTGCCGCAACTGCTGGGCAGCGAAGTACGCGGCAGCGAAGTAGATGAGCAACACGGACGCGGAAACAATGACCGTGGCTAGATTCCAGCTCAGTAGGCTCAGCGCGATGCCTGCCACGGCAAGGATTGCTGCACCAATGCCGAATTCCTCAAGGACCCAGCGCCGGACCCTCTTTTGGGTCCAGCCCATGGCCCGGAGGATCCCGGCCTCACTGCGTCTCTGGCGGATGTAGCTGACTGTGGAAGCGCCGGTCAGGAGCGTGGCACCGCACAGCGTCAGGAAGAGGAGGGTGATGTTGGTGCTTGTCAGGGACCCGGAGACAGCATCGGCGGCATCCTGACGGACCCACGATTGCACGACGGTGCCCAGGTCCGACTCCTTGCCGGCGTCGTCCTTGGAATACCCCGGGACGAAGATGTTGGCGTCTTCACGCGCGGAACCGGCCACCACGGTGGCTTCGAGTCCCATGTCGCGGATCTGGGCAGCGAGCTTGTCGACGTCCGGCTGGGCTTGTTTCCAGTTGCCGGGGGCGCTGGCGCGGACCCGTACGGCATCGATCACGTTGGCGTTGGAATCGTAACCGCGGGCTGCGGCAAGGCCGTAGTAGTCGGTAATGGCACCGGCGGATTGGCTCACCAGGCCCGTGGCGCTCAGCGACGGCTTGAGGCCTTTGGCTGCGGTGTCATTGCCTGCGGCGTCCTTCTGGAGCGTCATAGGAGCCGGGTCGTAGCCCCCCAAGGGGAGCTTGTTGACGTCGCCTGCTGCTTTTTGGATCTGGGCTGGATCAAACGTCCCATAGACCATCGGCAGCGGCGTAGCCCGCTTCGATCCCGTGGAAAGATTCTCACGGTACGAGCGCTCGTCAACAGGCTTGCGCTGGGCCTGGTCCACCATCGCCCCGAAGGCCGACTTCTCGGGCAGCTTGTTGACTGTCACCCAGTCCCCCGGCATTGCGGACTTGCCGACGGCACCGTTCGCGGAGGCTTCGCCGTCCTTGTACTTGGGTGCGGCCGCGAAGTCCGTGCTCCACTGGGCAGGCTGGTACAGGCCTTGACCGAAATTGCCCGTGTTACCGAGCAGCTGGCTGTGGTCGGTGGATCCGGGCCATTCGAGGGCAAACGGCGACTTTGAAACGAAGGGCAGGTAGTCCTTGTCCAACGAACGCGAGACAGTGCCGACGTCATTGACGACCTTGCCGGAATCGTCGATTTCCTGGATCTTGACCGAGTACTTCAGGTCAAGAGATGTTCCCTGCCGGACGATCAGGGGAATGGCCTGCGAGGCATCCGTGATCTGGCCGGACAGCTTTGCCTGCTGATACTGGGTCATGAGGGGCGCCCAATATTTGAGCTTGACACCGAGGAAGTCGGGGCCCTGTTCGAGCTCTTGCTGCGTGGGGCTCTTGGCGAACAGCTGTTCAAAGTAGCGGCCGATGGCGCCCGCGTTGCGCGTATCGACAGGTGGTGCTTTTTCCAGCGGTGCCAGGAAGTCACCGGCAGATCCAAGGAGCGCACGTTCAGCTGCGGGGTCGACTGCGACGACGGATTCGGTGACCTGCGGGGCCATGGGAAGGGCGACCGAAAGGTTGAAGAGGTTGTGCTCGGAGCCACCGGCAGGCGCAGGGAACTTGATCCCGGTCTCCCCTGCTGGGCCGGCAATGCGGATGCTCTTCCCTCCGGCGGTCTGCTGTTCAACAACCTGGCCTTTGCCCAGGGTTCCTTCAGCACTGGCCTGGAAGAGCGTTTGCTGGGATACTCCGTCGGAGCTCACGGCAGTGGCTGTCAGGCGGTACTTCTTTGGCTGCGCAGGAAGGACGGATTCCGGCGCGGGCCACTTCTTGGAGTCCGTTCCGGTGGGGTCCCCTGCAGTGGCGCCGCCAGCAAGGCCTGCGTTGTAGCCGAGGTAATCCATCGCATCAAGCCGCGGGGCCTCCAGGTTCTGCGTCACCCGGGAGACAAGGCTGATGGGGGCGGCAACGGACGTGCCACCCAGACCACGGATCTTCTCGAGTTGCTGGAAGCTGATGCCGCCCTGGCCGTTAGCGATGTCCGGCTGGATGAGGGCTCCGCCGTCTTTGGTGTTCCCGGCCTTGGCCTGCACGAGGATGTCGTACAGGCCTCGCGAATTCTCATCCACCGTCCGGTTCAGCGCGGCCTGGGACTGGCTTTGGATGAAGACGGACATGCACATGGCGACGATCAAAATGGCCGCGGTCAACAGCAGCACACGGCTTCTGATGAACCTCTGGACGGCGTTCATAGGGCTCCCTGAGTCCTGGATTGCGGGTGCGCACACTGCTCTCCCTGAAACCATGCCGAGGCAAGAGGAATCCACCGGGTGTGTGCAAAGGGTATTGGCCGGCCTGCCGCCGGATCCGAATTTCGGACCAAGCCATTGTAGGCAGACCGGCCAATAATATGTGGCCGATGTGAACTGCGGCACACGATTTTAGCTCAAGCGGTTCGGATGCTAGTCCTCCAGATCGACTTCACGAACCATGTCGGCACCGATCCCGGCCTTGATTGCCTCAAGGACCTGCTGCGGCACGGAAGTGTCGATCGTCAGCAGCGCCAGGACCTGGCCACCTTCGCTCTGGCGGGCCACCTGCATGCCACCGATGTTGATGTTGTTCATGCCGAGGATATGGCCGATCGTGCCAATGACGCCGGGACGGTCCGCGTAGGAAACGACTACCAGATGCTCGCTGATCGGGATTTCGACGTCGTAGCCGTTGACGCCCACCAGCTTCTGGACTTGCTTAGGTCCAGTCAGGGTGCCGGCCACCGAGATCTGGGAGCCGTCGCTGAGTGCGCCGCGGATAGTCAGGACGTTGCGGTAGTCCTCGGCTTCCGACGTCGTGATCAAACGGGTGTTGATGCCTCGCTGCTCGGCGATGACCGGTGCGTTGACATACGAGACCTGCTCAGTGACGACGTCGGCGAACACGCCCTTGAGGGCGGCGAGCTCAAGGACCTTCACGTCCAGGCTCGCAATTTCGCCTGCAACCTCGACGTCGATCTGCGTCAGCGATGCGTGGGTCAAGGCCGTGAAGATACGGCCGAGCTTTTCGATGAGCGGAATTCCGGGGCGAACGTCGGAAGCGATCACGCCGCCCGCAACGTTGACGGCGTCAGGCACGAGTTCGCCGGCAAGGGCCAGGCGCACGGACTTTGCCACGGAGACGCCCGCCTTTTCCTGGGCTTCATCGGTGGAGGCACCCAGGTGGGGCGTCACGATGACGTTGTCCATACCGAAGAACGGGAGGTCGGTGCTCGGCTCCTTGACGAACACATCGATTCCGGCGCCGGCGATCTGACCATCTTCCAAGGCCTCGTGAAGGGCTTCCTCGTCGATCAGGCCACCACGGGCAACGTTGACCACGTAGGCCGTTTCCTTCATCTTCTTGAAGGCATCGGCGCCCAGCATGCCTACGGTTTCAGGGGTCTTGGGCATGTGGATGGTGATGAAGTCCGACTTCTCCAGCAGTTCGTCCAAGGTGACAAGCTTGACGCCGAGCTGCGCTGCCCGGGCGGAGGTGATGTAGGGGTCGTACGCGAGGATCTCGGTCTCGAAGCCCTGCAGCCGGGCAGCCACGAGGGCTCCGATGCGTCCGAGGCCGATGATGCCGATCTTCTTTTCGAAGAGCTCGATGCCCGTGTACTTGGAGCGCTTCCATTCGCCGCCCTTGAGGGCGGAGCTCGCCTGCGGGATGTGGCGGGCAAGGCTGAGGATGTGGCCGACCGTGAGTTCGGCTGCGGACACAATGTTCGACGTCGGGGCGTTGACCACCATGACGCCAGCCTGGGTGGCGGCCTTGATGTCCACGTTGTCCAGGCCGACGCCGGCACGCGCGATGATCTTCAGGTTCTTGGCTGCGGCAATTGCCTCGGCGTCCACATGGGTTGCGGACCGCACGAGGATGGCGTCGACGTCGACGATTGCGGAGAGCAGCTGGGAGCGGTCCGCACCGTCGGTTTGGCGGATCTCGAAGTCCGGACCAAGGGCCTCGATCGTGGCGGGCGAAAGTTCCTCAGCGAGGAGTACTACTGGCTTGGTGCTAGTCACCGGTGACCTCTTTAGCTCTCTTTTTTCAGGTGGGGTTTTGGTGAAACGATTCTTTGACGACGAAGGCCGGACCCGGTATACCGGGTCCGGCCTCCATGCCGGGCGGCTTCATTTCGAGCCTATCCCGAACGGCGTTCTGTGTTGAATTGCTACGGCCACGCCGCGGCTTCAACAGGTGCCTTTAATTAGCGGGCTGCAGAGCCTTCGACGTAATCCTCGTCCTGCTGCTGCCAGGAGAACAGGGAACGCAATTCGCGGCCGACGCCTTCGATGGGGTGCTGCTCTGCCTTGGCACGCAGCTCCTTGAACTCGACAGCACCGTTGTCCTGGTCGTCAATGAAGCGCTTGGCGAACGCGCCGGACTGGATGTCGGCGAGGACGCCGGCCATGTTTTCCTTGACGCGGGGGTCGATAACGCGCGGACCGGAGACGTAGTCGCCGTACTCTGCGGTGTCGGAAACGCTCCAGCGCTGCTTGGCAATGCCGCCTTCCCACATGAGGTCAACGATGAGCTTGAGCTCGTGAAGCACCTCGAAGTAGGCGATCTGCGGCTGGTAGCCGGCCTCGGTCAGGGTCTCGAAGCCGTACTGGATCAGCTGGGAGACGCCGCCGCACAGGACTGCCTGTTCGCCGAAGAGGTCGGTTTCGGTCTCTTCAGTGAAGGTGGTCTTGATGACGCCGGCGCGGGTGCCGCCGATGGCCTTGGCGTAGGACTTGGCCAGTTCCCAAGCGGAACCGGTAGCGTCCTGCTCGACGGCGATGATGTCCGGAATACCGCGGCCGGCTTCGAACTCGCGGCGCACGGTGTGGCCCGGAGCCTTCGGGGCGATCAGGATGACGTCAACACCCTCCGGTGCCTCGATGTAACCGAAGCGGATGTTGAAGCCGTGCGCGAAGGCCAGTGCCTTGCCGGCGGTCAGCTTGTCCTTGATGGAGTCGTTGTAGATCGAGCGCTGGTGCTGGTCCGGCGCCAGGATCATGATGACGTCTGCCCATTCGGCGGCGTCGGCAACGTTCTTGACCGTGAAGCCTGCGTCCTCGGCCTTGGCGATCGACTTCGAGCCTTCCTTGAGCGCGATGACAACCTCGACGCCGGAGTCGCGCAGGTTCAGCGCGTGGGCGTGTCCCTGGGAACCATAGCCGACAATGGCAACCTTGCGGCCCTGGATGATCGACAGGTCTGCATCGTCGTCGTAGAACATTTCAGTCACTTGCGTAACTCCTTTGAGTGGATTTCTTTGTAGATATTGTCTGTGGTGCGTTGTTGGGCGGCTACGCAGTGCCTAAGACGGTGTCTTACTCAGTGTCTTAAGCGCTGCGTAGAGCCCTGTCACTCATGGAGCGGGATCCCCGTCCAACGGCCAAGGTGCCGGACTGCACGATTTCGCGGATGCCGAATGGCTCGAGCACAGAAAGCAGCGCTGCGAGCTTTTCCGGAGTACCGGTTGCCTCGATAACCACCGAGTCTGTGGAAACGTCAACCACTGAGGCACGGAACAAGTCTGCAGCTTGGGTGACCTGCAGGCGTGTCGCGGCATCCGCACGTACCTTGACCAGGATGTGGTCACGTTGCACGGAAGATTCTGGGGTCAGCTCGACAATCTTGATCACGTTGATCAATTTGTTGAGCTGTTTGGTGACCTGTTCGATGAGTTCACCATCGGCGTCGACGACGACAGTCATGCGGGAAATCCCGGCAACCTCGGTGGGGCCGACGGCCAGGGAGTTGATGTTGAAGGCGCGCCGGGCGAAGAGGCTGGCCACGCGGGTCAGCACGCCGGGCTTGTCTTCGACCAGAACGGACAGTGTGTGGCGGCTCATGGCTAGTCCTCCTCTTCCCATTCCGGGGTCATGTTGCGGGCAACCTGGATCTGGTCGTTGGAGACTCCTGAGGGGACCATCGGCCACACCATGGAGTTCGGGCTGACCACGAAGTCGATGACCACAGGGCGGTCATTGATTTCCAGTGCCTTCTGGATGGTGGCGTCGATGTCCTCGTCCCGCTCGCAGCGGAACGCAGCACAACCGTACGCGTCCGCCAGCTTGACGAAGTCCGGGATACGGACGGTGTCGTGGCCGGTGTTCAAATCGGTGTTGGAGTAGCGGCCTTCATAGAAGAGGGTCTGCCACTGGCGCACCATGCCCAGCGAAGAGTTGTTGATGATGGCAACCTTGATGGGAATTTTGTTGATGGCACAGGTGGCCAGCTCCTGGTTGGTCATCTGGAAGCAACCGTCGCCGTCGATCGCCCAGACCACGCGGTCGGGTTCTCCGACCTTGGCGCCCATGGCTGCAGGCACGGCATAACCCATGGTTCCGGCGCCGCCGGAGTTCAGCCAGGCATGGGGACGCTCGTATTTGATGAATTGAGCGGCCCACATCTGGTGCTGGCCTACGCCCGCAACGTAGATGCCTTCCGGCCCCGTGAGCGCACCGATGCGTTCGATGACTCGTTGGGGGGCACTGAGTCCGTCTTCGGGCTCGGTCCAACCCAGGGGGTAGGTGTCGCGAAGGTTGTTGAGGAATGCCCACCAGCTGTCCAGGTCCGGGGTGCCGGATTGTTCGAACGCGGCCCGGACGGCCTCGCTCAACTCCGGAATGATCTCCTTGACCGATCCCACGATCGGAACGTCAGCCGTGCGGTTCTTGGAAATCTCCGCGGGGTCGATGTCCGCGTGGATGATCTTGGCGTGCGGAGCGAAGGTGCTGAGGACGCCAGTCACCCGGTCATCGAAGCGTGCACCTAGGGTGATCAGCAGATCGGACTGCTGCAGTGCGGTGACCGCGGAAACCGTGCCGTGCATGCCCGGCATGCCGACGTGCTGAGGGTGGGAATCCGGGAACGCGCCGCGGGCCATGAGGGTGGTCACCACGGGTGCGCCGGTCAGCTCTGCGAGTTCGCGCAGTTCGGCCGAAGCGTGCGCCTTGACCACACCGCCACCGACGTACAGGACAGGCTTGCTTGCCGCAGCGATCAGACGGGCAGCCTCGCGCACCTGCTTGTTGTGGCCACGGACCACCGGCCGATAGCCCGGCAAATCGATCTTGGGCGGCCAGGAGAAGGTCATGGTCCCCTGCTGGGCGTTCTTGGCAATGTCCACCAGTACCGGACCGGGACGCCCGGTGCTGGCAAGGTAGAAAGCTTCGGCCATGACGTGCGGAATATCGTTGGGGTCCGTCACCAGGAAGGAGTGCTTTGTGATCGGCATGGTAATGCCAACAATGTCCGCTTCCTGGAACGCATCCGTGCCAATGACGGAAGCGGATACTTGGCCGGTGATGGCCACGAGCGGCACGGAGTCCATGTGGGCGTCCATGATGGCGGTAACGAGGTTGGTGGCACCGGGGCCGGAGGTGGCGATACAGACGCCAACCCGCCCGGTAACCATGGCGTAGCCTTGGGCTGCGTGGCCGGCTCCCTGTTCGTGACGGACCAGGACGTGATTCATCTTGGAGGCCATCAAAGGGTCATAGGTGGGGAGGATCGCGCCACCGGGCAAACCAAAAATATCGTCGACGCCGAGTTCTTCGAGCGAACGGACAATAGCTTCCGAGCCGGTCATCACCGTTGGGGGTACAACGTTGTTCGGCCCGAGTACAGGAGAGAGAGTTGCAGCATTGTCGACGACGGCGTCAGCCGGACGGTCGACCTTTTCCGGAGCTTTGGGGGCTCCAGCGGACTTTGCAGCCATCAGCGAGGGGCTGATCGGCGATCCTTTGCTCATCGGGCTCTTCCTTTGGGGATCTTCAATTAGTGAAAGGTACTGCTTGGGTACTGCGTTCATACGGGTTCTTGCTTCGCGCTGTCCCCTGCGGGAAATAAAAAAACCCCTCAGCCTTGCGGCTCTTCGAGGGGTTGCGCGTGACGGTTCGTTACCAGTCGGGCTAGGAGGCCACGCGCTTGGTAAGTACGACAGTGCCCACGGTGGCGCCGACAGTAACGAATGCGATCATGCGTTCAGTGTTCCCTCTTTGTGAGATAAGTGTCAAACGACGAAGAACTCATCTCACTATGTGGACCCCATTGTCCACGGGTTGGTCCTACCTCGGACGCTCACCCAAGTGACTCGCAGTTGTTGTCGTTATGAGGCGTCAAAACGACAACAACTGCGAGTCAGTTGGGCCGGAACCCAGAACTACCCGCAGTAAGCGCCCGTGGAGGCGCTGTGCACCAGCTTGGCGTACTTGGCAAGGACACCCTTGGTGAACTTCGCCGGGAGGGGCTCCCAGCCGACCTTGCGGGACTCGAGCTCGGCTTCGTCCACCAGGAGGTCAAACGAACGGGCAGCGATGTCCACGCGAATCTTGTCGCCGTCCTTGACGAAGGCGATGGGACCGCCGTCGACGGCTTCAGGCGCAACGTGGCCGATGCAGAGGCCGGTGGTGCCGCCGGAGAAGCGGCCATCGGTCAGAAGGAGCACGTCCTTGCCGAGGCCCGCGCCCTTGATGGCGCCGGTGATGGCGAGCATCTCACGCATGCCCGGGCCGCCCTTCGGTCCTTCGTAACGGATCACGACGACGTCCCCGGCCTTGATCTCGCCCTTGTCCAAAGCGTCGAGGGCGCCCTGTTCGCGTTCGAACACGCGGGCGGTTCCTTCGAAGACATCGGCGTCGAAGCCGGCGCTCTTCACGACGGCACCTTCCGGCGCCATGGAACCGTGCAGGATGGTGATGCCGCCGGTCTTGTGGATCGGGTTGTCCAGGGCGCGCAGGATCTTGCCGTCCAGGTCCGGCGGGTTGATGGAGGCCAGGTTCTCGGCGAGGGTCTTGCCCGTGACCGTCAGGCAGTCGCCGTGCAGCAGTCCGGCGTCGAGCAGCGCCTTCATGATGACCGGCACGCCGCCGATCTTGTCGACATCGGTCATGACATAGCGACCGAAGGGCTTCAGGTCACCCAGGTGCGGGATCTTGTCGCCGATGCGGTTGAAGTCGTCGAGCGTCAGTTCGACCTCGGCTTCGCGGGCGATCGCGAGCAAGTGCAGGACGGCGTTAGTGGAACCGCCGAACGCCATGGTGACGGCAATGGCGTTCTCGAACGCCTTCTTGGTCATGATGTCCCGGGCGGTGATGCCGAGGCGGAGCAGGTTGACCACTGCTTCACCGGACTTGCGGGCAAAGTCATCACGACGGCGGTCTGCCGAGGGCGGGGCGGCCGAGCCCGGCAGGGACATGCCGAGGGCTTCGCCGATGCACGCCATGGTGTTGGCCGTGTACATACCGCCGCAGGCGCCTTCGCCGGGACAGATCGCGCGTTCGATGCGGTCCAGGTCACCCATGCTCATCTTGCCGGCAGCGCATGCGCCCACGGCCTCGAAAGCGTCGATGAGGGTGACTTCCTTCTCCGAGCCGTCCTCGAGCTTGACCCAGCCCGGCATGATGGAACCGGCGTAAAGGAAGACGCTGGCGAGATCCAGGCGGGCAGCCGCCATCAGCATGCCCGGGAGGGACTTGTCGCAGCCGGCCAGCAAAACAGAGCCGTCAATGCGCTCGGCCTGCATGACGGTTTCAACGGAGTCGGCAATGACTTCGCGCGAGACAAGGGAGAAGTGCATGCCCTCGTGGCCCATGGAAATTCCGTCCGAAACGGAAATGGTTCCGAACTGCATGGGGAAACCACCGCCGGCGTGAACGCCTTCCTTGGCGCCCTGGGCGAGTCGGTTCAGCGAGAGGTTGCAGGGCGTAATTTCGTTCCACGAGCTCGCGACGCCGATTTGGGGCTTGGCGAAGTCGTCATCGCCCATGCCTACGGCCCGGAACATGCCTCGCGCGGGGGCGGCATGGATGCCGTCCGTTACGACCCGGCTGCGTGGCTTGATGTCCGGCTGGTTGTCTGTCGCAATTGGGGTGTGGTCACTCATGGGCACGAGTCTATGACTCTTGGGCTGTGGCCAACGAACACGACGGACTGGTTGAGGCAAATTTAGCGCTATTTGATTCAATATTTCATTCAGATAGTGGACGCTCGTCTCAATATACGAGACAGCACGAGCCTGCACTCACCCTCCGAGTGTCACTCGTCACTGAGCCGAAGCTCCTGCGCAATGACCGCGGCCTCTTCCTGAAGCAAGTTGAGGGTCTGCCTGATGGTAGTACGGGCGGCCACCTCCGGACGGGCGAGGGCCACAATGCTACGACTGGCGCGAACTCCTACGAGCGGGCGGAGGACCAGCCGCTTTCCCTGGTTGGCGTGGGCCGTGTATCGGGGAAGCAGGCAGATTCCGTGCCCTGAACCAACCAGGGCTTCAAGGACCCGGAGGTCGGGGTACCGCTGGCCGCGCACCGCCGTCGTGCCCGCTTGGAGCTCAATCTGGCGGAGCACGGTGTCAAAGGGAAAGCCGACAGGAACGCCGAGCCACGGGTAACCCACCACGTCATGGGCCGTCAGCCGTGCCTTGGCCGCTAGCTTATGGCCGGCCGGCATGGCGACGTCCAGGGCTTCCTCCAGCAGTGGGAGGACCTCAAGGCCATGCCGGGCGAACACTTCCGGGCCATCCACGCTGTGGGCGAGGACGATGTCATAATCCGCTGCCAATCCGGCGAAACCGTCAGTTCCGGGATCCTCGAAATGGGCTTCGAAATGCAGCCCTTCAATCGCCTTGACTCGGTGCAGCAGTCCAGGCAGCAGCATCTCGGCGGCGCTCGGGAAGAACGCCGCCCGAATGTGGGCCTGCCAACCCCTGCGATAGGTGTCAACCGTCGATTCCGCCCGGGCCATCGCCGTGGCTACATCGGCAGCCGCTCCCGCCATGGCGAGGCCCGCCTCGGTCAGCCGGACTCCCCTGCCATCCTTCTCCACGAGAACGACGCCGAGCTCCTCCTGGAGCGTTTTGAGCTGCTGTGACACCGCAGAGGCTGTGACGTTCATGGCATCCGCCGTTGCCCCGACCGTCTGCCTGTCCGCCAGTTCGCGGAGGATACGCAGCCTCTTGAAGTCCATGAAGACACCCTAGGGGATGCGACTCTCAACTCAGTTCGCTCGGGCAGCGGCATTGGAAGCATGCAACATAGCGCGTGCCTCGAATCGATTGACAAACCTAGACAGTCCCGTGACACGGACGTAACGTCAAATCACGACAACTGTGCCACTCGAACAGAAGGGCTCCTCCCATGGATTGGTTGATCTGGGTCATCGTCATTGTGCTGATCGTCGCGATTGTCTGGTGGCTCATGAGCCGCAACAGCGCGAAGTCTTCCTCGGGCGGCATGGCCCCGTCCTCTCCGTCACAAACTGCCTCGTCTCCGCAGATGGACGTCACAGCTGCGGCCTTGACGGGTTCGGCCCCTTTGGTGGCAGCGGCCGCGACCGCCGAACAAGACTTGGCTGAGCAACGCGCCGACGCGCCCGAGACCGCCCCGGAGCCCGAGCTGGAACCAGCACCAGAGCAGGGCGGCGTCGACGTCGACGACTGGGAGCGCCCTGGCCCGCCCCTCGAATCCGGGATGGCCGCCCCGGCAGAGTCCCCAGCTACTGAAACCACAGTGGAGGAGCCCCTGTTCGAGGAGCCCACGCTCCCGGAACCTCTGCTGTCCGAAGAGCTGGCGGAGGAGAGCACGAGCTCCGAGGCCGCAGTCTCGGAGAAGGCCGAGCCGGGAGTTCCAGAGCCGATCGTTCCCGCACCGGTCCTTTCCGAGCCGGAACTCGAAGAGGGCGTGACGGCCGACGACGTCACCGCAGCCGACGACGGACCTTCCGTTCCCCACGCAGCCGACAGTTCGGTGGCCGCAGGAACGCAACCCGCCACTCCCGCGCCACCCAGTCCCGAGCAGCTGGCCGACAGCGCCGAATGGGAAGCCACGTGGAGCGAAGTCGGCGCACCGGCTGCGCCGGTTCCGGTCCACCACCGCGAGTACACGGACGCCCATTCACCGACGCTTCCCGGTGCCGAATCCGCCGCGGCGGAGATCGACGACACGGCTCCGGACGGGCAGCAAGAGAAGCAGCAAGAGGCGGCTGACGCCGTCGCGGGGCCGCTGGGCGGTCATCTCGCCGCCGACCAGCCGTACGGCGAAGGTTCGGCTGCCGCGAACGCTGATGGGAGCGGCCCTGACGGCTACACAGTCAAAGGCAATGCCGACACCATGATCTATCACGATGAAGACAGTGCGTCCTACGACGAGGTCAAAGCCGGGGTCTGGTTTATTTCGAGTGCCCACGCGGAGGCCGCCGGTTTCCGTCCGCCGCGTAGGAATCGCCGCTGAGCACCAGCGAAACTGACGGTCCCAGGACGACAACCAAGACACACCATGGACCAGGCGCAGGCGGGTTCCGGAAGCTTGCTCCGGCCCCGCCTTTTGCCTGCCCGGGCGCTCATGGCCATAGTCTGCATCTCGGCTTTGCTCCTGGGCGCTTGCACGGGGAGTTCCCCCGGCACTGGCTCGTCGCCGGGAGGACCGCCGGCGACGTCACCGCCCGCGAGCCGGTCACCCGTCGTCCAGGCCCCCGGGCCTCCAGGCAAGGGCCTGGAGCTGATCCGGAAACTGGACCTGAATCTCACCCTCCCGTGGTCCATCGTGTTCCTTGACGACGGCACAGCAATCATCTCGGAACGGGACACCAAGCTCATCAAATCCGTCCGGAACGGCAACCACGCAACCATTGGCGAGTTTCCCGGCGTCGTGCCCGGCGGCGAAGGCGGACTGCTGGGACTGGCCCTCTCCCCGACCTTCGCCAGGGACCACTTGCTTTACGCCTACTTCACCGCTGAATCGGACAACAGGATTGCCCGGACCCGGCTGGAACAAGCCGCGGACGGGCGGTTGAGTCTTGGCACACCCGAAGTCATCTTCTCCGGCATCTCCAAAGCCTCAACCCACAACGGCGGGCGCATCCGCTTCGGCCCCGACGGGTTCCTCTACGTCGGCACGGGTGATGCGCAGCGCCCTGAGCAAGCCCAGGACCGCAATGCGCTTGGCGGGAAGATCCTGCGGCTCACCCCAGATGGAAAACCGGCGCCGGGCAACCCCTTCGGCAACAACCCGGTATACAGCTACGGACACCGCAATGTGCAAGGGCTGGCCTGGGACAGTGCCGGCAGGCTATGGGCGAGCGAATTCGGTCCGGATGTGAACGACGAACTCAATCTCATCGAAGCGGGCGGCAACTACGGTTGGCCACTAGTAACCGGTGCGCCCGGCCACGCCGGTTTCCGTGATGCCAAGGTTGTGTGGCCGTCGACGGCGGACTCCTCCCCGAGCGGCTTGGAAATAGTCAATGGAACGGCGTTCACCTGCGCCTTGCGGGGGCAGCGATTGTGGACTGTGCCCCTCAACGGGGAAACGGCAGGGGCTCCTGTGGCATACTTCACATCCCAGTACGGTCGACTCAGGGACGTTTCGCTTGCCCCAGACGGCACTCTATGGGTTCTCAGCAACAACCAAAACCCTGATTTTGCGCTAGTCCTGCAGCCTCCCCGGTAGCGGCGGGGAAGGGGCTCGTGCCGATTTCACACTTCGGCAGGTGTCGTGTAGAGTTACATGTCGTTGCGGAGATCAACGAGGGAACAAAGAGCCTTCAGCTGATCAAAATCGACGAATGCACCTCTAGCTCAATTGGCAGAGCAATTGACTCTTAATCAATGGGTTCCGGGTTCAAGTCCCGGGGGGTGCACCAAAGGAAGGGCCCTTGAGCGGCAGTAGCCGCTCAAGGGTTATTTCTTTGCGTTGTGAGCAACAAACAATTGCACCTCTAGCTCAATTGGCAGAGCAATTGACTCTTAATCAATGGGTTCCGGGTTCAAGTCCCGGGGGGTGCACCAAAAGAAAGATCCCTGGATGGCCGAAACGCCGTTCAGGGATTTTTTGCATTTCCAACCATCCGCCATGGGCCGACAGCCCGGCGGACTTAGCCGGAGACGTTGCCCTGCGTTGCGCCGGAATCGGCGGCCACAATGACGTTGACAGCATCGGAAGAATCGTTGTTCGCCAGTTCTCGCACCAAGGCCTGAAGCTCCCAGCGCAGTTTGGCGGTATCCACGGGAACAAATGCAAGCACCTCCCGCTCCAGCTGCGAAGCTAGCCCGAGTGTGTGCTCCCCCGCTTCCGTCAAACTGACCATCTGGCTTCGGCGGTCGGAAACGCCGCGCGTGCGGCTGACATGGCCGTGAGCCTCCAGCCTGGCGAGCGTCTTCCCCATGGTCTGGGCCTGAACGCGGACAATTTGTGCGAGCATCGACTGTGTGACGGGTCCTTTGACGGCCAGTACTTCCAGGACAATGACCCCGGCGTGGGTCAGTCCCATACCACTCAGTTTCTCGTTCCAGGCGTGCTCCACTAGCCGCGCCGCCGTGGAGAGCAAGCGCCCGGTGGGCCACCGTTCCATATCAGGCATAAGGGCCAGTATATCGGCCGGGACATACAGATCCGGTTCGAATTCAATTCGTGAAGCGAGCAACTCATCACTAAGCTAAGTGGTCGCGACGCAAGCAAGGAGCACATTATGGCGGAACGACTCATTCCGGGCGATATTGCCCCCGATTTCACCCTCAAGGACCATACCGGCCAAGAGGTCAACCTGGCCTCGTACCGTGGCCGCAATACGGTCATCTATTTCTACCCGGCGGCGTCCACTCCGGCATGCGCGAAGCAGGCTTGCGACTTCCGCGATTCCCTCTCAACTCTTCATGCCGCCGGTTACGAAGTCCTTGGTGTCTCTCCGGATACCGTGAAGGATTTGGAAAAATTTGTGGCGGAGGAATCACTGACCTTTCCCCTGCTGTCCGACGAAGGGCACCAGGTAGCTGACGCTTACGCGGCTTGGGGCGAAAAGAAGAACTACGGGCGCACGTACCAAGGGCTGATCCGATCAACGATCGTCGTCGACCCTGACGGCAAGGTAGCCGTGGCGCAGTACAACGTGCGGGCTACTGGACACGTTGCAAAGCTCCGCAGGGACCTCAAGCTCGACAAGTAGGCGCCACATGCCCATGTCGGGCCAGGTTGGAACGGCTGGCGCAAAACCGCGGGTACAATAGAGGGCGGTATATGCCCGGGACCCAGGAACGCTGGATCCTGGCCAGGTACCGGCACCCGCGCGAGTGGTGAAATTGGCAGACACGCAGGATTTAGGTTCCTGTGCCTTCGGGCGTGGGGGTTCAAGTCCCCCCTTGCGCACATGTCGGAAGTGCCCCGGTCCCTGACCGGGGCACTTCCGTTTCCAGCGAGGACTCAGGCCCCTGAACTAGACTGGGCTGCGGTCCGGCTGCCACGGGCCTTCGCCCGTCCAACTGCCTTGAGGGGACAAGAGTGGTAAGCAGCAAGCTTCGCCGAGTCACGCTACAAATCGGCGCAGGCCTTCTGGCCGTGGCCTTGACCTCGTGCACGGTAAGTCCTGGACCGGCACCGTCGACATCGGCCGCAGGCGACGCTCCGGCAGAACCGAGCAAGACATTCAACTTCGGAACGCCGTCGATGCCCCTTGGACTCGATCCCGCTTTGACGAACGACGCCGAGTCGTATCGCGTCACCCGGCAAGTGATGGAAGGCCTTGTAGGCGTCGATGCTTCCACCGGGCAGCCGACGCCCCTACTAGCCACAGCGTGGTCCCAGGGAAATGACGGCCTCAGCTACGACTTCACACTGCGCACAAAAGTCACTTTCCACGACGGGACAGTCTTTGATGCCGCGGCAGTGTGCAGCAACTTCAACCGCTGGTTCAACTTTCCGGCAACCGTACGCCAACAAGTGCCAGGCATTCCCTTCAAGAGCGTCTTCAAGTCCTTCTCGGACGACGCCGTGCTTTCCCTCTTCAAGAACTGCAAGGCGATCTCTGCCGACCACGTCCAAATCAACTTGGCGAAGCCCTTCACTGGATTCCTCCAGGCTTTGACGCTGCCAGCTTTCGCAATGTCGTCCCCCAAAGCGATGGCCGAGGGCAATGCGAACGTCCTGGACAAGAAATTGGCAGGACAGCCGGCGTCGGCGTACGCGTCCCACCCCGTAGGCACCGGCCCGTACGTCTTCTCTTCATGGAGCGCGGACCGCATCACCCTCACGAGCTACAAGGGATACTGGGGCGACCGCGGACAGATCGCTACCGTCAACTTCCTTCCGTTCGACCATACGCAGGGCCGCCTCCAGGCCCTGCTGGCGGGCACAATCGACGGCTACGACCTCGTCACCGCCGGCACCTTCGACCAACTGGTCAAGAAGGGCATGCAGATTGTCCAACGGGATCCGTTCTCCGTGATGTACCTGGGAATGAACGAGTCCGTTGCGCCTCTCCAGAACCTTGGCGTCCGCCAGGCAATCGAAATGGCCATCGACAAAGAAACCCTCATCCATAAGTTCTTTATCGACAACACCTCACCGGCTTCCCAGTTCGTTCCGCCCAAGCTGAGCGGATTCAACAACAATGCTCCGGCGCTCGGGTATGACCCGGACAAAGCCAAGCAGCTGCTCGCCAAATCCGGCTACAAGGGCGAAGAACTCAAGTTCTACTACCCGCTCAACGTCACCCGCGCCTACATGCCCACACCGGAAAAGATCTACGCGGAGATCAGCGCCGAGCTGACCGCCGTCGGACTTAACATCAAACCGGTACCTGTGAGCTGGGACGACGGCTACCTCCAAAAAGTCCAATCGCCTGGCGACCATGCGCTCCACCTGCTCGGCTGGAATGGCGCCTACTCGGACCCGGACAACTTCGTGGGCACCCTTTTCGGCGAGAACAACGGTGAGTTCGGCTACAGCGATCCGCAAGTGTTCTCGAAAATCGACAGGGCACGCGGGCTCCCTGACGGCTCTGACCGCAACTCCCAATACCAGACCATCAATGCCCAAATCGCTGCAACCGTCCCGGCGGTCCCCGTTGCCTTCCCTATCTCGGCCTTGGCCCTTTCCGACCGCGTCGAGAAGTACCCTGCATCGCCTGTCTTAAACGAAGTTTTTACAAACGTTCGCCTGAAGTCTTGACGGGCCGCCGCAATTTCAGTTATGCGCCCACGCGGGGATATTCTGTGACAGCCAGTGCCGCCGCTATCGGAGATAGATCGTGACCTTCATTTCCAAGACACACCACGCTGACGTCGTCCTTATTGGGGGCGGAATCATGAGCGCAACCCTGGGAGCGTTCATCAAGCAACTCGAACCCAGCTGGACCATCTCCCTCTTTGAGCGACTCGACGAAGCCGGCCTTGAAAGCTCCGGGCCGTGGAACAACGCGGGAACCGGACACGCAGCGCTCTGTGAGCTTAATTACTCCCCCGCGGCGAAGGACGGCTCAGTCGACCCGTCCAAGGCCCTGCACATCAACGAGCAATTCCAGCTTTCCCGGCAGTTCTGGTCCCACTTGGTGGACAACAAGCTGATCGGATCCCCCAAAGGTTTCATCAACACCGTTCCGCACATGAGCTTCGTCATCGGCGACAAGCACGCAGACTTCCTCAAGACCCGCTACGAGGCACTCAAGCCCAACACGCTCTTCCGGAGCATGGAATACACGGAAGACCAGGCGCAGATCGCCAAATGGGCTCCACTGATCGTCAAGGGCCGCGACGCAAAGCAGCGCGTTGCCGCCACCCGCGCAGCTGAAGGCACCGACGTCGACTTCGGCGCCCTGACCCGCGAACTGACCGGCTACCTCGCCAACAACGGCGTTGAAGTCAACTACGGCCACGACGTCACCAATGTCCGCAAAGCCTCCGACGGCGGCTGGGACCTTTCGCTCAAGCACCCTGCTTCGGGCGAGCACGGCCAGATCCACGCCAAGTTCGTCTTTGTCGGCGCGGGCGGTGGAGCACTCCACCTGCTGCAGGCGTCCGGCATCCCGGAGAGCAAGGGCTACGGCGGTTTCCCGGTCTCCGGCCAGTTCTTCCGCTGCACCGACGAGGCGATCGCCAGCCAACACAGCGCCAAGGTGTACGGCCAGGCATCCGTGGGTGCCCCGCCCATGTCCGTGCCGCACCTCGATACCCGCTACGTCAACGGCAAGCGCTCCCTGCTCTTCGGCCCGTACGCCGGTTTCTCGACGAACTTCCTCAAGACCAGCAGCTACCTTGACTTGCCGCTGTCCATCCGCCCGAGCAACATCATCCCGATGCTCGCTGTCGCGAAGGACAACATGGACCTGACCGCTTACCTCATCAAGGAAGTGGCCAAGCGCCACGAGGCCAAGGTGGAGTCACTGCGCGAGTACTACCCGCAGGCCGACGGCGGCAACTGGGAGCTGATCACGGCGGGCCAGCGCGTGCAGATCATCAAGAAGGACTCCCGGAAGGGCGGCGTGCTGCAGTTCGGCACCGAAGTCATCACGGCCCGTGACGGCTCCATCGGAGCACTGCTCGGCGCCTCGCCCGGCGCATCCACCGCAGTCCCGATCATGATCGAGATGCTGCAGCGATCCTTCCCGAAGAACTTCAAGGGCTGGCAGTCAAAGCTCAAGGAAATGATGCCGGGCTACGGCGTCAAGCTGAACGGCAATCCGGAGCTCGCCGCCGAGCTGGAAGCGAGCACTGCCCGTTCGCTGCAACTCGAGGCCGCCAACGCCGTGCAGCACTAGCAACAGCCCGGGCTGCGGCCAGTTCGAGACACGAGACAGACCGTAGACCCTAGGAGACTGTGCAATGTTCCGTCTGGCAAGGCTTTCACTGGCGAACAGGGCATTGATCGCGCTGATCACCGTTTTCGCTGCGGTGTTCGGCGTGATCACCATGTCCTCGCTCAAGCAGGAACTCATCCCCTCGATTGAGTTTCCGCAGATTTCAGTGATCACGGCCATGCCGGGCGCCTCTCCGGAAGTCGTCGACAAACAACTCAGCCGGCCCCTCGAAACAGCATTGAACAGCGTCGAAGGCCTGGAATCGACCACGTCGACATCACGGAACGGCGTTTCACAGATCACCATGGTGTTCACCTATGGTTCGAACCTGGACCGCGCGCGCAACCAGATCGATCGCGCCATCTCCAACGCCAAACGGGCGCTGCCGGCCGATGTCGAGCCCCGGTCCTTCGCCGGCAGCATCAGCGACTTCCCTATCGTGTATCTGGCAGTGTCGTCGGACAAGCCGCTGAGCGAATTGAACACAGACCTGCAGCGGCTCAGCGTTCCCAGGCTCCGAAAGCTGGACGGGGTCCGCAGTGCCGACGTGACCGGTGGGGCAACCCAGCACATCCTGATCCAGCCCAAAGCCCAGGCCATGGCCGCAACCGGCGCCACGGTCCAGTCGCTCACAAATGCCCTCAAGAACAACGGGACGCTGGTTCCGGCGGGGACCATCGAGGACCAGGGCAAGTCACTCTCCCTTCAAATTGGCAGTCCTGTGGACTCCCTCGACGTCATCAAGGGTTTGCCTCTCGCCGGGGCCAAGGGCGGCACCACGATCAGCACCGTTGCCGACGTGAGCATCCAGGACGATGCCGCAACCTCCATTACCCGCACCAACGGGAAGCCGACGCTGGCCCTGTCCATCACGAAGAAACCCGACGGCGATACAGTTGCCATTTCGCACGCCGTCAAGGATTCGCTCGCCCAGATGGAGGCCGAGCTCGGCTCCAATGCGCACTTCACTCCGGTGTTCGACCAGGCCCCGTACATCGAAAAATCCATCAAGGACCTCACAACGGAAGGCCTTCTTGGACTGGGCTTCGCCGTGGCAGTCATCCTCGTGTTCCTGATGTCCGTGCGCTCAACGCTGGTGACGGCAGTGTCCATTCCCCTGTCGCTCCTCATCACTTTCATTGGGATATCGGCGACCCACTACTCGTTGAACATCCTCACCCTCGGTGCGCTGACCATTGCGATCGGCCGGGTGGTGGATGACTCGATCGTGGTGATCGAGAACATCAAGCGCCACCTCAGCTATGGCGAGCACAAGCTCGCGGCAATCCTCAATTCCATCCGGGAAGTTGCCGGTGCCATCACGGCGTCCACCCTCACCACGGTTGCCGTGTTCCTGCCGATCGCCTTCGTGGGCAATTTGGCGGGCGAGCTTTTCCGCCCCTTCGCCCTGACGGTGACCATCGCCTTGTTGTCGTCGTTGCTCGTCTCCCTCACCATCGTTCCGGTGCTGGCGTATTGGTTCCTCAAGTCGCCATCGCGGGCCGCTGGGAATGCCTCCGACGCCGCGGACGCCGTCGCCGCTGAGCATGCCGTTGCCGCTGCGCATGAGGCGGAGCAGCGGAGCCCACTGCAGCGCGGCTATTTGCCCATCCTGGCCAAGACCCAGAAGCACCCGGTGGTGACCATCGTCGCCGCGGTCCTGGTGTTGGGTGGAACAGCAGCCATGTCCCCGCTGCTTGCGACAGACCTCCTGGGCAACTCCGGCCAGAACAGCATGACTGTGCGCCAGGTCCTCCCTGCCGGTACCAGCTTGGAACAGACCGGCGCCGCTGCTGCACAAGTTGAATCGGTCCTCCGCGGAATCGGTGGCATCAAGGACGTCCAGGTAACCTCAGGCAATGCCCAGACTGGTTTCGCCGCCCTCACTTCCAGCGGGGCGTCCAACTCGACGTTCACGGTAGTGACGGACGAAAAGGCTGACCAGCAGAAACTGCAGGACACGGTCCGGTCCCGGCTCTCCAGCGCCTCGGCTGCCGGAAAGATTACCGTCGGTGCCCAACAGGGCGGCCTGGGCACGTCTTCCAGCGTGGACATCACCGTCAACGCCGCCAACACCGCTGATCTGAAGACCGCTAGCGACACTGTGGCGAAGGCCATGGACGGCGTACCCGGGAGTTCCGAGGTGGCCACCAACCTGGATGCCAGCCAGTCCGTGGTCCAGGTAAAGGTTGATCGGGCCAAAGCCGTCGCCGCTGGATTGAACGAAGAACAAGTTGCCGGCGTGCTGGCGTCCACTGTCAGTCCCGTCCCCGCGGGCACTGTCCGCATCGACACTACCGATTTCCCGGTCCAGATCGGCGAAGGCACGCATTTCAGCAGCATCGCCGACGTCCGGGCCATCAACCTCCCGACGGCGGCAGGGCCGGTTCCGCTGTCCAGCATCGCTTCCGTGGAGCAAGTGGACACCCCGGTGTCCATCACCAGCAGCAACGGCCAGCGAAGCGCGAAGGTGACAGTCACGCCGTCGGGCTCCAACCTTGGTGCGGTCAGTACGGCAGTCAGTGAGCGGCTGGCCTCCGTGCAGCTGCCGGCAGGCGTTACCGCCACGATCGGCGGCGCCACAACCCAGCAGGCGGACTCGTTCCGGCAGCTCGGCCTCGCTCTACTGGCCGCCGTCGCCATCGTCTATGTCATCATGGTGGCCGCCTTCAAGTCCCTCATCCAGCCGCTCATCCTGCTCGTATCTGTCCCTTTCGCGGCGACGGGCGCCATCGCTTTGCTCCTGCTCACGGGGGTCCCGCTGGGCCTGCCTTCGCTGATCGGCATGCTGATGTTGGTGGGAATCGTCGTGACCAATGCGATTGTGCTGATCGACCTCATCAACCAGTACCGTAAACCGCACGGCGGCAACCCCGGAATGAGCGTTGCCGAAGCCATCACCCACGGCGCCCGGCAGCGGCTACGCCCCATCCTCATGACCGCGCTAGCCACCGTTTTCGCCCTCACTCCCATGGCTTTGGGCCTCACGGGGGGCGGCGGCTTCATTTCCCGGCCGCTCGCGATCGTGGTCATCGGTGGGCTCGTCTCGTCCACGGCGCTGACCCTCGTCCTGGTTCCGGTCCTCTACAAACTGGTCGAAGGCCGGCGGGAGAAGAAAGCACTGCTCAAGGCACTGACGCAGCGTCCGGACGCGAAGGATGGCACTGCCGGCCATGGCGAGGCCGAGCACCTGGATTGGACCACCGGAATGATCCCCAGGGTCACCGGCCGCCGTTCCGCTACCGGCCGCTCCGAGTAAGGCAACACACCGGGAACAAAATGACGCCTTGCCCTGTTGCAAACACCGATATATGCAAATGCATCTATTTTGGGATAGACTGTTTAACAGAGCCCGAACACCAATCGGGTAGGCAGAAAGGCACATCATGGAGATCGGCGTATTCAGCGTCAGCGACATCACCACTGACCCCACCACGGGCAAGACCCCCACGGAAAACGAGCGCATCAAGGCCGCCGTGGCCATTGCCAAGAAGGTCGAAGAGATCGGCATGGATGTCTATGCGATCGGCGAGCACCACAACCGCCCCTTCTTCTCATCGTCCCCTACCACCACCTTGGCCTACATCGCGGCGCAGACGGAACGCATCACGCTGTCCACCTCCACCACGCTGATCACCACGAACGATCCCGTCAAGATCGCCGAAGACTTCGCCATGCTCCAGCACCTCGCGGATGGCCGCGTGGACCTCATCATGGGCCGCGGCAACACGGCTCCGGTGTACCCCTGGTTCGGCAAGAACATCCAGGACGGGATCGAACTCGCCGTCGAGAACTACTCCCTCCTGCGTCGGCTCTGGGATGAGGACACCGTCAACTGGAGCGGCAAGTACCGCACCCCGCTGCAGAACTTCACCTCCACGCCCCGCCCGCTCGACGGCGTCGCGCCCTTCGTCTGGCACGGCTCCATCCGCAGCCCCCAGATCGCGGAACTTGCCGCATACTACGGCGACGGCTTCTTCGCGAACAACATCTTCTGGCCCAAGGAGCACTACCAGCAGCTGATCGGCCTGTACCGCGAACGCTACGAGCACTACGGCCACGGCAAGGCAGACCAAGCCATCGTCGGACTCGGCGGGCAGTTCTTTATGCGCAAGAACTCCCAGGATGCGGTGAAGGAGTTCCGTCCCTACTTCGACAATGCGCCGGTGTACGGCCACGGGCCCTCACTTGAGGACTTCACTTCCCAAACGCCGCTCACCGTCGGCAGCCCGCAGGAGGTCATCGAAAAGACGCTGACCTTCCGCGAGTACTTCGGCGACTACCAGCGCCAGCTCTTCCTGGTGGACCACGCCGGCCTGCCGCTCAAGACCGTCCTGGAGCAGTTGGATCTCTTCGGCGAAGAAGTCTTGCCGGTCCTGCGCAAGGAATTCGAGGACCGCAAGCCGGCGCACGTACCCGATGCACCCACCCACGCGTCACGTGTTGCCGCTTCCTTGGCCGCTTCATCCAGCGATAATGTGACCGATCCTGCCGGGAGGTCGGCGTGAGCACCAAGGCACCCACCTCGTCATCCGTGCGCCTTGCCGCCGAAACCTGGGAGTCCTTGTTCCGCTCCCAGGTGGCGGTAATGCGCCGGCTCCAAGCCGGGCAGGCGTTCAAGAAGCTGCCCATCAAGGAGTATGACGTCCTGTTCACGCTTTCCCGCTGCCCCACGGGCAAGCTGCGGCTGAACGAGATCAACGATCACGTCCTGCTCAGCCAATCCAGCCTGAGCCGCCTGGTTGACAGGTTGGAGAAGCGCGGACTCGTGGAACGCAGCATCGCCCCCGACGACGGCCGAGGGATCCTGCTAGGGCTCACCGAAACCGGGCAGGAACTTCAGAAAGAGATTGGCCGGGAGCACATCCGCGATATCGCCGAGCTTGTGGCTCCTGCCCTGACGGCCGAGGAACAACGTGAGCTGCTCCGGCTGACGGAAAAGCTGCAAGCGTTCGTCGCAAGCAGGTAGAGCGGGGCCAAGGCGGCCGGCCCAGGATTGCGTCAGCGCAGGACGACGAGCTTTGCCGGATCCTCATCCGGCAGCTCGTCGGCCACGACGGCCGTCACTTTCAGGCTCTTCAGAGACAAGCTTCCGCCCACCGTCGACAGGAACGCGGTGTCCGAGGAATCGCGCCCGGCCGTGATGCGCAGCATGGACTCCCTTGGGGCCAGTCCGGTGGGGTCGATCACGTACCAAGTTCCATCGATGTGGGCCTCAGCCACAGCATGGAAGTCCATGGGGCTCAGGCCGGGCGCATATACGGCCGCGAGCCGCGCCGGGATGTCCTTGGACCGAAGGAGGGCGATGGCCAGGTGGGCGAAGTCGCGGCATACACCTTTGCGGTGCAGCAGCGTTTCCACCGCTCCGTCCGTCCCCCGCGAGGAACCACTGACGTAACGGAGTTCGTCGTGGACCCAGTTCCGGACGGCCTGCAACAGCTCCTCGCCATGCAGCCCCCCGAACTCTGCGTAGGACGTCGGAAGGAGCCGATCGGACTCGGCATAACGGCTGGGCCGCACATAACGGATGAGCTCCATCCGCGACGACTCGTCGGCGACACCCAAGCCCTCCACCGAGGCGCGGTAATCCACCGTTACCTCGCTGGGTTCGGCGAACTCCATGTAGTGGAAACGGCCGCCGTGGTGGTCTGTCAGCTCAGTGAGCGGAACAGCTTCGCCGTCCACCGTGACTGACAACTCTTCGGTCAACGATTCGTAGCCTGGATTGCTGGCTACGGCGATTGCCATCGCCACCTTGGTGTTGGCGACGGTCTTGAAAACGAGCTGGGCAGCCACGTTGCGTTCCATGGATCTCCGGAGTGTTGCGGCTGGACACTCCACCCCAGTGTCGCCGATCTATTGGCAAGTCAATCGTGGTTCTACAGATTGATCTTCAGAGACAGTAGCATCCGCTGGACGTTCGCGAATTCCGAACCCTGATCAACGTATTTGGCGGCCTGGTCCAAAGTGTCGAAGGACTTCGCCGGCGCAACCACCTCGTCCGTGGCAAATGCGTGCACGGCAGGCATGTCCCCAAAGTAGTAGTTGCCTTTTCCAGTGGGCCCGACCACGAGATTCCGGAGTTGGCAGGCTTGGCCATCGGTTCCAGCCACCAGATTGGTGATGCCGTACGAACCGAAGAATTTGTAGCCCTGGATGACCCTGAACACCACATGCGGGGGAATCGTGGAATCGCCGTCCGCGTGGGGAAGGTCGATGGGTACGCTGCTGACTACAACATATGGCCGCTTGGCGGCCGGACTGCAGTCGGCCGGGCTCGCCGCAGGCAGTCCAGTGTGCAGCGTGGCCAGGTATCGGCCCTTGGCATCCTTGACCTCGATCTTGAGGGCGCCTGGCAGGGAGCCCGCGTCGGGCGTGACCGATTGCGCAATCCAGTCGCTTGGAAGATCGAAGCTGACCTTCTTGGCCGCATCCGAATACGTCTTCCACGCAGAGGCCGTAGCCCCCGCCGTCGCCGTACTTCCGGTGGAGGGGCTCCCCGAAGCGGCGGAAGTGCCCGACGGCGGCGCCGTACTCGCGCCCGACGACGCCGGAGTGCCCGGCGTCGCACTGCTGGGCCCGGCCGTCCAGACGGTTCCGCCCTTGCCTTCGGAACTGCAGCCAGCCGCGGACACCACCACGAGCGCCCCCACGACGGCGATTGAAAACTTCGACGGGATCCGCTTGGCTCTCATGCACACAAGCCTAGCGGCGCCGCACCGCCGCCCGCCCGTCCAGGCCGGCGTTTCGCGAGTGCAAACCTGGAGAGACCGTACGGCAAGCGGCTGCGCCCCGTGCCGTAGGACTAGGCTGGACGCATGGCTCCAGATCAGTTTGACGAGCACGAAAACAGCGTGGCCGGAATTTCCGCCGTGGACATTGCGGACTGGCGCTTGCGCACGTTTGCCTTGTACGACGACGTCCGGAAGATTGCGGTGGGAGATCCCTTTCAAGCCCATGTCTATTGGCGCCAGGAACGGGACCGAATGTTCGGAACCCACCCGGCCTCGGCGTTGACGCCCGCCAGCAAGCAAGCCTTCTCGGGCCTGCGCACCGCTGACTACAACCCCCAATTCCGCCGCTATGCCGCCTTGTCTCCTGAAGGCGCGGGCCAGGAGATGAATGTCCAGACCGGAACCGACGGCGTGGTGCCGTTCGTCCGTCTTGGCACCTTCGACCTCGACGAGCTTGGCTCCCTGGCGGCATGGCGCCTCCGCAGCTACGGTGGCGGCATCTTCGTCCCCTTCCGCGACGCCACAGCCGGTAAGCCAGGGGGAAGCTACGGGGCCGGCCGATACCTGTTGGACACCATCAAGGGCGCTTTCCACGGCCTTCGCGGATCCGGGCAACAGCAGGAGTTCGTGCTCGACTTCAACTTCGCCTACAACCCGTCCTGTGCGTACAACGAGGCTTGGGCCTGCCCCTTGGCCGGACCAGCGAACCGACTGGCCGCGGACATCCCGGTTGGGGAGCTCTACCTGCCCGTATAGCTCTAGGACGTAGGATGTCTTCATGACTTCCTCACGTGTCCGCCGGATCGCACGCGTCCGCCCGCTCTCCCCGGCCACGCCGGACGAACAATTCTTCGTGGCCAACGACGCCGTCGACTTCGCTTCCGAGGCAGGCCGCACCTGGACCCTGGTGGACAGCCCGCTCCCGGGCTCGCTGGCAAATGGCAGCAGCGCGGACCGGCCGGGGTGGCACACGGGTGCAGAGGTGTTGAGCCAGGACCCCGTTCACTAGCCAGTTCCGCCGATCTGGGCTGGAAGGTGGACGAAATCCTTGTCTACCTGACGTCGTTCATGATCTTGCACCCCGGCGATCTGGTGCTCACCGGTTTCCCGGCCGAATGCGCCCGGATCGAGCCCGGAGATACTGTGAGCTGCCGCATTGAGGGTATCGGGGAGCTCAGCAACCCCGTAAAAACAGCTTCTTGGGAGAAAATCCCCAGCTTGATGTGACAGGCTTGAGCAATGGAGTCTTCTGCCGCGCCCGCCACTGAGCCGCGGCAGGCGTCCCTTTCAAGAACACTCGCTGGTAGGCGACACAAAGGTGTCCTGCGGTATCCAGTAGTTCGTCAACTCATCCGCTTCACCGGCGTCGGAATCATCTGTACTGCAACGTCACTGGCCCTGTATGCGCTGTTCCGGCCGTGGATGGGACCCCAACTGGCCAACGCCGGAGCGCTGATCATCACTTCGCTCATGAACACCGCATTGAACCGGCGGTTGACCTTCAAAATCATCGGCAACCGGAAGAGAACCCGGGACCACGTGAATGGGCTGATCGTGATTGCGGTGGCCCTGGTCATCACGGGTGGGAGCCTGGGCGTGCTGCATGCGTTCCGGCCCGACGCCTCCGTTACTGAAGACCTCTGGACCACCACCCTGTCCGGATTCTTCGCCACGGCCGTGCGCTTCACCATGCTGCGGCACTGGATTTTCCGCCGGGCCCGCCACGTTTGATTGACTGCCGGATTTCCAACTAACTCGCAGTTGTTGTCGTTTTGAAGGCTCAAAACGACAACAACTGCGAGTTAGTTGGGGTGGGGACGGTCAGCGGCGACCGAGCCCCTGCACGCTCCCGACGGCGGCAGCCACGGCTTTCGCAGCTTGCTGCAGTTCCGCTGAGGTCACCGTGGAGTTGAAGCTGAAGCGGACAGCAGTCTGGGCTACCTCGGGCTGAATTCCCAAAGCCAGCAGAACAGGCGACGGAGCATCCGATCCGGCAGCGCATGCTGATCCGCTCGAACAGACCACGCCAAGCCGCTCAAGCTCCAGCAAGACGGATTCTCCGCTGGTGCCGGGGAAACAGAAGGAGGCAACTGAGGGCAGCCGCTGCGAGGGGTGGCCGGTCAGCACGGCACCGGGCACCGTCTCAAGGACTGAGCGGATGAACGCATCCCGCAACTCTGAGACAGGCCCGGCGAGTCCCGGCTGTTCGCCGTGTCCGGACTGCTCAGCGTGGGCAAGGGTCAGAGCCGTAGCCAACGCGACGGCGCCGGCCACATTTTCCGTCCCAGACCGCCTGCCCCGTTCCTGGCCACCTCCGTGGACCAGGGGCTCGAGCTTGAGCCTTCCCTTGACGTAGAGCACCCCGCTGCCCTTGGGCGCGCCGAGTTTATGGCCGGAAATACTGATGGCGTCGACTCCCAGTTCCTTGACGCCGATGGGCAGCCAACCAGCGGCCTGGACGGCGTCCGTATGGAACGGCACGCCATGTTCCGCGGCCACCTCTGCGAGCTGCCGCACGGGCTGCACCGTCCCGATCTCGTTGTTCGCGTACATGATGCAGACGAGCGCGGTTTCCGGACGCAGGATGGCCCGAAGAGCCTCAGCCGTCACCACACCGTGCCGGTCCACGGGGACCACGTCCAGGTCGAATCCGTGGACGCGTTGCAGGTAGCGTGCAGATTCCTCCACGGCCGGGTGTTCGATAGCGCTGATGACAATCCGGTTCAGGGCAGGATCCGTGGCCCGCCTCGCTAAGGCGATTCCCTTCACCGCCAAGTTGTCAGCCTCGGTCCCACCAGAGGTGAAGGTGATCTCCCCCGGTCTGCATCCCAGGACCTTCGCCACCGTCGCACGGGCCCCGGACAACGCGTTCGCAGCTGCTTCGCCGAGGCTGTGATGGCTTGAAGGATTGCCGAACTCGCCCGTCAAGTAGGGCCACATCGCTTCAAGGACCTCCCTGCGAGCGGGAGTAGTCGCCGCGGCGTCGAGGAAAATCATGGTATCAGCCGAGACCCGTGGATGGGGCCGCTGTTAGGTCCAGCGTCACGTCCAGGCCCAGGTCCAGCGCGTTGACGCTGTGCGTGAGTCCGCCGATGGAAATCACGTCCACTCCCGCGGCGGCGATGTCCGCCACAGTGTTGACGTTGACGTTGCCACTGGCCTCGACGATGGCGCGCCCGCCCACCTGCTTCACACCGGCACGGAGCTCCTCAAGGGAGAAGTTGTCCAGCATGATCGTGTCCACCCCGGCCGCGAGCACGGGCTCGATCTGCTCGGCGCTGTCTACTTCCACTTCGAAGTGCGTGGTGTGGCCCAGCTGCGCCTTAGCGGCCGTGAGCAGTGCGGTGAGCTTGGCGGAATCGCCGCCCGTCATCACTGCCAAGTGGTTGTCTTTGGCCAGCACGGCATCGGACAGGCTGTAGCGGTGGTTCGCTCCCCCACCGCAACGCACGGCGTAGCGTTCCAAGACCCGCAGCCCGGGGGTTGTTTTCCGCGTGTCCGTAATGCGGGCCTTGGTGCCGTCGACCAGCTTGACGAACTCCGCGGTCTTGGTGGCAATGGCGCTCATCCGCTGGGCGAGGTTGAGCCCGACGCGTTCGGCGAGCAACACAGAGCGGGCGCGGCCGCTGACCCGCGCGAGGTGGGTTCCGGCGTCGAACGCTTCACCGTCGGCGAGCAGCAGCTCCACGTCGGTGTCCGGGTCGATGAGCAGCATGGCGTCGCGGAACACCGTTCCGCCGCTGAAGACCCCGGGAACCCGGGCATTGAGCACCGCCGTGGCCCGGGCTTCGGCGGGGATGAGCAGCTGCGAGGTGATGTCGCCGCTCGGGGCGTCCTCCGCGAAGGCCCGCTCCAGAATTTCCCGGACGGGTGCTGCGGGGAGGGTCAGGCTAGTCATTGACGAGGCTCGCTTTCCGGCGGGTTGTGTATCTCTGAACAATTTCTTCGCGTTGGGTTTCGACGGCGTCACTCCGGTAATGCGCCCCGAGCGGGCCCCGGCGCGACGCCGCAGCCTGCACCAACAGCTGCGCAGCCAGGAGCAAATTAGCATCCTCGTGCACTCGGGGATCGGCAGAGTCCGGCACATTCTCAGGAAGCACGACGTCGACCCAAGCGTCGAGTGCCTCAACGGCCTCCCGGAGCAACCCCCCGGTCCGGAGAACCCCCGCCTTGGCAGTCATCAGCCGCCGAAGGGCGGTTCTGGAGAAGGGCTCGGGGACAAGCTCGGGTTGCCACGAGAGCGGCCCGGCCGGCTCGGTGGTTCCCGAAAGCGCCGTTGTTGCGTGGAGGTCCACGCCGGCCGCCGAGCTTGCGAGGCGTTCGCCGGCGTGAGACCGGAGCGCAGGCGCCGAGGGAACTGGCGAGTCGGTCACCCCACCGTTCGGCGGAGCCCACCCAAGGAACCCTTCGACAGCGCGCCGCCCGAACACAAGCCCTTCGAGCAAGGAGTTGCTGGCCAGGCGATTGGCGCCTTGGACTCCGGTGCACGCAACTTCGCCGGCCGCAAGCAGCCCCGGCACGGAGGTACGGCCGTGGAGGTCGGTGACTACGCCACCCATCCAGTAGTGGGCGGCAGGGGCAACCGGAACCGGCTCGAGGGTCCAGTCGATGCCGGCTTCGCGCGTCCGCGCGCTGAGCGTGGGGAAGCGCTTCTCAAGGAAGCCCTCCCCCTTGTTCGCTTCCACGACCCGGGCGTCAAGGAAGACGTGGCCGTTGGGATCACCAAGCGAAGCCAGGTGGAGGGCAATGCTGCGGGAGACGACGTCGCGCGGCGCCAGTTCGGCGTCCGGGTGGTAGCCAGGCATGAATCGCTTGCCGTTTGCGTCCACCAGGATGGCGCCTTCGCCGCGGACGGCTTCGGAAATGAGGAGCGGATCGGCGCCGAGAGGAGTTGGTCCTCCGGCAGCGGGGAGAACCATGCTCGTAGGGTGGAATTGGAAGAATTCCAGGTCTGCGAGCTCGGCGCCTGCCCTCCATGCGAGCGCAAGTCCGTCGGCCGTGGCGACCGAGGGATTGGTTGTCTGCGCGAACAGCTGCCCCGCCCCACCGGTGGCCAGCAGCACGGCATCGCCGAAGACGCTCTCGAAGCGGCCGTTGCGCAAAAATTCGACGCCTGTCACACGCCCCTCCGACTGGATCAGGGAAGTCGCTTGGACATGTCCCAGCACCTGGATCTTCCCGGCGTCCTGCGCGTCAAGGACCGTCAGGATGAGTGCGTTCGCGACCCCGGCCCCGGTGGCGTCTCCGCCGGTGTGCAGGATCCTCGGCGCGGAGTGGGCGGCTTCGAGTCCCAAGGCGGGATCACCGTCGTCGTCCGTGTCGAAACGGACACCGAAACGCTCCAGCCCCATGATGTCGAGGCGCGCTTCGGTGCACAGCACGCGCACGGCCTCCTCATTGCAGTGGCCCGCGCCGGCTTTGAGCGTGTCCGTGATGTGCGCCGCGACGGTGTCGCCAGGGGCGGGCTCGTCCAGCACTGCCGAAATCCCGCCCTGGGCGAAGAACGTGTTGCTGTCCGCAAGCGCCCCCTTGCTGAGCAGGACGACGTCCGCACCGGCCTCGGCGGCCAGCAGCGCGGAGTAGAGGCCGGCGATGCCGCTCCCGACGACGACGAGCCGCCGCCGCGCGGGAGCGCCGGGAATGCGTTCTGCAGTCATGTGAGGCTCAATTCGACTGGTTGGTACGGGGTGTGGCCTAGAGCGGCCGTGCGGCAAGCATGCGTTCGAGGGCGATCTTGGCGTTGTCCTTGACCGAGTCGTCCACTGTGATCCGGTTGACCACGCGGCCTTCCACCAGTTCCTCGAGTACCCAGGCGAGGTAGCCGGGGTGGATGCGGTACATCGTGGAGCAAGGGCAGATCACCGGGTCAAGGCAGAAGATGGTGTGCTGCGGGTTCTCCGCGGCCAAGCGGTTCACCATGTTGATCTCGGTACCGATCGCGAAGGTGGTGGGCTCGGTTGCGGCGGCGATGGCTTTCTTGATGAAGTCTGTGGAGCCTGCGCCGTCTGCTGCGTCAACAACCTCCATGGGGCACTCAGGGTGCACAATGACGTTCACGCCCGGGAATTCGGCGCGGGCCTTCTCGATCTGGCCGACGTTGAAGCGCTTGTGGACGGAGCAGAAGCCGTGCCAGAGGATGACACGAGAATCCAGCAGGGTCTGTTCGTCGTTTCCGCCGAATTCCTTGCGCGGGTTCCACATGGGCATCTGCTCCAGCGGCACGCCGAGTGCCTTGGCGGTGTTGCGTCCCAAGTGCTGGTCGGGGAAGAAGAGCACCCTCTGGCCGCGCTCGAATGCCCATTCGAGAACCGTCTTGGCGTTGGAGGACGTACAGACGATGCCGCCGTTGCGTCCGCAGAAGGCCTTCAATGCTGCTGACGAGTTCATGTAGGTTACCGGGATGACCGGCGCACGGCCTTCGGAATCAGGGGCGGTGCCGAAGAGCTCTTCGAGCTGCTCCCAGCATTCCTCCACCGAGTCCTCGTCCGCCATGTCTGCCATGGAGCAGCCCGCGGCCAGGTTCGGCAGCACCACGGCCTGGCCCTCGCTGGACAGGATGTCCGCAGTCTCTGCCATGAAGTGCACGCCGCAGAAGATGATGGCCTCGGCGTCGGGCTTGGTCAGCGCAGCGTTGGCCAGCTGGAAGGAATCGCCCACGAAATCCGCGTATTGGACCACCTCGTCGCGCTGGTAGAAATGGCCCAGGATGACGGCCCGGTCCCCCAGCGTCTCCTTGGCCGCGCGGATCCGGGCGTCGAGCTCGGCGTCGCTGGCCACCTTGTACTCTTCAGGCAACTGGCCCTGCCGGGGTGTGGCTTTTGGAGCGTCGTCTGAGCTGGAAGCTCCGGGACCGTAGGCGGGGATGCCGGCGAGGGCCTCAGCGAGGTCGTACTCCCACGGGCCTTTGGCCAAGGCGGGGCTACACGTTGAGCCCGCCGCGGAACGGCCACTCTCGGCTTCCTCCCGCGTGATCAGCTGAATAGCTGTGTTGACGCTGCTCATGGTGTACTCCTGTTGTCTGGCCCGAGTCCGGGCGTGCCGGTGAAGCGGTAGAGGCGTGGCGGGCGGTGTTTTCCGCCCTGGAGGTATTCACCGGTCTCTTCGATTTCCGGTGTTCCCTTGATTTGCCGGCGGAAGTTCGCCGGATCCAACTGACGGTCCAGGACAGCCTCGTAGACTTCGCGGACCTGTGCCAGGGTGAAGAACTCACCCAGCAAGTGATAGGCGATAGACCCGTAGGCCATTTTGTTGCGCAACCGCCATAACGCGTAGTCGACGATCGCGTTGTGATCGAAGGCCAATTCGGCGAGCCTGTCTGCCCGGAACCAACGGACGTTCTCTGATTCGTCCGCCAGTGCGGCTTCCGTGGGCTGCACCAAGGCCCAGTAGACGATCGAAACAACTCGCTGGGCGGGCGAGCGATGCAGGCCGCCGAACGCGTAGAGCTGCTCGAGGTATTGAGGCACCAATCCTGTGGTTTCGCGCAGGTTCCGTGAAGCGGCATCCTGGAGGGACTCGTCATGCTGCAAGGGACCGCCGGGAAGCGCCCACATATCCTTGAACGGTTCGCGGATGCGGCGTACCAGCGGCAGCCACAGCGTGGGGCGGCCCGAGCTTTCGCTCGGGCGGAGGGCGAAGATCACCGTTGATATGGCCAACGACGGCGGCGCGAGCCTGCGCTCTGCGACATTCGCGGAGGTGGCGTACACGGTATTCACCCCGCTTCTTTGCCTCAGGGACCAGGAAAATAGTTAAAGTCAAAATGACTAGAACTAATGGTACGGCCGTCTACGGCCAGAGTCCAAATGTTTCACAGTCCTCCTTGGCCGCCGCTCCCAGCACCAAGTTGCAACCATGCCTTCAGAGGTGTTTTTCGCCACTTTCCCTGTGGAAGCGGTAAATTCGATAAGTCCCATGAGGATCAAGCGACAATCCATCCACAAGAAGGTAAACACGAATGACAACGAAGTCCACCGCTGTTAAGCCCGCCATTCCTTCGCAGGGCCTTGGCCACTCGATGAAGCCTCGCCAATTGACCATGATGGGCTTGGGCAGTGCCATTGGCGCAGGCCTCTTCCTCGGCTCCGGCGCAGGAATCCACGCGGCAGGCCCGGCAGTTCTCATCTCCTATCTGGTGGCGGGCACCCTGATCATCCTGGTGATGTGGGCTCTCGGCGAGATGGCGGCCGCCAATCCCAACAGCGGCGCCTTCTCCGTCTATGCCGAAAAGGCCATGGGCAAAACAGCCGGATCCACGGTCGGCTGGCTCTGGTGGTTGCAATTGGTAGTCGTCATCGCCGCGGAAGCTCTCGGTGCCGCAGGACTACTGTTCTCTGTCTGGCCGGTCATTCCCGTGTGGGCACTGGCCCTGGTTTTCATGGTGGCCTTCACTGCGATCAATCTCGCCGGAGTCCGGAACTTTGGCGAGTTCGAGTTCTGGTTTGCCATCCTCAAAGTTGCCGCCATTGTCGCGTTCCTCGTCATCGGTGCGGCATTGCTGTTCGGTTGGCTGCCTGGAGTGACCTCCCCCGGCCTCGGACACATCACCGGCAACTTCGCACCGTCCGGCTGGGCTGGAATTGCCACGGCGCTCTTTGTCGTCATCTTCGCCTTCGGTGGCACCGAAATCGTGAGCGTTGCGGCGGCTGAGACGCAGGATCCTGTACACAGCGTCGGCAAAGCCATCCGCACGGTGGTGTGGCGCATCCTGGTCTTCTACATCGGATCCGTCTTCGTTATTGCGGCCGTCCTTCCCTCCGACTCGGAAGGGTTGAAGTCGCCGTTCGCCGGTGTCCTGAACCTTGCCGGCATCCCGGGAGCCGGCACGGCTATCACCCTTGTTGCCGTCGTGGCCCTGCTGTCGGCGCTCAACGCCAACCTCTATGGGGCCTCGCGCATGGTCTTCTCCTTGTCTGAGCGCGGCGAAGCACCGGCTTTCCTATCGCGGCTGCGCGGCGCTCAGGTGCCTATGGCCGCCGTCGGGGTCTCCGTCGCTTTCGGCTTCATCGCCACCGTGCTGGAACTGCTCTTTCCCGATCGCGTCCTGCCGGCCTTGCTCAACCTTGTGGGCTCCACGTGCCTGGTGGTGTGGGGTACAGCCCTCGTGTCGCAGTTCATCCTGCGCCGCCGCGCCGACCGCGACGGAACCGAGCTGCCCCTTCGCATGAAGGGCTTCCCCTTCCTCACCGTGTTCGGACTGGCACTGCTCGCCCTCATCTTCGTGGTGGGCTTCTCGAACGCCGAGAGCGCCGGCCAGTTGATCGGCACATTCCTGCTGATTGCGTGCATCGCCGTAGCCTGCCGGATCGGGGCCAAAGTCAAAGCTGCACGGAGTGCCTCATCGTAGAGCTGGAAAGAGTAAATCCGTCCTCGAATTGCCGAGCCCGCAGGCAGGTAAAGTGATCCGTATCCACGGTGCGCCGGGCGACACGATCAACGTCGGCGAGCCGCTGGTGGTGTTCGAAGTGCCGGACGATACTGCCGGCATCGTGGGCACGGTTCCGAAGGATGACGCACCGAAGCGCCGGGTCCGCCTGAGCGCCGTACTTGATGAGGACTGACACCATGAGCGGCAGGCACACAGGAGAGCACATCCACACCGTGGAAGGAACGGATCCCCACATCTTCGTGGAAATCCATGAACCCGCCGCGGGGACCGACGCCGGGCTGCGACCCATCCTGCTCCTGCATGGCTTTTCTTCCTCCAGCAAACTCAACTGGGGAGACACAGGGTGGATTACCACCCTGCAGGGCGCCGGCCGCCGCGTTATCACGGTGGACCTTCCCGGACACGGCCGGAGCGCCTCCCCCGAGGACCTGGACTCGTACTCGCCCAGCCGTATCCGCGCGGACCTGCTACAAATAGTGGCCGACGCCGGTGCACGCCCCGTGCGCGACGGTGACCCTTCCAGCGGGCTCGACATCATTGGTTATTCTTTGGGCTCCCGGCTCGCCTGGGAATTCGGGGCGACCCAGCCCGAACTCGTGCACCGCCTGGTGCTGGGCGGCCCGAACAAGGAAGACCCGCTGGCGTCCTTCGATCTCGTGGCTGCCCAGCACTACCTTGCCGACGGCACGCCCATCGAAGACGAGTCCACCGCAGGCTTGCTCAAAATGGCGCAGCTCTTGCCGAGCAACGATCTATTCGCGCTCTTGTCGCTCATCGAGGCCATCAAGGGCGAACCGTACGATCCTGCCGAGGCGGTGCCGCACATGCCGATGCTGCTGGTGGCCGGCGACAAGGACGAACGGGCGGTCACCATGCCTGAACTCGCCGCGATCGCGGGCGATGCCGGTGCCATGGCGGAACAACTACTTATCCCAGGACGGAACCACAGCAACGCCATCACCAGCCGGGTTTTCAAGGACGCTGCGGTGGCGTTCCTCGGCGTCTAGGCTAGTGGCGGAACGGCTGGCCCTACCCGGCCAGCCGTTCCGCGTTGAGCGTCATACGCTCCAGCACGCTCAGGGCCATGGCGTATTCGTCAATGCCTATCCCTATCGAGATGTCCCGGCGGGAGTCCTCGACGAGTCGCTGGGCTTCCAGATGTTTTACGTGGCCTAGTTCGCTGAGGCTGATGCGATCGTCCACCATGATGATCATTCCGCGGCCCACCAGCGCTGCGAGTTCATTTTCGCGACGCCGCGTATCGCCGCCCCAAAAAGGGTTGAGGATGCCGTCAAGATCCTCTGGGCTGAGAGGTGCCTCAGCCAGGACATTTAGGGTCTGCCATTGCCTACGGCTGAGTTTCAACCTGGCCAAGGTACTGTCCAGATGCGCTTCCAGCGCGGCATCCAGGCGTTTGATCCAATAACCGATGGGCTTGTTCACACGGCCCATCGTGGCAGCGAGGAGCGGTCGCGGCAAGAAAGGTAGGCTTGATTCAGCGCCGGATGACGTGGAAGTGAGACGAATGGGCATGCGCTTCAAGGACCGTGCGGACGCCGGACGCCGCCTGGCAGCCGGGCTTCCGCAGCTCCGGGAACGGCCGGACACGATCTTGCTTGGGCTGGCCCGCGGTGGAGTCCCGGTGGCGGCTGCAGCCGCCGTCGAGCTCTACCAGCCGTACGGCGCCGTCCTGGTGCGCAAACTCGGCATCCCCGGGCGTGAAGAAACAGCCTTCGGCGCTCTTGCCTGGTCCAACGGCAGAATTGTCCGCATGGTCAACCGGCCCCTAGCCGAACGCATGTTGTGGCATGGAATCACCCAGGCTTCGCTTGACTCGGTGGAGGTACGCGAACGGGGCGAGCTCTTGCGGCGCGTGAAAACCTATCCTGGTATCAACTTCGAACTTTCGGGCAAGACTGTGGTGCTTGTCGACGACGGACTCGCCACGGGAGCAACTATGCGCGCCGCCGTCGAAGCCGTCCGTGCGGGAGGGGCGGCGACCGTGGTGGCCGCCGTCCCGGTGTCGTCCCTCGAAGCCCAGGCGTCCATTAGCCGGGTGTGCGACTTCATGATGTGCTTGCACACGCCGGGCAAATTCCACGCCGTGAGCGCGTTCTACGAGCACTTCGAACAGCTGACGGACGACGACGCCGTGCGGCTCTTGAAACGGGCGGGGTAGTGCGCAAATTTGCAGGAGCGTTGCGGGTTTTCCGGTCATAGGTGAGCGAGCGTTGGAGACTTGCCGCGCGTTCAGTCCAGTCGCGCGTTCAGTCTGTCCGTTCGAGGAATTCCCGTACGCGGGCGCGGGCCGGTTCTCGGTCGTAGCTGTTGACGAGGGCGCCGGCCATCCGGACGGGATCGCCGAAGAAGAAATACTCATACAGGGCCTGGCGACCGGCGAACGCGGAAATGCTGGCGTCGAAGGCGAGTTTGAAAAGACGCACGCGCTCCGGTCCCGTCAGAGTCTTCGCCTGCAGATACAGCTCAATGTCCGGTAGCGCCTCGCTGGCCAGGTCTGCTTCGCCCGGCAAAGCCATGAGGCCGGATGCCGAGAACTTGCGGATGATTGCCGGGAAGCGCTGGGCGACCTTCGGGTACCAGTTGCGGGCCGCATTCAGGGTGGGCCAATGCGGCAGGAACACGCCATCCGGGCTTGGAGCCGCCTGGGCCTCCGCGGCCACCATGAGGGCCTTGCCGATTTCAACGGTCTCGATCAGCTCGGCAAGGTCTTCCTGGATGTGCTGGAAACCGTCGATCCCGATGGATGCTGCGATCTCCGAAGCAAGGCCCAGGAAGAACTCGCTCTTGGCAATGGTCCGTGTGACCACCTGATGGGTCATCAGGGCCCCGGCGCCGGTCTCCGAGTAGAACGCGTTGCACAGTTCAGGGTGGCCAAGCATGAAGATTCGCTCGTTGGGGACGAAGACATGATCGAAAACCACCACGGCGTCCATCTCCTCGAAGCGGCTGGCGAGCGGCTCATCGTGGGTGCTTCCGCCCTTGTAAAGGGAGGTCCGGCACAGGTAGCGCATGCCCGGAGCGTCATTCGGAAGGGCGAAGGCGTATGAGTAGGGAGCATCTTCCGGCGTAGAGCGAAGGAGGGTCGACGGGAAGACGAGGAGTTCGTCGGCGATCGGCGCGATCGTGGCGAGCATGCGAGCCCCGTGGACGACAATTCCATCTTCCCGCTCCTCCACCACCCTGGCCGAGAGTTGGCCACCGACCTGCTCGGATCCGGACACCGAGCGGTTGACTTGTGGCGGAATCAGCGTATGCGTCGCCAGCAGATCGTTCTCGCGGCAATGCTCGTAGTATTTGCGGATGTTTTCACCGAACATCGGATCTGCCTGGGCAAACCACTTCTCCGCGGCTGAAAGGGCCGTAAGCGCGCCGTTCATGTAGTCGCCCGTCCGGCCCAGGAATCCATGCGAGTATTCGGCCCAGGCACGGATGGCTGCGTGCCGGTGTTCGAGGTCCTCCTTGGTGCGCGGCACCAAGAACGAAGCGCTCACCCGATCACCCGTCGTCGGCGATTCATAGGTGAGGGCGTCCGCATACTTCGGGTCATGCTGCATGTCGAAGAGCTTCGCGTATGTGCGGGCCACGTTCCTGAAGGACGGGTGATCGGCGATCTTCTCGGTGACCATTTCGCCGTCGATCAGGACGTGGGGGTTCATCGAGTTGAGCTTGTCCAGGTACTGCTGTCCGGTCCGGATTCCCATGGTTGTCTCCAATGATGGTTGAGCTGAAACGGCGTTGCGTGATGGATGCGGCATTCCGTGGGCCGCGGCGACTACAGAAGATCCTCCATTCCCAATTGGCTTTCCGGGATGGTGGTGAAGGAGCTGTTGGCGAAGGCGAGTGCGTCCCCGTTGCGGTAGTTGAAGTCCACCACTTCACCCAGATAGAGGGTGTGGTCTCCGCCGTCGTAGGCAGCCCATGGCGTGCATTCAAAGTAGGCGAGGACATTGGATAGCCGGGGCGCCGTGTCGCCTTCGACCCATCGGGGCTCGGGCCCGGGACGTCCCGCGAAGTGCAGGGCCAGCTCCTGCTGCTCCGCTCCCAGGATGTTGACGCTGAACGGCCGTCCGGCGAGCTCGTCGTGGGCTTTGGCGGTGCGGGCGATGCTGACAAGGACCAGCGGCGGTTCCATGGACACCGAGGTGAAGGAATTCACGGTAATACCGTGCCTTTTGGTGGGGCCGTCAAACGTCACGATGGCCACGCCGGTGGCAAATCGGCCCAGGCTGCCACGGAAGTGATGTGCCCGCGGCCGCGAAGTGCGGCCCGGGCGGCCGGGCTCAGCATTCTGGCTGGACTTGGCAATCATCATTGATTCCTGGCTGGAGATTGTTCCATATGTGAACTTGTTCTATATTTGAACAACAAATTCTCATACAGAACCATAGTCTTTTGCGGTCCACGGCACAAGACAGCGGACCCGCCGCGTTAGACCCCAACATAGGATGGAGCCCATGATGTCCGCCAGTGCCACGAAGAAACCGCAGGAAACGACGGCGACCGTCTCGCCGTCGCAGACGCTCTCCCGCGGAATCCAGGCCCTGGAAATCCTGGCCGCCGCAGAGCGCCCCTTGACCATCGCGGAACTTGCCGGGGCCCTGGGCGTTCACCGCTCGGTGGCCTACCGGATTCTGCGCACCCTGGAGGACCACTCCCTTTTGGTGCGCGATGACGCCGGCCGAGTTCAGCCCGGCCCCGGCTTGGCAGTGCTGGCGCGTGGCGTCTCGCGCGATCTCCAGACGGCCGCGCTCCCCGAGCTGACGCAGCTTGCGAACACCCTGAACATGACGGCATTCGTTGCGGTCTGGGACCATCAGGATTGCGTTACGCTGGTCACTGTGGAGCCGCGCCACTCGGCCGCAACCTTGGCACAACACCCCGGGACTCGCCACCCCGTGAACACCGGAGCGCCTGGAATCGCCATCCAGTCCACCATGAGCGAGGACGAATGGGCCGCCCGCGCCCCGGGCTTGCCCTATCGGCCCGAGGCAGCCGAAGCACGCCGGCTCGGCTACGCCGCAAGCCACGACGAAGTCATCGCGGGTTTGTCATCCTTGGCCGCTCCCGTCCAGGTGCCCGGCGGGCGGCCCGCGGCGATCGCCGTCGTCTACATCCGCCGCGAACAGGATCAATCCGCCGTCGGGGAAGCGCTGGCCGCGAGCGCGGCCCGGATAGAGTCCCAGCTGGCTTAAGGCAGGCGCTTCCGGCCGGCGTCGGAGGAACCCATTCCGCTCAGGTCAAGTGCCATTCCCTCGCAGACAAGACTTCGACCCCCGATCCGCCCAATACTCAAAGCAGTGCCGGCGCTTGCCGGCCCCGCTGCTGAGAATTGGAAGGAACCACATGAGCGTGAATCTTCTCGACACTGCCAATTGGCTGCCCTTGGATGGCCTGGCCCCTGGCTTCGACGCCAACAAGGCACCCCACTCACCGGACCTGGCCGGGCGGACCATCACCATCAACGCCTCGAACGGATCCGTGATCACGCATACGTTCACCGAAGACCGCGTGATTTGGGCCTATGATGCGGCCGAGGGCGATCCGCACGGCGACGAGCGCGGAGATGATTCCTACGAGGCGTTCCAGGTTGAGGAAGACCTCTACTTCGTCCAGTTCCACACCCAAGTGCGTCCGCTCGACGCCGTCAGCCTGGTGCTGGACCTGAAGTCGGGCCGGTCGCTGACGGTTGTCACGATCATCGACGAGGAGGATTCGCAGGGCACGCGGGTAAAACAGCTGTTCGATGCCAGCACCATCGTCGAAGTTCCGACGAATGGCACAGCCCCCTCCCCGAGCCGTGCCCTTATTGGCCGGCGTGTGTTGTGGGTCTATAGCCCGGAGCACGCCTACGAGCACATCTACTTGAGCCCTGAGTGGTACACCTGGCAGTGCCTTGCCGGCCCGGAGAAGGGCCTTGCCGACACCGATGAGAACACGGTCTACGAAATCCGCCCGGGCATCTTCGTCTTTGCTTGGCGTGAGAAGGTCATCCCCTGCGCTTCGGTAACCATCGCTGACCACCGAAACGTGCGCAGCATCCGCTCCCATGGCGCACTGTTCGGACTCGACGAGTCGGGCGAGGTGCCCACGCACTTCACGTTCGGGGCATTCGGCCACTTGATTTCCACCACCGTGCATCCCGAGGAGTTCGACCCCGCACGATGATTGACGTGCCGACGGCGCGGCCCCTCACGAGGGACCGCGCCGGATGCGCGCGGCACGCTTCGAATCACAGGAGTGTAGAATTGCGGCCAAGCTCACACCGGGCAGGCCAACGGCCTGCGGCGCGGGGGGCACTTAAGAAGGAGTTTGATGACCGCCGTGGCCGATGCCGGCTCCGCCACCGTTCACACAGTCGTGGCCGACAGTTTCCAGGACTGGAGCCGTGCCATCTCCGAGTCGTTCGTGCCGTTGATGGTCCGCTCCAACGATGCTCCCACGTTTCATGGGAGCATGCGTTCCCGGGTTCTTGGTGACATCTCGGTGGTTGAAGTCAAGGCCGGGCGGCACACTGTTGTGAGGACCCCGGCGCTGATCGCAAAGTCCACGGGGCGCTATTTCAAGCTCAGCATCCAACTCTCCGGCAGCGGCCGGCTCGTCCAGGATGATCGGGAAGCCGTGCTGAGTCCTGGCGACCTCGCCATTTACGACACGTCCAGGCCGTACGAGCTCTCCTTTGACGGAGAGTTCCGAACACTCGTACTCATGTTTCCGCACGGGCTGCTGGACCTCCCGGCAGAAGCGATGGGACAGGTCACCGCACTGAGAATCCCCGGCAACGAAGGCCTCGGAGAGATCATCAGCCCCTTCCTGGTGCGCCTCGCAGACAATCTGGAAGCATTGTCCGGCGCCAACGGCCTGCGCCTGGCCCACAACGCCCTGGACCTCGTTACCACTTTGTTCAACGGCGAGCTGGACCAGTTGATCGACACCGGCCGCGACCCTCACTTGCTGTTGCTGAGCAGGATCCACGACTACATCGAAGGCAATCTCGGCGATCCGGACTTGGGACCGGGCTCGATCGCAGCGGCGCACTACATTTCGACCCGGCACCTGCACGACCTCTTCCAGGAGATCGGCACCACCGTGGCCGCTTCCATCAGGCAACGCAGGCTTGAACGCTGCCGCCGGGACCTTCGGGATCCCGTCCTGGCCAAACGACCCGTCACAGCCATCGCCGCCCGCTGGGGTTTCACGGATGCGGCACACTTCAGCCGCATCTTCCGTGCCGCCTTCGGCAATTCGCCCACTGGTTACCGCAACGAGCCCTGATCAACGAGAAAGGCGCACGAACGCCCACGGCTTTGCACTTGAAAAGGGAGTTCCGGCCCCGAATTGGCTCAGCCTCAGGCGGCTGCCGTGGGCGCCGTTCCCTCATCGGCCACGGCAGCCATTTCCTCCAGCATCGCCTGCATGAGCCGCTGCTCCAACTCGCGGTGCTCCGGATTTCCAGCGAGGTTGTCCAGCTCGTCCGGATCGGAACGATGGTCGTACAGCTCGGTCATCCCGTTGCCGAAGTAGCAGGTCAACCTGCCATCTGCGGTGATCACAGTGCGCATGCGGACCGGCCCTGGCAACCCGTCCAAGCCGAAGGGCTGTTCCTCCTCGACCAATAGCCGCTCCCGATGCATGTCAGTCCGGCCTTCCAGCAACGGCGACAGGGATCTGCCTTGGATCCCCCGGTAGGACGGCGCGCCGGCAAGTTCCAGCAAGGTCGGGGCAAGGTCGGTGCTGGACACCAGTGCGTCGCTTTGACGGCCTATGCCGCCAGGCACATGGATCAGCAACGGAACGTTCGTCACGGCCCGGTAATGAACGAAATGCTTGAGCATCAACCCATGGTCGCCGAAGAGGTCACCATGATCGGCTGTGAAAACGATAATGGTGTCATCAGCCAGGCCCTGGCGTTCCAATTCATCCAGGATCCGCCCGATGTGTTCGTCCATCAGGGTGATCAAGCCGTACTGGGCGGCCGCCGCGTGCCGGTACTGTTCCTCGGTGGCCGCCCACGTCATGGTGGGATCGATGTTCGGTTCGCCGCGGTGTTCGATCATCCGGCGCACATGCTCGGGCGACCTCGAATGATCCTGGCTGAAGCCGATGGGGAGTTCAATTGCATCCGGATCGTAGAGGTCGGCGTATCCCTGCGGCGGCGAGAAGGGATGGTGGGGATCCGGGAATGAGACAAACATGAAGAACGGCTGGTCCTGGCCTGCGGCATCTTTCAGCTGCTCGATCGCCTTCTCGCCGACGTAACTGCTGGGGTGCAGTTCGGCTGGGACCGCCGTCTGGTATACCTGTTCCCATCCGCTGTAGGCACTGGACGAGTTTTCAGGCCCGCCCACCGCTGCCGGATCAATGCCGCGCTCACGGGCCCAGTGGACGTAGTGTCCGCCGGGCCGGTCGCCGTGACCGATGACGAGGTCCACATGGTTGTAGCCGTAGTAATCCGCGGGCAGCTCGATGAACCGCTCGTCATGGGCGTCGCGGTTTTCCCATTGGTCCCAGCCCGGGGCAAAGCCGGGCTCCCTGGCATCTGTTGCACGCGCCTCTACCAGCAATGGGGCCACCGCGGCGATCTCCGCTTGCTGGTGGGGTTCGAACTCCCAGCCCATATTCTGGTGGTGGAGCTTCCCGACGCCGATCGTCCGATATCCCTCGCCGCGCAGCACCCGGGGCAGTGTTCGTGCCACCGGATCCAAGGTGATGCCGTTGCAGCGGGTTCCATGAACCGAGGGCCACCGACCCGTCATGAGGCTGGCCCGGTTGGGCATGCACGTGGGGTTGGCTACCGTGGCCTCCGTGAACACGGTGCTCCTGGCCGCGAGCGCATCCAGGTTCGGTGTCCTCACGGTGTTGTTGCCGCCGAAGCCGAGATGGTCTGCCCGCAGTTGGTCGGCGATGATGAACAAGATGTTGGGGCGGCCGGTGGTTCCGCCGTTGCCTATTGTCATGCCGGCCGCTTGATGAGCGAGAGGACATCGGTGCGCTGCCGGGCAAACTCGGGCAGCGAGCGCGTGGTGATCTGGTCACGCGGAGCCGGAAGGTCGACGTCGACAATCCGCAAGACGCGGGCAGGCTTGGATCCCAGCACCACAACCCGGTCGGCCAGATAGACCGCTTCATCAATGTCGTGGGTGACCACCAGGATGGTCATGTTGAAATCGCGCCGGATCTTGAGGCAGAGGTCTTCCAAGTCGAAGCGGGTCTGCGCATCAACGGAAGCAAACGGCTCATCCATGATCAGGATCTCCGGGCGGTATGCGAGGGCGCGGGCAATCGCGACACGCTGTTGCATGCCTCCCGAGAGCTGCCATGGGTATTGGTGTTCGGCATGCGAGAGACCGACGGCGGCCAGGGCGTCGTCGCAGCGCTCCTTCAGTTCGGCGGCACTCAGGTGAAGGTGGCGCAGCGGAAGCATGAGGTTCTTGCGTACCGTGAGCCAAGGCATGAGCGAACGGTTGTAGTCCTGGAACACGAGTGCCATTTCGGGCGGAGGTCCGCTGATGGTGCGGCCGTCGATGGCGGCCCGCCCGCTGCTGGAGGGGTGCAGGCCTGCAAGGCATTTGAGCAGGGTGGTCTTGCCCACGCCGGATGGGCCGACGATGCAGACCACTTCGCCGGCGTCCACAGTGAATGTCAGGTCCTCGATGACGGTCCGGGCTTTGTCCCCCATTCCGTAAGTCTTGGCGAGGTGGGAAACGTCGAGGCGGGGCGGCGCCGACGTGGTATCGGCGGGGGCGATCTCTTCGGTCATGGCATTCTTTCCGGGCTGGGCCGCAGTCGCGGCGCTGGAAGTTCGGGAAGTACTGAAGATGGTTTTCATGATGATCGGGCCAATCGACGGGATCCGATGTACCAGGCGAGCACCCGGCGGCGGATGAGGCTGAAGACAATGTTCGCGGCGAAGCCGATGACCCCCAGCAGCAGGATCCCGGCCCACATGTCCGAAATCATGAAGCTCTGCTGGGCCAGCAGGGTCATTGCTCCGATGCCCTGCGAAGGGCCGAGCATTTCGCTGGCGATCATCACCACGAAAGCAACCTGGAGGCTCACTTGAAGCCCGGAAAAGATCTGCGGGGCCGCCGAGGGCAAATAGACCTGGGTGACCTTCTCCACCGTCGTGAAGCGGTACACGCGGGCTACGTCCTTCAGCCCGGAATCTACGCTGCGGATACCATCAACGGTTGCAATCAGCGTGGGGAACAGTGCCGCCAACGCAATGCTGAAGACCCGCATCTCAGTGCCGAAGCCCACGAGCGAAATGAAGATCGGAACCAGGGCAACGGGCGGAATGCTGCGTAGGAAATGGATCAGGGGTTCAAGGACGTTCCGAGCCACCAGCACCAAGGCGATGACAAAGCCGAGCGCCACACCTACCGCCGAGGCCATCGCGTAGCCCAGCAGCAGATTGCCCAGGCTGACCAGGACATCGGATTGGAAGTGGGCGAAAAGCCACAGCTGCTGGAAGCTCTGCAGGATGTCCTTGAGCGGGGGAAAGAACGTGTCGGTAGATTGAAGCGAGGTTGCCCACCACAGCAGCAGGAGCAGCACCGGGGTACCCGCTCCCAGAAGCCAGAGCAGAAGTTTGCGGTTCATCGGTGTGCCGCCTCTCGGAAGGATTCGTGCCAGTGGAGCATGCGGCGTTCCACAGCGCTGGTAGCGCCCTGGAAGAACATTCCGAGCACGCCAAGGACGATCACCAGGGCATACAGGGTCGGATAGTCGCCACCGGCTTGGGCTTGGTAGATGCTCTGGCCGAGCCCCGGGCCGCCGCCCAACAGGCCGGCTACCACAGTGATGATCAGGGCGCCGGGCGCCGCCACCCGGATGGCCGTGCCGATGAAAGGCATCGCACTGGGCAGTACCACCCGCAGCAGGATCTCCGGCTCTTTGAGTCCGTAGGAACGGGCCGTATCGCGGGCCACCGGATCGGCGTCGTGGACCCCGTCCACGGTCTGCATGATGATCGGCAGGAGGCAGCCCAGGAACACCAGGAACCAGGACATCTGGCCGGTGGGCCCCAGGACCAGGACCACCAAGGGAAGAATGACGATCGGCGGAATGGGCTTGAGGAACTCCAGGACCGCCACCGTCGCGTAGCGGAACGGCTCAAAACTTCCCACCAGGATGCCCAGTGCAATGCCGGCGACGGCGGAGGTCAACAGTCCGAGCAAGGCGATCCCCACCGTCGTCGCCAGGGAAGTCCAGAAGGCCTCCGTAACGACGACGGCGGCGAGGTTTACCGCGACCGAGGTGACCGTTGGCAGTGGCCCGCCGGCCATGGGTCCGGTGGCGACCAGCTGCCACGCAGCCACCGCCACGAGGAAGCCTGCAGCGCTGGTAAGCAGCGTCTTCGGCTGGATTTTCATGATTGCGTCTCCAGGAGCTTGGTGGGGGCCGTTCAGTTCCCCATGATGAGGTCGGGCGCGAGCTGCACGCTCTGCTTCAGGAAGCCCAGATCCACCAGTTGCTTGTCGACGCGTTCGATGTCATCGACGCGCACGGTCACCGGCCAGTAGTTCGCAGCTCCGGCCCGGACGACGTCAAGGCTGGTCTTGGTGATCTTGGCACCCAGCTCCTGGGCTTCCGGGAGGTTGGCGTTGGCATACGCATTGGCCTTGTAGATGGCCTTCTTGAATCCCTCCAAGGCCGGCTTCTTGGAGGCCACCGTGCCCTTGCCGGCCAGCCAGAGGCCGACTGCGCCCTTCCCGAAGAACTCGATTCCCGGCGAGGCAAGGAGCTTTTCGCCGTCGTTGACGGCTTGCGAGCTGAAGGGGGATATCAGCGATGCCGCTTGGACCCGTCCTGCCTTGAGCGCCTGCATGGCCGAGGACGGGTCCAGGACCATCCAGTTGACCTTGGCCGGATCCCCGCCGTCGTCCTTGATGACCTTGCTGACGGTGACTTCCAGTTGGGCTTTGCGGGCAGGAACGGAAACGGACTTGCCTTCGAGGTCCTTGGGCCGGGTGATGCCGGAATTCTTCCCTGCAACAAGCGCGGTGTCGTCAACTTTGGAAAGGTCTTTCGTGCTCAGGGCGTCGTCTGCGTATCCGTCGGCGGCGGCGACGATCGTCACCGGGACGTTTTGGCTAAGGGCGTTAAGCATGGGGATCGACGGCGAATACGTCAGGTCCAGCTGTCCGCTCTGGGCTGCAGCCACGCCGGCGGGAGGGTTGGCCACGACGGAGACCTGGACGTCCAGCCCTTGTTCCTTGAAGTAGCCTTTATCGATCGCCAATTGCAACGCGGCGTCCGAGCCGATGCCGATGGTGCCGACCTTGAGAGTGGTAAGTCCTGCCGGGTTGCTGGCGGATGAGGGACTAGGGCCCGATCCACAGGCAGCGAGCGTGAGTGCCACAGTGGCAGCCAGGACGAGGGGAATGCTTCTTCGCATCGTGTGTCTCCTTGCTAGTACGGCTAGTTGCCGAAGTTGGGGTGCATTTCTTGTCGGGAATCCATGGGGGTGACGTCTTGGTATGTCAATTGCCGGTGGCGTCGTGGACGACCCGCCCACCACTGACGGTCATGAGCACATCGTTTTCGGCCAATGCCCCGATATTTCCGTCGTCGGGCCAGCCTTCGGCCAGAAGGCAAAGATCTGCCGCCATTCCGGCACGGAGGGACCCCTTGAAGTGGTCTGCATGGTCCTGCCAAGCGGCCTGGCTGGTCATGGCGGCGAGGGCCTGCGTGCCGGAGATCCGTTCAGGATCGTCCTTGCGTCCGGGGCGGGTCCGCGTTGAGCGCTCGACGGCGGAAATCACCGTGCGGCGCCAGTCGGTGGACGCGACAGGTGAGTCCGATGCCAGGTTGAAATGCACTCCTGCGATGGATGCGGAATGAAGAGGCTGATGGCGCTCAAAGCGTTCCTCGCCCAGGATGGAGCGCATCGCGTCGCCGGCCATCGAACGGATGAGCGGGTTGGTGCTGTAGCCGATGGTCCGGGCCGCCATGGTGTCCAACGTCCGGTGCGAGCTGAAGGAACCATGGATGATGTAGTGCCGTCTGGCCACGGTGTCAGTGCGGGCAATCAAGGCCTCCACGGCGGCCTCGGTGGCGGCGTCGCCTGTGGCGTGGATCCCTGCCTGCAAGCCAGCGATATCGATCAGTTCCAGGATGTTGCCGAGTTCGGCTACCCGTTCGGCGTCACTCCCGCCGCGGACCACCAGGCTGCCGTGCTTGCACGCATCTCCGTAGGGTTCGGACATCCAGGCCGTCCCGCTGCGAGGGATTCCGTCCGCAAAAACTTTGATCCCGGCAATGCGCAGGAGCCGTTCGTCGATTCCGCGGTCCGTGTAATGGGTGGCAAGCCCTGAAGCCAGTCCATCCGCTACCGCCTCAGCGCTCACTCCCCCGGTTCCGGCGAACAGGAGGAGGACATTCATACGCAGGCTCAGCTCCCCCGCGACGGCGAGATCGCCGAGCAGCTTGAGTGCCGCCGTCGAACCCGTTCCGTCCAGCAGCCCGGCGCTGGCCGGTCCCAATCCGGGTTCAGTGAGCGAGGTGATGCCTTGTTGGTGCAGCAGGGACTGCATGGACAGGGCCGAGCGTCTCAAGGTCTCCACGGGCACGGGCGGCAGGGCTCGTGAAATGAGTTCCATGGCGCCGTCCTTGAACAGGCCGCGGGGGCTCCCATCGGTCAGCCGCGCGACAACTCCCCCTGGAACATCGGCCGTTCCTGCGGTGATCCCGGCGGCGGCCATCGCAGCCCGGTTGGCCAGGAGTTGGTGTCCGGTCTTATCGAAGGCAACAACCGCTACGTCCGGCCGGGCATCCAGCAATTCACCATGCTCGGGGCCAATCAGGACCTCATCCCAGCCGTGGGCACGGATCCAGCCGTCCGCTCCGGGTTCTGCCGAGTCGATCATGGACCTCACCCCTGCCCACGATTCCGCGGAGCCCACGCCCAGGTATCCGAATCCGACCATGGAGGAAGCAATGAAGTGCAGGTGCGCATCGTTGATTCCAGGGATGACGGCTCCGCCCGCGGCGTCAACAACTCGAGTGTCCGGGCCGGCCTGGGCCAGCACGTCGCCGTCACTGCCTACCATCGTGATCTTGCCGGCGCGGATCGCAATTGCGGAGGGACCCGGCCCGGAGCCGTCGTCCACCATTGGCAGCACCTGGCCATTGACCATGACCAGTTCCGCGAATTGCTGCATCGCTGCCTCCGACCTTTCGCGCACTCGTAAGTGTGACTTCGATTACCCATTGAAGCCAAGTATGTCGTTTGACTAGGTCATTTGACTAGGTTTATGGCGAACTTTCTTGTTTAGTTGCTTTCATGACCACCGCCGCCGCGCTTCCGAGGAAGCGACGGAGCCGGACATAGGATGGTCAACGACGTATCTGGGAGGACACCATGGCCAGAGTTCCGGTCGAAGAGCGCCGGTTGCAGTTTGTGCGTGCGGCCGCGAAGGTCATCGCGAGCGATGGACTGGCCGCCGCCACCACGCGGCGCATCGCGGCTGAAGCCGACGCACCCTTGGCGGCGCTGCACTATTCCTTCCGGAACAAAGATGAGCTGCTCCAAGAGGTGTACAACTTCCTGAGCCGCGACTACGCGCAGGCACTGCCTCCAGTCGGCGAACCGGAGTTGGGCCTGGAACACGTGATCCAGGCCCACGCCCGGCGTATCTGGACCCGCATGGTGCAGAATCCGCATGAGCAGATAACCACGTTTGAGCTCTTGCTGCGCCGCTTCCGCGTGGGACCCGATGATGAGCCGCAAGCACTCCTAATGAACAGGACCATGTACGAGGGGTGGATCAGTTCAACCCTGGATCTCTTTCGCGGTGCAGCTGAAGCTGCCGGCGACCCCGTTCCTGTGAACCTCGAACAGGTCACGCGCTTGTTCATCTCCGGCATCGACGGCATCAGCATGCAGCATCTGGCCGATCCGGACGAGGAACGGTCCCTGGGGCTCGTCGACCTGCTGGCACGTTCGCTGACAGGCGCGCTCGACTACAGCTGACGGCTTGGTTCTTGTCCGCGCCTGAAAGTCGAAGCCTTACTGTCGAGTGGACGGCCTGCGCCGAAGGACCAGTCCCGCAACGATCCCAAGCACCAGAAGCGCACCCGAAGCGGCCGTGGACACCACAAAAGCGGCGCCGGGACCTTGGGTCTGTGCCAACTGGCCCGCAAGGTAGGCGCCCAAAGCCGTACCGGCCACGATCCCGCTCGCCAAAGCCGTCATGACCGTTGCCATGCGGCCGGCCGGAGCCACCACTCCCCCGATGCTAAAGACCGTCACCATGACGGGTCCCACCGGAATTCCCAGTACGAGCAAAACAATGACCATTGGCCAGATCCCGGCCGGAAGGAACAACAACAGCGAGAACGCCGTCATCGCCGCGGCAGCAAGCACCCAACGGATGGCAAGTCCAAAGCGCTGCGGCCAGTAGGCAACAGACAGGGCGGCGACAGCGGAGCTCAGGCCCATGACGGAATACATCAGCCCCGCGATTTCGGCGGTGGCAAACTGGGCGGAGAACGCACTCAACGCATTCTGCGTGGCGCCGAAAAATGTTCCCATGCAGACCATGGCCAATACCGGAACGGCTACCTTCAACCAGGCAAGGGAACGGACACCTGTTCTCTGTCCGTCAGGAGCGCTCCCGACGGCGGCCGGTGCCTTGCGCTTAGCCGGCACCACGGCCAAGTGCGAAGGATGGACGGCGAAAGCAGGCACGAGGGTGGCAGTGAGGACCGCGGCCAATGCCAGCGGCAGCCAAGGAGCTACCAGGCTGGCCAAAATGCCAACCAGCGCGGGCCCTAGGACGAAAGTGACCTCGTCTGCGGTTCCTTCGTAGGACAAGGCAGTATCCAAGTCGGCACGACTCGCCGCCACACTGGCGGAACCGGCGGCTTTTCCGCTAGCTCCAGGGCCCAGGTTCCGGGTGGCCAGGTTCCTTGTGGTCAGTGCCATCCAGCGAACCCGGGCCATGGGACCCACCTGCGGGCAACTCGCCCCAGCGAGGAAGGCCGTCACCAGAATGGCAATCGCGTCCGTGGGCGCGTTGAAGTCCGGCGTCAGGTAAGCCGCGACAAGCAGTGCAATGACTGTGATGGCGTTGACGGCCGCGGCTACGAGCAGGACCGGACGCTGACCTGCCCGGTCAGCGAGAGAGCCGAGCACCGGCGCACCTACGGCCGACCCGATGCCGACTGCGCCGGCGGCCAGGCCGCCGAAGGCGTAAGAATGGCTGACAGCCGTGACAAGTGTCAGGGTGCCTACGGTCAGCATGGCGAGGGGCAGCCTCGCGAAGAGTCCCAGCGGCAGGAAGTTTCGGCCAGCAAGTTCGGGCAGGCGCGCGAAGCGGCCGGGCAGACGTGAACGGCGCTGCGCGGTAGAAGGAGCAGCTGAATCTAGCAGGACCGGCTGCGATGGGGCAGGCTCGAGCGCGGTGTTGGCCGCGGCGTTTCGTGGGAAGGAGTTCATGATTCCGGGTTCGCTGAATGGTGCGCATCGTCCCTCCTCCCGATGCGCGCGACCCGGTGTAACCCTCCAAGTCTACCGGACTGCTCCCGGGCGGTGTGTCTGTTCCTTGTGGCCCCGTCCTAGGCGGCCACCGCATCGACGATTCGCACAATGGAGCCGTTTCGGCTCTTGATCACCTGAAGCTGACTGCTGATTCTTTGCTTCATTTCCGCAACGTGGCTGACGAGTCCAACGACCCGGCCGCCGTCGCGTAGTCCTTCCAGCGCATCCATGACCTGTTCGAGCGACTGCTCGTCAAGGCTCCCGAAGCCTTCATCGACAAACAAGGTTTCGATATCTACGCCGCCGGCCTCTTGCTGGACAACATCCGCGAGCCCCAAGGCCAATGCGAGCGAGGCCATGAAGGATTCTCCGCCGGAAAGCGTGGCGGTGTCCCGCCGCTGGCCTGTCCACTCATCCACGACTTCGAGGCCCAAACCGGATTTCGCGCCCCGGGCCGCCTTGGCGTCCGTGTGCTGAAGGGTATAACGGCCGTCGCTCATGGCAACAAGGCGCTCCGACGCCGCTGCTGCGACCTGTTCGAGCCGGGCAGCCAGGACATAGCTGTTGAGGCTCATTTTGTAGCCGTTGTCGCCCGACCCTCTGGCAGTTTCGGCGAGTTCGCTGAGCACCCGGGCGCGTTCGCGGGGTTCCCGACCAGACGCCGCAGCTTCTTCATACTGCGAGCGGATCGTTGCCAGGCTCTCTACCGTGCGGGCGGCGAGTCCCGCAGCGAGGGCAAGACGGCGGGCCGCTTCTTCCGCCTGCCCGGCCTCCTGTTCAAGGGCGGCGAGCTCGACGGCGGACAAAGGCACCTCGCCGATCTGGGATTCCTTGGCAGCAAGCACAAGGTCCTCGGACTCAAAAAGCTCCGCGAGACGGGCACTCTCGGTCTCGGAAGCCCTGACGACTTCGTCAAAGCGGGCGGCGTGCTGTTCGTCGAGGATCTCGCGCCGGGCATCCTCGGCTGTTTCGAAGTGGTTTGCCGAAAGAGCATGTTCCAAGGCTGTGGACGCATCGTCCAAGGCCTGTCGGGCGCTTTCCAACTGGGCGCCTGCAGTTACGGCGAACTGCAGGAGCACGCGTTGCCCCGCCAATGCCTCGATCCTGGCGCGGAGAGTGTCGAAGCCATCACGAAGCCCCGAAAGCAAGGAGTCCAGGGACTCGCGTTGTTCGCCCAGCACGGCGATGGTTGACTCAGCCTGCGCAGCAGCCGTGTCCTCCTGGAGTTGTTCATCCTCCAAGCGGGCTATGCGCTCCTTCGTGCGGGTGAGATCTTCCTTTCCTCGCTTGAGTATTTCGACGGCGGAGCGTGCCGAGGCGAGGGCATCGTTGGCCGAGGCCTCCGCGGAAGCGGCTTCCTTTGGATCGATGTCTCCGCCTTGGGCGGCGAGCACGGCGACTTCCTGCTCGGCCGAGGCGAGCTCAGCCGCCGCCTGAAGTAGTTCGTGCTCGCTCTCGTCATAGCGCTCGTGGGCGGATTGCTCTTTCTCGGCAAGGGCCAAGGCCGTCAGTCCGGCTGGCGCTGGAGAGGGGTGCTCAACGCTTCCGCAGACAGGGCAAGGATCACCATCATGCAGCTTTGCTGCGAGCTCGGCGGCGGCGTTGGCCAACCGGGATTCGCGCAGATCCAGCCAGAGTTGGCGGAGGTCTTGGGAAAGCGCACGGGCGAACGCGTGCCGCTTGACGGCCGCGGAGAGTGATTCGAGGGCCGCGGTGCGACGGGCCACCGTCTTGACAGTGTTCTGTGCGGCGGCGGCTTCGCTCTCGCGGAGGGGCAATTCCAGGGCTGCGGCCTCCAGTGGGCCCAGGCCGGCTTCCAAGGCAGCTGCCTCCGCACGAAGCCCTGCGACGGCTATGGACCTTGCCGCCTTGGCCGCGTCCCGCCCCCCGGCCGCCACGTCGAGTGCAACAAGTCTGGCAGTGATGTCCTCAAGCTTTTGTTCGTCTCCAACCCGGGCCTCCAGGACTGCTGTGGTTTCCTGAACTCCGGCCAAGGCCACCGCGGGATCGCTTGCGTCCAAGGAGGCTGCAAGAAGCTTCGCCGTAGCGGCTTCGGCTTTCGAGCCCGCCAGGTCCAGCGCTTTCGCGGCGCGGTCTACGGCGTCGAGCTGTCCGCCAAGGACGGCGGCCTTCCGGTGGCGTCCTAGACGATCGCGGACTTCTTGGACTTCGGCCGCGCGTGCGGAGAGCGCTTCGTGGCGGAGCATGGCGGCGTCGAGCTTCGCGTGGCGTTGGACCCGTTCCCGTGCGGAATTGAGCTTGTCGGCCAGCCGAAGCCTGACAATGTCTGCGGATCTGGCCACCTGGTGCCGCTCCGCCGATTCGGCCCGCGCCCATGCTTCCAAGTGGCCGAGCCTGAGTTCGGGCGCCGCCACGCCAGACTTTACGTCAAGGACCTCCGGGTCCACAGACTCTTCAATGCCCAGTTGGGCAAACTCCGATTCGGCCCGCTGCAGGAGCAAGTGAAGACCGTTCTGGTTGTCCTGCACCGCTGCGCGCGCGGTGATTGCCTGGAATGCCAACTGCTGCTCAATGGCTTCAAAACGCTGGGTGCCGAAGAGTTTCTGGAGCAGGTCTAGCCGGTCGGAAGCCTTGGAGCGTAGGAAAGCCGCAAAATCTCCCTGCGGGAGCATGACCACCCTGGTGAACTGCTCCCGGTCCATCCCGAGGACGTCACCGATTTCCGCACCGGCTTCGTCGTTCCGGGACGTCTTTTCTTCCCACGAGCCATTGACCCGTTCACGCAGGAGGGTTTTGGCCTGCTGGGTGGTGAAGCCTTTGCGTCCGCGGGCACTGGGCCTGTCCCACGCCGGGGAGCGGGTGACCTCAAAGCGCCTACCACGCGCCGAGAATTCGCAGACAACCCGAGGCTCTGCAGCTGGTTCCGCGTGGTCGCTCCGCAAGCGTTTGCCGTCTTGGCGAGCCCCGGGCACGGAGCCATACAAGGCAAAGCAGATGGCGTCGAGCACGCTCGTCTTGCCTGCGCCGGTGGCACCGTTCAGGAGGAACAGACCCTGGGCGCCCAGCTGATCGAAGTCGATCGACTGAACCTTGGCAAAGGGCCCGAAAGCCTCAATCTCAAGGTGGTGGATTCTCACAGCTCCGCCCCTTCCAGCCGAACCGCTTCCAAGGCTTCACGAAGCGCGGAAAGTTCAGTTTCGTCGGCGGGCCTTCCCCGTACGTGATCAAGGAAACCGCAGCAAACTCCGAGATCGTCCTCAGCTTCGGCAAGCCTGCTGCTGTAGCTGGCCTTGGCCCTTCCCTCGGCGTCCTCCGGATCAAAGCCCAACACCAGGGTGTCCGGGAAGCGGGTACGCAGCTGTTCCATGGCCTGCGCCGGCCGCGCGGAGTCCGTGAGCGTGACTTGGCAGTAGGCGGATTCGGCCCACTTGTATTCCTCTGCCTCCAAAAGCTCGGCGAGCTTCCCTCTGAGAATCGCCAGCTCCCGCGGCGCTTTCCACAAGATTTCCTCGACGTGGTTCACGCCGTCGGCTCCGACGTCAATCAGCCATGCGCCCTTCCGATGCTTGGCTTCGGAGAAAGAGTAGGCCAGCGGCGAACCCGAATACCGGACGTGCTCCGAAAGTTCCTGGCGTCCGTGAAGGTGGCCCAAGGCCGTGTAGCCAATGCCGTCGAAGAGATCAAGCGGCACTGCTCCCAAACCGCCGATGCTCAGATCGCGTTCGCTGTCCGAAGTAATGCCTCCACTCGCGAAGGTGTGTGCCAGCACGACGGAATGCACAGGTCCCGTCTCGCTCCGCCGGGCGACGTCCTCGCGAATAAGGTGCACGGCTGACTGGGTGACGTCGAAGTGACTAGCTGTTTGTGTACCGAGCCGTTCGGCGACGAGCCTCGGTTCAAGATAAGGAATGCCGTAGACGGCCAGCACCGGGGCACCCGGCAGAGCTTCGCCGACGTCGTTCCCATCCATAGTGAACAAGACCGGGGAGTCCAGATCCTCTAGGCGGGTCCGCAGATGGACCCCCCCGCGCTCCAGCAAGCGTGAGGCGAACCCGAGGCGGATCGCGGAATCGTGGTTACCGCTTGTCAGCACTACCTTGGCGCCAGCGTCCGTGATCCGCACGAGGGCGTCGTCGAGAAGCTTCACAACATCCAGTCCGGGAAGGGCACGATCGTAGACGTCACCGGCAATCAGCACGACATCGACCGACTGCTCGCGGATCACTGCCAGCAATTGCTCAATGAAATTGCGCTGGGCATCCAGCATCCCGACGCCATGGAATGAGCGGCCCAGGTGCCAATCCGAAGTGTGAAGAAGCTTCATGATTTCACGCTAACCGGAGGCACAGACATTTTTGACGCGGCACGGCGGCACCGGCAATATCAGCGCCTTCCGGGCAGCTAAATCCCTGTGTCAGTCCCGCTTGCCGTCGAAGAAATCACGGGCGGGATCGACGTCGGGCTTCACTTCTGCGGGCGCGGCAGCCGCAGTTGGCGCAGGGACCTCCGTTGAGCCTTCCGAAGCGCCGGTGTCCGTGTCGTCGTCGGACTCTTCCTCCCACTCGTCGGACTGTGCGGAATCTTCGATCTCCGCTACGGCTACCGGAGCGGACTCTCCAAAGCCACGGAAGATGAGGCCGGCGATCGCTGCCCCCAGCAGCGGTGCGACCCAGAAGAGCCAAAGCTGCTCCACGGCCCAGCTGGAGCTGAAGACGGCGGAGGCGGTGGCGCGGGCAGGGTTGAACGCAAGGTTGCCGACTGACTGTCCAAGCTGCAACAGCACTGCGAAGGTCAGGCCGACGGCAAACGGGGCTGCGGCCCTGACAGGGTTGCGCCGGGCGGTGGCGGCGAGGAATACCCCCACCAGCAGTGCGCCGCCGAGGATCTCCACGAGCAACGCGCCGGCCATGGGAGCCTGGATGACGGAGTGCTCACCGAAGCCGGCAGAGACGGTATCGAATGCAGCCCGGCTGTCGTCGATCTTGGGCACGGTCCGCACAAGTGCGAACACGGCAAGGGCGCCGAGCAGGCCGCCGACAACCTGGGCCACAAGGTATGCCGCGCCATCCACGAGCTTTGTGCGCCCGGCAATCACATGGCCGACGGTGATAGCCGGGTTGAAGTGGCCGCCGGAAAGGTATCCGAAGGCGAGCATGGCCGCGGCAACCGCAAGTCCGCCGGCCAGCGGTGCAGGCACAGTGCTCGATTGCGGAATGCTGAACATGGGGACGCCCACACCAATAACCACAAGGAACAACGTCCCCAGAGCTTCAGCGGATGCCCGGGCGATGAGCCCGGTACCGCGGGAGGAGGGAACGGACACAGTTGTGGTCATGTCGAATGATTCCTTAGTTCGAAGTTAGGGTGGCGTATTGCGGAGCCGCACGGCAACAGCACGTCATACAGGAGCCTGCGTGCCTGCCCCGCAGCATCCTGCCAGCCGAGTCTGGACGCTTCCTGAATCCGAGCCTAGTCGCCCAATGCGATCGCGGCGACCGCCGCGCAGCCGAGGGCGATGATGGACAGTGCGCTTGCCAGCATGAGGACGGCCGATGCTTCTTCTGTTCCGTGGTGGAGTTGACGGGACCTTACCCACGCAACACTGCCAAGGACGATCGTCGCAGCAGCGGCCGTCAAAGCGCAGATTCCCTGGTAGTCGAGCCCCGGTATTCCGGTGGGCAATTGCCCCGCACCGGACTTCGCCGACAGCCACCTGCGCCAGATAAAGAGATCCACGACCAAAAGCGAAATCAGGGTCCGGCGCCAGGCAAGCGTGGTGCGCTCTGGCTGCAGGCCCGGATCCCTGGCTTCTACGCTCAACGCGCCACCAGGATCAGCACCGCAAAGGTGAAGGCCGCTACGGCGACCACAATGGTCATCAGCAACATGACCCGTGAGAATGGCAGGGCTTGGTCGTTACGCATGGCTGACTCCATCTGTGCCCACCGGCGGTAGGCGAGCGTCGCCAGCCCCGCGCCAATGATGGAAAGCACGACGCACAGGACAATGCGCACCGGCTGCGGCGCAATATTCGGAGCGAGCTGATCGATAGCCACGGCACCTGCGAGCAGCGCCAATGAGGTACGGATCCATGCAAGGAAAGTCCGCTCATTTGCAAGGGAAAATCTGTAGTCCGGGGTCGTTCCGGTTTTGCGCCACGCCGGTTCACGCATCGTTGCCTCCTGGTTCAGGAGCCACCGTATCAGTGGCCAAGTGAAGACCGGCGAAGCGGCCACGGTAAATTACCACTATGACTGCTGAATCGTCCCCCTTCGCCGTGCCGACCTTCGAGTCCCGGGTCAACGGCTGCCTGCTGGGAGGTGCCCTGGGCGATTCGCTCGGCTACGCCGTGGAATTCGACGACCTGGACACCATCCGCTCCCGCTTCGGCGCGGCGGGCCTCACCTCTTTCGGACAGCTCGACGGCGGCAGCCACTTTTCGGACGACACCCAGATGACGCTGTACACCGTGGACGGACTCGTGGAAGCGCTCGAGTGGGCCAACGACGGCGTGGCCGCCGATGAAACAGCGTGTCTCTGGCTGGCCTACCTGCGATGGCTCGCCACCCAGGGCGTGGCCCTGCCGGCCTCGGCCCCGGTTCCCCAACCGCGTTGGATTGACAAGCAGGAGGTGCTCCGGCACCGCCGTCATCCAGGCAAGGCCTGCCTGAGCGGACTCGCCACCGGCCAAATGGGGACCAAATTTCGCCCGGTCAACCCGGATTCGAAGGGCTGCGGCACCGTGATGCGGTCCGCGCCGTTTGGCTTGGTCCCACACATTTCCGAGGCCGCGGTTTACAAGTTGAGCACTGACGCAGCCTCTTTGACCCACGGGCACCCTTCTGCGCGGCAGAGTGCCGGTGCCTTCAGCGTTCTGGTGCACAAATTGGCCACGGGCTCGGATGTACGGAGTGCGGCTGAACATGCCTTGAGCGTAGTGGCAGGATTGCCTGATCCGGCCGCCGAACTGCTGGACCGTCTCCGCCAGGCGCTGGAACTGTCCTCCACCGGCGCCCTGCTCAGCCCGGAAGAACTCACCGCGCAACTAGGCGAAGGCTGGGTCGCTGAGGAGGCACTCGCCGTCGGGCTCTATGCTGTGCTGGCAACCGCCGCGGCGGCCGAGGCACCGCTTGATCCGGCCGCCCATTTCCGCCAGGCCGTTGCCATGGCGCTGAACCACAGCGGTGACAGTGACTCCACGGCCTCCATCGCGGGCAACATCCTCGGGGCATTCCATGGCGAGGGAGCCCTGCCCTCAGACTGGCTTGAAGCTCTTGAGGCTCCTGACGTCATCCGCGGGATGGCCCAGCGGCTTATCGCTGTGACGGTCGGCTAGGGAGCAATCGACTCATAGCCGGCGAAGTGCGATGTTGTTGCAGGCTTCGCAGACTTCCTCGGGGATAAAGCCACGCCTCTGCAGGAAACCGAATATGGCGCAGCCAAGGCAGAATCCCACAAACGACTCAAGGGAAGCTGCCACAATCAGCAGGGCGAGCAGGATCCACGCCCCCAGCGCGAAATTGGCGAAGAACAGAATGGCGGCCGCTGTGCTCAGAACGGCCCCAATTCCCTGGGCAAAGCGTTTTGGTGGGCCAGGGACAAGTTTGGCGGGGCCTACCCGTGGTGCCAGGACCTTGACGGACAACAGGGCAAACGGCGAAATCCTCGGCCCGAACAGTACGCGCAACCAGAAACCGGCAGCAATCAGAACGAGCCCCCAGCCAAAGCCGCTCAGGAGCGTAGCCACCGCAGCCAAAGCCACAAGGCCCGCCGTGATCCTCGCGGCGTACTCATTGACCGGGTTGGGGAATGCGAAGACGGCACGCCATCTGGGAGCCGCGTGGGCCCCGGACGCGGTTGATGAAGGGGCGCCGACGGCGGTCCGCGCCGTGTCCGGCTGGTTTCCCTGTCTCATGGCTCAAGGCTAGGAGCGCGGGCACTCAACGGGAAGCTTTGTTGCTCCGTGTGAAATCTGCCGACGGCCCGGCGAACCGGGCCGCGCCGCCGAATTGCTAGCTTCCACCGACCATCTGCAGGAACTCTCCTTCGGACAGCACCTCGATCTGTTGGCCGCGGCTATGCAGCTCCAGGACCCGCTTGGCTTTGCCGGTGAGTCGTCCGTTCCTGAGATCGCCGGCTACAAATCCGTCGCCCACCACCAGGACCGTGGTCCTTCCTGTAACCCGGCTCTCCGGACGCGCCCCCATCTCCGCGGCCCGCTGTTTCGCTTCCGGCCGCGCAATCGCAAGCTCACCGGTAAAGACGACGGTCTGGCCGAACAGGGGGTGTCCCGGTTCTGCTGCCGGATTGGGCACCGGATTGGTGCCCTCTTCCGGCCAGTTGCTCCAGGCTCGTCCCAGCTGGCCAGCGCCACTCCCGACGCCGGAACGGCCGGAAGGTTGCCCGCCAGCCCCGACGGCCGCGAGGGCAGCCAAGGTCTGCTTCGAAAGCCCTTCTCCAGGGTGGAAAGCCTGCTGTTTAGGCAGGTCCAGGCCGAGCGACAAGTAGAGCTCGGCGATGCTGTTGGCATTGTTCCGGCGGGCGATATCGACCAGGATCCCCGCGCACGCCCGGGCGTCCTCGGCGGCGTCGTGATGGTTCACGAGAGGCACCCCGGCCTCTTCCGCGGCGTAGGGCAAGGAGTTGGAAACCAAGAAATAGCAGCGCCTGGACAACATCACGGTGCAAACGTATTCATACGCCGGCCCCGGCAGCCCGGACACTTCAAGCCCTGAACGGATGACGCCGAGATCGAAGGCCGCATTGTGGGCAGCCAGGATGTCTCCCCCGATGAAGGCCCCAATTTCAGGGAAGAGTTCGCCAAAACGGGGAGCGGTGGCGACGTCCTCGGCCCGAATGCCATGGATTCGTGTGTTGTGGTACTCGAAGTGGTCATGGTTTTCTGGTGGCCGCATGAGCCAGGAGGCTTCCTCCACCACCACTCCGCCGCGGACCTTGCTGAGGCCGACCGAGCACGGTGAACCCCTGAAGCCGTTCGCAGTTTCAAAGTCGATCGCCGTAAAGTCCAATGCCACTGGTCAAGGTTACAGGGGAAAGAGGCCCCAATAGCGCTGGTGATGGCCGCCCACTGCTGGGACCGTCCTTCAGACCTCGTCCGCCGTCTCCTGCAGCTTGGTCAACGCCTTCTTGGTTGCCCTTTGGGTCAGGACATGGATGATCGCCCCGGCGGCGCCCCCGGCGAAGGCAAACAACACCACGCCCGGTAAGGAGTCCTCCAGATTGGTCGCATCCTTAGGCGCGGGCTTCCCGGTGGACTTGCCCCAGATGACCTCCAAGGCCTTGTTCGCCGCAACTCCGGCGACCATGCCAACAACCAGGCCAAGTAGTTTGATCAGGACGTTCATCTCGCTCCTCCGATTGTGGCCTCACGGGCCCGTTCACGCGCCTTCGGCGCTGGCTGTCGCGCATGTGGCCAAGCAGCCCCCGGTCTTTTGCCCTAAACTAATAGATCATTGAGGATAATCAGCATGCTTAGTATCCAGCATAAGTGATGAGCAGGAGAACAAAGTGAGTTCTGTCGAATCCACCGAACCTGAATCCGGCGAGACTCAGGCGAGCAACAGCAAGCCAGACAATTCTTCCGGCGGCGATCAGGCTCCTTCGGGCGCGAAGCGCTCGCCGATCCGGCGGTTCCTCGGTTTGCTCGGTCCGGGGCTGGTCACAGGCTCGGCCGACGACGACCCGTCAGGTATCGCCACCTACGCTCAGGCTGGTGCCACTTTCTCCAACGGGATGCTCTGGACTGCGCCGGTGACTTTGCCGATGATGATGGCGGTCCAGGAAATCTGCGACCGCACCGCCCTGGCCACCGGGGACAGCCTGGGCAGGCTTGCCCGCCGGAAGTTCTCCCGCAAGCCACGCGTGGCGATCGCAATCCTGATCGTGGCCTTGCTCGGGGCGAATACCTTGAATGCAGCGGCGGACCTGATGGCGATCGGGCAGGGCATGGAGATGCTCGGTGCCGGCCCAAGCCACCTCTGGAGTGCCATCGCCGGTGTTGGCATAGGGGTTGCCCTGATGGTTGGGGGTTTCGACATCATTTCCAAAACCTTCAAGTGGCTCTGCATGGCCCTGTTGGCCTATGTGGCGGTGCTGTTCGTGGCCAAAGTGGACTGGGGTGACGTCGTAGCCGGCACGCTGGGCCTGCAGTTCCGGTTCGGCTGGGACTATCTGGGCTTGATCGTCGCCATCCTGGGAACCACTATCTCCCCGTACCTGTTTTTCTGGCAAAGTGCACAACGGGTCGAGGAGCTCAGGGACGATGACCTCGGAGGGGATAACGCCGTCGGGCTGGATGACAACTCCGCATCCGCCGCCCACCGCAAGCTCCGCAACGCCCGCGCAGACGTGTTCACCGGAATGTTCTTCTCCGTCTTGGTCATGTTTGCCATCATTGCGGCGACCGCTTCGACCCTTGGCAAGAACGGCACGGACGTCAAGACAGCGGCGGACGCCGCCAGAGCCCTGGAACCCATGTTGGGTCCGGCCGCCAAGTTCCTTTTCGCAGCCGGTTTTATCGGTTCCGGCATTCTGGCCGTCCCTGTCCTGGCCGCTGCGGGATCCGCCGGATTGGCCGGTCTCCTCGGAAAACAGTGGGGGTTCGATCGTCGCCCTAGCAAGGCACGCACGTTTTACGTGCTGTTAGGCGTGGGAACCGTCGGCGGCGTCATCATCAGCCTCTTCGTCTCCGATCCCATCGGGCTGCTGGTCTTGAGTGCCATCATCAACGGGATCGCTGCCGCACCGTTCCTCATTGTCACCATGCTCATTTCCAGGGACAAAGACCTAATGGGCAAATATCGCAACGGAAGACTTGCCGCCACACTCGGCTGGTCCACCACCGCCATCATGGTCGTCGCCGGCGCCGTCGGCATCTGGACCACAGTCACCGGCTCAGCCTAGGAGCACTCCCATGAGTGAACACGCCAGCCCCCCGAACCGGCGGGCGCCGCAGGCAACAAAAAGCCGGGTGATCCGGCACGCCTTGAGGATTACGCACATCCGACCACCCACCAATTGCGCATCGTCGGTCGGCGCAGGGCGGATGCACAAGCCAAGCTCGAACAGCAACAGCGCGAGGCCCGCACCAAGCCTCCGGAATGACACAAGCGGGCGTGGCGCCGTACTACGCCAAATGCCTTCCTCCTGTGACGCCGACAACGGATCCCGACATGTAGCTTGCCTCCGCAGTGGCCAGCAGCACGAATGTCGCCGCCAGTTCAGCGGGTTGGCCTGCCCTCCCCAGGGGCGTGTCCTCACCGAAGTGGACTATTTTTCCGCTCGGCTGGGTCGGGGGTTGACGTGGCGTCCAAATCGGTCCGGGCGCCACCGCGTTGACGCGGATTCCCCGTGGCCCCAGAGACTCTGCCAGCGAGAACGTCATGTTGATGATGGCCGCCTTGGTGAGAGCCTGGGAAACGTGGCAGCGTCGGCGGCCGGACTGTCCGGCGCGGAAGTCATTGACGTCCGGGCGCGGGATGCCGACGTCGACCTGTCACCGATCGGTTATGGCTTCCACCGTCGCTATGCCCGGACGTGGTCTACTGCTCCCCGTACACCCGGGCGCGTCGTACCGCGGAATTTATCGTCGAGACGGCGGGCTGGACGGCGCCGCTCCTCGCGGATGAGCGGCTCAGAGACCGCGAGCTTGGCATCCTGGACATGCTGACCGCCAAGGGCGTGGAGCTCAGGTTGCCCGAGGAGACCCTGCGTCGCCGATGGTTGGGGAAGTTCTACTACAGGCCACTGGTGGGAGTCCTGGACCGACGTCGTACTGAGGCCGCGGAGCTTTCTTTCCGATCTTGAACAGCTCTCCGGAGGAGAGCGAGTCCTGGGGTTCCTGGCCGAGCTGTTGCTGGCCGAATGCGATGACCGGGACCGCAGCTCCTCCATCCGCAGGGTCAAAGCGGCTAACTTCCCCCGCGATAAGTGGCTGGGCGATTTCGATTTCGATGCGAATCCGAACATCAACCCGGCCACGATCAACACCCTCGCCACCGGGGACTGGATCCGTAAAGGGCAACCCCTGTGCCTGATCGGGGACTCCGGCACCGGCAAGAGCCATCTGCTCATCGGCCTCGGCACCGCAGCGGCGGAGAAGGGCTTCCGGGTCAGATACACCCTCGCCACCCGGCTCGTGAACGAGCTTGTGGAAGCCGCCGATGAAAAAGTCCTGGCCAAGACCATCGCCCGCTACGGCCGGGTCGACCTGCTCTGCATCGACGAACTCGGATACATGGAACTGGACCGCCGCGGCGCCGAACTGCTCTTCCAGGTCCTCACCGAACGCGAGGAAAAGTACTCCATAGCCATCGCCTCCAACGAATCCTTCTCCGGCTGGACCAAAACCTTCACCGACCCCAGACTCTGCGCCGCCATCGTGGACCGGCTCACGTTCAACGGCACCATCATCGAAACCGGCACCGACTCCTACCGCCTCGCCCACACCCTCAACCAACAAGTCACATAACCGACAACAGTTTCAAACCTGCCTGCAGCGCCGGACTAGGCACTGGGAGTACATGAATCCGTCCCCAGCCGTGTCCAGGCTGACACGCGGGTGGAATTTTCACGCGCCGGCCACTTCGATCACGGGGCGACCCTCGAGTACTACACATTTCAAGGATCGAAAAGTCACATACAAAACCGGTCAACCTGCTTGTTTAATGCCATTCGTTTGATTAGGTTCGTTCTCGTGCTGGCAGTCGAGTAGTCGGAGTCGGGACTCATTGTTGGAACTAACCATGGAGGAACATTGAGCAACACCGAAAACAGTGCTCGGGAACTCATCGAGTCGCTTTACGCTGAGGGCGTCGAGCTTGATGCGAACTGGGATTCGATTGATGATGAGACTCTCCAGAAGCTCCGGGAAGCCCATGCGAGTGGAGACGAAGCCCTGCAGAGCTTGCTTGCCAACCTGGCGTTCAACAAGTTTGAGAACGCGGATCAGGCTGAGCGCATTGCGGCGTCGATGGCCGGAATCAAGGCCGCGATCGTGGAACAGATCTTTGAGGAGTTCCCGACCACGTCACTCGCCGATCTCAAAGCTGCCGCTGACAAAGCGGGCTACGACATCGAAGTTCTTGTCTAAGAATTGACCGGAAGTATGGCGGGCACTCCGAAAAGGGGCGCCCGCCATACTTAGGCAACGAAAGAGATCACTGTGAATATTGAAGGCCTTGAATGGCGGGAAAATTGGCGTGTTGAGAACGGGCCGGGCAGCTTCGTGGTCCCCTTTCCCAGGCTGCGCTCAGCGCAGCTTGTTTTTCATGGAACCAGTGAGTTCTCCTACCGCCAGTACGGTATTCACCTCGGTCAAGACGACATTCTGACCTTCCTTGGTCCCAGCAAGCAGACAATCACCGGACACTTCATCGACTGCCGCGCAGGCAGCCCGACTTTTGGCCAGCGTGATGACTTTGAATTCTCGCCCTCGAGTAGCCGTGCGCTTGTGATCCCTCGCGGTGTCGGCCATGACTTCGATGGTCTGGAGAATGTTTTCACCCTTAACACCTACGAGCTCTACTTGCCTGCATTGGACGACTGGGCGACCTCCGATTGGAAGCCAAAGGGTGACGTGATTAACGTACGCTCAGATGTTGATCCGGATTCTGTGCCGGCCTTCGTCCCGAACCCTCTTCCTGCCGGGGATAAGTGGTACGGCTTGGTTGCTTTGCAGCAGCGAGTCATGATCCCGATGTTGTCCCACGAGTACCCGGTGACGAAGGATGTTCACTTTGAAAACGGCGAGGCACATAGGATCGCGCTGCTAAAGCGCTCGACAAAGAAGAGCCGTCCTGAATGGGAGCCCATCGCAGGCATTGAAGGTCTCGGTTGAGTCAACCTTCCCTATGTTTCCAGCGGACCTGAGTCCGGATTTGTCCCACTTCTGGAACCATATCCGCTCTACTTCATTGACCACGGCGAGACGGGATACAGGCACGATGCCTTTGGTATCCATCTGGGGCAGGAGGACCATTTGCTGTTCGCAGGGCCTCCAAACCAAACGGTCTCCATTGAATTCATGGATACGCGAGCTTCCTCGCCTACGCACGGCGCTCGGTTCACAGTCGACTTCCAGCCGGATCCCACCCGGTACTTGAAAATCCCTGCCGGCGTTGGACACGCTCTGAGCAACCTGGAAAACGTCTTCACTATCAACAGGGCTGCCGTGTTGCTGCCCGAAGAGAATGAAAGCGACTACCGTCCCGGAAACGATGTGATCGACTGGCCTCGGTCAAACCCGGAGGTTCCTCGCCTCAAGGCCAACACCAGAAAAGCACCTGCCGCCTTCTATGCCCAGCAAGTGTCAGACCAGAAAGTACTGCAGGAAACGCCGCCAATGCACACGACACCCGCAATCATGCTCATTGATGGTCCGAACGGAGAGAAGGTGAGAGTGGCTCTTCGCAAGAGAGTTGCGTCGGCAAGCAATTAACGAGAAGGCGGGTGGCACAGAGACAGTGCCACCCGCCGCCTAGTGAGCAGAGGAAAGCACTTGCTGCGCCTACTTTCGCATCCGAAATACCGTCCCTTTTTCTTCTCGTTCACGGCAGGAAACTTCGCCGAGGGCCTGGTCGCGGTTACCGTCCCATTTGTATTGCTCCAAAGGACTGGTGACCCAGCAGCGGTCGGCTTCTGCCTTGCGTTGCAGACCGCAGGCGTGCTCGTCATGGCATTCCCGGGCGCGTCAATCGCGGACAGATTCCCGCGACAGAAAGTGGTTTCCTGGTCCTATTGGGCAGCAGGGCTGGCCCTTGTCGGGATCTGCATCGCGCTCGGAACGGATCTCGGGACGTGGGCTGTTGGGGCTGGCCTGTTTCTCTTTGGCGCATCAACCGCGGTCTACGGCCCTGCTTCGGACGCTATGACGCCACGGCTCGTTTCCGAGGAATACCTCCACAAGGCGAACTCAATGGATAGCCTCAGTCAGCGCATCGGGCAAGGAATTCTTGGTCCCTTACTTGGAGGTGCCATGGTGGCTATGGGCATGGGCATCGGGGCATTCGCGCTGTCGGCTTTGCTATGTGTCTTTGGGGCGATAATCGCACGCCGAATCCAACTACTTCCTCCAGCCACAGACAACTGTCAACAAGAAGAAGCTTCCGAAAACAGTAACTGGGCGTCGGTGCTCCGATACCTGAAGAAGACTCCTCTGTTGGTGGCCTTGCTGGCATGGGTTTCAATATTCATCATGCTCCAGGTCGGCGCCAAGCCAGTTGCAGCAACCATCTGGATTACAGACATACAAGACGGCGGCGCAGCACTATACGGTATTGCCCTTTCAATTGGTGCCGTTATTTCAGCCGTTGTTGTGCTCATCATTGGGGCTTCGCCGCTCCCGAGCAAATACCTGGCTTGGATGATTACAGCCTGGAGCCTAGGATCCGGAATGCTCATGCTGGCCGTTCTGTTGCCGAGTGCCTGGTCATTCATAATTTCCTATGCATTGGCCGCGGGACTCATGGCCATCGGAAACATCTATTGGTCAACGTACATCCAATCCACAGTCCCTGACCGTCTACTGGCTCGTGTCATCAGCATCGACTGGGTCGCTTCCCTTGCCTTGACACCACTTGGAGCAGCGGTTGCTGGCACCGTAGTCAGTCAATGGGGAGCCGGCCCAACTTTCTCAACTGCGGCCCTTGTCCCGCTGTTCAGTGGACTTGGCATGCTCACGCTGATACTCCGTGCAAAGAGCCAAGGGGCAGAAACTCGACGGAACTCACGTCAAGAGCTGGCTCCTGACGTGATGGACTAGCGCGAACCGACATTCGCTGAGCTCAAGGATTTTAGTGTGGGGCCAGAAGTAGCCGTCCTACCGGGCCAAATATGGTTGACATAGTCAGGAAATGTGGGAGCGCTACCCGGATGCGGCGGGTTGCCTGATTGTTAGCCCGACCCCATATGGAACCTGCGCAGACATTGCAGCCATCGCGAAAGCCTGCCACGCCCGCGGCAAGCCCCTGATCGTCGATGAGGCCTGGGGAGCGCACCTGCCTTTCCACCAAGACCTGCCCACCTGGGCGATGGATGCAGGCGCGGACATTTGCGTCGTAAGCGTGCACAAGATGGGCGCCGGCTTCGAGCAGGGCTCCGTGTACCACCTGCAGGGCGACCTTGTGGACCCGGCGCATTTGTCCGCGTGCGCGGATCTCCTCATGACGACCAGCCCGAATGCAATCCTGTATTCGGCCATCGACGGATGGCGCCGCCACATGGTCCAGCAAGGAAGCGAACTGCTCGGAAACGCCCTCGCACTTGCCCATAAACTCCGTACCGATATCGACGCAATCCCTGGGATCCACGTGTTGGAGCACGAGTTGCTTGCCGTGGAGTCCTCCCACGACCTTGACCGGATGCAGATCCTGATGGATCTCTCCGCGCTCGGGATCAGCGGATACCAGGCCGCGGACTGGCTACGGGAGAACTGCCGGATCGATATGGGCCTCAGCGACCACCGGCTGGTCATGGCGACGCTTTCGATGGCCGACGACGACGTCACGGCCTCCAGGCTGACGGACGCACTCAGAGCGCTCACTGACGCCGCGCCCACCATGGCTCCTGCAACCCCTGTGGATCTGCCAGCCCCGCACGAACTCGAACTGGAGACCGTCGTCCTGCCACGGGACGCGTTTTTCGGTGCCACCGAGGACGTCCCCACGCGCGAAGCAATTGGGCGCGTGGCGGCCGAGCAGATCACGCCCTTACCCACCCGGGATTCCCGCGATAGTTCCCGGTGAGAGGATCAACGCCGCCGTTGTCGACTACCTGGAATCAGGGCTGGAGGCAGGCATGGTCCTCCCGGACCCGGCCGACCCAACCCTACGCACAATCCGTGTTCCCCGGCAGTAGGGCAGCTGGGATCGCGGTCAGTCGCTGGGCGCCAAGTCGGTGGTCAGCCCGCGGTCGTCGGGCGAGGCGTTGTCCTGTTCTTCCGCCGGTCCGCTTGGATCGTCGGTATCGCTGTCGGATGCCCCACGCGAGTTCCCCGGCGCCTTCCCGGGTCCGTTGGCGGAAGTGCGTGTCCTGACTTCCCGAGAGCCGTCAGGCTCCTTGGCAATCGGATCGCTCCCGCCTTGGACGCCGTCGTGGACGGGGTCCTCCGGCTTCTTCGCCTCAGCGCTCATTTCCATTCCCTCCTCAGCTGACCGGATCAATCGGAGAATTAGCTTCCGGCCTCTTCCGGGTGTTCGCGGGCGCGCTCTTCATTGGGGTTTTCGCGGCTTTCATCCGGGATAAAGTCCGGGTCCACCTTGCTGCCCATGCTTTCGGCCGAGACGTTCTTGGGCGTCTTGTTCCGAGCTACTTCTTCCTCGTCCCGTTCATGGCGCTCTTGTGCGCGCTCTTCGCTCATGCGCCAAAGGTAGCCCCGCGGGAGCACGGTGTCGAGGGCTATCGCCCCGTCCACCAGCGCGACGTGACCCCGGGTGTACCGCTCGTCATTATGCCTAAAAGATGAGGCGGCGCCCCCAAGGACCCGAAGCCCGGGGTCAATGGTTCGTGGAAAGGTCCACTTGGGACCGCGTCTCCCGGGGACCGGCGGGGTAGCCACCGCGGCGGCTGGCCAGGATGATTGCGAGCGCTGCCGCCGTGGGGACGGCTGCGGCTAACGGCACCCACGGGGCGCCGACCGTAGTCAGGGGCCAGAGCGCCATACCCGGCGCCGACGGCGATGCCCCATTGAATGGTAACCACGGTCAAACCGCTTTGCGGAGCTCTCAAAGGCCCGACGGCGGTCGTCCCGTACCCTTGAAGAGTGACCCTTTCTGCGATGAACGACTTTGCCGTATCCACTTTGGGAGGCGCAGGACCGGTGCAGCCGCACATGTCCGCGCTCCTCCCCGACTGGCTGAACCCCCAGATCTTCCTGGCCGACCCCGCCTTGGCGCCTTGGGTGGTCCTGCTCGTGTGCGGCATCGTGTTCGCAGAGACGGGACTTCTGGTCGGGTTCTTCCTGCCTGGCGACTCGATGCTCTTCACCGCAGGACTGCTCGTCGCCACGGATACCATCAAGTTCAATATCTGGGCACTTGCCGCCCTGATCATCGTCTCGGCAATCATCGGCAACCAGAGTGGCTACCTCATTGGATCCAAGGCCGGTCCGGCGATCTTCAACAAGCCAGACTCCAAGTTGTTCAAGCGCGAAAACGTCGAGAGCGCCCACGCCTTCTTCGAGAAGCACGGTGGTAAGGCCCTGATCCTGGCCCGCTTCGTACCTATCATCCGCACCTTCGTCCCGGTGATCGTCGGCGTCGCTCAAATGGACAAGCGCAAGTTCTTCATTTTCAACGTCATCGGGGCCGTGCTCTGGGGCGGCGGCGTTACGCTCCTCGGCTACCTGCTCGGCGATAAAGTTCCGTGGGTCCGGGACAACCTCGACATTATCTTCGTGGTCATCGTCCTTATCTCGGTGGTCCCCGTGGCCGTCGAGGTCATCCGCGGCTTGCTGGCCAAGCGCAAGGCCACTGACCGCAGCGCGAACCCCGCCGAAGAGTTCGTCGACGGACGCGAAGCCGGAAAGCACGGCGAGCGCTAAGCCCACTGGCTAAAGAAGAAGGCACCCCGCAGTTCGCTAGCGGGGTGCCTCTCTCGTTAACTCGTACGCTAGCGCAAAGCGTCCACGATGGCTGGAAGCAGCGCCCGGAACGCCTTGCCGCGATGGCTGATGGCGTTCTTCTCCTCGGAACTCAGCTCGGCGCAGCTGCGGTCCAAACCCTGGGGCTGCAGCACGGGGTCATAACCGAATCCGCCCCCACCGCGGGGTTCACGCAGGAGAGTGCCTTCCAGCTGGCCGTATTCGACCACCTCCCGCCCGTCGCCGCCGACGGCGTCCGGTACAGCGAGCGCCGCAGCGCAAACAAACGCCGCTCCACGGTGTGCGTCGGGGACATCGGATAATTGCGCCAGCAGAAGCTGGAGATTGGCGGCGTCGTCACCGTGCCGGCCGGACCACCGGGCCGAGAAGATGCCTGGGGCTCCGCCCAACACGTCCACGGCTAGCCCCGAATCATCGGCAATCGCCACGAGTCCCGTGGCTTCAGCCACGGCCCGCGCCTTGAGCAGGGAGTTCTCGGCAAAGGTTACTCCGGTCTCGGCAACATCGGGGGCTCCAGCCGCAGCCGCATCAATCACTTGCGTATCGACGTCGAGTCCTGGCACTTGCCCCCTCAGGAGCTCCCTGAGCTCCCGCAATTTGCCTTTGTTGTGGGTGGCGAGAACAAGCCGCGGCGCCGCTGCGGTCACCGCCTCGCTCACGGGGCCTCGGCCAGGGTCTCGCGCTGGATCGCGGCCAGCTCGCCCGTGCCAAGGAGGGCAAGGTCCAGCAAAGCATTCAGTTCATCGCGGTCGAAGGGGGCCCCTTCGGCGGTGCCCTGGACCTCCACAAACTTGCCCGAGCCCGTGACCACCACGTTCATGTCGGTTTCGGCGCGCACGTCCTCGACGTAGGGCAAGTCCAGCATGGGGATACCATCAATGATCCCCACGGAAACGGCAGCAATGGTGTCGATCAGGGGCTGCGCGTTCTTGGCGATCATCTTGTTCTCCCGTGCGAAGCGGATCGCTTCGGCAAGGGCCACGTATGCTCCGGTGATCGCTGCCGTGCGGGTGCCACCGTCGGCCTGCAGGACGTCACAGTCGAGCACGATCGTGTTCTCGCCGAGGGCCTTGGTATCGATGATGGAACGCAACGAGCGGCCGATCAGGCGCGAAATCTCGTGCGTGCGTCCGCCGATCCTTCCCTTGACCGACTCGCGGTCGGAACGGGTGTTCGTGGCTCGCGGCAGCATAGCGTATTCGGCCGTGACCCAGCCCCGGCCCTCCCCCTTGAGCCAGCGGGGAACGCCCTCGGTCAGGGAAGCCGTGCACAGCACCCGGGTATTGCCGAATTCGATCAGGGCAGAGCCTTCGGCCTGCTTCGACCAGCCGCGGGTGATGCTGATGGGACGGAGCTGATCAGGCGTGCGGCCGTCGGCACGGATGACAGGGACAGATGTGGCTTCGGAAGTCATAGTGCAAGCTTAGCGATCCCCCAGCCTCCGCTGGACTGCGCAGTCGGACTGCGGGTTCAGACGGTGTAGTGAACCCCGGCAACCGCGACGGCGACATCGCCGGCGAACTCGGGCCGCGCCTCTGCCATGACCTTGGTCTGCGATGTCCACACGGGGATGTGGGTCAGGAGGAGGCGTCGAGCTCCAGCGGCCGTGGCTGCTTGTCCCGCGCGCTTGCCGGTCAGGTGCACATCCTTGATGTCGTCGTCGCGTCCTTCTTCGAAGGCTGCCTCGCACAGGAAGAGGTCCGCGTTACGGGCGGCATCCTCAAGGCCCTGGCACGAGTCGGTGTCCCCCGAGTACGTCAGAATCCTGGTGACGGGACTTCCTTCTTTGTCCGGCTCTGTGACCTCCACGCGTAAGGCGTAGGCCTCTTCCACCGGGTGGTTCACGGCGTACGGCGTCACGGTGAACGGTCCAAGCTGCACGGATTGGCGTTCGTTCCAGTTGCTGAAGTCGAATTCCTCGTGCATTCCGGGGACCAGTTCCAGCCCGTAGGCGGTGGCCATGCGGTCCGCCGTCGCGGCGGGCCCCCAGACGGGGATCCTGTCCCGTCCCCAACCGCCTGGCTTCCACCGGACGGCCACGTGCAGTCCGCACAGGTCCATGCAGTGGTCCGGGTGCAAATGGGTTAGGAAGATGGCGTCGATGTCCTCGAGGTCCGTGTACCGCTGGATGGCCCCGAGGGCACCACTGCCGAGGTCCATGACGATCTTCCACTGGCGTTCGCCGTCGTGCGCAGTCAGTAGGTAGCACGATGCCGGAGAACCCGGCCCGGGAAAGGAACCTGTGCAGCCAACAATGGTCAGTTTCACTGGATGCGGCCCCCGCGGGCCGCGCCGAATTCATTCACTGTGAAGCCTGCAGGGTCAACGAAGTTGGAGGTCCTCGCATGGTGCCCTCCCGCGCGGGCGGCCTCCAGCATTTCCGGGGTGATGCGCGCGAGGCTTCCTGTCGGGTACTGCGCGGCCACATGGTCCACGTGGCGCACGGACAGGACCTCCGGTCCGAGGAAGCGGCGCGCCAGGGTTTCGAACTGGACAGCGTCGCCGGTCGCCATGAAGTCGTGCCGGGGCAGGCCGGCGTCGGTCCGTTGGATCCCGTGGGTGGCCAGGGCGCGATACACGTCTTTGGCGGTCTCCTCGGCGCTGGATACAAGGGTGACGGCCTCCCCCATGACGTAGGAGATCACTCCCGTGAGCAGCGGATAGTGCGTGCAACCCAACACCACGGTGTCCACATCGGCATCCCTGAGCGGTTCCAGGTACTCGTGGGCTGCGGCGAGGAGCTCAGGACCGGTGGTGATGCCGGCTTCCACGAAGCTCACGAATTCCGGACAGGCCACCGAGGTGATATTTAGGTCCGGGGCGGCGGCAAAAGTGTCCTCGTAAGCCCGGGAACCCACCGTGGCCGATGTCCCGATCACTCCGATCCGGCCAGATCGCGTAGCGGACACGGCCCGGCGGACCGCGGGTTGGATGACCTCGATGACTGGAATCCCATAGCGGGCCGTGTACCGTTCCCGGGCATCGCGCAAAACTGCGGCCGAAGCTGAGTTGCAGGCGATCGTCAGCAGCTTGACGCCTGAGTCCACCAGCTCGTCCATGACGCCGAGGGCATTCGCCCGGACTTCGGCGATTGGAAGGGGCCCATACGGTCCGTTGGCAGTGTCCCCCACATAGATGATGGACTCATTCGGCAGTTGGTCGATGATGGACCGTGCCACGGTGAGTCCGCCGACTCCCGAATCGAAGACACCTATGGGGCGCGATCCCAGCAAAGTGTTGACTGCGTTGGTGTTCAGTGTTTCGGGCTTGCGCTGGGATGCCGGCGCCGATGCGGCGCTCTCCCCACCCGATTCCGTATCCGATGCTGAGTTCATGATTCTTAGAGAATAAGCCACTGCATGTGTCGCAGCCATGACTTGTGGCGGGGGCCTCGTGTCTGTTTTGTCACACGGAAGGCCGCTGGCACCTCTAAGTCCATCTCAGGTTTTCCGGTCCATCGATGCCATCATGGCCTGCACCAGCGATTCCTGGAGCCACGTGGTGAAGTTGTATACGAGCGCCAGATAGCTCTCAACGTCTTCGGCTTGGGACCAGTCCTGCATGGCGTGGACATGGTCCGCATCGGCCTCATCGCGGATATCGAGGCGCTCGGCCAGCACCAGGCGGACGTCGTTGAGCGCCATGGACCAGAGCTTCGCCTCCTCGGGCGTGAGCACGAGTTCGTTGCGGTCCAGGCCCATCGCGGCGGCCCGAAGCGCACCGATTTTTCCTTCCCGCAGCGAGCGCTCGGTGAGCTGGCGGAACTCGAGGGACGCGGCGTCGTCGTTCTTCATGACGTTTGGCAGCAACCTCAGCAAGGCGCGATCGGACGGTTCCTTGACGTTCATGTCCAGGCCGATCAGGGCAGTCAGCGGGTCTTCATCGCGGGAAAGCTCCGGTTCCAGCATGGAGATGACATCATCCAGAAGCCCACGCAGGAGTTCGCGCTCGGCGGGCTCAAGGTAGCCTGTGATGCCTTTGAGTCCGTATTTGAAAGCCTTAGCCACGTGCGCCGCCCTTGCGTCCCCGGCCGTCGCCGCTACCGTTTGCCTTTTCAACCGTTGCCCACAAACCGTAGCCGTGCATGGCAACCGCATGCTGCTCCACTTGTTCCTTGCCACCGTAGGCCACGATGGAACGGCCCTTCCTGTGGACTTCGAGCATGAGTTTGTTGGACTTGGCCTCGGAATAGCCGAAGTAGCTCTGGAAGACATAGCTCACATAGCTCATGAGGTTAACGGGATCGTTCCAGATCACCAGGTTCCAGGGGATGTCAGCAGCGCTGAGGAGGTCGGTGGACTGCTGCTCCGCGGTGTCCGTCCGTTCCTCTCCCTTGAGGCCTGCGTCTGTGACGGCTGCAGTGCCGGGGGCAACGGTAGTGGTCATCTGTCCATTCTAAGGCGATCGATGGGCCACGCCGGAGCAAGACCTGGGAGCCGGTGGGTGGGCCCACGCCGGCGAGGGGCCCGGGTCGAGCGGAGCGAGACCTGGGAGCCGGTGGGTGGGCCCACGCCGGCGAGGGGCCCGGGTCGAGCGGAGCGAGACCTGGGAGCCGGTGGGGACTAGAGTGAATTCGTGAGTAGATCCGTCGCCTGGGACCACCCCCGCACGTCGTTGTACACCGATCACTATGAGCTGACAATGCTGGAAGCTGCCCTCCATTCCGGGGCGGCGCACCGGCGCTCGGTCTTCGAAGCCTTCGCCCGCCGCTTGCCAGATGGCCGCCGCTACGGCATCGTCGCCGGCACCGGCCGGCTGCTCGAGGGAATTAAGGACTTCCGTTTCGGCGACGCCGAGCTCGCCTTCCTGGACCGGCACGAAGTGGTGGACAGGCAAACCCTGGACTTCCTCGCCGACTACCGGTTCTCCGGGGACATCTGGGGCTATCCGGAGGGCGAAGCATACTTTCCCGGCTCCCCCATCCTGATCGTCGAATCCACGTTCGCCGAAGCGTGCATCCTGGAAACCTACATCCTGTCCGTGCTCAACCACGACACCGCCATAGCTTCGGCTGCCTCCCGCATGACCAGCGCCGCCGGGAACCGGCCCTGCATCGAGATGGGCTCTCGGCGCACCCAAGAGGAATCGGCGACGGCGGCTGCGCGCGCCGCGGTCATCGCCGGTTTTGGCAGCACCTCCAATCTTGAGGCCGGCCGCCGCTACGGCATCAAAACCGTGGGCACGGCGGCCCACTCGTTCACGCTCCTGCACGATACCGAGCGCGAGGCCTTCGAAGCGCAGATCTCCGCCTTCGGACCAGGAACAACGCTCCTGGTAGACACCTACGACGTCGAGACCGGGGTTCGAACCGCCGTCGAACTCGCAGGTGACAAGCTCGGAGCGGTCCGTCTCGATTCCGGAGACCTGGTTGCCCAGGCACAATGGGTTCGCGAGCTTCTGGACAATCTCGGCAACGTCAACACCAGGATCGTGGTCACCTCAGACCTCGATGAATACGCCATCGCCGCCCTGCAATCGGCCCCGGTGGATGTGTACGGCGTAGGCACCTCCCTGGTCACCGGATCGGGCGCGCCGACGGCCAGCATGGTCTACAAGCTGGTCAGCCGGACCAACGATGCCGGCGAATTCGTTTCCGTCGCAAAGGTAGCCAAAAACAAGGCCAGCGTGGGCGGCCGCAAGTACGCCCTCCGCAAGCTTGACCAACACGGCATCGCAACCCAGGAGATTGTGGGCATCGGACACCGGCCGGAAGACGACGGGAACGATCGCCCGCTGCTCCAGCAGTTCGTCAAGAACGGCGAGCTGCTCCCCGGGTGGACAGGACACGAAGGCGTGGTCCGGGCCCAGGACCGCCATACTGCCACCATGGCTGAACTCCCGCCAGTAGTCCGGAGGCTGCAGCGCGGCGAACCGGCAATCCCCACCGTCTACGAGGAGGACTGAATGTCCCGTGCCCTGATCATCGTCGACGTCCAGAACGACTTCTGCGAGGGCGGGTCGCTCGCTGTGGAAGGTGGCGCCGCTACGGCAGCCGCCATCAGCGAATATCTTGACTCCAATCACCAGCACTTCGACCACATCGTGGCCACGCAGGACTGGCATGTGGATCCCGGAAGCCATTTTTCGGACACGCCGGACCTCGTGGACAGTTGGCCCCCGCATTGCCGTGCCGGCAGCAGAGGCGCCGAGCTCCACCCGGACCTGGATGCCGAGTACATCCAGGCATACTTCCGCAAGGGCCAGTACACCGCGGCCTACTCGGGGTTCGAGGGAGTCCTGGCACCCGAAGACGAAGTGCCCACGGGCGAGCTCGCACCCGGCGCCGCCCCCTCCGTCGAGCTGGACGAAGATGCACTAGGCCTCGATGACTGGCTGCAGAGCCACGGGGTGGAAGAAGTGGTGGTGGTGGGAATAGCCACGGACTATTGCGTCAAGGCCACCGCTTTGGACGCCGTCCAGGCTGGCTACTCCGTGACGGTAATCGGAGAACTCACCGCTGGAATCGCGGAAGATCTAGGCGAGACCTACGCAGAGCTGGAAGAGAACGGCGTCGAGCTCAGCGAGGGCTGAACCGCCGGAGCACGCTCAGAACCCACAGCCCCGAGTCCGCCTGGGCAGCCAAGCGGTTCTACTTTCGCCCGATGAACCAATCCTGAAGCTTGCGCAGCCGCGACTGCAATTGCTCTTCGTTCGCCTGCGCGACGGCCGGCCCGCCGCACACCTCGCGCAACTTGTTGTGGACGACGCCGTGCGGGGTGCCTGTCCTGGCAGACCAAGCCGCCACGTTCTTGGCAAGCTCGTTGCGCAGATCCATCAGCATGCGGTGGTCCGGCACCGCAGGTGACGCAGCAGCAGCCAACGGCGATTGGCGCTTCTTCCGCGACTGCTGATCGTGCTGCCGCTGCCGGAGCAAAGTGCCCACCTGTTCGGCGTCGAGCAAGCCGGGAATTCCGAGGAAATCAAGCTCGTCCTCGGAACCGATGTCTGCTCCCGTACCGAACTCGCCGCCGTCGAACAGCACCCGGTCAAAGGACGCCTGGGAATCGAGGGCTTCGAATTTGCCCTTTTCCAGGGAGTCCGAAGCTTTCTCCTCGCGGTTGGCCTCGGCCATCAAGTTCTCTTCGGGGTTGAAGAGACCATCCGGATCCTCCTTCTCGGGCCGATCCAGGGCATGGTCCCGCTCGGCCTCCATGGAGTTGGCGAGGGCCATGAGGGGCGGCACGGAGGGCAAGAACACCGATGCGGTTTCACCTCGTTTGCGTGCACGAACGAAGCGGCCCACCGCTTGGGCGAAGAACAGCGGCGTGGACGTTGACGTCGCGTAGACGCCGACCGAAAGCCGCGGGACGTCGACGCCTTCAGACACCATGCGGACGGCAACCATCCAGCGCTTGTCGCTGGCGGTGAACTCCTCGATCTTGTGCGAAGCCTTGGAATCGTCCGACAAAATCACCGTGGGCGACTGACCCGTGATCTTCTTGAGCTGGCCGGCGTACGCGCGGGCGTCGTCGTGGTCCGTTGCAATCACCAAGCCACCGGCGTCGGGCACGGTACGGCGCACCTCGCTGAGGCGCTTGTCGGCGGCCGCAAGAACCGCTGGGATCCATTCGCCAGTAGCGTTCAGCGCCGTCCGCCAGGCTTGGGAGGTGATGTCCTTAGTCACGGCGGCTTCGCCGAGGGAGGCCGCCATTTCGTCGCCGGCGCTGGTACGCCATCGCATCTGGCCCGAATACGCCATGAACAACACGGGGCGCACGACATGGTCCCGCAAGGCGTTGCCGTAGCCGTAGGTGTAGTCCGCCTTCGAGCGGCGGATGCCGTCGCGGTCTTCGGCATATTCGACGAAAGGAATGGGCGAAGTATCGGAGCGGAACGGCGTACCCGTGAGGGCCAGGCGCCTCGCCGCGGGATCGAAGGCTTCCCGCAATCCGTCACCCCAGGACAATGCCTCTCCACCGTGGTGGATTTCGTCCAGAATGACCAGCGTGCGGGCGGCCTCGGTCTTGGCGCGATGGAGCATCGGCTTACTGGCCACTTGCGCATAGGTCACCGCGACGCCCACAAAGCCCCTTCCGTGCTGGCCGTCGGAATTCTTGAAGTTCGGGTCAATGGCAATGCCCACCCTGGCAGCGGCGTCAGCCCACTGGCGCTTCAAGTGGTCCGTGGGAGCCACGATCGTCACGCGGTTGACGGTTCCGTTGTCAATGAGCGTCGAAGCGATCCGCAGAGCGAAAGTGGTCTTACCAGCGCCCGGGGTTGCCACTGCGAGGAAATCGCGCGGGTTGGTGTTCAGATACAGGTCCAGGGCTTCCTGCTGCCAGGCGCGCAGTTTCGGGGCGGTTCCCCAGGCTGCGCGTTCCGGATACGCAGGAGGCAGCGCCGGGCCGCCGAAGAGTGTTTCAGTCACGCAGATTCCACCTGCTTGGTGCCAGCCTGACTCGCGGCATTCAATCTGCCCGACTCGCCACCAAGCGCAGCTCGATGCAGGCCGCTGCGCGAGGCAGCGACGATTCCAAGCAAGGCCGCTGCAGCCAGCGAAACCCAAATAACCACAAAAACACCAATCTTTTCCGGATCCGCCGGATCACGCAGGGCAGCAAGCAGGCAGGAGAAGGCACTCCCCCGCCTACTACTAGGAAATATCCAATTACTAAGGATTGCTTACTGCTGGGACTTAGCTACTTGGAGCCGCCCGGGCCGCTGCCCTTGTCTCCGCCGTCGTTACCAGGGCGGAGTCCGTCGTAGATTTCTTTGCATTCCGGGCAGATCGGGAACTTCTGCGGGTCCCTGCCAGGAGTCCATACTTTGCCGCACAGCGCAATCACGGGCTCGCCTGTGATGGCGGACTCCATGATCTTTTCCTTGCGGACATAGTGGGAAAAACGTTCCCGGTCACCGGGCTCCACTTCCTGGCGCACTTCCTCGCGCTCAATGGTTGCAGTGGAAGTTCCGGCTCCGGAAAGCTCGCGCATGGGATCGTTTTCGAATGGGTCCGGAGGCAGCGTCGTCATGCCATCCATCTTAGCCGCTGTAGCTTCCGCGCCGGATGCACGGCGATCAGATGCTCTGCCACTTCGGCTTGTTGTCGTAAGTGTGGCGGTAGTAGTCGGCAAGCTTGAGCGAGGAAGCGGCCGCTTCATCAATCAGGATGGTGGCGTGCTGGTGCATCTGCAGCACCGATGCAGCACAGATGGCTGCGACGGGGCCCTCCACAAAGTCCCGGACGGACTGGGCTTTCTGCGCGCCTGTAGCAATCAGGACAACATGCCGGGCGTCCATGATGGTTCCTAGCCCCTGCGTGACCACGTGGTGCGGGACGTCGTCGATGCTCTTGAAAAAGCGGGCGTTGTCCTTGCGAGTCTGCTCGATCAGCGTCTTGATCCGGGTCCGCGAGGCGAGCGACGAGCCGGGCTCGTTGAACCCGATGTGGCCGTCGGTCCCCACGCCGAGAATCTGCAGGTCAACGCCGCCGAGTGCCCGCATGGAGTCCTCATACGCCTGGCAGGCCGCAGGAAGGTCCGCTGCGGTACCGTCCGGACTGTGGACATTGGCGGGGGCGATGTTGACCCTGTCCGTGAATTCGCGGCGGATGACTTCACGGTACGATTCCGGATGCCCAGGCTCGAGCCCTACGTATTCGTCCAAGGCAAAGGCGTGTGCCTGGCTGAAGTCGAGGCCCCTTTCCTGGTAGCGGCGCGCAAGCTCGTCGTAGACAGGGAGCGGGGACGATCCTGTGGCCAGGCCAAGGACAGCGTTCGGCTTTCGACGAAGCAGCGACTCGATGGCATCGGCGGCAAGCGCCCCGATCTGCTTGCTTCCCGGAAGGATGACAACTTCCATGGTCCACGACCTTTCTAGCTGAGATTCCCGGATCGACTGGTTCGACGTTCAGGTTATCCCATGTCCCATATCTTGTCATTGTTGTTCAAAGTAATCAACGGTTGATGCTGAGCTGAGCGAAGAGCTCCGGCCCGCGCCGATCAAGCCATCGACCGCCGATCCGGACCCCCGTCGCGAAGAGAACAGCCCCAAGAAGCGTGCCGATTGCCAAATTGATCCACCCCCATGACGGATCGCCCGTGACGGACTGGACAACCACGAGGGTAAGTTCCGGAAGGAGCAGGACAAACAGGACCGCCATTCCTCCGAACTGGACGGCCAGCGTCTGGGCAACGTTGCCCGGCGGCTTCTTGAACGGGCTGTCACCGGGCAACGGCACGCTTGATGTGTACCGCGCCGAGACGATGGATGACAAGCCCAGTCCCGTCAGCAGCACGCCCAAGGAAAGCCCAAGAATACCGGGCAGCCAGCCCCAATCTGCCGTCAGGAAAAAGGGTCCGACAGCGAAGATCAGGACCACGGGGAGCGCGAACGCCAGGCAAGCGAGGGCCCGGCCAAGCCGGTCGTGGATGCCGCGAACCCCGGTGGCCAGATGCAGGGCAAACGCGGTGTTGTCGTAGGAAACATCGGCGGCAATGGACCAGGAGAGGACAAAAGCAGTGAGGGGCCCGAGGATCATCAGCCTGGAGTAGCCTCCGGACTGCCCGGACTGGAACAGGAAGATCACGGGCAACAAGGGCACCACAATCAGCGCGGCTGCATAGCGCGGATCACGGTGCCAGTAGGTCAGTGAGCGTGCCGCCACAGCACCGGTAGGGGTTGCCGGCAGAAGTCCGAACAAGCCAAGTTTTCCGCCACGTTTTCCTGATCCGCCGGAGTATGGCGGAGTGACCAGCGCCCGCCTGAGCAGTGCATTCCAACATGCAAACAACGCGAGGAGAGTGGCTAAAGAGATGAGCGCCTTAAGGAGAGCGGCCCCGACGTTTCCCGACGCCAGATCCCCGCCAAGAGCCCACGGCGCTCCGAGCGGAGTCCAAGAGACCGTCCGGGCGAGTTCGGGGAGATAGTCGGTGGAACTGGACACTCCCCCTACTACGCCAGCCACAATCGGCCCCATCAGCACAAGCGGCACAAAGACCACGATGCTGCTCGCATCCTTGAAGCGACGGGAGGCAGGAAGGCTGGCTGTCGCGGTCGTCACCACTTTCGACAGCACCACACAGCTGAGTACGCCCAGCACGGCGCCCACCAGGGCACCGGCCACGGCAGGCACACTGCGCCACCACGTTGCCGCCGTGAACAACGCCACCGCCAGGGTAGACAGGCCCGGAAGCCCGATGAAACCGGCGAGTGCAAGGCCAGCCAGCAGTTGGCGCATGGGAATCGCCGACGTCGTGAAGCGGGATGGGTCAAGTGTCATGTCCGCCGCCGAAGCCACAAGCGGCACCACCGCCCAGCCCAGGGTCGCAGCGGCGCCGCCGAGGACGACGGCGGTGTGGGCGGTCTCGATGTCGGCCCACCGCAAGGCAACAAGGACGACCATGAGGGTCGCCACGACTCCCAAAGCGTAAAGCCCACCGATCGCAATGCCCACGATCTGCCCCGGACTGCGCCGGAAACCGTTCAGCAGGAGCCGCCACTTCAGGCTCAGAAGGTGCGCAACCATTCCAGGCCCCCCGTCCGGTTTCCGCCGCCCACCAACTGCACAAAGCGGTCCTCAAGCGTGGCGCCACCGCGGACTTCATCCACGGTTCCGGCAGCCAGGACCCTGCCCGCCGCTACCACGGCCACGTGGTCGCACATGCGCTGAACCAGGTCCATGACGTGGCTTGAGACGATTACGGTTCCTCCAGAGGACACATAATTGTCCAGGATTCCCCTGATGTTGGCTGCTGAAATCGGATCCACCGATTCAAAGGGCTCGTCAAGCACCAAGAGCCTTGGCGCATGGATGAGCGCCGAGGCCAACGCAATTTTCTTTGTCATGCCTGCGGAATAGTCCACCACGAGGGTGCCCGCGTCGCCGCTGAGATCCAATGCCTCAAGCAGTTCGCCAACCCTCTGTGCGACGACTTCCCTGTCCATCCCACGAAGCAAGCCGGCATACGTGACCAACTGTTCGCCGGTCAATCTGTCGAAGAGCCTCACACCGTCAGGCAATATCCCCATCAGCTTCTTGGCTTGCAGGGGCTTCGCCCATACGTCGACGCCGTGAATGAAGGCAGCACCAAAATCCGGCCTCAGAAGCCCTGTTGCCATGGACAACGTGGTCGTCTTGCCCGCGCCGTTGGGCCCGACCACCCCGTAGAACGAGCCAGCGGGCACGTCCAGGCTGATGCCGTCGACGGCAATCTTTCCGCCGAAGCGTTTGGCCAGTCCACGAAGCGCAAGTGCAGGCACCGGGACAGTGGGAGAGGAATCGGGAAGCTGGACACTCATGCAGCCAGCCTAGTCCCGGCGAGGCTCCCGGGGGTCGTCCCTGAGGGGGAACTCCGGACCGTCCTTCCGGAGCTGCCTCATCCCAAAGGACTAGATCTCCAAAGACTAGATCTCCAAAGACTGGGCCTCAGAAGCTGTGGCGTGGAACCGCGCGTTGGTACTGCGGCGCCCATTCCAAGGCGAATCCGAGTTCAAAAGCTGCGCGAAGCCACCAGTGCGGATCGCGGAGGGCAGCGCGGGCCATGAAAACGCCGTCTGCTTGGCCGGTAGCCACTGTGTGTTCGGCCTGTCCAGGGGAGGTCAGGAAGCCGACAGCCCCAGTAGGGACTCCTGCCTCGCGCCGGATCTGCTCAGAGAATCCCGTCTGATAGCCAGGGCCGGCCTTGATCCGCTGGTGGGCCACGGCGCCACCGCTAGAGACGTCCACCAAGTCCACACCGTGCTCGGACGCCTCCCGCGCGAGCCGCACGGAGGCTTCAATGTCCACGCCGCCCTCGGCCCAATCGCTCGCGGAGATCCGCAACAACAATGGCATGGAGTCGGGGATGGCTGCACGGACGGCATCGATAACCGCGAGAGTCAGGCGATTCCGGCCCGCCTCACTGCCTCCCCAGGAATCATCGCGTTTGTTGATCAAGGGGCTTTGGAACTCATGCAGGAGGTAGCCATGCGCGCCGTGGATCTCGACCGTGTCGAAACCCGCGTCCACGGCCCGTGAGGCTGCTGCCGCGAAATCGGAAATCACTTCCTGGATGTCCGTCTCACCCATGGCAGCAGGGGCGGCAAGCCCGGCAAATGGTTCAGACCCGGGACCCCGGGCCAGCCACCCGCCGTCGGCTTCCGCTACGGATCCGTGTTGTTCGGCAAACGGCCAGTAGGTCGAAGCCTTGCGCCCGGCGTGTGCCAGCTGGGCGCCGATCTTGCCGCCTATAGCGCTATTGCGGTGGACGAAGTCCACGATCCGCTCCCAAGCGCCCGCCTGCCCTTCCGTATACAGCCCGGCGTCCCGCGGGCTGATCCGTCCCTCGGGACTGACGGCTGCCGCCTCGGTGAGGATGAGGGCCGCGCCTCCAGTGGCAAACGCTCCAAGGTGTACAAGGTGCCAGTCGTTCGGCACGCCGCCGTCGCCGTCGGGCGAGCAGCTGTACTGGCACATCGGTGACACCCAGCCTCGATGCGGCAAGGTCAGGGAGCGTAACTGAAGCGGGCTGAACAGAGCCGGCTGCGTCATCAGAAAAGGACCCGCGCGAGACCTTGCCGGGCCTTGGCCACACGTTCGTCCGAAATGCCGACAACGTTGAACAGTTCCAGCAACCGTACGCGCGCCGTTTCGCGCTCGGGCCCGAAGTTGCGGCCGATGAAAACGATGATGCGGTTGAACGCGTCCTCGATATGGCCGCCGGAGATGTCCAGGTCCGCCACGCTGAGCTGCACTTCGATGTTGTCCGGTTCTTCCGCTGCCCGATGGCGCAGGGCATCGGCTTCCGCTGCGGTCAAAGACTCGAGCCGGCCCATCAGTTCCACCTGCGCAAGTCCGGCCTTAGCTTCCGCGTCAGCTGGCTTCTCGGCAAGCGCTTGGCGGTAAGCGACCGCGGCGGCGGCGTAGTCCCCGGCCTCAATGGCGTCGAAGGCCGCTTGGTGCAAGGGCGGCAACGGCGGGGCTTCCGCATCAGGAGCGCCTGCACCGATGCTGCCTGTCACTCCGTTGGCTTCTGCCACCTTGAGGAGTTCGTCGATGAGGGTGCGGATTTCCTGGTCCGACGCCGGCCCTTCGAAGAGCGGCACCGGCTGGCCCTTCAACACTGCGACGGCGGTGGGGATGGCTTGGACCTGGAATGCCTGGGCAAGCTGCGGGAACGCGTCAACGTCCGCGGCGGCCAGCACCACTTTGCCCGCGTAGCTTTCGACAACCCCCTCGAGGATCTGCAACAGGCTCGAGGATTCCAGGGAGCGGTTGGACCACAAGAGAAAAAGGACGGGAATCTGCGCGGACAGCTGAACGAGGTCCTGGAAATTGGCCTCGGTGGCGTCTACCCGCAGCGGCTGGCTGCTTCCGCCGGGGGCAGCCGGAACACCGCTCGATGCCGACGGCGCTGGGCGCCGCAACGCAGAGAGGTCGACGGCGCCGCGAAGGTTGAGCTGGCTGGCAGCGGCTGGAGAGACGGGACGGGATCCTGGCGAACTCATATCGTCCACTCTAGCCGCTGCGCCAACAGCATTTTCCTACTTGAAGCTGGCTCCCACCAGACCGCGAACGGCGGCAACGAGCTTCATCGGAGCAGTCGAACCGGCCGGCGGAATATACACGGCTACTGACTCCGCGAAGGTCTGGACAAGGCCCACTTTCGTCGAATCCCCGCCGGCGAGCACGGCAGCAGCTTTGTCCACCGTCAACGTGTCTCCATCCGCCTTGGGCTTGCTGGTGAAATCAAAGTCCAGCTTTCCGACAACCACAGCGCCGCCGTCGGACGTCCGGAACACCGCCGTGTCCGCCGGAGTGGGAGTGTGGGTGAAGGTGAAGGTTCCATTGGCGCCGGACTTCACGGTGCTGGCCTGGTAGTCCAGGACGTCCGCAATGTAAGGCGAATTGGTTCCCTCGACCAACTTGTCCTTAAACGTGGAGTCCGCCTTGGTCAAACGATCGCCCAGGGCAGCCAGCGCCTCCGTCCCGCTGTACTGCAGCCCTGACTTGTCCCCGGCCGCCAGTTGTTGGGTTCCGCCCAAGGGAATCGCTGGGAAGGACGTTCCAGGCTGAAGCGGGGAGGCGCTCTTCAGCTTGTAGTTTTCGCGTGGTGAAGCCTGCACAAGAGTCAGGACCTGGGGAACTACGTTGCCATCGCCCTGCGTCACCGCGATTACCGTGCGCGGCCATGTGCGCTGGTTGGTAATGACGCTGCCGAGCAACTTGCTGGACCGGACGGGCATCCGCGCCTCGTGCGTTGCAACCTGGGACCGGATCTTGTAGTTCTGGGTTCGAACCTGCAGCTCCGCGCCGTCAACCCGCGGAGCGAGCTTGGCGGCATCACGTGCGGCGTCTCCGGCGGCAACGGCGCTGGCGACCTGTTCCAGGATCCGCTTGAGTTGCGTGTCCACCAGGACAGGCACGGCGGGGGCTCCCGAGATCCCTGACGGGCTCGCCGTCGGGGATCCTGAGGGAGAAGGAGTCTCGCTCGCCTGGGCACCTGCGGCAGTGCCACCAACGAGGGCTGCCGCCACAGCCGCAGCCACCACCGAGACACGGAGCGCAGGACCGCTGCCCGTGCTCTTCTTGGTGTCGCCAGCAATGTCCTCGTCCGTGGCGCCCTGGTCCGTGGTGCCCTTATCGGCTTCCGTGTTCTCGTCAGCGTTCTCGCCGCCCGAGGGATCGCTTGGGCCAACGCCCTTGCCCCGGCCTCTGGTGAACTTGTTGACGAACGGCAGCGCCGCACCCGCGACGAGGAGGATCGCGCCAATGACGATGAGCGGGACGGCCCACGGCATCGTCGCATCGTTCGGGAACGTCACGGAGACCGACGACGGCGCCGGCTTGGTTCCGTCGCTCGCCAGGAGGAGCGACCAGTTACCACTGGCAGGCGGCGTAAAGGTGTAGTCCAGCTGGCCATTGGCGTTTTCCGTTTCCGCCCACAGGTCCGATCCGGCCGGAGACGGAGCGGTCGCTTCGCCGTCGGTGCCGGCAACCTGGAGGGACTTGCCGTCCTCGGACACACCGGTGACGCTGTTATGCGCGGTCTTGCCCACCCAGGCATCGACGTCATCCGGACGGCCAACAGCCAGGACAAAGTTGCCATCGCCCTTGATGCTGATCTTCGTGGGACCCCCCTTGTGGGCCAGCACGTTTTGGTTGATCACCGTCAGCGGAGCGGCTTTGGCGTCGCTAGGGGCGGACGCGGTCACGGTCTCGGCCGGAGCCCAAAAGGTCAGCTGGCCAATGCCGGCCAACAGTGTCAGCAGGCCAAGCAGCACCAGCGAAACTGCAGTCTTCAATCGCACAGGAATACCAATCATCAGCGGTCGTTGAACTTCAAGGGTAACGGTTTTGTTACCGAAGAGTCAGTTCGGAGTCCTGCCCTAGAGGCCCCCCGCGCCCCCCTTTGCCCCTAGAATCCGCCAATTCCTGCCTGCTGATAGTGTGGCGAACAACATCACATCGGGCACCTCCGGAGCCTGAACGCGGAACGAAAAGGCAGCTGAAACACGTGAAAGAGCGCAAGGATCCGACTCCCGCCGAACAACAGCCCGGGACCACCCCGGATGGTTTGGCTACCGGGTCCGCCCAGGATGGCAAGGATCACGGCGAGGGGCTGATGGCTTCCTTCGTCCGCAGGCTCCGCCAGCCCATTCCGGGCGCACAGCCGCGGGTCCGTTTCGAGATGCCGCCCGAGCTTGAGCACGATGGAACAGCCGAGGCCGATCTGGATGAATCCGGCGGTCCACGCTTCGGCTCTCCCGGCCCGCGGATGTCCGCGCAGCATCCGCTTTATCTCGGATTCATGGGCACGGCCGGCGTCGGCGTCGCGCTCTTGTTGTTCTACATCGGCACAAATACCGCCCAGCTTTTGCTATGGATCGTGACCGCCTTGTTCATCGCGCTGGGCTTGGATCCCGTGGTTCGCTGGCTTGAGGGCCGAAGGATTCCGCGCCCGGCCGGCGTCGTCATCGCAGTCGGAGCTGTTGTTGCCGGAGTGGCAGCGTTCTTTGGAACCCTTATCCCCACGATCGTGGAGCAGGTCTCGCAGATCGTGCGGCAGGCTCCGGACTGGATCCGGGGCTTCGTGGATTCCGATTTCTTCAGGTCCCTGGACAGCCAGTTCGGCGTCCGTGACAGGATCAGCCAGGAGCTGGACAAATTCGTCAAGAACCCTGACGCCATGGGCGGAATCTTCGGCGGCGTGGTCGGCTTCGGTTCCACGGTGGCCAATGGCGTGTTCGGGACGCTCATCGTCCTGGTCCTCAGCCTTTACTTCCTCGGTGCGCTGCCCGCCATGAAAAGGTGGGGTTACAGGCTCGCCCCCCGGTCGCGCCGGCCGCGCGTGGAGGCCCTGTCAGAGGAAATCACACGTTCAGTAGGCAACTACGTGATCGGCCAGGTTTGTGTGGCCTTGCTGAACGCATTGTTCGCCTTCATCGTCATGAGTATCCTCGGCATTCCGTTCAGCGTCCTTCTGGCTTTCGTGGTTGCCCTGCTTGCGTTCATACCGCTGGTGGGAGGAATGATCGCGGCCGTAGTGGTCATCCTGGTGGCCTTGACCGCCGGCTGGCAAACGGCCGTGATCTACGCCATCTGCTACTTCGCCTATCTGCAATTCGAGGCCTACTTCATCTCCCCACGCATCATGCAGAAGGCCGTCGCTGTTCCCGGCGCAGTCGCCGTGATCTCGGTGATTGCGGGCGGCAGCCTGCTGGGCGTCCTCGGCGCCTTGATCGCCATCCCGACGGCGGCAGCCATCATGCTGCTGATCAAGGAAGTCTTCATCGTTCGCCAGGACCGCCACTAGGCCTGGCAGTCGCCAAAGGACCGACCGCTGCTCAGGCAGCAGCCGCCGGTCACGCGGTAGCCACCGGACCTGTCCATTCGCGGGGCAGGCCGCCGGGTCCCGCACCGGCGTCGGTCACGTCGTCGACGATCTCGTCCAGAACCCGGGCCGCGTACTTCTCCCCCACCCATAGGTGCTTGGCGCCGTCGATCCCCAGGACACGGGCCTGTGGCACCAGGCTGAACCGCTCAGCGGCCTCAGCGGGCTGAAGATAGTCATCGTGTTCCGGAACCAGGACAGTCAGCGGCTTTCCCGAGGCAGCCCATTCTTTCAGGTGCACGTCCGTGGCCCGGTGCAGCGGCGGTGACAGCAGGACAGCTCCTTCCACTTGGGAAGCCACAGGTTCAACTGCCCCGTACATCAAGGCCAGCTCCGTACCAAAGGACCAGCCGACCAACCAGCGGTTCGGAAGCCCGCGTTCCACCGCGAAGCGAACGGCGGCTTCGACGTCGTACCGTTCGCCGATTCCCTCATCGAACTTCCCCTGGCTGGTACCCCGTGGCGAATGCGTTCCCCGTGTATTGAAGCGCAAAACCGCGACGCCGGCCAGGGCCGGTAGCCGATAGGACGCTTTGCGGTAGACGTGCGAATCCATGAATCCGCCGTGCGTTGGCAAGGGGTGCAGGGTAATCAGCGTTGCCGAGATCTCCCCGGATTCCGGCAACGCCAGTTCTCCCACGAGCAACTTGCCGTCCTCGGTGAGGAACTCCACGTTCTCGCGGCGCGCCGGCAGAACCGTGGAGGCCCGGATATCCGTGGCAGACTCCGGCTGGCTGAAAACGAAGGAGGCAGGATCGAAACTCATGCTTTCAAGCTTAAGTGCTCAGCGGTACCTGTATGTCCGGCCTGTCCAGCAGTTGTTGTGCCAGTGGCGGCGTTCGGCCAATCCTGCGGCTTCGCCGAAAAGGTGCGTCTCGGACCACACCACCAAGTGCGCGACGCCTGGCGTGATGGCCATCGAACAACCGGGGCAAATATACGTCTTCTCGGCATTCCGCGCGGTCATGGTCCGGACCATCCAGTCGCCGTCGGGGGCGCTTTCCCTGCGGGCGATCCCCGAACGGGCGCGTTCCAGATCCAGTTCCGGCGACTCGCCTGTCCGTTTCCAGCTTGCCTTGGCTGATTCGGTGCGTCGGGGGCGGTTGGAGCGGGGCATGACTCCATTCTGCACCAGTCGCTGAATGCAAGCGGCAGAGGAAGTAAAGTGGAGCGGGTGCGACTCGTCATAGCCCGTTGTTCCGTTGATTACGTTGGCCGCCTCAAGGCCCACCTCCCGCTTGCCACCCGGCTTTTGCTCGTCAAATCCGATGGTTCCGTGCTGGTCCACTCCGACGGCGGTTCCTACAAGCCGCTGAACTGGATGAGCCCGCCCGCTACTCTGCGGGTGACGACGCCGGAGGAGACTGAGGTCGAAGAAGGCGTGGTGGAGCAGTGGACCGTGCAATCGGCCAAGACCGATGACCGGCTCATCATCAACATCTACGAGCAAATCCATGACACGTCCCACGACCTCGGAACGGACCCCGGGCTCATCAAGGACGGCGTCGAGGCTGACCTGCAGCGACTGCTTGCTGAGCAAATCGAAACCCTCGGGGCCGGCTATTCGCTCATCCGCCGTGAGTATTTCACCGCCATCGGTCCGGTCGACATCCTCGCCAGGGACAGCGACGGCGGGACAGTCGCCGTCGAACTCAAGCGGCGCGGCGACATCGACGGCGTCGAGCAGCTCACGCGCTACCTTGAGCTGCTCAACCGCGATCCCTTGCTGGCACCCGTACGGGGCATCTTTGCGGCCCAGCAGATCAAGCCGCAGGCGAAGGTCCTTGCCAACGACCGCGGAATAGACTGCGTCACCTTGGACTATGACGCCATGCGCGGCGTAGATGACAGCGAGTCGCGCTTGTTCTAGGCGTTCCGGTTGGTCCGGCCTTCATCCCGATTCAAACCGGGTCAGCGGCAACCAGGGGCAACTAGAATCAAAGCATGACTGTCCCAGACCGGCCTGCATCTTTTTCTGCGCCTGTGCGCCACCTGATTACCGGAACGATCGTCAGTGACGGTGTGGTGATCGAAGACGGCCTGGTGGCGGTGGAAGATGATCGCATTGCCTTTGCTGGGCCGGCCGCTGAGTTCCACGAAGCATCATTTGAAGGCTTCGAGGAAACGCCGCGCACGGATTTCCCCAAAGAACGTTACATCGTTCCCGGTTTCGTGGATGTGCATTGCCACGGCGGCAACGGTGGCGACTTCCCGGGGGCCGACGAATCCTCCGCGCGCAAGGCCATCGATTTCCTGCACCGGTCCGGGACCACAACCTTACTCGCCAGCATGGTCACGGCGCCGCGGGAGGACCTCCTCCGTGGCATCGAGCTCTACGTCCGTTTGGCCGATGAAGGACTCGTGGCGGGAATCCACTTGGAGGGGCCTTTCCTCTCCCATGCCCGCTGCGGCGCGCAGAATCCCGCTTACTTGCTTGAACCGGACCTGGATCTCATGAACGAGCTGGTTGAAGCGGCTGCAGGCAAGCTTGCCACGATGACTTATGCCCCCGAGCTTCCCGGAGCCGCAGCGCTAGTGGACCTGATGACGTTCCACGGAGTAACGCCGTCGCTCGGCCATACCGATTGCGACGACGCGACGGCCGCCGCCTCCCTCATTGCGGCAAGGGAGGGCCTGGAATCCGCTGGTTTCGACGGCGTCAGCTCTTTGCCAACCGTTACCCACTTGTTCAACGGCATGCCGCCCATGCACCACCGCTCCCCCGGGCCGGTTGCCGCTTGCCTGCGCACGGCCCAGGAAGGCAAGGCCGTGGTGGAATTGATCGCCGACGGTACCCACCTCGATCCAAGCACCGTGGCAACCGTTTTTCAGCTGGTAGGTGCCGCGAACGTTGTCCTGGTGACCGACTCGATGGCAGCAGCCGGGCTCTCCGACGGGAACTACATGCTGGGCCCCTCGCCAGTGACCGTGACGGACGGCGTGGCCACTTTGGATGCCACCGGTTCGATTGCCGGCGGCACTGCCACCATGCTCGACGTCGTCCGGCGCACTGTTGCTGCCGGCGTCGGGCTCGCGGACGCTGTTTCATCGGCGACGGCGGTTCCCGCCGCGGTTTTGGGGCTCTCCGATGAACTTGGCGGCCTTCGCAGGGGTCTGCGGGCCGATCTGGTGGTCGTGGACAAGGAACTGCAACTTGCGGGTGTATTGCGCAATGGGGATTGGCTGGCCTAGGCCGAATTCGCGGACGGCCAATGGCAGCGCCAATGGCGGGTGCGCTTTCTTCCGTTACCTTCTTTTTACTTAAAATTTGTCGGAATTCCTGAACAGACCGTTGACCTCCAGTATCCGCCATGAAAGTGTTGTAGCAGTCTTTGTGTAGGTGTGATTCATGCTCGCAAGACGTGTTGCGAGCGTGAAGCTCCTGCGAAGCCAACCAAGCCTGGCTTGGGCGGAGAACCAGGTCTTCTCGCGGAGTAACCAAGGCCGGCACGCGGTGTGCCGGACTTAAAGTTCCACAATGAGGAGAAACAAAAAATGGCACTGGGCACCGTCAAGTGGTTCAACGCTGAAAAGGGCTTCGGCTTCATTACCCCGGACGACGCAGAAGGCGACGTCTTTGTCCACTACTCCGAGATCCAGACCGGCGGCTTCCGCACCCTCGACGAGAACCAGCGTGTTCAGTTCGAGATCGGTCAGGGCGCGAAGGGCCCGCAGGCCACCGGCGTCACCGCCGTCTAGTTTGACTGATTGATTCTGCCTGGCAGGTTCAAGGAAGGGGTTCCGCACAGGATGCGGAACCCCTTTTTCCTTTTCAGGCAACGAGCGTGCGGAGAAGCCTGGCGGTTTGCCGAACGGACAGCCCTGGCAAATATGCCCGGCTGAGCGCAGCGCCGATCGCGGGAATCTCCAAGCTGTCCTGATAGTACATATACAGGTTCCTATACTCCGGCTGGAACTTCGATTTGAAGCGGGCCAACGAGCGGAATCCGTAAACAGGTTCCAAGGTCCTGCCAACAAGGTCAAGAATCCCTGCCATTCCGGCATCCCCGGTGGAAAATTCCCCTGTCTCCCCAGCCAAGGGTGAACCCGACAGGGAAATGACTTCCACTCCCTGGCGCAACTCCTGCACCGCTGAGGCAATCATGAATTCCATGATGCCTGGGAATGCATCACCCCGCCGGCGCATGAAGTCCAATGTCCAGCTAATCACCCGGCCCTCACGAAACACGGGCAGCCAACTGGTCACCCCGTAGACAAACCCTTTGCTGTCGACAGCTATGCAACAAAGCACTTCGTCGTCCATCAGTTCGTCGAGGGAACCCAGGGTAAAGCCCATTTCAGGTACCTTTTTCCTGGCGGCCCATTCTTCCGACACCTCGCCAAGCTGGGAACGGATGTGCTGGGAGAACTCGGAATAGCGTCCCCACCGGGCTTCAACACCGGCCTTGAGCGCCCGGTTCTTGGCCGTGCGGACGTTTTGCCACGCTTTGCCGGTGAACTCAAGATCACGGATGGAGAGCCGGGTTTCCTGGGCAACGGCAATGCGGCGAAACCCCGTGGATTGCAACATCGGCCACAATGCCTCGGTACAGGAGTAGAGGCACGGCACCAAGGCGTGGTCCGCGCAGTAGTCAAGAAAGCCTTCGGTCGCTGCCCGGGCCTGTTCGGGAACGCCGAACGGACCGGCAAGGGTCAGTGCGACGTTTCCGTGCTGCTGGTAGGCAATGCCAGCGTCCATCCCCGGAGTGAACCAGAACTTGTTCGGCTCCCATAGCGACATCCAGGAGAGTGACTCTCCGCCCCGCTTGACCAAATCCCTTGCCGCTAGACGGGCCGGATCGTCTCCGCCTGGACCGTGTTGCCGTTTGAGAAGCAGTGTCCATACAGCGGCGAGTGCCACAAGCCAGAAAATAATCCCGGACCAGGCGAACAATATTGACTCTGCGGCGCTGCGCTCGGCGAACACGCGTCCGAAAGCCGTGGGTATCGGCAGCGGGAGATACTGCCGGGCGAGTTCGGCAATGAGCCCCAGGATGCCGCCGTCGTGCGCCATACCGCCCGAGCCGAGCCAGGCCCCTGTGTAGGCACTCGCCAATACCAGCAACGTTCCGCCAACCAGCCACGCCATCTTACGGCGAAGAGGCGCCCTCGATCCCACGACAAAGTTGCCCCTGAACAGGAAAAGCAGAACTGCCAGGATGAGCGGAACCAGCGCGAGAGTCAGGATATGGAACACTGCGGACCCAAGAACCACAGTGCGGCCCCGTCCTGGAAAATGCGGAATGCTGGCAAACAAAACCAGATAGGCCAAGGACAGCGCCACCACCCCAAGCTGCACTCCGATGGCGATCTTCAGGGCCAAGCGCCTTCCTTGGCGCATGCCCACCGCACAAATGAGGAGAAGCAGTGCGGGTACCACGGCAAGAGCCACGCCGGCTGGCCCGGGATAGCCCTGCCGCCCAAGCTCCAGGCACGTGATGTCCACGGTGCCGCCACAGTTCGCCTGCAACTGCGTGAGTGTCGGAACGGGGTTCAGGACCATTTCCCTGAGCAATGCCAACGGCCCTGCCGGGCTCCGCACGGCGCCTGCCACGAGGGGCCCGACGCCGAAAATCGCCACCATGAGCGACAACAAGTTTCGCGTCTCGCGCCTGGTCGCCCGATGGCTCGGTTGAATTCCTTGGTCGAGTTGGAGCCAGAACCCGGCTCCGAGGCCTAGCAGCGCACCAGTCAGCGCCATGACGGCAGAAGGGTCGCCAACGTACAGGACCAAGAGAAGTGCCAACGACACAACCGTTGCCCTCAACCGCCGACGCCACAAAGTGGGTAGAAGCCCGCTCGCGGCCATCGAGACGAAGAGGGTAGCCGGAACGGGACCCGAAGTCCTGGCATCCATCATCCGTCCCAGCCAACCGTCGTCCGCGTAGGCCGCAAGCTGGACCACCAACAGAAAAGCAGTGACCGTGGCAAACTGGCCGCCAAGGAAGCCTGCTGCCGTTCGGAACCATCCCAGTTTGCGCTCTGAAGAGCCCAGCAACACGACGAGCAGCAACGAACTCGCGACGTAGTCGAAGGGGTTGGCGGCAAAGAACATCGATGTCCAGATGGACCACCAGTCCCCGGACTTCAATCCGCCACCGCTCACGCTGGTCAGGTGACGCAACACATCTGGGCTGGATGCGATGTCCGGGTCGAAGATGGCCGGAGTGAGCAGATAGAGCGCTAGCACCCCCACAGTGAACGGGATCGCGCCAATATGGACAGCCACGTTTGCAACCATGGCCCGGACGAGCGCTGCCACCACCTTCCGCGCTGGCTTGGAGTCCTCGTGCGCAGCTGCTTGGTCCTTGGACAATTGAGCTTCCTGGGTGCTCACGGTGTGATCCCCCATCGAGGAGCCAGGAAATCCAGGGCAGAAGGAAACTCTTGCACGGCCACGGCCCACGAATGACCGGCGCCGGCAACTGAAGCCTGCCTGATGTCGAACCCTGAACCGCGGGCTGCCGCCGCAAGCTCGGTGGCGAAATGGCTGAATTCGCTATCAGCGCTACCGACCGCGATGAAGGCCGCATGCCCGGCGTAGTTTTGTTTTTTCATCAAGATCAGCGGTGTCAGGGCATCGAAAGCGGCAGAGTCTCCGCCGAATGCGGTCTGGATGGTCCGCTGGCGGTCCGGACCAAGCGAAGGCTCCCGCTCGCCCGAGAAGGCAATGAACGAAGGATAGATTTCAGGATGCAGGGTAGTCATCTGCATGGCACACGTGGCACCGAAGGAAAACCCGCCGACTGCCCATTTCCTCGGATCCGCGGAGACCTCGAGAGTCGAGTTGATCCATCGCGGAACATCGATAGAGAGGTAAGTGTCGGCACGGGCGATCCGGCTATCCATGCAGATGGTGTTCGCGGTATCGGAGCCGTTGGGATCGACCACCACCACGACCGGCGCCACTCCACCGTGTTTTGCCGCGAAGGTATTCATGGTCGGTTCGAGCAGGCCGCCGGTCAGCCAGTCGGCGGGACGTCCGGGCTGGCCGGCAAACAGCACCAGCACTGGTAGTTGGGTGCGATCGGCGACCAGATAGGCAGGCGGCAGATAGATGAAAGCATCCTGTGCCTTGAAACCGGATTCGGTCCCCGGAATCGATGCCCGGCGGACTAATCCCCCACCGTGCGCCCACGCTCTCAGGCTTCCGGAAGCACCCTTCTTGAACTCATCCCCAAGTTCCGGGATCCGCCCCACATTGTGGCCGAAGAGATCAGCAGCCGTGTGGTTGAGGCCGAAATAGCTGTTGATCTGAAGCGCAGAGAGCAGCAGGACAGCGACGAACGAGGCGGCAGCTGCACTCCTGCCACGCCACGAAGAGCGAGGGAGCCGGACTAGGAAGAGGGCCAGCGCTGAGAAAGCAACCACGGACCACGCGAGAACATCGAAGGGGAGGTCCTCAGGGAACACTGTGAGAACGTTGACGAGCATCCAGTGGATGAACGCCACAACTCCACTTGCCATCACGACAGCCACAACAATGGAGAGTACCCACCGCCAGCTTCGTCGAATGAGGAGGAACGCGCCCCCGGCGATTCCTGCGCCAAGGATGGTCCAAAAGAATGGACCATCAACAAGGCTCACTTTGTCGAAATAGTCCACAGTCCTCAGCGCCAGGTGCCGACGCCCACCACGGGGCCGGCTTCCAGCCAGGAAGACAACCCGGTGTAGGCATCAAATCTCATGGCGAGCATGAACGACTGGCCTTCATGCTGCAGCTCCACGACCACGACGTCGGGTTGTAGCCTCGTGAGTTCTTCCTCCGTTGGTTTCCGGCGGCCTAGGAGCTCCAAGGAGCTACGGCGGAAGCTGTGCCTCGGACGGAAGCTGAGGGAGAGCAAACGGAACCATTCGAGCTCCGAGTCCTGATAACGACAAACCCCCATCCGCCAGCTGTTTCCAGCCATGCAAATGGAGGCGTCAACCGTGCCCAGGGCGCGCCGCAAATTGAAGCGGCGCACCCCTACGAGGCACAGTGTAAAAATCAGCAACGCAAACGCCGTTGCCAGGGCGATGAACGGAATAGCAGAATCGTCCATCAAGGTCTTGCTATCGGATCCCCGCAGTAGCTGCTTCGCCCAGCTGGGCGTTGTCAGCGACGATCACCACGCGGTTGTTGTCGACGGAGAAGAACCCGCCGTCCACAACTACCGACAGGCGGTCTCCGGAAACCGGCTCGATGGCCAGCTCGCCCTCGGCCAGGATGGCGAGGAGCGGCGAGTGGCCCGGCAGGATCCCGATTTCACCATCGCTGGTGCGGGCCTTGACCATCTTGGCCGCACCGGACCACACAAAGTGGTCCGCTGCGACAATCTCAACCTCGAGCTCAGCCATACTACTTGGTCTGTTCCTGGATCTTGGCCCACTGGCGCTCGACGTCATCCAGGCCGCCGACGTTGAAGAACGCCTGCTCTGCGATGTGGTCCAGCTCGCCATCGCAAATGGCCGTGAAGCCTTCCACAGTGTCCTTGATGGAGACGGTGGAGCCCTCGACGCCGGTGAACTGCTTGGCGGTGTAGGTGTTCTGGGACAGGAACTGCTGGATGCGGCGTGCGCGCGACACGACGATCTTGTCTTCTTCAGACAGTTCGTCAACGCCGAGGATGGCGATGATGTCCTGGAGTTCCTTGTTCTTCTGCAGGATCTGCTTCACACGGACAGCCGTGTTGTAGTGGTCCTTGCCGATGTACTGGGGGTCCAGGATGCGGGATGTCGACGTCAGCGGGTCAACGGCCGGGTACAGACCACGGGAGGCGATTTCACGGGAAAGTTCCGTGGTCGCGTCGAGGTGTGCGAAGGTGGTCGCCGGAGCCGGGTCGGTGTAGTCATCGGCGGGCACGTAGATTGCCTGCATCGACGTAATCGAGTGGCCCTTGGTCGAGGTGATGCGCTCCTGCAGGAGGCCCATCTCGTCGGCGAGGTTCGGCTGGTAACCAACGGCGGACGGCATGCGGCCGAGCAGCGTGGAAACCTCGGAACCGGCCTGGGTGAAGCGGAAGATGTTGTCGATGAAGAGCAGCACGTCCTGGTTCTGCACATCGCGGAAGTACTCCGCCATGGTGAGCGCAGAGAGTGCGACGCGCAGACGCGTTCCCGGCGGCTCATCCATCTGGCCGAACACAAGGGCGGTGTCCTTGAGGACGCCCGCCTCTTCCATTTCAACCCAAAGGTCGTTACCTTCACGGGTACGCTCGCCAACACCGGCGAATACCGAAGTACCACCGAAGTTACGGGCAACACGGGTGATCATTTCCTGAATCAGAACGGTCTTGCCAACACCGGCGCCGCCGAACAGACCGATCTTTCCACCCTTGATGTACGGGGTGAGAAGGTCGATGACCTTGATGCCGGTCTCGAGCATCTCCGTGGAGCCCTCAAGGGACGCGAAGGCCGGAGCCTTGCGGTGGATCGGCCAGTAGGCGTCAGCCTTGATCTCCGACTCGTCGACGTCCAACGGCTTGCCGAGGACGTTGAAGATGTGTCCCTTGACGCCGTCGCCAACGGGCACGGAGATCGGGGCGCCGGTGTCCTGCACGGAGGTACCGCGGACGAGTCCGTCGGTGGCCTGCAGGGAGATGGCACGAACGAGGTTGTCACCCAGGTGCTGGGAAGTCTCGAACGTGATGGTCTTGGTCTCACCGTTGAGGGTTACCTCAGTGGTAAGCGCATGGTAGATCGACGGGATTGCGTCAGCCGGGAATTCGACGTCGACAACCGGGCCGATGACACGGGCAATGCGGCCGGTGGCGCCGGCCGTTGCAGCTGCGTGCTCGGTAGCGGTGGCAGTCATCTCTCTCACTTCACTCAGTAGATGGCGTGGGGTTAAGTTTATCTATTTGGTGCAGGTGTAGCTTGCGCCGAATCATGCACCGGCAACTACGCGCTCAGGGCGTCGGCGCCGGCCACGATTTCGGAAAGCTCCTGCGTGATCTCAGCCTGGCGGGCCGTGTTGCGCAGTCGCGTGTACTTCTTGATCAGTTCGGTCGCGTTGTCGCCTGCCGACTTCATGGCGCGCTGGCGGGCCGCGAGCTCGGAAGCCGCTGCCTGCAGCATCGCTGCAAAGATGCGGGATTCGATGTAACGCGGCAGCAGTGCGTCAAGCACCTGCTCCGATTCCGGTTCGAACTCGTACAGCGGCAGAAGCTCGGCCTCGCTGACTGTCTGCTCTTCAACTTCGAGCGGCAGCAAGCGAACAACTGTGGGTTCCTGCGTCACCATTGACTTGAAGCGGGTGTAAACGACATGGATCTCGTCGACACCACCCTCAGCGAAGTCGTTGGCGAACTCTTCGAGAAGAGCAGCACCGATTTCCCTGGCAGTCTCGAATTCCGGTGCGTCCGTTCCGCCGGTCCACACGCGGGAGTACGAACGGCTACGGAAGTCGAAGTAAGCCTGGGCTTTACGGCCAACCAGGTAGGTCTTGACTTCCTTGCCCTCTGCGCGGAGAAGCTCGTTGAGTCCTTCAGCCTTCTTGAGCACGCTCGCGGAGTAAGAACCAGCCAGGCCACGGTCCGAGGTGATGACAAGGACGGCGGCACGGCGGATCTGCTCCGGCTCGGTGACGAGCGGGTGATCGATTTCGCTCTGGCTTGCGACAGCAGAAACAGCACGGGTAATCGCGTTTGCGTAGGGCGTCGAAGCTGCAACGCGGGCGCGGGCCTTACCGATGCGCGAGGTAGCGATCAGTTCCATCGCCTTGAAGATCTTGCGCATCGACGTCGTCGAGCTGATCTTCTGACGGTAGACCCGGATCTGGGCTCCCATACATTTCCTTTCCTAAGATCCCGATGGATCAGCGGCTAAGGCTTTGGCGAAGGCCCCGGGCCTGCGTTCGTACGCAGGCCCGGGGACCAATGCTCTAGCGCTTCTGCTTGACGATCTTTTCCTGGTCGACTTCGCCGCCGGAGATCGCTTCGTGCTCTTCGTGTCCGGCACCGACCAAGCGGTCGTCGCCTTCGCCGAAGAAGCCCTTCTTGAAGGCAACGATGGCTGTCTTCAGCGCTTCAGCGGTGTCGTCGTCCAGGACGTTGGTCTGCGCCAGCGTGGTCAGGATGGAGGACTTGTGCTTGAGGTGCTCCAGGAACTCAGACTCGAATCGGCTGACATCCTCAACGGGGACATCGTCCAGGTAGCCCTTTGTACCGGCCCAGATGGACACAACCTGGTCCTCGACCGGGAACGGCGAGTATTGGCCCTGCTTGAGCAGTTCCATCAGGCGGGCACCACGGGTCAGCTGCTGGCGAGAAGCCGCGTCAAGGTCGGACGCAAACATCGCGAACGCCTGCATGTCGCGGTACTGTGCCAGGTCCAGCTTCAAGGTACCGGAGACCTTCTTCATGGACTTGACCTGCGCCGAACCACCAACGCGGGACACGGACACACCGACGTCAACAGCGGGGCGCTGGTTGGCGTTGAAGAGGTCCGACTGGAGGAAGATCTGGCCATCGGTGATGGAGATGACGTTGGTCGGGATGTAGGCCGAGACGTCGTTTGCCTTGGTTTCGACGATCGGAAGACCGGTCATCGAGCCTGCACCCAGCTCGTCGGAGAGCTTGGCACAACGCTCCAGCAGACGGGAGTGCAAGTAGAAAACGTCACCCGGGTACGCTTCGCGTCCCGGCGGGCGGCGGAGCAGCAGGGAGACTGCACGGTAGGCTTCAGCCTGCTTCGACAGGTCATCGAAGATCACCAGTACGTGCTTACCGCCGTACATCCAGTGCTGGCCGATGGCCGAGCCCGCGTACGGAGCCAAGTACTTGAAGCCTGCCGGGTCGGATGCCGGGGAAGCCACGATCGTGGTGTACTCCAGCGCGCCGTGGTCTTCCAAGGTCTGGCGGACAGCGGCGATGGTGGAAGCCTTCTGGCCGACGCCGACGTAAACGCAACGGACCTGCTTGGTGACATCGCCCGAAGCCCAGTTGGCCTTCTGGTTGATGATGGTGTCCACGGCGATGGCGGTTTTGCCTGTCTGACGGTCACCGATGATCAGCTGACGCTGGCCACGGCCGATCGGAATCATGGCGTCGATAGCCTTGAGACCGGTCTGCATCGGCTCGTGGACCGACTTACGCTGGGTCACGCCCGGAGCCTGGAGTTCCAGTGCACGGGTGGTCTCGGCCTTGATCTCGCCGAGGTCATCGATCGGCTGGCCCAGCGGGTCAACTACGCGGCCCAAGAAGGCGTCGCCAACCGGGACAGACAGGATTTCACCGGTGCGGTGGACTTCCTGGCCTTCTTCGATACCGGTGAAGTCACCGAGGATGATGACACCGATTTCGCGGACGTCGAGGTTCTGGGCCAAGCCCAGGGTGCCGTCTTCGAAGCGAAGCAACTCGTTCGCCATGACCGAGGGAAGGCCCTCAACACGGGCGATGCCGTCACTTGCGGCGGTCACGCGGCCGACCTCTACGCGTTCTGCGTTTCCGGGTTCGTAGGACGCCGCGAACTCGTTCAACGCATTACGGACGTCGTCGGCGTTGATGGTCAATTCGGCCATCTGCAGTCCCTGCTCTCCTGTTTTCGTGATCATCGTTGCTCACGATGACCGGTGTTTGTATCAGTTAAGTTGTGCTTGTCTGGCTAGCCAGCGAGCTGCCGGCGGAGCTCGGACAGGCGGGCTACAACGGAAGCGTCAAGCACTTCGTCTGCCACCTGGACCCGGATTCCACCGATCAGAGTCGGATCAACGCTGACGTTGACCTTCAACTCGCGGCCGTAGAGGGCATCAAGCCCGGCCTGCAGACGGCTGGCCTGCGCATCCGTCAACGGACGGGTGACGCGGACAGTTGCGATCCAGCGCTGCTGGCGCTTGGCTGCAAGCTTGGCGAAGTTGTCGATGAGCTTGCTCGGCTTGACGCCGCGCGGCTGCGACACGGCCTGGCCGATGAGAAGTTGGGCTTCCTGGCTTGCGCCAGGAACCAGCTTCTCCGCCAAGCTGATTTTGGCCGCAGCACTTGCCTGCGACTCTCCCAGAGCACGTTGTACCTCGTGGCTGGAAGCAACGGCCTGGTTGAAAGCAAACAGATCGTTTTCCAGCTCTTCCAGCCCCGTAATTCCGGAGGCAGAAACGGCCGACTTGTTTTCAGCCACGGCGATGACCACCGTGGCGGCAAGAGTCTCGAGTGCATCGCCGATATCGCGTGCCGATGCCCAGCGGGAGCTGGCCAATCCGCTCGCGATTTCCGCAGCATCAGCGGAGACTTTCCCGCCAACCAGCTGCTTGACCAGCGCCGACTTTTCTTCTCCGCTGCGGGAAGGGTCAGTCAGGGCGCGGCGCAAGCCAGCCGAGCTGTCCACCGTTCCCAGGATTCCGAAGAGGTCCTTAGCCAACTGCAGCGAGGCAACCGGAAGCGTGGCTTCCAACTGCTCCAGCGCTTTGGTCAGCGATTCGCTCGATACACCTGCCATTACTTAGCTGCACCTGCGCTCTGAGTCTCCAGATCTGCCAGGAAACGGTCCACCACGCGGGCGGCACGCTCGTCATCGCTGAGCGATTCGCCAACGATGCGCTCGGCCAACGTCGTGGCCAAGGTGCCCACCTCGGAACGCAGGGAGACAACAGCTGCCTGACGCTCCGATTCGATCTGGGCGTGTGCCTGCTCGGTGATACGCGCCGACTCGGCTGCTGCCTTGGTCTTCAGCTCCGCAAGGATCTGGGCACCTTCGGCACGAGCTTCTTCGCGGATGCGGTTGGCCTCGGCGCGGGCGTCGTGGAGCTGCTGCTTGTACTCTTCAAGAGCTGCAGAAGCTTCAGCCTGAGCCTTTTCAGCCTTGGCAATGCCACCCTCAATCGCCTCTGCGCGCTCGGCAAAAGTCTTCTCGAACATCGGGACAACAAACTTGACCACGATGTAAAAGAGGACCGCGAAGCCAGCGAGGACGACGCCCATTTCCCAAGGGTTGGGAAGGAGCGGATTAGCCGACTCGGCGGCGCCTTGAGCGGCGGCTGAGATGATCTGCTGATTCATTTTTCACCCGTCCTTATCTACTCGGTTCTGAATGTTCGCTTGGTTCTTAGCGGTTTACTTGAGAACGAAAGCGAAGACCAGGCCGAGGATGGCGAGGGCTTCCGTCAGAGCCAGACCAAGGAACGCGATCGGCTGGAGCACGCGCTGGGCTTCCGGCTGACGTGCAACACCGTTGATGTAAGCAGCAAATACGAGACCCACACCGATACCACCGCCGATGGCGGAGAGACCGTAGCCAATGAGGTTAAGGGAGCCGTTGATGTCGCCGTTCATTGTATTCCTTTCAAGATGCCGCAGTCGCGGCAGGTTGTTTGGTTTGCTTCAACCCCCGAGGGGGAAGATTGAGGGTTGTGCCTAGTGGCTGTCGGCGTGGAGTGCGCCTTCGATGTAGATCGCAGTCAGAAGGGTGAAGACGTATGCCTGCAGCACCATGATCAGGGCTTCGAGCATGTACATGGCGATGGCACCTACGAGGACCAGCACGGAAGCACCCTTGAGGAGGACGTTTTCCTGTGAGACAAGGAACTCGATACCCGAGCCGGCGATCATGACGATGAGGTGTCCGGCCATCATGGTGGCGAAGAGACGGAGGCTGTGCGTCACCGGCCGGACCAGGAAGTTGGAGATGATTTCGATCGGTACGACGATCGGCAGGATGAACCACGGGACGCCTGAAGGAACCGTGGCCAGCTTGAAGTACTTCAGGCCGTTCTTCTTGATGCCGATGCCAATCCAGGTGACATATACAACCGCGGCCAGAACATAGGCTCCGCCGACGTGCGAGAAGCTCGGGAGCTGGATGACGGGAATGGCGCCGTAGATGTTGTTCACCAAGATGAAGAAGAACAACGTGAACAGGAGCGGTACGTACTTCATGAAGTCGCGGCCGCCGATAATGTCCTTGGCGATGCTGTTGCGGACGAAGCCGTAGGCCATCTCGCCTGCGAACTGCAACTTGCCGGGAACCAACTGCTGTTTGCGTGCAGCGGCGATGAAGAATGTAGCGATAAGGACGACCGACAGGATCACCAGCAACATCTGCTTGGAGAAGCCATCGCTCGCACCCCACGGCAGGATAGCCGGCAGGTGCATTTGGTCGATTCCGGGAGGAGTGAAGGTCCCTGAATCCTGGGCCGGGAGCGCAAGCGCGATCAACGCGTTTCCTCTCTGCAGTGTCCATCATTGGGCGTTGTTGAGGATCCGGCCGCGTTTCCTGCAGCCATTTCCCGTGTGAAATTATTTGGCATTACTGTCCCCGTCGTGGGGCGGGCCGCTGTGTGCTTTGCTCTCACCAGCTGAAGACCGTTGACTGGTAAGGCCATGCATGTGGGAAAGATAGAACCCCCCTGCGGCTCCGAGCAGAGCGCCAACGAGCACAATCCAGCGAGTCCCCCACAGAATATCCAGACCCCAGCCTATCAAACTCCAGACTATGATTCCGCCAACAATGTAGCTAAAGACGGCAATGCCGGCGTTGTATCCGCCGTCGCTTCCGTCGCTCACTTGCTCAGTGGAATCGCCGGGTTTTGCGGCACGGGGCGTGGCGGAGTGTCCTTTGTTCTTACGAGTGAACATCGTCGCCTCCTTTGCCTGCTGCGCGGTCGTTGTAGATCTGGAGCCGCGCTTTGCTGAAGCCATAGATTTCGGCGGCCTGCCAAGAGACGACGGCAACGACGGCCCCAATCACGAACCAACGTCCGTGCAGCCATGCGGGGGCTCCTAGGACGAACAGCACCACGGCAAAGCCGACCACCTTGACAAAGTAGCTGGCGACTAAGAGGCCTACCGCGCCGGAGGGGTTGTCCCGGCCAACAAAATGGCCGATCAAAAGGCTGATGGCAAAGAACGCCATCACCAGCACGCCGCCGAATGCGGCAGAAAGCACTCCTACGCCACCGTTCATGACCGCCGCAACAACCGACGTTGCAGCAAGAGCCGCCACCGCCGCCGCCGAGCTGAGGAAAAGGAGCCGCAGCCAGAGCGAAGAAGTGGAGCGTGGGGCAGCAACGCCGCTGGAGTCGGACTGCTGTCCGCCGGCGTTGGAGGTCATGGGGATGCCAATCGTCGTGGCAAGGATGCCAAAGTCTCAAAAGGGTGGGTGCGCGGGCGAGTGACTGTCCGCCCTAGAATTCTACATGAGATAGAACTGTGATGTTAACGCCCTTGTCACACGACGTCTACCGGGCGGCGCGTCCCTTTCGGACGAAGTACGGCCAAGCTGTCACGCCGGCCATGATCAACGCGGCCAGGATGTCCAGGGTAAGGACCATTTGCCAGGGGAAGATCGCAAAAGCAAGGCCTCCGAAAGCCAGGATGCAGGTCCACACATACATCATGAGCACTGCCGTTCGGTGCGTGTGACCGAGCTCTATGAGCTTGTGATGCAGGTGCCCGCGATCGGCTGACCACGGTGATTGCCCACGTGCTGTTCGCCGCAACACCGCCAGCCCGAGGTCCAACAACGGCAGCGAGAGAATCGCGAACGGCAGCAGGATGGGGACGATCGTCGGAATACCGTTGGCGCGGTCGTAAAGTCCGGAGCTGATTTGGCCCGTGGAGACAACACCTGCCGAGGCCATCACTAGGCCCAAAAGCATGGCCCCCGAGTCGCCCATGAAGATCTTGGCCGGGAACCAGTTGTGTGGCAGGAATCCGATGCAGCAACCCACGATGATCGCCATCAGCAGCGCCGCCAGGTCCGAGCGATCAGTGAGTGTCGCGTTGCGGTGGACCCAGTATGCGGTCAGGAAGAACGCGACCCCGCCAATCGCGGCGACGCCTGCCGCCAAGCCATCGAGTCCATCGATGAAGTTGACGGCGTTCATGGTGGTCACAATGAGGAGGGCGGTAAGGACAACCCGCAGCGGTTCCGACTCAATCCGGATGGGCTCCGGAACAAACGGAATCACCGACATCTGCACACCCCAGACTGCAACGATCGTGGCGGCTGCGCACTGGCCGATCAGCTTGACCCACCATCGGATGTCCATCACGTCGTCGGCAACACCAACCGCGACGATCACCAGGGCACCGGCCAGTATCCCCCATGGCGCACCGTTTCCGTGGAAGATGTCCTTCACGAAGAACGAATTGCTCGCTACGACGAGGGCCACGGCAAAGCCTGCGAAGAGTCCCAGGCCACCCAGCCGGGAAATAGGCACAGAGTGCATATCGCGGCTCCGGATAGGGGCAAACAGCCGAAGTCTGTTCCCCATTTGGCGGGCTACCCACGTTGCGAGATAGGACACGACGGCAGCCGTGAGCATCATGAGTGAGTACATGATCACGTGGCGGCTCCTGTTGGCGGTGGTGGTGGATTTCGTCCCCGGCGAATAGCTGCCGGCACAACACCCGCAACACCTCTGCGCACCGCCGAATATTGCTGTACTACAGTTGGACTCTGTTCAAGATACTAGCGGCAACGGCGGCCTTGCTCCGTTTCACGCGCCCCTAGGGCGAGCCGGGAAGACCCTCCCGCTGCTGCCCGGAAGGAACCCTACATGACTGTCTCCGTTGCCGTTGCGGCTGTGACCTTTGACCGCCCCGGAGAGCTTGCAGTCCTGCTCGACGCCGTCAACAACCAGTCCCTACCGGTGGACACCATCTGTCTCGTGGACAGCGGTACCACTCCTTCGCGGGAGCTCGCATCGAGCCATCCGAACGTGGACTACGTCCGCTCCAAGGCCAACCTTGGCGGGGCGGGCGGCTTCGCCCTAGCCATCCTCAAAGCCGTGGCCAGCGGCGCCGAATGGGTCTGGATCATGGACGATGACGCCGAACCAGGGGATCCCGAATGCCTCGAAACCCTGGTTCGCGAAGCGGAAGCCCGGGGATTGGATGCCGTGGTCCCGCTCGTGGTGGCCCCCGGCCACCCGGATAAGCTCTCCTTCTTCTTCCGGATCGACGGCAAGGTGACCCACGACCGTTCCGAAGTCGAGAAGGCCGGGTTCCTGCCAGACGTCGGGCACTTCTTCAACGGGGCCCTCATCCGTTCCAGTGTCTTCTTCAAAGTGGGAGTGCCGGATATCCGGCTTTTCATCCGGGGCGATGAGGTGGACTTCATGATCCGCCTGAGGAAAGCCGGGATACGGTTCGGTACTGTCGCGACGGCGTGGATCACCCACCCGCACGCGTTTTCCGAGACGAAGCACGTCTTCGGCGCGCGCTGGCACGTGATCGTGCCGGATTCGGCGTTCAAGCGCTACTTCTACTACCGCAACCGCGGCTATTTGATCCGCAGGTATCGTCGCGGCAAGTCCATGGTGGCCGACGTCGGAGGCTACCTAGGCTATTTCCTCCCCCGGGGTGACTTCCGCGGGCTCGCCGAGTGGTTCCGGGCGTTCTCCGCCGGTTTGCGGAACAAGGGCTTCGGCCCCTTGGAGGACCAGAAGTTCTAAGGGCCCTGAGGGGCGCTGTTCTTGCCTGCAAGCCGACGGCGGACGAGCAGGCTGAGCAGCACCCACGGCTCACCGAACACCCGGTATGCGACGCGTCCCGGATGCAGAATGAGTCGCCAGGCCCATTCAAGCCCCAGCCGGCCGAGCCAGCGCGGAGCAAGCTTCTGGAGCCCCGCCAACTGCTCGATAGCCCCGCCGACCGTGCAATAAACGGCGGGCGGAAGTTCGCCCAGGCGACGGTGCAACACCGACTCCTGCAGCGGCATTCCAAGGCCAAGGAGCACCAATTGCGGACGGAACTCCGCCAGCCAGGCAACGGTAGCCTCCTCGCTGGAGGCGTCCCAATTCTCACCCGCCCGGCCAGAGACCTCGGCGCCGGGCACGATCTCCCGGAGCCGTTCGACCGTCTTGGCATTAGCCACGGGGCCAGCCCCGACGACGGCGATCCGGCGTAGTCCTTCAACACCGCCCAGCGCTGGCACCCAGTCCGTGGATCCCAGACGGTGTTCCATCAGCCCGGGGCCGTCAGTTCGTGAATCGCCGCGGCGGCCAAGTCCCCAAAGCATGGCGACGGGCGCACCATCAAGGAGGACCACATCGCTGCGTTCATAGAGGCGGCGGAAATCCGGACTCGAATGAAACAGCGTGACACTGTGCAGGTTGTGCCCAAGAACCACCTTCGTGGTGCCATCGGAAATGAACCCTCGCATGGCCTCGAGAAGTTCGTCGACGCGCAGGGCTGTGACGTCAACGTCCAAGAGGGGAACACGATCCCGGACCAGGCTCATTCGGCCTTGATCTCTCCGGAGACTGGGAACTCAGCCTGATCTTTCGGCGCTTCAGGCACCGTATCCGGCGCCACGGCCGACTCAGCCTCCCCGCTTGGCGCGGGCGCAGTCTCGCCAAGGGCCAACAGGCCCGGAACCACCTCGCGTAGGAGTTCCAGGGAAAGAGCACCATCGCGGACCACTCGAAGTGGCAAGGTAGTGGCGTCAACGATCGTCGACGCTACGGACTCGGTTCCTTCGACAGGCCGGAACCCGCCCTCAAGGTACACCTCGACCGATTCAGCAAGCTGGATCCTCGCCTCGGCAGCTGTCTGCGCCGCCGCTTGACCGGTGCGATTGGCCGAGGACACGGCCAGCGGACCGGTGCGGTTGAGCAGTTCAAGCGCAATTTCATCGTCGGGCATGCGCAGGGCCACGGTTCCGCGGGTCTCTCCCAGGTCCCAATCCAGGGACGGCTGGGCGTGGAAGATCAAGGTCAGGCCACCGGGCCAGAAGGCGTCTGCCAGTTTACGGGCTTCTTCCGATACGTCTGTTGCCAGCCCGTCCAAGGCATTGAGCCGCGGGATCAACACCGGGGGCGGCATGTGGCGACCGCGGCCCTTGGAGACGAGCAGCATGGTCACGGCCTGGGGCGAGAACGCGTCGGCGGCGATGCCGTAGACGGTGTCGGTCGGCATGACGATGCATTTCTTCTCACTGATGGCGCGCTGCGCATGCTCCAGGCCTTCGGCGCGTTGTTCCTCTGACGTGCAGTTGTAGCTTGTGGTCACAGCGCTATTCTTTCATTCCCCGGAGTCGGCGATTGCCAACACCGCACTCGTGGCACGTTCTTTGCCGTTGAGATCGACGTGGGTGGTGACCTCCGCCCAACAATCAGCGGACCTCAAATGTTCGGCAATCCACCCTGCCTGCACTTCCGCGTGCTCCATGACGAAGAAGCCCCCGGGCTTCAGGAGCCGCGCTGCAGAGGCGGCAGCCGCCGTCGGAAGCTCCATCCCGTCTGCTCCCCCGCCGTACAGCGCCTCGGGCGGATCATGCAATGCAACTTCAGGCTCGTTCGGAATCGCTTCAGCGGGAATGTAGGGCGGATTGGAAACGACGACGTCGAAAGTTCCGTTGTGTTCGGGCAAGGCATTGCGGAGATCGCCCTGCACGAGTTTCACCCCGAGGGGCTTCAGGTTCTTGGCGGCCCAGGCATGGGCAAAAACACTGAATTCAACGGCATGGACGTCTGCCCCAGGCACTTCGTGGGCAATCGAACCGGCAATAGCGCCGGAACCGGTGCCAAGATCGACAACCTTGGGGTGCGGGAGTCCCTGAAGGTGGTCAATGACCAGCTGGACCACCGATTCGGTTTCCGGCCTCGGAATGAACACCCCCGGTCCCACGGCAAGCGTGAGGTAGCGGAAATGCGCGACGCCGGTGATGTGCTGGAGCGGAACGCGCTGTGCCCGCTCGGCCACCAAGTCCCCGTAGCCATCCGGCGCGGCAGAATCACCAAGCAGCATGGCACGCAGGCGGCCGAGGCCGACACCCAGGAGGTGTTCCGCGAGGAGTTCCGCGTCCACGCGCGGAGTGGGGACTCCGGCGTCGGACAGGATGGTTGTTGCCTCGCGTACGGCGTCGGCGAGGCTTTGGCCCGGAAAGAGCGTCATGAAGATCCTTGCAGGCTGTTACTCGCCCAGGGCATCCAGGCGCGACTGTTCGTCCATCTCGATGGCCGATTGGATGACCGGCTCCAGGTCGCCGTTCATGACGGCGTCGAGGTTGTAGGCCTTGTAGCCGGTACGGTGGTCGGCAATCCGGTTCTCCGGGAAGTTGTAGGTGCGAATACGCTCCGAACGGTCCATGGTGCGGATCTGCGACTTGCGCTGGGCCGAGTTCTCGGCGTCGATCTGCTCCTGCTGGTGGGCCAGGATGCGGGCGCGCAGAACGCGCATGCCGGCTTCCCGGTTCTGCAGCTGGGATTTTTCGTTCTGCATCGCCACCACGATTCCCGTGGGAAGGTGGGTGATGCGGACTGCCGAGTCCGTGGTGTTGACGGACTGGCCGCCAGGCCCCGACGACCTGTAGACATCGATCTTGAGATCGTTCTGGTTGATTTCGAGCTCTTCGGGCTCATCCACTTCCGGGAGCACCAGCACACCGGCAGCCGAAGTGTGGATGCGCCCCTGGGACTCGGTGACGGGAACGCGCTGGACGCGATGCACGCCGCCCTCAAACTTCAACCGGGCATACACGCCTTCGGCGGGATCGTTCGAATTGCCCTTGACGGCCATCTGGACGTCCTTGTAGCCACCCAGATCCGATTCCGTTGCTGAGATGAGTTCGGTCTTCCAACCGCGCGACTCCGCGTAGCGCATGTACATACGCAGCAAATCGCCAGCGAACAGGGCAGCTTCGTCGCCGCCTTCGCCGCCCTTGACTTCAAGGATGACGTTACGGGCGTCGTCGGGATCGCGGGGAATCAGCAAGCGGCGGAGTTTCTCCTGGGCAGCCGGAAGCTTCGCCTCGATTTCGTCTACCTCGGCAGCAAATTCGGCGTCCTCGGAAGCCATTTCCTTTGCCGCTTCAAGATCGTCCATGAGCCCGCGCCACCGGTTGTACGCCTCCACGATGCCCTGCAACTGGGCGGAGCGCCGCCCCAACTTGCGGGCCAGGGCTTGGTCGGCATAAACAGCAGGATCACTCAACTGCGCTTGGATAGCAGCATGCTCATCAAGCAATCCCTGTACGGACTCAAACATTTCAAAACCTCTTTCGACTTCTACAAGTCTAATAACTGCAACGAGGGGTCACTTACGGCCCATGCGGAGGGCCCGGATGGGCCGTATCTGACCCCGCGTTGCAACGAGAAGGGGCGGGGGCGGAACATCCGCGCGGAATCAACCGCACGAACGAACCAGCGCCCGCCCCTAAAACAGCTATTTGTCGTTATCCGACTTGGCTCCAAGAGTCGTCTTCTGCACCTGCATGAGGAACTCGACGTTGCTCCCGGTCTCCCGGATCTTGTTGGTCAGGAGTTCAAGGCTCTGCTGGGTCTCGAGTCCGGACAGGACGCGGCGCAGCTTCCACATGATCTTGACTTCTTCAGGCGAAAGCAGGTTCTCTTCGCGACGGGTACCCGAGGCGTTGACGTCCACAGCCGGGAAGATGCGCTTGTCCGCCAGCTGGCGGGACAGGCGGAGCTCCATGTTGCCCGTTCCCTTGAACTCTTCGAAGATGACCTCGTCCATCTTGGAACCGGTCTCCACGAGGGCGGTTGCCAGGATGGTGAGCGAGCCACCGTTTTCAATGTTGCGGGCGGCACCAAAGAAGCGCTTCGGCGGGTAGAGCGCGGCGGAGTCGACACCACCGGACAGGATACGGCCCGAGGCCGGTGCTGCCAGGTTGTAGGCACGGCCCAGGCGGGTCATGGAGTCCAGGAGGACCACCACGTCCATGCCCATTTCCACGAGGCGCTTGGCGCGTTCGATGGAAAGCTCGGCAACCGTAGTGTGGTCATCGGCGGGACGGTCGAAGGTGGAGGCAATGACCTCGCCCTTGACGGTGCGCTGCATGTCCGTGACTTCTTCAGGACGTTCGTCAACCAGCACCATCATGAGGTGGACCTCAGGGTTGTTGGTGGTGATCGCGTTGGCGATGGACTGCAGGATGAGGGTCTTGCCAGCCTTGGGCGGGGAGACGATCAGGCCGCGCTGGCCCTTGCCGATCGGGGCCACGAGGTCGATAACGCGCGGGCCGATCTTCTTGGGGTCCGTTTCGAGGCGCAGTCGCTCGGACGGGTACAGCGGGACGAGCTTGGCGAATTCGACGCGGTCCTTGAGCTCTTCGGGCGTCTTGCCGTTGACCGACGTGACGCGGACGAGCGCGTTGAACTTCTGGCGCGCGGACTGCTGGCTTCGGTCCTCGCCGTCACGCGGGGCGCGGATTGCGCCAACGACGGCGTCGCCCTTACGCAGGTTGTACTTCTTGACCTGGGCGAGGGACACGTACACGTCGTTGGCACCGGGCAGGTACCCGGAGGTACGGATGAACGCGTAGTTCTCCAGTACATCCAGGATTCCCGCGACGGGAAGCAAGACGTCATCCTCGGTGACCTCGACGTCGTCGACGTCCGGGCCCTGGCCGCGGCCGCGACGGCGTTCGTTGCGGTCGCGGAAGCGGTCGCTGCGGGTGTTTCCATCGCGGTTGTCACGGTTGTCCTGCGGACCCTGACGGTCGTTGCGGTCGCGGCGGTTGCGACGATTGCGGCGGTTGCCCATGTCATCGCCGTCGTTCGTGTCTTCGCGACGCGTACGGGTGGTGTCGCGGCGTTCGCGCTGGCCGGATTCGCCAGCCTCGACCGAGGCCTGCTCGCCCTGGCGCGGCTGTGCCTGTCGCTGTTCCGCCTGGCGCTGTTCCGTCTGGCGCTGCTCGGGCTGACGCTGCTCGGCCTGGCGCTGCTCGGGCTGACGCTGCTCCGTTTGGCGCTGTTCGACGCGGGGCTGTTCAGCCTGGGGCTGCTCGGCTGCACGGGTTTCGCTTGCTTCACCGGTCTCCACAGGAGCAACGGCGGCTTCGCCACGGCGACGATTCCGCGTGCGCGGCTGGCGGCGTTCGCTAGCGGCCTCGCTTGCTTCGGCGACGGGAGCGGCAGGAGTCTCGGCAGTGACGGCGGGAGCCTCCGCGGTTTCCGTGGCAGCGGGAGCGGCAACAACGCCGTCGCTCGTAGCGCGACGGCTTCGGCCACGGCCACGTGCCCGGGTGCCGTCCTGCGCGGGAGCTTCGGTAGATGCGGCAGCGGTCTCAGCTTCTGGGGATGCAGGCGCAGTCTTTGCTGCTACGGCCTTGGCCGCAGTGGGAGCCTTGCTGGTGGTTGCACCGGCACGGTGGGCCGAGATAGCCGAAACCAAGTCCCCCTTGCGCATCCGGGACCCGCCCGAAATGCCCAGCTGACTGGCGAGAGCCTGGAGCTGCGCGAGCTTAAGGCCTGCAAGGCCGCTGCTCTTGGCGGTTGCGGCCGTTGATTCAGCTGCAGAAGATGTTGTGTCCACAGCTGAAGCCAGCTCAGTGGTTTCTGTCACGAAGGATCCTTCCCCCTCGACGGCGTCCAGACCTAGAGCTGGACGCGATGATTTGTTCTGGACTGCAGTTCAGATCTGCAGCCGTGATTTCGGTCTTGCCGGTTTAATTTCAGCAGGGCCGGATACTGATACGTCTTCGATGCTCCGGCGGGCGGGGCGCGGGCTGACGGTTCGGGTAACAGAAAGGGTTCTGTGGCACCTGCGGCAGGCCGATAAGGAGACGGCACCGGCAGACTTCGACACAGTAGGAGACGGGAACGGCATTAAGCCGGGATCCAATGTCAGGGAACTGCCCGCGGTTCTACCGCCGGTGCAAGTCCACTCTAGCACCTTCAACGTCCACCGCCAGTGTCATCACGCGCCAAGAAACGTCTGGTGTGTTGTCCGCAGTGAAAGAGGTGATCAATTCCGTAATCGCTTCTGCCTCGTCCGTGCCGTTTGCCAATGCCAGAACTGTGGGCCCGGCGCCGGAAACAACCGCCGCGTGGCCCGCGGTCCGCAAAGCCGCAATCAACGCCGCGCTAGGCCGCATGGCCTCGGCACGGTAGCTCTGGTGCAGGTAGTCCTCGGTTCCTGGAAGCAGGAAACGGGGCTCGGCCGTCAGTGCGTGGATCAGGAGCGCGGCGCGTCCTGAGTTCATTGCCGCGGCATGATGGCCGATGGACGCCGGAAGCAAGCCGCGCGCTGTCTCTGTGGACAGTTCGTAGTCCGGTACGGCGACGATGGGAATGACGGACGGGACCACCTCGGCACGGGTGCTGCTGTACTGCTCGCTGTCCTGCCATGACAAGGCCAGTCCGCCGAAAATCGCCGGTGCGACGTTGTCCGGATGGCCTTCCATCTCGCTCGTGAGTTGCAGGATCCACTCACGGTCGCGTTGGGCGGATTCGGGTACCAAGGCGTTGGCTGCGGTAACTGCCGCAACCACTGCCGATGCCGAGGAACCGAGTCCGCGACCGTGCGGGTTGACGTTGTCCGCGGTGATCTTCAGGCCGTTGTGCCGGAAACCGAGGCGTTCCAAGGCTGTGTTGATCGCTCGGACCACGAGATGGCTGGCATCGCGGGGAAGGGTGTCGGCCCCCTCACCGGAGAGCTCGAACTCAAGCTCTCCGGTGGTGAGTGTTTCGACGGTCAGGGTGTCGTAGATCGACAATGCCAGGCCGAGGCTGTCGTAGCCAGGGCCCAGGTTGGCACTGGTTCCCGGGACCCTGACGGTCAGCTGCTGGCCTGCCGCGACAAGCGCTAGTCCGGTCGCGGTGGGCTGCGTGGTTTCCACTCTTAGCTTTCTTCCAGTCCCAGTTCAGCTGCCACCGTCACGACGTCGTTCGGTACCTTGACGGGCTGGACTTCGCTGCCGTCCTCGGTACGGAGTGCCCACTGCGGGTCCTTGAGTCCGTGTCCGGTGACCGTGATGACGATCGTCTTTCCGGCGGGAACTTCGCCTGCGGCGTGTTTTTTGATGAGGCCGGCGACGCCCGCCGCGGAGCCGGGTTCTACGAAAACGCCTTCCTTGGCGGAAAGCCAGCGGTGTGCGTCGAGGATTTCTTCATCAGTCACGGCGTCGATGAAGCCGCCTGATTCATCGCGTGCCGCGATGGCCGTGTCCCAGGACGCCGGGTTGCCGATGCGGATCGCCGTGGCGATGGTATCCGGCTCAGTGATGGGGTGGCCGGCAACGAACGGCGCTGCACCAGCGGCTTGGAAGCCCCACATGGCCGGCGTCTTCGTGGAGACGGCGGGAAGGGTGCCGGCGGTTGTGGACTCGAAGGGCGCGCAGTATTCCTTGTAGCCCTTCCAGTACGCGCTGATGTTGCCTGCGTTACCCACCGGCAGGACGTGGATGTCCGGAGCGTCGCCGAGAGCGTCGACGATTTCGAAGGCACCGGTCTTCTGGCCCTGGATTCGGGCGGGGTTGACCGAGTTGACAAGGAACACCGGGTAGGACTCGCCGAGCTTGCGGGCGATGTCCAGGCAGTTGTCGAAGTTGCCGTCCACCTGGAGGAGCGTGGCGCCGTGCGCGATCGCCTGGCTGAGCTTGCCCATGGAGATCTTGCCTTCGGGGACCAACACGGCACACTTCAGCCCGGCGGCCGTAGCGTAGGCCGCAGCGGAGGCCGAGGTGTTGCCCGTGGAGGCGCAGACAACCGCCTTGGCGCCTGCTTCAACAGCCGCCGTCATGGCCATCGTCATGCCGCGGTCCTTGAAGGACCCGGTGGGGTTCATGCCCTCCACCTTCAGGTACACGGTGGATCCGGTGAGTTCGGAGAGCTTCTGCGCATGGACGAGCGGAGTTCCGCCCTCACCGAGGGTAATGACCTTCGTGGCTTCCGTTACAGGCAAACGATCAGCGTATTCGCGGATTACTCCGCGCCATTGGTGAGCCACTTAGACCCCTTCTACCCGCAGGACGGATGTCACAGAATTGATGACGTCCAGGCCCTTGATGGCCTCGACGGTTGCCGCGAGTGCGGCTTCGGATGCGCGGTGCGTGACGATCTTCAGCTCGGCCGACTCAACGTTCGAGGCGGCATCACGGTGGATCGTCTGACGCATGATCTCGATGGATACGCCGTGCTCCGCAAAGATATGGGTGATCCGCGCCAGGACGCCAGCCTGGTCGGCAACGTCAAGGCCGACGTAATAGCTGGTGTTCGATGCACTTATCGACAGTGCAGGCACGTGGCCGGTGGTGGTCTCGGTACGGCCGGGACCACCCAGCACCACCCGGCGGGCAGCCGAGACGAGGTCGCCCAACACGGCAGACGCCGTCGGGGTTCCGCCGGCGCCCTGACCGTAGAACATCAGCTCGCCGGCGTTCTCGGCTTCGATGAAGACTGCATTGAACGCACCGCGAACGGCTGCAAGGGGGTGTTCACGCGGCAGGAGGGTGGGGTGGACGCGGACTGAGATGCCGCCGTCGTTACCGGGCTCCGAGCTCTCGATCTTCTCGGCGATGGCGAGCAGCTTGATGACAAAGCCGGCTTCCTTCGCTGCCGCAATGTCGGCTGCGCTGACCTTGGTGATGCCTTCGCAGTAGACGTCTTCGAGGGCGAAGCGCGTGTGGAAGGACAGCGACGCGAGGATGGCGGCCTTGGCTGCGGCGTCGTGGCCTTCGACGTCGGCAGTGGGGTCAGCTTCCGCGTAACCGAGCCGTTGGGCTTCAGCCAGGGCGTCGGCGAACTGGGCGCCGGTGCTGTCCATCTGGTCGAGGATGAAGTTAGTGGTGCCGTTGACGATGCCCAGGACGCGGGTGATGCGGTCACCGGAGAGGCTGTCGCGGATGGGGCGCAGGATCGGAATGGCCCCTGCGACGGCGGCCTCATAGGAGAGCTGAACGCCGGCCTTGTCAGCCTCTTCGTAGAGTGTGGGGCCGTCCTGTGCCAGGAGTGCCTTGTTGCCGGTAACGACGCAGGCGCCGTTCTGCATGGCGGTCAGGATGAGCGAACGGGCCGGCTCAATGCCGCCCATGAGCTCGATCACCAGATCCGCGTCCTTGACCAGGGTGTCGGCGTCGGTGGTGAACAGTTCGCGCGGTAGCTCGACGTCGCGCTTTGAATCAAGGTTGCGCACGGCGATGCCAGACAACTCCAAGCGCGCACCACTGCGGGCAGCAAGGGCGTCGGCGTCGTCAAGGAGGATCCGCGCTACCTGGGCTCCAACGTTGCCACAGCCCAGCAGGGCCACCTTCAGGGTTCGCACTTCAGACATTCGCCACTCCCATGTCGCGGTTCAAGAGATCTTCTTCGGTTTCCCCGCGGACGATCAGCCGGGCGGATCCATTGCGCACAGCGACAACGCCAGGCCTGGCCAGATAGTTGTAGTTGCTTGAGAGGGCCCAGCAGTAAGCGCCGGTCCCCGGTACAGCGAGCAGATCACCGGCTGCCACGTCTTCGGGCAGATATACATCTCTAACAACTATGTCGCCGCTCTCGCAATGTTTGCCCACTACTCGGGACAGTTCCGGGACAGCGTCCGAGGTGCGCGAGGCCAGAATCGCCGAATAATCCGCGTCGTACAGCACCGGACGGGCGTTGTCGCTCATGCCACCGTCCACCGACACATAGCGTCGCGGGAACGTAACGTTTTCCTGCCCTGCTGAACTGCTCGGGGCATCCACACGCACGGTCTTCAGCGTCCCGACCTCGTACAAGGTGAAGGTGCTGGTGCCAACGATCGCGCGGCCGGGCTCGATCGAAATACGTGGCGAGGTGATGCCCAGCTCAGCACACTTTGAGCGTACGACGGCGGCCATCGCCTGCGCGATTTCGGCCGGTGGACGGGGGGTGTCCACCGGAGTGTAGGCAATGCCGTAGCCACCGCCCAGGTCCAGTTCCGGCAAGACGATGGAGTACTTCGCCTGCATCGCGGCGAGGAATCCCAACAGTTTCTCGGCTGCCAGGGCGAAGCCGTCAGGCTCGAAGATCTGGGAACCGATGTGGCAATGCAGGCCCAGGAGTTCCACATTGGAGTACGAGGTGGCCGCAGCGACGGCTTCTTCGGCGGCCGAGAGGCCTGCCGATTCCGTGGTATCCCCGGCCATGGAAAGACCGAATTTTTGGTCCTCGTGGGCCGTGGCGATGAATTCGTGGGTGTGGGCGTGGACGCCGGGAGTCAGCCGGAGCATGACCTTCGCCGTCTCGCCGCGGCCGGAGGCAATCTTGGCAACCCGCTCAAGCTCATCGAGGCTGTCCACCACGATGCGGCCGAGCTTCATGTCCAGCGCGCGGTTGATCTCGGCGTCGGACTTGTTGTTTCCATGCAGGCCCAAATTGGCGCCGTCGATGCCGGCGCGGGCCGCGACGGCGAGTTCGCCGCCGGAACAGGTGTCCAGGCGTAGGCCTTCCTCGGCCACCCAGCTCGCCACGGCAGTGCACAAGAAGGACTTTCCGGCGTAATAGACATCCACTCCCCCGCAGATGTCCTCAAAAGCTGCGTCGAACGCATCCTTGAAGGAACGCGCGCGGGCACGGAAATCGCCCTCGCTCATGACGAACAGCGGGGTGCCGAACTGCGCCTTCAGCTCACTGACGGGAACCCCGTCAATGACGAGTTCGCCGGCGTCGTTCCTCTGGACACCTTCGGCCCACATCGGCGCGTGGAGCGCGTTCGCGTCCTCCGGCACGGCGAGCCATTCGGGAGCAAGGGGTGAAGCTGCGGCGTTGCTGGGGCTTTGCTGCACGCCGATCACATCCGTTCCGGAGCTGAAACGCCGAGGAGTTCAAGTCCGTTGGCCAGCACTTGGCTCGTGGCGTCGTTGAGCCACAAACGCGTGCGGTTGACGTCCCGCACCGGCTCGTCGCCCAGCGGCGAAACGCGGCAGGCGTCGTACCAACGGTGGTATGCCCCTGCGATGACCTCAAGGTGGCGTGCCACCCGGTGCGGCTCGCGGAGCTCCGCGGCCTTGGCCACGATGGACGGGTAGCTGCCGAGGTAGGACAGCAGCTCGTTCTCGGTGGCGTGGTCCAGCAGGGACGCGTCGAAGGCGCTGTGGTCCACGCCAGCCTCGATTGCGTTGCGTGCTGTTCCGCGGGAGCGCGCATGCGCGTACTGCACGTAGAACACCGGGTTTTCGTTGCTGTTCTTCTTCAGTAGTTCCGGATCCAGTGTGAGCGGCGAATCGGCGGGGAAGCGCGCCAACGAGTAACGCACCGCGTCCTTGCCGAGCCACTCGATAAGGTCCTTGAGCTCGATGATGTTGCCCGCACGCTTGGACAGCTTGGCGCCGTTGACGGAGACCAGCTGTCCGATCAGGACCTCGATATTGACCTCGGGGTCGTCACCGGCGCAGGCGGCAATGGCCTTGAGCCGGTTGATGTAGCCGTGGTGGTCCGCGCCGAGCAGATAGATCTTCTCCGTGAAGCCGCGGTCCTTCTTCGACAAGTAGTAGGCGGCGTCGGCGGCGAAATACGTGGGTTCGCCGTTGGCGCGGATCATCACGCGGTCCTTGTCGTCGCCAAAGTCCGTGGTGCGCAGCCAGACTGCTCCGCCGTCGTCGAACACGTGGCCCTGCTCCCGGAGGCGCGCAACGGCCGATTCGATCGCACCGGCGTCGTGCAGTTCCTGCTCGGAGAAGAAGACATCGAAAGCCACGCCGAATTCGGCAAGAGTGTCCTTGATGTCCTTCATCTGGGCTTGGTAGGCGGCGGCGCGGATCACGGGAAGTGCTGCCCCGTCGGTGAGTTCACGGATTGCCGGATGGGCCTTGAGGACCTCGTCGCCTAGTTCCCGGATGTACTCACCAGGGTAGCCGCCCTCCGGAACGCCACGCCCGTGCAGGCGGGACAGTACCGAGTTCGCAAAAACGTTCATCTGCGTGCCGGCGTCGTTGATGTAGTACTCGGCAGTGACATCCGCACCGGAGGCGCGGAGCACGCGGGCAATGGAATCGCCCAAGGCGGCCCAGCGCGTGTGTCCAATGTGCAGCGGGCCCGTGGGGTTGGCGGAGACGAACTCCATGTTGACCACATGGCCTGCGAGCGCCTGGTTGGTTCCGTAAGAGCTTCCTGCCTCGACGATGGCCTTGGCCAGTGCGCCTGCAGCGGCGGCGTCCACGGTGATGTTAAGGAAGCCCGGGCCCGCGATCTCCACGGCGGTCACGCCGTCGATCGCTTCCAGCCGCTTGCTGAGAATCGTGGCGAATTCGCGCGGGTTGGTCCCGGCTTGCTTGGCCAGCTGCAAGGCAATGTTGGTAGCCCAGTCGCCGTGCTCCCGGTTCTTGGGTCGCTCCACGCGCACGTCCTCGGGGAGGGCAGATTCGGAAAGCGCAAGCTCGCCAGCGGCGACAGCGTCTTTCAGGCAGGCGGATATGGCGGCGGAGAGTTCTTCGGGAGTCACCCGTCTAGCCTACCGGTGGGGCTTGCAAGTGGTGGAATTCTTTGCATAGCGATCATGTACACGCGGGCACCAGTTGGCGCACAGGCTGCGCACAGTTTCGCCACGTAGAGCTCCCAGACTGAACCGTTAGGCTGAATTCAACGTTGAACGTGCGAACGGCCTGCGTGTGATCGGCCCCAGGCCGCAAACCATTTCTTGTCCAGTTGAAACGAGCAGAATATGACTACGCCACTCCACAAGAGCATTCTTGTCGGTGCCGCCGGCCTCTCCCTCGCCAGCTCGGTGGCCGCTTGCGCCCCCTCGGCCCAAGGCAGCACCCCGCAGAATACGAGCACGCAAGCGGGCTCCAGCAAACTGGCCACGACAGGCTCGTCATCGTCGGGCTCGTACAAGGACGGCACTTACAATGCCGACGGCTCCTACACCTCGCCCAACGGCCAGGAAACCGTAGGCGTCCAGCTCACCCTGTCCGGTGGCACTGTCTCCGCCGTGAACATCACAGTCCATGCCGACAACCCAAACACCAAGAGGTTCCAGGGAGAATTCAAGGACGGCATCGCGGCGCAGATCGTCGGCAAGAAACTGGACGATATCAACGTGTCCAAGGTCGCAGGCTCTTCGCTGACCAGTGGCGGGTTCAACCAAGCCGTGGAAATCATTAAATCCGAGGCCAAATAACCGCCATGACGCACGCGGGCTGGAGCGACTTCGACTTCGACGGAATCGGAACCCGGTGGGAGATTTCGACGCCGGAGCCGCTTCCCTCTGCGGTCCGCCGCAGCTTGTTGGGCGTTGTAGAGGACTACGACCGAAGCTATTCACGGTTCCGTGACGATTCGCTGATTGCGCGGCTCGCGCGGGAACCCGGAACTGTCGTTCTCCCGGCAGGGGCGTCCGGGCTGGAAGTGCTGTTCAGGAAGTTGTACCAGCTCAGCAGGGGTGCTGTGACGCCGCTTATCGGCAGCAGCCTTGAGCAACTGGGCTACGGGGCGGATTATTTCCTGCGACCCCTCGGCCACCCGGTGCCGGCGCCGCGTTGGGAAGACGTCCTGGAGTGGAACGGCACAAAGATCTCCACTTCTGCTCCGTTGGTCCTTGACATCGGCGCTGCGGGAAAAGGCCAGTTGGTGGACCTAGCAGCCGAGGTCCTGCGCTCAGCGGGGATCACGGAGTTCCTCGTGGATGCGAGCGGCGACATGCTCCATTCCGGTGCGGAACCCCTCGGTGTCGCCCTCGAACACCCTTACGATCCCACCCAGGCGATCGGCGTCGTTGAACTCCACGACCACGGCGCCCTGTGCGCTTCTGCAGCCAACCGGCGCGCGTGGGGCGACGGCCTGCACCATGTCCTGAACGGTGCTACCGGGCGCCCGGTAGAGACCGTGGTGGCCACCTGGACCATGGCCGCCACGGCAATGGAAGCCGATGCGCTGGCCACTGCGCTGTTCATGGTGGATCCGAAAGTGCTCGAGGAAGAATTCGTATTCTCCTGGCTCAAGGTCTATTCGGACGGACACGCCGCCTATTCGGCCGGCTTCGAAGGGACACTATTCACATGATTGCCCTCAAAGCGCGTGCGGACGCCTGGCTTGGCCGTTTCACGATGTACCGGCTGATCCTCTGGGTCCTCGCGGTTCTTGTGGTGTACAGCCTGGTGTTGAACGTCCTTGGCTGGCTGACCTTCGGCCTGCCGGAAATGCTGGTCCACCTGCTGCTGTGCCTGGGACTGACATACGTGTCCAGCCGACTCGCGGCCGTGCTGTTCAGGGTGCGGCCGCATTCGGAGTCATCACTTATCACCGGCTTGCTGTTGTACTTCCTGTTCTGGCCGACCGAACTAGTTCCTTCCGTTCACCTGCCCGATCTCGCCGGAATCGCTTTGGCGTGCGTCCTGGCATCGCTGTCCAAATACGTGTTGGCTTTCCGGGGCCGGCACATTTTCAATCCTGCCGCCGCGGGCGCCTTCATTGCCGGTCTCACTGGTTTGAACATCGCCACGTGGTGGGCGGCCACTCCGGCCATGCTGTGGCTTCTGGTTCCCGGGGTCCTGCTGGTGCTGTACCGGACGCTGAAGGTGCTGATGGCGTGCACTTTCCTCGTGGTGGCGGGGTCCATTGCGTGCGCTGTGCTCCTGAGAGGCGGCATGGCGTTCGGACCAGCGCTCTGGCAGCCGATCTCGCAGCAGCCGCTCCTGTTCTTCGTCGGCTTCATGCTCACAGAACCCCTCACTTTGCCACCCCGCCGCTGGCAGCAAGTGGCGCTGGCCGTCGTCGTCGGCATATTTTTTGCGGTGCCGTTCAACCTTGGCATCGTCGCCAACTCGCCCGAGCTCGCGCTCCTCATCGGCAACTTCCTCGCATTCCTCGTGGGACAACGGAGTGGGGTCCTGCTGACGTTCAAGGGTTCCCGTCCTTTGACTCCGTTCACTACCGAATTCCGTTTCGAGCCGCGACGGCCCGTTCGCTTCCTCCCAGGGCAGTTTATGGAACTCAACCTCCCGCACTCCCGCTCCGACGGGAAGGGACGCCGACGGGTCTTCAGCATGACCAGCGCACCGGGCGCACCCGAGGTGACATTCGGCGTCGGCACGGCGGAGCCTGTCTCGGCAGCGAAGCGCGCATTGCTCGCCCTGGAGCCTGGCGAGTGCGTTCGTGGCACCACCGTGGGCGGCGACTTCGTCCTACCGCCCGACGCCGGGAAACCCCTGCTGCTCATCGCGGCAGGAATCGGGATCACACCTTTCTTGTCCCAGCTGGCGTCGGTCGATTCCCAACGAAGGGACATCGTGGTGCTGTACCTCGCCCCCAGCGCTGCCGAGCTTGCCGGAAGCGATGTTCTGGAGGCATCTGGGGCGCGGATCATTTCGCGCGTGGCAGACGGTTCCCCACCGCCGTCGTTCATGCGCGACGCCGGACGGACCCGGATCGATGGCGACTCCCTGCGGGAACTCGTCCCGGATGTCGCCGGGCGGGACGTGTACGTATCCGGGTCCCCGGCAAACGTGGACACCCTTCGCGCTGCCGCCCGCCACGCCGGAGCCCGACGGATCCACGTGGACTCTTTCGCCGGCTACTGACGGCGCGCCCGGCCCGTTTTCCATTGCGGCGCGGTGACCTGCTAAGCTCATGGACGTCCCTCCGGCAACGGATGGGAGCCCCGGATGCCCTCGTAGCTCAGGGGATAGAGCGTCTGCCTCCGGAGCAGAAGGCCGTAGGTTCGAATCCTATCGAGGGCACCACAGAAAACCTCGCCAGTTCAAGGAACTGGCGGGGTTTTTGCTTCGACCGGCGAGTTGGTGGCGTGGCAAATTGAAAAATATGTGGAAAAACCGCGTCACGTTTTGCTCCCTCCCTCCACAACGTTCTTGTGCAGATACCAAAAGTGGAGCCCGCGACTGCGTTCCCGGAGCTCGAAGCCAAAGCCCCGGTCCTTGCCAGGAAACTCTCGCGCCTGCCAGCGGCACAACTCGCAACCATCCTTCGCGCGGAACCCAAGGACAACGATGCCGGACTGTGAAGCCGCCCGCCGCAACAAACAAGCCCTCTATGAAATCGAATTGGCATGGGGCAACGGCATCGTGGACCTTGGCAAACTGCAACGGATCCTCAAAGGTTCCGAAAACGACCCGGAACCTTTGCCCCCCTGCCCGGTGGAAGCCTCTCATTTGACGTGATGGCGGACATGCCGCGCCGACCCGGCCAAAATGTCGGCGCCCGCTCCTAAGCTGTTCGTACCCGGTCAAGTCCACCAGGTACGAAAGGGTTCGCCGTGATCTGTTCCATTATTCCGCCCTACATGCTGCGCAGGTTGGCAGCCCAGAATGAGCCCCGTCTGCGGATCATTGCACGCGCGGCCAAGGAATCCCTGCTCCAGATCAAGTCCCTTCAGGCGGTCCGCGCGCTTCCTGTGCCGGCCCCGGTGCCCACGGCGCGCCAGGCCAAGCCCGGACCTCCCAAACGGACCATCTACGACGCCGAATCTGCAGAGGTCCTGCCCGGCAAGCTTGTCCGCAAGGAGGGCGGTGCGGCCACGGGCGACGCAGCCGCCGACGAAGCCTACGACGGACTGGGCGAAACCCACAGGCTCTACGCAGAGGTGTTCAGCAGGAATTCAATCGACGGCGTCGGGTTGAAACTCGATGCTACTGTCCACTACGGCCAGCTATACGACAATGCGTTTTGGAACGGCAGCCAGATGGTCTTCGGTGACGGTGACGGCGAGATCTTCCAGCGATTCACGAAGTCGCTCAGTGTGATCGGGCACGAACTTGCCCACGGCGTCACCCAGTACACAGCGGCCCTCGCCTATCGGAACCAGGCCGGAGCCCTCAACGAATCCATGTCCGACGTTTTTGGGGTCCTGGTGGAGCAGCACGCCAAAAAACAATCCGCGGCCGAGGCCAGCTGGCTGATCGGCGAGGGCTTGTTCACCGATGCCGTTCAAGGCGCCGCGCTCCGTTCAATGAAGGCACCCGGCACCGCGTACGACGACGACGTGCTCGGGAAGGATCCGCAACCGGACTCCATGGATACGTATGTCCGCACCACTGCGGACAACGGCGGTGTCCACATCAACTCAGGCATCCCCAACCGGGCTTTCTCCATAGTTGCCCTGGAGCTGGGCGGCAATGCGTGGGAGGCGCCGGGGCAGATCTGGTACAACACCCTGGCAAGCGGTTCCCTGCCCGCAACGTGTACCTTCCGGCGCTTCGCCAAGGCAACCGCGGCGTCGGCAGAGGAACTGTTCGGCGCTGGTTCGTCCGAGCATGACGCCGTCTTGAAGGCGTGGGAAACTGTGAAGGTAAAGCTCTAGCAACACATTCCAGAGCAGTGGAAGCCGTCAAACATGAAAATCACCGTCCAGCGCAGCGGCGGGGTCGCCGCGATCACGCGCGTCTGGACCGTAGATGCCGCCAGCCCCGAAGACAAGCAACGCTGGATGCCGATTGTTGAAGCCTGCCCTTGGGACCAGGTGCCGTCCCGCGCACTAGCGGCCGCGCAGGCAGCCGGGAGAGCGGCCGGGCAAGCCGATCGGTTCATGTATTCGATCCGCGCGGGGCAACACCGGGCAACGCTCCCGGAAACCGCTGTCACGGGGCCATGGCACACCCTCGTGGAGAGTGCCAAGGTAGAGGGCCGGGAAACCCTCCGCTAGCCGACCTCGGCCAATTGGCCACGGAAAGCTCTCCGGTACGACTGCGGGCTCGTGGCCAGGACCTTGGCGAAGTGGTGCCGCAGCAGCACGGAATGCCCGAACCCTGCTTCCCGTGCAACTTCGTCAATGTTCAGTTCGGTGGTTTCCAGGAGTTCCTGTGCCCGGAGCACGCGTTGCGAGTTGAGCCAAGCCGCCGGCGTGGCACCTGTTTCGGCCCGGAACCGGCGTGCGAAGGTCCGGGCGGACATGTGCAGCCGGGCTGCCAGTTCGTTGACGCTGTGGTCCCTCTCAAGGTTCTCCACCATCCAGCGCAGCAGGGCCTCCATTGGGGCGGAGCCGCACGTGGGCATGGGCCGATCGATGAATTGGGCTTGGCCGCCGTCCCGGTGCGGCGGAACCACCATGTCGCGTGCAATGGCTGCTGCGACATTGGCGCCCAACTCCACTCGGACCAGATGCAGGCATGCGTCAATACCAGCCGCCGTGCCCGCACTCGTGATGAGTGTTCCGTCCTGGACGTAGAGCACGTTCTCATCTACATGGATCTTCGGATACCTGCTGGCCAGGTCCTGTGAATAGTGCCAATGCGTGGTGCAGCGGCGCCCGTCCAAGAGCCCGGCACGCGCAAGTGCGTACGCTCCGGAACATATAGACATGACCCAAGCCCCGCGCGCGTGTGCCGCCCTCAGCGCATCTAGTACGGATTCCGGAACATCCTCGTCCCTGCCATACGGAGCCATGATGACGAGGTCTGCATCGGCCGTGGCCTCCAATCCCAGGCCGACGTGCATCGACAGGCCGGACTTCATTTTGACATCGCCTGGGACAGGGGTACACACCCTGAAGTCAAAGCTGGGAACGCCACTCCCCCGGTCCTTGCGATCAATGCCAAAGACCTCGTAGGCGGTCCCGAACTCGAAGATCGAGAAGTTGGGAACCACAATGATTGCCACCGTTTTCAACATAGTTCCAGTGTGGCAGAAAATTGCCTAAAAGGGTCATTTCTGCCACTGTTTTGTGAACCGGATCAGGAACACGATGGAGACATGGAAATCGTCGGAATCTTGGTGTTCATCATCCTCGTCATCACTGCCGCTGCTACCGTCTCAACAGTTCTTCGGGATGGCCGCGGCCACCTTCCCCCCGTCCGTTCAGAACAGCCTTGGACCGCACGGGAACTGCCCAGCAGCCCTTACTCGACGCTTCGCGTCTTCTAACTACGCCTTCTAACTACGCCCTGTCCGGGCCCTCGTGCGGGATGCGTCCTGCGCCGGGGGCTCGGACACAGCCTAGAACCCAATGGGGACGACTATTGTCCGCATTGTGGGCTACATTCAATGCCATGATCCAAACGTCCGCGCGGCTGCTGCAATTGTTGTCCTTGTTGCAGGTCCGGCGTGAATGGACAGGTCCGGCATTGGCCAACCGCATGGGCGTCACCGAGCGCACCGTTCGCCGCGACATCGATAAGCTCCGCAACCTCGGCTATCCCATCCATGCCTCGCCCGGCATCGCCGGTGGCTACCAATTGGGTGCCGGAGCCCAACTCCCACCCCTGCTGCTCGACGACAACGAAGCCCTTGCCGTCGCTTTGGGACTGAACTCAGTTGCGGCAGGCCCTGTGGCTGGCATTGGGGAGGCGTCAGTACGCGCACTCGCCAAACTCGAACAGGTGCTCCCCTCACGCCTCCGCCCTAAATTCGCGATGCTCAAGGCCGCGGTCACCACCTTGCCCAGCAATGCGGCATCGGTGGATCCCCAGCAGCTCACGGTGGTCTCGGCGGCAATCGCGGACAAACGGCAACTCAGTTTTGACTACGTCAAGGCCGATAGCGACGCTGGCCGCCGCCTCGTGGAACCGTACCGTTTGGTGGACACCGGGCGCCGCTGGTACCTGGTGGCATGGGACGTCGACCGGGAGGACTGGCGCACGTTCCGCGCGGACCGCATCGTTTCCCTGCCGGTTGAACGGAAAAAATATGTGCCGCGACCCCTGCCGGCCAAGGACCTCGCAGACTACGTCCAGCGATCCGTGACCCGCTCGCCTTACCGCTACGACGTCGTCGTGCGCCTCCATGCCCCCATCGGCGAGGTGGCCGCCGTCGTCGGCCCGCAGCTCGCGAGCTTGAGCGACGACGGCGGGAACGCCACCCTGCTTCGTGCGGGCTGGGACAGCCTGGCGCAGCCGGCCGCGCACCTCGCTGCCCTGGACATGGACTTTGAGATCATCTCTCCGGAGGAGTTCAAGGACTACGCCCGCACCATGGCCGGGCGCTTGGAAAAAGCTGCCGGGAGCCATGCACTGCAAGGCAACGCGCCGCCACAGTAGACTGTCAGCAGCCATGACACTTCATATTTCCTACCCCGCAGAGCTGCCCGTCTCCGAGCGCCGCGAGGACCTGATGGCGGCCATCGCCGCAAACCAGGTGACCATCATCGCCGGCGAAACCGGCTCCGGCAAGACCACCCAGATCCCCAAGATGTGCCTGGAACTCGGCCTTGGGGACAAGGGACTGATCGGCCACACCCAGCCGCGCCGCCTTGCCGCGCGTACCGTTGCCGAACGTATCGCCTTTGAGATGGGCGTGGAGATCGGGCAGGAAGTGGGTTTCCAGGTCCGGTTCACCGGCGAGGTCAGCAAGGCTACCAAAATCAAGCTCATGACCGACGGCATCCTGCTCGCAGAAATCCAGCGCGACAAGCTGCTGCGAAAATACAGTGCCATCATCATCGACGAGGCGCACGAGCGCAGCCTCAATATCGACTTCATCCTGGGCTATCTCAAGCGGATCCTGCCGCAGAGGCCGGACTTGAAGGTGATCATCACCTCGGCCACCATTGATCCCCAGCGTTTCGCCAAGCACTTCGGCAGCGAAGAAGAGCCCGCGCCGATCATCGAAGTCTCAGGCCGGACCTACCCGGTGGAAATCCGCTACCGGCCGCTGTCCCAGCCCGCCGGCGGTGGCGATGAAGACGCGTCCGACGACGAACTCGAGGAAGACCGCGACCCTCTCGACGCCGTGTGCGACGCCGTCGACGAGCTCGCCCTTGAGGCCCCGGGAGACATCCTGGTGTTCTTCTCCGGCGAGCGCGAGATCCGCGACGCAGCTGAGGCCCTGAACGGCCGGATCCCGTCCAACCGAAGGCTGGCGGGAACCGAAGTCCTGCCGCTGTTTGCCCGCTTGAGCTTGCAGGAGCAGCACAGGGTCTTCAACCCGGGCGGTAAGCGGCGGATTATCCTGGCTACGAATGTCGCGGAAACATCGTTGACGGTTCCCGGCATCAAGTACGTCATCGACACCGGTACGGCCCGTATATCGCGCTACTCGCACCGGACCAAGGTACAGCGGTTGCCGATTGAACGTGTATCGCAGGCATCGGCAAGCCAGCGTTCCGGTCGTTGTGGACGTGTCTCCGAAGGCATCGCGATCCGGCTGTATTCGGAGGAAGACTTCGAGTCCCGTCCGCAGTTCACCGATCCTGAGATCCTCAGGACCAACCTCGCGGCAGTCATCCTGCAGATGACGGCCATGGGGGTGGCCCGCGGTCCCAAAGACGTCGAGAACTTCCCGTTTGTTGAGCCGCCAGACTCGCGTGCCATCAACGACGGCGTCACGTTGTTGCGCGAACTCGGCGCCTTGAGCGCGGCGCGCACGGGCGAGGGCGGCGCTCCCCCCACGGGCGACAGCGGCAACGGACGCGTGAGCGGCGGCCTAACCGCCGTCGGGCAGAAGTTGGCCCAGCTCCCGGTCGACCCTCGGCTCGGCAGGATGATCGTCGAAGCCGGGAAGCGAGGCTGTGTCAAGGAAGTCATGATCCTGGCAGCTGCGTTGACGATCCAGGATCCGCGCGAGCGTCCAACAGACAAACAGCAACTTGCAGCGGAAAAGCATGCACGTTTCCGGGACGAGAACTCGGACTTCACGGGGTTCCTAAACCTGTGGAACTACATCCAGGAAAAGCAGCACGAACTCTCCTCCACGCAGTTCCGCCGGCTGTGCAGGAACGAGTTCATCAACTACCTGCGCGTCCGCGAATGGCAGGATCTCTTCCAGCAATTGCGCCAGCTCGCCAAGCCGCTGGGCATCACTATCGACAACAAGCGCGAAGCCGACCCCGTAGGCAACAACGAGGGCATCCACATCAGCTTGCTCTCGGGGCTCCTGAGTCACATCGGCATGCTGGATGAACGCAAGCGCGAGTATGCCGGAGCACGCGGCAGCCGTTTCGCGATCTTCCCTGGCTCGGCACTGTTCAAGAAGTCACCGGCATTTGTCATGGCGGCGGAATTGGTGGAAACAAGCAGGCTGTGGGCCAGGGTTGCAGCCAAGTTTGATCCCTTGTGGGCCGAGCAGGTAGCCCCCGATCTCCTGAAGCGCACCTACAGTGAGCCTCATTGGTCCACCCGCACGGGTTCGGTCATGGCGCACGAAAAGGTCATGCTCTACGGAGTTCCCATCATCCCGAACCGCCGCATCAACTACGGCAGGATCGACCCCGAGCTCTCCCGCGAACTCTTCATCCGGCATGCCCTGGTGGAGGGCGACTGGAAGACCCACCACAAATTCTTCCATCGCAACCGCGCCCTCCTCCGTGAGATCGAGGAGCTCGAGACACGGATGCGCCGCCGCGACATCCTGGTGGACGACCACACGCTCTTCGAGTTCTACGACGCCAGAATCGGCAAGGACGTGGTCTCCGAACGGCACTTCGACAAATGGTGGAAGGATGCCCGCCAGCAGGACCCCACCCTGTTGGACTTCGACCAGTCGCTGCTCATGAGCGAGGACGCCGAAGCCCTGGATGATTCCGCCTATCCGAAAACCTGGCTGCACAAGGGCTTTGAGCTGCCCCTGAGCTACGAGTTCCATCCCGTCGCTCCCGGCTCGCCGCCCAATCCCTCGGACGGCGTCACGGCCGAGGTGCCGGTGCTTTTCCTCAACCAGCTCGACGACGCCGCATTCCGCTGGCAGATCCCCGGCCAGCGCGTCGAACTCGTGACTGCATTGATCAAGTCCCTGCCCAAGCACATCCGCAAGAACTTCGTACCGGCCCCGGATGTTGCCCGGCAAGCAGCTGCTGCCTTGGAGAATGACTTCGATCCGGCCTCGGATGACCTTGAGGCCTCGCTCGAGCTCGTGCTGCGCCGCATCCGCGGACACATCATCCCTCCGGGCTCGTGGAATTGGGACGCCGTGCCCGCACATCTGCGCGTCAGTTTCAAGGTGGTGGACAGCCGCGGCAAAGTACTGGACGAGGGCAAGGACCTCGCCGTACTCCAGGAGCAACTGGCCCCGGCCACCCGGCGAGCCATCGCCGAATCACTCGGGGCAACACCCGCGATGGCGGCGCGCACGAAGGGTCCGAGGGGCACCGGAACGCCCGCTGACCGAGTTCCAGCCTCCGCCCGCGGAAACGGCCGCGGCGGGCCGATCCAGCAGCCTGGCGGTTTCCTGTCCGAGCAAACCGGCCTCACCGAGTGGACTTTCGGCGCTATTGAACGCCAAGTGACCCGCACGGTGAAGGGTCACGATGTCACCGGTTTCCCCGCCCTGGTGGACGAGGGCAAGTCCGTCGCATTGCGGGTGTTCCAGACCCGGGCGGAGCAGGAGTCGGCAATGCGCAGCGGCGTTATCCGGCTGCTCGCCCTGCGGGTTCCTGCCCCGGACCGCTATGTCCTGGAACATTTGAACAACACCGAGAAGTTGACGTTCAGCCAGAACCCTCACGGCTCGGTGAGCGCCTTAATCGCTGACTGCGTCCTGGCGGCCATCGACAAGCTGACTCCGGCCGAACTTCCTTGGGACAAGGCAGCGTTCGAGGCCCTGTACGAACTGGTCCGAGCGGAACTGATCGACACCGTCTTCACGGTGACGGCCGTCGTCGAACGCGTCTTGGCGAGCACCCGGCGGATCGAGAAGCAACTCAAGGGCAGCACGAGCCTCGCCCTGATCAGTGCGCTCAATGATATGAAGAGCCAACTGGAGCAGCTCGTGTTCCCCGGTTTTGTAGCACAGACGGGCTACGCACAGCTGAGCCAGTTGCCGCGGTATCTGGCCGGAATTGAGAAGCGCCTCGAAAAGCTTCCGAACAATGTCCAGCGGGACGGGTTGAACATGTCGGTCGTGCAGGGCGTGGAGGATGACTACGACGACGCCGTCTCCGCACTGCTGCCCGGCCGACGGGCGGGCGCCGAGTTAACACGGGTGCGCTGGATGATCGAGGAGCTGCGCGTGAGCCTCTTCGCGGTCGAACTTGGCACGGCCTATTCGGTCTCGGAAAAGCGCATCCGGACGGTGCTCAACCAGGCGCTGGCACCAGCCTAGGCGCCGCGACGGGCTAAGACGCTCGCTCCTGCACTTATGAGGGTTAGGCCCGAAACCTTCCTGCACATCTAACGCAGGCAGGTTTCGGGCCTTCGCACCAAGGTGAGCGAGCGTTTGGGAAAAGGGCAGCAAAGGTGAGCGGGCGTCTGGCAAGACAAACGCTCGCTCACTTATAGCGGTCATTCTGTCGACCCTCATGCACTAATGAAGGGATCAAAACCCGAAACCTTCCTGACATCTAACGCAGGGCAGGTTTCGGGCTTTCGCACCAAGGTGAGCGAGCGTTTGGGAAAGGGCAGCAAAGGTGAGCGAGCGTCGCCCCGGAACCGGGCCGCATCCATTCCGCGACCATCCGCGGGAGTTCTACGGCGTCGCGCCTCAGTCTGCCGGAACGAACTGTCCGTGCCCGGCGGCGACAAGGCCGGCGCGGAGCTTCGCGGCGTTGGTATCAAGCTGGGCAGGGTCCGGATGGTGGTCCACGGTGCCGAAATCAAAATCTGCCAGGGAGCTGGCAGGGAAGACGTGCACGTGGAAGTGCTCAACTTCGAAGCCCACCACGGAAAGGCCTGCCCGGGGTGCGCCGAACGCCTTCACCTGGGCCTGTCCGATTGTCTGCGCGACGGCCATGACCTTGTTGAGGAGCTCGGGGGCGACATCGGTCCAACGGTCCACCTCTTGGCGGGGCACCACGAGGGCGTGGCCGTCTGTAAGCGGGGCGATGGTCAGGAAGGCAACCACGTCGTCGTCTTTCCAGACGAAGCGTCCAGGGATCTCGCCGTTGATGATCTTGGTAAATAGGGTGCTCATACGTCTGCCTTTTCCGAAGGGGTCTGAAGGGTCTTGGTATCAAGGACGAATCGGTACTTCACGTCGCCGGCGACCATGCGATCGTAGGCCGCATTGAGTTGCCGCGCGGTGACCATTTCGATGTCGCTTACTACGCCGTGCTCCGCACAGAAATCCAGCATCTCTTGGGTCTCGGCGATACCGCCGATCAACGATCCCGCGTAGGCGAGCCGGCGTCGGATCAGGGCGCCGGGACTGACTGGGGGCATGTCCGTGGAGGGCAGTCCCAACTGGAAGAGGGCACCATCCAGGCGGAGGGTGCGGAAGTACGGGTTCAAGTCATGAGGCGCCGCGACGGTGTCAATAATAACGTCGATGGTGCGGTTGGCGCCCTCCATCGCTTCGGGGTCCTTCGAGAGGATCACCTGGTCCGCACCGAGCTCCGTCGCCGCCTCGATTTTGGCGTCCGACGTGGTGAAGACCACCACGTGCGCGCCCATCGCCTTGGCAATCTTGACGGCCATGTGACCTAGTCCGCCAAGTCCGACGACGCCCACCACGTCTCCTTCCTCGACGTCAAAGTAGCGCAGAGGCGAGTAGGTGGTGATGCCCGCGCAGAGCAACGGCGCCACCGCGGCCGGGTCCAGGCCCTCGGGCACGCGCAACACAAAACGGCGGTCGACCACCACCGAAGTCGAATAACCGCCTTGCGTGACGGCGTCGCCATTCCGGCCGTCCTTCACCCCGTAGGTGCCCACGTTTCCGCGTTCGCAATACTGTTCAAGGCCTTCGAGGCAGCTCCCGCATTCGCGGCAGGAGTCCACCAGGCAGCCGACGCCCACCAGGTCACCCGGCGCGAAGTCGTCGACGGCGGAACCCACCTTGCGGACCCGGCCCACGATTTCGTGGCCAGGGACCAAAGGATAGCTCTGGGCGCCCCATTCGCCCCGTGTCGCGTGGACATCGGAGTGGCACAGACCGCAGAAATCGATCTCGATCTCGACGTCGTCTTCCTTGGGTGCGCGGCGGGCAACTGTGAGGGGAACAAGTCCGCTGTCGGCAGAAGTGGCGCCGTAGGCGGCCGCGAGGGTTGGCGTGCCGTAGGCGGCCGCGAGGGTTGGCGAGGGGACGACGTCGGTTTCGTCAATCGGGAGGAGCGGCTTGCCAAGCGGCGGAGGAACGGGGCGTCCGGGTGTCATGTTTCGACGCTACCCCTGCGGGCTGAATTTTTGCCACTCAGCGCCGCCACGCCACCCCGGATTCACTGGGCAACCCGGCTTCACCGGGCAACCCGGCTTCACCGGGCAACACACGTTCACTGGGCGGGGGCGCCCAGTGGCTCGGCACCGACCACCACTCGGTTGGAGTCAAGCGAAGACCATTGCGAAAAGGACCCAGGGAACAACGCTGCCCTGAATCCAGCGATTTCGAGGGCTGCGATTTCATGGGCGGCCGTTACCCCGGAGCCGCAGTAGACCGCTACCTTGCTGCCCTCGTCGATGCCCAAGGCAGCAAATCTATTGCGGAGCTGCGCCACGTTAAGAAACGTGCCGTCCGGGCCGAGGTTTCCGCTTGTGGGGGCGCTGAGCGCGCCGGGAATGTGCCCGGCGCGAGGATCAATGGGTTCGATTTCGCCGCGGTACCTTTCTCCCGCGCGGGCGTCGAGAAGGATTCCACGGGTGTGCCAGTCCGCCGCCTCGTCCATGCTGATGGCGTCCATGTGGCCGTGTCCAAGCACGACGTCGCCCGGTACCGGCGGCTGCTCGTCTTGCGCCAACGGGTAGCCGGCCGCGCGCCAGGCGCCCAATCCGCCGTCGAGCAGGAAGACCGAAGGGAACCCGGCGTCACGGAGCAGCCACCACAACCGCGCAGCCGCGGTGCTGCCGCTGTCGTCGTAGGCCACCACGGTATCGCCGTCGTTGATGCCCCACGCGCGGGCGCTTCGCTGTAGGGCAGCGGTAGGCGGCAACGGGTGCCTACCCTGTCCCTCGGCTGACGGATCCGCGAGCTCGTTGTGCAGGTCCACGTAAACTGCCCCGGGGATATGGGCTTGGCGGAAGTGCGAATGGCCGTGCGGATCGCCCAACACCCAGCGGACATCGAGCAATACGGTCCGCTTGCCCGCGTCCATGCGGTCCTTGAGCGCGGCTACATCAATGAGGGTGGCCATCAAATCTCCTTCGTTTTGCTGCGACTACCAAACCGCTTCGAAGCTGCCGCCGTGCAGCTGCCGACCGGCTACCAGCCTATCCTTGGGCGGCAGCCTCCGCCGGTAGGCTGGATCGGTGAGCACTCTACACAATCAGGACCGGGCATGGGCCAGCGAGGCAATCCGCCGCATCGAAGCCGAGAACAACCGCTCTGCGGACACGCACCTGTATGCGGTGCCGCTCCCCGAACACTGGGGTGTCGAGCTCTACCTCAAGGACGAGTCCACGCACCGTTCGGGCAGCCTCAAGCATCGTTTGGCCCGGTCGCTCTTCCTCTACGGCCTGGTCAACGGCTGGATCACTGAAGGGACCACGATTGTGGAGGCTTCGAGCGGCAGCACGGCGGTCTCGGAGGCATACTTCGCCAGGCTGATCGGGCTTCCATTCATCGCCGTGATGACTCGAACCACCAGCCCGGAAAAGATCGCGCTCATCGAGGAGTTCGGTGGCGCCTGCCTGCTGGTGGACCATGCTTCCGAGGTCTATGCGGTGGCCGAGGACGTCGCCCGCACTTCCGGCGGTTACTACATGGACCAATTCACCTTCGCCGAGCGCGCCACCGACTGGCGGGGAAACAACAACATCGCCGAGTCGATCTTTGAGCAACTCGCCCTCGAAGAGCACCCCGTACCCGAGTGGATCGTGGTGGGCGCAGGCACGGGCGGCACCAGCGCAACCATCGGCCGCTACCTGAGGTACCACCGCCATTCCACCCGGCTGGCCGTTGTCGATCCCGAGAACTCAGCGTTCTATCCCGGTTGGCGCGACGGCGTGTCGGATTACTCCACGGGGATGCCGTCCCGCATCGAAGGCATTGGGCGCCCCCGCATGGAGCCCAGCTTCGTCCCGGCCGTCATCGACACCATGATCCAGGTTCCCGATGCCGCCTCTGTGGCGGCCATGCGGCAACTGCAGCGGCTTGCCGGGCTTCACGCCGGGCCATCCACGGGAACCAACCTTTGGGGCGTCTGCCAGTTGATCGCCGACATGGTGGCCCAAGGAAAGCGCGGGAGCATTGTCTCACTCATGTGCGACGCCGGCGATCGCTACGCAGGAAGCTATTACAACCCGGACTGGATCGCCGAGCGAGGCCTGGACCCAGCGCCTTATGAGGCCGTCCTGGCCGACTTCTTCGAGACAGGCAAGTGGCCAAGCAACATCTAGAAGGCGGACCGGACTAGACCTCCACTGACTCCCGCGGAGACAGCCTGGCATAGCTGGTGCCGTACTTCGCGCCGATCCGGGTCACGTGGGCTTCAACCAGGCCGCGTCCCAATTCGTTGAGCAGGGCATCGTGAACCGGGTAGGCCTTGGGCGCCCGAACGGCGATCACGAAGTCAACCACCTCCCCCACCTTTGACCACGGCGCGTGAATGGGAACCAAAAGCGTCTTGACGTCAATGCCATCAGGAACAACAAACGAGTCCCCAGGGTGGAAGACGTTTTCGTCCACGAGGTAGCCGATGTTCGCCACCACCGGAATCTGAGGATGGATGAGGGCATGCTGCCCTCCGAAGGTGCGTACCACGAAGCCGCCGGCTTCGAAGGAGGTGCCGGGTTCGACGGCGTGCACCCGGCCGCCGTCGTCGCCCGCTTTGGCAGCGAGCTGGGAAGCGACACCCGAAGGTGCGTGCACCTGCAGTCCGGGAATTCCTTTGAGGGCTTCGACGACTGCATCGGGGTCCACATGGTCCGCGTGCTCGTGGGTGATCAGCACCGCGTGTGCTCCGGCAAGGGCTTCCTCGGACTCGGAAAAAGTGCCGGGATCAATCACGAGGACCTGGCTGTCCTTTTGCAGGCGGACACAGGCATGGGTGAACTTGGTGAGCTTCATGCAGCCAGCCTAGGGGCGAGCCTCCGGCGGTGTCCACGAGGCGGTGCCGACGAGCCGGTGTCCAAGCGTGCTTGGCTGGTAACCTTGGTGTTTGCGAACATCCACACCGAAATGAGTCCACGAATGTCACACGGCGCCAATGCCGCCACGTCCAGGCCCGCGGCCCAACCGCTGCCGGCGGCGAAGGATCCCGCCGTCAAGGAGCAGCGCGTCACCAAGCAGCGCCTGGCCGTTAGCGCAGCCTTGGACGAACTGGACGATTTCGTGAGTACCCAGGAGCTGTACCGGCTGCTCCAAAACCAAGGCGTCTCCGTGTCCTTGGCCACGGCATACCGCATTCTGCAGTCCCTTGCCGACGACGGCCTCATCGATGTCCTTCGCAATGCCGACGGCGAAGCCGTGTACCGCCGCTGCGCCGTGACCGGTCACCACCATCACTTGCTGTGCCGCAATTGCGGCAAGGCCGTCGAGGTGGAAGCACCCGCCGTCGAGACGTGGGCGGCCCGGGTGGCAGCCGAGAACGGCTACACCGAAGTAGCGCACACCGTGGAGATCTTCGGACTCTGCCCCGAGTGCACGGCCAAGAAGGCTGCCGGCCGGCTCTAGCCAGCTACCGTCTGGTCTTCCACTGCCTGGCCCATGGCAGCGTGGGGACGGACTACCCGGCCGTTGATTCCCCGCTTGGCGCGTACGTTGCCGATGATCCGGCACACTACATAGATCAGGAACGACAATGTGGTGACATACGGGCTGATGGGGATCCTGCTGCCGAGCGCCAGGAGGATGCCCCCCACCGTGGCCGTGATGGCAAAGAGGACGCTCAACAGGACCACAAGCCGTGGCGAAGTGGTCACCCGCAGGGCAGCTGCCGCGGGAGTGATCAGCAGGGCGAGCACCAGCAATGCGCCAACGATCTGGATGGACAAGGCAACGCTGACGCCGAGCAACACCATGAAGGCAATCGCCAATCCACGGACAGGCACTCCCCTTGCTTCCGCCATCTCGGGATCAACGCTGGCAAAACTGAGCGGGCGCCACATTGCGGCCAGCGCGATCATGACCACCACGGCGGTGCCTGCCAGAACCTGGAGCTGCACTGTGTCCACCGAGACGATTTGGCCGGTCAGGAGTCCGAACTTGTTGGCGGCCCTGCCTTGGTAAAGGGCAAGGAACAAGATGCCAAGGCCCAGCCCGAAGGGCATGATGACGCCAATGATCGAGTTCTTGTCCCGGGCCCGGACGCCCATGAGTCCCAGCAGCAGTGCGGCCGCAACTGAACCTGCCAGGGAGCCAAGAATGATGTCGGTTCCTATGAGCAATGCGAATGAGGCACCGGCGAAGGACAATTCCGAAATGCCGTGCACGGCGAAAGCAAGGTCCCGTTTCATGACAAAGGTGCCCACGAGCCCGCCGAGCAGGCCCAGGACCGCACCGGCCCAGATGGAATTCTGTACCAACGCCAGCAGTTCACCGTAGTTTTCAAAGTTGAAGATGGTGTGCAGGATGCTGCCAAAGTCCATTTAGTGGCCCTCCTCCACGCCGGCGTGCGCGTCATCATGGTAGTGAGTGGTGGCGTCCGGAAGCCCGACGACGACGATCCGGCCGTTCGCGCGGATCACTTCCACATGGCTGTTGTACAGGTCCGAGAGGACCTCGGTGGTCATGACCTCTTGGGGTGTTCCCACCCGGAACCTGCCGCCCGCGAGGTAAAGGACCCGGTCTACGTAGTCAATGACCGGGTTGATCTCGTGGGTCACGAACACCACGGCACTGTTCCGCTCGTGGCATTGCCTGTTAATGAGGGCGCTGACGGCCTGTTGGTGGTGCAAATCCAGGGAGAGCAGCGGTTCGTCACAGAGCAGGAGTTCGGGCTCCGTGGCCAACGCCTGCGCAACACGGAGCCTCTGCTGCTCCCCTCCGGACAATTGGCCAACTGGAACGCGAGCGTAGTCGCTTGCACCTACCAGTTCCAGGAGACCGTCGACCCGGTCATTGACGGCTTTGGCGTTCACCCGCAGTCCCCAACGGTGGCCATCGACGCCGAGGGCAACCAAGTCCCGGGCGCGCAGGGGCGTGTCTGGCGCAAAGGACTTCTGCTGCGGGACATAGCCGATCTGTCGGCTGCCCCGCTCCACGGGGTGTCCTCCCACGGCCACCGTCCCGAAGTGGAGTTGCTGCAAGCCCAGGAGGACTTTGAGGAAACTGGTCTTGCCGCTGCCGTTGGGACCAAGCACAGCGAAGAACTCACCCGCCCTGATGTCCACATCGAGGTCCTTCCAGAGGGCCCGCTGGCCAAACTGGAGTCCCGCGCCGCGAAGGCTCACTACCGGTGTCAAAAAGAATCCTCGATCCATGGGGTTCGCGAAGCTGGGCTGCACTTTGAACACAAAAGGCCCCACAGCCGCCCTGTACATCTTAGGACGATTGCGGGGCCCGCCAGCTTCCTATCTTGCCTAAGCTGGCTACTTGTTCAGGGCAGCGGCGATGTTGGCCACGTTGTCCGACATCCAGGCGATGTAGCCCTTGCCTTCCGGAAGCGTCTCCGTGAAACCGACAACAGGAACCCCGGCCGTGGTTGCGGCGGCCTTCAGCTTCTCCGTCTCGGCGCCCGCGGTCTGTTCGTTGTATGCCAAGAACCGCACCGACTTCGACGTGATCAGATCGCTTGTTTCCTTGACCGCCGCAGGGGGAACGTCCGAGCCGGCCTCGATCGCGTGGCTGAATTCCTCGGGGGTCTTGTTTTCCAGGCCGGCAGCTTCAAGCAAGTAGCCCGGGACCGGCTCGGTGATGGCTACTGGAGCGGAGCTCTTGGAAGCCTTGATCTCGGCGACCTTGGCGCTGAGCCCGCTCAGGGACGACTTGAACTTTTCAGCATTGGCGGTGAAAGTCTTGGCATCCGCGGAGTTCAGGCTTCCAAGCTTCGCCGCAACGGCGTCGGCCACTTTGCCCATGGCATCGAAGTTGTACCAGACATGCTCGTTGAACCCTTCCGGCACCTTGGAGGCAGCGCCCGACGTCGGCGCGGGAAGGAGACCGGACGCGTTGACGGCGGTGATGACCTTGTCAGCGGGTACTTTGCTGTCATCGCTCAGCTTGCTGAAGAAGTCGTCGTACCCCGCCCCATTGTCGATCACCAGCCGGGCTTTGGAGATGGCCAGCTTGTCCTGGGTGCTTGCCTCGTAGGAGTGCGGATCCTGGCTGGTCTTGCTGATGATGGAAGTCACTGACACCTTCTCGCCACCAACGCTTTTGACGATGTCGCCATAAACGCTGGTGGAGGCGACCACATCGATCACCCCGGACGACGACGACGGCGCAGTCGCGGCGGGTGCCGCGCATGCGGCAAGCAGGACGGCAACTGCCGCGCACGCGGAAGGCAGTGTGGCAAGGGAAAGACGGGCGGCAGTGCGACGCACGGGAAACCTCGGATCTACTCAAATGAGAATCAAGCACAATAGTTGGCTCAATGAGTGTATCCATAAATGGGAATGATTCCTATTTAGGATTCACGACGGTTCTTTCCTACCCACAGGGGCCGGCAAGAGGCTATGTTGACGTAGGTCCGCCCAAGCGCCGGATCCCCGTGGCCTGGGTGGCATCCCGGATCTCGCCAACCAACTGTTCGATAACGTCTTCCAGGAACAACACGCCCAATGTCGCGCCACCCGCCCCGACAACCCGGCCAAGGTGCGAACCGGTTCGCTGCATCACGGACATGGCATCTTCAATCTCATCCTCGGGCGCGAGGTTCACGAGGGACCGGATCCGGCTTTCCGCAATCGGATAGCGGCGTCCCTCTTCGGGAATGGAAAGCACATCCTTGACGTGAAGATAGCCGGTCAGCTCGCCGTCGTCGTCCAACACCGGGAAACGCGAGAAACCTGTGCGGCTGACGGCTTTCTCCAGTTGGCGCGGTGTGGACCCGGGCTTGAGCATCACAAGCTTGTCGAGCGGCACCATGATGTGCGCCGCGGTGTGCTCGGAAAACTCAAGCGCTCCGCTCAGCAGGCCGGCGTCGTCGTCCACCAGTCCGTGGCGGGTCGATTCCTGGACGATCGACTGCACCTCTTCAAGAGTGAAGGAGGAGGTCACCTCGTCCTTCGGCTCGATCTTCATCAGGCGCAGAATACGGTTGGCCGACCAGTTCAGCGTCCAAATAACGGGCTTCACGAAACGGGCGACGTGCACCAACGGAGGCGCCAACAGCAATGCGGCCTTGTCCGCCACGGACACCGAGATGTTCTTGGGGACCATCTCGCCGAAGGTCACATGAAGGAACGTGACTGCCAGCAACGCAACCGCAAAAGCGATGATGCCTGCCAATTCAACAGGGACGCCCACGGATTCCAGCGGTGCCCCCAGCAAATGGTGGATGGCGGGCTCGGCCACAAGGAGGATCAGCAACGAACACACCGTAATGCCAAGTTGGGCGCACGCCAGCATCAACGAGACGTGTTCCATCGCGTACAGGGTGGTCTGCGCGCGCTTGGAGCCGTTCCGGGCCAAAGGCTCGATCTGGCTGCGGCGCGCCGACATCACAGCGAACTCGGCGCCGACAAAGAAGGCATTGCCAATCAACAGGACCACGAGCCACAGGATTCCTGCCCAGTCGCTCATGCTGCACGTCCTTTGCGGGTATTTTTGCCTACGGGGTTGCTTACGGCATTGCCCGCCGCACTGCCCGTGCCCCTGTTTACGCGCTTGCTGGCCTGCTTCTTGCTTTGCCAACCAGTCGAATCACGTTCTGTGGCATCTCTGTCTTCCGGGCCATCGTCATCGGGTTCGGGCGCCGCGGGGCGGAAGCAGATCCGGTCGATCCGGCGGCCGTCCATTCGCGTGACGGCAAGAGTGCCGCCGCCGGCCTCGACAACGTCACCGACGATGGCAATCCGTCCCAGTTGGCTCATGACGTAGCCGCCTACGGTCTCGTACGCGGGGTCGTCAGGGACTGTCAGGCCCAGGATCTGTTCGCTGACCTCGTCCGGGCGCAGAAGCCCGGGGAAGTACCAGTCGCCCGAGGCGCTTTGCAGCAATCCAGGCCGGACTTTGTCGTGCTCATCAGCCACTTCGCCGACGATTTCCTCCACCAGGTCCTCGAGCGTCGCGATTCCTGCGGTTCCGCCGTACTCATCAAGCACGACGGCGAGTTGCAGGTTGCCCTCGCGGAGCTCCAAGAGCAGGGAGTCAAGGTGGATGGTTTCGGGAACGCTCAGGACCTCGGACATGATGGCGCCAGCTTCGACCCTGCTCCTGCGTTCAGACGGGACGGACACCGCCTTCTTGATGTGTACCACGCCCCGGATGTCGTCGGCGGACTCACCGATGACAGGAAAGCGCGAATATCCGGTGCGCCGCGCGGCCTCGATGATGTCCGACACCGGTTGATCGGCGTCAATGGTTTCCATGCGGATGCGCGGCGTCATGACATCGGCCGCGGTGCGGGCTGAAAAGTTCAGCGTGCGTGCAACGAAGTTGGCCGTTCCTGCGTCGAGGGTTCCCAGCTCCGCCGAACGACGCACCAACGAGGCCAGTTCAGACGGCGAGCGGGCGCCGGAGATCTCCTCCTTGGCTTCAAGTCCAACGAGGTTGAGCATCTTGTTGGAGAAGCCGTTGAGCACCACGATCGCGGGCTTGAACACGGCCGTAAACATCAGCTGCGGGCGGGCTAGGGCCCGGCCCAGCGGAAATGCCAAGGCGATGGCCATGTTCTTGGGGACAAGCTCACCGATCAGCATCGACAAGACGGTAGCGAACGTCATGGCCAGGATGAGGGACAAAGACTGCGCGGCAGCTTCAGGCAACCCGGCCCAGAGCAGCGGTCCGTGCAACAGAGAGCCAACGGAAGGCTCCATGACGAACCCGGTCAGCAAGGTAGTGAGGGTGATCCCCAATTGGCAGCTTGAAAGCTGGGTAGAGAGGGATTTCAGGCATTTCAGCAACGCCACGGCCGCGTGGTCGCCGCCGTCGACCGCTCTTTGGACGGTCGCCTGGTCGAGTGCCACGAGCGAGAACTCCACCGCGACAAAGAAGCCCGTGCCCAGTATCAGGAGCACACCGGCAAGAAGGAAAAGCCACTCCATTACCGGCCACCGCCGGCCGGTGCGGACGTGTGGAGCAGCCGTCCGGGAAGACTAGGGGCAGATTGACCCGGCGGGGGTTGGTCGGACGCAGCGGAAGAACGATCCGCTGCCCTGCCGGCCTGGAGCTCCGGACCGCGATGGGCATGTGTACGGGTGTTGCCGGCTCGACGGGTGCGCTGCGCGGAGATTGCCGAACGGCTTCCCCTGCAGCTCCCAGGCCGGCACCTAGAATTACTGTCCATAAGAATCCCAGTCTACAGTCCGGTCACCAAGCGAATTCACCGGCCATGACAGGGTCCGCGCCGCGATGGTCCACGGGAAGAACCCACGAAAAAACGGTCCTGCCAGGGCGCTTCAGCCGACGCACATCAGGATTGACATGATTTAGGTCACCACTATTGGCAGATAGCCGCCGCTCGTCACTAGACTGGCAAGGGTCTGAGTTCGCGGGACCCGGACCCTGGCTCGCCTTTGCACCCCTGCAGTTCCCCGGGCCAGCTGGAAATCAACACTCATGGAAGAGGCGTATTTCAAGTGCCAGAGCAGCCAAGCCACCGTCTACCCGAGGAATTTGGCGGAAACGAGTGGCTCGTTGACGAACTGTACGAGCGGTACCAGCAGGACAAGAATTCGGTCGACGCCAAGTGGTGGCCGCTTTTCGAATCCTTCGATACCGCTGACGGCACTTCTTCCAACGGAACATCCGCAGCCCCTGCGAACCCCCCCACTCGTGAAATTCCTGTCGTGGCACAGGCCGCAGCAACGGCAATGACGCCGATTGCGCCCGTGGTTGCCCCGGCAGCCGCTCCTGCCACCGCCACGCCTGCGCCAGCTGCTCCTGCCGTTGCTGCGCCGGCCAAGAAGGCTCCGGCCACTGTCGCCAAGGACGGCGCGCAGAAGCCGTCCGACGGCAGCCAGGCCCAACCGATCCCGGCACAGCTTCCCAAGAGCACCAAGGCCCCTACCCCGCCTGAAGAGGACGTCGTCTCCGTCCTCCGAGGTCCGGCCAAGGCCATCGCTTCGAACATGGTCTTGAGCCTCGAAGTTCCCACCGCCACGAGCGTCAGGGCCGTTCCGGCCAAGCTGCTGATCGACAACCGCGTTGTCATCAATTCCAACCTTGCCCGGGCCCGCGGCGGCAAGGTCTCCTTCACCCACCTCATTGGCTACGCTGTGGTCCGCGCCCTGTCCCAGTTCCCGTCGATGAACGTGTACTACGACGAAATTGACGGCAAGCCCGTTGCCGTGCAGCCCGCGCATGTCAACTTCGGCATCGCCATTGACATGCCCAAGCCCGACGGCACCCGCCTCCTGATGGTCCCCAACATCAAGAAGGCCGAGACCATGAACTTCGCGGAGTTCTGGCACACCTACGAAGACCTGATCAAGCGCGCCCGCAATGGCAAGCTCACGGCGGACGACCACGCCGGCACGACCGTCTCCCTGACAAACCCAGGCGGCATCGGCACCGTGCACTCCGTGCCCCGGCTCTCCAAGGGCCAAGCCGCCATCATCGGCGTCGGAGCCCTCGACTACCCGGCTGAATGGCAGGGCGCCAGCGAGAAGATCATCGCCCAGAACGCCATCAGCAAGATCCTCACGCTGACGTCCACCTACGACCACCGGGTCATCCAAGGCGCCGGCAGCGGTGAATTCCTCAAGCTCGTCCACCAGCTACTCCTCGGTGCGCAGGACTTCTACGACGAGATCTTCGAAGCCCTTCGCATTCCCTACGAGCCCGTCCGCTGGAGCCCCGACCTCCAGGTGGATCCCGCTGACGAGATCAATAAGGTCGCGCGCATCCAGCAGCTGATCCACTCATACCGGGTCCGCGGCCACCTCATGGCAGACACGAACCCGCTTGAGTACGTCCAGCGCAAGCACCCTGACCTCGACGTCCTGACCTATGGCCTCACGCTCTGGGACCTGGACCGCGAATGGCCCACCGGTGGTTTCGGCGGGAAGCCGATGCTCAAGTTCCGCGACATCCTCGGTGTCCTCCGCGATGCCTACTGCCGCACCACAGGCATCGAATACATGCACATCCAAGAGCCCGCGGAACGCAAGTGGTTCCAGGACCAGCTGGAGCACCCGTACTCCAAGCCGAGCCGCGAAGAGCAGTTGCGCATCGTCTCCAAGCTCAATGCGGCCGAAGCCTTCGAAACCTTCCTGCAGACCAAGTTCGTAGGCCAGAAGCGCTTCTCGCTTGAAGGTGGCGAATCTCTGATTCCGCTGCTGGACACGATCATTTCCGACGCGGCCGACGACGGCCTCGATGAGGTTGCGATCGGCATGGCCCACCGCGGCCGCCTCAACGTGCTTACCAACATCGCGGGCAAGACCTACGCCCAGGTGTTCCGTGAATTCGAAGGCACCCAGGACCCCCGATCGGTGCAGGGCTCAGGCGACGTCAAGTACCACCTTGGCACCGAGGGCACGTTCACTTCGGACAACGGCAACGAGACCAAGGTCTACCTTGCGGCAAACCCTTCCCACCTTGAAGCGGTCGACTCTGTGCTTGAAGGCATCGTCCGCGCCAAGCAGGACCGGCTGGACCAGGGCGAGGCGTTCCCCGTGCTGCCCATCATGGTTCACGGCGACGCTGCATTTGCCGGTCAGGGCGTTGTCGCGGAGACGCTCAACCTGTCCCAGTTGCGTGGCTACCGTACCGGTGGAACCATCCACATCATCGTGAACAACCAGGTCGGCTTCACCACCGCTCCGTCGTCATCGCGTTCATCCACGTACTCCACCGATGTGGCCAAGATGATCCAGGCCCCGGTCTTCCACGTCAACGGGGACGACCCCGAGGCCGTGGTGCGCATCGCGCAGTTGGCTTACGAATTCCGGCAGCGCTTCCACAAGGACGTCATTGTCGACATGGTGTGCTACCGCCGCCGTGGACACAACGAGGGCGACGACCCCTCGATGACGCAGCCGCTCATGTACAACCTGATCGAAGCCAAGCGTTCCGTCCGCAAGCTGTACACCGAGTCCCTCATTGGCCGTGGCGACATCACCGAGGACGAAGCCGAGCAGTTGCTGCGCGACTACCAGGAACGCCTGGAGCGCGTCTTCGCTGAGACCCACGCTGCCCAGACTTCGCCGATCCCGATTATCACGGCGGACTCCGCCGCGGTCTCCGACATCGAGCGTCCGATCGCCCAGCAGGCGGACTTCGGCACCAACGCGCCCGCCACCACCGCCATTTCAGCCGAAATGCTCCAGCGGATCGGCCAGGCGCATCTAGACGTTCCGGAGGACTTCACGGTCCACTCCAAGCTCAAACAGCTTCTGGAGAAGCGTGAGCAGATGTCCCGTGAAGGCGGCATCGACTGGGGTTTTGGCGAGATTGCAGCCTTTGGTTCGCTCGTCATGGAGGGCGTCCCCGTCCGCCTGGCCGGCCAGGACTCCCGCCGTGGCACGTTCGTGCAACGCCACGCAGTCTTCCACGACCGCGCCAACGGAGGCGAATGGATGCCCTTGGGCAACCTGAGCGACAAGCAGGCCAAGCTGTGGATCTATGACTCCCTGCTGTCCGAATACGCAGCCATGGGCTTCGAATACGGCTACTCGGTGGAGCGCCCGGATGCCTTGGTCTTGTGGGAAGCCCAGTTCGGTGACTTCGTCAACGGCGCACAGACCATCATCGACGAATTCATCTCCTCTGCAGAGCAGAAGTGGGGCCAGCGATCCTCGCTTGTGCTCATGCTGCCGCACGGCTACGAAGGCCAGGGACCGGACCACTCGTCCGCCCGCATCGAACGCTTCCTGCAGCTTTGCGCTGAAGACAACATGATCGTGGCCAACCCCACCACGGCCGCCTCGCATTTCCACTTGCTGCGGCGCCAGGCCTACAGCCGGCCGCGCAAGCCGCTCATCATCTTCACTCCGAAGCAGCTGTTGCGCCTCAAGGCAGCCGCCTCGGCGGTGGAAGATTTCACCACGGGCGGCTTCAAGCCGGTCATCGGCGAGCACGAGCCCCTCGAGGCACAGGGCGTGGACCGCGTGATCCTGGTTTCCGGACGCCTCTACTACGATCTTCTGTCGAACCGCCAGAAGATCGGCGACACCTCGACGGCGATTATCCGCTTGGAGCAGCTCTACCCGTTGCCCCAGGCTCAAATCGAAGCTGAGCTGGCCAAGTACCCGAACGCCGACATCGTCTGGGCACAGGACGAACCCGCCAACCAAGGCCCGTGGCCGTTCATTGGCTTGAACCTGCCGCAGGCACTGGATCGCAAGGTCCGCCTCGTTTCGCGTCCGGCGTCCGCCTCCACGGCTGCTGGCTCCATGAAGCGTCACACCGCCGAGCAGGCCACCTTGCTCAAGCAGGCATTCGAACGCAAGTAAACCCTCATAAAAGAAGGCTGCCCGGCTGGAGGTTCAATACCCGCTTCCAGCCGGGCGGTTCTGTTTAATGGAACAAGTGCCCGGCAATCCTGCCGCCCGGCCGGGCACAGTGCAAGGACCGCAACGTTTGGTGAAGAGGTAACTGTGGAAGACAGGAAGCTGCGTATCGCAGCTGTTGGTGATGAACTGCTCGCCGGGCTCGGTGACCCTAGGGCTTTGGGTTGGCTCGGAAGGGTCCTTGCACGCACTCCCCAGGACGCCGTCCTCGTGGAGAGCTACTCTCTCCCCTGCCCCATGGAGGGCACGGAAGGCCTTGCGGGTCGGTGGCTCGACGAGGCCGGACGACGTTTCAGCAATGTCCACGAGAACCGCCTCGTGATCGGCTTGTCCGGCCGCGACGTCGAATTCGGTGTCTCAACTGCCCGGAGCCGCCTCAATCTGGCCAATATCCTGGACGGCGCATCCCAAAGCAACATCGAAGTTTTCGTCGTCGGTCCGCCTCCTACCCTGGACCCTGCCAAGAATCGCAGGATCGCGGAGCTCAACGCCGCTTTTGCCGATGTCACCACCCGCCGCAACCACCAATATGTGGACACTTTCTCGCCGTTGCTCAACCACGAACAATGGCGCACTGACCTCGCCGCGAATGGTGGCACCCCGGGCCAGGCGGGCTACGGGCTCATGGCGTGGCTCGTGTTGCACCGTGGCTGGTTCCAGTGGCTGAGGATCGCACAGCCGGAATAGCAGGCGCCTCCTCTCCAGCAAGAACCCATTGCCAACCCGCCGTTCGCGATATATCGTAAAATCCATAGACGCGATATATCGCAACAGGCGCGTCGCAACAATGGAGGGGTCATGACAGAGGAAAACTGGACCGTTACCGGCCCGCGGACAATCGACGTCGACGGCGTCCGCTCACTCAAGCTGGGGATCGTCAAGGGTCGCTTTGATGTCGTCACCCACGATGAGCCGATCGCGAGGATCGAAGTCTCGGAAATCGACGGCGATCCCCTGAGTGTCGCCCTCATTGATGGCCGGCTCGAGGTCCGGCACCAGTTGCACGGCCCGCAGGGCTGGTTCCGCAACCTCATGGGGACAGTCAACAACACCAGTACCAACACCATCGTGATCAGCATCGCCTTGCCTGCCGGCGTCGACGTCGAGGCGGGAACCGTGAGCGGTGACGGCATGGTGTCGGGCGTCAACGGACATATCCGCCTCAACACCGTGTCCGGATCCGTCCTTGCGGACCGGACTCACGGCGATCTTCACGTCAATACCGTCAGCGGTGAGGTCATCGCCCGGAACCACGATGGCGTCATGACTGCCAAGAGCGTGTCCGGCGAAGTCACGGCTTCCGGCCGCTTCAAGAACATCCGGGCCAACACGGTCAGCGGCGAGCTCAGTTTCGACCTTCACGGCTACACCCAGGATTTCGGAGCCAATTCCGTTTCAGGCGATCTCACTATCCGCCTGCCCCACGATGTGGGGGTGGACATTGTTGCCAAGTCGGCAAGTGGCACGGTAACGATCGATGATCGCCACTACGCCCAGCCAGGAAGCAAGGTCGTCCAGACTATTGTTGGGCCCGACCAGCAACTCATGGTGGTGCGCACCAATTCGATCTCGGGCAAGACCTCCATCATCCATGGCAGCGCGCCAGCACCCGGAACAACGCACTCAGTCCCCGGAGAAGGGGAAGCCTGATGCCGCCCGTCTTTGCCCACGGGGCCCTGAGGCTCTATCTGCTGGCACTCCTCGAAGAGGGCCCCAAGCACGGCTACGAGCTCATCAAGGCCCTCGGCGAACGTTTTGGCGGGACCTACTCCCCCAGTGCCGGAACCATCTACCCGCGCCTTGGCAAACTCGAGGAGGAAGGACTCGTAGCCACGAGCAGCGACGGGCGCCGTACCAATTACTCCATCACAGTTGCCGGGTTGGCGGAACTCAACAGTCGCCGGCAGGAACTGGCCGACGTCGAAGACAACATCTCTGCCTCCGTGCGGCGGCTGGCCGATAGCCTCCGTGAAGACATCCGCAGCAACATGCGTGGCTTGCGGGCGGACTTGGCCGCGACCGCCGAGGCCGCACGCGCCAACGCCAAGACCGCGGAATTCCGGTCGTGGGCCGGAAGTTACTCTCCTGAGGGGCACCGCATCCTCAAGGAGGCCGAGCTGTTGGTCCAATCTTTCCGTGACGACATCCGGATCGAACTGCGCCAGCATGCCGGCTCCAAGGCCCTGACGCCGGTCGCCCTTGAAACTGTGCGAACCGTCCTAGACCAGGCGAGGATCTCCATACGGAATTCCCTACGGGGCTGAGTCCGCGCGGTTCGCGGGGCGGCCCCCGGATGTGGGAGACTGGAGGGCAGCTTTATTGAGTATCAAGAATCTAAGGAGGCCAGCTATGAGCAAGCGTGCACGTAAGCGTCGTGACCGTAAGCGCGGCGGCGCAAACCACGGCAAGCGTCCCAACACCTAAGCCAGCGGCTTAGCGTAAGACTTAATGCGGAGGGCCCCGGAAACCATCAGGTTCCGGGGCCCTTGCCGTTCCAGCCTCTTAGACGTCCACCGACTTCATCGAGTGGATCCTGTCCAGGATCGAGTTCTTGAGGTTCTCGGGCGCCGCCTCCGTGCAGGAGCGCTTGACCACGGTGCGGATGACGCACTCAAGGTCATACTGCTCAGTGCACTCCGGGCAGTCTTCCAGATGCACTTTGATCTCTACGATGTCTTCACGGGTCAACGCACCATCGAGGTACTCGTAGATACGCTGCATCCGAGCATCGTCGCAGTCGCCCAATCCTTGGCAGCTCATTTCCTTTTCTCCTGTTTTTTGCTTGCGGCCGTGCCCACGGCCAGGGCCTTTTCTTCCGCGCCGGCGCTGATTCCCCGTTCTGCGGCGTAATCCGCCAGCAGATCGCGCAACATTTTCCTGCCGCGATGAAGCCGGGACATGACCGTCCCGATCGGGGTATTCATAATGTCTGATATTTCCTTGTAGGCGAAGCCTTCGACGTCAGCGAAGTACACCGCGAGCCGGAATTCCTCCGGAATGGACTGCAGGGCGCTCTTCACGTCCGAGTCCGGCAAATGATCCAGTGCCTCCGCTTCCGCGGAGCGCAGTCCGGTGGACGTGTGGGACTCCGCCCGCGCCAGCTGCCAGTCTTCGATGGTGTCCGAATTCGACTGCAGCGGTTCTCGCTGCCTCTTCCGGTAGAGGTTGATGTACGTGTTGGTCAGGATGCGGTACAGCCACGCCTTAAGATTGGTCCCCGGCTTGTACTGGTGGAACGCCGAGAAGGCCTTGGTATAGGCCTCCTGGACCAGATCCTCGGCGTCCGATGGATTTCTGGCCATGCGCATGGCAGCCGAATAGAGTTGGTCGACATATTGCATGGCGTCGCGTTCGAAGCGCGCCCTCCGTTGTTCAGGTGTCTCGGACGCGAAGTCCACTGCGAACTCGACGTGGGCCTCAACAGTTGGATCGCCGTCGGACGTTGCGTCCGCGACTTCCGTCGCTGCTTTGTACATGGCCGCTGCGGCCGGATCCATGGTGCTCATTGCATCCAAGTCTACTGTCACCCTCCGGGAGTCCACTGGCAGCTCGCGACCGAGCGCCAAGTGTTCCTCGCGGTCCTTAACCAAGGCCAAAAAACCATCTCCGCTCAACGACGTGACACAGGCGCAACCCAACACACACGCCAAAACCCGAGGTCCAGCCCATACCGCACCCTCTTTTCACAACCGCAGGCTCCGGGCAAATATTCCACAAAGATGCAAGACTAGATCCGACTGCACCCCGTGAACACTGCACCACTCGAACGCAGCACCACCTGACCACTGTGGCAAGCCATCCAGGAGGCAAAAACATGTCCCTCGTCCGTTTTCTCGCCAGGCCAATGTTGGCTTCCAGCTTTGTTGTCGCAGGGCTGGACAAGCTCAAGAACGCGGATGACACTGCCAAGCAGCTTTCCCCGCTGCTCCGCCGTGCCTCGGAGTCGCTGCCCTTCCCGACGGACGAAAAAATGCTGGCGCGCGTCATCGGCGGCACGCAGGTAGGCGCGGGCGCCTTGCTCGCCCTCGGCAAGTGCTCCCGGTTCTCGGCCACGCTTCTGGCTGGCATCTCGGTCCTGAACACTTTTGTTGAATGGCGTTCAGCCGACATCAGCACCAAGGAAGGGCGGCTCGCCCGCCGCGCCCAGTTGCTCAAGAACATTTCGCTGACCGGCGGCGTGCTGCTCGCTGCCGTGGACACCGCAGGTAAACCCAGCCTCGCGTGGCGCGCCGAGCACCTCGCAATGGACGCCAAGCAGGCCACCGATAAGCAGCTCAAAAAGACAGACCGTGCCGTTCGCAGGGCCGTAGACACCGCAGTTGGAGCATAAGGAAGCATGCCAGGAACCCCCGCCACGCAAACAGACGAATCAGGCAGCACCACCGCCTCCGCACTCCCCCTGTGGCCAGCGCCTTTCGCCGACCACCCCGTGGATGCCACGGTTACTGTTCCTGGTTCCAAGTCGTTGACCAACCGCTACCTCGTTCTGGCGGCATTGGCCGATGGCCCGTCCCGCTTGCGCACACCCCTGCACTCGCGGGACTCCGCCCTGATGGTCGAAGCCCTGCGCCAGCTTGGCGCCACCGTTACCGAAGTCCCCGGCGACGGACAGTACGGGCCGGACCTGGAAATCACCCCAATGGACGCGGCTGCAGCCGCCCCTGAGTCCGCCATCGACTGCGGCCTTGCTGGCACGGTCATGCGCTTTGTGCCGCCCCTTGCTGCCCTCCGCAACGGTGTTTCGGTGTTCGACGGCGATCCGCACGCTCGCAAACGTCCCATGGGCACCATCATCGAAGCCCTCCGAACGCTCGGAGTAGAAGTCAGCGCCGTGGACGGGCAGAACGCCGCTTCCTTGCCGTTCAGAGTTTCCGGTACCGGTTCCGTACGCGGTGGCCACCTCGTGATCGATGCGAGCGCCTCTTCGCAGTTCGTCTCCGCCTTGCTGCTGGTGGGTGCCCGTTTCGAAGAAGGCCTGCACCTGGAACATGTGGGCAAGCCCGTGCCGAGCCTGGACCACATCAACATGACAGTTTCGGTCCTGCGCGGCGTCGGGGTACAGGTGGATGACTCCGTGCCGAACCATTGGCGCGTGGCCCACGGCACCATCCGTGCCTTCGACGAGAGAATCGAGCAGGATCTCTCCAACGCTGGTCCGTTCCTCGCGGCGGCACTCGCCACCAAGGGAACCATCCGCATACCCAATTGGCCGGCCAACACCACGCAGGTCGGCGACCTTTGGCGGGACATTCTTGCCACCATGGGTGCCACTGTCACGCTGGACAACGGCACGCTGACAGTAACGGGCGGCTCCGAAATCCTGGGTGCCGACTTCGACGAAACCAGCGAACTCGCCCCCACGGTCGCGGCACTGTGCGCTTTGGCCTCGGGCCCTTCCCGGCTCACTGGCATCGCGCATTTGCGCGGCCACGAAACGGACAGACTTGCTGCGCTGGTTGCCGAAATCAACCGGCTTGGCGGCGACGCCGAGGAAACCAGCGATGGCTTGGTGATCCGGCCAGCAAAGCTGCACGCCGGAGTCGTGCACAGTTACGCCGATCACCGCATGGCGACCGCGGGCGCAATCCTTGGGCTCGCCGTCGAGGGCATCCGGGTTGAAGACATCGCGACCACTTCCAAGACCATGCCCGAATTTCCGCACATCTGGGCATCGATGCTCAGTGCCGGCCAAGCGGCCGCGGACGCCGGCTCAACGGAGACAAGCAACTAACGATGGCTCGCGACGCACGTTCCTGGGATGAGTCCGATGTCCGGATCCGACCCAACAAGAAGGGCACACGCCCCCGTACGAAGGACCGCCCCAGCCACGACGACGCCGTGATCGGGCGCATCATTACAGTCGACCGCGGCCGCTACACGGCGGTGGTGGGCGAAGGCTCGGGCAACGAGCGTGTCGTCATTGCTGCCCGAGCCCGGGAACTTCGGCGCTCCCCCGTGGTTCCTGGAGACTTCGTCGCACTCGTGGGCGATGTGTCCGGAGCCCCGGATACCCTCGCCCGCCTCGTGCGCGTCGAGGAGCGAAAGACCCTCCTGCGGCGAAGTGCCGACGACACGGATCCCATCGAACGGGCCGTGGTGGCCAATGCCGACCAGCTGGTGGTGGTTGTTGCGGCCGCCAACCCGGAGCCGCGCACCGGATTCATCGACCGCGCCTTGGTAGCAGCGTACGACGCCGGGATCGAGCCACTGCTGCTCGTCACCAAAGCGGATGTCAAGGATCCGACGGAACTGCTCGCCAACTATGTGAGCCTTGGCTTCCCCATCATCATCAGCCGGACCGCCGACGCAGGCGCTTCGGGCATCGATGCCCGTTCCGACGACGGCTTGTCCGCCCGGCTAGATGGCGACGCCGTCGGCCAATTGCGGGACTACCTCGACGGCAAGGTCACAGTCCTCTTGGGCCACTCCGGCGTCGGGAAGTCCACCATGGTGAATGCACTTACCGGAGCCGAGCGCGCCACCGGCGGGGTCAACGCAGTGACGGGTCGCGGACGGCATACTTCGTCCTCTGCCCTTGCACTGAAGCTCAACGACGCCCCCGGCGGCAGCTGGATCATCGATACGCCCGGCATCCGTTCCTTCGGCCTGGCCCACGTGAACCCGGATCGCATCCTGCACGCCTTCCCGGATCTTGAACCTGGAACCGAAGCGTGCGAGCGGGGCTGCAAGCACGATGCCACCGCGGTCCGTTGCGGTCTGGATTCTTGGGTCGCTGATGGCCATGCCGGCGAGGCCGGGCCCGCCCGCTTGGCGTCGCTGCGCCGGCTCCTCGGCGCGGACCCGCGCATGGAAGCCCAAGAGGCCAAGGAATTGGGCACTGTCAATTAACAGCACGGTCAATTAACAGCACCGTCAACTGACTGCGCGCCGCTTGCCGTCCTACCTCCCCGGTTCACGGGCGAATAGACGGTAGTTTGGAACCATGACCCAACCCGATTCGAGCTACAACGACGACCTTCGGCTGGCCCATGTCCTGGCCGACTCCGTCGATTCCCTGACAATGGAGCGGTTCAAGGCACTGGACCTCCAGGTGGAGACTAAACCCGACCTGAGCCCGGTGACCGATGCCGACAAGGCTGCCGAGGAAGCAATCCGCGGACAGCTCTCCCGTTCCCGCCCCCGCGACGCCGTTCTCGGGGAAGAATTCGGCAGCACCGGCCACGGCTCGAGGCGTTGGATCATCGACCCCATCGACGGGACCAAGAACTTCGTGCGTGGCGTACCCGTCTGGGCAACGCTGATCGCCCTCGTGGACGAGGGCGAAGTAGTGGTGGGACTTGTCAGTGCTCCGGCTCTCGGCAAGCGCTGGTGGGCTGCCAAGGGCTCGGGCGCCTACATGGGCCGGTCACTTGCCGCTGCCACCCGGCTGAAAGTATCCAATGTGTCACGGCTTGAGGATGCCTCGCTTTCCTACTCCGAACTTTCCGAGTGGAAGCAGCACGGTTCCCTCGACAACTTCCTCGGACTGGAGAATGATGTCTGGCGCAGCCGCGCCTACGGCGATTTCTGGTCCTACTGCCTCGTGGCGGAGGGCGCCGTGGACATCGCCGCCGAGCCGGAACTCCAGCTTTACGACATGGCGGCCCTGGTGCCGATCGTGACCGAGGCCGGCGGACGCTTCACGTCCCTCGAAGGCGCGGACGGCCCCTTCGGCGGTAATGCCGTAGCCACCAACTCGATCCTGCACTCCGAGGTCCTCAAACGACTCAACCCCGAGCTCGACGACCTGCTCTGAACCCCCTGCTCACTGAATAATCGACGGCGGACGTCCCATTTTCGGGGCGTCCGCCACTTTTTCTTCGGCAGAAGGCACAATTTCCGGCCACCGTAATAATCCGCTTAACAATCGGAGTCACATTGGAACCCGCCTTGCCGGTGTCCTAGTCTCTTTACAGGTCACGAGTGCCAGCGCGAAACCCCGGTTTGCTGGCCGGCAACCCTCCATCGCGGCGGGGTGCCCCGGGTGACGACCCGGCCGGTCCGGAACGGATGCGGCAAGCGCGGATCCCCTGCACGCAGGGGTCCCTCTTGAGTGAGGTCCCATGAGCACAGCCACGTTCACTTCTCCCACCGTCTCCGAATTCGACGGAGAAGCCCAGCACAAGCAATCAGCCCGCCCGTCTCCGGCATCACGCCCACTCGCCGCGGTCACCGGCGCCGAATTGCAGGCACCCTTGATCCAGGGCGGCCACGTCCGCTACGCCAACCTTGACTACGGCGCCTCGGCACCTGCGTTGACAGTGGTTTCCGCGTACCTCAACGAGATCCTGCCGTACTACGCGAGCGTCCACCGGGGTGCAGGCTACGCATCCCAGATCAGCACCTCGGTCTATGAAAACGCCCGCAACATCGTCCGTGATTTCGTTGGCGGGCGGGCAGACGATTCCGTCATATTCACGCGCAACACCACCGATTCCCTCAATCTTCTGGCCGGCTGCTTGCCGGTTGAGGACGGTCGGCACACTGGAGAAGTCCTTTATCTGGACATCGAACACCACGCCAATCTCTTGCCGTGGCAAGGCGTCCCCCACCGCAGCATCGTTGCCGCGGGAACCTTGGCCGAGACTATCGCCAATGTGCGTACCGCCCTCTCCCACGGGGGCATCAGCCTCCTGGCAGTCACCGGCGCGTCGAACGTGACCGGTGAGATCCTGCCCATCAAGGCCCTCGCTGCCCTGGCGCACGAATTCGGCTCGCGGATTGTGGTGGACGCGGCGCAGCTCGCCCCGCATCGCCGGATCGATATCGCCGCCGCGGATGTTGACTACTTGGTCTTCTCGGGGCATAAGCTTTATGCACCGTTCGGCGCCGGTGTCCTGGTGGGTCGTCCCGACTGGCTCGATGCCGGAACACCGCACCTTGCTGGAGGCGGAGCAGTCCGCGAGGCGCGCCTCGATTCCGTCAGCTGGGCCACGGGACCGGCCAGGCACGAAGGCGGCTCCCCGAACGTACTCGGTGCTGCCACCCTTGCACGGGCTACCCAGGTCATCGCCAGCCTCGACCATGACGAGTGGCACGCCCACGAAGCCGCCATCCGCTCGCATTTGGTTGACGGCCTCAACGAGATCGACGGCGTGACCGTCCACCAGATCTTCAGCGACACCGATCCCCAGGACACCATCGGCGTGGTCAACTTCTCGCTCCAGGGCTACGACGCAGGCCTCGTGGCGGCCTATCTTGCGGCCGAGCACGGCATTGGCCTGCGCGATGGGCGCTTTTGCGCCCATCCGCTGCTCAAGCGCTTGGGCCTCCCGTCCGGATCCCTGCGGGCCAGTTTCGGCGTGGGGTCACGGCTGGAAGACGCCACCCGGCTCATCGCGGGCATCCAGGCACTCAAGAGCAATGGCCTCGGCTGGGATTACGTCGTGGACGCCGGCCGTTGGGTGCCTGCAAACGACCACCGCAGCTACCCGGAGTGGGCTCCCAACACCCCCGGGACCGCGGGCGCAGCTCCCTGCAGCACTGACTGATTGCGGTAGATTCGTAGGGTATTTTTCATGTCCTACGAAGGAGTTGCTACGTGGCCCCGCGACACAAAGGCACCTCGGCCGGCCCCAAGCTCTACGAGGAACGGCGCCTTGAGCTCGGTCAGAGTTTCCAGGACGGCGGGGAGCATTATGACCGCGTCCGGCCCGGCTACCCCGCGGATTCGGCCGATTGGCTGCTGCCGGAAGGGGCACGGGACGCGGCGGACCTGGGAGCCGGTACCGGAAAGTTCACTGCGCTCCTGGTCGAGCGCGGGCTGAACGTCTCTGCGGTGGACCCTTCCACTGACATGCTCACGCAGCTGCGCAAGGCGTTTCCCCAAGTGGTCGCCTTGGAGGGAACGGCTGAGGCAACTGGACTGACGGACTCAGCATTCGACGTCGTCAGCGTTGCGCAAGCGTGGCACTGGTGCGATTCCCTCGCAGCCAGCACCGAGATTTCTCGGATCCTCCGGCCCCACGGTGTTGTCGGCTTGATTTGGAACCAGTTGGACACTTCGGTGCCCTGGGTCCACCGTTTGTCGCGGATCATGCATGCTGGCGATGTCCACAAGCCAGACTTCCGGCCTGTGGTGGGCCCGGAGTTCGCTGGCCTCGAAAGCCACGTGACGCGTTGGGAGGATCCTGTAACGCCGGCTGACATCCTCGAACTGGTGAAGTCCCGAAGTTACTACTTGAGGGCGAATGACGCCACCCGGGCCAAGGTCATGGGGAATCTCGACTGGTATCTCTTCGAGCATCTGGGTCACACTGAGGGCGAGGTCATCCCCTTGCCGTACCTCACGCAGAGCTGGCGGGCGCGGAAGGTCTGAGGCCGCCGGTTCACGATAGGCTTGGAACCGTGAAGACCAGTGCGCCCTCCTCCTCGATCGAGGACTACGTCAAGGTCATCTACTCCTTCACGGAGTGGCAGGACAAACCCATCACGTCCTCGCAGCTGGCACAGCGGCTAGGCGTCGCCAATTCCTCCGTCTCGGAGATGGTCCGCAAGCTCAAGGACCAAGGCCTGGTGGACCACCAGCCCTACAGCGCCATTACTTTGACGCCCCAAGGAATGCAGCTTGCCCTCGGCATGGTCCGCAGGCACCGCCTCATCGAGACCTACCTCGTGCGGGAATTCGGCTATAGCTGGGACGAAGTCCATGACGAGGCCGAAATGCTCGAGCACGCCGTCTCGGACACCTTCATCGATCGTATGGCAGCCAAGCTAAGCAATCCCGGACGGGATCCCCACGGTGACCCCATCCCCGCAGCGGACGGTTCGGTGACCTTGCCGCACGCGCACCGGATGATCGAGCTCGACGACGGCCACTCAGGGAGGATCACCCGGATCAGCGACGAAAACCCCGAGTTGCTGCGCTACCTGTCCGCGGAGGAAATCGACCTTGACGCCAGTATCCAAGTGATTGGCCGCAAACCGTTCGGAGGCGCCCTGGTGGTACGGATCGGCAAAGGTCCGGGCAGTCGCGACTACGACCTCGCCGATGAAGTCACCTCCGCACTGTGGGTGGCGACGGACACCGCTCACGAAGGTTGCGTCCTCGCGGAACGCTGACGAAACTGTCGCTGGACCGCAGTCACTGGAGCGGGCTGCGTCTTGGAAAACACTGCGTCTTGGAAAGCACTGTTCAGGCGCGCCGGGCTGCCGTCCCGCCGTCGTCGGGGGCTGGACCTTCCGGAGATTCCGTCACCGCAGGGGCCAAGACCGGGTTCCGGATCCCGACGGCGGATGCCGCCGCCCCGATGAAGAACAGCACAGCGGTGACCACCACCGCATTGATGAGTCCTTGGCGGCTGAAGACCGGGCCGATGATGAGCCCGGCGAATGCGATGCAGATCAAGCCTGCAATACGTGCTACCGCGTTGTTCACGGCGGAGCCGATCCCTGCCTCTTCGGTGGGAACGGCCCCCAGGATCGCAGCGGTGAGGGGCGCCACCAAGGTGCTGAGGCCGATTCCGAACACGATCTGCCCGGGTAGCACTTGCGTCCAGTAGTTCAGGGGCTCCTGGACCGCCATGGTCATGAGGAACCCGATTCCACAGATGAACGGACCCGCCGTCATGAACCACCGCGGACCGTACTTGCCGGCCAGCCCGCCGAAGAACGAGGCCGTGAGCATCAGGATCACAGTCGCGGGAAGCAGAGCGATGCCGGCCGTCGTGGCCTTCATTCCTCCCACTTGCTGCAAATAGATGCCCACCGCGAAGAAGCCCAACGAGAGGGCACCATAAATCGCCAGTGTGGCCAGGTTTCCCCAGCCGAAGTTGCGGATGCCGAAGAGCCGGAGGGGCAGCATTGGCTCCGGGGTCCTGGCTTCGTGGATCACGAACAGGGTCATCCCGACCACCCCGACCGCGAGGGGCATCCAGACCAGCATGTTCCCCCAGCCCATCCGCCCCTGTTCAATGAAGGCGTAGACCGGGCCACCGAGTCCCACCATGGCCAGGAAGGCGCCAAGATAGTCGATCCTCTTGTTCCTGTCCGTGGCGGCGTCGGACTTCCGCAACCCCGCCAAAATCGGCCAGACGGCGACCGCCGGAATCACGTTGATGAAGAAGATGACGCGCCAGGACAACAGATCCACCGAGGCGCCACCGATGAGCGGAGCCACGATAGCTGCCGCGCTGGTCCAGCCGGACCACTGGCCGATCGCTTTGGACTGCGCCGGCCCCGAGAAGAAGGTGACAATCATGGCGAGCGAACTGGGAACCAGGAGTGCTCCGGCGATCCCCTGCAGGGCCCGTGAGACCACCAGCACCTCCCCGTTCCAGGCGAGCCCGCAGATGACGGACGTCATGGTGAAACCGGCGAGTCCCCATTCCAGGATCCGCGCACGTCCGAAATGGTCGGACAACGACCCGGCAACCAGGATCAGCGCGCCCAGGGTCAAGAGGTAGGCATCCACCACCCATTGCTGGATGACAAGTCCACCACCCAGCTCGCGGCCAATCGCCGGGAGCGCGAGGTTCACTACGAAGCCATCCAAAATGGCGATGAATGAAGCCACAATAGCCACAACAAGGACCCGCTTTTGCAGCGGAGTGCTTGGCAGCAGGGCCGCTGCGTCGGTCATGACCACAGCCTACGCCTGTCTGTCCACTGAGGCCGGGATTCCTCCGGGGTTCTGCCACGGCGATCGTCCCGTATCGTTGAATGGTGATTAGCAGACGTGACGCCGCACTGGCCCTTGATATTTCGATGGAAATGGCCCAGCGCCACGGCATCCCGTCCAGGCTTTCAAAAGCCGAACTGACCGAGCTGCAGGACAACCCACCGCAGTGGCTCGTCCAATCGCGCGCCAACCGCACCGGCAAGCGTCCCGTCTGGGTTCACCTGAGTTGTGTCGTGTGCGGTTACACCGAGGCCGCCCGTCCCAAGAAGTGGTGGCCTGAGTTCACCTACGTTTTCTGCGGGCACCACCGCAATAGCGAGGTTCCAGGAATCCTGCCCGGCGAGGTCCGCAGCGAGTACGAAGGAATCGGCTCGCGGTTCGTGGGCATTGTGGACGTTCCGGCGTCGGAAGCCTAGCTGTTGGTCCGTTTGGCGGCCGGTTGCTTTCGGCCGAAACAGGCGTAACTTACAAGGAGAGGGCCTTTCAGGACCCTCTTTGCAGGATCTCAGGGAAGATCCGTAGTTAGGGAGCATGACATGCCTGACAAAGCGCCTCACCAGCACGAGACGAAGAAGAGTATCAAGTCCATCAAGGAAAAACGGGCCGTGAAGCGTGCCAAGCACGAATCCGACGCTGCCGTGGATCCCGTGGCCCATTTGAGGATGAGGAAGAAGTAACAGAAAGCCGGGGCCATCAAGGCCCCGGCTTTTTGGCGAACCGGCTTTCTAGGGAACTGGCTCTTTCATGAGTCCGCGTCGGTCATTTCGCTCGGTACGGCAACGATTTGATGGATCTTGCCGTCGCGCAAGACCGTCAGGGGGAATGGCTCCCCTATCGCCTGCGAAAACAGGAGCTTCTGAAGGCTCTCCGCACTGGACACGGCCCGTGACTGCGCGCTGAGGACCAAATCGCCCGCAATCAGTCCTGCCCGCTCTGCCGGAGACCCGGCGATGACTTCCACTACCCGGAGCGCTTCCTTTTGGCCTGTCCGGATCACCGCACTTGCTTCCAACGGAATAGGGGTACTGACCAGGCCCAGGTATGCCCTGCGTACCCGACCGTCCCTGAGCAAGGCGGCGATGATCCGTTGAGTGGTGGTATTGATGGGCACGGCAAGCCCGAGGCCCAGGCCCGCCACGGCGGTATTGATTCCAACAATCCGCCCCTTGGTGTCGGCCAAAGCTCCCCCGGAATTGCCCGGATTCAACGCTGCGTCGGTCTGGATGACGTCTTCGATGACCCGGCTGTGCCGGCCAGACCTGACCGGAATTGAACGGCCAAGTCCGCTGACAACGCCGGCAGTCACCGATCCTGCGAGCCCTAGCGGGTTGCCCACGGCGATCACCAACTGGCCCACGTGCAAGGATTCCGCGTTGCCCAAGATGGCAGGCGGCGGGGTGCGATGCCCCCGAACGATGGCGAGGTCGGACAGAGGATCCGCACCCACAAGTTCGACGTCGGTGTGTGTTCCGTCGGCGAAGATCGCCCTCCCGGAGCGGAGACCGGAGACCACGTGCGCATTGGTCAGCATGTAGCCATCCCCCGTGAACACTACGGCCGATCCGCTTCCGATCCTCACTTGGCCGTTCCTGCGCGCGCTGCTCATCTCCAACGCGGCAACATGCGGCGTGACGGTTTCCGCCACGTGCATGACCGTCCGCGAGTAGGCGTCCAAGGCTTCGTCGTCCGATGGGGCGTCAGGGATGTCCTCGGGAAAAGCTTCTTCCGGCAACGTACTCATCGCGCACCTCCTGTAACCGATGGTGTCTATATCAACGAATACACTGCCGCGGTTAGTCCGTTCCGGCCTACGCCGTGGGTGAACGACGGTTGGCACCCCACCCCAGCAGGCCTAACCCAGAGCGTCTAACCCCATAATGCCTAACCCCACAACGCTTTGCGCAGCAACACCTTGAGCTGGGCGGCTTCTTCGTCTGAGAGCGCCGCGAGCACCTCGGACTCCGCGCGGCGGGCAGCAACGGCTGCTTGGGCGAGCAGCTGGGTCCCTTTCGCCGTAGCCGTCACCGTCTTGGCCCGGCGGTCCTGCTTGCCCGGTGCCCTGGACACAAGCTTCCGCTTTTCAAGCTCGTCCACCAAGGCGACGATCTGGCTGGGGTCAAGGCTGAGGAAGTCCGCCAATTCCCGCTGGGTAGGCTCCAGGCCGCTGTTGGCCAGGATCAGGACCGAGTAAGACCTCTCCTTGAGGTCGAACTCAGCAAGCGCCCGGTTATTCAGGACCGAGCCGCCGGCATGGAGCTTTGCCAGGAGGAAACCCGCGTCCTGGCTGATAGGAGCGGCGAGCAGCCGGTCCTTCGTGGCAGCCTGTTGCTCGTCCTGCGCCTCGATCGTCATAACAAACTCCAATAATCTTCAAAATCAATCGTTGACATTTTCAACTATACGTATTTTCATGGATACAGAACAGCATCCCACGCCCAGGGCTTGGATGCACGGGGATCGAGCAAAGGAGCAGCGATGAGCCTGTCAGGAAAAGTAGCGATTGTCACCGGAAGCGGTCGGGGCCTGGGGCTTGCTTACGCCCGGGAACTCGCCCGTCAGGGTGCGGCGGTGGTCATCAACGACGTCGACGCCGAGGTGGCCGGCGAAGCCGTCCGGACCATCGAGGCCGACGGCGGCCGGGCACTCGCCGTTGTCGCTCCCGTGGGCAGCACAGAAGCAGCGAAGCAGCTGGTGGAAGCGGCGGTCGTAGAATTTGGCCGTCTGGACATCCTGGTCACCAATGCCGGCATCCTGCGGGACAAGAGCCTGCTGAAGATGACGGACGAAGACTTCGACCTGGTCATCAACGTCCACCTCCGCGGCACTTTTACTTGCGCCCGCGAAGCATTCGGCTACTTCAAGGAGAACGGCATCGCTGGCCGCATCATCGCCATCGGTTCCCCGACCGGACAACGCGGCAACTTCGGCCAGAGCAACTACGCCGCCGCGAAGGCCGGAATCGTGGGCATGGTCCGGACCTGGGCGCTGGAAATGAAGAAGGCCGACGTCACCGCCAACGCGGTGATCCCGGTGGCCGCCACGGCGATGACCAAGACCGTCCCTTACTTCCAAAAGGCAGTAGAGGCGGACGAGCGCGGCGAGGCCATGCCTCACTTCTTCCGCCACGAGCTCGGCTTTGGGACAGCCGATGACGTTTCCGGGCTCATAGCCTTCCTCGCCTCTGACGAAGCGGCCGGCATTACCGGCCAGGCCATCGGCGCCGGTGGAGACCGCCTCCAGCTGTGGACCCACCCTGAAGCCGCCGCGACTGAATACCGGGAGGGCGGCTGGGGTTACGAGGACCTCGTAGAGAACTTCGGCACGCTGTTCGGCGACAAGCTACAGAGCGTCGGTGAGGAATTCCTGCCGCTGCCTGAGGATCTGCGGCCCGAAGCCGCCGCCGCGGCACAGGTCCGCTGACATGGCCGCGCCCCAACGCTACGAGCTCGGCATCGACGCCTCAAAACTTGACGCGATCGACATGCACGTCCACCTCGAAGTGGACGGCCACGGCCACGAATCCCTGCCACCGGCCCTGACGGAAGCTTCCGCCAAGTACTTCAGGGCCGAGGACCGCACGCCTTCGCTGGACCGGATCGCGGAGGTGTACCGCGAACTGAACATGGCCGCCGTCGTCTTCACTGTGGACGCCCGTACGCAGCTCAAGCACGAACCGAACAGCATCCCCGAACTGATCGCGGGAGCCGCCAGGAACAACGATGTCCTGATCCCGTTCGGCAGCGTGGATCCCCGCACCGAGGCCGAGGCCATCCAGGGTGCCAAGCACCAGGCGATCGACCTCGGTGCCCGCGGCTTCAAGTTCCACCCCAGCCTGCAGGGCTTCGACCCCTCGAACGAACAGTTCTACCCGCTCTGGGAAACCCTGCAGGAACTGGGCCTCCCGGCGATTTTCCACACAGGCCAGAACGGCATGGGTGCCGGCCTTCCCGGCGGCTACGGCATCAAGCTGGCCTACTCCAACCCGCTCCTGCTCGACGCCGTGGCCGCGGACTTCCCCGGACTTCAAATCATCATGGCCCACCCCTCGGTCCCCTGGCAGGATGAAGCCAACTCGATCGCCACGCACAAGTCCAACGTGTTCATCGATCTCTCGGGCTGGTCCCCGAAATACTTCCCGGAGTCACTGGTGCGCATGTCCAACTCGGTACTGCAGGACAAGGTCCTGTTCGGCACGGACTTCCCCCTCATCACCCCGCAGAAATGGCTGGCCGCTTTCGCCGACCTCCCGCTCAAGGACGAGGTCAGGCCCAAGATCCTCAAGGACAACGCGGTGCGCCTGCTCGGGCTGGGCGGCTGAGATGAGCTTGGAGATCCGTGTGGAGCCAGCGGCGGCGGAGCGCCTCTACGGCGTCTGCGACTATTACGACGCCGAGTCCCTCCTCACCGAGGACGAGCGCCGGGTCCTGGGCCGCTTGCGCGACTTCCTGGACCGTGAAGCGAAGCCATTGTTGGCCGACTACTGGGAACGGGGCGAGTTCCCTGCCCAGTTGGCCCGGCCACTCATCGATCTGGACCTGATGGAACCGGCCGAACTCACGGGCCCGGGGCCAGAGCGCAGTCCGGCCCGCGGAATCTACCAGGGCTTCAGGATCTTCGAACTCGCCCGCACGGATGCTTCGCTGGCCACGTGGTACACGGCACAAGCCGGCCTCTTCCGCACCGCGATCCGCGTGGGCGCCTCGGCGGAACAGCAGGCCGAGTGGATGCCACGGGTTGTCGACTTCTCGCTCAAGGGCGTCTTCTCCCTGACGGAACCGGAATCCGGCTCGGACATTGCCGGCGGACTCTCTACAACTGCTCGCCGCGACGGCGACAACTGGATCCTCAATGGTGCCAAACGTTGGATCGGGGGCGCTTCGACGGCGGATGTCCTGGCAGTGTTCGCCCGGGATGTCGCGGACGGTCAAGTCAAAGCGTTCCTCGTGGACCGCGAGGCCGCCGGGGTGACGCTGGAGAAGATCCACCGGAAGACCTCGTTGCGGATGATGCAGAATGCCCACATCACGCTCGACGGCGTCCGTGTCCCTGAATCCATGCGCCTGCACGGCGTGAATTCCTTCAAGGATGTGGCGGCGATGCTCCGCGCGATGCGCTCCGATGTAGCTTGGATCGCCACCGGCATCCAGGCCGGCGCCTTCGAAGCAGGCCTCCGCTACGTCCGCGAGCGCCGGCAGTTCGGCCGCCCGCTGGGTTCTTTCCAGCTGGTGCAGGAGAAGCTGGCCCGCATGCTTGGCAACCTCACGGCAAGCTTGTCCCTCGTGGTCAGGCTGACCGAACAGCAGGCCCGCGGGATCTACCGCGACCAGGACTCCGCGCTCGCCAAGATGCAAAGCTGCCTGGCTATGCGGGAAACAGTCGCCCTGGCGCGCGAGCTGGCAGGCGGCAATGGAATCACGCTCGAGAGTGATGTTGCCCGGTTCCACGCCGACGCCGAAGCCGTCTACTCCTACGAAGGAACACACGAAATCAACGCCCTGATCGTTGGGCGCGCACTTACGGGCGAGAGCGCTTTCGCGCGCTAGTTGCGCTCGAAATCCGCCAGCACGGCGCGATGGCAGGCCGCCCCCGCAAAAGCGAGTCACGCCGTCGTACTTCTTCCACAACCTAACCACCACAGGAGGCAACAATGCCCAATCTCGTCGTCGACTTCGACAAACTGCTCACCCTTGCCGGAACCGATCTCGGTGTCACCGAATACCGCGAAATCACCCAGGAACAAATCAACAAGTTCGCGGACGCCACCGGGGATGACCAGTGGATCCATTGGATCCATGTCGATCCGGAACGCGCCAAGGACGGCCCGTTCGGCGCCCCGATCGCCCACGGCTTCCTCACGCTCTCGCTCATCATCCCGTTCTGGGGCGAGCTGTTCGACGTCGAAGGTGTCACCACCAAAGTGAACTACGGCTTGGACAAGGTCCGCTTCACGTCCCCGGTCAAAGTGGGCGCGCGCATCCGTATGCAAGCCACCATCGCGGAAGTCTCCGAAGTCAAGGGCGGCGCCCAGATCAAGGTGGCCAACACTATCGAAATCGAAGGCCAGGAACGCCCGGCAGTCGTGGCCGAATTCCTCGCCCGCTTCTACAAGTAGCCCGCTACTTCTAACGCCCCCACCCCTCTGCCTTAAGGAACAACGATGTCCCAAATATCGCAGCTTCAATCCATGGACGCGGCCACGCGGCGCAAGGAAGCACGCACCGTCATTGCTTCCAGCTACCTGGGCAGCACCATCGAGTACTACGACTTCCTGCTCTATGCCACAGCCGCAGCCGTGGTCTTCCCGAAGGTCTTCTTCTCGGGAATGGACGACTGGGTGGGAGTGGTGGCAGCCTATGGAACCTTTGCCGCAGGATACGTGGCCCGTCCGTTGGGTGGCGTCATCTTCGGGCACTTCGGCGACAAGCTGGGACGAAAGGGCATGCTCATCGTCTCCATGCTAGTCATGGGCCTGGCATCTGCGCTGATCGGGTTGGTCCCTGATGCCTCGGTGGCCGGACCGTGGGGTGCCGTCTTACTTGTTGTGCTCCGGGTATTCCAAGGGATTGCCGTGGGCGGTGAGTGGGGTGGAGCCGCCTTGATGGCGTTGGAGCATTCCGAGTCTGGGAAGCGCGGCTTCGCGGCCTCGTTCGTGAATGCCGGAGCCCCGTCGGGCGCCGTGCTGGGAACCCTCATCATGGGCGTCTTTTCGGCCCTGCCAAACTCCCAGTTCCTTGCCTGGGGCTGGCGCGTTCCCTTCCTGCTCTCGTTCGCCTTGCTGGCAGTGGGCATGTTCGTCCGTCTCAAGGTTTCGGAGAGCCCGATCTTCAAAGCCGCCATCGAACAGGAACGGGCGGCTCGGAACGCGGACAACCGCGCCGCGAGGCCCGTCATCCCGATCCTTCAGGTGCTGCGCCGGCCCAAGACCCTCATCTTCACCATGCTGGCCGGGGCCGCCGGCTTTGCCCTCCAAGTGGTGCTGGCAACGTTCGCGGTCACCTTCGCCGTCTCCAAGGGCGCCGACCGCCAAGGAGTGCTGTACGCCTTCGCCGGTGCTTCTTTCATTTCCATAGCCTTCGTGATCCTTGGCGGCAGGCTCTCGGACAAGCTGGGCCGGAGGCCGGTAATGATCGGCGGACTCGTGCTCTTCATCGCTTATCTGGTTCCGATGTTCCAGCTGTTGTCCTCGAACAACGTCTTCCTGATATTCATCGCTTTCACCGTGGGCCTGATGATCCACTCAACCCTTTTCGGGCCGCTGGCGGCATTCGTGTCCGAGCAGTTCGGCACCACCTCCCGCTATACGGGAGCCTCGCTCGGTTACCAGCTCGCCACGCTCCTCGGTGCGGGATTCACGCCGGGGATCGTGGCCCAGATCTTCAAGGACTCGGGCCAGAATACGGGCTCGGTGGTCTTTTATCTGGCTGCGATGTCCGTGGTCTCCATCATCTTCATCCTGTTGACCCGGGAATCGAAGAACAACGATTTGCAGGCCCTCCGGCCGTGAGGCCGGGAAAGGTCTAGCTTGGGAATAAGAAAGGACCGTCATGGAGAATTTTGGCATCGGTTCGTGGCTGCAGCGTCGCCGCCCGAAGTCCGGCAGCAAGATTGCGCTGGTCTCCGGAGACCGCCAACTCAGCTATGAGGAATTTGCGGAACGATCGGACAGGCTAGCCAACGCCCTCAAAGCCGGGGGTGTTGCCAAGGGCGACAGGGTGGCCTATCTCGGTGAAAACCATCCTGCCTTCCTGGAAACGCTTTTTGCTTGTGGGCAGCTCGGGGCGATCTTCGTACCCCTCAACACGCGATTGGCGCCGCCGGAAATCACCTTCCAGCTTGCGGACTGCGGTGCCGTTGCGCTGATCCACTCGGCGAGCCTCAACGGCCTTGCGGCCAGCGGCGCGGAAGGCACCTGCGTGAGCCGGCGCGTCGTCGTCGGCGACTCCTTCCCGGGCGAGGGTACCGCCGCTTCCGGCGACAGCGGACGTGGGAGCACGACGGCGGCGGAAGACTATGAGGACGTCGTCGCCTCGGGGGCGCCGCAGCATCTGGACGAAGAAGTAGGGCTCGACGACGGGGCCATGATCCTCTACACCTCCGGCACGACCGGTCGACCGAAGGGGGCGCTGCTGACCCACGGCAACATTACGTGGAACTGCATCAACGTGATCGTCGACTTCGATTTCTCCTCCGCCGACGTGGCCCTGATGATCTCGCCGATGTTCCACGTCGCCTCGCTCGATATGGGAGTGTTGCCTACGCTCCTCAAAGGCGGAACCGTCGTCCTGGAATCCAGGTTCGATCCCCAACACACCCTGGAACTCATCGAGCAGCACCACGTCACCACGATCAGCGGAGTGCCCACCACCTACCAGATGCTCTGCGAGCATCCGGCCTGGCCGACGTCGGACCTTAGCTCTCTCAACAAGCTGACCTGCGGCGGATCGGCAGTTCCGATGCGCGTCCTGGAAGCGTACGAGGCACGCGGACTGCGCTTCTCTAAGGGCTACGGAATGACCGAGACGGCGCCGGGCGCCACCACGTTGCCCGCCGCCAGGTCCCGGGACAAGGCGGGTTCGTCGGGGCTCCCGCACTTCTTCAGCGACGTCCGGATCGCCGACGTCGCAGGGGGGATTGCCGGGCAGGGCACAGTCGGGGAAATCCAGATCAAAGGCCCCAACGTCATCCACGAATACTGGGGGCAGCCCGAGGCAACGGCTGAATCTTATGAAGACGGCGGCTGGTTCAAGTCCGGAGACATGGGTTATAAGGACGCTGACGGATTCGTCTTCGTTTCGGACAGGCTCAAGGACATGATCATCTCGGGCGGCGAGAACATCTATCCCGCCGAGGTGGAACAAGCGATCAGTGAACTCGACGCCGTGGGCAGCGTGGCAGTCATCGGCGTGCCGGATGAGAAGTGGGGAGAGGTGCCGCGCGCCGTGGTGGTCCTCCGCGAAGGAGCCTTATTGACAGAGGACGAACTCAAAGAACACCTAGCCGGCAAACTGGCGCGCTACAAGATCCCGAAGACTGTGGTGTTCGTCGACGACATGCCGCGAACGGCCAGCGGAAAGATCCGCAAGAGCGAACTCCGCCGGAGCACCGTTTCCTGACATACCGCCTTCGGGCGTTCTCGGAATTGAGCACCAGCCGGGCGGCTTCGCAACGCACAACTGGTTAACCACCGCGACGGCGGCGTCGCTACGGGTGACGCGTAGGAAATCCCAAAAACAAGTATTGACCACTCGCGACAGCAGCTATCCACACTTCTACTCTGGCCCCTAGCGTCCATGCCAAGACGGACGGGCATGATTTTCGTGACTGAGTCCAGACTGCGGATGGGCCCAGAGCGTAAAGCGGCATCCGCAACCATCAGGAATTGGGGCAAATCATGATGACGTTGAGGCTGATTCTGACCCAGCTTGCTAGCGCCCACATTCAAGGACAAATACAAGGTGGATGGGTGGATGGACTGCCCACTGTTCAAGAACCACGATCGGTGCATCGACTAAGTAGGCACAAGGACTGACTCCGTACTCGGTCCGCCTCCCGGACTAGGCCGCCGGGGCACGGGCCTTTCGTAGCAATGCCGGGCTTAACCGAGGTGCTGGGATTGGGGGCGAACTTGGACGGGCAACAATGGATCTGGGTCGTGATGGTGCTTGTTGGAGCAGCCGTAGTAGCGGCCGTGATGGTCTTTGGACGCCAGCGACAGGCGCTGACCGATCGCAAACGCGCTGCCAAAGATCGCGACCAGGACACTGGAAACCCCCAGGACATCGACGAGGTGGGCGACGAACCGGGGCCTCAGCATCCGGAATCCTGAGACCACCGAAAACAGGCAGCGAGTCGGCGCGACTACCAGGCCAGACAAAGAAAAACACCCCGGTCCGAAGACCGGGGTGTAACCGATGACCCGACTCATCCGTGAAGGATGTCTCGACTCATCACAAGGGTGGAGATGGGGGGAATTGAACCCCCGTCCGATGTCGTGTTGTCAGGGCTTCTCCGGGCGCAGTTCGCGTCGGATTTTCTCGGCCCCAGCTATCCTGCGAACAAGTAGCTGATCCGGGCCCAGTCATCTAAGAGTCCCGTTTGCCTCGATGACGAAGGCAAACAGCAGTGGCTATCTAAATGACGCCAGGATCCGGGGCAATAGCAACCTCGGGCTGACGGACTGTCTTACTGCTTAGGCAGCAAGAGCGAAGTCAGTGCGCTTAGAATTGGCACTTATTGGTTTGCAGACAGCGTTTACGAGATAATTCTGCATCCTCGGCCCGCTTCACCTGTCGCGACTAACATCGTCGAAACCGATCATCCCCGTATTTTGTTATCAATCCCTCCAGGATCACGATTGCCCAAGAGCAACCACGCAACACTTCCTGCCGGGTTAATCATCATAACGCACAGCGGCACCGGAACATTCCGGGACACGCCCCTACCGCACCCGCTGATGGATCCTTACTGAACTAGCGGCGGTTTCGCTCGCGCAGTTCGCGCAGCGATTCGCGCTTGTCCTGCTGCTCACGCAAGGTCTGTCGCTTGTCGTAGTCCTTCTTGCCTCGAGCCAGAGCGATCTCGACTTTGGCGCGTCCATCTAGGAAATACAGCTGGAGCGGTACTACCGTCAAGCCCGTTTCGCGGATCTTGCCGGAAATCTTGTTGAGTTCCTCACGGTGAAGCAGCAGCTTGCGACGACGTCGGGCGGCATGGTTGGTCCAGCTCCCCTGGTTGTATTCGGGGATATGGATTCCTTCCATCCACAACTCGTCGTTGTAGAAGGTGCAGAAGCCATCGACCATGGAGGCATGGCCCTCACGCAAAGACTTTACTTCAGTTCCCATGAGGGCGATTCCAGCCTCATAGGTATCCAATATGTGGTAGTCATGCCGGGCCTTGCGATTGGTGGCCACTACCTTACGGCCACTTTCCTTGGGCACGGTAGAACTCCTTGGTTGTCGAAGAATCCCACTAGTCTACGCCAGCGGAAGCCTGCCGCGTGGGCTATAGAAGGTTCATAGGATCTACAGCCTGACCATTTACCCAAGTTTCAAAATGCACGTGGCAACCAGTGGAGTTACCCGTTGTACCCGAGTAAGCGATGAGCTGGCCTTGGCTCACCTGCTGCCCGGAAGAAACCACCACGCTGGTGTTGTGGTAGTAAATGGTGGTCAGGGAGTCGCCATTGATGACCCCGTGCGAGATCTTGACCCGGTTGCCACCGCCGTCGTTCCCCCAGCCGGCCGAAAAGACCGTGCCAGCCGCGGCCGCATACACCGGGGTGCCGCAAGGCGCACCGAAGTCGATGCCGGTGTGCATGTAGCCGCCCTGGCCGTAGAAGTCGATGGTTCCAGGCGGCGTCGCGCGCCAACCGAACCCCGAGGTGATGGGGATATTCCCGGGTACCGGGTGGATCAGGCCGAAGTTCGAGCGTGGATTGCTCGCTGGTGGGACGTAGGGCTGCGGGGCCTGGCCCTGGGCCTGTGCGGCAGCCGCCGCAGCTGCGGCCAGTCGCTGTTGTTCGGCCAACCATGCTTCACGCAGCTTGCGATCCCGCTCCGAGATTTCTGCAGCGACGGAGTCCTGCATCGCCTTCACTTGTTGGAGCTGGGCTTGGATCCCGGGCTTGGCTGCTTGAAGCTGGCTGTTGAGGCGGGTGGTATCGGCGATGAGCTTGTCCACTTCCGCCTTCTTGGCAGCGGCATCATCACGGGCTGCCTTTTCACGCTCGAGTGCGGCATCTGCTTTCGCCTTGAGATCCCGGATTTCCTGTTCCACGGCGGCGAGCCGGGCCTGGGAGTTCACGTTCGTGGCGCTCTGCTGCGTCAATTTTGTCATAGCAGCGTTCTGGCTGCGCATCGCCTGGTTGGCGAGGTCCATGGTTTCGGTGAGGTTGCCGCCGTCGTTCGATCCGAAGAGCAGGGCAACGTTCGTGGGAACACCTCCGGATTTGTATGCTTGAGCCGCGATCTGGCCGATGAGCTTTTTGGTGTCAGTGATCTTTTGCTTGTCGTTCTCCAGCTGCGCCGTGATCTGGGCTTTGCTCTGCTGCGCCAAATCCACCCGGGCGGCGAGTGCATCGGCTTCCTTGACGGCCGAAGCGACCCTGCCCTGCGCTTCGAGGAGTGCCTGTTGCGCTCCGGGGAGCCTGCCTTGGTAGACCACGAGGTCACCAGCCGCTTTCGCGATGTTAGCGTCAACAAATTCCAGCGACTGTTGAACCCGAGCCGATTCCGCGTTGAGGGCGGCCTGCTGGTCATCGAGGTCATCGGCGCGCGCCAAAGGCGCGGTGCCCAAGCTCGCAGCCAGTGCAATGGCCAGCACAGAACCGGCAACCTTGGCACGTCCGCTCACCATGCGTAGCCGCAGGGAAGCCTGGTACTTGCGGTTCATCGACCGTCCTGTTCGCTGGGGATCACTGCTATTCATTGCTACACCTTGAGGTATCGGCGAAGGGTGAGGAGGGAAGATATCCCGGCCAAGCCGCCGCCCAACGCTATCAGGACCGGCGCTATCACGAGTACCTGGGTCGAGGAAATAAATGGAGTATTCAGGAACTGTTTCGACAAGTCTCCGTTGAGCCAGAATTGGGCCACCAGCCACAGTGTCCCCGAGGCTAGCACGGCTCCAACGACGGCGGCAATGACGCCTTCGAGAATGAACGGCAGTTGGATGATGGTCTTCGATGCTCCAACGAGGCGCATGATGCCGGTCTCCCGTCGCCTGCTGAAAGCGGACAGCCTGATGGTTGTGGTGATGAGCAGGACCGCGCAAAAGATCATGACCCCTGCGACCACCATCGCCGCCACGGATGCGCCGTTCATCCACTCAAAGATCCTTTCGAGGACCTGACGCTGGTCACTGACGGTCTCCACTCCGGCCTGGGCGGAGAATGTCTCGCTGATGATCTGGTACTTCTCGGGGTTTTTCATGTTGATTCGGAACGACGCCGGAAGCTGATCCTGGGTCACCGAGTCAACAATCGGAGAGTTGGAGAACTGTTCCTTGAAGTGCTTGAACGCCTCGGCCTGGGACTCAAATTGGTAGTCATTGATGTACGGCTTCACTGCCGGAGATTCGAGCATCTTGGCCAAGTTGTCCCGCTGCTCTTTGGTCACCGCACCCGAAGCGCAGCCAGTGGCCGTCGAAGAGTCATTGCAGAGGAAAATGGCAACCTGGACTTTGTCGTACCAGTAACCCTTCATCTGGTTGATCTGCATCTGCAGCATGCCGGCCGCCCCGACGAAGGTGAGCGACACAAAGGTCACCAGCACGACGGAAATCACCATAGACAGGTTTCGGCGCAGACCGCTGCCGATCTCACCCAGGATAAACGCGAGCCTCACTGCTGGCCCCCCTGGGCACGGTCGAGTTCGGCACCGCTTGCATCCTTTAGGCGGCGGGACTCCCCCACCACGGGGATCATCGAGGTGTAGAGCGCCTTGGCTTCATCGCGAACCACCACACCGTTCCGGAGCTCCACCACGCGCTTGCGCATCTCGTTCACAATGTCGTCGTCGTGGGTGGCCATGACCACCGTGGTGCCGTTTTGATTGATCTTGTCGAGCACGCCCATGATGCCCATGGAGGTGATGGGGTCCAGGTTTCCGGTCGGCTCGTCCGCCAGGAGGATGCCGGGCCGATTGACGACGGCGCGGGCGATCGCCACGCGCTGCTGCTCACCACCGGAGAGCTCATGCGGCATGCGGCGTTCCTTGCCCTCAAGCCCAACAGTTTTCAGTACTTCCGGAACGGTCTCCCGGATGATGCTCCGGCTCTTGCCGATCACCTGCATGGCGAAGGCAACGTTTGCGAAAACGTTCTTCTGCGGCAACAAACGGAAATCCTGGAAAACGACGCCGATGCCGCGGCGAAGCTTAGGGACGCGCCAGCTTGAAATGTTGGCCACGTTCTGGCCGGCGACGTAGACCGAACCGGATGTTGCCCGGTCTTCCTTCAGAATGAGTCGTAGAAACGTCGACTTGCCGGAGCCTGAGGCCCCGACGAGGAAGGTGAATTCTCCACGGTCAATCTCAAGGTTGACAGCGTCCAGCGCCGGACGGGCATTGGGGTCGTAGACCTTGGTGACATTCTCAAATCGGATCATGACTCTTCAGAACCCCGCCAGACATGCCACGTTCAGCTAGTCCAACCGCCAGCGCACGGGCTTTAGATGGGGGAAGTTGAGCGCCGGCTCTTCGACTATACGCACGCTCCGCTACGGAATTGCAGGCTTGGTAGGGTGTGTCGCCCAATCGGGCGGTCGGTGCCTAGTCCGCGGCGTTGCGGTTGCCGGTGCGCCAGCGGATACCGGCGTCGATGAAATCGTCGATGTCGCCGTCGAGCACCGCTGATGTGTTGCCCACTTCGTATTCAGTGCGCAGGTCCTTGACCATCTGGTAGGGATTGAGCACGTAGGAACGCATCTGGTCGCCCCACGAAGCCTTCACATCCCCAGCGAACGCCTTCTTCTCCGCATCCTCCTGCTCCTTCTTCAGCAAGAGGAGTCGCGATTGGAGCACGCGCATGGCGGCAGCGCGGTTCTGCAGTTGCGACTTCTCGTTCTGCATGGACACCACAATCCCGGTGGGAATGTGGGTCAGGCGCACAGCGGAGTCCGTAGTGTTGACGGATTGTCCCCCAGGACCGGACGAACGGAAGACATCCACGCGGATCTCGTTGTCCGGGATGTCAATCGAGTCGGTCTGCTCAATGAGCGGGATAACTTCGACAGCGGCGAAAGACGTTTGCCTGCGGCCTTGGTTGTCGAAGGGGCTGATGCGGACAAGCCGATGCGTTCCGGCTTCCACGCTGAGGGTACCGAAGGCGTAAGGCGCCTTGACCTCGAAAGTGGCTGATTTGAGGCCCGCTTCTTCCGCATACGAGGTGTCCATGACGGTGGTCGGGTAGCCATGACGTTCCGCCCAACGCAGGTACATCCGCATGAGCATCTCGGCGAAATCTGCCGCATCAACGCCGCCTGCGCCCGCACGGATAGTGACCACGGCTTCGCGTTCGTCGTATTCACCCGAGAGCAGGGTAACCACTTCAAGTTCCTTGAGGGCCTTGCGGACCGATTCGAGCTCTGTGGCGGCCTCGACCATGGACGCGTCATCGTCCTCATCCTGGCCGAGCTCGACAAGGACTTCGAGATCGTCGATGCGGTCAGCGAGCCTGTTCAACCGCTCAAGCTCCGACTGCCGGTGGGACAACTTGGACGTAATCACCTGCGCCGAGGAAGGATCGTCCCAGAGGTTCGGCTCACCAGCTTGCTCGCTCAGTTCTGCGATCTCTTCCTTAAGCTTCTCAACGTCGGAAACCTGTTCGATGGAGCGGTAGGTGGAGCGAAGCGCGCGGATTTCTGCGGGAAAGTCAATCTCAGCCATGGTTGTTCCAGAGTACGCCATCCGTTGGCTGGCATCGTGCGAGCCTCGACGTGTGACGGCTTGCCTTAACGTGTCAGTCGAGAACGCGCGGTGGAGCGGGCTTCGATTGGAATGCCTTCGGGAAGCAGGAAACTCACCACTGGCGGATGGGCAACCGCACTGAGCACCACTTCAGCCGTGGCACTGTCCGGACTTCCTGTGTCCTGTCCAACAGCAAGTTGATCGAACCGCGAATAGGCATTGTTTTGGCTAAGGTATGTTTCGGTAACGCTGCGAACCCTCTCGTTGCTGAGGAGGGCCGAGGGCTTTTCCGCACCGCCTACTACTTGGCCAAGCGAATAACTGTCCGCCGCCGCCACCGAAGCTCCGTCGGCCATGGAGAGGAGCTTCTTGTGTTCTATGTAGACCGCGGAAGCCGCGGCAACGACCGTTGCCAGCAACAATGCAATCGCCACGTAGCCGATGGTCAGGACCATCATTTGGCCTTCTTCGTTGTCCTCCGGGCGGGCCTTTGCGATCGCCTTTGCGCGGGACCTCAGCGCCTCCGTGTTCGGGGAAACGCCGGTCACCGAAACCGTCCGACGATTTGCGTGGCAGACGCCTTCAGATGCGCGGCATCCAGGCTCAGAGCCTCGCCGAAGGGCACCATCGACAACGGTACCTTGAGCTTGACCGTAACCGTGACCGCCGTCCCGGCAGACAAGCAATCGTCACGGTCGCACGCAATGTTCACGGTGGCCTGCTGGGCCGAATGCCCGTAGTCGGCAAGGGTTAGCAGCGCAGCCTGTTCAGCGGCGACACGGCCTTCGGAGTTGTCTTTCCTCGCCACGTAAACTTTGGCGGCCTGGTCCGCTGCACCAACGACGGCGAACGAACCGCCCTGGACCTGCCCGATGGTAACGATGAAATAGACAATCGGAACCATGAGGAGGAGGGACAAAAGGGTGAACTCGACCACTGCGCTCCCGCGCTCAGAGTCACAACGCTCAGAGTCACAACGCTCAGAGTCACACGCCGCAGAGGGGCACCTTTGGCCGTTGCTGTCCGGCCCCTCGCGGAGTGGCAGGCAGAGTGCCTCGCTGAAGCGTGCAAGCCCCGCGCGGGCTAGATCAACCGGAAATCGCGGCATGACCCCTCACTTCCAGTGCCGGAACCGATCCGATCAGCCCTATGACAGGTAAGGGCGCCCGGACTGTCACCTCCAAAGTGCGGAGTCCTTGGAAACTAGCCTCCGACGTCGAGATGTCTTGGGCAAATTCTGCATTCAGGCTAGTGCCGATCAGGTCTGCGGTGCGCTCACGCGCATCTGCTGCCGTCCGGTCCGCGAGAGTGCCGTAACGGGCTCCGGATGAGGCAGCATCTATGAGCGTATTGCGCACATGCACCACAAGAGTCAGTTGAATGATGGCAAGGAAGAAGACCGTCAGGAGCCCACCGACCAAGACAAAATCCACGACAGCGGATCCCCGCTCGCCACAACGAGACACGCCGGCCCCGCCGCCATATTGTGCTCCCCTGCTGCGGAATAGCATCGGCTACTTTCCGACCTTGCTCATGGCCTGGTTGAAGAGCCCTTCAAGAGCCGGACCCGCGAGCGCAAGCAAGCCCGCTACGAGTGCGGCTGACATCAGCGTGATCATGACCCAACCTGGTACGTCGCCTCGCTCGGCGTGCTCGTCCCCGGGGGCCAAGCCCTCACCTGGGACCATCTTGGGTCCTGATCCGGGCGGCAGGAGAGTCCACAGCAGCAAAAGCAAAAGTCCTGATGCGGGCAGGCCGCGGCGTTCGAGTTTCTTCATTATTCCCCATTTCCGTGTGCAGCGAATTTCCATGCGATTTTTGTTTATGGACATTCAGCGAATGCCCATGTGATGGATGCGAAAAGGTCATTGATGATCATGCATTAGAAGCCAAGGTTCAGCGCGGCCAGGCCCGGATAGACGGCGAAAATCACAGTGAGGGGCAGGACACCGAAAACAAGCGGCACCATCATCGCGATCTCCTTGCGGCCTGCCGCTTCCATCAACTCGCGTTTGGCTGTATCTCGGACGTCTGCGGCCTGGGCTCGCAACACATCGGCCAAAGGAGTACCCCGCTCGACGGCAACGACGATTCCATCCACGAACCGGACCAGCGGGCCGAGATCGGTTCGTCCGGAAAACTCGTGCAACGCTTCGATCAGAGGCGTGCCGGCACGAGTGGCGGCCAACACCAAGGCAAACTCTTTCGCCAATTCGCCGTGGGCCGTCCGACACACGCGGTCGAGGGCGCCGCTAGCGCTCTCCCCCGCGCCCACAGCGAGTGCCATCAGTTCGGCAAGGCTGGGGAATTCCGCCAGTATCCGTCTCTCCCTGTTCTTGATCTGCATTACGAGCAAATAGTCGCGGAGGAGGAATCCACCAAGCGCACAACCCAGCACTGAGACAACCGCAGGCAACGGACTGAACCGGCCCGCCGTTACGCCCATGATCACGGCGACAACCCCAATGGCAAAGCCCCCCGCTGCCCACAGCAGTTGCTCTGCCCGAAAATCCAGCGCAGACTTTCCTGATCCAGCCTTCGCCAACCTCTTGTTGAGCGCGGTATTACCGAAGTTGAACCGCGCCATGTAGTGCACGGTGTCGCGAAACACAGGCCGCAGAATGCGTTCCAAAGGGCCGAACGGCGCGCTGTCAGGGGTTGAGGCAAGCAGTCGGGATTCAAGGTTTTGGGACTTGAGCTGCGGTTCAATGCGTTCCGAGAAGGGAATGGACCGCATGAATGGCATGCGAACGAAGATGAGCCGCAACCCTGCTCCCAGGGCAAGACCGCAAAATAAGGTCATAGCAGTCAGTGCGGTCATCGGAGCACTCTTTCGTCCTCGGGAAGGGCTCCGATGCGAAGCATGCCCCAGTAGCAGATCCCCGAGACCAAAAGCCCCACTCCGAGCACGCTGATTCCTGCCACGGAATTGTAAGCAGCAACAGCTTCCGGCCTGCTGGCCAGCAGCATCAGGACGATCCAAGGAGCGGCAACTGCCAATCGCGCTCCATTGATGGTCCATGATTGGCGTGCTTCAAGCTCGCTTCGGGTCCTGGCGCTCTCACGAAGGAACTCGGCGAGAGTTCCCAGAAGTCGGCCGAGATCGGATCCGCCCACTTCTCGGGTCAATCTGAGCGCCTCGATGATCCGGTCGGCAACAGGATCGGCAAGGCGCTCCTTTAGCTTGTTCAGCGCTGAATCGAAATGGCCGCCGGAACGGTAATCCGCACTGAACTCCCGGAAGAGGTCCCGCAGTTCCTCGGGGCCCTTGCCACCGAGCTGAACGAGGGCTTCGGGTAGCGAAAGTCCCGCCCGGATTGCCGAGCGCAGATGGTCCACCACGTCCGGCCACAGCTCCCGCAGCATGGCTGTCCGCCTGCGCGCGCGCCAGCCGACAATGGCCAAAGGAAGCCACGCACCGAACAGGCCAAAGCACGCCGCGATCGAAAGGGAGGCTGTAATGATGAAGATCACCAACACGGTGAAAAGACCCAATCCCACACATGACGCGATGAATCCCCTGCCGCTCACTTTCTCGATCCCAGCGGTGAGGAGTAAGGTCTCAAGACGTTTCGGTCCGGACTGCTTGAAGGCAATGGGGGGTTGCTCCCAGGCGGACCACCAGATGAGAAACACACCCAAGCCACATAGAACACCCAGCAGCGGCGCCATCAGTAGTGCTCCAGGAGCGTGGCAACGTCAAAGCCCGCACGGGCGAATTTCTCCGCAGCGGGCATGGAATGTGACTTGGGTTGAAGCCGACCATCCTGCATCGCGAATACCGTGGACGACTCAATGATGCCGTTCTCCACGCGTCGGCCCAGCGAAAGAACTTCTGTGACTTGCCGGCTCCCGTCCGCATGGCGGCTGCAATGGACTACGAGGTCGATGCACGATGCCACGGTTGGAACGACGAACGCGCTCGAAATGTTCTCACCGGCCAAAAGCGGCAACGTGCAAATCTTGGTCACGGCGTCGTGGGCAGAGTTGGCGTGGACAGTACACATGCCAGGCAAGCCCGAATTCAAAGCGATCAGCATGTCCAGGCTTTCGGCTTCGCGGACCTCGCCCACCACGAGACGGTCCGGACGCATGCGCAGAGCCTCTTTGACGAGTCGGCGCAGGGGAATTTCGCCCTGCCCCTCCAGGTTCGGCTGGCGGCACTGTAGGCCAACAACGTCACGTAGCGGGAGCTGGAGCTCAAAGATCTCTTCGACTGTAATAACTCGTTCCCTGGAGCCGATGTTGGCCGCGAGGCAATTGAGCATGGTTGTCTTTCCAGCCTGGGTGGCTCCCGAAACGAGGATGTTCAGCCCACTGGCCACCGCAGCTCCCAGGAATCGGGCTGATTGGGGCGTCAACGTGCCCAGTTCCACCAGATGTTCAAGCCGGCTCGCCTTGACCACGAACTTGCGGATGTTCACAGCCCAATTCCGGCGGGTGACATCGGGAATGACGACGTGGAGACGCGAGCCATCGGGCAGGGCTGCGTCTACGAACGGTGACGAGAGGTCCAGCCGGCGACCCGAGCTCTTAAGCATCCGCTCCACGAGGTCGCGGACCTGTTGCGCGCTGAGGCCAGCCGAGGTGAGTTCGGATTCGCCGTTCCGGGCAACGTAGATCTCGTTGGGGGCATTGAGCCAGATCTCTTCAATGGTGGGGTCATCCAGAAATGGCTGGAGCGGTCCGAATCCCGCAACAGCGTCAAACACGTACTTGCGAGCAGTTTCCAGATGTCCCAAGGGAGGCAACGGACCGAGAAGGGCCCGCTCGTCGTAGTCACTCACAGCCGCCTCTACGAGCCGGTGGACCTCGACTGCCTGGCTCAGAGGGTCGAGTCCACGCCGTCGAATCAGCTCGCGGACTTCATCCTCAACGATGCGCAAAGCATCCATCTTTCCCCCAAAACAAGATGCGCCCAGGCGCCACGGAACCACCAACAACGTTAAAGCTAGGCGAGATAACAACTAGGGACCAAGTCAATTTGAGCCGATTGTGGATAACTGTTCACCCACTGGTCACACTGGCAACTCATGAAACTCTGGCCACTCAAATCACCAAAATGTTATGATGAGCCATCAAAAATGGCCGCTGGTGGGGTATCTTCCGTGGTGGTGCTTCTCCTCCGGGGGTCACAGCCGTCCTCTTTCCTCCATCAGTTTCAGAGACTGCCGTCATATGAAATGCTGATCATCGCCGGGCCTCGTTTGGCTCTTCTACCGCCGGGCATCCGCTCGACTCCCGCCTCCACTAACCGGATTTGCGACGTCCTGCACGAAACGGTGCAAAGAAGGACGATCTGATGCCGAAAACACCGCGCGGTTACCTCCGCCACCGCTGGTTGAGCAGCCCGCGCCTTCTCTCTGGTGCTGCTGCACTGTTGCTGCTGGTTGCCGGGAGCTTCACGCCTGCGCGAGCCGATGCAGGATCAGCGGACAGTCCTCCCGGCACGTCGTCGGCACCGGCCTCCACCCCGGAGCCCGGCCCGGTTGCCCCCGCCATAGCAAAGTTGAAGGGACACCGGCATTCAAAGGTATGCAGCGACGCACCCCCAGGCTACGCATCGTGCCATGCGGAGATCGATGATGAAGTCTCAGGCCCCTTGGCTGCCGGGCAGCTTCTCCCCGCCGGCTACGGGCCGGCGGATCTGCAGTCCGCGTATAGCCTGCCCTCGCTCACCGCCGGAACCGGCAGAACCGTAGCGGTGGTCGATCCGTATGATGCCCCGACCGTCGAAGCTGATCTGGCGGTCTACCGGGCGAGGTACGGTCAGGCTCCGTGTTCCTCGGCCTCAGGGTGCTTTCGGAAAGTGAACCAAGACGGCGGCGCCTCCCTTCCGCCCATCAATGCGGCGTGGGCACAGGAAACGTCGCTCGATGTCCAAATGGTCTCGGCGGCCTGCCCCAACTGCAATATCCTCCTCGTCGAGGCCACGTCCAATTCGCTCACCGATTTGGGTAGTGCGGTCAACACTGCGGTTGGCCTCGGTGCCAGTGCCGTGTCGATGAGCTTCGGCGGCCCCGAATTCAAGGAAATCGCCCTATACGACGCCCATTTTTTCAATCACCAGGGGATACCTCTCGTGGCCAGTTCCGGCGACAACGGCTACACGAACGCCACCACCCCGCCCACTGTGAATTACCCTGCGTCCTCACCCAACGTCGTCGCTGCCGGCGGTACCACTTTGACCCCCGATTCAACCCGGGTCCGGGGCTGGACCGAACACGCTTGGGGAACCGCCGCTTCCGGGGCGGCTGGACCTGGCAGCGGCTGCTCCGCCTATGAGCCCAAGCCGGTTTGGCAACACGACGCAGGCTGTCCGAACCGCACCGTCGCCGACGTGGCGTCAGTCGCCGACCCGAGTACCGGCGTCGCGGTCTATGACAGCACCCCCAGTAGCGGGATGAGCGGGTGGATGGTTTTCGGCGGAACCAGCGCAGCGGCCCCAGTCATCGCCGCCGCCTACGCCCTCGCCGGCCCTGTCCCTGCAGGAATCTCCCCTGCACAGCTGCCCTACAGCTCCCCGTGGGCGCTGAACGATGCTGCCAACGGCACCAACGGGACGTGCGCCCCTACGTACCTTTGCACCGCCGGCTATGGATACGACGGGCCCACCGGGCTAGGCACCGCGCGGGGACTGACTGCATTCGCCCCTTCGACTCCGCCTTCGTTCACGGACGTCCCCACCAACTACGTCTTCTACACGGAAATCACGTGGCTGGCGTACAACGGCATCACCACTGGTTATCCGGACGGCACCTTCCGCCCCGGCCAACCGACCATCCGCGAAGCAATGGCCGCGTTCCTCTACCGTCTCAGGGGAAGCCCCGCCTTCATCCCCCCGCTCATCTCTCCGTTCAACGACATCGGGCTCTTCTCACCGTTTTACAAGGAAATTACCTGGCTGGCTTCAACCGGTATCACTACTGGCTACCCCGACCGTACCTACCGTCCCCTGAACCCTGTCAATCGCGATACTATGGCCGCATTCCTCTACCGGCTTGCCGGCAGCCCGGCCTACACCGCGCCGGCCACCTCACCTTTCACCGACCTCACCCCGGCCAGCCCGTTCTACCGCGAAATCTGCTGGCTGGCCTCAACCGGCATCACCAACGGATATCCCGACGGTACCTACCGTCCCCTGAACCCTATTAACCGTGATGCCATGGCCGCCTTCATGTACCGCTACAACGCCAAACACGGACGCTAATACAAGCAGCTTAAACCGGCCGGGTCAGACTCCAGCGGCCTCGTGCGCAGCGGAATAGCCGTGGGGGTTACGACTCTGCCAGCGCCAGTGGTCCTCGCACATCTGCGCAAGGTTCCGGCGCGCGGACCACCCCAGATCCGCGAGAGCGGCGGACGGATCGGCGTAGCTGATGGCGGCATCTCCGGGTCGCCTCGGCGCGAATTCATAGGGAACTTCGTGGCCTGCCGCCTCGCTGAATGCCCTGATGACTTCCAGCACCGATGATCCCCGGCCGGTTCCAAGGTTCCAACGGAACACGCCGGTCCTCTTGCTGAGATGACCCAAGGCAGCGAGGTGACCCGCGGCCAGGTCCATCACATGGATGTAGTCGCGCACGCCGGTACCGTCCGTCGTCGGGTAGTCGTTCCCGAAAACCATCACCTTTTCGCGCCGTCCGACGGCGACCTGCGCCACGAAGGGCAACAGGTTGTTGGGAACGCCGCTCGGATCCTCGCCGATAAGGCCGGACTCATGAGCGCCGACCGGATTGAAGTACCGGAGCAGGGCGATGCTCCAACTCCCGTCCGCGGCACCTAGATCCGAAAGAATGTCCTCGATTTGTTCCTTGGTGCGACCGTAAGGATTGGTTGCGTCCAGCGGCGACTTCTCGATGAGGGGAACTTCCTCCGAGGCGCCGTAGACCGTAGCCGAGGAACTGAAGACCAGGCGACGCACGCCAGCGGCGTCCATGCTGTGCAGCAAGTTGAGTGTGCCTACCACGTTGTTCTGGTAATACCAGAGTGGTTTCTCGACAGACTCGCCAACTGCCTTCAGGCCGGCGAAATGGATGACGGCCTCGAAGCCTCCCTCGGCGAAGATGGCGTCGACGGCGGCAACGTCGAGCAGGTCGACCTTGCGGAAGTCCACGCTCTTTCCCGTGAGCTGTTCCACCCTGCGCAGGGACTCGGGGTTCGAGTTCATCAAATTGTCGAGGACCACGACCTCGTGCCCCTCTTCGAGGAGACAAAGCGCAGTGTGCGATCCGATGTATCCGGCACCGCCGGTAACCAATACCTTCATGTGCTCAAGTGTAGGGCGGGAGGTGGACGCATCCTCATTCCCCGGCAATTGGCTGCCTGAGGACAATGATTGTGCCACACTACCGCCCAACAACTACCATGGAAGGCGACGTTCGTCGTCCACATGCCGGGAACCTGAAGGATTCGGCTCCGAACTACCCGAAGCAGAAAGTACCTCATGCCGCCCATCACGGCCGAACAAACGCTCGAACGCCCACTGGGCCGAAGCGCGCCGAAGACGTCGCTGCGAAACGACATCCAGGGCCTGCGAGCGATCGCCGTCGTGTCAGTACTTCTCTATCACATGGGCGTACCCTTCATTCCGGGCGGTTTTGTCGGGGTTGACGTCTTCTTCGTCATCTCTGGTTTCCTCATTTCCGGCCTGATCATTCGCGAGCTGCAACGGACCGGGACCTTTTCCTTTTCCGGCTTCTACGCCCGGCGGCTCAAGCGCCTCGCTCCCGTGTACCTGATGGTCCTTCTGGCCTCCGGGACCGCCGTCATGACCCTGCTGACACCTCTGCAAGCGGGCCGTTATGTCAAGGATCTGATCGCCGCCGCGCTTTACGCGGCCAACTTCAATTTCGCAGGCCAAACCGCAGGCTATTTTGCCGATCCGGAACCGTCGCCTTTCATCCATTTCTGGTCATTGGCGGTGGAGGAACAGTTCTACTTTGTCTGGCCGATCATGCTGTTTGCTGTGCTGGTCAAGGCGCGGCGTTCCAAGCACCTGCTTTGGTATCTCTTGGGCGGCGTGTTTGCCGTCTCCCTGGCGCTGAGCATCGTGCTCTCGCACCTGGATCCCACAAGCTCGTACTACCTTCTCCATACGAGGGCCTGGGAGCTCGCAGCAGGGGCGCTGACCTATCTCGTTTCCGCAAAGCTCACGGCGCTGAGCGGCAAGTTGCGGATTTTGCTCATGGGAACAGGACTTGCCTTGATTGTCCTGTCCTCACTTCTCGTTACGAAGACTCTCGAATTTCCGGGCTGGGTTGCCCTGTTCCCGGTACTCGGCACTGTGGCGATCATTCTCTCGGGGAGCGGTGGCTTTATGGCGCCCGGCGCCGACCGATTGCTGGGCAACAAGCCCATGTTGTTCCTTGGGAATATCTCCTACTCGCTGTATCTATGGCACTGGCCGCTCCTGGTCGTCCCGCAATTGCTCGCGGCCGAACCGCTTCGCCTGCGCGAAAAAGCTGTCCTGGCCGCGATCGCCATCGTCCTTGCAGCACTCACCTACCGATTCGTCGAAAAGCCTTTCCAAGCCCTAAGTATTGCGTCGCGAAAGAAGCGGACGTATCTAGTCGCGCTAGGCACGACGGCGGTTCTCGTCACTGCGTTCGGCGGATGGGGACTCGTGCAGCAGCAGTCGCTACAGTCCGCGCAGGCTTCGAGCAAGCTCACCATCGGTGCCGACAGGCCCGGAACCGGATTGTCCGGTTTTGCCGACTCCGTGGTCGACTCCAGCGGCAGTTGGATCGCGCAGACCCAGCTCATCCCGTCCTTGGACACGGTCGACAAGGACCTGACCGATATTTTCACCAATGGTTGCAACAATAACGGAGCAGATTTCAAGGCTTCCGGCTGCGAATTCGGAAAGCTTGACTCATCGCGGACTGTGGTCCTTTTCGGGGACTCCCACGCAGGCCATTGGTTCCCAGCCCTGAAGAAAGCTGCCGAGGTGGAGGGCTTCCGGCTCATTACGATCACAAAATCGGCCTGTCCCTCGGTACAGCTTCCAATCACCGGACATCCCGATATCAACGGCCCATTCAACTGCCAAGAGTTCCAGCGTGCAGGCCTGGAACGTATCCGTGAGCTGAAACCGGACCGAGTAGTGATCTCGAACTCCGAACGCAGCTACCAGGGCTTCCCTGGCGTCGGGCCGGATTACGACAAACAGTGGGGGGCTGGACTCGCGTCCCTGCTGAACGGCTTGCCGACTGGCACCAAAGCGGTGATTGTGGGTGACAACCCCGGCTGGCCGCAGAATCCCAACTCTTGCGTCTCCAAGCATCTGAACGATCCGGACACTTGTGCGGTGAAGCGCGCCGACTCCTACAGCTCGGCGCTGCAGACAATTGAACGGGACGCCGTCACTGCCCATGGCGGGACCTTCGTGGATACCGTGAACCTGCTCTGCGACAAAGACGTTTGTCCCGCCGTCTACCGCAATGTGCTGATGTCTCGGGACGGCAACCACATCACCACTCCGGTTGCCCGGGCTCTGACCGCCCAGATCGCGGCAGCGCTGCGCTAACCTGCCGCTGCTTGATCTCGCCATCTCCAGTAACATAGGAAACAATGGCAACAGTAGTAACAACCGTCCCCGGTGTCATGTTGTTTCCGCCATGCGGAGGGTGCGGCTGTTCGATCCGCCCTGGTGCACCCGTGTTCAACGTGCTGGGTGCACCGGGACGGTAAGCTTACCCTTCTCCAGGAGAACAATATGAGTCGAGTTCGGACCCTGATGTCCACTCAGAACGTCCGCACCCGCTGGCGCTGGGGAGTGGCGGTAAGCGCTTCTGCCTTCCTGGTGCTTACGTCACTGGTTCAGGCGTCGGCGGCCGAGACCACTTCCGTTCCTTCAGCTCCAACGGCACTGCCTTCCGCGGTGAACAGCGACTTTCTTTCGAGAATCGGTCCAAACGGAGCCAGCATGGGTGACGGCGTACGCAAGCACCAGCGAAGCGCCACGCCCGGGGCGGCCTCATTGGGCTCCGCCGCCGCAATGTCCACCTGGATGCCCAGTGGGGTGCAAGGCTTGGACGTCAGCTACTACCAAGCGGGAGTGGACTGGGGCGCGGAAGTCGCGAAAGGCGCAAAGTTCGCCTATGTGAAAGCGACCGAGGGAAACTACTACCTCAACCCCGCGTTTTCCCAACAGTTCAACAAATCCTACGACGCCGGCCTGGTCCGAGGTTCCTACCACTTCGCGATCCCCCATCCTGATGCCGGGACCGCAGCCGATCAGGCACGGTACTTCGTCGCCAACGGAGGGGTGTGGTCCAACGACGGCAAGACACTCCCTCCTCTGCTGGACATCGAATACAACCCCTACGTGGGTTCGTACTTCGGGAACACCTGCTATGACCGCACACCGGATCAAATCGTTGCGTGGGTCAGGGATTTCTCCGATACCGTGTACTCGCTGACTAAGCGGCTTCCCGCGATTTACACGACGACGGACTGGTGGAGTACTTGCGCTGGAAACAACGGAGGATTCTCCGGGAACCCACTGCATATCGCGTCATACTTCACACAGCCCGCCAGCAGCCCTGGGACACTTCCCAACGGCTGGCTGGGCTACGATATCTGGCAATACAGCAGCACAGGACCCTTCGCCGGTGACTCTGACGTATGGCGTGGCACGCTTGGCCAGCTGCAGACCTTCGCGACCGGCGTTACGGTCAACACCAACGGAGGCATCGGCCAGAGCTGGCTCGCTGCTGGTGGAGCCACCGGTTCGTGGGGCTCCCCCACCAGCTTCGAGAGCTGCGATTCCTCGCTATGTCTCCAGGTTTTCGAACGCCGGATGGTGTATTGGACAGCGCAGCGCGGCGTACTATCAGTCGCCACGTCCGGCGGAATAGGCTCCCTTTGGCGCAGTTCGGGAGCGGCCGCAGGGCCCTTCGGGCTACCAATAGGCAACGAAGCCTGCAATGGCTCCTATTGCGTTCAAAACTTCGAAAACGGGGACCTCTACTGGTCGGCCACCACCGGGGTCCAAACGATCTACTCCGGGCCGGACAACTCTACGATCGGCGCCTACTGGAAGAGCCTGGGCGGCCCGAGCAGCAAATACGGTCTTCCGACTACTGGCGAGTCCTGCGCCGCCAGCTACTGCGTCCAGTACTTTGAGCGCGGATCGATCTACTGGACCGCCGCCACCGGCATCCAACCTGTCTACACGGCGGGCGACAACTCGACCGTCGGTGGCGCATGGATCAAGCTGGGTGGCCTGAACAGCAAGTTCGGCTTCCCGACGTCGAGCGAGCGATGCTATTCGAACTATTGCGTGCAGATGTTCCAAAGAGGCCAAATCCTCTGGAGTGCTGTCGGGGGCGTCCAGCCAGTCTTCACCAATGGCGACAATTCCACGATCGGCGGGCTCTGGGTCAAATCCGGCGCGACCACGAGCCGGTATGGATTCCCGATCGGGCCCGAAACTTGTTCCAGTGCCTCGTGCCAGCAGCGTTTCCAGTTCGGTACCATAGTCTGGAGCGCCGTCGGCGGAATTCAACCCCTCTATTACAGCAACGACAACTCCACAGTCGCTGCGTACTACACCCTGAATCTCGGCGGAACCGCCGGTAAATACGGCTTCCCGATCAGCGCGGAGACCTGCCAATCCGGTGCGTGCGTGCAGAAGTTCCAGTTCGGCAATGTCTACTGGAGCGCCGCGGGCGGGATACAACCGGTGTGGACCAATGGCTCACCGCAGACGGTCGGAGGCTACTACGAATCGTTGGGCGGGCCGACCAGTGCTTTGTCATATCCGGCCGGCGCGGAACAGTGCAAGAGCACTATCTGCTACCAGCGCTTCCTCTCGGGGTTCGTGACGTGGTCGGCTTCAACCGGCCTTCAGATCGTCAATACCAGCAAGGAAATCGGCCAGGCCTGGCTCAGCCGGGGTGGCGTCGACGGGGCCTTGGGAATCCCGCGCAGCAGTGAACAGTGTTCCAGCAGCACAAGCTGCTCACAGAGCTTCATGAATGGCACAATCCGTTGGACCGCTGCAGGGGGAATCACCATCGTCATGAACCCGTAGCCGTGTACGGCGACGGGACCCGGCCTCAGTGAAAGCCTTCGACAACCAAGGAAGGCTGGCCCCGGAACGACAGATGGTCCAGGGCCGGCCTCTTTGTTGGCGTTTTGCACGAAAGCGGAACGCGTCAGGGCATTTCAGTTTTCGTGACGCTGGCTCACTTGCTCGGCTGCGTCTTCGGGACGGGGAACCTCGTCGATCGCGATCCGGCGGGCGAGGCGGGTCATGGATGTCTCCATGTGACGGAATCGCTGATACGTCGTGGACATGAAGACCAACACCGAGACGATGGTTCCGTACAAGACGAGGTCGGTCCCGCGCCCTACGCCGAAGAACGTAGCGACAGTGGAGAGCATGCCTGGGAAGAAAATCGAGAGAACCGCTACCACGGCGAACACGATCAGCAGCATCCGGCGGATAGCGAGGTGACGGGCATTGGATCCCCCGCGCATCAGTGCCACAGAGACAAAGATGACGGCAAGGACAAGCGCAATCTGGACGATAATCAACATGTCGGGGACCTTACTATTTGAAGAACAGCTCGAAAACGATGTTGACAGCGTTCAGAAGAGACTGGCCTTTGGCTTTGGAATAGTCGGTGTAGATGATCTCGACAGGATGCTCCACATACCGTGGCTGCATCTTCGCCAGCTGATGTACGAGTTCCGAGGCATGGGCCATCCGGTTCTGCGTGAGATGAATCCGCTGAGCCACTGCGGGGCTGATGGCCCGGAGTCCGTTGTGTGCGTCCGTAAGATCCATGCCCGTGGCCAGTCGTGACTGGATAGCGGCGGTCTTCAGCACAACGCGCTTAGCGGGTGACAGCTTGGTCCGTTTGTCCAGGAACCTTGAGCCCAGGACGATCTCCGCTTCGCCGCTACGGATCCGCTCAACCATCGCTTTGGCGTCTTCAATCCGGTGCTGCCCATCGGCGTCGAACGTCACAATGCAATCGAGCTCGGGGTCTTGAAGAGCGTATTCGAACCCAGTCTGCAGGGCTGCGCCCTGGCCCAGATTGATGGGATGCTGTACAACTATCGCGCCAGCCGCGCGCGCGATGTCTTGGGAGCCATCGGAACTGCCGTCGTCAACACAGACAACGTGGGGAAACTCCTTCCGGAGATCCGCCACGACCCCGCCGACGACGGTAGCCTCGTTGTACATCGGGATAACGAACCATGTGCGACTCACAAGAGTCCAGTATTCCATATGCCCGACCGGCGCCCCCGCCCCCGGGCTGCAGGATGCTGCCGGTATAGTGGTCAAACCCGGCGCATCGGGCTGTCGCAAGTGCTGGCGACGGCGGTGTGGGCCCCGAGAGAAAGCTGCCAGTTACTTTGACCGCCCCTGTTCTTCCGGTTCCGGAACCTGCCCACCACATTGCGTTCGTCGTGAACAACTTCCTGCCTAAGATCGGGGGCGTGGAGTTCCACGTAGCCGCGCTCGCCAAGGAACTCGCCAACTTGGGGGTCCGGGTCACTATCTTTAGCCTTGACAACGACACACCTTCGGACCTGGCCTCCAATCCGAAAATTGTCCGATTCAAATGCTCCCCGGCTGTCGGCGGGGTCCTCGCGTGGCCGTGGCCCGGGACTGCAAGGAAAATCCGGAAAATGCTCGCCCAAGAGTCGGTCACGGCGATCTCCTCGCATACTCGTTTTTTTCCTATGTCCTTGATCGGCGTCCGACTGGCCCGGCGGCTGTCCGTTCCGGGCATCCACACGGAACATGGCTCTGCAGAGGTCAAGGGGGTCTCGCCCCTCGTGGCCCTGGCCAGCAGGCTGATCGACAAAACCATGGGCAGGCTCGTGCTGCGTGGCGCCACCACAGTCCTATGTATTTCGGAGGGAGCACGCGACTTCGTCCGCGAGCTCGCCGGTGTTAACGGCCAGGTCTTTCACAACGCCATCGACACGACCGCCTTCGCATGTAGGTCCGAGGAGGGGCCTGAAATCGCCGCTCGGAGGACAAAGCTGGTTTATGTCGGACGGGTCGTCCCCGGCAAGGGTTGGGATCTCGCCCTCGCAACTGCCGAGCATCTTGCAGCTGACTACCCGGAAATGGAACTACATGTGGTCGGCGATGGCACCGAGCGCGCAGCATTGGAAGCTCGAGCCGCAGCCTCGCCGATGGCAGACCGCGTCATCGTCCATGGCCAGCAACCACAGGCCCGGATAGCGGAGTTGCTGCGGGGCGGCGTCTTCCTCAACCCCACAACGCTCTCCGAGGGTTTCCAGACCACCTTGCTCGAAGCCGTTGCGGCTGGCGCCGCGGTCGTCAGCACACCGGTCGGTGCTGCTCAGTACCTCCTTGCGGCCGGCGCGGACGTACGGCTTGCCGAGGCCGGGGATTCCGGTGCTTGGGTCGAGAACGTCCGGGACGCACTCGACTCCCCTGCGTCCCGACCGGCGCCCGAGCTCGTGGCATCCTTCGACTGGAAACAGCGGGCGGCGGAGTATTTGGCGGTTGTTGACAGCGTGCGGAAGCCCTGAGGATGGCGCGGCTCCACTTCCTCGGTTCCTCCCTGCTGGGTGCGGCGGGCAGCGCCATGGTGCCCATCTCGGCCCTATTGCTGTTCTCAACAGCGGAGTACGGCGCATTTTCCGTTCCGTATCTGATCTTTGCCCTGGGCTGGTCGATGACCCTTTCTGCAATCTGCGACACCTGGGCGCGAGGGCGGACGCAGAACCCAATCCACAATGAATGGCTCGGTTACTCGGGCGCACTGTTCACGGGTGCCGCCCTCGCCGGGATTCTCACCCTTGCTGTCGCTGCGGTAGTCCTCGGCAACTGGACCAACGCCATTGCCTCCGCGCTCGGCGTGGCGGCCAACATCTACCGCTTGGGCGCCCGGTTCTTCCATTCGGCGAGCCGGGGCCCCCAGGCCGTTCTGATATCCGACGTCGTCGGCGTCGCCGTGTTCATCCTGACAGTGGCGGCTGCCTTGTTCTTCCGCACCGGGGCTCTGGGCGGGGTGCTGGGGGCGTGGGCACTGGCAAGCATTGCTTCCTCCATGCTTTTCCCCCCGTCGCGCTTCCGCCGCGGATCGGGCCTCGTCGCCTGGATCCAGCAGCGGCGAAAACGGATTGTTCCCCTGCTGGGCGAGTCCCTGCTGATGGACGCGGGATCGATCGGCGCGCCTCTCGCGATGGCGCCCTTCCTTGGCACAAGCAATTTCGGCGCATACCGGAGCATCTCAAGTGTTGCCATGCCCATCCAGCTGACGCTCGATCCCATCCGGCCGAACATTTCCCAAATGCCACCACGGCTGCTGCTGAGCCGAAAGGTACTTTTTGGAGTCCTCGGCATGGCGGGATTGATGGCGCTCGGCTGTTTTGTGGTCCTCGGCTTCATCCTTCCCCAGCTTCATTTCGTTGCCGGTGCCCTGGCGACCCTCGCGAAGTACGCGGCAGCCTGCACCATCTATGTCGCGGTCGGGTTCTTAGGACACTTCTACTACGTCGTCTCCCGCGGCATCCTGGCTCACGACAGCCTCGTCAAGGGTCGGGCGGTCCAGACAGTCATGCACATCCTGTTCCCGTTCACAGGCTTGTTCCTCAATGGGCTTGATGGGGCCGTTTGGGGCTTCGTCGCAGCGAATGCAGCCGCCGCGTTGGTCTGGCCGGCATTCCTTGTCCGCCAGCACGGCCGGATACTAGTTCAGGCCAGCAAGTCCTAAGTGGCAGCTTTGGTAAAGTGGCCAGAGTTTCACTGTGATCACCAAAGGGAGTTTTGATGCGTACGCTCATGCCGATTTACGGCACCCGCCCGGAAGCCATCAAGATGGCTCCGATCGTCTCAGCACTCCACGAGTCCCCGGACTTTGAGTGCGTTGTAACAGTGACCGGGCAGCACAGGCAGATGCTGGACCAGGTTAACGAGTTGTTCGAAATCGTTCCCGACTATGACCTGAACATCATCCAGCCCCGGCAGTCGCTGACCGGCATCATGACCCGGACCATGCAGGGACTCGACAAACTCTTCAATGAGCGGAAGCCTGACGCTGTAATCGTCCAGGGCGACACCACGACGTCGACTGCCGCCGCCATCGCGGCGTTTTACCACGGCATTCCGGTCATCCATGTGGAGGCTGGACTGCGCAGCGGAAACCTCCATTCGCCGTTCCCGGAAGAGGCGAACCGGAAGATCACCTCGCAAATCACTGCCCTCCACTTGGCTCCGACCTCGGAGAGCAAGAGAAACCTCCTGGCGGAAGGCATCCCGGATAAGGACATCGTCGTAACCGGCAACACCGTCATTGATGCCCTGCTGGCCACCGTCGGCAAGCGGGTTCCCTTTTCCGACCCTGTGCTGCAGGAGCTTGCGGACACCGGGCGCCGGATCCTGCTGGTCACCACGCACCGCCGTGAGAACCAGGGCGAGGCCATGCGCGCGGTAGGACGCGCCCTTGCCCGGATCGCCGAGGGCGAGCCAGACCTCACAATCGTCCTTCCCGCCCATAAGAATCCGGTGGTGCGGGAAGCTGTCCTTCCATTCATCGAAACGTGCCCAAACGTCATCGTGACTGAGCCACTTGCCTACGGCGAGTTCACTCGCATGCTTTCCCTTGCCGACGTCGTGCTCACGGATTCCGGTGGAGTCCAGGAGGAGGCCCCCAGCCTCGCCAAGCCGGTCCTCGTTATGCGCGAGAACACCGAACGACCCGAAGCCGTGGACGCCGGGACAGTGCGGCTGATCGGTACTGACGAGAACCGGATTGTCTCAGAGGTCACCGCGCTCCTGCACGACGAGGCGCACTACACTTCGATGGCGCAGGCAGTAAACCCCTACGGCGACGGCAACGCCAGTGCCCGCACCCTGGCCGCCGTCCGCGCCTTGTTCGGAACCGGGGAACGGTTGCCGGACTTCGATCCGTCGTTCCCGCATCGAGCATCCGAGGCCGGCGCGCACGCATGACCATCGCCTTTCTACGTGCAACGCATGTTGCCCCTGACCCACGGGTCGAAAAGGAAGTCAATAGCGTTCTGACGGAACACCCTGACATCCTGATCCTGGGCTGGGACCGCGACGGCGATCTTGCCCGGGACGAAGTTCTAACGTTTCCCAACGGCCGCGCACGGATCATTCGTTCGGGGATCAAATCGAGCTACGGTGCGAGCCTCGGAACGCTGCTGGGCATGGCATTGTTCCAACTATTTCTACTGCGGCAGTTGTGGAAGCACCGCAAGGACCTCACCGCAATCCATGCGAGCGACCTCGGCACCGCATTGAGCGGCCTGATCATGGCCAGGATCCTGCGTGTGCCATTGGTCTACGACATTTACGACTACTTTGTTGATTCATTTTCGGTTCCCCGTACTGTGGCTCCGCTGATCGAACGAATCGATACGTTTGTCATCAACCGGGCCGACGTTGTGATCATTGTCGGCGAAAACCGCGAGTCGCAACTGGCCAAGGCCCGACCGAAGCGGCTGGTGGTCATCCACAACTCGCCGCCCAACACGGACGTGCAGGCAGTAAGGGACGCGGATTACCGCAAACGGTTCGTCTATGTCGGAATCCTCAGCGAAGGCCGCCTCATCTCCGAGCTTTTGGAGCTATTCTCCCGACGACCAGATTGGCACTTGGACATCGGCGGTTTTGGTGCTCTCGAAGGGAAAGCTCGCCAGTTCGCCGCCGACTATGACTCCATCACTTTCCACGGCCGGCTGCCGTATGCGGAAACGCTAAAGCTGGAAGCAGCGGCAGACTGTCTGCTCGCCGTTTACGATCCTGCGGTTCCCAACCACAAATTCTCCTCGCCAAACAAGTTCTACGAGGCTCTGATGCTGGGTTTGCCGATAATTGTCGCCAAAGACACAGGTGTGGACGAGTTAGTCAGCAACCATAAAGTAGGCGCGGTCTGTGATTACTCTGCGGCTTCTTTCGAAGCGACTGCAGGCCGCCTGTTCGCCGATGCCGATGAGCTTACGGAAATTCAATTACGCGCTCGTACGCTTTTCAAATCCACTTTCAGCTGGGACATCATGGAGGAACGCCTCCTCTCGATCTACCGCTCAATTCTCTAGACTGCGCCGGAAAGTAGTTTCATGTTGCCTTGCAATGGGGTATGCCCATGATTTACGCCAGCCTGGCCCCCTTGGTAGCCGCCGCAATCCTGATTCTGCTGGTCCCAGGTCTCCTGCTCGCATGGGCAACAGGTGTTCGCGGTTGGGTGCTCGCCGGCTCGGCCGGACCTGCAAGTGTGACCCTCATATCCGTTTCCGCGATACTCGCCGGTTTCGCCGGCCTTCCCTGGAACATTCTGGTGGTTCTCGCTGTATCCGTCCTCCTTGCAGTGGCGATCTTCGCGGTGCGCCGGCTGTGGCCGTCGTCGATCCGCAGGCGAGGGACACGTTCCGGGAGGACCTCCCGAAACTGGAATGGCATCTTCATCAGCTGGCTTGCCATGGCGGCAGTGTTTGCGGTGCTCTTCTGGCGACTCGGCCAGGTCTTCGGTGGACCCGAGAACATCTCGCAAACCTTTGACAATATCTTCCATCTCAACGCTGTCCGCTACATCGTGGACACAGGCAACGCGTCCTCGCTGCGGGTTAGCGGATTCACCGCTTCCAACGGGATCGGCGGCTTCTACCCTGCCGCGTGGCATGATGTCGTATCGCTGACCCAGCAACTGACGGGCAGCACGATTCCGGCGGCAGTCAATGCCACCAACATTGCCATTGGGGGGCTCATCTGGCCCTTGTCGTGCGTTCTGCTCGCGACCTCCCTCTTCGGCCGGCGCCGAACAGTGGTTGTCAGCAGCTGCGCCCTCGCAGCAGGCTTCAGCGCTTTCCCTTTTCTGATGGTCGATTTCGGCGTCCTCTACCCGAACCTACTTTCAATCGCGATGCTCCCCGCCTGCATCGCGCTCCTTGCCCTGGCCCTTCGGGTGGCTCGTGGCTTGGCACTTCCGCCTGGCTCTGCCTGGATCCTGCTGTTGGGAGCCCTTCCGGGACTTGCCCTAGCGCACCCAAGCACCCTTTTGGCGTTTTTCGCATGGACGTATCCGGCAGTCTTGGCAGCCGGCGTCGCGGCTTTCCGGCTCTGGCGACCTCGCTTCGGGGCCCGGCCCACGGCGGCAACGCTCCTGATCGCGTTGATTGTTTACACCGGTGTGCTCACAATCGGCTGGAAGGTCCTTCGGCCGGACGAGGCCCAGTCCACGTGGCAACCCGTTCAGACACTCAGCCAGGCCTTCGGACAGGCTCTGACTAGCTCTCCCCAAGGCCGACCGATCCCGTGGCTCATCTTCGCGTTGACCCTGCTCGGGATCTGGGCACTGTTACGGCAGCGCCGTCACCTCTGGCTGCTGGCAATGTTCGTTGTTTCCGGACTGATGTTCATCATCGTTTCGGGCTACCCCTTCGGGAGCTTCCGGACCTGGTTCGGCGGCGTCTGGTACAACGATCCGTTCCGCCTGGCGGCACTATTGCCTGTAGCAACCCTGCCGGTCGCAGTTTTCGGTGCCGCGTGGCTGGCCGATCTCCTGCGAGGGTTCCTCCACGACCGTCTAACCGCGCGCAAGGCGCCGGTGTTGAGGGAATGGGTCAGCGGAACCCGGGCTAAGACAGCGTCCGTCATTCTTTCTGTGCTCGCGTTGTGCGGACTCTTCGTGCTTTCCCAAGGCGGGGCCGTGTCCGCAGCCGTTCGCTCCGCGGCGAGCAACTATGCGGTCACGTCGGATTCACCGTTGGTCTCCCGTGACGAGATGACGTTGCTGCGGAGGGCTGGCTCCGAGATTCCTGCTGACAACGTCGTCGTCTCGAGTCCGTGGACGGGTGCTTCCATGGTCTACGCAATCTCGGACCGCAAATCCCTGACGCCTCACGTTTTCGGAGAGTATGACGCCTCGACGATCGAAATCCTGCGTCAACTCAATCATGCGGGTGAAACGCCGGAAGTTTGCGACGCTGTCCGCAAGCTCAAGGCATACTACGTTTTGGATTTCGGCACCCGCGAAGTCCATGGGGGCCACCACGAATTTCCTGGCGTCCAGAACCTTGAGATAAATCCTGGCTTCAGGCTCATCGATTCCGAAGGGCCTGCGAAGCTTTACAAGGTCTCGGCCTGCGGAGCCTGACGCCTCGCAAGCCTCGGCGTGTGTCCAACACCACCACCTCACGGCGGGTCAGTGGTCAGGCCCGCTGTGAGCGCCGTGGAATCCCTCTTCCATTCGCATTCGTCGTGTATCTTCGTCTGTGAAGGCTGTGGCTCCTGTGCTTCGTGGTGCAGTATTCATTTTCAGTCTGACGACGCGGAACGCAATATGGGGCAGGGCCCCAAATCCAATTGGAAGATGCTCATGCCATTTAGCCCCTCCTCGGCCAGGAATGTCTTTGTTGCAGTTGTTTTTTGCTCGTTGACATTCGCGGGTTCGGGCATCGCGGGCGCTACCACGGTTGAACCGTCTGGAGCCGCCGCGGCGCCCTCGGCCACTCCAGCTCCGCTGGCTGCCCCGTCCCCGTCGACGTCCGCAGCCACTGCTTACCCTTCAGGGCCGGCTAGACCAACAGCCACGGGCGTTCCTTCCGCAACGGCTGGCAGTGTGGCGCCAGTTGCACCGTCTCCAACGCCGCCGACGCCGGACGCCTCCTCTGATGGAAAGGTCCGGTACATCGTCCGGTACACACAGGAAACCGATATCGGCACAAAAGCGAGCAACTTGGAGTCCAAGGGCGTGGCCGTCGACAAGACTTTCACGCATGCGCTCAAAGGCGCTGCTGTTACAGCCACTCCGGCAGAGGCCGCAAAGCTATCGCAATCCCCCGATGTCGTTTCAGTTCAGGTCGACCAGCGCATCACCGTCGCCCAAGACTCTTCGCCGTGGGGGCTCGACCGGACGGATCAGCGCGATCTACCGCTGAATACGTACTACCAACCGATAGGAACCGGCGCAGGCGTCACAGCCTATGTCTTGGATACCGGAATACGTTCATCACACACCGAGTTCATTGGACGGGTTAGCACAGGCTGGAGCAATGTCGACGATGGCCTGGGTACCGGGGACTGCAGCGGACATGGAACCCACGTTTCCGGTATTCTTGCGGGCAGCACATACGGCGTCGCAAAGTCAGCCACCATCGTTCCCGTGCGGGTCCTGGACTGCAGCGGTTCAGGATATACCTCGGGGGTGATCGCAGGCATTGACTGGATTACGGCCGACCATCAGGCCGGAACTCCTGCCGTGTTGAATATGAGCATGGCGGGTTTCACAGACATGGCTTTCGATGCCGCGGTTCAAGGCGCCATCGACCATGGGATCACCGTAGTTGCGGCGGCAGGCAACTACGGCGTCGATGCCTGTTCCGGTTCGCCAGCAAGGGTCCCGGATGTCCTGACTGTGGCCGCAACCGATTCAAGCGACACCCAGACGCCTTGGTCAAACGTCGGCAGCTGCGTTGACCTTTATGCCCCCGGCAAAGACATTACTTCGGCCGGGATCGCTTCGGACACGGCCTCGAAGATCATGTCCGGCACGTCCATGGCAAGCCCGCACGTTGCTGGTGCCGCTGCTGTGCTGCTATCCCGGAATCCCCAGATGACACCGGCCCAGGTCAGCGCAGCCATCCTTTCAAACGCGACCAGCGGTGTCGTGAAATCGGTCTCGGCCGGAACACCCAATAAGCTTCTCTACCTCCCTGCTCCCCTTGCCCTGAAGGGCTCACAACTCAACGGAGCATTCGGGGCAGCGATGTCTGGCGAAACCTATGGCCTCAAGGACGGAGGCGGCTACCTAAGCTTCGAGCGCGGTGCCGTGCACTGGTCGCCGGCAAGCGGAGCACACTCTACCAACGGCCCCATTCGGACCCTCTGGGCAACACAGAACTTCGAGGACGGGAGCCTCGGCTACCCCACCACGGATGTCCTGAGCTACCCCAATGGCGGCCTCGCCCAGGTTTTCCAGGGAGCTTCGGTCTACTGGACGGCGGGCAGCGGGGCGCACGCAACCTCAGGCCCGCTCCGCGCCGCCTGGGGCGCACTCGGATTCGAACGCGGTAAGCTCGGCTACCCCACCACCGACGAGCTGGACTACCCCAATGCTGGCAGAGCTCAGGGCTTCCAGGGCGGCGCCATCTACTGGACGGCGGCCACCGGAGCTCACGCCACCGCGGGTCCTATCCGGTCCACTTGGGCGTCACTGGGTTTCGAGGGCGGCACACTTGGTTACCCGACTACCGATGAATTGAGCTACCCCAACGGTGGCCGAGCCCAGGGCTTCCAAGGCGGCTCTATCTACTGGACCGTTGACACGGGTGCACACGCCAGCACAGGACCAATCCGCGGAGCCTGGGCAGCTATGGGCTTTGAAAGCGGAAAGCTCGGATACCCCACCACCGACGTCCTCAGCTACTCGAACGGCGGCCTCGCCCAGGGTTACCAGGGCGGCTCTATTTATTGGACAGCAGACACCGGTGCCCACGCCACGGCGGGCCCCATCCGAGCCGCATGGGCCGTGCAAGGTTTCGAAAAAGGAAGGCTTGGCTATCCCACGAGCGACGAAACTCCGGGGATAAACGGCGGTGTCGTCCAGAATTTCCAAGGCGGGTCAATCTACTGGACCGCCGTCACAGGAGCCCACGCCAGCGCCAACCCCATCAGAAGCGCTTGGGCTGCTGTGGGCTACGAAAACGGCAAGCTCGGCTACCCGACGACGGACGAGATGAACTACCCGTATGGCGGCGTCGCCCAGGTATATCAGGGTGGATCCATCTACTGGACCTCGGCTACCGGAGCCCACTCCAGCGCGGGTCCGATCCGCGCGGCCTGGGGCAGGGTGGGGTTCGAAAGCGGGCGGCTCGGCTACCCCGCGACGGATGAGATGAGCTACCCCAACGGTGGAATCGCCCAAGCCTACCAAGGCGGCTCCATCTACTGGACGGCCGACACCGGCGCCCACGCCACGGCAGGCCCTATCCGCGCCGCTTGGGCCTCCCAAGGTTACGAAACAGGCAAGCTAGGCTACCCCACCACTGATGAATACTCGACTCCCGATGGTGGCATCGCCCAAGGATTCCAGGGGGGCACCATCTACTGGACGGCTTCCGGCGGAGCTGTCATCAGGTAGCAGGCCTGCCCCGCGAAGAGAAGCGGGTCGGTTCAGATCCCTCGGGAAGCTGAACCGACCCGCTTCTCTTCTTTGTTGGAATGGCTGTTGGCCCGGCTCGGAACCTGACCAGCCGTACAGGACTCAGCGTGGTGCCGGCGCACCAAGCTCCGCGCCTATGCGCAATGCAAGCCGTGATGAGACCTGCCGGTTCAGGTGGTCGAGGTCATAGTAAATGGGAACTCCACCGACCGCGCCGTAGCAGTAAGACTCGTCACAGAAATAGCGGGATAAATCTAGCAGCCGCACTTTATTGTCATTGGCCGCGGTGACCGCGGCGGCTATGGGATCCTCAGGCAGCGCTTGGTTTCTTGGGGCGCGGCACGTGAGCGGACTGTCGGCACTGAGGACTACGCAGCTGGCGTCCCGGACCTTGTCGTTGAGCGGCGGATCAGCGATTGCGTAAACGACCGCCCCAGCCTGTGTCCAGCGCGTCCAGTAGCTGCTGAAACCTGCCTTGTACTGCTCCAGTTGGGACCGGCCGGAACCGTCATTGATCTGTTCTCCTGCTGCAAAGCTCGAAGTGAAGACTTTTGCGGGCTTGTCCCGTTCCACGGCGTCGGCGACGTTTCTGCGCCAAAGCCCGCACCTCTCTACAGCGGCTGGGTCCGCAGCGGACCCGCGGTAGCCGATGTAACGTACATCAGCCAGCGGGCATCCACCGCTGTAGCTAATTTTCAGCCTCCAGTGATTTGTTCGGGCCAGTTCGATGATTGCCGGCTGCCATTGCTGGGCGTGCGAATCTCCCACCAGCCAGACAGACTCAGCATCACGGCGCCCGCCCGAGTAGTCGCAGATTGCCGGGCCTCCCGGGTTGGCTTCACCGAGAGTGTCCTTCGTGGCTGGACAGTCCGCGGGCATGCCCCAGTACTCGTTGGCGGGCCCCATATTCGCATCCTTAACGGGGCGGGCGAACGGGTCACCACATTCGGGCTTGTCAACCGCCCGGGGTCCAAAACAAGGACCCTCCGCGTCAGTCCGGGCAAGAGTCGCGGCGGCCTGAGCCTTGGGTGCTACCTGCAGGTGAAGCGTCGTCCCGCCCAACGCCAACGCGATCATGCCGGCCGCAACACTGACGAGCACGCGTCGTGACCGCGTGGCGTGTTGGGGCCGCATGGTCCATCGGTCCTCAATCCACAACTTCGTCAGCCAAGCCAGAAGCACTGCCACGAGCGCCAACGACATTTTGGCCACGGTGCCCAGTGTAGTCCCCAGCAAGAACGGCGCCACGACGATCAGGGGCCAGTGCCACAGATACAGCGAATACGATATGTTGCCTATGAACTGCACCGGTTTCAGCGCCGTGAGCCGGTCGTGCCACAAGTTCGCACCGCTTGCGCCTGCACGAATTACCAGCACTGTGCCCGCGGCCGGCACCAGAGCGGTCCAGCCTGGAAATGGGGTCGCGTGATCGTAGATCACAGCGGACAGAAGAATGAGGGCGAACCCGCTCAGCGCCATAATGTTCAAGGTGCGCCGAAGGCGAGCCGCGCGAGGAACTGACAAAGCCAGGAGGGCACCCGCGCCGAACTCCCAAACGCGCACCGGAGTGCTGAAATACGCTTGGCTGTGTGCGACGGCCGTCAGGTAGATGCTGAACCCGAAAGAAGCGACCACAGCCACCCCAAGACCGGTCACGAGGGTACGGCGAGGGTCGCGGCGCCGTCGTACCGACAATACGTAGAGGCTGATCAGAGCCAGCGGCCAGGCTAGGTAGAACTGTTCCTCGACAGAGAGCGACCAATAGTGCTGCACCATCGTTGCCGACGCATTCATCGCTGAGTAATCCACCGACTTCGCCGCGAGCACCCAATTCTCGACATAGAAGGCGCTGCCCACAATTTCCTGGGCGTTAGCAGTCCAACGAGTGTATGGCAGCCATAGCCAAGTTGCCGCGAGAGATACCGCCAGCACGATCAGGGCCGCTGGCAAGAGCCTTCGGGCTCGTCTTGCATAAAACTGGCCCAAGCGCACCCGACCACTCGCCAAGAGTTCCTTGCTCAAGTGCGAGGTGATCAGGAATCCAGAAATGACAAAGAAGACATCAACGCCGACATATCCGCCAGGCAACTGGACAGGCCAAAGATGGTTGGCCACTACTAGGCTCACGGCAAGTGCGCGCAGCGCCTGGATGTCAGTACGGAATCGTCTTTTGCCGGGCAGAGGTTTAGCGGGTGCCTCATTTACACGGAGGGGGGATTCTCGCGCGAGGTGTCCGTCGAGTCCCTCGCCACTGCCAGCCGAAATACTGTCTTGTGAAAACGTCATCGGATCAGCGCGAGCTTTCGGTGCGAAGCTGAGCCACAGCGTCATCAATGGCTCCGTCAAACACGACATTTCCGTGCTTGAGAACCACACCCCGATCGCAAATACGGGAAACGAGTTCAAGGTCGTGACTGACCACGACGAGGGTCTTCCCTGCTGCGGAAAGCTCCTTGATCTTGGCGAGGCACTTACGCTGAAACGGTTCGTCTCCGACTGCTAATATCTCGTCCACGAGGAAAACCTCGGGGTCAGTGTGGACGGCCACAGAGAACGCAAGGCGAAGGTACATTCCCGATGAATAGAACCTGACCTCGGTGTCGATGAACTCGCCGATCTCGGAAAATTCCACGATGGAGTCAAATTGTTCGTCGATCTGGGACTCTGTCATCCCCAAAATTGCGCCGTTTAGATAAACGTTGTCCCGTCCGGACAGATCATGATGGAAGCCAGCGCCCACCTCGATAAGGCCGGCGACTCGGCCTCTCGTCCGCACGGATCCGCTATCTGGCAACATAACCCCGGAGATGTGCTTGAGCAGTGTGGACTTGCCGGAGCCATTCAAGCCCAACAAGGCGACGGTCTCCCCTTGTTGGATTTCCAGATCGACATTGTGAAGAGCGTGGAACTTCTTCGAGATGTCGCCCTTGCGTCCGGTGACTAGCCAGACAATTGCTTCCTTGAGGGAACGCGTATGTCTCAGCACAAACTGCTTGTTTAGTTGCTGAACCTCGATTGCAACGGACATCCTTTAGAGCTCCTGTGCGAATCGGCCCTCAAGCCGGCGGAATACCCACTGGCCAAGAACAAGAACTGCGAGGGAAACACAGAGTCCCACAGGGACCCAGACTGGCAAAAGATTCGGCGGCATCGGAGCAGTTCCATCAGTGGTGGGAAGCCAGAAGGCGTAGTGAAAGGCTTCAACGCCTATAGTGATGGGATTGACCTGGTAGAGGGAATACCAACCCTCGCCAAGTTTCTCCCTCACCATCGTCCAGGAATACATGATGGGAGAAGCCCAGGTCGCAACCATCAGAAGCATGTCGACGATGTTCTCGGAGTCCCTGAAATAGACATTCGCAGAGCCAAAGAGCAGTCCCAGACCGGTAGCGAGCATAGCTACGACCACGAAACCGGCGACGGCCGCGATCAACTGGAGGAAGCTCGGGTGCCATCCTGCAAAAAAGCAGGCAACAACGAGGACAACCAACTGGGGAATGAAATGGACGGCGGAAACCCAGACCGATGCAACGGGAAAGAGCTCGCGTGGCAGATAGATCTTCTTGATAAGACCACCATTGCCGACGATGGAGCGGGCTGCGTTACTGAGCGCCTCGGTGAAAAAGTTGATCAGAACAATTCCGGAGAACAAGTACACGGCGTAATTGCCCAAGCCGTCAGGGTTTCGAGCGCTTTTCTCGAGTCCAAGAAAGACGCCCAAGGCGATATAGAAGACAAGAAACTGGACCCCAGGTTTTACATAGGACCAAAGCAGCCCAAGTACCGATCCCTTGTAACGGATCTGCAGTTCTTTCCGGACAAGCAGCTTGAGCAAGAATCGCTGTCTGAACACATCAGCGAGTCCGCCTCCCACGCCCGGTCGGACGAGAGAGGCGGACTCGTTAAAGTCACTCGCAGTTGTCACCCGTTGACCTTTTCTTGCGGGGTCGTGGTCACCGCGTCGAACGTCTCGCGCCACGCCCGCTGGGACGTGAACTCGGGCAGGCTCCGTGCATATTCCTCGGCAAGCTTTTCCCAGTCTTGGAGAAGTTGCTGATGGAGTTTTATGCTGCGGGCCATCATATTGCGGAAATGCTCAGGATGACGCTTATACCAGGAGGCACCAGTTCCGTCCGCAGACGACACGATTGCGGAGTCCAACTGGGACAGGCGCCACCAGCGGGCGTCCATTGCCGGGACAAGCGCCTCGGGGTGCTCAAGCGCCCCAGGCCGCACGCTTTGAACCTGACGGATTCCGGCTGACGCGGCCGTCGCGAGGGCAGCAAAAATCGACTTCGGAGAGGATGGCTTCTTCCCGCGCCGCGGGGGTTTCACGCGCTTCACTTGCGGGAAGGTTGCCACTTCCTTTGTGATGCGCGCATCATCAAACTCCGCGCGTCGGGCACGTATTTCAGGGAGCTTGGTCTTGATTGTCTCGTGCAAATGGGACGGTCCCTTGAGGAGGTCCTCGAGGGCGTCAAGCCGGAGCTCGACCGCGGAATACTGCATCGACAGCAAGTGCTTGACGTCTACCATGAAACTCTGGCGTGGCAGAAATCCGCCCTTTTTGTAGGGTGAGTAGACTAGGGCGGCAAGCCAGCGGTTTCGCTGGTGGAAATACGCCTGCCAGTCGATCGTGTCATCCTTTTCAGTCCAAGGCATGTGCCAGACGGCAGCTCCGGGAAGGCTAACTGTGGGGTAGCCATGACGGCGGGCCCGGATGCCGTATTCGGCGTCGTCCCACTTGATGAATACCGGAAGCGAGAGCCCTATCTCGCGCACAACGCTGGTCGGAATCAAACACATCCACCAGCCGTTGAAGTCCACATCGATCCGGCGGTGCATCCACGGCGTGGTGCGAAGGTTGCTCGCGGAGAAGTCATGGGCCTCTTTTGTGCCGTCGACGGCGCCCCACTGGAACTTGTACTCGTTGACTTCCTCGCCGAAACTGTGCATGACCGAGCGCTCATACAGATTGAACATGTGACCGCCGACGATCGACGGTTTCCTCGTGAAGTCAGCGAAATTGATGGCGCGCAATACGCCTTCTGTTTCGATGATCACGTCATCGTCCAGCAGCAGCACGTATTTGCTTCGACCGTCCTCAACCGTCTCAAGCATTCCGCGGGCAAAGCCGCCCGAACCGCCGAGGTTTCCCTGCTCTATGAGTGCGAACTTGTCTCCAAGTCGGGCGGCAGCCTGTTCAAACCCCTCCTGGTCCCGAACCTTTTGCGTCCCTTGGTCGGTGATCAGGAGCCGGTCCATGACGTTCAGGAGCTCTGGAGATTCGGCAAAAGTGGAAAGGTGCTTGACACAGAAATCAGGGCGGTTGAAGGTGGTCACGGCAACCGTGGCGGTGCCCGCCTCGAACCCTTCGGGCTTGCGTACAGACCATTCGGCGCCGAGAAGTTTGACCTGTTCAGACGAAGCCACGAGGTCAAACCAGTACCAGCCGCCATCGCCGAAGTTAGCCAGCGGTAGGACAACATCCACAGGTTGTCCCGCGTCCACGCTGATGCTTTCCACCCTGTTGGAGGTACCCCTCGCCGTGGACCGCAGAATGACCACGGTTGCCGGGGCGTCAACCGCGACCGTAAGACGCACACTAGTGACATCTGTGTGCGCCCGCCAGTAGCTTGCGGGAAAAGCGTTGAAGTACGTTCCAAACGAGAGTCGTCGATAGGCCGGCAAGTGCAACTGGCGGCGGTTCTCAATGAAATCCGACCGGATCTTTGCACCACTGGAAGTGACGGCTGTGACACCCGCCCCGGACTTGGACGTCTGCGATTCTTCAGAAACAACACGCTGAGCCGAGTTGAAGTCTAGATACAAGGGAAGGGTGTCGGAATCTCCGTCAGTCGGAAAGACAACACGATGGACTGTTTGCCACTCCTCGCCCAGCCCGGGCGTAGCGTCCGTATTCAGGGGTTCCGTTGAAACGCTCATGCGTCCACTCCTCCGCTTTCAATCTCTGCGCCGCTTTCGAAGTGCGGACGGATCTTGTTGTCAAACATGGACAGGGCAGAACCAATGGCCATGTGCATATCGAGATATTTGTAGGTGCCGAGACGCCCGCCGAACAGCACGTCCTTTTCAGCTGCCGCAAGATCGCGGTATTTCAGAAGCTTCTCGCGGTCAACCGGGGTGTTGATCGGGTAGTACGGTTCGTCGCCGCTTTCCGCAAACCGAGAAAATTCTCGCATGATGACGGTCTTTTCCGTCTGGTAGCCACGCTCCGGGTGGAAGTGGCGCGGCTCAATGATCCTAGTGAAGGGGACGTCGGCGTCGTTGTAGTTGACAACGGACGTTCCCTGAAAATCGCCCATGTCCAGGACTTCTTCTTCGAAATCGATGGTGCGCCAGGACAGATCTCCAGAGACGTAGTCGAAGTACCGGTCAACAGGGCCGGTGTAAACAACGGGAATCTTCCCGACGACCTTGTCTTTTGAATACTCATGGGAATCGTCAAAGAAGTCAGTGTTCAGACGTACGTCGATGTTCGGGTGTTCGGCCATCTTCTCGATCCACGCGGTGTACCCGTTGGTCGGCAGGCCTTCATATTTGTCGTTGAAGTAGCGATTATCGTAGTTGTACCTGACGGGAAGCCGCGAAATGATTCCCGCTGGCAGGTCCTTGGGGTCAGTTTGCCATTGCTTGCCGGTGTAATGCTTGATGAAAGCTTCGTACAGGGGGCGACCAATCAGCTGGATGCCCTTGTCATTAAGGTTCTGCGGATCGGTTCCCGCGAGTTCGCCAGCCTGCTCCTTGATCAGGTCCTGCGCTTGGCTGGGAGTCAAGTTGGCACGGAAGAACTGGTTGATCGTTGCCAGGTTGATGGGGAGAGAGTAGACCTCGCCCTTGTGTACGCCGTACACCTTGTGCACGTAGTTGGTGAAGCTCGTAAACCGGTTGACGTACTCCCACACGCGCTCATTTGAGGTGTGGAAGAGGTGCGCACCGTAGCGGTGCACCTCGATTCCGGTCTGCTCTTCCGTTTCGCTGTAGGCGTTGCCACCGATGTGGTGACGGCGGTCAATGACAACAACCTTCAAGCCCAGCTCAGTGGCGGCCTGTTCTGCGATTGTCAGGCCAAAAAAGCCTGACCCGACGATGACGAGGTCAGCGGTCACAAATACTCCTGGTTCGAATGCGGGCAGCCCAATGATCTGCACTGGCTGCAGGTCAAGCCTACCTGAGATGCCGCATCCAATTGCTGCCGGGCTCGTTCGCTGACCAGCGAGCGCAGCGATTTCCACATACGCCAATCGACCGAGAACATCCGGATCTCATTGCAAATACGTTGGAGGAGCATCAATCACCCAACTCGAAGGAGCGGGCAAACAGTGACATTCCATTGCACCCTGGTCCGGGGTCCGCGGGCACTTCGGCAAGCAGAACCCGTCGAGCTGACTCTCGCCGTGGGCGACGGCAGCTCGGGCTCCCACGTCCAGGCAGCAGTGGCCGCGGAATTCGGAACCGGGAAACTGATGGTGGACGGGCTGCCACTAGAGAGTCTCACCGTCGGCGCGGCGCCTCTCGTATCCGGAGCCGTGTTGGTTGACGGCGCGGATTCGTGCGGACAAGATGCCCGCGACGGCGGACGCACCCCCGCAACTTTGTCACTTCTGGTGCACACGGGCCCCGCCGCAGGCTTGATCATTCCCCTGGAACGCGGCAGTTACGGGATCGGCAGGAGCAGTACGGATATTTGCCTCCCGGATCCCGACGTTTCCCGGGTTCACGCAGTCCTTACGGTTTCCGAGACAGCACTCACGATCTCTGACAACCAGAGCGTGAACGGAACCAGGGTCGATGGACGCAAAATCCGCTCGGCCTTCCTTTCAACTGCCTCCAGAATCCAATGTGGCCGCTCCGCAATGTCAGTAGTCTTCGGCGATGGAGAATTCGGCGCAGAGTCGCTGGGGAAAGCTGGCCTTGGCGTCGCAGAGCCTCTCTCAGTGCAGACTCGCAGTGACACCTACGGCCGCGTCCAACTGCTCCTCACTGCAGGGCTGCCGCTCCTGCTGGGAGTCGGCATCGCCTTGGCCACGGGAATGTGGATGTTCCTCGGATTCACAGCAATTTCTGCCATCGCGGTCCTCGCGCCGGCCATTTCGGGAAGACGGCAGCGCCGCCTTCTGGCGGCAGCGCTCGAAGAGGCAGTAGAACAAGACAGAGCCCGACGGCGGTGGTGCTCACCATCCGCCGCGGAGCTCGCCTTTGCGGTCAGATCAACTGCCTCAGCAGTCTCAGACGGACGTGGGCGAAAGCAACTGAAGCCGCCACTGACCGCCGCCGAAACGGTAGGCTGGAATGAAATCTGGCTCCGGCTCGGCGTCAGTCCGCAGAACGCCTTGGTTGCACTCGATCCCGCCGATCCACGCTTCGAGCCGCCGCAGTTGGGCCCGGTTCCAATGGTTTTGGATCCCACCATCCAAACGGTTTCCTTTGCGGGACCTGAAGCCAAGATCCAAGGCATGTTCAGGTTCCTGCTCATGCAACTTGCGGCGTTTCCCAGCGCATCGAATGTCGCTATCCTCATCCACGGCCCAATTGCCCTTTTGCCGTTCAGCGCCCGCTTCCTACCCCGAGTCACGATGACCACGGACGTCCGGTCAGCAGCAGCCATTCTCTCCGAGCGAACCGGGGAACCAGGCGCGCTCTTCTTAGTGGGGTCCGAGCCTGATCCCGACGACGATTCACTCCGGCAGGCGGCGGCCGAATCCGGCTGGAGAATCTTCCAACGCGCAGCAGGCGGAGATGCAGGCATATGCCTTGTCGAGTTTTGGAACAGACGCGCAGTCCTCCGGTCCTGTCTTACAGAAACGGAATTCGATCCTGACTTTGTCCAGCACCCAGTTTTTGACCGCTACTGCCGATCGTTGGCCGCCGTGCCCGTACTGGCGGCAACAAATGCGTCCGTTGTCCCCCCTGCGTGCCTGTTGGCCGAACTGCTTCCGAACGACCCCTCAAGCATCGCGGCCCGCTGGAGCGACTCTTCAGCACGCAGCGGCCTCACCGCGGTCATCGGGCGAGGGACCGAAGGGCCCCGCTCCCTGGATCTGGTTTCCGACGGCCCGCATCTCCTTGTGGCCGGAACGACTGGATCGGGAAAGTCCGAGCTCTTGCGCACTATCGTGACAGCGATCTCACTGACCCACAGCCCCGAGAGAGTCAACTTCCTATTTGTTGATTTCAAAGGAGGTTCAGGTCTGGGGCCTTTGATCGACCTGCCTCAATGCGTCGGAATGCTCACGGATCTCAGCGAACACGAACTGGAGCGCACCCTTGTGTCCCTCCGTGCCGAAGTTCGGATGCGGGAGGCATTCCTTGCGGAGGCAAATGTCCCAGACTTGCCAGCATACCGGGCCAGGGTCGGCGGGTCGGGAGACGGGATCCAGACAGCACGAAAAGACCAATTGCCCATCATCCCCCGATTGGTACTTGTGATCGACGAATTCAGGATGCTTGTTGAAGACGCCCCGGCTGCTCTGGCCGAACTGATGCGGATTGCCACCCTCGGCCGGTCCTTGGGCATCCACCTGGTCATGGCAACACAACGTCCGCAGGGCGCACTGAGTGCCGACATCCGGGCCAACGTCACTACGAGCATTGCTCTTCGCGTCCAATCAGACTGGGAATCGCGGGACATCATTAACTCCCCGGCCGCCGCATCAATTCCGGTGTCCCTCCCTGGCCGGGCCTATTTGGTTCGAGGGGCGGAGGAAGCCGAGCTTTTCCAGACAGCGACTCTCACCAGCAGCGAGGGTATTCGACCACTCACGAGCATCGTCGCCCGGACGGCAGCAGAGTGGCTCGGCTTCAGCGGCTCGTCTGGGAACGCCGAGGAAGGGATTCAAAATCCAGGGACAACCCCGGCAGAAGCCGCGCGTCCCATTATCAAAGGAATCAATCGGGTTTGGACCACCCACGGAGGTAGACCGCCCCGAAGACCTGTTGCGGACGCGCTTCCTGAATCCATCGCATTTGACCTATGCCTTAGCGCGGCAGCATCGGCGGGCAAGCATGCAGAGCCCAGGAAATCGGCAGGAGGAACGGCCTACCTCGGCTTAGTTGATTTACCTTCGCAACAACGGGTTACGGGTCTGACCTGGACTCCCAGTCTGCACGGGAACCTCGGACTTGTCGGTCCTCCCGCAAACGGCGTCGAAGACGCCTGCCGGGCGGCGTTTGCACAGCTTGTTGGAAGTGCCGAGGAACTCCACTTTTATGTCCTGGATGGCGACGGCGCTTTCGCCGGTGTGGCAGCCGGCGGGCGCGTCGGCGCCGTCGCCTCCGTCAACCACGCCAAGAGGGCCGCCCGGATTCTGGAGCGGTTGGCGAACGAAATGTCGGCGCGGCGGGCCCGGGGTGATGTCATGGGAGAAGTTCCCTTGCTGCTCGTCATTTCCGGCTGGGGGTCTTGGATCTCCGAGTTGCGCAACGGGCCACTTGCTTGGGCCGAGGACCTCGTCCACACCATCGTTCGCGATGGGCCGAAGTCCGGACTGACCGTTCTGGTAACGGGTGACAGGGAACTGGTCGCGTCGCGTATGTTCGCGTCAATTCCCAATCGTGCATACTTTCCCCTTGGCGCTACCGAAGAAACACGGCTTGCGTGGCCCCGATTTACGGCAATAAAGCCTCTTAAGGGCAGGGCTGTCGCGAGTGGCAACTTCCTTGATGTCGACACGGCAGTCACCCAGTTCGTGGCCCCGCCGCCAAGCACGGCTTGGCCCTCCCACGAGCCCCCTAACCCTATGCGACGCCCTTTCCGGGTGGAGCCGTTGCCACACTTTGTCCGGGCCTCGGACATCGTGGCGGACCACGGAATCGAAGCCACTGCTCCTTCGTCGGCTCGCGTGCGCAGAGCGGTGCTGCTTGGTCTGGGAGGCGACGAACATGAACCTGTATGGATCACGCTCCCGCCCTCGGGCGTCCTTCTTGCGCTTGGCGTTCCTGGATCCGGCAAGTCGTCGTTGCTCACCGCATTGCCGCTGCTCAACCCAGGCCTTCAGTGGCAGCGCCCACCACGGGGTACCGATCCGGATGCCTTCTGGGCGGACTTCCACAGGAATGCAACCAGCAAGCTTGTGGGTACCGACACCAATCTCCTGGTGGACGACGCCGAACAGCTGAGTAGAGCAACCGGCATGCTCCTTGCCGAGCTTCCCACCATGGGATTCTCCGTAGTGGCAACGGCGGCACACAGTCCGGCCCTGCTGCAGCGGACGCCCCTGGCTTCCCTTGCCCGAGCCCACGGAAACGGGATTCTCCTTGGCAAAACCTCGCCTACTGACGGCGATCTCTTCGGCGTCCGCGTTGACGTCGAACTGGAAGCCCCACCGGGCCGTGCTGTCCTTATTGAGAACGGAAGAACGCGTCCTGTCCAGATCGCCGCTCCAGAATGAAGGGCTTCGTCAGAGCGAAAGGGGTCAGAGCGCGGCGCGGGATCCGCCCGTTCGGGAAGCAAAGGCGATAACCCGTTTGTCGAACAGAAGGACAATTCCAGCCAAAGCCGGAACCACCATGGCGAGTCCGGCGAGGGCCAGCCCCCCGGTCATCGTGGGAAACCCGATCGTCAGGACGAACAGCTGGGCAACCAACGCCGCCGCGCGGGTCCAACGATAGCCACGGAACAAGAAGTGGCTGACCGCAAACAACCACGCAGAAAAGGCAAGGAGAAGGCCCAGCGTAAATACCGCCCCCCAAAATGAGGTTACGGGCGCCCCGGTCGCTAGCTGGTAGACATACAGGGCCGCCGCGGTCAACAATGCGAGGGCTTCCAGCAAAACCACGATCGAAATCACAACGATTCCTTTGGGACGCTGTCCTCCGCCGGGGGCTCCAGCAGAGTTGTTGTGGCTGGTCCCTTGGCCGTCGTCGCCGGGCACGGCAGGGTCGTGGGCAGGGTTGAGAGGGGGTCTTGACACACTGGCACACTACCGGACATAGTCAAATACCTGTGAGCAGATCGGCAACCAATGTGATGCATCGCTCACGGTTTCAACGGCTTGAACCCCTTGTTTACATGGCGTTAACATGACACGCTTGACTCAGACGACCAAGGGGGCCCAATGGGTCCCCTTTCCTGTGAAGCCTCTCGTGAATATTTTCACAAAAGGCTCACCTAGTACTCACGAATGGAGTGACTGATCAGCATGGATTGGCGTAACCGCGCAGCCTGCCTTGACAAGGACCCGGAGCTTTTCTTCCCCGTAGGCAACACCGGCCCTGCGCTTCTCCAGATCGAGGAAGCGAAGAGTGTCTGCCGCCGCTGTCCTGTCGTGGACACATGCCTTCAGTGGGCTCTTGAATCGGGCCAGGACGCAGGCGTCTGGGGCGGCATGAGCGAAGACGAGCGCCGTGCACTCAAGCGTCGCGCAGCCCGCGCACGCCGCGCTTCCTAAAGCCGGCGGCAAATAGACCACGGTGCCTGAAAGATAGAACACGGCGCCGGCAGCGAACGGAACATACGAGGATGGCCCGGACCGAAAGGTCCGGGCCATCCTCGTATGTCTCATTGCGGTTAGCAGCACCGCAGCTCGTGAGCGCCTGGTGTCAGCTTCGCACCAGGTTCAAGACGATCTCGACGGCGGTGCCTCCCCCGTCGCGCGGCATCCACTGGATGCTGCCACCCAATTCGCTCGTGACAAGCGTCCGCACAATTTGAAGGCCCAGGCCTTCTGTGTACGACCCCTCGGGCAGCCCGACGCCATCATCGGCAATTGTCACGGTCAGGAGCTCATCACCGCGCTCCCCGGTCGAACGATCGGCCATCAGCCACACTGTTCCGGCCCGGCCTTCGAGGCCGTGTTCCACGGCATTCGTCACGAGTTCGTTGATAACCAGGGCAAGCGGCGTGGCAAAGTCGCTCGGCAATTCACCGAACAGACCTGAGCGCTCGGTCCGGACATGCTGCGAAGGTGACGCTACTTCGGCCGAGAGCCGGAACTGGCGCCCGATCAGCTCATCAAAGTCCACGCTCTGGGTGAGTCCCTGCGAAAGGGTCTCGTGCACCAACGCAATGGTCGCCACCCGCCGCATTGCCTGTTCCAGGCCTTGCTTCGCCTCGTCGCTGACCATGCGTCGCGACTGCATGCGCAGCAAGGCAGCAACTGTCTGCAGATTGTTTTTGACGCGATGGTGGATTTCACGGATGGTGGCATCCTTGGTGACAAGCTCGAGCTCGCGGCGTCGTAGTTCGGATACGTCGCGGCACAGAACCAGGGCGCCGAAACGATGCTTTTCATCGCGCAGCGGAATTGCGCGCAATGACAAGCTGACCCCGCGGGACTCAATCTCGCTCCGCCACGGCATGCGGCCCGTGACTACCAACGGCAAAGTCTCGTCCACCATGCGCCGGTCCTTGAGGAGGCCTGCAGTAACCTCGGCGAGGGACCGCCCTTCCAACGTCTCCACCTCGCCGAGGCGGCGGAATGCCGAGACACCGTTCGGGCTCGCATACTGCACGATGCCGTCCGCGTCGAGCCTGATCAGGCCGTCACCCACACGCGGCGCACCGCGGCGAGAGCCCGTGGGTGAAGCGAAATCCGGCCACAGTCCAAGAGTGCCCATGCGGAGCAGATCATAGGCGCATTGCCTGTATGTCAGCTCCAGGCGGGAAGGCATCCGCGAACTGGACAGGTCCATATGCGACGTGACGACGGCAAGGGTCCGTCCGTTCCTGACCATGGGCACCGCTTCAACCCGCAACGCCATCTCGCTGCTCCAGCTCGTTTCACTGGAGCGTTCGATTGAATGGCTGGACCACGCCTTGTCCACTATCGGTTGCAGATCCGATCGGATGCCTTCCCCGACGAAGTCCGCGTGAAACACCGTGTGGCTCGTCGACGGCCTGACGTGTGCAAGCGCGATGTAACCGAATTCAGGATGCGGAAACCATAGGGCCAAGTCCGCGAACGCCAGGTCGGCGACCATTTGCCAGTCGCCGACCAGGAGGTGCAGCCATTCGGCATCTCCAGGCCCGAAATCAGCGTGCTCCCTGATGGGGTCTGTAAAGATTGCCACTGCACCTCCATATAACGCCCGGGCTTGTCCCTAGCGTCGAACGATTGACCTCAAGAGCCTCAATGCTACCGACAGCGAAGCCATGTCGTCGGCCTCCAACGCATTGACCTCGTCAAACATGCTCTTCGCACGACCCAGCTGCTCGGCGTTGAGGTCCTCCCAAGCCCGCAAGCGGGCTTCGGCGTCGAGACCGGCGTCGGTCGATTCGAGGACCGACATGGTCATGTCCGCCACAGTCGAGTAGAGGTCGTCGCGCAGAGCAGCACGGGCAAGCGCCTGCCACCGGTCGTCCCGAGGGAGTGCGGTAATTCGCTCAAGCAGTGAATCAACATGGAAGCGGTCAAACACCGTGTAGTAGACGTTGCTGACCTCTTCTACCCGGGCCCCGCGGCTTTGCGCAATCTTGGCGATGTCCAGGAGCACGAAGCTCTCGAAAAGCTCGGCCCAGCGATGGGCAAGCATCTCCGGCAAGCCCCACGCACGCGCCTTTTCAAGCCAACCGGTCACCCGCTCCTTGTCGCTGCCGCGCAGGTAGTCCAGCACCCGGGCCCTCATGGGATCCATCATCGGCTTGAACTCAGCGACAACCTCCGAGATCGGCTTTGACGCGTTACCCTGGCTCAGCAACCAGCGAACAGCGCGGTCCAGAAGCCTCCGGACGTCGAGGTGGACGGTGCTCCAGTGTTCCGTGGGGAACGAAGCCGGCAGGGCATTGAGCTCCTTCACCATGGAGTCGAGTTCGTAGATCTCGCGGAGAGCGACGAACGCCTTCGCCACGGCAACCTCGGTGGCCGAGGTCTCCTCCATGGTGCGGAAGGCGAAGGTAATGCCGCCCAAGTTGATCATGTCATTGGCAACCACGGTTGCGATGATCTCGCGACGCAAAGGATGCGTGTCCAGCTCGGCGTCGAACCGTTCCCGAAGCTGCTTCGGGAAGTACGAGCGGATCGTCTTGCGGAACCAGGGATCGTCCGCCAGGTCGCTATCGCGCAATGCAGATCCCAATTCGATCTTGGCATATGCGGCGAGGACGGACAGTTCCGGAGACGTCAGGCCTTGGCCCTGTTCCAGCCGCTCGCGAAGCGTATCGGTGGTCGGCAGTGCTTCAAGGTCCCGCTTGAGATCAGCAGACTTCTCGAGCCAGTCCATCAGGCGTTCGTAGCTCGGGCTCCATTCTGCGACACGGGTGCGGTCGTTAAGCAGCAGGATGTTCTGATCAATGTTGTCTTCGAGCACAAGGCGCCCGACCTCGTCGGTCATGTCGGCGAGGAACGATGTGCGCTCGGAAGCGTCAAGTTTCCCGGCGGCAACCATCCTGTCGACGAAGATCTTGATGTTGACCTCATGGTCGGAGCAATCTACGCCGGCAGAGTTGTCGATGGCATCAGTGTTGAGGATGACTCCCTGTAGTGCGGCCTCTATGCGTCCGCGCTGCGTCATTCCGAGGTTGCCACCTTCGCCGACAACCTTGACGCGCAGCTCGCGTCCGTTCACACGGATGCCGTCATTCGCCTTGTCCCCCACCTCAGCGTGGGCCTCGGTGCTTGCCTTGACGTACGTCCCGATGCCGCCGTTGTACAGGAGATCCGCCGGGGCGAGGAGTATGGCACGCAGAAGATCCGGAGGGCTCAACTGGACTGTTCCGTCCGGAAGACCCAGGGCGCTACGAACCTCCGGGGAGATCGGGATGACCTTGGCCTGGCGCGGGAAGACGCCGCCGCCTGCACTGATGAGCGAGCGGTCATAGTCATCCCATGAGGAGCGGGGCAGATCGAAGAGACGCTGCCGTTCGTCGAAGGAGGAAGCCGCATCCGGCGTCGGGTCCAAGAAGATGTGGCGGTGGTCGAAAGCGGCCAGCAGACGGATGTGCGTGGAAAGAAGCATTCCATTTCCGAACACGTCACCGGACATGTCGCCGACGCCGACCACAGTAAATTCCTCGGTCTGGGTGTCCAGGTCCAGCTCGCTGAAGTGGCGCTTGACCGATTCCCAAGCGCCTCGTGCCGTGATCCCCATGGCCTTGTGGTCGTAGCCGATGGAACCACCGGAAGCAAATGCGTCGCCCAGCCAGAATCCGTACTCGGCGGCCAGTCCGTTGGCAGTGTCCGAGAACGTTGCCGTGCCCTTATCCGCAGCGACCACCAGGTACGAATCGTCGTCATCCTGACGGACAACGTCCGACGGCGGCACGATCTTTTCGCCGTCGGCTGTAGTCACCAGGTTATCGGTGAGATCGAGCAGACCACGAATGAAAGTCTTGTAGCTCTCGATGCCTTCGGCCATCCAGGCCGCGCGGTCAATTGCGGGATCAGGGAGCTGCTTAGCAAAGAAACCGCCCTTGGCGCCGGTGGGCACAATGACAGCATTCTTCACGGTCTGGGCCTTGACCAGGCCGAGGATCTCGGTCCGGAAATCTTCGCGGCGGTCCGACCACCGCAGGCCGCCTCGAGCCACCTTGCCGAAGCGCAAATGCACGCCTTCAACGCGGGGCGAGTATACCCAGATCTCGTACTTAGGCCGCGGGAATGGCAGTCCATCGATCTTGGTTGGATCCAGCTTGAAGCTGACGTACGACTTGCCTTGGAAGTAGTTCGTGCGCAGGGTCGACTCGATGAGGTTGACGAAAGTCCTCAGGACACGGTCGGCGTCGAGCGTTGCGACTTGGTCAATCGCCTCGGCCAGTGTGGCGCGCGCGGTGTCTTGGCGAGCCGGACGGGCTGGGTCAGCTGATGCCGGATCAAAGCGTGCTCCGAAGAGATCAATCAGGCCACGGGCAACCTCGGGGTTGGCGAGGAGTGTGTCCGCAATGAACTCGAAGGAGTTTGTGTTTCCCATCTGGCGCATGTACTTCGCATATGCGCGGAGCATCACGACCTGGCGCCAGTGGATTCCCTCGCGGAGCACCAGTCGGTCGAAGCTATCGGATTCCACCTCACCGGTCACGGCTGCACTGAAGGAATCCGCCAAGAACTGGCCGGTAGCCACGGGGTTGACGCCAGCGGGGTACTTCAGGCCGAGGTCGTAGAGGAAGAAGTCCCGGTGGTCGGAGGTCTCGATTTCGAAAGGTCGCTCGTCCAGAACCTCAAGGCCGAGATTGTGGAAGTAGGGCAGGATCTGGCTCAAGCTCTTGGGTTCAAGGAGGTAAAGCTTAACCCGGGCGTCCTCTTCAAGGAGCTCACCGGCACCATCGGGCAGATAGACATGCACTCCAGGAGCCGCCTGGACGGCGACGGCGTCGCGATCGGCCGTGGCGCCGTACTTCTCGAAACGCTCGATGTCCTGAAGAGCGTCCTCCACTTCGTAGTCCACGCGGTAACCGGCGGGGAAGGCATCCGTCCAGAGGGAGGACAGCGCCTCGGCTTCCGATGCGCTTGTGTTCTCGCGGAGCACCTCTGCGATTCCTTCTGCCCAGGACCGCGAGGCCCGGACGAGGCGCTTTTCGAGCTCTCCGGCGTCGACGTCCCGAAGTTCCGCCTCACGCGGCAGCCGGATGCGGAAGAACACCCTGGCGAGGGCGGACTCCGTGATGCGCGCTTCATAGTCGATGCTCTCGGCCTCGAAGGTCTCGCGGAGTTCCTGCTCAATACGCTGCCGGACGTTGGTGGTGTAGCGGTCGCGGGGCAGGTAGACCAGGGCTGACATGAAGCGTCCGTAGATATCCGGACGCAGGAAGAGCTTCGTACGGCGCCGCTCCTGAAGCCGCTGGATACCCAAAGCGGTTGTGGCCAGATCGTCGGTCTCAATCTGGAAGAGTTCATCACGGGGGTAGGTCTCGAGAATACCGACGAGGTCCTTGCCGGAATGGGAGTCCTGCGGGAAACCGGCCGAGCGGAGCACAGCGTCGACCTTTTCCCGGACGATCGGGATGTTCCGTACGGAACCGGTGTACGCGCTGGTGGCGAAAAGCCCGATGAAGCGGCGCTCGCCGTTGACGTTGCCGGCAAGATCGAAGCTCTTGACACCTATGTAGTCCAGGTACGCAGGGCGGTGCACGGTAGAGCGCGAGTTGGCTTTGGTGATGACCAAGGCACGCTTTTCGCGGGCCTTCCTGCGTCCTGCGTCGGTGAGGTGCTGGATTTGGTGCGGATGGTCACCCGCCCTCAGGAGTCCCAAGCCGCTCGCTTCCCGCAACTCAAGGACGTCTTCGCCGTTCTCGGTGATGAGGTCGTATTCCCGGTAACCCAGGAACGTGAAATTGCCGTTGTCCAACCAGCGCAAGAGGTCCTGTGCCTGCTTGAGCTCGGCGATGTGTTCGGGATGGGCCACCTTGTCCAGGGAAGATGCCAGTTCGAGCGCCTTGGTGCGCATCTTCGGCCAGTCTTCGACGGCGGCACGGACATCGTTCAGGACGCGATGGATTCCGTCCACGAGTTCCTTCTGGAAGTCGTCCGCCACCCTGTCAACCTCGACGGCGATCCACGACTCCATGTGGGAGACGTTGTCGCCCTGCGCGATCAGGTGGGCGACATTCGGCATCGCTGCGGTGTCACCGCTCGAGATACCTATGTTGGAGGGCACGCGGGCAATGCCGGAGAGATCGCCCGTCAGGCGATCGCGCGAAACCACGAAGAGCGGGTGCATGACGAGCCGGATGGCGCAGTTCTGGCGAACGAGCTCGGCATTCACCGAATCCACGAGGAACGGCATGTCATCCGTGACGATGTAGAGAATGCTGCGGTCTGCCTCATTGGCAATCGTGACGTTGGCGGTGCCCGGCTTACGGCTTTTTCCCACTTCCCGGTGGGCGGCCGCCCGGGAGGTCAATTGCTCGGCCGCATATCCGCGGGCGTCCTCCTCTGCGAGATGCTCGTAGTAGTCGCCGTAGAACCCTTCACGGACTACTGCAAGTTTAGAACGATCCTCCACGCTGGATCCTGACGACATCGACAAACGCCTCCATCACATCTTGATTGCTGCGTCCTTGCAGCCCACATGGCGAGCCTAACGCTTTAGCCGTCGCCTTGCTCTGGAATAAATGACAGAGGATTTGCCATTTTGCTGGACGGCTGCACAGACCAATTTGGCGATTGCTTGCCGCAGAGCAGATTCAGGCGCACTTTCGAGGAGCACGGCGCCGGACAGCAAGGCAGCGTCGCAAGCTTCCGGGTCAGATGGAAGGAACCCCTCGATAGCGGAGCCGGGACCGTACCGATCCCATGCTTCGCGAAGCTCACGATTCGGTGACCGGCCCGCAGATGCTGCCCGGACCTTATTCAAGACCACTAGAGGAGCCGCTTGCGGTACGGCCTGCGCGACCTCCGCAAGGCCACGCACGAGCCGCGGAACGCCGATCGCATCGGCAGCACCCACGGCGTAAACGGTGTCCGCAAGTTCGATGCTGCGCAGAGTGGCCGCGTTGCGTCGGGGTGCCATACTGTCGAAGCTGAGTTCTTCATCGGCTTCAACGCAGAAACCCGCATCGACCACAACGACCTCAGCAATCTCCCTAGCGTACTCATATACGGTAGCGAGTGCAGCGGCCCGAAGTTCGGTCCACCGGTCCGCACGGGTGATGCCCGTAAGAACCCGAAAGCTGCCGGCCTCTGTAAAGACCGGCACGGCTATTCGTTTGAGGGATTCAACGTCCAGCAATCCTTGGTCCGCCAAGCGGCAAGCTTGCGCCAGTCCGGCGGATTCGTCCAACAGGCCCAGTGAGGCCGCGACGCTGGCCCCGTAGCTGTCCGCGTCGACAAGTATCACGGACTTGCCTTCGGCCGCCAACTCCGCAGCCATGTTGACAGCCACGAGGGTCCGGCCCGGCGCTCCCGTGGGGCCCCAAACCGTTATGACCCGGCCGTCCCCCGCGGGCGCCTGCTCCGCTTCTTCCTCAACATTGGAGGGGCGGAGTTCCGCGGCGGTATCCGCATAACCGGAATCCCGCTGCTCTGCGCGTCGCCTCGCCCGTCCGGACAGTTGTCCCACCGAATCGGAGATCGTGGAAGCCAGTGACGCCGAATCCACCTCCAGCGACGCCGTGACGACGCCGATACTCCGCAAGCGGACCGCCTCCGCCGGATCGTCACTCAGGGCAACAACGGACACGCCGACGGCCGCCAACCGGTCGACCAGGGACGCTGTGAGCTCCTCGGTACCGTTGGCTATGACCGCCGCACGCGCGAGACCGCTTTGGCACGCGGCCAGCAGTTCGGCGAGCTCGCCGCAGCGGCGGACGACTGTCACCGGTCCATGGAGCCGCTCGAGTCCCCCGACCAAGTCTTCCCGGGACTGCCCGACGGTGACAACGGGGATACTCACTTGCTGGCACCGCCTGGGTTCCAGACCACGGCAACCTTGGCTTTGTTCGCCTGTGCGCCAAGAAGTTTCGGCATCTGCTCATCGGTCACGAGTACGAGCACTACCTTCTCCTTGGACACCCCAAGCGTCGAAGCGCCTTCGGTGATCTGGGCGATTTCCGCGCCGGGCAGCAATAGCTGTGGCGCGCCGAAGCCATTGCGGGCATCGGGAAGGGCTACCCAGACGTCCACGCGGGATCCAGCCACAGCTTGGGAAGGCAGGGACTCCTGAATGGAAATCGCAACCGGCTTGCGGTTCAGGGTGTCCGCGGCTCCGAGGCTTTCTTGCGGGACGAGCTGATTCTTGGCGATCCTTTGGACGGCGACCCTCCCTTCGGGCAGGCCATCCGCCAGAGTCACGTAGCTTGACTCGACGTCGTCGAGCCGCACTTTGACGATCGTAAGATCGTCCTTGCTGACCTTCTGGCCCACGGCAATCGGCTCGCGCGCCGCATATACCTGGATGGTGCGGTCCGCTGTTCCAACGAGGGCGATGACTCCAGCCAACGATGCCAGGACCAGGAGGATCCCCACCAAGAGGCGCGGATCCCTCCATGACGGTTTCTTGAGCCGCGCTGCAGCGGCCGCTGTAGTTGCACTCACTCTGTCCCCCAATTGCAAATTCGCCGGTCGTAACCTTCAGTGGCCCTCATTCTGACCGCTTACTGGCAGCTTCCAAAGTCAAGTGCGGCAAATCACGTCAAACTGTGGATAACCTCAGCAAATGGGTTGAAGAGTGGCAAAATAGAGGCATGCCCCGATTCCTCACCTTGGCTGATGTCGCCGAACAGCTTCAAATCAACTCGCCGCAGGCATACGCCTTGGTGCGAAGCGGAGAACTCAAAGCCATTCAGGTGGGTGGCAGGGGCCAGTGGCGCGTGGAAGAAAAAATGCTAGAGCAGTACATCGAGGAACGCTATGCCGAGGCCAACAGGATGATCCAAGAGGCCAAATCCAAGTCCTCCTGATCCCCGCAAGCACTGAAAAGCTCCCAAGCGCCAATGACGGCCGCGGGGGGTCTCCGCCCGAGTTAGATCTCCTGGCCCCGCAATGAACGCAGAGCAGCAAGCGACCGGAACGGAACTGTCGCCACGAAAACGACGCTGCCGTGCCGGCGCACTTCGCCCGGCATCATGACTGCGAGATCAAAGTGGTCCTTGCCTACGCGGTCAACGACGCCCCGCATTGCCCTCTCCTCCGATGTCGATCCAAGCAAATGGACTGCGACTTCTGACCTATCCCGGGACAGTATCCGCAGTGCGCTGGCCAAGCCAAGGCGTTGCACCGTCTTCGATTGGCTTGCCCGCGCTTGACGGCCGAGTCCCTGATACGTCAGTACTGCTTCCCCCGGCACCAGCCACTGGTGGCGACCCTCGTCCAGAACCAACCATTCGCTCCCGACATGGCTCAGCGCCCCGGACACCAGCGTTCCCGAACGAAGCGTCACATCAATCTTCTGGCCGATTGCTCCACGCAGCCTGTCAGAGAGTTCGATTCCGGCGGTCTCCACCCGGGCCCGCTCTGAAATTTCGGATTCAAGTCCCAGCAAGCGTTCGGAGGCCAGTTGTGCCTCCATGTCTTCAAACAGTGCATCCCAGCGCATTGCGTCAGCGTAAGCGGGCAGGCTGTGTGGGTCAATCTTCGTTCATCGGCATTCGACTTCTAGACAAGTGATGCTTTGTGTGGTCAAAATGGTTCAAGATATATCAAACTGCATCAAATGCCATCAATTGGGTAAGGGGAACCCATGGAACAGACCAACACAACCATTCGGAACGACGCTGCGATGGCAGCGACCATCCTGATTCTCGGCCTTTCGCTCGCTGCCACCGGCCTGATCCTGACTGACCGATGGCAGGCCGCAGCAGGCCGTCACCAAACACCCATGGCTGAAGATTTCCTAGGATTTGTTGCGACCGGCGTCGGTCTGGCGATCGTCGCCTGGTGGATAGCGACATTACTCCTGGCGGTTGCCGCCGCGGTCTTCCAGCAATCGGGTACAGGCCGCACCACCCGCACCGCTGCCAAACTCAGCCCCGCCTTCATGCGCAGGCTGGCAGCAGCAATTCTTGGCCTGAATCTGGTGGGAATTCCGATGGCAAATGCAGCCCCCTCACCAGTTGAACCCGCGTGGAGCCCGGCTGCCGAAACCACACTATCCACCAGCATTTCCGCCCAGTGGGCACCAGCCCCCTCTACGCACCCTTCAACCCTGCCATCAATTGCGTCCGATCCTTCGAAGGTCGAGCCGCGCTGGCAACCCCGTGCAACCACCGGCGAGCCGGGGCTCCTGGGATCCGTACCGCAGCGGACCGCGGAAGAGCCAGTCTCCCCGGGTCAGGGCACTGTGGTGGTGAGCCGGGGCGATTCATTATGGTCAATTGCGGCGCGGCAGCTTGGCCCGATGGCCAGCGACGTCGACATTGCCCTCCACTGGCCAAAGTGGCACGCCGCAAACCGACAAGTCATAGGAGACGACCCTGGGCTCCTGTTCCCTGGTCAAATCCTCCAACCACCGCCCCGTACCTGAGCCGCCGGAACCACACCGTCCGCTGCCAACCCGCCATCCGCCAGCAACCCATCGATTCAATCGAGGAAATCCATGAGCGCAACATCAGCTATCCATGCCCTGCCCGATGCATCCCGGACGGTGACTTCGCCACGAATCGTTCCTCCAGCAACCGGGGAATCGTCTCGCGCCACAGCCCGGCCGGGGAGTTCTTCCGCTACGGGGCGGTCTTCTGCCCGCAAGGTGGCCGACGTGATCAGCCTTGATGGTGAATTGCGCACGCTGGCCCGCAGTATCGCCCAGGCCTCAATCGAAGTCCTTGCGGGCACGCGGCCTGTCCAGCAGCTCTCGCGGTCCCTGGACCCGCGATGCCTCAGCGCACTCCAGCACCGGGCGGCACTGACGCGAGCCCATGCGGCCCGGTCCCTGGCCGGACGATCACGGCTTCACCGCAGTCCGGTGGTCCGCTCAGTTCGTGTCTGCACCGTGAAGGAGGGAGTGTACGAGGCAAGCGTGGTTATCTCCGAAGAACTCCGCTCCCGCGCCGTAGCCATGCGGCTTGAAGGAAGCAATGGCGCGTGGAAGGTCACTGCCCTCGAAATTGGCTGACGCAGCGTCCCCTAGGACGTCTCGGGAAACGGAGAAGGACCAGAACAGAGGTTCTGGTCCTTCTCCGTTTCGCAGCGTACGGCCGGGGTCAGCGGCGCTTCTTCTTGCTGGTCCCGCGCTGCTTGTCTTCGGCGGCGGCCTTGGCGGGGTTGCCCGAGCGCCCCGAGGACCGGCCTTCCACCCGGGTCTGGCTCGCACCGTCTTCACCGGGCGCCGTGTACTGCAGCTGAACCGGTTTCTCCGGAGCTTCGAGGCCGGCCGCGCGAATTTGCGGATCGTGATGTTCGACGTGACCGCCTTCGGGGCTGCCGTCGACGATCACCACGTCTTCGGCGGGCGTTACTTCGACTTCCAGGTTGTAGAGGAAGCCGACGCTCTCCTCTCGGATGGCCTCCATCATGCTCTGGAACATCATGAATCCTTCGCGCTGGTACTCGACGAGGGGATCCCTTTGGGCCATGGCGCGCAGGCCAATGCCCTCTTTGAGGTAGTCCATCTCATAGAGGTGTTCCTGCCACTTGCGTCCAAGGACCGAGAGGACAACCCTGCGCTCAAGCTCGCGCATGTTCTCGGCGCCAATGGCTTCTTCCCGCTCCTTGTAAACGAGCTGCGCGTCAGAAAGGATCTCGTTTTTGAGGAATTCAACGGACACGCGGGCCTTGCCGCCGGCTTCGTCAATGATGTCCTGGGCCGTAACAGTCACCGGGTACAGCGTCTTGAGGTTGGTCCACAGCTGGTGGAAGTCCCAATCATCGCCGGTTCCGTCCGCGGTCGCGGCATCGATCAGGGCGTTGATGGTGTCTTCGAGGAAGAACTGGACCTTTTCGTGCAGATCGTCGCCTTCCAGGATCCTGCGACGGTCGCCGTAGATGGCTTCACGCTGGCGGTTCAGGACGTCGTCGTACTTGAGGACGTTCTTACGCTGCTCAGCGTTCCGCCCTTCAACCTGGCCCTGGGCCGAAGCGATTGCACGGGACACAAGCTTGGATTCGAGGGCAACGTCGTCCGGCACCGAGCTGTTCATAAGGCGCTCGGCGGCACCGGAGTTGAAGAGCCTCATGAGGTCGTCGGTCAGCGAGAGGTAGAAACGGGACTCCCCCGGGTCACCCTGGCGGCCCGAGCGGCCACGGAGCTGGTTGTCGATGCGACGGGATTCGTGGCGCTCCGTGCCCAATACATACAGCCCGCCAAGTTCAAGCACTTCCTCATGCTCGTCCTTGACCGCCTGCTTGGCTGCTTCGAGTGCTTCCGGCCACGCGGCCTCGTACTCCTCGGAGTTTTCTTCAGGGTCCAGGCCCCGCTCTGCAAGATCGGCGATGGCCGTGAACTCGGCATTTCCGCCCAGCATGATGTCAGTACCACGGCCGGCCATGTTGGTAGCGACCGTGACGGCGCCCTTGCGTCCCGCTTGCGCGACAATGGCGGCCTCGCGTGCATGGTTCTTTGCGTTCAGGACCTCGTGCCTGATGCCTTCCTTGGCCAGCAGCTTGGCGAGGTATTCGCTCTTCTCCACGCTCGTGGTACCGACGAGCACGGGTTGGCCTTTTTCGTGCCGCTCCGCGATGTCGTTCACCACGGCTTCGAACTTCACGATTTCGTTCTTGTACACGAGGTCCGACTGATCGATGCGCTGCATGTCCCGGTTAGTGGGGATGGGCACCACACCAAGCTTGTACGTGCTCATGAACTCGGCGGCTTCGGTCTCAGCCGTACCGGTCATGCCCGAGAGCTTGGAGTACATGCGGAAGTAGTTCTGCAGTGTCACCGTGGCGAGGGTCTGGTTCTCAGCCTTGATCTCGACGTTTTCCTTGGCCTCGATCGCTTGGTGCATGCCCTCGTTGTAACGCCGTCCCGCGAGGATACGGCCAGTGTGCTCGTCAACGATGAGTACTTCGCCGTCCAGGATGACGTAGTCCTTGTCCCGCTTGAAGAGCTCCTTTGCCTTGATGGCGTTGTTCAGGAAGCCAATGAGCGGGGTGTTGGCGGATTCGTAGAGGTTCTGGATGCCGAGGTAGTCCTCGACCTTCTCAATGCCGGCTTCGAGGACACCGATGGTGCGCTTCTTTTCGTCGACTTCGTAGTCGGTCTCCGGCTGGAGACGCAACACGACCTTGGCGAATTCGCTGTACCAGCGGTTGGTGTCACCTTGGGCAGGACCGGAAATAATGAGCGGGGTGCGGGCCTCGTCAATGAGGATGGAGTCCACTTCGTCGACAATCGCGAAGTTGTGGCCGCGCTGTACGAGCTCGGATTTGTCCCACGCCATGTTGTCGCGCAGGTAGTCGAAACCGAATTCGTTGTTGGTGCCATAGGTAATATCGGCAGCGTACATCTGCCGGCGCACTGATGGGTCCTGGTTGGAGAGGATGCATCCGCTGGTGAGGCCCAGGAAGCGGTAGACGCGGCCCATGAGCTCGGACTGGTATTCGGCGAGGTAGTCGTTGACTGTGACGACATGCACACCGTTGCCTGTAAGGGCATTGAGGTAGGCCGGAGCAGTGGCCACGAGGGTCTTGCCTTCACCGGTTTTCATCTCGGCGATATTGCCTAGGTGAAGGGCAGCCCCACCCATGAGCTGGACATCGAAGTGGCGCATCCCGAGCGTGCGGGAGGAAGCTTCACGCACAGCCGCGAAAGCCTCGGGCAAGAGCTCGTCCAGCTGCTCACCGTCCTCGTGACGGGCACGGAGCCTGTCCGTCTCTTCGCGCAATTCGGCGTCGGAGAAGGTCTTGAAAGAGTCTTCGAGGGCGTTGATGGAATCGGCATAGGTCCGCAGTTGCCTCAGGGTTTTTTTGTCACCCGTGCGGAGAAGTTTTTCGATAAGTGATGCCACGTAAAGTTGCTCCCAGTCTCAAGCTGCCGAATTCTGGCGGTTTCAGTCTACGGGAGAGACCAACGCCACGCGGCCTCGTTCCCCTGAGAGCGGAGAGCCGGGCGCCGGGCGCGCCTGGGGACACCCCGGGAATTCAGTTTCGGGCCGCTGCCGAGGCCAGCGCCGGGGAGAGATCACCGCCCGGTGACACGACGACGTCGTCGAGCCCGAGCCAATCGGCCATGAGCCGCAGCTCCGCGGAGAGCTCGACGGCGGTGTCCCCCGGCGCGTTCGGTTCACCATGTGCGGCGCGCACCAGAAGCTGCTTGGCTGAGCGGTCGGCTTTAAGGTCTACTCGGGCGACCGCTGCATCCCGGAGGAGGAACGGCAGGACGTAGTAACCGAACTTGCGCCTCTCCGCAGGCGTGTAGATTTCGATCCGGTAGTGGAACCCGAACAGCTCCTCAAGCCTCCGGCGCTCAAAGACCAGGGAGTCAAACGGGCTGAGCAGCGCCCGGGCGGTGGCACTGCGGGGAAGCCGGGCTTCCACGTGCCGATACACCGGCCGGTCCCAGCCCCGCACAGTGACCGGTTCCAGGCGCCCCGCGGCAACGAGCCTGCTGAGCGATGCTGCAGCAGGCTTCACCGGAGTCCGGAAGTAATCGGCGAAGCAACGGATTGTTCCGATGCCGTGGGCCTGGGCTGCGGCGTCGATCAGCCGGTCCATGGCCGCCGCTGGGAGATCAGCGTCACCGTCCTGGAAACCTCCCATGCGGCCGTTGACTGCAGGAGATCCCGCGGGCAGGACCCTCGACGTCAGGGTGTACCGCCGCTCGAACTGCTCCGTCCTCGACGCAGCCGTCACGAGCCCCTCTTCAAACAAGTGCTCCAAAACCTGTTTGACCAAGTTCCAATTCCAACCCCAGTTGTCGTGCTGCCGCTCTTCCTCGTGCCCCAGGTGCGCGGTCAATTGGGCGGCCGTCATGGGGCGCCCGCTTGCGAGCGCGTCGAGGATACGGCTCGCCATATCCTCCCGGATTCCGCGCTCCAGGTGGGCCGCGCCCACCCAGGTACGGTTTTGCCACAGCAGCAGGTCCTGAAAGTGCTCAGGGCGGATGAAGCTGGCCTCGTGCGCCCAGTACTCCATCATGCGCCGCGGACTTCGCCCGGCCATTGTATGGAGGATGCTTCGGTCATACTTGCCGAGCCTTGAGAAAAAGGGGAGGTAGTGGCTGCGCGTAAGGACATTGACGGAGTCGATCTGCACCACTTGGAGCCGGGCAAAGGTGCGGCCCACCGTCCGTGAACTCACGGGGCCGGTGGGCCGTTCCTTGTCCAGTCCTTGGGCTGCCAATGCGATCCGCCGTGCCTGCAACAGGCTCAGCGAAGCGGCCATGCCAGTCCTTTCATGGGAGATACGAATGTTGCCTAGGCTCTGGCAGCCTGGTCATTCGAGCGGTAAGCGTGGATCTTTTCCTCCACGGGTTCGTCTCCTGGCTCGCACGTGGAGTCGAGGGTGATTACTCCATATGTCCAGCCGCGGCGGCGATAGACAACCGACGGGGTGTTGGTTTCCTTGTCCACGAACAGGTAGAAATTGTGGCCCACCAATTCCATGTTGTCCACCGCGTCATCAAGGGTGAGCGAAGCGGCGGGGAAGACCTTGCGACGAATCAGGACCGGGGAATCGCCGGCCGGAATGTCGTTGTCGACATCATAGGGCGAGGTCTCCACCGGTGGCGTCGTTGGCTCCTGGTGGTTGCTTGCTTCTACGTAGATGGGTTCGCTCGCACTAGCGGGCTCGAGCGCCGCGGTGGCCTCACGGACGGCTTTGGGCGTGTGGCGGCCATGGTGGACCTTCTTGCGGTCCTTGGCCCGGCGGAGTCTTTCCAGAAGCTTGCTATAGGCGAGATCAAAGGCGGCAAACTTGTCAGCGGCGCTCGCTTCGGCCCGGATCACAGGGCCCCGGCCCAGAACTGTAACTTCCACCGTGAGCTGGCCCGGTGTCTGACGGGGGTTGGTTTCCTTGGAAACCTTTGCGTCAACCCTCTGGACCTTGTCCCCAAGCGATTCAATCTTTGAAATCTTCTCGCCTGCATACTCGCGGAAGCGATCCGAAACGGTCAGATTACGGCCGCTGATCATGAACTCCATGGTGCCCTCCAAACAACTCAGGTGACACGATAAGGGCGCTTCTTGGGGCTGATCTGACGGACAGTCGAGCCCCTTTCCGAGCCGCTATCGACAGGTACATCTGTTCTTGGTACCCATAACCGACGTTAGTTCATCGCCACGGGTAATTCACCCTTTCGTCACTTATTTTTTGTTTGAGTCGATTTTGGGTTGCCCAGGGCGCATCTGGGAGAACTCGTTTCCCGCCGGGGGTCTAGTGGCCGCGAGGACAACGGCGCCACACACCGTGCCGCCCGCCGCCGATACGGCCCGCGCAGCTTCGGCCAGGGTGGCGCCCGTGGTGAGGACGTCGTCGACGATGATGCATACCCGGCCTTCCAAAGAACCTTTCCGGAAAAGCCGAATGGTCATGGAGCCGCGGACGCGGCGCGCACGGTCTCCACGGCCCAAGCCCTTTTGTCCGCTTCCTGGCGCCGGCGCCCCAACGCCAACACCAGCCCGTTGCGAGGCTTTCACAACCTGGCCCGCAAAACCTTGGAACCGGGCCAGCAGGGCCGGCATGAGGGTCTGCACCGCAATCCCGGGCCTCCCCTTCTTCAAGGCATCCTTCACCTCCAGGCCTGGCAAGGCACCCTGGCGCCGCAAGCGGCCGAGCAAGAGATGGACCGGACTGAATCCACGGCGCCGGAAGGCCGCGTTGCTGCTGGGCACCGGGACCACACAGATGTCCACCTTGTCTCCAACGGCTGCCCGTATGGCCTTCCCCAAAGCAGGCGCGAGCGTTGAGGCCAGTTGTCCTTGGCCTAGATGCTTGAAAGACAGGAGTGCTTGAGCAAGTTCGTCCCGATAGTGGCCGGCTGCGACAACAGGCAGGAGCACGGAGCCATCCACCGTAAGCAAGGCCGGTGCTTGCCCTTCAGCGCGGAAAGGGCGCTTGCACAAAAGACGTAGCTGCCGCGCACATCCGCCACAGAGCGCCGAATCCTCGGCACCGCAGCACGTGCATTCCACGGGAGCCAGAACAGCCAGCAACTCAGTGAGGGCATCACCCAAGCCCTGTCCGAGCCGCATCAAACGAGCAGGATGAATTCCCCGATGACGCGCGGCGTGGCTCCGGACAACAAGATCAGGATCGCACGCCCGGCGGTGCCTGTTGTCATTCCCCATGCCCCAAGCATCCGGTTTCTGCCCCACAGCCAACAGCACCGAACGTGCGCATGTGGATAACACCTATGCGGACAACAGGCTATGTGGAGAACGTGACGGCAAAAGGGACCCTAGCCCGGGAAAGCCGGGTCCACCGGACCCTTGAGTTGGAGTTCCCAACCATTGCCCACCCGCTGGAACACCCCGGCCGCCGACTGTCCAAAAATCTGGTCGGGCCCGTTGCCGGCACTGATGGTTGTCAGGCTCGGCCAAGCCGGTAACAGCTGCGGCTGGCTGGACGTGAGGGACAGCAGTTCAGGAACAACGTTTTGACTGGATGAAGCCTTCATCACGGCAACTGTCGTGGAATTGACCCAAACGCCTTGATCGGCAGGAGCTGAAGAAATCAAGGTAATCGGGGCGGTCAGATCCTTGGGTGTGCCGTCAGGATTCCGGACGATGCCGGTCACTTGCACCGACGACTTACCGTTCATTTCGGAGATGACCAGGGCGCGCGCTCCCTCCCGGGATATGCGGAAATCCCTCACCACGCGCCCGGCCAGCCATGCCGGGGTCATCGTCACGCTGGGGACAGGCTGGCCTTGCGCAACGTTGGATGGCTTGAATGCCACGACCTCGGTGGCGCCGCTGGCTCCCGGCCCTGCCGTCCAGACCCAGTCCTGTGGACTGAACGAGGGATGGCTCAGGGTGCTCCTTGTGGTCAACTGACGTGCGGGCTGGCCCGGAATGATCGAATAAAGGACGGTTCCAGCGTCATTGAGGAAGGCCACCGCCTGGGATGTCGGGGACTCTGCGGGAGCCTTCGGGTTCAGTCCGGCCACCGGCTGCATGTCCGGGAGGGGCGAGATTCTGTTGTTCTCGTAGCGCACCAGTTCGTTGTTGCTGACTGCGATTTGGCGGGCAGGTGCACTCTTCTCGAGCACCGGGGGCAGGACCGAGCCATTGTCTTCCACCCGGACAAGGTCCTGGTCCGCCCGGAGCTGAACGTTCACCACATCCGGTTGGCTGCGGAACGTCAGCGCCAGCTGATTCTGCATGCGCTGCCTGTCTTCGGCAGAGGCGTCCACGAGTTCCTTTGCGGACAAGTCAACTTGGGCTGCTCCCGAAACAACGGGCACCGATTCCCTGGCCAGCTTCATGCCCGAAGGAAAGGCACTGACGACGGCGCCCCGCAGGTAAGGCGCCGGACCGGCTAGCAATGCACTGGTCATCGCCTTGACGGTGTTCTTCTTGATGAACCAGCGGATATCCGGAACCGCGTACGCAAAAGTGGGGTCGTAGAAATAGATGGGCTGGGCCGCATAGATGACTTTGAACGTCTCTTCCGGGATCGCTGTACCGTCCGGAACTGCTGAGATCCGCCACTCGCCGTCGACCTGTTCCAAAGTCACCGGAATTGTCTCAGTGGTTCCCTCAGGAAACTGTGAGGCAACACCGTCGGCGTCGACGGCGTAAGCGAGATCGAGCTGGTACTTGAACTCATTTTCCACGCCGGTTTTGACGACTGTCGCTTTGCGGAAAACGAGTGTGCGCTTATCGGATTTCCAGCTGACGGATAGCGACTGCGTCAGGTACTGCCGGGCCACAGCATAGTCGCCTTCGTAGCCGCTGCCAGCACCGTAGAAGTCTTCAATGATGGACGCGGGGCTGGCTCCGGGGTGGGGCGGCGGCGGGAAGAAGACGGGAGCGTTCGGGTTGCCCGCGCTTTCGTCCTTGCTCTTCCCCACTGGACCGGAGCGTGGGATTTGCGCGCAGGAACTGAGGACAACCACGAGGACTGCAAGAACGGCGATTGTAGCCCTCAGCAGATAAGGGCGTCGGGACGAATACGAGCGTCGGGAACTCATAGTGCCGTGTCCCCCGTCTTGTCGGCATCGTCCTTGCGAGCCGGAGGCAAGGCAGGAGGAAGCGCCGGAGGCGTCGCGGAAGGGCCGTTCAGTTCCTGATCCGCACGGGACCCCTGCTCCGGCGGGGCTTCGCCTGCATCCAAGACGAGCATGTGGCGTTCGGGAGCGGCGCCTGGCAAGTGGATATCTGCGGCTTCAAGCTGCAAGGGGGATTTCACAATGGTGCCTCCCTTCTTGAGAGGCAAGGTCAAGCGGAAGTTCGAACCGGATCCTTTGCGGCCCCAAGCCTGAAGCCACCCGTTGTGAAGCTTGGTGTCCTCCGCGGCGATGGAAAGTCCAAGGCCGCTGCCGCCGGTTGTCCTGGCGCGGGCGGGATCGGCACGCCAGAAGCGATCGAAGACCCGCGCAGCTTCCGCGGGGCTCATCCCTATGCCGAAGTCGCGCACTGAAACAGCGACCGCTTCGTGGTTGGCTGCGACGGAGACATGGACGGGTTTCCCCTCGCCGTGTTCGACGGCGTTGAGCAGCAGGTTCCGAAGGATGCGGTCGATCCGGCGGGAATCCATATCCACGATGATGCGTTTGTGGCGGGAGGTAAGACGGACTTCCGAGCCGTACTCCGCGGCGACTGGCGAGGCGCTGTCGATGACATGGGATACCACTTGGAGGATGTCGGTCGGCTCGGAGTCCAGGACAGCAGCACCTGCGTCGAAGCGTGAGATCTCCAGCAGGTCCGAGAGTAAGGATTGGAAACGCTCCACCTGGTTGTACAGGAGTTCTGCAGAGCGCTTATTGATGGGGTCGAAATCATCCCGGGCGTCGAACAGCACTTCCGCCGCCATCCGGACTGTCGTGAGCGGGGTCCGCAATTCATGCGACACATCGGAAACGAATCGCTGCTGCATCTGGGACAAGGTGGCCAACTGCGTAATTTGTTCCTGAAGGCTCGCAGCCATGTGGTTGAAGGAGGCGCCCAGCCTGGCCACCTCATCTTCACCCTTGACCACCATGCGCTCCTGCAACTGGCCTGCGGCCAGCTTCTCGGAGACGACGGCGGCGTGGCTCACCGGGCTCACGACGTTCCTGGTCACATACCAGGCAATACCGCCGATCATCAGGATGAGGGCGGCGCCACCCGCCCACAGCACATTCTGGATTTCGTCCAGGGTTTGTTGGGCGGTATCCAGGTCGTAGAGGAGATACAGCTCGTAGACGGTTCCATTGAAGGTGACCTTGTTTCCGACGGCGATGCCCGGGTGATCCTGGTTGCCGACCGGAAACTCCGTGGAAGCCCAGTACTGGTCCTTGCCCGATTCCTGGACCGATTTGCGGAGCGCCGGGGGGATGACGCGGACCGTCAATTGGTCCGAGGCCCGCGATTCCACCCAGCGGTTGCGCGGCTTGGTTTGTTCGGGCATGGCTTCGAAGACGTATCGCCGCTGGATGACCGAGCCGTTGCCTTCCACAGCCTTAAGGGTGTCGTAGACGAGGGTGATGACGCTCGACTGGTCGTTGGCCTGTGAACCGTCGAAGGTGTCCTGCACTTGCTTGACGTAGTAACGGCTCTCAGATTCGGCTTGCTTCAGGCGCTCCTGGAACAGGTTGTTCGCAATTTGGTTTGAGAGGTACGCGCCGACCACCGCAAACGACACGACCGACAGCACGATCGTCACGGCCACGGTCCTGAATTCAAGCGAGCGGCGCCAACGCCGCAGGAGGGCGCGCCACAAATACCGGATTCCTGGACGAATGTGGCGAAGCCCGGTCACCACAAGACGGGAGACGCGAAGCGCCAGGATCAGGGCCCGGCGAGTCCAAATTCGAGTACGCTCCAGGACCCAGGGGAGGTTTAGTGCCCGGGCGTCGGTGTGTTCCGGGACAGGATGTCCGGCAACGGGGCGTTTGACCTCGGTCGATGCCGCCGCTTGGTCAGTGCCGGGTTCGCCGCTGGAAGACTCAGGAGCCTGCTTTATATCCGACACCACGAACCGTCAATACAACTTCGGGGGCTTCCGGATCACGCTCGATCTTGGACCGCAGCCGCTGGACATGGACGTTGACCAGCCGGGTGTCGGCAGCGTGGCGGTACCCCCACACCTGCTCAAGGAGCAGTTCGCGGGTGAAAACCTGCCACGGCTTGCGCGCCAGGGCGACCAAGAGGTCGAATTCCAAGGGGGTCAGCGAAATCCGCTCACCGCCGCGGGTCACCAAGTGGCCCGCGACGTCGATGGTGACATCGGCAATCCGCAGGGTCTCCGGCGCTTTCTGGTCTCCCGGGCGCAGCCTGGCGCGAACCCGTGCCACGAGTTCGGCCGGTTTGAAGGGCTTTGGCACGTAGTCATCAGCACCGGATTCAAGGCCGCGGACAACATCGGAGGTATCCGATTTGGCGGTGAGCATGACAATGGGAACGTCGGACTCCCCGCGGATCTGGCGGCACACTTCGATGCCATCCGAACCGGGCAGCATCAGGTCAAGCAGTACCAGATCAGGCTTTGAGGAACGGAATACCTCCAGCGCCTGCCCGCCGTCCGCGCAAAAAACCGGGTCGAAGCCGTCGTTCCGCAGCACGATGCCGATCATTTCAGCCAGCGCTTCGTCGTCGTCTACCACCAGGATGCGTGCCTTCATAGTTATATATTCCCTTATCACTAAGCCTTTGTCCCGTTGAGGCGGATCACGGCATGGCGCGCGGCAGAAGGCAGGCGGATTGGGCTATGAGGCGCGACGGCGGAACTATAGGCTGGAGCAAATGGTCCCTTTCCGGGGCCGTGCACTGCTGCGGACCGCATCTTTTGGGGGGAAAACGTGTCACAGCCAGATCCGGGCAACCGGCCCGAACAGGGACCGCAGCCACAGTGGGGGCCGCCGCAGTGGGGCGCCCAGCCACAGTGGGGGCCGCCGCAGTATCCAGGACAGCCGTGGGGCGTCCCGGCCGATCCGCGCTGGCCCGCCGGTGGTCCGCCGCCATATGGTCAGCCCCGCTATGTCGCTCCGCCGAAACCCGGGATCGTGCCCCTCCGGCCCCTCTTGTTTGGTGAGATCATGGACGGCGGCTTCCAGACCATCCGCCGGAACGCCAAGACCATGTTCGGTTCGGCACTTGTTGTTCAGGCAATCACCAACGCATTGAGCGGGGTGACCACACTGGGCATGCTCGGCATAGCCCAACCCCCAGTGGGTGGTTTCACCACCCAATCCGAAGCGATGCAGTACCTTGGCCCGATCCTCGGTGCCTTAGCCGGGATCCTGGGTATTTCAATGCTCGCATTGGTGCTTTCCTCGATTCTCCAAGGCGTCATGGCGATCCCCGTCGCGAGGTCGGCATTGAACCGTAGAACCGGGTTCAAGCAAATGTGGTCCCTGGCCCGCTCACGTATCTGGTCCCTTGTGGGGTTTGGTTTCCTCGTACTTGCCGGCTCATTGCTGTTCTTCGTAGCCCTGTTCGTGTTGGCCGCCCTCATCTTGACTGGGCTGGGACCGGTCGGGCTACTTTTGGTCCTGCCTTTGGGATTCGGCGCCGTCGTCGCGTATGTCTGGGTCCGCACCAAGCTGCTCGTGTCACCGTCCGCCATCACCATAGAAGAACTGGGCGTCTTCGCCGGTCTTCGGCGCTCGTGGACCCTTACGGCCAGAAATTGGTGGCGGGTCTTTGGCATCACGCTGCTGGTGGGATTCATGGTGGGCGTCATCGCGCAGGTCATCCAGATTCCGTTTAGCTTGGCGTCCGGCGGATTGACGGCCGTCTTTTCCCCTCACCCCAGCGCCGAACAAGTGACCACCACGACAGTGGTCCTGCTGGTGATTTCGCTGGTCGTCGCGGCCCTCGTGGGTGCGGTCGGCTTCGCCTTCCAAACCTCGGTTGCCGCCCTGATCTATATGGACTTACGGATGCGACGTGACGGACTGGATGTGGAGCTGCTTCGGCTTCTGGAGACCGGAGAAGATCCCGACGGCGTTCCCGGCCGCCGCGGAGCACGTCACGCTGGCGCGCAATCATGGCCGCCAACGCCCGGTCAGGGTTCGCCAACAGGATGATCCCGGCCTTCGCGTCCTTTGCCTGTCTTTTCGCAGCCTTCGAACCTCCCGTTGACCCCGACCGCGAGGAAGCCCAACGGTGGGCGGTTGAGGAACTCTCCAAGCCCAAATACGCATCGGCCAAACCCAGTTGGATCGAAGAGTTGTGGAACCAGTTCGTCGAATGGCTCCGCTCCCTGAACGGCGATTCCTTCAGCGCGCCTAATATGGCCGTGCCGGTGATTGGAGCGTTGGCGGTGGTCCTCATCGTGGTTGCCGTGATCGTGGTCAGGCCGCGGCTCAACGCCCGCAAGAAAAAATCGGCGGAGGTTTTCGACGACGCGTCGTCCGAGAATGCCGAGGCTTTCCGCGCGCGGGCATCTGCCGCAGCGGGCCGTGGAGACTGGGAAACGGCCGTCGTCGAGCAGTTCCGCGCTGTGGTTCGCTCGGCTGAGGACCGTGCAATCATTGATGCCCAAGCCGGCCGGACCGCGGACGAGGCAGCTGCCCAGTTAGGGCGCGTGTTCACGGCCGCCAGTTCGCGGCTTGAGCACGCGGCCAGGCTCTTCGACGGAGTGAAATACGGCAAGGCAGCTGCCACATCCTCCGATCACGCCGTTGTCTTGGCATTGGACACAGAGTTGTCGGCCACGAAACCTGATTTCGCCGGTCAGGCAGTCGCCGGTTTGGCGGTCCCCCGATGACTTCAGCCCCCGGCAAGGCCAAGGAACGCGGCACCTCCGAACGAGCGCCAGACCGAACTCACGATCAGGACGGGACCTTTGCCGAACAGAGTGTCCGGTGGACCGGGCGGCTGCGTGGCTGGTCGAGGCGCCATATCGCCTGGATGATCATCGGAGCGATCGTCGTGGTGCTTGGCGCCCTCACCCTGGCCCAGTCGCCCGCCAACACGGACAAGGCGCCCCTGTCTGCCCGCAATCCGGCTCCGGACGGGGCGATGGCAGCGGCCGAGGTCCTTCGCAGGCACGGAGTCACGGTTACGGAATCCGATTCGTTTGCGACCACAACTTCGCTCCTGGCCAGGAAACCAGGCGCCACCGTCTTGTTGTATGACCGCAACGGCTACCTTGACCCTTCCCAGTTACATAGTTTGCTGGAGTCGGCCGGCCGCGTAGTAGTAGTCACCCCAGGCGTCCGGACCCTGACGGGACTCAGCAGCGAGATCCGGCATGCCGGCGTGGTTCCCAACGGCACATCAACCTTGGAAGCGGGATGTGGCCAAGCGGATCCACTCGCCGCAGGGCCCGTGTCCGGAAAGAACGGGTTCCTTTACACAGGAGCGGAGGCGATTTGCTATAGGCCAGGAAGCAACGACGGCGGCATGTACGCGGCGAGCGCGGACGGACGGCTGGTGGTTCTCGGCAGCACGGCACTGCTCAGCAACGATCTTCTGCGAGAAGGGGGAAATGCCGCTTTGGCCTTCCGCACCCTTGGGTCTGCCCCGGATCTCGTCTGGTATCTCCCAGGCCTTGGAGACATACCGGGAGACGGCAAACCGCCTACGCTCAACGAATTGGCGCCACCGTGGGTGGGCTTCCTGGGTCTGTGGCTGATGGTAGTCGCACTGCTTGCCGTGCTGTGGCGTGGCAGGAGACTCGGTCCGCTCGTGTTCGAACCGCTGCCGTTGGTGGTCAAGGCCGCAGAAACTGCCGAAGGCCGCGCCCGGTTGTACCAGGACTCACGTGCGGTCGGCCGGGCAGCGGACAATCTACGGGCAGGCGCCCTGACCAGGCTGGCAAGGCACTTCCGGCTCGGTCCCGAGGTGGGAGCAGATTCCGTCATTGACACCGCGGCCCGGAGGCTGGACGTGCCTGCGCAGGAGCTCCGGATGCTGCTGGACCACCAGCCCCGCACCGAATCCGAACTGGTCCGATGGGCACAAAGCATCGAAAAACTCGAGCAGGAGGCAACAGCCGCATGAGCAATCAAGCAAACAGCTTCACCGACGGGAACTATGGCTATTCGGGAGGGGCGGCATCGCAGGGACCACCATCGCAGCAGCCGGTCCAGCACTTTGTGGAGTCCGATCCCGCCCGCAAAGCCCTGCTGGACGTCCGTCACGAAGTCGGCAAGGCCGTCGTCGGGCAGGATGCAACGGTGACTGGCATGCTCATCGCATTGCTCTGCGGGGGTCACGTCCTGCTGGAAGGCGTACCCGGGGTTGCCAAGACCCTGCTGGTGCGTGCTTTGTCCACCGCGCTCAACCTGGATACGAAACGCGTCCAGTTCACGCCGGACCTCATGCCCGGCGATGTCACCGGTTCGCTCGTCTACGATTCGCACACCTCGGAATTCACCTTCCGCGAAGGACCTGTCTTCACCAACATCATGCTGGCAGACGAAATCAACCGGACCCCTCCCAAGACCCAGGCCTCGCTGCTGGAGGCCATGGAGGAGCGCCAGGTATCAGTGGACGGGCTTTCGCGTCCCTTACCCTCGCCGTTCATTGTTGCCGCCACACAGAATCCCGTGGAGTACGAGGGCACCTATCCCCTGCCGGAAGCCCAGTTGGACCGCTTCCTCCTCAAGCTCTCCATGCCCCTGCCCGGACGTGCCGAGGAAATCGAGGTGATCCGCAGGCACTCGGAAGGCTTTGATCCGCGCAACTTGTTGGCGGCCGGGGTCAGGCCGGTGGCAGGTGCCGCCGAGCTCCAAAATGCCCGTGACGCCGTGGCCGGGGTGACGGTGGCCCCCGAAATCCTCGGATACATCGTGGACGTTGTCCGGGCGACGCGCGCTGCTCCGTCGTTCCAATTGGGGGTTTCCCCGCGCGGGGCAACGGCATTGTTGAACACTTCGCGTGCCTGGGCATGGTTGTCCGGACGTAATTTCGTCACCCCCGACGACGTCAAGGCCCTGTCCCTGCCCTGTCTTCGGCATCGCGTGGGGCTTCGCCCAGAAGCACAGATGGACGGCGTGCACGTGGATGACGTCCTGGGCAGCATCCTTGCCTCTGTCCCTGTCCCGCGCTGAAGATGAGGCGCCTCACGACTGTCCAGGAGTGCTGAATGGCGATCACAGGCCGCTTTGTGCTGCTGGCATGCGCAGCGTTGGCCCCCTTGGTCCTGTTTCCTGCATGGGGTACGGTCCTTCTCATCGCGGCCGGGCTTTTCGCCCTGATGTTGTCAGACATCCTGCTGGCAGCGTCGCCCGCCAAAGTTGCCCTGCAACGCAAGGATCCGGGCAATGTCACCCTCCACTCGGAGGCAGAATCAGTGCTGACTCTGGAGAACGGCAACAGCCGGACCTTCCGCGGGCTAGTGCGTGATGCCTGGCAACCCTCCGCTGGCACCGTCGCCCCCGTCCTGCGCGTCGATATCCCGGCCGGTGAGCGCCGGCGAATGTCAGTCCAGCTACGGCCCACACGGCGCGGCGACCTGACGGCACGGCACGTCACGCTGCGTTCCTTTGGACCGCTCGGTCTGGCGGCCAGGCAACGCACGGTGCCACTCCCCGGCCACCTGCGGGTCCTGCCGCCGTTCCACTCCAAGCGGCACCTGCCTTCCAAGCTACGGAAACTGCGGGAGCTCGATGGCAAGGCGGCCGTCCAGATCCGGGGAGCCGGCACGGAGTTCGACTCCCTGCGCGACTACGTCCGGGGCGACGACGTGCGCTCCATCGACTGGCGCGCAACCGCGCGGCGCACCGCCGTCGTCGTCCGGACGTGGCGTCCCGAACGGGACAGACGGGTCGTGATCATGCTGGACACCTCGCGTACGGCGGCAGCACGCATCGATGACGAGCCCCGCCTGGACACCGGAATGGAAGCGGCCCTCCTGCTGGCTGTGCTGGCCGAGCGGGGCGGAGACCGTGTGGACTTCTTCGCGTTCGATCGGCGTGTCCGCGGGCGCGTGGATTCGGCAGCCAAGGGCAATCTGCTCGGCTCCTTGGTCCAGGCCATGGCTCCGCTCGAGGCCGAACTGATCGAGATGGACTGGGCGCAGATCCCTGCCCAAGTGCGGGCCATTTCCGCGCACCGTTCCCTGGTAGTGCTGTTGACCTCGCTCGACGCCGGCGCTCCCGAGGAAGGACTCATTCCCTTGGTGGCGCAACTGGTACGGCAGCACGTCGTGTTGGTTGCATCGGTTCGTGACCCCTTGCTGGGGCGAATGAAAGAAGAACGCACGACGGCGAGCCAGGTTTTCCGTGCCTCGGCCGCCGAGCGGGCCCTCCTTGACCGTGAAGCGGTCAGCGTCCAACTGCGGCAGCTTGGCGCGGAAGTAGTCGACGCCGAGCCTCTTGAACTACCGCCACGCCTCGCGGATGCTTACATCCGCCTGAAGGCTGCGGGCCGTTTGTAGCCGATCCGGCAGCCACTCCGTCTCACAGGAAATCCATAACCCGAGGAAAAATCATGAGCACACCCATCTACGAGTTGGCATTGGGCAGCAAGTTCCGGCAGCTGCAGCCTGAACTCCAGGACTATTTCTCGCTTGCGCCAGGGACCGGATCATATGGAATCGGCGAGGGCGTGTTCGACGTGGTCGGTTGCCGGCAGAAGTGGCTCCGGCCGCTCCTCGCCACGGTTGCCGGCGAAGAGGCATTCTTCCCCGAGTACGGTGAGCGCGTCCCGTTCCGCATCGAAAACCATGCGCACCTTGATCCGTTCGGAAGGTCCAGCCTCACGGCCCGGCGTGAAATTTTCTTTCCCGGGCACACCCGTTTGTTCCATGACACCACTGTCGCGGAGACCACCAACGACGGCGGTACCCGCCTGGTGGACTATGTGGGCCGATTCCGCAGGCTTGTCACGGCGTTGGATCTGGATGTCACACCGGAGGGGCGGCTTCGCGGCGTCTCGGGTGCCTCGCGTTTGTTCCTGGGTCCGCTGAGGCTCGCCTTGCCGGCTTCCCTTGATGCGAAGGCCTACGCGGAGCAGTGGTGGGATCCGGCAGAAGGCAAGCATCGGATCCAGGTGAAGGTGCTTCAGCCACACGTCGGCCTGGTCCTCGTCTACTCAGGCTCCTTTGATTACCGTTTGGCGCCCTCGTTGCCCGCGCCGGACGGCGCCGCGGCCGCGCGGACCGCTACTGCCGCCGTCGGGCTCCCCCGGTACGCCGAACCGGACCGCTGGGAACGGCGAGTCTAGGAACGAGCTGGAAAGCGGTTAGCCGAGGGCGAGCTGGTTCAATCCATCGGCAAGCTGGGTCAACCGGGTCAGGACCTCTTTGGCGCCCGACGGCGAGTACCCCGCCAGCCCGTCCGACGGTGTGACACGCACGGCCCCCAAGCTCGACGCCGGGAGGCCTAGTTGGTGCCAAGGCCGCCAAACGGTGTCCACCACCTCGGCGGTGCGTGGCAACGTTGCCCGCGGATTGTCAGTGGGGAGGGCGCCGGCCCAGAGGCGCTTGCCCGCCTCTACCGCCGTCGCAATCTGTTCCCATTGACGCGTGGTGAGTGCTTTGAGCGGAAGGGCGACGCCATCGGCTCCAGCGGCCAGGATCTGCTGGATGGGTGCCTCGATCTCCGGAACGGAGACCACTGTCTCGGCCACTCCGGCTGCCCGCAGCGAATCGATCACTAACCGCCAGGCACCCGTGACTTCTTCGCCGGGGATGGACCGTAGGGTGCGGTAGCCGCTCGCGGTGGGAATAGTACCCGCCAACACCGAAGCAATGTCCGGCTCGTCGAGTTGGACCACAACTTCGGCTCCCGGCACTGCGGCGCGAACCCTGGACACGTGCTCGGAGATGCCGGCAGCCAAGGATTCCGCAATGTCCCTGCGGGCACCATAGTCAAGAAGGGCGCGCTCCCCGTTGTGCAGGTAAAGGCCCGCTGCGAGGCTCATGGGACCGCGCAGCTGAATCTTCAGCGCCTCCGCGGAAGATTCTTCGGCACCGGCAACGTCAGCCAAGACGTTAACGTCCGTAGCAAGGGCGGACCTTGCCCGCCGCAGGTCTTTCCCCGGGCGGTCCACCAGGCGCCAGCCGTGCGGCTGGACATCAATAGCGAGCTCAACCAACAGGGAAGCCGTCCGGCCAAGGGCATCGGAACCAACGCCGCGGTCCGGAAGCTCAGCCAGGAATGGCAAGTGCGGACTGCCCAGTTCGCCACGGATGGTCCGTGCAGCCTCGGCAGGATCAGTCCCAGGCCAGGAACCCAGGGCCGTCGCGGTGACCTGGTTCTGCGGGGTTTCTTCCGGCATGTGTTCAGGCCTGCGCGATTGAGGCCTGGTGGTCTTCGGCGATTGCCTCGTGGTGCCGGATGACCTCGCTGATGATGAAATTCAGGAACTTCTCGGCGAAGGCGGGATCCAGGTGCGCTTCCTCGGCGAGCCGGCGCAACCGCGCGATCTGGGCGGATTCGCGGCCGGGGTCCCCTGCCGGGAGCTTGTGCGTCGCTTTGAGGACTCCTACTTTTTGGGTGGCCTTGAAGCGTTCCGCTAGGAGGAAGACGAGGGTGGCATCGATGTTGTCGATGCTGGACCGGATCGAAAGCAGCTCGTCCATGACGGAGTTGTCCACACGTCCGGCAAGGGAGCTGGCTGAGGGATCGAAGGAATCGGCGTCGGGAAGGGCATGGTTCTGCTCGGTCATTCCTCCAGTCTAGGGTGTGCTGGCCGCACCGGAACGGCGGGACAGGCACTGGCCCACGATGTTCAATATGGAAGTGGGCGCTGAGTACGCAGCCAGAGGAAAGGCAAGGACAGACGAAAGACCCGCCTTCCACAAGCAAGGCGGGTCTTTCGGGTGTGGACGCGGCTTAGCTTCCCAGCAGCTCGGTTCGCAGTAGCTCCCGGTTGTCTTCCCGGCGTCGGGCCTGTTCATCAGGATCCGGCACCGGCAAGGAGGCGATCAGCCTGCGGGTGTAGTCGTGCTGCGGATTGCCCATGATCTGGCTACCGATCCCCTGCTCCACCAGCTTTCCTTTGAACAACACGCCCACCCAATGGGAGAGCATGTCCACTACTGCGAGGTCGTGGCTGATGAACAGCGCGGCGAAACCGAACTCTTCCTGGATGTCCTTGAACAGTTCCAGGACCTTCGCCTGCACGGAAACGTCGAGGGCAGACGTTGGCTCGTCGGCGATCAGGAGGCGCGGATTGAGCGCGAGCGAACGAGCCAGCGAGGCGCGCTGGCGCTGCCCGCCGGAGAGCTCGTGCGGGAAGCGCTCAGCGTACGACGCCGGGAGCTGCACCGATTCGAGCAACTGCGCCACACGCAGGCGTGCTTGAGCCGGGCTCGGGTGGGTATGGATGAGTAGCGGTTCCGCCACGCACTCGCCGATGGTCAGCTGGGGGTTGAACGAGGCTGCCGGGTCTTGGAAAACGAAGCCGATGTCCTTGCGGAGCGGCTTGAACGTGTGCTCCTTGAAGTCCAGCATTTCGTAGCCGAGGACCTTGAGGCTGCCACCGGTTGCGCGGTTGAGGCCGGCGATGGCGCGGCCGATGGTGGACTTGCCCGAGCCGGACTCGCCCACCAGGCCAAAGACCTCGTTCTCGGAGACCGTAAAACTGACGTTGTCCACAGCCTTGAACCCGGGCTTGCCAAGGCGGCCCGGATATTCGATGGTGAGGTTCTTGGCTTCGACCAGGACCTTCCCGCCTTGGTGCAGCCGTTGAGTGGCTCCTTCGGATGCTGAGTTGCGGCCGAGGTGCGGCACAGCGGCCAGCAGCTTCTTGGTGTAGTCCTGCTTGGGCTCGGCGAAGAGGACTTTGGCTGTGGCTTCTTCGACGACGTCGCCTTGATACATGACCACCACGCGGTCGGCCAAGTCAGCCACCACACCCATGTTGTGGGTAATGAGCACGATCGAGGTGCCGTATTTGTCCCGCAGGTCCCGGAGCAACTGCAGGATCTCCGCCTGGACCGTGACGTCGAGGGCCGTTGTCGGCTCGTCCGCCACGATCAACCCCGGGTTCAAGGCAAGCGCAGCCGCGATGACTACGCGTTGCTTCTGGCCTCCGGAAAGCTGGTGGGGATAGTAGTTGACCCGGATTTCGGGATCGGGGATGCCCACCTTCCGCAGTGCTTCGGTGGCCCGCTTCTTGGCTTCCTTGGCCGAGATCCGGTGCCCGTCCGAGGCATGGGCGCGTATGCCTTCGGCGATCTGCCAGCCCACCGTGAACACGGGGTTCAGCGCCGTGGAAGGTTCCTGGAAGACCATTGCCACGTCCCGGCCACGGATCTTGCGCAGCTTGGACGCGCTGACGCTGATCACGTTGTTGCCATTGATGAGCACAGCTCCCGAGCTGATGGCTGTTTCCGGGAGCAGGCCGAGAATGGTCTTGGCGGTGACAGTCTTGCCGGAGCCGGACTCCCCCACGATCGCCAGCACTTCTCCGGCCTTGACCTCAAGGCTGACATCCTTGACCGCATAGACGTCGCCGCTGTCCGTGGCAAAGGTGACTTTGAGCCGTTCGATGTCCAGGACTGGCCGCCCCGGTTCCCGCAGCTGGTCCGAAATGTTGCCGATGTTGGTGGTCATGCCTTACCTGCTTCTGGGCTACCTGTTTCTGGTTTGGGAGCGGTGGTGGCCCCGGTGTTAGTGCTGTCGGTTCCTGCCGTCGCCTTGGTGCGCGAGGCCTTGCCTCCAGCACGCTTGCGTCCGCGAAGGCGGGGATCGTTGAGGTCGTTGATGCTCTCGCCAACCAAGGTCAAGCCAAGCACGGTGAGGACGATCGCGACACCGGGGAAGACGCCGGTCCACCAGATGCCGGAAGACGCGTCCGCCATGGCCTTGTTGAGGTCGAAGCCCCATTCAGCGGCGGAGGAAGGTTCAATGCCGAATCCAAGGAAGCCGAGGCCTGCCAAGGTCAGGATGGCTTCGGAGGCGTTCAGGGTGAACATCAGCGGAAGTGTCCTGGTGGCGTTCTTGAAGATGTGGCGGGTGATGATCCGCAGGCTGGACGCGCCGAGGACCATGGCCGATTCCACGAACGGCTCGGCCTTGAGCCTGATGGTTTCAGCCCGGATCACGCGGAAATACTGTGGCACGAACACCACGGTGATCGAGAAGGCGCATGCGAGGATGCCGCCCCAGAAGCTCGATTGGCCGCGGCTGATGACGATGGACATGACGATCGCCAGGAGGAGGGAAGGAAAGGCGTAGATGGCATCGGCGATGACCACGAGGACCCGATCCAGCCAGCCGCCGAAGTAGCCGCTGAGCAGGCCCAGCGCCACACCGAGGAAGATGGACATCGCCACGGCGACGACGATCACGGTCACGGCGGTCTGTGAACCCCAGAGGACCCGCGATAGCACGTCATAGCCGCCGACTGTGGTGCCGAGCAGGTGCTTGCTGCTGGGGGCCTCTTGGGTGGGGAACGAGCCGGAAGCATCACTCAGCTGGGCGTATCCGTAGGGCGCTATGAGCGGCGCCAGCACCGTGCACAGCAGGAAGAAGCCGGTCAGTACGAGCCCGGTGATGAGCATGCCACGCTGCAGGCCAACGCTCTTGTTGAGGTGGGAAATGACCGGGAGTCCGGACAAGAAGGACTTTTTCCGTCCTGAAATTGTTGCAGTGCTCATGTCAGTACCTCACTCGCGGGTCGATCAGCGCGGCGACGACGTCCACCACAAAGTTGGTGATGGCCACGATGACGGCCAACAGCACCACAATGCCCTGGACGGCTACGAAGTCCCTGGCGTTCAGGTACTGGACCAACTGGTAGCCGAGCCCCTTCCATTCAAAGGTGGTCTCGGTCAGGACAGCACCGCCCAGCATGAGGGCGATCTGCAGGCCCATGACGGTGATAATGGGGATCAGCGCAGGCTTGTAGGCATGCTTGGTGACGAGCCGGAACTCGCTGACGCCGCGCGAACGGCCGGCCTCCACGTAGTCCTTGCCTAGTGTGCCGATGACATTTGTCCGGACGAGGCGCAGGAAGACGCCGGCGGTCAGGAGGCCCAGGGCAATGGCAGGAAGCACTGCGTGCGAGACGATGTCGCCCAGTGCATTAAAGTCTCCGCTGCGCAGCGCGTCGAGCCAGTAGATGCCACTCGGAGCCGCGAGTTGACCCATGGCCAGCTCGGTGCGGGTGGACACACGTCCGGCCACCGGCAACCAGCCGAGCCAGACGGAGAACGTGAGCTTCAGCAATAGCCCGGAGAAGAAGACCGGGGTGGCGTAGCAAAGGATGGCGAAGCAACGAAGGAAGGCATCTGCTGCTTTGTCACGCCGCTGAGCGGCGATCAGGCCCAGCGGGATACCGACTGCGAGGGCCACGATCAGCGCGTTGATCGACAACTCAAGGGTTGCTGCGCCGAAGGTCGAGAGCATTTCGACGACGGGCCGCCGGTCCGTGATGGTGGTGCCGAAGTTGCCGGTGACCAGCTGGCCCAGGTATTCGAAGTACTGGAAGATGATCGGCCGGTCGTAACCGGCGTCGTGGATTCGCTGGGCCAGGACGTCCGGAGGAAGCCGACCGCCCTGAGCTGCCGTGATGGGGTCACCAATGACCCGCATGAGGAAGAAAACCAGCGTTACAAGGATGAAGATCGTCGGGATGATCAGGAAAAACCTGACCACGATGTACCTGCCGAGCCCCCCGCCCGCCGATTTGCTCTTGGGAGTGACCGCGTCCGGTTCGACGTCGGGCACCTCTATAAGTGTTGTCATTGCTACCTAAGTTCATTGCCCACGGATCGCGCGGGGTTTTGCTCATATGTGAGGCAATCAGCAGTAAGGGGAGGCAAAGCGCCTGTTGGCACCCGCCTCCCCCGACCGGCTGCTTACTTTGAAACGGTTCCCAATCGGAACTTGAAGGATGCGTCAAGCGTCTTGTCGACGCCGTTCACGCCCTTCGCCGAGATGGCAACTTGTGCACCCTGGAGCAGCGGCAGAGTGGAAATGTCCTTTGCCAATGCGTTCTGGGCGTCCTTGATAGCCGACTCGCGGGCGGTCTTGTCCGTGGTGGTCAGCTGCTTGTTGATCAGATCCGTCACTGCCGGGTTGTTGTAGTGGTTCTTCAGAAAGCCACCGTTCGGGAAGAAGGGGCTCAGGTAGTTGTCGGCGTCGCTGAAGTCCGGGAACCAGCCAAACTGGAACAGTGGGTACTCATCGGCGCGGCTGGCCTTGCTGTAGGTCACCCATTCGGTGGACTGCAGGTTGACCTTGAAGAGGCCCGACTTCTCAAGTTGGTCCTTGATCATGGCGTACTCGTCGCCTGAGGACTTGCCGTAGTGGTCCGGGTTGTACTGGAGGTTCAGGGTGACGACATCCTTGACTCCGGCGTCGGAGAGTACCTTCTTGGCTTTGTCCAAGCTTGGCTTTCCGTTGTCGCCGTAGGCATCCTTGAACGACGTGTTGGCGCCCAGGAAACCGCTAGGGACGTTGGAGTACAGCGGCAGGTACGTGCCCTTATAGACCTGGTCGGCGATTGATTGGCGGTCAACGAGGTTGGCGATCGCCTGGCGGACTGCAAGTGCCTTGGCCGGGTCCGCTCCCGCTGCCTTGGCGCCAAACGGCATGGTGTCGAAGTTGAACGTGATGTAGCGGATTTCGCCGCCTGGTCCAACGTTTACCTTGACCTTCGAGTCCTTCTTGAGGTCGTCGACGTCGGTGGCGCTGAGGCTTCGGTTAGCAACATCGATGTTGCCCTGCTGGATGTCCAGCTTCATGTTGGTCGGCTCGGCGTAGTACTTGATGGTCGCCGCGTCATTGGCCGGCTTGCCCAGCACACCCTTGTAGTCCGGGAAGGCCTTGAGGCTGATGAGCTCGTTTTTCTTGTAGCTGTCGATCGTGTACTGGCCGTAGAACGCCTTGGCCTTGATGATGTCGTCATCGGAGAGCAGCTTGTCCGCGGGGAAGACTTCGTCATCGACAATCGGAGCGGCCGGGCTGCTGAGGATCTGCGCAAAGGTTTGGTCGTTCGCGAGCTTGAGCTTGAAGACCACCGTGTTGGCGTCGGGAGTGCTGACGCTGTCCAGGTTCGCGAGAAGCGACGCGGGGCCTGCGGGGTCGTTGATCTTGAGCTGGCGATCAAACGAGAACTTCACATCCTTGGAGTCCAAGGTGTGGCCGTTGGCCCACTTAAGTCCAGGCTTCATCTTGACGGTGAACTCGGTGGGAGACGTGAACGACGCCGAATCTGCCAGGTCCGGAACGGGCTCGGCGCTTCCCGGCTTCGAGTTAAGGAGGAAAGAATAGATCTGGTTCATCACCATGAAGGAACCGTTGTCGTAAGAACCAGCGGGATCGAGCGCGGTCACTTTATCGGTGGTGCCGTAGGCGATCGGGCCGCCGGCAGCTGAAGAAGCCGAACCGCCGCCGCCGGACGGGCCCGTGCAGGCCGTCAACGCGAATGCGGAGATGCCCGCGAACGCGATAACGCTGCGCAGGGCTTTTTTGTTCATTGCCATCAGTGAACTTTCTGTTCGATGGATACGGCGTACCGCCGTCGGTAATTTCCTCGGAGCACATACTCCTGATTCCACGATTCAATCAGAAGCATTAGCGGTGAAACGTTTGATTTTGTGAGTTGAGACACAAAATTTACTTTTCTTTGGTCGCGTCGACGGCAAAATCGATCACCATGCGCAGGAACGCCTGAGGCCATGAGCGCTATTCCCCCGTCCTGTGGAACTTGTTTTGGACACCGCTGGAAGCCTCCTGTTCGGCGGCGTGCTGTTCGTCCGAGACGAACAACGCGCCCTGCCTTTCACGGGACATGACCGGTTTCAGCGCCGCGTAGACGAGGCGGCCACCGGCGTCGAACCTCAAGACTCCGCCCCCGCGGATGTCCACATAGTCCCGCTTGGTCTTCAGGCCGAGACGCACCAAGGCCTCCTTTCGGCTCATCCGCACTGTCTGGATGAAGGACGCCCCGATCTCCGAGACGACGAAGCCATCCGGAGTGACCCGCTCGGAAGTTCGCACCCGGGTGGAACTGAGCGGAGTGCGGCGCTCCAAGCGGGCGGCATCGAGCAACCGGGGATTTTCCCAGACAAAGCGTTGGACCTCCTGGGGATCCGAGCCGAGTGCGGTGAGCCGGATGGGGTACCGCAGCCCCTGGTAGTTGTCCACCCCGGAAATATTGGACAGTGAAACGCGATGGATGCCGATCCCGGAGAATTCGGCTTGGATGGCTTCCCGGTAACCGCGCGGGTCCTCGGGAACCATGTCCAGGTCCGATGCCATCACCCCCCGCAACAGGTCATGCCAGGAGACATCAACGGGAGGCATGTAGGCCAGTCCCCTGATGAGCATGCGCAGGACCCTGGTGCCCACGATGGAACCGGACTCTGCTTTCTGCTGCAGGCTCTGCCCCTCCCCGAAGCGGCGGTTCCGTTCGACCCAGAGTCTATGGACCGCCCGCAACACGGCCCCGACGACGACGGCGCCACGCTTGTGCGGCTCCGGCAGCTCCTGCCAGTGGTCGGGGACCGCACCGACGAATGGCTCACGAAGGGGGCCACGTGCATAGAGATCCCGGGCAAAGTCGAAGATGGACCGCATCATGATGGCCTCGTCCACGTCCTGTCCGGCCTCGAATCCTCCGGCTGCGGCTTCGAGCTGGCGGTACACCACGTCCCGCGAAGAAAACACGGAAAGGATGGCAACAAGGTCCGCCAGCGCTTCGTGCAAGGCGATTTGTTCCGTGGTGGCCATCGCATCACCCCATGCCGGGCGGAATCCATCGAGGATCGCGTGCGTGACCTCGTGCGCCACGATGTCCCGGAACAACGCGGTAGGAACCTTATAGCCCATGCGGTCGATGGAACCGAAACGGATGATGTTGGTGTCCCGCTCGTAGCCGGTGTCCGTGGCCGTCACAAGGTCGCGCGCCTTCAGCACGAGCCGGCCCTCCGGATTCCACGGCATGCGCCGGCCCAGCGTCGACTCGAACAAGTCAAGGGTTGCCGAAGCCACCCCGTAAACGTGCTGGGCCAAGAACCTCGAATCGTCAAGGAGCGCCCGCAAGTCAGCGGGCGGGTCCTCGGAGACGAGACGCCAAGGATCCCCCGGCGCCGTGAGGGTGATGGGAACCACGTTGGTGCCGCGCCATTTCCTGATGTGCACGGCAAGCCGGTGTCCGGTGGGGCCGCGTCGCAGGCGCTCCACGGGGATGCGCAACCGGGCGATCAGCGGACCGGCGCCTCCGGTGCCGATCGGGCCTTCAGCAAGAACCGCCACCTCGACCATTTGCCCGGCCTTGATGTCCCCCGGGGCCTTCTTTTGAAATGCCACAGCCATCGCCGTCCCGAATGCGGAACCCCAACCACCGCAGCGGAAACGCTGCTTAGCCAAGTATGGAGCGGGCCTTCACGGGAGGCAATGGCACCAGCCAGGCGCAAACAAGGCTAAGCGCGGCCGCGGACACGCTTAGAGCGCGGCGCGCTGGAGGGACCGTGCGGCGTCGATGGTTGCCTGGCCAAGGACACGGGTGCCTTGGTACAACACGATGGTCTGCCCGGGGGCCACCCCGCGCAGGGGATCGACAAGTGTTACCACGAGGCCTTCGCGCTCGACGCCGGCGTCGTCGACTTTCCGCTCCACCGACGCCTTGGCGGGAACAGGATCGCCATGGGCGCGTACCTGGGCATAGCAGTCGAACTCGGCACCGGTAGCCACCTCGGCGATGGGTAGCCCAGCCCAGGACACCTTGATTCCACGGATCTCGTCGATGGCGAGCAGGGCTTCGGGCCCGACGACCACTTTGTTTTCCTTCGGCCGGATTTCCAGCACGAAGCGCGGCTTGCCGTCAGCGGCAGGGGTGCCCAGCTTGAGCCCGCGGCGCTGGCCGACAGTGAAGGCGTTGGCGCCCGGGTGCTCCCCTACTTTGGTTCCGGCCTCGTCCACGATGTCGCCCGTGGTCATGTCGATCTTTTCGGCAAGCCAACCCGCGGTGTCGCCATCGGGGATGAAGCAGATGTCGTGGCTGTCCGGCTTGTTCGCCACGGACAGGCCGCGGCGCTCGGCTTCCGCCCGGACCTCGGCCTTGGAAGGGGTCTCGGCCAGCGGGAACATGGAATGCTTGAGCTGTTCATGGGTCAGGACGCCGAGAACGTAGCTCTGGTCCTTGGCCCAATCGGCCGCGCGGTGGAGTTCGGGATGACCGTCCGCGTCCTGGATGACCTTGGCGTAGTGGCCCGTGCAGACCGCATCGAAGCCGAGCGCGATGGCCTTTTCCAGCAAGGCAGCGAACTTGATCCGCTCGTTGCAGCGCATGCAGGGATTAGGGGTTCTGCCCGCCGCGTATTCGTCGATGAAGTCCTGGACGACGTCTTCCTTGAAGCGCTCCGAGAAGTCCCAGACGTAGTACGGGATCCCCAGCACATCACAAGCGCGCCAAGCGTCACGGGAGTCTTCGATGGTGCAGCAGCCGCGGCTGCCGGTGCGCAGCGTTCCGGGCATGCGTGACAGCGCCAAGTGGACGCCGACGACGTCGTGCCCCGCCTCGACGGCGCGGGCGGCGGCAACGGCGGAGTCGACTCCGCCGCTCATTGCTGCAAGAACTCGCATGCTGGCTTTCTGTTGACGTTGGGGGTAAGAATTGCGGCTGAAGAGACTATGCGCGCCCGACTATTCTAGCGCCCGCCGGAATAGGCCCCAAAAATGCCTTGACCGACGTCGCGGGCAATTCTAAAGTCAAAACTATCAGTTTTAGATTACGGACTGCGCGAACAGTCCGCGCCCACGTGAACCCCACGCTCTCGCGAATCGAGTCACCATGGACACTGAACACATCGTCATTGCCGGCGGCGGGTTGGCCGGAGCCACTGCCGCCAAAACCCTGCGCTCGGAAGGATTCGAAGGCAGGATCACGGTGGTTTGCGCCGAAAATGAGCCGCCATATCTGCGCCCTCCCCTTTCCAAGGAGTTTCTCCTGGGCAAGGCCGCCGAGGACACCGTCCCGGTGCTGGCGGCGGGCTGGTACGAAGAGAACGACGTCGGACTCCTCCTCGGCGAGGCAGTCGGGGCTGCCGATCCTGCCGCCCATACGGTACAGCTGGGATCGGGAACCGAGCTTCAGTTCAGCAAGCTCCTGATCGCCACGGGGGCGCAGCCGCGCCGGATTCCGCTCCCCGGGTCCGATCTAGCGGGTGTCATGACGTTCCGGACATTCAATGATTCGCGCAGGCTCAAGGAGGAACTGTCGGCCGGAGGCCGAAACGTGGTGATGATCGGCTCGGGTTGGATCGGGATGGAGCTTGCCGCGGCCGCCAGCAGCTACGGCAACGCCGTGACCCTGCTGGGACTGGAAGACGTGCCGCTCAGCATGGCCATCGGCCCCGAACTGGGCGGCTTCTTCCGCAGCCTGCACGAAAAACACGGCGTGCAATTCCGGCTCCCCGCGAGCGCAGCGAAAATCACCGGCACCGGGGGCAACGCGGGCGCCGTTGTTACCAACTCCGGCGAGGTCCTTCCCGCCGATCTCGTCGTGGTGGCCGTAGGCGTGGTTCCGGACACCGCCTTGGCAGAAGCCATTGGACTGGATATCCGGAACGGAATCATGGTCGATTCTTCCCTCCGGACCAGCAGCCCGGACGTGTTTGCCGCAGGAGACGTCGCCAACGCCCTCCACCCCTTCACAGGGGAGCACCACCGAAGCGAGCACTGGTCCAATGCCCTCAACGGCGGCAAGGTCGCCGCCAAAGCGATGCTGGGACAGGACGCGATGCTGGATGTGATCCCGTACTTCTATACGGACCAGTTCGACGTCTCGATGGAGTACTGGGGATATCCCACGCTCGCGGCAGGATCGGTGCCCGTCATCCGCGGCTCGTTGGAGGAGAAGAACTTCATCGCCTTCTGGGTACGGGAGGGTGCCGCGGTGGCGGCCATGAGCGTCAACCAGCAACGGGTACAGAAGCCAATCAAGGCGCTCATTTCGGGGCGCATTCCAGTAGACGTGGACCGCCTGACTGATCCTGCCGTTCCGCTGGATCAGTTGCTGCCGGAAGCTGCATAGCCTGCGGAACCGCTGGCAGAGTCACCGACAGAGCCGCGGGCGACGGTGGCCGCGGTCTGGATACTGGACTCATGTCCGGCCATTCCGGCCAGCTTCGCCCGGGCATACGCATCAGGCAGAGCCTTGAGCAGCGCGTCGACGTCGGCGTCGTTCGAGGAATGCCCCAGGCTGAATCGCTGTGCCCCGCGGGCGGTGTCCTCATCCAGTCCCATGGCAAGCAAGACGTGCGAGGGCCTGGGGACTCCCGCAGTACAGGCGGATCCCGTGGATGACTCGATGCCCGAAAGGTCCAGGAGGAACAGCAAAGAATCGCCCTCGCAGCCCGGGAACGTGAAATGGGCGTTGCCCGGAAGCCGGGCGTCTCCAGGCGCTCCGCGCAACACTGCCTCAGGAATGACGGCCCGGACGCCGTCAATGATCCGATCCCGCAAGGCACTGATTCGCTCGCGCTCCGCGGGCAGGTTCTTCGCAACCGACTCCGCCGCCGCGGCGAACGCCGCGATCGACGCCGTGTCCAGCGTTCCCGAGCGGACGTCACGTTCCTGTCCTCCCCCGTGCTGGACGGGTGTGACCTTCGTGGACCGCCCGAGGAAGAGGGCGCCCACGCCCACCGGGCCGCCGATTTTGTGGCTCGACACGGACATCGCGGCAAGCCCTGATTCGCGGAAGCCAAGGGGAATCGACCCGAAAGCCTGGACGGCGTCCGAGTGCACGGGGATGCCGTGGGGGGCGGCGATTTCAACGATCTCCTTGACGGGTTGGATGGTGCCGACCTCGTTGTTTGCCCACATGACGGTGACCAAGGCCACCGATCCCGGATCGCGTTCGATCTCCGCCCGGACAGCGTCGAGCCGCACCACGCCTAGGGAATCGACGGGGAGCCAGACTGCTTCCGCTCCTTCGTGACGTTCCAGCCACTCGACAGTGTCCTGCACAGCATGGTGTTCGACGGCGGAGCAAAGGATCCGCTTGCGGCGGCCGTCTTCGTCGTGGCGGGCCCAGTACAAGCCCTTCACGGCGAGGTTGTCAGCCTCGGTGCCTCCGGAAGTGAAGATAAGTTCGGAGGGATGCGCCCCGGCCGCGGCCGCGATGGCTTCGCGCGCTTCTTCTACCGCGCGGCGGGCACGTCGCCCCGAAGCGTGCAGGGACGATGGATTTCCGGTCCGCCCCAGCTCGCGCGTCATTGCACTCAGCGCGACAGCGGCAAGGGGCGTGGTGGCAGCATGGTCCAGATAAACAGGCACTACCCAAGTCTATCGACGGACCGGGATTCAGGCGTCTGCGGGGCCGGACGCCTGCTCGATCCGCTTCCTCAACCCGCCGGGCGGATCCTGGCGCAGCAATGGCCTTCGCGGTTGTCATCGGCGATCCGGTCCTCCGCGATTCCGCACGCGGCGGCCGCTCCGCTGAGGAAGGCGCCGTTCATGGCACAGACGACGTTTGTGTGACCTTCGGCCAGACGGTGGAACGGGCAATTGACCAAGGAGTACCCGCCGTCCTCGTCAGCCTCCGGACGGTAACCGTAGCTCGCGAGAACGTCCAGGAATTGCGGCTCCGCGCTTCCGGCCTCGCGGCCACGCGCATAAGCGGTTTCCAGGAGTGCTTCACGGGGGGAACCTCCCTCCGCCATCAGGTTTTGGATGGCCGAGGCCATCACTTCTCCCGCGAGGTCATAGTGGCGCTCCGGGACCGAGGCGCCAACCTCTTCAATGACTGGCGCGTAGAGCTTTGCAGGGCGCCCGGAACCGGGACCAACTTTGCCACCGAGCTTGCGGAATTCAACGCTCAGGAGCCCGTCCCGGACCAACCGGTCCAGGTGGAAGGAGGCGGTGCTGCGGGGAAGTCCCAGGGCCATCGCGGCGTCGTCGCGACTCACCGCGTGGGTGGCGCCGCAGACGTGTTCGTACAAGCGGCGGCGATTGCCGTCGTCGAGGGATGCGAGGGCGGAAAGTCGACGCAGCCAGGGAAGTCCGGTCATGCATCCAGCTTAACTCTAAAAACAACACTCATTGCTTAATCCCTCCGAACTTTCTAAAATCAAACTATCCACTTTTAGAAAGAAGCAATCATGAAGACTGCACCATCCTCGGCTCAAGTGAAAACCGGATCGCTCACCGCCCTCGATCCCCAGCGGCAGGCATTCCTGCTCCTCCGGACCGTGTTCACGGTGGCGCCGATCATTTTCGGCCTGGACAAGTTCAGCAACCTGCTCACTCACTGGACGATCTACCTGGCTCCCATAGCTACCTCGGTGGTACCGATCTCCGCCCAGACGTTCATGTACATCGTGGGCGTCGTGGAGATTGTGGCCGGCATTGCCGTGGCGGTGCGCCCGCGCTTCGGCTCGCTCCTCGTGGCCGTGTGGCTCCTGGGAATCATCGTGAACCTGCTGGTGCTCGGCAACTTCTTCGACGTCGCCCTCCGAGACTTCGGGCTCCTGGTGGGCGCACTCGCGCTCAACCGCCTGGCCGTGGCCTCGCATCGCTGATGATCAGTTCGACGGCGGCACGAGCGGCAGATGCGCAGCGACGTCGGCCTTTGCGGTACTGAGGGCCTCCGCGGAGCGGCAACTGAACGAAATATAGACGGACGATCCTGCCGTTCCGAACAAACGGGCAAGGATACTGGTGGCCTTGCCTCCGGTTCCCGGTTGCGGGTTGAAGGCCATGACTTCAACGTTCGACGCCGGCTTATCGTTTTCGCTGCCCCAGCCGAGGGTCTCGGTCCGCAGATAGCTGGGCAGGATGGCGGGATCCAGGTAGGTGAACAACGCTTCCGTTGAGGCTTGGTCATCTCCCGGGACCGCCAAGGGGCCCTGATCCACACTGACGCGTGTGGACACGACGCAACCGTCTTTGCGGTCAAAGCGGCTTTCGCCTTGGACGTTGTCCCTGACAATGTGCCATCCTGGAACGTCCCGAAGACCGTCCGAAATCCCCACCGGCACGCCCGCTGCCAACGTACCGCCCGCCTGCAGCGGCATGTCTTTAGCGGCCACTGCCCTGGCATCGTGGCCGGGGGTAATGGTGGGCGTGGCCAGGACAGGTTTACTCGATTCCGGCTGCCTGGCAGCCGGGTCTGGAACGTTGACGCTGCAGGAACACAAAAGTGCGGCAAGCAGCACCGCCCCGGCGGGCAAAGCCCAACCTGGCAATGCCCACCCCGGAGCCTTCACGCCAAGCCAGCCCCGGGCTGCTGTCCGTGCGAAGTTTTTCAAACCGTAGCCCCCATCGGTTCCTGTGTCGGTCGCGGCCAATCCGAGTCTAGCGGCCCGGGTTTCGCGGCCTGCGTTTCGCGGTCCAGGATTCGTGTCTCGCCGCTTCGGTCACGCCAACACCCGCAGGGCCCCCGGAACCACGTCGATGTCCAAGGGAAGGAAACCGATCCGCTCTCCGTCGGCGTAGGCCACCACGTTGTCGGCGGTCAGCCGCACCGAGCGGACCCTGCGGATTTCCACAGCCGGATGCGTGGTGTGCCGTCCGGAGAAGACCTTCGGGAAGACCGCAAGGAAGGCTAGCCGGGACAAAGGCTTGACGATGAACAGATCCAGCAACCCGTCGTCGGGCGCGGCATCCGGGACGATGCGCATTCCGCCGCCAATCGACTGGCCGTTGGCTACCGAAATCAGCATGGCCCCCTCCCGCGAGCTCGCGCCGTCGGCTGTCACGGTGTAGTTGATGGCACGGAACGAACCCAACTCCCGGAGCATCGCCAGCGTGTAGCGAAACGCGCCGCGCGGCCACCGCCAGGAGTTGGCCCGTTCGTTGACGGCGGCGTCGAATCCCGCCGACACAGCGCCGGCAAACCACGTGGTCCGTCCGCCCGCGGTGATGCGGCCTGCGTCGAGCACCCGGCCACCGCCGTCGAGCGCAGAGATCACGCGGGCGCACGACGCCGCAACATCCTGCAAAGGCAGCCCGAGCATTCGGGCTACGTCGTTTCCGGTGCCCACGGGAACGATCCCGAGCGGCAGCCCGGTCCCGGCAAGCGAGTTGACGCCCAAATGGACCATGCCGTCGCCGCCCACCACCACCAAGGCTTCGGTGCCCGCCTGAAGAGCTTCGTCCACCGCTTCCCCCAGTGCGTCCATGCTGTTGCGCCGAAGGACGACGACGTCGAGGCCGGCGGCGCGGAGACAGCGGGCGGCTTCGTCCCCGGCAAGGACGTGCCGGCCAAATGCGGCGGCCGGGTTGACCGCCAGGACAACGCTTCGGCGCGGCGACCCGTTCAGCCCATCGGAGCCGGCGCTTGGTAGGTCAAGGGGATGATTGGGGCCGGCCGGGGAGTTCACAGCATGAATCATGCCACCGGAACGGGCGGGACCCGGGGAACTAAAGCCCAGGCCGCCGTCGTTCTCTTGGTGGGCTGGCTAGACTTGCCAGGACCGCCGCTCCGCACCGGGGCGGCAGGAATCTTCAGAATCCCAGAGAAAGGCCCGTGGTTGGCTCAGGGCAGCAGTTCCCACTATCAGATCCTTCGGGTCCCCGTCACCGCGACGGACAAGGAGATCAAAGTGGCCTACCGAAAGGCCGCGAGGAACGCCCACCCGGACCATGGCGGGGATCCTGAGGTCTTTCGGCAGGTCACGCTTGCGTACGAGACCCTGATTGATCCCCAACGACGCGCGGAGTACGACCGCCGTTATGCCAGTGGTACCTCCGGAAGGGTAGGCCCGCATGCAGCCCAGGGGCCGAACTACGGTTGGGCCGGAGCGCCTGGAGCGGAAACCCGCACCACTACCGGGGTCCACCGGCCGAATGCCCCGCGCAACACAGCAGGCGACGCGCCCGTCTACGTCCCCTCTTTCGATGATCCTCACGAGGTGCCGCTCCTCTCCAAGGGTGAGGCCGCCCTACAGATCCACGGGATGCCCCGGAAGCGTGGAATCTTCGGCGCCGAAGCCCGCATTCAGCGCGAAATGCGGACAGTCCAGCTCATCAGCCGCCAAATCCTGCCGACCATTCCCGCAGCCCGGCTTATCAATGGGCTCCTCTCCCCTTCGGACAACAACCATATCGATCACGCCCTGCTTTCCGGTTACCGATTGGCGTTGATCGGTTCCATGCTGCTGCCCAAGGGCGCGTATGCCTGGGACGGGATAGCGCTCAAGCACGGCGGGCGTTCGGTGCCACCGCCGCAGCTCGAGCTGATCGTCCGCCACATGCAGGAGATCTTCCCTGAGCTGAATGTGACGGGCTGGGTGGTAGTCCACAGCCCTGACGGCAACCCGCACGAGCCCGTCATCGACCATTACCGGCGGACAGACGGAGACTTCGGGTCGGTGCAGATCGTCAACGCTTCCGGACTGGCCCGCGGCCTGAAACAATTCCTGAGCTCCGGCCCTGTGCCCAACACGGTGGTTGTCCCGGTGCTCGCACGGCTGTTGCGGGGCATGCACTGAGCTCTCGGCCCAAGCCGGCACTTCCGCTGGCTAGGATTGGTACGTGTTCCGCATCCTCTTCCATACTCCTGAAATCCCGGGCAACACGGGAAACGCCATCCGGCTCGCCGCCATCACCGGCGCGGAGCTCCACCTGGTGGAGCCGCTGGGCTTCGACTTCTCCGACGCGAAGCTACGCCGGGCGGGGCTCGACTACCACGACCTCGCGGTTGTCACTGTGCACAAGGACATCGAGGCAGCTTGGGCGGCTTTGCAGCCCGAGCGCGTCTTCGCTTTCACGTCCGACGGCGAATCCTCCTATACGGACATCGCTTACCAGGAAGGTGATGTGCTGCTCTTCGGTCCGGAATCCGTCGGCCTTCCGGACTGGCTGAAGCAGGACCCGCATGTCACCGCCCGCGTCCGGCTCCCGATGCTGCCGTCGCTCCGCTCTTTGAACCTGGCCAACGCCGCCTCCATTGCTGTGTATGAAGCTTGGCGTCAACACGGCTTTGCCGGGGCGCGGCTCTAGTAGCTTGCTTTAGCAGCTCGAACAATCCGCAGGGTCGCGGCTGCGCCTCCCATCCAAGCCACCCGCTGCACCGAATACTCAGTGCAGGCATAAACATCCTGCGCAGACATTTGGCCTTTGAAGCAAAGTGCCTGGATTGCGGCTGACTGTGGAAGGGGGCGCACGTGACTACTCTCAAAACTCGCAGTGCCTCTGGTGCTGCCGGGGTCATCAGCAACCTATGCTGGACGGTGATGGATACACCGACTGCGAGCGGCCCGGAGGCCCCAGGCCTCATTGCCGGTTCCAATGCGCAGCTCGCGGAATTGCTGGGGCTAATGGCCGACGGCGACCGGGCAGCCTTCAGCGAGTTCTACCGGCTCACGGCGCGGAGGGTATTCGGCATGGCCAAGCGCGTGTTGGTGGACCCAGGCCTGAGCGAAGACACCACGCAGGAAGTGTTCATCCAGGTCTGGCAGAATGCGGCGAAATTCGATCCCGACGCCGGCAGTCCCCTCGCATGGCTCATGACCGTCACGCACAGGCGTGCGATCGACCGCGTCCGTTCGGCCCAGTCGGCCACGGACCGCGAAGCGAAGTACGGTGCCGCGAGCCAGCACCTTGACCACGACTCCGTGGAAGAGGAAGCCACCAGCAGGCTTGAGGCCGAGGCCGTTACCCGGTGCCTTGGTACCCTCACGGAAACGCAATGGGAATCCGTGCGGCTCGCGTACTACGGCGGGCTCACCTACAAGGAAGTTTCCGAGCAACTCGGCGCCGCGATTCCCACCATCAAATCCCGCATCCGCGATGGACTCCTCCGACTCAAGACTTGCCTGGCGGTGAGCTGATATGACCGACCACGACGACAACAAGCAGAAAATCGCTAAGGACGGTTACCTCCGCAGGATGTTCGCCACCGACATAGCCAGCGATCTTGCCGAAGGAAGGGTCTTGGAGCTTGCCGAGATCTACGCCCTTGACGCGCTGAGCGATGCCGAGCGCGCAGAAATCGATCACTACCTTGCCACCGCGCCCGAACGCTCGGCGTTCCTTGACCGGGTCAGGCAGACGCGGGAAACGCTCGCCACCGCCTTCACGGACGAGGCCGAACCCCGGGCCGGGCTGTTGCAGGGCATTCTGCTGCAACTCCCGGACCAAGCACGTGTGGCACCCGCCCCTTCCTCGATTGCCGAAGCTTCAGCTAGCGCACCAACGCCCGCAGCGACAGAACCGTCTCCGGGCGTCGTGGACCTCGCAACGGCCCGGGACCGACGGGATCGGCGACGCTTCGGCGGCGTCCGTGGCTGGGTGGCGGCCGCCGCGGCGGCCGCGGTGATTGCCCTTGGCGGGGTGGGCGTGGGCGTCTACGTGGCCGGTCAGAACGATCCCGTGAACCAGGTCCTCCAGGCCAGCGATGTCCGGCAAGCCACGGTCAATGTCAATGGTGGCGGCACTGCCACTGTGTCTATTTCCAGCTCGAAGAATGCGGTAGTGGTCCGCATGAACGGAGTTCCTGCTCCCCCCGCGGGCAAGGTCTATCAGATGTGGCTTATTCCGAAAGACGGCTCCGACCCCGTGTCCCAGGGACTCATGGATGCTGAAGCCCTGAGTCATCCGACAGTGGTCTCGGGCATTTCCAGTGCGACGGCCATTGGTATCACCGTGGAACCCGAGGGTGGCTCCAAGAAACCGACACTCCCCACCGTTGCAGCAGCGCCTCTCACGTCATAGCTGGGGCCGCGCAATGACAGAGGTATACGGCGACCAGTTCAACAGCAACAGGACTTGACCTTGACGTAGCGTCAACTTCTACGCTGGATGCATGAAGCAGGAAAAAGCCGGTGCCTGGACCATTTCCGAAGTGGCGAAAGCCAGCAAGGTCTCCTCACGGACTTTGCGGCACTACGACCAACTCGGACTATTGGAGCCCGCGCATACCGGGCACAACGGCTACCGCTACTACGGTCAGCCTGAGCTGTTGCGCCTGCAGCGCATCCTCCTGCTTCGTGAACTTGGCCTTGGGCTCGAGACCATCGGCGAAGTTCTGGACGGCCAGGCCGATCCTGCGGAGGCACTTGCAGTGCACAGGAACTGGCTGCTGGCCGAGCGCGACCGCCTTGACCGGATGTCACGGACGGTCGACGCCACTATCGCAGCACTACGTCAAGGAGAAACCATGACCGCGGAGAATATCTTCAAGGATTTCGATAACAACCCCTACGAAGCGGAGGCGCGCGAGCGCTGGGGCGATCGGGCTGTCGACGAGAGCAACGCCCGTCACTCGGAGATGACACCGGCCCAAAAGCAGGCCTTCATGGAAGAGTATGCGGCCCTGAACCAGGATCTCGCCCGTTGCTTCGACGCCGCCCTTCCAGCGGACCACCCCGACGTCCAAGCCGCCGTGGACCGGCACTACAAGTGGATTTGCGCGAGTTGGACACCGAACGCCGGATCGTATGTGGGCTTAGGCCAGATGTATGTGGACGATCCCCGGTTCACCTCGAACTACGACAACGTCCGTGTCGGGTTGGCGCCCTACCTGCTGGAAGGTATCAAGGTCTACGCAGCGGAAAAACTCAGTTAGGGCATTCCTGCTGAAAAGAGCGACGGCGGCCCGTCTCCCCCGTGTCAACTACTGGGGAGGCGGGCCGCCGTCGTACTTGCCGCTAGGCAGTCCGGCTAAATGATCAGCGAGAGCACCATGATGAAGGCGAAGCCGACCAGCGAAATCAGCGTCTCCATCACGGACCATGTCTTGAACGTCTGCCCGACCGTCAGGCCGAAAAGTTCCTTCACGAGCCAGAAGCCAGCGTCGTTGACGTGGGACAGGAAGAGCGAACCGGCACCGATCGCCAAGGCGAGCAGCGCGGCGTGCGTCGGACTCAGGCTGCTGGCCAGCGGAGCCACAATGCCGGCTGCCGTCACAGTAGCAACTGTTGCCGAGCCCGTCGCCAGGCGCAGCGCAACCGCCACGATGAAGCCAAGGACAAGGACAGACATGTTGGCGCCCTCTGCCCATTTCTTCACGGCGTCGCCCACGCCGGCACCGATCAGGGTCTGCTTGAAGCCACCACCGGCGCCGACGATCAGCAGGATGGCGGCGATCGGACCGAGGCTGGCGCTCAACTTGGCCGTGATCTTGCTGCCGGTGAAGCCCACGGTGTAGCCGAACGTCACCATCGCGGCGAGCACGGCCAGGGTCATGGCCACAAGCGGCTGGCCAATGAAGTCCAGGACGGTGCGGATCATGGGCGCATGTGCGGCGTCGGGCCAGACGATGTCCGCCACGGCCTTCAGGAGCATGAGTACCACCGGGAAGATGATGGTCAGCAGCGTGACGATGAAGCTGGGCTGGCGCTTGACTTCGCTGAGGTCGACGGCGTGTGTGGTGTCGACGCCGCCGGCTACGGCGGGTGCGTCAACGGGAACCCAGCGTGCGGCCAAGTTGGAGAACAGCGGACCGCAAATGATCACCGTCGGGATGGCGACCAGGAGTCCCAGTGCCAACGTGGTTCCCAGTTCGGCCTTCACCGCGCTGATGGCGATGAGGGGTCCCGGGTGCGGCGGCACGAGGCCGTGCAGCACGGACAGGCCGGCGAGGGCAGGGATGGCGATGCGCATGAGCTTCATCTTGGAGCGCTGGGTGACCAGGACGATCACCGGCAGGAGCAGGACAAGGCCGATCTCGAAGAACATCGGCAAGCCGATGATGACCGCCACCAAGGTCATCATCCAGACGACCCTATTGCCCTTGGCCTTCTCCAGCAGCGTGTCCACGACCCTGTTGGCACCGCCGGAGTCCGCCAGGAGCTTGCCCAGCATGGCGCCGAGGGCGATCAGAATGCCGACTTCCTTGAGGACGCCGCCCACGCCGTCTTCGAAGTTACTGATGACTTTGTCGAGCCCCACACCCGAGGCAAGACCGACGAACGCCGAGCCGAGCACCAGGGAAAGGAAGGGGTGGACCTTGAATTTCGCGATCAGCAGGACAATCAGCGCAATGCCGATCGCCGCGACCACGAGGAGCTGGGTATCGTGCCCGGTCCAGTTCACGCTGCGCCACCTACCGAGTTGGCTTGCTGTGCCTCGAGGCCCAGCCGTTCGATGATTTCGTCCGCCTCTTCCGATGGAGAAGCGGATACGCACAGCGAGATGTGGTTCTCATCCTCCGTGGGCTCCTCCAACGCATCGAACTGGGATTCCAGTAGCGAGGGAGGCATGAAGTGTCCGTGGCGCGACGCCAGTCGGTCGGAAATCTTGTCCTTGCTGCCCTGGAGGAAGACGAACACCACACCCTCGCCGCGCAGGACGTCACGGTAGCGCTTCTTCAAGGCCGAGCACGTGATGATGCCCGGCTTTCCAGCCGCCGTGCGCTCCTTGATCCAATGGGCAATGATGTCCAGCCACGGCCAACGGTCCTCATCGCTGAGTGCGTGCCCTGCCTGCATCTTTGCCACGTTCGCTTCGGGGTGCAGGTCGTCGCCTTCGGCGAGGTCCCAACCCAGCCGGCCGGCCAATACGCCTGCCACTGTCGATTTGCCGGAACCGGAGACGCCCATGATCACCAGTACCGGTTGCTGTGCAGTCTTCGCCATCAAAGTCTGCCTTCCTCAATTAAATATGATTTAAACGAGAACAGCATATGACACAGGTTACATTTCGGCAATTTCAGAATCCGGCGATCGTTCCTGAACCGTTGACTTCCACCACGTGGAACGCCTCGGCACCGTGCCCGGCAGGCAGCCCGGCGCGCGAGGCATTCCGCTGCAGCATGCCCCGGACAGCGCGTTCCATGCCCTCAAGATCGGGATGCTGGCTCGCATGGATCCGGATCGCGGCGAGCTTGGCGTCAATGTGCCCTGTGACGTCCACGAAATAGTTCTCACGGGCTTCGGGACCGGCGAAGAGCCACAGCCATGGCAGTTTGAAGGCCTCGAGACCGGCTTCCGCCAGTTCAGGGTAGGCGAAGGGGTTCTCAAGCGCGGGGTACACGGCGCGGGTCACGATCTCCCCCACGGCAAGGTGGTCCGGGTGGCTTTTCTGAATCCGGTCCCAGTTGCGTTCCGGGTGCATGGCCAGGACCACGTCGGGACGGATTTCGCGGATCAGCTTCACTACTTGCCTGATGACTTCATGCGTCGGTTCCAGGTAGCCATCACGCTCGTGGAGGTAGTGCAGGTCCGTCACGCCGACGAGGGCCGCGGCTTGTCTTTGCTCCTCTGCGCGCATGGCAATGATCTCTTCGCGGTGGGCAGGATCGAAGCCTCCGGCGTCGCCGTCGGTCATGATGCAGTAACTGACCTCGACGCCGGCGGCGGTCCAGGCCGCGATGGTGCCGGCCGCGCCGAAGTCAATATCGTCCGGGTGGGCAGTAAAACAAAGCACCCGCTCAACAGACTCCGTGGAGGCGTTGAACGGGCTCTTTGCCGACGTAGCGTCAGGAGACAAAGGGATCAGCCTTTCCGCTTCTTGATCTCTTCGGTGGCCTGCGGAACAACCTTGAAGAGGTCACCGATGATGCCGAAATCGGCAATTTCGAAGATCGGCGATTCTGCGTCCTTGTTAATCGCGACGATGACCTTGGAGGTCTGCATGCCGGCCTTCTGTTGGATGGCCCCGGAGATGCCCGCCGAGATGTAGAGCTGCGGGGAAACGGTCTTGCCCGTCTGACCTACCTGGTAGTCATGGCCGATCCAACCCGCATCCGTGGCGGCACGGGATGCGCCGACCGCCGCGCCCAGGGCATCGGCCAGTTCTTCCAAGGGGCCGAAGTCGCCGTCGACGCCGCGTCCGCCGGCAACGACGATCCGGGCTTCAGTCAGCTCGGGACGGCCGCTGGCCGGCTTTTCGGCGCGCCCGGTAATCCGTGCGGCGGCAGCCGTGGCATCCGCCGGGACGTCAATGGTCACGGTTTCAGGCGTGCTTGCCGCAGCCGCGGCCTCGACGTCAACGCTGTTCGGCTTGACCGTGAGCACGGCGACGGCGGTGCGCGCCTTCGCCGTGGTGGTGTAGGAGCCGGCCAGGACCGACTTGTGGGCCGTGCCATCGGCGTCGACCCCCACAACATCGGTGATGACGCCGGCGTTGAGCTTCACGCCAAGGCGGGCTGCGATTTCCTTGCCATCCGCCGTGTTCTCCAGCAGGACAGTTTCGGCCCCGGAGGCAGCAACCGCGGCGGCAAGGTATGCGGCTTTCGGCGCAACCAAATAGTCGTCCAGGTCCGTCGCGGATGGCCGGTAGAGAAGTGAGGCTCCGTGCGCCCCCAAGGCGGCGGCAACGTCCTCGTTCAGTTCGCCGTTGAAGGCGACTGCCGCTTCCCCGAGGGAACGGGCGATCGTCAGGAGTTCGAGGCTGCTCTTCTTGAGCGCCGCTCCCGGGTTGTCAATGAATACAAGTGCTTTTGCCATGTGTCTGGAATCCTCTTAGAGCAGCTTCTGGGCGGCCAGGAACTCAACCAGCTTGATGCCGGCGTCGCCTTCGTCAGTGATGATGGTGCCCGCTGTGCGCGGCGGACGCGCCTCTGCGGTCTCGACGGCGGTCAGCGAACCCGCGGCGCCTACCTGTGCCGCATCGACGCCGATGTCGGCCAGGGTGAGCGCCGCGATCTTCTTCTTTTTGGCGGCAAGGATGCCCTTGAAATTGGGGTACCGGGGCTCGTTGATCTGGTCCGTCACGGACACCAAAGCCGGCAAGGTTGCCTCGACCGTGTCCGAGTGGGCATCGCCATCGCGACGGGCGACGACGCGTTCGCCGTTGACGTCCAAGGAAGAAGCAAAGGTGACCTGCGGCAGCCCGAGCCGCTCGGCGAGCTGGGCGGGAACCAAGGACGTTTCGCCGTCGGTCGAGGCCATACCCGTCAGGACAAGGTCCACCGGTGCGTCTGTCCCGAGATACCGGATTGCCGCGGCGAGGGCCAGCGAGGTGGCGGCGGCATCGGAACCGGCCAAAGCGTCATCGCTCAAATGCGCGCCCGACGAGGCTCCGATCTGCAAGGACTTCTTGACGGCGTTTACGGCGCCGGCGGGACCCATGCTCAAGGCGATGACCTCGTTGCCCGCCTTCGCACCTCCGCGGGCCTCGCTGAGCTGCAGCGCGGCTTCAAGCGCATACTCGTCCAGTTCGGAGAGGATGCTCTCGTCACGGTCCGTCGTGTTGCCTGGGCCTGTGAGGTGTCGGTCGAACTGCGCGTCCGGGACGTGCTTGACCAGAACAACAATCTTCAATGTGTCTCCCACTGTGTTCGAGGCAGCCTTCCATACTCGGGGATGGCCAGCAGCTGGCGGCATGGCCAAGAGTGCCCAGCGTAAGGGCTCGTCCTAGCTAAGCATATTGCGGGAGAAGTCGGGCAACGCCGGGTGCCCGCGTTAACTCCTGTTTCACGGACGACTCCCCGCGATGGCGCAGTAAAGCGCCCGACGACGGCGGGCGGCACCGCTTGTGGTGCCGCCCGCCGACGTCGACCGCTAGGTTCTTGCCCGGTTGGAACCTGCCGTTACTGCGCTGCTTCTGTTAAGGGGCAGCGTCCAGGGTCACATCGAGTTCCTGGGACTGGCCGCCGCGTTGGATGGTCACCTTGACCGTTGCACCTGCCGGCTGCTCACGAACGGCCGCGGTGAGCTGTTCAGGATCAGTGATATCCATGCCGGCGAACTTGGTCACGACGTCACCCACCTTGAGCCCGGCCTTCGCAGCCGCGGAGCCCTGGGTCACACTTGCCACTTCCGCGCCCACCGAGAACCCGTCGGCGCTTCCCGTGGCCGACTTGGGCTGCACGCTGACACCGAACTGCCCGTGGGTGGCCTTGCCCGACTTGATGATTTCATTAGCAATACGTTTCGCGTTATTGATGGGGATGCTGAAGCCTACGCCGATGTTGCCGCTGGACGAAGACGAGGAATTGCTGCCGCCAGCGGAGGCGATCGCCACATTGACGCCGATGACCTCGCCCTTGGTGCTGACAAGCGCCCCACCGGAGTTGCCCGGGTTGATGGCCGCGTCGGTCTGGATCACGTTGAGCGACACCGTGCCTTGGCTAGCGCTGCGCTGGCTCTGGCTGCCGTTGGGAGGAGCGAACTCGAACCCACCTTGGCCGCCACCTTGAGAGTTGTCCGAGCCACCGTTGGGAACAGCGGAGGACGCCACGCTGATGGTGCGGTTGAGGGTGGACACGATGCCGTCCGTGACGGTGCCCGGCAGGCCAAGCGGGGCACCGATGGCGACGGCGGTGTCCCCTACGTTGATCTTGCTCGAGTCACCGAGCGTAGCCGGCACCAGCCCCGAAGCGTTGTCCACCTTGATGACGGCGAGGTCCGACAGTGGGTCGGTACCGACGACGGTGGCCTTCATGACACGTCCATCGCTCAATCGCACTTCAATCGCGGCGTTGGCGCTGGCACCGTCGAGGGTCACCACATGGGTGTTGGTCAGGATGTGTCCCTGATCATCGAGGATGATGCCCGAACCCGTGCCGCCCTGGCTGCCGCTGGAGGCCATGATGGTCACGACGCTGGGCGAAGCCTTGGCTGCTGCTGCCGTGATGGCGTTGACGTCGTCCTTGTTATTGACGATCACCGTTCCCGTCTGGCTGCTGCTCGCCGCGACCGGGGTCCGGCTGCCGAACAACTGATCGCTGGCAGCCACCACGCCGCCGCCCACCAGCCCTGCCGCGAGGATGCTGGCCACCAAGGTCCCGACGCCGAAGACGGGCTTGCGTTTGGGGCCGGCCGCCGGGCCGCCCGGGTGGGCCGCCCCCATCTGATGGCCGGGGCCGGCTGCAGGGAACTGCTGGGTGGGATAGTGCTGAGCGGGATTCGGCCCACCGTAGAAAGGCTGGTGCTGCGGATAGTGGTGCCCCTGGCCTGCGGGGTAGTCCGGGCGCTGGGGTTCCGCATGCTGCAGCGCCGCGCTGTGCTGGGGGGCGCCGTACCGTGGCGGGTTGCTCTGGGCCGTGAAATCCTGACCCGGCTGGTATGCCGGCAGCGGGGCCGTAGGCTGGGAATTGATTTGCTTGTCCCCCTCCGCCTTGCCGTTGCTCTCAAGACCATGGTTCTCGGGGCCATTGTTCTCAGGCGCGGCGCCCTGTGCTGGGTTCTCCGTCATGGGACTTCCTTTCTTCCTCGTCCCCTTAACTATCGTCGCTCTTGCTGGATCAAGAGTCGACGTTCGCTGGGAGCTTGCTGAACGCGGGCATCGGAACTGTCCCCGCCCACGAATAGCCTGGCTAGCCCCCTCAACGCTGGAGAAGGGCAGATCTCTCCCCGTTTCGCTGGCGGCATATTTACCGCTGTGGACGCTCCAAAAGGTGCACCATAGTATCAAGTGGAATTGCCACAGCGACCTGCGGCTTGACAACCATGCGTGGGGGCGCTGATGCATTCTGTTTCGATTGTTCCGGCCCGGACCAGTCGCAGACGTGCTGAAGGGTTGCACATGCGGTCAATGTTGAAACGTGTACTCGCCGTCATCGGCCTGGCTGGAATGCTGGCCCTTCCGGCCGCTGCAGCCTGGGCAGCCGACCCGGTGACTATCCCGTCCGGCCAGAACATCACCGACGACGCCGGCGTCTTTCACGACAAGACTGCCGTTCAAAACGCCATAAAGTCCCTTTACAACGACCACAAGTTCAATCTGTACGTGGTCACCGAAAAGACGTTCACCAACCCGAGTACGCCCCAGGACTGGGGCAATGCGGTGGCCAAGAAGAAGTCCTTCGGATCCACGGACGTCTTGTTGGCCATCGCCACGGACGCGGGCCAAATAAATATCACCCGTGGCCCTGGCAGCAAAATCACTGATTCCCAACGCGACGACATCAAAAACGCGGTGCTTGCAAACCTTATCCAGAATAAGAAGAACTACGACCAAGCCGTGATTGATGGCGCCAAGGCCATAGGCGACACCCAGAATTCCGGTGCTGGTACTGCGGTGCTGGTCGGCGCCGGCGTCGTGGCGGCTGGTGGCGTCGGCACGTACCTGTACTTCCGCAACCGCCGCAAGAAGAGCCAGGCATCCAGTGCCAGCTACGGCCCGCAGGGAGAGCAGCTCGATCCCCTGGCTTCTTTGAGCATCGCGGAATTGCGGCGCAAATCCGGCTCCCTGATCATCGAAGCTGATGACACCATCAAGTCCAGCGAGCAGGAGCTCGGCTTCGCCCAAGCGCAATACGGCGATGCCGCCGTCGGGAACTTCACCAAAGCTTTGCTGGAAGCAAAGAACCACATGACCGAATCCTTCAAGCTGCAGCAGCAGCTCGATGACCACATCCCGGACACCGAAGAGCAGCAACGCAATTGGCTCGGCGAGATTATCCGGCGCTCGGAGGCCGCCCTAGAGTCGCTGCGCGAGCAGAAGGCCGATTTCGATTCCCTGCGTGAACTTGAGAAGAACGCGCCCCAGGCTTTGGCGGCCGTTGCTGCCGGCGCCAGCGAAGCCGAAGCGAAGATCAGCAGTGCCGAACAATCCCTCAACGGCCTGCGGGAAAAGTACGCAGACAGTGCGCTCGGCCACGTGAGCGACAACATCACGCAGGCCAAGGACCGGCTTGCCTTCGTTCAGAACGCAACAAATACAGCCCAAGGGAAGCTGGCGGCGGGTGAAAGCAGCCTTGCCGCCGTGGCCGTCCGCGCCGCGGAAGAGGGCCTGCACCAGACCAACGTCCTGATCGACGCGATCTCCAAGGTAGCGGGCAGCCTCGACGAAGCCCGGAATTCGCTGGAAGGCGCGGTGGTGGAGACCAGCCAGGACCTTGCACAGGCCAAGGCGATGATCCAGTCCGGCGAGCACCCGGAACTGGCTGGTCCAGTGGCCGGAGTCGAAGCCGCCCTGGCGCAGGTCAAAACCGAAATCCAGGGCGGGAAGATCGACCCCATCGCCACCTTGGACCGGGTGGAGAAGGCACACCAGGCCTTGGACCAGTCCCTCGCCGGAATCCGCGATCAGCAGGAACAGGCGCGGCGTGCACAAGCGTCGCTTCAGCAGACCATCATGGCGGCGCAATCCCAGATCAGCGCTACCTCGGACTACATCGCGGCTCGACGCGGCGGCGTAGGCACCGAAGCCCGCACCCGCTTGGCTGAGGCGCAACGGAATCTTGACTACGCCCTGTCCATTTCCCGCAATGACCCGGTCACCGCGCTCACGTACGCCCAGCAGGCGCAGGCCCTCGCGGCACAAGCCGCGCAACTGGCACAGTCCGACGTCGATCAATTCGGCGGCTTCGCCAACCAGGGCTACGGCCGCGGAGGATTGTTCGGCGGCGGAGGCAATGGCGGCGGGCTCGGCGGAGCGATCCTCGGCGGCATCCTCATCAACTCCATACTCCACGGCGGCGGAGGCGGCTGGGGCGGCGGAAACAACGACGGCGGAGGCGGCGGTGGATTCTTCGGCGGCGACTCCGGCGGCGGAGGAGGCTTCTTCGGTGGCGACGGCGGCGGTGGCGGCTGGGGCGGCGACTCCGGTGGAGACGGGAGCTTCTAGCTCCCAAAGACTAGGTGGGGGCCGGTCCCCACGTAGAGCGGTACAAGAACTGATCACTGGATTCAGTGGGCACCACTGAGCAGGACGAAAGGCAACACCATGGTTAAGCAGTCCATTTTCGGGCGGATCGCACAGCTCGCCAAGGCGAACATCAATGCCTTGCTCGACCAAGCTGAGGACCCGCAGAAGATGCTGGACCAGATGGTCCGCGACTACTCGAACAACATCGCCGAGGCCGAGTCCGCCGTAGCCCAGACCATCGGCAATCTCCGCATGCTCCAGGCCGACTACAACGAGGACGTCAAGAACGCCCAGGACTGGGGCAACAAAGCCCTTGCCGCCTCCCGCAAGGCGGACGAGTACCGGGCTACCGGAAACGCCGCCGACGCCGTGAAGTTCGACAACCTTGCCAAGGTGGCCATCCAGCGCCAGATGTCGGCCGAGAACGAGGCGAAGTCCGCCGAGCCCAATATCGCTTCCCAGTCGGAGGTTGTGGACAAGCTCAAGAGCGGGCTGGACCAGATGAAGGGCAAGCTTAACGAACTCACCAGCAAGCGCAATGAACTGGTTGCCCGCTCCAAGACGGTTGCTGCGCAGACGCAGGTGCACGATGCCCTCAAGAGCATCGACATCATGGATCCCACCAGCGAAGTTGGCCGCTTCGAGGAGAAGATCCGCCGCGAAGAGGCCAAGGTACTCGGCCAGCAGGAGCTTGCCGCTTCCAGCCTGGACGCACAGTTCAACCAGCTTGAGGACCTGGGTGAGCAGACGGAAATCGAGGCTCGCCTGGCGGCCTTGAAGTCCGGCAGCTCGAAGGCCGCGATCGGCGCAGGCGCTACCGCTTCGGAGGATGACACTGTGGACGAAGCCGACTTCGACAAGCTCTGATCCCACCAAAAGAATGGCCGGACCTCTCCCGTGAACTGCTCACCGAGAGGTCCGGCCATTCGTGCTTGCGGCATGCTTTAGGCCCCCACGGCAAGCCGCCCGACGATCAGCCGCATGATTTCATTGCTGCCTTCCAGGATCTGGTGGACGCGCAGGTCCCTGGCGATCTTCTCCAGGCCGTACTCGGACAAGTATCCGTAGCCCCCATGCAGCTGGATGGCCTTGTTTGCCACGTTGAAACCGGCATCAGTGGCGACGCGCTTGGCCATCGCGCACAACCTCACGGTGTCCGGGGCGCCGCGGTCCAAGGCATCAGCCGCCCGGAGGATCAACGTCCTGGCGGTTTCGAGTTCCGTATCCATGTCGGCGATATCAAACAGCAGGGACTGCTGGTTGATGAGCGGCCCGCCAAAAGCCGAGCGGGACTTGAGGTAGGCGATGGACTTGTCCAGCGCCGCTTGGCCGCCTCCCACGGAACAGGCGCCCATATTGACCCGGCCGCCGTTGAGGCCCTTCATGGCGATGCCGAACCCGCTGCCTTCCTCGCCGAGACGGTTGGCCACGGGGACCCGGACATCTTCGAAGATGACCTGTCGTGTGGGCTGGGCATTCCACCCCATTTTCTTTTCGTTCGGGCCGAAGGACAGGCCCGGCGCTTCCGCAGGCACCACGATTGCGGTGATGCCCTGGCTGCCCGTGTCCGCAGTCCGCGCCATGACCACATAGATGCTGGAAACGCCGGCTCCCGAAATGAACTGTTTGGTTCCATTAAGAACGTAGCTGTCGCCGTCGAGCACTGCTTTGGTGCTCAGTGCGGCAGCGTCGGAGCCCGCTCCCGGCTCGGTGAGGCAATAGCTGCCCAGGGCCTCCATGGACGCAAGCTGCGGCACCCACCGGGCCCGCTGCTCATCGTTGCCGAAAGCGTCGATCATCCAGACCACCATGTTGTGGATGGAGATGTACGCCGCGATGGTGGGGTCGGCCTTGGATAATTCCTCAAAGATCAGGGCAGCATCCGTGCGGGTGAGCCCTGAGCCGCCGAACTCTTCCCGGACATAGATGCCGCCCATGCCGAGCGTGCCGGCTTCCTTCAGGACATCCACGGGGAAGTGCTTGGTCTCGTCCCACTCGGCGGCGTGCGGGGCAATGGCCGTTGTGGCGAAGTCGCGCACCATCTCCACCACCGCTTGCTGGTCCTCTGTGAGCTCGAACATTGGCACTCCTTTTCCCGGGTTGTCCGGTCTTTTTCTAGCTATCCGTTGCGGTTTATTTGCTGACTTTCCCCATGAGGGAGGCGACAGGGCGAAGGAACAACGGTCTCGCGAGGAACCATGCCCCCACAATCACCAGGAGGGACACGGCGAATATGCCGAAACCAACCCAGTTGATGTCGTCGCTGCTGCCGTACATGTGGTTCAGGTTGCGCAGCGCCCCGGTGGCGAGCACCAAGGTGACGTGAACGATGGTGAAGAGCACGAAGTACACCATCACGGGGAAATGCACCGCACGGGCCAGCTCGATGGGATAGATCTTGTTCACGGTGCCGGCCTTCTTCGACCATGCCGACGACGTGCGAAGGCCGGTGATGATGGCCAGCGGGGCCGCGATGAAGACTGTGACGAAGTAGGTCAATAACTGCAGGGCGTTGTAATTGACCCAGCCGTCTTCGGTGGGCCAGTTCAGGGACGCGTACTGGAGGGCCGCGGAAATCGCGTTCGGGAACACGTCCCAACTCGTCGGGATGATCCGCATCCATTGCCCGGTGGCAAAAATCACGATGATGAAGACGATGCCGTTCAGCACCCACAGTGCATCCAGCGTCAGGTGGAACCAGAGGTCCAGGCTGATCTTGGTTGGCGCGTTCTTGGTCCGGATGAATCCTGTGTTGTTGCGGGTCCATTGGGCCGGAGGCCGCTTGGCTGTGCGGACCTGCCAACCTGAACGGACGATGAGCACCATGAAGAAGACGTTCAGGAAGTGCTGCCACCCGAGCCAAGCCGGGAACCCTACGGGTGCACTCTCGGGGAGGCTGGAAGCACCCGGATAGTCATGCAAGAACGACTGCACACCCGACAGACCGGTCAACCATTTGGCCAACAAGACAATGAGCAAAAGTACAACCAGCACACCGGGAACCACCCAGAGGGGTTGGGACCACTTGCTTTTGGCTGCTGTCGACTTTTTCGCGGGGGTGGACATCTTCTCAGACACCTCTCGGAAGAACTTTGCAATCACGGACGCATCAAGCTAACAGGCTTTTGGTTGAAGCGGCCAAAGCCTGTTACGCCGTCAGTTGGATCGGGCTTTGACGGCCTCGATCAGTTTGGGAACCACCGTGAAAATATCGCCCACGATTCCGAAGTCGGCCACGTCGAAAATCGGGGCGTCTTCGTCTTTGTTGATAGCCACGATGGTCTTGGCTGTCTGCATGCCGGCCCGGTGCTGGATGGCTCCGGAAATTCCCAATGCGATGTATAGCTGCGGGGACACGCTGACGCCGGTCTGGCCTACCTGGGCCGTCTGGGCAACGTACCCCGCGTCGACGGCGGCACGTGACGCACCGATCGCCGCACCCAGAACGTCGGCCAATTGTTCAACCAAGACAAAATTCTCGGACGAGCCCAGGCCCCGACCGCCTGAGACCACCGTGGCTGCACTGCGAAGCTCGGGCCGGGCGGAGACCATGGGGTCGTCGTTGAACCGTTCAATAACAGCGGCAGCCGCGGTGGGGGCTTCCAGGGACGCAGTGCTGACGTCCGCAGTGGCTGCCGGAGCCTGGCCCTCGATCGCACCCTGTCGAATGGTGAGGATGGGCAGCCCACCGTCCACCGTGGACTCAACGGTGTACGCCCCGCCGAAGACTGAATGCTGGGCAACGACGGTTCCGTTGTCGTTACGCACCTGCACGACGTCGGCGAGCACACTGCCACCCGTTCGCACAGCGAGCCGGGCGGCGGCTTCGCGGCCATCCGCCGTGTTCGTGGTGAGCACCGCGGCCGGCTCATAGGCCTCGGCGGCCGCGCTCAGCGCATCCACTGCAGGGGCCACCAAGACAGTGCTCGCGGCAGCAGTCACAGCCGAGTAGATCCTTGCCGCGCCCAGCTCACCCAGGCGCGCGACGTCGTCGTCCGCCAGAGGCTCCGACGAGACCACGACGGCGACCGGCGAGCCCAGCCTGGCAGCGGCAGCCAACAGTCCCCTGGCGGACGCGGCAATCTCGCCGCGGTGGGAAATTTCGATGAGTGCCAAGACGTCCGACATTTCTTTTCCTCCCTCAGACCAAGCGATTCGCAACGAGGAACTCAGCCAGTTCGCTGGCTGCGGACCCGTCATCAATGAGTTTCCGGCCTGCTGCCCGGGGTGCGCGTTCAGCGGTGGAGACCACGACGGTGCGGCTCCTACTTGCCGGGATGTCGAGCTCGGCGACGGACAAGGTGGTGACGGGTTTGCGCTTGGCCGTCAGGATGCCCTTGAAGTTGGGAAACCGGGCCTCGGGGAAGCGTTCAGTCACCGTGAGGATGGCCGGCAGCCCGGCATGGACGTTGAGTGTTCCGCCCTCGCCCTGGCGGACGCCGCGTACCGCGTCATCGGTGACGTCTGCGGAGATCAATGATCCCAAAAGAGGCAGCCTGAGGTATTCGGCCACCATGGCGGGCACGACGCCGGCGCGGCCATCCGTGGATTCGTTGCCGGCCAGCACCACGTCAAAACCCGTAGCCCGCAAAGCCGCTGCCAGGGTCGCGGCGGTGCGGTGCGTATCCGCGCCGTTCAGGGAATCATCCAGGATGTGCACACCTGAATCCGCTCCCATGGAAAGGGCCTTGCGCAGGGCCTGGGCGGCATCGTCAGGTCCCATGGTCATTGCCACGACTTCAGTGCCCTTGTTGGCGTCCTTGATCCGCAACGCTGATTCGAGGGCGCGCTCGTTGATTTCGTCAATCACGTTGTCGCCGGCTTCACGGTCGAGCTGGCCCGTAGCGAGCTCGAGCTTCCGCTCTTCCGCCGTATCCGGCACTTGTTTGACGAGCACGACGATCTTCATTCAACAGCTCCCTCGATGCAAATGGCTGACGCTTGGAATCGAGAATACTAGGAACTCCTAGTATTTACCATGGAGCGACGGGAAGAATGCTTGGAACTCCTATTGATTATTCTGCGAGCTAAGATTTCCGCGCCGGGCATGACGAAGCGGCCCCGGCGGGTATCCGGATTTCGTAGGGATCGATCTAGCCCTCGCGAATGCCGAGGGTGTTCCCGTCGGGATCGCGGAACCAAGCGCCGCGTGCGGGGCCGAGCTGGGCGATGTGCCCTGTCGTGGCAAGGGGACCCTCTGCATAGTCGAGGAACTCGACGCCCTTGGCGGCCAGGTCCTGTACCACGGCCTCGATGTCGCCCACTTCGAAGTGTGCCAGGGTGTGCTCGGTTGCTGTAGGCGGACGCTTGAACACAGAGATCTCACTGATGGACCCGCAACGGTACCGGACGCCTACCGGAGTTTCCCAGAGGAAGGTCAGCCCTAGGATGCCGCCGTAAAATTCCTTCGCTCGCTCCAGATCCGTGACCGGAATTGTCGCCACAACCATCGTTGCATTGATCATCAGGGACCTCCTCAGGCATGCCATTTCCGTCAGGATGAACGGGCCATTCGGCCCAAGTTTCGTCCTTCGACAGCTTGACTGTCAATCTAGTTTGCGAGCATCTTGCGGCAGTACGTGGAGCAACGAAAGCTCTGTGGACGCTCGCGAAAAGGTAGGGCAGGATGGCTTAGTTCAGTTGGACGTTTCAGTCCGCTGTGAACACTTCAACGAGCGTCAGGGTGCGGGGCCGCCGATTGAGAGTTGGGTCCGTTTCGATCTTGCCTCAAGGCCATGCGGAGCATCCCGCCGTCGCCGTCATTGCGAAGCAGCAAAGCAAGATGCGATCCAGCCACCACCAATGAAGTCCAAAACAGGAGGGGCAGCCAAACCTGGAAAGGAAAGAGCAACCCGGGCAGGAGGAACGGAGCGACGGGACCAGCAAAGGTGACGGCAAGGTCCTGATGCTTCGGCAGGCCGCACCTGACGAGCCGGAACCTCCCTGAACGGGCGGTGAACAGAGCCGGCCCCGACGGTGCGAAGAGCCTGAAGACCCCGAGGTGTCCTAGTTCGTGCAGGATCAGGGAGACCAAGATGAGGAAGGCCAACGAGCTGAGCAACGCAAAGATACGCAGGCCAACGGCCTCCATGACCCACCAAGTTGCAGCGCTGAAGGCAACGGGCCACCCCAGGGTTCTGAGCATCATCGCCAGAACCTGGGTCTGGGAACGCGCCATGCCGGGCAGCACAGCGTCCGACTCAGTAGCGGGCAGTGAATCAGGATGCAGCAATTTGTTCAGGAGACCACGGTGTCCAACGTGTCGCGCTGACGCCAGCCCGGAGTCGAGGGACTCGCGCGCGACTATCAAGGCTTCGGGGCTGCTCTCCCGGGTGAGGAACTGCGGCGGGGCGGGGATGGACATCCCCAGCGGAGTGAAGTTCCACTTCCCATTCTGCAGAACAACACCGTCGATCGGATGAAGCTCGGTCCGTCTGGCTGCGCCGTCAACCACTTTTGGAAACACGGACCACGACCAAACCAAGGACCCCGGCGAGGAGGGCAGCCAAGACCGAGCTGGATAGGACCTCGCCGAGATAGCGGACATCGCCAAATAGCTTCCCAAGTTCCGTCCCCGTCCAGCGTGCTGCTGAAGATGACGCACCGTAAAGCAGGAAAACCGTGAAGCCAGTGGCACCGCTGGCCAATGGCTGCTCGCGGCTGAAAGGCACCAGCACTCCGCCAATCATGGCCGAGACCCAGGCCAGAATGGCATCAGGGATAAGTCGGGGCCAGTGATCCGCGGTCAGGAGACCCGCAGCGAACAGCGACCCCGCGAAGACAACGCCAATCGCCAACGAGATCATTGCGCAGGCAATGAGTTTGGGGGCAACCCAGGCAGTTGCGCGTCCAGTGAGATGACGTTGGACCCAATGGGTCCTGCTTGTCAGCCCGTAGGATTGCATGCCGACGACACAAGGGGCCACAGCCAAGCTTGGTGCTATTGCCGCTGCGAGGAATCCGAACTCAGGGTGGCCGGATAACGCAATGACACCGACTAGCCCGATCACCAGCAGGAGTACCAGCACCGTGAACTGATGGCTGCGCAATAGCTGCATCCCGTCGACGTACGCGGCAGCCAGCATCCTGTTCCGGGGAAGCGGGATGTTGGCGAACAGCCGGAGCGTCACGTCCTCTTGGTTGTCGATGTCCACTCGGGCCACAAGGAACATCAGACCCAGGGGAATCGCCAGCCACGCCGCGCCCGTCGCGATGTCTAGCCACGGAGCAGGGGCGCCGGTCCACAACGGTGCCAGTGCGCGGCCCCAGACACGGTGCATTGCTAAGTTGCGCGGACCTTCGACCGCATCGGCCATGCTTTCCGGCAGCGGCAGGACATCAGTCCAGACGAGCAGTGTGCTGATGATGAAACAAGAGACCCCGGCGAAGGTCAAGGCATAGTAGCGCGGTAGCCGAAGCCAACGTCTGTAACCGTAACCAAGGGTTCGGAACAGGGCCAAGACCAGCAGCTGAGTGGAGGCAAGGAAGACGACAAGAAGAATTGACGCGACAGCAGCGGCCCACCAGTCAACACTGCTGCGCCAAAGCGCGGCGAGTGAAGGGATGCAGAGACTGAAAGCCAAAATGTAAGACAAAGCCAGTACAGGGATCTGCAGCCCTGCGAAGACAGCCCGCCGAGAAACCGGGAGCATCTCCAGCACAGTCGCGAGGGAGCTCCGGGACGGGCCGAGTATCGAGAACAAAGCGGTGAGAAACGCGATCGTCAGGAATGAGCCGCCCAGCATGAAGGAAAGCGATCCCGGGGCGAGCGTGATCCGTTGTGTTCCTTCCGTTCCCCCAATCATCAAAGCCAGCATCGTACCGAAGGCCAAGGCGGTGGCAACCGCAGTCAAGGTGAAAGCCCTGATCGCAGTTACGGAGAGCCGAAGCTGTCCCGCCGTCTCTCGCGTCCACGCTGTGAGCGCGGTGCGGGCGACCGTTGCTGCAGCACCCACTAGTTGTGTCCTGAGGGTCCCGGCGATGCGTTGCCGCTTCGCACTGCCATCACCACACTAACAAGCACCGACAACGCGATGACCACGACGATTCCGGCGAAGTTGGGCTGGAATTCCAGGGCCAGTGCCCCGTTTTCGGTTCCAGCGGTCGCACTGAATAGACCTGGCAGGGTCGCCGGGGAGCCCGTCGAAATGGCGATCACGCTCGTGGCCACGCACAGAATGAACGCCAGGGCCATTCCCCCGGCCACTCCGCCTAGGGCTGCGCCAACAATTTTCGACGTCTTGTTCATTGAGGTCCCTCCTCGAGCCGGTCAACGCGGAGCGCCGCCTGTAGTTGTTCCCGGCGCTGCGCCTGGAACTCGTCAAGTTTCGTTGCCTGAAGGAAGACTGCTTCAAGCGATGCGAGCCCTCCGTAGGCTTCCCGAAGACCGGAGGGGCTGCCCAATGCCGCCTGCTCCCCGTTGTGAAGGATCATCACCCTGTCACAGTCGAGCTCGGCCCGCAGCATGTCGTGTGTGGCGATCAGTACGGAGCCACCGGCCCCGGCGAACATCCCCAGCAAATCTCGAAGCACGGCTGCCGCTTCCGGGTCGAGCCCGCGGAACGGTTCGTCGAGGATGAGGAGTTCCGGGGAATGCATGACGGCGGCGATCAACTGCAGCTTCCGCTTCATGCCATGCGAATATCCGCTGATGGATCGTCCAAGAGCCTCCTCGAGGCCGAGCGCATCGGCCAACTGGGCGGCAACGTCCCGATCGTCACGCTTCCGGAGCCGATGATGAAAATCCAGGTATTCAGTGCCAGTCAAGGACAAAGGCAACGGCAAGTCATCGGGTGCGAACCCGATGACTTGCCGGGATTCCTTGTCCTCGATGGGGACGCCGTTGACTTCAACACTGCCCCTGCTCGCTTCCAGCAGACCCGTGAGGATGTGGAGTGTGGTGGATTTACCGGACCCGTTTGGGCCGAGGAGGCCGAAGACTTCTCCGGGTACCAGCTCGAACGAGATGTCCCGCACGGCTTGTACCGTTCCATAGTCCTTTCCGAGCTCCTCGACCCTGCAGGTGAAATGCACAGATTTCAATGGTTCATTCACTGTTGCGTTGATCTAGGCCCGGCAGTAAAGCTTCCAGGTTCCCCCGGATTCCCAGCTCGGCATGTCCATTGCCGGCCAGGCTCCGCGCTGCTGGCAATACCAGAACCAGGCGGCGACCAGCCCCATGAAGATGATGGCGGCAATCGGGATAATGATCAGGAACCAGACGGCGTCATTCTGGCGCCGTCCCATCGAATCCGCAGCCTGTTGCCGCATGAGCAACGGAGCCGTAAGCAATAGCGTTGAGAGTTTTTGCATCGATTTCCTCCTATTTTCTTGAACTGGCGGAGGGGAAAGTCCAGCGATGAATCTTTGTTCCCCCGCCAAGAAAATAGCCCGGCTTTTTCGTCTCTAGGTGGTGGAAGGGGCCAATCCCCGTGCAGTTTTGCCCGAAACAGGTGAATTTTTCGGCAATCTAGGTGTGGTTCGCCACCCGTCTAGGTGTAAGCCCCGTTGCGAATGGTTCAACTGGCATGGCCACCAGGACCTTGGCCAAGACCTCTTGCCGGGCTCGGCGCTACCGTCGCCGCTACCGCTACTGCACGATGGAGCAGGCGCTTTTCGGCCGTAGCCAGCGAGGCAAAACAAAAGAGTCCGCCCTCATGGGCGGACTCTTTTGTGTATTTGGTTGCGGGGACAGGATTTGAACCTGTGACCTCTGGGTTATGAGCCCAGCGAGCTACCGAACTGCTCCACCCCGCGTCGCAGAATCAACTCTACCCCACATTCAGGGGTGCCCCCGACCACTCAGGTATGGGCTGCGGCACGTTGACGAATACCCCGCATTCCACCCCACGGAAGCGGCGAAAAACAAAAAGATCCGGCACAGTGTTTCCACTGTGCCGGATCTTTTCTCCAGTTGCGGGGACAGGATTTGAACCTGTGACCTCTGGGTTATGAGCCCAGCGAGCTACCGAACTGCTCCACCCCGCGTCGCAAGAACTACTTTACCTGCCGGTGAATGTCAGGCCAAATCCAAACGACGTGACCTCCGTCTCCCTGACCCGCCGGCGGTCCGCCGGCGGCACCAAACCGGACCGAGCATCTCGGCGACGCCACCAGAACAAGCGGCCAGGCCCCCAGAACAAAAGGGAAAACCGGGCCAGCCCTTGTCTGGGCTGGCCCGGTTTTCTAACGCTCCCCCAGCTAGGCAGACATCAGCCAGCTGGAGATCGCCTACTTGCTCGGCGAGGGTGACGACGTCGACGACGGCGACGGTGACGGCGTCGCGCTGGCCGACGGCGCCGGGGTAACACCGAGCCGGGATTCGGCGTCGAGCGCCTTCTTCAGTGCGGCGGACAGAATGTTCTGCTGTGCGCCGTAGCCGGCGAAGTCACCCTTGGCCAGCGCAGCCTGGCCGTCCTGGATTGCCTTGTTGGCTTCATCCAGTGCAGCCTTCAGCTGGGCCTGGGCATCCGCGGTGGCCGGTGGAGTGCTAGCCCCCGGAGTGGTGGGCGTCTGGCCGTTGTTGGCCGAGTCCCCCGCTGAGGCCCCGGAGTCGCCCCCGAACAGGATCTTCAACGCGGCGTCGAGCGTCGGAGCAAAGCCGACCTTGTCACCGAAGGCCACCAGCACCCTCTGAAGCGTCGGATATGAGGTCTCACCCGTCGATTTCAGATACACCGGCTGGACATAGAGCAGGCCCCCGCCCACTGGCAATGTCAAAAGGTTGCCGTTGAGCACGTCCGAGGCGCCTTGTCTCAGCAGGTTGAGTTCCCGCGACACTTCAGGATCGGAGTTGAACTTGTTCTGGGCCTGGCCTGGTCCTGGAACCTGGGTGTCCGTGGGCAACTGCAGCAAGCGCAGCTGCCCGTAGGTGTCAGCCTTCACCCCTTTCTGGCTACCGGCGTCGGAATCCGCTGCCAAGAAGCCATACAGGATGTTCCGGGCGTTCCCGTTGACTACCTGCGGGATGAATGACGACGTCAGCTGGAAGGCCGGCTTGGTCTGATCGGGCATCTGCAGGGACATGTAGAACGGAGGCTGCCGGACGGGATCCGTGACCGTGGGATCGTTCGGAACGCTCCACGCATCGTTGTTCTGGTAGAAGCTGTCCGCGTTGGTGACGTGGTAACGCCCAAGCAGTTCACGCTGGACTTTGAACAAGTCTTCCGGGTAGCGGACGTGGCTCATCAGTTGTCCCGACATTTCCGAGTACGGCTTGATGGTGCTCGGGAAGATCTTCTCCCATGCTTTCAGGATGGGGTCCTGGTCATCCCAGGCGTACAAGGTCACCGATCCGTCGTAGGCGTCAACAGTGGCCTTGACCGAGTTCCTGATGTAGTTGACGGTGCTGTTCGGCAGGGCGGCAGTGCGTCCAGAGGTCGTCTGCGAGTCAGCCGTAGCGTTCTGCAACTGCTGCTGCTGGGAGTACGGGAAATACTGGCTGGTGGTGTAACCGTCCACGATCCATTTCACACGGCCATCGACCACTGCGGGATAGGCGCTGCCGTCCACGGTCAGGTAGGGAGCAACCTTTTCCACGCGTTCACGCGGAGTGCGGTCATAGAGGATCTGGGACTTCTCGTTGACGCCGTCAGACAGCAACAGATCCGAGGACTGGAACTTGATGGAGTACAGAAGGCGGTTGAACCAATTGCCTACATTCGGGCCACCGTTGCCGGTGAACGTGTACTGCGTTTCAGTCGAAGTGTCCTTGCCGGCCGGACGGTCCTGTTCACGGTGCTGGGCGCCGTCCGGGGCGCCGACCACCGAGTAGTCCGGCGAATCTTCGCCGAAGTAGATACGGGGCTGGTAGCTCGTATCGCTGCCGAGGGTACCCATTGACGGAATACCGGACAGCAGGAAGTCCGGCTTGCCGTCGACCGTGAACGTATTGCCCTTGGCGGCCACTACGCCGTAACCGTGCGTGTAGACGATGTGCCGGTTGACCCAGGTTTGCTGGCTGGCGTTCAGCCCGTCCTGGTTCAATTCGCGGACAGCAATCACGGTGTCCTGGGTCTTGCCGTTCACCGTGTACCTGTCAACGTTCAAGGCCTTGGGGAATTGGTAATACGGACGGTACTGCTCCAACTGGGAAAACGCTGAAGAGACAAGGTTCGGGTCGAGCAAACGGATATTGGCAGCCGTCTGTGCATCCTTGGCAAGAGCGCCGGTCTTGGCGTCCGTTGTGGCGTTGTAAGGGGAAACCTTGATCTGGTCCAAACCGTAGGCAGCCCGGGTCATCGCAATGTTGCGATCGATGTACTTGTTTTCCAGCGTTTGCTCCGAGGGGCGGACTTGGAACTGCTGGATGACCCACGGGTAGACGCCGCCAGCCAGGATTGACGTGATAATCAGCATCGCAGTTCCGATGACTGGAAGGCGCCAACGGCCGATCACGGCGGCCACGATGAAGAGGACGGCCACCAGGCCAGCGGCAACTGCGAGGATGGTCTTCGTGGGGATGACGGCGTTGACGTCCGTGTAAAGGGCGCCCGCCCAGTGTCCGCCATTGTTTTGAACGGTGCTGTAGACGTCCAGCCAGAAGTTGGCCCCAAGAAGCAGCAGGAAAACGGCGCCGGTCACGGCCAGGTGGATCTGCGCGGCGCGGCTCGTGAAGATCCCGCGCTCCATGAGCCTGATGCTGCCGTAAAGGTAATGCGTCAGGATTCCGGCGATTCCGGCAACCACCACAACGCTCATCAGGAAGCCCGTGACAAATCCAAGGAACGGCAAAGTCATGAGGTAGAAGCTGATGTCCAGGCCGAACTGCGGGTCAGTCTGGCCGAACGGTACCTGGTTGAAGAACAGGAGGACTTTCTGCCATTGGCTCGCAGCAGCACTTCCGGCAAACAGTCCGAAGAGCACGGGGACGCCGATCATGACCACACGGCGCACCGGTTCAAGCTGGGCCTGGTACCGGTTCATGTTGTCCCTGGCCTCGGAGTCCGGGGCATAGACGGGCCGCGCGTGGTAAGCGACGCGGATCGCATAGAAGACTCCAACGAACATCAAGGCGAAGCCGGCCAGGAAGACAAGGATCCGGGAAAGATTCTCCCGGAAATACACTTCGAAGAAGCCCAGCTGCTGATACCAGAGGACGTCGGTCCATACATTGGCAAAGAAGATGAATCCCACCACGACGACGGCCACGACGATCAGGGTAGGTGTCAGGGCACCCCGTCTCAGCGGCGGTCTTCCGGGCGGGTTGGTGCTGGCTGGACGGGACAAACTCGGTACCTCATAGCTGGTCGTCAGTTAATTGTCATCAGTGCGTGTGTTCGTCGGCCCCGGTGCCTGGTTCTGATGGCGGAGGCCGTCATATGTGCCACGAGTGGCGGTGGAGCTAAGTTCCATCGTCAGTCTAGTTGTTGGAGCAAGCCGAAAGCCGGGACATGTCCTGTCCAGAGGCGAGTCGTTCCACGGCCGACTTTGCTTCCGCCAGGTTCCCCACTTTGACCACTTGCAGGCCATCCGGAATATGCCCCACGACTTCGTCGCAATTGGCTGCCGGCGCGAGGAAAAGCGTGGCGCCTCCGTTACGGGCTCCCCGCATTTTCTGGGCGATTCCGCCAATAGGTCCCACGGTGCCGTCGGGCGAAATCGTTCCGGTTCCGGCCACATGCTTGCCACCCGTGAGGTCTCCGGGAGTGATGCTGTCGATGATTCCCAGGGCAAACATCATGCCGGCGCTCGGTCCTCCCACCTGGTCCAAGGAGATCTTGACGTCGAACGGGAAGGTGAACTTGTACTGCAGCATCACTCCGAGGATGTAACGGCCGTTTGAACTTTTACCCGGCGCGATGTTCACGGTCACCGGTGTGCCCTTGCGATCGACGACGACGACGGCAGGCGCGCCCGCGCCGTCGGCCAGTGCGGTTTGGATGACGTTGAGGGACGTGACGGCCTTGCCGTTGATCGAGGTAAAAACGTCTCCGGTTTGGAGTTTGCCTTCGGAGGCCGAGCCGTCGGACAAACCTGCGACTTCAAGTTTCTGCTGGTACGGAATGTTCTCTTCATGGAGCGCCGAAGCAACCGCATTCTCTTGCGAGGTGGTCATGGCAAGCGCGCTTTCCTGTTCGGACTGCTGCTTGGTGACGCCTTTCGGGTAGAGCAGTTCCTCGGGGTACACGGCTTTGGAACCATCCAGCCAGGCCTGGAACGCTTCGAAAATACTCACCGGTCCATTGGGGCCACCGTTGATGTACACGGTGGTCAGGTCCAGGTTTCCTTTGGCGGGGAAGGTCTGATGGCCAGTGATGCTAATGACCGGTTTGTTGTGGTCTGTGCCCAGGGTGTTGAACGTCGGCCCCGGCGATTCCACCACGTAAGGAACGGGGAGGGCAGCGGCGGCCACTCCCAACACGATGGTCAGGGCACCGGAGACCAGCATGGCGAAGTACCGACCGTCGCGCCGCCGGGACCGCTCCGGCGCATGGGGCTGATCCTGCTCCGGCTCCCGCGATTCCGCTTCTTGCGCCTGCGAAGGGTCGTGCGACGTCGGGGCTTCGTGCGGGCGGGAGGGGCCGAGGGGCTGTCCGGGTTCCCCGGACGCTCCGGGACTCGGCAAACTAGTCAATGAAAGGCCTCTCCGCGCAGGAACCTGTGCCTAACGCTACCGTTTCGGCCCCTCAGGGTGGAGGCCAATAAACATACCAACGATCCACCCTACTTGCTGTGCCCGCCAGGCGTGCTTTGCCTAGAGCGAACGACGCGTTCCTGAGGCAGACAGCCCCCGGGCATCGCGGTACCTTGAAAGTGATCACCAGTCACATCGACGATCGGCGGCACCATGACCTCCAACCCCAATACCCCCTCCAATGGAGACGATTCACCCCAGGATCCCCTGGCAGAAATGCTGAAGAACCTGATGGGCGGGCAAGGCATGGGCAACATCGACCCCGCCGAATTGGCGAAGGCCGCGGGGCTGCCGAACGACCCCAATATGCTGCAACAAATGTTTGCCCAAGTGCAGGCCATGATGAGCTCCACGTCCGAGGGCCCTGTCAATTGGCAGCTCGCCCACGAAAACGCCCGCCGCGTCGCCGCTGCCAGCACGGATCCGTCGGTGAACGCCCTGCAGACCCGCGAAGTCGACGAGGCGCTACGGCTAGCGGAACTCTGGTTGGATCAGGTCACCGACCTTCAAGCAACGGGCCTGATCGGCCGTGCCTGGTCCCGCGCCGAATGGGTAGAAGCCACCCTGGCCACGTGGAAACGGCTCACCGAGCCGGTTGCCAACAGCATCGCCAACGCGCTCTCGGACGCATTGACCCAGCAGATGCCGGAAGAAATGAAGGCCATGATGGGTGGCACCTCCTCCATGTTGCAGAACATGGGCGGAGCCATCTTCGGCATGCAACTGGGCCAGGCGATCGGCGCCCTGTCCGCCGAGGTAGTCAGTTCAACCGATATCGGTGTTCCGCTCGCCGATCTCGAAATGGCCCTGCTACCGGCCAATGTGGCCAAATTCGGCGAAGGCCTGAGCATCCCGGAGAACGATGTCCGGCTGTTCCTCGCCGTCCGCGAAGCCGCGCATGCCCGCCTGTTCGTGCAGGTTCCTTGGCTGAGGGGCCACCTCCTCGGCGCCATCGAGGCCTATGCGCGCGGCATCCACATCGACATGTCGCGCGTCGAGGACCTCGCCCGCGATCTCGATCCCGGCAACCCCGAGGGTATCCAAGAAGCCCTGTCCCAAGGCGTGTTCACGCCCGAACGGACCCCCGAACAATCGGCGGCCTTGGAGAAACTCGAAACGGCCCTGGCGCTTGTTGAGGGCTGGGTGGATGAACTCACCGCAGCGGCTACCGAGAAAGTGCTGCCCTCCGCCGTCGCACTCCGGGAAACGGTGCGTCGACGCCGCGCCACCGGAGGACCCGCGGAACACGCGTTCTCCTCACTGGTAGGACTGGAACTGCGCCCACGGCGCCTGCGCGAAGCCGCCACCCTGTGGGCCGCGCTGAAGGATGAACGTGGAATCGCAGGCCGTGACGCCATCTGGCATCACCCCGATTTGCTCCCCACAGCCCACGATCTGGACGATCCCACGGGCTTCACCGAACGGCGCCGCCTGGCCGAAGCGAGCGATACTGAGGTGGACGACGCCCTGCAGAAGCTCCTTGAGGGTGGCTACGACGCTCCGAAGGATGAGGAAAACACGGAAAGCAACCCAGAGGCTCCGAAGCCGGAAGATGGAGACGCTCCCTAGCGAACCACTCCAGGCAGATGCCTAGACGGCGTCGGCGTCCCAGCCCTCGGCTGGAGCGTCGGCGCCTTCTGCATCCGGTCCAAGCCCCCGCGACGTCGCAAAGGAGACCCCCTCCAGGAAGGCCTTGGCCCGCTGCGTCTCAGGGTATGCCTCCAGCAAGCGCCAAAACGCGGCGTTGTGTCCAGCCACCAGCAGGTGCGCGAGTTCGTGGAGCAAAACATAGTCGATCACCCACTGCGGCATGGCCCTGAGTTTGTCCGAAAGGCGGATGGTCCCGTCCGCCGGTGTTGCTGAACCCCACCGTGACTTCTGGTTGTTGACCCAGCGGACCGACGTCGGCTTGGCACGTCCGCCCAGATATTTCGACGACAGTCCGGCGGCATGACTGGCAAGCGCGGCATCGCTGGCGGGACGTCTCCTGCCGGCACCGTGCGCACCTCTCTCCCCCTGACGCTTGAGCTTGTCCAGCATCCGCCGGACCCATTCGCCCTCTTGTGCCTTCGTGAAGTGGGCGGGGATCGCAACTACCGCGTTCCCGTCTTCCCAGAACGCCGCAACAGTACGACGGCGGCGGGCCGAGCGACGAACGACGACGGGCACGCCGTCGTCGGTGGTCGACGGCAAAGCGGGCTGGCCCGCGCGCTGCGCCACTAGGCGGACCCGTTCTCGACCAGGACTGCCAGGACGGCTTCGCCATACTTTTCCAGCTTGGAAGGGCCCACCCCCGCGAGCTTCGCCAATTCCTCAAGCGAAGCAGGCCGAGCCTCGGCGATGGCGGTCAACGTCGCGTCGGTGAAGACCACATAGGCGGGAACCTCGTTGCTCAATGCCTCGTCCTTGCGCCATTGCCGCAAAGCCTCGAACGTCTGTTCCTCGTACGTGGGCGGGCACTGGCTGCAGCGACCCACTTTGCGTTCAGCGCCGGTGGCGAGCATGGTGCCGCACACCCTGCACGACGCCGGTGCTGCCGCCTTGCGCCGCGGTGTCGCGCGGCTGCGGGCGCTGGCCCCGAGCACCGAATCGGGGCGCAGTCCGTCAAGGAAGCGCGACGGCTTACGGTTTGCGCGGCCACCAGGCGTTCGGGCCGTGGACCAGGACAGAGTCAGGTGTTCGCGTGCCCTGGTGATCCCGACGTACAGCAAGCGGCGTTCCTCGTCCACGCTCTCGGGAGTGTCGGCGAAGGAAATAGGCATAAGTCCCTCGCTCAAGCCCACCAGGAACACGGCGTCCCATTCCAGGCCCTTCGCGGCGTGCAGCGAAGCGAGGGTAACGCCCTGGACCGTTGGGGCGTGCTGGGCCACGGAACGTTCCTGGAGTTCGTTGACGAATTCCATCAAAGTGAATTCCGGCCCGCGGCTAATGGCGAGTTCGTCCGCGAGTGCCACCAGGGCCGCCAATGACTCCCAGCGTTCGCGCAGGGCTCCACCGCTGTGCGGAGCAGCGTCCGTGTAGCCGAGCGAAGCCACGATGTCCCGGACCAGTTGGCCGAGAGGTTCTTTGGCGGAGTCCTCGGCCACTGCTCGCGTGGCAGCGCGCAACTGGAGGATGGCATCCCGGACTTCCTTGCGGGCGAAGAAGCGCTCACCGCCCCGCAGTTGGTAGCCGATGCCCGCCGAAGCGAGGGCTTGTTCGTAGGCTTCCGACTGTCCGTTGGTGCGGAAGAGCACAGCGATCTCGCTCGCCTTGGTGCCGGCGTCGATCAGTTCCCGAATCCGGCCGGCGACCACCGCGGCCTCTGCCTCGTCATCGGGGCATTCCATGAACCGTGGTTCCGGTCCAGTTGGACGCTGCGCCACCAGCTGCAGGGGCTTTGCCCAGGCAGCATCCGCCACCATCCCACCGCTTCGCCGGGATCCGAGGAGATCATTGGCCAGCTTCACCACTTGGGGCGTGGAGCGGTAGTCACGAACCAGCTTCACGACTGTCGCCGAGGGGTACTGCACCTTGAATCCAAGGAGATGCTTTGGGGAAGCGCCCGTGAAAGAGTAGATGGTCTGGCTGGCGTCGCCCACCACGCAGAGTTCGTCGCGGCCGCCAAGCCACAGCTCCAAGAGCCGCTGTTGCAACGGAGAAACGTCCTGGTATTCGTCCACCACAAAGTGCCGGTACTGCTCACGGACGGTGGCTGCCACTTTCGGGTCTTCCTGAAGGATGCCTACCGTGATCAACAAGACGTCCTCGAAATCGATCACGTTGCGGTCCGTCTTCACGTCCTCGTATGACTGGAAGACCCGCGCGACCGCGGTCAAGTCGAAGCCTCCCGGAGTGCCGCGGCCGTGCGCGTTCTCAAGATAGTTGGCCGGCGTCAGCATGGAAACCTTGGCCCACTCGATCTCGGCCGCAAGGTCACGGATGGAAGCGCGATCGGTACTCAGGCGGAGCCGCCGCGCCGCTTCGGCGATCATGTTCGCCTTATGATCCAGCAAGTTTGGCAGGACGCCGCCGATCGCCTGCGGCCAGAAGAACTGCAGTTGCCTGAGCGCAGCGGCGTGAAAGGTGCGTGCTTGGACGCTTCCGACGCCGAGATCCCGCAGCCGGCTGCGCATCTCGGCTGCGGCCCGGGAGGTGAAGGTGACGGCCAGGAGTCGCTGCGGGCTGTAGACCCCGGAGTGGACACCATAAGCGATGCGGTGCGTGATGGCCCGGGTTTTTCCTGTACCCGCGCCGGCGAGGACGCACATGGGTCCTTTGAGGTTGCTGGCGACTTCCCGCTGCTCGGCATCGAGGCCGCCGAGAATCCGGTCCTCGAGTGAAACGGTGTCGCCGAAGATGCCGTCTGTCACTGCTGGAGGTCCTCGATGACGCCGCCGTACCAGTGCTCGATCAGGGAACGCGCAATCGAGAGCCGGGTGGAGATCGTAATCTCGCCACTGAGCACGGCTGCCTGGAGCTCCGCGCGGCTGAACCAGCGCGCACGGGTGACCTCGACGCCGTCGGGCCGGGCTTCGACGTCGTCCGTTGTCGCGGTGAACCCGAGCATAAGCGAGGCCGGGAACGGCCACGACTGCGAGCCGAGGTACTGGCAAGCGGTGACCCGCACACCTACCTCTTCCGCGATCTCCCTCACCACGGCCTGTTCAAGTGATTCCCCCGGTTCAACAAATCCTGCCAAAGTGGAGTAGTTCTTCGCGTCTACCGGCCCGCCTCCTCCCAGCAGCAGCCGGCCGTCAGAACCGACCACCGTGACGATGATGGCAGGGTCTGTCCTGGGGTAGTGTTCCGAATTATCCCGCGGGCATCGACGCACCCAGCCCCCAGCCTCGATGACGGTAGGCGTTCCGCACTGCGGGCAGTGTGTATGGGTGGCATGCCAATTGGAAATGGCACTCGCTTCAACGAACAAGGCGGTATCCGTGGCATCGAGGCGGGAAGCGATCTCCCGGAATCCCGTCCAGGTGCCTTCGGCCGGAAGACCCGCAGTTCCGGGGGCAGATGGCTCGCCCGGCACGAAGAGGACGATGGGTGTTTGCGCCGGGACAGACGAAGGCTGGCCGGACGAAGGGGCAAGGGTCCGGCCGAGATAAATCGCAGTGAGCGGTCCGCCGGCTGCTTGAAGGGTTTCAAGGAGAGGCGCAGCATCACCCAGCCACAGCTTCTCACCCACCACGAGCGCCTGGCGCTGCGACAGCACCATGGCCTTGGCAGCGCCCGAAGAGATCACTTCGTCAAGCACGCCGGGCTTCATGCGTTCGGCCGATCCCCGGTCAACCATGGCAGGGCGCACCGGAAGAACGGTATCGATAAGGTGGTTTGCCGGCGCCTGGAACTCGGTGAAACTCATGTACCTACCGTACTGACTCGCACCGACAAATAACATTTGGATCCACCTGCGATCCACGCTCCTGCATGCTGTTTTCTCGCGGATCTCAAGACTCGCCGCACTGCATCGCTCCCAGAGGCGCTTGTCAATCTACCGTGGAACACGTGAGAAGAACACCGTTCGAACTGGCCGCTGTAGCAACTGCGGCGGTGCCCGGCCTGACGCCGACGGCTGCCGCCTCCGCCCCGGATGATGCTGCCGATTTCGATTCGGCGCTTCTGCTGGACTCGGAGGGCAAACGTTGGCGCGTCCGTTCACCACGGCATCCGGAAGCCAGCGCCCGGCTCGAGACTGAATTCATGATTCTCCGTGCCTTCGCGCCGGCGATCAGGGCCGAGCTGCCCTTTCTGATGCCCACTGTGGCCGGAACCGTGCGCCAAGGTGCGCTGAGCACATTTGTTTACGCCCACCTGGCCGGGGCCACGCGCAGCATCGAAGAGCTGTCCGCCTGCAATGATGCGTTGGCCAAGGAGATCGGCGCGGCACTGGCAGCGGTCCACGATCTCCCCCAGTCGCTCGTCAACAACGCGGATCTTCCCAGCTATACCGCCAACGAATTCCGCCAGCGCAAGCTGAATGAGCTGGACCAAGCCGCCACCACCGGCAAGATTCCGCCCTCCCTGCTGCGTCGCTGGGAGCACGCGCTCGAGGACGTGGCGCTGTGGCGCTTCAATCCGTGCGTGGTCCACGGCGACCTCCACGAAGACAATCTACTGATCGACGGCGACAGCGTCGCTGCCCTGACAGGGTGGACCGATCTGCGCATCGGCGATCCCGCCGATGACTTCGCCTGGCTCGTGGCGTCAAACGAACAGAAGTTTGTAGAGTCCGTGCTCCGGCACTACACGGAAGCCCGACGGGACACGCCGGACGAACACCTGCTGCGTCGCTCCGCACTTCTCGCCGAATTCGCCCTGGCCCAGTACCTCGTCAAGGCCATGGCTGCGGGCCACAATGACATGACTGCCGAAGCCGAGGGCATGCTCACATCCCTTGCCGACGACATCGAGGAACAAAACGCACTGGCCGCAGAAGAGGCCGAGGCCGCAGCTGCGGAGCTCGCCGCTTCCGATGACGGCCTGGCGAAGCCTGCAGTGAGTGTGACAGCCATTCCGGAGGCCGTCCCGACGACCACAGTCCCGACGACCGCAGTCCCGACGAACGCACAGGAAACAAGCGCCATCACCCCGCCAGTCACCGTTGAGCCCTTGGTCGAAGCCGCTGTGGACCGCCCCGCCTCGGATAAGGCCGCTTCGGACGGACCCGCCTTAGAGCCTGCCGCAGTTTCAGCGGGCGGGAGCGACCCGACGCCGGAGGCGCCCTCCGAATCAGACGACACCTCGACGACGGCCCTCGAGGTAGTGGAGCCCGCTCCTTTGCAGGACGCCAAGGACCGCTAGCTGGTTTCCATCGCTAGTTGGTTTCAGCGGGCGACCAGGGCGGTCTTAGCGAGTTCGCGCGGCCTTAGTTACCCAGCGCGGAAGCGATGATGTTCTCCAGTTCGTCTGCCGTGCCCAGATCATGTGGCCTCACCACGGCGTCATCGGCTACGTAGTAGAACGCTGCGCTGACTTGCTCCAACGGGATGCCCTTGAGGCGCGCCCACGCCAGCCGGTACACGGCAAGCTGCAAGGCCCGGGTCTTCAGCTGGCGGCCAGCCGGCCGCTTGCCCGTCTTCCAGTCCACTAGGTCCCAGATGCCGTCCGCCCCCTGAAAAACAGCGTCGATCCGGCCCCGCACCACGACGTCCCCAATCCGCGTCTCTACAGGAACCTCGACGAAGGCCGGGGCACGGTGTGCCCATTCGGAGGTGACAAACGTTGCCACCATGTCGTCTAGTCCATACGCCTCGTCAATGTGGGAGTCAGAGCCGGGCGCCTCGTCGAGGTCCAGCATCCCGGTGGTTCCGAAGTAGTCCTCCACCCACGAATGGAACGCGGTGCCCTTACGGGCCGAAATCCCGGGTTGCCGCGGCACGGGCCGCCGTAGCTGGGCAAGGACGGCAGCAGGATCGTTTCCAAGATCGACGAACATTGATGCCGAAATATGCCCCGGCAGGTGAACGTCCTGAACCGGCTTCCGTCGCAGCTGCCGTTCCAACAACAGCTCCGCTTCGGCGGCCCAGCCAGCAGCCGCGCCTCGTAGCTGTTGGGCGGAGGGGTGGCGCGGAGCACCAGGCAACGAGGAATTGATGACCAACGGCGCATCCGATGGGAGCCCCTCGATGGCTTCCCTGACCCGGGCTGCCGCGGCCTCCATGGCAGCCCGTCGGCCCGGTACCAACCGGAGCCGATCTCCTGTACGAGGATCGCTGGGACCTTCGAGGGGATCATAGGGGAAGAGAGCAACTTCTGTGCCGACCGTCAGGGGGCTCTCAATGGGCAGCGCGTCTTCACTGAGCGACTGCGGGTGAATGGCAGCGGCCGATGCTCCGCCGGCGTCGTCGCCTGATTGGTCAGCCAGACATGCCAACTCGGCAAGGAAGGGCGACGTCTCGGCAATCCCCGCGCGGGAGCCGTTCCACGCGGCGCTCGATGCCCACAGGACGAACTTTGCACGAGTGTAGGCAACGTAGGCGAGTCGCCGTTCTTCAGCCTCGCCGTGGTGCTGAACCTCTGATTTGAAGTCCTTCTCGGCATCCAGCCAGCCTTTCTGGTCCGGTTGGTCCAGGTCCCACTGAGGGAGGTCTGCCCGGTCACCGCGGAGAGGCCATGGCAGTGCCGCAGTTCCGCTGCTCCATCGCGAGTCCCGGCTGCTCGGGAAGGCCCCGGCATTGAGACCGGGGACGAAGACAACGTCCCATTCCAAACCTTTGGAAGCGTGAACCGTCAGAAGTTGCACGGCCTCGTGGTTCACCTCGGCATCGGCCATGTCCAGTCCGCCTTCTTCTGATGCGGCCGCTTCAAGCCACCCCAGGAAGGCCAGTAGATCCACGCGTTGTGAGGTCTGCAGGAAGCTCGCAGCAGCATCGTGGAACGCGTCCAGGTTCCGACGAGCCTGGTGGATACTCGTGCCGGGCTTCGCCGCGACTTCAATGTCAAGCAACATGGCGCGTTCCACCTCGCCGAGGAGGGTGGAGAGATCATCCCCGATGAATCCACGGAGGTTCCGAAGTTCCGCAGAAAGGCGGCCAAGACGTTCCAAAGCCAATGCGCTGAGGGAGCGGCCGTGGCCTGAGGTCCATCCCGGGCGGGGCAAGAAGTCCAGCGCCTCAACAAGGCTCGCCGCATCCGTGATGTCGCTTTCCACCACGGTCTCCGCGAGGCTTTCGTCCGTCCCGAAGGCATCGTGATCCGCTCCGTCCCCGTCGTACACACCGCCTTGGGAGCGCCGTCTGGCCAGGAACTGAGACCAGTCGCGGAACGCCATGAGGTCGGCAGTACCAATCCTCCACCGGGCGCCTGCCAGCAGACGCATCAAGGCGTCCGAGCGGCCGGGATCGGCCAAGACGCGGAGGGCCGCCACGAGGTCCACTACTTCAGGAGTATCGAGCAGACCGCCGAGGCCGACTATTTCGTACGGAATCCCCTGGACCTCGAATTCGCGCCTCAAGCATTCCATCTGTGCCCGACGGCGGCAGAGTACTGCCATGGTTGGCGAAACCGGTGCGCCGTCAGCTGCCGTTTCGAAGACTGTGCGCCGGTACCGGTGGACGTCCAAGGCAATCGCTGTGGCCTCATCTTCGTCCGTAGCAAAGCGCCCGAGAACGACATTGCCGTCCACGGCCGCTGGGCTCGGCTGCAGCGGTGGTACTGCAACGGAGCTGTCCGTGGCACTAGCGCCCGGCGCTCCGTCATTCACGGCAGCCTTATTGAGCGGCCCCGAAATGACATTGGCGGCGGCCAGGATATTGCGTCCATTCCGCCAAGCAGTTGTCAGGTACGAGGTAGGGGCGATTGCAAGGGACGCTCTTCCGAAACTGTCTTCCACCCGGACCGGGAATTCCTGGACGAAGTGGAATAGCTGGCCTGCCGAAGCACCCCTGAACCCATAGATGGATTGGTTGGGATCCCCCACCGCTGTGACGGCGTGCCCTCCCCCGAACAGTCGGGAGAACAGGACCAGCTGCGCGTGCGAGGTGTCCTGGAATTCATCCAACAACACCACCTTGTAGCGGGCCCGCTCGGTGGAGGCCGCCAAGGGAACGTCCTGGGCAATCTTGGCTGCGAGCGCAACAAGGTCGCCAAAGTCCAGAACCCCCCGGTTCCTCTTCGCCCCTTGGTAACGCCCCACCATGTCCGCAACGCTGGCTCGGGTGCGCAACATCGCGCCGAGATCGCCAGCGGCTTGGGTGGGGTTTTTTTTCGCCCCGTCAACATAGGGCAATTGTGCGAACTCTGACACCCGCTCCATCAACCAGCGCTGGACTTCGGCCGGTTCGCGCAAATGCTCGGCGCACTCGCCGGCCAACTGCATCACAGCATTGACCAGCGTGGACTTGGCGGCCGTGAAGTGCCCGTAATCGCCGTCGTACGCTTCAACCACTTCAGTGGCAAGCTGCCAGGCCTGGGCGCCTCCCAGCAGCACCACATCGCGTTCGATACCCAGACGGAGGCCGTAGTCGGCCACAATTCCGCTGGCGTAAGAGTGGTAGGTGGACACTTTGGGTTCAAGTTCATCGGAGCCGGCAACTCCCTCGGGGAAGCCGTACTGCCCGTCGTCCGAGGACGCGATGCGCTGCAGGGTGGCCAATTTGGCGCGGATACGACTGGCTAGCTCCCCTGCCGCTTTGCGGGTGAAGGTGACGCCAAGGACCTCTTCAGGGCGAACCCATCCGTTCGCGACCAGCCACACCACGCGATCCGCCATGGTTGCGGTTTTCCCGGATCCGGCGCCGGCGATGACCAGCCGGGGGGTCAACGGTGACGCAATGATGGCGGATTGCTCGTCCGTGGGACGGTTCCGTTCGCCCAGGATATCGGCCAATTCGCCGGGCGAGAATCGAGGTTCCGGCAATACCGCGGCATCTTCGGCGGCCTCTCCGGCCTCGATTCCGGCAAGTGTCTGGACGGTCATTCTGTGACCTGCTTTCCCCTGGCGCACAATGGGCAAATATCGGGCAGTCGGCAGCCGTGGCCTCCATGGCTGCCCTTTGAGGGATCGTGACGCGCTTCGAAGCTTGCTCCGGCCATGAGCACGGCTGCTTCGCTGACAAGGTCCTGCGCCCAGTTATCTCCCGGGTCCAGGGGCTCCTGCACTTGGACCGCCGGCGTCTTTGTCTTGGTCCCCAACTGCGCCAGCACGGCACCGCCTGGAACAAGCCCCGGAACCGGCAGACCCTGGAATGCCCCGTGCAGTACCGCCGCCTGGTACGCACCCAGCTGGGGGTGCCTGGCGAGTTCGGCTTTGCCCGGCTGGCGTTTGCCCGTCTTGAGGTCGACAATCACCAGCCTGCCCTCGGCGTCAATCTCCAAACGGTCCACTTGCCCCCGAAGCACACCGTTCCGGACAGCCTCGGAATCCTGAGCAGCGGGGTTCAGCCGCACCTCAGGCAGCGGAACCTCGAAGTCCTGCTCGACCCCTGCCAGGCTCCGGCCCTCGCTCCGCATGACAAGGACGTATTGTGCAAGTTTCCGGACCATCTGCTCCGCACGTTGGAAGTCCAGCCTGCCCTCCCAGTTGTCCTTCATGCCCAGGGTCGGCCAACGGCGCACGAGCTCCGCGACATACTCGGCACCGGAAGCATCCGGCAGCTCCTGGGCGATCGCATGGACCAAGGTGCCCAGGCTCCGGGCAAAGTCAGTGGCGGCTTCGCCGCCCGCCGCCTGAACGAACCAATCCAACGGCGATTTGTGTACGGTTTCCACCTTCGAGGGAGAAACGAACACCGTGCCCCCTTCCGGAATCACCGGCTCCTCGCTGCTGAGTGGCGCCAATCCCCACCAGGAATCCGGGTGCGCGCCGGGCACCGGGGGCTCTGCGGTGGCAAGGTGAGCAAGGACCCGGGCAGCCTCCGCAGCCTCCCCCGCGACGCCGGGACGGGCAAGTCCGGCGTCGTCCGGCTGGACACGCTGCCTCAGCTCGGCCACCAAAGCGCGCAGGGTCATGGGCCGGTCCACTGGTGTGTACTCACGCCTGTACTGTCCCGGTTCGAGGGGCGCCACGTAATCGAGAAAGGCCGATTGCTGCTCGTCCTCGGAAGAAACCGCCGTGCAGATGAGGACTTCCCGCGCACGGGAGACGGCCGTTGAGAAGCTACGTAATTCGTCGTAGCGGATGTCCCGCAGTCTGCTGAGCGGACCCCGTTGCAGGGCGTGTTCAACTCCATGCTCCACGGCATCGGCAAATAGAGTACTGCCGAGGAGTTCACCCCGGAGCCTCGTGTTGGGCCATACGCCCTCCTGCAGGCCAGCGACGATGACCACGGCCCACTCCCGCCCGGCGGCGCTGGCCGGCGTCATGAGCTCCACCGCTTCCTCCAACTGGGCCCTGGCGGCCAGAGTGTCCATGGGGAGTTCCTGGCTGAGCAGATACTCCAGGAACTGTTCGGGACCGGAGCCGGGGAGCTGGTCGACATAGCGCTCGGCGGTGTGGAACAGGGCCATCATGGCGTCAAGGTCCCGGTCCGCGCGGGCGCCTGCCGCGCCGCCGTCGAGCGCCGTTTCCGTCCAGCGCGAAGCCAGCCCGGTGGCTTGCCACAATGCCCACAACACCGTCTCCGCGTTGGCCCCGGGTTCGTCGGCAGCCAGACGTCCTGCCGCGATCATGCGGGCCAAACGCCGTGCCGAGCTACCTTCGATACCCAAAGAACCCAGTGCCCCGGGCTCCAGCAACGCCTCAACCAGCAACGCATCGCTGGACCGTCCACCGCCGCCCAACAGTTCTTCCCGGCGCAGGGATTGCCGCAGGCGGCGCAACTCGATCGCGGTAGCCCCGCCGATCCTCGACGTCAGAAGAGAGACCGCAGACTCAGGCGTCAGCTTGGCCGGATCCAACACCACGCCGTACACCTCGAGCAGGGGACGAACAGCCACTGCGTCGCGGACAGCGGAATCCGCGACGGGGACGCGGACGGGGATTCCCTGACCGCTCAAATAGCGTTGCAATTGCGCCAATTGCCCACCGTTGCGCACGATCACCGCGATGTCACCGAACTCGTGGTTCTCACGTAGCTGAGCTTCAAGGATGCGTTGTGCCACGTAGCGCAATTCGTGGACTGTGGAGGGAAGGACATGTGCTTCCACCCGGCCCACAGGCTGCGGCCCCACCGATGCAGGCAAGGGATCCAGGCGGCGGGCCAACTGGCCTCCCGCGCGCTGCGAAATGCGCGCAGCCACGCCGGTCCATGCTTTCGCGACCTCGGGGAAGTGCCGGTGGGTATGCCAGAGCGGAAGCTCGTGAACACTATTTGCAAGACCTCCGAGCAGTCGGGGCAGTTCGGCGACAAGATCGGGGCGCGCCCCGCGGAAACCCTGGACTACGGTGTCCGGTGAGGACGTCACCAGAACGTCTTTCCCCTCTGCGATGTCTGCGAGCAGCTCAAACACCGCGGGATTTGCCTCCTGGATATCGTCCGCCAGGATGAATTGCAGCCGCTCGCGCTCTGCGGCCAGGAATCCGGGTGAATCCTGGAAAATCTGGCGCGCCGCGGTAATGATTCCTGCAGGATCAAATGCCTCCGGCATGCGCAGATCCAGGACGTCGCGGTACTCGGCGTACAGGTCTGCGGCGGCGACCCAGTCCGGCCGGCCGCATTCGTAAGCGAGCACCGTGAGGTCCTCCGCGGTGCGGCCGGATTCAATGATGCGGTCAAAAAGCTGGCGGATCTCCTGACGGAATCCCCGCGTCGGCAAGGCCGCTGACAAGTCCTGTGGCCACGGAAGTTCAAAGCCCGGTTTGGCATGCCCTTCCAGCAATTCCTTGATGATCAGGTCCTGTTCCGGCCCCGAAAGCAACTTGGGAGGACGCTGCAGCGCCAACACTCCCTCCGCTTTGGCGCGCCGGATCAGATCGAAAGCGTAAGACGCCCAGGTGCGTGCCGGCGTCGTACTCAAACTGCGGTCCAGCCGCCCCGTAAAGGTGTCCCGCAACGCCGACGCCGCGTGACGACCGGGCGCCAGGATCAGGATCCGCTCGGGATCCACGCCATCGCGCTCAACCCGCCGGACGGCAGCTTCCACCAGGACAGTCGACTTCCCGGTGCCCGGCGCCCCAGGCACCAACACCGGCCCGGATCCGAGCGGAAGGTCGACGACGGCGGCCTGGTCAGCGGACAAAGGCGGCGCCGCGTAATGGACTTCACGCGGCGGGAGCAGGCGCAATCTGGCCGAGGACTGCCGCGACTGGGACTGCCGCGGTGTTTGCCGTGTTGTCGCTTGCTGTTTTGACGCCTGCGGGGCCGGTGTTGGACTCACACAGTCATTTCATCATCGGGCACCGACAATTTATGGAGCTCACGCTCGAGTTGCTCAGAGATCACATCGATAGAGTCGAAATCCTGATCCGTCGGAGCCCACCGGGCAACGCCCAGATTGACCCTCCAGCGGCCTTCGCCAGTCCGCAGATAGTCTGCGTAAGCGCCGTGCAGGGGCGTTCCCTCGTCCAAGTAGTGGCGCAGCGCTTCCGCTTCGAGGCCCGGCGGAGCCTCACCGCTGGCGCGAAGAACGCGCCACCAGGCCACGGCGCTCCCGTGATGACTCATGACGGATCCGATCTGCCGGGGACCACCGGAGCCCAGAAGCTCGGCAACGTCCCCATAGGACACGGCTACCCCGGGCGGCATGAGATCCACGACGGCCAGCACCGCCGTCACAAACTCCATCCGCATGCCACCAGCGTATCGTCATAGTCCGCCGTATCGCGGCAGAGGGAGTGTCGGTCCGGTTCTTGTCGGAGGGCGCCGGTAGCGTTGAAGCATGAGCTCCTGGAACACCCTCCCCCGCGCCGCGTTTGACCTCGAAACCACGGGACGGAACTCCCGTTCCGCGAGGATCGTCACCGCTTCCGTCACGGTCGTGGATGACAATGGCGGCGTCATCAAAGAGCTTGAATGGTTGGCGGACCCCGGTGTAGAGATCCCCTTGGAAGCCAGCGAGATCCACGGCATCACCACGGAAAAGGCGAAGGCCGAAGGCCGGCCGGCCGCAGAGGTCACGCGTGAGGTTGCGGCCGCACTCCAGGACCTGTTCGACGACGGCGTGCCGGTCATTGCGTTCAACGCCAGCTACGACTTCACGGTCTTGGCCGCCGAATCGGCCCGCTACGGAGTTCCACAACTGACCCGCTTCCCCGTGCTTGACCCCTACGTTATGAACAAGCAGGTTGACCGGTACCGCAAGGGCAAACGGACCCTGACCGCGTTGTGCGAGGAGTACGGCGTGAACCTGGACAACGCCCATACCTCCGCCGCAGATGCCCTTGCCACCCTGCGCGTCCTTGACGCGATGGCCGGAAAGTTCCCCAAGCTGCAGATGCCCGCTTCCAAGCTGCACCACCTCCAGGTTGATTGGGCCGCCGCCCAAGCAGCCGATTTCCAGACCTACTTGCGCCGAACCAAACCAACGGCTGTCATTGAAGGCAACTGGCCGGTGCTTCCCCCGGAAGACGCCAGCCGCGGAGACTTCTAGGGGCTTCAGGGTCCACGGACTGGACGCTTCTCCAGCGTCCGCATGATGGGATGCACGTCACATTGCCCTTCGCTGCCTGAATGCCAGCTGGACGTCAGTCACGGATTCCCCTTTGATACCCAGAGACACGGCACTTCAGGGGTAATTCCCAATCATTGGTGAATTTAATTCGGAGTTTCTCAGAATCACGCACCATATCGTCGTCAATTCATCCTCGAATACGCGGATGACATAATTAAGTTTGGCGGGTCGAGTTCTGATATTGCGGCCCAAACCTGCTTAGGCTGCGTTCCCCGCCCGTCTCGATACGAACGCGTGTTCCCCGATGAAAGTGATTTGCTTGATGAAAATCAAAGCCCTGAAGTGGTTCTCTGCTGTCCCTGTGGCTGCAGTCCTCGCCGTCTCGCTCGCCGCCTGCGGTGGTGGAGCGGGCAGTACCAGCAGCGCCTCGCCAACCGATGCCCTTGCCGGCAGCGACCAGAAGACGCTGGACAAATACACCACCAAGGACGTCACTCCGCTGGACAAGATCGACAAGTCCAAGCTGGGCCTCCTCACCGACGGCACCCTGCGCGTCGGCACTCTCTCGGACGCCCCGCCGAACATCTTCATTGACCCCTCGGGCAAGTTCACCGGCTACGACAACGAGCTCCTGCGCGCCGTTGGCGCCAAGCTTGGCCTCAAGGTCGAGTTCGCCTCCACTGACTTCTCCGCGCTGCTCTCCCAGGTCAAGAACAAGCAGTTCGACGTCGGATCCTCCTCGATCTCCACCACGGACAAGCGCCGCGAAACGGTCGGCTTCACCAATGGCTACGACTTCGGTTACATGGCAGTCGTCACCAAGACCAACTCGCAGGTCAAGGGCTTCGCGGACCTCAAGTCCGGCGTCCGTATCGGCGTTGTCCAGGGAACGGTCCAGGACGACTACGTCACCAACACGCTCAAGCTTGAGCCTGTCCGCTTCCCGGACTACAACACGGTTTACGCCAACGTGAAGAGCGGCCAGGTTGACGCCTGGGTCGCCCCGTCGCAGCAGGCTACCGGCCAGGTCAAGGACGGCGACAACACGAAGATCGCCGAAAAGGTCGTCAACACCCAGAACTTCACTGCCTGGGCCGTGAACAAGGACAACCAGCCCCTGATCGACGCCCTCAACTCCGGCCTTGATGCCGTGATCGCGGACGGTACGTGGACCAAGCTGACGGCCGAGTGGTACAAGGACCGCCCGACCACGGCGGAGCAGACCCCGCAGGGCTGGAAGCCGGGCAGCAAGGCCGTCCAGATCCCCGCCAAGTAACCCAGGCGTTCCATGGATCTCCAGGAAATCCTCAAACAACTCGGCGAGACCTTCCTTGATTGGAAGGCGATAGGCGAAGTCCTTCCCAAGATGTTCGCCGTCGGGCTGCCGAACACGCTCGTTTTGGCCGTCACGTCCGGTGTCATCGGTACGGTGCTCGGTATGCTGCTCGCCCTCATGGGGATCTCCCGGAACCCGGTGGCTCGGTGGATCGCCCGCGTGTACACCGATATCCTGCGTGGCCTCCCTCCGGTCCTCACCATTCTGGTGATCGGCCTTGGTTTCGGACCGATCATCCGTCAGTTGTCCGGTTCCACGAGCCCGTATCCGATGGCTATCGCGGCGCTGTCCCTGATGTCAGGCGCCTACATCGGTGAGATCTTCCGCTCCGGCATCCAGAGCGTGGACAAGGGGCAACTCGAGGCCACGCGCGCCCTGGGGTTCGGCTACGGCCCTGCCATGCGGCTCGTGGTGGTCCCCCAGGGTGTTCGGCGGGTTCTGCCTGCGCTGGTGAACCAGTTCATCGCCCTCATCAAGGAATCGTCTTTGGTCTTCCTCCTGGGCCTCGTAGCCACGGAGCGCGAGATCTTCCAAATCGGCAAAGACGCGGCGTCCACCAGTGGAAACTTGTCGCCATACGTGGCGGCGGCGATCTTCTACCTCGCGCTGACCATTCCGTTGACGCACTTCGTGAACTGGATTGACCGCCGCCTACGCTCCGGACGCCCAGAGAAGAAAGAACCGGACGAGGCTGCCGCCGTCGTCGGAAAGGGAGCCCAGGCATGAGCGAGTTCGTTTCCGGAACGCTGACGGCAAAGAACATCCACTTGTCGTTTGGGTCCAACCGTGTCCTGCGCGGGATCGACCTGCACGTCGAGAAGGGCACCACGGCTTCCGTGATCGGCCCTTCCGGCTCGGGCAAGTCCACGCTTCTGCGGGTCATGAACCGGCTGATCGAACCCGAGCAGGGCGACATCTTGCTCGATGGCCGTTCGGTGCTCAAGGACAATCCAGATGAATTGCGCCGGCGGATCGGCATGGTCTTCCAGCAGTTCAACCTGTTCCCCCACAAGACCGTGGCGGAAAATATCACGCTGGCTCTGCGGAAGCTGCGCCGTATGTCCAAGGAGCGGGCCCGTGAGGAGGCTCTGGCACAGCTGGACCTCGTCGGACTCAAGCACAAAGCCGATGCCCGGCCCGCCAACCTCTCCGGTGGACAGCAACAGCGTGTAGCCATTGCCCGCGCACTGGCCATGAAGCCCGAGGTCATGTTCTTCGACGAGGCAACCTCGGCCTTGGACCCTGAGCTGGTCAAGGGCGTGCTCGCGCTCATGACCGATCTGGCCAAGGGTGGCATGACCATGGTGGTGGTAACCCACGAGATGGGCTTCTCGAGGAACGTGTCGGACACCGTGACGTTCATGGATGCGGGCGTCGTCGTGGAGACAGGATCGCCCGAACAGCTCTTCACCGAGCCGCGGACCGATCGCCTGAAGGGCTTCCTTTCGGACGTGCTCTAGGCTGAGCAACGAGAATCCCCGGCTCCCGGACCAAACACCCACCTATGCGGTGGTGAATCGCCCGGAAGCCGGGGATTTTTCGCGTCCGGCCTACCCCGCGTCCGGCCTACCCCGCCTTGACCGTGAGAACAGTCAGAGCCGCGGCATCCACCGCTTTGCGGAATTCAAGATCGGCCTTCGCCCGCTGCAACACCTGGTTGTACATGACCAGAACGGATGCAGTATCCGCGCACAAAACCATGGTGCCGCCCGCACCGATGAAATTCGTGGCCCTGTCCCCCACGCGCCATGGCGACAGTTGTACGGCATTGCACAGGTCGTCGGACACGATGATTCCGGTGAACCCTGCATCGGCCCGCAACATGGTGCGCATGATAACGGGTGAGAAGGGTGCTACATGGTTGGGATCAATCTTGTCGTAATACGCGTTCGAAATCATGACCCATCGGAGTCCGCCGTCGATCGCAGCCTTGAACGGCATCAGGTAAGGATCCGTCCGGGTTGTTTCGGAGTCGCGGACATTGGCGCTAACGTCGGTATTCAAGCTGACGCGTCCCATGCCGGGGAAGTGCTTGACCACCGGTGCCACCCCCGCGTCCCGCAGCCCGGCCGCCATTGCGTTCCCATGCTCGGACACCGCGGCCGCAGAGAAGCCGTACTCGCGCTGGAACGCACCAATAGGCTTGTTCGAGGAAGCAAAATCAGGGTTGGGAACCGTGTCCAGTACGGGCGCCAGGTCAACATTCACCCCGGCCTGCAGGAGCTCCGATCCCCACTCCCGGGCGTCGGCGCGCAGCTGTTCCGGGCTCGAATTGCCCTGCTCCAAGGCCGCTGGAATGGGCAGGAAACCGGGCCCCCTGAGGACTTGGACGGAGCCGCCTTCCTGGTCGGTCGCGACGAACAGCGGCAAGCCGCGGGTTGAGGCAGGCGAGACGGCAGTCTTCAGTTTTGCCACGATCGACGCCGTCGCCACGACGCCTGCTTGGCTGCGTCCGGCCAGGTAGATGTTGCCCACGTGGTTGTTCAGGAGATCAGCCACGGTGCTGGCATCGCTTCCGTCGGCCTTGGCTGCCACCATGAAGAGCTGCCCTACCCTCTGTTCCAAGGTCAAGGCCGCGAGCCGTTGTTCCGGCGTCGGGTGAGGAGCGGGCGGCGGCTCAGTGTGCGAAACAGAAGCAGACGGCGACCCCTCAGCCGGTGGGTTGGAAAACTCGGGTGGCGGAGCCGCCTGCGGAGCACCCCGCTCTTGGGCCGGGACGCCGCCCGCCAACAAGCCGCGGTCGGCACTGTCAGAGCGCGCAACGCCTACAAACACCCCTGTCACCAGGGCCAAGAGAATGAGCAGAGAAATTCTGGACGGCTTGAGCAGATGAATCATCGCCTTGTCGATTCGATCGTTGCCCACAGCCTGCTCCCGGCCCGGCGGTGCGTGCAAGGAGCAGGCTGCAAAACGTCGGAAAAGCGCTGTTTGTCAGGCAGTCGCCTCCGCGGCAGCCTTGGCTGCGGCCGGAAGTGCGTCGAAGATCCGGTTCATGGCGGCGTCGTCGTGGGCAGCGGACAGGAACCACGCTTCGAAGACCGACGGCGGCAGGTAGACACCGGAGTCGAGCATGGAGTGGAAGAACGGCGCATAACGGAAGACGTCCTGGGCCTGCGCGTCTGCGTAGTTGTGCACGCCGTTGGCCGACGTACCGAAGGCCACCGAGAAGAGGTTCCCTGCGCGCTGGATCGAGTGGTCCACGCCGGCGGTGTCCAGTGCCGATGAAAGTGCCGCGGAGAGTTCGAGCGAACGGGCATCCACGAAGCTGTAGACCTCGGGCGTTGCGAGCGTCAGGGTGGCGACACCGGCGGCCATCGCTACAGGGTTCCCGGACAAGGTGCCCGCCTGGTAGACCGGGCCAAGGGGCGCAAGGTAGTCCATGACGTCGGCACGCCCGCCGAGCGCCGCCGTCGGCATACCACCACCGATAACCTTGCCGAAGGTCAGCAGGTCCGGCATCCAGCCTTCCTGACGGCCGGTGAGGCCCCAGTAGCCCGCGTAGCCGGTGCGGAAGCCGGTGAGGACCTCGTCGAGGATCAACAGCGCGCCGTGCTCGCGGGTGATCCGGGACAGCCCTGCGTTGAAGCCCTCGTTCGGCGTGACGACACCCATGTTGGCGGGAGCAGCTTCCGTGATGACAGCCGCGATGTTGTTGCCGTGCGCAGCGAAGGCGGCTTCCACCGCGCCGAGGTCGTTGTACGGCAGGACGAGGGTTTCAGCAGCGGCAGCTTCAGTGACACCGGCTGAACCGGGCAACGCCATGGTCGCGAGGCCTGAGCCGGCCGCGGCGAGCAGTCCATCGAGGTGGCCGTGGTAGCAGCCGGCGAACTTCACGATCAGGTTGCGGCCAGTGAATCCGCGGGCCAAGCGTACGGCGGTCATGGTGGCCTCAGTACCCGTGGACACCATGCGGATGCGTTCCACAGCGGAGACGCGTTCCTTGACGATCGCGGCGAGGTTTGCTTCATCCGGCGTCGACGCGCCAAAGGACAAACCGCGGTCGACGGCGGCGTGGACGGCGTCGAGGACGGCCGGGTGCGCGTGGCCCAGGAGTGCCGGACCCCAGGAGCAGACGAGGTCGACGTACTCGCGACCATCCGCATCGGTCAGGTACGGTCCCTTCGCGGAAACCATGAACTTCGGAGTGCCGCCAACTGAGCCGAAGGCGCGCACCGGGGAGTTGACGCCGCCGGGCATCAGGGAACGGGCGCGGTCGAACAGCTGGTCGGAGACAGGGGTGTGTGAAGTCATGGTGTCCATTCTTTCAGGAATTCGGAGCAGTCCAGGCACCGGCTGGGCGGTTCAGGCGCGCTCAGGCGTCGGCAAGCAGTTCGGCCACCAGTGGGGCCACCAAGGTGCCGAAGAGTTCGATGGAACGCATCATGGATTCGTGGGGCAGTGTTCCGTTGCTGTATTTGAGGTCGAAACGGTCCACGCCAAGATGCTGCTTCAACAGCAGGATTTTCCGCGCGACGGTTTCCGGGGAACCGACGTAGAGCGCGCCTTCGGGACCGCACATGGCGTCGAATTCGCCTCTGCTGGCCGGGCCCCAGCCGCGTTCGGCTCCGATGCGGTTGCGCTGGGCCAACCAGTGCGGGAACAGTTCCTCGCGGGCCTGCTCGTCCGTGGGAGCGACATGGCCGGGTGAGTGCGTGGCGATCTGCTGCATGGTGTGCCCGTATTTCCCCATTGCCTCGCGGTACAGATTCACCAGCGGGGCAAAGCGGCGCGATTCCCCGCCGATGATGGCGAAGATGATCGGATAGCCGTATTGGGCGCAGCGCAACACCGACTCAGGGGTACCGCCCACACCAATCCATGTTGGCAGCAAGTGGTGTTCCAGCGGTGGAAAGACGCTCATTCCGTTCACGTTCGGCCGGGTGCGGCCCTCCCAGTGCACGGGCTTTTGCTCCCGGACCTTGTCGAACAGTTCGAGCTTTTCCTCGAACAAGACTTCGTAGTCCGCCAAATCCAGGCCAAACAGGGGGAACGATTCCACAAAGGAACCCCTGCCCAGCATCACTTCCGCCCGACCGTTGGAGAGCGCGTCAACGGTAGAGAACCGTTGGAAGACCCGGATGGGGTCGTCGGAGCTGAGCACCGTCACGGCCGAGCCGAGCCTGATCCGTGACGTCCTCGCAGCTGCGGCCGCAAGGAACACTTCGGGTGCCGAGACAGCGAAGTCACGGCGGTGGTGCTCCCCCACACCAAAGGCATGAAGCCCGACGGCGTCCGCCAGTTCCGCTTCCGCCAGCAGCTCCCGCAAAACCTGGGCGTGCGGTTTCGGATTGCCGTCGCCGTCCACCCCGGCGTCACCGAAAGTGTTCAACCCGAGGAGGATCTCCGTGGCACCCACCGGCGCTGTGGGAGTGGACGAGGTTTCGGTCATCAGGACTCCTTGAGCCAGCCAGCAAGCTCGGACGCCCAGTACGTCAGCACCATGTCGGCGCCGGCCCGTTTGATGCCGAGCACGGATTCTATAATGGCACCGCGGCGGTCGATCCAGCCGTTCGCGGCAGCCGCTTCGATCATGGCGTATTCACCGGAGATTTGGTAGGCCGCCACGGGAACGGGGCTCATGGCGGCGACGTCGGCCAGGACGTCGAGGTAGCTCATGGCAGGCTTGACCATCACCATGTCAGCGCCCTCTTCGAGATCGAGTTCCACCTCGAGGATGGCTTCCCGGCGATTGGCCGCATCCATCTGGTAGGTGCGGCGGTCGCCCTTGAGCTGTGAATCCACGGCCTCGCGGAACGGACCATAAAACGCGGAGGCATACTTCGCCGCGTAGGCAAGGACCGCAGTGTTTTGGTGTCCGGCTGCTTCCAGGGCCTGCCGAATGACGGCGACCTGGCCATCCATCATGCCGGACGGCCCCAGGACGTGGGCTCCGGCGTCGGCTTGCGCCACGGCCATCTGTGCGTAGATTTCCAGGGTGGCATCGTTGTCCACATAGCCGTTGGCGTCAAGGACCCCGCAATGGCCGTGGTCCGTGAATTCGTCCAGGCACACGTCGCCCATGACCACCAGGTCATCGCCCACTTCTGCGCGGACGTCGCGGATGGCCTTGTTCAGCACGCCGTCAGGATCCAGGGAGGCTGTGCCGCGGGCATCGCGGACTGCGGGGACACCGAAAAGCATGATGCCGCTGACACCGAGTTCCACGGCTTCGGCTGCGGCTCGCTTCAGCGAGTCTGTGGTGTGCTGCACGACGCCGGGCATGGAAGTGATCGGAGCCGGCTCGCTGAGTCCTTCGCGAATAAAGGCCGGCAAGATGAGGTCTGCGGGCGCCAGCCGGTGTTCTGCGGTCATCCGGCGCATGGCGGGGGTGGTGCGGAGCCGGCGGGGCCGGTGGTTTGGAAAGCTCAACTTTCGTTCCCTTCGGTTGCGAATACGGTACGTAGGGCGGCCACGATGCCGGCGGGTGTGGGTTCCTTGGCGATTGCCGCAACCGGGAGGCCGAGAGCGGCAGCCTCTGCCGCCGTCGAGCGCCCGATCGCAATGAAGCGGCAATCCCGCAGCGGCCCCAGCGAGGCATGGATGCGGCGTGCCGCACTGGGTGAAGCGGCGACGACGGCGTGGAGCCGGCCGCTGGAAAGTTCGGCCTTGGCGGCTTCGGGGGTGACCTCCGGCGCCCCGGATCCCGCCCCCGTCTGCCAGCCGTTCGCCGCCACCAACGCAGCTATGAGTCGGAGCTCGGGGGCCGCCGGGTAGTCCACAGTGCGGTAAGCCGTCACTGCTTGGACCACGGCTCCCTTGGCTTCGATCCCCGCCGCCAACACGGCATCGGCGATGTCCGCTTGGGGCAGCAGCACACTGGCAGGGCCTGTGGGCCAAAGAGAGACGAGTCCCGCCGCGGACTGGACGTCTTCCGGCGCAAGGTCCACAGGAACACCCTCCGATTCAAGGACCCTTCGGCTCGATGGCCCAATCGTCGCAACCCTGACGGAGTCCGGAATCAGTTCCCTCAGCTCCAAGCGACGCTCGGCTGCTTTTTCTTTCAGGGCGCGCACCGTGGTGATGCTGCTGACCACCAGCCAGCCGTATGCACCTGCGCGGAGGGCGTCCAAGGCGACCTCGAGGGAATGCTGGTCGCTGGCACGCTCAAAGTCGATCAAGGGCAACAGGAGCGGCTCCGCGCCGGCTTCGCGCAGGGCACTGACGAGCGGGGCGGCACGGTCCGGGCTGCGCGTCACAAGAACGCGGGCCCCTTCAAGGGCCCGGGTCTCCCCCGACTTCACCGCACTGTGCCGTCCCATGGTCTCCTGTTGGCTCCGGTTATCGGGAAGCGGCAAGATCTGTGATGTCCGCGGCGCCCGCAGCAAGCAAGAGCTCGGCGACTTCGATGCCCAACAACGTGGCGCCCACCTCAGTGAGCCCATCCGTGGCCTTCTTCTCGCGTACGGTCTTGCTCCCATCCACGGCGCAGACAACGGCTTCCAGGTACAGCATGCTGCCCTTGCGGTAGGCGTAGGCTCCCACGGGAGCAGCACAACCGGCCTCAAGGCGGGCCAACACGGCGCGCTCCGCAGTGACCGCCAGCCGGGTGTCCTCATCGTTCAATGCGGCAAGGGCCTGAGCCAGGGCCTCCTGGGAACCGTCGGCGGAGCCAGGGTGGCCAGGAGCATCCGCCGTGCGGCACTCGATCGCGAGCGAGCCCTGCCCCGGCGCGGGAAGCATGACGTCGGTTTCGAAGAACTCGGTCACGACGTCGAGCCTGCCGATCCGTTCCAGTCCCGCCGCGGCGAGGACGACGGCGTCGAGGTCGCCGCTCTTTCCGGGAACCAGCGCGGTTTCCGCGTTTCCGGCGAGCCCCGGAACGCGGCCCAGCCGCGTGTCCACGTTGCCGCGGATGTCCACGACGTCGAGATCCGGGCGGGCGGCGCGCAACTGCGCGGCGCGGCGTGGCGATCCGGTGCCGACCTTCGCCCCCGCCGGAAGATCCGCGAGCTTGAGCCCGTCACGGGCGCACAAGACGTCCCGGACGTCGACGCGTTTGGGCGTGGCGGCGATGGTGAGTCCCGGTGCCGCACCTGTCGGGAGATCCTTCAGGGAGTGCACAGCGACATCGCACGCGTTCTCCAAGAGCGCATCCCGAAGGGCTGCGACGAACACACCAGTGCCGCCCATCTGGGACAGGGAACCCGTCCGGACATCGCCTTCAGTCTTGATGCGCACCAATTCCACGGGAAAGCCCCCGACGGCGGCCAGCTGGTCAGCGGCCTGCTGGCTCTGGGTGAGCGCGAGTTTGCTCGCGCGGGTACCGATCCGGACGGTCATTTCGCGCCTTCTCCTACGGGGTAGGCATCATGGCCGGTGCCGACGGTGGTGTCTGCACCCGCAATCGTGGGCTTCTCGCCGCGGAAATTGGCGCAGCAGCCCGGACGGCAAATGTCGTACCACGGCCCCAGACCGGTCATGGCAGGGCGATCGGCGATGTTGTTGGCCACCGTTCGCTCGCAAATCAAGTCCACCAAGCCGGAAACGAACTTGCGGTGCGTTCCCGGGGTGGGAACGCGCGTGGCGGCCAGGCCCAGGTTCTTGCACGTCTCCAAGGCCTCAGTGTCGAGGTCCCACGCCACCTCCATGTGGTCGGACACGAAGCCGAGGGGAACGATCACGACGCCTTTGATCCCCTGCCCGGCCAGTTCCTCGATGGCATCGTTGATGTCCGGCTCGAGCCAGGGAACGTGCGGAGCGCCGGAGCGGGACTGGTACACGAGGGACCACGGCGCGGTGAGGCCCGATTCGGCCTCAACCCGCCGAACCACCTCGGCTCCGGCGGCCAAGTGCTGTGCCACATAAGCCGAGTCCTGCTCGAACTCACGGGGCTCGGCGTCCGAACGCCCGGCGGCTTCGGCGTCACGGGTTGGAATGGAGTGCGTGGCAAACAGGATGTGGACGGGAGCGTCCTGGAGACCAGCCGCGGCCAGTTTCGCCTGTACTTCTGCGAGTCCTTCCGCGGTTCCCTCCACAAAGGGCTCCACGAAGCCGGGGTGGTCGAAGTACTGACGGACTTTGTCTACCTCGAGTTTGCCGTCAAGGCCGGTCTCTGTCAGCGCAATGCCGATGTCCTCGCGGTACTGGCGGCAGCTGGAATAGCAGGAGTAGGCGCTGGTGGTGACCATCAGCAGCTTGCGGTGGCCGGCGTCGTAGGCGTCCTGGAGCGTCTGCGGGATGTAGGGGTCCCAGTTGCGGTTGCCCCACAGCACAGGCAGGCTGATGTCCCGAGCCGCAAGCTCTGCTTCGATGGCAGCTTTCAGGTTTCTGTTTTGCTGGTTGATGGGGCTGATGCCACCAAAAGCGCGGTAGTGATGGGATACCTCTTCAAGGCGCTCATCCGGGATGCCGCGGCCACGGGTCACATTGCGCAGGAAGGGAATGACGTCGTCCTGGCCTTCGGGGCCGCCGAACGAGGCGAGGAGGACGGCGTCGTACTCTTTGGGCGCCATGCGCCCGGCCTCGGTGACGTCATTGACCTCGGTGAGGCTGGCGGGCCCGGTGGCGTGGCGGCCGCTCACGCGAGGACCTCGGCAATCTCCGCGGCGGTGATGCGGCGGCCGGTGTAGAACGGGATTTCTTCACGGACGTGGTTGCGCGCATCGGTGGCCCGCAAGTGGCGCATGAGGTCAACAAGGTCAACAAGTTCAGGTGCTTCCAGGCCGAGAATCCATTCCCAGTCGCCGAGGGCGAAGGAGGACACGGTGTTGGAGATGACCTGCGGGAAGTCGCGGCCCAGCATACCGTGATCGCGAAGCATCTTGCCGCGCTCTTCGGCCGGAAGGATGTACCACTCGTAGGAGCGGACGAACGGGTAGACGCACAGCCACGTGCTGGGCTCGACGCCGCGGGCGTAGGCCGGGACGTGGTTCTTGGCGAATTCGGCTTCGCGGTGGACACCCATGGCGGACCAGACGATCTCAGTGCCGGCGAAAAGCGTGCTACGGCGGATGTCACGGACCGCTTGCTGCAGGGCCTCGGGCTTGGCTCCGTGGAGCCACACCATGATGTCGGCATCGGAGCGCATGGCGGAGACGTCGTAGCTTCCGCGGAGGACCACGCCGTCCTCGGCGAGCTTGGCAGCCAGCTGCTCGAAATCCTGGACAGCATCGGCGCTGCGCAGGACATCGTCCGACCGCTTGAACACGGTCCACAGCGTAAAGAACTGCTCTTCGGATTCGGCAGTTTTAGTGACAGATTCGGCAGAAGTGTGGCTCATGGTACAAGTCTGCCCCGTGGATGCCGCTAAGTCGAAATGCAGCACTTCTACAAGACGTAGAAGTGCTGCATTTCACAATATTGCGTCTATCTGCGCTCGGGTATCGGCAACCACGGCAGCCAGGCCGTTTCCCGCGAGCCAGCCTCCAACAACGGACAGGCCCTCGGCTTCGGCGCAGATGCGGCGCACCTCGCCAACGCGCTGTTTGTGACCGACGGCAGCGAACGGCAGGGCGCCCGCCCAGCGGACAACGTCCCAATCGAGCACGTCTTCGCGGACAATCGGCACGGTCAGCAAGGTCGAGGCATCACGGAGCGCAGCCTCAAACAGAGCATCGTCACTGAGTGCAGCTGCCGATTCAGGGGCGTCCGCCCCCTCTCCCCGCCCGTAGGACAGCCGCAGCACGTGTGTGCCGGGGCCGGCTTCGTCAGCAAGCCAGTCCCATTTCGCCGTGGCATGCGTGAGCGCCTTCGCCTCGATCCCGGTTGTCTGCGGAGCAACAAGGATGCCTGTGCCGCGTGGGCGCCGGTCCAGTTCAGGCACGTCCACTACCAAGGTCACCAGGCTCACCAACGGGCCCGCGGCGGGACGCAGCCCGGACAGCTCCGGAAGTGCCTCCTCCAGTAGCCCGACGGCGGCCGGACCGTCGAGCGCCACCACGAGCCGCCCGGCGTCGTACGTTGTGTCCGCGGCGGAAACTTGCCAGCCGCTTTCAGTGTGGGTGATGGAATCCACCCGGGCACCGGAGATCAGGGTGACGCCTCGAGAGCGCAGCTCCGCGACGAGGGCGGTGATCAGGGTGTTCATCCCGCCTTTCAAGCTGCCGACGGCGGATCCGGCCTTCGCCGCCCCGGTTCCGTTTTGACTTGAAGCAGCCAATCCCAAAGCAGCTTTGCGCTGACTGGCCACTGCAGCGCCAAGCGAACCATGCTGGCGCAACGCTGCGCGGAGGCCGGGGGCCACCATGTCGACGTCGAGCACTCCGGGATCGGCAGAGTGCACTCCGCCCACCACAGGTGCCACAAGCCGTTCGAGCACCCGTTTGCCCATTCGTGACCGGACCAACGCGGAGACACTCGTGACATCAGCCGATGTTCCGACCGATGCGGGCAAGTAGCGGTCAAGGGACGCGCGCAGGGAACCGGCAAGGCCCAAGGATCGGCGAACTTCCGGGTCCCAGGGATTCGAGGGAATTCCCAGCACACCGGTCTTCGGAAGCTCTTGCGGGCCGTCGGGCAACTGCACCCAGGCACCCCCCGGATGCGGCGTGACGATGTTTTCACCGAGCCCAAGCTCACGGGCCAGGTCGGCGACGGCGGTGGACCTGGTGGCGAAGGATTCGGCCCCGCTATCCAGCTCAAGGCCGCCGACGGTGTGGCTTCCCACGCAACCGCCCCACGCGTCACCCGCTTCAAGCACAGTGACGGTGATGCCGGCCTTGGCCAGTCCACGTGCCGCTAGCAGGCCGGACATGCCGCCGCCTACGACGACGGCCAGGCCAGCTGCTGAATCTCCCGGAAGTGCGTGTTCGGGCTGTGTTTGTGCCCCGCGCATACCGGCTACACCCCGCATTCCCGCTACGCAGGAATCGAGTGGATGAGTTCCACTACCCGGGTCAGGACGGCGGGGTCCGTCTCCGGGGGCACACCGTGGCCGAGGTTCAGGACGTGGCCCGGGGCTCCGGAGCCCGCGGCGATCACCTCACGGACATGCGCTTCCAGGACTTCCCACGGCGCGGAGAGGAGCGCGGGGTCAATGTTGCCTTGCAAGGGCACGGTGCCGCCCAGACGTCGGTTTGCCTCGTCCAAGGGGAGTCGGTAGTCCACGCCCACAACGTCCACTCCGACGTCGCGCATGGCGACAAGCAACTCGGACGTTCCGGTGCCGAAGTGGACCAGCGGCGCGCCGAGGTGGCGAACGTGGTCAAGGGCACGGGCCGAGGCGGGGGCGACATATTTGGTGTAGTCGGCCAGTCCGAGGGAGCCGGCCCAGGAGTCGAACAGCTGCCCGGCGGAGGCGCCTGCTTCCAGTTGCGCCCGCAGGAACATTCCGGAAGCATCCGCGGCCCAGTTGGCCAGAGCGGTCCAGGATTCCGGATCGGCGTGCATCATGGTGCGAGGGCCGAGGTGGTCGCGCGACGGCTTGCCTTCCACCATGTACGCTGCGAGAGTGAACGGCGCACCAGCGAAGCCGATCAGCGGTGTGGTGCCAAGCTCCGCCACGGTCAGGCGCACGGCCTCGCGGATCGGCTCGAGTGCTTCCCACGTGAGCTGCGGCAGCGCAGCGACGTCAGCTGCGGTGCGGACGGGCTTGTCCAAGACAGGCCCGACTCCGGGCACGATGTCCACGCCGACTCCCGCCAGCTTGAGCGGAATGACGATGTCGGAAAAGAAGATGGCGGCGTCCACATCGTGGCGGCGGACGGGCTGCAAGGTGATTTCCGAGGCGAGCTCAGGACGCAGGCACGAGTCCAGCATCGCAACGCCTTCACGGACCTTGAGGTATTCCGGCAAGGATCGGCCGGCCTGGCGCATGAACCACACCGGGCGACGGGACGGTTTGCGGCCACGGTAAGCCTGGATCAACGGAGAGTCTGCGGTGCGGCCATCCATGAGCGGGTGGCTTGCGTCAAGGCTTGAGGCGACGGTGCCGGGAGCGCCAGTGGCCGACACAGAGTTGGCCGACACAGAATGAGGCAGTGCAGAACTGGAAGTCATGCCTTCGATTGTGCCGAAGATCCGGCGCAAAAGATAACGACAGCCTGTCCACCGCAATGCGACGTGGTGGGCGTCACTCCAGGCAGTGCGGAGAACCACTGAGGTGCGTTGTTCTACATGGCGCCGAAAAAGCTATGATTGCTTTGCTGTGGTTCTTTTCTCATTGGTGGCTACACACGCCGACATCGACCTCGAAACCGTCGCTCAGTTGAGCAACGGTTCATCTGAGGTTGCCTCGTCCGCTTTGGCCGATTCCCAACTTGTCTCCGGCGCCGTGGTCCTCGCCACCTGCAACCGTTACGAAATCTATGGCGAAACGCCGCATGTCGAGAACCTCGAAGCCGCCCGCTCCGCGCTCGTCACGCAGATCAGTGGCTTGAGCGGGCTCAATGAGCAACTCGTCTCACGCGCCTTCAGCACCCGCACCGGCCCGGAGGTCAGCAGGCACCTCTTTGCCGTGAGCGCCGGACTGGACTCCGCCGTCGTCGGCGAACGCGAAATCGCCGGCCAGGTACGCCGCGCCCTCATCACCGCCCAACATGAAGGAACCGCAAGTTCCGGTCTTGTCCGCTTGTTCCAGGCCGCTTCAAAAACCGCCAAGGACGTCGGCGCGCAAACAGCGCTCGGCTCGCGGGGCTTGTCCATCGTTTCGGTTGCCCTGGACCTCGCCACGGATCTCTCGGAGAACGCCGACTGGAGCACCAAGAAGGTGGTCGTCTTCGGAACCGGTGCTTATGCGGGAGCCACCATGTCACTTCTTCGCGAGCGTGGCTGCACCGATGTGTCGGTCTACTCGTCGTCAGGCCGGGCCGAGGCTTTCGTAGCGACGCGCGGCGGAACCGCGCTCGACGCCGAAACTCTTCCCGCCGCCGTCGCCGCAGCGGACGTCATGATCGGCTGCAGCGGATCGGACACCCGCGTGGAGGCCGCGGAGCTTGCCAAGGTCCGCGCGTTGTCCACGCAAACACTCATCGCGATCGACCTCGCGCTCACGCACGACTTCGACCCCGCGGTGGGCGAGCTCGACGGCGTCGAGCTCCTGACGCTCGAATCCGTGCGGCTGGCAGCACCCCAGGAACAGGCCGAGTCGCTGGCACAAGCGAGCACGATTGTTTCCGGCGCGGCAGCGGCCTTCGAACAAGAGCGGGAAGCCCGCTCTGTTGACTCCGCCATTGTGGCGCTCCGCCGCCACACCATGGGCGTCCTCGACGCCGAGATGGAAAAAGTCCGGGCACGGCACGGCTGCACCGCTGCGGCCGAAGAAGTCGAGTTCGCACTCCGCCGCATGGTGAAGCAGTTGCTCCATATCCCCACTGTCCGTGCGCGAGAGCTTGCCGCCAACGGCCAGCAGGACGAGTACGTGTCCGCACTCGAGGCCTTGTATGGCATCCAGGTGGAGCAGCCTGTTGCCGCCGCTTCAGCAGCTGAATGCCCTGTGGACCACCAGCAGTCGCAACAGCAGGCTGAAAGCGCCTAGCCCAACCACGACGCCGTCCGCCGCCGGCCCCGGGTGGCGTTGTCCACGCTCGAACTCACTCAGAGCATGCGCTCCCCTGATCGCTAAGACTGGACATAACAGGATTATGTCCATCGGCAATCACCGCGAATGGGCATGTCCCTGATAGTGGTTCGAGAATCGTGGTGGTTCGCGAACCGCAGGGTCCTAGGCGAAAGCGTTGACGCCCGTCATTTCCGCGGACACAGCCCACAGCCTTGCCGCGGAATCCGGATCCACTGCGTGCGCGTCGACGCCCTGGTATCGGGCTAGAGGCGAGTCCGGGTCCGTGGGGTTGGCAATATCGCAATCTTCGCAATACACCCCGCCCATGCCCTCCAGGGCCGGTGACGTCGCTGCCCAAGTGGACGTGGCAGCTCCCTGCTCCGGGGTCTTGAAACCCTCCCTGACGTTGCCTTCGGCATCCATCCACCCGGCAGCAACCATCTCTTCCCGTGGCAGGTGGCGCTGCAACTCAGTCATGATGCCGCCGGGATGGACCGCGAAGGCCCGCACCCCGGAGGACCGGCCCAAGCGGTCCAGCTCCACGGCGAACAGCGCGTTGGCCGTCTTTGCCTGGCCGTAGGCCTTCCACTTGTCGTAGCCGCCCTCGAAGTTGATGTCCTCGAAACGGATGGGCGAAAGTTTGTGCCCGGTGGAGGACAAAGACACTACACGGGCCGAACCGGCAGCTGCCAGCGCCGGCCACAACGTGTTGAGAAGCGTGAAGTGGCCCAGGTGATTGGTGGCGAATTGGGATTCCCAGCCTGGCCCTACCCGCTGCTCGGGGCTAGCCATAATGGCCGCGTTGTTGATCAGGATGTCCAGCGTTGGGTTCGATGCCAGGAACCGTGACGCGAAATCCTTCACCGCTGCCTGATCGGCCAGATCCAAAGCCTCCACGGTCACCTGCTCCGGTGCCAGGCCGGCTGCGGCGAGGACTTCCTTGGCGTGTTCGGGACGCCGGGCGGGAACCGTGACCCGGGCTCCCGCAGAGGACAAGGCCCGCACCGTTTCCAAGCCCAGCCCGGAGTAGCCTCCCGTGACAATGGCCGTCTTACCGTGGAGGTCCACCCCCGCGAGCACGTCCGACGCTGTGGACCCGTGGCCGAACCCCGATCCGATGGGGCGCTGCGGTGTCGTCATGGATTCCTCGCTCATGTCAGGACCTTTCGGGTTCATCGGTACTAAGGCTTCACCAGCGCTATCGGGGTCAGTAGACCGGTTTGCCGGGCTCGACGTCGCGCACCCAAGCCATGATCCCGCCGTCGAGATGGCTGACGCGCGTGTAACCGGCACGCTGTGCCGCCGCGAGCACCGCCGCCGAACGGGTGCCGCCCTTGCAATGGAACACGATCTCCTTGTCCTGCGGGAGCTCCGTCCACGCCTCCCCGGCCAGGATGCGTCCCTGCGGGATGAGCACCGAACCGTCGATGCTGACAATCTCGTGTTCACCAATCTCGCGGACGTCCACCAGTTCGAAGTCGCGTTCCCCTGCCCCGCGGGCCGCGAGCATCGCGGAGAGTTCGGTGGCCGTGACTGTCGGGATGGAATCGGTTGCTGGCGCCTGGGTGATGCCGCAAAAGGCCTCGTAGTCGGTCAGTTCGGTGATCGGCTGGGCCTCCGGGTCCTTTGAAACCTTGATCTCGCGCCAGCTGCCGCCGAGTGCGTCAAAGAGCGCCACGCGCCCCAGCATGGAGCGCCCGACGCCGGTGATCAGCTTGACTGCCTCCGTCACCATGAGCGAGCCGACGGCGGCGCACAGCATGCCGAACACGCCGCCTTCGCCACAGGACGGGACAGAGCCGGCAGGAGGTGCCTCGGGGTACAGATCGCGGTAGCTGGGACCGTGCTTCTCCCAGAACACGCTGACCTGGCCGTCGAAGCGGAAGATTGATCCCCAGACGTAGGGTTTGCCGAGAATGGCGGCAGCGTCGTTCACCAAGTAGCGGGTGGCGAAGTTGTCCGCGCCATCGAGGATGAGGTCGTAGCCGGCGAAGAGTTCCAAAGCGTTCGAGGAGTCCAGGCGCATGTCGTGCAGCTGGACGTCGACGAGCGGGTTGAGTTCCTTGATGGCGTCCCGCGCCGATTCAATCTTCGGCCGGCCCACATCACCCACCCCGTGGATGATCTGGCGCTGCAGGTTGCTAAGGTCGACGACGTCGTCGTCCACAATGCCAAGCGTCCCCACCCCGGCCGCGGCCAGGTAAAGCAGGGCGGGTGAGCCCAATCCGCCGGCACCGATCACGAGCACTTTCGCGTTCTTGAGCCGACGCTGACCGGCTGCTCCGATTTCGGGAATAATGAGGTGGCGCGAGTAGCGTTCAACCTCTTCGGGGGTCAGCTCCCCGGCCGGTTCCACGAGGGGCGGCAGGGAGGACGGCAACGTTTGGGCAGCAAAAGTAGTGGCCATACTCCAAAGTATGCCTGCCGCTGCCGCCCGGTCATATTACTGCGCAGTATTGTGGTCATAACTGCAAAGGAAAGGCGGCAGACAAGTGGCTGAGAGTTCACGTATCAAACAGGAGGCACAGGTCAGGCAGGATCGGACCGGTGCGCCGCGCTCGGCGAGGCTGCCACGCGATGAACGCCGGGCCCAACTCCTGAATGCCGCCCTGGAAGTGTTTGTTGCCAACGGCTTCCACGGCGCAGCCATGGACGAAATCGCCGAGACAGCCCACGTCAGCAAGCCGGTACTGTACCAACACTTCCCATCGAAGCGGGAGCTGTACATGGCACTCCTGGACAGCCATCTGGCCATGCTCACGGACCAGATGCTCACGGCACTGAATTCGACCTCGGACAACAAGGAACGCGTCCAGGCCGTCATGCGCGCTTACTATCGCTTCATCGCAAGCGATGACCAGGCGCATCGGCTCGTTTTCGAATCCGACCTCATCAACGATCCGGACGTCAGTTCCCGCCTGGAGACTTTCAACCGCACGTTCGCCGACGCCGTCGCCAAGGTCATTGCCGAAGACACCAAGCTGCCCCCGCTGGAGGCCCAGTTGCTGGGCCGGGGCCTGGCCGGAATGGCGCAGGTCAGCGCCCGCTATTGGCTCGAAACCGATGGCAATCTGGACCTCGATGTGGCCAGCGATTTGATCTACCGTTTAGCTTGGCGCGGAATCAGTCGCTTCCCCAAAGAGTCCTAGGCTACAAATAGAGGACTGAGTAAATTCTTGATTGGCTGGGAGGCCCTGCTGTGGAAGTAAAGATCGGCATTCAGAACGTTGGCCGTGAGATCGTGCTGGAGTCCGCTCTGGATGCCGAGGCTGTCGCCAAGATCGTGGGCGAAGCCATTGCCAAGGGAACAGACTTGCGTCTCACCGACGAGAAGGGCCGCCAGGTCATCGTCCCTGGCAACGTCCTCGGCTATGTTGAGATCGGAGCCGAGGAAGTACGCAGGGTCGGTTTCGGCGCCCTCTAAGCTTTTACGTCAGAACACCAGCGAGCCAGGAGTCCGCATGCTCTCACTTGTCATCGTGGCGCTAGCCACTGTCGCTTCAGGCTTCATCGTCTGGGGAAATGACAAACATCGTGGCACGTACGGAATCGCCCTCCCGGCCGGTGTTTCGGTCGCCGTCGCCATGCTGAGTTGGATGGTCTTCATCCAACTCGGTTTTGGCTACCAGCCCGGAGTGACGTGGATTCCGTGGGTCCTCCCGGTCATTCTGGGCACTGTGGCCTCCGCGGTTGTCGCGTTTTTCCTGGGCCGCCATCGCACCCGGCACGACACCGCCCAGCTGACGGCAGCGCTGCGGCTCTAACGGACGCAACGTCTAGCGTGCGCTACATCTAGCTGACGCTGCGTCTATCAGCGCTGAAGCTCCAATTACAGATCCGGTTGGTGGCCTGCTTCGGTGCAGAGGCACAGCCTGTTTCCCTGTGAATCCGTGACCACCACCCAGTTGGGTGCGTGGTCATGGTTCATTAAAGCCCCGGTCGCGGCGGTCTTCTCCAGGGCAGGTCCCGATTCTGCCTCGCTTCGGTGGACGTCCACGTGAATCCGGTTCGGGTTCGGCGTTTCGGTGACTTGGAACCACACATTCGGCCCGCGGCCGTAGGGATCCTCGAGGTCTCCAAAGCGGCCTTTGCGGTAGCCAAGGGCAACCCGCCAGACTTCCGAAATCCCTTCGCGATCAGCAGTGTCTATCCCGACCTCAACGGTCCGGTAGAGTCCCGGTTCAGCCACGGCACCAAGCTCCGCGGCGGCTTGGCTGGCGTCGGTGGCCGCCCGGATGTCGCGCTGCGTTACCTCGCTCCCTGCGTCGTGGGAGGTGTACCGGGCAAACACGCGGTTGTACCGCCAGTCCAAGTCCGGGTGGTGGTTCTGTTGCTCGGCAATACGCCCGATGGTGGCTACCAACTCGAGTGCGGCAGCCGACGTCGGGCATTTGTAGACGGTGACGATGCTGCCGAGGCGGTATCGCCAGTCCGGCAGCTCCGCCAAAGCGTCATCGATCGCGGTCCTGGCGAGAATGTCATCCTTGCCGGCCATGGGGGCTCCTTCGCTGACGTGGAATCTTTCGCAGGATTCCCCGAGCGGCCAGCGGAAGCCCGCTAAAGGAACTCGGCCCGTCCTTCCATGGCCGAGGACGCCAGAGCGTGCTCCCGGCGCGGGATGCGGCCCGCCTGCTTCGCCAGCCTACCGGCGATGACTGCGTGTTTGAAGGCCTCGCCCATCTGCACCGGGTTCTGGGCCCGGGTCACCGCGGTGGCCAGTAGCACGGCGTCGCAACCGAGCTCCATGGCCAACGCGGCGTCGGATGCGGTGCCGATGCCGGCGTCGAGCACTACCGGCACCGAAGCGCGGGACACAATCAGCTCGATGTTGTGTGGATTCAAGATGCCCAGGCCGGTGCCGATAGGCGCGCCCAGGGGCATCACCGCCGTAGCCCCGAGGTTTTCCAGTCGAAGGGCCAGCACGGGATCGTCGTTGGTGTAGGCGAAGACCTTGAAGCCGCGGTCCACCAGTTTCTCCGTAGCATCCACCAGCTCCACGGCGTCCGGCAGGAGCGTCTGCTCGTCGGCGATGACCTCGAGCTTCACCCAATCCGTTTCCAAGGCCTCCCGGGCAAGCTCGGCCGTCATGACGGCGTCCTTGGCCGTAAAACAACCAGCGGTGTTGGGAAGGACACGGATGCCGTGGTCCACGAGCAATTGGAACAAGGAGCCTGTTTCCGTGGGCGAGTACCTCCGCATGGCAACGGTGGTGAGTTCGGTGCCCGATGCCAGCAGGGCCGCTCCCAGACCGTCGAGGCTCGGCGCCCCGCCGGTCCCCATGATGAGGCGCGAGCCGAACTCGACGCCGTCGATCACCAAGGCGTCGGTTTGGGTGCTCGTTGCTTGAGTGCTTGCTGTGGTCATGGTTCAGCCTCCCTGTACTGCGGTGACGATTTCGACTTCGTCGCCCTCTGCGAGCGCGGTGGCAGCCCACTGGCTGCGCGGCACCACTTCGGAATTGCGTGCGACGGCGATGCCGATCTTGCGTCCGTCGGCCGCCTGGCCGCTGGAGTCCACAACCCGTCCCGTGATGTGACTGACGAGGGTGGTGACAGACGCGTCGTCGCTCAGTGTGTGGTCTGCGCCGTTCAACTTGATGTTCATGCGTGGTCCTTCGGAAGGGGATTTGAGGTGGCGGCCGATAGCCCGTCTGTGGAGGCCCTTACTGCTGAAAGGGGGCGGGAGAAGCGGTCCGGGCGGAATTTGTTCCACCGGGGATCGACGGCGCCATCCATGAGTCCGACGCAGATTTTCGCCGCTGCCGGGGTGAGGAGCACACCGTGGCGGAAGAAGCCGCTCGCTAGGATGAGGCCGGGCACGGCCGTGTCCCCGCCATCCTCAGTGCCGACCCGGCCCAGCAGCGGTGCATTGTCCGGAGTGCCCGGACGGGCACGGGCAGTCGCTTCCAGGAGTTCCAGTTCGGCAACAGCCGGGACAAGTACCTGGGCGTCGCGGAGCAATTGGTACACGCCGCCGGCTGACACCGGGTTGGCCGATCCTCCGGACGCCGACAAGCCGTCTTCACGTTGCGTCGCGCCGATCACCACGGTCCCGTCGTCGCGGGGGACGATATATACGGGCACACCGCGCACCATTCCTCGTACGGTGGCGGTGACCAGGGGTTGCAGGTGGTCCGGGACGCGGAGCCGCAGTATGTCGCCATACACCGGACGCAACGGGAGCGACAGGCCATCCGGCAGTCCGTTCAACCGGGCGGCGTGCAGCCCGTTGGCAACCACTGTTTCCGTGGCGAGCACTTTGATGCCTGAGTCCAGCAAAGCCCCGACGACGCGCCCGTCCTCCCACAGGAGGCCAGCCGCAGTGTCCTGGACCGCAAAACCGCCTTCGACTCCCGGAATCCAAGTGGAATCGCCGGGCTGGTGGTCTGCCAGCGCGCCTAGAATCGCGGCTGAAAGCCGGCGCGGATCCACTTGGTGGTCGCCTGGGATGTGGAAGGCGCAGGAAATTTGCGGGCTCAACAGAGGCTCGCGCTCCCGTGCCTCACGTAGCGGCACGGATTCCACCACCAGGCCGTTGGCCAACTGGACGTCCCGGAGGTCGGCGAGCGCCCGGCGGTCCGCAGCGTCCGCGCCGACGGCGAGGGTCGGCGTCGTGCGGTATCCCGTGCTGCTTCGGGTACTTGAGCCAGTCACATCGCGTTCGAAGTCCGGCCACAATGCCGACGATTCGAGCATGAGTTCCAGGAGGTCCTCTTCCTGGTAATGCAGTTCGCTGACGGGCGCCAACATGCCCGCTGCCGCGAAGGTAGCGCCGCTGGCCGGTGCGGGATCGATCAGAACAACCGAGCGGCCGGATCTCCGGACTTCCCACGCAATGCCGAGGCCAATGACACCGCCACCGATCACCGCCACATCCGCGTGCAAAGGCTCGTGCAGGAGTTCGTGTTGAGTGTTTACTTCGTCCATGGGGTCCTTCCCTACGCCGGTACTAGCCGGATCAGGTCAAGCGGTCGGCGCTGAAGCCCTCTCAGCCGCGCGGCGATTGTGACTGCCGCCGCGGCTCCCGCGGTACCAGCCCAGTTTAGAGGAACTACTCTGTTTCCATGACCCAGCATGATGTCCACACCACTGCCCGCCTGTACCTATGCACCGACGCCCGCAAGCAGCAGGGCGACTTTGAGCAGTTTGTCGATGCCGCGTTCGAGGGCGGCGTGGACATCATCCAGCTGCGGGACAAGACCATTGAGGCGGCCGAGGAACTGGAGCTGCTGGAGGTCCTGCATTCCGTGGCGCACCGTCACGGCCGTCTCTGGGCCGTCAACGACCGAGCGGACGTGGCATCCCTCTCCGGCGCTCCGGTGTTCCATATCGGCCAGAAGGACATTCCGCTGCGCTCGGCGCGGAAGCTGCTCCACGACCCCACCATCATCGGCCTCTCCACGCACACGCCAGAACAAATTGACGCTGCCATCGCCGCTTCGCCTGGCCGCAGCGGACTGGACTACTTCTGTGTCGGACCGGTGTGGGCAACCCCCACCAAGCCGGGGCGCTCCGCCGTCGGACTCGACTTGGTGAAGTACGCCGCCAACGCCGTAAAGAAGGCAGACGAAGAGACGGTGGGCGGCGTTGTGCTCCCTTGGTTTGCGATCGGCGGCATCGATCTGAGCAACGTTGAGGAAGTGGTGCGAGCCGGTGCCAGCCGCATCGTGGTGGTGCGGGCCATCACTGACGCAGAGGATCCGACGGCGGCTGCCCAGGCACTCCTGGCTGCCCTCGACGCTGCGGCGGCCTAGCAAGACTCCACGGGATTTTGGCGTTACCCTGACTTTCGTGTCACATCAGCGGATAGCCCCGAATGTCAGCGAAACGCCGAACACGCTCGCAGAGGCGCTTGCGGCGCTTCGAACTGAGCTTGAGCTGCCCGCTGGCTATCCCCTCGACGCGCTGCGCGACGCCGAAGCTGCGGTTTCCGGCCATGCCCTGCCGACGCAGGACCAAACGGACATTCCGTTCATCACGATCGACCCGCCATCTTCCACGGACCTCGACCAAGCCCTTTTCATTGAGCGATCCGGCGATGGTTACCGGGTTCTCTACGCGATCTCCGACGTGCCCTCTTTCGTGACTCCGGGAGGGGCGCTCGACGCCGAGACCCGCCACCGCGGGCAAACGTACTATGCCCCCGATGGGCGTATACCTCTGCACCCCGAGATCATCAGCGAGCGCGCGGCAAGCCTGCTGGCTGGCCAGACCTGCGGCGCGTTCGTATGGGACTTCGAGCTCGACGCCGACGCTGAGTTCAGCACGGTCTCCGTGCGTCGGGCCAGGGTGCGCAGCCGCGCCAAGCTCGACTACAAGGGAGTCCAGGCGGAGATTGATTCGGGAACGGCGGGTCAGGTCTTGCAACTCCTCAAGGAGGTTGGGCTCAAGCGAGTGGAACTCGAACGCCGCCGCGGCGGAGCCAGCCTGAACATGCCGGAACAGGAAATCGTCCAGTTGCCCGACGGCGAGGGGTACAGGATCGTTGCGGCTCCCCCGCTGCCGGTAGAGGACTGGAACGCCCAGATTTCGCTCATGACCGGGATGGCCGCCGCCCAGCTGATGCTCGACGGAAAGGTGGGAATCCTGCGCACCATGCCCGCACCCGATGAGCGCTCGTTGCTCCATTTCAAGCGCCAGACCGGGGCGCTTGGCAAACCCTGGACCGGCGGGATCAGCTACGGCGAATATCTGCGGACCCTCGATGGCAGTGATCCGCGGCAACTGGCCATTCTCCATTCGGCGGGAATGCTCTTCCGTGGCGCCGGCTACACGCCTTTCGACGGCGAGGTGCCGGACAGCGTCATGCAGTCGGCCATTGGCGCCCCCTATGCACATGCGACCGCGCCGCTGCGGCGGCTCATCGATCGCTTTGTTCTGGTCATCTGCGAAGCACTGAGCAACGGGACCGAGATCCCCGCATGGGCACGGAACGCCCTCCCGAGCCTGCCGCAAATCATGGCCTGGTCAGACCAGCTTGCCAACCGGATGGAGCGGCTGGCTTTGGACACGGTGGAGGCCGCGCTTCTGGTGAACCATATCGGCGAGGAATTCGACGCCGTCGTCATCTCCGGATCGAAACCCGCCAAGAACAACGGCAACGGCAACAACGGGAATGGAAATGGCAATGGGAACGGCAACGGGAACGGGGTTCCACGCGGCCCTTTCGGCATCGTCCAGATCGCCGAGCCCGCAGTCACCGCTCGCTGCGACGGTGAAATGGAGTCCGGGACGAAGGTCCGCGTGAAGTTGCTCGAGGCGGACATCGCGACCCGCCAAATCACCTTCGAACTCCTCGCATAGGGCGGATCGTCCGCAGGCTTGGGACCACGATCCGGGGTTTACGGCCCCCAGACGCTAGACTGTGTGAGTAGTAATGGATGCCCGGTCGTTGATTCAGTTAATTTTTTGACATCAACAAGCCCGCCCCTACGCGATCTTGAGATACACCAGCTGGTCACCAGTGCCAGTATTTAGATAGCCCGCGATCGGCTTCCACTGGATTTGCTTGCGCCCATTCGTGCTCCGGAACGGCCCTGCCACCACCGTTGAGCACGCAGCGCAGCCCAAATGAATAAGGAAAACTCCACTGTGAGTGAATTGCACACCCATGAAGTTCTGACAGACGGAACCGAAACGATCGAACCCGAGGAAACCATTTCCTCGGACGAAACGCCGCACGAGATCGCAGAAAAGTCCTTCGCCGACTACAACGTCCGCGCCGACATCGTTGAATCGCTCGCCGACGCCGGAATCACCCACCCCTTCCCCATCCAGGCCATGACCCTCCCGGTAGCCCTCGGCGGACACGACATCATCGGCCAGGCCAAGACCGGTACCGGAAAGACCCTCGGCTTCGGAATCCCGGCGCTGCAGCGCGTCGTCGGACCAAGCGACGCCGGCCATGACAAGCTCGCAGTTCCCGGCGCACCCCAGGCCCTGGTGATTGTTCCTACCCGCGAACTCGCCGTTCAGGTGGCCAACGACCTCCAGACGGCGTCCCGGAAGCGCAACGCGCGCATCGCCACGATCTACGGCGGCCGTGCTTACGAACCGCAAATCGAAGCCTTGCAGAAGGGAGTCGAGGTGGTTGTCGGTACGCCCGGCCGCCTGATCGACCTCTACAAGCAGAAGCACCTGAGCCTCAAGAACGTTCGCATGGTGATTCTCGACGAAGCAGACGAGATGCTGGACCTCGGCTTCCTTCCGGACGTCGAGACCCTGATTGCCGGCACTCCCGCCGTCCGCCAGACCCTGCTCTTCTCGGCCACCATGCCTGGCCCGGTCATTGCCATGGCCCGTCGCTACATGACGCAGCCCACGCACATCCGTGCCGCGGACCCGAACGACGAAGGCTTGACGAAGCGCGACATCCGCCAGTTGATCTACCGTGCCCACAGCATGGACAAGACCGAGGTCGTCGCTCGCATCCTGCAGTCCCGCGGCCGCGGCCGGACCATCATCTTCACCAAGACGAAGCGCACCGCCGCCAAGGTTGCCGAGGAACTCGTGGATCGCGGCTTCGCTGCCGCGGCCATCCACGGCGACCTCGGCCAAGGTGCGCGTGAACAGGCGCTGCGCGCCTTCCGCAACAACAAGGTCGATGTCCTGGTGGCCACTGATGTCGCGGCCCGTGGCATCGACGTTGACGACGTCACGCACGTCATCAACTACCAGTGCGTCGAAGACGAGAAGATCTACCTGCACCGCGTTGGACGCACCGGCCGCGCCGGCAACAAGGGCACCGCCGTCACGTTTGTCGATTGGGACGACGTCCCCCGCTGGGCCCTCATCAACAAGGCCCTGGGCTTGAATTCCCCCGAGCCTGTTGAGACATACTCTTCGTCCCCGCACCTGTTCTCCGACCTGGACATTCCGGAAGGCACTAAAGGCCGTCTCCCCCGCAACCAGCGCACCCTTGCGGGCGTCGACGCCGAGGTCCTCGAAGACCTGGGCGAGACCGGCAAGAAGAACTCCCGTTCCAGTGGCGATTCCGGGCGTGGGCGCTCCAGCCGAGACGGCGGACGCGACAGTGGCCGCCGCGGCGCGAAGTCCGGCGACGCTCCCTCCCGCGAGGGCAGCGGCGAGGGTGGACGCAACCGCACCCGCCGCCGTCGTACGTCCGAGGGCGAGGCAGCCCCTGCCGAAGGTACCGCTCAGTCTGCCGAACCCCAGTCCGGTCAGTCCGGCGAGGGCGCGGACAAGCCTGCACGCGCTCGCCGTTCCCGCACCCGCCGCCGCAACGGCGAAGTGGTGTCCGCTTCCGGTGCTTCCGCCGAGAGCACCGAGGCTTAACGGCCTCAATGACTGACACTGTTTGGGCGCCGGACGGCAGCAACTTGGTGGTACACGCGGACAACGCGGATTTCCTCCCGACGCTGCCGGACGGCGCCTTCACACTGATCTATGTGGACCCGCCCTTCAACACGGGCCGTGTCCAGAGCCGCCAGGAAACGCGCATGGTCCGCAATGCCGAAGGCGACGGCGACCGCGTCGGCTTCAAGGGCCGCTCCTATGACACCATCAAGGGCGCCCTGCACAGCTACGACGACGCCTTCAGCGACTACTGGTCCTTCCTGGAACCACGGCTCCTGGAAGCCTGGCGGCTGCTCGCCGACGACGGCACCTTGTACCTGCATCTCGACTACCGCGAGGTGCATTACGCCAAGGTCATGTTGGACTCGATCTTCGGCCGGGAGTGTTTCCTGAACGAGATCATCTGGGCCTACGACTACGGCGCCCGCGCGAAGAACCGCTGGCCCACCAAGCACGACAACATCCTCGTGTACGTCAAGAATCCCGCCAAGTACCACTTCGACAATGCCGAAGTGGACCGCGAGCCGTACATGGCGCCTGGCCTCGTGACGCCAGCCAAGCGGGAGCTGGGGAAGCTTCCCACCGACGTCTGGTGGCACACCATCGTTTCGCCCACCGGCAAGGAAAAGACCGGCTATCCAACGCAAAAACCGGAAGGCCTGGTCCGGCGGATCGTTACGGCATCCAGCCGGCCAGGAGACTGGTGCCTGGACTTTTTTGCCGGTTCCGGCACGCTCGGATCCGTCGCGTCGAAACTGGATCGAAGGTTCGTGTGCGTGGACCAAAACGCACCGGCTATCGACGTGATGCGGAAGCGCCTGGACGGCAAGGCGACGTTTTACCCGAACTAGCTCTGCGGGACCTCCGTCAGCGGATCACCGAACTCCCCGTGCCGAGTTCCTCGATGAGGGCCAGGACCTCCGGGGACGTCAGGTTCTCCCCGAACAGATTGGGCTTGCCGGTTCCGTGGTAGTCGGAGGAACCCGTCATGAACAGCCCATGCTCGGCAGCCAGGCGCCGCAGGAACACGCGGCCTTCCTCGGGGTTGTCCCGGTGCTCCACTTCCAGCCCTTGCAGTCCGGCGTCGATCATTTCCCGGTAAGTCCGTTCGCCGACCACACGGCCGCGGGCCGAGGCGACCGGATGGGCGAAGACGGGCACGCCACCCGCCGCACGGACGAGCTCGACGGCGAGCGCCGGGTCCGGTGCGTAGTGCTGCACGAAGTAGCGCGAGTGTGAGGTGAGGATCGCGGTGAAAGCCTCGGAGCGGTCCGCTACTGCGCCGGCCGCCACAAGGGCGTCGGCGATATGCGGACGGCCAACGGTCGCGCCAGGAGCCACATGGTGGATGACGTCGTCCCAGCTCAAGGGATAGTCCTCGGCCAAGAGCGTGACCATCCGCTTGGCGCGGGTGAGCCTCGCGTCCTTCGCCTTGGTGATTTCTTCAAGCAGGCCGGGATGATCTGGATCGTGGAGATAGCTCAGCAGATGGACACTGATCCCCTCCCGGGTGCGGCAGGATATCTCCATCCCCGGCACGAAGGCCACACCGAATTCCAGGGCGGCAGCGGACGCCTGATCCCAGCCATCGGTGGAGTCGTGGTCTGTCAGGGCCACCACATCCAGGCCCGCTGCAGACGCCGAGGCGATCACTCCCGCGGGAGCCTCGGTCCCGTCGGAAACATTGGAGTGCGCGTGCAGGTCGATCTTCACTTTCCAAGCCTATTTGATCAGGGGCGGCTTGGACCGTTGCGGCGTTGGCCTAGTGTCGGCCTTGATGGGACGATGGGACGGTGAACGATGCAGATAACACCCAAAACGGTGAAACCACAGCCTCCCAGCCCCTGGAGGAGCGCGTCAACAACCGCTCCCAGCGGCCCACATCCGATGCCTTCAAGGCGTTCATGGCCAGCAATTGGGCGCCTGCCCCGCAGGTGACCCCTGCGCGCGACGCCGTCGCAGACCACGCCGCCACGCGTCGTCGGGCCATCTCCGCCAAGTTTGCCGGTGTGCGCCTCGTCGTACCGGCGGGCCCTCTCAAGGTCCGCTCGAACGACTGCGACTACCGCTTCCGCCCCCACTCCGGCTTTGCGCACCTCACCGGATTGGGCCTGGACCACGAGCCCGATGCCGTGCTGGTCCTGGAACCTGTCGAGGAAGGAACCGGCGACGACGGCGGCAACCACCTCGCCACGCTCTACTTCCGTCCGCTGGCCGGCCGGGACACGGAACAGTTCTACGCCGACTCCCGCTCCGGTGAGTTCTGGATCGGCGCCCGTCCCACGCTCGCCGAATTCGAGGCACGCTTCGGACTCAAGACCGCTCATATCGACGAACTCGAGATGGCCATCACCAAGAACGTGGGCGCCGCGGAAATCGGCGGAATCTCCATCCGCCTGGTCCGCAAGGTGGACGAGAACATCGATGCCCTCGTAGACACCGCCCGCTACAACACGGCCAAAGATCCGGAGAACCTGGACCTCAGCGAACTCGATGCCCTGGACGAACTCCTCAGCGAGGCTCTCTCCGAGCTTCGACTTCTCAAGGACCCTTGGGAAGTCGAGCAAATGAAGATCGCTGTCGCGGCTACGGTCGAGGGTTTCGCCGACGTGGTCCGCGCCCTCCCCCGCGCCATGACCCATCACCGCGGCGAACGCGTCGTCGAAGGCGCCTTCTTCGCCCGTGCTCGCGAAGAAGGCAACGAACTCGGTTACGACACCATCGCGGCCGCCGGAAACAACGCCACAGTGCTGCATTGGACCCGGAACACGGGAAAGGTCAACGCCGGGGAGCTCCTGCTCCTGGACGCTGGCGTGGAGGCAGATTCGCTCTACACAGCGGACGTAACCCGCACCATTCCGGCCAACGGAAAGTTCTCGGACGTCCAGCGCAAGGTCTACGAAGCCGTCCTTGACGCCGCAGACGCCGGATTTGCCGCAGCCCAGCCGGGTGTGAAGTTCCGCGACATCCACACCGCCGCCACCACGGTCCTTGCCGAGCGCCTCGCCGAGTGGGGTTTGCTGCCAGTCTCTGTGGAAGAAGCCATCAGTCCCGATGGCCAGCAGCACCGCCGCTGGATGCCGCACGGGACCAGCCACCACCTGGGCCTGGACGTCCACGACTGTGCCCAGGCCAAGCGCGATCTCTACCTGGACGGAGTGCTCACCGAGGGCATGGTGTTCACCATAGAACCCGGGCTCTACTTCAAGAACGAGGACCTCGCCATTCCGGAGGAATACCGCGGAATCGGCGTCCGGATCGAGGATGACATCCTGATGACCGCCGACGGTCCCGTCAACCTCAGCGCGGCTCTCCCCCGCAAGGCGGACGACGTCGAGGCCTGGATGGCAGGCATCTACCAGGACGAAGAAGCCTAATCACTGAGGCAAACGCACGAGGAGGGCTACCGGAGAGATCCGGTAGCCCTCCTCTTTGCGCTGGGTGGCCTGACTACTGTTTGGCCGCGTCCTCACCGTCAGCATCCTGTTTCTGGCCGTTTCCGGCGTCGTTCACCCGCACACCGTACTGCGGCCGGCCGTCCGGAAGGTCCGGGTAGCGCACGCCGGTGGTGGGCGGTGCCGCCTGGACTGGAACCTCCGCGGCCGGCTGGGCTGGCGCACCGGTTGCTTCCTGTCCGGCCTCGGGTCCACGCTGACCGTAAGGGTCCTGCCAGGAAGCTGGCCGTTCCGGCGCCGGACCCTGCGGTCCGGGCTGGACCGGCGGGTTCTGGTAGTCCTGCGGCGTGTACGCCTGAGGCGGCCGGCCGAACGCCGCCTCGGACGGATTCATCGGCAATTGATGAAGGAGTCGGCGGGCTTCCTGCGATGCTTCCAGCGCGACAATGACGTCATAGTTCGTCGCCACTACCTGACTGGTGGACGTGAAATCCCGCTTCCCGCGCTGGGCGGCATACGTGACGATCCCGAAGAGCATGAAGAACGCCGCACCCATGAGGACCGATGTCACAATCGAGAACGGGCCCCCGGCCGGGGTGAAGAACGACAGCATGACCCCAACGAACAGGCCGAACCACATGCCGCTCAGGGCGCCTGACAGTGCGACGCGCGGGTAGCTCAGCCGTCCCGTTACCCGTTCGACCATTTTGAGGTCGTTTCCCACAATGGAGACATGCTGGACCGGGAACTGCTGGTCAGCCAGATAATCCACCGCTTTCTGGGCATCGAGATAGGAGGTGTAGGAGCCCACCGTGTCACCTTTGGGGACACTGCGGGATTCCTCCGTGGCCTTAGGGGCACCGAAAATGTTCGCCATACCCCCCATTCTGTCCCATACACATGTGAAGCGGCTGAAATTCAGCTAAAAGAGAGCAGACTCGGTAGCCTGTAACTGTGAGCACAAATCCTTCACGCGTCTTTGTTGCGCGCCTGCTCGGCCTCGATGTCTTCGACCCCCTGGGGGATCGTTTGGGCCGGCTGCGCGATGTCGTGGTGCTCTCGCGCGGCTTGCGCGGGGCCCCGCACGCAGTGGGCATCGTCGTCGAAGTTCCGGGCAAGAAGCGCGTTTTCGTTCCCATGACCCGGCTGACGTCCATGGACCAGGGCCAGATCATTTGCACCGGGCTGGTCAACCTCCGCCGCTTCCAGCAACGCGGTGCAGAGCAACTGGTGGTCGGCGAGCTCTTTGACCGCAAAGTGACGCTCAAGGACGGCAGTGGCGAGGCCATCATCGAAGATATCGCCATGGACCAGCAGCGCAACGGCGACTGGTTGGTCTCCAAGCTCTTCATTCGCCGTGGGACGTCGACCTCCAGGCTTCGGGGGCTGCGCCGGGGCCACACTCTTCTCGTGGACTGGGCGGACACCCTGCAGGGCTCCGAGAACGATCCCCAGGGTGCCAGCCACTTCGTTGCCACCCACGAAGACCTCAAACCGGCCGACTTTGCCGACGCACTCCAGGAAATGTCGGACAAGCGCCGGATTGAAGTGGCCAGCGAGCTCCAGGACGAACGCCTGGCCGACGTTCTCCAGGAATTGCCGGAAGAAGACCAGGTGACGCTCCTGTCCGCATTGGACAACGAACGCGCAGCCGACGTGCTGGAAGAAATGGACCCGGACGACGCCGCAGACCTGCTGGCGGACCTGCCCTCCGCGAAGGCCGAGGAATTGCTGCTCTTGATGGAGCCGGACGAAGCGGACGACGTCCGCCGGCTCCTGCAGTACGACGAGGACACCGCCGGCGGCCTGATGACCCCGGTCCCCGTCATTCTGCCCCCGGAAGCTACCGTCGCTGAAGCGCTTGCCCATGTGCGGAGCGAAGAACTATCCCCCGCTCTGGCCTCTGCCATCTTTATCTGCCGCCCGCCGTTGGAGACCCCCACGGGACGATTCCTCGGCGTCGTGCACATCCAGCAGTTGCTCCGCAGCGCCCCGCCGGAACAGTTGGGCAGCATCGTGGACAAGAACTTGGAACCGGTTTCCGATCACGCCAGCGTCAGCGAAGTCAGCCACACCATGGCCTCCTACAACCTTAATTCCCTCCCGGTCGTCAACAGCGCCGGTCGCTTGGTGGGGGCGGTGACTGTTGATGACCTTCTGGACCATTTGCTCCCGGACGACTGGCGAACCCACGATGATGGAGCTCCGATCAGGAAACTAGGAGGCCGAATTGGCTGAGAAGCCCACTAGCGGAGGCCTGGACACCCCGCTTGAGCTGCGTTCCCGTATGCTGCCGAATTTTGGCAATGATCCCGATGCTTTCGGCCGATTTGCCGAGCGCTTTGCCCGCTACATGGGCACGGCGAATTTCCTATTCTACATGACGATCTTCGTCGTCGTCTGGATCGCGTTCAACGTTGTCGGCTTATTCGGCTTCCAATGGGATCCCTACCCGTTCATCCTCCTCAATCTCTTCTTCTCCACGCAGGCGTCCTACGCAGCACCGCTGATCCTGTTGGCACAGAACCGCCAAGACGACAGGGACCGGGTAACGATCGAGCAGGACAGGGCACGCGATGAGCGCAACCTGGCCGACACGGAATACCTGACCCGTGAGGTCGCCGCTCTTCGCATCGTCCTGCGCGAAGTCGCCACGAGGGACTACGTGCGCGCCGAACTCCGCTCGCTGCTGTCCGATCTGCTTGAAGCCCAGGAAGAGCTGGGTACGAACAATTCAAATGGCTCCAACGGCGGCGAGAAAGCCAAGGACAAAGTCAAGGACAAGCGCGACAAACAGCGCAATCCCCGCACACAGCAGATCCCCAAAATCCACCCTGCGCATTCCAGCGCCACGCAACCTGAATCCGGACTCTCGACCGTCGGAACCTCGCCGAGGCCGCATTCAGGTTCCGACCAGCCTGAAAGCTGAACATCCACCCCATGAGCACACCATCCGTCGAGGCCCTCAACGCTGCCTTGGCAACCGTCATCGATCCCGAACTCCGCCGTCCCATCACTGAGTTGGGAATGCTGGATTCGGTAGAAACCAGTGCGGACGGAACGGTCCGGGTTGCTGTGTTGCTGACCATCGCCGGGTGTCCCCTGCGTGACACCATCACGGCCGACGCCACCGCCGCCCTCACTCGGGTTCCGGGAGTAACCGGCGTCGATGTCGAGCTCAAGGTCATGACGCAGGAACAACGCGATGCCCTCAAGGAACGGCTGCGTGGCGCTGGCGGGCAACGCGGAATTCCCTTCAACGAACCGGGCTCGCTGACGAAGGTATTTGCGGTGGCCAGCGGCAAAGGCGGCGTGGGAAAGTCCTCGGTGACCGTCAACCTTGCGTGCGCCCTTGCAGCCCAGGGGCTTCGCGTGGGGATCGTCGACGCCGATGTCCACGGTTTCTCCGTCCCGGCCCTCATGGGCATCACGCAGCAGCCCACACGCGTGGACGACATGATCCTCCCGCCGGTTGCCTACGGCGTGAAGGTGATCTCCATTGGCATGTTTGTTTCCGGTAACAAAGCAGTGGCCTGGCGTGGTCCCATGTTGCACCGGGCCTTGGAGCAATTCCTCACTGACGTCTATTTCGGCGACCTCGATGCCCTGTTCCTGGATCTGCCCCCCGGCACTGGAGACATCGCCATCTCAGTGGCGCAGTTGCTTCCCAACGCCGAGATCCTCGTGGTGACCACCCCACAGGCCGCCGCAGCCGATGTTGCCGAGAGGGCAGGGACCATCGCAACGCAGACCGGCCAAAAGCTTGCAGGGGTCGTGGAGAACATGTCCTTCTTGGAGATGCCCGACGGCGGCCGGATGGAATTGTTCGGGAGCGGCGGCGGGCTGGTCCTGGCTGAGCGGCTGAGTGCCGCCGTCGGAACCGATGTACCGCTGCTGGGACAGATCCCCTTGGATATCCGCTTGCGCGAAGGCGGCGACGCGGGGCGCCCAGTGGTGTTGACGGCTCCGGAGACGGCCGCAGCACAGGCTCTTCAAAGCATCGCGGGCAAACTCAACGCCAAGCCCCGCGGCCTGGCGGGAATGTCCCTTGGGATCCAACCAAAATAGCTTTAGGTAGCCTCCGAGTCGAAGGGTGCCTCCTCCCCGACGGAAAGCCGTTCTACAACCCTCTCAGGAGCCTTCGGCGCGGCGTCCTCGGCGACTGCAGCGACAGGTGCACCGGCGCTGACGGGCTTGGGGTCGTCGTCGAGCAGTGCTTCCTTGATGATCCGGCGCGGATCGTACTGACGCGGGTCATATTTCTTCCAGTCGACTTCATCGATGTCGATGCCGACTTCTTCTTTGATCTGCTCACGGGCACCGGAGGCCATACGCCGCAGTTCCTTGACCAGATTCGCCAACTTCCGGGTGTATTCGGGCAAACGGCTGGGACCGATCACGATTACGCCGATGATCAGCAGGATCAGAAACTCCGGGCCATTGATTCCAAACACGTATCGAAGATTACCTTGTCCGTTAGCCCGCTCAGAAACCTGCCAGGCCGGCCAGGGCACGGAGTCCCCGCTGCAGCCGTTCATTCCATGTGCCTGCGGTGCTGGCGGCGGGCACGGCAGCCAGTGAATCGCCCGCCTTCACGAGTTCAGGAATGGCTCCGGCAGCTTGATCGGCAGGCACATCGGAGGAATAGCGCAGCACGGCCACCGGCGAGGCGTAGACTGCCTGCCACGGAGCTCCCCGGGTGATGGAAAGCTGGGTCCCGGACGTGCCGCTACCCTCGAGGTGCTCCTCCACCAGGGTCGCGTGATGGTCACCGTTGCTAAGGTGCAGCTCCACTGCCGGGTGCCCGTCCTGCATCATGGCCCGGGCGGAAACCACGTGGTAACCCATACTTGCCATCTCGGGGCACGCCCAGCCGTCTTTCCGAAGTTCCGACAGCTGCTGCTCACTCAGGCCGACAGTTCCCGCCACGGTGACCGGCAGGCTCAGCTGCGAACCCGTCACGGGGAGCTGCTGGTCCGCGTTCCCTGCCACGCTCGAACCGACCAAGGTCCGGACTTCCTGCTCTCCGCGGTTCGACGCCGGTGGCGCGACTTCGCCGCCAAGCGCGTAGGCCGTCACCGCAAGGATTCCGGCACTGACAGCGAGCCCGCTCGCCGTGACGCTGACCAGCCGGATGCCGCGCCGCACGCTTCGCTGGGGCACCGGGCGGTCGGGGGACTCGGATTGTGCCAAGCGTTGGGTGTGTTCGATCAACCGGTTGGTGAAATCCTGGCTGGCTTCGGGGACGGCGGCACGGCGAAGCCGTTCCAGATACTGCCGTTCCCGGAGCACTGCGGCTTGGCATTCAGAGCATTCCTGCAAGTGGCCGGGGGCGCGGCTGTGCCGGATGTTTCCCCGATTCAAGCCACGCCTTCCGTTCAGTAAACCCATCGGCGACTAAAGGAGGCCGGCGATGCGCGGGATCTTAAGCCGTGGCTTGCGTGCTTGAACCGGACGCGGATCACGGTGGGCAAGCTTTTCGCGGAGCATGGTCCGGCCTCGGTGGATGCGGGACCTGACGGTCCCGAGCTTCACGCCCAGGGCTTCGGCGACTTCGTCGTAGGACAGGCCTTCAAGATCGCAAAGGACGACGGCGGCACGAAAGTCCGGCGGGAGTTCTTCCAAGGCGCGCTGGACGTCGAGGTCTAGGTTGTTCAGCTCGAAGCTCTGCTCAGGTCCGGGTTCACGCCCGGGCAGCCGGGATTCGGCGTCCTCGGCCAAGGCATCGAAGCGGATGCGGCTCTTCCGGCGGGCCTGGTCGAGGAAGAGGTTGGTGGTGATGCGGTGCAACCAGCCGTCGAGGGTGCCTGGCTTAAAGTTTTCGAGCGAACGGAAAACTCGGACGAAGACTTCCTGGGTGAGGTCCTCGGCGTCGAACTTGTTTCCCGTTAGCCGATAGGCAAGGCGGAAGACCTTGGCAGAGTGGTTTTCCACCACTTCTTCCCAACTGGGCCTGACCCATTCTTCCGCGGGCGGAGCCGTGTCGGTGGAACTCAGGACTGCTGCCGTTGTCTGGACTGGCGCAGCACTTGATGCCCGCATCGTCCACTCCCCTCAAACTGTTTGTCATCCTGCCGGTCACACCCTGCCGGTCACTCAGGAGTTCGGTGCCGACCGTCACTTGGATGGTCGGATATACATCATCCCAGTGTTATCTGAAAGTTTGCTGATCGCAGGCGCGCTTTTCCCGCAGAGCGAACACTATCCGAAGGACACCCGCAAGCCACCGGGAAGACACAGAATTTCGGGCCGCGGGCGTCCGGGCTGGGCGGCCCGTAGACAGTAGTCTGGAAGCAATACCCCTCTGCCTGGAAAGCGAACCCCCATGAGTGCCGACAAGTCAACCAGCTGGTCCTATGCAGAAGATCTGCCTGCCGAGGACGACGTGTTGCTTCGCGCCCGTGAACGCTCCTTCGAGCTGGGCGTCAGCCCTGTCAGCCCCGGGGTCGGCGCCGTGCTGACGGTCCTGGCTGCGGCATCGAAGGCCCAGACCGTTGTGGAGGTCGGTTCCGGGGCAGGAGTCTCCGGGGTGTGCCTTCTGCGCGGCCTCAGCCCGCAGGCTGTCCTGACCACCATTGATGTCGACGTCGAACACCTCAAGGCCGCCCGGGAGGCCTTCTTGGAATCCGGCAGCCCCGCGAACCGCACCCGGACCATCTCCGGCCGTGCAGCCGACGTCTTGCCACGCCTTACAGATTCCGCGTACGACCTCGTGTTCATCGATGCTGACAAACCGAACTTCCCCGGCTACGTTGAGCAAGCCATCAGGTTGCTGAAGTCGGGCGGAACGCTGGTCATCAATGACGCTCTGGACAAGGACAAGGTTTCCAACCCGGCCGCCAGGGACAGCACTACCGTGGTGCTACGCCAGATCGGCAAGGCCATCCGCGACGACGAACGGCTCTCTTCCGCGATGCTTCCCACAGGTGACGGCTTGCTGGTTGCGGTCAAGAAGTAGCCTGCACGAGGAATCAACCTTAAACATGAAAGCAGGGCGCCGGCACTTCCGCCGGGCCCTGCCCAGTGAATCTATTCGGTAACGCCTACGAGGCATTCCTTGAGGTTCGCCGCTTCTGCTGCGTTGAGCTCGACCACTAGCCGTCCTCCGCCTTCGAGCGGCACACGCATGATCAGGCTGCGGCCCTCTTTGGTTACTTCCATAGGGCCGTCGCCAGTACGTGGTTTCATAGCCGCCATTAGGAAAATCCCCTCCAGTTGTCCCAAATCCCGCCAACCCGGCCGGGCTGGCTCCGCGTGGAATGTACGGCGTCGACAGTCATGGCAGTTCAGTCGTCGTCGCCGAGCACCCGAGGGTGCTTTTTGTCCTTGCTTGTGTCCATTATCTCGTAATTACCCGCCCGTAGCTAATTGATGGATTTTTCCCGTCGGGCCGTGATCACGCTTGAACAGGCCAAACGTCGCGCGGAGTCACGGTGGATAGTCGCCGCCGCCCGGCAGCGGCGCCCACGCCCAGAGCCAGACAATCCAGACGATCTGGAGCAGGACGAACATGAGCACCACCGTGCCCCGGTAAGCCCTCGAGCGGGACAACCACGCCGCGCTGAGCGCCAGTGGGAACAAGGGCAGGAGCATCCGGAACGTACTCGTCTGAGGGTGCAGGAAGACCAGAAGATAACCCATGTAACACGTGCACCATAGCCTCAGCTCGGTGCCCAGGGCCCGGACCGGCTTGCTCAGCATCAGCGCGGCAAAGGCGGCGACGAACACAAACGGCGCCAAGATACCGAGAACTGGCCCGAAGAGCATTTGACCGGTATCGAACCACGGTTTGAACGGAACGAGGTCGTCCCCGCGCCACACGGTTTCGGTTTTGGTGTAGGCCAGCGGATCCCCCGTGGCAGCCCAGGCTATGGCCGGCCAAGCTAGAGCCCCTGCCGCACTGACCACCACAAGCGCCGCAAGCGATGCGAGTTCCCGGAACGTGGGAACCGTCGGGGCTGGGGGAACAGGCCCGACGGCGGGAACGGACAGTTCCGTGGGCACAGCGGCTTGCCTTGGGGGGCGTCCAAACCTTTGCCAGAGGTGCTGCAGCAGGAGCAGGCCCGCCATGGCCGCGAAGGGCAGGCCGGTGGGCCGCGACAGGCACATGAGCAGTACCACGGGCATCGCTGCGAGGTATTTTCGGCGCACCACAAGCAGAAGCGATCCCGCCAGCAGCAGGAGATTGAGGGATTCCGCGTAAGGTACCTGCAGGACGGGCGAGACGGGAAATGTCGAGAAGAAGACCACTCCCCAGAGCGCTGTGCGGCGCCCGGCGTAGTCCCGGAATAGTTTGTAAACGACCATGGCCGCCACAAGCCCGGCTACCATGGCAATGGCCGTCAAGGCCGGAAGGGTCGCCAATCCCGTGATGGCACCGAGGGCCCTGCCGAGGTAGGGAAACAGGGCGTAGAACGCCCACGAATTTTCAGCGACATTCCCGCTCGCGTTAAGGGGCAGAACGGACGGATAGCCGTTGTTCGCCGCTTCGGCGTACCAGCGCCCATCCCAGATAGTGATGAAGTTCCAGTAGTCGGGCGCGGGCGGGAACCACGGATTGACGCCTTGCTGCAATGCCGCAGCCATGAAAATACAAGCGCTCACGAGCCTCGCGGCGATGTAGACGAGGGTGACTTGAACCCACCACGGCCAGCTCGCAGCATGGGCTGCGACGCGGCCCAGTCTTCCCAGCGGCGGCCGCGCTTCGAGCGACTGCGTCACGCCTTCGGTTCTTCCGGATTCCCGGCTGTTTCCAAGGCTCTTTTCAGCCGTTCGATTTCCTTCTCCTGGATGGTCAGCTGATCCCTCAGCTCATCGAGCACCTCATCCACCTGGTCCATCCGGTAGCCCCGCAATCCGAGCGCAAAACGCACGCGGTCGACGTCGGACGCCTTGGCTCCGGCCGGTAACAGAACCGGCGGCAGGTTCGGGACGGGTTCATCCAACCCTGCGCCGGAGTCGCGGCTGGATTTCGCCATTCCGGCGCCGAGGAACAACACCGCACCGACCAGGGCGATCGCGATAAAGACCAGAAAGAAGCTCACAATAACCATCGTGCCAGACTCACCTGAGAGCTGACTGCTGGCAGGCTACTCCGGGCGCTGGTCGCCGTTGGTCGAGGGCGGCCGCGGGACGCCGTGCAGGACACGGTGGACGGCGTCCGCGGGATCGTCCACGAGTTGGATGAGGTCCAGGTCCTTCGCGGAAACCATGCCTTCGGCCACCAACGTCCCTTTGATCCATTCGATCATGGGGCTCCAGAAGTCGACTCCCAGCAGCACGATGGGGAACGATGTCACTTTGCGTGTCTGCACCAAAACCATGGCTTCAAACAGTTCGTCCAGCGTTCCCAAACCGCCCGGCAAGACGATGAACCCTTGTGCGTACTTGACGAACATGGTCTTGCGGGCGAAGAAGTACCTGAAGTTGATACCCAGGTCCACCCAGCGGTTCAGGCCTTGTTCAAAGGGCAGTTCGATGCCCAGCCCGACGGAAACCCCGTTGCCTTCCACGGCACCCCTGTTGGCAGCTTCCATGGATCCCGGGCCTCCGCCAGTGATGACGGCGACGCCTGCTTCGGCAAGGTGACGGCCAACCTGCACGCCCATATCGTAATAGCCGGTGCCCGGCTTGGTACGGGCGGAGCCAAAGACGCTTACGGCGGGACCAAGCTCGGCGAGCGCACCGAAGCCTTCAACGAATTCACTCTGGATGCGCAGTACGCGCCACGGGTCCGTGTGAATGAAGTGGTCGGCTCCCCGCGTGTCCAGGAGTCGTTGGTCCGACATTGGCATAGCGGCCTGTTTGCGCCGAAGCTCCAGGGGGCCTTTGTGCTTGGCTGGCGCATCTGCGGCAACGGCGGCGGCTGGCGCCGCTGATCCGTTGCTCGTCGCCTTGCCATTGGCATCTGGACTCGGAACCTGGGGCTGGCTGGTACTCATTGACATAGGCTAGCGCGGATGCGGGCCGCTGCTGCCCCGGTGTGGCCCTGTTGTTTTTGGTGTTGCTGAAGCGCTGGCATCATTTGCTGTCCGCCACCTGCGAGTCAGGTATCTGTTGAATCACGATCTGCGGAAGTTAATGTGAGCTGGCTCATCTTGCGTCATTTCTTCGCTAGATTCGTCGTATGACTATTCAAGCCTCCAGCGATGCGCTCGTCTCCCTGAACGGCGTCAACAAGCACTATGGTCAATTGCACGTCCTCAAAGACATCAACCTCCAGGTCAAAAAGGGTGAGGTTGTCGTTGTGATCGGGCCGTCGGGCTCAGGCAAGTCAACGCTGTGCCGAGCCATCAACCGGCTGGAGACCATCGACACCGGCGAGATCTCGATCGACGGCAAGAAACTTCCGGAAGAAGGCAAGGAACTCGCGGTCCTTCGTGCCGACGTCGGGATGGTCTTCCAGTCCTTCAACCTGTTCGCCCACAAGACGATTCTCGAAAACGTCACGCTGGGGCCCATCAAGGTCAAGAAACTGGCCAAGGCGACCGCTGACAAGGACGCCATGGCGTTGTTGGAACGGGTCGGCGTCGGGCAGCAAGCACCCAAGATGCCGGCGCAACTGTCCGGTGGGCAGCAGCAGCGCGTGGCAATCGCCCGGGCGCTGGCCATGAAGCCCAAGGTGATGCTGTTCGACGAGCCGACGTCCGCCCTTGACCCGGAAATGATCAACGAGGTCCTGGACGTCATGGTCCAGCTGGCCAAGGAAGGCATGACCATGATCGTGGTCACCCACGAGATGGGCTTCGCCCGCAAGGCTGCCGACCGCGTGGTCTTCATGGCCGACGGCCAGATCGTGGAAGACGCCACGCCAGAGGAATTCTTCACCAATCCCCAGAGCACCCGTGCCAAGGATTTCCTCTCCAAACTCTTGACCCACTAGAACACTCCGCACCCGGGGCCGCAGGTGCGGCCGCCAATGAAAGGAATCTCATGAAGGCATTCATCACCCGGAGGAAATCTCTCCTAGTCGCTGCAAGCGCGGCGCTCGCTCTTTCGCTGAGCGCATGTGGTGGCGGCGGAGGCAGCACCACAGCACCGAGCAGCGAGTCTGCGCCTTTCACCGTGGCTCAGAACGTGTCCATTTCGGGCAGCCCCACGTTCGACACGATCAAAGCGAACGGAAAAGTGAGAATCGGCGTCAAGCAGGACCAGCCCGGCCTGGGCTTCAAGGACGCCGCAACCGGTGAGTACAGCGGCTTTGACATTCAGATTGCCCAATGGATCGCGGCATCGCTCGGTTTCTCCAAGGACAAGATCGAATACAAGCCGATTCCTTCGGCCAACCGCGAATCCGCCATTACCAACGGCGACATCGACTACTACGTCGGGACATACTCGATCACCGACAAGCGCAAGCAGCTGATTGACTTCGCAGGACCCTACTTCGTGACCGGCCAGGGCCTGCTCGTCAAGAAGAGCAACACGTCAATCAACAGCGAGAAGGACCTTTCCGGAAAGAACGTCTGTTCGGCAACGGGTTCAACCCCTATCCAAAACATCAAGGCAAACTTCCCCGGCACCAAGACCACCGAGTTCGACACCTACTCACAGTGTGTCGAGGCCCTCAAGAGTGGCCAGGTTGACGCCGTCACTACCGACCAGGCCATCCTGATCGGCTATGCGTCCCAGGACACCGACAACCTCAAGGTGGTCGGCCAGCCCTTCACCGTTGAGAAGTACGGTGTGGGCTTGAAGAAGGGCGACACCGTGCTTCGCAAGTTCGTAAACAAGATGTTCACGGATGGCGGATCCACCTGGCAGAAGATCTACGACTCCACGTTGGGGCAGTCCGGCACAAAGGTCACACAGCCCGCAGTGGACAACTACTAAGCCCATGTTGAGGGGGCGGCTGATGGCCGCCCCCTCTAATGTCCCCTCAAATATCGGCTGAAAGCGACCATTCTGTGAATACGCTGCTGAATAACTCGGACCTGTTCATCACAGGGTTCCGGAATACCCTCATACTTTTCTTCATCTCCGGGTTCTTTGCCCTGATCCTAGGCACCGTGGTGGCAGCACTGCGGGTTTCCCCCATCCCGGCGATGCGGGCTGCCGCCACGCTGTACATCAACGTGGTGCGCAACACGCCTCTGACTTTGGTGTTGTTTTTCTTCGCTCTTGGCTACCCGAAGCTCGGCCTCGTGGAAATTGACTTTATGACCGCGGCAACCATCGGCTTGAGCCTGTACACCGCTACTTACGTGGCGGAGGCCGTACGCTCCGGCATTAATACCGTGCCCGTGGGCCAGGCCGAAGCCGCCCGCGCGATCGGCCTGCCGTTCACGCAAACCCTGACGCTGGTGATCCTCCCCCAAGCTTTCCGCGCCGTGATTCCGCCGATGTTCAGCGTTTTCATTGCATTACTCAAGAACACCACTGTCGCTGCGGGTTTCTCGGTCTTCGAGGCAGGAGCCATTCGGTCAAACCTGTCCGAGCGCGGCGAGCCCGCCATGGCCGGACTCCTTTGGGTCGCGCTGGTCTTTGTCCTACTCGTCTTCATCCTTTCCTTTGTGCAGCGAAAGCTTGAAAAGAAATGGAAGGTGGCCCGATGAGCTCGGTCCTCTTTGACGCCCCGGGGCCAAAAGCCCGCACACGCTACCGTGTTTTCGGTGTTGTGACTGCTTTGGTCATCATCGCTATCGTAGGTTTCGTTGTTCTCCGCTTCGCCCAAAGCGGCCAGTTCGATGCGAAGAAGTGGCAGTTGTTCACCTTCCCGCTGGTTCAGCAGACCATCATCCAGTCGGTAGGTGCCACACTTTCAGCTTTTGCCACGGCAGCCGTTCTCAGCCTGGTACTGGGGGTCTTCCTGGCTTTCGGCCGGCTCTCCGACCGTAAGTGGATCAGCCTGCCCTGCTACGGGTTCACCGAGCTTTTCCGTGCCATTCCGTTGCTGATCCTCATGATGATCTTCTACTACGGGCTGCCTCCACTGGGCGTCCAAGGGATCACACCCTTCACCGCGGTCGTTGCCGGACTGGTGCTGTACAACGGATCAGTGCTGGCGGAGGTCTTCCGTGCCGGCATCGAATCGCTCCCCCGCGGACAGAGCGAGGCCGGATATGCCATCGGCTTGCCCAAGAGCGCGGTCATGACAAACATCCTGCTCCCGCAGGCGGTCCGTTCGATGCTCCCAGTGATCATTTCCCAGCTCGTGGTCATCCTCAAGGACACCGCGTTGGGCTTCATCGTGACCTACAACGAGATCCTCTTCCAGGCCAAGTACTTCGGAAGCCAGGCCCAGTACGGTTCACCCATCATTCCCTCCGCGATCATCGCGGGCGTACTGTACGTCGGCATGTGCCTGATCCTGGCTGGAATCGCCAAGTGGCTTGAAGGCCGGATGCGCCGCAACATCAAAGTGGTGAAGGTCACGAAGTCGGAAATTGTGGCGGTCGAGGGCTAATAGCCTCAAGAGCGCCGTAAACGTGGGTGTGGCCCGTGGGCTAGGTTCCAGAACCTAGCCCACGGGCCACACCCACGTTCTCAAGCAAAAGTGACGTCACGTCTATCTCAGTCCGCCAGCCACGACCGCAGCGCGCGGAGGCACTCACGGATGGCGTCGGCGTCGACGTGTTCATTGTCCTTATGGGCCAGCAAAGGATCCCCCGGGCCGAAGTTGACGGCGGGGACGCCCAGCTCACTGAAGCGCGCGACGTCGGTCCAACCGTATTTGGGCTTGGGTTCAGCACCGACGGCGGCAACGAAGGACGCGGCGGCCGGGTGGTTGAGACCGGGCCGCGCTCCAGCGGCGGCATCGGTGCGGACGACGTCGAAGCCCTCCAACAGTTCGCGGACATGGGCTTCTGCCTGGTCCGGGGTCTTGTCCGGCGCGAAGCGGTAGTTGATTTCCACCACGCAGCGGTCCGGGATCACATTGCCCGCGGTACCGCCGTTGATCTTCACGGCGTTGAGGCTCTCCCGGTAGTCCAGGCCATCCACGTTGACGGTGCGCGGTTCGTACGCTGCCAAACGGCTCAGGATGGGCGCGGCAGCGTGGATGGCGTTGCTGCCCATCCATGCCCGGGCGGAGTGGGCCGCCTCCCCCACTGTGGTGGCTTCGAAGCGGCTGGTGCCGTTGCAACCACCTTCCACTGTGCCGTCGGTGGGTTCGAGCAGGATCGCGAAGTCACCCTCCAATAGATGGCCGTGGTTCCGGACCAATCGGCCGAGGCCGCTCTTGACCGCTTCCACTTCCTCGTGGTCGTAGAAGACGAACGTGACGTCCTTACCGGGCTCGGCACCGCCGTCGAACATGGTTGCCGCGAGCGCAAGCTGCACTGCAACCCCGCCCTTCATGTCGGTGGCTCCGCGTCCATACAGGATTCCGGTACCCGGGACGCCGGACTCCCACGTAGACGGCACGGTCCCGAGCGAGCCTTCCACGGAGGGCAACGGCACGGTATCGAGGTGTCCAGCCAAGATCACCCGCTCCGGGCGTCCCAGTTCGGTCCGGGCGATGATGGCGTCGCCGTCGCGGACCAGCTGCAGGCCAGGGATCGTGCGGAGGGCAGATTCGACGGCGTCTGCGAGCGCTGCTTCGTTGCCGGACACGCTGTTGATGTCCATGAGCGCGGCGGTCAGCAACGCGACGTCTTGCCGGATGTCAAGAAGAATCGGAGTAGTTTCAACGGTCACTTGTCCACTGTATCCCGAGCGAATTGCGACCCCTGAGGTCCACACGCGGTTTCAAGGGAGCCAGCGCCTCTCGATAGACTTGCGCCATGACTGAAACCGCTGCCTCTGCCGCCCTCGATAGCGCATCTGCAAACCATCGTTCCGCCTATGGCTTTGGCCTGGCCACCATCGCCACCTCCGACGCCGGAGAAGCGACAGTGCTGGACGTATGGTTTCCGGCACCTGCCCTGGGTGTAGCGGCCGAATCCCTGCGTGCCGTGGAGCACGCCGACGAATCGCTGACCGCACTTGCAGTCGAAAGCCACGACGCCGATCGCGGGACCGAACAGAAGGTGGTCTTCGCCCAGATCAACCTCGACGAGGCCCCCGCGGACACCGTTGACGCCTACTTGCGCCTGCATTTGCTTTCGCACCGATTGGTCAAGCCCAACAGCATCAATCTGGACGGCATCTTCGGCAAGCTCCCCAACGTTGTGTGGACGAACTTCGGCCCCGCCGCCGTGGACGGCTTTGAACTGACCCGTGCCCGCCTGCGCAAGCGCGGCGCCGTCACGGTCTACGGAGTGGACAAGTTCCCCCGCATGGTGGACTACGTGATCCCCACGGGCGTCAGGATCGCCGACGCCGACCGCGTGCGTTTGGGTGCGTACCTCGCCGAGGGCACCACGGTGATGCACGAGGGTTTCGTGAACTTCAACGCCGGCACGCTCGGAACGTCCATGGTGGAAGGCCGCATCTCGGCAGGCGTTGTTGCCGGTGACGGCACCGATGTTGGTGGTGGCGCGTCCATCATGGGAACCCTCTCCGGTGGCGGCAAGGAGAAGATCGCCCTGGGTGAGCGCGTGCTCCTGGGCGCCAACTCCGGTGTTGGCATCAGCATCGGCGATGACTCCGTGGTTGAAGCAGGCCTCTACGTCACGGCTGGAACCCGCGTGCGCATCCCCGGCCCGAAGGACGCCAACGGCGAGGACACCAGCAGCATCATCAAGGCTGTTGAGCTCTCCGGCGTGCCGAACCTGCTGTTCCGCCGCAACTCCACTACCGGTGAAGTCGAGGTGCTCCCCCGCAAGGGCCAGACTGTGGAACTCAACGAAGCCCTCCACGCAAACTAGCTGGTACCTGGATGCGCCGTCTCCGACGCACCATCATCTTGTTGCTGGCTCTTGCCTTGGTGGCTGGCGCCTTCTACGCCGTGGTGACTGTACTGCAGCGTTCCGAAACCTTGGTTACGGAACGCTGCATCGCCGTCGTCGGCTCAGATTCATACGAGTTGGCCACTGACCAAGCGGCGAATGCCGCCCTCATCGCTGGCATTTCCGTGCAGCGGGGACTCCCCCCGCGCGCGGCCACGATCGGATTAGCCACGGCCATGCAAGAATCCAAGCTGCGCAACATCGGCCATGGTGACGAGGTTGGCCCGGATTCGAAGGGCCTCTTCCAGCAACGTCCGTCCCAGGGTTGGGGCACCGAGGCCCAGGTCACGGATCCCGTGTATGCCACAAACGCCTTCTACGACCACTTGGTGAAGATTCCCGGCTACGAAACCATGCCCATCACCGAGGCAGCGCAGGCCGTCCAACATTCCGCATTCCCCCAGGCCTACGCGCAGCACGAGGCAATGGGACGAGCCTACGCGTCAGCATTGACCGGACATTCCGAAAGGGCGCTGGACTGCACGCTCCGTCCAGCGGACACGGCCGGTGACCCCAACACTGTCGCGGATGCCATGACGACGGCGTTCGGGTCGCTTCCAGCCGTGGCGCAGGGCCGCACGGTCCAGCTGAATGTCACCGGGCCGAAGGGATGGGCCGTGGCTCAGTGGGCGGTGGCCAATGCCAAAGCCCTTTCTGTAACGCAGGTGGATGTCGCGGGAGCCACCTGGAACAGGCAGGACCGCAAAGGTTGGCAGGATTCCGCAGCCGCGGGACCCGTGACCATCACTGTTTCCGCTCCGAAAACGTAGGCGTCGTCGTCGACGAGTTAGTGCGGCCCAGCGCCCGTTGTCAGAAGGGCGGCGTCAGAAGGCGGCGTCAGACCAGAAGCTCCACGACAGGCTGAACGTAGCTTCGGAAAACGTCGGGCTCGGACAAGAGCTGGTGGCTCATGATCATCTTGTCCGGTTCCAAGTACCAGGCCCTTGGCTCGCTGAGCGGTAGCTCGATGATCGTCAGCTCGAAGTCCCTGGAGCTCCGCCCGACTTCCAGCAGGCGATCCTCCACCATGTCGCCGAGAAGTAGCATGGCTCCGCTGGCTACGCGTTCCGCCTCGAGCTTTTCGTAATCCTCAACGCGTTCGCGCGCCCACGTCAGGGCAGCACCAAAATGGGCCTGCAGCACCCGACGGAGGGCAGGTGAGTTCCCGAACGCATTGAAACCAGGAGGCGAGAGCTCTGGCGCGGCTTCCGGATACGCCCTCAGCAACTGCTCCCACCAGGCTTCCCACTCCGTCTTGAGGGCATTCACGCCACCTACCTCGGCGGTGAGGTGCGTGTGGTCGGCGTGCCTGACCTTGGGTGTGGCGTGGGACAGGGCTGGGGTTCCGGCTCCGTCCAGTCCAGCAACGTCTCTCAGATACAAGGCAATGAGCATCGGTCCTGAGGTGTCCATGGTGATCCGCCACCCCTGACCGCCTGTGTCATGCATCCGAATTGCCTCCCTTGGCAGGTGCCCGCTCAGGGTTCCAGTCTATTCCCGTTGAGCCTTGACGTTAACGTTTGGACGGGACCACAACAAGAGTCTCCAGATGCGTTGTCAGGACGTCGCGGCACACCTCGGCCGTCATCCACTCGGGCTGCAGGAGCGCGTGCATGCAGAGTCCGTCCAACGTGGCCAGGAGCCGTTCGGCTTCGGTCACCAAGCGCGCGTGGCCGGTCCCGTCGTCGGGCATCAAGCGCATCACCAAACGACCGACGACGGCGGCCACGGCACGGTGGCTGCGTGCGGCTTCTACTTCGAGTACCGGCTTGATCCGGGCCGCATGGCGGAATGCCATCCAGACGCACGCATCCACGGCCAGTTCCTCGTCCAGTGGCAGGAATTGGCCCAACAGGGTTAACACGGCTGCATCATGTTCGGGCGAGCCCTGGCGCAAGGATTCGACGACGGCGAACGCGTCCTCAAGCCGTCCGGCGATCCTCTCGATGACCACGGCGAAGGAATGGACCAGCAGTTCATCACTGCTGGCAAAGTAATGGCGGACCGAACCAACGGCTAGGCCTGCCTCATCGGCGACCTCCCGCAAGGAAGCACGCTCCAGGCCGTCTGAGGCGATGATCCTGAAGACAGCTTCAACTACTTCCTGGCGCCGGGCTTCGGCATCAACAATCTTGGGCACAGATCTTTTTAGCACGAATGTGCTTGAACCTTCCCCTTCGGCGCACTGGAATGCTGGACTGTGGCCTACGCAACACTCAGCGGGCATGCACCAAGTTCGGCTAGCGTTGCTCGCATGAGAATTCTTGTCACGGGTGGCACCGGCTACATCGGATCGCACACTGTCTTGTCCCTGTTGGAAACCGGACACGAGGTAGTCGTGGTGGACAACCTCGTGAACTCGAGCGAAGAATCCCTGCGCCGTGTTGGTGAACTGGCGGGCAAGACGGCAGCGTTCCATCAGGTGGATCTCGTAGATGAGGCCGCGCTCGAGTCTGTCTTCGATCAGCACAGCATTGACGCAGTGATCCACTTCGCCGGCCTCAAAGCCGTTGGCGAGTCCGTACAGGAGCCCCTGAACTATTACTACAACAACATCGTGGGCACCCTGAACTTGCTCCGCGCCATGGACAAGCATGGAGTCCGCTCCATCGTCTTCAGCTCCTCGGCAACCGTGTATGGCGAGCACAACCCCATCCCCTACGTTGAGAAGATGGAGATCGGCGCCAACAACCCCTACGGCCGCACCAAAGAGCAGATCGAGGACATCCTCACGGACCTAGGCGCCGCGGACGAACGCTGGCACATCGCATTGCTTCGCTACTTCAACCCCGTGGGCGCACACCCTTCAGGCAGGATCGGCGAGGACCCGCAGGGCATCCCGAACAACCTGGTTCCGTACATCGCCCAGGTCGCCGTCGGACGCCGCGAAAAGCTCATGGTCTTCGGCGGGGACTACGACACGCCGGACGGCACGTGCCTGCGGGACTACATCCACGTCGTCGACCTCGCGGAAGGCCATGTCGCCGCCCTCGACTACGTTGCAGCCCGCCCGGGTGTGCACCGCTGGAACCTTGGCTCGGGGAAGGGCACGTCCGTGCTCGAGATGCTCCACGCCTTCGAACAGGCCGTGGGACACCCCTTGCCCTATGAGATCACCGGACGCCGCGCCGGAGACCTGCCTGCTTTCTGGGCCGACGCCTCCTCCGCCTTGGCGGACCTCAGTTGGTCCACCACGAAGACCGTGGACCAGATGTGCGAAGACCACTGGCGCTGGCAGAAGAACAACCCGTTCGGCTACAACTCTTAAGAGCAGCGCGGGGTCACTTACCGCCCATGATGTCCCTCGGGACGGGCCGTATGTGACCCCGCGCTGGGTTTGCCGAACGTACGACGGCGGCCACTCACCTTGCGCAAGGTGAGTGGCCGCCGTCGTATTGTCCTCCGCGAGGCCTGGATGCCGGTGGGAACTAGACCGCCGGGTAGTCGCGTTCCGGTTCCCCCGTGTAGAGCTGCCGCGGACGGCCGATCTTCGTCTGGGGATCGTTGATCATTTCGCGCCACTGGGCGATCCAGCCGGGAAGGCGGCCAATCGCGAACAGCACGGTGAACATCTTCTCGGGGAAGCCCATGGCCTTATAGATCAGGCCAGTGTAGAAGTCCACGTTCGGGTAGAGCTTGCGCTGGATGAAGTAATCGTCGGCCAGGGCCTTCTCTTCGAGGCGCATCGCGATGTCCAGGAGTTCGTCGTTGCCGCCGAGCTTGCCGAGGATCTCGTGTGCAGTCGCCTTGATGATCTTCGCGCGGGGATCGTAGTTCTTGTAGACCCGGTGGCCGAAGCCCATGAGGCGGACGCCGTCCTCCTTGTTCTTGACCTTCTCCATGTAGTCCTCGGGCTTGACGCCGTCGGCCTGGATTTGGCGCAGCATCTTCAGCACGGCCTCGTTGGCGCCGCCGTGGGCGGGGCCGAAGAGGGCGTTGATGCCCGCGGAAACGGAAGCAAACAGGTTTGCGTTCGAGGAGCCCACCAGGCGGACGGTCGACGTCGAGCAGTTCTGCTCGTGGTCAGCGTGCAGGATGAGCAGGAGGTCCAGCGCTTTGACGACGACGGGGTCCAGTTCGTACTGCTCTGCCGGCAGGCCGAAGCTCAAGCGCAGGAAGTTCTCCACGAGGTTCATGGAGTTGTCCGGGTACAGCATGGGCTGGCCGATGGACTTCTTGTGGGCGTAGGCCGCGATGACGGGAAGCTTCGCCATGAGGCGGATAGTGGAAACTTCCACATGCTCCGGGTTGAACGGGTCCAAGGAGTCCTGGTAGAACGTGGACAGCGCCGAGACAGCCGAGGAAAGCACCGGCATGGGGTGTGCGTCACGCGGGAAACCGCCGAAGAAGCCCTTGAGCTCTTCGTGAAGCAACGTGTGGTGGCGGATGCGCTGGTCAAAGGCATCCAGTTCAGTGGGCGTGGGCAAGTTGCCGTAGATCAGCAGGTAGGAAACTTCCAGGAAGCTGGAGTGCTGGGCAAGCTGCTCGATCGGGTAACCGCGGTAGCGCAGGATCCCGGCGTCGCCGTCGATGTAGGTGATTGCCGACGTCGTGGCGGCAGTGTTCATGAAGCCGGGGTCATAGGCGACGGCGCCCGTCTGCTTCAGCAGCTTGGAAACGTCGTATCCTTCGTTCCCTTCTACAACCTGAATCCGCGGGAGCTCGAGCTCGCCGCCGGCATGGCGCAGGGTAGCGCTGGTGGTCTCAGTCATGGAGTCCCCTTCATGAGGCTCTTGGCCTCGGTCGAAAGCTTGATCCAACCAACATCTGGTGACTCCGGGCGGGAGTCTGCAGGTACAGACACCGTCGGCCGGATTGCCTTCGTGGAGAAAGCCACCATTGATAGTCAGTTAAAAGCTACCGCCAGTAAGCGGGACAAACTAATCCACAAGCTCCGGTTACTGGCGGAATGACGCGCCCTGTGCCGCAAGTCACACGATTGTTATCGTGCAGTGTTCAACCGTTCCACGGCAGCGTCGATGCGTTCGTCGGTGCCGGTGAGCGCCACGCGGATGAAGCCGTTCCCGGCATCGCCATAGAACACCCCGGGTCCGACGACGATGCCCAGCTCAGCGAAACGCTGCACCGTGTCCCAGGTCGCCTCCCCGGAAGTGCACCACAAATACAGGCCCGCTTTGGACTCGTGGATCTCCAGTCCGAAGTTCTGCAGTGCTGGCACGAGGCGTTCGCGTCGGCCCCGGTACAGGTCCTTCTGGGCCAGCACGTGGCCGGCGTCGCCGAGCGCGACGCGCATGGCTTCCTGAACCGGGTAAGGCACAATCATGCCTGCATGCTTGCGGCTGTTGACCAGGTTCGCCACGATCGAGGAGTCTCCGGCGACGAAAGCCGCACGGTAGCCTGCAAGATTCGACTGCTTGCTGAGGGAGTAGACACACAACAGGCCGTCCGTGGACCCGCCAGTGACACGCGGATCAAGGACGCTTGGTACGGCTTCGCCACCGCGCTGGGCATCCCATTCGCCCCAACCGAGTTCGGCATAGCATTCGTCCGACGCCACAACTGCGCCGATCTCGCGGGCTTGGGCCACGATCTGCCTGAGGGATTCGACGTCGCGAACGCTGCCAGTGGGGTTGCCCGGGGAATTGATCCAGATGAGCCGGACCCTGGCACGGGTGGCTGAGTCCAGTTCGTCCAGGCTGTCTGCGGCGACAGCAGTGGCCCCGGCGAGCATGGCACCAATGTCGTAGGTCGGGTAGGCCACCGTGGGACGGACGACGACGTCGCCTGCGCTCAGTCCCAGCAGGAACGGCAGCCAGGCCACCAGTTCCTTGGAGCCGACCGTGGGCATAACGTCCCGGGGATCGATCCCAGGGACTCCACGTCGGCTGGCGAACCAGCCGGACACAGCCTCACGAAGAGCTTCCGTGCCGTGGACGGTCGGGTAGCCATGGGCATCGGCCGCCCCGGCGAGGGCCTCGCGAACCAGTTCGGGAGTGGGATCCACCGGAGTGCCGATGGAGAGATTGACTACGCCGCCCTGGTGCTCTGCGGCCTTCGCGACGTAAGGCGCCATCGCTTCCCAAGGGTAGTCGGGCAGGTTGAGGCCAAAGGCGGGGGCCGCAGAAATCAAAGGAAGCAACCGTTCTTAGTGGTCTTGGTTCTGAGGAGGCAGCGCGGCAATGAACGGGTGGTCCTTGCCGGTGTTGCCGATCTTGGCAGCTCCACCAGGTGACCCGAGATCGTCGAAGAATTCGACGTTGGCCTTGTAGTAGTCAGCCCATTCTTCCGGGGTATCGTCCTCGTAGTAGATCGCTTCCACCGGGCACACGGGTTCGCAAGCTCCGCAGTCCACGCACTCATCCGGGTGGATATAGAGGGAACGTTCGCCTTCGTAGATGCAGTCAACAGGGCATTCTTCAATACATGCCTTGTCCTTGACGTCCACACACGGCTGCGCGATTACGTAGGTCACGTCCCTTGCCTCTCCACAGTTGTCCCGGACCATTTCCGGGTAGTACCACCGGCCCTGTGGCCGGTACATCGAATTCTGAGCCTATTATCCACCAGCCGGAACTCACCAACCTAGCCGGGCGTCTTACTATGAACTGGTGAATTTGCCCCGACCTCAGGATTTCCTGCTCAATGCCGTATCCGGAACGCGGGTAGTTGTCCGTTACCGGCTGGACAACGGCTTCACCGATGCCCTCGGCTACTTGCTCTCCGTCACCGACGGTGCGTGCACCATCCGCACCCGCCAGTCCGACGTCGAGATCCCGCTGGCCCTTGTAGTGGCGGCAAAGGAGGTCCCCCCTCGGCCGCCACACCGCATCCCTAGGACCGCCCCGCAGTAGTTCCACTCCACCGCCTGCACCCGTTACCCCGAGGGACATGCCCCCTGCCTCGCCCACCCGCCGGACATGCCCCCTCCCTGCTCGCACCACTGGACATAGTGCCAACATGCTCATTCCTAGCGCTCCGCAACGAGCATGTCCCTCGGTGAACCTGGCCTGAACGAGGGACATGTCCATGCCTGATGACGGCCGCGAGGCATGTCCAACCTCTGACGCAAACAAAGGTGGCACCCGCGGAGTCACGCTGCGCGATCAAGAGCGCTCAGAGTGTCCCGAACCATCGACACAAATTCCCGGGGCCGGCTCTTCAGCATTGAATAGCTCACAACCAAGGTCGGGACACCCAACCTTGTAGTGACGTTCCAGCGACGACGGTCTTCCTCGAAGCTCGGCTTGTCCATGTGGAAGCCTGCACCGTCGGTTTCAATGCCCAGTCTTCCGTCCACCATCAGGTCCCGATGCCCCATGCCTGGAATATTCACCTGCGATTCAACGTGGAAGCCTGCTTGTTGCAGCAGGTACCTGGCGACGCATTCGATAATCGACTGCGACTGGGGAACGATTCGTGAGACGAGTCTCCGCTCCCGTGCATCATTCCGCCCGTTGAGCCTCTTCCTGAGGGCTGTGAGTTGAAGTCTGCCAAGAACCACCGCAGATTCGGCAATGACAAGACCGTCCAGATCTGGCAGGCATCGCAGGGCCTGGACCACCGAATCCATCAAGGTAGGCGGAGCCGCAGATCGATGGCAGACAAAACCTTCATACTTACGGCTATGCGGGACTGCGATGTGAGGGAATTGTGGGTGATCCAGAACCCACAAGCCGGACAGTTCGGCCGCGGAAGTGCACGCCGGCTCGGACGGAAGGGACCGGATGGCGAGCAAAGTAGGATTGGCGCCTGGCACCGCGTACACCCCACGTGCCACGCGGACAATCCGACCGCTCGCCAACGGGGATTTCAGTTGGAAATGCGAGACCCCGGCCGCAGCCAAATGCTTAGCCCGGGCCACGCCGTCATACGCTGAAAAGACTTCGTTGATGTTCACCATGTGCCCCATCGTCCCGACGGAAGACCACGGCGCGGAAGCTCCAACGTCGGCTATGTGGAGAACTTCCTGTCCAACCTTGGAATCAAACGTTGGACATGTGCCTTCATCCCCGTTGAGCATGCGCCACGTTTGCACCAGGGAATGCGCATATTGCCATTATGTCCATCGCTGCGAGCCAAGGCTGGGCATGTCCCAAGGGGGGTCAGTGGCCCTGAACCTCAGCCGGAAGCCGACGCATTCCCAGCCGTGGCGAAAACAACACCGGCGCGACAAAAACCATGCTCCCGGCCAAGCCGATCCAGAGTGTCGGGGCCGGTCCAATCCTTTCAGCAAGCAGGCCTGAGGAAAGCGCCGCGATGGGCGTGACGCCCCACATCACGAAACGGATGGAGGCATTCATTCGACCCAGGAGGCCAGGTGGGCAGACGCAAGCGCGGACTAGTCAACCGCGCGGGGGACGCCCGTAACGCCGACACCACAACAGCATCACAAAAGTCACGCCCGCACTGCCATAAACCCATACATTTCCCGGAACATCTGCAACGATCAACTGCTTGCCTGTTCCGGCAGCCGACAACAGGCCAACCGCCGCATAACAGCCGATGCCGGCCACCGCCGTCGGGAGCAAGGACCGCGACCATGCGCCCAGCCAGAGCTGCAACGAAGCGAGTAGGAGCAGTGCCGCTGCGGCACCCCAGTAGACGTCGACGCCGGCGATAAGGAGCGCTTGCCGGTGCAGTCCGGTGCCCGCCACGGCAGCAAAAAGAGCCACCGGAACAGCTACGGCAATGCCGCGTGCTGCTCCGGTGGCTCTCTTATTCAATGCGTCAATCCGTTCAATGCGTCAGTCCGCAATCAGCGCAGGATCAGACCTTGGCGCGGGCGCGGGTAGCCTTGGCGCGCTCGTTGGCGTCCAGGATCACCTTGCGGATGCGAATGGATTCCGGAGTGACCTCGACGCACTCGTCTTCGCGGGCGAATTCGAGGGACTCTTCGAGGGTCAGGTCGCGCGGGGGCGTCAGGTTCTCGAAGGTGTCCGAGGAAGCGGCACGCATGTTGGTGAGCTTCTTTTCCTTCGTGATGTTGACGTCCATGTCGTCGGCGCGGGAGTTCTCGCCCACGATCATGCCTTCGTAGACCTCGGACGTGGGCTTCACAAAGAAGGAGCCGCGTTCCTGCAGGTTGATCATGGCGAAGGGGGTGACCACGCCAGCGCGGTCAGCGACCATCGAACCGTTCGTGCGGTATTCGATGGGGCCGGCCCACGGCTCGTAGCCCTCGGAGATCGAGGAGGCGATGCCGGCGCCGCGGGTGTCCGTGAGGAACTTGGTGCGGAAGCCGATGAGGCCACGTGCCGGAACGATGAATTCCATACGGCACCAACCCGTACCGTGGTTGGCCATGTTGGTCATGCGGCCCTTGCGGGCAGCCATGAGCTGCGTGACCGCACCGAGGTACTCTTCAGGCACGTCGATGGTCATGTGTTCCATCGGCTCGTGAATCTTGCCGTCGATGGTCCGGGTGACAACCTGCGGCTTGCCGACCGTCAGTTCGAAGCCTTCGCGCCGCATCTGCTCCACGAGGATGGCCAGCGCAAGCTCGCCACGGCCTTGGACTTCCCAAGCGTCAGGACGCTCGGTGGGCAGAACCTTGATGGAGACGTTACCGATCAGTTCCTTGTCCAGGCGGTCTTTCACCTGGCGGGCCGTGACCTTGGCGCCCTTGACCTTGCCGGCCAGCGGAGAGGTGTTGATACCGATGGTCATGGAGATCGCGGGGTCATCCACCGTGATGAGCGGCAGCGGCTGCGGGTTCTCCGCGTCGGTCAGGGTCTCACCGATGGTGATTTCCTCGATACCGGCAACGGCCACGATCTCACCGGGGCCGGCGGACTCTGCCGGAACGCGTTCCAAGGCCTTGGTGGCCAGGAGCTCGGTGATCTTGACGTTCTTCAGTTCGCCGTTGGCGCGGGCCCAGGCCACGGTCTGGCCCTTGCGGAGGGTGCCGTTGTAGATGCGCAGGAGTGCGAGGCGGCCGAGGAACGGGGAAGCGTCCAGGTTGGTGACGTGCGCCTGCAGGACACCGTTCGGGTTGTAGGTCGGGGCGGGGATGTGCTCGATGATCGTCTTGAACAGGGGTTCGAGATCTTCGTTCTCCGGTGCCGAGCCATCAGCAGGCTGCTCCAGGGAGGCGCGGCCAACCTTGGCTGCAGCATAGACCACGGGAACTTCAAGGATCTTGTCCAGGTCCAGGTCCGGAACTTCGTCCGCGAGGTCCGAAGCCAGGCCCAGGAGAAGGTCCATGGACTCGTGGACAACTTCTTCGATGCGGGCGTCGGGGCGGTCGGTCTTGTTGACCAGCAGGATGACGGGAAGGTGCGCGGCGAGGGCCTTGCGGAGCACGAAGCGGGTCTGCGGCAGCGGACCCTCGGAAGCGTCAACCAGGAGGACAACGCCGTCAACCATGGACAGGCCGCGCTCCACCTCGCCACCGAAGTCGGCGTGGCCAGGGGTGTCGATCACGTTGATGGTGATGGTCTCGCCATGGGAGGACGGGCCGTTGTAGGCAACCGTGGTGTTCTTGGCGAGGATCGTGATGCCCTTTTCGCGCTCCAGGTCACCGGAGTCCATGACGCGGTCTTCCAGGTGGTTGTGCTCGGCGAAGGAGTTGGTCTGCTTGAGCATGGCGTCGACCAGGGTGGTCTTGCCGTGGTCAACGTGGGCCACAATCGCGACGTTGCGCAGATCACTGCGCGATGCAGTGGCCGCGGCGGTGTTGGTGGTGGTTTCAGACATGCGTAATGGCTCGATTCAGTGGTGAAGTCAGCTGTTGTATCGCGACATTTCCAACTGGAACGCACGACGGATTAGACCCTTTGACACAGGGCACCTTTCTAGAGTCTAAACGCTGTGGTATTTATTGGCCTAAAAATCACCCCCAACGCCGCCGAATTGTGCCCTTCATCACAGTCCGCGGGGAACCCGCGGCGCCCGGGAACGCTCGGAAACAGCCAAAGAGCCGGTGCCCCTTCCCCCAGGGAAGCGGCACCGGCTCTCTTGATCGCCTTGAACGCTGCTAAGCCGATTCAGGCCACCACGGGCGGCAGCATCAGGCTCGCTCCGGGAATCGCGTTGAGCAGTGCCTTGGTGTAGTCCTGCTGCGGGGCGTCGAAGACGTTGTCGGTGCTGCCC
>NZ_JACHEE010000002.1:536010-583545 GCF_014207375.1 Arthrobacter sp. AZCC_0090 | reverse complement strand
TCGCTTTCAAACGACCTAGCGAACCGCCGTATGCGAGGCCCGCACGTACGGTGGTGTGAGAGGAGGGCCGGGAAACCCGGCCCTCCTACTCGATTGCCTATTTCTCGCAGCCGATACCATCGCCGTCGCTGTCGAGACCGTAGATGTCAGTTCCGATAACTTTGACGGGCCCACGCACATACGCGGGCCCGTTGCCTTTCCCGCCCGCGCAGTCGACGTCTGAAGCAATGGGAACGCACGCCCATGCATAGTTGGGGTCGCAGCCCGACGGCGCTGCGGGAGCCGCTTGCTTGGCGGCCGCCTGTGCTGCGGCTTCTTGAGCTGCCCTTGCGGCAGCTGCCTGTGCGGCGGCGTCGGCTGCAGCCTTGTCTGCTGCTGCTTGGTCTGCGGCCGCTTTGCCTGTCGCCGCCTTGTCTGCCGCCGCTTTTTCTGCCGCAGCCTTCGCCGCTGCTGCCGCTGCGGCACGCGCGTCCCTTACTTTATTGGACTCTGATCGTTCCATCCAGAGCAGGACTCCCGCGTCGGACTTCGTGCAAATGAATTCCTTAGGTGGGTAGCTCTCGGTGGCGTTCTCCGTCACGCAGGACGCGGATTTCGGCGCGGTAGGAGTCGCAGTGGGAGTTGGCGAAGCTGAAGCTGAAGATGAAGCCGACTGGGTGGCGCCCGCGTGCGAGATTGTGGAGCCGGCTCCGCCGCATGCAGTGAGCGAGAGTGCTGCGGCCGCTGACGCGACGATTGCGAAGAGCCGAATGGTTGCCTTCCGAGATTTCAAGAAGTCATGCGGCGCGTGATTTGCTGTCTCGTTATTTTTCGGCGCGCGAGTATTCATTTATTGCCCCCATGAAATTGTTTTGATGCAAATATCAGCAGATTCTAGCATCCGAAATGCGAGAAAAGAAGAAGTTGTCCACATGAGTGAAGAAGCCCCTTGACTTGGCCTGGGCGAGGCGGGGGTGTGTTTGATTACCGAATATATATTCGATCGAAGAAATCTTGATGCGAACAAATATCCACATGCGCGAGATTCCACCTAGAGGTGGTCACGAAGTCTCCGTAGCGTTCAAGCAAGAGACCACCACCAGGAGAACCATGAAGAACCTGATATCGCCGAACCCCGTCTCCGTAGTAGTCAGGGGACCACCTAGTTTTCGCGGGAGCACACTCAGATGCCTAACAAAACCGCAGGTCGCTGTACCTAGACGCTTGCTTGGGCACACGGAGATTCGCCATCAGACCACCTAGACGCCTGTTTCTGAATCTATGGTTCCCATGGGAAAGACGCTCGTGGAAGAGCCTCGGGGGTTCCGCGGCTTGCAGGGGAATCCACCCGGCAGAACGGCCATCCTTGGGCGGGAAGCCGTCGGATGACCTGGATATGCACCTCCTAGGGGCCGGAGAGTGCTGGATTAGCGCATCAGAGAAAGTTGGATCGCGAGTGTTCGAACAGGAAGTTCGGCGAACGCTGGACTATGTTGCTCGCGGCATGATGGTTCGAATTGTCGGTGCGCCTGGAAGCGGCCGTACGAGCGTCGTGCAAAAGGCTATAGCCGATCTCGAGAAAACCGGGGCTACGGTTTACTCTATTTCGGCCCTTCGCTCACATCGCGAAATACCGTTTGGTGGAATATACGGTCTGGGACTTGATATTCGAATAGGTCAATTGGGCGTGTTGGGTGTGGTTGACACACTGGCAGGACGACTCGCCAGGCCGGGGGAGCGTGTGCTTGTAGTCGATGACCTCGAATTCGTCGACACCGAGACCTTGGCGGTCCTGGATGCCGTCCGGCGCAGGACGAAGCGACCCATTATCGTGACAATGACTGACTCTTCCCTTTACGCAAAGGGGCGCCCGGCCGTTCTCAGTCCTGGCCCTGAAGCCAGGGTCCACTTGAATCCGCTTCGCTATGAGCACGTGAGCGAGCTCATCACCGACGTTTTGGGGGCACCCGCGGACGCTGACACTACTGCCCGCATCCTCACGAAATCGGCGGGGAACCCCAGGCTCGTGGCCAGGATCGCGGAAACAGCCTCGCTCAGTAATCTGCTTGCCCTGAGCGATGGTCAATGGCACATGACAGGCGACACCCTGTGGAATGAGCACCTCCACGGCACCGTGGAGTCCCTCCTTGAAGGACTCGAGTCCGACGAGCTCACGGGCCTTCAGACCATGGCCATCGCAGGCACGGCGCCCATCGATGTGCTGCAACAGGTAGTCCCCGCTGACGTTTTGGACAGGCTCGAACAGCACGGTTTGATCTCGGTCATGGATGATCCCGACACCAACATCAGCGCTGCGATCACCCCACCGGTGCTAGCCGACTATTTCCGTGCTCAAAGAGTGCTGACGAGCCGACGGGTCCTGAAGAATCGAATCACCCGGACCTTGAGCGCCTTGCCACAGGAACCCCATGTGGACGTCACGCCAGCCGATTCCCTGATGAGGGTGCTGACCGCGTTGGGCCTTGAACGGAGTACAGACGACGCGGCCGCGGCACGCCATTTTCATGAGCAAGTCTCGGTTCTCGAACGCCACCGCTATGACTTGTGGGATGACGAAAAATCGGTATCGAACGCCGTGGCACTGCTAAGCGTTTACTGGGGTTCGCCGATTGACGCATCGAGAATTGAGCGTGTGCTTTCCCAGACTTTGAGCTCGGAAGGAGACACGTGCGACCTCCTCTTCTTGGCAGTTACCAAAGCGCTTTGGGCGATCCACTCAGGCAAGGGACTGGATTATGCGGCGCACACCCTCAGCAGCTTTCGGAAGGAACGCCCCGAATGGTCGGCCGAGGCTGAAGCCGTAGAAGTCTTCCTTGTGGCGTCATACGACCGAATGCCGCACAATCTCGACGACACCTTGGCACATCTACACGATCGCCATCCCGGGAGCGGTGTCGTAGCCTGCGTCCGGGGGATGCTGGAACTCTACCGCCTCAACCCTTCCGCGGCGCTCAACGCCATCGACTCCTCAGGCGGATTCAGGGGCTTTCCACGCATCGAACCGTTCATCCGGGGACTGGCATTGTTCAGCTCCGGAAGGATCGAGGAGGCAATTGTCTTTGCACTCGACCAACGCGCAGAAGCCCGCCGCAACCTGGATCAATTCGGGATGGTGTCAAACACCTACGTCGCTGCCCAGGCACTCGTCTACAGCGGCCATTTCGACGAGGCCGAATACCTGATGGGCAGCGCCTTTGCCATGGGGCGGCCGGGTTTCCTGGTGGATTCCCTCCACGACGCCATGTTGCGGCTCGCCGGACTGAGGGCAGCGACGTCGGCGATCTTGCCCACCGCGACGCTTGCAACACAGGCGCGGCGCGAGGCTGAAGACATCGGCCCACTCCCGGGAACCGCAAAGGGAGTCTACGAACTCGTCGCCGGGCGCCCACTCATCCCCGCTGTATTCGACAGGAAAGCCGCCCGCCTCATTCGGCGGCAGTTGGAACGCGGCTATGTTCTGGAAGCCACGTACTCCGCACTCTTCTTCACCTGCCTTCTCCCTGGTCGCAAGGTCCTCGAAATCCTCCGGCATACCTTGAAGGAACGTGCCTTCACCGCACACGATCAGCTTGTAGCAATTGCAGCTGCGGTGGTGGAGGAAGACCACCAATTGCTTGAGGTGCTCCTCAAGCATTACGAGCCAGACTCTGATCTTTACCAGGTACGGATGCTGCTCCGAGGTGCGTTCAAGCGGTATGCCTTTGTGGACGACACCGTGGGAGCCGCCGAGATGGACCGGGCGTACTCCATTTTCGCGACTCGATTCCCGTCGGTAGATGAGCCCATGGCATTCAATTCCGGAAGCTACTCGCCACTGACCGTCCGGGAAATTGAGATAGCAGCCCTGGCCGGTCATCGTTCCAACCCTGAGATCGCCGAGCATCTGGGAATCAGCATCAGGACTGTGGAAAATCACATTTCCAACGCGCTCCGAAAGACCGGAAGCCCGACCCGCGCTGCCCTCTTTGACCTTGTCCGGGATTCGTCTCCCTTCCGCTAGAAGCGGCTTTCAGCCCGAGGGATCGCTCTCTGGGTCTGTGAGATTTTTTGTAAACACCTAGTAGGCCCGTTTCCACCACTCAAAATGGCTTTTCCACCACTCAGTGGGCTTCGGCCAACCATAGTCTCCTTTTGGTTGCACGGCGTATATGGGGGAAGCGCTTTAGTTCCTTTGCCGATGCACTGCCCTCGACCCAGCCGGCAACGCGTCGGCTTATCGTGAAAGGAACCATTTTGAAGACAAAACTTAGCTCGGGCCGCAAGCGCACTTTCCTGGCAGGAGGCGCACTCCTGGGAGTGACCGCGCTCCTGACCGCGGCTTCGTTCACCGACTTTGCCAACCTCAACCTCGGCAACGGCACGGATGACTCAGGATTCGGCGGCAACAACCGCTTCAACATCCAGGTTGTTGGCACCAACGCTAGTGGCGTCCCGGTGGCAGGAACGTGGCAGGAAGCAAACACGGCTGCCGGTGTGAACATCAAGATCCCCGGTGCGGACCTCATCACCCCGGGCGACACCGTCTCGGTGAACATCCCGTTCCGCAACGAGAGCCCTGAACTCAGCGCCAGCATCTCCTTCTCCCTGAAAGACCGGGCCGGCTACACGTCCAGCCCCGCCCTGGATGCCGCCCTTCGCTACACGGTCACCCTGGACGGTACCGCGCTTGTTACCAACGTTCCGAAGTCCTCGGTGGATGCCCTCAACCTGGGCACCTTCGCCAAGGGCGGCTCGGGCGTTCTCGGTGTGAGCGTCACCCTTCCTGACCAGGGCAGCCCCGCGGCCAACAACGCGATGCAGGGCCTGATCTCATACGTTCAGGCACACTTCGACGCGACTTCCGTCAAGCCGTAGTCGATTTGAACCGCTGGTGGAGGTTCCCCATGAGCCTCCACCAGCACCCATCGCTTGCCTCAACAAGCCAAAAGCTGGATCCATGAAGGACAGAACAGTATGAGGACTCAACGCCGCGGTCGAATGCGGGTAGCGCTTGCAACCGGGACCTTGGTTGCTGCGGGCGCGCTCATCACGGCCGCCACATTTACGGACTACGCCGATGTCGACGTCAACATCGATGGCTCACGAAACACCTTCGACATCGTGGCCACGGGGAAAGCTGACAGCTCCTGGCTGCCTCGAGACTCCGATTGGGTTCAAGCGAATCCCAAGGCGTTTCGAGTTGCTTTGACTGGCGATGGCAGCGGTTACACCATGGCGCCCGGTAGCGCCCTTGACCTGCGCATCGCCGCGAAAAATAACAGCCCTCGTCTCGCTGGTCATCTGAGCCTCAAGATCCTGGATCCACAACCGCGCGGTGATGCCAAGAATCCCGTGACCGGCACGTACCTTGAACTTTTTGACCAGCTTGTCTTCACCGTGGCAGACGGTGGCAAAGTCCTGCTCGATCGAGTCCCCGCAGATCGGCTAAGCAGCATCAGTTGGCCGGATCCCCTGCGCTCAGGAGAACACAAGCTGCTGGATGTTCGGATCGAGATGCCTTCTTCGGTGGACAACCGATGGCAGCAGGCCTCAACCGACATCCAATTCAATTTCGAGGCGGTGAACCTGTGAGAACGAGTCCGTTCAAGGCAAGCGGGCGGAAGCGATTCGCTCTCGCCCTCGGCGCCTCCGCTTTGGTCCTCGGGGTCGGCGTGACGGCGGCAGCGTACACCGACTTTGCCGTGGTCAACCTTGGCACCGGTGCCGCCAATTCCGGCATCGGAAATCCGAACAAATTTGATATCGCGGTGAAAGACGCTGGCGGGATCCTTCGCGACGCCGACACAAAAGCGACGGCCGTGGTGCTTCCACTGTCCTCCGGGACCGAGTTCTCTGAGACCAAAGCAGTGCAGTTCGACATGACAGTCGCGAACCGGCAGCCCGGCATCATCGGAGATCTCTCTGTCTCCGTCTACGACCCGGACCCTCAGAACAGCGACCTCTTCGAAAGCCTCGTGTTCTCGGTCTACCTTGACGGTTCCGCGACACCGGCCATCAACAATGCGACGGCGGTCCAAGTGAACCAGGCCGGCCTGATCTTCAAGGACGTGGCTCCGGGCCAAGAACATCGCGTCAAGCTCTCGGTGGTTCTCGCCAAGAACAGCGCGACTCAGGTAACCGGCAAGTCCACCCAGCTGGGCGTACTCACCAATGGAGAAAGCAAATGATCGCACTGCGTAGCAGCCGGACGCTGATCGCTCTGCTCGGAGCCGGGTTGCTCGTCCTTTTGCAAGCTGTAGGGGCATCAGCCGTCACTTCAGACCTCATCAATGCGACCCCGACCTCCGTGGCCATTGATGCTCCAGCCCCGGGCGAGGTTCAGACATGGAAAATGTCCGTCAGCAACTCAGTTGACGCGCCATTGCCCCTCGGTCTTGAGATAAGCGGTGCTTCAGACATCCTGTTCTCCGGGGCAACTCCCATGGAGTTGAGCGTAAAAACGCTCGACGGCGCGACCGTCGTCGAGCGCGTTCCGGTGGGAAAGGTGCTCGGCAAGTCGCTGAAACTGCCTGAACTTCAAGTCGGCAAGACGTACGACCTCGTCGGCTCAGTCACGTTGCCCAAGGAAGCCAGCAACTCCTATCAAGGCGCGAGCGGCAACCTCAAGTTCCGGTTTGTAACCAGCCTCGACAAGCCTGCCGTCACGCCCGTCTCGCCGATCTCCGGACCAAACCTGGCCAATACCGGCATGAACAACCTGCTTCCCGTAGGAATTGCGGCCGTCGCGCTGCTTGTCCTTGGCCTAGGCTTCGTCCTCGTTCGTCGAAAGGGCTCCTCACATGAGTAACCTTCCATTCCTCCGCCGCAGAGAGTACTTGACCGCAACCGGGCTCCTCGGCCTCAGCGCGCTCTTCGGGTCGTCCGCAACCATGGTCCCCACCAGCGCTGCGTACAAAGACCGCACCCACGCCCGCTCCGAAGCCATACCAGCTGCCGCAGCGCCGCCGTTCATGGTTGGCATAGCAAAGAACGTACGCATGGTGGACACTGGACTCGGCGTGGGGACCGACGGGAACGCCTACGTTTGGGGCCGCACCGACTATTACATCAACGCGGGAGCCCCAGACCCGGGACCGTTCAAGGCACCTCAACGCGTGGCAGGTATCCCAGACGGGATAGTTCGTCAAGTGACCGGGCAGATCTACAACGCGAATGCCCTCGACGCGAGCGGGATGGTGTGGGGTTGGGGCTTTTACGACTTCCGCGATGGAACGGACGCTGCCAAGCCCAACAACAATGCGAAACAAGTCCGTATCAACTCTGCCTGGAATGGAGCGGGGGCTGTCCTGGACAAAATCATCTCGATTTCGTCCACGGAATACGCCGGAGCAGGCATACGCAGCGACGGCACCATCTGGCATTGGGGAAGTCCCACTGGATACGGAGGCAACGGCGGCGTTGGTGCGAGCCAACTTATGGGGTTGCCGGATCCGTCCGTACCAGGCAACCGCCCGATCTACCTCAAGGGTGCATACACAAATTTCTTCGTGATCCTTGAGAACGGAGACGTGTACTACTGGGGCGGCATTGGTGGAAACAGCCTCCCCTCAGGCCTCCTGAACTCGGATGCAAGCCCCCGTTTGGTGGCGCCGCTGTCCCCGTGGTTCCAGCGCAACGTCGCCGCGGGCGCGCCATACATCGTGGCGGTCGACGGCGGCATCAACATGGGCGGTGCATTGCTGTCCAACGGTCAAGTGGTGAGCTGGGGAGACAACAGCACACGCATCGGCGGACGGTCTACCACCAACCCGCGCACACCGGGGGTGATCACGACCCTGTCCAACATCACGTCCATGCAGTTCGGCTTCACGGGCGTGGCCATGATGAACAACTCCGGAGAGCTTTGGGGCTACGGTGCCAGCGACGACTACGGACGATTCCCTCAAGCCCCAACCAAGATCGACACAAACGTGGTCCAGTACGGATCCGGTCAAGGCTTCTACCTCTGGCAGAAATCCGACGGAACCTTCTGGGGCCGCGGCTATAACCCGGCGGGATCGATAGGCATGCCAACCGGGCAGATCAACACAACTCGTCAGGTTTCTTGGAACCTGGGAATGGTGAAGCGATGAGGAAGCTGATGACGAAAATCTTGCCGAAGCGAGGAATCGCTCAGCGGGCCGACCGGTTCAGGCTGCTCCTGACAGCGGGCGCCCTCGCGGCCGCCACCGTGGCAGTGACCAGCGCTTCCGCAACCGACTTCGCCCGGCTGAATTTCGTTGGCGAGAGCCTGGTTGAGTCCCCTCGGTTTGATATCGGAGTGGTGCGGGACAACGGCACTGTGGAGCAGGCAGACAAGGACGGTGGATTCGATTGGGCCGTTGCCGGTGCAACTGACCTTGTGCCCGGCAAGTCAGTGGCAACTACGATCCCGGTGTTCAACAACACTTCCAATCTCAAAGCGGACACGAACTTCCAGATCGTGCTGCGGAACGGCGACGGAAGGGTTGCTGCGGGAGTTCCGAATATCCTGCCATTCCTGCGATTCACCGCGACGGACGAGGCCAACAAGGCTATCTTCACCGACGTCCCGTGGGATCAAGCCAAGGGAGCACTGGGAGTTTTGGGGCCGCGATGGGGCGCTGTCCTTAAGCAGGGAGATCAATTCAGTCCGGCTGCCGATGGTTCCCTGAAGAAGTTGAATCTCACCATCAAGTATGTGGACGGCCCCGGAGTCGAGAACTACAACGGCGGTCAGACAGCAATTGCTGTTCGATTCGACGCTGTTTCTGCTGCGCCGTGACCCTCCCGGACGGCGTTTGGGAAGACGAAGAAGTGACGGTGGACGAGGCGTATCAAGTCAAAACCCGGGTGCACCCGGCGGTGCGGGTCTATGGGGCGTTCCGCTCCACCGTGCTGACCCTGGGTGCCATTCTCGGGGTCGCATCCATCCTCACGTTCGGAGTCTCACTCCTTTTCGGTGTCCGACCGCTGGTAGTCGTCTCCGGCTCCATGGAACCAACTATTCCCGTCGGATCGGTGGTTTTCTCAGCCCAAACAGCCGCAGGGGAAATCCAGGAGGGCACCGTCGTCACGGTGGACCGACCGCGGAACCTTGGATTGGTCACACACCGCCTGGTCAAGTCAGTTGAGACCGCACCGGACACTTACGAATACACCCTCAAGGGAGACGCCAACTCCAAAGAGGATCCGGAGCCCTACAAGGTCAAGACTGTGGGCAAGTACGTGTGGCACGTGGTTGCTCTCGGATACCTGGCCGAATTCCTTCAATCCAGGAACGGAACTGTCATAGCCATCGGGGCCAGCCTGGCCCTCATTGCGCTGTTCATCCTGGATCCTGCCCGGTTGACGAATAGATCGGCTGGGCGTCGACGGGCGACTGCTATGACAGATGAGGGCGAGGACCAGATATCGGACGAGTCCAGAAGCTAATCCCACATCGTGGGTTCGGGGGTGAAATCGGTGCGGGACAACGCTAGGAGAGTCATGGAACGTATCCGCAACTGGATTGCCAAACGTGCTGGCTCGTCCGCCAGCGGGAAGCGGAGCAAATCACATGGAGTCGGCGAGCCGTCAATTGCGTTGATCCACTTCGCCGACCGCTTTACAGCCGCAGTTGGGGAAACCATCTCCTACACGGCGTGGATCCTCAATGACTCGCGGGAGAACCTGACAGGGGTTTCCCTCATCCGGCGTTCGTTCACCAACGCGAACTTGGAGAATCTCGCTTACGACAACGCGCCGGAAGGTCCCGGGACGATCACAGATTCCCTAGCGCCGGGTGAAAGCACGGAGGTTCATTTGAGCTACGTTGTCCGGGAAGAGGACATCGTGCACGGTGGGGAGATCGTCAGTGCCATGCAAGTGAAGGCCAGGTCTGCGTCGGGCAGCGTGTGGGACGAATGCGACGCGATAGTCCATCTGGGTCCAGGGCACATTGGTGGGGTGTATCTGAACAGCCGGGGAACGTCGCGGCTTGACGCCTCCTGACGCTCCCCGGCTGGGCCTTTCAGTTAGACCACGAATGTGAGCCATTTCGAGCGCCTCGCGTCGAAGATCTCCCCATTGTGTACACGCCATCCATCGGCAACCCGCTTCACGGTGAACCGCAATTTCGATTTGGGCCGGGTTGCCTGCACGTACCGGAATGTCACTTCGCCGGACACTGCCTTTTCCAATTTGATGACATCACGGTCAGCATCGTACGTGGGCGGATACCCTATCCCGTTGGAATCCATTCGTCGACGGTCGCACCTACCGGGAACCAAGTGCTTCTCGAAGATTCTCGCGAGCTCGCCTCTCGCATCATCCATTTCCTTCATCGCGACCTTCCGCTTCTCTAGCAAGGGCGCGATCACCGAATAGTTCCTTGTCTCCCAAGCGTGCATGGCATCGACGAATTCGACAAACGCCTTCACCGCTGGGCCATTTGACTCACTGCGAACATCTATGGACATCAATTTCCGAATACCTTTCCGCGTTCCGGTCGAAACTAAGAATTACGGTAGGTGTGGCGGCCGGTACTAGGTGTTCATATTCATTCGATTGAGTGGCAAAGATCAGCGGATTAGGTGTTGAGAGCCTTCTCTGGCCCCCAACACCTAATCTGCCAGGTTTGCACCGCTCATTTTCAGTTAGATCAACACTCAGTGGACTTTCCGGGCCATAGCCTTTTGAGGGAGGGGCTACCCCTCACGATGGCGTGCCACTGTCAGCCCCAGCAGCTGCAGGCACGGACCTCTGTCGTCTGAGACCCGACAGAGTCGACGGCCGGCCGTGCTGAGCGTGGCCGGCCGCCCATTGATTCGGTGATGTTGAATCTCGCGCGTTGAACCTCATGCCTGGTTCATTCCGTGTTCGCTGCAGTCAGGATCCGTGGGCTTTGGATAGCGGGGGTGATAGCGCCATTCGGGGCAGGAGCATCCGGGGTACCGATTCGTCCGGCGGTGCCAATGACTCTCGGCGCCCAACGCCACGGCATCGTGCCGTCTTCCGGGTTCGTCCGTAAGCATGAGTCCTCCTATCTGCAACTCCTTCCTTTCTGCAACCACTGCATTGAGCAGGACGCGGGAACGAGTAGAAGCACCGTAAGGTCTGCAATCACCCGATAGGTGGTGGACTACCTCGCATTGAGTGGTCTTGATCCATGAATTGGGTGTGCGGATGGGAACTACTCAGCCACTTTTCTCGGCTACGCTTCCTCGCGGAAGCTTCTGGCGGATAGAGTCCATGAACGCCACAATGGTGAGGACCGCCAGGCCGGGCGCGCGGACGGAGGCTATTACCGACGTCGTTCGCTGGAATGGGACGCCGATCTCCGGGCCAAGTGCCGCTGCGTGAGACAATCCAGCGACAGCGAATATCGCGGCCTTTGGGCAACAGCGGACCCGCAGAAGAAGCCCGTGGAGATGAGCTGTCATGAGGCGGCGACTGATTGTGTCGGGCAAGCGCGGAAGAGGATGTTCCGGACTGTTGTGATCAAGGCGCTGGTGATTCCGGCCCCGAACACAGCGCCGAGGACAACAAGTGCCCAGCCTCCGACGTCGATGGCTCTCCTGATCTGGGATGCCGCTGCTTCAGGGATACCGGCCGATCCCACCATCGATGAAACGGCCAGGCTTGCGCCGAAGATTCCAACCGAAGCCACCGCAGCCGCAGTCCCGGCGTGAAGCCCAGCTGCTCGCGTCGTTGCTGATTCCACTCCAACCCCTTCTCTCGAGACGATCGGCCAACGCAGACCTGGCCTTGGAGAACGGCGACTCTGTCTTAAGCAGAGCCATCCACCGTTCAGATTGTCTCGATGAAATAGGGCGTCTAGGTGTTGATCAGGGCAAAACCAGTGTGCCTGAGCGGTTTTTTAGGGGTGAAATTGCTGGATCTAGGTGGACGTGGGGGCCGGTCTAGGTGTGCGCCGGAGAAGGTCACCGACGCGTTGACGTCGCCTTGGTAGGCGAGCCCACGATGAACGGCCTCGTGTCGAGCGGTTCGGCGGGGAGGACAGGCGGCTTTGCGTCGGCAACGGTGTCCGCAGGCTGAGCGGAGGAGCCGGTTCCGAGCCCGCGAACAGTCCAGCCTTGCGCTTTCCATACCCCAGCGTCCAGGACGTTCCGCGCGTCCAGCACCATCCGGCGTCGTACGAGCGAACCGACAGCGGCGGGTGAGAGAGTGCGGTACTCATCCCATTCGGTCAGCAGCAGCACCAACTCAGCGCCTTCCAGCGCGCGGGTCGTGGACGCTTCGAAGCGGAGTTGCGGGTAGCGCATCCAGGCGTTGTTGATGGCCTTGGGGTCGGTCACGGTCACATGGGCACCGGCCGCTGCGAGCTGGAGTGCGACGTCGAGGGCGGGGGAGTCACGGATGTCGTCGGTGTCCGGTTTGAAGGCCGCGCCCAGCACCGTGACGGTGCGGCCGGACAGGAAGCCCTTGCACATTTCACGGGCGACGTCCACGGCGCGGGCGCGCTGGCCCAGATTGATGGAATCGACCACCCCCATCCACTCATCAAGGGAAGGCACGGACAGCGCTTGTGCCTGTGCGCGGAACGAGCGAATGTCCTTCGGCAAGCAGCCGCCGCCGAAACCCAGGCCAGCGTGGAGATACCGGTTGCCGATGCGCGGATCCAGGCCCATTGCCTGGCTGAGTTCAGTGACATCGGCACCCGAGGCGTCGCAGAGTTCGGCCATGGCGTTGATGAAGCTCAGCTTCGTTGCGAGATAGGCATTGGAAGCGGACTTGATGAGCTCGGCCGTCGCAAAGTTGCAGACCAGCCGCGGGATACCGGCGGAAACCAGCGGTTCGTACACGGCGTCGAGCACGGCTGTTACCGGGGCACCGGCGCCAGAATCCTTGCCGCCCGGCACGCCGTACACCAAGCGATCGGGTACCAACGAATCCTTCACAGCCGTCCCCTGGCGAAGGAACTCGGGGTTCCAGCCGAGCAGGATGTCCGGCCTGCGGGCAAGGACGCCGCGGAGCATGTCCACCGTTCCCACAGGGACGGTGGATTTGCCCACGACGGCGGCGCCCCTCGCCAGATGGGGGAGGAGGCTCTTCGTCGCCGCGATCACGTAGGAGAGGTCCGCCGTGTCCGACGTCTTCGACTGCGGGGTGCCCACGCAGAGGAAGTGCGTCTGGGCGTCGGCGGCATCAGCAAAATCAGTGGAAAACGTGAGCCGTTTGGTGGCGAAGCCATCCCGCAGAAGTTCATCGAGGCCGGGTTCGTGGAAAGGCGCGAAACCCTTGTTCAGGTGGGCAACCTTCTGGGCGTCGACGTCGATGCCCACCACGGTGTGGCCCATCGACGCGAGCGTCGCGGCATGTACTGCGCCAAGGTAGCCGCAGCCGACAACGGAGATTTTCATGCTGAGAGTCCTTTACTGGAAGTCACGGAAACGATGGCGGGCTCAGCCGCCTGAAGCTCGGCCGGATGGACATGCGCAACGGTCGGCTCAACCAGAACGTCACCGGCGATCACGGCCTCGTAGTGCTGTATGAGTTGGGCACTCAACACCGGCCACGTCCGTCCTTGGACCGATGCGAATGCTGCCTTTCCGAACGCGCGGCGCTTGGCGTCGTCGCCCACCAGATCCTGCACGTAGCCGCGCAACTGGGCAAGGTCACCCGGCTCGTAGAGCCAACCGGTACGCGAGTTTTCCACGAGGTCGAGGGGACCGCCCCGGCCGGTGGCCACAACGGGAACACCCGATGCCATGGCCTCCTGGATGGTCTGGCAGAACGTTTCGAACTCGCCAGGATGGACGAAGAGATCAAAGCCCGCAACAACCTGGGCCAGTTCGTCGCCGCCCAGGAACCCCGTGAAGACTGCGTTTGGCAGCGCTGCTTCGAGGGCCGCGCGTTGCGGACCGTCGCCCACGACGACCACCTTGGCTCCCGGCAGGTCGGCCAGCACGGCAAGATCTTCCACCTGCTTTTCCACCGCGAGCCGGCCAACATAGCCGATGATGCGCTCGCCGTCGGGCGCCACGGAGGCTCGCCACGCCGTCGAGCGCTTGGTGGGGGAGAACCGCGCGGTATCCACACCGCGCCGCCACATGCCCACCCTTAAGATCCCGCGGCCGCGCAACTGGTTGAGCGCGAACGTGGACGGGACCAATGTGCGGTCTGCAAGAAGATGGATGTTGTCCACCCGGTTCCATGCCCAGTTTTCCAGGATGGGCACGCCATACCGCGCGGCGTAGCTGGGGACCTCGGTTTGGTAGATGGCCACCGTGGGGATGCCGAGCTGGTGCGCGGCCTGCACAGCCCGCCAACCGAGGACGAAAGGAGATGCGAGGTGGACGACGTCCGGTGCGTAGTCGGCAAGGATTCTCTTGACCCGGCTCACACCGCCCAACGCCACCCGCACATTTGTGTATCCGGCCAGCGGCACGGATGGGAGACGGTGGACAAATGCGCCGTTCACGACGTCCGAGACAGCAGTGTCCGACGTCGACGGCGCAATCACCATTACTTCGTCGCCGCGCTCTTGCAGATGCTCCAGCACCCGCAGGATGGAGTGGGTGACCCCGTTCATGAGCGGCAGGAATGATTCGGCAACGATAGCGATCCTCACCCCTCCACGGTGTGCTCGGCGGTTGGCGAAGCGGGGGAGTGGGCGTGACGCTGGGGGGAAGGTTTGGTTAACAAATTGATGTTGCTTTCCCGAGTGGAGGGCCTTGAGCGACGGAAAATGCGCCAATCTAAGTAATTACGGAGCTGAAAGACGGGTAGGACTTACTCTTATCCGCTGCTAAGGGCCCGAATTACGGTGAGACCATAGTGAACTTCGTGGCCATGACTGGGGCTTGTCCTGTTATCCCCCCGCCCGTATGTCCGGCCAGGCCGCTGCCTAGAATCGAGCCAGACCTTATGAAACTCTTCAACCGTAATGACCAGCACCGGACGTTCAGAGGGACGATCCGGGGCAAATGGTTTACTTGGTTCTCCACCGTTGTGGTGGTACTTGCATGCGCCGGCTTTACCGCCGGCGTCACCGCCCCCGCAGCTTTGGCTGCCAATCCCACCGTCGTAACCCTGACTTTCGATGATGCAAATGCAGATCAACTTACCGCTGCACAGACGCTGCAAAGCGTGGGCCTGGTGGGTACCTTCTTCACTCCTTCCGGATTCGTTAACAACCCGGGGTACATGACGGTGGCGGACATGCAGGGTCTAGTGGCGAACGGCAACGAAATTGCCGGCCACACCGTGACCCACCCGGATCTGACCACCGTGACGTCGGATGAGGCCGCTCGCCAGATCTGCAATGACAGAGTGAACCTCAGCAATTGGGGATTCACCATCACCGACTTCGCCTATCCCTTTGCCGCTGAGAACGCGTCTATTGAGACCATTGTGAAGAACTGCGGATTCAATAGTGCTCGCAATCTTGGTGACATCAAGACGCGGTTCAGCTGCAACGGCTGCGCCCTCGCGGAGACCATTCCGCCCGCAAATCCGTATAACACGGCTGCCCCGGATGAAGTGGACAAGACCTGGACGCTTGCCGACCTGCAGAAATCTGTCACGCAGGCCGAGCCCGCGGGCGGATGGGTGCAATTGACCTTCCACCACATTTCAGCCACCAGCACTGACCCGCTGAACATCACGCCGACTCTGTTCAACCAGTTCGCCACATGGCTCAAGGCCCGCCCTGCAACCACAAGCGTCAAGACGGTGGCCCAAGTGATCGGCGGCACCGTCAAACCGCTGGTTTCAGGACCGCCGGCCCCGCCGCAGGGCACCGGAAACCTGGTCAAGAACCCGAGTCTCGAAACTTTGGTGAACGGCGCGCCGCAATGTTGGGCAGCCGGAGGCTACGGCACGAACACGCCTACCTTCTCCACAGTTAGGCCCGGGCATACGGGGAACGTCGCCGAACGGTTGGTCGTCAGCGGATATGTGGACGGTGACGCGAAACTGTTGCCGACCCTGGACCTGGGAGGTTGTTCTCCAACGGCCACTGCGGGACACACCTATTCGCTGGGTGCCTGGTACAAGTCCACCACCAATACCCAGTTCGAGCTGTATTACCGCACTGGACTCGGTTCATGGACGTATTGGACTTCCAGCCCGTGGTTCGCGGCCGCTACAACCTATCAGAAGGCCACCTGGACCACTCCGGCCCTTCCGGCCGGCGCCAGCGGCATCAGCTTCGGGTTGAACCTGTTCAGCAACGGCACGCTGACCACGGACGACTACGAGATGTTCGACGTCGGCAACCCGCCACCGCCTCCGCCGCCACCGCCAGCTGGGTCCAACCTCGTGCAAAACCCCAGCCTTGAAACGGCAGGAGCGGGCGCGTTCCCCCAGTGCTGGCAGGCAGGTGGATTCGGTACCAACACGGCCGTGTTCAGCACCGTAGCTACTGCCCACACCGGCACCAAAGCGGAGAAGCTCACCATCACGGGCTACTCCAGTGGTGACGCGAAACTGCTTCCGACCCTGGACACCAGTACTTGCCCACCTGCGGCCGTAGCGGGACATACGTACTCGCTTCGGGCGTGGTACACGTCAACCGCAGTCACGCAGTTCGCCGTGTACTATCGCGACGCGTCCGGCAACTGGGTGTACTGGACCTCCGGACCGTGGCTGCCAGCCACGAGCACCTACACGCAGGCCAGCCTCACGACGCCGGCACTCCCCGCGGGGGCCACTGCCATCAGTTTCGGGCTTAGCCTGTTCAACAACGGAACCCTCATCACGGACGACTACGCGATGTATGACAGCGTGGGAGCCCCGCCACTGGGGTGAGCAACTGAATACCTGAAACGAACGCTGAGGGCGGCTATCTATTTAGCCGCCCTCAGTACGTCTGGCAGCTCGTCAACGAATACTGTCCCGGGTGGCTCGTAGTAGATGACAAGCACTTCATCACCAACGTTGAAAACACTGGTCTTGTCGAAGGGATACGCATGGAAGGCGCTCGTGCCGCCGTGGAACGGCAGCATGACTTCCCCCACGGTGCCTGGCCCGATTCGCCCCGTAACCCGCCCAATCTTGCCGGTCAGGCTCCGATCAACCTCTTTGTGCATCGGTTTCGCTACGCATCAGGGGCTTTGGTGGGCGCCCGCTTGGGAGGTACCTGCCCGTTCTTGAGGGCAGCTGTGATCGATGGCAGGAAGTTGCCCACTTGGGAAAGGATTCCTCCCACCATGCTGTTGAGCCCTTCGCCGCCATTGAGGACCGTCAGTTGCCCCACATGGGCAAATGGTTCAGCCGCGGCCGCGACGATCGCGGGCATGTTCTCTGCAAGCTGCTGGGAGATAACGGCCTCTTGGTTGGTTCCGAGTGCTTCAGCGCGCGCCTTGATGCCGTCGGCTTCCGCCAAGGACTTGGCCTTGATGGCGGAGGCTGCGGCGTCACCGCGGGCTTTGGTGGCTGCCGCCTCGGCCTCGCCGGTGATCTTGGTTGCTCCCGCAATCGCGGCCGCAGCGGTGGCGTTGGCTTGCGCTTCGACTTCCACCTTGCGGGCGTTCGCCTGGGCTTCGAGTTCTGTACGCCGGGCGCGCGCCTCGGACGCGCTGATGTCGGCAGCCTTTTGGGCTTCTGCCTCGGTGCGCTGGGCGTAGGCCTTGGCGTCTGCGGGCTTGCGGATGGACGTCTGGAGCTTCTGCTCCTCGCGGTCCGCCTCCAGCTTTGCCACCTCGGTTTCCTGGACCACCACTTGCTGGCGTGCCGTGGCGTCGGCCAACGGACCTGCCTGCGCGGCGTTGGCCCTGGCGGTCTCGGCATTGGCTTGGGCCGCTGATTGCTTGATCGCCGAAAGGCTCTGGGCGTCCGCGATCTGGGCAGCTGCCTCGGCTTCCTTCTCGGCTGCCTCGCGGTTCCTGGTGGCTTCGGCGATGCGGGCCTCCATTTTGACCTGCGCAATGTGCGGTTTGGCCAGGTTTTGGATGTAGCCTGTGGGGTCCTGGAGGTCCTTTATTTGGAGGGAATCAACCACCAGGCCGAGCTTTTCCATTTCTATGCCGCTCGCGCTGCGGACCAGCGAAGCGAGTTTGTCGCGCTCGCGGATGATCTCTTCCATGGTCATGCTGCCAATGATCGAGCGTAAGTGCCCTTCAAAAACGTTGTAGACCTGGCTTTCCATTTTGGGCTGTTGGCCGAGAAACCTCCTCGCGGCGTTCGCAATGAAAGGCGCAGCGTCACCGATTTTGTAAATAACCACGCCCTCCACAATCACCTGGATACCTTGCGAGGTCACACAGTTGACCTGAAGCTCCGTTTCATTCAGCGTCAGGGACAAAGTCCTCACGGTTTGGAGCCCGGGAACCACCAAGGCACCCTTACCGGTGACGATTTTGAAATCCATTCCGTCCCTAGTGTCCACACTTCCCCGGGTCAGGCCGGAAATGATGAGTGCCTCGTTTGGTTCAGCCACCTTCCACATCAATTTGATGAGAAGCCTAATGACGGCAACGGCGACAACTACCCCCAATACGGTGACAAGAATGGGGAGATAAGCAATGAGGTCGAACATGACTGTCCTTTCAACGGCAAGCACCCAAGCGGCTCGTGTAGTCAGTCTGCTTCGGTCTGCTCCAGGAGTCCAGCAATTTGTTTACTTACAATTGACACAACGGATGCTCCTAAGCGTGCGTTCTCGCTAGCGACTCAATCCTCTCCGCAGCTTCCGCTGGGACTGCCGGGACGCCGTCGGCCGCTTGTCCGTAAAGCCAGTCGTTGTACTGGAAGTCGCCGTCCTTGCGACTCTTGAACAGCAGGTTACGTAAGACGCGCGCGACGCCGGACACGTGCCAGGACTCGCCCCAGACACGGGCCGTGCGCTGGACACGGGCCGTGCGGGCAGCCCGGGCTAAGTTGAAGTCGCTGATGGCGCGGTCCCAGGCAGCGGTGTCCACGCCGTCGTCGGTGAACACTGAACCGACGGTGGAGTCCTGAAGCACAGCTGCGTCTTCAAGCGCTTGGCAGGCTCCCTGGGCCAAGTACTGGAGCATGGGGTGGGCGGCGTCGCCCATCAAAACCAGACGACCGTCGATCCAGTTCTCGATGGGATCGCGATCGTACATGGGCCAGCGGATGCCGGTTGCAAGGTTCCGCAGCGCTGACTGCACTGCCGGAATGCAGTCCTTGTAAGCGGCCGCGAGTTCGTCCACGCCACCGTATTGCTCTTCCCCGCGCTCGAACGACGGCGACTTGAAAACGGCCACCGTGTTGAGCAGTTCGCCCTTGCGGAGCGGGTACTGCACCAGGTGGCAGTCCGGGCCAAGGTAGACGATGACGTCTTCGAGATCGGCTGCCGGGGTATCCGCCGTGATGGGAACGGTACCGCGATAGGCGACGTACGACGACGACACCGGGCCGTCCTGCACGACGCTGGCACGGAGCGTGGACTTGAGGCCGTCGGCGCCGATCACGACGTCGGCCTCGTAGACGTCGCCGTTCGCGGTGTGTGCTACGCCGCGCGCGTTGACGGTCCTAACGTCCTCCACGACGACGTCGTTCACCAAGCGGACGCCGGCGTCCTGGCAGGCCTCCAACAGGATCTGGTGCAGGTCACTGCGGTGGATCACGACGTACGGCGCGCCGTACCGTTCTTCGAATTCGCCCCCGAGGGTCTGGCGCGTGAGCTCCTCACCGGTCAGGGCGTCGCGGAACACCAAGTGCTTCGGCCGGACTCCGATCTCGAGTGCCTTCTCGAGGAGTCCCCAACGCTTCAGGACACGGGACGCGTTGGGGGCCATCTGCAAGCCCGCCCCGACCTCGCCGAATTCGGGGGCCCGTTCGACCAGGGTCACCTCGGCACCGTTGGTACGGAGGGCCAGGGCACCGGCGAGGCCGGCCATTCCTCCGCCGACGACGAGTACTTCAGTGGACGGATTGCGGTCAGACATTGCTAGCTCCTACAGACATGGTGTTTTTGGAATTGATGTTGGCGGTCTTGATTTTGGTGCCGATGGCGGCGAGCAGGATGGCCGCGACGGCGGCGGCCCCGGCAAATGCCAGGAAGTTCGAGTTGACGCCCAGCCCGGCCGCCAGCAGCAGCCCGCCTACCTGGGGTGCGGCGACCGCGCCAATGCGGCCGACGCCGAGAGCCCAGCCGAGTGCGGTGCCCCTGAGGTGTGCGGGGTAGTGGCTGGCCACTGCCGCGATGATGAGGCATTGCGTTCCGTGAGTGCCTACCCCGGCCAACACCAGCATGAGGTAAACGAGCCCCACTGGCGGGCCCATAACCAGTACGGCCAGCGCGACGGCGGCGACGGCGGCTGCCGCTATCGCCGTCGGGACCGGACCGAAACGGGTACCCGCCCAAGCGGTGGCTACCGAACCGACGACGGCGCCGAGGTTGAGTGCCAGCGCGAAGGTCAGGGCGGAGCCGAGGTTGTAACCGGCCAGTTGCATCAGGTTCGGCAGCCACGTGCCCAGGCCGTACCAGGCAAAGAGCGTCACGAGGGTGGAGATCGCGAACAGCAGACTCATGCCGAGGTACGGAGCCCGGAGCAGTGACTTGAAGCCCACTGCTTGTTTCGCCTCCTTTGCGGGCGGCTGCATCTCCGGCAGCGTCTCCGGGAGGAAGCGCATGCCCAGCGGAACCACCACGAGCAGGGCCACAGCGGCGACAAGGAACATGACTGGCCAGCCGAAAGCTGGAATCAGGGGGATGCCCGCCAGCGCGGCAATCGAGCCGCCGATCGGCACTCCGGACATCATCAGCGTGGCAATCGTGGACCGCCATTTGGCCGGGACCAGTTCCGCGACCAAGGCATTTGCCGAGGGAACAAGTCCGCCCAGGCCGATGCCGGCCAGCAAGCGCAAACCGCCGAAGACGAACGCGTTTGGGGCGAAGGCGCACAGGATGGTGAAGAGCGAAAACAGTGCGGCACAGGTGATAATCGTCCGGCGGCGGCCCCAGCTGTCCGAGATCCTGCCGGCGAAGATGGCTCCGATCATCATGCCGAGGAACGCCATTGAACCGACCGTGCCTGCCGTGGCTTTGGTGAGCCCCCAGCCTGTGTCGGTAATGAGGGACGATTGCACGGTGCCGTAGACGATGAGGTCATAGCCGTCGAAAACCACCAGCAACCAGCAGACGAGTACCGCGGCTGCGGAACGCCTGGAGAACCGGCTGGTGGCTTCGGGAAAGTGGTGCCGTTGGGTCCGCTCCGGCGCTGCAGCGGAAGGTATGTGATTCATCCCACCACTGTGTGGCCGCGGCTTGCCAGGGCCAATAGAATTCTGTGGTGCAGAATCTTCCAGCCCGCAAGAAGCCGGCTTACTCCATCGAGGCCGTGGACAACGCCCTGCAACTCCTCCAGCTCTTGCGCGACGGCGGTAGCCTTCGGCTCAAGGATGCCGCCGAGGAGTTGGGTGTCGCTCCCTCTACCGCCCACAGGCTGTTGGCCATGCTGGTGTACCGGGGGTTCGCCGTCCAGGACGAGACCCGCCGCTACGTGCCCGGACCGGCCATGGGGGTTGGCCCGGCCGGACTGAGCTGGACCCGCTTGCTGCGCACCGTGGCTCAGCCGCACATGGAACTCCTGAGCGGCCGGATCAACGAGACCGTCAACCTCATGGTGCGTGTGGGTACCAAGGTCAGGTTCCTTGCCACGGTGGAGGGGACCAGTGCGCTGCGGGTAGGCGACCGGCAGGGAACCGTATTGCCCGCCAACAAGGCCTCGGGCGGCAAGGCACTCTTGGCCGAGCTGGAGCCCGCCATGATTGAGCAGTTGTTCCGCAGCCACAATGCAGAGATCGGTGGGGACAATATTCCCGACGCCGAATATCCGGCTTTCCTCCGCGAGCTCGAGACGATCCGGAGCAATGGATTCGCCGCGAATTTCGAGGGCACCGAGGAAGGGATCAGCGCCTTGGGGGTGGCGCTCCACAACAAGCACGGCGTTGCGGTGGGTGCCCTGAGTGTCGCGACTCCCGTGGCAAGGTTTCGCAGGCTCTTCGACGGCGGACTAGTGGGCATCATGCGGGAAACCCAACGCCAATTGGAGATCGATATTGCGGCAAATCCGGCCGAGTCCCAGCCTTGAGCCACCCAACTAGCTGACAATTGTTGTCGTTTTGAGGGCCCATAACGACATCTACTGCTGGTTAGTTGGGCCAGCGAATTCTGGGTAGCAGAATATGCTGGAGATCACTTGAGGGCTTCCCTAAGGTCTGGAGTACGCCAAAACTGTCCCGTACCCTCGAGGAGGCCCCCTGTGTCCATCAGCGCCGATAGCACAACACATGAATCAGTTGCCACTGATCATTCCGCTGGCTTAGTGCACGCGGTTCCGGAACCAACTCCCGAGGAAGCTGCCCAGCTTGCGCAGTTGTACCGCGACTTCGAAGCCGGGAACCTGATCCCGCTCTGGACGGAGATCGCTGACCTGATGCCGATGGTGCCGTCCCCGAAGGCCGTGCCGCACGTGTGGCGCTGGAACGATCTGTACCCGCTCGCTGCCCGTGCCGGGGACCTCGTGCCGGTCGGCCGGGGTGGGGAACGCCGGGCCATCGCGTTGGCCAACCCGGGCCTCGCCGGCACGCCGTATGCGACGCCGACCCTGTGGGCTGCGATCCAGTACCTGGGCGCGCACGAAACAGCGCCGGAGCACCGCCACTCGCAGAACGCGTTCCGTTTCGTCGTCGAGGGTGAAGGCGTCTGGACAGTGGTGAACGGGGACCCGGTGGCGATGCGTCGCGGGGATTTCCTGCTGACGCCGGGCTGGAACTTCCACGGTCACCACAACGACACCGATCAGCCGATGGCGTGGATCGACGGTCTGGACATCCCGTTCGTGCACTACGCCGACGCCGGGTTCTTCGAATTCGGCACCGAGCGGGTCACGGATGAGGCCACCCCGGATGTCTCCCGCTCCGAGCGGCTCTGGGCTCACCCGGGCCTTCGTCCGCTGTCCGGGCTGGAGGACACCGCCAACTCGCCCATCGCGGCCTACCGCTGGGAACACACCGACGCCGCCTTGCGTGAGCAGTTGCTTCTCGAGGATGAGGGCCACCCGGCCACGGTGTCCCAGGGCCACGCCGCCGTGCGCTACACCAACCCGACCACCGGCGGGGACGTCATGCCCACCATCCGCGCCGAGTTCCACAGACTGCGGGCCGGGGCTTCCACCGAGCCGCTGCGCGAAGTCGGCTCCAGCGTGTGGCAGGTCTTCGAAGGCACCGGCACCGTGGTCCTGAACGGGGAGTCCACGGTCCTGGCGAAGGGCGATCTGTTCGTGGTCCCGTCCTGGGCTCTGTGGTCGCTTGAGGCAGAGAGCGAGTTCGATCTCTTCCGCTTCAGCGACGCCCCCATTTTCGAACGACTGAATTTCAACCGCACGTACATCGAAGGACGCAACAAATGAGACTCCTCACCCTCCGCACCGCTGCAGGTACGACGACGGCGGTCCGCCAGGACGGCGACACCCTGACCGAGATCGACGGGTTCTCCGACGTGGGCGCCCTCCTGCAGGAACCCGCCTGGGCGGCCATCGCGGAGGCGGCCAACGGCGCAACGCACGCGTACGACGGCGCCGACCTCGCCGCCGTCGTGCCCTCACCGGGGAAGATCATCTGCGTCGGGCACAACTACCGCAACCACATCAAGGAGATGGGCCGGGAAATCCCGGAATATCCCACCCTGTTCGCGAAATACGCCGAGTCACTGATCGGGCCCAACGATGACCTCGCGTTGCCGCAGGAATCGGACACCGTGGACTGGGAGGCCGAGCTCGCCGTCGTGATCGGCAAGAAGGGGCGCCGGATCAGCGAAACCGACGCGGCCGATCACATCGCCGGGTACTCGGTGCTGAACGACGTGTCCATGCGCGACTTCCAGTTCCGCACCATCCAGTGGCTCCAAGGCAAGACCTGGGAGAAGTCCACGCCGTTCGGGCCCGCCCTGGTCACCAAGGACGAATTCACCGCAGGGCCGCTGATGACCTCCGCGGTGGACGGTGAGATCCAGCAGCAGACCCCCACCGGGGACCTCGTGTTCACCCCCGAATTCCTGGTGTCCTACATCTCCACGATCATCACGCTGAACCCGGGCGACGTCATCGCAACCGGCACGCCCGGCGGGGTGGGCCACGCCCAGGACCCCAAGCGGTACCTGCAGGAAGGCCAGCTCCTGGTCACCACCATCGAGGGCCTGGGGCAGCTGAACAACCGCGTGGTCAAGGAAGCTTGATGGTCGCCCGCCACGACCTGACTACCGATCCGGGCCTGCAGGAACAGCTGCTGCAGGCCCGGCGGGGGACCGCGTTTTTCGCCCGCAAGCTCAATGAACTCTCCGATGCCGAGCTCGACGGCGGTTCGCTGCTTCCCGGCTGGAGCCGCCGCCACGTTGTAGCACACATCGGCTACAACGCCCGGGCCATCGCCCGGCTGGTTGAATGGGCCTCGACCGGCGTGGAGACTCCGATGTATCCCTCTGTCGCGGTGCGGGATGAGGAAATCAACTTCGGCGCCACCCTGTCTCCCATCGCGTTGCGGAACCTCTTCGACCACTCCGCCGTGCACTTGAGCGTGGAATGGCGGGACCTCCCCGAAGACGCCTGGCACCACACGGTCCGGACCATCCAGGGCAGGGAAGTCCCGGCGTCGGAAACGGTCTGGATGCGCAACCGCGAAGTATGGGTGCATGCCGTGGACCTCGACAACGGAGCATCATTCGGTGACATCCCGGCGTCGGTACTGGAACGGCTGCTGCGCGACATAACGTCCGCTTGGTCCATGCGCGGCACCGACAAGGGGCTGCTCGTCAAGGTCAGCGGCGCGGACCTCGTTTTCGGCGACCCGGACGCCGACGTCGTGGTCGCCGGGCCCCTTGCCGGCGTCGTGCAATGGGCTACCGGGCGCGGGAGCGACGGAGTGGCTGGGGGTGCCGGGCCGGTGCCGGCGGCACCCAAGTGGATCTGACGGCACTGCGTCTCACAAAGGCGAGCACAAAGAAGGTTGGCACAGCTCCCGGCTACTTCACCGCAGGAACTGCACCAACCGCTTGTATGACTATTCAGATTTGGCTGTAGATCCTACCCATTGGCGGCTCCTGTAATCCCGGGCTAACTCAATCCGGGCTTGTGAATAGGTCTATTTTGCGTCGTCAGCCAGATGCCGTGAAAACATCCAACCTGCGGCGACCATCAGGATGCCCAAAACCATGAACGTCCAGTTGTCGAGCGTATTCAGCGACAGGAAGTTGGCCGCCGAATCAACCCCGACACTCAGTCCGTACACACTGAGCACGATGTACAAGGCACCGAAGCTCATCAGGGTATTGCGTGCGCTATGGCCGCCCGAGCGGGACATCGCCCAGCTGGTTCCACCGATGAGCAGCTGCACAATGTTGAGCAGCAGCGACACTTGGAACACACCCAGGAGCATTGCGTGCGAATTTGGCCCGAAGAACTGCAATTCCCCGTACCGCATGGTGATGCCCGGAATGAATCCGAGAAGGCCCACCAGCGCCATCAGAATACCTACACCCATGCCGATGTTCTGGATGTCCGTCCGTCCAAAGTGAACACCATGTGCATGTGGGGTTGCGGTAGTCATCTATGCCCTCCATCCACCTATTGCGAACACTCCAATTTTACGTCTGACATATGCAAAAAGCGCTGGGATCGGCGGGCACCGCGGCCCCGACGCTCGCTCACCTTTGGGGCGCTTTCCCCGATGCCCGCTCACTTATGTGGGGTTTTCGGGCGACCCTCCTGCACTTGTACGACGGCGGCGCGGCGGATGTGCAGGAGCGTTTGGCTTTCGGGCGTCATAGGTGAGCGAGCGTTGGTCGGGAAGGCGCTATAGGTGAGCGAGCGTTGGAGGTTTGGCGGGATCTGCGGGAGCCTGCCGGTGGAGCGAGGCACACCGTGGCACGATAGGACACGATGAAACTGCGCGCTGATCAGACCGGTAACCGTGGACTGCCCATGCCCTTGTGGCTGCAGGGTGCCCTTGAGTCGGCCCAGGCCGCGATCATCTCGGCGCTCGTGGTGGTTCTGCCGCTCGTCGGCGTCTGGGCAACTGACGGATTCCAAAACCACAGCATCGATTTCCTGGCACGATTGGCCGGCCAAACCTGGCTGCTGGTCCACGGCGTGCCGGTGCAGCTTGCCACTGTGAACCTTGGTACCGCGGGGCTGCCGGGCTCCGGGATGCTGTCCCTTATCCCACTCGGACTGACCTTGGTTCCGTTCCTTCTGGCGTGGCGCGCGGGGCGCCGCCTGGCCAGGGCGTCCTACACGGACCAGCTATGGCAGGCGTTCTTCGGTGCGTTGCTTGTCTACGGAGCATTTGGTGCGGCCACCGGCTTCATCTGCCGCACCCAGGACGTGGTCATCAATATCTGGTTCGCCTCGTTCCTACCGCTTATACCGTTCGGCCTCGGCATGGTGGTTGGTGCCCGGCGGGAGTCCGGATCCTGGAGCAGGCTGATTGGCGTCGACGCCGTTGATTGGCTCGCACGCACCAGCCAACATTCCCGATGGGCAGGGTCCTACTTCGGCTCCGCCATCAAAGCCGGATTTGTGGCGATCATGGCAGCACTCGCGCTTGCTGCCCTGCTGCTCGCAGTAGTCCTTGTGGTGCACTGGACGGACATCATCGCCGTCTACGAAGGCCTGAAAGCCGGTGCTCTCGGCGGCGGCGTTTTGACCGTCGCCCAGCTCGGTTACTTGCCCAATCTGGCCGTTTTCACCCTGGCGTGGTCCTCCGGCGCGGGGTTCGCCCTCGGCGTCGGCTCACACGCCGGGCCGCTGGGCACCGCCGTCGGGCCGCTGCCTGCCATTCCTATCTTCGGCGCGCTGCCCACAGGGCAGCTCGACTTTGGCGCGACGGCCCTTGCCCTTCCGGTACTCGCCGGGCTGTTGGCAGGCTGGTGGTTCCTGCGCGAGGGCGAGAACCACTTCGACGAATGGCTCTCCATCAAAATCAAAGCGCGTTGGTTCACGGCGCCAGTTTCCACACTGTTCCTGGGCGCGCTCGTCGGGGCTGTCGCCGGGGCTTTCGCCGGGGGACTCGCCTGGCTGGCGCGCGGTTCCGCCGGAATTGGGCGCCTCACCGAGATCGGCCCGGATCCGCTGTGGACGGCCGTCTGGATCGCCGCGGAAGTGGGGATCGGCGTCGTGATTGGCTATTCGGCGGGGCCATGGTTGGAACGGCGACAGAAGCTCCGCGAAGCGGACCTTGACGCTTCCGTGTACGACGGCGACCACAGCTAAGCTGCCCCGCCCCACCGTGGGTTGCGGCCTGGCTAAGTTCTGGTTAGCGCAGCCCGGAAGGAACCGACTTCTGGAAGTCCAGTTGGCAGGAGTCTTGGGCTTGGATGGTCAATGCGTTCCGCGAGCAGTCCTGCAAGGTGAGGATCTGCTGGAAAAAGACGACGGCCGTCAGCACCAGCAAGCACATGATGGCCGTAACCACCAGCCCGGAAATGGTCCCGAATAGAACCAATCGAGGCTGCTTGAACCTGATGGTCCGGACGAGGACCACCACACCAAGTACCCCCGCGATGATCGTGAGGATGGCACTGAGCCAGACGTAGCTGATGTTCAGGACGTAGACGAAGACGGCGCCGAGCACAGTCAGCAGGAATGACCTGAAAAGCGTTTGGGTAACTGCAAGCGCTGATTTGGCAGCCTCGCTCTGTGGATGCTGCTGAGGGCTGGGTCCAACGCCGGAATTCATGTTTTCCAGCCTACGCGAGCCACCCATAAGCTAGTGCAATGCGCATTGTTGTCCTCGTCTCCGGCACCGGTTCCAATCTTCAAGCAGTTATCGACGCCGTGAAGGCAGGCGAGCTTGACGTTGAGATCGCAGCCGTGGGCGCCGACAGGCCGGATACCTACGGTGTGGAACGCTCTGCCGAAGCTGGACTGGACACCTTCGTGGTGGACTTCAAGGACTACGCAGACCGGGCAGACTGGAACGCCGCACTTACCAAGGCTGTTGCCTCGTACCACCCGGATGTGGTGGTTTCTTCGGGGTTCATGCGGATTGTCAGCCCGGAATTCATCGATGCCTTCGGCGGCAAGTACCTGAACACGCACCCCGCACTGCTGCCCGCCTTCCCTGGTGCCCACGGAGTTCGAGATGCAATGGCCTACGGGGTGAAGGTTACGGGCTGCACGGTCCACTGGGCCGACGCCGGAGTGGACACCGGGCCCATCATCGCCCAGGAAGCTGTCGAAATCGCCCCGGACGACACTGAAGACACCTTGCACGAACGCATCAAGGTGGTGGAGCGCAAGCTCTTGGTCCGGACCCTCGCAGAGCTCGCGGCAGGGAAGCACGTCTAAGCCCGGCTCTCCGGGGGGACATGTCCACTGTTGCCTGCCAGGAATGGACATGCGCAAAACTCTCCGGGGGACATGTCCAGCGTTGGCCGCTGCGACAGGACATATTGCTGTTATGTCCACTCGTTGCTGCGAACAGGGGGCATGCTCAGTGGAGTTCGCGCTGTTTGGTCTCCGGGGCAAACAACGCCATCCATAGCACCGACAGCACAATCAGCCCGCCGGCCAAGGCGAAGGACGTGGCCAGGCCAAACTCGGGCCAGAAATACGAGGCGAACACGAGCGGTCCGATGCCCGCTCCAATCCGTGAGAACGTGGACGCCCAGCCGAATCCGGAGCCCCTCAGCTCGGTGGGGTAGAGCTCAGACACGTAAGCGTAGAGCACTGGGATAGCCACCTGGACAACGAAGCCAAACGCCAGCAGCCAGAACACCGCGGCGTCGGGAATGTCCACCACCAGGGAAACGATCACCAAGGTCAATGCCGATAACGGCCCGGTCATGGCCAGGATCCATTTGCGGCCTACCCGCTCAACCAGAACTGCGGCTACCACCACGCCCAGGAGCCCGACGGCGGCCATCCCGGCTGTCGTGACGAAGGCCTTGTACTCCTCGAAACCGGCACCGATCAGAATCCGCGGCATCCAGGTCAAGCTCAAGTAGTAAACCAGAAGGATGCTGAAGAACAGGGCCCAGGCCGCCGTCGTGATCTTCCAATTGAATTGCCAGAGGCGCCGCAACTGCCGCCACGCGCTCCCGGCCGAGAGACGCGGTGTGTCTTGGGGCGCGGGCAGACTGTAGGCGCGCGGCTCCGCCCCCGTGGCCAAGACGAGACGGTCAATGACCTCGGCGGCCTCTTGGCGCCGGCCTTTGCGGATGAGGAAGAGCGGGGATTCGGGCACGCTCCGCCTGACCCAGAAGACCAGAAGGGCAGGCAAAACCATCACGAGCATGGTCAGGCGCCAATCCGCCAAGGCTGCAATGAGTCCGGCCGAAATGAAGCCGCACAGGGCGGCGCCCACGGGCCACCAACCGTCCATGGCGGTGAGCACGTTGCCGCGTTGCTTCCGTGGCGTGAATTCACCCACCAACGCATAGTCCACGGGAATGCAGCCGCCTAGCCCGAAACCGGCCATGAAGCGGAAGACGCAGAACCACACGATGTCCGGGGCAAATGCTCCCAGCACGGTGAAGATGGAGAAGATCAGCAGGGTAGCGGTGAATGCCCTCTTCCGGCCGATCGTGTCCGCGACGGTGCCCCAAGCGAAGGCGCCCAGAGCCATGCCGATCAGGTTGGCGGTGCCGATCCATCCGGCGTCGGCGGGTAGCAGCGACCAGTGTTTGGAAAGCAGTGGAATGAGAATGCCGTTGAGGGTCACGTCCCACGCATCGAACATGAAGCCCAAGCCGCCGATCAGGAAGATCCGGCCTTGGACCTTCCACCGCCACGGCAGCTCCTGGACCACCTGCTCGCCGCTCGGGACGGTTGTGTACGTGTTCATTTCCCCTACCTCCGGGGAAAACTCTATCCGTGCTTTTGGATCGCCTTTCGCAGGAAGCCCCCGGCCTCGTCCAGGGCACTCTTCGCCTGCCCGGGATCGATGCCCGTCAGCACCACCAGGATGGCCGCCTTGACCGAACCCCCCACGGAATCCAACGCTCGAATCGCCGTCTCCGCGTCCACACCAGTGGCATGTTGGATGGTCCGCTGGGACCTCGCGAGGAGTTTATTGTTCGTGGCGCGCAGATCCACCATCAGGTTTCCGTACGTCTTGCCGAGCTTGACCATGGAGAGGGTGCTGATCATGTTGAGGACGAGTTTTTGCGCAGTGCCGGCTTTCAGCCGCGTGGAACCGGCAACGAACTCCGGGCCGACCACCACGTCGATCGCCACGTCGGCCAATTTGCTGATGGGTGAATCGTGGTTGCAGGCGAGCGACGCGGTGAACGCCCCACGACTGCGGGCCTCCTCGAGCGCCCCGATCACGTACGGCGTGCGTCCCGAAGCCGAAATCCCGACGACGGCGTCCGCCTCGGTCACGCCGATGTCGTGCAGGTCGCGGGCTCCGGCTGTGGCGTTGTCCTCGGCGTATTCCACTGGTTTCTGGATAGCCTGGGTGCCGCCCGCAATGATCCCGACGACGAGTCCCGGGGGAGTGCCGAAGGTGGGCGGGCATTCGCTTGCGTCCAACACCCCGAGACGCCCGGCCGTTCCGGCGCCGACGTAGATCAGCCGGCCGCCGCCGGCGAGGCGTTCCGCAACGGCGTCGACCACAGCGGCGATCTGCTCGCTCACTTGTTCGACGGCGGCCGGAACTCCGCGGTTCTGCTCGTTCATCGCGGCGACGAGCTCGGCTGTGCCCATGGTGTCCAGTTCACTGAGCGCGGGCGATGCCGCTTCAGTCTGCAGGCCTGCGAGCTCGGAGCGGAGCTCCTTGAGCCGGTCGCCACTGATAGAACCGGGAGAATCAGGGGATGCTGCGTCAGACTGTTCCGTCACGGTGGATGTACCTTTCCTGAAGGAGCCCGCGGCGGTTCGCTGCGAGGGCGGCGCCGTCCATGCCATCGCCGAGCGCCGCAACCACCTCAATCCCAGCCGAAGCGAGGGTGTTGTGCAAGAGCCCGGCAAAGAACTCCGATTTCACCACGCCGCCGAGAAGGGCCACTTGTTTCGTGTCCCCGGACGCGAGGGAAACGGTGTTCCCGAGAAGACTGCACGCTTCGTCCAAAATGCCGCGTGCGACGGCGTCTCCCGCCTCCGCTTCCCGCAGTACGGCGGGCGTGAAACGCGCCATCGTCCGGGCCGGGTTCGCGGACTCGGCGAGCCAGGCAGGGAGCTGCGCGGGCGAGCCAGCCAGTGCGGCCGCCGCGACGAGCAACGAAGTGGCCGGGCCGCCGTCGTGCGCTTGAAGTGCGGCCTGGAGACCCTGCTGGCCGATCCATCGGCCGCTTCCCAGATCGCCCAACAGCGGTCCCCAACCGTCGGCGCGGTGCAGGGTCCCGTCGTCGTCAAAGCGGAAGGCAACAGCTCCGGTGCCCACAATCAGCACGGTCCCGGGAGCGCCGTTCAAGGCGCCGAGCTGGGCAGCCGTGGCATCCGAGAGGACCGCTGCGGGGACTTTGAAGCGTCCGGAAAGCAGGACGGCGAGTTCGTGGGAGTTCGCTGCGGAGGCCTCGACCCCGGCTACGGCGGCGCCGATTCCCCGCAAAGAACCGGCCGGAAGCCCTCCAGGCAGCATGGCAGCAGTGTCCGCGAGCAGCTCGAAGGCGAACCGGGCCCCATTGTCCATGCCCAATCCAGGAAAGCCCTGCTGGTCCGCCGAGCCCAACACCTGATCGCCCTGCCTGAGTTCAACCCGGCATCGGCTCTTGCCAACGTCGGCCACCAAAATCGCATCCGCGGATTCCATGGCCCAACCCTATGTTGTGGGAGGCCGCACGTCTCGAAAAACGAAGAGGAGCCACAACACGATAAACTCGTGCGTATCCCCAGCAACCGTGGAATCCCGCGAAATAAGACGGAGACTTTTGTGAGCTTGACGCAGCTTGACCGTGTTCCCATCCGCCGTGCACTGATCTCGGTATACGACAAGACGGGGCTGGAGGAGCTCGCGAAGGGCCTGCACGCAGCAGGTGTCGCCATCGTCTCCACCGGCTCCACCGCGAAGAGGATTGCCGCAGCCGGTATTCCGGTCAAGGAAGTCGAAGAGGTCACCGGTTCCCCGGAGATGCTCGACGGCCGCGTCAAGACCTTGCACCCGCGCGTGCACGGTGGCATCTTGGCCGATCGCCGCGTTCCTGCGCACATGGAAACGCTCGCCAAGATGGAGATCGAGCCGTTCGACCTCGTCGTGGTCAACCTCTACCCCTTCGTGGAGACGGTCCGTTCCGGCGCGGCCCAGGACGACGTCGTCGAGCAGATCGACATCGGAGGCCCCGCCATGGTGCGTTCGGCCGCCAAGAACCACGCCGCCGTCGCGATCGTTGTTGACCCGAACTTCTACGGCGCCGTCGTGGAAGCCGCCGCTGCCGGTGGCTTCGACCTGAAGACCCGCCGCCGCCTGGCCGCCAAGGCTTTCGCCCACACCGCGACGTACGACACCGCCGTCGCCACCTGGACCGCCAGCCAGTTCCTCGATGAAGACGGCGACGGCGTCATCGACTGGCCCGCCTACGCCGGCCTAGCCCTGGAACGCTCCGAGGTCCTGCGCTACGGCGAAAACCCGCACCAGCAGGCCGCCCTCTACGTGGACAAGGCGGCACCCGCCGGCATCGCCCAGGCCGACCAGCTGCACGGCAAGGCCATGAGCTACAACAACTTCGTCGACGCCGACGCTGCCCTGCGCGCGGCCTTCGACTTCTCGGAGCCAGCTGTCGCCATCATCAAGCACGCCAACCCGTGCGGCGTGGCCGTTGGTTCCGCCGATGCCGACGACCCCATTGCCGACGCCCACGCCAAGGCCCACGCTTGTGACCCGGTGTCCGCTTTCGGCGGCGTCATCGCGGCCAACAGCATCGTTACGGCGGGTATGGCCCAGACGGTGGCCGGGATCTTCACCGAGGTTGTTATCGCCCCGGGCTTCGAGCCGGAAGCCGTTGAAATCCTCTCCAAGAAGAAGAACATCCGCCTGCTGGCCCTGCCGGACGGCTACGGCCGCTACCCAACGGAGATCCGCCAGGTTTCGGGCGGCGTCCTCGTCCAGCAAGCCGACAAGGTTGACGCCGACGGCGACAACCCCGCCAACTGGACCCTCGCCGCAGGCGAAGCTGCCGACGACGCCACACTGGCCGACCTCGCGTTCGCGTGGACCGCTTGCCGCGCCGCCAAATCCAACGCGATCCTCCTGGCCAACAACGGCGCCGCAGTGGGCATCGGCATGGGCCAGGTCAACCGCCTGGACTCCTGCAAGCTGGCCGTTGAGCGCGCCAACACCTTGGGCGTCCAGGTGGAGTCCGACGTCGAAGGTGCTGGCGGCGCGTCCAACGCCTCCGCGACGGGCGCACCCGAGCGTGCCCGTGGTGCCGTGGCCGCTTCCGACGCGTTCTTCCCGTTCGCCGATGGCCTGCAGATCCTGATCGACGCCGGTGTCCGCGCCGTCGTCCAGCCTGGCGGGTCAGTCCGCGACGAGGAAGTCATCGCCGCGGCCAACGCTGCCGGCATCACGATGTACTTCACGGGAGCACGCCACTTCTTCCACTAAGTCCAAACGCTCCACCTAAAAATGGACATGCCCTCCCTTCCCGGGAGGACATGTCCATTTTTTGTGGCCAGGACTGGACATATTCGCAATATGTCCAGTCCTGGGAGCGAACAGGGGGCATGTCCGGGGGATGGTGGAGGTTACGGCGCTGAGGACGCGGTCTGGTACGTGCCCTGGATGACAGTGCCCCAGTACGGGCCGCACATCTTGGTGGAGTTGCTCCCGTATCCGTAGCTGTTCACGGAGTTCTGGTATCCGCTGGAGCTGGTGCCAATGAACCACGGGCCACCGGAGGAGCCACCTGTCATATTGCACGGGATTCCCTGGGTGTTGTACTGGGGGTTGTAGGGATCATTGGTGGCCGTGCCGGAGCAGCTTTTGAGTGACTCGCCGTTGAACGGGGACGCTGCGGGATAGCCGAACGATTTGTATGTCAGTCCGCGGGCGGCATTGAACTGGACTCCGGACGCGCCCACCACGGCTGAGAGCTTCTGCCCGTTGAGGGTGTTCATGACGGCGAAGCCGGTGTCGTACTGCATGTCCCCGCTCGAGGACCACTGGCTGGTGGTGTACAGCGCTTTGGCCGTCCACTTGCCATACGGAGCCGCACCATTCAGGTAGGCAGGAACGAACGTGAAGTTGGTGGCGAACGCCCCGGGGCCCTCGTTCAGGCAATGGCCGGCAGTGGACACCGTGCTCTGGTTGGCGGAGGTGACGGAATTACCGGAGCAGACATAGTTCACGCCGCCCAGAGTGAAGAACACTTTTCCGATGTTGGGGACCGGGCTTTCACTGGCGTTGGCCTTGCGATCCACGGTGGGGGACTGCGCTGCCATGCTGGTGGCTTTCTGGCCATCGATAGCCACGGTGCGTGCAAGCTCGGGAAATATCAGGTCGGGTGAAACCTGGAGATCGGCAGGGCCCACTTTGGCTTGTCCGCGAGCGAGCGCCTTGTCCGCCAGGACGTCGCCGGAGACGGCGCTCTTCATGCGTTCAGGAGTCCAATAGTCCGCCGTATTGCTGTCCGACGGCGATTGGCTGCTGACAGCCGAGGCGTCCGTGCCGTGGCCGGCGGGCGGAGCCGCGGTGGCTCCGCTGCCGGTTCCCAAGGCGAGCAATGCGGCGGCGGAAAGGCTCAACAGGCTTGTGGCCAGGGTTTTGGTTCTCGTCACAATTGTCCTAGCTTTCGAAAGTTAAGGCGGCCGGTTTGTGGTGGCCGCCGACTGACGGAACCGAAACTACCCAAGCTGTGACACTATTGTAAATAGATTAGTCAAATTTTGTGAGATTTGACTTTCATTTTTGACTAGTTGTGAATTCTGTGGATACCTTTCTGCCAGGCGATTCAGGATGTGGATGCCAGTTCGTAGGCCTCCCGGATAACGGAGCCCCAATAAGGCCCGTAGATCACGGCCGGGCCGCCGGGGTAGCCGTAGCTCGTAATGGAGTTTTGGTAGGAATCCCGACCGGAGTCGACCATCCACGGGCCGCCCGATGATCCTCCGGTCATGTCGCAGGGGATTCCTTGCGCCCGGAACTGCGGATTGATGGGATCCTTGGCGGCGTCACCCGAGCAACTCTTCAGTGATTGGCCGTCAAACGGTGGGGCGGCAGGGTAGCCAAAAGCCTGGTAGTTCAGGCCCCGCTCGATGCTGAACTCCACTCCGGACGCGCCAACGACGTCGGCCAGGTGCTTGCCGTTCACCGAGGCAGTGACCGCGAAGCCGGTGTCATAGCGGATATCGCCTGCGGTCCGCCACTGCGCGGTGGTGTAAAGGGCTTTGGCCGGCCAAATACCGTAGGGAGCCGTGCCGTTGAGATAGGCCGGAACGAAGACGAAATTCCGGACAAACGCTCCGGGACCCTCGTTGACGCAGTGGCCCGCAGTAGCCACCGTGCTGTCATTCTCCGACACGACGACGTTGCCGGAGCAGACGTAAGCGAAGAGTCCCATAGTGAAGAAGACTTTGCCAACGTGGTCAATGGGGTCTTCATTTTGGTGAAGGCTCGGGCTGCCTGCTTTGGCGGCACCGGCGATCTTCACGGGCGGCCCCGATTCGACGGTGCCATTAGTAACTCCGGAGGCTGCGGCTCGCGCGAGGGCTTTCCCTGCGAGGACATCACCCGGGATTGCTGTTCGCATCCGTTCAGGAGTCCAATACCCTGTGGGGTCGGTGTTTGCCGTTGCCAGGCCGACGAGTTGCTGCGTCCCAGGCGCTGCGTAACTCGAAGCCGCACGAAGGGGAGCGGCAGCTGCCGCCCCTCCTGCGGAGCAGAGGGTCAAAACGGCGAAGGTAAGGAGGCTCAGGAGACCGGTGATGGGGAGTGATTTCTTTGTCATGATTGTCCTGCCAATCGATGATGTAGCCATCTGTTGTCGGCCACAGTTGACCCATTGAACCTACTCCGATTCAGCCTGTTGGTACATAAGGTTTGGCTGCGTGTGACGTCGCGTAGACGGCGCGAAACCATCCCGGTAGGCGCCAATCCGGCCCCCTCAGGTAAGTTAGAGATGTTGAAATCTGCAGACTTTCAGGGAGATGCCCCGCCAATGGCAAAGATTATCTATACCCACACTGACGAAGCGCCGATGCTGGCGACTTACTCTTTCCTGCCGATTGTGGAAGCTTTCGCCTCGACGGCTGGCGTGGAGGTCGAAACCCGCGACATTTCGCTGGCTGGCCGAATCATCGCAGTGTTCGGTGACTACCTGACTGAAGAGCAGCGGATCAGCGACGCACTGGCCGAACTGGGTGAACTGGCAAAGAAGCCCGAAGCAAACATCATCAAGCTCCCCAACATCAGCGCATCCGTCCCCCAGCTCAAGGCGGCCATTGCCGAACTCCAGGCTCTGGGCTATGCGCTTCCGGACTACCCGGACAACCCTTCCTCTGACGAAGAGACGGACATCCGGTCGCGTTACGACAAGATCAAGGGTTCGGCCGTCAACCCGGTGCTGCGCGAAGGCAACTCGGACCGCCGCGCGCCCCTTTCGGTGAAGAACTACGCCCGCCAGAACCCGCACTCCATGGGTGCCTGGAGCGCCGACTCCAAGACCAACGTCGCCCACATGGCGGCGGACGACTTCCGTTCCAACGAGAAATCCGTGGTCATCCCGGCCGATGACACCATCAAGATCCAGATTGTCCGCGAAGACGGCACGGTCAAGGTCCTCAAGCCGGCCTTCCCCGTCCTCGCCGGCGAAGTGGTGGACGGCACCGTGCTGCGCGCCGCGGCCTTGGACGAGTTCCTGGCTGCCCAGGTGATCCGCGCCAAGGAAGAAGGTGTGCTGTTTTCGGCCCACCTGAAGGCCACCATGATGAAGGTCTCCGACCCCATCATCTTCGGCCACGTCGTCAAGGCATACTTCTCCGAGCTTTTCGACACCTACGGCAAGCAAATTGCTGCTGCCGGCCTGAGCGCGAATAACGGGCTGGCTTCGATCCTCAACGGCCTCGGCGAACTCCCTGAAGACGTCCGTGAAGGGATCCAGGCGGCCATCAAGAAAGGCTTGGAAGACGGCCCGGCACTTGCCATGGTCAATTCCGACAAGGGCATCACCAACCTGCACGTCCCCAGCGACATCATCGTCGACGCTTCGATGCCGGCAATGATCCGCAGCTCGGGCCACATGTGGGGGCCGGATGGCCAGGAGCACGATGCCTTGGCCGTCATCCCTGATAGCTGCTACGCAGATGTCTACCAGGTAGTCATCGATGACTGCCGCGCCCACGGCGCCTTCGATCCCACCACGATGGGAACCGTTCCGAACGTCGGCCTGATGGCACAGGCGGCCGAGGAGTACGGCAGCCACAACAAGACCTTCGAGGTCGAGAACGCTGGCACCGTCCAGGTTGTGGACTCCTCTGGAACCGTGCTGATCGAACACCAGGTTTCCCCGGGCGACATCTGGCGCGCCTGCCAGACCAAGGACGTGCCGATCCGCGACTGGGTCAAGCTGGCTGTCACCCGTGCCCGCGCGTCCAAGATGCCGGCCGTTTTCTGGCTCGACGAAACCCGCGCCCACGACGCCCAGCTGATCGCCAAGGTCAAGGAATACCTGAAGGACCACGACACCGAGGGCCTGCAGATCGAAATCATGTCCCCGGAGAAGGCCACCGCGTTCACGCTGGAACGGATCCGCAAGGGCGAAGACACCATCTCGGTGACCGGCAACGTGCTGCGCGACTACCTCACGGACCTGTTCCCGATCCTCGAACTCGGCACCAGCGCCAAGATGCTCTCCGTGGTTCCGCTGATCAACGGTGGCGGACTCTTTGAGACCGGTGCCGGCGGATCTGCTCCGAAGCACGTCCAGCAGCTCCTGCAGGAAAACCACTTGCGCTGGGACAGCCTGGGCGAGTTCCTTGCCCTCGCCGTTAGCTTCGAGCACCTTGCCACCACCACCGGCAACGCCCGTGCACAGGTCCTCGCCGACACCCTGGACCGTGCAACGGGGACGTTCCTACTCGACAACAAGTCCCCGAAGCGCAGGGTCGGCGAACTCGACAACCGAGGCAGCCACTACTACCTCGCCAAGTATTGGGCCCAGGAACTGGCCCAGCAGACCGACGACGCCGAGCTCGCTGCGGCGTTCTCCGCCGTTGCCGGGGCCCTGACGTCCAATGAGGAAACCATCATCGCCGAGCTGCTCTCAGTTCAGGGTTCGCCCGCAGACATTGGGGGTTATTACCGTCCCGACGCCGCGAAGGCAGAGGCCGTGATGCGTCCCTCCGCCAAGCTCAACGAGGTAGTCGCCACGCTGAACTAGCGCCCGCGCTCCTCGCCCAGCTAGCCCGCGATGATTGTCGTTTTGAGAACGACAATCACCGCGGGCTAGTTGCGTCTAGGCACGGCTTCGCCCGGAAAAACGGTGGGGCGCGTCGATTCCGTCGACCAGGTCGGCAAGCACCCGGCCTATTGCCGGGGTGAATTTGAAGCCGTGCCCGGAGAAGCCCGCACCGATCACCAGGGGACCAAAACGGTCAAGCACGAAGTCTTCATTGGCCGTGCTGGTGTAGGTGCAGCTGATGGGAACCGCCGATTCGGCATCCACACCCGGCAGCCATTCACGGGCGTAGCGGCGGAGGGCCTCCAGCTGGACCGGCTCAGGTTGGAACGTGCGGGCATCTGGATCCGTGACGGGTCCCACTCCATGCCAGCCTGCCTTGACCCCTTCATCCGGTGTGAGCATCCCGTAGACGGGGCTGTACCAATAGTCGTCATGGGGATCTCCGGGGTCGGGAGCGTGGTTGAAGCTCGGCCAAAGCTGTGAACCGTTGATGGGTGTGAAGTGGGCAGGCTGCTCCTGGGTGACCACCAGACGGGGGAGGGGCACCTGCGTCCCGACGAGCTTGCTGGTCCAGGCACCGGCCGTGACGACTACCCGGTGCGCCGTGATCTCTTGTGAATCAGTCACGACGACGGCGCGATCATCGCCGAGAACGCGGATGTCGCGAACCGGGGTTGAATACTCGAACCTTGCACCGTGGGCCTCGGCCGACGTGCGAAGGACCCTGAGTGCCTCGGCTGCACGAACGCGACCCGATTCAGGTACGAAAAGAACATCGCTTCGGAAGGCCATGCCCGGCCAGCGCTCTCCCGCTTCCTTGGCGGAGATGAAATGGCTTGCGATGCCTCGCTCCGCGTGTGCGGAGCGGACTTCCCGGAGCCGGGCGACGTTGCCATGGTTGGCCAGCCCCACAAGGTCCAACAGTCGTGTTCCGGCCTCCTTGGCGAGCCCGTCCCAGAGACCCCTGGCTTCGCTGACCAGGGCGAGGTAGTCATCCTCCGCGTATGCGGTGTTGAAGTTGCGCGTCGCGCCGTGGGAAGCGCCTACGTGGTGCCCTTCCCTGAACTGCTCGAGGAGGACCACCGATCGTCCTCGAAGTGCGAGCTGCCATGCGGCAGCCGACCCCATTGCGCCTCCGCCGACTACGACGACGTCAACATCCATCCAGATTCACCCATCCTGTCCGGGCCTCCCAGCGAGGTCCACTACAGCTTCCATTCTGCCGCCCGCCGGCTGATACCCAAGGTCAGGAAGCGAACTCCTCGCGGTAGCGGCTTGGCGTGTTTCCGAAGGCGGAGCGGAAATGTTGCCGGAAGGCTGCCGTGGAGCCAAAACCGCAGGAGGCGCCAATTTCTTCGATTCCAGCATGGCTTGACTCCAACATCGTTCGTGCGTGGTCCAGGCGCTGTTGCGTCAGCCAATCAAGGACCGTGGCTCCCGTGCGGCTGCGAAAGTGCCTTGTGAAGGTCCTGCGGCTCATCGAAGCAGCCGCCGCTAGCTGGTCCAGGCCGATTGGCTGGCTGAGGTTTTCGCGAGCCAACGTCATGGCGCGCTCAATTCCGTCGTGGCCCGCGCCGCGCGGGAGCCTGGCCGGAATGAACTGGGCCTGGGTGGCATTGCGGTGAGGTGCCATGACCAACCCGCGCGCCACGCGATCGGCCGCGTCCGAGCCGAAGTCTTTTCGAAGCAGATGGATGCAGCAGTCGAGTCCGGCCGCAACGCCGGCCGAGGAGACGACGTCGTCGTGGTCGGCCCAGAGGGCATTCTCCACTACCCGCACAGCGGGATAGCGCTGCTGCAACTCCCCGGAGTATCCCCAATGGGTTACTGCTTCGCGGCCGTCCAGTAGCCCGGTGGCAGCCAGCAGGAATGCGCCGAGGCATAGTGAGACAATCCGGCTGCCGTTCTCATGGGCAGTCCGGATTGCATCCAAGAGTTCTCCGGGAGCTTGGACGTCAGGATCCCAGCTCGGGAGGACAACGGTGTCTGCCCATGCAATGGTTTCCAATCCGGGTTCAACCACCATGTCGGGGCCGTGGCCCATTCGGACCCGGCCGGGATATGGCGTGAAAACCTTCACTTGGTATCGCGGCGCGGCCCCGGACGGCGGGGGATCTTCGAAGACCATCTGGGGCACAGCAAGGTGGAAGGGGCTCATGCCGGGCATGGCAAGCACTGCAACCTTGTGGTATCGGTGAAGCATCATGGCCCGATCCTAACGATAATTGTCTTCCGGGCCACTTTTTCGCCACCAGTTGGGCGGGCAGAGTTGCCTCATGAACATTCCCCAAGACCTCCAACGGCCCACACTGACGCATATTGGTGGACCGACCATCCTGGTCCGATACGCAGGCCTGAACCTCCTCACCGACCCTACTTTCGATGCCCCCGGAGACTACCCAGTGGGCGCCGGCCGGAGCCTGGTCAAACTGACCGGTCCGGCCGTGGCGGCAGAAGACCTAGGACGAATCGACGTCGTTCTGCTTTCGCATGATCAGCATGCAGACAATCTGGACAACAGCGGAAGGGAACTCCTGAACGATGCCGGAATGATCCTGAGTACAGCAGAAGCTGCGAGCCGAATCCACGGGGTCCGGGGACTCCGTCCTTGGGAGCACGTGACGGTGCAGGGGGACGCACCCGTGGCGGTCACCGCCGTACCGGCGCTGCACGGACCGAGCGGCGCCGAAGCTGTCACGGGTGAGGTCACCGGTTTCGTGCTCGAGGCGGAAGGCTGGCCGACGGTGTACGTCTCGGGGGACAACGCATCACTGGAGCTGGCGGCCGAAATCTCCTTGCGGTTTCCGACCACCACCTTGGCCGTGGTTTTCGCGGGAGCTGCACGAACCCCGCTTTTTGGTGGCGCCCCGTTGACGCTCACTTCGCAGGACGTTGTGGAATTGGCCGGACTTTTCCCTCTTGCCACCGTGGTTCCGGTGCACACAGAAGGCTGGGTTCACTTCACCGAGGGGCCGGATATTGTGAAGCAGCGCATGGGTGACGCCGGCCTAGCGGCCCGGCTCGCTGTTCTTCCGATCGGCGAGCCGCACCGGCCGTCGCTTCCGCAACAGCCCTGAATGCCTAGGCCGCCAGGTTCCGGCGGACCCAGGCGGAGAACTGGTCCACCACGATGATCAACACCAGAACGATGATGATGTGCGTGACCATCGCGCTTGAAGGAGCTTCTCGCCGGCTTCTACGAGCAGAACCCGCCGCCAGCACTCGACGGCGGCGGCTTGCTTGACGCCGTCGTCTGCGCTGACGATGTAGCAGCCGGACGCCTGGCGCCCCATATGATCCACCGCGCTATGGAACTGACTGGCGTGATGGACGTCCGTGAGGTTCTCGCCGCCGGTGACACCACGAACGACCTCAAAGCGGCAAAGAACGCGGGAGTCACGGCTGTTGGGGTCTTGACGGGGAAGCTGGGACGCGAGGAGCTCGCTGGACAGCCACACGATCACATTCTGGCGGGCGTCAAGGATATTCCAGCGCTGTTGGCGTGATTCTCACGGCTGGATTTCAAGGGGGCCGTTTTGAGCTGTGCCGTCGGCATGGAAGATTGGACCGGGTGAAATTCCTCCTTCCTTCGCAGACCTCGTCCTCGCGTGGCATCGCGTTCCTGAGGGTCGTGTTCGGCGGTCTTGTGCTGCTGCATGGGGTCCAGAAACTGTCAGCAGGACAGCCGGCATTTGAGGCAACCATCGCCGCGATGGGTGTTCAAAAAGCGGAGCTGATGTCCTGGCTGGTCATCTGGGGTGAAACCGGACTGGGCGCACTTTTGGTGTTCGGCGCCCTGACCAGAGTGGCTGGTTTCCTGGCCGCTCTGATGTACGCCGGGATCTGGTTTGTCACCGAATCAGGCAAGCCGTTGCTGAGTGATCGTCCCGGAATCAACGCTGAGCTGCTCATTCTGTATGTCGCTGTGTCGCTTGCGTTTGCTTTCATCGGTTCCGGGGCGGTTTCGCTGGACCGGAAACTGTTCGCCGGGAAGCCAGCCCGGAAGTCACGGCGCTAGGCGCCCTAGCGCCGTCAGGCCTGGAGCCTAGCGCCGTCCGGCCTCGAGACCGGCCCGGGCCATGGCGTCCGCGTAGGAGCGGCCCATTTCGATCAGCCATTCGGTCTGGCGTTCTTTGGAACCGGCGAAGGCGCGCCCGTGCAGCGAACGGGCCTTGTAGACCTTCAGGCCGCGGCGCCAGATGAGCTGGTTGTCTGTTTTGAGGAGCATTTGGGCCAGGCGGTTGGCTTCCGTTCCGTGGGCGACGATCGCCGAGGCGCGCGGAACGAGTTTGAGGAAGGCGATCAGCGGCTTGAGTCCGGCGCCGACCTGCTCGGGAGTCAGCTTTCCGTTGGCTTCGCCGGGGGTGAACCACGGATGGGTGTTCCACGGCATCATCCATTCCGGGCGGAGGCCGAGCTGGAACTGCAGGCCCAGTAGCCGGGTGGCGGCGACGTCGTCACCGGCCCAGACAACGCCCCGCGTGGAGGCCTCGCCGGTGTTGGAGAACAGGGTGACAATCCGGCAGTCCTCTACCGAGTGCATCGGATCCACGTAGGGAACCTCGAAGTCCGGGCGGAGCTTGCGGAGGAACTCCACATGCTCGTTGACCGGTGCGATGTGCGGGGCGAAGAAAGGGCTGTCCGGAACCGCGGGAGTCACGGCTTCTTCGGCGGCAGCCGCTGCGGCTCTCGCCGGTTCGACGACGGGAGGTTCGACGGCGGCCGGCTCGACGACGGTTACCGTCGGCGTCTCTTCGACCACGCTAGCTTCGACGGCGGCGACCGGTTCGGCGGCCGGAGCGGCCGCAGGCACCACCCTGCGGGTAACGACCGGGCTGGCCTTGGGCATCGAAATTGAGGAAGCCTTCTTCGGCGCGGCCGTCTTAACGGCGGCGGCCTTCGGAGCGTCTTTCCGGGCCGGAACCTTCTTTTCGGCCTTGGCCGGTGCGTCCAGGTCATCCTCGTCGTCGAACAGACCATCGAAGAGCTTGTCGAGTTCGTCGTAGCCGCTGCCGTAGTCGTCGTCGAGCTCGGGGCCGCGCCCGAAACCTTCCTCGTACCGCGAGTCCAGTTCGCTGCGGTAATCCTCGTCGTGTACCTCGAAAAAGTCCGGTTCGGCCAATGCGGTCATGAGAGCAGGGGTCTCCTGGGGTCGGGCAGGGGCCGGTATCGGGCGCGTGGGGGCACGTCCGTTCCGGACCAGTTGATGGGGGGCTCTCCCGGGGGCCGGGTTGAGCCTTTAGATCTTAGCAAGCCACAGGTGGTCTGGTGTCCTTCCGCCGTTCACCTGACGCGGTATGTCGCGCAGCCCCGGGGCGTGAAGGAACCGCGATGCGTCGAACATCACCCGGATGCGCCGCCGAGGGCGAGAGCAGAGACACGAGAGGGCGGTGGAATGAACGAAAGAGTCCATTCCACCGCCCTTGTTCGGCGTCAGCGCTCAGACATGGATAACGAATTGCGCAAGTGCTGCGGCTGCTACGAAACTCGAAGAGAATGTGATTATCGCCACAATCACCGTGCGCCAGTTCAGGCTCTTCAGCGCGTTGACGTCGCGCCCCACGTTCATGCCGAGCAGGGCGATCGATCCGAGGCCTACGTAAAGCGCGTCAAGGTTATGGGTGAAGGAGACGATCATGCCGCTGAAAGGAAGGATCGGAGCCGTCGCCAAGGTGGCGAGAGCAAGGACCCATACGCTCGACGGTACGGCCGGCACGTACTTGGCGAGCACGAAAGCCAAGGCTGTCAGGAGGCCAAGGATCACCACCCCAATGACATCGTTGACACTGATGGATTTGGTTCCCAAAGCGTTGAGAACCACGCCCGTGGCGATGCTTGCGACGAAAGCGATAATCCAGGTTGAAGGCTTCGTGCGCACCTCCGGGTCCTGGAGCACAGCCGAGACGTCCACCTTGCTCCGGTTCTGTGGCCGGCGCAGTTTCGCTGCAACGGCATTTCCGTCACGGTCAAGGCGATTGCCTTCATCATCGCGGCGGAAGAGGCGCGACCAGAACTTGTAGAGCCGCAGGGACATCGGCAACGAAAGGAAGGCACCGGCGTAGAAGCCGACAAGGTTGGTTACTAGGTTCGAGACGGCCGCCAGCGCCATGATCTCCGGTGCTTGCCCCGGGTAGATGATGGAGAGGGCAGCTACACCACCGAGCATCATGGATCCAGAGCCGAGGCCCAGGCCCAGCGCCAGGGCACGCGGGTCGAAGATGCCCATCCCGCCGAGTAGGCCGGCCAGCAGTGAGATGAACACTGCGCCGAAGACGCTGCCTAGCAGCCATACGGAAAACACGCCGCGGTAGACCGGGGACTTCACGCCGAAACGCTGCAGTGCGTAGGCCAAGTATGATTCACGGTCGATTGCCCAGGTGGCACCAATGGCCGTTCGGCCCATGCCCAGGGCAACGCCGACCGGCAGGGCGATGATGACCGTTCCGAAGATGTGGCCTACTTCCTGGAGGAGGATGGCCGGGCCGAGCGAGGTCAGTTTGGCCAGGGAGGGCCCTACTTGGGTGCCGAGCGCCGCCAGGAACATCACGATGCTGACGTTTAGCAACACCGAGGCCACGGCACGGCTTTGGCCGGACATGGGGCGCACTTTCTGCACGCCAATAACAGCGCCGATCAGCACGGCCCACAAGACCGGCATGAGCACGATCGCGGCGTTGCCCAGAGGAATTTTGTGCGTTCCGGCCAGGATGGCGACGGCGCAGACGGCTGTGGACAGCAGGATCATCGATCCCCATTGGCGCGCGGTCGGGGCGAAGAGGCGTGTCGCGCCGTCATCGACCTTGACTACGGGCGCATCCACCTCCGGAGTGGTTGTGGATTGGTTCTTCATTAGGTGCACCCTTCGTGTGCTGCAGAGGCGAAGGGCGGGATGCGCCTACGCCATTTGGTATACCAAAAATGGTAAGGTGGATCACAGCACTATGCAAGACGTGTCACAGAAACCGCTAAAAGTCCTGGAAGTGAGGGCGTCCATGCGCTTGGTCAACTTCGAACTTCTCCGCGGCTATTCGATCTGGGATACCTAACTTGGAGGGTTCATGATTACTCAACTTTCTGCCCGGTACGTCCTCGGCTATGACGGGGCAAGGCATGTGATGCACACAGACGGGCACGTCGTGATGCGGGACGACGAGATCATCTACGTCGGTACCGGCTACACGGGTCCTGTTGACGAACGCCGGGACTTTGGACAGAGCCTGATCGCACCTGGCCTCATCGATCTCGATGCCTTGACGGACATTGACCACATGATCTTCGACTCCTGGCCCACAGAGGAGACTGCTCCAGGCCTGCAATGGTCTGAGGACTACTTCAACAACCGCCGTCGCGATGTCTTCACCGCGGAGCAACGCCAGAGCGTGCGCAAGTTCGCACTGGCGCAGCTGGCCTTGCACGGTGTGACCACCTACATGCCGATCGCCTCTGAGATCCACAGCTCTTGGGCTGAAACCTTCGAAGAACTCCAGGGAATGGCGCAGTCCAGCATCGAGCTCGGTCTGCGAGGCTTCCTGGGCCCGGCGTACCGCTCAGGGATCAATGTCACTGACGACGACGGCCAGCGCGTGATCCTCTTCGACGAGGAAGAGGGCCGCAAGGGACTTGCCGACGCCGCACGGTTCCTCGACTACGCCGACGAGCTCGGACACCCGTTGCTCACCGGTGTCCTGCTGCCGTGCCGAATCGAGACACTTTCGGACAAGCTGATGCGCCAAACCGCCGAGCTGGCCATCGAACGCAACGTACTGGTCCGCCTGCATTGCCTGCAGCAGCCCAATGAAGACGGGTTCCTTATCAAGCTCACCGGGCGCACCGTCTTGGAGCAGCTTGGGGATTCCGGTCTTCTGGACACTCGGCTCCTTATCCCGCATGGGGTTGTCATCGACGGCACCGACCCGTCCTCCGGCGCAGAGGGTGGGCCGTTGAATGTGCTGGCTCGGCATGACGTCAGCATCATCCACTGCCCCCTGACGTCGTTCCACTACTCAGACATGCTCAAGTCTTTTGACGCCTTCGCGGCTGCCGGGGTCAACATGTGCCTGGGAACGGATTCGTTCCCGCCGGACCTGATCAAGGGCATCGACGTCGGCACGCATCTGGCCCGCATCGCAGAGGGCCGCCGGGACGCCGGTGCGGTCTCGGCGTTCTTCGACGCTGCCACTCTGGGCGGCGCCACGGCATTGGGCCGAGACGACCTGGGACGTCTGTGCCCGGGCGCGCAAGCGGACATCATGGTCGCCTCACTGGGTGACTTCCGCGACGGGGTCGTGGAAGATCCATTGCGCACGCTCATCCTCAACGGTTCGGCACGCAACGTCACCGACACGTACGTTGCAGGCCGCCCCGTGGTTGTTGGTGGATCGCTCCCGGGTATCGAACTCGGTGAACTTCGGGCTGAGGGTCAACGTCTTTTTGGGCAGATGGTTGAAGCCTACGGCGAACGCGATTACCGGCGGCGCGAAGCCTCCGAGTTGTTCCCCCCGGTCTATGCCCGGGCGGTGGCCCAGACCCATGACACGGCAGCGATGTAGCGCGGCAACTAACTCGCTTCATCACTCCACTGGGGGCTGAAACAGCTCTTGCAACCCCCTAGCGGCTGTAGGTCCCGGGCGATGCCCACGCATCGGCTCCTCCGCAGGTCTGTTTGGCCTGCGGAGGAGCCGGGGAGCGGGCTGCGATCCAGTGCGGTGGAGCAGCCCTGGCCGGTGATTATGCGGGAATGGTGGCCCGGATCTTCCGGCTGCCCACCAACACGATGAGTCCGCCTAGCAGCAGGGCAGCTGCGAACAGCAACCAGAGGCTATTGAATCCAGTACTAGCGAGAACAGCAGTTCCCGCTCCAACAACCGCTGCTGTGGTTGCCGCTGCGACGCCGGCTTGCGTCGCAGCGCCTGATACAACAAGCGACGGTGTCTCAACCGAAGGAACGACGGTAGTCGGCTCGACTATTCCGGAAGGAGCAACCTGCGGGTTGGCTGCCGGCGGATTCATGGCCGGTGGGTTCACGATTACTGAAGGCAGTCCCAGGCCCACCGAGGCGGTGCCTACGGTGATCGGCACGGCCATGGGTGTGGTGATGCCGGTACTCAGGAGGGATCCGAGGTCTCCGGTGCCCGCCGGGACGGTGCCTACGGTGATCGGCACGGCCATGGGTGTGGTGATGCCGGTACTCAGGAGGGATCCGAGGTCTCCGGTGCCCGCCGGGACGGTGCCTACGGTGATCGGCACGGCCATGGGTGTGGTGATGCCGGTACTCAGGAGGGATCCGAGGTCTCCGAGACCTGTTGGGACGGTGCCGAGGAGGTTGACGG
>NZ_JACHEE010000002.1:166884-535912 GCF_014207375.1 Arthrobacter sp. AZCC_0090 | reverse complement strand
GGAGGTGTCGCCGACCGTGACCGGGGCGGTGATGCCGGTATCCAGAAGGGATCCGAGGTCTCTGGGACCTGTTGGGACGGTTCCGAGGAGGTTGACGGAGGTGTCGCCGACCGTGACCGGGGCGGTGATGCCGGTATCCAGAAGGGATCCGAGGTCTCTGGGACCTGTTGGGACGGTTCCGAGGAGGTTGACCGAGGTGTCGCCGACGGTGACCGGTGCCGTGATGCCGGTGCCGGTGGTGGTGCCTGCCGGGGTGGTTCCGAGGAGGTTGACGGAGGTGTCGCCGACGGTGACCGGTGCCGTGATGCCGGTGCCGGTGGTGGTGCCTGCCCGGGTGGTTCCGAGGAGGTTGACGGAGGTGTCGCCGACGGTGACCGGTGCCGTGATGCCGGTGCCGGTGGTGGTGCCTGCCGGTGTGGTTCCGAGGAGGTTGACGGAGGTGTCGCCGACGGTGACCGGTGCCGTGATGCCGGTGCCGGTGGTGGTGCCTGCCGGGGTGGTTCCGAGGAGGTTGACGGAGGTGTCGCCGACGGTGACCGGTGCCGTGATGCCGGTGCCGGTGGTGGTGCCTGCCCGGGTGGTTCCGAGGAGGTTGACGGAGGTGTCGCCGACGGTGACCGGTGCCGTGATGCCGGTGCCGGTGGTGGTGCCTGCCGGTGTGGTTCCGAGGAGGTTGACGGAGGTGTCGCCGACGGTGACCGGTGCCGTGATGCCGGTGCCGGTGGTGGTGCCTGCCGGGGTGGTTCCGAGGAGGTTGACGGAGGTGTCGCCGACCGTGACTGGCGCGGTCACCGGGGCCGTGACTTGGGTGCCAGGCGCTGTTCCAGGGGCGGAATTGCCAAGAACTGCCAGAGAGGCGGCTCCGATATTAACAGGGACCGATATCGGAGCCACCGCCTGGGTTCCGGACGGGACGGCTGGTCCGCCGGAATTAGTCGCCGAGGCCTCAACCTGGGCGAGTGCAGGGGTGGTGGTCGTAGCGCTCGAAGTTCCAAGTAGCGTGAGCGACGTCGAGCCGATGTTGACCGAAATTGACGCCGGTGCAACGACCTGAGTGCCTGAGGCTGTGCCTTGTGCACTTGTAGTGGCGTCTGCCGCATTCGCGGCAGTCGCGCCGAGGGCTATCAACCCACCGGCAAAGAGGGTGCCGAGCAGCCCCTTGCGAACAATGGTGTGCATTTTGTTATTCTCCTGAACGAATAGTTCCTAAAGGCGTACGCAGGAGCCTGCGTGTACGCCCCGATCGGTCTTCTGCCGCCGTCCAGAATTGGCTTCTGGGAAAGCGGCGAGGCTCGGAACTAGTCAGGAGAAGAACCCGGGTCAAACGACACCGGGGCCGGAACTCTACCGGGATCAGCCAGGGGCACGAGGGCACCGGCAAGTGGGTAAATCAGGTTCATGCTCGGGAGCCATGCGATAGCCGCTCCCGAAGGATTGCTTGGAAGGGCCGCCGGGCCGTTTCCGGCGTCGCTGCTGCCTGGAACGCCGTCCGGGAATATCCCCATATACGGAGACGCGGACACTTCAAGATTCCCGTAACCGACGTATTGGACCGTCGCATTCCAAGGCGCCCTCCCCAGGCCCGGCGGGCCATAGGTTCCAGCGAGGCCGGCTAACGGAACTGCGACGGCCTGCGCAAGCGGTGAGGTTGTGGAAGTCGTTAAAGCATCTGTAACCGACACGGGCTCGCCGGGGAGGGTTGCAGGCAGGCTGCCGATCGGAAGCGCATCCACGGTAGAGCCGACTGCACCCAAGGCGGGCGCAACAACGCCTCCGACCAAGGAGCCAACACCTGATCCAGCTCCATCAATCGCATTGGCCGCCGGAGACAAAATAGGTGCGGTCACGGCGCCAACGGTGCCTTCAGGGATGATGACTTCGACGATGGGCGTACTAGCCACGGTCCGGTCGATTGCCTCAGTCAGTTGCGATAGTTGGCGCACAACAGCCACTGGTGCCTGGACCACAGGTAGATGGACTGCCGGAGCGGGAGCGGAAGCAATCGTCGGAGCCGGCAAGGACGCGACGCTCACCGAAACGGCGCTGCCGAGAGCTTCAGTAATCCCCGAGGTCGCGTTGTGGGCAACGTTTGTTACGGCCGATTCTGCGCTGCCCAGAAGCGTGTGGTTGTTGCTGCTACCGGATTCAGCGTTGGCTGCCGTGGAAGAGAGGGCCATCCAAACGACGGCCCCGGCGCCTGCCAGCATGACGGAGCGGAGAATATGAAGAACGCGTGGTTTTCCCCGCTCAGCTTCCATCTCGACACCCCCCAGGCGTCCGCTTGGATTGACGATCGCTCCCATCGTAGGACCGGACTAGTTAATTAGTCCAGACGTCGGACGGGTAATTACCACAACTGTCACGCAGGCAGGGAAACGTGACAAAAACCAACCGACGGTATGGAATCGGCTCACATGGACGACGTCGTCATTCGGTCACCGGGCGTCGTTCGCATAACGCACTCCGAGCTGGGAGCGCACCCCGTCGAAGAGGCGCATCGTGTTCAGTGAATCGTCCAAGGGCATCACCGGACTCTCAGTCAACCCTTGCTGGACGCAGCGTGTGACCTCGCGCAGTTCGTAGGTGTAGCCGATCCCGACCGCATCGAAGCGTTCGGTCCGCGGCTCATCCCAGCCGGTTCGAATCAGTAGTTCGCGCGGATTGTTGATGGACCCTTGCGTCTGGAGGAACCCCAGGGAACCAGCAACGGAAGCCGATCTTGGCCCATGGGCCAGCAGCGAAGAGGTCAGTTGGGCGATGGCGCCGCCGTCGTAGGCCAAAGTGAGCGCATTCTGGGAGTCGACGCCGTCGTCCGTCAAAGCGCCTACAGCGCTGACTGACTGCGGGAAACCAAGGGTGCCCAAAGGCCACAGCAGCGCATACACCGTGAGGTCCAGAAGAGCCCCGCCACCGTCTGCCGGGGCCCAGATCCGGGCGGCGGGGTCATAGGGGGCGGGGAATCCCAAGTCAGCGCTGACCCACTTGATTTCGCCCAGTTCGCCGGACGCGGCAATGGCGAATGCCCTTTGCATGCTGGGCAGGAAGCGACTCCATACTGCCTCCATGAGGAACAATTTCCGTTCCCGGGCCAAGCTGACCAGCTCTGCCGCCTCGCGGCCGTTGATGGTCAGAGCCTTCTCGCACAAAACGTGCTTGCCGGCGTTGAGGGCGTCCCTGACGATCTGGAAATGCTGGGCGTGCGGGGTGGCCACGTAGACAACGTCGACGGCGTCATCGGCGAGTAGCCGCTGGTAGCCCGGCACACCGCCGTCGTCCCCGTAGGACTTCGTGACCCCATGCGCGGCAGCAAAGGCATCCGCGGATTCCTGGCGCCGGGAACTCACAGCGTAAAGGTTTGCGTCCTCGAGCTGGGCGAGGTCGCCGCTCACGGTTTTGGCAATCCCTCCGGTGGCGATAATGCCCCAGTTCAGAGCCTTGCCGGTGGCGGCGCGGGGATCCTGGTTCGGCTGGCTGAACAACCACGGCTTGGCGATATGCAGACTCATGCGCCCTATCCTCTCATTCCGCCGCATGGGTTATACAGCACGCGCCCAAGTCACGAGCCATCTCAATTTCGTCGGAGCCATCGCCTAGGCTAAGGGGCATCATCCCTCGCAGAGAGGTTCTGTGGGGAGTTACCGAATGGAGCAGGGATGGGTGTTTTTCGACGCGTCATTTTGCCTGTGGCATGGCTGCTGGTTTTTGCAGTGATCGCTGTGGCCTTGGTGAAGATCGCCTTTGTGGATGGGCTCAAGCCGCAGGGTGCCGAGCCGGCCCCGATGGCCAGGGTGGAGACGCCGGTTGTGCCCGCCGCGCGCGCAACGGTCACCAATACCGTCCAGGTCAAAGCCACCGTTCAGAGCGACCCCGTCATCGGCGTCCGGAGCACGGCAGCGGGAACGGTTGTCCATATCTATGTTGAGTCCGGCGCGGCCGTGGCCAAGGGGGACCAGCTCTTCCAAGTCAAGGCCGAGCGGACCAAGCCTGCTACTACTGCCGCCACGCCAGGAGAGAAGGCCACGTCAGAACCGTTGTACGTGTACACGGACGTGCTTGCTCCCGCTGCCGGAAAGCTCAATGAACTGACAACCCTCCTTGACCAGCAATTGAGCGTTGGCCAGGCTGTGGGCAAGGTCGATCCCGGGACGTTCACGGTTTCCGGTCCGGTCAACGCCGCCCAGCAGTATCGGCTTCTTGCCAAGCCGGGCTCAGCGCAGATCTCCCTGGTGGGCGGGCCAGCCCCGTTCGCCTGCCCTGCGGTGACGCTGAAGAACAACGCCAACGACGCCGGAGCCACTGCCGGCGGGACCGGAACCGGCGGCGTTGGGATGGCCGCGCCAGTTGGCGCACTACCGCTGGCCGCGGCTGGACCCGGCGGGGAAACACAGAATGGCGGCGCGAGCACCGGGACGCTCAGTTGCCCTGTTCCATCCGGAACGGAAGTCTTCGCCGGCCTGGGAGCAACCATGACGGTGAGCGCGGGCGAAGCCAAGGACGTGGTGACCGTTCCGCTGACCTCCGTGAAGGGCAGCGTCAAAGAAGGCATTGTCTGGATGGCCAGCGTGGCGGTCGAGGGTAAAGCGCCAGAACAACGGGCTGTGAAGCTGGGCCTCAACGACGGCTCCAAAGTGGAGGTGGTCTCTGGCCTCGCTGAAGGCGAGCAGATGCTTGAATTCGTCCCCGGCGCTCCCGCCGCCCCCTCCCAGCAAGGTTACGGGCCAGGCGCGGTACCCTACGGTCCGGCGGGCGGCTAGGCATGGAAACCCTCGTCAGCCTGAGCGGAGTCACGCGTACTGTGGTGCTCCCCGACGAGCAGAAGCTTCATATCCTCCGTGGAATCGACCTTGAGATTTCCGGCGGCGACCACACCGCGATCATCGGCCGGTCCGGTTGCGGAAAGTCCACACTGCTCAACCTCTTGGGTTTACTGGACGTGCCCACGTCCGGTGAACTCCGGTTTCTTGGCACACCTGTGCTACAACTCCGTGGCAACGCACGCGCCCGGCTGCGAGGCTCCACTGTGGGCTTCGTGTTCCAGCAATTCAACCTCTTGCCGGGCCGCAGCGCCTTGGACAATGTGATCACGCCCCTTCTTTACGCTCGCGGCCGCGATTTCCTGCGGCGCCGTGAACTGGCGATGGACATGTTGGACCGCGTGGGACTTGCTGGCCGTGCGCGGACCATGCCGAACATGCTCTCGGGCGGTGAGCGACAGCGGGTGGCGATCGCGCGTGCCCTCGTCAGGAAGCCCCGGCTGATCCTCGCCGACGAACCCACGGGCGCGCTCGATGTGGAGACCGGACAATCGGTCATGGCACTTCTGGACCAGGTCGCCACAGAGTCTGCAGCGGCACTCGTGACCATCACACACGACGGCAATGTGGCTGCACTTGCACGGTCCCGTTTCCGTCTGGACTCCGGCGTTCTGCAGCCCCTTGACCGCCTGACAACGCCTGAGCCGGTCACATCGGATCCAGTCCGGTTGGAGCCACCCCAGTCTGAGCCGGTCACGTCGGCGGTCCGTCCATGACCGGCTTTATGTCCGCCATGGTGGAGGCCTGGCAAGAGTTGCGGATCAACAAAGTCCGGATCCTGCTGGCTCTCCTGGGGGTAGCGTTGTCTGTCGCGGCACTCACCTCCGTGGTGGGCGTCGGCAGTCTCGCGCGCGAGGGCTTCAAAGCTTCGTCCGAGCGCACCGGCGGACGCTCGGCCACCCTCGCACTCGGAGTCAACGGTCCAAGCCAGCCGGAGCCAGCGCGTCTGGATGCGGCCTATCAGTCCATTGTTGAGCGCTACGGTATTGCCTTCTCCTCGCACGAGGTTCATGCCGAGCAGCCTTTCCAGTTCCCCCGCGGTGTCCAGTCTGTTCAATTGACGGTAGTGGACCCCGGGTATGGCGTCATCCACCGTCTGGAACTGCAGCAGGGATCCTGGTTTGCGAGCGACGACGAACAGCGGCTCGCCCCCGCCGTCGTCGTCTCTGAAGCGTTCTACAACGCGGCCGGGAGGCCCGATCTGACCTTGCAACCGGGCATCAAGACAGCAGGCGAGCAGGAAGCGAATACCGTGATTATCGGCGTCGTGCCGGACACCTGGCGGGAAGCGCCCCCGGCGGCGTACATATTGTCCGGCGCCGCCAAGCAAATGGGAGTCAACCAGCTCGGTGGGCAGTTCAAGGTGTGGGTGCAGGACGCGCAAGCAGAAATGCTCTCGGCAGCCATCCAATCCGATTTGGCGCAGCAGTTCCCGGAAATGAACATCATGGCGCAGCGGATGGACTTTGCCGCCCACGGAGATCCGCTGGCTCCCGTGCAGCTTGTGGTGGGCGGTATTGCGGGCCTGGTCCTCTTGCTGGGTGCGGTGGGGATGTTGAACATCTCGATGGTCACCGTCCGCTATCGGGTGCGGGAAATCGGGATCCGGAGGAGCTTCGGAGCGACCTCCGGGCGGATCTTCCTGGGCGTGATGATGGAGTCCGTCGTGGCTACGGCGGTAGCCGGGCTGGCGGGCGTCATGCTGGCTGTGGCGGTGGTCAAACACCCCTGGATCCAGTCAATCGTTGCCCCGGCACTCAGCCAGTACCCGCCGTTCCCCATCGAAGCGGCCATGCTCGGTTTCGGGGCAGCTGTACTGGTGGGTGCATTGGCCGGTGCCATCCCGGCGCTTGTAGCGGTGCGCGTCAAGGTCATTGACGCCATTCGCTTCTAAGGGACATCCAGGGATGCGCTCGGCAGCCCTGGCAGCCCTGGCAGCCCTGGTCGGCCTTGGTCTGTCCTGGTCGGCCTTCGTCTGTCCTGGTCTGCCCGGGCGGACGGGAAGGGACCGGGAACCATTCGATTCCCGGCCCTCTTTCCGTTGTTTGGGAAACGTGTTCAGGCCCCTGCGCCGACCCTCGGCCGCACAGTTTCCTCGCTCAGTTTGCCCTGCTGGAGCCTGAACCTGCGCTCGGTTTTCTGCGCCAGGCTCCGGTCGTGTGTCACCACAAGGATGGTGGTGTTGTGGTCCCGGCTCAACGAACTGAGCAGTTCGATGATGTGCTCGCCTGTCTGCTCATCGAGATTGCCGGTGGGCTCGTCGGCCAGGATGAGTTTGGGCTCGTTGGCCAGCGCACGGGCGATCGCAACACGTTGCTGCTCACCGCCCGAAAGCTTGTTGACGCGGCGGGACTGCTTCTCCGGGTCCAGCTGCACTTGTTCCAGCAGCGACCGCGCCCGCTCCAAGCGGGCAGCTTTCCGCATTCCGGCGAACTCCATGGGCAGCATCACATTGTCCACAGCGGAGAGGTTGGGGATCAGGTTGAACTGCTGGAAAACGAAGCCGATATCTCGGCGGCGGTACTCGGTGAGTTTGCTGGCGGGCAGTCCGGCGAGGCTGACGCCATCCACCACCACGTCCCCGCTGGTGGGTTTGTCCAATGCGCCGAGCAGGGAGAGCAGGGTGCTCTTGCCGCTGCCGCTCTTGCCCACGATTGAGGCGAGGGTGCCTTTTTCGAGTTCGAAGCTCACGCCGTTGACGGGCTTGATGGTTCGGTCGCCGGATTTGAATTGGCGGACCAGGTCTTTGACTTCAATCATGGCTATTCTCCTCGGAGGACTTCGATGGGGCGGATGCGGGCTGTGAGAAGCGCTGGTACCAAGGCGCCCACGACGGCGACGCCGAAGACCGCGACGACTCCGGCAGCGATGACGCCGGGGGATGCGCTTGCGGTAACCGAGGTGAGCAACTGGGATGCCCCTCCGAAGGGACCGCCGCCACCTAAGCCACCGCCGAAGCCTCCGCCGCCGGGGCCGCGCTGGTTCGTGGCCGCCGTCGTGCTGTTGGAACTGATCAGCGCCGATGCGATGCCGCCGCTGGCGAACGAGGCGATGGCAGCACCCACGACGCTGCCGAGCGCCACGAGGACCAGTGCTTCGAGCACGAACTGCACGCCGATGGTCCGGTTGCGCGCGCCGATGGCCTTCAGGACTCCGATCTCACGGCGGCGCTCGCGGACCAGCATGACCATGATGAGCAAGATGATCAGGCCCGCCGTGCCGAGGGCGGCGATGAAGGCTACCAGGGAAATGTTCTTGACGCTGTCCAATGAACTGACGGCGGTCTGGAGGTTTCGCTGGCCTTGAGTCACGTCGGCCTTGCCTGATCCCAGGGCTGCCTGCAACGCCGTCTTGGCAGCGTCTACGTTCTCCATGCTGTTGACTGTCACCACCATGCTGGAGAGTTCGCCTGGAGTTGCGGCGAGGGCTTGGGCCTCTGCCAAGGTCGTGTAGACGGCGTTGTTGCCGAAGGTGGTGCCTGCATCGAAGATGCCTGCCACCGTGAACGTCGTGCCGGCGATGGTAAACGTTGAGCCGGCCTTGAGGCTGTTCTTCTCCGCGAGCGTCGTGCCGATGAGGGCCTTGGTGCTGGCCACGGTGTAGTCGCCCAGGCCTGTGCCGCTGGTGATGTTCAGGGCCTTGCCGGCGGTGTCCACCTCGGCGCCAATACCGGTGGCGGTGATGGGCAGCGAGAACGCGGGCGCCGTTCCAGCATTACCGGTTCCGGTGGTGCCCGTGCTTCCCGTGCCGGTGCTGCCGCTGGTGTTGTTGCGATTGCCGAGCGTGCCGGCGTCGATGGCCGCCTGGAGGTTTGTGACTACGCTGGTGCCGCCGCCGGGACCGCCTCCCGGTCCGGCCTGCTGCGTCGTCGTGCCGGTAGTTGAGCTTGAAGCTGCTGTTTCGGTCTGCAACCGCAGTGCTTTCATGCCCACGACGGAAACGACGTTCGGCACGGCTGCCGCCGTCGCTGTCTGGGCCGTGGTGAGCGGCTCGCCGCCGCCGTCGAAGCCCTGTGCACCGGCGGGGTTCACGGTCAGGACCGTGCCCACAGACGCGTTGAGCTCCTGGACTTTGCCGACAACGGCTTGGTTGGCCACGAGCATCGCCAGGGCCAGGCCGATCGCGACGGCCAGCACTGCCACTACAGCCGCGGTTCTTATCTTGTTGCGGAAGGCATTGCCTACGCTCCGGGCGAGGACGCTCACGTTTCTCCTTTTGGACCTGGCCCGCCCCAGCGGCGCGCCTGCTCACCTAACAGTGCTCATCGTGGCTGTGCTGATGTGCTGATGTTGCTATGCGGGGCCTGTGAAGCTTTGCCCGAGCAGCGGATGGTTCCGGACGCGACGACGGCGGCCACCCCCGCCGTGGGGATGGCCGCCGTCGTTGTGGTGCTTGAAGCGGTAGTACTACTTGGTGAGCGGGCCGAGTACCGGATCGTCCACGTAGGCCGTCTTCACGTTGTCCTTGGTCACGATAACCGGAGGCAGCAGGTATGCCGGGACGGTCTTGACACCGTTGTTGTAGGACTTGGTGTCGTTGATTTCCAGCTGCTTGCCTGCCTGCAGGTCCTTGACCATGGTGATCGCGTGCTCAACGAGCTTGCGGGTGTCCTTGTTGATGGTGGAGTACTGCTCACCCGCGAGGATGGACTTGACCGATTCGACTTCCGAGTCCTGACCGGTGACGATCGGAAGCGGCTTGCCAGCTGCCTTGACCGAGGTAAGGATAGCGCGGGCCAAGGTGTCGTTCGGGGACAGTACGCCGTCAAGGGAGGCGCTGGTGTACGTGCCGGCGAGCAGGGTGTCCATGCGCTTCTGGGCGTTCTCTGCCTTCCAGCCCTGGGTCACGGCCTGTTCGAACGACTTCTGTCCGGATACCACCTTGAGGGTGCCGTCGTCGATCTTCGGCTGCAGGATGCTCATGGCGCCGTCGAAGAAGACCTTCGCGTTGGCGTCATCGGGGGAGCCAGCAAACAGCTCGATGTTGTAGGGGCCGCTCGCCTTCTTAGTCTTCAGCCCGTCCAGCAGGGCCTGACCCTGAAGCACGCCGACCTTGAAGTTGTCATAGGCCACGTAGTAATCCACGTTTGCCGTGTTGAGCAGGAGGCGGTCGTACGCAATGACCGTAGCGCCGGCGTCCTTGGCCTGCTTGAGCTGTGTTCCAAGCTGTGCGCCGTCGATGGCACCGACGATGATGACCTTGTCGCCCTTGGTGACCATGGCGCTGATCTGGTTCTGCTGCTCCGAAACGCCGCCGTTGGCGAACTGCACATCCGGCTTGAAGCCTGCGCTCGTGAGCCCGTCGTTGAACAGCTTCTCCGCCAGGACCCAGTTCTCGCTGGTCTTCTGGGGGAGCGCGACGCCGATCGAGGAACCCTTGGGGAATGCCTCACCGCCGCTTGATGAACCACCGGAGCTGCCGCTGTCCGTACGGCCGCAGGCCGTCAGCGCCAGTGCCGCGATCGCAGCTACTGCTGCTGCCTTTCCTGCTTTACCAAACATTCGCATAATTTGGTTCGCTTTCTTTGTTGTGGATGGAACAAGTTGTCCTGAAGCCGATCAGGCTTCCTTCGAGATGACTTCCTTGGTTGAGGTTGTCTCGTCCGGAGCGATTTCGCTGCTCCGGCCGAAGTTCTTCATCATCATTCCGATGATCGATTTCTTGCCCTGGGTCTTGTTGTAGACGTCGAAGGCGACTGCGGCGAGTAGCACCAGGCCCTTGATGATCTGGGTCAGGTCTGCACCGACGCCGAGGAGTTGAAGGCCGTTATTAAGGACAGCCATGACCAGACCACCGACGATCGAGCCGATCACGGTACCCACACCGCCGGTGACGGCGGCGCCACCGATGAAGACAGCAGCAATGGCATCCAGTTCCCAGCCGACGCCGTCGAACGGGCCCGAAGCGGTGGAGCGGCCAACGAAGATCATGCCTGCGAGCCCGGCCAGGATGGACATGTTCATCATGACCATGAAATTGACCTTCTTGGACTGAACTCCGGAGAGCTCGGCCGCGTGGCGGTTGCCGCCGACAGCATAGATGTGGCGGCCAATGACGGTCTTGGCGGAAATGAAACCATAGATCAGGACCAGCACGGCCAGAATGAGGCCAGGGATCGGGAACGAAGTGCCGGTGCGGCCTGTGGCGAACAGGTACGTCGCGTAGAGGATGGCTCCGTTGACGAGGACAAGCTTGGTGATCATCACCCAGGCTTCAGGAACTTCTGCGCCCAATGCCTGGGCGGTGCGGCGGGAACGAATTTCACTGGTGATCACGAAGGCAACGGCGATGAGCCCCAAGAGGACCGTCAGGTTGTTGAACCCGGTGCTTGGCCCCACTTCAGGCAGGTAGCCGGAGCCCAAGTACTGGAAGTCTTCGGGGACCGGAACGGTGTTGGACTTTCCGACGAACTGGTTGAAACCGCGGAATAGCAGCATGCCCGCCAGGGTCACGATGAATGCCGGAATGCCAACGTACGCCGTCCAGAATCCTTGCCAGGCCCCGATCAGGGCACCGAGCAGGAGCCCGAACAGCACAGCTGCGTACCAGGGGAGGTGCCAGTCCCTGATGGCCAGTGCCACCGAGATACCGACGAAGGCCGCAACCGAACCTACGGAGAGGTCGATGTGGCCGGCGATGATCACCAGGACCATGCCGATGGCCAGGATCAGGATGTAGGAGTTGCCGTTGAAGAGGTTGATGACGTTGCCCGGGGTGAGCGTGCGGCCCGAGGTGAAGATCTGGAAGAAGATGACGAGTGCAACCAGGGCGAAGATCATGCCGAATTGGCGGGTGTTGCCACCGAATAGCTTCTTGAGCGCGTTCATTGTTTTGGGTCCTTGTGTCCGTGTGGTTCTGGAGATGACCGGGGTCAGGCGGCTTTGCGGCTGGATGTCATAAGCTTCATGAGGCTCTCCTGGCTGGCTTCGTCCTTGTTCAGTACGCCAGTGATGGAGCCCTCGAAGATGGTGTAGATGCGGTCCGAGAGGCCCAGCAACTCGGGGAGTTCGGATGAAATCACAATCACGCCCTTCCCTTGGTTGGCCAGCTGCTGGATGATTCCGTAGATCTCGTACTTGGCCCCGACGTCGATTCCGCGGGTCGGTTCATCCAGGATGAGAAGGTCCGGATCGGTGAACATCCATTTGGCAAGCACAACCTTTTGCTGGTTGCCGCCCGAGAGCTTCGAGACGCCTTCCTCCACCGACGGGGTCTTGGTCCGCAGCGACTTCCGGTATTGCTCGGCCACCATGAATTCCTTGTTGGTGTCCACAACGATTCCCCGGCTGATCTTCTTCAAGTTGGCAGACACCGTGGTGGTCTTGATGTCGTCCAAAAGGTTCAGCCCCAGGCTTTTGCGGTCCTCGGTGACGTAGCCAAGACCGGCGTCGATCGCTTGGCGGACGCTGCGCATGGTGATCGGCTTTCCGTCCTTGTACACCTGACCCGAGATGAACCGGCCGTAGGAGTGGCCGAAGACGGAGCGGGCAAGCTCGGTGCGTCCGGCGCCCATCAAGCCTGCGAATCCCACGATTTCGCCGCGGCGTACATGGAAAGTGGAGTTTTTGCAGACCAAGCGGTCCTGGATCTGGGGGTGCCCGACATTCCAGTCCTTGACTTCGAAGAACACCTCACCGATCTTCGGCGTGTGGTCCGGGAAGCGGGACTCGAGCGTCCTACCGACCATGCCCTTGATGATCCGGTCCTCGTCGACGCCGTCTTCCTTCACGTTGAGCGTTTCGATGGATTTGCCGTCGCGGATGATGGTGATCTCGTCCGCGATCTGCTCGATCTCGTTGAGTTTGTGGGAAATCATGATGGACGTGATGCCCCGGCCCTTGAGGCCAAGGATGAGGTCCAGCAGGTGCTGGGAGTCTGATTCGTTGAGGGCGGCAGTGGGCTCATCCAGGATGAGCAGCTTGACCGACTTGTTCAGGGCCTTGGCGATTTCCACCAGCTGCTGCTTGCCGACGCCGATTTCCTTGATGGGGGTATCCGGATCCTCGCGCAGGCCAACCCGGGCGAGCAGCTCGACTGAGCGTTTGCGGGCCTCGGCCCAGTCGATGATTCCGCGTCGGACGGGCTCGTTGCCGAGGAAGATGTTCTCCGTGATGGACAGTTCCGGGATCAGCGCGAGTTCCTGGTGGATGATGACGATTCCGGCCTGCTCGCTCGCCCGGATGTCCCTGAACTGCTGGACTTCTGCCTGGTACACGATGTCGCCGTCGTAGCTGCCGTAGGGGTAGACCCCTGAAAGCACCTTCATCAACGTGGACTTTCCTGCGCCGTTTTCGCCACAGATAGCGTGGATCTCGCCCACCTTGACCCGGAGGCTAACGTCCGAGAGCGCCTTCACGCCGGGGAATTCCTTGGTGATGGACCGCATCTCGAGAAGGATCGGGTCCGGGTGCGTTGTGGGGGTCGACATACCCTCGCGCCTCCAATGTTTGACGTCGTTGTCGGCCCGCGGATGGCGAGCCTACCTGATGTGAAAGTAAACTGGATCACACCGCTTGTCGTCAAGACTTTAACGCAAGACGGCGATAACAGCGTGGTAACGAAATATTCAGGACTGCTTGATTCCGGCGTGCTGGAACACCAAAGCGGCCGCCCCGAGGGCCTCCGCCCGGGCGCCGAGCGACGACATGGCCAAGTGCGTTGTCTCGCCGATCACGGGCACCGCATGGCGGACGAGGCCGCGCCGGATCGGGTCGAGGAGGACGTCCCCGAGGCCGGCCAGGGGACCGCCCACCACGATGACTTCCGGGTTGATGAGATTGGCCACATTGCCCAGCGCGCGCCCCACTGCGAGTCCCGCGTCATCCACCACGCGGAGGGTCGCGGGATCCCTGGCCAGGGCGTTTCGGACGATGTCCCCGGGCTCGAGGTGGAGGCCCGAACCCTTGCCGAGCAGTTCGATCATGGTGGTGGTGGAGGCCATGGTTTCCAGGCAGCCCCGGTTGCCGCAGCGGCAGATGGCACCGTATTCGTGGATGGTCGCATGGCCGATCTCTCCCGTGATTCCCACAGCCCCGTAGTAGGGTGCACCATTGATGATGAGGCCCGCGCCGATGCCGGAGCCGATCTTGAGGAACATGAGGTTGCTGATCCCGCTATGAGGGCCCCAAGTGACCTCGGACAGGGCGCCCAGATTGGCGTCGTTGTCAACGTACACGGGCAGATTGAGGGCTTCCTCGAGCCGTTCGAGGATCTGGATTCCCACCCATTCGGGCAGGATGGCACCCTGCGCCACCGTACCGGAACGGCGGTCGATGGGGCCTGCGATGCCGGCGCCGGCGCCTACTATCGCGCTTCGGTCAACACCGCTTTCCAGCAGCAGTTTGTCGAGGAGCGCGACGGCGGCGCTGATGCCCTGTTCGGCGTGGTGGCCAAGGGGCAGAGTGACTGTTTCCTCGATGATGATGTGATATCCCAGCGACGCCAGGACCACCCGCAGGTGGCGCCGGCCAAAATCGATTCCAACTGCCACGGCGCCGTTGCTGTTGAGCCTGACGTTCAGCGCACGCCGTCCGGAGCTGGTGATCGGTTCCGTGGAGACAAGCCCGGCGTCCTGCATGATTTTGACGATGTTGGACACCGTGGCCGTGGAAAGACCGGTTTGCCTGGCGAGCTCGGCTTGGGTGGATGGGCCGCTCAGCAGGCATTCGATGAGCCGCTGTTGGTTCAGGTGGCGCAGCGCTGATTGCGAGCCGGGGTTTTTGCGGTGGCTCTTCGTCGAGCGGGATGTTGCAGGCATGACATGAAGCGTGCCCCAAATCACAGTTGCAGTCAAGAAGTTAACGCAATGGGCGCGTCTCGGCTACTCCCGTCGGCTTTTCTGAATTCCAGTGCGATCCGTCCTTGTTCAACCTTCTGCGGGTCCATTTGTCCTGTGGTTCCAGCGCGACGCTGGCTACGCTGGAACCACGAGGAATCCCGCGCACGCCGAGCTGCCGGGGAGCTAGGTGCTATTGAGGTGGTAAAGATGCTGCTGTCTGTCCTGCAGGCCAACGCTGTTGTCCTGGACGTCGACGCCAATCTGGAGACAATCGACTCCGCGGCACAACGTGCTGCCGCGGCCGGGTCCGCTCTTCTGCTGACTCCGGAGCTCTTCCCCGTCGGATATGCGCCCCTCAGGCTCCACAGTGAATTTGACCCGGCGGCCCTTCCCGGCATCCGGCAACGCCTTGCCGGCATTGCCCGCACGCGCGGAATCGGATTGGTCTATAGCCTCCCGGCACCGGCCGCCGATGGCGGCTGGCACATCTCCGCCACTCTCCTGGACGCACATGGAGCTGTGCTCCTGGACTACAACAAAGTGCACCTCTTCGGTGGGGAGGAGCGCAACGCGTTCTCCGCCGCCCAAGTAGCCCCCGCCGTCGTGGATTTCAACGGCATCAAGACATCCCTGCTGATTTGCTACGACGTGGAATTCCCCGAAACTGTCCGGGCCGCCGCCACGCGCGGTGCCGAACTCGTTTTGGTTCCCACCGCCCTGTCGAAGGGCTTCGAGTCCGTGCCGCAGGTGCTGATCCGTGCCCGCGCACTCGAAAGCCAAGTGAACGTGGCCTATGCGAACCACAGCGGGCACGAGGAGGGATGCGACTTCCTCGGCGGAAGCGTTATTGCTGGCCCTGACGGTGCCTTGTTGGCGGCCGCCGGGAACGGGCCTGCGCTGCTGTTCGCCGGGATCGGTACGGACACTGTGCGGGCTGCGCGCGAGGAAGTGCCTTACCTGCGTGACCGCCGCTCGGAGTTGTACGGGGAGTGGGAGAATCTTTCCCAGTGAGCTTTGAAGGGGACGGAGTTTCTCAAGAATCGGCTGAAGGGCCGGTTAGCGAAACCAGTCCCGACCGATTTCGCAGCCCGACGAGTAGGCTGCGCCCGTCACCAAAGAATGGCAACAGGAATATGCCGTGCAGCAGGAACCAATACTGCAGGAACGAGTCCGGCGAAAGCAGCGCGATCGCCGCTCCCACCGCGCACGATGAACCTGGTCCGAGGACCGCAATTACCCCAATTTTCCAGCCGTCGAGCTTTCCGAGGGGAATCAGGGAGAAGCGGAACGTGCTAGCCGATATTACAACGTCGGAAACGCCTCGAAATGCCATCATGCCTAAGACATGAGCGAGCTCATGGAACAAAAAACTGACGAGAAGACACAGGACATGTACCAGTAGCCACAGGCACGCCTGAAAAAGTATCGGATCAGCCGTCATGGCGGCGAGCGAGCTGCAGCCTGTAAAACACAGAGCCAAAGTGACAAGGGGCCATCTGCAAGGCGCTATGAGATTCCTGAAAATCAGGCCGAACGTCACGTCCCGGAGGGGGATAGCGTACATGGCCAACCCTAGCCCGCTTGCTGAAGACGCTTCTTGTGGAGCTTCAATCGTTCCAGAACTGAGGCGACCGCAACATGGAAGACAAGCAATCCTATGAAGATGATGGCGATGGGGGCGCCGTTCGATATGCCAATTTCCAGTGAGGTCGACCCATTTTCCTGTTCATGCGGCTCGAAGAAGAGAGCGCCGAAGAGGCCGACCTTCCGGATACCTATCTCAGTGGCTGAGAACATTGTCATGATGAAACTTGCCACTACAACAACCATTGTGACAACGAAAGAGATGGTTAATCCGACGGTGATTCTAAGCAGCCATTTCATGACGTGCGACCCTTTCCATTCTTTGCATACCCAAGATGCTGTAAAACGCAACCAATAGATTCATCGCGGCGAGGATTGCCACATTCACTGTCGGGATGAAATTGAAGATGTTCAGACCGAGCATCACGATCATTACAACAATGACTGTCAAAACCATTCCTACGAGGACTGTAAAAGGGTTCCCTTTCTCTGGGGGGAAGGCAATTCCGATCAACGTCGAAATGAGAATGTTGCTGAAGCAGAACCCTGCCACCGGAAGGCTTGCCTCCCATGCCACGCCCTGTGCCGCCGAGATAGCTCCGACTGGGATAGCGACGGCAATCAGCAGAACGCCCTGCGAACCGGCCAGGCATACGTAATTTGCAAGCGTGCGTCCCGGGTTGACAGCCATGCGGCGTAGCGGCTCCGAGTTCGAATATGCGTAGATTCCTTGAAACGTAATGAGAATCAGGGCGTAGGGCGGTAGCGCCAAGTGCTGGATCCAAGCGAAGATCGAGTAGACCGCGATGAAGGAAACCGCGACCATCGTTTCGAAACTCCGGAACAGCACGAGCATGTAGGTGCCGAACCGGTATCGAGCCAGCTGGGACGGAAGAAGGGCAAAGAAGCGGCGGACGGGCACATAGTTCGCTGGCGCCGCAGCCATCACGGCCGGAATGATTGCGGCTGATGATGCGAGCAGGACCAACAGAGAGCACCATAATCCGATGTCTTCCTGCAGCTTCGAGTAGAACAGTGCGGGTGAAGAATAGTCGCGCCCGTCAACGTAGCTTTCGGCGATCTGTGTGCTCTGCTCGTTGGTGTATGGGAACACCACGGCCAGTCCTAACGCCAGGACCAACGGCACGATCAGGCCGCGAAGTCGGGATATTCGGAATGCCAGGAGAGCACGTTCGAGGAGGTAGTAGCCCAGGCTGAGTAGCAGGTACGTTGACAGGGCCGGAAACCAGATCGACGCGAGCACTTTCGGAATGTAAGCCAGCCCCTCTACCAGGACAGTTGAGATGGAGAACGCGCCGAAAACAAATACGGTCATAAGGAAGACGATGGAGGACTCAAAGAGGGCGAAAGCCAACGTTCGTTCCTTGTTCGTCACCGGAAGATTGAAGGAAAGTCCGAGGAGTTCGTCGGCCTTCATGAAGAGTACGCGGATCAGCGTGTAGGCAATGAGGGACCAGAATCCCACCGATACATTGGCCACTTGAAGTACCGGCTCCAGAAGGCCTGTTCCTCCGAAATACTGCCGGATAATCACATAACTCATGACACTAAACCCGGCGAAGGCTGCGATGACAAAGACCAAGGCCGAAACCCGGGAAATTGGGGTCGCAAGGAGCCCCCGGCCCAAGACACGTCTCATGATGAAGAGCCAAAAAAGTTGGAACAACAGAATTATGCTCTTGAGACGCATCTACGGGGTCTCCATTGCTTGGATGAATTCGTCCGCCAACTCAGCGATTGTTCCGTGGTCTTGGATAATCTGCCGGACCGGGGCCTGGACAATCATGGTTCCCTGGATGAGGACAGCGAGCTCGTCGGCGACGTGCTCCAGCATCGTGAAGTCATGGCTGCATAGCAGAACCGATCTGCCCTCCTTGGCGAGTTCCGTGATATCGCTCTCGAAAAGCTTTATGGCATCGATGTCGACCCCGTTGAGCGTTTCGTCGATCACAGTGAACTTTCGCCGGAGCATGAATGCGGCGACGAGTTGCAGCTTTTTCCGCATGCCGTGTGAGTAGTCCTCGATCAGATCCCGATGTCGGCCGCGCATGGAGTATCTGATGAATTGCGACTCAAGCCCCGCGAGATCCAAGGGTTCTCCGTAGAGCCCATGCATGAAACGCAGGTATTCCTCGCCCGTGAGGAACTCAGGAAGGTAGTCGTTGCTCGACAGATAGATCGAGGACATTTTGGCACTGCGGCTATGACTACTGGCAGATCCAATGTGAATGCGACCGGTTTGGCGTTGCAGGAGATCCAAAATCACCCTGAGCAGGGTGGACTTTCCGGATCCATTAGGACCAATGAGGCCCATAACCTGGTTCTCGGCGATCGTGAACGAGACGTCATGAAGCACTTGTGTTCGCGAATTGTAGGAGTAGTTGACGTTTTCAACTCTGAGAATCATGAAGGGGCGCTCTTTCGATTGCTCTGGTCGTGGCGGCACGGAGCCGCCGCGCCACCACGACGGCCAGCCTGTTAGCGAATTACCGACATTCAACGAACATGGAGACGCCCCATTGGTTCCAACTCCAGTTGCCTGTGAAACGGCCCCTTCCTTGGGTCAAGCACCAGACGGCCATCGCCGCGAGCAGGGCAAATGCAAGCACCATCAGGATGGCGAGAAGCACGAGAAACCAGCCATCGTATCGAACGATCATTCCGTCAATCTTGGTTCGCGCCGTTGACATCGCGCTTGTTGCGTTCAATGCGGTCATGGTCAGCATTTCTTTCCCCTACCTTGGTATCGGCAACCGGCGGTTCCGTGTAGCCCGGCAGTCGAAAGCTAGCGTGCTCAGAGCACACCTAGACGAGATTTGGCGAAAATGAGTCCTCCAATGGGCCAAAATGAGTGCTTAAAAGCCATTTCTAGGTGTGTTTTGGTCATCGTCTAGGTGTGCCGCTCGCCTGGCTTCGTTGATTCGGTATGAGGCGCGCCGGTCTCGCGGCATGAAGCCTGGATCCCGGCAAAGGGCTCTCACAGTGTTGCCGGCGCCCCGGAAATGCCAAAACTAGGAGCCCTGCGCGTCCATCCCGGCCAACCCAGCCACCAACCGATCCGCGTACCGCAATGCGATCCAGAGTTCTGCTCGCACCTGGGCCTGGTTCAGGTCAGTTTCAAGCACTTCCGCGAGCAGGCCAATCTGGCGGCGCGCGTTGTTGCGGTGCAGGCTTGTGTCGCTTCGTAAAGGAGACGATATGAAACTGAAATCACGCACGTTGACGGCTGCGGTGCACGGGTCTTTGTTGGCTCTTTGTACGGTCTCAACCGCTCTCAGTGGAGCCGCGCAGGCGGCACCTCTTAAGGAAAGGCCTTATCAAGATCTTCTTTGACGGCGCTCGTTACTGAAGCAGGGAAAGCCACGCAGGCGGAGTGATCGTTCACCGAGCTGCCGGCAACAAGTACGGAGTGGTCACCGGTACGGGGCGGCAGGGCCTCAACGCCGGGCGCGGCAGCCGCTTGCGGCCTGGTGGCAGCATCTATTGGTGCAACAGCCCAATATGCGGATAACCACGGCCAGTGTGTCGGGCTCTCGTTCTGGGGTATCTACCCAGCGAACGGCTGGAACCCATTTTCGTCCATGGGCCCCCAGTGCCGGTAACAACTCGGACCAGAATGGATAGCATCATGAATATGCCTCTTAAGCAGGAACGACGCATTTTGTTCACGGTATGGGCCGTCGCCGTTGTCGCGGGCGTGGTTGGAGGCCCTTTCCTCGCCACAGTAACGGGCCAGCCCGTCTGGGTATTTCTCGGTCTGCTGGTCTTGGCGGTCTTGCTGGGCCTTTGGCATAGCAGTTTCCGCCGACGCTCGCAGAGGCCTCGATGAGGGAAGCGGACTGAGGGAACGAATCGGGGCTGACCGACGAGCCGAGTCCCGTGTGCTGTCAGGGATCAAGCCGCTTGCGCAGGAGGCAGAACTCGTTGCCCTCAGGGTCGGCAAGGACATGCCATTGCTCGTCGCCGGTCTGTCCGACGTCGGCGGGACGGGCGCAGAGGGAAAGCAGCCGTTCCAGCTCAGTCGACCCACGCGCGCGATCTAGGAATTGCCGATCGTGTCCGAAGCGCCGCCCACCAACCCGTCCGTGTACTGCAGCGCGATCCATAGTTCTGCCCGCACCTGGGCCTGGTTCAGATCGGTATCAAGCAGTTCCGCGAGCAGGCCAATCTGGCGGCGCACGCTGTTGCGGTGTAGGCCCAAGAGCTTGGCTGAAGCGTCCCAGCTGCCGTTCTCGCTCAACCAGCCCCGGAGCACGGTCAAGAGGGGATCGCGCCGATCAGATTCCAAGGAGAGCACCGGTTCAAGAAGCCGCGCCGCCAACATCGAACCAGCCTCGCGCCCCAAAAGCCCAGTGACGGACCACGTTACCTCGTCCACTCGGGCGCTCTTGCCACTCGATTGAACCCGGCTGCGGAGCGACGTCACCCGCTGATGCGCTGCCGCGAGCCCGGTCAGTTCCGTGGGATCGCCGATGACTAAACGCCAGCCCAGCTTCTCGACGTCGTCCAGCAAAGAGTCATCAACCTTCAAACGCGTGATCGCGGCGAATCCGTAATCGGTGATTTCCACCAGCTTGGTGTCGAAGAGGCGCCGCCATTGAAGCAGCTCGCGCACAGGGCCGTCGCCCGCGGGCCATTCCGGGGAGTCCACTTTGATGCCTTGCACAACGCGCAGGGGAGCGGAGCGCGTGGAAGACAGGCTTTGCGCGAGCAGGTCCTTGAGTACATTGATGTGCCGAGTACCGCCAGTGGCAAGGCTCTCCGGGTGCAGGAGCAACGCTGTAGCCAGCTGGCTCGGCGCGAGCGAGCCGCTGGTCCGTTGCCGGACGAGCAACTCCAGCAGCCCCACCACAGACTGCACCACACTGTTCTGGGCGGGAGTCAGCGCAACGTCGGATCCGAGGATCAGGGCGCCGAGGTTGGCGTCCTTGGTGCTCCGCAGCGGGTGGCCAAAGACCATCGCGGAGCCCGGCTGCTCAAAGCCGTCCACCTCAATGCGCGGTCCGCTGCCCGAAAGGAGCCGTTCCAGCATCGGGTCCAGTAGTGAATGCTCGACGCCGGTGCTGCCGCCGGCGGCGTGGGCGCGTGCACGGATCCGCCCGTCCGCGCCGATCAGCAGGGCCCAGACAGGCGCTTTTTGGACCAGAGCGGCGAGCAGTTCGTGTTCCGGACGAGGGGAGAGGACTGCCCGCATGAGTTGCCTGTTGGTCTCCGCGAGTTGGCGGAAGACCTTCGCATTGTCCGATTCCAGGAGTTGGGAGAACTCCAGCCCGATCGCTGCGAACGGGATGGATTCCGGAATCTCGATCAAGGTGAGCTTGTGCCGACGGCACGCTTTGAGTAGCTCGGCCGGGACGGCGTCGAAATACGGCCTGATCCCGAACCCCAGCGCCGCCACTTTGGCCCCCACCAGCCGCTTCACATAGGCGTCGACGTTCTCCCTGGACCCCCCATCACCCAGGAAAGGGAGCCCCGCGGTCAGCAGGAACTCCCCGTCCGGCAGGTAGGGCGTGGGATCGTCCAGTTCGCTGGGTTCAACCCAGCGCAGCAACTCCCCGCCGCTGCCGCCGTCGTGGAGGATCTCCAACTCGGGCGGCAGCTGCTTCAGGAACTGCTCAAGCGTGACGAAACTCAGGCGGCCGGGGGTCGGCTCAGGAGACATCGCTCGCTGCCTCCTGGTAGTCGGGGCACTCGTAGGCGCCGGACTCATACACGCGGGGGAGTCGCGGTGCGATCCGGTTGATGATCTCGTCTCCGTGACTGCCGATCGCGGCGCCCCAATCGTCGGCGCTCGCAGCCCCTCCGGCCGGATCGCCGAACAGTACCGCCGTATCTCCGACGTCGATCCCGGAAGCATCCGGGCCGAGGTCCACCATGAACTGGTCCATGCATACCTTGCCGATCACGGGAACTTTCCGTCCGGCGATTTGTACCAGGCTCCGGCCGCTGATGCCCTTGGGGATGCCGTCCGCGTAGCCGAGGGGGATGAGTCCGAGATAGCGCGGCTCGTGCGTGATGGCCTGGTGTTCGTAACTGACACCCGTCCCCGCCGGGACCTTCTTGACCATGACGAGCGGTGCGGTGACGCTCAAGGCGGGGCGCAGTCCAAAGTCGGCGGGATTCAGGTGGTCAGCGGGGGCCAACCCATAGATGGCCAGTCCCGCACGGACCATGTCGAAATGGAATTCGGGCCGGTCCAGGATGTTTGCCGAGCTGGATACGTGCCGCAGTTGTGGGTCCAGGCCGGCGGTGCAGGCTTCGCGAACGGCGTCTTCGAATTCCGCTACGGCTGCAGCGTTGCCGGGGTGGGCGGGAACATCGGCCCACGCCAAGTGGGTCCAGATACCGCGGACCAGCACGGTGCCGTCTTGTTCAGCCTCGCGTGCGTGGGCAACGAGCTCTGGCCAGTCTTCCTTTCGCGCGCCGCCGCGGCTGAGGCCGCTGTCCAGCTCCAGGTGCACGACGGCGGGGCGGCCCAATTGCCTCGCGATCCCCGCCAGGACCTCAAGTTGACGGACGCTCCCAAGCGAAACGTCGACGTCGTACTCAAGTGCCTCGCGGATGGTTGCGCTGGTCTGGGATGCCAGATAGAGCCAGGACAAGACCGGCACGGCGATGCCCGCTTGGCGCAAGGTGATGGCTTCGCTCAACTGGGCGGTTCCCAGCCAATCGGCTCCTGCTTCCACTGCCGCGCGGGCCACATCCACGAGGCCGTGCCCGTAGCCGTTCCCCTTGACGACCGCCATGAAATGCGGCGCCGCCGTGCGCTTTTTGAGGGCTTTGATGTTGTCTGAAATCGCGGACAGGTCAACGCTGACCTGCCCCGAAAGCGCCGCTTCCGGCGTCGTTTCTGATTGTGCAATACGTCTCATGGTTGATCACTATAGGTCATTTTGCACCGTCCTGAGAGCTGGCTCACAGGCTTACGGTGGACAGGGGAAACCGCAAACTACTCTGAAGGGACGTCAACGGTGACTGTGCCTACCACCACCCAGACCAAGCCAATACATGCCGCAGAGGCCGCTCGCCGTCCGGGGCTCGGTGCGCAACTGCTGCGCCGCAAGCCCATCGGTCAGATGGTCAGCGAAGCCGGAAGCAGCAAAAGCGGAACGCCACTGGTCCGCAGCTTCGGTGTCCTCCAGCTGACCATGATCAGCGTTGGCGCCACCCTGGGCACGGGAATTCTGGTGATCCTGGGAGAATCCGTCCCCCTGGCCGGCCCCGCGGTCTGGATTTCCTTCGTGGTGGCGGGCCTCGCTGCCCTGTTCTCCGCCGTGTCCTACGCGGAAATGGCGGGCCTTGTGCCTGTGGCCGGTTCCAGTTATTCCTACTCCTACGCCACGATGGGCGAGGGCATGGCCTGGATTTGTGGCTGGTGCCTCGTCCTCGAATACGCCGTCTCCGTAGCTGCGGTGGCCGTCGGTGCAGGGCAATACGTGAACGAAACCCTGGCAGCGTTCGGGCAGGTCCTGCCGGACGCCATGTCCCAGCCACCGGGCAGCGGCGGCGTGGTCAACGTCCCCGCCATGGCGATCGTGGTCCTTGCCATGATCCTGCTGGTGCGCGGCGCCAAGGAGAGCGCCTGGATCAACACCGCGATCGTGACCATCAAGATCGTCATCCTGCTGTTCTTCTGCGCCGTTGCCTTCACCGCATTCAACGCCGGCAACTTCGAACCCCTCATGCCGATGGGTGCCGCAGGCGTCTCGGCCGCTGCGTCCAGGGTCTTCTTCTCCTACATCGGCTTCGACGCCGCCTCCACCGCCGGCGAAGAAGCACGCAACCCCAAGCGCGACCTGCCCCGCGCCATCCTGCTCTCCATGGTGATCGTGACCAGCATCTACGTCCTGGTCGCTGTGGCAGCCATCGGCGCCCGGCCGTGGGAATGGTTCGGCGGCACCGAGGCGGCCCTCGTCCAGATCCTCGAGGAAACCACCCACCAGCCCTGGATCGCGCTCGTCTTCTCCATCGGAGCCGTGCTCGCCATTGCCAGCATCGTCCTGACCGTGCTCTACGGCCAGACCCGTATCCTGCTCTCCATGTCCCGCGACGGACTGGTACCGGAGGTCTTCGGCCGTATCTCCCCGCGAACCGGCACTCCGGTGGCCGGAACACTGATCGTGGGCACCGCCGTCGCACTCACCGCGGGGCTCGTCCCGCTCGGCGCGCTGGCCGACGCCACCAGCATCGGCACCCTCTTCGCGTTCGCGCTGGTCAACGTGGCCGTCATCTACCTGCGGCGCAACCGCCCGGAGCTCAAGCGCAGCTTCCGCGTGCCGCTCTACCCGATCACCCCCGTCCTCGGCACGCTGATTTGTGCCTACCTCATGGCCAACTTGGGCGCCGACACCTGGGTGGTGTTTGGTGGCTGGATGCTCGTGGGGATCGCGCTCTACTTCGGCTATGGACGCCGGAACTCCAAGGTAGCGGCCCTGACCGAACAGGAATACCGTGAACTATCCGCCAGGGTCGCCGACCCGGAAACTGTGAAGGCAGAACTTTCATGACCATCGCCACCGAATTGCCCACGGAACCCACACCCCGCGCAGGGGACACGGGAATTTCCCAAGCAACGCCGGCCGACGCTCCCATCACTATGCTGAATCCGGACTTCCCGTTCAGCTACGACCACTACCTGGCCCACCCCGATGGATTGGCGGTTGTTCCGCCGGAACTGCACGGCACGGAGGTCGCGGTGATCGGCGCAGGCCTGTCCGGACTCGTCACGGCCTATGAGCTTATGAAACTCGGACTACGCCCCGTGGTCTATGAGGCTGACCAGATCGGCGGGCGGCTGCGCACTGCGAGCTTCCCCTCCGCTCCAGGAGTGGTGGCAGACCTCGGCGGCATGCGCTTCCCGGTGTCCGGCAAGGCGTTCTACCACTACGTGGACCTCCTCGGCCTGGACACCCAGGAATTCCCCAACCCGCTCGCGCCCGCAACGTCAAGCACAGTGATCGAGCTGGCCGGACAAAAGCACTACGCTGCCACCTCGGCTGACCTGCCGGAGTTCTTCCACGAGGTTGCCGCAGCCTGGAAGTCCGCCGTGAATGACGGTGCCGCGTTCCAGGAAATGCAGGAAGCCATCCGGGTCCGCGACACTACCCGGATCAAGGAACTGTGGAACGAGCTGCTCCCGCTCTTGGATGAGCAGACCTTCTACGGCTTCATCGCCGCGAGCAAGTCCTTCAAGGAGGCCGGGTTCGCGCACCGCGAGGCCTTCGGGCAGGTGGGCTTCGGCACGGGCGGCTGGGACACCGACTTCCCCAACTCCATCCTTGAGATCCTGCGCGTCGTCTACACCGACGCCGATGACCAGCACCGGCTCATCGCGGGAGGAGCGCAACGGCTCCCCGAGGCACTATGGCACCACGCGCCGTCGGGCATGGCCCACTGGCCAGAGGGCACCTCGCTGGCATCGCTGCATTCCGGTTCCCCGCGCGGAGCCGTGGACCGCATCGAACGCGGCGACAACGGAGATCTGTTGGTGCGCGAACGTTGGGGCCGGGAATCCGGCTACCCCGCCGTCGTGACTACGTGCCAGTCCTGGTTGCTGTCCACGCGGATCCACACCCAGGAATCGTTGTTCCCCTCGGAGCTGTGGACCGCGATCGAGCGCTCGCACTACATGCAGTCGTCCAAGACCTTTGTGATGGTGGACCGGCCGTTCTGGAAGGACATCGACCCCGAAACGGGCCGCGAAGTGCTGTCCATGACCCTGACCGACCGGCTCAACCGGGCAACGTACCTGCTCGACGACGGCGCGGACAAGCCCGCCGTCATCCTGCTTTCCTACACGTGGAACGACGACGCCCTGAAGTGGCTCTCGCTCAGCGCCGAGGAACGCGTCAAACTCATGCTGCACTCACTTGAGCAGATCTACCCGGGCGTGGACATCGCGAGCCACATCGTGGGCCAGCCCATCACGGTCTCCTGGGAAGCCGACCCCAACTTCATGGGTGCCTTCAAGGCCAACCTGCCGGGGCACTACCGCTACCAGCAGCGCCTGTTCACGCACTTCAAGCAGGACAAGCTGTCCGAGAGCCAACGCGGGATCTTCCTGGCCGGCGACGACGTCTCGTTCACCGCGGGCTGGGCCGAAGGCGCCGTCACCACAGGGTTGAACGCCGTGTGGGGCGTGGTGAACCACTTGGGCGGTTCCTCCGTGGCCGGCAACCCCGGTCCCGGAGACTTGTTGGACGAATTGGGGCCGATCAGCCTGGACTAGCCGTATCCGGCCCTATCTCGGACACGAAATGCCCGGCAGGAGAACCCTCCTGCCGGGCATTTCGTTCTTAATCCTGTGCGTGCATCTCTCGGTGGGCCGCTGCCAGCTCCCGGTAGTGAGCCGCGTTGTGTTTCACGCCGTCGAGCTCTTCCTCACTCAGTTCGCGGCGCACTTTGGCAGGCACGCCGGCAACCAAGGATCGCGGCGGGATGACAGTCCCCTCAAGCACGACGGCGCCCGCCGCCACGAGCGAACCGGTGCCGATAACGGCGCCGTTCAGGATAGTGGCACTCATGCCGATGAGGCAGTCGTCCTCCACCGTGCATCCGTGTACGACTGCGCTGTGCCCAACGCTGACGCGCTCGCCGACCGTGCAGGGGAAGCCGGGGTCGGCGTGCAGGACCACGTTGTCCTGCAGGTTCGAGCCGGCGCCGACGCTGATGGCAGCGGTGTCTGCCCGGACGGACACACCGTAGAAGGCGCTGGAGTCCTCGCCAAGGGTGGCCTTGCCGATGATGGACGCCGTGGGAGCTACGAAGGCAGTGTCATGGATGACCGGGGTGTCGCCGGCGAAGGAGTAAATGGGAGCCATGGGCCAAGCCTAGAACATGCTGGCCCCGGCCCAACTCACTCGCAGTAGGTGTCGTTTTGACGCCTTATTACGGCACCTACTGCTAGCCAGTTGGGCCGGAAGGCGTCCGGAGGACCAGGAACTGGTAGTGCTGGATCCATTTTCCCGCACCCGGCCCGGACTCTGCACCCGTGCCTTCGGGCCAGGTCTCAAAGTGTTCCACCGTGCCGTGCGCACCGAAGATGTGGCGCACGGCGGCGTCGCTCCGCCGGCTGAAGAACCGTCGCGGCTCGTCTTCGTCTTCCGGGTTGAGAACTTCCTCATCGTCACCCGACCAGAGCCCGACGCCGATTGGCGCACCGGGCGCCGCGACCCGCACGAGTTCGCTGAGGACGTCGTGGATTCGAGTGTTGGGGACATGGAGGAGAGTACTCATGGTCCACACGGCAGGAAAAGTGGCGTCGGCGAACGGCAGGGCCCGGCCGCTGGCCACGCTGGCGTCCAAGCCTTTGGCCCTAGCGAGGTGGATGCTCTCCTCGGAAAGGTCGACCCCCGTGTAGTGGATTCCTGCCTCCACGAACTTGAGGCCCTCGATTCCGGTCCCGCAGCCCAGTTCGAACAGCGAATGCCTGTGCTCGTCCTTGAGTAGACGGATGAACCAATCGCGGCATTCCACCCGGTGCGGCGTCAGGGCGCGGGTGTGCAGGAGAGTGGCCTGCCGGTCGTAGAACGCGGCGAGATCAGCCTCGTGGTCGGCTTCCGGGATGCGCTGCATGCGAACAGCCTAGGCCGGAGCCTAGTTGAAGACCACCGTGCGGGTGCCGTCCAGGAGGACGCGGTGTTCGGCGTGCCACTGCACGGCCTGTGCGAGCGTGCGACCCTCGACGTTGCGGCCCATCTGCACGAATTGCTCAGCGGTGCGGGCGTGGTCCACACGGATGACCTCCTGCTCGATGATGGGACCCTCATCGAGGTCCGCCGTGACGTAGTGGGCGGTGGCACCGATGATCTTCACACCGCGGGCATGTGCCTGGTGGTAGGGCTTGGCGCCCTTGAAGGACGGCAGGAAGGAGTGATGGATGTTGATGGCCTTGCCGTTGAGCTCGGTGCAGAGCTCGTTGGAGAGGACTTGCATGTAGCGCGCCAGGACAGTCAGCTCGATGCCGTGTTCACGGATGAGCTCGAGGAGTTTCGCCTCGGCCTCCGGCTTCGTGTCCGGGGTGACCGGGATGTGGTGGAAGGGGATGCCATAGAACTCGGCCAGTCCTTCGAGGTCCCGGTGGTTGGACACGATGGCCGGCACCTCGATGGGGAGGGTCCCGGAACGCTGCTGGAAGAGCAGATCGTTGAGGCAATGCGCGTCTTTTGAACCCAGGATCAGGGTACGGACCTTCTGGCCCACCGGGTTGATCTGCCACTTCATGCCGAATTCTTCGGCCACCGGAGCCAGTGCCGAACCCAGTTCAGCCTGGGCAGAGGACGTGGTGGCTTCCACCCGCATGAAGAAGTTTCCCGTGGTGGGGCTGCCATATTGCTGGGAATCGGCGATGTTGCAGCCAGCCTCCAACAAGGCGCCTGCAACGGCGTGCACAATTCCGGGCCGGTCCGGGCAGGACAGGGTTACAACAAAAGACGTGGGCAGGGTGGAGTCAGTCACACAGTCAAGCCTACCGTTGCGCACCTGTTGTACTGTTTAAGTCGTCGCGACTGGCGTTGGGTGGTGTACCACCAGGGAGCGGCATTGATGAAGACCACGGATCGTACGCCTGGGCCGAGGGTCACGTTTTACTGTCGCTGTGCCATGCCCCGTAATCAAAGGGCATGGAAAAAACGCAGCCGGTAGCCTGACCTGTAGTAATACCCGTTGCCTATCCAGGAGATCTTCGTGACCACCACCATCACCTCCGCGACCATCAGCAACCAGCCGCTTGCCGAACTCGACCCCGAGATCGCAGCGGTTCTGGAACAGGAACTCGGCCGCCAGCGCGGCACCCTGGAAATGATCGCTTCCGAGAACTTTGCGCCCCGCGCCGTCATGGAGGCCCAGGGCTCGGTCCTGACCAACAAGTACGCCGAAGGCTACCCGGGCAAGCGCTACTACGGTGGCTGCGAATACGTGGACATTGCCGAGCAACTGGCCATCGACCGCGTTAAGGCTCTCTTCGATGCAGAGTACGCCAACGTCCAGCCGCACTCGGGTGCACAGGCCAACGCCGCAGCGCTGTCTGCCATGATCACACCCGGTGACAAGATCCTCGGCCTGTCCCTGGCCCATGGTGGCCACCTGACGCACGGCATGAAGCTGAACTTCTCCGGCAAGCTCTACAACGTGGCTGCCTACCAGGTGGAGCAGGACACCTTCCGCGTGGACATGGACAAGCTCCGCGAGCAAGCGATTGCCGAGAAGCCGCAGGTCATCATCGCCGGCTGGTCCGCTTACCCGCGCCACCTCGACTTCGCGGCCTTCCGCTCCATCGCCGACGAAGTTGGCGCCCTTCTCTGGACGGATATGGCCCACTTCGCCGGCCTCGTGGCAGCAGGCCTGCACCCGAGCCCGGTGCCGCACTCCGACGTCGTCACCTCCACGGTGCACAAGACGCTGGCTGGACCCCGTTCGGGTGTGATCCTCGCGAAGGAAGAATGGGCGAAGAAGCTCAACTCCAACGTTTTCCCGGGCCAGCAGGGTGGTCCGCTCATGCACGTCATCGCGGCCAAGGCCGTTGCCTTCAAGATCGCCGCGGGCGAGGAATTCAAGGAGCGCCAGGAACGCGTCCTCGAAGGTGCCAAGATCATCGCCGATCGCCTCAACCAGGCTGATGTTGCCGAAGCCGGCATTTCGGTCCTGACCGGCGGCACCGATGTCCACTTGGTCCTCGTGGACCTGCGCAACTCGCAGCTGGACGGGCAGCAGGCCGAAGACCTTCTGCACTCGGTGGGCATCACCGTCAACCGCAACGCCGTTCCGTTCGACCCCCGCCCCCCGATGGTCACCTCCGGCCTGCGCATCGGTACCCCGGCACTGGCTACCCGCGGATTCGGTGCTACCGAGTTCACCGAGGTTGCCGAGATCATCGCTTCGGCGCTGAAGTCCGGTTCCGCTACCGATGTTGAAGCCCTGCAGGCCCGCGTCGACAAGCTCGCCGCTGACTTCCCGCTGTACCCGCAGCACGAGCAGTGGTGAACCCGTCCATGGCGCAGACCGCGAAGATCCTTGACGGCAAGGCCGCCGCCGCCGCCATCAAAGCTGAGCTTACTGAGCGTGTCGCTGCGCTGAAGGCCCGCGGCGTGACTCCGGGCATTGCCACTGTGCTCATAGGTGCGGACCCTGCCTCGCAGCTTTACGTGTCCATGAAGCACAAGCAGTCTGTGGAGATCGGGATGAACTCGATCCAGCGTGAGCTTCCGGCGGATGCCACTCAGGCCCAGGTTGAGGCCCTCATCGACGAACTCAATGCGGACCCCGCCTGCCACGGTTACATCGTGCAGCTGCCGCTGCCCAAGCACCTGGACACCGACGCTATCCTCGAGCGGATCGACCCCGCCAAGGATGCCGACGGCCTGCACCCGACCAACCTGGGCCGGCTGGTGCTCAACGTCAACGGAGAGATCACCTCGCCGCTGCCCTGCACGCCCCGTGGCGTCATCGAGCTCCTGGAGCGCAACGGCTACAGCCTCGCAGGTAAGCACGTTGTGGTAGTCGGCCGCGGCGTCACGATCGGCCGCTCGATTGGCCTGCTGCTCACCCGGCGGGCCGTGAACGCCACCGTGACGCTGACGCACACCGGCACCAAGAACCTCTCGGAGCTGCTGCGGCAGGCGGACGTGATTGTCGGCGCGGCGGGTGCAAAGCACATCGTCAAGCCTGCGGACGTGAAGCCGGGCGCGGCCGTGCTGGACGTCGGTGTCACCCGTGAAACCGACCCCGAGACGGGCAAGAGTAAGGTCCACGGCGACATCGATCCCGCCGTTGCCGATGTAGCCGGCTGGATTTCGCCGAACCCCGGTGGCGTGGGTCCCATGACCGTGGCGCTGCTCATGACCAACGTGGTCGAAGCCGCGGAACGCCAAGTGGCAGCGGGAAGCGTCTCCGGCGTCGCCTGATTTTGCTCCCCACCAGCGTGTAGGGCGCCTACTCCCTCGGGAGTAGGCGCCCTACACCGTTAACCCGACGACGCAGGCGCCCTCCGCGGCTAGGCTCGGAGCATGCAGCGGCGTTTCCAGGGTCCTCCCACGAGTTTCATCGTGATCGCGGTGGCCCTGATCCAGGTCCTGGGGACCGTCTTTTCGGCGAGCCACCAGACTGCACTGCGTCCCTTGGACCCGCTCGCCTTCATCCTGTTGCTGGCAGGACCCGGGGCCTTGGCTTTCCGGACCAGCAGGCCGGTGGTCATGCTACCGGTGACCCTGGCGGCCACGTTCAGCTATGTGCTTCTCGGTTACGCCTGGGGCCCGATCGTGCTGTCCCTCGCGTTGTCGATCATCCTGACCGCGGCGGCGGGGCTGCGCTGGCAGGCCTGGATTGGGGCAGGGATCTGCGCGGCGGCCATCGTGCTGTTTGCCGTCATTGCCGGGGATGAGGCGGGGCTTGTCCGTTCCTCCGCCGGTGTCGCGTGGGCGGCGATCCTCGTGCTGATCGGTGAAGGCTTCCGACGGCGGGGCGAGCGGATGGCCGAATACCGGCGACGGCGCGAGGCCGCGAAACAGGCCGAACGGGACGAATACCGGCTCACGCTCGCCCGGGATATCCACGATGTGGTGGCCCACTCCCTGTCGATGATCAACGTCCAGGCCTCCGTGGCGCTCCACTTGGGCACCAACGATCCCGAGAAGCTCCGCCCGGCGCTGGAAGCCATCAAGGCAGCGAGCAAGGAATCCTTGGCCGAGGTCCGTCAGCTCCTCGGCGTACTGCGCGACGACGCTCCGTTGAGTCCTGCGGCGCCACCAAGTCTGGCGCGGATCCCGGAACTCGTGGAGGACGCACGGCACGGCGGCCTGCAGGTGCGATTCGAAAACTCGGTGTCCCCGGAACGAGTTGGTACGGCACAGCAGGAAACTGCCTACCGGATTGTCCAGGAAGCGCTGAGCAACGTCCGCAGGCACTCAGGCGCGGCGTCCGCCGTCGTACGTCTGGAATTGGCGGCGAACGCGCTGAAGGTGAGGATCGACGACGACGGTGCAGGCATGCGGGGAGCGGCCGCCGGCAACGGGCTGACAGGTATGCACGAGCGCGTCGACGCCTTGGGCGGGACACTTAGCCTGACGCCGCTGGATCCCGGGCTGCGCGTTGAGGGGAACCTCCCGTTGAACTTCACTCAAGGAGAACACCGGCCATGATCCGCTTGCTGCTCGCCGACGACCAGACCCTTATCCGGGCGGGATTCCGCGCGCTCCTGGATGCTGAACCGGACATGGAAGTGGTGGCGGAAGCGGGTACTGGCCGCGACACCGTCAGGCTGGCCGAGCTTGAAGCACCCGACGTCATCCTGATGGACATCCGCATGCCCGATGGCGACGGGTTGACCGCAACCCGGCAGATCCTGGCCAACCCCCGCCTCGCGCACACGCGCATCATCATCCTCACCACGTTCGAGTTGGACGAATACATCGCTGAGGCGGTGCGCGCGGGCGCCGCCGGCTTCCTCGTCAAGGACACCGAACCGGAGGAACTGATCCGCGCCGTGCGGGTGGTGCACGACGGCGATGCCCTGCTTTCGCCTTCGGTGACACGCCGCATCATGGCCCAGCTCGCCGTGCAGAGCAAGGCGGCGTCGAAGACAATACCCCTGGACCAAATCACCGAGCGCGAACGGGAAGTCCTGGCGCTGGTAGGCGAAGGCCTGAACAACGCGGAGATTGCCGAAAGACTGTTCATCACCCCACTGACGGCAAAGACCCACGTTTCCCGGATCATGACCAAATTGCTCGTGCGGGACCGGGCGCAATTGGTGGTCCTGGCGTACGAATCAGGCTTGGTCCGGCCCGGGTGGAGCAGCTAGCCGTTCCGCGCAGTCTCCCGGGGGAGTAGGCGGCCGGACGCAAGTGCCTCCCGGTGGCCGACGCGTTTCGATGGGCCAAAAACCAGACTGGAACCAGAGCCGAGATACGGCCTGTTGAGAGTTTGGACTGGACATGTTGACATCACTAAGCACCACCATCGGCGCCGCGGCCGCCCAGCTGCCTACCGACGTCGTCCATGGACCCGGGGACGGATTCGTCTTCTGGCCGTTTTTCCTCCTGATTCCGCTGTTTTGGATCCTGGTCATCGGATTCTTCATCTTCTTTGGCCGCCGCATGTGGCGCCGGAACCACTACTGGGCCGCAACCCAGGGCGCCGAAAGCGTACTGAGGGAACGCTACGCGCGGGGCGAAATCGACGAGACGGAGTACCGCCAACGCCTGGAAGTGCTGCGGGCACATCCGACGAAGTGAGGCGCCGGCGGATTCTGCTGGATCATTCGCCATCGCTCAACCAGCAAGCCCCGGAACCACGCGGTTTCGGGGCTTGGCGCGTGGAATGATCCAGCAGAATGTCACGCTGCCGGGTTATTCCAGAAAATTGCGCAATACCTCTTTCACGTATTCCTTGGCTCTACTAGTCTGCTGTGGGTGCACAATGAAGCCACCCGCTCTTTCTCCACGTCAGCCAGCCGACAGATGAACCCACCCGCAGTCATCACAGCCGAAAACCTCACCAAGACCTATGGTGAGCTCACCGCCGTCGACGGCATCTCATTCGAGGTTTCGGCGGGGGAGTCCTTCGGGCTGCTGGGGCCCAACGGCGCCGGCAAATCAACCACCATGAAGATGATCGGCGGAGTCTCCCAGCGCACGTCAGGGAAGCTCAGCATCATGGGCCTGGACCCGGAAACCCACGGCCCGGAAGTCCGTGCGCATTTGGGCGTGGTGCCCCAGCAGGACAACCTGGACGAGGAACTGAAGGTCCGCGAAAACCTGATCGTCTACGGCCGCTACTTCGGGCTGCCTTTGAGCTACTTGCGTCCCAAGGCCGATGAACTGCTTGAGTTTGCGCAACTGTCGGACAAGGCCAAGTCCAGGGTCGATGCCCTCTCGGGCGGCATGAAAAGGCGCCTGACAATTGCCCGCTCGCTGATCAACGAGCCCAAGATCCTGCTCCTGGATGAGCCCACCACGGGCCTGGATCCGCAAGCCCGCCACATCCTCTGGGACCGGCTGTTCAGGCTCAAGGAACAGGGCGTGACGCTGATCCTCACTACCCACTACATGGACGAGGCCGAACAGCTTTGCGACCGGCTGATCGTGGTGGATAAGGGCCGGATCATGGCCGAAGGATCGCCCGCCAGCCTGATCCGCGAATACTGCACGCGAGAGGTCCTGGAGCTCCGCTTCGGCTCAGAACGCAATACCACCATCGGCGTCGAGCTCGAAGGCGTCGGCGAACGCGTCGAGACGCTGCCGGATCGCGTGCTCATCTACGCGGACGACGGTGAATCGGCCTTGGAGCAAGTCTCCGCGCGCCGGCTCCGCCCCCTGACCTCGCTAGTGCGGCGTTCTTCGTTGGAGGACGTTTTCCTCCGGCTGACCGGACGGAGCCTTGTTGATTAGCGGGCGGTTGGCTTGGGGACAGTTGATGAGCGGAGAGCAGACGAGGAGGGCACATGACTGACGCGCAACTCCCGACGGCGGTCCATCCCTTGCGTGCTCACTCGCCGGCCATCTCGGCCAGCCGGGCGCGACGCTGGGGATCGTTTTTCTACGCGGAGCAGGCACTTCGAGTGATGCGTGGCTACGGTTGGTCCGTGTTCCTGTACAGCGTGGGGCAGCCGGTGGCGTACCTGTTCGCGATGGGCATCGGGCTGGCGAGCCTGGTGGACGCGAACAGTGCGGCGGTATTCGGCGGTGTGAGCTACTTGGCCTTCATTGCGCCGGCACTCCTCGTCTCATCCGCGGTCATGACGGCATCGGGGGACTTTTCCTACCCGATCATGGACGGCTTCAAGTGGCGCCGTGTGTTCTATGGCCCGCACGCTTCCCCGCTCGTTCCCCAGCAGATTGCCGCGGGCCACATCATGGCCAGTGCCTTGAAGTTCCTCGTGCAATCGGTGGTCTACTTCGTTATCGTAGCCATGTTCGGCGCCTCGCCGAGCCCTTGGGGCTGGGTGTCGGCCGTGGTTGCCACGATAGCCGGGCTGTCCTTCGGGCTGCCGCTCATGGCCTATGCGTCGACCATCACCAAGGACGCCGGCCAGTTCGCACTCGTGCAGCGATTCATCGTGGTGCCTTTGTTCCTGTTTTCGGGGACCTTCTTCCCCCTGGACTCGCTGCCGATAGGGGTCCGCTGGATCGGCTGGATCTCTCCGGTGTGGCACGGCACGGAGCTGGGCCGCGTCTTCACTTACGGTCTTGAGGAGAGCCCTGTGCTGACCCTGATCCACGTCCTGTTCCTTGTTGGCGCGGCCGCCACCGGGTGGACGCTGACGCGGCGGCAGTTCGTTAGGAGGATGGGGGCATGAGTGCCCTGGCTGAAGGCCAAACCGGACCGCAAAGCGCCACGGACGCTGCCCGCGAACGCACCTTTGGCCCGCTGTACTCCCGCAATGCACTTGCCGTTGTGGCCCGGGGGCTCATGGCGGCGAAAAGCAGTACATGGTTGATCCTGGTTTCCGGGTTCTTCGAACCGGTGCTGTACCTGATTTCCATGGGCGTTGGACTGGGTCCGATCGTGGGTACCGTGGCGGGGCCTGGCGGCCAGGAAATCAGTTACGCGGCCTACATTGCGCCAGCCCTCCTGGCAGTGTCTGCGATGAACGGCGCCGTCTACGACTCAACGTGGAACGTCTTCTTCAAGATGAACTTCGCCAAGCTGTACCAAGGCATGCTCTACACCTCCCTGGGGCCGTTGGATGTAGCCATCGGGGAGATCTTCCTGGCCCTGCTGCGTGGTCTCCTGTACGCAACGGGCTTCACCGCAGTCATGGGCGTCATGGGTCTCATCACCACGCCCTGGGCCATCCTGGTTGTCCCTGCGTCCGTGCTGATCGCTTTCGGCTTTGCGAGCTTCGGCATGGGCATCACGAGCTTCATGAAGACTTTCCAGCAGATGGACTGGATCAACTTCTTCATGCTGCCCATGTTCCTGTTCAGCGCCACCTTCTACCCGATAACCGTCTATCCGCAGTACATTCAGTGGCTCATCCAGGCGATGCCTCTGTGGCATGGCGTGGAGCTCTTGAGGCAGATCAGCATTGGTTCTTTCAGCCCTGCCACGGCGGTTCATATCGCCTACTACCTTGTGATGATCGCACTCGGCATCATGCTCACCACCGGGCGATTGCGGAAACTCTTCCTGAAATAGCCTCGACTCCTTGAAGACCAGGCTGTTCGCCGGGGGTGGAAGCGGCTGGCTCGCCCTGCGGAGTTTGCGACAATGGGTGCATGCAATCTCTCGGCGACTCCCCGTCATCTGTTCCCCCGTCCGCTTCCGCCAAGAGCCCTTTCAAAGGCTTCCGCATCGGTGGACTGGGCATGACGGTGGTGCTCATCGCTTTCCTGGTGGCCGTGATCTTCGCGGCCAACCAGAACGACGTGGTCGGCTGGATCGTCGCCGTTGTTTCCTTTGGCTGGCTCGCCCTCGCCGCTTTCGTGGTCTTCAGCATCCAAAAAGCTGCCAGGCGGGCCGGAGAGAAACTCTCCGAAGCACAGAACGCCTTCAACGCGGCAACCGGCCGGGCGCCGTCGTCGTCGAGCGCCGACCACGGCGGCACACGGGTGGTGGCGGAACGCAGCGAAGCGGATGAAATCCGTGACCTCAAACTGGACCACTCGTTCAAGATCGTCCAGGTGCAGGTTCGCGTGGTGGAGGCGGAGCGTGCCAAAGGCGAATCAGCTGATCAGGACACCATCGACCGCGCGTTGGAGACCATCGCCATCACGTCAAGCAACGCCAGGGACATGATCAAGTCGTCCGGCGGAACCGACGAGCCCGTCTCGGGCACCATCATCGACTAGAGTAGGCGGGGTGAGCTCGGCATTGAAGAAGGACTTCCTTCGCATCGCAACGGTCAACGTCAACGGCATTCGCGCCGCCTACAAGAAGGGGATGGCGGAGTGGCTGGAGCCGCGCGACGTCGACATCCTCTGTCTGCAGGAGGTTCGTGCGCCTGATGAGGTGGTTCACCAGCTCATCGGCGAAGGCTGGCACATCCTCCACGCCGAAGCCGAGGCCAAGGGCCGCGCCGGCGTAGCGATTGCCTCCCGGCAGGAACCCACTGCCACCCGCGTGGGTATTGGCGACGACTACTTCGCCACCACCGGGCGCTGGGTGGAAGCCGACTACGTCGTTCGGGATGGCGGCGGCAAGGACACTACCCTGACCGTCGTCAGCGCCTATGTGCACTCCGGCGAGGTAGACACCCCCAAGCAGGTGGACAAATACCGCTTCCTTGATGTCATGATCACGCGGCTCCCCGAGCTCGCCAAGCATAGTGACCACGCCTTGGTGGTTGGCGACCTCAACGTCGGCCACACGGAGCTCGACATCAAGAATTGGAAGGGCAACACCAAGCGTGCCGGCTTCCTTCCTGAGGAGCGTGCGTACTTCGATCGTTTCTTTGGCGACGAGATTGGATGGAGGGATGTCCACAGGGGCCTGGCAGGAAATGTCGATGGCCCCTACACCTGGTGGTCCCAGCGCGGTAAGGCCTTTGACACTGACACAGGCTGGCGCATCGACTACCACATGGCCACTCCTGGACTCGCGGCAGCCGCTCTTTCGGCCGTCGTTGACCGGGCGCCGTCGTGGGACACCCGTTTCTCCGACCACGCACCGCTGGTAGTCGACTACCAGCTCTAGGCTTTCGAAAGTTTCCTCATGACCAGTTCAACCACAACTGAACCCGCTGCAGCTGCAGCCAAGGCATCATCCACCAAACTCCCAGTCGGTGCCAAGCACCGCGTCCTGTCGGGAATGCAGCCGTCCGCGGACTCTCTGCACTTGGGGAACTACCTGGGCGCTCTGGTCCCTTGGGTCCGGATGCAGGACGAGTACGACGCCATTTTTTTCATCCCGGATCTGCACGCGATCACTGTGCCGCAGGACCCCGCCGAGCTGGCACGCCGGACGCGCGTCACTGCTGCCCAGTACATCGCCGGCGGCGTAGACGTGAAGAAGTGCACGCTGTTCGTCCAGTCCCAGGTTCCTGAACACGCCCAGCTCGCCTGGGTCCTGGGCTGCATCACCGGCTTCGGCGAGGCCTCGCGCATGATCCAGTTCAAGGACAAGTCCTTGCAACATGGTTCGGATCACGCCAGCGTCGGGCTCTTCACATACCCGATCCTGCAGGCAGCCGACATCCTGCTGTACCAGCCGCACGGAGTGCCCGTGGGTGAAGACCAGAGGCAGCACATTGAGCTCAGCCGCGACCTGGCCCAGCGTTTCAACAGCCGCTACGGCGAGACGTTCCAGGTGCCGCAGGCCTTCATCCAGAAGGAATCGGCCAAGATCTACGATCTCCAGAACCCTACGGCCAAGATGTCCAAGTCCGCAGAGTCGCCGGCCGGTTTGATCAACCTGCTGGATGATCCGAAGGTCACGGCCAAGCGCATCAAGTCCGCTGTCACGGATACCGAGACGGAAATCCGCTTCGACCGTGAGGCCAAGCCCGGCGTCTCCAACCTGCTGAGCATCTACTCGTCCATCAGCGGGCAACCGGTGGAAAAGATCGTCGCGGATTACGAAGGCAAGATGTACGGCCACCTGAAGGTCGATCTTGCCGAACTCGTTGCCGGCCACCTCGGGCCCATCAGGGACCGCGCCAACGAACTCCTCGCGGACCCGGCAGAGCTCGATCGGCTCCTGGCTCTTGGGGCGGACAAAGCCCGTGAAATCGCCTCGGCCACCCTAGCCGACGTCTACGCCAAGGTGGGCTTCCTGCCTTACGGCGGGCCTCAGGGAATCCGCTAAACCCATGTGCGCGGCTGGCAAGCTCAGCGTCCAGGCTGGCTCCCTTAGAGGGGGAGCCGGCCGGGCCGCTGATGCCCGCCCGGACGCGGGCGCACACCAGTCTGCCAGCCCGTGCGGCGACAGCATGTGCGTGGGTGTCATCCTGGGCTTCCCCCCGGATGTGGCGCAGGAGCTGCAGCAGTGGCGCGCCTCCTTCGGTGATCCCATGGCCAAGGTCATCCCTGCCCACATCACACTGGTCACCACCACGCCGGCGCAGGATTGGGAAGCCACACGGGAGCACGTTCGGGAGATCGCCAGGCGCCAGGCGCCGTTCAAGATCACCATTTCCGGCACGGGCTCCTTCCGTCCCGTGTCCCCAGTGGTGTTCCTGAACGTCGAAGACGGCTTCACGGAGTGCGTGGGCCTGCACGAACAACTGCAGACAGGTCCACTGGAACGCGATCTTCCTTTCCCTTACCATCCCCACGTGACGGTAGCCCACGACGTCGCTCCAGAAAGCTTGGATGAGGCCGAAACCGTTCTCAAGAACTACACCGCCACCTTCCCTGTGGTTAGCATGGGACTTTACGAGCACGACAACAATGGCATCTGGCAGCTACGGGAAGAGCTCGATTTTGGCGGGGACACAGATCAAGCACGGGAAAGCACAGCCAACAGCGGAGACTCCTCCCCAACCAACTGAGCTTGCCAAACTCAGGCTGCAACTCATCCACCGCAGGCTCGACTGGGGCCACGCGCGGCGCTCCAACGCCGGCACCGTGCCGAAGCTGATGGCCTTCGTGCAGTTGTTCCTTGCCCGGCTGAACACCTTCCGGCCCATGCGGGCGTGGCAGCACTACTCCTTGCGGCACGGGCCGCTCATGAGTGCCGGCATCGGGTTCACCATGTTCTTCTCCATCACCGGGTTGCTGGCCACGGGATTTTCCGTTGCGGGACTCGTCTTGAGCGGCCAACCATTCTTGGTGGACGCCATCATCGCGAACATATCCAAGAGTGCCCCGGGGCTCTTGAAGGTAGATGGTGGCGAAGGCCTGGTCAATCCACATGACCTGCTCAATCCGAACGGCCTGGGCTGGACCGCGGTCATCGCCGCAGTGGTCACGGTGTTTACCTCTTTGGGCTGGATCGCGAGCGTGCGCGAGGGATTGCGCGGGGTCATGGAATTGCCGCCCCTTCCCCGCAACCCGGTCCTGGCCAAATTGTTCGACGCCGGGACGCTCCTACTGCTCGGCGTGGCGCTTGCGCTGAGCGCAGGTGTCTCCCTGGTCTTCGGGACGGCGGCCAGTTGGGTGATTGCCCTGCTCGGCTTGGACGAAGGCATAGCGGGACCCGCGATCGGCGTCGTGAAACTGGTGGTGCCATTGCTGCTGAACTGGGCGACGGCGGCCATCCTGTTCCGGCTTGCCGGGGGCCTTCCGCTCAGGCGGCGGGCCTTCTTGGAGGGAACCATCATCGCCGCGGTCGGCACCACCGCTCTCCAAGTCTTCAGCACCGAACTCCTGGCCCGCGCGGGGCAGAACCCCGTCCTCGCACCCTTCGCCATCATCATCGGGCTTCTCATCTGGTTCAACCTGGTCAGCCAGGTCTATCTGGTGTCCGCGGCGTGGTCGACCATCAGGGAAGTGGACGCGGACGCACACGAGCCGCACCGCAAGGCCGCCCTCGGATCTCGGCACCTTCCGCCCCATTCCTTCCCCGCGAGAGGCAAGTAGGGCCTAGGGCGTGTCTCCTCATGCTGTCAGCCAGATGCTGATGGCGCGGAGGACCGCGCCGCCCCGGTAGGTGAGGGCGAGCTTGTCGTAGCGGGTGGCCCCCGCCACTGCTTGAAGGTGTTGAAGTTCCGTTCGACGACGTTCCGGCCTTTGTAGTCTTCCTTGTCAAAGGCCGGAGGTCGTCCGCGGTTGACCTTCAGATGCTTCATCAGATGCGGGAACATCGGCGCGTCCCCTCCCTGACCCGGTGCGACCAGCAAGGTCAGCGGCTGGCCCTTCCCCTCGACCAGGGCATGGATCTTCGTGCTCAGCCCGCCGCGGGAACGGCCAATGGCATGATCGGGCCGGTTTAGCAAACAGATTCATGTAATTCGACGGGGCCCCTGTGGCGCGGGGAAGGTTCGTGCCGTGCTGGTAGGCACGGTTCACCCTCGAATCGACCGAGACCGACCAATCCACCTCGCCCCGGGAATCCGCCACCGTCAGCTCGGCCAGGATCTTCTCCCATGTATCGTCGCCGCTGTAGCGGCGGTGCCGCTTCCAGATCGTCTGCCAGGGGCCGAATCCGCCAGGAACATCACGCCATGCGATCCCGCACTGATACCGGTAAATGATGGCCTCGACCACACGCCGGTCATCCCGGAACGGACGACCCCGGAGACCATCGGATGAGGGCAGCAAAGGCTGGATGCGCGCCCACTGCCCATCAGCCAAAACAGAATCACGAGACACCCGTCCAGCATCCCGGACCACCAGCCCGGACTTTAGGAGACACGCCCTAACGCGTCGGCGCAGGTTCCCCGCGGGACCCGGTCTTGGTGCTCCTCGTACGTCGACTTCGAACAGCTTCCGGTCGTTTGGACCTGATTGCCCCACTGTCTTTGCGCTGCCGGGGTGCTGCGCTCATGTAAGCGAGAAACGGATCAGAGCCGTGGCTCCAATGGCGATGTATGCGACCGGGGCGACACCTGCCGGCATTCGCCGCGCTGTCCCCGGACCCGGCGCAGCACGGGTGAGGAGGCAGGCAGTTGTGCACCACAAGAGAGTCATTGCCAGGAAGCAGGCCGCTGTCACGACTCCCGCAGCTTCATCGACGCCGTGGAACAGCGGGATGTACAGTGCCATGTTGTCTCCTCCGTTGGTGACCGTGATGCCAACGACTGTGAGTGTGGTCCCGGCCTCTGTTCTCGGGCGCTCCCTGCGGGGCTGCCTGTCCCGGCGCCGGAGTGACTTGAGGCTGATGACGATCGGGATCAGGGACAAGTACCGGATCCAGGACGTCGGCACGTCGTTCAGGGCTTTGGCCGCGACGAAGGCTGCGGCAGTGAGCAGTCCGATGCCGATGATCTGGCCCGCCCAGATCCGCGCCGTGTTCCTGGCACCCGTTGCCCGGTCCAGTGCGAAGAGCGCTGTAAGTACCAAGAAGTCGTCGAGATTGGTTGCGGCGTAGGTTCCTGCGGCGGTGGCGAGGATACCGGCGTCCATCGCTGCCTCTCAGCGCAGGGCGAAGACGGCGCAGGCGCTGCCTGCAAGGCACCCAACGCCAGCCCGGTCGGTTGAGAAAGCCCGGGCCCGGGCAGAAGCCATGATCTCGACGAGCTGATCCTCGGGCGCGGTTCTAATGGCTCGCTCGCCGCGCGGCATGGTCCGTTTGCAGCCGGGAACCTTCAGGGCGGTGCGCCTGGGCCTGTCGCCGTGCACGAGTCTCAACATGTTCAGCAGCCCTTGATCAAACGAGCGGGTGCCAGACCGCTCGATGCCTGTGCGGGTCGCGGGCTGTGTTCTGCGATGCGAGCAGGCATTGCCGGCTCGTCTAAGCGCACGATCTGCAGGTCCATGAGAGTGGGGGGCTCGGCGCCGGCCCGGGAGACCGTGACGGCGGCTGCCTGAGCCGCCAGGGTCCCCGCGGCCGCCAGTTCGGAATTGTTGAAGGGCGGCCGTCCCAGGTTGAGGAGTGCCGTGAGGAGGGCGGACATATAACTGTCTCCTGCGCCTACCGTGTCCTGAACTGTTGTTGAGACTGGCTCGATCCCGATGATGTCGCCGCCGGATACGAGGAAGGAACCTCCGGCTCCTGCCGTCACGGCGACAACAGGACCATTGCCGGCTATCGTTCTGGCCGCCTCTTGCGCAGTGAGGCTTGGATAGAGGTAGGCGGCATCCTCGTCGCTGAGCTTGACGATATCGGAGAGGGCCACGAGGCGTTCGAAGCGGGCCAATGCGCTGGCCGGATCTCCGGTGAGGGCCGGTCGAATATTGGGGTCGAAGCTGACAGTCGCGTGCTGGCCGAGTTCGCGGACGATCTCCTCTACCCGGTCTGCGCCAGGGGCGAGGAATGCCGCCACCGAGCCGACGTGAATGTGATCAACTTCCGGGAGTGCAGCTTCGACCGGGAGGCACCAGTCCAAATCGAACGTGTAGCGGGCAGCACCACCGCTCTGGATGTCCGCCAGTGCCGTGGACGTCACCGGGAGGGACCAAGACTCGGTCAGGATCTCGATGCCGGAGGCGCGAAGGCGGGCCGCGATCGCCTCGCCGCGTGCGTCGCGGCCCAGAGCGGTGAGGAACGATGTTGCGACGCCAAGCCGCGCGAGTCCGAGGGCCACGTTCGCCGGAGAGCCTCCCGGGTGTTCGCTGATCCCTTCGGCGGTGTCGATGATGTCTGTCAGGGCCTCGCCCACAACCAACACTTGCTTTCCTGGCCAAGCCCCGGACGTCATCTTTTGGCGGTTCCCGGGGCTGGTTTCGGTAACCTCCCGGCTCCCGCTATCGGGCGCCCGCTGATCAGCTACGGTCGGGTTTTGCATCTGGACTCCTTAAGTTGAATATGGTTCGAAGGTTGCCGCGGGCTCATGGCGCCGTGAAGGGGTCCGCGCCGGTTTCCTGCTTTGCGGCGCACACCAAAGAAGATGCTGGGACAGCGCCTCTCCGGGTGATCAGGCCCTCTCACACAAGACGCTGGCTCTCTGCTCCCTCCTCGGGGACACCTGGCGGCCGTTGGCAGCGGATCCGGTCCGGTCTGACTTTTCCGCAGGAAGGACAGGCAGGTCCCTTGGGCAACCAAGGCGTGCGAGCTGGCAGATCGTGGGCCGCATCCACGCCCACGGTGACTCGTTGGACATGGCTTCCTTGGCGGGACCCTCACGGATTGTCCTCCGGTTCCCGCACTAGGCCTGCCTAACGGCGGCGGAAACCTTCCATTCAATAGCGGCAGCCGCCGGAGGCTAGCCTTTGACCGCGCCGACGGTCATTCCGGCAATGACCTGCTTCTGGAAGAGCGCATAGATGACGAGCTGGGGCAACAGCACGAGAGTCGCGGCCGCCATCATGCCCCCGTAATCGACCGTGTACTGTCCTTGGAATCGCGATACCGCCAGCGAAACCGTCACCATATCCGGGTTGTTGATCAGGATGGACGCGAACGGGAATTCATTGAAGACATAGACCACGTTGAAGATGAGGATCGTCGCGATTACGGGCCGCATCAGCGGCAGCACGACGGTCCAGCACAGCCTTCCGAGCCCTGCACCATCGATGATTGCCGCTTCCTCAAGTTCGGACGGAAACTCCCTCAGGAAACCGGTCAGCAGCAGTGTATTGAACGGAATGGACACCGCGATGTAGGGCAGGATCAGCGCAGCGTACGTTCCGAATACACCGAACGCCAGGTCGAGGCGGTAGACCGGGAAAAGCAGGATGTAAACGGGCACCGCAAGGCCGGCGAGGATGTAGAAACGCAGGCTCGACTGGACTTTCCGGTGCCGGAATATCATCCGCGTCAATGCAAACGCGGCCGTGAATGAGATCGCCGTTCCGACGGAGACAGCGACGACCGCGATCAGGACGGTGTTCCCGTACATTTTCAGCAGCGGCAGCGACCCGATGACAGTCAGGTAATTGTCAAGAGTCAGATTGGTGAGTGAGAACGGGTTTCCGAGGATGTTTCCGCTTGGCTGGAATGAGAGCAGGACGATCCAGAGGAGCGGGAGGACCACGAGGAACGTGATCAAGTAGGCGACCGCGCCCGAGGCGATCGCCGCGGCCCTCCGCCGGGTCCGTTTCGGCTTCTGATGCTCCGGGGTTGTCCCGGTCAAATCGGTGCTCATGGATTCATCGATGACGTCGGTCCGGGTGGTTCTCATGCTGTCTTCCGCTCGCGCGAGAGGGCCAGGTATGCAACGGAAACGACTGCGCCCAGCACCGTGATGATGACGGCCAGGGCCATGCCCAGGCCATATTTCTGGTTGGTGAAGGTGGTGAAGTACATGTAGCTGACAAGGGTTTCGGACCGGTGGACAGGACCGCCTCCGGTGAGCATGTAGACGAGCTCAAAGATCTTGAAGACGCTTGTAATCATCAGGATTGTGACGATCGCAAAGGTCTCGCGCATCATCGGAATGGTGACGTAGCGCAGCTGCTGAAACCCGGTGGCGCCGTCGAGTTCGCTGGCTTCCATGACATCCTCGGGCAGCACCTGCCGGCCCGCGTAGAAGATCGTCATGGCGAAGCCGATGCTGCCCCAGATGAAGACCAGCGCAACCGCGTACGGTGTCAGGGTGTCCCCGCCGATCCATTGGACCGGGGCCACCCCCACGAAACCCAGCAGCCGATTGAGCAGGCCGATCTTCGGGTCGAGGATGAAGACCCAGATCAGCCCGACGAGGATCGGCGCGATGATGGCCGGACCGAAGACGAGGGCGCGAAGAGCCCCGCCGCCGGGAACCTTGCGGCGAAGAAGAAGCGCGAGAGCGAAGGATCCGGGGACCAGCAAGACGATGCTGACGATGAGAATGATGACCGTGTTCTGCAGCGCCCGCCAGAAGAAGGGGTCTTGGCCCAGCGAAATGTAATTCTGGAGACCGATGAACTCAGGGCTTCCGAATCCCTGGAACTTGGTGAAGCTGAAGCCTAGGGAGTAGATGACGGGGTAGACGAGGAACAGGGTGAAGAGGATCAGCGCTGGTGCGATCATCACGAGGATCTTCCAACGGGAACTTATCCATGTCACGGGTTGAGACTTTCTGCAGGTGTTGGACTGCCGGCGGCTCCGGCTTCGAGAGCCAGAGCCACCGATCAGCTACTTGGACTGGACAGCGGCCTGGACAAGGTCGACGGCCTGCTGGGGTGTGAGCTGGTTCTGAATCACGCCGTAGATGCTGTCATACATTGCGTTGGCGACAGGGGTCGATACCAGGAGGTCCGGCTGGGACTCTGGGCTCGAAACGCCGGGGGCGCTGGCCGCGTCCAGGGCGGCCCTCAACGCACTCTGAGATGACGGGTCCACCTTCGGCTTGTAGGTCGTGACCGGGGGCTGTCCGTTGTCGACAAGCATCTGCTGGGCTTCGTCGCCGTAGTAGAAGGCGATGAACTTCTTGACGGCGGCGAGCTTGGCGTTGTCCTTTGAGACCTTCGCACTGACAACAAGGGGTGCGGAGGCGACGTTCATGATGATGTTCTGGTTGCCGACGCCGTCTTTGAACTGGGGTCCGGCCCAGAAACCCACGTTCCCTGCAACGGAAGACTTCTGAATGGCGCTCGAGCCCCAAACGCCCGCGTCGAGCATGGCCGCCTTGCCGCTGGTGAACTGGTCCACTGCCTGCTGGTAGGTCTGGGTCGAGACGTTGGACGCGAATGCTCCTGCGTCCCGGAGCTCGGCAATGTGCTGGTAGAGGCGAAGGAAGTCCGCATTGTTGAAGCTTCCAGTGCTATTGAGGATGCCGTCGATCTTGTCGGCGTAGCCGAAGCGGTCCAGATCCGTGAGGAAGCTCCACACGCTGAAGGCAGACTGATTGGCCCCGTTCGAGATGGTGGTGATCCCCTTTTCCTTCAGCTTCTTGGCAACAGCCAGGAGATCGTCGAACGTGACGGGAACCTGGAGCCCGTTATCCTGCAGGATCTTCTTGTTGTACCAGAGGCCGGTGAGGAGTCCCTGGTAAGGGACACCATAGATGGCGTCGCCGGACGTGAAGTTGGAAACCGTGCTCTTGGGGAACTTGTCACTCAAGCCAAGCTCGCTGAGCACCGGGGAGAGATTCATCAGCTTCCCGCCCTTGAGCATGTCTTCGGCGTTGGACTTGTACACCCAGAAGACATCAGGCAGGGTATCGCTCTGCGCGGCAATGGAGAGCTTCTGCAGATGCTCGGCAACCGCTTCACCCGTGACCTCCACTTTGACGTTGGGATTCGCTTTCTCGAAGGCCTGGATGATGGCCCAGGTGGCAGGGTCGGCCGTCTTGACGTCGGGGTTCTGCATAGACAGCGAGATTGTCGTCGGGCCGTCAGATGCTGACGAGCTCGACGAACAGCCCACGAGGCTGCCCATAGCGGCTGCAGTCACAAGGGCTGCCGCGGCAAGGCGTCGGGCCCGCCCGGCGGTGGTGATTGAGAAGGACACTTTCATCTCCTTTGACGAGCGAGAGGGCGCTGGTGCCCTCTCGGATTCGGGTGGTTGGGTGCCCGCAGAAGGGGGAATGAACGAGCCACCCAAGTCTGTTTGTCGAAACGTTTGCGCGAAACGTTTGTCTGACGTTAGAACGCGGTGCTTTGATTGTCAAGCATCGGACTAGTCGCCGGCCGGTTGCCGGCGGTAGTCTTCCGTGGACTCGCGCCATTCGATGCGCTGCTGCAGTCTGACGGTGCGCGGACTTGCCTCGGGGGTGCGGAGCCGCTCAACGAGCAGATGCACTGCCGCCGCCCCCATGTCGAAGGCGGGCTGCCTGACCGTGGTGACTCGCGGCTGGAACAGGTCCGAATTGTCAAAGCCATCGAAGGTTGCGAAAGCGATGTCGCGGGGAGTTGATATTCCCGCACGGGCCAAGGTCCGCAGGCTAAGGGCAGCCAGGGGCGTACTGCAGGCTATGACCGCGGTAATTTGGCCGGTGCGGAGTGAATTGCCGAGCTCCTCCGCCAGTGCTTCTCTGTCTGTTCCGGTGATGATGAGCTGTTCGTCGAGGCCGAGCCGCCCCTCGAGCGAGGCGTCCGTAAAGCCGCCCATGCGTTCCTGGAGCGTGGGCACGCGGACGTCTCCGGCCACGAGGGCGAAGCGCCTGTGGCCGGAGACGATCATGTGCGTGACCAGCTGGCGCATGGTTTCCCGGTTGTCTGCGCCGACCTGGTCGAAGGGGAGTTGGGAGAAGATGCGGTCCAAAAGGATCGTCGGCGGCTTCTCCTGTTCCAGGGCCTGCAGCAGGGCAGGGTCCGACTCCGCTGCCCTGGCCAGGATCAGTCCGTCCACGCGTCGGTTCAGGAGCGTCTGGACGGCTTTCTTTTCCCGGTCGGCGTTCTCGGCAGAGTTCGCCAGAACCAGGGTGAGGCCGTTCTCGACGGCGGCATGCTCGACGCCGTGGACCATTTCGGCGAAGGCCGGCTCGCCGGCATCCGAAACCACGAGGCCGATGCTATCAGTCTGGGAGCGCCGGAGTGCTCTTGCCAGTGCGTCCTGCCGATAGCCGGTGGACGCAATTGCCGCAAGGACGCGCTTTCGCGTCTCCGGCTCCACGTTGCGGGTTCCATTCAGCACGTGCGAGACCGTGGATATGGACACCTTGGCCTTGCGTGCAACTTCAACCATCGTCGCCATTGCTCACCTCATCATGTAGCGGCGCATCGTTTGCGCAAGTTTGGAACTACCTTACTTCAGCTCTGGAACCTCCATGTCGCCGGGGAAAACGGTGGCCCAGTTGCGCTTGCTGCTGGAATGAGCCTATCATCCAGTCACGCAAACGTTTCGATGCTTCCGATCCTTTGCAGCAGGCAGAGACAGACCCGGGAGTACAAGGAAGGACAACGGTGACCGAAAACCACACGCCAGCGGGCATCCTCGGGGACTTGACCCGGGCCCATCGCGCACGAACAGCACGGGCGTCAAGCTTTGACCAGACCGGCAGGAACCGGGATAACTGGATCGTCATGCCCGGTGAGGAAAGGACGCTGGCTGATATTGAAGGCCCGGGGTACATCACCCATATCTGGATGACCCAGTCATGCCGGAACCAGCCGGGGCCGGGCCAGATCGATCCGAACGTCGTCGGGGTCCCGATGCTGGAGATCCATAACGCCCTGGGCGTGAGCTGGGAGGTCGTTGATCCCGACTACTACCGGAAGATTGTTCTGAAGATGTATTGGGACGACCAGGAGACGCCGAGTGTGGTCGCGCCGCTTGGTGATTTCTTCGGCCTGATGAACTCGCTCTCGGGTTCGTACGACTCACTGCCGCTGTCTGTCTCCGCCAAGGAACCGGAGCTTCACACCTTCGGCGGTTCCGCAGCTTTCAACAGCTACTTCCGGATGCCCTTCGGAAAGCGCGCGAGGATCGTCGTCGAGAACCAGAACGACATTCCTTACCTCCAGTACTTCTACATTGACTACGAGCTCGTCAAGGAGCCGCTTCCCGAGAACACTCTCTACTTCCACGCACACTGGCGTCGCGCTCTACCCAGCGGCTGGGCACCTGACCTGCAGGCCAACAGCATCGAAACCACGGTGGCGAATCTCGACGGGAAGGACAACTACGTCGCGCTCGAGACTGAAGGCCGCGGGCACTACGTAGGGTGCACACTGGCTGTCCGCCACTTCCAGGGCTCCTGGTGGGGCGAGGGAGACGACATGATCTTCATCGACGACGACACCTGGCCCCCGAGCCTCCACGGAACAGGAATGGAGGACTACTTCGGGCACGCCTGGGGCATGCAGCACAACGCCTACCAATTCAACGGAACCATCGTCCACGAAGAGAACGTGCCCGGATTCCACCACAGCTACCGGTTCCACATGGTCGACCCCATCCGATTCGAAAAGCGGATCAAGGTCACCTTCGAGCACGGTCACGGCAACCATCTCTCGGACGACTGGTCGTCCACCGCGTACTGGTACCAGACTCTTCCCTCCCCGATCCTTGCCATTCCCGGGGTGGAGGAGCGGCTGCCTCTGCGGCCGATCGACCGCGTGATCCAGGCGCCTCTTCCGGAACTGAACGAGGAACAACAGGAAGCCCGGGCGGCTGCTGCCAAGCGAATGGAGGATTTCACGGCCAAGCGCGATGCCCTTCGTGAAGAGCGGCGTCTGCAGGTCGATGAATGGGAGCAGGGAAACGTTGAGATCGCCCGCGCCATCCGGGCCCGTTTCGACGGGGAGGAAAGCTGATGCGGCCGGCGTTCCACTTCGTCGCCGAGAGCGGCTGGATCAACGACCCGCACGGCATCACCGTCAAAGACGGGCAGTACCATCTCTTCTACCAGTACGTTCCCGACAGCACCATCTGGGCCCCCAACTGCCACTGGGGTCACGCCCGTGGATCGGACCTGTTCTCGCTCGAACAGCTGCCGGTCGCGATCGAACCTGGCGATGGTGACGAGGGTATCTGGACGGGCTCTCTCGTCACCGATGACAACGGAGACACCCGCATCTTCTACACGTCAACGGCACAACCGAACATCGGCATCGGCCGCATTCGAGTCGCTTCCCCCGTCGACACGTCCTGGATCGAATGGCAGAAGGGAGACTTTGTCGCCGACGCGCCCTCCGGACTCGACATTGTCGCTTTTCGGGACCCCTTTCTCGTCAAAGAATCGACGGGCTGGCGCATGTTCGTTGGAGCGGGGTCATCTGATGGCACCGCCATGGCGCTCAGCTACAGCTCAGCCGACCTTGATGCCTGGGAATACGAGGGCGTTGCCCTCCAACGTTCGACCGATGATCGAGAGCCGGTATGGCTGGGTGCGCTGTGGGAATGCCCCCAGATCTTCGACATCGACGGCCGCCACCTGATGGTCTCCTCGGTCTGGGATGATGACGTACTGCACTACGCAGGCTATGCCGTGGGCAGTTACGCCGACGGGCGCTTCGAGGCGGGGTCATGGGGGCGCCTTACCTATGGCCCCAGCTACTACGCGCCATCATTCTTCCGTGATGCACAAGGCCGTCCGTGTCTGACGTTCTGGATGCGTGGCATCGCCGATCCGGATTCGGGCTGGGCCAGTGCCCACAGCGTCCCTCATGTTCTCAGCCTCAAGGAGAACCGGCTGGTCGCGACCCCGCATCCGGACCTTGAGAAGTACAGATCCCCAGCTTCCGACGGCGGCGATCTTCCCGGACTCTCCGGGGACATCGTATGGTCTCCGTCGACCGGCGAATCCCTTCGAGTCACATCAGCCGGGAAAAACGTCTTCGTTCTTGACGTCGATTCCCAGAATCTCATCGCCAAGACCGAGGCCGAAACTTTCGATGTCCCCTACCTTGGGGGTGATGTCCGGATCATCCTCGACGCCCAAGCAATCGAGGTCTCGTCGACGTGGGGAATTCTCGCATTCGCAGCTGCGCCAGAGGGTCCAACGTACAGCGTGGACGCGCTCGACGCGACCATCTACCCTCTAGACCCCCGGGGATGAGCGACGGCCACGGCAAGTCGTCACCATTGTCTGGAACACCCGCGGCGTCCGCCGACAGGCACGGACCAGCCGACAAGAGGGCGTCTTCCTGGCCAGATAGTCCGCAAAAGCAGCCGGTAGCACAGGCCCGAAGAAAGGACACACAGGGCTGACCCACGGAAGGGGTGGGTTGTCATGGTCGTTGCAACACCCGGAAATTTTGGGTCTTGCAACGACCATGCCTCGTTAAAGATTTCGGAAGGGGGATGCCCCGAATTCCGGCTCACGGCTTCGTTCCATTAGACAACGCCACGGGGACTAATGGCGGGGCGCCTGTCGGAGCATCGTATATCCAAGGTTGTCTCGGGTCCGGCGGTTCCGGCACGGAACCGCCCTCGTTTATAGGCTGGTCTTGTCCACGTGATTCTCCTTTGAATTGGGCTGCCGGCTAAGCGGCCGGTCGATGAGCGGTCTCGCCCAGCCGGGTTAGGGCGTGTCTCCTAAAGTCCGGGCTGGTGGTCCGGGATGCTGGACGGGTGTCTCGTGATTCTGTTTTGGCTGATGGGCAGTGGGCGCGCATCCAGCCTTTGCTGCCCTCATCCGATGGTCTCCGGGGTCGTCCGTTCCGGGATGACCGGCGTGTGGTCGAGGCCATCATTTACCGGTATCAGTGCGGGATCGCATGGCGTGATGTTCCTGGCGGATTCGGCCCCTGGCAGACGATCTGGAAGCGGCACCGCCGCTACAGCGGCGACGGTACATGGGAGAAGATCCTGGCCGAGCTGACGGTGGCGGATTCCCGGGGCGAGGTGGATTGGTCGGTCTCGGTCGATTCGAGGGTGAACCGTGCCTACCAGCACGGCACGAACCTTCCCCGCGCCACAGGGGCCCCGTCGAATTACATGAATCTGTTTGCTAAACCGGCCCGATCATGCCATTGGCCGTTCCCGCGGCGGGCTGAGCACGAAGATCCATGCCCTGGTCGAGGGGAAGGGCCGGCCGCTGACCTTGCTGGTCGCACCGGGTCAGGGAGGGGACGCGCCGATGTTCCCGCATCTGATGAAGCATCTGAAGGTCAACCGCGGACGACCTCCGGCCTTTGACAAGGAAGACTACAAAGGCCGGAACGTCGTCGAACGGAACTTCAACACCTTCAAGCAGTGGCGGGGGCCACCCGCTACGACAAGCTCGCCCTCACCTACCGGGGCGGCGCGGTCCTCCGCGCCATCAGCATCTGGCTGACAGCATGAGGAGACACGCCCTAGTCGCCTAAGTACTGTCCGGCCCAAGCTGAGATGATCCGGGCAACCCGGGCGGCCTGTCCCTTGCCCGTCAGCAGGTGGTCGCTGCCTTCGAGCGAAACGAAGCTCCGGGGGTGCCTTGCCGTTTGGAAGATCTCGCTGGCATTGTCGATGCCCACGGTGTTGTCTGTGGGGGAGTGCAGGACCATGAGGGGTCTGTGCAGCGTACGGATGCAGTCGCTGAGGTCGGCCCGCTCCACGTCTTCCACAAAGTGGCGGCGAACCTCCATCCGCCTGCCGCCCAGGTTGACCTCCGCGCGGCCCTCGCTGAGGATAGTGCTCACTTCGGCGTCGAACATGTGCTCCACGTGCCTGGGCTCGAACGGGGCGCCGACCGTCGCTACGGCCCGTACCTCGGGAAGGCTGAGGGCGGCCGCCAGCACGGCAGCCCCTCCAAAGGAGTGGCCCACCAAGAGGGAGATTTCCTTGTCCGAGGCACGCATGAACTCGGCGGCGCGGATGGTGTCTGCCACTTTGACGCTGAACGATCCCGCGGACCATTCGCCGGCGGAGTCACCCAGTCCAAGGTTGTCGAAGCGAAGCATCCCGACGCCAAGGTCCGCCAAGCCCTTGCAGATGCGCGAGGCAGAGGGGCTGTCCTTGCCGAGGGTCAAACCATGGGAGAACACACCCCAGCCCCGGACCGGGCCCTCAGGAACGTCCACGATCCCTGCCAGGAGATCTCCGGTGCTGCCTTCGAAGCTGATCTTCATGGATTTGGACACCCTGCCCGCCTTTCGTTGTGCGAGTTGCCCGGGCTTCCCGGGCGACCCTTAAACAACGACGACGGCGCCCCTCACCAGAGCGGTGGGCGGCGCCGTCGTCGTCGTAGTCTAAATTCTGGACTAGATCTTGCGTGCCAGGATGGCCTGCTTGACCTCGGCGATGGCCTGGGTCACCTGGATGCCACGAGGGCAAGCCTCCGAGCAGTTGAAGGTGGTGCGGCAGCGCCACACCCCTTCCTTGTCGTTGAGGATTTCCAAGCGCATGTCACCGGCATCGTCGCGGGAATCGAAGATGAAACGGTGCGCGTTCACGATGGCGGCCGGGCCGAAGTACTGACCGTCCGTCCAGAACACGGGGCAGGACGACGTGCAGGCAGCGCACAGGATGCACTTGGTGGTGTCGTCGAACCGTTCACGGTCCTCGACCGATTGCAGGCGTTCCTTGGTGGGCTCGTGGCCCTTGTTGATCAGGAACGGCATGACCTCGCGGAAGGACTGGAAGAACGGCTCCATGTCCACGATCAGGTCCTTCTCCACCGGGAGGCCCTTGATCGGTTCAACGGTGATGGGCTTGGACGTGTCCAGGTCCTTCAGTAGGGTCTTGCATGCGAGGCGGTTACGGCCGTTGATGCGCATGGCGTCGGAGCCACAAACGCCGTGTGCACAGGAACGGCGGAAGGACAGCGAGCCATCGATTTCCCACTTGATCTTGTGCAGGGCGTCCAGCACTCGGTCGGTGCCGTACATCGTCAGCTGGTGGTCTTCCCATACGGGCTCTTCCGAGACCTCAGGGTTGTAGCGTCGCACGCGCAAAGTGATGTTGAAGGTGGGAATTTCCCCACCCCCACCAATGTGCGCGGGCAGCTCGATCTTGGATGCTGGCTCAGCAAGTTCAGCAGACATCTTAGTACTTCCTCACCATCGGCTCGTAGCGCGTAAAGACAACAGGCTTGGTGCCGAGTCGGATGCCCGCGATTGCTTCCGCAGATCCGTCCGCTGGGGCGTGCTCATCCTTATACGCCATGGAGTGCTTCATGAATTTTTCGTCGTCGCGCTCCGGGAAGTCCTCCCGGAAGTGGCCTCCACGGGACTCCTCGCGGTGCAAGGCAGCAACGGTCATGACCTTGGCCAGTTCCAGCAGGAAGCCCAGTTCCACCGCTTCGAGCAGATCAAGGTTGAAGCGCTTTCCCTTGTCCTGGACGCTGATGCGCTGGTAGCGCTCCTCGAGGGACGCGATGTCCTTGAGTACCTGGTTCAAGGTGTCCGCGGTACGGAACACCTGCATGTTGGCATCCATGGTGTCCTGCAGTTCCTTGCGGATCGCGGCGACCCTTTCGCCGCCGTCGGAAGTGCGGACGTGGTTCAGCAGATCCAGCGTGTAAGCCTCCGGGTCTTCCGGGAGCTCCACGAAGTCAGCCGTCTTGGCGTATTCGGCGGCAGCAATGCCCGCACGCTTGCCGAAGACGTTGATGTCCAGCAGCGAGTTGGTACCCAAACGGTTGGAGCCGTGGACGGAGACACAAGCGACTTCGCCGGCCGCGTACAGGCCCGGCACGATCGTGTCGTTGTCCTGCAGGACCTCGGTGGTGATGTTGGTGGGGATGCCGCCCATGGCGTAGTGCGCCGTCGGGAACACCGGAACCGGTTCCGTGTACGGCTCGACACCGAGGTACGTGCGCGCGAATTCGGTGATGTCCGGAAGCTTCGCGTCAATGTGGGCGGGCTCAAGGTGCGTGAGGTCGAGGAGGACATAGTCCTTGTTCGGGCCGCAGCCGCGTCCTTCGCGGACTTCGTTTGCCATGGAACGGGCCACGATGTCGCGGGGAGCGAGGTCCTTGATGGTGGGGGCGTAGCGTTCCATGAAACGCTCACCCTCGGAGTTGCGAAGGATGGCGCCCTCGCCGCGGGCAGCTTCCGAGAGGAGGATGCCCAAGCCTGCGAGACCGGTCGGGTGGAACTGGAAGAACTCCATGTCCTCCAGCGGGATTCCGCGGCGGAAGGCGATACCCATGCCGTCACCGGTCAGGGTGTGGGCGTTGGAGGTGGTCTTGAAGACCTTGCCTGCGCCGCCGGAGGCGAACACTACGGACTTGGCCTGGAAGACGTGCAGTTCGCCGGAGGCGAGGTCGTAGGACACGACGCCGGCAACGCGCTTCTGCTTGTACGGCGTTCCGTCTTCGCGGACGGCGTCTTCCTCGACGGTCAGCAGGTCCAGGACGTAGTACTCGTTGTAGAACTCAACGTTGTGCTTGACGCAGTTTTGGTACAGCGTCTGCAGGATCATGTGGCCGGTGCGGTCTGCTGCGTAGCAGGCCCGGCGGACCGGAGCCTTGCCGTGGTCGCGGGTGTGGCCACCGAAACGGCGCTGGTCAATGCGGCCTTCGGGCGTGCGGTTGAACGGCAAGCCCATCTTCTCCAGGTCCAGCACGGCGTCGATGGCTTCCTTCGCCATGACCTCGGCTGCGTCCTGGTCAACGAGGTAGTCGCCACCCTTGATGGTGTCGAACGTGTGCCACTCCCAGTTGTCCTCTTCGACGTTGGCCAAGGCTGCACACATGCCGCCCTGGGCCGCGCCAGTGTGGGAACGGGTGGGGTAGAGCTTGGTCAGTACTGCGGTGCGTGCGCGCTGACCGGATTCGATCGCGGCGCGCATGCCGGCGCCGCCGGCACCGACAATAACGACGTCGTACTTATGGACCTGCATACCAGATGCTCTTTCTCTCTAAGTCAGATGGTCGGCGGAGCCTGCTCCGCGTGTTTTGCACAGCCGGACGAGCCGGTGGTGCAGCGGAGCAGCTACGGCGCCGGGCAGAACCCGCCCGGCAGCTGAACGCCGTTGACGACGGGGCACGGGTTGAACGTGAAGATCACCAGCGTGCCAAGAACGATGATGACGAAGCTGGCCGCGTACAGGACCACCTTGAGCCAGAAGCGGGTGGCGTCCTTTTCGGCGTAGTCGTTGATGATGGTGCGGACGCCGTTGGTGCCGTGAAGCATCGCGAGCCACAGCATGGCCAGGTCCCAGAACTGCCAGAACGGATCGGCCCACTTGCCCGCCACGAAGCCGAAGTCGATGGCGTGGATGCCCTCTCCGACCAGCAGGTTCACGAACAAGTGGCCGAAGATCAGCACTACGAGCACGACGCCGGAGAGCCGCATGAAAAGCCACGCGAACATCTCGAAGTTCCCCTTGGAACCCGTGCCGCGGCGGTACTGCGGAGCGATCTTTCCACTGCGTGGGTTCTGAATATCAGTACTCATGGCTTAGTGGCCTCCCAGAGCGAGGGACAGGTGACGGACGGCGAAGGCCGCGAAGGCAACCAGCCAGAGTGCCAGGACGACCCACAGCATCTGGCGCTGGTACTTGGCGCCCTTCTTCCAGAAGTCAACGGCGATGATGCGCAGGCCATTGAAGGCGTGGAAAACGATGGCTGCGACGAGGCCCGTTTCGCCCAGGGCCATGAGGGGGTTCTTGTAGGCGCCGATGACGGCCGTATAGGCCTCTGGGGACACACGCACCAATGAGGTGTCCAGCACATGGACCAACAAGAAGAAAAAGATCACAACACCGGTAATGCGGTGTCCAACCCAGGACCACATGCCTTCACGGCCGCGGTACAAGGTGCCAGCTGGTTTTGTCGGCACTGAATAAACCTTCCTGCAACACAGCGGCGCTGGCACGGGATCCATGCGGGGGGAACGCCAGCTGCGAGAGCACTCGTAGCTCAGCCTAAATCTAGGCTTCGCTCACAGCTTATTCAATTTAGGCGCCCCTTCTTGTAATCAGGTTGCGGGTGTTCGCCTGAATTCCGGTCTTTTCGCGGCGACGGTGAGACGAAGACCACAAAGTGGGACTTGCTCGGGTGTCCGATAAGGTATTGCGGTGAGTACAGACAACGCTGCAAGCACTGAATCGCCATTGCGCCACTTCCATGCGGTCATTCCGGCCGGCGGAGTGGGCACGCGCCTATGGCCGCTTTCGCGTGCGGCCGCGCCCAAATTTCTGCACGACCTCACGGGTTCGGGAAGCACCCTCCTGCGGGCTACGTATGATCGCCTGGAACCGTTGGCCGGCAATCGCGTCCTGGTGGTCACGGGCGTTGCGCACCGTGCTGCTGTCTGCCGCCAGCTTCCCGAAGTGGGCGACGACGAGCTGGTGCTCGAAAGCGAACCGAAAGACTCGGGGGCGGCCATCGGCCTCGCGGCTGCCATCCTGCACCGCCGCAACCCGGACACCATCATGGGTTCCTTCGCGGCTGACCACGTCATCAGCCCGGACAACCTCTTCCAAGAGACTGTCCGCGAGGCTATCCACACCGCCGCTGCTGGGAAGATCGTGACCATCGGCATCAAGCCCACGCATCCCTCAACCGGTTTCGGTTACATCCGCACCGGCGACTTGCTCAATGTGGATAACGCGCCGAACGCGCATGCAGTGGTCGAGTTCGTCGAAAAGCCGAGCGAGGACATCGCCAAGAAGTACCTCGAGACCGGCGACTATGTCTGGAATGCCGGCATGTTCGTCGCCCCTGTGGCACTCATGCTCAAGCACCTCGAAGCAAACCAGCCGGTCCTGTTTGCGGGCTTGCAGGAAATTGCGGAAGCCTGGGACACTCCGGAGCGCGATGAAGTGACGGCCCGGGTGTGGCCCACGCTGCCCAAGATCGCCATTGACTATGCGGTGGCGGAACCCGCCGCAGCGGCGGGGGATGTCGCCGTCGTGCCTGGTACCTTCCGATGGGACGACGTCGGAGACTTTGCCGCGATCGGCCGCCTCAACAATGCCGGCGACGTCGACGAAGTGACGGTCCTCGGCGAAGGCGCGCGTGTCTTCACCGAGAACGCCAGCGGCGTGGTTGTCTCCGACACCAAGCGTGTGATCGCGCTCATCGGCATCAAGGACGTCGTGATCGTGGACACCCCTGACGCCTTGCTTGTCACCACCAAGGAGCATGCTCAGCGGGTCAAGGGAGCGGTGGACGCGCTCAAGGCAAGCGGGGACACTGACGTCCTCTAGCTCGCGAGCCTGAGGCACGGTCCGTAACCAAGAGACCCCTTTCGTTATTCGAAGGGCACGGATGGCTAGAGTTGTGGAGTGCGCAATTTCACTACAGAAACCCAGCCGACCCCCGTGGTGAGGCCGTGGCTTGACGATCTCCTGCCGGAACTCATTGAATTCCGGCGGGATCTCCATGCGCATCCGGAACTTTCCTTCAAGGAATTCCGCACCACGGACAAACTCGTTGAGCGGCTCGAGGCGGCCGGACTGAACCCTCGCCGCCTGGAAGGCTCGGGGGTGACGGTCGACGTCGGCGAAGGACCCATCGCCACGGCGCTGCGCGGCGATATCGATGCCCTCCCCATCATCGAGGAGACCGGGCTTCCGTTCGCTTCGAAGAACCACGGCGTGACCCACGCCTGCGGGCATGACGTCCACACCACCAGCATGCTCGGGATTGCCCTGGTGCTGCACGCCATTCACCAGGAATCGCCGCTGGGCGGCACGGTACGCATCATCTTCCAACCGGCGGAGGAAACCATGCCCGGCGGTGCGTTGTCCTGCATCGAGCAGGGCGTCCTCCAGGGAGTCCCGCGGATTCTGGCGCTGCACTGCGATCCGCGCATCAATGTTGGCCAGATCGGCACGCGCATCGGGGCCATCACCTCGGCCTCGGACACCATCAAGATCGAATTGACCGGGCGCGGCGGCCACACTTCCCGGCCCCATTTGACGGAGGACTTGGTCTTCGCGCTGGCCCAGATCGCTATCAACGTCCCGGCCGTCCTGTCCCGTCGCGTGGATGTCCGTAGCGGTGTCTCGGTGGTGTGGGGCCAGATCACGGCAGGTTCGGCGCCCAACGCCATCCCTGCCAACGGTTACATGGCCGGCACCATGCGCTGCCTGGACCGCGATGCATGGCACAGCGCGGGGGAGCTGTTGGATGACGTTGTCCAGCAAGTTGCCGCGCCGTACGGGGTCGACGTCCACCTTGAGCACACGCGGGGCGTCCCTCCCGTGGTCAACTCGGAACACGAGACCGCCCTCATCGAAGCCGCTGCCCGGGCCGAACTCGGCGAGCACGCCGTCGTCCTGACGCCGCAGTCCATGGGCGGTGAAGACTTCGCCTGGTTCCTGGCGGACCTGCCCGGCGCCATGATGCGACTCGGAACCCACACGCCTGGCGGTGAAGAATACGATCTCCACCGCGGTGACTTCATCGTGGACGAACGTGCCCTCGGCTTTGCGATCCAAGTCCTGGCCGCCGCCGCATTGCGCACCATCCGGGACCTCTAAGACGGCGGTCGCTCGCTCACTTTTGGTCGAAAGCCCTGGGATCCTCCTGCAGATCATTTGCAGGAGGATCCTGTCTTTTGGGCTTGTTTGTGAGCGGGCGTCGCGGCTCCAATTGAGTTGTGCACAATCTAATTGTGAGCTATCGTTAGGGCTATGAGTGAAGCTCCCCGTCTCAACCACCAAGTCTGTTTCGCCCTCTACTCAGCATCGAAGGCGGCCACGGCGGTCTACAGGCCGGTGCTGGATGAGCTTGGGCTGACGTATCCGCAGTACCTCGTGATGCTGGTTCTCTGGGAAAACGAGCCGCGAAGCGTCCGGGAACTGGGTACTGAGCTGGGACTCGACTCGGGAACCCTGTCGCCTCTGCTCAAGAGGCTTGAAGCCTTGGGCCTGGTGGAGCGCCGGCGTTCGGCCGAAGATGAGCGGCGCGTCGAAATCCACCTGACTGACTCAGGTCGTGCCCTCAGTGCCCGGGCGGGGGCCGTCCCACAGCGACTCGCCGACGCCGCGGGGTTGAGCGCCGCCGAACTTGCGCAGCTTCACGACACCTTGGGCCGGCTTACCGCCGCCCTCCATTCAGCCATCTGATCGTCCATCCATCCGAAGAAAAGGAACCACAGTGAAGACTTTGTACACAGCCGAGGCGCTTGCCTCCGGCGAAGGCCGTGACGGCAACGCACGCACCAACGACGGGAAGCTGGACGTAGCACTCGCCAGCCCGGTGGAACTGGGCGGAAACGGCCAGGGAACCAACCCTGAGCAGCTTTTCGCCGCCGGTTACGCGGCGTGCTTCCACTCGGCACTGCGGCTGGTGGGACGCAAGGCCCGGGTGGATCTCAGTGATTCCGCGGTCGCCGCCAAGATCCACTTCGGCGCCCTGGAGGGCAGCGAAGGATATGGACTCGCCGCCGAGCTTGAGATCGCCCTGCCGGCCCTCGACCGGGAAACCGCCGAGCAGCTCGTGGCCAAGGCCCACCAGATCTGCCCGTACTCCAACGCGACCCGCGGCAACATCGCCGTCGACATCAAGCTTGTGGAGGTGGCCGCATGAGCGCCGTACTTCCCAAGCGCACGCGCGAAATCCAGCTTGCATCCCGCCCGCAGGGGCGCCCGGTCCAGGAGAACTTCCGCTTGGCCGAGACCAATCTGCCGGAGCTGCAGGACGGCCAGATCCTGGTCCGCAACGAGTTCATGTCCGTTGACCCCTACATGCGCGGCCGCATGAACGACGCGAAGTCCTATTCGGCACCTTTCCGTCTCGATGCAGCGCTCGACGGCGGTGCGGTGGGTGAGGTGATCGCGTCCCGTTCCGACGCGCACAAGGTGGGCGACGTCGTCGTGCACCAGCTCGGGTGGCGCGAGTTCTCCGTGGTAGACGCCGCACGTACGACACCGGTCCCGGCCGGGTTGGCGCCGTCATCGGCATTCCTCGGTGCGCTCGGCATGACAGGCCTGACGGCATATGCCGGGCTGCTCAAGGTGGCTGAGTTCAAGGCCGGAGACGTCGTCTTCGTTTCCGGTGCCGCGGGCGCCGTCGGCTCGATCGTGGGCCAGGTCGCCAAGGCTATGGGGGCCTCCAAAGTGATTGGCAGCGCAGGTTCCCCCGAGAAGGTGGCGCGCCTGCTCGAACTCGGCTTCGACGCCGCCTTCGATTACCACGACGGTCCGGTGGTGAAGCAACTCCGTGAGGCAGCGGGGGAGCGTGGCATCGACGTCTACTTTGACAACGTGGGCGGCGAACACCTTGAGGCCGCCCTCTCGGTCCTCACGGTGGGCGGGCGCGTGGCGATGTGCGGCGCCATCTCGCAGTACAACTCCACGGAGCCCACAGCTGCTCCGCGCAACCTGGCCGTCGCCATTGGAAAGCAATTGACCCTTCGCGGCTTCCTGGTAGGCGGGCAGCGCCAGCACGCCGCCGAGTTCGCCGGGAAGATGGCCGGATGGCTGGCCGATGGGACGGTCCGCTACGACGAGACGATCGTTGACGGGCTGGAAAACGCGCCGCAGGCCTTCATTGATCTCCTGGATGGGGCGAACACCGGCAAGATGCTGGTCCGCCTGCACTGAGTACGATCCTGCACCGAGTACCATCCCGCACCGAGCACCGGCCGCGGCGGGCGGATATCCTAGGACGGTTCGCTGGGAGTTCCACTACTGCTTGGTAACAAAAGCTCAACAATCTTCGGGTTGTTGGGCTTTTGTGTTACCGGGGTGTGTTTCATCCCACTAAAGTTGTGCCATCAGTGCGCCCCAGGCGCAGTGCTGCGAAGCATCAGTGAAAACAGAATTTCAGCCTCGAGTTTTCGAAACGGACACTCATTGACCAACTGTCGTAGCATCAATCACTTTCTTCCTGGAGGAAAATTGAAGCAATCACTGCGTGCCACCCTAAAGCGCGGTTCATTTGCAGGCGTCGCAACTGCGGGCGCCGCTGCTCTTTTGCTGGCAGGCTGCGGTAGCGCACCGTCTGCGTCGAGCTCGGGCAGCGCCACGAAATCCGACTACACCGCATGCATGGTGTCCGACTCCGGTGGTTTCGACGACAAGTCGTTCAACCAGTCAGGCTATGAGGGTCTTCAGGCAGCGGCGAAGGATCTTGCCATCCAGGAGAAGCATGTCCAGTCCAAGGCCGACACGGACTACGACCCCAACCTCCGTTCCATGGTCCAACAGGGCTGCAAGCTGACGGTTACGGTCGGCTTCCTCCTGGGCGATGCCACGAAGAACATTGCCACGGCAAACCCGAACAGCCACTTCGCCATCATCGACTACTCGGACCCCACCTTCCCGAAGAACGTCAAGCCGATTGTCTATGACACGGCCCAAGCCGCATTCCTCGCCGGCTACCTGGCCGCAGGTACCTCCAAGACAGGCAAGGTTGCGACCTTCGGTGGCCTCAACATCCCCACCGTGAGCATCTTCATGGACGGCTTCTCTGACGGCGTGAAGTACTACAACCAGAAGAAGGGCAAGTCTGTCCAGCTGCTTGGCTGGGACAAGGACAAGCAGGACGGCACGTTCGTCGGCGACTTCAAGCAGGTCGACAAGGGCAAGGTCCTCACCCAGGGATTCCTGGACCAGGGCGCCGACGTCGTCCTTCCCGTCGCTGGTCCGGTGGGCGCGGGCGCAGGCAGTGCGATCGTTGACGCCAAGGCAAAGGGCACGGACGCAAAGCTGATCTGGGTCGACTCGGACGGCTACCTGACCGCACCCGCCTACAAGTCGGTGATCCTGACCTCGGTCCAGAAGACCATGGCCACCGCTGTCCAAACGGTCATCAAGGCCGACAAGGACGGCAAGTTCGACCCCAGCCCTTACGTTGGCACACTTGACAACGGAGGCGTGGCGCTTGCCCCGTTCCACGATCTCGACTCCGCAGTGCCGGCGGATATGAAGAGCGATCTTGACCAGCTGAAGAAGGACATCATCTCCGGCGCAGTGAAGGTCGAATCAAAGTCCAGCCCCAAGTAATATTCCAGGCTAAACCGCGTCGCGCTGCCCTTCAGCCGAGTTTTGGCAGAAGGGCAGCGCGTTCTGCGTTGCCTTCAATTTTGCTCTTCGACACTCCTTGGCCGAGCACTATGCTGGGAGCACGGTGATGACGAGGAGCCATCCTTTATAGATGGGTTGGAGTTTTGAAACTCGAACTGAAAGGGATCACGAAGCGCTTCGGATCCCTCGTAGCCAATGACCACATCGATCTCGTGGTTGAACCCGGCCAAGTCCATTGCCTTTTGGGCGAAAACGGTGCCGGCAAATCCACCCTGATGAATGTCCTTTACGGACTCTACGATCCCAGCGAGGGCGAAATCCTCGTTGACGGCACGCCGGTCATCTTCAAGGGTCCCGGCGACGCCATGGCGGCAGGCATCGGCATGGTCCACCAGCACTTCATGCTGATTCCCGTTTTCACCGTGGCCGAAAATGTAGCCCTGGGAAATGAAGCCACCAAAGCCGCCGGTTTCCTGAACTTGGATGAAACCCGCCGCAAGATCTCCGAGATTTCCAAGCAATATGGATTTCACGTCGACCCCGATGCGCTCGTGGAAGACCTTCCCGTGGGGGTGCAGCAGCGGGTCGAGATCATCAAAGCATTGGTGCGCGACGCCGAAGTCCTGATTCTCGATGAACCGACTGCCGTTCTTACTCCGCAGGAAACCGATGAGCTCCTTGACATCATCAGACAGCTCAAGGCTGCCGGAAAGTCCATTGTCTTCATTTCGCACAAACTGCGTGAGGTCAAGGAAATTTCGGACACCATCACCGTGATCCGGCGGGGGAAAGTGGTCGGTCAAGCTGACCCCTCGGCGTCACCAACGGAACTCGCCTCGGCGATGGTTGGGCGGGCAGTCAGCCTGACCCTGGAAAAAAAGCCCGCCCAGCCGGGGGAGGCGACCTTCAAGGTCCGGGACCTCACCGTTGTTGACCACAACGGCCAGCACGTCGTGGACGGGCTGAGTTTCGACATCGCCAAGGGCGAAGTGCTTGCCATTGCCGGTGTCCAAGGCAACGGCCAGACCGAGCTCACGGAAGCCATCCTCGGTGTCCAGCCCCACGTCACCGGGTCCATCACCCTTGACGACGTCGAACTGCTCGGCAGGAGCGTCAAGCAGGTCCTATCCGCCGGCGTCGGGTTCGTCCCCGAAGACCGCAAGATCGACGGTCTGGTTGGAACGTTCTCCATTTCCGAGAACATGATCCTGGACCTTTACGACAAGCCGCCCTTCGCCCAAGGCATCGGCATGAAACCGGCCTTGATTGCTTCCCACGCGGAGAAAAAGGTCGAAGAGTTCGATGTGCGGACGCCGTCGATCAACGTCGCCGTAGGCACGCTCTCCGGCGGAAACCAGCAAAAGGTGGTGCTGGCGAGGGAGTTGTCCAGGCCATTGAGGCTCTTCATCGCATCACAGCCCACCCGAGGCCTCGACGTCGGCTCCATCGAGTTCGTGCACAAACGGGTCATTGCCGAACGGGACAACGGAACCCCGGTGATGATCGTCTCCACGGAACTCGATGAAGTGCTTGAGCTCGCTGACAGGATTGCCGTTCTCTACCGTGGGAGGCTCGTCGGGATTGTTCCCGCCGGTACCTCCCGCGACGTGTTGGGCTTGATGATGGCAGGCGTTCCGGAACACGAGGCAGAACTGACTGCGCACAAAACCCTCGAGGGAGGAACACATGTCTGAGTCCAACACCCCTCGACACAAACAAGAGGTCAACCCGGTGCTTCCAGAAACTCTGGCTGACGAGGTCGTCCTGGATGTCGCGCTGGACACTGCTGACGGTGCGATGGCCCCGTCAGCAGTTCCGGCTACCAGCCAAGGCGGCCAGATCCCGCACGCCGCCGGTGGTTCAGTCTTCCGGCAGATCGTGAGCGGAAACGCCATGGTATCGGTGTTGTCAGTGCTCCTCGCGATTGTGCTCGGCGGAATCCTGATGGCCGTGACCAACCCCAAAGTGGCAGAAACGGCAGGATATTTCTTCGCGCAGCCGGGGGACATGCTCACCGAGGTCTTCAGGCCGTACGTCGCCCTGGTCCAGGGCTCGCTCTTCAACTGGGCCGGGGCCGACGCCGCAGCCCAGCTGTACCCGATCACTGAAACTCTGACGGTGTCCACGCCCCTGATTTGCGCAGGGCTCGGCGTGGCATTGGCCTTCCGTGCGGGACTGTTCAACATCGGCGCGCAAGGCCAAATCATCTTTGGTGCCCTGTTCGGGGCCTACGTTGGCTTCACGTGGCACTTGCCGTTCCTGGTCCACCTCCTGGTGGTCATCGTTGCCGGACTCGTCGGCGGCGCGGTGTGGGGCGCCGTCGTCGGTCTCCTCAAGGCGCGGACCGGGGCGCATGAGGTCATCGTGACCATCATGCTGAACTACATCGCCAATTTCCTGCTCCTTTTCCTCCTGACCACTCCGGCTTTCCAGCGCAAGGGCTCGACCAACCCGATCTCGCCCTTCCTGGACCAGTCGGCGCTGTTTCCGGAGTTGCTCGGTCCGCAGTTCAGGCTCCACGCCGGCTTCCTCCTGGCCGTGGTGGCGACCGCCTTCGTCTGGTGGCTCCTGAACCGCTCCACGCTTGGCTTTGAATTCCGGGCCGTGGGCGCCAACCAGAGCGCGGCACGCACCGCTGGAATCAACGTTCCGCGGGCCGTGATCCTGGTCATGGCGATTGCGGGTGCGCTTGCAGGCCTCGCTGGCATCGCGCAGGTGTCAGGGACGGAGAAGTACCTTTCGGGAGGCGTCGCGGCTTCCATCGGATTCGATGCCATCACCGTCGCGCTGTTGGGCCGTTCGACGCCGTGGGGAACCTTCTTCGCCGGTCTCCTGTTCGGTGCGTTCCGGGCGGGGGGCGTCGCGATGCAGGCACAGACCCAGACCCCGATCGACATCGTTTTGGTCATCCAGTCCCTGATCGTCCTCTTCATTGCGGCACCCCCACTGGTGCGCGCGATCTTCGGACTGAATCCCCGGAAAAAGAAGAAGGCCCCGGGAGGGCCCGGCTCCGGAACGATCCCCTCCGGAAAAATCGAGAGCGGAGCGGCAACAGCATGAGCACCACAACAACGCAGCCCGGTAGTGGCACGCCCGCCGGCAACGCTCCTGATCGCTCCGGAAAGCCGGGCGTCAGCGAACTGGTGAGCTGGAAAGCCGGAATCGGGCTGTCCCTGCTAGCAATCCTCGGAACCGTGCTGTTCGGATTCATGTCCAATTCGAAATCTGCAGGCTTTGGCATAGCCGAGGCGGCGAATGAAGCGGCCTCCAACGTGGCTGCGTGGGTCACTTTGGTCCTGGCACTTCTTCTTTCGGCCTGGCTCGGATACCTGTGGTTCGTCCGCCGTCGTTCGGGCCCCGCATCGGGTTCGGGCCAACTACCGGGCTGGCTGCCCCCAGCCACCGTCGCCGCGGTTGTGGTGCTCGGCTTGGCCGCGCTCGGAGTGGCAAAGGTTTCCAAGATCACGCTTCCATCGGCGGCCATCGGCTGGATCGCTGCGGTGATTCTCCTGGGCCTGGCCGGCTACACGGTGTACCTCACCCAGGCGAAGAAGGCCACGCCCCGCTGGGTGGGCGGTACCTTTGCCGCAGTGTTCCTCATCGGGTTCATGGTCTGGATCGTGGCTGGCGGAAATGGCGATGAGCCTTCCATCTCCCTCGCTGGACTGATCGCAGGATCCGTCACCTTGGCCGTGCCGCTGGTCTTCGGATCCCTGTCCGGGGTCCTGTGCGAACGCGTCGGCGTGGTCAACATCGCCATTGAAGGACAGCTCCTTTTGGGAGCGTTTTCAGCGGCCGTTGTTGCTACGGTGACGCACAACGTCTACGCCGGACTGGTCGCTGCGGCAGTGGCCGGGTCGCTTGTTTCCCTGGTCCTGGCTGTGGTCAGCATCAAGTACCTCGTCAACCAGATCATCGTGGGCGTCGTCCTCAACGTCCTCATCAGTGGATTGACGAGCTTCCTGTTCTCGACCCTGCTGACGGCGGACCCGGAGGGCCTCAACAAGCCCGGCCGCCTGCCTCCGGTGGATATCCCCTTCCTGTCCGATATCCCCATCATCGGCCCCATCCTGTTCCACCAGTCCCTGGTGGGCTATTTGATGTACGTCGCCGTGATCGTGGTTTACCTCGGCCTTTTCCACACGAAGTGGGGGCTCCGTGTGAGGGCCGTCGGCGAGCACCCGCAGGCGGCCGACACCGTGGGCATCAACGTCAACCGGACCCGTTTTTGGAATGTGCTCATGGGCGGCGCTATCGCGGGTATTGGCGGCTCATTCTTCACGCTGGTTTCCGTGGATGCGTTCAGCAAGGACATGTCCGGAGGCCGCGGGTACATCGCGTTGGCGGCGTTGATCTTCGGACGTTGGAACCCGATCGGCGCGTTCCTGGCCGCATTGTTGTTCGGCTTCGCGGACAACCTTCAGAGCGTCATCACCATCATCGGATCGCCCGTGCCGAGCCAGTTCATGGCCATGCTTCCGTATGCCTTGACGGTCTTCGCGGTCGCTGGGTTGGTGGGAAGGTCCCGGCCGCCGGCGGCAAGCGGCATACCGTACGTCAAGGGTTGACCGTGGCGGCCACGGATACCGGAGGGGTGGACTGGGCGGCCCTCGAAGCCGCTGCGGTCACCGCCATGGGTAAGGCTTACGCTCCGTATTCGAAGTTCCCGGTGGGGGCCGCCGCCCTCACCGAGGACGGACGGATCGTCAGCGGCTGCAACGTGGAGAACGCCAGCTACGGCCTCACACTGTGTGCTGAGTGCGCCCTGGTGGGTGACCTCCACATGGGTGGAGGCGGCAGACTGCGGGCATTCTACTGCGTGGACGCGAAGGGGAACATTCTCATGCCGTGCGGCCGCTGCAGACAATTGCTGTATGAATTCCGGGCACCCGGCATGCAGCTCATGACAACACAGGGCATCAAGACCATGGACCAAGTGCTGCCCGATGCCTTCGGTCCCGACAACCTGGAGGAGAACCGGTGACACAGACTGAAGCGTTTGATGCCGTTCAGATCATCAGCATCAAGCGGGACAAGGGCACCCTGAGCCCGGAACAGATCGACTGGACCATCGATGCTTACACCCGCGGTGTCATTGCCGACGAGCAGATGGCGGCCCTGAACATGGCCATCCTGCTCAATGGAATGGACCGTGCCGAGATCTCGCGCTGGACCGAGGCGATGATTGCCTCGGGCGAGCGAATGGACTTCTCCAGCCTTCGGCGTCCCGACGGCGGCATGAAGGCCACCACGGACAAGCACTCCACAGGGGGAGTCGGGGATAAGATCACCCTTCCCCTGGCGCCATTGGTGGCGGTCTTCGGAGTGGCGGTTCCCCAGCTTTCCGGCAGGGGGCTGGGCCACACTGGCGGGACCCTGGACAAGCTCGAAGCGATTCCCGGCTGGCGGGCGAACCTGAGCAATGCAGAAATCCTGGCCCAATTGCAGGACGTTGGAGCGGTCATTTGCGCAGCCGGCACCGGATTGGCTCCGGCAGACAAGAAGCTCTACGCCCTCCGGGACGTGACGGGCACGGTGGAAGCCATCCCGCTGATTGCCTCGTCCATTATGAGCAAGAAGATCGCCGAGGGCACGGGATCCCTGGTGCTTGACGTGAAGGTGGGCTCGGGGGCGTTCATGAAGGACGAGGCCCGCGCCCGCGAGCTGGCCGAAACCATGGTGGCACTGGGCAAGGATGCCGGCGTCAACACCGTGGCCCTCCTGACCAACATGGGTACTCCACTGGGCTTGACCGCGGGAAATGCCATCGAGGTGGAGGAATCGGTGGAAGTGCTTGCAGGCGGCGGTCCGGAAGACGTCGTCGAACTGACCGTCAGGCTCGCTGAAGAGATGCTGGCCTGTGCCGGAGTGCACGACGCCGACCCCCGGGCCGCGCTCAAGGACGGCCGAGCGATGGACGTCTGGAACCGCATGATCGAGGCCCAAGGGGGCGATCCGCGCGCGGCCTTGCCAGTAGCCAAGGAATCGGAGGTCATCCCGGCCCCGGCCGACGGCGTCCTGGTGGAGCTCGACGCATTGTCAGTGGGTGTGGCTGCGTGGCGCCTCGGCGCCGGACGTGCCCGGAAGGAAGACATCGTCCAGGCCGGTGCAGGGGTGCGCATGCACGCCAAACCGGGCGCCTTGGTGCGTGCGGGGGAGCCGCTGATGACCCTGCTGACTGATACCCCCGAGAAATTCGAAAGGGCGAAGGAAGCCCTGGAGGGGGCCGTGCTTATCGCCCCCGAGGGCTCGCGGCCTGCGCAGCGGCTCATCATCGACCGGATCTCCTAGGCTGGTCTCCCGGGCCGTTTCGGACGCCCGGGAGACTATCCTCCCGGCCATTCGTTAGGAAGACCGTGCAGGCAATCAACGACTTCATCCTCGCCGCAGCCGGGCAGCCCTGGGTATTGCTTCTGGTCTTTGCTTGCTGCGTGATCGACGGCTTCTTTCCACCCATTCCCAGTGAATCGGTGGTGGTTGGACTCGCGGCCGTCTGCGCGACTGCGGGAGTGCCCAATGCATGGCTCCTGATTTTGGTGGGTGCGCTGGGGGCTTTCACGGGCGACAACATCGCCTACTTGATCGGCCGCCAAATAGGTGTTCGCCGCTGGCGGTGGATGCGTTCCCAGAGGATGCAGGGCGCCTTCCGTTGGGCTGGACGGGAACTTCGACGCCGGGCCGCGTCACTGATCATGGTGGCTCGGTTCATCCCCATCGGTCGTGTGGCGGTGAACCTCACTGCCGGAGCCACGCACTTCTCGCACGGGATGTTCGTGGCACTGACGGCCATGTCTGCCGTTCTGTGGGCCGGCTATTCGGTGGCCATCGGCTTGTTCTTCGGCCAGTGGTTCGAACACAACCATTTGCTTGGGGCGATCATCGCGATCGTCGCGGCAGTCATCCTCGGAATCATCGTGGACCGGGTCATCAGCACAGTCCGCGGCTCCGTCCCACTGGACGCGGTCGATGGGGGCGAAGCTGACAAGGCGGCCGAAGTGGCCGAAGCGGCCGAAGATGCCGGAGAGGCGGAAGAGGAACCCGTTCCTTAGCCAGGATTGCCTGGCCACGACCCCCGTCAGGATCGCGTCGCCTCCTCCCTGGGTACTTGCGCTCGGCACCGGAAGATCCTCCCGTGGGCGGATGCTTCCTTGTGACTTGCAGGTTAGCCTTAAATTGTGTTCGTCTCCGGCCGGGCGTAGCGAACGACGCTCCGGCCGTGGGACACTGGATAGCGATCTATGTCACGCGACCGTGTGACTTTCCTTGAGGAGCAATGCCTGCGTGGAATTCATGAACCACATGCTCGAGCATGCCGCCGGGCAGCCGTGGATCTACCCAGTGCTCCTGGTTTTCTTTTTCATCGACGGCTTTGCCACGATCCTTCCGAGTGAAACCGCCATTGTAGGGCTCTCGGCCTTGGCAATGCACCGCGGTGAACCCAATCTGTGGCTCCTCGGCTCTACCGCCCTCATCGGGGCCATGGCCGGCGACAACATGGCTTACATGCTGGGCCGCAAGATCGGCTTGGACCGCTGGAAGTGGATGCGCAAGCCGAAGGTCCAGAAGATGTTCGCCTGGGCGCACTACGAACTGGACAAGCGCGGTGCCGTGCTCATCTTCACCGCCCGGTATATCCCGTGGGGCCGTGTGGCCGTGAACTACGTCGCTGGACAAACCGGGTTCCGCCACAAGACCTTCTTCTGGCTGGATGCGTTCGCCTGCTTCACCTGGGTGGGCTATTCGATTGGCATTGGATCGCTGGCGGGCCACTGGGTGCACAACAACCCGCTCCTCGGCGTGGGGATTGCCGTGGCATTCGCGGTGGTGCTCGGCGTTATTGTGGACCACTCCCTGCGTTGGTGGCACAAGCACCTTGAGAAGAAGGACACAGAGAAGAAGGACGCTGCTTCCGCGGAAGCAGCCGCAGCAGATGCAGGCACCGCAGTTAACGCGACTGCCGGCGTCGAGCGCTCACACCCTGCTGGCTAAGCTTCTTCCGGCCCCCTAGAGTTGGGGGGTGACTGAGCCCATTGTTGATGCTGCCCCTGCCCTTGACTTCGACCTGAAGAGCCTCCCGAAGGTTTCCCTTCACGACCATTTGGACGGGGGACTGCGCCCTGCCACCATCATCGAGCTGGCGGAGGCCGTTGGCCACACCTTGCCTTCCACGGATCCCGTAGCGCTCGGCCAGTGGTTCCGAGAGTCTGCCGACTCCGGTTCGCTGGTCCGTTATCTGGAAACCTTCGACCACACGATTGCGGTCATGCAGACCAAGGAAGGCTTGGCGCGCGTCGCCAAGGAGTTCGTTGAGGACCTGGCCGACGATGGCGTCGTGTACGGCGAGATCCGTTGGGCACCTGAGCAACACCTCCAAAAGGGCCTCACTTTGGACGAGGTTGTGGACGCCGTCCAGGAAGGGCTCGACGCCGGCGTGGACGCTGTTGAGGAGTCCGGCCGCCAGATCCAGGTGGGCCAGCTCATCACGGCGATGCGCCACGCTGACCGCGGCCAGGAAATCGCCGAGCTCGCCGTGCGCCACCGCTACAACGGCGCTGTCGGTTTCGACATCGCCGGGGCCGAAGACGGCTTCCTGCCTTCCCGTTTCAAGGACGCCTTCACCTACTTGGCCGAGCACAACTTCCCGGCTACCGTGCACGCCGGCGAAGCAGCAGGCCTGGAGAGCATCCAGTCCGCCCTGGTGGACGGACGCGCCCTGCGCTTGGGCCACGGCGTACGCATCGCAGAGGACATCACCGTTGAATACGAGGATGCCGAGAGCGAGGAAGCCGACGACGACGTCGAGGACACCGTTGGCATGGTCACCTTGGGTGAGGTGGCTGGCTGGGTCCGCGATCGCGGGATTGCGCTGGAGATCTGTCCTTCGTCCAACCTGCAGACCGGAGCGATTGCGAACTTCGGCGAAGGGATCGAGAACCACCCGTTGGACATGCTCTACCAGTTGGGCTTCAACGTCACCATCAACACTGATAACCGGCTCATGAGCGGTGTCACGCTGACCGACGAGTTCGAGCTTCTCGTGGAGACCTTCGACTACGATCTCGACGATCTCCTGGAACTGACCCTCAACGCGGCCGAGTCGTCGTTCCTGCCGCTGGACGAAAAAGAAGCGTTGGTGGAGTACATCAACGACGCCTACGCCAACCTTGCCTAACGAGACTCCTGGCGGTGCCGGAAATCCAGTCGGGCCGCTCAGAGGGCCCACGGCAGCAGGGGTCCCCGGCCGAGCTTGCGAGGTTGGGGAGCTGCTGGGGACGATTGCCTCTTTGCGCGAGCACTGTCCGTGGATGGGGGCGCTGACCCACGAATCCTTGGTCGAGTACCTGATCGAGGAAGCGTACGAGGTGGTCGACTCGATCGAGGCCGGTGTGTCCGGTTCCGATACTTCCGACGAACTCCGCGGCGAGCTGGGCGACGTGCTGCTTCAAGTGGTGCTGCACGCCCGGCTCGCCGAGGAGCAAGGACGGTTCACGTTCGACGACGTCGCCCGCACCATCACCGAGAAGATGGTGCGGCGCAATCCGCACGTCTTCAAGCCTGACGGTTCCTTGCAGGATTCCTTCCCGGCCACAGTGGAGGAGATCGTCGAAACGTGGGATGTCGTGAAGAAGGCGGAAAAGCCTGCGCGCTCGGATCCTTTCGAAGGCATCCCACCCCATCTTCCTGCCCTCGCTTTGGCGCAGAAATCCCTTGACCGTGCCGAACGCGCGGCGCGTTCGGGCAGCCCCGAAAGCGTTGGCCGCTCCATTGTGGCAGCGGAGGTTCCCGACTCCGAAGCCGCACTTGGAGACTTGCTGCTTGCCGTCGTCGCAGGTTCGAAGGAGAAGGGTTTCGACGCCGAACGGGCCTTGCGCGCAGCTGTCCGGCGCTACCAGGGACGCGAGGGCGAAGCCACATAACGTGAGGGGTCCGACGCTGTTCCGTAACGTTGGCCGGTCTCGACTAGGCTAGTGGGGACGAGGACGTCGAGAATTTCCCTCTAGATTCCCAGTAAATCGCTTCACCATAAGGAGCAGTCCATGGCGCTTATCGATGCCATCCACGCCCGCGAGATCCTTGATTCCCGCGGAAACCCGACAGTAGAAGTTGAAGTTCTGCTTTCCGATGGCCAGATCGGCCGCGCTGCAGTTCCCTCCGGTGCGTCCACCGGCGAGCACGAAGCCGTTGAACTGCGCGACGGCGACAAGGGCCGTTACCTCGGCAAGGGCGTCCAGAAGGCCGTTGACGCGGTCATCGACGAAATCGCCCCGGCCCTCATTGGCTTCGACGCGACGGACCAGCGCAGCATCGACCAGGCCATGATCGACCTCGACGGCACCCCGAACAAGGGCAAGCTCGGCGCCAACGCCATCCTCGGCGTTTCCCTCGCCGTGGCCAACGCAGCCGCCGCTTCCGCGGACCTGCCCCTGTACAAGTACCTGGGCGGCCCGAACGCCCACGTCCTTCCCGTCCCGCTGATGAACATCCTCAACGGTGGCTCCCACGCCGACTCCGACGTCGACATCCAGGAATTCATGATCGCCCCGATCGGCGCCGAGACCTTTTCCGAAGGCCTGCGCTGGGGTGTTGAGGTCTACCACAACCTCAAGTCGGTCCTGCAGGCCAAGGGCCTCTCCACCGGCCTCGGCGACGAAGGCGGCTTCGCTCCGAACCTCCCGTCCAACCGCGCCGCACTGGACCTGATCCAGGAAGCCATCAAGAACGCCGGTTACACGCCGGGCAAGGACATCGCCCTCGCACTGGACGTCGCCTCCTCCGAGTTTTACAAGGACGGCGCCTACCAGTTCGAAGGCAAGGCACTCTCAGCCACCGAGATGAGCGCCTACTACGCCGAACTCGTTGCCGACTACCCGCTGGTCTCCATCGAGGACCCGCTGGACGAAAACGACTGGGAAGGCTGGAAGACCCTCACCGACGCCATCGGCGACAAGGTCCAACTGGTTGGCGACGACCTCTTCGTCACCAACCCGATCCGCCTGCAGCAGGGCATCGACGCCGCTACGGCCAACTCCCTGCTCGTCAAGGTCAACCAGATCGGTTCCCTGACCGAAACACTGGACGCCGTTTCCCTGGCCCAGCGCTCCGGCTACACCACCATCACCTCGCACCGCTCCGGCGAAACCGAGGACACCACCATTGCTGACATCGCCGTTGCCACCAACGCGGGCCAGATCAAGACCGGTGCCCCGGCCCGCTCAGAGCGCGTCGCCAAGTACAACCAGCTGCTGCGCATCGAAGAAGAACTCGACGACGCCGCACGCTACGCCGGCCGCAGCGCTTTCCCGCGTTTCAAGGGCTAGTATCCGCTGAAACTGCTGACCGGTGGCTATGGTGGAAAGACCGTAGCCACCGGTTCTGTTTAACGAAATTCCGGCGTTTCGAAATGCGAGCGCACTTCGGCAAGACCGCAGGCTTCATGAGGCACACGAAGCGCAGCAACCCGCCAGGCAAATACCAGGCATTACAGGAGTGTCATGGCCACCCGCCGTCCCAAGGTCCCCCGGGCAGACGCCCTGGGGCGGTCGCCCCAAAAGAACCCCGACGGCGGCCACGTCATCCGTGCCGACTTCGGCGAGTCCCGCAAGGCAACGCCTGCACAGCAGGAGCCCCAAGCCCACGCAGGGCCAAAGACGTCGTCCACCGCCAGGCCCGAAGGCGGCGCCCACAGCAAGGCCCAATCTGCCTCGAATTCTGCTTCTGCGGCGACGAAGTCGGGACGTCCGGCGCAGGGCCGGGCTGGAAACACCGGCACGGCGTCCACCAAGGCATCCGGTGCGGACTCCGCCCACCCCGGTAAGGACAAAGCGGCCGGCCCCGTGCCCGCCAAGGCGTTCTCCGGGCGCATGCTGGCACTCGCCGTGGTGATGGTCGCGATCACGATCATGCTTGCGCCCACGGTCAAGATCTTCCTCGAGAAACGAGCGGAAATCTCCGCCCTGGAGGCAGACATCGCGAGCAAGCAGGCGGAGCAAGTGGGCCTCAAGAAGCAGATCACCCGCTGGCAGGACCCCAACTACGTGAAACAACAAGCCCGCGACCGCATTAACATGGTTATGCCGGGTGAAGCAGGCTACTGGGTGTTCGGTGGCGATGTCCCCGCCGGTACTCCGGCTGGACGCACCGGCTCAGGAGCTTCCGGAAGCCCTACCAATCTGCCGTGGGTGGATGGGCTGTGGGAATCCATCAGACGCTCGGCAACAGACTAGACGCGGCGCCCGCCGCCGTCGTGCCCTCATAGGCATGGCCAAACAGGGCAGGAAGGATGGCAGCGCCAGTGGAAGATAACTTGGCACCTGCATCGCAGGAGCCCCGCAAGCCATCAGCACATGACCTAGAAATCCTCAGCCGCCAGCTCGGCCGACCCGTTCGCGACGTCGTCGAAATCCCGGCACGCTGCGTGTGCGGCAACCCCCTCGTCGCCGCAACCGCTCCGCGCCTGAGCAATGGCACCCCGTTTCCCACGACGTTCTACCTGACGCATCCCGTCATTACCGCCGCCGTGTCGCGGCTGGAGGCCGGCGGGCTGATGAATGAGATGAACGAACGGCTCACGGCCGACGAGCCCTTGGCGGCAGCATATCGGAGCGCCCACGAGGCCTATCTCCAGGCGCGTGACGAAATCGCCGGACGTGCCGGTACCGGCGAAGTTCCCGAGATCGCGGGGGTCTCGGCCGGTGGCATGCCCACGCGTGTCAAGTGCCTCCACGTCTTGGTTGGCCACTCCCTGGCGGCCGGGCCTGGAGTCAATCCGCTCGGCGACGAGGCCATTGAAGCGATCAGCGAATGGTGGACCGCGGACCGCTGCTACTGCGACGGCGCTTGGGACAGCGCCGGGGAGGCCCCGACCAAGGACCTCAGCCGCCACGGACCGCAGGGTCTTCCGGACATCGTGGGCCGTCCTGCACCTGTTCGCAAATCGACGTCCTCCCAAACAACAGATGTACCTTCCGGCGGGCCGCATGCAGGGGAGCACGACGCATGAGCCGCGTCGCCGCTATCGATTGTGGCACCAACTCGATTCGCCTCCTCATCGCGGACGCCAGCGGTGACAATACGGGGTCTGTCTTGCGCGATGTTGTCCGTGAGATGCGCGTGGTCCGCCTCGGCCAAGGAGTGGATTCCACCGGTGAACTTGCCCCGGAGGCTCTCGAACGCACCTTCGCGGCAACTGGCGATTACGCCGAACTGATCCGCCATCATGGCGCCGGGAGTGTCCGCTTCGTGGCGACGTCCGCGAGCCGTGATGCGCGTAACCGGGACGTCTTCGTCGACGGGATCCGGAACCTGCTGGGTGTCGAACCCGAGGTCATCTCCGGCGACGAAGAAGCCGCTCTGTCGTTCGCTGGGGCAAGCAGCGTGCTTCCTTCGCGCGGCAAGGCCCCGGTTCTCGTGGTGGATCTCGGCGGCGGAAGCACCGAGTTCGTCCTCGGAGACTCCGACGGCGTCATTGCCGCCAAATCCGTCGACATCGGCTGCGTGCGCCTGACCGAACGGCACCTCCGCAACGACCCTCCGACGCCGGAGCAGATCGCCGCCGCAGAAGCCGACGTCGACGCGGCCATTGACCTCGTAGCCCGCACTGTCCCGTTAGGCCGGGCCACCGCCGTCGTGGGCGTTGCGGGTTCCATCACCACCATCACAGCACATGCCCTGGGCTTGAGCGAGTACGACCCCGCACGGATCCACGGCGTCAGCCTGGATCTGGGGACCATCAGCGACGCCGCCACGAGCCTGCTGGAAATGAGCCGCGAAGAGCGCGCCCGGCTGCCCTACATGCACCCCGGGCGCGTCGACGTCATAGGAGCCGGAGCCCTGGTATGGCGCCGCATACTTCAGCGTCTGGCCGAGATCGGAGGCGGCTCCATTACCGCGGCCACCTCCAGCGAGCATGACATCCTTGACGGCATCGCGCTGAGTATTCTGAGTATTCGTTAAGAATGGGTATTCGCTGATGATGCTGCTATACCGTTGGCGCCGCCGAACCGGATCGGCCGCGCTGGCCGCGATGCTGGCCGGGGGAAGCCTGGCAGGGGCCTTGTTCACGGCGCCCGCGGCGTTCGCCGACTCCTGGCGCGACAAGGAATACTGGCTCAACGAATACGGTATCTCCGCCGCTTGGCAGGTATCCAAGGGCGCGGGCGTGAAAGTGGCCATCATCGACAGCGGGGTGGACGGACAACACCCCGATCTCAAGGGTGCGGTTGCGGGCGGAGCTGATGCTTCCGGCTCGGGCGATCCGAACGGACAGAAGAGCATCGGCGCCAAACCCGAGCATGGAACCCTCGTCGCTACTCTCTTGGCTGGGCGTGGACACGCTTCAGCCAGCCCTTCGGCGTCTCCATCGCCGTCGCCCTCCTCAGGCTCCGTTGGACCGGACGGAATCGTTGGCGTGGCGCCTGAATCCGAGATCCTGTCCGTCTCCGCCTGGCTTGGTTCGCCGAACCCTGCGGGCAAGACCGACCAAGAGCAGATTCCCGAAGCTGTTCGATGGGCAGTGGACAACGGCGCCAAAGTCATCAATATTTCCCTTGGCAGCACCTCGCCCGATTGGCCCCAGAGCTGGGATGCGGCGTTCCTCTACGCAGAACAGAAAGACGTGGTGATCGTGGCCGCGGCGGGCAACCGCATTGGCGGGAACGTCCAGGTGGGCGCGCCTGCCACCATTCCAGGCGTACTGACCGTTGCCGGTCTTGACCGGAACCGCACGGCCAGCGTCGATGCTTCTTCGCAAGGGATCAGCATCGGCGTCTCCGCACCCGCGGAAAAGCTGGTTGGCGGCCTGCCCGGGGGGAGTTACGAAGATTGGGCGGGTACCTCCGGCTCCGCGCCGATTGTCTCCGGCGTCGCAGCGCTGATCCGTTCGAAATGGCCGGACATGAGCGCCAAGCAGGTCATCAACAGGATCGTGTCCACGGCCGAGGACGCAGGGGCACTCGGAAAGGACCCCATCTATGGCTACGGCATCCTCAACGCCGAAGCGGCGTTGAAAGCCGATGTGCCCGAGACTAAGAGCAATCCGCTGGGGTCCATCGCGGACTGGATCAGGGTCCACCGGCGGGGGAACCTCAGCAGCCCTACACCTGAACCGACGTCCAAGCCGAGCAGCCCCGCAGCCACCTTGGCGGATCCCTCAGTTCCGGTGGCGAAGGCGCCCTCGCAGGCCGACACAGCCGTTCCGGCCGCGGTGGTCATCGGCTTTGGTTCGCTTTTCGTGGCCATCGTTGCGGGCGCCTCGATCCAGTTGAGGCGTGCTTACCGGAGCTCCCCGGAACGGCCCGAAGAAGCAGTCACGGGCGTGGCGGACGTGGTGGATCCTAGTACTCCGAAGTAGCCCGCGGTGCTTGTATGGCGGCCTAGGGAAATAGTTAGTGAAGATTTTCACAAGGTGCTGTACTCTATTCTTATGGCAACCACCCCTGAGCTCATTGACCGTCCCCGTGTTCTCGTTGTCGGCGGCGGATACGTCGGCCTGTACGTAGCACTCAAGCTGCAGAAGAAGATCGCGAATGCCGGCGGAATCGTCACCGTCGTTGATCCGCTTCCCTACATGACCTACCAGCCCTTCCTTCCCGAAGTGGCCGGCGGCAACATCGAGGCCCGCCACGCCGTCGTCTCGCACCGCCAGCACCTCAAGCAGACGGAACTCATCCAGGGCCGTGTCACCAGCATTGACCACCAGAACCGCACCGCAGTTGTTGCCCCCGCTGACGGTGGCGAGCCTTTCGAGATTCCCTACTTCGACGTCGTGGTTGCCGCCGGCGCCATCACCCGCACCTTCCCGATCAAGGGCCTCGCCGATGAGGGCATTGGCCTGAAGACCATCGAAGAAGCGGTCGCCCTGCGCAACAAGGTCCTTGAGCGCATCGAGGTCGCCTCCACCATGACGGACCCCGCTGAGCGCGCCAAGGCCCTGACCTTTGTTGTTGTCGGTGGCGGCTTCGCCGGTATTGAATGCATCACCGAGATGGAAGACCTGGCCCGCGCCGCCGTGAAGAACAACGCGCGCATCCGCCAGGAAGAAGTCCGCTTCGTCCTCGTCGAAGCCATGGGCCGCATCATGCCCGAGGTCACCGCAGCCCAGGCCGAGTGGGTTGTTGAACACCTGCGCAGCCGCGGCATCGAGGTCCTGCTCAACACCTCCCTCGACAACGCCGAGGGCAGCCTCAAGCTCATCAACCTGCCGGACAAGACTCCCGCGCAGGAATTCGAAGCCGACACCCTCGTGTGGACGGCAGGCGTGCAGGCCAACCCGATGATCCGCTCCACCGACTTCCCGCTGGAGCCCCGCGGACGTGTCCGTGTCCTCCCGGACCTGCGCATCGCAGGTGACGAAGGCATCATCGACAACGCCTGGGCGGCCGGCGACATCGCTGCCGTTCCGGACCTCACGGGCAGCGGCCTGCCGGACGGCACCTGCGTTCCCAACGCCCAGCACGCACTGCGCCAGGCCAAGCGCCTGGCCAAGAACCTGTGGGCCTCTCGTTGGGACAAGCCGATGGGTGACTACAAGCACAAGAACCTCGGCGCGGTTGCCGGCTTCGGCGAATGGAAGGGTGTTGCCAACATCAACATTCTTGGCCGGATCGGCCTCAAGGGCGGCCTCGCCTGGCTGGCCCACCGCGGCTACCACGGCTTGGCCATCCCCACCGGTGAGCGCAAGGTCCGCGTGATCTTCAACTGGCTCCTGGGCATGACCATGGGCCGCGACACCACCCAGCTGCTGGACCTTGACAACCCGCGCGGAGCCTTCGTGGCCGCGGCCACCCCGGCCCCCAAGCCGGCTGCTGCACCGGCCCCCGCTCCGGTTGCCGAACCCGCCGAGGCCAAGGCCCCGGTGACGGCCGACGCCAAGTAGGCGCACACAAGCAGTCCCGACGACGGCGGCCGCCTCCCACATGGGAGGCGGCCGCCGTCGACGTTTAACTCACAGTCCAGACAGCGACGGCGGGTCGGTCCCGCCCGCGACGGTGGGTCGGTCCCGCCCGCGACGGTGGGTCCTAGACTTGTCAGCATGGCTGGCGAAAGCGATCTGACAACCCTCCTCACATCCATGCGCCCCGTGGTTCGCGACGGTGACTATGTGTATGCGTTGTGGCCTCACGGCAAGCCGCTTGAGGGCCACATTGAAGCCGCTGTACGGGAGGCCGAGGGCCTCACCGTGGTCCTGCACCGCGAAGAAGCCGAACGTTTGGGACTGTCCTACGATTTCGTGGCGGCGTGGATCACCCTTCAGATCCACTCCGCGCTGGAAGCGGTAGGCCTGACGGCAGCCGTCAGCTCCGCCCTGACCACTGCCGGTATCAGCTGCAACGTCCTGGCGGGGTTCCACCACGACCATCTGCTGGTTCCAGCGGCCGAACGCGGGCACGCCATGGAGGTGCTGCAGCGTCTGTCACAAGGGTTGGTGTTACGGACGGAGAAGCCGGCTGATCGCGAGGAGGTCCTGGACCTGACCGCCAGCGCGTTCTCGATCAACCCGGTCACAGGCCTGCCGATCGAAGGAACCCCGGCGGAAGCGAAGCTGTTGCGGGAACTGTTCGACTGCGACGAGTATCTTCCGGAGTTCAGCGTCGTGGCCGAGATCGGCGGGGAGATCGTGGGGCACATCATCAGCACCCGCGCCCGGGTCGGAAATCTCGACGTTTTGGGATTGGGCCCCATCAGCGTCCAGCCGCACCTGCAGCGGCGTGGCATCGGATCAGCCCTCCTACGTGAAACTGCTCGACGGGCCGAGGACGCGGGCGAACCGGGCATCGCCTTGTTGGGGAGCACTGAGTACTATCCGCGCTTCGGATATCTTCCCGCCAGCACGCTGGGCGTGACTGCCCCCGACCCCGCATGGGGAGACCATTTCCAGCTGCTGCCCCTCAAAACATGGCCCGACGGCGTCAGCGGCACCTTCCGCTATGCCGCCCCGTTCCAAACGCTCTAGGGGCGCAAGACTCCTTGCCTTTGACGCATTCCAGGCCTCGGGCTGGGTTACCATTATCCGGGCGCCCCAGTAGCCCAATCGGCAGAGGCAGCGGACTTAAAATCCGCTCAGTCCGGGTTCGAGTCCCGGCTGGGGCACGCTTGCGATCCTTGCCGCCCTCGGTAGGTGCGTATTCGCCGCAAAGGTCCGAGGATACTCCCAGCTGACCATAAGATTCCCCCCATGCAACGAGTGTTATAGGGCTGTGACCTGAATCACTTATGTTCGCGGTCCAATTGCATTAGTTTGAGTCTTATTCAGGAACACCTGATCAATCGCATCAAAGGCAGATCGCACCTCTCTCGATCGAGGAGACAATTCATGTTTGATCTTTCCCAAGCGGCGCCCCGTGCGGCCAAGCTCACCGCGCTTGGCATCGGCGTCGCACTTCTAGCCACGGCCTGTGGTGGATCATCCACACCGAGCTCCACTGGAAGCAGTTCCGCCGCTCCTGCGGGGGTCGCTTGTCCCGCACCCAGCGCGGGAGCAGGCGCTGGCGCAAGCCAGGCTGCAACAACTACCGGTCCCGTGCCTCCCTCGACCACCACTTCCGCCGCGCCTTTGAAGATCGGTTCGCTTCTGCCTACGACGGGTTCGCTGGCCTTCCTCGGCCCGCCCGAAATCGCTGGTGTGAACCTTGCCATCAAGCAGATCAATGACGCAGGCGGTGTCCTCGGCCACCCGGTCGAGGTGATCCATCGTGATTCCGGTGACACGAAGACGGATATCGCTACCCAATCAACCACGGCCCTCCTCGGCCAGGGAGTCAGTGCCATCGTCGGTGCAGCGTCTTCGGGCGTTTCGAAGACCGTGATCAACCAGATCACCGGCGCGGGTGTGATCCAGTTCTCCCCGGCCAACACCTCGCCGGACTTCAGCACTTGGGACGACAAGGGCCTCTACTGGCGCACCGCTCCCTCTGACGTCCTGCAGGGCAAGGTCCTCGGAAACTACATGGCATCCTGCGGTGCCCAGACCCTGGGCATGATCGTCCTGAACGACGCCTATGGCACGGGCCTGCAGAAGAACGTGAAGTCGGCGTTCGAGGCGGCCGGTGGAAAAGTAGTTGCGGAGGAGCTCTTCAATGAAGGCGACTCCCAGTTCAGCAGCCAGGTGGACAAGGTGATTGCAGCCAAGCCTGACGCCATTGCACTGATTTCCTTCGACCAGGCCAAGAGTATCGTTCCGCTGCTGACAGGCAAGGGCGTCAAGCCAACCCAGCTGTTCATGGTCGACGGAAACACGTCGGACTACAGCAAGGACTTCAAGGCCGGCACGCTCACCGGAGCCCAGGGCACCATCCCCGGCACCTTCGCGAAGGATGACTTCAAGAAGCAGCTCCTGGCCATCGATCCAAGCCTCAAGGACTACAGTTACGCCGGTGAATCCTGGGACGCAGTCAACCTGATCGCCCTGGCAACGGAAGAAGCGAAGAGCACGAAGGGTGCGGATATCGCTAGCCATCTCCAGGATGTTTCCGAGGGTGGTCAGAAATGCTACGACTTCCCAAGCTGCGTGACGCTACTGCGCCAGGGCAAGGACATCGACTACGACGGCAAGTCCGGTCCGGTGACCTTTGACAAGAACGGTGATCCGAGCGAGGCCTACATCGGTATCTACAAGTACTCCGACGACAACACCTACAAGCCGATCCGCGAAGAATTCGGCAAGCTCTAAGCCGAAGGCTGTACCAGACTGAACCGAAACGAAGCGAAGTAAGCAGGACCCCCGGAGAAAAAACCTCCGGGGGTCCTTTGCTTTGCCTCTTCGCCGCCGAAGTGCGCGGCAAAGTGGCAGCCAAAAGCGGGCAGACAAAGTGGGCAGCAAAAAGCCCGGCACATCAGTGCCGGGCTTTGAGCTTAGTGTCCCTCGCCCTCCACCGTGTCGGCCAGGGTGCCAAGGTAGAGCTGGATGACCTTGGGGTCCTTCATGAGCTCCCTGCCTGTGCCGGTGTACGCGTCCTTGCCCTGGTCGAGGACGTAACCGCGGTCGCAGATCTGCAGGCAGCGGCGGGCGTTCTGCTCCACCATGATCACCGAGACACCGGCCCGGTTGATCTCGTGGACGCGCAGGAACGTCTCATCCTGTTTGACGGGGGAGAGGCCCGCTGACGGCTCGTCCAGCAACAGGACGGCGGGATCCATCATGAGGGCGCGTCCCATGGCCACCATTTGGCGCTCACCGCCGGAGAGCGAGCCCGCACGCTGCGCGCGGCGCTTGCCCAGTTCCGGGAAGAGCCCGGTCACGAAGTCGAAGCGCTCGGCAAAAGCCTTGGGCTTCTGAAACATGCCCATCTGGAGGTTCTCTTCGATGGTCAGCGTGGCAAACACGTTGTTGTTCTGCGGGACGAAACCCACGCCTTGAGTCACTAGCTTGTTGGCTTTCAGGCCGGTAAGGTCCTGCCCGCGAACCACCACGGAACCGGAGTGAACCTTCACTAGCCCGAACATCGCCTTCAGGAGGGTGGATTTACCTGCACCATTGGGCCCGATGATGCCGATCAGTTCGCCCTTGCGGGCTTCGATGCTGCAGCCGTTGAGGATGTTGACGCCGGGCAGGTACCCGGCTACCAGGTTGGTGACGCTGACCACTGCCCCGTCGGCCGGTGTGCTGCTGGCTGCCGGCATTGCGCTGGTCGCACTCATTTGCCATCCTCCTCTTCCAGGTTGGCGACGACGACTTCGGGGGCGATGATGCCTGCATTTTCCGTGCCCACGATCGATTCCTCGTCTGCCTCGAGTTCGGCTTCGAGTTCCTTGATGCCCTCTGCATCCCCAAGATCGACGTCGTGGTGGGCGCCCAGGTAGGCATCGATCACGGCCGGGTTCTTCATGACTTCCCCTGGTGGGCCTTCGGCGACGATCCGCCCTTCGGCCATGACCACCACCCAGTCGGCGATGTGCCGGACCATGTTCATGTCGTGCTCGACGAAGAGCACTGTCATGCCTTCGGCCTTGAGGTTCTTGATGTGGTCAAGGAGGGACTGGGTCAGCGCCGGGTTGACGCCTGCCATGGGCTCGTCGAGCATGACGAGCTTCGGACGGACCATGAGCGAGCGGGCCATCTCCAGGAGCTTGCGCTGGCCACCGGAGAGGGATGCTGCGTAATCGTCCTTCTTGGCGTCCAGCTTGAACTTCTCGAGCAGGATGTTTGCCTGGGCCGTGATTTCCTTTTCCCGGCCGCCCCAGATGCCTTTGAAGAGGGCATTCGAGAGACGCTCGCCTGGCTGGTTCGCGGCACCGAGCCGCATGTTTTCCATGACTGTCAGCTTGCCCATGACTTTTGTCAGCTGGAAAGTGCGGACCATGCCCATGCGCGCCACCTTGTAGGAGGACACTCCCGCAATGTTGCTTCCTTCGAACTTCCACTCGCCGGAATTAGGCGTGTCAAAGCCGGTCAGCAGGTTGAACAACGTGGTTTTGCCGGCGCCGTTGGGCCCGATGAGCGCCGTGATCTTGTGCCGCGGGATCTCGAGGTACTCGACGTCGACGGCGTTGATGCCGCCAAAGCTGCGGGTGACGTTTTCGGCCACCACAATCGGGTCCCTCTTCTTGCAGCCCGGTAGGTTCTCGCCGATGGCGATCGGCCGGGAGTCGGTCATGTAGTTGATTTCTTCTGTTTTCACGTCATGCGAATCATCGCGAGGCTCAGTCATGCGAATGCGAGCTCCTTCTTGTTGCCGAAGACGCCCTGCGGGCGGAAGATCATCAGGAGCATGAGGGCCACGCCCACCAGGATGTAGCGCAGCTGGCCGGCCTGGACCGTGGTGAGCCACGTCACCGCTCCGGACTCGATCAGGCCATACAGGAGGCTCTGGGTCAGGGACAAGACCACCCAGAAGATCATGGCGCCGATCACGGGTCCGAGGACCGTGGCCATTCCGCCCAAAAGCAGGCAGGTCCACAGGAAGAAGGTCAACTCCGTACCGTAGTTGGATGGCTGGACGGCGCCTCGGGGGAGGGTGAAGATCATGCCTGACAGGGCGCCGAGCACGCCGCCGATCATCAGGGCTTGCATCTTGTAGGAGTAGACGTTCTTGCCGAGTGAACGGACGGCGTTCTCATCCTCGCGGATGCCCTTCAAGACGCGCCCCCACGGGCTGCGCATAAGGAGCCACACCAAGGTGCAACAGACAACCACCAGGCCCCAGCCGACAATCCTGATGAAGAAGTCGCGGTTGTTCATGCCCGCGTATGTACCCGGCGGGAACGGATTCATCGAAAAGAAGTCGCCTTCGAAGGCCGCCAGGCCGTTTGCCGAACCCGTAAAGCCGGTCAGCTGGTTGGTGGTGACGATATACCGCAGGATTTCGGCAGAGGCAATGGTCACGATGGCGAGGTAATCTGCGCGAAGCCGCAGTGTGGGAATGCCCAAGACGAACGCAAATGCCACCGAACAGATGACCGCGATGAGCAAACCGACAAAGAACGGAACCTTGAAGGTCAGTGTCGATATGGCGAAGCCGTACGCGCCGACCGCCATGAATCCTGCCTGGCCGAAGTTCAGCAGGCCCGAGTAGCCGAAGTGCACGGCGAGGCCGAGCGCTGCAAGGGCGTATGCCGCCGTCGTCGGGCTGAACAATTCGCCCGCGGCGCTGGAGAAAATAAATCCGAAGTCCATGGCCGTCTCCTAACCCACACGCTCACGCCGGCCGAGGATACCCTGCGGTCGGAACAAGAGGACAACAATCATGATGAACAAGGCGCCGACGTATTTGAGGTCGGCGGCAAGGCCGAACACCGTGGTCAGCTCTACGAAGATTCCGACGACGATCGAACCGATCAGTGCGCCGAAGACGGTTCCCAGACCGCCGAGGGTCACTCCGGCGAAGATGAGCAGCAGGATTTGCGAACCCATGTCGAAGGTGACGCCTGGCCGGTAGTACGCCCAGAGGATGCCGCCGAGGGCGGCCAGCATGCCGCCGACGATCCACACGATGCGAATGACAGAGTCGACGTCGATGCCGGAAGCGGCCGCGAGGGCGGGGTTGTCCGCCACGGCGCGCGTTGCCTTGCCGAGCCTCGTCTTGAGCAAGACGATGCCGATCAGGGCAATGACCACGGCGCTGATGACCAGGGACCAAAGGTTATTGGGCGAGATGGACACTGGCCCGATCTGGATTTCCGAGCTCTGGGCGTAGGGCAGCTGCTGCGTGGCGCCACCGAAGAAGAACTGAATGACGTAGCGGATCGCCAAGGCGAGGCCGATGCTGACGATCATCATGGGCACCAGGCTGGTTCCGCGGCGCCGCAACGGGCGCCAGAGTCCGGCGTCTTGAACGTAGCCGAAGAGTCCACCGCCAAGCAACGCGAGCACGATAGCCAGCCAGAACGGCAGGTTCATCGCATTGAACGTAAAGACCAATACGGCGCCGAGCGTCACCATTTCGCCGTGCGCAAAGTTCGTCAGGCCCGTGGTGCCGAAGATCAAGGACAGGCCGACGGCGGCAAGAGCGAGCAGCAGCCCGAAGCTCAAGCCAGCAACCAGGCGATTGAGCAGGTTCTGGCCGAAGTCCTGCTGCGTGACCACGATGCCCTTACCGAAGGCGAAGATCACAGAGAGGTTTGAGGTCTGGCTAAAAGTGACTTTGCGTGGATTCTCCTGGCCTTCGGCAAGTTTGATGCCATTGGGCAAGGTGGAGGTGTCCAGCTTGACCTCGTAGGTACCCTGAACGGGCACCCCGATCTCCCATGCTCCATTGGCGCCTGATGTCGCGGATCCCTCGAAGCCGTTGCCGGTTGCAGTGATCTTGACTCCCGGGATGGGGGCGCGGGCATCGTCACGGAGGAAGCCGCTGATGCTGTTCTGGAACTGTTCCGGGGACGGCGACGGCGATGGGGTAGCTGCCTGTGCCGCCGGGGCTGTGAGCAGTGCCGCCAGGAGGACGGCGAATAGCGCCCCCATGGCTTTCTGCAGTCCCATGGACGGTCTCTTGGACCGATCTCTGGTTATGCTTCTCAAGATGGAAAACCTTCCACATTGGGGGTGGTCCCGACTGCGCCATTGCGGCCGGTGCGAACGGTCATGGGCTCCGCGGCGGCATCTCACTGCATTGACACCGCCTCTGTGACATTCGTCACCCATGTCCGCTTATGCTACCGCTCGCACGGCACAAAAAATGCCCCTCGAAGGGCCCGGGAGGTCGCGATCAGATAACAACTGTGAAGCTGCAGGCAACTATTTGATTAGTCCAGCTAAAGTAAACCTTTGTTGATTCCGGGTGTATCTAAAGAGTCTGTGAACATGTGGAACTTTCGCTGCGGACCAAGCGTGGGAATTGGTAGCGTGAACTATCACTTCGCCCCCTTACCAAGAAGGACATCCACCATGGCACTCGGAGGCAACCCGATCTTCAACGGAAAGAATTTCCGTGGAGCCACACAGGCGCCGCCTGTTCCCAGCTATTCGCATGGCCAGAACCAGTACGGCCAGAACCAGTACGGCCAGCCCGCCTGGGCGGCACAGCCGCAGATGAGCAGCGACCAGCTGCAGCAGATGTACAACCAGCCTTCGGCCGGTCCGGCCGAAACCGGCCGCATGACTTTCGACGACGTCATCGTCAAGACGGCCGCTTGCCTCGCCGTGCTGTTGCTTGGTGCAGCGATCACCTTGTTCGTGGCTCCTGGCACGGCCAGTCTCCTGATGGTGGTCGGTGCGTTGGGCGGCTTCGTGCTGGCCATGGTCAACACCTTCAAGAAGCAGCCGTCTCCGGCTCTGATCCTCACCTACGCCGGCCTTGAGGGCTTGTTCCTCGGTGGCCTCACGCGGCTCCTGGATGGTTTGTACCCGGGAGTCGGACTGCAGGCAGTCATCGGTACGCTCGCCGTGTTCGGGGTGACGCTGGCCCTCTTCAAGAGCGGAAAGGTGCGGGCCACCCCCAAGGCAGTGCGCTTCTTCATGATCGCCACCCTCGGCTACCTGGTCTTCGCCGTGATCAACATGGTCATGGTGTGGACCGGCGTCGTCCACTCGCCCTTCGGCCTGAGCACCAGCGTGCACATCTTCGGCATCCCGCTGGGCGTCTTCATCGGTGTCCTGGCGATTGGCCTGGCCGCTTTCTCGCTGGTCATGGACTTCACGAGCATCGAGCAGGGTGTTCGGCAAGGCGCTCCGCAGAGGTACTCCTGGACGGCAGCCTTCGGCCTGACGGTCACGCTCGTCTGGCTCTATGTGGAGATCATCCGCCTGCTCGCGATCCTGCGCGGCGACGACTAGCTCCCTCTTGGGGGCTTAGGACAGCCGCTCGAAGACCACCGCCATGCCCTGCCCGCCACCGACGCACAGGGTTGCCAATCCCAAGGTGCCATCCCGTTCGCGGAGGCCGTTGAGCAAGGTGGTGGTCATGCGGGCACCCGTCATGCCGAAGGGGTGGCCGAGGGCGATTGCGCCGCCATGCACGTTGAGCTTCTCCGGGTCTATGCCGAGTTCGCGGGCACTCGCCACTACCTGGACCGCGAAGGCTTCGTTGAGCTCCACGAGGTCAATGTCCGCCATGCTCAGCCCCGCCAAGGCGAGGGCCCGGCGTGAGGACTCCACTGGTCCCATGCCCATGAGTTCCGGGGAAAGGGCGCTGACGCCGGTGGAGACGATGCGTGCCAGCGGTTCGAGGCCAAGCTCCCGGGCCCTGAAATCACTCATGACAACGACGGCGGCAGCGCCGTCGTTGAGCGGGCACGCGTTCCCGGCGGTCACCGTTCCTTCCTTCCGAAAAACCGGTTCCAAGGCGCTGACACCTTCAAGGGTGACGCCGGCGCGGGGCGAATCGTCGCGGTCTACCACGGTGCCGTCTTTGCGCGTGTATGGCGTGATTTCCCGGGCGTAGAAACCGGAGGCAATAGCCGCCTCGGTACGGTTCTGGCTCTGGACTGCCCACAGATCCTGCTCCTCCCGGCTGATTCCGTGGCTTGTGGCGACGTTTTCGGCGGTCTGTCCCATCGCGATATAGACGTCCGGCATCCGTCCACCCATGCGGGGATCCGTCCATGGCGTGTTGGACGCTGCACGGGCGGCCGTGCGGGCACGCGCCGCTTCAAACAGGGGGTTGTGCAGGCTGGTGTCCGTTTCCCCGGCCCCGACCCAGTTCTGGTAACGGGACACGGACTCGACCCCCGCCGAGACAAAGGCATGGCCCTCACCGGAGCTGATGGCGTGGAAGGCCATCCGAAGGGTCTGCAGGCTGGAGGCGCAAAAGCGGTTGATCGTGGCCGCGGGGACGGTGTCCAGGCCGGCCAGGACGGTCACCACGCGGGCCATGTTCGAGCCGGCCTCGCCGCTGGGTTCGGCGCAGCCAAGGTAAAGGTCATCGAGGCCGCGGCCATCAAGTGCGCCCGGATCAAAGGCCGGAATTCTTGCCAGGGCAGCAGTCACCATCGCAGCCGCGAGGTCATCCGGACGTTCGTCTTTCAGGGACCCTTTGAAGGCCCGTCCGATGGGGCTTCTGGCAGTGGAAACGATGACAGCCTCAGTCATGTCCCCAGCTTACGCCGGGCCCGCGAGCCGAATGCGGGTGGAAGCGCCGAAGTCAGGCGAGGCGTGTGGCCCCCGCAGCCGGGGTGACGGTGAAGATGTCCGGCGCCGTGAAACCGGCCTCTGCGAAGGCGCGTACGACGGCGTCGCGCACCTCGTGCTCGTGGCCCACCGGGGTGAGTGCGATGGCTGATCCGCCGAATCCGCCGCCCGTCATGCGGGCGCCGATGGCCCCGTGGGCGCGGGACGTTTCCACCGCAAGATCGAGTTCCGGACAGGAGATCTCGAAGTCATCGCGCATGGACACATGGCTCGCATCCAGCAGCGGGCCGATGTGGGCGGGCCCGTCCGTGATGAGGCGCTCCACGGTCTGCAACACGCGGTCGTTCTCCGTGACGATGTGCCGCACCCGCCGGAAAGTCGTGCTGTCCAGAAGCCCGCTGGCTTCCTCCAGATCGCCGATGCCGACATCGCGAAGGGCTGTGACTCCTAGGACCTGGGCGCCCAATTCGCAGGAAGCCCGGCGGGAGGCGTAACCGCCATCCGCATGCGAATGGGAGACCTTGGTGTCGATGACCAGCAGGACGAGCCCGGCTTCCCGCGCGTCGAAGGGGACCAGCTGCACACTTTGGTCGCGGCAATCCAGGAAGACGGCGTGGCCCGAGGATCCGCGCAACGACGCCGACTGGTCCATGATTCCGGTCGGGGCGCCGACGAACTCATTTTCGGCCTTCTGAGTTGCGAGCACCATGTCTTCGGCGCCGAGTCCCGCGCCAGTGAGATCGTTGAGTGCCGAGATGACGGCGCATTCGATGGCGTGTGAGGAGGACAGTCCCGCGCCAAGGGGGACGTCGGAGTCCATGAGCAGATCGAAGCCCGGAACCTGGATCCCGCGCTGTTGCAAGGCCCAGGCCACACCGAGGGGATACTTCGTCCAGCCCTTCGCGGATCCAGGGGCCAGAGCGGTGATGTCAGCTTCGACCAGGCCCTGCTCGCCGAACGTGGAGAGCAGCTGGATGCGTGAATCGTCGCGGATACGGACCGCAACCTTCGCCGTCTTGTCGATCGCGAAAGGCAGAACGAACCCTTCGTTGTAGTCGGTGTGTTCCCCGATCAGGTTAACGCGTCCCGGTGCCTGCCACACGCCGTCGGGCTCTGAACCGAAAATCGACTCGAAGCGGCCGAACAGGGCGCTCAGCGCGGGGGCGTCGGGAGTGGAGGTCATGCTGTGGCCCCTTCCGGAATGGTGGTAGCTGCTCGGCCACGCATCGGGGAATCGCTTCCGACGGCGCGCAGCCGTTCGGCCACCGATTCGGGCGTGGTGTCGTTGATGAAGGCTCCCATGGCGGCCTCGGAACCGGCAAGGTACTTGAGTTTGTCGGCGGCACGGCGCGGGGAGGTGAGCTGCAGGTGCAGGTGGCCGGACGGGCGCAAGGCGGCATCCAGGGGTGCCTGGTGCCACGCGGAAATGTACGGCGTGGGCGTTGGGTACAGGGCGTCCAAGCGTTTGAGTAACTCGAGGTAGACATGGGCGAGTTCGTCGCGTTCTTCGCCACTCAAGGCGGCGAGGTCCGGGACTTGCCGATGCGGGACGAGGTGCACCTCTAGCGGCCAGCGTGCGGCGAACGGTACGTAGGCACTGAAGTGCTCGGCTTCGAGCACCATCCGGCTGCCGTCCTGCCGTTCCGCTTTGAGGATCGAGGACGTCAGCGATTCCCGGCCCTTGGCCTGGTCGAAGTGCCGGACGGCGGCGGCGCCAAGGCTTGCCGCCCGGGGGGTGACGTAAGGGTAGGCGTAGATCTGCCCGTGCGGGTGGTGGAGCGTTACGCCGATGTCGGCGCCGCGGTTCTCGAACGGAAAAACCTGCTGGATTCCCGGGAGGGCGCTGAGGGCCTCGGTCCGGTGCGCCCAGGCCTCGATCACGGTGCGTGCCCTGGTTTCGCCAAGTTCGGCGAAGGATCCGGTGTGGCTGGGGGTGAACGAGACGACTTCGCAGCGGCCATAGGCCGGACCCGACGTTCCCCAGGAGGGTGCGCCGGGGATGGCGCCGACAGCCGGACCCAGTGAGGGGAAGCGGTTTTCGAAAACCACGACGTCGTAGTCCGGTGCGGGGATTTCCGACGGGTTCGCGGGGGTGGTGGGGCAGATGGGGCATTGGTCTGCAGGCGGCAGATGCGTGCGGCTTTGGCGGTGCGCCGCGACAGCGACCCATTCGCCGCTCAGCGCGTCATAACGCAACTCGCCTGGATCAGCGCGTGGAGGGAGGTCCCGGTGATCCGTCAGCGACCCGGGTTCACGCTCCGGTGAGCCGGCGTCGTCGAAATAGATCAGCTCCCGACCGTCGGCGAGGCGTGTGCTGGTAAGACGAGTCATGGATTTATGGTGGCACAAGGTGCTCAAAAAGGCAAAATATCTAACAAAATTGAACATTAAGCGACGGGGCCAAGCGTCGCCTGGGATGCAGTACGGTGGTGCCATGCCTCCCACAACACCGTTTTCCGCACCGGGCGAAGAGACCGTATCCCGGCGATTTGCCAGCGGCCGCCAATTCGAAATCCGCCGCGGCGACGCGCTCGCCGTTGTCACCGAGCTCGCTGCCGGCTTGCGCCTGTTCAGCCGCGACGGCGTCCAGTTCACGGAAAGCTACGGTGACGATCAACTCCCGCCTGGCGCCACCGGAATCACCTTGGCGCCGTGGGCTAATCGGGTCGAGGATGGGGTCTGGTACCTCGATGGGAAGAAACAGCAGCTGGACATCACGGAGGTGTCCCGCAACAACGCCAGCCATGGGCTCCTGCGCAACTCGTCGTACGCCCTCGTGGCGGAGGACGAATTCTCCGTGACCCTCGAAGCAATGATCTTCCCGCAGCACGGCTACCCGTTCCTGGCCCGCCACCAGGTCCGGTACGGGATTGATGCCGGGCTCGCGCTGAGGGTATCCCAAACGCTCATTAATGATTCGGCGGCTCCCGCACCGTTCGTGCTGGGGGCGCACCCTTATCTGCGTGTTGGAGACGTTCCCCCGGAAGAAACGGTGCTGACGGTTCACGCGGGTACGCGGCTCGTTGCTGACCAACGGCTCATCCCGCGCAGCTCGGCGCCGGTCGACCGTGATTTTGATCTCGGTGACGGCAGGACTGTGGGTAGCCTGGATATCGATGTCGCGTTCAAGGACCTGGAGTTCGACGGCGGCGTTGCCCGCCACACTCTGTCAGCGCCTGACGGGCGGAGCGTCACCTTGGAACAGGACGAGAACTGCGCGTACGTCCATGTTTTCGTCACTGATACCTTTCCCGGCCGTTCGAAAGCGGTGGCGATCGAACCTATGACGGGTCCGGCGAACGCCTTCAACTCCGGTGAGGGCCTCCGTTGGCTTGAACCAGGGGAGGCCTTCACTATGAAGTGGGGAATTGTGGGCGCGCTGTAGTTGGGTTTCCCATCCGGCACGCCCTGGGGAATTATGGGGGCATGACGCCAGCACAGGACGCCACGCCAGGAACTGCCCCAGTTTCAGCTGGGCTCAGACCGCTCTCGGAGCGCCACATTGCACAGGACATCCCCTACGGGGTCCGGATTGCCGCCGCCTGGGCATGGCGGGTGGGACTGATCATGTTGGTCGCGGGGGCCCTCATCTGGTTGTTGGGGAAGGTCAGTTTCCTGATCATCCCGCTCATGGTCGCCTCCCTTCTTTCGGGCTTGCTCTACCCCGTCACCGTGTGGCTCAGGAAGCTCAAGATGCCGCAAGGTGCGGCTGTCGCCATCACGGTGGTGGGGTTCCTTGGAGTCATTGCGGGTGCCTTGGCCCTGGTGGGCAGGCAACTGGCCGAGGGATTCGGCGAGCTGTGGCAGGAAGCGCTCGCCGGCATCCAGCAAATACAGGCCTGGCTTGCCGAAGGGCCGCTGCATCTGACCGCGGACCAGATCGACAAGTACATCCAGGACGCCACTTCGGCCCTGCAGAACAACAGCAGCAGTATTCTCAGCGGGGCCCTGTCGTTTGGCAGCACCGCCGGACATTTTGCCGCAGGCATGGTCCTTGCCCTCTTCATCCTCATCTTTTTCCTTCTGGAGGGATCCAGGATCTGGCGATTCATCGTCGGGCTCCTGCCCCGGACCGCCCGTGCAGCCGCCGACGGCGCGGGCCGGCGCGGTTGGTCGTCCATGGTCAGTTACGTGCGTATCCAGATGTTCGTGGCGTTCGTGGACGCCTTCGGCATCGGCGTCGGTGCCGCGATCATCCAGGTTCCCCTCGCCTTGCCCCTGGCTGTCCTGGTGTTCATCGGCTCATTCATCCCCGTGGTGGGCGCGCTCGTGACGGGAGCCATCGCAGTGCTTCTGGCCCTGGTGGCCAACGGCCCGGTCAACGCCCTCATCATGCTGGGCATCGTGCTTTTGGTGCAGCAGCTCGAAAGCCACATCCTCCAGCCGCTTGTCATGGGCAAGGCCGTATCCCTGCACCCGGTAGCCGTGATCCTGTCTGTCGCCGCTGGTTCCTACCTTGCTGGAATCCCGGGAGCGCTCTTTGCCGTTCCACTCCTTGCCGTAGCAAATACGGCGATTCGCTATATTGCCGCCCGGACGTGGGAACATGATGAAGGACTGACGACGGCGTACGCTGGCGCGGGGACCGCAACACGGGACTCCGATGGGGATCCCACCATCAAGGAAATCCACCTTCCCGCAGCTATGACCGGCGCGCGGTCCAAGAGCGGCAAAGGTGCCGCCAGCCAGAACGCGGCTGCGGAACGGACATCCCCCAAGGATGCCGCAGACCACCCCAACAAAGGAGAATAACCCGTGAATACCCTCGATACACTGCCCGTCACGCTGGACGATGTCCTTAAGGCGCGGGAGCTGCTCGAGGGCATTATTACCAAGACGCCCATCGAGTCCTCGCGGGCTCTGGGAGCGATGGTAGGCGGCGAGGTCTTCTTCAAATGCGAGAACCTCCAACGGGCTGGTTCCTTCAAGGTCCGCGGAGCTTACGTTCGGATGGCCCGTCTGTCTCCCGAGGAAAAAAAGCGCGGCGTCGTCGCGGCTTCGGCAGGCAACCACGCTCAAGGAGTTGCGGTTGCGGCGAAAAGCCTGGGAATCAAGGCGCGCATCTACATGCCGCTCGGCGTCGCGCTTCCGAAGCTCGCCGCGACCCGCAGCCATGGAGCCGAAGTGGTCCTCCACGGACACAACGTGGACGAGGCCCTCGCCGAAGCGCAGCGCTACGCGAATGAGACCGGCGCCGTCTTCGTCCACCCGTTCGACAACGTTGACGTCGTGGCTGGCCAAGGCACCGTCGGGCTCGAAATCCTGGACCAGGTCCCCAACGTCGACACCATCCTCATGGGAGTGGGCGGCGGCGGCCTGCTCGCCGGTGTGGCAGTGGCCGTCAAGGCAAGGGCCAAGGAGCTGGGCCGGGAAATCCGGATCATCGGCGTGCAGGCTGAGAATGCCGCCGCCTACCCGCCGTCGCTGGCTGCCGATGCCTTGGTGCCGCTCAAGAAGGTTTCCACCATGGCGGACGGCATCGCCGTCGGACGCCCTGGCCAGCTGCCGTTCAGCATCATCCGCGAACTCGTGGACGACGTCGTCACTGTCAGCGAGGACTCCTTGGCGCGGGCACTCATCTTCCTGCTGGAGCGGGCCAAGATGGTGGTTGAGCCGGCCGGCGCGGTGGGCGTCGCTGCGCTCATGGATGGCAAGATCGAAAACCCGGGAACCACTGCAGTCATCCTCTCCGGCGGCAACATCGACCCCATGCTGATGCTCAAGGTGATCCAGCGCGGCCTCTCGGCGGCCGGGCGCTATATGACGGTCCGCATGATGCTGGATGACCGGCCGGGTTCGTTGGCCACGATCGCCCGTATCATCGCCGAAAACGATGCCAACGTGACCGGCTTGGACCACACCCGGGTGGGCGGCGCGATCAGCATGGGCGACGTCTCCATCACCGTCAACTTGGAAACCAAAGGTCACGAGCACAGCGAACAGGTCCTCGCTGCCCTTCGCGCCGAAGGCTTCCACCCGATCGTGGTGCACTGACGGGCAGCTAATCATGGCGCTCTACACCAACGGAGACGGGCCGACGCCGGCAAAGGACTCCCTGGCCACTCGAGCCCGGGGCGGGTTGCTGTTCATGGGTGGCTTCGTGGTGCTGTTGGCGGTGATCGAGGTGGTCAACGCGTTGATGTCGCATAGCCTCAACAGCACGTTCGGGCTGCGTCCGCGGAACATCGACGGGGTTTTCGACATCCTGACGTTTCCCCTGCTCCACGCCAACTTCGGCCACCTCCTGTCCAATGCGCTGCCGCTGGTCATCTTCGGTTTCCTGGTGTTTCTCTCCGGTCTCCGGGTGTTCCTCACGGCATTGGCGTTCAGCTGGCTGGGTTCAGGCCTCGCGGTGTGGCTGATCGGCGGGGGAGGCGTGACCGTGGGCGCCTCGGGACTGGTCTTCGGGCTTTTCGCCTTCCTCCTGGTGCGCGGATTCTTCAACCGCAGCTGGTGGCAGATCCTGCTCTCCGTGGTGTTATTCCTGGCCTATGGCAGCATCTTGTTCGGCGTGCTGCCCACCATGATGGGTTTCGTCTCGTGGCAAGCGCACCTCGGCGGGGCCATCGGGGGAGTGGTGGCCGCAGTACTGCTGCGCCCGCGCCCGCGTGCCCTGGCGCAGCCCAACTGACTCGCATTAGGTGTCGTTAAGAGGCGTCTTAACGACAACAACTGCGAGTCAGTTGGGGGAAACAACGACGCCGGCCCTCCCGCGAAGGGAGGGCCGGCGTCGTTCTTTGCAGGACTGTTAGCCAGCGAACGGCTTGGCGGAAACAATCTCCACCGGGATTTCCTTGCCGTTGGGGGCGACGTAGCTGATCTTGTCGCCCTCCTTGTGGCCCATGATCGCCACGCCCAGCGGAGACTTTTCGCTGAAGACGTTGAGATCGGAATCGCCGGCGATTTCACGGGATCCGAGCAGGAAGGTTTCTTCGTCACCGGCGATGCGTGCGACGACGAGCATGCCGGGCTCGACGATTCCGTCATCGGCCGGAGCTTCGCCAACCTGGGCGTCGCGCAGGAGCACGGTCAGCTGGCGGATGCGGGCCTCGATCTTGCCCTGCTCTTCCTTGGCGGCGTGGTAGCCGCCGTTTTCCTTGAGGTCGCCTTCCTGACGGGCGGCTTCGATCTTCTGTACGATCTCCGCACGGCCAGGGCCGGAAAGGTGGTCCAGCTCTGCCTTCAAGCGGTCAAATGCGTCCTGGGTAAGCCAAGCTGCAGGCGCGCTGTTGGTGGTCGACACGGACTTCTCCTTATGGATCTGACAAGCAAAGACCCCGCCGGTGCAGGCCACTCGTGGAACTCAGCAACCAACTCAGCGGGGTTAAGGTATTGATCTAGTGTAGTCAATCCTGTGGACAAACCCAAGCTCGCTGAGTCGCGGGTCACACCTCTGTTATTTGGCGGCGTCCACAATCCAGCAGTTGTCCACGACGGCAGACACGGCCGCGGACTCGGTGTGCAGGATAGTCCTTTGGACAGTTGTCTGGCCGCCGTCGGCGCCGTCTTTGGGGGCATTCGGACCGATTTGAACGACTTTCCAGCCGACCACCGCGAACTTGGAGTCCATGGCCTTGACGGCGCATTTTGCCGTGGCATCAGGGTTCTTGGTGACCTGGAAATCGACCTCGGACTGAGTGACGTCGGTGGCGCTGTAGCCGAGGTCCTTGTAGGACACTGACGATTGTGAGGAAGACGTGGTGACCCATGCCAGGAACCCGATACCGAGGATGAGTGCGGCGATCACGATGTTGCGTTTGGTTTTCCCGCCGAAGGCGTGCTTTTGGCTGCCGTAGCGATTGGCTAGGCTGGTAGTTGCCGGCAGCGCCGTGCCCGATGGGTCCTCCGAAGTCACCCACCTAGTTTAGTGGGCTTCCGGCACCTCGCTGCACACAGCGGAAACGCCTGAGCAGCAACCAGCCATCAGCAAGCCCCAGAAGAGCATTACCCGGAAAGAGGAACCGTACCGGATGAGCACATCCAGCAGCCCCGACACGCAGCTCCGGCTGCTCGCCGTCCACGCGCATCCGGACGACGAGTCAAGCAAGGGCGCGGCAACCATGGCGATGTACGCGGCTTCCGGCGTCGAGGTCATGGTGGCCACGTGCACTGACGGTTCCCGGGGCGACATCCAGAATCCTGCCATGGAGTCCGCTCCGCACCCGAAGCGGGATATGGCGGGCGCGCGTCGGCTTGAAATGAATAAGGCGGCCGCCGTTCTGGGAATCAAACAGCGGTGGTTGGGTTTCGTGGATTCCGGGCTGCCCGAGGGCGACCCCTTGCCGGCCCTGCCTGAGGGCTGCTTCGCGCTTCAGCCTCTGGAGCGGGCAGCGGCACCGCTTGTCCGGCTGGTCCGTGAATTCAAGCCGCACGTCGTGGTGAGCTACGACGAAAACGGGGGCTACCCCCATCCGGACCACATCATGGCCCACAAGGTTGCCGTCGAAGCCTTCCACGCTGCCGGAGACCCGACGCGCTACCCCGGGACAGGCGAAAGCTGGGAGCCCAGCAAGCTGTATTACGATCGCGCCTTCAGCCCTGACCGTTTCCGTGCCTTGCATTTCGCCCTCGAAGAGGCCGGCCTGCAATCGCCCTACGCGGAGCGATTGGCTGCCTGGCTCGAAGCCGATGCGGAAGGCCATACTCCGCCGAGGCCTATCCACCAGACCACCACGCAGGTGGATTGCGGGGACTATTTCGAGGCCCGTGACGATGCCCTCCGGGCGCACCGGACCCAGGTCGATCCGCTTGGCTTCTTTTTCGCTGTGTCCCCGGAGATGCAGCGCAGGGCCTGGCCGTGGGAAGACTACACGTTGGTCGACTCCAGGATCCCGGCCGAACTGCCGGAAAAGGACCTGTTCGCAGGGCTAAGATAGGATCGCCGGCGATTTCTATCACGCGTAGAAGTCGCCAACCGGCTGGAAACTCCCATAGAAGGTTTGAACCGTGCACTACTTTCTCATCGCCCTGGCCACGACTCCGTCGCCTACCCCGACCCCGTCGCTGCGCCCTGGCCTGTCGGAAGACCAGGTGACGCCTGGAACCTGGGGCTTCGTCCTGACTGCCTTCATCGTGGTGCTTACGACCTTCCTGATCGTGGACATGGTCCGTCGGATCCGTCGGGTCCGCTACCGTGCCCAGGTTGAAGAAGCCCAGCTGGCCGCCAATGGCGGAGGCACCAATGGCGACGTCGTCCCGGGCAGGCCGGGTCCGGAAGACTCCGACGGCGATGCCGGCTCCGGAGCCCGCTGACCCGGGCACCACCCGGGAATGGCCGGGGGCATCCAATGCCCTCGGCTCCGAACCGTCCGCTTATCTGCGCCAACACGCCCACAATCCCGTGCACTGGCGGCCGTTTGGGGACGAAGCATTTGCCTTCGCGGCTGCCCGGGATGTTCCCGTCTTTCTTTCCATTGGCTACGCTGCGTGCCATTGGTGCCACGTCATGGCCCACGAGTCCTTCGAAGACCAGGACACCGCTGACTACCTGAACGCCCACTTCGTGGCCATCAAGGTGGACCGCGAGGAACGCCCGGACGTGGATTCGGTCTATATGGCAGCCACCCAAGCGATCAGCGGCGAGGGCGGTTGGCCGATGTCCGTTTTCCTGACACCCGAGGGTTTGGCCTTCCATGCGGGCACCTATTTCCCGCCGTTCCCCCAGCCCGGGCGGCCGTCCTTCCGGCAGGTGCTTGAGGCGGTCCACGAGGCGTGGCTGGAACGCCGCGACGCCGTCGAGCAGAATGCCCGCGGGCTCGCCGCCGGCATGGCCGATGCCCAACTCGCCACGGCAGTGTCCCTGGACCGGCCACCTGAAGTCATCCACAGAAGCATGCTGTCGGAAGCAGTGCGCGTTCTCGCCCGTTCGGAAGACCCCGACGGCGGTGGCTTCGGCGGCGCTCCCAAGTTCCCGCCGTCGGCGGTCCTTGAGTTCTTGATCCGGCACGCTGCGGTGCCGTCTGACACGTCCGACGCCGCCCGCGACATGGCCGGGCGTACGCTCGCCGCGATGGCGCGTTCCGCTCTGTGCGACCAGCTCGACGGCGGCTTCGCCCGGTACTCGGTGACCGCCGATTGGTCCGTGCCGCATTTCGAGAAAATGCTCTATGACAATGCCCAGCTTCTGCGCGCCTACGTCCATTGGGTCCGGCTGCGCGGCGACTGGGTCCTGCCGGCAGGCGAGGCGGCGCAGGTAGCTTCGCGGGCGGCGGACTGGATGCTGGATTCGCTCGGCATGGGGGATTCCGCAGCGCCGGACGGGCTCGCGTCCTCGCTTGACGCCGATACCGTCGTGGACGGAGTGCATCACGAAGGGGCGTCCTACCTGTGGACCCCTGAAAGCCTCGACGCCGTGCTGGGCCCAGGGGATGCCGCGGCCGTGGCAAGGCTGATGAATATCGGGGCATCGGGCACGGTCTCGGCGCTTGGCTCTCCGTTGCATCCCGGGCGCCAACTGACCGGGGCGGAATCGCGGTTGTGGAACCGCGTCCGGCCCGACCTGCGTGCCGCACGTTCCGCGCGCCCCCAGCCGGCCCGGGACGACAAAGTAGTGGCAGGCTGGAACGGCCTGGCCATCGCAGCGCTCGCCGAAGCCGGTGCGGTCCTGGACAGACCGGAACTGATCGCCGCGGCGGAAAGCGTGGCCGCGTACTTAGTGCGGGTGCATTGGCGCCCGGCGACCGGGTCCGGTGCGTCCAAACCCGGTGTGCCTAGTTCCGGTGCGCAGGTGCTGATCAGGGTCTCGCACGATGGCGTTGCGCGAGGGATCAGCGGCCTCTTGGAAGATTATGCGTTTTGCGCCGAAGGCTTCCTGGCTCTCTACGCGGTGACCGGCCACCGGCGCTGGTACGGGTTCGCGGAGGAATTGATTCGCGGAGCCTGCGTCCGCTTCGTGGTGGACGGCAGGTTGTCGGATTCCGTGGGAGAGTCGGCCCAGGTCTTCAACGCACAGGGGCAGCACCCGGGGTTGGACCCCTTCGACAATGCGGCGCCCAGCGGGGCGGCTGCCTTTGCCGGGGTGCTGCTGAGCTACGCTGCGTATTCGGGTTCGCACGAGCACAGGGCCATGGCAAGCAACATCCTGTCCCTCCTGCCTCCGATCGCGGGCCGGGCACCGAGGGGGGCGGGATGGCTGCTTGCGACTGCCCAGGCGGCCGTGGCCGGCCCCGTAGAGGCCGCGGTATCCGGCCCCGCTGGTCGGAAGCAGCGGGAACTCCACCGCGCCTTGTTGGCCTCTCCGAGCCCGGGGATGGTGGTGGCCGTGCAGGGCGAGGAATCCGGAGAAGAGGGGCCCGTCAAAGAAGGAGCCGACGACGGCGCGCTGCCGGAGATCGGGGTCATGGAACCGGAGGTGCCACTGCTGGAGGCCCGAACGGCCGCTGCGGACGGCTCGCCCCAGGTGTACCTATGCCGGGGGATGGTCTGTGACTTGCCGCTTGGCTCGGTCGAGGAACTCGAGCAGCGTCTTGTGGCGATGACGGAGAACTGACTGGTTTCGGGGCGCCCTGGGCGGTACAGCTAGCTGCGCACCGCGATCATGATTGCGGCAAAATGCGCCGCGAACGCCAGCACTGTCAGGGCGTGGAAGAGCTCATGGAAGCCGAAGTTCGTGGGGCTGAAGTTTGGCTTCTTGATCCCGTAGAAAACCGCGCCGGCGATGTAAAGGGCTCCGCCCACGCAGATCAGGACCGCGGCCGGGGCATTTGCCGCGAAAAACTCAGGCAAATAGAACAACGCGCCACATCCTAGTGCCACGTAGATGGGCACGTAGAGCCAACGGGGAGCGCCGGTCCAGAGGACCCGGAACAACACTCCTAGCAGCGCCCCGGACCAAATGACCCACAGCAGGAGCACCGCCTTGGGGCGCTCCAGCAGCGACCACGCCAAGGGCGTATAGCTGCCTGCGATCACCAACATGATGTTGGTGTGGTCTAGTCGCTTGAGGACCATTCTGGTCTTCGGCTCCCAGTCGCCGCGATGGTAGACCGCGGACACGCCGAAGAGCAGTACGCCTGTGAAAGCGTAGATGGCCGAAGCGATCTTCCGGTCTGCCGTAGGTGCCAGCGTCACCAGGGCGATCCCTGCCGCGACGGCGAACGGCGTGGCCACAGCATGTATCCAGCCGCGCCACCTTGGCTTGATTGTGAGCAGCTCCGACATCGTTTAAGCGTAACCCGCGTCCGGAAAAGTTACTGCCGAGTAATGAGCTATTCAATCGAGTTTCAAGACTCCGGTGTGCCGGTGGCCCAGCTTGGGAAGGTAGCCTTGGTGGTGCACCTTCGGCCGCGCTCCGGAGGTGGTGATGGTTGTTTGACTAAGGGCGGCTGCCCGCCCGGCCAGCCGTCGTCGTCGTCGTGTCGCTTTTCAGTTGCCGTTCAAAGGAAGTCAGGTGAGTGTCCGGATGGAGTGGCCCGGCTTCCTCTACGGCTTCTACGAGCGCAAGCTGCTCCGATCGCTCGAGCAGGACAAGATTCCCCGGCACATCGGCGTGATGGTGGATGGCAATCGCCGCTGGGCGCGACAATTCAACGCGCCCACCAGCGAAGGCCACCAAGCAGGGGCGGACAAGATCCACGAGTTCCTGGGGTGGTGCCAGGAACTTGGAGTCAAAGTCGTCACGTTGTACATGCTGTCAACGGACAACATGAGCCGCTCAGGCGAAGAGCTCGAACTATTGATGGGCATCATCGCCAACACCCTGGATCGGCTGGACGAGGACGCCGACATCTCAGTCCACGCCATGGGTGCCCCCGAGCTCCTGCCGGACTATCTCGCCGAGCGGCTCAACAAGCTCACGGCCCGCACTCCGATCCGCGAGCGGCTGCACGTTAACGTGGCCGTCGGGTACGGCGGACGGCGCGAGATCGTCGACGCCGTCCGGGAACTGCTGCACGACGCCGTCGCGCATGGTCGCGACATAGGCGAGCTGGCCGATGAACTATCAGTGGACGACATCTCACGGTTCCTCTACACGCGAGGCCAGCCCGACCCCGATCTGGTGATCCGCACATCAGGTGAGCAGCGCTTGTCCGGCTTCCTCATGTGGCAAAGCGCCTACAGTGAGTTCTACTTTTGCGAGGCACTCTGGCCTGCGTTCCGCAAGATCGATTTCCTACGGGCCCTGCGGGACTATGCGGGCCGCCAGCGCCGCTTCGGTTCTTGACGCAGCGTCTTGCCCGTGAGCTCCCGTTTACGGGAAGTTCACATTTTGTCTACACGAATCGCCGTTTGCGCTCACCGGAAATGTAATGGCACAGGAATACGTTAATCCCATCAGTAGGCAAACCGCCTGCTGATCGGGGAGGCCAGTAGATGGAGCGAATCATCGCACCAGTTACGTGGGGGGCCGCGCCCGGCCTTCCGGCCGAGCCGCCTCACGAATAAGCCGGGTTCGCCCGGGGCTGGAGTCGATGTGGCTATTTCTGAGCAACTGCCCGTAGTCGTTTCCGACGGGGAAAGTTCAGCTACCTCTCGCACCAAGCGGGCCAAAAACGGTCGGGCTGCGAAGTCCGACACCCTGACTGGCCGAAGCTATGTGATTGACACTTCCGTATTGCTTTCCGATCCGCACGCCCTGTTGCGCTTCGCGGAGCACGAAGTCATTGTCCCGATCGTGGTCATCACCGAATTGGAGGGCAAACGCCACGATCCCGAGTTGGGCTACTTCGCCCGCAAAGCGCTCAGGCTCCTGGATGACCTGCGCATTGAGCATGGCGGGTTGAATCAACCCATCCCGATCGGATCCGACGGCGGCACACTGCGAGTCGAGATGAACCACGTCTCCACCGAAGTCCTGCCTGCAGGATTCCGGGGCGCGGACAACGACAGCCGTATTCTGGCCGTCGCGAAAAATCTCGCCAACGAAGGCCACAACGTCACGGTTGTCTCCAAAGACCTCCCCATGCGCGTCAAGGCCTCTGCCATGGGGCTGTTCGCGGACGAATACCGCAACGAACTCGTCAAGGACTCCGGCTGGACCGGCATGGCAGAGATCGAGGCCAGCGAGGACGAAATCACCACCCTCTACGGCCACGAACCGGTCTTCATTCCGGCCGCGGCCGAACTGCCGGTCAACACCGGCCTGGTGCTGCTCTCGAACCGGGGCTCGGCCTTGGGACGTGTTGGCGCGGACAAGCAGGTACGCGTGGTCAAGGGTGACCGTGATGTCTTCGGACTGCACGGCCGTTCAGCGGAGCAACGGCTTGCCATTGATCTGCTCATGGACCCCAGCGTCGGAATCGTCTCGATCGGCGGCCGGGCAGGCACTGGAAAGTCAGCCCTCGCCTTGTGTGCCGGACTCGAGGCAGTCCTGGAACGCAGGGAACACCGCAAAGTGATCGTTTTCCGGCCGCTGTACGCGGTTGGCGGGCAGGAACTTGGTTACCTGCCTGGTTCCGAGGCAGAGAAGATGAACCCCTGGGCGCAGGCGGTCTTCGACACCCTCGGTGCACTCGTCAGCCAGGAAGTCGTGGAAGAAGTCATGGACCGGGGCATGCTCGAGGTTATGCCGCTGACCCATATCCGCGGACGCTCCCTCCACGACGCCTTCGTGATCGTGGACGAGGCCCAGTCGCTTGAAAAGAACGTGCTCCTCACAGTGATGAGCCGTATCGGCCAGAACTCCAAGATCGTCCTGACCCACGACGTCGCCCAGCGGGACAACTTGCGCGTCGGTCGGCACGACGGCGTTGCCGCCGTCGTCGAGACCCTCAAGGGCCACCCGCTGTTCGGCCACATCACCCTGACCCGCTCCGAGCGCTCGCCGATCGCCGCGCTCGTGACGGAACTTCTTGAAGGGGCGGAAATCTAGGTTCCATCGCAGCGCGTAGGGCGGTGGCCGGGTTCGCCGGGCCACGGCCCTACGCCATCCGTGCGTCTGCGTCTGTCACCGACGCTCGCTCACTTTTGTCGCGTTTTCGGCGGACGCTCGCTCAGATACGTCGGCGTTCCGGCGGACGCTCGCTCACTTTTGTCGCGTTTTCGGCGGACGCTCGCTCATAGGGTTTCCGACGCGCAAATGATGTGAGTGAGGGTCCGCGTTTTCGGCCTGATATGCGAGCGAGGGTCCGGGATTTTGACGACATAGGTGAGCGAGCGTTCCTGCCGACGCCTTAGGCGCGACCATCCCCGGCGACCGCTCTCAGGCGCGGGGGCCGATGTCCCAGCTGATGTGCTTCCTGACATCCGTGAGGTTCATCGATTCGGCGAGGAACAGATCGTCCAGCATGTATTCGTCCACCCCCAGGATCCGCATCCAATGCCCCTGACCGGTGGTGTCGCCGTCGAGCGATTGACTCGAAACGCACACGCCCGTTCCTGAGTCCACCCGCAAGAGCGTGCGTCCGGGAAAACAGAGGGGCTTGGCCGCATCCGACGCCACGTAACTGTGTCCCGGCGTCGCGATGGTTTCCAGTGCCGGACGTCCCTCGTGGTCGACTTCCCGGATGGGACCGAGGGCCACGCGGTTTGATCCGGGGAATTCCATGGGAACCGGCGCGTTTCCCGCGAGTTCCACGGGATCCAAGGCGGCAGCCAGCCGTCCATTGCCGAAGGACGGCTCACCGTACGCGGCCTCGGGGCGCCGGCGGACCAAACCTCCGGAGTCGTACACAGGGGTCACCAAATGCGCCGGCAAGAGCCAAGATTTGCGCTTGGAACCAAGGTATGACCCATCGCGGGAGTCGTTAATGCCAGTGGTGCTGTGCAGAAGTGTGCCATCCAGGGTTTCGAGTCGAAGCGCTCCCGGCCGGCGCAGCCAGGCGCGCACAGTGTCTCCTGCGTTGCCCGGCAGCTCCAGGTATTCGAACCTCAGGCTGGTCCATTTCCACGGGGAGGAACGGCAGAGGTTTCGGAAGATGGAGGACATGTCGGCGTCCGGACTGCCTTGGATTTCTGCACTGTAGCGCCCCATATCCACAGTCTAAGGGTGTGCGACCGGCGCGCGTTTCAGAAACCCGATAGCATCCGAGGGTGATCCGACGACTTGGCGAATTATGGGGGACCAGTTTCCCGGCCTTCTGGCTGCTACTCGCAGCATGCGTGTACTTTGCGATCATGGCTGCCCGCCTCACAGTCATCGACGTCCGCCACCACCTGCTGCCCAACCGGATCGTGTTCCCCTCCTACGCCATCGCGGGAGTGTTGTTGCTCGGCGCAGCGATCGCCTTCGCTCTTTCGGGCGGGAACCTTTCCGGCGCGGCAGGGAACGTGCCCGACGGCGGCGCTTCCTTCCTCGGGGTTCCCGCCTTGGGAATCGTGGCCGGGGGAGTGTCGCTGTGGCTTTTCTACTTCGTCCTGCGTTTGGTGTATCCGCCGGGGATGGGCTTCGGCGACGTCAAACTGGCCGGAGTTCTGGGCCTGTACCTTGGTTATCTCGGCTGGGCGCACGTCTTCGCGGGAACGTTTGCGGCGTTCGTCTTCGGTGGCCTGTGGAGTCTTGGAGTCCTGGCGGCCCGTCGCGGGACGCTCAAATCAGCCATACCTTTCGGGCCCTTCATGCTGGCCGGTGCCGCGGCCGCGATGCTCGCCCTGCCCGCCTAAGGACGGCCTCCCAGGCGGCGCGAAGGCACCCGCCCGAACAGTCCCGGCTGCTGTCATTCGGGCGTCCCCGGTGGGATACTCGCCCTACTGGCGGATCCGATCCGGAAGCGGAGGCAATGCTCTTGCTGGTGTTATCTGTTCCAATGAAGGCGGGCTAAGGCAGTGGCGGTCCCGGAATTCATCCTGCAAATCCGCGAGAAGATCGGCAACGACCCGCTGTGGCTGCCTGGCGTGCGCGGCGTGGTGTTGGACGACGAGAACCGGGTCCTTCTGTGCCAACGGGCGGATAACCGCCGTTGGACCTTGATCACGGGAATGCTCGAACCAGGGGAGCACCCTGCCCCCGGATTGATCCGGGAGATCTTCGAAGAGACCGCCGTCGTGGCGGAAACTGAGCGGATCCTGGCCGTAGGGGTGATCGGCCCGGTCACCTACCCCAACGGGGATGTCTGCGACTTCCTGGATATCGCCTTCAAATGCCGCTACGTATCCGGAGACGCCCGCGTCAACGACGACGAATCAATCGCGGTCGGCTGGTTTGCCCTCGACGAGTTGCCTGAGATCAGTGCCGGGCACCGCGAAACCATCCGGCTTGCGCTGGAACCGGGCACCGCCGTCGCGTATCAGCGCGATTGACGGGCCGCCAGGATCGCCCGGGCGCCGAAGACACATGCGGCCGCACCGCAAAGAATGGCGCCGGCAACGGTCCACCATTCTCCCCGGGCAAAGGCCATTGAGACGGCCATAAGGCCGAAAAGCACGGCCCCCAGGCCCCAGCGGACCGCCGGGTTGATGTTCGCTGATTCATCGGGCTCTGGACTCATTGTTCCAGCCTAAGCCAGACGACACAGGGGCGCCGCAACCCCCAAAGATTGCGGCGTCCCGGCGCCCCGACGGCGGCTCAGCCAGCCGGGCGGCCCAAGTGGACATGCCCAGCCTTGCATCCGGGCACTGGGCATATTCCCCATATGTCCACTGGTCCGAGCCAAGGCCGGGCATGTCCTGGCTTCAGCGCCTGGCGAGCTCGCCGTCGTCGTCCGCCACGCTGTCGGCGGTTCCCTCAGCGGAAGCCCCGGCAGATCCCTCTGCGGACGCACGGAGGCGTTCGGCTTCAAGACGTTCTGCCTCCTCGCCCCCGACGGCCTCGCCCCGGGCCACCATTCCGGCGGTATCGGAGAGCGGGATCTGCTTGAGCGTGATGGCGAGCAAGAGCGCGACGGCGATGAACGGGATCAGGTACCAGAACACCGGTGCCAGCGAATCGGCATAGGCATTGATGATGGCGTCCCTGATCTGGGCAGGCAGTTGGGCAAGCGTCTGGGGATCGAGCTTGCTGGTGGACTGCGCAGCCTGTGCGGCGGAAGCGCCGGCCCCCGTGAATGCCTTGGTGAGGGACTCAGCCAGCCGCGTGGTGAAGATTGAGCCGAAGACAGCCACACCCAACGAAGCCCCGACTTCGCGGAAGTAGTTGTTGGTGCTCGTGGCCGTTCCGATCTGTTCCGCTGGAACCGCATTCTGCACCACCAGGACGATGACCTGCATGATCAGGCCCAGGCCGGCACCGAAGATGAACAACTGGATGCAGATGACCCAGATCGGAGTTGCCGCGGTGAGAGTGGTGAGCCACAGCATGGCAATGATGGTGAGGCTGGCTCCGAGGATCGGGAACATCTTGTATTTGCCGGTTTTGGAGATGCGGATACCGGAATAGATCGAGGTACCCATGAGTCCCACCATCATCGGCAGCATGAGCAGACCGGAGACCGCGGCGGAGGTGCCGGAGGACATCTGCAGGAACGTCGGCACGAAGGCGATGGCGGCGAACATGCCGAGCCCCAAGGTGAAGCCGATGGCCGTTGCGTTGATGAAAATCCGGTTCTTGAACAGGCTCAGCGGAATGATGGGGTCGTCGGCCTTGCGCTCCACGAGGACGAAGAGGAAAGCAGCAAGCACCATGCCGGCGCCGAAGGCCCAGGTGAGCGGGGAGTCCCAGCCCTGGTCCTTCTTGCCGCCGAAGTCGGAGAAGAAGATCAGGCAGGCCGTCGCGGCGGATAGCAGCAGCACGCCCAGGATATCGATGCGCTTTTCGGCCTTCTTGTTCGGCAGGGTGAGCGTGAACCAGGCGATGGTGAACGCCGCGATGCCGACGGGGATGTTGATGTAAAAGGCCCATTCCCAGGTCAGATGGTCCACGAAGAAGCCGCCCAGGAGCGGACCGGCAACGGCGGAGAGGCCGAAGATCGCGCCCAGGGGACCCATGTACTTGCCGCGTTCCTTGGCCGGCACGATGTCGGCGATGATGGCCTGGGACAGGATCATCAGACCGCCGCCGCCCAAGCCCTGGATGGCACGGAAGATCACGAAGCCCCAGAAATCCGTGGCGAAGGCACAGCCGATGGAGGCAGCCGTGAACAAGCCGATGGCGATCAGGAAGAGGTTCCGCCGGCCCAGGATGTCACCGAACTTGCCGTAGATCGGCATGACGATGGTGGTGGCCAGCAGGTAGGCAGTGGTGATCCAGGCCTGATTCTCCACGCCGCCGAGCTTGCCGACGATGGTGGGCATGGCCGTGGACACAATGGTCTGGTCCAGGCTGGAGAGCAGCATTCCGGCGATCAACGCCGAGAAAATGATCCAGATCCTTCTCTGGGTCAAGAGCAGCGGTGCGGCCGCTTTGGTCTTGAGCGTGGTACTCACAATTGGTCCTTCTGGGGTTCGACGGGGTTGGTGTCCAGCGGTTGGGCGAAGAGCACGCGTGCCGCGTTGAGGTTCTGATCCAGCAGTTCGCGGTAAGGCCGGGTGTTTTCCTCCGAAAAGAACTGTTGGCTGGTCTTCTTGGTGACTGCCCCGAAGACTGCGGCGGCCATGATGATCTCGGGGTGGTCCGCTGTGAGGCCTTCGCGTGCGGCGATGAGTTCGGCGAACTGGCGCTCGCGTACTTCGCCTTCGCGTGTCAACCGGCCCAGGAGTTGGGGCTCGGCCGTGACGGCAGCGATGAGCTGGCGGATTTCGGACGGGCTGATGGTGGACCGCTCAAGGACCGCCAGAGTGAACTGGCGCAGGGCGGACAGCAGCGAGTCGGAGATGGAGCCCGCGGAGGGGGCGGGGTTGCGGTTGAAGGCGGCCAACGCATCTTCCGGAAGTTCGTCGGAGAACGAGCCGATCACCGCGTCTTCCTTCGTATGGAAGTAGTTGAAGAACGTCCGGCGCGATATTCCGGCTTGTTCGCAGGCTTCCTCGACGGTGAAACCGTTGAGGCCGCGCCGGGCGGTCAGGGACCGTGCGACGGCGGAGATCGCGGCGCGGGTCTGCGCCCGCTTGCGCTCCCGGAGTCCGCCGTCGTTAGTTGCACTATTTTCCACAAAGTAAAGTTTTGCACTCTTAAGAAGAAAGTGCAAGAAATGCTGATGTTGGCTGAGGACACGCAAACGGATTCTCGACACCCGAATTCCCTGTGTGTCAGCCTGTTGCGTGTCGCTGGCCCGGTTTCGCGTCGTACTTTCCGGAAACGACGACGGCGGCCGGCACCTTCCGTGGGGAAGGCGCCGGCCGCCGTCGGGCGCTGCTGTTGAACTAAGTGGAGGCTAGGCCTTGTGGGCCGGGCGGGTCATGGTGGTGACGTCGAGGGCCTTATCCAGCTGCTCCTCGGTCAGTTCGCCGCGCTCGAGGTAACCGAGGGAGACTACGGCCTCGCGGATGGTGAGGCCTTCGGCAACGGCTTTCTTGGCGATCTTTGCCGCTGCTTCGTAACCGATGAACTTGTTCAGCGGGGTCACGATGGACGGAGACGCCTCGGCCAGGAAGCGGGCGCGCTCCACGTTGGCGGTGATGCCGTCGATCATCTTGTCGGCCATGACGCGGCTGGTGTTGGCCAGGAGCCGGATGGATTCCAAGAGGTTGGCGGCCATGACCGGGATGCCGACGTTGAGCTCGAAAGCGCCGTTGGTTCCGGACCAGGCGATGGCGGTGTCGTTGCCGATGACCTGGGCGCAGACCATGATCGAGGCTTCGCAGATGACCGGGTTGACCTTGCCCGGCATGATCGAAGAGCCCGGCTGCAGGTCCGGGATGGAGATTTCGCCGAGGCCCGTGTTGGGGCCGGAGCCCATCCAGCGGAGGTCGTTGTTGATCTTCATGAAGGAGATCGCGATGTTGCGCAGCTGGCTGGAACCCTCGATGAGGCCGTCGCGGTTGGCCTGTGCTTCGAAGTGGTCGCGCGCCTCGGTCAGCGGCAGGCCAGTGTCCGCGGCAAGGAGTTCGATGACGCGCTCCGGGAAGCCTTCCGGGGTGTTGATGCCGGTGCCGACGGCGGTGCCGCCCAGGGGGACCTCGGCAACCCGGGGGAGTGCGGCGTTGATGCGCTCGATGCCGTAACGGACCTGCGCGGCGTAGCCACCGAACTCCTGGCCCAAGGTCACCGGGGTGGCATCCATGAGGTGCGTACGGCCGGACTTGACGACGTCCTTGAACTCCGCGGCCTTGCGTTCCAGGGAAGCAGCCAGGTAGTCGAGGGCCGGGATCAAATCGTTGATCAGGGCCGACGTTGCTGCGACGTGGACGGACGTCGGAAAGACGTCGTTGGAGGACTGGGAAGCGTTGACGTGGTCGTTCGGGTGGACAACTTTGTCGCTCCCGGCGGAGGCGAGGGCGCGCGTTGCCAGCTCCGCGATGACCTCGTTGGTGTTCATGTTGGAAGACGTGCCCGAGCCGGTCTGGAAGACGTCGATGGGGAAGTCGCCGTCGTACTTTCCGGCGGCAACCTCATCGGCAGCATTGGCAATGGCCTCGGCGAGCTCGCCGTCGAGCACTCCCAGTTCTGCGTTTGCCAGGGCCGCGGCTTTCTTGACGCGGGCCAGGGCCTCGATGTGTGCGCGCTCAAGCGTCTTGCCGGAGATCGGGAAGTTCTCCACGGCGCGCTGCGTCTGGGCGCGGTACAGTGCGTTCACGGGGACGCGAACTTCGCCCATCGTGTCATGTTCAATACGGAACTCGGCCGCGTTGGATTCTTGAGTGGAAGTCATGGGGCTAGCTTATGGCGAGCGGCCGCTTGACCGAAAACCGGCGGTGCAAAGCTACGGCCAGCGGTTGCCGTCCCTTCCGGGCGGTCCCGGACTTCGGTTTAGAGCTTGCCGATCCCGGAAACCAGCGCAGCGCGGCCTTCGTCCAGTTTGTAGGAAAGCCCGACGACGGCGGCCCGGCCGTCGTCGATCGCGGCGGAAATCACACGGGAACTGTCCGCCAGACGGCGTGCTGTCTGCTTGACGTGCTCCACCACCATCTCGTTGACGTCCGTCTGCTCGTTGCGCATCGCGGTGAGGACGGACGGCGTGATGCGCTCCACCAGGGAACGGATGAAGCCAGCAGGCATCTCACCGGTCTCCACCGCGCTCTTGGTGGCTGTCACGGCGCCGCAGCTGTCGTGGCCAAGGATCACGATGAGCGGGACATGAAGTTCGGTGATGCTGTACTCGAGGGAACCGAGGACGGCGTCGTCGATCACCTGTCCGGCGGTGCGGACCACAAAGGCATCGCCGAGGCCGAGGTCGAAGATGATCTCTGCGGCCAAGCGGGAATCGGAGCAGCCGAAGATCACGGCAAATGGGTGCTGGTCCTCGACGAGGGAGTTCCGGCGCGAGGCGTCCTGGTTGGGGTGCAGGGAATGCCCGGCGACAAAGCGTTCATTTCCTTCGCGCAAACGGCGCCAAGCAAGGGCAGGAGTCAGGTAGGTGGCCACGGCGCTACTTTACGGCGTGGAGGTGGCAGGCCGCGAAACTGTTTCGCCAAGCTTCGTGCTTGCGTCCGGGGAAGCTGCCGGAGCCCGGTCCAATGCCTTCACCACGGCTGTGGCCAGGGTGGAGAACTCGTCGAGTCCTGCGGAACCGCTCAGGATGATCGTGGTGCCGCGGTAGTTCAGGACCAGGCTGCGGTTGCCCTTGGCCGTGTCATGGAGCTCCCAGTCGTGGCCACCTGCGTTGCGTGTGCCGGTGACCGGAGCGCTGCCAGTTTGCTGGAAAATCCAGGTGGGATTGGCCTTGCGGGTCTGGACAATTCCGATGAACGCTTGCTTGGGAGTGAGGTAGCCGACCTCCCACGTGGGTACGCCGTCGCCGGTCCCGGATACCCAGCGGGCATAGTTTGGACTAAATGTGTCGCCGGTATCGGGTGCTACAGGTGTGAAACCCGCCACATCTTTGGCGTTGGCGGCGCTTGCGGCCACATTGACGTTGGGCCGGTAGCCGCTGCTCTTCGGTGCCGGGTTCATGAGCACGATCGGCAGGAATGCCACCACGCAGAGGAGCAACGCGATGAGCATGCCGATCACCGAGGCGTTGGCTCGTTTGGCTGCTTTCGCCGCGATGACGGGCTTGAACGCCGGTTGACCGGCGTCGTCGGTGCCAGCCGCGCCAGTGTCGCCATGATCCGAGGGGAAAGCGGCAGTTGCTTTGTCTTGCGTTTCACTCACGCTTCAATAGTCCCTTATCCAAGCGGCTAATACACATCGGGCGGTCAACGCAAGGGGCGTTCCGAGAGACGGTCATCCCATGACCGCGCTGCCCGGCCCCGACTATGATCTCTTGTAGAGGAATCATTCAGGCTGCCAAGCGTGGCCGTTCCTGGTCCCACGAATCGCATCATCGAAGAAGAGGTTCACGTGTCTCCAGCGCCAATGTCCCAGAAGTATTCCACGATTTCGCCGGCGCTCGCCGTCGGGACCGATGAGCCGGACCGCAACCTGGCACTCGAACTTGTCCGGGTTACCGAAGCTGCCGCCATTGCCGGCGGCCACTGGGTTGGGTTCGGCGACAAGAACAAGGCCGACGGCGCCGCCGTTGACGCCATGCGCTCCTTCCTCCACACCGTCCATTTCAACGGCGTCGTTGTCATTGGTGAGGGTGAAAAGGACGAAGCGCCCATGCTCTTCAACGGCGAGCACGTCGGCGACGGCACCGGACCGGAGTGCGACGTCGCCGTCGACCCCATCGATGGAACCCGCCTGACTGCCCTGGGGATCAACAACGCCCTCGCCGTGCTGGCAGTGGCCGAACGCGGCACCATGTTCGATCCCTCCGCAGTGTTCTACATGGAGAAGCTGGTTACGGGTCCTGAGGCCGCTGACATGGTGGACCTGCGTCTGCCGGTGAAGCAGAACCTGCACCTGATCGCCAAGGCCAAGGGCGTCAAGGTCAACCAGCTCAACGTCATGATCCTGGACCGCGACCGTCACCGCCCGTTGGTGGAGGAAATCCGCGAAGCCGGCGCCCGGACCAAGTTCATCATGGACGGCGACGTCGCAGGCGCCATTGCCGCTGCACGTTCCGGCACCGGCGTCGACGCCCTGATGGGCATCGGCGGCACCCCTGAGGGCATCGTTGCCGCGTGTGCCATCAAGTCCCTCGGCGGTGTCATCCAGGGCCGCCTGTGGCCCACCAGCGACGACGAGAAGCAGAAGGCCATCGACGCCGGCCACGACCTCGAGCGTGTCCTCTCCACGAACGATCTTGTGACGAGCGATAACTGCTACTTCGCAGCCACCGGCATCACCGACGGCGACCTCCTTAAGGGCGTGCGCTACTCCAAGGACAAGGTCCTGACCCAGTCGATCGTGATGAGGTCCAAGTCCGGCACCATCCGTTTCGTCGAAGGCGAGCACCAGGCCAGCAAGTGGGAGGGCTACGCCCGCAAGTAGGACCCACCCTCCGCTTTGCGCGAACTGGCAGCAGATGCCCTCTAAATTGAATTTTGGAGGCATTTGCTGCCAGTTCGCGTTAACCCGTGAACCCGTCCTGTGGATAACTCAATTTAGGACTCGAAGCCGGGCAAGAATTGGGCATGTCCCGGACACCGATGCCCCCGCAGCTTCCAAACGGTTCCTTTCCGGCGTCGGCCGCCGAGACCCTCGGATTGAGCCAGAAGCAACTGCGCCGCGACGGCATTGTCACGTTGTCGCGGGGACTGCGCTTGCCGCTGCACAGTACGGGGACGGTGGCGGAGCACTTGCTGGGCTACACCGAGCTCGACCCCGAATGCTGCCTGAGCCATGGCTCCGCGGCACGGATCCACTGCATCAGTTTGTCCGTAGCTCTTGAAGCTGACTGGCGGATCCACCTTGCCCGCTCGGGCGAGAAGTGGAAACCGCGGAGGCGCAATGTTGTTGGGCACCAACTGACATTCAAGCCGGGTGAGGTGATAGGGCTCGACGGCGTCCGGCTTACCTCGCCCGCGCGGACGTGGCTGGACTTGGCCCAAATGATGAGTATCGACGACATCGTCGCGGCGGGGGACTCGATCGTCGTCGAACACGGCGAAGACCATCCCAGGCCGCGCAAGGCGTTGGCAACCGTCGACGATTTGAAAGCCATGGTGGCAGCGCATCCAGGCATGCGTGGCGTCCGCAAGGCCAGGCTGGCCCTCGACCTGGTTCGAGTCGGGGCGGATTCACCCCAGGAAACGCAAATGCGCCTCATATTGCTGCATGCAGGCTTGCCTGAACCCATTCTGAACCACGTGATCTTCAACGAGTGGGGCGCTCCCGCTGTATGGCCCGATGCCGCCTACGTGAAGGAACGGATCGCCCTTCAATACGACGGACGGCATCACGCGGAAGTTGAGCAATACCAAAGGGACATCAAGCGCCAGGCGTTGACGGAACGGCTGGGTTGGCGCGAAGTCAGGGTCCAGCACGAAGATCTGCTCGGGCCCCGGCCGGAAGTAGTGGACAAGGTTCGACGGGCTCTGTTTACTGGCCGCGAGTTGGCAGCAAATGCCCGCAAAATCGGATTTTGAGGGCATTTGCTGCCAGTTCGCGCATGGGTGAGTTGGGGGGAAGGTTGGCGCGCAGAAAGAGGTTAGCGGAGCTTTTCGCGCAGCTTCCGGGCGAGTTGGTATGCGCCGTAACGGAATTTGTTGACGGGTAGGTCCCACGTGCCGGGGTAGGCGATTTCGCGGCCGCCGAAGGACTTCTTGAAGGCCGTGAATCCGGCCCATTTATGGTCAGGGTCGTCCTCCGGCGCCACGCCCCACAGGTCGACGTGCTTGAGTCCTTTGTCCTTGGCATCCGCCATGAGTGTCACGAGCAGCGGGATGCCCGCGCTGAGCTTGCGGTGGGTGTCGTCGAGCGCCGCATGGGCGTAGGTACGCGTGTCGGCTGAGTCGTACGCCAGGGCGGCGGCAATGGGCTCGCCTTCGAGTTCGGCGATGAACAGGGTGCCGGCACCGGCAGGCATGAGCGAGCGGGCCACCGAGCTCAGGTAATCGTCGCTTTGGGGCTTGAAGCCGTTGCGTGCCGCGGTCATGTGCAGGAAGTTGAGCAGCACCGAGATCTCTTCGGGATCCTGCGAAGACCGGAAGGTGACACCCTTCTTGTGGATGTTCCGGTATAGGTTCCGGTTGGTGGGTTTCATGCCCGCAAGGACGTCCTTGAAATCGCCGTCCAAGTCCACAATCCAGCTCAGTTCCGGCTGCTGGTTGGACGGTGCGGGCTGTAGCCCGCGTGCCCGCAGTATTGCACCGGCGTCGGCGGCTTCGAACCCGGCGGTGACCGGTTCCATCCGGACAAACACGGCCCGGCTGCGGCGGGCGATGTCCACGAGTGCCGCCACAGCTGCGTCGAAGGCCTCCAACGATTCGGCCACGGGTCCGTACGGCGTGTAGATCACCTTGCCGGCGGGGTTCTTCTCCTCCACAGCGAGGAAACGCCACCCCGGTCCGGACTCCTCGTGGACGGTACGGCCGAGGGAACGCTGGAAAGACGCCCAAGCGGGCGTCTGCAGGAAGTACTCCACCGTTTAGTTCCCCAAGCCCGTTGTGACGGCGAAGGCAACGCTGGTTCCCGTTGCCCCGGCAACCGGGTGCACCATGACGGGCTCTTCAGATGCCGGGATGAACGCGCTTCCGCCCCGCGTCACAGCGAGCTCGCTCTTGGGGGAGTCGAGCACGACGGAACCGGAGACGACCACGACGACGGCGGGACCGGCTTGCGCCATCGGCGCCGGTTCCGCTCCGGGAGCCAACTCGATGCGCTGGAGTTGGAATTCCCGGAACGGCGGCACATAGAGATCCTGGCCAAATCCGGAGGTCCGAGGCTCGATGCGCGGTACGCCCAGGGAAGCGAACTCGATGGTCTTCAGGAGTTCGGGAACGTCTATGTGCTTGGGCGTGAGGCCGCCGCGGAGCACATTGTCCGAGGCCGCCATCACTTCCACGCCGAGGCCCTTCAGGTAGGCGTGGACGTTTCCGCCCGGCAAATACACGGATTCGCCCGGTGACAGGAAGACAAGATTCAGGAGCAAGGAAATCAGGACCCCGGGATCGCCCGGGAATTCACTGTTGATGCCCACCAAAGTAGAAAGCTCGGCCGTGTGCTGACCCATCGGCGCGCCGGACTTCAAGACGGAGACCGCCTGCTCGGTGGCCGCGGAGACGGCGTCCCCGCCGGTAATCAGCCGGGTGAACGCAGCCTTGAGGGCCGCGGACTCATCGGAACCGGACAGGTCGGCGATGACCCCGGTGACGACCTCCGGAACGTCGATCGCGGCCAGGTCCAGGAGGGTCGCGAGGTGCTCGAAGACGCGCCGCGAATCGGCGGCGGGACGGAAACCGCAGAGGGCCTCGAACGGGGTCAGTGCGAAGATCATCTCCGGCTTGTGGTTGTCGTCCCGGTAGTTGCGCTCGGGTGCGTCCGCTGCCACGCCGGCGGCGTTTTCCTTCGCGAAGCCTTCCCGGGCTTGCTGCAGGCCTGGGTGGACTTGCAGGGACAGTGGCTTGTCTGCCGCAAGAAGCTTGGTGAGGAACGGCAAGCGGGGACCAAATTCGGCCACGCTGGATTCGCCCAGGAAATGGGCGGGATCCCCGCTGATCAGGGCGTCCAACGCAACGGAGGATCCATCGGGGCGGGTGGCCATTGATGGCGAGTCCGGGTGCGCTCCGATCCACAACTCGGCCTCGGGGCCACCCGAGGCGGGCTTCCCCAGCAGAGTGGAGATCGCCGTCGTCGATCCCCAAGCATACGGTCGCAGGACGTTCTCAAGCTGGTACACGGCAGGGGATCCTTGTCATTACGGAGCGGTTCGTTCGGGCAAGTCGGTCATTCGGGCGCTTGCCAGCCTACAACGGTCTGCATTGCCCGTTGCTGGCCAGAAGCTGATCCAGCATGGCGTAGTTCTGAGCCTCATAGAGGGAATCGAGATACTCCGCCGTGATTGGCTGGCCGTCTGGGCGGGTAGTGACGGGCGTGAAATCCGCGGGGGAAGGCTGTGCCTCCCCCGGGACCCCGGGAACCTGCTGGCCGCCCGCTTGAAGCCCGACGCCGGTTGCCGGCCGGGTGCCCAGCACCGTATCCGCCGCTTTCGGGGAGGCCTGGGGCTTGAGTAATTGCTGCACGCGATCGTGGATCACGTTGAAGTCAGGCGTGGTGGAAAACGTCGCGTCGAAATCAGGCGGACCGATAGTCAAGCGGGAGACGGGTTGGCTCTTGGACTTGATGGCAAGATCCACGAAGCTGCCCAGCTGCGCAGAGGAAATGTTCGATTCGACAACTTTGGTGCCGGCATTCGCGATGCCCTCGAATTTCGACAGCAGCGTGCCCGGGTCCAATTGCTTGAGCATGGCCTGCTGTACGCACTGCTGACGCTGGATGCGTGCGTAGTCGTCCACGTTCTCACGGGACCGGCTGTACCACTGGGCCTGGAATCCATTGAGCTTCTGTTCCCCGGCCGGGATCCATCCCTGCGGCTTCACGTGCCTCGTGTCGCTTCCTGGCAAGAGGTTTCCACTGATGGGCACCCAGCCGCCGGCCTTGACGCGGATGCCGCCCATGGCATCGATCAGTTTCGAGAAGCCGTCCATGTCTACCAGCACATAAGCCTGGACTTTGATGCCCAGCGTGCCGGAGACGGCTTCCAAGGTGGCTTGGGCTCCGGGATCCGCGACGTCGGGATAGAGGTCCTTGTGGTTGTTGGTGACATCGGTGTTGATGGCATTGATGAGGCATTCGTCGCCGCAGTTGTAGCCGTCAGGGTAGACGGCCCGCATAGGCGAATCAGCGCTGAACTGGGCATTCTGGAGGTTGCGGGGGATCGAGATGATGGAACTCGACCCGGTGGTGGCATCGACGCTGATGACCGAAAGGCTGTCCGGCCGGCGGCCCGTGCGGTCATCGCCACCATCGCCGCCGAACATGAGGAAGTTGTAGCGGCCGTCGACGGGGTCGATCGCAGGACCATTGGCGAAAATGTCTCCGATCGCGTTGCGGCCGACGTTCAAGGCATAGGCCAGGTACCCGAGGGTTCCACTGCTGGCGATCAAGGACACGAGCAAGGCGACTCCCACGATGGGCCGCATTCCGGGCGCCAGCAGCACAGGCCGGATGATCCTGAGCGTGTTGATGAACAGGAGGGCCCAGCCTATGGCCAGGGCTACCAGGACCAGGATCAAGGCGAAGGACGCCACGGGATGCGTCGCGATATTCAGCAACAGGGGCCGGTTGAATATCGCGAGGAGGAGTGCCGCGATCCCCAGGGCCCAGGCCGTGAAGGTGAAGCGCAGGGCCGTCCGGCCAAGCTTGCGGTTGCCTGCCACCAATTGGGCGCTGCCGGGTACAAACAGGGTCAGGAGGAGCAGTACGAAGGCGCGTTTGGTGCGGAGCGTCGCACTGGCTCCCGCCGGGAACCGCAAGGGGTCCGTCAGGTTCGTCCTGGGCTGGTTCGTCCTGGGCTGGTTCTGACCGGGCTGGCTGTTGGACTGGTTGCTAGACACGGAAACGCCCTCTTAGCGGCTGCTCCGGGCGGAAACGTTGGCCTCGGAGAACACTTCGGCCACCTTGGCGCGGAGCCTGGCCCCTTTTTCCGTGGCGGTGTTGTTGAGTTCCTGGGCGAATTCGAGCAAATCGGGCCGAAGCCTGCCGGCCAGCTCATCGGTTCCGGAGGCAAGAATGCGCACGGCCAGGAGGCCGGCATTGCGGGCGCCGCCGATCGAAACGGTTGCCACGGGTACGCCCGCTGGCATCTGCACGATGGACAGGAGGGAGTCCATGCCATCCAGGGTCTTCAGGGGGACCGGGACGCCGATGACGGGCAGTGGGGTGACGGAGGCGAGCATGCCTGGCAAATGGGCAGCGCCGCCTGCTCCGGCGATGATGACGCGGATGCCGCGTTCATGTGCACTCTGCCCGTAGCGGATCATTTCCGTTGGCATGCGGTGGGCGGAGACCACGTCTGCTTCGAAAGGTATGCCGAATTCGGCCAGGGCGTCCGCCGCGGCTTCCATGACGGGCCAATCGGAGTCGGAGCCCATGACCAGGCCAACGATCGGGGCGGGGTTCCCGGCACCCATGTTTTCTGCACTCATGCGGTCTCCTCGGTGGTGGTCTCTGCCGGCATGCGGCCGTCACGGATGATGTCGGCCACAACAGTCGCGCGATGTCGGATGGAATCGACGTCTGCGGTGGAGTTCCCGACGAGGTTCACGTGGCCGATCTTACGGCCGGCACGAACCGATTTCCCGTAGCAGTGGACCTTCGCAGCGGGCTCGTAGGCGAGGGCCTTCGGGTAGGCGCTGAAGAGATCCTGGTTGGCGCCACCCAGGAAGTTCTTCATGACCACCACCGCGCCCAAGGCATCAGTGGCGCCGAGGGGGAGGTTGAGGACTGCCCGCAAGTGCTGCTCAAACTGGCTGGTGACGGAGCCGTCCTGCGTCCAGTGGCCGGTGTTGTGCGGACGCATTGCGAGCTCGTTGACCAGGAACCCAACCCCGACTCCGGGAGTCTCGAAGAGCTCCGCCGCCATGACTCCCGTGACGCCGAGTTCATTGGCGATCCGGAGAGCTGCCTCTTCGGCGGCCGCGGCGACCTCCACGGGAATGTCCTGGGCCGGCGCAATGACTTCGTCGCAGACGCCATCCACCTGGACGGTGTGGACAACCGGCCAGGCACGGGATTCGCCGTCGGGGGTTCTTGCCACGAGCGCAGATAGTTCGCGGCTGAACTCAACCTTCGCCTCGGCCAGCAGCGGGCTCATGGCCTCGAACCAGTCCATGGTGGTCCGGGCGTCGTCGGCAGAGTGAACGATTCGAACGCCCTTGCCGTCATAGCCGCCGCGGGGGGTCTTCAAGACGATCGGCCAGCCGGTCTGCTCACCGAAAGCAACAAGGTCTTCGACGCTGTGGACGGCAGCCCACTCCGGGTTGGGCAGCCCCAGGCGATCGATCGCCGCACGCATCACCAGTTTGTCCTGGGCGTGCACGAGGGCATCCGGGCCCGGCTGGACATTGACCCCGGCCTCGATCAGGGCACGAAGGTGTTCCGTGGGGACGTGCTCGTGGTCGAACGTCATGACGTCCAATCCCTTGGAGAACTCGAGCAAGGCCGCGAGGTCCTTGTAGTCGCCAACGGGAGCCGTTGCCACGGCCTGGACCGCGGAAACGTCCTCACCTTCAGCAAGGACACGGAGCTCAAAGCCAAGAGCAGTTGCGGCCGGAGCCATCATTCGTGCGAGCTGACCGCCGCCCACCACGCCAATTACAGGAAAAGTCACAAGGTTCAGCCTACCGAACCAGCGGCCCGTTCCTAGATTCTGCTGGCCGCACCCGCACAGCCGGGCCGCCGAGAGGGTTCCCGTGCGGGGGCTTTTCTGCGGAACCGTTCGGCAAGCTCCAAGAAATCGGCGCTAAAATGGAGGCTTCGGCCCATCGGCCCCCTAGAACAACGGCCATGGAGGGTCATGATCAACACACTTGCAGATCGCATCCGCGGGCTTGCCTCGCTCTTTTGGCGCGAAGTAGCCAAGTTCGGCGCTGTCGGCGGTGTTGCGTTCGTCATAGATTCAGCTGTGTACATCTGGCTGTTCTCCGGCCCCATGCACGGCAGCGAGGTCTGGGCCAAGGCTATCGCAACGGTCGTGGCCAGCGTGTTTTCCTGGGTTGCCAACAGGTTCTGGACCTTCCGTCACCGCAAGCAAGCCAACGTGGTCCGTGAGGCTGTGCTGTTCGCCGTGATGAACATCGTCGGGCTGTTGATCGCCTCGGGCTGTGTGTGGGTCGCCAAGTACCTGCTGGGTCTGAATGACAAGCCATCGCTCTTCATCGCGGGCAGCGTGGTCGGACTGATTCTCGGAACGATTTTCCGGTTCTTTGCCTACCGGTTCTGGGTCTTCAACGAAGAGCTCGACGAAGAGCCGGCCTTCTCGCATGACCACGAGCTCATCGAGGCCCACCACAGGGCCAAGGCGAAGGCCATCCACGCCACTAGCGCCGACGCTGGCTCCGATGAAGGCGAAGAAGCGGTCAAGCGCCGCTGACGCGCTCGTTGTCCAGCAAATGCTGGGTGATTTCCACATCGGGGTGAACCAGCACCACTGAGCCGTCTTCCTTCCACGCGCCTAGCGCGTCCGCCAAGGCTGATTCCAAGCCGTCGGCCGCACGGACCAGCAGTCGAACGCCGGTCTCGTGTTCTTTGGCAAAACCGTCCAGCAATTCGTCGTGTGAGTGTCCGGCCTGAGGGCGGCGCAGAGCAGGGAGCCCGGCGTCCGGTTCGGCGTGGGCCATGAAGACGTCACCGTGGGAGCGGACTTCTGCTGCGTAGTCGACGACGCCGGCCGGGAGTTCTCCGGGCCAGCGCATCGCGAGTGCCGCCAGCGGCACCGCGACCACGGCATCAAAGTCCGCGCCAGCACCGACGTCGGGAGCGTCTGTGACAAGGAGATCGGCGCTGCCGCCGTCGAGCACCAATTCCATGCCCAATTGCCAGCCGGCCAGCGCCCACACAAGGGACTTCCAATGGGCCGGCAAGTCCAAGCGCAAGGTCATGCCCGGCTCAGCGTCGAACTCGTCCTGGAGCAGGTTGCTGGTCTTTGCAACCCAATTGTCCAGAACCCGGCCTGAAAGCTCCACCCGCTCTGCGTCTGGTCCGTACCAAGTCAGGCGGGGTGATGTAGCGTGCCCGGAACGCAGGGCTGCCATCAGATTCATCGCAGGGGTGCTCATGGCTACATCTTGCCACGGGGCGCTCGGGCAGGAGCCAGGGTATGTGAATTGCGCCACACCGGGCCGCTTGGCGTCGAGTGCGCTGACGATCCGGGAGTCTCATGATTTCCCTGAAATTCAGCGAAAATACAGATTAACTGATTCGGGGCATCCGCTTTTCGACTACGCGCGCGGGTGGTTCGAAAAAATCCCGGGCGTGGCGCGGCAGTAGTTAGTGCGGAAAGTTGATTATTATCCCGGCGCGGCTTGACGGCTTGGTAGTTACACGCGTGTAATTAGATATCGAACGCCGCTGCGGGAGTATCGGGTACATAACCGAGTACCGAATGAGCACGGCAGCAGCTGCAACATCAGGAGGGACGCCATGGGGCAAGCGTTGCGTATCCAGGAAGATGCAGTCGTCGCGGAATACGCGTCGGTGAAGTACCGCTCGCGGGAAGTTCCGGGGGATTGGTATGTTGACCCGGCAGACCCGCAGGCGGCGGACCGCTATATAGAGACCACTCGCGAGTCGCTGGAAGATCAGGCAACAGCCCTTCTTGCTGCACACGAGGCTCTCGTGGGGGACGCGCCGGTAGATCCGGAGGACGATCTGGACGATCCTCCCATGGAGCTGCGCCGTCCGTTCGACAACCCGGCCCAGCCGGTGTGGATCGGGTTTCCGAGCCAAGGGGACTTCGCCGACGAAGGCGAACTCGGTTGGCAGACGGACGCCCTGTGCGCCCAGACGGACCCTGAGGCGTTCTTCCCCGAAAAGGGTGGCTCCACGCGGGATGCCAAGAAGGTTTGCGGAGCGTGCAACGTACGTTCGCAGTGCCTCGAATACGCACTCGCCAATGATGAACGTTTTGGTATCTGGGGCGGGCTCTCTGAGCGTGAACGCCGCAGGCTGAGGAAGCGAGCGGTCTGATTCTCAAGGCAGTGCACGTTACCGCCGTCGTCGTCTCGCATGACGGTGGTAACTATCTCCCCAGAACCCTGGCGGCTCTGCTGGACCAGACGCGTCCGGCAGATGCCGCCATTGGCATTGATACGGGTTCCCGTGACAAGTCCGCAGCGTTGCTGCGGCGGGCCCTCGGCGAGGGCAATGTCACCAACACGGGTGAATCCAAAGTGGGCTTCGGCGCGGCTGTCATGGCTGGCCTGGCCCGTTCGGCCCCTTCCAAGGAACCGGGAACCGCGGAATGGATCTGGCTGTTGCACGACGACGCCGCCCCCGCCCCTGAGGCACTCGCTGAGCTGCTTCAGGCAGTCGAGCGCGCTCCCTCGGTGACGGTGGCGGGTTGCAAGCAGCTTGCCTGGGACACCGAACGCAGGCTTATCGACGCCGGCCTGTCCACGAGCCGGTGGGCCGAACGGCTCACGCTCATCGAGGCCGACGAACTCGACCAGGGCCAGTACGACGGACGGACCGACACTTTCGCCGTGAATTCCGCGGGCATGCTGATCCGGCGCGACGCGTGGGAGGAATTGGGTGGCTTTGACCCTGCGCTCCCGGGTGTGGGAGACGACGTCGATTTTTGCTGGCGTAACTGGCTTGCGGGCAACAGAGTAGTGGTGGTCCCGGCGGCACGTATGTTCCACGTCGAGCACCGGCCCCACAGCCTGGCGACACCCGCGGCTGCCCGCAAGAGCCAGGTCCACTTGAGGCTCACCCATGCCTCGCCGTGGAAGGTTCCATTGCACGCGATCGGCGCCCTGCTCGGAAGCCTGTTGCGGCTAGTATTGAGCATTCTTGTCAAGGAACCGGGCTACGGAATATCCCAGCTTGGTGCCACGCTTGCGGCCCTCGGCCGTCCCAGGGCGATTTGGCGCGCCAGGAGGAATGCTGCCCGGACACGGCGGGTGCGGCGTTCCGTGATCAAGGGCCTGCAGACTCCGCGGCGCGAGGTTTGGGCGCACCGCCGCTCCCTCGTGGAAGCGATTGGTGCAGACGACTTCCAGGAGGCCCCGGATTCCCTTGCACCGGAACCGAGCGGCGATGCCGGCGATGATTTCGCGGCCCTTGCCACGAATGAGCGAGGCTGGGTCGGCTCAGGTGCCGTAGCTGCCGGGTTCGTTGCCCTGGTTGCTTCCTTCGTAGGTCTGTTGGGACTCGTGGGCGCGGGTGGGGTGACCGGCGGCGGACTTCTGCCGGTGGCCGCGGCCGCGGACATCTGGCGGTCAGCCTCCAGCTGGTGGATCAGCTTGGGCGTTGGACTGCCCGGTCACGGTGATCCCTTCGCCTACGTACTGTGGCTCTTGTCGATGCTCGGCGCAGGGGACTCCAATGCCGCCATCGTATGGCTGTTGTTCCTGGCCATGCCTTTGTCCGGACTGGGTGCCTGGTTTGCCGCCGGCGCAATGACTACGCTGCGCCGTTACCGCTTCATCGCTGCACTGCTCTGGGCCGGTGCCCCCGTTCTCCAAGTCGCTTTGAACCAGGGAAGGCCCGGAGCGCTCCTGGCCCACATGGTGATGCCTTTGCTGGTCCTGGCACTCTTGCGGGCTACGGGATCGGCGCTTGGTCGCGACGGATCTACGTTGAACCAGAACCGGCTTCAGGATCAACTCCGGCTGGCCAGCGCCACCTCGGCCAAGCCGTTGCCGGGGAAACCGGGCATCAACGGCACGCCTTCCTGGACGGCTGCTGCGGCGGCCGGCCTTGCTCTGGCAGTAGTGACCGCCTCTGCGCCGTCCCTGCTACTCCCCATCGCGGTCCTCGTTGTCTTTTGCGGTATCGCTCTGGGGCGGCGCGGGCGGACCGTCTGGTGGTCGTTGCTTCCAAGCGCCGCGCTGTTTGCGCCGTACGTGCTCTCGGTCCTCGAGCGGCCACGTGCCATGCTGGCCGATCCGGGCGTCCCGCTCGGTTTCGAAGCCGCGCCGTTGTGGCAGCAGTTGCTGGGCCAGCCCCTGAAATTCGACGTCGATGGCGGATTGGCCGGCTTGGCGCTGTTTGGCCCGTCGGGCGCGCCGTGGGCGCTGCTGCTTGCCGTGCTGGTTGGCGCACCGGTCCTCCTGCTGTCGATCGCAGCCCTCTTCGTGCCCGGGCGGCGCTCACGCGTCACGCGTTTCCTTTGGGCGGGGGCCCTCCTGCTCTTGGCCTGGGCCTGGCTCGCCGGGCACGTGGCGACAGCCGCCAACGGCAACCTGCTCGTAGCACCCTTCACGGGACCGGCAGTTTCCGCTGCCTGGTTCGCCCTGCTGGGAGCCGCGCTGATTGGAGCCGAAAACCTCCTCCAGCTCACGGCCAAGGCGGAAGACGGCAAGCTGGCCAGGCGCGCTGCAGTGCGGGTCCTGTCTGCTCTGACAACCGTTCTCCTGGTTGCCGGACCCTTGGCCAGCATGGGCGTTTGGGCAACTCAGAACGTGATGAGCAATGCGGATACCGCGCCGTCGACCAGCGGTGCCCTCGGTGCCACGCGCCTGGTCCAGCCGACAGGGCAGAACACGCTTCCGGCCACCGCCGTCGACCACGGCCAAGGGCCTGAGCAGACCCGCACTCTGGTGATCACGGCGGGTGAGAACGGTGGCTACACGTCATCCCTGATGCGTGGGGCCGGGACCACGCTGGACTCGCTCTCCACCGTGGCCGCCGCCAGTTCCATCATGGGCTCAGCTGGCCAAGAACGCCTCGCGGCCGATGACGACGCGACCGCGTCCATCCGGAACGCAGTAGCTACTATTGTCGCGGGAACGGGCGTGGACCCGCGGCCCAGCCTTGAGCAGCTCGGTGCTGGATTCGTTGTCCTGAAGTCAGCCGATGCCGCTGCACAGTTGACCGCCAACCGGATAGATTCCGTTCCTGGCCTGGTCGCTGTGGGAAAGACCGACTCCGGGTGGCTGTGGCGTGTCACGCCGCTGAACCGGGCTGCTGCGGCGGACGCCGAAACGGCGCACCGGGTCAGGGTGGTGGATGCCAAGGGAGCCGTTGTTGCCCTCTTGCCTTCCCTCGGGACGTCTGCCGAGGGTGACATCCCGCCAGGCGGGGATGGCCGCTTGGTGGTGCTCGCTGAGCGGGCGGATTCCGGCTGGAGCGCTTGGCTGGATGGCCGCCGGCTGAGCTCGACCACCTCTGGATGGGCCCAAGCATTCGCCTTGCCGCCTGCAGGGGGCAAGGTCGAGATCCGTTACACCACGGTTTGGGAGCCTTGGCTCGGCATTCTGCAGGCCGTAGTGATTGGTTTGACCATCTTGCTGGCCATTCCCATGCCTGCCCGCAGGCCGAAGGCCGGCCTCCTGAAGGAACAAAAAACTCTCCGTAAGGAATACAGCAGTGTCTGACAACCAAGAACCTACGTCAGGGACGCCCGCCCGGCTGGGTAGCGCGGAGCCGGGAAGTGGCGGGACAAGGGAACGCGGCCAGCGCAAAGCCGGGAACAAGAACCGCAAAAAGAACAATGCCGTCGTGTTCGGAGTGCTTTCGGCCGCAATGCTTCTTGCGGCAGGGGCGGGCATAGTCTCGGCGGCATCAATAGTGCCGGCACCCGCAGGGAACAAGACCTTGGACATGTCCCTGGCCGATGTCCCAGCAGGCAAGGCGACCCCTGTGTGTCCCGCGCCTCCCCGCCTCCCTGAGGGAACCGCCGCGGGCACCGACACCCAGTTCAGCCCCGTTTCGCGTTCGGCCAAGAGCTTCTTGGATGCAGTAGTGCTCAGCGATGCTGCCGGATCTGTTCCCGGAAGCAGCCTCGCCTCCCTGGGTGGCGCCGCTATTGCCGAAATCGCCAAGGCCCCTGCCGCCGCCCAGACTCCTGTACCGGGGCCTCCCATCCTCAAGGCGGGCGTCGTGGCCCAGCGGCCGGCGAATGACGTAACTGTGGTGGGAGCGGATCCCATCGGCGGCCAAAAGGCCGCTGTGGCAGGACTGATGAGCTACACCGCCAGCGACGGCGATCTCCGCGGGCTTGCGGCGGCACCCTGCCAGCAACCTGGCAACGATGCTTGGCTCCTCGGTGCCAGCACGGCACTGGGACGAACGGCGGTTTTGAATATCAGCAATGCTTCGGGGACCCCGGCTACGGTCAATCTTGACCTATACGGTGCCCGTGGCCAGATCCAAGCATCGGATAGCCGCGGCTTGCTGGTTTCGCCAGGAACCACCAGGTCTATCAACTTAGCCGGCCTGGCCCCGAACGAAGGCCAGCTATCGGTGCACTTGCGCAGCAGCGGCGGGCCCGTTGCGTCAAGCATTCAGCAGAGCATTCTCCGTGGCCTGACGGCCGGTGGTGTCGAGCTGATGACACCCGGTGCTGCGGCCGCCGACTCCCAAGTCATGACCGGGGTGGACATCCAGGACCCGGCCGCCGTGAAGTCGCTCGCCGCCAAGGCAGGTTTTTCCGACGCCGTTCCAGCGCTGCAGATTACCGTCCCGGGGCCTGCGGATGCGGTACTCGATGTTCGGTTGTTCGGGCCGAACGGGCAGCGCGCGTTTCCCGGAGGGGGAGCGGTGACTGCCAAGGCTGGTTCGGTGACCCAAGTGCCGCTCACGGGCGTGCCCGCTGGCATGTACACAGTCAGCGCCACCTCGGACGTTCCTTTCGCCGCGTCCACCCGCGTCACACGAGGACTCAAGGCTGAGGATCCGGTCGACTTCGCCTGGTCTCCCGCCGCGGTCCGTTTGGGCAGCCAGCACGTGATGGCGGTGCCCCAAGGCGGCACGCGCTTCCTCAGCTTCGGCGTGCCGGCAGGGCGCGCCACCGTCAGCTATGCGCCGGTCACGTCGGACGGCAAGGTGCACAAGACGGAAACGGTGGAGATCGCCGGGGGAACTACCTCAGTCATCGGGGTACCAGAGAAATCCGACGGCGCCACGATCACCGGCTACATCGTGTCAGCAGCAGGGGACGCGGCCTACGGCGCACTCGTGCTTGGTCAGGCCGATCAATCCGGGGTCTCGGTCCTAACCATCCAAGATGGCACGGCGGGCCACGAAAAAGTACAGGTCACCCTGGGTTACTGAGCACCGGCCTGCCGGGTGGCAGCTTACTGATAACGACGGCGATAGACAGGGTCCAGGGTCTCCGGCGGTACGCCGAGCATCTCGGCCGTGTATTCGACGACGACGTCGTGCACCAGGTCTTGGAGGTCCTCGCGGCCACCGGTGGTGTGCTCGACGACGCGGCGATAGATGGTGATGACTGGTCCCGCGCCGTGGGCTGCCGGGGTATATGAGCCCAACGGTGCCGCCGTACCTTGGGCTACCAGCTCCTCCAGGTTTGGCGGGATCTCGTCCACGGCGAAAGAGACGCCGTCGAGCCGTTTGCCCCACATGTCCTGCAGCCGTTCGGCGGAATCCAGCACGAGGTCGTCAAACTTTTCCCCACGCGTCCTGTATCCGGGAACGTTGGGAAGCATGATTTCACCGCGCAACCCCCGCCCGTGGCGGTTTCTGCGGCGCTGCCTGAAGCCGCGTACGGACGTGCCCGCCGTCGTCGTTTCCTGGCTGTCCTCGGTATCAGACAAATGGACTGTGAAGCCCGGAACGTGGTGCTGTGACTGCATATATCGACTTTAGACCCGTGCTTACGCCAACGCGACATAATGCCCGCTAAGAGGCAATGCACCGCGCCGCGGCGAAGTGGGGCTAATCTGGGATGTTGTGGGTGCAATTCGCCAGTGTTCCAGATCAGCTTGCCGCCAATCCGCGGTGGCCACTTTGACGTACGTCTACGCCGAATCGACGGCAGTGCTGGGTCCTTTGGCTACGTATGCCGAGCCCCATTCCTACGACCTGTGCGCGCAGCATGCAGAATCGCTGACCGTACCGAGGGGCTGGGAAGTCATGCGACTCGCCATGCCGTCCTCGCCGCCCCAGCCCGGACCCGACGACCTCCTTGCACTGGCCAATGCCGTGCGTGAAGCGGCCTCGGCCCCGGCACCGGAACAGCGCACGGTCCGCGCCCCCTTTGATGGACCACCGCCTGCCGAGGGAACAACTAGACGTCATCTTCGCATCCTGCGCGATCCTTCCTGAACTGCCTTGGACGCAGCGAGAACCGCGCGGCGTCTGACTCAGTGTGTCGTTACTCCCTTTGTGACAAGGTTCCGTGGGGCAGCGGGTTGTACGCTGGAAGCTGCATATCAGTCCAAAGCGGCGCCTGTGATGGTGCCATCCAGGGAGCTTCAACCATGCCAAAGGTCAGTCCTGAATTGTTGTCCATCCTGCGTTGCCCCGTCACCGGGTCCCCGCTGGAGCAGGACGGCGAGGAGCTTGTCTCGACGGCGGCGGCCGCCTCGGGTGAAAAGATCCGCTATGCCATCCAGGATGGGATCCCCCTGTTGCTGCCTCCAGAGCTGCTGGCGGCCGCCAACGCCGCTGCCTCGGACCGGCACGACGGTCCCCGCCGCGCCTGAGCCCCACCTGACTTCAACCATTCGGTACTTTTAAGGACTTCCATGACTTTCGACTACAAGGTTGCCGACATTTCCCTGGCCGAAGCCGGGCGCCACCAGATCCGCTTGGCCGAGCACGAAATGCCGGGCCTCATGTCGCTGCGCGCCGAGTTCGGTCCGAGCCAGCCGCTCAAGGGAGCACGCATCGCGGGCTCCCTGCACATGACCGTGCAGACCGCTGTGCTCATCGAGACGCTGACAGCCCTGGGCGCCGAGGTCCGCTGGGCCTCCTGCAACATCTTCTCCACGCAGGACGAGGCCGCAGCCGCCGTCGTGGTCGGCAAGGGGACCGTCGCTGATCCCCAAGGCGTTCCCGTCTTCGCTTGGAAAGGCGAGACCCTTGAGGAATACTGGTGGACCGCCGAACAGATCCTCAGCTGGCCCGGCGCGGACGCCAACCCGGAGTTGGGCCCCAACATGATCCTCGACGACGGCGGCGACGCCACGTTGCTGGTCCACAAGGGCGTCGAGTTCGAAGCCGCAGGTGCGGTGCCGACCGCTACGGAAAGCGATCCTGAAGAGTACGCACTTATCCTGGACGTGCTGCGCAAGAGCCTTGCCGCCGACCCCAAGAAGTGGACCCGCATTGCTGCCGGCATCCGTGGCGTGAGCGAGGAAACCACCACGGGCGTGCACCGCCTCTACCAGCTCGCAGAGCAGGGCAAGCTCCTCTTCCCGGCGATCAACGTCAACGACTCCGTGACGAAGAGCAAATTCGACAACAAGTACGGCATCCGCCACTCTTTGCCGGACGGCATCAACCGTGCCACGGATGTCCTTATGGGCGGCAAGGTCGCCGTGGTCTGCGGTTATGGCGACGTCGGCAAGGGCGCTGCTGAGGCACTCCGTGGCCAGGGTTCACGCGTCATTGTGACCGAGATCGACCCCATCTGCGCACTCCAGGCAGCCATGGACGGCTACCAAGTAGCCAAGCTGGATTCGGTCCTGGAACAGGGCGATATCTTCATCACGACCACAGGCAACAAGGACGTCATCATGGCCTCCGACATGCTCCGGATGAAGAACAAGGCGATCGTGGGCAACATTGGCCACTTCGACAACGAGATCGACATGGCCGGTCTGGCAAAGCTCGCGGGTGTGCAGAAGGTCGAAATCAAGCCGCAGGTGCATGAGTGGGTCTTCCCGGCAGCTGATGGCCGCGACGAGCGCTCGATCATCGTACTTTCCGAAGGCCGCCTGCTGAACCTGGGCAACGCGACCGGCCATCCCTCGTTCGTCATGAGCAACTCCTTCGCCAACCAGACGATCGCCCAGATCGAGCTGTGGACCAAGAAGGACCAGCCCAAGGCCGAGCGTGAATATTCGAACCAGGTTTACGTGCTGCCGAAGATCCTCGACGAGAAGGTCGCTCGCCTCCATTTGGACGCGTTGGGTGTGGAATTGACCGAACTCAGCAAGGAACAGGCCGAATACCTGGATCTTGATGTTGCCGGGCCGTACAAGCCCGAACACTACCGGTACTGAGAGCTCCGGCTGGGAGCGCGCAGACCAGCGAGTTCCCAGCCAATATCAAGCCACGCCCCTTAGAATGCGGCTGTGGGGCGTGACTTTTTTTGGGGGGGCGTGAGTTTTTGGAGAAATCAAACATGGGTCTTAATCCTGACAGCGGGCACGCTGACGCCCCTGATCACCGGGACACCACTGAGCGCTGGGACGCCACTGATCACCGGGACACCACTGAGCGCTGGGACGCCTTCGAGCAGGCGGACGCCGCAGAACACACGGACGCTGGCACTGTCCATGCGCACACGAAGCGAAGCAGGTTCCGGAAGGTGGCCTGGATTGTGGTTGTCTGCCTTATTGCTGCGCTCAGCGGGACCTTCGCTGCCGTGGCGCCGCATGCGGCCAATGCGGCGATCGAGTCCGAAGGATCATCCGGGGAACGCAGCGAGGCGGGTGCAGTGCTGCCCGTCGTGAAGCCCCCCACCGTGGTTGTCTCACCCGCGAGTGGGGCCAAACAGGTGAATCCCGCGGCGCCCGTCACCATCACCGTCAAGGACGGAACCCTGGAAAGGGTCTCCTTGACGAGTACCAAAGGAAAGACCATCGAAGGCGCGTTGACCCCGAACGGTCTCAGCTGGACCGCCACTACGCCCCTCGAATTCAACACCTCCTACACTTTCAACTACACCGTGGCGGACACTGCGGGCCGCGCTACGTCAAAAACCGAGTCCTTCACGACGGTCTCCACGCAGAACGAGGCTGACGCCGCGATGTACCCCTTGGATGGGTCCAAAGTAGGCGTCGCGCAGCCGCTCCAGATCACGTTCAGCGAACCCGTGGTCAACAAGGCCGCCGTCGAGCAGGCCATCAAGGTGACGTCCACGTCGGGCCAAGTCGGAGCCTTCCACTGGTTCAGCGACACCATGGTGCGTTACCGCCCGGAGAACTTCTGGGCAGCGAACAGCACCGTGACAGTGGACCTCAAGCTGTTCGGTGTGGACTTTGGGAACGGCCAGATCGGCAACTTCAACAAGACGAACACCTTCAAGATCGGAGACAAGAAGGTTGCCATAGCTGACGCGGTCGCCCACACCTTCACGGTTAGCGTCAACGATCAGCAGGTTGGCCAGTGGCCGGACACCATGGGCGACACAAGGTTCCCTTCTGCACGGGGGTACCTGGTGCTCATGGAAAAGTACCGGGTGGAGCACATGGATGCCTCCACCATCGGTCTCAAACCTGGGGACCCTGCCTACTACGGGCAGCTTGACGTCAACTACGCCACGCGCCTGACGCCCAGCGGGGAGTTCATCCACCAAGCCACGGACACAGCCATGCCGTACATCGGCGTCACTAACCTTTCCCATGGTTGCATCGGCTTGGGACCGGACGGGGCCAAATGGGTGTTCGACAACATGGGCACCGGTGATGTCGTCCAGGTCGTCAACACCGAGGGAGATTACGCCAACTACGATGACGGCTTTGGCGATTGGAACATCCCTTGGGCGCAGTACGCCAAACGATAGGCCAGCACTGATCAGTACGCACCACTCCTCCCGCTAGAATTGACGGGTCAGTCTTGGGGACTGGCCTTCTGCTGGGGGATGTGGAGTTGCACTATGGTGCGTCAAAGGAAGCGCAAGGCCGGGAAAATTCTCGGAGTCATCGGGATTTGTGCTGGCGTTGCGGCCGGAGGTTTCGGTGGGGCCACCGTGCCTACGTGGCTGGGCACTGTCGTGGAGTCCGAATCGGGATCACCGCAGCGCACGGACGCCGGGCTGGCGTCCGCCATCGTCAAGGCGGTGGAACTGGGCATCACCCCACTTGATGGCGCCCGCGAAGTGAATCCCGCCGTCGGGCCTTCCGTCAAGACCGTCCACGGCACGCTTAAGCACGTTGAACTGGTACCGGTCAAAGGCGGCACGGCCGTCGGGGGCACCATCAGCGCCGATGGCAGCACTTGGTCGACGCTGGAGCCCTTGGCGTTCAACACCGAGTACCGTTACGGCTTCACCGTTGTTGACGGCGCGGGCCGGGAGACCCGGAAAACACAGACCTTCATCACGGTGTCCACACCCAATGAAGCCGACGCCGCCGTGTTCCCCCAAGATGGATCCACCATGGGTTCGGGGCAGCCCATCGAAATCAACTTCAGCGAGCCGGTAGCGGACAAGGCCGCCATGGAGAAGGCTGTGAAGATCACCGTTTCCTCAGGCCAGGAAGTGGCCTGGCGATGGTATTCGGATCGGAAAGTGCGCATCCGCCCGGAGAATTTCTGGGCAGCCAACACGAGCGTCACCGTTGACTTGCCTCTGTTCGGCAAGGATTTCGGCAACGGCATGATCGGCAACTCCAACGTCAAGGGCACTTTCAAGACCGGTCCGCAGCGGATAGCGGTAGTGGACGACGCCACCAAAACCATGAAGGTGTTTATCGACGGTGCACTCGTCAAAACGGCTCCCGTCACCCTCGGCAGCCCAGACTGGCTCTCGCCCACCGGGTACGCCGTCATCATGGAGCAAGAACGGCACTCCAAGTTCAACGCAGGCAACATCGGGCTCAAACCCGGCGACAAAGGCTACTACGCGCCGCTCGTCGTGGAGCACGCCAACCGGCTCACAAACTCAGGGGTCTATGTACACCAGGCCCTTCCGTCAGCCTACGGAGCCGTTGGCGCGTATAACGTCTCGCATGGTTGCGTCGGCCTGCTCCCGGTTGACGCCGCCTGGTTCTTCAACAACATGCGGACCGGGGACGTGGTACAGGTCCTCAATACCGGTGCCCCCGCGGTGGAGCCCCTTGAAGGCTTTGGGGACTGGAATATTGCCTGGTCCAGCTACGCGAAGCGCTGAGCGGCCTCGCAAGCGCGCGACGCCGGTTGCTCGCCTTAGCGCGTGAACGGGAGCCTGTTGAGCCGGGCGCCGACCATCGTGCTGCGTTGCTCTGCGCGGCGCAACCGTTCCAGGTCCCGGTTTCGCCGTTCGCACAACACTGCGTGCAAATAGTCTTCCGGCGTGGTTCCGGGAGGCGGTGGCGGGGCGACCTGGGTTGCCAGTTCGGTGGCGAGGGCCGCAGCCAGCCTGGAGCGTGATTCCGGAGCCATCCGGGACGCCTGCTGGATGAATTGTGAAGCGCGCCGCGCCGTGCCGTCCGGCACCCTGCCGATATCCGCGATTGCCACCCAAGCCTGCAGGTGTGGCGGGGCGTAGGGGAGGATCTTGCGTTCAGCGGGAACGCGCTGCCTGAGGGAATAGCTTCCCGCCACGACGTCTCCGAGCCTCTTTGACTTGTCGTTGAATAGGGCCACCGCGATGGCCAGTCCGCCGAACGTCGCGTAGATTTCCAGGAAACCGATCAACCCGCGGATTACCGCGTGCCGGAAGCGGATGGATCCGCCGTCGTCGCGCACGATCCTGAGCCCGGTAGCCAGCTTGCCCAGCGAGCGGCCACGGCTCAGCGTTTCCACCGCAATGGGGACGACCACAAGGCACAACACCACGCTGGACAGGACCATAGCGCGGCCGGCGGCTTCGTCCACGTCAGGTGCCACGAAGCTGAGCAGAAACAGCAAACCGAGCAGCAGCAGGACGTGCGCCACGACGTCGAGCATGAGCCCTAGGGCCCTCGCTCCGAACGATGCCGGCCGCAATTCAAGGACCACGGCCTCACCAGTAATGATCGAACTCAAGCCGTCCCCCAAAACTGCCACGTACCCCGACGATCTGGGCGGGACCGGTCGGATCCCGCTGGATTGAGTCTAGCCGTCAGGACTGATGTGCAGCAGGGGCTGCTGCGGCTCTTTGGAAGCGTTGGCATTAGGGTAGTGCCGTGGACATGGATGCCTTCTCCGTAGTGAACGGGACCAAATGGTCCCGTTTGCACGAGCTCGCGCACAAACGACGCCTTGACGGCAGCGAAGCTGACGAGCTTTTGCGGTTGTACCAAGTGGTGTCATCACACCTGTCCCTCATCCGATCCGTGGCCCCGGAGAGCGCACTGTCCGCGTCCTTGTCGGCAGCCCTGGCCCAGGCCCGCACCCGATTCACCGGGGCGAGGTCGAATTTCATGGAAGACCTCGCGCGCTTTTTCGTTGTGTCCTTGCCAGCCGCGTTCTACCGGTTGCGCTGGCTGACCGTGTGGTGCGGGGTTTTCTTTTGCCTTGTGGCTGCGGGGTACACGCTGTGGATCGGGACGTCGCCGGAGGCGTTGAGGGCCCTGGGAAGCAGCAGCGCCGTCAAACAGTACGTCGACCAAGATTTCGTTGGCTATTACTCGGAGAATCCCGCTGCGTCCTTCGCGGGGGCGGTCTGGACCAACAATGCCTGGATCGGGGCGCAGTCCGTGGCTTTGGGCATCACCGGCTTCTGGGTGCCATATATGCTGTTCTCGAACGCACAGGGCGTGGGGGTTGCTGCGGGTGTCTTTGCCGCCACCGGCAAGATGGATGTGTTTTTCAGCTACATCCTCCCGCACGGCCTCATGGAACTGACCGCCGTGTTCATCGCGTCCGCAGGCGGTCTCCGCATTTTCTGGGCCATGGTTTCGCCCGGGCCGCGTCGCAGGATGCAGGCTGTGGCGGACGAGGGGCGCGCACTGATCACAGTGGCTCTGGGCTTGGTGATTGTCCTGTTCGTTTCCGGACTCGTTGAGGCTTTCGTGACGCCCAGCCCGCTTCCGGTGTGGGCCAAGATACTGATCGGTTCACTGGTCCTCGCGGCATACTGGGTCTATGCGCTGGTGCTGGGTGGACGGGCGTTCCGTGTCGGCGCCACGGGCGACCTGGACAGCAACGACGCCGGCTACCGCGAGATAGCCGCCTAGCCGCACGCGGGTCCGGGCGCAATCCGGCGTCCGCCGGGGTGGCTCCTCGTCTCTCCGTGGAGGCGGACTGTAGGCTCGAAGATAGAGAAGATTGCCAGCGGACCGTTCCCGTACCGGCATGTGAATCCTACGGAAGTGACATTCAAGTGACCGAGAAGAGCCCGATCCCCAAAGACCCGGACGCGGATATCCACGGCGACGGCGATGAGCCGGCGTTCGATTGGATGAAGCCTGCCCCCAAGTCCACGGCACCGGACGCACGCCCGGCAACGGCTGATGAAGGCAAGGACTCTTCTGTGAAGCCGGTACCCGAGGGCAAGCCGGCGGCTGAATCCGTATCCGGCCAGCCCGAGAGCCGGGCTGACCGCAAGGCTGCCGAGGCGGCCGAAGCCGGGCCGGAACCGGCGCTCTTCGCCGAGCCTCTGCCGACGTCGGCCCTTCAAGTCCGCCCTCCGGAATCCGAGGTGGAACGTCGCAACCACGAACGCGAGCAGGCTGCCAACGCAAAACCCGTGGCGCCGCGCATTTTCCAGGTCCTGCTGGCCGTCTTCTACCCGGTGGTCCTTCTGGTGCTGGCAATCCGTGCCGTGGCCAGCCCGTTGTTTTTGTGGGTGGAGTACTACCGGCCGGGGTTCCCGGGAGACGGCTATGGCTTCAACGCCGATGACCGGATGACCTACGGTTCTTATGCCGTGGACTACCTCAGCAACTGGTCAGGTCCGCGCTATTTGGGCGAGCTCGTCAATCGGAACGGCGAGAAACTGTTCAAAGAGGGCGAAGTCTCCCACATGGCCGACGTCAAGACCGTGATGCTTTCAGCGTTCGGCGCCGGCGCCCTCATGATCATCATTGGCATCATCGCCATGCTGTACCTGCGTAAGCGAAGCACGGGCGGAATCCGGCGCGGTCTGTTCGCGGGTTCGATCGTCACCCTTGTGCTCATCCTGGGGCTGGGCACGCTTGCCGCCCTCGGCTGGCAACAGTTCTTCACGGAGTTCCACCAGATCTTCTTCGCGAACGGCACCTGGACCTTTTCGCTCGACGACACCTTGATCCGATTGTTCCCCGGACAGTTCTGGATGGACGCGGGAATAGTGATCGGCGCTTTGGTGTTCCTCGCCGCCCTGCTGACCCTCATCTTCACCTGGCCCACCCGCCGCCGTCGCGGACTGCCGGCCAAGAACGGTCCAGCCGCAGAAGACCCTGCGGACGCGAAGGCCGCCTCTTCGGAGGACGCTACCGCAATGGGCACGCTGGAGAAGTAGCAACCACGGCAATAACGAAAAAGCGCCCCCGGGAACGTCCGTTCCCGGGGGCGCTTTCTTGCGTGGGCGCCGTCCTGTCCGCGAGAGTACAGGCGGCGCGGAGTCAGCGGTTCAGATCCAGGACGGCATCCACATACGCATGCGCCAGTCCTGGTAGCTGATCACTTCCGCCGTCCATACCGGATAGAAGAACGCCGACAGCAACACGGCAAGAACCACCACAAGGCCCACCACGTAAAGTCCGGAGCGACGGCGCCACGGGGGAGAGTCGCTCCGGCCCAGGGCAAGCCCCAGTCCATAGACGAGGGCCAGCACCAGGAAAGGCTCGAAGGAGAGGGCATAGAAGTAGAACATGGTGCGGTCCGGATACATGAACCACGGCAGATACCCTGCGGCGACCCCTGCCAGGATGGCCCCGGCCCGCCAGTCGCGCCGTCCGGCCCACCAGAAAAGCACCACGAGGAGTGCAATCGTCGCGCCCCACCAGATCACGGGGTTGCCCACAGACAGGATTGCCGAGGTGCAATTAGGGAGCTCGCAGCCGGGCGTCCCTTGTTTGGGGGACTCGTAGTAGAACGACGTGGGCCGCCCCATGACCAGCCAACTCCACGGACTCGATTGATACGGGTGGGGTGAGCTGAGGCCCTGATGGAAGTTGTAGGCCTCCATGTGGTAGTAAGCAAGTGAGCGCAACGGTCCGGGAATCCATCCCCAGGTGGCAGACGGATTCGATTCCGCCCATTGCCGGTAGTAGGCGTCCTTGGAAAGGAACCAGCCGGTCCACGTGGACAAGTACACGGCTCCGGCCACCGGGATCATGGTCAAGAACGCCGGCACGCCGTCCTTGAGGATCGCGGAGCTCGGCCAACTCCGAATGCCCGCGATGCGCCGCGCGCTCATGTCCCAAAAGACCGTCATCAAGCCGAAACCGGCCACGAAGAACAATGCCGACCATTTCGTTCCAACCGCAAGGCCGAGGCAAACACCGGCCGCCAGGCGCCACCATCGAAAACCGAGCCACGGCCCTGAGGCGAGTTGCGACGGCGTTGGCCGGCCGTCCTTCGACGTGCCCGCAAGCGCGGCAAGCCGTGCTGCCAGACGGCGCCTGCCGTCGTCGCGATCCATCAAGAGGGCACCAAACGCCGCGAGCAGCCAAAACATCAGGAAGATGTCCAGCAGGGAAGTGCGCGACATGACCAAGTGGTGGCCGTCGACGGCGAGCAGCAACCCCGCGGCCGAGCCCAGGATGTGGGAACGGAACAGCTTCAGGGCGATCAGGGCGATCAGGGCGATGGAGAGGGTACCCGTCAAAGCTGCGGAGAATCGCCAGCCGAAGGAATTATCCGAACCAAAGAGCCACATCCCGAAGGCGATCATCCACTTTCCTACCGGGGGATGTACCACGTATTCGGGGGAGTTGAGCAGGACGTTGGGGTTGCCCGCGTTGAAGGCATCATTGGCCTTATCCGGCCAGGCCCGCTCGTATCCGCTGACCAGGAGCGAGTAGGCGTCCTTGACATAGTAGGTCTCGTCGAACACGAGGCTATGCGGGGCATCCAGGCGGACAAAACGCAGGATCCCGCCGAGTACGGCAGTGATGGTGGGGATCAACCAGAACCACAGTCTCAAGGAGGGCGGGTAGTCCCGCCAGCTCTGGATGCTGCCAATGAGCCGCGCACGCAGGGCCTCGGCGGTGAACGCCTCGCGGGGCCGTGTCAACCAGGTTTGCGGTGCGGGGCGCACGGAGGTATCGATCACTCGGCCCATGCTACCTTTTTCCTCCGATAGCTCCCTGGAAGTGGCACGGGGCCGGTCGCAGAGCCCGGGAAGCCAGTCCTATGCAGGGCGCGGGTCGCGCTCATCGAAAGCGGAGTTAGGCTGGACGGGTGACTGAACAGCTGAGCTCCCCGGATGAAGCCCTCGATCCTGCCCCTGCGGAGCCCGTGGAAACCCTCGCGGAGCCCGTGGAAACCCTCGCGGAGCCCGTTGAGCCACAGCCCCTTCCCGCGCTTCCCGACGGCGTGGGCCGGATCGTTCTGGCCGCCACCCCCATCGGGAACGTCGGCGATGCCTCCAGCCGGCTCATCGAGTTGCTGCAGACCGCCGACATCGTCGCGGCGGAGGACACCCGACGCTTGCATCGGCTGGTCCAGTCGCTCGGTATCACCGTGTCTGGCCGTGTGATTAGTTACCACGAGCACAATGAGGCCGCCAAGACTGAGGAACTGCTGGATCACGTCAGGGCCGGCAAGACCATCATTATGGTCAGCGACGCCGGGATGCCGGCCGTCTCCGACCCCGGCTTCCGCCTCGTCGAGGGAGCCGTGGCAGCGGGGCTCTTCGTCACCGCCTTTCCGGGACCGTCCGCCGTGCTGACTGCGCTGGCGCTTTCGGGGCTGCCCACGGACCGTTTCTGCTTTGAAGGATTCCTGCCGCGCAAAGCCGGTGAACGCAGCTCACGGCTTGCGGACCTTGGCAACGAACGCCGCACAATGGTGTTCTTCGAGGCACCACACCGGCTTGAGCCCATGCTCCGCGCCCTGCACGAGCGGTTCGGTTCGGACCGACGCATCGCCGTGTGCCGCGAATTGACCAAGACCTATGAGGAAGTCATCCGGGGAACCGTCCGGGAATTGCTCGAATGGGCTGAAAACAACGAGGTTCGGGGCGAGATTGCCGTAGTGGTGGCAGGCGCACCCGAACAGGCGCCGGGCAAGCCGGAAGACCACGTCGCCGCGGTCAACGAACTCATGGCCAAGGGCGTCAGGTTCAAGGAAGCGGTGGCTGCCGTTGCCGAAGAGGCCCGCATCAGCAAGCGTGAGTTGTACTCTGCTGTGCTCGCGGCGCGTTAGGGCTGTGCTCGCGGCGCGTTAGGGCTGTGCTCGCGGCGCGTTAGGGCTGTGCTCGCGGCGCGTTAGGGCTGTGCTCGCGCGTTGGAGAGGGGCTCGCGCGTTGGAGAGGGGCTCTCCGCGTGCTAGTCCGCGCTTCAAGCCCATGGCTGTGCAACTGCACAAACTCTTGCTCCCGCGGCAGTGCGCGAAGGCGTAGACACTGCTTCGCGGGGGGCAGTACCGTGACAGTAATTCCACAAAATCAAGTGTTGGTGCATCTCTACAACGTGCCCCAACTGACGAAGGAGTCACTGTGACTGTTACCGCCGATCGCGAAAGCGAACTTCTCGCCTCCGTTCCCACGGGGCTGCTCATCAACGGCCAGTGGCTGCCTGCGGCATCCGGCAAGACGTTCGACGTCGAGGATCCCGCCACGGGCAAGGTGCTCGTGAGCATCTCCGACGCCGGAGCAGAGGATGGCGCCGCCGCACTGGACGCTGCTGCCGCCGCGCAAGCCTCCTGGGCGCGCACCGCTCCGCGCGAGCGTGGCGAAATCCTGCGCCGTGCCTTCGAACTGGTCACGGCACGGGCCGAAGACTTCGCGCTGCTCATGACTTTGGAAATGGGTAAGCCCTTGGCCGAGGCCCGCGGCGAAGTAGCCTACGGAGCCGAGTTCCTCCGCTGGTTCTCTGAAGAAGCCGTTCGCGTCAGCGGTCGCTACTCTGCCGCCCCGGACGGGAAGAACCGCATCCTGGTCCAAAAGAAGCCGGTTGGACCCTGCCTGCTGATCACCCCGTGGAACTTCCCGCTGGCCATGGCTACCCGCAAGATCGCCCCCGCCGTCGCAGCAGGCTGCACCATGGTGCTCAAGCCCGCCAACTTGACCCCGCTGACCAGCCTGCTCTTCGCTCAGGTCATGCAGGAAGCCGGCCTCCCGGCTGGCGTGCTCAACGTCATCCAGACCTCCACGGCAGGCGCCGTCACCGGGCCCCTCATCAAGGACGACCGCCTGCGCAAGATCTCCTTCACAGGTTCCACCGCCGTCGGCCAGGCCCTCATGCGCGAAGCCGCGGACAAGGTCCTGCGCAGTTCCATGGAACTCGGCGGCAACGCACCGTTCGTGGTCTTCGAGGACGCTGACCTGGACAAGGCCGTTGAAGGCGCCGTCGCGGCCAAGATGCGCAACATGGGCGAGGCCTGCACGGCAGCCAACCGCTTCATCGTGCACGACTCCATCGCCGATTCCTTTGCCGACAAATTCGCCGCCAAGATCTCGGCACTTAACACAGCGCGCGGTACCGAGCCGGACTCCACAGTCGGTCCACTGATCGACGGCAAGGCCCGGAACGGCGTGCACGCCCTCGTGTCCGACGCCGTTGCCAACGGCGCGATCGCCGTCACCGGCGGTGCCCCGGTGGACGGCCCGGGATACTTCTACCAGCCCACCGTGCTCAAGAATGTCTCCGCGGACGCCCGCATCCTGAAGGAAGAGATCTTCGGACCGGTGGCCCCGATCATCACGTTCAAGAGCGAAGACGAAGCCATCAAGCTGGCCAACAACACCGAATACGGGCTGGTCGCCTACGTCTACACTAAGGACCTCAATCGGGGCCTGCGCGTGAGCGAAAAGATCGAGACCGGCATGCTCGGCCTCAACGCCGGCGTCATTTCCAACGCCGCGGCACCCTTCGGTGGCGTCAAGCAGTCGGGTCTGGGCCGTGAAGGCGGCTTCGAAGGCATCGAGGAATACCTCACCACGCAGTACGTCGGCATCGCTGATCCTTACGCTGACTAACAAAGCCTTCGGCAGACCTCTCGCAACGGGGACCTGCCGCTGAGTGAGGGCAGGGCACCGGAACCCAGGGTTTCGGTGCCCTGCCTTTGCCGTTCCAAACCCAACTGACTCACAGTTGTTGTCGTTTTCGGGGCCCAGAACGACATCATGCGGGGGCCCACGCCGCCAGGGTTCCCTGGCCGTGGGACCCGCCGGCAAGGGTCCCTGCCTGAGCTTGCGAAGGCTTGGAGCCGGTGGGGACTAGTTGGGTTAGCGCCGCCAGCGGATGGAGCCGAAAAGCCTTTGCGAGGATGCTGCCACCCGGCGTGCTGCCGCCGCCAAAATGCCACCCAGCCAGTGGAAGGGCGACCACAGCAGCTGGAACCACCTGGACATCAAGGACGGCGGGAACCAATCGGCACGGAGGACCGCGATCCAGGAGGCGTTGCGCCGGAACGCGGCACGGACCGCCACGATCCGGGCTGCGGCCGCGTTCGCTTGCTCCGCTGCGCCATTCGCTGCGGGATCGCCCGGGGGACCGTAACGCTGCCGTTCGAAATCGCCGGCGAGTGATGCAACCGCCTGCTGCCCGGCGTTGTCGGCGGCAGTCTCGTCAGCAGCTCCCGCCAGCGCAGCGGCCGATGCCCCAAGCACAGCCGAGTTGCGCAATCGTGCCGCGAAGTGCCGCGGCGTTTCGCTGGGCACGGGAGGTATGCCGTAGTCGGTGGCGAGATCCTGAAGCTCGGCCCAGGCCAGGGCAGGGCCGTCCCCGGATGGGGCCGGCCCGGCGCCGCCTCCGGAACGGATCTGCCCGGCCCGTGGCGGCTTCAGGCGCCGCGCCCTGATGGCGGAGCGGACCAGCCGCGGGGAGGCTGCCATCACGGCGAGGAGGAGCGCCCCGGCGACGACGTACAAGACAGTTCCGAAGCCGGTGGACGTGCCCGTTCCGACGCCAGGCCCCGCAAGCGGCGGGACCGCCGAAGCGCTCGGTTGCGGGGTCGAGGATCCCGGGGTCAGGTTTTCGTCGTGCAGGTTGGTGCTCGGACTGCCCGCCGACGCCGGTTCGGATGCATAGGGCGGGACCACGCCGCGTGAAGGGGTCGGTTCAAACGCGACCCAACCCACTCCTTCGAAATAGAGTTCAGGCCAGGCATGGGCGTCACGGGCATCCACCTCGAACTCCGGCAGGGGTTCCTGTCCTGCGACGGCAACGGTAACCCCGGTGGAGTGGCCTGGCGCGTAGCCGACGGCGATGCGGCTCGGGATTCCCGCGAGCCGCGCCATGACGGCCATGGCAGAGGCGAAGTGGACGCAGTAGCCGCTCTTCTGTTCGAGGAAATCCGCGAGCACGGACATACCGTTGCCGTCATAGCCGCCTTGGACCGGAGCCTGCAGGGAGTAGCTGAACTGGGACGAGCGCAGATAGTCCTGGATCGCCATCGCCTTGGCATAGTTACCATTGGCGCCTGCAGTGACGGTCTTGGCGGTGTTCTTCACAATGTCAGGCACATTGCTTGGCAACTGGATGAAATCCTGCGAAATGGAGGTGGGCCGGGCATTGTCCTGGCTGAGCAACGCCGACGTCAGCGTGGGCAGCGCCGAATACACCGTGTACTGCTGGTTCCTCGTGTTGGTGTCCTCGGCGCGGATGCTGAGGGTTTCGGGATCCCAGGACCAGCGTCCGCTCAGTCCGTTCACGGCCGTTGGGGCATACGGAACCGGCAGATAAGGGCTGGTGAACTGCCCGGTATCGACCACCGTCAGTTGGCGCACCAAATCGGAGGGGAGCGGGTAGTCCGGTGCCATGCGGCCTGGTCCGAGGCGCCGGGAAGCTTCACGGTCGTCCGGCGCCCAGGTATCGCCGTCGAACCTGTCAATGGTGACGGAGCGCAAGTACACGGGGGCCGTGGAACTCGTGGCGTAGGTGATGCGGCCATCGCCAGTGGGGTTCCGCAGGCTGTTGCCGAGCGTGATCATCGGGTTCAAGCCGTTGGAGACGCCCCAGGGGTTCAGGCGCGAGCCCACCGGAAACGTTCCGCGCTCGAAGCCTGGAATCGCAAGAGGCAACAGGAGCCCGAGGACCAGGGCCACGGCACCGATCACCATCGATCGTTTGAGCTGCCCTGTGCCGCGCGCGTTGTCCGTCGGTAACCGCGAATCTGGTGCGAACCACTGGCTGCACCCCAGGATCAAGATAAATCCGATGGCCGCGGCAAGGAATCCGAGCAACCCCGCGCCTTGCGGCTTGATCGTGGCCGGGAAAACGAGGACGGCCAGGAGGCCCAAACCGCTCGTGGCAGGCATCCCTAGCGGCACCGCCAAAGCATCGATGAGGACAACCACCAGGCCAAGGCTCGCGCACGCGACAAACACGATTCCGGCGTTCGGGGCCACGGGGGCAGTTTCCGAGACGAGCGTTTCGCCCGCGCGTTTCAGGAACTTGCCGAACTGGTCAAATGTCTCACCGGCGGGGACGAAGCCCGCGATGCTCTGTTGCCGGAAGAAGGTGAAGGCCAGGATGAACGCCAAGGAGACGAGCCCGCCCAACGTGGTGAGCAGCGAATGCGCCCTCAATGCACGGAGAGCAGCCAACGTCATTGCGACGGTGCACACCGTGGTGATTGCCGGAACAAGCCATGCCCAGCCCCTGAAGACTCCATTGAGTGAGAGCGCCGTCCCGAGCACGGCGATGGCGATGGCTGCGGACATCGCCCACGGGTAGGCTCCCGGCCCCGGCTTTCGTGTGCGGGGCGCCTGTCCTGGGCCACGGCGCGAAGCGTCACCGGTGCTCGCCGACGCCGCGCTCGGGGTCCGTCCTGGCGTCTCGTGCCGGGATGTGGTGGTCATCGCGGTACCGCCGCTCCGCGCCTGACGTCCATCGCTGCGGCAGCCGCGGCGAGGATCTCTCCTTGATCGAAACCGGCCCATGCGGCGGGAAGGTCGGTTCTCGAGTTGACGGCGACTGCCCGCCAGCCGCCCAGCTTCAAGGCGTCGATGATCGGCTGGGCATGGCGGGGATGGTCTGTGACCACCAGTGCAAAGGCATTGGCTCCGTAGCCAGCGGCGGGCGCCAACGCCCGGGCCTCGGCGAGCGGCATATTGCCGAGCAAAGCGAGAATGGGGCCACGCAAGCGGTGTGCTGCCAGTTTGTCCATCAGGTGGTCGTCGAAGGGCGCCTCAGCACCGTCAACGACGCCGGAGGCTTCCTTGCGGTGCTCACCATGGACGTGCCGTGCGCCAGTGAGCTGAATTGCTGCAAGGCTCTCGCCAATGGACTGCAGGCCGCCCAATCCGCTGAATTCCTCGGTTTCGGGGTCCGGCGCAGAGTGGGAACTACGGAACGCAGGATTACCCGCTGCATCGAGGAACCTCAGCGAGTAGTTCCGATCGGCAAGGTGGGCGCTGATCGACATGGCCGCCGTCACTACCCACTCGAAGTTGTCGCTGCTGACCAGTTCAAAGGCGTCTTCGTGGGCCGGACCGAACGTGGCCCCGGAACCCGACACAAAGGCGGAATAGCGCTGGTCCAGGATGATGGTCGCCTCGGGCGTAGTAACGGATTCTTCCTGCCGCACCATGAGTTCTCCATGCCGCGCGGTCGCTGCCCAGTGGACGCGCCGCATAGGGTCGCCATGACGGTATTCGCGGGTCATGACGTCGTCGTCGCTGGGATTCGCGCGGATTCGGGTGGCAGTCACCCCGTCGTTTCCGCGCGCGCCCGCGAGGCCCGTGGCGGGGAGCTCGACGGCGGCAGGCGTCACGGTGAGGATGTCGCCGTCGTCGATCGCGTGCCGGTGCAGCGACAAGCCGAAGGGATCGCAGAACTCAGCCGTGACCGGGCCGATCCTGAACTGGCCGCGCTTGCCGGAGCGCAAATGGTACTCATAGCGGCTGGTGCCGCCGGAAGCGGCACGGGCCGGAAACCGAAAGGCCGGAGGTTCACCGAAGCGCGGCGGCAACTGCTCCTCCATGATCACCGGCCCCGTGGCTGCGCCCGTCCGTGCCACGGCAAGCCGCACCGTTGCCGTGGAGGACGTTTCAACGGAAGACGGGTTGAATTCGCGGAAAACCTGAAAGCGCGGCTTGAGGACGCGAACCCCGGCAAGGGATACAAGCGGCAGCACTATCAGCAGGATGCCGAGGGCCAGGAGGTCGCGCCTGCCCATGATTTGGGCCAGGAGCAGGGAACCCACCCCGCTGGCCAGCAGCCCCCAGCCACGGGTGGTGAACAGATGCTTGGGAAGTAGATCCATCAGTGCCATGTGTGCCCCCTCTGGACGCCCGCTTAGTTGCCGCGGTGTTCCGCGCCAGCATCCTGGCTGACGGGGAGGGAGCCCAGGATCGCCCGGATGATGCTCTGTGGTGTGTCACCGGAACTCGCGGCCTTGCGGTCAAGGATAATGCGGTGCGCCAACACCGATTCGGCCACGGACATGACATCGTCCGGAAGGACGAAATCCCGTCCGTCAAGAGCGGCAGTCGCCTTGGCCGCCCGCAGTAGTTGCAAGAGGGAGCGCGGGCTGGCTCCGAGACGGAGGCGGGCGCTGTCCCGTGTCGCCCGGCCCAAGGCAACCGTATATTCCTTGACGGATTGGGAGACGAAGACCTGCTGCACCGAGGCGATCATTGCGGCGACATCCGAAGAAGTGACCACGGGAGTGACTTTCGCGAGGGGTGAGACCGCCTGATGCGTCTCGAGCATCTCGATCTCGGAAAGCTTGTCAGGGTAGCCCATGGAAATTCGAGCCATGAACCGGTCTCGCTGTGCTTCAGGCAAGGGATACGTCCCTTCCATCTCAATGGGGTTCTGCGTCGCAACCACCATGAACGGCTCAGCCAACTGGTAGGAGTGCCCGTCCACCGTCACCTGGTGCTCTTCCATGCATTCGAGTAGGGCGGACTGGGTCTTGGCCGAGGCCCGATTGATCTCGTCTCCGATCACGATGTTGGCGAACACCGCGCCCATCCGGAACTCGAACTGCCGTGATGACTGGTTGTAGATGGAGACGCCCGTGACGTCTGAAGGAAGAAGGTCCGGGGTGAACTGGATCCGGCTGACTTTGCAATCGATGGTGCGCGCGAGGGTTTTGGCGAGCAGGGTCTTGCCGACCCCCGGAACGTCCTCCACGAGCAGGTGGCCTTGGGCCAAGAGCACGGTCAAGGCAAGTTTGGCGGCTTCGGCTTTGCCGTCGATGACTTTGTTGATTGCCGCCAAGATTTTCTCGCTGGCAGCGTGGAATTGCGCAGGATCCATGACCGGCGGCTTGTGACCGTTGAACGTCTCGCGTTCGGGCGGCAAGGCAACAACAGCCTCGTCCCGCAGCAATGGCTCATCAACGGTACCGTGTCGCTTTGAATCCATGGACAACCCCTCAGCCATGACAGAACCCCTGCCGGGCCGCGGTGCCCTGGCCGGGAAATACCGCCTTTTGTACCAGACTACCCAGCCTAGGCCCGCCGCAGACAGAGGTAGATCCCGCAGGGAGGGTCGCGAAGGGATATGAGCCGGGTCAGGAAGGGATACAGGGGGGATCCGGAGGGTTTCAGGAAGGAAAGATAGGGTGGGAGCATGTGCAATTCCCTCCCACCGGCTCCCTACCGCGCGCCTGAAACCGGCGAATCCCGCAAGGAATACCCGCCGGCTCCCGAGCCGTTGCCGGTCCCGGTGATGGACAACCACACGCATCTCGACTTCCGGCACGGTCTGCTGGAAATAGCGGTCGCGGATGCCTTGGACGCCGCCGAGGCCGTGGGTGTCCAAGGGGCGGTGCAGGTGGGCTGCGACCTTGAGTCATCGCGGTTCACGGTCCGAGCGCTGGACGCGGACCGGCGTCTCCTCGGTGCAGTCGCCATTCACCCCAACGACGCCCCTGTCTACGCGGGCCGTGGAGAGCTGGAATCAGCGCTCGCCGAGATCGAAGAACTGGCGGCCCATCCCAGGGTCCGCGCGATCGGCGAAACCGGGCTTGATTTCTTTCGCACGCACGGCGACGGCCTGGTGCACCAGCGCCATTCTTTCCGCCGCCACATCGACATCGCGAAGAGGCTCGATCTCACCCTCCAGATCCACGACCGTGATGCCCACGACGACGTCGTCCAAGTTCTCCGGGAAGAGGGCGCCCCGGAGCGGGTAGTGTTCCATTGCTTCTCGGGTGATGCGGAACTGGCACGGATCTGCAATATGAACGGCTGGTACATGTCCTTTGCCGGCACCATGACCTTCAAGAACGCTGCAAACCTGCGGGGCGCGCTCGCCATCGCAGATCCGGAACTCGTGCTCGTCGAAACCGACTCCCCGTTCCTGACGCCGCATCCCCATCGGGGCCGCCCCAACGCGAGTTACATGGTGCCTTACACCGTTCGTTCCATGGCTGAGGTGACAGGAACCGAGCTCTCCACGTTATGTTCCCAACTGGCTCAAAACACTGTGGCAACTTACGGATCATGGGACTGAGCTGCAATCGACCTGCATACTCAGTATGTAAAAATCTTGGTCACTTTATAACGCTTCGGTTACAGTGGGTAACAAGTAGCCGGGGTCGGGGAAGGCCTTCGGACAACTAACTCCGTTCGCAATGGGTGTTTTCAGTTGAATTGAGTGTGGCGGCGCACAACTCCGCTGCAGTCCTCGTGCATGGCTTCGGCCTGTACTCAAGGACCGCGGCAGGAGGCCCCTGTGCGCTTTTCCCCGTGCCCGGATGGTCCAAAAGTTACGGGCAAACATGGTTAAGTTCTTCACCACGGACGGCAAGTTCAGTTTCGTCAAAGTCGGTGCGCAGCTGCTGGTGCTTTCGGCATTGGTGCTCGGAGTGGTTGCTTTCACAGGCAACAACAAGTCAGTCACCCTCAACGTCGACGGCAAAGTGAGTTCCGTCCAGACCTTCGGCAACACCGTTGACCAAGTGGTCAAGGCAGCCAAGGTCGATCTGAAGGCCGAAGACCGGGTTTCCCCGGCTTTGGATACCTCGGTGCAGAACGGCTCCATCATCAACGTCAACCTGGCCAAGGCCGTCACTGTCAGCCTTGACGGGGCACAGCGGACGGTCAACACAACCGCCCCCAACGTCGAGGGGCTCGTTTCCGAGCTAGGCGTCGCGAGCGCTTCGGCCGTCTCCCAGCCAAAAGACACCCAGCTGGCAGTTTCCGGATCGTTCGTCTCGATCATGACGCCCAAGACCGTCAGCCTGATCGTGGACGGGCAGAGCTCCGCAAAGACCACGACGGCGGCCGACGTCGCCACCGTCCTCGGCGATGCCGGCGTCGTGCTCGGCCCCAACGACCGTGTTTCTCAGCCCAACTCGGCCCCCGTTGTCCAGAACATGGTGATCAAGGTTTCCCGTGTGGACACCAGCAAGACCGCCACTGAGACGGAAAACGTTCCATTCGATACCGTCACCACGGAAGACCCGGCCCAGTTCACTGACCAGAAAACCGTGACCCAGGAAGGCGTCCTCGGGTTGCTCAGCAAGAAGTTCAAGCTTGTCCTGGTCGATGGTCGTGAAGCATCCCGGACCCTGGTCTCCTCGGACGTCACGGTCAACCCCGTTTCCGCGAAGGTGACCGTCGGTACCAAGGAGCGCCCCAAGCCCGCCGCGGCAGTCGCCTCCGGACCAACCGGCGCGCCGAACGAGGCCATGTGGGACAAGATCGCCCAGTGTGAGTCCGGTGGAAACTGGGCCATCAACACCGGCAACGGCTACTACGGCGGCCTGCAGTTCGACATCCAGACCTGGATCGGCTCCGGCGGTGGCGCGTATGCTCCCAACGCAAGCCAGGCCAGCAAGGCCCAGCAGATCGACATCGCCAACCGCGTCTACGCGCAGCGCGGCCTTTCTCCCTGGGGCTGCGGTTGGGCAGCTTCCCGCTAAAGCGTCGGTGAAATTGGCCGGGTCCGGAATCTCCGGGCCCGGCCTTTTCGCAAGCGAAGATGGCGGAACGGCGCTGCCGCGAGTCGGGCAGACGATACGATACCTAGGTGACTGAACCGAATTCCGAACACGCCGCCGTCGCACCCCTCCTGGGAGCTGCGGACATCCGACGGCTCGCCGAAGAAATCGGTGTCCGCCCAACCAAAACACTGGGCCAGAACTTTGTCATTGACGGCAACACCATCCGGAGAATCGTCTCGGCCGCCGGTATTGACCCCCAGGAAACCGTCTTGGAAGTCGGGCCAGGACTGGGCTCTTTGACGCTAGGCCTGCTTGACGCCGCCAAAGCTGTTGTCGCCGTCGAAATTGATCCGGTACTCGCCGGCAAGTTGCCGGAGACGGTGCGCGCCTGGCGCCCGGACGCCGTGGATGATTTCCACCTTGTCCTCTCCGATGCCATGAAGGTCACGGAACTTCCTGTACAACCCACCGCCCTCGTGGCCAATCTGCCCTACAACGTGGCGGTGCCCGTGGTCCTCCACCTGCTCCAGCATTTCCCGAGCCTGCAACACGGGCTCGTCATGGTCCAGGACGAGGTGGCGGACCGGCTGGCCGCGGGCCCGGGTTCCAAAATCTACGGCGTCCCTTCGGTCAAGGCTGCGTGGTACGGCCACATGCGCAAGGCCGGAGTGATTGGCATGAATGTCTTCTGGCCGGCCCCGAAGATCCACTCCGGACTGGTGTCCTTCACGCGTGGCGCCCCTCCGGCGACGCACGCCACCCGCGAGCAGGTTTTCGCGGTCATCGATGCCGCGTTTGCCCAGCGCCGTAAGACGCTCCGGGCGGCCTTGGCAAGTTGGGCTGGAAGCGCCGCCGAGGCCGAACGTTTCATCGTGGCCGCCGGCGTTGATCCAACTGCCCGCGGAGAGGTCCTCGATATCAACGCGTTTGTCCGGATCGCCGAGGCCCGCCACCCCCTGGACGCATGAATCCGGCAATCAGCGGTGTGAACCGCGGCCGCTTCGTCGCACGGACTGTACGGGTCCGTGCGCCCGGCAAGGTGAACGTCTCCCTCAACGTTGGCCCGTTGCGGCCCGACGGCTACCACTCGGTCGCCAGCGTGTATCTCGCGGTGTCCCTGTACGAGGAAGTAGCCGCTACGAGTACTGAGGGGCCGGGAATCACGGTCAGCATTAGTCCGGCAAGCACTTTGGACCTCGATGGGGTGGACATTCCCCTGGATGAGCGGAACCTGGCCCACAAGGCTGCCGCCATCATGAGGGACGTCTCGGAGAAGGCCACGGGCGTGCATTTGGAAATCACCAAGCGCGTCCCGGTGGCGGGAGGCATGGGAGGTGGCTCCGCTGATGCAGCGGCGACCCTCTTGGCCTGCGACGCCCTCTGGAACAGTGGCTTGTCACGCGAAGAACTGGCCCATCTTGCGGCTGAGTTGGGCGCGGACGTGCCGTTCTCGCTGCTTGGAGGCACCGCCGTCGGGCTTGGCGTCGGCGACGACCTGTCCCCGGCCCTCGCAAAAGCGCAGATGGACTGGGTCCTCGTCTGCGCCGACTACGGACTCTCCACGCCCGAGGTCTTCCATACCCTGGACAGGCTCCGGAATGCGGAAGGACTCGACATCCCCGAACCGGTGGAGGTCGATGCCAAGATCCTGCAGGCACTGCGCAACGGAGATCCGGACGCCCTGAGCAAGGTCCTCATCAACGACCTCCAGCGCGCCTCGATCGAGCTGGCACCGCAATTGCGGGACACTATCGGGCTAGGGGAGTCGAACGGCGCCCTCGCCGGGATTGTTTCCGGCTCCGGCCCCACTGTGGCCCTGCTGGCGCACAACCCTTCCGCGGCCCAGGGCCTCGCTGACGACCTGCGGCATCTGGGGCACAACGCCCTTGCTGTTCACGGCCCGGTTCCTGGCGCCCGGATTATCTCCGATACCCTCCTATGACAACTCGCGCTGGCGATTCGACCAGTAGCAATTCCCCTGATTATTCACACTAGAAAGTAGTACCCAGTGGCCCACCTGCTCGGCGGTGAAAACCTCACCGTTTCGTTCGCAACCCGCACCATCCTCGACGGCGTAACCCTTGGTTTGGAGGACGGCGACAGGATCGGCATGGTCGGGCGCAACGGTGACGGTAAATCCACGCTCATGCGCTTGCTGGCATTGCGCTCGACGCCGGATTCCGGCCGCGTGACCAAACGTGGCGACGTCAATGTCGGCTACCTCGACCAGTCCGACGTGCTCGACGGCGACCTCACGGTCGGGGCCGCGATCGTCGGTGACCAAGCCGACCACGAATGGGCCGCCAATCCCAAAATCCGCGAAATCATGGGCGGCCTCGTGGCCGACGTCGACTGGCACGCAAACGTGCATGCCCTCTCTGGCGGACAAAAGCGCCGGGTCGCCCTGGCCAAGCTGCTCATCGAAGACCACGACGTGATCATGCTCGACGAGCCCACCAACCACCTCGACGTGGAAGGCGTCGCCTGGCTCTCTCGGCACTTGAAGACCCGCTGGCGGGCCAACCAGGGCGCGTTCCTTGTGGTGACCCACGACCGTTGGTTCCTGGACGAAGTTTGCAACCGAACCTGGGAAGTGCACGACGCCATGGTTGACCCGTTCGACGGCGGCTACGCGGCCTACGTACTGGCCCGCGCCGAGCGCGACCGCAGCGCATCCGTCGTCGAGAGCAAACGGCAGCAGCTCGTCAAGAAGGAGCTGGCGTGGCTGCGTCGTGGCGCCCCGGCCCGCACGTCGAAGCCCAAGTTCCGCATCGAAGCCGCCAACGAGCTGATCGCCGATGTTCCGGATCCGCGCGACTCCGTGGCCTTGAGCAAGATGGCAACCGCGCGGCTCGGCAAGGATGTACTGGACCTTGAAGGCGTCTCCCTGGATTTTCTGGGCGGCGACGCCGGCCAGAAGCTCTTCGACAACGTCACCCTGCGCTTGGCGCCGGGGCAGCGGCTCGGGCTGGTGGGTGTCAACGGTGCCGGGAAGTCCACACTTTTGCGGCTGCTCAACGGCGAGATCGCCCCGACTTCCGGCAAGGTCAAGCGCGGCAAGACTGTTGTCACCGCCGTCCTCAGCCAGGATGTTAAGGAGCTCGACGACGTCTCGGACCTTCGCGTGATCGAGGTCATCGAACGCGAGAAGCGCTCCTTCAGCGTGGGTGGCAAGGAATTCACGGCTGGCCAGCTAGTGGAGCAGCTCGGCTTCACGAAGGAAAAGCAGTGGACGCCAGTGACCGACCTTTCCGGTGGGGAGCGGCGCCGGCTCCAACTCCTGCGCCTGCTGGTGGGCGAACCCAACGTCCTCATGCTCGACGAACCCACTAACGACCTCGACACCGACACTCTGGCAGCCGTCGAGGACGTCCTGGATGGCTGGCCAGGCACGCTCGTCGTCGTCAGCCACGACCGCTACCTGCTGGAGCGCGTCACGGACTCCCAAATGGCACTCCTGGGCGACGGCAAGCTGCGCGGGCTTCCGGGGGGAGTGGACCAGTACTTGGAGTTGCGCGAAGCTGCGCTTGCGAGCGGCGCGGTGACCGGCGGCACGTCGAGCGGAAGCGGTGGCGCGGGCGGTGGCAGTAGCCCGACGGCGGCTAGCGGCTCGGCTGCTCCCGTTTCCGGCCCGAGCGAGGCAGAGAAGCGCGAAGCGCGGAAGGACCTGAACAGGATCGACCGGCAGCTAAGCAAAATCGCCCAGCAAGAAGAGAAACTCCACGTTCAGATGGCGGCCAAGTCCCAATCCGGCGATTTCGACGCCCTTGGCGAACTCAACGCCAAGCTCCAGGAGCTCCTCGAAGAAAAAGAAGGCTTGGAGCTCGAATGGCTCGAGGCGGCCGAGGTGCTGGGGGAGTGAGCGGCCCAGTTAACCCGGACTGTGTCGCTCACCTTGCGTGCCGGAGCCGGCCCTTCCGCGTCGCTTAGACACAACGCAAGGGGCCCGGTCGCTCGCTGAGCGAGCTCCTCGGCCCGTTGCGCTGCGATGCGCTCCTTTCGGAAGAACCGCCTCCGGCGGTTAAGGGGCGGCGGACTGCCGCCGTCGTCCGCCAGACGTGAGATGGGGACGGGGTCCGTGGAACTCAAGGCGGTGAAACTTCGGCAATTCTCGACTCCCAAATGTTCTGGCGACTCGGGACGTGTAATTCGATGCGCGGATTCCGGTGTCGACAGGAATTTTGCGCGTCGGCGGGGCATCCGGCGTCGAGACTAAGGCGCGCCGAACGGAAGATTGGCACGAGCGGTGCTGCGGGCCTTCGGGTAGGAGCGCATCGCGAGGCATCGGGCACTGGAGGTCGCTCAGCGACCGCAGGTGCCCATTTGCCTTGTGTCTAAGCGACGGCGAAGGGCCGCTGCTCCGCGTAGGCGACTACGGACACGCGCGAAAGTGCCGCTGCGCCGCGTGGGCGACAACGGAAACGTTCGAAGGGTCGCTGCACTGCGGAGGCGACCAAGGACACGCGCGAAAGTGCCGCTGCGCCGCGTGGGCGACAACGGAAACGTTCGAAGGGTCGCTGCACTGCGTAGGTGACCACGGAAACCCGCGAAGGGACGTTGCACTGCGGAGGCGACCGAGATGCAGCAAGCCAAGGCAACCAGAACCCCTAGCCCTCGCTCCGCAGCTCCGGCTCCTTTTGTAGGCCAGTCAGGCCGTTCCATGCCAGGTTGACCAGGTGGGCGGCGACTGCGCGTTTGTCGGGCTCGCGGTGGTCCAGCCACCATTGGCCGGTCATGGCCACCATGCCTACCAGCATTTGGGCGTACATGGCGCCGTCGGCAGAGCTGAATCCGCGCCGGGAGAATTCGTCGGCGAGCAGGTTTTCCACGCGGTCTGCCACGTGGGCGAGCAAGGTGGAGAAGGCGCCTTCGGGTTGGGATGGTGGGGCATCCCGCATGAGGATCCGGAAGCCGTCGCTCCGCTCTTCGATGTAGCCGAGCAAGGCGAGGGCCGCCTGTTCAACGAGGACGCGTGGTTTGGCTTCGGCGGCGAGGGACTCGTTGATGGCGTCGAGCAGGATCCGGAATTCGAACTCCACAACCTGCGTGTAGAGGCCTTCCTTCGAGCCGAAGTGCTCGTAAATTACCGGCTTGGATACTCCTGCGGCGGCTGCGATTTCGTCAATCGTGGTTGCATCGAGGCCGCGGGCCGCGAAGAGGCCCCGGCCAATCTCGATGAGCTGGGAACGGCGCTGCGATCCAGTCATCCGGGCACGTACAGCCTGGCCTGAGGGCGGGTGGTTGATCACCCTGGAACCCGTCGAGCGCGGAGGAAGTCCTGTGCTGTTGCTCACGCATCCATCATGCCTTATGTCAATCGTGAAGCGGCTCCTGGAGGGCAGGTCGGCACCCGCAGAAAGGACTCGGTGATGCGCCAAGTCGCGAACATCGCAACGGTCATGGCAAACTAGATTCTTGTGTGTGCGACCCGGTCAATCGGGAACCCCGCGGGCCTCGTGTCCGCAAGGGCCCGCGCACACGGTCCGCTCTGGTGTAATGGCAGCACCCCGGCCTTTGGAGCCGTGGAGTATAGGTTCGAATCCTATGGGCGGAACTTGTCGGTGGTCTGCCGGCACCGCCTCTGAAGGCACTGTCTCTCCCGAAGCCGTCCCTTGGCTGCGCGGAAGGCTGTGAATCGGCAAGAGTAGGATAGAGCAGATGCCGCAGCCGGGTTCGCCCGGACGTTACCGAGCAAGGAGAGCGACTTCGTGAGCCCCGATACTACTGGCCCCGCTGCTGTAATCGTCCTAGCTGCCGGAGCCGGTACGCGCATGAAGTCGCGAACTCCCAAAATTCTCCACGAAATCGGTGGACGTTCCATGGTGGCACACGCCATCCTTGCCGCACGTTCCATCGACCCCCAGCAGCTGGCGTTGGTAGTCCGCCACGAGCGGGACCTCGTCGCCGCGCACATTGAACTGATCGACCCCGACGCCGTCATTGTGGACCAGGACGACGTTCCCGGAACCGGACGTGCCGTCGAGGTAGCCCTTAACGCCCTGGACGCGAAGGCCGAACTCATCGGGACGGTAGTGGTCACGTACGGCGATGTTCCGTTGCTGACCGGCTCCCTTCTCTCCGAGCTTGTCGCAACGCACGAGTCCCAGGGCAACGCAGTGACGGTCTTGACTGCGATCCTCGACGACGCCAATGGGTACGGCCGCATCCTTCGTGCCGAAGACGCCACTGTGCTGGGCATCCGCGAACACAAAGACGCCAGCGACGCCGAGCGCTCCATCCGCGAGGTCAACTCCGGTATCTACGCTTTTGACGCACGGGTTCTCCGTGACCAGCTGCACAAGGTGACCACCGAGAATATCCAAGGTGAAAAGTACCTTACTGACGTCCTCGAACTGGCGCGCGACGCCGGCGGCCGGGTTTCCGCCGTCGTCACCGAAGACCGCTGGCAGGTGGAAGGTGCCAACGACCGCGTCCAGCTGGCCGCGCTCGGAGCCGAGCATAACCGCCGGATCGTCGAAGCCTGGATGCGTGCCGGCGTCACCGTGGTTGACCCCGCCACCACGTGGATCGATGCCACCGTGACCCTGGACGAAGACGTCCGCCTCCTGCCGAACACGCAGCTTCACGGCGCAACCACGGTGGCGCGCGACGCCGTCGTCGGCCCCGACACGACCCTCACCGACGTTTCGGTTGGCGAAGGCGCGAAGGTTATCCGCACCCACGGCTCAGGCTCAACGATCGGTGCCCGGGCCAGTGTGGGCCCGTTCACGTACCTGCGCCCGGGCACGGTCCTGGGGGAGACCGGTAAGATCGGCGCCTTCTATGAAACCAAGAACGTGACCATCGGCCGGGGCTCCAAACTGTCCCACCTCGGCTATGCCGGCGACGCCGAGATCGGCGAGGACACCAACATCGGCTGCGGCAACATCACGGCCAACTACGACGGCGAGAAGAAGCACCGCACGGTGATCGGTTCCGGAGTGCGGACTGGCTCCAACACCGTCTTCGTGGCCCCCGTGACGATTGGCGACGGCGCGTACAGCGGCGCTGGCGCCATTATCCGCAAAGACGTTCCCGCCGGAGCCCTCACCCTGAGTGTTGCTCCTCAGCGGAACTCTGAAGGCTGGGTCATCGCCAACCGGCAGGGCAGCAACTCGGCCCGGCTGGCGCAGGCTGCGCAAGCCGCGCAGGGCTCCTCTGCCATCCCCGATTCCTCAAGTACTCCGGCAACCACAGAACAGGGCACAAAGGCATGAGCGAAATTACCGCACGCGGCGAGAAGAAACTGGTTCTCGCCGCCGGACGGGCGCACCCCGAGCTGGCGCAGGAAATCGCCAAGGAGCTGGAAACGGAACTCCTGCCTATCGACGCCTACGACTTCGCCAACGGTGAAATCTATGTGCGTTCCGCGGAGAGCGTCCGGGGCACCGATGCCTTCGTCATCCAGGCGCACCCTGCCCCGCTGAACAACTGGCTCATGGAGCAGTTGATCATGATCGACTCCCTCAAGCGCGCTTCTGCCAAGCGGATCACCGTAGTCTCGCCGTTCTACCCCTACGCCCGCCAGGACAAGAAGGGCCGCGGCCGTGAGCCGATTTCCGCCCGCCTCGTGGCGGACCTCTACAAGACTGCCGGTGCGGACCGGATCATGTCGGTTGACTTGCACACGTCCCAGATCCAGGGGTTCTTTGATGGCCCGGTGGATCACCTCATGGCGATCCCGCTGCTGGCCGACTACATCCGCACCAAGGTCGAAGCAGACAACATCACCGTTGTTTCACCCGATACCGGCCGCGTCCGTGTGGCCGAGCAGTGGGCCGAGCGCTTGGGCGGCGCGCCGCTGGCGTTCGTCCACAAGAGCCGCGACCTCACGGTACCGAACCAGGCTGTCTCGAAGACCGTCGTCGGGCAGATCGAAGGACGCACGTGCGTCCTGATCGACGACATGATCGACACCGGTGGAACGATCTCCGGCGCCGTCCAAGTCCTGAAGAACGCCGGTGCCAAGGACGTCATCATCGCCTGCACGCACGCAGTGTTCTCCGAACCGGCGGCGCAGCGCTTGGCAGATTCCGGCGCCCGCGAGGTTGTTGTCACCAATACGCTGCCGATTCCGGCTGACAAGCGCTTCCCCCAGCTCACCGTGCTGTCGATCGCGCCGTTGATTGCACGCGCCATCCGCGAAGTGTTCGACGACGGCTCGGTCACCAGCCTCTTCGACGGCAAGGCCTAACGGCTTCTTCGGTTTTCGGCAATCGCGGGCGCGACTGCTAAACTCTTGGGGATACCTTGGCGAGGGAGAGCACATCCGGGTTAATGCCGGATTGCGGGTCTCCGTTATCGACTGGGTCTGAATCTCCTTCAACGAAGGCGGACTGGCTGCTCTTGTAGCTGGCATTCCGTCGGGCGTGGAAGGTCACCACAGACCTCCGCCCTTGCTGATCGACTTGCCTGGCATTTTGCCGGCGCCACAGTAATCAAGGAGTACACATGTCTGAGCAGAAGCTCGCAGCAGAACTGCGCACCGAATTCGGCAAGGGTTTCGCCCGCCGCGCCCGTTCAGCCGGCCAGATCCCGGCTGTCATCTACGGTCACGGCGCAGAGCCCATCCACATCAACCTGCCGGGCCGCGCTACCACCTTGGCCGTCCGCGTTTCCAACGCCCTCCTGTCCCTGGACATCAACGGCGAAGAGCACCTGGCCCTGGTCAAGGACATCCAGCGCGATCCGATCAAGCAGATCATCGAGCACATCGACCTCCTGACCGTCCGCAAGGGCGAAAAGGTCACCGTTGACGTTTCCGTCCACGTTATTGGTGACGCTGCCATCGGCGCCGTGGCCAACCAGGAAGCCACCACGGTTTCCCTCGAAGCCGAGGCTACCCACCTGCCGACCTTCGTTGAAATCAGCATCGAAGGCCGCAAGGCCGGCGAGCACGTCCACGCTTCGGACATCGTCCTTCCGAGCGGTTCGGCACTGCTGACGGATCCCGAGACGCTCATCATCAACATCTCGGAGGCCGCTTCGGAGGCCGAAGAAGAGGCCGCTCCTGCCGCTGAGTAGTCGTGACGTTGAGTAGTCGTTTCGACTAGACGCGGCGTAAGCCGTTGCGAGTGGCCGGGTCCCTTTGGGTCCCGGCCACTTCTCTTTCGTTCAACCCTCTTTGATTCCCTAGGATGACTCCATGACAGACACTTGGCTGATTGTCGGCCTTGGCAATCCCGGCAATGAATACAGCCACAACCGCCACAACGTCGGCCAGATGGTCCTGGACGAACTTGCTTCGCGCATGGGCGGAAGGTTCAAGGCCCACAAGTCGCGGGCCCAAGTCGTAGAGGGCAGGCTCGGAATAGGGGGCCCGCGGGTGGTGCTCGCGAAGCCAATGAGCTACATGAACGTTTCCGGCGGGCCGGTTTCCGGCCTTGCCAAGTTCTTTGATATCGCTCCGGACCACGTGATTGCGGTGCACGACGAAATTGATATTCCCTTCAACACCGTCAAGTTGAAGATCGGCGGTGGCGAAGGTGGCCACAACGGCCTGCGGGATATCTCCAAGGCTTTGGCAACTAAGGACTACTTACGGGTCCGCGTGGGCGTCGGCAGGCCGCCGGGCCGGATGGACACCGCGGATTACGTCCTCAGGGATTTTGGATCCACGGAAAAGAAGGAGTTGCCATTCCTCCTTGATGAAGCGGCGGACGCAGTTGAAGTATTGATGACGGAGGGGCTGCTCGCCGCCCAGCAGAAGTTTCACCCCGTCAAGGCCTAGTCCCCACCGCCCCCCTTGCCTCGCTTCGCTCGGCCAGGGAACCCCGGCGGCGTGGGCCCACCCACCGCCCCCCTTGCCTCGCTTCGCTCGGCCAGGGAACCCCGGCGGCGTGGGCCCACCCACCGGCTGGCTTTGGAGACGCTGATCTTGGCAGTGTGCCCGCGAGGGGATTCCTGGAGTTCAGCTGAATCGCGAGTACTCATTTCAATTGTTTAACAAGTACGCTGATGGTGCGCTGGCTGACTAATTGATTCGGGGGGATCGCTATGATACTTTGCAAATCACTGCTGAGGTTGAAGGGAAATACCAAAGCAAACGACCCGCTGAACGTCACGTCCGCCAGAGCTACGAAGGTAGCGTGATCTAAATTGCGAGCAACACCGGAATCTGAAATAGGGCGGCACCCAACGGAGCGGCAAGCCCTTGGCGCTGCAGAACGTCGGAAATGGTCGTCGCTGGTCCGGCAGGATCTTCAGAACACGGTTATTGATGCGCTCGGCGAACCATCTTTGTATGGCGTGGTAGTAGTTGGAGCACCGGGCGTTGGCAAAGCGACGTTCGCGCGCTCCGTAGAGGCAAGGCTCACCCCTAGGACCCACGTGCTGCACGTCCACGGTTCAACGGACGCCACAACTCCTTTCGGGTCCCTTGCACATCTGGTGGCCCGCCTGCCCGTTGAAGCTGCAGATTCCCCCGGGGCCATCATCCACGGCATATCGCAAATGATTAGTTCGGACGCCGCGGGACGCGAAGTGCTGCTGGTCCTTTCGGAACTTCCTGCTTTGGATAGCATGAGCACGGCCGTTTTAGTGCACTTGTTAATTAGTGGAACGGCAAAAGTCCTCGTTACTGTCCGCCAAGTCACCGACATGCCGGAAGACCTGATCAGGTTGCTGAAGGATGGACTGCTCCACGAAGTCCAGCTTCAGGTCTTTTCCCGGGCAGAAGTGGCTAAATTGCTCACTGGCGTCCTTGGAAAACGAGTGACCGCAACTGCTGCAAGCGCCTTGCATGCGTCCAGCGGTGGAAATCCCTTGGTGCTCCAAGCCATCGTCACCGAACAGCTTCGCTCGGGCAACTTGCACCTGGCCGGGCAAGTTTGGGCGATGAAAGGCGAAATCCATCTTTCTTCCGCAGAAGTTCTGACCGACCTGGTCCGTTCCCGACTTGCACGGGAGAGCCCCGCGATCCAGGAAGCACTGGAGTTGCTTGCACTCATTCGGACCGCCCCGCTCGCCGTGCTGTTGGACGTCCTGGAACCTGAAGTGGTTGCCGAGATGGAGTGGTCCGGCTATCTCCGCATCGAACCCTCAGGCGCCCGCCGCGTGGCGCTGCGTGACGAGTACATGGGTGAGGTCATTCGCGGGTGGATGGACCTGCCACGGCGGAACGAACTTCGCCGGCTGGCCGCCGGGGTGATCGGCAGCTTTACCCGGGACCTGGACGCCGAGGCCCTCCTAGGTTTTGCCTCCTCCACGCTGAACGTACGCGAAACGTTGGAACCGGCCGTAGCCCTCGCCGCTGCGACCGCCGCGAACAGGCAATTCGATCCTTGGTTTGCCTTGGAATGCGCCCGGCAGATTGGGCGGGAAGACAAGGAATGGGTCGCCGCGGCCCAGCAACGCTGTGTTTCCCACGTCATCCTGGCCGAGCACGAGGCTGCGGTCGCAGCTTTGAAGGACGTGACACCCGAGCAACTTCGGCGCCTCCCGGCGTACGACTATGCGGACTATGTCCAGGAGCTATGCAGCGCGCTGTTATGGGTTCCAGGTGGCCACCTTCAAATACCTGGTCTCGTCGCCGAGGCCGGGGAGGATCTTGCCCGCCGATCGCAAGAAGGTGGCACTGACGCCGGCGAACTTGAACGAGCACGTGGGATGCTCAAGCTCGCCAGCTTTGAGCTTCACGTCCATCAGGGTGAGTATTCGGAAGTTGCCGAGGCATTGGAGCAGGAATACCGGGAAGGCAGTGACCTTCAACAAAGATTGAGTTGCGGAAGCCTGCTGACGATGGCCTGGGCGGTACTTGGCCGGGAGATGGAAGCAATCGAACTGGCGCGCGAGCTGAAACACAAGATACAGCGCGCAAAGGCACGGCCGCGCCTCCACAACTGGTTGTCCGAAGGCCTGTTTGCCGCCCTCCTGTGCAGCGGACAGTGGGAAGAACTAGCCCGCATGCTGACGGCGACGCTGGACCAGCAGCCGAAGAACATCCATTATCTGGGGGGCGCCGCAGAGCTCGCCTTGGGCGTTTCCTACACCTACGCCGGACGGGCCGCAGTGGCGATCGACACCCTGCTGGGAGCCCAAGCGCAGTTGGAAATCAGACGCAACTACTACGGACCCGCACTGGCCTACTCTGCGTTGGCCTTCGCCTATGCGCAGGCGGGCGACGTAAAGGAAGCCCGGACGTTTCTCGAATTGGCGGAAAAAGGGCAAGGGGAAACGGCGTGGTTTCCCGCATGGATGGCTGAATTCTGCGTCAAGATGGCACGGCGCTGGTTGAAGGATCCCGGGGCGAAGCAGAGCCTGATCGAGTCGGCCAACCGGGACTTGGAGCAAGGGCGGACCACAACGGCGTCCATCAGCCTCTTCGGAGCCACCGTCCACGGCACAGACGAGGAGCTTTTGCTTCTGGAGCAGGTCTCGTCCCGTCGCCAAGGCAAGATGGCGGCCGTAAACCGGATGGTGGCCGAAGGAAGCCGGAAAAAGGACCCGAAGACCCTGCTGCTTGCCGCTTCCGTTGCCCAGGAGCTCAATTTGGACGCAGTGGAGTCGCGCTGTGCCGTCCTGGCACTCGACATCGCCCGGGAAGCTGGCGATTCATCGTCCGCCAGGCTCGCTCAGCAACGCTTAGACCGCTTGGTCGGCACGGTGCCGGTACTGCCCCTGACACCGCATACTTTCGGACCCGAACTGACTGAAAGAGAGCGGCAGGTTGCAAAGATGGCCAGTCAAGGGTTGAGTAACAAGGAGGTGGCCAACCAGCTGCAGGTTTCCGTCCGAACGGTTGAAGGCCACCTCTACCAGATCTTCACGAAAATGGGCATCTCATCAAGGAGCGAGCTTGAAGGAACCGCGCAGGCATGACAACGCTGCGGCGGTGCATGGGCCTGTCGGAGAAAGTGGTACCAGGCCGCTTGAACCTTGGCTGGACTATGGGCACTTGCTCCCTGGAATCACGGCCGCAATCCGTGCGGATGACTGTTCAGCCGTCTTCATCGTGGGCGATTCCGGCCTCGGCGCGTCGTCCCTGTTAGCCCAGCTCGGCAGCATCTTTGGCAAGGAGTTTGCGGAAGTCCCGATTCATGGAAGTCCGTCGCTTTCTGCAGTCCCTTATGGAGTCTTGGCACCGTATCTTGCCCAACTTTCCGTTGCCGACATTTCCTCCCGCGTCGCCGTGCTGCGCGCCCTCTGGGCTCACCTCGAGAGCATCCGCATGGGTACCGGACCAGCGTTGCTCCTGGTCGATGATGCGCACTACCTGGACGATGCCACCTGCGGGATGCTTACTGAGCTTGTTCAAGCAGGATGGGCCAAGATCGTGGCGGCATGCGTCCCCCAGCCCGGGGTTCCGGGGCCACTCTTGCGCTTGTGGCACGAGGGGACTGCCGAGTGGTTTGACCTGGAGCCCTTGACCGCCGAACAAGGCCATGAACTGTGTGAAGCTTTGTTGGGTGGAGTCGTCCTGAACAGCACCAGCCATGGATTCTGGACAGAGGCCGGAGGCAATACCCTACTCTTGAAGACGCTTGTGCGGGAAGCCGAAAGCTCGGGTTCGCTTGTCCAACGGCACGGTGTTTGGCTCAAGACAGCCGCAACTCCCATCCACACTGTGAAGCTGGAAGCCGTGGTCAAGCTTCAGCTCATGCGCATTTCGGCAGCGGGCCGGGATGCCCTGAGCTTGATTGCGCTGGCCGAGCCAGTGGACGAGAAGCTGATCAACGTTGTCGCCGGTGAAAGTGCCGTCCAGGAGTTAGTGGACCAGCATTTGATCAAGCCCTCCGCCAATGGGTTGCCGACCCTCCGGCTCGTCTCTCCCATCTACGGAGAGGTGCTTCGCAGCGTCGTCCCTGCTGCCCAGAGCCTGCAATTGCACCGGCAGTTGATTTCCCGCATGGATGTTTTGGAAGACAACCCGGATTCCCTCCTCCGTATGGTTACATGGTCCCTTGACTGCGGCGCAGACGTGCCCGATCGTCTCTTGATCAGGGCCGCGGTCCTCGCCGGGAGGCTTCTTCAAAGTGAGACGGCATTGCGCATGGCGACCGCAGTTCAGGACATGCAGTGGCAAACGGTTGCCCAGGCCGTCATGGCGAGATCGTACTTCAACCTAGGCCGCCGCGACGAAGCTGCGGCAGTCCTGACCCAAGAAACACTGGACGGCGACGCCGGACCTTCTCACGTAATATTCGGCAGCCTGCTTCGCGCGGTCACGCGTGCCGCTGTGGGGCAACCCGCCTCCTTGATCCTGGCCGATACCGAAGTATTCCGTAAATGGGGCGAGCAGCAGCCAGGCCTCCAGGGTCAGCAGGCACCGGACGCGAAAGCCGCGGTGCCGCTCGCAGTTGCCCTCATGAATGTGGTCGCTGGTTCCCTGGACGGTGAATACCGGCGGATGGGCCCCCAGCTGGAACGCGTTCTCCTTCAGCATGGATCCGTCGAAGGTTCCCTGGCAGTACTGTTCAAGGCCCTGGCGTTGTCCCTAGAGTCCGAGCGGCTCTGCGCCCTCGGCTTCGGCGGCCAAGGGAAACAGCGGGCGTTGGAGGCTGCCGCGGTAGCACAGCCCCAGGAGAACGACATATTCTTCATCCCCGAGTTCATCGCCGCCCGCCATGTCATTTGTGCCTTGGCTGACGGGGACTGGGCCGATGCTCAGTTGCTTCTTGACAGCTACTACGAATCGTCAGGCGTCGCCCTGGCTTCCTTCGGGGGGGCAGCTTACGTAGTGCTCGGCTATATTGCCATCAGGCAGGGAAAAGCCGGCGAAGCCCTGCCGCTGCTCACGGCCGGCCTCGAAGCCCTGAGGGACAGCGATCCGCAGAATCTCTTCGGTCTGTGTGCCGCCCTGGCATTCTATGCAGCAGCTGGCGCAGGATTGCCTGAAGCTGAACGTTTCAGGGCGGACTACAAGTCCTGGGGGAAACACGGCATGCATCTTCTCGCGGCCCAAGCCAGGAACTTTTTCGAAGCCGCGATTGAACTCCTCAAAGGTGACGGCTCCGGCATCTCGGGGTTGTATGCCAACGCTGACGATGCAGCGAAAGAAGGCGCCACCTTCCTTGAACTACATGCCCTGGAGCTTGTGCTTGGCCTAGGAGACACCAGCAGGTTGGACCGGTTTTGTGAAACTGCGGCTGCAACGGAGGGCGCATGGGCCCAAGCCCTCGCTGAGTACGGGATGGCACTCAAACTCGGGGGCGCTGCCCGGTATTTGTCCGCGGGGGAGAAGCTTCAATCGGCCGCTGTCTACCACCTGGCCGCGCGGTCCTACAGCTTGGCGCTGGATGCCCCGGACCGCGGCCGGACCAAAGAGCTCACTGCGGTCGCGCGCGCGGGGCTGGCGCATTGCAACGAAGAACTGGGCCAAGGGGGCGAGGAATCCCAGCACGAATCGGTGACTCCAAGACTGACCAAGAGGGAACGGGACATCGTAAATCTGGCGGTCCAAGGCCTCAGCGACCGGCAGATTGCGGACACGCTGCTTATCTCGGTCCGCACTGTCGAAGGACATCTGTACCGGTGCTACTCCAAGTTGGGGATCACCGGCAGGGACGAACTCGCCGGGGCTGTGGCCGGCGCGCAGGGAACACCAGAGGCCAGCTGAACCGGAGGAAGGACGCAGGGCAGTAGTAGTGCACTCTCGATTCGACGGAACGCCACTGCCGGCGCCGAGTAGCCACCACCCGCTGTAGGGGTACTCATACCCGCATACGAGTATCGGCCAGTATGAAAGTCGAGTACTCACTACTGGTGTAGGGCTGGCGGCTAGCTGGTTAATTGGGGGGTGTCACCACTCGATCACTGGGGGTCTCGCTCATGTTGACAGCAGGCAGTGCATCTACGGTCCACGCCGTTCGGCCCGGAAACGGGTCACGGTACCAGGCACTCGACACCTCTTCGTCTCCATCCTCGCCGGAGGGTGCGGAGGGCAAGTCGGTGGTCCCGATGGCGTGGCCGCCGATTGGACCCAGGGCCGCTGTTGACGACATAGCACTCGCGCTCGCGGCATCCAAAGGTGGCGTACTCGTTACGGGGCCGTCCGGGAGCGGCAAGAGCTACTTGACCACCCGCGCGGTGAACGAAATTCGCGGGCGTTCATTCGTCGTCGTCGTTCGTGGCAGCGCCGCGCTGGCGAGATCACCGTACGGCGCCCTCAATATTCTGTTGAGCGATCTTGACCCGGGATACTTGGCCCATCCCGTCTTGGTACTGTCAGCTCTCACCGCTCTGCTCAGGGAGCGTGCCGAGGGAAAGCCAGTGTACCTGGTCATTGAAAATGCGGCAGAGCTCGATGAGCTGGCGGCAATGACGGTGGCCCAACTCGCGCGGAACGGCACTGCACAGCTTGTCCTGACCTGCACGGACCCGCAGCGGCTCTGTGGCGAGATTACGCGGCTCTGCGGCGACGGCTTCCTGAATCGAATAGACCTCAAACCACTGACTTTCCAGGAATCCCACTCCTGGCTCGAGGCAGGGCTGGGAGCAAAGGTCTCGCCATCCGGTGCCCATGCCCTTTGGGCAGCTAGCGGAGGCAACCCCCACTACCTCAAGATGCTTGCGGCCGAGCTCGCCGAATCGGGTGCACTCCTGAAGCGCGACGGCGTCTGGGTTCTCACGTCACGCAGTGAACTCCACGGCCGGGCAATCACGGATCTCATCACCACGCGGCTTGGCCGGATGGGCAGCGGCGAGCGCAAAGTCCTGGAGATCCTCTCACTGGCAAAGGCCGTCCCCCTAGAGTCGCTGCTGGCGCTTGCGTCACCGGACGATGTGGATTCCCTCGAGAAAAGGGGCGTCCTTGTGGTCGATGATTCGCTGCCAAGGATGGCCAGGCTGCAAAGCCAACTCGTGGGTGACGTGGTCAGGGCAAATGTTCCTCCCGGTCGCAGCAACGAACTACGGGATATGTTGACCGAAGCGACGAATCCATCCCTCCGCCAGCGCTCGATGCTGCTACACATGGCTGCTTGGGCACTGGATTGCGGAGCCAAACTCGGCACGGAAGAAGCCCTTGAAGCTGCCTCCGTGGCGAATCGGCAACTTGATGCGCGGTTGGCCCTGCGCTTGGTCCGGTCCATTCCAAACCACTCCCGGATGCCCGCGGCAGTAGCCGAGGAAACCCACGCGTTGCTGACACTCGGTGACGTCGCCGGGGCCCGGAACGTCCTGAAGCAACACCAGGAAGGACCCGGGGATGAAGCCACCCTTTCCGGGTGGGTGCGGCTCAAACTGGCCGAAAGCTCGGTCCTCCTGGCCCGAGCCGAAACCACCGCGCAGGCTTGCGAGACGCTGGCACACGTCCGTCAGCGCCTCGACGGAACCACGACGGCCCGTGGCGGACAGGACGTCGCCAGACAGGACCTCGCCGGGCTGCGGGAAGAACTTGTCCTGGCCGAATCCCAAGCAGCCAGCTATTCGGGTTCCTACGCAGAGATGGCAGCAAAGCTGGAGGAAGTACTTCAAGACTTTGAGTCCCACGGTGCGGAGTTTCGTCTCCTTGCCGGAAGCTGGCTGTGCGAGGCATGGGCATTGACGGGTCGGCAATCCGAGGCGGCGGACATGGCGGAACAGCTGATGGGCGACTGTCATGATCCTGCTGTCTCGATCGCTGCAGCCCGCCGTGCGACATCGCGTCTCAGGTTCGCCTTCGTCCTTGCCGGAAGGTGGGACAAGGCCGGGGGAATAGTCCAGCCGGACGACGATGCCCTGGTTTCGTCCGCCGAGGCACTGCCAACGGCGATTGACCTTCCCAAAGCGATCTTCCGTTGCCTCCAAGGACGGGCCCAAGACGGCATGGAAGCGCTCATTCCCGTGATAAGCCAGCTGCGTGTCCAGGACAACGAAGGCATGCTGGATGTCGCCTGCACCGCGGCCGCCTACGCGTCGGCATTGCAGGGTGAGCACGACCAGGCCTTGCGCTACCTGAAGGAAGCGTCTACCCAGCAGCGCCGGCCGACGTGGCGGAAAGAACGGACGCAAAAGTACCTCGCGGCTTTGGCCCGGGAGCGGCTCCAAGGCCCCGACACCGCCGTCGAGGAGCTTCTGCGCCTGGCCGACGCCGACCGGAACGAGGGTGCTCCCGGTCACGAGATATTTTGCCTTAGTTCGGCCGTTCGGCTGGGAGCGGTGGCCGCCGCTCCACGGTTGTTGGATTCGGCACTCAGCTGCCAGGGGCGATTCGCTGAGCTGTGCGCCGCGTATGCGCGGGCGACGATATCGGGAAGCACTGAGCTTCTTCTTGACGCGGCACAGTTGGCCGCAGACATGCAGAACGACAGGTTCGCCTTCGATATCGCCGAGACTGTGTTGCACCGGGAACAGGGCCAGCTGGACAAGACGGTTATCCGGAAGGCGCGTCAGCTCGCCGAGACGTGCCGGCAGCGTTTGCGTACACCGCAAAGCGGCCCCCAAGAGGGATTGAAGCTAACAGCACGCGAGCTGGAGATCGCCAAACTGGCGGCGAAACGTGAAAGCAACAAGGGCATCGCCGCGAAGCTTCACGTTTCAGTACGCACGGTGGAGGGGCACCTCTATCAGATCTTCGGCAAGTTGAAGATCGTAGAGCGCTCGGAGCTGAGCTTTGCGCTTGGCAGCGTTGAAGGTGGTGCGCTATGACTGAGATGGTTTCCACCGAACCGTTGGTTGGACGATTCAGCGTCATGGCCGCCGTCGTCGACTGCCTTCTTGATGTCAACGGCCCGGGTGTGCTGCTTTTCGGCGACGCAGGCATCGGCAAGACGGCCTTGATTAACGAAGTGGTCCATGAACTGGGGCAGCGAGTCCGTCCCTTCAGGGTCTTTGCCGGCCCAACCTTGTCATCGGTCCCATTTGCCGCTTTGGCACCACTGCTGACCGCTTTGACCCCGAGCCAGATCAACGAACCGCTGTCCGTCCTCAGGGCCGTCGTCGCGGCGTTGAACCCGGCAGGCCAGCCCCACCCTGCCCCCGCTGTGCTGATCGTGGAAGACGCACATCACATCGATGACAGCAGCGTGGCTGTCCTGGCGCAACTGGCGGCAGCGGAAGCCGCCAAAGTCGTCTTTTTGTGCCGTCCATATCCTGCGCCGCCGGCAGAGGTCTTTTCGATGTGGTCCGAGGGACTCGTGGACCGATTCGACTTGCAGCCACTCAACGAGCAGGAGGTCAACCAATTTTGCGCCCAAGCCTTGGATGGGCCCGTCGTCCAAGGCACCAGCGCCGTCCTCTGCAAGTACTCCGGCGGAAACCCGATGTTCCTGCTGGAGCTCATTGACCACGCCAAATCGCTAGGCCAGTTGGTTTGCCGTAACGACGCTTGGATGCTTTCAGGTGAGCTTCGGGGAACCAGCGTGCGTTTGATGGACCTCGTGAGGAACCAGATCCTCATGCTGGAACCCGAACAGCGTGAAACTCTGGAGACCGTGGCCTTGGCAGAGCCCGTTCCGCTGAGTGTGGTGCAACAGGCAAGCGATTCGAACGCCGTGGACGAACTGCAGGAGCTGCATTTCATAGAGATCGGATCCGACTCTGCCCGGCATGTCCGTCTGGCCCAGCCGCTGGTCGGCGAAGTCATCCGGCAGTTGGTTCCCACTGCGCACAGCATGACCATCCGACGGCGCATCGTGGACCTGATGGAGGCAAGACCGCAGACCATGGACGGCCTGCTGCGCTACGTCTCGTGGGGATTGGAATCCGGCACCAAGGTTCCGGATGCCGACATCCTTGAAGCGACACAACTGGCCAATCGGCTGTTCATCCCCAGTTACGTGGAACGAGTGGCCGGTGCGATCAAGGATCCGTCCCTGAGGCTGGCTGCCCAAGTGGAGGTGGCACGGGCAAAATGGTACCGCGGCGACATCCGCGGATCGGTGTCGTCGCTCGCCGGGGTGGTGGATCGGACGAATGATCCGCGGACGATCCGGCAGGCATCGATGTTGGCGGCCCAACTTGCCGGGCGTCAAGGCCTGGGGCCGAACGCCATCAAGCAGGCAGCTTACGAATGGGAGGCGGCCCTCGCCAGGCTCGCTGAGTCTCCGCAAGGCATCGACCCCGGGGAACTGGAGCGCGGAAAGGTGGGCAGCAGGCTCCTTTCCCTGCAAGGCCTTCAAGCCGAGGGCCACTATGTCGAGACGGAACGTGAGCTCCGCCAGATGTGGAACGAAACCGACGACGACGAGTCCCGGCTGGTTTCGGGCACCCTGCTGGCAGAGGCCTTGGCGGTCACGGGGAGGCCTCTCTCTGCCCTCCAGATTCTGATGGGAATACAGGAGATGGTCGCTACGGGCGGCGACTGGAGCCTCCAGTATGCGGGGTTTGTCATGCGCAGCTACGTCCAGGCCCTGCAACAGGCGGGTGAGTTTGACGTCCTCGAAGTGTTCCTCCGGAATCATGTTTCCCAAGCACCGAACTCGCTGATCTATTCGGGCGGGATGCTCCACCTGGCGGCCGGAATGGTGGACCTGCGGAGGGGAGACTTGGGCGTGGCGCTGCCGCGGCTTCGCCAAGCGGTCAGCATGCTGCGGGTCTCCGACATCGGTAGTGACCTGCCCGACGCCGTTGCTGCCGCCGCGTATGCGGCGTCGATCCTGAAACGCCGCGATACTGCTGCGTCGTACTCAAGCGAGTACGACGCAATGATCCAGGAAGGTGTGCATCCGTCGCTGCTGGCCCAAGGACATGTTGCAGTTGCGAGAGCCGAACAGACCGGCTCGCAGACGGCGATCTCGAGGCTCATGTCCCTTGCGGATTCGGCAGCCGCGGACGGAGCAATAGGCGCCGAGATCGACATCCTGATGTTGGTCCTGAGACTGGGAGACCCGAGCGTGGCGCGCCGGCTGACAGCGGTAGCCGAGGGCAGTGAAGGCCGAGCTGCGGAGTTTGCCCTGAGTGTTGGGCTGGCACTCGCGCACAAGGACGCGGATCGCCTCATTGAGCTGAGTGAATCGGCCGCCAGGGAGGGCCTGGAACTTGCAGCAGCTGATTGCGCCGCCCATGCCCTCCGGATCCTGGAAAGCAGGGGGGACAAAGCGCGCCAGCTTGAGGGACAGCGACTTCTCAAGCGCCGCACCGCTGCCCTCGACAAGGCCGGTCCGTCTGTTGAGGGGGGCTCACCCGATCTCCAGAAGCTCACCCGGCGCGAGCAGGAAATCGCGACGCTTGTGCAATCGGGATCAAGCAACAAGGACATTGCCGTCCGCTTGGGCCTGTCATTGCGCACCGTGGAAGGCCACCTTTACCGGATGTTTGCCAAGCTCGGCATTAGCCATCGTGAAGACTTGATGAACGGCGCTCACGGTATGGAGAGCCTGAGCTAGCCGCCCCCGGAACTCGGGGGCCACTGCGCTGCGGCCACTCCACTCCGGTGCCCGCGCTTCCCGTAGTCTCCTTCCGCCGTCGTTCGCCCTTCCCAAACTCCCGATCCCTCGGGTACGGCGGCGGATGCGGGCCCTGTCCGAAGCGCTCTGCGCGGGATTCGAGGCCGTGTGGGCCAAAAACGAGTACTGAATCGAGTGGTTAAAAGTGCTTGGACGGGTAGTCAACGCCCTCGGACGGGACAGCGCATCCAAAGACGGGTAGAGCCCACTCGCGCCCGCCCTAGGGGTTGGTTAATACGCTCTTCTTGATGGCAACCGCCACTCAATTGGGGATAAGTGGGTCTCGAGATGAAACGCAGGAAGAATTCTTTGCTACAGGAAAACCAACCGGTAATCCGGCGAGAAATCAGCTCCAATGCGACCGGTCTCCCGCATTCTGCGGGTACCCCCACAAGCGAGCCGGCGACGCGCGGTCGCGTGCCTTCTGAGACCAGGGCACACCCCGTTTCGTCGCCGGCTTTTTTTCACACTGGAGACAACAGGCACCGGGAGGTCGACTGACCATGGCACCGAACACGAAGGTAAAGACCCTCAAGAAGGAGCTCAACGGAAGCTCTCAGTCCGTGCACGCGCCGGCACCGGCGTGGCCGGAGGGCCGCTCAACGCAGACCACAACCACGCAAGACCAGACATTCACGTTCGACGTGGCGATCGTAGGCATGGGCTATGTTGGCCTGCCTACGGCCTTGGCTATCAACGCCTCCGGCCGCCGTGTTTTGGGCCTGGATGTCTCAGACGCCCGGCTGGCCGTGATCCGCGAGCAACGGGCAGATCTTCTGGATTCCGACAAGGAACGGCTCAGCAACGCACTGCTTGACCCGACGTTCATGTTGAGCAGCGACTTGTCATTGCTTGCCCATGCGGCGGCAGTAGTTGTTTGTGTTCCTACCCCGGTTGACGAGTATTTGGTCCCGGACCTCGGTATTCTTCGGGCGGCCTGTGCCTCCGTAGTCGACTTTGCCACCACTGGCCAACTGTTGATGCTGACCTCGACGACGTATGTGGGATCCACGCGTGACCTTCTGGCTTTGCCGTTGGCAGCTAAGGGGCTTATCCCGGGCAGGGACGTGTTCGTTGCATTCTCGCCGGAACGCATCAATCCCGGGGTGGACTCGTTCTCGCACGAAGACGTGCCCCGGGTAGTTGGCGGCGTGACCCCGGCCTGCGGTGAAGCTGCGGAGCGGCTTCTGAGCGCCAGCACCAAGCTGGTTCACGTCGTTCCGTCCGCGGACGTCGCCGAAATGACCAAGCTCGTGGAAAACACCTTCCGGGCCGTCAATATCGCCTTGGCGAACGAATTCGCTGATATCTGCCATGAACTCAACATGGAGGTCATGGATGTCATCGATGCGGCTTCTACCAAGCCCTACGGATTCATGCCGTTCACCCCTGGTCCTGGCGTCGGCGGACATTGCATCCCGTGCGACCCCCACTATTTGCTGTGGCAATTGCGCAAAGCCCGTTTGACGGCACCAGTGATTGAGCAGGCGATGGCAGGCATTGCGGGCAGGCCGCACCAGGTGGTGGAAAAGGCCCGCCGTATCCTGTCGGACCGCAACCACGGTGTTTCCGGCGCCCGCGTGATGGTGCTTGGGGTTGCCTACAAGCCCGATGTCGAAGATCTTCGGGAGTCCCCGGCGTTGGAGATCATCGCGGCCTTGATCGCCGACGGAGCGGAAGTCGCGTACTCCGATCCCTGGTGCCAGACGGCGCCCGACGGCCATGGCAGCACACTCCATTCCGAGCTGTCGCCTGCTGATTGGGGTGCGGATCTGGTGATCCTGCACACGAGGCACAGCGAGGTGGACCTTGACTGGCTGGCCGGAGCACCGGCAGTCCTGGACACAACGTACCGCTTGCCCAAGGCCGACAACGTAACCCGGCTCTAAATCCAGCAGGTTTTCGACGGAAGCAGGAGTAATGAAAACAGCAATCACCGGCGGTGCCGGATTCATAGGCAGCCACCTCGTTGAGCATTTGTTGGCGGCCGGCGACGAAGTCGCGGTCTTGGACAACTTGTCGACAGGGCGCCTGGAGAATCTCAAGGGCGTGATCGGCCACAGGAACTTCCACTTCGTGGAGGGCACCATTCTCGATCGGGACGCAGTGGACAAAGTTGTGGCAGGTGCAGACCGGGTCTTCCACCTTGCGGCCGCCGTTGGCGTGAACCTGATTGTCGACCACCCTTTGGAGAGCCTCCGCACGAATATCCATGGCACCGAGGTGGTCCTGGACTCGGTCCTGGAGTCGCGTGCCTCTCTGTTGCTGGCATCGACGAGCGAGATCTACGGCAAGAACACTTCGGACAGCCTTTCGGAGGAGGCGGACCGCATCCTGGGGTCGGCGCTCAAGTCCAGGTGGACCTACGCTGCGGCCAAGGGCATCGACGAGGCCTTTGCGCATGCATACTGGCGCCAATTCGGCTTGCCGGTTGCTATTGTGCGGCTCTTCAATACGGTAGGACCTCGTCAGACAGGTCGCTATGGAATGGTTGTTCCGCGGCTTGTGCGCCAGGCGCTCATCGGTGAGCCTCTGACGGTGTATGGAGACGGCAACCAGACCAGGTGCTTCTCCTACGTGGGTGACATCGTTCCCGCCATCACCCGTATTTCCGAGGAACCGCTTGCTTACGGGAACGCGTTCAACCTCGGCGGCAGCCACGAGATTTCCATCCTGACCCTGGCCCGACGGATCGTTGAACTCCTGGGGAGCGAAAGTCCCATCACCTTGGTTCCCTATGAGCAGGCTTACTCGGAGGGGTACGAGGACATGCGCCGGCGGGTCCCGGACAACAGCAAGTCTTTCGAGCTTGTTGGCTTCGACCCGAAGACCACCCTGGATGAAATCATCCTCAACGTCGCCGCCGACTATAAGCCGGCAAAAGTGCTGGATCCCTCGGGTTGGAAGGTCACCCTGGCTTCCTGATGCGCGACAAAAGGTGCCGCGTCGGCTGGGGCGGCGTCGTTCAACTGAACAAGTACCTTGGAAGGAAAGGTTGAGCTCAATGCAACATTTACAGGGAAAGGTCATGGTCTCGGCTCGACCTCGTCACAAGGCTGAACGGTTGCGGCCGCCGGGCACATCGCGTTGGCTCGCAGGTGTTGTGAGCGTGCTGATGTCCACTTCTGTCTTCGGAATAGTGGCACCGGCCGCCCACGCGGCCCCGAACACCATCATTACCCTGACGTTTGACGACGCCAACGCAGATCAAGTCGCTGCCGCAGGAATCCTCAAAACCAATGGGCTTAAGGGCACGTTCTTTACGCCGTCTGGCTTCCTCAACGCCCCGAACTACATGACAACCCAACAAGCGTTGGCACTGCAGGCGGATGGGAACGAAATCGGCGGCCACACGGTGACCCACCCGGACTTGGCCCAAATGGGCCCGGACGAGGTCAAACGCCAGATCTGCAATGACCGGGTCAACCTTTACAATATGGGCTTCCACAACGTCACGAGCTTCGCGTACCCGTTCGCGTCCCTAACCCCTGCCGTGGAAACAACGGTGGCGGATTGCGGATACAACAGTGCCCGGGGGCTCGGCGACCTGGAAAGCAAGGTGCCCGGAAGCGCCGGGCTTGGCTTTGCCGAAACACTTCCCCCGGCTGACCCTTACAGCACGAAGGCTCCGGACGAGGTGGACAACACCTGGACCCTGACTGACCTGCAGAACCTGGTCACCAAGGCTGAACCGGGCGGCGGCTGGGTGCAAGTAACCTTCCACCACATCGGCACCGGCGTCGATCCGGGTTCAGGCATTGCCGACCCACTGACCGTGTCCACTGCCCTCTTCACGCAATATGTACAGTTCCTGGCGGCGGAGAAGGCAGCTGGCCGGATCGCCGTCCAAACCGTCCAGCAAACCCTTGGCGGGGCAACCAAACCGCTTGTCCCCGGGCCGGCGGCACCGCCCGCGGTCACTGCGGGGAACCTGATCAAGAACGCCAGCATGGAGACCGCCGGACCGGTAGCCTCGGGGCTGCCACAGTGCTGGGCACAGGGCAACTACGGCAGCCACACGGCGACCTTCACCACGGTAACCCCTGGCCACGGGGGTACGGCGGGGACCCACGCCGAGCAGCTCGTGATGTCCGCCTATGTCAGCGGGGACGCCAAGCTCTTGCCGACCCTCGACCTAGGAGAGTGCGCGCCAAGTGCAACCCCTGGCCACACCTATGACATGAAGGCTTGGTACACGTCCACTGCAACGACGCAATTCGAACTGTATTACCGCACGGGATTGGGCACGTGGCAATACTGGACCGCTAGTCCGTATTTCGCAGCGTCAACCGCATGGAGCCACGCTACGTGGACTTCACCGGCGCTTCCGGCGGGTGCTTCGGCCATCAGCATGGGCCTGAACCTGCTCGGCAATGGCACCCTGACCACGGACGATTTTGAACTCTACGACACATCAGGCATCAGGCATTTCACGGATGTCACTCCCACCACGGCGTTCTACAACGAGATCAGCTGGCTATCTAACAACCTGATCACGCAAGGCTGGCCTGACGGCACCTTCCGTCCTCTCACATCCATTACTCGCGAGGCCATGGCGGCCTTCCTCTACCGGTTCTCAGGAAGCCCTGCGGTTCCCGCGAATGCACGGACGTTCTCCGATGTGCCGGCCGGCGCACCGTTCTACAACGAGATCCGCTGGTTGGCTTCCGCCGGCATCACCACGGGCTACCCGGACGGAACCTTCCATCCCTGGGAAGCTGTAAGCCGCGAGGCGATGGCAGCCTTCCTCTACCGTCTCAGGGGTAAGCCTGCCGTGCCGGCGAACGCACCGACGTTCCCAGATGTGCCGGTTGGCGCACCGTTCTACAACGAGATCCGCTGGTTGGCGGCCACAGGCATCACCACCGGTTACGCGGACGGAACGTACAAGCCAGCCCTCGCCATCAACCGTGACGCCGTGGCTGCGTTCCTGTACCGCTACAACATCGATTTTCCTAAGGGCTGACGGCGGTAGCAGTCCATAGGGAAGTGTGGGCGGCCGGTCTCCGAAGGCTATCCGGAGATTGACCGCCCACGGCCACGTACACTGCGAGAAATAACGAAGCCAGGTCTCAAGGGAGTGAATGGTGAACACCGCGAGGTCCACGGCGATGCGTCGAAAACGCGCATTTGTGGCCACTGCATTTTGCATGGCCCTGCTAACGGCAGCTTGCACCGGGCCGGCACCGGGGCCAGGACCGAGTCAGTCATCGACGGCTGGCCGATATCCTTGGCACACGGGGATCGTGGCCACGACTTTTTGGGTTGGGGAGATCTTCGACCCCAAGGCGGCAGATGGCAGCCAGGTGGTGTCCACCTACGATTCCCAGTGGATGCAGAGCTACGGAGGCTGTGACGGTGTCATCAAGAACGGTTGTACCACCGAGGCGAGAACGCAGGCCAAGGGATTTGCGCCTAGCAGTATGACTCCGAAGCAAAACCCCTTTTACCTGGATCTTCCCTATGACGACGTCAACGATGCCACAGCTTTTGCCGAACGAGCCAAGGTGATTCCCTGGGCCAACGACCCTGGCTTTGCAGGTAAAGAACAGGACCGTTCCTTCAGCTACATGAAGAACCAATGGGTCAGGATTCGCAAGGACGGCCATGAATGCTATGGACAGATCGAAGACGCCGGTCCCGGCCAGTACCACGACAAGGAGTACGTTTTTGGCTCCAACGATGCCCGGCCCGTCAACAAGAACTTCAACGGTGCAGGTATGGACGTCTCGCCGGCGCTCAACGGGTGCCTCGGCTTTTCAGAGCTCGACGGCGAGTCGGACAAAGTCGACTGGCAGTTCGTGCCGCGGGATCAAGTTCCTGCGGGGCCGTGGCTGGACATCGTCACGGTCAGCCAAGTGAAGTAGGCCCAGTGATTCTTAATCCGACGAATAATCGCTCGAAAACTGGAGGTATCCATGGAATGGCTCAAGAGGTTGTTTCGGCGCGGTAACGGCCGGCATCTTGCCCGCCCGGCCGAAGCTAAAGGACGGGCCTGAACGGAACATCCCGGCCATGCGTGAACCTTTGTTGAGGGGCTGGGTCAGTGCAGTTTGCCTTTGAGTCCTGCGCCCAACAAATCAGAGAAGCGTTGGTTTCCTTGGTTGATGCCGCTGCAAATGTGGCTGGCCGGCCCTTCCGCGGCGTCTTGTGGGCAGGACGTGTCCCGGTTCAGGGACCACATGGACACCCGTGCTACTCCCTTGCTGAGGCCAAAAGCGTTCAACCCGCGCGCTGCATCCAATTCAAACACTTCGCCCGGGAGGTCGTTCCGGCCGATCATGGGGGTCAACCCCATCTTCCTCCAGATCTGATCGCTGTTGAGTGTCATTCCTGCACGCTGGTAGATGATGCTGAGCTGCTCGTGGGTGGCCTGGGCCGCTGAGGTGCTGGCATCGAGCATGCTCTGCGACGCACTCCGGCTTGAGCCGTAGTTCATCGTCATGATGTTGACGCCAGCCAGCTGGACGCCGGCGGCGAGCATTTGATCGACGGCGGACGTTCCGGCGTCGGTCAATCCTTGGGGCGTGACGGGGAGAGTCAGCCAGACAGAGAGAGCGTGTCCCTCTTTGCTTCGCTCCTTCTGAAGCGCGGCGACAACTGCGGCGCGGCGCTGCCAGGCGGCGCCATCGGCCAGATTGTTGCCTTCGATATCAAAGTCGATGGTCGCCGGATTGTAGCGTTCCAGGACGGCCCGATAGGCCCCTTCCAGGTCTGCGACGTTCTGGCAGGAGCTGGCGAGCTCACTGTTCACCGAACCACCGAAGGACACAGCGATCGCGCCGCCGTTTGACCGTAGCTTGGCGATGCGTTCCTCGAGCTTGAGCGAAGTCTTCGCGGCGTCGAGGCTGTAGGTGCTGCCCCAGCTGGGTGTGCAGGCTTGACCAGCGTCTGCCACCACGAACGCCAGCATGACATTCTTGGTCGCCTCGCTCTGGGGTGTATCGAAGGGGTACTGCGGGACCACCGTGACATCAACATAGCCGGAAAACCATGGCTGCTGGAACGCGCCGTTTGCGTCGGTGGCGACGCGCCACACGAAAAAGCCCCCTACCCCTGCTACCACCAAGGCTGCGGCAATGTAGGCACGGGCAACGGTTGACAGCCGGCGGCGTCTGCGGGGTTGGTCCGACGAGCCACGGGCGTCCCGTGCGTTGCCTGCCTCAGCCGCAACGGGAATGCCGCTTCCCGGTTTCTTGGACACTCTCTTCCGCCATCCTTTGATACCCGCTCAGAAATCCCGACTGCCTTGATGCACCATTTGACCACGAACAGATCGGATTCGCCCGTGCTTTCGTCCTGGCGTTTGCTCCGGCCGATTCGGTACGTGGCGCACGAGTAGTCGCGTTGTTCGGAGCCCAAAGGTTGAGTGTAAAGACGGGTAGAGCCTACTCGTGTCCGTGGTCTTCCGACTCCCTAGGCTGAACGTGTCAGTTGGTTGAGGGCAACGGGGGAAGACAGGTCTCACAATGGAAAAGGACGCTCTGGTCCGAGCGGCATCAGAACCCAGCGGAATCATCCGAGAAAGCGTGTGGCTCGGGTTCGAGCCCGTTCTGGGGAGTTCCGGCATGTTCGCTCCCAATGACCCATCGCCAATTGACAGTGCTGCCCCGTGGCAGCACGCCCTCATAGAGGGGGCCCCTGAACGGGGGCCGGTGGTGAATAAGCCTTTGAGACCGAGGCTTCCCCCAGTCGCCACCGGCCCCTTCAGGAACCTGCGCACTGAGGCTCGGCGATGAGCTCCGGGAAGAAGGACTTCGCGTCCGGCCCGGTCCACACGTCCAGGAAACGGGCAGGCCTGTGGGCCGCCTCTTGGGTCTCGGTGTTGCTCCTGTTGACGGGCGCAACGTCGCTGCTCAACGGAAACCAGACTCCGGCCGGCTCCCAGCCTGCCGCCACGGCTTCTGCCGCCCCGCTGTCTTCTGTCAGCCTGACGTTTGATTCAGGCCGGTCAAGCCAGATGGAGGCGGCCCGGATCCTGAAGGACCATGGACTTCGGGGCACCTTCTTCATCGACTCAGGATTTGTCGGCGCACCCGATTACATGACAGTGGAGAATCTCCACAGTTTGGCGACTGGCCAAAATGAAATCGGAGGCCATACAGTCACCCTTGCCGATGTGACCGCGGTGGAACCAGATGAAGCTTCACGCCAGATATGCAACGATCGGGCGAACCTCACGGACTGGGGCTTTAAGGTCACCTCCTTTGCGTATCCGTTTGCGGCTTCAACGGCGAAGTCGGAGGAGCTCGTTGCTGGGTGCGGCTACAACAGTGCCCGGGGTCTCGGCGAGATACACAGCCCCTTGGACTGCGCCACCTGCGCCCAGGCAGAAACGGTCCGCCCCGCCAACTTGTTCCGGACGAGGGCAACGTCCGAGGTGGGCAGCGGCTGGACGTTGGCCAACCTCCAGGCAACGGTTGTGCAAGCTGAACAGGCGGGGGGATGGTTGCAGCTGACTTTCTACGACATCGACAACAACGGCAGTCCTCGCTCCGTCAGTCCCGCGTTGTTCGAACAGTTCGCCACCTGGCTGGCAGCGAGGACCCAACAAGGGACCATGGCTGTACGCACGGTTCATGACGTGATCGGCGGAGTGGCGAAACCGGTGGTGAACGGGCCGGTGGCGGCGCCGGCTGCACAGGGCAAGAACACGCTTCGCAACCCGGGGCTGGAAATCGCTGGAAAGTACGGTTTGCCGCAATGCTGGCAGGTTTCGTCCTACGGCAAGAATGTGGTGGTGCTGAGCACCTTGAACCCGGGACACAGCGGTGCGATAGCGCGTCGGCTGGACGTGACCGAATACTCGTCCGGCGACGCCAAATTGCTTCCCGTCCTCGATCTAGGGGCATGCGCGCCGAGTGTCACCGCGGGCCACAGCTATTCACTCCGTGCGTGGTATCAGTCCACTGCGAAGACGCAATTTGAACTGTATTACCGTAACAAGCTGGGCACGTGGACCTACTGGACAGCCAGCCCTTGGTTTGCGCCAAACACCAGCTACGAACAGGCAATCTGGGAAACGCCGCCCGTTCCGTCCGGAGCGGAAGCCATCAGCTTTGGACTCAACCTCTTCAGCGATGGCCAGCTTGCTACCGACGATTACGAAATGTACGACACAGTTGGAGCTCCGTCGCCGTGATAGTTCTTTCAATCGTTTTGGTTCTGGGGATCAGCACGATTTTCTGGTCCGTTGCCGGGCTCTTCCGCTTGGCGAGTGAGCAGTCGTGGCGGGCCCAGGTATGGTCCAACCGGATCCGTGGGTGGATTTCGTTGCTGTGGGGCGGGGGGACGCCGGCCCCGCAGCGCCAACGGGCCCGTCACCGTTCACAGGGAGTCCGAATCTACCCGTCGAATGTCGCAGTCCTCATAGCCGCCCACAATGAGGCGCTCGTCATCAAAGAGACAATCCTTGCCGCGTCCGCGTTGGTTCCCCGGCGCAACATCCACATCGTCTCGGACATGTCCACAGACGACACCGCAGCTATTGCGCGGGCCGCAGGAGTCAAGGTCCTCGAGCTTGAACCGAATCGGGGCAAGGCAGGCGCGCTCGCAGCGGGGATCGCCCATTTTAATCTGTGCAAGCGGTTCAAAGTGGTCATGCTTCTGGACGCGGACACCCGCCCAACCCCGGATTACCTCGAAACGGGACTGCCGCTGTTTGCCGATCCCACGGTGGTCGCCGTCGCGGGACGCGCCAAGTCAATCATGAGTCCGCCATCTCCGACGGCGATTGGCCGCTTCCTGGTGGCGTACCGGGAGCGCTTGTACATCGTGGTCCAACTGCTGCTCAAATACGGCCAAGCAGCTCGAGGCGCCAATGTTGTTTCGATCGTTCCGGGATTCGCCAGCATGTACCGGACCAGCGCGCTCGCCGAGATAGAGGTCCTGGCGCCGGGACTGGTGATCGAAGACTTCAACATGACGTTTGAGATCCATGCGAAGAAACTGGGACGGATTGCATTCCATCCGTCCGCCGCCGTTGCGTACACACAGGATCCAGACAATCTCAAGGACTACGTCAAACAAGTGCGGCGGTGGATCCTTGGCTTCTGGCAGACGGTCAGACGGCACGGACTGCAATTCGGCAGGTTCTGGTTCGTCCTGGGGCTATACATCGTTGAGCTCGTCGCCAGCTGCATCTTCTTCGTGCTCCTGGTGCCAGCCTTCCTGCTATCGTCCATAGCTGCCGTTGAAGTATGGATCTTTGGCAATCGATCGGAAGTTTTTGTGTTCCTCTCCGGTGTCCTGCGGCCTCAGGACGTTCTCATCGGGGTTTTCCTGCCGGATTTCTTACTGACAATCCTTGCCGCCGTTTCGATGCGCAGTCCGCGCCTCCTGCTGATGGCTCCCTTGTTTCCGTTGATGCGGATCCTGGATGCAATCATTTGCCTCCAGGTGTTGCCCAGGGCGTACTCGGCGATTTCGTCCGGAGTTTGGGTCAGCCCGGTCCGAAGGATTCAACGCCAGTCCCAGGAAATGGGTGTCGCCGGATCGCCGGCGGCACGGGTCGGCTAGGACAACGGACAGCCGAGGTGACAGGTCCCGGACACGCGAACGCCCGTGCCACGCAGCCATGACGGCTGGGACACGGGCGTCCGCCCGGTTCCAGGGGATCGGATCTCTTCGCTGACCAAAGGACAGCTGACCGAGAGGCCCTGGAAACGCGTGTGGGCCCTTGCGAGGCGAAGGTGGCGGTGGGGATTAGTTGGTGACTCCCGCAGTGGTGACAACAGTCAGCCACGGGCCGGCGGGCACGCTGGCGCGGTCCACGAAACGCCAGGAAACATGGTCGTTGTCCCCGTCCAACTCTGCGAAGCCGAGGCAGCCGTTCAGTGCCGGGGACACGTCCATGCCGGCGCCTTGGCTTGGGTCGCCGGAGAACTGCTTGTTGGCGGGACGGGCGTTGTTCGCGCCGAACACGTAGGCGGAGTCATGGTAGAGGGAACCGCTGGAGGGGCCCGCATCTTCAACTTGTCCGTAGCAGACGCTGCCATTGGGGCCGGTGATCTGGACCCAGGCGTTCTTCATGTAGCTGTAGTTCGAGTCCGCGCAGTGGTTGACGCCGGTTGCGGCGTTGTCTGCGGCAGCCCACGGAATCACCTTGCAGCGCTCAGCGAAGGCCACGCTGTCGTTGACGTCGTCGTAAGGCAGGTCCAGGTAGAACGGGTTCTGCAAAGGCTTGGGCTGGTGCAACGGGAAGTATCCATTGCTGGCCACGCGCTTTTCAGTGACGCACTTGAAACTCGTGCCTGTGCCGGAGCTGACACCGTCGCAACCGCCGTAGGGGCTGCCGGGGCAGCCGCTCGCGCTCATGGGGGTGGTTCCGAGGTTGACGCCGGTGTGCTGGAGGGCCCACTGGCCGTTGAACGTGGAGCAGACCTGGGAGCCATCCGAGAGGCTCGCGTTGAAGATTTCGCCAACCCAGAAGCTGGTGCTCACGATGTTGGTGTGCAGCGGGTAGGTACCGCCCGTCGCTGGGAGGGGGGCAGGCGTCGCAACGGGTGCACTGGCGGCCGTTGCTGCCGAAGACGGCGTGGCCGCGGCGGGCTGGCTCGACGGCGTCGCGGCCGGAACATTGCTCGGCGTCGGCGTCGGTGTCGGAGTCGATGTTCGCTTGGGGGTGGAGGAAGCGGAAGGCGTCTTGGACGCGCGGTCGCCGCTCCAGGAAGAGGTGTTGTGTGAGGATTGGACGGCTGAAATGGTTGCCAGGCCGCCGAAGGCCAGGAGCAACACGGCGATGAGTGCTGTGAACAGGTGTTTCATATTTTGGGTGACATATCTGTTGGGGACATGGACATATGAGACCGAGGCAATCGGGTAAGGCGATCTGCAGGCAAAAAGGCTGCAGGGTCGTACACGGCCAAGGGGTGTGCCACGACAGAGCTGTTTCGAAATAGGCTGCGCTCCGACTCCCCAGAAGTAGCCAGCCTGAACTTGCTCTTGCGAGACCAGCTTACACAGTCAGATCACAGGACGGTAACAGCGGCCACACATTTGGTCAGGAGTCGAGGACGGAACTCCCTCCAAAGGCCGCGTGGAAGCTCGAGGATTTCGTGCAAGTAGCCCTGGAAAACCAAGTAGTTACCACTCAATCCAGGACAGAAACCCGCGGGTAACGTTTGGAAATGACACCGGTCCGTGCCGCGGCCGTCAGGAACACGTGTCCGGCGGCCCAAAGATGAGACAGGACCATGGACGATACTGAAGGGACCCAGACCTCGCCCCCGATCATTCGGGCAGCAGAGCTTCAAGAGATTGTTATTGCCCTGTCAGGGCCGGAGCCAGCCGGGATAGTCATCTCAGGCCCGAGCGGTTCGGGAATGACTACTCTCTTGGACGCCGCGGCTTCAGTGCTGCGCGGGTCGTTCAGCGTGATTGCCCACAACGTCTCCGAGTCATTCGCGGATATCCCGTTTGGAATCGCCATGGCACTTGTTCCCGAGCTGCCGGCCCGCTCCAAAGTGTGGCCCGGTTCCATTGTGGCGGCTTGCCGCAAGGCAGTGCGCGCTGCTTCGGCAGCTGGATCCCCGGCCTTGCTCGTCCTGGACAACATCGATTTCCTGGACGACATGTCCCTTTGGCTCTTAAGCCAGCTCCTTGTTGAACCGGACATCCGCATGATTGCCACCCACCGCTCAGACCGGCCGTTGAGGATGGAATTGATGGAGTCCGTCGTTTCACGCCAGCTTTCGGTGGTGACCCTCGACGACCTCACGCCGGAGCAGCTTCGCGAATTCCTCGATGACCGTCTCGGCGGGCACGCCGCGCGCAGCCTGGTCCGGGACATCCATGCCCTCACCGGGGGGAACTTGCAGACCGCGAAGTTGCTGTTGGACGAAGCCGCAGCGCGCGGAGAGATCGTGGAACAGGCTGATTCCTGGATGCTGTCCGGACCGATCCGACTGGACGGTTCGCAAGCCCTCGAATTGACCCGGCACCGGCTTGAGGGTTACTCCGTGCCGCAGCGTCAGGTGGTGGACCTCCTGGCAGCGGGGGAGCCGATACCAATGGCCATCCTTGAACAGCTTGTCCAAAAGCGGGCTATCGAAGCGCTCCGGGGCGACGGAACCATCCGTGTCCAGAAGGACACCCGGGAGACGGCTTCCCTCAGTCACGGCATCGAAGGGAGGCTTGCCCGGCAGCAGCTGGGACCTGCCCGGATCCTGGCGCTTCGGCGAAGCATCTACGAGATCTCCGCCCCGGCTGCTGATGACTCGCTCTGGACGCTGTTCCGTCGGGTGGACTTCGAACAGGAAAGCGGTTTGCCGGTGCCAGACGCTGATCTGCTGGCCGTGGCCATTGCGGCGAACGACATTCACGATAACCGGCGGGCCCGGCGGTCCGCGGATGCGGTGCGAGCGCCGGAACTCGGACTGGTTGCCGGGCTGGAGCTGGCAAGGGCCCTCTATCAAACAAGGGATTTCCCCGGGGCTGTCACAGTCCTGAAGGGTCTGGTTGCAAATACCCCTGACGTCTTGACAATGGACTTCGCCCAGGCCGTGTGGCTGCTGTTGCATGCCCTTTTGCCGACTTCGCCGGGGGCAAAGGTGCTGCAGGCGGTCCTACAGGACGCCCGACGGCGGTTGGAGGCTGCCGCCGCAGCAGTCCAGCCGGACGAGCCGGCCTATCTTGACCAGGCGGCCGTCCGGGACGAACTGGATGTCCTCCAGCTGTACCTCGATGCGCAGAACGGTAGCTGGCCTTCAGCCAGTGGTGAGCTGTTCCAAAGGCTTTGCCGCAGCCAATTGCTCGACCCTGGGCTGCGTTCCGAGCACCAGCCGCCGCCGCCTACCCAGGCCGCCGTGCTTTTGATGGCGCTCGTCTCCCAAGGGCTGGCTGTCAGCGGGCGGTTCTCGGACGCCGTCGCACTCTCGACGTCGGCCCTCGAAAGTTTGGGGAGGCTGCCACGGTGCCCGGTGGACTTCCTGTCCGCTGTGCTGACCATCCACGGATCGAATTTGATCTGGCGCGGACAATGGGGTGGTGCCGAAATGTTCTGCGCCGGCAGTTCCAGCTACAGCAACCGGATGAGCTATTTCGGTGGGGCGGCCCACCTCTACAGGGCACTTGTGTTTGCCAGGCAGGGGAGCCTGGAATTGGCTTGTGAACAGTTCCGCCAGGCCAAGGCCCGGTTGGACGAAGCCGATCCCGACGGGCTTCTGCCACCGGCCCTCGGGGGACTTGCCGCCGCCGCGTGGTTGCTGGGCGATGTCAACCAAGTACGTCGCGCACTGGCGGCCTACGATTCGCGCCGAAGTTCAGGAAACTATCTTGCGTCGCAGCTCGCCGAAAGCTATTCATCCGCGGCACGGTCAGTGCTGGTTGGTGCGGAACATTCACACAGGAAGCTCTTGCAACTTGCGGGTTCGGCTGCCAAGAAGGGACACCGGGCCCTCGAAATGCTGAACCTGGGCCTGGCCGCACGTACCGGCAGCCGTGGCTACCGGCAGGTGGGGCCAGGGGTGTCCGAAGTTGTGTGGAGCGTCGAGTCCGGAGTGCCGTCGGGACAGGAAGCAGGACAAGAAATGGGACAAAGACCAGGGCTGGGAACACAAGAAGCAATCACGGGTGAGCCCCAACAAGACCGGGCTTCCGACCACGAGGAGGTGTTTGCCTATGACGAACCCGACGCGGAGGGCCCGGAGGCCGGGTCCTCCATCCTTCCCGGCGTCGTCAAGCTTTCCCAGCGTGAACGCGAAGTGACTGCCTTGGTGGCCTCCGGGCTGAGCAGCGCGGAAGTAGCCGCTCGATTGGGTATCGCAGTGAACACTGTCAACGCGCACCTTCAGCGGGTTTACGGGAAGCTCGGAGTTTCGCGGCGGCAGAAGCTCTCTGAACTCTGGGACGAGTTGGCGAAGCCGGAGGAGTAAGCTGCGCAGCTCCGCGGATGAGGCAGCGAAGCCAAATGGTGGGACAATTACTAGGTGACGCCGCCACTCCTGGCGGTCTGCCGCTGGCGATTGCCACGTATTCCTATCAAGGAGCACCGGTTTTGACGATGGTTTCCACCCCCGCGTGGGGAGATGCCCAGGTTTCCGCACTCGATGACGATGAAGTCCGTCGCATCCGCAATGATTTCCCTGTTCTTGAGCAGGAGATCAATGGCAAACCGCTGGTCTATCTGGACTCGGGTGCCACCTCGCAGAACCCCCGGAGTGTGCTGGAGGCGGAGCAGGAATTCTATGAGCAACGAAACTCCGCGGTCCATCGCGGTGCCCACCACCTCGCTGTAGAAGCCACGGACTCTTTCGAAGACGCGCGGGCCACCGTGGCGCGTTTTGTGGGCGTGCAGGATGATGAGCTGATCTGGACCGCGAACGCCACCGCGGGCCTGAACCTTTTGGCCTATTCTTTTTCGAACGCCAGCGTGGGCCAGGCAGGCGCGGAAGCCGAGCGCTTTGCCCTCAAGCGTGGGGACGAAGTGCTTGTCACCGAAATGGAACACCACGCCAACCTGATCCCTTGGCAGGAACTGTGCCGGCGGACCGGCGCCACCCTCAAGTACATTCCCCTTGACGACGCCGGTGCGCTGCGGCTCGAGGAAGCATCGCGCCTGATGACCGCGCGAACCAGGATCCTGGCCTTCACCCACACGTCCAACGTGCTCGGCAACATCAACCCGGTGGACGTACTGGTCCAGATGGCCCGGGAAGTAGGTGCCTTGGTGGTTCTGGACGCCTGCCAGTCCGCGCCGCACCTCCCCCTGGACTTCAAGGCCTTGGACGTTGACTTCGCCGTATTTTCCGGCCACAAAATGCTGGGACCTACGGGAATCGGCGCGGTCTACGGCCGGAGCGAACTGCTTAACGCGATGCCACCTTTCCTGACTGGTGGTTCCATGATCACCACGGTGACGATGGAGCAAGCCCGGTATTTGCCCGCTCCCCAGCGTTTCGAGGCTGGAACGCAGCCTATTTCGCAGGCTGTGGCCTTGGCTGCGGCGGTGAACTACCTCAGCGAGACAGGGATGCAGCGGGTGGCCCTTCGTGAGGCGGAGCTTGGCCAAAGGCTTGTCACGGGCCTCAGCGCCATCCAAGGCGTGCGAGTGTTGGGTCCCGAGCCAGGAGAAGAAAGGACCGGGCTTGCCGCGTTCGACGTCGCCGGAGTGCACGCGCACGACGTCGGGCAGTACCTCGACGATCTGGGTATCGCTGTCCGGGTGGGCCACCATTGTGCGCAGCCCCTGCACCGCAGGCTGGGCCTGACTGCCTCCACCAGGGCCAGTACCTACCTCTACACGACGTCCGAGGAAGTCGACCTGCTGGTTGAGGCAGTTGCCAAGATCCGGCCCTATTTCGGGGTAACGGCTTCGGGGGCCACGTCATGAGTGGTCTGGACTCCTTGTACCAACAGCTGATCCTGGAGCACTCCAAGATCCGCAGCGGGGGAGACCTGGCTGAACTGCCGGCCGCCGCAGCGGGTTCGGTCGGCACAGCGGGTTCGGTCGGCACCGCGGGTTCGGTCGGCACCGCGGGTTCGGTCGGCACAGGGCAGAGTCACCAGCTCAATCCCATCTGCGGGGACGAAATCACCCTGAGGCTCAGTGTCGGCACCGCCGGAGACGGACAGGCCGTCACGGAAATTCACTGGAATGGCGATGGCTGTGCAATTTCGATGGCGTCAGCGTCCATACTCAGTGAAATGGCACCAGGCATGTCCCCGGCGTCCCTCCGCCGGACCATTGACCATTTCCGCGAATTGATGCGCTCGCGCGGCAAACTGGAAGCGGATGAGGAACTGCTACAGGATGCTGCAGCGTTGGCCGGGGTCGCCAAGTACCCGGCCCGGGTAAAGTGCGCCATGCTCGCATGGGTGGCTGCGGAAGACGCGTTGCGCCAAGCCGAGGCCAATCAAGGGGTGTCCGAGGCTCTCTAGCGAAGCAGGCCGAGGTCGAGTAGTGTCCACTCTATTGTGGACTCGCAGGCCGGACTTAGCCTCGAACCATGATCACCTTGGAGAGCAGGCGCGAATGGCGCCGGAGCCAGCATCGGGTCCGCAGGGCGGAGTTTGTGGTTGTGGGATTGTTGCTCGCCCTCGTTGCGGTAACCATTCTTGCCGCCCTTATGGGCGCGATCCGCTGAGGCAAAGGCTGGAACTCAGTCAAGCTGCGCCGATGACGGCTGGGCTTGGCCGCACGACATGGGAACGCGCCGCACGACATGGGAACGCCGCACGACATGGGAACGCAGAGTCAAAGAAAGCTCGGACCCGCGAAAGCCGGTCCGAGCTTTTGTGTACCGTTGGCATCGCCATCGCATCACTTGGGTACCGCTGCGATGAGCACCGAAATCGACATGAGACCGAGAACCGCCCAGACGAAGTACAACGACCAGTTCTTCGCTTGGGCCTTCCTGTGGGCCCCATGCCACACTCGTTCCATACTATTCGCGTCCATAGCAGCAAGGTATTCCTGCCAATGGGGCTCAAATAGCGTGCCAACCACCCCACTTGCAAACGGCAATACTCGATTTGCAATGTCCGCTACTCGTGTGTGGACCGGGCGCCTCAGGCGCGGGTAAAGACGTCAGGCACGCCGTCGCCGTCGTCGTCCCTCTGCTCGTCCCGCGCCACGCGCCGGTAGTGCCCGTTGCGGGCTTTGAGCACGACGGCGGCTAGCACCGCCGCGGTGAGGGAACCGGCCAGAACGGCTACTTTGGCGTGGTCATCATGCGGGGAACCGGTGCCGAAGCCGAGCTCGGCGATCAGGAGGGAGACGGTGAAACCGACCCCCGCCAGCATGGCGAGCCCTGCGACGTCGATCCATGCCAGGCCGTCGTCCAGCCGCGCGCGAGTGGTCTTGGTGATGAGGAACGTGGTGCCGAAGACGCCCGCCGTCTTGCCCACCACCAGGGCGAGCACTATGCCTACCGCCACCGGATCGCGAAAGGCAGTTCCCAGGCCTTCGGCGCCGCCCAAAGCCACACCGGCAGAAAAGAAAGCGAACACCGGCACGGCAAAGCCTGCCGACAAGGGACGCAGCCGGTGTTCGAAACTTTCGGCGAGTCCGGCCTCAGGCTCTCCCTTCTTTCCCGAGGTCACAACGGGTACGGCAAAGGCCAGCAGGACCCCGGCCACGGTGGCGTGGATGCCCGAAGCATGGACGAAGGCCCACGTGGCCCCGGCAAGGGGGAGCAGGAGGTACCAGCTGCGGACGCGCTTCTGGACCAGAAAGGTAAAGAGGGCCAGCGGCACGGCGGCGGCCAGGAGCAGGAGCGGCTCAAGGCCACTCGAATAGAAAAACGCGATGATGCCGATGGCGATCAGGTCATCCACCACGGCCAGCGTCAGCAGGAACGTGCGCAACGCGGCTGGCAGGTGCGTATTAATGACGGCAAGGACGGCCAAGGCGAAGGCGATGTCCGTGGCCGTGGGTATGGCCCAGCCCTTGAGGGTTTCGGCGCCCGAACCGAGGTTGAGGGCAACGTAAATGAGCGCGGGCAGGGCCACGCCGCCGACGGCTGCCGCGACCGGGACGATCGCTTTTGCAGGCTTTCGCAATTCGCCGGCCACGAATTCGCGCTTCAGCTCCAGCCCGGCGATGAAGAAGAACACGGCCAGGAGCCCATCGGACGCCCAATGGCCCAGGCTCAATTCCAGGTGCCACGGGGCGTAGCCGATCTTGACGTCGCGCAGGGTGAAATAGCCGTCGGCAAGGGGAGAATTTGCCCAGACGAGGGCGGCAACCGTGGCTGCGAGCAAAAGTGCGCCGCCAACGGTTTCGGTGCGAAGGATGGCCAGGATGCGTTGGTACTCGGGGAAGCTCGAGCGGCTGAAAACCTTGGAAGGGGCAGCCGGGTGCGGGCTGTTCGCCATGATGGCTCCTGTGGAGGTTGGGAAGCTTGGGGTCGACAAAACTGTTGCCGACCAGACTTCCCGGCGCACCTGACTTCCATTTTAGCCGAGGGGAGTGCTGCCCCGCCGAGGACCCAACTAACTAACAGTAGGCGTCGCTATGAGCGTCCAGAACGACACCTACTGCGAGTCAGCTGGGTGCGGAAGAAGCGTTACGTGAGCAGGCCCGCTACTCCGATGACCGCCGTCGCGAGTCCAAGCACCATGGAAATGCTGACCAGGACGACGTGGACCGTGAGGAACTTGGTGGCTTTCCCGTTGGCGTCGCGGGCACGGGGGTCCGTCATGACGCGCCGCAGGAACTGCGGCCACACGATGAGCGACCAAGCGCCGGCGACGATCAGCACAGTGGCGAGGACCGGTCCCAACTGCACGCTAGTGGCTTTCGAGCCAGGCCTCGGCCTGCTGTGCCTGGATGTTGAGCGCCTTGCCCACCATCGGCTCGGCCGCGTCGGCGATCTTGCCACCGAGGAACGGAACCGATGACGTGACGGCACCTTCGAGCTCGACGCGGGTGTTGCCGCCGTCGGCCACAAGGCGCTGCGCCGCGGTGACATCAAGCGGGGCGCCGGAGATCTTCAGGGAGATGTTGCTGGTCCGGGAGCCATCGGCAGTCGGGGCGTCCCACTTCTCGGTCTGGGTGACAGTGAGCTTCTCGCCCACGAACTTGCGGGCGATCTCCGGGAGGCGCGTGGTGGGCAGGGTGCGGACCGTGATGGTGGTGAAAGCGCCGGCGGTGTCGCCGTCGATCTGGAATGACTCCAAAGTGCCGCCGACATACTCGCTCGTGTGACGCAGGAAGTCTTCGTCGATGAAAGTAGCGGCTACGCGGTCGACGCCATAGGGCAGGGTGGTGGATGCGTTCAGGGCCATGGGGGTCCTCCGTGGAATATCTCGGTTGAAAGCTCTTGCGGCTCCCAAACATCCTACGGGGTGGGCGGGGTAGGCTAGGAACGCCCCGGGATTCGAGAGAATTTCGGGTTTTCGTGCTGCATTCCCCACCCCAGGAGAGCCATCCATGAGCCCCAAAGGCCAGCCGTCCGCGGTCAACTCCGGAATCGACCGCACAGGCACCGGTGCGTGTCTCGACGGTTTGCGGCGTGCCCTGGGCGAGGATCGGACGTTCGCGCGGGTCAGGCCGGAGGCAGCACGCGCGTTCAGCGAACGCAGCAGCGACTACCAGATCAGCGCCCCCGCAGGCTTGAGGGCGGCGTTGCTCGCCGAAATGGCCGACGGCCTGGCCTCCCAGGATCCTGAGGGAAGCGCGGTGGTGTTGGCGGTGACGGCCACGGGCCGCGAAGCGGAGGACCTGACCGAGGCGCTGGCGGCTTACCTCCCCGCGGATTCCGTGGCGGCCTTTCCCAGCTGGGAGACGCTGCCGCACGAACGGCTCTCCCCACGCTCGGACACGGTGGGCCGCAGGCTCTCCGTACTCCGCCGCCTGGCCCACCCGGAGAGTTCGACGGCGGGTCCCCTGCGGGTGGTGGTGGCGCCGGTTCGCGCCGTGGTCCAGCCGGTGGTGGCGGGCCTCGGAGAACTGGTCCCGGTGACGTTGAAGGTGGGGCAGGAAATGCCCTTCAGCGACGTGGTACGCCGCCTTGCCGACGCTGCCTATTCGCGCGTGGACATGGTTACCCACCGTGGTGAATTCGCCGTCAGGGGCGGCATTTTAGACGTTTTCCCACCCACCGAGGACCACCCGATCAGGGTGGAATTCTTCGGCGACGAGGTGGACCAGATGCGCTGGTTTGCGGTGGCCGACCAGCGGTCGCTCTCCGGTCCGGCCGTGCATCACCCCACCGAACTGCATGCCCCGCCTTGCCGGGAAATCCTCATCACGCCATCGGTCATGTCCCGGGCCGCCAAGCTCAAGGCCGACATGCCAGCCGCCGCGGACATGTTGGAAAAGATCGCGGGCGGCATCGCCGTCGAGGGCATGGAGTCCCTGGCTCCGGTCCTGGTAGACGCCATGGTGCCCTTCGTGGACCAATTGCCGGCCGGGTCCATCGGTGTGGTCATCGAACCGGAGAAGGTCCGCACCCGCGCGCACGACCTCGCGGCCACCAATGAGGAGTTCCTGGAGGCGGCTTGGTCCACAGCGTCCGACGGCGGGACCGCGCCCCTTGATCTGGCCTCGCATGCGGCCGCCAGCCTCCACGAGGCAAGCTTCCAATCCCTGACTGATACGCGCAGCGCGGCGCTGGCCCACGGCGTCTCCTGGTGGTCCATCACCTCCTTGGCGACCGACGAAGAACTTGTCCTCGATATCGACGTCCTGAACCTGCACGCCCGTGAACCGCGCGGCTACCAGGGCGATGTCGCGGAGATGCTCGAATTCATCGGTTCCCACGTGCGTGACCAATGGCGGATCGTGGTGGCCACGGACGGACCCGGTCCGGCCCAGCGTCTCGCCGAGTTGTTCCATGATGCCGATATCCCGTGCTCCCGTGTCGAATCCCTGGCCCACGAACCACAGGCCGGCATCATCGAGGTGACCACTGCCGCCGTCGGACGCGGTTTTGTCCTGGACGGCCTCAAACTGGGGCTGCTCACGGAAGCGGACCTCCTGGGCCGCACGTCCGCCGGATCCACGAAGGACATGCGACGCATGCCCTCCAAGCGGCGTAACGCCGTCGACCCCCTCCAGCTGCACGCCGGTGACTTCGTGGTCCACGAACAGCACGGGATCGGGAAGTTCGTGGAGCTGATCCAGCGCAAGGTGGCGGGCTCCTCTGCTGGTCCTTCCGGGGGAGACGCCGGTCTTCGCGAGTACCTCGTGCTCGAGTACGCGGCATCCAAGCGAGGTGCCCCCGGCGACCGGCTTTTCGTGCCCACGGACCAGCTGGACCAAGTGACCCGCTATGTCGGGGGCGACACGCCGTCCCTGAGCAAGATGGGCGGGGCGGACTGGGCGAGCACCAAGTCCAAAGCGCGTAAAGCTGTCAAGGAAATCGCGGGCGAGCTCATTCGGCTGTACTCGGCACGCATGGCCTCGCGCGGGCACGCCTTCGCGCCGGACACGCCGTGGCAGCGGGAGCTTGAGGAAGCCTTCCCGTACGTCGAGACGCCGGACCAGCTGACCACCATCAACGAGGTCAAGGCCGACATGGAACGGGAGATCCCCATGGACCGGCTGGTCTCAGGAGACGTCGGATACGGAAAGACCGAGATCGCCGTCCGCGCCGCGTTCAAGGCCGTCCAGGACGGCAAGCAGGTGGCGGTCCTTGTTCCCACCACGTTGCTCGCCCAGCAGCACTATGAAACGTTCACCGAGCGCTTCTCCGGCTTCCCCCTGCGCGTCAAGCCGCTGTCCCGTTTCCAGGGCGCAAAGGAATCCAAGGAAACCATGGAGGGCGTCAAGAACGGCTCTGTGGATGTAGTCATTGGCACGCACCGACTGCTGTCCAAGGACTTCGAGTTCAAGGATCTCGGCTTGGTGATCGTGGATGAGGAGCAGCGCTTCGGTGTGGAGCACAAGGAAGCCCTCAAAAAAATGCGCACCAACGTGGACGTCCTCGCCATGAGCGCCACTCCCATCCCGCGTACCTTGGAAATGTCCCTTACGGGTATCCGCGAAACGTCCACGCTGGCCACACCGCCGGAGGAACGGCACCCGGTGCTGACCTACGTCGGCCCGTTCACCAACAAGCAGACCTCCGCGGCGATCCGGCGTGAACTGATGCGCGAAGGTCAGGTCTTTTTCGTCCACAACCGCGTGTCCTCGATTGAGCGCATCGCCGCCCAGATCCGGGAGCTCGTTCCAGAAGCACGGGTTGAAGTGGCGCACGGACAAATGTCCGAGAGCCGCCTGGAAAAGATCATCGTGGACTTCTGGGAGAAGCGCTTTGACGTCCTGGTCTGCACCACCATCATTGAGACCGGCCTGGATATTTCCAATGCGAACACCCTGATTGTGGACGGCGCGGACAAGTACGGTCTCTCGCAGCTCCACCAGTTGCGCGGCCGCGTGGGCCGTGGGCGCGAACGCGCCTATGCCTACTTCCTGTATCCCTCGGAGAAGCCCCTGGGCGAGGTGGCCCTTGAACGGCTCAAAGCCGTCGCGGCCCACAACGAATTAGGCGCCGGCATGCAGTTGGCCATGAAGGATCTCGAAATCCGCGGCGCGGGCAACTTGCTGGGCGGGGAACAGTCCGGGCACATCCAAGGGGTCGGCTTCGATCTCTACATCCGCCTGGTGGGTGAAGCCGTGGCCGAATATCGTGGCGAGGCCGAAGAGAAGGCCGCCGAGATGAAGATCGAGCTGCCTGTCAATGCCCACTTGCCGCACGACTACGTGCCGGGCGAACGCTTGCGCCTGGAGGCCTACCGGAAACTGGCCGCAGCCATCACCAACGAGGCCATCGACGAGGTCCTGGCCGAACTCGTGGATCGTTACGGTGAGCCGCCGCTGCCCGCGAAGAACCTGATCGCCGTCGCCCGCTTCCGGGTAGGTGCCCGCGAAGCCGGGCTGTCCGACGTCGCGCTACAAGGCAATTTCATCCGCTTCTCTCCCGCACAGTTGCCCGAGTCCAAGGTCATGCGATTGAACCGCATGTACCCGGGCTCGCAGGTCAAACCAGCCCTCGACTCCGTGCTGATTCCCAAGCCCAAGACGGCGAGGATCGGCGGCCGCGACCTGCAGGACGCCGAAATCCTGGAGTGGGCCAACACCGTGATCGAAGCTATCTTCTTCTCGGCTTCGCCGACGTCCAGCGCTTCGCAGACCGCAGGCTGAACCGATGATGGGAGGACACCACGCCGCGTCCGGGGCCGCGGCGTGGATAGCTATCGCTTCAACCGGCCCGTACGCCTTGGGGTGGTACCCGCTGGACGCCACCGGGATACTCATCGGAGCGATGACGACGGCGGGAACTGCTTTGGTGTGCGACTGGGACCACCGCTCAAGTACCATCGCCCACTCGCTCCCGCCGCTGTCCAACGTGATTGCCGTCGGGATCGAGAAGGCCAGCGGGGGCCACCGGCAGGGAACCCATTCATTGCTGGGCGCTTCGGCTTTTGTGGTGCTCGCGGCCATGGCTGCCCAGTTCCAGCTGGATACTCCCGTGGGCCGTCTGTCCGTGGGTGCCGGATTCTTGTGCATGTTCATGATCAACCTGGCCGCCAAGGCCCTCAAGCTTTTTCCGAATTCCGGCTGGCTCGTCAATTGGGTCTTCGCCCTTGCCATGGCCGGACTGGTGACGTGGTTCGCGCCGCACCAGTGGAGCTGGTTGCCCCTCTCCATGTTGACCGGCGTCGTTGTCCACATTGTGGGTGACATGATCACCACCGGGGGAGTACCGCTGCTGTGGCCCATCGTCATCAAGCCGCCGAAATTCTGGCGCAAACTGCCCCTCGTCAGCGGAATCTGGCGGGCCAACGGCGCATTCTCCATCCCTCTTCTCGGCAAAGCCGGTTCGCGGCGGGAATGGCTTGTCCTGATTCCGGTGGGCGGCTATGCCATGGTTGGGCTTGGCTTGGCGGCCTGGACGCTGATCCGAAGCCAGTGGCCAACCGTCCAGGCCCTGTTGCAGGGCCTGGACGGTTGATAGTGGATCCCTAGAATCCGGAGGCGATCCCGGCGGTGAAGGTACCTGTCAGGGGATTGCCCGCGATATCCGCGGCGTCTGCCGGTGGGGTGTAAACAGGCAGGCTCGAGGGGACGCCGCCACCCTTGCTTCCGTTTGTGCCGTTGTCGTTGAGCGTGATCACGAGTGTCCCGGTGGATTGGGTCCAGGTGATCGGGGCTGAGAACGTCCGGGCCTGGCTGGCGTTCGAGTTGTAGTCCCCGTTGAGAAGCACACTTCCGAAAGCAGGAACCAAGCAGCTTCCGCCGCTGGTCAGTGTCAGTGTGTCATTGGCGGCGCTGATGCTGACGGTGCCCGTGGCGGAGTGGGTGGCTGACGTTGAATCCCAGGCACTGCACAGGGTGTGTGCGTCCATATCCGAGGAAAAGACGATGGTGAGCGTGTCTCCTTTATCGGCTACGCCCGACGATTTGCCATTGGCCATCGTTATGGATGAAACCGTGGGAGCCAAAGTGTCCTTGGACAAGGCAACCGTGGTTGGCTGGCTCGTGTTGCCAGCAGCATCCTTGGCCACGGCGCTGTACGAGATGGTTCCGTCATTCAGATTTGCGAGGCTTAGGCCGCTCGTGCTCCAAGCACCGGATCCGTTGGCCGTGACGGTCTGGCTGGCCGAGTTTGTACCGCCGGCGTCCGTGACCGTGAGGGTTACTGAGGCCCCTGCCTCCGCCGTGCCAGTCACGAGAACGTTGCTCTTGTTGGCGTTGTTCACCCATGCCGGTGCGGAGATCGAGGGGCGATCCGGCGCGATGGTATCGATCTTGACCGTTTGGGTCTTCGGAGTGCTGGTGTTCCCTGCGACGTCCGAGGCGAAGTAGGAGACGGTATGGGTGCCCTCGCCGCTGACATTCACTGCCGCTGTGGCCGCGTTGACGGTCACCGTGCTGCCGCCGTCGATCGTGTACTTGATGGTCGCGACGCCGGAGCCGCCCGGGTTGTCGACGGCGCTGAGGTTCACGGTCACCGGGCTGGTGTTGTTGAAACCCGCCGCGTTCGGCGTCGGGGATATTGACGCAACGCTGACGGTTGGCGGAGTCGTATCGATGGATATGCCCGCGCTCCGCGCGCTTTCGGCACCCGTCCAGAGTGAGATTATCGGCGTGATGGTGTAATACCAGGTTCCGTCGGGGACGCTTTGCTCGATGCAGCCCAAGCCGGATACCGTCCCCGTGCAGCCTCCTCCAGCGGCGACCTTGGTACCGCCGGAAGGAGCCGAGTAGCGGGCCACGGTGTAGCCCGCCACTGCGTGTCCGCCCGCTGTGGTGGCGGCAGCCCAGCTGACCGTGACATTGGTGCCGCTCAATGAGCCTGCCGGTGCGCCGCCTTGCGGCATGGTGTCTGCTTTGGCTGCACCGAAATTGCTGCTGCTCAGCGATTGCCAGAAGGCGTTGGCTGCCGGGCCGCCCCAGGAGATGAAGAGCACTGCCAGGAGCGTCCACGTCACGCGACGGTGGAGTGCGTGCCTGTATCCGCGGCCTGCAGAGTGCTTGGGCTTGTTCATTTGCGGACCGCCATCGTCACTGGAAGGTGGAATACGGCGCCTTGGCAGCTGGATTGTGATGCCGTCGACATTGACGCAGCTGCGGGCAGGGTGATCAGAACGGAGGAGTTTGCCGGGATGGACACCGTTGGAGTGAGTGGCGCGGTCGGGGCGTTGAACGTCACGCCCGTGGTAGTGCACAGCGGGTGGGATGAATCCGCGGTAGCGGCTCCGTTGGCGATGAAGCTGTACACCTGCACAGTGAAGGCATTTGGATTGTTCGCTCGCACGATGACCTCCGCGCTACCTCCAGGGACGAGGGTGGTTGCGGGACTGTCACCGGCCACCAAAGCGTCCACGGTCACCGTCTGCATGGTGCCGTTGGCGGCCGAGCCACTGCCGATCCCGATGCTGGACCAATAGGCGTAGGCCGATCCGACTCCCAGCACCAGGCTCAGCAAGGCAGCCGTCACAGCCGCTTTGGCCGCGGCCAAGGAGCCGGTCTTCATCCACCTGTTCGCTTTCATGTCAGTTGCCCGCATTTCAGTTGCCCTGTCCCGTTCCGGAGTAGGAAAGCTGGATGGTTGCGCCTTTGCAGCCGTCCTGGTTGAGCGAGGTGTCCAGCATTCTTATCTGTGGCCACCGAGCCGCCAGGATGCCGCTTGTAGAGAGAAAGGAATTGCCTGGCGGGGCAGAGATCGGATAACTGCCGCTGAATTGTGTGACTGCATAGTCCGAAGGATTGCATGGCCGGTTATTCGCCACAGCCTCTGCAGTTCTGGTGACTCCAGTGATGGATACAGTAAGCCCGGTGACGTTGAGGCTGGAATTGCCCGGGTTCGCCAAACGAAGATCAATCGACACGGCGTTGCCAGGTGCCAGAAGTCCGGTGGGGTCGCCTGAGATGGTGAACGGCTGGTGCTGGCCGGCGGTCACAGTCAAGGAAACGACGACGACCGCGGACTGTGTCGTTCCGCTGCTGCCCTTGAGGCTCAGGGAGTAGGTTCCAAGAGGTGTGGCGGATGTCGTGGACACGTTGAGGTTCGCTGATGCTGATCCGGTCCCGACGGCGACGACTGCGGGCGAAAACGATGCTGTGGCGCCTGCCGGCAGCCCCGAGATTGACAGTGAGACGTTGCCAGTAAACCCGCCTGTGGGCTGGACCACGACGTTGAAGCTTGCCGAGGTCCCCTGTGTCACGGACCTGCTGGTAGGTGCAAGTTGTAAGGTGATGCCTTTTTCGGGGTTTTGGGCGCTGTTTCCATTTCCGTTGCTATTGGCGGCGAGCACGACGCCTGACGTAAAGGTCACCAAAAGAAGGCCAACCAGAAGCACCTTGGCGCCCGCGCGGGCGGTGCGGATCGGCGATCGGAATAGCTCCGGAATGCGTGGCACCGGTTCCTCCTCTGGGTTTGTTCTACGTGGTTCTGTTAAGACAGCACAAGCTGGTGGGCCGTTGCCGGCCCACCAGCCCTCGACTAGTTGCTGGTGTAGGTGAAGTTGACGGTGGCGCCCTTGCAGCCGTCCTGGTTGGTGCCGGTCTTGTCGTTGAACGCGATCGTCGCACCGCCCCAGCTGCCCATACCCGTGCCGCTGGCCACTTCGTGGCCGACGGTCATTGTCGGCAAGGCGAGGGTGAAGTCGCCGGCGTCGCAGGCCCCGACTGCACCAGCGGCCTGGGTGACGCTCGCGATGCTTGCCGTCACGCTGGCAACATAAACCGGGCTGGTGTTGCCGTTGTTGAAGTTGCCGCTCAAGGCCTGAGGCGCGCCGCCCGGCTTCAGATCGGTGACGACGCTGGTCTGCACGACCGTAACCGGCGCATTTGTGCCGGTTGCGCCCGAGGCGACACCGCTACCGGTGTTGGTCCAGTATGCGAAGGCTGCTCCGCCGCTTGCTGCTACGAGGGCAATTGATGCTGCTGCCGCGTAGATCTTTCCTTTTTTGCTCAATTTACGCATGATGAGACTCCTTGTTAATTGTTATTCCCCGGAATAGGTGAACAGCGGCAAGGAATTCGCAAATTACCAATCCTGCTTTGACTGCCCATTCATTCGATGACCAAATGCTGGCATGGTGGGTGTTTAACAAACAACGAGTGGTGCTACCCGTTTTTCCCATTCAAAACGAGTGGTACTACTTGCTCGACCACCACTTCCGACCTTCTTTGGTGGGGAACGACGGCGACACGCCCTTTTTCGGGGCGCGCCGCCGTCGTTCGCGTTGAAAGGAGGTCAGAAGTGGTGGAGTCACACTTAAATAGTTGTGGCCCCGGACCAAAGTCCGGGGCCACAACTTTTGCAGTTGGTTTCTTAGCTTTCGCCTGCCGAGTTGGAGCGGCCGAGGATGGTCTGCGGAATCCAGAATGCGAGCGCAAACAGGCCGAGGCACACGGCCATGGGCCACGGGTTGCTCAGCGTCAGGAAGGACAGCGAATAGATCGCACCGAGGAACAGGACCATGCTGAACACGAAGAGCAGAATGCTCTGGCCCAGTGGGTTCTCTTTTTCGATGGGCTGGCTCGTGGCGTTCTGGGACATGCTTTTCCTCCTCGGCCCCTGGGGGCTCAAAAACCTTGGCGGCTGCGGTGCAATTCAGTACGCGGATGAACCTTGTTCACCTTTGACGATGGCAATTCCGGAGCTCGCACCGATACGTGTTGCACCAGCAGCAATCATAGCCTGTGCATCAGCCAGGGAACGCACGCCACCGGAGGCTTTGACGCCGAGGTCCGGGCCTACCGTCTTGCGCATGAGGGCAACGTCCTCGACTGTGGCGCCGCCACCGTTGAAGCCGGTTGATGTCTTGACGAAGTCCGCCCCGGCCTCGACGGAGGCTTCGCAAGCCAGGACCTTCTGCTCGTCGTTCAGTAGCGCGGTCTCGATGATGACCTTGAGGATGGCCCCGCCCGCGTGGACTGCCTCCGCTACGGCCGTGATGTCGTCCACCAATGCGCCCTTGTCCCCGGCTCGGGCTGCGGCGATGTTGATCACCATGTCGATTTCATCCGCACCGTCCAACACGGCACCACGGGCTTCAAAAGCCTTGACGTCGCTGGGCGTGGCCCCCAGCGGGAACCCAATCACCGAGCAGGTGAGCACGCCGGAACCCTTGAGGGCCTTGGTGACGGTCTTAACCCAAATCGGATTGACGCAGACCGATTTGAACTTGTACTCGGCCGCCTCGGCACAGACCTGGCGCACCTCGGCCTCGCTGGCCTCCGGCTTGAGAAGGGTGTGGTCGATGTAGGAAGCGATGCTTGCACTACTGTCCAGTGCGGTGGAGGCTTGGTTGCTCATGGAGGTCCTTCCGTGGCGGCCCGGTGGCTTCTGCCGCAAGGGTCGCGGCTCGTCAAATGACCATCTTGCCACACTGCCGCGCCGCCGTGGAGGCTGCCCTGAAACGGCGCGAATACCGGGTGTCGGGCCGCCTCACGCCTCCTCAAGCGGCGGCGACGGCGGAACCTGCAGACGGTATGGACCTCGGAGCGCGGACCCTGGCGTCTTCCTCAAGCCGGGCGGCACAATGGGCCGCGGCGGCATCGGAAGACAAGACGAGGCCCAAGCGCATGCCGTCCCAGGAGGCGGCGTCACCGATCGCCCAGATGCCCGCCACGGACGTGGCGAGGTCGCGCCCCACCCGGATGCCGCCGTCGGGAGCTGTTTGCACGCCGGCGCTTTCGGCGAGCTCGTTGCGGGGGAGCCGTTCCTCGGCGAGCACCACAAGATCGCCGTTCATGCTGCTGCCGTCTTCGAAGACGATCCCCGTGGCCGGGAAGACCGAACCGGCGACGGAAGGCATGACGGCAGCGGGGCGCAAGGTGGTGCGGACGGGTCGGACGCCGCGGGCACGCAGCACAGCCTCGGCTTGGCCGGCCGCCGGGCCGGTGCCCACCAGGATTCCGAGCGGGCGACGGCCCAAGACCCGGGTAATGTCCTTGACCGCGGTGCCGATTTGCTCGGCGTCGTCGATGGTGGAGTAGCTCAGCCCGCGTGCAGCGCCCTGGACCGGCGGAAACATGGGCGAGGAGCCGGTGGCGACAACCAGCTGATCGTACGGGAACTCCATGCCCTCGGTGGTGGTCACCGTGCGGGCCTGGGCATCAATGAAGCTCGCGGCCTGGCCGAAACGAACGGAAACCTGGGGGAGGGCAGCTAGCTCGAGGAGGGCATCGGAACAATCGTCGCGGTTGCTCAGGACGGTGATGGTGCCGTGGAAGGCTGCGGTTCCCGGCTGTTGGCGGCTTTTGTGGGGTGTGCTGATCCCCATCAGCCGACGCACGAGCGCCTGGGCGGCGGGCCCGGCTCCTGCGATGACGAGGTGGATGGAGTCTGCGGGCGGGGTGATGGACATGGTGGGTCCCTTCGCTGGATTGACCTGTGGGTGCTTGCCTGTGCCCAGCGTAGGCGTTGGGTTTTTCGGTGGTGTTTCCCCGTTGTTGCTATTTCGCAGGCGCCCGTTCCCTGATGGTTACCCGCCGGTAATGAGCTGGATCACACGGGGAAGGACGCGCGTTTCAGTACCTCTGCAGGAGGTCCCGGAGTCCGTTGGCTACAAAGGTCTCCGCCGCCTTGGCCCGGCCAAGGAACCCGTGGGCACCAACGGGTTCCGCCGACGCGATGAGCCCTGCGGCGTCGCCGAGGCTCATGCTGACCTCGGTATCGATCCGCCCTTCCACCACCAGCCGGGCGCGGCGGGAATCGGACCACGCGTCAGGTCCCGGATCGTCGTGGAAGGTGCGGGTCACCGACACGTCCTGCCAGCCGCCGTCGAGCTTTACTCGCGCCCTGTAGCTGACGTTTTCCCCGTGGGTTTCAACGCGCCCGTCGGCGAGGAAAACGCGGGCTCCGAACGGCCCGTGGTCAAGGAAACCGGACACCTGTGGTGCGGCTCCGGCGTCGGCGGAGGGCAGCACCACGGTGGCCGTCAACGTCAGCGGTTCCCCGCCGGATTCACCGCGGAGGGTGTCGTTGAAACGGACCCCGGTAGGAGGCTCGGTCATGGCCGTACAGGAAGAATCCTTCGCCAAGCCGTCGCTGGTCATCGAGTCCAGGTATTTCCGTGCGTCCCGGTAGCCCATGCCGATCAAGGTGTCTGCGTTGATCCGGTCCAGGTAGAACTCGGGATCGAGCGGGAGGGGATGCTCCGGACGCACCACGTGGAGCACAAACTCGCGTCCGATGGCCTTGGCCGCCTCGAAATCCGCAAGGAGTGCGCCCATGGCACTCATTTCGATCATGTGGACGTACTGCTCCAGCGGGCCGTCGCCCCAATAGGGGGAATTCCCGATGCACCAGATCAGCCAGATTTCGTCAGCACCCCGCCGCAGCGCTTCCTGGACGTTGGCGTCGCGCACCCAGACGGCATCGGTCCAGATCTTGCCGTCCCGCCGCAACGGTGTCAGGAAGATGGGCAACGACATTCCGGCGGCCATGAGCTCCGGATCGATCTCGCTTGCGTCAAGCGCGTGGCAGCGCTTTTCCACGAACTCCACCACGTTGAAGGAGCCCCCGACGGCGCCCGGTTCCGCCGCCCGGCGACGGATCTCAGCAGCATCGATCCCCAAAGCCGGGAACACTTTGTTGAGGAGGCCGTCGGCATCGCCAATGGCAGGCAAGGACCACGGTCCCTTCAGATAGTCGCCCAGGGGGAGGGCCGAGCCGAAGTCCTTGACGTTGACGCCGGACCAGTTGCTGCACATGTCCTCCGGGGACACTCCGGAGAGCATCATCCCGGCCGTCAATATCCCGCCGGACGTCCCGTCCACATGGTCGAACGTGAGCCCTTCCTCCGCGAGCGCCCGCACCACGCCGGCCTGCCAAGCCACGCGCATCCCGCCTCCGGCCAACACCAGGGAGCGCATCACGTCCTAGCCCTCCCCGGAACCGTACCCCCGGCGGACGCAAGGCGTCGCCAATAGATGAAGCAGAGCACCGCCGTCGCAAGATCAAAGAAGGCAACCGTCAGCGCCAGTGGCGCGAAGACGCCGTTCAGGACTCCGATCCCGACGGCGGTGAACGCGCCTGCCTTCTGCACTCCGGACCACAGGACTACTTCGTGCGAAGCTACGGGGTTGAGCAGGGTGTGCAGGAGCAGTCCGCCTACCACCACCATGAACATCCCTACGGTGCCGAAGAGTTGGTGCGCCTCCGGCGTTGGCTCTGCCCCGATCAGCTGGAGAATGGCCGCACCGAACGGAATCTGCGCTGCCCCGGAAAAGACAGTGATGATGGCGATGGCTGCCAGGACGGCCCGCAACGGATCGGCGGTGGCCCAATTCAGGACCCCGGGAGCGTGTTCCTTGTGCGGACGCGGGTGCGGCTGTGGGTGCGCGGTGCTCATGGGAACCTCACAAGTAGCTTGCCAGTAGCCTGCCGCGGTCTACGAGCAGCCAGACCATGGAGAGCCAGGTGAGGGTGGAGACGTAGAAGCGGATGTCGTTGAGGAACATCCAGCGCAGCAGCAGTTGGCGGAGTTCGGCGTCGTCCTTGAAATCGCCGCCGCGGATCCTGATGTTGATGGGGATGATGATTCCCTGGCCAACCACCGTCAGTGCGATGATGCCCAGCAGGCAGATGATGGCGGGAACGACCCGGATGCTGCCCCATTCCGTCCACACCAGAATGGCCCCGGAGACGAACATGATGGGCACCACCACTGTGAAGAATTTCGTGGCCGCACGGGTTGGAATGCCGAAGTGCATGTCCACGTTGTCGCGGGAGAGGGACTTCCAGGTGGGGTAGAGGAACCATTTGAGGACCCACATGGTGCCCACGTACATGGTGGATCCAAAGAGGAAGTACAAGGCGTTCAGGAGGAGGAGCCAGTTCATGATGCCTGCCCTGGGCCGGTCTGCGTCTGCTGTGCCGATTGCCGTACGCCTGGGCGGGAGCGGTCCGGAGGTGCCAGCCACTCCTGGCTTTGACCGAGGCCCACCACGCTGTCCATCATGTCTCCGCCGCGGAGGGCAGCCGCTTCCGCTTCCGTCGCGGCCGTGACGAACCACGCCTCGTAGTGGTCGTCCAAGACTCCATGTGCTTCCGGAAGCCATGCGGTGAAGACCGGCTTCGGCTCCACCCGGAGGGTCTTCAAGGGCGCGACGCCGGGCGCGTCACCCAGGATGAGCCGAGCCTTCGCCTCCTTGCCAAGGGCGATGTCCCCGGTGGCTTCGAAGTAGATATCCGACTTCCAGAGCATCCCGCGGAAGGCGCAATAGTTGGAGGCAGCCAACTTCAAGGGGAGTCCGGCCGGCTCGGGCCGTTCGATTTCGATGTAGCAGCCCAGCTTTCCGTCCTGGTCGTATTGGGCCGAAACAGTTTGGTCCGTGACGACGAAATCGAGGTTGGCCTGGTGCTTGGGCATCCCCCAGATTCCCTTGCCGCCCTTGACCGAGATTTCGGTGCTGACGGGCAGGTCCACCACGAACTGGCCGAGCTTGAACGTCTTCTGGAAAATGAGCGGCAGGATCGGCGGCACGGGCCGGCTGCCGTGGGTGATGGCAATGGCCAAGGAATATTCGATGTATTTGCCGATGTCCGTCGATTTGTAGTTGACCACGGTGACCACCAGCAGCCCCTTGCCGCCGAGGCTGAAAGGCCGCATTTCCGTTCCGGGGAGCAGCGCTGCGGCGGCGCGTTTATTGATGGGGAAGGCCGCCATGAGCACGGGTGAGTCGTCCGAATTGACTGGCATGACGTATTTGATGCCGTCCACTTTTGCGTACTGGCCGGTGAGTTCAATCTGCCGGCGGGGGAGGGGCGACGGCATGAGCTTGAGGAGGGATGCGAGCAGCTGGTCGACGTTGTTCATGAGTTCAGCTCTTGGACGATGATCGGGAAGGTGTCCCGCCACGCCCGGGCGCCGAAGAAGACGTCCAGATGGCCGTAGCCGGGAATGAGGTGCAACGAATCCTTGCCGGGTCTGTGGGCCTGGAAGAACTCGAAAGTGCGTTCCTGGCTCTCGGGCAGGAAGCAGAGGTTGTCCATGCCGGCCAGGAAGACGAACCGCGCGTCGGTCCGAGGTGCTTGGGCCACGAAGTTCTCCGGGAGCTCGGGGTGGTTGCCTGCTGCCACCATGTGCCCCGCCTTGATGCTGCGGCCCATTTCCTCGAAGAAGCTCACGGGGACCTCGGCAAATTCACCCTTGAGCCATTCGTGCGTGGCGTCGTCGAGGTTTTCGTGGGACCACAGGGCCGGCCTGCCGCTGCCGTAGGTGAAACTGACCATCTTGCAGACCGTGTTGTTGCATTCGTGGTGGCCGGCCTTGACCAGGAAACGGATGAGGCGGGTGAAATAGCCCTCGGACTTGTACGCCCACGACGGCGACAAATAAGGAGTGAACAGCTTCACCACGGGCGTCAGGTAGTCGATCTTGAGCCGCGAGAACGCCGGAACCACCGGATGCAGGGACACTGCGTTGGAGATGATGGTGTCCACTTGCGGCAGCAGGCCCGCCGCGGCAGACATGGCGAACGATGTGGAGCCCTGGCAGTGGATCACGGCCTTGAGGGTCGCGGCGCCGGCGGCCCGGAGGACGTGCTCGACGGCGGCGGGATGGTCGTAGACCGCGGCGTCGCCTAGTGTCCAGGAGAGGGGGTCGAGGTCGATCGAGGCCCGCCAGTTCAGCATCCAGACGTCCCAACCGTCCTCAAGCAGCACATCGACCAGCGTGGTGGGGACCGGTGGCCGAAAGAGTTCAGCGCGGACCCCGGACCCATGCACCAACAGCACGGGACCCTTGCCGGGACTCAGTGGCGAACTCACGTGCACAAGGCTGAGCGGCGTGTCGTCGCGGGCCAGGAAGGGGATGACCTCGGTGTGGTGCTCGGCCCGGGTGACAGTCATGGTGAAATTCCTTCCCGGGAGATGGTGATGGGCGTTTCAAGTAGCCGGACTGCCGGGAGCCCGGCGGCAGTGCCGCCCTTGGCCGGCACTGGACGGACGCCGTCGGCCGTGGTTTCCAGCGCCCAATCGCGGCAGATCTCATCGATGACCAGCGGGTAGACCGTGAGCGTGCCGTCCGGGGCCAGGCGGATGCGCAGGAAACCCTTGTGGTCCTCCACCGACTGCCCGGACATCGTCCAAGACGCCACTTCACCGTCTCGCGTACCCAGGATGAAAAGGGCAAAGGCCTCACTGCCAAGGACCCAGCCGCTCACGAAGATGACTGCAAGGGCGAAAAGGGCCCCCAGGAATTGAGGCCAGCCGGGAGGCCAGTGCAGGACTGCAACGACCACCAGGCCCACTCCCATCGCCGCGAGTTGGTACAGCACTCCGCGCAGGAAGGTGACAAGGCCCTTGCGGTCCCGGATCACCGATGAGGTGCCGAACAATTTCCAGAGCAATGCCAGCGCGCCGAGGAGTACAAGCGGTCCCAACACGCCGTAGAGCAACGGCCGTGCCAGGCCGGCCCCTTCGAGGGAACCAAGGGTGTCCATGAGTGACTGGCCGCGGAAGCTGCTGAAGACAGTCCATCCGGCCAGGAAGAAGAGCACATGGATCAGTCCCAGAAGAGGTCCGAAGCCTGGATTCCGGGCAGGAAGCCAAAACGGTGAGAACGGGTTTGCGAGCCGACGCCTCATTTTCCGGCCGTCGTCGCAACTGGGGTAGCACGTGGGAGTCCGCGTGAAGCTGCGGCCGAGCGAGCCGACGTCCGGCGTTGGGAGCGACGCCGAGACGTTCGGCGACGTGGTGGGCGTCGGCAGGATGATTTCCTCGGGAAGTTCGGAGGTGTCGGCGAGGTAGGCGCCGCCGAGCCCGCACGTGATGAGCTGCGTTCGTCCCGGCTGGCTTGATTCGCTTCCATCGCCGGGACTGCTTTGTGCTCCCTCTGCGCCCTGGGCGCTTTGTTCGAAGCGTGAGTAATGGTGCTGGTCGCCGCTGAGCCAGAGACGGACTATGGCGCCTGTGTCCTCGAAGCGGCCAGTGATCGGGTTGAAGCGGCGGCGCAGATAATCCTGCTCGAAGAAGTTGACCTGGCGGAAGGCGCTCGCCGAGGGGGAATCGGAGAAGATCCAGTATGGAGAAGCCAAGCACAGAATAATGGCATCGCCCGGCTTCAGCTGCGTGGTGACGTTCTTGTAGAAGTACTCCAACTGGGGCTCGTCGATGTACTGGCCAAGTTGGCTGTCCAGGCCCAGCACCCACCAGCCCGGGTTGCCGGGACCGCCGGTGAGCCGCACGCCGAAATAGCTTCGGTTCTGGACTGTTCGCCAGGCTCCGATACTGCGCTGCCTCGTGAACAAGCGGATGAACGACGTGAGTCCGTCGTACCAGTCGTGGTTGCCGGGCAGCGCCAGCATCAACGTGGCAGGCGGACAGGCGCTCGGTGGCGGAGTGTCCGAAGTGCCAGGCACGGGAGCGGGAAACGCCTTGCGGTACGGGCCCACCATCTTGTCTTCGTAGCGTTCCGGCGACGCCACGGGATAGACCTCGTCGCCGCCAAGCACCAGGACGTTGCCCCGCGGCAGGGCATGTCCAGCCACCTCGAGCCTGTCCTGGGCCAGCAGAAGCGCTACCGAATACGTAGCGTCGAAACCGTCGCCGAGGTCAGCGGTGAAATCAAGCCACAATTCCTTGGTCGTGGGGGCTCCGGCCGGTTCTTCCACCCGGCTCCGCAGTTCGTCCGGCGCGGGCAAGCCCTTGTCCATGACGGCAGGCTGGGCGGCCTGGCCAGGCAGCGGGAGCCGGTCAAGGTACAGCGGCTCGCCCGGGAGCCCGGCCTCGAGTTCGCGCTTGTCGCCGAAATCGGCGAAGAGGGTTGCCGCCGCTACCTTGAGGCCCGTGCGGCCCAGGGCAATGGGCGAGAGCCAGCGGACAGTATCGCGGGGCGTGAATCCCAGTTCCCCGCCGTGTTGTGCCAACTCCCAGTGCTTCATGATCGCGGCCGGAAAGGGAACGGAATCTTGGGAACAGTTCGCCCGTAGACCTGCCAGAGCTCGCCCAGGAACAATTTCCCAAACGCCGTGAGCCCAGCCGCGGGAGCCGGGCCCACAGCCCGGAAAGTGGTGAGTTGCCAGGCGAAGTCCAGCGGCCTGATGTGCAGTATCCCGGCGCCGACGACGGCAGGATCGTCGCCGTCGTCGTCCTTCCTCGCCGCTGCGTCCGGTTCCGGCGGCGGAACATGGCCCCGCAGAATCGTGGCGTAAAGGATGGTGGTGTCCGGCCAGACGTCGAAGCCGGCCTCGTTGTGGATGAGCTTGTAACCGGTGAACGTCAGCGGGGTGCCGCCCGGATCGCGCAGCCAGAGCCGGTACAGCATGCGCCTGCTCGGTGTGCCGTCGCCGTTGTCTCCTTCGGAGCCACCTTCCACGAAGAGGTTGAACCAGCCCCTCTCCACGGGCAATCGTCCACCGAACTGGTCCGCCAGCACATAACCTTCGGCCGCGGCCGGGTGGGCGGGATCTGCGACGAAAGCATCGATGTCCTTCGCCGTGATGGTCAGTTCAAACATGATCCGGCGCCCCCGGTCGCGGCCCAGGCTACGGCCCTTTTCGGGATCGGAGATGCCAGGGCTGAACCAGCCGTGCATCTGCTCCGTGAAACTGACGGACGTGGTTTTGTTTTCGAACTCTCGATGAGGATCAAGCCCGCGAACCTGCTGCGCCGGCCCGGAGGCCGCGGCCGGCTTTTCCTTGCGGCCCGAGATGCCTTTGGTCGCATCGGGGGCAAGTGCACGTGGCGCGGTCTCGGCTTGGTCGACGACGGCGGCCGCCGCCACGGGCGGACCCTGCACGGGAGTGATGCCTCCGCGCTCTCCGGAAACCGGACCGGCTCCCATGGCGCCCGGCCAGCTGTCCGACTCAAGGATGTGCCGGCACGCCCGCTCCGCGAAGGCCGCGATAGTGAGGGAAGGATTCGCTCCCACGGGTCCGGGCATCGCGGCACCGTCCACCACGTGCAGGCCGGGGTAGCCGAACACTTCGCCGTATTCATCGCACACGCCCTCGGAGGGATTCCTTCCGGACGGCGAACCCCCGATGGGGTGCACCGTGATGACCCTCTTGGCCCACCACAGGGGATTGTCCACGAAGTTCCCGTCCAGTTGGCCGGCGATGTCCTCCATCGTTTTCTGCACCCTGCTGAAGTAGCCCTCAGACGAGGACAGGGTCCAGTCGATGGCGAGCCTGCCATCCTGCAAGCTCATCACGCCGTCGGGGATGTCGCGTCCCATACCCAGCAACGGAACGGAACTGCTGGACAGCCGACCATCACCAAGAGCCGCGGCCAAGTCTGCAGAGATGTTGGAATGGTGGCCTTCAAACAGCCGGTCCTTGAGGATTTGCGTGGCCATTTTGGCAGTACGGCGGGCCACTTGCCCCAGTTGGGCGGTTTCGATCAACCAGTTGATGAAGGCCGGATATCCGGCATCTTCCACGTAATATCCGCGGCCGGAGCCTCCGTCCACCGTATCCGGAACGCGAATGGCCGTGGTGATCACCGGGCCCCGGCTGCCCGAAAGCATCCGGACTCCCGGGGTGCCACCGCGCCCGTTCGGTGGGCCTGCCTCGCCGGTCTTCGCATCCATGATGAGGGTCAGGAGGTCACCGTTGCCGCTGAACCTTGTGCCCAGGGTTTCGCTGAGCCCCGGCAGGGAACCCCGGTTGCGTAGGAGCAGGAAGTTGCTGCCGAATGTGCCCGCACCGAGAACCAGGCGACGGCAACGGATGAACCGCTCGCGCAGCAGCGCGCCGGGGTCCTGGGGATCATGGATTACGTAGCGGACTTCGTAGCCGCCGCGCTGAAGTCCGTTGCCGGGTAGCGGGCGGATGCCGCGCACGTCGTGGAAAGTGCGCAGATCTGCGCCGGCGCGTTTCGCGGCGGACAGATAGGTGTGGTCCAGGGTGTTCTTGGCGCCGACGTTGCAGCCGATATCGCACTCTCCGCAGAGAAGGCAGGTGGTCCTGACGGTCCCCTCGCCATGGACACTGCCGTAGGGCGCGGCGGGCAGCGGCTGGTTGCTTCGCGGCTCGGCGTCGGGGCCCGTGGAAAAGGTCACGGCAATGGGAGGCCGTGTAATGGCCAGGCCCAGGGCTGCGGCGCTTGCCTCCATGGCGTTGGTCTTGGGCGTGTCCCGGTAGGGATAGGGGACAGGTTGAAGCATCTTTTCGGCTTCGCCATAGAACGGTTCCAAGTCCTCATAGCTGAACGGCCAGTTCTCATAGCCGCCGCCAGGCACCGGGGATTCCTTGACGAACCACTTGGGGTCCTTGCGCAGCAGGACGTTGGCATAGATGAGGGAGCCGCCGCCTAATCCGCTGGACACGAGGCCTTCGGTCCCGCGGAACGTCCAGGCGTCGAACAATCCGTAGAGGCCACGGTCCGGGTCCCAGAAATTGCGGCCCACTTCCGACGGCGTGCGGGCGAAGCTTCCCGGCGGATAAGCCTTGCCGCGTTCCATGAGGACTACGGACTTGCCGCCCTCAGCCAGCCTCAGCGCAGCGACAGCGCCACCAAAACCGGAACCCACCACCACGGCGTCGACGGTCTCGATGGCACCATCTCCGTGGCGCAGAGGATCAGAAGCAGGCCCGAAACCCGCGTCCCCACTTTCCCTGGTCCCCAGACGAACCATGGCCGTTCCTCTCACAGGAGAGCTGACCTGGAGCCACCCGGGCGTAGCCGGACGATGCCTCCGCGGACTATGGCCCCATGTTCCCACCGGGCCGGGAATCTGTCCATGATCTGGAGTTATTGCATGCGTTGCTTACGCGGGAACTCGTACTCTTTTCTACTTCGCGGTTCTCTTCGGCCGGGCCGTTGAGTTGCGGACAACCAACTCCGGCGTGAGGCGCTTGTCTACTATGGGAGCGTCGGGATCGTCGAGCCGCTCCATAGCTACCGCGCCGGCCGTGCGCCCCAGTTCCATCGCGTGGAGATCCACCGAGGTCAGATCGATACCGTGGAGCCGGCCGGTCCGTGAATTGTCATAGCCCACCAAGGACAGGTCCCCGGGGATCGCCAGGCCCATGGCGTACGCGGCTTCGCGTGCCCCCAAGGCGAACTGGTCATTGTGGGTGAAGATGGCCGTGGGCCGGTCTGCGGACTCAAGCAGTTCGGCGGCGGCGCGTTGCCCGGCATCTTGTGTGAAGTCATGGGCAGGTACCGTCCATGGAACCATTCCGGCGTCGCGCATCGCCTTCTCGTAGCTTCTTCGGCGGACCGTATGGCCGTCATAATTGGGTCCGGCGAGATGGGCGATCCGGGTGTGTCCAAGGCTGAGGAGATGTTCTGTGGCAGCCCGGGCGCCGGCTTCGTCGTCGGAATACACGCTGTCGACGCCCGCCACTGGCCGCATGACGCTGACGAGCGGGGCTATCTGTGCCAGTTCCCGCACTCGCTCGTCGGAATCCAGCAGAGTTGCGGCGATGATGATCCCCACCCGCGCCTCGATCAGCGAGTCCACTGCCCCAGGGTCCACGCCGTCGACGGATCGGGAGACACTGAGGATGAGTCGGTTGCGGGCCTGGGGGAGTGCTATCCGTACGCCGCTGAGGATGTCCGCAAAGACCTCGTTGCGGATGTCCATCAGGTAGAGTCCGACGGCGGAGCGGTGCTTGCGTGCCAGATCGGCGGCGGCCGCGTTGGGCCGGTACCCGAGGCGTTTTGCCGCGTCGAAGATGGCCTGCTTGGTCTCGCCGCTGACGCCGGGAGCATCGCGGAATGCGAAAGACACGAGCGTGCGGGAGACGCCGACTTCGCGAGCCACGTCGCTCTGTGTTGCGGGACGGAGCTGCCGGTCAACACCCATGCCTTCATCTTCCCACGGCGAAGACGTCCACATTAAGTCATTTGTTAGTTTGACCTTACATTTAAATCTTTCGCGCGTTAGTCTGGTGTTAGGGCGGGTACATGACCCGCATCACAAGACAAAGGAGTCCTGATGTCTGCTACTCAAAGTCAAAAGGGAGGCGGCAGCGCAGTCGCGCTTCCTCCGCTGACCAACGGCCCGCATCGCAAGCGCCTTGGCCTGGTCGCCCTGATCGCCACCTTCGGTGGCCTGCTGTTCGGTTATGACACGGGCGTCATCAATGGCGCCCTGAGGCCAATGACGGCCGAGCTCGGCCTCACCCCGTTCACCGAGGGCATCGTTGCCAGCTCGCTCGTCTTCGCCGCGGCGATCGGGGCGCTCTCGGGCGGCCGCATCTCCGACGGGTGGGGGCGCCGCAAGACCATCATCCTCCTGGCGGTGCTGTTCTTCGGTGGCACCTTGGTGTGCGTGTTCACGCCGAGTTTCGGGGTGCTCGTCGTCGGCCGCATCCTGCTCGGTCTCGCCGTGGGCGGCGCCTCGGCGGTGGTCCCGGTGTTCCTGGCGGAGATGGCCCCGTATGAGATCCGCGGCTCCCTGGCCGGCCGCAACGAGCTCATGATCGTCGTCGGTCAGCTGGCGGCCTTCGTCGTCAACGCCATCATCGGCATCGTGTGGGGCGACATCCCCGGGGTGTGGCGCATCATGCTTGCGGTCTGCGCGTTGCCGGCGATCGCGCTGTTCTTCGGTATGCTCCGCGTGCCCGAGTCGCCGCGCTGGCTCGTGGAGAAGGGCCGGCACGATGAGGCCCTCGCGGTGCTGCGGTCCGTCCGTTCCGAGGACCGCGCGCTTGCGGAGCTCGGCGAGGTCGAGAACGTCGCCAAGGAGGAGCAGGAGAGCCAGCAGATCGGCTGGCGCGCGGTCTTTAGCAACAAGAACCTGTTCCGCATCCTACTCGTGGGAATCGGCCTAGGCGTCGCCCAACAGCTGACCGGCATCAACTCGATCATGTACTACGGCCAGACGGTGCTCGTCGAGTCGGGCTTCAATGAGAGCGGCGCGCTCATCGCGAACATTGCGCCCGGCGTGATCGCCGTGGTGGGCGGCGTCATCGCCCTGTCGCTGATGGACCGGATCGACCGTCGCAAGACCTTCATCCTCGGCCTCACGCTGACCACCAGCTGCCATCTGCTCATCGGGTTCGCTTCAATGATGTTGCCCGTGGGCAACCCGATCCGCCCGTACGTGATTCTCTTCCTGGTGGTTGCCTTCGTCGGATCCATGCAGACGTTCCTGAACGTCGCGGTGTGGGTTTACCTGTCGGAGGTCTTCCCGCTGCACATGCGCGGCTTCGGTACCGGCGTCTCGATCTTCTTCCTCTGGGTCGTCAACGGTTTCCTTTCGCTGTTCTTCCCGTCGCTGGTCGCGGGGGTCGGGATCACCGGCACCTTCTTCCTCTTCGCCGTCGTGGGGGCGCTGGCCCTGGTCTTCGTCGTCAAGCAGGTCCCCGAAACCCGTGGCCGCACGTTGGAGGCGCTGGAGGAAGACGTCACCACCGGTGCCATCTACCTGGTTCACAAACACCAGGCACCCGTCGGCTCGTAGCAGTCGTGTCCCCGCGGGTTATGAGGTCGGGTCTTAAGACGCTCGCTCACCTATGAGCCCAAATCGCCGGACCCTCCTGCATATTTGGGGTGTGAAACGGAAGCCCCCTGCACATAAAAGTGCAGGGGGCCAGCCTTTACCGGAAGATCTGCAGGAGGATCGGCCGAAACCGGCCCATAAGTGAGCGAGGATCGCGGGGAAGGACCTAGACGCGGAGCCGGTAGCCCCGCTTCACCACGGTTTCCACAAGCTTTCCGTCCGGCAGGGAGGACCGCAATCGGCTCACCGTCATGTCAAGGGCGTGGACGGAGCCTCGCAATTCCAAAAGGTCGGAGAGCGCTTCGCGGGACAGGACGGCACCGGCGGCACCCAGGAGCGCACGCAGCAGGAGCAACGGAGCCGGGGCCAGTTCCACCACCGCGCCATCGATCCTCAAACAGCGGCCGCGCAGCTCAATGTTCCCCGCAGGAGTATCGAGCCGGCGAACATGGTTCAGGGCCAGATGTTCGGTGACGAGCCGGATGAGCGCACCCATGCGGTAGCGGTCCGGTATGAGGGGGGACAGTCCGGCGTCGATCAGCGGTTGTGCGGTGACAGGCCCGACGGCGGCAACGGTCACCTGGGTCTTGAGGGCCTCGATCAGTTGGCGGTACATGCCCATTTCGTGGGCTGTGCTCCACATGGCGTCTACCGCAGGCGCGCTCGTGAAGGTGAGCACATCCAAGTCCCCACTGCAGGCGGCTTCGATGAGGCGCGGCAGCTTGTCTTCGCCGTCGGGCTTCACCCAGCGGTAGGGGGTGACGGTGAGGACTGTCGCACCGGACATACGGAGGCGCTCAAGCTGGCGGACGTCGGTGTAGCCGTGCAATTGCACGGCGACGGTCTTTCCGCGGACGCCCTCTTGAAGGAGCATGTCCACCAGTGTGGCGGTGGTTTCGTCGCTGCTGATCCCGACGTCGGCAAGCCCCGCCGCGCGGACGGCACCGCGTGCTTTTGGTCCCCGCACGAACATGCGGCACGCGCCCAGGACCTCGAGAAGTTGCTCGCCGATGCCGAAAGAATCCGCGGCTTCGCACCAACGCCGCATTCCATAAGCGGTGGTGGCGATGCAGATATCGGGCTTGGCCGCGATGATCGTTTTCGTGTCCTCGATGAGCGTGATGTCTTCCTGGACCGGCGCGATCTTCAAGGCAGGGGCATGCAGCACAGAGGCCCCACGCCGTTCGAGGGCCTCGATCAGGTCACGCGACCGCCGGTGCGAAGTCACTCCGATGCGGAAGCCGTCCAGCGGCGCATCGTCGTTTGGTCCAGGGGCGGCCAGCGGCGAACCTGCATCGACGGAATCAAAGGCGTTCAGAGTGGTCATAGGGTTTCCTTCAGGCTTCAAGGAGCGAAGCCGCGAGCCGGCTCAGTTCTGCGGAGGCTTCGGCATGATTGCGGTTGGCTTCGGCCACCCGGACCACCTCGCCGATGACCAGGACGGCCGGGTTGCTACAGCCAGCGGCAGCCGTTTCGATGGTGCCGAGTTCGGCGATGGTGGTGCGTTGTCCGGGGCGGTAGCCGCGTTCGACGACGGCCATGGGCATTCCTGCGTCCATTCCCGCCCGGCGCAGCCCGGCCGCCAGCTGCGGGAGGGTCCCGATGCCCATGAGAACAACGATGGTGCCGCCGAGGCCGGCCAGATGGGTATGTTCCTTTTCGGTCAGCGGAGCGTGGCCGGACACCACAGTGAATATATGGCTGACTTCGCGGTGGGTGACGGGGATGCCTGCGGCCGCTGGGACGGAGATGGCGCTGGTGACTCCGGAGATGACGCGGACGGGGACGCCGGCGGCGGCGCAGGCCGCGACTTCCTCGCCGCCGCGGCCAAAGACGTAAGGGTCGCCGCCTTTGAGGCGGACCACGTTGTTCCCAGACAGGGCGGCGTCAACCATGAGCTTCTCAATATCGCACTGGGCTACTTTGTGGTGGCCCGGCCGCTTGCCGACATCCACCAGCTTCGCCGACGTGAGGCGCACCAATTCTTGGTAGGGAGCGAGGCGGTCGTAGAAGACGACGTCGGCGTCCCGCAGCGCGTGGACCGCGCCGACGGTGAGCAGGTCCAGGGCGCCGGGTCCACCGCCGACCAACGTGACACGGCCTGGCTCCCCGGCTGCCGGTTCGATGGCGATGGGGATCCCGGCTTCCCGGCAGCGGTCGAGCAACGGCTCCCAACCGGGCTCACCGTCGTCTACGGCCGCGACGAGGAACGGGCGCTCGGGCAGCGGGCCATCGCCCTCGGCACCGTCAGGCGTGCTGAGACGGTAGACGATGGCGCCGGCGGCTTCGTAACGGCGGACGGCCTGCCGGGCGGCGTTGGCCGAACCGGTGACCAGAACGTCGCGGTCTGTGAGGTCGATGGTGAGCTGCATGGCTTCTTGCTCCTTAGTCCTGGCCACGAACGGGGATCGTGCTGGCGATGAGGACGCCGCCTTTTTCCTCGTTGGTGGCCGGGCGGATCTGGCCGCGTTCGGGGACGAAGGCGATGGCTTCGTCTTTCTGGTCAGGGGCGTTGACGAAGGAGCGGAAGCGGCGGAGCCGTTCAGGGTCCTTGAGGGTCTCGGCCCATTCGTCCTGGTAGGTATCGATGTGGCGGGCCATGGCTGCCTCAAGGTCCGCCCCGATGCCGAGGGAGTCGCGGACGATGACGTCTTCGATGTGCTGGAGGCCGCCTTCGAGTTCTTCCTGCCAGCGGGCGGTGCGTTGGAGGCGGTCGGCGGTGCGGATGTAGTACATGAGGTAGCGGTCGATGTATTTGATGAGGGTGTCGTCGTCCAGGTCCTGGGCGAGGAGTTGGGCGTGGGCGGGTTGGAAACCGCCGTTGCCGCCGACATAGAGGTTCCAGCCTTTGTCGGTGGCGATGACGCCGACGTCCTTGCCGCGGGCTTCGGCGCATTCGCGGGCGCAGCCGGAGACGCCCATTTTGAGTTTGTGCGGGCTGCGCAGTCCGCGGTAGCGCAGTTCCAGGTTGATCGCCATGGCCACGGAGTCCTGGACGCCGAAGCGGCACCAGGTGGAGCCCACGCAGGATTTCACCGTGCGCAGGCTCTTGCCGTAGGCCTGTCCGGACTCGAAACCGGCCTCGACCAGTTCCTTCCAGATCTCCGGGAGTTGTTCGAGACGGGCGCCGAACATGTCGATCCGCTGCCCGCCGGTGATCTTCGTGTAGAGCTCGTATTTCTCGGCAACGCGGGCGATCACGCCCAGGCCCTGCGGGGTGATTTCGCCGCCGGCGATGCGCGGAACCACGGAGTAGGTGCCGTCCTTTTGCATGTTGGCCAGGGCGCGGTCGTTGGTGTCCTGCAGGGTGCCGCGCCCGGCGCCCAGGACGTATTCGCTGTTCTGGCTGGCCAGGATGGAGGCGATGGTCGGTTTGCAGATATCGCAGCCGGCGCCGGTGCCGTATTTGGCCAGGATGTCCTCGAAGGAGTCCAGTTCCAGGACGCGGATGGCGTCGAAGAGTTCCTGGCGGGAGAGGCTGAAGTGCTCGCACAAAGCCTTGGAGACCTCGATGCCGGACTTCTTCAGCTCGCCTTCGAGGAGTTTCTTGAGCATCGGCACGCACGAACCGCACTGGGTGCCGGCCCGGGAGCAGGTCTTCAGTTCGCCCAGTTCCCGGACCGGGGCGTTGCCCTCGCAGGAGCCGCAGCCGTTGACGGCGTCGCGGATGCTCCCGGCGGGGACGTTGTTGCAGGAGCACAGGATCGCGTCGTCGGGTAGTTCGGTTTCGGGTGCTTCGCCGCCGCCGGCGGCGGTGAGGTAGGCGCCGGGTTCGGCGGGGAGTTCGCGGCCGAGCAGGGGGCGCAGGCTCATGTAGGGGGTGGCGTCGCCGACGAAGATGCCGCCGAGGAGGGTCTTGGCGTCGTCGGTGGTGACGATCTTCTGGTAGACGCCGCGGGCGGGGTCGGCGTAGACGATTTCCAGGGAGTGTTCGGTCCTGGCGAACGCGTCGCCGAAGCTGGCCACGTCCACGCCGGAGAGCTTGAGCTTGGTGGCGGTGTCGAAGCCCGCAAACGTTGCCTGTCCGCCGTGCAGCCGGTCGGCCACGATCTCGGCCATCGTGTTCGCCGGGGCCACAAGACCCAGGCACATCCCGCCGAAGTTGGCGACTTCACCGATGGCCCAGATACCGGGGACTGGCGTGGCGCAATGGTCATTGATGACCACGCCACCCTTCTTGCCCAGTTCGAACAGCGGCTCTTTGCCATCAGTGGAGTCTTCGTCTGTGCGGAATAGTTCATCGCGGGGACGGATGCCGATGGACGCGATGACCATGTCGGCGGGGATGATGCGGCCGTCCTTCATGAGGACGCCGGTGACCTGGCCGTCGTCGTCGGACAATACTTCGGCGGGGTAGGTTCCGGTGAGGACTTCAAGTCCCTTGGCGGTGACGAGCCGGCCCAATGCCTGGCCGGCGCCTTCATCCAGCTGGGCGTTCATGAGCCAGCGTGAACCGTTGATGACGGTTGCTTGCGCTCCGAGCTCCATGGTGCCGGCCGCAGCTTCCAAGCCGAGGAGGCCGCCACCGATGGTCACGGTCCTGACGGTCCGGCCGAGCTTCTCCGTGAGTTCGGCAATGGCCTTGTTGATGGCCCAGACGTCGTCCAGGGTGCGGTAGACGTGGGCGAGCTCGCCGCCGGGGAAGGAGAGTTGCGCTGCGTCCGAACCGGTGGCAACCACCAGATGGTCGTAGGGGAAGCTGTTGCCGGCCGCGGTTTCCACGGTCTTGGCTTGCGTATCAATGCTTACTACACGCTCGCCGGTGCGGAGATCCAAAGCATCGTGCGCCCACATGGACATGTCGCCCAAGGTGAGGTCATAGTCCACGTCGGTGAGGGCCTTGCTCAGCGTGACGCGGTCGTAGGGAACGTGGACCTCCTCGGCCAGGACCGTGACGTGCCAGCCCTCAAGACCGCGGGTGTGCATGGCGTCGGCAAAACGGTGGGCCGCAGGGCCTCCACCGGCGACAACAATACGGCGCAGGTTTTCTGGGTTGGAAGTGTGTCCGGTCACTGGTGGCCTTTCGCATACGCCGCAGAACGTGCTCCGCAACTTGTCATTTCAGACTACGGACGGGCAGTTTCGCCTCAGTTTCCCTTTTGTTTCGTGGTCTTAACTTCTGGGTCACGATTGCATGTCGTTGCGTGTGAGGTCTCTTTTACGCACCGGACACATTGACTGCGTTCCGGTGAAACACTCGCGGCCTACCTTGAAAGTGTGGCCGCTAGGCGGCCAACGCCTGAAAGGCAAGGACAGTATTCGTCCAGTCGATGGCACAGTGAGAGGGGTTGACATGACCGTCATTCTGGAACGGGAAGAACAACTGATGAGCGCGCCGGCGTCCGGCTGGCACCGAGTGTGCCCGTTGGACGAGCTTGAGTTGGCGTGGGGCGAGGCCGCCTTGATCGACGGCATTCAGGTGGCGCTCTTCCGCGTCGACGCCGAAAAGGTGTACGCGGTTGCCCAGCAGGACCCCGCAACCTTGGCCAACGTCATGGCCCGCGGCATCACCGGTTCCCGCGGATCACGTCCCACCATCGCCTCGCCGTTGCACAAGGAGGTCTACGATCTTCAGACCGGCGAATGCTACTCGAACCCCGAACTCCGGCTCCCGGCCTTCAAGACCCGTATGGTTGACGGCTTCATCGAAGTCGAAGTCTAGCTCAGAGCCCCGACAGGGCCAGGCGCCTCAGAGTCCCAGCGCCTCGCGGACGTCAGCCAGTATGTGGTCCAAGGTGGTCCGTGCGGAGTGCCGGGTTTCCGCGAGTTCCGCCGCGGAACCGACTGACTTGATGACTTCCAGGTAGCACTTGAGCTTCGGCTCGGTGCCGCTGGGCCGGATGATGACGCGGCTTTGGTCCTTCGTGAGGTAGAGGAGGCCGTCTGTGGGTGGCAGTTGTTCACTTCCCTCGGCCAAGTCCACAAAGGTCTCGATGGCGGAGCCGCCGAAGGACTCCGGCGGATCGGCCCGGAGCCGGTTCATCATGGCGTCCAGCAAGCCAAGGTCCGCCACCCGGATGCTGAGTTGGTCACTCGCATGCAGGCCGTGCACCAGGTAGATCTCGTCCAGGGTGTCGAAGACTGTCTTTCCTTCAGCCTTGGCCGCTGCCGCTAGTTCGGCGATGAGCAAGGAAGCGGAAATGCCGTCCTTATCCCTCACGAGCTCGGGCGCCACGCAGTAGCCCAAGGCTTCCTCGTAGCCGTAGACGAGTCCCGGAACGCGTGAAATCCACTTGAATCCCGTCAGGGTTTCTTCGTGGGCGAAGCCGGCCGCCGCAGCGATGCGGGAGAGCAGGCGGGACGAGACGATCGAATTGGCAAAAACACCCTTCTTTGCGACATGGCCCGGAGCGGCGTCGCTTTGCCGGCTATCGGCGGTGTGGCGCGCCACCACGTGGGCGCCCAGCAGGGAGCCTACTTCGTCGCCCCGCAACATCCGCCAGGCACCCGTGTCGGGATCCTTCGCGGCGACAGCCGCGCGGTCGGCGTCGGGGTCGTTGGCCAGCACAATGTCGGCATCCGAACGCGCCGCAGCGGCCAACGCCAGATCCAGCGCCCCGGGCTCTTCCGGGTTGGGGAAGCTGACCGTGGGGAAGTCCGGATCCGGTGCTGCCTGCTCTTCCACCAGCGTCACGTCGGTGAAGCCTGCCGCGTTAAGAACCGAGACCGCGGTCGCACCGCCCACGCCATGCATGGGCGTGAGGACGACCTTCAGTTCCCGTGCCGGGAAGTTTTCGACATCGGCCAAGCCAGCCATTGCGGCCTCGTACTCGCCGGTGATGGAGCCGGGGAGCACGGTCCAGCCGGATTCAGCCAAGGCGATGGAGTCCAGGGAACCCACTGATTCGATGCTTGCGGCGATCTGCGAATCGTAGGGCGTCACGATCTGGGATCCGCGGCCGCTTTCCTCCACGGCCCGGCCGCCCAAGTACACCTTGTAACCGTTGTCCTGCGGCGGGTTGTGGCTCGCAGTGACCATGACACCGCCGTCGCAATCAAGGGACCGGACCGCATACGCCAGCAGCGGGGTAGGAAGTGCCGAAGGCATCAGGAACGTGTCGATTCCCGCGGCCGTGAAGATCGCCGTCGTTTCCCGCGCAAAGACATCGGAGTTGTGCCTGGCGTCATAGCCGACGACGGCGCGCGGCCGCGTTCCGGGGGAGGCCGTCGCAACGGCGTCCTTGAGGAAGGCCGCCAAACCTGCTGCTGCCCGCCGCACTACTACGCGGTTCATCCTGTTGGGGCCCGGACCGAGGGCGGCACGGAGTCCCGCGGTACCGAACTGCAGCGTTCCACTGAAGCTGTCTTCAAGCTGTTGGCGGGCCGCGGCAACGCCGCTGGAGGCGAGTCCGGTCAATTCGGAAAGTGCTGCTGCGGTGATTGGGTCCGGGTCCTGGGCTGCCCACTCGCCGGCGTCGGATATCAGCTTTTCAAATTCGGCATCGCTCGATGTCATAGGGATAAAGCTATCGTCAAAGAGCATGGATGCCGAGGCACAGGGTCGTGTCAGCTGTCACAGTCCGGCCACCCCACCCAACTGGCTCGCAGTTGTTGTCGTTATGAGGCGTTTTAACGACAACTAATGCGAGCTAGTTGGGCTGCCGTGCGTCAGGGTTGCTTCCGTGTGCTGGTGAGGTTGAAGCTCGCGGTACCTCCGGTGCTGAAGGCGGTGGCGCCTGTGCTGCCCCATCGCGGGAAGAAGATGTCCGAGATCACCGCCGATCCATCTTGGGTGAAGACCTCTACTGACGAGGAATCCAGGAGGACGCGCAGGCGGACTTTGCCGTCCTTCAGGGGCACGGAGGCTTGGTGGTAGGGGCTGAATTTTGGCGAGAAGTTGGAGGTGCCCGCCGCCGAGCGGTCCACCTTGAGGGTCTGGCTTGCGCGGTTGTACGAGATCCGGAGGCCTGCCTTGCCGTCCGTCGAAGCTCGCAGCACCAAGCCGGCCTCAGCGCAGCCCGCAACATCGATCTCGGCGTCGATCAGCTGGGTTCGCGAACCAAAGTCGCTTCCGAGGGGTTCTGTGGAGTCGGTGACGGTGAGGTTTTTGCCATGTACTTCACTGGTCTTGGCGTCCGTGAGGGCATCTGCTGCAGCGGCGGCGATAGCTGAATGCAGCTCGAAGCGGTTCCCTACAACTACAAGGGATAGTTGGCGCGGGATGGCCATGGATCCGCGCCACGGGGTGCTCGGTACGGACTGCGCGTAGTCCCAGTTGCCCATCCAGCCGAGCAGCACGGGTTTGCCGCCGGGGGCGTCGGAGATGGAGTTCGCAGCGTAGAAGTCCGCTCCGTGGTCCAGCCATTGCGAAGCGGTCAGTGGGTCACCAGGCTTTGCCGCGCGCTCTGCCGTGAATCGCGTGCCGTCGAAGTCGCCCACGAAGTACTGCATGCCGGAGCCTCCCGCGATGCCTCCGGGGTTGATGCTCAGGATCATGACCCACTTCTTCAGTCCGTTGCCGCCGTCGACGTCCATATGGAGCAGCTCCGGAACTTCCCAGAGTCCGCCCTGGGCGCCCACTCCGGAGAAGTCGCTGAGGAAGTTCCAGTGCAGCAGGTCCGTGGATTTGAAGAGTTTCACCACCTGCGCGTCAGCTACCACTGTGGTCATGACCCAGTATTTACCTGGCTCGTACCAGGTGATCTTGGGGTCGCGGAAGTTGTTCGACGCCGGCTGCAGGCTCAGCACAGGGTTGCCTTTGTACTTGGTCCAGGACGTCCCGTGGTCCAGGCTGTAGGCCACCGACTGGGCCTGGCTGCCCTTCGGCAACGCCCCGCCGTCGCCGTACGAACTGGTGTAGAGGGCTACCAGTGGCGGGTTATCGGCAGTCCCCAATCCGGAAGCGTTCCTCGTGTCAGGTACGATGGCGCCGGAAAAGATTTCCTCGCTCGCGGAGCCCTCCATGGCCACTGGCTGCTGCGTCCAATGCACGAGGTCGGTGCTGGTGGAATGGCCCCAGGACATGTCGCCCCAGAAGTTGCCGTGTGGGTTGTGCTGGTAGAACGCGTGATAAGTCCCGTTTTCGTAGACAAGCCCGTTGGGATCATTGATCCAGTTTTGCGACGCCGTCAGGTGCGCAGCAGGCCGCCACGGATCCGATTCGGACGGTGCCGGCGCAGACGGCACGACGGCGGATGGCGAGTTCCCGGCGGAGGGTGGGGCGTCCGGCGTCGTGGTGCAGGAGCTCGCGAACAGCGTCAGGACGACGGCGACGACGGCGAGTAGCGCCTTGCGGACGGGCCAAAACGGGTGGTGGGGGGAGTAGAGCATGGGACTTCCTGGGGTTGGGGAGCGGGGCGCCCGGGTGGAACCGAACGCCCCGCGTTTTGCCGGGCAGGCGACGTATTCTGCCGGCCCGGCGGTTCTAGCCGTGGCCTACTTGTAGAGGCCTTCCCCGCCGACGCGGACGTTGGTAGGGAGGTAGCCGAACGGGCCAAGGCCGTTCTGGCCGAAGCTGTGGTCAACCTGGGTGACTCCACCGGCGAAGTTGATCTTCACGGTGGGGGACAGGGAGCCGCCGCGGACGCCGTCGACGTTGTCGATGAACGACTGGACCAGGCCGCCCGGCTGCACGTAGTGCGAGTAGGCCTGGAACTGGCGGCCGTTCTGCTGGGCCGACAAGTTGCCGCTCGGGTTGTTCGCCGGCAGGTTCAGGTCGGTCGGCGAACCGAGCGCGAGGCCTGAGTTGTTGACAGGCTGGAAGTCCGAACGCACACCGTTGCCGACGAAACCGTAGACGCCGTCGGGACCGCGCATGCCATCGGCATAGGTGAACTGGTGGCTGATGGTGAACAGGTAGTACTTGTTCTTGCCGTTTTCATTCTGGATGAAGATCTGCGGGCGCTCAGTCTGGTCGTTGACGCAGTTGGCGGACAGGATGGGCGGCAGGAAGTGCCACTGAGTCAGGTCCTTGTTGTCTGCGACGGCCAGGCCGACGCTCGCGGTCTGGAACCAGGAACCGGTGGTGGTGTTCACCGTGTTGGTGTTTTCTGCATAGGGATCGCCCGGGCGGTAGCCAAGGTCAGCATCCGTGCACTTGTAGTCGCCACGGTTGCCCGCAGTGTTGCCCTCGAAGACCATGAAGGTCTTGCCCGGCTGGGCCGGGTCCTGGAAGGTGTACGGGTCGCGGAAAGCGAAGCCCGCATTCTGAGCCTTCGTTTGGTACAGCTTTCCATCGGGCTCAAGGAGCTTGGCGTGCTGGAAGCCGTCGAAGGTCACGCCGTTCTTGTCGGCGTGGATGTTGCCGAGGGCCTTGGCGATCACTGCGTCAGGGGCGATTCCTCCGCCACCGGCGTTGCGCTCTGCGCGGTCGTAGAACGTGGTGGCCGTGTAAAACACGTTGACATGGTCGCCCTGCATGAGGCGGGTGGAGCCCGACCACTCGGTGTTGCCGATTGAGGTGTTGTCCAGGAACAGGTGTCCGCCGTAGTTCCACTTGTCCTTGGCCGGATCGGCGTTGGTCTTGCGGAAGAAGTAGCCGATGCGCGCGTTCCAGTGGCGCTGGTCGAAGCCGTAACCTGCGTGTCGGTCAGCGACGAGGGAGAAAATGACGTCCCAGCCCTTGTAGCTGATCTGGTTGGCGTTTTCGTCGGTCAGGGACCATGTGTCCCAGACCCAGACGTCGTCGTTCATCGCCGGGAAGTCCTTGGGGATTTCCGGCATGGTGACGTTTGGGCTCATGGAGTTCTGGCCCGGGGTCACGTTCGGGTTGCTCTGGGCCATGATCTGCTTGGCATCCGCTCGCGTCCACTTAGACGTGAAGTTTGCCGCAGGATCAAATGCTTCCTGCGTGTGGACGCTCGGCAGTGGGAAGCCGGGCGTGGGAGCCGGCATCGTGGTGGCCGGCTTGTCGGCAGGCAAGTTCGCCTGTGCCGCCGGGGATGCCATGAGCACCGTGGCGGCCACGCTGGCAGCGGCCGCAAATGCGGCTACCGACCGCATACGGCGGCGCCGCCTGTTGGGGTTTGAGTGAGATTTCATGCTGCTCTTCTCGCGGAGGTTGGACTACGTGGAATGGGCGCAAGCCCTGTCCGAACTCCGGCGTCCCCGATAACACCGCTGGCGCCATCCGGAACGCCATCGTGTCGGGGTGGATGAGGGCTTTTTGGAGGCCCCCATCCTTGTAGTCCTGGCACGTCGACTTGCCGGGACCGTTCAAAGCTAGTCAGGCGTGGAATGCTGCCGCAACCCGTGTTTCGAGCGGGCTGGGAGCCTATCTGCCACGTGTAAGACATCTATGCGCAAGCGCTTACATTTTTACACCGCGCGCGTGCCATAGAAAGGGTAGTGGGGTCAAATATTTCTGAATAAATCTGATTTATTCGAAAAGTTCACATGCCATTAACGAAGGGGCGAATTGACTTGACGTGCACTGGAATATTGGTGTGACGAGACTTGTCGCATGGTCCATGTGGCTTGGTGCGGCTCGGTTCGATGAGGGCTGAGTGAACTGGTGGTGAGTGGGAGCGCGAACAGCCCGCGCCGGGCTCGGCGCGGGCTGTTCGTCTGATCGTTGCGGACGGGCTACTTGCTCTTCGTGGCGCGCGTTCGCGCCAGGGCCGTGACGCCGGCGGCGAGGCCGATCAGTCCTGCTGCCAGACCGAACCAGCCGGCGGTGGATCCGCCGTCGTCGGACGCTTTCGCAGCCGCCGGTGCCGCGGTCACGGACGGCGAGGAAGTGGGTGCCGCTGCCAGTCGCTTGTCGCGGCGTGGGTTGAGGAGACGGCGCTCATGGTGTCGGGGGCTGGCGCCACGGAAACATGTCCGGCATGCCCGGACTGAAGCGGCGCCACGGAGGAAGCCCCGGACAGTGCGCAGAACGCCCAGTGAAGGCAGAGTTGCCCGGCCCCCAGTAGCCCTGCGAAGACGGGCAGCGAAAGCCGGGAGTGTGTCAATACGGCTACCGGGAGTATCGTCAGCGCGCACAGAGCCGCCAGAATGGCGGGCTCGGGTAGTTTGCCGCCACCGGCCAGGTGCGCGCCCACGGCCAAGCCCAGAATGATGGAACCGACGAGGGCCGTGCGGAGCAGCCGGAAAGGCGCAGATGTCATCATCGGCGGTCCTTTCCGGTCGAAGCGCCATCGTGGAGAATCACTCAAATTCTACTGGCCCGCGACGCCGGATTTCCCAAGCGCCCAGGTAGCGATGCCGGCTACCCCTACGGCTCGAAGGGGGACTCGCCGGCGTCGATCTGGACCAGACTATAAACTCAGTGTATAGATGGAGTGGTGAACAACTCCCTCACCCTGTTGGGTCTGCTCAGCCGTCAGCCGAGCTATGGCTACGACCTCAAGCATTCCTATGACCGCTACTTCGGGGCCGGGAAGCCCTTGGCTTTTGGGCAGGTGTATTCAACTTTGGCCCGGATGATCCGTGACGAGCTGATCCGCGCCTTGGGCGAAGAGACCGGCGGCGGTCCGGACCGTAAAAAATACGAGATCACGGTTGCCGGTCAAGACAAGGTGCGCGAGTGGCTGTTCACTCCCGACGTGCCATCAGAGTCCCTGCAAAGCAACCTCTTCGCCAAGACCGTGATTGCCTTGCTGATCGACGACGATGCCGACCGGCTGCTCGACGTCCAGCGCAGTGAGCACATGGCACGTATGCGTGAGCTCACCAAGCTGAAGCAGGATGCCGAGCTGCTGCAAGTGTTGATGTGCGACCACGGGCTGTTCCACATTGAAGCCGATTTGCGATGGATCGAACTCACCAGCGCACGCCTAGCCCGCCTGAAAAAGGAGCTGCAGAACGCATGAATGCTTTGTCCAGCTTCCCAGCAGTCCTGAGCGCACGCTCGCTTCATCAGTCCTTCGGCCAGACCCAAGCCCTTCGCGGAATCGACCTCGAGGTCCGCTCGGGTGAGGTATTGGCAGTCATGGGTCCATCCGGTTCTGGCAAGTCCACGCTGCTGCACTGCCTCGCGGGGGTCATGGTCCCGGATTCCGGATCAGTGGCTTACAGTTCACCCGGTGCTCAATTGCCCTTGGAGATTAGTGCCCTGAATGAACCGATGCGGTCGAGACTGCGGCTGACCGACTTCGGCTTCGTCTTCCAATTCGGCCAATTGCTGCCGGAGCTCACAGCGGTGGACAACGTCAGCATTCCGCTGCTTCTCGGCGGGACCAAACGCGCGGAGGCCATGCGCCGTTCGGCAGAATGGCTGGACCGCTTGGGACTGGACGGGATGGGGGAGAAACTGCCCGGTGAACTCTCAGGAGGCCAAGCCCAACGCGTTGCTGTTGCACGCGCCATGGTCACTTCCCCTGCCGTGTTATTCGCCGACGAACCTACCGGGTCCCTCGACTCGCTGGCGTCTGAGAACGTGTTGACGCTCATGCTTGAACTTGTCAGGGAGATCGGCACCACGGTGGTCATGATCACCCACGATGCGCGCACGGCTGCATATGCAGACCGGGAGGTCGTTGTGCGCGACGGCATGATCGGCGCAGGGTACCGGGTGTCTTCGTGAATCCGGGTTTGCTGAAACTGGCAGTTGTTGGCAGTAGGTCCTCCTACGGCCGGCTCATGGGAGTCTTGGGTGGGGTGGCCGTCGGAGTGTGTCTGCTGCTGTTGCTCTGGGGTGGCGCCAACGGACTGAACCACCGTGACGAGCGTGGCGCCTGGCTGCGTGAAACGGGCGGCTCCTCCATGGCCACTCCCGTGGCGGCGGAAGGGCGCGGCACTACGGAACCGGTAACGCCGCCACCGTTGACGTCGGATACGGCGCTCATGAGGGCAAATTCGGTGGAAGTTTTCCGTGACCAACTGATCAACCGCCGCGATTTCGCTGTCTCGCCAACGACAACCCTGAAGATTCCCGGCGTTGAACACGCTCCGGGTCCAGGTGAGTACTATGCATCGCCTGCACTCCAGCGCTTGATCGAGGCCACACCCCGGGATCAGTTGGGGGATAGGTTCGGGCAGTTTGCCGGCATCATCGACGATTCTGCGCTACCGGGGCCCGATTCCTTGATTGTCATCACGGGCGCCACGGAAACCGAGCTTCGACGGAGCGGAGCAGCGACTCTGGTGTCCGGGTTCACGTCCAACCCGTATGGCGAGAACGCCAGCGCATATATGACCGTGCTGCTCATCGGGGCAATTGCGGTGTTCTTTCCCGTGCTGTTGTTGATCCGCATCGCTACCGCTTTGGGCGCGGCTGAGCGCCGGGAACGCTTCGCCACCCTGCGACTGATCGGAGCCTCCCCTCAGGTGGTTTCCTGGATCGCCGCCATCGAAACCGCTATCCCAAGCCTGGCAGGGGCAATGCTAGGCATCGTGCTCGCTGTCTTCCTCACGCCGGCCGCCGCCCAGGTCTCGGTCAACGGGACCAGGATGTTCGAAGGTGACCTTGCCATCAAGGGGGCCATGGCCGCCGTCGTCGTCATCCTGGTGGTTGTGGCCGCGACCCTGGTGGCGGGATACAGCACCGCCCGGGCAGGAATTGGCCCCTTGGGAGCGGCCCGGATGGTGCATGAAAAGGCGCCAGGCAAACGACGGCTTGTGCCACTGCTGGCCGGACTGCTTGCCATGATCATGGAAGTTGTCATCACCCGAACCGGGAAATTTCGCACTCCATGGCTTGAAATGCCGCTGCTCGTTGGAGGCTTCGCGCTCATCCTGGTTGGCATTGTGATCGTCGGACCGTGGCTGACCCTGCGTGCGAGTCGGATAGGACTTCACTACGCGCGCAGCGCGTCCGCGGTCATTGCCGCCAGCCGGATCGGCAGGACTCCCGTGGCGACCTTCCGGTCCGTCTCCGGGTTGGTCGTTGCCGTGTTCGTGGTCTCAGTCTTCGCCGGTGCATCCAGCATCATCCAGACAGAAGCCGCGCCCGCCGCCCGTCCAGGCCTCATCCAGCCCACAAGCCTTCATGCGACCATTGGCGCTGGACAGGCCCGTGCGGAGGTGGCACAAGTCGCCGACCGAGCCAAGGAGCTCCCCGGGATCCACAGCGCCACCATCGCCTACGCCCACTCTGCCATCGCCAAGGGAGGCGGCCCCGACTTGTACATTCAAGCCGCTGACGCACCCGCCCTGGGATTCGAAAACATTCCTCAGGCCGACGTCCTGTCCCTGGACCTGTCATTCCTTTACCCATGGACAACGCAACCGCTGACACTGACTCCTGCGCCGGTCGACGGCCTTGCCGCACTCGTGCCGGCGGTGATGGTGGTCGGGACCGACGGGACGCCTGAGGCCATGGACCGAGCCAGGACTCTTCTGAACGGTTCGGGCATCACGGCGCAGCCCGCTTCCTCCGTCATGGACACCCAACTGCAGAGTCGCACGCGTCTGATCCAGGGCCTCGCGGTACTCGCTTACCTCGGCATGTTTGTGGCAATCGCGATTGCTGGGATGTCCTTGGCCGTCGCCACCGCATCAGCAGTCTTGGACAGGAAAAGGGTCCTCGGCCTGATGCGATTGATGGGGATGCCAATGTCCGTCCTGCGCCGGATCATCGTCCGTGAGGCCGCGGTGCCGCTGGTGACCGTGCTGTTCCTCTCAATTGGGCTCGGATTTTTCGTCGCCTGGTTGATGGTGACCGGCATCAACGATACGTACCGGGTGACCTGGCCAGCGCCCGACTACTTCGCCGCCCTGGGCCTGAGCCTGCTGCTGGCCCTCGCCGCAGTGACAGCAACGTTCAGGGTCATCCGGGCACATACCGCAATAACCGCAACGCGCTTCGAATGAGGCAATCAACCAACGAACGCCGTCGAACAGAGTTTCTGCTCGACGGCGTTCGGCGTTAGTCCCGCTATCCTGGCCCTAACCGCGGTTGGTAAATCAGAGCTTTGCGATGATGTCCGCCAGGAGGACATACCGTACCCGAATCAACCCCACCATGAATCGCCAGGAGTCAGGGCACCGCACACCATTCCGGTCCGCCCGAAGACAATTCCCTGAGACACCCAACCATTGAAGAAATCAGCCTTCCATGACCATGATCTGGTTGCCGACCATGAGCTGCTGAACCAAGGAGCGCGGCCGTCAAGGTTGTAGATGTCATAGGAGTTTGCCGAAGCGACGACAACCCGCCAGATATGCGACGCCGGTCCGCCCATCCACGGGTCTGAGATGTTGTAGGCGGTGAAGAAGCCTTGACCTGTTCCTGTGAGAGTGGCTGTGCCGCAGTTGCCGTAGACCGTGCCCATCGTCACGATTTCGCCAGGCTCCGGGCGTTTTGTGCCTGGAATGTAGATGGCTCCCTCAGAACACCCCCTTTGGTGTGTTGACAGGTATGGAGTACTTGACTCCATCCTTGTCAGTGCGGATTTCATAGCCATTGGCCTTGGCGGTTTTCTCATTAAACCCGAGATACTCCAACCGCACTGTGCCCTGAACCGCACTAGGTGAAGGTGCTGGCTGTTTCGCTTCGGCGTTCGCTGGAACTGCAGTCAACCCTGCTCCGATCAACGCCGCAAGCACGACGGAAAGCACGGATACGCGCAAACTATTCAATTTCATTTAATTCTCCTAGACACTCATCCCCCTGAGTGACGCCGAGTTTATGGGCATTCCGATCGCCTCGTCAATGGAATCCATTCGCCAAATTCAAATGGGGTTCCTTGACCCCGATGACACGGGTAAGGTGTCAACCAAAAGGGGGAAATTATGCGCCGCCAGCTACCGTTGCCGAACAACCGGTGGCCCAGTGACATGGCCATCACCGTGGATTACTTTCCGCCCTCCCTCGCGCTCCTTCTGTTTGTCCGTAACGCTTGGGGGCTCGCTGGTTACCGGGAAATTCCGCCGATGGCGTCCGCGCCCGACGCCGGAGGGTCCAAGCTGCCCGACACCCCCGGCCGCGACGAATGGGAAGATCGCTGGAGACGAGCGTGGGACCGTGCCATTGCCTGGTACACGGTGGAGGACCGAAAACGCCGGCACCCCACCTCGGAGGTTCTGAGAGTCCAATCGCAACCCGGCCAGGAACTGCACCCGGCGGTCGCACCATCCTGGTCCGATGAATACGGATTTGAAGGACTGGACAAGCAAGCCTTCATGCGCTGGTTCGATTCTGTGCGGCAACGTCACCTCCAGCCAATCGAGCCCAGCCCGGAACGAACCAGCCTTTCTGCCCTCATCGAGGCGTGGAAAACCGGGCTCGACACCGTAATTTCCATGCCGTATGACGGACACTACGCCCAGCGCATCACTCGTCGGCACCTCGTCGTGTCGGACACCACTCACGAGGACCCGGTTCAGTTCGTCACCGCGCTCAGGGAATTGACCGCGCCTTAAGGTTTGCGCCTTTCACGGGGATCGGGTGCAATATTCCTTTCAATTTCGAGAGGCCATGTCGGGAATATTGCCCGATGTGTCATCGAATATTCAGTTCATTTGCGAACGCCGTCGAGCAGAGTTTCTGCTCGACGGCGTTCGGCGTTAGTCCCGCTATCCTGGCCCTAACCGCGGTTGGTAAATCAGAGCTTGGCGATGATGTCCGCCAGGAGTCGCGAAATACGTGCGCCCGCCGTCTGGCCTGCTTCTATGACTTCCTGGTGGCTCAGAGGTACCGGGCTGATCCCGGCGGCCAGATTGGTGACCAAGGAGATGCCGAAGACCTCCATCCCCGCGTGTCGGCCGGCGATGGCTTCCAAGGCGGTGGACATGCCCACCAGGTCCGCGCCGATTCGCTTGGCGTACTGGACTTCGGCCGGCGTCTCGTAATGCGGGCCGGTGAACTGCGCGTAGACGCCTTCGTCGAGCGTGGGATCCACCTCGCGCGCCAGGCCGCGGATGCGCGAGGAGTACAAGTCCGTGAGGTCAACGAACGTGGCGCCTTCCAAGGGAGAAGCCGCCGTCAGGTTGATGTGGTCACTGATCAGCACCGGAGTGCCAGGGGTCCACGCCTGGTTCAGGCCGCCGCAGCCGTTGGTTACCACCAGGGTCTTGCATCCTGCAGCCGCGGCCGTGCGCACGCCGTGGACCACCGATCGAACGCCTTTGCCTTCGTAGTAGTGGGTGCGCGCGCCCAGCACGAGGGCACGCTTGCCCTCCTTCGTCAGGACCGAGCGGATGGTGCCCACATGCCCCTCAACCGCAGGGGCCGAGAAGCCGGGAACTTCCGATGCCGTGAGGGTCGCCGTCGTTTCCCCTATGAGATCGGCGGCTGCGCCCCAGCCTGAGCCGAGCACGAGGGCGACGTCATGGGATTCGACGCCGGTCTCCGCCGCGATGTAGTCGGCCGCAGCTTTGGCGGCCTCGAATGGGTCTGTGTTGATCAGCTCTGTGTTACTCACTGGTACAAGCTACAGTGCCGTCCGCGCTGTTGAACAGGGCACTCTTGAACAGTGACAACGGGCCTCTCCGAGCGTTCTCAGGTGGGGCTTAGTGGCAGTGGCGCCGTCAATAAGTAAGAATTGATCATTGTGACCATGCATCCTGACTTCAGCTCACCACGAATCGCGATCCTGGGCGGAGGTCCAGGCGGATATGAAGCGGCTATGGTCGCAGCGCACCTGGGAGCGCGGGTCACCCTCATCGAGCGCGCCGGGCTCGGCGGCTCAGCCGTCCTCACCGACGTCGTGCCTTCCAAAACCCTGATCGCGACGGCGGATCTCATGACCCGCGTCGGTGAGGCGGGGGAGCTGGGTGTCAAGTTCGCGGTCGACGGCGGCGATGTAGCGCCGGGCATGCGCGCGGACCTGGGCCACATCAATGACCGCGTCCTGCACCTTGCCCGGGAGCAGTCCGACGACATCCGGGTGGGCCTCGAACACCTTGACGTGGAAATCCTCATGGGTTCGGGAAGGCTCGTGGACAACCACACCATCGAGGTCATCACTTCCGACGGCACCAAGACGATCACCGCCGACGCCATCCTCCTGGCCGTCGGCGCACACCCCCGCGAACTGCCCACGGCGAAGCCCGACGGCGAGCGCATCCTCAACTGGGCACAGATTTACAACCTTGAGGAACTTCCGGAAGACCTGATCGTCGTTGGTTCCGGCGTCACTGGCGCCGAGTTCGCTTCGGCCTACAACGGCCTTGGCTCCAACGTCACCCTCATTTCGAGCCGCGACCAGGTGCTGCCGGGATCGGACACGGACGCGGCCCAGGTCCTTGAAGGTGTCTTCAAGCGCCGCGGCGTGCGCGTCCTGTCCCGCTCTCGCGCCGAAGCCGTGGAAAGGACAGACGCCGGCGTGCAGGTCACCTTGGGTGACGGTTCCGTCGTGACGGGCAGCCATTGCCTCGTCTGCGTGGGTTCTATCCCCAACACCGCCGGAATCGGGTTGGAAGAGGCGGGCGTGGCTGTCACGGAGTCCGGCCACATCAAAGTGGACGGCGTTTCTCGCACCACGGCGCCGAACATTTACGCCGCAGGCGACTGCACGGGGATCTTGGCACTCGCCTCCGTCGCTGCCATGCAGGGCCGCATTGCGGTTGCGCACTTCCTGGGCGACGCCGTCATGCCCATCAAGCTCCACCAGGTGGCGGCCAACATTTTCACGTCACCGGAAATCGCTTCCGTGGGCGTCTCCGAGGCCGACCTCGAATCCGGCAAGTACCAGGGCGACGTGATCACACTGTCCCTGCTGAGCAACGCCCGCGCCAAGATGCGCAACACCAAGGACGGCTTCGTCAAGATCATCGCGCGCAAGGGTTCCGGCACCGTGATCGGCGGCGTCGTCGTGGGACCGAACGCTTCCGAGCTGATCTTCCCGATCGCTGTTGCCGTGAAGCAAAAACTGCACGTCGACGACCTCGCGAGCACCTTTACCGTGTACCCCTCGCTGACCGGGTCCATCTCGGAAGCCGCGCGACGGCTGCACGTGCATATGTAGTTAGCCTCGTTCTCAGCCGGCTTTGGTTTGCTAGCGTCGAGGACATGCCATCTATCTACCCGCCCAAATTTCGTCGCGGTGACTTGGTACGCGTCGTTGCACCTGCCCTGAGCCGTGCCGTGGTCATGGAGCACGACAATACGAGCCACATCGAGAGGCGCTTCGCGGAGATGGGACTGCGGCTTTCCTTCGGGGAGCACGTGGACGAGATGGACGGACTTCTTTCGTCGTCAGTGCAGTCGCGCGTTGATGATCTTCATGCGGCTTTCTCGGATCCGGATGTGGCCGGAATCCTGACCGTGATCGGTGGATTCAGCAGCAATGAATTGCTCCCGTACCTGGACTGGGATCTCATCGCGGCGAACCCGAAGATCCTGTGCGGCTATTCGGACATCACGGCCCTTCAAAACGCTATTCACGCGCGAACCGGACTGGTGACCTATTCGGGGCCCCACTGGTCCACGTTTGGCATGAGGGACCACTTCGAGGAGAGCCACACTTGGTTTGTGGACGCGTTGTTTGGCCAGGCGACCATGGACATACGTCCGGCCGAGGCATGGACAGACGACACATGGTTCCGCGACCAAGATGGGCGAACGCTGATTCCGAGCGATGGCTGGTGGCCGCTGCAAGGCGGCACTGCTAGCGGAAGGATTGTGGGCGGAAACCTCTGCACCCTGAATCTTCTGCAAGGAACGGCGAACATGCCGTCCTTGGAAGGGGCACTCCTCTTCTTGGAGGATGACTTCGAAAGCCATCCGGCCACTTTCGCTCGGGATCTGGCTTTTCTCCTCCAGACGCCGGAAGCTCGCGGTGTCAGGGGGTTGGTGGTCGGTCGCTTTCAGCAGGCAAGCCAAATGACCCGGGCACTGCTTGCCTCGATTGTGGCCAAGCAATCCGTCCTTGCAGGCTTGCCGGTGCTCGCCAACGCTGATTTTGGCCACACTTCGCCTATGCTGACTTTCCCGGTAGGTGGCGAAGCCGAACTTGCGGTCGGTGAATCCTGCGCTTTGAGGATCACGCGCCACTGAAAGGGGTGGGCGGGTTATTTTGTCGGGGCCTGCTGGCAGAGTAGTTCCATGGAAGCGACCGGACACCTCAGCACCCGCCAGGGCGCTGTGCTCGGCGACCGGTTCCTGGTGTCCCATAGGGGGCGGGAGCCGCGTAGAGTGGCTGCGGCTCGTCAAGCGCCGGAGCTGCGCCGACTCGCTCTGCTGGATCCGAGCGAGGATCACAGCGGCGGTCACGGTGGTCCGCAGCGGGTTCTGGAGAGTACTCTTGCGGCGTTGCGGTCGCTGGCGCGGACGGCGGTCGACGACGTCGGGTCGCTGGGGTTGCAGGACTCCGCTGCGTTTGCCTTCCGCGTGGAGGAGCTGTCCCGCACCCTCGATTATTTGCAGGTCGTCGCCGCGGGACAGTTGCACCGTGTGCGACAACACGAGCCGGCCAGCAAAACTGGCTGGATCACAGGCTGGGGAGCTGGCGTCGGGGCAGGCCGTTCCAGAGCTGGAGCTGGCAACGCAGGAGCGGAGGCTGAGGCAGCCGGTACCCGTGCCGACGTCGACGACGGCGGGCTCGGTGAGGGGTTCGGTGACGGAACCGCCCGCACCAGTACGTCCGAATCCAGTGCCGATGCGCTCAGCGCATGTGTCGCGGGTGTTGTGGCGGAAACGGACCGAGCCGGGGTCCAGGAGTTCAGGAACACGGGCGAGCACTTGCGCTCGCTCTTGAGGATCAGCGCGGCCGAGGCCCGCCGCCGCCTTGCCCTCGCGGAGAATCTGCTTCCCGCCCGCTCACTGACGGGGCAAACGATACAGCCACGATATGCGGAAGCGGCCGCGGCCTTGGCCTGCGGGAGCATCGCTTCCCGGTCGGCCAGCACCATTACCACGGCTCTTGAACGCGTCCGGCCCCTGTGCAGCCCCGAAGCAGCCGCGGACATGGAACACGCGCTGACCATGACGGCGGGCGAGAACGACGCCGATTTCCTGGCCAGGATCGCCCGCCGCTGGACCGAGGCCATCGACCAGGACGGTACCGAGCCCAGCGAAGAAGCCTTGCGCCACCTTCAGGGCGCCTTCCTCCGTCGACCCAAACACGGGCTGCAGCATCTGGAAATCTTCGCCACCCAGGACCAATACGAACACTTGCTCACTGTCATGAACACCGCCACCAATCCCCGGACTCGCACATCTGAGGAGCCTGGACCGAGGGACAGCCAGGTGGACGCGGGCTGCGGGAATGACCCGCCAAACGCTTCGGTGAGCGATCGGCCAGGTGTTTCACGCGATGATGCCGCGCCCCTGGACCGCCGCACGAGGGCGCAGAAACTCCTGGACGGGTTGTTGGGCGCCTGCAAGATCGCCCTCGCCACGGGGGCATTGCCCGCGTCCGGAGGCCAGCGCCCCCAGATCATGGCCACCATCGACCACCGGGACCTCCTGACACCGCTCAAATACGCTGGGCAACTCACCTTCCCCGAGCAATCTGAACAACCGGCGCACGCCGGCGGGTCGCTGCCGCACCGGCAACCGGCGCTGTTCGGGCAATCACAGCCGCAAACGGGCACGGGGACCTTTACTTTCACTGGTCCGGTCCCCACGGCCACGCTGCGGAAGATCGCCTGCGACGCCGATATCATCCCCGTTGTCCTCGGCGGGGAAGGCCAAGTGCTGGACATAGGCCGGGCCTCCAGGATCTTCCCCGCCCACATCCGGAAGGCCATCACTGCCAGGGACAAAGGCTGCGCATTTCCTTCGTGCACGATGCCGGCCCCGTGGTGCGAAGCCCACCACATCGAGTATTGGTCCCGGGGCGGGCCTACCAGTGTCGGCAATGGTGTCTTGCTCTGCAGTCACCACCACCATCTGATTCACAAGGAAGAGTGGCACATCCAAGTCCAAGCTGGCGTGCCTTGGTTCATCCCGCCACCCCACATCGACCCGCGCCAACAACCACGCAAGAACCACTACTTCCACGTGTGAACACGTTCGGTAGCCGTTCTCATCGGCTGTGCAAGAGTATGGGGATGGAGATTCGCAATCGGGAGGGCCTCGTTGCCTGATCATCTATTCAAAGGAGAAGCGAGGCGCTGATGCCAAACCATTACTTCAGTACCCGTCTTTATCAGTCCTTGGCGCCCTTTTCGCACTTTGTCGAGCACGCGGGTAGCGGCTTCACGGCGGGCATCATCGGCCAACGCAGGGACGATGGCTTGCTAGTTTCCAATGACGTCGCAGAGCAATGCGAGGCGATGATGGACAACCTGAAAACGCTCCTTGAAGAGCTGGGACTGGGATTTTCGGATCTTGTGCGAACCACGATCTATTTGACGGATTACAAGGATTTTGAAGTCATCAACGCCGTTTACGCCAGTCACATGACCGAACCATTTCCAGTCCGAACCACGATCCAAGCGGCAGCTCTGCCCCTTGGCGCGAAGGTGCAAATAGACACCGTCGTGGCTCTTAGGAAGACTGGTGAAACGCGGTAGGCAGATCCCACGCAGCCAAAGCGTTCAGCGCGTGAACCGCAGTTCCTCGCCGCCGGCGACTTGCATGCTCAGGTTTACTACGCTCTGGTTTACTAGGGGCCATGGGGGACTTTGAAGACAATCAAGATCGCACACTCAAGGTTGACGGCTTGGTCAACGGACGCGACCTCGGTGGTCTTCGGCGCGCAGATGGGACCGTTACTCCAAGGGGTGTGTTCTTCCGGAGCGAGAACGTCGATTGGATCACCGGGAACGGATGGCAACAGATCCATGATGCCGGGATCCGTACAGTGGTCGACCTCCGTCAGCAAGGGGAACGCAACAAAGATACCCGGGAACGGCCAAGCTGGCTTACCACGATCCACGTTGATCTTGACGGTTTGGAAAACAAGGAGTTCTGGGCAGACTACTGGGACAACGGCCTAGTGGGCACAGCGATTTACTTCCTCCCGCACCTTGCAGCCATGCCCGAACGGGCCGGTGCAGCCATAACGGACGTACTCAACGCACCGGCGGGAGGAGTCCTCTTCCATTGCATGGGAGGCAGGGACAGGACGGGCCTGCTTGCCATGGCTCTGCTTCATGCAATCGGCACCGACCCCGAATGCATCATCGATGACTATCTGGAAACAGTCAGGTTGGGTGATGTCCGGGCGGCCAACAGCGAGCGAAACAACGCTGAACCTATGCTCGAGGAATTGTGCCGGCAACATGGCACAACAACCGAAGGCGCGTTCCGGAATGCCCTGGAAAAATTCGATCTCCAAGCCTTCCTCGACGCCGCAGACTTCACCGACGAGGACCGGAAGGCCCTTTTCACTTGGCGCGGCGCGACCATCACACGGAGTCCTTGACGCGGGGGCCCTTAACCTCTAGGTCTCTAGCGGATCGGGTGTGGCCTGATTCCACTATGGCTTCACTAGAGCGTTAGTGGAATCAGGTCGCGTCGCCGATTGGCATGCGGTGTAGCAAGTGTCCAGTGGGGGCGTCGGAGGCCGGTGCGTGTGCGGTGAACGGTAATCTCTGAGGATGGAATTCTTTACGCGATCACAGAACACTCATTTGCGTGCGAGAAGGACAGCCGCGCTCGGGGTCTTGCTGACCGTTGGCGCCTTCGCCGCTGGATGCTCAAGCCAGACGCAGGCCGGACCGCAGGTGACCCCGGCTGAGGCTCCTTCGGAAGCGGGAGTGCCTGGCGTCACCCGGGCGAACGCTCAAGACCGCAGCGTCGTTGCGGATGCGATGAAAACGGCGACGGACTACTATGCGACCACGGAATGGAACCTCGCAGAGATTTCCTCAAAGTACCCTTCGATGGTGGCGCGGTCGAAAGACTCCAACTACACCGACCTTCTAGCAGCCAGCAACACCGATAAGGTCGACGCCGCCAATGAAAGGATCATCCCGTTGATCTCGGCTAAGAGCATGGACGACTTCAACACTTGGATGGACTGGCAGAACAAGGTGATCAGCCTGTCCACTGACCTTGAATTCTGGGGTGCCAGCACAGTTCCTGGTCAGGACTTGAAAGCGAAGGCCACCAAGGACCTAGCGGATGCCCGCGCAGACATCGAAAAGATCCGCAATTAGGTTAGTGCTGACGACACGCTGCGGGCTTCTGAGGCCAAGTCACAAAAGCCCCGTATTGAGACCGTTGATTTCGGTTGTGTGGGCGTCCTCGACCGTGCCGCCGCTAGGCCTTTCCCGATAGCGATTCCAGGTGCCGGTACAGGGCTGCCCTGGACTTTCCCAGATCCGCCGCTACCTGTATCGCCGGTTCACCCGAATCGATCAGACGGCCCGCGTTCATAACCGGGCTGTCGGTGAACTTTTACTCCAAGGGGCGCCGGATAACGAAGCGTGCCGCTTTCCACCGGCAGTATTACTGCCAGTGTCGCAAGCGCGAATCTGCCTGACAATGGCCGGACTGGGACTGAGACTCGAACTTGCCTAACGTGCGGTTACAGCTGCCGAGAGGTTGCACTGTGTTTCAACCATGTGCGGGTTTCCCGAGTTCAGCGCCCCTTACGCCGCAACCCCCTGGAAATGCCGTTCAATAATCCCCTTGATGTCCCCATGGCATCCGCCGCAGCCCGTCCCCGCGCGGGTGGCCTTGGAAACCTCCGGCACCGAGGAGCATCCATCCAGCACGGCTTCCTCGATGCTCGCACCGCTGACGCCCGCGCAGCGGCAAACTGTGCGCTGCGGATCATCAATCGAAGCAGAAGAATCCAGCTGGTCCGGACCGTCCAGGCGAAGCAAAAGCGAACGGTCGGCGGGCAGTTCGGAGCCGCGTTCGAAGAGCATCACGAGTTCCGCGGCCGTGCGCGGCATGCCGACGGTCACGAGTCCTTCGAGCGCCCCGCCCCGCGTCGTCATCTTGACGTAGCGGCCGTGTTCGGGATCGGCCCATTGGGCCACTTGGCGTCGCGGCCTGCCGTCGGCAACGCCGACGCACAGCAACTCGTCGTCCCACGGTTCGGCAGCGTTGTCGCCAGCGACGGCGAGGTTGATGCCGCGGGCCTTCAACACCACCACTCCGGGCTTCTCCTGCGGGAGCGGCGCCAAGGTGACGGCTGCGTCCTGGCCCCCCTCGGCAAGGAGGATCAGGTACTCGGCAAGCCACTCGGCCTGCCGCCAGCCCGGACCAACCAGACCTGAAGGACCCGGTGCGGTGCGGCATTCTGCGCACTCGGCATCGGCGCAGCGGACTTCGGCGCAATCACCGATCGCGAACATGTGCGGCTCGTGGTATGTGCGCAGGTGGTGATCCACCAGGATGCCGGTGGCCGCAGGCAGCCCACAGCCTTCAGCCAGTTCGATCCTCGGACGCACGCCGCAGGAGAGGACCAGAAGATCGCCCTCGATCCTCGAGCCGTCGTTGAGCACCAGGGCGGAAAACATCCCGTCCGGGCCATTGTGTTCAACGGCCGTGGAACGGGCGTTGCCCACCATGGTTATCCCGCTGTTGCGCAAACTCGCCGCGAGTACGGCTCCACCGCCGCGGTCGATATTGCGGCCCAGCGGGAAAGAACCGTTGTGCACCACCGTGGTCACGGCGCCTTCTTCCGCCGCAGCCAAAGCGGTTTCGAGGCCCAGTACACCGCCGCCGAGGACGATCACGCGCTTGCCGGCAACCACGGCCTCGCGAAGCTGTGCGGCGTCACGAAGGTCGCGGAGCGCGGTCACGCCCAAAGGCAGTACCGGGTGCGAAGGATCAGGGTTGATACCCGTAAGGTTCGGAATGACTGGCCTTGAGCCGGTGGCGAACACCAGGCGGTCGTAGCCGGGAGTGGTTCCATCCGAGAGGACAACCTGCTGGCGCGCACGGTCGATGCGTTTGACCGTGACACCCAAGCGGACCTCGACGCCGTCGGCCGCCAAATCGGTGGCGTCCGCCATCGCGAGGGCCTCCGCGGTGGTCCGGCCAACGCCGAGTTCCGCCACCATGACGCGGTTGTACGCGGCTTCGCTTTCCTGCCCGACGACGAGCAGCTGGACGAGCCCGCTGCGCACGGCGGGCAGCAACTCGTCCACCAGCCGGGCCGCGACCGGTCCGAATCCGACAACCACAATTCGCTCGCTCACGATGCCTCCTTGACGTGCATTGACAAGCCGGCCGCCACTGGCGCAGCTGTGGAGAGCACTGCCAACTGGGCAGCCAACTCCGGTTCGACTATTGGCAGTGCCGCCTTCCGGACCCAGACCCTGCTCGTCTTGAACTCCGGCATGCCGGAAATGGGATCCGTAACCGCCTCGGTGAGCCGGTTGGCGCTGCCCAGACCGGGGAAATGGAAGGGCAGGAAAACGGTGTCCGTCCGGATCGAGTTGCAGATCTCCACCCTGCATAGGACTTCTCCGCGCTCGTTGGAGACCCGGACAAAGTCGCCAGCGGAGATGTCCCTGACGGCCGCCGTCGCGGGGTGGATCTGCAGGAGGGCCTCTGGCTGCGCGGCCGAGAGCTCGGCGACCCGGCGGGTTTGGGCGCCCGATTGGTAGTGTTCCAGCAGCCGCCCGGTGACGAGCGTCAGCGGATCGTGATCAGAGCCGACGACGGCGGAGCGCTGGGACCGCTTCTGCGGTGCCACCGGGACCATCACCGCGCGCCCATCGGCGTGCGCGAAGCTGTCGAGGAAGAGTCGCGGCGTTCCCGAGCTGCCGGTGGGATAAGGCCAGTACGCGGCTTCTCCGCGATCCAGCATGGCGTAGTCGATGCCGGAGTAGTCGGCCAAGCCGCCAGCCGAGGCGAGCCGTAGTTCCTCAAAGACAGTCTCGGGATCATCGCTGAACGTGGACGGCGCCTCGAGGGATTCGGCGAGCCGGGCCATGAGCCACAATTCGCTGCGGACGCCCGGGGGAGGGGTGAGGGCCTTCCGACGCCGGAGCACGCGGCCCTCGAGGTTGGTCAGGGTGCCCTCTTCCTCGGCCCACTGGGTGACGGGGAGGACGAGGTCGGCCTCAAGCGCAGTCTCGGACATGAAGAAATCGCAAACCACCAGGAAGTCGAGGCTGCGCAGGCCCTCGATCACGGCGCTGGCGTCCGGTGCTGACACCGCCACGTTGGCTCCGTGCACGAAAAGGCAACGGACGCCGTCGGGCTGTCCCAAAGACTTCAACAGCTCCACTGCCGGCAGGCCCGGGCCGGGGATGAGGGATTCGTCCACTCCCCATACTTTGGCGACGTGGGCGCGGGCGGCGGGATCGGTGATTTTGCGGTAGCCGGGGAGCTGATCGGCTTTCTGGCCATGCTCGCGGCCACCCTGGCCGTTGCCTTGGCCGGTCAGCGTGCCGTAGCCGCTGCGGGAGGATCCAGGCAGGCCCAGGAGGAGGCTGAGGTTGATTGCGGCCGTGGCGGTGTCCGTTCCGTCCACGTGCTGCTCGACTCCGCGGCCGGTCAGGATGTAGCTGCCGCCGCGCCGGGCGCCGTCGGCGAGGCGGCGTGCGGTCTCGCGGATGAGCGTGGCGGGCACGCCGGTGATCGATTGCACGCGCTCCGGCCAGAAGGCCGCGAGGCTGCGGACGATCGCCGGGTAGCCGGTGGTGCGGCTTTGAAGGTATCCAGCGTCGGCGAGGCCTTCGTGGACCACCACGTGGGAGATACCCAACAGCAGGGCGAGGTCCGTTCCCGGGGTCGGCTGTAAGTGGAGGCCGCCGCCGTCGCCGGTGAATGCGGCGGTCGCGGAACGGCGGGGATCGGCCACGATCAACCCGCCGGAATCGCGTGCGCCCTGCAGGTGCTGCACGAAGGGCGGCATGGTCTCGGCGACGTTGGAGCCGAGAAGGAAGATCACGCTCGCCGAATCAAGGTCCTCCACGGGGAACGGGAGGCCGCGGTCCACCCCGAAGGCGCGGTTTCCCGCCGCCGCAGCGGAGGACATGCAGAAACGTCCGTTGTAGTCGATGCGTGAAGTACCCAGCGCCAGGCGGGCGAACTTGCCCAACTGGTAGGCCTTCTCATTGGTCAGTCCGCCGCCGCCGAACACGCCAACGGCGTCGGCTCCGTACTGCTCGCGGGTCTGCTTGACGGCTCCCGTGACCAGCATGAGCGCTTGGTCCCAAGAGACCGGCCGGTGGACGCCGTCGGACCCCTTGAGCATGGGTTCCGTCACCCGTCCGATGTGGTTCAACAACGACGCCGATGTCCAGCCCTTGCGGCACAGCCCGCCCCGGTTGGTGGGGAAGTCGCGGCCGGCCACGTCCAGTAGGGGAAGGGCCTTTGCCTCGGGAGCGGGGTCTGACCCCGGCTGCGCCGAGGGCGCCGCCGGGGTCAGGGTCATGGCGCACTGCAGCGCACAATACGGGCAGTGGGTGTTGGCGCCATTGGGCATATTAGATGTGTCCCATCGCTTTGCGGTTGGCCTTGCGGAGGTAGCAGACCCAGCAGACTGCCAGCATCAGCACGTATGCGCCGACGAAGCCATAGAACGCGGGAGTGTAGGAGCCGGAAGCGCTGGATGCGTTGAGCACCTGGGGGATGACGAATCCGCCGTAGGCGCCGATCGCCGAGATCAGGCCGAGCGAGGATGAAGCCAAGCGTGCCGTGCTTGCGGCGCTGGCTCCGGAGCGGGCGGCTCGGCTGGAGGTAGCGAAGATGACCGGAATCATGCGGTACGTAGCACCGTTTCCAAAGCCGCTTGCCGTGAAGAGCATCAGGAACAGGACCAGGAAGAGCCAGAAGTTCTTGAGCGGAAGGGTCCAGATCATGGTCAGGGTGATGATCGCCATCGCTGCGAAGGATGTGACGGTCATCCGGGCCCCGCCCATGCGGTCAGCCATGCGTCCACCGTAGGGGCGGGCCAGGGAGCCGACCAGCGGTCCGAGGAAGGCGAGCGAGAGGGCAACTGCGCCGAGGTGCATGGAGGAGAAAGCCGGGAAGTAGTCCTTGATGAGCTTGGGGAAAACTCCCGAGAAGCCGATGAAGGAGCCGAACGTGCCGATGTAGAGGAAGGCCATGATCCACAGGTGGGGTTCCTTCAGTGCTGCGATGGAGCCTGCCACGTCACCCTTGGCGCTGGTGAGGTTGTTCATGTACTTCCACGCACCGAATGCGGCGATCAGGATCAGCGGGATCCAGATGAGGCCTGCCATGGGCAGATTGACGGTGCCGGCGGCCAGGAGGGTGACGGCGATCGGGACAACGAGCTGCGCGACGGCGGCGCCGAGGTTTCCGCCGGCGGCGTTCAGGCCAAGCGCCCAGCCCTTTTCGCGGGCAGGGTAGAAGAAGGTGATGTTTGCCATCGAGCTGGCGAAGTTTCCTCCGCCGAAGCCTGCAAGTCCCGCTACCAGCAGCATGACGCCGAAAGGGGTCGCGGGGTTGGAGACGCAAAGAGCAAGGCCGGCTGTGGGGATCAGCAGCAGGAGGGCCGAGACGATGGTCCAGTTGCGGCCGCCGAACTTCGGGACCATGAAGGTATAGGGGATGCGCAGTGTGGCACCGACCAGGCTGGGGATCGAGATGAGCCAGAAGATCTGGTTGGTGTCGAACTTGAAGCCTGCTGCCGGGAGCTGGACGACGACGATCGACCAGAGCTGCCAGACGACGAAGCCGAGGAACTCGGCAAAGATTGACCAGTACAGGTTGCGCTTGGCGATGGAACGGCCGGCGGCCTTCCATTGCTCCTTGTTCTCTGCATCCCAGTTGGCAATCCAGCGGCCAGGGCGGTGTTCGAGCTCGGGGACGAGGGCGGTGGGCGCCTGCTCGTTGGTGAGGATTTCGGTGCTTCGGTCAACTGTCACGGGGTGCCTCCTTTGTGGGGACGTTGTACTTCCACGTTAGGGACGGCGCGTTTCGCGGACCGTCGCGGTTTGTAAACGTGCTGTGACATTTGCCTATCGGAGGGGGTCACCACTGCGTGAGATGGTGGTGAGGTTGTTGTGTCGTGGACCACAGAGTGAGACTTTTTGGGACGTCCGCATCTTGGACTGATTGTCCATTTGTTGGATGCCGGGAACTATTATTGAACTCTCAAATAATCTTTGCCGGCAGGCTCAGGATCGCCAGGCCGGCGTGAACGAAAGCAACCACTACATGTCTTCCATCGCTGAATCCAAGGAAAGCGAGTCAGCCAAGCCGGTGAACTCGCGGGGTCGCGTGATCTTCGCCAGCCTCATCGGAACGTCGATCGAGTTCTACGATTTCTACGTCTATGCCACGGCAGCCGTTCTCGTCTTTCCCAAACTGTTCTTCCCGACGGCGGACGAGACCACCCAGCTGCTGAGCTCCTTCGCTGTGTTCGGTGTCGCCTTCATTGCCCGGCCGCTTGGCTCAGTCGTTTTCGGCCATTTCGGTGACAAGTTCGGTCGCAAGGGAACCCTGGTTGCGTCCCTGCTGACCATGGGTATTGCGACGTTCCTGATCGGCTGCCTCCCCACGGCGCAGGTCCCGGGCTGGACCTTCCTGGCCCCCATTTTGCTGGTAGTCCTGCGTTTCGCCCAGGGCCTGGCCCTCGGCGGTGAATGGAGCGGCGCAGCGCTGCTCGCGACCGAGAACGCGCCGGCCAACAAGCGCGCCATCTACGGAACCTTCCCCCAAATGGGTGCGCCGATCGGCTTCATCCTGGCCAACATCATCTTCCTGGTCTTCAGCTACACCCTGACTCCGGAGGCCTTCGCCGCCTGGGGCTGGCGCGTGCCGTTCCTGCTCAGCGCCGTCATGGTGATCCTCGGCCTCTACGTACGCCTCAAGCTCATTGAAACTCCGGCATTCACCAAGGTGCTGGAGTCCAACGAAGTGGCCAAACTGCCCATCGGACGCGTGTTCAAGTCCAGTTGGCGCCCGCTGATCCTCGGTACTTTCATCATGCTGGCCACTTACGTGCTGTTCTACCTGATGACCACGTTTACGCTGACCTACGGCACCAAGCCCACCTTGGCCGGCGCGCAAGCCGCTGCGGTCAAGGCCGGGAAACCGATGACCGAAGCGGCCGCCGCGGCGTTCGTTCCGGGCTTGGGCTTCAACCGCAACGACTTCCTCTGGATGCTGATTGCCGGCGTCGTCTTCTTCGGCATTTTCACCCTGGTGGCCGGTCCGCTGGCCGAAAAGTACGGCCGCCGCAAGATGCTGCTCGCCGTGACGGCCGGCATCCTGGTGTTCGGCTTGCTGTTCGTGCCCCTGTTCAGCGGCGGCTTCGTGGGGACCATGGCGTTGCTGATCATCGGCTTCACACTGATGGGCCTCACCTTCGGACCGATGGGCGCACTGCTCCCGGAACTGTTCCCCACCAATGTCCGCTACACCGGGTCCGCAGTCAGCTACAACATGTCCAGCATCCTCGGCGCAGCAGTCGCTCCGTTCATCGCGGTCTGGCTCTGGGAATCGGCCAAGGGCAGCACAGTCCTGGTGGGTGTCTACCTCAGCGCCATGGCAGTGTTGACGCTCTTGGCCTTGTTCCTGTCCAAGGAAACCAAGGACACAGACTACGAGAACAACGTGGCCTGATCCGGGCCCAAAACAGCTTCGGCCAAATAGCCTCGCGTTAAACAGCTCCGGCCCCGCACCAATGGTGCGGGGCCGGACCCATTTGCGCTGCTTGTCTTCGATCGTCTTAGTCTTCGATCGTCGCGATCACAGCGCCGGCCGAGACGGTTTCGCCTGCCGTGGCCAGCAATCCGTGGATGGTGCCGGCTCTGTGGGCGGTGAGGGGCTGTTCCATCTTCATGGCCTCGAGAACCACGATCAGATCACCCTCGGCAACCACATCGCCGTCGGCTACTGCTACCTTCACGATGGTGCCCTGCATCGGTGAGGTGAGGGCGTTGCCGCCCGCCACGGCGGCTGTGGCGCCCGCAGAGCGGGAACGCTTCTTGACCTTCGCGCCCTTGGCGCCCGGGCCCGCAGCCGAGGAAACCGAGCCCAGGGTCGCGGGAAGGACAACTTCCAGCCGCTTGCCGCCAACCTCGACGACGACGCGTTGCCGCTCACCGGCGTCGTTGGCTTCTGTTCCTCCTCCGGTGGGGGTCCACGCGGGGATGTTGTTGATGAACTCGGTCTCGATCCAGCGCGTGTGCACCTTGAACGGGCCTTCGGCCGGAGCGAACGCAGGATCGGTGACCACCGCAAGGTCGAAGGGAATGACGGTGGGGATACCCTCCACCACCATTTCCTCAAGGGCCCTGCGGGAACGCTGGAGGGCCTGTTCGCGGCTGGCGCCGGTGACAATCAGCTTTGACAGCATGGAATCGAAGTTCCCGCTGATGACGTCGCCCTGCTCAATGCCGGAATCGATGCGGACGCCCGGACCCGTCGGGTTCTTCAGCGTGCTGACCGTTCCCGGTGCAGGCATGAAGTTGCGGCCCGGGTCTTCGCCGGTAATACGGAATTCAAAGGAGTGACCGCGGATCTCAGGATCGCCGTAGCCGAGTTTCTCGCCTCGGGCGATGCGGAACTGCTCGCGGACCAAGTCGATGCCCGTCACTTCTTCGGAAACGCAGTGCTCCACCTGAAGGCGGGTGTTGACCTCGAGGAAGGAGATGATGCCGTCCTGGCCCACGAGGAATTCGCACGTTCCTGCGCCCAGGTAGCCGGCTTCTTTCAGGATGGCCTTGGAAGACTCGTAGAGGCGTTCGTTCTGCTCGGCGCTAAGGAACGGTGCCGGGGCTTCTTCAACCAGTTTCTGGTTGCGGCGTTGGAGGGAGCAGTCGCGGGTGGAGACCACAACCACGTTTCCGTAAGCGTCCGCGAGGCACTGGGTCTCGACGTGGCGAGGGGAGTCAAGGAAGCGCTCGATGAAGCACTCGCCGCGACCGAACGCGGCAATGGCCTCGCGCACAGCGGACTCGAAAAGTTCAGGAATTTCCTCGACTGTCCGGGCCACCTTGATCCCGCGGCCGCCACCTCCGTAGGCAGCCTTGATGGCGATCGGGAGGCCGAACTCCTTGGCAAAGGCCAGGATCTCGTCAGCGGATTCCACAGGGTCGGCCGTGCCAGGAACCAGGGGAGCGCCAACCTTTTCGGCGATGTGGCGTGCCTGCACCTTGTCGCCCAGTGCAGAGATGGCCTCCGGAGACGGGCCGATCCACGTGATGCCGGCGTCGATGACCTTGGTGGCGAAATCGGCGTTCTCGGCGAGGAAGCCATAGCCGGGGTGGATGGCGTCCGCACCGGACTGCTTGGCAACATCGATCAACTTGTCCATGACGAGGTACGACTCAGCAGCCGTGTTGCCGCCCAGCGCGTATGCCTCATCTGCCAGCCGGACGTGCAGGGCGTCGCGATCGGGGTCTGCGTAGACGGCCACGGAGGCGATGCCTTCGTCCCGGGCTGCGCGGATAATGCGGACCGCGATTTCGCCTCGGTTGGCAATCAAGACCTTGGTGAGAGGGCTGGAAATGGGCTGCGCCGGATTAGCTGACAAGTTGACTCCTTCTGTCCTTCAGGGAGCCTAGCGTGATTTTGAGGGTTCCGCCCATATTGATGGGGGATTCCGTGTGTGAGACGGCCCGTCTTTGTAGGGTTGCTACAAATCGTGATTGATGGTTACGCCAGAGCGGCTCAGCTCGTCCGGTGCGCTTGCGCTGAGGTCGATTCATGCCATCTGCGCAATGACAGGAAAACGGCACCGGCCTCCTCAGCCACGAAGCCACTCCGCTGGTATAAGGCCAGCGCTCCAGTGTTATCGCGCGCTACGGCCAGCCGAACGTCCAACCCCGCTATATCGGCAGCCTCGCAGATGCTGCCGAGGAGCCGCCCGCCCAGACCAGCGCCGCGAAATGCCGGTAACAAGGCGATGTCCACCAACCGAATGTCACGCGTGCCCCATGCGGTCCAGATCCTGCCAGCCGGGACGCCGTCGAACTCCACAATGACGTTCCCGCTGCCGCCCCACAACTCGGACCACTGCTGATGTTGCGCTCGCTGCTGCATCTCCAGCAGGGACGTCGGGAGGAATTCCCGCCCCGGCGCCGCTGACGTGAAGAGATCCAGGAGGAAACCGGAGTCGCGGTCTTCAGGGGTGCGGAGCCGAAGTGCCCTTTCCACGGGTGTGGCCGTGCCCCCTAGCTCCTCGATGGGAAGATCCCTTGCAACGCAATCACATAGTTCAAGGCCAAGGATGGCTGAAGGTTGCTGAAAGCTTGCCCGCCTCCGGCAGGCTGGGTTGAAGCCAACGCCACTCCGGAGTCCGGTGGTCCGTAGGAACCGCCGGGGGCGGGCGCCATCCCTGCCGAGGGCCGATCCGTCGTCTCGGTAGTTGAGGCAATCATTCCGGGGTGGGTGTGCGGCGGAAGATTCGAGGTGATCAGGGTTGTTGTTTCCGAACCGGCGACTTGGCCTTGGTAGTAGCTGGAAAGGCCCGGCCCCTGGCCGTTGTGCAACGCCGCACGGCCCCGCAAGTCGGGGAGGGCGAAGTTTGTCATCCCATCACCGCCGTACATTGTGCCTAGCAAGGAAAACAGGGCCGTGTTCTGCGCGATCGACAACTGTTGGCCGTTGCACAACGCCCAGCCATTTGGGGCGAAGTTGAATCCAACAAGCCGGATCTCGCCGATAAACGGTTCAGTCATGAGTTCGGTCCTTTGCTTCTGGGGGCTGAGGCAGTTGGAGGCAACAGCGTAGCGCCCCTCCTGTCGATGACAGCGGTGGCGTTGCTGCCGCCGTGAGTAATGAAGAGACTGACCAATCCACTCTTGGGGTGGACGATCGCGATGGTTTCCGGGGGAAGCGCTCCGGTGACCAAGCTGAAGCCCAGCCGGAAGCGTTCAGCTGGATCCGCGTGCTCCCCGGGGCGCGGCGCCCGCCGAAGATCCTCCGCAGTTTCCAAGCGGACGACGGCGGGGCCCGCCGCCAGCTGTTGGCCAACCAGCGGCGTCCAACTGGCAAGGGTGAACACGTCGGGTTCAGACGCCTGGGACGTAAGGGGACCCGCGGCGGCCAGGACCACGGCCCCGGCCCCGCCGATCAACAAAGTCCGGCGGCTCAGTTTGAGTGAGGTGTCCATTTTCAGCCTGCGTTAAAGCCGAGCGAGAACCGGAGGTTCCGCACCGCCACACCGTTGGCGTGGGTCACCTTGATGCTGACGCTCTGCCCGGCGGCTACGGCGGCTGTGTCCACGGCGTCGCTGCACGTGGTGGCGGCGGTGGCGATGGAGCAAGTCAACGAAGACGCTGATCCGTTCACCATCACTGTGACGCTCACGGCTGGGCCGCTGCTGACGTTCGCCGTCAGTCCCTTGATGGTTCCAGCTCTCGGCATGACGATCGCAGCGTCGGACTCGGCTGCCGCGATGCCCGAACTGCCGGAGAGGGGCACATAACCGGTTGTATCGGAGGGATCGATGAATCGCACTGATCCGGTGAAGACCGGGGGTGGCCCATCAAGGCCGGCAACGCCCTGGGCACCCTGAGCACCTGTGGCCCCCGTGGCGCCGTTTGTGCCGGCAGCTCCTTGCGCTCCGGTTGCGCCTGTCGCACCGGTGGGGCCTTGGGGCCCGATCGGCCCTGCCGGCCCAATGAGGGATTGCCCAATTCCCGGCCAAGTGCCCGCGAACTTAGGTCCATACATTTTGTAGTCGGAAAGATTGAGGTAGAAGTCGCCGTCCTTGCCGATGCCTGCAGTTGGCGCGCTGGCTCCGCTCAGAACGCTGTTGCCGTCGGTTCCCGGAAGCCCATTGGCCCCGGCAGCTCCGGTGTCTCCCTTGATGCCTTGGATGCCTTGAACGCCTTGAGCGCCGGTGGCGCCCGTGGCCCCGGTTGCGCCTTGGGCGCCTTGAGCGCCGGTGGCGCCCGCTGCGCCTTGGGCGCCGGTTGCGCCGGTCGTGCCTTGGGCGCCGGTGGCACCGTCCGCGCCGGCTGCTCCGGTGTCGCCCTTGAGGCCCTGCGCGCCGATTGCGCCTGCGGCTCCAGTGTCACCCTTAGCGCCCCGGGGGCCCGTGGCACCTGCGGCGCCTTGGGATCCAGCCGCACCTATGTCGCCGGTGGCCCCCGTCGTACCAGTGTCACCCTGCGGACCCTGTACTCCCGCAGGACCCTGTACTCCCGCGGGACCCTGTGTTCCCGCAGGTCCAGGCGCGCCAGTCGGCCCGGCCGGTCCTGTGGCTCCAGTTGGGCCCGGCGCGCCAGTGGCGCCTGCGACTGAAACATTGGCGTCCTTGCCCCACGAAACTGCTACGGCGCCGTCACCGCAGGTTTTCTTTGCGTTTCCTTGGGAAACCGAGCTGATAGTTCCCTGTTGGGTGTCGAGGCAGGCGCTGAATGTGCCGGAATCCGTGCTTCCGCTGGACGCGGTGCACCCGGTCGCGGCGAAGGCAAGCAGCAATCCCAAAGTTGAAAGTTGAATCTTGCGGGTAAGCGGCCACCGCCGGCCCTCCGAATTGGACGACAAAATCGCAGGACTCATCCTGGACCCCCTTGAGACCATGTTGTAACGAGGAATTCTGCCCCCAATACCGGCAGGTGACTGGCTGCCATGCTGCAATTCCTCGGAGTCCAGTCCATGTGAACAATATCACGCCCAATTGCCCTCATTCAGGGCAATTGGAGCGGTATTACCGCGCTTTATTGTGACGCCGTGGAGCCGTCCTGAGTCCAAAGCTCTGTGATTCCAACGTTCGCCTGCCCCAGCAGATCGCGGAGGGTCGAGATGGAGAGCCCGACGACGGCGTGCGGATCGCCGTCGACCTTACGAATGAAAGCCCCGCCCAAGCCGTCGATCGTGAATGAACCGGCGCAGTGCAGGGGCTCGCCTGTCGCGATGTAGGCGTCGATGTCCTCCTCGCTCATCTCCGTGAAGTGGACCTCTGCGCTGGACACGGCACCGACGGTTGCGCCGGTTCCGTCGGCCGTCCCGCCGTCGTCGTCCATGTCGGCAGCGGTATCGCGACAGTCCACCAGCCAGTGCCCGGTGTGGAGGACGCCCTTGGAGCCGCTCATGCGCAGCATCCGTTCCTTCGCGATGTCCACGGTGTAGGGCTTGCCGTGCGATTCGCCGTCGAATTCGAACACGGAATCGCAGCCGATCACCAGGGCGCCCTCGGCATCGGGCAGGGAGGCGACAGCCTCGGCCTTGGCCCGGGCCAGGAGGAGCGCGGTGTCATGCGCGTCGGTCACGCCATACCGGGCTTGCACTGCATCCTCGTCCACATCCGAGACGAGTACTTCGTGGTGGATGCCGGCCTCCGTGAGGAGCTTGGTGCGGGCGGGGGACTGGGAAGCCAGGATCAATCGGGTCACGGCTCAAGCGTAGTACGCGACGTCACCCTCCGACGCTCGCTCACTAATAGGCCCAAATCCCCGACGCTCCTTCACATCTGGGGCCACATCCCGAAACTCTCCTTCACATTTTGGCCCGGGTGAATTTAGAAGTGAGAGAGGGTTAGGGGAAAGGACGTTAAAGGTGAGCGGGCGTCGGTTCTGGACCCAGAACCGACGCCCGCTCAAACGTAAGCAGCCGCTTAGTGGACCAGCTCCTTGGCGACGCCTGCCGCCGTCGTGCGCTGCAGGTTGGCGCCTTCGACGTCGACGTCCGGCAGGATTCGGGACAGCCAGCCGGGCAGCCACCAGGCCTTTTCGCCCAGCAGGTACATCACGGCCGGAACAATGGTCATCCGCACCACAAACGCATCCACGAGCACGCCGAACGCCATGGCGAAACCGAGAGGCCGCACCATGGTCAGGTGGCTGAAGATGAAGCCGGCAAACACGCTGACCATGATGATGGCGGCGGCCGTGACCACGGCAGCGGCATGGCTGAAGCCGCTCCGGACGGCTTGCTTCGCGTTCTCGCCGTGCATGAACGATTCGCGCATGCCCGAGGTGATGAACACCTGGTAGTCCATGGCCAGGCCGAACAGCACGCCAATCAGGATGATCGGCAGGAAGCTCAGCACGGCTCCCGGGTTGGCGACGTCGAACACTGTGCCCAGCCATCCCCACTGGTATACGGCCACCACAGCGCCGAACGCTGCCGCGAGCGAGAGCAGGAAGCCGCCAGTGGCGAGCAACGGAACGACGATCGAGCGGAACACCAGGAGAAGCAGGACAAGCGAGAGCCCGACGACGATCGCCAAGTAGGGTGGCAAGGCCGCACCGAGCTTCGCGGAGACGTCGATATTGCCGGCTGTCTGCCCCGTCAGCCCAATGGTGGCGCCTGTGGCCTGCTGGATTTCGGAACCCTTCGCGCGCAGTTCCGAGACCACCTGGACGGTGCTCGCACTGGCGGGCCCGTCCTTGGGGATGACCTGGAAAACGGCCGTGCGGTGATCCTGGCTGAGGGCTACCGGTACGGCCGCCACGACGTTGTCGACGCCGCGCAGTTTGTCCGCGACGTCGAACTGCTTGGCCTTGGCCTGGTCGTCGCTGAGCCCGGACGGGAAGGTGCCGACGACCACGATGGGACCGGTCATTCCTTCGCCGAAGCTCGTCCGGGTGAGGTCGTAGGCCTTGAACGCTTGCGAGTCGACCGGTTCCGAACCGCCGTCGGGCAGGGCCAGCCGAAGCTGGGAGGCCGGTAGGGCCAGCACGCCGAGCAGCGCGACGCCAGCAAGCAGCGAGACCACAGGATGGCGAGTCACGAGACCACCCCAGCCGCGGCTGCTCCGCCGCTGGTCCTCGGCACGGTCTTCCGAGACGTGGTCCGGCTCGGCGTTGTGGCGTTCGGCCTTGGCCCAGGCTCGCTTCGAGATCAGCTTGCGGCCCACAAGGGACAGCACCGCCGGGGTCAGGGTCAAAGAAACGACGACGGCGACCGCCACCGTTGCGGCGGCAGACAGGCCCATGACGGCGAGGAACGGGAGCCCGGGAACCACCAATGCGGCAAGCGCGATGACGACCGTGAGGCCGGCAAAAAGGACGGCGTTGCCCGAGGTGCCGGTGGCAAGTGCCACTGATTCCTCCGCGTCCATGCCCGAAAGCAATTGCCCGCGGTGTCGGTTGACGATGAAGAGCGAGTAGTCGATTCCAACAGCGAGGCCCAGCATGAGTGCGAGCATCGGGGAGATGGAGCTCATGTCGATGACGCCGGTGAGGGCAAAGGTTCCGCCGACACCCACGGCCACGCCAATGATCGCCATCAGGAGGGGTAGGCCTGCGGCGATGAGCGTTCCCAGCATCACGATGAGGGCGATGGCCGCCACAGCGATGCCGATGATTTCGGAGACACCAAACAACTGGGAGACGTCTTCCGTGATTTCCTTGCTGGCCAGTGCGGTGACACCTGCTGAGGAGACTCCGTGGACAATGTCTTGGACTTGCTGCCGGACTGCGGGGGTCAGGCCGTTGATGGAGGTCTTGAACTGGACCTGGGCGATTGCCGCTTTGCCGTCTTCGGAGACAAAGCGCATGCCCTGGGAAGCTGTCACCTGGCGTTTGGCCAGTGCAAGGGCAGTGGCACCGTCGGCGGCTTGCTTTTGGCCCGCGTCGAGTTTTTGGCGTCCGGCCACCAGTTCGGCCTTCTGAGGGGCAAGTTGGGCCTCAATCTGCGCCGCTGGCATCCCGGCCGCGGTCATTTGCTGCTCGGCGGCCTTAAGCTGGGCATCGCCAGCATCCAGGGTGGTCCGGGCCTTGTCCAACTCAGCCTGCCCGGCGGCAGCTTTCTGTTCCCCGGCAGCGAGATCTGACGGCGCTTTGTCCAGGGATGCTTGAGTCGTAAAGGGATTGACCGTGGACTGCACGTCCGGCAGTTTTTCCAGCCGGGCGAGGGCCGACGCAATGGCGTCCTTGCCGGCCTGGTTGAATCCGGCATCGCCGGCTTCGAAGACGATCCCGGCGGATCCGCCTGCGGAGGCAGGAAGTTCCTTCTTGAGTTTGTCCAGCATCTGCTGGGTTTCGGTGCCGGGGATCTGGAAGTTGTTGGACATGGTGCCGTGGAAGGCGGCTGCGGAGCCGCCGACGGCCACGAGCACGGCCAGCCACAGCGAGATCACCAGCCTACGGTGACGGTAGGAGAACTTGCCAAGGCGGTAGAGCAGGAGTGCCATATCGGAACCGATCTGTCGGTGTGGTTATGCCTGGTGTTGCGTGTCAGCCGAGGGCTCTGCGCCGTGGCGGGCTGCGCCGTGGCGGGCCGTGGCATGGGAAGCCGTTGCAGCCGTGAAGCCTGAACCGAGCAGGCCTATTGCGTCGATCAAGTGCTGACGCAGGTTTGCCAAGGATTCAGGGGAAAGATCCGGGCCGTGTTGTTCGAACCACACGCTCATTGCTGCCTTGCCGCAGGAAATGATGGATCCGGCCAAGGCCCGCAAATAGAGCTCGTTGGTGTCCGGTCCCAAGCGGTGCCGGGCGGCGTCGATGATCTGCGTGGTGCAGTGGTCCCAAGCTTCGAGTTCGGAGCGTGCCAAGGCCCGGTTGTCCTGGGTCAGGCTGAAGAGCTCGGCCATGGGGGAGACCGTCATGGGGTCAGCCAATGCCATCAGGGCAGCGCGGGCGGATTCGAGGATAGGTTCACCTGACGGGCGCAGGCGGAACTGTTCCAGCGCATGGTCCAGGAAGCCCTCGGTCACGGAGGCCAAGGCGGCTTCGAGGCTGGGGAAATAGTTGAAGAACGTCCGCCGGGATACGCCGGCCTCTTCCGCGATGTCCTCCACCGTGAAATTTCCAACTCCCTTGCTGCGCAACACAGCGAGGGCCGCGTCAGCGATCGCTTGGCGGGTGGCCAGTTTGTTCTGTTCCCGGCGCGAGGGGAGCGCAGCGGTTTCGAGAGTGCTCACTTAGTTACACTAAGTGCAACTTTGCACTCTGGGCAAGTTAAATTTTCGCTCACCAGAGCAACCGGCCGGAGACGCCTGTGCGTCGCCGGCCGTTGCTGACTGCCCTACTGCTGGAAAGGTTGCTGGGGAGAGTGCGGAGCGGGCTGCTGGAACTGTCCGGGCGCTGGCGGTGCCGGCGGCGGCGTTTGTCCCGGCGTCGCGGGCTGCTGGGCGGATTGCTGGGCTGCGGCGCTGGTCAAGTAGATCGATTGTCCTGTGGCACCGGGCTCGCCTTCGGCCAAGGGGATGGCGAAGACCGCGGTGCCATAGGCGCACACCTCGGTCCAGTTGCCGCCCATCTCGGACGTGTCGAAGCGCATGGCCACGATCGCGTTGGCGCCACGCTGCTGCGCCTCGTTGACCATGCGGGCCATGACTTCCTGGCGGCTCTCATAGAGGGCCTTGGTCATTTCGGGCAGTTCGCCGCCGCCGAGGGAGCGGAAACCGGCCATCACTTGGGCGCCGATATCCCGGGAGCGGACGGTGAGGCCCATGACTTCGCCAAAGACCGCGTCGATCCTGTGGCCCGGAATCTTGTTTGAGGTGACGATCAGCATGGACAAAGCCTATCCAGAATTCACCCGTTCGCACCGTTAAAAGGACGAATCCCCAGGCCATTCCCGGGGATTCGTCCTTGCGATGGTGGGCCTCCGCTAGGCCTTGGCGTCCGCGAGTTCGCGACTCCTGTCAGCCGGCTCCGAAGAGACTGCGTCGTCCTCAGTGGCGAATGCCTTTCCCTTGCGGGGCGCGTTGTAGAGCGATTCGTCCAGGATGCCCTGGCGTTTGGCGACGATAGCGGGAACCAGAGCCTGTCCGGCCACGTTGACAGCTGTGCGGCCCATGTCCAGGATGGGGTCGATAGCCAGGAGAAGCCCGACGCCGGCGAGCGGCAGTCCCAGCGTGGACAGGGTCAGGGTGAGCATGACCACGGCGCCCGTAGTGCCCGCAGTTGCCGCAGAACCAAGAACCGAAACCACCACGATCAGCAGGTACTGGCTGATGTCCAGGTTGACGCCGAAGAACTGGGCCACGAAGATCGCCGCAACGGCCGGGTAGACGGCTGCGCAACCGTCCATCTTGGTTGTCGCTCCCAGTGGGACGGCGAATGAAGCGTAGCCCTGGGGAACGCCGAGGTTACGCTCCGTGACGCGCTGCGTGAGCGGCAGCGTGCCGATCGAGGAGCGCGAGACGAATGCCAGCTGCACGGCCGGCCACACGCCCGAGAAGTACTGCTTGACGGACAGTCCATGGGTCTTGACCAGGATGGGGTAGACCACGAACAGCACCAGGGCAAGGCCTACGTAGATCGCCACTGTGAACTTGCCAAGCGAGCCAATGGTGTCCCAACCGTAGACTGCCACAGCGTTACCGATCAGGCCGATGGTGCCCAGCGGGGCGATCCGGATGATCCACCAGAGGACCTTCTGGATGACGGCCAGGGCGGAGGCATTGAGGTTCAGGAACGGTTCGGCTTGCTTGCCGACCTTGAGGGCTGCGACTCCGACGGCGATGGCGATCACCAGGATCTGCAGGACGTTGAAGCTGACCGAAGTGCTAGCACCACCGTTGGTAACGGTGGTGCTAGCGCCCAGGCCCAAGAAGTTCTTCGGGAACAGGCCGGTGAGGAAGGCCCACCAGTCGCCGGTGGTCCCGGCATATTCGGCCTTCTTGGTGATGCCCGTACCGGCGCCCGGCTGCAGGAGCACGCCTAGTCCGATGCCGATCAGCACCGCGATGAGCGAGGTGATGGCAAACCAGAGCAGGGTGTTCCACGCCAGCCTAGCCGCATTGGACACCTGGCGAAGGTTCGCGATGGAACTCACCACGGCGGTGAAGATCAAGGGCACGACGGCGGTCTGCAGCAGCGAGACGTAGCTGGAACCGATGGTTTGCAATGTGGCGCCGAGTCCGTTGGGAGCCGTCTTGGTGCTGCCGGTGGCCTTGGCTAAAAGGCCGAGCGCCAGGCCGATCACCAGGGCCGCGATGATCTGGACGCCGAAGGACGTTGCCCACTTGGGAAGCCGGGACGCAGTCGTGCCGGCGGAAGTCAAAGTGTTGGATGAATTGCTCACCGGAACAAACTAGGCCCCGACAAATACCACCGCGACCCGACGTTGAGAAATGTTACGTTATCAAATTCGAGCAACTACCCAAGAAGCTTGCGAATTCGCCGCCGATTCACCCATTTATGAAGTTATTCCCAGACAGAATGTGGGAAAGATCTCGTATGGTCAACCCATCTAGTCCCCACCGCCACCCTCGCCTCGCAAGCTCGGCCAGGGAACCCTGGCGGCGTGGGCCCCCGCATTTGTTGTCGTTTTGAGCGTTCAAAACGACAACAAATGCGAGTCAGTTGGGTCACCCCAGCAAAGCGCGCTTGAGCGTATCCAGGCCAACAGAGCCGATGTTCAGCGCGTCTGTGTGGAAGGACTTCAGGTCAAAGCCGTCGCGGCGCTCAAGTTCAGCCCGGATCTTCCCCCACAACCGTTGGCCTACCTTGTACGACGGGGCCTGCCCCGGCCAGCCGAGGTATCGGGTGAATTCGAACTGGAGCTGGCCCGCGCTGATGGGAAGGTTGGCCTTCAGGAATTCGAAGCCCTTTTCCGATGTCCATGGGCCGCTGCCCCAACGCTCCGGTACTTCCAGCTCAAGGTGGACGCCGATATCGAACACCACGCGGGCTGCGCGCATGCGCTGCATGTCCAGCATGCCCATGTGGTCGCCTGGATCCTTAAGGTAGCCGAGCTCCAGCATGAGCTTCTCGGCGTACAGGGCCCAGCCTTCGCCGTGTCCGGAGACCCAGCAGACGTTGCGCCGCCAGTTGTTAAGGAGCTCGCGGCGGTAGACGGCGGTGGCCACCTGGAGGTGGTGACCGGGCACGCCTTCGTGGAAGACCGTGGTGGTCTCGGCCCAAGTGGTGAACGTGTCTTCGCCTGCGGGGACGGACCACCACATGCGGCCAGGCCGGGAGAAGTCGTCCGAGGGGCCGGTGTAGTAGATGCCGCCTTCGTCTGTGGGCGCGATACGGCATTCGAGCGTCTTCATGATGTCGGGGATGTCGAAGTGGACGTCAGCCAGTTCGGATACTGCGCGGTCGGAGAGTTCCTGCATCCAGGCTTTGAGGGCATCGGTGCCCTTGATCTGCCGGCCTGGATCGTTGTCGAGGATTGCTTTGGCCTCCTCGATGGATGCGCCGGGCTTGATTTGCTCGGCCACGCGCTCCTGCTCGGCGATGAGCCTGTCGAGTTCCTGCACACCCCAGGCGTAGGTTTCCTCCAGGTCCACTGTCGCTCCAAGGAAGGAACGCGAGGCAAGAGCGTAGCGCTCGCGGCCCACGGCGTCCTTTTCCGGCGCAAAGGGCAGGAGCTCCGCTTGGAGGAAGGCGGCCAGGCGCGAGTATGCGGACCGCGCGACGGCGGTACCGGCGTCGAGCTTTTCCTGCAGTTCCGCCGGCAGCGGCTGGCCGTCGATGGCGGCTCCGGAGGCTAGCTTGGCGAAGAAGCCGTCCTCGGCCGCGTATTTGCTGGTCTGTTCGATGACGATCTTGACTTGGCGGACCGCGGAGACTTTTCCTGCGTTCAGGGCGAAACGCAGCGAGGCGATGTACCCATCGATCGCCGCTGGAACGTTGGCCGCCCGGCCGGCGATGTGCTCCCAGTGTTCGGCTGTGTCGGTGGGCATGAGGTCGAAGATCGCGCGGATGGTTTGGGCCGGAGATTCGATGTTGTTCAGCTCCGCGGCGTCCCAGCCGGACTCGTGGATCTCGAGTGCCAAGCCTAGCCGTTCGCGCATCGCGTCAAGGGTGATGGCATCGGAGGCGTCCGTGGGTTCGAGGGCGGCCAGCTCGTCGAGCGTTCGGCGTGCTGCCTTGGCGAATGCCGCCGCGCCCGCGGGCGAGAAATCCTGGTACTCGGTTTCGTGTCCGGGCAGGCCGAGGGTAGTGGCGAGGCTCGGATTGAGGGCAAGGAGGGTGTCCGTGTAGGCGTCGGCGACCGCGTCGATGGCAGTCTGGAGGCGTGCCGGAACTGTGTTAGGAGTAGTCACTCCAAGAGCCTAACCGCGACAAGAATCTTGTGAAAGGGTTGTTGCACTCTTCGGCCAACCCAACTGGCTGGCATTTAATGTCGTTCTGAGCCTTCAAAACGACATTAAATGCGACTCAGTTGGGTACCGCGGAACCTAGCCCCGACTCCGCTTCCAGGCGCCCGGCCCCGGGGTGGGGTCCAGGCGCAGTTGCTGCCGCCGCAGCCAGTGCCGGGTGCTCTGTTTTGGAGTTTCGGCTTCCTCCGGGGATCCCAGGGAGGCGACGACGGCGGCAAGCGCCGCGAGCTCTTCCGGCGTCGGGCTTCCCTTGACCACTGAAAGCAACGGCTCGGCCGGCCCCACGTCGGTGGAATCTGGCCCGGAGGCTGAAAGGTTCTGTTCGACGCTCACAGGGGGATGTTTCCGTGCTTCTTGGTGGGCAGGCTGGCGCGCTTGTCGCGGAGGGCGCGGAGGCCCTTGATGATCTGCAGGCGCGTCTCCGACGGCGCGATGACGGCGTCCACGTAGCCCAGCTCGGCTGCCTGGTAGGGGTTGAGGAGTTCTTCCTCGTACTGGCGGATGATCTCGGCACGCTTGCCCTCGACGTCGCCACCGGCCTCGGCGACGGCGGCAAGATCGCGGCGGTACAGGATGTTGACGGCACCCTGGGCGCCCATGACGCCGATCTGTGCCGTGGGCCAGGCCAGATTGAGGTCTGCGCCGAGCTTCTTGGATCCCATCACGATGTACGCTCCGCCGTAGGCCTTGCGGGTGATGACCGTCAGCTTGGGCACGGTGGCTTCGGCGTAGGCGTAAAGCAGCTTGGCACCGCGGCGGATGATGCCCTGGAATTCCTGGTCTTTGCCGGGCAGGAAGCCGGGGACGTCCACCAAAGTGATGATGGGAACGTTGAAGGCATCGCAATGGCGGACAAAGCGGGCGGCCTTTTCCGAGGCGGAGATGTCCAGCGTGCCGGCGAACTGCATGGGCTGGTTGGCCACGATACCGACGGTGTGGCCTTCAACCCGGCCATAGCCGATGATCACGTTGGGGGCATAGAGCGACTGCATTTCGAGGAAATGGGCGTCATCCACGATCTGCTCGATGACCTTGCGCATGTCATAGGGCTGGTTGGCCGAGTCCGGGATGAGCGCGTCCAGGGCGAGGTCGTCGTCGTCGAGCTCTAGTTCTTGCTCGTGCTCCAGGACGGGTGCCTCGGAGAGGTTGTTGGACGGCAGGAAATCCAGGAGTTCGCGGACGAACTCGATCGCGTCCGCTTCGTCGCTGGCGAGGTATGTGGAAGTGCCGGTGGTGGCATTGTGCTGGCGCGCACCGCCAAGGGTTTCCATGTCCACGTCTTCGCCGGTGACGGTTTTGATGACGTCAGGGCCGGTGATGAACATATGGGAGGTCTTGTCCACCATCACCACGTAGTCGGTGAGGGCGGGGGAGTAGGCGGCGCCGCCGGCGCACGGGCCCATGATGAGGGAAATCTGGGGGACGACGCCGGAAGAGTGGACGTTGTTCCGGAAGATGTCGGCGAACATCGCCAGCGAGGCGACGCCTTCCTGGATGCGCGCGCCGCCACCGTCGTTGATGCCCACCATCGGGCAGCCGTTGCGGAGGGCGAATTCCTGGACCTTGACGATCTTCTCGCCGTTGACCTGGCTCAGGGAACCGCCGTAGACGCTGAACTCCTGGCTGTAGATGGCAACGAGGCGGCCGTCGACAGTGCCATAGCCCGAGACGACGCCGTCGCCGAGGGGCTTTTTCTTTTCCATGCCGAACGCGGTGGAGCGGTGGACTGCCAAGGCGTCGAATTCTACAAAGGAGTCTTCATCGAGGAGCAGGTCGATGCGTTCGCGGGCGGTGTTCTTGCCGCGGGCATGCTGCTTCTCGATGGCTTCGGGGCCGGAAGGTTGTTCTGCACGGGCCTGGCGGTCGCGGAAGTCGGCAATCTTTCCCGCTGTCGTTGTCAGATCGTGGCTCATCAAATGTCTCCGGCTCTGTAGCTGATTTACGCTGGCACTGCTTCGTTAGGCATGCGCTCTTAAGTAGCATCCGTACAAAGTGCGGGCCCTGTTGGCTAGTCTAATGACGCAAAAGCCACAGACCGCTGTAGAAACCCTACAATTTTCCGACTTCAAGTCGAGCATCAAGCAATGTTACTCGCCGGTAATATAGTTGGGCTACAGTGTCCTCATGACCTCAAGCAACGACGCTTCTGCAAACCCTGCCCTTCCTTACCAGGCACGTGGATCACTGAGGGGCCGCACCATCCTGATGTCCGGCGGCAGCCGAGGCATCGGCTTGGCAATCGCCACCCGCGCGGCCCGCGACGGCGCCAACATCGTTCTCATGGCCAAGACCGGAGAACCCCACCCCAAGCTGCAAGGCACGGTCTTCACGGCTGCCGAGCAATTGGAAGCAGCCGGCGGCCAAGCGCTGCCGCTCGTCGGGGATGTCCGCAACGACGGCGACGTTGCCGCGGCGGTTGCCGCCGCCGTCGAACGCTTTGGCGGGATCGACGTCGTCGTCAACAACGCTTCGGCGATCGACCTCTCCCGCACTGACGCGATTGACATGAAGCGCTATGACCTCATGCAGGACATCAACGTCCGTGGCACCTTTTTGCTGTCCAAGCTCGCGCTGCCCGCCCTGCGGAAATCCGGCAATTCTCACATCCTGACTCTTTCTCCGCCCTTGAACCTTGATCCGAAGTGGGCTGGCATGCACCTTGCCTACACCATGGCCAAGTACGGCATGAGCCTCACCACGCTGGGCCTCGCCGAGGAACTCAAGAACGACGGCGTGGCGGTCAACTCCTTGTGGCCCTGCACGCTGATCGACACCGCAGCCATCCGAAATATGCCGGGCGGGGAACAGATTGTCCAAGCCGCCCGAGGCCCTGAAATCATGGCCGACGCGGCCCACGCCGTCCTGACCGGGTCACACTTGACCGCAGGCTCGGCCGGTTCAACCAGCAAAACCGGCAACTTCTACACGGACGAACAGGTACTCAGGGCCGCAGGGGTCACAGACTTCACGCCCTACAGCCTGGGAGCCCCGGAGGAGAAGCTGGTGGCCGACATCTTCCTCTAAGCGGACATCTTCTTCCGGGACCAGCTTGGCTGGATAGGATTCTGTCTATGGACGCCGAACAGCCTGCCAGCAGCGAACCACGTGACCCGCGTTTGGGCCTGGACCGCGATGCCCTGCTTCACCCCGAGTTCCTCGCGGCCGCTGGTATTTCGCAACTGAAGATTGTCGAGACCACCGGCTCCACCAATGCCGATCTGCTGCGCGCTGTCACCACGGAACCCAAGGAGTGGACCGACCTCGCGGTCCTCACCGCCGAGCACCAGACGGCGGCGCGGGGCAGGCTCGACCGTCACTGGGAGGCTCCTGCCCGCTCGGCGATCTCCGTTTCGATCGTCCTGCGTCCCGTCAATTCCCAAGGCTTGCCTGTTGCGACCCAAAGCTACTCCTGGCTGTCCCTGCTGGGTGCGCTTGCCTTGCGGGAGACGCTCCTGGAAACGGCTGGCCTTCCCGCCGAGATCAAGTGGCCCAACGACGTCCTGGTGCGCGGCAAGAAGATCGCAGGAATCCTCGCCCAGATGGGGCCGATGGGGGACGGAACAGTTCCCGCCGTGATCCTGGGTACCGGCCTCAACGTGACGCTCCGCGGGGATGAATTGCCTGTCCCTACGGCGACGTCCCTCCTGCTCGAGGGCGCCACCACTACGGACCGCACCGTGATTCTCCAGAACTATTTGTCACGTTTCGCAGCGCTCTACCGCAGTTTCTGCAATGCCGACGGCGACCCGACTGCGGGATTGGCTGGCGGCTCGTCCCTGCACAAGCGGGTGGAAGCTGTCATGGTCACCTTGGGACGCGAAGTGAAAGCCCATCTGCCCGGCGACCTCGAGTTGGTGGGGCATGCGTCCAGGTTGGATGAGTATGGTTCCCTTTTGGTGGTGGACCATGGTGGCCGCGAGCACGTGGTGACCGCCGGAGACGTCGTCCACCTGAGGGCCACAGAAAGCGGTTATGCGTAGAGAGCTCCTGCGCGGGGAGCAAGTCATCGTGATCACGCGGCAGCAGCCAAGGATGCTCTTTGGTCCCGTTCTGGCATTCATACTGGTCCCCGCTGCGGCGGCCTTCGCCTGTGCATGGATAGTCAAAGGCGGACCGGCCAAGTTGCTTCCCGTCATCACGAGTGAGTGGACCCAATGGCTGGTGGGCGCGTGCCTGGCTATTGTGGCGATCGTGCTGCTCGGTTACAGCCTCCCCGCGTTCATTCGCTGGCGTGGCATACGGTACATCCTGACCAGCGGACGGATAGTTGCCCGTTTTGGAATGCTTCGCAGGGGCGACTGGCAGGTGCCGTTGGTCGCGGTGCGCAGCGTGGGGATCAAACAATCGCTGCTCCAACGGATATTGCGCTCCGGGAATATATCCTTGGATACCGGGCACCCCGGCGACGCCGTTCTTGCGGATGTCCCGGAGGTCGGCAAATTCAGGAGTTTCATCCTGGAAGCCATGGCCGAGCTTCCGGCGGGTGCCAGGTTTGAGCCCGGCGCGGTGACGGGGACTGACGGTGTTACCGAGTACCCGAATGAAGCGTTGCCCTGGGATGTGAGAGAAGGTGGAAGAGATGAGCGTTGACGAGCAGGAGCCTGAGTACATGGACCACGAGCCCGACGCCGTGCCCGAACCTTCCGTGGACCCCGCCGCGACGGGGGTCCTCCCCGTCGTGTCCCCGCCCACCGGCGCCCTGTCAGCCGAGCGGCTGGCCATCAAGGCGCTTGAAAGCAGGTTGCTAGGCGGCGAACGCAAACTCCGGCGACGTGAAGTGGCTGCGGGTGCAGGTGTCTCCTTGCTGTCCGCCCGCAAACTGTGGCGCGCGCTGGGTTTCCCCAACTTCGGAGACCAAGACGTAGCATTCACGGAGCGCGACCTCGCCGCGCTGTCCACCATTCTTGATCTTGTCCGTGCTGGCAAGCTCACCGAGGAAGCCGCCATTTCCGTGACGCGTGCCATCGGCCAAATGACCGACCGCATGGTGGTGTGGCAGGTCGAGGCGTTGATCGAGGACATGGTGGTGCAACAAGGCATCCCCGATGCGGTTGCTCGCAAGCAGTTGGTCAATGAACTGCCCAACCTCGTGGATGCCATGGAAGAGATCCTCTTGTACTCGTGGCGCCGCCAAATGAACGCCGGCGTGCAGCGCTTGGCCGTCCGCGCCGAAGCCGGCTTGCAGGCCAGCGAGGCAGGCCGCGAAGGCGACGAAGACGACGCCCCCTTGCCCTTGGCGCGCGCCGTGGGCTTTGCCGACCTTGTCTCCTACACGAGCCTGTCCCGCCGCATGAACGAGAAGACCCTGGCCCAGCTGGTCCAGCGCTTCGAGAACAAGTGCGCGGAGATCATTTCCATCGGCGGCGGACGCCTCGTCAAGACGGTCGGCGACGAAGTCCTCTACATTGCCGAGACGCCGGCCGCCGGCGCTGAAATCTCCTTGGCGCTCGCTCAGGCCTTCACCGAAGACGAAATCCTGCCCGAAGCCCGCGTGGCCATGGTCTGGGGACGGATCCTTTCCCGGCTCGGCGACATCTACGGCCCCACCGTCAACCTCGCGGCCCGCCTCACTGCGCTGGCGGAACCGGGAACGGTCCTGGTCGATGAGATGACGGCGGCAGCCCTGGGCCAGGACGAACGTTTCGTCCTGGTTCCCCAAACCGCTGAGAACGTTCGTGGCTTCGGGGAGATCCTCCCCGTCCGGCTTGCACGCGGCCTTGGCAAAGGCCTGGTTCTCGACTGATCCGGGAGAGGCGCTCATGGGGAGTCCTCCCCATGGCGTGCCCCGGGAACTTCGGCCTACGCTGGATTGCCTTCGTGGTTAGGCCGCTCTTGGAATAGCAGGGTCTCACATGCGATAGTCGTAGGGACTCAATTCCGCCGCCGTATGGGGGTACGGCGGAATCTCACGAGCACCGGCGCAAGCCGCAAAGTTCGAGGGCCGCCTGGGGGTGGCTGTGATGCAAGGGATTGAAACGCTGTGACGGCATTATTCGGCAAGTGGGGGCTCAAGAAGCGCCGAAGCAAGTTCATCACCATCACCGGTCTTACGGCGGCAACTGCGTTGCTTGTGACCGGTGCCGTACTGTACCCGGGATTCAAGACAGCCGAGGTTGATCTTAACGACGGCGGCGTCTGGGTGGTCAGCAAAACCAAGAACGCCGTGGGACGGTTGAACTATCCCTCCAAAGTCCTCGACGGCGCCGTCACCCCGGCCAGTACCAACTTCGATGTCCTCCAGGATGCCGGCGAAGTTTTCGTTGATGACGGCTCGGGGTCCACCATCAACCAAGTGTCCGCAGCGAACATGCGTCTCGGCGGCGACAAACAATTGCCGCCTTCCTCTGAAGTGAGTTTCGGTTCCCGGGTGCTGTCTGTGACGGATCCCGTCCGGGGGAAGGTGTGGGCACTGTCCCCCTCCACGGTCAACGCTTTCAACGAGGGATCCACCGACGCCGTCCTTCTAGGTTCGGCAGGGACGGTTTCCGCGGTAGGAACCGACAACCGCATCTACAGTGCAGACCCGCAGAAAGGCGAGGTCACGGTCACAACGGTGGACGCCAACGGTGAAAAGACGGACGCCCAAGTGACCCGGATTGAGGAACTCAAGGGAGCAGGAGACCTCCAGATAGCAGTGGTGGGGGACGAGCCCGTGATCCTGGATGCTGCACGCGGGAACCTTTTCCTGCCGGGCGGTCGCCGTCTTTCGCTGCAGGATGCCCGCGATGCCAAGCTTCAGCAAAGCGGCGCAGAAAGCGGTTTCGTGGCCATTGCCACCCAAAAGGCGCTCATCAAGCAGCCGCTCGATGGCTCCACAGCTGCCACCGTGACCTTCGATGGGCAGGGCATTCCCGCCGCGCCGGTCCAGGTTTCGGGCTGCGTACATGCGGCTTGGGCAGGCGCCAACAAGTACATCCGCGATTGCGCCAATGATGCTGACGACAAGAACGTGGACGTTCCGAAGGCCAGCTCGGCCCCAAGCTACGTCTTCCGGGTCAACCGCGATCTGGTGGTGCTCAACGACGTGAACTCGGGCAACGTCTGGTTGGTCAACCAGAACATGCAGCTCGTCAACAATTGGGATGATGTGGTCCCGCCCAAGAACCAGTCCAACGACCAGGACAAGGATTCTGCGGATAACAACACTATCAACGTCCTGCCGGACCGTACCAAGCCCAATAGGCCGCCCGAAACCAAGCCCGATGAGTTTGGTGTGCGGCCCGGGCGCACCACCGTCCTTGGTGTGCTGGATAACGATACGGACCCCGACGGCGACGTACTCACCGCCTCGGTAGGCGGCAACGGCCCTAAATCGGGCGTCCTGGAGAGCATTTACGGCGGCTCGGCCTTCCAACTAACCGTGCCCGCCGATGCCAAGCCGGGTACGGAAACCTTCGACTACAGCGCCGCGGACGGCCGCGGGCTGTCCGCGAGCGGAAAGGTCACGCTCCACGTCGTGGGTCCCGACGAGAACAAAGCCCCGGTCTTCAAGCGCTCCGATCCCACCACGTTGCTGGTCGAGCAGGGCAAGACGGTGAGCCAGAACATTCTTTCTGACTGGATGGACCCGGACGGCGACGACCTTGTCCTGATGGATGCCAAAGCCGACAACGAACAGGACCAGGTCAAGATCCGCAGGGACGGGCTCCTGACGTACCAGGATTCGGGGGCCACACCGGGTAAGAAAAACGTCACCGTCACCGTGTGGGATGGCCGCGCCACCACAACCGGCCGCGTGGTGGTCAACGTCCAGCCTCCGGGCGCCCTCGCTCCGGTGGTCAACGCCGATCACGTCACCGCCGTCGTCGGGCAGGATCTGGTGATCTCGCCGCTGAAGAACGACGTCGACCCCAACGGCGGCGCCTTGCGGCTCGCCCATGTGGAGGCCGCGGGGCCGGCGGAACTCGGTCCCGTGACCGACGGCGGAACGTTCACCTTCCGCAGTTCCACTCCGGGACCGGTGTACTTGAGCTACATTGCGAGCAATGGCCCGCAGAGCAGCCAAGGCCTCATCCGCGTCGATGTGGAATCCGGCAAAGATACCGGTTCGCCCGTGGCCGTGCATGATGTGGCCCTTTTGCCGGTAGGTGGCAGCGTCCTCGTGGATCCGCTCGCGAACGATTCCGACCCATCCGGAGGAGTGCTGGTCCTGCAGTCGGTCTCGCTGCCGGAGAACAGCACCGTCTCGGTCAACGTGATCGACCATAGCGTGCTCCGCGTCAGCGACATCGTGGGCACCAAGGAACCGCTTGTCTTCCACTACACGATGTCCAACGGCCGCAAGTCAGCCACCGGAACGGTATCCGTCGTCCCGGTGCCGGCTCCTGCCGTCGTGGAGGCTCCGCAGCCCAAGCCTGACGAAGTCAACGTTCGGGTCAACGACGTCGTCACCATTCCCGTTCTTGCCAACGACACTCACCCGCAAGGCGAGAAACTCTCGGTGGATCCTGTGCTCGCCCAGCCCATTCCCGAAGCGGACGGCAAGGCATTCGTCTCCGAAGACACCTTGCGGTTTATCGCCGGTCCCGTTCCAAAGACCGTGCGCGCCATCTACAACGCCGTGGATCCGCAAGGGCAGAAGAGCGCGGCCGCTGTGACCATCCACGTCCTTCCCCTTGAAGGGGCCACGAATTCGCGGCCCCAGCCGCAGAACCTTACTGCCCGCGTGGTGGCCGGTGGCACCGTCAGGATTCCAGTGCCCTTGGACGGCATCGACCCCGACGGCGATTCCGTCCAGCTGACCGGAATCGACAGCACTCCCGGCATGGGAACCGCGACTGTGGGCAGCAACTTCATCGACTTCGTGGCCGCCGGCGACGGTGCGGGCACGGACACCTTCCGCTACAAGGTGGTCGACCGGCAAGGAGCAGTCAACACCGGAACCGTGACGGTGGGCATTGCTCCTCGCGGCGACGAGAACCACAAGCCCGCCCCTGTGGACGACGAGGTGAACGTCCGCCCAGGCCGGCAAATCGCGGTGGACGCCCTTGCCAACGACACCGACCCTGACGGCGACCCCGTCGGAATCAAGGGCGACAGCATCGAGGCCGACCCCGCCCTGCAGGCCCACGTCAGCAAGAGCAGCGGAAGGATCCTGTTGACGGCGCCCAACAAAGAGGGCACGGTCAACGTCGGGTATTCCGTGGTTGATGACCGCGGCGCGGTGGGAGACGCAAGCATCCGCGTGATCGTCAAGAATGACATCCCGCTGCGGGCGCCCATCGCCCGCGACGACCGCGTGACATCCGCCCAGACCCTTGGCAAGACCGCCGTCGACGTGCCTGTCCTGAAGAATGACGAAGATCCCGACGGCGTCGGCGAGAATCTCAAGGTCTCCACGGACGCCGCAACGGCCAAACCCGGCCCCGACGGCCACGTCGTGGTGCAGCTGACCGAAAAGCCCCAGCTGATTCCCTACACGGTGGAAGACGTGGACGGTTTGAAGGCCACAGCGATCATTTGGGTTCCGGGCGTTGGGCAACAGATCCCGACCTTGGCAAAGGACGACATTATCGAGCTGCTCGCCGGCCAGTCCGTTACGGCGGATCTTGGAGAATGGGTGAAAGTCCGCGAAGGGCACAGCCCACGCCTGACACAGACTGACCGGATCAAGCTCATCGGTGCCGATGACGGGGACCCCGTGGCCAACAACGGCACCGCGATCAAGTACACCGCAGGCAAGGACTATGTGGGTCCGGGCTCCATCACCTTCGAAGTCACCGACGGCTCCGGCCCCGACGATCCCAATGGCTTGAAGTCCATCTTGAGTATCCGCACCAAGGTTCTCCCGGACCCGAACACTAACCATCCGCCCACCTTGCTGGGCAGCAGCATTGAGGTTCCACAAAGCGACACTGTGGGAACCGATTTGGCGAAGCTCACCTCGGACCCTGACCAAGACGACGTCCAGAAGATGCGCTACGAGATTGTCGGCGGCAGCCCTGCGGGCTTCACCGTTGGCATCGAAGGCCAGACCTTGAGGGCCTCGGCCGACAACGGGACTCGCCCCGGGACCAATGGAACCGTCCAGGTCAAGGCCAAAGATCCGCGCGGACTTGAAGCGACGGCAAGCTACAAACTCAGCGCGACGGCGTCGAACCGCCCCAAAGCGGTAGCCAACGACGACGTCGAGCCCAATGCGGCGGCCGGAAAACCGGTCACCATCAATGTCGTGGACAACGATTCCAATCCCTTCCCGGAAACGCCGCTGAAAGTTGTCAGCGTTGCAACTGAAACGGGCCAAGGAACTGCGGCGATCAGTGGAAACTCGGTGACGGTAAACCCAGCCTCGGGCTTCACCGGCACCATGGTGGTTTCGTACACGGTGGCGGACAAAACCGAGGAAACGTCCCGCTATGCCACCGCACGGATTCGCCTGACCGTCAAAGACAAGCCCCTTGCACCCACAACTCCCCAAGCACAGAGCGTGGGGGATAGCACCGCCTTGCTCAACTGGAACGCTCCGGCGGACCGCGGTGCACCCATCACCAAGTACACGGTGCGCGGAGAACGCTTCCAACAGGATTGCCCGGCCAATACGTGCACCCTCAACGGGCTGAGCAACAACGTGAAATACCACTTCACTGTGACCGCCACCAACGAGTTCGGTGAATCCGCGCCATCGGCGGCCTCAGCGGAAGTTCGGCCGGACGTGAAGCCGGACACCCCGGCTGCTCCGGTTTTGAAGTTCGGCGACAAGCAGCTCACCGTGACCTGGGTGGCTCCTGCCAGCAAGGGTTCGCCCATCAAGTCCTACGACCTCGAGATCTCGCCCGCGCCCCCAGGTCAAAACCCGCAGATCCAGAACCTGGCATCTGCCAGCTACGTCTGGAAGGGACTGCAGAACGGCGTTTCATACAAGGTGCGGGTCCTGGCACGCAATGATGCCAAGGAACCCTCAGAATGGAGTCCGTATTCCGCGGCAGAGGTTCCCGCAGGGGTCCCGGCAACGCCGTCGGCTCCTATGGTCTCGGGTGCACAACCAGTCGGGAACCAGAGCCAGTTGCGGGTTAGCTGGAGTCCGCCCAACAACAACGGCGACGCCGTCTCTTCCTACACGCTGACCACGCTGCGGGGCGGCGCCGTCGTCGCCACCCAACAAGTGCCGGCAACGTCGCAGAACGTGGTGGTGGATAACTCAGAGGCGGACTACACGTTCACGGTGTCCGCCACGAACAAGGCCGGGACGAGTCCTACCAGCCCGGGCTCGGCGCCCATCCGGGCGGCAGGCAAACCTGGCACCGTCAATAGCGGGACGGTCACGGCTCCCGGCAACAGCGGACAGCTCGACGTGACGTTCACCCCGTTGACCGCCGCGCAACGCAATGGCTCCCAGGAAACCGAGATCCGCTACAGCTACACGTCGAGCACCGGCCAATCCGGCTCCATCGCAGCAGGCGGGGGCACCATTTCCGGCCTGCCGAATGGGCAGAATGTCACGATTAATATCATTGCCACATCCATCAAGAACAACTTCTCCGGGGACTCCAAAGCGATCGGCACAGCCAATCCGTATGGCCCTCCGAACGCTCCGAATGTGGATGGCCAACAATCCCGTGCAGGCGATCAATCCGTGCACTGGACTTGGAACAACCCGGCAGCCAACGGCCGGAACATTCAGCGCTTCGAAGTGAGCTACGACGGCGGAGCCTGGACATCAGTTGGGCTAGCCAACAACTACGACCGCAACACAGGCAATTGGAATGTCACCAAGCAGCTTCGCGTCCGCGCGTGCTCGGTGGACTGCGGGCCGGCCGGAAGTGCCTCGGCGACATCGGGAGCTGATCCTGTGCCGCCCTTGTCCACCATCCAGGTCAAGGCCGCCGATCAGCGCAGTTGCCCGGGGAAACCGGGGCAGCCTGATTCGTTTTCTCCCAACCCCCCGAGTTGCGGGGTCGGTTGGGTGGAGCGGTCCTGGGGTCCTATCCAAGTTCAATGCTGGTCGAATATCTACGGCAACAGCACAAAGTGGTATCTCATGACCAACCAGGCGAAATCGGGCTGGTACGTGAAGGAGACAACCATCGACCTCGTCAGCGGCAACTGGCCAGGCAAATGCTAGCCCACGAATAGCCCCATGCCACTGAGAGCCCTACCAACAACAACACCAGGGAAGAAGAGGAACCACCCATGACAATGACAACCGAGCAGGCAGTTTGGTTTGCGGGGACATTCGAGAAGCTCGTTGCCAACGTCGGGCAGGCCGTGCTGGGCAAGTCGCACGTTATCCGGCTGACCTTCACGGCCATGTTGGCCGAAGGGCATGTGCTTTTCGAGGATGCGCCCGGCACCGGAAAGACGTCCCTGGCGCGTGCCCTCGCGGCCACAGTGCAGGGTTCACACAACCGCATCCAGTTCACGCCGGACCTGCTGCCGTCGGACGTGACCGGCGTGACCATCTATGACCAGAAGACGCAGAAGTTCGAGTTCCACAAGGGTCCGATCTTCAGCAACATCGTGCTGGCGGACGAAATCAACCGTGCATCACCCAAGACCCAGTCCGCCTTGCTTGAGGTCATGGAAGAATCCAGGGTCACGGTGGATGGCACTACCTACGAGGCAGGCCGCCCTTTCATGGTGATGGCCACGCAGAACCCCATCGAGCAGGCCGGCACCTACCGCTTGCCCGAGGCCCAGCTGGACCGTTTCCTCATCAAGACCTCCATCGGCTACCCGGATCACGCCTCCACGGTCCAGTTGCTGGGCGGAAGCAACCTCAAGGATCGCTCCAAAGACCTGTCGCCCCTTATCACCACCCAGGCAATTGCGGACATGGCGGATCTCGCAGCCACAACGCACATTGATACCGCCGTGCTGGAATACATCTCCAGGCTGTGCGAGGAAACCCGCAACGCGCCCGAGACCCGGTTGGGTGTCTCGGTCCGGGGCGCGCTCGCCATGGTGCGGGCAGCGAAGGTATGGGCCGCGGGCCAAGGCCGGAACTTCGTCCTGCCGGACGACATCAAGGAACTCGCCAGCGTGGTCTGGACCCACCGGTTCGTGATGGACCCGGAAGCGGAGTTCTCGGGTGCAACACCGGAAGCCATCCTGAACCGGGTCCTGGCCGACGTTGCCGCTCCCCAGCAGCGCGCCAGCGCCTGAACCAGCAACCCACAGCACCGGCACCACGAACAAAGGTCTTTATATGTCCACCGGCAAACCCTTTCAACGGGCTGCTGCACTACTCAAACGTCCTGCGGCGAAGCTGCGGGGCAAGGCGAAAGCCGGCCAGCTTAAACCGACCCAGTCAAAAAACACGCCGGCTAAACTCCACCCGGCCGCCGTCTGGGCAGAGGCCACCCAAGCAGGCGGTGAGTTGCTTGCCCCGGCATGGGAAAAGGCTTCTGGCTTCTGGCTGCGCTTCGTGTGGCCCGTGTTGTCCGTTGTCAGCGTCCTGGGGTGGCTGGTGCTGTCGGCGTCGCTTGCCTTGTGGATCGCGGGACAATCGTGGGGCTGGCAGGAAGCAAAATCGGCGGCGCTTGTGGCCTTCTTGCTCTTCATTTTCGCCGTGGCGTTCATCGTGGGGCGCTCGTCCTACGGGGTGATTCTGGACTTGGCGAGGACCCGTGTTGCGGTGGGTGACGACGCCGTCGGAAGTATTGCGGTCTCCAATACGTCGGCGCGGCCGCTGCTGCCGGCAGATCTCGAACTCCCCGTGGGCAGCAACACCGCTGTGTTCCACTTGCCTCGCATGAAACCGGCCCAGGTTCACGAAGACCTGTTCACCATTCCCACGGCACGCCGCGCCGTAATCGTCGTGGGACCGGTCCGCTCGGTACGGGCCGACCCGCTTCACCTCCTACGCCGGCGTGTTCTCTGGACCAGCCCCGTGGACCTGTTCGTGCACCCGAAAACCACCCCGCTCGCCGGATCGGCTGCCGGGTTCATCCGTGACCTCGAAGGCATGCCCACCACCGAGTTGTCCAGTGCCGACGTCTCGTTCCATGCATTGCGCGACTATGTGCCAGGGGACGACCGCCGGCATATCCACTGGAAGACCACGGCACGCACCAACAAGCTCATGGTCCGGCAATTCGAGGAGACGCGCCGGGCCCACCTCGCCATTTCCCTGTCCATCAATACGGATGAATACGCTTCCGACGCCGAATTCGAGTTGGCCATCTCGGTTGCGGCGTCGATTGGACGCCAGGCCATCCGGGAACAACGCGAACTGGACGTTCTGACCCAGAAAGGTCCGTTGCGCTGCGAAACCGGCCGCAATCTGTTGGATGACATGACCAGGATCGTGGGCGCACCCACGCGCAGGACCGCCGTCGACCTCGCTCGGACGCTGTCCGACACCGTGCCGAACGCATCGGTGGTGTTCTTCGTGGTGGGGAGCCATGTGAGTCCCACGCAATTGCGGTCCGCAGCAGCCTCCGTCCCACCGGGCGTTCGCAGCCTCGCGGTGCGGGTCCAATCGCGAGCCGCGCCCGCACGGGCAAATATTGCCGATCTGACCGTCCTGACCGTCGGCGACCTTGACGATCTTGCCTTGGTCCTTCGAAAGGCGGCCGCATGAGTTCCGCACCACCTGTCCGCTCCAGGACCCGTGCCAAAACCCCGGCCGCTGAGTCAGCCTTCGCAGACGGCCGTCCGCTCTGGCATTTCGCCGTCGACGCCGGTGCCTTGCTCTTATTGCTGTGCCTCGGGGTGTTGGGATTCAGCCTGAGTTTCGGCGGAGACCCGCACTACTTGCTGGCCGGGATCGGCGGGATCGTCCTGGGGCTCGGAATCGCGGCAGCCAACGCGCACCTCCGCCTAGGCATCGTGATCACGGCTGCGCTTGCTTTGGGTGCGTACATGGTCCTTGGTACCGCGCTCGCGGTGCCGGATGCCGCGCTTGCCGGAGTCGTGCCGAGCCTGGATTCCCTGCGCACCCTGCTTCTTGGCGTGGTGTTCTCCTGGAAGGACATGCTCACGGTGGGTGTCCCAGTGGGCACCGCCGGCGGCATGCTGATCGTTCCGTTCCTCAGTTCCCTGATTGCCGCCCTTGGCGCCGGACTGCTGGCTTGGCGGCTCAAAAGCCCGTACTGGCCGCTGCTGCCCGTACTCGCCTTGTTCGTCACCGGCATCTTGTTCAGCACGAGCGCAGGCTTCCTGAACGTGGAACGCGGCGTGGCCCTGACCATCGTGGCGATTGCCTGGGCGACTTTCCGTCGTGACGTTTTGCGCCGCAGGGACACGCGCTCGGTGTCTGCCAATCGACCTGGTTCTGCCAACCGTCTCGGCCCGGACGCCGGAGCGGCGCGCCGTGGCCGGATCCGCCGTCTGGGGACGGCAGCGACGGTGATCGCGGCCGCCGTCGGGATCACCGCCGTCGCTTCCCCCCTGGTCACGGCGAGCGATGACCGCAAGGTCCTGCGGAACAGCATCGTCCCGCCCTTCGACCCGCGTGAATACATCACCCCGTTGGCGAGTTTCCGCAACTTCGTCAAGGACAAGAAAGACGATGACCTTTTCAGCGTCAAAGGCCTCCCCAAGGACGGCCGGGTGCGTCTTGCGGCCCTGGATGCCTTCAACGGCATCAACTACAACATTGATCCGAACGGCTCAGGCAGCTTCAGCAGGGTAGGAGACGCCCGTTCGCTGAACACCCTGGCCGACACCGGAGCAGTGGGCACCGGGAGCGCATACACGCTGGATATCGCCATCGAGGACTACGAGGGCTTCTTTGTCCCGGGCGGCTTCCACACCACGGGGATCAGCTTTGCCAATGGTTCGCCCGCCGGATCCGGGCTGTATTTCAACTCCGGCACCGACACCGCTGTCACCACCAAAGGCCTTGCCAAAGGTGATGCGTACTCGGTGCAGGTTTCCGATCCTGGCAAGCTGGAGCATGGCCAGCTGACCCAGTACGACTTCGCAAAGATCAGCCTGCCAGCTCCCGAAGAGGTTCCGCCGGTGGTGGGTTCCCAGGCGAACGGACTCTCCGCCGACGCGCCGACCGCAATAGACCGGGTACGCCAGATCGAAGCACACTTCCAGAAATCCGGTGCCTTCAGCAACGGGCTGGTGTCCGACGGACAGCTTCCCAGCCTTCCGGGGCACGGCGCTGCCCGGATCCGGAGCCTGCTCACCGCGAAGCAAATGCTCGGCGACGACGAACAGTATTCTGTCGCGATGTCCCTCATGCTGCGCCACCTCGGTATTCCATCGCGCGTTGTGATGGGCTTCTACCCGGACCCCAAGAGCCCGGAGAATGGTGCCAGCCAGGTCCAGATCAAGGGCAAGGACGTGCACGCCTGGGTGGAGGTGGCCTTCGACCGGGTGGGCTGGGTTGCCTTCGATCCCACCCCTCCGAAGGACAACGTCCCCATTCCGCCGGATCCGCAGAACAAATCAAAGCCCAAACCGCAGGTGCTCCAGCCGCCGCCCCCGCCGCAGGAGCCTGCCCAGCTTCCTCCGGATTCCTCCCCGGACGCCTTGGACTCCGACGACAAGAAGAACAACCCCTGGCTGTTCTGGGGACCGTTGCTCGCTGCGATCGGCACCGCGTTGCTCCCCTTGGGCATCCTTGCCTTGCCATTGATGTTGATCCTGTTCTTGAAATCCCGACGCCGGAAGGGCCGCATGAGCGCAGGTGACGCTGCCCAGCGTGTCGGGGGAGGCTGGAGCGAAGTGGTCAGCCTGGCCACCGATATGGGCGCCGCGATTGACGGGAGGTCGACGCGAAGGGAATCGGCCTCCGTGATAGCTGGCGCTTTCCCGGAAACGGGAGCTAGCACAACGATTCTCGCCCACCGTGCCGACGCGGCGATCTTCGGGGCTGGACAGCCAGACGAGGACGAAGTGAAGGACTACTGGACCATCGTGGATTCTTCGCTCAACGACATCACAGGCAGCGTGGGGTTCTGGAAACGGCAGCAGGCCCGCTTCTCACCACGGTCCCTCCTCGCGGAAGCTCGGCTTGCCCTGCGCCAGGGCGGCCTGCGCCAAGGCTCCGCGCGCCAGGCCTCCGTGGGCGATGCCTCCGCTCGCGAGGGCAAGGTGAAGCCATGACCAGCGAAATCGAGCAATGCCCGGCTTGCCGCAAGACAGTTCCTCCAGGCGCGGCGTACTGCACGCATTGCGGCTCTCCGCTCAGCAATCGGGGCGCCAGGACCGGACGCAACATTGACCAGTCCCACAAAACCGTGGTGGATCGGGGCACCGGGCAGGCGCCACATCATGCCGGTAGGATCGCCATAGCGCCCGCAGCGGCAGGTCCTCAAGGGCCGTCATTGCCGCCAGGGCCTGGGGGAGGGACAACCATGAACGCCAAACTGGAGCTTGTGCCGGCATCCGCGGGCAAGCGGCTGGGAGCCGCCGTGTTTGACTGGCTTGGGCCGGCGGTGGTGCTGGGCATTGCCTTTGGAATCGGCTTCGCAGGCATCACGCAGAGCCGCAGCAATGGGTTCATTGTCTACGACACCGGCCTTCTCGTGCTTTTGGGCAGCATCGCATTGGGCATGACGATCGTGTACACCTGCGTCCTTTTGGGCCTCGAAGCCCATAGCGGTACCACCATCGGCAACGGCCTCATGGGCATCCGCAGCACTGATACTGACGGGTACGCACCCGGCGCCGGCGTCGTCTTTGTCCGCGGCATCATCACCGGCGGGATGCTTCTGCTCGCTGCACTGGCTTCCGCCGTCCTGTTGCTCCTGGGTTGGTTAGGCGTTGCTGTGCTCTTGCTGGTTCCTCTGCTGGCTCTCGCGGCCGCATGGGCTGTTGTTGTGGTGGTTTCCAACACGTGGGACAAGGACGGCAAGGCGCGCGGCTGGCAGGACAAGGCAGCGAAATCCTTCGTCTTCGACATCTCGGCCGGCCGCAACCCCGTGGTGACCGGGGGGATCCAGGGCCCCTACAGTTTCGCTCCCGTGGAATTGCCTCCCGTCCAGCACGTTTCCTCTCCGGCGGCCGTCCCCCACACCAACCCGGCAACGTCTCCGCCGTTGCGGCCGCAGGCTGTTCCGGCGCAGGGAAACACAGCGCCGTTGCCGCCGCACAATCGGAATCAATGGCAGCCTCCAGCGGCCGTCCGCCCCCTGTCCGGCATGGCCCAGCATCCGGACGACGACGTCGACCGCACCCAGTTGCGGCCCGACGCCCAGATGCCGCAAGCGCGCGCCGTACTGCGGATCCGGATGGACGACGGCCAGGACCTCCAAGTAGCCAACTCGGCCTTGGTGGGCCGGAACCCGGCAGCCATGGCTGGCGAAACAGTCGTGCAACTCATCGCTGTGGCCGATCCTGGGCGTTCCATTTCCAAGACGCACCTCCACCTGCGGGGCGATGGAGACGGCGTATGGATCACCGACCGCAATTCCACCAACGGAAGCGCGGTGACCACGCCGGACGGCGTCCAAACCCGGCTGCTTCCGGGCGAGCCTCTCTATATCCGCCCTGGTTCCACGGTTCATTTCGGTGACCGCACTTTTCACCTAGGACAAGCATGAACGCAAAGCCGGCAGCTTCCCCCGCAACCGCCCCAGAGTCCGGATTTGCCTTGAGCTATGGCTACGGCACAGATCGCGGACTCAGACGGGAACTCAATGAGGACTCGTTCATCGCCTCGGACCCCGTGTTTGCCGTGGCGGATGGCATGGGTGGACATGAGGCTGGCGAGATCGCGAGCGGGCTCTGCGTACGCACGCTTGGCAGCATGCCTCAATTGGCCACGGGGGTCCGTTCGGCGACGGCGGTTGAGTTGCAGGACTGCATCTTGGCCGCTGATTCCCGGATCCGTAGTGCAACCGGTGCCAGGGCCGGGACCACACTGTCCGGAGTCGTCGTCGTCGAGCAAATGGGCGTTCCGTACTGGCTGGTCATGAACATTGGTGATTCGCGGACGTATCGGCTCAGCCAAGGTGATTTCACCCAGATCAGCGTGGACCATTCGGAGGTCCAGGAGCTTGTGGAAGCCGGCAGCATTACGCACGAAGAGGCCACCGTACATCCACGCCGCCATGTAGTGACCCGGGCACTGGGCACCGGGGACGAGACCGAAGCGGACTTCTGGTTGCTGCCCATCCAGGAAGGGGACCGGATCCTGATCTGCTCGGACGGGCTTAACGGGGAACTGAGCGATGAGCACATGTTCCGTATCCTCAGCACAGTGGGACACCCGCAAGACGCGGTGGATGCCCTGATCCAAGCGGCGCTGCGCAGCGGCGGACGGGACAACGTCACCGCGGTCATCGTGGACGCCAAGAACGTGTTGAACGACGCCGGAGTGGCCACCACCGCGCCCCGTCCGGCAATCGACGCCGAAGACGAGAACACGCTCCCGCGGCAAGGCAACGGGGACGGCGGCAATGGCGGAAAATAGCTACATTCCCGGTGAATGGTTTGGAATCGTCCGTGCCGGCACCGTCGTGCTGCTGGGGCCCGGAACCCGGCCGGAGCTGGTGGGTTCGCTGTGGTCCCTCCTTGAACAGTCTCCCGAAGCCCACGAGGTCTTGAATGAGGTCACTGGCAGTTTTGGGGTTTCACTCACGCGTATTCCTCCCTTCGGCATTATCGATGTCAAGGACTCGCTGCGCGTTTTTCTTCGAGGAGACCTTGAACTCAGCGTTGCCTTCCCTTCCGGCGGGCAAAGTTTCCACGGCCGCGAAGTCACCACCTGGACCGAACGCAGGCTGGATGTGCCGCGAGGGTACCGGCTGGCGCTTGGTTCTTCGGGAGTATCGAGCACAGCGGTGGAACTTCCCTTAGCTGAGGGCGTCGTCATGCTCTCAGCGTTGGCCGTCACGGTGGGCGGCTCGTCCCAAGGTCCCGGCGCACCTGCAGCCACCGATCCCGTCTTGGTGTTCCAGGACGACGATCCAGGGTTGACCATAGCGCCCGGGCAGCCGCTACCCGGAAGGGTCCGGCCCGTTCCGGGCCCCCTGGACCTGGAGCCGGAACCAGTTCAAGAGGCAGCCAACAAGCCAGCCCACGACGGCGGTGCTACTGAGGCGGAGACTGCGTCAGCTCCCAGCGAGGTTCCGGTGCACACGGAAACCACCGACGAACTGGTCCACAACATTGAAACAACCAGCAGCTACGACCACCTCTGGGAAAAGACCGTCATCCGGAACATCGAGGATGCCGCCGTCAGGCTGGAGCCCGTGGCAGAGCAAGAGGAAGCACGGCTCCCCACACAGGAGCGGGACCAGGCTGGACCCCAGTCCGGACCTGAACCCCAGGACGCATCTCCGGCACCCGCCGTCGCACTTCAAAGCCCTTACCCACCCGCACAGGTGGCCGCCTCGGTCCCCGGCAGCGGCACCACCGACACCGGAAATGGCTTCGTAGACTCCGGCCTCATAGACTCCGTGCCGTGGGCTGTGGGATCTCCCAGTGAAGGGGCGCAGCGGCAGGCCGCACCACAGCAATCGTGGCTACCTCCCTCGCCCGGCCCCGTCCCGGAATCGCTGCCCGAAGGCGATGCAGGGAGAGGCGGTTGCGGGGGAGACGGTTCCGAGGACAACCACCCGCTGGACAGCGATCATGACGGCCAAACCATCATGAAGCCCGGCCTCGCGCTACTCCCCGCAGACCCTGCCGAACCGGCCCGGCATATGGCGCCCGCGAGTGGCCCCATGGTGCTCGCCAAGGTGTGCCAGGACGGCCACGCCAATCCGCCCACCTACTCCCAATGTGCTGGCTGTGGCCTGGGACTCCCCGGCGACGGAGTCCAGGTCCCGCGTCCGCGGCTTGGCCGGATGCGCTTGTCCAGTGGTGAATTGATTGACCTGGACCAATCTCTCATCATTGGGCGTCAGCCGTCCGTATCGCGGGTCCAAGGCGGCGCCATGCCGCGGTTGGTCCAAGTGGACAGCCCCGGAGGGGACATCTCCCGCTCCCACGTGGAGGTCCGGCTGGAAGGTTGGCACGTCATGCTGTGCGATCTGAAAGCAACTAACGGCACCACGTTGATCCGTGAAGGCCAGGCCCCGCGACGCTTGGCCCAGAACGAGATGGCCATCCTCCTGGACGGCGACATCGCTGAGCTGGGAGACAACATTTCATTGCGTTTCGAGGAGATCCTGTGAGTTCCAAGCGGCCTGCCGCACCGCCGCCGTCCCTTCCGGGGTACAAATACATCAGCCTGCTTGGTTCCGGCGGTTTCTCCGATGTCTACCTTTACGAGCAGGACCGGCCCCGCCGCAGAGTGGCCGTGAAGGTACTGTTGTCCGATCTCAAGACCGAGGGCGCCCGCCGACGCTTCGAGTCCGAGGCCAACCTTATGGCGCAGCTGTCCTCGCACCCGTACATCGTGACGATCTTCGAGGCGCAGAGCACCGAGACCGGTCATTCCTACCTGGCGATGGAGTACTGCTCCCGGCCCAGCCTCGACGTCCGTTACCGCCGCCAGCGATTCAGCGTTGACGAGGTCCTGGCGGTGGGAATCCAGGTGGCGTCCGCTGTCGAAACCGCACACCGCGCTGGAATCGTGCACCGGGACATCAAGCCAGCCAATATCCTGGTGACTGACTACAACCGTCCCGCGCTGACGGACTTCGGCATCTCCGGCACCATTGGCGCGGACGCGGATGATGACGCCGGCATGTCCATTCCGTGGTCCCCGCCCGAACAATTCCGCGGCGGTCCTGTCGCTGGCGTGCCCGTCGACGTGTGGGCGCTGGGTGCGACCCTGTACACGCTGCTTGCCGGACGCTCTCCCTACGTCATGCCGGGACAGGACAATTCCCAGCGGGAACTCATTGCCCGCATCACCAACACGCCCGTTCCACGGCTTGGCCGCGCCGATGTCCCGGAATCGCTGGAGCTCGTCCTCTCCACGGCCATGGCCAAGTCTCCGGGGTCACGCTATTCGTCGGCACACGCTTTCGCCCTTGCGCTGCAACGCATCCAGGCTGAGCTGAACCTCTCGGTGACGCCGTTCGAGGTCCTCGAGGAACCGGGCCACGGCGAGGAAACGCACCCCGATGACACTGTTGAGGAGACTCGGGTCCGCAGCATCGCCTCGATCGACCCCGACGGCGGGGGGACCGCGTCGACGGCGACCGCGCCGACTTTTCCGGCACGAACTTTCCCCACCGTCGGGAAGGGAGCAGAGGGCGCCGCGCCGGCCCAGCCGGCCGCGGCTCCGCGGGTTCCGGAGGAGCAATCCGAGGCCACGGTTTTGCGTGGTTGGGCGCCCGCGGCACCGGGTTTTACCGACCCTGGGCAGCGTGCGGTGCCCCGCGAAACAGTTGACGACGGCGACGTCGCGGCCACCGTCAACCGGCCCGCCTACGCGGAGGACATCCCGGACGAAGAACCGCCCGCCGACCACCGAAAACGCAATCTCTGGCTTGCCGCCGCCGGTGCAGCGGTGCTGGTGGTCGCCGCCGTCGTCGGGATCGCGCTGGGCAGCACTGCGCAGCCAAAGGCCCTTGAGACGGGGCCGTCACACAAGCCAGCCGACGCCGTGGACACCGCGGAAGTCCCGGGTGTGACGGGGTTGAAAGGCCAGCGCACGGCGGCGGGCAAGGTTGCTTTCACGTGGACCAATCCACAGCCGAAGGCCGGCGACACCTACAAAGTCCAGCTCCTCACGGACAGCCCCAAGAGCGAGTTCCAGTCCGTGAAGGCTCCATCGGTGGAGATCACGCCCGATCCCGATCCTGCCAAGCCCACGTGCGTGCGGGTCGTCATAGTGCGCGCGGACGGTGCCACATCGTCGCAAGAGGATCCTCCCAAGTGCGTCTCTTCGCAGTAGTCCGGACACGCACAACATTTTGAAAGCAGGGAGGCAGGAACCATGGGAGATCTCGCAATAGATTTCTGCGGGGAGTGGCACGAGCCATCAGACGAGGACGTCTTCAGCATCGGGCGCGAAGGTGACCTTGAAGTCGACGACAACCCGTATTTGCACCGCCGATTCCTGCAGATAGCGCGCTACGACGGCATGTGGTGGCTGAGCAACGTGGGAAGCATGTTGTCAGCTACCGTCGCCGACGGCTCGGGCGGCATGCAGGCCTGGCTGGCGCCGGGGGCGCGCATTCCGCTGGTCTTCAGCCACACGAACGTGATCTTTACGGCAGGCCCGACGACGTACGAGTTCGCCGTGCATTTGAGGACGCCCTCCTTCCGCCAGGAAGTGCGCGACGACGACTCCGCCGGGGATACGACCATCGGGCCCGTGGTCTTCACGGATTCGCAAAAGGCACTCATTGTCGCTCTCGCAGAGCCGATGCTGCGCCGCGACGGTACCGGATTCAGCGCCATCCCGTCGTCCTCTGAGGCCGCCAAGAGGCTCGGCTGGGCGCTGACCCGCTTCAACCGCAAGCTGGACAACGTCTGCGACAAACTGGACCGCGTGGGCGTCGTGGGGTTACGCGGTGGCGGCGGAAAGCTGGCCACCAATCGCCGGGCCAGGCTCGTTGAACACGCCGTCACATCGCACCTGGTGACGGCAGAGGACTTGTACTTGCTCGAAAAAATGAGGGGAGACGACGAAGGGTGAAAATCCGACTGACACTACGGCGTGATCCAGCCGAAGCCAAGGATCTCGCCGTCACCGTCGATGGGCGGGCCACCGTGGCGGACATCGCCAGCGAACTGTGGATCGCCGACCCTGAACGCAAGGGGACGGAACCGCCTCCGAACCTCTCCTTGAGGATCGACGAAGCTTTTGTTGGCGGCGGGATGAGCGGCAAGGTGCTCGACCCTACCGGGAACCTCCTGGAGTCCGGCCTCCGGCCCGGTTCCAAAGTCTCCCTGACGCAGGTGAGCGAGGAGTTTGCGACGCCGGGAGCCAGCCGCGGCCCCGCTGCGGCGACCTTGCGTGTGCTCTCAGGGCCCGACGTCGGGAGCGAGTTTTCGCTGCCGTTCGGCACCAGCTACATTGGCCGGGACCGCGACGTCGATATTCGTTTGTCGGACCCCATGACATCGAAGCGGCATGCCCGCGTCACGGTGGCGGAGACCGTGGAGATCGTGGATACCAACTCCGCCAACGGCCTCTTGATGGAGGGATTGCCGGTGGCGCGGGCCACCCTGAATTCTTCGGACACCATCACTTTGGGCGACACCACAGTGGGAGTCGTGGCGCTGTCCCGCAACCACGGCGGCGCCCCCACCTCGCCCTTGGTCGATTTCAATCGCTCGCCGCGCGTTGTGCCCCGTTTCGAGCCGTCCAAGCGGGTAGTGCCTGCTGGCCCCAAGCGCCCTGACCATCAACCGTTCCCGTATATTATGCTCGTCGCGCCCATGCTCATGGGCGGCATCATGTTCGCCCTCACCCAGAACATCCTGTCCGTGGTGTTCATGATGATGATGCCGTTGTTCATCGTCGGACACTATGTGGACCACAAGATGCAGTCCAAACGGCAGATGAAGGAAGGCCACAAGCATTTCCGCGCTTCCATGCTGGCCTTCCGCGAGGACATTGCCGAGCTGCAGAACATCGAGCGGTCCGTCCGGCTGCAGGAATCGCCGTCGGTGAGCGACACCGTGGATGCCATCTACAAGCTTGGCCCGCTCCTGTGGACCCACCGCCCGGAACACGCGGGCTTCCTGGGGGTCCGGTTCGGACTTGGCACGGCGCCGTCGCGTATTCCCTTCGAAGAGCCGGGCAGCAATGACACCGAGCCGGAATACATGAAGGAAATCCAGGAGTGCCTGCAGCAGGTGCGGGTGGTGGACGGGGTACCGATCGTGTCGCAACTGCGCACCTCCGGCTCGTTCGGCGTCGCGGGGGAGCGGGGCCTCGCGGACGATGTTGCACGGGGCATGATGCTCCAGCTCGTTGGCCTGCATTCGCCGGCCGAATTGGTGGTCACTGCAATGACGTCGGCCCGTTCCCGCGATCGCTGGGACTGGTTGCAGTGGCTTCCACACGTTGGTTCCGGCCACAGCCCCTTGGGCGGCGATCACTTGGCCGCGGGACCTGCGGCTGGATCGTCCTTGCTTTCCCGGTTGGAAGACCTGGTGGAGCAACGCGAAGCAGCGGCACGGGAACGCCGTCCCGCACTGCGGCCTGCCTTGAAGGGCGATAACAATGAGGTACCGGGACCAATCCTCCCGGCCATTCTTTTGGTCGTGGAAGATGACGCCCCGGTGGATCGCGGGCGCCTAACCCGGCTCGTTGAGCGGGGCCCGGATTCCGGGATCCACATCATGTGGGTCGCCGCCAATGTGCAGTCCTTGCCCGCGGCGTGCCGCGATTTCATGGCGGTCGACGGCGACCACGGCACCACCACTGCCCAGGTCCGGCTCGGACGGCATAACTACCCTGTGAGTTGCGAAAGCCTCGACGCAGGACTCGCCGCCCAGCTGGCCCGCATGATGTCGCCACTGGTGGATGTGGGAAAGCCCGTCGACGACGATTCCGACCTCCCGCGCGCCGTCTCCTATGCGACGCTCATCGGCAAGGATTTCCTCGACAACCCCCTTGCCGTGGCCGATCGCTGGCGGGAGAACAACTCCGTGCACGCCTCGGCCGTGCCTAACCGCAAGGACAACGGCAGCCTGCGGGCGCTAGTGGGTTCCAAAGGCGTGGAACCGTTCTACCTGGACCTCAAGAACGAAGGTCCGCACGCCCTCGTTGGTGGCACTACCGGCGCCGGCAAGTCCGAATTCCTGCAGTCCTGGGTCATGGGCATGGCCGCCGCCTACAGCCCGGACAGGGTCAATTTCCTGTTTGTGGACTACAAAGGCGGAGCCGCTTTCGCCGATTGCCTCCATTTGCCACACACTGTTGGCTTGGTGACCGACCTTTCGCAGCACCTGGTACGGCGTGCCCTGACGTCCTTGCGTGCCGAGCTCCATTACCGCGAGCACCTGCTGAACCGAAAGAAGGCAAAGGACCTCCTGGCCCTTCAGCGCGAGGCCGATCCCGAAGCCCCGCCCTACTTGATCATCATTGTGGACGAGTTCGCTGCCCTGGCCACCGAAGTCCCCGAGTTCGTGGACGGAGTGGTGGACGTTGCCGCGCGTGGCCGGTCCCTCGGCCTGCACCTGATCCTGGCCACGCAGCGGCCCGCGGGTGTCATCAAGGACAGCCTGCGCGCCAACACCAACCTTCGGGTGGCATTGCGAATGGCTGACGAGGACGACGCCACGGATATCCTCGGCGTCCCCACGGCCGCGTACTTCGACCCCTCCATTCCCGGCCGTGGCGCTGCGAAGACAGGTCCCGGCCGGATCCAGGGCTTCCAGACCGGTTACGCAGGCGGCTGGACCACCGAGAAGCCCCAACGTCCACGCATCGACATCGTCGAAATGGCCTTCGGTTCCGGCCCGAGCTGGGAGGCTCCTGCGCCGCTGGGCGGCACCAAAGAGGAACCGGCGGGGCCCAACGACATCTCGCGAATGACCACCAACATCATCCGCGCGGCCGATACCCTCGGCATCCGGCCCCCGCGCAAGCCGTGGCTCAACGAGCTGGCAACAACCTACGATTTCTCCAAGCTGCCCAACCCGCGTTCGGACGCCCGGCTGTTGCTCGGCGTCGCCGACGACCCCGCGCACCAAGACCAGCCCACCGTGTTCTACGAGCCGGACAAGGACGGCAACATGGCCGTTTACGGAACCGGCGGCTCCGGCAAGTCGGCCGCACTGCGCGGCATCGCGATTGCCGCCGCGGTGACACCGCGAGGTGGCCCCGTTCACGTCTACGGCATCGATTGCGGTTCCTCGGGACTGAAGATGCTCGACGGTTTGCCGCATGTCGGTGAGATCATCAACGGCGACGACGTCGAACGCGTCGGGCGGCTTCTGCGCTGGTTGCGGGACCTGGCCGAGGATCGGGCGGCCCGCTTCGCGGAGGTCCGTGCATCCACGATCGTGGAGTACCGCGAGCTGGCGAAGCGTCCGGAAGAGAAGCGCGTCTTCATCCTGGTCGATGGCATGTCGGCGTTCCGGGAAGCTTACGAATACAGCCGTTTGTCTGCGCTGTGGGATATCTTCCTGCAACTGGCCACCGACGGCCGTCCCCTCGGAATCCACCTGGTTGTCAGCGGTGACAGGCCCAACTCGGTACCGGCGTCCCTCCTCGCCTCCATTCAGCGGCGACTGGTCCTCCGCCTGACATCCGAAGACGACTACCTCTCGCTGGACGCTCCCAGGGACGTGCTGAATCCGGCGTCGCCCCCTGGCCGCGGAATTCTGGGAAACCTTGAAGTGCAGCTTGCCGTGCTCGGCGGAAACTCCAACCTCGCCCTGCAAGCCCGCGAAGTCAGCAAATTGGCCCAGGCAATGCAGCGTCAGGGAGTGGAACCCGCACCCCGGATCCAAACGCTGCCGGAGCTTGTGGATCTGGACATCCTCCCTTCCGGCACGGTGGATCTGCCCGTTGTCGGAATCGACGACGAAACCCTGGATCCGGCCACGATTTCAGCCAAGGGCCCGCTTCTCCTGGCCGGACCTCCCGGTTCCGGGCGCACAGTGGCGCTCGTCAGCATGGCCTACGCCTTGCGCCGCTCCAATCCCGGGACGGAACTCGTGTACATCGGCGCGCGGCGCTCCGCGGTGGCTTCGCTGAAGATCTGGAACCGCTCCTTGGTGGGGCTGGATGCCGTCGAGGAAGCCGCGATGGATTTGGTGGAGCATTCCACCAGGAACCCGGGGACCATGGCCATCTTCATCGAAGGCCTGACCGATTTCACGGATTCGCTAGCGGAGCCGTCCATCAACAATGTGGTGACCGCTTCCATCAAGGCCGATCAGTGGGTCGTCGGTGAGTCGGAGACCTCCACCTGGTCGCAGGCGTGGTCCCTTGCCCAGCCGTTCAAGTCCGGGCGCCGGGGCCTTCTGCTCAACCCGGGCGACGTCGAAGGCGATAGCCTGCTCAACACATCGCTAGGCAGGGTCAGTCCTGAATTCATCCCGGGGCGGGGCTACGTTGTTGGCCGTGGAAAGGTCAGGAAAGTGCAGATTGCCATGCCTCCTGAGAACAGGGGGTAACCGCCCGGCAACCGTGAGCCGCGGGCGGGCCGGCAAGGGTTTTAGGGAACGGGATTTGCGATACGCCCGGACTTTGTAGGAAGATTCCGGTCAATACCACCCCAACTCCGGGCGGCCTGTGCCGTCCTGCAGAGGTAAACATGACCCAACGCTCCTCCGCGCGCTCTGGCGGCGCGACCCGCGCCGCCGTGCGACGCCCGTTCTCCGTGGCCCTCGCGGGCATTGCCATGGCCATGGTGATGTGCGCTTTCCCTTTGCTTTCGGCCCACGCCGAGACCGTTTGCCTGCCCACGCAGGAAACGTGCGGACAACAGCCCGTAGCCCCACCGAGCGCAACTCCTGCGCCCGCCAAGTCGACGCCAGCGCCTAGCAAGCCGGGCCCACCGGCACCCGTCGTCCCGGTTCAACCCGCCCCCGTGGCTCCCGCCCCGGCGCCGGTCCCCACGGTCGAGGTCACCGTGGCACCGGAACCCAGCGTGACGCCGTCGGACGCTCCTGCAGCCTCAAGCTCCGCAACCGCCTCGGCAAGCCCGACGGCGAGCAGCGCCTCGCCGTCGGCGTCGTCCAATTGGGATACTCCTATCCAGGACGGGCTCAAGGCCACCCAGGCGGCTGCGGTGAGCGGCGCCAAAGGGCCGGGTTCGGACATGTTCGGCGTGATTGCCATCATGGGCGGTGTGCTCTTGGTGGCGGCGGGCGGCATAGCCTTCGCTTTGTGGAGCCGGAACCGGTTCTCGCACTGACAGTTCCTTGTCTTGGAACGGCCCTAAATTGTCGGTGATTTACGGCAAGATAGGTACGTGAGCACAGCAGAGAGCGAAACCGCAGTTCCGGCCGAATCCGTGCGGGAAGAGTACGAAAACCTGGCAGACCTGGTCCGCAAGTACCGTTATGCGTACTACCAGGAAGATGCGCCAACGGTCTCGGATGCCGAGTTCGACTCCCTGTACCGCCGCCTTGAGGAACTCGAGGCACTGCATCCCGAGCTCGTCTCCAACGATTCCCCCACGCAGGAAGTGGGCGGCGAAGTGTCGGCCGCGTTCGCCGCCGTCGAGCATCTTCAGCGGATGTACAGCTTGGAGGATGTGTTCTCGCTGGACGAGCTCGAAGCGTGGGTCCGCAAGGCCGAGGCTTCGGTCGAGAAGCTGGGCACGGCGGCTACCCGCATTGCATGGCTGACTGAGCTGAAGATCGACGGCTTGGCAGTGAACCTGCTCTACCGCGATGGCAAACTGGTTCGGGCCGCCACGCGCGGAGACGGCACTACGGGCGAGGACATCACCCACAACGTGCTCACCATCAGGGAGATCCCGCGCCAGCTCAGCGGAAGTGGCTTTCCGTCCGAGGTGGAAATCCGGGGCGAAGTCTTTATTCCGTCCAAAGCTTTCGCTGAATTCAACGAGGCCCTGATCGAGGCCGGCAAGGCGCCGCTGGCCAACCCCCGCAATGCCGCGGCCGGCTCCTTGCGGCAGAAGGACCCGGCGGAAACGGCCAAACGTCCGTTGCGGATGTTCGTTCACGGCATCGGCGCCCGCGAAGGCCTCGATTCCAGCAGCCAGTCCGAAACGTACAAGCTGCTGGAGGAATGGGGCCTGCCGGTCAGCCCGTACCTGAAGGTCTTGGACTCCTTCGAAGAAGTCTTGGACTTCATCAAGCACTTCGGCGAACACCGGCACGACCTCCTCCACGAGATCGACGGCATCGTGGTCAAGATTGACGACTTCGCCACCCAGCGTGCCCTCGGGTACACCTCGCGCGTGCCTCGTTGGGCCGTCGCCTATAAATACCCGCCGGAGGAAGTCCACACCAAGCTGCTGGACATCCAGGTCAACGTTGGCCGCACCGGCCGCGTGACGCCGTATGGGGTGATGGTACCGGTCAAGGTCGCCGGCTCCACCGTCGAGATGGCCACGCTGCACAACCAGGATGTCGTCAAGGCCAAGGGCGTCATGATCGGCGACATCGTGGTGCTGCGCAAGGCGGGCGATGTCATTCCTGAGATCGTCGGGCCGGTCCTTGCGCTGCGTGATCAGCAGGATCCTCCGGTGCGCGAGTTCGTGATGCCGACGGAATGCCCGTCCTGCCACACGCCGCTGGCTCCGGCGAAGGAAGGCGACGTCGATATCCGCTGTCCCAACGCGAAGTCCTGCCCGTCCCAGTTGCGTGAGCGTGTCTTCCATGTCGCGAGCCGCGGCGCCTTCGACATCGAGGCTTTGGGCTGGGAAGCTGCCATCGCTCTCACCCAGCCCGCGGAGCCGGAAACGCCGCCCCTGCGCAATGAGGCAGCTTTGTTCAGCCTCAAGCCTGAGGACCTCGCCGAGGTCCGGATCCGCCGCGAGAAGCGCTCCAAGGGGGTAGGCACGGGAACGTTCGATCTGGTGCCGTATTTCTATTCCAAGGCCACCGCGAAGACCCCTTCAAAACCTACGGCCACCACGGAGAAACTGTTCAAGGAACTCGAGAAAGCCAAGACACAACCCCTCTGGCGCGTTTTGGTTGCCTTGTCCATCCGGCACGTTGGCCCCACCGCGTCGCGGGCGCTGGCCACGGCCTTTGGGAGCATGGAAGCCATCCGGGCCGCCCCTGAAGAGGAGTTGGCCAACGTTGACGGAGTGGGGCCGACCATTGCGGTAGCACTCACGGAATGGTTTGCCGTGGACTGGCACCAGGAAATCGTGGATAGCTGGGCGGCAGCCGGTGTCCGCATGGTTGACGACCGTGACGCCGGCATACAGCGAAACCTGGAAGGCCTCACCATTGTGGTGACGGGATCCTTGCCCACCCTGAGCCGGGACGAGGCCAAGGAAGCCATCATCATCAGGGGCGGTAAGGCCGCCGGTTCGGTTTCCAAGAACACCAGCTACGTGGTTGCGGGTGAAAACGCCGGGTCAAAGCTGGACAAAGCTGAACAGCTCGGCATCCGCGTGCTGGACGAGGATGGTTTCAGAGCGTTGCTCGATGGCGTGCTTGAACCGGCCGACGGTGCTGCACAAGATGAAGACGCAGCCGTCACTGTGGCCGAATTGGAAGCTTCCGAATGACGGCTGATGTCTTGGATCTTCTCGCCGTTGCCCGCGCAGCCGCTGAGGCCGGAGCTGGGGTTCTTGCCCGCCGGCCGGCAAGCGGCAACGCGGCGGGAGATCTCGGCGTCGTGAACAAAGGCGACGCCGGCGACTGGGTGACTGCCTTCGACGTCGCCGCGGAGAACGCAGTGCGGGAAGCCATTACCGCGGCCCGCCCGCACGACACCATCACGGGCGAAGAGCATGGCACCACCCGGCCGGAGCAGCCCAGCGGCTATCGGTGGTCCATCGACCCACTGGACGGCACCACGAACTTCATCCGGAACATTGTCTACTACGCCACGTCCGTGGCCGTTGCAGATGCCGACGGCGTGTGGCTGGCCGGGGTAGTCAATGCCCCCGCCTTGGGACGCGTCTACTCGGCCGCTCGTGGGCACGGGGCTTGGCTTGAAGAAAAAGGCCAGCGTACCCAGTTGAGCGGGCCGTTGTTGGGCCGGACCGGGCTGATCGTGGCCTCCGGGTTCAGTTACGATCCTGCCACGAGGGCCGAGCAGTTCGCCGGGCTCGGGACCCTCATGGAAGGCTTCGCTGATCTTCGTCGCTTGGGCTCTGCCGCGCTCGATCTCTGCCTCGTGGCCGATGGAACCCACGATGCCTTCGGAGAGCGCGGGCTCAACGAACACGACTACGCTGCGGGTGCCCTGATTGCCGAAGAAGCCGGTTGCTGGGTCCGCCGCCCGCGGTTGACCAGCCCGCTGGACGGCGGCCCCACTGACGCAGACCGCCTGGAAGCCTGGACCTGCGCAGGAACCCTGGAACTCTCAGGCAAGTTCCCGCTCTAACCCTTCGACGCTCGCTCACTTGTGTTGGTCTTTGGCGGGACGCTCGCTCACGTATGTTGGTCTTTGGCGGGACGCTCGCTCACGTATGTTGGCCTTTGGCGGGACGCTCGCTCGGGAGGCCCGACCGCCATCAAGCGCCCGCTCGGACGAGGGACTCGTCGGCGGAGAGGCGATTCGCAGGGCGCTCCAAGCCGTAATGTTCCCTCAGCGTGTTGCCGGCGTACTCCCTGCGGAACAGACCCCGCTTACGCAACACCGGTACCACTTGGTCAACGAAGGCTTCGAGCCCTGAGGGCAACACAGCGGGCATGATGTTGAAGCCATCAGCTGCGCCGTTTTCGAACCACAGTTGGATCTCGTCGGCCACTTGCTCCGGGGTGCCCGCGAAAGTCAGATGTCCCCGGCCGCCTCCCAGCCGGCCGATCAGTTGGCGTACCGTGAGCTTCTCCCGTCGGGCAAGCTCCACAATGAGCGTGTAGCGGCTCTTGGCGCCTTCGATCGAGTCCTCGTCCGGAAGATCGGCTGGAAGCTGGCGATCCAGAGGCAGATCCTCGGGCTTCACCCGGAGGGTCTTGGCTAGCTCAGCCCTCGCGTATTCTGGCCGGATGAGCTCATCCAGTTCACGCTCAAGGCGCAGCGCTTCGTCCTGGGTTGAGCCGATCACGGGGACAATCCCTGGCAGGATCTTGATGCTCTCGGTCGTCCGGCCCAGCCCGATGGTGCGGGTCTTCAGATCGGTGTAGAACGCTTGGGCGCCCTCCAAGGTTTGCTGGGCAGTGAACACGGCCTCGGCGTAGCGGGCGGCTAGGCTTTTGCCGTTCTCGGAGGAGCCCGCTTGGACAATCAGGGGATGGCCTTGGGGAGAGCGTGGCACATTGAGTGGTCCGCGGACCCGGAAGTGCTTGCCGACGTGGTCGATGGGCCGGACCTTGGCTGAGTCTGCCCAGATGCCGCCTTCCTTGTCCGCAAGCACGGCGTCGTCCTCCCAACTGTCCCAGAGCTTGGCGGCCACCTCCAGGAACTCGGCTGCCCGTTCATAGCGGGTCGCATGGGCGGGCTGATCGTCGATGCCGAAGTTCCGTGCGGCTTCCGGTCCGGCTGTAGTCACCACGTTCCAACCTGCCCTCCCGCCACTGACGAAGTCCACCGAGGCGAAGCGCCTGGCCAAGTTGAAGGGATCGTTGTAGGTGGTCGACGCCGTGGCGATGAGGCCGATCTTTTCGGTGGCAGCCGCAATTGCGGTGAGCAGCACCGTCGGTTCGAGTTTGCCCGCGGGCCGGCGTCCGACATCGCCGAAGATCACGGGGGAGTCGGCGAAGAAGATAGAGTCAAACGTGCCGCGCTCGGCGATCCGCGCAAGGTTTTGGTAATGCCGGATGTCGGTGCTGGCGCGCGGGTTGCTTTCAGGCAAGCGCCAGGACGCCTCGTGATGGCCGGTGCTCATGAGGAATGCGTTTAGGTGGAGTGTGCGTTGCTGGGGGCTCATGTGGGTTCCTTTCGTTGTGGCCTGGCCGCCAATCAACCACGAGACACCCGCCCCGCGCCAGCACTGCGAAACCTTCCCGCAACAGCAGGAAACCGGGCTTCACAGCCGGAAACCGGACTCAATCTGGCGCCACGGGAAGCAACGTTCGGGAGCAGACCGCGATGCTCGCTCACTTATATGGGCTATTCCCTCAACGCTCCTTCACATGTATCAGGGCGAGCACATCTATCTGAGCGAGCGATGGGGGATTGGGGTGTATATCTGCAGGAGCGTTGGGGGATTGGGGTGTATATCTGCAGGAGCGTTCGGGGGGGCGGGCGGACGCGGCGCCGCCACCGAGACTGACGCCCCCGGTGATAGTTCGGTCACGGAAACGGCGCTTTGGTAGGCCCGGCACTGCGGACGCGACTACCATGGATCAGTGCATTCGCAGATTTCCGTCCGTCCCGCCTTGCCCGAAGACTACGACGCCGTAGCCCGCATCACGATGGCCTCCTACGTGACCGCCGGCTACTACGGCAGCCCGGACCACCCGTATCTGCAGAAGCTCCGCGATGTGGCAGGCCGTGCTCGGCACGCCGACGTTTTCGTCGCCGAGCGCGACGGCCGAGTCATCGGATCTGTCACCTCGGCCAAGGCAGGCGGCGACTTTTCGGACATCGGATTCCCGGACGAGCTCGAAATGCGCACCCTGGTGGTTGACCCCGAAGTGCAGCGCTCCGGAGCGGGACGGGCACTTGTGCAGGCAGTAGTTGACCAGGCCCGATCCATGGAGGGCATCAACGCTGTTTCCCTCACCACGGGCGCCACGTGGGAAAGCGCCAACGCGCTCTATGCCAAGACCGGTTTCGAGCGCGAGCCCGAACGCGATTGGTTCGTCCCGGGGACCGACATAAAGCTGTTCGTTTACCGGCAGGATGTCCGTCAGCCTTAAAGTTTCCTCGTAAAGTCCCGGCCATCGTGCCGGGTGCGGAAAACTGAGAAAGGCGCGGCATGCGCAAGACATTCGGCACGGGTTCGGTCTGGGAACAGACCCTTGGATACTCTCGTGCGGTCCAAGTGGACAACACACTCTTCATTTCGGCCACGGCGGCGTCCGGGCCTGATGGCATTGTGGGCGACGACTTCTACTCGCAGACCAAATACATTCTCGAAAAGCTCGAAGCGGTCCTGGCCGACGCCGGGTTCTCCTACGAGGACGTCGTGCAGTCCAAGCTGTACCTAACGGACATCAGCAAGTGGGAAGACGCCGGTCGCGCGCATGGCGAGGTCTTCGGCGAGATCCGCCCCACTCTCTCCCTGGTCCACGTCCTGCCGTTCCTCGACCCGGAAATGCTCGTCGAGATCGAGCTGGTAGCCCAGAAGAGCGCCTAAGCAGCCCAACTAACTCGCAGTAGATGTCGTTTTGACGCCTCATAACGACATCTACTGCGAGTCAGTTGGGTGGGCTGCTACTTGGGGGAGAGCCGCGCGGGGACGCCGTAGCGGTGTTCCGGGCGGCCCGTGGTGCCGTAACGCAGTTGGATCTCGACGGCGCCGTCGTCGGCAAGCGAGGACAGGTACCGTTGCGCCGTGGCGCGTGAGACACCCACCCGTTCCGCCACTTCTGCCGCGGAGTATTGTTCCCCCGGTGCCAAGGAGTCAAGCACGGACGCTTCGGTTGCCGAACGAGGCTTGCCCGACGGCGCCACGTCACCGGCGATGAGTGCCCGTTTGGCCCGCTCGATGGTCTCCTGGTCCACTGCATGCTGTTGACCGAGGATCCGCCGGTAGCGGGCATAGGAACGCAGCTGCTGCGACAGTAATTCGGCGGTGAACGGTTTCAGGAGATAGGCCAAGGCTCCGCGGCGCAGGGCTGTCCTGATGGACACGGCATCGGAGGCCGCGGTCAGCATCATGGCATCCACATCGAGTTGCCCTAGGAGATCCAGGCCCGAACCGTCCGGCAGATACACATCCAGCAACACGAGGTCCGGCCGGAGACTGTGCACGGTCTGCAGCGCCTGAGCCGTGGATCCCACCGGAGCCAAGGCCAGGAAGCCGGCCACGGAATCCACGTAGGCTGCATGGAGCTTGGCGACGTGGAAGTCGTCATCCACTATCAACACCCTGAAGTCTTCGCTCATTGGTGTCCTTCCTTCGGTTCAGTTGCTGTGGGATGTTCGGTCAGCGGGGCATCGCTCGGCGCGCCGGTGACCCCGGGCATGGTTGCCATGAAGACGGCGCCTGGACCGCCGGGGGAGCCGGGCTCCAGGACGCGCACATCGCCTCCGCGACGCCGCGCGAGCTGCCGCACCAACGCGAGCCCCAGTCCCTGCCCGCCTGGGCTGGTGATTCCGCCTTCGGCTGGCTCCGCCGTCGTGAATCCTTCCACGAACACCCTCTCTGGCTCGACCTCGCCGAGACCGTCGCCGGAGTCCGCGACGACGATGTGCAGCGTGCCGCCGTCGGGCCCCGGTTGGTCAAGCAGCTCAACCTCCACCCAGCGTTGCGTCGAAGAGCCGGCGACGGCGGCGTTGACGGCGTTGTCGATCAGGTTGCCAAGGACCGTGGTGACGTCCTGCGGCTCGGTGACATGACCCCGCACCAAGGTTTCGGGACCGATACGCAAGGTCACGCCTCGCTCATCCGCCTCCACGCCTTTCGCGCCGACGAACGCCTGCAGATAGGGATCCTGCAGGAGCTCGGCCTGCTGCACAGGAAACTTCAGCGGGCCGGTGGCGGAGATCCTGGCGAGGTAGTCCTTGGCCTGGCCGTGTTGGCCGATGCTCATGAAGCCGGCGATCGTGTGGAGCTGGTTCGCGAACTCGTGGCGCTGGGCCCGCAGCGCGGCAGACATGGTGCCGACGGCGTCGAGCTGGCGCGTCAGCTGCTGCAGTTCGGTGCGGTCCCTGAGCATGACCACCCAGCCGAGATCCTCCTTGCGGTGCAGCGCCTTGCGGGCATTGGCTACGAGGACCCGCCCGGCGGCGACGATTTCCACAGCTTCGGCGTCGTGCGCCGACGGCTGAGTGAGTGCCTTCAGTTGGGCCGGGACGGCGGCCCTTTCCCAGCTGGTTCCCGTGAGGACATGTCCATCGGTGGCGCCAGCCATGGCGGGCGAACCGGGAGTTCCAGATTCTTCCGGCATGCCCAGCAGGCGCCTTGCCGCAGCGTTGAAGACCGTGATGCGCCCATCGGCGGAAACGCCGATCACGCCGTCGTCCACGCCTTGAAGCACGGCTATCTGGTCATGTACAAGGGTGCTGATTTCTTCGGGTTCGAGGCCCAGCGTCAGGCGTTGCAATCTGCGGCGCAGGAGGAATGACGCTAGGACACCGGCAACCAGGGAGCCCGCGGCCGTGAGCGCAATGGGGACGATGTCCTCGGCAAGGCTTTGGCCGAGCGACTCCACGGAATATCCCACACTGACTTCGCCCACCACGGTCGCCGCGGAACCGGGAGCCGCGGCGGAATCCGGCGCGAAGACCGGGACCTTGGCGCCCGCGGATGGTCCCAGGGTCCCGGTGTTCCGGGTGGTGATTTCCTTTCCGGACAGGGCATCCGAGGGGTCCGTGCTGACCCGTTCGCCAAGCCGGGCTTGGTCCGGGTGCGCCAGCCGCAGGCCGGTCTCGTCCGTGACCACCACGAACAAAGCGCCGGTGCGGCCCCTGGCAGCCTCGGCAGCGGCCTGGATGGGTCCGGCCGCGAGCACCGCAGGAGGCGGGGTTCCCGGCTCCTTGCTGATGGCTTGGACCTGGGATCGAATCACGGGGTCCGAGGCCACGGTGCGCGCCAAGGTCAGCGCCTGGTTTTCCGCCTCCGCGCCGATCCGCCCATAGACGAGCCACGCATGGACGGTGCCGCTAAGCAGCACCACCAAGAGGACGACGCCGAGCTGCAGGAGCAGGGTCTGCGTTGAGAACCGCAGGGCAAGCCTGGGCATCTTGCCTCCTTCCGGCTGGGATTGGCCGGCTGGAGCGGGGCAGCAGCGGCGCTGTATTTCTACGTCTACCTCTCCATTGAAGCATTGAGCACAATGAGCAAAATGCTCTCAATCAGCAGTATGTCCATCAAATCCCACAAACGCCTTGCTGTGAGCGTCGCCACTATACGTTCTGTATCGCGCATCACATCGACGTGATGCCGTTCACTGTAGTAAGGAGCCGGCTGTGCTGGTATTGCTTGGATTCGCAATGATTGCGGTGTTCATGGTCCTGATCATGACAAAGAAGTTGACGCCCGTTCTGGCGCTAATCATCGTTCCCACCATTTTTGGCTTGTTTGCCGGTGCCGGCCTCGGCATCGGAAGCATGGTGATGGATTCGATGAAGTCCATGACGTCCACGGCCGCCCTTTTGATGTTCGCGATCGTGTATTTCGGACTCATGATCGACGTCGGGCTGTTCGACCCGCTGGTAAAGTTCATTCTCCGCAAGCTGGGCAACGACCCCGCCAAAGTGGTCCTGGGTACCGCCATTCTGGCTGCCGCTGTTTCGCTCGACGGCGACGGCTCCACCACCTTCATCCTCACCACCGCGGCGATGCTGCCCGTCTACCTCCGTTTGAAGATGAGCCCCGTGGTCCTGACCTGTGTGGCCGGCCTGGCCAACGGCACCATGAACATCCTGCCCTGGGGTGGCCCCACGGCCCGCGCGGCCACCGCCCTCAAGATCGACGTCAACGACGTGTTTGTTCCGATGGTCCCGTCCCTCATCGCGGGCCTGGTGGTCGTCTTTGTCTTCTCCTGGCTCTTGGGCCTGCAGGAACGTAACCGCCTCCGCGCCACCGCTCCCGAGATCTGGGGCGATGTCGCCGACGCCGGGGACGTGTTCGACGGCGGCACGCGCCGCGGCGGTACCGGCACCGGATCATCGCGTGGTTCCGGCTCCACCCCCACTGCAGCTAAGCCTGGCACCGGCGGAGGCGCCGGCGTCGGCGTCCTGGAACGCACCGAAACCTTGGTGGACCTTGCCGACACCGGTTTGGCCGACACCGCACTCGATCCCAACCGCAAGACCCTGCGCCCCAAGCTCTTCTGGTTCAACCTCGGCCTGACCGTCGCAGTGATGGTCATGCTGGTGGCCAACCTGGTGCCGCTGCCCTACGTCTTCATGGTGGGCTCCGCTATCGCCCTGTTGGTGAACTTCCCCAAGGTCAAGGAACAAGGCGCGCAGCTGGTGGCCCACGCGCCGTCCATCGTGGCCGTGGTCAGCATGGTCATGGCCGCAGCCGTCCTCACGGGCGTCCTCAACGGCACCGGCATGGTCAAGGAAATGTCCGCGTGGCTGGTCCACATCATCCCCGCCGAGATGGGTCCCTTCATGGGCGTGATTACCGGCCTGCTCAGCATCCCGATGACGTTCTTCATGAGCAACGACGCCTTCTACTTCGGTGTCCTCCCGGTCCTGAGCGAAACCGCCGCGCACTACGGCATCAGCGGCGCAGAAATGGCCCGGGCCTCGATCACCGGCCAGCCCTTCCACCTGCAGAGCCCCCTGGTCCCCGCGATCCTGCTTCTCGTCTCCCTGGCCAAGGTAGAACTCGGTGACCACCACAAAAAGGTCCTGTGGCGCACAGCGGTCATCTCCATCGTCATGCTGGCAGTAGGCATGCTGACAGGAGCCATCGGCATCGGGTAACAAACCAACCACCCGCACCAGGCAACGCGGGGTCACTTACAGCCCATTCCGGACCTCCGGATGGGCCGTAAGTGACCCCGCGTTGTTCGTTGTCCAACCAACGTAGACTAGTCCGGAAAACCATTTGAACTTTGCAGGGGAGATCCATGGCTGCGATCAACCGTGACGACGTCGCGCATCTTGCGCGTCTGGCTCACATTGAAATGAGTGCCGAAGAGCTGGACAGGATGGCCGGCGAGCTTGCTGTCATCGTGGACTCGGTGAAGTCCGTCAGCGAAGCCGCCGGGGACGATGTCCCGGCTACGTCCCACCCGATTCCGTTGAACAACGTGTTCCGCGAGGACGTCGTGGGCCACACGTTCACGGCCGAGCAGGCTTTGTCCGGGGCTCCTGATTCCTTCGAGGGCCGCTTCAAGGTTCCGGCAATCCTGGATGAGGACTAAGCGAATGACTGAATTGAACAACTCCGAACTCATCCGCTTGTCCGCAGCACAGTTGGCCGCCAAGCTGGCCGCGCGCGAGGTCACGTCCGTCGAGGTCACCCAGGCGTACCTGGACCGCATTGCAGACGTCGACGGGCAAGTCAATGCGTTTTTGCATGTCAACGCTGAAGAGGCGCTCGCCGTCGCCGCCGAGGTGGACGCGATCCGCGCCGCTGGTGGTGCCGAAGCCGAGGCGTTGCACGAGCTCGCGGGCGTACCCATCGCCGTCAAGGACCTCATCGTGACGATCGGCCAGCCAACCACGGCCGGTTCCAAGATCCTCGAGGGCTGGCACAGCCCCTACGACGCGACCGTCATCAAAAGGCTGCGGGCGGCGAAGATGCCCATCCTGGGCAAGACCAACCTGGACGAATTCGCCATGGGTTCTTCCACGGAACACTCGGCGTACGGCCCCACCCGCAACCCGTGGGACCTGGACCGCATTCCCGGTGGCTCGGGCGGTGGCTCCGCGGCCGCCGTCGCCGCTTTCGAAGCTCCGCTGGCCCTCGGCACGGACACCGGTGGATCCATCCGCCAACCCGGCGCCGTCACCGGCACAGTTGGCATGAAGCCCACCTACGGTGCTGTTTCCCGCTACGGCGCAATCGCCATGGCGTCTTCGCTGGACCAGATCGGCCCCGTATCGCGGACCGTGCTGGACTCGGCCCTCCTGCAGGAAGTCATCGGCGGGCACGATCCCTTCGACTCCACCTCGCTGACGGACCCTTTCGACACGCTCGTTGCCGCAGCCAAGACGGGCAATGTCACCGGCATGAAGATCGGCATCATCAAGGAACTCCACGGCGAGGGCTACCAGGCCGGCGTCGAGAACCGTTTCAACGAGTCCCTTGAGCTTCTCAAGGAGGCGGGCGCGGAAATCGTCGAGGTTTCCTGCCCCAACTTCAAGTACGCGCTGGGCGCCTACTACCTGATCATGCCGTCCGAGGTCTCCAGCAACCTAGCCAAGTTCGACGGCGTCCGCTACGGCTTGCGTGTCCTGCCCAAGGACGGCCCCATGACAATCGAACGAGTCATGGCCGCTACCCGCGCCGCAGGCTTCGGCGATGAGGTCAAGCGCCGCATCATCCTGGGCACGTACGCCCTGAGCGCCGGCTACTACGACGCCTACTACGGCTCGGCCCAGAAGGTCCGCACGCTCATCCAGCGTGACTTCGAAGCCGCGTTCGCCCAGGCAGACGTCCTGATTTCGCCCACGGCTCCCACCACTGCCTTCAAGCTGGGGGAGAAGCTGGACGATCCGCTGGCAATGTACCTCAACGACGTCGCCACCATCCCGGCGAACATGGCGGGGATTCCCGGCTTGTCCCTCCCGGGCGGCCTGGCTGACGAAGACGGCCTGCCCGTAGGCATCCAGCTGTTGGCGCCTGCCCGTGAGGACGCCCGCCTGTACCGCGTGGGTGCTGTCCTTGAATCCTTGCTCGAAGAGAAGTGGGGCGGCCCCTTGCTGGACCGCGCCCCTGTACTGAAGGCGCCCGTTCTCGATTCCAGCTCCACCATCGCCGGAGGTTCCAACTGATGTCTACCGACGCCATCCTCAGCTTCGAAGAGGCCATGGAGAAGTACGATCCCGTCCTTGGCTTCGAGGTCCACGTGGAGCTCAACACCAAGACCAAGATGTTCTCCTCCGCCCCGAACGTCTTCGGGGACGAGCCGAACACCAACGTCAACGAGGTGGACCTTGGCATGCCCGGCGTCCTGCCCGTGGTGAACAAGACGGCAGTGGAATCCTCCATCAAGATCGGCCTTGCCCTGAACTGCAAGATCGCCGAGTCCTGCCGCTTCGCCCGGAAGAACTATTTCTACCCGGACACCCCAAAGAACTTCCAGACGTCCCAATATGACGAGCCCATCGCGTACGACGGCTACCTGGACATCGAGCTATCGGACGGTACGGTGTTCCGCGTCGAGATCGAGCGTGCACACATGGAGGAAGACGCCGGCAAGCTGACCCACATGGGTGGCGCCACGGGCCGCATCCAGGGTGCCGACTACTCGCTGGTGGACTACAACCGGTCCGGTGTTCCGCTCGTGGAAATCGTCACCAAGCCGATCGAAGGCGCCGGTAGCCGTGCCCCTGAACTCGCCAAGGCCTACGTTGCCGCTGTCCGCGAGATCGTCAAAAACCTCGGCGTTTCCGACGCCAAGATGGAACGCGGCAACGTCCGTTGCGATGCCAACGTCTCGCTGCGCCCGCACGGCCGCGAACGCTTCGGCATCCGTTCGGAGACGAAGAACGTGAACTCGCTGCGCGCCGTCGAGCACGCCGTCCGTTACGAAATCCAGCGCCACGCCGCCGTTCTGGACTCCGGTGAGCCGGTCATCCAGGAAACGCGCCACTGGCATGAGGACACGCGCACGACGACGTCGGGCCGGGCAAAGTCCGACGCGGACGACTACCGCTACTTCCCGGAGCCGGACCTCGTTCCGGTCCTCGCGTCCCGTGAGTGGGTTGAAGAACTCCGCGCCACGCTGCCCGAGCCGCCCGCGGCCCGCCGCAAGCGGCTCCAGGCGGACTGGGGCTATTCGGACCTTGAGTTCCGCGACGTCGTGAACGCCGGCGTCATGGACTCCATCGAGGAGACCATCGCCGCCGGTGCCAGCGCCTCCGTGGCCCGCAAGTGGTGGATGGGCGAGATCGTCGGACGCGCCAAGACGGCCGACGTCGATCCCTCCGAACTCGGCGTCACGCCGGAAACCATCGTGGAGCTCAACAAGCTCGTCGAGGGCGGCAAGATCAACAACAAGATGGCTTCCCAGGTGCTCGAGGGCGTCCTCGCCGGCGAGGGCACCCCGGCGGAGATCGTCGAGAAGCGCGGCCTCGCGGTCGTGTCCGACGACGGCCCGCTGCTGGAAGCGATCGACGCCGCACTGGCGGCCCAGCCGGACGTGGCGGAGAAGATCCGCAGCGGTAAGCTTCAGGCCATCGGTGCGATCGTCGGCGGAGTCATGAAGGCCACCCGGGGGCAGGCCGATGCCGGCCGCGTCAAGGAGCTGATCCTGGAGAAGCTCGGCGTCGAGGGCTGATTCCCCACCGCCTCCCAACCCAACTAGTCCCCACCGCCTCCCTAACCTCGCTTCGCTCGGCCAGGGAACCCTGGCGGCGTGGGCCCGGCAGTTGTTGTCGTTATGAGCCGTCAAAACGACAACAACTGCGACCTAGTTGTGTCTGGATCCACAGCCCTCACACAGCTTCAAGGCTCATCATGGAGTCATCAGTTCTTTGCTGCCCGCCCCTTACCGGTACGGGGAGGAGCGGAGAGAGGATTCGGCCGTGTCCACCATGACTCCGGGGCTTCGCAAGGCCCTCATCGCCGGCGGTATCGCCGTCGTCTTGAGCGGCGGTGGCGTGGCCGCAGTCTGGGCTGCCGGCCAGATCATCCCTTCGTACGTGGGCGCTGCGCCTACGAGCACAGCGTCGCCCGGAACAACGGCACCCGCCACCCCGTCACCCGGCAACGCCAAGCATTTTCCGGTACTTCCACGCGGCTTCGCAGGCCCGGGGATTCACGGTGAGTTCACTGTCAAGAACAAGGACGGCACGTTCACGACTATGGTGACGCAGCGCGGCACCGTGCAGTCGGTCAGCGCTGCGAACATTTCCGTGAAGAGCGATGACGGCTTCACGCAGAGCTACGCGATCACGTCGTCAACTACCATCGTTAAGTACCCTACAGCCGGAACGGGCACGCAAGGGCGTCGTCCATCGCTTCAAACCATCAAGGCCACTGACCTGAAAACGGGCGACACGGTTGCAATCTCCGGCACGAAGAGTGGCACTACAGTAACCGCCAACCGCATCATTTCAGGTACCCTGCCGGTTGCGCCCAATGGCGGCGGACGGCGGCTGGGCTACGGGGGCAGTGTCTAGGAAGGGGCCGCGGCGAGCCGGTCCCGCACGTGCCGGAGCATCGTGGTGACAGGCGCCCCGGGCACCAGTTCGCCGTCCCGCACGAAGCCTTCCTCGCGGCCCTGGAGGGTTTCCACCATGCGTGCGCGCCAAAGCTGCAACAACTGATCCGACTCGGGCTGGCCGGCGAGGTTGAGGCACTCGTGCGGGTCGGCGTCGAGATCGAAGAGTTCCTCCACGCCCTTGCTGGGTCCCGCAGATATGGGGCGAGCGACACGCCGTCGACTGAGTCGGGAATGTCCACCCCCGCGAGATCCAGGAGCGTAGGCATGACGTCGCGCAGCTCCACCACATGGTCCACGACGACGGCGCGAGCCGAGTTCCGCTGGGACGCCGCGTCCGCGATGATGAAGGGAACCCGCGCGGAACCTTCGTAGGGCACCGCCTTGCGGAACATATGGTGATCGCCCATCATCTCGCCGTGGTCGCTCGTGAAGGCAATGATGGTGTTGTCGTAGAGGCCGAAGTCCACCAGCGATTCCTTGATGCGGTTGATCTGGAGATCGATTTGCGCCATGAGTCCGTAGTAGCCTGCCCTGGCGCGGTGGACGGTGCGGTCCGGGAGCTCGCCGAAGGCTGCCTGATAGTCTCCGTCCTTCCTGAACTCGTCCCAGTGGTGCTCCCAATTTCCCTCGACTGGCCGGTATTCGGGGATGTCCAAATACTGCTCGAAGGCCCAGCGCGGAGGATCGTAAGGCGGGTGCGGCCGGTGGAAGGACAGGTAGAGGAAGAAGGGTTTGGTGGGGTCCCTCCGGTACATCCACTCCACGGCTTGGGTGCCGATCCAGTGGCTCGGGTGCAGTTGCTCGGGCTTGTCCCAGGGCCGGGCCACCACGGAATTGCAGTTGACGCCGTGGTCGAAATATTCCGCATCAGGGGTCTGACCCGGCTGGCGGCGAAGCCATGGAACATAGTCGTCAAAGAATCCGAAGTCCTGCAACTCGGGCAGGAACACACGTGGGCGTGGCGGAGTAGCCCTTCGAGAAACGAACTCCTTGGCGGGCCAGTTCGTCCAGGTGGGGTGTTTCCACGTAGGGGTGTCCGGCGGCGGAGAGACAGCCGCCCCGCCATTCGTCGACGCATATCAGGACGACGTTCGGTTGGCCCGTGGCGATGGCTTGCTCCTGGTTCTCTAGCGTACGCTACTTGGTCGCATACGCAAGAATCTGATTTAAGTTGGCTGATTTCCGTCAACTATTGTCAGTTTTGATCGCTTCGTCAAGGGCGGGCCACGTAGACTGCCTCGCGCCCGGTGACGAAATCTGATCTTCCAATCAAGTTTCAATCATGATCTTGCAAAAGGAGACAGGCGTCACTTATGGTTTGTTAAACGGTTAACGAACGTGGCAGTCATCACATGGCCATCCGAAACGTCGCCCCGGTTCCAGTGAACCCACCACGCGCCACGAAAACACGAGGAGAACGCATGAACTCGACGACGGAAGAAGCCCCGGCGCTGCCGGAGGCAGACCGCGTCCCGGCCCATGCCGAAGGGAAGCGGCTGAGCCGAGGCAGGCTGAGGCGGAGCAAGGCTCCCGTTCCCACCGCGCAATCGTTTAAGTCCCGGCTGCGACGCGACAAGCAGATGCTCCTGATGATGCTCCCGGGCATCGCGTTCCTGCTGTTGTTCTTTTACGTTCCCATCCTGGGCAACGTGATCGCGTTCCAGGACTACCAGCCCTATCTCGGCATCGGCGACAGCCTGTGGGTAGGTTGGCAGAACTTCGTGGACCTGTTCGGCAACCCGGACTTCGTCCACGCGTTCTGGAACACCCTGTACCTGGCCGCCTGGCAACTGGTCTTCCTTTTCCCGGTGCCGCTGGTGTTGGCATTGATCGTGGATTCACTGGTGAGCGCCCGGGTACGGAAGGTGTTCCAGAGCATCGCCTACCTGCCGCACTTCCTGTCCTGGGTACTGGTCATCGCTTTCTTCCAGCAAATGCTTGGCGGAGCGGGGTTTGTGAACAACACCTTGCGGCAATTCGGTATGGACGCCGTGCCGTTCATGACCAATCCTGAGTCCTTCCCTGTCCTCGTGGTTGCCCAGATGATCTGGAAGGACGCCGGTTGGGCCATGATCATCTTCCTCGCTGCACTCGCCAGCATCGATGCATCGCTGTACGAGGCAGCAGCGGCCGACGGGGCAGGCCGTTGGCGTCGCATGTGGCACATCACGCTCCCCGGGCTCCGTCCTGTCATCGTCCTCCTGCTCATCCTCCGTATCGGCGACATCCTCTCGGTGGGCTTCGAGCAGTTCATCCTCCAACGCGACGCAGTCGGGGCCGGAGCAGCGGAAGTCCTGGACACCTTCACGTATTACACCGGCGTCATCGGCGGCGGATGGAGTACCGGCGCCGCCGCCGGCCTCGCCAAGGGAGTGGTCAGCGCACTGCTGATCTATGCCGCCAACAAACTTGCCCATCGCTTCGGCGAAGACGGAATTTTTGCGAAGAAGGTCGGCTAGCCGCCCGACTGGCCCAGCCGGCACGCCCGCCGGGCCGCCTCACCCCGTCCGGAATTCGCACAAGGAGAACACCATGGCAACCACACTGCCCGCCAGAAAGACCCCTGCCTCCAGCGAGGCCACCCGCAAGGCCACCCGCAAGGTCGTCCGCAAGGTCAAGGAACTGAGTTACAACCCCAAACGGCCCGTCTGGAAAGAGCGGCCGTCGCCTCTCTACCAAACCATCAAGGCGCTGGTCCTGATTGTCTTCAGCGTCTCCATCCTGACGCCCATCCTGTTGGTCGTGTCCACCTCCCTGGCGGACAACGATCAGCTCATGCGGGCAGGTGGATTTGTCCTCTGGCCCGAACGGCCAACGCTGGACGCCTACGTCACCATCTTCAAAGGCCCCATGGTCATCCAGTCCCTCGGGGTGTCCTTGTTTGTCACCGCCATCGGCACGGTCTTGGCCCTCTTCGTCACCATCACCATGGCCTATGCCACCAGCCGTACAGTGCTGTTTGGCCGTCCGGTGATCCTCGGAGTGCTGTTTACCCTGCTTTTTGCCCCCGGGCTCATCCCGTCGTTCCTGATGATCCGCCAACTGAACCTCTTAGATTCCTTGTGGTCCCTGATCCTTCCCGGCATCTTCGGGGCCTTCAACTTCGTGGTCATGAGGTCCTTCTTCATGAACATCCCCGGTGAACTGATCGAGAGCGCACGGATCGACGGCGCCACCGATTGGCAAATCCTGTGGCGGATCGTGATGCCGCTCTCCAAAGCCGTGATCGCCGTCGTCGGGCTGTTCTACGCGGTGGGTTTCTGGAACTCATTCTTCAACGCCCTGCTCTACATCAACGATCACAGCAAATGGCCCATCCAGCTGCTCCTGCGGAACTTCGTCGTGCAGGGCAGCGGCGCCGCCGATCAGCTGGGAATCACCACCGCGCCGCCGCCGCAATCCATCCAGATGGCCGTAGTGGTAGTGGCCCTGGTCCCCATCCTCATGGTCTACCCATTCCTGCAGAAGCACTTCGCCAAGGGCGTCATTACCGGCGCAGTCAAGGGCTAACGCCGGCCCAAGCAAGAATCCCCGCACTTTTCACGCAACGAAACGCACCACCCACACCACCTCAGAAAGGGTTCTGCCATGACCAGTACCATCCCAGGCACTTCCGGCGTCAGCAGGCGCGGGTTCCTCGGCCTCGCCGGGTTGACCGTCGCTACCGTTGGGCTCGCCGCGTGTGGCGGAGGAGCCGGCGGAGCCGGAAACGGGGGCGCCGCTGCCTCTGCTTCCGTCAAACTGCCGACCTACAAGGAATTCACCGGCCTGACCCCGGACCTCCCCGGCAACGCCAAGGGCTTGCAGTCCGCGTACTTCAAGCTCCCCACACCGGTGCAATCCGTCACCTCCGTCCCGCTCAAGGGCAAGGTCACCGGCCTCACGGAGACCTTCGACACGATGAGCCCGGGGATGAAGGACAACGCCTTCTGGCAACGCCTCAACGCCAAGCTCGGCGGAGACCTGGAGCTGCAGATCGCCGAGGACATCGGTGACGGATACCCTGCCAAGTTCGCCACCGTCCTGGCCAGCAACGACCTCCCGGACATGATGTGGGTTCCGCCGAACCAGGGCATCCCCAATGTCGGTCCCATGCTCGAAGCCAAGTTCCAGGACCTCACCAAGTACCTTTCAGGGGACGCGGTCCTCGAGTACCCCAACCTCGCGGCGCTCAAGCCGGACTCCTGGAAGACCGCCGTCGTGAACGGCAAGATCTGGGGGGCTCCGATTCCGAGCACTCCTTTCGGCCAGGTCTACCTTGGCAACCACGCAACGTGGGACAAAGTGGGCGGTTTCAGCGCCAGCAATGCCGAGGAGTTCCTCGCGAAAGCCAAGGAAATCACGCGTCCGGGCGAACAGCGCTACGCCCTGGAACCGGCGTACATCAATGCCCTGCACATGGTCACCGAGTGGTTCGGCGCCCCGAACGGCTGGGCGGTGGGCAAGGACCGGTCCCTGAAGCACTTGTATGAAACGGATGCCTACGCGGCCGGCGTCGAGTTCACGGCGAAGATGTTTGCCGCTGGCGTCTTCTACCCGGACACGAAGGCCACAGACATCCGCAACCGCGTAGTCAACGGCACCGTTGGCGCGCAGGTCATCGTTGGTCCGCACGGCATGCGCCAGTACCGGGCCTTGAGCGAAACGGCGCAGTTCGACATCCTGGTGCCGTTCAGCGCGGACGGAAAGGCCAAGCCTACGTATGACATGGGCTACGGCACGGTCGGATTCACGCCGTTCAAGAAGGCCGACGAAAGCAAGATCCGCGAACTGCTGTCCCTCATCAACTACTTGTCCGCACCGTTCGGCACGGTCGAGTATATGCAGAAGAACTACGGCGAGCTCGGCAAGGACTACACCCTGGACCAGAAGGGCAGCCCGCAGATGACCGAATCAGGAGATACCAACATCCCCGGACTCGCGTCGGCTTTGAACATCATGTCCAGCCCGGAAAACGTCATCTTCAACCCAGGCTTCGATGAGGACACCAAATACATCATCCAGCAGGAACAGAAGCTCCTGGACCTGGCGTGGCGGAATCCGACCAACGGCACCTACTCGGACACCAACTCCAAGGTCGGGGCGAAAATCCAGGCGCCGTTCCGGGACAAGGTGGTGGACATCATCACCGGACGCGCCAAGATGGACGAATTGAAGGACGCGCTGAAGCGCTGGAAGTCCGACGGCGGAGACAAGATCCGTGACGAGTACCAGGCGGCATTGCCGTCCGACGTCCCGGTCTTCGGCGCCTGACGGGGCCAGACTTCTAGAAAATGATCGCCAGCGGTGGCGGTATCATTGCCGCCACCGCCGATAGGGGGAGACATGGTCAAGGCCACGGGCGCCGGAGTGCGCCCCACGATCCGCATGGTTGCGGCAGAAGCAGGGGTCTCCACGGCCACGGTGTCGTATGTGATGTCCGGACGCCGCGGGGAGGGCGGGCCGGGCGTGTCCGATTCGACGGCGGAGAAGGTGAAGTCCGCCGCCGAACGGCTCGGCTACCGCCCCAACCAAGCGGCCAGGGCTATCCGCACTGGACGGACCAACACGGTCATCCTGTCCCTGACCATGCTCTCCGATCCGTGGTCCTTGTCCGTGATCGAAGCCGTACAGCGGGCCGCCGCCCCCCTGGGCATCACCCCCATGATCCTCGGCGACGCGGACTGGGCCCGGGTCCTGCAAAGCCAGAATGCCGACGCCGTGTTCGTGGACGCCGTCCGCGGACCGGACCGGGGCGCCCTCGAGGAACTCGCCGGGCGTGGCACCACCTTGGTGGTATTCGACGAGATTCTCGAGCCTGCCGGTTTCGACGTCATTCGTTCCGTTGCCGGTCCGGGTTGCAAGCTTGCCGTGGAGCATCTTTTGAACGGCCACCGCGAGGTGGCGTGTTTGGTGCCCGCAGGCAGCGGGCGGCCCTTGGGCGGCCCGCGGTACCACGCCTACACCTCGGCGCTGGAAGAGGCCGGAATCCCTTTGAACAAGGACTTCGTGGGAACCTTCGACGGCACCACGCTCGGGGCCTATGCCGCTACCATGCGCCTGCTCAGCCTGAAGGACAGGCCCACGGCGATCTACGCGGTGACAGACTTTGCCGCCGTCAGTGCCATCAACGCCGCACAGCGCCTCGGTCTGACGGTCGGCCGGGACGTGGACATCATCGGTGTCGGCAACACCATTGAGGGCGAGCGGATGTCGCCGTCGCTGAGCACCGTGGGTCCGGTGGACTTCTTCGATCGGATTGCCCACCTCCTCCTGAAGCGAGCCGTCGACGGCGGTGCTCCCCGTGGCGGAGCGGGTGCCGGTCCCGCGGTCATGGACTTCCCCTGGCACCTGTTCGTGCGGGAATCGGCACCGCATCGCACCGCCGCAACACGACTTTTTTGAGAACCAACAGAAGGATTCACCAGCAAATGGAAACGGTTGACATGAAGATTGGCTTGGTGGGCTTCGGCCTGCGCGCGGGGCTGTGGCGCCACGCGCACAAGCCCGGCCAAGGCTCGGAAGTCACCATCGTGTGCGACACGAGCGAACGAGGCCGCTCGGATGCGTCCGAGCGCATCCCCACGGCCCGCGTGACGGCCGACCTTGAAGAGCTCCTGAACAGCGGTATCGACGCCGTTCTGGTCCTTACCCCGGACAACCAGCACGCAGCCGTCGCCGTCCGCACGCTCAAGGCAGGAATCCCGACGTTTTGCGAGAAGCCCCTTGACGTCACCATCGAAGCTGCGGACCTGATCCTGCGGACCGCCTACCAAACCGGCACCAGGCTCTATGTCGGCCACAACATGCGGCACATGCCCGTGGTAGTCCAGATGCGCCAGCTCATTGAAGAAGGCAGGATCGGCGAGGTCAAGGCCGTTTGGTGCCGGCATTTCGTGGGCCACGGGGGAGACTACTACTTCAAGGACTGGCACTCCGAGCGCGAGAACGTCACGTCGCTCTTGCTGCAGAAGGGGGCGCACGACATCGACGTCATCCACTGGCTCGCCAACGGGTACACCAGGCGCGTCTCCGCCGTCGGGGATTTGGCCGTCTACGGCTCGGTGACCAAGCGCAGCGACAACAGCGGCAAGCGCATGGGCGAGTGGTTTTCGATTGACAACTGGCCGCCCACCGAGCAGCAGGACCTCGCCGAGACCATCGACGTCGAGGACATCTCCATGATGAACATGGTCCTGGACAACGGTGTGCTGGCGTCCTATCAGCAGTGCCACTTCACGCCGGATTACTGGCGGAACTACACCGTAATCGGAACGAAGGGCAGGATCGAGAACTTCGGCGACGGTCCCGGGGAGCTGATCAAGGTCTGGACCACGCGCACCAGCGGTTTCGCTGAGCCGGATGACGTGATCGAGATCCAGGATGGCGAAGGCGGCCATGGGGGCGCCGATCCACGCCTGATCGCGGAGTTCCTCCGCTTCGCTGCCGAGGGCGGGCAGACCCAGACCAACCCGATCGCAGCCCGCCAGGCGGTTGCGGCCGGCGTTCTGGCCACGGAGTCCCTGCGCGGTGATGGTTCCGCCCGCGAAGTTCCGGCCCTGCCGCAAGACCTCGTGGAGTATTTCGAAGCCGGCCAGCCTGCCTTGGTCCCCAAGTAGCTTGCCAGTTGGATGAGGCGGTGCAGCGTCAGGCTGCGCCCGCTAGCTCGGTCATGACGGTCTGCAGTGCTTCGCAGACCGTCATGACCGATTTCCGTTTCAGGGTTTCCGGCCTGGCCAAGATGTCGATCTTGCGCACCGAATTCACCCCCGCCAGCGGACGCAGCACCACCCCTGCGTCCAGAACGCGTTGGGCAGTGAACCGCGGGAGCAATCCGATTGCTCCACCTGCCGCCACGAGCGAGGCCACCGTGGAGTAGTCATTGATGCGGTGGAGGACTTCCGCGGGCCGTCCGCTGACGGCGACGACGGCGGCCAGCACGTCCGCGGGGGAGTAGCCGGCGCGGCTGGTCACCCAAGGCTGCCCGACGACGTCGGTCGGCGCGAGTTGGCGGCGTTCCGCGAGCGGGTGGCCGGCGGGCAGCGCGACGTCGAGCGGTTCGTCGGCGAGCGGGATCACGGCTACCTTGTCGGTGGGCCACCCGGGGCTGTGTTCCATTCGATGCGCGAGCACGAGGTCGTACCGCGCCGCGAGTCCGGGAAAATCTTCTTGCGCTACGTCCTCGTCGGCGAGTTTCAAGCGGGGGACGCCGCGTTCAAGACTCGCGCTGCCGCGGGCTTTGGCCAGCAAGGCCACAAGCGGCGCGAACAGCGCTTGGCCCGCACTGTGGAAGGCGCTCACGGTCACGGTGGAGCCCGGGGAGTCGTGGTACGCGCCAATGGCCGCCCGGGCGTCAGCCATGGCGCTCACGACGGCGGCTCCGGCGTCGGCGAGGACCCGGCCCGCATCCGTGAGCACCAAAGCACGGCCTTCCTTGCGCGTCAGTGGCACGTCGACGGATTTCTGCAGGAGCGCGAGCTGCTGGGAGACGGCAGACGGCGTGACCATGAGTGTCTCCGCTACGGCCTTGACACTGCCAAGATCTCCTAGTTCCCTGAGCATCTGGAGCTGGTGTACTTCCATTTAGTAAATGCTAAATCGTTGATTGAGAAAAACCTAGTTGTGCTAAACCGTTAGTGGGGCTTCAATGAAGTGAAACGGCACACAAACGGCCCATCCCCTGAGTTAGGAAGACCCATGAAGGCTCTCTACAAGTCCGGTCCACACGCGGGTTTTGAACTCGTCGAACGTCCCGAACCGGAAGCCGGTCCCAGCGACGTGAAGATCCGGGTCACGACCACCGGTATTTGCGGGACGGACCTGCACATCCAGTCCTGGGACGCCTGGGCGCAGGGCATCATCGAGGCTCCGTTGATTGCTGGCCACGAGTTCTACGGTGAGGTGGTGGCGGTGGGCGAGGACGTCCGCGACGTCAAAGTCGGTGACCGCGTCTCCGGTGAAGGCCACGTGGTGTGCGGCATTTGCCGCAATTGCCGCGCCGGCCGCCGTCAGATGTGCATCCACACGGTGTCGGTCGGCGTGCAGCGCGATGGCGCCTTCGCCGAGTTCGTCGTCATCCCGGAGACCAACGTCTGGGTCCACCACGATCCCTCCGTCACTCCCGAGCTCGGTGCCATCTTCGACCCCTTCGGCAACGCCGTTCATACGGCCCTGAGCTTCCCCCTTGTCGGTGAGGATGTGCTCATTACAGGTGCGGGACCCATCGGGCTCATGGCAATCGCCGTCGCGCGCCACGCCGGTGCCCGCAAGATCGCCATTACGGACGTGTCGGCCCCCAGGCTCGAGCTGGCCCGGAAGATGGGCGTGGACCTCGCCGTCGATGTTTCGAAGATGCGCGTCAAGGACGCCCAGCGCGAGCTCGGCATGCTCGAAGGGTTCGACATCGGCTTGGAAATGTCCGGACATCCCACGGCGCTGCCTGAGATGATCGACAACATGAACCACGGCGGACGCATTGCCATGCTTGGCCTGCCTAGCCAGTCCATCGATATTGACTGGGGCAAAGTGGTTACCCATATGCTGACCCTCAAGGGCATCTACGGCCGCGAGATGTATGAGACCTGGTACGCCATGAGCGCCATGCTGTCCTCCAATCCCACACTCCACCGCAACATTTCCGCGGTCGTCACGGACAAACTGTCCGCTACCGACTGGGAAAAGGGCTTCGAGATCGCCCGCGCCGGCACCGGCGGCAAGGTAGTCCTCGACTGGACCGAAATCTAGTGGCCGTAAAGTCCGCCAAACCAGCACCCTACTCCCAGTACCAGGAGCCACCAATGTACTCAAGCATCAAAGACCAGCTGCAGGGCGAACTGGAAGAGATCCGAACCGCAGGACTCTTCAAGACCGAACGCCACATTGATTCGCCGCAGGCCAGCCACATCTCCGCCGGGCAGCTCGGCCAGCCCGCCAACACCGTCTTGAACTTCTGCGCCAACAACTACCTGGGCCTGGCAGACCACCGGGACATCATCGCCGCCGCCAAGGCCGCCATGGACGCGCGCGGCTTCGGCATGGCATCCGTCCGCTTCATCTGCGGCACCCAGGACCTGCACCTCGAACTCGAAGCCCGGGTCTCACAGTTCCTCGGAACTGAAGACACCATCCTGTTCTCGAGCTGCTTCGACGCCAACGGCGGAGTCTTCGAGTCCTTGTTCGGGCCCGAGGATGCCATCATCTCGGATTCCCTAAACCACGCCTCCATCATCGACGGCATCCGCCTCAGCAAGGCCAAGCGCTTCCGCTACGCCAACCAGGACATGGACGATCTCGAGACAAAGCTCGTAGAGGCCGCGGGTTCCCGCCGCAAGATCATCGTCACGGATGGCGTCTTCTCCATGGACGGCTACCTTGCTCCGCTCGAGGCCATCTGCGATCTCGCGGAAAAGCACGACGCGCTGGTCATGGTGGACGATTCCCACGCCGTCGGCTTCATGGGAGCCACGGGCGCGGGAACCCCGGAACACGCGGGTGTTTCCGACAGGGTCGATATCTACACCGGCACGTTCGGCAAGGCCCTCGGCGGCGCCTCCGGTGGGTACGTCTCCGGGCGCGGCGAAATCATCGCCATGCTGCGCCAGAAGGCCCGCCCGTACCTGTTCTCCAACTCTTTGGCCCCGGCCATCGTTGCAGCCACCATCAAGGCCATCGAACTGGTCCAGGGTTCCGGCGAACTCCGCTCCAAGCTCTTCGAGAACGCTGCCCTGTTCCGCCGCCGCATGAGCGAAGAGGGCTTCGAACTGCTCGACGGCGAACACGCCATCATCCCGGTGATGTTCGGCGACGCAGTGGTTGCCGCGAAGGTCGCCGACGAGATGCTCCACCATGGAGTCTTCGTCACGGCGTTCAGCTACCCCGTGGTGCCCAAGGGCGCCGCTCGGATCCGTGTGCAGCTCTCCGCAGCACACAGCGCCGAGGACGTCGAGGCGTGTGTCGAGGCGTTCGTGAAGAGCCGCGAAGCCGGGGGGCTCTGAGTTCCCATGATCCTCACCATCCTGGGCGGCGGGGGATTCCGGGTTCCCCTGGTCTATTCAGCGTTGCTGGCGGACCATGAACCCGGGCGCGTCACAGAGCTCAGGCTGTTCGATGCCGATTCCGCGAGGCTCGACGTCGTGGACAGAGTCCTCGCCGACATGGCCGAAGGGGTGCCCGATGCGCCTTCCGTACGGCTTTTCACGGAGCTGTCTGAGGCGTTGCCGGGTACCGACTTCATCTTCTCCGCCATCCGGGTGGGCGGTTTGGAGGGGCGTGCAGCCGATGAACGGATTGCCCTTGATCACGGGGTCATAGGCCAGGAGACCGTGGGCGCAGGAGGGATTTCCTATGCGTTGCGGACCATCCCCGTGGTCCTGGACATTGCCGAGGCGGTCAAGAAGCACGCTCCGGGCGCTTGGTTCATCAACTTCACCAATCCGGCGGGTGTCATCACCGAGGTCATGACAGGAGTCCTTGGCCGGAAGGTGGTGGGGATCTGCGATTCGCCGGTCGGGCTGGCGAGACGCGCCCTGGCCGCGGCCGGAATCCACCGAGGTGCGGCGGCGTTTCGCGATGGGTCCGTGGAGATCGACTACATCGGACTGAACCACCTGGGTTGGTTGCGTGGGCTGGTGGTTGACGGCGAGGACGTTCTGCCGCGCGTCCTGGCCGACGCGAACGCCGTCGAGTCCTTTGAAGAAGGCCGGCTGTTCGGCGCTTCGTGGATCCAGGCACTGGGCGCGGTTCCCAATGAGTACCTGCATTACTACTACTTCACGCGGGAAGCGCTCGACGCCGATCGGCGCGCTGAAACCACGCGCGGCGCCTACTTGGCGAGGCAGCAATCGTCCTTCTACAGCGGGCTAGGAGAAGGATACGACGGCGGTGCGGAGCCCACCCTCGGGGATCCGTCCTCGAAGCCTGCCCTCCGGCTCTGGGAAAAGACCAAGCTTGATCGCGAAGAGACGTACATGCAAAGCAACAGGGTCGCGGCCGGTACCTTCGAGCGCGACGCCGAGGACCTGGTGTCGGGCGGCTACGAGACCGTTGCTTTGGCCATCATGCGGGCCATCAGCCAGGGGGAAACGGCCCGCCTGATCCTGAACGTCCCCAATAGGGGAACCCTGGCTGAGCTCGATGCAGACGCCGTCATCGAGGCACCCTGCCTTGTGGATGCGGGTGGAGTCCGCTTGCTCCCGGCCAAGGCGTTGCCGGACTACGCGCGAGGACCGGTGATCAACGCCAAAGCCGTGGAACGCGCCACGATCGACGCCGCGCTCACGGGTTCCCGGCGTTCCGCTTACAAGGCGATGGCCATGCACCCCCTCGTGGACTCGGTCAGGGTGGCGGAAGCGCTCCTGGATGACTACATCCGTCATTTCGGGCAGCTCCAGTACCTTCGCTGAACCCCTTCGCTTAAGCCCTGTCCCGGGAAGGATCAGAGGCCTAGTATCTGCAGCATGGACAATGATGCAGCACAACCTGCAACCGAGGTTTTGGATTCCCAGCAATGCTGGGATCTCTTGAGGGGCGTGTCCGTCGGTAGGCTTGCAGTGTGGCTCGGAGACCACCCCGACATTTTCCCCATCAATTACGCCGTGGACCAGGGGACGGTTGTCTTCAGAACCCGTGCGGGCACAAAGCTCACGGCGGCCTTGGGCGAATTCCCGGTGGCGATGGAGGTGGACGGCGTCGACTCGAACACCGGAGTCGCATGGAGCGTCGTACTCCATGGCAAAGCAGCCCCCGTCAAGCAAATCGACGACGTGGTCAACTCGTTCTCCTTGCCGCTCTTTCCTTGGGAAGCCGGCAAGAAGGACCATTTCGTGCGGGTTCCCGCGGACTCGATCTCGGGGCGGCGCTTCACCGTCACGGAGCCGCTCACATGGTGGACGCCGTACAGCGGGATCAAGCGGTCCGCGGTGGAATAGGCGCCGCTGGAGGCCGTAACCGGCCCTCTCGCACCAGGTCTCCTCGCGACCGGTCCCCTCGCATATAGGCCTCCGCGCTGACAGGATGGAGGGATGGCTGCAAATTATGATGTGGTAATTGTCGGCGGCGGCATCGCCGGATTGTCCCTGGCCTCGGCGCTCGCCGGCCAATGTTCGGTAGCCTTGGTCGAGGCCGAACAAACACTGGCCTACCACACGTCTTCCCGCTCAGCCCGGCAGTTGATCCCGAGTTACGGACCCGCCGTCGTGCAGGAACTTACTATCAGGACACTGGAACTGATGGCGGCCCGCGACGCCGAGTTGCCGGTACCGGTTCTGGAACCGCGGTCCTTCATGTTGGTGGGCGACGAAGCGACGGTCACGGCAGAGGCCAGCGGGCACATGCATCCCATCACACATGCAGAGGCCCTTGATCTGTGCCCGGCACTGAATCCCGGATCTTTCACTGCCGCTGGCCTCGATACGGGATCATTCGCCTGCAACGCGCCCGTGCTGTTGGAAGATCACCGACAACGCGCTGAGGCCGGGGGAGTGGACATCATCACCGGAGCGCGGGTCCATTCGGCCCAACGCCTCGGCTCCGGCTGGCAACTGGGCGCCGGGCTGGAAGGCTTCCAGTCCGCCGTCGTCGTCAATGCGGCGGGTGCCTGGGCGGACGAACTCGCGGTGCTCAGCGGGGTGGAGAAGCTGGGCTTGCAGCCGTTCCGCCGCACGGCGGCGATCGTCGACGTCGAACGCCCCCTTCCGCCCGGTACCCCCATGGTGTGCGCCGCGGATGACTCCTACTACTTCCGGCGCGAGGGTGAACAAGTGCTCATTTCGCCGTCGGAGACGGTGCCGAGCGGCCCGGAAGACGCGCGGCCGCGGCCCGGGGATGTGGAAGCGCTCGTGGTCCGGCTGAACTCGCTGACGTCGATGGGCATCCACTCCGTGGCCAAGGCTTGGACGGGGTTGCGCACGGAAGCTGCCGACGGCGTCCCGGTGATGGGTTTCGACGCCGAGGCTCCCGGCTTCTTCTGGCTCGCGGGCCAAGGCGGCTATGGTTTCCAGACCTCCTCCGCGATTGCTGAGCTCGCGGCCGCCGAGATCCTGGGCTCCGTATCCGACGCCGGTCCGGTATCCCGGACACCTAGGGAGCTTGCCGCCACCCGTTGGTCCATCCGCCGTTGAACAATAGGTTCATGAGCGGACAGACGAGCACACTGATCAGCAACATCGGCGAATTGATGACCCAGGACGTGGACCATCGCGTCCTCAAGGACGCCGCCGTGGTGATCGAGGGTGAGCGTATCTCCTGGATCGGCCCTGCGTCCGAGGCTCCCGCCGCGGACGGGCGCGTGGATGCCGAGGGCCGCGCCGTGCTTCCGGGCTGGGTGGATTCGCATTCGCACCTGATTTTCGCAGGGGACCGCACCGCCGAGTTCGAGGCCAGGATGGCCGGCCAGAGTTACAGCGCCGGTGGCATCGCCGTCACCACCGGTGCCACGCGCGCTGCAAGCGATGAGGAGCTGATCCGCCTCGCCGCCGGACGCGTGGCCGAAGCCGTCTCCCAAGGCACTACCTACCTCGAGAGCAAGACTGGCTACGGACTGGATCTCGAGAACGAGGCCCGGAGTGCCCGCATCGCCGCGGCTACCGTGGACGAAGTCACCTACTTGGGCGCGCACCTGGTCCCGGCCGGCGTCGATGCCGAGGAATACACGGACCTCGTCTGTGGCCCAATGCTCGACGCCGTCCGCCCTTACGTTCGCTGGGCCGATGTTTTCTGCGAGCGCGGCGCTTTCACCGAAGAGCAGTCTCGCCGCGTCCTGTCGGCCAGCCGCGACGCGGGCCTGGGGCTGCGTGTCCACGGAAACCAGCTTGGTGAAGGACCCGGTGTTCAGTTGGCCGTGGAGTTCGGTGCGGCCAGCGTTGACCACGTCAACTACCTTTCCGAGGCCGATATCCAGGCGCTCGCGGGGACATGGAGCGGCTGGGACGCCTCCTCAGGAACGGGCCAGCGCGGCACGGTGGCCACCTGCTTGCCTGCTTGCGATCTCTCTACCCGCCAGCCGCTCGCCCCGGGTCGCGCGCTGATCGATGCCGGAGTCCAGATTGCCTTGGCCGCGAACTGCAATCCCGGCACCTCGTACACGAGTTCGATGGCCTTCTGCGTCACCACCGCGGTTTTGCAGATGCACTTGAGCGTCCACGAGGCCGTCCGGGCGGCCACGTATGGCGGCGCGCTCGCTTTGGGACGGGAGTCGGGGAACGACGTCGACGGCGAACGGGCGGTGGGTTCGATCGCCGTCGGGCACCGTGCAGACCTTCACATGCTCAAGGCGCCGTCGGCCACGCACCTGGCGTACCGGCCCGGAATTCCGCTGACCTTCGGCGTGTGGCGGGCGGGAATCCGCGCGCTCTGACCATCGCGGGGACTGTGTTTACAGTCCCCGCGACAAGCTACCGGACGGGCTGGCTTTCTCCGGGACCTCCCACTCGTCATGAGCCAGGCGGCGGGCCCGATGAGGGGAACGAAGATGATCAGCAGAAGCCAGAGTAGGGTTTCCCGGTTCGTCAGGGTCTTTGCGTTGCGGGCAAGCGATACCAGAGCCCAGATGAACAGGCCGATTGCGATCAATGCGAACATGGCTGCAACAACCTCGTATCCGGTAGGCGCGAGCACGTCATTGCAGGCTGACATTGACAAGAACATCGGGCCCCCTCAGATGTTGACGAATCTATCTAATGCTCGAAACTGATTTGCATGGTCAGGATCGGCGCCGGTCCTAGGCCGATCCTAGGCAGCCGTCTCCACATGTAGGTGTGGATTTCCGTCGAAATGAGTGCAAATACTGGCGAATTTGAGTGTTGTGCAGAAGATTCTCTGTGGGTAGGAGCGTTGGATCCGACCCGGGGCGCCACGACACCTGCAACACCAAGCAGGGCACCTCCTTCGGGAGGAGCCCTGCTTTTTCTTTGGCGCATCCAGGGCTCCTTAAGATGCTTGTGCGATTGAAAATGATCGTTTAGTGTTTATATGGATCATAAAACGTCAAATCGTTGAGCGTTGAAGAGTGCGTCGAACAAGCGCGGACAGGAATGGTAAGTGCGATGAGTAACAACACCCTCGGGGCCTTCATGGAAGAAGAGCTTGTTTCGCAGCCCGAGGTCTGGCGGCGGGCCATCGAGCAATGCAAACTTGAGCAAGCCAAGGCAGGGCAGCTGCTGCCTGCTGATGGCGAGCGGATCGCCGTCGTCGGTTGCGGTACCTCATGGTTCATGGCGCAAAGCTATGCCGCGGCCCGCGAAGCCGCGGGCAAGGGCGTCACCGACGCTTTCGCGGCGTCGGAAGCTTTCCTTAACCACAACAGCACCGGGCGCCAGTACGACGCCGTCATCGCCATCACCCGCTCCGGCACCACCACGGAGGTACTTGGGCTTCTGGAAGCCTTGCGCGGGAAGGTCCGCACTGTTGCGGTGATCGGCGACGTGAATTCTCCTATCATTGCCTTGGCCGACGCCGTGATCGGACTCTCGTACGCCGACGAGAAGTCGGTGGTCCAGACCCGCTTCGCCACCACAGCACTGGTGTATCTCCTCACGAGCCTGGGCATCGAACTCGGCACCGCCATCGAGCACGCCCGCACCGCAGTGACGGAGCCTGTTTCCCAGGAGTTGCTCGACGCCGAACAGTTCACTTTCCTCGGCACCGGCTGGACTGTCGGCCTGGCCCACGAAGCCGGGCTCAAGATGCGCGAAGCAGTGCAGGGCTGGACTGAATCATATCCGGCGATGGAATACCGGCACGGCCCCATTTCCATTGCTGCCCCTGGCCGGGTCACGTGGCTCTTTGGCGCACAGCCCGAGGGATTGGATGCCGATATGGCCCGGACCGGCGCCCTGTACGTCAATACCGGCAAGCACCCTCTCGCGGAGCTGGCACGCGTCCACAAAGTCACCTTGGAGCGGGCGCGCGTGCGCGGCCTCAACCCGGATTTGCCGCGCAACCTCACGCGCTCTGTCGTCTTGAACGCCACGGCCTAGGTCTTCCCATGGTTCTCGGAGCCGCTGAATCCGCAGTCCTGGCCTTCGACGTCGGCGGAACGGACCTGAAGGCAAGTCTTGTCGACGCGGCCGGGAATGTCCTGGGGTTGCGCCGCGTCGCAACGCCACGTGATGCCTTGCGGCCTGGCGATGCGATCCTGGACGCCATTGCCGCGTTGGCTGCTGAGTTTGCCGCTGAATTCCCCGGCCACCCGGCGAAAGCAGCCTGCATTGTTGTTCCCGGAATCGTGGACTCCGACACCGGAGTGGGTATCTACTCGGCGAACCTGGGGTGGCGCAACTTTCCCTTCGGGGAAAAGGCCACGCAGCGCCTCGGACTCCCCGTGTCTTTCGGCCATGATGTCAGCACGGCGGCCGAGGCCGAATTCCGCTTCGGAGCGGCCCGCGATTTTCGAAATGTCGTGGTGATGGTGGTCGGCACCGGGATCGCTGCCGCTGTCATTTCCGACGGGTACCCGGTGCGCGCAGGCGGCTTCGCGGGGGAACTGGGCCACGCCCTTGTTCCGGACCCCGACGGTCCCGGCCACACGATCCTCGAGGCCGTCGGTTCCGCCGGAGCGATCGCCCGGCGCTACAGCGACAAGGCCGGAACTCCGCGCGCCGGCGCCCGTGAAGTTCTGGAGAAGGCCGCGGCAGGCGACGCGCTCGCGGCGCGGATCTGGGCCGACGCCGTGGATGCCCTCGCCTTCAGCCTCAGTCAGTGCGTCAGCATCATCGGCACTGAAGCCGTGGTGGTGGGCGGCGGTCTTGCCGAAGCGGGGGAGGGACTCCTGGAGCCGCTGCGCTCACGCCTTGACGAGCTGCTCGACTTCCAACGCCGGCCCATCATCATGCGCGCCGAGCTTGGCCAGGACGCCGGCTTGCTGGGCGCTGCGATGAGGGCACGGGCCTTGCTCCCTGCGGCGAATGCCGCCTCCGGCACGGGGACGAGGCCATGAAGCGGGTCATCACGGTCACGCCCAATCCGGCAATCGACCTCAGCTACCACGTTGCCGGGATTACTCCCGGCGCAAGCCATCGCGTGGCCGCACCCTTGAGCCGCGCAGGCGGAAAAGGCCTCAACGTTGCCCGGGTGGCTCACCAGCTGGGCCACCCCGTGCTGGCTCTCGCGCCCTCGGGCGGCACGGCCGGTGCGGAATTCGCCGCAGAACTCCGCAGCAGCGGAGTACCGCATCGCCTGATTCCGGTTGCCGCGGAGACCCGGCGCAGCATCGCACTCGTGGACACGGTGGGCGGCGAAACCTCCATCTTCAATGAACAGGGGAATCCCCTCCAGCCGGCCGAATGGCAGGCGCTGGCCGCCGCCGTCGTCGAGGCCCTCGACGGTCAAGGCGCCGGAGTGCTTGTCGGATCCGGCAGTCTGCCGCCGGGAGCGCCGGCGGACTTCTACCCTGCACTGGTGCGTCTGGCGCACGACGCCGGGATCCCCGCCGTCGTCGATACCTCCGGTCCCGGGATCATCGCCGCCGCTCGGGCCGGGGCGGATCTGCTCAAGCCCAACAACCACGAACTCCTCGAAGCAACCGGGGAGAGCAGCCTGGAGGCTGCCGCACGGCAATTGATCGCTTTGGGTGCCAAAACGGTCCTGGTCAGTGCCGGCGCCGACGGCATGCTTGCGTTCCACCATGCGGCCCCGGGTGGCTATTGGAGCGCACGGCTCCCGGAGCCACTCAGCGGCAACCCCACCGGAGCCGGCGACGCCGGGGTGGCGGCGGCCGCAGTCGCGCTCGCGAGCGGAGTCTCCGACATTCCCACGATCCTGAGCAGGGCCACGGCATGGTCCGCCGCTGCGGTGCTCATGCCCGCCGCCGGCGAGATCTCGCCGCTCTACGCGGACCTCGAAAATCAACTCATTCTTAGCTGGAAGGAGACCCTGTGACCCTCGTCAGCACACGGGAACTCATGGACAATGCCGCGTCCAATGGCATTGGCCAAGGCGCCTTCAACGTCATCCACCTCGAAACCGCAGAGGGCCTGGTGGCCGGAGCGGAGGCGGCGGGAGTCCCGTTGATCCTGCAAATCTCGGAGAACTGCGCCCGCTTCCACGGTGGACTCGTACCGATTGCCCGGGGCGCAATGTCCATCGCCCGGGACGCTTCTGTTCTCGTGGCCCTGCACTTGGACCACGCCGAATCCGAGGAGCTTGCCTTGCAAGCCGTTGACCTTGGTTTCGGTTCCGTGATGTACGACGGCGCGCATTTGCCTTACGACTGGAATGTTGAAGTCACGCGCCGGGTCGCCCAGTACGCCAAGGAACACGGTGTCTACGTTGAGGCCGAGCTCGGAAAGGTCGGGGGCAAGGACGGCGCCCATGCTCCTGGAGTCCGAACGGATCCTGCCGAGGCCCGCTCCTTTGTGGACGCGACCGGGGTTGATGCCCTCGCCGTCGCGGTCGGTTCCTCGCACGCCATGACAGAACGGAGCGCCACCCTGGACTTGGCGCTGATCACCCGGCTGAAGCAGGCCGTCCAGCTACCGCTGGTCCTTCATGGTTCCTCGGGCGTAGCAGATGAGACGCTGGTGGCGGCAATCCGGGCCGGTATGACTAAGATCAACGTATCCACACACTTGAACGGGTTCTTCACCCGCGCCGTCCGTGAGTACCTGGATGCCAACCCTTCCGTGGTGGACTCCCGCAAGTACATCAAGGCCGGACGGGATGCCCTCGTGTTGGAAACCGCACGTTTGCTGACGCTGTTCGCGAAAGTGAATTAGCCTCAATTTCCGGAAGGTTCGTGATGACCCGCAACGATCGACTGACAGCCATCCTTGATCTCCTCGCCGAGTCAGGGCATGTTGAGGTCGAGGATATCGTGACCCGCCTGGGCGTCTCACCAGCCACGGCGCGCCGTGATCTCGACAGCCTCGCCAAGCAAAGGCTCCTGAGCCGTACCCGCGGCGGTGCAACCACGGGATCAGTTGCCTACGAGCTCCCAGGGCGTTACAACAGGGATGATCACGCGGAGGCGAAGCAGCAGATTGCCCTGGCCGCTTCCGAACTCATCGTGCCCGGGGCCGTGATCGGACTCAGCGGTGGGACCACCAATACGGCCCTGGCCCAGGTCTTGTCCACCCGCGAAGACCTCAACGCTCCCTCCAACCGGCCCATGCTGACCGTGGTCACCAACGCCATCAATATCGCGGCCCAGCTTGCCGTGCGCCCCAACATCAAGATCATGGTCACCGGTGGCATCCTGAACCCGCGTTCGTATGAACTTGTGGGGCCCTATACGGATGTCATCATGCAGAAGGTTGCCCTGGATATCGCCTTCATCGGCGTCAACGGAGTTGATCCGAAGATCGGCCCCACCATCACGGACGAGGGCGAGGCCATGGTGAATACCGTCATGGCACGCCGTGCGACGGATTCCTATGTCCTGGCCGATTCCACGAAGATCGGCAAACGCGCGTTCGCGGCGATGGCCGGGTACGATTTCCGCCGGCTCATCACCGATTCCGGGATCACGGCAGAAGACAAGGCCGCGTTCGAAGCGAGCGGCACTGAAGTGATCGTGGCCAAGGACGCTTAGCTCGGAGCCTGCCCGTCAGAAGACCACCGGGGGAGCGTTCAACACGGTTTCGTCTGTGCTGCGCTGCACCCACTGGCTGAACGGCGTGTCGAGATCGTACTTGTCCTGATCGTTGCGGACAAGTGTCCGTAGCTCCGCGTTGCCCGGGTTGTTGAGGGACTCGAAATACTCCACCGACCAATGGAACCACCGCATGCAGAAAAGACGCATGGTGAGGCCGTGGGTCACCAGCAGGGTGTTGCGCGCGTAATCGGGTTTTTCCCAATGCCGGTACAGGGTTTCCATGAAGGACGAAATGCGGTCGTAAACATCGGAACCGGATTCTCCTTCGCGGAACCGGTAGAAGAAATGGCCGTAGAGGTTGCGAAGCTCCTTTTGGTCCCCGATGTCTCCGGCGATCTGGAAGTTTGCCCAGTCCTGTTCACGCAGCCGGGGTTCCTCGATCACCCTCTCCGTGAGGTTGCCCAGATTGAGTGCCTCAAGGGTTTGGTATGCCCGAAGGTACGGCGAGACGTAGACGCACACCGGCTCGCCGTCGAGCTTCTTGCGCAGTTCCCCACCTGCGGCCCGCGCCTGCTCGATCCCGAGCTCCGTCAAGGGGATGCGGTAGTCGGGGACACGGTTGTAGATGGAAGTGTCGGCGTTGGCGGCGGACTGGCCGTGCCGGATCATGAAGATTCGTGCTGGCGCGCTCATCCCACCAAGCATAGGGTCCGCTGCCACCGGTGCCGTGCAGGCGGCCCTCGGAGAATGAACTCCCGGGAAAACATCAGCCAAATGCAGGCAAGATAGGAGCATGCTCCTTGCCTCAACGCGCCGGCTGCGCGCCGAAGTGCTGATTGTCCTTGGCCTGTCCTTGGGCCAATCGGCCGTGTACTCCGTGGTGCAGTTGTTGGACAAGATGACTCGGGCGCCCCTGTCCCAGGCAACGTCTACCCTCAATCGTTCCCAGAACACCCGTGAGTACTTCGATCTCACATACCAGCTGCTCGATATTGCGTTCGCACTGGTCCCCGTGGTGCTGGTGTTCTACTTCCTGTCGATCCACCGCCAAACGGCGGAGAGTCCCTCAGGATTCACCCGGCTGGGCTTCAACTTCGCCCGGCCAGGCCGCGACGCGCTCCAGGGACTGGGTCTCGCTGCGCTGATCGGAATCCCGTCACTGGGCCTCTACGCGGCCGGTCGCGCCCTGGGAATCACGACGGCGATCATCCCCAGCGGCCTGGACTCCTACTGGTGGACGGTGCCTGTGCTGGTCCTGTCCGCTGTCCGGCACGCCGTCGTCGAAGAAGTCATCGTGGTTGGCTACCTTCTGGACCGTTTCGGGAAGTTCGGATGGAGCACTCCGCTGGCGATCGGGCTCAGTGCGCTCCTGCGCGGCAGCTACCATCTGTACCAAGGCTTCGGACCCTTCATCGGCAATGCGGTCATGGGTCTGGTGTTCGGCTGGATTTACACCCGGACCAAACGGGTCATGCCGCTCGTGGTGGCGCATGCGCTCCTGGACATCGTGGCGTTCGTCGGCTTCAGCGTCTTCGGCAAGGCAATCGGACTGGGATAGGGGGTGCAGCGACGGGCGTGAGCCATCCTCTGCATGCTCGCTCGTTCCTCGCTTAGACGCATGCTGCCGGATGCCACAAGCCCGCCGCGTTGTGCGTTAAGTTGAGTTTAAAAGGTTTCGGCCGCCATCGCGGTGACGTCATTGGCACCCGCATATGGCGGCCGAAGTTTTCCGGGCCATCCTGGCCCGATGGTCCGTCAGATGGTGACGGCTCCGTTGGCGGTTTCGAACGTTACCGACATGATTCCCGGCGTTCCGTGCGGAGCCATCCATTGGACTGCGACGTCCTCAAGGGGCTTTTCTACGGGTTCTCCCAGCCACTCGGTGACGCGTTCCGCCGAGCCGGCAATGGTGAGGCTGGACATCTTGACGTCACTTGGGTAGACGAGGGACGGATGAAGCGAGGGGTCGCCCTCCCAACGGAGCAAGTACGGGACCTGCGGATCGGCGATGAGTCCCAGGATGCCGATTTGCGACCAGACGAGCTCGCGGCCGTCCGGAAACTTGCGGTTACCGGGGACAGCCGCGCGTCCGAGTCGGTGTTCGAATGGGCTCAGGTCGTCAACAGCGACGCACCAACCCATCCAGCCACCTCCTGCAGCGGAGCGTGCACGGACGGCTTGTCCAAAAGGTGCCTTGTCAGATGCCGGGTGGTCAAGGACCTCGACAACTTCCAGGTATTTGTGGTCAGCAAGGGGGATGATCATGTTCCGGGTACCGAAGCGCGGGTGCACTCCGCCCCGGACTGCGTCCACTCCCAATGCTGCGGAAATCCGCTCGGTGGTGGCCAGTAGGCCATCTCGTTCACAAGCGTAAGAGACGTGATCCATGCGCATGGCTTCATCTTGGCACTTTGTGATGGAGCTCTCAGCTAAGTCAAGCCTAACCAAGGTGGGATGTATCGAAAAGGCAGCTCAGGGTCACTTCGGGACGCGCCAGGACCGAAAACTACTGCTTTCGTCACAAAGCTTCCGGAGCCCGCAATGGCCTCCCTAGACTGGCGGCAACCAGGCCGGCAACAGCAGGCCCGCAGGCTAAATCACGGCCGAGAGCCCCGAGCAACCAGGAGTCCGCATGTCCCAAGGATGGTCATTCGAAACGCGCCAGATCCACGCCGGCCAGGAACCGGACGCCGCCACCGGGGCCAGGGCGCTCCCCATTTATCAGACCACCTCGTTCGTCTTTCCCAGCGCCGAAAGCGCGGCCAACCGCTTCGCGCTGGCCGAGTTGGCGCCCATCTACACGCGGATTGGCAACCCTACGCAGGATGCCGTGGAACAGCGCATAGCGAGCCTCGAGGGCGGTTTGGCGGCACTCCTGTTGAGTTCCGGCCAGGCCGCGGAGACGTTCGCCATCCTCAACGTCGCCGAGGCTGGCGACCACGTCGTCGCCAGCCCGAGCCTCTACGGCGGCACCTACAACCTGCTGGCCCACACGCTGAAGAAATTCGGGATCTCGGTGACCTTCGTCGAGGATCCGGACAATCTTGACCAGTGGCGGGACGCGGTCCAGCCAAACACCAAGCTGTTCTTCGCTGAAGTGGTCTCCAACCCCCGTCAAGACGTGCTGGATATCGAGGGCGTCTCCCGGACCGCGCACCAGGCCGGAGTTCCGCTCATCGTGGACAACACCCTGGCCACGCCTTACCTGATCCGGCCTATCGAGTGGGGTGCGGACATCGTGGTGCATTCGGCCACCAAGTACCTGGGTGGGCACGGAGCCGCCATTGCCGGCGTCATCGTGGACTCCGGCAACTTCGATTTCGGCAAGGATCCTGAGCGCTTCCCCAACTTCAACACCCCGGACCCCAGCTACAACGGCCTGGTCTATGCTCGCGACCTGGGCAAGGACGGCGCCCTGGGCGCCAACCTCTCCTACATCCTCAAGGCCCGGGTCCAGCTCTTGCGCGACCTCGGCTCGGCTGTTTCCCCGTTCAACGCTTTCCTGATTGCCCAAGGAATCGAAACCCTCAGCCTGCGGGTGGAACGCCATGTGGAGAACGCCACCAAAGTGGCGCAATGGCTCGAAGAGCGCGACGACGTCGAATCCGTCGCCTACGCAGGCCTGCCTTCCAGCCCGTGGTTCGAACGCGGCCGGAAGTACGGGCCCAGGGGCACTGGAGCTGTTGTGTCCTTCACCATCCGCGGAGGGATCGAATCCGGCAAGCGTTTCGTGGACGCCCTGGAGCTTCATTCCCACGTGGCAAACATCGGCGACGTCCGTTCCTTGGTGATCCATCCTGCGTCCACCACCCACAGCCAGCTGACGACTGAACAGCAGGCCGTGGCAGGAGTTACCCCGGGCCTGGTGCGGCTGTCCGTCGGGATCGAGCACGTTGACGACATCCTTGCGGACCTCGAGGCGGGCTTCCGGGCAGCCAAGGGCGCTTAGGCAGCCCCCACTGACCGAAGGAGGCCGGCTGGCGATGCAGAATGAATCTTCGCCGGCCGGCCCCATCAACGTCTTTTGCATGAACAAAACGCGGCGAAGTGTCACATAGATGTCATAATCTTCGTCAGAAGGGGTCCGGTTTTCCTAGACTCTTCGTATAGGTCATGAGTGCCAGCGACAGCCCCGGCTTGCTGGCCGGCAACCCTCCTTTCGCGGTGGGGTGCCCCGGGTGAAGACCTGGCCCTTCGCTTTGTTGGCGGCGGGCAAGCGCGATGTGAGGTGTCAACGAATGACAATTGCTGCAACAGCCATACCCCTTTCCGGGACCCAAGACGGAACGCTCAGGTATGTTTCCGTGGGCGGACTCGAACTGGAAGCCGGAGGTTTTCTCCCCGATGTCGTCCTCGCGTACGAGACTTGGGGGCGGCTCAACGCCGATGCTTCCAACGCCGTGCTGGTGGAACATGCCCTGACCGGCAGCACGCACGTTGCCCGCGGTGAGAGCGACGAAGAAGGCTGGTGGGAGCAACTCGTTGGACCCGGCGCAACCATTGATACGGACCGCTACTTCGTGGTCTCCGTCAACATCGTGGGAGGCTGCTACGGCAGCACCGGTCCGTCGTCGTGCTCGCCCGATGGCAAGCCGTGGGGATCCCGTTTTCCGCTGGTGACGCTGCGGGACAGCACCACGGCGGAAGCCCGCTTGGCGGACGCCCTGGGAATCCGCAGCTGGCACACCGTCGTAGGCGGATCCATGGGCGGTGCCCGCGCACTCGAATGGGCCGTTAGCTATCCGGACCGCGTCAAGCGATGTGCTGTGATTTCCATCGGGGCGTACAGCACTGCCGAACAGATCGCATTCGCCCAGGCCCAGACGCTCGCCATCCGGCAGGACGCCGACTTCAACGGTGGTGACTACTATGGCCAGGCCGCGCCCGAGGCGGGGTTGGCCCTGGCCCGTCGGATCGCCCACATCACCTATCGTTCGGCGGATGAACTGGACTTCCGCTTCGGCCGGAACGCCCAAGGCGCCGAGGCGCCACTTCAGGCTGCCGCGTTGGGGGACCGGGGCCGCTACCAGGTGGAGAGCTACCTCGACCACCAGGGAAGCAAGCTGGTCCAGCGCTTCGACGCCAACAGCTACATCGCCATCACCGAGGCCCTCATGAGCCACGACATCACCCGCGGCCGGGGTGCCTTGGCGGATGCGCTTTCCGTGGCGACCGCCAAGTTCTTTGTTGCCGCGGTGGACTCGGACCGGCTCTACTTCCCTGAGCAATCCCATGAACTGGCCAAGGCCTTGCCCGGCGAGGTCTCAGTACACGTGATCGAGGCACCCATCGGGCACGACGGGTTCCTCACTGAAATCGGCCAGCTCGGCCCGCAGCTGCGCGAGGCATTCTTCGGCTGACGCTGGATAAAGCGCGTTTGCTTCGGCTGAATCAGCCGTTCATGATCTCCTGGCGGAGCTTCATATAGTCCTCCATGGCAATTTTCCCGTCGCTGTACTGCTGGTCGAGTTCGGCCAGTTTCCGGGCCCGGTAGCCGTGGGGCGCGGTGTTCGGCAGGGGAGTAGCCGACGACGGCGGAGCGGCCTGCGGCGCGGGCGTCGCCACCGGGGGCTGCGGCTCAGCCGGGATGATCACCGGAGGTTGTGCAGGGTATCCGTAAGGGTAGTTCTGAGGAGGAATGTTCTGCGGAGGGAAGTCCCGGAGCCTGCGCTGGCGGGAGCGGTTGTACATGCGGATCCCCATGGGAATCAGCCAAGAGCAGACGATGATCCAGAAGATCAAATTGTTCACGGTGGAGGCCTCCTAGGTCTTTCTCCAGCTTAGCCCCGCCCCCTGTGGCAAGCGTCGTGGTCTTCCGTCAGCTCCGAGGCAAAACGGTGTCGGCCGGTCCGAAGACGGGCCCCGGCGTCGGGCGTTTTGGCAAGATTCCGTCGCCTGAGGACTGGTGCCGGATCCGGCGGATGACCCACGGCACAAAATACTCCCGCGCCCATACGAGGTCTCCGGAGCGCGCTTCGCGCCAACTGCGCTGGGGCAGTGGCTTGGGAAGGAGCGGCTCGAGATTGTGTGGAACATTGAGGGAATCGAGGACCATGGTGGCGATCGTGTGATGGCCGAGCGGCGAGAAATGCAGGCGGTCTTCATCCCACATCTGCGGGTTGGAAAGTTGCCGCAGCGACCACATATCCGCCACCACAGCATCGTGGCGGGCGGCTACAGTTCGCAGGTTTTCGTTGTAGATGGCAACCTTGCCGCGGATCCGCCCAAGGACTGACGAGACGGTGTCGGGTCCGTTGAAGAGAACCACGGTGGCGCCTCCGGAACTTAGGGTCTGTACGGTGGCGTCGAGTTTCTCGGCCAGGGCATCTGGGTCGCCGCCGGGACGGATGAGGTCGTTGCCGCCTGCGGAGATGCTGACAAGGTCCGGCTTAAGGTCCATGCACGGGCCAAGTTGTTCGTCCACGATCTGCTGGAGCAGGCGCCCCCGGATCGCCAAGTTGGCGTAGGCGAAATCGCGGTGGCCGCGGCTCAGTTCCTCGGCCACCCGGTCGGCCCAGCCGCGATGTCCCCCGGGCCTGTTGGGCTCGGGGTCGCCGATGCCCTCGGTAAACGAATCACCCAAGGCCACGTAGCGGGTCCACGGATGAATCCGCTCATCCGCGCCTCGCTCCACCGTGGAATCAGTGCCACTCACGTCCATATCCTGCCTTTTGCTGCAACGCTACGCGCCCGTAGCTTGTTACTCATGGGTAACTGTAAGAATAGTCCCATGAGTCAAGCTTCCGCCTTTCCTGCCCCTGCTTTTCCTCCCCCGGTCGTTTTGTGGTCCCACGAAGAGGAGGAACGGGCTGGAAAGCCGTTGCTGGTCCTGTTGCACGGTTACGGATCCAACGAGCAAGACCTTTTTAGCCTCGCAAGCCTGCTGCCCCGGGAGTTCGTCGTCGCTTCGCTCCGAGCCCCGATCGCCACGGGCCCGGGCTTCACGTGGTTCCCGCTGACGGCGTCCATCGACTACTCGCTCGACGCCGTCAAGACCGCGGCCGAGTATGTGTTTTCCTGGCTGGATTCGCTCAAGTCCAACCACAGCTCGGTGACGCTCCTCGGGTTCTCGATGGGGATGGCCATGGCCACCTCGCTGCTCCGGCAGCGGCCGGCCGACTTTGCCGCCGTCGTCGGGCTTTCAGGCTTCGCCGTCGACGCCGATGCGGACCCCGCGTTCCGCGACGCCGAACTGGACGGTTCCGTGCCGCTCTTCTGGGGACGGGATCAACAGGATCCAGTCATTACCCCGGACAAGATCGAATACACCATGGGGTGGGTGCGAAAGCACACAGACCTGACCAAGGTGCTCTACACGGGTATGTGGCACGGCATCAACCAGCAGGAAATCGGCCACGTGGGCGAATTCCTGGAGCACAAGGTCCTCAACAGCAAATAGGAGTTTGTGCACAGATCATGTCCCTCAAAACGGGGCTTAAGGGACATCAGCTGTCCGCAAACTCTAGGAATCCTTCGCGATCCGCACGGTTTGTCCGTTGACGGTCACGGTATCGCCGGCATGGAGCTGGCGGCCGCGTCGTTCGTCGATCTCGCCGTTGACTTTGACCAACCCGTTCTTGATGAGCTCGGTGGCCTCCACGCCGTCCTCCACCAGGTTGGCGAGCTTCAGGAGCTGGCCAAGGCGGATCATGTCGTCACGGATGGGGATTTCTTGAATTTCCGGGTTGTTCATACATGCCATGATGCCTGAAGTAGGGTGGTGAAAGTGCCGCAACAGTCCCGCCCCGTGACCAAAACAACCTCCCGGACTTCGCTTCCTTTGCACACCGGCCTGCTGCTTGCCGTGGCTACTGGTCTCGTGATTCCCCTCCAGGGCCGGATCAACGGCGCGCTGGGGGCAACGCTCGACGACGGCATCGCGGCCGCCGTCGTGAGCTTCACCACGGGGCTGGTAGTGATCGCCGCGATCGGACTGGCGTTCCCGAAAGGCCGCGCTGCCTTGCGAAGGATCCTGCCCGCCCTCAAGGAGCGTAGCTTTCCCCGGTTCTACGTCCTGGCCGGCGGGATCGGCGCGCTATTCGTCTTTGCCCAATCGTTTACCGTCGGCCTGCTGGGCGTGGCCTTGTTCACGGTGGCCGCGGTGACAGGCCAGACCCTCAGCGGGCTCCTCGTGGATCGGCTTGGCATCGGACCCGGCGGCAAACGTTCGATCACGGGGGTCCGGATCCTCGGTAGCGTCCTGACGATTGCCGCCGTCATCTGGGCCGTCTCGCCGCGCCTTGGGGCGGCCGCCGACGTCGGATCCTTGCTTCTCCCCATCCTCCTGCCCGTCTTGGCGGGTTGCCTCATGAGTTTCCAGCAAGCCATGAACGGCACCGCAACCGTGCACTACGGCAGCCCTATCGCCGCCACGCTGGTGAATTTCGTGGCCGGCACGGTCATCCTATGGATCGCCTGGCTCATCAAACTGCTGTTGGCCGGTCCCGGCCACGGGCTGCCCGCCGAATGGTGGTACTACCTGGGCGGTCCGATGGGCTGCATCTTCATCGGCCTGGCCGCCCTGCTTGTCCGCAGCCTGGGCGTGCTGGTGACGGGACTGGGGATGATCGCCGGCCAGTTGCTCGGATCGCTCGCGCTGGACCTGGTCTTCCCGGCACTCGGAACGGTGGTGGCGTTGCCCACGGTTCTTGGCACCTTGCTGACGCTGTCCGCCATCATCGTGGCCACGTTGCCTTGGCCGAAGGGTGCGCTCGCTTCCCGCGGTTACGGAGGCAGGACAGCGGCGAAAGGCCGGTAGGCTAGGACACGCAGCTTTCTGCGCAGCACTTCCCCAAAAACAGCGTTTCCCCTTAACGACTGTTCCCGTAGAGCATAACCACGGACCGCACCCAGCGGCCCTGTAGAACATTGGAGTACCCATGGCAGCAAAATCCGTCCTCGACCAGGTCATTTCCCTCTCCAAGCGGAGGGGCTTCGTGTTCCAGGCCGGTGAAATCTATGGTGGCTCCCGCTCTGCGTGGGACTACGGGCCCCTCGGTGCTGAGCTCAAGGAAAACATCAAGCGCCAGTGGTGGCAGAGCGTTGTCCGCGGTCGCGAAGACGTAGTGGGCCTGGACTCCTCCGTGATCCTGCCGCGCCAGGTGTGGGAAGCGTCCGGCCACGTCGAGGTTTTTTCGGACCCGCTGGTCGAGTGCCTTTCCTGCCACAAGCGCTACCGTGCCGACCACCTCTTGGAAGAGTACGAGGAAAAGAAGGGCCGTCCTGCCGAAAACGGCCTCAAGGATATTGCCTGTGCCAACTGCGGCACCCGCGGCGAATGGACTGAACCGCAGGAATTCTCCGGCCTGCTCAAGACCTTCCTGGGCCCCGTGGCCAGTGAAGAAGGCCTGCACTACCTGCGCCCGGAAACCGCGCAGGGCATCTTCGTGAACTTCAGCAACGTTCTCACCACATCCCGTAAGAAGCCGCCGTTCGGCATCGGCCAGATCGGCAAGTCCTTCCGCAACGAGATCACGCCGGGCAACTTTATCTTCCGCACCCGCGAGTTCGAACAGATGGAAATGGAATTCTTCGTCGAGCCCGGCACGGACGAGGAATGGCACCAGTACTGGATGAAGGAACGCATGTCCTGGTACACCGGCCTGGGCATCAAGGAAGAGAACCTGCGCTTCTTCGAGCACCCCTTGGACAAGCTCAGCCACTACTCGAAGGGCACCACGGACATCGAATACCGCTTCGGTTTCCAGGGCTCCGAGTGGGGCGAGCTCGAAGGCATCGCCAACCGCACCGACTTCGACCTGTCCACGCACGCGAAGGCATCGGGCACGGACCTCAGCTACTTCAACCAGGCCACCAACGAGCGTTACACGCCATACGTGATTGAGCCCGCCGCCGGCCTCACGCGGTCCTTCATGGCCTTCCTGATCGACGCCTACACCGAAGACGAGGCACCCAACGCCAAGGGCGGCGTCGATGTCCGCACTGTCCTGAAGCTTGACCCCCGCCTGGCACCGGTCAAGGCGGCCGTGCTTCCGCTGAGCCGCAACGAGGACCTGTCCCCGAAGGCGAAGGACTTGGGCGCCCAGCTGCGCAAGAACTGGAACATCGACTTCGACGACGCTGGCGCCATCGGCCGCCGCTACCGCCGCCAGGACGAGATCGGTACTCCGTTCTGCATCACCGTGGACTTCGACACCCTCGACGACCAAGCGGTCACGATCCGTGAGCGCGACACCATGAGCCAGGAACGTGTGTCCCTGGACAAGGTGGAGGCCTACCTGGCCGCGCGACTGATCGGCGCCTAGGCGTGTCCATCGAGTACCGCGAATGGCGTGATGGCGACGACCTCGCGCTGTTGGAAATGTGGGGTGGGCCCGAGACTCTGCCGGCCCAGCAGTTCCGGGCAGCCCTGGCTCCGTCGAGCAATGGCGGTCAGGGCCAGCCTTGGCGCCGGTGCATCGTGGCGGAAGACGTCGTTGACGGCATCGGCATCCCGGTGGCTGCAGGTGTGGTCCACGAGGCTTCCCTGCATCCGGAACGGCTTTGGGCCTACATCGAGGTTGCCAAGGATCATCGCCGGAGCGGGATAGGGGCCACGCTCCTGACTATGCTGCGACGCGAAGCTGAAGTGTCGCCGTCGGGGGTTACCAAGCTGCGGAGCAAAGTGGAGCCCGGCACCCCCGGCGCCGCCTTCGCAGAGTGGGCAGGGCTCGCGCCTATCCAGCGCTCACAGCTTGTGGTGGTGGATCCCGAGCCGCTGAGGCTTCCGGTGTTTGGCGACGGTTCTGAGGAGGCGGCATCCGAGCAGGTTGAAGACCTCGCCACAGGATCCGTGGAACTGAGCGACGTCGTCGGCCGCTACTTCACTGCCGTGCACCACTGGGACAGCCCCGGCGAACTGGGCATCCCGACGGTGCAGCGGCTCTTCCTGGACGATCTGACGGGGGCACACGGTGCGCTCGTATTGCGTGCGCCGAAGGCCAGTGCTTTTGGTTCGGGCGTTCCGGCCACCCGCAAGGGCAAGTTGCAGGCCTTCGCCATCAGCTATGCGCAGGGCAGCTCGGACGAACCCTCGGAAGTGTTCCTGGGCCACGAGCCGCGTTTGCAGGATGACGAGGCGCGCGAGGTGGTCCGTGACCTGCTGGCCCTTATTGCCTACCAGCACCCGGTGCTCCTTGAAGTGGACGATTCCATGACGGCCCTGCGCGCCGTCGTCGATCCGCTGCTGGAATTGGGTAAAGCGAAGCTCCGGGGTGCGGACACCTTGGTGGTCAGCGAGTAGCCGTTTTTGCCACATGATCCTGCCTTCGCCGTAGCTACGACGTGGGCGGGATCATGCATTTAACAGCATGTCCCTGGTTTCAGCGGGGCCTGGATGATTCCAGGGGACCCCTGGCAGCGTCCACGCTGGCGCCATAGTATGGATCCTGTTCCCCACTGGTGATCGACACCGCTGCCGCACTCGCGGTGCGGACTGCAAACCTGTATGAAGGGCGGTCCCAGGCATGCACGCGGCCGATATTCGCCAGCTCTTCCCCGGACTTGAGAGCACCATCTACCTCAACACCGCCACCATAAACGTCGGATGCACCCCCGCCAGGGCAGCCTTCGAGCTGGCCGTCGAGCGCTGGTCCGCCGGTCAATTCGACTGGATGGAGGCCGAACGGGCAGGGGAGGACGCCCGCGCCATATTCGCTGAGATCGTCGGCGCCACGGCTGGGGAGATCGCCATAGTTCCGGCCGTGAGCACAGCCGCGGGGATTGTGGCCGCCAATTTGCCGACCGGGAAACCCGGCGAGAACATCGTGGTCGCTGAAAACGAATTTGCCTCGAACTACTATCCCTGGCTCCTGCTCAGGGAACGCGGCTACGAGGTCCGCGCCGTGGCACCAGGTGCCGACGGAGTGTCCGCCGAGGCGTTCGGGCGAGCTGCCGACGGCGGCACCCGCCTCATCGCTGTGAGCGCCGTGCAATCGTCCAACGGCTATCGGGCCGACCTGGCCGCGATCAGCCGCGTCGCTGCCCGCTCCGGCGCCTGGTTCTTCGTCGACGCCTGCCAGGCAGCCGGCGCGGTACCGCTCGACGTGGTGCGCGACGGTGTCGATTTCCTGGCCGCTGCCAGCCACAAGTTTTTGCTCGGCTCACGGGGTATGGGTTACCTCTATGTCCGCCGCGAACTGCTCCACCGCCTCAGGCCGATCGTGCCCGGCTGGAAGGCCGCCAGAAAGCCGGCCGAGAGCTTCTATGGGCCGTCCATGGACCTGTCGCCCACGGCGTCGAAGCTCGACGCCTCGCTAGCTTGGTTTCCCGCCCTGGCCGAGCGATCGGCGCTTGGCATCTTCCACCAGTTCGGGATCAACGCCCTGCTTGATCGCAACGCCCAGCTCATCCGGCGCTTGCAAGATGCGCTGGCGGCCCAAGGCACCGCCTTCAGTCCCTTACCGGACCAGCGCTGCTCTACTATCGTCTCTATCCCGGTGAATGACACAGAGGCAGTCATGGAGCGGTTCCGCAAGGCCGACGTTGTGGCCTCGGCCCGCGCGGGCAGGATCCGTCTCGCGGTACATTTCTACAATCTGGAAGAAGAGCTCGATCGCGTGGCCGAGCTAATCGGACGCGCGTGATGCCGCGCCGCCCCACGTAGGCTTGTGGGCATGAGGTTTTGCAGCTAATGGGTCACGGACACTCACACAGTCACACAGAGAACTCGGAGCTAAGCCCACAGGCGCTCGCGGCACGTAAGCGGGCCAACTGGCTCCTGGTGGCTGTCCTGGCCCCGCTTGCCGTGCTCACGATCGTTGCCATGCTGCTCTTGTGGCCGTCGGGGAGCAAGGAAGGGATCACCTTCGCGAGCCCTTACGCAGCTGCGCCGGGTGTGACGTTCGATACCGGCAAGATCCAAGCCGTCACGCAGGAGAGCTGCTCCCAAGGCGCTCAAGCTCCGGGGACGGACCAAAGCAACGGTGCGCAACAGCAAGGTTCCCAGTGCACTTTCGCGTCCACCCAGCCGGACAAAGGCGGCAGTCCTGTCAAGGTAGTGATCAACCCGGACGTCGCGAAGTCGCACGGCGTCAAGGTGGGGGACAGCATCCGCTACTTGAACCTCTCCGGCGTTCAGGGCGCAGCGGCAGGCAACGGCTCGCCGTCGTACGTTTTCCTGGATTTCGTGCGGAACGTTCCCATGGCTCTCTTGGCGATCCTGTACGCGGTGGTGGTCATTGCGGTGGCCCGCTGGCGGGGCTTCCGGGCGCTGCTTGGCTTGGCTGGAGCCTACGTGGTGCTGGTCAGCTTCATGTTGCCGGGACTGGTGGAGGGCAAGCCGCCGCTACTCGTAGCGTTGGTTGGCTCCACCGCAATCATGATGGGGGTGCTCTACTTCGCCCACGGCTTCTCGGCCAGGACATCCACCGCGTTGTTGGGCACCATCTTCGGCCTCAGCATCACGGCGCTGTTGGCAGCATGGGCCACGGACGCCGCCAACCTGACCGGAGTCGGTAGCCACGACGCCGCGGCACTCGTGAACATGTCGGACAAGATCTCCATCTCAGGGATCATCTTGTGCGGTCTCATCATCTCGGGGCTGGGCGTCCTGAACGATGTCACCATCACCCAGTCATCGGCTGTATGGGAACTCTACGAACTCGCTCCAGAGACGAGCGCACGCACGCTGTTCACGTCCGCCATGAGGATTGGCCGTGACCACATCGCCTCCACGGTCTACACCATCGCTTTCGCCTACGCGGGCGCCGCGCTTCCGATCCTGATCATCGTCATGCTGTACGACCGCCCGCTGGTTGATGCCCTCACCAGTGCAGAGTTGTCCGAGGAAGTCATCCGCACGTTGGTGGGCTCCATCGGCCTGGTGTTGGCCATCCCCGTGACCACGTTGATCGCGGTGCTGGTGGTCAAGGCGACCGGTTCCCGGCGGCTCGCGGCCGCCGGCGCTGCGGGTCCGCAAGCAGCCGACGACGACGGCAACGTCCGTGAGCTTGAAACAGCACAGTCCGCGGACGCGTTCGAATCGTTCGACACCGGCGAACTTGCCGCCGTCGTCATGACGAGGCGCGCACGCCGGGAAGCGGAGCGCCGCTAGCGCCGCATGACATTTGTCATCCCTCATTGGTGACACACGCCCCGGGCACAGTCCACGGCCCCAGGCTTGGATGGGTAATGGAGCAAACCATCATCCAAGGAGCGTCATGACAACAACGAGTGTGCCGGCCGTCCACGCCGCCGGATTGCACAAGAGTTTCGGGAAGGTCCACGCCGTCCGCGGACTGGACCTGACCGTGCAACCGGGGGAGGTGGTGGCGTTCCTCGGGCCCAACGGTGCGGGCAAGACCACCACTATCGACATGATCCTCGGATTGAGCGCCCCGGACCAGGGAAGCGTTTCCATCTTCGGCCACACTCCCCGGGGAGCCATCGCCCGCGGCCAGGTCGCAGCCGTGATGCAGACCGGCGGCTTGCTGCGGGACATCAGCGTCCGCGAGACCGTGCAGCTGAACGCCGCGATGTTCGATTCTTCCCGCCCCGTGGACGAAGTCCTGGCGCGGGCGGGCATCCTGGAGATCGCCGACCGCAAGGTGGAAAAGTGCTCCGGCGGCCAGCAGCAGCGCCTGCGCTTCGCCATGGCTCTTGTCTCCGATCCCGGGTTGCTCATCCTGGACGAGCCCACCACCGGCATGGACGTCGCGGGACGACGCGACTTCTGGACCGCCATCAGGACCGACGCCCAGCGCGGACGGACCGTCATCTTCGCCACCCATTACCTCGAAGAAGCCGACGCCTATGCGGACAGGATTGTCCTGGTCCGGCAAGGCAGCATCGTTGCGGACGGCACCGCCGCCCAGATCAAGAACCTTGCCTCGGGCCGTACCGTCAAGGCTTCGCTTCCGGCAACAGAGCGCGGGCTGCTCGCCGGGATGCCGCCGGCGGAGAGCATTGAGTACGACGGCGGTCGCCTCACCGTCCGCACGGGCGACTCGGACGCCGTCGTGCGGTACCTGCTCAACAACACGGGCGCCCACGACGTCGAGGTGGCGGCCAACAACCTTGAGGAGGCCTTCGTCGCCCTCACCGGAGACGATGCCGTGCCGGAATCCGCAAACATCACTTTTGAAGGAGACCTCGTATGAGCACGGCAACCGCGATCCAGGACAGGAAGCCATCCGCAGGCGGGGTCAACCGAACGTTTTTGTGGATCGAGATCAAGCGGATGCTCCGGAACCGCCGGACCATCATCTTCACGGTGTTCATGCCAGCCGTTTTCTTCTTCATTTTCGGCCTGTCCAACAAGGACAAGCTCCTGCCCAACGGACACAGCTACGGCCAGTACATCCTCATCAGCCTGACGGTCTACGCGGCCATGACCGCTGCGACGGGCGCCGGCAGCCAAGTGGCAGTGGAACGTGCCCAGGGCTGGAGCCGCCAGCTTCGACTCACGCCCCTCCTGCCTGGTGCGTACATCGCGGTGAAAGCCTTGGCCGCGCTGACGCTGTCCCTCGTTGCCGTGGTGGCACAGTTCGTCATCGGTGCCCTGGCCGGTGTCACCATGGATGGCCAGACCTGGCTGACAGCGGGGTTGGTGGCTTGGCTGGGTTCCCTGGTCTTCGCGGCCCTCGGCTTGTTCGTCGGATACCTCATGCCGAGCCAGAACGTCATGCAGATCCTCGGCCCGGCCCTGGCGATCCTTGCCATGCTCGGTGGGCTGTTCATGCCGATCGAAATCATGGGGGAGACCTTCGGCAACATCGCCAAGTTCACGCCCGCATACGGGATCGGGCAATTGGCCCGGAGTCCCATCACCGGCGAGTTCGATTGGGCGTGGATTGTCAACGTGGCCACCTGGCTCGCGATCTTCGTGGCCGGGGCTGCGATGGCGTTCCGCCGCGACACGAAACGTGTCTGAACCGGCCGCTAGGGTAAGCACCATGACGAGCAACGCAGGCGGAACCTCCTTCAGGGACGTGTTCACCGGAAACGTGTTCAGCGGCACCATGTTCCGCGGTCCCGGGCCACGAGGCTGGTTCATCGGTGCGGGACTTTCCATCCTGCTCTGGGCCTGGCCTACGTGGAACCTCGTGTGGTCCGTGGACGAACCGCTGGCCTGGAAAGCGGTGGCTTCGGCGTCCCTGATCGTGTTCTTCGCTGCCTACGCCTTCCTGCCGCAGATCAGTTGGCGCCTGGGCGTCCGGGCGGGCATGGTGTCCGTCGGTATCCTGCTGGCGCTGAACGGGGCGATCGTCTTCCTCCTCGGAAGGGAGGCCTTGTGGACCTGGACGTTCCTCGCCTGCGCCATCGCGATGACGTCCCTTCCGCCGCGCACCGATTTCTTCCTCATCGTCACCTTGTCCCTCGCCTCCTTCACTACGCAGCTGGTGACGGGCAACGGGGAGCAGGCCTTGCTCCAGGCCGGGATCATCTTGTCCCTCGGCCTCATGATGTCCGCCTTCGCGCGGCTGATCCGGCAGACCGCACGGCTCCGGGAAGCGCAGACTGAGCTCGCCGACGCAGCCGTCGCCGCTGAGCGCAGCCGCGTGGCCCGGGACATGCACGACATCCTGGGACACTCCCTGACGGTGATCGCCGTGAAGGCCGAGTTGGCCGGCCGGATGCTGGACACCGTCCCCGGCGACCACCCTGCCCGGGACCGGGCGGCTGCCGAGATTTCCGAGGTGCAGGACTTGGCCCGCGGTGCGCTCGCCGACGTCCGGGCCACAGTGGCTGGATACCGCGGCGTCAACGTCCTGGCGGAGCTCGCCGTTGCCCGGACGGCATTGGAATCGGCCGGGATCGACGCCGAATTGCCAGGCACCGTGGAACAAGTTCCGGCGAGGCACAGGGAACTCTTCGGTTGGGTACTGCGCGAAGGCATCACCAATGTGGTGCGGCACTCCGGCGCCGCACGCTGCCGCGTCCGGTTGACGGCGTCGAGCGTTTTGGTGGAGGACGACGGCGTCGGCCCGGCTCCCGGGGGCCGCTCCGGGAACGGACTGGCCGGGATCCACGAACGCGTACGTGCCGCCGGGGGAACAGTCAGTATTGGGCCGAGTGACCTGGGAGGGTTCAGATTGGCGGTTGAAGTATGAGCATCCGATTGGTGATCGCAGACGACCAGGCACTGGTGCGCGGGGCGCTGGCGGCTTTGCTGGGACTGGAGCCGGACATCGAGGTGGTCGCTGAACTGGGCGACGGGACAGGGGTGGCAGCCGCCGTCGTCGAGCACTCCGCCGATGTGGCAATGCTCGACGTCGAGATGCCCGGCCTGGACGGGATCAGCGCGGCAGCGGCTGTGCGGCGGGCGGCGCCATCGTGCCGCGTCCTCATGGTCACAACCTTCGGACGGCCCGGCTATCTCAGGCGGGCCATGCTGGCAGGAGCCTCCGGGTTCGTGGTCAAGGACACCCCGGCGCGGCAACTGGCCGAAGCCGTGCGCCGTGTCCACCAGGGCCTCAGGGTGGTGGACCCCGTGCTCGCCGCGGAATCATTGACTGCTGGGGACAGCCCACTGACCGAACGCGAGGCGGAGGTGCTCAAGGCGGCGTCCGACGGCGGAACGGTGGCCGATATCGCGAAGTCGGCGATGCTCTCCGAAGGGACCGTCCGGAACTACCTCTCCGCCACGATGGCCAAGACCGGTGGGCGGACCCGTGCCGAGGCCGTGCGGATCGCCGAGGACAACGGCTGGCTGCTCTGAGTTCTGTGCGCGACGTCGATTTGCCCCGCTTTGAGACAATGGACGGGTGACTGTAGTAGCAACACCCCCTTCGCCCAAGCTCGAGCTGCCCCCGTTGCAGCTTGGCCGGATCACCGTGGACACCCCCGTGATCCTTGCGCCGATGGCCGGGATCACCAACTCGGCGTTCCGCAGGCTGTGCCGTGAATACGGCGGCGGCCTGTACGTCGCCGAGATGGTGACCTCCCGGGCCCTGGTGGAGCGCACCCCGGAATCGTTGCGCATCATTTCCCACGACGACGACGAAAAGGTCCGGTCCGTGCAGTTGTACGGAGTGGACCCTGTCACCGTGGGCCAGGCCGTACGCATGCTCGTCGAAGAAGACCGGGCGGACCACATCGACCTCAACTTCGGCTGCCCCGTCCCCAAAGTCACACGGCGCGGCGGCGGATCCGCCCTTCCCTGGAAGATCGACCTCTTCACCTCCATCGTCCAGACCGCGGTCAAGGAAGCCTCCAAGGGCGATATCCCGCTGACCATCAAGATGCGCAAGGGCATTGACGAGGACCACCTCACGTACCTCGACGCCGGCCGCATCGCCCGCGATTCCGGCGTTGCCGCCGTCGCGCTCCACGGACGCACTGCCGCACAGTTCTACTCCGGTCAGGCCGACTGGTCCGCCATCGCACGCCTGCGTGAGGCCCTTCCGGACATTCCCGTGCTGGGCAACGGCGATATCTGGTCCGCCGAAGACGCAGTGCGCATGGTGCGCGAAACCGGGATCGACGGCGTCGTGGTGGGCCGCGGCTGCCAAGGCCGCCCGTGGCTTTTCGGTGACCTCCAGGCCGCCTTTGAAGGCAGCGATCAGCGCCACCGCCCGGGCCTGCGCGAAGTCGCTGACGGCGTGTACCGTCACGCCGAGCTCATGATCGAAACCTTCGGCAATGACGAGTACAAGGCGCTGCGCGAGATCCGCAAGCACATGGCCTGGTACTTCAAGGGCTACGTGGTGGGCGGGGAACTGCGCGCCAAACTGGCCACCGTGCCAACCCTCGAGGTCCTGCGCGAGCTGCTGGACCAACTGGACCTGGACCTGCCCTACCCGGGCATCGACTCCGAAGGCCCGCGCGGACGCGCAGGTTCGCCGAAGAGGCCAGCTTTGCCCAAGGACTGGCTGCTCAGCCGGCAGATGGACGCGGACCAGACCCGCGACATCGCTGCGGCCGAATTGGACGTTTCGGGCGGCTAAAGCGCGGCTTCGGTCGACGCGTGCACGCGCACGGCCGGAGTCGTGGAAAACTGGCTGCATAGGCACTGGTTGTATCGACACCGGCGCACGGCAAGCGGAGGAGGCGGATACCCATGGGAACTGAAGCGATGTCTGCGGCACGCACAGCCGAAAACGCAACGGGCATTCCAGGCTATGTGGAGGCCGACTCAGCACGCTGGGTGCAGGAGCCTCGGAAGAATACCTACCGTTCGGACTTCGAGAGGGACCGGGCAAGGGTGCTGCATTCTTCCGCCCTCCGCCGGCTCGGGGCGAAGACCCAAGTGGTTGCCCCGGATACCGATGATTTCGTGCGCACCCGCCTGACGCACAGCCTCGAAGTCGCCCAGGTGGGCCGCGAGCTGGGCCGTGCGCTCGGTTGCGATCCCGATGTTGTGGACACGGCGTGCTTGAGCCACGATTTGGGCCACCCGCCCTTCGGCCACAACGGGGAATCGGCCCTCAACGAGGTAGCTCACGGAATCGGTGGCTTCGAAGGCAACGCCCAGACCCTGCGCCTGCTCACGCGGCTTGAACCCAAGGTCCTCACCGCCGACGGCCAGCCCGCCGGGCTGAACCTGACCCGCGCCAGCCTTGACGCGGCCTCCAAATACCCGTGGTCCGCCGTCGACGCCCCCGTCATCCACGGACAGCGGAGCAGCAAGTTCGGAGCCTATGAGGACGACCTGCCCGTGTTTGCCTGGCTTCGTGACGGCGCGCCGGGCAACCGCTCCTGCATCGAGGCCCAGGTCATGGACCTGGCCGACGATATCTCGTACTCCGTACACGACGTTGAGGACGCCATCGTTGCCGGCCATTTCCAGCTGAAGTGGCTGGACAATCCGGACCACCGGGCACGGGTGGTGGGGTACACCAAGCAGTGGTACCTGCCCCACAACGATCCCGCTGAGATCGATGCCGCTTTGGCCCGACTCGAAGCCACCAGCGTCTGGGTCCGTGAGGCAGATGGCAGCCGCAAGGCGATGGCAGCGCTGAAGGACATGACCAGCCAGTTGATCGGCCGCTTTTGCCAAAGCGCCCTGGAGACGACGCGGGCGCACTTCGGCCCGGACCACCTGACCCGGTACGGCGCGGAACTCATGGTTCCGGAGGAAACCGTCACTGAGATCGCGGCCATGAAGGGCCTCGCCACGACATTTGTGATTTCCACCGACCATCGGCAACCCGTCTATGAGCGTCAGCGCGAAGTCCTGCACGCCCTGGTTGGCGTGCTCAATGCGAGCGGAGACCGGCATCTGGAACCGATGTTCGCCGCAGACTGGCGGGACGCACCCGACGACGGCGCCCGGCTTCGCGTCGTCATCGACCAGGTGGCGTCGCTGACGGACGCTTCGGCGCTGGCGATGTACGAACGTCTGGTGGGCAGCCTGCCGTCGCTCTGGTAGGCGTGAGGCTGAACCGCCCGAATTTGTTGATCTGACATCAACTAATATTGATTCGTGGCTGGCCTAATAAAACGTGAAGATATCGACGAAGTACGCCAGCGCACCGATATCAAGGAAGTAGTGGACGGCTACGTCACCCTCAAAGGTGCGGGCCTGGGCACCTTCAAGGGCCTGTGTCCCTTCCACGACGAGCGCTCGCCGTCGTTCACCGTCCGCCCCCAAGTAGGCCGGTACCACTGCTTCGGCTGTGGTGAGGACGGCGATGCCATCTCGTTCGTCCAGAAAATGGACCACAGCTCCTTCCACGAAGCCGTGGAAAAGCTCGCAGCCAGGATCGGCTACGAGCTGCGCTACGAAGACGGCGGCACCGGCCCCAACCGCGAAGAGGTCGGCAAGCGCCAACGGCTGCTGGATGCCCACAAGATCGCCGACGAGTTCTTCCGTGCCCAACTACTCACGGCAGGTGCCGCCGAGGGCCGCAACTTCCTCCACGGTCGCGGTTTCGACCGGACCGCCGCCGAACAGTTCGGCGTCGGCTACGCGCCGCAGGGTTGGGACTCGCTCCTGAAACACTTGCGCGGACGCGGATTCACGGACGCCGAGTTGAAGCTCACGGGGATGTTTTCCGAAGGCAACAGGGGCATCTACGACCGCTTCCGCGGCAGGCTCATCTGGCCCATCCGGGACATCGCCGGCGACACTATCGGCTTCGGAGCCCGCAAGCTCTACGAGGACGACCAGGGCCCGAAATACCTGAACACTCCGGAGACCGTGCTCTACAAGAAGTCCCAGGTCCTCTACGGAATCGACCTCGCCAAACGGAACATCGCCAAGGACCGGCAACTGGTGGTGGTGGAGGGGTACACGGACGTCATGGCCTGCCACCTTGCCGGAGTCGGTACCGCTGTGGCCACGTGCGGTACCGCCTTCGGCACGGACCACATCAAGATCGCCCGCCGCTTACTGTCCGACGACGGCACCGGGGGAGAGGTCATCTTCACTTTCGACGGCGACGCCGCCGGGCAGAAAGCGGCATTGCGCGCCTTTGAGGAGGATCAGCGGTTCGTCGCGCAGACATACGTGGCTGTGGAGCCCACCGGGGCCGACCCTTGCGATTTGCGCCAACTCAAGGGGGATGCGGCCGTCAGGGACTTGATCGGTACCCGCCGGCCCCTCTTCGAATTCGCCATCCGGGCGTCCCTCAAACGCCACAACCTGGACACAGTGGAAGGCCGCGTGGCGGCGCTGCGTGAGTCGGCCCCTGTGGTTGCGCAGATCCGTGATTCCGGCATCCGCCCGGCCTATGTCCGGGAGTTGGCAGGCTGGCTCGGCATGCCCATCGAGGAAGTCAGCCGGGCAGTAGGCCTGGCTGCCAAGCGCGCTGCTTCCGGTGAACCAGTGGCGGGGGCTGCGGGAGCACCGGCGACGGGACACGGAGCAACGGCGACCCACGCCGGCCAGCCGGCGGCAGCACCGCCGTCGGACGCTCCCATCGCCTTCATGCGCCCGGATCCCCGGGATCCCATCGCCGCCATGGAGCGGCAGGCCCTCGAAGTGGTCATCCAGAACCCTGCTGTCCTGGGAGGCGAAGCTGCGCTTAGCGGTGGAGCATGGGAACGTTTTGAGGCATGCCATTTCGTCACTCCGGCCTACTCCGCGGTACACACGGCTGTCCGGGCCGCCGGACTGGCCCACGCGGGGGACCCGGTGGCCTGGGTGGAAGGGATTCGCCAGGAGGTTCCGGAACCGCTCCAAGGCTTGGTCTCGGAGCTTGCCGTGGTGCCCCTGCCGGCCAGCACTCCCGAAGCGCTTCAGCGGTATTGCCGCGACATCCTGGCCAGGCTGTTCGAACTGCAGATCACCAGGGTCAAGGCGGACAAGATGGGCCAATTGCAGCGACTGGATGCCTCGGCCCAGCCGGAGGAGTTCCAACGCCTCAACCGGGAACTCATGGAGCTGGAAATGCAGCGCCGCGCCCTCCGCATGGATAGCTAAGGGCTTCAACAGCGCCGATTTCGTTTCCCGCCGGGCCTTTGTTAGGCTAATACACGCTTCATTCCTCCGTAGCTCAATTGGCAGAGCATTCGACTGTTAATCGAAGGGTTACTGGTTCAAGTCCAGTCGGAGGAGCGCTACTCAAAAATCCCCGTCCTCAGTAGAGGGCGGGGATTTTTGGCGTCGGGGTTTCCCTCAATGCCTCCGGCCGTGCATTGGCCCCATGGCCCCGCGGCTCAAACGATCCCGCGAGGCCTCGAACCATCTCGCCTAGAGGCCGCGACGCCTAAAGGCACACGGGCCGGAATGCGGGGTCCGCCGGACTATCCTGCTGGCTCAGGGCGTTCATGACCCATTGGTGAACCACCGGATCGTTGGGGGTCTGGTCGTGCTCGATCAGATCCAAGGGGCAGGCGTCCTGGATGGTGATGTTGGTGACCTGGGCTGAGCTGCCCGCCAGGGACTGGCTTTGGTACGGTGTCACCACTTCGTCGTGTGTTGTGGAAATGACGGTGTAGAGCGGGCCGTGGACGGTGTCCCCGATGGAATTTAGTTTCGTGAGGAAGGCCGAACCCGCCTGTTGGTCCATACATGCCTGGCAGAACGGGCTGAAGAGCTGCATTTCCGAGGGTGTGGAGTCCGGCGGCGGGACGATCAGTCCCTGAGTCCCGTGGTTCGACGGGGAGATTCCGACCAAGTGGTGGACCTTCTTGGCGCCGCCAAGGAACCCCATGTAGTAGCGCGGCATCATCCCGCCCTGGCTGTGGCCCACAAGGTCCACCTGCCGCGCGCCCGTGGCCGCGAGAACGGCGTCAACGAACGGTGCCAGTTCGCGGGCCGAATCAGCAATAGGACCCGAGGCATAGACTCCATTGACCTCCCCGTAGTTGAGCGCGAACACGCAGTAGCCCTGCGACTTCAAGACGGGGGAGAGAGTGCTCCAGTTCTTGGCCATGTTTTCAAAAGTTCCCGGCACCAGCACTACGGGGTAGGGGTGCGCCGAGCTCGGCGTGCAGGCCCAGTCGTTGGCTCCCGGAGGTGAGACATCGGTGGTGTCGGCTGAGGCGGCTCCCGCTCCCGCGAAGAGTGAGAGTACAAGCACCACTGTCGCCAGCAGTGCGGACCGTTTTTGCGCTGTCATAGAGCAATTCCAATCATTGAGATGTTCCCTTGTGGTGATTCGCATCACATCCCCCGCTTCATGATGTTACTGACGGGTAATCATCAAATGCAATTTTGTGTACCCAAAATGAGAAAACGTGCAAAAACCGACAGGGTCCAGACGCGCCTGTATCGCATCCGGGGGTGGGGACTGGTTCAAGTCCAGGCGGAGGAGCGCTACGTCAAAAATCCCCGTCCTCTGATGAGGGCGGGGATTTCTGGCGTCTGATTCAGTCACCCGTTGGTGAGGGTGACGTCGTCGAGGTACATCCAGGTGTCGTCCGCGGGGCTGGAGCCGTCGAGGTGGACGTTGAACCAGAGGGTGATGGTCTGGCCTTTGTAGGCGGAGAGGTCGGCGCTGAACTGGGTCCAGGTGCCGTTGTTGTTGCAGAGTTTGAGCAGGCTGCCCAGGACCGTGCCGTTGGTGGTGCGGACTTGTGCTTCCATCCAGTCGTACGGGCAGGCGTTGCCGGTGCAGGGGTCTTCGGCGCTGTGGGGCTGGTACCAGAAGGACAGGGTGGAGGTCCCGGTGGCGGGGACGGTGATGGTCTGGGACAGGCTGCTGTCACCGAGTGGCTCCGTTCCGGAGGCCAGGCCCAGGAGTGCGGAGCCGGTGCCGGTGTGGGCGGTGGTGGAGGCCGCGGGTGCCCTGACGCCGCCGGTGGTCCAGGAGCTCAGCCCGGACTCGAAGCCCCCGTTGGTGATGGTCGAGGTTGTTGTCGCGGTCGGGGTGACCGGCGCCGAGGCGGCCGACGCCGGGGAGGTTCCGACGGCGTTGGTGGCGGTGACGGTGAAGGTGTAGGCGGTGCCGTTGCTCAGCCCGGTGACGGTGGTGCTGGTGGCCGGGGGTGTGCCGGTGACGGTGACCGGGGCCAGGGTGGTGGTGCCGGCGTGCGGGGTGACGGCGTAGGAGGTGATCGGGGAGCCGCCGTTGGCCGGGGCGGTCCAGGACACGGCCGCGGAGGCGTTGCCCGCGGCCGCGGTGACCCCGGTGGGGGCGGCGGGCGCCGTGGCCGTCGCGGTCGGGGTGACCGGCGCCGAGGCCGCCGACGCCGGGGACGTGCCGACGGCGTTGGTGGCGGTGACGGTGAAGGTGTAGGCGGTGCCGTTGCTCAACCCTGACACGGTGGTGCTGGTGGCGGGCGGGTTCCCGGTGACGGTGACCGGGGCCAGGGTGGTGGTGCCGGCGTGCGGGGTGACGGCGTAGGAGGTGATCGCGGAGCCGCCGTTGGCCGGGGCGGTCCAGGACACGGTCGCGGAGGCGTTGCCCGCGGCCGCGGTGACCCCGGCGGGGGCCGCGGGTGCGGTCGGTGTTGTCTGGGTGTTGGTGAGGGTGACGTCGTCGAGGTACATCCAGGTGTCATCCGCCGGGCTGGCGCCGTCGAGGTGGACGTTGAACCAGAGCACGACTGTCTGCCCGTTGTATGCGGTCAGGTTCGCGCTGAGCTGGGTCCAGGTCCCGGAGTTGCTGCTGAGCTTGAACAGGCTGGCCAGCGTGGTGCCGGTGGTGGTGCGGACCTGTGCTTCCATCCAGTCGTAGCGGCAGGTGGTGCCGGTGCAGGTGTCATCCGCGGTGTGGGGCTGGTACCAGAAGGACAGGGTGGACGTCCCGGCCGCGGGCACGGTGATGGTCTGGGCCAGGCTGCTGTCACCCAAAGGCTCCGTTCCCGAGGCCAGGCCCAGCAACGCCGAGCCGGTGCCGGCGTGCGCGGTGGTGGAGGCCACGGGTGCCCTGACGCCGCCGGTGGTCCAGGACGTCAGCCCGGACTCGAAGCCGCCGTTGGTGACGCCGGGAACCGGCGCGGCCGGGGTGACGGGCGCGGACGCGGCAGACGCCGGGGACGTCCCGACGGCGTTCGTCGCCGTCACCGTGAACGTGTACGCCGTGCCGTTGCTCAACCCGGTGACGGTCGCCGTCGTCGAGGGCGGACTTCCGGAAACCGTCACCGGAGCCAAAGCCGTGCCGCCGGAAGAAGGCGTCACCGCATACGAACTAATCGGGGAACCGCCGTTGGCCGGCGCCGTCCACGACACCACCGCGGAAGCGTTCCCCGCCGTCGCGCTCACCCCGGTCGGTGCCGCAGGCGCGGTCGGCGCCGCCGGGGTGACGGGCGCCGAGGCCGCAGACGCCGGGGACGTCCCGACGGCGTTCGTCGCCGTCACCGTGAACGTGTACGCCGTGCCGTTGCTCAACCCGGTCACGGTCGCCGTCGTCGCGGGCGGGTTCCCGGAAACCGTCACCGGAGCCAAAGCCGTGCCGCCCGCATGCGGCGTCACCGCATACGAGGTAACCGGAGAACCACCATTAGCCGGAGCCGTCCACGACACCACCGCGGAAGCATTCCCCGCCGTCGCAGTCACCCCTGTCGGAGCCGCAGGCGCCGTCGCCGCGGCCGCGACAGTTACCGGGTGCGTGACCGTCCCTGTCAGCCCGCCGCTATCCGTCACCGTCAGCTTCACCTGGTACGTTCCCGCCGCGGCGTAAGTGTGCGAAGGCTTCACGCCGGTTCCCGCGGGGGACCCGTCGCCGAAGTCCCAGCTGTAGGAGGCTACGGTGCCGTTCGGATCGGTCGAAGCTGAACCGTCAAACGTCGCCGTCAAACCTGACGTCGAAGATGTAAAGGCGGCCGTCGGTGGCTGGTTTGGCGTATTCCCCAGGGCCTGGGCAACCGTTTGTACGGACGTTGTCCCGTTGGCCGTTCTCGCCGCGAGCCATGTGATGAAGGTGCTGAAGAGCGAGGGGCTGATGGTCAGGGTGGGGTCTGTCCCGACGGCAATATGGTGGAAGGTGAATTGGACCCATCCGCCGCCCGGCTCGGCGTTGGTGACCAGGTCCTCAAGGTTCTGCAGCGTCCAAGTGCTGTCGACTTCATCCGGCGCCGCTGTGTTGTAAGGATTGGCCGGGGGAAGGGTCTCTGCGAAAGGGCAACCCGAGCAACTCGCGGGCGAGCGGATGTCACCCAGATTGCGCGCACTGGCAAAACCGCAATTCTTGACGATTTGCTCTACAGAGGAGTTTTCCGCCGCGAACGGATAGGCAAAGTCGGTGGCATTGAACCCCCAGCTGGCAAGGGTGGTCCGTCCGCCGCAAACCTCGTTGGTGGCTGCCGAAGTGGACAAGGTGGTGAGGTCCGGGTGGGTGATGGTGTGGCCACCGATCTCGTTGCCGTCCGCAGCGATGCTGTTCAGATTGGCTCGGGTGAGCCACGACGGATTATCGATCCAGCTGGTCGTAATGAAGAATGTCCCGTGCAATCCATGGGACTTCAGTACCTGTTCTGCCGCGAGTTGATCGTCATTGCCGTCATCGAAGGTCAGGCTGATGATTGTCTTCGGCAGTGCCGCCTGCGCAGGGGCTCCGATGTAGACCATCGAGTACCCGAACAACATCAGGACGGACGCAGCCGTGGCCCAACGGAACCATGGGCTGCGAATGCCAAGCACCTTCTTGCGCCAAGCCGTAGTGCGCCCCTGCCGTCGGAACGACGCCATTGACTGCCGGAACAATATGGTCAGGAGCCGCATCGGCTTCCCCTTTGGCTGAACAGACCGGGTCAGTAACCCCAGGTCCGGAGCCTATGGGCTAGGCACGGCACGGGTTAAGAGTGGGCGGTACCTGTTTTGGGCCGGCCCCGGCTCTCTTCACTCGGGCTCGAAAACGGGTACTGGAAGGCCGACGCCTTAGCCGAAAGGGGAGTAGGTGCCGTCTGAGACGAGTTCGATAATCCCTTGGGGTGGAGTCACGATCGGGCCGTGGCCCGGCAGGATGGTCTCGGCGCCCAACTGCCTGAGGACCTCCAAGCTTGCCCAGGTCTCTGCGGGGCGGTGGTGGAAGACTGCGGGCAGCATCTGCGGCCCGGAGGCCGGGCTGATGGCATGGCCTGTGATCAGTGCATCCCCTGTAACGATGGCCCTCGCCGATGGAACCAAGAAGGATACGTGCCCGCTGGTGTGGCCGCCAGTGGCAATGATTTGGGGACGTCCGGGAAGCGCGTCCAAAGTACCCTGGGTCATTGCTGCGACCTTCGGGACCGCGACGTCGGACAAGCCCCCGGATCGGACGGCATGTATCGCCCACGCGCCCACTCTGGGGCGGAGGACGCGCCAGCCGAGATCCTTGACGCTGATTTGTTCGAGGATCTCCCGGCGGACATTTGGCAATTCCGCTTGGTGCGCAAATACTGGGATGCCCATTGCGGAAATTCTCGCGGCATTGCCGATGTGATCGGAGTGGCCGTGCGTCAGGAGAACCGCCGCGGCATTTGCCACAGACAGCCCCAGGAAATTGATGCTGGATTGGAGCAATGGCCAGTTCCCGGGATAGCCCGTGTCAATGAGGGTGAATTCCCTGTTCCGCCTGAGGATGGTCCAGTTGACTGCGGGGCCTTCGACGAAAAAGACGTCTTGGGCAACTTCCTTCACGTTGTCCTCAGGGGACCACTTCTTCGACATGTTTCCTTCCCTTCGTAGGAGCCGGACCATCCTACCTCTGGAGGGGCGTCAGCTTCGCGGCATTCGCTATACCCGGGAGGGGTATCACGCAGGGCGTCCGCACGTGATCCTGAGTCGATTTCACTTGCGGCAAAACCTTTGCTAAAGTCATAACCGCTTCATTCCTCCGTAGCTCAATTGGCAGAGCATTCGACTGTTAATCGAAGGGTTACTGGTTCAAGTCCAGTCGGAGGAGCGCGAAGGCCCCGCACCGGTTTTACAGGTGCGGGGCCTACTTTTTTGCTTCGATTTGTCAGATTTTGCTCAACATTCAGACGAAATCCATCTCCACTTGCAGGAATCTCGCCGCCTCGGCCACGGCGTCCCGGAAAGCCTCGTCCTCGGTGGGGGGCGTCCTCGGTTCCCGCGGGTGCCATTCGTGGGCAGCGGAGTGAACGCGCGTGAATCCGCCGCCAGGGGGTGCGTAGAAGATTCCGAAGCGTTGGACGGGCCATTCGGGCGAGGTTTCCGGAGCCACGAGCAAGGCCGCGCCGTTTGTTGGATTGAACCATTGGGCAATCGGGCGGCGGCGGTCCTCTGTGAAAAGTCCGGCCGCATAGAGGGCCGCGGACTGGGGGCTGGTCACCGTGCACAGGCGATCCCACCACAGCGGCAGGATGCCGTCATCCCTGCGCTGCCATGGGGCTGGAATAGGTTGCAGTTCCTGCCAACGGGGCACATCTCAACTTTATCGCCGGGCCATGCCCTGCAACACCCCTCGACCCATCGGGCGGCCCGCTTAGTCCCGCTTCCAGGGCCCGGGATTGATCCGGTAAAGAATCGCAGAGCCGACGACGGCGCCCACCAGGGCTCCGAACGCGGCGTTTCCGGCCCCGCGGCCCAGCAAGAAGCCGACGACGGCGCCGAGCATCGCCCCGAGGAAAAGGCCGCGGCCGTTGCGGTGCGGTTTGCGAGTCATGGGTTGAGCCTACTTGCCCGCACGACACGTCCGGTCCCCGCTCATCGGTGGATGGATTTGCGTATTAGTGGATGGAGGGGACAGCGCGAGGCCGCACAACGAGCCAGAGGGCTGCCACGGCGCACGCGAGACACACCGCCTGCACGGCGCCCATGGGAATGGCGGAGCCGACGCCCAGCCAGCCAACCACCGGCGGAATGATGCCGGCCATCAGGAAGTTCGAGGCACCCAGCAAGGAGGCCGCTGTTCCGGCCTGCGCACCGTGGTTGGCGAGGGCAATGACCTGTACGCAGGGGAACATGAACCCGGTGGCCAGGATGCAGAACCACAGTGGGACCATGACGCCCCACAGGCCGAAGTGCAGGAGATCGAACACCACGATCAATGCGGCCATCAGGAGCATCCAGGCCGTGGCAAAGGCCATGATCCATTGGGGTGCAACCCGTTTGATGACCCTCGAGCTGATCTGGACGCCGGCGACGATGCCAAGGGAGTTGACGCCGAACAGCAGTCCGTATTCCTGCGGAGAGAAGTTGTACACCTGTTGGAACAGGAATGTCGATGCGGAGAGATACGCAAACAGTCCGCCGAAGTTGAATCCGCCAACGAGCAGCATCCCCACGAAAATCCGGTCGGCGAAAACGGCCTTGTAACGCTGACCCGCCGTCGATGTCGTCTGCCGGCGAAGCTCGGCAGGATAGGTTTCCCGGATGAGGAACACTGCGGCGATGATCACCAGGATTCCGTAGCTCGCCAGGAAATAGAAGATCCCGGGCCAGGGCATTACCAACAGCAGTTGTGAACCAATGATCGGAGCCAGGATCGGCGCGAGGCCATTGACCAGTGACATCCGGGAGAACATCCGCACCATGGCATAGCCTGCGAAAAGATCCCGGACCATGGCCATGGCCACCACGCCACCCCCTGCCGCGCCGATGCCCATGAGGACGCGGAACAAGGCGAGCGTGCTGATGTCCGTGGACAATGCGGCGCCGAGGGAGGAACCGATGTGCAGGGCCGTCGCAAGGATCAAGGGCATGCGGCGTCCGAATTTGTCGCTGAACGGGCCCACCACCAATTGCCCGATGGCGAAGCCCACCGTTGTACCGGTCAATGTGAGTTGGATCGCGGCGGCCGAGACGTCGAAATGATGCTCCAATGCGGGGAACGCCGGCAGATAGAGGTCCACCGTAAACGGACCCAGGGCGGTCAAGGCGCCAAGTAGCAGGATGTAGAGGAGTTTTTCGCGTCGGCTGAGGGAATCGCCCGGTACAGGGGGAGTGTTCACGATTATCAATCCTATGTGCGACAGATCATATTTATCAGGGATGGCAAAGGCGCGCCGCAGGACTGTCCCGGAAGTTGAGGCTGAAGCTGAATGGTAGTTTTGTGGACAGGTGCGCGTGGGCGGTTGTTTCGCCTCCGCGCCAGTGCCGGGTAGGAGCAAGTAGGAAGCAGTGAGGCGGAACCAATGAGTGGACGTCACAGCGGCCGGGCCGGCCAACGCCAGGGCATTTCGGCATTGCCGAACACCCTCAAACTTGCGGCTCGGCTTGCGCCGCGGCAGCTCAATGACGAAATCAACATGGCTAAGCTTGAGCTCAAGGGCAAAGGCAAGCATCTGGGTGTTGCGGGGGCATTCGTTGGCGTCGCGCTGATCTTCCTCTCTTTGCTCGTCATCGCTCTGGTGGTGGCCGCGATCCTAGGCCTGGCCACGGTCATGCCAGCGTGGCTCGCCGCGCTCGTCGTCGCTGCAGCGTTCCTGCTGATCATTCTTGTGGGAGCCCTCATTGGATTCCTCTCGTTCAAGAGGGCTATGCCGCTTGTACCTGAGAAGACCATCCGCGGGATCAAGCACGATCTTGGCATCATCACGGAGGGGACGTCGTTCGACGCAAGCGTCCTGGACCCCTCGTCGGAGGCCTATAAGGCTGCGGAAGCAGCGAAAGCCGCCGCGGCCGAGCAGGCCAAGGCCGAAAAAGCCGCCAAGGCAGAGGCACACAAGGCCGAGCAACCGCCCGCCCCGAGCGAGGCCGAACTGCTCCGCCGTCTGGAGCAGCGCCGCGAACACCTCGCGGACGTTCGTGATCAGCTCGGCGTCGAGCTCGATGTCAAGACCCAAGGAAAGGCCCTCCTGGACGCTGCAGGGCAAAAGTTCGACGACGGACGCCAGTTTGCGGCCGACAAACTCGCAGATCTCGGTGAGAAAGTTCCGGCAGGGCTGGCGGAGCGGCTCGCCGCCCGCTGGAAGGAGCTGCTTCTCTTTACCGCGTCCGCCACGGTGGCTGCAGTGGGACTACGGAAGCTGTTCAAGAAGTAATAGGACGGTAAGCAACCACACCAGCCGCGGACTAGGGAAAGGGGGACAGGTGAAGTTCATCGGTGCAGGCGCCCGCCCGGGCCAGCCGCAGATCGACCACGATCTCATCTTCACCGTCCCCAATTTCCTGACAGTCCTGCGTTTCATGGGCGTTCCGCTGTTTGTGTGGCTGGTGCTGTGGCGGAAGGAATACGGTTTCGCCGTCCTGGTTCTTGCCATCATGGGTGGCACGGACTGGGTAGATGGCTACGTCGCGCGGCGCTTCAACCAAGCGTCCAAACTGGGCCGCATCCTGGATCCCGTGGCAGACCGCCTGGCACTCATCACCGTCGCTGTCACTTTGGTGATCGCCGGCGTCGTTGACTGGTGGTATCTCGCCGCACTGGTCGTGCCCGACGTCGTCCTCGGCACCGCCTCCTTGTTCTATTTCCACAGCCACCCCGACCTCCCGGTGAGCCGGATCGGCAAAGTCCGGACCGCGTTCCTGCTCCTTGGCACTCCGCTTCTGGTCCTTTCCAAGCTCGCGATTCCCTTCACAGGTGTCTACTTCGTCACTGCTTGGGTCTGCCTCGGTTTGGGCCTCGTGGGCCATTGGGTAGCTGCCTACAACTATTTCTGGGCGATCCTCCGCAAGGGCAAAGAGCTCAAAGCCAACGACGGCGGTCGTAGCTGATGGTCTGGTTTGCAGTTCTTCTTGCGGTGCTTGGCGCCTTCTGCCTTGCCATTGGTGCCCAGCGCCAGGGCAGCGCGGTCAAAGCCGATACCGGTGGACTCGCCTTGAGTTCCCAAGGATTCTTGAGACTTCTCAGGAATCCACGTTGGATGTTGGGCCTGCTGTTGCTTGCCTTGGGCATGGGCATGAACGCCATCGCCTTGGTGTCGGCTCCCCTGACCGTGGTTCAGCCCATCGGTGCCATCGCTTTGGTGATCACCACGGTGGTCAACGCCAAGGACCAAGGCCTCAGCATCAATCGCGGCACCGTGGTGGCGATCTCGGCTTGTGTGACGGGTTCTGCCCTGTTCGTCCTGTTGGCGGTCAACGCCACCCAGGAGAACCACCACGTCAGCGGCGAGGACGAAATAACCATCGTGCTCCTACTGGCTCTCGCCGTCGGGCTCTTTGGAACTTTGGCTGTCATGTTCCGGCACCGCATGAGCGCCTTCGTGTACATCCTGGGCGCAGGTGTCTTGTTCGGATTCGTCGCCGTACTGACGCGCATTATTGGCCGGCACCTTCTGGATCCCAACGGGCATTTTCTGCTGAATGTGCAGTGGTACACGGTGGTGGCCATCGCCGCGGCCGGCGGGCTCGGTTCCTGGTTCGTGCAGAGCGCCTACTCCGGCGGCCCGCCGGATCTGGTGATCGCAGGGCTCACTGTGATCGACCCCATTGTCGGGATCGCCATTGGGATCGCTATTTTGGGTGAGCTTCGTCCCGATGTCCACGCCGTGCTCGCAATCGCCATGGCTGTGGCCGCTTCCCTTGCTATCGTGGGGGTTATTGCCCTGAGCCGGCACCATCCCGAGGTCACCAAACGGAAACGTGACGCGAAGGCGGCAGCGAGCCGGAAGGCCTAGGGCAACGCTCAACAAACCGTGCCCCGCACACCCGCGGCAGGCAGCCGGCGAAGACGTCGTAGGGCAATACGCCTTGCGATGTTCGCACCGTGACCATCAGGAGTTCTCCACGTGACCATTCCCGAAACCAACAAACCTCTCACCATCCTGATTGCGGCAGACACATACCGGCCGCAAGTCAACGGTGCTGCTCAGTTCGGGTACCGGCTTGCCAAAGGCATGAAGGCGCGGGGGCACGACGTCCACGTGCTGGCCTGCCGGGCGGACAACGGCAAGAGCTTCACCGAATTCGCGGACGAAGCCACGGTGCACCGTTTGAAGTCCCACGGTGTCTTCACGCACGAGTACTTTCGGATCTCCTACCCGTGGGAAATCAAGAAGGACATCGCGCTGCTCTTCGATAGGGTCAAGCCGGACGTCGTGCACATCCAGAGCCACTACATGATCGGCGAACACGTTCTCTACGAGGCCAAGAAGCGCGGGATCCGGATCGTGGCCACTAACCACTTCATGCCCGAAAACCTGAACCCGTTCTTGCCGTTCCCGCAGTGGTTCAAGGACATCATCGGGCGCGTGTCGTGGAAGGACATGGGCAAGGTCATGGGCATGGCCGACGTCGTCACCACGCCCACTCCGCTGGCGGCGAAGGCCATGCACCAGCACGCCTTCCTCCGCAAGGTCCTGCCTCTGTCCAACGGTATTGACGCCGCTGCTTATGAACTGCAGCCAGGCGAAGAGATTGAGCCGCATGCCAACCCCACCGTCCTCTTCGTCGGCCGCCTTGCCGAAGAAAAGCACGTGGACGTGCTGATCGACGCCGTCTCCAAGACGCCGGCCGATCTCAAGGTGCACCTTGAAATCGTCGGCGGCGGCGAGGTCCGGGCCGCATTGGAGGCACAAGCCAAGCGCCTGGGCCTGGGGGAGCGGGTCAGGTTCCTGGGCCTTGCGAGTGATGAGGACCTGAGGAAGGCGTACATTCGCGCCGACTTGTTCTGCATGCCCGGGACGGCCGAACTGCAGTCCCTCGTGACGCTCGAGGCGATGTCGGCGTCGACGCCGGTTCTTCTCGCCAACGCGATGGCGCTGCCGCATCTGGTGCGCGAAGGGGAGAACGGGCACCTGTTTACCCCGGGCGACAGCAACGAGCTGGCAGCCCGGATCACTGAACTGTTTCGTTTACCGGCCGGTGAACTCGAAGCCATGGGCAAGGCGAGCCGCGCCATGGTGGAGCCCCACAGCATCGAGGGCACGCTTCAGACCTTTGAAGACCTGTACCGCGGCGCGGCCTACGAGGACAAGGTCGTCTAAGCCTGGCACCGGTTTGGACTGAGGGATGGCCTGGTGTGCGCCTGAGCCTTGGAGATGACTATTATTGCTAGAGTGTTTTGGCCCGGGGAGCTTCCCTAGGAACCCTCCGCCAGGCACTTTACGGGGCTATAGCTCAGCTGGTTAGAGCGCGGGACTCATAATCCTAAGGTCCTCGGTTCAAGTCCGAGTAGCCCTACCCGAAAAGAGCCCCTGAGCTGCGGAAACGCAGCTCAGGGGCTCTTTCATTTTGACGTTCTGAGGTAGCCATCCACCGGAAACCCACCGGAAACGAATCAAGCTAGTTGCCGAACGCCTCCAGCAGCGAGGTGTTATCCGGTGCCTCGTGCGTCTTCTGGACGTAGTGCTTCTTTGTCACGTTTTCGCTGGAATGGCCAAGCTGGGCGGAAGCGACAGCGACGCCTGACGAGGCCTCCAGCAGGGTTCCAACAGTCTTTCTGAAGGTATGCGGGGTAACCCATTGGAAACCAAGATCGTCACTCGCGGAGCGCCACTGCTTGCGGAAGTTGTTCGGATCGCGCAGCGAACCAACGGCCGAGGGAAACACGACGTCCCACGGATTGGCCTCCGGTTGCCCAATTTTCCGTCTCAGGAGCATTTCCACAGCGAAAGACGGCAGGAAGTACCTTTGACGGGAATTGGCGCTCTTAGGGTGGTCCTGGATGGTCAGTCCCTGTTTAGGCATGTAGACAATCGTTCCGTTGACTGTGACGGTGGGCTTTTCGGATTTTAGATCGACGTCCTTCCACCGTATGGCCAAGGCCTCACCGATGCGTGCGCCCGTGGCGAGCATGATGTCGATGACGTCGAGGATGTCGACAGCGTCGGGTATCGGCCGGCCTGCTTCTTGTCGGCCTCCCATTGCCTGAGACCCGCACGTAATGCCCAAACCTCTGTCACTGTTAGCGCCCGGACTTCCTTGTGATTTGTCGGGATCGTAGCCACATCCCGCAAGGGGTTCCCATCCAGGGCGCCGTGGCGCGCTGCGAGGCCGAGCATTCCAGACAGCACCGTTTTGCATAGCTTTGCCGTGGCGTTGCCATGTTTGATACGCATGGTCTTGAGGAAACGATCCAAAGTGGAGACCGTTGCTTCGCGAATCCGCAGGCCTCCGACGCCGGGTGAAGCGTAGTTGTCGAGGATGTCCCTGTATCGACGGCGCGTATTGAGTGCGCGATCAGCGTCCTCAAATTCCGCCCACCAAATCAGACCGAGCTTGGTGATTCGTGTGTCTGACGTGATGTCTTCGCCAGCGGGCATGGCACGCTCCGTGAGCGCTGCAATCAGCAGTCGTTCGGCCTTTCCACCTTTGTCGTTTTTCGACGTGGCCGCCGCCCGAGCCTCCACTTTGCGGGTGACGCCGTCGAAGTCCCGGAATCTGGCCATCGCGCGCCAGACACCTGGCGATACCTCATCTCGGCTGATCTTCCCCCAGGTTCCGATCTGCAGCGGCGGTCTAGGCATTGCCCGCTCTCCCTTCTCGCCCGATGGCCCTGTTCGAGCTCAGTTTAAAGCTGCCAACCGACATTTCTTAGGCCTGGTTCTCGGTTGAACGGGACGTCAAACCAGCTATCAGGTTGCTTGGCGACTGCCGCGCGTGATGCCTCTGCAATGAGTTGTTGAACGCCCGTGGTCTGCGACAGCCGTTCCCTGTCGGAGTCCTCAGGGATGGGTCCGAGCGGGAGTGGCGAGTCGTCGACGCCCCATCTGTCGCGGTAGAGAGCAACTGTGCCAATCACCCTCTTGAGGTCATCCTCACGCATGGTCGGTGGAAGAGCGCCGAGAAGGTTTCGCTTCCATTCGGTGTCGAGCATCTGGGCTGCTTTCGTGATGGTGTAAGTCCTGCGTTTGATCCGTTCCACGACTTGGCCGATCATCTTCGCGACGTCTGGCCGGACGGTGCGGATCGGCTCGGTCAGTGGATCAGTCTCGTGAGCGGCAATCCCGTTCCGGAAGGAAAGGAGCCGAGAGTGGAGGACAGCCGCCGGATCCTGTGCCGAGGCGATTGTTTCTAATGCCTCTAAGACAACGTGCTCTGCAGTTGCTCGGCTGGCGACTGTGGATCGCCGCCATGCTGCCACCGTCGCACCCCAGGACTGGGATTGTCTCAGCTCGTCGACTAGTTCTGGCGCGTGGCGCTCAACGAACCGGGCGAGATCTTCAGCTGCCGCGATTTGTGCCAAGTAGTCGTACTCGGCACTGAGCCGTTCCAGGCTGTCTGCTTTTGACTGCTCGGCCTCCCGGATTTCATGAGCCGCGCGTTCAGCGCCTTCGGCAGCAAGCAGTTCTTCCAGAATCTCCCGCCATGACGATTGCAAGGAGGGATCAAGTGGCTCATGGTCGGTGGGCTCATTTTCGCTGATGTACGCGTTGTTACCTCCACGGCCCCGGGTCATGCTCACATAGAAAAGTTCACGTGTGAGCCCGCCCTGTGTGACGACGGTGTGACCTGCGTCGACCGTGATCCCCTGGGAGCGATGGGCCGTCGTCGCGTATCCAAGCTCAACTGCGGACTCGACATGGTCCCGGCCCAGCGTGACTGCGGCGCCTGTGTCCCGGCGGACTGCGGTGAGCGAGCCGTGGCGCCCGCCTGTGCGGACGACGTCGAGCATGGTCCCATTTCGGATGAAGTCGCCACTGCTGTCGACGATGGAACGATCATTGTGTCGGGCAATGACGACAACGCCCGTACCTGCACGCAGTCCGTCGCTGAGCGGCACCGTCTGTTCCGCGTCGACCACACCCTGGATGACGCGATCGGCCTGCGCACGCTGGTTCAGCATGCTGACGGTGTCATTATCGGCTGCAATGAGAATGGATGACTTGCCGTCGTGGATGTCCGCCTGCCAGCTCAGATACGCCTGGTCGACCATGTTGAGGTATGCGCCGTGTCGGATGCGTCCGTTCCGCTCATACTCGTCGATGGCGGCGGAGTCCCCGGCGCGGAACTTCAGGGAGGCATCCTGCTCCCAAAGCTGCTCGAACCGCAAGACGGTGCTTAGCCGCACCGTCTTGCCTTGCCGGTCCAGCCAGCCGAGGAGACCGCCGGCATCGATCGCATCCAGCTGCCCGGGGTCGCCCACCAGGAGCAGCTTGGCGCCGGCGTCCCGGGCCTGCTGTACCAGCGCAGATAATTGAGGTGTAGATACCATGGAGGCCTCGTCGACGACGACCAACTGATTCGGATGAAAACGCCACCTGTCCTGTTCGGCAGCTAGCCGGGCAGCCTTCTGTATCAGCCGAGTGGTCTGGGGGCTTCGGTCAGACGCGGAGCGTTTGAGCCGTTGCTCGGCATCGAAGAACCGTGCTGCACGGCTTCCGGCGCCCTGGCCGACCGACTCGTAAAGCCACTTCGCGACATTGTCTGTGACCATCGACAGCTCACGTCCAAGAACCTCGGCGCTCGCCGCCGCGGGCGCCAATCCGACCACGGTGCCGGCTCCGAATTCTGCTTCCCACGCGGCCTTGAGCGCGCCAAGGGCTGTGGTCTTTCCGGTACCGGCCGGGCCGACGACTGCGTCAAGTCGGTTGCCGCTGAGGAGGACGTTTGCCGCTGCCGCGCGTTGGTCCGTGTGGAGCTCGTGCCGGCCACGGTGTTTGTAGCTGGCGAGGTTTTCCATGGCGACGTCCGCGCTCACGATCGGTGCGCCGTCGTCGTTCCTTGCTCCCATGACGATGTCCTCGTTGGCGAGGGTCGCCGCGTCCGTGTAGAGGCGGGCGCCGTGGAAGTCGAAGATGCTGTGTTTTGCGAAGACGAGATCGGGCAGCGCGTTGGCGGGGAGGGTGTAGCGGTTCTCGTTGAGTGGCACGGATTGGGTTTCGGCCGCGGTGGCGACGGCGTCAATCATTGCTTTTCGGTCCTCTGGTGTGTGGCAGCGGATGTCGGCGCAGACCCGCTCGGCTTCGGCGAGGAGGTTCCACCGGTTCCAGGTCGCACGCCTGGCCGCGACGCGCTCCCGGGTCAGGGACGCGACGGTTTCGATCCAGTTCGCCGTGAAGTCACAGACGCGGAAGGGGGCTCTTTTGGAGCGTCGCACGGTGTTGGCGAGCGTGAGGCGCGGATCGAAGCCTTTGGCGGCGGCGCGGGCCTGCCATTGCGCGGAGAGTTGATGGAGCGGCGCGACTGTTTCCGGTTTGGGGGTTCTTGTGGAGAGGGTTGCCTGCTGGCGGAGTTTGAGGGTGGTTGTTGCCGTCGGGGGAGTCCCATGCTGATCCGGTCCATTCGGCGACGAGGCGGTCGGTTTCCAGATCGATGAGGGGGGAGCGGTTGGAGAATTCGCGGATCAATGCATCGTCAATGCCGGTGAGTTGCTGGCTCGGGTTGTGGGTGTGGGTGGCCGGTGCGCGGATTTCGGTGTCCGTGCCCAGGTTCCGATGCAGGGCGTCGAAGAGGAGACCGTTGTAGTACTCGCTCGCAGCGACCGCGGCCTTGTAGAGCGTTCTTGAATCCAGGGTGACCCAGGCGCCATCGGTGATGCGCTGGACGCGGTTGGCGATGACCAAGTGAGTGTGGAGCTGCGGATCCCCGGCGCGCGACTCCCAGTGATCGAAGGCGGCGGCGATCGCGCCGTGGGTGCCGAGGTGGGCGACGCCATTGCGGCCGGCGCGGGTGTGGATGACCGCTTCTTCGAGCCATTGCAGCGTGGCATTGACGGCTTCGTGGTGGGTTTGCAGGATCTGGTTTTGGACGGACCGCGGGCTCAGCGCCCAGAGCACCGAAACGGACTTGGGGACGCTGAAGGTCAGGTCGAACCCGACGACGGCGTGACGCGTTCCAGTCCGTCCTTGGCTGTTTTGGACAACCGTGGGCTGGCCGTGCGGACGGCCCAAGGGAGTGCCTGTGTCGGGGTGGGCGGCGTGATCAAAGAGAGCTTTCGCGTCGGTTTCAGTAACGGCGTCTCCGGTGTTGCGGCTGATGCCAGGCAGGCCGGAGCCGAGCCAGCGGCCCTGCGGTGTCCCGGCCTTCATGTAGTACGCCGTGGCATCAACCGGAGTGACGGTCCGGTCGTCCATCATGGTCGTCTTGAACAGGTACTTCATCCCCGACTGGGCGGAGAGCCGGGCGACGGACATCGTCATTGGTTCGGCGCTTTAGCTTGACCGCTAGTGGCCGTCCAGCCGCGTCGGCGGAACGGCGCTTCGGTGCTGCTTTCGCGTCCGTAACCTGCGCTCTGAGAAGGGAAGAGCAGGCTGCGCCCAACCCGTACGACGTGCTCGGCGTCAGCTCGCTCAAAGTCCTGACCAATCCGGTACTTTTGTTCCCGCTCACGACGATTCATGGACGTCGGGTCAAACTGCGACATGACTTACCGTGAGCCAGCGCTCACGGTGTTGCCTTGGATGCCAGAGGTGTAACTGATTTAGCTGATGCGGAAGATCCTTCTGCGTGCAGACTGGGTGTGCTTCGGGGCGTGGTCGTGCATGTCGGACCCTTCAGCGAGAGGACGATGGAAATCTGCCGGTTGCGTGCGACGCACGCCGCACGGAAATGGAACCCGAAGTGCCACCTCATTCCATGACAGACCATCTCTTAGCGGATGGACACGCTCAGCGGTATTCCTTGGCGTTCATCCGCGCGGCAGGCCCTTGGCGAATAAGCCGATGCGTGATGCCCGCCCCGCCAGATCAAAAGCCTTGGAGTTATGCCCCGGATATTTACTAGGCTGGCTCGACCCCGACATCGCCTCCGAAGCTGACGTACGTGCGCGTGCTGGACGCCATACCCGAATCACAACTCGGCGTTCACGCAGGATCTGTCACACCATCGGCCTGCGTCGCTCGGCAGTTTCCCAGGTCTGTGGAAGGCTGTTATCAGAGGGGCGGAGCTCCTACCGTGTCGTACATGGCGTAGTCGTCCGTGGTGACTGTGCCGTTGTTGAACAGGCTCAGGCCGAAGCTGACTGCGGTGGCCCCGGCAGGGAGTGCCGGCGTCGTGAAGCTTGCCTGGGTGTAGGCGCTGGCGGCAGCCAGCCACGGTCCGGAGGTCCAGTAAACCCAGGTGCCGGTGGCGTCACGATAATACAGGGCGAACTGTGTGACGGCTGTGGAGGTGTACCAAGCACGCACCGAGTAGGTGTGTCCTGCGACGGCCTGAGGCGCACAGGTACTGCTGTCCATCGTGGGAAGCAGTTTCGCATCACCACTGGAATAGCCCGTGATGGTGAGCTTCTCCGCCTTCGTACCTGTGTGAGCCGTGGCTACGGTGCTGAACACGGCCGTGTTGGTGCCGTATCCGCCGGCCTGCCAGCACAGCGGGAACGAGCCCGACCCGGCCGTTTCAAGGCCCGGATTCTGGACCAAATTGCCTCCCGCCGGCGGGGGCGGCGGGGGCGGCACGACGGCGACGTCGTACATTTCGTAGTCGTCGGTGTTGATGGTGCCATTGGTTTGGATGTTCAGGCCCCAACTGATACCTGAGGCACCGGCCGGTAGGGGAGGTGTGGTCCAGGTGGCCTGGGTCCAGTTCGTCGCGGCGCCGATCAAGGGGCTTGCGGTCCAGTATTTCCAGAACCCGCTACCAATACGGTAATAGAGTTCGAATTGGGTTGCCGCAGTGGATTTATACCAGGCTTTCAGCTGATACGTATGTCCGGGTGTTCCCGTCGGTGAACAGCCGCCCAGGTCCAGGGCGGGCAGGAGTTTCGCGTCCCCGGACACCCAGCCGGTCAGGGTGAGCTGCTCGGCGTTCTTACCAGTGTGGCCGGGGGAAACAACGGCGAAGGCAGGGGTGTTGGTGCCGTAGCCGCCTGCGGCCCAGCACTGCGGGATCGTGTTGACCAGGGTTTCCAGGCTGGGGTTTTGGATCATGTTCGTCCCCGGAGGGGGTGGTGGGGGTACGGCAGGGCCCTGGACAGCGGGCTTCTGGGTGCCGCCGACGGTCTGGTCCACGGTCTTCACGGCAACCGTACCGGCCGTCTTTTGTTGGGCCAGCCAGGTGGCGAACTGGTTGAACAGGGTGGGGGTGATCGTCAGCGTGGGGTCCGTGCCGACGGCGATGTGGTGGAAGGTCAGCTGGACCCACCCGCCGCCGGTTGTCTGGGCGTGGGTCACCTGGTTCTCCAGATTCTGCAGGGTCCAGGTGCTGTCCACCTCGTCCGGTGCCGCAGTTACGTAGGGATTGGCGGGCGGGATGGTGTCTGCCGCGGGAAGTGTCGCCGAGGCAGGGTCCTTGCTGGCGGCGTCGCCCAGGCCGCGGGCGCTGTTGAAGCCGCACTGTTTCACCAGGGCCTCGGTGGCCGGGTCTTCGGAAGCGAAGGGGTAGGCGAAGCTGGTGACTTTGAAGCCCATGTTCATCAGTGCCACGCGGCCGTTACAGATCTGCCGGGTCGATTCAGCGGGGGGCAGGTACACAAGATCCGGGTGGGTCACGGTGTGTCCGCCGATCTCATTGCCGTCGGCGGCAATTTGCTGCAGGTTGGCGGTGGTCAGGTAAGTGGGCTGGTCGATCCACCCGGTGGTGATGAAAAACGTGCCGACCAGGCCCAGGCTCTTCATGGTGGCTTCGGCTGTCAACTGGTCCGCGTTGCCGTCATCGAATGTCAGCGACACAACCGTATTCGGAGCAGCATGCGCCGGGGCGGCGAACCCCACTCCAGCCAGCAGCCCTGCTAACACCAGCGCCGTGCTGCCGAAAGCGGTCCAGCGTTGGCGAAAGTGTCTATCGGTCCGCAATCCCCGATGGTCGGGTCCCGCGCGGCCATCACGTGGCGGTACCACTGCCTCCTGTTGCTCCTTCGTGGTCCTCATGGTCAATTCCTCCCCAGCCTAGGCAACGCAAAAGCAGCCCGGTGATCCCTTCTGGGCGCTCCAAGACGGTGCCGTTTGAAAGGGATTCCGATCAGGGTTCCCAACCGGCGGTAACCGGTGCCCGGGAATCATTCGCACTCGTACCTGAGAGACTACGACCAGCAGTAGCTATGGAAACGAGTAGCCGACACTCGTTCTTCTGACGCTTCCGTTAGGTAGAACTTCTGATGTAGCTAGTTAGTTTGTCCAGATCGGCTTCTTGAGCTGTGGTTTTCAGGTCCGCGGGGTCTGTCTGCACGTGGGACGGGTACCTAGAGCTGGTGTGAGCCGTTCTTGCGATCGCCAGCGCGCGCTCGCCCGGGTCCGTGGAGGAAGGAGTGCCCGTGACGCTGCCTGCAGTCGACAAACATAAACAGCCCGAACACGAGCACAGAATCCCGACCCGTGCTTTTACGTCGAAGTCTGCCGCCGGGCTGGTCGTAGGCCTCGCCCTCGTTGCACTGTTCGCGGTCGTTCGGGTGCTGGCACCATCCACGCCGGAGAATTTTGGGCTTCCCAACGCCGCCCGTGACTTTGCCACGCTGTCGATCAGTGTCGTCGTCGAGTCCTTGCCGTTCGTTTTCCTCGGGATTGTCCTCTCGATCGCCGTCCAGGTCTGGCTGCCGGAGGGCATGCTGCTCCGTCGCCTGCCTCGGAGCCCGGTGTTGCGGAGGCTGGTCCTTTCGCTTCTGGGAATGCTGCTGCCGGTCTGTGAATGCGGGAATGTTCCACTGGCCCGCGGTCTGGTGGTCAAGGGCCTCACGGTCGCGGAATCGATGACTTTCCTGTTCGCGGCACCCATCCTGAACCCCGTAACCATCGTCACCACCGCGCAGGCGTTTGGCTGGAACAACGGCATCCTGGTCTCACGCGTCCTGGGCGGTTTCTTCATCGCCAACCTTGTCGGCTGGATCTACAGCCGGCATCCGCGGCCCGGGGAACTGCTGACCACCAGGTTCCAGGAAACCTGCAACCTGGCAGACCACGACGGCGGCGCCGGCAGGGTACAGCGCAGCGTGCAGATGTTCTCGCAGGAGACGCGGGCAATGATGCCGGCCCTGTTTATTGGTGCGGGCATGGCGGGGCTGATCCAGGTTGCCGTTTCCCGCGAGGTGCTGGTCGCCCTGGGCAGCAACCCCGTCTGGTCTGTGCTGGCGTTGATGTTGCTGGCCTTCGTCGTGGCGATCTGCTCAAACGTGGATGCCTTCTTCATCCTGTCGTTCGGTGCAACCTTCATGCCGGGAGGCATCGTGGCTTTCCTCGTCTTCGGGCCCATGATCGACGTAAAAATGCTTGCCCTGATGCGCACCACGTTTACGGCGAAAACCCTCCTTCAGCTCAGCCTGCTGGTGGCACTTTGCGCCGCGGTCCTCGGATTGGCGGTCAACTATGGTCATTAGGCGGCTCGTGAGCCGGTGGCAGGGCGTGGTCCTGAGCCTGATCGGCCTTACAGCTACGATCTGGCTGGGCCTGTCAGGGCAGCTTGCCTTGTATATCCATCCTCGGTATTTCGTGTTCACAGTCATCATGGCTGTGATCGCAGGGGTGCTCGCCCTGGCGGCCTTCGCCTTGGTCCCCGGGACCAGCGACGCCCCCGACGACGGGCACACCCACGACGGTGACGCCCACACCGACGCCGACGGCCCCAGCGACGGGCACGGTTCGCGATGGGGCTGGGTGTGGCCGGCCGGAAGCGTGCTGACCATCATCGCCGCCGTCGTCGCCCTGCTGATCCTGCCGCCGTCGACCCTTACCACCGCAACTGTCGCCCAGCGGGACCTCAACGGTTCGGCGTCCGCCCTCACCCTGAAAGCACCCGCACTGCCCGGCAAGGGAGACTACTCCGCGTTCACGGTGAGGGACTGGGCATCGCTGCTTCGGTCCGGCGCAGGGCAGGACTTTTTTGCCGACAAGACTGCCACCGTGACCGGGTTCATCAGTGCGGACAAGACAGATCCAAACGTTTTCTTCGTGACCCGTTTTGTGGTGACCTGCTGCGCTGTCGATGCGCAGCCGATTGGCGTTCCGGTTTATCACCCCGGGTGGCAAAACGACTTCAAAACCGACAGTTGGGTCACGGTCACCAGCAGCTTTCGCGCCAACCCGAACGCGGCCAGTCCCGAGGCAATCGTTCTGATACCGGACTCCATCAAGTCCACCTCTCAGCCGGCGCAGCCCTATGTCTACTAAGCGCCGTCCCGTCTCAGCCAAACGGGCTGCAGCGATTGCTGCCGCCGCAGAGCTGCTGGCGGGACGCCGTTTCGCCCGGCGCCTTTACGGCACCATCGCGATCCTTGCCGTCCTCGCGGGCGGGTTGACGGTAGCGAACCTTTCGAAGCTGCCGCACCCCAATTCCACCCCGGCCCTGGCCCGCTCCACCACTCCTGCCAGCTTTGCGTTGTACACCCTGCAGAGGGACACCGGTAAAGACAACTCAGGGCTTAAGAAGCCGGACACCATTCTCGGCACAAGCCTCTCCGGCAGTGATCAGGGCACTGTCATTGTCAGCGCCCCCCGGATCCAGGAGTATGCCGCCCTGCCCTCCGCCCTCGCCGTCGTCACACTCAACGATGACAACACGAGCTCACTTGAGATGGTCCCCCTCACCGGCGGCCCGCCAACGCTTGTTCCACTGCCGAGCCTGGGGACGGTGGCCAACCTTCATGCGGCTGGGTCCAAGAACCTCATTGGCTTCACCTTCACCGCCTCTTCAGGCACTGGCCAGTACTGGAAAACACTCTTCGTCTACGACGTCGACAAACCGTCCGCGGCTCCGCGGGCCGTCCAGGGCATCCACGGTCCGGTCACAGCGACTGACTGGCGCTTTGTCCCCGGCGCGGCCACCTTGGTGGCGCAGACCGACGACCAGTCCATGTTCCTCATTGACCCGCTGGACTCCGGCAAAGTGTCGCCTCTGGGCACGCATGCCGGAATCCTCGGATTCCCCGGCAGCAACGAACTCGCCGTTGCCGACCCTGGGCTGAAAAAGGGCGTAGACCCGCCACGGTATTCGACCCTCAACCTCACCACCGGGACATCCACGCCGCTCACCCTCCCCGGCGCTTTCGTACCCGATGCCGCGAACGGGGTCACCACCACCGCGAGCCAGCCCACGGTCCTCGACACTTCCGGCCAGTACCTGCAGGTAGTGCGAAAGTACGACGGCGGAAAGGAAGCCTCCGTAGTCAACCTCACCGACAAGAACGGCCCGCGCCAGCTCTACCAGCCTGACGCCGCCTGGTCACGCATCCTGGACACCTGCACCTCTCCGGCCGGCGACTACCTCGCCGTCGAAACAGCAGCACCGCAATACACGGGAGACCAATACCCCGTCCGCCCCGAACCCACCCCCATCCGGACAGACCTCGTGGACTTAAAATCAGGCACCATCCTGAAAAGCGTTCCCGGGTTTCTCCCCAGCTGGTGCGGTTGATCAAACCTTGGCAAACACAATCTGAGGGTACTGGCAAACGCCAGCCGGCTCGCTGGATCATTGCCGGAAGATGCTGACGTCTGGGCGAGCGGAAGGGTTGTTGAACGTAAGCCGCCCTACGGACGGGACGGTCACGACCACCGAGCCGCTAACAGGGACCACTGCCGCAAGGACATCCGGCCGGACACATCGGAGACCTCCAAAACCGTTATGTGCATTGGCAAGAAGATGCGCAATAGCGAACCGCGCAGTCAGCTGCTTCGACAGGGTTACCCGGGCTCGGTCCGCATCCGAGAATACCGCCGAATACGCATGGCGAGGACCGCGGGCTTTCTGGAAGGCGGACCCCTGCAAGTAGTCCAGCGAGTGGCTGGTGAGCCAGCCAAGTAGCAAGTCGAGTGTTCACATTCACTATGGATGCGGCCACAATATGACGAGCGCTCCCGGTCTGGGAAGTGCGCCTGTTTCCGGGGGTGGTTTTGGGTAAGCATCATGAGTCGAGCCGGATAATCCGCGTCGTACTCTCGAGACGCGTTTTCCTAACTGCCACCGTGATCGTCGCTGCTGGCTCTGGTCAAGGCGAACCGGGCATGTGGGTCACCGGTGGTGCTGCTCCCGGCATGCTAGGGACATTGCCCACAAATTCGTCGTCGGGACCTGTGCCGGCGGGCGACAACGCCGCGGTATCCTTCGAGCGCTCTGCGGTCCAGACGCTCGGCAAGGACGGAACCGGGAACCTCAATGTCGCTTCGTCTTCCCTAGACCGCCCGGGCGCCGGGAAACTGTACGCGCCGCTTGAAGTGCTGGTTCGGAGCTCTCCGTTCGGTTTCAGGATAGACCCCTTCACAGGATTACCGGGGGAGTTCCACTGGGGCCAGGACTTCGCCGCGCCCTGCGGCACGCTCGTCTACGCAGCCGATGCCGGCGTGGTCCGGGCCGTGGGCTGGCACCCGTGGGGTGGCGGCAACCGCGTGGAAATCGACCACGGCAACGGCCTCGTCACCACGTACAACCATCTGCAAGGAATCGCTGTCGTCAACCGGCAACCGATACGGGTGGGTCAGGTCATCGCAAGAGTCGGAACCACAGGTTCCTCCACAGGCTGCCATCTGCACTTGGAGACCCATCTCAACGGCGTTTACACCAACCCGATGAACTGGACGTTCCTGCCAACCAAGCAGGTGGATCCCCTCGGCGACATCTCCATGGTCAGCTACCAGCCAGGTTCCGGAACCGCGACTTCGCCGGGGTCTGTCTGGTCCGTCCCTGGGGCCGTGCCCACTGATCCGGGGGCCGCGCCGCCCACACAGACCGTCACGGGTGGCGTCCAGGAGGGCAAGGTCCCGGCCCAGCCCAGTACCCCGCCTCCCGCGTCACCAAGCGCAACGCAGAGCCCCACAGGCACGCCGACGCGAACGCCGACGGCCACCCCCACCGGTTCACCGACACCGGCGGGCTCACCGCCGACTCCGACGCCCACGGGGACGGGCTCACCGACACCG
>NZ_JACHEE010000002.1:0-166786 GCF_014207375.1 Arthrobacter sp. AZCC_0090 | reverse complement strand
CGACACCGAGTGGTTCACGGACGCCGACGTCGATTCCGACGCCGACGGGGACGGGCTCACCGACACCGACACCGAGTGGTTCACGGACGCCGACGTCGATTCCGACGCCGACGGGGACGGGCTCACCGACACCGACACCGAGTGGTTCACGGACGCCGACGTTGACTCCGACGCCGACGTCGACTCCGACGCCGACGGGGACGCCCGGCAATACGAATGCCCCATCCTGAGGCTGGCCGCGGGTCAGCGCAATATAGCCGGCCACTGAAGTGGAAAGCCCTACGTGGCGGCCGGGCCTGATGGAAAACCCGAGGGTAGGACTGGATAGCGCGAGACCGTCCTCACCCCCAGAAGCAATCGACGACTGAGCTGGGCCATGAAGACCGAACTGGCCATCGGTGAGGGCTCCAGGGGAGTTCCCCGGAGCTTTCGCCGGATGGATTCAGTGTTCGCGTAGGAAGCAGACCCGCAGTGGCCTCAGGAGGGTGCGGCTCCCGCTTGGGCATGGCGCGGCGTCGATGCGGCAGGGGCCGGCGCATCGGGTGGGCAGCAGGAAGAAGTGCAGGAGAGTTCTTGCTCGCGGCGGCGCTCCCGTTCCGTGGCTACCTTGTTCTTTGCTTTCTTGCGTACTTTGCTGGCGGGCATGAAGTGGTCTCTTTCTGGTCGTGTGTACCGCTTAAGGCGACAGGATTGACGCCCCTTGCTGGGGACGGAGATCCTTGGATTTGTTGAACGGGGGCTCGGCCCGCAGCACTGACTGCGAAACCTTGGTCTACGGGATCTCCCGGAGGCCCAATCGGGGCGATGGCGGGCTGCCGCGGTGGGCCATTTCCGTTGAACATTCGGGGCAACACCCGTCGGTTGTCCCGGTGCTGCTCCCTGGTTCCACGTCGTTTCCGGCTGACTTCGCTGTGTCTGGCTGAACCACGCCGTAACCGTCATCCGCGTCTGGATCGACAGCCGATTCCTGATTGCCGGGTTGAGGAACAACGCAACAGGCCTCTCCGCGCCAGGCGTCCATGCCTTCGCGGGCGGCGGCCAGAGCGATGACCATGGCGGCACCCGCGTCGGCCCACCACCAGCCCAGGGCGCTGTTGAGCACCAGACCAGCGAGGAGGACAGCGGAGAGATAGGTGCAAAGCAGGGTCTGTTTGGAATCTGCTACGGCAGTCCGTGAACCGAGTTCACGGCCGGTGCGGCGTTGCAGCCAGGACAGGACGGGCATGACGGCAAGGCTCAGGGCCGCGATGACGATGCCCGGTGCGGAGCGCTGCGCTTCGCCTCCACCGGTCAGGGAGCGGAGCGAGTCCACGGTGACGAACGCGGCCAGCGCGAAGAAGGAGACCGCGATGATGCGCAGCGTCAGGTGCTCGCGTCGTTCGGGGTCCTTGGCGGAAAACTGCCAGGACAAGGCAGCGGCAGAGGCCACTTCGATCACCGAATCGAGTCCGAAGCCGATCAGTGCGGACGAGTCCGCGATGCCACCGGCCCAGAGTGCCACGGCGGCTTCGATGAGGTTATAGGTGATGGTTGCTGCTGCGAACAGGCGGATGCGGCGGCTCAGCACGGCGTGCCGGACGACGTCGGGCGTCGAAAGGCTGCTCGATGTCATGCCAGGCACTTGCCGTCGGGGGCGCAGCAGGCCGGGTCCACGGCGAGCACGACGCCGAGCAGATCCGTGATCGCGCGGCCCAACCGGGCGTCGGCGAGCTCATACCGGGTCCGCCGGCCGTCGGGAACAGCCACCACCAGTCCGCAACCACGAAGGCACGTCAGGTGGTTGGACATGCTCTGACGCGATACCCCGAGTGAGTCTGCGAGATCGGATGGGTAGCCGGGTTCCGTGGCGAGAGCCAGAAGGATCCGCGCCCTGGTCGGGTCGGAGACAGCGTAACCGAAGCGAGCCAGCACCGGGGCATGCGTGAGGGTTTCCATGATGCAAAAGTACATCAGCGGATGTATACACGCAACTATGTATATTGATCGACACGCCAATTCGGGCGACAAGAGGCCCTAAGTGAGTCGCGCTGCGATCCTGGCCCACGAGCGGGGAAGGTCCGCGAGCCCCGGGCGCCTTGCGTCATATTCCGACCAGATAGCCGTCCCGCCGTCACCTTCTCCGGGAGGGTGATACAGTTCCCTTTGTTGAGAATCATTCTCAACAATAACCAACAGGAAGGACGTCCCCATGAAGGCCGTTACCGTTCAGGAAATCGCATCGAAGGCTCCGTTGAGCGCACCGCAGGGCCCGGGCACCAACGCTCTGGTGCACAACCCGTTTGCGTTTGAGGCTGTTGCCGCAGTTGCACCGCTCAGCGCTCCCCAGGGTCCGGGCACCAACGCCCTGGTGCACAACCCGTTCGCGTTCGGCGCGTAACACCTCAGCTCTGGCGCGGATCCGAATCCGTTTGCCGCTGAACTGAAGCTCCAAGCCGCGCCCTCGTCACTGGACACGGGGGCACGAGCACCTGTCTCTTTCACGAAAGATCCCCATGTTTCGACTTGTCCCCGGACACCTCCTCTACCGTGTGGCCCCTGGCGACTGGCGCTGCGTCTCACCGCGACTGGACTTCCTCCGCATCAGCGGACCGGAAGACGCTTTGCAGGCGGTGCATGCCAGCCTTGTCGGTTCCCTCCAGGAAGCAATGCCGCTCGACGGCGATGCCGCGACACTTCTCGGCATGCTCGTTGAGCGCGGGGCTGTGTACCGCGCAGAGGCAGAAGCCCCGGCGGATGGTTCTGAGCATGAAGACGAAGTGAAGGATCTGCCCCAGACCGCCGGGAAGATCGGGATACTGGGCTCAGGCCCGGTTGCCGAAGCACTTGTGCGGATGCTGGGCGATGGGTGCATCGTGATTCCGGATCCCCTCGATGAGGGCACGGCGAGCATCGTGTCTGCCCTGGTGGTGTGCTCGCTCCAGATGAAGGATGTCGAATGGACCGCGATTGACGAGCTGTGCCAGCGCACCGGGACTTCCTGGCACCGTGCATTCGTAGAGGGCGGCTCCCTCATTGTCGGTCCGTTCAGCGCCGGTGGCCGGACGGTGAGCTACAACGACTACCGTGCCCGCCGTCGAGCGGCAGCCGCGACGGTGGAGGAACTGGATCGGCTATGGAACTACCTGGACTCGAACGAGGCCGGCTGGAACGTCTGGCCGGATGAGGGACTTTCGGCTGTTGCCGCGGGCCTCATCGCCCACGACCTCCTCTGTCATGCCAAGGGGCTGGACATCCCGGGCGGCCGTTGCGAGACGGAGATCGATCTTGGCGCGGGCACCATCACCCGCCATGTCGTGTTGCCGTTGCCTTCAGGTATCGCGCAGTGAACGCGGTTCCTTGGGCGAACCAGAGGGTCCCGTCCGGCGATGGTACAGCCCTCTTTGCCGACTGCCATGTGCCGTCCGAATCGGAATGGCCGGTAACCGCCGTAGTCACCCGTACGCCTTATGGCCGCTCGAAACATCTCGCGGAGGGCAGGGGGTGGCGCCGGCACGGCTACGCCTTCGTTGTCGCCGATGTGCGCGGCCGATACGATTCCGACGGCGTGTGGGAACCCTACCGAAATGAGCGCTCCGACGGCGCAGCCCTTGTCGATTGGATCCTGGCGCAGCCATGGAGCGACGGCCGCATCGTCGCGTACGGCGGCTCCTACTCCGGTTACACGGCCTGGGCCATGGCCGTTGAGCGCCCAAGGGCCGTTTCCGCCGTTGTGAGCCTTGGTCCTTCGATGTCGCTGGCCCGCACCAAGTTCTCTCCCTCGGGAGTGCTTCGCCTGGCCGAACATGCTGCGTGGTGGGCCGAGCGAGGCGACGCCAGGACCAGTCGTGACGGATTCGCGGCCCTCTTTTTCGCTGAACAGCCTGAGGCTTTGCATTGCCTGCCTGTGGTGGATCTCGACGCCCGCCTGGGTACGGAGATGCCCAGCTGGCGGAACATTGTCCTGGCTGGCCCGGAAGCCGTGAACGGCGAGGAAATCCAGGACCATGAACTGGAGGCTCTGACGATGCCCACCCTCCATGTTGGCGGCTGGCATGACCTCCTGCTCCCGGAAACCCTCGACCATTGGCGGACGGTCGGCGAAGGTGTCCCCGGATCCACGAAGCATCTGCTGATCGGGCCCTGGCTTCACGATCTGCCGTTCTCGACCTCTCCACGCGTCGGAGACCGCGACTACGGTCCGGACGCGATCCGGCCCTGGGGCAAGGAGCTCGTCGAATGGATCGACGCCGCCTTGGCCGGGCGGCTTGCACGCAGGGCCGCCGAAGTGTTTGTCATGGGAGAGAACCGTTGGAGCATTGCAGAGTCCTGGCCGCGGTCAGCACGGATACACAGCTGGACTGCCTCCGGCGCCACGCTCGTTGACCGCGGGAAGTACGACGCCGGTGCCGCCCCGGACGCCCGATCGGCGGAAGAGCACACGGTCAGGTATTCGCCGTCGGACCCGTTTCCGTCCTACCCCGAAGGATGCGACCGCTCGGCTCTCGGGACGCGTCCTGACGTCGTGAGGTTCACCACCCAGGCGCTCACCGCACCGCTGCGGATCGACGGCGCCGGAAGGGTCCGTTTCAGGACTGGCTTCGACAGCGACGTCATTGACTGGGTGGCGAGGATCACCGAAATCACCGCGGCAGGAGAGATCTTCGAGCTCACCGCCGGCGAAACGACCATCAGCACGCCGGACCCGGCCGCTGTGGCCATCGTCCCGCTGCTCCCCGTCGCCGTCACGGTCCCGGCCGGTTCCCGACTGGCCTTGGAGCTGACGGGCAGCGACTTCCCCCGCCTGGCCCGCAACCTCGGTCGCCCCGGCAGGGAACGCTATCTGGCCGCCTCCGGAGACCCCATTATCCAGAGCGTCGTGGTCTCTTCCGAGTACCCGCTCCTGCTGGAGCTCCCCATCATTGGCACCACCGAACACACCGAAGGGCTGAGCACATGAACAGATCATCGTTGGTCAACCCGAGGACGGGGCTCCTGACGTCCGTGGCCCGATCCCCGCAGGATCCCCGGATGCCCGCCGCCTGGGTCGGTTATGGCGCCACAGTCTCCCGCCCCGACCGGTTCGCCGGCTGGCGTGCCGACGGCTTCGGCTTCGGCGCTTCCCTGGGCATCGAAGCCGCGGCTCGGGGCGCGGCGATCGGCGAAGCCGTGGAACGATACTGCGGAAACGCCGTTCCGCAGGCACTGCGCCGCGCGAGCTGGAATGAATTCAAGAACGCCGGGGAAGACGCCCTCGATCCCCACACGCTTGCCCTCTATTCGCCCGAGCAGTACGCGCTGCCCGGGTTCCCGTTCGAACCGTTCGGCCGGGACCTCACGGTGCACTGGGTCCAGGGCACCGATCTGGCGGACCACGCACCTCTCTGGGTGCCGGCGTCGCTGGTCTACCTCGATTACATTCACGGTCCCCGCGTCACGGAGCCGAAACTGCACTCCCTGATGTACTCCGGTATCGCGGCCGGTACCTCCCGGGCCAGCGCCGAACGCGGGGCGCTCGAGGAACTTATGGAGCGTGACGCCTGCACGATCTGGTGGGCCAGTGGCGCCTCCACGAAAGAACTGGACGACGACGGTTTGGTCACCGGGGCACTTGGCCGGCCCGGCCACGGAAGCGAGCTGAGGATCCGGCTCCTGGAGATCCCGAGTGATCTGCCGGCTCCCGTCATCGCCGCTTTCCTGGAAGACGGGTCACCGGAGGAGGGCGGTGTTGTGGCCTTCGGCAGTGCCTGCCGCTCCACCCCCGAAGCCGCCGCGACCAAGGCACTGGTCGAGGCCCTGGGACTGCTCCAGCTCACCCGGCAGCTGCTCGACCCGGCAGCGGAAGTGTGGCGCGCGGTCGAGGCGGGGCACATCGAAGACCACGTGTTCCTGCCGTACCGCCAGGACCGGTGCTACCTCGACGCCGTGGACCCGGACTACCGGACGCTCACCGACCTGCCGCCTGTCGCGCAACTCTACCTCGACCCCCGGATGAGCGGATCACGACTGGACCGGCTCCGGCCCACCTTCTCGGCCCCGCTTGCCGGGTTGGGCCCAGTCCCGGGGAAAGACCCAGCCGGGCACTACGTGCGCGCCCTGGCCGAACGCGGTATCCGGACCGTTTCGGTGGACGTAACCACCGACGACGTCCGCGACGCCGGCTACACGGTGGTCCGGGTCATCGGTGCCGGCCTGGTGGGCAACGCCCCGCCGGCCTTCCCCCTCCGCGGCTCGCATCGCTACTACTCCGTCCCGGAGGAGCTGGGCTGGGACCGCAAGCCCAGTAACGCCACCGAGCTCATCTCCCATCCGATTCCCCTTGCCTAAGGTGACCATGAACAACCCACTGTCGCTCGTCAACGCCAGGACCGGAGTGGTGCGCAGCATCGAAGCGCGTGCCATCCCGGCCCATTTTCCCGCGTCCTTCGCGCTCAGCCACGCGGTCCTTGCAGACAGCCGTGCGTTTTCGAAATGGCCCTCCGATGCCAGTGGCGCCGGGTACTCCTTCGCGAACCCCGAGGCTGTGTTGGGGGCAGCCATCGGCGAAGCCGTAGAGCGGTACTGCGGGAACCTCGTCCCGGCGGGACTCAAGCGCGCGAGCCGCCGGGACGTGCAGGCAAGCGGAGCGGCGGCGATCGGACTGCAGGAATTCTGCCTCTTCTCCCAGGAACAATACGCCCGCCCCGGCTTCCCGGTCCCGGCCCCCGACGCTGACACGGTCATCGACTGGGTCCCCGCGCAGGATCTCGTGGACGGAACAGAGGTGTTGATTCCGGCGAGCATGGTCTGGGTCGCCCATTCGCTCTTCGTCGCACCCGTCCGCCACCCGGTGATCCAAGCCGGACTGGCCACCGGCCGGACACTCGAGGAAGCCCGCTGGGGCGGGCTGTGCGAGGTGATCGAACGCGACGCGATGACCCTGTCCTGGACAGGCGGGCGCGGCGTGCACGAACTCAGCGTCCCGCAGTGGCTCGCGGACTTCTCGCGCGGACCGGAAGGGCGCCTGCGGACCCGCTGGCTGCTGTTCGCCACGGAATTCGGCGTCCCGGTCATCGGGGCCCTGGTGTTCGACGAAACCACCGGATACCTGACCCTGGGCATGGGTGCCGGAGGCGATCCGGTGGCCACGGCACAGAAAGCCTACGGCGAAGCATTGCAGCTGCAGCTTTTCGTCAGCGACTACGACGATCCGCATGGTCCCTACATGGCCGCCGCGCAATCACCTTCAAGCCCGCTCAAACCCTGGCGCCAGGACCGGTGTTACTCCCAGGAGTACGCCGCGGACCTCTCAGATGTGGTCGACTACGGCTGCCACCTGCAGCTGCACATGGACCCTGGCATCCAGCGACGTTTCCTGGATGAGTTGGAAACGAGCATCCGCGGGCGGCTAGCCCTGGACGAACTGTCCGACGAATGGACAGGGGAAGACCGGCTGGAGCGTCTGGTTTCCGCCCTTGCATCCCGGGGACACCGCGTCCTCTGCGTCGAGGCAACCACCGAGGACATCGCCCCCACGGGTCTGCGGGTGGTCCGGATGGTTGTTCCGGGCCTGTATTCGAATGCCCCGCAGGCCCTGCCGTTCCTGGGTGGCACCCGGCTTCACCCGGCCATCCGCCGATCTGTCCCGCTGCCGCACTGACCACTCCTGGAAAGGACACCTATGCGCACCACCGCTCACCCGGGCCCCCCGGGCAGGGTCCGCCTGACCGCAGCCGGTCCCGGTGCTCAAATCACTCCACGCGCCCCGCGGAGAATTTCCTTGCGCTTGGCCTCCGGGCTGCTGGTCATCCTGACGCCGGTGGTTGTGGCCCTCGCAGTCGCCCTCGGTCCGGTGACCATCGCCCCTGGCGATGTCGTCTCGATCGTCCTCCACCACCTGTTCGGGGCTGCTCCGACGGCGGCGGCCGTCGATGACCACATCGTGTGGGAATTCCGTGTTCCGCGCGTGCTCCTTTCCCTTCTCGCCGGGGCCGCCCTGGCCGTCGCCGGTGCGGTGCTGCAGACCGTGATCCGCAACCCGCTGGCCGATCCCTATGTGCTGGGAATCGCCTCGGGGGCCTCTCTCGGTGCGGTCAGTGTCCTGGTCCTGGGCGCCACGGGTGCCGGGTTCCTTGCTTCCCTGGGCGTCTCGGGTGCCGCGTTCGCCGGGGCCGTCGTGACGCTCGCGATCGTGCTGGCCCTGGGCCGCCGTCACGGCCGGCTGGACCCGCCCCGGCTGATCCTCTCCGGCGTCGCTGTGACCTACCTGTTCCAGGCCGGCACAAGCTTCCTGCAGCTGACGGCTTCACCGGACAAACTCTCCACCGTGCTGTTCTGGCTCCTCGGTTCCGTGGCAGGGGCCAAATGGTCCGAGCTGGCGGTGCCCGCCGTCGCGGTGGTGCTATGCCTGGGATGGTTGCTGGGCCAGGGTCGCCGGCTGAACGCCCTCATGATGGGTGACGACGTTGCGTCCGCCCTCGGGATCGGCCTGGCCCGGTTCCGGACCGTCCTGCTGGTGATCTGCGCGCTGCTGACCGCGCTCGTCGTCGCGGTGGCCGGCGGCGTCGGCTTCGTCGGTCTCATCGCTCCGCACTTCGTCCGGCTGCTCAGCGGCCCCAACCACCTCCGCAGCCTTCCTCTGACCTCCCTGGTGGGCGGCTTGTTCCTGGTCGTCGCGGACCTCGCCGGCCGGACCGTGGCCGCACCGCTCGAACTGCCGCTCTCCGTCATCACTGCCGTTGTGGGCGTCCCTGTGTTTCTGTTTGCCTTGCTGCACCGCCGTCCGGGGGTGCCTGCATGAGAGTCACTTTCGATTCCCTGGGGGTGCGCCTGGCAGGCCGGAACCTGGTCGGTCCTGTCAGTTTCGTCGCGGAAACCGGCGAGTTCGTTGCCCTTGTCGGCCCCAATGGGAGCGGCAAATCGACGATCCTCAAGACGCTCTACCGGGCGATGCAGGCCACGACAGGAACCGTCCGGCTAGGCCCTGATCTGCTCGCGGAGCTGAGCCCGCGGGCGGCGGCGCAGCGGCTCGCCGTCCTTGCGCAGGAACACGGCACCGACTTCGACTTCACCGTCCTGGACGTGGTCTCCGCCGGACTGACGCCGCGCAAGCGGATGTTCCAGACCGATACGCGCGAAGACCGGGACCTCATTGCCGCGACTCTTGCCAGAACCGGTCTGGCGGAGCATGCACAGCGATCATTTTGCACGCTCTCCGGCGGCGAGAAACAACGGGTCCTGCTTGCGGCAGCCCTCGTCCAACAGCCACGAGTGCTCATCCTGGACGAACCCACCAACCACCTCGACATCGCCACCCAACTGGAGATCCTGGACTTGGTCGCCTCGCTGGGAATCACGGTGCTCGCTGCCCTGCACGACCTCAACCTGGCCGCAGCCTACTGCGACCGGGTCTACATCATCAAAAACGGCCTCCTGGTCGACGGCGGCACTCCAGCCGAGGTCTTCCGCTCCGAACTGGTGGCTGAGGTCTTCGGGGTGGACGTCTGTATCGGCGAGAACCCCGCGACCGGCCGCACCCACCTTTTCTTCAGTTCCAGCCCCAACTGATCCACCCCAACAACGCGAAAGAGAACCATGTTCACAACCTCTGCCCCTGCCCCTGCCCCTGCCCGCCTCGGCGCGGCTGCCGTGTCCCTGGCTGTGCTGACGTGCCTCGCCCTGGGCGCATGCTCGGCCCCAGGCCCAGTTGCCGCGGCGGCCAAGGAAAGCTCCACGCCACAGCCGGTCAACGAAAAGAACTGTGGACGCCAGCTTCACTTCGACACCCCGCCCCAGCGCATCATCTCCCTCTGGCCGGCCGTCACCGAAATGCTCATCGCGCTCGGGGCCAAGGACCGCGTCGTCGGCCAGGCCTTCACCGACCAGTCGCCGCCCCTGGCGGAGTACGCGGACGCCTACAAGTCCATTCCGGTGCTGGCGACGAACAGTGTCTCCCGCGAGCCCCTTTTGAATTCGCGTCCGGAACTGATCGTCGCCGACGGCGAATACCACTTCAACGGAACCGAACTTCCCACCATCGATGACCTGAATAAGCTGGGAGTGCAGGTCTACATCATCAGTTCCTTCTGCAACGGGCAAACGACCACCGGGCACGTAGCCGACGCCGCGACCGATCTCGCCGCGCTGGGCCGGATCACCGGGGCAGAAGGCACCGCGAAAACGCTCATCGACGCTCAGACAACCGAACTCGACAAGGTTGCGAAGAAGACCGCCGGAGCCGAGCCTGTGCCGCTGGCACTGGTCCAGTTCTACGACAACGCTCTCTACGCCGACGCCCGCGGCATCTACTCGGACGTCGTCGAACGTGCAGGCGGGAAAAACATCTATGAGAACGACCTTCCGGCCGGCCAGTATTACGCCCAGATCGCCGTCGAAGACCTTGCCAAGAAGAACCCGGGAACCCTTGTGTACCTTTACAACTCCGAGGAAGACAAGGCCGCCCAGCTCGCGGCGATCCGCGAGAAACTGCCCACCGTGGACGCGGTAAAGAACAACCGCCTCTACCCGCTGCCCTCCACGGACTTCATCGGCTCCCGCGCGGTGGATGGAGTGCGCGAGCTCAGCACACTGCTGCACCCCTGACATGACCAGACTCCTGACCCGGCGGGCAACCGGTCCTTTCAAATACTTCCTGCTCTCCCGCGGCGTGTCGTGGGCAGGCAACGCCGTGTCAGCGGTCGCGCTGCCGATCCTGATGTTCCAGGAAACCGGCAGCGCGGCCATGTCCGGGCTGCTGGCGGTGTGTGAAGCCGTGCCATACCTGCTGTTCGGACTTCCTGTCGGCGCCCTGGTGGACCGCTGGGACCAGCGCCGGACCATGACCGTGACCAGCTGGCTGAGCGCCGCCGTGACGGCAACCATCCCGCTGGCCGCGGCTGCGGGGATCCTCGTCCCGATGCATCTGCTGGCCGTGGCGACACTGCTCGCCGTGCTCTTCGTCTTCTTCGATGCCGCCAGTTTCGGCACGATCCCGGCGCTTGTCGGCCGGGACGGAATTGCCGGCGCCACGGCACGCATGCTGACAGTGAGCACCGTGATCGGCATCATCGGCCCCGCCGTCGGCGGTGTCCTGACCGCGGCCATCGGCGGCGCCTGGGTCCTGGCGATCGATTCCGCCAGCTACGTTGCCGGCGCCCTGATCCTGGCGCGCATCCACTGGCACCGGCCGGAGCGCGAGGTCCGCGGGGGAATCGCCCTGCGCGCCGAGATCGCAGAAGGGATCACCTTCATCCGCCGCACCCCTGTCATCCGGGACCTGACCCTGGTCGGACTCGGCAATAGTTTCACCGGCGGCGCCGTCGCCGGACTGGTCGTGGTCATGGCCGCGCAAGGGCTCGGACTCAACGCCGGGGATGGAACCATCGGCCTGCTCTTCGGCGGCGCCGCCGTCGGGAGTCTTGCCGCTGCCCGGCTCCTGGAACCCGCACAGACACGGTTCGGCATCGGCGCGATCACCCTCGGCGCCCTCGCCTTGAATGCGGCCTTCCTCGGTGCCTGGGCAGCCAGCACCACCCTCGCCGCAGGAATCCTCGCGCTCATGGGCTGGCAGGCAACGAACTCCCTGGTCTCCCTCAACGGCATCGTGGTCCGCCAGAGCCTGACCCCCGCATCCCTTCAAGGCAGGGTCAACACCACGGCACGCATGATCGCCTGGGGTGGCCAGCCCTTCGGCGCAGGCATCGGAGGGCTCTGCGCCGAACTCTGGGGTGTCCGGGCCGCTATGCTCATCGCGGGAACCGGGGTGCTGCTCTCACTGGCAGCAGGCTCGCTGTCCAGCCTGCCACGGGCCGGCACGCTAGGTCATGTCCGCGCCGCCACCGACATCGGCTGACCAGCGCCGTCGTCTCCGTTGCTCATGCGTGCCCGGAATAATGGCCCCGGAAATGTTCCGGGGCCATTATGTCATTGGGAGGTGTCAGTGTTCGTCGTAATGGCCCTCGTGCTCGGCGTGCCGGTGGCCGTCATGGACGTAGTCCACATGGTCCCCGTGCTGGACAGCTTCATGTGTGCAGTCCGGTCCGCCGTGCCGGTGCTCGGCCGGGGTGTGCTCCGCCGGATCGTCATGTTCGTCGTAGTGGCCTTCGTGCTCGGCGTGCCGGTGGCCGTCGTGGATGTAGTCCACGTGGTCGCCGTGCTGGACCGTGACGTGCTCGCAGTCCGGGCCGCCGTGCTGGTGCTCGACGAGTGTATGTTCAGCCTTGACTTCCTCGGTCATGGTGTCCTCCTTCGCTTACGCCGGGAGTGGACCGGCGCTAGCGTTCCTGGCTGTGTGTGATGGCGTCTTGGATGACGTGGGCCACGTGATGGTCAGTCAGGGAGTAGATCGTTTCGCGCCCGGACCTGGATGCCGTGACCAGATTGACCCCCCGGAGCAACCGCAGATGCTGGGAGACCAAGGGCTGAGACAACTTCGTCGCCTCAGACAGTGCGCTTACGGACGAGGGCTCGTGGGCAAGCGCGGACAGGATGAGAAGCCGCGATGTGGCGGACAGGGCTTTGAACAGCTCCGCCGCCCCGGCAAGGGACTCCTCGTCTGGACTCGCATAAAGATATAAGCATGTTCTTATACCAGAGGGCAACGGTTTCCGCGCAGACTCGAGGAATCTCTGCCTACATCCAAGCACCAAGCGACACGCTACTGGTGTCGGGAGCCGGCTGTCTCGCCGGCTCCTTGCGTGGCTTCGGGGTTGGAGAGGTCCGGCGACGCCGGGATGCGTGCATTGCGCGCGAGGATCCAGGATGCTGTTGCCGCGGTGGCGTATTCGAGCGACGCTGCGCTTGTGATGGTGAAGCTGGAGGGCAGGGTGGGCACCCAGTAGGCGAGGGCGAGTCCGGCCCAGACGGCGGCAACGGCAAGGGCGCCGGAAAGCCAGAAGCCGGTCCATGGCCTGTCGGTCAGCTTGCGGGCCGCGGCGGGGGGTGCGGCGAGGAGCCCGAAGACCAGGAGCGCGCCGACGAGCTGGCTGGCGGTGGCCGCGGTTGCGCCGAGGAGGGCGAGGAAGAAGGGGCCGAGGAACCGCACGGGGATCCCCCGGGCCGCGGCGCCGGCGGCATCGAGGGAGGCGAAGAGCAGGGGCCTGGCGATGGCGAGCAGCACCAGGATCAGGCCTGCCGCTGTCCATGCCTCGGATTGGGCCGCGGCGGAGCTGATGCCCAGGATCGAGCCGAAGAGGACCTTCACGTTGGCGGTGCTGTCGCTCGTGCTGCTCCGGGTGGTGTAGATCGAGAGGAAGAACACCCCGAGCCCGAGGATCCAGGCAAAGGTCGTGCCGATGACGACGTCGTCGGATGCTCCGCGGCCGCCGAACAGGCCGAGGGCGAAGCCGATCCCGATCGTCGCGGTGAACAGCCCCAGGCGCAGGTCCAGGCCGGCGGCGAGGGCGGCGAGGGCTCCGGTGTAGGCGACGTGGGAGAGCGCGTCGCCGGCGAACACCTGTCCGCGCAGGACCACGAAATGTCCGACCAGCCCGGCCAGCAGGGCCACCGCGGTCCCGGCCATGAAGGCGTTCTGCATGAAGGGCTCGGAGAGTATCCACCCTCCGGTGCCGAGGGCCGCGATGCCGGTCATGCCCTCACTCCCGCGTTGGGGGAAGCCCGGCGGAGGCCATGGTGCTCGCGGGCCGCCTGCCAGGCCGTGGCGGCGACGAAAGCGGCGAAGGCCAGGGAGGCAACCCAGAACCCGATGGGGTACGGGGAGAAGTATGCGATCGCTTCCCCGGCCCAGGTCGCGGCCAGGGCGATCACGACCGAGAGGGCGATCCCCAGAACCGGTCTGGCCGTGAGCCGGGTTGCGGTGGCTGCTGGGGCGACGAGCAGGGCAAAGACGAGAAGGCTCCCGGTGACTTGGCTGGTGCCGGCCGCGGCGACTCCCAGGAGGACGAGGAAGGCGGCCGAGACCGCCCGGACGGGGACACCGCGTGACCCGGCGATGGCCGGGTCGATCGAAGAGAACAACAGTGGCCGGGCGATGATTGCCAGAACCGCGAGGCTCACGAGGCCCGCGACGGCGAGCAGGGCCACCTGGCCGGTGGTGACCCCGGTGATTGTTCCGAAGAGGAGGTTGTTCAGGCCGCCCAGGAAGCCCTTGTAGAGGCTGACGAAGAGGAACCCGCAGGCCAGGGCGAAGGCCTGGACTGTGCCGATGGCTGCTGACTCCTCGCCGGCGCCTCCGAGCTCACCCCCTGTCCGGCCGGTGGCGGGAAGCGAAGCGATGACCAGCGCGCCGCCGATGCAGGCCACGAAGTATCCAACCGCCGGGCTCTGGCCAAGCAACGTCGCGCCCGCGGCTCCGGGGAATCCGATGACGGCCAGGGTGTGGCCGGCGAATGATTGCCGCCTCTGGACCATGAACCAGCCGATGGCTCCGGCCGCGACGGCCACGATGGTGCCGGCCTGGAAGGCGTTGACCATGAAGGGGTAGGCGAAGAGTTCCGCGAGGAAGCCTGCGGGATTCACGCGTGCACCTGCGGACCGTGGGGGTGTTCGGGAGGGGCGTCGGGCTGGCCGATGACGACAAGCCGGCCCGCCCGGTCGCGCAGGACGTCTACTGGGGTGTTGTAGAGGGCGGTCAGGGCCTCGGGCGTGATCACTTGCTCCGGGGTGCCGGTGATTGCGCTGCCGTGTCCGAGGTAGACCACCTGGTCGAGGTAGGGAAGGATCGGGTTCACGTCGTGGGCGACCATCAGCACCGTGACACCCTTGCTGCGGCACACGCTTTGGATGAGCGCGCTGACGGACCGCTGGTTGGTCACATCCAGGGAGTCGAGTGGCTCGTCCAGGACCAGCAGCTCCGGCCGGCGCACGAGGGCCTGGGCGATGAGCAGCCGCTGCTGCTCGCCGCCGGAACACTGCCCGATCGGCCGGTTGGCGTAGCCCTCGGCGCCGACGAGCCGGATGGTTTCCCGCACGCGCGCTGTGGCCTCGCGGCCTTTGGAGCCCCGGAGCCAGCCTGGAAGGGGGGTGCCCCAGCGTTCGCCGTCCAGGCCCAGGCGCACGATGTCGGTCCCGCGGATGCGCACGGACGATCCGAAGGCGTGCCGCTGGGGCAGGTAGCCGATCCTGGACCGGTCCTGCCCCGGCTTCCTGTCGAAGACGGTGATGGTTCCGGAGCTGACCGGAAGCAGGCCGAGGATGGCCTTCAGCAAAGTCGACTTCCCGGCCCCGTTGGGTCCGAGGACGGCCACGAACTGGCCGGCGTCGACGGTGAAATCGACGCCGGCCCAGACGGTTCGGCCGCCGACAGCAGCGGCCGCGCCGCGGAAGCGGACCGCCGGTTCGTTCGTCATTTCCCGGTGGCCCGCGCTAGCGCCGTCTCGAGGGACTTGAGTTGCGTCGTCTGCCAGTCCTGGAAGGTGGCGCCCTTGGGGCTCAGGGTTTCGGTGACCGCGCTGACAGGGATGCCGGCGGCCTTGGCCGCGTCGACCTGTGCGGCGACGTCGGGGGTGGAGTTCTGGCTGTTGAACACGTAGACCTTCAGCTGCTTGCCCGTGATCTGGGACTTGATCGTTGCCAGATCTGCCGGCGAAGGGTCGGTCCCTTCACTGATGGCCTTCAGGAAGCTCTCCGGGGTGATGAGGTTCAGCCCAAGCGCGGATGCCATCGGAGCAAAGATGCTCTCGCTCGCCCCGACCGGCGTTCCGGCGTACTTTGCCTTGATCTCGGAGATCGTGGCGTGGTAATCCGCCAGTGCCTTCGAATCGAAATCGGCCCGCTGGGCGTCGAAGTAGGCCGCGCTCGACGGATCGGCCTTCTTCAGTGCCGCAGTGATAGCGTCCGCGACCTTGCCCACGCTCTCAGGTGCGTACCACTGGTGCGGGTTGCCGTCGTCCGGGGTGCCGGTCACTGCGCCGACCTCCACCACCGAGCGGTCGGCGGTCGGGTTCGCGGCCACGGCCTTTGCCGCCCAGCTGTCATAGCCGACCCCGTTCTCAACAAAGACCTTAGAGGCTGCGATCGTGCGAGCGTCTGCCGGGGTGGGCTCGTAAGCGTGGGGGTCCGTGTCCGGGTTGTTGATGATCGAGGTCGCCTGCACGTGGGTGCCTCCAAGCTCCGAAAGGATACTTCCCCACGCGTCCGTGCTGGCAGCCACGGGGATCACCTGGACCGACGCGGCAGAACTTCCGGTGGCCGGAGCGGAAGAGGATGCCGCCGTACCGCAGCCGGCAAGGGCGATCGCAGCGAGGGCGGCGACAAAAATAGCAGAGGGAAATCGACGGGGCATCAGGGGGTTCCGTTCTTCGTGGCTGGGGCGGCGATGTGTGCCTTACACTCAAATACTTACGTGAGAATGGTTATCATTGTCAATCCATCTTAGCCGCCCTCCGGTCGGAGGGCTGGAGCGCACCGAGGGGGCGTAGCGGCCATGAACAGACGAAGGACCCGCAAGCAGGAGGCCGTGCGTGCCGCCTTGGAGGACGGGGGAGGTTACCTGAGCGCACAGGCCCTGCATCGGATCCTCGAGCAGCAGGGCACGCCGATCGGGCTCTCCACCGTCTACCGGAATCTCGCCGGACTCGGCGACGCAGGGCTCGCCGACGTGCTCCACGGCCCCGACGGCACCACGCTCTACCACGCCTGCCACTCGCCCGAGGGAGTCCATCACCACCTCGTGTGCCGCTCCTGTGGCCGGACCGTCGAACTGGAGCTGACGGAAGCTGACGCAGCCCTTCGCGCGGCGGCCGTGGAGCGAGGTTTCGTCCACGCAGACCCCACCTGGGATGTCTTCGGCCTTTGTGCTGCCTGCAGCACGCAGGACGCCCGATGAGCTTCGGGCTGGTCTCCTCGGGAAACCGGAGGAGAAATTGCCTCGACGGCGTCCTGTGTGCAGGTACGTTGGGATCTTTCCGCCGCCGGGGATTTTCTCCCACTCGTAGTAGCCATCGCCAACGAGCAATCCGCGCCTGTCGAGGGGGCCTTTCGGAAGGATGGCTTCCTGGCGTTGACGACTTGAGGGATGGCTGCGGCCGAAGTACCCTTTGGGCGGATCGAGAAAGTGCACAAAGTCCACAATCTGCTATTCTTTTGTTATGAATAGTGAAGATGAAGTAAGGTCCCTGTTGAATGTGCGCGAGACAGCCAAGCTGCTGGGCGTACACGAGAACACCGTAAGGAACTGGGTGAAAGAGGGAACATTGACCTCAGCCCGCGTGGCCGGATCACGACAGCACCGCTTTGCCCGTGCAGAAGTCGATCGCCTTCTCAAAAGCCGTGGCGAAAGAACATCGTCAGTAGCTCCCGCCCTTCGGACGGACGGACCCGAATTGATCAACGCCAAGGATCTTGACGCGTGGGCGGCGCGCGACGATGCCAAAAGAGCCTTTCCCGAACTGATACGACGCCTTCTGGCAGTGACGCCCGGAATCACTAATGTCCACGTGCGGGCGCACGAAGGTGTCGCGGCACCAGGCTGGGATGGCACAGCAACATCCACCGGAAGCACATACCTCCCGGCCGGGGAGCTGCGCTTCGAGTTCGGAACGGAATCAAACTCGAAAGGCAAAGCACAGGACGACTACGACAAGCGCGCGAAGGCACTCCCAAATGACGCCGAATCTTTATTCGTGTTCGCGACCCCACGAAACTGGGCAAAAGGAGAAAAATGGGCAGCTGAGCGCACGGCAGAATCCAACTTTGCGGGCGTTGTGGCCATCGATGCGCACCAGCTTGAAGCCTGGCTCCAAGCCTCTCCCTCTGTGCACTACTGGATTTCCGAACGTCTCGGATACCGGCCCCGCGACGCACAGACCATCGAACGATGGTGGAACCTGTTCCAGGACCGCATAACAATTGCCCTGCCACCTGAATTTTTTGCAGCCGGGCGTTCAGCCGCGTCCGATGATCTGCGTACGGCCCTGATCGGTGCTGCGCAGGCCGATTCGATCGTGACACTGAAAGCTCAGTGGCAAGATGACGCTCTGGCCTTCATTTTCTCAACGTTGGCGACGCAAGAAGAGCTGCTCTGCCGCGCCATTGTGGTTACTGACGCAGCAGCATGGCAAAGGTTGGTCGAGTCACCGGTTCCTCTCATTCTTGTTCCGCTGTTCGACGGCGATCCCGACCTTGCATCGGCGATAAACGGCGGACATCGTGTTGTCCTGATCGCCGAAACCGACGACGTCGTTCGCGACGGGAACGGGATCGAGCTTCGAAAAATCGACCGCGTCGCTGCCCGCGAGGCATTGAAGGCGAAGGCGACGGTTCCCGACTCTGACGAAGCAGAAAGGATGGTGGCGCTTGCACGTCGCAGCATGGCTGCGCTCATCCGTTCTATCGCGCTCGATCCGAGATTCCGTAAGCCTGACTGGGCCGACAAGACTGAGAATGCTGCCATCCTTGCTCCCCTTGTTTTGGCCGGAACATGGTCACAGCATGAAGGGGATCTCGGCGTTCTGGAGAAGCTGACCGGGCAATCACGCGAAGAAATCGAGCGACTCCTTCGTAGCCTCTCCAGCCGTAGCGATGCCCCCTTTGTCCGCTCGGGAGATACATGGAGGCTGACATCCCCCGTGGAGGCGGCCCTCCTGCTTCTGCCGAGGCTGACTCCCAGCGACTTAGCGCGTTGGAGTGAGGTGGTACGCGATGTGCTGCTCGAACCTGACCCTTTCCAAGGCATGGATACCGTGGCTCGGTTGACAGCGAGTGCAATGGGTACGGTGCCGCTTCATTCGGGGATCCTGAAGGGGGGGATCGCGGCGGGTCTGGCGCTTTCGGCTGCGAGCCACGACGGACTTCCGTCGCACCTTCAAATGCAGGGCCGAGTCGACAAAATCGTCCACACATTGCTTGCAGCCGCAAATACCGACGTATCCGGTGAGACCTGGGCCCGCCTTGCGCACGCTCTGCCAGCCCTGGCAGAAGCATCTCCCGAGGTTTTCCTGGACGAGGTCGAGCGTGACCTCGAGCAACCAGCCCCTGTCCTTCGCACAATGTTCCAGGATCAAACGCACGACGTCGTATTCGGTCCGTCATCGCCTCATCCGAGTCTCTTGTGGGCCCTCGAAACGCTGTGCTGGTCGCCTGACCATTTCGGTCACTCAGCAATGTTGCTCGGCAAGCTGTCCTCGATCGACCCAGGCGGTCGGCTCGGCAACCGCCCGATCGCTAGCCTTCAGACGCTCGTCACAGGCTGGCTTCCTCAAAGCGGAGCCACCGTCGATGCAAAACTGGGGGTAATCGGTCGCATCCTGCAGCGTGAACCCGGCGTTGGATGGCAACTGATTATGGGAGTGTGGCCCGAAAACTACCCGACCGCGGTCCCCCCTCACTCGCCCGAGTACCGTGACTGGAACCCGGTCAGGCAGTCGGTGACCTACACAGATTGGGGTCGCTTCGTCCACGAGCTTGTTGGCATGGCCTTGGGCGCCACCGGCACAGGCACGGACCGATGGATGGAACTGCTTCCGAAGATCGGAAACCTTCCAGTAGATGAGCGGCAGGCAGTTATCAAAAGGCTCGGTGAGTCCGTCGCTGCGAACGCTTGGAACGAGGGAGAGCGTTACGCCGTGTGGGAAGTCTTGACCAGTGAAGCTGACAAACATGAAGAGTATGCGGAGACCGAGTGGGCCATGCCGGCCGAGGACGTGGCGATGCTTCGTGCTATGGCCGCTGAACTAACACCCGGTAAGGATGCGCGCCGTTTCTCGAATCTTTTTGATTACAGGCCGCATCTTCCCAACTTCAAGTGGGGCGAAGACGGGTATGACGTTGAACTTTGTCGGCTGCAAAACGATGCCCTCGGAGACGTCCTCGCAATTGGCGCTGATGCCTTGACCTCGCTGACACTTGAAGTGAATACACCGTTTGTCATTGGTCGCATGCTCGCGACAAGGAGCGATGTCCCGGAAGGGGCGATCCTAGGGTGGTTTAACGCCGAGGAACAAAACCTGCGACATGCCGCCCTGATCTTCGCCGGCGAAAAAATCAACGCTGAAGGCTTTTCCTGGGTCAAGGCTGCACTTGCCAACCCTGCCTTGACGGAACACTCATCGCAGGAAGCACTTATGGCGGCTGTGCCGTTCGCGAGGAAATATTGGACGGAGATTTCCACCCTCGGTGTAGAGCTCCAAGCCGCATATTGGCAGCGAGCGAACCCTCACTCCGTCGCGGCCGAGGAGAGAGCGGAAGCCATTGGCCTGCTCGTCGATCACAATCGGCCCTGGGCGGCTCTGGGGCTCCTCAGCGACATGCTTCACGAAAATCAAGAACCGGGCGTTGACCTCATCAAGGTGGTCCTCAAAGCGTTGCGTGAGAGTCCTGGCCCTACCCACGACATAACCATGAGTAGTTACTACCTCGGCAATGTCCTGGAATACATGGAGCAGCATTTTCCCGATGACGCAGACCTTCCGGGATATGAGTTCTTTTTCTTTGAGCTGCTGCATGATCACCATCCCTCGGCCGCGCTCTACCGGGCGCTGGGAACGGAGCCAAGCGACTTCATAAGCATGATTAATGCCCTGTACCGTGGCGAAGACGAACCCAAAGGGTCGCCTACCGCACAAGAGAAGGCGTTCGCCCATGTGTCATTCAGCGTTCTTCAACACTGGCACACCCTTCCCGGACTTGCCGAGGACGGCACCATCGATGGCCCTCACCTGACTGCTTGGGTTCGAGAAGCTCGTCTAGCCTTCGCGGACAGCAAGCGTGCTGCAATCGGCGATGAACAGATCGGCCAAGTCCTCGCGTCAAGTCCCGTCGGCACCGACGGCGTCTGGCCTGCAGAAGCCGTCCGGGAGATCATCGAGAACGTCGGTAACTCCCGGCTCGACACGGGACTGCACATTGGCAAGGTCAATAAACGTGGAGTCACCAGTCGAGGAGTCTTTGACGGTGGAGTTCAGGAACGCGAACTCGAGAAGCACTATCGGGAAATGGCGACAAAGATCTCCACTCAATGGCCACGCACCGCACGCGTGCTGCGAGGCATCGCCGATAGCTATCAACAGGACGCTCTCCGCCATGATTCCGCCGCCGAGAGAATGAGCGATGACGGCTAAACCGCCCGCGAGGTAAACAACTCTGGGTCACTCTCGTCACCGCCGCACCCCAGCGCGAGCTCATCATCCCAGCAAGTTTCCACTGTCTCCCCATACTGAAGGAAAGCAGAGGCCGGCCCAGACGGGCCGGCCTCACGCCGTTAAAGGACGTCGCGGACCAGCAGCGAACGAAGCTCCCAGCACCATCGAAGGCCTCAAGGATGATGCATCCAGCGAATAATGCCCGGTCACGTATTACAGGACGGAGGCTAGGCAATGGGATGAGATCACCAAGCACGCTCACTACTGGTGGAAGAACGGCCAGGCACACGCCCCGGCTGACCTCCCCGAGGACGCCGCCGAGCTCCCGGGTCGGTACCGCCAGCCCTGCGCCGGCCTTTTCAGCTGACCCACCTCAATGCCGTTGCACTTCGGACTCACCAATGTGTGATTGGCAAGACGCCCCTGGCGGCCAGTCGATCGCAAACGGAGCGATTTGTCAGGGCCATCCCAGTGTTGCCAGCATCCCGATAGAGGCCGCCGTGTCCATCCATGGCGCGGCTGTCAAGGGTGGGCCGCAGGCCCATCACGCAGTGACGCGAACGCGCCCTTGACCGAGCGTCGGGATGGCGAACATATGAGGCCGGGATGCGATGCCAGCCTCACGAAGGCCGCGTACACAGCGACACCTTCGGTGAGGCGGGTGCCCGCAACGACTCCGTTCGTGATGGCGGGTCCGCTCGCCCGGGCATTTATATGCGCGTCCGGCAGCGGCCGGATCGTCCGGACAAGCCGGTGTCGTCTATGCTTCCAGGCGCGAAGACAACCACGCGTTGAAGTCGCTCCGGCTGATCCGCAGATGTCGCCCGATTCGATAGGCGCGGGGGCCGATATGCTTCACCCGCCATTGGTAGAACGTCTGCTCCGGAATCTGTAACTGCGTGCAGATGTCTTTCGGGGTCAGCCATTGTTCTCCGGCACCTTCCGCGGTGCTGCGGCCGGCTTCTGGCGTTGTTTTCATCAGTGTCTCCGTCGTCTCCGCGGTTTGATCGCCGGCGGAAGCGCCAGCTGTATTCCTCTTCATAGGATTGGAAGAGCTAGGCGGCATGACCGTGGAAACTCGTTTGCGGCAGATCTGGGCCCGGTCCAAGAGGCTAGCCGGAATCCTGCGACACGCCCCGCCAGGCGGGGCGATTCGCCCACCGTTTACCCACCGGAAACGATGGCGAGTAACGAAAAATGATGAGCACGCGCGTTGCCCATTTGGGCAGTTCTGCCCCGGAATCTAGGCAATTTTGACGCCCTCCGGAAACTGATGAAAATCGCCAAATCATAATCCTAAGGTCCTCGGTTCAAGTCCGAGTAGCCCTACCCGAAAGGTGCCCCTGAGCTGCGGAAACGCAGCTCAAGGGCTCTTTCATTTTGACGTTCTGAGGTAGCCGGCGGGTTCAACAAACCGGCGCGCCCGCCGCATCTTGTAGATTCCTTTGACGTCATAATCCATCGACGATGCCGTCGATGACGGCTTGGAACCTCTCCGACGGCCCGCCTGCCTTGACGAGTACGCTAAGCCCGATCACGGAGGCAAGTAGTTGGCTGGCGGCGGTGTCGGCCGCCCGGTCCATGCTGAATTCTCCAGACTCTTGTCCCTGCGCGATTGCTTGCCGAAACTCCGTTTCGATCCGTGTGAAGAGGTCCTCCGCAATGCGGTTCACGTCGTCGTCGGCGGTGCCGAGCTCCGCGGCAGCGTTGACCATGACGCACCCCCGCCGGTGCTCGCCGACCCCGGCAAGGACAGTCATCGCCCGTTTGAGGCGTGGCCCGATCGGCCCGGGCGCGGAGAACATGCCGGCGAGGTACTCGATCCGTACCTTGCTGTAGCGCCGAAGGGCACGCATGAACAGCGCGTGCTTGCTCTCAAAGGTGTTGTAGAGACTGCCTTTGCCGATCCCCAGCTCGCTGGCCAACTCCTGCGGCGTCGTCCCGGCGTATCCCTGACGCCAGAAGAGGTCCATCGCTCTGTCGACGGCCGTGTCTGTCTCAAACTGCATCGGTCTGCCCATGGGAAAAGCGTAACTTGCGTGATATTGTACTTCAAGGTCAATAACTGCCTGTGACCAATCGTCGACATCCCGCTACCCCTGCCAGGAAGGCATTCCCTTGTCAGCTCAAGTACACGCGGCGCACGTCGCCGCTCCAACGCCAGCGCGCATGCGCGTCCCGTTGAACACGCTCGCCATCCCGTTGGGCCTGGCCGGCCTCGCCCAAGTCTGGTCCGTAGCGGTTTCCGCGCTCGGCGCACCGTTCTGGCTCGGGCAAGCGTTCTGGCTGGTCGCTGCGATCGCCTGGGTCTGGACCCTTGCTGTGCACGTGCATCGCGGCACGCGCACCAGCCAACGGCTCTCTCATCAGCTCACGAACTTCGCCCAGGGCCCCCTTGCAGCATTGCTTCCCATTGCCGCGATGCTGATCGGAGCGAGCCTCCACCGCACTATTCCACTTGCCGGAACCGTAGTGACGTTGATCTCCATGGCCGCCGCAGCCGCGTTCGCCGCATGGATTCTGGGCTTCTGGATGCGCGGGCAATTGCCACTCGAATCCGTTCATGGCGGCTACTTCCTGCCCATCAGTGCAGCCGGTCTAGTTGGTGCTTTCGCCGCGGCAGAGGCGGGGCTTGACTGGCTTGCTGTAGGAAGTTTCGCGGTCGGGATCTTCTTCTGGCTGGTGATCTCGGTGTTCTTCTTCCTCCGGCTCGCGCTCCGTCCAACCTTGCCTGCAGCACTCGTCCCGACACTTGCGATTATGATCGCTCCGCCGGCTGTCGCGTCGGCAGCGTGGCTTACGATCTCCGGAGGTCGACCCGATCACCTGTTCGAGGGGTTGACAGCGATGACGGTCTTGATGGCGCTGATCCAGGTGACGTTGTTGCGGCGTTACCGCGCACTGCCGTTCTCGCTCGGATTCTGGTCGTTTACCTTCCCCGTGGCGAGTGTCGCCGCGCTGGCCATCACATGGCTGCGCCTGCTCCAACCGCCTGCCTGGCAGGCCGTCACACTTGGAGTGCTCGCCGCCGTTACGCTCCTTGTCGTGTCGATCGCAGCGAAGTCGATCCTCTTGCTCGTCGCCACGACCCGCGCGAGACGGCGACAGTGGTCAGCCGCCCAGAAGCAGGCGATTGGCTGACTACGCGTGGCAACAACCACGTCGCTCGTCTACAGAAGGTGGCTTCCGTCCCGACAACGACTTCACCGCGGCCGTCCGGGCCGGCGCCCCTCACCAATCCAAAGCGCTGACTTCTTCCCGGGACGATGGCGACGTCCAGTTTGGGAAGTCTCAAGACCTTAAGCGGCGAAGGCCGTTTGGGAACCTCCTGCGGGATGGCGGATGTTTCGGGGTGGATCGGAAAAAATTTCGAGAAACGATCCCCGGCCCGTGACTTTTCCGGGTGGTGCGTCGATTACCAGTGTGTGGGCTGCGGGGGCGGCCTTGTTGTCTGGAACGTCGACAGGCCGAATCCATGGAGGGTCCAATGTCCTTTTTCACCGCGCCCACGGGCAGCAAAACAGCTGCCGGAGATTTGGACACACAACCATGAATTCTGTCAGGATCGGACCCGTCACCACCAAGGACACTGGTGAGGTAATCCCTGCCGCCGTGGTCCTCGGCGATTATCACCTGGACGACGGATATGGCTGGATGGATCTGATCAGGGAACACGGATGGGCCGCCATCCCAAACTGGGGGGCCGATGGGTGGAACTTGGGCCAGTGGCCCTTTGTCATCGTTGCAGCCACCCGCGCCGCGGGCGGCACCGGCAAGCTGTTCGGCGTCGCCAGCTACCGCGACGGCGAGGTGACCTGTGCGTACTACAGGACGGAGGCCAGGCAGTGGGACGAGATCACCAGGCACGCTCACTACTGGTGGAAGAACGGCCAGGTACATGCCCCCGCTGACCTCCCCGAGGACGCCGCCGAGCTCCCGAGTCGGTACCGCCAGCCCTGCACCGGCCTTTCCAGCTAACCCACCTCAATGCTCGTGCTGTATCACTCATTCGTCTTGGGCCACGCCCTGGTTGGCTGAGTTCGCCGAGCCATATTTGCCGGCACCTTGATGCAGATGCGCAACTACGATAAGTTACTCACCAGTAACTTATGCAAAAGGAGCGCCATGTCCAAGGCAGCAATCGACCTCGAGAACCTCCCGTACGCCGACGGCGACTTCTATGGCTTTGAGCAGTTGCTCACGGCCAAGGAGCAGGACCGGCTGGCCGAGATTCGGGCTTTCCTTTCCCGTGAGGTCAAGCCGATTGCCGTCGATTGCTGGAACCGTGGGGAGTTCCCCATGGAGCTGATCCCGAAGCTGGCTGAGATCGACTTGGTCAGCCCGGTAAGGCGGCAAGGCTATTCCAATGTTTTCGCCGGCCTCGTCCACGCAGAGGCAACCCGCGCTGATGCGTCCATTGCCACGTTCATGGGCGTCCACGACGGCTTGTTCACTGGTTCGATCGAGGCTCTGGCGTCCCAAGAGCAACAAGATGCGTGGCTGCCGGACGTTTACTCCCTCAAGAAAATCGGAGCCTTTGGACTCACCGAGCCCTTGGGTGGTTCGGACGTCGCGGGCGGCACCAGGACCACCGCCCGCCGCGACGGCGACAACTGGATCCTCAGCGGAGCCAAGCGCTGGATCGGTAACGCCACGTTCTCCGACTGGGTAGTGATTTTCGCCCGCGACCTCGCCGACAACCAGGTCAAAGGTTTTATGGTGGACACGCGTCTCCCGGGATTCAGCGCCACCAAGATCGAAAACAAGATCTCGCTGAGGACCGTCCAGAACGCCGATATCACCCTCGAGAACGTGGTAGTCCCCGACTTCTTCAAACTGGCCAATGCCAACAGCTTCCGGGACACCAACAAGGTCCTCAAAGTGACACGGTTGTCGGTCGCCTGGCAAGCCGTGGGGCAGCAGCTTGCAGCATTCGACGTCGCCCGCCGCTACGCGGTGGAGCGTTTTCAGTTCGGGAGGCCCTTGGCCTCGTTCCAATTGGTGCAGCAACAACTGGTGCAGATCCTGGGCAATACGGTCAGCTCCATGGGCATGATGGTTCGGCTCGCGCAGCTCGAGGACTCCGGAGTGGCCAAGGATGAGCAATCCGCGTTGGCGAAAGCCTTCACCACGTCTCGCATGCGCGAAAGCGTTGCCCTGGGCCGCGGCATTCTGGGCGGCAACGGCATTGTCACGGACTTTGAGATGGCCAAGATCTTCGCCGACGCCGAGGCAATCTACTCCTACGAAGGCACCCACGAAATCAACACCCTCGTCACAGGGCGGGCCATCACCGGGATTTCCGCCATCGTTTAACCGCCCGCGAGCGGCGTCACGGTCCATGAGGGAAAGGTGATCCTCCGTCCGGTTCACGGCCCTGGAAGCCGTGCGCCGGTCTAGCGGCAACTCCAGTGGCAGCAACACGGACGGGCGCATATCGGTAACGAAGGCAAGCGGGTTGACGTAGTCTTCCCCGCGCCGCACACCCCAGTGGAGGCAAGGCGAAGCGGAGCAATGACCGGCCTTGACCACGCCGATTGTCTGACCCCTTATGACAGCGGCGCCCTCCTTGAGTTCGCTGCTCACGGGTTCAAAGCTGCTGCGGAGCCCTCCGACGTGGTCGATCACGATCACGGGCCTGTCCACCACAACACCGACGAAGCTCACGGTGCCGTCGGCGGGAGCGGCGACCGGGGCGCCGTCGGCCGCTTGCAAATCGACGCCGCGGTGCCCGCTCAGCCAGGGTTTGTCCGGAGGGTCGAAAGTACGCAGGACGGCGGGCTTGGGGGAGAGCGGCCACGCCCAGTCCAGGCGGGGGCTGGCGGTGGCTGCACCGGCTCCCGGAGCAGCAGCGGCGGGCGTTGCACCCAAAGCGAGCACCAAGAGTAGGTAGGCCAGAAGATTTGCCGTTCTCATGGAATAAGCCTTCGTCAGCCTGGGGAGTCCGGAAAGCCGCAAGATCCACTATGTGGAAAACCTGCGAAAAGGCGCAGGCGCGCGGAGCCTGGAGTCAATGAGATTACGGTCAAGAGTCCGGGGGCGCTGTAGTACACTTGATGGAGCAGTTTGCTGTGCCCTCAAGCTTGTTTAGAAGCGCGTCTCATTCAGTTGCGCGGGGGCTCCAGGCTGACTACGCGCATCCAACCCTCCAACTGCGAATCCGTACGGATTCAATGCTGCGGAGGATTGTGCTCTTGCGGTCCGGCGAGTCATTGGCCGGATGAGAAGTGCAATGGATGCCAGGAGCCAAGGCCCGTTCGGGTCCGGCTAAATAACCGTCAACTATTGGCAGGGTAAGAGCGGCCCGTGTGGCTCTCTCATGAATGACCTGCCGGAAGGAGCGTCGGCATGCCCGTCGTAACTATGCGCCAGCTGCTTGACAGCGGCGTCCACTTTGGACACCAGACCCGTCGTTGGAACCCGAAGATGAAGCGCTTCATCTTCACGGAGCGCAACGGCATCTACATCATTGACCTTCAGCAGTCGCTGTCCTACATCGACCGCGCTTTCGAGTTCGTCAAGGCTACTGTCGCCCACGGCGGCACGGTCCTGTTCGTCGGCACCAAGAAGCAGGCCCAGGAAGCAATTGCTGAGCAGGCTACCCGCGTTGGCCAGCCGTACGTCAACCAGCGTTGGTTGGGCGGTATGCTCACCAACTTCCAGACCGTTGCCAAGCGCATCCAGCGCATGAAGGAACTCGAAGAGATCAACTTCGAGGACGTTGCCGGCTCCGGTTACACCAAGAAGGAGCTCTTGCTCCTCAAGCGTGAGCTCACCAAGCTGGAAACCAATCTGGGTGGTATCCGTAACCTGACCAAGGCTCCTTCCGTTCTGTGGGTTGTTGACACGAAGAAGGAACACCTTGCTGTTGACGAAGCCAAGAAGCTGAACATCCCGGTTGTTGCCATCCTGGACACCAACTGTGACCCCGACGAAGTTGATTTCCCGATTCCGGGCAACGATGACGCCATCCGCTCCGTCAACCTGCTGACCCGTGTGGTTGCCGACGCTGTTGCTGAGGGCCTCATCGCCCGCAACCAGCGCGCCACCGGTGCTGCTGAGGCTCCGGAAGAGCCCCTGGCTGAGTGGGAGCGCGAGCTCCTCGAAGGCAGCAAGGCCGAAGCTCAGGCTGCGGAAGCTACGGAAGCCCCGGCCGCCGAAGCCACCGAAGCTGCTGCCGGCGAAGCCGAAGCAGACAAGTAAATCCGGACCTTTCCTGCACCGGAAATCGGTGCGGGGAGCTACTGACAGGATGGTGGCCCACCAGGTGGGCTGCCGTCCTGTCAGTCCGTAAACACATAAATTTCTAGACAGAGGGGTTCACATGGCGAACTACACTGCTGCTGACATCAAGGCCCTGCGCGAGCGCACCGGCGCCGGCATGATGGACGTCAAGAAGGCTCTTGACGAGGCCAACGGCGACGCCGAGAAGGCCATCGAGATCATCCGCATCAAGGGCCTCAAGGGCGCTACCAAGCGTGAAGGCCGCTCCACCGCGGAAGGCCTGGTTGCAGCCAAGGTCACCGACGGCGTTGGCGTGATGATCGAGGTCAACTGCGAGACCGACTTCGTCGCCAAGGCTGACAAGTTCATCCAGCTGGCCGACAAGGTCCTGGCCGTCGCTGTCGAGTCCGGCGCTGCCGACCTCGAGACCCTGCTGGCCATCGACGTCGACGGCAAGCCCCTTTCGGAGGTTGTCGTCGAAGAGGGCGCAGTCCTCGGCGAGAAGGTCGTCGTTCGCCGCATCGCCCGCATTGAAGGCGGCACCGTTGACGCTTACCTGCACAAGACCTCCAAGGACCTCCCGGCCCAGGTCGGCGTCCTGTTCGCCGTTGAGGGCGAGGGCGACGCCGCCGCTACCGCGGCTCACGACGTTGCCGTCCACGTTGCAGCCATGGCTCCGAACTACCTGAGCCGCGAAGACGTCCCGGCCGAACTGGTCGAGTCCGAGCGCCGCATCGCGGAAGAGACCGCCAAGGCTGAAGGCAAGCCGGAAGCTGCTCTCACCAAGATCGTGGAAGGCCGCGTGACGGGCTTCTACAAGGGTGAGGTTCTCCTGGACCAGGCATTCGCCAAGGACTCCAAGAAGACCGTTGCCCAGGTCCTCGAAGAGGCCGGCGTCAAGGCAACCGCAGTCGCTCGTTTCCGCGTAGGAAACTAGTAAGACTTCAAAAGGGGTGGTCACTGCGGTGGCCGCCCCTTTTGCATGCAATGGCGGGCCCGCACCGAGTGCATCTACATTCGGTGGCTTTCTGCCCGGCCCCCAGCAAGATAATCTAGCCAGAGTCCACAAACGGGAAGGCACCATGGAAACCGAGAACACTGCAATCCAGCCCGGAAAGACCCGCCGCCGAGTGTTGCTGAAGCTGTCCGGTGAGGTCATCGGCGGCGGAAAGCTCGGTGTAGACCCGGAAACCGTCCGCGCCATCGCCAAGCAGATTGCTGCAGCTGTTTCCGAAGTCGAGGTGGCAATCGTCGTCGGCGGCGGCAACTTCTTCCGCGGCGCCGAACTGTCCCAGAGCGGCATGGACCGTTCCCGTGCCGATTACATGGGAATGCTAGGCACCGTGATGAACTGCCTGGCCCTTCAGGACTTCCTGGAGCAAGCGGGCGTCGAGACCCGCGTCCAGAGCGCCATCACCATGGGCCAGGTGGCCGAGGCCTACATTCCCCGCCGTGCCATCCGCCACATGGAGAAGGGCCGCGTGGTCATCTTCGGTGCGGGCGCCGGACTTCCGTATTTCTCTACTGACACTGTTGCCGCCCAACGTGCGCTCGAAGTTCATGCCGACGTGGTCCTCATGGCGAAGAGCGGTGTGGATGGCGTTTACACCGCGGATCCCAAGAAGGATCCCACCGCTGAGAAGCTGGAAAAACTCAGCTATGACGACGCCCTGCGGCGTGACATCCGCGTCATGGACCAGACCGCCATGACCATGTGCAAGGACAACGATTTGTCCATGGTGGTCTTCGGCATGGAAGGCGAAGGGAACGTCACCCGGGCCATCCTCGGCGAAAAACTAGGCACCCTGGTCACTCCCTAGCAAGGGCTAGGATATTTCTAGGACTCTTCCGCCCGCAGGGGCGGAAATTTACTGTGCATCGCGGCCCGTGGAACGGGGCGCGACTATTTCTGAGGAGAAACCATGATCGAGGAAACCTTGCTCGAAGCCGGCGAAAAGATGGACAAGGCGGTCGAGGTAGCCAAAGAGGATTTCGCGACGATCCGTACCGGTCGTGCCAACCCCGGGCTCTACAACAAGGTGATCGTGGAATACTACGGCACTCCCACGCCGCTGCAGCAGCTGGCTTCTTTCGCTATTCCGGACGCCAGGACCATCCTGATCACCCCCTACGACAAGACCGCGATGCGCGACATCGAACGGGCTTTGAGCGACTCCGAGGTAGGCGCGAACCCGTCCAACGACGGCAACGTCATCCGGATCACCATCCCTGAGCTCACCCAGGAACGCCGCAAGGAATACGTCAAGATCGTCAAGGGCAAGGGTGAGGACGCGAAGGTCACCATCCGAAGCATTCGACGCAAGGCCAAGGACTCCTTGGACAAGCTCGTCAAGGATGGCGAAGCCGGCGAAGACGAAGGCGCCCGGGGCGAAAAGGAACTCGACGCCATCACGAAGGCCCACGTCGACGGCATCGACGAGCTCCTCAAGCGCAAGGAAGCCGAGCTGCTCGAGGTCTGATGAGCGAGGCTGAGCCGGCGCCCGCGCAGGGAATTCCCACACGCGCCAGGCGCCAACGGGGCAACCCGACGCCCAAGGCGGGAAGGAATCTTCCGGCCGCCATCGGCGTCGGGCTTGCCATGCTCTTTGCCGTTCTCGGCGGCCTGCTGTTCCTGCCGCTGGGGTTCGTCCTCCTGACCACCGCATTCGCGGTTCTCGGTGTGTGGGAGATTTTCCGCGCGCTCGAAGGCCAGGGGACCCGGATGCCGATTATCCCCGTGATGACCGGCACTGTGGCAATGCCGTTGGCGGCCTACTTCGGCGGCTCTGAGAGCCTGCTCTTCGCCATGGCGCTCAGCGGCACGGCTGTCCTGCTCTGGCGTTCCCTCGAAAGCGCCGCCGGCGCTCCCCGTAGCGTCTTTGCCGGAATTTTCACCCTCGCTTGGGTGCCGTTCCTGATCAGCTTTGCCATCTTGCCCCTCCACGCCAGCGGGGGAGCGACGACGGCGGGTCCCTGGCCCGGTGGACAAGTACCGGCAGGTGCCTGGCAGATTGCGGTCATGCTGTTGCTGGTGGTGTCCAACGACACCTTTGGGTACCTCGTGGGCGCATTGTTCGGCAAGCACCCGATGGCTCCCAAGATCAGCCCCAAAAAGTCCTGGGAAGGCTTCGGAGGCTCGGTGGCAGGAGCCATGGTCATCGGGATACTCGCCAGCGTTTTCGTCCTCGGAAGGCCCTGGTGGGTCGGCGTCGTGCTAGCCGTCGGCATGGTGGCTGCCGCTACCGCCGGTGACCTCGCGGAATCGATGGTCAAACGGGAGCTCGGCGTCAAGGACATGAGCAGCATCCTGCCCGGGCATGGCGGGGTCATGGACCGCCTCGACTCGATCGTCTTCGCGGCTCCGGCAGCATTTATTCTTTTCGCGCTGTTGAGCGGCGCCTGACAACCACCCAGAAGGAAAGCAGTGGCAGTGGACATTCGTCGCCAGATCCCCGCAGCATTTGAGCGAGTGGAGCGTAGCAAGTACGGCTACAACGCCAAGCAAGTAGACCAGTTCTTCCAGCGTGCCCGGCTGTCGTTTGAAAACCGGGCAGAAGCATCGGAGAAAATCGGCAGCAACGATGTCCGGTCTGTTTCTTTCGATCCCGTCAAAGGCGGCTACGACGCCGCTGCCGTGGATGCCGCCCTGGATCGCCTGGAAGACGCCTTCGCCCGTCGGGAACGTGACGAGCTGATAGCGGCCGAAGGCGAGGAAGCCTGGCTGCTGAAGATCGGAAAACTCTCCGGAGTGTTGCGGGGCCGCTTGCACCGGCCTGATGGCGAACGTTTCCGCCGGCCGGAGAAGAAGCGTGCGCGCAGCTACAACATTGCCGAGGTCGATGCCCTGTGCGTTTCCCTGATCGGCTACCTGGAGAATGACAAACCGCTGAGCGTCGACAACGTCCGCCGAGCAGCCTTCTCCGAGGCCAAAGGGCACGACGGCTACGAAGAAGCCCAAGTGGATGCGTTCCTGGACAGGGTGGTCGAACTCATGGCGGCCATCGACTAACTCGCCCCGACTAGCTGTCCTCAGACTAGTTGGCCTCGACCAGCAGCCCGGACAGGCTGCGGCGTCCTTCGATGAATGTCGGGATCCTTCAGCGGCGCTGGCGTTCCGTGGCCACGGGCCGTTCCGGGACGTGAAGTCGTGTCATCAGCCGGGTCACGGTCCCGGGAACCCGGTGTTTCGTAGCCCGCGAGACCAACACCATCACGCCAAATGCGGCCGGCACGGTCCAAGCCGCAGGCTGCGCAAGCCATGCCGGCGCAACAGACGAACCCATGAACGTGCCCGCCACCAGCGCACCCCCACAGAGGATCGCCCCGGTCAGCATGCCGGCAATCGCGCCGGCGTCGCTCAGGCCACGCCACCAAATGCCTAACAGCAGGACGGGACAGATGGTGGACGCCGTAAAGGCGAAGACCAGCCCCACGCTGCCAGCGAGGGCCGTCGAATCCGTGGTGAACGCAAAAGCCAAGGGCACGACGGCGGCCAGGAGTGCCGCGACCCGGAATCCACGCACGCTTCCGCCCAGAAGGTCCTGGCTGATGACGCCGGCCAGCGAGACCACCAGTCCTGACGTCGTCGAGAGGAACGCTGCAAACGCCCCGGCCACCACCAACGCCGAGAGCAGATCGCCGGCCACGCCGCCCAGCAGCTTTCCAGGCAGCAGCAGGACCAAGGCGTCGGGTTGTCCGTTGCGGGCAAGTTCCGGTGCGAAGACCCTGCCCAACAGGCCGGACGCCGTCGGGAACAAATAGAAAACTGACAGCAGCCCCAACACAATGAGGGTTGTGCGGCGCGCCGATTGGCCGTCCGGGTTCGTATAGAAGCGGACCAGGACGTGGGGGAGTCCGAGCGTTCCGAAGAGCAGCGCCACCAGAAGAGAAACGGTCTGGTACAGCCCTGCCGCAGGAAGGCCCGTGGGATTGCTGGAGGCCTCCGCCAGGGCCGGGGTGCCGACGTCGGACTGGTGCATCAACAGGAACACGACTGGGACGGCCAAAGCGGTCAATTTGAGCCAGTATTGAAAGGCTTGCACGAAAGTGATGGAGCGCATGCCGCCGGCCACCACGGTCAGGCACACCACCACGATGACGGCGATGGAGCCAACCCAGGACGGCAAACCCGTGCTGATCCGGATGGTGAGGCCGGCGCCGCGCAGTTGCGGCACAATGTAGAGCCATCCGACGGCCACCACCACGAGGCTCGTGACGCGGCGGACGGCTTTGGACTCGAGCCTGGCTTCCGTGAAATCCGGGATCGTGTAGGCGCCTGATCGGCGCAAAGGAGCGGCGACGAACAGGAGCAGCATGAGGTAGCCGGCGGTGTAGCCTACCGGGAACCAGAGGGCGTCTGTTCCGGTTAACAGGATTAACCCCGCGACGCCCAGGAAGCTCGCTGCGGACAGGTATTCACCGCCGATCGCCGAAGCGTTCCACCAAGGCCTGACAGTGCGCGATGCCACGTAAAAGTCGCCGGTGGTGCGCGAAATGCGCAGGCCGTAGAAGCCGATCGCCGCCGTCGCGAGTGCCACGCCCACAAAGGCCGCGAGGCCGACGGCAGGATTCACTTCTCCTCCACAAGATCGCGGTAGCGGGCTTCGTTCCTTGCCGCTGACCGGTTGTACAGCCACGCACTCAGCCCGATGACCGGGTAGAGCGCTACTCCGAGGATGATCCAACTGACGGGGATGTCGAGGATCCGCATTCGCGCGAGGTCCGGGACCAGCGCCACCATGAAACCGTAGGCCGCCAGCACCAGCAGGAAACCTGAAGCCACCACCACTGCGAGGCGCAACTGGGAACGGATCAGGGACCTGACGAAGACCTGCCCGACGTCGGAGTCCTCCGCAGCTTCGCGCGAGCGGTACGGACGCGTCGGCGCTACCCTGGCTGCTTGCCGCGGGGCCGTGACCCTGACCCGGGTCATGCTTGCGGCCGGATCCGGGTGGCTTCGAGTTTGTCCCGCACTGACGGAAGATGCCTGCGGCTGATCGGCAATTCGGCCCCGGCCACCGTGACGCTGGGGCGCGCCGCGGCCAGTTTCATGTGCCCCACGTGGTTGAGGGACATCAGGTAGGAGCGATGGATGCGAATGAATCCGGCTTCTGCCCATTGCTGTTCGAGGTCGCTCAACGGCACACGGATCAAGTAGCTCGCCTCTGCGGTGTGCAAGCGGGCGTAGTCTCCCTGGGCCTGGACATAGCTGACGTCGTCGCGCCGGATCATCCGGGTGGTCCCTCCCTGGTCAACCGTGATCATCTCCGGGACCTTGCTTCCGTCCTTGATGAGTTCGCTGATGCGGCTGATGGACCGGGCCAGGCGCTCCGCCCGCACCGGCTTCAGCAGATAGTCGACGGCGGCCAGTTCGAACGCCTCGAGAGCGCAGTCTTCGTCGGCAGTGACGAAGACGACGGCGGGTGGGTGCCCGCTGTGCGCGATGGCGCGGGCGATGTCCAGGCCGGAAAGCGCTGGCATATGGATGTCCAGGAAGACAGCGTCCACGGATTCGGTTTCGAGGGCGCGGAGGGCTTCGGCGCCCGAGGCTGCGCGGTGGATGGTACCGATGCGCTCGTCTTTCCTGAGCAGGAAAGCGAGTTCTTCAACGGCGGGGAGCTCGTCGTCGGCGACGAGTACGTTGATCATGGTTATAGATTAGCGTCAGGCATCATGGCTCGGCTGGGACTTGGGCACGCGCATGGTGATCAAGGTGCCTTCTCCCGGCGCGGTCTCGATGACCAAGCCGTGTTCGTCGCCATAAACCTGCCGGAGACGGGAATCGACGTTTCGTAATCCAACATGCTCGCCATCGGCGTGGCCGGCCAGCACGGTGCGCAGGTGTTCCGGATCGATCCCCACTCCGTCGTCTTCGATGGTGACTTCGGCGAAGGCCCCGGAATCATTGGCGCAGATGGTGATGTGCCCCGGTCCTTCCTTCGCTTCAAGCCCGTGGCGCACGGCGTTTTCCACAAGGGGCTGAAGGCTCAGGAACGGAATCACCGTGCTCAGCACTTCCGGTGCGATCCTGAGGCTCACCTGCACCCGATCCCCGAAGCGCGCCTTCTCCAACAGCAGGTAGCGGTCGATGCTCCGAAGTTCCTCGGCCAAGGTGGTGAAGTCGCCATGGCGCCGAAAGGAGTACCGGGTGAAGTCGGCGAACTCCACCACCAGCTCCCGGGCCCTGGCGGGATCGGTGTTGATGAACGATGCGATCACGTTAAGTGAGTTGTAGATAAAGTGGGGGCTGATCTGCGCGCGCAAGGCCCGGACTTCGGCCTCCATGAGCAAGGTACGGGAAGCATCCAGCTCGGCCAGTTCCACTTGTACGGCCACCCAGTCCGCGAGTTCGCCGGTAGCCCGGACCAGCCCTGCACCGGTTTGCGGAGCGAAGGCGGCAACGGCTCCCACCACGCGGTTCCCGGCCCGGATCGGCGCAATCACGGCGTTCAGCTCGCGCGATGCGGACACGACCACCGTACGCCCATCGGAGAGCACTCCCGCGGCGAGCCCCATCAAGGCGGCTTTCAGTTCTTCCGCTGCGCCGTCCCAGGCCAGGACTGATTCAGTGTCCGTGATGGCAAGGGCGTCGCAGCCGAGCAAGGAGCGCAATTGCTTGCTCGCCTTGGCGGCTCCGGCGGACTGGAGACCCGTGCGCAGGTGCTGCCCAGCGCGCGACGCCGCGTGGAGGGTTTGGTAGGTGGCCCTCTCGGCGTCCGTGCCCAGCTCACGGAAGGAACGGATGACTTTGAGGCCCACCCCGACGGCGACCGCCACGGCGAGCACGATGACGGCGATCGCGGCGGCGGTGACGAGCGGGGAATCCGGCATGGAGCAAGAGTAGCGAATCCGCCCGCGACGGCGCTGCCGCCCTGGCTTTCCCGCCGTCGTGCGCTGTGCCGATTCAGTCGCCGCCAGCAGCGCCGTTCGGCGCAGCAACGTGTCCGCTGGGCGATGCCTGTGCCTATGGATCTGGAAGTTGTGCAGCCGCCCGGTGAATAGTGATTCCAGTCACATTGGCTAGGAGTGTGTGGTCGATGTAGACATTCACAACCAGGAGGAACCCATGGGTAACGAGGCCCAGACACCGGACGCAGCGGCGTCCGTGGATTTCCAGGAAGTCCAGCAAACGGCGCAGTTTCAGGAGCTACGCAAGCGCCACCGCAGTTTTGTCTTTCCAATGGCCATCGCATTCCTGCTTTGGTACTTCGCATATGTCCTGCTCGCTGACTACGCCGTGGGCTTCATGTCCACCAAACTGTGGGGCAACATCAACGTCGGCCTCGTCCTGGGCCTGCTCCAATTCGTCTCCACCTTCGGAATTACGGCCTGGTACGTCAGCTACTCCAACCGGAGGCTGGACCCGGTCGCCGCAGAAATCCGGAACGAGATCGAGGGACATGAATTCGACAAGGGCAGCACTGTGAGAGGGGCGGCACAATGAGCGCCATGGTCCCGATGGTCAACGTTGCCGCACTCAAGGACACCACACTCTTGAACATGGGCATTTTTGCCCTGTTTGTCCTGGTCACCATGGTGATCGTTTTCCGGGCCAGCCGGAACAACAAGACGGCTGCGGACTACTACGCCGCTGGACGCTCGTTCACCGGCTCCCAGAACGGGACCGCGATCGCCGGCGACTACCTCTCTGCGGCGTCGTTCCTGGGAATTACCGGAGCCATCGCCGTCAATGGCTATGACGGCTTCCTGTACTCCATCGGATTCCTGGTGGCCTGGCTCGTGGCGTTGCTGCTGGTGGCCGAGCTGCTGCGCAACACGGGCAAGTTCACCATGGCCGATGTGCTTTCCTTCCGGCTGCGCCAGCGCCCGGTGCGGATTGCCGCGGCCCTGTCCACCCTGGCTGTCTGCTTCTTCTACCTGCTGGCACAGATGGCTGGGGCAGGAAGCCTGATTTCCTTGCTCTTGGGCATCAGCGACTGGGGCGGACAAGCCCTGGTGATCGTCGTCGTCGGCGCCCTGATGATCGTGTACGTGCTGATCGGTGGGATGAAGGGCACCACCTGGGTGCAGATCATCAAAGCCGTGCTGCTCATTTGCGGGGCAGCCGTCATGACGCTCTGGGTGCTTTCCATCTACGGCTTCAACCTGTCGAACCTGTTGGGTGCTGCAGCAGATTCCGCCAAGAACCCCAACGTCCTGAACCCCGGCCTGCAGTATGGCAAGACCGAAACCTCCAAGCTGGACTTCATGTCCCTCGGCCTGGCATTGGTCTTGGGCACGGCCGCCCTGCCGCACGTCCTGATGCGCTTCTACACCGTGCCTACCGCCAAGGAAGCCCGCAAATCGGTGGTCTGGTCCATCTGGCTGATCGGTTTGTTCTACCTGTTCACGTTGGTCCTCGGCTACGGGGCCGCGGCACTCGTTGGCGCGGACACCATCAAGTCCGCTCCGGGCGGCGTCAATTCCGCTGCGCCGCTCCTCGCGTTCCACCTCGGCGGACCGTTGCTGCTGGGCTTCATTTCCGCCGTCGCGTTCGCCACGATCCTTGCGGTGGTGGCCGGCTTGACCATCACGGCTGCTGCGTCGTTCGCCCACGACATCTATGCGAACGTGATTTCGAAGGGCAAGGCCGATGCGGGGACCGAGGTCAAAGTGGCACGCCGGACGGTGGTGGTCATCGGGGTCCTTGCGATCCTCGGTGGCATCTTTGCCAATGGGCAGAATGTCGCCTTCCTCGTGGCGCTCGCCTTTGCGGTGGCGGCATCGGCCAATCTGCCGACCATCGTCTACTCCCTGTTCTGGAAGAAGTTCACCACACAGGGAGCCACGTGGAGCATGTATGGCGGCCTCGCAGCGGCCATCATCCTGATCGCGTTGTCGCCCGTGGTTTCCGGTGCCAAGACATCCATGATCCCGGGCGCCAACTTCGCGATCTTCCCGTTGAGCAACCCCGGAATCGTGTCCATTCCGCTCGCCTTCCTGCTTGGCTGGCTCGGTACCGTGCTGGACAAGAGGCGCGAAGACACGGCGAAGCAGGCAGAGATGGAAGTCCGTTCCCTGACTGGCATAGGAGCAGAGAAAGCGGTGAATCACTAGGCGTTCCTGCCGAACCAACGCTCGCTCACAAATAAGGCCAAATGGGGGATCCCTCCTGCAGAAGAAGATCTGCAGGAGGGATCCGTATTTTTCACCCAAAGGTGAGCGAGCATCCGGGCATTCATTGGTGCGGGACGGAATCCTGCTGGTGAATTGGGAGCATCAGTGGTTGTGCCCGCTCGGCACGGAATGCCCTCCGTGCGGGACGGCATGCTGCCCGGCCACCGAGGCGGCCAGCCCCGTCGTCGTCACTGCTGCGACCACGACGGCGGCGGCAAAGGCTGCTGCCACAAGCGCACCGGTCCGTGGGGGAGCCGCAGCCGTTCCGCCGCCGTCGTCGCGGTACCTGCGCGCGAGCCACGTAGACGATCCCAATGCCATGAGGACAAGGAAAAGTGCCGCCAGGTGACCGCCGTCGAGCAATCTTTGGGCCATTCCGGCCACTAGCACGGCTACGTGGACGAGCACGGCTGCGATAAGTCCGACGGTTGTCGCCCTGCGGAACCGGAGCCGTCCGCGCTGCAGGCTCGCAATCGAGCCCGCGAGCAGGGCCAGGCCCCAAGCCGCGAAGATACCGCCCGCCCACATGAGGGGTCCCCGCCTCGAAATGTAGCTTGATGCGATGGAAAGCTCCACGAGGCCGGCCCCCATTCCCGCGAAACACGAAAACAGGGTGATGGATGCGCCGGTCGTTGCTCCCACGGACGTCGCTGCTTGGGTTGACACGGACGGCTCCTTCCCGGTTTCGAGGTCTTTAGGCGTGGGCCCTGGCGGCGCTGGCCGGAACCTTGTCCTGGGAGAGGCCGACGCCGAGAAGTACCACCGCGCTGGCAAGGTGCAGGACGTTGTCCGCGCCGTTAAGGGCAATGATATTCAGCGCGGAACCCACGAGGAACAGGCCGAGGATGCCCACCAGGAGATAGACGCCGCCGACCGTGGTGTTGACGGTCTTGGACAGCACGGTGCTGTTCATGCCCGCGTAGAGCAGTGCTCCACCGATGGCAAGGTGAATGATGTTGTGCAAGGGATTTATCGCAAAGATGATCAGGTTGGCACCCTCGGTAGCGAAGAATCCAATCCCTGAGGTGACGAAGAATCCAACGACACCCACGAGCAGGTAGACGGCGCCAAAGATGGTGGCAATCAGGCGGTTGGGCGAAGTGCGCATGGTCCAAACCTTCCGGTATGGCCGGGTTTGCATCCGGCCTGTGTTCGAAACCCCGGACGGGGCTCTCAACCAGATATTCGGACCGCGCGGCTTCATGGATGGGTGGATGGTGGAGAATTTTTCCCCACTAGCCTTGGGGCTGGAGGCGGATGGCGTTCATCTTCAGGTCGTTGCCCACGAAGCTGTACTTGAATTCGAAGTTCTTACCCTGGCATTGCAGGGTTCCTGCGACGTTGGCCGTGCTGGAGCCATTGACTGAATTCACCATCACGGAGTCGTAATGGGGCTTGCAGCTGTTATCCAGTCGAAGGCCAGCTACGTCGGCAACGAATTCCGCCTTAGGCAAGCTTTTGGTGAGGGATGGGTGCATGTACTGGTCGTAGGCCTGCGCGCTTTGGCCACTCACGATCAGCCGCGTGAAATCGTCTGAGACAGCCGTGGCCTTGTTGGTGGCGCTTCCCACCACATTCACCAGCACGATGACCCCCACGACAATCAGCACTAGAACCGCGCCCACCACTCCGAGAATGATCCAAAGGAGCTTTCGGTTTTTGGCGGGCGGCGGATACGGCAGGCCGTATGGTCCAGGGCCGGGATATTGTCCAGCGCCGGGATATTGTCCCGGGGCGGCGTACTGCCCTGGCGGGGCGTACGGGGAGGGGGTGCCGTAACCCGGCGGGGCATAGGGGGACGGTGCGCCATGCGGGGGAGCCCCGGTTCCCGGCGTCGGCGGGACGGCGTGGGGGTCATTGTTCGGCTGCGGCGGAACGTGCGGGGTGCTCATGGTGGTTCCCTTCCCGGCGACCAGACCCAGCGCCGCCAACCGGACGGAAGCCGCCAGCCGGCCCCCAAGGCGTCCACCTGCATCAAATCGCACATTGCGGCGGGGAGCAAGGCAATCCGAGAGCTTCGTTCGCGCCCGCTGCCGGGCTCAGTTGGTGCGTAGCACCGTCTTGGTAGTCCGGTTCAACAATGGCTGCACCCGGAAAGGAATCAATTCACCCATGGACATCGCGGTATCGGTTCTTTCCACGCCGTCGCACGCCAGGATCTTGCCGTTGATCCGGAACAGGTCCTCGGCGTCGAGCGCTACAACCCGCAGCAACAGGTCAGCCGATCCGGTGAGCCCATATCCCTCGAGGATTTCCGGGACTTCGGCGAGATCCAGGGCGAGCTGTCCGAGCTTCTGCTGTTGCACATGCACGGAGATGAACGCCATGAGGGGATAGCCGAGGGCGGCAGGGTTGATCCGCCGTTCGAAGGAAAGGAATGCGTGCTTCTTCTCCAGCTGGGCCATCCGTGCCTGGACCGTATTCCGCGATAGTCCCAGCTTCTGCGCCAAAGCCACCACCGTCCCGCGTGGGTCCTTTGCCATGGCCGAAAGCAGTCGAGTGTCGGTGCCATCTAAAGCTTGCATAATGCGCAACGTTAGCACGGTGAGAGTGGGCCGGACAGGGCAGAATGCGCAGAATTTTCGACGGTGGTTGTACCCAATGAGCATTGTGAGTAGGGTCACAATTAATCCAGGCGACGACGCCCGGATGCTGGCCAGCGGCTGGATCACAAGTCCTTCCCCGGCCCGCGAGCGCGAGCTGAAAGGTGCGATCAACTGTGTTGACGGACGAAGCCGGCCAGGATGCCAACAAGGCTCCGAATCCCGGAATCAGTGCAGAAAATCCTCGTCGGACCGGCGGGAACCTGGTCCAACTTATTTCCCCCAAGGGGGAACGCATCAGCCACCCGGAGTTCGATCTCTGGGTCAGCGATGTCACGGACGAGCAGCTGTGCTCGCTGTATGAGGACATGACCGTTATCCGCCGCATCGACGCCGAGGCCACCGCTTTGCAGCGTCAGGGGGAGTTGGCCTTGTGGCCGCCGCTGCTGGGCCAGGAAGCATCGCAGATCGGTTCAGGCAGGGCGCTCAGGGACGATGACTTCGTCTTCCCCAGCTACCGGGACAACGGCGTGGCCTATTGCCGCGGTGTGGAGCCAACCGACATGGTCCGTGCCTGGCGCGGCAATGCCTCCTTCGGCTGGGACCCGTACCGCTACAACATTGCCACCCAGCAGATCATGATCGGTTCCCAAACGCTGCACGCAACCGGTTACGCCATGGGCATCCAGGACGACGGCGCCGACTCGGTTGCGGTTGCGTTCTTCGGTGATGGCGCAACCAGCGAGGGCGATGTCAACGAGGCAATGGTCTTTGCCGCGAGCTTCCAGGCGCCTGTGGTCTTTATTTGCCAGAACAACCATTGGGCCATCTCCGAGCCCGTGCGGATTCAGTCCCACATCCAGATCGCCGACCGCGCCTCGGGATTTGGCATCCCCAGCATGCGCGTCGACGGGAACGACGTCCTGGCGGTTTTGGCGGTCACCCGCATTGCGCTGGACAGGGCGCGCAAGGGCGGCGGACCCACGTTCATCGAGGCGGTGACCTATCGCATGGGCCCGCACACGACGGCTGATGACCCCACCCGCTACCGCGACGCCAATGAGCTTGAGGACTGGGCGGCCAAGGACCCGATTGCACGCCTCAAGGCGCTGCTTCGCACCAAGGGCCTGCTGACGGACGAGGTGGAAGCCAAGACCAAGGCTAAAGCGGACGAGGTGGCCGGGAACCTGAGGGCAGGCGTGATCAACATGCCCGACCCCGCGCCGTTGGACCTTTTCAACCATGTGTACAGCACACCCAACTCCTGGATTGAACGCCAGAAGGACCACTACTCCCGCTATCTGGAAAGCTTCAGCGGATCCACCCAGGAAGGTGCACTCTGATGAGCAAGCTGACATTCGCCCGCGCCATCAACGCCGGCTTGCGCAAGTCCCTCGAAAGCGATCCCAAAATCATCCTGATGGGTGAAGACATCGGGGCGCTCGGCGGCGTCTTCCGGGTGACCGACGGCCTCCAGAAAGACTTCGGCAAGCACCGGGTGGTCGACACCCCTTTGGCTGAATCTGCCATCATCGGCACCGCTGTTGGCCTGGCCTACCGAGGCTACCGTCCCGTGTGCGAAATCCAATTCGACGGCTTCATCTACCCGGCGTTCGACCAGATTGTCAGCCAGGTCGCCAAGATGCACTACCGGACGCAAGGCCGCGTGAAGATGCCCATCACCATCCGCGTTCCGTTTGGCGGCGGGATCGGTTCACCGGAACACCACTCCGAATCCCCGGAGGCCTACTTCACCCATACCTCGGGACTGCGCGTTATTAGCGTCTCCAACCCGCAAGATGCCTACACCATGATCCAGCAGGCCATCGCCTCGGACGATCCGGTGCTGTATTTCGAGCCCAAGCGCCGCTACCACGACAAGGGCGACGTCGATGAGACCGCAGATCTTTCCACTGCGCTGTCCATGGAAAAGGCCAGGGTGGTCTCCTCCGGCAGCGATGTCACCTTGGTGACGTATGGCCCGCTCGTGAAGACCGCCAGTGACGCGGCCATGGCTGCCTCCGATGAGGGAATCTCCGTGGAGGTTATCGACCTGCGCTCGCTGGCTCCGATCGACTTCCCGGCAGTGGAGGCGTCCGTCCGCAAGACCGGCAGGCTGGTCATCACGCATGAGGCGGCGCAGTCCGGTGGGCTCGGCGCGGAAATCGCCGCGAGCATCACCGAGCGTTGCTTCAATTACCTTGAATCGGCGCCAGTCCGGATCACAGGCTTCGACATCCCGTACCCGTACTCAAAGCTTGAGATGCACCATTTGCCGGATCTGGACAGGATCCTTGACGGTGTGGACCGGGCACTCGGCCGCGGCAACTCCCTGAGCGGCCTGGAAGGATGAGCGCCACGATGATCAAGGAATTCAGGCTTCCGGACCTCGGCGAAGGACTCACCGAGTCGGAAATTCTCAGCTGGAAGGTTGCGGTGGGGGACACCGTGACCCTGAACCAAGTCATTGCCGAGGTGGAAACGGCCAAGGCCGTGGTTGAGCTTCCCTCGCCCTTCGCAGGAACCGTGGCTGCCTTGCATGAACAAGCCGGTTCCGTTGTGGAGGTCGGCAAGCCGATCGTTTCCTTCGAAGTCGACGATGTCGCAGCCCCGCCGCCGAACGGAACCGCGCCCAGCGCAGCCACTGCCGGAGTCGCCGGCTCCGATGCGCGCACGTCAAGTGAGCCCGTCGGCACAGGGAGCCCGGTTGGCGCCCCGGCGAAACGCGAGCCGAACCTTGTGGGCTACGGCGCCGTCGTCGAAAAGTCGGGACGGCCTGCCCGTCGCCCGCGAGCTATTGGCGGGGGCATCGCCGAAGGCGGGCCCGCCCCGGCAGCCGGACAGCCGGCTCCTGTCCCCGCACCGACCGCGCCGACCGCGGCTCCAAACGAGCCGACGGCGGAACAAGAGCGTCCGCGATCCACCCCTCCGGTCCGCAAGTTGGCGAGGGACCTGGGAATTGACCTTGAACTGATCAAGGGAACCGGGCCGGCGGGGCTCATCACTCGTTCGGATGTCCAGGACTTCGCGGCTGGGTCACAGGTTCAGGTCTCCGCTCCTGAGGTCGCCCCGGCCTCAGGGCCCGCCGTCGGGGTTTCCGCTGAACGCGAGACCCGCACCCCTATCAAGGGCGTCCGCAAGTTCACGGCCGCTGCCATGGTGCAAAGTGCTTTTACGGCGCCGCACGTGACGGAGTTCTTGACCATTGACGTCACGCCTACCATGGAGCTGCTGGCGCGGCTCAAAGCCAGTCGCGAGTTTGCCGGGTACAAGCTCACGCCCTTGACCATCGCGGCCAAGGCGGTGCTGATTGCCCTGCGTAGAAACCCGACGCTGAACTCCCGTTGGGACGAAGGTGCACAGGAGATCGTGCAGTTCAACTACGTGAACCTGGGCATCGCGGCAGCCACGCCGCGGGGGCTAACAGTTCCCAACATCAAAGACGCGGACAAGATGACGCTGCTGGAACTGTCCACGGCCTTGTCGGAGCTCACGGACACGGCGCGTTCCGGCAAGACCTCCCCGTCAGACTTGTCGGGTGGAACTATCTCGATCACGAACATCGGAGTCTTCGGGATCGACGCAGGAACCCCCATCTTGAACCCGGGCGAGGCTGCAATAGTCGCGCTGGGGTCGGTGCGCAAGGCTCCTTGGGTGCACAACGACGAACTCGCGGTGCGCCAAGTGATGTCTCTGAGCTTGTCCTTCGACCACCGGCTGGTGGACGGTGAACAAGGCTCGAGATTCCTGGCCGACCTAGGCGCGATCCTGTCTGACCCGGCGACCGTCATCACGATGGTCTAACCCGCCTCCGTCCTAACCCCGTCTAGCCCAACTGACTCGCAGTAGATGTCGCTAAAACGCGTTATAGCGACATCTACTGCGAGTCAGTTGGGTCGGTTGGGTTGGGGTTAGCCGCTGTTAGGGGGCGGTCAGAGCGGCGAGTGCCATGCGTTCGAGGATGGGCCGGGCGCTTTTGGCCGCCATGCGTCGGCCGTGGTGCCGGACCGAGTGGGGGGTCGAGTTGATCAGGCCGAAGGCTGCGTGGGCCCGGACCCGTAGCTCCGTAGGATCGGTGTCCGGATGCAGTTCGCCGAGGACGCCCACCCACAGTTCCACGTAGTTGCGCTGGAGGGCGCGCACTTCGGCTTGGTCGGCGTCGTTGAGGTTGCTGAAGTCGCGGTCCTGGACGCGGATGACATCGGGATTGCTGAGGGCGAAGTCCACATGGAATTCCACCAGTCCACGCAACGCGGCTTCGGCATCGGGGGCTTCGGACGCCACGGTGCGGCCGCCGTCGAGCAGGTTGCGGCTCACGCTTAGCAGCAGTTCGGCAAGGACGGCCTGTTTTCCGGGGAAATGCCGGTACACGGCAGGTCCGCTGACGCCTGCTGCGGCTCCCAAGTCCTCGAGGGACACGCGGTTGAAACCGTCGGCGGCGAACAGCCCGGCTGCGGCGGCCAGGAGAGCCTTGCGCCGCGTTTCCTTGGCCTGGCTTCTCTGGGTCAGTGCCTGGCCGTCCTGCTCGGAGCTCCGCTGGAAGGTGACCACAATTCCTCCTTTTGCAAGCGTCCAATTCAGCGCCGATCCCGGGGTGAGCCCAGTTCCGAGGTGATGGACAACACAGTTAATAGAGACTAACCTAAATTCCAGTTATGCGGTACTAACTGAGATGGCCATTGGCCGGGATGGGACGCAGTCGATGGAGACACTCGTCAGCCAGCTGGATGCCAGCAGCGATCAGTTCGCGGCTAATGCGGAAGCGCAGCTGTCCCTGGTGCACGAGCTGAAGAAGCGCCTTGCCGTGGCTGCCCTCGGTGGACCGGAGAAGTCGCGTGAGCGGCACATCTCCCGGGGGAAGCTGTTGCCACGGGAGCGCATCAACTACTTGCTGGACGAAGGCAGCCCGTTCCTGGAGATCGCCCCGCTGGCGGCCAACGGGATGTACAACGATGATTCGCCCGGTGCCGGGGTCATTGCGGGGATCGGCCTGGTGCACGGCCGCCAGGTGATGGTGGTGTCCAACGACGCCACGGTCAAGGGCGGGACGTACTACCCGATGACGGTGAAGAAGCACCTCCGGGCCCAGGAAATAGCCCTGGAGAACAAACTGCCCTGCGTCTACCTGGTGGATTCCGGGGGAGCGTTCCTGCCCAAGCAGGACGAAGTGTTCCCGGACAAGGAGCATTTCGGCCGGATCTTCTTCAACCAGGCGCGTATGTCCGCGGCCAAGATCCCGCAGATTGCCTCGGTGATGGGATCCTGCACCGCGGGTGGTGCTTACGTCCCGGCCATGAGCGATGAAACCGTGATCGTCCGCAACCAAGGCACCATCTTCCTCGGCGGGCCGCCGCTGGTGAAGGCAGCCATCGGTGAGATCGTCACGGCCGAGGAGCTCGGCGGCGGGGACGTCCACTCAAGGATTTCGGGTGTGACGGACCACCTTGCCGAGAACGATGAACATGCGCTGCAAATCGTCCGCGACATCGTCTCCACCCTCCCCAAGCCGGCCGCCCCCGCATGGGACGTGGACACCGCCGTCGAGCCCGTGGTGGACCCGGGCGAGATCTATGGTGCCGTTCCCACGGATGTCAACGCGCAATATGACGTTCGTGAGGTCATTGCCCGGCTCGTTGACGGCTCCAGGTTTCATGAGTTCAAGAAGAACTACGGCGCCACCCTGGTGACGGGGTTCGCGAAGCTGCATGGCCACCCCGTGGGCATCGTGGCGAACAACGGGGTGCTGTTCAGCGAGTCTGCGCTCAAGGGCGCGCACTTCATCGAGCTGTGCGACCAGCGCGGCATTCCGCTGGTCTTCCTGCAGAACCTCTCCGGCTTCATGGTCGGCAAGGACTACGAGCACGGCGGCATCGCCAAGAACGGCGCCAAGATGGTCACCGCAGTCGCCACTGCCCGTGTGCCCAAGCTGACAGTGGTGATCGGCGGTTCCTTCGGTGCGGGCAACTACTCGATGTGCGGGCGGGCCTACTCGCCGCGGTTCCTGTGGATGTGGCCGGCAAGCAGGATTTCGGTCATGGGCGGGAACCAGGCCTCCAGCGTGCTGGCCACCGTCAAACGGGACCAGTACGAGGCACGCGGCGAGGAATGGTCGGCTGAAGACGAGGAAGCTTTCAAGGCCCCCATCAAGCAGCAGTACGAGGACCAAGGCAGCCCCTACTACTCCACCGCCCGGCTCTGGGACGACGGCATCATCGACCCCGCCGACACCCGGCGCGTCCTGGGCATGGCCCTGGACACCGTCTCCCGCCAACCGTTGCCGGAGACCTCCTTCGGCCTCTTCAGGATGTGACCCCATGACGATCACACCTTTCGACACCGTCCTTGTCGCCAACCGGGGCGAGATCGCCTGCCGCGTCATCCGCACCCTCAAAGCCATGGGCATCCGCTCGGTGGCGGTCTATTCAGACGCCGACGCCGGGGCCCGGCACGTGCGCGAAGCAGACGCTGCCGTCCGGATCGGCACAGCCGCTGCGGCGGACAGTTACCTGCGGATAGACGCGATCATCGACGCTTGCCTGCAAAGCGGCGCTCAGGCCGTCCATCCCGGCTACGGCTTCCTGGCCGAAAATGTGGAGTTCGCCAAGGCCTTGGACGCGGCTGGCATCGCGTTCATCGGCCCCGGCATTGACGCCATCGAGATCATGGGCGACAAGATCCGTTCCAAGAACCACGTCATGTCCTACGGCGTCCCGTGCGTACCGGGCATCGCCGAACCCGGCCTGAGCGACAAGGCACTGATCGAAGCGGCGCCCGGCGTCGGATTCCCGCTGCTCATCAAGCCTTCGGCCGGGGGCGGCGGCAAAGGCATGCACATCGTGGAACGGCTCGAGGATATGGCAGCCACGCTGCTGACAGCCCGGCGCGTCGCGGCGAGCGCCTTCGGCGATGACACCTTGTTCCTGGAACGGCTCATCCAATCGCCCCGGCACATCGAGGTCCAGGTCCTCGCCGACGACCACGGCAACGTGATTCATCTCGGCGAGCGCGAGTGTTCCCTTCAGCGCCGCCACCAGAAAGTGATCGAGGAAGCTCCGTCCCCCTTGCTGGAGTCCCTCGCGAACGGTGCCGAGGTCCGGGCGCGGATCGGCGAAGCAGCGTGTAACGCTGCGCGCTCGGTCAAGTACAGCGGTGCGGGCACGGTCGAGTTCCTCGTCTCGGACCAGGACCCGGAACACTTCTTCTTCATGGAGATGAACACTCGTCTCCAGGTGGAGCACCCTGTCACGGAAATGGTCACCGGTGTCGACCTCGTCGAATGGCAAGTGCGCATCGCCGCACGTGAAGTTCTCACAGTGGCGCAGTCCGACGTCGTGCTTGACGGCCACGCGGTAGAGGCGCGCGTCTACGCAGAGGTGCCCGAACGCGGTTTCATGCCATCCATCGGCGAGATTCTGACGCTCCGGGAACGGGCAAGCAACGATCCGCATGTCCGCGTCGACTCTGCCATGCTTCCGGGGCTGTCCGTCACCGGCGACTACGATCCCATGCTCGCAAAGGTCATTGCCTGGGGCTCTGACCGCAAAGCGGCGCTGGACACCCTTGACCACGCTCTGGGGAACTATACGCTGCTGGGTGTGCACACGAACGTTGAGTACCTGCGGCTCCTGATCAACGACGACGACGTCCGCGCGGGCCGCCTCGACACCGGCCTGATCGAGCGCAAGTTGCCCGGGCTGACGTTTCGTCAAGTGACCGACGTCGAGTTGATCGCCGCAGCGATGCTGAACCGCTCAGAACTGGCTCCGGTAGGGGCGGCAGTCCCCTGGAACACCGCCGATGGCTGGCGCGTTGGCGCGCCCGCGCCGTGGAAGACCACCATCGGACGTCCCGACGGCGGCCTGGCCACCGTGGGGCTGACCGTGAACGGGACTGGCTTCACGGCGCGTGTCGATAACGGCGTCGTGCACGCTGCCGAAATGCGGCCCGGATCCGCAGGGCATGCGGGGCTGGTGCTCGACGGCGTTGAGCACCATTTCGCGCACGGCTCGCCATCTCCGGGGCGTGGGACACACGAACTTTGGCTCGGCAGCGAAGGCTGGTCCTGCCGGCTGGAGATCCTGGACCGCGAGGCCCGGCTCCAACGGATCCTCGCCGGCATTCAGCGCGAAGAAGGCGCAGCGGATCCCGAAGTCCGGTCTCCCATGCCGGGAACCGTCGTGTCCGTTTCGGTGCACAACGGCGACCACGTGGAAGCGGGTGATGTTCTCCTTGCCGTGGAGGCAATGAAGATGGAGCACCAATTGCTGGCCTCGGTGTCCGGCACCGTGCACCTCAGCAGCAAGACCGGGGACCTCGTCAAGGCCGACCAAGTCCTCGCCACTATCCACGTGGCGGCAGAACCAACCCAAGAATCCACTCTTGAAGCCTCAACGGGCGAAACGACAGAAGACCAGAAAGACGAGGAAGTCTAGCCATGGCAAGTTTTGAACTCACCGAGGAGTACCAGGACCTCAGCGACTCCGTCCGGGAATTCGCCGACGAGGTAGTTGCCCCTGTGTCCACCAAGCACGACGAGGAACACAGCTTCCCCTACGAGGTAGTCAAGCAGATGGGCGAGATGGGCCTTTTCGGCCTTCCCTTCCCTGAAGAGTTCGGCGGCATGGGCGGGGACTACTTCGCGCTCGCCCTCGCGCTGGAACAATTGGGCAGGGTGGACCAGTCCGTCGCGATCACCCTCGAAGCGGGCGTCTCGCTGGGCGCCATGCCGGTGTACCGCTTCGGCACCCAGTCGCAAAAGGAACATTGGCTGCCCCAGCTGACCTCAGCCGAAGCGCTCGCAGGTTTCGGCCTGACCGAGCCGGAAGCCGGCTCGGACGCCGGCGGCACCAAAACGAACGCGCACCTCGAGGACGGCCGCTGGGTCATCAACGGCAACAAGGAATTCATCACCAACTCCGGGACCGACATCACCCGGCTCGTCACTGTCACCGCCGTCACCGGACAGCACGAACGCAAAGACGGGAGCATCAAGAAGGAAATCTCCACCATCCTGGTTCCCACCGACACGCCAGGTTTCACTGCGGAAAAGGCGTACAACAAGGTGGGCTGGAACGCCTCCGACACCCACCCGCTCACACTGAACAACGTCCGGGTACCCGAAGAGAACCTGCTCGGTGTCCGGGGACGGGGCTACGCCAACTTCCTGTCCATCCTGGACGAAGGCCGCATCGCCATCGCCGCGCTCGCCACCGGCGCAGCCCAGGGTTGCGTCGACTTGTCCGTGAAATACGCCAAGGAACGCGTGGCCTTCGGACAGAACATCGGCAAGTACCAGGCCATCCAGTTCAAGATCGCCCGCATGCAGGCACGGGCCCACACAGCGCGCCTGGCCTACTACGATGCTGCCGCGAGGATGCTGGCCGGCAAGCCGTTCAAGACCGAAGCCGCCATCGCTAAGATGGTCGCAGGCGAGGCAGCCATGGACAACGCACGGGATGCCACCCAGGTGTTCGGTGGCTATGGCTTCATCAACGAATTCACGGTGGCACGCCACTACCGCGACTCCAAGATCCTGGAAGTCGGAGAAGGCACCACTGAGGTCCAGTTGATGCTCATCGCCCGCGAGCTGGGCCTTTAACCGTCAGGGAAGGTAAACGATGATTGACAAAGTTGTTGCCAGCGCCGCGGAAGCGGTGAAGGACATCCACGATGGTGCCTCGCTCGCCGTCGGAGGGTTCGGCTTGTGCGGAATCCCCGTGGCGCTGATCGACGCGCTCCACGATCAAGGCACCAAGGACCTTGAAACTGTCAGCAACAACTGCGGAGTGGACGACTGGGGCCTAGGCATCCTGCTCAGGGACGGACGCATCCGCCGGACCATCAGTTCCTATGTTGGCGAGAACAAGGAGTTCGCGCGGCAGTACCTGGCCGGCGAGCTTGAGGTCGTTCTCACCCCGCAAGGCACCCTGGCCGAGAAACTGCGCGCCGGCGGCGCCGGCATCCCCGCGTTCTTCACCGCGGCCGGCGTCGGGACTCAGGTCTCGGAGGGCGGGCTTCCGCAAAAGTACGACGCCGACGGCAACGTTGCGATCGCATCCTCACCGAAGGAAGTGCGCACCTTCAACGGCGCGGACTATGTCCTGGAGGAATCCCTGACACCCGATTTTGGACTGGTCCATGCTTGGAAGGGCGACCGTCATGGGAACCTCGTTTTCCACGCGACGGCCATGAATTTCAACCCGTTGTGTGCCATGGCGGCCAGGATCACCATCGCCGAGGTGGAAGAGCTCGTAGAGCCAGGCGAGCTCGATCCGCAAAACATCCACACCCCGGGCATCTTCGTCCAGCGCGTCGTGCTTGCACCGGACACAGAGAAGCGCATCGAAAAGCGGACCGTCGCGTTGACCCCGGCTTCCGCTACCCGTCCCACCGAAGCTGCGGGCACTACCGAGCAGGCAGGAGCGTAGCCATGGAATCGAACATCACCCAGGATGTGCCGCCGCGTCCCGAGGCGGTCAGGCACGAGTACCGCCGCGCCGACGCAGACCATCACGAGGGCAAAGGCTGGACGCGGAACGAGCTGGCCGCCCGCGTGGCCCGTGAGCTCAGCAACGGGCAATACGTCAACCTGGGGATCGGCATGCCCACCCTGATTCCCAACTACATCCCGGCCGGCGTCGAAGTGATCCTGCATTCCGAAAACGGCATCCTGGGCGTTGGCCCCTATCCGGCCGAGGACGCTGTTGACCCCGATCTGATCAACGCCGGCAAGGAAACGGTCACCGTCAACGCGGGCGCCGCGTTCTTCGACTCGGCAACATCGTTCGGCATGATCCGCGGCGGCCATGTGGATGTCGCGGTGCTGGGCGCCATGGAGGTCGCGGCCAACGGGGACCTTGCCAATTGGATGATCCCGGGAAAGATGGTCAAGGGCATGGGCGGCGCCATGGATCTGGTCTTCGGCGCCAAACGGGTCATCGTGATGATGGAGCACGTGGACCGCAAGGGCAAGCCGAAGATCGTCAAGGAATGCTCGTTGCCCGTCACGGGGAAAGGCTGCGTGGACAGAATCATCACGGACCTCGCCGTGATCGACGTCGTCTCCGACGGCGGGGAATCGAGGCTGGTCCTGCGTGAGTTGGCACCGAATGTCTCCGCAGAGGACGTTGCGGCGGCGACCGGCGTCGAACTTTTCGAAGAGGACCAGGAACTGACCGTATGACCACAGATCCCGAACAGCGCGTCACTGAACCCCGAATTATCCAGCAGCGCGGGCTCTACTTCGATGAACTCGAGGAAGACGTCGTCTACGCGCACCGGCCGGGCCGGACCGTCACGGAAACGGACAACGTCCTGTTCACCACACTGACCATGAACACCCAGGCATTGCACCTGGACGCGGCCTGGAGCGCCACGCAACCCTTCGGGCAAAGGCTCATGAACTCGATGTTCACCTTGTCCACCATGGTGGGACAGTCCGTAACTCAGCTGACCCAGGGCACCATCATCGCCCAGCTAGGCCTCACGGACGTCTCTTTCCCGCACCCGCTCTACCACGGCGACACCCTCTACACGGAGACCGTCGTCACCGGGAAACGGGAGTCGTCGTCGCGTCCCGGGCAGGGCGTGGTGACCATGCTGCACACGGGTAGGAACCAGGACGGCGCGGTTGTGGCCCTGGCCACGAGGGCTTGCCTCATGTGGACCCGGACCGCGCATCTGGAGGCGCAACAGGGGACAATCAATACATGACCTTCACCATGGGCCCCGCTTTGCTTTTCTGCCCCGCCGACCGCCCGGAACGGTTCCAAAAGGCCGCCGAGCGTTCCGACGCCGTCATCGTAGACCTCGAGGACGCCGTCGCGCCCGCAGACAAGAAACGGGCCCGGGGCGCCATCCTCGCCCAGCTTGGCTCGGGTGGCGAGACCGCCGAGCTCGACCCCAGCCGCACGATTGTGCGGGTCAATCCGGTGGGTACCCCGGACTTCGAGAAGGACTTGCACTGCCTCGCGCACACGCCGTACCGCACGGTGATGTTGGCCAAGGCCGAGACCGCCGAACAGTTGAAAGCACTCGAGGGCTATCACGTCATCGCCTTGTGCGAGACGGCCAAAGGGATCATCAACGCGGCCGAGATCGCCCAGACCCCCAACGTCGTCGCGCTCATGTGGGGTGCCGAGGACCTGATCGCCTCCATGGGCGGCACCTCCAGCCGCAAGGACGACGGCGGCTACAGGGCCGTCGCAACGCACTCGCGCTCTACGGTGCTGCTGGCTGCCAAAGCTGCCGGCAAGGAAGCCATCGACTCGGTCTACGTCGACATTCCCGATCTTCCCGGGCTGGCCGTGGAGTCCGCCGACGCCGTGGCCAGCGGATTCGGTGCCAAGGCCTGCATCCACCCGAGCCAGGTCGCAGTTGTCCGCGAAGCCTATGCACCCTCGCCGGAGGCCGTCGCAGGGGCCCGGGAACTGCTTGATGCCGCCGCTGCGGCTGGAACCGGTGTGTTCCAGCACAAGGGCAAAATGGTGGACGGGCCCATCCTGAAACACGCCGAATCCACGCTGCGCAGGGCCCGGCTCTCCTGAAGGTTCAGTCCGGCCGGATCTAGTGTCCGCGCCTCCGGGAAGGCGGATGGCCCAAAGGGGCAATAACCTCGTAGAGCTCCATCCGGATCCAGCGCTGGCCCGTCTCACGGAACTCGGACCTCGTGGCGAAACGGTAGAGGAAACTGCGCGCACGCACCCAACTCGGCCGTGCGCCGTCGAACGGGTCCTGGCGCAACAAGCGCAAGGTGGGCTGGTCGGCGTCGAGCAACTTGCCCAAGAACGCGTAGAACCATTCCTCGTGCACCGTGCGCAAGGGAAGGAACCACATCAACCAGTCGAGGCGCAGGTGGTACGGCGCCCACTGGCGGGGGAGGCGGCGGACGTCGCCCGGCTTGCCTTTGAAGCCATATTCGCGCCAGTCGGCTTCATCGACCGGAACGTCCGCTTGCGTGCCTTCCACCACGATTTCCACCCGGTGCCGCGTCACCGTACCGAACGCCCCGTAGGTGTTGACCAACTGCCATCGGTTGAAGCTCGCGTTCATGAGCTGCTCCCGCGAGAGCAGGTTGCGGATGGGCCAATAGCTGAGCACCACGAGGAGCACCGTCACCGCGAGTACGACGGCGAGCCACCACGCCGGGGTCTGCGGAACCGCCGTGGCCGGGTACCGCTGTTGCGGTATGAAGGGCAGCACAGCATGGGCCACCGGGTCACTCACCGCGGCGAAGGCAAGCACGATCGCGGACCAGTTAAGCCACGCGAAGTTACCGCTCCCCACAAGCCAGAGTTGCGTGAAAACGACAATTCCGGCGGCAATGGTGGCCAGTGGCTGCGGGGCGAACAGGAAGAACGGCACCACCAGCTGGGCGAAGTGGTTGCCGAGTACTTCCATGCGGTGAAGCGGCTTAGGCAGGAGATGCGCCTGGCGGCTCAGGGGCCCGGGCATGGGCTGCGTCTCGTGGTGGTAGTACAGGGCGGTTAAATCACGCCATTCGCTTCCGCCATGGATCTTGATCATGCCTGCGCCGAACTCGAGCCTGAACAACAGCCACACGAGCAGGACGAGGATGGTCTTAGGTGGAGGAGTCTGGTTCGAACCAAGGAAGCCAACAGTGAAACCCATTTCCAACAGCAGCATCTCCCAGCCGAAGCCGTAGAAGGTCTGGCCGACGTTGACGATCGACATGTAGAGCAGCCACAAAGCCAGGAACGCGGACAGGGGAAGCCACGGCGGTCCCAGCTGCGGCAGCCCGCCGACGAGCGCCAAGGAAACGGCAAGCCCCGCGGCGCACACGGCGCGGAGCAAGGAGTCCGAATATTTCCACCGGAAAAGGCTAGGCCTGCGCAAGATCCTGTGACCGTACACGTACCTCGGGACAGGGAGAAGCCCGTGTTCACCCAGGAGCGCGGGGAACTGGTTGAGGCTGGACAGGAACGCGATGAAGTAGAGCGCGGCCGTGCCACGCTGGAGCACCTGCCGGGCGAATTCATAGTTCGGCGCCTCGAACCACGAGACCCAGTCCACACACCAACGCTACGCCTGGGGTGCGGGATACTTAAGCAATGCAGCCGCGCAAGATCATTCTCCTCGGGTCCACTGGTTCCATCGGCACACAGGCGATTGACGTCGTCGACGCCGCTCCCCACCTGTTCGAGGTCGTGGCACTGAGCGCTGGTGGCGGCAACCTGGAACTCATCGCGCAGCAGGCCGTCCACACCAAGGCCAAGGCAGTCGGCATCGCCTACGGCGACGCACACGAACTCCAGGGACTCATCGGCGCTGCAGCTTCCGCCGCCGGACTCAGGAACTATGATCCGGCGATCATCACGGGGCCGGACGCCTCCACCAAGATTGCCGCGATAGAAGCGGATGTCGTGCTTAACGGCATTACGGGATCCATCGGCCTGGCGCCCACGCTGGCCGCGCTCAAGTCCGGCGCAACCTTGGCCTTGGCAAACAAAGAATCCCTGATCGTGGGCGGTGCGTTGGTGAAGGCCGCGGCAGCCATTGACCAGATCGTGCCAGTGGATTCCGAGCACTCGGCCATCGCCCAATGTCTCCGAGCAGGGGCCGAGAACGAGGTCGAAAAACTCATCCTGACCGCTTCCGGCGGTCCGTTCCGGGGCCGCAGCCGCGAGCAACTCCGCGACGTCACCCCTGCGGAGGCGCTTGCCCACCCCACCTGGGATATGGGACTGATGGTCACCACCAACTCAGCCAGCCTAGTCAACAAAGGCCTGGAGGTCATCGAAGCGCACTTGCTCTTCGACGTCCCTCTGGACAGGATCGACGTCGTGGTGCACCCGCAATCCGTGGTGCATTCCATGGTGGAGTTCGTGGACGGCTCCATCATCGCCCAAGCCTCCCCGCCGGACATGCGGCTCCCCATTGCCCTCGGACTGGGGTGGCCGGATCGCGTGCCCCGCGCCGCCAAGGCCTGCGACTGGACCCAGGCCACCAGCTGGACGTTCGAGCCCCTTGACTCCGTAGCCTTCCCTGCGGTGGAGCTGGCCAAGGACGCAGCGAGGCAGGGAAGTACCTTTCCTGCCGTCTTCAACGCGGCGAACGAGGAAGCGGTGGAGGCCTTCCACGCCGGCAGGATCCGGTTCACCGACATTGTGGACACCGTGGAGTCCGTCCTCAGCGAACATTCAGGATCCTTGGAGCTGACGGTGGACTCGGTGCTGGATGCTGAGAGGTGGGCACGCACGCGCACCCACGATCGTTTAGCCAACAGCACCCTTTAGGAAGCAGTACTTAAGGCATGAATCCCGTCATCCTGTTCATTCTCGGCGTCGTCTTCGTCGCAATCGGCGTGGCCGTCTCCATCGCGCTGCACGAGGTGGGGCATCTTGTGCCCGCCAAGCTGTTCAAAGTGCGCGTCACGAAGTACATGATCGGGTTCGGCCCCACCCTGTGGTCCCGACGGAAAGGCGAGACCGAATATGGTTTCAAGGCCATTCCGCTTGGCGGGTACGTTGCCATGATCGGCATGTACCCGCCCAATAAAGAAGACGGCAGTGTGCGGCCGTCCAGCACCGGTATGTTCCAAACACTCGCCACCGAGGCTCGGTCCGCGGCCCATGAAGACGTGGGTCCGGGTGACGAGAACAGGGTCTTCTACAAGCTGCCGGTCTGGAAAAAGATCATCATCATGCTGGGCGGCCCCGCGATGAACCTGCTGATCGGCCTAGTGCTCACCGCGGTGTTGCTCATGGGCTTCGGCGTGTCCACCGCCACCACCACCATTGCCAATGTCTCCAAGTGCCAAGTGAAAGCGGGTGAAACCGTCGACCCCAATTCGCCAGACTGCCAGCTGACCCCGGCCGCAATCGCCAAGCTCCAGCCCAACGACGTCGTCACAAGCTTCGATGGCAAGCCGGTGACCAGCTGGGCTGAAATGAGTAGTTGGATCCGGGCATCGGCAGGCAAAGCTGTCCAAGTCACCGTGGACCGCGGCGGCAAGAGCGTCACCACGGAAGTAACTCCGGTGCTTTCCGCGCGCCCCGTCATTGGAGACAACGGCCAGCAGGCCAAGGGCGCGGACGGCAAACCGCTGTACGAGGAAGTCGGGTTCCTCGGGATTGGTGCCCAGACCGCCATGGTGCCCCAACCGGCGTCGACCGTTCTTCCGATGGCCGGCGAGAACATCAAGCAAATCGCCGGAGTCATCCTCAACCTGCCCGCCAGGGTAGTCGGCGTGGCGCAGGCAGCTTTCAGCTCCGAGCCGCGTGATCCCAACGGGCCCATCAGCGTGGTGGGCGTCGGCCGGGTGGCCGGTGAAGTCGCCGCCATGGAGGAGGTTCCGCTGCAATCGCGCATCGGCGCGCTCGTGGGGCTCCTCGCGGGACTGAACTTCGCCCTCGCCATCTTCAACTTGATTCCGCTTTTGCCGCTCGACGGCGGACATGTGGCTGGCGCTCTCTACGAAGGGGTCCGGCGTCGAATCGCCAAGCTACGCGGCAAGCCGGATCCCGGCGCTTTCGACATCGCCAAGCTCCTGCCACTGACGTACGTCGTGGCCAGCCTGCTCATGGCCATGGGAGCGCTGCTGATCTACGCGGACATCGTCAAGCCCGTCAATATCTTTGGCTGATCTGTCTGATCTGGCAGATGCATGAGGCTGCGGAGGACGTCCCGGAATGGGCTGGCCCCTGTGCTGGGGGGATAGGCTATCCATATGACTGTTTTCGCTGTTGAGTACGTGTACGACGCCGAGTCCGCCGAGGTTCGCGACGCGAACCGCCCCGCCCACCGCGCCTGGCTCGCCGGTCTCGCCGAGCAGGGGACCCTGCTGGCGAGTGGCCCCTACACGGACGGTGCGGGTGCGCTGCTCCTGCTCAAAGCCGCCGACGAGTCCGAGCTGAACGCTACGTTGAAGGAGGACCCGTTCGCCGCCGCACAAGGGATTGCAGGCATCCGGACGTCAGAGTGGAACCCCATTATCGGAGTGCTCTCAGCCCACGCTTCCTAGCAGCATGACCGGCCGGGGCCCGGAACCCAGCCCTGCGATCCACCCATTTCAACCCAAGGAGTCCACGTGACCTCGGTCAGCCTGGGAATGCCATCAGCCCCGCCCCCCGTTCTCGCGCCCCGCCGCAAGACCCGCCAGATCAAGGTAGGTTCGGTGGGCGTCGGCTCCGATTCGCCCATCAGCGTGCAATCGATGACCACCACACCCACCACGGACATCAACGCGACGCTGCAGCAGATCGCGGAGCTGACGGCGTCCGGCTGTGACATTGTGCGTGTCGCTTGCCCTTCCGCCGACGACGCCGAGGCGCTGCCGATCATCGCCCGCAAGTCGCAGATCCCGGTGATCGCGGACATCCACTTCCAGCCGAAGTACGTCTTCGCCGCGATCGAGGCAGGCTGCGCCGCTGTCCGCGTCAATCCGGGCAACATCCGCAAGTTCGATGACCAAGTGAAGGAAATCGCGAAGGCCGCCAAGGACCACGGCACGTCCATCCGGATCGGCGTCAACGCGGGATCCCTGGAACCCGGCATCCTGAAGAAGTACGGCAAGGCCACGCCGGAAGCCCTCGTGGAATCGGCCGTGTGGGAAGCCTCGTTGTTCGAAGAACACGGCTTCCACGATTTCAAGATTTCGGTCAAGCACAACGACCCCGTGATCATGGTGGCGGCGTACGAGATGCTTGCCGAAAAAGGCGACTGGCCCCTGCACCTTGGCGTGACCGAGGCCGGCCCCGCGTTCCAAGGCACCATCAAGTCCGCAACGGCCTTCGGAGCACTTCTGTCCCGGGGTATCGGTGACACCATCCGCGTGTCTCTCTCCGCGCCGCCGGTTGAGGAAATCAAGGTAGGCAACCAGATCCTGCAGTCCCTCAACCTGCGCCCGCGCAAGTTGGAAATCGTCTCCTGCCCTTCGTGCGGACGCGCCCAGGTGGACGTCTACACGCTCGCCGAGCAAGTGACCGCCGGACTTGAAGGAATGGAGATTCCCTTGCGCGTCGCCGTCATGGGTTGCGTAGTGAACGGCCCGGGTGAGGCTCGCGAGGCCGATCTGGGAGTTGCTTCCGGAAACGGCAAGGGGCAGATCTTCGTGAAGGGTGAAGTCATCAAGACTGTTCCCGAGAGCCAGATTGTTGAGACACTGATCGAAGAGGCCATGCGTATCGCTGAAGAGATGGGGGAGGCCGATGGCGAAGGTGCTGTCAAGGGTAGCCCCGTGGTTAGCGTCTCGTAGTAAAGACGGAACCGGACTGGACGGTGTCACCGTCCGGGTGCTCGGCGCGGCCGATACCCAGTCCCTTCGCGCGCTCGCGATGGAAGACGCCGTAGCGAACGTTTTCATTTTGGCGCACCTTGACTCGTCGGGGAGCGCCGCCCCCACCTCCGGCGGCGCGAGCGTGTTCGGAGTGTTTGACGGCGATACCCTGGTGGGTGCCTGCTGGGCCGGTGCCAATTTGGTTCCGGTGCAGCTGGACCCGGAATTGGCTGCCCGGGTGGCCTCGGCTGCACACCGGGCGGGCCGTCGCTATGCCTCGATCTTCGGGCCCGCGGAGTCCGTGCTGGCACTTCACTCCCGGCTGGAGCAACTGGGTCATTTCCCCCACGAGGTTCGCGCCGACCAGCCGCTTCTGGCAATATCGGGGCCACCTGCTGTCGAAGCCAATCCGCAGCTCGGCTTCGGAGACATCGCGGACTTTGACCGGATCCTACCCGCATGTGCCGCCATGTTCGAAGAGGAAGTGGGCTATTCGCCTTTCTTGGGGAGCGAAGACTTCTACAGCCGCCGTGTTGCCGGGCTGATCCGGCAAGGCCATTCCTTGGTGCACATCGACGCAGGAACCGTGAAGTTCAAGGCCGAACTCGGTGCCGTCACGGAGCAGGCAACCCAGGTCCAAGGAGTGTGGATGAACCCCGAGTTCCGCGGCCAAGGACTCAGCGCCGGGTACATGGCGGGAGTGGTTGTCCTGGCCCAGCGCTTTGCACCGATCACCAGCCTGTACGTCAACGAATACAACACCAGGGCGCGCGCCACGTACGAGCGGGTTGGTTTCCAACGCCTCGGAACCTTCGCCACGGTCCTGTACTGACCGGTTCTGTAGTGCCCGACCCAACTGACTCGCAGTAGTTGTCGTTTTGACGCCTCATAACGACAACAAATGCGAGCTACTTGGGGGGAGTGAGCTCGCCGGTGAGGTAGTGCTGGACGTTCGGCGCCACGAGCCGGACCACCTCGTCCTGGGTGGCCGAAGCCAGGGGTTCGAGCCGGACCACGTAGCGCATCAGCATGAGCCCCACCATTTGCGTGGCAACAAGGTTTCCGCGCATCCTCGCTTCCTCGGGTGAGCCGGGAAGTCCGGAGGTGATCCTGGAGAGGATGGTCCTGGCCACCATCTCCCGCAGCAACGCGGTCTTGGCCTTGGACCCGATGGTTCCCCTGACGAAGGCCACGAGTCCGTGTTGCGCAGGGCTTTCCCACAAGCGCAACACTGCACGGACGATCGCTTCCGAGCGCTGCGCCGGATCCATCGATTCGACGCCGGCAAGCACCTCCGCAGGATCCCGCGGTAGCTCGACGCTCTGGGCGAAGAGCTCGTCCTTGCCCTTGAAAAAGTGGTGGACCATGGCCGGATCCACCTCGGCTTCGCGGGCCACTTGTCGCAGGCTGGTGCCGTCGAATCCACGCTCGGCGAAGAGCCGGCGCGCCGTCGCCAGGATCAGTTCGCGCGAGTCACTGCCGCCGCTCCGGCGTCCCCGCCGCAGGGGAGGCAAGGCGCCGCTCATGCGGTCCGCCGTCGGAGGGTGAACGAGGCCAGGACCAAAACTCCCACCACGATCGCCGCCATGACGCCGGCGTCTTGCCACATAGCTTGGGTAGCTTCCGCGTTGCCGGCGATCTGCTGGAGGGCGTCTACCGAAAACGTCAGTGGCAGTACGTTGGAGATGCTCTCCAGGATGCTGTTCATGTGTTCCCGGGCCACGAAGAGTCCGCACAACAGAATCTGCGGTATCACCACTACCGGCATGAATTGCACCGCTTGGAATTCGGTCCGCGCGAAGGCCGAGCACAGCAGCCCCAGCGCGACTCCCAGCACCGCGTTGATGACGGCAATCAACACCACGTAACCCGGACCGCCCTTGATATCCAGATTGAAGATCCAATAGGCCACAGCTGTCGCTACCAAAGACTGCAGTGCGGCCATGATCGAGAACGCCAACGCATAGCCGAACAGGAGATCAGCTTTGTGGATGGGCGTCGTCAGGAGCCGCTCCAACGTCCCCGAGGTCCTTTCCCGCAACATCGTGATCGACGTGACCAAGAACATCACCACAAACGGGAAGATGGCCAGCATCTGGAGTCCCACCCGGTCAAAGGTCCGGGGGAATCCGGGAGGCAGGGTTTCGTTCTCGAAGAGATAGTAGACGCCAGTGAGGAGCAGGGCAGGAACCACCATGATGAGTGCGACGCTGCGGTGGTCGTGCCGTAATTGTTCCAGGACCCGTCTTGTGGTGGCAAACATCATCCTTGGATTCATGACGCAACCTGGCTTTCATTGGCACCGCGGCGGTTCGAGGGGGGACTCGTTTCCTGGATGATGTGCAGGAAGGCCTGTTCCAGGTCGTTGCTGTGTCCCCGCTCGCTGAGTTCGGCCGGACTGAGCTGCGCGAGCAGAAGTCCGTCGCGGAGCAGGAGCAGCGAGGAACAGTGGGAGGCCTCTTCCATGACATGACTGGAGACCAGGAGGGTGGTTCCCGATTCCGCCATGGCAGCAAACCGTTCCCATAATTCGGCACGAAGTACCGGATCCAGGCCCACTGTCGGTTCGTCGAGGATCAGCAGCTGCGGATGTGCGACGAGCGCGCATGCCAGCGAGACCCGGCTGAATTCACCGCCGGACAAATCTGCCGTCTTTTGCCTCGCTAATGCTTCGAGCCCGACGGCGGCAATCGCCTCCGCGGTGTCCGCCGCCGTGGCGCCGTGCATGGCTCCGAAATATCTGACGTTCGCTTCGACGCTGAGGTCCGTGTAGACGCTCGGCGCCTGGGTGACGTATCCGACGTCGTGCCGCAACGATGGTGTGCCGGCTGGTCGGCCCAGCACCTCTATGGTGCCGGCGGTGAGTCGTTGTACCCCGACGATGCCGCGCATGAGGGTTGTCTTGCCGCTCCCGGAGGGGCCGAGCAGGCCCGTGATACGGCCTGGCTCGATGGCGAAGTCCAGGCCACGCAGGATCCTCTTGTGGCTGCGGGTGACATGTAGGCCCTCCGCTTTGACCGCAGGGCGCATGCCTGGGGTGTTGCTTCCTGATGCGCTGTGGGACATCGTCGCCTCCGGGAATAATTTATTCATCAGGTGATGAATAAAAGGTAGACCCGGCACCGGTCGGGGTCAACAAATATTGATTAGTCCAAAGCCTTGAAAATTGCGGCCGGTATCACATAGGTTCGGAACCAGCCGTGTCGTTGGGGCGCGGATGGTTTCAGAGAGGAAACACAAACAAATGGCTGTAAGCGTGGATCTTTCGAAAGCACTCGACAAGGCATTTGAAGACAAGTCGCTTAAGGAGATTCTGGACGCATCTCCGGCGGCGCTTGCGGGTGTCACCGATGCAACCGCTGAGAAATTGCAGGAAGCCCTGGGAATCAAGACCATTCGTGAACTCGGTAGCAACAAGTTCTTCGCAGTCGCGGGCGTTTTGGTTGCCCTGGAAGGCAAGGCTGACTAAGCCTCCAGGACAGCGCCCGCGGCCGACCGGCCGCTGAGCCACGCCATGGCAGGATGACCAGCCGCCCAGCGGCCAGGGGCTTCCGCCGACCATGGCGTGGCTCATCTGCGTTTGGGGTTGTGCAATGAGGGAAGGGCCGGTCCACGCTCATGAGAGGGCCGGGCGAGTGGTCCGGCTGTAAGCCGGTAGATTAGTACGCAGTAGTTTTTGCCAGCTCTTGCCATAGAAACGGATTCTGACCCGTGGTCCTTCGCCTCTCCCAGCTGTTCCTGCGCACCCTGCGTGAAGATCCCGTCGACGCCGAAGTCGCCAGCCATAAACTCCTGGTCCGTGCCGGCTACATTCGCCGCGCAGCACCGGGCATCTACACGTGGCTGCCTTTGGGATTGAGCGTTCTGCGCAAGGTCGAACAGATCATCCGCGAGGAAATGGCCGCCATCGGCGCCCAGGAAGTCCATTTCCCGGCTCTGCTGCCCCGCGAACCCTACGAGGCCACCAACCGCTGGACCGAATACGGCGAGGGGCTGTTCCGCCTCCAGGACCGCAAGGGTGCCGATTACCTTCTTGCCCCCACCCACGAGGAAATGTTCACCCTCCTCGTCAAGGACCTGTACTCCTCGTACAAGGACCTGCCGTTGAGCCTGTACCAGATCCAGAACAAGTACCGCGACGAAGCACGCCCCCGGGCCGGCCTCCTCCGCGGCCGTGAATTCATCATGAAGGACTCCTACTCCTTCGACGTCGACGACGCCGGCCTGGATGCGAGCTACGCAGCCCACCGCGCCGCGTACCTGAAAATCTTCGAGCGCCTTGGACTTGATGTCATTCCCGTTGCCGCCACTGCAGGCGCCATGGGCGGATCCAAGAGCGAGGAATTCCTGCACCCCACCGAAATCGGCGAGGACACCTTCGTGCGCTCGGCGGGCGGCTACGCGGCCAACGTCGAGGCTGTGACCACCGTGGTCCCGGCTGAGATCGACTTCAGCGACGCGCCTCTCGCGCGCGTCCTGGATACCCCGGACACGCCCACCATCGAAACCCTCGTGGCCGCAGCCAACCAGCTCGCTCCCCGCAGCGATTCCGACGGCGGCGCGTGGACTGGCGCCGACACACTCAAGAATGTGGTCCTCGCCGTCACCCTGCCCACGGGCGAGCGCCAGATTGTGGTCATCGGCGTTCCCGGTGACCGTGCGGTGGACCTCAAGCGCGTCGAAGCCAATATCGGCGCCTTCCTGCCGATTGCCGGTGAGATCGGGCTAGAAGCGGCCAACGAGGAAGACCTCAAGAAGAACCCGGAACTCGTCAAGGGCTACATCGGCCCGGGCCTCGTCCTCGGCGAAGCCGTGCTTGGCCTCGAAGGCACGTCCAAGTTGCTCTTCCTCGTTGACCCGCGGGTTGTCTCCGGCACCAGCTGGGTCACCGGAGCGAACGAAGACGGCAAGCACGTGTTCGGTCTCGTGGCCGGCCGCGACTTTGCTTGGGACGGGGTCATTGAATGCACCGAGGTCCGTGCCGGTGACGAAGCCCCGGATGGCTCCGGTCCCCTGGAGACTGCGCGCGGCATCGAAATGGGCCACATCTTCCAACTCGGCCGCAAGTATGCCGAGGCCCTGGACCTGAAGGTCCTTGACCAGAAAGGCAAACAGGTTGTGGTCACCATGGGCTCGTACGGTGTCGGCGTGACCCGTGCCGTGGCCGCCTTGGCGGAGGCCAACAATGATGACCGTGGTTTGATCTGGCCGCGCTCCGTCGCCCCCGCGGACGTCCACGTGGTCGCCGTCGGGCGCGGTGAGGAAATTTTCGCGGCGGCTGAAAAGCTCTCCGCCGAACTCGAGGCCGCAGGCCTCGACGTGATTTACGACGACCGCCCCAAAGTTTCCCCGGGCGTGAAGTTCGGTGACGCCGAGCTCGTGGGCGTCCCCACCATCGTGGCGGTCGGTCGTGGCTTGGTGGACGGTGTTGTGGAGATCAAGGACCGTCGCACTGGTGAGGCCGAAAACGTGGCAGTCGAAAAGGCTGCCGACTACGTGGTCAACGCCGTACGCCAGAAGTGATCTCCGGCTTCGAGTCGGTCCAGCTCACCACGCTCATCATGATCGTGGTGGCTGGATTCGCAGCCGGCTGGGTAGACGCAGTGGTGGGCGGCGGGGGACTGATCCAGCTTCCCGTCTTGCTCCTGGTTCCGGGGATTACTCCGGTCCAGGCGCTGGCCACCAACAAAATGGGCTCCATTTTCGGGACAACAACCAGTGCCGTCACCTATTACCGCCGGGTTGGCCCTGACCTCAAGACGGCCATACCCATGGCGGTGATTGCCCTCGCGGGCAGCTTCGGCGGAGCCGTCTTGGCCGCCAACCTTCCTGCCAGTGTCTTCAAACCCATCATCGTGGTGGCGTTGATCGCCGTCGCGCTCTTCACGGCGCTGCGACCTAACGCGGGAGAGCTGACCGCCCTGCGTCATGACGGCCACAGGCACTATGTCGTGGCCTGCGCCATCGGTGCCGTGATCGGGTTCTACGACGGTCTGATAGGTCCCGGAACAGGCTCGTTCCTGGTGATTGCCCTCGTCACCGCCATGGGCTATGCCTTCCTTGAGGCCAGCGCCAAGGCGAAGATCGTCAACATGGCCACCAACGCCGGGGCGCTCTTGTTCTTCCTGCCGCACGGATCCCTGCTGTGGGGCGTCGGCGCGGTTCTTGGGCTGTCCAATATGGCTGGCGGGTATCTCGGCGCCCGGACGGCCGTGAAGCAAGGGAGTGGCTTTGTGCGCGTGGTGTTCCTGATCGTGGTTGGTGCGTTGATCATCAAGCTCGGCACTGACGTCTGGCACGACTACTTCGCCCAGTAGCCGTGCTGGTTCCCGCCCACGATGGCCCGCGGGAAGCCGCGGGCGTAGCATGCACTCATGTGGGTCGATTCCAGCGACTATGAGCGGGCTCTCGAACGTGCATGGGAGCATACCCGGGAGTGGCTGAGAGCCTTGCCTGGGCGGCCTGTACGGCCAAGCAACACCGCAGATGACGTCACGGCGGTCTTCGGGGGCCCGCTTCCAGCCAGCGGACTGGACCCCGCGGCGGTGATCGATTTCCTCGCCGAGCACGCCGAGCCCGGGCTGATGGCCATGCAATCGGGGCGCTTCTTCGGTTGGGTTATCGGCGGTACAGTGCCGGCTGGCATGGCCGCGGACTGGATGGTTTCAGCCTGGGACCAGAACACCGGCCTGCGTTTCGCCACACCCGCCACCGCAGGGATCGAAGAGGCCGCAGGGCAATGGCTGCTCGAGCTGCTCGGCCTCCCTGAAGGGTCCGACGTCGGATTCGCCACTGGCGCCAGCATGGCGAATTTCACGGCACTTGCGGCGGCCCGGTGGCGCCAGTTGTCCAACGCCGGCTGGGACGTCAACATAGGGGGACTCCAAGGGGCGCCGAAACTGCGCGTCCTCGTCGGAGCCGAGCGGCACGAGAGCCTGGACATGGCCTTGCGATTCTTGGGGCTGGGGACTCCTGAAGTTGTCCGGGCGGACCACCAGGGACGGATCGACCCCGCCGATCTGCGGAACGCGCTGGAGGCCGACCCCGGACGAGGACCGACCATTGTGTGCCTCCAAGCCGGGAACCTCCACTCGGGAGCCTTCGATTCTTTCCCTGAGACGATTTCGGCAGCCAAGAATCACGGCGCGTGGGTCCACGTTGACGGCGCCTTCGGCCTGTGGGCAGCAGCTGTACCGGGACTACGGCAACTGGTCGAGGGGGTTGAGTCGGCTGATTCGTGGGGAACCGATGCCCATAAGACCCTCAACGTGCCTTACGACGCCGGAATTGTTGTGGTGCGCGACGTTGAAGCCCTTCGATCGGCCATTGGCATGCACGCCGAATACCTCATGCAGGATGATCATGGTCCCGGCGACCCCATGGAAAAAGTCCCCGAGCTGTCCCGCCGGGCCAGGGGAGTGCCTGTGTGGGCGGCCCTGCGGTCCTTGGGTGGCGACGGCGTGCGGCAGCTTGTCGCGGGACGCGCGGAGTGTGCTGCGGAATTGGCCCGGCGGCTTGCGGAAGTGCCGGGCGTGGAAGTGCTCAACGACGTGGTGTTCACCCAGTTGTCCCTGGCCTTCGGTTCCGACGAGCGGACGCGGGCCGTCACGGACTACATCATGGCCGACGGGAGGGTTTGGATGTCCGGTTCGCGATGGCAAGGCAGGGATATCCTGCGTGTTTCGGTGACGAACTGGTCCACGGATTCGTCCGATCTCGATATAGCCGTGCAAGCGATCAGGGATGCGCTGGAGGCCACGGCCTGAGCCAAGTGGCCTTGCCGGCGGACCCTACTCGGATGCAGCCTGCCCCGGTTCGGGCAGATCGTGCGCCGCCGGGAGGCCGTCCAGGGGCCGACCCGCGAGCGTGCTGGCCACCCACAAGGAGCGTGCTAGATCGCCTTCATGCTTTGGCTTGCCTGCGTACCAGAGGGCGTTCTCGACCTCGCGGACCACGCTCCATTCCCGGGCTGCCTCGCCGTCCAAGCCAGCTGCGCTGCTGAAATCTGCGCAACGTTCAAGGAGCGCGAGTTCGGGAGCCGTTCTGGAGAGATCGCGGATACGGTTCCACAGGATCGGGGCGACGGCGAATTCTGCCTCCCCGATCATCGGCTGCGGATCGATGGCCACGTATCCGCGGCTCCCCATGGGCTGCTGGCCGTTAAGATGCGGGAGGATGTTCATGAAGTGCAGATCGCAATGCACTAGGACGTCCCTGCCCCCGCGGCGTCCAACGGCGCCCCGGGTCTGGCACACCTCCAACGCGGCTTCAAGGAGCCAGCGGGGAAAAGGCTGGCCAAGTTGCTCCCAGTCGGCAGGCAACTCATCGCTCCAGCGCTCGGCGCGGGCCGCTATGTGCTCAAACTCTTTCCATTCGGGCCGCTCGTCCGGTTCGATGCTGAGTTCCTTCACGAGCGATCCCCAGACGTCGCGGGCCTCCTCCATCGGAGCGCTCTGTAGCCAGCTGACCGCGTCGAGCCGCTCCAAGAGCATCGCGCAGGAGGCGGCATCGGCGTCGAGCAGCCTCACGGCTCCGGTGCCGCCCCACAGGGCCAGCGCATGCCGTTCAACAAGGGCCTCCTCGTGCGGGAACGCAATCTTGAGCACCGAACGGGCGCCGTTGTAGAAGACCGGAATGACGATGCCGCCGTGGCCATTCCACGGTTCCACGCCGGGTTCCAGGTCAACGGACAGCTGCCAGCGTTCCAAGCTGGCACTGATCAGTCCGGGCAGCCCTGAGAGCCACGCCCGCCCCTCCGCTGTGCGGGAGTAGCGTGCCTGGAGGTCGCCAGGGATCGAAACGAAGGTAGTCATCACTGTCAGCCTACCCAAGCCGGTCCGGGTGTGGTTCAGACCACTCCGGTGGAGCCCAGGAGGCTTCCGATGAAGAACGTCGCGGCAAGCGCAAGGGCTCCGCCGATGACGACGCGCACGGCGGCGCGGGTCTTCGAGCTGCCGCCGATCCACGCTCCTATGGCTCCGGTGATCGCCAGCGCGAGCAGCACGGAAATGAAGGTCAGCGGGACACGCAGCCCCGGCGGCGGGAGCAAGATTGCGAGTAAGGGCAGTACCGCGCCCAGGGTGAAGGCAACCGCGGAGGCGAAGGCCGCATGCCATGGACTGACGATGTCGTCTTCGTCGATGTTCAATTCGGCGGATAGGTGGGCGGCAAGGGCATCGTGCTCCGTCAATTCCAAGGCCACTTTCCGAGCGGTTTCAGGCCGCAGGCCCTTGGCCTGGTAGATCGCAGTGAGTTCGGCAAGCTCTTCCTCAGGCTGCTCGGCCAACTCCCGGCGTTCCTTCTCGATGAGGGCCTTTTGGCTGTCGCTTTGGCTGCTGACGGACACATACTCGCCCAGCGCCATGGAAACCGCGCCACCCACGAGTCCCGCCGCGCCGGCCGCGAGGATGGCACCGGTGCTGGTCGTTGCTCCAGCGACGCCCACCACGATGGCGGCAACGGAGACGATTCCATCGTTGGCGCCAAGGACGCCTGCCCGGAGCCAGTTGAGGCGGTGGGCAAGATCATTGGCGTGTGGTTCGTTTTCGTGCAGGGCTGCAGTTTCAGTGGAAGCCATGGAACAAGCCAAGCACTTGGAGGCCTCAGCCGCCAGCAAAGAAAGGCTTTCCTATGGAGCCGGGGTGCTCGACGGGAGCGGAGGCAGGGCGGCGCTATCAATCGAAAGTCCGGCGAAAGGTCCAACGGGAGTTCCCCAAGCTTGACTGCGCTTGGCCGCGTCGACCAGCCCGTCGATGGCCCATTGCCGCGTCTCAGCCTCTGACAACGCCACAAGGTCGGCATAGGCGGTCAGTGAGCTGGCCTCCATGCTTCCTAGCGCTGCCCCGGGTTTGGCGGCGAAGCTAGCCGGCAGGCGGTAGCCAGCTTCCCTCGGTGGGGTAGCGGCGCAGTGCAGCCTGCCTTGGGCTTCCGCTCCGCGGAGCAGTTCCTGATGACGGTCCAGCCACGTGGCAGCGGTTGCAGATGCCTTCGCGTCCAGCTTGGTCAGGGCCACTTGGTACGCATAGATCGCCTCCTGTTCGGAGCTCACGACGGCGGCGATGGCTGCGGGAAGATCAGCCCGGGCGGACGCAGTCCCGGGGGTCGGTGCGGCTGTTGCTGACGTTCCGGGCAGGGCGGGGCAACTCGGGGGCGGCACAGGGGCGGTGGTCGCCTCGGCCTGGGTTGCCGGTACCGGCAGACCCCAGATTGTGGCCAGCCTCGATGACTCGAGCAGTTGGGAGGTCCCGACGGCGGCAAGCAGCCGTGCCATGCCGCCGTCGGCCTTCGCGGCGTCCGCTAAGCGACGGGAAGCGCTCGCGGAGAGTGCGGAGACGAAACTGGTCCGGTTTGGGCGGTCCTGCGTAGGACTGGGGCTTGAGGAGCCAGGGGCTGGGGACGTGGTGCCTGGAGACGCTGCCGGTCCCGAGGGCGGCAGAAGCGCCTGCGCCTGGCGTGTCAGCAATGTCACGGAATCCGCTAGTCCAGTGCCGCCGGAAGCTTCGCTCGCTGGGGCGCCGCCCGGCGTCGTGCTCTCGAGCTTGGTCGCGCTGCCCAGGAGCGCCTCGGTCGCGGCGAGAGCCTCGGAACGGGCTGATTCGGAAAATGGCACCGCCTGCGGCTTTCCCGCGTCGCGGGGGACCAGCACGGCTCCTACTCCGACGATGAGGACTGCCAGCAAAGCCAGAAGAAGGGCTCTCGTCCAACCGTGGATTCGTGGTTTTTCAGCAGTCTCGTGGTTCACAACAGACCATGGTGTCACGCCCACGGGCAACTTGCGTCCCGGGTCGTTGGTGCCGGGACGTTTTTACGCCGGGTGGACGGGGATCGACGCCTGGTCGAGCCTGGATTCCTTTGCGATCCTTGGGACGCTGACACCGAACTGGCGTGGGTCGCAGGTGAGGGATTGCAGGACGGAGAAACTACGTGGGTTCCCGAGCAGCTAGTCCATTTGTATTAGGTATCTGCTTAGCTGAAGTAGCCCGTACATGCGTGGAATTGTTCGGCTCATTCACTCGTCCGAGGCGTACGGGCGCGCTGCTGGAGTCCGTTGGATGGCTCTTTGGGGGAGCCGCACAATCGGCAAAAAATCGTACGCTAAGGCGTTCGGGGTGGTTTGGCGTCGTCGCGAGGGACGCGGGCGGCTCTGGGAGTCTTAGAGGCCGGTCGCGTTACTTGTCGTAGGCGGACGGCGACGATCCAGCGTTGGTCCCAGATGTTGCCATTTCCTTCCACCACGCCTCGCCTGCCATCATCTCCCTGACCTGGCTGTCAGTGAGCTGAGGATGGGCCTCGGCGGTGTGCGCCTTGATGCTTTGGAACAGCTCTTCGTCATCCGAGCCGGTGAACTCGATCCTCTCGTGCGAGGGATCTACACAGTGGAATCCGCGCATTGCTCCTCCTTCGAACGTTTGCGACTATACAGACGTTTGACCGATCGATTTGATTATGGACCATGCGCGCCGTGGCGACAAGGTCGGCCGAGGCCATCTTCTGGTGGTTGTCGTCGCTGCGCGTGTTGGCTCGAGAGCGGGTCGGCCACCAGAGCAATCGCCGCGTGTGATGGAAGCGTCGGTCGGTCCTCATGGCATAGCGACACGAGCGAAGACGCGGACTCGGACGTATTCCACCGCGACCACCGACACGACACCGCGTCACCGCCGGGCTGAACAAGGGAGAAGCCCGCAACGCCCTCGCCCATGCCGTGTTACTCAACCGCAAGGGCGAGATACGCGACCGCACCTTCGAGCACCAACGCCACCGGGCTTCCGGCCTCAACCTCGTCACCGCCGCCATCTTCCTGTGGAACACCGTCTACCTTGAATGAGCCACCACGGCCCACGCCGATCCCGGCCTCGAACAGCACCTCTCGCCCCTGGGCTGGGAACGCATCAACCTCACCGGCGACTACGCCTGGCGTCCCAACACCCGCGGCCCCGGGCGCTACCGACCCCTACGCAAACCACCCCGAAGGCCTTAGTGTGTACGATTTTTCACCGATTCTGCGGCCTCCCCCTCTTGAACCACTCCCCGGAGGACGTGGCCAGGAGCGTTGGAAGAGCCGACTTCCTCAGCGCCGCCAGAGTCCTTTCACTCGTGGAGCGGGCGGGGATCGCTGTCCTGGGGGATGACGAGGTCTTTCAGCGTTGCGGGGTCGGTCTTGGTGGCCTGCTGGAGGAGCCGGTAGAACAGCAGCCCGCGGCTTCTGGCAGTGCGGCGGTTGAAGCGGAAGGTGAACTCGTCGAGGTAGTAGCCCAGCTGTTCACGTGAGATGCCCTGATGGAGGGTGCCGTCGATCCAGCGTTTGAGCTGGGAGGCGGCCATGTGGACTGCCGGCATGTTCACGTGCGCGGGGATGTCTGAGCCGAGCTGGTGAAGTACTCGTGCTGGTAGCCGAGGTCGGCGAAGCGCCGCAGCTGCCTCGCCCCGTCGGTCCGGATCGTCGAGCCGGGCGAAACGACGCGCTGGCCGAACTTCACCAGCGCGAGCCTGCGGTCGGTAGGTCCGGGCTCGAGGCGGATGCGCCCGATCCGGTTGTGGTCCAGGTGCTCGGCGGCGACCAGGACCGAGATATTGTCCGGGCCGACGCCGGGCAGGCCTCGGTGGACCCCGCCGATGAAGCTCTCGTCGACCTCGACCAGCCCGGAGAGCATCTCCCGGTCAGGCCGCACCATCGCTCGGCGGAGCCTGTGCATCCACGCCCACGCCGTCTCATACGACTTCATCCCCAAGACCCGCTGCAGGCCAAGCGCGGACACGCCGTTCTTCTGTGCGGTCACGAACCACACGGCAGCGAACCACGTCCGCAGCGGGGTGCGGGTGCGGTCGAAGATCGTCCCGGCCGTTACCGACGTCCGGCGGGAGCACGCCCTGCACATCCACAGCCCAGCGCCCGTGCGCCAATACTCGCGGCCGCCGCACCGCGGGCAGACGAAGACCACGGACAGAGGCTGAACGACAGATCTCCTCTGTCGCCGACCTTCAACGAAGTGTCCGAAGCTTGCAGGCCGAGGAGTCCTCATGGCTCAACCTGCGCACTGACAGCGTCGACTTTCTCAGTCAAGCCGTAACAGTTGCGCACTCAGCCGATTTGAAGGTCTCGCTCCGCACGTCAAGAATCACCGCGATTGAAACCGCTCGGCACATGACGGATATGCTGATCGGCGCCCATCATCTGAACGGCAGACTTCCCGTTGGTGGGGCGTTGGGAATACTTGAGCAATGGGCAGGGGCCGGCACTGCAGCCGTTGATAGGCACTGCCGGGGAATCGCACGTTCCGGCATGGTGGTCACGAGCGGACTACTGGCGATCAGACGGGCGGCATTCCCCAGAGAAGCAATCGCTACCCCTTTCTTGGAGGAATTGCTGCCGGTGCTACCGCATGTGAGATACATCATCGAGATGCGCAGGGCTGGCGGGTATCTGGCAGGGAGGCGCCAGATGGCAAAACATACATGGTTCCAGGAGCCCACGGCAGCCCAAAAGCAGCAGGCTCTCAAGGGGTGGGAAGCGCTGACGGGCGCAACACGCTCCTTCGTTGATTCTGGCGGCAGGCTGCTCCCTGCTTCTCATGGACCAGGCCTCGGCGTAGTCCCTGGGCACGGAATAAAGGAGGAACTCACCCGGCTCTCCCACATCTACGGCGACTCGGTCTTGGCCCTGCGCCAAGGCACTGGGCTTGCTCGCCACTACCTTGGGGTGAGGCCGTGGTCGCTGGAACGGGCGGTGGCCGAGTCGGATATTCTTCATGCGGACGTTGAGATTTCCGACCGTGATGTCGCCCTGCGGCTTGGCCGAAGCGTGGGAGCATGAAAATCACACCTCTGGTGAGGCTCTTCGATGTGGTTCGGCCCGATGGAACCCGCCCCGTGCACCAAGGCGCCGCAAATGTCGTTAAGCTAGTAGTCACAACATCATCTATCGGGAGGCGGCTGGCCAGTGAGTCATTCGGAAGCCACGACTTCAACAGACCAGGCTGGAACGGATCCGACGAATCCACCACAACACGAGGTCCGCAACCCGGAGGAGAGCAGGCTGAGGGCCCTTCTGGAGCCTGCCGTCCTGGCAAGCCGGCTCTACCTTGAGGATGTTGCCATCCAGGTTGCCGGTTCGCACCGGGTAGTCCACGTGGTCATCGACCTACCCCAGGAAGAGACCGGTGGCGTCAGCCTGGACGTCATCGCGGACGTCTCCAGGGCACTTTCTGACATTCTGGACAACGATCCCAAAACGGACGCCCGCCCCTACGACCTCGAGGTCTCGTCGCCTGGCGTCGGACGGCCTCTCACGGAACCGCGCCACTGGCACCGCGCCCGCGGGCGCATGGCCAAGGTCAATGTGATCCAGGGTGACAACGTGATGGGCCGGATCCAGTCCGTTGACGACGACGGCGTCACTCTGGTTCCAGAGCAAGAGGTCAAGAAGGGGATGAAACCCAAACAGGGTGACCCCGTGAAGATTCCTTTCGACAGGATCCGCCAAGGAAAAGTCGAGATAGAGTTCAGCCACCTCCACGAGGCCGGGCTGGAAGACGAGTACAACGGACCTTCCGAGGAGGCCTAATGGATATTGACATGAGTGCGCTGAGACTCCTGGAGCGTGAGCGTGAAATCCCGCTGGACCTCCTGATCCCCACCATCGAGCAGGCGCTCTTGGTGGCCTATCACAAGACGCCGGGCGCTTTCGAGAAGGCCCGCGCAGAGCTGGACCGCAAGAGTGGCCACGTGACCATTTGGGCTACGGAAATCGACGACGACGGCGAAGCCGTCGGCGAGTTCGAGGACACCCCCGCGGGGTTCGGGCGCATCGCAGCGAGCACTGCGCGGCAAATCATCCTGCAGCGGTTGCGCGATGTTGAGGACGACAATGTCCTGGGCGAATTCAAGGGCCGTGAGGGCGAGCTCGTCGCCGGCCTGATCCAGCAAGGCAACAACCCGCACATGATCCAGGTGAACCTCGGTTCCGTGGAAGCCTTGCTGCCGCCGCCCGAACAGGTGCCGGGGGAGAAGTACACCCACGGCAACCGCCTGCGTGCTTTTGTGGTGGATGTCCACCGCGGCGCCAAGGGACCTTCCATCACGCTGTCACGTTCACACCCGGGCCTCGTCCGCAAGCTTTTCGAACTGGAAGTTCCGGAAATCGCTGACCGCTCGGTCGAGATCGTGGCGCTGGCACGCGAGGCCGGGCACCGGACCAAGATGGCTGTCAAAGCGAACACCCCCGGCATCAACGCCAAGGGCGCTTGCATTGGTGAAATGGGTTCGCGCGTGCGCGCCGTCATGACCGAACTCAACGACGAAAAGATCGACATCGTCGACTTCAGCGAAGATCCGGCGACGTTCATCGCCAACTCGCTTTCGCCGTCGCGCGTGAATTCGGTCACTATCACCGATGAGGCCACACGGTCCGCGCGGGTGGTGGTTCCTGACTATCAACTGTCCCTCGCCATTGGCAAAGAAGGCCAGAACGCCCGCCTTGCCGCCAAGCTGACCGGCTGGCGCATCGACATCGTCTCCGACGCCGCTCCGGCCAAGGGCAACTAAACCCGCCCAAGGGTGTCCGGCCCCGAATCCCTGCATCATGTGGATTCGGTGGCCGGGCCTCCGGGGGCTTAGACTGGATGGAACCCGGCCTACGTCCGGTGTCCGTGCGCTTTGGCGTGCTCGTGATTTGTGGAGGCAACAATCTCAACAAGGCATGGGCGTGCGCCAAGGAAAGAACCGCAAAGGCAGGAAAAGACGCTGAGGCAGGTTGTACACCCAGTGGCTGAACTGCTTCACACCAGGCGCCAGCCTGTGCGTACCTGCATCGGATGCCGGAAACAAGGCAGCCGGAGTGAGCTGATCCGGCTCGTCGCCGAAGGCGGCGGGTCACCCGTCGTCCTGGTGGATGAACGACGCCGGATGGCTGGCCGGGGTGCGTGGCTGCACCCCAGCAACACATGCCTGACGCTGGCAACCAAACGGCGTGCTTTCGCAAGGGCCCTCGCGGGCGCAAGCGAAGCCACCGCCGTCGAACGCTACCTGGCGGCAGTCATGCCCCCTGCGGACACCCCCGTGAAAGCAGGAAAACCGTCCAAACCTGAAAGCGGGTCAGAAAACTGATGGAAACCCGATGAGTTCCCAGCGATGAGTGCGCAACGATGACAACTTTGTTGCGCTCTGCACAGGGCCCTTCCGCCGCATTCGTGGCAGGGGCCCGCAGTAAGAAGTAGACGGTTCGTGCCTGGCTCGGTGCGGACCGAGACAGGAGAAATGTGGCCAAGGTCCGCGTACATGAGCTCGCCAAAGAGCTCGGTATTACTTCCAAAGATGCAGTGACAAAACTGCAGGAATTGGGCGAATTCGTTCGCTCCGCCTCTTCAACAATTGAGGCCCCCGTCGTGAAGAAGCTTCGCGACGCCTACCCGGGTGCCGGCGCTGCAAAGGCCGCTGCCCCGGCAGCAGCCCCCGTTGCGGCCCCTGCTGCACCCGCACCATCCCGCCCGGCTCCGGGCCCCGCAGCGCCCAAGGCTCCGGTTCCTGCCCCCAAGGCTGAAACCCCCGCCCCGGCAGCGCCAGCGGCTCCGGCAGCTACCGCAAGTCCGTTTTCCGCCAAGCCGGGTGCCCGTCCGGCACCTAGGGCCGAAGCCCCTGCCCCGGCACGTCCGGGCGGCCAGGCTCCGCGTCCCGGCGGCCCCCGTCCGGGCAACAACCCGTTCGCGACCTCGCAGGGCATGCCCCGCGGACGTGGCGACGGCGAGCGTCCTCCCCGTCCGGGCAACAACCCGTTTGCAACCTCGCAGGGCATGCCCCGTTCCGGTGGCGGCCGCTCTGAAGGCGAACGTCCCGGTGGTCCGCGTCCCGCGGCCGGCGCAGGCGGTCCCCGTCCCGCAGCCGGTTCCGGCGGCCCGCGTCCGGGCGCCCCGCGTCCCGGTGCTCCCCGTCCGGGCGCTCCGCGTCCCGCCGGTGGCCCCGCAGGAAACCGTCCTACTCCGGGCATGATGCCCAACCGCACCGAGCGTCCCGCTCCCGGTGGCGCAGGCCGTCCGGGTGGCGCAGGCCGCCCCGGTGGTGGCGGCCCCGGCCGTCCGGGTGGCGCTCCTGGCGCAGGCACCGGTGGCGGAGCTCCCGCCGGCGGTGGCTTCGGCAAGGGCGGCCGCGGACGCGGCGGCACCCAAGGTGCCTTCGGCAAGGGTGGCGCAGGACGCGGCAAGCAGCGCAAGTCGAAGCGTGCGAAGCGTCAGGAACTGGAGCAGATGAGTGCTCCGTCGCTGGGTGGCGTATCCGTACCCCGCGGCGACGGCAACACCGTGGTCCGGCTCCGTCGTGGCTCGTCCATCACGGACTTCGCCGACAAGATCGAGGCGAACCCCGCAGCACTGGTGACCGTGCTCTTCCACCTTGGTGAAATGGCAACGGCTACACAGTCGCTGGACGAAGACACCTTCGGCCTGCTCGGCGCTGAACTCGGCTACAAGGTCCAGGTTGTCTCTCCGGAAGACGAGGAGCGCGAGCTCCTCGACTCCTTCGACATCGATCTCGATGCCGAGCTGGAAGCCGAAGGCGACGACGTCCTCGAACCGCGTCCCCCGGTTGTCACCGTTATGGGTCACGTTGACCACGGTAAGACCCGGCTGCTCGATGCCATCCGGAAGACCAACGTGGTTGCCGGCGAACACGGCGGCATCACGCAGCACATCGGTGCCTACCAGATCAGCCACATGCACGAAGGCACCCCGCGCGACATCACCTTCATCGACACCCCCGGTCACGAGGCGTTCACCGCCATGCGTGCACGTGGTGCCAAGGTCACCGACATCGCCATCCTGGTTGTCGCAGCCGACGACGGCGTCATGCCGCAGACGGTGGAAGCACTCAACCATGCCCAGGCGGCCAACGTGCCGATCGTCGTCGCGGTCAACAAGATCGACAAGGAAGGTGCGAACCCGGACAAGGTCAAGGGCCAGCTCACCGAGTACGGTCTGGTTCCCGAAGAATACGGTGGCGACACCATGTTCGTTGAGGTGTCTGCCCGCCAGAACATCAACATCGACGAACTGATCGACGCCGTCCTGTTGACCGCAGACGCCGCCCTGGACCTGCGCGCCAACCCGGATAAGGACGCTCGAGGCATCGCCATCGAAGCGAACCTGGACAAGGGCCGCGGTTCCGTGGCCACTGTCCTGGTCCAGTCCGGTACCTTGGCGGTCGGTGACACGATCGTGGCCGGTACGGCCCACGGCCGCGTCCGTGCCATGTTCGACGAAGATGGCAACGCCCTCGACATCGCGCTCCCGTCCCGTCCGGTCCAGGTCCTGGGTCTGTCCAACGTACCGCGTGCAGGTGACACCTTCCTGGTGACCTCCGACGAGCGTACGGCCCGCCAGATCGCCGAAAAGCGTGAAGCAGCCGACCGCAACGCGGCACTGGCCAAGCGCCGCAAGCGCATCAGCCTCGAGGACTTCGACAAGGCTGTTGCCGAAGGCAAGATTGACACCCTCAACCTCATCCTCAAGGGTGACGTTTCCGGTGCCGTCGAAGCCCTCGAAGACGCCTTGCTCAAGATCGACGTCGGCGACGACGACGTTCAGCTGCGCGTCATCCACCGCGGTGTGGGTGCCATCACGCAGAACGACGTCAACCTCGCCACGGTGGACAACGCCATCATCATCGGCTTCAACGTCAAGCCCGCCGAGCGCGTGGCTGACCTTGCCGATCGTGAAGGCGTGGACATGCGCTTCTACTCCGTCATCTACTCGGCAATCGATGACATCGAGCTGGCCCTCAAGGGCATGCTCAAGCCGGAGTACGAAGAAGTCCAGCTCGGTACCGCCGAGGTCCGCGAAGTCTTCCGTTCCTCCAAGTTCGGAAACATCGCCGGTTCCATCGTCCGCTCGGGCATCATCCGCCGTAACACGAAGGCACGCGTCAGCCGCGATGGCAAGGTCATCGGCGACAACCTCACCGTTGAGACGCTCAAGCGCTTCAAAGACGATGCCACTGAGGTCCGCACGGACTTCGAGTGTGGTATCGGTCTTGGCTCGTACAACGACATCAACGAAGGTGACATCATCGAGACCTTCGAGATGCGCGAAAAGCCGCGCGCCTAAGCACGAAAAATAGAGGGCGGGGCCGTTGGATTCTTCCGGCGGCCCCGGCCCTTTCCGCCGATATGGGGGCCCCGCCCCTTCGCTGGGTGGCTGACGTCTTGCGACGTCAGCCACCCAGCTCCGGCAGGCCCGATGCCACTCCCGGGCCCCATATCGGCTCCAACGGCCTCCGAGGAACGCGGCGGCCGGTCGTAGACTCGCACTAGGCGCGTCGCGCACACAGAACTTAAGTACGCAAGTTGCCACCGCGCCGTCGTACGCAAATTTTAGGAGTAGAAATGGCTGATCCGGCACGCGCTGCCAAGTTGGCGCAGCGGATTAAGGTTGTTGTTGCTGAGGCACTGGGCCGGCGGATCAAGGATCCTCGGGTTGAGGGCATCACTATTACCGATGCCCGCGTCACCAACGATCTTCAGCACGCCACCGTGTATTACACCGTCTTCGGTGACGAGGTTGCCCAGGCCGATGCTGCCCGGGCTTTGGAGAAGGCCAAGGGTGTTTTGCGCCAGGAAGTAGGCCGCAACATTACCGTACGCCTGACTCCTACCTTGGAATTCGTCGCCGACCTTATTCCGGTCAACGCTTCGAACCTTGAGGAGCTGCTGCGCACCGCCAAAGAGCGCGACGCCGAGGTGGCCGCGCTGGCCGCCGGCGCCAAGCATGCGGGGGATCCAGATCCGTACAAGAGCGACGCCCCGCAAGATGCGGACATCGACGAAGACGATTTTGACGAAGAAGACATCGACCTTCGCGCCGATGAAGAGATCGACGAAGACGGCGGCAAGTAGTCCACCGGCTTACCCGGCCGATTTCCTCGGGCAGGACCGGATCCAGCAGTCTTGGCGACTGGTGATCCGGTCCTGTTTGTTTAACCGTGAAAAGTCGCGTCAAAGCGGCGGGCGGTGGCTAAGATCGGAGCATGGCGGCGCACGATGCAGTTCAGAGTCCCGAGAACTACCTTGAACACGCCCTGCGGCTCGCGGTCCAAAACGTGGCCGACGGCGGCGGTCCTTTCGGCGCCGTCGTGGTCACCCCGGACGGACGGCTCCATGACGGCGTCAACCGGGTCACCCGTGACAACGACCCCACAGCACATGCCGAAGTGGTTGCGATCCGGAGGGCGGCGTCGGAACTGGGGAGCTTCGATCTCAGCGGCTCCGTGCTTTACTCAAGCTGCGAACCGTGCCCTTTGTGCCTCTCGGCCGCCTTATGGGGCAGGGTAAGCCGGGTCTACTTTGCGGCCGACCGGCATGGGGCCGCCGCGGCAGGCTTTGACGACGCAGTGTTCTACGAGTATTTCAACGGCATTCGCCCGGAGCTGCTGCCTGTTCAACACACGGAAGTTCCGGCGTCGGAGGCTCCTTTCGATGCGTGGCGCGGCCACAAGAACCGGACCAAATACTGAGCCCAACTTCACCAACAGGAGGCTGCCGGGTCTCAAGGCCGCGCTGGGAGCCGCCCGACGCCGTCGAGCAGCTGCTGGTGATCGCCGCACAGCGCGATCCTGATCCAGCCCTCGCCGATGGAACCGAACGCGGTACCCGGCGCCACGGCCACCCCGGAATCGGCGAGGAACCGGCGCACCCAGGCACGCACGTCCCCTCCGCTCACATGCGAGACATCCGCCCATAAATAGAACGCTCCTTGGGCGCCCAAGTAGGGGATGCCCTTCTCCGCGAGCATTGCCGAAGCGGCGTCCCGGTTGGAGCGGTAGTGCTCCCGCGCGGCATCCACGTAGTCCTGCGGTCCTGTCAAAGCCGCGACAGCGGCGAACTGCGAAGGCGAAGCCACGCAGGAAACGATCGCCTCCATCACGTTGTTCATCGTACGCTCCAGGCCTGGCGGACAGATGAGCGCACCGATCCGCAGTCCCGTCAGTCCGTAGGTTTTGGACAAGGTCAGGGAGGTGAAGACCCGCGCTTCGCCGGGAACGGGGCTGTCGAAGCGGGCAGGGCTTGTGTGCGGAACATCGAAAGTGAAGGCCTCGTAGCATTCATCTGAAATAATCCACAGATCCTGCTTGACCGCTAGTTCCACGAGTTGGCGGGTGACTTCCTCGCCGATCACCGCCCCCAAGGGATTCGACGGCGAATTCAGGACCAAAACTTTGGTGCGGTCCGTGATCAGCGCCTCAATGTCCTCGATGCGGGGTTGGAACTCATGCTCCGGGTTGAGCGGATACCGCACCGGGACGGCGTGCAGCAAGTGGCTGGTCATGGCAAAGGTGGGATAGCCAGGATTCGGAATCAAAATCTCGTCGCCGGGGGAGAGGAGCAGGCTCATGGCGAAATGCAGTCCCTGCTGGGCGCCGTCCACGACGTACACGCGTTCTGCGCCGACGTCCACTTTGTTGTGGGCGCGGAAGCGTTCGGCAAAGGCTTCCCGCAGGGCAGGGATTCCAGCATTGGGGGTGTAGTTGGTCTCGTCCCTGTCCAAGCACGCAATGCCGGCATCCAAGATGTGCCGAGGCAGCGCAAAGCCGGGCTCGCCGATGCTGAGAATAATCGCCCCAGGGGTTCCCCACGCGGCCTCGGTGATCTCGCGGATCTGGTTCACGGGCACTTCGCGGATGTGTGTGGCGAGCTCTGGCATGGGAGCCATCTTAGCCTCGGAGCGTTACCGCACCGGGAAACTGCGCCGCAGGATGCATACCCTGGCGCGGATATACTGGGAGGCGTGCTTTCTGGACTGGTAATCGTTGACAAACCGCAAGGATGGACCAGCCACGATGTGGTTGGACGGATGCGGCGACTGGCCGGTACCCGGAAAGTGGGCCACGCGGGCACCTTGGACCCCATGGCCACCGGCGTTCTCGTGCTGGGGATCAACAAGGCCACCCGGCTATTGACGTACATCGTTGGCACCTCCAAGACGTACTCCGCCACTATCCGGCTTGGCGAATCCACCATCACGGACGATGCCGAAGGCGACATCACCGAAAGCCGCAGTGCCGCAGGGGTCACAGAGGAAGCCATCCGTTCCGGCGTGGCCCGGCTCAGCGGCGAAATCCTCCAGGTTCCCAGCAGCGTCAGCGCCATCAAGGTCAACGGCGAACGCTCCTACGCTCGTGTCCGTTCAGGCGAGGAGGTCAAGCTCGCCGCCCGGCCCGTGACCATCCACCGTTTCGAGATCCATGCCATCCGCAGGATCGACGACGGCAGGGTAGTGGACGTCGATGTCACCGTTGAGTGCTCCTCCGGCACATACATCCGCGCGCTGGCGCGTGACCTTGGCGAGGCCCTCGGCGTCGGCGGCCACCTCACCGCGCTCCGCCGCACCCAAGTGGGACCGTACTCCCTGGAGCAGGCGCGCACGCTCGAACAGCTTGCCGCGGACCTGGAAGTGCTCGAAATGTCTGCCGCTGCCCGCGCGCTCATGCCCAACCGCGAGCTGAGCGACGACGAAACCACCGAAATTTCCTTTGGCCGGAGGATCGCCGCCGGGCCAACTGCGGGCACGGCGGAGGCTGCCACCGCTGAGAACCCCGCTGCCGCGTTCTCCCCGTCGGGAGAACTGGTGGCATTGCTGGCCGACGCTGGGAGTTTCGCCAAGCCTGTGCTGGTGTTCGCACCGGACAATGAAAAGCAGAACAACGAAAAGCAGGCCCAGTAACCATGGACGGATACTTCTACGCGGTGTTGGTAGTCGGCCTGCTGTCCACGATCATCTGCGTCGTGGCGGGCCTGATGAAAAAGGCACCGAACGACGTCACGATTCTGTCCGTCGCCGCCGTCGAACTCGTCCTGCTTGTCTATCTCGTGGGATCGATCATCCGGGTGGCGATGGGTGAAAAGATCGCGGGGGAACCCTGGGAGTTCTGGGGTTACTTCATCACCGCGCTCATGCTTCCGGTCGTGGCCGTGTATTGGTCCATCCTGGAACGGACCCGTTGGAGCAATTTCGTCATGGGCGCCGTGGGCGTCACCGCATTGGTCATGGCGGCCCGCATGAACCAGATCTGGTACTGACATTGGAAGAAGCACACGAAGTGACTGTTGAGACCCCTCACAAGAAGATCCGGGACACCCGCAACACCGGTCCCGGGAGGCTGCTGATCGCTGTCTACGCGGTTTTCGCGATCTCGGCCACGGCCCGTGCCGGTTACCAGATCCTGACCAAGTTCTCGGATGCCCCCTTGGCCCACATCCTCTCGGCCTTCGCGGCCGTGGTGTACGTCGTAGCCACGGTTTCCCTCGCCAAGCCGGGCCGCACCTGGTTCAAGGTGTCCTTGGCGGCCGTCCTCGTGGAAATGCTCGGCGTGCTCGTGGTCGGTGCCATGAGCCTCTTCGATCCGATTGCTTTCCCGCACGACACCGTGTGGTCCTTGTTCGGACGCGGATACGGCTTTGTGCCGTTGATCCTCCCGGTCCTAGGCTTGCTCTGGCTTTACCGCAGACGCCCGGCACGGCTGCCGCAGTAGTAACGGCGAGCCCCTGTTCCCGGGCAGCCGAGCCCTGGACAGCAGGTAACCTTAGAGAATTCCGGCGCCGGACCAGGCCGCCGGCACAGTGAATACCAGCAGCAAAAAAGGCGAGGTTGATGGTCCACATCTGGAACGATCCCACCGAAGTCCCCGAGGATTTCGGTCCAAGCGTCGTTACCATCGGGAACTTTGACGGCGTCCATCGCGGACACCAGCAGGTGCTGACGCAGCTTCTGCGCACTGCAGAGCAGCACGGTGCGGGGTCCGTCGTCGTGACTTTCGATCCGCACCCGGCCCTGGTCCACCGGCCCGACTCCGCGCCGGAGCTCATCATGGGGCTGCAGGACAAGCTCGATGCCCTGGCCGACGCGGGCGTGGACGCTGTCCTCGTCATGAAATACAACCTCGCACTGGCGGGCATGACGCCCGAGGAATTCGTTGGCACCGTTCTGCTGGACGGGCTTCACGCAGCGCACGTCGTGGTGGGCCATGATCTCCGGTTCGGGGCAGGCAACTCCGGTGACGTCGGCACCATGCAGGCCCTCGGAAAGGAGCTCGGATTCGGCGTTAACGTCGTCAACGAGTTCGGCGCGGAGGGCTTTCCAGTTCACGACGACGGCGGCACGGACCGCCGCTGCTCCTCCACCTGGGTGCGCGAGGCACTCGCAGAGGGCGACGTCGAGACCGCTGCTGCCGTCCTCGGCCGCCCGCACCGGATGCGGGGCGAAGTGGTTCACGGCGCTGCGCGCGGACGCGCGCTCGGCTTTCCCACGGCCAACCTTGACCACGGTGCCACCGGCTACGTGCCCGCGGATGGAATCTACGCCGGTTGGCTGGTGGACCAGGCCGGAACCCGCTGGCCCGCAGCGATTTCCGTGGGTTCCAACCCCACCTTCGACGGCGTGAGCCGCCAGGTGGAAGCCCACGTCATCGACCGCCCGGAAGAGGCCGTGGAGGACTTCGACCTCTATGGCCAGACCGTCGTGGTGGAATTCACGGCGCGGCTGCGGGGGATGGTGGCCTACCGCGGACCAGAGGCACTTGTTGATCAGATGCGTCTCGACGTCATCCAGGCCCACGATCTTTTGCTGAATAAGTAGGGCCGTATCGTGAGCGTTGAGAAGAACACCCGACCACTCGACGAAGGCATCGTCAAGGATTTCAGCTCACGCATGAGCTACGGCTCCTACCTGCAGCTTCCCTTGCTGCTCAGCGCCCAGCAACCTGTCAGCCAGCCAGAGCACCATGACGAACTCTTGTTCATCATCCAGCACCAGACCACCGAGCTGTGGCTGAAGCTGGTCCTCCACGAGCTCCGCAGTGCGGCTACGTGGCTGCGCCAGGATGATCTTGGCTCAGCGCTCAAGGGCATCGCAAGGGTCAAGCACATCCAGAAGACCCTCACTGAACAATGGTCGGTGCTCGCCACCCTCACCCCTACCGAGTACTCCCAGTTCCGCGGTTTCCTGGGCAATGCCTCCGGCTTCCAATCGAGCCAGTACCGTGCGGTCGAATTCATTCTGGGCAACAAGAACGCCAAGATGTTGCCGGTGTTCGAATCGGATCCAGAATCCAAGGCCATGCTGGAGGAAATCCTGCACGCGCCGAGCATTTACGACGAGTTCCTGGCCTACCTTCACCGCCACGGCTACGACGTTCCGGCGTCCGTCCTGGATAGGGATGTCACCCAGGCCCACGAGTTCGCCCCTGAGCTTTTGCCCCTCTTCAAACACATCTATGAACATGCGGCAGACAACTGGGCGGCCTACGAGGCCTGCGAGGAACTGGTGGACCTTGAGGACAACTTCCAACTATGGCGGTTCAGGCACCTGCGCACGGTGCAGCGGACCATCGGCATGAAGGCCGGAACCGGAGGCTCGAGCGGTGCCTCCTTCCTGAAGAAGGCACTTGACCTGACGTTCTTCCCGGAGCTGTTCGCCGTCCGGACCGAGATCGGGCAGTAACCGCAAACGCGTCTTTGAGGAGTCTTTGAGGAGGGTCACACGGCAGCTTTCGACAAGTTTGCCGGGCTGCCGGTAAACTGGGGGATGGATCCGGCTGCAGTCCGTGGCGGCTGGACCTGTTTTGTGTGCGGTCATCGGCACATCACAACCCGGCAGCGAGGCGCTGAATCGGGACGCACGGCACAACTCTAGGAGTTCACGTGGCACTTGAAGCCGCTGTTAAGCAGTCCATCATCGAGGCATACGCAACGTCCAAGGGCGACACCGGTTCGCCGGAGGTCCAGATTGCTGTCCTGACTCAGCGGATCAAAGATCTGACTGAGCACATGAAGGAGCACAAGCACGACTTCCACACCCAGCGCGGTCTGCTGGCCATGGTTGGTCGTCGCAAGCGCATGCTGGGCTACCTCAAGAAGACTGACATTGCCCGCTACCGTGCGCTCATCGAGCGCCTCGGCCTGCGCCGCTAGTTTGACTTCGGGCGGCCCGATCCTCCGTGGACCGGGCCGCCTTTTCTCCATAACTAAATCCAACACTTATCAGGAGTTCAACCGCATCGCGCATTCGCGGTCCTCGGTAGTGATCCCCGGGAGCAGCCTTCTGTGATGAAGGCGCAGCCCGTGGGTCTCGATCGATGACCGGGTGTCGTACAGGCCAGGAAAAGACGCTGGCCTGGGTCGATGCGGGAGGACTTCCGCTAAACAAGAAACGGAGGTGACTCTCAATGGAGGGTCCCGAAATCCAGTTCTCAGAAGCCATCATCGACAACGGCCGCTTCGGCAAGCGTGTTATCCGCTTCGAAACCGGCCGCCTTGCCAAGCAGGCAGCTGGCGCAGCGATGGTCTACATCGACGAAGACACCGCCCTGCTGTCCGCAACCACCGCAGGCAAGTCCCCGCGTGAAGGCTTCGACTTCTTCCCGCTGACCGTGGACGTCGAAGAGCGCATGTATGCCGCCGGCCGCATCCCGGGTTCGTTCTTCCGCCGTGAAGGCCGCCCGTCCACCGAAGCCATCCTGGCTTGCCGCCTCATGGACCGCCCCCTGCGCCCCGCTTTCGTCAAGGGCTTGCGCAACGAGGTCCAGATCGTCGTCACTGTCTTGGCGATCAACCCGGACGAGCTCTACGACGTCGTGGCCATCAACGCCTCGTCCATGTCCACCCAGCTCTCCGGGCTCCCGTTTTCCGGCCCGATCGGTGGCGTCCGCGTTGCCCTCATCGCCGACGAACAGGGCACCGAATGGGTTGCTTTCCCGAAGCACTCCCAGCTCGAGAACGCCGTCTTCAACATGGTTGTTGCCGGCCGGATCGCCGGCGACGACGTCGCCATCATGATGGTTGAAGCCGAAGCCACGGACAACTCCTGGAACCTCATCAAGGAACAGGGCGCCACCGCTCCCACGGAAGAAGTTGTTTCCGAGGGTCTCGAAGCCGCCAAGCCGTTCATCAAGGCGCTGTGCGAGGCCCAGGCAGACCTGGCCGCCCGCGCCGCGAAGCCCACGGTTGAGTTCCCGGTCTTCCTGGACTACCAGGACGATGTCTACGCGGCTGTTGAAGCTGAAGCCGCCGAGAAGCTTGCCGCGGTCTTCCAGATCGCCGACAAGCAGGACCGCGACAACGCCTCCGACGAACTCAAGGACGAAGTCCTTGGCTCGCTCGCGGGCCAGTTCGAGGGCCGCGAGAAGGAGCTTTCCGCAGCCTTCCGCTCCCTGACCAAGCAGGTTGTGCGCCAGCGCATCCTCAAGGACCAGATCCGCATCGATGGCCGTGGCTTGACGGACATCCGCCAACTGACCGCCGAGGTAGAGGTCCTGCCGCGCGTTCACGGTTCCGCCATCTTCGAGCGCGGCGAAACCCAGATCATGGGTGTCACCACGCTGAACATGCTCAAGATGGAGCAGCAGATTGACTCGCTGTCTCCCGTCACGCGCAAGCGCTACATGCACAACTACAACTTCCCGCCGTACTCCACCGGCGAGACCGGCCGCGTGGGCTCCCCGAAGCGCCGCGAAATCGGCCACGGTGCACTCGCGGAGCGCGCCCTGGTTCCGGTTCTGCCGTCCCGCGAGGAATTCCCGTACGCCATCCGCCAGGTTTCCGAGGCCCTCGGATCCAACGGTTCGACGTCGATGGGTTCCGTCTGCGCCTCCACGCTGTCCCTGCTCAACGCTGGTGTGCCGCTGAAGGCCGCTGTTGCCGGTATCGCCATGGGCCTGGTTTCCGACCAGGTTGACGGCCAGACCCGCTACGCAGCCCTGACCGACATCCTCGGCGCCGAAGACGCTTTCGGTGACATGGACTTCAAGGTTGCCGGTACCTCCGAGTTCGTCACGGCCATCCAACTGGACACCAAGCTCGACGGCATCCCGGCATCGGTCCTGGCGGCAGCCCTGAAGCAGGCGCGCGAAGCACGCCTGCACATCCTTGATGTCATCAACGCCGCCATCGACACGCCGGACGAGCTTTCCGAGTTTGCCCCGCGCGTGATCGCCGTCAACATCCCCGTTGACAAGATCGGCGAGGTCATCGGCCCCAAGGGCAAGATGATCAACCAGATCCAGGAAGACACCGGCGCCGACATCTCCATCGAGGACGACGGCACGGTCTACATCGGCGCCACCAACGGTCCGTCTGCCGAAGCAGCCCGCGCCGCGATCAACGCCATCGCCAACCCGCAGATCCCGGAAATCGGTGAGCGTTACCTGGGCACGGTCGTCAAGACCACCACCTTTGGCGCGTTCGTTTCCTTGACCCCGGGCAAGGACGGTCTGCTGCACATCTCCGAGCTGCGCAAGCTGGCCAGCGGCAAGCGCGTGGACAACGTCGACGACGTCGTCTCCGTAGGCCAGAAGATCCAGGTTGAGATCACCAAGATCGACGACCGCGGCAAGCTCTCCCTCTCCCCGGTTGTGGCCGAGGAAGAAGGCGCCGCCTCTGAGGAAGCTCCGGCCGAAGAGGCTGAAGTCTCCGCAGAGTAGCCTGAACCGGCACGGCACGCGGCAGGACCGGTGGACATGTCCACCGGTCCTGCCCGCTTTAACGACGAATTCCCGCCCCAAGGGCGATGTACCCGCTGGTACGATTGCAGCCAGATTTGGCACCCGTGATTTCCCGTAGAACTGAAAGGTCTTGATGACTGTCGTACCCCTCCCTCTGGCGCAGACCGTGCCCGGTGGCGAACTGATCCATGGTGCCGAAGGTGGCTCTGTTGTCCGGCGTTCGGTGCTTCCAGGGGGTGTTCGCGTGCTCACCGAGGCCATGCCTGGGCAACGCTCGGCAACCATCGGATTCTGGGTGGGGGTCGGTTCGCGGGACGAGGCAGAGGGCCAACACGGCTCCACTCACTTCCTGGAGCATCTCTTGTTCAAGGGGACCAGGCGGCGTACAGCCCTTGAGATCGCCTCCGCTTTCGACGAGGTGGGTGGTGAATCGAACGCGGCCACGGCCAAGGAAAGCACATGCTACTTTGCGCGGGTCCTGGATACCGACCTTCCCATGGCCATCGATGTCATCGCCGACATGATTACCGGCGCCGTGCTGGATCCGGCGGAACTCGAACAGGAACGCGATGTGATCCTCGAGGAAATCGCCATGGACAGCGATGATCCCACCGATGTGGCTCACGAAAAATTCGTTGCTGCCGTACTCGGCATTCACCCGCTGGGACGCCCGATCGGCGGCACCCCGGCTGCCATCAAGGCTGTGTCCCGCGATTCGGTGTGGGAGCACTACCGGCGCTACTACCGGCCTGATGAAATCGTCATCACCGCCGCCGGTGGTTTGGATCACGACGTGGTTTGCCGCCTGGTGCTCGACGCCTTGCGGACAGCCGGTTGGGAATTGAAAGACGGCGCGGCCCCGGTTGACCGCCGTTCCACCGCGCGCGCCGATATTACCGGAACGGCTGGACTCCACGTGGTCAAGCGCCCGGTGGAGCAGGCCAACATCATCATGGGCTGCCCTTCGATCGTTGCCACCGATGACCGCCGCTTTGTCATGAGCGTCCTGAACGCGGTCCTAGGTGGCGGGATGTCCTCGCGGCTCTTCCAGGAGATCCGTGAAAAACGCGGACTCGTGTACTCCACCTATTCCTTTGCCTCCGCGTACGCGGACGCAGGCTACTTCGGCATGTACGCCGGCTGTACGCCGTCGAAGGTCAAGCAGGTTCTGGAACTTTTGGGCGCCGAACTGGACAAGCTCGCTTCTGACGGAATCACGGACGAGGAACTGCGCAAGGCCGTGGGTCAATTGTGCGGAGGAATCGTCCTGGCCCTTGAAGACACCGGGTCCCGGATGTCCCGCCTTGGCCGCGCCGAACTCGTCTCCGGCGAATTCCAGGACATCGACGAGACGCTTCGCCGCATCAAGGCCGTCACCGCCGAGCAAGTGCAGGAGCTCGCCGTCGTACTCGCCGCAGCCCCACGCACCGTGACCGTCGTCGGCCCCTTCGACGAGACGGAGACGTTCGGCCTCTAAGCACCACCCCTCCCAATGGACATGCCCAGCTCCCGGGCCAAGGGGTGGACATAACCCTGATATGTCCATTCCTTGCTTGGAGAAGGGGGCATGCTCGGTGGTGCGCGCTGGACGCTCCCAATGGACATGCCCAGCTCCCGGGCCAAGGAGTGGACATAACCCTGATATGTCCATCCCTTGCTTGGAGCAGGGGGCATGCTCGGTGGGGGAGGGTGGACGTGCCTGCTCGATCGGGAACATGATGGTGACGTATCCATCGTCTTGCGCAGGAGTCGCCATGAACGAGCCATTGAAGAGTCATGCAAACACTGCGCTGGAGGCGTTCCTGGGGCATTGGCGGGGGAGCACTGAGCTCGCCGCGTCGCCGTGGGGACCGGCCCGGACGGCCGACGCCGAGGTGACCTTCTCACGTGCGGCGGGAGGTTACGCGTTGGTGCAGAGCTACCGCCACATCGAGCCTGACGGTACGCACTTCGAGGGGCACGGGGTCTTTACCGTTGACCCGGACCACGGGGACACCTTGTGGTATTACGTGGACAGCATGGGCCGGCCACCGGAAGCTCCGGCCCGGGGTCACTGGCAGGACGGCACGCTGAGGCTAGAACGGCGTAGCCCCCGTGGGACCGCGAGACACACTTTCAAGGTAGATGGCGGAGTGCTGACGCACATGGCGGAACTGAGGCTCGGGGATGCCACGACATTTAGCCCGTTCATGATCTCCGTCTGCCGGCGAGTCTAAGGTCCGCCCCCAAAGGGCGCAACAGTCAGAGCGTCCTGGCCTCCACGGATTCCACGATCCGGGCGTCCGGCATGCCGTCGAGCGAGGCCGGCCGTCCAGGTCCACTCCATACCCTCGTCCGCAAGGTGTTCAGCATTGATTCAGCGTGGTCCCGCTCGGCGAAATCAAGCTCGATCAAGACTCGCTGCGAATCGTTCACAGGCCGGCAGACCCGGTAAGAAACAACGCCGGAGCCAGCACGATCGGCAGGATCCGAGTCGAATGACCGCTTCCATGCGGCGAAATCGTTCACAGCGTGTTCGATCTGGAGGGTGAACATGGCTGTTCCTTTGCTGTTGCGCGGATAGGCACAGCGTAGGCTCCTTCAACCCGGGGAACCACCCTTTGGCCGTGGCCGGCTCAGCCGCCGGCAAACGGCGGAAGGACGTCGACGACGTCGTCCGCACCAAGAGCGGCTGAACGGTCGCGGACGGCTACCTCGTTGCGCAGGAAGCTGCTGCGCGAAATGATCCGGGCCAAGGTGGGCGTGCCCGCTGGAGGTTCCGGACGTTCGACAGCGAGCAGGGCGGCGATGAGCCCTTCCAAGCTGGTTCCTTCCGGAAGGCTGTGGTTCTCCTCTTCGACGCCTGCCGCGGCGCGTGCGGCAGCGAAGTAACGTACAAGCACAGTTTCAGCCTCCAATTGCGCTCATGCTCCGCTCCGGCTGGACGAAGTCTGGCGCGCCCAGGCCCGTGTGGTCCATGCCGTGCGCCTTGGGCTTGATCCACATGGCGTCCTGCCAGCGTTGGGCGAGTTCCTCGTCGTCCGCTCCGGAACGAAGTAGTCCCAACAGATCGAATTCCTCGCGGGAGAACAGGCAACTCATGATCTTGCCCTCGGCGGTGATCCTTGTGCGCCGGCAATCGGAACAGAACGGCTCGGTGACCGAGGCGATAATACCGACGGTGCCCAGAACGGGTCCGTTGGCTTCCGCAGATGCCGGGTCCCGGCGTCGTACTTCGAATCGTTCCGCCGGTGCGCCGTCGCGCTCGCGCGGGTCCGGGCTCAGCACGAAGTCGCGGGAAAGCAGTTCGCGGATCTCCGCTGCCGTGATCATGTTCCGCCGTGTCCAACCATGATCGGCGTCCAGCGGCATTTGCTCGATGAAGCGCAGTTCATAGCTGCGGTCCAAAGCCCAGGCCAGGAGATCGGGAGATTCGGTGTCGTTGATTCCCCGCATGAGGACGGCATTCAGCTTGACCGGTCCCAAACCCGCAGCCGAGGCGGCATCGACGCCGGCCAGCACCTTGTCGAGGAAGGGCCGCCGGGTCAGCTTGGCGAACGTCTCTTCGTGCAGGGAATCGAGGGAGACATTGATGCGTGTGAGCCCGGCTTCCTTGAGCGAGGCCGCCTTCTTATCCAAGCCGACGCCGTTGGTGGTCATGGAGATGGGCAGATCAGGGTGCGCCTTGCGGAGGGCCGAGATGATGTCCACGAGGTCGGCACGCACCAAGGGCTCGCCGCCGGTGAGGCGCAGTTCGCGGACCCCGAGTTGATCGACGCCGATTCGGACTAGGCGGACAATCTCGGCGGCTGTCATGACGGCCTGTTTGGACAACCATTCGAGCCCTTCGGCCGGCATGCAGTACGTGCACCGGAGGTTGCATTTGTCAGTCAGGGACAAACGCATATCGGTGGCCTGCCGTCCATAACGGTCGAACAGGCCTACGGGAGTTCCCGCAGGGCGCGGCGGGGGCGCAGACACGCTGCTTCCCGTCCCGTCGCCCGCGGCGGGCAACGGCATGCCTAGCTGAACACTCATGGATTCAGGCTACGCCAGACAGGGCCCAAGCGTGATATCGCCCACTGGTCACGTCCGGCCGCTTGCCATACGAAGGAGTTCTTACGGAATACGTACAGTTGGCCCGCGGACGGCCGGAACACGCACCACGGGGCCCCTGCGAATCTATGCTGAAGGTGTGAACATGCAGCCCGCGCCGCACGCTGCCGAACCTGGCAATCGCCGCATCCTCCTGGTCGAAGACGAACAGACCATCGCCGACGTCGTCCGGGACTATCTGGTCCAGGCAGGCTTCCAGGTCGATCTCGCGGGCGACGGCTTCACAGCCTTGAGCGTCGCGGCCGCCAGGCGGCCCGATCTCGTCATCCTGGACCGGATGCTGCCCGGACTCGACGGGGTGGAGGTGTGCCGCAGGTTGCGCCTGGCCATGAGCGTTCCCATCATCATGGTCACCGCCCTCGGCACGGAAGACGACCGCATCCTGGGGCTGGAAACCGGAGCGGACGACTACGTCACGAAGCCTTTTTCACCGCGTGAACTGGTTCTCCGGGTGAAATCCGTGTTGCGCCGAAGCATCCGGGAATTCAGCCCCGAGCCGCCCGTGGAACTCGCCGGCTTCGCATTGGATCCGGCCTCGCGCACAGTCCTGCACGACGGCAAGCCGCTGACGTTGACGGTGCGCGAATTCGATTTGCTGGCCTTCCTGCTCCGCCGGCCCAACCAGGTTTTCAGCCGTGAGGAACTCATTAAGGCAGTGTGGGGCTGGGACTTCGGTGATTTGTCCACGGTGACGGTGCATGTCCGCCGCTTGCGCGAAAAGATCGAAGACAACCCCACAACTCCGGTGCTGCTCAAGACTGTCTGGGGAGTCGGATACCGCTTTGACGCGAAGGAAAGTGGACATGCAGGCAACTGAAATGTTCACCATCCTGGGTTGGATGCTCCTGTGGGCGGTTCTCATCGGCGCCTTGACCCTTGCGTTGCTGAGGTTCCTGCGCGGTGCGTCGATCCTGGTGCAGATTTGCCTCGTTGTGGTGGCCACAGTTGGCGTCCTCGTCGCGGGGATGGTGAGCGCCTTCAACGCTATGTTCATTTCCGCCCTGGACCTTGAAGTCATGTGGTACATCCTCGCGGTGGCCTCAGCCGTTGCCATTGCCATTTCGCTGGTCCTCGGCGCCGGGGTATCCCGCAACGCCATCCGGCTCGTGGCCGCGACGCGGCGCCTCGGCAGTGGCGAAGCCCTCGACGGTTCGGTTCTGCCTCAAACGGCTTCGCGGCGAACCGCACCGGCCATGAACTCCGAACTGGCACAGCTCGCCCAGGAACTGGAAACGAGCAGCCTCAAACTGGAAGAATCCCGGCGGCGGGAAGCCGCGGTCGAAACCGCTCGCCGCGAACTGGTCTCCTGGATCTCGCACGACCTCCGGACTCCCTTGGCTAGCATGCGGGCCATGGCCGAGGCCCTTGAAGACGGCATGGCGTCCGACGTCCCCGCGTACTATCGCAAGATTATCGGCCAGACGGACCAGATGGCGGTGATGGTCAACGACCTCTTGGAACTGTCCAAAATCCAGGCGGGAACGTTACGCCTGAGCGCGGAAGCTTTGGACCTCTACGACCTGGTGAGCGACGCCATTGCCGATCTTGCCCCCCTTGCCGCGCGGCGTGGTATCCGGCTCGACGGCGGTGGCGACCGCGAGTGCATGGCCGTCGCAGACGGTCCCAGCCTGGGCAGGGCCGTCCGCAACGTGGTCCTCAACGCGATCATCTACAGCAGGCCCGACGGCGGCGTCCGGGTAAGCGTCGGACGCGAAGGCAGCGACGCCGTCGTCGATGTCGTGGACAGTTGCGGGGGCATCGACGACGAAGACCTGGCCCACGTCTTCGAGACCGGCTGGCAAAAGGACCGCTCCAGGAGCGCAGGAATGCGGTTCGAAGAAGGGCAACCGCACTACAGCGGAGCCGGTGTGGGGCTGAGCATGGTGGCGGGCATCGTCAACGCCCATGGCGGCAGCGTCACGGTGGTGAACACGGGAGAGGGTTGCCGTTTCACCCTCCGCCTCCCCTCGGGCGCACAGGCAACGGCATCCGCCACGAGCGCATTTCCGATACAGACAGCTCCGGCGGACATCATTCCGGCAAAGAGCACCAAACAGGCAGGCACGACATGAGCAGGACCACTCCGAAGGCAGAGAAACCCAGTACCAGGACGGCGGCCCGTTGGTCCGCAGTTTGCGGCGTGGCGGCCATCGGACTCGGGGTGGCCGCCGGAGAGTTGTTGGCTGGTTTCCTGAGCCCGTCCGTCTCACCTGTCACCGCGCTTGGCGGTGTGGTGATCGATGCCGTACCGGGTTGGGCCAAGGAACTGGCCGTCAGCCTTTTCGGCACCGCGGATAAAATCGCACTGATCACCAGCATCGCCCTCGTGACGCTGGTTCTTGCTGCGCTCGCCGGGCTCCTGGAATACCGGCGAAAGGGAGCGGGGCTGGTGCTCGCCTTGCTCGCCGGAGCGGCTGGTTTGGCTGCCGTTTTGACGCGCGCCCAAGCGGCACCCACAGCTGCAATCGCCCCCGTCGTGGCCACCGTGGTCACCATGCTTTTCCTCCGGCTCCTGATCCAGCGGCTCGAAACCTGGCGACCAGTGCGCGAAGCGGTCGATATGCCCCTGGCCCGCCGAAGCTTCGTGCAATTGCTCGGCGGAACGGCGATCGCAGCCGTGGTCGCAGGAATCGTGACGACGGTGGTGCGAAGGGCAGGAACGGTCGTTTCCGATTTCCGCCAGGCGGTGGCCCTGCCAGCACCGGTGACTCCGGCCCAGAAGGTCCCCGACGGCGCCGCGCTCACCTTGGCGGGACTGCAGCCGCTCGTCACCCCGAACGCTGACTTCTACCGGATTGACACCGCACTGATCCCACCAGCAGTGAATCCGCCTGAGTGGGTCCTCAAGGTGACAGGCTTGGTGGAACGCGAAGTCCAGTTGGATTTCGCCACACTGCTGAGCAAACCGATGATCGAGCGCCACGTGACCATCGCCTGTGTATCCAACGAGGTCGGTGGAGACCTGATCGGTAACGCCCTTTGGCTGGGCTGGCCGGTCCGCGAACTCCTGGCCATGGCCGGGCCCAAGCCGGGCGCGGACATGGTGCTGTCCCGCAGTACCGACGGCTGGACTGCAGGAACCCCCCTCGAAGCGCTTACCGACAATCGCGACGCCATCCTCGCCGTCGGTATGAACGGCGAACCCTTGCCGCTGGAACATGGCTTCCCCGTCCGGATGATCGTCCCGGGCCTCTATGGATATGTTTCTGCCACCAAATGGCTGACGGAGCTGAAAGTCACCCGCTTCGCTGACGACCAAGGCTATTGGACGCCGCGCGGCTGGAGCGACCATGGACCCATCAAGACGCAGTCCCGCATCGATGTGCCCCGGGACGGCCGCTCGGTCAAAGCAGGAACGGTCCAGTTCGGCGGGGTCGCCTGGGCTCAACACCGCGGCGTCTCCAAGGTGGAGCTACGAGTCGATCGGGGCAACTGGCAGGAAGCCAAGCTCGCTCCAGGAATCTCCACGGACACGTGGTACCAGTGGCAACTGGGCCTTCAATTGAGTGTTGGAGACCATGAGGTCCAGGTCCGTGCCACCGATGCTACCGGCACGCCCCAGCCTGAGCCCCGTACTCCCGTGGCTCCGGACGGCGCCACGGGATTCCACACCATCCGGGTCACCGCCAACTGACACTAGGCTGTGTAGGTCTGAGCGAAACAATCGGGAGGAACACCGTGGCCAGATCCGTCGCAGCCCACCGCGAAGCCGTCAAGGAGCTGCTGTCCGGCCTTGCGCGCCAAGGAAGCACCGAAGGGCTGCCCTTGATGGGCGCGCTCGGACGCGTGCTCGCCGTCGACGTCCTGGCTCCGCTCAGCCTGCCGCCGTTCGCCAACTCCCAAATGGACGGTTTTGCCGTCCGCTCAGCGGACCTCGCGGCGGAAGCAGGGAACGACGCCGGTGCGGAGCTGACAGTGGTGGATCCCGTCCCGGCCGGCGCGGCACCGGCGCGACTCGTGCCCGGCACCACGGCCCCCATCATGACCGGCGCCATGATGCCGGAGGGTGCGGACGCCGTCGTGCCTATCGAACGGGCAGTGCCCGATGTCTTCCCCGCGACCGGGGTAGCAGCAACCGTCCGTCTTCCGGCAACCGAGCCGGGAACGTTCGTCCGCGACGCCGGAAGCGACATCGCCGAGGGGACCGTTGCCTTGCGGGCCGGAACTGTCCTTGGCCCTGGGCAATTGGGTTTGCTCGCCGCCTTGGGGATGACCGCCGTCGAGGTCCGCAAGCCGGTACACGTGCTGCTGGTGACTACGGGCGATGAAGTCGTGGAACCCGGCACGCCCCTCCCGGAAGGCAAGATTTACGATTCCAACGGAACCCTGCTGGAAGCCGCCATGGTGCAATCAGGCCTCCGGGTCACGCGGACGGGAATCAGCGGAGACGATCCTGCTGCCCTCCAAGGCCTACTGCATCGTCACCTCGGGGCGATCGATCTCATCGTGACCACCGGGGGAGTCAGCAAGGGCGCCTATGAAGTGGTGAGGCAGGCCATGGATGGCCAAACGGTCGAGTTCGTGTCCGTGGCCATGCAACCCGGCGGACCCCAAGGGATCGGAATGTTCGACGGCGTGCCCTTCCTGGGATTCCCCGGCAACCCGGTGAGCTGCCTTGTGTCCTTCGAAATGTTCCTTCGCCCGGCGCTCGCCGTCGTCGTGGGAAACCCGGCGTTGCGGCCAAGCCTGCAAGCGCGCCTCACGGAGTCATTGACATCGCCAGCGGGTAAGCACCAGGTCCGCCGCGGAACCCTGCTTCCGGGTGGAAAGGTCCGCCTCGAGGGCGGCGCCGGTTCCCACCTCATCCATGCGCTCGCCAACTCGAACGCGCTGGTCCAGGTTCCTGCGGACGTCACGGAACTCGACGCCGGCGCGGAAGTGGAAGTATGGATGTTGTGAATGACACTTCAGACTCCGCCGGCATCGTCGGCGGCCCCACCGACCTACGCCAGGATGGCGTTGGCGCCCTGACGCATTTGCGCCAGGATGGAACGGCCCAGATGGTCGATGTCTCCGGGAAGGCCGTGACCACGCGCGAGGCTACCGCTACCGCCACCGTCCACACCACCTCCGAAGTACTCGCCCTGCTCGGCGCCGGTGAGCTTCCCAAAGGGGACGCCCTGGCAGTGGCGCGCGTTGCCGGCATCATGGCGGCAAAGAAGACGCCCGAACTGATCCCGCTATGCCACCAGCTGCCGATTTCCAAGGTCACAGTGGACTTCGAACTCGGTCCGCACACGGTAATGGTGTTGGCGACGGTCAAGACCAAAGGTGTCACCGGCGTGGAGATGGAGGCGTTGACCGCGGCATCCGTTGCCGCGCTCAGCGTCTACGACATGATCAAGGCCGTTGACAAGCACGCCGTCATTAGCGGCATCCAGGTGCTCGCCAAGAGCGGCGGGAAGAGCGGGGACTGGGACCTTGGCCCCGTATCGAATGCACGCGTCGAAGGCGGGAAGGCATGAGCGGCTGCGAACCCCACCGCGGTGCGAGGAGAGCCGGCGTCGTTATTGCGTCCACCCGTGCCGCGGCCGGAATGTACCAAGACGAAACCGGTCCCGTGATCCTGGACTGGCTGGCCGAACACGGCTACGAGACCTTCCCCGTCATGGTTGTGCCGGATGGCGAGCCCGTCGGTGCCGCCATCCGTGCGCTCCTGACGCAGGAACCCGCCGTCGTGATTACCAGCGGTGGGACGGGGCTGAGCCCCGATGACCGCACGCCGGAGGTCACGCTGCCTTTGTTGGATCGCGAAATACCGGGCCTCATGGAAGGCATCCGCCGCGCCGGAGCTGCCAAAACCCCCATGGCCATGCTGAGCCGGGGCCACGCCGGCACTGCAGGCAAGACGTTCATTGTGAATCTTCCGGGTTCGCCGAAAGGCGTGATGGACGGGCTCGCCGTCCTGGACCCTGTCATCGCCCACCTATGCGATCAACTGGAGGGAAGTCATGGCCACTGAAACCGACTTCGAAGTCATTAGCGCAGTCCTCAGCGCCGAGCCGATTTCCGTGGACCAAGCCATCGCGGCGGTCGAATCGGACACGGCAGGGGCGGTGGTGAGCTTCAGTGGCGTGGTCCGCAACCACGACGGCGGCAAGCCCGTGGACCGACTCAGCTACAGTGCCCACCCCACGGCGCATCAGGTCATGTCCGACGTCGTGGCGCAGCTCGTAGCAGAGCACTCGGGAGAGGCTGCCCAACCTGTCCGTATTTGGGCGGCCCATCGGATCGGCATGCTGGAGATCGGCGATCCCGCACTCGTCTGTGCCGTGGCCGCTGCACACCGCGGACAAGCCTTCGCGGTGTGCTCGGAACTGGTGGACAGGATCAAGGCGCAAGTGCCCATCTGGAAGGAACAGTTCTTCAGCGACGGCACGGTGGAGTGGGTCGGCGCGGGGGAGTAGCTCGCTTGCCGTCGAAATCGCCGGAACGGTGCCGGTTCGCCGGAGCGTTCGGGCGAACCAGCACAGTTCCGGCGACCCCACGTTGGGGCAGCCACCAACCGGTAGGGTTAAGGTCATGACCGAACAACTTGCTGTTGCCGTGCTGGGCGCCCACGGGCGCATGGGTATAGAAGCCGTCAGGGCGGTGGAGGCAGCCGCCGACATGAAGCTCGTCGCGGCGCTCGGCCGCGGCGACTCCCTCGATGCCCTGCTCGACGCCGGCGCCAAGTATGTTGTGGACCTCACGGTTCCGGACAGCACCGAAGCGAACGTCCGTTTCGCCGTCGAACACGGTATGTACGCCGTGGTCGGCACCACTGGCTGGGACGCCGCTCGGCTTGCAGCCTTGCGCGAGTTGCTGGCCGCGAACCCTGGCTCGGGCGTCCTGATCGCACCCAACTTCGCGCTCGGCTCAGTCCTGGCCTCGGCGTTCGCCGCCAAAGCCTCCAAGTATTTCGAATCAGTCGAAATCGTCGAACTTCACCATCCCAACAAGGTGGACGCGCCTTCGGGCACTGCCGTCCGCACGGCCCAGCTCATTGCGGCGGCCCGCGAAGAAGCCGGAGTCCCGGCCAGCCCGGACGCCACAGACACCGCCCTTGACGGCGCGCGCGGTTGCGACGTTGACGGTATCCGCGTCCACAGCGTCCGCCTGCGCGGGCTGGTGGCGCACCAGGAAGTGCTCCTCGGCGGTCCGGGGGAGCAACTGACCATCCGCCACGATTCCTTCGACCGGGCGTCCTTCATGCCCGGTGTGCTGCTGGGACTTCGAAATGTCGCAGCCCACCCCGGGCTGACAGTCGGCCTGGACGGATACCTGGACTTGGGGCTGTAGGCGCATGGGCTCGCTTTGGAACACGTTCAAGAAGAACCGCACCAAGATCTGGGTGGGTGCCGTCACGCTGCTGCTGGTGCTCTACTTGGTGGTCACCTTCCAGCGTTCGATCCTGCTGCTCAGCGACCAGAACCTGGTAGCTAAGGGAATCGGCGCGGCCTATCTGGTGCTTCCCATCATCGGGGCGTGGGCTTTGATCCGGGAACTGGTGTTTGGCGCCCGCACCGAGAAGATGGCCAAGGTGCTCGAAGCCGAGGGCGGGCTGCCGGTGGACAACCTGCCGCGTACGCCTGGAGGACGCATTGTCCGTGCGGCTGCGGACGCAGAGTTCGAGAAGTACCGCGTGGAGGCCGAGGCAGCGCCCGAGGACTGGCGCTCTTGGTTCCGCCTCAGCTGCGCGTACGATGCCGCCGGTGACCGCAAGCGTGCCAGGGAATCCATGCGCGACGCCGTACGCCTGTTCCGCGCCCAGCCCACCGCGGAAGGGGCCAAGTAGCCGCGGTCCGCCTGAATGGATTGTCTTGTATTCGAATATATGTTCGAATACCATGGCTGCATGAACGATCCTTCGAAGCGGCAGAACTCGTACCCCCACGGCCTGGATGGGCCCATGAAGGCGATGAGTCCGGGCGTCGTCGACTTCCTCTTCCGCCAACTCGTCGCGGGGGAGTCGCCGGAAGACGTGCAGTGGCGGCGCGAGGGAACCGTCCTGGGCGAACAACAGCCGGGAGCCGAGCTGGCCAGGAGGCTTGCGGAGACTGACCTCGAATCGTTGACCCCTGTTGAATTGTTCGACTACGTGCGGGCAGCCCAACGGCTGGGTGCGTGGGCGGACCGCTTGCGCGAATCGGCCGTTGCCCAGTATTGCTCGCCGGAGGCGTCGCGGCTGCCGGACGCTCCCACGGGCCGGAATCAAGGCAGTCCGGCGAGGACCACGGGTGGCGGTCGCCAAAGCGGTCCTGCCTAAGCGGGCCAGTCTAGGATGGCTAGGTGACTGCTGCCCTGACTGTTGCCGCCATTCAGTACGAAGCCCACGACGGCGGTGTGCCCGCCAATGTGCCGGAACACGTCCGCCTTATCGAGGATGCCCATTCGCACGGCGTCCGACTTGTCGTCTTTCCCGAATTGTCCCTGACGGGCTATGACCTGAAACTGTTCGCCGATGAGGACGCCTGGGTGACTCCGGGGGATCCACGACTTGAGGACATCCGTGACATCGCCACGCGGACCGGCATTACGGTGGTTGTCGGTGCTGCATTCCGGGAAGGCGACGGAACGCCGCGCCTGGCTTCCCTGGTCATCCGGCCCGCCGGAGACGCGGCGCCCGCGTTCAAGACCCACCTGCACGGAGTCGAGCGGGAGCTGTTCGTGCCAGGAAGTGGTCCGGCCCTCCTCGAACTCGACGGGTGGAGGATTGCCCTGGCCATTTGTTTCGACGCCGCAGTTCCGTCCCATGCATCCGCAGCGGCTGAGGCGGGAGCGGACGTCTATGCTGTTTCGGCCGTCTATGTCCAAGGCGAAGAGCACCGGTTGGGTCTCCATCTCGGCGCGAGGTCCATGGATCATCGGATGTTCGGCATCCTCGCCAACATGGGCGGTTCCACGTCCATCGGAGATTCGTGCGGACTCAGCGGCGCCTGGGGGCCGGACGGCCGCGCCCTCACCCAGCTCAACGTCAGTGGTTCGGCAATAGGCATCGCGACGCTTCAGCCTGAGGCCTTGCTCCCATTTCGCTGAATTTGACGACAATCACGACGCCGTCATTCTCCTATCCTGTAGATGACAGGGTAACGTTTTTCATATGTCTGACTCTCGTGTGAACGTTCCTGCTCTCGGTACCCTTCTGACCGCCATGGTCACCCCGTTCACCAAGGACGGCGAAGTCGATTACAAGCAGGCAGCGGAATTGGCAGTCAAACTCGTCGACGACGGCTGCGATGGCCTGGTTGTCACCGGGACAACCGGAGAGACGTCCACCCTCACGGATGCGGAAAACCTCGGCATGTTCCGCGCCGTGAAGGAAGCCGTAGGCGGTCGCGCCGCAATCATCGCGGGAACCGGAACCAATGACACCGCGCACTCGGTGCACCTCTCCCAGGAAGCCGCGAAGCTCGGCGTCGACGGTCTCTTGATCGTCACGCCGTACTACAACAAGCCGAGCCAGGCCGGCGTCCGGGCCCATTTCGAGACCATTGCGTCGGCCACCGAGTTGCCGGTCATGCTGTACGACATTCCCGGGCGTTCTTCCATTCAGATCGCGCCGGAGACCATGATCGGTCTTGCCGCCCACCCCAACATTGTTGCGGTCAAGGATGCCAAAGCCGATTTCGCGGCTGCAACGCGTGTCATGGCTGAAACCGACCTCCTTTTCTATTCAGGGGACGATGGCCTGACCCTCCAGTGGATGGCCCTGGGCGCAGTGGGCCTTGTAGGCGTCACTACGCACGTCGTCACCCGGCGCTTCCGTGAGCTCGTCGACGCGATCAACGCGAACGACCTCGGCACGGCCCGTAAGATCAACTTCGAACTGGAGCCCGTGGTGCGTGCAACCATGACCCGGGTCCAAGGCGCTGTCGCCGCCAAACAAATTCTTAAATGGCAGGGAGTCCTGCCCAACTCGGTTGTCCGTTTGCCCCTCGTGGAGCCGGACGCCGCCGAGATCGCAACCATCCGCGAGGACTTGGCGGAAGCTGGAATGGACTTCACTGTCTAGAAGGATTCCGCCGGAAAGTAGCGCATTATGACCCAAACCGCCCTTCCCGGACTTGTCACCCCGCCCAAACTTCCGCAGGGAACACTCCGGATTGTGCCCCTTGGCGGGCTGGGGGAGATCGGCCGCAACATGGCCGTTTTTGAAATCAACGGCAAGCTGCTGGTGGTCGACTGCGGTGTGCTCTTCCCCGAAGAGACACAGCCGGGTGTTGACTTGATCCTGCCCGATTTCTCGTACATCGAGGACAGGCTCGACGACGTCGTTGCCATCGTCCTGACGCACGGCCACGAAGACCACATCGGCGCTGTGCCGTACCTCCTGCGCCTGCGCCCGGACCTGCCGCTGGTCGGTTCCCAGCTGACGCTTGCCCTCGTTGAGGCCAAGCTCCAGGAACACCGGATCAAGCCCTACACGCTCACTGTCACCGAAGGACAGGTGGAGCAGTTCGGTCCCTTCGAATGTGAATTTGTTGCGGTCAATCACTCGATTCCGGACGCCTTGGCTGTCTTCATCCGAACCGCCGGCGGCAACGTGCTGCACACGGGCGACTTCAAGATGGACCAGCTGCCCTTGGATGGCCGCATTACGGACCTGCGCCACTTCGGCCGTTTGGGCGAAGAAGGAGTGGACCTGTTCATGGCCGACTCCACCAACGCGGATGTGCCCGGCTTCACCACGGCCGAGAAGGAAATCGGTCCTACCCTGGACCGATTGTTCGGCCAGGCGAAGAAGCGCATCATCGTTGCGTCCTTCTCCTCGCACGTGCACCGTGTCCAGCAGGTTCTCGACGCCGCCGCCAAGCACGGCCGCAACGTCGCCTTTGTGGGCCGATCGATGGTGCGCAACATGGCCATCGCGGCGAAGCTTGGCTACCTTGACGTCCCGCCGGGAATCCTCGTGGACATCAAGAACATCGACAACCTGCCGGACCACCGCGTCGTCCTAATGTCCACGGGCTCCCAAGGCGAACCCATGGCAGCGCTGTCCCGCATGGCCAATGGCGACCACCGTGTTGTGGTCGGCCAGGGCGATACCGTTATTCTGGCCTCGAGCCTCATCCCGGGTAACGAGAATGCCGTTTACCGGATCATCAACGGGCTGCTCAAACTCGGCGCCGACGTCGTCCACAAGGGCAACGCCAAGGTGCACGTCTCCGGCCACGCGGCCGCGGGCGAACTGCTCTACTGCTACAACATCCTCAAACCGCTGAACGCAATGCCCGTGCACGGCGAAACCCGGCACCTCATCGCCAACGGCAACCTTGCGGAGGAGTCCGGCGTCCCCGCGGACCGCGTGATCCTCAGCGACAACGGCACGGTGATCGACCTCAGGGACCACAAGGCCAATGTGGTGGGCCAAGTGGAAGTGGGCTTCGTCTACGTGGACGGCTCCAGCGTTGGCGAGATTACCGACGCCGACCTCAAGGACCGCAGGATCCTCGGCGACGAGGGCTTCATCTCCGTCATCACCGTGATCAACCGCACCACCGGCAAGATCGTCTCGGGACCGGAGATCCACGCCCGGGGCGTAGCCGAGGACGATTCCGTGTTCGACGAGATCATTCCCAAGATCAACGCGGCCCTCGAAGACGCAGTGCTCCACCACGCAGATCACACCAACCACCAGCTCCAGCAAGTGGTCCGTCGTGTGATCGGCACGTGGGTCAACCGCAAGCTTCGCAGGCGGCCCATGATCATCCCCCTGGTTTTGGAGGCGTAGCTTCTGGAGGCATAGCCAGCACGGACGCCTCGGAGCCAGTCTCCGAGCGGCCCGGTTCTCACGAACCGGGCCGCCGGTGTTTTCGGCCCAGGTCTCGGTGACATCGGGCCCGCTGATTGTTCAACAGGGGCAACATGGTTCCTCCGCGCCCCTGAAATCCGCGGGATTCCGCCCGGACTGGGGTAGCGTGGCCGATATGGCGACTCGTACTACCTCCGCGCCTAGAGGCAGCTCCAATAGCAAATCCGGCGGCTCGGGCAGCGGCCGGACCCCGGCTAAGTCCGGCAGGAGCAGCACAGCGGCGGCCCGCGGCAAGCAGGCGGCCGTCGTCGAACCCCAACAGCCCTGGATCCTGCGTGCGCTTGCCGGTGCCTGGTTGGGAATCGGCCACGTGGTGGGCGCAGGCATCCGCCGGATCGGCCACGACGTCAGTGACCTAGATCCTGCGGACCGCCGGGACGGCGCGGCGCTTTTCAACCTGGCGCTCGGTGTCTTCATCGCAACCTTCGCCTGGTGGGGCCTCAAAGGCTGGTTCCCGGACGTCGTCTATGGCATCGTGAACGGGACCTTCGGCTGGGTGTCCCTGCTTCTGCCGCTCATGCTTTTCGTCTGCGCATTCCGGCTCTTCCGGCAGCCGTGGGACAGCCGTGGCAACAACCGGGTGGGCATCGGTTTCCTGATCATGACATTCGCCGGCACTGGTTTGGCCCACATCGTCGGGGGCCAGCCGACTGTCGCCGATGGCTTCGACGGTCTCCGGCGAGCCGGGGGAATGCTCGGCTTCCTCGCGGCGTCGCCCCTTGCCGCCATCCACGCCGCAGTACCCGTCATCGTCTACGGCGCCTTGGCGTTCGTCTCCCTCCTGATTGTCACAGCCACCCCTTTTGGCGCTATTCCTCGACGTATCCGCGGCGCCTACGAGCACCTCATGGGCGTCGACCTGGTGGATGCCGATCGGCAACACGGCGATTCGCACGACCGCAGCTACCTCTACGAAAACGCGGCGGCCGTTGAGCCGAAGAAGAAACGCCGCAAACGCTTCTTCGGCAAGGATCACGACGACGACGCCGGGCTTGAAGGCTATGTCGGCGATGAGGCGTTCGAGCACGCAATCGTCGACGACGACGCCACTCCCGCTCAGGGCGCGCCTTCCGTGCCGCCCGGGGTCCGCCGCCCGACGCAGGCCGAAATCGCCGTCGAGAAGATCAAGGCCGCACAGGGACTTGGAAGCCCGAAGGCAGGTGCGGAAAACGCCACCGAAGCGATCCCCATGGTCGCGCCAGCCGCCGTCGTTCCCCCTGTCATTGTGCCTTCGGCGCCCGTCGGCCCGCCGCCGCCCCCGACGCCGATTCCGCAACGCACCGAACAACTTTCGCTCGCGGGCGACGTCACCTACACGCTGCCTTCGTCGGACAACCTGACTCCCGGTTCCATCCCGAAGGAACGCACGGAAGCGAACGACGCCGTCGTGGCCGCCCTGACGGACACCATGCAGCAGTTCAACGTGGACGCCACCGTTACCGGTTTCAGCCGTGGCCCTACCGTGACCCGCTATGAGATCGAACTTGCTCCTGGCACCAAGGTGGAGCGCGTCACGGCCTTGTCCAAGAACATCTCCTACGCTGTGGCATCGAGCGATGTCCGCATCCTCAGCCCTATCCCCGGCAAGTCGGCCATCGGCATCGAAATCCCCAATACGGACCGCGAGACTGTGTCCCTCGGCGATGTCCTGCGCAGCCAAAACGCCCGGCGGACAGACCACCCCATGGTGATGGGGGTCGGCAAGGACGTCGAGGGCGGTTACGTCGTCGCGAACCTCGCGAAGATGCCGCACTTGCTCGTAGCAGGCGCCACGGGTGCCGGTAAATCGTCCTTCGTGAACTCCATGATTACGTCCATCCTGATGCGCGCTACACCGGACGAGGTCCGCATGGTCATGGTGGACCCGAAGCGTGTGGAACTCACCGCCTACGAGGGCGTTCCGCACTTGATCACGCCGATCATCACCAACCCCAAGAAGGCCGCCGAGGCGCTTCAATGGGTGGTCCGCGAAATGGACGCCCGCTACGACGACCTTGCCAACTACGGCTTCAAGCACATCGATGACTTCAACAAAGCCGTCCGGGCAGGGAAGGTGGTTCCGCCGGTTGACTCCAAGCGCGTCATCAAGCCCTACCCTTACTTGCTCGTGATCGTGGACGAGCTGGCCGACCTGATGATGGTGGCCCCGCGCGACGTCGAAGACTCGATTGTCCGTATCACCCAGCTTGCCCGCGCCGCCGGCATCCACTTGGTTCTGGCCACTCAGCGTCCTTCGGTGGACGTTGTGACGGGCTTGATCAAGGCCAACGTTCCTTCCCGTATGGCATTCGCCACGTCCTCTGTCACCGACTCCCGCGTGGTCCTGGACCAGCCCGGCGCCGAGAAGCTCATTGGCCAAGGTGACGCGCTCTTCCTTCCCATGGGCGCGTCCAAAGCCATGCGTGTGCAGGGCGCCTGGGTCACCGAATCCGAAATCCACCGGGTAGTGGAGCACGTCAAGGGCCAACTCAAGGCGGTCTATCGGGACGACGTCGCGCCTGAGGCGCAGAAGAAGCAGATCGACGACGACATCGGAGACGATCTCGAGGTCCTGCTGCAGGCCACGGAACTCGTGGTCACCACGCAGTTCGGCTCCACGTCGATGCTGCAGCGCAAGCTCCGCGTCGGCTTCGCCAAGGCGGGCCGCCTCATGGACCTGCTGGAATCGCGAGGGGTCGTAGGCCCGTCCGAAGGTTCCAAGGCCCGCGACGTCCTGGTCAAGCCGGACGACCTTGCTCCCGTGCTGGCCGCCATGAAGGGCCAGGAGGCTCCCGCCAGCCCCGATGCGCACACGGCCGCCCTGAGCGACAACGCGAACGCGAACATCGCCGTCGGAGGCTATGCGGAGGATCTGGTCGCCGCCGATCTCGAAAACCGCAAGCAGGCCACGGATTACTACGACGGGGCGGAAAACTCCGATGACGAGGACGACGGCGGCGAAGACGCCTGGTCATTGACCGGACGGTAGCCTAGAGGGGTGACTACATCCGAGGGCAGCAAAGCCGGTTCCAACAGCTCCGACATCTGGAACCTGCCTAACATCCTGACGATGCTTCGAATTGTCCTGGTCCCGTTCTTCGTATGGTTTCTCCTCGCGGACAACAGCCAGCACGGCATCTGGCGCTGGGCCGCCGTGGTCGCCTTCGCCGTGGCCATCTATACGGACAAGCTCGACGGCGACATCGCCCGGAGCCGCAACCTTGTCACCAACTTCGGCAAGATCGCCGACCCCATCGCGGACAAGCTTCTCATTGGATCGGCGCTGGTCCTTCTGTCGGCGCTGGGCGAGTTGCCTTGGTGGATCACCATCCTCATCCTCGTGCGCGAATGGGGGATCACTGCCCTGCGGTTCTTTGTGATCCGCTATGGCGTCATGCCGGCTTCGCGTGGCGGCAAGCTTAAGACCGTCATCCAGACCGTCGCCATCTTCCTTTACATCCTGCCGTTGAACTCCTTTGCGCCATGGCTCGTCAGCGTCGCCTTCTGGGTCATGATCGTCGCCCTCGCCATCACGGTATGGACCGGCGTCGAATACGTCATCGGGGCCGTCAAGCTCCGCGCCGCAGGCAGGCGGGCGGCATGAGCCGGACCGCTGGCGAGGTGGCCGCGACCGCCGTCGCGCTCGCCATCGAGCGGGGCATCACCGTGGCTACCGCGGAATCCCTGACGGCCGGCCTCGTCGCTGCGACCCTCGCTGATACTCCAGGGGCGTCAGGCATGCTCCAAGGAGGGGTGGTCGCCTATCAGAATTCGGTCAAGGCCGGAGTTCTGGGGGTGTCCGCGGAACTGCTTTCGGTGGTCGGATCTGTCGACGCCGACGTGGCGGCGGCGATGGCCGACGGCGCCAGGCGCGCGTGCGGGGCCGACGTCGGGGTGTCCACTACGGGGGTTGCGGGCCCTTTGGCGCACGACGGGAAGCCAGTGGGTACCGTTTTCATCGGAATCGCCACGTCGAGCGGATCTACGGCGCATGCATACTCCTTTCACGGGGACCGACCAGCCATCCGGGCGCAGGCGCAGGTGGCCGCACTCGAACGCTTGCTCGAGTGCCTTGTCGCTACCGACCTACCACACGTAAAGTAGCCGGGAACAAAAACAGCGGCCCAATAGTTGTTACATTGTGTCGCCTCGGAATGGCCGGGGCGCCTAGGATGTAGAAACAACCGGTGCACCTGCGCGGTGAACCGGACTCACGAGGGAGCAAGGCGATACAGATGGTAAAGCAGCCCGTATCCGTAAACGGCGTTGTCCGCTGGAAGGATGTGGGCTTGGCCGAGAAGGCACCGAGCGAACAGAAGGAGCGCAAAATGGTTGTACTGCGTCACGAAATCGGTGATGTTCTGCGCGATGTCCGCCAGCGTCAGGGCCGTACGCTCCGCGAAGTCTCGCACAGCGCCCGCGTTTCCCTTGGCTACCTGAGCGAAGTTGAGCGTGGTCAGAAGGAAGCATCCTCAGAGCTGCTTTCCTCGATCTGCTCAGCCTTGGACGTTCCGTTGTCAGGCATGCTCCGTGAGGTCAGTGACCGGGTCGCCGTCGCCGAAGGCGTTGCCGTTCCGGACACCGTCCCGCAGGAATTCGCCCAGCGCTATGGCCGCGATCTCGACCGTGAGCTCAGCGCCGAACTGAATGACGACTTCACCCAGGGCATGCTCTCTGGAGCCCGCTAGACGAACCGTGTGCCCCGGTAGGCTGCTACCGGAGCGTGCGACGTGCTGCGCGTCCGCGCAAGGGTCGCGCAGGCCGGAACGTGATGTCCCGTGTGTCTGTGACCTAGCCGGATACGTGAAGCAAAGAAGGAGGCCTCCAACTGGAGGCCTCCTTCTTTTGTCTTCGTTGCTCGGTGGTCAGTCCTTGCCGATTCCTTCGCCGTAGGCTGCGTTGAGTCGCTCGATGTAGTCCGCGAGCGTCTGGATTTCCTCCAGTGGCCACTCACCCAGGCGTTCCCGGAAGACCTGCCGGCGTGCGTCCTGGACCTGGTGCATCTTTTCCTCGCCCTTAGGAGTAAGTCGAATCGACTGCGCACGCCCGTCCTGGGGATCGGCTTCCTTGTAGACCATGCCGATGCTCTCAAGGAACGCGATCTGGCGGCTCACGGACGGCTTCCCGACGCCGATGCACGAGGCGAGTTCCGTCAGGCGAATGGGGCCTTCCTTCCGGATGATCGAGAGCAGCCCGTAAGCGGCCGGTTCCATGTCGGGGTGGACCTGGCGGGATAGCTGGTGTGACAGCGATCGTGCGCGTCGCCAGAACATGCTCAGCTGGTGTTCCACCTGCTGGAGGGCGGCGTCGACGTTGTCGCCTGCCTCTACCATTTCTGGTGCGTCGTCGGGAGTGTTGCTCATGACAACCATTCTAGAGTCCGGTCCCGTGAGAGACTCTATTGGTGCGGATCAGTGACTTCTGGCGGCTGATGGACGATGAATTCGGGGCTGGCTACTCCCGGGTCCTCAGCGGCTCCCTTGTATTGGCCGGCGTTGGCGGCCGTACGGCAAACGACGCTTTGGCTGCGGGCTACAGCCCCCGCGACGTCTGGCTTGCCTTGTGCGACGTCCAGGACGTTCCGCCGGAGCGACGGCTCGGCAGGGACGTCAAGCCTGCCGACAGGGGTTCCGCGACGTTTTAGGATCCGGTTGCTCTGGGGACACGCCTACCAATTGTTCGAATATCTGTTCGGATGAGGCTATGCTCCTTTCAGAGGAAAATTTACCCTGACGGACCGGTTTCCGCATCATTCGAACCTGTGGTTTTCCACATAGACGAAGTCGCACGCAATATTGTCGGCGGCCCGTACTAGCGTCGGATGAGACAGGAAAGCGGCCGTTCAGGCCAGTCCACAGCGAGAAAGCATCAGAGGTGTGAACCATGGCGGCAAATCAGGATCGTGAGAAGGCGCTCGAGGCGGCGCTTGCCCAGATTGACAAGCAATTCGGCAAGGGCTCGGTCATGCGTCTGGGTGACGAAGTCCGGGCGCCTATCGAGGTCATTCCGACCGGCTCCATAGCCTTGGACGTCGCTCTTGGCATTGGCGGACTGCCTCGTGGCCGTGTCGTCGAAATTTACGGTCCGGAATCTTCGGGTAAGACTACCGTCGCGCTGCACGCCGTGGCCAACGCCCAGCGTCAGGGCGGCATTGCCGCCTTCATCGACGCAGAGCACGCCCTTGATCCCGAATACGCGGCGAAACTAGGCGTCGACACCGACGCCCTTCTGGTTTCACAGCCGGACACCGGTGAGCAGGCGCTTGAGATCATGGACATGCTGATCGGCTCCGGCTCCTTGGACGTCATCGTGATCGACTCCGTCGCCGCGCTGGTTCCCCGTGCTGAAATCGAAGGCGAAATGGGCGATTCCCACGTCGGCCTCCAGGCCCGTCTCATGAGCCAGGCCCTGCGTAAGATCACTGGCCGGCTGAGCCAGACCAAGACGACCGCCATCTTCATCAACCAGCTCCGTGAAAAGATCGGCGTCTTCTTCGGTTCCCCGGAAACCACTACCGGTGGTAAGGCGCTGAAGTTCTATGCCTCCATCCGCATCGACGTCCGCCGCATCCAGACGCTGAAGGAAGGTGCGGATTCGGTAGGCAACCGTACCAAGGCCAAGATCGTCAAGAACAAGATGGCTCCGCCCTTCAAAATTGCCGAATTCGACATCATCTACGGCCAGGGCATTTCCCGTGAGGGTGGCATTATCGACATGGGCGTCGAGCACGGCATCATCAAGAAGTCCGGTTCGTGGTTCACCTATGACGGCGACCAGCTGGGGCAAGGTATGGAGAACTCCCGCCGCTTCCTGCGGGACAACCCGGAGTTGGCCGCGGACCTCGAGCGGCTCATCAAGGAAAAGCTTGGTGTCGGAGTAATCAAGCCTGCCGAAGCCGAGAAATCTCCGAAGCTGAAGGCCGTTGACGGCTAAGCGCCGAGGGCATTCACTGTCCTCAGGTTCGACACTGTCCTCTGGGCCGACGCAGTCCTCAGGTTCGAGACGGTCGTGGGGTCCATCCGCGGATTCGGCTGTGGCAGTGGGTGCCGACGCCAATCCGGAGGCGGTGGCCAGAGCCATTGTCCTCCGCCAACTGACTAACTCGCCGAAGAGCAGGCTTCAGCTGGCGCGCAAACTGGCTGAGCGGAACGTGCCTGAAACCGTGGCCGAAGCCGTGTTGGACCGTTTCGAGGAAGTCCGGCTCATTGATGATGCCGAGTTTGCCGAGATGTGGGTCCGCAGCCGCGCCCAGTCGAGGAAACTTGCCAGGGGTGCGTTGCGCCGCGAATTGGCGGACAAGGGGATCGACGCCGAAACGGCTGAGGGTGCCTTGGCGCAACTGAGCGATGAGGATGAGCGGAACGCGGCCAGGGATCTGGTTGCACGTCGGTTGAGGGCCGGCGTCGACCTTTCGGACAGGGCCGAACGCGACAAGCAGACGCGTCGGCTTGCGTCGATGCTCGCCCGCAAGGGCTACCAACCATCGGCTGCATTCCGGATCGTTGGCGAGGTCCTGGACGAAGCCTTGGCGAGGTCCTGGACGAAGCCTTGGCGGGGGAACCGGAGTCCCGGAACGCTCGGGAAAACAGCACTCCGGAGACGGAGCACATCGCTTAGGCAGGGAGCTTCCCAAACTGAGAGCTGCCTGTGAGTATCGTACCGAGCGGCGACGTCGGGTATGAGCATTGATCGCCTTCGGCTAAGGTTCTGGACTAGTGTTCCGATTCGGAAGCAGGTCAGATCCAATGAAAGCGTTGTCGTGGCGGCTTTCGGCAGTCGTTGTGCCTTTGCTTGTCGCGTCGTTGCTCCAAGCAGTCCCGGCCTCGGCCGACGACGCTCCGCCGTCGGGTTATCCCAGTTGGGCGGAGGTACAACAAGCCCAGGGAAATGAAGCGGCCGCGAGTGCCGAAGTGGCCCGCATCAACCAATTGCTCGTGGGACTGCAGCAGAAGTCAGGTGAACTGGGTGCGGCTGCCATCAAAGCGGGAGCTGAGTACGCCAAAGCGCACGACGCTTTGGCGCATCAGCAAGGCGTGACCCAGAAACTGGCCGAGGCGTCCCAGCAGGCCAGGGCGAAGGCGGATTCCCTGAAGAAGGCCACGTCCGCACTAGTGGTCAGGGCGTACGAGTCCGGCGGTTTCGATCCGGGCCCATGGACCCTCGCGAATGCCGCCATTCAACCTGATAATCTCCAGAGTTACGCCTTGCTGAACCGGGTGCTGGATCGTACGGCGAAACTGCACGCTGATGCGCTCAGTGCGGCCCAGGCATCTGCGGCCGCAACTGCCCAAGAGCAAGCTGCCCGCGATGTCTTGGCCCAGTTGGACAGTGACGCCGCGGCGAAGGCGCAGGCCGCAGAGTCTGCCAGACGCGCCGCCGAAGATAGCGTCGCCGCCACGGAGGGCCAGCGAAAGACCATGGTCGCCCAGCTTGCGTCATTGACTTCCACTTCTGCCGCTGTTGCTCAAAAATACCAAGAAGGCCAGGTGGCGCTTGCCGCCTACCAGGCTGCCCAAGAGGCCAAGCGAGAGGCGGCCCAGCGCGCCGCGGAAGCCGCAGCAGCGGCCAACCAGCAGGCCCAGCAGCCCGTGAGCAGCGGAGGCGGTGGCGGATTTGCGGGCGGCGGGGGAAGCGTCGTCAACGATCCGCCAGGGGCGCGGCAATATGCTTCTTCGCGACTTGGTGCCTATGGCTGGGGCCAGGATCAGATGCAGTGCCTGTCCCTGCTGTGGACGCAGGAATCGAGCTGGATGACAGACGCCACCAATCCGAGCAGTGGGGCCTACGGTATCGCGCAGGCACTGCCGCCGGACAAGTACTATTCCGCGGGCAGCGACTGGCTCAGCAACTACCGGACCCAGATCGATTGGGGCCTCGGCTATATCCGCGACCGTTACGGTTCCCCCTGCAACGCGTGGCAGCACGAGATGGGCTTCAACTGGTACTAGTCCGAGGGGCTACCCTAGATTGGTGAGTTCCCCTTCCGCAGCACCAGCACCAGCCCCCGTTCAGCAGCCCTCTCCGGCCCAGGTCGGCGACCCCGCACCCGCCCCTGGGGCGCAGCGCACCTACCAAGTGCGTACCTTCGGTTGCCAGATGAATGTCCATGACTCCGAGCGCATGGCAGGACTCCTGGAGGATGCAGGATACGTGCCCTTCGACGGAGGCGTCGCCGACGTCGTGGTTTTCAATACCTGCGCAGTCCGCGAGAACGCTGACAACAAGCTCTACGGCAACCTCGGGGAACTCAAGCAGGTCAAGGCGGCCCATCCGGGCATGCAGATCGCGGTGGGCGGATGCCTGGCGCAGAAGGACCGCGAAACCATTGTGCGCAAGGCTCCCTGGGTGGATGCCGTGTTCGGTACACACAACGTGGGCGCGCTCCCGGCATTGTTGGACCGTGCCCGCCACAACAACGAGGCCCAGCTGGAGATCTTGGAATCGCTGGACGTCTTCCCGTCTACCCTTCCCACCAGGCGCGACTCTGTGTATTCGGGTTGGGTTTCCATCTCCGTGGGCTGCAACAACACCTGCACGTTTTGCATCGTGCCGTCTCTGCGCGGCAAGGAGAAGGACCGCCGCCCAGGCGAGATCCTGGCTGAAATCCAGGCATTGGTGGACGACGGTGCCGTCGAGGTCACCCTGCTGGGCCAGAATGTGAACTCCTACGGTGTGGAATTCGGCGATCGTCTGGCCTTTTCCAAGTTGCTCCGCGCATGCGGTGACATCGAGGGCCTCGAGCGCGTGCGCTTTACGAGCCCGCACCCGGCTGCCTTCACCGACGACGTCATCGACGCGATGGCTGAGACCCCCAATGTCATGCCGCAGCTGCATATGCCTCTCCAATCCGGCTCGGACAAAGTGCTCAAGGAGATGCGCCGCTCCTACCGGTCTACCAAGTTCCTGGGCATCCTGGACAAGGTACGTGACAAGATTCCCCACGCAGCAATCACCACCGACATCATCGTGGGCTTCCCCGGCGAGACGGAAGAGGACTTCCAAGCCACGCTCGACGTCGTCGAGAAGTCACGCTTCGCCTCAGCCTTCACCTTCCAGTACTCCAAGCGCCCAGGCACCCCGGCTTCGGACCTTCCTGACCAGCTACCGAAGGCCGTTGTCCAAGAGCGCTACGAGCGCCTGACGGGCCTTCAGGACCGCATCGCGGCCGAGGAGAATGCGAAACAGCTCGGACGCCGGGTTGAACTCCTCGTCACGGCCCAGTCAGGACGCAAGGCCGAGGAAACGCATCGCTTGTCCGGTCGCTCCCAGGACCAGCGGCTGGTCCACTTCTCCGTGCCCGAAGGCGCAGAGACCCCACGGCCTGGCGACTTCGTCACCGTGACCATCACGGAGGCAGCGGCCTTCCACCTCGTTTCGGACCCGGCCACGACGGCGGACTACAGCTTGAGGCGCTCCCGTGCCGGCGACGCCTGGGACCGCTCCCAGGCTGACTCCTGTGGCGCTCCGGCCCCGCGTGCCGCCGGTGCCACAGGCCAGAAGGGCGTCTCCCTCGGCATGCCGTCGCTCCCCGCGCGACGCGGCTAGCTCGGCATGACAGCAGTACCGGCCGGCTCGACTGATCCGAATCCGCCCGTGATCGCCGTCGTCGGACCAACCGGGTCCGGCAAGTCCGATCTTGGCGTCGCTCTCGCCCTAGAGCTTGACGGCGAGGTGATCAACGCCGATGCCATGCAGTTTTACCGGGGCATGGACATCGGCACGGCCAAGATCAGCATCGCTGAACGCAGGGGAGTGCCCCACCATCTCCTGGACACCATGGACGTCACCCAAGAAGCCAGCGTCTCCGATTTCCAGGCCGAATGCCGGTCCGCTATCCGCGATATTCATCGCCGAGGCAAGCGGGCCATCCTGGTGGGCGGCTCCGGACTCTACGTTCGGGCGGCGCTGGATGTCCTGGAATTCCCGGGCACGGATCCTGACGTCAGGCAACGGCTGGAGCTAGAGCACGCAACATCCGGCCTCCTCGTGCTGCAGGAACGATTGCAGCGTGTCGACCCCATTTCGGCGGGCAGGCTCGGCGACGCGCGCCGCGTCATCCGGGCGCTGGAAGTCTTCGAGCTGACCGGACGTCCGTTCAGTTCCTTCATGCCGCAGCGCGAGTACTTTCAGCCGGCCGTACAGATAGGGCTCGACGTCGATCGCGACGTACTGCGCGATCGGCTCGCCGAGCGCGTCCATAGGATGGTCGACGCGGGACTTCTCGATGAGGTCGCGCGGCTGGACGCCGCCGGGCTGCGGCGAGGCAAGACGGCCTCGCGCGCCCTTGGCTACGCGCAATTCCTCAAGGTTCTCGACGGCGAATCGGACACGGCCACGGCGGCCGAGGAAACCATCGTGGCCACTCGCCAATTCGCCCGCCGCCAGCTCACCTGGTTCCGCGCCGACGCCCGGATCCGCTGGCTTGACTGGCAGGATCCCGATTTGGTGACCAAGGCCGCAGAAATCTGCGCAAGTCAGGCGTCGGCGATTTAGGCGCAACCCGCGGTACAGGTAGCCTTGATCCATGGACGAAACCCTTGCATTTACCGCCCCGCAGCCAGCCGCTGCCGGCGGTGCCGTACCCGCTTCCGGTCTCCACGGCCTGGCCTTCTCCAAGGGGCACGGTACGGGCAACGATTTCGTCCTCATCGCGGACCCCGAGGACGCGCACCAAATCTCTCCGGATCAAGTTGCAGCGCTTTGTAACCGCCACTTGGGCATAGGTGGGGACGGGCTCATCCGCGCCGTCCCCTCGCGGTTCCTCCCCGAAGGCCGCCAGCTCCTCGAAGCGGACTCCGACGCCGAGTGGTTCATGGACTACCGGAACGGTGACGGTTCGCTGTCCGAAATGTGCGGCAACGGCGTCCGTGTATTCATCCATTTCCTCATCGAGCAGGGTTTTGTCTCCCTCGACGCAGGAGAGTCCTTGACCATCGGAACCCGCGGCGGCATCAAGACGATTGTCCGCACCTCAGACGGCTATGCGGTGGACATGGGCCCATGGGAGTTCATTTTCCCCAAGGACGCCACCAGCAAGGCCATGGACTCCCTCGTCAGTGCCGACGGATTGGAGGTTGCCCGGCCGGCATTGTCGGTCAGCATGGGCAATCCGCACACGGTGGTGGCACTGGCCGAGCTTTCGGAGCTCACGTCCACGCAGCTCTTCAAGGCGCCCGTTGTAGATCCCAAACCAGTCAACGGCACCAACGTGGAATTCGTGGTTCCCGCGGAGCCTCTCGTGCATGACGGGACGGGCAACATCACCATGCGCGTTCATGAACGCGGCGTCGGGGAAACCCAGTCGTGCGGCACGGGTGCCTGCGCAGCGGCCGTCGCGATCCGCCACTGGGCCGGGGACGGCGCTCCGGACACGTGGCGCGTCAACGTTCCCGGCGGCGTCGTGGGTGTGCGGTTCTTCCCGGGCGCGGGCGGCCGGGAACATGTGGAGCTCAGCGGCCCTGCCGTGATTGTCGCTAGCGGGACGCTTTCCTGATTCGCAGGACGCGGAACGATTTCGACGTGCTTTCCCGGGAGACCGAGAAGGAACCGTCGAGAACGTCGGCAAGCCATCGCTGAAGCGAATCTGCGCCGAGGTTTTTCTGAACCACCAGCCACGCGTTTCCACCCGGGGCAAGCCGTGGCAGCCAGGTGAGCAGCAGTTCGTGGAGTCCATCTTTGCCGATGCGGATGGGCGGGTTGGACCAGATGGTGTCGAACATCACGTCCGGGTCGACGTCGTCGGGCAGGCTCGCGGTAACGTTCCCGAGGTCTAGCAGGGCGGCGTTTTCGTTGGTCAGGGTGATGCAGCGCTCGTTGACATCAACCGCGTGGACGCGCGCGTGCGGAGCCATGAGCCCCATGGTCAAGGCAATGGGTCCCCAACCACAGCCGATGTCCAGCAGGTTTCCCTGCGGAGCCGGTGGTGGAACTTCGGAGAGCAGGATTGCTGTTCCCTTGTCGATCCCGTCCGGGCTGAAGATGCCGCTCGACGTGTGGAGCCGGCGGGTCGCGCCGGCCAGTTCCACCGTGAGGGGTTTGCGGGTGAACGGCCCCGCGGGCTGTGCGCTGAAATAGTGAGCAGACTCCATAGCTTGCCAGATTAGTGGCCAGCAGCGGGCAAGGGAAACCGTGGATTGCTCCGAACGAGCTCAACCTGCACTTGACAGCGTCTGATAGCGTGGTGCGCATGTTCTTGATCTTTGAGTAGTCGGCACCGCCGGCGACGCAGGCCTGCATCATTCGCAGCGCCATTCCGCCTTGGCATGTCCGTTCCAGACGTTGTTTATTGACGCCTGGACACTCAGCAGATCGTCTCCCTCTCGTCCTGTGTTTTGTGCACGCAATCCGCGTGCGCAGCCCGGGATGGGGATCTCCGACCATCGGCAGAGCCTTGCCAGGCATCAGCCCTGCGCGAATTCCGCGCCACAAGACCCCAATCGGCACTATTCTGGATATGCCGAACCCCTAAAGGAGACCATGACCACGCAGAAGAACACCGGACCCGATTCCGCCGCCCAGGACCTGAGTCCTGAAGAAATCCAGGCTGTCATCGACCGGATTCTCTCCAAGGACGCACCTGCCGCAGTGCAGGAACGCGAAGAACCCAGGGGCGTGTTTGGCAAGGCCCAGGCGATTTCCCGCTTGGACGACGAACACAGCATCTACGACGGCGATCAAGAGGATCTGGCCGAGCGCCGGGCCCTGCGCCGTAGCGCGGGCCTGTCCACGGAACTTGAAGATGTCACCGAAGTCGAATACCGGCAGCTGCGCCTTGAGCGCGTCGTGCTGGCCGGTCTTTGGACCGAGGGCACCCTGGCTGACGCCGAGAACTCCTTGAGGGAACTCGCCGCGCTGGCCGAGACAGCTGGCTCGGAAGTCCTGGATGGGATCGTCCAGCGACGCATGAAGCCGGACCCAGGCACCTTCCTCGGCTCTGGCAAAGCCCTGGAGCTCAAGGACATTGTGCAGTCCACCGGCGCTGACACCGTGGTGGTCGACGCAGAATTGGCGCCGTCCCAGCGACGCGGCCTTGAAGACATCGTCAAGGTCAAGGTGGTGGACCGCACCACGTTGATCCTCGATATTTTCGCGCAGCATGCGAAGAGCCGTGAGGGCAAGGCCCAAGTTGAGCTGGCACAGCTGGAATACCTGTTGCCGCGCCTGCGCGGCTGGGGCGATTCCATGTCCCGCCAGGCCGGTGGCCAGGTGGGCGGCGCCGGAGCAGGTATGGGTTCCCGGGGTCCCGGCGAAACCAAGATCGAACTGGACCGTCGTCGGATCCGCACGCGGATGGCCAAGCTACGGCGTGAAATCGCCGCAATGAAGCCGGCCCGCGAGACCAAGCGGGCCAACCGCCGTCGTCATGCCGTTCCTTCAGTCGCCATCGCCGGATACACGAACGCGGGGAAGTCCTCCCTGCTCAATCGCCTCACGGATGCCGGCGTCCTCGTGGAGAACGCGTTGTTCGCCACCCTGGATCCTACCGTCCGTAAGGCACAGACCCCGGACGGGATCGGCTACACGCTTTCGGACACCGTGGGCTTCGTGCGTTCGCTGCCCACCCAGCTCGTGGAGGCTTTCCGCTCCACGCTGGAAGAGGTAGCCGACGCCGATCTGATCCTCCATGTGGTGGACGTTTCGCACCCGGACCCGGAAGGCCAGATCGCGGCCGTCCGCACGGTCTTCAGCGAAGTGGATGCCCGGAAGATCCCGGAAATCATTGTGCTGAACAAGGCGGACGCCGCGGATCCGTTTGTCGTCGAGCGGCTCAAGCAGAAAGAGCCACGCCATGTGGTCGTGTCGACCCGCACGGGACAGGGCATTGCCGAGCTCCTTGGGGCCATCAGTACGGCCATTCCGCGCCCCGGTGTGCGCCTTGAGGTTCTGATTCCATACAACCGTGGGGAGCTCATCAACAAGCTGCACAACACCGATGCCGAAATCCTGAGCCTTGAGCATGAGGAAGAAGGCACCCGCGTGGTGGCCATGGTCCATGAGAACCTGGCCGCCGAGTTGGAGTCGTTCGTCAGCAATGGTTGAACCGGAGGCGGGGGAGCGCGGCGAAACCGTGGGGGAAAGGACCGCCCTCGAACTCCTGGACAAGGCCGTGGCAGGCATGGGCGGCCAAAATCGCGTTGGCCAGCACCAGATGGCCAAACACGTGGCGCGGGCGATCGAGACTGGTGAGCACCTTTTGGTGCAGGCAGGCACGGGCACCGGCAAGTCCCTCGCGTACTTGATTCCGTTGATCGCGCATGCGATGGAGAGCAACAAGCCGGCGCTCGTGTCCACGGCTACCCTCGCGCTCCAGACGCAGATCGTGGGCCGGGACCTGCCGCGGCTCCTGGAAACCATCAATCCAGAGCTGGAGCGCCCGGTCAGCATCGCTTTGGTCAAGGGCCGGGCCAACTATGTGTGCCTGCAAAAGCTGGAAGGCGGTTTTCCCAGTGAGGAGCCTGCCGAGGGGCAGTTGTTCTCCCTCGGCGAGGACACCAGCGTGCCGCATCTCGCCGCAGCCATCGGCGGACCGGCCTCGCAGCTCGGAAAGGAAGTACTGAGGCTGCGGGAGTGGGCCGGGAAGACCGTCACGGGGGATCGCGACGAACTCATGCCGGGCGTGACGGACCGAGCCTGGCGCCAGGTATCCGTCACGTCCATGGAGTGCCTCGGCGCACAAAAGTGCCCGATGGCGGAAGCGTGCTTCAGCGAGCTCGCCCGCCACCGCGCCGCGGAATCCGACGTCGTAGTCACCAACCATGCGATGCTCGCCGTCAGCGCCTTCGAAGGCCTGGCGGTGCTGCCGGAGTACGACGTCGTGGTGGTGGACGAAGCCCACGAGCTCCAGGATCGCGTCACGGGCGCAGTGTCGGGGCAGCTGTCCGTGGCAATGATCCATGCTGCCGCCTCCAGCGCCCGCAAACACACGGCTATCACCGTTGACGCATTGAACGCTGCAGCGGACCGGCTGGAGCTGGCAATGACCGGCGCGCCGTCCGGCCTCCTGCCCAATGGGCTCAACGACGAACAGCTAGATTGCGTGGACCAGCTCCGGGAAGCCTGCCGCGCAGCGCTTTCCGATTCGAAGGGGGATTCGTCCAATGCGGTGGACGGAGGACGCCAACTTGCGCGCTCCCGGCTGACGTTGATCTTGGAACTGTGCGAACGGTTGCTCGCGGCCAGGGAAAACCAGGAAGTCGTATGGTTCTCCCGGAACAGCACTTTCGATCCCCAACAGGGCTACACAGCGCCGGACGAGGATTCGCCTGCGCTCATCAACATCGCTCCGCTCAGCGTGGCAGGACGTCTCCGGGACGGGCTCTTCGCGGGCCATACCGTGGTGCTGACCTCTGCCACTTTGGCTATTGGCTCCGCATTCGAGGCCACGGCCGGAGGGCTGGGACTGACTGGCCAAGGCGCTCCCAGCTGGACTGGCGTCGATGTCGGCTCGCCGTTCGACTACCCCAAGCAGGGCATGCTCTACGTCGCCCGGCACCTGCCCAAGCCCGGGCGTGGCACTTCGCCTGAGGCACTTGACGAGCTTGAAGAGCTCATCAAGGCATCTCACGGCGGGGCTTTGTGCCTCTTTTCTTCACGACGGGCAGCGGAGGACGCCGCGGACGCGATGCGGTCACGCTTGGACGTCGAGATCCTGTGCCAGGGTGAATCGACCATGGCCGCGTTGGTCAGGCAGTTCGCCGAGGAGGAAGACACGTGCCTGTTCGGCACCATGTCCCTCTGGCAGGGCGTTGATGTTCCCGGCGGTTCGTGCCGCCTGGTGGTGATTGATCGGATCCCGTTCCCGCGACCGGACGATCCCCTCATGACAGCACGGTCCCGCGCCGTGGCGCAGGCCGGCGGCAACGGTTTCATGGCAGTTTCCGCGACACATGCGGCCATCCGGCTCGCCCAGGGAGCCGGACGCCTCATCCGTTCAACCGGTGACAAAGGCGTCGTGGCAGTACTGGATTCAAGGCTTTCGACGGAGCGCTACGGCAACTTCCTGCGGGCCGCGCTGCCGCCCTTTTGGGCCACCACCGACCGTTCAGTGGTCCGCGGTGCGCTCGAACGGCTCTACGCAGATTCAGCGAAGGCTTAAAGCGAGCGCAGGACCGAGACGACCTTGCCCATGATGGTGGCATGGTCGCCCAGAATGGGTTCGTACTGCGTGTTCTGGGGGAGCAACCATGTATGGCCGTCGCGCTGACGGAAGGTCTTGACGGTGGCCTCGTCGTCTAGGAGAGCTGCCACGATGTCGCCGTTGAGTGCGTCGTTTTGGCGCCGCACTACCACCCAGTCGCCATCGCAAATGGCGGCGTCAATCATGGAATCACCGGTGACCTTCAGCATGAAGAGCTCGCCGTGGCCTACCAACTGACGGGGCAGTGGCAAGACGTCCTCGACCGTCTGGTCCGCCAAGATGGGTCCACCAGCGGCGATGCGGCCAACGAGGGGCACCATGGCCGTGTCGCTGGCACTGGCAAGCTCAGTGACGGCCAAGCCGCCGGCGCTACGGAGCTTCGCCGGCGCTTCAACCCCTGGTATGGCGGTGCCGCCATCCAAGGTCAATGGCATGAGGACTTCCATCGCCCGCGGGCGCTTGGGATCGCGACGGAGATAGCCGAGCTTTTCGAGCTGCGACAACTGGTGCGTGACGCTGGACAAGCTGGCCAGGCCAACGGTGTCCCCGATTTCGCGCATCGACGGCGGATAGCCGTGATCGTTGACGGAACGTTGGATGGTCTCCAGGATCTTCTTCTGGCGGACGGTCAGGCTCTTGGGAGCCTTCTGCGGCTGCTGGCTCCGCGGTGAGGCCGACCCGCTGCCAGTGGCTTTCGCTGCCATGTTCGCCAACGCCCTTCCGTTCCGCCCGGTCCACGCTGGAGGCGCTTGCCGGGACTGCTGGCCTGAAATGTCAGACCCTCCTGTTGCACTGATTCAGTGCTCGTTCCTTCACTCAAACGTAGGGCAGGCACAGGCGTTTATCAAACATTTGTTCTAGCGAGTCTCGACACCGTTCGTTGATAAGTGCTAAAAATGTCATAGCAAGGTTCGAATATGTGTTCTATAAAAGTGTTGCAGGGTCCGGGTGTTCGCTCGCATCGTTCGAAGACAACGACGAACAGCCGATCCGCAGACACTGACTGAAGGCAAGAATTGGCAGCCGCACTCCAGGGTTCCGGAATGCGGCAATTGTTCAGAAGGGCTCGGCTCATGTCCGCATTCACCACCATCAACGCCCCCGGCCGCAATGTGGCACCAGGCCGGCTTCGGCTGACTCGCCGGGGCCGCATTGTCTTTTTCGGCGTCCCCGCAATGCTCTTGGTTGCAGCGCTTCTCAGCCTGGTCGGGTTCCTGAACTCGCCTGCCAAGGCCGCGGATTCCGCGGCCCAACTGCAGCCCACCTCCACCACCAGTGTCACGGTGCAAACAGGCCAATCGCTGTGGGGGATTGCCGGGGTGGCTGCACCTTCCCGGGATCCGCGCGATGTCGTTGCCGAGATCATCCAGTTGAACAACCTCCAGGACGGCCGCATCGTACCGGGCCAGCAGTTGTTCGTTCCGGCCGTTTGAACACAGTTCCGTCCGTTTGATCACAATCTTGAGCGGACGCTTGGCCGTCACAGTTTCAGGGCATCAGCTGCCGCACCTTAAACTGTCATGGTGAGTGACCAGCTTGAGCGACTTGACCGACTTCCCCTCCGGACCAACCTCCGTGGCTTGAGCCCCTATGGCGCGCCGCAGCTTGATGTTCCGATTTTGCTCAACGTCAATGAAAACACCCATGGCGTACCGGCGGATGTCCAAGCGGCTATCACGGAAGCCGTTGCGGCGGCCGCCACGGGACTGAACCGCTACCCGGACCGAGAGTTCACCGAATTGCGTGAGGCCCTCGCCGAGTATCTAGGCCATGGAATGGCGGCCGAGAACATCTGGGCGGCCAACGGCTCCAACGAGGTTCTGCAGCAGATCCTCCAGGCTTTCGGTGGCCCGGGGCGCACCGCGCTTGGCTTCCCGCCCACGTACTCCATGTACCCCCTGCTTGCCAGCGGGACCGACACCGCATACATCGCCGGGGTCCGGGCCGAGGATTATGGCCTTGACGCGGCCTCGGCAGCCGCGCAGGTTCGTGAGCTCCAGCCGAACGTCGTGTTCTTGTGCTCTCCGAACAACCCCACCGGCACGGGACTTGGCCTTGACGTTGTCGAGGCTGTCTACGAAGCCGGAGAAGCAAGCCAGGCGATTGTGATCGTGGACGAGGCTTACCACGAGTTCGCCCACGACAACACTCCAAGTGCGTTGACCCTGCTCCCTGGCCGTGAGCGTCTCATCGTTTCCCGCACCATGAGCAAAGCCTTCGCCCTCGCTGGTGCGCGCATCGGCTACATGGCGGCGGCCCCCGAGGTCGCCGACGCGATCCGTTTGGTCCGCCTCCCTTATCACCTCTCGGCCATCACCCAAGCAACCGCGCTGGCCGCACTGCGGCACCGCGAAGCCCTGATGGCAGATGTCGAGGACATCAAGATCCAACGGGACCGAATTGTCAACGAGCTGACCCGTATGGGGCTCAAGCCGGCCGCCTCGGATTCCAACTACGTGTTCTTCGGCGGACTCAAGAACCCGCATGCCCTATGGCAAGGCCTGCTGGAACGCGGAGTCCTCATCCGTGATGTCGGCATACCGGGCCACCTCCGGGTCACGGCCGGTACCGAGCCGGAGACCACGGCCTTCCTCGAGGCGCTCGAAGCCTTGCTGGACGGCCAAGTCGCCGCACCGGCCTAGACTTGAACCCAGACCCACACCTCCTTCCTCCTAAGGACCATCAATGAGCGAAAACGGCGCCAGCACGGCGGCCGCCCGGACAGCACGCATGGAACGCGCCACCAGCGAGTCCTCCGTCCTGGTTGAAATCAACCTCGACGGCACTGGAGTCTCGGATATCAGCACTTCGGTGCCGTTCTATGACCACATGCTGACGGCGCTCTCCAAGCATTCGCTCATTGACATGACCGTCAAGGCCACGGGAGATACCCACATCGACGCCCACCACACCGTGGAGGACGTTGCCATCACCTTCGGCGAGGTCCTGCGTACCGCCCTCGGGAACAAAGCGGGCATCCGTCGCTTCGGCGAGGCCACGGTCCCGTTGGATGAGGCTCTTGCCCACGCCGTGGTCGACGTTTCCGGACGGCCATACCTGGTCCACGGCGGGGAGCCCGCCGGTCAGGAATACCACCTGATCGGTGGACATTTCACCGGTTCACTGACGCGCCACGTCTTTGAAGCCATCACGCTGCACGCCGGTATCTGCCTCCACATGAACGTTTTGGCTGGTCGGGATCCGCACCACATTGTGGAGGCCCAGTTCAAGGCCTTCGCGCGTGCACTCCGTTCCGCCGTCGAGCCCGACCCCCGTGTCGAAGGCATTCCGTCCACCAAGGGTGCCCTGTGAGTACGCACATCCTCAAGGATGGTGCCATCGTGGATCCCAAGGCTGCCAGCCGCATTGTCTCGCCTGAAGGAAAGCCGACCGTCACGGTCCTTGACTACGGCTCGGGCAATGTCCGCTCGGCGGTTCGGGCGCTTGAACGTGCCGGAGCGGATGTCACGCTGAGCGCCAAGCCTGAAGACGTCCTGAACGCTGATGGACTCCTGGTCCCCGGCGTCGGTGCCTTCGAAACGGTCATGCGCGAGCTCAAGGCGGTGGACGCCATCCGGATGATCGGTCGTCGCGTTGCCGGTGGCCGCCCCGTTTTGGGCATCTGTGTCGGCCTCCAAGTCTTGTTCGAGGCCGGAGTGGAGCACGGAACGGAAGCCGAAGGCATGGGCGAGTGGCCCGGCAAGGTGGAACTCCTCCCTGCCCCCGTCGTCCCGCACATGGGCTGGAACACCGTGGATGTGCCGGAAGGATCAAAGCTGTTCGCCGGCGTCGAACACGAACGCTTCTACTTTGTGCACTCATATGGCGTGCAGAAGTGGGAATTCGACGTCGTCCAGCCTCGCATGGCGCCGCCTAAGGTGACCTGGTCCGAACATGGTGCCCCATTCATCGCCGCCGTGGAAAATGGTCCGTTGTGCGCCACACAGTTCCACCCCGAGAAGTCCGGCGACGCCGGCGCCCGGCTCTTGCGCAACTGGGTTGAGAGCCTGCGTCCGCAGGCCAAGCCCCAGCCGCAGGCGCCAGAGGCCGGAGTTGTTGCCTAACATGTGGTCGGTGATCTTCATGGGTGCAGCGGGGCTGCTGGTTGGCGGAGGCATCTCCTTCCATCAGCAGAAACGTCCTGCCTGGGTTTCCATCTGCTTTTACGTACTCGCCGGCATGGCACTGCTGGCCGCCTACCTCTTCACTCTGCCCGCCAAATGATCCTGCCTGCCAAATGATTTTCCGGGCAACTAACGCCCGTCCCACAACACCGAGGACTTCAATGACCACCGCCTCCGAACTGCCTGTTCTGGAACTCCTGCCCGCCGTCGACATCGTGGACGGCCAGGCCGTCCGTCTCCTGCAGGGAGAGGCCGGCTCGGAGACCAGTTACGGCACCCCGCTGGAAGCAGCCCTGAACTGGCAGAATGCGGGCGCCGAATGGGTGCATATGGTGGATCTCGACGCGGCTTTCGGCCGCGGAAACAACGCTGACCTCATCAGCGAGGTCGTTTCACAGCTGAACGTCAAGGTGGAGCTCTCCGGCGGTCTGCGCGATGACGAGTCCCTCGAGCGGGCACTGGAGCTCGGCGTGGCCCGCGTGAACCTCGGTACTGCAGCCTTGGAGAACCCGGAATGGACCCGACGGGCCATCGACCGCTTCGGTGACAAGATCGCCGTCGGGCTCGACGTCCGCGGCACAACGCTCGCAGGCCGCGGCTGGACCAAGGAGGGCGGGGATCTCTGGGAGGTGCTGGCCCGCCTTGAGGACGCCGGTTGCGCCCGCTACGTCGTCACCGACGTCACGAAGGACGGAACATTGCAGGGTCCCAACGTCGAGCTGTTGCGCCAGATGGTGGAAAAGACCGGCAAGCCCGTGGTTGCTTCCGGCGGTATCTCTAGCCTGGAAGACCTTCGTGTCTTGCGCGAGCTCGTGCCGCTCGGTGTCGAAGGCGCGATCGTCGGCAAGGCGCTGTACGCCGGTGCCTTCACGCTCCCGGAAGCCCTGGACGTCGCCGGCCGCCGCTGATGTCGCACGATCCGCAGTCCTCGGCTGCTGACAAGGCTGCAGCTCCGGCCCCCCGGCAGTTGCCTGGGCACATCGCCGCGGCCCTGGCAGGTGCCGGGGGCGCAGGCGATTCTGCCGGCCAGCCTTGGGCGGGCCGGAGCCTGAGCGGCGATGCCGCCAAGATCCATAATTTCGAGGACGACGACGGAACGGCCGACGCCGGGTATGTCGCCGCGGTCGCGGCGCTCCTCGCCGGTACGGGAAGCGAAGCTGCGGTGGTGGCTTCCTTGGCCACGGCCAGGGTCTTTGTCCCGGTGGTCGCCCAGCTCGCGGAGGAAGCCGAAGGTGTGGACGGCCTTCACGCCGACAAACAGGCCGACATGGCTCTCGTGACACTGAAGGCGCCGGATGGCCGCACGGCCATGCCGGTCTTCACCTCGGCTGCTGCCCTGGAAGCTTGGCACCCGCAGGCTCGTCCCGTCGCCGTTTATGCGGCCAGGGCGGCACTGTCCGCCGTCTCCGAGGGAGCCCAGCTGCTCGTCCTGGATCCCGGTTCGGAGGTCACCTTCGTAGTGCGTCGCCCCGCCATGTGGTCACTGGCACAGCAGCGGGACTGGACGCCGTCGTACCTTGATGATGAACTGGAGTCTGCTCTCAATTCCATGGCGGGGATGTACCCGGCCGTGCGGCGCCTTGAGATCCGGCCAGGATCAGGTATGGCTTCGCGGACAGCCGACGGATCGACCATGGCCGGCGGGGGACCGGGACCCGAACTGCGCGTGGTGCTGTACCTCGAAGACGGCCTGGACGCCGTCGCGGTGCAGGATCTGGTCTCCGGGCTGAACGGGCGTTGGGCGCAGAACGAATTGTTCGCCGAGCGGGTTGACTCGATCGAAGTCAGCCTGCAGCGGGCGGCACAGTAGCCGAAGGCACAGGGGGAACGTCCTTGTCCTGCCGTCGGCAGAACAGAGGATGTAGCTCGTGAATTTCTCTCTCTACCGGGAGATGCTGTCTGTCACGTCGGTGCGGCGTCTTTTGCTGGTGGGCATGGTGGCCCGCATACCGCACTCGGCCGCGGGAGTTCTGCTCACCTTGCACATCGTGCTGACCTTGGGCAAGGGATACGCCGCCGCCGGTGCTGCCGCCGCGGTATTCACCATCGGCATCGCGATTGGCGCTCCGTGGCGAGGGCGGCGCGTGGACACTGTCGGCCTGCGGAAGGCGCTTATTCCTTCCGTGGTCTCGGAACTGGTCATTTGGTCCGTCGTGCCCCATGTGAGCTATGAGTGGATCCTGCCGCTCGTGTTTGTCGGGGGCCTGCTGACGCTCCCGATCTTCAGTGTGATCCGCCAGTCGCTCGGTGTCCTGGTAGATGGTGAGCAACGGCGTTCCGCGTACGCCCTCGACTCGATTGCCACCGAAGTGGTCTTCATGATCGGTCCCGCGGTGGGCGCGGTGGTGGCTACCAGCGGGTTCACTGTCCTCGGCCTGACCATCGTGGGCGTTTGCACCTCGGCCGCCGGGCTCTTCCTTCTGTGGTTCAACCCCCCCACCCGAAGCGATGATGTCCTGGATGCCAGCCAAACGGCCGACCGGGATGCCGATGAGCTCCATGCGGCTGAAGCCGCCGTTGTGGCATCGGCTCCGGCCCATCTCCAGGAAGCCGCTTCGGAGATGGCCCAGGCAGTTTCCCAAGCTTCCGGGCTGCGGGGAAAGATGGCCAGGAACTTCACCTGGTTCAGCGCGGCGGTGGCGGCGGTGTTTGCCGTTGCCGCAGGATCCGGCATGGTTCTGAGCGGTACCGACGTCGGTATCGTGGCGGTTTTGCAGCGCGGCGGGCACCAGAACGAGATTGGCATTGTTTTCTTCTTCTGGTGCGCCTCCTCGGTGGTTGGCGGACTCATTTACGGAGCGATGCACCGGCCCGTTTCACCGATCCTGCTCCTGCTGGGCATGGCGGCCCTGACCATTCCGATGGGCTTCGCCGGGGACACTTGGACTCTTGCCTGGTTGTCCTTGTTGCCCGGGGTGCTCTGCGCGCCGGTATTGTCCGCGGCCTCCGAAAAGGTCGCCGACATCGTGGAGGAGGACCGCCGCGGCGAGGCGATGGGCTGGTATGGCTCGGCTCTGACGGCTGGGGTGGCTTTCGGTTCGCCGTTCGCCGGGCTCTTCATTGACGGGGTAGGGCCTTGGGCCGGATTCGTGGCCATCGGAACGGCTGGAGTGGTGCTGTGCCTCGCCGGACTGGTTCTTCAACTACGTCGGCGCCGGATCATGACCAACGCCCAGGCCGGCGCAGTGGATCCAGCCGACTGAGCTGCCCGGATACGACGACGGCGGGCCGGCCAGAAGGCCAACCCGCCGTCGCTGTCTAACAGATGAGTCCGGGTCAGTTGACCGGACCGGTGAACTTTTCGCCCGGGCCCTTGCCCGGCTCGTCCGGGATCAGGGATGCTTCGCGGAACGCAAGCTGGAGGGAACGGAGGCCATCGCGCAAGGGGCCCGCATGCTGTGAACCGATTTCCGGTGCAGCGGCCGTGACTAGCCCGGCCAAGGCGGTGATCAGTTTGCGGGCTTCGTCCAGGTCCTTGAGCTCCTCGGCCTCGGGGTCGTCGGCCAAGCCCACCTTGACAGCCGCTGCGCTCATCAGGTGAACGGCGCCGGTGGTGATGACCTCAACAGCCGGAACTTCCGAAATATCGCGAATCTGCTGGCCTACCCCGGCGTCAGTACCGGTGGGCTCGTGGTCGAGGGAATTGCTGTCTGAAGTGCTCATGCTGGTAAGCTTGTCACAGACCGACTGGAAGTCGCCATTTTTCAATGGCACACGCAGTATTCGGCCACCCATCGTAAATGTGCGGTTGGCGGACGATTTCTGTAGAATTGGTTTTCAGTTTGCAAGCGGAGTTCTCTCCCACCCGCGTCAGCCGTTTCCCTTCGGGGATGTAAGTTGCCGGGTACCTGGTCGGACACCGTTCAAGGTAAGCCTTGGATGGTGCGAACGCCTCCATGGAGGGGCCGTATCCGATCTTTCGAGGCCTTCGATTGCGCCAGCAATTGGGGGCCTTCTCTATTTGCCGGTGGAATACTCATCACAACAACAGGAGCTTTGACATTAGCGAGCCAAGAATCAATGAGCGTATCCGCGTCCCCGAGGTGCGTTTGGTCGGCCCCGCCGGCGAACAGGTTGGAATCGTCCGTATCGAGGACGCCCTGCGTCTTGCTGCCGAGGCTGATCTGGATCTCGTTGAAGTTGCACCGCAGGCCAAGCCTCCGGTGTGCAAGCTGATGGACTTCGGCAAGTACAAGTACGAAGCCGCTGTTAAAGCCCGTGAGGCCCGCAAGAACCAGACCAACACGGTTCTGAAGGAAATCCGCTTCCGCCTGAAGATCGATACCCACGACTACGAGACCAAGCGCGGCCACGCGCTTCGCTTCCTGGGTGCCGGTGACAAGGTAAAGGCCATGATCCAGTTCCGCGGACGTGAGCAGCAGCGCCCCGAAATGGGCATCCGCCTGTTGCAGCGATTCGCCGAGGACGTTGCCGAAGTTGGCGTGATTGAGTCCAGCCCGCGCATCGATGGCCGCAACATGGTCATGGTGATCGGCCCGCTGAAGAACAAGGCCGAGGCCAAGGCCGAGGCCCGCCGTGCGGCGCAGCGCGCAGAAGCCAAAGCCCAGAACGAAGCGAAGGCTGCCGGCCGGATCGACGTTTCAGGCGAGGATGCTCCCTTGACGCAGTCCCTTGCGGACCTGCTTCCGGCGGAACTCTTGACCCAGGCTGAGGAAGCCCAGGCCGAGGAAACGGCGGCAGAAGTAACCGTGCCGGAATCTGTTGACGCCGAGGTTGCCGAAGCTGAAGAGGCAGCTCCTGCTGTTGAGGAAGCCGTTGAAGAGACGCCGGTTGGCGAAGCTCCCATAGTTGAAGAGACGCCGGTTGGCGAAGCTCCCATAGTTGAAGAGACGCCGGTTGTCGAAGAGGCTCCCGTAGTTGAAGAGACGCCGGTTGTCGAAGAGGCTCCCGTAGTTGAAGCAGCGCCGGCGGCCGCACCGGCGCTGGCAAAGGCTCCGGAGCAGGCAGCTCCGAAGCCTGTTGTACCGGCTGCTCCCAAGCCTGCTGCTACACCAATGCCGAAGCCGATGGCGAAGCCCGCGGTTCCGAAGCCTGCAGCTCGACCGGCAGCCCCCAAAGCTGCTCCGAAGCCTGCGGCACGCAAGACCAACTAGTCACGCCGCAGGAGGTGCCCCCTCCGCCCGGCAAGAAAGCAGCGGCCACCCCCTATGGGGTGGTTGCACGAAAGAACTGCAGACCCAGTCTGTGGACACGTAAGGAGATCGGTTCCCATGCCGAAGATGAAGACCCACAGTGGTGCTAAGAAGCGCTTCAAGCTGACCGGTACCGGCAAGCTGAAGCGTCAGCAGGCCAATCGCCGCCACTACCTGGAGCACAAGTCCTCCACCCTGACCCGTCGCCTTGCCGGCGACAAGATCGTCTTCAAGGGCGATGCCAAGGTCATCAAGAAGATGCTCGGCGTCTAAGTTCCAAGTTTTCTGGTTGCTGCCATCCGGTAGCCGCCGACTACACCAAAGCCTTCTCAGGCCGGCCGGGTTTCCGGCAGTAGCAGCTTGGGATAAGAATTTTGAAGGAGTACGCACGTGGCACGTGTGAAGCGGGCGGTAAACGCCCACAAGAAGCGTCGGGTTGTCCTTGAACGGGCCAAGGGTTACCGCGGTCAGCGGTCTCGCCTGTACCGCAAGGCAAAAGAGCAGCTGCTGCACTCGTTTGTGTACAGCTATGGCGACCGCCGCAAGAAGAAGGGTGACTTCCGTCGCCTCTGGATCCAGCGTATCAACGCTGCGTCCCGCGCCAACGGCCTGACCTACAACCGCCTCATCCAGGGCCTGAAGGCTGCTGAGGTAGAGGTTGACCGCCGCATGCTGGCAGAGCTGGCCGTTTCCGACGCCAACGCTTTTGCTGCGCTCGTCAAGGTCGCCAAGGACTCCCTGCCTGCCGACACCTCCGCCCCGGCCGCCAAGGCCGAGGCTGCTCCGAAGGCTGCCGCCAAGACTTCCGCGGCTACCAAGGCTGCTCCGGCAGTCAAGGCCTCCGTGTCCGAGGAAGAGCCCGCTGCCAAGGCTCCCAAGGCCAAGGCTGCGAAGAAGCCGGCCGCTGAAGCTGCTGAGTAGCACGCGTAGCCTCAGTTCATGGGACAGTGGCAACTGCCACTAAAGTTCTGTATATGAACGAAACCGGGCGCCCGCAAGAATTTCCGATGTCCAACCCCCGAGCCGATCGGGTGAAGGATGTCGCAAAGCTTGCAGGGCGCCCGGCCCGTTTAAAGCGGGGCAGGTTCCTCGCGGAGGGCCCCCAGGCTGTTCGCGAGGCACTGGTCCTGCATCGGGAGCGGACAGCGGCGGGGCAGACCGGCGTTGTACACGAAGTCTACGCAAGCGAAAGCTGCCTGGACCGGCTTCCGGAACTGGCCGAGCTCGCCGATGGCGTTGCCTTGCGCCTGGCGAATGACGATGTGCTGGCCGCCATGGCGGACACGGTCAACCCCCAGGGCATTGTGGCCGTCTGCGGTTTTGTGGATGTGAGCCTTGAATCAGTGCTCGACGCCGGTCCTCGGCTGATCGCCGTCATGTGCCAGGTACGGGACCCCGGCAACGCGGGAACAGTGCTTCGGGCTGCCGATGCTGCAGGGGCGGATGCAGTGGTGCTGACGGCCTCGAGCGTGGATATTTACAATCCGAAGGCTGTGCGCTCCACCGCGGGCTCGCTCTTCCATTTGCCGGTTGTCCTGGGAGCAGACGTCGAGGAGCTCGTGGCCCTCTGCAAGGAGCGTGGCATCGGGATCCTGGCCGCGGACGGCTACGGCACCCTCAATCTGGATAAACTTCAGGATGAGAACGCGGCACGCCGCCTGGGCGCGTCGGCAACTCCTTCTGACTACGCACTTGAGGCCCCGACGGCCTGGTTGTTCGGCAACGAAGCGCAAGGACTATCAGACTCCGAGCTGGCACTCGCAGACCATCGTGTTGCGGTGCCCGTCTACGGCTCGGCTGAAAGTTTGAACCTCGGCACTGCCGCTACTGTTTGCCTTTACGCCAGCGCGCGCTCTCAACAAGGTTCCTGACAATTTCGCTATAGGTACGGTAAATGCTTGCAGGGATGCGATCCCGGGGTCCGTTCCTGTCGATTCACTCACATCCCCTGAACCGAAGAAGAGGTGGAGCTTTCGTGGCTGCAAATGGCGGTACCAAGGCAATCGTGGCGGCATTGAGTGCCAACCTGGCGATTGCTGTGCTCAAGTTCGTCGCTTTCGTCCTAACGATGTCGTCGTCCATGTTGGCCGAGGCAATCCACTCCGTAGCCGACTCCGGCAACCAGTTGCTCCTGCTGCTTGGCGGGAAGCGGGCGCAGCGGGCCGCAAGTCCAGAACACCCGTTTGGCTATGGCCGTGAGCGCTATATTTACGCCTTCATCGTCTCGATCGTGCTATTCAGCGTGGGCGGTCTTTTTGCCCTCTACGAATCCTGGGAGAAATTCCAGCACCCGCATGCCATTGAAGGCGATTTCTGGTGGGTGCCGCTCGCCGTGCTGCTGGGTGCCATTGTGGCGGAATCCTTCTCGTTCCGCACTGCAATCCACGAATCCAATCCCTTGCGCGGCAAGCAGAGTTGGATCAAGTTCATCCGCAACGCCAAGCAACCGGAATTGCCCGTGATCCTCCTCGAGGACTTCGGAGCTCTCCTGGGCCTCGTTTTCGCGCTGTTCGGCGTGAGCCTGACCCTCATCACGGGCAACGGCCTGTGGGACGCCGCGGGCACAGGAATGATCGGGCTGCTTCTTGTGGGAATCGCCGTGGTGCTTGCCGTGGAGACCAAGTCCTTGCTGCTCGGCGAATCGGCCACCAGAGAGGACAACGCGCGCATCACGGAAGCCATTGAGTCCGATGGCACCCGCATTATCCACCTCAAGACCATGCACTTGGGCCCGGAGGAGTTGCTGGTCGCTGCGAAGATCAGCGTGGGCGCGGCAGATACCGGCCAGGCGATTGCCAAAGCGATCGACGACGCCGAACTCAGGATCCGCACTGCGGTGCCGATCGCCCGGGTCATCTACCTTGAACCGGACGTGGAGCGCGTCCAGGTCTGAGCAGCACAGGGGCGGGGGCGCGTTATCCGGCAGCATGCGTCTAAGCAACGAAGGAGCGAGCATGCATGGGCCCACGCCGCGCAGGTTCCCTGGCTGAGCTTGCGAGGCGAGGGCAGCGGTGGGGAGGATGATGCGCTTTCGTCGCGTAGCCAAGCACGCGAAGGCAGCACTATGCCGCCAGTGGCCTTTTTCGTTCCAACCAGCCGCTGATGCTTGCGACGCCGAGGCCCAGGACTGCCAGGACAGCACCAACGAGGGCCGGAGCCACGTAGCCCCAACCCCAAGCGATGACCACGCCGCCAAGGAAAGCGCCAAGGGCGTTGGCGATGTTGAGTGCAGAATGGTTGAGGGAAGAAGCCAGCGACGGTGCGTCCGGCGAAGCGTCGAGGAGCCGCGTCTGCAGGGGCGGAATGAGCATGGAGCCGATGCCGCCCACGATGAACACCATGACGAATGCAGACCACGCCCAGTGGGCCGCGATGGCGTAGACCACCAGGGCCAGTGCGATGGCGGGAAGAACCCGATAGATGGTCCCCATGACGGACTTGTCGGCGATCCGGCCGCCCAGAATGTTTCCTGCCACCATACCGAGTCCGTAGAGGGCCACCACTAGGGGTATCAGCGACTGCGGGATGCCGGCCACGGATGTCATGGTGTGGGCGATGTACGTATAGGTGGCGAAGAACCCGCCAAAACCGATGATTCCGATCAGCAATGCCAGCCACACTTGGATGCGCTTGAGGGCGCCAAGTTCCCGGCGAATGCTCGCCTCGGGGTGGGCAGGTTCAAAGGGGACGAACTTCCACAGCAGCACACTAGTGGCCAGGCCGATGACGCCGACCATCACAAAGAGCAGTCGCCAGCCGAAGGTCTGACCAAGCCAGGTGGCCGCGGGAACGCCGATGACGTTGGCGATGGTGAGCCCGCCCATGACCATCGAAATCGCCCACCCACGCTTGGTGGGCGCAACCAGGCTCGCAGCGATGACTGCAGCGATCCCGAAGAAGGCGCCGTGGGGCAGGCCCGAGGCAAACCTCGTGATCACCATGGTTCCGTAGTCCGGGGCAAGGAAGGACGTCAGGTTGGCTATGGACAGGAACAGCATGAGCCCCAAGGCAAGTTGCTTTCGGGGGAGGCGGGCGCCAAGTGCCGCGAAGATCGGTGCGCCCACCACGACGCCCAAGGCATAAGCGGAAATCAGATTGCCGGCCTCGGGAGTGCTGATGTTGAGTCCCTGCTCGATCTCCTTGAGCAAGCCCATCATGGTGAACTCCGTGGTCCCGATAGCGAATCCACCCATGGCGAGGGCAAAGATGGCCAGTGCCATGTGGCGGCTTCCGGCCTTTTGGGAGGTCTTGCTGACTGCAGTGGTGGTCATTGTCCTGTTTCTTGGGGATGAGCTGGGCGCCGCACGAACGGGATTAAATCCGACTTTCAAGCTTAGTGCGAGACCCATGCGAATGTCCCTGTATGTGACCACTTCCATAGGCAAGATGCTTGGCCTGACGGCCAATAGACTGTTGCGGTGACTGGACTGATAAGTGTGGCGGGCGCCGCCGTCGTCGATTCCCTTGAAAACCCGAGCCGGCTGTTGGTCGCCAGGCGCAGCGCTCCGCCGCAATTCGCTGGAATGTGGGAGTTCCCCGGCGGCAAGCTCGAAGCCGGGGAGTCCTTCGAGGACGCGCTGCACCGGGAACTGATCGAAGAACTTGGGGTCACTGTCCGGCTCGGTGCCGAAGTGGTCGCGGACGACGGTGCTGGGTGGCCGCTGAATGAGCGGGCCGTGATGAGGGTATGGTTCGCTGAACTGCTCGACGGCGAACCGCGTCCGCTCCAGGACCACGATGAACTCCGCTGGGTCCCCCTCGGCAACGGCGACGAGGCGTTCGCGTTGCCCTGGATTCCCGCTGACCTGCCGATTGTCCAGGCCCTGCTGGAACAGGCGGATTCAGGACTGCTCGGCTAGAAAAGCGTCGACTGGCCCGTTGTTGGAAAAGGAGAGGGTGGAAGGGGCGCTGGCTTTTCCCTGCTGGCAGCTGCGTTCCGGTGGCTGAAACCGCTGCTCCCTGAAAAGCCGTGACGAGCCTTGAAGTAATTGATGCGGCCGCTCAACCAGGTCCTGTATTCCTTTGACGCATACGAGCCTTGGCCATAGAGACGCCGATACTTGCCGACGAGGCCGGGATGATTGGACGCCAGCCACTGCATGAACCATTCACGGGTGCCCGGCTTCAGATACAACGCTCCGGCGGTCACTCCGGTGGCACCGGCCTCGGACAGGGCCGTGAAGAGTGACTCCAAGGCGTCGTCGCTGTCGGTTAGCCACGGCAGGATGGGCATGGCCATGACTCCGCAGGGCAAACCCGCCTCGCGCAGCCGGCGGATGAGTTTGAGCCTGGCGCGTGGTGCGGGCGTGCCCGGTTCGACGGCCGAGGCGAGGGTTTCGTCGGTCATGGCCAAGGAGATGCCCAAATCCACGGGTACCTGACTGGAAGCGTGCTTAAGCAGGGGGATGTCGCGGCCCATGAGGGTTCCCTTGGTGAGGATGGAGAGCGGCGTCCCGGAATCGGCCAGTGCCCGGATGATTCCGGGCATGAGTTGGTAACGGCCCTCGGCGCGCTGGTATGGATCCGTGTTGGTGCCCAGGGCGACATGATGGTGCCCCCATGACGGCTTGGACAGTTCCTTGCGCAAGACCTCCGCCGCGTTGATCTTCACTATCACTTGCGAATCGAAATCGTGACCGGCGTCGAAGTCCAGATACGTGTGGCTTTTGCGCGCGAAGCAGTACACGCAGGCGTGGCTGCATCCACGGTAAGGGTTGACGGTCCATTCGAAAGGCATCTGGGAACCGGACGCCACCTTGTTGAGCACCGATTTGGCGGTGACCTCATGAAAGGTGACTCCGGAGAACTCGGGGGTTGAGATGGAACGCACAAGCCCGGCCAGCGGCAGCAGGGCATCCGAAGCTGGGGCGGCTCCGGACGGAACGCTGTTGCTGTTGTCTCCGGGTGCCGGACCACGTTGTGGTGAAAGTGCCTGTGCGTCCCATCTCATGGGCTCCATTCGAATATATGTTCGAACGGTTGTCAAGGCCTGCTGAAAGATCGGAGCCGGGGCCTCGAAGCGGGGACGGCTGTTGCTAGGGTGGATCCATGATTCTGCTGACAGGATTCGAGCCTTTTGGCGGCGACTCGAGCAACCCCTCGTGGGCTGCAGTCCTGGTAGCGCAGGAAGTCCTGCGCGCTGAAGGACATGAGGTGGAGGCGCTTGAGCTACCGTGCGTTTTCGGTGAGTCCGCTGCGGTCCTCCGCGAGGCCGTGGGGCGGCTGCGTCCTGAACTGGTCATCTGTGCGGGTCTCGCCGCTGGACGGGACCGGCTCTCCCTGGAGCGCGTGGCCATCAACGTCGATGACGCCAGGATTCCGGACAATGCAGGAAACCAGCCCATCGACGAACCTGTCATTCCGGCAGGTCCTGCAGCGTACTTCAGTACCCTGCCGGTGAAGTCCGCGCTTCGAGCGTTGCAGATCGCCGGAATCCGCGCGGAAGTCTCGCAGACAGCCGGGACGTATGTCTGCAACCACGTGTTCTATGCCCTGATGCACGAACTCTCAAATGCCGAAGGTGCGGCCGGTGCGCGGGGCGGCTTCATCCACGTTCCCTACGACGAAGCCCACCTCCCGCAGGGGAGTGCCGCGCCGGCCGTGGCGGCGCGGGCGATGTCGGTCCGGGACATGGGCGAGGGGATCGCCGTCGTCGTGCGCACTGCCCTCGCGACTTCTGTGGACGCGAAGCTGTCCGCAGGAGCCGTTCACTAGGCTGGCGCCGCCAGCAAAGAATGCTGGATCAGCCAGCGCCGAACTCCGCAGACTCCAGCTCCCATTGCACCGCCACGTTCGCCGAAACTGCCACGGATCCTGCCTCGATGGCCACACCCTGGGTGGCAAAGGCGCGCTTCATGTCGCCCATCATCGGCACGGGCGATCCGTGTTCCGGCCGCTGATCGATAGACAGTACTTGTCCCAGCCGCGCGCCGGCGAGTGCGGCAAACCGGGCGGCTTTCGCCTCGGCCTCCCGCCACGCGGCCTCCTGTGCCAGCGCTGCAACGGCGGAGGAATCCGTGAATCCTTGTTCGATCCCATTGATGCGGAGGCTGTCGCCACCCGCGGCGACTGCAGCGGATATGGCTGCGGGGGCCGCTGAAGGCGGGCTGACCCGGGCAACCAAGGTGGTTGATGCAACATACCCAGTGACCTTTTGCCCTTGGTTTTCGGCCCAGACGAGCTCTGCCCGCAGATTGAGGCCGCTGGTCCGCAGGTCACGCTCCGCTACCCCGTTCCCGCGCAGCGCGCCCGTCACCGCGGAGGCGACCTCTCCGGCGTCGTCATAGGCCGCTCCGGCGGCATCGCGCCTGACCTCGACGGCGAGCGTCAGCGTGAGAAGATCGGGAACGGCTTCAGCTGTTCCCTCCCCGGTGACAGTGATGGTGCGGGTCATTGTTGTGCCTCGTTTCGCTGGTGCGTTGGGCGGACTGGAATCTGTTTGCCGGGGTAGCCACCCGCAGCCAATCCGGCCTGCCTCTCGAAGAAGTTCCGGGTGCCGGGGTTGCCCGTCCGGAGGAGGGACCAGATTGCGCAGAGCAGATACAACGGCAGGAATGGCAACCCCAGGCAATAGGCGTACTGCGTGCTGTGCCGCTCTTCGTGACCCAGCAGAACAGGGTCCGTTCCCGCGCTCGCCGACCCCGCGCGGAACAAGACCACATTGCCCACGGTGAATGCCGCTGCCTTGGGCAGGGTCCAGCCGTAGCCGCTGGCGATGATGAGTCCCCTCGGTCCGCGGGTCCGCGGCGCGTTGGCGGCGCGGGCAATCATCACGCCCGGAAGGGTGGAGAGGTTCAAGGCGTTGGCGATCTGGCGAAGCCGCTCACCGGGTGTCATGAGGCCATGCTAGCCCCGGGCGGCGATGAAACGATGAGACGGGGTCACGGGTTAAATCCCAGCCGAAGCCTTCAACTAGACTGGGGGTTAGTGCCCGCCGGACGCGTCTGGCGAGCACTGCTCCTGCCTTTGCCATGGCCCCGCCTGGTGAAGACCATTTCCGACTCGTAGCTAAGAACAGTAGATGACTGACACTTTGCCGGGCGCTGCCATCCCGAACCCTCTGGATGAAGCTGCCATCACCGCTGCCGTTGAGGAAGCAGTTTCCGCGATTGCCGCTGCATCCTCCCTCGAAGAACTCAAAGCCGTCCGCCTGGCGCACACCGGCGAGAAGTCACCTTTGAGCCTTGCCAACCGTGAAATCGGGGGCCTGGCCAAGGAACAGAAGGCCGCTGCAGGCAAGCTCATGGGTTCTTCCCGTGGCCGCGTCAACCAGGCGCTCGCAGCACGGACCACCGTGCTCGAAGCCGAAAACGACGCCCGTATCCTCGTGGAGGAAACAGTGGACGTCACGGCAGCGCCGCGGCGACGCCGCGCCGGTGCGCGCCACCCGTTGTCCACGCTGCAGGACCGAGTGGCGGACATTTTCGTCGGCATGGGCTGGGAAATCGCCGAGGGCCCGGAGGTCGAATCCGAGTGGTTCAACTTTGACGCCCTCAACTTCAAGCCGGACCACCCGGCCCGCGAAATGCAGGACACCTTCTTCGTGGAACCTCCCGAGGCGCACCTGCTCATGCGCACGCACACCTCCCCGGTGCAGGTCCGGTCCATGCTGGAACGCGAAGTGCCAATTTACGTGCTGTGCCCCGGCAAGGTGTTCCGCACCGATGAACTCGATGCCACCCACACGCCCGTGTTCCACCAGTTCGAAGGCCTGGCCATCGACAAGAAGCTGAGCATGGCGGACCTCCGCGGCACCTTGGAGCACTTCGCCCGGCAGATGTTCGGCGACGAGGCACAGATCCGCCTGCGTCCCAACTACTTCCCGTTCACCGAGCCTTCAGCGGAGCTGGACATTTGGCACCCCGGTGCCAAGGGCGGCCCCCGCTGGATCGAATGGGGCGGCTGCGGCATGGTCAATCCCAACGTCCTGCGCGCTGCCGGCATCGACCCGGACGAGTATTCAGGTTTCGCCTTCGGCATGGGCATCGAGCGCACGCTCATGTTCCGCAACGAGGTCGGCGATATGCGCGACATGATCGAAGGCGATGTACGTTTCAGCGAGCACTTCGGGATGGAGATCTAACAGTGCGTATCCCACTTTCATGGCTGCGTGAATTCGCGCAGGTTCCGGCCGACGCCACGGCCGAAGACGTCATGGCGGAGCTCGTCAAGGTCGGTTTTGAAGAAGAAGCCGTCCACCGCCCCACGGACGAACTCAAGGGTCCCATTGTGGTGGGCCAGGTCCTGAGCCTGGTCAAGGAACCGCAGAGCAACGGCAAGACCATTAACTGGTGCCAGGTCCGCGTGGTCCCCGAAGGGCAGGAGCAGACCCTCACCGGCAAGGGCATCGACCCCTCCGGCGTGCAGGGCATCATTTGCGGTGCCCACAACTTTGTCGAGGGAGACAAGGTAGTTGTGACCCTCCCGGGCGCCGTGCTCCCGGGTGAGTTCCACATTTCCGCGCGCAAGACTTACGGGCACCTGTCCGCAGGCATGATCGCCTCCGTACGTGAACTCGGCATTGGCGAGGACCACGACGGCATCTTGGTGCTCTCCCGCATCGGCCTGGATCCCGAAATCGGCACTGACGCCATGACGCTGCTGGGTCTCTACGACGAAGCCGCGGAAATCAACGTCACTCCGGACCGCGGCTATGCGTTCTCGATTCGTGGCGTCGCCCGCGAATATGCCCATGCCACCGGGACCGTCTTCACGGACCCGGCCGCCAAGGTCGCCGCTCCGGCTTCCCTGCAGGGCGGCTACGGCGTCAAGCTCAACGACGATGCTCCCATCTACGGCAAGCCTGGTTGCGACCGCTTCGTGGCCCGCACGGTCCGTGGCGTGGACGCCACCCGTCCCACGCCGCCATGGATGGTTTCACGGCTGCGTTTGGCCGGGATCCGCTCCATTTCGCTGCCGGTGGACATCTCCAACTACGTGATGCTCGAACTCGGCCAGCCGAACCACTGCTATGACCTCGACAAGCTCTCGGGCGACATCGTGGTCCGCCGCGCCGTGGCAGGGGAGAGGATCACCACCCTTGATGATAAAGTGCGTGTGCTCGACGTCGAAGACCTCCTGATAACGGACGACTCCGGGGCAATCGGCATCGCCGGCGTCATGGGCGGGGCCAACACCGAGGTCTCCGATTCGACCACCAACATCCTGGTCGAGGCCGCACACTTCGACGAGGTTTCGATTGCACGGTCCCGTCGCCGGCACAAGCTGCCGTCAGAGGCTTCCAAGCGCTTTGAGCGTGGCGTCGATTGGCAGGTTGCCAATATCGCCGCCCAGCGCGTCGTTGACCTGCTGGTTGAATTGGCGGGCGGGACTGCTGACGAAGCCGGTACCGACGTCGGGACTGCTCCGGACGCCGTGACGATCGATCTGCCGGCGGGCTACGCGGCCTCCCGGATCGGCATCGACTTCACGGAAGAACAGATCACCGGCTCCCTGAAGGACCTGGGCGCCATTGTTCTCAAGGACGATGCGAACGGCTCCTACTCAGTCACCGCTCCGAGCTGGCGCAATGACCTGGAAACCAAGGAAGACCTCTCCGAGGAAATCGCGAGGCTGGTTGGCTACGATAACATCCCGGCCACCTTGCCTGTGGCCCCTCCCGGCCGCGGCTTGACCCGGACCCAGCAGCAGAAACGCCGCGTGGTCCAGGCCTTGGCGGACGCTGGGCTGACAGAGGTCCTCTCGTACCCGTTCGTCTCCAAGTCTGCCAATGACACCTTTGGCGTGGCCGAGGAAGGCGGGGCGCGCACCGGCCTGAAACTGGCCAACCCGATCAGCGAAGAACACGGCTACCTGCGTACCTCCGTGCTTCCAGGCTTGATCGAGGTGGCCCGCCGCAACCACTCCCGCGGGTTCCGCGATCTTGCCCTCTTCGAGGCCGGCTCGGTGTTCCTTCCCGACGGGCAGCTGGGCACGGCGTCCATTCCGCCGTTGGGCGTCAAGCCTTCCGACGAGGTGCTTGATGGACTGTACGACGGCGTCCCGGACCAGCCGCTGCACATCGCCGCTGTTTTGACCGGCCATGATTCCCCGGCTGCCGCGGCCCACACGCCGCGTGCCTGGGATTGGGCGGACGCCCTCGATGTGGCCCGGCTCATCGGCGACGTCCTTGGCGTGGAGCTCGTGGTCAGCCAAGGCAGCCACCAAGCGTTCCATCCGGGCCGTGCCGCCCAATTGGCGCTCCGCTCCGGCGACATCGTGGGCTACGCCGGCGAACTGCACCCGAAGCTCCTTGCTGCCCACGACATGCCAGCCCGCTCCGTCGCGCTCGAGCTGAACGCGGACGCGATCTTCGAGGTCGCCCCCGATGTGATTGTTGCCAAGCACATTTCCGGATTCCCCGTGGCCACGCAGGACGTCGCCCTTGTGGTGCCGCGGGACATTCCAGCGGACGCCGTCTTGGCCGCCCTCCGGGAAGGCGCAGGCGAACTGCTTGAGGACGTCGCATTGTTCGATGTCTACGCTGGCCAAGGCATCGAAGACGGCAAGAAGTCGCTTGCTTTCGGGTTGCGATTCCGCGCCACGGACCGCACGCTGACGGCCGATGAGGCATCGGAGGCCCGTGAGGCCGCCGTCGCCGTCGCCGCAGAACGGTTCGGAGCAGTCCAGCGCTGACCCGCATCAACACCGGGATCGAGGGGCTGGATGTCCGCATCCAGCCCCTCGATACTGCCGATTCCGCCGCTATCGAGCAGATGGCGGCGGAATTGTTGTCTCCGGCCGAGATCCTTCGCGGAAACGCCATGGCCCCGGTCCTGCGCTCGAAGTTCTTGGCATCCAGGGTGGCTCAGCAGAACATTGCCGCCAACCTACTGGGTGTTCCGGCCTCGAAGCTCCAGGCGGCCTATGAGTGCCCGGAATGCGGTGCCGGGCCGGACATTGCGCATGGCCGGCCCGGATACCTGTTCGACGACGGTCCCGCGCCGCTGGTGCTGAGCGCCTCGCGAGCGTCGGGCTGGGTGCTGTTTGCCACCGTCGTGCACCCGGAACCCGGGCTTCGGCTGGGAGTCGATCTGGAAAATGCGGTTGGTACGGAATTCGCAGGCTTCGACGACGTCGCCCTGACCGCAGGTGAGCACCGCCATCTCAACGCGATGGAACCCGGGGACCAAGCGCAAGAGCGCACACGATTGTGGGCGCGAAAGGAAGCCTGGTTGAAGATGACAGGCGAAGGACTCAGGGTGGACCCGAACTCCCTCGACGTGTTGGAAAGGCCAGGGCTATGGGATCTCAAGCTCCCGTACAATGCTGATGGCCAGGAGCTTCCGGCCGGACTGGTTGCCGCAGTCGCGATAACACCGTCTTAGCTGAACCCCTTGGATGAGCCGAAAGCGGGGAGTCTTGCCCGGTAGAGCCAGGGCTCCAGCACACTGGCGGCGTCGAGCCCCGGAACGTAGGCGTCGGCCGTGGCGATGAATTCCGCCGTGGACACCGAGCCGTGGCGCATGGTCTCCGTCCAGTGCCGCAGCAAACCGAAGAACGCTGTGTCACCGCACGCAAGACGGATGGCGTGGAGAGCCAGCGCCCCACGCTTATAGACGCGGTCATCGAACATTCGCTCCGGCCCGGGGTCGCCGATCACCAGATCCTGGGCGCCGGCGTCGAGCTTGCGCCACGCGGCCCTCGTTCGGTTGGCGAGGGACATGACGCCGGCCTCCTCGGACCAGATCCATTCCGCATAACAGGCGAAGCCCTCGTGCAGCCAGATATCCCGCCAACTGCTCGCAGTGAGCGAGTTGCCGAACCATTGGTGTGACAGCTCGTGGGCGATCAGGCGCTGCGCCTCCCACGATTGCTCCATGTGGTTCCGGCCGAAGATGGAAAGCGTCTGTGCTTCAAGGGGGATTTCGAGTTCATCGTCGGTGACCACGGCCGTGTATTCCGCAAAAGGGTACGGACCGAAACAGTCCACAAAGGTTCGCATCATGTCGGTTTGCCGTGCCAGGCCTTCCCGGGCCTCTGCCAACAAGCTGGGGGAGACGGCAACAAACTGGGGCACTGGAGTGTGCCGCGGGCCTTCGGCATGGTGGGCCGTCCCGGCGTCCGACCGGTTGGGGGAGGGGTTCAGCTGGTGGAGCCGATAACGGCCGATCTGAACCGTGGCGAGGTAGCTCGCCATCGGCTCGCTTTGTTCATATACCCAGGTCTCACGGCTTGATTTCCGGCTGTGTGAGACGAGGCGGCCGTTGCATATGGCGCGGTAGTTGTCGTCGGTCGTGATACTGATCAAGTAGCTGGATTTGTGCCGCGGGTGGTCCTTGCACGGGAACCAGGAAGCGGCGCCGTTCGGCTGGCCCGCAACCAGCACGCCGTCGTCGAGCTCCTCCCAACCGACTTCGCCCCATAGGCCGCGGCGCGGCTTCGGATTGCCGTCGTAGCGGAGCTCGACAGTGAACGACTTGCCAGCCCGCAGCCGGTCCTTGACGGAGATCACGAGGTGCTCGCCGCGGGGGCTGAACTTCGGTACCTTCTTGCCGTCGACCAGGATCTTGGAAGCCTTCAATCCCACCAGATCGAGGACCACGGAATCTGTGTCTTCGAGCGCCATGCAACGAAGCATCGCGCGGCCGTTGAGTCTATTGCTGCCCAGGCTGTAGTCCAAGTCCAGTTCATACCGCAACACCTCGAATGCCGTACTCCCGTGGTGCAGGGTGTAGGGATCGGCGGCAGTTCTGATCGTTCCCGGTTCGCTGCGGCTCATGTGCGCTGGCTGCCTCCGTGTAGCTTGCTGTGCTGCTGTCGTCATCGGCTGGTTTCCCACCGGTCCTCTTGCCAATCTACGCTACGGCCCGGACCAGGGGCTGACGGGGTTGCCCATCCAGTATGTGCCCGCAGGAACAGTTTCACCCCGCATGACGAGCGACGCCGGCCCTACGGTTCCGCCCGCCCCGATGCTGGCGCGAGGCAGGATGACGCCGTGCGGGCCCATCGTGGCACCGTCCCCGAGAACCACGGTGTCGATGCTCATGATGCGGTCGTGGAAGAGGTGGGTCTGGACCACGCAGCCACGGTTGACCGTGGAGCTTTCGCCGAGCGTGACAAGGTCGGCTTCGGGCAACCAGTAGCTTTCGCACCAAGTACCCCGGCCGATTTTCGCACCGAGTGCCCTGAGCCACCACACCAGAGCCGGCGTGCCGGATGCTGAACGCGCGAACCATGGGGCGCTCACCATCTCGATGAAGGTATCCACCACTTCATTCCGCCAAATGAACGAGCTCCACAGCGGATGCTCGCCCTCCCTGATGCGGCCCACCAAAATCCATTTTGCGGCGACCGAACTTGCCGCGGCCACGGCACCCGCGGCAAGGACCACGACGCCTCCCAGGACGGCCGCCAGCCAGTATGAGGATTCCGAGGCGATCCAGTCGAGGACCAGCATGGTCCCGACCGCGATCGCCACCGTCAGGATGACCGGCACCAAACGGCACAGTTCCCACAGGGCGCGCTTGGCCTTGAGGGCCAACGGCGGGTTGAAGGTGAGGCTCTGGTCGGCATTCACGGCGGTGCGGCGCAGCCTGACGGGCGGACTGCCCAGCCAAGAGGTGCCCGATTTTGCCTTGGCCGGCGTGGCAGACAGCACCGCGACCAGTGAATTCTTGGGTACGCTGCGGCCCGCGGCCGTCATGCCCGAATTGCCCAGGAAGGAGCGTTTGCCGATCTTGGCCGGCCCAATCTTCATCCAGCCCCCGCCAAGCTCGTAAGAGGCCACCATGGTGTCGTCCGCCAGGAACGCGCCTTCGCCGATGGTCGTCATGCGCGGCAGCAGAAGAACCGTGGAAGCCTCCACGTTGCGGCCTACTTTGGCACCCAGCAGGCGCAGCCACACGGGGGTGAAAAGGCTCGCGTAGATGGGGAAAAGCAGGTCCCGCGCCATGTCCAATACACGTTCAGTGGCCCAAACTTGCCAGCCAACGCGGCTGCGAACTCGGTAGTACCCCTCCTTGAGACCGATGCCCAGCATCCGGGTGGTCGCCAGGATCAGCAGGAGGTTGCACAGGAACCATGCAAGCGCAGCCAAAGGGATGGCAGGCAAGAGTTCCGGGAAGGCATCTTGCAGGGAACTCCTGCCTTGGATGAAGGCCAGGACCACGCAGGCGCCGGCGAATGCCGAGACGTAGGGTATCAAGGCCAGCAGCGCCGAAGCCGTTGCGAACGCCGCGAACCAGAGCCGGCCGATCAGATGGTGGGACGACGGGGTCTCCGGCCATTCATTCTTGGCTTTGCCACGCCGTTCGGCAGGGGAGCCAGCAACAAGGTGCCCGGCCTTGACCTTGCCCAAAACTGCTGAGCCGGGTTCTACACGCGCGCCTGCGCCGATGCTGGTTCCGGGCATAAGGGTGCTTCGGGAGCCCACTGTGGCGCCGGCACCCACATGGATGGCGCCGATGTGGACGTAGTCACCGTCGATCCACCAAGCGGAGAGATCCACCTCGGGTTCGATGTTGCATCCGCTGCCCAGGGAAAGCAGTCCGGTGACCGGAGGCAAGGAATGCAAATGGACGTTGTTCCCGATCTTCGCACCCAGCGCCCTCGCGTAGTAGGGAACCCACGGCGCGCTGGCGAGGCTGATGGCGCCCGAGAGGTCCTGGATCTGTTCAGCAAGCCACAGCTTCAAATGAACTTTGCCCGAGCGGGGGTAGGTTCCGGCCTGGACCCCACGCAAGAGGGTTCGCGCAGCCAGAATCGAAATCGCCATGCGGCCCGGCGGACTGACGAACACCAGCCAGGAAGCCAAAATCCACCACCAGGACACCACGGGTGCTGCAGAAAATCCGGCGAAGTCCGCCAGCAAGTGGTTGGCAGCCATGAGGTAGGTGAGCCAACGCATGCCCACCAGGATGTTGAGGAAAAGGCCCATCAAGGTCTGGAAGATCTGCGATTTCCGGGAGGTCGGGCGAACCGTGCGTTCGGCTGCGGGCCCCTGGATGCCGCCTTCCGGCAGCGACTGCCGCGCGGCATCGATCAGTGCGCCCACCCGGGGGGTCGCGTAGATCTCTGCGACCGTGATGGTGGGGTAGTGCACGCGCAGGGCCGAGACGAGCTGGGCCGCGGCGAGGGAGCCGCCACCGTAGGCGAAGAAGTCCGCGTCAAGCGACGTGACGCGGGAACCCAAGATGCTTTCCCATTGCTCAACCACCCACTGGGCGTCCTCGGGAAGGTTGAGCGGTGCCTTGTCCGCATCGGCTGCTCCGGCGCCCGCCAACGGCCAGGGCAGCGAATGCCGGTCCACTTTGCCGCTCGTCTTCGTCGGAAGGGAATCCACCACCGTCAGCAGTGGGATCAGCGCAGCGGGAAGGCTCTCGGTGAGCAACTCCCGGGAAGCCGCGAGGTCAATGTCCTCAGGTCCGGCAGGCGCCAGGTAGCCGACCAGTATCTGGTTCCCGGCCGCCGTCGTACGGACGGCCGCGGCGGCCCCGGCAACGCCCGGCAGGGCCTGCAGAGCGGCGTCGATCTCACCGAGTTCGATCCGCCGGCCACCCAGCTTGACTTGTTCGTCTGCTCGGCCCTGGAAAATGAGGCCGGCGTCCTCGTAGCGCACGAGGTCGCCGGAACGGTACGCCCGTTCCCATCCCAAGGACGGCATGGGTGCATATTTTTCAGAGTCTTTAGCAGGATCGAGGTAGCGCGCCAGCCCCACGCCGCCAATGATCAATTCGCCCGTCTCACCTTCGGCGACGGGAACTCCGGCGGGGTCGACAACAGCAAGGTCCCAGCCGTCCAGCGGCAAGCCGATCCGGACGGGACCGTTGCCATCGAGGGGAGCAGCGCAGGCCACGACGGTTGCTTCGGTGGGGCCATACGTGTTCCACACTTCGCGGCCGTCCACCGCGAGGCGCTCGGCGAGTTCGGGAGGGCAGGCTTCGCCGCCGAAAATGAGCAGTCGCACGTTCTCGAGGGCTTCCGCCGGCCACAGGGCCGCGAGCGTGGGAACGGTAGACACTACTGTGATGCCATGGTTGATAAGCCACGGGCCAAGGTCCATGCCTGAACGCACCAGGGCACGCGGAGCCGGGACCAGGCAGGCGCCGTGCCGCCACGCCAGCCACATCTCTTCGCATGAAGCGTCGAACGCCACGGAAAGACCGGCGAGAACGCGGTCCTGCGGCCCGACGGGATCCTCCTGGAGGAAGAGCCGGGCCTCGGCGTCAACAAACGCTGCGGACGATCGGTGCCGCACTGCTACACCCTTGGGCGTTCCGGTGGAGCCAGACGTGAAGATGACCCAGGAATCGTCATCCAGCCCTGGTCCACGCGGGGCTGGGTGCGGTGTTGGCCGCTCCCCGGTGACTTCGATCTTTCGGCCCTTTGCGATGACGGCAGACACTTTGGCCTCTGCGAAAACCAGCCGTGCCCGTTCCTCGGGATCATCAGCGTCAACTGGCACGTAGGCGGCAGAAATCGAGAGAATCGCCAGGATGGCAATGTAGAGATCGTTGGTGCCGGAGGGAATCCGGACGCCGATCTTGTCTCCGGGGCCAAGTCCCGCTGCGTTGAGCGTGGCAGCAAAACTGCGCACCTGCGCCATGAGTTCGGAGTAACTCAGCGACTTGCGCCCGTCATCGAGGGCAGAGGCTTCGGGAAACGACCGTGCCGTGTCATCGATGATTTCGATGAGCGTGCGCGCTGGCGGCGCGGCTGACGCACCTGGCAGCTGGGGCAGATGCACGGCTTGGAGTTCCAAGCGGTCCGCCGGAATTTCATGTTCCTGGGTCACGTTCGAAGTTTCGCGGATAGAGGTGAACAGAAAGTGTCAGCGGTCGTCTGGCCGTTGCTGTGGCTTAGCCCAATATTAACTGAAAAATCATTTTGCGGTTGTCGCAATCATGGAACCAGGAGCAACTTGCCTGTGGTCTTGCGGGCTTCCAAGTCACGATGGGCCTGGGCTGCTTGAACGAGGGGGTAAGTCCCGCCAATCCTGACTTTGAGCGCTCCGCTCGCGGCGGCGCCGAAGATTTCGGCCGAACGCCAGCGCCGCTCCTGCGGGTTCTGCAGGAAATGGCTGATTGTGGGACGTGTCAGGGATAGTGATCCGCCCGCGTTCAGCCGCTGGGGATCAAAGGGAGGCACGGGTCCGGAGGCTGCCCCGAACAGGACCAGTGAGCCGCGGATACGCAGGCTCGCAAGGGAATCGTCGAAAGTATCCTTGCCAACGCCGTCGTACACGACATTGACTCCTTCGCCGCCCGTCAGCTCGCGGACTTTGGCGGCGAATCCTGCATAGCGCAGGACCACGTCTGCGCCCGCCTCCCGGGCCAGGACTTCCTTCTCATCCGAGGAGACGGTGGTGATGACGCGCGCGCCGCGTGCCTTGAGCAATTGCGTCAGGATGAGTCCCACACCGCCAGCACCGGCGTGGGTCAAGACCGTGTGGCCAGGTTCCACCCGGAAGGAGGAATTGATCAGGTAATGCGCTGTCATGCCTTGCAGCGGAAGGGCTGCGGCCGTGTGGTCGTCGACGCCGTCAGGCACGGGAAGCGCTTTGTCGGCGTCTACCAGAGTGTACCCGGCGTAGCTGCGGGAACCTTCTGCGGTAGCCACCCGGTCTCCGACAGCGAAGTCATCGACGTCCGCACCGATAGCCTCCACGGTGCCGGCCGATTCGGAGCCGGGGGTGAAAGGGTATTCAACCTTGTAGATGCCACTGCGCTGATAGGTGTCGATGAAGTTCACTCCGGCGGCTGCAACCCTGACGAGCAGCTGGCGCGGGCCTGGGGTTGGAACCTCTGCCTCGGTGAGTTCGAGGACTTCCGGTCCTCCGGCGTGCCGGGCAATGATCGCGTGCGTCATGAGTCTCCTTCTCCGTCGGGGCACTTTCGTGCCCGCATTCACACAACCATCCTAGGGAGCGGAATCCGTCGGGTGTCCAGTCGGGGCCCGCCCGGTGATTTGCCCGTAACGTGCGCAGTTGACCTTCTGGGAGTGTTCAGCCTCGTCCGTGAGCGGAAGCCACGGGGCAGTCAAAGCCGCGGCCGGCAGCGAGTCCTACCTCGTTGAGGTAACGCACGACGATTGCGTAGGACTGCATCAATGTGGTTTCGGTGTAGGGAATGGAGTGCTTTTCGCAGTAGTCCCGAACGATCTCCGAGGCGCGGCGCAGGTGGGGGCGTGCCATGTCCGGGAACAAGTGGTGTTCGGCTTGGTGGTTGAGGCCGCCGAGGAGGATGTTCATGAAGGGTCCGCCGGAGATGTTCCTGGCAGTCAGAATCTGGCGACGCAGGAAATCGACGCGTGAATCGGCTGGCAGGACCGGCATGCCCTTGTGGTTCGGGGCGAAGGAAGCACCCATGTAAAAGCCGAACACCATGATCTGGACGCCAAGGAAAGCGAAAGCCAGGCCAATCGGCAGGAAAGTGAAGGCGAGGACCGGCAGCGCGAGGAGCCGTGCCAGGAGAATGGGGGTCTCCACCCAGCGGTGCTTAATCGCCCCTGGACGGAGGATGTACATCAAGGATTCGAATTGCAGACTGATGCCCAGCAGCATCAGGAGGGGGAAGAAGAACCAGCCTTGCCTGCGGGTGAGGAACGCGAAACGTCCCTTCCTGCCTGCAGCGGCTTCAACGTGGAAAGCCAAGGCTCCGGTCTTGATGTCGGGGTCCTTGGAAATCACGTTCGGGTTGTTGTGGTGCGCGCCGTGTTTCTGTTCCCACCAGGAGTAACTGATGCCGGCAACCGAGGTAGCCAGGATGCGGGCAGACCAGTCATTTGCCCTCCGCGAGGCAAAAATCTGGCGATGGCCGGCCTCGTGTGCAAGGAAGCTCAGCTGGGTGCAGAGGATGCCAAGGGCGGCGGCGATGAGGAGCTGGTACCAGCTATGGCCGATGAGCGCAAAGCCAAACCAAGTGCCTGTCAGCAAGAGGACCAATGCCGCGAAAACGCTGATATAGAAGCCGACGCGGCGCTTCAAGAGCCCTTCCGCGCGGACTGTCTTGAGGAGTTCGGAATAGCTGAGCACGACCGTGTTGGGTGGCCGGACGCTCTTAAGGGGACGTTCCGTGGTGGAGGTCGGTGACATATGCAGTTGCCCCGTAACAATAACGGGCAACGCTGCAACCGACGATCGGCTGCACGGTCTAGATCACCCTCTATTCAGCATACGCCCCCTCTGCACGCTCCTAGACGATCGGCTGGCAAAGAGGACATGCATAAATATCGGCAATTGTGAATAGTTTTGCTGTATAGTCTTGCCATGACTATTTCTGTTGCCGTCTCCGGTGCCAGCGGCTACGCCGGGGGAGAGGTGCTGCGCCTCTTGGCGGGCCATCCGGACGTCACCATCGGTGCGATCACCGCACACAGCAATGCCGGTTCCAGACTAGGGGAGTTGCAGCCGCATCTCCATGGTTTGGCCAGCCGGATTCTCGAAGACACCAGCGTGGAAAACCTCGCGGGCCACGACGTCGTGTTCCTGGCGCTCCCGCATGGAGCCTCGGCTGAGATCGCTGCACAGTTGCCGGAGGGCACTCTGGTGATCGACGCAGGCGCGGATCACCGTCTCGAAGACCCCGCGGCGTGGGAAAAGTTCTACGGCTCCGCCCATGCCGGGACCTGGCCCTACGGGCTGCCGGAACTTCCCGGCCAGCGCGACGCGCTCAAGGGCGCGAAGCGGATTGCGGTGCCCGGTTGCTACCCGACGTCGGCTCTCCTCGCCCTCACGCCGGGCTTCGCCAATAAGCTTCTCCAGCCGGACGACGTCGTGATTGTCTCGGCCTCAGGCACCTCGGGCGCCGGCAAAGCGGCCAAGGTCAACCTCATCGGCTCCGAGGTCATGGGCTCCATGAGCCCCTACGGCGTTGGCGGCGGCCACCGCCACACGCCCGAGATCGAGCAAGGCCTCTCCAACGCCGCCGGTGAACAGGTCACAGTGTCCTTCACCCCTACCCTCGCGCCCATGAGCCGCGGCATCCTGAGCACGGCAACGGCCAAGGCCAAGCCAGGCGTCACCGCTGCCGAACTCCGTAGCGCCTGGGCCGAAGTGTACGACGACGAACCGTTCGCCCACCTGCTGCCCGAAGGCCAATGGCCCACCACCAAGTCGGTGCAGGGTTCCAACCACGCCGTCATGCAATTGGCATTTGATGAACATTCCGGCCGCGTCATTGTCACGTGCGCCATCGATAATCTGACCAAGGGGACAGCCGGCGGCGCCGTGCAGTCCATGAATATCGCCCTCGGCCTGGACGAATCCGCCGGCCTCAACGTCCAAGGAGTTGCTCCGTGACCATCACTGCCCCCCAAGGATTCCGGGCCGCCGGCGTCAAAGCCGGTATCAAGGCATCGGGTAATCCCGACCTCGCCTTGGTTGTCAACGATGGCCCGCTCAAAGCGGCAGCAGCCGTTTTCACGTCCAACCGCGTGGCCGCGGCTCCCGTGCACTGGTCGCGCCAAGTTGTCTCCGACGGGCGCGTGGATGCAGTCGTGCTGAATTCCGGCGGGGCCAACGCCTGCACCGGGCCCCAGGGATTCCAAAATACGCACGCAACTGCCGAGAAAGTGGCGGCTGTCCTCGGGATCTCCGCCTCCGACGTCGTGGTCTGCTCTACCGGGCTCATCGGTGAGCAACTGCCTATGGATAAGATCATTCCGGGCATCGACGCGGCTTTCGCGGAGCTTTCCGAAGACGGCGGCCTCGCAGCCGCTACGGCGATCATGACCACGGATAGCGTTGCGAAGGAAGCAGTCTTCAGCGGCACCGATGCCGAAGGCAACACCTTCACGGTCGGGGGCATCGCGAAGGGCGCCGGCATGCTGGCACCCGGCCTCGCCACCATGCTGGTGGTGCTCACCACGGATGCCCAGGTCCCGGCCGAAGAGCTCGACGTCGTCCTCCGCGACGCTACCCGCGTCACCTTTGACCGGGCGGACTCGGACGGTTGCATGTCCACCAACGACACGGTCGTCCTGCTGGCCTCCGGTGCGTCCGAGGCCATCCCATCCGCCGAACAGCTGGGTGCCGGAATCACCCAGGTGTGCGCCGAACTTGCCCGCAAGCTGATCGGCGACGCCGAAGGCGCCAGCCACGACATCGCCATCCGGACGTTCAACGCGGCGAGCGAGCGCGACGCAGAAATCGTCAGCCGTTCCGTGGCCCGCTCCAACCTCTTCAAGACCGCGATCTTCGGCAAGGATCCCAATTGGGGCCGTGTCCTGTCCTCGGTGGGCACCACGGATGCCGTCTTCGAACCGGACCAGCTCAACGTTTCCATGAACGGCATCCAGATCTGCCGCAACGGCAGTATCGGCGACGACCGCAACCTTGTGGACCTTGAACCCCGCGAGGTGCTTGTGGAGATCGACTTGCAGGCCGGCGACGCAGAGGCCACCATCTGGACCAACGACCTCACGCACGAGTACGTGCATGAGAACAGCGCCTACTCGAGCTAGACGGGGATGACCATGACTGCGCACACCCGCGAAAATACGTCGATCGGCGCCGATTCGGCAAAAACAGCCCAGGACAAGGCTGCGACCCTGATCGAAGCATTGCCCTGGATCCAGCGTTTCGCTGGCACCACCATGGTGATCAAGTACGGCGGGAACGCCATGGTCAACGAGGAACTCCGCCGGGCCTTCGCCGAGGACGTCGTGTTCCTGCACCACGTGGGCATCCACCCGGTGGTGGTGCATGGAGGCGGCCCGCAGATCAACTCGATGCTCAGCAGGCTCGGCATCGAATCCGAATTCAAGGGAGGCTTGCGCGTCACCACCCCGGAGGCCATGGACGTGGTCCGCATGGTGCTCACCGGACAGGTGGGGCGCGAACTCGTGGGCCTCATCAACTCCCACGGGCCTTATGCCGTGGGCATGTCCGGTGAAGACGGCGGCCTCCTCCGCGCGGTGCGCACCGGCACTGTGGTGGATGGCGAGGAGGTGGACCTCGGCCTCGTTGGCGAAGTGGTAGGTGTTGATCCCACGGGTATCGAGGACATCCTCGACGCCGGCCGGATCCCGGTGATTTCCACGGTCGCCCCCGAGATCCTTGACGAAGGGGACGGTACGGGCTCCACTACGGGGCAGGTCCTCAACGTCAACGCGGACACCGCTGCAGCGGCGGTCGCCTCAGCGCTGGGGGCATCCAAACTCGTCATCCTGACCGACGTCGAAGGCCTCTACGCCAACTGGCCGGACAAATCCTCGCTCATCTCCTCGCTGACGGCCACGGAGTTGCGGGAGATGTTGCCGCGCCTCGAGTCCGGCATGATCCCGAAAATGGCCGCTTGTTTGAAGGCCATTGACGAAGGAGTGGAGCGGGCGCACATCGTGGACGGCCGCCTGCCGCACTCCATGCTCCTGGAAACCTTTACGACCGCAGGCATCGGAACCCAAGTAGTCCCCGACGAGGAAGTGAACTCATGAGTCACACCGAACTAAGCCATCCCGCCGAAACCACGCTCGTTTCCCAGAGCACGGGAAGTGACTGGCTGGCCCGCTACTCCTCTTCACTCATGGGGGTCTTCGGCACCCCGCAGCGGGTCTTGGTCCGCGGTGCAGGGGCGCTGGTATGGGACGCCGACGGCAAGGAATACCTGGACCTCCTGGGTGGCATTGCCGTCAACGCCCTGGGCCACGCCCACCCGTTCGTCACCTCGGTGATCGCCAGCCAGCTCGCCACCCTGGGCCATGTCTCGAATTTCTTCACGAGCCCCACGCAGATCGCGCTCGCCGAGAAACTGCTGGCCATCACCAAGGCTCCTGCCGGATCCAAGGTGTTCTTCGCCAACTCCGGCACGGAAGCCAACGAGGCCGCTTTCAAGCTGGCGCGGCGCAACAGTGAAGGGCCCGGTGCAAAGTCAGCCAAGCGCACCAAGATCATCGCCCTTGAAGGTGCCTTCCACGGCCGGACCATGGGTGCGCTCGCCTTGACCGCCAAGGAAGCGTACCGGGCGCCGTTCGAGCCGTTGCCCGGCGGAGTCGTCCACATCCCGTTCGGTGACATCGAGGCCCTCCGTGCGGCGATCGACGAAACCACGGCCGCAGTGTTCCTTGAGCCCATCCAAGGCGAAGCCGGCGTCCGCCCGCTCAGTGTCGAGTACTTGCGGGCGGCCCGCGAAGCCACCACCGCTGCCGGCGCGCTGCTGATCCTGGACGAGGTCCAGACCGGCATCGGCCGGACCGGCAAATGGTTGGCCAGCGAAGACGCCGGAATCGTCCCCGACGCCGTGACCCTCGCGAAGGGCCTGGGCGGCGGCTTCCCGGTCGGCGCGCTCGTCACTTTCGGCGAGCCGACGTCGTCGCTCCTGACCGCGGGTCAGCACGGCACCACATTCGGCGGGAATCCGGTGGCCACGGCCGCCGCCCTCGCCACCTTGCATGCCATCGAAAGCCAGGGCGTGCTGGCGAACGTGCTCGCCGTCGGCGCCCGGCTGCGGGCCGGACTGTCCGACGTCGGCGGCGTCACGGAAGTCCGTGGCGAAGGCCTCCTGGTCGGTTTCGACGTTGACGCCGACATCGCGCCCGCCATGGTGACCGCCGCGCTCGACGCAGGCTTCATCATCAACAGTCCCGGCCCGCGCACCATCCGGCTGGCTCCGCCGCTCATCCTCACAATCGAGCAAGCCGAGAGTTTCCTCGATGCGCTGCCCGGCATCATCAAAGCGGCGGCAGCCCTGACCGCTGCATCCCAGACCGCTGCATCCCTGACCGCTAAGGACGCACAGTGAACACCTCCACACGTCACTTCCTCAAGGACACGGATCTCACCCCTGCCGAGCAAGCCGAAGTGCTTGACCTCGCAGTCCGGATGAAGGCCGCCCCGTACAGCGTCCAACCATTCGCAGCGGACGGCAACGGGCGCAAGACCGTCGCCGTCATCTTCGACAAGACCTCCACGCGTACCCGGGTGTCCTTCGCAACCGGAATAGCCGACATGGGCGGCAACGCGCTCATCATCAATCCCGGCGAGGCGCAGATCGGCCACAAGGAATCCGTGGAAGACACTGCGAAGGTCCTCGAACGCATGGTCTCCACTATCGTGTGGCGCACCTCGGCGCACTCCGGCCTCGTAGCCATGGCTGAAAACTCCAAGGTTCCCGTCATCAATGCCTTGTGCGATGACTACCACCCCTGTCAGCTCCTGGCCGACCTGCTGGCGGTCAAGGAACACAAAGGCGAACTCAAGGGTCTGACCATCGCCTACTTGGGCGACGCCGCGAACAACATGGCCAACTCATACCTCCTGGCCGGCGTCACGGCGGGCATGCACGTCAGGATCTCAGGCCCGGAAGGCTACTTGCCGGCTGCCGACATCGTTGCCGCAGCGGAGGAGCGCGCCGCAGAGACCGGCGGTTCCGTGCTCATCACGACTGACGCGGCCGAGGCACTCAAAGGCGCCGACGTCGTCGCCACCGACACATGGGTGTCCATGGGCCAGGAGGCCGAAAAGGAAGCCCGGATGCAGCTCTTCCGCGAGTACTCCGTGGACGAGGCCGCGATGGCGCAGGCGGCGCCCGACGCCGTCGTGCTCCACTGCCTGCCCGCCTACCGCGGCTACGAAATCTCCGCAGGCGTTATCGATGGGCCGCAGTCCATCGTCTGGGATGAGGCCGAGAACCGCCTGCATGCCCAGAAGGCACTCATGGCCTGGCTCATGCACCAGTCCGGGCTGGCCCTTGTGGAAGGCCTCGCACCATTGGTGGCGTCCGCGGTGCCCGCGGAGGGCAGCAACTAGTGTCCACCCATCCGGCGTCGCAAGGCGCCAGCCCCGCCACCAAGACGGCCCGGCAGGCGCGGATCACCGCGATCCTGACGGGACAGTCCGTGCGCTCGCAAGCGGAGCTCGCGGCCTTGCTGGCGGACGACGGCGTCCAGGTCACCCAGGCGACCCTCTCCCGGGACCTGGTGGAACTGGGGGCTGTGCGCGTGCGCGGCAAGGAAGGCGCACTGGTCTACGCGGTGCCCGGCGAAGGCGGTGAGCGCAATGCCAAAAGCGGCATCACCCAGGAAATCCTTGATGCCCGCCTGTCGCGGCTTTGCGGTGAGCTGCTGGTCACCGCGGAGGCTTCGGGCAATATCGTGGTGCTGCGGACGCCGCCGGGCGCCGCCAACTTCCTCGCCCTGGCCATCGACCACTCGGTGATGCCGTCTGTATTGGGTACGATCGCAGGCGATGACACCTTGCTTTTGGTTGCCAGGGATCCCGATGGCGGCGCCGAACTGGCGGCTCGATTCCTCCAACTGGCCCAGGAAGCCGGACCAAGCAACTAAGCGATTCGGGCAACTGATCCAGCCCGGCAACTGAACCATTCCGGCACTGTTATACCCGGGCCTTCGGCCCGACCCAAGCATTGACCCAAAGAACCAAGCAACAACAAAGGAGCACTCTCGTGACTGAGCGCATTGTTCTGGCCTACTCCGGTGGCCTTGATACTTCCGTAGCCATCGGCTGGATCGGTGAAGCCACCGGCGCCGAGGTCATCGCCGTGGCGGTCGACGTCGGACAGGGCGGCGAGTCGCTGGAGACCATCCGCCAGCGCGCCCTCGGCTGCGGCGCCGTCGAGGCCTACGTGGCCGACGCCCGCGACGAATTCGCCAATGAATACGCCATGCCCACGCTGAAGGCCAACGCCCTCTACCAGGGCCACTACCCGCTGGTTTCGGCGATCTCCCGTCCGGTGATCGTCAAGCACCTCGTCAAGGCCGCCCGCGAATTCGGCGCCACCACAGTTGCGCACGGCTGCACGGGCAAGGGCAACGACCAGGTCCGCTTCGAGGTCGGCATCCAGACCCTAGGCCCGGACCTGAAGTGCGTCGCACCTGTCCGCGACCTCGCCCTGACCCGCGACAAGGCCATTGCCTTCGCCGAGGAAAAGGGACTCCCGATCGAAACCACCAAGAAGAACCCGTATTCGATCGACCAGAACGTCTGGGGACGCGCCGTCGAGACCGGTTACCTCGAGGACATCTGGAACGCTCCCACCAAGGACATCTACGACTACACGGCCACCCCGGAATTCCCGCCGGCACCGGACGAGGTCACCATCACCTTCGAAGCCGGCGTACCGGTGGCGATCGACGGCGTCAAGCGCACCCCGCTGCAGGTCATCCAGGAGCTGAACCGCCGCGCCGGAGCCCAGGGCGTTGGCCGCATCGATGTCGTCGAGGACCGCCTTGTCGGCATCAAGTCCCGCGAAATCTACGAAGCTCCGGGTGCAATGGCCCTCATTACGGCGCACAAGCACCTTGAAGATGTGACCATCGAGCGTGAGCAGGCCCGCTTCAAGGCTACCGTCGGCCAGCGTTGGTCCGAGCTGGTCTACGACGGCCAGTGGTTCTCCCCGCTCAAGCGCTCGCTGGACGCCTTCATCGAGGACACCCAGAAGTACGTCTCGGGCGAGATCCGTATGGTCCTGCACGGTGGCCAGGCCATCGTCAACGGCCGCCGCTCCGACACCTCGCTCTACGACTTCGACCTCGCCACGTACGACACCGGCGACACCTTCGACCAATCGCAGGCCAAGGGCTTCATCGAGCTGTGGGGCATGTCCTCCAAGGTCGCCGCAGGCCGCGACCTGCGGGTTGCGGGCAAATGACGTCGGCAACAAATGAAGGCGCACTGTGGGGTGGCCGGTTCGCCGGCGGCCCTGCAGATGCGCTTGCCGCACTGAGCAAGTCCACGCATTTTGACTGGCGGCTGGCCCGCTACGACATCGCCGGCTCCAAGGCGCATGCCCGCGTGCTGCACAAGGCGGGGCTGCTCGACGACGGCGAACTCGAAGGCATGCTCGCGGCGCTCACCCAGTTGGATGACGACGTCGCGAGCGGCGCCTACCAGCCTGCCGAGAGCGATGAGGACGTCCACGGTTCCCTCGAACGCGGACTCATTGAGCGGGCTGGAACCCATCTGGGCGGCAAGCTCCGGGCAGGGCGTTCGCGCAACGACCAGGTGGCCACGTTGGGCCGGATGTTCCTGCGCGACCACGCCCGCATCATCGCCCGCGGCGTGCTCGCCACGATCGACGCCCTTGTGGAGCAGGCCAAAGCCCACCAGGGCGTTGCCATGCCCGGCCGGACCCATCTGCAGCATGCCCAGCCGGTCCTGTTGAGCCACCACCTGCTGGCCCACGCTTGGGCACTGTTGCGCGATGTGCAGCGGTTCCAGGATTGGGACAAGCGTGCCGGCATCTCGCCGTACGGTTCCGGTGCCTTGGCGGGTTCCTCGCTCGGCCTGGATCCTGAGGCCGTCGCCGCGGACCTCGGCTTCTTCTCGGCGGTTCACAACTCGATCGACGGCACCGCTTCGCGCGATGTCTTCGCCGAGTTCGCGTGGATCTGCTCGATGATCGGCGTGGACTTGTCGCGGGTTTCCGAGGAAGTCATCCTGTGGGCCACCAAGGAGTTCTCCTTTGTGACGCTCCATGATTCATACTCCACGGGGTCTTCGATCATGCCGCAGAAGAAGAACCCGGATGTCGCCGAGCTCGCCCGCGGCAAGGCAGGGCGCCTCATCGGCAACCTGGCCGGCCTGTTGGCGACGCTCAAGGGGCTGCCGCTCGCGTACAACCGCGATCTGCAGGAGGACAAGGAGCCGGTCTTCGACGCCGCAGATACCTTGGAAGTGCTGCTCCCGGCGGTCTCCGGCATGATCGCCACGCTCACCTTCAACACCGAGCGCATGGCTTCCTTGGCACCGCAGGGCTTCGCGCTTGCGACGGACATCGCCGAATGGCTTGTCCGCCAGGGCGTGCCGTTCCGGGAGGCCCACGAGCTCTCCGGTGCCGCGGTGAAGCTCGCTGAAGGACGAAGCGTCGAACTATGGGACCTGACCGACGAGGAGTACGCGAGCATTTCGCAGCACCTGACCCCCGAGGTCCGCTCCGTGCTCAGCACCGAAGGTTCGCTCAACAGCCGCAACTCGCAGGGCGGCACGGCTCCGGCCGCCGTCGAGCGCCAGCTGACGGCGCTTGAGGCTGAACTCGGCCTGGTACGCGGGTACGCGGGCTAGCGTCCAAGACGCTCCCTCAGCTTTGGCCCCGTTTCGGCCGACGCTCCTTCAGAAAGTGCTGGAGTGTCGGTGGTTTCACGCCAAAGCCGAGGGGGCATTGTCCGTTTTGTCCGTTAAGAGTCGTTAACTCTGTCGGATACTATGGCGCTATGACCGAGATCACTACCTCAGCGCTTCTTGCCGAGCTCCACAAAGCAGCCGGCACTGTCACCGAAGTCGTCTCCAAGCTCGACGACGCTGATGTCAAAGCTCCCTCCCAACTGCCCGGGTGGACCCGCGGCCACGTGCTGGCGCACATTGCCGGCATCTCCAACGCCATGGCGCGCCAACTGGAATACGCCGCCCGGGGCGAGACCATCGACATCTACGACGGCGGCTACGAGGGCCGCACGAAGGCCATTGAGCTGGCGGCCAGCCACAGCCTCGCCGAACACCGAGACGAGACAGAAGCCGCCCTCGCCCGGGCCTTGAGGGCCTTCGACGGTCTCGTGGAGTCCGGTTGGAACACCCGGATTAGCTTCCGGAATGGAACAGTGCTCGACGGCGGTCTGGCGCTCTGGCGCGAACTGGTTATCCACGTCACGGACCTGGGAACGGGCCGCGGCCCGGAGACCTGGAGCAGGCAGTTCTGCGAGCACCTCTTCGATTTCCTCTCCGCGCGAGTTCCGGCAGACCACAAGTTCGTGCTTCAGCCCTTGGGCTTGCCGCAGCTCGTCATCGGCTCGGGCCGGCAGTCGGTCGCCATCAACGGCATGATCACGGATATCGCGGCCTGGCTCGCCGGCCGGACGCCTACCCTGGGGAGCTTGCGGGCTTCTGCCGACGCGGACGGTGTTGACTTGCCGGAGCTGCTGCCCTGGCCGTCGAGCACTCAAGTGGTGAAGTAGCGCTCCTGCGTTTGCTTGCCGCTGCCCGCCAGAGGTGCATTGTGGCATAGGAACGCCACGGGCTCACATTGTGGAAGTCGGCGGGCAATCCCTCCGCGGCCTCGAGATTCTTGAGTCCGTTCCGGACCGCTGCATCGTTGGCCAGGAAAACATCCGGATCGCCGATGACCCGCATCGCAACATAGCCAACCGTCCAGGGCCCGACGCCCGGCAGCGGCAGCAGTTTGTCGGCCAGTGTTTGGGGGTCGTCGCCGTAGTCGAAGTCGAGTTCCCCGCTGGCGATGGCCCCCGCAGCGGCCAGCACGGAATCAATGCGGCGCTGCGGCCCCTTCAGCAATCCTGCGCCGGAGCCGGCGATTTCCTCCGCGGTGGGGAACAAACGGTCCAGGCCCAGTGCATGTCCGGCGTGCCCTTCCGGCAGGCGGGTTCCGGCGTCGGACAGATGGGTCAGCGCCGTGCGGGCGGCCGCCACCGTGATTTGCTGGCCGATCATCGCCCGGATCAGCAGCTCCTGGGGGTCCACGGCGCCCGGGACCCTGATCCCCGGGGTCCCGCGCACGGATAGGCCGAGCCGGGCATCGGCGGCCAGTGCCTCGTCCACGGCTATGGGATCGGCGTCGAGATCGAATAACCGGCGCACGCGGCTCAACAGGACCGGAAGATCGTGGAGATCCAGGGCGCTGACGGCGAGCGTCAGCGCACCGCCGCGCGCCCGGGCGTCGTACTCCACCGTGAACGCGGCATTGCCGCGCGGCAAGCGGAGGGTTCGCGCGTAGCTGTCCGCACCCGCCAGCTCGATTCCGGGAACCGCGCGGGCGGCGAGGAAATCGAAAATCCTAGTATCAAAAGGCTTGCGGTACGGAAGGTTGAGGGTCAAGGAGGTGGCCCCGCCCTGATGGCCAAAGGGCTTCGCGGTGGCCCGGAGCGCTGTAGGAGTCAGGGCGAAGACTTCGTTGATGGTGTCGTTGAACTGGCGGACACTGTTGAACCCGGCGGCGAACGCGACGTCCGCGAGCTTCATTGAGGTGGATACCAAGAGTGTCCTGGCTGTCTGGGCCCGGCTGGCCCGTGCCAGGGACAGCGGCCCGGCGCCGAGTTCATGGCTGAGGATCCTGTTGAGTTGGCGGGAAGAGTAGCCCAACCTGGTGGCGAGTCCTTCGACGCCCACCCGGGAGATTGCGCCATCGTTGATGAGCCGCATGGCCCGGCCGGCGACGTCCGAACGAAGGTTCCACGCCGGCGTGCCGGGAACGGCTTCAGGGAGGCACCGCTTGCACGCCCTGTACCCGGCCTCGTGCGCCGCGGCCGAGGTCTCGTAGAACGTCACGTTTTCGGCCTTGGGCGTCCGGGCCGGGCACGACGGCCGGCAGTAGATGCCCGTCGAGCGGACGGCGGTGAAGAACTGGCCGTCGAACCGGGGATCCCGCGCATCGATGGCACGGTAACGTTGCCAAAAGTCCATGACTTCATCCTCGCAGCCTCCGCATGCCGGTCCTAGCGGAAATCGGACATGGTCGCCGGAGGATTTCGCCAGCGGATTTTTGTTAGGGTCTGGGCATGACCACACAGGGTGCAGCTCCAGAAGCCATCCGCGCCATCCTTTCCGGGGATCCGCGGGATGTGGCACCCTTGCTCCTTGGCGCCGTGCTGAGCCACCGGTCACCTGAAGGAACCGTGTCCGTGCGGTTGAGCGAGGTTGAGGCCTATCTGGGGCCGCGGGACTCCGCCCAACCCGATCCCGGCTCGCACACGTTCGGCGGACCCACTGCCCGCAACGCACCGATGTTCGGTCCGGCAGGGCACCTTTACGTTTACTTCACCTACGGCATGCACTATTGCGCCAATATTGTTTGCGGTCCCGAGGGCGTCGCGTCCGCCTTGCTGCTGCGGGCAGGCGAGGTGGTGGCCGGGCAAGCCCTGGCACAATCCCGCCGTCCGGCGTCGAGATCGCTGACGGACCTTGCCAGCGGACCGGCCCGGCTTGCCTCAGCCCTGGGGCTGACCACGGCGGATAGCGGCCGCGATGCCCTGGCGCAGCCGTTCGGACTCGAACTTCCGGTGACACCGGCGGCGCAATCAGCAGTCGCGAGCGGCCTCCGGGTAGGAGTATCCGGCGACGGCGGTTCCGCCGACTACCCGTGGCGGTTCTGGCTCTCCGGGGACCCCACGGTGTCCCGTTACAAGCCGGGCCGGAGTCGCGCCGTCTAGAAGCCTTTGTAGAACCCCGGGGAGGAATCCTTCAAGCGGCGTGTTCGGTCCGGGTCGGCTCGGCGACATAGGCGCAGTGGTTGTCGGGCACTTCGAAGGGCGCCAAGCGGCCCAGCAACGACTCACGTACCTGGGGCCATTCGTCGCGCAGGATCGAGAAAACGGCGGTGTCGCAGCGGCTACCGTCGGGAGCGAAGCGGTGCCCGCGCAGTGTGCCCTCGTAGCTCGCGCCGAGCCGCTGAATGGCCGAGGCGCTGCGCGTATTGCGCGCATCGCAACGGAAGCCAACCCGGTGGACGTCCAACACGTCGAAGGAATAGGCCAGAAGCAGCTGTTTCGCGGCCGGATTGACGTGGCTGCCCCAAAACGGGCGCCCGTAGAAGGTCCCGCCGATCTCCAAGCGCTGCTGGCGGGGGCTGTACTCGCAGAGGGATGTGGTTCCGAGCAGCGCCCCCGTCCGCTGCTCGACGACGGCGAACGGTATGGTTGCCGGATCTTCGAGGCGGGCCGCGAAGAGTTCGGCCAGTTCCGCGGCGCTCAAAGGCTGCTCGGCGGCCATGCCGGACCACATCCCGGAGTCCACAAAATCGAAGAGCGGACCGGCATGCGCGGGGGAGAGCGGGACCAGGCTGATGCCGTGTCGGGCCAGGGCAACGTCGTGCTGCATTGCAGCATTGAAGCACCACCGGGTGCGGAGTGAAAAGCTCTGGAGGTTAGCGCCGGGTGAACATTGCGTGACGCACCGGCGTGCGGGCAGTTTCACGCACGTCAAGCAAAACCGCTGTAGAATGGACGGTCCGTCTTTTTCGATAGGGGAACGTTTCGATGCATGACGCTGATTTGCTCCACGAGCGGGAGTATGTGGCCGGTCTCTACTCGCGCCTGGATGAGTTGCGGGAGGAAAAGCGCCAGCAGCTGGCACAGGTCCGGCGCGCCGGAGCGGTGGGCACCATGCAGAACGTTTCCGAGCGTGACGCCTTCGCGGCTCTCTACGAGGACCGCCTCGCCCAGCTCGACGCCGTCGACGACCGTCTCGTGTTCGGACGCCTTGACCTGGACACCGGAGAGGCGCAGTACATCGGACGCATCGGTCTCTCCACGGCGGATCTTCAGCGGCTCATGGTCGACTGGCGCGCCCCCGAAGCCGGCCATTTCTACCAGGCCACCGCCTTCGATCGGCAAGGCGTCCGCCGTCGTCGTCACCTGATCCTGCAAGGTCGCGAGGTCAAGGCGATCGAAGACGATGTCCTGGATGCCAGCATGCTGGCGGACAACGCCTCGCTCCAAGGTGAGGGCGCACTCCTTGCAGCGCTGAATTCCAAGCGCACGGGCCGTATGTCGGACATCGTGGGCACCATCCAGTCCGAGCAGGATCGGATCATCCGTTCGTCCATCTCGGGAGCCTTGGTTGTCCAAGGCGGCCCCGGTACCGGCAAGACCGCCGTCGCGCTTCACCGTGCCGCCTACCTGCTGTACACCCACCGTGACCGCCTGAAGTCCGCGGGCGTCCTTCTCGTTGGCCCGTCGTCGTCGTTCATGCACTACATCGAACGGGTCTTGCCTTCGCTCGGTGAGACCGGCGTCGTCATGGCAAGCCTGGGCCGCCTCATGCCCGGGATCCATGCCGTGCCGGAACCAGATCCAGATGTCGCAGCGCTCAAGGGCAAGCTGAACATGGCGGATGTCATCGCCAATGCCGTGGCCAACCGGCAGCGGATACCCGCCGAGGACCGCATCCTCGAGGTTGACTCCCGGAAGCTCACCTTGTCCGTCCGGCAGGTGCGCCGTGCCCGCGACAGGGCGCGCGCCACGGGCAAGCCCCACAACGAAGCACGCGTGACGTTCGTGAAGATCCTGCTGCGCGAGCTCACAGAGCAGCTGACGGAGATCGTCGAGGAATCGAACATCGGCAACAACGCCGATCGTTCCTACCTCGCCGAAGACGTCCGCTCGGCGCGCGACGTCAGGATTGTCCTGAACCTGTGCTGGATGCCGCTGACGCCCGAGAAGCTCGTGTCCGAGCTCTTCAGCAAGCCTGCCATCCTGGAAGCCTGCACGCCGCACCTCACGCCGGCGCAGCGTGCCCTGCTGCTCCGTCCCGCGGATGCCCCGTGGACGGAAGCCGATGTTCCGCTCCTCGACGAGGCCGCTGAGCTCCTGGGCGAGCTGGATCCTGCCGCCGGCAGGGGCCTGGCACAGCAAGAGCACGACCGTGCCCGCGACATCGCCAATGCCAAGCAGACCCTTGTCAACATGGAGGCCATGGGCGTCGACGTGTTGATGACGGCCGAGGAACTGGCGGACCAGAACCAGGAACGCGAAACGCGATTGACCGCGGCAGAACGAGCCACGAGCGACCGTTCGTGGGCGTTCGGACACATCGTGGTGGACGAAGCCCAGGAACTCTCGCCCATGCAGTGGCGGCTTTTGGTCCGCCGCTGCCCGTTGAAGTCCTTCACGATCGTCGGCGACATCGCCCAGACGAGTTCCTCTGCCGGTGCGAATTCGTGGCAAAGTGCCCTCGCGCCGTCGTTCGGGGACCGCTGGCAGCTCGAAGAACTCACCGTCAATTACCGCACCCCCTCGCAGATCGCCGAAGCGGCGGTCCGCATGGCGAACCGCGCAGGGCTGGTTGTATCGGCTCCAAAGGCCGTCCGTGAAGGCAAATGGTCGCCCATCGTGGACCGCGTGGACAAAACCGGGATGGTGGACAGGCTCGTCGAAATCCTTCCGGAAGAACTGGAAGCGATCGACGGCGGCCTCCTCGCCGTGATTGCCGACGGCGCCCTCCTGCCTCAGGCCGCAGCCGCCCTTCGTGGGGTCTATGGCCACCGTGTGGGCACCGGAGCGGGCAGCTACTCCCAGGACATCGTGGTCATCAGCCCCAAGGAAGCCAAGGGACTGGAGTTCGATGGCGTGGTTGTTCTTGAGCCTGCTGCCATGCTGAACCACGAACACGGGAAGGTGGGCGATCTTTACGTCGCCATGACGCGTCCGACGCAGCGGCTGCGCCTCATTACCGCGGCACCGTTGCCTGCGGGTATCGAGCGCTGAGCCATGCAAGCAAGCCCCACGGCAACCCTGCTAACTTAGAACTCGTGTCACACGTAAACAACCTCGAGTCCCAGCACAACGACCCGGGCTTTGCCAATATCTGGCAAGAGCTCAAATGGCGCGGCCTTATCCACGTTTCCACTGATGAAACGGAATTGGAAAAGCTGCTCGGCGGGGACCCGATCACGTATTACTGTGGCTTCGATCCCACGGCTCCATCCCTGCACCTTGGCAACCTTGTCCAGCTCCTGCTCATGCGCCGCCTGCAGTTGGCCGGCCACAAGCCGCTCGGCCTGGTGGGCGGGTCGACCGGCCTGATCGGCGATCCGCGCCCGACGGCGGAACGCACCTTGAACACCAAGGACACCGTTTCGGAGTGGGTTGGGTACCTTCAGGCCCAGGTCCGCCGCTTCCTCAGCTTCGAGGGAGACAATGCGGCACGCATGGTGAACAACCTTGACTGGACCGCGCCCTTGAGTGCCATCGATTTCCTGCGCGAAATCGGCAAGCACTTCCGCGTGGGCACCATGCTCCGTAAGGATGCTGTTGCCTCCCGACTCAGCTCCGATGAGGGCATCAGCTACACCGAGTTCAGCTACCAGATCCTGCAGGGCATGGATTACCTCCAGCTCAACCGCGACTACGATTGCGTGCTGCAGACCGGCGGCTCGGACCAGTGGGGCAACCTCACGAGTGGCACGGAGCTGATCCGTAAGGTCGATGGGAAGACTGTCCACGCCTTGGGCACGCCCCTCATTACCAATTCGGACGGTACCAAGTTCGGTAAGAGCGAGGGCAACGCCATTTGGCTGGACGCTCACATGTGCAGCCCGTACGCCTTCTACCAGTTCTGGCTCAACACTGCAGACGCCGACGTCGTTGACCGCCTCAAGGTCTTTACTTTCCTGAGCCGAGCGGAGATTGAGGAACTCGGGGCAGCCGTTGCCGAGCGTCCGTTCGCTCGCGAGGGCCAGCGGAGGCTCGCCTACGAAGTCACGTCGCTGGTGCATGGGGTGGACGCGACGGAGAAAGTGATTGCTGCTTCGGCCGCGCTGTTCGGCAATGGCGATCTTTCTGTTCTGGACGAAGTGACCTTGGCGTCGGCGACGGCGGAGCTGCCGTCTGCCTCGATCGGCGCGGATGGCCTGGGCATCGTCGACCTCTTGGTTGCTTCCGGGTTGTCGGAGAGCAAGTCCGCTGCTCGGCGCACGGTGGGGGAGGGCGGCGCTTACGTGAACAACAGTAAGGTGACCGACCCCGATGCCGTGATCGACCAGGCGGAACTGCTTCACGGACGGTACCTGTTGTTGCGACGGGGGAAGAAGAATCTGGCGACCGTCGAGGTGACCGTCTGACGGTTCCTTGACTCCAGGGCGCGGCGGGTTTGTTCCGCTGCGTGGGTACGCCAAGACTGACTATTGCACGCTCCCCCGGGGCCGACTTGCGCGGCTCCGGGGGAGCGTGTATCGTTTTCTGAGTTGCTGCCGCTGATGCGGACAAATTGCGACAAAATCCCATTGAATTGTGAATGATCCGGCTTGGACGAAAGTCTGGAAATCGGACGATTTATCGACTCTTTGGGGAAATTTGATTCACTTGGGTGAATTTCGGGAGAAATCCTGGATTTGCAAAGTTGAAATGAATGAAATAATGTAGAAACATCGCAGCGAAGAAATGCGGAATGTAGAATTCGATTGAATTTATTCCGGCAAGTATTCGGATTGTGTCTGTTGTTTGAGAACTCAATAGTGTGCCAAGTTTGTTGATACCGATTTGTTTTTATGAATTGGTTGTTTTGGCTGGTCCTGTGTCACCTC
>NZ_JACHEE010000001.1:453707-583990 GCF_014207375.1 Arthrobacter sp. AZCC_0090 | reverse complement strand
TGGCTGAACAACCCGCTCCGGCCCTTGGAAGCCTGCGGCACCTCGGGCATGAAGGCGGCCATCAACGGTTCGCTGAACCTGTCCGTGCTGGATGGGTGGTGGGATGAGATGTACGACGGCGAGAACGGCTGGGCGATCCCGACCGCCAACAACGACGCGTCCCCCGGCGAACGCGACGACATCGAGGCCGCCGCCCTCTACGAGCTCCTCGAGACCCAGGTGGCCCCGCGCTTCTACGGCTCCACGGTCTCCGAGCACGCCGGCGCCGCAGGTCCCTCCCAGTCCGCCCCGGAGGCCATCCCGACGCACTGGGTCTCCATGATCAAGCACACCCTGGCCCACCTCGGCCCGGCAGTCTCGGCCGAACGCATGCTCCAGGACTACGTCAACATGCTGTACCGTCCGGCAGCTGTCGCCGGAAGGCAGGCGGGAACGGCCTCGTTCAAGGAAGCGAAGGAACTGGCAGCCTGGATCACCAAGATCCGCAATGCCTGGCCACAGTTGATCGTGGAACACGTCGATTCCGTCGGCGTCTCCGAGGAGCCACAGATCGGCGACACACTCCAGGTCAACGCCTACATCTCCCTCCATGAGCTCACGCCCGAGGACGTGTCGGTGGAAGTGGCGTATGGGCGGGCTCAGGACGGAGACGCGCTCGAGGACGTAGCCCTAGTGGAGTTGACCGAAGCAGAGGACCTTGGCAACGGGCGCCACCTGTTCACCGGCTCCATCCTGATCAACCGCTCCGGATCCTTCGGCTATACCGTCCGGGTGTTCCCGAAGCACCCCTCCCTGGCGTCCAAGGCCGAACTGGGCCTGATCGTCAACGCCTGACAAATCGCCACCCCCGCTGCCGGTCAAGCAGTGGGGGTGCGCACACCATCCTGAGCGTTATCGCTAGCGCAGGGTGAGCAGATCCAAAGCCAACAGTAAACACAAGGGAGTGATGATGGCTTCGAAGAAAGTCCTGGCGATTGTGCTGGCCGGTGGTGAGGGAAAACGACTCATGCCGCTGACCGGAGATCGCGCCAAGCCAGCGGTTCCGTTCGCTGGGAGTTACCGACTGATCGATTTTGCCCTGTCCAATCTGACTAACTCAGGCTATTGGCAGATTGTGGTGCTGACCCAGTACAAGTCCCACAGCTTGGATCGCCACATTTCAGAAACGTGGCGGATGTCCGCGCAATTGGGCAACTATGTCGCTTCGGTGCCAGCCCAACAGCGCGTCAGCAAGAGTTGGTTCCTGGGCAGCGCCAATGCGATCTACCAGTCGCTCAACCTCATCGAAGACGCGCGTCCGGACATCGTCGTCGTAGTGGGCGCTGACCACGTCTATCGGATGGACTTCGAGCAAATGGTGCGCAGCCACATCATCTCCGGTGCAAAAGCCACTGTGGCAGGCGTGCGTCAACCGCTGACCATGGCCGACCAGTTCGGCGTGATCGAGGTCGAGGAACCCGACAGTTTCGACAATGCGAGCGACGGCATGGCCAAGAGGATCGCCGCATTTGTGGAAAAACCGGCTAGGACACGCGGACTTGCTGACGATCCCTCCCAGTTCCTGGCATCGATGGGGAACTACGTCTTCGACACCGATGCCTTGGTGGCTGCGCTTGAGCACGACGCCACGCGGCAAGACACGAAGCACGACATGGGCGGCGACATCATCCCCTATTTCGTTTCCCGCGGTGAAGCGTTCGCTTACGACTTTTCAAGCAACGATGTCCCAGGGTCCACGGACCGTGACCGCAACTATTGGCGCGACGTCGGCACCATCGACTCATACTTCGAGGCTCACCTCGACTTGATCTCACCGGAACCAGTGTTCAATCTTTACAATTCCGATTGGCCGATCTACACACGGCAGAGCACGTCGCCTCCGGCCAAGATGGTACGCGGGGACGGCGACACTGTCGGAATGGCCCAGGACTCAATCGTTTCCAGCGGCGTCATCGTGTCAGGCGGCGTCGTGGAGAATTCGGTGCTCTCCAACGATGCGTTCATTTCCAATCGTGCACGCGTTATTGACTCGGTGCTGCTGGACAACGTCACCATCGGCGAAGGGGCCGTGGTCAAGCGGGCCATCCTGGACAAGAACATCAGTGTTCCGGCTGGCGCAACCATCGGTCTGGATCCGGACCGGGATCGACTGCGCGGCTACAACGTGACAGATTCTGGCATCACGGTCCTGAGTAAAGGCCAACACGTGCCCCTCCCGGATGAACACGACCGGGAACTCGCTCGTGCGGCACTCCTAGCTACCTGAAGTCACGGGAGCTGGACTTCACTGTCAAGCCCAAGGGTTCCAGCTTGTCTGCCACGAGATTGGTGACGCCTTCCGGCGAGCGTTCGAGGAAACCACGGATGATCAGCGCGGATGATTCCCGGGCTACGCGGCGGTGCCGCTTCCAGAGGCCAACGCTGCAGATGACGTTGAGGATGCCGCTCTCGTCCTCCAGATTGACGAAGGTGATCCCTTGCGCGGTCTGGGGGCGTTGGCGATGGGTTACGACGCCGGCCACCTCAACGCGCGTGCCGGATTCGACCTGGGAGAGCCGGTCCACCCGTAGCACCCCCCTGGAATCCAGGCCGCCCCGAGCATGGCGCATCGGGTGGTCATCGGTACTGATTCCTGTTGCCCACATGTCGTAGGCGACATTTTCCAGGGGGGAGAGCTCAGGCAGCAGTGGCGGCTGGACGGCGACGTGGGTCCCTGGCAATTGCCCTTCCCGCTCCAGGGCAGCATCGCCGGCCTGCCACAGTGCTTCGCGGCGGTTCATTCCCAGCGAATCGAGTGCGCCGGCCGACGCGAGTGCCTCCAACTGGTCTGCGCTGAGATTCGCGCGACGGGACAGATCCGCCATGTCCCGGTAGGGGCCATGCTCTTCACGCTCGGCGACGATCCGTTTCGCCACCTCAGTCCCGATGGATGTGACGCCGTCGAGCCCTAACCGCACCGCATGGGAGCCATCCCGGCGGTGCAGGTGGTCTTCGCGTGGTTGATCCTGCTGGAAGAGGCCGATCTTCGGCTGGTGGAAGTCCAGGCAGGAATCCATCCCGCCCACCAGGCCTGGGTCCTCTGTAGCCTCGTCGAGCACTTCAAGGGTTGCTTCGGCAAGGGAACGGAGAACATCCGGACGCAACACGTGGACGCCATGCCTGCGGGCATCCGCCACGAGGGTTTGCGGGGAGTAGAAGCCCATGGGTTGTGCCCGAAGCAGGGACGCGAGGAATGCGCCAGGATAGTGCAGCTTCAGCCACGAGCTTGCATAGACCAATACAGCGAAGCTCAAGGAGTGGGATTCCGCGAAACCGAAGTTCGCAAAGGCCTGGATCTTGGCGTAGATGGCGTCGGCGTCGTCCTTGCTGATCCCGTTGGCCGCCATCCCCGCATAGAGCTTGGCCTCAAGTGTCTCGATCTTCTCCCGGCCGCGTTTGGAACCCATCGCGCGACGGAGCAGATCCGCGTCTTCGGCAGTGCAGCCACCCACGGCAACTGCCATCTGCATGAGTTGCTCCTGGAACAAGGGCACACCCAATGTGCGCTTAAGCACGGGCTCCAGCAATGGATGAAGATACGTGATTTTTTCCATGCCCGCGCGGCGGCGGATGTACGGGTGGACGGCGCCGCCTTGGACGGGACCCGGGCGGATCAGTGCGATCTCCACCACCAGATCGTAGAATTCCCTCGGCTTCAGCCGCGGGAGCGTGCTGATCTGGGCCCGTGATTCCACTTGGAACACCCCGATCGAGTCGGCCCGGCAGAGCATGTCGTAGACAGCCGGTTCTTCCCGCGGGATGGTCTCGATGGTCCAGCGCTCACCGAAATGCTTGTCGATCAAGTCAAAGGAGTACTGCAGGGCGGCGAGCATTCCCAGGCCGAGAAGGTCGAACTTGACCAGGCCCATCCATTCGCAATCGTCCTTGTCCCATTGCAGGACCGTACGGTTCTCCATCCGGGCACGCTCGATGGGAACCACCTCGCCAACAGGCCGTTCGGTGAGGACCATGCCCCCGGAGTGGATGCCCAGGTGCCGAGGGAAGCCCAGTATCTGATCGGCAAGGTCCAGGACCGGGGCAGGGATGTTATTGGTCTTGCCCTCGCTGAGATCGCCCCAGTGATCGAGCCGCTTAGACCAAGCGTCCTGCTGGCCCTGGCTGTAGCCGAGCGCCTTGGCTATGTCCCTGACGGCGTTCTTCGGCCTGTAACTGATGACATTCGCTACCTGGGCCGCGTTGAACCGTCCGTATTTGCCGTAGACGTATTGGATGACTTCTTCGCGCCGGTCCGAGTCGAAATCGACGTCGATGTCCGGTTCTTCCTCGCGGAGGCTGGAGAGGAACCGCTCGAACGGAAGGTTGTAGAAGATACTGTCGACGGCGGTGATCCCCAGCGCATAACAGACGGCCGAGTTCGCCGCGGAACCCCGGCCTTGGCAGAGGATGCCGCGGGAACGGGCAAACTGCACGATGTCGTGCACAATCAGGAAATAGCCAGGGAAGTCCTTCGCCTCGATCACTGCGAGTTCCTGCTCGATCCGGCGATGGACCCGTTCGTCGGCGTCCGGGTACTTTTCCTTGATACCTTCGTCGACGAGGTGCCGGAGCCAGGTAATAGGACTGTGGTCCTCGGGAACATCGAGCTTCGGGAGTTTCGGGCGGGCGGCCCGCAGTTGGAAGGCCAGTTCATCGGCGATCTCGACAGTCCGTTCGACCGCGCCGGGGTAGCGGGCGAACCTCGCCGCCATCTCGGAACCGCCCCGCAGATGGGCGCCGTTGTTTGCGGGTAGCCACCCATCCAAGTCCTCCAAGCTGCGGCGTGCCCGGACGGCTGCCATGGCTGTGGCCAGCGGGTATCCCTCCGGAGCGGCGTAATGTACGGCGTTGCTAGCGATGAAAGGTATGCCCGCGCGGTCGGCGATACGTACGAGGGCGTCGTTGTGGCTGCTATCGAGGGGATTCCCGTGATCGAAGAGCTCCACCACCACATTTCCCCGCCCGAATCTCTCGATCAAGGCACCCACCTCACGGGCAGCGGCTTGCTCGCCATCGCTCAGGAGGGCTCTCCGGACTGAGCCTTTGCGGCAGCCGGTCAGTACCAGGCAATGGTCTTTGAGGGCGTGCGCCAGGGTATCGAGATCGTAGATGGGGTGGCCCTTTTCCGCATCAGCAGCCAGATGTGCGGTGGTCATCGCCCCTGCCAGCCGGTGGTAGCCCTCTTCCTTACGGGCGAGGACGAGCAAGTGATCGCCTTCAGGATCGGCTTCGCCTTGTTGGGGTTTGCTGAGCCCGAGCGACAGCTCAGCACCGAACACTGTCTTCAGCTCGTAGGCTTCGGCGGCTTCCGCCATTCGCACGATCCCGTAGAAGCCATCGTGGTCGGTCAGTGCAAGGGCATGCAGGCCCAGCCGGACTGCTTCCTCCACCAATTTCTCGGGCGAGGAAGCTCCGTCCAGGAAGCTGTAGTGCGAATGCGCGTGCAGTTCGGCATAAGGCACGACGGCGGCACCCGCCCGGGATGCGGTCCTCGCGGGATCGAGGGGGACCGGACGGTAAGGCCCGCGTTTCCTTGACCAAGCGGGGCTGTCACCGCCGTCGCCTGTGGTTTTGTGTGTGTCCGGCGCGCGCCGGTCTGACAGCGTGCGTTCGAACTCCGACCATGGAATTGATGGGTTGTTCCAAGCCATCTTTGTCTTCCTGCCTAAAAGTTTGGTGTTCCACTCTGGCGTTCAGTCGTAGCGGGCCTCTGCCCACCAGTTCTGCTCGTCCAGGAGAAGGAGCCAAGCCTCTCCGTTGCCGTCCACAAGCTGGAACCGGTCCGCTTCAAGGCGGTGATCGGCGTCCCACCATCTCTGCCGCAGCGGCCAGGGGCCCGCCCACTGAGCCACCAGTCGCCGTCGTGCGGGGTCTCCCGTGGGACAGAACCATATTGGTGGGGCAATCAATCCGCCGCGATGGTCCGTGCGGACTTTTTCCTTGTCCGCATCGAGCAGCAGGACCGGGATGAGGGAAGCGAACACCGTGGCGGGCTGTGGGTCTGGAATCCTGCCGGGCCACGGCCTGGAGGCCAGGGCAGCCGTTCCCGCCGGCAAGGCATCTCCCCAAGGAACCAAGCGGCGCCGCTCGGCCAGCAAGCGACCTCCGGAGATCGCAGGCACTACTACTGCTTCATGTCCGAGCATGCTTTGGATCCGGCTGAGTCCGTGATGAATCTGCTCCTCGGCTCCATCTCCGAAGAGAGCGCGCCCATGATGGGCGATCGAATCCACCCGGACGGGGACGAACTCTACCCGGGTGACCGGTGAGGACAGCCCGCCGCCGGTTATGCCGCCGTCGGGCATTCTGTTGTTGGCGGGGGGCTGTGACTGAAGCTGCCAGCGCACCCTGTCCACGACGTCGCTGGCTGTGAAGTGGCGGGGGTGCCCCCACGTCCGTTCGGAGCGGCTCCCTTCCTCGTCAGTGATCAGAACCCTCAGTTCCGTACAGACCAAACCTTCCGTCTGGAGTCCGGCCACGAAGGTGTCTGCCGTGGAACGGAGCTGGAACGCGAGTTGGTCAACCCGGTCCAGGCCCGGTTCGAACTCCGCCCGTTGATCCAGTTTCCGTGGGGGCTTCCGGGGGATCACCCTGCGAGGATCCTGGCCGGTTGCCAAAGCGTGCGCACTGATTCCGGCAGCACCGAAACGGGCACGGACATCTGCAATGGGAAGGTTCGCGAAACTCCCCAAGGTGAGAATGCCAAGGCGTTTGAGCAAGGAAGCCAGCTTCGGCTGTCCCAGTACCTCCACGGGAAATGGACTCAGGAAATCCCGGGAGGAACCCGACGGCAGCACAAGAAGGGGGGAGAGCTCGCTGGTGCTCCGGGCTGCCTGCTCTGCAGCAAACACGGAGTCGGCGATCCCTACCCGGGCCTCCACGCCGAGGCGGTCGGCTGATTCAAGGACAGCGCCGGCGGCCGCTTCCTCGCCGCCGTAATATCTGGCGGCGCCACGGGCCCGGATAGCGCAGAGGCCCGGGCGGAGTACTTCCACGCCAGGAGCCCGTTCCTCGAGCGACGAGAGCACAGATTCGAATTCCCGTGCATCCCGCACCGGATCAACGGCGCATACCACCAAGTCGGGACAACGGGTCTGCGCTTCCCGCAACCGCAAGCCCCGGACGACCCCTTCTGCGCGTGCTTCCGCGGAGCAGGCTGCTATGACACCTTGGCCGATGACTGCCGCAGGGACGTCCGGGGGCAGGGCATCTGCCAAGCGGGCGGCGACGAGAGGCCAATCCGGGAACCATGTCACCAACGCGCGCACCGGGGTTTCAAGCTGAAACAGCATCATGCCCCCATCCGATGGCGGGACAGATCTACCGGACCGCTGTCTGCAAGATCCACGGATGCCCTGCGGGAACTGCCCCGCAGAGCGACTTCGAGCTCGAGCTCCTGCTTGGCGAAATGTCCATGGCCCTGCCCGAGCCCGGCCCACTCATATCCATTCACCTGTAGGACGGCTTCACTCTGCGGCCATGGTCCCAAGACAAGCAGGACGGAACTCCGCTCACGGAGCCTGGCTCCCAAGCGGGCGGCCTCGGCAGGTGCGACTCTTTCCGGGGCGCATGCAAGCACTACCGAGAGTACGTCCGCCATGGCGGCGATCACCGGGGTCCAGCTGGCCCCGGGGTCAGGCACCAGCACCAGCCGATCAAGCGCAACGCCGAAACCTGCGGCCGCCTCGACCCCGAAGTCAGGAAGCCCTGCCACCCCGCACCAAGAGCCGTTGAGTGAGGGGCCGGCCAACAATGCCATGGCCAGTGACATGGATCCCTGGATGGAATATGCCGCACCCGGGCGAAGCCCGCCCGGGAGAAGCCTGCTGAGCGAGGGGAGGACGGGCAGGGATCTTTCACTGCCGCGTTTGCCCTGCATCAGGTGGATTTTCGCCTGCAAGTCATCGCGCAGCAAAGCCGGCGAGGCGGAAGTCAGGCGAGAAGGCATGCTTCAATTTTCGAACATATATTCGAATGAGTCAATTGCTCGGGATCCCGCTTGGAGGGTGGCCTCCTCAACGATCTACTGTTTTTGACGCGGGTTCCCGGTCCGGGCGCGTGGTTCCGGGCCGGCGCGGCAGTATCAGGGGCGAAACTGGTCGGTTGTTGAGGGCGAAAGGCCCCTCAGCACTCCACGACGTTGACGGCGAGGCCTCCCATGGCGGTTTCCTTGTATTTGGAGGACATGTCCTTGCCGGTCTCCCGCATGGTCACGATGACTTCGTCGAGGGACACCCGGTGCGTGCCGTCGCCCCAGAGCGCCATCTTCGCGGCGTTGATGGCTTTGGCCGCGGCGATCGCGTTGCGCTCGATGCAGGGGATCTGCACGAGCCCGCCGATCGGATCGCAGGTCAGGCCCAGGTTGTGTTCCATCGCGATCTCGGCCGCGTTCTCCACCTGTCCCGGGGAGCCGCCCATGACTTCGGCCAGGCCCAATGGAAAAAAGATCGAAGACGCCAACAGCCATGTCGGTTCCCTTATTGAATACACGAAGCGGGCAAGGGCTGCCGACGCCTCGGGGCGCCGGCAACCCTTGCCGTGGCAGGGAGAGTGCCGCACTTACCTCCAGAAGCCCAGCGTGAACTCGGCAATGAGGGAGGAGAGTAGGAACGATGCCGTGATTGCCACGAGCCCCACGGGAATGATTTTCCACCCGATGCGACGTAGCAGGCTGAAGTCCTTGCCCAGCGAAAGGCCGGCCAACGTCAACACGATCGTGGTGATGGACAGGAAGTCAACCGAGCCGACGAGCCGGTGGAGCGGTTCAGCCAGGGGCGACCAAGGGCTGGAGATGTAGGCTCCGATGGTGGTCACCCAGATGATCGCTGATACCTTCTTGGTTACTTTCTCCAATGCCGTTCCTGCGAGCAGGAGGGCGATCATGACGGTGTATCCGCCGACGATTTCCCAACTGAATCCCTTCGCGGCCACGAAGGCCGTGGCTAGTCCGAGGACAGCTAGAACACTGAGCGACAGCCGCAGGGGGATGGCAACGTGCGCAGTCGATTCTGCCACTTCCTCGCGGAATGAAGCGTTATCGTCATCCACCGCAGGGGCTGCCCCGGACGCCGTTCCGGAACCTGTTTGGCCGACCAAAACAGTCTCGGAAACTGCGACAAGTGAGCGGTTGCGGGTGAGGAAGCGATAGAAGCGATCAGCCAGGGGAAGCGCCACATAGATTCCGACGTAGACCCCCAGGAGGCTGGTGATGAGATTGGAGACTGCCGCCATGCCAAGGATCGCGTCTTTGTCCGCTGGATAAGCGGCGACGATACTCGCTGCGGACGCCGCCATCATCGATCCGGAACCGACGCCGGCGCCCATGGCCAAGGCCAAGGGGTCGAAGATCTTCCAGTTCGCGACGATGGACGTCACCAGGGTGATGTACAGGGCGCCGAAAAGCGTTCCGAAGACGTACATGGCCAGGACGCCGCGATATTGGTCGGAGTCCGCTCCGAAGCGGTTGGAAACCATGGCGAATGCCGATTCGCGGTCAATGGAGAACGTGGCACCAACAGTGGCTTTGCCCATGCGAAGCAAAACGGCGAGCGGGAGCGCCAGGACGATGGTTCCGAGCATGTGCCCTGTTTCTTGGAGAAGGAGGGCCGGGCCTGCATGGATGAGCTTGGGCAGGCTGGGGCCGATGTCGAAGGCCAGCCGGGCAACCAGCAGCATGACCGCCGCCGCTGCAAGAGCGGAAGCTGCCTTCTGCAGCTTCATGGGGATCGGCTTGATCTTCTGGACTGAGAGGACGAGGCCGGCCAGCAGGCCCCAGACCATGGGAAAGATGACCAGTGAACCAATCCCGACATTGATCTTCAATTGTCCGATGAGCTGGACTGAGGCGGCGATTGCCAGCGCAAGGACAGCGATGGGAACAGCGATTCGGGGCCCGGCGATGGACGGTCCGGTGGAGGTAGTCATGCCCTTGCCTCTTTGTGGGTGCTGCGAACGTAGGAAGCCTCGATGAACCGTGCCTTCTGAACAGGGTCCGAAGCGGCAGCGGCAACCGTGAACGCCAGCCCGTACGCGGCGTCGAACATCACCTCGTAGGCAGCCTGCGTGTTGGCGGCCGCGGTAAATCCTGCAGAGTGAATGGGAGCCTCGGCACCGGGAACGCTGAACATTGGATGGATGCTGGGGATGACCTGGCTGATATTGCCCATATCCGTGGATCCTCCGCCCTTGTAGTCGGGGGCCGGAGCGGAGACGTCCCGGCCCCGCGCCGCCATGGCACCAATCCAATGGCCTGCCAGTTCCGTGTCCTGGATGAGGGGCTCGTAGAGGGGTTCGGTCGCTTCGATGGTCAGTTCCGTGCCGGTTGCCAGGGCGGCGCCCTCGAAGCAGCGCTTCACTTTCGCGAGAAGCTCGCGGAAATCGCTCAGGGCAAAGGCGCGGCACTCGAATTCGACGACGGCCCGGTCGGGGATGATGTTCGTGGCGGCCCCGGCCTCGGCGATGAAAAGGCCGATCCGCTGATCTCCGGGTATTTGTTGCCGGAGCAGCCCGATGGCCACTTGGCTCACGATTGCGGCGTCGGCGGCGTTAATTCCGCGATGAGGCATCGCAGCCGCGTGTGCGGCCTGACCGCTGAATGTTGCACGGTAGCGCCCGACCGCCTGTGAACTCGTTCCTAGGGGATTCGCCGTCATTCCCTCGTGGCCCGGGTGGGCCATCAGAGCGAGCCCGACGCCGTCGAACGCGCCTGCTTCGAGCAAAAGGGCTTTACCGCCACCGTGCTCCTCAGCAGGTGTGCCGATTGCCTTCAGGGTGATGCCGAGGGTGTCTACATAAGGGGCCAGGGCGACGGCTGCCGCCACAGAAGCTCCGGCGATGAGGTTGTGGCCGCAACCATGCCCGATATCCGGCAGTGCGTCGTATTCGACGCACAGGGCCACGGTGAGCGGACCGGTTCCGATCGTGCCAGTGAAGGCAGTGGGTATTCCCCCGGTTCCACGCTCCATGGCGAATCCTGCCGAGGACAGAAAGCCGGCGATGGACGCCGAGGCAGCTTCCTCACGGAAGGACAACTCCGGCCTGCCGTGAATGCCCTCTGCCAATTCCTGGACTCCGGACCGGCAGTCTTTGATGCTCTGCCCAAGGTGGAGCCTGACGTCCACGGCCTGGGGCATGTCGGCTGACGGGATGTGATTCATGGTTCTCCAATGTGGGCGGGGAGGACTCTGTGCCCATTGTGTTGTCGAAATAGACGTCCATGGGGCCGCAGTCAAGGGGAGCGTCGTCGGGGCGACGTCTGGGTGGGCGGCGCAAATGCTTTCAAGAAGAATATGGATCAGCGATAGTATTCATTGAGAATCGCAGGATAGTGACAGAGAAACTGGAGAATCTGCAGGAAATGGCTTTTGATGAGCTGGATCTCCAGCTACTGAACGCCCTCCAAGTCCAACCCAGGGCATCGTGGACGAGCCTCGGGAAGATCCTGGGGGTTGATCCGGTGACGTTGGCGCGCCGTTGGGAAAAGCTCGAAGGCGAGGGCCTCACGTGGGTAACCGGTTATGCGAATTTTGGCTCGTCGCCGGTTGGCGCGATTGTCGAAATCGAGGCGAAGCCGGGCAAGCTGCTGGAATTGGCGCACGTTCTGGGGAATGATTCCGAAGCCCTGACGGTCGATATCACCGGTGGAGCCAGGGATCTGGTGGTCACCGTGGCGGCTGCCACTGACCAAGCCCTGTACCGATACCTGCTTGAGCGTATTGAAACGTTGGACCTCGTGGCGAGAGTCCATTCCCACCCCATTGCCAAGCTTTTGACGGACGCCAGCCAATGGCGCCTCCGCGCACTCGACGGGGCCCAAGTGGAAGCGCTCCGCCGATTGGCACCCGGGAGGGCTCGGACTAAGGGGAGTAGCGAGATTGACGATGCGATCGCTCTGGAGCTGGCTCGCAATGGGCGGGCTACGGCTGGGGCGATTGCCGCACGCCTCGCCCTCGCTCCCCGCCGCGTACGCGAGTCCATCAACGCCCAGCTGGCCGCCGGCACCTTCAAACTTCGTACTGAAATTGTCCGGTCGCACTCCGGTTGGCCGGTCTACGCTTGGTACTTTCTTTCCGTCCCGGCGGCCCAAACCGAACGTGTCGGGAGTCAGCTGAGTCGCCTGGATGAGATCCGTACGGTCATGTCGGTGGTTGGCCGATACAACATCGCCATGGCCGTGTGGATGCGCACGCTCGAGGACATTTCACGGCTCGAGGCGGCCATCGAGAGACAGCTCCCGGACGTTCGCATTGCTGACCGCTCGGTGGTGATGCGAACGACGAAGCTCGTCGGAAACCTCCTCGATGAGGACGGCCGCAGGCAGGGCTACGTTCCCATTCGGTTGGCTGCAACAAGAGGCTGATCCTTGCGCGACCACGTCACGCTCGACATGGACACTGCGAGGATCGAGGCGAGGATCAACGCCGATGCCGGGGCGGCAACTGCCCATGGCGCCCGCTCCACGTAATTGATCCCCTCAGCCAGGATGAGGCCCCACTCGGGCGACGGCTGATGGGGCCCGAGCCCCAGGAACCCCAAGGCGGCAAGGGCCAACGCGATTCCCGGTATCCGGAGCATCGAATGCCTGAAGACGGGGCCAAGGATCGCCGGAACGATGTAGCGCCAGAGGATCCGGACCCGCCCCACGCCCAGGACCGGAAGGATCTTCACATGGGGTTGCGCCCTGGCCTCCTGCGCTAAGGCCGCAGTGTGCGAGGCGAGGGGCGCCCAGCTGACCAGGGTGACGGCAATCGCTGCGCCTTCGGCCGACGCCCCGGTCACCACGGCAACGATCAATCCGGCCAGGATGGGTGGAGCGGCGTTGGCTACTTCAAGGGGACCGGTCGCCGCGATCGGGAAGAGCCCGACGAAGATCCCGATCAAAAGGCAAGCCAGAACCACGAGCAAAGCCGTTCCCAAAGTGGATACGGCACCGTGTCCCACCCGGGCAAGGAGGTCGCGTCCGCTGGCATCGGCCCCGAAGGGCAGCTCGAAGCCCGGGCCCGCAAGCCGTGCATGGCTCGACGTGAATGGATCGCGCAGCAAGCCCGCGACGACGATGAGCAGCAACGCTCCCGCAGCGACGAGCAGAATGGCGACATCCCGCCGTCGTGATCTTCCCGGCGAGTCCGGAACAGGAACTGTCCCCGAACGCAGTGCGGCTCCCAGCAAGAGGTACCGGGCCGCTGCGCTCACGGAACCTGCTCCAACGGCCAGTAGCAGAAGCGCCAGCACTCCTGCCTGCAGCGCGGGTATGTCCTGGGCGCTTGCCGCGCCCAGGACTGCCCGGCCCAACCCGGGAATCGCAAAAACCTTCTCCACGGCAACCGCCCCGCCGGTGAGGCCGATGAGGACAAGCCCGATCTGGCTCATCACCGACGGCAGGGCGCGGCGAAGTACGGCCGCGGTGAGCCTGACGCGGCCTGCTCCCGCCATGGCCCAGGTACCCACCCATTTTTCCGCGAACGCCGAGCTGACCGCATCGGAAAGCAGGCGTCCGATCAGGCCGCCAGCGGGCAGGCCAAGAGAGAGGGCCGGCAACACCGCGTGGTCCAGGCCCTGCCAGCCGTATGGCGGAAACCAGCCAAGCCACACCGCACCGATCACAAGGAGCATCGCTGCCAAAAGGAACTCAGGGAGGGCGGTCATGGCCGCCGCCACGACGCCGGAGCCTCGCCCGGGGTTCCCGGCCAGCCCCCGCACCACGGACGGAACGCACAGGCCGGTAGCCACCACTGTTGCGACGACCACCGCACAGGCCATCAGGGTGACGGAGACTCCCAGGGTTTCCAGGGTGCCGGGACCAACAGGCGTGTTGGTGATCCAGGAATTTCCCATATCTCCCCGCAACAGCCCTCCGGCCCAGTCAAGGAAGATGTGCAGGGGTCCTCGATCGAGCCCGAGCTCCGCGCGGATCATGCCCAGCGTTTCATCAGTCGCTTCCCGGTCGGCGTACCGCGCCCGCAGGATGGTGTATTCCGGCCTTTGTCCCGAAAGCCATGGCAAGAGCCCGATCAGCACAACAATCGAGAGGAGTGCCACGGTTCGGGAAACCGCGGTTTTGATGAACGCCGGGGCCCACATTAGTCAGTGATTCCTGTCTTGCTGGTGATCAGTGCGCGCTCGCGGGGATCACGTTCCACATTCCGGACTCTTGCTGATTCGCCTTGGATGACGCGTTCGTGGAGCAGCGGCACGGCCGCGTCCTTCGAGAGGATCAGTGCCTCGGCGGCGGCGATTGCTGCCCGACGCTCAGAGCCTGCGGGAATCGCCGATGCTTTGCTCAGTGCCGCGTCCACCTCCGCATCGCAGAACTGGGAGATGTTGAAGGACCCTTTGCAGGCGAAATCGCTGAACATGTAGGCCACGGGGTCGCCGGAGTCCAGGACCGTGGCGCGGGACAGGATGAAGGCATCGAATTTGCCGGCCAGGGCGTCCGCCTCGATGTGCTGGTACTCGCGGACTTCCTGCTCCACGATGAAGCCGGCGGCTTCGAGCTGTTGCTCGAGCTGCACGGCGACCTCGGGCAGCTCGGCCCGGTCCGTGAACGTGCCGAGCTTGATGCGGTGGCCAGCGGCGGGGGCCGCTTCTGCCCGCTTCTTCAGGGCCTCGACGTATGAGGTGTTTTGCCGTTCCTTGGCCGCCCAGGGGAGGGCCGGGCCCAGGAGGCCCTCGGCGACGTCCGCACGTCCCTCGTAGACCCGTTCAACAATCGTGGCCCGTTCGATCGACATGCGTGCCGCTGCCCGGACCGACGGATCCGCGAAGGGTCCGGCCTTGGTGTTCAGGTAGAGGGTATTGGTGCGGGGCATGGGCACTTCGTGAATCAAGTCGGCCTTGATCTGGGCGACTTGGCCTACGGGAATTGCCTCCACGACGTCGGCAGTTCCGGTCCTCAGCGCGGCTGCGCGCGCTGTGCCGTCGGGGACGTACTGGACATCGACGCCGCTGCTTGCGGCCTTCTCTCCCCAGTAGTCGGCGAAACGGTTGAGGGTTGCGGAGCTAGTACCGTCCGCGGACGCAAGGACATAGGGTCCGGTGCCGGAGTTGATGGGGCTGACGACTCCGCCGGGCTTGTAGGCGGATGCGGCAAGGATCGAAAGCTGGGGGCTCGAAAGCCGCTGGGGAACCAGCGGATCGTTTGCCTGAGTGGAGACGACGACGGCGTTCCCGCCGTCCGTCCGGACGCTCAGCTGGACGCCGTCGAGGATTCGCGGCTTGGGCTTGGCATTGGCCGCCGCCGTCAACGATGCCGCCACTTGCTCCGCCGTCAGTAGCGTCCCGTCATGGAATTTCACACCTCCACGGAGCTCGAAGCGCCAGTTTTTGCTGTCCAGCTGCTTCCAGGCTGTTGAAAGCGATGGCTGGGCATCGCCGAGGGCATCCAGGACAACCAGGGTCTCCGCGGTCTTCCAACGCGAGAGTTTGAAAGCATCGTCGCTGAGGGGAGTGAGTCCCGACCGGGGTGGCTGCAACATGGCCACCTTGATGCGGGAGTCAGTACTGCTGGCGGCTGGCGTGTTGCCTGGCGCGAAGCAACCGCTGAGGGCGGCAGCCATTGCGGAGGCGAGGAGTATGGCGGCAACTGCTTTTGGACGTGAAATGGCCATGGATTGGTGCCTTTCTTTCGTGGGTGTGAGTGGATTAGGCAGGTTGAAGTTGTTGCGGGCGCGACGCCGGGATGCGTGCCGGAAGGAAGCGACGAATGAGTGAAGCGGAGACTGTGGCGAAGACTGCCGACACCAGCCATGGAGAGGCCGCGGCCAGGGATGGCGTGGTGGCATGTTCATAGAGCGGAGCAAGGACCACATTGCCGAGGAGAACCATCGTTCCGCCGCAGCTCGCGAGCAATCCGTAGTAAGCGCCGGTGGGGCGTCCTGAGGCAAAATCGAGGACCAGATCCATGGCAACGGGTGCCACGCACATGTGCCCAAAGGCGAGCGCAGTGACCAGCAGGAACGCCGGCAGCGCAGGGAATGCGGCGGGCGGCGGGAAGACGGCCATTGCTGAGATAGCCACGAACCCCAAGGCGTGAATGGCAAATCCCGTGGCGAGCGCAACGCCCGGTCCTTTCTGTTTCATGAGCCTCGCGATGGGCCACTGCAGGGCGATGGTCAGAACGGACGCGTAGGCGAAAATCGCGGAAAGCGCACCTGGTCCCGCGCTACTTCGTTCCAGTTCGATCGGCATCCCGAAGTAGAGCTGGTTGTAGGCAAAGAGGTTGATGCTGTAGAAGGCCGCAAAGGCGACGAAGCGCTTTTCCTTGAGGCATGACCAAGTGCCCGACGGCGGTGCGGCGGCGGGGTGCCCGGCGGAAGGTTTGACGGCGCTCGCCTTAGCCGCTGGAAGGAAGAAGCGGAAGACCACCGCCATGAAGGCAAAGACACCCGCCCCAACGAACAGGGCCGAGTCGAAGCCTGTATCAAGCAGGACGGACCCGAGCAACGGACCGGCCACGGCCCCGATTTCCCCGCAAATGACCAACAGGGCAAACAACGTGGTTCTGCGTGGGTGCGCGGCGGCGCGTCGCTCTTCGGCCGCACCCACAAGGCTCTCCAACGCAGGAGAAAAGAGGGCGCCACCCACCCCCGTGATGACGGCTCCCAGGAGGAAAAGGGGGAAATCCGCGGCCCAGGCCAACAGCACGTAGCCAGCGATCCTGGCCAGGCATCCGGCGATCATCGCAGGCCGGGCTCCGCAACGATCCGCGACCGCGCCGCCCGCGAGGAACAGTCCTTGCTGGGCAAAGGTGCGGGCACCAAGGACAATCCCCACGGCCATTGCCCCCATGCCGAAGTCCTCACGCATGGAGACCGCCAAGAAGGGGACAACGGAGTAGAAGCCGAGGTTGAAGATGAGCTGGCTGGCGAGCAAGAGTCGAGGCGCCGTTTCCGGGCGTGAGTTCAACGTAGTAGTTGCATTCATGGGGTGCCTTTGAATCTGCTCAACCGGGGGATCGAAGCTACGAGCTCCCTGGTTTCCGGGGCCCGCGGGTCGGTGTACACGGCTGCGGTGGGTCCCTGTTCCACGATGCGTCCCCCGGAGAGAACCAGCGTCTGCGAACACAACCGGGCGACGGCAGCCAGATCGTGCGAGACAAACAGGAGCCCGAGTCCGTCCCGATGGATCAGTTGTTCCATCAGCGCCAATACTCTGTTCCTGAGCGGAAGATCGAGCCCGCTGACCGGCTCGTCCGCAAGGAGGATGCTCGGCGACGGGACCAAGGCACGAGCGATGGCCACGCGCTGGTTCTGGCCGCCGGAGAGCTCACGTGGCCGACGCGTTAGCAGTCCTGGATCCAGGTCGACTCGTTCCAAGGCGTTCAGGACCATGCGCTGGTGGTCTCCGCTGATGCGCAGTTGCCTCAGTGGTTCCAAGAGGAGGCGCTCCACATTCATGCCCGGGTCGAGGCTCGTCGCGGGATTCTGTGGGATGTACTGCACCAAGCGCCGGTACCACCTCAACGACGAGGCCGAGCCGGGCACCACCGGGGTGTCGTTGAACTTCACGGCTCCGGCATCCGGTTTTTCCAGCGCGAGAAGGATACGAAGGAGGGTCGATTTTCCGGCGCCCGAGCCACCCACCAAGCCGATGCTGTCCCCGGAGGCAACGCTGAGGGAAACCTCCTGCAATGCGGGCCGGGCTGAGCGTTGCTTCAGGAATCCTCTGTCTAGGTAGCTGAGTCCCAGGTTGTCGGCGCTCAATACAGCATTCATGCTGTGGCTTCCGGGGGAAGGGAATCAAAGCCGACATGGGCGGCTTCCACCAATTGCTGCGTGTAATGGTGCACCGGCCGGTCCACAAGGGACTCCATCGATCCCTTTTCGACGATCCTGCCTGACTTCAGGACAAGGGCTTGGTGGCAAAAGGCCGCAGCGACAGCAAGGTCATGCGTAATGAACAACATTGCGCCGGCGGATGTGAAATTCCGTGCAAGGGCATCGAGGACTTTTGCCTGGCTGACCATGTCCAGGGCGGTAGTGGCTTCATCCGCCACCAGAACGGTGCTACGGCAGGCCAAGGCGAGTGCGATGCAGACCCGTTGCAGCTGACCGCCCGACAATTCGCCGCTGAAGCTTTCCATGGTCCGTTCGGCTTGCTCTATTCCCACCGACGTGAGTAGTTCAAGTGCCCGTTTCCGTGCCATGGAGGCCGGGAGGCCCGCATGCCGCAGCGGGATCTCAAGCTGTTTGCCCAGGCGCACCAAGGGGTTCAGTGCCGCCATGGGGTCCTGATGGATTGCGGTGATCCCGGCGCGACTGCTTCGCCTCTTGGACAACGGCACCTCCACTCCGTTGATCTGCAACCGCCCGGATGCACTCATCGCGGTTGGAAGCTGTCCCAGGAGTGCGGCGGCGGTCAGGGACTTGCCCGAACCCGAGGCTCCGAGAAGAGCCATTCTTTGACCCGGGTCAATAGCGAAGCTGACTCCTTCAATCAGGGCGCGTCCCCGGAGGGACACACTCAAGTCTTGAACCAGGAGGGCAGAGTGCATGGGGAACTTTCGGGTAGGAGCGATGAATAAGCATTGATGCTATCAATACTCATTCTCATTAAGCGGAATATGTAGCCGCCTTAGGTGGGCGAATGGGCGAAATGAGTGTCCGGCCTTGCCCTCGAGTGAGTGTTTTGGGTGCACTTGTCCCTTCAATTTCGTTTGGGAGGGTGACCACGTCCTCCTGCGCCCTTGCCATGTAGCCATGGTGGGCGGTTAGGGTGGGGACGTGGAGTTTGAGTACGGTTACGCGCACAACGGCTCCCTCCGGATGTACTAGGAGGTTCATGGTGAACGATTCTGGGATGGACTCCAAAACGCCACCTCTGCAGACATGCCCGAGGCCTACCGCGAGGCCGACCTCAAGCTCAATCCGGACCCTCAACACCTTGAGAAACTTTTTGTGCTGGACAGCTAGCGAATGCTGACTTTCCGGGATGGTCCGACGAACAATTAGGCTCCATCACGGTTTCGACTCTCGTGTTGCTCGCCGACCGCGACGTGATCAGGCCCGAGCACGGAGTGCAGTTGGTCCGGGCCATCCCGGGGAGCCAGTTGATGATCGTGCCGGGAAACCATGGGGACTACCTTGGGGAGCAAGCAGCCAGCGACGGCGATCTCCGGACCATGCGCACGACGCTTCCTTTTATCCTGCGCCACCTCGACGAAGCTTAGAGGCAGGTCACGTTATTGCGGCGTGGAGAACTGCCGCGTTTTCGGCCAGCCACGCTTGGCGGCGAAGAATCTTGTCACCGACGCCTTCATCCCACATCCTCTTCCAGCCGCCGCCCTTTGTGAGCGCCCTGCGCCCCATCAAATGCCAGGAGCGCTCCGCGGCGTTCCTGGCCACGTCAACTACCTCGGCGCGATCAAGCGGACCAAGGCCATAGGCGTTTACCAGCGTGGCACCCCGGGAGGCTGCGTCCACCTTTCGCATCACGGGATCGCGGTCGCTGACGGGCATCCAGGCGCCCCACCAGAGGAGCAAGTTCGCGACTTCTTCCACCCGGTTTGCGGGGCGCACCAAATCGAAGTCGATCAGGGCGACGGCGGAACCGTCCCGGAAGACGACATTCTCCGGGGTGATGTCCATGTGGGCGAGGAATGTTGCCGGTCCCGCAATCGAGCTCGGGCACCCTTGAGGATCGGCATCGGCGCCCGTGCGTGCCCAGCCGGGTACACCAAGCGGCTTCACAGCATCGTCGTAGCTCCGCACCAAGCGCGCCACGCTGACGGCACTCGATTCGTCGGCGACCCAGCTCGGCCAAGGGCGGCCGGCGGTGTCCCCAGGAATGAAACTCAGGGTGTCTCGGCCGCTTTCGTCGATGCCCAGGAAACGGGGCGCTCCCTGGAATCCGGCCGATTGCAGGAAGTCCAGGAGACGGCGGACCCGCTGCGAAGCGTCGCTTGCAGGGCGCCGGACTGTATCGCCCACCCGGACGAGCCCCTCCGTCACGTCCCCGCCGAGTAGCGGAACTGCAGGTTCCGGGCGCTCGGGCTCGACGTACGGGCGGGTATCTGTAGTCATCGTCCGATGCTGCCACGGCCGGGTCGATGGCGCCAGCAAGGGAAATTTTCCCTGCCGCGGCCGGCACCGCTAGGCGCGATTGTGCACTGCGCAAGACCCCTTGCTCCAACGAGGTAGTGTCTGGAGCCGGGCCGGAAACTGGGTCATCCCTGCGGTGTACATCGTTCTCGGGGCCACAATCATTGTCCGCTCCGGAGTCATTGCGCTGCTGTTCCAGAGGTGACCGACACGCCCTGGTCCAAGGACGGCGCGGACTCTCCGGTTCCTGGAGACCCGGACGCTGCAGGGCGTGCAGGGTTCTCCCATTCCGGGGTGATATGACTGCGAGTGGTATTCAGCCGGAAGTGCGCAGGAGGATTGACAGGGTATGTTCCGAAGTTGGTTTGTTGTCAGTGCTCTGCTGTTGCTTTTCGGGGCGGCAGCTGTGTTGGGTTTCGGAGCTATCTTCCGGGCCACAAGCGTAGCTGCCCGGATTGAGGCGGCCGCCGCAGGAGTCCTGGCCGCGGCGATGGTGGTGGTGGGGCTGGGATGGGCGCCGCTCGCCGTCGTGCCGTTGGGGGTAGTGATCGGCCTTGTCTTCGTTTCTTTCGCCGCGAGAATCGTGTACCAGGGGAAGGGGCCCGGCCAGACCGGTCGATTCTCAGCGATCTATGGCGCGCTGATGACGGCCCTTTCAGGCTGGGTGCTGCTCTCCGCGGCGAGTGGAGCTGGATCGGCCTCGGGTCATCCAGCACACGAACTCGGGACCATCCTTGTTGACATCATGGGAGCCCTGCTCATGCTCTTCGCGGCCACAGGGTGGCTGCTGGGCACGTTCGCGATGCCTGCCGAAAGCAAATCGCATGCTGTCCCTCGCCGGAAGGGGGTCCGCGAGGCCCTGATGACTGCTGGGCTCGCCGTCGCGTTCTACGCCATCTCCTAGGCCAGTCTCAGGATCCCCAACTGGCGTTCTTTTGGGCAGCAGTGGCCTCCAGCTGCACCACCTGGTCGAACCGACCCTCCTTGAGCGCTTTCGAGACAGCCTTGAGCAGCTCGGCTCTGGACAAGGAGTGATCCGTCTTGAGGGTCCTGACGAAATGGTAGGTGAATGCTCCGTTGTATCTGCCGTCAATGAACGCATCTGTGGCGGTCTGGTCGTCCCTGCACGCGGCCATCAGCACCGCTTGTCCGCCGTCGGCGCCTTGGGTGCGCTCGGACAGTTCCTTCAGTGACTGCTTTCGGGTGGTCTCGAGGTTCTCCACGTCCCTTAGTCCCTCGGGGGTCGGGGGCGGCAGGAATCGGGGGCGCCGCCCCGGGATCAAGTCCAAGGCGCGCAGGCCGGTGCCGCTGTGGCACGTGTCCAGGACAACGTCCATGCGTGCTGCGGCGGGAAGGCGAAGCAGCAGTTCGTGCAACTCGTCGTCGATGATCACGGTGTCCTTGTTCCAGGAATCGCCGGCGCTGTCGATGTCGTAGCACGCGAAGCATTCGTCCAGGCCGTCGGCCTCATCGCCATTCGTGTCCGGGATCTGCGTGCCGTGGCTGGAAAAGGTGAACACAATCTGGCCTAGGTCTCCGCTTTCCGCGCGTTCCACCAGCCCGGTCAACGCCCCAAGGACGGCCGTCTTTGACGCTTCGGCATCGACCAGGACAGTGACGTCGCCAGGGGCGAAACCGTATTGCTCCCGCAACAAGGCCGCGAGGTCGTTCGCGTCGTTGACGCACCCGTGGAGCCAACTGCTTTGCGGCAGATTCTTGAAGTTGTTGATTCCCACGCACAATGCCGCGCGAGTGAGATTTGTCTTGTGTACGGCTGTTTCGCTCATGAACCCACATCCTCATCCGGGATAGCCCCAAGGAACCACGGCTGCCGGGTACCCGGCGCCACCATCGTAGTCCTGTTGGACCTTCTTGCGCCCTGGAATCCCGGACGCGTTTCTTGAGTTTTGTGAGGGTCATCGGAGCTGGCCGGGCGTCAACGCGAACGGCCCGGCGGCAGCTCTAGTATGGATCCATGATCGACATTTCGGTCGAGAAGGTGGCCCTTCTCCTGATCATCGCCGTGCTGGTTCTTGGACCAACGAAACTTCCCGAGTATGCAAGGAAGCTTGGACGGCTTATCCGCGAATTGCGGCGCATGGCCTCCGGCGCGCAAGAAAAGATCCGCCAGGAGCTCGGCCCGGAATTCGAGGATATCGATTGGCGCAAAATGGATCCACGCCAATACGATCCACGCCGGATCATCCGCGAAGCCCTCTTGGAGGAAGAGGCCCCTCCGCAGCCTGCCACCTCCATCCAAACACCGCCTCCGGCGTCGCCTCCTGCCCGGCCCGTCGTGCGGCTGGCGGCCGGGCAGAAGGCCCCTTTCGACGACGAATCGACCTGATCTGTCAGTCGAGGCGCGGGGTGCGCGGGGGAGCGGTGCGGCGCGCGCCCGTGGCTTCGAAGGCTGCGGCCAGGGCCAGGAGCGTGGTGTCGTCGTAGGCGCGGCCGGCGAAGGTGAGTCCTACGGGCATGCCGGTATCACTCATGGTCCCCATGGGAACCGTGACGGTCGGGATGCCCAGGTGCCGCGGCACGAGGTTGCCGTTGGCGACCCAGACGCCATTGCGCCAGCCGAGGTCAGCTGAGGCGTCGTTGCGGTCCATGTCGGCCGGTCCGACGTCGGCTGCCGCGGGGAAGATGACAGCGTCGAGCCCGAGGCGGTCCATCCATTCCTCGAGGTCCACCCGGCGGGTCTCTTCGAGGCCGCGGAGGCCTTCTTCGAGGTGGGGGATATCGGTGACGGAGGATACCCGGTGTGCACGGATGTGCGCGGGGTAGTCGGCAATGTCGTCGTCGAACCCGTCATAGCGGTCCGGGAGGGTGCCTTCGGGGTGCGGGAAGATCGCGGTGCCGTCGACGTCGGCCAGGCTATTAAGCGCCGGATCCCCGTTTGCCGAGAGGAAGTCGTCCCAGGCCCACGCCGAGAGATCGACGATTTCTCGTCGGAGGAACTCCGGGCTCACCAGTCCGCGCGTGGCGATAGCGGGTGAGCCAGGACGGTCGCCCTCGTAGTTGGAGACGGCGGGGAAGTCCACGAGTACTACGTCGGCTCCTGCTGCTTCGAGGTCGCGCCGCGCGGCTTCCCAGAGTTCGATCACGGAATCGCGCGTCTGGATGCGTTGGCCGGTGGGTCCGCCGATGCCGGGGGTTTCGCTTGTGCCTGCGTCAGGGTCTGCATTGATGTACATGCGCGGCACCCCGAAGCGCTTGCCCTTCAAAGCCGAGCGAGCGCCGTCGGGGCCCGCAGGTGCCAGTGACGGGTAGGAAGCCGGACGGACCTGGGATGCGGCCGGTATCTCAACCCACGGCTGCGCGCGCCAGAAGTCGCCGCGGGTTTCGGCGTCGTCGGCAACAATGACATCAAGCAATTCCAAAAGGTCGGCCATGGACCGGGTGTGGGGCACCACCACGTCCATGGTGGGAACGAGCGGCCAGTTGCCTCGCACCGAAATGACCCCACGGGAGGGGGTGTACGCGCACAAAGCATTGTTCGACGCCGGTGCGCGGCCGCTGGACCAGGTCTCCTCGCCGAGCCCGAAGGCACCGAAGCTTGCCGCGGTGGCGGTTCCCGAACCGTTGGAGGAACCGGAGCCGAAGGCCGCGGTGAGGAAATCGCCGTTGTACGGGCTTTCGGCGCGGCCGTAGACGCCGCGCTGCATGCCGCCGTTGGCCATCGGCGGCATGTTGGTCAGGCCGATAAGCACGGCGCCTGCCGCGCGGAGGCGCTCGATGGTGAAGGCATCGTGCTGGGCGATGAGGTTTTCGAACGCGGGGGAGCCCGCGGCGGCCGTGAGCCCCTTGGCCAGATAGCTGTTCTTGGCGGTGTACGGAATGCCGTCAAGGGGCCCGAGGGTGGTGCCGCTCGTCCGGCGTTCGTCTGAGGCGCGGGCGTCTGCGAGCGCCTCCGGATTCATCACCACGAGTGCGTTGAGTTTGATGCCGTTGCGGTCGTATGCGTCGATGCGGTCCAGGTAGGCCCGGGTGAGTTCCTCGCTGGTCACCTGGCCGGTGTCGAGAGCGGCCCGCAGTTGCGCGATCGAGGCCTCGACGACGTCGAAGCGGCTCATCGTGCCACCGGCCCGTTGAGCTTGGGTTGCTGCTGCGTGATGCAGTGGATGCCTCCGCCCCGGGCAAGGATCGGCCTGGCGTCGAGGGTGACGACGCGGCGGCCCGGGTAGGCCTCAGCAAGGATCTCGGCGGCCAGCGCGTCAGCTCGCTCTTCGCCGTACCCGCAGGCGATCACGCCGCCGTTGACCACGAGGTGGTTGACGTAGCTCCAGTCGACGAAGCCTTCTTCGTCGCGCAGGGTTTGAGGCGCAGGCAGCGGAATGATCTCGAACGGCTTGCCTGTGGCGTCTTTCTGGGTCTCGAAGAAACGTTGCAGGGTACGGCTGACCTCGAAATCGGGATGCTCGGGGTTGGTCTGTGAGTGCAACAAGACCCGGCCGGGGGAGGGCAGGGTGGCAACCATGTCGATGTGGCCGCGCGTTCCGAGGTCCTCGTAGTCACGGGTGAGGCCCCGCGGAGCCCACACAGTGTGCGTGGTGCCCAGCGTTCGGGACAGTTCCGCCTCGACGCGTGCCTTGTCGGCGTAGGGGTTCCGGGCTGGATCCAGCTGAACCGTTTCGGTGACGAGCACGGTGCCCTCACCGTCGACGTGGATGGCTCCGCCTTCGTTGACCAGCAGCGAAGCGACCAGTTCCGCACCGGCCTTGTCGGCGACGAAGCGTGCCATCCCGGCGCTCTTCTGCCACTCGGACCAGGCCGGCGCGCCCCAGCCGTTGAAGATCCAATCCACTGCGCCGAGCACGCCTGGACGTTCGTCGTCGACGACGAAGGTGGGTCCGACATCGCGCATCCAGAATTCGTCGAGCGGTGCTTCAAGCTGCTCGATCCCGGAGCCGAGCATGCGATTGGCCCGGTCACGTTCGCTGGGGTCGACCACCATGGTGACGGGTTCGAATTCGGCCACGGCGTGGGCGACGGCGGTCCAGGTGGCGTAGGCCTCTTCCGCTGACGCCGGGTCGTCGCCCAGCGTCAGGCCGGTGCGGGGGAACGCCATCCAGGTGCGCTCGTGTGGTGCGGTTTCAGCTGGCATTCTCCAGGCCATGGAAGTCTCCTGTGGGTTTTGAGGTAGTTGCCCGCGGGCCAGGGCGTCCTTGCTTTGGCTTGGGGCAGAGCATTTTCGATTCGGCGTGTTGGGGATTTCTGGTTTCCGAAATTCCTTATTGATCGCATGATCAACAACAAGAAAACTACTTTAGACTGTTGTGTGATGTCAAGCACCATACAGAAACGCACTGGGCGGAAGACGCCGGCCGAACGCGCGGCCGAAATAGCCGAAGCTGCCAAGGAAATAGCGCTTGAGCAGGGGCTTTCGGCCATCACGCTGCGCAACGTCGCTGCGCGGGTGGGCGTGGCTTCAGGCCTTGTTGCGCATTACCAGCCCAATGTGGATGCCCTTGTGGCTGGTATTTTTGCGACCATCGTAGCTGCGGAGACTGACGAGGTTTCGGGCCTCCTCGATCGATTGCCGACTCCCTTGGAGCGGCTCGGGATGTTGCTTGAGACGCTCATGGATAACAGCCGTATTGACGTCACTGCCATTTGGGTCGAGGCGTGGACCCTGGGGCGCCGGAACGAGGCGCTTGCGGCGTGCGTCCGTGAGCAGATGGATGCTTGGCAAGAAGTGGTGCAGGGCGTTGTCGAAGCGGGGATCGTGGCCGGTGAGTTCGAGACTTTCGACGCTTCGTCCGTAGCCTGGCAGATCCTGGGCATGGTGGACGGCCTGAACGCGCAGGCTTTGGTGCGTTGGGACGGCGTCAGCGACCGCGGTACGCACCTTGCCCGCGCGGTGGAAGGCATGGTGGGCGCGGCCCGCGGTTCACTGGGCTCAAGCGGTCGCGCGCAGACCTGAATCCGGGCGTTAGGAACTTAGGCGCGCCGGACGGAACGCCCATCCACGTAATGGTCCAGCCGCTCGAACTCCGGTTGTGAAAGTTCGCTCCCGACGGCGGCGGCCCCCACCGCGCAAGCTGTCGCCAGGCTGCTTTCCTCATCCAGACCCGAGGCCAAGGCCAGCACAAGTGCTGCGCAGAAGGCGTCGCCGGCACCCACACTGTTCACGACGCTCGTCTTGGCCGCGGGCGCATGGGCGGTCTTGAGCCCTTGCGAGTACATGGATGCCCCGCCGGCGCCGTACGTCACGGCCACCCGTTTGGCGTTCCGGAGCTCGGGAATGAGTTCGTACTCCGACTCATTGACGATCACCAGGTCACATCGTTCCAGAAGCTCGGCCGGAAGCGTCTGGGCCGGTGCCGCGTTTAGGGCGAAGAACCCGCTGGTACGGCGTGCGGCTTCCAGCACGGTTTCGACGGCGATCTCCAGCTGTGCGAGCACCGGCCCGCCGTCGGAGAGGTCGGCGCCATCCAGGGAAACCAGAGCGTTGGCGCCAGGCGCAACGGCGATCTGATTTTCACCATCGCTGTCGATCACGATCAACGCCGTGCCCGTAGGCGGGGAGACCGGCTCTACTGCCGAAATATCAACCCCTGCCCGCTCCAGTGCCTCCATGAGGAGCCGGCCATCCGGGTCCTCGCCCACCGCGCCCACCATGCGGGCCGCACCCGCCAGCCTTGCAGCGGCCGCGGCCTGGTTGCCTCCTTTTCCGCCGGGCTGGCGGGTAAGGGTGCCTCCGCCGATGGTTTCGCCGGGGGAGGGGAGGCGGTGGACGCGGCACGTCAGATCGACGTTGAGGCTGCCAACAACTGTGAGCGTGGTGGGGATGGGCATGAGTTGTCCTTCTGGTGGTGCTGGATGGCGGTGTCGGGTTTCCGGTTTAGTGCCAGAAGCCCACATGGACTTCTGTTGCCTCGGGAAGGGGGACCGGACCCGTCACCATGACCTTGTGGCCGCCGCGGGCAAAGACTTCGCGGCAGGGGAGGTCGAGGGTGGGCACTCCGGACTGTTCGGTGACGATTGAGGCAAGATCCTTCTCGGACAAGGCATAGACCACACGTCCGATGCCCGCCCAGTAGATGGCTCCCGTGCACATCGCGCATGGTTCGGTGCTCGTGTACAGGGTGCTGCCGGCCAACGCCCCGGCATCAAGCGTCGTGGCGCTGAGACGGACCAAATTGGTCTCGGCATGCCCGGTGGGATCGTGTTCCGTGTTGACAGTGTTCATGGCCTCCACAATGGTCCCGTCCGGGGCCAAGAGGACCGCTCCGAACGGGTGGTCGCCGCGGTCCCGGGCCGCCCGGGCGAGGGAAATGGCGCGGTGCAGCTGCAACTCGAGGTCGGCCTGGCTGGGCTCGGTGCCGGAAGACGCAGTGTTCTCGGAAGTGTTCATCGTCAAGCCTTTCAGCCGGCGGTCGGCAGGGACAGGATTCGCTCCAAGAGGTGCGCAGCGGCGTCGCCCTTGACGGACAACACAACCCGGGACGCCCGTTCCGGCACTTCCCAGCCGTTGGCGGCTCCGCCGTCGAACCGCTCACAATGGGTTTTGCCGCGCCCGGCACCTACGCTCGTGTCCACCGTAATTCCGACGTGCGGGGCGTCGTCGAGCTCAAGGGCACCGACAGCAATGGCCGCTGCGAGGGGATCGTGGAGGGCAGCGCAGCGCTCGCCGAAAATCGTGTTGTAGAAGGCGAAGTACTGGTCCAGCATGCCGGACAGTGCGCTGGCCACTGGATGCGCGGAAGCCGCAAGCGCCGCCCGGTGGGTCTCATCGAAACGGTGGTTCATCGTGACGTCCAAGGGGACCAAAGTAACCGGCCAGGCAGCATCCATCACGGCGGCCGCGGCCTCCGCGTCGTTGAAGATGTTGGCCTCGGCGGCAGGGCTGATGTTTCCGCGCACAAATGCGGCTCCGCCCATGATGGTGACATCGCGGACGAGTGCCGGGAGCTTCGGGTCCAATTCCAGCGCGAGGGCCAGATTGGTGAGCGGACCGACAGCGATGACGCGCAATTCGCCGGGATATTCGTGGGCGAGGCGCACAAGCATTTCTGCGGCAGTCTCTGATTCGGTCTCAACCCCGGACTCGCCCAAGGTGATCCCGCCGATGCCGTTGTGACCGTGAACATGCGGCGCCCCGCCGTCGAACGTGCCGGTGAGGGGATCGTGGGCACCCACGGCGACCGGAATCCCGGTCCGGCCGGCGGCATGGAGCAGGTTCAGGGTATTGCTCGCCCCGACGGCGGCGCTCACGTTTCCGCTGACGGTTCCGATCCCCGCCAGCTCAACCTCGGGACTCGCCAACAGATAGGCGATTGCCAAGGAATCGTCGATGCCGGTATCGCAATCGAGATAGAACGGCTGCGGTGTGGTGGTTGTCATGGTGCTCCTTCGTAGTTGAGTGAGACAGGGTTGTCTTAAGCATGGGCGACGACGACGGCGGGAGCCTCCGCGGCGCTCGCAGGGACGGGGCGGAGGATCAGTGACGCAGCAAAAGCTGCAAGCGCAAAGCCCGCGGAGATCCACAGGGCCGTTTGGTAGCCGGCTATGGTTCCGGCGGCGACGGACGGTGCGACGACGGCGATTCCCACGCTGGCTCCGATCCCGAAGCAAGCCCCGTTCAAGCCGGGCACGGAACCGGGTGCCGATTTGGGCGAGTTCAACACGGCGATGCCGCTGACGGTGCTCTGGAACTGGCCGAGGTACAGGATTCCCATGATGATCAGCAGAGCGAAAACCATCCAGCGGTCTGCGGCGAAGATGGCGACCGCGACCGCAGCCACGACGATCAGCCCGCTGCTGATGCGCAGCGCCTTGAACCAGCCGATGCGCTGCGCGAACCAGCCGGAGAACACCGCCGTCAGCACGCCAACGAACGCTGTGGGGGTCAAATACAGGAGGGCGGACATTGAGGCCGACAGACCGTATCCGGCTTTAGCGTCCTGGCTGAGGAGGATCACGGTGAAGTTGAGCGCCGAGAAGATGCCGGCGAGGGTCAGTACCGTACTGGCCAGGACGGGCCATACCTGGCGGGACCGCAGTTGCTCGATGGCGATCAACGGACGGGCCACCCTTCTTTCCACAGCGACGAATGCCAAGCCCGCAACCACCGCACCGGCGAGATAGCCAAGCGTCCAGGCATCGCCCCACCCGGACGTGGAAGCCTGTCCGATCAGGTTGCTCAAGAGAACCAGGAACGTGCCCAAGGTGCCCGCGCCCCACCAGTCCATGCGCCCTTCACTCTTGCGGGCCGAGCTTTTGGGGACCACGACGGCGACCAAAACGATCGCGATCACGCCCACGCCGAGGACCAAGACAAAGAGGAACTGCCAGCCGATCGTGTCGGTGATGAAACCGCCCAGGAAGCCGTCGAGTCCGCCGATCCCGCCGTTGACCGCCGAGATAACCCCGACGGAAATGCCGAAGAGGCGCTTGCTGAAGCGTTCCGACAGGAGCAGGAAGGAAATGGTGAACGTGGCGCTCGTTGTGCTTTGTAGAACCCTGCCCACGAGAAGGATGGTCAGGTTCGGCGCCAACAGGCAGAGGACGGTGCCGCACAGCATCAACGTGAGGACGATCAGGAGGGTGCGTCGGCGTCCCAGGAAGTCGCTCCAGCGGGAGAACGCCATGCCGAGGACCGCTCCGGTCAGGAAGAACAGCGACTGGACCTTGGCCACGTTCTCCGTGGATTCCTGAAAATGCGCCGTCATGGCTGGCAGGGCCGCGGAGAACAGGCTGGCGTTGAGTTGGTAGCTGAGAATCGAAAGGATGAGTGTGGCGATGAGGACAGGCACTCGGGCTGCTTTGCGCCGGGGCGGGAGCCCTGAAGCGGTACGCGGTTGGGTTGTCATGGACAAACTTCCTTGTTTGAAACAAAACGGCTTCGGGAGGCGGCTCGATGCAGGTGTGGCGCAGAGCACAAGGTGGCTTATATGTGAATCATACACGCTTGTTATACAAGCTTGGAATACCCATCGCGTAAACTCTCAATATCGACGAAGGGAGTCATCTTGGACCGCAGTGCTGAAGCCGTTCTTTCGGAACCTTTGGATGCCTCGGCCAACATCCCGCTACGCGTTGCGGTGTACTCGCGCATCATGAGCGCGATCCGCGCGGGGCTCTTCCCCGTTTCATCGCTGTTGCCTTCGGAAACGGATCTTGGCTCTGCGATGAAGGTCAGCCGGACAGTGGTCCGGGAGGCCCTCATGCTTCTCGAAGAAGACGGCTACGTACGCTCCCGGCGAGGTATTGGCCGTTTTGTGGCCACTCGGCTGCCGCGTGTAGGCCTCGAGCGCATCAGGCCCATGGAGGAGATCTTGGCCGAGGCCGGTTCCGGCGTCCAGGTCTGCCGTACGCAGCATGTTCTGCACCCGTCGTCGTCGGTGTTCACCGCCGAACCCCTCGGCATCCGCGAAGACGAGCCTTCCTGGTTCTTCGAGAGCGTCCTCAAGCGCGATGGCTCACCCATTGCCCTGGTCCAGGAGCACGTGGCAAGGACGGGTGCGCTCACTGAAGGTGATCCCGAAGCGGCACGGGCCGTCGCGGACGACATCGGGCAAGAAGCGACGCTGTTGGCCAACCTGATCTCCGCCGTCGGCCCGGCTTTTGGTCCCGGAGAGACGGACATCGCGGCCGGCACTCCGGGCGTGGCGCGCGGCGCGCTGCTTGAGCTCGACGCCAAGGACCCGGTACTGATTTTGACCCAGACCGTGGAACATTCCGGCCAGGTTGTGTACCTGGCAAAGACACTCGTCAACACAGGCATGGTTCAAATAGGAATCATCCAAGGAGCCTGAGCCGACCGCAGCACATGCCGAAGGGGACCGCCGGAATGAACCGGCGGTCCCCTTCGCGTAGGAGCTGCGTGGGCCCACGCCGCCAGGGTTCCTTGGCCGAGCTTGCGAGGCGAGGGGGGGGGGCGGTGGGGACTAGTTGACCGGGCGCACTGCTCGCCCCGCTGCAGCGATCACCAGCTTCTCCGGAAGCAGCTTGACAGCCACGCGGGCAACAAAGGAGTTGAGTCTGCCGTCCACGACGCTCGGCTTGTTCGCGCGGATCGCGGACAGAGCGGTGTCCACCACTTGCTCGGGAGTTCGCATGGATCCGGCGGCCGCCGCCTCGCCGGCGGTTTCGAAGAAGGGCGTGTCCGTGGCGCCCGGGCAAACCGCAAGGACCTTCACGCCCGTGCCTTGGGTTTCGGCCCAGAGCGCCTGGGTGAATGAAAGCACGAACGCCTTTGTCGCGCCATACACGGCCATGTGGGGAATTGGCTGAAACGCCGCCGTACTCGCGATGTTGATGACGGCACCTGTGGCGCGCTCGACCATGCCGGGCAGGTATCGCGTTGTTGTTCCGACCAGGGTGGAGCAGTTCAGCTGGATCTGTTCGCTGAAGCGATCGGCGTCGGCGTGGAGAACTTGTCCGTGTGTTCCGAAGCCTGCGTTGTTGACCAGGATGTCCACCGTGAGTCCCAGGGCTCCGGTGGCGAGGTGGAGTTCCTTGGCTGAGCCCGGCAGGCTCAGGTCCATGGCCAGGACGGTCACTTCGGTGCCGGTTTGACGGAGTTCGCGTGCTAGCTCGTCAAGTTTGTCCTGGCTGCGCGCAACCAGTACCAAGCGGGCGCCCTCAGCGGCCAGCCTTCGGGCAAAGACTGAACCGATGCCTGTGGACGCTCCTGTGATGAGTGCTGTTTGGGTTGAGATGTTCATTTCTACTCCTAATAAACTGACTGTGCGGTTTGTTTTTTGGCTAAAGGTGGAGGTCTTTGGCTGTTGGCATGATGCTTTGCTAGCTGGAAATGAACTGCCGCTCGAGGATTTGCAAGAGAAGTGTCGCGCGCCGTTCGAAGGCGTCGAGATCCCGGGGATCGAGGGCATCGGTGACGGACTTCAGTCCATCGAATGCGGCCACAATCACCGTTGCGGCGTCACTGGGATCTCCCGAAAACGTCAAGACGCCACTTGCGCGGCCCCGTTGCAGGATGCCCGCCACGAGGTCCACCCACGCGGCCAGCGGAGAAGTGCCGCCGGGGTGGCCCTTTACCGAGGCCAGCTGATTGGCAAGGTGCACCACGCCCCACGCCGAAGAGTCGCTCAGGACGGTTCTGACCATGAACTCCCCGAGATTGCGCAACTCCTCAGGTGGATTGTTCTTGCTGAGAATTTCCTCCTGGACGCGACGCAGCCAACGTGCCTTCTGCTCGTCGACGACGGCCTGCGCCAATAGTGCTTTCGAAGAGAAATGAAAATAGATGGCTCCCTTCGTGAGCCCGACTTCGCGGATGATGTCGTCCATCCGGGTCTGCTCGAAGCCTTTTCGCGCAAAGACATTCGCAGCAACCCGAAGGATCTCACTGCGCGTGGCTGCGCCTTTGGGGGTGCTGCCGGTGTCGCCAATCTCCATAGGAACAAGCTACAAACCGACTAGAAGGTTTGTCAATGTGGCATGCTTCACCTTCTTCGATAACCCCGTGAGGCCTCCTAACCGATAAGATTTGGTCGTTTAATGGTGAGCGCAACAGCAGCTTTGGCTGGACTGGCAGGTTCTGGGAGGAATGGGGGACCGGATGAGCGATGTGGCGCTTTTTGAAGCTTCCGTCCGGCGTGAGCTCGTTCATAAGCGCTCCGTTTCGGAAGTCTTCTTGACTGACTTTGTTCAATCAAGTTCCCGACGGTTCGTTGCAGGAGCGCAATGGCCGCGATGGCACGTCTTCTACGGATCGCAGGACGGCTCGCCGGATTCTGCGCTCATGGCCGAGACGTTGAGGCAGGCGGTCATCTTCTTGTCCCATTTGTGCGGAGTTCCCTTGACGCACAAATTCATCATGCCCCACATGGGCATTTCCGTCGAACCCACGGCTCTGGATCCCCTGGTTCCTGCGCAAGTCGCCGTCGAACTGGATGTCAAGGACATGAAACTTAGTGCCGGGCAGCTGTCTGCTCTGACAGTGTCGGCACGGTTCCTTGTTGACGGCACTGCCATAGGGGAGGGGACAGCAGGCGCCCGCATTGTGAATCCGGCGACGTACGAGCGATTTCGTGGAACGGTCCCCACGGAGCCGCCCGCAGCCGGCGAAGACTTGCTGGCCTGCGCCGACGTCGGGCATGCCACCCAGCGGAACGTGATGCTCGGGCAAAGCCGGCGCCCGCTCGTCTGGCCGCTGAGAGTTGATCCAACCCATCCCATCTTCTTCGACCATCCTCTTGACCACGTCCCAGGAATGCTCCTGGTGGAGGCTGCGAGGCAGGCCGTGCGCGCAGCCTGTTCACGACCGGATGCGGATTTTGCCGTGTTCGAGGCGGACTTCACGAAGTTGGTCGAGTTCAGTTATCCCGTGGATGTTGCTGTGACCCCGGTCGGGGAAAACAACGCCCACGCTGTCATGAGGGTTCGGATGCGGCACAACGAGGAGACCCTGATGTCCTTGTTGGCCCGGGTCAAAGTCCCGTGACAGTTCAGGGAGTCTCTGCGTCGTGAGGCTGAATCGGCGCGATGGCCGGCATAATGAAACGCCACATGTCGTCAATCCGCTTGAGAACGTCGCGTCGTTCGGTCAGCACGTTGGAAACCATTTGGACGCCCGTGAAGGACGCAACCAGGTACCGGGCGAAGTCTGCGGCATCAATATCGGGCCGGACGTCGCCCTCCAGTTGTGCCTGACGGGTCAATATCTCCATGGTGGCGACCCAGTCAAAGTAGGGGCCCTTGACATCTCCGTTGAACGCCGAGGCCTCAAATGTCAGCCGAATGCCTGCCCGCACGATTGGCTCATCAAGCAGTTGTTGCCCGAATGTCCTGCACATGGCGATCATTGTCTCCAGTGCCGGTAACCCGGCGGCGGCAATCTTCTCGCCCGCGACACGCACAATGTTGTGCTGTTCGGCGATGACGGCGAGCGCCAGGTCTTCCTTCGACTTGAAATGGAAGTACAGCGCGCCCTTGGTGACGGAGGCGCGCTCCGTGACGTCGCTAAGGCTCGCATTCCCGTATCCGACCTCTTCAAAGATCGAGGCTGCTCCCTCAATCACTGCTGTTCGGGTGGCTTTGGCACGTTGTTGCATGATCAGCGTGGAGACCTCTCCGGTTTCTGCATCCGGGATACTTGAGTACATGAATCCGACTGATCCCGCGGACCGGTGAGGGCAATGCCAACGTCTGTTGAACACGCGCCCCGGATTTTGGTCCTGGGTTCATCCGGCTTCATTGGAAGTCGGGTCGCAGCGTCGCTTGCCGGATCCGGAGGGGCGCACGTTGTGGCGCTCTCACGAAAACCCCGCATCGGGCTACGAAACCATAACGCTACCATTGTGTCCGCCGACATTTCGGTTCCTGGGAGCCTGATCCCCGTCCTGGCGAGTACGGATGTCGTAGTCCACGCCGCATCATATGTGGGCTCCGACCCTCGTCTTGCCCATGAGATCAACGAACTTGGCACAAGCAACGTCATTGAGCAGTGCCGGCAAGCCGGTGTTCACCGGCTGATCTACGTCAGTACTTGCAGTGTTTACGGGACTGGCCCCCACCGCGGCCTCCTTGAAACCGAAGCTCGCTATCACCCGGCCTCCGTGGCCAGCTCCAGCCGCGCCATAGCGGAGCAAATGGTGCTCGCCTACGGGGGTGAAGTAGTTCGTCCAAACCTCGTGTTTGGAGCGGAAGACCGGTGGTTCGTTCCGGGCCTGCTCAAAGTCATGAATGTGGCTGGCGGGTGGCCCGGTGATGGTTCGGCGTTGCTCTCGCTCATCGGTGTGGAGGCGCTGGGAAGGTTGATTTCCGGGCTTGCGCTGGCGCCTCGGCAATCCGGACAAGCTTTCCACGCTGCATATCCGGAACCCGTTCCGGTGTCCCTCCTCTTGCGAAGCGTCGCTTCGGCATTTGGCGTGGAGTACCCGAGGTTTCTGGGGAATGACGAACGTGCGGGCGCGGCATTGCGGGCCGCGGGATTCACCGGCCACCAGGTTGACTTGGTCACGACGGACCATTGGTACTCCTCTGAACGTCTTTGGCGGATCTCGGGGTACAAGCCGGAGACATTCCGCGGCGCCCTTGCTGAATTTTCTGCCTCCTGCTTGGTCTCTCCGGCGCCCGGCGCGTCATAAACCGGTTGAACGGTTTGTTTAATGGCGATACTGACTCTACTCTTTAAAGCAGTGGCTCGTTGTGTTTTGAAGCAACCAGCTGAGGGCAGGAATGGGGGGAGGTGCGGCCGAGTAATCGACCGCACCTCATCTGTCCGAAGCTGACGGCGTTCGATTTCCTATCTCACATCCTTGTGGTTTAGTATTGACGAGTTGCTCCGGCGCGGATGGAAGTTCCCGGCGAGCAAAGTTCGGGGCTGTGGCGCAGCTGGTAGCGCACCTGCATGGCATGCAGGGGGTCAGGGGTTCGAGTCCCCTCAGCTCCACCACGATGCTCTTACTCGAACCATTGGCTCGAGTAAGTGGGAGCATTGGGTAGCACATTCAAAGAGAGTCCGTCAGTTTTGACGGACTCTCTTTTTGTTTTTGATTCTGGGGACGGAATTCCGGATGTCAGCGACGAGGGCGCGGACCTCGGCACCGAAGAGGATATCGAATGGCGGGTTGAGGGCCGCTACCCGCGGCGGTCACTGTTCTGATCGCTACTCCCCGCCTCGCAGTTACTGTGGCGCCGTCACCTGGACGAAGGCGTTCGCCGAATATGGCTGCCCGTCCGAGCCGTATGCCGTTTCTGTCACGCTGTTGCCGATGAGGTTCATGCTGCCGCCGAGATAGTCCTCGGTCACTGTGCTGGAGCAGGACACCACGACCGACTGGCCCGGGGAGAGGACGCCAGAGGGCAACGGCACTGAGCCGCAGAGCGACGAACTGAGGGGCGTCGTTGTGACAGCCAGGTTGCCGCTATTGGTGAACGTGATGGTCCAGTCGGTGTCGTACCGGGTTCGCGGTTGCCCTGCCACGGTGAGCGTCAGCATCTGGACTGGCACCGCCACGTGAGTGGATGTGGTCTGCGTCGGGATCACAACCGTGTTAGCTACGTTGGAATAATCCGACGAAGCGAACACCGCGCCGGTGGCGGTGAAGTACCCCTGGGTTAAGTCGGAGGGGGTCAGCATGTGCCAGCAGTCCCAGGCCCATTCCTCTCCCGGCGATACATAGCTCGGGTCCAGTGGCGGCTGGCCCGTTGTCCCCCAGGTCTGGGTCGCGATCGTGCATTCGGAGGTCGTCATGCCAACCCAGAACTTCTCGGTTCCGATGTTCTTGACCAGCACGTGGTAGGACGCGTTGTAGCCCACCGATGAGTACTGTGCCGGAACGGGATCCGCGCCGATGCGTACAGCCATGTCGTACGGTTTGGTCAGCGGACTGACTGAGATCGACGCTGTGCCTTGATACGTTTGCCCGAGTCGATCGGTGGCTCGGTACGTGAATGCCCAGGTGCCGATCTGCGTCGGGGTTCCTGAGACACCATTGACACCGCCCCAGCTGAGTCCAGGCGGCAGGCCACCGGAGGTCATGACCAGGCTTGTGAGGGAATACCCGCTGTCACGAGTGAAGGTGCCCTGGTAGGCCGCACCCAACGTCGCTGACGCGGGGGAATAGGAAACGTGTAGCTGGTTCACCGCCATGGTTGTAATGGCAAGTTGTCGACCAGCCTCCACGACCGCAAAGTTCTTCTTCGTGTAGTTCTTCGTGTGGACGTCGTAACCGTACTTGAGGCCGGCGATCAGATCCGTTGGGAAGGGTCCGGCCGTGGTGGCCCGCCCGTAGTCACAGACCAGGTCGCCGTAGTCGCAGACCTGAAACCAGTGCGAGTTCAGGCCGTGCCCGACAGATGAGAGATGAGCGCTCGTTGCGACGTAAGATGCCCCCGAAGGGAGACCTGCAAGCCCAACACCGAAGTCTTGACCCTCCGTCGGCGAACTCCCCAAGGCTACAACGTCATCGAAGGCGACCCGGTCGCCGTCGCCTATAGTCGCAACAGCGTCGATTTTCGGGAGAATCCGATCGAGCACACTGCCGAGTGGGGCGCGGCTGAGGTCGAACACGAGACGGTGGATCGCCATGGCCCCCTGGGAATAGCCAGCCAGGACGAAGTGTTCGTCGGGACACTTGTGTGAACGATTGATCAGGGTTGCTTCCGTCGAATCTACGCCACCATCGATACTGGCGAAGTACCCTTCCCACGCTTTAGCTCCCCACAAGGTCAGGCTATCGAGAATGGGCACGGGTGCTGCCGCGTAGCTAATTCCGGCCGCTGCGATTCGCCTGTTCTTCATGCTTGCAACAAAGCTATCGTAGACAGCTGTGACGCGCTGGCCCATGCCCCAGGTGCCATCGGTCGACTTCTCTCCGGAGCCACGAAGGCCCAGGAAGACGACGTCTTGGCAAGTTGTCGTATTCGTCAGTTGCACGACGGTATTGCCGTTATTGCTCTTGGCGGCCGCTGCTGATGTCGCTGTACTAACTGCCAGCACCAACGCGAGCAGCACAGCTGCAAGTCTCCGAAACATGTGGGCCCCCATTGCCGAGTGGTGCGGCCGTCGTCGTCCGAGGGCCATGCGCCAATCCTCGGGGATCGAAGCGGTACTAGGCAAGCCCTGATTCACTCGGCGATCGAGTGCAAGAGGACTGTCGACAGTGAGCCTTCCGGACCTCAGATGGTTCTAGACAGCGCTGGCGTGCATCCCGAAGCGCTCACCCACCCTGGAGAGGGAGAGCCCTGATTCGTAGGGGCGGATCATCTGCTGGATTTGGTCGTTGGTTGCCGGGGTGCGGCGGAGCCTGAGGCCTCAACTTTTTGGAAATTGAGAAAGCCACCCGCAAGGGTGGCTCTCTCGTTTTATCGGGCCTATCAAGCGGCCCACTCCGAACTGGGCTCGAGCTCTAGTTGCTCCGGTGTGGCCGCCAGCTCGATCAAGGCTGTTGCGGCGTTTGAAGAGCTTCGGACGTTTTGTCAGCGAACAGAGGCAAGGAAGGCGCGGGTGCGTTCGTGCTGTGGATTGCCGAGGACCTCCGATGGGGGCCCCTGTTCGATGATGCGCCCGCCATGCATGAAGACGACCCTGTCTGCCACATCGCGGGCAAAGCCCATCTCATGGGTGACGACGATCATCGTCATCCCCGATGCGGCAAGCTGCCGCATCACAGCGAGGACATCGCCGACCAACTCCGGGTCCAGGGCTGACGTCGGTTCGTCGAACAGCATGAGCTTGGGCTGCATGCACAAAGCGCGGGCAATGGCGACACGCTGTTGCTGGCCGCCAGAGAGATGACGAGGATATGCATTCACTTTGTCGGCGAGCCCGACCTGTTCCAGGAGGCTGATGGCCCTGGGACGAGATTGTTCCGGACTTTGGCCCAGCGCCATCTTGGGTGCCAGCAGGAGGTTTTCGATCACCGTCAAATGAGGAAACAGATTGAAGTGCTGAAAGACCATCCCTGTGTTGGCGCGTTCACGGCATATCTCGGCGTGGGTCTTCTCATGGAGCTTGTGGCCCTTGACGGTATATCCCACCATTTGATCTTCAATCCAGAGGCGGCCGCCGTTGATCTTTTCCAGGTGGTTGATGCACCGCAGGAACGTACTTTTGCCTGAACCGGACGCCCCGATCAGGCAAACCACTTCCCCTGGCTGTACTTCCAGATCGATGCCCTTCAAGACTTCGTTCGATCCATAGCTCTTGCGGACACCAACCGCACGGACCATGGCCTGGTTCTTGGCGGGGTCAGCGGCTACGTGCGGCTTTTCCATTGTATTCATTGCATCGGAGCCTTTCGGACGGCCAGGGGTGCGTGTGTTCGCAAAAGGATCAGTACTTTCGCCAGCGTTGATGGCGGAAGGTTGCGATGTGAGCCGCGGGCAAAGTGCCGTTCCAGGTAGTACTGGCCCATGCCGAAGATGGTGGTGATGATGATGTACCAGATGCTTGCCACCAGCAGGAGCGGAATTACCTGGAAATTCTTCGAATAAATGATCTGGGATGAGTACAACAATTCCGGTACGGCAATCACGCTGACCAAGGACGTTGTTTTGAGCATGCCGATCACTTCGTTGCCTGTCGGCGGAATAATGACGCGCATCGCCTGGGGCAGGGTGACCTTGAGCATCGTTTGCATTCGGGTGAGTCCGAGAGCGGCCGATGCCTCGCTTTGGCCGTCGTCAACGGAGACAATGCCTGCCCGTACGATTTCGGACATGTACGCGGCTTCGTTCAGACCAAGGCCAAGAACTGCCGCCAACATCGGAGTGATCAGAGAGTTGGCATCCAGGTGCAGACCGGGAATGCCAAAGGTGATATCTGGGTAGAGTGCCGCCAAGTTGAACCAGAACAACAACTGCACCAAAACCGGCGTGCCACGGAAGAATCCGACGTATCCAGAAGCGGCCGCTCTGACCAACGGGTTCACTGACAACCGCATGACGGCCAGCACCACGCCAAGGGCCGCACCAACAACCATGCAGACGGCAGTCAGGCCGAGGGTAATGCCAATACCGTCGATGATGGTCGTATCGCGAAAATACAAAGCGACCTGATCCCAACCGAACCGGGGGTTTGTGGCCATGGAGTACAACAGGAGGCCGAATAGTGCGGCCACCAGCAAGGCGGCAACCCATCGCGCGGGATGTCTGTGCTGTACTACAACGTAGCCGTCTGCGGCTACTGCAACGTTCTTACGGACGGTCACGGCTGACACTGCCTAGCCAACCTGCGCGGCAGTGATCTCGGCTCCGGCGGGTACTTCCCATTTCTGGAAGATCTTGCCATAAGCGGGATCGGTGGTCAGAGCCTTGACAGCGGCGGTGATTGCGGGCGTCAGCGGTGAGTCCTTGGGTAGGGCGATTCCTCCGGGCGCCGCCTTGAATTCTTTGCCTGCCGCCAGCTCGAAGCGTCCATTCGCGAGCTTGCCTTGGTACGCCAAGGACACACTGGTGGACATGACACCATCCACCCTCTGAGAGGTCAGGGCAAGGTTTGCTTCGTCCTGCGACGGGAAAAGTTGAATGTCCAATGCCGGCTTACCGGCATCGGTGCATTGTTTGGAGAATTCGGGCAGGAACGTAATCGCTTGCGTTGTGCCCTTTTCTCCAGCAATTTTCAGCCCGCACATGGTCAATGGATCATCGAGCGAGAGCTTCTTGGAGTTCCCTGGCAAGACCGCGAGCCCTGATCCGGTGGCCTCGTACACCACAAAGTCAGCGTGCTTCAGCCGTTCAGGGGTCACCGAAAAGGACGACATGGCGATGTCGTACTTGCCCGACGCGATTCCGGGAAGGATCGTGTCGAAAGTCGCCGGGACCATTTGAATCTTGATTCCGAGCGTCTGGCCAATGGCCGCAGCCATGTCGGCGTCGAACCCGACAACTGTTTTGTTATCGCTCCCGTAGAACTCAAACGGTGCATACGTAGGGTCGGTCGCGACCGTCAGGATCCCTTTGGAGGCGATTTGGGGAGGCAGGAGGGCGGCAGCCTTGGAGTTGAGCGGCGCGGCCGAAATCTGCTCTGTCGCGCCGTTCGAGGGTGCTGAGCCTGCCGCTGTTGAACCGGACGTTTGTGACGCGTTCGTGCATCCGGCCAATGTTGCAGCCGCCGCGATGGCGACGCAGCCTACGACGACGGGTCTGCGGAAGTAGCGCATGGGAAACCTTTCAAGATGTGTGAGTTGAAGGTGAATCAACGGACGGTGTCTTTCCCTCGGGCGGGAAGGACCTTGGCTATGCCGCTTGATGGCGGTCACGTGCCTCTTGGAGTGGTCGCTTTGTGGGCATCTCCGTGTGCACCTTCGGCTGGGGATTGGCATTGAGGGGCCTGGCGGAGCCGGAAATCAGCGTGATCTACGTCTCTCTCAGAAAGAACTATAGGTCTTTTGGTATGCCATGTCTATGGAGAGGTGACTGTGGCCCGATTGAGCTTGCTCTAAATCTGGCAAAAAAATGCCGCGCTTGCAGGGAATGACTCGAATGCCTCCCGAAGACATCTCCCCTCAAGATTTCCTCTGGTATACCAGACGGAACGATTGTAGTTGCGTCAGGCAAGAAGACGGTGGGTCTAGCGGGACTGGACTCGAGGACGAAGTCCGGGCTGGCGCTGCCTGCGCATCGAGCACGTTTGTGCAGAATTGCTTGTTGAACTTGGGCAAGGCGACTTGTCCGTCGGCCACCGCGGTGCCGACGAAATGCTTATTTCATGCCATGCCTGTGCGCGATGCCGGGACGGCCGGTGCAACCTGTGTGAGGCCGACGATATGTCTCGCGGGCTGGATCGTGGGCGCCAGTACCGGGTCAATTCTCGTTGGACCGCTTGCGTCGCGCACCGGCCCCTGAACGGTCACGGCTCCGATCCGGGGAACGGTGGAATCGTCCGCGCGGGTGGTTCCCTTTTGTGTCCAATGCCATTATTCCGGGCGATTCCGCGAGGCGCCGTCGTGGTTGAAGGGCGGCGAGACGCCGTCGTAAGCAAGGTGGAACGTCATCCCATCCCGGGCGTGGCAGAGGTTGTGGCAATGGTCCATCCAGATGCCGGGATTGTCCGCGAAGCGTGGCATCCCGTCGACAAAGCGGATCAGGTGGTCGAGCACATACCTGGCCGAGAGGTTGGCATCCGGGCCCGGGACGAAGCGCGGCGCAGGCCCCGGATGGGCAGGAGAGGCCGACGGCGAAGCTTGCGGCACGGTGATGGAATCTTCTTGCGGTCATGACGACGCGGGGAGGGACTCCTGCGCCTGGCTTTGACGACGCTACCGCCCGCCAAGTGCGAGTGTTCTCCTGCCGGTGTCCCGGGTGAAGGATCCGGGACACCGGCAGGAGGTGTTGCAAGGGAGGCCGGGCTGCTACTCGGGCTTGACTCCATATTCTGCTGCGCTGACAAACTCGATGGCCGAGTACGTCTCGTCACCTACTACCCAGGCATTGTGTCCTGGCGGAATGGCGTAGGAATCTCCTTTGGAGATGTTGATCTTCGTGCCGTCGGTCGTCTCGACTTCCAGCGCACCGGAAAGGCAGTACCCTACGTGGTTGGCTTGGCAGGAATCGGTTTGGACCACCGGCTTGATGCAATCGGCCCACGACCAGCCTGGCTCGAACGTGAGGCGGCCGATGGTGTAGTCGCCTACGGTGACAATTTCGATCAGGGTCTTGTCCGGCCGGCGGGTTTCATCGGGTGAATTGTGTGACTTTACTTCAAGCTGGGTGACGAGATTGACGGTCATGGTCTGCTCACAAGGGGAGTGGGAGCCGGGTCTTCTAGGTCCGCAGCGTGGCTCGCTCTCCGCGGCGGACCCTGGTGTCTGGGCTGCTTGCGGCGCGTGCCGTGCCCTTCAGCAGCGGGCAGACGGTCGGTTACTTGCAATCTCTACCATCCTCCGCAGCCCCCGTGTTGTCGAGGGTTCCCGTGGGAGATAGATTGCTGGAGGCCGCCGGACCATTCGGCAAGCCGAGAAGCGAAAGAAGGCTCGAGTTCAGCGTGACCCTATTGGACCCTCATGAAATGGACCTTGATGCACTGTTTGGCGGCCTGCGCCGGTTTCCTGACGTTGAGGCCGAGAACCTGCAGGCGCACGATGCCACCGACCGGCTCCTCCTCGAGACCGCGGCACGGTACGTGCTTAGTCCGGAGATCCGCGTTGCAGTGATCGGTGACCGCTACGGAGCCCTGACCCTGGGCGCCTTGGCGGCTCTCGGCGTCGAGCACGTCCGGGTGACCCAGGACCTCTACGTGAGCAGTCTCGCACTCCAGCGGAACGCCGCGGCGTCAGGGTTGTCCGGTCGCTTCGAAGAGTTCGAGTTGGGAGCCGGGTTGCTCGACGGCGCCGAACTGGTGATCATGCAGTTACCCAAAGCGCTCGCGGAGCTGGAGGAGATCGCCGACGCCGTTGCACGCTTCGCGGCGCCCGGCGCCGTCGTGTTGGCCGGTGGACGCGTCAAGCACATGTCCCTGGGCATGAACGCCGTCCTGGAACGCAGCTTTGAGTCCGTGCAGCCACAGCTCGCGCAGCGGAAATCACGGGTCCTCATTGCCCGGGAACCAAAGCGTCCGGCCACTGCGGCGCCCTTTCCGGTCTCGGAACGGAACACCGAGCTAGGGATGACAGTCTGTGCCCACGGGGCCGTGTTCTCGGGCACGAAGCTGGACATCGGCACCCGCTTCCTTTTGGGCTTCCTGGACAAGATTCCCGACGCCCACCACGCGGTGGACCTCGGCTGCGGGACGGGAATCCTCGCCACCATGTACGCTCGGGACCGGCCCAATGCCCGCGTTACTGCCACCGACCAATCAGCCGCAGCAGTCGCGTCCACCAAGGCCACCGCGGCAGCCAACGGATTGGTGGATCGGGTCACGGTAGTCCAGGACGACGCCATGTCCGCCTTTGAACCGGGCAGTGCAGACCTCATCCTGCTCAACCCGCCGTTCCACCTCGGCGCCAGCGTGCATGCCGGGGCGGCCACGAAGATGTTTGAGGCCGCCGCGCGGGTCCTTGCTTCGGCCGGTGAGCTCTGGACCGTCTACAACAGCCACTTGCAGTACCGCTCGGCTCTGGAAAGACTGATTGGGCCCACCACTGAAATAGGCCGAAATCCGAAATTCACTGTGACACGCAGCGTTAAACGTTAGGCGCCAGCGAAGGTTAATCAGCGCAGGTCAGTTAACGCGGTTCAGATAGCAACTGGTCCAGCGCGAAGCGCCCGATGCTCGACATCTGAGGGTTGTCATCCGAAAAACTCACCATGGCCGTCGCCAACAAGACGGCCCAGCCGCGGGCCCGGCTCCATGTGCCGGCATCAACGGCAGGGCCGATGGCCGCCATGAAACGCTGCCGCGCACCGCCGTCGAACATCAACCACGCGACGGCGAGATCGACGGCGGGATCCCCGGCCCCAAGGTCTCCGAAGTCGAGGACAGCCGCGAGCCGCCCGTCAGGACGCAGGAGGATGTTCGCGGGGTGGAGGTCTCCATGCAGCCACAGCCCGGGCCCCGCCCACGGCGCGGCCATGCAGGCTTCGGACCAAAGCTTCCGCAACCGCGGTGCCCCTGGATAACGACCGGAATCTTCGAGCCGGCCCAGTAACGCGTCTGACCTCGTCTCCAAGGGCACCCCGCGGACGGGGTTGACCGGGGTGCCCGGTGCTGCGGGCACGTGGATGGCGATGAGGAACGCGGCCATGTCCAAAGCCGCCGCATTCCGGGTTGCCTGGGGCACAAGCGCGGCGGAGATCCCATCCAACCAAGGGGTCACGCTCCAGTGCCACGGATAGTCTGCAGATGGGCGGCCTGAATGGACAGGGCTGGGGAGGGGAACGGGGGAATGTCGGGCATACGTCTGGAGGTACTGCTGTTCATGGAGTACTAGCTGCGCTGCCGCCTCCCGGCGAGGCAAGCGAACGGCCCAATCCTTGCCGAGACGGTAGATGACGTTGTCCCAGCCGTTGGCCACCGGCTCCAACGGAAGTCCGGAGATAGCGGGCAGCTGCTCCTCGAGCAACGCCCTCACTAGCCTTGCGGTCACGTCCAGCTCGGCCTGTGGCATGAGTGCCATGTCCCAGTGCCTCCCGTCTCCAATATCCGTGTCCGTTCCAGATGACGAGCGTGTGGGCATACCGGGACGCGCACACGTGCCGTACGATGCAAATGCAACAGCATTATTCGAATGATTTTAGGGGAATCCGTGACTGAGATCCGCCAGCCGAGTCCGAGGCGCGGAACCAATCTGCCACGCATGGGGGACTTCAACCTGACGGTCATTCTCGACGCAATCAGGCGCTCATCCGGCGGACTGAGCCGCGTCGAACTGGCCCAGATCGTTGGCCTTTCACCGCAGACTATCTCGAATATCTCACGCCGCCTGCTTGATCAACGGCTCATTGTCGAAGCCGGCAAGGAAGGTAGCGGTCCGGGCAAGCCTCGTACCATCTTGCGCCTGAACCCTGCCGGAATGTATGCCTTGGGCGTCCACCTTGATCCCGCGGTCATTACTTCCGTGGTCCTGGACCTGGTGGGCGACGTTGTGAAGCATTCCCGGATCCCCACTCCTGGCGGCAGTGATCCATTGCGCGTCATCGCCGCCATCGCCGATGAAATCAAGACGCTGATCGAAGAATCCGGCGTCGATCAGGGGAAGATCGCGGGACTTGGCGTCGCGGCGCCGGGTCCCATAGACCTCGATGAGGGCACCGTCGTCGACCCGCCCCTGATGGTGGGTTGGGACCGGGTGCACTTGAGGGATGCCCTCGCCGAAGCCACCGGGCTTGAGACCCTCGTGGACAAGGACGTGACCAGTGCGGCCGTCGCGGAAACGTGGGCGGGCGGTCCCAGCGGTACGGGCAGCTTCATTTTCATGTACATGGGCACCGGCATCGGCTGCGGGATCGTCCTGAACGACGAAGTGGTCCGCGGAACATCAGGCAACGCCGGTGAAATCGGCCACATCATTGTCGACCCGGACGGCCCTGCGTGCGATTGCGGCCTCCGCGGGTGCGTCAAGTCCTCCTGCATCCCGCAGGTCCTCGTGGCCGAGGCCGAAGAGCAAGGTGTCCTGGACGGTGGCCGCAAGGGGACAGAAGGGCCGGAAGTGCAGGAGGGCTTTGCCAAGCTCTGCGATGCAGCTGACTCCGGCGACGAACGCGCCATCGCGATCATCGACAAGTCCGCGGTGCTGGTTGCCAGGGCCGTCGCGGTGGTGACCAACACCCTCGACGTCGAGCGGGTAGTCTTTGGAGGCCCCTTCTGGGGCCGCATGTCAGAGCGCTACTTGAATCGCATTCCTGCCCTGCTCGCCGCCAACAGCGCCGCCAACAGCATTCACGGCATTGAAGTTGTCGGGACCGGAGTGGGCGAAGACGTCGGCGCTATTGGCGCGGCCTGCCTGGTACTGGAACACACGCTTGCGCCGCGCGCCCAGCGGCTCCTCTTGGAAGGCTGAGGTCTTTCACTGCCCTGCGTCGCGGGGCTTTTTTATCAATATCGGCAAGAGGCTGGGCCAGCTGAAGTGTGGGGGCTGCAGCCGTATGAAGATCGGAGCGTCATGCGTCGCCTAGCCAGGATCGGAGCAGCACTGCTCGGCGTAGTCGGCCTTTTGGCCTCGGCCGCGTGTTCCACCCCATCACAAGCCAATGACAAAAGGACGATCAAGATCGTCTATCAAAAGACGGACTCTTTCACTGCGCTGGATAAGGTCTTCACGGACGCCAAACGGGAATTCGAAGCCGCCAACGCAGGCGTCACGGTGGACCTGCAGCCTATCCAAGCCAACGACGACGACTACGGCACCAAGCTCGCGCTGGCCCAACGGTCTCCGGACACGGCACCGGACGTCTTCTACGAGGACACCTTCAAAGTCCGTTCGGACGTTGACGCCGGCTACCTCCTCAAACTCGACGGACAACTGGCCACCTGGGACGAGTGGTCCAAATTCAACGAGGGCGCAAAGGCTGCGGGACGCGGTGACGACGGCGGTATTTACGCGATCCCGCTTGGCACCGACACCAGGGCGATCTGGTACAACAAGACAGTCCTTCAGAAGGCCGGCATTCCCTTGCCGTGGCAGCCGAAAACCTGGGATGACATCCTGACGGCGGCCCGCAAGATGAAGGCCGCGGAATCGGGCATTGTGCCGTTCAACATGTACGCCGGGAAAGCCACCGGTGAAGGAACAGTCATGCAGAGCTTCTACGAGCTGCTTTATGGGACGGGAAGCTCCTTGTATTCAGAAAACGACAAGAAGTGGGTGCTGGGATCCAAGGGATTCACCGATTCGCTCCAATTCCTGAAGACCCTGTACGACGAGAAGCTCGCCGTGACACCGGCGGAAGCGCTCGATTCCAATGTGTGGAAGAAAGTCTTTGGTGAGTGGCTGCCGAAGGGCAAAATGGGCGCCACCGTGGAAGGCTCCTACACGCCGTCGTTCTGGCAAAAAGGCGGTTCCTACGAATGGGCCGGCTATGCGCAGGATATGGCGGTAGCCAAGTTCCCCACCCAGTTCGGGCAGGATCCGGGCGGCGTGAGCATGTCCGGTGGTTGGACCCTCGCCGTCGGTGCGAAGACCAAGAGCCCGGACTTGGCTTTCAAGTTCCTGACCACCGCCGTGAACAAGAAGAACGCGCTTGCCTTCGACGTCAACAATTCGCAGATCGCCGTCCGCACCGATGTCGCTTCTGATCCCGTTTACCAAGCGGCCAACCCGTTTGTGAAGGATGTCTCCGATCTCGTGGCTGTGACGCACTATCGCCCGGCAACCGCTGACTACCCGAAGATTTCCCTCGCCGTCCAGCAGGCCACCGAGGCTGTCATCACCGGCAAACAGAGCCCGGCCGAGGCGGCGGCCGAATACGACGCTTCGGTCAAAAAACTGGTCGGTGACGCCAAGGTCATCCAGAAATGACGCATGCCAGTCCCTGATTCCCCCGATCGCGGCTCACTGCGTCGCTGGTTCCGCTTGCTGCCGGTGGTGCCGTCGATCCTGTTGCTGGTCCTCTTCATGTTGGCGCCCGTGGCGTGGTCCTTCTATGCCTCCTTCACCGACGCAGCGTTGTCCGGCAGGGCGGCCCTGAACCCTCAGTGGATCGGCCTGGACAATTACGTCCGGATGTTGACGGACTCCGTCTTCCCTCTCTCTGCCTGGCTGACGGTGGTCTTCGTGGGCGCGTCTGCAATCCTCGGACAAAACGCCCTGGGCCTGGTCATCGCTCTGCTGATGACCAAATCCGGGGGTGCGACGGCGTCGCTCGTTGGCACCGCAGTGGTTGCCGCGTGGGTGCTGCCGGAAATCGTTGCTGCCTTCGCTGCCTATGCGTACTTCAGCCAGGACGGTACGCTCAACCAGCTCTTGGGAATGTTCGGCGTTCACGGCGCCAACTGGCTGTATGCCTTCCCCCTGGCTGCGATCATCCTGGCCAATGTCTGGCGGGGCACAGCGTTTTCCATGTTGGTCTACCGGGCGGCGCTCTCCCAGGTCCCGCGGGACGTTTCCGAAGCCGCCCTCATGGACGGTGCCCGGGGGTGGCAGCGGCTCGCCTTCATCACCCTGCCGATCATCCGCGGGAGCATTGCTACAAATCTCATGCTGATCACGCTCCAGACGCTCGCGGTCTTCACCCTGATCTGGGTGATGACGGCGGGCGGCCCCTCCAACGCGAGCACCACTTTGCCGGTGCTTGCGTACCAGGAAGCTTTCAAGCTTGGAGATATCGGCTACGGCACCGCGATCGCGTCGGTTTTGATCCTGATCGGCATGGTCTTCGGAACGGTGTACGTCAGGCTCTTCCGCAGGGTGAACCCATGACATCTTTGCGCCGGGGGCCGCGGCTTAGCGAAAGACGCCCGACGGCGGTGGCCGGGGGACGGCCCCGTGTCCGGTTCGCTGCCAATGCGGCTTTGGCGGTGATCGGTTTGTGCTTTGTGCTGCCCTTGGGGTGGCTGCTTCTTGCCTCCGTTGATCCGCACGCCGGGTACCAGACGCGCTGGCCGCAATCGCCGTCGTTAGCTAACTTTGCCGCCGTGCTGACGCCTGACTTGCTGTTCCAGCCGCTCGTGAACAGCTTCCTGCTCTCCGCTGGAACCGCCGTCGTCAACCTGGCTGCCGCCGTGCTCGCGGCCTATCCGCTGTCCCGCTACCAGTCGCGGTTCAACAAGCCTTTCCTGTATGCGATCCTGTTCGGCACGTCGCTCCCGGTCACGGCAATCATGGTGCCGGTCTATGGCTTGTTCGTGCAGCTGCAATTGCTGGACTCGATGCCGGCAACCATCTTCTTCATGGCAACCACCACCTTGCCCATGGCCATTTGGATGACGAAGAACTTCATGGACTCTGTGCCGCTTGAGCTGGAGGAAGCTGCCTGGATGGACGGTGCCTCGGGACTCGCCACGCTCCGGAGAATCGTCGTGCCCCTGATGAGGCAAGGGCTGGGCGTGGTGTTCATCTTCGTCTTCATCCAGGCCTGGGGGAACTTCTTCGTTCCATTCATCCTGCTGTTGTCTACCGCCAAGCAGCCGGCCGCGGTGTCCGTCTTCAGCTTCTTCGGCCAGCACGGAGCCATCGCCTATGGGGAACTCGCCGCGTTCTCCATTTTGTATTCAGTCCCGGTGCTTATCCTCTACACCGTGGTGGCCCGGGGCTCGGGCAGCGCATTTGCACTCTCCGGGGCGATGAAGGGCTGAGCAGCCATCAGGGACGCCGGGCCATCGCTGGCCCCCGTAGTCCGCGTCTCAGCGTCCTAGTCGATGTCCTCCACGATGGTGCCGTACGGAATGGAATCATCAAGATGGGCCTGGTGACCGGTAAGCCCGGGGTTGTAGAGGACACGGACACCGTGAAGCTTGTCCGCCGCGGATTGCATCAAGATGGGGCGGATGGTCTGGATGAACCGCTCATCCTTGCCATCGAGGTATTCCTGATAACTGGCTGGAAGGTGAATCATGGCAAAAGAATAGTCCTGCCGGACCGTGATGGGGAGGGCTCCCCATTGCGGAGTCTCACGCAACCGGCTTGGCTATTGACTTGGCCACCAAGCTGGCCGCGCGGCCCGACGACCACACAGCAGGTCGCGCCGCAACTGGACAACGCCAGCGAGGGGACCACGAGTGCTTCAGAACACCGCCACAGCGAGTATCGACGCCAGTGAAATGGTGCGGACTCAGCAGCTCGTGGCTGCCATCTCCCGTAGTTTCGAGGCCAAAGTGGTGGGGCAGGCGCGGCTGCGCGAGACCCTGCTGATCGGTCTCCTGACCGGTGGACATGTCCTGTTGGAAAGCGTCCCAGGCTTGGCGAAAACCACGGCAGCCCAAGTGGTCGCCGAGGCCGTGAGTGCAGACTTCCGGCGGATCCAATGCACTCCGGACCTCCTCCCCAGCGACATCGCAGGCACCCAGATCTACGACGCCGCCAAAGGCACGTTTGTCACGCAGTTGGGCCCAGTGCATGCCAACATCGTGCTTCTGGATGAAATCAACCGGTCCAGCGCCAAGACCCAAAGTGCCATGCTCGAAGCGATGCAGGAGCGGCAGACCTCGATCGGTGGCGAAAGCCACCCTTTGCCGAACCCCTTCCTGGTGTTGGCCACCCAGAACCCCATCGAGCAGGAAGGCACGTACCGGCTTCCCGAGGCGCAGATGGACCGCTTCATGCTCAAGGACGTCCTGGACTATCCCAGTCCAGCGGAGGAAGCCGAAATCGTCCGCAGGTTCGACGCCGGAGTGTTCAGCCCGGCGCAGAAGGCTGCGGCGTCAGTCTCGCTCCACGCCGTGGCCGAAGCTCAGGAACTTGTCCGGCGCGTCTACATCGATCCCGCGATTGTCCGCTACATCGTGGGGCTCGTGTTCGTGACCCGCAATGCGCGGCAGTACTTGGAGCCCGGGCTGGCTTCACTCGTCGAGTTCGGCGCAAGCCCGCGGGCCAGTATCGCTTTCAGCCAGGCAGCACGCGCCTTGGCCGTCCTCAACGGCCGTGACCATGTGATCCCGGAAGACGTCAAGGACCTTGCACACCGGATCCTCCGCCACCGCGTGGTGCTTGGCTTCGACGCCGTGGTGGAGAACATCCAGGTGGAGGCAGTCATCGACGCCGTTCTTGCCTCCGTCCAGACGCCCTGACGGAACAGCCGTGCCCAAGAGCCACACACCCAGCACCCTCAAACCCGGAATCCCCAAACCCAGCCTCCTCAAACGCGTGGAGTCGAAGATGTTCATCTTCGCCCATCGCAAGACGCTCGTCTTGCTCGACGGCGAATACGGTTCAGTCTTCAAAGGCCGCAGCCTGGACTTTGACGAACTCCGTGCATACATCCCCGGCGATGAGGTCCGGGACATCGATTGGAAGGCCACGGCCCGCCACGGTGCTCCGCTTGTGAAGAGCTACGTGGCGGTCCGGCGCCAGAATGTCCTGTTGGTGACGGACACGGGCCGGAATATGGCCGCGACTGCTGCCTCAGGGGAAACCAAGCGGGATATCGTGGTCCAGGCTCTCGGGGTGATGGGCTACTTGGCCCACCGGCACGGGGACGCCGTTGGCCTGGTGCATGGAAACGCCACAGTGACCCGGACCATTCCGGCGCGCAAAGGCGAAGACCACCTTGAGCGGATACTCCGGGAAGTCGATCAGCACACAAACCTTGACGGTGGGCCCAGCGGCATCGCCCACCAGCTGGATTTCGTCCTGCGGCACATCAAACAGCGGAGCCTGATGGTAGTCGTGGCCGACGAGTTCCTGCCCGGCCCCGAAACGGAAACCTTGTTGCGCCGCCTCCACTCACGTCATGAGCTGATCTGGTTCACCGTTCATGATGCGTCGTTGGCCAGTGAACCGGGAGCAGGGGAGACCGAGATACCCGACAGCATCGACGTTGCCGATGGTGCGTTCCTTCCGGCGCTGGCGGTGAGGTCCGAGGCTGTGCGGGCCGCCTACGCGACGGCGTCCCGCGAGCGCGAGGCCCGGAGACAAGACACCTACCGCCGCCTCGGCATCGCGGAGGGGAATGCCGGAAGCAGCCACGAAGTGGTGCCGGCCCTCTTTGCGCTGTTGGAACAACACAAGACTCGCTCTCAAAACGGCGGGATACAGGCACGGAAGAGGCAACACCGTGCAGGATAACCCTGGTTTCTATGCCCCACTCCAGTACAACGACCAGTGGATATGGGCCGGCTGTGGCCTGCTGTTGCTCGTGGCATGCTGGCTGGGGTGGGTCCTTTGGCCAAACCGCCGCACAACCGTGGCTCCGGCACCTGCCGGAGTGCCGCCGTCGGGCCTGCCGGGGTTGCGGGAACGCTATTTGGCGGGGATCGACGCCGTCGTCGCGGATGCCGGTGCCGGGCGGATTCCGGAACGGGACGCACACCAGCAGCTCAGCATTTTGCTGAGGGCGTTCGCGAGCGAGGCAAGCGGAGTGGATGCGACCCGCATGACCTTGCAAGAGCTGCACCGAAATGGCCTGCGGCCCATCGCCGCCGGCGTCGCCGGAATGTACCCCGCGGAGTTCGGCCCCGGGCAGCAAGGCGCCGTCGCGGAATCGGCCGAGGCAGCCCGTCAGGCGGTCCTGGCGTGGAACTGACCTATTGGTGGATCCTGCCCCTCGCCGCCGCGGCCGTTGCATCGTCCTGCTGGCGTCTGGTCCGCGCCGCCAGGAAGCCCGCCAGCGTCCGCCCCGTGGCCCACCGGGAAAGACTAACCGCGCTGCCCGAGTACCAGCAGGCCGTGCGTCGGCACCGGCGCTGGCTCACGGTTGCCACAGCTGCAGGGGCCCTGCTCCTGGCCGCCACCGCAACAGCGGCCGCTCGGCCCATGGACCGCGGCACCTTCCAGCCCGAAACGCGCAACCGGGACATCACTTTGTGCCTGGATGTCTCGGCATCAATGGGCAGCACTGACGCAGCCATTGCTGCCGTCTTCGAAAAGATGGCAAAGGAATTCAACGGCGAACGCATCGGAATGGTGATCTTCGACAGTAGCGCCGTGCAGCTCTTCCCGCTGACGGACGACTACCGCTACGTTGCCGAGCAACTCGAAACGGCCCGGAAAGCGTTCGACGGCGACGCAAGCGGCAGCTTCTTCGACGGCACCGGGAGCGGCGAAGGGTCCTCGCTGATCGGTGACGGCCTGGCCTCTTGCGTCAAGAGCTTCCCAGGGACTGGAAACGCTGGACGCCCGCGCTTGATCATCCTCGCCACAGACAACTACGTCTCTGGCAAGCCGATTTTCACGTTGGAGCAGGCAGCACAACTGGCGAAAGCCAAAGGCATCAAGATCAGTGCCCTCAACCCAGGGGACTACGACTACGGGGAAGACAAGACGCAACCCGGCGCAGCGCTCCGCGCCATGGCCGAGGCAAGCGGCGGCAGCTACTTCGCGTTGGACAACCCAGACGCCGTGCCAGGGATCGTGCAGAAAGTCCAGGAGGGCGAGGCCGGAATCCTCCAACGGGCACCGCAGGCCGTGATCTCGGACAACCCGGTGATTCCGCTCTCCGTCGCACTGCTGGCCGGAGGCGTCCTCCTGCTGGCCGGGTGGAGGCTCGAATCATGACCTATTCGCCGGTTCTGCCGTGGTGGGTACTCGCGATTGCCGCGCTCGCCGTCGTCGTGCTCCTCACCGTCATGCTGGCGCGCAAGGGCCGGGCCCGGCGAAGCGCGTGGCTTTTGCGGGCCGCTGCGGTGCTTCTCCTGATGCTGGCAGCTTTGCGGCCGGGCTGGCCCGGCGGCGATTCCCGCGCAGCCAGTGCGGATCTGGACGTCTATTTTGTGGTGGATACCAGCGCCAGCATGGGGGCGGAAGACTACGCCGGCGGCAAGCCGCGCCTCGACGGTGTGCGCAGTGACATCGCCGCTGTGGCCCGGGAACTGGCAGGAGCGAAATTTGCCCTGATCACTTTCGACGGCGCCGCGAGCGTCCGGATGCCGCTCAGCCAGGACGCCACCGCCCTGGCCACCGCCGTCGAGATCTTGCAGCTCCAGCCGCCCCAGTATGCGTCCGGGAGCAGCATTACTGTGGCGGCACCTGTCTTGAGTCAGCGGCTCAAGGCCGCCAAGGAACAGCACCCCGGCCGTCCGGCCTTGGTGTTCTATCTCGGCGACGGCGAGAACACCAGTGCCAAGGCCGCCGGGTCCTTTGCGGTCGACGCCGGACTCGTGGACGGGGGAGCGGTGTTGGGCTACGGCACGGCGGGCGGCGGCCGGATGAAGGACATATCCGGAGACCACATTTCCGGACACCAGGGCTATATCCAGGACACTTCCGGACGCGAGCGGCGTGATGCTGTGTCCCGCATCGACGAGGAGCAACTTGGCAGCCTCGCCGCCCAGCTTGGCGTGCCCTACGTCCACCGGGAAGCAGGGGCAACACCCGATGCGATGCTCAGCAAAGCCCGGCCAGGTGCCCTCACCGTCGGCGAAGACCCCGCCGAAGGCACCAGCGGCGGAAGAGTTGAGCTCTACTGGCTGCTTGCTGTGGTCGCCTTCCTCCTGGCGCTGCACGAGCCCATCCGCCACGCGATGACGTTGAACCAGCTTCGTGAACGCCCGGCCGCCGTCCCGGAAGGAGGCACGCCATGAGAAGGAATGCCCGACGGCGGAGGGCTCGCCTCCTGCTGTGGTCCGCGCTTCCGTGCCTCGTGGCGCTTGCCTTCGCCGCCAAGCTATTGTCGCTGAACCTCCTGGCTGGTCAAGCGCGGGACGCCTTCACCAAGGACAACCCGCTGGCGCTTGCCGCCGCTGCGAACTGGCTCGGAACCATCAACTGGCTGGAGCCACACAAGGCAGAATTCGCCCAAGGCGACGCCCACGTCCTTGAGGGGGATTTCACCGCCGCACGTGCCGCCTTCGAAACAGCCTTGGCATATGCGCCGGGTGCCGACGAGTGCAAGGTCCGGGTCAACCTGGTCCTCAGCATTGAAAAGCTCGGAGACGCACGTCGCGCTGCCGGCGACGACACCGCGGCCAATTCGCAATACGAGGACGGGAAGGCTGTGGTGTCGGCGGCCCCCGGAAGTTGTTTCACCGTTAGCGCCGAGGGCAACGCCGACGGCGAAGGCGAGCGGTTGTCCAATGCAGCCGACCGCCTAGCTTCCAAAACCGCAGCCGCAGGGGCAGAGGAGTCCCGGAGTGAACCATAAGCAGCCCCGGTAGATCCCGGAACCGCGAAGCAGTTGCAACAACTGGAGCAGAGCGGGCGCACGGCACAGCAAGACCGGGTACACGGGCAGCAAAGGAAGGAATACCTGAACGGCTCTGGCGCAATGCCCGCGGTGGAGAGACCGTGGTGAAAGCCCAACGAACAATCTTCAGAAATCAGGCGAAACGTAGCGTAAAACTGCGTCTTAATTCGGTGGACGATTTGTGGCGCCCGGAACCCCGATCTAGAGTCGTAGTCAAGTTACCGCGGTAACGTGTCAGCGATCCTCCGCCGGATCTGCCTCTCGAAGGCAGGCAGGAGGGTGTGGGTGCCCCCATGTGGGCCTGACATTTGCACACGGACAACTTCATTTCAGGCGTAACAGTCGCGGCTGCGCCCTGCTGGAGTTCGTTGCGTGTATCCCCAAACTCAATTCACCGATTCTGCAGTTTAGGACTTGGAATTTCAAGTCCCGGATCGCAGACCCGCTGACACAAGCCAAGGACGCAAATGTCACCACCAAGCCTCATCGGCACCCATCCAAACCTGACCGGCGCTGCACCCGTCGCCTTGTCCTACGAACTCTTCCCGCCCCGCTCTCCAGCGGCTGCGGAATCGTTGTGGACCACCATTGGGGAGCTTGAGGCCACGGATCCCGACTTCGTCTCTGTCACCTATGGTGCCAGCGGCTCTAACCGGGACACCGCCGTCGAGCTCATCAACCGGCTGCTGCTTGAAACCACCCTCCGGCCGCTGGCACACCTGACTTGCGTTGGAAACACCCCGCAGGAACTGGCTGAGATCATTGGCGAACTGCTGGACAACGGCGTGCGCGGCATCCTTGCCCTGCGCGGCGACCTGCCCAAGGACAGCGGCCAGCCGGTCAGCGGCTCCTTGCGTTACGCCCAGGATTTGATCGAATTGATCCGCCGTGTGGAGCAGCGACGTTCCGCCCTGCTGTGCGCAGGCAAGATCGCCGTCGGCGTGGCCGCCTATCCCACCCGCCACCCGGAGTCACCGAGCGTGGAGCACGACGTCGAGGTGCTGCTTGCGAAGCAGCGCTCGGGCGCCGACTTCGCCATCACGCAGGTCTTCTTCCACACCGAGCAATATGCAGACCTGATCTCCCGTGCCCGACGCGCAGGCGTCACCATCCCGATCATTCCCGGGGTTATGCCGCTGACGAGCCTTCGTCGGCTCAAGCGCCTCGGCGAGCTCACCGGCGTCGAACCGGCACCGGAACTCATCGAACGCCTTGCTGCCGCGGACACTGACGCCGAGCGGCGCAAGATCGGAGTCCGCGCCACGGTGGACCTGGCCAACGCAGCACTCCAAGCTGGCGCTCCAGGCATCCACCTCTACACCTTCAATGAGCACACCTGCGCCTTGGACGTACTGGACAAGCTTGCGCTGCCCCGCCCGGCCCGCCCTGCCAGCCGGCTTCATGCCATCGCCCGTCGCCAAGAACTCGTCAGCTGATCAGCCAACGCTGCTCCGCTACCCCTAGACACCTCGATTTGCACCTACTGCCCGAAGGAAACTCCCATGACTGATCAGAACACCACTCAATTCCCCGCAGCCTCGATCCTCGGCTACCCGCGCATCGGCCGCCGTCGCGAACTCAAGAAGGCCGTTGAAGCCTACTGGGCTGGCAAGATCGACGCTGCTGCCCTTGACGCCGCTGCCAAGGACATCCAGCTGACCATTGCCAAGCGACTCCAGGAACTCGGCCTCAACGAAGCCGCCGCTGTTCCGGGCACCTTCTCCTACTATGACCAGGTGCTCGACGCCACCGCACACCTGGGCGCCGTCCCGGCCCGTTTCGGCCAACTGCTCAGCGCCGAAGGCCAGCTCGACATCGATGGCTACTTCACCCTGGCCCGCGGCAACAAGGAACAGCAGCCGCTGGAAATGACCAAGTGGTTCGACACCAACTACCACTACCTCGTTCCGGAAATCGGCCCGGAGACCGATTTCAAGCTCGCTTCGAACCGCATCGTCGAGGAATTCGAGTTCGCCCTGGCGAACGGCATCGAGACCCGTCCGTACATCGTCGGCCCGGTGACCTACCTGCTCCTCTCCAAGGCTTCGGACGATGCCCCCGCAGGCTTCGCTCCGCTGTCCCGCCTCGAGGACGTTCTCCCGGTCTACGTTGAACTGCTCGGGAAGTTGGCCGCTGCTGGCGCCAGCTGGATCCAGCTGGACGAGCCGGCCCTGGTTGTTGACCAGGACACTCCGGCCGCAGAAATCCAGGCTGCCGTCGCACGTGCCTACGAGGTCCTCTCCGGTGCCGCAGAGCGCCCGCAACTTTTCGTCTCCACCCCGTACGGTTCCCTCGATGGCCAGCTCGGCACCCTTGCCGCGACCAACATCGACGCCTTGCACATCGACGTCTTCAAGGGTGCGGTCCCGTCCGCCGCAGCCCTGGCCGGCCTCGGTAACAAGACCCTGGTTGCCGGCGTCGTCGACGGCCACAACATCTGGCGCAACGACCTCGCCGTCTCGGCGGCAAAGCTCGACGAACTGAAGGCCGCAGCCGGCAAGCTCGCCGTCAGCACCTCCACCTCCACCCAGCACGTTCCGCACGACACGGCCGAGGAGACCCAGCTCTCGGAGCAGCTGCGCAGCTGGCTTGCGTTCGCTGACCAGAAGGCCGTCGAGGTCAAGACCCTTGCGGACTACCTGGCCAACCCGGCTTCGGCTCAGGCCGCCATCGACGAAGCTTCCGCCGTGATCGCCTCCCGCGCCACCGCCGAAGGCGTCCAGCGCGCCGATGTCCGTGCCCGCACCGCAGCCCTCACCGAGGCCGACTTCAACCGCTCCGAGTACTCGGTCCGCGAAGCCGCCCAGGAAGAAGCGCTGCACCTGCCGCCGCTGCCCACCACCACCATCGGTTCCTTCCCGCAGACCTCGGAAATCCGTTCGGCCCGCGCCCGCAACAACAAGGGCGATCTGACCAACGAGCAGTACGAGCAGCTCATGAAGGACGAGATCAAGCGCGTCGTCGAGCTGCAGGAAGAGCTCGGCTACGACGTCCTGGTGCACGGCGAGCCCGAGCGCAACGATATGGTTCAGTACTTCGCCGAGAACCTGGAAGGCTTCGACGTCACGGTCCACGGCTGGGTCCAGTCCTACGGCTCCCGTTGCACCCGTCCGTCCATCCTTTGGGGCGACGTTACCCGCTCGGCTCCCATCACGGTTGCCTGGGCCGAATACGCGCAGTCCCTCACTAGCAAGCCGATGAAGGGCATGCTCACCGGTCCGGTCACCATCCTGGCCTGGTCCTTCGTCCGCGACGACCAGCCGCTGGGCGAGACCGCCAACCAGGTCGGCCTGGCGCTGCGTGACGAGATCGCCGACCTCGAAGCTGCCGGCATCAAAGTCATCCAGGTGGACGAGCCCGCACTGCGCGAACTCCTGCCGCTGCGCAAGGCTGACCACGCCGCCTACCTGAAGTGGTCCGTTGACTCCTTCCGCCTGGCCACTGCCGGTGCTGCCGACGCAACCCAGATCCACACCCACCTCTGCTACTCGGAGTTCGGCGTGATCATCGACGCGATCGACGGCCTCGACGCCGACGTGACCTCCATCGAGGCAGCGCGCTCCCGCATGGAGGTTGTCCACGACCTCGAAGCGCACCGCTTCGGCCGCGGCGTTGGTCCGGGCGTCTACGACATCCACTCGCCGCGCGTCCCGGGCGAAGCTGAAGTCACCGAGTTGCTGGCCACCGCCGTCAAGCACGTTCCGTCCCGCCAGCTCTGGGTCAACCCGGACTGCGGCCTGAAGACCCGTGGCTACGCCGAGACTGAAGAGTCCCTGCGCAACCTGGTCAAGGCCACCAAGACGGTCCGCGCAGGACTGCTGGAAGCAGCCAAGTAGCGCTCACGTAGTACAAACGACGCGGCCGGTCACCTCGAAAGGTGACCGGCCGCCGTCGTACCCTTTTCTCCTGTGTCAGGACTCCCAGAGGATTTCGTCGTCCACCACGCCGTCCTCGTCCGCAGCGACCACCAGGAGCTCGTCGGTGAAGTGCGAGCCCAAGGTGAAATCGAGGACGAAGTAGCGCTCCGGCTGGCCCGGGTAAATCGCCACATGGCCAAGCTTGAGGGCCTTGAGGAAGACGTCCTTGGTGAGCTGGGCCTTCTCCCGGACGCCGAACACTGCCTCCAGCTGCTCTTCCTTGAGCTGCGTGGAGTGGAAGTGGAGGAACTGCTGGGAGTTGGTGCCGTCCTGGTCCAGCTCCTCGGCAATCATGTCCCGGACCTGGTCCACTAACTCAGGGAGGTAGCCCAGGCGGTAGTCCACCTTGTGGAGGGCCTTCTCGTCGAAGTGGTCGTGCGCCGCGACGTTCAGGTCCAGTTCGAGGGGATTTCCTGCGAGCTCGTGAGAAGCCACGTAGCAGTGTTCCCGCCCGTGGTTGAGCTCGATTTCCCCAAAATGTTTGCTCGCTACCTTGCTCATGTCTTCAAGATAGCCCCAAACAAGCGGCGTGTTCCAGCATCCTGAAAGATTTCAAGTCCGTGGTTTGGGCGTTGACTTTTGCGTCGTTTTGGGCATCACCGCGGGGCCGCCGGCCCGGACTGCCGCCGGGCTCCCGCGAAGCGTGTCGGCCAGCAGTTCCGTGAAGAGTTGCACTTGTGCGGTGCGCTTCTCGTTGATGAGCAGTGCGAACACGTTGCGGGCCAGGCGGATGTCCGGGACGTCCAGGACCACGACGCCGTGCGGCCGGTGCCGCAGCGCCAGTTCCGGCACCAGCGCGGCACCGAGCCCCGCGGCGGCCATCTCGAGGCTCGCGTGGAAGTCATCGCTGTAGGCGACGACGCGCGGGTGCAGATTGCAGCTGGCAAACAGCCGCTCGATCACGACGGCGTCGCTGGTGCCCGGGTGATGGATGATCCATGGCATGTCGGAGAGCTGCGAGGCCTGCATTTCGGCGTCCTCCCGAATTCCCCAGGACGCGGGGAGCACCACCCGGAAGTCGTCGTCGCCGATCCATTGCCGTTCCAAGGTGTGCGGCCACGCGAGCCCGGACTGGCCCACCTGATACACCAGCGCGAGATCCAGTTCGCCGCCGCTGCGCAGTCCTTGGATGGTTTGGGAAGGTTCAGCCACCCACACGCGGAGTTCAATCCCCAGTTTGTTCCACCGCGGGTTCCGCAGGATGTCCGGTAGTACGTACGTGGCCAGGCTCGGGAAGATGCCCAACCGGAGCTCCTGCGCGGGGGAGTCCGTGCTCCTTGAGGCGGCCGCGAGCAAGGTTTCGACGTCGGTGAGCACCTTCGACGCATGGCGCACCATGGTGAGGGCGGCTTCGGTGGGAACAACGCTGCGCGCGGAACGGTGGAAGAGTTCGACGCCTGTGTCCCGTTCCAGCGCTGACATCTGTTGGGATACGGCCGAGGCGGTGTAACCGAGCCGAGTGGCGGCAGCCGCGAAAGAGCCGAGCCGCGTGACCTCAAGCAGCGTCCGGAGGTGGAGAAGGTTGACCATCGGTGATCCTTAGGCTTGGTGCCGGCCGAAATCCGTGCCCAGCCAGCATAGCCGTGTGAATTCGGTCTCCGCTCCTGCTGTTGATGTGTCTGGTGAGCCCCCTGGAGTGTGGCGGGCGACTCACGAAACAGGGTTTGCAGGATCCTGCGACACGCCGGGATCCACGCGACACGCTGACGATTAAATGTGGCTAAGTAGTCCACAGGGTGTGGATTACGTCTCCGGATTTGGCGGATTCACGGACATTTTTACCCCCTTTGCCTGTGGACTACCGGTGCGTAAAATGACATACTTGTAATACATCATCTTGGGGTTCCGCTGAGGCGCTTGCACTACATGTAGTATCGATTTACGGATTGAGCGGGAAACCAGCACAAGACATGAATAGAGCGTTTGGCCGCCTTGGCGGCCAGCGGGCCAGTATCGGAGGAATCAGTTCCGGTCGGGGCCTGCCAATACGAAGAGCAAAGACTTCAACAAAGGGGACAGGGACCATGACTGTAACGGTTTACACGAAGCCGGCCTGTGTTCAGTGCAACGCAACCTACCGTGCACTCGACAAGAAGGGCATCGCCTACCAGAGTGTCGACATCTCCCAGGATGCCGAGGCCCTTGAGCGCCTGAAGGCCCTTGGATACATGCAGGCTCCCGTCGTGGTGACCGAGCAGGATCACTGGTCAGGATTCCGTCCGGACAAGATCGAAGAGCTGGCACTGGCTGCCGCTTCCGTGGCCTAGGTCTTCCGGTCCTTCGCCACAACAACAAAGTATTCCAATGTAGTCGAGGTGACTCCCATGGCAGCGCTGGCAACAGCACCTGCACAAGTAGCGGCTGAAGCTGTCAGCACGCGGAGTCACCTCATCTACTTTTCCTCCACATCTGAGAACACCAAGCGCTTCGTCCAGAAGCTCGGCGTCGACGCGGCACGCATCCCGCTCCATGCCAAGGACGCGCCGCTGCTCGCGCTGGAACCTTTCGTCCTTGTGCTGCCTACGTATGGCGGTACGAATGGCGAAGGATCGGTGCCCAAGCAAGTCATCAGGTTTCTGAACAACCCGCAGAACAGGGAACTGATCCGCGGCGTCATCGGAGCAGGAAACACCAACTTCGCGGAAAACTACTGCATGGCGGGAGACATCATCGCCACCAAATGCCGGGTTCCGCTTCTTTATCGATTCGAACTCATGGGGACTCCGGAAGATGTTGACCGGGTCAATCAAGGATTGGAAAAGTTTTGGACACGACTGTCGCAGACACAGAAGTAACCAAGGGCGCTGTGGACACCGCCAAGGTCAAGAAGCCATTGCCGGAGGCCTATAAGGGCCTTGGCTACCATGAGCTCAACGCCATGTTGAACCTCTACGGTCCGAACGGGGAGATCCAGTTCGAAGCCGACCGCGAGGCCGCGCACCAGTACTTCCTGCAGCACGTGAACAACAACACCGTCTTCTTCCATGACCTGGAAGAGAAGCTGGACTACCTGGTCAAGAACCAGTACTACGAGCGCGAGACCCTCGACCAGTACACGATGAACTTCATCCGCGACCTCTTCAACCGCGCCTACAAGAAGAAGTTCCGCTTCGAGACCTTCCTCGGCGCCTTCAAGTTCTACACCTCCTACACGCTCAAGACCTTCGACGGCAAGCGTTTCCTGGAGCGCTACGAGGACCGCGTCTGCATGGTTGCCCTGCACCTTGCCCGCGGCAACGAAGAACTTGCCAGCCGCCTCGTCGACGAAATCATCGACGGCCGCTTCCAGCCGGCCACGCCCACGTTCCTCAACGCCGGCAAGGCCCAGCGCGGCGAGCTGGTCTCCTGCTTCCTGCTGCGCATCGAAGACAACATGGAGTCGATCGCCCGCGGCATCAACTCGGCGCTGCAGTTGTCCAAGCGCGGCGGCGGCGTAGCCCTCTCGCTGACCAACATCCGCGAGCACGGCGCCCCGATCAAGCAGATCGAGAACCAATCTTCCGGCGTCATCCCGGTCATGAAGCTCCTCGAAGACAGCTTCTCCTACGCCAACCAGCTCGGTGCCCGCCAGGGTGCGGGTGCCGTGTACCTGCACGCCCACCACCCGGACATCTACCGCTTCCTGGACACCAAGCGGGAAAACGCCGACGAGAAGATCCGCATCAAGACGCTGTCCCTCGGCGTCGTGGTCCCGGACATCACGTTCGAGCTGGCCAAGAAGAACGAGGACATGTACCTCTTCTCCCCGTACGACGTCGAACGGGTCTACGGCGTCCCGTTCTCTGACATCTCGGTCACTGAGAAGTATTACGAGATGGTGGACGACTCCCGGATCAAGAAGACCAAGATCAGCGCCCGCGAGTTCTTCCAGACCCTCGCGGAGATCCAGTTCGAGTCCGGCTACCCGTACATCATGTTCGAGGACACCGTGAACCGGGCCAACCCGATCGCCGGCAAGATCACCATGAGCAACCTGTGCTCGGAGATCCTCCAGGTTTCCACGCCGTCCATCTACGCCGAGGATCTCAGCTACGAGACGGTTGGCAAGGACATCTCCTGCAACCTTGGTTCGATGAACATCGCCAAGACCATGGATTCCCCGGACTTCGGCCTGTCGATCGAGACGTCCATCCGTGCCCTCAGCGCGGTGTCGGACATGTCCTACATCAACTCGGTTCCTTCCATCGCGCAGGGCAATGCCCAGAGCCACGCCATCGGCCTCGGCCAGATGAACCTGCACGGCTACCTTGCCCGTGAGCACGTCCACTACGGTTCCGAAGAGGGCCTGGACTTCACCAACATCTACTTCTACACGGTGCTGTTCCACGCCCTCCGTGCCTCGAACAAGCTGGCCATCGAGACCGGCCAGCCCTTCGGCGGCTTTGAGAACTCCACCTACGCGAGTGGCGAGTTCTTCGATAAGTACGCCGAGCAGGAGTGGACCCCGGAGACCGAGCGCGTGCGCGAGCTCTTCGCCGGCATCCACATCCCCACCCAGGATGACTGGCGTGAGTTGAAGGCTTCCGTCATGGAGCACGGCATCTACAACCAGAACCTGCAGGCCGTCCCGCCCACGGGTTCCATCAGCTACATCAACAACTCGACGTCGTCGATCCACCCGGTGGCCGCCAAGATCGAAATCCGCAAGGAAGGCAAGATCGGCCGCGTCTACTACCCGGCTCCGTACCTCGACAACGACAACCTGGAGTACTACCAGGACGCGTACGAGATCGGCTACGAGAAGATCATCGACACGTACGCCGCCGCCACGCAGCACGTGGACCAGGGCTTGTCTCTGACGCTGTTCTTCAAGGACACCGCCACCACGCGTGACATCAACAAGGCTCAGATCTACGCATGGCGCAAGGGCATCAAGACGCTCTACTACATCCGCCTCCGCCAGCTCGCGCTGGAGGGGACTGAGGTTGAGGGCTGCGTTTCCTGCATGTTGTAACCGATAACGGTTGTTTATTTGCGGCAGCCGCCGCGCCTCAAAACTGAAGAGTACGACGCCGGGTGAGCGCCCGGCGTCGTACGCTTACCTTAAAGAACACATACGTTAAGGGGACGAAATGACCGAGAAGGTCAAGCTGCTTAGCCACGTCGAAGCAATCAACTGGAACCGCATCCAGGATGATAAGGACGTGGAGGTCTGGAACCGACTGGTCAACAACTTCTGGCTGCCGGAGAAGGTGCCGCTGTCCAACGACGTCCAGTCCTGGCACACCCTCACGCCGGACGAGCAGCAGCTCACCATGCGCGTATTCACCGGTCTGACCCTGCTGGACACCATCCAAGGCACCGTGGGCGCCGTTTCCTTGATCCCGGACGCGATCACCCCGCACGAAGAGGCCGTGTACACCAACATCGCCTTCATGGAGTCGGTGCACGCGAAGTCGTATTCGTCGATTTTCTCGACCCTGTGCTCCACCAAGGAGATCGACGACGCCTTCCGCTGGTCCCTCGAGAACGAGAACCTGCAGAAGAAGGCGCAGATCGTCATGGACTATTACCAGGGCGACGATCCCCTGAAGCGCAAGGTGGCTTCCACACTGCTGGAATCCTTCCTGTTCTACTCCGGGTTCTACCTTCCGATGTACTGGTCTTCCCGTGCCAAGCTCACGAACACGGCAGACCTCATTCGCTTGATCATCCGCGATGAGGCCGTGCATGGCTACTACATCGGGTACAAGTTCCAGAAGGGCCTCGAAAAGGTCTCCGAGGAGAAGCGCCAGGAAATCAAGGACTACACGTTCGAGCTGCTCTTCGAGCTGTACGAAAACGAAGTCCAGTACACGCACGACCTCTATGACGGCGTCGGCCTGGCCGAGGACGTCAAGAAGTTCCTGCACTACAACGCCAACAAGGCCCTGATGAACCTCGGCTACGAGGCCATGTTCCCGGCCTCCGTCACCGACGTGAACCCGGCCATCCTGTCGGCCCTGTCACCCAATGCTGATGAGAACCACGACTTCTTCTCGGGGTCTGGCTCGTCTTATGTGATCGGCAAGGCTGTTAATACTGAGGACGAGGACTGGGAGTTTTAGATCGGTGTGAGACTCCGACGTAACTGAGCAATTTCGCGGTATCTGAGCAAGAGCAGGAGGCTGCAGTCACGGAAAGCGGTGAACGCGCCGGCGGAGATAACCCAAGTTTCATGGTGGCGGCCTACCACCTTGAGTCTGCCATCCAGCTCTAGAGAGGAACCTCACACAAGTATCGCGAAGAGCGGGGTCTGGAAGCGAGGCTGGCTGAAATTCGCGGGTTACATCGTGAGTATTCCCTTCGTGCAACCGAGGAATTCGAACTTATCGAAAGCGGGTCCATCGACCTAAGTGACATTGCCCGAACTGCCGAGGCCAGTGTTCAAGGCAAGGACACGATGTCAGCCCATATTGGGTTAATTAGCGTGGCACCGATTCCTTCGGTGCAGCAGCTCGCAGACCTGCAAAATGAACGCGTGGCAAAGGGTTCCATTGCTGACATATTCGGAAGATCCACCATCACAAGTGGTGGTCGCGTCGCGTACAAAGTTCCTGCCCTTGCGACCTCTTCCGCGGAACACGTCGTAGCTTCTCATGTAGTCACCAGCCACCAGATGTTTATTGGAAGCCTCGTTCAGAGAGCCATAGCCCCGGCTCTTAGGTCTATTTCCGAGGAGGACTGGATCCGCAAAGAGCTACTGGATGAGCTTGCTAGGCGATCACCTGCTGTTCCCCCAGGACGCGAAGCGATCTTTGCCCTGGGCCATGCTGCGGGGTTTGACTGGGATTTCGTTACGAGTAGCCACCTGCTGATTCCCCAAATTGAAAATCTCATCTGCTTCCACCTCAAGTCTCGTGAGGTAGCCACGACATCGATTGACCCGGATGGGACCGAAGCGGAGAAGACTTTCGGCCCATTGCTGGACTTGGCGAAGGAGCATGGCGTGTTCGATGAGGACATTGAATTTGCGTTCCGAGCAACGCTTGTAGACCCTAGGGGTTCGAACCTACGCAACGACCTACTGCATCGCCTCTGCGATTCCAGTTCCGCCAACGGTGCCGCTGGGGTCTACATTTGGTGGTTGGCCCTTTACCTCGTGCTCGTTCCGTTTTGGACTCGTTCAAAAAACCGTCAGATGATGACGGCGCAAAGGGCAGCGAGGCTGAAGCGGAGGCGTCCTGAACAGCTCACGCTTAAGGCAAACCGTGTCGGCCCACAATGGGAGGGCGTTCGGGCTTTGGTCGCACCCTTGGACCTTTTCTTGAGCCGTTTGTTAAATCAACAGTTGATGCAGTCCCTTGCTCATCGTTCGCAACATCAGAACGCGCGCGAGGGAGTACCTCATTTTTCGTGCGGATCAAGAGCGTCCCGTGCATGAGCCCGGCCGAGGTCCAGCGGGGGTTACCGACACTTCGGCTCCACGGGCGGACAAGCCTTCGTTCCGCAAGACTGCCGTCAAACGCCGGGCGCTGGTCCGGCGGAGGGCTACTGCGAGTGGCAGAAGACCGAGGACGGGTTTAACTGCTGGGATTGACGTCACGGTGATTCCCCCTGGTTGACCGTTTCGGTGGTGATGTTTTGCGAAAGCTCGGCTTCGAGTTCGCTGATGCTGGGTAGTGTGGAGGCAAACTCTTCGGGTAGCGATTTGACAATCTCGGCCTCCCATTCGGCAATGCCGATCGGTTTGGCGAAGCCACGGAGAGAGTATTCGGCTACGACGTTGTTCTTAGTTTTGCAGAGCAGCAAGCCGATGGTCGGCTTGTCCTCCGCGTGGGCCAGAAGATCGTCCACGGCAGACATGTACATATTGATTTGGCCAAGGTTCGGGCTTGAACGCTGTGGCCTTGAGTTCTACCACCACGAAGCAGCGCAGTTTGAAGTTGTAAAACAGCAGATCCGCAAAGAACTCGTCCTCGCCGATGGTTAGCCGGACCTGCCGGCCCACGAAGGCGAAGCCCTGGCCGAGTTCCAGCAGGAACTTTTCAACGTGCAGGACCAGCTGGCCTTCGAGCTCGCGCTCGTTCCGTTTGCCCGTCATGGCGACAAAGTCGAAGACATACGGGTCCTTGAAAGACTGCTGCGCAAGATCTGAATCCGACGGCGGCAAGGTCGCCCGGAAGTTGCTTATCGCCTTGCCGGGACGTTCGTGCAGCCGGGTGTCGATCTGGTAGACCAGGACGTTGTGGGACCAACCTTCTTCGACGGCGGCAGCCATGTACCACAGCCTGGTCCCCGGGTCATTGAGCTTTTCCTGCAGCAGCACATGGTGGCTCTGCCTCAATGTTGCAGACGCCGTCTGCAACATTGAGATGTCCGGCCACGCGGCAGCAAATGCCTTCATGTAGCGCAGGTTGCGGGGCGAGAAACCCCGAGCCTCGGGAAAGCGCTCGCGAAGATTGGCCGATAGCCGAATGACCACTTTGGATCTCCAGCCTTCCTGCAGTATGGCGCCGATGTATTCACGGCCGCCAAACGTGCGCAGGAGGCACTCAGCGGCGGCCGAGGAGTGAACTGGATCAAATGGGGCGCACTGGGTGCCGGCGCGGCGGCGATTGTCGTGGCTACTGGCGGCCTAGCGCTTGCTGCGGGCGCCGGTCTTGCCGGAGCTGCAGCGATCACCAGCGCACTGGCCACCTTTGGGCCCGGCGGTATGGTCGGGGGCCTCTTGACAGCGGGAACCCTCATCACTGCGGGTGGCGGCGGCATCGCCTTCAGCCTTGCCAGCCCAGAAACCAGTGTTGAAACTCTCGAAGCTGTCGTTACTCGCCAACTGACAGTGGCAATTCTGCGGCAACGGCAACACCTCGATCAAGATCGGGCCGCGTGGAGAAACCTGGTTGAGACCGAGATCGAGGTGCGGCGTGAACATGAGCGGCTCGACGAGTTCTCCGACGAGTCGGCACCGGCAATCAAGGACCTGAAGCGGAAGATCGACGCCATCGAGCGTGCGCTGAGGTATCTGAGAGACAACGGCCTCGAGCCAGACGTCGCTCCCAATACTCCCGACGAAACGGATTGAAGCTGCGAGTACTGGTCGCACCATTGTCAGGAGTTCATCTTCAGGCACCTTGGAACGCGCCGCGTTCCGTGAGGGGGTCCTTCAGTTGGGCAGGCCGGCGCGGATTGTCCGTGCCGGCGGCAGGCCATGGATGTGCGGCTGTGAATGAGTGCCAGTCGGGGAAGGGGTCCGGGGACAGGTCTGGCAGGTCTTGGTCCGGGTGTGTGTCGGTGGTCGTGATCGGGATGTGGGGTGGCCAGTGGGGTGGTTCCCAGTCCTGGTGTTCGGTGGGGTAGTGCCGTTGTGAGGGGGATGTCCACCCTGGTGGGTTGTGCTTGCTGGCCGTGGTGGGGCTCCATGCGGACCGGTGTTTGAGGCGGCGGTGTTTGGGGCAGGGTTGGCCGAGGTTGGAGATGCCGGTGGTGCCTCCGTGGGCCCAGGCCAGGAGGTGGTCTGCTTCGTTGTCGAGGGAGTGGTTGTTGCAGCCGGGGAGGGGGCATTTGCCGTCGCGGAGCCGGAGCCATTGGCGCATGGCCTTGGTGATGCGGTAGCTGGTGCGTCCGATTTCCAGCGGGGCGCCGTCACGGGGGTCGGTCAGGACGCGGTGGAGGGAGTCGGCGCCGTCGGTGACCAGGCGGCGGGCGATGGACGGCGGGATGGGCCCGTAGCCGTCCAGCATAGCCGGTTCGTCCGTGGCGCCCAGCAGGGACAGGACCGGGACGGTGACCAGGACCTGCGCCCGCAGGGGACGGGACACGCCCCGCCCCGCCGGCTCCCGTGCCGCCGTCGGGCAGGCCGCCGTCGGGCATTGCGGCGGTGGCGCCGGGGGTGTTGTTGGTGAGGAGCCAGGTGGCGGTGATGTCGGCGCGGAGCTGGGCGAGGGTCCGGGTTTCGGCCGGGCTTTGGAGGGGGCGGGCGGCGGCGGTGGTCCGGTCCCAGATCCCGGCCGCGGTGGCTGCCGGGAGGAAGGTGGAGATCCATGCCATGCCGTCACGGTCCGGGAGGTATTCGACCCGCCGGTCCGAGGTTCTTTTGGCGTGGCGTTCTTCGATGCTGACCCGGTGGTGGCGTTCCCGCCAGGTGCGTGTCGGATCGGTGTCTTTCGGAGGAACCAGCGGAGCCGGTGAAGGCAGCAAGCGCGGCAACGGACGCGGCAACGGCCTCCACGGCCCTGCTGTCCGTAATCCTGGCTGTCCTTCCGTCCATACCCACAGCATCGCAGGAGGCACCGACAAAATAGTGCCGTCGCCGGTGCACGACTCCGGCAGACACACTTGGCTAGCTAGTTTCCTGAGCTCGGGAAGGAATCATTCGCCTGAATCTCCGGGAAATTAGCGCCGATCCCTTCCTCGCCACGCGTGAAGCTCCGCTCGGGATGGACCCTGCTTTGGCGAAGCGAAGGTAGAGCGAAGGAACAATGAACAAATTGAGCAGTGTGGACGTGACGAGTCCGCCCAGAATGACCACGGCCATCGGGTGTTCGATTTCATGGCCCGGGATATTTCCCATGACCACCAAGGGCACGAGGGCAAGTCCGGTAGCCAAGGTGGTCATGAGGATCGGGGAAAGCCGTTCCGCAGCTCCGCGCAACACGAGCGCGCGGCCGAAGGCTTCGTCCTCGTTCCTTTCCAGATGCTGGCAGTGGCTGATGAGCAGGATCCCGTTGCGGGCTGCGATGCCCATGACCGTGAGGAACCCGACGAGTGAGCCGAGCGAGAGGACCCCGCCGGTGATGTAGGCGGCGAAAACCCCGCCGACCAGGGCTATCGGGAGCGTCAGCAGCGCAAGCAGGGCCAGCCGCCAGCTCCGGAACGATGCCTGCAGGAACAGGAAGATCAGTGCAAGGGCCGCTATGGCGAAGATCGTCAGGCGTTCGGTGGCCGCCTGGCGTTCCGTGTACTCACCGAGGAGTTGGACGCTATAGCCGGGCGGCAGGTTCATCTCTTCGAGGCGTTCCTGTAGCGTGCGGACAACTGTCCCGAGGTCCGCCCCCTGATCGATAAAGGAACCGACCTCAACGCGGCGGGATCCGTTCGTGCGGTCAATGAGGTTGGGTGTCGCTTGCACACGGACAGCGGCGACGTCGGCCAGCCGGACGCGCTGTCCGCTGGGGGTGTCGAGCGGCAGGTCTTCGATGCTGGTGACGCTGGCGCGGGTCTCAGGTGTGCTCCAAACCTGCACGTCATAGGCACGTCCGTCCCGGAAGACGTCGCCTACCTCTTCCCCGGCTACGAGTGTCGCGGCTGCCCGCCGGACGTCGCCGGGTTTCAGCCCGTACTTTTGCGCCGCGGCAAGGTCCACCTTGACCGTAATCTGCGGTACCTCGACTTCCAGGGAAACATGGGGTTCATTGGTGCCCGGGATGTGGTCAAGGATGGATTTGATCTTTTGGGCCTGGTCCCGAAGCACGTTCAGGTCATCCCCGTAGACCCGGACCAGGATTGGTTCGCTGGCCCCGGTCAGGACCTCTTCGATTCTCTCTTTCAGGTAGGTCTGGACGTCGCGGTGCAGGCCCGGATAGCCGTCGACAACCTCCTGGACAGCTGCCACCGTTTTTTCGTAGTCAGCGTGGCGGTCGATGCTGATCCAGTTTTCCCCGGCGTTGACGCCGACGATCTCGTCTGCGGTGAACGCTTGGCCTATGTGTGTTCCACAGTTCAGGACTCCGGGCACCTTGAGGAGCTCCTCGCAGCCCCGTTGTGAGATGCGGTATTCCTCTGCTGCCGATGTGCCGGGCTCTGAGACCCAGTGCATCAGGAAGTCGCGTTCCTTGAAGGTGGGGAACAAGGACTGGCCCATCAGGGGAGCGATCGCCAGACCCGCCAGCGCGATGGCGCCGAAACAGGCGTAGCCGTAGCGGGGCCGATTCATGGTTCGGGACAAAGCGGCGTGATATGCGCGTTTGAGCACCCGGACCAGGGGAGGATCGCGCTGCTCCAGTTTCGCCTTGCCGAGCAGAATCAGTGCCAGCGCCGGTGTCACCGTCAGCGCGACAAGCATCGAGGCGAGGACGGCCAAGGTATAGGAGACAGCCAGCGGCCGGAAAAAGACACCGGTCAGTCCGTCGAGGAAGAAAATGGGAACGGCCGCGACGACGATAATCAAGGTCGCGTAGACAATGGGACTTCGCATTTCCAAGGAGGCCCTGAGCACCACCGAGGCCGTTGATTCCTCGCCGCCCAGGGCCCGGTGCTGTCTGAGCCGGCGCATGATGTTTTCGACGTCGATGATCGCGTCGTCGACGACGACACCCACTGCGATGACCAGCCCCGCCAGGACCATGGTGTTGATGGAGCTCGCCGTGAAGTACAGGACGAGCGCCGCCGTCAGGAGGGAGAGCGGAATGGCTACGAGACTGATCAACGCTGTCCGCCACTGGAAGAGGAAAGCACCGAGGATCATGACTACCAATAGGCAGCCCAGGAGGAGAGCGAGGCTGAGGTTGGAAATCGCCTCCTCGATGAAGCTCGCCGGACGGAAGATGGTGGTGTCAAAGGTGATTCCACTCAACCCTGGCTGGAGCTGGCGGAGGGCGTCCTCAACTCCCTTCGTCACATCGAGGGTGTTTCCCCAGGGGAGTTTCTCGACGATGAGCATGAGCCCGTGCCCGTTGTTGATCACCGCGTCGCCGATGAGCGGCTGGTGGTCCTCCACGACCTTGGCCACGTCGCCCAAGTGCAGCGCGACGCCGTCCTTTTCCCTGATAGTGACTTGCGCAAGGTCCTCGGGGCTGGAAACCGCTTGGACATGCTGGACGCCCATTCTCTGGTTGGGACCGTCAATAAAGCCTCCTGTACCGATGAACCGGCCGGGGGAATACTTCAGTAGGCCGGCGTCCACGGCTCCGGCGGTGACTTCCATGACCTCGTTGAGGGAAACGTTTTCGGCCTTGAGCCGGTCCGGCTGCACCTGGACCTGCAGCATCTGGAGCCGTTCACCCCAGATGGCGACGTTGGCCACCCCGGGCACCCGGAGCAACCGGGCGCGGATCGTCCAGTAAGAGAGCATGGACATCTCGATCAGCGACCGGTTGGCGGAGGTCATGCCGATCTTCATCACGCGGCTCGTCGACGACAAAGGCTGAAGCATGACCGGCGGAGCCGCCCAGGTGGGCAGAGCGGAGGTCACTGCCGCCATCCGTTCAGAGACCACCTGGCGGGCGTTCAGCAGATCGGTACCCTGCTTGAAGACGAGCACGATCGAGGACAGCTGGGGCACGGACTTGGAGCGCAGCTCGTCCAGGCCGGGCATGCCGCTCAGGGAAGCCTCGATCGGGACGCTGACCAGCTCTTCCACTTCCTGCGCGGTCAGGCCTAGGCAGGCGGTCTGGATTTCCACGCGCGGGGGCGCGAATTCCGGAAAAACATCGATGGACGCTGAGCTCAACTGGACGGAGCCCAACAGCATCCCTGCGCAGGCCAAGGCAACAACCACCGTCCTGAATTTGAGGCTGATGCCTATGATCCAACGCATCTCAGTGGGCCGTATCGAATTCCTCGCCGAACAGTTCCTCGGCCCCTAGCGTTACCACCACCGTGCCGACCGGCGGACCCTCTCGCAGCAAGGCGGCTTCGCCGGCGATTCGCTCGATACTTACCGCCTGGCGGACATACACACGGAGCTCCGGATTTGTGTAGACCCAGGTCTTGCCCTGGCTGTCGTACAGGATCGCCCCGTAGGGGACGGTCAGCTTCCCCTGCGGACCAGACGCAGCCATACCGGTTTTCAGCCCCAGCCGTTCGACGGCGCGTTCCGTCAGGGTGATGCGGTGCAGGTCCGTCCCCGGGACTTCTTCCAAGGTGGCAGGGGTGTCTGCGGCAGACACGGCTTCGGCTTGCGGCTGGGAACAGGCCGGCAGCGACAGCGTCAGGAACGCGGCCACCACCAGAGCGATCAGGAGCTTGATGATGTGGCGCCGTCGGGAAGCTAGCTTTTTCATGGTGCATCCTCGCTCTGTGCCCGGAGCAGAGAATCGTTCCGGGTTGCGGTCCTAGGCGCCCGTTCCAGTCCGAATCGAAGCAACAATGCGGGCAAGACGAATAGCAGGAAAGGAGTCGTGGTCAGCAACCCGCCCCAGATGATGACGGCGAGCGGTTGGATGAGTTCCCTTCCGACCACGCCGCCGAGGAGCACGAGCGGCAACAGCGCCAGCCCCGTCATTAGGGCCGACATCAGAACGGGAATCAACCGGTCCCGCGCGCCTCGGACCACGAGCGCGGATCCGTATGTCTCCCTGCCCTCAGACCCCAAGCTTCGGGCGTGCCATATCAGGAGGATGGAACCACGCACAGCGATGCCCAGGACGGCGGAGAAGGCAGGAAGCGAGATCAAGGAGTTGATTCCGCCCGTCATTTGGGCGGCGAGCACCCCGCCCGAGAGCGCCGCAATCAGGCCCAGGAAGACCGCGGCACCTAGCCGCCAGCTTCCCAGCGCCGTCTGGAGAAGCACGAGGATTCCGGCCGCAGCGACCGCCGCCAGCAGCCACAGCCACCGGGCGCTATTTTGTTGCTCTGCGTACTGGGTGAGGATTTCCGCATGGTACGAGAGCGGGAACTGCAGTTGCTGCAGGCCCTTCTCGATGTCCTGCTGCACGTCGTTGAGCGCGCGCCCCTGAATCTCAGCCTTCACATCGATCCGGCGCGAGGTGTCATCGTGCAGAATGACCGCCTCGTTCCCGACCATGTTGACTCGGGCAACGTCGCCGAGGCGTACGTGCCCGCCACTTGGGGTGTCGATCAGGAGCTCGCGGACGCTGGTGAGGCTGTTCCTGGTGGACGGGGTGCCTTTGACGATCACCGAGAAGACTTTTTGTTGCTGGTAGATGTTGCCGACTTCGATTCCCTGCAGCAGGGCAGCGGCCGCGCGCCTGACATCGCCTGGGATAACGCCCGCCTTCTGGGCCGCGGCAAGGTCAACCTGGACCTCGACGATTGGTTGTTGGGCGGGCGCATCGACATGGGGATTGACGACGCCGCCGGTCCGAGCCAGGATTTGCCGCACCTCCTCTGCCTTCTGGCGGAGCGTGGCCATATCCAGGCCGTAAACCCGGACCGTGAACCCGGGGTCGGCGGCCTCATGGATCTGGTCGATCTTCTCCTGCGGGTACGTGGATACTTTGCCGGTCAACCCTGGGTACCCAGCTACAACGCGCTGGACAGCGGCTGCCGTGTCGCGGTAGGAGGCCTCCGCGGAAACGGTCACCCAGAGCTCTCCCGCGCTGATGTCACCCACCTGGTCCGAGGTGATGGCGCGCCCGACATGTCCTCCCACATTGGCCACGCCGGGAAGTGCCCGGAGTTCTTGCGCGGCCGCATCAGTGATCCGGCTCATTTCCTGGTCTGATGTGCCGGCGATCGTACTCCACTGCACCACGAGGGTCTTGTCCGGCAGGACGGGCACCGTCGGATGGCCAGTGGCCAGCTGGGGCGCGAGCGCAAGTCCGGCGAGGGCGATGGCCGCGGCGCCCGCGAAAACCCACCGTGCCTTTCCTTCCACCCGGGACAAGGCACGGCCGTATCGGCTCTGAACCCGCCTTAGCGCGCGGCGGTATCCGCTGTGGACCCGGCCCAGTGGGCGTCCTTCCCTTGCGGTGGTCCGACCGACGGGCAGGACGAAGACCAACGCGGTGGTTATGGTCAGCGCAACGATCATCGCGACAGCCAGGGTGAGCAGGTAGGAAAGGAGTAACGGTCCGAAAAGCGCTCCGTCCTCGCCAGGCACGAAGAACACGGGCAGCACAGACAACGCCATGATCAGCAGAGAGTAGAGAATCGGCGTTCGCACTGCCCGCAGGGACGCCGTCACCAAGGTGTCGCTCGAGTCAGCGACGCCGGACCTGGTGCCAGCCCTGGCAGCGCGGACTGCGCCATAGAGGTCTTCGGCGACGTCACCAACGATGACGGCCAAGGCCAGGATCATTCCGGCCAGGACCATGGTGTTCATCCCGGTGCCTCTCAGATACAGCACCAAGGCTGCCGCCGTCAGGGAGGCCGGAATCGTAACCAGGCTGATGACCGCGGTGCGCCAGGAGCGGAGGAACGCGCCAAACATCGTGACTATCAGCAGCAGCGAGACAAGCAGTGCGACACCAAGCGTGCCGACCTCTTCTTGGATGAACGCTGCTTGTCGGTAGACGGTCGTATCGATCGTGACGCCGGACAGCCCCGGCTGGAGGGCATGGAGCGCATCATCGATGCCCCGGGTCACGTCCCCCGTGTTCGTCTCCGGGAACTTCTCGATGACCAGGAGCAGTTCGGCATCCTTGCCGGACAGTGCATCCCCGATCAGCGGCTGGTGGTCGGTCACGACGTGGGCGACATCGCCCAACACCAGTTTTCCGGCGGGCCCCTCTAGGCTGATTTGGCCCAGATCCTGCGGCGTGGTGATCGGCAGGACGTGCTGCACTCCGAGCCGCTGGTGGTCGGTCTCCAGAAAGCCGCCGGTGCCGGGCGTGGATGCCTCAAGGTAACTCAAGGGCGACACCCACACGGCGTTGCCGGTGGTAGTAATGACCTCGTCCAGTGTCACGCCCTTGGCCTCAAGTTGCTCAGGATCGACCAGGACCTGCAGTTGCTGGTCGCGGAGTCCCCAAATAGCCACGTTCGCGACGCCGGGCACCGCGAGGAGGCCAGGCTTCATGGTCCAGCGGGCCAGAACAGACATGTCAATGGCCGACATCTCTTTGGAGGTCAGTCGAATCATCATGACCCGGCTCGTCGATGAGAGCGGCTGCATCAGGACGGGCGCGGCAGAAACGTTCGGCAACGCGCGTGCCTGGGTCAGACGTTCAGACACAAGCTGGCGGGCCCGAAAAAGGTCGGTCCCCGGCTTGAACACCATCTGGATCGATGACAGGCCCGGGACGGATTTGGAATGAATGGCTTCCACCCAGGCCACACCGTTCAACAGGTCCGCCTCCATCGGGGAAGTGATCAGCTGTTCAACTTCCGCTGCGGAGAGCCCCAGGGCGTCAGTCTGGATTTCAACCTGTGGAGGGGCGAATTCCGGGAAGGCATCAACTGCCATGCCCGGCAGGCTCGTGAAGCCGAAACCAAGGATGCCCACCGCCAATGCCAGGACCAGAAACCGGAACTGGATGACCCACCGGAGGATCATGCTCATCATGGCCGGTAGCCCGGTTCTTGGGGTGTGAGGGAGAAGCCATAGCGGGGAGAAGACACTCCAGAATCAATTTCCGGTAAGTGCCCGTTGGAAATGTAAGATCCCCGGTACCTGTCCACCACGCGGCTCCTTGGAGCAGTGCCAAAGCGCCCCCAGACGTGTACGTCCATCATGATCCCCGGGCAAACCCCGGGTCAACGATCTGTGTAAGGATTCTCAGGATAACAACAGGGGAATTTCCTTCTTTTCACAAGTGATAGTGGTATGCGCGCGCTAGCCGCCGGAGACTGGCGTCGCTATCTCGGCGTGGGGCGTTGTGCCGTAAACACTCGCACTGACCTGGTAGGCGTGCCCGTCCATTTCCAGTGCTTGCTGATTGATCTCACTCAGCTTGGAGCCTGCGAGCGCCTCCGCGGTGATGAGGTCCAACGACTCTTGGTCCGCACCGCCAACCGCTGTCACTTTCACCAAGCCCGTGCCCGCTGAATAGAGTTTTTGCTGGTGGCCCACAGACGGTTCCAGGGGATTGTATTCGTCAATGACCAACACATCGTCGTAGCACGCGGCGGGGACGCACACCCGTTCGTGCTGCTTGAAGACAGTTCCGCAATCCAGGAAGCCTACGTCGGGTGCGTGGGCCTGGACGTACCCGGGGGTACCGGTCACCGGCTGATCCTGCATGGCGATCCCTGCCTGGGCCTTGGAAATGCCGCTAATGAAAGTGCGGGGCGCGCCGGTGAAAGTGCCGTTCTCGTACTCTTCCGGGTACTCCCCGAAGAGCCAGACCGCTCCCTTCTCCGTCTGGGCAAAGAATGCCAGTTCGGATTCCACCAACTGCCCGTCGAAGTAGTCCCGGTCCCACATCACGAGGGTCTTCACGCCGTCTATCACCTTTGTCAGTCCGGTCACGGAGTGGACGACCGTGCGCTCGGAGGTGCCATCGGCGCTCTTGACCGTTCCCTTGGTCGTGTACTGCATGCCGGGCTTCAGCGGAAACCACTTGTTGTCTATCTTGGGCGTCGATTGGAAGGCGGAGCGGTCATAGTGGATGGCGGACCCTGCCCCGCAGAGCTCTGCGGTGTCCGAAGTCACGGTTGGGGTCACAGTTGGCGACCCCGACGCCGGCCCCGGCCCTGTCGGTGTCCCCTTTGACGTAGTCGGGGAGGGCGTATCGACTGGCCCGGAACACGACGCGACGGCGGACATTGCCAGAAACAGCGCGAGTGCGGAACCCAACGCTGTTAGTCGTTTACTTGTCTGGAACATCTCGGTGTCCTTTCACGTGTGGATTTGTTGCTTGGGCTAGTTCCCACGGATGGCGTTTCGAGGTCTGCGCTCTTTCGCGACAGGGAGTTGACGGATGCCCAGTCTGGAGCCTGCATCCCTGCGCATATACCGGGCGATGAGGTATTCATAACAGGCCGAAGAAAGGACGACCGTGGCAAGGGGCCAGAGCTCGCTGCCATGGAGAGTTAGCCGCCCGGCCCGGCTCTCTGCGGCAGACAGGACGTGGAAGCGGACCATGTATTTGCCTCACTGTTTTCATGCCGCACCACCCACGGTCCAACTTTTCTCAATTGTGCTCCGGCAGGCGCAGAAAAAGAACAGACCGCCCGTATCGTCTCATGGGCGGCCGTCGCCTGCCGCGGGTCCAGAGCTCAAGGTTAGCGCCAGCGAGGACTCCTTTTGGCACGCTGGGGGGCCGGCGGCGTCTGGGGTAGAGAGCCCCGAGCCCCGGGCTCCAGGGACCCTCCCGCCGTCGGCCCCGTCAAATGCCGGTCCCGGAGGTCCGGCTGGTCTGTCTCAAGCCGCGGATGTGTTCCTGTGTTAATTCAACAACTTTCTCCGCCCTGAGGCACGAGTGCCGCCTACTCGTTTTCCAGACACCATCGGCCCGACACGCGGGCGGCCTACCCAAGTTAAACATTAGGAGAAGCCATCCCTCGAATGTTATGCGTGGGCCTCATCCGAGGCGCTCAGCGCCAAGGCGTTGTCCAACTCCTTATCCACCCGTGCCAGCTCGGCAAGAAGGCGGGTCAGCAGCTCGGTACTGGATTGGCCACCGTCCTTGCGTCCAAGATCCTCCAGTTCCTGGCACAGAGATGCAACACCGGTGGCCCCGATATTGGCCGCGGCGCCCTTGAGTGTGTGGGCTGCATGTTCGAGTGCGTCTCCGCCGCCATCATCCAACGCATGGCGAAGCGCAGCCATGCTGGCGGGGATGCCGCGCCGGAAGGCGCCCGCAGCTGCGGGCAAGAGCCCACGACCGTCCGCCGGACCCAGTTCGCGAAGAACCGCGAGGCGTCCCGGATCAACAGCCGGGGCTTCAGCTTCGGGACTAACCCCGTGGGGGACCCACCGCTTCAGGGCTTCATCCAGCGCGGCCAGATCGACGGGTTTGCTGAGGTAGTCATCCATGCCTGCCGAGAGGCAGCGCTCACGGTCTTCGTCCTGGGCGCCGGCGGTCATGGCGATGATGGGCAGGCGCGCGGAGCGGTTCCCCTGCGCCCGAATGCTCCTGGTCGCTTCGAAACCGTCCATGACCGGCATATGGCAATCCATGAGCACAGCCGCATAGGAGTGGGCGGCGATGGCGGAGACAGCCTCGGCACCGTTGGCAGCCACCTCGGCTTGGTAGCCCAGTTTGGTAACCATTTCGCAGGCGACGAGCTGGTTCACTTCGTTGTCCTCCACCACCAGGATCCGGCCCAGGGAAGGCCTGTCCGGCGTTGGGGGCCGTGCCGGTGCGGACGCGGGGTCGGTCGCTGCGTTGCCAGCCACCAGCCGCATAAGTCGGTCGTAGAGTTCCGACCCGCGTACGGGTTTCGTGAGCCATTCGCCGATTCCGGCATCAGTCATGTCGGTCTTGGACACCTGGGACGCGGACGTCAGCATCATGAGCCGGATGCCACGCAGCGCGGGGTCGCCGGTGAGCTCGTGGGCAAGCTCGAGGCCATCCATGTCCGGCATGCACATGTCGAGCACGGCAACGTCGAAGGGTTGTCCGGTGGCGGCCGCCGTCCGGGACCGGTCGAGGGCCGTTCGCGCGTCGGCTACCGCATCCGGCCGCAGTCCCCACGTGTTCAATTGCGATTCCAACACGAACCTATTGGTGGCATTGTCGTCGACCACCAGCACACGCAACCCTGCCAACAGGCCCGGGACCGGAGGGGCAGGAACCCGTTCAGGATCCTTAGCCACCGGCAGGCGGATGGCGAACCAGAACCTGCTGCCTTCACCAGGGGTGCTGGTCAATCCAATCTCCCCGCCCATAGCTTCAGTCAGACGCCGGCATATCGCCAGCCCCAGCCCCGTTCCGCCGTATCGGCGCGTGGTGGAGGCATCGGCCTGGGAAAAAGAATCGAACAGGCGCAGATGATCCGTGGCCTCGATACCGATACCGGTATCACTTACCTCGAACCGCACCAGCGCGGTTCCCGCGTCCTGGTCGACGACGTTCACCCGGATGGCGACTTCGCCGGACGCGGTGAATTTTACGGCGTTCGAAGCCAGATTCAGCAGGATCTGCCGGATCCGGCCAGCATCGCCGGCTAGCTGGGCAGGAACATCGGGGTGGCAATACGCGATGAGTTCCAGACCCTTGCCCTGTGCCGCTTCGGCCAGGAGCCCGGCAACTTCCTCCATCAGATACTGCGGGTCAAAGGAGGTGATGTCCAGGTCAATTTTCCCGGCCTCCAGCTTCGAGAAATCCAGGATGTCGTTAATCAGGGTCAGCAAGGCTCCGGCAGCGGTTTGAACCCCTTCGGCGTATTTGCGCTGTGCTTCATCCAGCGGCGTGTCCAGCAACAGCGTCGTCAGGCCTATGACTCCGTTCATGGGGGTACGGATCTCATGGCTCATCGTCGCGAGGAACTCGGACTTCAACCTGCTCGATTCCAGGGCCGCCTCCCGGGCAGCCAGCAGCTCGGCTTCAGCGGCCCGCCGCGCGGTAATGTCCTGCCCGATGGTCGCAATTCCGATGACCCCGTGTTCGCCGCGGATCGGGGAGACCGTCAAGGACACTGGCACGATGGACCCATTCTTGCGGACCCGGTCTGTCTCGAAGCTACGGGCCTGCCCACCATCCAGGACGGCGGCCAGCACCTCGTCCTCGGCCTGGAGGTGGTCCGGAATGAGGAGCCGGACGTCCCGGCCAATCGCTTCAGCGGCGGCGTACCCGTAGAGCTTCTCGGCCCCAGGGTTCCAACTGGTGATAAGGCCCTCCGGAGTCATGCCAATGATCGCGTCAGCCGAGGACTCAACGATGGCGGCCAAGCCCTCCAGTTGGGCGAGCGCCTCCCGGGCCTGGTCCTGTGCGCGTTGGCGGGAAGTGACGTCGCGGAAACTCCAGACCCGTCCGACGATCTCATCTCCGACGAGTTGGGGCCGGGAGTAGCGCTCAAATGTCCGCCCGTCACGGAATTCCAACATATCCAGGCTCTCCGCTCCCGGATCGGCGTACAGCTCCTGGACCTTGCCTATGAAGCCGTCGGGATCCATGAGTTGATCCAGGACGAAAGCCAACAACCGGCCGTCGTCGTGGGACTCCAGAAGATCCGCAGGGATGCCCCACAACTCGGCGAACCGTTCGTTAGAACCAGCAATGGTACCGTCCGCCGCGACGACCAGAATGCCATCCGCGGTGGATTCCAGGGTGGCACTGAGCAGAGAGAGGGCGTCACGGAGTTCCGCGTCAACGCGGATGCGGTCACTTACTTCGCGGATGGAGGCGACGAGATGCATGCCGGGTCCGACCCCGAGGGGAGCGAAGCTGACCTCAATGGGAAACTCGCTGCCGTCACGGTGACGGCCGAACAGTTTCAGGTCTGTCCCCGCCCGGTGTATTCCCGGATCACTGGCAAAGAGGTCCCGGATGGCGCCGCCCTGGCCCTGGAACCGCGCCGGAAGCAGCATCGCATAATGCCTGCCCAGCAGCTCGCTACGCGAATAGCCGAAGAGTTGCTCCGTGTAGGCGTTGCCGAATGTGATCTGTCCGTCCTCGTCGATCACGAGCAAAGCGTCGGGCACTGCCTCAACGAGGCCCCTGTAAGAACCGACGCTTTCCAGCGGCTGCATCTCGTTTGTCATTTCGGCCCCCAGAGCTGAATAGATGACAAGCCCGCCCACATCCGCGGACGCCTGGGTGTGACCGGTGTGGCCCTCCCCACGGACAGGTTATCCGGGAACCGACCCGAAAGCACGACAAAATTGCCATGTACTTCCAACGCCGTCATGAGCCGCCATCGCGTCGCGGTTCGGAGCGTCCGGGGGGGCGGAGGATCCGCTTCGTCGGCGCTCTCTACCCCCATCGCTGCCGCTTCGGGAAGGGGACCCTGTCCAGGTCGTTTGCGGCGACGACGGCGGCCGCGCCGGACCGCGCCCGGGCCTGACCCTCAAGCATGCTGACATCGGTGTAGCGTGAGGAAAAGTGGGTAAGGATGAGCATGCCCGCTTCAGCCGTGGCAGCCACCGCCCCCGCCTGCCCGGCGGTGAGGTGGCGGTACTGCGCGGCGAGGTCGCCGTCGTCGTCGCTGAAAGTGGACTCAGCCACGAGCAGGTCGACCCCCGCGGCGAGTTCCTCCGCACCGGCACATGGGGCCGTGTCCATCACGAAGGCGAAGCTCTGTCCGGGCCTCGGCGCGCTCACGTCCTCCAAGCGCACGCCGCCCAGAATCCCGTCCCGCTGCAGGACGCTGACGTCCGGTCCGGTAATCCCGGCCGCCGCCAGCCTCTCCGGCAGGAGGCTCCGACCGTCGGGCTCGACAACCCTATAGCCGTATGTCTCGATTCGATGAAACAGCGGGCGCACCTCCACCCCGGCGGCGACGGGCCCGGCGCTCCCGTGCGGATGAAGCCGAAGGTCGATTCCGGGAGACGCAACGGCGACAAGCGCGCGGATCATGTCTTCGCCGGACGCGGGGTAGTGCAAGTGGATTGGATGCTCCACGCGGTCCAAAGCCATACGCGAAAGGACGCCGGGCAACCCGAAACAGTGGTCGCCGTGGACGTGTGTAACACAGATGCGCGTGATCTGGCTGGCCGAGACGCCAGCTTGGATCATCTGCCGCTGGGTACCTTCTCCCGGGTCGAAGAGCAGGCCCTCGCCATCCCAATGGAGCACATATCCGTTGTGGTTGCGGGTCCTGGTCGGGACCTGGGAGGCGGTGCCGAGAACCACGAATTCACGCATGGAACTGAGTGTCTCACTACTTGGCGGCTACACCCATCCTCGCGGGCTCCTTGCCGGAAGACAGTCTTGGGAGGAAGATATGCGGCAAACTCAGGAGGCCTTTCGTGACCCAGCTTGGCAAATTTGAGAAGTACCTGGTCGAGGAATTCTTTGACGACTATCGTGCCGGAGACATGTCCCAGGACGCGTTCATTCGTCGGGTGGCCTTCATTACCGGGAGCATGGCCGCCGCTTCGTCAACAATGCTGCAGCTCGGTTGCACACAGGAGGAAGTCCCGCATAGCACCGACCCCATGCCGAACTCCAAGGCTTCGTCGGCCCAGCTGCCAAGGGCCGGGAACCCGGGGGACGCAACGGCCGGCGTGGCCAATGCCGGGCCAGTACCGGGGGCGAAGAGTCCGCTTTCCGTACCTGAGGGCGCGTCCGCCCTGGTGACGGCGACCGTCCGGTTCCCCTCCGATGGTACCGAGATCAGCGCCTACCTCGCCAGACCGGAGGAAGCCGGTGCGGGGCCGGCGGTGCTCGTCTGCCATGAGAACCGCGGACTTACCCCGCATATCCAGGACGTGGCGCGCCGTTTTGCCAAGGCAGGATACGTCGCCTTGGCACCGGATCTCCTGAGCCGGGAGAGAGGCACGCGGAGCGTGGATGCCGATGCCGTCCCTGGAGCGCTGACACGGGCAGGCGTTGGGCGTCATGTTTCCGACTTTTCCGCGGGTTTCGACTACCTCCGATCATGGGTTTCGTGGACGGGGAGCGGATCGCGATGAACGGCTATTGCTTTGGCGGCGGCATCACCTGGCAGGCAGCGACTGACATACCAAGGCTGAAAGCCACAGCGGCCTTCTATGGACCCGCACCTGACCTGGACAAGGTGCCATCGATCAAACCAGCAGTTTTTGGCGTCTATGCCGAACTCGACCAGCGCATCACCGGCGCGATGCCGGCACTTCGGGATGCACTGGCAGCCACTGATGTTCGCCACAAGCTCAGTGTTTATCCCGGCGTCGACCACGCATTCCACAACGACACCAGCGAGCGCTACAACCAAGCCCAGGCCACTGCCGCTTGGCAGGACACGCTTTCGTGGTTTGAAGAGTACGTCTGACCGGACACTATTGCGAAAGAATGTTCGCATGAGTGACGCAGCCAGCTTCATCGACGAAGCTTTACGCCGTGAAGGCTCGTGGATCCGTGCGGAGCAGGCGCAGGCGCGGTTGGGAAACAGGCTAAGTCACTATGGGTCCTCGACCGGGGCGATCCGAGGGACGATTCGCGACACGCTCCGCCGCTACCCGCAACTCGGGCATGACGAGGTCACTGCCTTGAGCTCGGAATTGTGGGAGGTTCCCGTTTTCGAGCGACGGCTTTCGGCAGTTGTCCTGCTGCAGTCCAACGTCCTTCTGCTGACGAATACCGATTTGACGCGCCTTGAGGGCTTTATCCGTGAAGGAAGGATGCGCGATCTGGTCGATCCGCTCGCGGTTGACGTGATTGGACCTTTGATTGCCAGGTTGAAAGGGCAAGCTAAGACCCGGGCCGGAAGCGTGCTGGATCGCTGGGTGCGGGAACGTGACGAGTGGCTCTGCCGCGCCGCCCTCATGTCGCCAATACGGGCCCTATGCGCCGGAGGAGGCGACTGGGACGCGTTTGTGGGCCATGCCCAGCTGGCGCTCGACGCCGCTAGGGAGACCGGCGGTGAAGCGGACATAGTCAGGGAGGCGGTTTCCGCCGTGCTGAGTGAGGTTGCCAAACGCAGGCCTGACCTGCAATTCCCGTCGTCAGTCGCTTGACCCGGCTTGCGGTGTCCGCGCCGATAGCGCCCGCAAGCCCGAACCAACTCGAACCAACCCCGTCAATTCCTTGGGAAGCTGGTGTCGTAGCGATACATGAAGGCCGCCACCGCGTCCCGGTTGACGGGTGTGCCAGGCCGAAAGGTCCTGGTTCCGTTGGTTTCGGTCCAACCTTTGGAGATTCCTGTGGACGAGAGCCACGTGATTTCCTTATAGAACGGGGCCTGGGGCGATACGTCGGCGAAGGGCGAAACGGCCGGGGCTGTGAAGGCAGGACTGTGTGCGAAGCGGTACAAGAAGGCTGCCGTGGCATCACGGTTCACGGCCTGGAGCGGGCGGTAGGTCCTGGTCCCGTTTCCTTCATCCCAACCGGTGGAGATGCCCTGGGCCGCCAGCCATGAGATCTCTTTGTAGAACGCAGTTTGAGGTGTCGTGTCGCTGAAAGGCGAAACGGCTGGGGGAATGAACGCGGGACTGCCGGCGAGTCTGTACATGAAGGCTGCCATGGCGTCCCGGTTCGCGGCCTGCAGCGGGCGGTAGGTCTTAGTCCCGTTTCCTTCGTCCCAGCCGGTGGAGATGCCCTGCGCCGCCATCCAGTTGATCTCAGTAAAGAACGGGTAACCGACGGGAACGTCAATGAACGGACTCGATGCAGGGGGTGGCGGTGGCGGTGGCGGCGGCGTCGATTGTCCCAGCGCCTGGGCCACGGTTTTGACCGACGTGGTTCCGTTGGCGGTCCGGGCGGCCAGCCAAGTAACAAACGTGTCAAAGAGCGTCGGGCTGATGGTCAGCGTGGGATCAGTTCCGATCGCGATGTGGTGGAACGTCAGCTGAAGCCACCCGCCAGTGCTTTCGGCATTGGTGACCAGATCCTGCAGATTCTGAAGGGTCCAGGTGCTGTCGACTTCATCCGGAGCCTTGGTGACCAGGGGGTTTGCCGGAGGAAGGGTCTCGGCGAACGGGCAGCTTGGGCAGCTGGCGGGTGATCGGATGTCGCCCAGACCCCGTCCGCTTGCAAATCCGCAGTTCTTGACCTCAGTCTGGACGGTCGCGTTTTCCGCGGCAAAGGGATAGGCGAAGTTGCTCACCTGGAATCCCCAGCTTTCCAGTGTCGATTTGCCGTTGCAGATTTCCGCGCTTGCGGCCGCGGCGGTGAGAGTGGTCAGATCCGGGTGGGTGACGGTATGGCCGCCGATTTCATTGCCGTCGCCGGCGATGGTTTGCAGATTTGCTTGGGTCAAGTAGCTGGGCGTGCCGATCCAGCTGGTAGTGATGAAGAAGGTTCCCACCAGCCCGTGGGCCTTGAGCACCTGCTCTGCAGCGAGTTGATTGTCGTTGCCGTCGTCGAAGGTCAGGCTCACGATGGTCGGGGCTGCGGCATGGGCGGGAACGGCGATTCCGCCGAGGGTCCCCGCGGTGAGCAACAGGACGCCCATAATGGACATCAACTGCTTGTTCTTGTTTGGGTTGTTCAGGCGGCGGGACTCGCCTGTCCGCAGGCCCTGCTTCTTGTGATACTTCTGTAACCAGCGCATGGCTCCTCCAAGAGACGGAGGACCCCCAGGCGCGTATGAATGTAGGGTACGCCTTCAATCCCGCGGGTTGAACAGAAGAGGCAGGCAAAAGCCGAATTCACAGCTTGCGTTCAGGTTCTAGGGTGCTCGACGGCGGCCGCTGCGTACCAGAGGCGGGTCGCGGCGTCGTCGAGCATCTCAGTCGTCGAGCTTCTCAGGGAGTGCGTTCTGGTGGTACCAGGGCAATGTTGCAAGCGGCGCTAGCAACATTGGGTATCCCACATCGCAAGCTAGATGCCCACCGGCAAGCTGTTCCCACGGCAGCCCAACACTCGTAATCTGATCCTGGGAGGTGGTTCCTGTGGAAGCAGCCCAGGGAGATCGGATCATCATTCATGGCAGGACTGTCGGCGCGTCCGACCGACACGGAGAGATTATCGAAGTCCGCGGTGCCAATGGTGCGCCGCCGTACTTCGTGCGCTTTGACGACGGACACGAGACCATTCTGTACCCGGGGGGAGACTTCACCGTCGACCACACAGGACGGGCGACCTAACCCCGGACCGGCCGCCTTCGCGGGTGAGATAAGGTAAGACTTACCTGCCGAGGAGACCGGGGGAGGGCAACGCGTGGAGCAGATCCTTGACCTGCCCTTCGAGGTGGCCCTCGTGTCGCTTTTCGCTGTGGTGATGGTCCGGGTCAACGCGACGTATTGGATCGGCCGTGGCGCGGCGGCGGGATGGGACCGCGCGCGTTTAGCCGGCGCCTTGCATCGCCCCAAAGCAGCCAAAGCGCAGGTTCTGATACAGCGCTTTGGCCCCTACGCCGTCGTACTGACTTTCCTGACTATCGGACTCCAGACTGCCGTCAACCTGGCCGCGGGGGCCGCGAGGATGCCGCTCAAGAGGTACCTCCCTGCGGCTATGGCGGGTTCCGCGATCTGGGCCTTCGTGTACGCCACCATTGGGCTTGCGGCAATCGAAGCGTGGCTCGCCGTCATGGCGGCCTCACCTTTGGGCGCGGTTCTCCTGGTCCTCGCCCTTGCCGGGGTTGCTGTCTTCCTGGTCATCTGGCGTCGACGTCGGACGCCTGTGGCGCCAGAAGATACAGTGGTCTGAGTTCCACTACCGGACAGGCGAAAGGGCAGGCGTTGAGTATTGAGCTTCCGGACCTCGCGGAAGGCGACTTCTACTACGAATCGCTCGGAGATGGGCGGTTTCGCTCAACTATTCACGCCCAGGGCGCGTGGAATCCGCATGAGCAACACATGGCGCCCGCGTCGGGGATCTTGGCTGATGCCCTGCTCCGCCATGAGCCTCGCGACGACGTCCGGATGGCCCGCCTCAGCTACGAAATCCTGGGACTGATCCCGGGCGGCGAGTTCGAAATCACCACCAGCACGCTCCGCCCCGGCAGAACGATTGAACTGATCCAGGCGGAGCTCTCGGCGGCAGGCCGCGTGGCTATCCGGGCCACCGCCTGGAGGATGGCGACCAGCGACACGAGTGCCGTCGCCGCCATCGAAGACGTCGCAATGCCGGCCCCGGACGAATGCAAGCCATGGGACGGTGCCAGTGTGTGGCCGGGCGGCTACATCCGATCTTTGGAAATGCGGATAGCCGAAGGACACCGGGCAGGCTCCGGCAAAGTCTGGATCCGCACGGAGCATCCGCTCACCGATGCGGCGGATAGCCGCGATCTCGCGAGGCTCGTCGGACTCGTTGACACTGCCAACGGCATTGCCGCCCGCGTTTCGCCCGGGAAGAACAGCTACATCTTCCCGAACCTTGACCTCCAGATCCACATGTACCGGGAGCCTGCGGGGGAATGGCTTGGCTTGGACAACATGGTCTCCTTTGGCAATGACGGCATCGGCCTCACGTCCACGGTGCTCCACGACATCAGCGGCCCCTTCGGCCGCGCCGAACAGATCCTCACACTGAGGAAGGGTTGATGGAGCCCAACGGAGCGCAGCGCACGCTGACTGTGGTGCGACAGGAAGAATCGCTCGGCGTCGCTGATGACCTGGATTTTGGGATCGAGCTCCTGAACCGGGCCCGCAGAGGGCTGCTGGGGCCAACGCTCCGCCTGTACCGGCCCCGCCCCACGGTCGCTTTCGGGCAACGCGACGCCAAACTGCCGGGATTCCAGGCCGCGTCCTCGGCGTGCCGGGACCTGGGGTTCGAACCTCTGATCCGCAAGGCGGGAGGAAGGGCTGCGGCCTACCATCGGGGCACCTTGGTGATCGACCACGTCGAGCCGCACGCCGACGCCATTGCCGGAGCCAAGGCCCGTTTTTCATTCTTTGGCGAGTTGCTGGCGGGTGCTCTCCGTCGCGTAGGGGTGCAGGCCGCCGTCGGGGAGATTCCCGGTGAGTACTGCCCGGGTGAGTTCAGTGTCCACGGCCTGGACCCGGATTTTCCGGCACACCAGATCAAGCTGATCGGCACCGCCCAAAGGGTGGTCTCCGGCGGATGGCTGTTCAGTTCGGTGATCGTGGTCGAGAACTCGGCTCCCATCCGGGAAGTCCTCACGGCCAGCTATGAAGCGCTCGGCCTGGAGTGGGATCCCGGCACCGCGGGGGCTGCCAACGATCTCTTGCCGCAGCTGGACGTCCCCACCGTGGAAGCCGCCGTCGTCGAAGCCTACGCCGACTATGCGGAACTGCTCGACGGCGATTTCCAGGCGCTGCTACCTGCGACGAGCACCAGCCTGCCGTTGTAGACGGATACTGCCAGGACTACGCTTGAGGCCACAACTATGTGGTCCCCGGGCGGTGGCTTCCGACCCGATGTTGAACGTGCCGCCCTCCTGAAGTGAGGTGGTAAGCAATGGACAAGAAACGATCCGTTGTCCACGATTCCGACGCGGACCTCACCGTCGGTCCGCCCAAACGATCGGCCGCGGGTCTGCCCAGCCTGGTTGAATCGTTGCCGCATTCGCTGAGCCAGATGGGCCCGTCCCGCATGTGGAAGTCCCTTCGCGCCATGAACCAGAAGGATGGCTTCGACTGCATGAGCTGCGCCTGGCCCGATCCTCCGGAGCGGAAACTGGCCGAGTTCTGTGAAAACGGTGCGAAGGCAGTCGGGTGGGAGGCGGATCCGCTTAAAGTTCCGGCCACTTTCTGGGACGAGAACGACGTCGAATCCCTCGCCCAGCGCTCGGAGTACTGGCTTGGACAGCAGGGCCGGCTGGTGGAACCCGTCTACAAGCCCGCTGGTTCGAGCCACTACCGCCCCATCAGCTGGGACAACGCGTTCCGGATTGTGGCCCGTGAACTGAACGCGCTTGATTCACCGGACGAAGCGACTTTCTACACGAGCGGACGGACCAGCAACGAAGCCGCGTTTGTCTACCAGCTCTTTGTGCGCGCCTTCGGGACCAACAACCTGCCGGACTGCTCCAACATGTGCCACGAATCCACCGGGCTGGCCCTCGGGGAGACACTCGGCGTCGGCAAGTCCGCAGTCACCTACACGGATTTCGCCAAGGCGGATTTGATCATCATCATGGGCCAGAACCCCGGGACCTGCCACCCCAGGATGCTCACGGCCTTGGAAGAGGCCAAGCTCGCAGGTGCCAGCATTGTCGCCGTGAACCCGCTCCCGGAAGCCGGGCTCATCAACTTCAAGAACCCCCAACGTCCCCGCGGCCTGGCGGGCAAAGGAACGGACCTGGCAGACCAGTTCCTCCAAATCCGCCTCGCAGGGGACATGGCGTTGCTTCAAGCCGTGTCCAAGCGTGTCCTGGAAGCAGAGGAAGCTGCCCCGGGGGCAGTGCTGGACCACGCGTTCATCGAGGAACACTGCCGAGGGCTGGAAGAGTTCAAAGCACACCTTGAATCCTTGGACGAACAGGACGTCCTCGCCGCAACGGGCCTGCGGACCCAGGAAATCGACGAACTCGCGTCCCGCTACCTGCGTGCCGAAAAAGTCATCGTTACCTGGGCCATGGGCCTGACCCAGCACAAGAAGGCCGTGGCAACCATCAAGGAGATCGTCAATCTGCTCTTGCTCCGCGGGAACATCGGCAAACCCGGCGCCGGCCCGTCGCCGATCCGCGGCCACAGCAACGTCCAAGGCGACCGCACCATGGGCATTTGGGAGAAGATGCCCGAACCGTTCCTCAACGCCCTGCAGCAGGAATTCGGATTCGACCCGCCGCGGCACCCGGGCGTCGACTCCGTCGATAGCATCCGCGGAATGCGGGACGGCCGGATCAAGGTGCTGGTCGCCCTCGGTGGAAACCTCGTGCACGCCATGTCGGACACCACCGCGGCTGAGGCCGCTGTCCGGAAGACCAGGTTGTCCGTCCAGATTTCCACGAAACTCAACCGTTCCCACGCCGTGGTGGGCGAACAAGCAATGATTTTGCCGACGATGGGCCGCACGGAAATAGACCGCCAGACGGGCGGCGAGCAGTTCGTCACCGTCGAAGACACCGTCTGCGCGGTTCACCGTTCGGCGGGAAGGCTGGAGCCGATTTCCGATAAGGTCCTGTCCGAAGTGGCGATCGTATGCCGCATGGCACTCGCCGTGCTCGGTGACAAGGTCCCGGTTGACTGGCCAGGTTTTGAGGCGAACTACGATGCCGTGCGCGATCACATCTCCCACGTGGTTCCGGGCTTCGAAAACTTCAACCAGAAGGCCCGGAGCCGCGACGGTTTCGTCCTACCCCACGGTCCCAGGGACGAACGGAAGTTCCCCACCGCCACAGGCAAGGCAATGTTCACCGTCAATGATCTGGAGACCATCCACGTCCCGCCGGGGCGCCTACTTCTTCAGACAGTCCGCTCCCACGACCAATTCAATACGACCACCTACAGCATGAATGACCGCTACCGGGGCGTGAAGAAGGGCCGCCTGGTGCTTTTTGCCCACCACGATGACCTAGCCGATCTGGGCCTCGCCGACGGCGGCTACGTTGACGTTCACAGCGAAGCCGACGACGGCGTGGACAGGGTCCTACGCCAGCTGCGTTTGATCGCGTACCCCACAGCCCGTGGATGCGTGACGGCCTACTACCCGGAAGCCAATGTCCTGGTACCCCTCGATTCGACGGCGGAAGGCAGCAACACTCCCGCGTCCAAGTCCGTGGTGGTGCGCCTGGAACCGGCCGCACCACCGGACTTTGGCTAGTGCCCCCGGGCGATCCATTCCTCCAAGTGGGGCGCCTCGGCGCCAACAGTGGTGGAGTCGCCGTGGCCTGTCAGGACCAGCGTGTCTTCCGGCAGCGTCAGGATCTTAGAGCGGATGGAGCCGATGATCGTAGGGAAATCGCTGTAGGAACGCCCGGTGGCACCCGGTCCGCCCTGGAACAGCGTGTCGCCACTGAACAGTACTCCGGAATGATCGGTTCCTTCGCTCTCCAAGTGGAAGGACACCGAACCGGGGGAGTGACCCGGTGTGTGGATGGCGCTGAGCCGGGTACCGGCGACCTCGAAGATCTCGCCGTCGGTGATGCCGGCGTCGGGATCGGCATCAGGGTAAACCGCCTCCCAGAGCATCCAGTCGTCACGGTGCAAGTGGATCGGCGCACGGACGATGTCCCGGAAAGCTCCAGCGGATCGGATGTGGTCGTCGTGGCCATGCGTGAGGAGGATCGCTTTGACGGTGCGGTCACCGATCGCCTCCGTGATGGCCGCCGGCTGGTGCGCGGGATCGATCACGATGCACTCGGAATCGTCTCCAACGATCCACACGTTGTTGTCCACATCCCAGGTGCCGCCGTCCAGCGAGAACGTGCCGGACGTGACTACGCGCTCAACGCGGACAGTGTTGGTTTCAGGGGCCAGGGTTTCATCCGTCACAGTTCAACCACCGATCGAAGGACGGAACCCGAGTGCATCTTGTCGAATGCGTCCTCGATATCGGCAATGCCGATCCGCTCCGTGACAAAGGCGTCGAGATCGAGCTTGCCCTGACGGTAGAGGCTGACGAGCATGGGGAAATCGCGGGAAGGCAAGCAGTCGCCGTACCACGAGGACTTCAGGGAACCGCCCCGGCCGAAGACGTCCAGCAACGGGAGCTCGAGAGTCATTTCCGGCGTCGGGACACCGACCAGCACTACCGTGCCGGCGAGGTCGCGGGCATAGAAGGCTTGCTTGTACGTTTCGGGGCGGCCGACGGCGTCGATCACCACGTCTGCGCCAAAACCGCCGGTGAGTTCGCGGATCTGCTCAACGGGATCTCCCTGGGAGGAGTCCACTACATGCGTGGCGCCGAGTTCGCGTGCGCGGTCCAGCTTTTTGGCATCAATATCGACGGCGATGATGGTGGTGGCGCCGGCCAGGGCGGCGCCCGCGATGGCGGCTACGCCAACACCCCCGCAGCCGATAACGGCCACGGAGTCGCCACGCTTCACGCCTCCCGTGTTGATCGCCGCACCGAGCCCGGCCATCACACCGCAGCCAAGCAGTCCGACGGCGGCAGCATCGGCGTCGGGGTCAACCTTCGTGCATTGCCCCGCGGCGACGAGCGTCTTCTCCGCGAAGGCGCCGATGCCGAGCGCGGGGGAGAGGACGGTGCCGTCCTCGAGGGTCATCTTTTGTGTGGCGTTGTGCGTGTTGAAACAGTACTGGGCCTGGCCCCGGTTGCAGGCGCGGCAATTGCCGCAGACTGCCCGCCAGTTCAGGATCACGCGGTCTCCGGGAACGATGTCCGTGACGTCCGGGCCGACGGCGCTCACAACTCCGGTTGCTTCATGCCCCAGAAGGAAGGGGAAATCGTCGCTGATTCCGCCCAGCTTGTAATGCAGGTCTGTGTGGCACACGCCGCTGGTCAGGATGTCTACCAAGGCTTCGCCGGGGCCCGGCTCCGGGACGAGGATTGTTTCCAGGGTGACGGGTGCACCCTTCGAGCGGACGATTGCCCCTTTGACTGCGTGGACCATGGATAACTCCCCTTTGAGGTTCGTGGACCGCGGACGTGTTGCCCGGGTCTGATCTCAAACTGTCTATCACATGGGCAGGACCAGTGACTAGGGTTGTTGCGCTTTGAGCGGCATGTTGCGCAATGCGCTACGAAATCCGAAGGACGGCGGAAGGTTACCCTCGCGAACTGGCAGCAGATGACCGTCCCCGTCGATTTTGGGGGAATCTGTTGCCAGTTCGCGCAAATGAAGGGGCGAATCAGGCGGCGAGACGCTTCTCGACTTCGGCTGCCGAGGGGTTGGTGGCAGCAGTGCCATCCGGGAAGAGGACCGTGGGGACCGTCTGGTTGCCGCCGTTCAACTTCTCCACGAGTTCGGCAGTGCCCTCAACCTCTTCGATGTTGACCTCGTTGTAGCCGATGCCCTTGGCATCCAGCTGCTTCTTGAGGCGGTTGCAATAGCCGCACCAAGTGGTCGAGAACATGGTGATGGTGCCGGATTCGGGGGTGAAGTCCACGGATTTCTCCTGTCGTCTGTGTTGGAACTACTCGCGTCAACGGTAACCCGACGGGTCCTGTTCCTCCGTTTGCGTGTGTCACATGACACTCGCGTAGTAGCTGAGGCTTTCGGTTACGGCGTTACGTACTCGAACCTGAGCGGCAGCGAACCCGTTGCAGGCAGCCTTAAGAGACGTCCCATGAATGAGCGGTCAGCGGTGAGGCCTAGACCGGCCTCAGACGGTGACTTTACCGCCGTCGTCGACCGTCCACGTCGGGTTGTAGGCAATTTCCCACCGGAAACCATCAGGGTCCGCGAAGTAGCCTGTGTAGCCGCCCCAGGGTTGTGCCTTCGGGGGAACGACGACGACGGCACCCGCGGCTTGGGCTTCCGACATGGTCCGGTCCACGTCCTCGGGGCTGGAGACGTTGTGGCTCAGCGTGATCGATGGGATGCCCGACGGCGGATCGACGGCAGCTTCCCCCTGCATCTGTTCCACATTCCAGAGGGACAACATCAGTCCATGGTTGACCTGGAGGAAGAGGACGTCGCCGGGAAACTCGGCGTGGACCGGCCAGCCAAGGCCGTCGACATAGAAACGGCGCGACGCATCGACGTCGCGCACGCCCAATGAGATGAAATCGACGCGCGGTTCCATGGGACCGTAAGTGTCCGGTCCTAAAGCGACTCTTCGACGGCGACGCCGGACTGGAACTCGCGGCCGTCAGCTTCGCTGAACGCAGTCATCACATGTCCCTTGCCAAGGCCGTTGATTGCCGAGAGAGGGAAATGGCCCGTGATGGTGTTCCCCGAGTGCTCAACACCCTTGAGGTCGTAGTTCTCTTCGGCGCTTTGGTCGTGGTTAAAGGAGAAGAAGGCAATCGCCTCCCCGTTCATGAACTCGATACCCAGTCTTCGTTGAGAGGAATAGTCCGGAGTCGCCGCGACCAGGCCCACAACAAAGGCGCCGGAACCAGGGATGTTGCCCTCGATCTCGAACTTCGCCACGAGCGTGGCTTCCGTGGCGGTAATGCTGGCCTGCTTCAGAAGTGCCTCATGGATGCTCATGGCTCAATCCTGCTCTGTGCGACTCCCGCCGTCCACCCCTGATTCGGGTTTTGTCAGAGCTTTGCCGTCGGCCGGTTCTGATCTGGCCTACGGCCAAAATCCTCCCTGACCAGCCGGGAGACTTGCTGATTCAGGTACCGGCAGTGCCTCCCTTGCAGGCTGGAAGGCCAGGACCCTATCGATTCAGCCTGACCAGGCGCAGGCCGATGCCTATTGCGAACATGAGGACCCCCAGTCCAGCCGATAGCGGAGGGAGCGTAGCCACCAGAATCACGCAGGCCAAGGCCCCGAACACTTGGAGTGCTTTGGGATAGCGGCGGTCTGCGGCCGGCTGGGTGAACGCGGCAATGTTGGCAACCAAATAGTAGATGAGGACGCCGAACGAGGAGAAGCCGATCGCATTGCGCACATCGGCGACGGCGACAATCAGGCAGATCACTGCGGCCAGCGCGACTTCCGCCCTATGCGGGACGCGATAGCGCGGATGGACGGCGGCGAGCCAATGCGGCAGATCATGGTGCCGGGCCATGGCCAGGGTGGTCCGACCCAATCCGGCGATGAGTGCCAGCAAGGCGCCCAGGGAGGCGACGGCGGCTCCCACGCGGACCACGGGGACGGCCCAAGACAAGGTCCCGTTTCCGACAGCGGCGTCGAGCGGTGTTGGTGTGCCTGCCACGCCGTCCGGACCGAGGGCCGCAAGAAGGGTCATCGCAATGACAGCGTAGAGGATGACTGTGATGCCCAACGCGATCCCGATTGCGCGCGGGATCGAGCGTAGGGGGTCGCGGACTTCCTCCCCCATGGTCGCGATCCTCGCGTAGCCGGCGAACGCGAAGAACAGCAACCCTGCGGATTGGAGGATCCCGTACCAGCCATGTGCCAGCAAACCGTCCCCGGAGATGTTGGCTGGCGAGGGAGCAGAGCCGCCCCAGCAGGCTGCCACGGCAATGGCGAGAGCCGCCAGCACTCCGAGAACCAGGATGCGGGTCAGGACGGCCGTGCGCGTCACCCCGTGATAGTTCACGGCGGCGAGGACGACGACGGCGGCGATCGCCACGGGCCGTTCCCACCCCGCTGGGGCGGCATAGGCAGCGAAGGTCATTGCCATGGCCGCGGCACTGGCGGTTTTACCGATCACGAAGCCCCATCCGGCGAGGTATCCGGACCATGGTCCGAGCCGTTCGCGACCGTAAATGTAGGTTCCGCCCGATGTGGGATATGCGGCGGCGAGCTGGGCGGAAGACGTCGCGTTGCAGAATGCCACGGCGGCCGCGACGACTAGCCCGATCAGCAGTCCTGATCCTGCGGCGGACGCGGCCGGGGTGAAGGCTGCGAACACGCCGGCGCCAATCATGGAGCCCAGCCCGATCACCACCGCGTCAAAGGTACCCAGCCGACGGGCCAGGGCCGGGGTGTTGCTCATGGGGGTTCTCCTTCAGCGCTCAGACCCAGCCTAAGTCCGGGGGGTCCTCTCCGAAGTGCGTGGCGTGTTCGGGGCTGCCTGGAGCGCCTAGGACTTCCCTGTGATTGTCAGGACGATGAGGACACAGTTGAGGCCGACAATGAGTGCCGCGCTGGTCCACCCTGCAATCTTCAATGCCGTTGAATCCGTGTGGATGCCCATGACCTCGCGCTTTCCCGTGAGCCGGATCAACGGAATCAAGGCGAAAGGAATGCCGAAGCTGAGCAGGACCTGGCTCAAGACGAGTGCCAAGGTGGGTTCTATTCCTGCTCCGAGAATGATCAAGGCCGGGATCAATGTGACCACACGGCGGATCAGGAGTGGCACACGGATCTTGAGGAGGCCGCCCATGACCGTTGCTCCTGCGTAGCATCCAACGGACGTTGAGGCCAGGCCCGAGGCCAGCAGGCCGACGCCGAAGGCTACGCCGATAATTGGACCAAGTGCCGAAGTGACTGCGGCATGTGCCCCTGCGATGGTGTCCGTACCTTCGACTCCCCGCAGGCTGGAGGCGGCCAGAAGGAGCATGGCAATGTTCACAACCCCGGCCAGCATCAATGCGCCTGCGACATCCACCCGGGTTGCCCTGATGAGTTTTGTCCGCACCGCCGGATCTTCCGAGAAGCCGTGCCTGTCACGGGCTAGGGCCGAATGCAGGTAGATGGCGTGCGGCATGACGGTGGCGCCGAGCATGCTTGCAGCGAGGAGAACGGTGTCCGTGCCTTCGAAACGCGGCACCAATCCTGCCAAGACGCCTCCGGTCTCCGGCGGACTGACGAAAAGCCCCGAAACGAAACCGACCGCGATGACTGCCAAAAGCATCATGATGGCATATTCGAAGGATTTTTGGCCCCGCGATGATTGCAGCGCCAGGAGCATCATGGATGCCAGCCCGATAATGATCCCGCCCATGAGGAGCGGCAGTCCAAAGAGGAGGTTGAGGGCGACGGCTCCACCGATGACTTCAGCCATGTCTGTGGCCCCGGCAACGACTTCTGCCTGGACCCAATACAGCCTGCGGCGGTGTGTTCCCAATCGCTTTCCGAGAAGTTCGGGAAGGCTGTGGCCCGTGGCGAGGCCGAGTTTCGCCGACTGGTATTGCACCAGGACAGCCATGATGTTTGCCGCAACCAAGACCCAGACGAGCAAATAGCCGTAGTTCGCCCCTGCGGTCAGATTTGCCGCGACGTTTCCCGGATCCACGTAGGCGATCGCCGCGACGAAAGCCGGCCCCAACAAAAGGAGCCGGGACCGCCACCGGGGCTTGCTCTCCGGTTGCACCGCAATAGTGGTAGCCATGGGTTCCTCAACATCGGGGATACGAACATGTTGAGGATACCGTTAAGTTAGGCATACCGAAAAGTAGTTTTTAGGGGTGGCTTGATAAATGCTCTCTGCCCAGCAGGGTGAGTTCAGGTGTGGGTAGGTTCTTCGACCAAAGCGGTGGCGATGCTGTCAGCATCCTCCAGTGCGGCGAGGTACCGCTCGGCATCCAAGGCGGCGGCGCAGCCTGTGCCCGCGGCCGTGATGGCTTGGCGGTAGCGGTGGTCTACTGCGTCACCGCACGCGAAGACTCCGGAGAGATTGGTCACGGTGGTAGGGGACTCAACCTTGATGTAGCCCTCGGCGTCGAGATCTAACTGACCGGCAACAAGGTCCGTCCGTGGGACATGTCCAATGGCGACGAATATGCCCGTTGCTGCATGTTCGCGCGTTTTACCGGTGCGTGTGTCTGTCAGGGTCACGCCCGTGACCTTGGCGTCACCGTGGATGGCGGTGATGGCCGAGTTCCACGCGAAGCGGATTTTCGGATTGTCTTTGGCCCGCTGGGCCATGATCCGTGAGGCTCGGAGCTCCTCCCTGCGGACCACCACCGTGACAGTCTTCGCGAACCGGGTCAGGAACGTTGCTTCTTCCATGGCCGAGTCGCCGCCGCCCACTACGACAATCTCCTGCTCGCGGAAGAAGAAGCCATCGCAGGTGGCACACCAAGAGACGCCGTGCCCGCTGAGCTTCTTCTCCTCCGGTAAGCCGAGTTCCTTGTAGGCGGAGCCGGTCGCGAGGATCACGGCCGGTGCCTTGGGGGTATCGCCTGTCCCGGTGACCACCCGCTTGAGGTGCCCGGCCAGCTCGACTTCAGTGACGTCGTCGAACACTATCTTGGCGCCGAACCGCTCGGCCTGCTCCTGCAGTCCTTCCATCAGTTCGGGGCCTTGGACGCCGGCGGGGAAGCCGGGGAAATTCTCCACCTCGGTCGTGTTCATCAGCGCGCCGCCGGCGGTGACTGATCCGGCCAGCACCAAGGGGTTCAATCCGGCGCGAGCCGCGTAAATTGCCGCGGTGTAACCGGCAGGGCCGGATCCGATGATGATCAGCTGCTCTTTGCTCATAGACAAGTGCAACAAGGACGAGGACTTCAATCAAGGGCTCGCCAATCCAAAGTGCATAATGGGTGAATGTTTAGCGAAGCTGGAGCCGTCCTGGTCCGGCCCATGAGTCCTGAAGATTGGCCCGAGGTCCGTGCGATTTTTGCCGAGGGTATTGAGACCGGGCAGGCCACCTTTGAAGCAGCTGTTCCCGAGTGGGAACAATTCAATGCGAGCCGCCTCCCGGATCACCGCTTCGTTGCCGAAGTCTCCGGTCACGTGTTGGGGTGGACGGCCGTTTCCGCGGTGTCGGCGCGCCAGGCTTATGCCGGCGTCGTCGAACACTCCGTCTATGTGGCCGAGTCTGCGCGCGGACGGGGCGTCGGAAGCCTGCTCTTGCAGGCGCTGGCCGCGTCCACGGAAGAAAATGGTATCTGGACCATCCAATCCAGCATTTTCCCCGAAAACCAGGCGAGCATCCGCCTTCACCAAGCGAACGGCTTCACTATCGTTGGCCGACGCGAACGCATTGCACGCATGAGTGCCGGTCCGCTGGCTGGCCAGTGGCGCGACACCCTTCTGTTGGAGCGCCGCTCACGGAAGGTCTGAAGTGCTTCCTGGCTGACTCTGGCTCGCGCTACCCCAGGCGTTCCTGGTGTGCGCGGGTGACAAAGCGCTCCACCCGTCGGTCGGGAACGAGCCAGATCAGCGCTACCACAGTGTACGCAGCGACTGCCAGCAGGGGCCCAGCGAAGCAGAGGCCAAGACCTGTAAGATAGATGAGGGGGGACGTCTTCCCCTTCCAGTCCCGGCCTACCGCCTGGGCGAGCGCACCTTGCCGCCCTTGCTGACGAATCAATGCCTGCTGCAGGACGTAGTAGGCAATCGCAGCGCAGAGGAGGTTGAACCCGTAGGCCAGCACAGGGACCTCCGCAAAGCCCGATTCATCCATCCAGCGCGTGCTGAACGGGAAGAGCGAGAGCCAGAACAAAAGGTGAAGATTTGCCCATAGGATAGCGCCGTTGACCCGGTTGGCCAGCTGGATCATGTGATGGTGGTTGTTCCAGTAGATCCCCACGTAGACGAAGCTGAGCAGGTAGCTGAGGAATGTCGGGATGACGCTGAGAAGGCCATTCCACGTCGGTTCCGGAGGAACGCGCAGTTCAAGCACCATGATGGTGATGATGATGGCTAGGACGCCGTCGCTGAATGCCTCAAGCCGGTTCTTGTTCATAGTGTTGCCTTCATGGGGACATCATCGTTGGTGCGGAGTCTTGCCGCCAAGGGAGCCACGCCGACAGCAGAACGTCCCCGCGGGACGCAAGCCCGCGGCCGGAGCCACTGTGCAAGCGCCCCGCAGGGACTTTTGGTGGTGTACTCCACTCGTTCCCGTCTAGCCCAGTGTGGACGTATCGATGACGAAGCGGTACCGCACGTCGGACGCGAGCACGCGCTCGTAGGCGTCGTTGATCTTGTCTGCCGGAATGACCTCGATTTCGGCACCAAGTCCATGTTCGGCGCAGAAGTCGAGCATTTCCTGGGTCTCACGGATGCCGCCGATCGCAGATCCGGCGAAGGATCGCCGTCCGGTGATGAGCGAGAACACGTTGACAGGGAGCGGCTCTGCCGGTGCGCCCACGTTTACCAGGGCGCCGTCGAGGCTCAGTAACTGAAGGTAGGAGCTGATGTCGATCGGGGCGCTGACGGTGTTGATGATCAGGTCGAAAGTTCCCGCGAGCTCTTCAAACGTCACAGGGTCGCTCGTGGCGAAGTAGTGGTCTGCGCCCAAGCGCAGGCCGTCTTCCATCTTCTTCAGCGACTGGGACAGCACCGTGACTTCGGCGCCCATGGCGTGCGCCAGCTTGACGGCCATATGGCCTAGCCCGCCGAGTCCGACGACGGCGACCCTCTTACCGGGAGCGGCACCCCAGTGCCGAAGCGGCGAATAGGTGGTGATGCCTGCGCACAGCAGGGGAGCGGCGGCGTCGAGCGCTATTCCTTCGGGGATCCGTACGACGAAGTCCTCGGCCACGACGACGTGGGTGGAGTATCCGCCCTGGGTGATGGTGCCATCGCGGTCGACGGCGCCGTAGGTCCCGGTCATGCCTTTCAGGCAATACTGCTCCTCGCCCTTGCGGCAGTTTTCGCATTCGCCGCAGGAGTTGACCATGCAGCCCACGCCTACCCTGTCGCCGACTTTATGCCGGGTGACTTCGGGGCCGATTTCAGTGACAATTCCGGCGATTTCGTGGCCGGGGGCTAGCGGGTAGGACTGTGGTCCCCAGTCGCCGCGGACTGTGTGGATGTCTGAATGGCAGATGCCTGCGTACTTGATCTCGATCAGCACGTCGTGGGCGCCGACATCGCGGCGCTCAAGGGTGGTCGGGATGAGGGCTTCGCTCGCGGACGGGGCGGCGTAAGCGTTCACGGTAAGCATGTTTCTCCTGTTGGTGGACGGAGGATTGGCACTATCCATCCAACAGGAGATTTCCGAGGTGAGGGAGTCCCTGCTGGTAGGGGTACTGGCAGGGCCTCCCTCACCGGACCAGTTAGCTGGCGCCGAGGAAAATCGGGTTGGTCAACGCTGCCATGGGGCCGAGCGGGAGGTTCGTTCCCATCTCGGTACCGCTGCCCGAGGTGCCGTCGGGTCTTTGGATGCCGGACCTCGACGCGCACGTACGCCGCGAGCTGCGGGGTAGTGAGCCACGTGCTCGTTCCCTGGCCCCCTGCGGGAAGCGTGACCTGCTGGGTTTGCCCTTCATCCGTGATGAAGCGAACGACACCGTTCGGCACGCCGGCGATCTTCGCCGTCACCGTGACGGGAGCGTCTGCCGCGACGTTGAGACGATCACCGACCGTCGCGCTCTTGCCTCCGGATGTCACCGTGAAGTCCACCGAGACGTCAGCCGACTCGGCGATCCAGTTCCGGCCGTTGCGGATGCCGTCCAGCAGGGCATCGCGGGACAAAGACGTGGCGTTGACCACGTTGTGGGGGAAGCCGATGACCTGCGGGAAGCTGTGGGCGTCGCTGTTGCCCATGGCTGGGAGCCAGCGGCCACCTGTCCTCGCGGAGTGGGCAAGCATCGAATCCCACGTGTTGACAGAGGACTCGTCGTCCACGGTCCATGGGCCCGTCCACACTTCAACCGCATCGGCGTCGTCATACCCGAACTTCCAGCGGCAGGCCACGTACGGGCAGTACGGGTGCGCCGGGACAACAATCCCGCCGGAGGCGTGGATCCGCTGGGCTTCCTTCTCGAATCCCTTGTCGCGGGCCCGGTAGCGCCAGTCGATCCACTCGCCGGGTTCCAAGCCGAGCGCGAGGTAGTGGCCGTTGCGCGTGGTGACTTCCTCACCCGTGAGGATGAGCAGGTCGTTGCCCGCGAGCGGTCCCCAGACGCCGTGCGACGCCGGGGTGTTGTGGTCCGTCGAGATCATGAAGTCGAGACGCGCGGCGCGGGCGCCCGCTGCCACCTCTTCGGGGGTGCGCTTTCCATCGGAGTAGACCGTGTGCAGGTGCGCATCGCCGCGGTACCAGGCTGCGCCGCGGCCGGCGATCTGCTGCGGCGGGTACTGGGCTTGAAAGGCGTCCCGTCCGGTCCATACTCGAGCGTGACGTTCACGGTGTAGTCAAGGCCCTGTTCGGCCACCTGGTACGGTCCGAGGACAACGTTCCAGCTTCCCTTTCCTACGGGTCCAGGCAGGTAACCGGGTGTCGTCTCGCCGGCGCTGATGCTGAATTCGGTGCGGAAACCGCCCGACCAGCCGCGGAAGCCCTTGCCGGCGAGGTCAGTTCCCTTCTCATCGAAGATTCCGATGTCGCAGGCGTTCCCGAGAAGTCCAGAGGGCACTTGGGGCTTGCTGTAGGTGTAGGATACGCTGATTTTATTGACGCCCGCGGGCACCTCGATCGGCAAATACACGAAGTCTGCGGCACCCGGGTCCAGATGGCCGGTGATCGTCTTGGTCTTGCTGGTCCCGGTAGCGGCTGCCGCGAACGAAACCGGCGCGAGAGTCAAAGCTGCGCCCGTCAGTGCGGCGGCCAGAAAGCCGCGCCGGGTAGAGGAGAAAGAGACATTGTCGCCCGAGTGGGCTTTGCATGGTGAAGTCACTCCCTCGATGTTGCCGACAGCTACTGAACAGTAAGCGACGGAACCAAGAACGCCGCATGAAACCACCAGTCCGGGCAAGTGGTGTCCAGTCAGTGGGCTGGTCCTGATTTGGCCCTTGCCACGCACGATGCCCGGGCTTACTGTTCTTGGCATGCACCTACGGCTGGGGCGACGGCGCGGACCTTTCCTACGGACCGAAAAGGACGGTGTTTTAGATGTGCGATATTCCGGGTTTGATCAGTCGCCTGGAGGCCCAGGACCTCGCTAGATTGCGGGAGCTCGGCAGCGAACAGCCTTTGGAACCACAGCTGATAGCTGCCATAGACTCCGCGGCTGGCGGCCCAGGGGAAGGCCGTGGTTATTACGTGGTCAATGGTTCCCTGTACCCGGTCGAAGCCAGGGACTACCACCTCCGGGAAGACGTGGCGGAAGCTGTCTTCGCAGCGGACGACTCTTCCGTAGACGTTACGGCCTGACCAGCACGGATACTGTTACTCCAGCCGAGGGCACCGGTCCACGCCGGGAAGCCCAGGTGGACCGGTGCACTTGACTAGAGGGTTCCCAGGAGTTCGTTCATTTCCTTGATCTCGGCCTCCTGTGCCGAGACGATGTCCTTGCCCAGTTTCAGTGCGTCAGTGTTCTTGCCGTCATTGCTTTCCTTCTGTGCCATGACCACGGCCCCCTGGTGATGGGCGATCATCTGGGTCAGGAACAGTCTGGCTGCTTCGAGGCCTTGGGAAGCCATGAGCGTCTTCATGTCATCGTCACCCATCATTCCGTCCATCATGTGTTCGCCGGACATCTCAGCGGGCTCGTTCCAGTCTTTGAGCCAGCCCCTCATCTTCTCGATCTCCGGTCCTTGGGCTGCTTTGATCCTCCCAGCGAGTGCATTCACCGGTGCCGGGATATCCTTCTTCGCGAGCACCATGTCGCTCATCTGAACGGCCTGGGCATGGTGGGGGATCATCATCCGGGCGAACGCCGCGTCCACAGCATTGTGCTCTCCGGTAATGCCCACCGCCGAACCGGACGACGACGCCGGCACGCTTCCGTGGTTCATTCCTGGCATGTTGCTACTTCCGCTTCCGGCAGAGCAGCCAGCTAGGCCGATGGCGGTGGCAAGGGCAGCGGCCGTCATGGTCAAGGTTTTCTTCATGGTTTTGGGGTCCTTCAATCAATCAGCCGCACAGAGGTCCGGCTGGGTGGAACGCGCGCGGCAGGTCCACGTGGGTGGCGCGTCAGGGTGAAGTCGTGTGCAACAGGCCGAGCGGCTCGATGCGGCTGCGCGTTTTACGTGCGGCTGATGCAGAGATCGCCCGGGGAAGGACTACCCGGACGGTGCGAATAGCCGGCTATAGGAGCGCCTGCCTCGGCGGTGCCCTCATTTGCGTATGGCGGAACGCCAGGTAAAGGTGCCGCGAGCGAGTTATGGCTCGGGGCAGGCACACAGACGGCGCTCATGGCCGACATCGTGGTACAGGCGCCCGAGCTTGTGCAATGCGATGCGGGCAGCTGAGCGGATTGCCGAATGGATGCGCCTGCCGGCGGCGATGGATCGCCGGGTAGCACAGCGTGGCCACCGTGGGTGCCGGGTTCCTGGGCGTTGATCCCAATAGCGATGGGGTCGTGCATGCTGTGGCTGCCGCCCATCACGTGCATCCCGAGGATTCCAGCGATGATCGACAAGAGCGCGGCAAGCAGGCCAATACGGCCGAGGAAGGCGGTGGCGCGGCCCCGTAGGGGGTCGGTCATTGTCTTCCTCCTTCTACGGTTGGTGCCCGGCTCTCAGGCTGTACCGGACGTTGTATTCGTCATCTTATTTTCGCCGTACCACCGGTTCAACGAGCGCAGTCGCCGTTCAGTTTCACCCCGCCGCCATAGTCCGTCTTGTCACAGTCGTCCTCTGCGGCTGCGCGGCTTTTGCCGCGGCGGCTTCGCGGGCAAGGAATGCTCCAAGCTCGCCGATCGTGCTCATCAACGGCGCCGGGAAGACCACAGTGGTGTTCTTGTCCACGCCAATCTCCACCATGGACTGCAGGTTGCGCAACTGCAGGGCCAAAGGGTGGGCCATCATGGTGTCGGAGGCCTGGCCCAGCGCCGCGGCGGCCAGGGACTCGCCTTCGGCGGCGATGATCTTTGCGCGCTTTTCACGCTCGGCCTCGGCTTGGCGGGCCATGGCGCGCTTCATGCTGTCCGGCAGCTGGATGTCCTTGAGTTCCACCAGGGTCACCTCGACACCCCATTCCAAGGTCAGTCCATCCAGGATCTGACGGATGTTGGCATTGATGACATCCGTTTCTGCGAGTGTCTCGTCGAGCGTGTGCTGACCCACCACCTTGCGCAGCGTTGTCTGTGCGATTTGGTCAATCGCGGAGTAGACATTTTCGATGGCAAGGACGGACTTGATGGCGTCCACCACCCGGAAGTAGGCAACAGCGGAAATGTCCAGGCTCACGTTGTCCCGCGTGATGATGCCCTGTGACTGGATGGGCATGGTGACGATCCGCAGCGAGACTTTCCTGAGCCGGTCGACGAACGGAATAATGATCACAAGCCCGGGGGTCCTGAGGCCCTGGATCCTGCCGAGTCTCAACAGGACGCCACGCTCGTACTGGGTGACGATGTGGATGGCCATCGAAAACCAGATGACCAACAAGACAATGAGCACAATGAGAAGAGTGATGGAGTCCGCCGTCATTTGCCTTCGGCTCCGTTCCTGAGCGCTGATGTATTCATGGCGGTGATACTTCGGGGAGTCGCAGTGCAGCTGAAACGGGAGCCGAGATGCCGCCGGAATGAAAGGAACGCCCCGTCCGGGACATTCCTTTCACTTTCTTGGGCTAGACCCTTTCGCGGGTCCGGTCGATAACCGGTTCCGGATCGTTGGTGAACTCACGGTGGCGGCGTGGGAAGGCCCAGAACATGAAGTCCTTTACGTCGACCTTGGGCTCAGGACGTTCCTCGGGTTCCTTCGTTTCATCTTTCCTGGTGTCCCGACCGAATTCCTTGTAGTACCCGTAGCACATCACTGACCTCCTTCTAGCGATTGCCCTTTAATCGTCCTCCCGATTCGGCAAGCAGTCCACCTTTCTGGCTCGGTACCGCATGTATGCACAATGGAGGGGTGAATTCCCCTCTCGTCCCGCGGAACGCCGCGCTCGCATGCCGCCTCTTTGACCTGGACGCGATCGGGGCAGGACTCGTTTTCACGGACTCGTTGGGGGCGCTCGCCGAAGCGCTCGGCGCAAGCGGAGCGGCCGGAACCGCCGTCGTGCAAGCGCCTCCAGGGACCGGAAAGACCACGCTCGTTCCGCCCCTGCTTGCCAACATCGCGACTGGCTCCGTCAACGGGAAAGAACACCCCCGAGTGGTGGTGACCCAACCACGACGGGTCGCCGCTCGCTCGGCCGCACGACGCCTCGCCGCCCTCGACGGTAGCAGCCTGGGGGACCGCGTCGGATACACGGTTCGCGGAGAAAACAAGACAAGTCCGGGGACCCTCATCGAATTCGTCACCCCGGGAATCCTCCTGCGGCGGCTGCTCGGGGATCCAGGGATTGAGGGCATCAATGCTGTGATCCTCGACGAGGTCCACGAACGCGGCCTGGAGACAGACCTGCTGCTCGGAATGCTCATCGAGGTCCGTGAGTTGCGCGAAGACCTCACACTTGTGGCGATGTCGGCAACCTTGGACGCGCCACGGTTCGCCGAGCTGATTGGGGGCGCCCCTGCCGGTGGAGACGCATTCGGAGAGCACGACGGCGGCGGGCCGGCTCCCGTCGTCGACTGCCCTTCGGCGCTGCACCCCTTGAAGGTGGACTGGGCGCCAGCGGCTGTGCCGCGCTTCGATGCTCGCGGAGTCGCCCGCGCTTTCCTGGACTATGTGGCGGACACGGCGGCAGCGTCGTACGCCGAAGCGCTCGCAACTGATCCGGGCATCGACGCCCTCGTGTTCGTCCCGGGTGCCTGGGAGGTTTCCTACGTCGCGTCACGTCTGCGCGGCCTCCTTGCTGCGGACCTATCGGACGCGGAGGTGCTGGAGCTTCACGGACAGGCAAGCCCGGCAGAACAAGACCGGGCAGTCTCCGGGCGGGAACCCGGCGGACCACCCCGAATCATCGTTTCGACAGCATTGGCGGAGTCCTCCCTGACAGTTCCGGGAGTGCGGCTGGTCGTCGACGCAGGGCTATCCCGCGAGTTGCGGCGCGACTCCACCCGCGGCATGTCCGGCTTGGTCACTGTCTCCTGCTCGCGCGCGTCCGCCGATCAGCGTGCCGGACGTGCGGCCCGCCAGGGGCCAGGACGCGTGGTCCGCTGCTACGAGCAAAAAGCGTATGGTGGCGCACCTGCCCACCCCACACCGGAAATCGCGGCCGCGGACCTGACGGGCGCCGCACTAGTCCTGGCCTGTTGGGGATCGCCAGGTGGCCGGGGCCTGGCCCTTCCAGACGCGCCGCCCCAAGCAGCGATGGATGATGCGGTGGAAGTGCTCCGGGAACTCGGCGCGATTTCCCCGGACGGACTCGCCACGGACGTGGGAAAGACCCTCGCAAGGATTCCCGCCGATCCGCGCCTGGCCCGCGCACTGCTCGATGGCGCCCCTATCGTCGGGCACCGCGCGGCGGCGGAGGCCGTTGCCCTCGTTGCTGGAGACCATCGTGCCCCTGCAGCTGATCTGGCGCGCCTCTTGGCCTCCCTACGGTCAGGCAAGGACCCCGCGGCCGGACGTTGGGCAGAGGATGTCCGACGCTTGGACGCGATCGCACGCCAGGAGAGCTCCGGCGTCGTACTTTCCCTGCCCGCACCGCCGAGTCTGTCTTCCCGGGCGCGCCCTGCGGAAGCGCTCGGGTTCGTCGTCGCGCTCGCGTTCCCGGACCGAGTGGCGCGCCGCGTTCCGGGCGCAGGCCCTGAGCGCTACCTGTTGACTTCCGGGACCCGCGCCGGGCTACCGGCGGGCAGTCCGTTGGCCGGCCAGGATTGGCTCGCAGTGGCCGAAGTGTCCCGCGGGGAGGGCCGGGATGCGGCAGGGACCGGCGCCGTCATCCGCTCCGCCGCGCCCCTCATGGCGGATTCGGCCGAAGCTGCCGCCAGCCATCTCCTGAGCGACACCGTGGAAGCAGAATTCACTCAGGGCCGAGTCACGGCGCGGCAGGAACGGCGACTGGGGGCGATCGCGCTTTCGTCGACACCAGTGCGGCCTTCCGTGGAAGACGGTCGCGCTGCCGTAGCCCGCGCCCTGGCGAAGGACGGCTTGGGGACTATCGGATGGTCGACGGCGGCGGACACCCTGCGCCGACGCCTGGCCCTGCTGCACCGGGAATTGGGTGCGCCTTGGCCGGACGTTTCCGAGCAGGCGTTGCTGGACCAGCTGGACAAGTGGCTGGCGCCGGAGCTCGAAGCGTTGGCCGGAGGGGCTGCGACGAGCGGGATTGGCCTGGCCGAGCCGTTAACGCGGTTGTTCCCGTGGCCCGAGGCGGCCCATCTTGGTGACTTAGTGCCGGAATGGCTTGAGGTGCCGAGCGGTTCGAAGGTGAGAATCGACTATCCGGACGTGGCGGACGACGGCGGCCGGCCGGTTGTGGCGGTCAAACTACAGGAATGCTTCGGCTGGGCCGAGACGCCCCGCTTGATTGGCGGGCGGATACCGGTGCTGTTCCACCTGCTTTCCCCGGGAAGGCGACCGCTGGCTGTGACCGATGACCTGGCTTCCTTTTGGAACGGCCCTTATGCCCAGGTCCGCTCGGAGATGCGCGGACGCTATCCGAAGCATCCTTGGCCCGAAGACCCTTGGACGGCGCCAGCAACGGCCAAGACCAAACGCAGGATGTGACTTCGGCTCCCCGCCCGTTCCAGCAGACTGAAAGGCGCTCACAGGCTTCTTCTTTAGGATGCCACTGTGATGAACATGGAATTGCGTCCCGCTGACCTGGCCAACGACTGGTGGCAGGCCGTCCTGCGGGGATTCACCACGGCAGAGGTCCCGAACCTGGCGACCCCTGTTGTGCTGGGCATCCTGGCCGCTGCCGTCATACTGAGTATCCCGCGGGCCACGTGGCGGTGGTTTGGCCTTTATGTGACCTTCGTGCATGAACTGGGACACGCGTTCGCTGCCCTCATGACAGGTCGCATTGTTCACGGCCTCAAGCTTGGGCTCGACCATTCCGGACAACTCCTCAGCAGCGGGCGCGGCAAGTTTGGAGCGACCTGGTCCGGGTTTTGGGGATATCCGAGTCCCGCTGTGGTGGGTGTGGCGCTCATCTGGTCTGTGTCGGCTGGGCGGTCAGGAGCGGCCATGTCCATTGGGGCGTTGGTGCTGCTGGCCGCGCTGATCTTCCTGCGGAACTTCACCGGAATCTTCGTTGCGCTCCTTAGCGCCGCGATTGCCCAACTGCTTGTCATGTTCGCCAATGCCTCGACGGTCAGCCACGTGGTGTTGGGACTCGGCATAGCCTTGGAAGTCGGCGCGGTGCGGGACTGGTTCAAGGTTGCATCGGTCCACACCCGGCGCCGGGACCGGCTGGCGTCCTCCGACGCCTACATCCTGGCCCGTTCAACCGGGGTGCCGTCCTCGCTGTGGCTCGTGGCGTTCGCGGTAGTCATTGCCGCAAGCGCAGCCTTTTCCGTGCGCGTGGTGTGGGGCATGCTCTCCTAGCGCGTGCGGGGTTTCGGCGCCGTGAGTTGGCTTTCCTCTTGCCGTCCGCCGGTCCAGGGTGTGGAATCGGTTAGCAAGGGACGCGGGGGATTCGGCTTCTACTCCAGGAGGTGCTCATGTCGGTGAAAGGCTCAGGCAGTGCGACGAAGGCGGCGAACCGGACCAACCCCGATCTTCGGCGCGCAGACGCTTCTTCGGCTCCAGCCGATCGGCCCGAAAACATCCGCAACGTTGTCTTGATTGGCCGCTCGGGCGCCGGAAAGACGATGCTGCTCGAGTCGCTTCTCTATGCCGCCGGCGTCGTATCCCGCATGGGTTCGATCGTCGAAGGCACCACCGTGAGTGACTCGGAAGCTACAGCTGTCCACCAGCAACGATCCATCGGACTCTCGGCAGCGCCCCTGGTGTTCGACGACGTCAAAGTGAACCTCCTCGATACCCCGGGCTACGCCGATTTCATGGGCGAGCTGCGTGCGGGACTGCGTGCGGCGGATGCCGCGTTGTTCGTCGTGTCGGCCGTTGACGGCGTCGACGCAGGGACCACCGCTCTGTGGAGCGAATGCGAGCGGGTCGGCATGCCCCGGGCAGTGGTGATCAGCCGGCTTGATCATCCACGGGCGAACTACGATGCCGTCCTCGCCGAATGCCGCAGATCCTTCGGTGATTCGGTCCTGCCTCTTCACTTGCCGGTCCGCAAAGGTGACACCGTCTCGGGATTGCTCGGGCTTCTTTCGGGCTCAGTGTCGGAGTACACCTCAGGGGATCCGCGCCCCGCAGTGCGTCCCGCGACGGCAGAGGAACTAGGTGGCTCGGACGGTTCCCGCGGTGAGCTTATCGAGGGCATCATCTCCGAGAGCGAGGACGAGACGTTGATGGACCGGTACCTCGGCGGCGAGGAGGTCCCCCTCAGTACCCTCGTGGAGGACTTGGAGACCGCAATCGTCCGTGGAACGTTCTTCCCGGTGCTGGCAACGTCCTCAGTGACCGGTGTCGGCACGGCAGAGCTGCTGGAGGTTCTGACCCGGGCATTTCCGTCGCCGACTGAACGGAGCCTGCCTTCGGTTACTGACTTGGGTGGGACACCCATGGAACCTCTGACGTGCGATCCGTATGGCCCTCTCCTTGGCGAAGTGGTACGGACCACCGTTGACTCGTTCCTGGGGCGCGTGTGCCTTGTCCGGCTTTTCTCGGGGACGCTTCGCGAGGACTCCGCCGTGCACGTGGGCGGGCACGGCCTGGCCGAACGGGGCCATCCAGACCACGACAGCGACGAACGGATCACCCATCTTTACTCCCCGTTGGGGTCCAGCCTCCGGCCGGTGCCGTTCGCGGTGGCCGGGGACATTTGTGCGCTGGCGAAGGTAGCGAGCGCCGAGACGGGAGACACCGTTTCCGCTCGGGAGGCTCCGTTGCTCGTGGAGACCTGGGACATGCCGGAACCTCTCATGCCTGTGGCAATCGAAGCGGCCTCGCATGGCGACGAGGACGCATTGTCCAAGAGCCTGGCCAAGGTCGCGGCAGGTGATCCGACCCTGAGGGTGGAGCGCAACGCTGAAACCCATCAGCTGGTCTTGTGGTGCATGGGAGAAGCGCACGCGGAGGCAGTCCTGGACCGCTTGCGGGAGCAGGGGGTGAAGCTGCAAACGGTCGACGTCATCACCCCGCTCAGGGAGACCTTCGCCGCCCAGGCTGCCGGCCATGGCCGCTATGTCAAGCAATCGGGTGGCCACGGACAATACGCGATTTGCGATATTGAAGTGGAACCCCTTGAACGCGGGGCGGGTTTCGAATTCGTCGACAGGATTGTCGGCGGAGTCATCCCCGGGACTTATGTCGTTTCGGTCGAGAAAGGCGTCCGGGCCCAGATGAACAAAGGGGTGCGCGCAGGCTTCCCGGTGGTCGACATCAGGGTGACCCTGGTGGGCGGCAAGACGCACAGTGTCGATTCCTCGGACGCGGCTTTCCAGGCCGCAGGCGCGTTGGCATTGCGGGAGGCCGCTGCGGCAAGCAGCATTCAACTCCTGGAACCGATTTCGGCCGTCACCGTCCTTGTTGCAGACGAACACGTAGGCGCCGTCATGAGCGATTTGTCTTCCCGCCGTGGACGAGTCACCGGAACCACGTCCGTGGCCGGAGAAAGTACTGAAATCAGCGCCGAGGTCCCGGAACAGGAATTGCTGCGCTACGCGATCGTGCTGCGCGGTTTGACCGCCGGCAGCGGTCGTTTCCGGCGCGAGTACCTGCGGCACGAGCCGTTGCCGCCTGGCATTGCCGTCGCCGCGCCGAAGGGCTAGTAGACGGCGAAGGCTTGGCAACAGGCGGCCCGTTCAACCATTCCCGCGAAGGAATGCCGACACCGGGGCCGCCAATGAGGCACCGACATCCGCCGCGCTCTTTTTGACTCCCACGCGATTGAAGGAATGGTCGCCGCCGTCCCACCATTCGATGGTGGCGGTCGGGCCAATCCGGGACGCCACGCCTTCCAGCAGCTCGGGCGTCGCGAAGGTATCCCGGGTGCCCTGCAGGAAGAGCATCGGCATGGTGAGCCCATAGAGGTGCTCGTCACGGAGCTTCTCCGGCTTCCCCGGCGGGTGTAGGGGGTAGCCGAGATAGACGAGTCCAGCCGCGGGCATTCCCTCAGCGACTGCCATCGATGCCATGCGGCCACCGAAGGACTTGCCGGCCGCCCACAGCGGCTCACCCTCCGAACGGGACGCCGCCACCTCCATGACGGCCCGCCATGCCGCGATCGCCGCGGGCGGCCGGTCGGGGAATCTCTTACCGGCTTCGCGGTAAGGGAAGTTGAAGCGCAACGTGGCGACGCCGTCGTCGTTCAATGCGCGCGCGAGGCCGCCCAGGAAGGGATGCTCCATGCCCGCTCCGGCGCCGTGGGCGAGCGCGAGCGTCGCGAACGGTTTGTCAGGCCGGCCGTAGATGCCGGAGATCGGTGCGCCATCGACGTCGATGGTGATACGGGATTCGGAGACTGACATGCTCACTCGAAACGGGAGGGATCGCCGGTGCCGCGCCGGACGACTTCCGCTGTGCCGCTGGAGAAGTCCACCACCGTTGTGGGCTCCGCTCCGGTGTCCCCGGAGTCGATCACGGCATCCACCAAATTGTCCAAGCGCTCCTTGATTTCCCAACCTTGGGTCAATGGCTCCTCCTCGCCGGGCAGCAACAAGGTGCTGGAGAGGAGTGGCTCACCCAGTTCGGCCAGCAAGGCCTGGACGAAGTTATGGTCTGGAATGCGCACGCCCACCGTCTTCTTCTTGGGGTGCAGGAGGCGGCGCGGCACTTCCTTGGTACCAGGCAGGATGAACGTGTAGCTCCCTGGCGTGACGGCTTTGATGCTTCGGAACACATCGTTGTCGATCATGACGAACTGGCCGAGCTGGGCGAAGTCCTTGCAGACCAAGGTGAAATGGTGTTTGCCGTCGAGCTGCCGGATCGAGCGTATCCGGTCGAGGGCTTCCCTGTTTCCAATTTGCGCGCCGAGTGCGTAGCAGGAATCAGTGGGGTAGGCGATCAGCCCGCCGGACTGGAGGATATTCACCACCTGGGCAATTGCGCGTGGTTGGGGGTCCTGCGGGTGAACATCGAAGAATCTTGCCATGCCACGAGCTTACGGGCAGGCCGTACTTCAGGACAGGACATCCTTGCTCGTGAACTTGCCATAGGCCAAGGCCCCCGCCGCAAGTATGTAGCCCGCTTGCAGCAGGGCATTGTCCCCGAAGCTTGCCCATGAGATGGGCTGGCGCAGGAGATCCGCGAAGCCCAACCAGTAATGGCTGAACAACCACGGATGCAGCCACTCCAGTTGCGGGAGGTTGTCTGCCACTTGCGACACGACGGACAGCACAATGGTTGCTGCCATGGCTCCGACAGGCACGTCCGTAAAGGTGGAAATTGCCAGCCCGATCGCGGACAGTCCTAGCAGCGAGACGGCAATGTAGGCAGCAATCAGCAAGGATCGCAGCACGGATTCGCCGACGCCGATAGTGTCGCCCGAGAGCAGCGTGACGGGGCCCACGGGGAAGAGTACGACGCCGGCCAGCGCACCGGCAGCGGCCACCGTCAGGGTCGCTGCCAAGCAGAACACGGCGGCGGCCGTGTATTTGATCAGCAAGAGGCGGACGCGCCCAGCGGGCGCGACGAGCAAGTACCTGAGCGTACCCAGGTTCGCTTCTCCGGCAATCGTGTCGCCTGCCACCACCCCGATGGTGAGGGGCAGGAACAAGGGTACGGAGACGATCAACGCCGTCACGCCAACGAACAGCCCGTTCTGGGTGATCCGGTCCAGGAAGGGTGGCCCCCGGCCCGGAGCCACGGGATGCGAGCTCAGTTTGACAGCCGCTGCAATGAGGAGGGGAATGGCGGCGAGCGCCAGCAACATGGCCCAGGTGCGGAGCCGCCTGAACAACACCGAGAGCTCCGAGGCCATGAGGGACCACGAGTTTGATGGCCCGACCCTGGGCGGTCCGGTCAAGGGTCCGGTTCCCTGTTCAGCCAGCAATGTCGAAGCCCTCTCCGGTGAGGGAGACGAAGCGCTCCTCCAGGCTGGCGTTCTCCACCCCAAAGCCCCGGACCCTGACGCCGTCCGCGACGAGGGCCGCGACGATCGCCTCGGGAGCCACATCGTGCCCCGGCGAACCGGTACTGACCAGGCTCTGGCCATCCGAGCCGTGTGAAGCAGCTGACAGCTCCGACTGCAAGCCCAGCCGGGACAAGACGCGCACAGCTGCTTCGATATCAGGGGTGTGGAGCCGGATGGTGGCCGTCCCTGCGGCCCGGAGTTCATGGAGGGTTCCTTGAGCGACGAGCTTGCCCACGCTCATGACGCCAACGTGGGTGCACATCTGCTCCACTTCGGCGAGGAGGTGGCTGGAAACAAACACCGTGGTGCCTCCGGCGGCGAGGGAGCGCACGAGGCTCCGCACTTCCCTGGTGCCTTGTGGATCCAAGCCGTTGGTGGGTTCATCCAAGACGAGCAGTTCCCTCGGACGCAGGAGGGCATGTGCAATGCCCAAGCGCTGCTTCATCCCGAGGGAGTAGGCGCGGACCTTCTTGCCCGCCGCGTGGGACAACCCCACCCGCTCAAGGGCTTCGTCGACCCGTGCAGCCCGGGTCGACGGGGAGGCATGCAGGTCGGCGCTGTCCAGTCGCCGAAGGTTCGCGGCACCGGACAGGAACGGGTAGAAAGCCGGCCCCTCCACCAAGGAGCCGACGTGAGGTAGAACGGCTGCCAGTTGGCGTGGCATTTCGCCGCCTAGAACCCGGATGTGGCCGTTCGTGGCGGCTGCCAAGCCAAGCAGCAACCGGATGGTGGTGGTCTTCCCGGAGCCGTTGGGGCCGAGGAAGCCGAAAACTGAGCCGCGGGGAACTGCCAGATCGATTCCGTCGACGGCGGCCCGGTGGCGGAAACGCTTACTGAGTCCCCGTGTTTCTATCGCCAGATCGGCTGGCGGGGATACCTCCGTCACTGTGTGGCGGCTGCAGCTTGCAGCCGCTCAAGTGGCACCATTCCCGCGAAGACGCGGCCGTCGTCGAGCATCAGGACCGTCACCAGGCTGGTAGTCAGCGCGCGGCCGCCGGGCACTGCCTGGGTGAGCTGGGCCATCAACGGAGTAGTCCGGACATCAGCGGGCACCGTGCCTGCAGGCAATCCGATCACTGCGTCCCAGCCAGTGCCAATGATCGTGGGCCGGCCAGTTTCCTTTTTCGCGGGGGATGTCGGGCCGGTCTTACCCGGCAGGGCATGCAGTTGCGGAGCTGCCTTCTGCTCCACAGCGGCACCGCGGGGTGGAGTGAAACTGAACAGACCGGCGTCGGGCGCGGACAGGTTCACGTCAGTGAAGGCGAGCGAAAAGGCCGCTGCGGCCTGGCCCCGTGCCTGCACATCGACGCCGAGCGGCAGACCGGACGCGGAATCAACGGCAATCGTCACGGAGTCGACCAGCGTTCCGGTACTGCGTGGCTTGATCACCAACTGGTAGGCCGTGCGGCCGGCCACCGTGGTTCCATCGCCCACCGTCACTTCCGTACTGGGCTCGACGGCGGCGAGGAAGTGTTGCGCGACGACGTCAGGTGTGGCCATTCCTGGGGTTGGTGTCGCACGCGGGGCCAGGCTGCCCGTCCTGGGCGGCGTAGGCAACGTCACATGCGCCGCGCTGTTGTCGGCCGAGTTGTAGAGCCAGAGATCGTTGCCATTGCGGACGAGTTCGCGCTCGGCGAGCATGTCCATCACCTGGAACCTGGCCTTGGAGGGGCCGTCCAGGTAGACCCTGGCCGTGTGCGAACCGCTCAAGAGTTCGATCACGGAAGCCGGGCCCTGAGTTGCGGCAGGTCCGGTGGTGGGGAGCTGGGGGAGTCCCAGCTCGGAATTTTGTTGAAGCGTACCGGACAAGGCTCGGACTTCGGAGCGCCCGATCATGGCGATGACTTCCGCGGCCGTCTTGTGCGGCAGGCTCGTCGCAGCTCCCGCCTGGTAAGAACCAGCCAGAGCTGCCGCAGCAAGGGCTACCGGAACCATCGCGGCCGGCAACCAACGCAACCAGGTGCGAGTCATGGCAACCTCGCGAACCATCCGCCATCGGGGAAGTTCATGTTTCCAGACTACTCCTGGTGCCCGGGGTGATCACGGGGTTCCAGCGCTCAGGCCGTCCCGGCTACGCTTCCAACGTCGCCTGGACGAATTCCGCGCTCGGCTTGGAATAGGCGGTTCCTATGTGCTGAAACACAGCGATCCCTTCCAATCCGGGCCAATCCTCAGGCAGGAATTCGGCCGGCAGGCCTGGGTCCAGATACGGGATGATCCGCCAGCGGTCGATGCAGCGGACATAACTGGCGAAGGTTTCGGCCGAGGCTTCCGGAGAAGCCCCCATCGTCGGGCGAGTCCCATCGGAACCCGCAGCCGGGCTCGTGACCGAACTACCGCCGTCGGCCGCGGAACCATGGTGCCGGATGAAGTCTCGATGCAGTTCCGCCACTGCGTCCAGATCCCACCATGCGGAGGCGGCATCGCGGAGGCTGCCGCCAACCAAGGGAGCGTCCGTGACGAACACCGTGGCCATGCCCCGCACCTCAAGGTCCTCCAAGATCTCCTCCACTTCCTCGCGCAGGGAATCCGGGCAGATCCACAGCCCCGCTGCCACCGTGCCGCAGCCAATCCAGTGGAGCCTGCGCCGCAATTGGTGCCGCTTTTCCCGCTCGGTTTCCGGTATGGAAAAGGACACAAGGCACCAACGGTCCCCGGACGACATGAGCCGGGGGTGGTAGATCCGGCGGTCGCCGCGGGCAAGCATGGCCGCGGCGCCGTCGGTGATGGCGAAGCCGGGAACACCCTGACACGGCCGGGGGAGCACGATGTCCTTCTTTTTCAACCGAGACAAGGCCGTTCGGGTCACAGCTGCGGTGACTCCGAGGGCCTCCATGAGGGCGATGATGTGCCTGGTGGACATCCATCCACCGGCATCGCGCAAGTACAGGCCGATCACCGTGCGTAGCAGCGACGTGGTGCTCCCTGGCCGGGAGTCCATGTCGTCAAGGACAGCACTCACAAGAGCTCGGCGAGGGCGTCCCGGATGGCGATCATACCCAGCTCAACTTCGGCATAGCTGGTGCTCAGCGGCGAGAGGCCGATGCGCAGTCCGTGCGGCGGACGGAAGTCCGGGATGACTCCCCGCTCCCAGAGTTTCTGGGTGACCTCGCCGAAGAGGGGATGGTCCACGGTGATGTGCGAGCCACGCTCTGCGGTGTTGCGCGGGCTGACGATCTCAGCGCCGAGGGGGACCAGCATGTCCTCGGCCAAAGCAACTGCGTATTCGGTGAGCTTGATGGACTTCTCCCGCACGGCGTCCATCCCGACGGACGCAATGAGCTCCACCATGTCCTTGAGCGGCTGCATGGCGAGAACCGGCGGTGTGCCGGTGATGAAGCGGCGGATCCCCTCGGCTGGCTTGTAGCTTTCTGTCATGCCGAAAGGGTTGTCGGCGCCCATCCAACCCCAAATGGGCTGCTGCAAGCGGTCCTGCTGCGCAGCGTTGACATACGCGAACGCGGGGGAACCCGGCCCGCCATTGAGGTACTTGTACGTGCAACCGACTGCGAGGTCAACGCCCCAAGCATCCAGTTCGAGGGGTACTGAGCCTACTGAGTGGCACAGATCCCAGAGCATGAGGGCGCCGGCGTCCTTCACCAACGTGGTGATCGCCTCGGCGTCTGCAAGGAAGCCGGAACGGTACGCTACATGGCTGAGGACGACCACGGCGGTCCGCTCGCTGAGCAGTCCCTCAAGGTCCGTGGTCCGGACGCCGCTTGCCGGGTTGGAGGCGACCCACTTGATGGTGGCGCCCTTTTCCGCCGCGATGCCCTCGATGATGAAACGGTCGGTGGGGAAGTTGTCGCGGTCAACCACGATCTCATCGCGGCCCGGCTGTGCATCCACCGCGGCCCGGATGAGCTTGTAAAGCATGACGGAGGTGGAATCTCCGACCGTGACCTGGCCGGCGGCTGCACCCAGCGTGACGGCGCCGATCCGGTCGCCGACCCTCGTGGGCTCGTCCATCCACTGTTCGTCCCAGCCTCGGATGAGGCGGCTGCCCCACGCGTCCTGGACGAATGAAGCCAGCTTCGCCGAAGTGGCCTTGAGCGGGCGGCCGAGCGAGTTGCCGTCGAGATAGGCGGCGAGCTGACCGGCGTCGGGGGTGTAGAAAGCCTCGCGCTGCTCGGCGAGGGGATCTACGGCGTCGAGTTCGGCCGACGTCGGCCGTTGCGTTTGCTGCACGCTATTCATGTCTCTCCTGAAGAAAACTGATGGGGTTGCTGGAAGTGCCGGTTTGCCTTGAATTGCTGTTCAGTTGCCGATCTCGGTGCGGACGGCGTAAAGCTCTGGGAAGAATGTCAGGTCAAGTGCCCGCTTGAGGAAGTCGACGCCCGATGAGCCGCCCGTACCCACCTTGAATCCGATGGTCCGTTGCACCGTGCGCAAGTGGCGGAAACGCCAGGCATGGAAATTGTCTTCGATGTCCACGAGGTCTTCGCATGCCTCATAGAAACCCCACGGGGTGGCTTCCGATTCGTAGATCTCCTGGAAGACGGGGACAAGGTCCTTGTGGAACGTCCACGGTTCGCTTGTGTCACGTTCCAGGATGTCGGCGGGAACTGCGTAGCCCGCCCGCGCCAGTACTGCGAGGAAGGCATCGTAGAGCGTCGGCTCCTCCACGAGGGCGTTGAGCTGGCTGTGCGCGGCCGGATCGCTCTCAAAGACGCGGAGCATGTCGCGGTTCTTGTTGCCCAGGAGGAACTCGACGCCGCGGTACTGGTGGGACTGGAAGCCAGAGGAACTGCCCAGGAAGCGCCGGAATTCGGAGTACTCACGAGGAGTGAGTGTGCCCAGGACCGACCACTGCTCAGTCATGGTCCGCTGGATCGCTTTGACCCGTGCGATGCATTTGAGGGCCTTGGCAAGGTTGTCCACATCAAGGAGCCGGCGTGCCTCAAGGAGTTCATGGAGGATGAGCTTGAGCCATAGTTCGCTGGTTTGGTGCTGGATGATGAACAACATTTCGTCATGGTGTTCTGGGGTGCTCAATGGGTGCTGGGCTGTCAGCAGGCGGTCAAGGTCCAGGTACCCGCCGTAGGACATGGCTTGGCTGAAGTCGGTACGGACCGAATCTTCGAGGTGCCTGATGCTTTGGGCGGAGTGGCCGGCGGAGTGGCCGGTGCGGTTTTCCATGCCTTGAGCGTATCAGTTTTGTGACGGACGTCAAGATAGTGAATCGTCTTGAGCGTTCCTTGATTCAGACCGCCGCGCCGCCGCTCCTTTGCCCTACGCTGGGCTTATCGCCAAGTCCGGGAGGGGGCTCTGTGGGCATTGTTACCCTGTATCTTGACGTCGACGGCGTCGTGAACCCCTTTGGTCCCCTGGGCTTCACCGATTGGGGTACTGAATGGAAAATCGCCGACGCCGGAATACTGGACGTCGTTTACGCCGCCGAGTTGGTTGACGAGCTCAATGAGCTGGCCGCACATCCTGCAGCGAGGTTTGTCTGGCTGACCACGTGGCAGCAGCTCGCCCCGGAGTTCCTGTGTCCGGCAATCGGTCTCCACGGTGAACATTGGCCCGTCTTGACCAGCGACGGTTGGGACGAGACTGCGGATTGGTGGAAGTTGGACGTTTTGCAAAAGGACGTCCAAGAGTCCGGAGCCGAACGCTTCGTGTGGATGGATGATCAGTTGGCCCAAGAGGCTGCAGCCCGCTCTTGGGCGGAATTCCTTGGTGACCGGGTGCTTTGGATCTCACCGGACCCGCGGCGTGGCTTGTCCCGGAGCGATATCGCGGCCGTCCGGCAATTCCTCGGCTGAATCGATGTTTGGCCATGCTGGCAATGGCACGTAGGATTCTTAAGGTTTCACGCCCGCCATAGTTAATTCCGCCAGTACAGTCAGATGAACGGTTGTTGAACTGTGCTGTGCAAGGCAGGCCCCGGGGAAGTGGAACTGCGCATCGTCGACTCTGCAGATTGGGCACTAGGTGGAAATCACCTTCATGGTCGCGCTTGTCATAGCGCTGGCCTTATTTTTTGACTTCACTAACGGGTTCCACGACACAGCGAACGCAATGGCCACCCCGATTGCTACCGGCGCTATCAAGCCCAAGACGGCTGTTGCCCTGGCCGCGGTCCTCAACCTCGTGGGCGCGTTCCTGTCGACCGAAGTGGCGAAGACCATTTCCGGAGGCCTTATCCGCGAAGGCACGGACGGGATCCACATCACGCCGGAGATCATCTTCGCCGGGCTCATGGGGGCCGTTCTGTGGAACATGTTCACTTGGCTCAAGGGGCTGCCGTCCAGTTCTTCGCACGCGCTTTTTGGCGGGCTCATCGGTGCGGCGATCGTCGGCATTGGATTCCACGCAGTCAACTTCGATACGGTGCTCCAGAAGGTCATTCTTCCGGCCATCTTCTCGCCACTGCTCGCCGGCGCCGTGGCCTATCTTTGCACCAGGCTCGCCTACGCCCTGACATCCCGTCATGACCCCGAAACCGGTGACAAGCTGACCCAGAAGCGCGGCGGATTCCGTACGGGCCAGATCTTCACCTCCAGCCTCGTCGCGTTGGCCCACGGCACCAACGACGCGCAGAAGACCATGGGCATCATCACCCTCGTCCTGATCGCCGCTGGAACCCAGCCGGCGGGCAGCGGCCCGCAGCTCTGGGTCATCGGGGCCTGCGCACTTGCCATCGCCATCGGAACCTACGCCGGTGGCTGGCGCATCATCCGGACCATGGGCTCCGGGCTGACCGAGGTCAAGCCTGCCCAGGGCTTCTCCGCCGAGGCCAGCACAGCCTCGGCCATCCTCGCTTCCTCCCACCTCGGCTTCGCGCTGTCCACCACCCAGGTTGCCTCGGGCTCGGTCATTGGCTCGGGACTGGGACGTAAGGGCACCACTGTGCGTTGGGGCACGGTGGGGCGCATCGCCACCGGATGGCTCTTCACCCTCCCGGCCGCTGCCATCGTTGGCGCCCTGACTGCGTTCCTCATTGGCACCGGCACTGTCGGCGTGGTCATCGCGGCAGTCGTGGGCACCGCCGTCGTCGTCTACATGTTCATTTACTCGAGGAAGTCGCACGTGGGCCACCACAACGCCGTCGAAGTCGAGGAAGCCGGCACCGCTGTCCGCTTCCGCAAGAAGAACGCCAGAAAACAAAGTCCGAGCAAGAGCATGAGTAAGGACATCCGGGCATGAAGTGGTTGGATCTTGTGCAGGTGGCCGGGGCAACCCTCGTGGCGGCCGTACTCTTGGTAGTGCTGTATTCGCTCGGCGTTCGCCTCACGGCTATCGCGGGCGACGCCCGGCGGAAGTCACCGGCAATGGTCTGGTCCCTTGCCTATCTGTGTTTCGCGGCATGCGGCATCGCCGTGCTTTTCGGGATCTATCTGATCGTCCCGTACTTCAGCAAATAGCATCACCCGCCGGCTCTGGCAGTCAACTCCATTCGGGAGAATAATCGGCTGTGTAGCTGCGTAAGCTGATTGGTCCCTTGGCAGGGGCCGATACGCCGCCTTCGGCGGGTGGGGGCTGAAATGAACTACGGGACCCGGAACCGAATCCTCGGACTACTGCTCCTTCCTGCTATTTTTGCCATGGGCGGTTGCGCCGGTCCTTCACAAGATTCGGCCCCCGCGCAAGGCTCCGCCGCTTCCGGGGGATCCGGCGCCCCCGTGTCCGCCTCCTCTGCGTCGACTGCCGTCGTCGAACCCACCCTTGTGCCGGGAGGTCCTGCGGGTCCGGACGTTCCGCCGCCAGCGGCGGCTCCTGTGGTGCGGTGGGTTCCGATCGGGCCGATCGGTCCAAATGATCCCCAGGAAGGGCGGATGTATCTCTACGCCCAGGGGAAAGACTGCGACAGGCTGCGCGACGGCGTCGACGGCACCACCTTCAAGGACGTGTGGCGGGCTGCTGCCGCCGTCTGTGATGCGCTGCGCGTCAACACGGGCCAGTCGTGGCAAGCCGCGGCAACGGCCACTGCGGCAGTGCCGGAAGTTCCCGCAAACCGATGCCTCGAGTTGGCCATCGTCGTTGTAATGCGGGGCGTGGTGGACTACCACGCGAGCAACCCCACCTCGGCAGTTCCCCTTCAGCCAGGAGCCGGGGAATCGTGCCCCCGCCATCTGAGCGGCCTCACGGTGGTGGACGAAAACCTCAATCCTGTTCCCGGCCTGCAACGTCCGGGCGGACCTCGCACGGGTGGGACCTGGGTGCGCCTGGATGGTTACTACGTCCGGGTGAGCTCGTTGAAGATCGACGGCATCGATTCCGGAGTCGAGACCCGAAGCGCCGGCGACTATTCGCCGGTCTATTTCAAGACGCCGGCGGCCACAGCCAACAATTCCTTCACAGTCACCATCTCTGACACTCTGGACGTGGTCGGCGCAGCCCAGTTCTTCTACGACGACTCAGGTGGATCGTCGGGCAGCCCTACCGCGGGGCCGTCGTCGACAGGCGGACCGCCTCAACCATCGCGAAGCGGCGCGGCTTTGCCGTGAGCGAAGAATCCGCCAAGAAGGAAGCCAACAACCAGGAAATGGTTCTGGTCGAGTCCCGCTGGCAGCGCACGCTGGACGTGCTCTCGGTGATCGGCCCGCCGCTGACCGTAGCCACGGCGTTGCTGGTCTATTTCGGTTGGGCGCGCACGGATGCGCAGGCAAAATCCATGGGGCTGGACGTGAGCCTCTTTGGCTACACCGTCCAGGACTTCATCTTGCGCAGCATCCAGTCCCTGTTCCGCCCTCTTGCCTGGTTGGCCCTTGTCGGACTCCTATGGCTCATGGCGGACCGCGGCGTGGACAAACTGTTGGCAGACCAGCGCCTCCGGCCCGCCATTCGAAGGACAGCGACGGCACTGCTGGTGCTCGGCTTCCTTTTCGCCGCCGTCATGTGGGTCCTGACGATTTCGCAGCCGGAGCGGATCCTCCTCTATGTGCCGTACATGATCGCAGGCGGGCTGTTGCTGGGAGCCTGGGGCATGAGCCTGCGCCGCCGGGCTGCTGCGGGCTCGGGGCGCAGCCTCACCGTGACACCCCGCGCACTGGAACGTTCTTTCATCTTTGTGCTTGTCACGCTCCTGTTGTTCTGGGGCACGTCGGACTATGCCCAGGCACTAGGGCGCGGCGCCGCCGTCGAATATCAGGAACGCTCCCAACTCTTGCCCACCGCCGTCGTTTACAGCAAGGAACGGCTGGCGGTTACCGCCCCCAATGTCCACGAAGAAACCGCCGGGACGGCGGCCGAGCCGTTGTACCGGTACACGGGGCTCCGGCTGCTTGTGGTGAGCGGCGGACGGATCTTCCTGCTCAACGACGGCTGGACGCTGAAGGAAGGCCGCGTGGTGGTGTTGCGCGATGATTCGAGCGTGCGCGTGGAGTATGGGAACCCATCGGCCGAATGAGTAGGGTAAGGCCATGTCGGATTTCCAGTATTACGTGGCGTCCTCGCTTGACGGATATATCGCCACCAACGAAGACGATCTCGGCTGGCTGCTCCAGTTCGAAGAGGCCGAGGGCGTCACCGAGAGCTACGAAGACTTCATGGCCGGCATCGGCTGCATTGTGATGGGCGGCCAGACCTATCGCTGGCTCATGGAACACGAACCGGGCAAATGGCCCTATCCGGGTGTTCCATGCTGGATCTTCACCCACCGCGAATACGCCGCGCCACCGGGTGCGGACGTCACGTTCGCGCGTGGGGAAGTCCGGGAGTTCGCACCGGACCTGCTTGCCGACGCCGGCGACAAGAACGTGTGGCTGGTCGGCGGCGGAAACCTGGTTGCCCAATTCGCCAAGGAGGGATTGCTGGACGAGATGATTGTCACGCTTATCCCGGTCGCTTTGGGCTCCGGTAAGCGGTTGCTTCCCGTGGAGAGCACGACGGCGCCGCTTGAGCTGGTCTCGTCCCGCACCCTGGGTGGAGCGGCGGTGGAGCTGCGCTACCGGTTCCCAGCACGTGCGCGGTGACCCGGGGCTGCTAACGGGCGTGCTGACCCCGGCCGGCGTTGAGTCAGTGGTGCCTGTTCTCCCGGATCATGTTGGTGATCCGGGCCGTTGACAGCCGTCGTCCGTGTTCATCGGTCATGACAATTTCGTGAGTGGCGAGCGTGCCGCCAAGGTGGATGGCCGTGCACGTGCCAGTGACCAGACCGTTTGCTACGGATCGATGGTGGGTGGCACCTACCTCTATCCCCACCACATGGCGTCCGGCTCCCGCGTGCAGGGCTGCCGAGAAGGAGCCCAAGGTCTCGGCGAGAACCACATGGGCTCCGCCATGGAGGATCCCCGCCACTTGCGTGTTCCCTTCCACCGGCATGGTGGCGACGGTACGTTCAGGGCTCATTTCAAGAAATTTGATGCCCATCTTCGTCACGAGCGATCCCACGCCGTAGCGGGAGAGCCAACCGTGCAACTCCTGTGGAACGCCGGCTGCATTGAGTTCGTCGGTGAACGGGCCCGGCGTGAAATTGTCCATCATGGCAACTAGGCTGGCACCTGTGAGCGAAACAACCAAACCGGACCCAGTTCCCACCGACACCCCAGCGACTACGGCTACAGTCACCGCAACGGCGCCAAATCCTGCAGCAACCACTACCGGCACGGTGGCAGGTGGCAAGCCGAGGCTCCTGGTCCTCGATGGTCACTCGATGGCATTCCGGGCGTTCTATGCTCTTCCAGCAGAGAACTTCGCCACCTCCTCGGGCCAGCACACCAACGCCGTGCATGGCTTCACCTCGATGTTGATCAACCTCATCAAGGATCAGAAGCCCACCCACGTCGCGGTGGCCTTCGATGTCTCGGACGACACGACCTTCCGCAAGGCGGAGTACAGCGAATACAAGGCTGGCCGCAATGAGACGCCGTCGGAATTCCGCGGGCAGATCGATCTCATCGATCAAGTCATGGAAGCGTGGGGCATCAAGACCATCAAGATGCCCGGCTACGAGGCTGACGACATCCTCGCCACACTCGCGGCACGGGGCGAGGCCGCAGGCTACGAAGTCCTCCTGGTCTCAGGGGACCGTGACGCTTTCCAGCTCATCACGGACAACGTGTTCGTCCTGTACCCGAAACAGGGTGTTTCCAATATTCCTCGCATGGACGCGGCAGCCATCGAAGAAAAGTATTTCGTTCCCCCGTCCCGCTACTCCGATCTCGCCGCGCTGGTAGGGGAGTCCGCCGACAACCTCGCGGGCGTTCCCGGTGTCGGCCCCAAGACCGCAGCCAAGTGGATCAACCTCTACGGCGGCCTGGAAGGGATCCTGGAGAACCTGGATTCCATCGGCGGCAAAGTCGGTGGAGCCCTCCGGGAAAACATCGACGCCGTCAAGCGCAATCGCCGCCTCAACCAGCTCCTAAGCGACCTTGAGCTCCCTGTGACGCTCGCGGAACTTGAGGAACCGCGTCCAAATCGCCAGGAGATCGAGACACTCTTCGACACCCTCGAGTTCAGGACCCTCCGCCCCCGGCTGTTCGCACTCTATGGCGACGACACGGTCGGGGCAGCCCCGGAGACCATCGACCCCCCTCACTACAAAGTCCTCGAAGACGCCGCCGCGCTGGAGGAGTTCTTCGCCGCCGGTGCGGGGAGCCGCGCCGCCGTCGCGGTGCAACTGGTCCCGGGCCGGATTGGCGACGACGCTGATGCCCTCGCGATCGTGCGCCCCAACGACGCCGCTTACATCGAGCTTTCGTCGCTGGATGCCGCGGCCGAGACAGTTCTGGCCACGTGGCTTCGCGACCCCGAAGAAGCCAAGGTCATGCACGAGTTCAAGGACGCGCTGAAGGCCTTGCATAACCGCGGACTGGGCCTGGAAGGCGTGGTGGATGACACCTCCATTTCCGGTTACCTGATTCAGCCGGACCGTCGCAGCTACGAACTCGCCGAGCTCGCCCAGCACCATTTGAGGATTACCGTCACCACGGCCGCAACACAAAGCGGCCAGCTGGAACTCGAACTGGGTGACGGACCGGACGGTGCCGCGGCTACCGCGCTCGTCCAGCAGGCCGCCGTCGTACACGCGCTGAGCAAGCACTTCGAAAGCGAGCTCGCCGAGCGCAAAGCTGAAGCACTCCTGACCACGCTCGAACTGCCGGTCGCCCGGGTTCTGGCACAGATGGAACTCTCGGGCATATCGATCTCGATGGACCGCCTGAATGAACAGCTCGCGGACCTCGCCAAGGTGATCGACAATGCCCAGGATCAGGCGTTTGCCGCGATCGGCCACGAAGTCAATCTTGGCTCGCCGAAGCAGCTTCAGACCGTACTCTTCGAAGAACTTGGCTTGCCTAAAACCAAGAAGATCAAGTCCGGGTACACCACCGATGCCGCCTCGTTGAAGGCCCTCCTGGAGAAGACCGGCCACGAGTTCCTTGTGCAACTCATGGCCCACCGGGAATCCTCCAAACTGGCCCAGATGCTGGAGACGCTCAAGAAATCGGTGGCGGAGGACGGTCGCATCCACACGACATACGCGCAAAACGTCGCGGCCACGGGACGCATCTCCTCGAACAACCCCAATCTCCAGAACATCCCGGTGCGCAGTGAGGAAGGCAGGCGCGTCCGCGGAATCTTCGTCGTCAGCGAAGGCTACGAGTGCCTGTTGTCGGCCGACTATTCACAGATCGAAATGCGCATCATGGCGCACCTCTCGGGCGATGAGGGACTCATCCAGGCCTACAAGGACGGTGAGGACCTGCACCGCTACGTGGGCTCGCACATCTTCAACGTCGCACCCGAAAACGTCACCAGTGCCATGCGCTCCAAGGTCAAGGCCATGTCCTACGGCTTGGCCTATGGGTTGACCTCGTTCGGCCTGTCCAAGCAACTGGAAATCTCGGTGGACGAAGCCCGGACCCTCATGAAGGACTACTTCGACCGCTTCGGCGCCGTGCGCGACTACCTGCGTGGCGTAGTGGAACAGGCCAGGATCGATGGCTACACGGCCACGATCGAAGGGCGCCGCCGCTATCTTCCGGACCTGACCAGCACGGACCGCCAGCACCGGGAGATCGCCGAACGCATTGCACTGAACTCCCCAATCCAGGGTTCGGCCGCGGACCTCATGAAGCGGGCCATGCTCGGCGTTTCCGCCGAGTTGACCAGCCACGGGCTGAAGTCCCGGATGCTGCTGCAGGTCCATGACGAACTCGTGCTCGAGGTAGCACACGGCGAACGCGAAGCGGTCGAAAAGCTCGTGACCGAACAAATGGGGACGGCAGCCCAGCTCTCGGTGCCGCTGGACGTGCAGCTCGGCGTCGGCTCCAGTTGGTACGACGCCGGACACTAGCAGCAGGCTCGCCGGCCTGGGTGCAGGCTTGCACGGGGCGCGCCGCCGATATGGTGGCGTGCCCCCATGCTGTCTGGCTAGGCTCGGGACGTGGCTGATCCCAAGGAAACAAACGAAAAATACAATGTCAAGCGCTTTCGTTCCGTCGACAAGGAGAACCCGGACTACGGACAAGCACGTGATTGGCTCCAAGCCGTTGGCTTCGGATTCCACGACGAGCAACGAAGCGATGAGCTCATCGACAAGATTCTTGCGATGTACCAAGCGGACAACCGGGAGCTGACCGGCGTTTACGTCAACGACGCGCCACCGTTGCACGCGCTCAACCCGGGCTTTCCGGTGGCAACATTCGGAACGCTGGAAAACAAGCTGAATATTGGCTTTGGGCAAGAACTGCGGACGCGCCAGATCACCGCTGTCACCGTCCGCGGAACGCATCGGCGCCACGGCCTCTTGCGGGGGATGATGACCGCAGATCTGGCCGCGGCCAAGGATGATGGATTCGCCATGGCAGCCCTGACGGCTTCCGAGGCATCCATTTACGGTCGCTTTGGGTTTGGTGTCGCAACCTTTGAGCGGAGCATCAAGGTGGACACCGGTCCAAAGTTCCGCGTCCGTCACGAACCCGTGGGCCGGGTGGAAATCGCGGACCCCAGGGTCCTCCTTGAACTGGCGCCTGAGGTTTTCGAACGCGTTCACCGCCGTACGCCGGGGTCCATCGTGCGGCAGGACGCCTACCGCCATCACGTGTCCGGGGCCATGAAACGTGACGGCAGCGAGGACAAGGCCATCAAATGGGCGCTCCATTACGCACCGGACGGCACCATTGACGGCTACGTGTCCTACAAGTTCACCGGCTGGGACACGAAGCCATACACCGTGGAAATCGTGGACCTTGTGGCCGCGACGGACTCCGGGTACCTGGAACTGTGGCAATTCCTGGGAAGCATTGATCTCGTAGAGCAGGTCTCCTGGGCTGACGCGCCGGTGGAAGACCCCCTGGCATGGGCGCTCGTGGACGGGCGCTGCGTCACGTCATCCGACTACCGGGACATGTTGTGGTTGCGCGTCCTCGATGTCTCCGCAGCCTTGTCAGCCCGCCGCTACGGCGCCGATGGCCGTTTGGTGCTGGAAATCCGCGATACGCTCGGTTTTGCGGAAGGCATTTGGGAATTGGCGTCCGACGGCGGCGTCGTCACCGTCAGCGACGCCCGCGGTGGGAGCCAAGGCCTGAGCCCGGACGTGAGCATGGACGTCACGGATCTGGGGTCTGTCTATTTGGGTGCCGTCAGTCCTGTAACCTTGGCTTCGGCAGGCCGGATCCGCGAGCACACGCCAGGCGCAACATTGGCTGGCCAGCAGATGTTCGCCGTCGAACGTCCAGCCCACTGCCTGACGCATTTCTAGGCAAAAAACGTCACCCGCCTGATCGACAACAGAAGAAGGATTCCATGGGGGAATTCCCAGCTGGTGGTAATCCCGCCGGCCCATCGGCCTTGCCCGGCCGGCGGTCATTGTTGCTGGCTGCAGCCGGTCTAACGGCGGCCGGGCTGGCTGCCTGCGCCCAACAACCCGATGCCACACCAGCTGCCCGTCCGGACCAGGCTTCAACACCGGTCGTGGAGCCCGCCGGCCACCATCCGGTCGTGCCCGAAACGCGGCCGGTTCCGCCGTCGAAGTCGCAGATCGTAGCTGAATTCTCCGGACGCAAGCCCGTTGAATGGGGGCTCGGAGTCGCTGGTGTGGTCACGAAGACGGCCTCCACTCATGCGGTCTTGACTTTTGATGCTTGCGGAGGCCCCCGGGGAACAGAATGCGATCACCGCCTGCTTAAGACGCTGCGGAGGCTCAACGTTCCTGCCACGTTGTTCGTGAACGGACGCTGGATCAAAGCCAACCCCGGACTGGCCGCCGAACTCGCGGCCGACCCTTTGTTCGAGTTGGCCAACCACGGCTTCCGGCACCAACCACTGTCCGTCAGCGGGCGTTCCGCCTACGGCATCGCGGGCACGTCCAACGTGGGTGAGGTGTACGACGAAATCATGGGCAACCAGGACGTCATGGAGCAGCTTTTTGGTAAAGCCCCCCGCTTCTTCCGGGCAGGGACGGCCTACTATGACGACGTCGCCGCGGCGATCACTCACGCCGTCGGACTAGTGCCGGTGAACTTCACTGTGAACGGCGACGGCGGTGCGACCTTCCCCGCGCCGGTCGTCGCTTCGGAGGTGGGCAAGATCGGAGCAGGACAGATCGTGATCTCACACTTCAATCAACCTGCCGGCGGCACCGCGGAGGGCTATGAACGTGCTTTGCCACGCTTAGTGGACCGAGGCGTGACGTTCGCGCGGCTCGGTGACACGCTGCCGCTTTGACCCTCCTTGAGGCGAACGACTAGAATAAACGGGCGCGTACTACGTGCGCGTAAATTTACAATCCACAATTCAGGATGACCCGGCGTTTTGCCGTGTCCTGCGGACCGGGAACGGAAAGCGGGCGGTTTGCCTGACCGATACTCTATCCACAACGGAGCCCCTACTACATGACCATCACCTCCACCGAGAAGCCAGGTACCCCCGTAGTCGCGATCAACGACATCGGTACCGCTGAGGACTTCCTCGCAGCTGTCGACGCCACCATCAAATACTTCAACGACGGAGACCTCGTCGAAGGTATCGTCGTCAAGGTCGACCGCGACGAAGTTCTGCTCGACATCGGTTACAAGACCGAAGGTGTCATCCCTTCCCGCGAGCTTTCCATCAAGCACGACGTTGACCCCGGGGACGTCGTCTCCGTTGGCGATCAGGTCGAAGCCCTGGTGCTCACCAAGGAAGACAAAGAAGGCCGTCTGATCCTCTCCAAGAAGCGTGCTCAGTACGAGCGTGCCTGGGGCGACATCGAGAAGGTCAAGGAAGAAGACGGTGTTGTCACCGGTACCGTCATCGAGGTTGTCAAGGGTGGCCTTATCCTCGACATCGGTCTGCGCGGCTTCCTGCCCGCATCCCTCGTCGAGATGCGCCGCGTCCGCGACCTCGCTCCGTACATCGGTCAGCAGATCGAAGCCAAGATCATCGAGCTGGACAAGAACCGCAACAACGTTGTTCTTTCCCGCCGTGCATGGCTCGAGCAGACCCAGTCCGAGGTCCGCTCCACATTCCTTAACAAGCTGGAAAAGGGCCAGGTTCGTCCCGGCGTCGTTTCCTCCATCGTCAACTTCGGTGCATTCGTGGACCTGGGCGGCGTAGATGGTCTGGTTCACGTTTCCGAGCTGTCCTGGAAGCACATCGACCACCCGTCCGAGGTTGTCGAGGTTGGCCAGGAAGTCACCGTCGAGGTTCTCGAAGTGGATCTGGACCGCGAGCGCGTGTCCCTGTCCCTCAAGGCCACGCAGGAAGACCCGTGGCAGACCTTCGCCCGCACCCACGCCCTCGGCCAGGTTGTTCCGGGTAAGGTCACCAAGCTGGTTCCGTTCGGTGCGTTCGTTCGCGTCGAGGACGGCATCGAGGGTCTGGTTCACATCTCCGAGCTGGCTGTCCGCCACGTTGAGCTTGCTGAGCAGGTCGTCTCCGTTGGCGACGAGCTCTTCGTCAAGGTCATCGACATCGACCTTGAGCGTCGCCGCATCTCCCTCTCCCTCAAGCAGGCTAACGAGGGCGTTGACGCTGACAGCACCGAGTTCGACCCGGCTCTGTACGGTATGGCCGCTGAGTACGACGAAGAGGGCAACTACAAGTACCCCGAGGGCTTCGACCCCGAGTCGAACGAATGGCTCGAGGGCTACGAGACGCAGCGCGCCGCTTGGGAGCAGCAGTACGCTGACGCCCAGGCACGTTGGGAAGCTCACAAGAAGCAGGTTTCCCAGCACGCTGCTGACGACGCCGCTGCTGCCGCTTCCGGCGAGAGCGACTCCGGCACCACCAGCTACTCTTCCGAGCCGGCTGCTACTGAGTCCAACGCGGGCACCCTGGCATCCGACGAGGCCCTCGCCGCTCTGCGCGAGAAGCTGACCGGCAACTAATTGCCACTGGCCCGGGTTTCCGGGCTGGAATGAAAGCGGCTCCTGCGATTCATTTACGAATCGCAGGAGCCGCTTTTTCTTTAACTCCAGAGTCCCCGTCGCCCACGTTCCGAGGGGACATGTCCGGTTTTCTTGCCAGGTCTCCGTGGGACATGCGCATCCTTGGCAGCGAGGGCTGGGCATATAGCTGTTATGTCCATCGGTGACAGCCAGGGGAGGGCATGTCCCGTGGCCCGCG
>NZ_JACHEE010000001.1:0-453613 GCF_014207375.1 Arthrobacter sp. AZCC_0090 | reverse complement strand
CCCGCGTTCCGAGGGGACATGTCCGGTTTTCTTGCCAGGTCTCCGTGGGACATGCGCATCCTTGGCAGCGAGGACTGGGCATATAGCTGTTATGTCCATCGGTGACAGCCAGGGGAGGGCATGTCCCGTGGCCCGCGTTCCGAGGGGACATGTCCGGTTTTCTTGCCAGGTCTCCGTGGGACATGCGCATCCTTGGCAGCGAGGACTGGGCATATAGCTGTTATGTCCAGTGGTGAGACCCAGGGGAGGGCATGTCCCGTGGATGTGGGTTCAACCCGGGACGTCGACCCATTCCGTTCCCTGCAATTGGAGTCCCGACGCGCCGCCGGTCATGGCTGCCAGCCGTTCGCCGGCGTCGGCGATTGATGTTGCATCGTCAGGCAAGGCCAGGCGCAGCACGGTCTCCGTGGGCTCGTAGCTTGTTTCAGCCATGACGTAGCCTGTAGAGCGCAGATCGTTCTCCAGCCTCCCGGCAGCGTGGTGGGCCACAGGGATGGCGCAAATCCGCAGGCGTCGCCGCTGAACCAGGGGAGCGGAGTCAAGCGCAGCCGAGACTGACTCGGAATAGGCCCGGACCAGCCCACCGGCGCCCAGGAGGATCCCGCCGAAATAGCGCACGACGACGGCACTGACGTCGCTGAGGTCGGTCACCCCGGGCAGCGTTTCCCGTTTGATGAGCGCCTCGAGCATGGGGATGCCGGCTGTTCCGGAGGGCTCGCCGTCGTCGTTGGAACGCTGGATGATGCGATCCGGACCGAGGACAAAAGCGGAGCAATGGTGCCGGGCATCATGGAATTCCTTCCGGAGCTCTGCCACCAAGGCGCGCGCGGCGTCTTCGTTGGAAGCGCGGCGCAGCACGGTGATGAAGCGCGAACGCTTGATCTCGAGCTCGTGGCGGAAATCGGCACCCAGCGCCAACGTTGTGTACGCCGTCGCCCGGCTTTCGTCCTGATCTGCCACCGACCCAGTCTAGTGTGGAGGGGTGTTGAAGATTGGACTTACAGGCGGGATCGCCTCCGGCAAATCACTCGTATCTGCCCGGCTCAGGGAGTTGGGCGCCGTCTTGATCGACGCCGATGCGCTGGCCCGGGAGGTCGTTGAGCCGGGGACGCCGGGCTTGGCGGGCGTCGTGGCTGAGTTTGGGGAGGACATCCTCGACGCCGAGGGGCGCCTTGACCGGGCACGACTCGGTGCGATTGTGTTCGCTCAGCCGGATCGCCGGGAGGCGCTCAACGCGATCATCCATCCGCTGGTCAGGGAACGGGCCGGCGAGCTGCTCGCCATGGCAAAACCCGGGAACGTTGTGGTCCAGGACATTCCGCTGCTGGTCGAAACCGGGCAGGGCAGCAACTTCCATTTGGTGCTGGTGGTGGATGCGCCGGATGAGGAGCGCCTCCGGCGCATGACGGAGATCCGTGGAATGACTCTCGATGACGCAGTCTCGCGGATGGCCGCCCAAGCCACCAGGGATGAACGGCTGGCTGCAGGCGAAATCGTGGTGGACAACTCCGGAAGCGTCGAAGATGTCACGGCGCTCGTGGACACTTTGTGGCAAGAGCGCTTGGCGCCATTTGCCCGAAATCTTGCGGCCGGTCGCCCGGCACCACGATCCGGCGGGCCCATACTGTCCGACCCTGACCCCAGCTGGCCGCTGCAGGCTGAAAGGCTTCTTGCCAGGATCAAGAAAGCATCTCCGGAAGTGCTGGGCGCGGACCACATCGGTTCAACCGCTGTACCCGGGCTTCCCGCCAAAGACATCCTCGATCTGCAAATCACCGTGCCCTCGCTGGAAGCGGCAGACCGGATAGCTCCCGCTCTGGGCGAGGCCGGTTTCCCGTTGCGGGAGGCTTCCGCTCGTGACACGCCCAAGCCGCCGGACTTGGATCCCTCGGCCTGGCAAAAACGCTTCCATTGCAACGCGGACCCCGGACGGGCCGTCAACATCCATGTGAGGGTCCTCGGAAGCCCGGGTTGGCGCTACGCGTTGTTGTTCCGGGATTGGCTCCGTGCCAACCCCGTTGCCGTGAAGATGTATGCGGACCTGAAACAGCGGCTCGCCGAGGTGCACGCCGGCGACCCCCGGACGCTGGGGTACGCGGAGGCCAAGGAGCCGTGGTTTACCGAGGTAGCCTGGCCGCTCATGGATGCCTGGGCCGAGAGCAGCGGGTGGCGGCCGCCGTCGTACTCCGTGGCCCAAGGCTAGGTGGCATGCATGACTGCCAAACGAAGAATCACCCCGCATCTTGAGGGCGAGCGTCTCGGCGCAGTCCGCGCGTTGGCGTGGACTGGTGTCGCCCTCATGGCCGGGGCCGCGCTGCTGTGGTTCCTTGCCGGTGGTCGTGAGGAATTCGTTGCCGGATCTCAAGCACCGACCTGGCGGGTTCTCCTACCAGCAACCGCATTCTGGCTGGCGTGGACTGCCTGGCTTGTGGCCGGGGTGTGGTTCGCCATCAAGATGTTCCGCTCCGTCATGGGGCGCCTGGATAACACTTGGATGCGGCCCGGCGACGATGCCGGGCAAGGAGGGAAACGCGGACAGTAGCTGTCCGCGGGCGGGGGTACATTGGATGCATGAGCCTTGCCCAGGAGATCAACCGTGTTGTCGCGCCCTTTGAGGTCATCAGCGAATTCCAGCCCGCAGGTGACCAGCCGACCGCTATCGCGGAACTGACCGAACGCATCAACAATGGCGAAAAAGACGTCGTGCTGCTTGGCGCTACCGGCACTGGCAAGAGCGCCACCACTGCCTGGCTGATCGAACAGGTCCAGCGGCCCACCCTGGTGATGGTCCAGAACAAGACCCTCGCCGCCCAGCTCGCCAACGAATTCCGGGAACTTCTGCCCAACAATGCTGTCGAGTACTTCGTTTCTTACTACGACTACTACCAGCCCGAAGCCTACGTTCCCCAGACGGACACCTTCATCGAAAAGGACTCCTCCGTGAACGAGGAAGTCGAGCGCCTGAGACACTCGGCCACCAACGCGCTGCTGACCCGCCGGGACGTCGTCGTCGTGGCCACGGTGTCCTGCATCTACGGCCTCGGTACCCCGGAGGAATACATCGCCGGGATGGTCACGCTCACCAAGGGCGCCGAGATGAACCGGGATCATCTCCTGCGCAAATTCGTCTCGATGCAATACACCCGCAACGACATGGACTTCCACCGCGGTACTTTCCGTGTCCGCGGGGACACGGTGGAAATCATTCCCATGTACGAAGAGCTCGCCCTGCGCATCGAGTTCTTCGGCGACGAAATCGAGAACATCTACACCCTGCATCCGGTGACCGGCGACGTCATCCGCGAGGAAACCGAGATGTACATCTTCCCGGCTTCGCACTATGTCGCCGGCCCGGAGCGCATGTCGCGCGCCATCACCGCGATCGAAGAAGAACTCGCGGAACGGCTTAAGGTGCTGGAAGGCCAGAACAAACTGGTGGAGGCCCAGCGGTTGCGCATGCGCACCACGTACGACCTCGAGATGATGCAGCAAATGGGATTCTGCAACGGGATCGAGAACTATTCACGCCATATCGACGGGCGCGGTTCCGGCACCGCTCCGCACTGTCTCATCGACTACTTCCCGGACGACTTCCTCCTGGTCATTGACGAATCCCACGTCACGGTCCCGCAGATCGGTGCCATGTACGAGGGCGACATGTCCCGCAAGCGCACCCTCGTGGACCACGGCTTCCGCCTTCCGTCCGCCATGGACAACAGGCCGCTCAAGTGGGATGAATTCCTGGAGCGCGTCGGCCAGACTGTCTATCTCTCCGCCACCCCCGGCAAGTACGAGCTCGGCAAGGCGGACGGTTTCGTCCAGCAGATCATCCGCCCCACCGGCCTGATCGACCCCGAAGTCATCGTGAAGCCGACCAAGGGCCAGATTGACGACCTCCTCGGCGAGATCCGGACCCGGGTGGAGCGGGACGAACGCGTGCTGGTCACCACCCTCACCAAGCGCATGGCCGAGGACCTCACCGACTACCTGCTGGGCCATGGGGTCAAGGTTCAATACCTGCACTCCGACGTCGACACCCTTCGGCGCGTTGAACTGCTCCGCGAACTCCGCATGGGCAGCTTCGACGTCCTGGTGGGTATCAACCTGCTCCGTGAGGGCCTCGACTTGCCTGAAGTGTCACTTGTCAGCATCCTCGACGCCGACAAGGAAGGTTTCCTGCGTTCGGCCACGTCCCTGATCCAGACCATCGGCCGCGCCGCCCGAAACGTCTCGGGCCAGGTCCACATGTATGCCGACCGGATCACCGACTCGATGGCCAAGGCCATCGAGGAAACCAACCGCCGCCGCGAAATCCAGGTCAAGTACAACGCCGACAACGGTGTGGATCCGCAGCCGCTGCGCAAGAAGATCGCTGACATCACCGATCAGCTCGCCCGCGAAGACGCCGATACCCGTGAGCTGTTGGCAGCGGCCGGAAAGGGTGGCCGGACCGGCAAGGGCAAGGGGGGCACCAAGGTCCGGCACGATGGCCTGGCTGCGGCCCCGGCCGAAGACCTGGTGGGATTGATCGAACAGTTGACCGAGCAGATGCACGCTGCTGCCGCCGAACTGCAGTTTGAGATCGCCGCGAGGATCCGTGACGAGGTCGGTGACCTCAAGCGTGAACTCCGCCAAATGCAATCCGCCGGGCACGCTTAGGGTAAAGTTGGGCCTACGTAGGGGAGTATCCCAAGCGCTAAGTCCGTCAACACGCAAGGCACAGATGCCTCGCCGGGCTTAGCGGATCGCCGTTGAGCGTTGTTTGCCGTTGGGCATGGAGACGCAGGCAGGTCGGAGAGACTTACGCCGTTTTGGCGTACCTGCGAAAGGCCTGTTGATGGAACTCCCCGTCTGGTTTGAGGTCGGCTCATTTGTCGTTCTCGGAATAATCTTGCTTGTTGACCTCCTGTTGGTGATCAAGCGCCCACATGAACCTTCCATGAAGGAAGCGGGTCTCTGGGTCGCCTTCTACGTCACCCTCGCCTTGGTGTTCGCCGGAGCGATGTTCGCTTTTTCCGGCCCGGAGCATGGCAGTCAATTCATCGCCGGCTGGGTCACTGAATACAGCTTGAGTATCGACAACCTCTTCGTTTTCATCATCATCATGGCGCGCTTCTCGGTGCCCCGTAAGTACCAGCAGGAAGTGCTGATGGTGGGCATCATCATTGCGTTGGTCCTGCGCGGGATCTTCATTGCCCTTGGTGCTGTGGTGATCGAACAGTTCAGCTGGGTCTTCTACGTCTTCGGTGCGTTCTTGTTGTGGACGGCGTGGAAGCAGGCCACGGACGACGGTGAAGACGAGGAAGATACGTCCGAGAACCCGCTCATTGCCCGCATCCGCAAGGTTGTGCCGATGTCCGAAAAGTTTGACGGCGGCAAGCTGCGCACCACGGTTGACGGCAAGAAGCTCTTCACCCCGATGCTGATCGTGTTCGTGACCATTGGCATGACGGACCTACTGTTCGCCGTGGATTCCATTCCGGCTATCTTCGGGTTGACCCAGAGCGCGTTTATCGTCTTCACTGCCAACATCTTCGCCCTCATGGGCCTGCGCCAGCTGTACTTCCTGCTCGGCGGCCTCATGAACCGCTTGATCTACCTCAAGCACGCACTGTCGGTGATCCTTGCTTTCATCGGCGTCAAGCTGGTCCTGCACGCCATGCACGTCAACGAACTGCCCTTCATCAACGGCGGCCAGCACATCGAATGGGCTCCGGAGATCCCCACTTACGTGTCCTTGGCAGTCATCATCGGCACCATCGCGGTGGCGGTTGTTGCGAGCCTCCTGAGCCCCGCGGCCACCAAGTCGAAGCTGGACGCACGGCTCGAGGAGGACTCCCGCAAGAGCATGAACAACGTCTCCGGCCACTAACAACTGTGGAACGCCTCGGAACCCGGTCACAGACGTGGCCGGGTTCCGCTTTGGCGAGGATATGCTCGTGAAATGGCGTTGACTTCCCCTAAAACACTCGAGACTGCAGCAGTGCAGCGACGCACCGTCCGATTGCTCAGCACGGCACAGTTGCTGAGTGGTGTGGGCAACGGCGCTACGTTGTCGATCGGATCGCTGCTTGCTGTCCAGCTCAGTGGATCGAGTGCTTGGGCGGGGTCTGTCACCACCGTGCTCACGCTCGCCGGAGCGGTCTCCGCTTTGCCACTTGCCGGCCTTGCCCAGCGCAGAGGGCGTCGCGTCGGATTGGTTACCGGCCTCCTGGCCGCGATGCTCGGAGCGATTTCCATCATCGTGTCGGCGGCTACCGGGGTTTTCGCGGTGCTCCTCCTTGGTGCCGCCCTCCTCGGACTTGGCACGGCGTCGAACCTCCAGGCGCGATTCGCCGCCGTCGATCTCGCTGCGCCGGAACACCGCGGACGCTCGCTTGCCACCGTGGTCTGGGCGATCACCATCGGCGCAGTGGCGGGTCCGAACCTCATCCAGCCGGGCGCCGTCGTCGGAGAGGCTTTGGGCCTGCCGGCGATCGCCGGGCCATTCGTTTTTTCCGTTGCCGGATTGCTGCTGGCGGCGGTGCTGCTGATGATCGGACTGCGCCCCGATCCCTTGTTGCTGGCCCGGCGGCTGGCCGAAGGGACGCACGACGACGGTGGACGCGCTGGTGCGCACGCTGGAGTAAGAGGGCCCCGGCGTCGTCCGCTGATGGTGGGATTCCGGGCGGTGCGGTCGTCTCCGCAGGCGATGTTGGCCTTGACGTCCGTCATTGCAGCGCACGGAATCATGGTCGCCGTCATGTCGATGACGCCACTGCATTTGCAGGAGCTCGTTTCAGGCGGGACGGCTGGAGACCATATGGGGCACGACGGCGGCCATGCGATGGGTACCGACGCCTTGGTGATCATCGGATTCACTATTTCGATGCACATCGCGGGGATGTTCGCCTTGTCCCCGGTGATGGGGTGGCTGACGGACCGGGTAGGCAGGACCCAGACGATCGTGCTTGGCTTCTTGCTGCTGGCGGTGGCCGTCGCCGTGGCAGGCTTCGGCCAGCAGGACCCCGTGTTGGTGACTGTTGGGCTGGTCGTGCTCGGTCTTGGATGGTCGGCCGCAACGATTTCGGGGTCAACCCTCTTGGCAGAGAGCGTCGAGCAGTCGCAACGCGTCATGGTCCAAGGAGTCTCGGACACATTCATGGGCGCGGCCGGTGCCCTCGGCGGAGGCTTCTCGGGGTTCGTGCTGAGTTGGGTGGGGTACCAAGGGCTCAATATGGCTTCAGGCGTCCTCGCGATGGCCGTGCTGGCGACTGCAGCGGTCGCTCTGGCGAAGCTTCCGGCCAGCAGGCTGAATCGTCCTGTGAACTGAACAGCCTGCTGGTGCGGAAATACCTCAGCCCTTGCCGCGGGCCATTGCCAACAGACGGTTGAAGATTCCTTCTCCGTCTTCGCCGATACCATCGTGATGAAAGTCCTCGGTGGTCCAGGCTTGCAGTCCGCGCACAGCCGCGGCGGTTTCCATGGATAGCTGGAAGTCCACATAGATGTCGTTGCGATACACCGCAGCCGCCACCGGCACGGCGTTCGCTTTCAGCTGGGCCACATCATAGAGGGGTTTCCAGTCCCGCTTGCCGGCCAACAGGGCGGCCACTTCCTGCAGGGGTACCAGGGCCGGGTCTTGTTCGAAGTACCAGGGGTAGACCATTTCGCCCGTAAGGAGCGGCTCGGCGGCCTCGGGCTGGAACTCCGGGAACTCCGCGAGCACGCGCCATGCCGCCCAGTCCGTGGCTTCCTCTTGGCCATAGATGGCCTCGTGCAGGACCGCGTACAGGGGATTCGATGCCCGGGATACGAGGCCATGGATCTGCTCGAGGAAGGCGTCAGAAAGGCGCTCTCCATCTGCGGAGGGTACAAAGGCGTCCTCCAGGAGTGTGTGCAGGGCATCCACGCGGGTGTTCCCACCCAGGAACGATCCCACCATTTGGAAGCGTTCCGCGGTCAGGCGTTCTCCGCTGGGCAGGCGCTCCTTCGTGGCGCTCAGATGCCGCGCGATCCGGGTCACCACCTCGCGGTCCTCCGGATACCAGGCGAAGTACTCCGCATTCCGTTCCGCAACCCGTTGGAAGGTGGCCCGGTAGACCCGCTCGGCAGACCCTTCCAACGGCGCAAGCCCTCCGGTGATGAGCACTTCGCTCAGACCTTCCGGCGCGAAGGACAGGTATGTCAGCGCGCAGAAACCACCGAAACTCTGGCCAAGGACGGTCCACGGCTCCGAGCCCAGGGCTTTCCGGATAAGTTCGGCGTCGGCCACGATCGAGTCCGCCCGGAAATGCGTGAGGTAGTCCGCTTGGGCCGCGGCATCGCCTCGGAGAGGCAACGTATTGCGGTCCGCCGGCGTGGACAATCCGGTACCCCGTTGATCCAGCATCAGGATGCGGAAGCTTCTTGCGGCAGCCTTCATCCAGCCGGACAAGGACGTGGTCCGCGTTCCGCGTCCGCCCGGTCCACCTTGGAGGTAAAGCAACCACGGCAGCAGGGCAGCGTCCTCGGCCGAGTGCTCGGCGGAGACGAACTCCCGGGCGAAGACGGTGATCGTCTCGGCAGGGCCACCGCCGGTGTCCGTCGCAAGCGCGGAAGGCCAGTGGTTGAGGGGCACCGTGAAGAAATGCTCGGTGGTCCGGAGTCCCCGGAATTCATGGCGTGCCCGGATCGTGTGTGCAGCCTGCCCAACCATGCGCTCAGCCACGCGTCAGGACCTTGTCATCGCTGCCAAAGGCACCCAGGGCTTCGCCAGTCAGCCTGAAGGTGGACCAGCCGTCCATGGGTATGGCGCCCAGGCTGCGGTAGAAGTTAATGGACGGCTCGTTCCAGTCCAGGACGCTCCATTCCACCCTTGCGTAACCGCGTTCGACGGCGGTGGCGGCCAAATGCTGCAGGAGAGCCTTGCCGTGGCCCTCGCCCCGCGCATCCGGTGTGACGTAAAGGTCCTCAAGGTAGATGCCGTGGACACCTTCCCACGTGGAGTAGTTCAGGAACCACATGGCGAAGCCTTGGACGTCCCCGGCTGCGTTCTCCGCCATGTGCGCATACACTCGTGGATTTTCACCGAACAGGGCAGCGGTCAGCATTTCCGGCGTGTTCTTCACGGCGTCGGGCTCTTTTTCGTAGACCGCAAGCTCGTGGATCATCTGCAGGATCGCGGGGACATCGGACGCGGTGGCAGGGCGGATAACACTCATGATTCGAGCTTACTAGGAGCCCCCGGTCTTGCTAGAAGGCTCAGAGGCGGTTGACCGCGGTCACCCTGACCACGGCGGTGCCGCTCTCGTCGGAGGCTTCCAGGTCCACTTCGGCCGAAATGCCCCAGTCATGGTTGCGGGCAGGGTCATCGAAGATCTGCCGCACACGCCAGATGCCGGGTTCCTCAGTGATCATGAGGAGCCCCGGACCGCGGGCATCCGGGCCGGTCCCGATGTCGTCGTGTTCGTCGAAATAGTCGTCCAGGGCGTCTTCCCAACGTTCCGCATCCCAGCCGCTGCCGGCGTCGAGCTCGCCCAAGGCGGCAGCGTCCTCGTCCGCGAACAGCTCAACACGCCGGAACATTTCGTTGCGGACCATGACCCTGAAGGCGCGGATGTTGGACGTGAGTGACGGCGGGGGAGGAGGCGGAGCATCGTGCGGGGTCGGAGCCACCCCGGAGGTGAGCTCTTCCCACTCGTCGAGCAGGCTGGAGTCGACTTGGCGGACCAGTTCGCCCAGCCAGGCGATGAGGTCCTCGAGGTCTTCGCGGAGCGAGTCCTGAGGGACCGTCTGACGCAGGGCCTTGAAACCATCGGCCAAATACCGCAGCACGATGCCCTCGGAGCGGGCAAGCCCATAGAACTGGACGAACTCGCCGAAATTCATGGCGCGCTCATACATGTCCCGGACCACCGACTTCGGGGCGAGTTCGAAGTCGCCCACCCACGGAGCGGCCTTGCGGTAGACCTCGAAAGCTTCGCCCAGGATCTCCGCGAGGGGCTGCGGGTAGCTGACCTCTTCGAGCATCGTCATGCGCTGGTCGTAGTCAATGCCATCGGCCTTCATCGCGGCGACGGCCTCGCCGCGTGCCTTCTTCTGCTGCGCAGACAGGATCTGCCGGGGTTTCTCGAGGGTTGCTTCGATCACGGACACAACGTCCAAAGCGTACGACGGCGACTCCGGGTCCAGAAGCTCCAGCGCCGCAAGCGCAAACGGTGAGAGTGGCTGGTTCAAGGCGAAGTTGGCTTGCAGGTGAACGGTCAGCCGGACGGAACGGCCTTCTTTCTCCTGCTCGGCTTCGGGAATGCGTTCCACCACTCCGGCGGCCAGCAGCTCGCGGTAGATACCCAGGGCTTTCTTCATGAGCTGCAGTTGCGCGGGCCGTGCCTCGTGGTTTTCGGTGAGGAGGCGGCGGGTGGCGACGAAGGGGTCGCCAGGACGCTCCAGCAAGTTGAGCAGCATTGCATGTGTCACAGTGAAACTCGACGTCAACGGATCCGGCACGGACTCCACCAAACGCGTGAAGGTGGGTTGCCCCCAGGAGACGAAGCCCTCCGGCGGCTTCTTTCGCACCACTTGCCGCAGCTTCTTCTGGTCGTCACCGAACTTTGCGGTGGCCTTGGCCATCGCCTTCGCGTTCTCCACCACGTGTTCAGGAGCCTGCACCACAACCGTTCCGGCAGTGTCATACCCTGCCCGGCCCGCGCGGCCGGCGATCTGATGGAACTCGCGGGAGTTCAGCAAACGGGTCCGGACGCCGTCGTACTTACTCAGGGCCGTCAAGAGGACGGTGCGGATAGGTACGTTGATTCCGACGCCGAGAGTGTCGGTGCCGCAGATGACCTTCAGGAGCCCTGCCTGTGCCAATTGCTCCACGAGGCGGCGGTACTTGGGCAGCATGCCAGCGTGATGGACGCCGATGCCGTGGCGGACCAGCCTGTTAAGGGTCTTGCCAAAGCCGGCCGCGAACCTGAAGCCGGCAATCAGCTCGGCAATCTTGTCCTTCTCCTCGCGGGTGCACATGTTGATGCTCATGAGGTTCTGGGCGCGTTCGATGGCCTCGACCTGGCTGAAGTGGACCACGTACACGGGAACTTGCTTGGTGCTCAGGAGTTCCTCGAGGGTTTCGTGGACCGGAGTTTCCTGGAAGTAGTAGTGCAGTGGGATAGGGCGCTCGGCTGAGCTGACAGTGGTGGTGGACCGGCCGGTGAGTTCGGTCAGGCCGGTTTCGAAGCGGCTGACGTCTCCCAGAGTGGCTGACATCAGGAGGAATTGGGCCTGGGGGAGTTCCAGGAGGGGCACCTGCCAAGCCCAACCGCGCTGGGGATCGGAGTAGAAATGGAACTCGTCCATGATGACCGTGCCAAGCTCGGCTTCCTTGCCTTCGCGCAGGGCGATGTTGGCGAGGATTTCGGCGGTGCAGCAGATAATGGGCGCGTCCTGGTTGACCCCCGAGTCGCCGGTGATCATGCCGACATTCTCCGCTCCGAAGATCTCGCAGAGGGCGAAGAACTTCTCGGAGACCAAGGCCTTAATGGGGGCCGTGTAGTAGCTGCGCATCCCCCTGGACATGGCCTCGAAGTGCGCCGCGATGGCTACCAAGGATTTTCCGGAGCCGGTGGGGGTCGCCAGGATCACGTTGGCGCCGGACGCGAGTTCCATGATCGCTTCATCCTGCGCGGGGTAGAGCTGAAGCCCGCGGCTCTCCGTCCATTCAACGAAGCGTGTGTAGATTTCGTCCGGGTCAACGTGTCCACTGCCCGATCCGGCGTCGGAGGTTCCAGCGTTGGATGTTCCGGCGGTGGAGGTTCCGGGGAGCTGCTCAAGAAGTTTCATTGCCCTCCAGCTTAGTGTGGAGAGGAAGAGACCACGGAGACAGACGATGGAGACAGCAGTGAAATGGGATCCAGCCAGGTACGTCGAGTTCGGAAATCACCGCGACCGTCCGTTCTTTGACCTGGCCTCGAGGATCCTGGCCGAGGATCCGCGGCACGTCGTGGATCTGGGCTGCGGTCCAGGGAACCTCACGGCGAGCCTCGCGACTCGCTGGCCCGGTGCCGCCGTCGTCGGGCTGGACTCTTCTCCGGAGATGCTGGCCAAGGCCGGACGCCTCGCGGGCACCCAACCAGGTCTTTCGTTCGCCTACACGGACATTGCCGAGTGGACACCGAAAGCGGACACCGACGTCGTGGTCAGCAACGCAGCCCTGCAGTGGGTGCCCGGGCACCTGGCAATGCTCGCCGGGTGGCTGGAAGCGCTGAAACCCGGCGCATGGTTCGCGCTCCAGGTCCCAGGAAACTTCGCCGCGCCGTCCCACGCGCTCATGCGGGAGCTAGCCGGTTCGCCTGAGTGGTCCGGGAGGCTGTCCGGTGTGCTGCGCCACGACGACGCCGTCGGCGAACCGGCCGACTACCTGCGGGTCATGCTCGACGCCGGCTGCGACGCCGACGCCTGGGAAACCACCTACCAGCAACTTCTGCCAGGGCCCAACCCCGTGCTGCACTGGGTACGGGGGACCGGCCTCCGTCCCGTCCTCGCGGCCCTTCCCGACGACGAAGCGGCCGTTTTCGAAAACCAGTACGCAGCCATGCTGCGCGAGGCCTACCCGACAGACCGGCACGGGACCGTGTTTCCGTTCCGCAGGATTTTCGCGGTGGCCCGAAAACGTGGCTGAGCAGGCCCGATTCCTGCGGACTCCGGAAGTGCTGGAATTGCACCGATTCCCAGTGTGATCTGAACTACAATGGCAAGGCGATCGTGGGGCGGCATCCGGTGGAATCCGCTGCTCTTGAGACCAACGATTGGAGGGGACGTGCTGGCATCCTTGCTGCTGCAGCGCCTAGCCCCCTACAAGGTCCACGTCGTGGCGATAGTTCTCCTGCAGCTGGTCCAGACCGGAGCCACCCTTCTCCTTCCCACCTTCAACGCCAAGATCGTCGACGACGGCCTTGTCGCCGGGAACAGCGAAGTCATCCTTCGCCTCGGTGCCTGGATGCTGCTGCTCACCGTCGTCCAGGTGCTTGCCGCCGTGCTGGCTGGCTACTTTGGTGCCATCGTCGCCATGAAGATCGGCAGAGGGCTGAGGGAAGACCTTTTCGACAAGATCCATTCCCTGCCCGACCAGGACGTAGCGGCATTCGGGCCCGCCAGCCTGGTGGTACGGACTACGAATGATGTCCTGCAACTGCAGAACATCACGGTGCTCGTGTTCAGCATGCTGGTGGCGGCGCCGGTCATGGGCATCGGCGGCGTCATTCTGGCAGTCGAACAGGATGTGGCCTTGTCGTGGATCGTCTTCGCCATCATTCCCGTGCTGTTGATCATCATGCTCTTGATCGTCCGCAAGCTCGTCCCGCTGTACCGCGAGGGCCAGGGTTTGGTGGACCGGATCAACAGCGTGCTCCGCGAACAGATCCTCGGGACCGCAGTCATCCGGGCCTTTGTCCGCCAACCGTTTGAGATGAAGCGGTTCGAGGCCGCAAATGATGCCCTGACGAACAACAATCTCCGTTCCGCCCGAATTGTCGCCGCTATGCTTCCGCTCGTCATGATCGTCGTCAACCTCTCCTCGGCGGGAGTGGTCTGGCTCGGTGGCCACCGCATCATCGCCGGCGACATGCAGCTGGGCGCGCTCACGGCATTCATTGCCTACATCATGCAGATCCTCCTCGCGATCATGATGGCAATGTACGTGCTGAGCACGGCCCCCCGCGCGGCAGTCAGTGCTGAACGCGTCACCGAAGTACTCAACACTGAATCGGAGCTGGTCCTGCCGGGAAGCGTTGCCGGCGGGACGGCCCTGGATATTGCGCCGACGGCGGGCTTGCGCTTCAATAACGTGTCCTTCGCCTATCCGGGAGCCGAGGCGCCAGTGTTGGAAGGGATCACTTTCGAAGCGGCACCTGGGACCACGACGGCGGTGATCGGGTCCACTGGAAGCGGCAAGTCAACCATCGTCAGCCTTGTGCCGAGGCTGCTCGAGGCAAGCGGCGGAAGCATCTCCCTCGATGGCCAGGACATCGCTGCAATTCCCCTCGCCACCTTGCGCAGTCACCTTGCCGTCGTGCCCCAAGAGACCTGGCTGTTCCGCGGAACCATCGCCGAGAACCTTCGGCTTGCGCTGCCTTCCGCGACGGATTCCCAATTGTGGCATGCCCTCGAGACGGCCCAGGCGGCAGGTTTCGTGGCCGAACTGCCACACGGGCTGGACGCTACGTTGTCCCAAGGGGGGGCCGGTCTTTCCGGCGGTCAGCGGCAGCGCTTGTGCATTGCCCGTGCAATGCTGCGCCGCGCATCGGTCTATTTATTTGACGACAGCTTTTCCGCCCTGGACACGGTGACCGAGGCGCGCCTCCGGGCCGCACTTGAACCGGAACTACGGGAGGCAACAGTCATCATCGTCGCCCAAAGGGTCAACACCGTGGTGTCGGCGGACCAGATCCTCCTCATCGACGAGGGCCGCCTGGTGGCAAAAGGAACCCATGACCAACTCCTTGAGTCCTCGGAGACATACCGGGAGATCGTGGCGTCCCAGCTGGAAACGGAAGAGGCCGCGTGAGTAGCGGCAGTGCGCACCTCGCCGCCATAGGGAGACCATCGCGGTCCCTCGTCCGCCTCGCGGGCTTGTTGAAGCCCGCCAGGGGAGTCATGACCGCAGCGATTCTGTGCATCTGCGGTTTTGCCACACTCAATGTCGCTGCCCCCAAGATACTGGGCGACGCAACCGACGTCATCGCGGCCGCCGTCTTCGGCGCTCAGTTCAACGCCGAACGCTTCGTCTTGTTGCTGCTCGTTGCCGCATCCATGTACGCGGTTGCCTCGCTGCTCAACTGGGTTCAAGGCCGGTTCAACGCCCTCGCCGTGCAGCGGCTCGCACACGACCTTCGGGAAGAGGTGGAAGCGAAATTGCATCGACTCCCCGTGGCCTACTACGACGGCCGGTCCCGGGGTGACGTCCTGAGTCGTGCCACCAACGACCTCGACAATGTGTCACAGACGCTCAACCAGCTTCTTTCCCAGCTCTTGACCTCAACATTGATGGTCATCGGTTCCCTGGGCATGATGCTGCTGCTTTCACCTTTGCTTGCCCTCGTGTCCCTGTTCGCTGTTCCAGTGTCGGCCCTGGCCTCGGTTGTGGTGACCCGACGCTCACAGAAGCACTTTGTCCGGCAGTGGGAGGCTACGGGAGACGTCAACTCCCTGGTGGAGGAGACAGCGACCGGTCACGAGACCATCAAACTCTTCGGCGCGCAGTCAGCGATGGCGGTCCGCTTCGCTGCCCATAACGACGGACTGTATTCCGCGAGTTCCAAGGCGCAGTTCGCATCCGGGCTGCTGATGCCGCTCATGGCCTTCGTCTCCAACGCCAGCTACGTGGGGGTTGCGATTGTGGGTGCACTCCAGTTCCTTGCTGGCGCTATGAGCATCGGCGGCATCCAGGCGTTCATTCAATTCAACCGGCTGTTCAGCCAGCCGTTGGGCCAGATCGGCGGTATGGCCCAGATCCTCCAATCATGCGCGGTTTCCGCCGCCAGGATCTTCGAGCTGTTGGACGCGCCGGAATTGTCGACGGAGACCGGAACAGGTGCGGGCGCCGACGCCGGTTCGCTTGCTGGATCCGACGGGCAGCCCGACGAGCAATTCGCAGCCGGCTTCGATGCCCAGTCTGATCTCCCTGCTGGAAGGGTTTCCTTTGAACACATTGCATTCAGCTATCGTGCTGATGCGCCCCTGATCGAGGATCTGTCATTCCATGTGGAGCCGGGACAAACGGTGGCCATCGTGGGACACACCGGTGCCGGCAAGACCACACTGATCAGCCTCCTCATGCGTTTCCATGAACTCCGATCCGGAAAGATCACCATTGACGGCGTGGACATTGCAGGCATGCGACGCGACGCCCTCCGCCGCAACTTCGGCGTGGTTCTTCAGGATCCATGGATATTCACGGGCACCATCAGGGAGAACATCGAATACGGGCGCCCAGGCGCGAGCGACGCGGACATCGTGGCCGCCGCCGAGGCAAGCTACGTGGACCACTTTGTGCGCTCGCTGCCGAACGGGTACTCCACCATGCTCACCAACGGAGGGGAACCGCTGAGCCAAGGGCAAAGGCAATTGCTGAGCATCGCCCGTGCGCGGCTCTCGGGCCGCTCCATTTTGATCCTGGACGAAGCCACCAGCTCCGTGGATACCCGCACGGAAGTCCTCATCCGCCAGGCGATGCACAGATTGCGGAGCAACAAGACGTCTTTCGTCATCGCGCATCGCTTGTCCACCATCCGCGACGCTGATCTAATTCTCGTCATGGACCACGGACGGATCGTTGAACACGGCACCCATCATTCGCTGCTGGAGCTTGGCGGGCACTACGCCCGCCTGCACGACGCTCAGTTTGCCATCGGAAACGGCGAGTTGGCCGCCGCCCCAGCGCGGACCGCCAAGCACCGCGCCGAGCAAAGCGAGAGGGAAGCCTCGTGAGCGGTTCCATAGAGTTCCCCGGTTCGTGGCGACCCAAGCAGTCGAGCACGGTGGCCTTGTATGAGCAGCTTCGGCTCCGCATCATCGAGTTGGCTGATGCCGGCGCACTCCCTGTCGGGACCAAACTCCCGGCGGTGCGCAGCCTGGCCGGTGAGCTGGATGTCGCCCCCCACACGGTTGCCCGTGCGTATAAGGAACTTGAAGCGGCCGGAGTGGTGGCAACCCGTGGCCGAAACGGAACGGTGGTCTGCGCCCGGGACGACCGCTGGAGCGCCTTGGCAGCCGTCGCGGCGAATTACTCGGCCGCGGCCAAGGCCCAGGGCGCCAGTTTCGCCGAGGCCGTGCAGCTTCTGGCTGCCGCCTACGACGCGGATTGATACCCGTCAGTAGGCTGCGCGGGGCCACATGGAAATTCGAAGAAGTTTTCGATTAGCATTAGTGGGTGCCTAAAGCCGTAGCTGAAGTCCCCGCCGTCGAATCCCTCGCAAGCGTTTCCGCGCAGCAGCCTGCCATGCCCGTAAGACATGACCTGTCCCGGCTCGTGGTCAAGGGAGCGCGTGAACATAACCTCCGCAACGTGGACCTCGACCTTCCCCGTGATGCCATGATCGTCTTCACAGGCTTGTCAGGTTCGGGCAAGTCGTCCTTGGCCTTCGACACCATCTTTGCCGAGGGGCAGCGCCGGTACGTGGAATCATTGTCGGCTTATGCCCGCCAGTTCCTGGGCCAGGTGGATAAGCCGGATGTCGACTTCATCGAGGGCCTTTCCCCGGCGGTGTCCATCGATCAGAAGTCCACCAGCAAGAACCCGCGTTCCACCGTGGGCACCATCACCGAGATCTACGACTACATGCGTCTCCTGTGGGCGCGTGTCGGCAGGCCGCATTGCCCGGTGTGCCATGAGCCGATCACGCGCCAGACGCCGCAGCAGATCGTCGACCAGCTGCTGGAACTCGAGTCGGGCACGCGATTCCAGATTCTCGGCCCCGTGGTCCGCGGGCGCAAGGGCGAATTCGTGGAGCTTTTCAAGGAGCTCACCGCCAAGGGCTACTCCCGCGCGCGGGTGGACGGCGGACTCGTCCAGCTGAGCGATCCACCCAAGCTCGGCAAACAATTCAAGCACTCCATCGAAGTAGTAGTGGACCGGTTGGTGGTCAAGGAAGGGATCAGCCAACGGCTGACCGACTCGATCGAAACCGCGCTCCGACTTGCCGAAGGCCGTGTGCTGGTTGAGTTCGTGGATCTCGACGCCGAAGACCCCGCGCGGATCCGGGCGTTTTCGGAGAACCTTGCCTGCCCCAACGAGCACCCACTGGCTATCGACGAAATCGAGCCTCGCTCCTTCTCCTTCAATAACCCCTTCGGCGCATGCGCGGCCTGCAGCGGCATCGGCACCAAGCTGGAAGTCGATGAGGAACTCGTGGTGCCCAACCCTGAGCTTTCCCTGGGCCAGGGAGCCATAGCGCCGTGGTCGTTGGGTACAGCAACCACGGAGTACTGGAACCGGCTCTTGGAGGGCCTCGCCTTGGAGCTCGATTTCTCCATGGACACCCCTTGGGAGAAGCTGTCCCAGGAAGTTCGGCAAACGGTGCTGCACGGTAAGGACCACAAGGTGGTCGTCCAGTACCGCAACAGGTTCGGCCGGGAGCGCAAGTACAGCACCGGCTTCGAAGGTGCCATCCAGTACGTTCACCGCAAGCACGGTGAAACGGATTCCGATTGGGCGCGCGACCGCTACGAAGAGTACATGCGCCAGGTTCCTTGCCCCGCATGCAACGGTGCCCGGCTTAACCCCGCGTCGCTCTCCGTGCTGATCAACGGCAAGTCCATCGCAGAGGTATCGGCCCTTCCGATGCGTGATTGCGCTGACTTCCTCGGTAGCCTCACGCTCACTGACCGCGAGGCACAAATTGCCCATCAGGTTCTCAAGGAGATCCAGGCCCGCCTGACCTTCCTTCTCGACGTCGGGCTTGAGTACCTGACCCTCGAACGGCCGTCCGGAACCCTGTCCGGCGGTGAAGCCCAGCGCATTCGACTCGCCACGCAGATCGGCTCTGGCCTGGTGGGTGTCCTGTATGTCCTGGATGAGCCGTCCATCGGGCTGCACCAGAAGGACAATCGCCGCCTCATCGAGACCTTGACCCGTTTGCGCGACCTCGGCAATACGCTGATTGTTGTAGAGCACGACGAAGACACCATTCACGAGGCCGACTGGGTAGTGGACATCGGACCCGGCGCAGGCGAACACGGTGGCCAGGTGGTGCACTCGGGTTCCTACAAGGAACTCCTTGAAAACACGAACTCGCTCACGGGCGACTACCTGTCCGGGCGACGGAAGATCGACATCCCGCCCAAGCGACGCAAGTATGACAAGAAGCGTGAGCTCAAGGTTGTCGGCGCACGCGAAAACAACCTGAACAACGTTGACGCCACGTTCCCACTGGGTCTTTTCACAGCCGTGACCGGTGTCAGTGGCTCAGGCAAGTCCACCCTGGTGAACGAGATCCTCTACAAGGTTCTTGCCAACAAGCTCAACGGAGCCAAGCAGGTTGCAGGCCGGCATCGCTCGGTAGTGGGCCTGGAGCACCTCGACAAGGTGGTCCACGTCGACCAGAGCCCCATCGGCCGGACGCCGCGTTCCAACCCCGCCACGTACACGGGCGTCTTCGATAACATCCGGAAGCTCTTCGCTGAGACAACCGAAGCCAAAGTGCGCGGTTACCAGCCGGGCCGCTTCTCGTTCAACGTCAAGGGCGGCCGCTGTGAGGCCTGCTCCGGTGACGGCACGCTGAAGATCGAGATGAACTTCCTCCCGGATGTCTACGTCCCGTGCGAAGTGTGCCATGGTGCCCGCTACAACCGGGAGACCCTCGAAGTCCACTACAAGGGCAAAACCATTGCGGACGTCCTCAACATGCCCATCGAGGAAGGCGCCGAGTTCTTTGCGGCGTTCACGCCCATTGCCCGGCACCTGAACACCCTCGTCGACGTCGGTCTCGGCTACGTCCGGCTTGGTCAACCGGCCACCACCCTTTCCGGCGGCGAGGCGCAGCGCGTGAAGCTGGCCTCGGAGCTCCAGAAGCGGTCGAACGGTCGCAGCGTCTACGTCTTGGACGAGCCCACTACCGGCCTGCACTTCGAGGACATCCGCAAATTGCTTATGGTGTTGCAGGGCCTGGTGGACAAGGGCAACACGGTCATCACCATTGAACACAACCTTGACGTCATCAAGTCCGCCGACTGGATCGTGGACCTTGGGCCCAATGGTGGTTCGGGCGGTGGACGCATCGTGGCGACCGGCACGCCCGAACAGGTCGCCAAGTCCACGGAAAGCCATACCGCTACCTTCCTGGCAGAGATTCTGGGTTAGGTGCGGTGGCTCCCGCCAGGGAATATTTCGGCAGCGTCCGGAGTATTCCCTGGCCGGCATGTGAGTTTCAGGCATGCCTCAACTCGTGAGAAACTAACCCGGTGACTCAAACAATGGTGCCCGTAATCTTTGATCTGGACGGCACCCTTGTCGATCCTGCAGGTGGCATAACCGGCGGCATCGCCGCGGCCCTGCGCGAATTTGGCCTCCCCGTCCCGGAGCAGCCCGTTCTTGACTCCATGGTTGGACCCAAGCTCAGCGATTCCCTTGAGCACATTGCCGGGGTTCCCGCGGGGAGAGTGGACGAAGTCATCGGGCGCTACCGCAGCTACTACCGTTCTGTGGGAATCGCTCAAAGCCGGCTCTATCCCGGTATCCGTGAGCTCCTGGAGTTCTTCGCGGAGTCGCGGCGCCCGGTCGCTGTGGCCACGCAGAAACCCCAGGGCCTGGCGCGCGTCGTGTTGGCGCATCACGGTATTGCCGATTTCTTTGCTTCCATCTGCGGAGCCTCGGATGATGAATCAAGGGCCGCCAACATAGCCCCCGGCAAGGTGGAAATCGTTGGTGCGGCGCTGGCCACGTTGCATTCGCAGCCGGCGGTGATGGTGGGGGATCGCCACCAGGATGTTGCCGGTGCCATGGCCAATGGACTCGACTGCATCGGTGTGAGTTGGGGATTTGCGCCCGACGGCGAGCTTCAGGAAGCGGGAGCCGTCGCCGTCGTGGATTCCACTGCGCAGCTGCTGAAGAAGATCGAAGAACTTGACGCCGTCCGCGCGGCGGCCCTGAGCGAGGTGCAGAACGATGGAAGCCTTTGATGTCATCCGGTGGACCACGCGCGGACTGATTTCCAGCACCTGCCGTCCAACGGTCATTGGGCTGGAGAACGTGCCCAAGGAAGGGCCCTTCATTGTGGCCCCGAACCATTTGTCTTTTCTGGACAGCGTGATTGTCCAAGCACTGATGCCCCGCCCGGTGGGCTTCTTTGCCAAAGCCGAGTACTTCACGACCAAAGGCTTCAAAGGCCGGGCCATGAAGGCGTTCTTCCAGGCGGTTGGATCCATTCCGGTAGAGCGCGGAGAGCAGGCGGCCAGCGTGCAGGCGCTCAAGACCCTCTTGGACATTCTGGAGAACGGGAGGGGCATCGGGATCTATCCGGAGGGAACCCGTTCGCGTGACGGCTTGCTCTACCGTGGGCGTACCGGGGTCGGCTGGCTTGCGCTCACCACGGGCGCGCCCGTGGTGCCGGTTGGCCTGATTGGCACGGACAAACTGCAGCCCGTGGACCGTAACACTGTCCGTCCGCAACACTTCACCATGAAGGTGGGGGAGCCGCTGTACTTCGAGAAGACAGGTCCGGACCATTCCCTGCCTGCCCGCCGTGAAGTGACGGACAAGATCATGGATGCCATTGCGGCATTGAGCGGCCAGGAACGTTCCACCAGCTACAACCAGAGCAAGTCCGCGGAGTAGCTCTGGTGGCTGGTCCGGTGCGTACGGGGTAGCGTCTTTCCCTTACTAGACTGGATCTGTGGCAGATCCAGCGAGTTATCGACCCCAGACGGGAGAAATCCCCACCACCCCCGGCGTCTATCGGTTCCGGGATCCGCACGGCCGTGTCATCTATGTAGGCAAGGCGAAAAACCTGCGTTCGCGGCTGAACTCCTACTTCGCCAACCCGGCAGGCTTGTTGCCGAAAACCCACGCCATGGTGCACACAGCCAGCAGCGTGGAGTGGACCGTGGTGGGCAGCGAGCTTGAGTCGCTTCAGCTCGAATACACGTGGATCAAGGAATTCAAACCGCGTTTCAATGTCGTGTTCCGCGACGACAAGACGTATCCGTACCTTGCCGTGAGCATGGGGGAGAGGCTCCCCCGGGTCCAGGTCATGCGCGGGGAGCGCCGCAAGGGTACCCGCTACTTCGGCCCGTACACGGCGGGCGCCATCCGGGAAACCATGGACACCTTGCTCAGGGTCTTTCCGGTCCGTAGTTGCAGCCCCGGCGTGCTGAAGCGTGCACAGGCCAGTGGGCGGCCGTGCTTGCTTGGCTACATCGATAAGTGCTCGGCACCGTGTGTCGGTCGCGTCACCCCCGAGGAGCATCGGGCCATTGCCGAAGACTTCTGCTCCTTCATGGGCGGTGAGGCGAAACGCTTCATCACCCGCCTCGAAAAGGACATGGCGGCTGCCGTGGCCGAACTCGACTACGAACGGGCGGCGCGAATCCGCGATGACATCGCGGCCTTGCGCAAAGTGTTCGAACGCAATGCCGTGGTCCTTTCCGAAGACACGGACGCGGATATCTTCGCCCTGCACGACGACGACCTCGAGGCTTCCGTTCAGGTGTTCCATGTCAGGGGTGGCCGGGTACGCGGCCAGCGGGGCTGGGTGGTGGAAAAGGTCGAAGACGCCACCACCCCCGAGCTCATTGAGCACCTGCTGCAGCAGGTCTACGGGGAGGACAGCGACAACCAAGGGCGTATTCCCCGCGAAGTCCTGGTCCCGGAGATTCCGTCCAACCATCATGAGTTGCTTGAATGGCTAGGTGGCCTCAGGGGTGCCAAAGTGGATATCCGAGTGCCGCAGCGTGGCGACAAGGCAGCCCTCATGTCCACCGTCCGGGAAAACGCTGAGCAGGCACTGAAGCTGCACAAAGTCCGGAGGGCGGGCGACATCACCGTCCGTTCGCAGGCGCTCCAGGAGCTGCAGGAGGCCCTCGAGCTTCCCGTGCCGCTGCTCCGGATCGAGTGCTACGACATTTCCCACGTGCAAGGCACCAACGTGGTTGCGTCCATGGTGGTGGTGGAAGACGGCCTCCCCAAGAAATCCGACTATAGGAAGTTCGCCATCACGGGGGCGGCCGCAACGGACGACACTGCCGCGATGCACGACGTCCTCACGCGACGCTTCAGGCACTACCTGCAAGATAAGTCCGCGCAGCTTCCCAAGAGCGGGGAAATTCCCAACGCCAGTTCCGGAGAGGGTCCGACACCCTCCGATGACGCTCCCGGCACCGCGACAAAGGCGAGGTTCGCCTATCCGCCCAACCTCGTCGTCGTCGACGGCGGGCAGCCCCAGGTGAACGCGGCCGCGCGGGCACTTGCGGAACTGGGGATCGGCGACGTCTACGTCGTCGGCTTGGCCAAACGGCTCGAAGAAGTCTGGTTGCCGGAGAGCGATTTCCCCGTGATCCTGCCACGGACTTCGCAAGGGCTCTACCTGCTGCAGCGCATCCGCGACGAAGCCCACCGTTTCGCCATCACTTTCCACCGGCAGAAGCGGGGAAAGGCCATGACGATGTCCGCGCTCGACGGCGTTCCCGGCCTCGGGGAAGCCAAAAGGAAGGCGCTCGTGGCGCATTTCGGTTCGCTCAAGAAGATCAAGGCTGCCACGGTAAGTGAGCTCACAGCCGCCAAGGGAATCGGTCCGGCTTTGGCAGAAGCCGTCGTCAGCCACCTGGCGGCAGCCGGCGCCTCGGAAGAGACCGCTCCGGCAGTGAACATGACCACCGGCGAAATCCTTGAATATTAGCTAGGGTAATAATCGGACCGCTCCTCCAGGCGGTCCAGCCTGGACCAACAGAAACTTGGACCATATCAGAAACGGGGACACTTGATGTCAGAGTCAACAGCAGAATCCGGCGCGGAGCAGGACGGTCTCATTCCCGTCAAGCCTGTCGAAGCGGAACTGCTGGTGGTGACTGGCATGTCCGGAGCAGGCCGTAGCACCGCCTCGGACGCACTGGAGGACCACGGCTGGTACGTCGTCGAAAACCTCCCTCCGCAGATGTTGGGGACGCTTGCCGAAATCGTTTCGCACGCACCCCAATCGATCCCCAAGCTGGCCGTCGTGGTGGACGTCCGCAGCAAGGGCCTCTTCACAGATATCAGGACCGCCCTCGGCGCACTCAGCGCCAGCGGAATCACGTTCCGCGTGCTCTTCCTCGACGCCAGCGACAACGTCCTGGTCCGGCGCTTTGAACAAGGGCGCCGCCCGCATCCGCTCCAGGGCGGAGGCCGGATCCTGGACGGTATAGCCGCAGAGCGCGACGTCCTGAAGGAACTCCGGGAGTCGGCAGACGTGGTCTTGGACACGAGTACGTACAACGTGCACGGCCTGGCGACTGCCATCACTGAACTCTTCACCGACACGGGCCCCGTGGCGCTGCGCTTGAACGTCATGAGCTTCGGCTTCAAGTATGGCCTGCCAGTGGACGCCAACTTTGTGGCCGACGCGCGCTTCATCCCCAACCCGCACTGGGTCCCGAAGTTGCGCCCGCACACTGGACTCGACGCCGATGTCAGCGACTATGTGCTGGGAGCCGCCGGTGTCAAAGACTTCGTTGACCGCTACGTCCTTGCCTTGGAGCCCGTCCTCGATGGCTATCGGTCGGAAAACAAACACTACGCGACCATTGCCGTCGGTTGCACAGGCGGCAAACACCGTTCGGTTGCGGTCGCCGTCGAACTTTCCAAACGGCTGGCGCAATACCCTCGGGTCACCGTCACCACGAGCCACCGCGATCTGGGTCGCGAATAATGGGGGTTCTGACAGGACCCCTGCCGCTTGTCCCGCCGAAGGGGACTCCAGGCAGCCAGCCTGCCAAAGGCCCGACGGTTGTAGCGCTCGGCGGCGGACACGGGCTGTCCGCGTCACTGTCTGCGTTGAGGCTGCTGACCTCAGAGCTCACCGCGATTGTGACCGTCGCCGACGACGGCGGATCTTCCGGGCGGCTGAGGGAAGAGTACGGTGTCCTTCCGCCCGGCGATCTTCGGATGGCGCTGAGCGCCCTCTGCGATGATACGGATTGGGGGCGTACGTGGCGGGACGTCATGCAGCACCGCTTCAAGACTCCGAGCGGCCGGCAAGGTTCCTTGGACCACCACGCCATGGGAAACCTGCTCATTGTTACCCTCTGGGAGCTGCTGGGCGATGCCGTGGCTGGACTGAAATGGGCGGGTGCCCTCTTGGGTGCCCGCGGTCAGGTCCTGCCGATGTCCACGCAGCCGCTGAACATCGAGGGTGACGTACGGGTGTCCTTGCCCGGGGGCGGGTTCGAGTTCCAGACCGTCAAGGGCCAGGCCAAGTGCGCTGTTGCCGGGTCCCTCGAAAACGTGCGGCTCTTCCCGGAGGACGCGCGTGCATGCATCGAGGCGCTGACGGCCATCGAGCTCGCGGACTGGATCATTCTCGGCCCTGGCTCCTGGTACACCTCAGTGTTGCCCCACTTGTTGTTGCCCGAGATGCGCCAGGCCTTGTGCGATACCCCGGCCAAGCGATGCCTCACCATGAACCTCGCCATGGACACCAAGGAAACGTCCGGGATGTCCGCAGCGGACCACCTGGACGCCCTGCGCCGCTATGCGCCGGAGTTCAGTGTGGACGTAGTGCTCGCCGATCCTTCCTCGATTTCCGACCTCACGGAATTCGAGCGCGCTGCCGGAATGATCGGTGCAGAGGTGGTCTTGGGTAAAGTGGGGGCGTCGAGCCGCCGTCCAGTCCACGACCCGCTGCGTCTGGCATCGGCGTATCACGATATCTTCGGGAATAGTTAGGAACATGCGATGGCACTGACCGCATCGGTCAAGGAAGAACTTTCCCGGCTGGACATCAAGAAGTCTTCCGTCCGCAAGGCCGAGGTCTCGGCCATGCTGCGTTTTGCCGGGGGATTGCACATCATCTCGGGCCGCATCGTGATAGAGGCCGAGGTGGACCTCGCCTCCACGGCACGCCGGCTCCGCGCCGCGATCGCCGAAGTCTATGGGCACCAGAGCGAGATCATCGTCGTCTCCGGTGGCGGCCTCCGTCGCGGCAGCCGCTATGTTGTTCGTGTAGTGCGCGACGGCGAGGCCCTGGCGCGCCAGACGGGCCTCCTGGACGGCCGTGGGCGGCCTGTGCGCGGGTTGCCGTCCGCCGTCGTCAATGGTTCGGCGTCCGACGCCGAAGCGGTATGGCGCGGAGCCTTCCTGGCGCACGGTTCCCTCACCGAACCCGGCCGCTCCTCCTCGCTCGAAGTCACGTGCCCCGGGCCGGAATCCGCGCTTGCCTTGGTCGGAGCCGCCCGTCGCCTCGGCATCCAGGCCAAGGCGCGGGAAGTGCGCGGTGTGGATCGCGTCGTCATTCGTGACGGCGACACCATTGCCGCGCTGCTCACACGGATGGGTGCCCATGACGCCCTCATGGTGTGGGAGGAACGCCGCATGCGCAAGGAGGTCCGGGCCACCGCCAACCGCCTGGCGAACTTCGACGACGCCAACCTGCGCCGCTCGGCCCAGGCTGCCGTCGCCGCCGGTGCTCGGGTGGACAGGGCCTTGGAAATCCTGGGCGACGACGTTCCGGACCACCTCAAATACGCCGGCGAGCTCCGGGTGGCGCACAAACAGGCCAGCCTGGATGAACTGGGCCGGCTTGCTGATCCGCCCATGACCAAGGACGCCATCGCGGGACGGATCCGCCGGCTGTTGGCCATGGCGGACAAACGGGCCGGAGATCTGGGCATCCCCGGGACCGAGGCAAATGTGACCCCCGAGATGATGGACGAATAGGGCACCCGCCCTAGAATCGTGATGGTGCGGAGTAGCACCCAAGATTTCCGGCCGGTTCGCCGATCGGATGAACAATACGAGAGTTACCAACCGGACCCCGGTCCACTACATTGGAGGATTTCGTGACAGAGTACGTACTGCCCGAGCTCGGCTACGACTACGCAGCACTTGAGCCGCACATTTCGGCGAAGATCATGGAGCTGCACCACAGCAAGCACCACGCTGCCTATGTAGCCGGCGCCAACAACGCCCTGGCCCAGTTGGCCGAAGCCCGTGAAAAGGGCGATTTCGCCAACATCAACCGCCTGTCCAAGGACCTCGCGTTCCACACCGGCGGACACATCAACCACTCGGTGTTCTGGAACAACATCTCCCCGGACGGCGGCGACAAGCCCGAGGGCGAGCTCGCAGCAGCCATCGATGATGCGTTCGGTTCCTTCGATGCCTTCCGTGCACAGTTCTCGGCAGCCGCACTTGGCCTGCAGGGATCCGGCTGGGGCTTCCTCGCCTACGAGCCCATCGGTGGCAACCTCCTCATCGAGCAGCTCTACGACCAGCAGGGCAACGTCGCCGTCGGCACCACGCCCCTGCTCATGCTGGACATGTGGGAGCACGCTTTCTACCTGGACTACGTCAACGTCAAGGCTGACTACGTCAAGGCATTCTGGAACATCGTCAACTGGGCCGACGTCGCCAAGCGCTTCGAAGCAGCCCGCGCAAACGCGACCGGATTGATCGTTCTCTAGGAATTTTTCCTGCCATTTTCGGCGAGTGATGCGGAATATACGAGGATGTAACAAACTTCACATTCAGGTGAATTTCGCCCAAAAATCGGATTGCCTGCCCCCGCAGTTGCGGGGGCAGGCGTAGTTAAACGTAAGATAGGTCACGGAAGGCGGTTAGCCTTCAGCAACGTGGCTGGTCGCCCTCCGATCTGATAATCACTTCTGCCCAAAGACGCGCGGGAATTGTTAGTTGGAATCAAGATCCGACTCACTAGGTGTGCTTGCAAGAGCACCAAGGAGACTGAATAGTGACCACCCGTATTGGAATCAACGGCTTTGGCCGCATCGGCCGCAACTACTTCCGGGCAGCACTCGCCCAGGGCGCCGATCTCGAAATTGTCGCGGTCAATGACCTCACCAGCCCCGAGGCACTTGCCCACCTGTTGAAGTACGACTCCGTCGGCGGTCGCCTGACCCAGTCCGTTGAAGTCAAAGAGGGCAACCTCATTGTTGAGGGCAACATCATCAAGGTCCTTGCAGAGCGCGATCCCGCAAACCTCCCTTGGGGCGAGCTGGGCGTGGACATCGTCATCGAGTCCACCGGCTTCTTCACCAAGGCTGCCGCCGCGCAGAAGCACATCGATGCTGGTGCCAAGAAGGTCCTGATCTCCGCTCCGGCTTCGGACGAAGACATCACCATCGTCATGGGCGTCAACCACGAGCTCTACGACCCCGCAACACACCACATCATCTCCAACGCTTCCTGCACCACCAACTGCCTCGGCCCGCTGGCCAAGGTTGTCAACGACGCCTTCGGCATCGAGCGTGGCCTCATGACCACGGTGCACGCCTACACGGCAGACCAGAACCTACAGGACGGTCCCCACAGCGACCTTCGCCGTGCCCGCGCCGCAGCCATCAACATGGTTCCCACCTCCACGGGTGCTGCCAAGGCGATCGGCTTGGTCCTTCCTGAGCTCAAGGGAAAGCTCGACGGCTACGCCATCCGCGTACCGGTCCCCACCGGATCCGCCACGGACCTCACCGTCACGGTTTCCCGTGAAGTCACCGTCGAGGAAGTCAACGCAGCCCTGAAAGCGGCTTCGGAGACCGAGCAGTTCAAGGGCATCCTCAGCTACACGGCAGATCCGATCGTCTCCTCGGACATCGTTGGCGATCCTGCATCCTCGATCTTCGACTCCGGCCTGACCAAGGTCATCGGCAACCAGGTCAAGGTTGTTTCCTGGTATGACAACGAATGGGGCTACTCCAACCGCCTCGTTGACCTCACGGAGCTTGTCGCATCCAAGCTGGGCTAGGGTAGACACATGACATCTCACACCCTCAACGAACTGATCGCTGAAGGTGTCCGCGGGCGGTACATTCTCGTCAGAAGTGACCTGAATGTGCCGCTCGACGGCTCTACAGTGACCGACGACGGCCGCATTAAGGCCTCACTCCCGGTCATCGAAAAGCTTTCGGACGCCGGTGCCCGCGTGCTCGTCACGGCCCACCTCGGTCGCCCCAAAGGTGCCCCAGAGGCCAAATATTCGCTCAAGCCCGCTGTAGCGCGGCTCGCGGAGCTCGCGCCCTTCAAGGTCCGGCTCGCGGAAGACACCGTTGGTGATTCCGCGAAGGAGCTGGCCGGGTCCCTCGACGACGGAGACGTCCTGGTCCTTGAGAACGTCCGCTTCGACGCCCGCGAAACCAGCAAGGACGACGCCGAGCGCGGAGCCTTCGCGGATGAACTCGTAGCTCTGACCGGTGACAACGGCGCCTTTGTTGATGACGCCTTTGGAGCTGTTCACCGCAAGCACGCGAGCGTCTACGACGTCGCCACACGGCTTCCTTCCTACCAGGGTGACCTCGTGCACACCGAGGTCGAGGTCCTGCGCAAGCTCACCACGGATACGCAGCGCCCATACGTTGTAGTTCTCGGCGGCTCCAAGGTATCGGACAAGCTCGCCGTGATCGATAACCTCTTGGGCAAGGCAGACACCATCCTGGTCGGTGGCGGGATGCTCTTCACCTTCTTGGCAGCTTCCGGCTACAAAGTTGCAGGCAGCTTGCTTGAAGCAGACCAGATCCCCGTGGTCCAGGACTACCTCAAGCGCGCTTCCGACGCCGGTACCGCTTTCGTCGTCCCCACCGACGTCGTGGTCGCGAGCCGCTTCGCCGCGGACGCCGAACACGAAGTGGTCGCCGCCGATGCGATCGAGGACAGCTCATTCGGTGCCGCCGGCATCGGCCTGGACATCGGGCCCGTATCGGCAGCGGCCTTCGCCGAGCAGATCAAGGCTGCGAAGACTGTGTTCTGGAACGGCCCCATGGGCGTCTTTGAATTCGAGGCTTTCTCGGCCGGTACCCGTGCCATCGCCCAGGCTTTGACCGAGACGCCTGCATTCACCGTGGTCGGCGGTGGCGACTCCGCTGCGGCTGTCCGGACCCTCGGCTTTGAGGACTCCCAGTTCGGCCACATTTCCACCGGCGGCGGCGCCAGCCTGGAATACCTTGAAGGCAAGGATCTTCCCGGCCTGAGCGTGCTGGACCGCTAAGGCTACACAGCCGGCGGGGCGCCCTTCCTAGAAGGCAAGCGCCCTGCCGGCTTCCCTATCTCAACGCATTTTTGGAGCACACGTGACAACTTCTGCCAACGGAAACTTCGTCCGCAAGCCTTTCATTGCCGGCAACTGGAAGATGAACATGGACCACGTCCAGGGCATCACCCTGCTGCAGAAGCTGGCATGGACCCTGTCCGACGCCAAGCACGACTACAGCCGGGTCGAGGTTGCGGTATTCCCGCCGTTCACGGACCTCCGCGGTGTGCAGACCCTCGTTCAGGGCGATGAGTTGGACGTTGTTTACGGCGGCCAGGACCTCTCGCAGTTCGACTCCGGGGCATACACCGGTGACATCTCCGGCCAGTTCCTCAACAAACTCGGTTGCGCATACGTCCTCGTGGGCCACAGCGAACGTCGCACCATCCACAACGAGGGTGACCAGGTCCTGAACGCGAAGGTCAAGGCTGGTTTCCGCCACGGCGTGACCCCCGTCCTGTGTGTCGGTGAGGGCCTTGAGATCCGCCAGGCTGGCACTCACGTCGAGCACACGCTTACCCAGTTGCGTGCCGGCGTCGAGGGGCTCTCAGCGGAGCAAGCAGGTGACTTGGTCGTCGCCTACGAACCGGTCTGGGCCATTGGCACGGGCGAAGTCGCTGGTCCGGAAGACGCACAGGACATGTGCGCGGCGATCCGTGCCGAGCTCGCTTCCCTGTTCGATGATTCCGTCGCTGCCAAGACCCGGCTCCTCTACGGCGGCTCAGTGAAGGCCAACAATGCGGCCGCGATCATGGCCGGCGCCGACGTCGACGGCCTGCTGGTGGGTGGGGCGAGCCTTGACCCTGCCGAGTTTGCTAACATTGTCAGGTTCGAGAGCCACCTCAGCGCGGCTTAGTCCGTTTCTAGGTTTCGCTCCCGTTTTCCGTTCTTCTGAAAGGCCGTCGTGGACGTTCTTCAAGTCATTCTGCAGATCCTGCTGGGTATCACCAGTCTTCTGCTGACGCTGCTTATCCTCCTGCACAAGGGACGTGGCGGTGGATTGTCCGATATGTTTGGCGGCGGCATGAGCTCGGGATTGAGTTCCTCGGGTGTCGCGGAACGGAACCTCAACCGTTTCACCATCGTCTTGGGCTGCACTTGGGGTGTCGTGATCATTGGTCTTGGCCTCATCATGCGCTTCACCTCAGGGGGAGACTCCTAGAGTCTCCCCGGTTTGAACTCCGGGAGGATCAAACTACCCGGAAGCGACCCTGCCGTCGTCGGGATCCCCGCACTAGACTAGGCTGCATGGCCCTCACCGCCATGTAGCCGAACTCTCAAGGGGATCGACGATGGTTCATGGTTCTTCAGGATTCCGAGGCACACGGGCCGGCGTAACAGCTGGATCGGCCCCGAGAAACCAATCCGACTCCATAGTTGGCGAAAGTTTGCCGCGTATTCGTGTTCCCTATTGGTGCGCCAAGGGACACGAGACGCGGCTCGTTTTCGTTAAGCTCCCGGAGGATCAAATTCCTGTTCGGTGGGACTGCCCGAAGTGTGGTTTGGTTGCCGTCCGCGAACAGGGCGAGGCAACGACGGAGCGGGCGGACGAAGAAATCTTCAAGAGCCACCTGGATTACGTTAAAGAAAGGCGCTCCAGCCAAGAAGCGGAAATTGTCTTGGCTGGAGCGCTCAAGCGGCTACGCGCCCGCAGGATCCTTCCGGATGAGCTGCTGGGGGACACGTGAGGCTGCATTTTCGTCGATAAGCCACAGGGTCCTCGAACGGCCAAGAGGGCCGGAGGCGGGAACCTGGACGGGGTTGGCGCCGGCGAGGGCCAAGCCCACGGCCCCGGCCTTGTCCTCGCCTGCCACGACCATCCAGATTTCCTGGGCTGAATTGATGGCGGGCAAGGTCAGCGAAATCCTCGACGGCGGCGGCTTGGGGGAGTTCTCTACCCCCACCACTGTGCGGTCCTGGACACGGATACCCGCCTGCTCAGGGAAGAGCGAGGCAACATGCGCATCCGGGCCTACGCCCAGCAGCAGGATGTCGAAACGCGGCAGCTCGCCGGCTTCTTCCGGACGATTGTCCGAAGTATCTGCGGCGTGCTCAGCCTCCGCGGCTGCTTTGAGGCGTGCTGCGTAGTCCGCTGCGGCGTCGTCCGCGGTTGCGAACTCGTCCGACGAACCTGGTTCGTGCACGCGGTCCGGATCCAGCGGCAGGCTGGAGAGCAAAGCCTCACGGGCCTGTACGGTGTTGCGGTCCGTGCTGTCCTTGCCAACGAAACGCTCGTCACCCCACCAGAAGTTCACCCGGGACCAGTCGACGGCGGGCGCCGCAGGTGAGTCGGCAACCGCTTTCAGGGTGCCGATGCCCACGGTTCCGCCGGTGAGGACCACAGTGGCTTCGCCGTGCTTGTCCTGCACGTCCACCAGCTTGGTGATCAGCCGTGCTGCGATCGCGGCCATGAGGACGGCGGAGTTGGGATGGATGCTTACTCTGGGGTCAGCGCTCACTGGGACGGTCACTCCTTGCTATTGGTTCGGGGCAGTCCCATAGTAATCACTTCTCCGAAGACATCGTCTGGATCAAGGCGACGCAGTTCTTCGGCGAGGCAGTCCCGCAGGCTTCGGCGCGGCAGCGAAATCCGCTGGGCGGGCTGTCCCGGCTGGGTCAGCTCCGCCACGGTGAGGCCCGGCCGGACCAGCTGGACGTCGCCCGTCGCGCGGCTAAGGTGTACCCTCCGGATGCCGGTTCCCGCCGGATCGGCGACGATCTGGACCGGCGCGTCGAGGAACAGCGTGAGCCACGCCGCCAGCAGCAGTGTGCTGGGGGAGTCCGAAGCGCCTTCGACGGCGATCGCCGTAACGGGGGATTCGTCCACCTGGTCCAGGGCGGCCGCAAGCTGGAGGCGCCAGTTGGTCAGGCGTGTCCAGGCGAGGTCGGTGTCACCCGCGCGGTACGTGTTTCGGATCCTGTTGAGTGCCGCGGTGGGGTCGGGCTCGTTGGCGGAGTCCGTGATGCGGCGGTGCGCAATACGCCCGATGGAAGTCTCGCAGGCGTTCTCCGGTGCCCCGTGCGGCCACCAGGCCACGATCGGGGCGTCGGGCAGGAGCAGCGCGGCCACCAGCGATTCACTCTCCTTGGCGAGCGAACCGTAGCCGCGCAGCACGATCACCTCGGAGGCTCCGGCGTCGCCCCCCACCCGGATCTGGGCGTCGAGGCGGTTGGGCGCTTCGCTGCCGGCATCGGCAAGGACGATGATGCGGCAGGGGTGTTCGCGGCTGGCCTCGTTGGCTGCCTCGATGGCTTCTTCCTCAAGGCCCGACTTGGTGACGACCACGAGGGTCAGGACACGTCCGAGGGCGATCACGCCTCCCTGCTCGCGCAGGGAGGTGATCTTCTTGGAGATCTTGGAGGTGGTGGTGTCGGGAAGATCTACGATCATGGCCTTCTCCAGGTTCGTCCGTCGCGGGCAAGCAGTTCGTCGGCCGAGGCTGGACCCCAGCTGCCGGGAGTATAGGGTTCGGGCTGTTCGTCGAGTCCGGCCCAGTAATCTTCGAAGGGATCCAGGATCTTCCAGGACTCCTCGACTTCCTGGTGCCGCGGGAAGAGCGGCGGCTCGCCCAGCAGCACGTCCAGGATGAGGCGTTCGTAGGCTTCCGGGCTGGACTCGGTGAACGAGTGGCCATATCCGAAGTCCATGGTGACGTCGCGGACTTCCATCTGCGTGCCGGGAACCTTGGATCCGAAGCGGATCGTGGCGCCCTCGTCGGGCTGGACGCGGATGACCACGGCGTTCTGGCCGAAGTCGTCCTCACCGTGACCACGGAAAAGCAGGTTCGGTGCCCGTTTGAACACGACCGCGATTTCCGTGACGCGCCGTCCAAGACGCTTGCCAGCCCTCAGGTAGAACGGCACGCCGGACCAGCGCCGGGTGTGGATGTCCAGACGGATCGCCGCATAGGTCTCCGTCTTGGAATCGGCCGGAATGCCGTCTTCCTCAAGGTAGCCCTGCACCAGCTCGCCGCCTTGCCAACCGCCGGTGAACTGGCCCCTGGCCGAGTGGGTGGACAAGTCGTCGGGCAGCTTGACCGCTGCCAGCACCTTTTCCTTCTCGGCACGCAGGTCATCGGCGTTGAAGGAAATGGGCTCCTCCATGGCTGTCAGGGCCAGCAGCTGCAGCAGGTGGTTCTGGATGACATCGCGAGCCGCCCCGACGCCGTCGTAATAACCAGCTCGACCGCCAGTGCCGATGTCCTCGGCCATGGTGATCTGGACGTGGTCAACGTAGTTGGCGTTCCACAAAGGCTCGAACAGCTGGTTGGCGAAGCGCAGCGCCAGAATGTTCTGCACCGTCTCCTTGCCCAGGTAGTGGTCGATACGGAAGACCGCGTCGGGGGGGAAGACGGACTCCACGATGTCGTTGAGCTTGCGCGCGGACTCCAGGTCGTGGCCGAAGGGCTTCTCGATGACCACACGACGCCATTGGCCGTCGCCGGCTTGCGCCAGCCCGTGCTTGGACAGCTGGCGGCAGACCTGTTCGAAGGCCTTGGGCGGAATGGACAGGTAGAAACCGTGATTGCCGCGCGTGCCGCGGGTCTCGTCCAGTTCGTCAAGGGTGGCGCTGAGGCGCTTGAACGCCTGGTCGTCGTCGAACTCTCCCTGGACGAAGCGGATGCCCTCGGAGAGCTGGTTCCAGACGGCGTCGTCGAACGGGGTACGGGAGTGCGCTTTGACGTTCTCTTTGACCTCGTTCGCGAAGTCCTCGTTGCTCCAGTCGCGCCGGCCGAAGCCGACGAGCGCGAAGCTCGGCGGCAGCAGCCCGCGGTTGGCGAGGTCGTAGACCGCTGGCATGAGTTTCTTGCGGGCGAGGTCACCGGTGACTCCGAAGAACACCAGTGACGAAGGCCCTGCGATGCGGTTCAGGCGCCGGTCGCGCGGATCCCGGAGGGGATTGCGGTGGCTTGCCTTTCCGGTGGACCTGTAACCGATTTCAGTTTCTGGCATGTTGGGGTTTGTGCCTTAGCTTTCGAGCGCGCTGGCCTGGCCGGCCAGCGCGGCGACGATTTCCTGGAGCTGGGCAACTCCGGCTCCCCGATCCGTGAGGTGCAGCCGCAGGACCGGGCGGCCGTGGTTCTCCAGAACCTGGGCATCGCCAGCCGCCTGGGCCGCAATCAGCTGACCGAAAGTAAACGGCCGCTCCGGAATGGCGATGTCGCCGGTCGCAGAAGCCGTCACCTGTAGGAATGAACCGATGGCCGGTCCGCCTTTGTGGAACTGTCCGGTGGAGTGCAGGAAGCGCGGACCCCAGCCAAAAGTGACCGGACGGCCGCTCACACCGGCGAGCTCATCGCGGATGCCTTCGAGCTGCGCGAAAGCGATCCGGTCGAAGTATGCCTGGACGCTCAGGTAGCCGTCCGTGCCGAGTTCGGCAAGCAGGGCCTTGACGGCGTCCGCAGCTGTTGCCGCGTCGCTGAGCCAGGCACCCCCGCGGACCTCGATGGCGCCGTCGACGAAGTTTGCCGGCGTCGGCTCGGGACGCGCGTCCAAGAGGCCGCGCGCGGCAATTTTGGCTGCCTCGACGTCGGGCTGGTCAAAGGGGTTGATGCCCAGCAGGCGCCCGGCGACGGCGGTGGCAAACTCCCAGACGAACATCTGGGTGGCCAGGCCACCGGCGATGGCGGCCTCGTTTTCGCCGAGTTCGACGTCGGATTCGGTACCGACGAGACGGATCACCAGAACGTCTTCCGCGCCGCTGCTGACCTCGGGTGCGGAAGGACCTGCAACAACCGGCAGAACCCCCGTGCCGAGCTTGCCGGTGGACTCGGCGATGAGCTGTTCGGCCCAATCGGCGAAGCCAACGATTCCCGAACCGTCTTCGACAATGACGATCTTGTTGCGCAGCGGGGTGGTTCCGCCAAGCGCAACACCAAGCCTGAGCCCGATGTTTTCGGGGGAGTCCTCGTTCAAGATCTCTGCCGCTTCCTCGGCCTCGTCCAGGAATGCCTGGATGTCGACTCCGGCGAGTCCGCTGGGCACGAGGCCGAAAGCCGTCAGCGCCGAAAAGCGGCCGCCCACGTTCGGGTCGGCGTTGAAGACTGCGCGGTAGCCGGCTTCACGGGAGGCCTTGTCCAGCGGAGAACCAGGATCGGTCACGATGATGATGCGGCTCTTGGCATCGATGCCGGCCTCGGTGAAGGCCTGCTCGAATACCCGTCGCTGGGAGTCGGTTTCCACAGTGGAACCGGACTTGGAAGAGACTACGATGGCGGTCTCGGCGAGGCGGTCTGCGAGGGCAGCACCGACCTGTTCGGGGTCGGTGCTGTCCAGCACAGTCAGCTCGACGCCAGCGGTGCCGGCAATGACCTCGGGGGCAAGCGAGGAGCCGCCCATGCCACACAGGACAATGCGGGAGACGCCTTCGGCCTTGAGGGCATCCCGGAGTTCCAGGATTCCTTCGACCAAGGGCTGGGAAACGGTTGCCGCCTCCACCCATCCGAGACGGATGGCGGATTCGGATTCGGCATCCGGACCCCACAAGGTGTGGTCCTTCGCGAAAATCCTGGTGGCAATCCGGTCTTCAACAAGTGCCGGGATGTGCTGCTCGATGGCCTGCTGCGCAGCACCGCTGGCGTCATAGCTGAGAGTGCTCATGTGGGTTAGGAAGCCTTCCGTGCAGAGGCGAGGGCGCCTTCGACGTCGGCCAGAAGTTCCTTCCAGCTGGCCACGAACTTGTCCAGGCCCTCGGATTCGAGGATTGCGACGACGTCGTTGTAGGAGATGCCCAGGCCTTCCAGTGCGTTGAGGACGCTGTTTGCTTCTTCGTAGGTGCCGGAGACGGTGTCACCCGTGACCACGCCGTGGTCGAACGTGGCGTCGAGGGTCTTTTCCGGCATGGTGTTGACGACGCCGGCGGCGACCAGTTCGGTCACGTACAGGGTGTCCGGGTAGGCCGGGTCCTTGACGCCGGTGGAGGCCCACAGCGGGCGCTGGGGGAGCGCGCCGGCTTCAGCCAGGACGGCCCAACGCTCGGTGGAGAACAGCTCTTCGTAGACCTGGTAGGCGAGGCGGGCGTTGGCAACGCCGGCCTTGCCCTTGAGGGCCTTGGCTTCATCGGTGCCCAGGGCATTGAGGCGCTTGTCGATCTCGGAGTCCACGCGGGACACGAAGAAGGACGCTACCGAGTGGATCTTGGAGAGGTCGTGGCCGTTTTCCTTGGCCAGCTCCAGGCCGGACTGGAAAGCGTTGATGACGGCGCGGTAGCGCTCCAGGGAGAAGATCAGCGTCACGTTGACGCTGATGCCCTCGGCCAGGGTTGCCGTGATGGCCGCGAGGCCTTCAAGGGTTGCCGGGATTTTGATGTGGACGTTGTCCTTGTTGACCTTCTTGTAGAGGTGCTTTGCCTCGGCAATGGTGCCTTCGGTGTCCCAAGCCAGGCGGGGGTCCACCTCGATGGAGACACGGCCGTCAACGCCCTTGCTGGCTGCGGCGACCGGGGCGAAAAGGTCGCAAGCATCGGCGACGTCGCGGGTGGTGATCTCGAAGACCGTCTCTTCGACGGTGGCGCCCTTGGCGGCCTCTTCGGCAATCACGGCGTCGTAGTCGCTGCCGGAGGTGATTGCGGCGTGGAAGATCGACGGGTTGGTGGTGACACCAACGACGTTCTTCTCTTCGATGAGCTTCTGCAGGCTGCCGCTGGACAGGCGTTCCCGGGAAAGGTCGTCAAGCCAGATGGACACGCCGGCGTCGGAGAGCTGCTGGGTGGGAGTCGTAGTCATTTCTTTAATCTCCTTGGAAATCTGTTCGTTGCAGTCGGATTCGTCTCAGGCGGGTTTCAGCTACCGAGACCCAGCGAGGGAGTCCTTGGCGGCGGCGGCGACTGCTTCTGCCGTGATGCCGAACTCCTTGAAGAGGCGCTTGTAGTCTGCCGAGGCGCCGAAGTGCTCGAGGCTGATGGAACGGCCGGCATCGCCGACGAAGTCCTTCCAACCCAGGGCCAGGCCTGCTTCGACCGAGACACGGGCCTTGACGGCGGCCGGAAGCACGGACTCACGGTATGCGGCGTCCTGCTTGTTGAACCACTCGACGCACGGCATGGAGACAACGCGCGTGGCGATGCCTTCGGCTTGGAGCGCTTCGCGGGCGTTCACGGCGAGCTGGACCTCGGAACCGGTACCGATCAAGATGACCTGCGCGGGAACCGTCCTGCCCTCCTTGGATGCTTCGGCGAGGACGTAGCCGCCCTTCGCGACGCCAGCGGTGGAGCCGAAGGTGTCACCCTCGGCAGCGCCTTCGCCGCGTGCGTAGGTCGGGATGTTCTGGCGGGTCAACACGATGCCTGCCGGGTTCTCGTGGTTTTCGAGCATGGCCTTCCATGCTGCGACAACCTCGTTGGCATCGCCGGGACGGACCACGTCGAGGCCCGGAATGGCGCGAAGGGTGGACAGCTGTTCCACCGGCTGGTGGGTGGGGCCGTCTTCCCCGAGACCGATGGAGTCGTGGGTCCAGACGTACAGCGACGGAACGCCCATGAGGGCGCCAAGGCGGATCGCGGGGCGCTGGTAGTCACTGAAGATCAGGAAGGTACCGGAGAACGCCCGGGTCCGGCCGTGCAGCGAGATGCCGTTCACGATCGAAGCGGCGGCGTGCTCGCGGATGCCGAAGTGCAGGACCCGGCCGTACGGGTTGCCCTTCCACGCGCTGGTGGAGCGCGAGGCCGGAATGAACGACGGCGAACCCTCGATGGTGGTGTTGTTGGACTCGGCAAGGTCGGCCGAGCCGCCCCACAGTTCCGGAAGGACCGGGCCAATGGCGTTCAGGACCTTGCCCGAGGCTGCGCGGGTGGAGACTTCCTTGCCGGCCTCGAACGCCGGCAGCGCGGCGTCGAGCTCAACAGGAAGCTTCTTGGCCTCGATGCGCTCAAGCAGCGCCGCGCCCTCGGGGTTGGCGGTCTGCCACGCCTCGAAGGATGCCTGCCATTCGCTGCGCTCGGCTGCGCCGCGCTCGACAACGGCACGGGCGTGCGCCAGGACGTCCTCGTCAACCTGGAAGGAACGCTCGGGGTCGAAGCCCAGGACCCCCTTGAGTGCTGCGACTTCTTCGGCTCCGAGTGCGGAGCCGTGGATCTTGCCGGTGTTCTGCTTCTTGGGAGCCGGGTAACCGATGATGGTGCGCAGCGAAATGATGGAAGGTTTGGAGGTCTCGGCCTTCGCGGCCAGCAGTGCCGAATACAGCTCCTGGACGTCTTCGACGTATTCGCCGGTCTTGGTCCAGTCCACGCGCTGGGTGTGCCAGCCGTAGGCCTCGTAGCGCTTCAGGACATCCTCGGTGAAGGCGATGTCGGTGTCGTCCTCGATGGAGATGTGGTTCTCGTCATAAATCACCACGAGGTTGCCCAGTTCCTGGTGCCCGGCCAGGGAAGAAGCCTCCGAGGTCACGCCTTCCTGGAGGTCGCCGTCGGACGCGATGACCCAGATGGTGTGGTCGAACGGGCTCTCGCCGGCGGGAGCATCGGCGTCGAACAGGCCGCGCTGGCGGCGCTGCGAGTACGCGAACCCGACCGAGGAGGCCAGGCCCTGGCCCAGCGGACCCGTGGTGATTTCGACACCGGCAGTGTGCTTGTATTCGGGGTGGCCCGGGGTCAGCGATCCCCAGGTGCGCAGGGCCTCAAGGTCCTTCAGCTCCAGGCCGTACCCGGAAAGGAACAACTGGATGTACAGGGTCAGCGATGTGTGCCCGGGAGACAGGATGAAACGGTCGCGGCCGATCCAGTCAGGGTGCTTCGGGTCGTGGCGCATCAGCTTCTGGAAGAGAAGGTATGCGGCGGGTGCAAGGCTCATGGCCGTGCCGGGGTGACCGTTGCCGACCTTCTCGACGGCGTCAGCGGCCAAAACGCGGATGGTGTCCACGGCGCGCTGGTCCAGGCTGGTCCAAGTCAGTTCTTGCTCTTCCAAATGTGGCACGTAAACCGAGCCCCTCTCTGTGCTGACGGCGGGTGACGGCACATGGCAAGCCTCGGGCACAGGATGGTGCCCGCTGCGGAGTGTCTACCAGCCGTTCACCATTGAAACGTTGATCTATCATCCAGACATGCAAATCTGAGAATGCGCTTTCTCGGAAACCTGCGTGAGCTGATCTGCAGACAGCTTAGCCCGGTTCCGGGCCCCAAACGGTGGGAATCTCAAAAAATGGACGCAAATTCCGTTTTATGAATCACCGCGACGTCAAAGTGCCGGTGAACTTTCGGAAACAAGCGAAAGTTCCGGGTGCCGTGGCGTCGGACGGGCCACGGTATGATATCTGGAGGCCACCAGCGGCGAGTGCGCCTTTCATCCAAAGCGCGGATCCAAAGCACGGATTGAATCCACGCTTCACCCTGCGCCCCTGATTTTGAGGTGCCGGATGAACCGGGCGCCGCCGCTGCGAGAACACCAGAGCAAAGAACAGAGTGACTGCCAACGTGAGCACAACAGATACGCCCGTCAACGCCTCCCCGGCTGTGGGGAAGAGCGGAATGTCCCGTAAGTTCAAGGCGTATCTGGCACTGACCAAACCCCGCGTGATCGAGTTGCTGCTGGTCAGCACCCTGCCCACCATGATCTTCGCGCAGCGGGGCTTTCCCTCCGTCGGCTTGATTCTGGCCACGTTGGTGGGTGGCGCCTTCGCAGCCGGCAGCGCAGGGGTCTTCAACTGTTACATCGACCGTGACATCGACAAGCTGATGCACCGGACCGAAAAGCGGCCCCTCGTGACGGGCGAAGTCACCCCCCGGGAAGCACTCGTCTTCGCTTGGGTCCTTGGGGCGGCCTCCATCGCCATTCTGTGGCTTGGGGCAAATCCGCTTTCGGCATGGCTTGGCCTCGGTGCGATTGTTTTCTACGTTGTCATCTACACCATGATCCTCAAACGCCGTACGGCTCAGAACATCGTGTGGGGCGGTGCGGCCGGCTGCTTCCCGGTGCTGATCGCCTGGGCGGCGGTAACAAACACTGTTGAGTGGCCCGCCGTCGTGCTCTTCATGGTGATCTTCCTGTGGACTCCTCCGCACTACTGGCCGCTGTCCATGCGCTACGGCGAGGACTACCGCAACGCCAACGTCCCCATGCTGGGTGCCATTGCCGGTGCCAAGGTGGTTTCTGTCCAGGTGGTGCTGTACGCCTGGGCCATGGTTGTGTGCTCGCTGCTTTTGGTGCCGGTGGGCCGAGCGGGTTGGGTGTACACCATCGCTGCCGTCCTCGCGGGCGCCTGGTTCCTGTATGAATCCCACGCCCTCTACAACCGGGCACAGGGCGGCGACGTCTCGAACAAGGGAGCCATGAAGGTCTTCCACGGCTCCATCAGCTACCTGACGCTTCTCTTCATTGCCCTCGCGGTGGATCCGTTCATCGGTTCCCCGATCATCGGCAGCTAGATCGTCGGCGACTGACGCCCCCGTCACCTTGGGACGCTCGCTCACGTATGTGGCCCATATGACAAACCCTCCCTCACGTATGTACCAGTCCAGCTGCGTAGGGGAGGGTTTTCGTCTTCTCGGATCTGATCGAGCGTTTGGGTTTGCGGCGTGATATCTGCGCGAGCGTTTGGGTTTGGGGACCTATACCTGATGGAGGGTCGGGGTTAAACGCTTGATATGTGAGCGAGCGTGGGGCTCGGGACTGGGGCCGGGGCTTGGGAACGGGCGTGCTAGGCCTTCGGGCTGAAGCGCGCCACATCTGCCGCGTTGGTCGCGGCACTCATAAGTAAGGCGGCCCCCAGCATGTGCGCTCCGACCAGGAGGGCGGGAATGCCGTTGTAGTACTGCGTGAAGCCAATGACGGCTTGCAGGACGGTCACAGCGAGCAGCGTCAGCGTCGCAGTGCGGAACGGGCCGGTGATTCCTTTGCGCAACACGAAGTAGACGGCGAACAGGGCACCCGCCGTGATGAGGTACGCCGGCACTGCGTGGATGTGAGAGAAAAGGTCCCAGTCGAGGTCGTTACGGGGGGCGTTGGCGTCTCCGGCGTGCGGTCCGGCGCCAGTCACCACGACGCCCAAGCACACGGCAACCGCCGAGAAGAACGCGACGGCGGTCATGACCGGGCTCATCGCGCCCGGGATCGGTGCCAACGGCCGTTTCATGAAGCGGCCGGTCCGGCCATAGGCGCGGTTGACCAGGAGCGTGGAAAAGACGACCAAGGCCATCGAAACGAGGAAATGCAGTCCGACAACCCAGGGGTTCAGATTGGACAGTACGGTGATGCCGCCGATGATGGCCTGTGCCGGGATGCTGGCGAGCAGACCCACTGCCAAGAGGAAAAGGTCGCGACGTTCCTTGCGGAGGTTCCACAAATACACCAGCATCAGGACGGCGATGGCCGCCAAGGCGAATGTCAGCATGCGGTTGCCGAATTCGATGAAGCCGTGGATGCCCATCTCCGGAGTGTTCACGAGGGAACCGCTGGTGCAGCGCGGCCATGTCGGGCAGCCGAGCCCTGAGGATGTCAGCCGGACCGCGCCGCCGGTGACCACCAGGACCACCTGGCCGATCAGGGACAACATCGCCAGCCTGCGAATGGTGCTGTTGACTTCCGTGGGGAGCTTGGCGGTCAACTGCTGGATGGACTTCGGGAGGCGGGAAGCCGTGCTCACAGTTTTCTCAATTCTCGGTACTCAATTCACGCTGACGGTTCGGTTCCACAAAGGGACGCTCAGTTCCATTTGAACCAGCGGACGGCGGCCGCGCCAGGGACAATGGTCCACAGCAGCAGCACAAGAACGTAGGGCAGGGAGACGCTGCCATGGAGGAACGCGTCCCGGAGCGATTGCCCCAAGGCGCCGGACGGCAGGAAATGCACGATGTTCTGGGCCAGAACCGGCAAGCGCTCGGCGGGAACCACGATTCCTCCGAGGGCGCCCAACAGGATCCAGAGTAGGTTCGTGATGGCGAGGGTTGCCTCCGGCCGAACGGTGCCGGCAACCAAGAGTCCGAGCGCTGTGAAGGCGGCAGCGCCGAGGACCAGCAGCCCCAGGCCGGGAAGCCAACCTTCGGGACGTGGCTGCCAGCCCAGCAAAGCCGCCACGCCGCCCACCACCAGCACCTGGAGGACCAGGACAGCCAACACGGCCAGGATCTTTCCGGCGATGAGGCCGATCCGGCCCAGGGGAGTGGTGGAGAGGAAGCGCAGTACGCCGTAGCGGCGGTCGAAGCCGGTAGCGATGCCTTGGCCGGTGAATGCCGTGGACATGGCACACAAGGCGAGAATGCCGGGCGTCGCGATGTCCACGCGATTGCCGCCGAGGCCATCAAGAAGCGGTGTGACCGTGAGTCCCACCAGGGCCAACAGGGGCATGATCACCGCGAGGATCAGCTGTTCGCCGTTTCGGATCATAGTTAAGGTCTCGTAGCGGCCTTGGAGCAGGATCCTGCGCAGAAGGGGAGCCGGTCCGGCGTGGGGTGTGGTGAGTGTGGGGGTTGCGCTGGTCATCTGATGTCCCTTCCGGAGATGTCCAGGAAGACGTCTTCCAAGCTGCGTGCCTCCAAGCGGAGGGACGCCGGCATGATGCCCTTCCCCGCCCACCAGGCCGTGAGTTTCGCCAAGTGTTGAGGTGTGAGGGTTCCCGCAACGGAGTAACTGCCCGCCCGCGTTTCGGTGATGGTCAGGTCGTCACCGATGGCCGCAGCGATGTCGAGACCGGCGGGAGCATCAAAGAAAAGGGTGCGTTCGGTAACCCCGTCCATGGCCTCGTGGCCGTGGCTCAGCAAGTCGGCGACCGTTCCCTCTGCGACGTTGCGTCCGGCGTCGATGATGTACACGTAGTCTGCAAGCCTCTGGGCATCGTCCATGAGGTGCGTGGTCAGGATGATGCCCATGCCTGCATCCCGCAGTTCGGCGATAAGCTCGAAGACGATCTGGCGGGACTGGGGATCCAAGCCCGCGCTGGGCTCGTCGAGGAAAAGGACTTCGGGATTACCGATCAGGGCCGCGGCAAGCGACAGCCGTTGCTTCTGCCCTCCGGACAACCGGCGGACGCCGGTGCGGCTGAAGGTATCGATGCCCAGCCGTTCCACGAGGCCGTCCAAGGGCAAGGGGCTTTGGTACATGCCCGCAATGTGCCGAAGCAAGGGGATGGGACGGGCCGACGGCGGCAGGCCCCCATCCTGTAACATCACACCGACGCGCGAGCGAAGGCTCGCTCCGGCCGTGTCGGGGTCCTGGCCAAGCAGTTCGATGCGGCCGCCGGTACGCTTTTGAAGGCCCTGCGCGCATTCGAGGGTGGTTGTTTTGCCTGCGCCATTGGCACCCAACAACGCAGTGATCTGGCCGCGTTCTGCAAACATTGACAGTCCGCTGACCACCCGGAGCATCTTGCCGTCAAGGGAAGCCAGCGGGCCGACGTCCTTGATGAGTCCATCGATAGTGAGGACAGGGGATTCGGGGGATCGCACCAAAGTATTCTACGTGAAGTAGTAAGGGTGCCGCGGGCAGGGTGCCGCGGGCAGGGTGCTGCAGGCCAGCCTTGCCTTACTGGATGCGCGGACTAAATTACGACATGATTGTGTTGTGTATTCCATGAGGAGTTCTGTTTCTGTGCCCGCAACGCGGCACCGCGCAGTCATGCCTGTGCCCGGCGGCACCGCCGTGGGCGCGGCCGATGCGGAAGACCGCACCAGAGACCGTGTTCTCAACGCCGTGTTGGAGCACGGCCCCGTCAGCGCGGCTGAACTTGGCGACATGCTGGGCTTCACCCCGGCAGCAGTCCGCCGGCACCTGGATCACCTTCAGCGTGCCGGGGTCATCGAGGTGAAGCGCGTCGCGAAGGCAGGGGCCGGTGCGGGCCGTCCTGCCCGTCGCTACGTCCTCAGCTCCCAAGGCCAGTCGAAGCTCGGAGATGACTACCTTAACATTGCAAGTTCCGCGCTTCGGCGGCTGCGGGACCTTGTGGGCGAAGAAGCAGTCAGGGACTATGCAGTAGAGCGCTTTGCCGAAATGGAGCAGCGCTACGCGCCGGAAGTGGACCTCGCGGGCTCGGACATCACTGCCCGGGCGATGGCACTGTCAAAGGCTCTGAGCCGCGATGGATATGTTGCTTCCGCAGCCTCCATCGAGACCAAAGCTCCGTTGCCGGCTTCCCTCTCCAGTGTCCAGTTGTGCCAGGGACACTGCCCCATCCAGCAACTTGCCGCCGAATTTCCCGTTTTTTGCGACACAGAGACCGAACTGTTTTCCCGTTTGGTCGGCGTCGATGTCCGCAGGCTCTCCACCCTCGCGCAGGGCGGCCACGTCTGCACCACCCACATTCCTACCGGCAGGCCAGCCGCCAAGGAAGCCCTCGGGTTTCCGAAGTTGCCAGCATCGCCCCATGTCGAATCCAACAATCAGTAAGAAAGGCCGTGATGACGGGTCAATTAGCTGAAGGAACAGCAGAGAAAGCGCTAGCTGACGGTGCTGTGATCTCGGAGATTCTGGAGAAGAATCCCGAGCTGCACGGTATTGGCAACTATGAGTACGGATGGGCTGACAAGAACGACGTCGGCGCCAATGCGCGCCGTGGTCTCAACGAAGATGTAGTCCGCGACATTTCGGCCAAGAAGAGCGAGCCGGAATGGATGCTGGACCTCCGCTTGAAGGGCTTGAAGTACTTCGACCGCAAGCCCATGCCCACATGGGGTGCGGACCTCTCGGGCATCGACTTCGACAACATCAAGTACTTCGTGCGCTCCACGGAGAAGCAGGCTGCCACGTGGGAAGACCTCCCCGAGGACATCCGCAACACCTATGAGAAGCTGGGCATCCCGGAAGCTGAGCGCAGCCGCCTCGTGTCCGGTGTGGCGGCACAGTACGAATCCGAGGTGGTGTACCACCAGATTCGTGAGGACCTTGAGAAGCAGGGTGTCATCTTCCTGGACACCGATACTGCGCTTCGCGAGCACCCGGAGATCTTCCAGGAGTACTTCGGCACCATTATTCCGGTGGGCGACAACAAGTTCGCTTCCCTGAACACGGCTGTGTGGTCCGGCGGTTCCTTCGTGTACGTCCCCAAGGGCGTCCACGTGGACATTCCGTTGCAGGCCTACTTCCGCATCAACACGGAAAACATGGGCCAGTTCGAGCGCACCCTGATCATTGCGGACGAGGATTCCTATGTCCACTACATCGAAGGCTGCACCGCGCCGATCTACACCTCGGACTCGTTGCACTCCGCCGTGGTGGAAATCATCGTGAAGAAGGGCGCCCGCGTCCGCTACACGACCATCCAGAACTGGTCCACCAATGTATACAACCTGGTCACCAAGCGCGCCATCTGCGAAGAGGGCGCCACCATGGAATGGATCGATGGCAACATCGGCTCCAAGGTGACCATGAAGTACCCGGCTGTCTACCTGGTTGGCGAGCACGCCAAGGGTGAGACCCTGTCCATCGCCTTCGCAGGCGAAGGCCAGCACCAGGACACCGGTTCCAAGATGGTCCACATTGCTCCGAACACCAAGAGCTCCATCATCTCCAAGTCCGTGGCACGCGGCGGCGGTCGTGCAGCCTACCGAGGCCTGGTCCAGGTCCGTGAAGGCGCCAAGCACTCCGCCAACACCGTGCGTTGTGACGCCTTGTTGGTAGACACCATTTCCCGTTCCGACACCTATCCCTACATCGACATCCGCGAGGATGACGTGGTGATGGGTCACGAGGCCACCGTTTCCCGAGTCAGTGAGGAGCAGCTCTTCTATCTGATGTCCCGCGGTATGCCCGAGGACGAGGCCATGGCCATGATCGTGCGCGGCTTCATTGAGCCGATTGCCCGTGAGTTGCCGATGGAATACGCCCTTGAACTCAACCGCCTGATTGAACTGCAGATGGAAGGATCCGTCGGTTAGCAATGACTGAAATCACTACTGAAAAGGCCCGCATTGGCGCGCCATCGGCACAGCCATTTATTGACGGTTTCACCGAAGAGGGCGAGAACCTCTCGCCGGTCAACACCGGAACCAACACTTCTACGACGTCGGAGCTGGCGCCGTCGGCAGGTCCGCTTGCCGGCGCCTCGGCCAAGAGCCACTCCCACGGTGGCGGGGTTGGAATTCCGGACAGCTCGCGCGCAGGTCGACTGACCTCGTACAAGCTGGCCGACTTCAAGCCCCTCACCGGGCTGGAAGAAGACTGGCGCTTCACTCCGCTCAAGCGGCTTCGCGGACTTCACAACGAGGTCCTGTCCGGTTCGGCACCGTCCGTCGCCGTTACCGCCCCGGAGGGCATCGTCGTCGAGACGGTGGGACGGGACGACGTCCGCATCGGCTCCGCGGCCATCCCGGAGGACCGTGTGTCCGCCAACGCCTGGGAGAACTTTACTGAGGCCACCGTCATCACGGTGCCCGCCGAGCTCCAGCTCGACGGCGAAGTGTCCGTCCTGCTGACCGGCACCTCCACTGAAGCTTCCGCCCAGCACATCGTGATCGTGGCGGGCCGCTTCTCCAAGTCCCGGATCGTCCTGGATCACCAGGGCAGCGCGATCGTTTCGGAGAACGTCGAAATCCTCGTCGAAGACGGTGCTGAGCTGACGGTCATCTCGCTCCAGGAATGGAACGACGACGCCGTTCACGCCTCGTCACAGCAGGCGAAACTGGGCCGTGACGCCAAGTTCAAGCACATCGTGGTCAGCCTCGGCGGCGACGTTGTGCGCATGACTCCGTCCACCCGCTTCACGGCTCCCGGCGCGGAAGCCGAGATGTTCGGCCTGTACTTCGCCGACGCAGGCCAGCACCTTGAGCAGCGTTTGTTTGTTGACCACGCCGTAGCCAACTGCAAGTCCCGCGTGCTTTACAAGGGTGCCCTGCAGGGCCGCAACGCACACACCGTGTGGGTGGGCGACGTCCTGATCCGTAAGGAAGCAGAAGGCACCGATTCTTACGAGGCGAACCGTAACCTGGTCCTCACGGATGGTGCACGCGCGGACTCCGTCCCGAACTTGGAAATCGAAACCGGGCTGATCGAGGGTGCCGGCCACGCCAGCGCCACCGGCCGTTTCGACGACGAACACCTGTTCTACCTCATGGCACGCGGCATCCCGGAAGACGTCGCCCGTCGTCTGGTGGTCCGCGGCTTCCTCAACGAGATCATCCAGCAGATCAAGGTACCGGCCCTCGAAGAGCGCCTCACCGAAGCTGTTGAGCGCGAGCTCGCCGCGAGCGACAACTAATACAAGCCAAGCAGGGAAAACAGACTATGAGCGAACAGCCACAAGGCGAGCTGGTATGCAACGCCAACGAGATCCAGGTCAAGCAGGCGCTGCGCATCCTGATCGATGACTACCCCGTAGCCATCGTCAAGGACTCGATGGGACAGATCCACGCCATCGGCGACACCTGCTCGCATGCCGACATTTCGCTCGCCGAGGGTGAAATCGAAGGCTGCGCGATCGAATGCTGGGGCCACGGTTCCCAGTTCGATCTCCGCACCGGACAGCCCTTGCAGCTCCCTGCCTATGACCCCGTCCCCGTCTTCGCCGTCACCCTCGACGGTGACGACGTCTACGTGGACGTGACCAACGTTGTGAACGGCGCCTCAGTACAGAACTACTGAGCACCAAGTGCCTAAAGACTTACGAAAGAAAGAAGAGCATGTCTACTCTTGAGATCAAGGACCTGCACGTCAGCATCGAGACGGAGCAGGGCACCAAGGAGATCCTGAAGGGCGTCAGCCTGACCATCAAGACTGGCGAGACCCACGCAATCATGGGCCCCAACGGTTCGGGCAAGTCCACCCTGGCGTCCACCATTGCCGGCCACCCGCGCTACAACGTCACGAGGGGCACCATCACGCTCGACGGCGAAGACGTCCTGGCTATGAGCGTTGACCAGCGCGCCCGTGCAGGCGTCTTCCTGGCCATGCAGTACCCCGTAGAGGTTCCGGGCGTCACCATGACCAACTTCCTGCGCACCGCCAAGACGGCAATCGACGGCGAAGCTCCCGCCCTCCGCACCTGGACCAAGGACGTCAAGGCGGCCATGCAGCAGCTGCGCATCGACGCCGACTTCGCACAGCGCAACGTCAACGAGGGCTTCTCCGGCGGCGAGAAGAAGCGCGTGGAGATCCTCCAGCTCGAACTCTTCAAGCCCAAGTTCGCCGTGCTTGACGAGACCGATTCCGGCCTGGACGTCGATGCGCTCAAGGTCGTCTCCGAGGGTGTCAACCGCGCCCACGCTACGGGCAACATGGGTACCTTGCTCATCACCCACTACACCCGCATCCTGCGCTACATCAAGCCGGACTTCGTCCACGTGTTTGTTGATGGCCAGGTTGTCGAAGAGGGCGGCCCTGAACTGGCCGACCGCCTCGAAGAAGAAGGCTACGACCGTTACGCCACGGGCGCCGGCGCAGCAACCATTGCTGCTGCCGCAGCAGCACAGGCCTAGTTAGGACTCCCGCCATGACCGAAATCAACGCGGCTCGCACCAGCCTCGAGGACGTCGAGGAGGCGCTCAAGGATGTCATTGACCCGGAACTCGGTGTCAACGTGGTGGACCTTGGGCTGCTCTACGGTCTGAAGTACTCCGAAGAGGACGGCGCTCTGCTCATCGACATGACGTTGACGACGGCGGCCTGCCCGCTGACGGACGTCCTTGAAGAGCAGGTCGGCCAGTCGCTCGACGGCATCGTGGACGACTGGCGCCTCAACTGGGTATGGATGCCGCCATGGGGTCCCGAGCGGATCACCGACGACGGCAAAGACCAGATGCGGGCCCTCGGCTTCAACATCTAGCAACAACGACTGCTCAGAGCACGACGGCGGCCGGCCACCTTCGCTGGAAGGTGGCCGGCCGCCGTCGTACTTTCTGCGGTTAAGGCTGGGTCACGCCGAAGGTGTCGCATTTGTTGATGTCGCCGGTGGTGTAACCCTGCGAAAACCACTTTTGCCGCTGGGCGCTTGAACCGTGCGTCCAGGACTCCGGCGAAACCTTCCCGGTGGCGGCCTTCTGGATGCGGTCGTCGCCCACCGACGAGGCAGCGGACAGGGCATCCTGGATGTCTTGCTTGGTCAGCGGATCGAGGAAAGGTTGACCGGTTTTCGGGTCCCTTGTAGTGCTGGCGTATTTGACCCAGAGGCCCGCATAGCAATCGGCCTGAAGCTCCACGCGCACGCCACCGGATTTCGGACCTTGAGGATCTTCTTGGGCCTTGTCCAGATTCCCCAGGATGTTCTGGATGTGATGGCCGAACTCGTGGGCAACCACATACTCCTGCGCGAGCGGACCGCCGGAGGAACCAAAGCGGTCCACGAGCTCCTGGAAGAATCCGGGATCGAAGTAGGCCGTGGTGTCTGCGGGGCAGTAGAACGGACCAACGTCGGTGGAGGCAGGGCCGCAACCGGTGCTCGTGGCACCGCTGAAGATCACGGTTTTCGGCTGCGGGTACTTCACTTTGTAGTCGGCCAGATAGGCGGGCCAGAAGGCGTTGAGGCTATTGACGGTACCGGTGATGCGGCAGTCGAGTCTCTTGTCGGCGTCCGCGCCTGTCCGGCATTGCTGGGTTCCGCCGGAGGCTGTCCCGACGGCCGGTGGTTGCTGCTGGCCGGCGAGACCCTCGAGCAGGCTCGGGTTGATGCCGAAAAGAGCGGCCAGCAGAAGGATAATTCCCCCTCCAATACCGCCGCCGATCTTCGTTCCACGCCCCATCCCGCCGCCGCGCCGGTCCTGCACTTGGTTCGGGTCGAGGTCCGCGCCGTCATTGAAACTCATAGTCCCAACAATAGACGTCACACACAGGCCCGAAGTTCGCCGCAGAGGCTAAAATTCGATGATGCCTTTTTTGGACCGACTACAGCGCTGGGCCGATGATCGCCCCGACGACACCGCCGTCGTCGTGGGCGACAAACGGCTCACTTGGGCCGACCTTCGAGACGCTGCGACCCTGCGCCTGGAAGAGACAGCCGCGACGACGATACTTGCTGAGCCCAATTCCCTGGACTTCGTGGTGGCATACGCTGCCGCAGTGGCGGGCGAGCGCTGCTGCGCCGTACTCGACCCGCTGTGGCCGCAGCCGATCCTGGATGAGGTCGCCGAGCGGATAGGACAGGACGGGCCCGCCACCGCAGAAGCTCCCCCTACTGACCGGGAGCTTGCCGACGGCCTTCCCGACACCACGTTCCTGGTCGGCCTGACCTCTGGAACCACATCCGTCCCCAAAGCCTTCACCCGTTCACGGCGCTCGTGGCAGGTCTCGTTTGACGCCTCCATCGAATTCTTCGGACTGAGCCCCGAGGACAAGACGCTTGCCCCCGGGCCGCTCGCCGCGAGCCTGAACCTGTACGCCCTCTCCGAGTGCCTCTACGCGGGGGCGGCCTTCCATACCTTGGAGACCTTCGACGTCGGCGACGCCCATGCGGCCATCAGCCACGACGGCGTTACTCGCCTGGTCCTCGTGCCGACCATGCTGCGCTTGTTGAGCGAGCGCGGACTGGTTGGCGGTGTCGATGCCTCCGGGGTGCGCAGCATTATCTGCGCGGGTTCGAAGCTAGATGCCCGTACTTTGGAGGCCGCCAGGCGTTGGGCGCCCAATGCGGCGATCTTCGAGTACTACGGCGCTTCCGAGCTTAGTTTTGTCTCGGGAACACGCCTTGCGGCGGGCGAACCGCTCGATGCGGGCGGCACCGGCATCGGGGGTCCGTTTCCCGGCGTCGAGCTCAAGATCCTGGATGATACCGGCGCGGAACAGCCAGAGGGGGCGCAAGGCAATATCTGTGTCCGCAGCGGCATGGTCAGCAACGGATATCTGTGGGGCGACGACGGGCAGGCGCTGCGCTGCTTTGAGGGTTGGTACACGGTGGGGGACCAAGGCTATGTGGACGCCGGTATCTTGCATATCCTGGGCCGTCGATCTGACATGATCATCACCTCCGGCAAGAACGTCTACCCGCATGAGGTGGAACTCGCGTTGGCGTGCGTCCCCGGAGTCTCAGCGGCCGTCGCCGCGGGAATGGTCGACGACATCCGCGGACAAAGAGTCGTGGCAGGAATCCTCCCCGCCTACGGCTCGGTGACCGCAACCCAAGTGAAGACGGGCTTGGACGGTCTACTTGCGCGGGACAAGCGGCCGCTGCAGTACTTCTCCCTGTCCGAACTGCCGGTGACGGACCGTGGAAAAGTCAGCCGCCAGATCCTGCTGGACTGGATCAAGAACCACGATCCTCGGGCGAAACCCCTTGCTTAGCCGCGAGCCGGGCACAAGGCTGGATCCCTCCCGCCAGCCCGTGATCATTGCCGCCTTGCGGACACCCATTTGCCGCGCCAACGGACAACTGAAGTCGCTCCGTGCCGAAGATCTCCTGGCTCCGGTCCTACGCTCACTTCTGGCGGAGACGGGTGTTGGCGACTTTGATGTCAGCGACGTCGTGATCGGCAATGCCGTGGGTGGTGGCGGCAACCTGGCCCGCTACGCCGCACTGCAGGCAGGACTCCCGGTGGAGGTTCCCGGGCTGACCGTGGACAGGCAGTGTGGTTCCGGGCTCGATGCTATAGCCCTGGCGTCGCGGCTGGTGGCCGCCGGCGGCAATGGCGTCTTCCTGGCCGGGGGAGTGGAGAGTATCAGCACAGCTCCACTGCGTGCCAGGCGAAATCAGGACCCCGACGGCGATCCGGACTTCTACGCCCGGGCCACCTTCGTGCCGCCCGAATTCGGGGACCCGGACATGGGCGTGGCCGCTGAAAATGTGGCGCGGGAATTCGCCATCAGCCGCGAGCGGCAGGACGATTTCGCCTTGCGGAGCCATCGGCGCGCCGTCGCGGCGGCGGCTGCCGGCACCTTCGTCCCGGAAATCGTTCCCTTGGAAACAGGGGGTGCCCTGATCCAAACCGATGATGGTCCCCGCGCGTCACTCAAGGCCGGACTCATGGCGCGCTTTCCCGCCGCCTTCGTTCCGGGCGGCACTGTGACGGCCGGAAACTCGTGCTTCGACGCGGACGCGGCCGCCGCCGTCGTGATCACTTCACTGCAACGGGCCCGGCAACTTGGTGCCGCCGACGGACTGATCGTACTGGGATGCGACACGGCAGGAGTGGACCCGGAGCTACTGGGTATCGGAGCTTCGGTGGCGGCTCAGCGATTGCTGGCGGGGCTGGGCTTGGCGCCGGAGGAACTGGACTTGGTGGAATTCAACGAGGCATTTGCCTCGCAGGCTCTCGCCTGCCTTGATGCGCTGGGAGTCGATCCAGAGCAGGTCAACCTCGACGGCGGGGCCCTGGCTTTGGGGCACGGCTACGGTGCGTCTGGGGCTGTTTTGGTCACGCGGCTACTGGCCCAAGCCCGCACGATCGCCAAGGACAAGCCTGGCCGGGAGAGCTTGGCGCTGGCGATGATCAGCATCGCGGGTGGAATGGGCACGGCGGCAATGTTCCGGTACGCCCTTCTCCAGGACGACTAGTCTTCCGGGTCGCCCAGGCCGCGTGCTGCCAAGGCGTCGCCGGTCTGCCGCGCATAAGCCACAGTGGTGATGAACACCGGAAGGACCAGGGCGCGGGGATTGCGTTCCAACCCCCGCGCGCGGGCAGAGTCGCGGACATCGGAGAAAGCGCCGGCGATGAACGGAAGGCTGCGCAGCATGATGGCGATGGTCAGCGCGAAGCGCTCCGGGTCTGCCCCGAAACGCTCGAACGGCCTAGACAGCGAGACCACCCCGTCCAGCAACGCCTGCACCGGCGTCGAGACCGTTAGTACCGACGCCGCGACGACGCAGACGAGCACATTGAGGACGATCCGGGCGGCGACAGGGCCGCCCAGCTGCCACCATTGGAAGGCGCCGATGACGAGAAGGATGGGCGTCACCAGCCACACGGAATGCACGAGCCGTTTGAACCCTGCACCGCTCAGCATGAAGAGCCCGCACATCACGGCCAGGACCACCGCCGAGACGAGCCAGTCGACAATCAGGAACGAGGCCAGGCCGCAGCCCGCGACCAACAGGAATTTCAGCCACAAGGGCGTGCGGTGCACGATCGAGCCGCCACGCACATAGTTGGGGATCAGGACCCCACGGCCCCTCACGTCGCCTGCACCTTGCCTTGGGAGGATCCAGCGGCGACCCCGCGGACTTCGCCAGGTGCCGCTGCCTCGGAGCAAAGCGCACGGTAGTGTTCGACGGCGTCCGCTGCTCCGCCGTCGAACACTATCCGTCCGCCATCCACCACCAGGGCGCGTTCCGCTTCCAGCGCGAGCTCGAGATCGTGGGTGGACATGATGATTTGTTGCTCAAGGCCGGCAAGCGTGCGTCGGAGCAGCTCCCGATTGCGCAGGTCCAGCAGCGTTGAAGGCTCATCGAGCACCAGTACAGCAGGATTCACCGCGAGGACGGCGGCGAGGGCGAGCAACTGCCGTTCTCCGCCGGAGAGCTCGTAAATGCTTTGATCAGCGAGCTTGAGGAGGCCGAACCGTTCCAGGACGGATTCTGCCCGGGCCGCACGCTCTTTGGAATTCTTGATGGAACGCCGCAGTGAGAGTTCAACATCTTCCCGGCCGGTCGGCATGACCAACTGCGACAGGGGATCGGTGAAGACGAAACCTACCTGGCTACGGACCTGACGAACGTCTCCCATGCTGTCCGCGCCGTTGACGGTGACGGCACCTTCGCTCGGGGCGACCAAACCGTTGAGCAAACGCAATAGGGTGGATTTTCCGGAGCCGTTTGCCCCAATGACGGCGATGCGCTCCTCGGTCAGTTCCAATGACACGTCCTGCAGCAAGGTCTTGGGCGCGGGGCTGCCATCGACGGCCACGCGCACCGAGACTTCGCTGAGAATGATGGTGTTCATGTACTGATTGTTCCCGCTCTATTTGGCGCGGCGTCTATTTGACGCGGCGGACCAGGATGTCCGGGAATGCTTTGTGGAGGGCGACGGCGATGATCGCGGCCAGGACATTCTTGATGGTATCGCCGGGGTAGTAGGGCAGGTCGGCCAGAAATGCCTTGGCGAAGTCGAACTTGCCATTGACCATGAAGCCAAGCACGCCGAGGCCGTGGATGAGGACGATCGTGCTGACCATTGCTGCTGCAAACAAGAACAGAGTACGGTACTTGACGGTCCTGCGGATCACGCGGGCCGCGAGCCATCCGGCGGCCGCGGCGGCGAGCGGGAACGCGATGATGTAGCCGGCCGATGGTGTGGCCAGGATGCCAAGCCCGCTGCGGCCACCGCTAAAGATCGGCAGCCCGGCAAAACCGAGCAGGGTGTACAGCCCGACGGCGGCAAAGGCCCGGCCACCGCCAAGCACAAGGCCGGTCAACAAAACGGCAAGTGTCTGTAGCGTGATCGGGACACCAAGGGCGCCTACCGGAATCCCTGGAATCATCGTTGAAGCGGCCACCAAAGCCGCGAACACCGCGATGAGGCCGATGTCAGTGGACGTCCAGCGGGTGCGGGTGCCGGTGCGCCCAGTAGCTGCTGTTTTGATGCTGCTCATGTTGTTTCCTGTCTGATGCCGGGGGCGGAATGAATCCCCTGAAACCGAGACTACAGAGCAGCCAAGCGCAGTATTTTGTAGGGTGTCCACGAGCAGTCCGGCAAGGCCTTGGAGCGAAGGGACAAAGAGCAGCGGACCTTTCGGGATCGGACTTGTCCTCCCTCAGTCCACGCCGTCGTCGTCCACTGGAGTGAAGCCCACCCGGTCCACCTTGCGGTGGTAGTGCATGCCGGCCAGGCCGCCCAGCACCGCTGCGACGAGGGTCACCACCGCCACGACGACGGCCGCGATGATGCCAGCCGTGCTCAGCTGTCCCTCGTTCACGGGAAGACGGTCTCCCTTGTGGCGGCACGTGGCTCGTATGCGGCCGGAACGACGCCATAGCCGCGTGTGTCGTCAACGTAGCCGGGGTGCTTTCTGTTTCGGGATCGTGGACGATGGATGCTCAACGTCTACGCTGGCAAGCGTGGGACTCGGCGGGCGGTAGAATCGTATAGGCCGTTTGTTCGGCCCCCTCCACCCCAGCTGCGCCGATGACTTCCGTGCCGCGGGTGTTCCCCGTTGAAAGGCATTCCCCGAATTGATTACCGTCCAGGAACTCGAACTGCGCGCCGGCGCCCGCCTGCTCATGGATCAGGTCAGCTTCCGCGTGGACAAGGGGGACAAGATCGGCCTGGTTGGCCGGAACGGTGCAGGCAAAACGACCCTCACCCGCGTCCTGGCCGGCGAGGGGCTGCCCGCGGCAGGCAAGGTTGCCCGGAGCGGCGAGATTGGCTACTTGCCACAGGATCCGCGGACCCCGGACATGGAACAGCTGGCGCGCGACCGCATCCTCTCCGCCCGCGGCCTCGACGTGGTGGTGGGCAAGCTGAAGCAGGCTCAAACGGACATGTCCAGCGAAGACGCCACCGTACAGCGCAAAGCGATGAACCGCTACGACCGCCTGGAAGCTGAGTTCCTCGCCGGAGGCGGTTATGCGGCCGAGGCCGAAGCCGCAGCTATTTCCTCCAACCTGGCCCTTCCCGAGCGGCTCCTGAACCAGCCGCTCAAGACGCTCTCGGGTGGCCAGCGCCGCCGCGTCGAGCTCGCCCGGATTCTCTACTCCGACGCCGAAACCCTGCTCCTGGACGAACCCACCAACCACCTCGATGCCGACTCCATCACGTGGCTCCGCGACTTCCTCAAGGGACACCAGGGCGGGCTGATAGTGATCAGCCACGACGTGGAGCTCCTTGAAGCCACGGTCAACAAGGTCTACCACCTGGACGCCAACCGGGCTCAGATCGACTTCTACAACATGGGTTGGAAGCGCTACCTGCAACAGCGCGAAACGGACGAACGTGCCCGCAAGCGTGAGCGCGCGAATGCCGAGAAGAAGGCCCAGGTCCTCATGGACCAGGCCAACAAAATGCGGGCCAAGGCCACGAAGGCTGTGGCAGCGCAGAACATGGCAAAGCGTGCCGAGCGGCTGCTTGGCGGCCTCGAAGCAGTCCGCGAGCATGACCGCGTGGCAGCACTGCGATTCCCGGATCCCGCACCTTGTGGCAAGACTCCGCTTACAGCGGAAGGCTTGAGCAAGTCGTACGGCTCCCTGGAGATCTTCACGGATGTGGACCTGGCAATCGACCGCGGTTCCAAGGTGGTGATCCTGGGCCTTAACGGTGCAGGCAAGACCACCCTCTTGCGCATGCTTGCTGGAGTGGACAAGCCGGACACCGGCGAAATTGTCCCTGGCCATGGCCTCAAGGTGGGCTACTACGCCCAGGAGCACGAAACCCTTGACCACGATCGCACTGTCTTGGAGAACATGCGTTCATCCGCCCCTGACATGAAGGACGCTGAAGTCCGCGGAATCCTCGGCTCGTTCCTGTTCTCGGGAGATGACGTCGACAAGCCAGCGGGTGTCCTTTCCGGTGGTGAGAAGACGCGACTGGCCCTCGCCACGATCGTGGCCTCGAGCGCGAACGTACTGCTCCTGGACGAGCCCACCAACAACCTTGACCCCGCCAGCCGCGCCGAAATCCTGGGCGCGTTGCGAAACTATTCGGGCGCCGTCGTGCTCGTCAGCCACGATGAAGGCGCCGTGGAGGCGCTCAATCCGGAACGCGTGGTGCTGCTCCCGGACGGCGTCGAGGACCACTGGAACGAAGATTACCTGGACCTCATCACCCTCGCTTAGAGGGCAGCCTTAGGGCATTTCCCACGGCACAGAGGCAAGGGGCCGGCCCAGTTCGATGTAGCTTTTCAGGTTGGAGAGGACGGCCGACCAGCCTCGGCTTGCAATGGCTAGCTGCTCCTCGTCGGCGATGTTCCTGTGGTGGACGGTGAGCCTGGCAATGCCGTCGTGTGACTCGATGGTGAAGGTGACCACGTCGGGCTTCACCACCTCTGGAACGGTAGGATCCTCCCAGGTGTTGACGAGGCGCATCGGCGGCGTTGCTTCCAGGATGGTTCCCACAACGTCGGCCGTCCCGGAGCCATCCGTGCGCTGGTGCTCCCAGCGTGAACCTGCTTTCCAGTCGGAGACATTGGCGTGGCCCCAGTACTCGGCGGTCTGAGCGGCATCCGTCAGCGCCGTCCAAATCCGGTCCGGGGTTCCTTCGATGTACGTGACGTAGGTGTATTCAGCCATGCTCACCAGCCTAGCGCCGGGCGGCGTCGGAACAACCGCTCAGTGGACCCATAGCTCAGGACCTCCGCTCAGTGGACCTGGGGCTCAGCGGACCTGCAAGGGCTGCGCGGCCGTAATCCGTTGCAGTTCGCTGTAGCTGATGGAGAACATCGAGTGATGGTCGCCCGCGCCTGCCCAAAGAAGCGGATGCTCCTGGAGGGATATGTCGAGGATGGTGCGTATGGGCTGTGGGTGGCCAACGGGAGCCACGCCACCCACGGCCTGGCCCGTGTGTTCCAGGACGAAGTCCGGGGTGGCCCGGCGGATCCTGGCGGCGCCCAAAGTCGCTGCCACCAGGGCCGTGTCCACCTTCGCGGCTCCGCTCGCGAGAATCAGCAGGGGTGCGCCGTCGAGCTCGAAGACCAGGCTGTTGGCTATCGCTGCGACGTCGCAGCCCAAGAGGGAAGCTGCGGCGATCGCCGTCGGGACGTCATCGTCAAAAGTGAGCACCGTGTCCAGGGCGCCTGCCGCCGTCAGCGCCGACTTCACGTTCAGGACGGGGGCCGGGACCACCTCAGTAGCCTTGCGCATCCAGGATTGCGTCTTCCTCTTCTTCGGCCGTCGGCCGCTTTGACTTCCGCGGCGCGGGAGCCTTGCGACGAGGCGTCGCACTGATTTCTTCGTCCTCGTCCTCGGCATCAATCCGGGCATTGCGGGCCTGCTGCCTCGCCGCATAGCCGAACCCGACGAACATCAGCACGCCGAAGGCAAACCACTGCAAGGAATAGGACAGGTGGGTGCCTTCGTCCGTGGCGGGCTTGGGGAACGGTGCGGGCATCGGCTGGACAGCAGGCGATTCCGTGGCCAGCTGCCCATAGGCCCCGGTCATGATGGGGTAGCCGAGTTCTACGGCGTAGGAGGGCAGATCGATGGACGCGAGTTGGCCGTCGACGGCGCCGCGGTCCAGTTTCTGTTCCGAGGCCTTCAATCGCGCGACGACGGTGACCTCGCCGGCCGGCGGGGCCGGGATGCTGTCAGGGTGACCGGGAGTCTTGTTTCCGATTGGGAGCCATCCGCGGTCAACCACCACGGCTTCGCCGCTCGTCAAGCGGAAGGGGACCACTACCTCGTATCCGGGCTGGCCGTTGAGGGGGCGGTTACGGACGACGCGTTGGCCGGCCACGTCATAGCTTCCGCGCAGTTCCACCTGTGTCCATTCCCGCTCCGGATCCAACGCCTGGAACTCCGCCTTGGCGGCGGAGAACGGAAGGGGAGTGGCCGAATAGTTACTGACAACACGGTTGATTTCCGCCAGCGTTTCGGCCCGGCGGTCCATTTGCCAGCGGCCCAGGAAAACGCAGCCCGCAGCGAAGATTACGGCCAAGACGAAGTAGCCCAGCCACTTGCTGGAAAAAAGAAAGCGGTACATTCAGCGGACCTCGCCTGGGTCTGTGGTCTTTTCGAAAGGTATTGTCTCTTTCCACAGGCCGCGGGTCTGCAGGTAATCCTCCAGCCATTCCCGGTGCTCCTGGCAGGAAAGCCACACCTTGCGCCGATCGGGGGTATGGATGCGCGGGTTGTTCCACAAGAGCTGCCACGTGGCCTCTGCGCGGCAGGCCTTGCGTGAGCACACTGCTCCGGGTGACTCGCGATGACCGGCTTGCTGCTCATTCTCGAACCCAAGGCCGCTCATTGTGAAGATGTTCATGAAGCTGCCTGTTCTTCCCCGCCATGCGGATATTTGAGCTTGCCGCCGCCGGTGATGTCTTTAGTTTCCGGGCCCGAATCGTCTTGGCGGGCGGCGTCGTCGTCGATGAGTTCGCCCTCCAGGACCGTGACGGGCGCCGCGGGCTCCGAGTCTTCTTCAACCGAAGCTTCCAGCTCGACAGCCGGCACGTAGTCCAACAAGGCATCGCTGTGGACTTCGGCTTTGTCGCTGCCGTTGGCGATCACCACGGCAATCCAGGGCAGGAACACGGCTCCGGCGATGGCGATGATCTTGAACCAACCATCAACCACAAAAATGAGGATGATGCACACCATGCGGATACCCATGGCTACGGCGTACTTGATCATTCTTTCGCGCATGTCGTCCGAATGGGCGGCAGCGGCATCGGTAATGCTGTGCACTACGGGGTCACCTGAAACGGCGTCCGGGTCCCCGGGCGCCTGCTGCAGGGGACTGCTATCTCTTGTCACGGCTGATTCATCACGCTCCAACGGCTTCTCTCAATTCTCTCACCATGGAACGGGCCACCCAAACCGCGCCGGGGACAGCTACCCGCGGCTACAGGCTCCCGGCGGCTAAGATCGATGCAGGAAATCACCAACTTTCAAACGGCACAGTGCTGCCGCGGAACTCTGGAGAGCAGCATGTCTGAAGCAGTATCAACCCCCCGCAGTGTCCTCATCACGGGCGGAAACCGCGGGATCGGCCTGGCTATCGCAGAGTCATTCCTGGCCAACGGCGACAAGGTTGCTGTGACGTACCGCAGTGAAACGCCTCTTCCCGAAGGGATCCTTGGCGTCAAAGCCGATGTGACGGACGAGGCTTCGCTTGACGCGGCATTCAAGGAAGTTGAGGCTGCTCACGGTCCAGTCGAAGTGTTGGTGGCCAACGCTGGGATCACCAAGGACACGCTTCTCTTGCGCATGAGCGAAGACGACTTCACCTCGGTCATCGACACCAACCTGACTGGTGCCTTCCGAGTCATCAAGCGGGCCTCGAAGGGCATGATCCGCTTGCGCAAGGGACGCGTTGTGTTGATCTCCTCCGTCTCGGGTCTCTACGGTGCCCCGGGCCAGATCAACTACTCGGCCTCGAAGGCGGGCATGGTGGGCATCGCCCGTTCCCTGACTCGCGAACTTGGCAGTCGCGGCATCACGGCAAATGTGGTTGCCCCGGGCTTCATCAACACTGACATGACCGCCGAGCTTCCCGAGGATACCCAGAAGGCGTACTTGGCGAGTGTGCCGGCGGGCCGCTTCGCCGAGGCTTCCGAGGTGGCCAACGTGGTCCGGTGGCTTGCTAGTGACGAGGCTGCTTACATTTCCGGTGCTGTCATCCCGGTCGATGGCGGCCTGGGGATGGGCCACTAGGCGCTTCCCTTCGCGGAGCGACGCGCGTGGGCGAAACCGAAAAAATCGCCAATCCGTTCTTTGTGGGGAATCCACAGATGGAACGATGAAGGCCGCTGGCATGATTGACTCAGGACTATGAGAACTTGGATGTTTTGAACAAATTGGACGCTTTGAATAAAGGAGCACGAATGGGACTGCTGGACAACAAGACGGCAATCGTCACCGGTTCTTCACGCGGCATCGGCGCTGAAGTAGCCAAGATCCTGGCCGGCGAGGGCGCTGCCGTCGTCGTCAACTATCGCCAGAAGGCCCCGCGGGCTAACAAGGTAGTGGGCGATATCCAAGCGGCCGGTGGCCGTGCTGTCGCCGTCGGGGCGGACCTGACCACCCAGGAAGGCGTCCAGTCGCTGGCCAGCGCCGCCATGGAGGAATTCGGTTCGCTGAACGTCCTGGTGCTCAACGCCTCCGGTGGCATGGAATCCGGCATGGAAGAGGACTACGCCCTCAAGTTGAACCGCGATGCCCAGGTCAACATGCTCAACGCCGCAATTCCGCTGATGCCGGAAGGTTCCCGCGTGGTCTTCGTCACGAGCCACCAGGCACATTTCGTCGAGACCGTGCCCACTATGCCCGAGTACGAGCCGGTCGCCCGTAGCAAGCGCGCCGGTGAGGACGCGTTGCGCGGACTTCTCCCGAACCTTGCCGAGAAAGGCATCTCCCTCGTGGTGGTTTCCGGCGACATGATCGAGGGCACCGTCACGGCCACTTTACTGGACCGCTCCAACCCGGGCGCCATTGAGGCCCGCCGCGCCGAGGCCGGCAAGCTGTACTCCGTGGCGGAATTCGCCGCCGAGGTTGCCAAGATGGTGACTGCCGACGTCGAGAGCGGCCACACCGAATACGTGGGCGGCGCCGACTACTTCGGCAAGAGCGCCTAACTTTTTCCGCACGAAGAAGCGGCCCGGGACTGGCTGAATTGCTCAGTCCCAGGCCGCTTCAGTGTTGCATGAATTCCAGCTAGACGCCGGCGATATGCCGGACCGCGTCCAGATATGGCATGTTGATGGCGGCATCGGCTACCGCCCGGACGGCAGGCTTGGCGTTGAACGCGACACCGATCCCAGCTGCCTCCAGCATGTCGAGGTCGTTCGCGCCGTCGCCCACGGCGATGGTGTGCTCCAGATCGATCCCCTCGGCAGCTGCCCACTCGCGGAGGTATTTCTCCTTGGCTGCGCGGTCGATGACGTCGCCGAGCACCTTGCCCGTGAGGACGCCATCAACGATTTCGAGTTCATTTGCGATCCAGTAGTCCAGCCCAAGTTCCTCCGCGATCGGCTTCAGGATCTGGTTGAAGCCACCCGACACCACCGCCACCGCGTGGCCCGCGGCCTTGAAAGCAGCAACGAGATCCGCCGCACCCTCGCTCAGGCGCACCTCGGCACGGACGGCGTCGACGACGGCGGCCGGCAGGCCTGCGAGCACCGCCACGCGGGCGTGGAGGCTTTGCGCGAAGTCCAGTTCGCCTCGCATTGCGGCCTCGGTAACGGCCGTCACCTCCTCGCGCTTGCCGGCGTGTGCAGCAAGCAGTTCGATGACTTCCTGCTGGATCAGGGTGGAGTCGACGTCCATGATCAGGAACTTGCGTGAAGCGTCGCGCAAGGCATCGGCGACGATCGCAGTGTCCATGCCGGGAGCCGCGGCGTCGGCGATCCGGCGCCGGAGGCCGGACAAGTCGGCGGCAGTTGCCCCGTCAACGGCCAGGCCGAGGGTGTAGACCCCAAAGCGATCGTCCCCCGAACGTGACTCGGACGTGAAGGAAGCCCCGGAGCCGGACAGCACTTTGCGCAGGTGCTCAAGCTCCGAAGGGGACAAATTCACGCCATAGCTGACCGCGGTCAAGTTCGAACTCATGGCTGCAATCTTAGCCAGCGCAGAACCCCCACCCGAATCCTGTTTCTTCCAATGCGGCGCGCAAACAGTGTGACCGAAGTTTCGGTTATCTATCGCCCCCATTTTTGTCCTAGTGTCTACTCCTATGAGTGATGTTCTTGAATTGGCTTCCGTCAGCGTTGTCCGAGGTACCAAGACCCTGCTGGACAAGGTTGACTGGCAGGTCAATGAAGGCGAACGCTGGGTCATCCTCGGCCCCAACGGTGCCGGCAAGACCACTCTGCTGCAGATAGCCGCCGCGCGGATGCATCCCACCAGCGGAAAAGCGGGGATCCTTGACGAGACGCTGGGCCGGGTGGATGTCTTTGAGCTCCGCCCGCGCATTGGCCTTTCCTCCGCGGCACTCGCCACCCAGATCCCGGAACATGAAAACGTACTCAACGTTGTGGTCACTGCCGCCTATGGGGTGACCGGCCGCTGGCGCGAGGGATACGAGCGCGACGACGAGCGCCGCGCCTTTGGCCTCCTCAACGAATGGGGAATGGGACCGCTCCTGAACCGTCCGTTCGCCTCGCTTTCCGAGGGCGAACGTAAGCGCGTGCAAATCGCCCGGGCCCTCATGACCGATCCTGAGCTTCTCCTGCTCGACGAGCCTGCCGCCGGCCTGGACCTTGGCGGACGCGAAGAGCTCGTCCACAAACTCGGCGAACTCGCCCTCGATGAAGACGCCCCCGCGATGGTTCTCGTGACGCATCACTTGGAAGAGGTTCCTCCGGGATTCACCCACGCCATGCTGCTTCGCGACGGCGGAGTGGTCGCCGCGGGCCCCATCGAAGAAGTCTTGACCGCAGAGCACCTCAGCAACACCTTCGGCCTGCCGCTGGACGTGACCGAGAACTCCGGCCGCTACACGGCCACCGCCCGCCGCTAGGCCCGGGCACCGAGAAACAGTGGAGATCCTTAGTGGCATCCTGATCTTTTTCGCGGGGCTCTGGGCCGGAACCATCAACAGCGTGGTGGGCTCGGGCACGCTGGTGACGTTCCCGGTCCTCATCGCCCTGGGCTACGCACCCGTCACTGCGACCATCAGCAACGCCATGGGGCTTGTGGCGGGCAATGTCACCGGGTCCTGGGGCTACAGGCATGAGCTCAGGGGCAGGGGGCGGCAACTTCTGCGGCTCCTGCCGGCGTCGCTTCTTGGCGGCATCACGGGCGCCTGGTTGCTGCTGCACCTCCCGGAGAAGGTCTTCTACTACGCCGCTCCCATCTTGATCGTCGTCGCGCTGCTCATGGTGCTCTTCCAACCCAAACTCCAGCGGTGGGTCCAGGACCGGGCCGGCAACCCGGAGCATGCCATCCAGGACAAGCGGCACACCGTCTTGCTGGTGGTGCTGGTGTTCCTGGCCGGAATCTACGGAGGCTACTTCGTGGCTGCCCAGGGCATCCTGCTGGTCGGCATTCTGGGTGTTTTCATGACGGGCACTATCCAGAACGCCAACGCGATGAAGAACATCCTGGTGTTGGCCGTCAACGTGGTGGCAGCATGCTCCTACCTCTTGTTTGCCTTTGGCCGGATCGAATGGCCGGTCGTGGCAGTCATTGCGGTCAGTTCCTTGATGGGCGGCCTCGTGGGCTCCAAAGTGGGACGACGCCTGAAGCCCCTCGCGCTGCGCATCGTGATCTTCGCGCTTGGCATCGTGGCACTCGGCTTCATGATCGCCAACCTGCTGAAATAGGAACCCTGTGACTTTCCACTATCTCGAAACCGCTGACGACCCGCGGGTTGCCGACTACACACAACTGACGGACGTTCATCTCCGCAGGCTCCGCGAGCCCGCGGAGGGCATGTACATTGCCGAGTCGTCGCGAGTGCTTCGACGGGCCCTCGCGGCCGGCCATCAGCCCCGCTCCTTCTTCCTGGCGGAGAAGTGGCTGGAAGACCTCGACGACGTATTCCAACAGTTTCCGGAAATCCCGGTCTACATCGGCAAGGCCTCCCTTCTTGAGGAAATCACTGGATTCCACTTGCACCGCGGTGCCATGGCTGCCATGCATCGCCCTGCCCCGGTGCCCCTTGAAGAACTCCTGGCCGGCGCGCACCGTGTGGCTGTCCTCGAAGACGTCGTCGACCACACGAACGTCGGCGCGATCTTCCGTTCCGCGGCCGCGCTCGGAGTGGACGCCGTGCTGGTGTCCCCGCGCTGCGGGGACCCTCTGTATCGCCGCAGCGTCCGGGTGAGCATGGGCACTGTCTTCCAGGTTCCATGGGCGCGGCTTGAATCCTGGCCTGGTGATCTTGAGCGGCTCAAGGAGCAGGGTTTCACCGTGGCCGCGATGGAACTGACAGGCGATGCGGTGGACCTTGACGCCCTTGCCGCCAGCAACCCCGGAAAACTCGCCCTCGTGCTCGGCACCGAAGGCGCGGGCATGAGCGCGGAGACGCTCGCCGCCGTCGACCTCGCGGTAAAGATCCCCATGCGGGCCGGTGTCGACTCGCTCAACGTCGCGGCCGCCTCTGCCGTGGCTTTCTGGGAACTGCGGCCGAGAAGCTGACGCGCCCAACGGGGTGACGCCGCGCACCGGGTGCCCGGTTCGTGGCAAGGTGCGGTTTCCGCTATGATTGATTGTTGGCCCGGCACCGGGAACCTGTTTTCAGTGTGCGGACCGAATCCATTCATACCTGGCAGCTGGCAAAATCCAGCTGCGTGAACAAAAGGTCCCATTATGAAGTCTGATATCCACCCGAAGTACGAAGCTGTTGTTTTCAACGACCTGGCTTCCGGCGTCAAGTTCCTGACCAAGTCCACCGTGTCTTCTTCCAAGACCATCGAGTGGGAAGACGGCAACACCTACCCGGTCATCGACGTCGAAATCTCCTCGGAGTCCCACCCGTTCTACACGGGCAAGCAGCGCATCATGGACTCTGCAGGCCGCGTCGAGCGCTTCAACGCTCGCTTCAAGGGCTTCGGCGGCAAGAAGTAATCAACTTCACCTCCAAGCTTCTGTGAAAGCCCGCACCCGTCGTACCTTCGGCGGCTGCGGGCTTTTGCGTTTTCCGGCAGGATGGACACCATGACTTCCAGCGCGGCATTCCAACACCACGACCCCCTGCTCCATGGCGAGTACAAGGTCCCCGGCGGAAAGCTGGTGGTGGTTGACCTCGACGTGGTGGACGGGCAGTTCGCGCGCGTCTCGCTCAGCGGCGACTTCTTCCTCGAACCGGACGAGGCCCTGCTGGACATCAACCAGGCACTCACTGGCCTCGCGGAGAGCTCGACGCCGGCCGAGATATCCGCTGCCGTCACCGCGGCGTTGCCTTCCGATGCCGTCCTGTTCGGCTTTTCGGCCGACGCCGTTGCCGTTGCGGTCCGCAGGGCACTGTCCAAGGCCACCGGCTGGGCAGACCACCAATGGGAGGTCATCCCGCCATCGGTCCTTCCCACGCACCTGAACGTAGCCTTGGACGAGGTCCTCACAGAGCAGGTCGGGGCCGGGCTCCGCAACCCAACCCTGCGCTTTTGGGACTGGGAGGAGCCGTCAGTGGTGATCGGCAGCTTCCAGTCTTACCGCAACGAGGTAGATCCCGACGGCGTCGCTCGCCACGGCATCACGGTGGTCCGCCGCATCAGCGGTGGGGGAGCCATGTTCATGGAGGCAGGTAACTGCATCACGTATTCGCTCTACGTGCCGCAGAGCCTCGTGGATGGCATCAGCTTTGCGGACTCATATGCCTTCCTGGACGCGTGGGTCATGGCCGCGCTGGAAAAACTGGGCATTACCGCTTTCTACGTCCCGCTCAATGACATCGCCACCGAGCAAGGCAAGATCGGAGGCGCCGCGCAGAAACGCCTCGCCAACGGCGGCATGCTGCACCACGTCACCATGAGCTACGACATCGACGCCGACAAGATGGTAGAAGTCTTGCGCATCGGCAAGGAAAAACTCTCCGACAAGGGCACCCGCAGTGCCAAGAAGCGTGTGGATCCGCTCCGCCGGCAAACCGGCTTGGCGCGGACCGAGATCATCAAGGCCATGCAGGAAGTCTTCGCCGAACGCTACGGAGCCACGGAGTCCCGCATCACCGACGCCGAATTGGCAACGGCCCGGGAGCGGGCGCAGTCAAAGTTCGGTACCGAGGAATGGCTGCACCGCGTTCCCTAACCCGCGGCTTGGGCGGTCAAGGCGCGGAACAAATGGCTCCGCTGCTCAAGGACGATGCGCCGGAGGGCCCGCGGGGCTGCCGGGTGGTTCGCAAGCCAATCGTCGGTACGCCGGAGCACCGGATGTTCCGCCGGAGCCATGCCCGGGGCGAGGTCCTGGGCCGAAGGGAAAAGACCCCGCACAATCCGGCCGGCGATCTCGATGCTCCTGGACTCCCAGACGCTTTCCAAGCAGTCGAAGTACGGCTCCGTGAACCCATCCAGGAGTCCGGACGGCGCTATGGAGAAACCTGCGATCGTCGCGCTCAGAATCTCGTTTGAGAGGGTCGTGTTGTTGACTGCGGCATCCCACGCGGCTGTCTTGACTGCGGCATCGGGGCGGGCAGCAGCGGCCAGTGCATGGCCTTCCTGTCCGGCTGCGGTGCGGTCCTTGGCAAGTTCGGTATCCAGTTCCGGCAGCTCGGCCGCTCCATTGGCTGCGAGGGCTTGCCACAGGCTCCACCGCAGATCCGAGTCCACCGTCAGGCCGTCCACCGTGAGGCTCCCCGAAAGGACGCCCCGGAGGAACTCAACGTAGGAGCCATCATGGCGGGACAACTCGGCGAGAGTCCTGGCCCAGGCAAGTTGCTGGTCCGAACCTGGACCGCACGAACGCAACTGCAAAGCGCTGGTTTCCAGGAGGCTCCCGCGGACCGCATCGCGATCCGTGGCCGGGACGTAGCGTTCGACGGCGGTCACTGCGTTACCCAAAACGTTCAGCAGCACGCCGATTCCCGATTCGGCGGGGGCGAAGCGCTCGCCGGCGGCGACGTACAACGCCGCCGGCGTGACGGCGTCGCGGGCTGAATCCCAGAGGGCTGTCCAGCACAAGGCCCGGGCCATGGGATCACTGAGTCGGTCCAAGGCGGAACGCACTGTTGCCTCAGACGCCGTATCCAGGCGGACCTTCGCATAGCTGAGGTCTTCGTCGTTGACGAGGAGAAGGGCCGGACGCCGCCTGCCCGCCAGTTCCTCCACGGTGGTCTCGGCGCCGTCGACGTCGGTTTCGATGACCTCGGTGCGGAGCAACTCGCCGCTGTCGTCGAAGTCGTAGAGACCGATCCGGAGCCGGTGGGGGCGGTGTTCCTGGCTGCCGGTGATGGGGTCTACGGATTCCTGGCGGAGGCTGACTGCCTCCATGACATCGCTGGCCCCGGTGATCTCAGCTGTCATGGTCGAAATCCCCGAAGTCTGCAACCACTGGCGGGCCCAAGCTCCAAGGTCCCGGCCCGATGCTGCGCCAAGGGCTTCGAGCAGATCGGTCAGGGTGGTGTTGCGGTACTCGTGATCCCTGAAGTAGCGTCGCGAACCGTCAATGAACGCTTCGAAGCCGACGTAGGCAACCAATTGCTTGAGGACGGATGCACCCTTGGCATAGGTGATGCCGTCGAAGTTCTGCTTGGCAGCCTCCAGGTCGGGGATGTCCGCGACAATGGGGTGCGTCGTGGGCAACTGGTCCTGCAGGTATGCCCAGGATTTGCGCTTGTTCGCGAAATTCACCCACGCGCTGTCCCAGTCCGTGGCCCTGTCCACGCCGAGGGTGCCCATGTAGTCGGCGAAGGATTCCTTGAGCCAAAGATCGTCCCACCAGGTCATGGTCACGAGGTCGCCGAACCACATGTGGGCCATCTCGTGCATGAGGGTGTTGGCGCGGGCTTGGTACTGGGCATCCGTCGCCCGCGAGGTGAAGACGTACTTCTCCGTGAATGTGACCAGTCCGGGATTCTCCATGGCACCAAGGTTGTACTCGGGCACGAACGCCTGGTCGTACTTGCCCCAGGGATACGGATAATCGAAGAGCTCGTTGAAGAAGTCCAGGCCGTTTTTCGTCAACCGGAAGAGTTCAGCGGCATCGAAGGACTCTTGCATGGATGCGCGGCAATAAAGCGCCAGTGGCACCTCAAGGCTGCTTCCGTCGTCGAGCGTCTTGCTCCAGTGGTCCGTGGCCTGGAAGTAGGGACCGGCCAACACGGTGGTGATGTAGGTGGACATCCGTTTGGTGGTGGCGAAGTCCCAGCGGCTCGTGGCCGGATCGGTGGTCAGCTGCGTCCGAGCGATCTCGGCGCCGTTGGAGGCCACCTGCCAGCCGGAAGGGGCCATGACATGGAAAGTGAATTCGGCTTTCAGGTCCGGCTGCTCGAAATTCGCGAACACGCGTCGGGCATCCGCCGGTTCGTATTGCGTGTAGAGGTAGCACTCTCCGTCGGCGGGATCGACGAAACGGTGCATGCCCTCTCCGGAACGGCTGTAGAGGGCGGTTCCAGTGACCGTGACCTGGTTTTCGGCCTGGAGATTCTCCAGCCGGATCCTGTCTTCGTCTACTACTTCGGCGACGTCGAGGCCTTTTCCGTTGAGGAAGATGCTGTGGACTCCGCCGTGGATGAAATCCAAGAACGTGGAGGACCCGGGCTCGGCGGAAAAGTTGATGACGCTACGGCTCGTGTACCCCGGCACGCCGGGATCCGCTGCCTCGCGGACGTCGAGGGAGACGTCGTAGCTGTGGGTGCTGATCAGGGCGGAACGGGTAGCGGCCTCGGCGCGCGCCAGATTGTGATTCGACACTCAGCTATCTAATCATGAGCCAGACGGCGCCCAGGCCCAGCAACGCGATGAGGAACCAGGAGCCCAGGGCAACCAGCACGGCGCGGCCCCCGGTGTGCAACAGCGTGCGGACGCGCACCGCTGAGCCTAGCCCGAATAAAGCGGAGGCGAGCAGTATGTCCTGGATTCCTCCCGCGGCTTCCAGGAGTCCGGGACTGAGCCAGCCCAGCGAGCGGGCGGCCACCATGGCAATGAACCCGAGGACGAAGAGGGGAACGATCGGCGGAAACTTGCCGCCGTCGTCGTTCGCCTCACCGCCGTTGCGAGACTTCCGCCGCATCGACCACCGTTGCGTCAGGCCAGCCCCCGCAACGATGGGAGCCAGAAGGATCACCCTGGTGAGTTTAACGACGACGGCGATCGCCAGCGCCGCCGGACCGGCCGTTTGTGCCGTCGCGACTACTTGACCGACGTCGTGGACGGAGGCGCCGGTCCATGCGCCGAATTGTTCCTGGCTCAACCCCAAAGGGTGCATGAGCAGGGGCAGGACGCCGATGGCGAGCGTACCGCACAGCGTCACCAAGGCAACGGGCAAGACCGTGTCCTGGTGCTTGATGCGGCGCACCGCGGACATGGCTCCGATTGCCGAGGCGCCGCAGATAGAGAAGCCCGTTGCAATCAGCAGGGCACCCTCCCGGGGAAGCTTCACCAACCGGGCGAGCCCATACGTGCCGGCGAAACTCAGCAGCACGACGGCGGCAATCAGGACAAGCGCAAACCAGCCAAGGTCAAGAACATCGACAACGCTCACCTTCAAGCCCAACAGGACGATGCCTGCCCGCATGTGGTGCTTGCCGGCGAAGTCCAGGCCCGGACGGGCGCGTCCGGCGGCCCATGCCGCCGTGCCCGGTATATTTGCAGCTAACAAACCCAGCGCTACAGCCGCTGTCATGGCAGGGATAGGGGGAAGCAGGGCATGGACAATGAACGCAAGTCCAGTTGCTGCCACTGCCATGACAATCCCGGCTCCGGATCGGGAGACGGATGCCGGAAAACGCTTGGGGTGCATTCGTCAACCTTGATGCATGCAAGCGGTGAAATGCGAACCGGTGCACGCTTGGTGTCGCAACATGCAGAGCGCGAAATGCGTTCGTAATCGAAAAGGTGATTGTCTGAGTCCCATGTCAGAGCTATTCCGGGATTACTCCGAGGCCGCCGCCCGTTCCGGCGCCTACGACGAAATGTTCGCCCCAGGCACCGTTGCCCGAAAATCCTACGGCCAAGTCGACGGCGCACTCCGCGAGCTTTCGCTTGCCGATGTGAGCGCGCGTGCCGAGTCGATGGCGCGGACCTTCTTGGACCGTGGCGTGACCTTCGATTATGCGGGCGAGGAGAGACCCTTCCCGCTGGATATCGTTCCGAGGGTGATTCCGGCTGACGAGTGGGATGTTCTTGAACGGGGGGTCAAACAGCGCGTGCGTGCGTTGGAAGCTTTCCTGGACGATGTCTACGGGCGGATGGCGGTGGTCGCGGACGGTGTAGTGCCGCGGGCGTTGGTGACCACGAGTGCGCATTTCCACCGGGCAGTGCATGGATTCGAGCCGGCCGGTGGCGTGCGCGTACACGTGTCCGGTATCGACGTGGTCCGTGATGCGGCCGGCACGTTCCGGGTGCTCGAGGACAACGTGCGTGTGCCTTCCGGGGTGTCCTACGTGTTGGAGAACCGGCGGGCGATGGCAAAGGGTTTGCCGGAGGCGTTCGGGCAGCAGCACATCCGTCCGGTCGAGGAATACCCGCGCCGCTTGCTGTCGGCATTGCGCAAGACGGCGCCCTCGGGGGTGGATGACCCCACGGTGGTGGTGTTGACCCCCGGGGTGTTCAACAGCGCCTATTTCGAGCACACCCTGTTGGCCGGGTTGATGGGTGTTGAACTGGTCGAGGGCAGGGACCTGATCTGCCGCGGAAACCGGGTATACATGCGCACCACCGCCGGTGAGCAGCGCGTGGACGTGATTTACAAGCGCATCGACGACGAGTTCCTGGATCCCTTGCAGTTCCGCTCCGATTCCATGCTGGGGTGTCCTGGACTAGTGAACGCGGCCCGGGCAGGCGGGGTGACGATCGCGAACGCCGTAGGGAACGGGGTGGCTGATGACAAGCTGGTCTATTCCTATGTGCCAGACCTGATTCGGTACTACCTCCACGAAGAGCCGGTGATCGCCAATGTGGAGACCTTCCGGCTGGAAGAGAAAGAAGCACGCGAGCAGGTCCTCGACCGGCTCGAGGAACTCGTGGTCAAGCCGGTGGACGGGTCCGGAGGCAAGGGCCTGGTGATCGGCCCGGATGCTTCACGGGACGAGCTGGATGCTTTGCGGAAGCGCGTGTTGGCGGATCCGCGCGGCTGGATCGCCCAGCCTGTGTTGCAGCTTTCTACCGTGCCCACCCTCTCGGGAGACCGCTTCGGCCCCCGGCACGTGGACTTGCGTCCGTTCGCGGTCAACGACGGCGACGACGTCTGGGTGCTGCCCGGCGGGCTGACCCGGGTGGCCTTGAAAGAAGGTTCGCTGATCGTGAACTCTTCCCAAGGCGGTGGCTCCAAGGACACCTGGGTTCTCTCGGACTCCCCGCAGCTGCCCGCCGTCGAGCTGCCCCGGTCCGCCATCACGGTCCGTGAACAGGTCTCGGTCTGGCCCGTCGAAAGCAACTGGCGGGACCGCCAATCGGACCAGCAACAGTGACCCGGCCCGCCATGGTGCACGGACCGGATGACATTCATCGACGCAACGCAGGACCCGAAGGAGGCACAGCCCCATGCTGAGCCGTATTGCTGAATCCCTTTTCTGGATCGGCCGTTATGTGGAGCGGGCCGACGGGACGGCCAGAATCCTGGACGTCCACCTCGAACGCCTGAACCACCTGCCGCTCGAGGAGCAACGCAGCGTGGCGAGGGAACTCCTTGCTGTCATGGGAGCCAGGCCGCAGAGTGAGGAATTCGGCTTGCCGGAGCTGCTTCACGCCCTCGCCTATGACAAGACGAGTGCCACGTCCATTGCCGGTTCCTTGGGGGCTGCGCGTGAGAATGCGCGGCGGGCACGCGAGACGGTGTCATCTTCATTGTGGGAGAGCCTCAACACCACGTACTACGGGCTGAACCAGCACCGTAAAGACGTCGTGGGTACGTACCGTTTCTGCAACTGGGTGCTGGAACGCACCGCCATGGTCAGGGGCCTCGCGGACACTACGGTGAGCCACGACGAAAGTTGGCTCTTCCTCGTCCTGGGCCGTTCGCTCGAACGTGCCGACATGACCGCACGCATGCTGTCCACGCGGGATGTCCTCTCCGCAGGAATGTCCTGGGTGAACATGCTGCGCTGCGCTGGTGCCTACGAGTCATTCCTGCGGACGCGCCGTGCGGCCTTCGGGGACCAGCACGCTGCCGAGTTCCTCCTGTTGGACCGTTTGTTCCCGCGCTCCATCGTCTTTGCCCTGCGCGACGCCGACGAGTGCCTTGCCAAGTTGGATCCCTCCGCGCAGCGGGTGGGCTTCATCAATGACGCCCGCCGGATCGTTGGCCAGGCCCGCACTTTCCTTGAGTTCCACCGCACGGACGACCTCATGTCCGAGCTGCCCGAACACATGGACCGGGTGCAGAAGGCCGTAACGCAGGCCTCTGACGCGATTTCCCGTAAGTACTTCAATCAGGCGGATGAACTTGCCTGGGTGGGAGAAGTTTCATGACCCGGCTGAGCATCGTCCACAAGACGGCTTACAAGTACAACCGCCGCGTGACTCTGTCATACAACGAGGCGCGCATGACGCCGTTGACCGATCCGCAACAGGTGGTCCTTGAATCCTCACTGAAGATCACGCCGTCGCAAGCTGCCGTGAGCACCTACCGTGATTATTGGGGCACCCGCGTGACAGCCTTCGACATGCAAATGCCACACGAGCGCCTCGAAGTCGTGGCCACCGCCACTGTGGAAGTCCATCGGGTGGAGCGAGTGGCCCTGGACGAGGAGATTGTTGGCTGGGATGAGATGGGCTCGGACGAGATCCGGGACCAGTTCAGTGACTGGCTGCCGCAATCGCAGCTCAGCGGACCCGGTGACGAAGTCTTAGGGATCATTCCTACAGTCGTCACCGACAAGAACCCGCACGAGACGGCCATGGCTATCTTCGAATGGATGCGCGGCGAAATGAGCTACGTGAAAGGCACCACGGGCGTCACCACGAATGCCGAAGAGGCCTGGAATCAGCGCCAAGGAGTCTGCCAGGATCTCGCCCATTTGGCCATCGGATCGCTTCGCAGCTGCGGCATTCCCGCGAGGTACGTGTCCGGCTACATCCATCCGCGTCCCACCGCAGAGATCGGCGAAACGGTGGCTGGCCAATCCCATGCTTGGTTGGAATGGTGGGACGGCGAATGGCGTAGCTGGGACCCCACCAACCACAAGCCTGCCGGAGATTTCCACGTCACCGTGGCGCGGGGCCGCGACTACCGGGATGTTCCTCCCCTTAAGGGCATCCTGTCCGGCGGCGGCGGCTCAGGCCTGACCGTGACTGTCGAGATCACGCGACTCACCTAGCCGGCCCGCGGCCCTCCCTCTGGATTTACCAGGGGGAGGGCTTGTAGTCCTTCAGGAAGACTCCGTACTGGTCTTCGCCGTTTTCGCCCATGACGATGGGATCGTAGACACGAGCCGCTCCATCCACCAGATCAAGGGGTGCGTGGAAGCCTTCCTCCATGAGACGGACTTTGGTGTAATGCGGGCGTTCGTCCGTGATCCACCCGGTGTCGACGGCGGTCATCAGGATCCCGTCACTGTCCAGCATCTCCTGTGCGCTAGTTCGGGTCATCATGTTCAACGCAGCCTTCGCCATGTTGGTGTGCGGGTGCCCGGGGCCCTTGTATGCGCGGGAGAACTGCCCCTCCATGGCCGAGACGTTCACGATGTACTTGCGGTGGGCGGTGGAGCGCTTCATCGCCCCGCGGAGCCTGCTGACCAGGAGGAAAGGCGCCGTCACGTTGCAGAGTTGAACCTCGAGCATCTCCAAGGGATCGACTTCGTCTACCACTTGGGTCCAGCTGTTGATGGTCGCAAGGTCGGGAACCAAGCCGCCGGCGTCGATCGCGGTGCCCGTAGCGATTCGCTCCAGCGATGCGGACCCCGTGGACAATGCGAGCGAGGTAATCGCATCACCGGCGAGCACGGGATGTTCGGTGACGCTCTGGGTGATGGCCAGGGGATGCTTGTCGTGCGCGTGGCCAAACGTGACCAGCTCCGGACCGCCATTGGCTGCTTGCAAGGCTTCCGGCAGTGGCTCGTCCTCGGCATCCACCAGCGGCTTGTACGCATTCCCGGACCGCCGGACTGTTTGGGCGGCGTTGTTGATGATGATGTCGAGAGGGCCGGCTTCGTTGAGGGAGTCCGTGAGGGCCATGACCTGCGAAGGGTCCCGGAGGTCGATGCCCACAATCCTGAGCCGGTGCAACCAGTCCGCACTGTCCTCCATGGCGGCAAAGCGGCGCGCCGCGTCCTTGGGGAAGCGAGTGGTAATGGTGGTGTGTGCGCCATCGCGGAGCAGGCGCAGGGCGATGTACATGCCGATCTTGGCGCGCCCACCCGTGAGGAGGGCACGGCGGCCGCTGAGGTCCGTGCGGGCATCGCGCTTACTGTGGCTGAAGGCGGCACATTCCGGGCACAACTGATGGTAGAACGCGTCTACTTGCGTGTAGTGCTGCTTACAGATGTAGCAGGGCCGGGACCGGATGAGGTGGCCGGCGATTTCGCCGGTGGCCGAGGTAGCCAGCTTGTTGCCGCGGGTCTCGTCGTCGATCCTGTCCGGGGCTGCGGTGGCGGTCAGTGCGATGACAGCGCGGTCGGCTTCCGCGATCTCGTCCCGTTTGGTGACCCGGCGATGGCGCTTGACGGCCTTGAACATCTTTCCCGTGGCACGACGGATGGCGACGTAGTCCGGGTGCTCCTCGTCGTAGGCGTGGATGGTATTCAAGACCTTGAGGCAGGCCTGGATCTCTTCAGGCGTCAAATCGGCGGGGCTCATTGGCTCAATTTTACAGGCTCAGGGACAGCAAAGCCTCCCCGGCGACTGAGGCTGGATGCCTGCTGTCGCCCGGGAGGCCGGGGGCTGCTCTGGTTCAGGGTTCCGGTCAGACTTCTACCGAGGAAGCCTGGATTTTCGTAACCTGCTCCGCGGAGTCCCTGATGTCGGGGAACTTCTCCGTGGCAGCTTTGATCGCCTTCGGCACCGACCGGCGGTGCTCGGCGGCCAAGGCGAGCTCGGAAGCGTCAGGCTCCGGTACCACCTGACCCTTGGCGAGTACGGTGATTCCGGATTCGGTGACCTTGAAGCCGCGGGCGCGGTCGAGATCGGCGTCCAAGCCAATGGCCGCCCCGGCAGGTACTTTCACGTTCTTGTCGATGATGGCTCGCTTGACCACGGCGCCTTCACCGATGCGCACCTTGTCCATCAGCACCGAGTCCTGGATCCTGGTGGCCGGTCCAACGTAGACGTCGTTGGAGAGGACGGAGCCCTCCACGATTCCGCCGGAGATCACCGAGCCACTCGCCACGATAGAGTCCAGCGCCGTGCCGACGGTGTTGTTGTCGCCCCGGACAAACTTGGCCGGCGGTGAGATGCTCTGCCTGGTGTAAATGGGCCATTCCGAGTTGTACAGGTTGAAGATCGGCACGGGTGAAATCAGGTCCATGTGGGCGTCGTAGAAGGAATCGATGGTTCCAACGTCGCGCCAGTAGGTGCGGTCGCGGTCGGTGGATCCGGGAATGTCGTTGAGCGTGAAGTCGTAGACGCCGGCCTCACCCTGGGAGACGAAGTAAGGGATGATGTCGCCGCCCATGTCGTGTTTGGTGTCCAGGCGCTCAGCATCGATGCGAAGCGCTTCCACCAAGGCGTCGGCGTCAAAGACATAGTTGCCCATGGAGGCAAGGAACTGCGTGGGGTCGGCGGCAAGGCCCTCTGTTTCCGCAGGCTTTTCCACGAACGCCGAAATCTTCTGGGGATCGTTTTTGTCGACCTCGATCACGCCAAACTGGTTGGCCATGTTCAGCGGCTGGCGGACTGCCGCAACTGTGGCCTTGGCTCCACTGGCCACGTGCTGTTGGACCATTTGCTGGAAGTCCATGCGGTAGACGTGGTCCGCTCCGACCACCACCACGATGTCCGGGTTGGCGTCGTGAATCAGGTTCAGGGACTGGTAAATGGCATTCGCGCTGCCGAGGAACCAGCTCTTGCCCACGCGCTGCTGGGCGGGTACCGAGGCAACGTACCTGCCCAGCTGGGTGGACATCCTCCAGGTCTCGGAAATGTGGCGGTCAAGACTGTGCGACTTGTATTGGGTCAACACCACGATCTGCAGGTACCCGGAATTGACCAGATTCGAGAGAGCGAAATCGATCAAACGATAGCCTCCCGCAAACGGCACGGCAGGTTTGGCCCTGTCTGCCGTCAATGGCATAAGGCGGTTTCCTTCGCCGCCAGCCAACACAATTGACAATACTTTCTTCAACGCCATGGTGTTTGCTCTCCCTGTACGTCTTTGTAGCCCCCGAAAAAAGCCCGGGTTGCCGGACCCTTTCACACTAGAACACATACTCCGGAAGGACTACGTTAGGTAGCGTGCGCGTAGACATTGTGACTAAAGAGTTTCCACCCGAAATCTATGGAGGGGCCGGCGTGCATGTTGCCGAGCTCAGCCGCGTCCTGGCAAAACATGTGGATCTGCAGGTGCGCGCCTTCGGCGCGCCACGTGATGCGGATTTCCACGGTGCAAAGGTGACGTCGTATTCCACGCCGGAGGATCTGGGTACGGCCAATGCCGCCCTGCAGACCCTCGGGGTGGATTTGCGCATCGTGCCGGACATCGCCGGAGCGGACCTGGTCCATTCCCATACCTGGTACGCCAACATGGCCGGCCACCTGGCGTCGCTGTTGCATGGAATACCCCATGTGCTCAGTGCCCACAGCCTGGAGCCGCTGCGGCCGTGGAAAGCGGAGCAGTTGGGCGGGGGCTACGCCCTGTCCTCTTGGGTTGAAAAGACAGCCTACGAGGCCGCAGCAGCCATCATCGCGGTCTCGGACGGCATGCGGCAGGACATCCTGCGCAGCTACCCCGACGTTGACCCCGCCAAGGTCCGTGTGGTCCACAATGGCATCGACGTCGATATGTGGCAGCCCGACGAGGGCGAGGACGCAATTCGTGCCCTTGGCATCGACCCCGACAAGCCCAGTGTGGTCTTTGTTGGGCGCAACACGCGCCAAAAGGGTGTTCCGTACCTCCTGAGGGCCGCTGCCAGCTTGCCGGAGGGTGTGCAACTTGTGTTGTGCTTGGGAGCCGCGGATACGCCCGAACTCGCCGCAGAAACGGCCAGGCTTATCGAGGAGCTGCAGAGCAAGCGAGAGGGTGTGCTGCTGATCGAGCGCATGCTTCCGCGCCACGAGCTCATCCAGGTCCTCAGCCATGCCACGGCATTTGCCTGCCCGTCGATCTACGAGCCTCTCGGCATCGTCAACCTCGAAGCCATGGCGTGCGGTGCGGCCGTGGTTGCTAGTGCCACGGGCGGTATCCCCGAGGTTGTTCAGCACGGCGAAACCGGACTCCTCGTGGAGCTAGAGCAGGTAACGGACGGTACCGGAACCCCGCTCGATCCCGAGAAGTTTGTCGCCGATTTTGCCGCGGCCCTCAATGAGGTCGTGTCCGATCCTGCGCGCGCCAAGGTTATGGGTGCCGCCGGCCGCGTCCGGGCGGAACAGCATTTCTCCTGGGAGTCGATCACCGAAACTACCCTTGAGGTGTACCGTTCGGTCATCGCCCCCTAACCTCTAACTCACGAGCCCAACTGACTCGCAGTAAGTGTCGTTTTGGGCCCCCAGAACGACACCAACTGCGAGTCACTTGGGAAGAACGACGTCGGCGCCACGCTCCCGCTGAGGGGTGCGGCGCCGTCGTCGTTAAGGAGGATTCCTCAAATGTTCACCGGCCGGTCACGGCGGGATGCTAGCCGGACTTCCTTCCCTTCAATGCAAGCAGGGTCTTCTCCTCGGCTGGAGCGTTGCCACTGGCTCGTTGTGCCTGGAAATAGCTACGGGCTTCGTCCTGACGCTCCTTCTCGGCTCCGGACGCGATGGCCGCCCGCAGGTGCTCCGGACCGTAGCCGAAGGAATCAACCAGGTCCAGCGCGTGGGGACGGATCTTGATGAGCAGCCGGTTGATGTAGGCACCCACTGTGCGCCCGCGCTGCATGGAAAGGCGGCCGTTCATGAGGTACCAAGAGAGGTGCTTTTCGATGAGCGAGAGGCCAAAGAGATCGCGAAGCCATGTCAGCACGCGAAGTGTGCCGGTATCGCTGATCTTGCCGAGGGCTTCCGTGAACGCTTCCCATTGCAAGAGTTCGGCGTGTGCCTGCGCGGCGTCGATCAGATCGTCTTGGTGTTGGTTGAAAAGGGCGGCGGCCTGGTGCTGTGGAAGCTTGTTCGCACCCTTGAGCGCCGAACCGACCTCCGCCACCATCGATTGCACCCGGTCGGTCAGCAGCGTGCGCTGGCCTTCTTCGTCACGCAAGGCCAATGCTGCCTTCTGGACGGATCCCGTGTCAGCCACGAACTGTGCCACCTGCCGGAGCCCGGTGCGGTTGATCGCGACGTCCGCTGCCTGGGCTGCTACGAAACGAGCCAGTACGCCGAAGTCCACATTGCGGAACTCCTTGGCGTAGTCGGCCAGCAGGCGCTTCGCGACGAGCTGGAGCAGCACGGTGTTGTCGCCCTCGAAGGTGGCATAGACATCCAGGTCTGCGCGGAGCGAGGCGAAGCGGTTTTCGATGAGGAATCCGGCGCCGCCGCAGGCCTCACGGCATTCCTGGAGGGTGTCGAGAGCGTGCCAGGTGCTCAAGGGTTTAAGCGCTGCTGCGAGGGTCTCCAGGTCTTGGCGGTCCGCGTCGGTGTCGTGCCGGCCGGAGAAGACGTCGTCGAATTTTTCGAGCAACTGTTCGTGCGCGAAACTTGCCGCAAACGTGGTGGCAAGCCGGGTGAACAGTCGGCGCTGGTGGCGCTGGTAGTCCAGCAGGACCTCCTCGTCAGTGGGAGAGGATGCGTTGAACTGACGCCGTTCGGTGGCGTACCGGATGGCGGTCGTCAGGGCCACCTTGCTCGCGGCGACTGCGGCGCCGTCGAGGGATACACGGCCCTGCACCAGCGTGCCGAGCATCGTGAAGAAGCGCCGGCCCGGGCTGGCGATCGGGGACGTGTACTCGCCGTCGGGGGAGACGTTGCCGTAGCGGTTGAGCAGGCTGGTGCGGGGGATGCGTACATCGCTGAAGTGAAGCCGGCCATTGTCGATGCCGTTGAGGCCGCCTTTGACGCCGTCGTCCTCGCCCCCGATTCCGGGAAGGAACTCTTTGGTGTCCGGGTCCCTGAGGGGAACGTAGAACGCGTGGACGCCATGGTTCACATTGCGGGTCACCAGTTGGGCGAACACGACGGCGGCCAGGCCGTCTACGGCCGCGTTGCCGATGTAGTCCTTCCACGCCGCACGGAACGGCGTGTTGATGACGAACTCCTGTGTGGCCTCGTCGTAGGTGGCTGTTGTCGCGATACTGGCGACATCGGAACCATGGCCGGTTTCGGTCATGGCGAAGCAACCGGGGATCTCCAGGCTCATGATGCCCGGCAGCCAGTTGTTGTGGTGTTCCTCGGTGCCGAGGTGCATGACGGCGGAACCAAACAGCCCCCACTGGACGCCGGCCTTGATCTGCAATGAAGGATCGCCGGTGACGAGTTCCTCGAAGCCTGCGATGTTGCCACCGTGATCGTCCGAACCGCCCAAACTGGTGGGGAAAGCCCGGTGCACGGCGTTGTTGTCGACGAGGTACTTCAGCTGCCCGGACACACGCTTGCGGTGCTCGGTATGCGTCAGGCCTTCGATCTTGTGTACCTCAGGGCGACCGGCGAGGTCGCGCGCCGTGCGCCGGATGTGGGCCCACTTGCCCAGCAGCAGTTCGCCGAGCGCCGCTACATCAACTACGGGCGCTCCGGGCTGTGTGGTTGCAGCGGTTCCTGCGGGCTCCCGGGTGCTGGAGGGGGTGCGATCCACTACTTCAGTCATGGTGATTCCTTCTTTGGTTCCGAACAACTGATGTGTCATTGCTTATTTTCTGCGGAGTTGGACTTGAGCTCAGGGGCTATTCCCACGCACAGCCAATCGGTGATCCGGGAGGCCATGGTTTCCTGATTGGGTTTAGCCGAGGAAGCCGGGCTGCCCAGCCACATTTCGCCTGCATTGCGGACAAGTCCGATTGCCGCCGTGGGCCAGTAGTCAATGAGTGCTTCCTTTTCCGCCCCCAGGTGTTCTCGCATGGGCCGGGCAATCATGGCGCTGATCGATTCGAAAAAGTGACCGAGGGCCCCGGAAGCGGCGATGGCGTCCTGAGCCGAGGGCTCGCCGTGCGTGAGCCGGGTGATGAACGCGTAGACGGCGGGGCTGGACTCCGCCATCTGCAAGTACGCGGAGACCATGGCGAACAAGCCTTCGCGTGGAGTCTGCGCGCTTTCCGCCGCTTCCTTCATCCGCCGTTGCATTTGTCCCAGCACTACTTCGCCCATTGCCTGTTGCAAGCCGGCTTTGTCCCCGAAGTACCGGTAGTACACGGACTTGGAGGTGTTGGCGGCGGCGGCGATGTCCTCCATGGACGCATCGCTGCCCAGCGCATGGACAGCTTTGCGCGCGGCTTTGATGAGTTCGCGGCGGCGTTCCTCACGGTGACTTTGCCAGCGGGCGGTGCGGCCGTCGACGGCGGGGCTCCCGCCGCCTGCCGGGGCGGCGGTCCCGGCAGGGGGATCGGCAGAAAGTGCTGGGCTGGGGATGTTCACGATACTCAGCGTATCAGGTACGCTGAGTATCAGTAACCAGATGTGATCAAAAGGAGAAACACATGCCTGCAGCAGCACAGCCCGCGAGCGCACCACAGGAAACCTCCGAAGGCCAGGGCACACTCCGCAAGGCCGTAGTGGTTGGCGGCAACAGGATCCCCTTTGCTCGGACCGGCGGCGCTTACACCAAGTCATCCAACCAAGACATGTTGACGGCGGCCCTGGACGGGTTGATCGCGCGTTTCGGACTCCAGGAGGAGCGGATCGGTGAGGTTGCGGCAGGAGCTGTGCTCAAGCACTCCCGCGACTTCAACCTGACCCGCGAAGCGGTGCTTGGCTCAGCCCTGTCACCAGAGACGCCTGCTTACGATCTCCAGCAGGCGTGCGCCACGGGCCTTGAGACCGTTCTTGGCCTCGCCAACAAGATCAAGCTGGGTCAAATCGATTCGGCCATCGCAGGCGGCGTCGACTCTGCGTCCGATGCCCCCATTGCCGTCAGTGAGGGCCTTCGCGAAATCCTGCTCGACCTCAATCGGGCCAAATCGCTCCCAGAGCGGCTCAAGGTCCTCTCGCGGCTGCGTCCCAAGGACCTCGCCCCGGATGCTCCGAACACTGGGGAACCGAGGACCGGCCTGTCCATGGGTGAGCACCAGGCCCTGACCACGGCCCAGTGGAAGATCGGCCGCGAAGCCCAGGACGAGCTCGCGTTCAACAGCCACCACAACCTCGCCGCCGCCTACGAACGTGGCTTCTTTGATGACCTCGTGACTCCGTACCGCGGGCTCAGCCGCGATTCGAACCTCCGGCCGGATACGTCCATGGAGAAGCTTGCCACCCTCAAGCCTGTCTTCGGCAAGAGCCTTGGAGCCGAGGCGACCATGACGGCCGGCAACTCCACCCCGCTTACGGACGGTGCATCCACAGTGCTGCTGGGTGCAGAGGAATGGGCCGACGCCAGGGGCCTGCCCAAGCTCGCGGTTGTCGTCGACGGCGAGGCGGCCGCCGTCGATTTCGTCCATGGCAAGGATGGCTTGCTCATGGCGCCTGCCTTTGCCGTACCACGGCTTCTCGCCCGCAATGGGTTGTCCTTCGAAGACTTCGACTTCTTCGAGATCCATGAAGCCTTCGCAGGCACGGTCTTGAGTACGCTTGCCGCGTGGGAAGACGAAGAATTCGGCCGCACCCGCCTGGGATTGGACGGGGCCCTCGGCAAGATCGACCGCGCCAAGCTTAACGTCAACGGCTCCTCCCTGGCCGCTGGCCATCCCTTCGCTGCCACTGGTGGAAGGATCGTCGCCTCGCTGGCGAAGATGCTCCAGGAGAACGGCCCGGTGGACGGACGTCCGGCTCGTGGACTCATTTCCATCTGCGCCGCCGGGGGACAGGGCGTCGTCGCGATCCTCGAGGCCTACTCCGCTCCCGAAGGGCGGTAGCCGGCATGACCGACAAATACACGCTGTTTGTCAGCCACGGGTTCGGGAAGGACCTGGCCAAAAAACTCGGACTGCCCCAACCTGCAGTGCTACGGAGGTACAAAGCGGGAGAACCGCTGGTTCCAGGGCCGGTACTTTTGCTGGGGAGCGGGAACGGGAACGCAGCAGGTGCCGATGAACTGGCTGCTGTGCTCCTCGGCTGGGGGCTGGACGTGAGGCGAAATGCCCTGCCCAAGGAAAAGCTAGGAGCGATCATCCTGGTGCTCGACGACGTCGAGCATCCCCAGGACCTTGCCGGCCCCGTTCTCACGGCCGCGCAATCGCTCCGAGATTTGGTCCCGTGCGCAAGAGTCGTCACGATCTCCCGCACCTCGGCATCCGCGGAAACCCCGGCGGTTGCCGCGGGCCGCCAAGGCATCGACGGGCTGTTGCGTTCGCTTGCCAAGGAACTCAGGGCTGGTGCTACCGCCAACGGCATACTTCTCGGAGACGGCGTCGGCACCACCAGCCCCAGCACACTCGGTGCGCTGCGCTTTTTCCTGTCGGGTCGGTCCGCATTCGTGGATGGGCAGTTCCTGACGGTCACCACAGGTGTCGGTCAGCTTCCCACTGACGCTGACAGGCCCTTGGCTGGCAAAGTAGCGGTGGTAACCGGGGCCGCTCGGGGAATTGGTGCGGCGATCGCGCGAACCCTGTACCGCGACGGCGCCCGGCTGGTGGTGGTCGACATCCCTGCCGCGGGGGACCACCTCGCGGCCGTCGCCAACGAAGTGCACGGGACCGCCCTGCAGCTGGACATCACGGCGGAGCACGCCGGCGAGCGGATCATCGCCCACGCCATGGAACGTCACGGCGGCCTCGATATCGTCATCCACAATGCCGGTATTACCCGGGACAAGCTCCTGGCCAACATGGACGAAAGTCGCTGGAACTCGGTCATAGGAGTGAACATCGGCTCGCAGTTGCGAATCAACGAGGCGCTCCTGGCGTCTGGGCGGTTCAGTAAAGCCCCCAGGATTGTCTCGGTGGCTTCCACGAGCGGTATCGCGGGGAATCGTGGGCAGACCAACTACGCGGCTTCCAAGGGCGGAGTGATCGGAATGGTCCGAGCCACTGCACCCCTGCTGGCTGAAAACGGTGGCTCCATCAACGCCGTAGCCCCCGGGTTCATCGAGACCGAGATGACTGCCCGGATCCCCTTTGCCACGCGGGAGGTGGCGCGACGGCTCAATTCCCTCCAGCAGGGCGGCCGCCCGGGCGATGTCGCAGAGGCCATCGCGTTTCTGGCATCGGATGCGGCCGCCGGCATCTCGGGCGAAGTGCTCAGGGTGTGCGGGCAGAACCTGGTGGGTGCATGAGTACAGAACAACCGCTCATCCTGGGCGACGTGCCGTCCCTCTCGAAGTTGTATGTGAACGCAGCTGCTACTGCGGCGCGTCGGAGGATGTTGGGATTCCAGGCTGCCACTGTGCTCCCTCAAGGGAGCCATGAGGTCCGGGGGGTGCAAGCCGACGTCGGGAACCTCACCGCATACCAGCACCTGATCGGAGAGAGCGCCAGCGACGTGCTGCCTGCGGGCTTCATTCACGCCCTCGCGTTCCCGGTGGCCATGAGCGTGCTGAACCGCGACGACTTCCCGCTTCCACTGCTCGGAATGATCCACCTGCAGAACCATGTGGAGCAGTTGCAGGCGGTCCAATTCGGCGAACTGCTCGACATCCGGTCCTGGGCCGAGGACATGCGCGGCCACAGGGCGGGAACCCAGCTGGACGTCGTCGCCGAGGTCCGTTCAAGCGCCGACGGGGCCTTGCTCTGGCGAGGTGTTTCGACGTACCTGGCCAAGGGAGTGTTCTTGCCAGGAGTCGATAAGGCGACGACGGCCGCCGCGCCGGGGGAGTTCACTCCTCCAGCGCTGACGGCCGTCTGGCAGCTCGGCGTGGATACGGGTCGCCTGTACGCCGCGGTGTCCGGGGACTTCAATCCGATCCACCTGAGCCTGCTCTCGGCCAAGGCGCTTGGCTTGCCACGGTCAATCGCGCACGGCATGTACCTTGCCTCCCGTGCCTTGGCGGACGTTGGTTCGGTGAAATCGGAGGCGTTCCGTTGGGACGTGAAGTTCGAGGCACCCGTGTTCCTCCCGGCGCGGGTGGCATTGGAAATCAGCACGCTCCACTTCGCCTCGGGGGCTTGGGAGGCTTCTGACTATGTCGCCTGGAACCCCAGGAGCGGAAGGAGGCACTTCAGCGGATCCGTGACGGCGCTGTAGGGCGTCGGGGAGTCGGCTGCAGCAAGCGGCTACGACGACGGCGGTCACCCACGCGGGTGACCGCCGTCGTCGTCTCTTGGGTCCGGTTCGCCGGCGTGCGGGAATTCGCGGAAATGAAATTCAATAAATGTGATGAATGCCGCATCGATCGCTGAAAACGCAAATTCATATTAAACAAACAAGGCCCGGAATCATTGCGATTCCGGGCCTTGCAATTGTGCGCGGAGGGGGACTTGAACCCCCACCCCCTTTCGAGGACTAGCACCTCAAGCTAGCGCGTCTGCCATTCCGCCACCCGCGCAGGTGGTGTTCGGAGCCTTCGTTCTGCGCCTCTCGGCGCTTCTCTTTCCTCCGAAGCAGCGAGAAAAACTCTAACACGGTTTCTGGGAAATAAAAAAATCGGAGCCGGCCACGGTGCCGGGACCGGCAATTAGTTCCTGTCAGTCCGCGTCAAAACGCCGGAAAACACGCGGCCAAACGGGCAGCCGGTGGGTAGGCTGGGGGAAGCGCGCGGGAGCGTCCGCACCTTGACGCCCGGCCGCCGGAGTACACGAATCCCAGCCAGCGAGGAGAGTTCCATGACTGATATCCGACCCGAGGACGAGGTAGTCCGGATTTGCCAGGAACTCATCCGGATAGACACCTCGAACTTCGGTGACGATTCTGGTCCCGGCGAACGCGCTGCAGCCGAATACACCGCGGCGCTGATTAGCGAAGTGGGATTGGACGCTGAAATCTTTGAATCCGCTCCGGGCCGGGCCAACGTCGTGACGCGCATGGCGGGGGAGGATCCCTCGGCCGGGGCCCTGGTAGTGCACGGCCACCTTGACGTGGTTCCCGCGCTCAAGGACCAGTGGTCCGTGGATCCCTTCAGCGGTGAACTCAAAGACGGCCTCATCTGGGGGCGCGGCGCCGTGGACATGAAGGACATGGATGCCATGATTCTCTCCGTCATGCGCGACTTCGCGCGGACGGGACGCAAGCCCAAACGAGACATCATCTTTGCGTTCTTCGCTGACGAGGAGGCCGGAGGCAACCACGGTGCGCGCTACGCCGTCGAACACCGACGTGAGTTGTTCGACGGCGCTACGGAAGCGATCTCGGAAGTGGGTGGCTTCTCGGCCACCATCGGAGGTCAGCGTACCTACCTGCTCCAGACCGCGGAGAAGGGCCTTTCGTGGCTGCGGCTGGTGGCCCACGGCCGGGCCGGGCACGGCTCGCAAATCAATACGGACAACGCCATTACCCGTCTGGCGGGCGCGGTCACTCGCATCGGTGAATACCGATGGCCGGTCGAGCTGACCCCTACCACCCGACAGTTCCTGGACGGTGTCACCGAACTCACCGGCGTCGAATTCGATCCGGACAATCCCGAGATCCTGCTGAAGGAACTCGGCACTGTTGCACGCTTCGTCGGTGCCACCTTGCAAAATACGTCCAACCCCACGCTGTTGCGCTCGGGCTACAAGCACAACGTGATCCCCGAATCGGCAGAAGCATTGGTGGATTGCCGCACGCTCCCCGGCCAGCAGGACTTGGTCTTCGAAACCGTCAAAGAACTTGCCGGCGACGGCGTGGACGTCAGCTACGTCAACAAGGACGTGTCACTCGAGGTACCGTTTGCCGGCAATCTGGTAGACGCCATGATCGATGCACTCCACTCAGAGGACCCCGGAGCCAAGGTCTTGCCGTACACGCTGTCCGGCGGCACCGACAACAAGTCGCTCAGCAAGATCGGCATCACGGGCTACGGTTTCGCCCCGCTGATGCTCCCGGAGGAACTCGACTTCACGGGTATGTTCCACGGAGTTGACGAACGCGTCCCGGCCGATTCCCTCAAGTTCGGATCCAGGGTGCTCAATACCCTGCTGAGCAACTACTAAAGGAGCATGGGTTGATTCCCGAGGCAATCCTGCCAGACGAGCTGCTGGATCGTATTCGGGGCCGCGCCGCGGGATACGACCAGAACAACTCGTTCTTCCACGAGGACCTTGTAGAGCTTGCCGCGGCGGGGTACCTGAAGATCTTCGTCCCAGAGCGCGACGGCGGACTGGGACTCGGGCTCGAAGCTGCGGCTGCGCTGCAGCGCCGGCTCGCCACGGCCGCCCCGGCCACGGCGTTGGCCGTCAATATGCACCTTGTCTGGACCGGCGTCGCGCATGTCCTGGCGGCCCGCGGGGACAACTCCCTCGAATTTGTCCTCAAGGAGGCCGGCCAAGGCGAGGTCTTTGCCTTCGGGATTTCCGAGGCAGGCAATGACTCCATGCTCTTTGACTCAGGGACCAGGGCCGAACCGCAGCACGACGGCGGGTACAGCTTCACGGGGCGCAAAATCTTCACGAGCCTGTCACCGGCCTGGACCCGCCTCGGGATCTTTGGCAAGGACGGTGCCGCACGGGACGGAGCGGGAGAGCTGGTCTTCGGCTTCATCCAACGTGATGCTCCGGGTCACCAGACGCTGGCTGATTGGGACACCCTGGGCATGCGCGCCAGCCAATCGAACACCACGCTCTTGCAGGATGCCGTGGTTCCACCGAAGCGCATCTTCCGGAAACTGCCGGTGGGGCCAAACCAGGATCCGTTGATCTTCGCGATTTTCGCATGCTTCGAAACGCTGCTCGCCGCGGTGTACACGGGCATCGGGGAGCGGGCATTTATCTTGGCTATCGAGGCCGCCAAGCGCCGGACCTCGGCAAAGTACGGCGGCCGAAGCTTCTCCCAAGACCCGGACATCCGCTGGAGGATCGCCGATGCCGCCATGGCGATGGATTCCATCCAGCCGCAACTGGCGTCCGTTGCCCGTGACGTGGATGCCCTGGTTGACCATGGGGCCCAATGGTTCCCGAAGTTTGTCGGACTTAAGGTGCGGGCAACCGAGAACGCCCGGAGCGTGGTGGACGTGGCAATCCGAGTTTCCGGCGGGTCCAGCTATTTTCGTGGCTCCGAACTTGAGCGGTTGTATCGCGACGTTCTGGCCGGGATATTCCATCCCTCCAACGACGAGTCTGCGCACACCACGGTCGCTAATGCGTGGCTCGGCCCGCTCGAAAGCTGAATTGCTCGAAGGCGGGAGCGCACGAAGGATGGACTGTGGACCCCGGAAACGAGGCCCGCAGCTAGACGGTGCGCTGCACGTTGAGTACCCTGCGGCGCAGCCAAAACCGGCGTCCGCCGCCAATATAGAGGATGCTGCGCTCCAGTTCCCACTTGCCATATTCGGAGTGCTCCACGAGCCGACGCCGCGCCTCGGGCAAGGAATCGTCAGGGCTGACAGTCAGTACGAGATACTCGTACTGCCTTGCGTAGTCCCGCTGACGCTCTACCGAACTGCTCAGAAATTGTTCTCTCATCCCTCTCCATTTTCGTCTTTTTCGGGCTAACGTGAAGTCATGAGCATCGATCCGCGTGTCGCGCTTCAGTCATTGACAGCCGCCTTGGAAGAGCACCTGATTGCCGCTTCCGCCCGCCGGGGCGAAGGAGATCCCACTGTGGAGGCAGCGTTTTTCGCCGTCGCAGATGCCTTTGAGGTATATGAGGACTCACTATACGAGGCCTACTCGGAAGTCACACCCCTTCAGGTGTTTGACGACGATGAGGAAGACGACGACGAGGAGAACAACGAGCTCCTCGACGAGGATGAGCTGGAGATCCTCGACCAGTAATGCCGGATCAGTAATGCCGGGCCAGTATGCCGATCAGTAAAGTCGCGGTTTCAGCCGAGTCAGATCGCGGAAACGTCCTCCAGCGCGCGGGAGATCTCGGTGGGAAGAGGCGCCAGTTGCGCATCGAGCAGTTCCTTGAGCTGGACAGCGTTGCGCGATCCCACAACTGCCGTTGACACGCCCGGGCGGGACAGCAGCCAGCTGAGCGACACGTCCACAGCCGAGCGCCCCAATCCACGCCCGGCCATGGCCACTGCTTCGACGATTCGCGCCCCTCGCGCGTCGAGATATTTTTCGGCGTAGCTGCTCAGGCGACCTTCGGCCGCACGCGAGTCGGAAGGGATCTGTCCCCTGTACTTGCCACTGAGCACGCCGCGGCCGAGCGGCCCCCACGCCATGAGGCCCAGGCCGGCGTCCTCGACGGCGGGCACCAGCTCCTCCTCCGGCTTCCGATGCAGGAGCGAGTATTCAGATTGGTTGGCTACGATGGTGAATCCCGCCACCGCGGCCGCCTTGGCTGTCTGCCAACCGTTGTAGTTGGAAATGCCGACGTACCGCGCGCGCCCGGACCGCAGTGCGAGGTCGAGCGCGGAAAGTGTTTCGTCCAGCGGGACGTTGCCATCAAAGGCATGGGCGAACCAGATGTCGACGTAATCCGTTCCCAAGCGGGCAAGGCTGGCGTCGAGCGCGGACAACATGGAGCCGCGGGAGGCATCGACAGTGCGTCGGCCGTCCGACGTCGAGACGCCTGCCTTCGTCGAAAGAACTACCTCCGAACGCGCCACAACGTCGCCCAGCATGGATCCCAGGAGAGCCTCGGCTTGTCCACCCGCATAAGAGGCTGCGGTGTCAATCATGGTGCCGCCTGCAGCAACGAAAGTGTGGAGCAGTTCCCGTGCATCCTGTTCGTCCGTTTCTTCCGCCCAGGACATGGTGCCCAGGGAAAGGGTGGACACCCGAAACCCGCTGTTGCCGACGTAACGCTGCTGCATAGCTGATAGCTTACGGGGAGTTCTGGTAGTTCATGACGTAGGGTCTATTCACGTGAACTGGATAGAAGCGGCCTTCCTCGGCCTCGTGCAAGGCCTGACAGAATTCCTTCCGATTTCTTCAAGCGCACACCTGCGTATTGTCGGCTCATTCCTGCCCAATGCGGCAGATCCCGGCGCTGCTTTCACGGCCATTACGCAGCTGGGCACGGAGACGGCCGTCATTGTCTTCTTTTGGCGGGACATCGTCAGGATTGTGCGGGCTTGGTTCGGATCGCTGCGCGGCAAAGTGGCAAAGGACGATCCCGACGCCCGGATGGGTTGGCTGGTCATTCTCGGCAGCCTGCCCATCATCGTGCTTGGACTGCTGTTCCAGGACCAGATCGAGTCCGTCCTCCGCAGCCTGTGGATCGTGGCCACCATGCTTATCGTCTTCGGCATGATCCTTGCGGTGGCCGACGCCGTTGGCCGGCAGAAACGGGAGTTGAGCCAACTGACGTACAAGCACGGCATCCTGTACGGGCTGGCCCAGGCCATGGCGCTCATCCCCGGCGTATCCCGTTCGGGCGGAACCATTACAGCCGGCCTGTTGATGGGCTACACCCGTGAAGCCGCCGCGCGGTACTCTTTCCTGTTGGCGATCCCGGCCGTCTTCGGAAGCGGCCTGTACCAGCTGTACAAGGTGGTGTCGAAGGAAGGAATCACCGGACCCTTCGGCCTTCCGGAAACAGCGCTGGCTACGGTCATCGCCTTCGTTGTGGGCTTCGTCATCATCGGCTGGTTCCTCAAGTTCATTTCCACCCACAGCTACCGTGCCTTCGTGTGGTACCGCATCCTCCTTGGCCTCGCCCTCTATGTATTGCTCGGTTTCAATGTCATCAGCGCCTAGCACTATGGTTGAGGCTGTGAAATCGTGGATCTCCCGCCCTGTGCCTGAACTGCCCGGCAGCATGCCCCAACTGCGACTGTTTGATACCGCCCTTAAGGCACTGGTGGACATCGAACCGCGCGGCGATCAATCCATGTACGTCTGCGGCATCACGCCCTACGACGCCACCCACATGGGCCACGCGGCCAGTTACGTCGCCTTCGACCTGCTCAACCGAGCATGGCGGGACAGCGGTCAGCGGGTTGCCTACGTCCAGAACGTCACCGACGTCGACGATCCCCTCCTGGAGCGCGCCACGGCCACCGGCGTTGACTGGCGCGAGCTGGCAGCGAGCCAGATTGAACTTTTCCAGACCGACATGGACGCCCTCAACGTGCTGGCACCCAACCATTACATCGGTGCCGTTGAGGCCATCCCCATGATCGTCCCGGCGATTGAACAACTGATCGCGGACGAACTCGCCTACCGGGTGCATGGCACCGGCGGCGAGCCCGACGGCGACGTCTATTACGACGTCGAGGCCGCGGGCAAACGCTCGGACAGCCCGGATGCCTGGACCCTGGGCGACATCTCAGGTCTCGGTGAAGTGGAAATGCTGGAACTCTTCGCCGAACGCGGGGGAGATCCCGGCCGTTCCGGCAAACGCAATGCGCTCGATCCATTGCTGTGGCGCGTTGCCCGCGACGGTGAGCCAAGTTGGCCCGGTGCAAGCTTGGGCGAAGGGCGGCCCGGTTGGCATATTGAGTGCACGGTCATCGCCCAGAAGTACCTGCCCGCTCCCTTCACCGTGCAGGGCGGCGGCTCGGACCTCGTGTTCCCGCACCACGAAATGGGCGCCGGACACGCATATTCGCTTCGCGGAGTACCCTTGGCGCACCACTATGCCCACGCTGGAATGGTTGGCCTGGACGGCGAAAAGATGAGCAAGTCGAAGGGCAACCTGGTGTTGGTCTCGAAGCTCCGCGCCGCGGGGGAGGAGCCTGCGGCAATCCGCCTGGCGATCCTGGGAAACCACTACCGCTCGGATTGGTCCTGGACCGATGAAGGATTCGCCAAAGCCAAGGAACGCCTTTCAACGTGGCGTGCCGCCCGGGACATTGCTCCCGAAGGGACGGCGTTGGAACTCCTGAAACGGATGCGTGCTGAACTGGCCAATGACCTCAACGCGCCTGGCGCGATCGCTGCCGTCGACGCCTGGGCAGCGGCCGCCCTCAGCGAGCCATCCAATGCAAAGCCCGGCGCGCTGGACGCAGCGCTGGTGAGCGACGCCGTCAACGGATTGCTCGGCGTCGAACTGTAGCTACGCTCCCGAAACAAAAATCGACCCGGGTCCCCGCGGGATAAGCCCCGGGCGGATAAGCCCTGGCGGCACGGCCGTCAGGGCTTATCTTTGCCCCGGCGCTTGAGGTAGCGCTCGAATTCGCGGGCGATGGACTCACCGCTTGCTTCGGGAAGGTCGGCCGTGTCTTTGGCTTCTTCGAGCTGCCGGACGTAGGCGGCGATTTCCGGATCCTCGGTGGCCAACTCGTCCACGCCGCGCTCCCACGCCTCGGCTTCCTCGCTCAATGCATGCGTTTCCAAGGGCACCTGGAGAAGATCCTCGATCTTGTTCAAGATGGCCAGTTGCGCCTTGGGGGAGGGCGCCTGCGCGACGTAGTGCGGCACGGCCGCCCACAGCGATACGGTGGGCAGGCCCGCGAGCAGGGCGAATTCGGCCAGGACGCCGACAATGCCTACCGGCCCCTCATACTGCGAGGCCTCCAGGTTCAAGCGCTGCCTCAGTCCACTGTCGTCCGACGTGGTGCTGACGGGGATCGGGCGGCTGTGTGGGACATCGGCCAAGAGGGCGCCAATCAGCACAACGTAGTCAACCTTGAGCGTTTCGGCGTGAACCAGAAGCTCTGCGGTGTAGGCGCGCCAGCGGTAGGAAGGCTCCGTGCCAAGCACGAACACCACGTCCACATTGCTGTCCGGGACGCTGGCCTTGTAGAGGCGAGTGGAAGGCCATTTCACCTTGCGGGTTCCTGCCGCGGTGCGTCGAACCGTCGGCCTGGTGAACTGGAAGTCGTAGTAGTCGTCGGCATCTACGGATGCCACTTTCTTCCCTTGCCACAACTTGTTCAAGTAGTGCAAGGAATCACTGGCGGCCTCACCGGCGTCGTTCCAGCCTTCGAAAGCCGCCAGCATCACCGTGATGCGCTGGCCCTCGGGTACAGGCTGGAGAAGGCGCTCAGGCTCCGGTGAAGTGGCCTGTCCGTCAGGGGCTCCGTCCAAACTGTTCATCCACTCACCCTACGTCCAAGACCGCCACCCATGCATGGCCTTAAGGGGGTCGGCGTGGCCACACTTCGCCCCCGGCGTAGAACGACAATTGCCTCCCGTCCTTCCACGTAGACTTGACGCATGCATGCCTCAGCCACCCAGCCTCTCCTCAAAGCCGCGCTATGGGATATGGATGGCACCCTGGTGGACACTGAGCCGTACTGGATTGCTGCAGAACGCGCCCTCGTAGAGTCCCACGGCGGCATGTGGAGCCATGAACAAGCCATGCAGCTCGTAGGACAGTCGCTGATGCACTCTGCCGGTATTCTTCAGGCGGCCGGTGTGAACCTGGCAAAGCGGGCGATCGTGGATATCTTGAGCGGCCAAGTCATCGACCGCCTCCGTGTCGAGGTGCCGTGGCGGCCCGGAGCCAAGGAATTGCTTGACGAGCTCTACCAGACGGGCGTCCGCTGCGCGCTCGTGACCATGTCCGAAGGTCCCATGGCGCGGGAAGTCGTGGCGAACCTCCCCAAGCCGTACTTTGAATTCCTCGTTACCGGGGACACTGTCGGCCAAGGAAAACCCCACCCGGAGGCTTATCTCACCGCCGTCGAGCGCCTCCAGGAAACCGACCCCGAGCTGACCGCGGACCATTGTGTCGCACTCGAGGATTCCGTCCCGGGAGTTGCATCCGCGATCGCGTCCGGAGTGGTCGCCGTTGGAATTCCGCACCAGATGCCGCTTCCCGAGGACCCTCGCAGGGCAACTTGGGACACCCTCCAGGGCAAGAAGGTCGCCGACCTTGAAGCACTTGTTGTTGCCCGTGCCTCGGCCAACGTGCTGGATAACGCCCTCCTCGGACAGGCAAACTAGGTGAGCACTCCCCGGAATGGCGGCCACAGCACCCGTGGCGGCAGGAAGGACGGGATACCGCTCGGCCGCATTGCAGGAATCCCGGTCTATCTCGCGTATTCCTGGTTCATCATTGCCGCGTTTACGGTCGTCGTCTATGGACCCGCGTTGCTCGTGAGGAACCACTCCTTGGGAATTGGCGCCTACTTTGTTGCCTTCGCCTACGCGCTCCTTCTTGCGCTCTCCGTGCTCGTGCACGAACTGGCCCACGCGTTGAGCGCCAAGGCTTTCAAATGGCCCACCGAGAAGATCGTGTTGAACCTCTGGGGCGGGCACACGCAATTTGAGGGCTTCATCGCCTCCCCGGGACGCTCGGTTGTGGTTGCCTTGGCAGGACCCGCCGCCAACTTTGTCCTCGCGGGCGCAGCCTGGCTAATGCTGGAGGCCGGTGTCTTCACCGGGGTAGGGGACACTCTGACCAACATTTTCATGTGGGCCAACCTGCTGATCGGGATTTTCAATGTGCTCCCGGGTCTTCCCCTTGACGGGGGTCGCTTGGTGGAGTCCGCGGTATGGAAAGCGACAGGAAGCCAGGAAAAGGGAACAGTGGCGGCCGGATGGGCCGGACGGGTCATCGTGATCGTCCTGGTTCTTTGGTTCATCGCCTTACCCTTGCTGAGTGGCAGCACGCCAGACCTGAGTTTGATGCTCATCACACTCCTGGTCTGCAGCTTTCTTTGGATGGGCGCTTCAGGTGCCATCAGGCACGCAACCCTCCGCGGCCGCCTCCACTTGGTGAGTGCCGCCGCGCTGGCCGAACCCGCCGTCGGGATTCCGAACTCAGCCACCGTCGCGGATGTCCTGCGCGTGGCACCCTACGGTATTCCCGCCGTCGTGATCTGTGGACCGGACGGACGGCCACAAGGACTCGTTGATCCTGCGGCCACTGCAGCCGTGCCGGCCTCGGAGGTATCCACCACCCTGGTCACAGCAGTTTCAACTCCGCTCGCCGAGGGAGCCTACGTGCCCAGGACATCAAGCGGCCAGGAGCTGATCCAGTATTTGGCCCAGCTCAGCGGCGGCGAATATGCCGTGGTGGATGAAATCGGCACCGTCACGGGTCTGCTAAGGCAGCAGGCCGTAGTGACGGCGATTACAGGTAAAGTAGCCCGCCGGAGCGGGCGCCCGTAGGACCTTTCCCGGTAGAGTTACCTGCCGGCCGCGAAAAAACCCGGCCGGCAGTGCGCATCACTAAGCAGTAACTGCGGCAACAATTGACGGCCCAGCCGTACAGGAGCGAGGAAATACCCATGAGCAGCGAAACCGCCGCCAACTACACGGCCACCGCCGCCGCCAACCCTGCCATCCAGCCGACTGGTGCGGCACGGCGCCGCGGGCCGTTCCGAGTGGGTGAGCGGGTCCAGCTCACGGACGAACGTGGCCGGATGAACACCATCACCTTGGAAGAAGGCGGGGCCTTCCACACGCACCGCGGCTTCCTGAACCACGATGAAATCATCGGCCAGGTTGACGGCTCCGTGGTGGCCAACAACATCGGTCAGCAGTACCAGACGCTCCGGCCGCTGCTCTCAGACTTCGTGCTGTCCATGCCCCGCGGCGCTGCAGTGGTGTACCCCAAGGATGCCGGGCAGATCGTCACCATGGCCGACATCTTCCCGGGCGCGCGCGTTGTGGAAGCCGGCGTGGGTTCCGGCGCTCTTTCGATCTCCCTGCTTCGTGCAGTGGGCGACGGCGGTTACCTGCACTCTTTCGAGCGCCGCGAAGAATTCGCCGACATCGCCCGTGGCAACGTTGAAACCATTTTCGGCGGCCCGCACCCGGCCTGGAAGATCTCGCTGGGCGACTTCCAGGAGGAAGTAGTCCGCAGCGAAGAACCAGGATCCGTGGACCGTGTGGTGCTCGACATGCTGGCTCCTTGGGAATGCCTTGATGCGGTAGCGACGGTCCTGGCCCCCGGCGGCGTGTGGATCAACTATGTAGCCACCGTCACCCAGCTCTCCCGTACTGCCGAAGCCATCCGTGCCGACGGCCGGTTCACGGAACCAGACGCCTGGGAGTCCATGGTCCGTGGATGGCACCTCGAGGGCCTCGCCGTCCGTCCTGACCACCGCATGGTGGCCCACACCGGCTTCCTGCTCGTGACGCGTCGCCTCGCGGACGGTGTTACCGGAATTTCCGTCAAGCGCCGTCCGTCCAAGACGGAGTTCAGCGAAGAAGACTTGAATGCCTGGACGCCGGGAGCCGTTGGGGAGCGGGCGGTTTCCGACAAAAAACTTCGCCGTGCGGCACGCGACGCGATTGCCGGGACCAACGTCAAGGACGAGCCCTCGCCCTCGCACTAGCCAAACATCACAAACTGGTCCGCATTCCGGATGTCACAGGTTTCCCGACGCTTTTGAGGGCTAAGGTCTATTTATAGAAAGCGGGAAGGAGCTGATGCTTCGTGGATACGTCGAACAATGACTTCGGGCGGACAACACCTGAGGAGCCATCGAACAAGGCCGTGGCTGAAGGAAAAGTGGGACATGGCGGTGGAGCAATTCAACCGGTGGAGGACGCCGGTGAGCTCACCGTTGCGGAACGCCAGATAAACATCCTTCGCGACAAGCTGCGCCACATCGACCGTCAGTTGGCCGCCGCCACCCAGAACAACACCAAACTCGTGACCATGCTGGAAACGGCCAAGGCCGAAATCCTGCGGCTCAAGGGCGCCCTCGAACAAGACGGCCAACCGCCTTACAGCTTCGGGACCATCCTTCAAATCAACCCCAGGCGGCAGCCAACGGCAGGCAGCACGGGGCAGGCGGCCACCGAGGAATCGGTTGACATCTTTAATGCCGGCCGAAAGATGCGCGTAGGCGTCAGTCCGCTCGTGAACCTGAACCAGCTGGCGGTTGGGCAGGAGGTCCTCCTCAACGAGGCCCTGCTCGTGGTAACCGGCCTAGGCTATGAAAGGGCTGGCGAACTCGTCACGCTCAAGGAAATGCTTGGCACCGACCGCGCCCTGGTGGTTGGCCGGGCAGACGAAGAGCGGGTTGTCAGGCTTTCAGGCGCCCTGCAGAAAGTGCACCTGCGCGTCGGTGACGCACTGTCGCTCGATTCCCGCACCGGCTATGCCCTTGAGAAAGTGCCCCGGGCGGAAGTCGAGAACCTTGTCCTCGAGGAAGTCCCCGATATCACCTACGAGGATATCGGCGGCTTGGGCCCGCAAATCGAACAAATCCGCGACGCCGTCGAACTGCCGTTCCTTCATCCGGACCTGTACCGGGAACACGGACTCAAGGCGCCCAAAGGCATCCTGCTTTACGGCCCTCCGGGTTGTGGCAAGACGCTCATCGCCAAGGCCGTGGCCAACTCCCTAGCCGCGCGCGCGTCCGAACGGGCAGGCAACGTGGACCTGAAGAGCTACTTCCTGAATATCAAGGGTCCTGAACTCCTTGACAAATACGTTGGCGAAACAGAGCGCCACATCCGCCTGATCTTTGCGCGTGCCCGGGAAAAGGCCTCGGATGGCAGCCCCGTGGTGGTGTTTTTCGACGAAATGGACTCACTGTTCCGCACCCGCGGCACAGGTGTCTCCTCCGACGTCGAGACAACCATCGTCCCGCAGCTCCTCAGCGAGATCGACGGCGTCGAGCGGCTGGACAACGTGATCGTCATTGGCGCCTCGAACCGCGAAGACATGATCGACCCCGCCATTCTTCGCCCGGGCCGGTTGGACGTGAAGGTCAAGATCCACCGACCCGACGCAGAGGCGGCTGCTGACATTTTCGCCAAGTACATCACCACGGACCTGCCCTTCCATGCGACGGATCTGGCTGAACACGGCGGCGATGTGCAGGCCACCGTGGATGCCATGATCCAGCGCACCGTTGAAGCCATGTACTCCACCGAGAAATCCAACGAGTACCTCGAAGTCACCTACGCCAATGGCGACACCGAGATGCTCTACTTCAAGGACTTCAATTCCGGAGCCGTTGTCCAGAACGTGGTGGACCGGGCCAAGAAGTACGCCATCAAGGACCTCCTGCTGACCCAGCAGAAAGGCCTGCGGATCGATCACTTCCTGCGCGCCGTCGTCGATGAATTCCGTGAACACGAGGACATGCCCAACACCACCAACCCGGATGACTGGGCACGCATCTCAGGCAAGAAGGGCGAACGCATCACGTATATCCGCACCATCGTCCAGGGCAAGGCCGGCCAGGAGCCCGGGAAGTCGATCGAGACGACTCCCAACACCGGCCAGTACCTGTGACGGCCCGGCCGGAAGGCCTGCCCTCGGAGAAACTTCCCGTGGGCGGGGCCATGCGGGTCATGGGTTCGGAAACCGAATACGGTATCCACGCGCCCACGGCGCCCGGGGCGAACGCCACCATGATGTCCGCGCGAATTATTCAGGCCTACGCGAACCTGACGCGGCAGCGGGCGGCGGGGGGCGCGGAAACCCGGTGGGACTATACGGACGAAGAACCACTGCACGATGCACGCGGCTGGACGCTTGAGCGCAGTGCGGCAGATCCCAGCCAGCTGACTGACAGGCCTCCCGTGCTTGACGCCGAGGCCGTTGCGCTGGCCTATGGGCGGCAGGAGCTCGAAGCCGATGGCAGCGACGAATCGGGTTCACTGCTGATGAACATGGTCCTCGGCAACGGGGCGCGCCTGTACGTGGACCATGCCCATCCGGAATACTCCAGTCCCGAGGTCACGAATCCCCGCGACATCGTTGCTTGGGACGCGGCCGGCGATCTGGTGGCCTTGGCCACGGTTCGGAAGGTCGCAGCCGATCCCGATTTGCCGGCCATCAACCTGTACAAAAACAACACCGACAACAAATCGGTGTCCTACGGTTCCCACGAGAACTACCTCATGCCGCGATCGGTGCCGTTCGGGGAGATCGTCCGTGGCCTGACGCCGTTCTTCGTCACGCGCCAAGTCATCTGCGGGGCAGGGCGACTCGGCAAGGGCCAGGACGGTTCGACTGCCGGATTCCAGATCAGTCAACGTGCGGACTTCTTCGAAGCCGAGGTTGGACTGGAAACCACCATCAGGCGTCCGATCATCAACACCCGCGATGAGCCCCACGCAACGGCGGACAAGTACCGTCGCTTGCACGTCATCATCGGCGACGCCAACCTGAGCCAAGTGTCCAACTACCTGAAGTTTGGCACCACGGCGCTGGTCCTGAGCCTCATCGAAGCCGGCCAAGCCCCGAAGATCGAAGTGCATGAGCCTGTGGCAGGACTGCAGGCAATCAGCCACGACACCTCCCTGACTGCTACGGTCAGGCTTCTTGACGGCCGACGTGTAACAGCGCTGGATATCCAGTGGATGTATTACGAGGCTGCGGCCAAACTTGCCCAGGAGAGCGGTGTCTCCGATTCGTTCAGTGGAGACGGCCATACCCGGGATGTCCTGGACCGCTGGGAGTCGACATTGGGGCTTCTGGGGAGCAACCCCGCTGGTGCCGCGTCTTCTGTCGAGTGGCTCGCCAAGATGTCCCTGTTGGATGGCTATCGGAACCGTGACGGACTGGAATGGAACGACGCCCGCTTGGGGCTGATCGATTTGCAGTGGTCTGACGTGAGGCCGGAGAAAGGCTTGTACTATCGCATGCTTTCCCGTGACCGCATGCAGAAGATCGTCGATGACGCAGCCATCAGCCGCGCCGTCGTCGAACCGCCACCGGACACGAGGGCATATTTTCGCGGGAAATGCGTTTCCAGTTTCGGTAAGGACGTAGTGGGCGCCAGTTGGGATTCGGTCATTTTCGACGTTCCCGGCATTGGCAAACTCCAACGGGTGCCTACGCGGGAACCCCTCCGCGGCACGGAAGCACTCACTGGCCAGCTCTTTCAAAAGCACGCCACCGCGGGTGCCTTCCTCCGTGAATTGCTCGGACTGGACCCGGCCCCGCCCGCCTGAACCGGCAGGGGATGAAAGGCCGTCAAACGGGCTCTTAAAACCGCAGCGTCGCGGCCCGCCCCGTGGCAGTATGGCATTACAGGAAGTCCCCGTTGCCGGGGATGGACAGAATGGAGAAGGAAATGGCAGCTCAGGAGCAGCAGCAACCGCAGTCCCGCGACGTCGAGACAGAAGCTGACGTCCCGGAGGCACCGCCCGCAGCACCAGAAGCGCAGGCTTCGGTCGCCACCCAGGGCGTGGACGATCTCCTGGACGAAATTGACGGTGTCCTTGAATCGAACGCCGAAGAGTTCGTACGGGCGTTCGTGCAAAAGGGCGGCCAGTAAGAAGCCGCCAGCTAATCTCAGGGCCCGGCCGGCGCGAGGCCGCCGGGCATCGGATGTCAGAGTCGAAGGAGCGCAGCAATGCAGGATCCAGCAGCCGGCCATCTGGCCACCCAAGCAACGTCTTCGTTCACAGAGCATCTGCAACGCTCCAGGCCTGAACTCCTTCCCTTCAATCAAGCGCTTCCCGTGGGACAGATCCCGCCGGTGCCCCATGCCACAACAATCGTTGCCCTGAGTTATCCGGGTGGCGTCCTGATGGCGGGGGATCGACGCGCCACCATGGGCAACGTCATCGCCAGCAGGCACATTGAGAAAGTCTTCCCGGCCGACGATTACTCTGTCCTGGGCATTGCCGGCACTGCCGGGCTCGCCATCGACATCACGCGGTTGTTCCAGGTGGAATTGGAACACTACGAAAAGATCGAAGGCACGCTGCTGAGCCTGGATGGCAAGGCTAACCGGCTCGGGGCCATGATTAGGGGCAACCTGCCGATGGCCATGCAGGGTCTAGCAGTGATCCCGCTCTTCGCGGGCTTCGATCAGGCAGCGGGGGTGGGACGGCTCTTTTCCTACGATGTGACCGGCGGAAGATACGAGGAATTAGAGCACCATTCCGTGGGGTCCGGTTCCGTGTTCGCCCGTGGTGCCCTGAAGAAACTGTGGCGGCCGAACCTCACCGAAGAGGAGGCAGTCGCCGTCGCCGTCGAAGCCCTGTATGACGCCGCCGACGACGACTCCGCCACGGGCGGTCCGGATCCAGTCCGCCAACTCTGGCCGGTGGTGTACACGGTCAATCGCGCAGGTGCCCGTCGGGTTTCCGAACGGGAGTTGGCGACGATCGCCGGATCCATTATTGAAGCGCGCGCAGTTGCCGGACGGGAGGCCTGAGATGACCCAGCAGTTTTATGTTTCGCCCGAGCAGCTAATGAAGGACCGCGCGGATTTCGCGCGGAAGGGCATCGCCCGGGGCCGTTCCGTCGTCGTGATCAGTTGCGCGGACGGCATCGCCCTGGTGGCGGAAAACCCGTCCCCGTCCCTGCATAAGATCGGTGAGATCTACGACAAGATCGCCTTCGCCGCCGTGGGCAAGTACAACGAGTTTGAGAGCCTCCGGCAGGCTGGCGTGCGCTACGCCGACGTCCGCGGCTATTCGTATGATCGCGAGGACGTTACTGCCCGCGGGCTGGCGAGCGTCTATGCGCAAAGCCTCGGCGCCGTCTTCACCGCGGAACAGAAGCCGTTCGAAGTGGAGCTTGCGGTGGCAGAGGTCGGGCACACCGAGGCCGAGGATCATCTGTATCGGCTGACCTTTGACGGTTCCATTGCCGACGAGAACGGCTTTGTGGTCATGGGCGGCTTGGCCGAGCAAGTAGCGGAAGTCGTGGCTGCTGGCTGGCAGGCCGAGCTTAGCCTGGCCGGCGCCCTGCGCCTGGCGGTCAAGGCACTGGCCACGGACAAAGAGGTGGACGCCCTGCCCGGGACCGCTGTCGAAGCCGCAGTGCTGGACCGAAGTCCGGAAAGCGGGCGCGGGTCCCGTCGAGCTTTCCGCCGGCTCCGGGCAGAAGAAATCACGCAGCTGCTGGCAGGGGAGGCCTGAGATGGACAAGAGAATATTCGGGATAGAAACCGAGTTCGGGATTTCGTATTCGAGCCCGGATTCTAGGCCCTTGGCCCCCGAGGAAGTCGCCAGGTACCTTTTCCGCAAGGTGGTGAGCTGGGGACGCTCCTCCAACGTCTTCCTGACCAATGGCTCGCGCCTCTACCTCGACGTCGGCTCACACCCGGAATACGCCACGGCGGAATGTGACGACCTCGCGCAGCTGATCGCCCACGACCGGGCAGGTGAACTCATTCTCGATGACCTCGTAGACGAAGCGCAGGCCCGCCTCGCGGCCGAGGGATTCAATGGCACGGTCTACCTGTTCAAGAACAACACCGATTCCGCCGGAAACTCCTACGGCAGCCACGAGAACTATTTGATTCCCCGGCGGGGTGAGTTCTCGCGACTCGCCGAGATCCTCATTCCCTTCCTCGTCACACGGCAATTGATCGCAGGTGCGGGCAAGGTCCTGAAAACGCCACATGGTGCCACCTTCGCGTTCTCTCAACGGGCAGACCACATTTGGGAAGGCGTGTCTTCGGCAACCACAAGGTCCCGCCCCATCATCAACACGCGCGATGAGCCGCACGCCGACGCCGAGTTCTTCCGTCGCCTGCACGTGATCGTTGGGGATTCCAACATGTCAGAGACGAGCGCGCTGTTGAAGGTGGGAACGGTGGATCTGCTCCTCCGGATGATTGAGGCCGGAGTCATCATGCGGGACATGCGCATGGAGAACCCCATCCGCAGCATCCGCGAAATCTCGCACGATCTGAGCGGTAAAGCCTTGGTGCGCCTGGCCAACGGGAGGCAACTGACGGCCCTGGATATCCAGCGTGAATACCTCGCGAAGGTCAGCGCCTTCGTGTCTTCGAACGGAGCCCACAACCCCCACGTGCCGCTCATCCTGGACCTCTGGGAGCGCACGCTCAACGCCATCGAAAGCGGCGACACCAGTGGGATCGACACCGAAGTGGATTGGGCCATCAAGAAGAAGCTGATGGATGGCTATATGCGTCGCCATGGAATCGGCCTGGATTCCCCGCGGATTGCGCAACTGGATCTTACCTATCACGACATTTCACGCAGGCGCGGGCTCTTCTTCCTTCTCCAGTCACGTGGTGCTGCCCGGCGCCTGGTGGCAGACACAGACATCAAGGACGCCGTGGACGCGCCGCCGCAAACCACGCGGGCGAAACTCCGCGGCGACTTCGTCCGGCGGGCCCAGGAACTTGGCCGTGACTACACGGTGGACTGGGTCCATTTGAAGTTGAATGATCGCGCCCACCAGACGATTTTGTGCAAGGATCCCTTCCGCAGCGTCGACGAGCGGGTGGATGCCCTGTTGGACTCAATGAGCTGACTCCCAGCTTCACCGGTTATTCTGGAGGTTGGCCTTTGACGGGCCTCTACGCGCATGGCCGAGCCTGGCCCGGCCGTGCTCTCCTTTTGCCCCGACGAAAGTTCATTTGTGCGACGTCTACTAGCAATTCTTATCCCCGGCCTCTTGCTGCTCACCGCCTGCGGCGGAAGTCCGGCAACAACAGCAACTCCGGAGCCCACCAGTCAGTCCGCCGGCGAAGTCGCCAAACTGGATTCCCTCAAGGTCTCCGACAATGGAGACAAGAAGGCTCCCGGCCTGGAGTTCACCAAGCCGTTGGATGTAACGCAGCCAACCATCAAACTGGTCAGCGACGGCACCGGCGACAAAGTGAAGGCCGGCCAGATCGCTGAGATCGCCTACATCGCCGTCGACGGCAAAGATGGCAAGACCCTTGAAGACACGTTCACTACGGGCCCCATGCCGGTCGAATTGAACGACCAGCTCAAGACCGGCAGCGCTGTCCTCTACAACGCGTTGGTCGGCGCGAAAGTGGGTGCCGACATCGCTTTCGCCGTCCCCGGAACTGCGGCGAGCGGAACAACAGCGGCAACGTCGTCGCAGCTGGTGGTCTTCAAGATCACTTCCGTCAAGGACGCCACCAAGGCCTTGGATAAGCCCGAGGGCGATACCGTGACGCCTCCCGCGGGACTCCCGACGGTGAAGGTCGATGACAAGGGGATCCCGCAGATCTCAGTCGACGGAGCGACGGCACCGCAGAGCCTTGTTGCCCAGGACCTGATCAAGGGCAAGGGCGCAGTCGTCAAGGAAACGGACACCCTGACGGTCAACTACGTCGGGGTCAACCTGGTGGGCGGCAAGAAGTTCGACTCCAGCTACGACCGTGGAAAGACTGCAAGCTTTGCCCTGAACGGCGTCATCAAGGGATGGACCCAAGGCCTTGCCGGCAAGACAGTCGGGTCCCGGGTCCTTCTGGTGATCCCCAAGGACCTCGCTTATGGCGACGCCGGTCAAGGCGACGCGAAGGGCGATCTCGTCTTCGTCGTGGACATCCTCGGCGCCAACTAGCTTCGGCAAATATTCACACCGCATTGTCCCTATCAAATTGAGGAGTACCCATGTCATTTGGTCAGCGTGATTACGACCGCACTAAGCCGGAAATCGACTTCCCGGAGGGCGACGTCCCCACCGAACTCGTCATCAAGGACCTCATCGTCGGTGACGGCGCCGAGGCTCAGGCCGGCGACACCGTGTCCACTCACTACGTTGGCGTTGCGTGGTCCACTGGCGAGGAATTCGACGCATCGTGGGGCCGCGGCGCGCCGCTGGACTTCCGGGTCGGCGTCGGCCAGGTCATCCAAGGCTGGGACCAGGGCCTTCTTGGCATGAAGGTGGGCGGCCGTCGCCGTCTTGAAATCCCCTCGGAGCTCGCCTATGGCTCCCGCGGCGCGGGCGGGGCCATCAAGCCCAACGAAGCCCTGATCTTCGTCGTGGACCTCGTGGCAGTTCGCTAGCTTCCACAGCGTGAGAAGGCGCGTTTGCAGCCGGAGGAATCCGGCCGCAGACGCGCCTTCCGCCTTTGCCGCGGGAATTTAGTAACGTTGCAATCGTGTCCGCATCACGTACCGAACGACTCCTGAACCTGCTGATCGCCCTTCTGAACACGAAGTACGGGCTGTCCCGGGCTGTTCTGAGGGACAAGGTCTACCACGACGCCGGCGAGAGCGACGTCGCGTTCGGACGCATGTTTGAACGGGACAAGGTAGACCTGAAGCAGTTTGGCTTCGACATCGAGACGCTCCTAGACCATGGTTTCGGCTCGGACGATCCCGCTTCCACGCGCTACCGCATCGGCAAGGAATCCAACCGCCTGCCGGATGTTCATCTGACCCCCGCGGAGGGAACCGTACTGCTTTTGGCCGCGCAGTTATGGGAACGCGCAGCCCTGGGCTCAGCAGCAGCCAGTGCGCTGCGGAAGCTGCAGGCCTCAGGCGACCTTGCCGACGTCGAACTTCCGGCAGGGGTCCAGCCGCGCATCAAACCTGCGGGCCAGGCCTTTGACGACATCATCGCCGCCATGAACGGTCAGCATCCCGTCAGTTTCCGCTACCGCGCCGCGAGCACCGGAAAAGAGGAGGACCGGCTGGTAGAGCCTTGGGGCCTCGGGAGTCGCTTCGGCCAGTGGTACCTGGTGGGCTTCGACCGGGGGCGGGACGCGAAACGCTTCTTCCGCTTGTCCCGGATGACGAGCGAGGTCCGCATCGAGGCACGGGACCACTGCGAGATTCCTCCGGGCTTTGACACCCGCGCCGAACTGGACAGCCTCAGTGAACTTCCCTTGCAGGAAGCCCTCCTCGACGTCGCCGAAGGCCGTTTGCTAGGGCTTCGCAAACGGGGGGTGAGCAAACGGGCAGCTGGCGCCAGCGGCCCCCAGAATGGCAGGGAGCGCCTCTGCGTGCCGTTCCGGGACAGCGAGCTCCTCGCCGAAGAACTGGCCTCCTACGGTCCGCATGCAAGTGTGGTAGGCCCGCCTGAGCTGCGTGACGCCGTGGTCCGTCGGCTTGAAGCCGCCGCTGCCTTCGCCGCGCGCCCCGCCGTCGAGGTCCGTTTTCCCGAGGCTGGTCCCGCGCCCCGGGCACGCAAGCGAACCTCGGAGGACCAACTCAACCGCATGCTGCAATTGGTGCCTTTCCTCGTCCATAACCAGGGCTTGCCCATCCAGGAGGTGGCGGACCGCTTCGGTATCACTCGCAAGGAACTGCTCGAGGACTTGAAGATACTCATCTGCTCCGGCCGTCCCGAGGGCTATCCGGATGACTTGTTCGATATCGATTGGGAAAACGAGCACGTCTACATCCGGGAGCACCTCGAACTCAACCGGCCCATCCGCTTCAGCGTTGACGAAGCCTGCGCGCTGCTGACGGGCCTCGCCACCCTAGGCGGACTTCCCGCCCAGGCGGGAATGTCGGAAGACGAACAGAGCGGCGCCCTGGAGTCCGTGACCCTGAAGCTCACAGGCGCGGCGGGGGAGGCCGGCCGTTTGGCGGCGGCCGTCGCCGGCCCTCCCGTGACTCCGGCCGACGCCGGAGCTTTCGGCACCATCACCCGGGCGATCCAAGCGGGCAGCCAGTTGCGTCTTCGCTACTTGTCACAGCAGCGCGATTCAGTCTCCGAGCGGGACGTCGACCCCCTCCGGCTCTACTCGCTGGACAACACCTGGTACTTCGAGGCGTACTGCCACAGCAAAGCAGGGTTGCGGAACTTCCGGCTGGACCGCGTGGAGGAGCTCGCACCGAACGGCAGGGTTGTTTCCGGGGCTGCCAGCGCCGAGGGCGGCGTTCCGGTGAAGCTCTACACTCCCAACGACGACGACGTCGTGGTTGTCCTCCAGCTGACTCGACAAGGCTCCGGGCTTGCTGATGACTACTACGCGGAGCGGACAGCAGTGCTTCCCGACGGCGGCCTTCTTGCTGAGATCCGATTCGGGAATACGGATTGGTTGCCGATGTTCGTTGCCCAGCATGGCGGTGCGGTCCGGATCCTCCAGCCTGCCGAACTGGCGGATGCCTCGGCAGAGTGGCTAGCCGCGGCCCTGGCACAGTACAAGCAACCGGGCCCAATACAAGCAGTGAAGGCTGGATAGACTACTCAAATGCCTTGGTGGTCCTGGATCCTTCTGTGGGTCGCTCTGATTTCGGTGTCCCTGCTTTGCTACGTCCTTTTGGGCATCAGGCTTTTCCGGAAGTTCATGGCGACGGTGCATGAGCTGAGCGCGGCGGGGGAGCGGCTGGGGCATCGCACGTACCTTCCCGAACACTCTGACGACGACGGCGGAGCGTCGCCAAAAGTGTTCGGCGCGGCCGTTTTTGCCTCACCGGAACAGATGCGTCATGATTACGTGACGGCCAAGGCCTCCCGCCAGGAAGTGCGTCGCCAAAAGCGCGTTAAGCGCAAAGCAGAACGGGGCCAACCCCAGTCTCTGCACGACATCGAATTCAGTTAGACGTAGGATGTATTCCAACGAAAGGACTTCCCGTGGGAAAACTGTTTGAAAGCCCTTGGCCGATTCTCATCATCATCATCGTGGCCCTGCTGCTGTTTGCGGCACCCAAGCTGCCTGCCATGGCCCGCAGCCTCGGCCAGTCGATGCGCATCATCAAATCCGAAGTCAAGGAAATGAAGAACGACGGGAAGCCGGCGGCCAAGGACGACTCGGACCCCGTTGAAGGCAAAGTGGTCAACCACCCCGAAGCCAACTCCAAGAGCGGTAACGACACTGACGTTCCGCCAGCAACCCGTAGCTAAGCAGTAGTGGCAACGAAGACGGGCCGCAAAGCCAACCCCGAAGGGCGGATGGCGCTCCTAGACCACCTAAGGGAGCTTAAGAACCGGCTGATCAAGTCTGCCATCGGCGTGTTCCTAGGCGCCGTGGCAGGATGGTTTCTGTATGAGCCTGTAGTCAACAGCTTGTCGGATCCCTTGGTCAAGATCGCCCAGGAGACCAAGCGGACAGCCGTCCTGAATTTCGCGAGCGTGGCGGATCCGTTCGACTTCAAGCTCCGTATTGCCATCCAGATCGGCCTAGTGATCTCCAGCCCGATCTGGATCTACCAAGTCTGGGCATTCATCACTCCAGGTCTGACCAAGAAGGAGCGCCGCTACACCCTCGGGTACATGGCGGCGGCGGTGCCTTTGTTCCTGGTAGGCGTGTATGTCGCATGGTTGGTGATTCCGAACGTCGTGCGGGCATTGCTGCAGTTCACGCCACAAAACGGTGCCAACAACATTGACGCATCGCAGTATCTGACCTTCGCCACGCACATGCTTCTCTTCCTCGGCATCGCCTTCCTGGTCCCCGTGGTGTTGGTGGGCGTCAATATGGCAGGCGTTTTGAGCGGCAGGACCATCCTCAAGGCGTGGCGCATCACCGTCTTCCTCGTGTTCGTCCTGGCCGCCGTGGCGGCGCCCGGTGCGGACGCTCTGTCGATGTTCATGCTCGCCGGCCCCCTCCTTGCGCTGTTCTTCGCCGCAATCGGGCTGTGCATGCTCAACGACAAACGGCGGGCCCGCCGTCAGGCCAAGGTCACCGCTGAGACGGAAGCCACGGCCGACGTCGCAACACCTGCTTCCGATCTGGAGAATCTGTAGTCTTCCGGCCACTAGGCTTGAAGCATGTCCTCCAATTCAGGGGCCCTTTCGCCCTCAGAAGCCTTTCAAGCTGCAGCGCAACGGAGTGCTGAGTCGAAAACCTATCTCGGCACCTTCGCCCAATCCTTGGAGTTCGAACTCGACGATTTTCAGCGTGACGCGTGCCGTTCGCTCCAGGAAGGCAAGGGCGTGCTCGTTGCGGCGCCCACGGGGGCCGGGAAGACCATCGTCGGAGAATTCGCGATCTACCTTGCCCTCGAGCGAGGGCTCAAGGCCTTTTACACGACGCCCATCAAGGCACTGAGCAACCAGAAGTTCTCTGAACTCTCGGCGAAGTACGGCGCATCAAGCGTGGGACTGCTGACCGGTGACACCACGATCAACGGCGAGGCTCCCATCGTCGTCATGACCACTGAGGTCCTGCGGAACATGTTGTACGCGGACTCGGACACCCTGGGCGACCTTGGCTATGTGGTGATGGATGAAGTGCACTACCTTGCAGACCGCTTCCGCGGCGCCGTCTGGGAGGAAGTGATCATCCACCTACCCAGCGAGGTACAGGTGGTTTCCCTCAGCGCCACGGTGTCCAACGCTGAAGAATTCGGTGCGTGGCTGGATACCGTGCGCGGACACACCGATGTGATTGTCTCCGAGCACCGTCCCGTTCCCTTGTGGCAGCATGTCATGGTGGGCCGCGAGATCGTCGATCTCTTTGCTGGGGACACCAGTTTTGATCAGATCGCTCCGGGAGCAAGCGATGGTGGGACACCCCTGCCAGCGGCAGTCCAGGAGGCGGACCGGATTTCCAGGCAGAAGGAATTCGAGGTCAATCCCGAGCTGTTGTCCATGGCCAGGGCCGAGAGCCAGATGAACTTCCGGGGCCGATTCGGCCACGGTGGACGCAGCCGCCGCAGGCAGGACCGCCAGCGTGACAACAGTGCCGCGGAGCAGCGAAGCCCTGTGCGCAAAGCCAGCCGCCCACAAATCATTGCGAGTCTGGACCGCCAAGGACTCCTGCCGGCCATTACCTTTATTTTCTCCCGTGCCGGCTGTGACGGGGCTGTGGCACAGTGTGCCGCAGCCGGGCTGTGGCTGACCACGGAGCGGGAACAGCAGATCATCGCGGCCCGGGTAGATGAGGCAAGCCGCGAGATTCCCGCGGACGACCTCGATGTGCTGGGTTTTTGGAGCTGGCGTGATGGCCTGCTCCGAGGGCTCGCTGCGCACCACGCCGGTTTGCTGCCTACTTTCAAGGAAGTCGTCGAGACCTTGTTCGCCGACGGCCTGGTGAAAGCCGTGTTCGCCACGGAGACCTTGGCGCTGGGTGTCAACATGCCGGCCCGCTGCGTGGTCCTCGAGAAGCTCGACAAGTTCAACGGCGAAGCCCACGTTAACATCACCGCGGGGGAGTACACCCAGCTGACCGGCCGTGCGGGAAGACGGGGAATCGACGTTGAAGGTCACGCTGTGGTCCTTTGGCAGCCGGGAACGGATCCTGCGGCCGTCGCCGGCCTTGCCTCGCGGCGCACCTATCCTCTCAACTCGAGTTTCCGGCCCACCTACAACATGAGCATCAACCTGATCGCCCAGTTCGGGCGTCCCCGGGCGCGGCAGATCCTCGAATCATCGTTTGCGCAGTTCCAGGCCGACCGTTCCGTCGTAGGGCTGGCCCGGCAGGTTCGGAGCCGTGAAGAGTCACTGGCCGGCTATGCGGAGTCGATGAAGTGTCACCTTGGCGACTTTACCGAGTACGCCAAGCTCCGGAGGGATCTCAGCGAAGCGGAACAGTATGCATCACGCAGCACCTCCAGGGCCCGCAAATCCCTCACGGCAGACTCCCTCACCCGCCTCATGCCTGGAGATATCGTCAAGGTTCCGGGTGGACGTTCGCCAGGTTACGCCGTCGTGCTCGATGCCGATCCCAATGCGCGTGAACCGCGGCCCGCGGTCCTCACGGAAGACAATCAATTGCATAGGATCGGCGCCCACGAGGTCGAAGGTCCGGTCGCACCCGTGTCCTGGATCCGCATTCCGAAATCGTTCAACGCGAAGCTGCCCAAATCCCGCCGTGATCTGGCATCAGCCATGCGGAACGCAGTGCGTGAGGGGCGACCGCCTGCCCGGGGGACCAGCAGGAACGAGGACTTTGGCCGCGCCCGCTACTTGCCGGACCAGGAAAAGAAGATCGCGGAGCTGCGAAGGGCGTTGCGCGCCCATCCTTGCCACGGCTGCAGCGAACGTGAAGACCATGCCCGTTGGGCCGAGCGTTGGTGGAAACTGCGCCATGAGACCGACGGGCTCGTCCGGCAGATCCAAGGCCGTACCAACACGATCGCCAAGACTTTTGACCGCGTGTGCGATGTCCTCGCCGCTTATGGCTACCTCCAGACATCCGACGCCGGCCATGTCACCATCAGCGCGGATGGACAACGCCTTCGCCGTATCTACGGCGAAAAGGACCTGCTGATCTCCCAGTCCATTCGGCAAGGCGCCATTAAGGACCTCGACGCCGCAGAACTGGCTGCGCTGGCCAGCACGATGGTTTACCAAGCCAAGCGTGACGATCGCGGTCTCCGGCCCAAGATGCCGTCCATCTCCCTCGAAACATCCGTGGACATCGTGGTGCATGAATGGTCCGCGCTGGAGGACGTCGAGGACAAAAACAGGCTCCCGTTGACCGCCGAGCCGGAACTTGGACTCGTATGGCCCATTTTCAAGTGGGCCAAGGGTCGCCATCTTCAGGAGGTGCTCAGTGGCACCGACCTCGCCGCAGGTGACTTCGTGCGCTGGGCGAAGCAGGTGATCGATCTGCTGGACCAGCTGGCCAAGATCCCAGGGCTTGAGCGGCGCCAGGCCAAGACATGCCGCGAAGCGATCGATCTGGTCCGCCGCGGTGTCGTGGCCTACTCCAACGTCTCCTGACCCACCACAGATTCCCAGCAAGGAGCATTTCCATGACCCATCCAGGCATGCCCACCGAAACCAAGCCCCGCAAGGTCACGATGTACCGGAACGGTTCCGTCTATACCGCGGCAGACCCTTTTGCGACGGCAATGCTGGTCGACGGAGACACCGTTGCCTGGGTCGGTTCAGAGCAAGCCGCGACGTCCATTGCCGATTCCTCGATGGAAATGATCAATTTGCGGGGTGCCTTGTTGGCTCCCGGTTTCGTAGATTCACACATGCATCTCACCGAGACTGGAATTGCATCCGATGCACCCCAACTGGCCGGGGTCCGCTCGGCCCGGGAACTGCTCGACGTCGTCGCGCGCGCCGCGAAGTCCCTTGGCGCCGCCGGCACCGTACTGGGCCATGGCTGGGATGAATCGACCTGGCAGGACAGTACACTGCCCACTTTGGAACAACTCGAACGCGCCGCCGGTGGACGCAAGGTGTATCTAGCGCGAGTGGACGCGCACTCAGGCCTCGCGTCATCGTCCTTGGTTTCAGATGCCGGCCTCGACGGCCTTGACGGCTACGACGGGTCGGCGCACGTTCTGCGGGCAGCCCATACTGCCTCGCGGTTGGTCGCCCGGCAGTTCCCCGAAGCCGAGCGCCGCCGGTACCAAGAACTGGCCCTCCGCGAGGCTGCGGCTAACGGCTACGTGGCTCTGGCAGAGATGGCGGCGCCACACCTATGCAGTGTCGAGGACCTGCGGATGTCCTCGTCGTGGAACGAAAGCAGGGAGGGTGTCGCCGAGATCCTGCCCTATTGGGGCGAGCTTGCCGCCTCTGCCGAGCATGCCGCTTCCATCCTGGCAGGCTTGGACGTGCCTGTTCTTGGCTTGGCCGGCGATTTGAACATCGACGGTTCCATCGGGTCCCGTACGGCAGCCCTTCGCTCCGACTACTCTGACGCGCCGGGGCACCGTGGAAGCCTGTATCTCTCTGTGGACGAGGCCGCCCGCCATCTGGCCGCTTGTTCAGCCTTGGGTATCCAGGCAGGTTTCCATGTCATCGGCGACGCCGGCCTGAAGACTGCGCTGGATGCCTTGGACCTTGCCGCTGCAGAAGTGGGGGAGCAGCGGGTCCGTGCAGCGGCGCATCGCCTTGAGCACGTGGAAATGGCGGATGCTTCTGATCTCGCCCGTCTTGCCAAGTACTCGATCACCGTGAGCGCCCAGCCTGCGTTCGATGCCGCCTGGGGCGGAGCAGGAAAACTCTATGAACAGCGACTGGGCGCCCGGAGTGCAGCGATGAACCCCTTCGCCTCCTACTACTCCACCGGGGTGCCTGTGTGCTTTGGAAGCGACAGCCCGGTCACCCCGTTGCGCCCATGGTCCAGCGTCAGGGCATGCTTGGAGCACAGCAATCCGGATCAGCGTATTTCGGCACGGGCCGCTTTTCTGGGACACACCCGGGCGGGTTGGCGGGCCAGCAAGCAGCGCAATCCGCTCATGGGGCAATTGGTTCCCGGGGCGCCTGCAAGCTTTGCGGTATGGGAAGTTGAAGAACTGATGGTTCAGGTGGCAGATGACCGTGTCCAATCCTGGTCCACGGATCCACGCGCCCGCACGCCCCTTCTGCCCGCGCTGGACAGCGGAAACGACCCCGCCTGCCTGCAGACCGTGCGCGAAGGTCGGGAGCTCTTCTCAAGTGATTCATTACGGTCATAGTTGCAAATATCCTGCCGATCCTGAAGGCCCCCTGACCTGCGTCTATGAGTGAAACCGCAGGTCAGGAGGCGCTTGACAGGATTTGTGAAGCCCGTAGCATTTAGGGTCAACAGGCTGCCACAGGGAACACCTGGCGGTCTGGCCACGGTGGGGTCCGTGTCAAAACAGCGGGCCTGCTTTCCAGACCGTGGCACTCGTAGTGGGCAGGTCCACTGTGCAGCAGAAAACGGTTCGGCCTCGAGTTGAAAACACGGGCCGGCACTGGACCTGGGCCTGTGGACCTGCCCGCGGCCAAGCGCGCTCAGCGTGTCGAGGGCCACACTTGGCCCTGAGTACGCCGGGTTGTCGTCCTATAATGGAGAGTTGCGCCGGAATCCCAGCCATGCTGTTGCTCTGGCCGACTGACCGCTCCATCAAGGAAAGGCCTCTTCTTGCGTGTCCTGACGATCATCCCAACGTATAACGAGCTGGAATCGCTACCCAAGACCCTCGGACGGCTACGTGCCGCTGTCCCCGCTTCTGACGTCTTGGTTGTCGACGACAACAGCCCTGACGGCACGGGACAGCTCGCCGACAGCATCGCGGCCGAGGACAGCCAGGTTCATGTACTCCACCGCAAAGGCAAAGAAGGCCTCGGGGCCGCCTATATCGCCGGATTCAAGTGGGGTATGGCGGCTGGCTATGACGTCCTCGTAGAGATGGACGCTGATGGTTCTCACCAGCCCGAGCAACTGCCGTTGTTGCTGGATGCCATCAACGACGGCGCAGACCTCGCCATGGGCTCACGTTGGGTTCCCGGCGGAGGAACTGTGAACTGGCCGCTGTACCGCCAGGCGATCTCACGCACGGGCAGCACGTACGCCCGCATCATGCTTGGCCTGAAGATCAAGGACATTACCGGGGGGTACCGCGCCTTCCGCCGCAGCACCCTTGAGGCGCTCAAGCTGGACCAGGTCGAATCGGTCGGCTACGGCTTCCAGGTGGACCTTGCGTGGCGGGTCGCCAAACTCGGACTGAAAATCGTAGAACGCCCCATCACCTTTGTGGAGCGCGAACTAGGGGCGTCGAAGATGAGCGGCAACATCGTTGTTGAAGCCATGATCAACGTGACCAAGTGGGGGTTGGCCGCCCGCTGGGCATCGTTGACCGGGAAAAAGGCTCCGGCTTCAAAGTAGGGCAGGACAAACGAAGGCCGGGTCCGCGCTCTGCGAAGAGTGCGGACCCGGCCTTCGTCTTGGGCCGGCGCGTTATGCCGAGCGGCGCTCCCCGCGACGCTCGCGCAGGATGTTCAGCCGGTCTTCGAGGATCTGCTCGAGTTCGGGAAGGCTACGGCGTTCCAGCAGCATGTCCCAGTGGGTGCGGACGGCCTTCTCGTTGGTGTCAACAGGGCGTTCGCCATCAACCAGGAGCGCTTCCTTGCCCGTCTTGGAAACCCAAACAGGGGGAATTTCCGCTTCGGACGAGAAGGTCACGAAGACCTGTTCCCCGTCCGCGCAACGGTATTCAACCCTCTGGCGCGGTGCCGGCTCGACACCGGATTCGGTTTCCATGCTCTGGGCGCCAAGACGCATGCCCCGCAGGCTGCGATCGCTCATGATTACTCCCTCTGTCTGTTCACGGAACCAGGCTCCGCGCTAGCCGGACGCCGAATCGACGCCGCCCGGGCTACTGTATGCACACGTTGCATCACTAGATGAAACGCCTGACCAAGCGTTAATGTTCCGTTCGGACTGAACCGGCCGGACAAATACACCATTATACTCGGATCGATGCAGGCAGGACAAAGCGAGGGGGACCGGCCAAAGAATTTGGCCAGTCCCCCTGCAAGCTGTCCGCGGTTACGGCGACGGTTCCTGTGTAGCTGGCGTCGATTCAGCGTGTCCGGAACTCACTGCAGTGGTGGCAGCCGGAGCGGAAACCTCGGCCGGGGGTTTCCCGGAATCGCTGAACAGGTCTGCAACGCCGGAACCTCCGTTGACGCCTCCCAGTGCGCCGCCGATACCCTTGAGCGCTTCACCGACCTCGCTGGGGATGATCCACAGTTTGTTGGATGATCCTTCCGCGATCTTCGGCAAGGTCTGAAGGTATTGATAGGCCAGCAGCTTTTGATCCGGATTGCCCTTGTGGATGGCATCGAAGACCTTCTGGATGGCTTGGGCTTCACCGTCGGCGCGCAGGATAGCCGCCTTTGCGTCACCCTCGGCGGCAAGGATTGCAGCCTGCCGCTGGCCTTCGGCCGTCAGGATCTGTGACTGCTTGGTACCTTCGGCGGTCAGAATTGCGGCACGCCGGTCGCGCTCGGCCCGCATCTGTTTTTCCATCGAGTCCTGGATGGAGTGGGGTGGGTCGATTGCCTTGAGCTCCACGCGTGAAACGCGGATTCCCCAGCGTCCCGTGGCTTCGTCCAAGACCCCGCGGAGCTGGCCGTTGATCTGATCACGCGAGGTGAGCGCTTCTTCGAGATTCAGGCCGCCCACCACATTACGGAGCGTTGTGGTGGTCAGCTGTTCAACAGCCTGGATGTAGTTGGCGATCTCGTAGGTCGCGGCCCGAGGATCCGTCACCTGGAAGTAGACCACCGTGTCGATGGAAACAACCAGGTTGTCTTCGGTAATCACCGGCTGAGGCGGGAAGGAAACCACTTGTTCGCGAAGATCCAACAGCGGCAGCAGGCGGTCGACGAAGGGGATCAGGATGGTGAGCCCGGGGTTGAGCGTGCGCTGGTATTTACCGAGGCGTTCGACGACGCCAGCGCGCGCTTGCGGGATGATCCTGATCGAGCGAACCAACACGATGATCACAAATATGACGAGAACGAGCAGCACGATCGCGGCTGCAGTTCCTCCCAAGCTATCCATACATCTCCTTCATTCCCCAGTTACGTATTTGATGCGGTCTTGTGTACGGCAAGGCGCCGATTGTTGTCCTGCCATGGGACGCCGCTCAGTGCGGGCTGTTTTCCGCCGGTGAGGCGACTACCGCCGTCGCGCCGTCAATCCTGGTGACTTGCACTGTCCGGCCGGCGTCAATGATTCCCGCGGCGCTGCGGGCGGTCCACACGTCGCCACCGATCTTCACCAATCCTGCCGTCGCGGAGACGGGCTCCATGACGAGCGCCGATTGGCCGATCAGGCGGTCCACGTTGGTACGCTGTTCGGCGGGGCCCTTGTGCAGATGCCTCAGGGCGATCGGGCGGACGAAGGCGATCATGAGCAAGGACACGACGCAAAAGACGACGGTTTGAAGCCAGAGATCAGCTCCGGCGAAGTCCGCGACCAGTGCAGCCAACGCACCACCGCCGAGCATGATGAAGAAGAAGTTGAGTGTCAGCATTTCCACTACGGCAAACGCGAGGAAAACCGTGAGCCAGAGAGCCCACCAGTTGCTGCCAAGCCATTCAAACATCGTTCCCCCTGTTTCCGGACTTGCGGCGGCAGCCGGCCTGATCCGGACTGCAGCGTCGGCAAAATCACAGTCGCTGTTTTTCCATCCTAGTCCGGTGCGAAGCTTCGCGTTAGGAGCGTCCCTCCGGGGCAGTGAAAACACTGAGGGTGAACTTTGCGATGGCACGCACTGATGATTCTGCGGCGGTCGACGTCAACAAGACGGAGCGCTCAAGGTGGTGGCCCGCCGGGCCCATGAAGGCGACATCGGCAATATCGCGCCCATTGAGTGTGAGCGGCACATCGAGTTGGACGGAATCCGCAGCAGTGAAGAATTCCTGCATGGACTCGGCCAGGCGCTCGTCTTTGCCAGGCTCGATACTGAGCATCCCGGTGCGGTCCGCAATCTCCTTGAGATGACCGTTCCGTGGAGTCACCACGACCACTCGGCCTCCAGGGCGCAATACGCGTGCGAACTCCGGAGGATTCCGCGGCGCAAAGACCACGATGATGGCATCGACCGCATGGTCGGCGAGCGGTAAGGGACGCCAGATGTCCCACACAAGATTAATGGCGCCGGGATTCATCCGTGCTGCCCGGCGGAGGGCGAACTTCGAGATATCGATGCCAATAGCGGCCGCGGGAGTGCGCTCCAGCACTGTATGTAGATAGTGGCCGGTGCCCGTGCCGGCGTCCAGGACGAGGGATCCCGGCTCTGATAGGACGGGAGCCGCCAGCCTCGCGATCGCATCGGCGAGCGGGGCGTAATGGCCGCCGCCCAGGAACTCGTTGCGGGCCGCGACCATCTCTGCCGTGTCCGCCTCGAAGACCGTGCCCTTGCCGGTGAGCAGGTTGAAGTAGCCCTGTTTCGCGGCATCGAAATTGTGGCCGGCGACGCACTTCAGCGAAAAGGGGGCCGCACCCCTGAGCCCGAAAGGCCCCTGGCAGACCGGGCAGCGCAGGGAAGGGACGGCGTCGGAAAGCATACGGACAATCCTACGGTGGCCGGAGTGGCGCATACCGTCGCGGCGGGTCGGCCGCTAGGCTCACCAGCGTGAAAGCCGAACAACTCCCGCTGCTGAAGTCCGTCTCTTCCCCTGCCGCCCACCCTGACGGCACCCGCGCAGTCGTGGCCGTCACCCGGCCGGATTTCGACGCCGATGCGTACGTAGGGCAACTCTGGAGTGTTGCTTTCGACCCCGCTGTGCCGCCCCGCCGGATCACCCGGGGATTCAGGGATACCGCCCCGGCATTTTCGCCGGACGGCAGGGTGCTGGCATTTCTTCGGGCGACGCCGGACGGCAAGCCGCAGCTGCACGTCGTGGAAGCCGACGGCGGAGAGCCCCAAGCCATCACGGAACAAAAATTGGGAGTCTCGGAGTTTTCCTGGTCGCCTGATTCGCGCCGGATTGTGTTCTCGACGCGGGTTCCGGAACAAGGCCGCTATGGGACCGTTGACGGCGTGGGACCGGGAAGCGAAGACCCCCGGCTGATCACGGACAACCAGTACCGGCTCAACGGGCTTGGCTACACGGCGGACAAGCCAGCCCAACTGTTCGTGGTCGACGTCCCGGAGCCTGGAGCGGAACCCCCTGTGGCTCCCGTGGGTCGGGCGGCGAAAGACAACGGAGCTGATCCGCCGAGTTTGCTGCCGACGGCGGTCCAGTTGACGTTCGACGACGCCGATCACACGTCACCGTCCTTCAGCCGCAATGGCGAGAGCGTCTACTTTGTTGCATCACTCCATAAAGGGCACGACGCCGATATCGCTTCCGGGATCTATCGCGTCCCGGGCGGAGGCGGCGAGCCAGAGGCCGTGCGGCCGGACGCTGCGCCGCAGTCTGTCCACGAAGCCTGCGAATCGATCGACGGCGAATGGCTGTTCTTTACGGCGCAAGACCTCGGCGACGACGGTCTGGACTTCGTCGCCAGGAACACAGCCCTGTATGTGATGCCTGCTCGCGGGGGCGAAGCCACCATGCTGAGCGATATGGAGAACCAGGACATTTCCGGCCCCCTCGAACCTTTCGGGGCAGATGGCGTGCTTGGTCTCAACGCCCGGCGGGGGAGCGTTGAGCTGGTCAAATGGACGGCCGACGGCGGGAGTGCGGTCCTGCTCGAAGGGGCTCGGGTGGCCGGGGGTGCTTCCGCCGTGGGTGGCGTGGTGTCGGTCAGCTTCAGCGACGCGTCAAGCAATGGCGAACTCGGTGTTCTGGACCAGGGCGGGCTGCGCGTGCTGACGGACTTCGCCAAGGCACTCCGAGCCGAAGCAACGATTCTTGAACCGCAGGAATTCACTGCGACTGGCAAGGATGGCTACCCGGTCCATGGCTGGGCGGTTCTGCCGGAGGGGCAAGGTCCACATCCGGTGCTGCTGACCATTCATGGCGGGCCGTTCGCACAATACACAGCTGCGTTCTTCGATGAGGCCCAGGTGTATGCCGAGGCGGGATATGCCGTGCTGATGTGCAACCCCCGTGGTTCTGCCGGATACGGTCAGGCACACGGCGGCGCCATCAAGGAGAAAGTGGGCACGGTGGACATGGCGGATGTGCTTGCCTTCCTGGACGGCGCCTTGGACGCCTTCCCACTGATGGACAGGGAAGCGATCGGCATCATGGGTGGGTCCTATGGCGGATATCTGACGGCCTGGGTCATCGGACATGAACACCGCTTCAAGGCGGCCATTGTGGAGCGGGGTTTCCTTGACCCCGTCAGTTTCGAAGGCTCCTCGGATATCGGGTGGTTCTTCGGCGGCCAATATACGGGTGGATTGCCCGAGCAGATGGCGGCTCAAAGTCCCATGGCCGTCGTGAATGGCGTCCAGACGCCTACGCTCGTTATCCACAGCGAAAACGATCTCCGTTGCCCGGTTGAACAGGGCCAGCGCTACTTTGCCGCCCTGAAGGCGCAGGGCGTGGAGACTGCGCTGCTACTCTTCCCCGGCGAGGACCACGAACTTTCGCGTTCGGGAACGCCACATCACCGCCGCCGGCGCTTCGAACAAATCCTCGCATGGTGGGCAAAGTACCTGCCTTCCGCGGCAAACCCATCGCGCGAATCCGGCACGGCTAAGAGTTAAGGAATCCCAGCCCGCGGCGCGCCTCGTCGATTCCGGGGTACGCCCAATGGGCGCTGTATTGCTGATCATCGGCAAGGGACCGTAGCTCGGCCCTGTCCAAATAGAGTCCGCCGCGCAGGTGGTCGGTCTCGTGTTGGACTATCCGTGCCTGCCATCCGGAGAATCCTTCCGAGGCCGTACTTCCATCAGGACGTTGGTAGTGCAGGTGAACATCCCGATGCCGCGTCACCACGGCCTGGAATCCACGCATCGACAGGCAGCCTTCATAGAACGATGCCGTAGACGTCCCTTCGGGCTCGTACCGGGGGTTCAGGATCGCGAAGAAACCCAGTGGTGTCCTCCCGCGGATCTCGGAAGCGACCGGGTCAACGTCGAAATGGTCTTCAAGCACGGCCAACTGCAAAGGGATGCCGAGCTGGGGTGCTGCGAGGCCGACTCCGGGCGCGGCGTGCATGACATCCCGCATCCGCTCGATCAATTGTGCCAGCTCGGTGTCCTCGAGCTGGCCATCGTAAGGTGCGGCGAGTTGCCGCAGCACGGGGTGGCCGACCTGGACGATGGGCGGGAGGCCGTCGAGCGCCAGTAGATCCTGAACCGCGGCGCGGATTTGGGAGGCGGTGAACGTTGTCTCCGGGCCGGCAGACAGGGGTCGAGTCTCAAAGTCCATGGATCGAGCTTAGTGTGCTGACCCCTCAACCGTCCCCGCAGCTCTTCGTGACGAAATCGTAGATGCTCCCGCGCAGCGCATTACCTGCGGCGACTTTGACAGTCCCGGCGACTCCGTTGACGGTCACGTGAAGCGGTATGAGCGTGCCCACCTTGTCCTCCGCGACGGCATGCGGGTCGCAACGCGCGGGGCGGATGCGCAGGCTGAGGGTCGAGTCCTTGTCGATGCCATGAATCACGACGCCATGGGGCCACGGGCTGCCCGGATCCGCGGCGAGGAGGGTGGTTTCGCCGATTGACTCGATTGTCATGGATCCTGTTCCGCCGCGGGGTTTGACCGTGATGGTGACTGTTGCTAGCCCTTTCTGGGGTCCCGGGTCCAACGTCGGCAGGAGCTCCAGGCCCGCTATGTCCGAGGCGCTGCGTTCCAGGCATAGTTCGCTGTTGTTCCGGGCCAGCACGCCGAAGGGGTCCGTCACGGACTCGTTGAACACGTGATCCGAGCCCGCCAGGACAAAGTCAACCGTCGGTTCCAAGGGGCCAGGGGGACAGGTGGCAGACGTAAGCTGCGCCGGAAGGCTCTTGGTCTGTCCAGGTGGAATGGCTGTGCCATCAGTGCTCGAAACCCATCCGATGGTTCCGTCAAAGCTCCCCGTCCGAAGGGCCGCGCGTACTACTGTGATGGTGTCCGGGCCGGGGTTGCTGAGCTGGATCTCGATGACATGCGTGCTGTAGTTGTCCCGGAACTGGTTCAGTTGGACAGTCAATACACCGGGTGGAGGGGTGGGCTGCGGTCCGGCCGCCGCCGAACATCCCGCGACAACAGCTGCCGTGATGCCCAACAGGCCGATGCGTACGACGGCGGCCGCTCGCCGTCGTCGCGCGCTCACTTTTCGCCCCTGGCGGTCATGGATGCAGTCTAAGACGCAATCATGTACCGGTCATGGTGCTGCGGGTTGCACTGGAATAAGGTGTACTACGCTCGGTGGATGAGCGATTCGACCCCCTTGGAATGTGTGCTCGGATTGATCCGCGCGGTGGAGAGTGGAGGTGGCTCGGAGAGTGTCCGGCCTTACCTCGCGGACGATTTCAAGCTCACGGAATGGCCGCACGTTCTGTCCCCAACCGGCGCCATCCGGGATTTTCGGGAAACTCTCTCCGGCGCCGAACAGAGCAGGACCGTGGTGCGGGACCAGCATTTCGACATTGTCCGAAGCACGAGCGAAGGTGGCCGGGTGGTGCTGGAAATGAACTGGTCCGCAACCTTGCTGTTGGATCTTCCGCATTGGAATGCCGGAGAAACCATCCGCGCCAGAAGCACCGCCGTGTTTGAGGTGGTCGATGGAAAGATCCGGAGCCAGGACAGTTACGACTGCTACTTCACCGAGCCCGGGCAAGAAGCAGTCCCCGCCGGCGGCAGTGTGCAAGACGGCGCCTAGTGCATGGTGAATCGGCGGGCCACGAGTTCCGAGAACATCGGCAAAGTGATCGCCCGGCCGATCAAGGCGTTCCGCGCGCTCAGGACTTTTGGGGGCAGCGGGCGGCCCAGCGCCATGTTCACACTCGCCTGCCAGATGGCTTTCTTCGCTGCGCGCTGCCGGTTGCGCTCAAATTCCGCGAGTTCCTTGCTGGCAGGCCTTCTTCCAGACGTTCGCAACGCCTCGCTGATAATGGGCGCCAGCGCGGCCGCATCCAGCCAGCCCAAATTCATCCCTTGACCGCCGATCGGGCTGATCTCGTGTGCGGCGTCGCCGAGCAAGGCAACCCGTCCGTGAACCATTCGGGAGACAAGGCGCGAGGTTACACCAAACGCACTGATCATCGTATTGCTTGCTGAGTCCACCGCCGTTCCGGTCCGCTTTCGGATCAGAGCGGCCAGTACGCGGGGAGTGGGTTCCTGACACGGGGCGTCAAGCCGGACCACCCACCTTCGGATACCGCCGGGCAGCGGAAAAGACTCGACGATCCCTCCCGGTTCAAGGAAGAGGACTGCGCTGCTGCCATACGTCGATTCATCGTGGAAATCGCCCATGACGTAGTAGTCGGGGTAAGTTCGCAATCGCGGCTCCATGCCCAGGCCCCCACGAACCGCCGAATGGACACCATCGGCTGCAACCACGAAGCGACCCAAGAACTCAACCGCCGCCCTTCCTTCCTGTCCGCGCAACCGCAGGTACCCGCCGTCGTCGACGACTTCCTCGATGTGCACGCCGCGGAGAAGGGCGCCTGGATCGAGTTCGATCACCCTGGACTCAAGGGCTTGGGTGGTGAGATATTGCGGCACGGAAAGGATGAAGGGGTATTCAGCTGACGGGCGGGCAAAGTTCATGTCGGCGACTTTGCGGCCGCCGCTGTATGCGGTCCCGTGGGTGATCCGGACACCCGAAGAGACCAGGGGGCGGGCAGCACCTACGGCGTCGAGTGCCGCGAGCGCTGGAGGATGGATTCCGATGGCGCGGGTTTGGCGGCCCGGCGTCGCGCGCCTTTCCAGGATGGCGACGCGGTGCCCGTGTTGTAAGAGTAATGCGGCCATGTAGAGCCCTACCGGACCCGCTCCGACCACTACGACGTCAAACATGCGGAGCCTCAACGGGACTGTAAATCAGGAGGTTGTGCCACAGGCCGCTGCCTTCTACGGTCCAGGCCGGGGGAGCGGCAGCACGGAGTTCGGCTGCTGTGTAGCTGCGCCTGATGGACGTGAGCCCGTCGCCGTGGATGTAGGAGCCAATGCCGAGTGGCCAGGCACCGGCCCAGAAGAGGGAGTAGGCGAGGCGGCTGCGCTTGAGGTCGTTATGGAGGGCAATCCGCTGGCAGAGCTGTTCAGAGTCGCTGAGGAAGGAGGCGAGTTCCGGGGTGGTCAAGTGGTGCAGGACGTGGTTGGAGATGACGACGTCGAAGTGGAGCCGTTCGGATACGAGCTCCGAGCTGAAAGCCTTCCGATAGCTCACGCCCTCGACTTTCGGCGCGGAGTTGGCGAAATGGAAGGCGCGCTCGTCCGGATCGATTCCGGTGACGTCGAGCAGGTATCCGTCCGCGGCGGCCCAGAGAGCGAGGCTCCGGGCGACATCGCCACCACCGCAGCCGATGTCAAGGACTGTGGTGGGTGCCGCCGTCGTGAGCAATGGCTTGATCCGGGTCCGGTACGTATCGCGCCAGCCAGATACCACCGCGTTGACGAGCCGAAACCGCGCGTAACTCCGGTTGAGCCGGTCGAGATCGCAGTCGGGGCGGTCCATGTCTTCCACTGCGGTCACGTCCCGTGCGCCGAGAAAGCCGCCAGGGCGGGGGAGGGCAGGCATCACAACACAGGGGAAATCCGGGTGAACAGCCCCGTCTCCACGGTGAGACCTGGCCCGAACGCCATGGAACAGATACGTTCCTCTCGCTGCGCCGCAGTTTGTCCGAGGATGTGCTTCAAGACGAAAAGCACGGTGGCGCTGCTCATGTTGCCGTAGTTTCGAAGGACTTCGCGGGCGGGAATCATTTGTTCTTCGGTGAGTTCAAGCTTCGATTCGACTTTGTCGAGAATGCTGCGGCCGCCAGGATGGATGGCCCAATGCGTGATGTCCCGGTAGGGGAGTCCGGCCAGGGAGGGGTCCCGTGCAAGCAGGGGTTCGAGCGCCCCGGCGATGTGTTCCTCGATGATGTGGGGCACGTACGTTCCGAGGACCATTTCAAATCCCTCGTCGCCGATATTCCAGGCCATGGCCTCTTCCCCGACAGGCGTCAGGACGGTCTCGAAATGATCCAGCCTGATCACCGGGTCAGGTCCCTCAGGTTCACGGGAAGTCACGACGGCGGCGGCCGCACCGTCCGCAAAGATCGCCGATCCCATGATGGTGTCCGGATCATTCGAGGTCCGGACGTGTAGTGAACAAAGCTCCACACAGATCACCAGGACCACAGCGGAGGGATCGGCCTGACAAAACTGCCGGGCTGCCCGGAGGGCCGGGAATGCGGCGTAGCAACCCATGAAGCCGAGGTGATAGCGCTGCACGGCCGGGCTAAGACCGAGGGCCCGGACTACCTTGTAGTCGGGTCCGGGGTTGAAGAAACCGGTGCAGGAGACAGTGATGACATGAGTTATGTCAAGTAAATCAATATCGGGACACTTCCCGACGGCGGCTTTGGCTGCCTCAATAAACAATTTGGTGGCCTCGACGGCAAAGATCTCGTTGCGGACCTTGGTACTAGGGCTCAGGACCCGGCCCGAATCAGGATCGAAGAATGACGGGTTCTCGGTGTGGTTATCAAGGGTTAGTTCGGCAACAGCGGTAAACCGGGTGTCAATGGCAGCTGAATCGAAGCACGTCCGCACGAGCCGGGATCCGAGCCGCGTCAGGCCGGGTTGGGATGCAAAAACGTCGCGTGCCTGTGGTTGCACAAGCACTGTGGGCGGTACGGCAGTTTCCAGGGACCTCACGTAGACCGGCATGCTTCATTGTTGGCGACGAAGATGCCGTTGACAATGGCAGAGGACGGAAAAGTGGATGATTTGAGGGTTCAATTTCGCTCTGTGTGGCGGGTGCCGCTGAGGTGTTCAATATCGCCGATAATCTACATTATGTAAAGTAGAACCGTGAGGGACCGAATGGTCGGTGCGTCGATGCTGTCGAATCTCAGAAGGCCGCGACCACGTCGGCTGGCCGCTCGGCGGCTCGGATTAGAGGAGGGCTGGCAAGGAGCGAGTCGATGGAAGCCCGGTAGTGGGAGATATCAGGGGGTTCATCCCGTACCTTGTAACGGTACATCGACATGCCTGCGAGCAGGTCCAGGATCAGGTTGCAGTCCGTCTCCGGCGGGAGCTGACCACGGCCTATCCCCCGCTCCAGTATCTCAAGGCCGAGCTGCCTCCGCTTGCCTAGGGGGCCCTGCCAAAGGATTTTGACGACATCGCGTTCGCCAAGCGCGGCCCATCCGATCCCGGCCCCCGTCGTCGGGACAGTCCGGTACCGCCGGCTGGATTGGAGGACGTGCTGGAGGAGGTCCTCCCCTACTTCTCCTGTGTCAGATGCTGCCGCATCCGTTTCCGAGAGGATCTCGGATGAAACGGCAGCAGCGACGAGCTCGGCCTTGTTGGGCCAGCGCCGGTAGATCGCCGCCTTGCCACACCCGACGGCGGCCGCGATCCGCTCGATGCGCATCGCGCTGAAACCGTCTGCGCCCAAGCTCCGGCGCGCTTCCTCGAGGATGCGCTCCGTCATCCCCGCATCGAAGGGCCGGCCCCCGGTGGGTTCACCTGTATCCATGATCCATTCTTAGCATCCTCACGAGGGAAACGCTACGATACGTAACGTTCCGTAATATACGGAACGGACTGTTCCGTATTTCCCTCGATGCGTGCTTCACTCCTGTTGTCGGCTTTATGAGGCGGGTCACAACGTGGTCGACCCGAGTGCTTCCAGCCGGCGCATCCCAACCCATCCCAGGAGAATCGATGACGATCCATCACCTTCATCAGCCGTTTCGACGCGCAGGCAAAACGCGATGCTGCCAGGATCGACCAGGCCCGGAAGGCCGGGGAGGACCTTGGCCCACTGGCCGGCGTGCCACTGGGCATCAAGGACTTGGCACGAGCTCAGCCCGACGGTTGACGGCCGTGCAGTACCCGCTCCTGTCCCCGACCTCGACCCCCCTTATTGGACCGGCGCCGACCCAGCAGACGTATGCGCCCAGCTGTCGGAGCTGCCCCGGGGGATCACGGATTCGGACCTTCTGGCGATCGCGGGTCTCCACGCCAACCTCAAGGCGGCCGCGGCTGCCGTCAGTTCGGATAACTAGCGAACGGATAGATGGGAAGCGTCCAGAGGACTCCCCCACGGTCAACTTGCCTCCATTCACAGCGCCACCTAGACACGTCTTCGGGGTCGGTGACGTTGCGTATTCCGGGCGCCCTACGGGCCCATAAGCCTGGATGGTGATGCCCCGGAATGTGGTCTGCGAGCCGCGGCGATCCTCTTCGGGTCCGCCCAACCCCTGCATCTCGTCCTTGCCACGAGTCACTGCGCCTCTTAGCCTTTCCTCATAGGTGAGGACATCACATCGGAGATTCGGTTGATGGAAGCAAAGTTGCATGGTCGGGATGTCCAGCTTGAGGCGATCGAGGCTTTCCTTATGGAACCCGGAAGGGACTCTCTCCTCGTCGTCAGCGGAGATGCCGGGGTCGGGAAGTCGGCCCTGCTCGAATTCATCGGAGACCGAGCCGCAAGCGCCGGTGCCCAGGTGCAGCTCGCGAGAGCCCTTGAATTTGAAGCGGACCTTCCGTACAGCACAATCAATCAGCTGTTGCTCCCGCTGGTCGACGCTCTCCCCGGGCTCGTGCCGGAACACCAGGAGGCAATCGCCGTCGTTTGCGGGCTGCGGATCGGCGCCATGCCCAGCCTTCTTGTTGCGGGCGCCGCGGCGCTTGCATTGCTCCAACTGACTGCTGCGAAGTCAAGCTCGGTGCTCTTGATTGTGGATGACTCTCCTTGGATGGATCTGCTTTCTGCTATGACGTTGACTTATGTTGGCCGGCGTCTACACGACGTGCCGGCCAAGATCCTGGTAGCGGCCCGAACGGATGAGGAAACAGTCTTCGTCCGCAGCGGATTTCCGTCCCTGCTTATCCCTCCGCTGTCCGACGACGCCGCCGACGCTCTGCTCGTCGAACGCTTTCCGGCTCTGGGACCAAAAGTTCGACGTCGGATCCGTGGCGAAGCGCTTGGCAATCCTCTCGGTCTCCTTGAGTTGCCTGCAGCCCTTGAATCCCCGAATACCCACCCGTTACCCAGCATCTTGCCCCTTACGAAACGGCTGAAGTCGCTCTACGAACACCGTTTGTCGGCGCTTCCCCAACCGACACGGGAGATGCTGCTCTTCGTGCTTCTCGCTGGGGCCGAAAGCAGTGTGACCATCGAGAAATGTATTCCGTCTGGCGCTGGACGCAAAGACTTGGATGCCGCAGAACGCGCTGGCGTGGTGCGTTTCGACTCCCGTTCACGGCGGTGGGAATTTCGTCATCCGCTGATCCGTGCTGCTGTGTTTGAGCTGTCGACAGATGGCGAACGTAGGCGGGTGCACGCAATCCTCGCCAAGGCGTTCGCGGACGAGCCCGAGCGGCGGGCCTGGCACCTCGGACAAGCTGCGACCGGACCCGATGAGGAAGTCGCAGAGCTCCTTGAAACCGTGTCTCAGCGGCTCATTGAGACCGGTGATGGCACCCGAGCAACGGCCGCCATGCTGAAGGCGGCGGAGCTAACTCCCTCTGTCAGCGACCGCGAGCGGCGAGTGGCGCGCGCGGCGTATCTTGGCTCGTTGATTGCCGGAGCAATCACTGAAAGCCCTGTCCTGCTCACCGAGGCGCTTCGAAACCCATCTCAATCACCACAGCTGGCGACTGTCATTGCGGTGACTTACAACCTGCTCAACAGTGAAGGCGACGTTGCAACCGCTAGACGGCTCTTGCTTGCCGCGCTCACGGCGGGAACTTCTGGCCTGGGTACGGGCAACGATGAGTATGTAGAAGCCCTCTATACGCTCGTTTTGGTTGGGTTCTTCGGTGGTACGGGCGAATTTTGGCAGCCGCTTTTGGCGCAAACGTCAGCCGCGGGCGACCTGCCCAACGTACTGCAGTTTCAGATAAATCTCTTCATTGATGTGGCTCGGGCGGAAGGACCTGCCATAGAACGCTTTCATCGTGAAACAGATCGTCTTCGATTCGTTTCAGATCCGTTGTACATCGTGCGTTTCGCAATCGCCGGGGCCTACATTGACTCTCTTGGAGGTATGCGCGACGCACTCTGGCGGGTTGTTGATGCTGGGCGGAAAGGCGAAGCCATCACCCCTGCGATTCAAGCCCTCTTCCTGCTCGCCAATGACGACTATTTCACCGGCCGTTGGCATGAGCTTGAAGCAGTGGTTCATGAAGGTTTGGATCTCTCACTCGAACACGGCTATGCACTGACCACGGCGCCAGCCAGGTTCCTGATGGCACTTGTTCATGCGGCCCGTGGAGAGGAATCACTCGCCCACGGCATAGCCGAAGAGTTGCTTATATGGGCCGCGCCGCGACGCCTTTTCGCTCTTGCCAACTACTCGTCGCACATCCGCTGCATGACGGCGTTGCCGGCCGGCCGCTTCGACGAAGCGTTCACCCACGCCGCGACTATCAGCCCGCCCGGTATCCTCCCGCCCTACATTTCGCACGCCATTTGGTCGGCTTTCGACCTCATCGAAGCGGCCGCCCGATCGGGCCGCAAGGTACAAGGAGAAATGCACCTAAAGGTGTTCGAATGCGCCGAAGTCGCGAGCCACTCTTCACGGTTGCGGGCTCTCGTCCTGGCTGCACACGGTTTGCTGGACGACGGCCCGGGGTGGAAGGGAAAATTCGAGGACGCGCTTTCAACCCAGGAGGGTGAGCGCTGGCATTTCGACCGAGCACGGATCCGGCTGCTGTTCGGAGAGCAGCTTCGACGTCGGCGCGAACGCGCCGCCGCCAAGATTCAACTCCGCGAAGCGAAGAAGATGTTTCTTCAGCTGGGTGCCAATGCGTGGGCCCTCCGCGCAGATCGGGAACTTCGCGCACTTGGCGCACCTGAGGTGCGCTCCACCTCACTGACCCCGCAAGAATCTGCAGTTGCTGACCTTGCAGCGACGGGGCTTTCAAACAAGCAAATCGCCGAATCCCTCTTCCTGTCGTCGAGAACTGTTTCCACTCATCTTTCGCGTGTTTTCTCAAAACTCGGGATCTCGACGCGCGCCGGCCTGCGTGACGCCCTCTCGGCCGAGCCGAACAACCTGCGCCCGTGAATGTACGTCATTTGACGGATTACCACGTGCAACCGGAGGTCTAGCGTTGCTCCTGTCCAACACTATTAGGAGCAAAGCATGAAACCAACAATCGTTCTGGTTCACGGCGGATTCGTCGACGGATCAGGCTGGAGGGGCGTATACGACGACCTAGCCGCAGATGGCTTCCATGTTCGAGTTGTGCAGAACCCCACGAAGTCGCTGGCCGATGACACCACAGCCACGCGGCAGGTCCTTGACGAGGTGAACGGGCCAGTTGTGCTCGTGGGTCATTCGTACGGAGGAGCCGTCATCACCGAGGCAGGCAATCACGAAAAAGTATCGGCGCTCGTGTATATCACGGCGTTCGCGCCGGACCAGGGTGAGTCCGTGAACTCCTTGCTCGAAACATTCCCAGGCGACGGCCCGCAGCCACCCATCTTGCCTCCCGTTGAGGGATACCTCTTCCTTGACCGCGATAAGTTCCATGAGTCCTTCGCCGGAGACGTCACACCTGAGGAGGCTGCGTTCCTGGCCGACTCCCAGGTCCCTTGGGGACTGGAAGCGCTCGGCGGAGTCGTTTCTTCAGCCGCCTGGCGGGTGAAGCCGAGCTGGTATCTACACGTTACCGACGACAATATGATCCCGCCCGTGGCCCAGGCCAGCATGGCAGAGCGGATAGGCGCAACGGTCAGCGAGACTCCAGGAAGCCACGCCGTCTACGTGTCGCGGCCGAAGGTGGTAGCCGACGTGATTAGGAAGGCTGCCGCCTCATTCAGCTAGCTGAACCGCCTCCAGCACGAGCGTTGCGAGTTCTTCAGGGGTGTTTTGGTCTCCCCGGAGGACAAGGGTGTCACTCGTCAGTTGGAAGCGCGCTGCGAGGCATCGTCCCACATTGCTTCGACGGAAATCCCGAGCAATGGCATCGGCTTCTGCGTCTTCGTGGATGACTTGTTCCTCAATTCGTCGGTACAGCTCGGCGGCGGGGACATCGAGGAAAGCATGCTGGATTGTGATCCCGACTTTGAAATGAGCTCGAAGATTTCATCCCGGTAGCGTGCGTTCACCAAGGTCATGGGGACGATGACGGTCTGACCGTAGTCCTGCGCGAGCCCTATTGCGAACCCGGCGACGAGCTTGCGCCAAAGTGGGATGTCCTGGGCCGAACGGCGCCGGCAAGTCTACGACAATCCGGGTTTTGCTCGGCCTGGCGCGGGCCAGCGGCGGCAGCGCTACAGTCTTCGGCCTGGACCCCTGGAATGATGCGGTGGCGCTGCACAAGCGCATCGCGTATGTCCCCGGCGATGTCAGCCTGTGGCCTAATCTCTCTGGCGGCAAGACGGTGGAGTCGGGCACTCTTGCTGAGCTACGCCACCTGACGCGAACGGAGGTGTCCTTCGCGCGGAACGGGCTTACAGATGCCGATATTGCCCGCATCCCTGCCATCCACGATATTGCGTTGGTCAACGGTCGCGCCCGCTTCACCGTCGACAGTGACAAGATTTCGTCGGTGCTGCCCGTCCTACGGACCTCGACGTCAAAGGCCTGAGGATCGCACCGCCGTCGCTCGAGGGACTGTTCCTCCGGCACTACGGGGACGAGATCAATCCGCCTGAAGTGTCAGTGGCTCAGCATGCGGCACGAAAGGCCCGACGTCGGGAAGCAGGAAAGGCGGCGAGCGTGCGATGAACACGTTGCTCCTGCAACGGATAAGGCGCGATCGGCTACAGTCGCTGATCTGGATTGTGGGCATCGCGCTTCTCGCTCTGGCGCAGCGGCGTCGAGCCTGAGCGCGATAGCAGTCGGCGATACGTCGGCACGCATCGGAGACTCCCTCGCGGCCGCCGGGACCGCTACGAAGTCCCGCCCAACGCATGGCTGGCGGCCTTCGCCCACGAACGCCCGGTATATCGCGCGCTCGCCGACCTCGCCGACGTCGCCAACGCCGCGATTGGCGACCACACTTCCACAGCCGCTGGCAGGCTGGACGAAATGGCGAGCTTTTACAGGTTCCTGGATGACCGCCTTCCCGAGCACATGGCCGAGTGGGAGCACCACCGCAAGGAAAGGACTCACAGTGCTGGTCTGCGCAACGTGTGCCGTCGAATACGAGGAACCGACCCCCGCGGTTTGTCCGATTTGTGATGATGAGCGCCAGTATGTACCCGCCAGCGGACAGCGCTGGCTCACCCTGGACGAACTGGCGCGGGACCACCACATCAAATGGAAGGAGAACGAACCGGGACTGATCGGGATCGGCCAGACCGCACAGCTAGTGGCCACACCCGCCGGTTCACTCCTGTGGGATCCGGTGGGTTACGTCGATGACAAAGCTGTGGACGTCGTACTCGGCCGGGGTCCCGTCCTCGCGATTGCGGCGAGCCATCCGCACATGTTCGGCGTGCAGCTCGAATGGTCTCACCGCTTAGGCGGGGTCCCGGTGCTGGTGGCCGACACCGATCGCGGCTGGCTAGGGCGAACCGCAGCGGCCGTCGAATTCTGGTCCGGCAGCCGAACAGTCGCCGAAGGGCTCACACTGCACCAAACGGGGGGCCACTTCCCTGGCAGCGCAGTGGCTCACTGGGACGGCGGGGCAAACGGAAAGGGAGTGCTGCTGACCGGTGACAGCGTGTTTCCGAACCCCAACCGCCGCTCGATCGCCTTCATGCGCAGCTACCCGAATCTTATTCCGCTCTCCGGCGCGGTGGCGCTGCGGATCGCCGAGCAACTCGGCGTGCTCGAATTCGATCGGATTTACGGCAACTTCAACAACGTGATCGCTTCGGAGGCCAAGACCGTGTTACGCGATTCCGCTCAACGGCATGCGGCGTGGGCGCGTGGAGACTTCGACCATTTGACCTGAATCGCGAGTGTCCACCTTTAGCTACTTGCCGAAACCGCAGTCCCCAAGCCCAGCGCCGTCAGTATCGCAGCCGAGGTCCGTTCCAAAGCCTTGGTGACCGCCGGCCTTTTCAGCCAAAGAACGGCCCTGGTGGCCACGAAAGACAGGGTTCCGAGGTAGATCATCGAAATTGCAAAGTCGATGATTCCGAGCATCATCGTCAAGCCGAATGATGCGTCGCCGGGTGGCAGGAACTGGGGTACAACGGCGAGAAAGAACAGTCCTACCTTGGGATTGAGCAGGCACGAAACAAGTCCGGCGAAAAAGCTTGAGCGCAATTGACCGCTCACCCCCGGGCCGTCACCTTCCCGCGGTGGTGTTTGGGGACGGCGGCTGAGGACGAAGGCGCTGACCCCCAAGTAAATCAGGTACAGGCCACCGATGATTTTCACCACTCTGTAGGCTTCGGCCGACTGCTCCAGGAGGGCCGCCAGTCCGATGCCCACAAGACCTGCCCAGAAGATGCTGCCGAGCGAGGAACCGAACGCCGCTGAGAGTCCGGCTTTGACGTTTGACAGGCTGTACCTGAGGACGAGGAAGGAGTCTGGGCCCGGCGTAAGGGCCAAAATTGCGCACAGTCCGACGAACGCCGCCAGTGAACTCACAGTCATCGTCCCATTCAACCATTGCCGGAGATTAGTGCTGGGCGTCGCGGGGCCACGGGCATCTTCCCAGAGGTCCCCGCTACAATGGGGGCCGTCCGTTATTCCCCCGGAGAGGTAGTCCCCCTTTTGGTAACTCGCCACGATGCACCCAACCCGGAAACGGGTCAGCCCGCACCTGTCGCCTATCCGGGGCAGGGCAAATTGGCTACCCGCAGCCGTCGTTTCAGCTATCGCCGGGCACCGCGCTGGTTCAAAATCACGAGCGCCGCAGTGGCTGTCTTGCTGCTCGCCGTCGTCGCGTTTGGAGGGTATTGGGTATGGCGCCTTCAGTCGAATATCTCATCATCCGCCCTTGGCGCCGGAGGCCTCAGGACGGAAGGGCCAGTGGACGACAGCAAGGACCGGCTTCAAATCCTCGTTCTGGGTACCGATACGAGGAGCGGGAAGAACGGGCAGTTCGGCACCACCGACCAATCCTCGGGCTACGGCCAATCGGACGTCATGATGTTGCTGGATATTTCCGCGGACAACAACCATGTCAACGTCATTAGTTTTCCCCGGGACTTGTTGGTCGACGTTCCGGCTTGTACGGACAACAAAACCGGCAAGCAGTACCCTGAACGGCAAAATGCGATGATCAACAGTGCGATGGCCGAGGCCGGCATCGGCTGCGCTGTTGATACCGTCAACAAGCTCACGGGTTTGGAGGTTGACCACTTCATGATGGCCGACTTCAACGCCGTGACCGAACTATCCAAGGCCGTCGGCGGCGTCGACGTCTGTGTGAGCACTGCCGTCAACGACCCCGATTCCGGATTGCATTTGCCCAAGGGCACCTCGCAGGTTGAAGGCGACCAGGCCCTGGCCTTCCTGCGCACCCGCCATGCATTTTCCGACGGCGGGGACCTTGGACGGATCAAGGCGCAGCAATCGTTCCTCGGTTCCCTCGTGCGGAAGCTCAAGGCTGACGGAACGCTCGGAAACCCCCAGAAGATGCTGGGCATCGCCGATACAGTCACGAAGAACCTCACCGTCGACAACGGTCTCGCCTCGGTTCCGTCCCTGCTGACCATTGCTGGCAGGCTCAAGAACATCGACCCGGCAAAGGTCAATTTCATCACGGTACCGAACGTGCCAGCGGCGTCGGATCCCAACCGGCTCGACCTCGATCAGCCAGCGGCGAACAACTTCTTTGCTGCCCTGACAAAGAGCGCCGACCTCAGCCAGCCCGCACCAAGCGCCGCGGCGTCCCCTGCTCCATCCACGGAAGCCCCGAAAGCCGCGTACAACAAGGCGCTTCAACCGGTCACCGTCGCCAATGGAACGGGAGTGACCGGCAGAAGCCAGGAGATCGCAGCGCTGCTCTCCTCCGGCGGTTTCACGAAGGTGGCCCGGATCCAAGCCGTTGCCAGGCCACAGACCATGGTCTACTACGGTGCCGGATTTGCCGACGTTGCCGCGGACGTCGCTGCGATGTTCGGGTTGCCAGCGACGAGCGTGGAGCAGGTCGCCAGCGTCCAGGGAGTCCAACTCTACGCGGGGCAAGACTTCGCCACAGGCAACAAGCCGACACTTCCGGCCCCCAAGCCCAACGATGTGGTTGCCCAGACCGCCCAGGACCAGACCTGCCAGGCAACCAACCCTGCGGGATAGCCGGAACACCATGCGCCCTCCGTCCCGCGTTGCGGGGCGCACGGCCTCCTTCGTAGTCGCTTGTGTCTAACAAAGTCTCCACTAACCAACGTGAACCCACGGGCGACGGGTGACCTCCGGTTCAGCCTGACGCAATACCTCGCGCGTCACCGGCGCTATTTCACCTTCTCCCAGGAAGAGGAACTTCAGGAGATTGATCACGGGGTTCCCTTCCGTCCTGCGGAAGTAGATATGCGGCATCAGACCGGTGACATCACGGATATGCAACAGAACCGAAGCGATCGTATTGGGGACCACCGGGCCGTGAACCTCCAACACCGAATAGCCGTGCCGGTAGAGACCATGTACTTCCAACGCAGTTTCAAAGTCCGAAGAATCGTCTACCGTGACCTCGAGGAAAACAGCAGGATAGTCATTGGGAAGGTGGCTGACTGCCATGGCGGAATCGAGTTTGTTCCTGTAGTCGGCAGCGGTCATCCGGAGAGGCTCGTGAGCGATGATACCGATCGGCCCGGTGTCGTTGGCGGTAATGAACTCAAGTTCGTTCGCGTCGAGCCGGACATGGGTTGCGTGCAGTTCGAAAGAACGCATGATCCGGGAGAGCAATGGGATCAGCACAATGCCGGCGATGAAAAACGCCGCGAAGCCTTTGGAATCCTGGAGACCCCAGAAGTAGCCATGTCCTGAGAGCTTCCTTGGTCCCTGGAGGGGGCGCGGACGGATCCGCAGGCGGTCTGCTCATGCTGGTCATTCGTGCCCTTTCGCCAGATGCGAAGCGCTGCCCCATTAAGGCCGACGTTAGCACCGCGGGCATATCGGGAAGCGCGATCCCGGGTGATCTTGACGGAATCTTTGCGGTGGTTCCGGGCTTTGTCTGGTGCGGCGGCTGAACGAGGGTCAGTATGAGACCATGAGCGATTCCAGCCAGGTGCATACCGAACCTGGCCGCCCCGCGACTGCGCGCCAGGGCCTGCACCCGTGGAATCGATACGTGGCAATCGGAGACTCCTTCACGGAAGGAGTAGGCGATCCTGAACCGCGCAATCCAGGCGGCCTCCGAGGTTGGGCAGACCGCGTTGCGGAAGAACTCAGCGTAGGCCATCCGGGTTTCACGTATGCCAACCTTGCGGTCCGTGGTCTCTTGTTACGCCAGATACTGGACCACCAGCTGGGAGCGGCGATGGCATTGCGGCCTGACCTGGTAACACTTTCGGCAGGGGGAAATGACTTGGTCTTCCGCGGAAGCGATCCCGACAGGTTGGCGAATGAATTAGACCCCGCCGTCGGAGAGTTGGCGTCCTCTGGGGCCACCATTGTGCTTTTCGCTGGTCCGGATTGGGGTTCGACCCCCGTTTTGAGGCATAACCGCCGCAAAGTCGCCATCTTCAACGAAAACCTCCGGACCATTGCCAGCCGCTACGACGGAGTGGTTGCAGATCTTTGGGCGCTGCAACAGTTGGCAAATCCTGCAATGTGGGATCCGGATCGATTGCATTTCTCGCCACTAGGACACCACACAGTGGCGCTGATGGTTTTGGATTCCCTCAATGTCGAGAACTCGCTCCGGCCTTTTGAACCCAAGACATTGCCCCCAAGCAGTTGGAGAGAGGCCAGGACCGACGACATCATCTGGGCGAGGGAGTATTTGGCTCCGTGGGTGCTGCGCAGGATCACCCACCGGGCGCCGGTCCAGCCTCTGGTGGCAAAGCGACCGGAGGCCGGACCTGTTTATACAGCTGGGTGGGAGGGCAGCGCTGCTGTACCAAACCAGCCGCTACCTTAAAGCTTGCATTACTGGGGCTGCTCCCCCGAGACGTTGACGAGCCACGCAATGCCGAACTTATCCGTCACCATTCCGAAAATGTCGCCCCATGGCGCCTTTTCCATCGGTACAGTGACCGTTCCCCCGTCGGCCAGTCCGTCCCAATAGCCGCGAAGCTCGGCTTCGTCGTCTCCGCTGAGGGACACCGAAATGTTGTTGCCGGGGCTGTAGTCCATGCTGTTGGGAGTGTCTGCAGCCATGAGCAGCAGTCCATTGTCCGTCTTGAGTGCCGAGTGCATTATTTTTTCGCTTTCGGCGGGATCTTCACTGGCGTGGAACTCCGCGAAGGTGCTCTGGGTCAACTCGCCGCCGAAGACCGACTTGTAGAAGGCCATGGCCTCCTTGGCATTGTCCCGAAAGCTGATGTAGGGGTTGAGGTTCGTGGTCATTACGTGGCTCCTCAGTGTTCGTGGCAGCGCGATCAGCTACCTTTTCGTCATGCTAACAGCGCCGGCCGACAGCATCCACAGTCAATTTGCCCGACGCCGGCTGGCTACCATAGAGCATGACCATCCCCACGGCTTTGGCTTCCTTCGCCGTCGTCGCCGCGCTGCTGACGATCATTCCAGGAATGGACACGGTCCTTGTGCTGCGCACTGCAATCAGCCAAGGCCGGGTTCCGGCCTTCGCTGCAGCCGGAGGAATTTGCACGGGCACGATGGTCTGGGGCGTTGCTGCCGCGGTCGGCGCCTCTGCTTTGCTCGCCGCTTCGCAGGAGGCGTTTCTGGTCCTCAAATTGGCAGGCGCCGCATATATGGCGTGGCTGGGCCTGTCCATGCTGATCAAGAGTTTCCGGCGCGTGCCACGGGCCTCAGCTCCGGATGTTGCTCCAGCCATGGCTGAGGCAACGGGGCAACCCCGGCCGCCAATCGGACGTTCTTCATGGCTCACCGGCATCACGTGCAGCCTTCTGAATCCCAAAGTAGGAGTGTTCTACATGGCGATGATCCCGCAGTTCTTGCCGCCAGATGCTCCGCCGTTGTTGATGGGCATACTTCTGCCTACCGTCCACAGCGTTGAAGGCATCCTGTGGTTCGCGGGCATCATCGCGGCAACCCATTTTGCCCGGAGATGGCTCCAATCGCCTGCGGTGAGCAAGGTCACCGACCGCATCGCCGGCGTCGTACTCATCGGGTTCGCGGCCAAAATCGCCACAGACCGGAATTGACCCTTCGCTAACTCGCCCTTGGCTCGCGGCCGACGAGTCCCACCGTGTTGCCTTCGCTGTCCTCGATGAACGCCATCCATTCATCGGTTCCAGCAGGTCCAAGGCTCGCGTCAACGTGGCTGTAGATGAGCTGCGGTTCCTGCACGACCTTGGCTCCTGAAGCACGGATCTCTTCAATCGCGGACCTGACATCCGCCACGTCCAGATAAATCAGCGAGGTCGGAGCGCCCTTATCCAGCAGGAGCCGAACCCCGTCGAGATCGAAGAACAAGAGGCCGGGCGGATCGAATTTTCCCGTCGGCTCGCTGCCCAAGAGCCGCGAGTAGAACGCAGATGCCCGGCCGAGGTCAACCGCCCGCTGGGCAACCTGGATCAACCTCATTCCTTACCTCCAGGGACTGGCTTCGCTTTACGTTTGGTAGCCACATCTTCCGCGCCGCAGGGCTCAGGTTCAAGGCTTTTGGTCCGGCGTTGGTTCCAAAACCGGAAGACTTCGGTTCGAGTTCGGCTTCCGTGCGGGATATGGTCGTTTCCATGCCTGCTGCAAAACCCGCCCTCCTCGGGACTGCCTTCATCGCCGCTCTCGCCGATGCCGTTCTCATTCTGGTATTCGCTGCCATTGGCCGGGACGCACACCAGCGCGCCGATGTTCTTTCCGGGGTCTTTTCCACGGCCTGGCCGTTTCTTGCCGGTGCCGCGATAGCGTGGGCCTCCGCGAGGATCTGGCGGGCGCCTTTCGCAACCTGGCCGTCCGGCGTCGCTGTGTGGATCGGAACCGTGACCGGGGGCATGCTTTTGCGCGCAATCACCGGCCAGACTGTGGTGCTTGCTTTCATCATTGTTGCTTTGATCAGCTTGGCAATCCTGCTGCTTGGCTACCGCGCCGTGATCGCCCTCGTGACCCGTGCACGTCGACGGAACCGTCAGCTCTGAGCCTTCAGGCCTGAGACCAGGGCCTATGCACTAGGCTTGCATCGTCCACTGCTGCACTTCGGAAAGGCCGCCCCCAGTGATCACCGCTTTCGTCCTGATCAAGACCGACGCTTCACGTATCCCGGAGACGGCCGAGGAGATTTCAGCCATCCAGGGCATCAGCGAGGTCTACTCCGTCACAGGAGAATGGGACCTTATTGCCGTGGCACGTGTCGCTAAGCATGAGGAGCTGGCGGACGTCATCGCAGACAAGCTTTCCAAGGTTCCTGCAGTGGTTCATACCACCACGCACATCGCTTTCCGGGCCTACTCCCAGCATGATCTGGACGCAGCTTTTTCCTTGGGCTTCGAGCAGTAAAGGCCGATACCCTGGCGCGTTGCCAGCTCAGTCTTGAGTGAGTCCGACCCACGTGTCCAGCACGCGGGCAGCTGCTCCAGAGTCAACGGACTCGGCGGCCCGCAGCCAGGCCGCCTTCATGCGGTCCAGGAACGGCCCGTCGGCGGAAGTATCGAAGGCCACCAGGCCGGCAGCGGCATTGAGCAACACGGCATCGCGGACCGGGCCCGGCTTCCCATCCAGTACTTCACGCACGACGGCGGCATTCGCCACGGCGTTGCCGCCCCGGAGATCTGCGACGGTTGCCTTGGCGATCCCAAGGTCAGCCGGCGAGAACAGCTGTTCTGAGACTGTCCCACTCCTGATTTCCCACACGGTGGATGGACCCGTGGTGGTCAGTTCATCCAGGCCGTCTTCTCCGCGGAACACCAGTCCGCGGCTCCCCCGGCGTGCCAAGACCCCCGCGATCAGTGGCGCCATGGCGGCGTTGGCCACCCCAACGGCGGAAGCCTGGACATGGGCCGGGTTGGTCATCGGTCCCAGGAAATTGAAAGCTGTGGGGATGCCGAGTTCCGCCCGGACAACTCCGGTATGCCGGAATGACGGATGGAATACCTGCGCGAAACAGAAAGTGATTCCAGCGTCTTCAGCGTTGCGGGCAACGCGCTCGATCGGCAAGTCGAGCCTGACGCCAAGGGCTTCCAGGACATCCGCGGAGCCTGACGACGACGACGCCGCCCGGTTCCCGTGCTTCACGACGCGCGCGCCCGCGCCCGCGGCCACAAGTGCAGCCATAGTGGAGATATTGACGGTGTTGAGCTGATCGCCGCCGGTGCCCACGATGTCCAGCTTTTCGCCGGGGATACTCACGGGGTTGGCGTTGGAAAGCATCGCCTCGACCAATCCGGTGACTTCCTCCACAGTTTCCCCCTTGGCGCGCAGGGCAACCAGGAAGCCTGCAATCTGGGAAGGAGCGGCTTCCCCGGACATGATGGTGTTCATGGCCCATGCGGTGTTCTCGACCGAGAGGTCATGCCCCTTGATCAATGCGGAGATGAGTCCGGGCCACGAGTTGCTTGCCTGCTGTGCAGATGCCTGTGAAGTCACCACTCGATGCTAGCGATCGACCCTGCTCCATGACCAATGTGAACCACCCCGGGAACTTTTCCGCGCGAATTCGCGTGTTTGTAGAAAAAGTCCCCCCAAAAGGCGGTTCGCATTGGGAAGTCCGGACTTTTACAGACATAATGTCCTTGTGACATCTGCGACCCATGCCCCCAGTACCCCGGCGCACCCGACGCTGAATCGCCCCAATCTGGTTTCCGTTGGAACCGTTGTGTGGCTTTCCAGTGAGTTGATGTTCTTCGCCGGTCTCTTTGCCATGTACTTCACCCTGCGCTCTACGTCAGGTGCGTTGTGGGCTGAAGAAACCGGCAAGCTCAACTTCCCGTTTGCGCTTGTCAACACGATCGTCCTTGTGGCCAGTTCCTTTACTTGCCAGATGGGCGTCTTCGCTGCCGAGCGACTTGAGCCTCGCCGTCGAGGCGGCCTGCTGCAGCTCACCCGCTGGGGTATGAACGAGTGGTTCATCCTGACGTTCCTCATGGGCTCCTTCTTCGTTGCCGGGCAGACCACCGAATACGCCATGCTCGTCTCTGAGCACGTCACTCTTTCGGCCAACGCCTACGGTTCCTCGTTCTACATCACAACCGGCTTCCATGGTCTCCACGTCATCGGCGGCCTCATCGCCTTCCTGTTCATCATCGGCCGTGCGTACGCGGCCAAGAAGTTCGGACACTTTGAAGCGACCTCGGCAATCGTCACCTCGTACTACTGGCACTTCGTGGATGTTGTGTGGATCGGCCTCTTCCTGGTCATCTACGTCCTGAAGTAGCCCGGCACTGACTCTTGTTCCACAAGAGGATGAATTTTCAAGAAGCGGCTCACGGAGCCGACGCAGGATCGAATAAAGGAACCACCACGTGAAGGCACTCTCGCAGAAGCGACGTCATCCACTGGCAGCCATTGCGCTGCTGCTGATGGGACTCCTCGTCACTGGTGGGCTTTACGCCGTTGCCACAACGGTCAACCAGGCGAAGGCAGACACCACTACCTTCAGCGCAAGCGACGCCCAGGAGGGTGGCAAGCTCTTTGCCGCCAACTGCGCCACCTGCCACGGCATGGGCGCTAGCGGAACCAAAGACGGTCCCTCGCTGGTCGGCGTGGGTGCAGCTGCGGTTGACTTCCAGGTTGGCACCGGCCGTATGCCCATGCAGATGAACGGACCCCAGGCCCAAGAAAAGCCAAGGCAGTTCAACGACCAGCAGACGCAGCAGCTGGCGGCTTACGTCGCTTCGCTCGGCGCCGGCCCGGCTATTCCCGATGCAGCACTGCTTGACGAAAAGGGAGATGCCGCCAAAGGTGGCGAACTCTTCCGCGTGAACTGCGCAATGTGCCACAACGCCGCGGCTGCCGGGGGTGCGTTGACCCGCGGAAAGTTTGCTCCGGCGCTGGCCGGAGTCTCGGGCCAGCATATCTATGAAGCCATGGCTACCGGTCCGCAGAACATGCCCGTCTTCAACGACGCCAACATTTCTCCTGAGGGCAAGCGCGACATCATCACCTTCCTGAAGAAGATCGAAGCCAACGGTTCGCCGGGTGGCGCCGACCTCGGTTCGCTGGGTCCGGTTTCCGAAGGCCTCTTCGTCTGGGTTGCAGGCCTCGGCGTCATCATCGCCTTCACCATCTGGCTGACGTCGCGTACGTCTTAGTCCAGACGCACCAAAAGCTTCTGCTGTCCCCACAGCAGTTTTGAATTGAACATTAACCCGGTTACGGCCGGGACAACGAGAGAAGGATGAGGCGAATTATGGGCAACCATAGTGACGGCAGTCCGAACCACTCGGGCACCGTAGCTACGGCTGGTCAGAATGTTGTGGAGAAGTTCCAGGATCCTGGACTTCCTCCGCACCGTTTGCGCCTGGCTGACACGGACCCGAGAGCCGCTAAGCGAGCCGAGCGACAGGTAGCCATTCTGTTTGGCATCTCCGTGGTCGGCACAGTGATCTTCCTGGTGTCGTACTTTGCCATCGATCTTGGGCAAGACTCCACGATCGCAACGATCCGCACCCAAAACCTGCTGCTTGGCCTTGGCACCGCATTCGCGATGCTCGGCATCGGCACCGGCATCGTGCACTGGGCCAAGGCCCTCATGCCGGACCACGAGGTATCGGAAGAGCGCCACGCCATCCGTACCGAGGAAGACCGGCAGGCCGCCGTGCGGATCGTCGAGGACATCGTCGAGGAAACCGGCATCAAGCGTCGCCCACTGATCCGCAACACCCTTTTGGGTGCTGTGGCGCTGGCACCCCTCCCGGCCTTGGCCGTTTTCGGTGACCTTGGCCCCCGCCCGGACGACAAGCTTGCGCACACCATGTGGGCACCTCAGGACGGCAAGCTCAAGCGCCTCACCCGCGATCCCGACGGAACTCCGATCAAGGCATCGGATGTAACCATCGGGTCTGCGTTCCACGTGATCCCCGAAGGCCTTAACGAGCTCCAGGAAGGCAAGCTGAGCGCGAAGGCCAAGGCCGTCGTCCTGCTCATGCGCCTCAATCCTGACGACTTGACGATCTCCAAGGGCCGTGAAAACTGGAGCTACAACGGAATTGTTGCCTACTCCAAGATCTGCACCCACGTTGGTTGCCCGGTTGCTTTGTACGAGCAGCAGACGCACCACCTGCTGTGCCCGTGCCACCAGTCGACCTTCGACCTCACCAAGGAATGCAAGGTTGTCTTCGGACCCGCCAGCCGTCCGCTCCCCCAGCTGCCCATCGCGGTCGACGCTGAGGGCTACCTCGTAGCCACGAGCGACTTCAAAGAACCTGTAGGACCGAGTTACTGGGAGCGTGACGAGCATGAGCGCCTCATCAACAGCTGAAGTCCCCTTCGCACCGAAGACCAAAGTTGGCCGGATTACGGACTTTGTTGACGAGCGCGTCGGCGGGTCCGGAATCCTGCGTGAATTCGGCCGGAAGGTCTTCCCCGACCACTGGTCCTTCATGTTCGGTGAGGTGGCGCTGTATTCCTTTGTCATCCTCCTCATGTCGGGTACCTTCCTGACGTTCTTCTTTGACCCGTCCATGGCTGAGACCCATTACTCGGGTTCGTACACTCCGCTGACCAATGTCGAAATGTCCGTGGCGTACAGCTCCTCGCTGAACATTTCCTTCGACATTCGCGGTGGCTTGTTCTTCCGCCAGGTGCACCACTGGGCGGCTCTGCTGTTCGTGGCCTCGCTTGGTGTGCATATGCTGCGCGTGTTCTTCACGGGTGCCTTCCGCAAGCCGCGTGAAATGAACTGGGTTGTGGGTGGTGTCCTGTTGATCCTGGCCATGGCTGAAGGCTTCACGGGATACTCCCTCCCCGACGACCTGCTCTCAGGTAACGGCCTGCGCATCATCGACGGCGTCATCAAGTCCATCCCGGTGATCGGAACGTACATCTCGTTCTTCCTCTTCGGGGGCGAGTTCCCGGGAACGGCCATCATCGGCCGCCTGTACGTGCTTCACATTCTGCTGGTGCCGGCCATGATTCTTCTGATGATCGTCATCCACCTCTTCATGGTGGTTGTCCACAAGCACACGCAGTACCCTGGCCCGGGCCGCAACGACGGAAACGTCGTTGGCTACCCGCTGGGTCCGGTCTACGCCGCAAAGGCCGGTGGCTTCTTCTTCATCGTGTTCGGCGTGGTCGCGCTTATGGCTGCGATGTTCACTATCAACCCGATCTGGAACTACGGGCCGTACGACCCCTCTCCTGTGTCTGCCGGTACGCAGCCTGACTGGTACATCGGATTTGTCGATGGTGCCCTGCGTCTCATGCCAGGCGTCGTCAACGACTTCCACTTCGAGTACATCATCTTCGGCCACGTACTGACGCTGAATGTCCTTCTCCCAGCCTTGGTTCCTGCTGGCATCATTTTCACGGTTCTCTTCATGTACCCGTGGATTGAACGGTGGATCACCAAGGACAACCGCGAGCACCACGTCCTCGACCGGCCCCGTAATGCCCCAACCCGCACTGCAATTGGTGTCGCAGGGTTCACTTGGTACTGCGTCATGTGGGCTGCTGCAGGCTCGGACCTCATCGCGACGCACTTCCACGTTGCCCTGAACGACGTCACGTACTGGCTGCGCACGCTCTTCTTCCTTGGCCCGATCATTGCATTCATGGTTGCCAAGCGCGTGGCTCTTGCGCTGCAGCGCAAGGACCGCGAGATCGCCCTGCACGGCCGCGAGACGGGTCGCATCGTGCGCTTGCCGCACGGCGAGTTCATCGAGGTGCATGCACCTTTGGACGATTACAAGCACTACAAGCTCGTAGGCTTCGAGTCACCCGTCCCGCTGCCAGCTGAGCCGAACGAGCACGGCGTGGTTACCCCGAAGGAAAAGCGCCGCGCCGCTCTTTCCAAGTGGTTCTTCGAAGACCGTGTTGCTCCGGCAACGCCAGCTGAGCTTGAAGCCGCACATGGGCATGGCCACCATGAGGCCATCGAGTCCGGCGAAGAGCACAAGAGCCTGAGCCACTAGCTCTCGGCGATAGTAATGAGGGAGGGCCCCGTCCGCGTGCGGACGGGGCCCTCCCTCATTGTGTGTATGGGCTGGTGGAGCACAGCACGACACTTTGCGGCTAGTGGTTGCGGTACCCCGTGGATTGGCTTCGGGTGGACCGAACGCCTGGGCGCTGCAACGGGACCCACAACTTGTACCGGTCAGCCCTGTAGTAGGACACGGAGTAGTCCACCATGGCGCGTGCGACGAAAGCGTGACGCTGAATCTTGAGCAGCGGAGTGCCGACATCCACGTTCAAGAGCCGGGCAGTAGATGGCGAAGCTGCCGTTGCTTCGATCATGTCCTCGCCCCATTCCATAACGAGCCCGTACTTTTCGCTCAACACGTTGTAGAGCGAGGTGGGGGGCGCTTCGTCCAAAAGGCCGGGAACGCGGTGGGCAGGGATGAAGTTCTCATCGACGCTCATAGGCTCATTGTCGGCGAGCAGGAGTCGCCTGAAGCGAACCAACGGAGTGCCCTCCTCTAGTTGGAGTTCCCGCGCCAGGAAGGCACTCGCGGCAATCTGCTCAAAGCTCAAAACCTTCGCCGCCGGAACCATGCCGCGGCGTTGCATTTCCTCACTGTACGACGTGAGCTTTACTTGGAGATCCAGCTTCGGTTTGCGGACGAAAGTTCCCAGGCCAACCACACGCTCAATGACCTCCTCGCCGACGAGGGCATCAATGGCCTGCCGCACCGTCATCCTGGCAAGTCCGAAACGTTCGGAGAGGTCCCGTTCCGACGGCAACGCAGCACCGGGCTTGCAGGACTCCGAGATGTGGCTGCGGAGGATTTCGCGCAGTTGTACGTAGATGGGAGTGCCGTTCTTGCGGTCAATCTCCCCCGCGATACGTGTCGCTTCAGCAGGCATGACGGTCTCCGGCCAAGAAATCTTCCATGAAACAAGCGTAGGCCAATCTCCCTGCAGGTCTAGACCAGCTGGACATCGCGAACGGTGGCTTCCTGTGGCGGCGCTACGCTTGTAGGGATCAAAATCGCAGTCGGCATCTTGGCCGTCCGAGTCAAAAGGAGCCGGTTTGCCCGAGCACAAAGCCATCGTCGCCGCAGAGATAGGTCTCCATGCGCGGGCAGCCGCCGTGTTTGTCCGTGCAGTGACGGCCACAGGCCTTCCGGTGACCATCCGGAAGCCCGGCCAGCAGGCGGTCGATGCCAGGTCCCTGCTTGAGGTCATGACCGAGGACTTCGGCCATGGCTGCGAGGTGGTTCTCTCCGTCCCTGGAGAAGCGCTGCCAGCTGGTCGAACCCTTGAAGAGGTGAACGATGCCCTGGTGGCCCTTTCGGCCGTCCTGGAGGCCGTAGAAGGGCGCTGAAGCCACCAAGCGGGGATACTCGGTTCGGACGGTGTAGCCGGCGAGCCTATCCGGACACTACAACGACGGCGGGCCCCACCAAGGTGGGGCCCGCCGTCGTTGTTTCAGGTACTACTAGTGTGCGTGATCTCCGCGGCTGTATTCAAAGACCCAGCCAACCAGGGCTACGAGAGCCAGGCCAGCGGCGACGAACGTAATCCAGAATCCAACTGCGAGACCAAGGAAGCCACCAGCACAAGCCAAGCCAAGGACCAGCGGCCACCAGCTCCAAGGGCTGAAGTGTCCCTGCTCACCGGCGCCTTCGTGGATCTCGGCGTCAGGGCGGTCTTCCGGACGCATGCCGACGCGCTTGCCGGTGAAACCGAGGTAAGCGCCGATCATGCCGGCCAGGCCACCAACTAGGAGGATACCCAGGGTGCCAACCCACTCAGACCAGTGGGTCAGGAAACCGTAGGCCAGCGCAACCGGGACGAAGAAGAAGCTCCCGGCTCCAAAAATCCATGATTCGATCTTCACTTGGCGTCCTTCTGATCAGCATTGCCGAGCAGTGTTGCTGCCGGCTCAGGCGTCTGTGCTGTGTGGTGCTGTGCGAGCTCCGGGTGGTGCAGATCCAGGGCCGGACGCTCGGAACGGATACGGGGAAGCGAAGTGAAGTTGTGCCGCGGCGGCGGGCAAGACGTAGCCCACTCAAGCGAGGCGCCGAAGCCCCAGGGATCGTCAACTTCAACCTTCTTGTTGCTGCGCCACGTGATGTAGACGTTCCAGAAGAAGGGCAGGAGCGACGCACCAAGGACGAAGGAGGAAATCGTGGAGAACTGGTTCATCCAGGTGAAGTTGTCCTGCGGCATGTAGTCCGCGTAACGGCGGGGCATGCCCTCGACGCCGAGCCAGTGCTGGATGAGGAAGGTGCCGTGGAAACCCAGGAACAGAAGCCAGAAGTGGATCTTGCCCAGGCGTTCGTTGAGCATCTTGCCGGTCCACTTGGGCCACCAGAAGTAGAAGCCCGCAAACATGGCGAACACCACCGTCCCGAAGACCACGTAGTGGAAGTGCGCCACCACGAAGTACGAGTCCGAAACGTGGAAGTCAAGCGGCGGAGACGCCAGGATGATGCCGGTCAGACCACCGAAGAGGAAGGTGACCAGGAAGCCGATGCTCCAGAGCATGGGCGTTTCAAAGGTAATCGAGCCTTGCCACAGTGTTCCGATCCAGTTGAAGAACTTCACGCCGGTGGGTACCGCGATCAGCATCGTCATGAAGGAGAAGAACGGAAGCAGGACGGATCCCGTGACATACATGTGGTGGGCCCACACGGTCACCGACAAAGCAGCAATGGCAATGGTCGCGTAGACCAGACCCTTGTAGCCGAAGATCGGTTTGCGGCTGAATACCGGGAAGATCTCGGAAACAATGCCGAAGAACGGCAAGGCAATAATGTACACCTCGGGGTGGCCGAAGAACCAGAACAGGTGCTGCCAGAGGACAGCTCCGCCGTTCTCCGGATCGAAGATGTGGGCGCCGAAACGGCGGTCGGCACCAAGTGCGAAGAGCGCAGCGGCGAGCGGCGGGAAGGCCATGAGGACCAAGATGGCAGTGACCAGCGTGTTCCAAGTGAAGATCGGCATGCGCCACATCGTCATGCCCGGAGCGCGCATGCAGATGATCGTGGTGATGAAGTTGACGGCACCCAGGATGGTTCCGAAGCCGGACAGTGCGAGGCCGAAGACCCAGAGATCGCCGCCGACCCCCGGCGTAAATGTCGTGTTCGACAACGGCGCATAGGCGAACCAGCCGAATGATGCCGCACCCTGCGGGGTGATGAAGCCGGACACGGCGATGGTGGAGCCGAAGAGGAAGAACCAGAAGGCCAGCGCGTTCAGTCGGGGGAAGGCAACGTCAGGGGCGCCGATCTGGAGCGGCATGATGACGTTGGCGAAGCCGGCGAACAACGGGGTCGCAAACATCAGGAGCATGACGGTGCCGTGCATCGTGAAGAGCTGATTGTACTGTTCCTTGGTCTGCAGGATCTGCATGCCGGGCTCGAACAGCTCTGCACGGATGAGCAGCGCCATGACGCCGCCCAGGCAGAAGAACACAAAGGACGCGATCAGGTACATGTACCCGATGGTCTTGTGGTCCGTGGAGGTGATCCAGTTGACGACAATGCGTCCCTTGGATTTCGGAACGACCGGGGACTCAAGGACTCCGGCGGATTGAGTGTAAGTAGCCACGTCGCTTCCCTTAATTCTTCTCGTTCAGGTTCGGGTTGCGGTCGTACTTCGAATCGAGAAGACCGGTGTTGCCGCTCTGGCGAAGCTGATCCATGTGAGCCTGGAACTCAGCCTCGGAAACGACCTTCACGCGGAACAGCATCTCTGAGTGGTATTCACCGCAAAGTTCGGCGCACTTGCCGTCATAGGTTCCCTCTTTGGTGGGGGTCAACCTGATGTAGTTGGTCTTGCCGGGAATCATGTCGCGCTTCTGCAGGAAGGCGGGGACCCAGAAAGAGTGAATGACGTCACGGGAGTTCAGCTCCAGGTCAACCGACTTGTTGACCGGAAGGTACAACGTGGGGAGCTTGTCCTTGTCCACATTGTTGCCTGTGAGGTGCGCCTGGACGCCTGCTTCGTGAAGGTCCTCGCTGACGACCGAGCCTTTGACGTAGTTGAAGTCCCAGGCCCACTGCTTGCCACGGACGTCAACGACGACGTCGGCCGGCTGGGAGCGGTCATCAATTGCACGCTGGTCCTGGTCGGTGAAGTAGAAGAACACCAAGACCATGAACAGCGGAATGGTCAAATAAAAGACCTCCAGAGGGAGGTTGTAGCTAAGCTGTTTCGGGAAACCCGTGGTCCCCTTGCGGCGGCGGTAGGCGATGATGCACCAGACCAGCAGGCCCCAAGTAATAATGCCGACGGCCAGGGCGGCGATCCATGAGTTGACCCAGAGGTCCATGATCCGATCGGTGTGGTTGGTGGTGCCACGTTCAGTGGGCAACCAGCCCTTCTCTACCTCTGGTGAACATCCAGTCAAAACCAACGCGCCGGCTAGTGCCAAGCCAGTGATCGAGGTGATCTTTATGCGTCGGCTGCCGGTTCGGTTCTGCGAACTCACAGACGGCCCTTCCTCTTGTTGCTGCAGCCCGGCAGGCCAAAGGCCCACCGGGCACACTAAAGTTTTACTACCCGATGTAGAGCTTACCGCTACCGAGCGGTTTTCGCCGACATGCTGGCCCAGTGCGTCGGGGCGGATTGAAACCCGTTCCTGAACTGGGCCAACAGTCTGCGAATGCCCGGGTTAGTGGAACGAATCGCCGCAGGCACAGGACCCGCCGGCGTTGGGGTTGTCGATGGTAAAGCCCTGCTTCGAGATAGTGTCCTCGAAGTCGATGCTGGCACCGCTCAGGTATGGCACGCTCATCTTGTCGACAACTACTTCAACGCCGTCGTAGTCGCGGACGGCATCGCCGTCGAGCAGGCGCTCGTCGAAGTAGAGCTGGTAGATCAGGCCCGAGCAGCCGCCCGGCTGAACAGCGACGCGGAGCCGCAGGTCTGTGCGACCTTCTTGTTCAAGAAGGCTCCGGACCTTGCCGGCGGCGACATCGGTCAACTTGACCTCGTGCTCGGGAAGCTCGCCGCCCGCGAGCTGCGCTCCGGTGCTGTTTTCGTTGGTTGCAGTGCTCATTGGCCTACCTTCTTATGAAGCTCTTGGCGGCTGCGCCTTCGCGCTGCCTGCCCTTACCCAAATACGTGCGGGTTATAGCTACATGCTACGTCGAGCCGGCGCATAGCTATAACTTCTAACGTAACCGGCCGGACCCTTACCTTGTTCCCGACCGTGGATCTTGTTCCCTGGTCGTCCATAGGGACACCTGAGGGATGTGGAGCGTCAGAGGCCTTCCGTGTTCAGGCGGGCCAGCATCAGTGCCTCGGCCAGGACTGCGTTGCGGAAGTCACCTATGTGAAGTGATTCGTTGGCGCTGTGGGCCCGGGAATCCGGGTCCTCGACCCCCGTCACCAGGATCTGGACATCGGGGTAGGTTTCCGTCAGATCCGCGATGAACGGTATGGAACCACCGATCCCCATCTCAACGGCGGGCACCCCCCAGGATTCACCCAGCGCCCACATCGCGATCCGCGCAGCAGCCGAGCCGGTGTCGGTAGAGAAGGCGTTGCCCCGCTCCCCCGGCACGAACGTCACTTTCGCTCCAAACGGCGCGTGGGCCGCAAGGTGCCTTCCCATTGCGTCCATGGCGGCATCCGGATCTTGTCCGGGCGCCAAGCGCAGGCTGAACTTCGCCCGCGCGGAGGGGAGGAGCGTATTGGACGCGACGTCGACGGCGGGCGCATCGATACCGATGATGGACAAGGCAGGCTTAGTCCATAGGCGTGAGGCGATGCTCCCGCTGCCGGCAAGCCGCACTCCATCAAGCACAGAGGCATCCGCACGGTATTGTTCCTCGTCAACGTCCTCTACGACGTCGTCCTTGGCAACCAAGCCCTCGATGGCCACGTTGCCGTCGTCGTCGTGCAAGGTCGCGATCAGGCGGGACAAGAGAGTCGGCGCATCCAATACTGGACCACCGAACATGCCGGAGTGCACGGCGTGGTCGAGGACCCGCACCTCGAAGGTGCCGTCCACCAAGCCACGGAGACTGGTTGTCAGGGCTGGGACGCCGACCTTCCAATTGCTGGAGTCAGCCACGACGATGACGTTCGCTTCGAGGAGATCGCGATGTGTTTCGAGGAAAGTGCGGAAGGTTGGCGAACCCGCTTCTTCCTCGCCCTCGAAGAACAGCGTGACGCCGAGACCGAAATCATCTCGCAGCACCTGGGTTACGGCGGCGTACGCTCCCAAGTGGGCCATGATTCCCGCTTTGTCGTCGGCTGCGCCACGGCCATAAAGGCGGCCATCACGTTCCTGGGCCACGAACGGCTCGGTGTCCCAAAGGCTTACGTCGCCCGGCGGCTGCACATCGTGGTGTGCGTACAACAGGATCGTCGCTTTGCCCGGAGCGGCAACGCGCCGCGCCACAATCGCAGGTCCGCCCGGGGTGCCGTCGGTCTTGTCGCAGCGCAGAATCTGGACGTCGGCGAAACCTGACTCGCGGACCAGTGCCGCAACGGCCTCCGCGCTCCTGTCAAGCTCCGCCGGGTCAAAACTAGGCCAGGCAATCCCCGGAATGGCGACGAGCGCTTTCAGACGCGCCATGGTCTCGTCAAAAGAAGACTCGACGGCGGTCCTAAGCGCGTCGACATTGATCGTGCCGGAGCCGCCGGAAAGGGCCTGCGGGATCTCCGCATTCATTGAAGTCATGGCGAAAACACTACCGGTGGGAGTGATGCTGGGGAACAGGTGTGGACGGTGTGGCGGGTTCATTCACGCGGCCGCACGTGACGTCGACTTCGGGAGGGGTCCTGCGGGGTATTCTGTAGGGGTGTTTGGACGTAAAAAGGATGAGCCGAGCGCTCAAGACTCAGTAGACCAGCTTGCCGCCGATGCCGCCGCGAAAGGTGCAGGTGCTGGTAAGGGCGCACCCACACCCAAGCGCAAGGAACAGGAAGCGGCACGGAAGCGCCCCCTGGTGCCAACAGACCGTAAGGCCTCCAAGGAGGCCGAGCGCATCGCCGTGCAGGACCAGCGCCAAAAAATGCGCCAGGCACTGGACACCGGTGATGAAAAATACCTCCCGCTGCGCGACAAGGGACCCCAAAAGCGCTTCGCCCGCGACTACGTCGATGCCCGTTTCAGCTTGGGTGAGTACTTGATGTTCGGTGCCCTGCTGTTCGTGGTCATCTCCTTCATCATTCCTTCAGGAAGCGACGCCCTCAGCTATATCCTGATCGGATTCTGGGTGATGTTCCTGGCGGTCTTCGCGGACGTATTCATCCTGTCCCGCAAGCTGCGCAAGGGCCTGACGCAGAAGTTCGGCGACGTCGAGCGAGGCACCGTCTGGTACGGCAGCATGCGATCCCTGCAGTTCCGCCGTCTGCGACTTCCAAAGCCGCAGGTCGAGCGTGGCCAGTACCCCTCCTAGGGCCGCAAACCACCAAGGACAGTCCGACTAAGCAGAAAGACCCTGGAACAGCTGTTCCAGGGTCGTTCTGCTCTTCCGCACTCGGTCAGCGACGTGCCTGGCTAGCGGCGTTGCTTGGCAAGCGCCTTGTTGATACCGGCGGCCCAGAACGGACCTTCGTAGAGGAATGCCGTGTAGCCCTGCACGAGGGTTGCTCCGGCGTCGAGCCTTTCCTGGACGTCGGCCGCCGACTGCACCCCGCCGACGGCGACGAGCACCAGACCCTCTCCTACCGCGGCCTTCAGCCGCCGCAGCACTTCGAGCGAGCGCTCCTTGAGGGGCGCGCCGGAGAGCCCACCGGCGCCGCAGGCCTCCACCTTGCCCGGCTCGGACACCAGGCCTTCCCGGCCGATGGTGGTGTTTGTCGCAATGATCCCGTCGAGCTTGAGGTCCAAGGCGAGGCGGGCGACGTCGTCAATGTCGTCGTCGCTGAGGTCCGGCGCGATCTTGACCAACAGCGGTACATGGCGGCCGGCGGATTCGTCTGCGGCATCTCCGACGGTGCGCAGGAGGGGGCGAAGCGTTTCGACGTTCTGGAGCAGGCGCAGTCCCGGGGTGTTGGGCGAGCTGACATTGACTACCAGGTAGTCGGCTGCGGGTGCCAGGCTGCGGGCGCTGACCAAATAGTCCTCAACCGCGTCGTCGAGCTCAACAACCTTGGTCTTGCCGATGTTGACTCCGATCACGGGACGAACGCCCGAATGCGTCCGCTGCAGTGCCGCCCGCGCAGCCTTGAGCCGCGGGGCGACGGCAGCTGCGCCGTCGTTGTTGAAGCCCATGCGGTTGATCACGGCCTTGTCCTCGATCAGGCGGAAAAGCCGTGGCTTCTCATTGCCGGGCTGAGCCTGGCCCGTGATGGTGCCTACTTCCACATGCCCGAAGCCCAATTCGGCGAGGGCTTCGATTCCGTGGCCTTCCTTGTCGAAGCCGGCGGCGAGGCCGAACGGCGAGGGGAAGGTCAGGCCGAAGGCTTCCGTGCGCAGCGAGGGGTGTGGTGCCGTCATTTTGGCCAGAACGCGCCCCGCTCCCGAGCGGTGTGCAAAACGGATCGCCTGGAAGCCGATCTTGTGGGCTTTTTCGGCATCCATCCAGGAGAAGGCCAGCTTGAAGAATGTGGGGTAAACGCGCATGTTCCTAGTTTTCCGGTTTACGGGTCGCGCACCAAACCCGAGCGGTTACCGGACGGTAGCATGTACGAATGCCAAGCAATCCAGGTGATGGAGTTCACTCCAAGGCGATTATTGAGGCCGAGGTCGTCGTTATTGGCGCGGGACTGTCAGGACTGGTGGCGGCGGCCCAGGCCTACGCCCAGGGCAAGCGGGTTGCCGTGCTGGACCAAGAGCCCGAGGCCTCCGTGGGTGGCCAGGCGCATTGGTCTTTCGGTGGACTGTTCCTGGTCAACTCTCCTGAACAGCGAAGGCTGGGCGTCAGGGACAGCCCCGAACTCGCCTTGAGTGACTGGTTGGCGTCCGCAGCCTTTGACCGGCCGCAGGACTCCTGGGCCCGGCTTTGGGCGGAAGCCTACGTGGATTTTGCCGCCGGTGAGAAGCGCCGGTGGCTGAAGTCCCTTGGCGTGCGGCTCTTTCCGCTGGTGCAGTGGGCCGAACGGGGCGGCTACGGCCCCCAAGGCCATGGCAACACGGTCCCGCGGTTCCACGTCACCTGGGGCACCGGCCCCGGCCTCGTGCAACCGTTCCTGGCAGAGGTCAACGAAGGCGCGGCGCACGGAAGGATATCCCTCCACTTCCGGCATCGCGCCACCGAACTAACGACGACGGCGGGCCGCGTCACCGGGGCCCGCGGCGAGATTCTTGAGGCGTCCGACGCCGGACGCGGTGAAGCGTCGTCGCGCACCGTCGTCGGGCACTTTGCGGCGACGGCCGGAGCGGTCATCGTCACCACCGGCGGAATCGGTGGGAACCATGCGACGGTGCGGAGGCAATGGCCCGAGGGTATTGCGCCAGAACGGATGCTGAGCGGAGTACCTGCATCGGTCGACGGTGATTTCCTCCAGGCCGCCGCTGCCGCTGGCGGAGGGCTCATCAATGGCGACCGTATGTGGCACTACCCCGAAGGCATCCACAACCACTCCCCCGTCTGGCCCATGCATGGCATCCGCATTCTGCCCGGTCCGTCGTCGTTGTGGATTGACGCCAAGGGGCGCCAACTGCCTGCCCCACTGTTTCCAGGATTCGATTCCTTGGGCGCCCTCAGGCATATCCTGGCGAGCGGACACGAACATTCGTGGTTCGTCTGCAATCGCACGATCGCGCTGAAGGAATTCGCCCTGTCAGGCTCGGAACAGAACCCGGATCTCACGGGCAAAGACATCCGGCTCCTCGCCTCCCGGCTCAATCCTGGCAGTGATTCCCCACTGCGGGCCTTCCTGGACCGTGGCGTGGATTTCCTGCAGGCGGAAACAGCCGCCGGGCTCGCGGCGAAAATGAATGCTCTGACGGGTTCAGCGCTGATAGATCCCGTGCAGCTCAATTCACTCATCCACGCTCGGGACCTGCAAGTGGCGAGCGGGCTGGGCAAGGATCCGCAGCTGGCCGCTATCCGGGCGGCCCGGCGTTTCGCCACCGACAACATCATGCGTGTGGTCCCTCCGCATCGGCTCACCGACCTGAAGCACGGACCACTTCTGGCCGTCCGGCTCTCCGTGCTGACGCGGAAGAGCCTTGGAGGACTTCAGACGGACCTTCGTTCACGAGTCCTTGACGGTTCCGGAGCGCCAGTCCCGGGCCTGTACGCCGCGGGAGAGGCTGCTGGCTTCGGCGGCGGCGGAATCCACGGCTACCGCGCATTGGAAGGAACCTTCCTTGGCGGCTGCCTGTTCTCCGGGCGTGCAGCAGGACGCGATGCCGCAGCGAGTGTCTAAGCTGTTCCCATGGAGTGGCAAACCGACATCCTCGGCGCGGACTTCGAAAGTTGCGCATTCGAGGCGGCAGGCCCTGATGGGGTGGTCCGCCGTGCAACACTGGTCCGCCACGTCCCTCAACAGGGCGCGGAGAGGACTGGCAATCCCCCACCGGCCGCCAACGGTTCCGTCCTTTTCCTGCACGGTTGGAGCGACTACTTTTTCAACGTCGCCCTAGCGGAGTTTTGGACCGGACAAGGCTTCCGCTTCTTTGCACTTGACATGCACAACCACGGCCGCAGCCTGCAGGCGGACACCCCGGGTGGATACGTGGAGCATCTAGACGACTACGACGCCGAGATCGGCAAAGCCATCGACATGATCCGGTCCGGGGAGCCCCTCGAGGAGGTGCCCCGTGCGTTGACTCTCATGGGACATTCCACGGGAGGCCTCGTGGCCGCCTTGTGGGTCAGCCGCCACCCGGGCTCGGTTCAATTTTTGGTACTCAACAGCCCGTGGCTTGAAATGCATGGAAGCTCGATCGTCCGCCGCGCGGCCCAGACCATGGTGAAACCGCTCGCGCGGTTCCGGCCCAAGACAATCCTTCGCCTGCCTGAACGCGGCTTCTATTACCGCAGCATCAGCAGCTCAGCCGAGGGCGAATGGCTCCTCGACGACAAATACCGCCCACCTTTGGCCTTCCCCATGCGGGCAGGGTGGCTGAGCGCGGTCCTCAGCGGACACACGAAGGTGGCCCGCGGGCTGAGAATAGACATTCCCATCCTCGTTCTGATCTCCGGAGCGAGCGCGAACGGCATGATCTGGCAGGAGTCCATGAGGCGTTCGGACGCAGTCCTGGACGTCAACACCATGGCTGTCCGCGCAATGACTCTTGGCCGCACCGTCACGTTGGAACGGGTGGACGGCGGCCTGCACGATGTGTTCCTTTCAGCCGGCCCGGTGCGCGCCGATGCCTACGCCCGGCTTGCGCGCTGGATTCACGGATACATTTCCAGTGGGCCGGGCCCGGACTACTCGGCAAACCACAAGCTTGGAGACCCAGGGGGAATGCCATGACCACGGAGCTGGGGTTGCCCGTATGGCAACAAGACTATTTGGGCCCCGGTTTCGAAGCCTTGGAACTGGAACTTCCACCAGACGAAGAAGGGCCTGTTTGGGCCACCCTGGTCCGGCACGTCCGTCCAGCGGCCGCCCAGTCGGTGCCCCACGGCCTTCTTGACGCCTTGACGGCCTTCACCAGACGCCGACGCCGGCGGGAAGTTCCCGCCACGGAGGGCCCGCCAAGGGTGGTGCTGTATATCCACGGCTGGGCCGACTACTTCATGCAGACCGAACTGGCAGATTTCCTGGGTGCCTCGGGATTTCATTTCTATGCCCTTGACCTGCGCAAGTTCGGGCGGAGCCTGCGGCCGGGCCAGACTCCCGGCTACACCACCGACCTGTCGGTCTATGACGAAGACCTCGACGCCGCATTGCATGCAATACACCGGGACGTTGCTGAGCGGACCGGTAATTCGGAGGTGCCCACCCTTCACCTAGTGGCACACTCCCTGGGCGGCCTGATTGCGTCCCTGTGGGCTGATCGCAACCCCGGCCGCATTGCCACGCTGACGCTGAACTCCCCCTGGCTGGAACTTCAGGGCAGCAGCTTGATCCGCAGCATCGCGATGCACGTCGTGGAACCGTTTGCGCGTACCGACCCCAAGCGGCCTTTCCGTTTCCCGGAGATGCCGGCCTACTGGGAGAGCGTCAGCAATCTGGCCCACGGGGAATGGACCCTCGACCCCGAGTGGCGACCTCGAGCTTCTTTCCCAATACGCGCAGGGTGGACCAAAGCGGTCCTGGCGGGCCACGCCGCCGTCGAACGCAGACTCAATATCGACGCTCCGGTGCTTGTGCTGCTTTCCGGGCGCACCCGGATCCAGGCCGAATGGAGCGCGGAACTCATGCGTGTCGACGCCGTGATCGATGTTGAGCAGACTGCCCGCCGGGCCTTGGGACTTGGACGGCGGACAGCGGTGTTCCGCTATCCTGGCGCCCTCCATGACGTGTTCCTCTCACGGCGTACGGTCCGGCAACAGGCTTACAGGGACGTCGCTATCTGGTTGGCTTCCTATCCGGACTGACCGGGATTTGCCAGTGCACGTGATTTAGCGCATATGTGTTAACCCGAGTGCCGGGTCAACGAGGTGCGGCAGCGTCCACCGCGCCGCCGTAGCGGCGGTCCCGTTTGGCATAGATCTCGACGGCGTCCCACAAGGTCCTGCGGTCGACGTCGGGCCACAGCGTGTCCATGAAGACGAACTCCGCGTAGGCCGATTGCCACAAAAGGAAGTTGGACAGCCGCTGCTCACCGGAACTGCGCAGGAACAGGTCGACGTCCGGGAGATCCGGTTCGTCCAGGTACTTTTGGATGGTCTTCTCGGTGACCGAGCCTGGTTTTAGGCGACCATCGGCAACATCCTGGGCAATCGCCGCGACGGCGTCGGCGATTTCGGCGCGGCCGCCGTAGTTAACACACATAGTTAGCGTGCACGTGTCGTTGCTGCGAGTGTATTCCTCGGCTTCCTCAAGTTCCTTGATCACGGAACCCCATAGCCTAGGCCGTCGGCCGGCCCAGCGAATCCGCACACCCCACTCGTCGAGCTGGTTGCGCTGCCGGCGTAGCACATCCTTGTTAAATCCCATGAGAAAACGTACTTCTTCAGGAGAACGGCGCCAGTTTTCGGTGGAGAAGGCGTAGACACTCACGTACTTGATGCCAAGTTCGATCGCGCCGGCCATCACATCCAGCAGTGCCGGTTCCCCGGCCTTGTGGCCCTCGATGCGCGGCAGGCCGCGTTGGTTTGCCCAGCGGCCGTTGCCATCCATCACGATGGCCACGTGCTGGGGCACCAGTTCTGACGGTATGGCGGGCGGCCTGGCCCCCGAAGGATGGTGGTACGGGGCCTTCACTGGAGTCTTCCGCGCAGTTGATGTCTTCTTTTTTCCCAGTGCCACTGTCAGCTTCGCTCCACATGTTTGAGGGATTTCAATGCTCGTTCAAGATGCCATTGGAGGTAGCTCGCCACCAAGCCGGCTGCCTCGCGGCGATGCAAGCTCTCGGACACGTCCGCGGTGGCCCAGTCCCCCGTCAGCAGTGCGCCCAACAGGACCACGGTCTCGGGTGCGGGCGCCGGTGAACCAGGAGGGCGGCAGTCATTGCAGATCATTCCGCCCAAGGGAGCCGAGAAAGCAGTGTGCGGACCGGCCGCCCCGCAACGGGCACAGTCCGTGAAACTCGGCGCCCAACCGCCGGTGGCCAAAGCGCGAAGGAGGTACGAGTCAAGAATGAGTTCCGGCGGGTGGTCGGAACGGCTCAATGAGGCAAGAGCCCCCACCAGGAGGTTGTACTGCGAGGTTCCCGAATCGGCGTCGGCGTCTGTCAGCTTTTCTGCCGTTTCCGTCATGGCCGCTGCGACGGTGTACCGCGTGTAGTCGGCAGCGATCGAGCTCCCGTAGGCTCCCTTCGCGACAGCCTGGGTGACAATGTCCAGGGTGCGGCCGGAGACAAGTTGGAGGTCAGCCACCATGAAGGGTTCCAGCCGTGCCCCGAACCGGCTAGTGGTCCTCCGGACCCCCTTTGCCACCGCGCGAACCTGGCCGTGGTGCTTCGTCAGCAAAGTGATGATGCGGTCGGCTTCGCCCAGCTTGTGGGTGCGCAACACCACCGCGTCGTCCCGATAGGACCGCGCTGCGAACGAGGAAGGATTGGCCACAGTTAATCTTCGCACCACACCGGGCGTTCTCGAGTGCGGCGCAGCCGTGCGGCGCCGTGTTGACGGCACCGCACGGCAAAATGGCTATGCCCGCACGGCCCTGATGGCGCGGTTGACGGCGGAGATGACTGCCTTGAGTGCTGCGGTGCTTGTGTTGGGATCGATACCGACACCCCAGAGGACCCGTTCGCCGACGGCGCATTCGACATATGCTGCCGCACTGGCGCTGCCGCCCTCGGACAACGCATGTTCCGAATAGTCCAGGACGCGGACGTCTACGCCGTCTTCACGCAGGATGTCCAGCAGCGCGGCGATAGGGCCGTTGCCCTTGCCGGTCCGCTGAACCACGGTGCCGTCCACGCGAAGGGCTGCGTGCAGGGTCAGCTCGCCGGATTCATCGGTCTCGGTGCGGATGGAGCCCAGAGAGTAGCGTCCCCACTGGCCATCGGCGGTGGTAGCCGGAAGGTATTCGTCCTGGAACATCGCCCACAGCTGGGCCCCGCTGACCTCGCCGCCCACGGTGTCGGTGCGGTGCTGGATGACGCCGGAGAATTCGATCTGTGCCCGGCGCGGCAGGTCCAGGCTGTGCTCGTTCTTGAGCAAGTACGCCACACCGCCCTTGCCGGACTGGGAATTGACGCGGATGACGGCCTCGTAGCTGCGGCCCAGGTCCTTGGGATCAATCGGCAGGTACGGAACCTGCCAGGTGAAGTCGTCCACGGCCTTCCCAGCTGCGGCGGCTTCTTTTTCGAGGGCTTCGAACCCCTTTTTGATGGCGTCCTGGTGTGAACCGGAGAATGCCGTGAACACGAGATCGCCACCGTACGGGGAGCGTTCGGGGACGGGCAGCTGGTTGCAGTACTCCACCGTCCGACGGACCTCGTCGATGTCCGAGAAGTCGATCATCGGATCGACGCCTTGGACGAACATGTTCAGGCCCAGGGTGACAAGGTCCACGTTGCCGGTACGCTCGCCGTTGCCGAACAAGCAGCCTTCGATGCGATCGGCGCCTGCCAGGTAGCCCAGCTCGGCTGCGGCGACACCCGTGCCGCGATCGTTGTGCGGGTGGAGGGAGATGATGATGCCGTCACGGGGATGCAGGTTCCGGTGCATCCATTCAATGGAATCGGCGTAAACATTGGGTGTGGCCATTTCCACGGTGGCAGGCAGGTTGATGATGACTTGCTTGTCCGCGGACGCTTCGAAAACGTCAGCAATAGCGTTGCAAACCCGCGCTGCGTACTCGAGCTCGGTTCCGGTGAAGGACTCCGGCGAATACTCGTAGGTGATATGGGTGTCCGTGAGGGTTTCCTCGTACTTCTTGCACAACCGCGCACCCTGGAGGGCAATATCCAGGATCCCGTCTTCGTCCTGGTTGAACACGACGCGGCGCTGGAGAACCGACGTGGAGTTGTACAGGTGGACGATGGCCTGCTTGGCGCCCACGAGGGACTCGTACGTACGCTCGATGAGGTGTTCGCGCGCCTGGGTCAGGACCTGGATGGAAACGTCATCCGGAATGTGGCCACCTTCGATGAGCTGCCGCACGAAGTCGAAGTCGGTCTGCGAAGCAGACGGGAACCCGACTTCGATTTCCTTGTAGCCCATCTTCACCAACAGCTGGAACATTTTCAGCTTGCGTGCCGGGCTCATGGGGTCGATCAGGGCCTGGTTTCCGTCCCGCAGGTCCACGGCGCACCAGCGCGGGGCTTTGGTGATGACCTTGTCCGGCCAGGTGCGGTCCGGCAACTCCACGTTGATCTGGTCCTGGAAGGGCAGGTACCGGTGAATGGGCATTCCGGAGGGCTTTTGTGCGTTGCGCATGATTCGGGGCCTTTTCTCTTAATCTTGAAGGAAGATTGGCCGGGCACAGCTAACTCCGCAGCGAGGGTTGGCCTAGCGAAAATTCGCTTTCGAGGCCCCGCCGCGGCAGCTAAGGAGAAGCATTCCTGCACGCACCATTTCACAGTAACACGGGTGCGTATGATGGCAATGCAATACCTGAAGCAACGTCCACTATGCAGACGCGGTTACGGTGGTGAGCCGGATCCGCTCGTCGTCCGAAGGAGTTCTTGTGCCACAGTCGGGGATCACACTGTCCAACATCGATGAAGGCGTTCGGCCGCAGGACGACCTCTACCAGCACGTCAATGGCGCGTGGCTGAAGTCGACCGTCATTCCGGACGACCGTGCGCTGGAGGGAACCTTCACTGCACTGCGCGATGGCGCTGAGTTGGCAGTCAAAGCGATCATCGAAGAGGCGGCCGCAAAGGGCGAGGACGCGAGTGGAATCGAGCGCAAAGTCGGTGAGCTCTACAACAGCTTCATGGACGAGGATGCCACAGAGGCCAAAGGCATGGAACCCATCCGCGCCCGGATCGATGAGGTCTTTGCCACCGCTTCGCCCGCAGAGGTTGTTGCCCTGACAGGGCGGCTGTTCCGCTCCGATGTTTCCGGCCTTTTCTCCATCTACCCTGCGCCCGACGCCGGGAACCCGGACCGGATCGTGTTGTACATCGGCCAGGGCGGCCTGGGGCTTCCCGACGAATCCTACTACCGGGACGAGAAGTTCGAGCCGATCGTCAGTGCTTATGGCAAGTACGTCGCCAAACTCTTCCGCCTGGCAGGCATTCCCGACGCCGACGCAGCGGCGGCGCGCATCGTCGCCTTCGAGAAGGCCCTGGCCTCGCACCACTGGGACAACGTGACCCTCCGGGACCCTCAGAAGACCTACAACCTCAAGACTGCGGATGAAGGGCGGGAACTGTTCCCCCTCTTGGACGCATGGTTCGACGCCGCACGGATTGAGGGCGACAAATTCACCGAGCTGGTGGTGAGCACGCCCGATTTCTTCACCGGTGCGGCCGCCCTTGTCGAGTCCGAGCCTCTTGCCACCTGGCAGGAATGGTTGGCTTTGCGGGTGCTCAATGCTGCCGCCCCCTATCTGTCGTCAGCCTTCGTTGATGCAAACTTCGATTTCTATGGCACCACCCTCAGCGGCACTCCGCAGAACAAGGACCGCTGGAAGCGTGGAGTCGCCGTCGTCGAAGCCGGCCTCGGAGAGGCGGTAGGACAGATCTATGTGGAGCGCCACTTCCCCGAGGGTTACAAGGCGAGGATGCAGACGCTGGTTGCCAAACTGATCGGGGCGTACCGCCAGAGCATCACTGACCTCGATTGGATGGGCGAAGACACCAAGGTGGAAGCCCTGAAGAAGCTCGAGGCCTTCCGGCCCAAGATTGGGTTCCCGGATAAGTGGATCGACTACTCCGCGGTCGACATTGACCCGACTGATCTGCTGGGGAACGTCGAGCGGGCGCATGACGCCGACGTCGACCGCCATCTTGATGAGATCGGTAAGCCGGTTGATTTGAACAAGTGGCTCATGACCCCGCAGACTGTCAACGCCTACTACCACCCGATGCTGAACGAGATTGTTTTCCCCGCTGCCATCCTGCAGCCGCCCTTCTTCACGGCGGAGGCTGACGACGCCGTCAACTACGGCGGAATCGGTGCCATCATCGGACATGAGATCGGCCATGGTTTCGACGATCAGGGCTCCAAGTTTGATGGGACCGGCGCGCTGCGGAACTGGTGGAGCGAGGAAGACCGCACGGCCTTCGAAAGACTGGCGGCCAAGCTCGTGGCCCAATTCGACGCCCTTGCGCCGTATGCGGCTCCCGAGCATAAGGTCAACGGGAAGCTCACGCTGGGCGAAAACATCGGCGACCTGGGAGGCCTGACCATCGCATACAAGGCATACCTTCTGAGCCTTGACGGTGCGGAACCACCCGTCTTGGAGGGCCTCAGCGGCCAGCAGCGCTTCTTCATGTCTTGGGCTGCGGGCTGGCGCCAAGTCATCCGGCCCGAGGAAGCCATCCGGCGCGTCGCTACGGACCCGCACTCCCCCAACGAGTTCCGCACGAACGCCATCGCCAAAAACCTGGACTCATTCCACGAGGCGTTCGCCGTCGAAGCCGGGGACGGGATGTGGTTGTCACCGGAGGACCGCGTCAGTATTTGGTAACTAGCGACACAAACGAAGGGAGCGGGAACCACAGGCTGTGGTCCCCGCTCCCTTCGCTTTCGTGCTTGGCTACTGGGTGATGAGGTAGGGATTGACGGTCTGGCACTTTACGTCGCCTGCGGTCTGCTTGACGACGTCGGCCGGAACGGAAACCATTCCAAATTTTGTTCCCGTCGTGAAGTCGGTGCCCACGTATACCTGGACTCCGACGATGCCCGGAGACGGCTCGATTTGTGCTGCGGGAATGCCCAGCAGGTTGGCAACGTCCGGCGCAACGTCGGCATATCCGGTCCCGTAGTAGACGACCGTCTTGGATGCAGACGCGGCCAAGAAATGGCCGGCTTTGGTGAAACCGCCGCCAATGAGCGCGGCAGTGAGTTCCTGGCCTCGCGACGCGACGCCCGAACCGTCGGCTACAGTCACTGCTTGGAGCGCCTTGTTGTAGGCGGGGGCGGCAGGAGAACTGGGAGCCGGCGCTGCAGCCCCGGACGAGGGTGCCGTCGTCGGAGCAGGCGAAGCGCTCGGAGACGGAGCTGCCGTCGCGCCCGGGTTGGTCAGGTCCAGGTTCGCTCGCATGGCAGAAAACAACTGCGTGGCCTGCGGTTGGACCAGTTCGAGCCGGTTGATGTCGACGGCGGCGGGCTGGGTGGGGACCGAAACGAAGGCCACCTTGGACAAGTCAATGTCTTTGAGTCGGGTCCCGATCGTCAGGAGCGACTGGACGGAGGCCAAGCCGTCATCCACGGTGAGGTTCTTCGTGACGACGTCGGCGATCGAAAGCAGGCTCTGCGGATTGCTGAGCGTGCCATCAGCCTTGACTTTGCGGGTCAGCGAGGAAAGGAACCCCTGCTGTGCCTGGATGCGCCCGAGGTCGCTTCCATCACCAAAACCGTGGCGGGTCCGCAAGAAGGCCAAGGCCTGCTCGCCTTCGACTTTCGAGGTCCCCTTGGGGAGCCGAAGCCCGGAATCGGGGTCGAAGACAGCATCGCTCACGCATACGTCGACTCCGCCCACAGCCTTGGACAGTTCCTTGACGGCATTGAAGTCAGCCATCATGAAATGGTCAATCTCCAACCCGGTGAGCTTGTTCACGGTGTCCACCGCGCAACCGATGCCGGCCTCAGCCATGGCTGAGTTGATCATGACGTTGTTGTGGGCCTCGTAAACGGTGTTGGTTTTGGGGTCAGTGCACTTCGGGACATTTACCAAGAGATCACGGGGAAAGCTGGTGAGGCTCACCCTCTTGTTGTCCGCAGAAATGTCCAGAAGCATCATCACATCTGACTGGCCGTAGCCTGCGGAGTCCTGAGCGGAACCATATTGCGAGTTTTTCCCGTCCCGGGTGTCGGAACCAAGAATGAGGATCTGCAAGCGGTCCGTGGCATCGTTGGCCGCGGCCTCGGTTCTCGTGGCTCCTGCCGTCAAAGGTGCCTTGCTAATGTTCGACTGCAACCGGATGACCCAATAAGCGGCGAACGCGATGCCCGCAACGAGCAGCACAGACACCGACACTGAGGTGATCTTGAGCCAGAGCGGGAGTCCCTTGGGAGCATTCATGTGGCGGGGGGTGCTGCGGGCTTCCCCGTGGCGTGCAGCGCCGTGCGCACCAAGGGTGCCGGGCTCCTGTACGCGTGCATCGCGACGTCGCACTATGCGCTAAACCTTTCCTCGAAAAATGGGATTCGGGCCATTTTACGGGCCCAAACTGGGAAATCCCCAGCGGCTAGAATCCCAGCTTTACGAGTTGCTTCGGATCGCGCTGCCAATCCTTGGCCACCTTGACGTGCAGGTCGAGGTAGATCTTGGTTCCCAGAAGGGCTTCGATCCCCTTACGGGCGTTGGTTCCAACCTCCCGCAAGCGGCTTCCGGCCTTACCGATGATGATGGCTTTTTGGGACGGGCGCTCAACGTAGAGATTGACCCGCACATCAAGGAGTGGATTGTCTTCGGACCGGCCTTCGCGGGGCAGGATTTCCTCCACGACCACAGCCAGGGAGTGTGGAAGCTCGTCCCGGACACCTTCCAATGCGGCTTCGCGAATGAGTTCGGCAACCATGACAGCCTCAGGTTCATCCGTGAGTTCACCGTCCGGGTAGAGAGGCGGCGAAGAGGGCATGTGGCCAATGAGGACGTCGGCAACGGTATTGACCTGAAAGCCGTCGGTTGCGGAGACGGGAACGATGTCCGCCCAGCCTTGCTCGCCGAGCACCTCGCGGCCCAGTGCCGCGACTGCAAGGAGCTGTTCGGTCAGGGCCTGACGGTCCACGAGGTCGGTCTTGGTGACAATCGCGATGACGGGCTTGCGTCCGACGGCAGCTAACTGCGCAGCGATGTATTTGTCGCCCGGGCCGATTTTCTCGTTGGCCGGCAAACAAAAACCAATGGCATCCACTTCGGAAAGGGTGTCCGCCACGAGATCGTTGAGCCGCTTGCCAAGCAGGGTGCGCGGGCGGTGTAAACCCGGTGTGTCCACGAGGACGAGCTGGGCGTCTTCACGATGGACAATGCCGCGGATCGTGTGCCGTGTGGTCTGCGGCTTTGCCGAGGTGATGGCCACTTTTTGACCAACCAAAGCGTTCGTGAGGGTCGACTTGCCGGCATTCGGACGGCCCACAAGAACCGAGAAACCCGCGTGGAAGCCGCCGAAGTCCTGATCGGCGTCGAACTTCTTATTGTGCTTGCTCACGTGGAACTCCCTGTTGCGTTGTGTCGGCCTCGTCGAGAAGGTCTTCAAGGTCAGTGTCTTCTTTTGGAATGGCTGCCGCAATGACATGGCTGACCCGGTTTCGCCGGCCTTCCAGCCTATCGGCTTTGAGGGAGATCCCGTCCACCGCTACTGCGCTGCCTACAATAGGCACTTTGCCCAAGGTCTTGGCCAGGAGCCCGCCCACGGTGTCCACCTCGTCGTCGTCGAGGTCAATGTCGAAAAGCTCGCCGAGGTCGTCGATGCTCATCCGTGAACTGACACGGAAGGTACCATCACCCAGGTCGGTGACCTCCGCATCAGTGGAGTCGTACTCGTCCACGATCTCGCCCACGATTTCCTCAATGAGGTCCTCCAGCGTCACCAGTCCCGCCGTGCCACCGTATTCGTCAATGACCACAGCCACGTGCGTGGATTCTTGCTGAAGCTCGCTGAGGAGGTCGCTGACAGGCTTCGATTCCGGAACGAAACGGGCCTCCCGGGCTATCGCGTCCACATCGGGGCGTACGGAAGGTTGTTCCGGACGGTGCATTGCGGCGGCGACGTCCTTCAGGTAGAGAATGCCGCGGATCTGATCTGCGTTCTCACCGATAACGGGGATCCTTGAATAGCCGGAGCGCAGGAAAAGGGCCATGGCCTGCTCCAGGCTGGATCCCGACTCGATGCTCACAATGTCGGTTCGAGGGACCATCACCGAGCGGACCAAGGTGTCGCCGAAGTCGAAGACCGACTGAATGAGTTCGGCCTCGCTGTCCTCAATCATGTCCGATTCCGTTGCCCTGTCGACGAGCTCACGGAATTCTTCCTCGCTGAAGAACGCTTCATCGCCGCTCGGAGCACCAGGGGCTACCGTGCTTCCGATCGCTACGAGCCAGCCCGGAATGGGCCCCAGGACCCAGCACAGGAACCTGATGAGCGGGGCTGAGAAGCGGACCACGCCGCCTGAGTGGGCGCGCCCAAGTTGACGAGGCGAGACGCCCACCAACACGAAACCGATGACGGCCATGATGCCCGTCGCTGCCAGTCCGGCAAGCCAAACGTTGTCGAGGAGACTGTGCATGACCACAGCGACAGCCACTGCTGCCGCCATCTCGAACCAGACCCGCCAGAAGCGCAGAGCGCGTATGTGGGCGATAGGTTGGGCGAGGATACTACGAAGCGAATTCCCTCGGCTCTTGACGATGGCTTGTTCTGCCCCATGCCGCGGCAGGAAGGTAAAGGCAGCCTCCGCCGCAGTCAGCAAGGCGACGAAGCTGAGGAACACCAACGCCATGCCGACCAGGATGAGTGAGGTCACTGCATGGTCTCCATGGGGGCGTCCTTGCCGAGGAACGCGGACAGCAGCTCACGCTGGAGGCCGAACATTTCCGCCTTCTCTTCCGGCTCAGCGTGATCGAAACCGAGGAGGTGGAGGATTCCGTGCGTACACAGCAGGAGCATTTCATCCTGGGTTGAATGACCGGCGTTGCGCGCTTGGGCCTCGGCCACTTGCGGGCAGATGGCAATGTCGCCCAGCATGCCCTGCGGCGTCGGCTTACCCGGTGTTCCCGGCGTCAGCTCATCCATGGGAACCGAGAGGACATCGGTTGCCCCCGGCTCGTCCATGAGCTCGATGTGGAGCTTTTCCATGGCAGGTTCGTCCACCAGGAGGATGGAAAGTTCAGCCTGGGGGTGGATGTAGAGCCGTTCAAAGACGAAACGCGAAAGCGTCACCAATTGTGCCTCGTCCACCTGGACTCCGGACTCGTTGTTGACCTCGATGCTCATCTGCGTTCTCCCCGCTTGTCGTGCGCGGCCGCGTGCTGTGCACGCACCCGGTGCTTTTCGTCCCAAATGCTGTAAGCGGACACAATATCCGCGACCAGCCGGTGCCTGACGACGTCGGAAGCGTCCAACATCGTAAAGTTCACGCCGTCGATCCCAGTGAGGATTTCCTGGACGATACGCAGGCCCGACGTGGCGCCGAAGGGCAAGTCCACCTGGGTGATGTCCCCCGTGACGACCATCTTGGAACCAAAACCAAGCCGCGTGAGGAACATCTTCATCTGTTCCGCAGTGGTGTTCTGGGCCTCATCGAGGATGATGAATGCATCGTTGAGCGTGCGGCCGCGCATGTAGGCAAGCGGCGCCACCTCAATTGTTCCGGCAGCCATGAGGCGCGGGATCGACTCGGGGTCCATCATGTCGTGCAAGGCGTCGTACAAAGGACGCAAATATGGATCGATCTTGTCGCTCAGCGTTCCCGGCAAAAAGCCGAGGCGCTCCCCCGCCTCGACGGCGGGCCGGGTGAGGATGATGCGGCTGACTTCCTTGAGCTGGAGTGCCTGCACTGCCTTGGCCATTGCCAGGTACGTCTTACCGGTGCCCGCCGGGCCGATCCCGAAGATCACCGTGTTGTCGTCTATGGCGTCAACGTAGCTCTTCTGGTTCAGCGTTTTGGGGCGAATGGTGCGTCCGCGACTGGAAAGAATGTTGTGGGTCAGCACTTCCACGGGATTCTGAAGGGACTGGCTGCGCAACAAGGAAACGAGCTGCTGGAGCACGTCCGGGGTGATAACGGTCCCCTTGCCGACCAAGCCGCGGACTTCTTCCAGGAGTCGCATGATCCGGGGAACATCGCCGGACGGACCGCTGAAGGAAAGTTCGTTGCCACGCACATGAAAGTCGACGCCGGGGAACTGGGCTTCGATGTAGCGCAGTGCCTCGTCATGGCTGCCAAGGGTCTGAACCATCTGATCAGAGTTGTCGAAGACAACAACTTCCGTGCGGGCGCCTGGGACTGAGTGCGGAAACTCGGCCGGACCTGTGTCAACACTGCCGGCCCTGGGCCGCCCGTTCAATGATTCTGTCATAGTGCTGGCCTTGTGGCCTGTGCTCCTCCGGCTTGGTGATGTCCATCGATTTACTCCGATGTCCGTTCGCTGGATGGGCGCAGGATCGCGGGCCTCGGATTGCTTTCAATCCTACGCTAGCCATTGTCCGGCATGGTTCCAGACAATCCCGCGGCAGGGCCGCAGGCCGCCAATTCCAACGTCTTTTGTATCAACTCCGCATCGACCTCGTATCAATAGCATTGCAGTTGCCCGCCCGGGTATCGAAACGCCAGTCAGCGCGGCAGGGACTATGACAAGCTGATTTATGGGCAAAAATGCCCTGCGTCCGGTCCGCGGGCGCATGACTCCCCGCCTGACAGCGGGCCGAACACGAGCAGGATTCCAACTATTACCAGGCCAGCCGGCATTCCACAGGACACACGCATGCGGAGACGTTCCGCCATGCTTGTGACCGCGCTGACGGCTGCCTTGTTTCTTTCGGGTTGTGTTGCCGACCGTTCGGAACAGGCATCGACGACGCCGCTCCCCAACCCGACCGCCGCCCTGCAGGCGGCACCCGCTACCAATGCGCCGCTTGAGACAACTCAGGCGTCAAACAAGATTCCGGTGTACTGGATCGGACGAAGCGACACGGATATCTTCCTGTACCGCGAATTCCGTGACAACCCAGGTAACGAGAACCCCATCACCACCGCGCTGCGAATCATGATGTCCCAGAAGCCGTTGGATCACGATTTCTTCACGCCATGGCAAAATCCGAGCAACCTTGCGACCTCGATTTCCGGAAAGAACGTGGTCACGGTCGACATCTCCCGCGACGCGTTCAATTCCAACCTCGACGCCGGAATGGCGCAGCGAGCGGTCCAGCAACTCGTTTACACCGCCACTGCCGCTGCGGCGAGTTCAGGCTTGATCGACTCCGGACAGCTGATCAAGGTGACCATCCTGGTAGACGGGCACACGGACTACATGGCGTTCGGTCAGGTCAAGCTGGGTGATCCGATGGTCCGGGACGCGACTATGGTGGCACCTGTCTGGATCATTGACCCGCAGGAGGATCTGACTCTGCCTGCCGGTCCAGTCAAGTTCAATGGGCGCAGCACGGACCCCTCGAAGAAACTGCATTGGCAGATCCTCCGCGAGAACTCAAGCGGCGAGAAGACATCGTACCTGTCGGGTCAGACCACCGCGTTGACCGTGCCGGGACAAGGCGGTGCTTTCACCTTTACTGTGGGCCTCGGAGCGGGACGCTACGAATTGCGCGTTTCCATAGTGGGTCCCAACGACAACGACCTCTCCACGGATACCCGTTCCTTCAACGTCCGCTGACCGGGTACGTGCGCCTCGTGTTACGCGACGGGCTCGGCGACGCGGGCAATTGCGCCGCGCCAGCAGCTTTCCTACCAGCGGCCCAATATGTCACTGGCCAGTACGACGGCGGCCGGGCCCGCCGTCGATGAGCGAAGGACGTGGTGCCCCAAGAGAGCGGTGACAGCACCGGCGTCGCTCAGCTTGGTCACTTCGCGCGGCGAAATGCCGCCCTCCGGCCCCACGATGAGCAGGACCTCGCGCGTAGCTCCGGAATCCCCGTCGGAAAGCTGATCCTGCCACCACTCCAGGACCTCCCGCAGCGGGCGTTTTGCGTCCTCGTGCAGGATGATCGCCAGATCAGCAGCGGCAACGGCCGCCGCCAAACCGGAGCCGTCGACGGCGGCACGCACCTCGGGAATCCACGCGCGCCGCGCCTGTTTGGCGGCTGCGGTGGCCACCGATTGCCACTTCGCATGGGCTTTGGCGGCCCGCTCCCCCTTCCAACGGACAATGGAACGTTCCGCCTGCCATGGGACCACCGCGTCGATTCCGAGTTCCGTAGCCGTCTCGACGGCGAGCTCATCGCGGTCGCCCTTGGCCAGGGCCTGGACCAAAACGAGACGAACCATCGGCTGGCGCTCCTCCAAGACATCGGAGGCAACAACTTCAAGGTTTCCCTGGCTGGACGCGGCCACTGTTCCGGTAAGCCGCTTTCCGGCGCCGTCGGCTATGTCGACCGCCTCACCGACTTCTAAACGCTTGACAGTGATAGCGTGCCTTGCCTCAGCGCCATCGAGCACGAAGATGTCGCCCGGCCCGAGCCCGTCAAGCGTTCCGGCGGCCGTGAAAAATACGGGGTTGCTCACCGCTACAGGTTACCGAGCTTGTCCCGCAGCTTCGCAAACATACCGCCGCTGGCTACGAGCTTGCCCTCGGTGAACTGCTCGCCGCGCAATTTGGCCAGTTGGCGCAGCAACTCTTCCTGCGCGGCGTCGAGCTTGCCGGGCGTCTCAACGTGCAGGTGCACCTTGAGGTCTCCTCGGCCATAACCGCGGAGATGAGTGACGCCCAGTCCGCGCAAGGTGATGACCTCGCCGGACTGGGTCCCGGCCTTGACGTCGATCTCCTGGGCGCCGTCGAAAGTATCGAGCTGAAGCTCGGTACCCAGGGCCGCGGCCGTCATGGGAACGCTCAAGGTTGCGTGCAGGTCGTCGCCCTCACGAATGTAGGTGGAATCAGTGTTGACCCGAATCTCCACGTAGAGATCACCGGAAGGACCGCCGGCAGGACCCGCTTCGCCTTGCGACGACAACTGGATGCGCGTTCCGGTCGCCACACCACCAGGCACTTTGACGGTCAGCGAACGGCGGCTGCGGATGCGGCCCTGGCCGCTGCACTCGTTGCACGGATCCTTGATGATCGATCCGAAACCTTCACAGGAACCACACGGTGCGGACGTCATGACCTGGCCCAGGATGGAGCGGACTGCACGCTGGACCTGACCCGAACCGCCGCAGATGTCGCAGCGCTCCGGGTGGGTGCCGGCGCGGCAACATGAGCCTTCGCACGTGGGACAGACCACCGCAGTATCCACTTCAAGCTTCTTGTTGACTCCGAAGACGGCCTCACGCAAATCGATGCGGACGCTGATCAGGGCGTCTTGGCCACGGCGCATACGTGATGCCGGTCCTTGCATGCCGCCACCACCTCCGCCGAAGAAAGTGTCGAAGATGTCTTGGAACGCGAATCCCTGGCCCGCATAGCCTCCACCGAAGCCGTTGTCGGTACCGTTCTCGTTACCCGTGGCGTCATACACGCGGCGCTTCTGGGGATCGGAGAGGACCTCGTAGGCGTGGGTCACGGCTTTGAATTCCTCGGCGGCGCCTTCCCCCGGGTTCACGTCGGGATGCAGCTTGCGGGCGAGCTTGCGGTAGGCCTTCTTGATCTCCTCGCCGGTTGCTTCCGGTGAGACGCCCAGAACGTCATAGTGGCTGCTCAAAGTCGGTATCTCTTCCTTGTTGTAACTGCGTTTCTTGCGAGACGGGTTCCGGCCGGGGCCGTCAGCCGCCCAGAATACGGGAAAGGTAGCGTGCGACGGCGCGGACGGCCGCCATGGTGTTGGGATAGTCCATCCGGGTAGGTCCAAGAATGCCGATCTTAGCGCTACTGCCTGGACCGTAGCCGGTGGCCACCACCGATGCTTCGGAGAGACCGTCGTAGGGGTTCTCACGGCCGATGCTCACGGTGACTCCACGGGGGTCCTCCGCCATGTCCGAGAGCAGGCGCAGCATGACCACCTGTTCCTCAAGAGCTTCGAGAACCGGTCCGATGCTCAGCGGGAAATCCACGTTGGAGCGGGCCAGGTTAGCCGTGCCTGCCATGACCATGCGTTCGTCCCGGCCCCTGTCGGCCAGCCTTTCCAGACCATGGGCAAGGACGCCTGCAAGGCCCCGAAGTGTTGGCGGGCACAGGGCAACTACCGACGGCAGGACCTGCGGCATGAGGTCAAGCTGCGAGCCGGCGATGCTTCCAAGGAAACGTCCGCGTAGGGCCATGAGGTCATCGTCAGTGGCATCCGCCCCTGCGTGCACCACGCCCTGTTCCACTTTGCCGGTATCCGCGATAAGTACCACCAGCACCTGGCGCGGAGCCAGAAGCACGAACTCAATGTGCCGAACCCGGGCGCGGCTTAGGTGCGGGTACTGCACGACGGCGACCTGGTTGGTCAGTTGGGACAGGAGCCGAACGGTGCGCTCAAGGATGTCCTCGACGTCGTCGGGTCCCTCAAGCAGCGAGTGGATGGCCCGACGTTCGGCGGCCGAAAGCGGTTTGACCTGGGAGATACGGTCGACGAAGAGGCGGTAGCCTTTGTCCGTGGGGATGCGGCCGGCACTGGTGTGCGGTGCGGCGATGAGTCCTTCTTCTTCCAAAAGGGCCATGTCGTTGCGGATGGTGGCGCTCGACACTCCCAAATGGTGCCGTTCGACCAAGGCTTTGGATCCGACGGGCTCGCGGGAGTGAACGTAGTCCTCCACGATGGCGCGCAACACTTCAAGCTTGCGTGGTTCGCTCACTGCCCACCTCCATTCAACCGCCAGTGCTGAACAGTTTCTACTCAGCGACCTGATATTCAATAGTTAGCACTCAACATGCCCAAGTGCTAACAAGTCTAGTATGAGCCACCACGTTGTTAGCATTGGTACCGCTCGCGGCGAACATGATTCCCGCGCGGTCCCGCGGAATGTCCAGGGCCGTCATTGATCCCCTAGCGCAAAGTGGTGTGAAGACCGTGTCTTACGACAATTGGGGCCCGCAAGATCTCTCCTCGCCTGCCAAGCGGCAGCTGCCGGAGGTGCCCGTTGAACGCGGGATGGTTCTCGAAGACGTGCAGTCCGGTTGGGTCGGGGCCGTGACCAGGGTCGAAAAGTCCGGCGGCATGCACATCGTGGTGCTGGAGGATCGCCGGGGAAAGAACAAGTCATTCCGGCTCGGCTTTGGATTCCTGCTCGACGGACAGCCAGTGAAACTTCTGCCGCCCGCGCCACGCGCGTCCGCCGTCGTGGCTGCCGGGCATGCAAGCCGCACAGCATCCGGATCCGTCCGGGTAGCCGGCCAGCGTGCCCAAGTCGCCAAGGCAAGCCGGATCTGGGTGGAAGGCAAACACGACGCAGAACTGGTGGAGAAGGTCTGGGGAGATGACCTCCGGGTGGAGGGAATCGTCGTCGAACCCTTGCATGGCGTGGACGACCTCAAGGCGGCGATTGCCGAGTTCTCTCCCGGCCCGGGCCGCAGGCTCGGGATCCTCGTGGATCACCTGGTGCCGGATTCGAAAGAGTCGCGGATCGCTGCCGACGCCATGACGCTGCCCGGCGCGCCAGGAAACGTCCTGATCGTGGGCCATCCCTATGTGGACGTCTGGCAGGCCATCCGTCCCAAGGTCCTGGGGATCCAGCAGTGGCCCACCATAGCCCGAGGCACCGATTGGAAGACCGGCATCCTGAAGTCGTTCGGCTGGCCACACACTACGGCCGAGGACGTCGGGCTTGGCTGGCAGAAGCTTCTCGGCGCCGTCCACAGCTACGCGGACCTGGAAGCCTCCCTGCTGGGTCGGGTGGAGGAAGTGATCGATTTCCTGACCGTGCCGTGACGGCGCTTTGCAGATTCACTTCGCTTTCACGGCGGCTCCAGCGCGGTTTCCCCGGCCTAGGGTCTGGGAGTTGGTCCGCTGATCGCGTGCCGAGCAAGTATTCTGGGACAGCAACACTGCACCGATAGATACTCGAAGGAAGAAACTGTGGCAGACAACGCTCCTGACGAACGGGACGGCGCTTCGGGCCAGTCCCAGTACCACGGCGTTCCTGCCAATGCGCTGCCCTTGACGGCCTCCGAAGACCGGCAGTGGGCCACCCTTGCGCACTTTGGCGGAATCCTTGGCTGCGTGCCTTCGCTCCTGATCTACCTGATCTTCCGCGACCGTGGCCCGTTCACGGCACAGGAATCGAAAGAGGCGCTGAACTTCACTTTGCCGCCAACGATTGCCGCAGTGCTCGCGAACATCCTGGTCCTGCTCCCGGTGGTTGGAAACCTGTTCGCGGTCGTGGCCACGGCCATCTGGGTCGCTGTGACCTGCTTCTCGGTGTCTGCCGGCATTCGCGTCAACCACGGACAGCCGCACCGCTACCGTTTCAACCTGCGCTGGATCAAATAGCGATGGCGCGCAGGGCAGCCGCCCTCGTCAGTTCGCTACTCCGGGAGGATGCGGCGGACCACGGCATCAGCCAGTAGCCGCCCCTTGAGCGTCAGTACCAGCCGTCCTTGGAAGGCTGCCGCAGGCTCCACCAGGCCGTCGGCGATGAGGCCCGCCACGGCATGGCGGCCGACCTTGTCGAGGGCATCGACCTGGAGCCCGGTGCCGAGGCGTGCCTCCAGCATGATGCGTTCCACTTCCCGCGTTCCGGCATCGAGGGTTTCGCGCCCAGCGGCAGGAGAGACCCCTTCACCGAGCCTGTTTGCATATGCGGTGGGGTGTTTGACGTTCCACCAGCGGACTCCGCCCATATGGGAATGCGCTCCGGGTCCGATGCCCCACCAGTCATCTCCCCGCCAGTAGGCAAGGTTGTGTTTGCAGGCCTGCTCGGGTGTGCGGGACCAGTTGCTGACCTCGTACCAGTTCAGCCCGGCTGCGCTGATCAGTTGATCGGCGAGTTCGTATTTGGCAGCGTGGTCGTCGTCGTCGATTCCCGGAACTTCACCGCGCCTTATCTGGGCGGCCAGCTTAGTGCCTTCTTCCACGATCAGTGCGTAGGCGCTGATGTGGTCCGGTTCGTAGGACAGGGCTGTTTCAAGGGAAGTCTGCCAATCCGCCATCGACTCACCGGGAGTGCCGTAGATGAGGTCGAGGCTTACCGCAAGTCCGGCGTCGCGTGCCCATTGGACCACCAACGGAACCCGGCTGGGCGTGTGGGTACGGTCCAGAACCTTGAGGACGTGCGGGACCGCCGACTGCATGCCGAAGGAAACCCGCGTGAAGCCGGCATCAGCCAGCAGCAGGAGCGACTCGGGGGTCACCGAGTCTGGGTTGGCTTCAGTGGTGACTTCGGCCCCGGCTTCGATGCCCCAGTGCCCGACGGCGGACGTCAGGATGCGTGCCAGATCTTCGGCAGGCAGCAGCGTTGGTGTGCCGCCGCCGAAGAATACCGTGCTCAGGGGCCGATGCGGCAGCCCGGAGGCTCCCATGGCCCGGACGGCGAACTCCACTTCCGAAATCGCCGTAGATGCGTAGGCATCCTGGGATGCGCCGCCTCCAAGCTCTGTGGCGGTGTAGGTGTTGAAATCGCAGTATCCGCAGCGCACGGCGCAGAAGGGTATGTGGACGTAGAGTCCGAACTTGCGTGACTCTACACCGTCAAGCACCTGCGGCGGCAAGAGGCCGTCCGCAGGCGCCGGGTCTCCGAGGGGAAGGACACTAGGCACAGGATCCCCCGTGTGCCCGTGCCCTACGTGCCAGTCCGGACGTGTGTTGGGCAAAGAGCCCCATTACTTCTTGGCCTTGTCCTTGGATTCGTCAGTGGTCAGGGCTGCGATGAACGCTTCCTGCGGAACTTCCACGCGGCCCACCATCTTCATGCGCTTCTTGCCTTCCTTCTGCTTTTCCAGAAGTTTGCGCTTACGGGTGATGTCACCGCCATAGCACTTGGCAAGCACGTCCTTGCGGATGGCACGGATGCTTTCGCGGGCAATGATGCGCGAGCCGATGGCCGCCTGGATGGGCACCTCGAACTGCTGTCGGGGAATGAGCTCCCGCAGCTTGCCTGTCATCATGACGCCGTAGGCGTAGGCCTTGTCCCTGTGGGTGATGGCGCTGAAGGCGTCAACCTGCTCGCCTTGGAGCATGATGTCCACCTTGACCAGGTCGGCAACTTGCTCGCCGTCGGCCTTCCAGTCCAGCGAACCGTAGCCACGGGTCTTGGACTTGAGGATGTCGAAGAAGTCGAAGACGATCTCGGCCAGCGGCAGCCGGTAACGGATTTCCACCCGGTCCTCGGAGAGGTAGTCCATGCCGCCCATGACTCCACGGCGGCTCTGGCACAGTTCCATGATGGCGCCGACAAACTCGTTGGGAGCCAGGATGGTGGCGGACACCATCGGTTCGCGGACCTCCGAGATCTTGCCGGTGGGGTATTCGCTGGGGTTGGTGACGTGGATGACCCGCTTGTCCTCCAGCGTGACCTCGTACTCCACGTTGGGAGCGGTGGAGATGAGGTCCAGGTTGTACTCACGCTCAAGGCGCTCACGGGTGATTTCCAGGTGCAGCAGGCCGAGGAAGCCGACGCGGAATCCGAATCCCAGAGCGGCCGACGTCTCCGGCTCATAGACGAGTGCGGCGTCGTTGAGCATCAGCTTCTCCAACGCGTCACGAAGCACCGGATAGTCCGTGCCGTCCAAGGGATACAGGCCGGAGAAGACCATGGGCTTGGCGTCTGCATAGCCGGCAAGGGATTCTGAGGCAGGCTTGGCCAGATTGGTTACAGTATCCCCCACCTTTGACTGGCGGACGTCTTTCACGCCGGTGATCAGGTAGCCGACCTCGCCGACGCCCAGTCCCTTGGAGGGAGTGGGCTCCGGCGAGCTGACACCGATTTCCAGGAGCTCGTGGGTGGCGCGGGTGGACATCATCTGGATCCGCTCGCGCGGGTGCAGCATGCCGTCCACGACGCGGACGTAGGTGACCACGCCGCGGTACGTGTCATAGACGGAGTCGAAAATCATGGCGCGCGCCGGGGCGTCGGGGTCGCCGACAGGCGCGGGTAAATCGCGGACGATCTTGTCCAGCAGGGCTTCCACGCCGGCGCCGGTTTTGCCGGACACCCGCAGCACGTCCTCGGGGTCGCCGCCGATCAGGTTGGCGAGTTCCGCTGCGTACTTTTCGGGCTGGGCCGCTGGAAGGTCGATCTTGTTGAGCACCGGGATGATGGTGAGGTTGTTTTCCATCGCCAGGTAGAGGTTGGCCAAGGTCTGAGCCTCGATGCCCTGTGCCGCATCCACCAACAGGATTGCGCCTTCACAGGCCGCGAGCGAGCGGGAGACCTCATAGGTGAAGTCAACGTGGCCAGGGGTATCGATCATGTTCAAGGCGTAGCTGGTGCCCTCAAGTTCCCAAGGCATGCGGACAGCCTGGGACTTGATGGTGATGCCACGCTCGCGTTCGATATCCATGCGGTCCAGATACTGGGCCTTCATGTCGCGGGACTTAACGACGCCGGTGTACTGCAACATGCGGTCGGCCAAGGTGGATTTACCGTGGTCGATGTGGGCAATGATGCAGAAGTTCCGGATGATGGCCGGATCTGTCGCGGCGGGCACCGGTGCGGTGCGGGCCATGGGAGACACGCAGGGTCCTTACTGTCGACACTCACACGGCCGAACCCCGGACTGGTCTGGACCAATCCGGCCGATGCCGCATATCTGAACTTATAGTCTCCCATGAACACGACGCCGCTTGTGCACTGTGATCAGGCGCCGATGCTTTGTGGGAGGCGCAGGATGGCGATGGAAAGTACGGTGGTGCCATGGCATCGGACACGCACCTGCTTGGCAGACTCCTCAAAGGCTCCTTGGGCTACCTTCGGCGGATCATCAGATCCCCCACCGGCACAGGAACCCGCCGGCCACCGAAAACCCGAGCGTCAACGGAGGCAAGCCGCCCCCGGAACGCAGGGACCGGCGTCGGGCAGCTTTCCCGGCCCTATCCGGGGGACTTCAGGGGCAACGTCTCTCCGAGGTACTCCCCCAACCCGGATGGCAAACCAGACCCCGGCGAGATTGTGTGGTCCTGGGTCCCCTACGAAGAGGATCATTCGCGGGGCAAGGACCGGCCGGTCCTCTTGATAGGGCGCGACGGCGGTTGGCTGCTGGGGCTGATGCTCACCAGCAAAGACCACGACAACGACCGCCGTTCAAACGACTACGTCGACATCGGCACAGGAGCCTGGGACGCCCAGGGGCGGCCCAGTGAGGTCAAGGTGGACCGGGTGGTACGCATCAACCCCTCGGACGTTCGGCGTGAGGGCGCCATCCTGGACAAACGCACTTTCCAAATGGTGGCGCATCGGCTCAACGGGCAACACGACTCGGCGTAAACGGTAAATCCCCGGAAAAGCGCCGAGTCTGATAATATTTATGGCTGTGTGTCCGTGCAGGTCGACGGCCACTCATGGTTGGCTGCCATAGGCATCCCCACGCCGCTCAGTCGATGGCCAACCTGAAAACCCTCTAGACCATTTCCGCATTAAAAAGAGAGTTCACACACGTGGCTAATATCAAGTCCCAGAAGAAGCGCATCCTCACCAACGAGAAGGCTCGCCTGCGTAACAACGCTGTCAAGTCTGAGCTGAAGACGGCCATCCGCGCCGTTGCCACCGCCGTTGAGTCCACGGACAAGGATGCCGCTGCAAAGGCTCTTGTTGCTGCCAGCCGTAAGCTGGACAAGGCTGTCAGCAAGGGCGTTATTCACAAGAACAACGCTGCAAACCGCAAGTCGGCGATCTCCAAAAAGGTCAACGCACTCTAAGGTTTTTCCAGTTCGACTGAGCTGAACGTGAGGCCGGCGCCCAATGGGTGCCGGCCTCAGGTATTTAACTCTCCCACGAGTCGACTCGGAGACCCCGGCAACAGGCTCTAGCGGCCCCGGGCCGAGGCAGCAATGACTGTGACAGCGTGCTCCACCGCGTACACGGGATCCCGCGCGAGTCCTTTGACTTGGGCGTCGGCTTCAGCTGTGACCTGGATGGAACGGATCAGGCCCTCAGGAGTCCAGCGCCGGACGTCCCGCTGTGCCTGTTCCACCAGCCAGGGCTGCATGCCAAGCTGCTTGGCAATCTGTGCGGACGAGCCCTGGGCTCCCGCGACTTTGGCAAGGGTGCGGAGCTTCGCGGCAAGGGCGGCAACCAGCGGGACGGGGTCAACCCCAGTGGCCAGGGCATGCCGGAGGCTGGACAGGGCCTGCGGTCCATTTCCGGCCATGGCGGCGTCCGCCACCTTGAAGGCAGTGGCTTCCACACGGCCGCCGTAGTAGCGCTCCACTGTGGCTGCGTCCACAGCCGTGGTGGCATCCGCGATGAGCTGGTTGCATGCTGCCGCGAGCTCCGAGAGGCTGGCACCGACTGCGTTGACGAGGGCCTGGACTGCGTCCGCCTCGATGCGCCGGCCGCCTGCCTTGAATTCCGAGATGACGAATGCTGTTTTCTCGGCATCCTTTTTCAAGGGCTGGCAATCTACTACCGGCCATCCGCAGGACTTGATGGCGTCCAGAAGTTTCTTGCCGCGCACCCCGCCGCCGTGACGCAGGACTAACACGACGTCGTTCTCCGGTTGGGCTACGTATTTCAAAGCATCGGCAAGGAAGGCATCGTTCATGGACTCGAGGCCCTCGATCTCGATGAGCTTGGCCTCGTCGAACAGTGACGGCGTGACGGTCATCGCTAGGGAACCGGACTCATAGCTTCCTGCGTTGAGTTTGCTGATTTCCACCTCCGGTGCGGTGGCCCGCACTTGGGAACGGACCCGATCCATCGCACGGATTCCGAGGTACTCCTCAGGGCCGGTAATGAGCACTACGGCGGACGGCGTGACATCCCGCCAGCTGACGGTGTTTGCCGCGGCGGTTTTAGCCTTGGAGACCGGGGCAGCAGCCAATGTTGCTTCCTTCCAGAGGGGTTTTTGCAGATTCCCAGTCTCCCACGTTCAGCGTTCGGGGCAGTGATCCTCAACCCCGCGGGCTGCCTGCCGGGCAGCAGCGAACGGTCGGAAGGGGCTTTTGTCCATCGGCGACGGACAGTAGACTCCCCCGCGGCCATGAGGAACACCACCCGGCCGTGCAAGTCCAACACGGTGTCGCTGGCCCACGCTGGATGCAAGACAAACCACGCCAACAGGGTTGTCACAACGGACCACAGAACCATGGTGGCAATTCCCGTGAGTCCTTCCGGCCAGGGCAGGGCCGCCCCTGGAAGTCCTGCGAAAAACCGGGCGATGACCGCCACCATTCCCGCACTCGCCCCGGAAATGGCCATAGGAAAGACTGCAAGCCAGGGAATCAACGGAACGAGCGGCACGGCAATGGTCCCGAGGATCGTCACGGGTGCGACAAACGGAGCAACCGCGATATTGGTGAGCAATGAGTAGCTGGAGAACTGCGGTTGCAAGGCCACAATCGCCGGGCTGCACAGAAGTTGCGCGGACAAGGGAACGGCAATGGCGGAAGCCAGCCAGGAAGGCATCCAAAGCGGGGCCCAAGTTGCTATGGGCCGTGCCAACAGGACAATTCCCAGTGTGGCGAGGACAGACAAGAGAAATCCGACGCTCATTCCGAGTGAAGGATCCAGAATGAGCAGGCCAGTCACGGCAAGGCAGAGAAAGCCCAGGCTCCGGCCCCGCCGCCCCCCACTTAGCGCGGCGAGGCCGATGGCACCCATCACTGCCGCCCTCAGGACGCTCGCATCTGGGCCGACCATGATGACAAAGGCCGCCAGACCAACAAGGGCCACTATTGCCGCGACTCCCCTGGCAAGCCGAAAGCTCCTGGCCAAAAGCACCAGGCCGCCAAGTATGAGGCTACAGTTTGCGCCGCTCACGGCCGTGAGGTGGGTGGTACCGGTGGTTTTCATCGCAGCCTCCAGGCCTTCGTCCAAGCCGGTGGTGTCGCCCGTGACCATTCCGGGCAAAAGACCGCTGGCGTCACCCTGCAGCCATTCAGAGGCAGAACCGAATTGCTTCTTCAACTGCGCTGGACCTTGCGGCATTTCGCCCTTCATTTCCGGCCTGTGTTGTGCGTCCGGCCGCATGGGTGGGGTGCCAGCCGCGACGACCCCAGCCTCCACCTGTCCTGTTTTTGCCTGCTTTAGCTTTCCGGAAGTTCTTACCTCCTGTCCCGGTACAACCTGATCCCAGCCTTCGCCTCCGGTCAGCAGAATTCTTGCGCGGGAGCGGATTAGCATCCCATCGGCGGCAATATCAATCAGTTCGGCGGGCACGGCCCATCTTCCCGATCCCCGTGAGTCGGTGCTCAGTTCTCGGGGATCTCCCACAACCAGTGCGTGGATGACAACCGAGGCGCGCGACGCCGAAGCCTCGGCAACCGGACCTTCTTGGCGCGGTCCGGCATCCATCGCGGCATGGGCGGCCACGGCCGATCCGAACAAACACGCGACGGCCAAAGTGGCGGGAATGGTTCGAAGGCTCACGCGCGGGATACTGCTCCGCAAGGCGCCCGCGCGTCCGTGCCCTGCGTGCCGTTGAGGGGTTTGTCGAGTCTGAGGGATCCGTTGACGCCTGCCTCGCAGCAGAAGCCCCGCGACGACGCAGAGGCCCGCGCACAGGGCCACTATCCACGTCGTAGGCAAGAACGGAGCAGACAGGGAGACAGCCCACGCGAGCAAGGCAGACGGGACCAACCGCAGATCGATGCGGCTACCGGGCTCCTGGGCGTCTACATGCCCCGACGGCGCGGACCGCGGAGCATTTGCTTGCCCGTTTCCCTTCATGCAGGATCACCAACCATGTCAGACCGTCACCAAAGGCAGCAGGGTTTCCATCATCTTCGGTCCGACACCATCAACGGCATCGAGATCTTCCACCGCCGCGAACGGACCGTGCTGCTGCCGCCACTCGACGATGCGTTTTGCGAGGACGGGACCTACTTTCGGCAAGGCGTCGAGTTCCTCAGCCGTCGCAGTATTGAGGTTAAGCTTTCCTCCCGCAGAGGTTCCGGCTCCCGAGCTCCCGCTATCAGGAGCGCCCACGGTCCCGCCAGCGGTTCCGGCCGCTGGCTCAGGAACGGGCTCCCCTGTCCGCGGAACATGGATCTTGGCAGCGTCCTGCACTACCGCGGCAAGGTTGAGACTGTTCAGCTCGGCGGCCGGCTCTGCGCCCCCAGCAGCGGCGATAGCATCAAACACCCGCGCTCCGGCGGGCAACGTGACGATCCCGGGATTCTTCACGGCACCGGCGACATGGACAGTAAGCTGGCCGCCCCGCGATTCGGGCGAGTTTTCCCCTGCATTGCTTCCGCCGACGCGTGGCGTTGCACCCGCAAACGAACTGCGGACCAAGGGTTCCACCGTTGGCTGGCCGGTCCACGCCTGCCAGGCGAACCACAACAGCAACAGAAGGCAAGGAACGGCCAGCAGGATGGCTACTCGCCAAGGCGTTCGCCAGCGGAGACGCACGGAAACCCGCGCCTCGTCCCCTTCGGTGCCGGGCCCGGAGGCGCCGAGGACCGGGCCGGCCAAGTGGGAAGTATCGTTGCCACGTGCAGCCGATGGGTGCAGGGGCAGCAGTGGCTCCGTCCCGCTCCTGGGCCTGACATGGGCGCCGGGCTCTGTTGAGGACGAACCGAGGCTGGCAGCGAACCGGCGCCGGGCCATGCGTGCCGCATCGTCAGCTCGAGAAGCTCCGTTCCTGCGTGGCATAACCTCGAGCCTAGAACCGTCCATGGGCCAGCGGCGGGCAGTAACGGCGATATGTGGACAGGCCACCATCAAGGGTCCTTGTGGAGGATGAGTCGCCGTCGAGCCGCCTTTGCCAGACCATTTGATCCAGATCGAGACCAAGGAGAATCGCTAGTCTCCTTTTTAGTAAAACGTCTTGACTAAAATGTCCCCCGCTCCTAGCATTTGAGTGTTGCGGGCTGGGCGGCCGCGGGGAGATCGGCTACCCATTGGGTATTTTGATCCCACCCACTCACTCTCCATTGGCATCAGGCATGCGGCCTGTCCAAGTAGCGAGAGGCCGCATTCGCGTAGGAGCGAATCAGAATGGCCAAGCTGGAAACATCCGAACTCACCGCCGCACTCAATCAATCCAATGCAAGCTGGACCGCGCGCGACACGCCGCAGTCTCAACTTACCGACGAAGACAAAACAGCACTCTTAGGCGTCATTTTCACCGCTGCCGACATCGCCCTGAGGGAAGCTGGGGTGCCGCGTGACTTTTCCTCGCCGCCTGCCGGTCTACCCTCGGAGTTGGACTGGCGAAGCAACAACGGAAACCACGTGACCGCCGTTAAAGACCAGAAATACTGCGGATCCTGCGTCTCGTTCGGTTGCACCGCCGTGGTTGAATCCATGGCCTCGATCGAGCTGGGCCAATTGCTGGACCTTTCCGAAGCCGATTCGCATTTCAATTCAAGTCATGGCCCGTCATGTGGGGGCTGGGACACGGATTCCTGCATGTCCCAGCTGCAGGCCCGGGGAGAAGTCAGCGAAGGCGTCTTGGGGTACATGAGTGCGTTCGACAACCCTCCGGTTATCGATCCGGCTACGTCCTTATGGAAGCCGTATGTCCGGCCGACTCCCAACCGCGCGAGCACGCAGGTTTCGATCACGAGCCATGGACTCATTACCGACCTCAATGCCCGCAAGCAGTACTTGCATGATCACGGCCCGATGGCGGCCTGCTTCGATGTCTACGATGATTTCTACCACTACTCCAGCGGAGTCTATTCCCGCCAGAGCGGTGCCCTACGAGGCGGACACTGCGTTGAAGTGATCGGGTATTCCGATTCCGAGCAATGTTGGATCGCGAAGAACTCGTGGGGAACAGGCTGGGGTATGGCCGGCTTCTTCAAGATCGGGTATGGCCAATGCAACTTTGACGTCTACGCGTGGGCCACTGCGCAGGGCGTCAAAGTCCCCGCAACCCCGTCTTGGCAAGGCTGGGAAGGTCTTGGCGGGATCATCACCTCGAAGCCGTCCGCCGTTTCCTGGGCCGCGAATCGGATCGACGTCGTAGCGCGCGGCACCGATTCCGCCATGTACCACCGATGGTGGGACGGCTCAGCGTGGAACGGCTGGGAGTCCTTGGGCGGAGACTGCCAGAGCGGCCCCGCCATCTGTTCGTGGGGTTCCGGCAGGCTGGATACCTTCGTTGTAGGTACCGATCACCAGCTTTACCACAAGTGGTTTGACGGTGGTTGGAGCAACTGGGAGGCTCTTGGAGGGATGCTGTCTTCTGATCCGGCAGCCGTTTCCTGGGGTCCAAATCGGATCGACGTCTTCGCTCGCGGGATGGACTCCGCCATGTGGCACTTGTGGTGGGACGGTAGCAACTGGGGAGGCTGGGAAAGCCTGGGTGGTGTCCTCGACTCAGCTCCCGCGGCGGCATCGTGGGCGGCGAATCGTCTGGACACGTTCGTCAAAGGTACCGACAGTCAGCTCTACCACCAGTGGTGGGCCGGTGCAGGATGGAGTGGGTGGGAAAACCTAGGCGGCTACGTTGGCGGGGATCCCGGAGCCGTTTCCTGGGGTCCGAACCGGATCGACATCTTCTACCCCGGCTCCACGTTCACCATGATGCACAAATGGTGGGACAATGCCTGGAGCGGCGAAGAAAGCCTCGGCGGCACCTTGTCATCCGGCGTCGGAGTCAGTTCCTGGGCGTCCGGGCGCTTGGACTGCTTCGTGGAAGGGACCGACTCGGCGATGTACCACAAGTGGTATGCCTGACAGAGAGGGCCGGTGCCAGTACACGTGATCACGGTAAAAAGCGGCGAACTCTTTATCATCGAGCTTCCAGCGAACCCGTCCACTGGCTACCAATGGTCCGTCGTGGATGTTCCCCACGCGTTGGAACTGGTTGAGGAACACTTCACGCCAGCCATTACCGGAACTACTGCGGCCGGGGTCCCGGCCGCAGTAGGCTCCGGGGGCATACATACCTTCAATTTCATGGCCAATGGGACAGGCGAAGTCGAAATTCAGTTTGACCTCAAACGGGTCTGGGAATCGGAGGCAATCGAGCGCCGGAAGTTCACTGTCCTGGTCAGTTGACATCCGTGGGCATCAAGCCCGCTAAAGGTCAGCGATGACCTGGCGCTGGCCCTCATATCCAGGAGTACTGCTTTCCCCAACAACCACAGCCAAAACGCCAAGACCGGCGTGAGCTGCCAAGACGGCAGGCAGGGCACTGATCTGTGCTGGCGGGCAACCCGGGCAGTTCTCCCCGAGCCGCGACGCGAGCAGTTCGGCCTCAGCCAGGTTTCCAAAATGGTGCACGGCGAGCCGGGATTGTCCTGACGGCCGGGAATTGACATCCGCAGCAACGATTTCTTCAAGCCGGGCGACGGCCTTGGCCGCCGAGCGCACCTTCTCGAGCGGCACGATCTTGCCGCCGTCGACCGCAAGGATCGGTTTGATGGACAACATTGTCCCGAGCAAGGACGCGGCAGCGCCGATTCGTCCCCCGCGCCGGAGCTGCTCGAGGCTCGGTACATAAAAGTAGACCTTGGTGCGACTCAATCGTTCCTCGGCGAAGCGACGGACTTCGGTCGCAGAACGGCCGTCTGCTGCTGCGACGAGCGCACTTTGGACACCCATGCCTTGCGCCATTCCCACGGTGCGGGAGTCCAGGACCTCGACGGGAATTGAAACGCGCTGCGCAGCCAACCGGGCGGCATCGGCAGTGCCGGACAGCCCTGCGGAAATGTGGATGGAGACCACAGCGTCGAAGCCGCGATCCCGCGCTGCGAGATAAGCCTGTTCGAACTGCCCGGGCGAAGGACGGGATGTCTTTACTGGCGATCCGGCCGCCAAGGCCACCGCGAGTGTCTGGGTGATGTCGTCTTCACCCTCGCCGTAGATTTCTTCGCCCACCATAACAGGCATCGGTACGACGGCGAGGCGCCCGTCGGCAATGAACGCCTTGACCCATTCGGCCGGGAGGGCGGCTGCCGAGTCAGTGACGACGGCGGTGCGCACGGCGACCGGCGACGGTTCAGCGCTGGCGCGACCCGGCGTTGTGGACTGGCGTAGGCGGGCCAAACGTACCTTGAGCCACAACCATGCGGGTGGTTCGCGGTCCGTCAACGATGCCTCCTGGGCTGCTGGCCGGCCGCCGGCAAGCACCGGCGGCCGGATACCCGGCTAGGCCGGGACGATGTTGACCAGTTTAGGCGCGCGCACGATCACCGTGCGGATGCCACGGCCATCGAGTGCGCGCTGCACGTTTTCACTGGCCAGGGCGAGTTCGCGAAGTGCGTCCTCACTGATGTCAGGGGACACCTCGAGGCGGTCGCGGACTTTCCCCTGGACCTGCACCACAGCCGTGACAGTGTCCTGGACAAGAAGCGAAGCATCATGGGAGGGCCAGCCAGCATTCGCTACAGAGGCCGGGTGGCCCAACTGGTTCCACAAGTCCTCCGCCGTGTAAGGCGCGAAGAGGCTCAGGATGATTGCTACTGCCTCGGCGGCTTCGCGGACGGCGGGATCTGCGCCACCGGCCCCGGAATCGATGGTCTTGCGGGTCGCGTTGACGAGTTCCATCAGCTTGGCCACCACGACGTTGAACTTGTTGTTGTCCAACAGCTCTGCGGCGTCAGCGATGGTCCTGTGGGTCACGGTGCGCAGCGCGCGGTCACCGGTGGAGACATCGACGCCGGGCTCGCTCGCGACGTCCTGGCCGAGGCGCCAGGCACGGGCAAGGAACTTCGCCGAGCCAGACGGCGAGACATCCGCCCAGTCGACGTCGTCTTCGGGCGGGGAGGCAAAGACCATGGTCAAGCGGACGGCGTCGACGCCGAACTTGTCCAGTTGCTCGCCAAGATCGACGCCGTTGCCGAGGGACTTGCTCATGGCCTTGCCGCCGTTGAGGACCTGGCCCTGGTTGAGCAGGGCGCTGAAGGGTTCGTCCGCGGCGAGCAGGCCCATGTCGTGGATGACCTTTGTGAAGAAGCGCGCGTAGAGCAAGTGCAGGATGGCGTGTTCCACGCCCCCCACGTATTGGCCCACCGGCATCCAGTCGTTGATCTTGGCTGGATCAAACGGTCCTTCGGTGTAGTGCGGGGAAACGAAGCGCAGGAAGTACCAGGACGAGTCAACGAAGGTGTCCATCGTGTCTGTGTCGCGCTGGGCGGCCCGTCCGCAGTTCGGGCACTCGACGTTGACCCACTCCAATGCCGCGGCAAGCGGGGACGTGCCTCGCGGCGACAGCGCCTCTCCGCGCAGGTTTTCAGGCAGCCTGACGGGCAGCTGATCGTCCGGCACCGGCACCTCGCCGCATTCGGCACAGTGGATGATGGGGATCGGGGTTCCCCAGAAACGCTGGCGGCTCAGGAGCCAGTCGCGCAGGCGGAAGTTCACGAACTTCTCCCCTGTGCCCAGCTTCTCCAGGATGTCGATGGCTGCAGGGATGGCCTCGGCCTTGGACAATCCGTCCAGTTCGCCCGAGTTCATCAGGGTGCCTTCGCCGGCGGTCGCAACACCGGTTTCGGCAGGGTCCTCCCCACCGGTGTTCAGCACCGGACGCACCGGCAGGCCAAAGGCCCGGGCGAAATCCAGGTCGCGCTGGTCGTGGGCAGGTACTGCCATGATGGCGCCGGTGCCGTAGTCGGCAAGCACGTAGTCAGCGGCCCAGACGGGCAGCTTTTCGCCGTTGAGGGGGTTGATCGCGTAGCGGCCGGTGAACACGCCGGTCTTCTCGCGCTCCGTGGACTGGCGCTCGATGTCCGACAGGGCCTTGACCTTTTCGCGGTAGGCCATGAGGGAGTCGTGGTGTTCGGGCGTGACCAAGTCCAGGGCCAGATGCGCGTCCGCGGCGACAACGAAGAACGTCGCCCCGTACAGGGTGTCCGGGCGCGTGGTAAAGACAGTGACTTCGCGCTCGGCGCGGCTATCGGTGGCTTCGATGACGAACCGCACGTGTGCGCCCTCGGAGCGGCCGATCCAGTTGCGTTGCATTGCGAGCACGCGCTCGGGCCAGTGCCCCTGCAGTTCTGACATGTCGTCCAGCAGGCGATCAGCGTAATCGGTGATCTTGAAATACCACTGGTTCAGGGACTTCTTGGTGACAGGGGTTCCACAGCGTTCGCAAGCGCCGTTGACCACTTGCTCGTTCGCCAGGACGGTCAGGTCCTTCGGGCACCAGTTGACCGGTGAGTCCTTGCGGTAGGCCAGGCCGCGCTCGTAGAAGCGCTTGAACAGCCACTGAGTCCAGCGGTAGTACTCCGGGTCCGAAGTATGGAGCCGGCGGGACCAATCGGCAGAGATGGCATAGCGCTTGAACGACGCAGCCTGGGTATCGATGTTGGCGTAGGTCCACTCGCTGGGGTGCGCGTTGCGCTTGATGGCTGCGTTCTCCGCAGGCAGGCCGAAGGAGTCCCAGCCGATGGGGTGCAGGACATCGAAGCCCTTCTGACGGAGGTACCGCGCCACGACGTCGCCCATCGCGAAGGCCTCGGCGTGGCCCATGTGGAGGTCGCCTGAAGGGTAGGGGAACATGTCCAGGACATAGCGCCGCTCACGGGATCCATCGTCAACAGGGGTGAAGACCTTGAGGTCTTCCCAGACCTGTGGCCACTTGGCTTCCATCGAGGCGAAGCTGTAGACACCCTCCTCGGGCGTCTCCCCTGCCACTGTTGACTGTGCTCCGGTTTCTGTCTCCGGCTGAACGCTCACTGCTGCCCTCTTCTGTTCTTCCATGACGGTTTTGCCTCCTGCTCCGGGTCCCGGAAGGTCCCGGACACACAAAAGCCCCTCGGCAAGGAGGGGCGGCCGCTCGGTTCGCGATGTCTAAGAATCGACGTCAACCGGGCGGCTAGCTAAGCAGAAGGATCGCACGCATAAAGCCACCTTACCGCTTTGTTATGTGTTGTGTGCAAACACGGAACAGACGCCGCGAGTAGGTGAAGGTTGAGGGAGGCCGCACTTCGCCCGGGTGTGGTGGGCACCGCGAAGCGGGCGGGGCAAGTGCGGCCTTCCTCAACCGACGGTTGAGCCTACTTAACGTCCTCGTCCACCCAATCCATGGACTTGGTCACTGCCTTCTTCCACAGCCGCATCTGGCGGTCCCGCTCGGCGTCGTCCATCTGCGGCTCCCAGCGCTTGTCCTCGCCCCAGTTGGCGCTGAGTTCGCCCAGGTCTTTCCAGAAGCCGACGGCGAGGCCTGCCGCATAGGCTGCACCGAGGGCCGTGGTTTCCACGACCTTCGGACGGACCACGGGCACGCCCAGGATGTCGGCCTGGAACTGCATGAGCGCCTCATTGGCGACCATGCCGCCGTCGACCTTCAGCTCGGTCAGCGGAACGCCCGAGTCAGCGTTGACGGCGTCGAGCACTTCGCGGGTCTGGAAGGCGGTGGCCTCCAGGGCCGCGCGGGCGATGTGGCCCTTGTTGGCAAAACGGGTCAGGCCCACGATGGCTCCGCGGGCGTCAGCGCGCCAGTACGGGGCGAACAAGCCGGAGAACGCGGGCACGATGTATACGCCACCGTTGTCCGCGACTCCGGAGGCCAGCGTCTCCACCTCGGGAGCTGAGCTGATCATGCCGAGGTTGTCGCGCAGCCACTGGATCAGTGAACCGGTGACGGCGATGGAACCTTCCAGCGCGTAGTGCGGTTTGGCATCGCCCAGCTTGTAGCCAAGCGTGGTCAAGAGGCCGTTCTTGGAGTGGACGATCTCCTCGCCGGTGTTGAAGATCAGGAAGCAGCCCGTGCCGTAGGTGTTCTTGGCTTCGCCGGCCTGGAATGCCGCCTGGCCAAAGGTTGCTGCTTGCTGGTCACCCAGGATGCCGGCGACGGGTACCTCGCGCAGCAGTTGGGAGGTGTGCACGTTGCCGTAGACCTCGGAGGAGGACTTGATGGCAGGCATCATCGACGCCGGTACGCCAAACGCGTCCAGGATGTCCTGGTCCCACTGCAAGGTGTCGAGGTCCATGAACATGGTGCGCGAGGCGTTGGTGACGTCCGTGGCGTGCACGCCGCCGTCGACGCCGCCTGTCAGGTTCCACAGGACCCAGCAGTCGGTGTTGCCGAAGATGAGGTCCCCGGCTTCGGCCTTGGCGCGCGCGCCTTCAACGTTGTCCAGGATCCATTTGATCTTGGTGCCGGAGAAGTAGGTTGCCAGAGGCAGGCCGACTTTCTGCTTGAATCGTTCGGGTCCACCGTCCTGGGCCAACTCGTCAACGATCGACTGTGTGCGGGTGTCCTGCCAGACGATCGCGTTGTAGATGGGTTCGCCCGTGTTCTTGTCCCACACGACGGCGGTTTCGCGCTGGTTGGTGATGCCGACGGCGGCGATGTCGTGCCGGGTCAGGTTGGCTTTGGACAACGCCGAGCCAATGACCTCGCGGGTGTTGTCCCAGATTTCGACCGGGTTGTGCTCCACCCATCCGGCCTGCGGGAAGATCTGCTCGTGTTCCATCTGGCCGGAGGAAACGATGTTTCCCGAGTGGTCAAAAACGATGGCCCGCGAGCTGGTGGTTCCCTGGTCAATGGCGATGACATATTGCGACATTATGACGTCCTTGTCTGGTTGCTTTGGTGCGGATGCGGGATAAGTGTCTGAGCGTGTACTACTTGGCGATGGTTGCCATGATCGGCACTGAGTGGGCAACGAGGCCCGCGATGGTCCCGCCAAGGAGCGGTCCGACCACCGGAACCCACGAGTATGCCCAGTCGCTGGAGCCCTTGCCCTTGATCGGCAGAATGGCGTGGGCGATACGCGGGCCGAGGTCACGGGCGGGGTTGATCGCATAGCCTGTGGGTCCGCCAAGGGACGCGCCGATACCCACGACGAGCAATGCCACCGCGAGCGGCCCGAGGCCGGACGGAGTGCCACCGAAGGTCAGGATCACGAACACGAGCACGAACGTTCCGATGATTTCGGTGACCAGATTCCAGGGGTAGGAGCGGATCGCCGGACCCGTGGAGAACACTGCAAGCTTGCTGGCTGCCAGCGGCTCGGCGTCGAAGTGCTGCTTGTGGGCGAGCCACGCGAAGATGGCGCCCAGGAAGGCACCGGTCAGTTCTCCACCGAAGTAGGTGAACGTGGATGCCGCGCTCACGGCTACCCCCGGGGCGAACTCGGCCTTGCCATCAACCAAGAGGCCAAGCGTGACAGCCGGGTTCAAGTGTGCACCGGACATAGCCGCTACGTACACACCTGCAAATACAGCGATGCCCCAGCCAAAATTCACCATCAGGAACCCGCCATTGTTACCCTTTGTGCCTTTCAAGGCGACGTTTGCCACAACGCCACAACCGAGCAGGGTAAGCATTCCGGTTCCGAACACTTCGGAAAGGAAAACAATTCCGAGAGACATCTTTGACTCCTCATTTTCTTCTGTTGTCAGCCCCGCAGATTTGTTGGGGGCCGTTGGGCCGGCGTCTGTTAGCGCCGTCCCGGTTGCCGCGCTCCCTAGCGGAGCGGAGCGCCGCAACCCTTGTGTCCCGGCTTCATGGCCAGAACAATCAAGCTGATGTGACGTACATTACGTTCAGGCGACGAGGCTGTGAACAGTCACGCCATGAAAACGCAGAAGGACATTCTGTGCGTGCTGGATTTCCGCGTCGCGCTTCGCTGAATCCCAGGCAAGCTGCCCGGAAAGGATTTCGGCGACTTCGTTGAGCAACTCCCCCGTCACGAGGCCCCGGAAGGCCAGGGAGGTGCGGCGAATGAGGACATCCACGAGGTGCCCGATCTGTTCGTTGGCGGCCATGAATTCCAACTCCCGAACGCTGAGCTCGTTCGTGGAGCGCAGTTTCCGGTCCTCGCCTGCATGGAGGTAGGCAATGACATCCTCAGCGCGAGTGCCGTAGCGCGTCAGCAAGCCGCTGACCCGATCGGCGTCGAGGCCGGGCGCCATGTGCTTCTTGACCCAGTCTTGGATTCCGTCTTCGCTGTTCGGGAAGCCGGAGCCGCCCCCGATGGCGAGCTTCGCCGTCGAGATCTTCCGTTCCATGCCCAGTTCGCGGAGGACATCGTTGCTCAGGTGTTCGGCGAGGGCCCGGAAGGTGGTCCATTTTCCGCCGATCAATGAGAGGACGACGGCGGCCTTGCCGCCAAGGGCGGCCGCGGCACCGGAGGCTGGGCGCTCGCTCCGTTCGATGCGGTAATCGCGGGACACGAAGCCCGGCTGTGTGTCATCGTGGCGCGGAAGCGGTCGGACGCCGGCGAAACTGTAGACGATCTGGCTGCGATCCACCATGATGGAGGGGAAGACATAGCCCACGAGGTCGAAGAAGTAGTCAATCTCGGCTTCGGTGCACACGGCGTCCTGGGCCATGTCGGCCTCGACGTCGGTGGTCCCCACCAGGACACGATCGCCCATTGGGTAGATCAGCACGATCCGTCCGTCGGTGTGTTCGAAGAAGATTTCGCGACCGCCGCAGGCTGCGAGCAGTTCCGGGTGGTCCAACACAATGTGCGAGCCTTTGGTCCCTCCCATGAAACTGCTCGCGGCCCCCATGGCCTCGTTGGTGAGGTCCACCCACGCGCCGGTGGTGTTGACGATGACGTCGGCCTGGAAGCTGAATTCCTCACCGGTGAGTTCATCGCGCAGCACGACGGAACCGGCCGCGGACGAGTCCATGGAGACGAGCGAGACGTAGTTGCTGGCGCGGGCGCTGCCACCCGGCAGGCCACTTCCGATGCCAGCTTTTTCACCGTCCTGGAGCACATCGAGCGTGAGTCGCTCGGGATTGTGCACGGATGCGTCGAAATAGGTGGCGGCGTATTTGATGCCTGGGTGCAAGCTCGGCAATTCGGCCAGTGCCTTCGCCCTGCCGCGGAACTGATGGCGAGGGACGCTGCCGCCGTCGCGGGAGAAGAAGTCATACATGCTCAGTCCGAGCTTGATAAGGAAGGCGCCGCGTTCCTTCGGCTTGCCTTGCTTGTGCGTGAGGAAGCGGGTGGGGGCGGACAGCATCCCGGAAAAGGTGCTGAAAATCGGGATGGTTGTCTGCAGCGGCTTGACGTAGTGGGGTGCAATCTTCAGGAGGCGGTTGCGCTCGACGACGGATTCCTGCACGAGGCGGAATTCGCCGTTCTCGAGGTAGCGGATGCCTCCGTGGATCATGTGGGACGAGGCTCCGCTGGCGCCCTGGCAGTAGTCGCCGCGCTCCACGAGGGCAACGTCCACGCCCTGCAATGCCAGATCGCGGAATGTGCCGACGCCGTTGATGCCGCCACCGATAATCAGCACCTGGGCTTGCGGCCGTTCGCGAAGTGCTGAAGCCGAGGTACGGCGAGGTGATCCCGCTGCGGAACCATAAAAGCTGTTGTGTCCCAAAACTGCTCCCTTGGGCTTTGGTATGTGCGTTGCATCACTTGACGTCGCACCTTGCACAACTATTCTTCGAAGGAGTGGAAAATGAAATCAAGCTATTTGCACAAACGTGCAGAACGGAACTGAGATGCCACGATCACGACATTCGGAAGCCCTCCGGGCAGCGCAGATGTACTACCTCCAGGACCTCACGATGGACGCCATCGCCCGCGAACTCCGGACCTCGCGCTCGACGGTGTCCCGCTTGCTGTCCTCGGCACGGGAGTCGGGACTGGTGCAGGTCCAGATCCGGAGTCCACTTGACTCCGCGCCCGAACTGGAGCGGATGATCCGCAGTCACTATGGTGTCGATGTACACGTGGTGCCTGTCCTGGACACCTTGAACGAGGCGGAAACCCTTGACAGGGTGGCGATGCAGGCAGCACGGACCATCGGACCGCTCGTCGATTCGAACGCCATTATCGGGGTGGCCTGGGGTGCGACCATCAGCGCCGTCAGCAGGCACCTGACCCGCAAGATCACCCACGACAGCACCATCGTCCAGCTCAACGGCGCGGGCAACATGCAAACCACGGGCATCACGTACGCCAGTGACATCATGCGGCGCTTCGGCATCGCCTACGGAGCCCGGGTGGAACAGTTCCCCGTTCCTGCTTTCTTCGACCACGCTTCCACCAAGACCGCCATGTGGAATGAGCGCAGCGTCCAACGCGTGCTCGACCTCCAAGCCAGGATGAGCATCGCGATCTTCGGTGTTGGGTCTGTCCATTCGGACTACCCCAGCCACGTTTACGCGGGTGGCTACCTCGACGAAACTGACCTTAATCTGCTGGCCAGCTCGGACGTCGTAGGCGATGTTGCCACGGTCTTCTTCCGCGCCGATGGCTCTTCCGACGGGATTACCCTCAACGAGCGTTCCACCGGCCCGAGTCACGAGCAACTAAGGCAGGTCCGCCGCCGCATCTGCGTCGTTTCGGGTGCATCCAAGATCAATGGCCTGCGTGGAGCCCTGGCGGCTCGGCTTGCAACGGATCTCATCCTGGACGAGGCCACCGCCAAGCGCCTGGTTAGTTTCGGGAGCCCATCCTGAATATTTGACTGATCCTGAATCATTCCCGGCACCGAGGTAGGTAGAGTCTTGGCTATGAAACCCTCGCCTCGGCTCAGTCTCAACAACGGCGTCTTGATTGACCAGTTGGGGTTCGGGCTCTACAAAGTGCCGCCGGCGGACGCCACGTCTTTGGTCGCCACAGCGCTGGGCGCCGGCTACAGGCACTTCGATACAGCCGCAATGTATGGCAACGAGACCGGCGTAGGCAGGGGTATAGGCAGCGCCGTCATACCCCCGGCCGGCGTGGACGGCAACACGGGAGGCTCCGGGGAGGGCACGCACTCGCTCTCCCGCGAAGACGTCTTTGTCACCACGAAGCTCTGGAATGACGACCACGGCTATGACTCCACTCTCCGGGCTTTCGATAGCTCCATGGCCAATCTCGGCCTGGACTACGTCGATCTGTACCTGATCCACTGGCCTTGCGCCGGGCGCGGCCTGTTCCAGGAAAGCTACCGGGCCATGGAGACCATGTACCGAGAAGGCCGCGTCCGCGCGATCGGAGTCTCTAATTTCCAGCCGGCACATCTTGAATCGCTGATGCAGAAGGCCGAAGTGGTTCCAGCCGTGAACCAGATTGAACTGCACCCGTGGCTGCAACAGCCCCGGCTCCGCACCCTGCACGAGCAGTTGCGCATCCGCACCGAGGCGTGGAGCCCGCTGGGCCGTGGACAGGTCCTCCAAGATCCGGCCGTCCGGGCGCTCGCGGACAAATACGGCAAAACACCTGCCCAAATCATCATCCGCTGGCACGTCCAGCTCGGGAATATCGTGATCCCCAAGGCGAGCTCCGCCGCACGCATCCAAGAGAACTTCAATGTCTTCGGCTTCGAGCTTGATGCCGAAGACATGGACGGCCTTGCCGCCCTCGAACGCCACCACCGCACCGGGTCACACCCGGACAACGTCAACTAGGACCTGCCGAATGGAACAAGTGGACGCCAACCACTCCCCCGAACCTGCACCGGCCTCCCCGCGGGAGTTCTTCAGCAAGGCCTTGGCCTCCCGGACCAGTGCCTCGGACATCGACCTCGACGGCAGCAACGTGGCCTATTGGTGCTACGAACCGGTTACCGTGACCGCGGACACCCGAACCATCCTGGTCATTCATGGTTTCCGAGGCGACCACCACGGCCTGCTCCGGGTTGTAGACCATTTGCCCGAGATGCGGATCATCATGCCGGACCTTCCCGGATTCGGCAGTTCGGAACCCTTTGCCGGAGACCCCCACACTGTGGAGCGCTATGGAAAGTTCATCACCGGTTTCATGGCCGCCTTGGGGCTTGGCCGGGACACGGTGTTGCTCGGTCATTCCTTCGGGTCCATCGTCGCGAGCCACTTCGCCGCTGCGAACCCAGGTGCCATCCGCCCGCTGATCCTGGTCAATCCCATTGCGGCTCCCGCGCTCGAGGGGCCAAAAGGCCTCATGACCAAGCTCGCGGTCATGTACTACCAGATCTCCGCCAAGCTCCCGCGCCGGTTGGGGCTCGCCGTCTTGCGCAGCCGCCTGATTGTTCGCGTCATGAGCGCCGCCATGGCCAAGACCCGCGACAAGGAGCTCCGTGCCTTCGTCCATGGGCAGCACGATGCGTATTTCTCCGCCTTCGCCGACCGTGCCAGCCTTCTAGAGGCCTTCCGGGCCTCCGTCTCCAGCCATGTGGCCGAGGTTGCCGGCCAACTGGACCTCCCGGTGCTGCTGGTGGCCGGCGAAAAGGATGAGATCGCGCTGCTCCGGGACCAGCACAAACTGGTGGAGCTGTTGCCCGACGGTGCGCTGGTAGTGATTCCCGACGTCGGGCATTTGATCCATTACGAGACACCGGCGCCCGCCGCCGCCGCCATCCGCAGCTTCCTGGAGGAACACCCCGCGTGAAAATCGTCATTGACGCCCGCTTCACCCGCACGGACCATCACGACGGCATCAGCCGCTATGGTTCGAGCCTCATAGCGGCGACGTCCAAGATCGCGGATGTCACCATGCTTATCAACGACAAACGCCAGTTGGCGCTCCTTCCGGACGTCCCCTACGTGCTCATCAGCAGCCCGCTTTCGCCGCGAGAACTATTCGTGGCGCGCGAGGTCAACAAGCTCGGGGCTGATGTGGTGGTTTGCCCTATGCAGACCATGGGAACCCTGGGCCGGAAGTATGGATTGGTCCTGACCTTGCACGATCTCATCTACTATGAGCACCCGGCCCCTCCAGGCTTCCTTCCGGCGCCCGTACGGTTGTTGTGGCGGCTCTACCACAAGGCCTACTGGCCGCAGCGCCTGCTTCTCAATCGCGCGGACGTCGTCGCCACCATCAGCCACACCACCGAGTCGCTCATGGCGAAGTTCAATTTGACCCGGCGGCCGGTGCGGATCGTCGGCAACGCACCCCAGCCAGGACAAACGCCACGCGATCCCTCAGCCGGCGCCGAGAAGTCCCTGCTCTACATGGGCTCGTTCATGCCCTACAAAAACGTGGAGACCATGATCCAGGGCATGTCCGAATTGCCCGGATTCACGCTTCATCTCCTGAGCAGGATCACCCCGCAGCGCCGTGCCGAGCTGGAGCCCCTGGTGCCGCCGGGTGCGCAGGTCGAGTTCCACAACGGCGTCACGGATGCCGAGTACGATTCCCTCTTGATCCGCGCCACGGCCCTCATCAGCCTGTCCAAGGCGGAGGGTTATGGGTTGCCGCTGGTCGAGGCCATGGCGCTCGGCACTCCCGTGATCGCCAGCGACATTCCCATCTTCCGGGAGGTCGGTGCGGATGCCGTGAGCTATGTGCATCCGGAATCGCCCGCCGAATTCGCTGCGGCAGTCAGGGCCCTTGAAAATGAGGAGCTGTGGCAAGCGCGCTCCCGCCGTTCGGTGGAACGCGCGGCCGACTTCAACTGGGACGAATCGGCCCGACAACTATTGGCGGTTGCCGAAGAGGTCGTGGCGATGCGCAGCCGCAAGCGCTAGAGGACATCCACGCCGTCGAGCCGCAGCTGAACGGGCCCCGAGGTGCGTTTCGCCGCGCTGGCAGCTTTGACAGCCCGCATGGCCCTGGTCGCTTCGGCTGCTTGGGCGTAGGGAATGAAGAGCAGCGTCCGGACGTCCGGATCGGCGTCTCGCGCTGTAGAACGTTGCGCAGACAGGGTGAGCGAAACCGGCGCGGGGCCAGCGGTACGCAACCGGATGTTACTGGCCAGGCTTTCGGTGAAATGCACGACGTCGGCCCGCTTGCCTGTGACTGATGCGATCCGCACCGCTGGCGGCAACTGGAGTTCCTGTCGCAGTACCAGCTCCCGGGAGGCATACCCGGCCGGGTCCCAACGCAACAGGGCGCCGGTCGCGGCGGTGTCGTCGGCAGTGATGACCACGAGTCCGCCTTCGCTCGCGGGGCGCACGAGCGCCGCCGCGTTGAACCACCGCCGAACGGTGTCTTCGCCAGCACGAAGATTCTCCCGGCGGAGGAGCGAATTGCCGTCCAAAAGCAGCGCCGCTGCGTAGCCGCCAGGTGCGATCGGTTCGGCGCCCACCGTAGCCACCACCAGCGCGCAGGCGTCTGACACCGTGGATTTGACCTGGTCTCCTGAAGAAGTCACGACGGCCTTGCCTGGAAAAGCCCTGCCCAGCTCTTCCGCGGTCCGGAGCACGCCGGCAGCCCCCCTGCGAAGACGGCCCCCGCCACAATTGCGGCAACGCCATTCCGGAGCCGGTGTGGAGCACCAGCGGCACTGCGGGAGGGCAGCTTGGCCGGCGATCGCGAGCGGCCCCTGGCAATTGTTGCATCTGGCTGGCTCGCGGCAATCCTCGCAAACGAGCGACGGCGCATAACCGGCCCGGGCCACCTGCACCAAGACGGGTCCGCGTTCCAGGCCTTCTTTGGCTGCACGCCACGCGGCGCCGGGCAAGCGTGCAATCCGGGCCAGGGGGTCCCGCTCTTGCTCAAAACTGTCCGCTGTGTTGAGCACGCGTGGCGCGCTGGAGCGAACCACTGTGCGAGGGGGTTCCACCGGCACGGCCCAGCCGCCTTCAACAAGCCGCTGTAGCTCGGTGCTGCGGCTGTGCGCGGCCATGAGGCAAGCCGCAGATTCCTGCTCGGAGCGCAAGAGCAGAATCTCGCGGCTGTGGGCATAGGGAGCGCGCTGGTCGATATGGAGGTCGTCGCCGTCGTCCCAACACACCACAAGCCCAAGGTCCTGGACTGGAGCGTACGCCGCGGACCGCGTACCAATCGCCACTTTGGCTGCGCCGCTCAGTAGCCGAAGGTAGCTCCGGTACCGCGGGGACTGACCGTCGTCGGCCGTCAGCCGTGCGATTTCGCCGGCTGGCAGGACGGCGTCGAGCGCCGCCTCCATGCGGTCGAGATCACGGTAGTCGGGCACAACCACGACGGCGCCCCGCCCCGAGGAACGGACTGCGGCGACTGCAGACGCTACTAGTTCGGGCCAGCCCGCGGCTCCGAAGCCCCGCACCGCAGTGAGGACGGCCCGGGGCGAGCCACCTCCGGCCAGGTGCTGCAGGTACGGTGCGCCGTTGGTGTAGGAAGCCCAGGCTGCTTGAGCCGGGGACACAGCACCCCCAGCAGGGCTGGCAGTCTCGGCTGGCTCCTCCAAGAGGGAATCACCGGAAAGAAGAAGCTTTTCCAAGCCAGCGACGCGCGGCGGAATGGCTGTCCGGAGGACGTCGCTCAGCGTCCCGGCATAACGGGCCGCGACGCTGGAGGCAAGCTCCAGCAAAGACGGCGTCAAGACCTGGATGGGCGAAATCACCTTGAGCAGCGGGCTTAAGGCATGCCCGGCTTCGGAGGATTCCGCACGCTCCAGCACGAAGCCGTTAAGTTCCTGGCCGTTAAAACGCACTTTGACCCGCACGCCGGCCAACGCAGTGCGTTCGAACTCGGCCGGGACGCTGTAGTCGAAGGGCCGGTCCAAATGCGGGAGGGGCGATTCGATCAGGACCCGGGCCACCGGATCGCTTGCCGCGAGGGCTGGCCCATCGGCGTTGGTCCCGCGGACGGGGAAACCCTGCAACAAGGACGGTTGACGGGCCGGCGAAGGCAACGCCAGGGCAAGGGGAAGCAACGAATCATCGCTCATGCTTGCCACCTCCCTGGTTCGGCTCTTGGGTCAAGCCAAACACACACCACCGACAATCAGGCTCCGGTCAGACGAGGCTCCGGCGGAGGCTCCGGCGCAGGCGGGGTCAGGCGTTGAAGAATTCCTTCAGTTCGTCCACCCGGTCCAGCCGTTCCCACGTGAAGTCTGGCTCGTCGCGGCCGAAGTGGCCGTGTGCCGCCGTCTTGGCGTAGATGGGCCGCTTGAGGTCAAGGGCGTCGATGATGGCGCGGGGACGGAGGTCGAAGATCTCCGCAATTGCTTCGCTGATCTTGGCCGGATCAACAGTCTCGGTACCGAAGGTCTCGACGTACGTGCCGACAGGACGCGCCTGGCCGATCGCGTAAGCGATCTGGATTTCTGCGCGCTTTGCCAGCCCCGCGGCCACAACGTTCTTGGCCACCCAGCGCATCGCGTAGGCAGCCGAACGGTCCACCTTCGACGGATCCTTACCGGAGAACGCACCGCCGCCGTGGCGGGCCATGCCGCCGTAAGTATCAACAATGATCTTGCGGCCGGTCAGGCCGGCATCACCGACAGGTCCGCCGATGACAAAGGCGCCAGCGGGATTCAGGATGTTCGCGACGTGGGAGATATCCAGGTTGGACACTGCCAGGACGGGATCGATCACGTGCGCGGCGAGGTCGGCGCGCAGGCGATCAAGGCTGGTACCTTCGGCGTGCTGGCTGGAAATGACCACCGTTTCAACGGAAACCGGGCGGTCGCGGTCGTATCCGACGGTCACCTGCGTCTTGCCGTCAGGCCGCAGGTAGGCGAGTTCGCCGCTCTTGCGGACTTCCGTGAGCCTCTCGGAGAGGCGGTGGGCCAGCCAAATGGGGGTCGGCATGTAGGACGGGGTTTCGTCGCTCGCGTAGCCGAACATGATGCCTTGGTCACCGGCGCCCTGGAGGTCGTAGTCGTCCTCCTGGCGGCCTTCGCGGGCTTCGAGGGAGTTGAAGACGCCGCCGGCGATGTCGTTGGACTGCTGGCCGATCGAGACAGACACGCCGCAACGGGCGCCGTCGAAGCCGTTGGCGGAGGAGTCATAACCGATTCCGAGGATGGTCTCGCGGACGATCTGCGGGATCTCCACGTACGCATCCGTGGTGACCTCGCCAGCCACGTGCACCAGGCCAGTGGTGGCCATGGTCTCAACGGCCACGCGGGACTCAGGGTCTGCTGCCAGGAGCGCGTCAAGGATGGCGTCGCTGATTTGGTCGCAGATCTTGTCCGGGTGCCCTTCCGTCACCGACTCAGAAGTGAAGAGCCGGAGCTTGGACGGGGTTCCGTGGGATTCATGATGCAGCGGTAAAGTCACTCGACTACCTTACTCGGTTGAGGGCGGTCGGCTTCCGCCGTATGTCCCTTTGCTAAGGATGGACCAGCTAAGGAATAAGCGCTGTCCGGGCCTAAGTGGCCGGGTGCACGCGGCTCAGTTCAGAACTGATGCGGTCAATGACGGCGGCGGCGACGTCGGATTTGGAACCCGCCGCCGACTGCGGCTCTGCGCCATGGCCGGAGAGAATGATCACAGAATTCTGGTCTTGGCCGAACACCCGGCCAACGCCAACCTGGTTGACTACCAAGAGGTCGCAGCCCTTGCGTTTGAGCTTGGCGGTGGCGTGTTCCAGGACGTTACCGTCTTGGTCCCCGGTTTCAGCGGCGAAACCGATGATCAGCTGTGTTGTTGATTCAGCGTCGCGGCGCTCTACCAGTTCATGCAGGATGTCAGGGTTCCGCACGAGGCGCACCACGGGAGCGTCGGTGCCTTCGCTCTTCTTGATTTTCGTCGTTGAGACCTCAGCGGGACGGAAATCAGCCACCGCGGCGGCCATGATCACGACGTCGGAGCCGACGGCGGCTTCCAGCGCGGCGTCACGGAGTTCCAGGGCAGATTCAACCCGCACCAGTTCGACGCCAGCGGGAGGCTGGACGTCCATATGGGCAGCGAGGAATCTCACCTTGGCGCCGGCATCGAGGGCTGCTGCCGCCAGCGCAACGCCTTGCTTGCCGGAGGACCTGTTCCCCAGGAAACGAACTGGATCCAAGGCTTCCCTGGTGCCGCCCGCGGAAATCGTGACGGTTCGACCTGACAAAGGTTTTGCGTCAACGAGCTGGGCGGAAGGCGTGGAGGCGTCAACCAAAGCGATGGCGGCCGCGAAAATTGCCTCTGGCTCGGGGAGCCTCCCCGGCCCGGAATCCGCGCCCGTCAGCCGGCCCACCGCCGGTTCGAGGACGGTGATGCCGCGGCTGCGCAGGGTTTCCACATTCGCCTGGGTTGCTTGGTTCTGCCACATTTCAGTGTGCATTGCGGGAGCAAAAAGCACTGGGCCATGTGCCATGAGGAGCGTGTTGGTGAGAAGATCCCCCGCCTGGCCGGATGCGGCCTTGGCCAACAGGTCGGCAGTCGCCGGGGCAACGACGATGAGATCGGCCTCATGGCCAAGCCGGACGTGGTTGACCTTCTCCACGTCGTCAAAGACACTGTTGCTCACCGGATTGCCCGAGAGCGCCTCCCAGGTAGCCACGCCGACGAATCGGTTTGCGGCCTCCGTGGGAATGACCGTGACGTTGTGTCCGGCCTCAGTAAAAAGCCGGAGGAGCGATGCAACCTTGTAGGCTGCGATCCCTCCCCCGACTCCGAGGACTATGCGCACGTGACCTCCGTCAACAGGCAGTCTGTTTTACTCTGCGGGTTCGATCGGGGTGGAGACCAGCAGGCCTTCGTTGATCTCGCGCAGGGCGATGGAAAGCGACTTCTCGTTCAGCTTCGTGTCGACCAGCGGGCCAACGTACTCGAAGAGGCCCTCGTGCAGCTGGGCGTAGTAGGCGTTGATCTGGCGCGCGCGCTTGGCGCCGAAAATCACCAGGCCGTACTTTGAATCGGCAGCAGCAAGCAGCTCGTCGATCGGCGGGTTGATGATGCCTTCAAGGTTCGTGGACACGAATTCTCCAAATTCTAACGGGCTGACAAGTGCTAGCGCTTAGCGCTGGTGCGGGGTAAGCCCCATGAGTGAAACAAGCTCGTCCGCTGCCCGGCGTACCTCGTCATTGATGACGGTGTGGTCAAACTCCGGTTCAGCGGCAAGTTCCAGTTTAGCGGTTTCCAGCCGTCGCTGCTGTTCCTCCGGGGTTTCGGTGCCGCGTCCAACCAAGCGGCGGACCATTTCGTCCCAGCTGGGCGGAGCGAGGAAGACGAAGTTGGCGTCCGGAACTGCTGCCTTGACCTGGCGGGCGCCCTGCAAATCGATCTCCAACAGCACGGACTTGCCTTCGGCGATGGCGGCGTCGACCGTGCTGCGGAGCGTGCCGTAGCGGTTCTTGCCGTGCACCACTGCCCACTCAAGCAACTGGCCACCTTCAACAAGTGCGTCGAATTCCTCGGCGGACTTGAAGAAGTAGTGGACACCGTCCTTCTCCCCCGGCCGCGGCGCACGGGTGGTGGCTGAAACCGACAGCCAGACCTCAGGGTAGTTGTCGCGGATATACGTGGATACTGTTCCCTTGCCAACGGCAGTGGGGCCTGCAAGGACGGTCAGTCCCGGATTCTTGCTCACATCGTCCTTCGTGGAGATTCCTTATATGCTGCATTTCTTCTTGAACGCCGCATTTGTTTAGACGCTGTATTTGTCTTCCATAAAATCTATCAGCGACCGGGACTGGTGAATTCCCAGGCCCCTGAGCCGTCGTGATGGGGCGATTCCAATTTCCGTCATGATGGCCGCTGCCCGGACGGGACCGACACTCGGGACAGCCTCCAGAAGCTCGGAAACACGCATGCGGGCGATGGCTTCATCAGTCTGCGCCGACTTGATCAGCCCGGCGATACTGAGTTCACCTCTCCTGAGCTGTTCCTTTGCCAGGGCCCGTCTTGCACGAGCCCTGGCGGCCTTTTCCAAGGCATCGGAACGTTCCTCCGCAGACAAGGTTTTCAAAGTCACTGACACATCCCCCTTTGGCCGGCATCGAGTGCGTGGCGATTTGGACTGCTCCCGAAGCTACCGCGAGGTCAGTGTGGAGCGCAATGCACAGGACGCACCAAGATCGCGATCAGCCTTCCAGCAAGCCGTCGCGGGTGGCCTCAGTAGCGGAACGCAAACCGGCGACCGCGGGACCAGCGGCCAGGATTCCCCGGCTCGATGTCGCAAGGACCGCCGGATACGCCTCACCGAAGGTGGCACGTAGATCCGCCGGCGTAGCTCCTTGGGCACCGAGCCCAGGAGCCAAGATGGGTCCGCGAACAGCGTTGAGGTCCAAGCCCAGATCCACCAAAGCGGTGCCAATAGTGGCGCCCACCACGAGACCGACAGACCCCATGGTTCCCGCATAGCGACGGTTCTCGTCGGCGGCCGCCTCAGCGATCCGCCGAGCCACCGACTCAGAACCGCCAACGTGCTGAACGGATTTGCCTTCGGGGTTCGACGTCAGCGCGAGAACGAAAACACCCCGGCCATACTCGTCTGCGAGGTCCAGCGCCGGCCGCAATGACTCAAATCCGAGATACGGGCTCAGCGTGACAGAGTCCGCAGCCAAGGACGAACCGTCGCGCAGCCAAGCGTCCGCATAAGCCGCCATCGTGGAGCCGATGTCTCCGCGCTTGGCGTCGGCGATGCTCAACACTCCGGCATCGGATGCCGCAGCAAGGGTCCGCTCCAGGACGGCCATCCCTGCGGAACCGTGGCGCTCATAGAGCGCCACTTGCGGCTTTACCGCGGCAGCGAGCGTCGCCACGGCTTCCACGACGGTGAGCGAGAAGCGCTCCAGCCCCGCGACGTCGTCGTTCAGTCCCCAGTCAGACAGCAGTCCCGGATGCGGGTCAATACCGACGCAAAGGGGGCCGAGGTCGGCCATGGCGGCAGCCAGCCGGGAACCGAACGGCTGTCGGGGCCCCGACCTGACAACAGCCTGCGCGACTACAGCAGACTCAGGCATTGACTGCCTCGGCTGACGCCTTCAGGTTGGCGGCGTGCTCCTGCAAGCTGGTCACCGACCACTCGTAGGTGCGCAGCGCCTCGATTGCCTGCACCGCGGCGTTGAACTCGGCCACGGTGGTGATGCACGGGATGCCGATGGACGTGGCGGCCGCGCGGAGCTCGTAGCCGTCGCTGCGGGCTTCGCCACCCGAAGGGGTGTTGAAGACCATGTCGATCTCGCCGGCGATGATGAGGTCCGCGATGGTGCCCTCGCCTTCGGCGCTGCTGCCTTCTGCAACCTTGCGGACCGGGGTGGCCTGGATGCCGTTGCGGCGCAGAACGTCCGCGGTACCGCCCGTGGAGACGATCTCGAAGCCGAGATCGGACAGTCGCTTGACGCCCATGATCACCGAGCGCTTGTCCCGGTTGGCGACGGAGACGAAGATTTTGCCTTCTGTGGGCAGCGCATTGTTGGCCGCGGCCTGGCTCTTGGCGAAAGCGGTGTCGAAGTGCTTGTCGATGCCCATGACTTCACCAGTGGAACGCATTTCGGGGCCGAGCAACGAGTCCACCACCTTGCCTTCCGGCGTCCGGAAGCGGCTGAATGGCAGCACCGCTTCCTTCACCGCAACAGGTGCGTCAAGCGGCAGGGTGGAACCATCGCCCGTTTCCGGCAGCATCTTGTAGGCGCTCCGCAGTTGATTGATGGTGACCCCGGTACCGATCAGCGCGGCAGCCTTCGCCATCTGCACGCCCGTGGCCTTGGACACGAACGGCACGGTGCGGGAAGCACGCGGGTTGGCTTCCAGCACGTAGAGCACATCGGATGCCAGGGCGAACTGGATGTTGATGAGGCCACGGACGCCGACGCCTTCAGCAATGGCACGGGTGGCCGTGCGGACGCGTTCGATCACGTTGCTGCCGAGGGTGATCGGGGGCAGGACGCACGCGGAGTCACCGGAGTGGATACCGGCTTCCTCGATGTGCTCCATGATGCCGCCAAGGTACATGTCCGTGCCGTCGAAAAGCGCGTCGACGTCGATTTCGACGGCGTCCTCGAGGAAGCGGTCGATCAGCACCGGGTGGTCCGGGGTGATCTCCGTCGCGTTGGCGATGTAGCGCGAGAGGTTGGCTTCGTCATAGACGATCTCCATGCCCCGGCCGCCAAGCACGTAGGACGGGCGGACGAGGACCGGGTACCCGATCTCGTCGGCGATCTTCTTGGCGTCCTCGAAGGACACAGCGGTGCCGTTCTTCGGGGCGATCAGGCCGGCCCGGTCGAGCACGCGGGAGAACATGCCGCGGTGCTCGGCGAGGTCGATGGCTTCCGGGGAGGTACCCAGGATCGGCACACCGGCGTCTGCCAGCTGCTGTGCGAGCTTGAGCGGGGTCTGGCCGCCGAGCTGCACGAACACGCCCATAACGCCTCCTGTGCGTTCCTCAGCCGCGATGACCTCGAGGACATCCTCAAGGGTCAACGGTTCGAAGTAGAGGCGCGTGGAGACGTCGTAGTCCGTGGACACCGTCTCCGGGTTGCAGTTGACCATGACGGTCTCATAGCCGGCCTTGCGGAGCGCCATGGAGGCGTGAACGCAGGAGTAGTCGAACTCGATGCCTTGGCCGATGCGGTTCGGGCCGGAGCCCAGGATGATGACGGACGGCTTGGAGTGCAGGGCGACTTCGTCCTCTTCGTCATACGCCGAGTAGTGGTACGGGGTGTACGCGGCGAATTCGGCGGCGCACGTGTCCACGGTTTTGTAAACCGGACGGATGCCGAGGGCCTGGCGGACGCCACGGACAACAGCCTCCGGGTTGTGCGTCAGGGCACCGATCTGCTCGTCCGAGAAGCCGTGGCGCTTGGCGTTGCGCAGCATGCCTTCGGTCAGCGCACCGGCCTTGCGGATCTCCTGCGAGGTCTCGTTGAGCAGCTGCAACTGGTCCAGGAACCACGGATCGATCTTGGTGGCTGCGTAGAGCTCTTCGACCGAAGCACCTCCGAGCAAGGCGCGCTGGACCTGGTAGAGGCGGTCCGTCGTCGGGCGCTTGGACTTCTCGATCAGCTCCGGAACTTCCCATTCGGGCACGTGGCTGAAGTCCAGCTGCGAGCCCTTCTGCTCAAGCGAGCGGAGGGCCTTCTGCAGGGCCTCCGTGAAGTTGCGGCCCATGGCCATTGCCTCACCGACGGACTTCATGGTGGTGGTCAGCGTGTTGTCCGCTGCGGGGAACTTCTCGAAGGCGAAGCGCGGAACCTTGACCACGACGTAGTCGAGCGTCGGCTCAAACGATGCCGGTGTCTTCTGCGTGATGTCGTTCGGGATCTCGTCCAGCGTGTAGCCGAGGGAAAGCTTGGTGGCGATCTTGGCGATCGCGAAGCCGGTGGCCTTGGACGCCAGCGCCGAGGAACGCGAAACACGCGGGTTCATTTCGATGACGACGACGCGTCCCGTGTCCGGTTCGATGGCGAACTGGATATTGCAGCCACCGGTGTCCACGCCGACTTCGCGGATGACGGCGATGGAGATGTCGCGCAGCCGCTGGTATTCGCGGTCCGTCAGGGTCAGGGCCGGTGCCACCGTGATGGAGTCGCCGGTGTGGACGCCTACGGGATCGAAGTTCTCGATGGAGCACACAACAACGACGTTGTCGTTCTTGTCGCGCATCATCTCCAGCTCATATTCCTTCCAGCCGAGGATGCTCTCTTCCAGCAGGACCTCGGAGGTGGGGCTGTACTGCAGCCCCTGGCCCACGATGCGGCGCAGGTCGTCCTCGTTGTAGGCCAGGCCCGAGCCCAGGCCTCCCATGGTGAAGGACGGGCGGACAACCATCGGGTAGCCGAGGTCTTCCGCGGCGCTCAGGGCTTCATCCATGGTGTGGATGATGTGGCTGCGGGCCGACTCGGCGCCGCAACGCTCCACGACGCCCTTGAACTTCTCCCGGTCCTCGCCGAGTTCGATCGCGGCAATGTTGGCACCGATGAGTTCGACGTTGTACTTCTCAAGCACGCCGTTCTTGTCCAGGGCGATGGCCGTGTTGAGGGCCGTCTGACCGCCCAGCGTAGGCAGGAGGGCGTCCGGGCGCTCCTTCGCGATGATCTTTTCGACCACCTCGGGGGTGATGGGTTCCACGTAGGTGGCATCGGCGAACTCGGGGTCGGTCATGATGGTGGCCGGGTTGGAGTTCACGAGGATGACGCGCAGGCCCTCCTCCTTCAGCACGCGCAGTGCCTGGGTGCCGGAGTAGTCGAATTCGGCCGCCTGGCCGATGACGATCGGGCCGGACCCGATGACAAGGACGCTCTTGAGATCTGTACGCTTTGGCATTACTTGGTGTCCTCGTTCTTCGCAGAGTTCGATGTCTGAGTGGCGGCGGCCTGCGCAGCATTCTCGCCGTTCTTCGTGCTCTCCATCAGGTCGATGAAGCGGTCGAAGAGGTAGGCGGCGTCGTGCGGACCGGCCGCGGCTTCGGGGTGGTACTGAACCGAGAATGCCGGGATGTCGAGGCACGCGAGTCCTTCGACGACGTCGTCGTTGAGGCTTACGTGGCTGACCTCCACGCGGCCAAACCGCTCTTCGGGAGCCAGCGTGGCGCCGTCCATGGGAGCGTCGACGGCGAAGCCGTGGTTCTGCGAGGTGATCTCGACTTTGCCCGTGCGGCGGTCCATCACGGGCTGGTTGATCCCGCGGTGGCCGTACTTGAGTTTGTAGGTACCGAAGCCGAGGGCACGGCCCAGGATCTGGTTGCCGAAGCAGATTCCGAAGTAGGGTAGCTTCTCATCGAGCACCGAGCGGAGCAGCTTCACCTGGGTGTCGGCGGTGGCGGGGTCGCCAGGGCCGTTGGACATGAAGAAACCATCCGGGTTGACCGCCTTGACGTCTTCCAGCGTGGCGGTCGCGGGCAGGACGTGGACGCGGACGCCACGTTCTGCGAAGCGGGCCGGAGTCATCGCCTTGATGCCAAGGTCGATCGCGGCGATGCTGAACTTCGCTTCGCCCTCCCAACCATGGTCTGCGGGCTCCACGACGTAGGCTTCGTCGACGCTCACTTCTTCGGCCAGGCGTGCGCCTTCCATGGGAGCGCTGGCCAGGACGGTGTCCAGGAGCTCCTTGTCGGAAGCGTTGGCTGCTTCACCGGAGAAGATTCCGGCACGCATGGTCTTGTGCTCGCGCAGGTGCCGGGTGATGGCACGGGTGTCCACGGCCTGGATGCCGACGATGCCCTGCTCAACGAGCTCTTCATCGAGGCTGCGCTCCGAGCGCCAGTTCGAGGGGCGGCGTGCGGCGTCGCGAACAACGTAGCCAGCCACCCAGATGCGGCGGGACTCGGCGTCTTCCTTGTTCACGCCGGTGTTGCCGATGTGCGGAGCCGTCTGGACCACTAGCTGGCGGGCGTAGGAGGGATCCGTGATGGTTTCCTGATAACCGGTCATGCCGGTCGCGAATACGGCCTCGCCCAGGGCAACGCCCGTGGCACCGTAGCTACGGCCACGGAAAGTGCGGCCGTCTTCGAGGACCAGCACTGCTGCGGTGGACTCTGCTGGGTTGGTATTTTCTGTCACTGCGTTGGTATCCGTCACGTTGTTACTTTCCACTATCGGCATCTGCCTGGGGGGCTGCAGAGATCAATTCTTGAAGTGCTTCGAGGAGGGGTTCCTTGTCGGCGGCGTGCCTGGTCCTGAATCCGGTGTCGAGCTCACGTTCTCCGAGCATCCAGCTCAAGACCACGATTCCGTCCTTTTCCACGAATTTTCCGGCCATGCCGCTGGCGCTGCGGCAATCGGTCACGGCTCGCGATGGAATGAACAGAGGTCCAGTTCCCGCGCGGTCGAACAGGACGCCTTCCGGATGGATGCTCATTTCCGCGTTCCCGCGAAAGCCAAGGCCATGAACAGCGATCCGGTCAAGCCAGTCTCCCGCCGTCGTCGTGGCCACATACTGGCCTTCAGCCACAAGGCCTGCCGGGCTGAGTTGTTCAGGCACGTCCGGAAGCGGCCCGAGGCCGGCTTGCTGCTTGAGCCTGCTGCGCCATCCCAGCGCTATGAGTCCGGCGACAATTGCGGCAAGGCACAGGACCAGCAGCAAGGAAGCGATTTTGTCCATCAGTTGCTGCTGCCTGCGCCTGCAGGGTCCGCTGCGTATCGGTACGGGGTGTTGAGCTTGCCGCCCAGTACGGTCGGGTGACCCCTGAAGAACGTGGCGACGACCGCGCCCGGCAACTCCTTGCCCGCAAAGGGTGAGTTCCGGCCCATGGTCGCCATCTTATAAGGATCCACGGTCCAGCGGGCGGCGGGATCCACGAGGATCACATTGGCAGGCTCGCCGGCTTCGAGCGGGCGCCCTTGATCTGCCACCCGGCCAATGGCCGCGGGCACCGTGGACGTGACGCGGGCGAAGTCGGCCCACGTCATGAGCCCCGTCTCGATCATGGTTTCCTGGACTACCGACAGAGCAGTTTCCAGTCCCGTCATGCCCATTGCCGCCTGGGCCCACTCGCATTCCTTGTGTTCGCTCGGATGCGGGGCGTGGTCTGTTCCCACGACGTCGATGGTGCCATCGGCGAGCCCGGCGCGAAGCGCCTGGACATCCGCGTCGGTGCGAAGCGGCGGGTTGACCTTGTAGACGGGGTCGTAGCTGCGGACCAGTTCGTCCGTGAGCAACAAGTGGTGGGGTGTGACCTCAGCGGTGACGTTGATGCCGCGTTCCTTGGCCCAGCGGACGATCTCCACCGATCCGGCGGTGGACACGTGGCATACGTGCAGGCGGGATCCGACATGCTGGGCAAGCAGGACGTCGCGGGCGATGATGCTCTCCTCGGCCACCGCCGGCCAACCGGCAAGTCCGAGAACCGCCGAGACGGTGCCCTCGTTCATCTGGGCCCCGGCGGTGAGGCGGGGTTCCTGCGCGTGCTGGGCAACGACGCCGTCGAACGCTTTGACGTACTCCAACGCACGGCGCATCAGCACGGGATCGTGCACGCAGATGCCGTCGTCGGAGAAGACGCGGACTTGGGCACGGGAGTCGGCCATGGCGCCGAGTTCAGCGAGCTGCTCGCCGGCGAGACCCACCGTGACGGCGCCCACCGGGCGGACGTCCACCCAGCCGGAGGCGCGGCCCAGGCTGTGGACCTGCTCGACGACGCCAGCAGTGTCGGCCACCGGATTGCTGTTGGCCATGGCGTGCACCGCGGTGTAGCCGCCAAGGGCTGCGGCACGGGTGCCCGTTTCCACGGTTTCGGCGTCTTCGCGACCGGGTTCGCGCAAGTGGGTGTGGATGTCCACCATGCCGGGAAGCGCCACGAGGCCGGCGGCCTCAATCACCGTGGCTCCTTCTGCGGACAGGCCGGTCCCGCGCTCGGCGATGAGGCCATCGCGGATCAACAGGTCCTCGGCGTCGCCACCCAGGATGGCCGCGCCGCGGATCAGGTAGGTACCGGTTGCGGTCTCGGTCATCAGTTGCTCTCCTTGTCGGAACGGGCGGTGCCCGGCGTGGTGGCGGCTTCACGGGTATCCCCCGAGAGCAGCAGGTACAGGGCGGCCATCCGGACCGACACACCGTTGCGGACCTGGGCCAGCACGGTTGAGCGGGGCGAATCGGCGGCGGCGGCGGAAATTTCCAGGCCGCGGTTCATGGGACCAGGGTGCATGATGATGGTGTCCTTGAGCCCGAGGTCGTCGAGGGCCCGGAGGCGGGCATCGTCGAAGCCCCAACGACGCGAATACTCTCGCGTCGAGGGGAAGAACGAAGCATTCATCCGCTCACCTTGGACGCGCAGCATCATCATCGCGTCCACTCCGGCTCCGAGTGTCTCGTCAAGGTCGTAACTGACCTTGCACGGCCAGTGTTCGACGCCGATCGGCAGCAAGGTGGGTGGGGCCACGAGGGTTACTTCCGCACCAAGGGTGCGCAGCAGCCACACGTTGGAACGGGCGACCCGGGAGTGCAGGACGTCACCGGCAATAGCGACGCGCATCCCGCTGAGGTCTGCGCCGTTGGATGCCGATCCTTTCAGCTTGGACCAGTGGCGGCGCATCGTGAATGCGTCCAGGAGGGCTTGGGTGGGGTGCTCATGGGTGCCGTCTCCGGCGTTGATGACGGCGGCGTCGATCCAGTCGGTGGCAGCCAAGCGGTGCGGTGCGCCAGAGGCCCAGTGGCGGATGACTACCGCATCGGCGCCGATCGCTGCAAGGGTCTGGGCGGTGTCCTTGAGGGACTCACCCTTTGATACCGAAGAGCCCTTGGCCGCGAAGTTGATGACGTCTGCGGAGAGGCGCTTTGCTGCCGCCTCGAAGGAAATACGGGTGCGGGTGGAGTCCTCGAAGAAGAGGTTGACCACGGTGCGGCCGCGCAAGGCGGGCAGCTTCTTGACTTCCCGGTCCCCCACCGCAGCCATCTCTTCGGCGGTGTCCAGGATTCGGATGGCGTTCTCGGCGCTGAGGTTCTCCGTGGAGAGCAAATGTTTCATGCGCCGGCCTCGATGACTACTTCGTTGATGGGCTGACCATCCACCGAATCGAGTTCTTCCAAGTGGACCCGGACCTTTTCCGAGGACGAGGTGGGCAGGTTCTTGCCCACGTGGTCCGCGCGGATGGGCAATTCGCGGTGGCCACGGTCCACGAGGACGGCGAGGCGAACGATGCGGGGCCTGCCAAGGTCGACGATTGCGTCTAGGGCTGCCCGGATGGTGCGGCCCGAGTACAGGACGTCGTCGATGAGGACAACAACCTTGTTGTCGATGCCGGACAGCGGCAGCTTGGTGGGATAAGGCGGCCTGGCGGGCTGGCGGGAAAGATCGTCCCGGAACATGGTGACGTCCAACTGACCGACTATTGCCGAGGCGTTGACGGACGGATCCGCGGCGGCGATCTTGTCTGCCAGCCGCACAGCCAGCGGATAGCCGCGGCGAGGGATGCCCAAAAGTACCAAGTCCTGGGAGCCCTTGTTGGCCTCAAGGATCTCGTGGGCGATACGAGTGAGCGCACGGTCGATATCCGCGTGGTTGAGGACAACCCGGGACGGCACCGGCGCAGTGACTTCAGTCATCGCTCGTCTCCCCTTTCCCCGCCTCACGGGACGGAATTAAAAAAGGAACATTTGCCCTACAAAATTACCACAGCGGTGGCGCCCGGCCGACGCGCTCCGGGCGCGGACCATGCGTTTTAGCTCACAACCGTCCGAGTGCATGCGCAGTCCCCATCGCAACCGCCAACGCAAAGGGCTGGCGCCCACAGTTTCCTGTGGGCACCAGCCCTTCGGATGCTTTCACTGCCGCTTAAGCGAGCAGGGAAGGCTTCAGCTTCTGGAGACGTCCGAGGAGGCCGTTGATGAACGCAGGCGATTCGTCGGTGGACATGACCTTGGCCAGCGCGACTGCCTCACTGACCGCGACGCCGTCCGGGACGTCGTCGTTGTAGAGGAGTTCCCAGGCGCCGATACGCAGGATGATGCGGTCAACCGCCGGCATGCGCTCAAGGGTCCAGCCCTGGGCGTAGGTCTGAAGGAATTCGTCGATGGTCGGCTGCATGGCAACCACGCCCTCCACGATGTCGGTCGTGTACGGGTTGACTACGAGATCGGTCATTTCCCGGCGGGCCTTCAAGACCTCGAAGGCGGAGGCGGAACGCTGCTCCGCCTCAAACAGTACTTCGAGGGCCCTGTTACGGGCCTTACCACGGGCACTCACTAGTCGTTGACCCGGCCCAGGTAGCTGCCGTCGCGGGTGTCTACCTTGACCTTGGTGTTGTTCTCAACGAACAGGGGCACCTGGATCTCATAGCCGGTTTCAAGGGTGGCCGGCTTGGTTCCAGCGGAGGAACGGTCACCCTGCAGTCCCGGCTCGGTGTAGGTGATTTCGAGGACGACGCTCGGGGGCAGCTCAATGTAGAGCGGGGTGCCCTCGTGGATGGCAATGTTGACCATCTGGTTTTCCAGCATGAAGTTGGTGGCGTCGCCTACCGTGGCGCCGGAAACCGTGATCTGGTCGAAGTCCTGGGTATCCATGAACACGAAGTCCGCACCGTCCTGGTACAGGTACTGGTAGTCGCGGCGGTCAACGGTGGCGGTTTCGATCTTGAGGCCGGCGTTGAACGTCTTGTCCACCACCTTGCCAGACATGACGTTGCGCATCTTGGTGCGCACGAACGCGCCGCCCTTGCCCGGCTTGACGTGCTGGAACTCAATGATGTTCCAGAGCTGGCCCTCGAGCTTCAGCACGGTGCCGTTCTTGATGTCATTTGTGGTTGCCACTATTATCCTCTGGTTTCTCTCACTGGTTCTAGCTACTGTTTCTAGCTTCCAGCCGGGTATGCCAATCTGGCATGCCTTGACGGCCGCCAGCGCGTATTTATCAAAAATCCAAAGACCATTCTACCGGCAAATTGCGCAGCGCCTGCCGCCCGCCCTATCAGTCGGGCGAGACCATCAAGGAGGCGCTCCCGTTCAGGAGGCGAGCTCGAGGGCGTTCCGGGCACGCTGCAGGGCAACGGCAGAGGAGTAAATCAGGGAAGCATCGGCTGCCAAGGCAACGCGCAGGTCCAGGGCCTTGGTGAACGATTCCGCTGCGGCGACGGGATTGCCGGCCACAAAATGGGCCCGCCCCAAATACTGATGGACGATCGGTTCCTTGGCTGTTCCATTGACTTCGCCCAGCAGTTGGCGGAAGAGCTCCACAGCGCGGTCGAAGCGGTTGGTAGCACGGTGCAGTTCGGCCTCGAAGATCCGGAGCTTGAAAGATTCGGGGTCGTTGTAGCGGGCCTCGGCCAGCAACTCGGCGGCTTCGCCGGGGTGGCCTTCGAGCATGAGCGCCATGATGCGGTCAGCGGGATCGTTGGACTCGGCCAACGCGGACTGCATGACTTCCTCGTTGACGATGTGCGGCAGGAGGGTGTCCGGATTGGTGCGCACTCCGGGGAACCCGCCCGTAGGCCAATCACTGATGCTGCTGAAGGTTTCAGTCGTCATGATGCGATCTCCTGGTAGGCAGCGAAAAGCAGCGAGGTGTCAGGAACGTCGAGGATTCCGGGCTTCGCCACACCGTCGAGCACTACAAAGCGCAAGAGGTCACCGCGGGACTTCTTGTCGCGGCGCATGCCATCAAGCAGGCCCTGCCAGCGGTCCCGGCGGTAGGTGACCGGCAGCCCGAGCCCCTCGAGGATCGTGCGGTGCCGGTCGGCGTCGACGTCGGAAAGCCGCCCGACGCTGCGGGCGAGCTCGGCGGCAAACATCATGCCGACCGAAACAGCCGCGCCATGCCGCCACGAGTAGCGTTCCACGAGTTCGATCGCGTGGCCCAGGGTGTGGCCGTAGTTGAGGATCTCGCGCAGTCCGGATTCCTTGAGGTCTTCGGAAACCACTTTCGCTTTGACGGCGATGGCACGCTCGATGAGCTCGCGGAGCACCGCGGAACCCGGGTCAATGACCTCCTCCGGCTTGTTTTCGACGAGGTCCAAGATGGCGGGATCTGCAATGAAGCCGCACTTGATGACCTCAGCCATTCCGGAAATCAGCTCGTTCTTGGGCAGGGTCTGAAGCGTGTCCAGGTCCGCGAGGACGGCCGCGGGCGGGTGGAACGAACCCACGAGGTTCTTGCCCTCCGCCGTGTTGATACCGGTCTTGCCGCCCACCGACGCGTCCACCATGCCAAGGAGGCTCGTGGGCATGTGGATGACCTTGACACCGCGCAGCCAGGTTGCCGCGACAAATCCGGCGAGGTCGGTGACAGCGCCGCCGCCAACCGCAACGATGGCGTCCGAGCGGGTGAAGTCGTTCTGGCCAAGCACCTGCCAGCAGAAGGCCGCAACCTGGATGTGCTTGCCTTCTTCGGCGTCGGGGATCTCAGCAGTGAGGGCCGTGAATCCCGCAGCCTCGAGTTCTGCGCGAACCGTATCGCCTGTCAGCCGCAGGGCGCGCGGGTGGACCACGAGGACACGCTTGACGCGCTCCCCCAGTTTCGCGGGGAGGGTCTCCAGGAGGCCGCGTCCGACGACGACGTCGTAGTTTTCGTTCGCGGACTGGCCGGTGACCTTGATGACAGTTGATTCGTTGCTCACTTTTGCACTTCCTCTTTCAAGGCCGCGTATTCACGCAGTCTTTCCTCCACGTGGAGGGCGATTTCCGCCACGGTTCCGGACCGGACATCGACGATAACATCTGCCAAGCGTTCATAGACGGGACGCCGGGCAGCAAACAGGGCATTCCAACGGGCCATGGCGTCACCCGCCAGGAGCGGCCGGCCGGTGTTGCGGGCGATGCGCTCGGCGACCGTCGCTGCATCGCATTCGAGATACACCACAGTGCAATCGCCCAGGAGCTGTTGCGTGCCTGAATCCAGCACTGCTCCGCCGCCAAGCGAAACAACCCCGCCATTGGCGTTCGCAGCTTCGACCGCACGCGCGACGGTCCTGGCCTCGATCTCGCGGAAGGCATGTTCTCCACGACCCGCGAAAATGTCCGCGATGGTCCCATGGTGCTCAACAATGACGACGTCCGTGTCAACGAACGGCACGCCCAATTGCTGGGCGAGCTGGTGGCCAATGACCGACTTGCCGACGGCCATCGGTCCCACCAAGGCAATCGCGGGCCCGTGACCGGTGCCCGAGGTACCGCGGACCACTAGTGGCCGACCGAGTCCAGGTTTGCCGGAATGCTGTCCAGGTAGCCCCGAAGGTTCCGTGCGGTTTCGGCGACGGAGTCGCCACCGAACTTCTCAGTCACAGCTTCGGCCAGAACGAGGGCAACCATGGCCTCGGCCACGACGCCCGCCGCCGGGACGGCACAGACGTCGGAGCGCTGGTGGTGAGCCTTGGCAGCTTCACCCGTGCTGACGTCGATGGTCTTCAGTGCGCGCGGGACAGTAGCGATCGGCTTCATGGCCGCACGAACGCGCAGGACTTCGCCGATGCTCATCCCGCCTTCAATGCCACCTGCCCGGTTGGTCTTCCGCACGATGCGGCCAGCCTCGTCCTTGACGATTTCGTCGTGCGCGGCGGAGCCTCGGCGGGCCGCGGTGAGGAAGCCATCGCCGACTTCGACGCCCTTGATGGCCTGGATGCCCATCAGGGCAGCAGCCAAGCGGGAGTCGAGGCGACGGTCCCAGTGCACGTAGCTGCCGAGTCCCGGCGGAAGTCCGTAGGCCAAGACCTCGACAATGCCGCCGAGGGTCTCGCCTTCCTTGTGCGCTGCGTCGACTTCGGCCACCATGGCGTCCGAGGTCTCGCGGTCGAAGCACCGCAAGGGATCGGCGTCGAGGGCCAGGACATCGGACGGCACCGGCAGCGGCCGACCCTCCGGTACGGTGACGCTCGCGATGGAAACAGTGTGGCTGACGAGTTCGATGCCGAGCTGCTTCAGGAATTGCGACGCTACTGTGCCAAGCGCGACACGGGTGGCGGTTTCCCGGGCGCTGGCGCGTTCAAGAACGGGGCGTGCCTCGGGGAATCCGTACTTCTGCATACCTGTGAAGTCCGCGTGGCCCGGCCGCGGGCGGGTCAGGGGTGCGTTGCGTGCCTGTTCGGCAAGGAGGGAGGGATCCACGGGGTCCGCAGACATGATCTGCTCCCATTTGGGCCACTCGGTATTGCCGATCTGGATGGCAACGGGTCCGCCCTGCGTGACGCCGTGCCTGACGCCGCCAAGGATGTTCACTTCGTCCTGCTCGAACTTCATCCGGGCGCCTCGACCATAGCCGAGACGGCGGCGCGCCAAGGCATCGCGGATTTCCTCGCTGGTGAGTTCCACACCGGCGGGGACGCCTTCAACAATTCCGAGCAATGCCGGGCCATGGGATTCACCGGCAGTCAACCAACGCAACATATATCCAATCCTGCCATGTAAGGCCCCTAGTACACCCGCCGGGGTAGCCCGACTGAGTCGCACATCACATCTATGACATCGGCGGTGACTTCAGCGCCGGAAAACAAACGAATTTGCTCGACGGCTTGGTAGAGCAGCATTTCCAGTCCGGGAACCACTACTCCACCCCGCGAATGCCACACTTCGGCAATGCGGCTGGGCCAGGGATCGTAGGCGACGTCGAGCAGCACACCCCAGACATCGTCGGGACGCTTGCCATCGTCGGGACGCTTGACATCGTCGGGAAGCCGGTCGAGCCCGGCGGCAATGCTGTCCGCCGCCCGCGGCGGAAGAGTGGAGATCACCAGGTCGGCTCCGGCGATGCCTTCAGCCGCCTCGGTCATCGGCCGGAGTTGTACGGAGAGTCCGACGGCGGCAGCTGCGGCTTTCGCCTCGGCCGCCCGTCCGGCGTCGCGCACGTAGACGTCAACATGGCCCGAACCCAGTTCGTGTAGCGCCGCAATGGCCGCCGCGGACGTTCCGCCGCCGCCAAGAATCGCGGAACTCGGCCGCTCCTTGACCCCGGCGTTCCTGACGGCTTGAACGATGCCAGCCACATCTGTGTTGTGACCAACCCGCCGTACACCGTGCTCGGTGGCTTCAAACGCGACGGTGTTGATGACGCCCAGGTGCGAGCCGGCCCCCCGGACCTCATCGACCTCGTCCACCATGGCGGTCTTGAGGGGCATGGTCACGGACAAACCGCACCAGTTATCCTGCGCCTGAAGGCCCGCCATGAAGGCCGGCAGCCGCTCAACCGTCACGTCGATGGCTGAGTAATCAATGTCGAGTCCAAGCTTCGCATAGGCTGCGCGATGGAGTGCTGGTGACTTCGAGTGGCTGATGGGGTGCCCCAAAACGGCAGCACGTCTACTCACACGCACCGTCCCGCGTTGGCGGCACACCATGCGTTGTATTGCTCAACGTACTTGCTGTGCTCCGCCAACGTGCTGGAGAACTTCGTCTCCTTGGTGTCGAGGTTGATGGTCACCCAGTAAAGGTAGTTGTTGGGCGTCGGCTTCGCGGCAGCGTCGATGGCCGTCTTGCCGGGCGAGCCGATCGGGCCAACCGGCAGGCCCACGTTGGCATAGGTGTTGTAGGGGTTGCTCTTGTCGGCCTTCTGGGCATCGGTCAAGTGGAAGGTCTTAGTACCGAGGCCATAGGTGACGGTGGCGTCCGACTGGATGAGGCCGTTCGTCTCCGTATTGCCCGGCTTGAGCCTGTTGTAGATTGCGCCAGCCACGTTGCCGTAATCGGCCTGGCCGCCTTCTGCCTGCACAATGCTGGCGACAGTGATGGTCTGGTATTGCTTGGCGGGATCCGTGACGCCCTGCGCCTTGAGCTCGTCCGTGGTGGCCGTGACGAGTTTCTGGAGGATGTCCTTGGCCGAGGTCCCGAGGGGGAAGCGGTACTCCCCCGGTGCGAGGAAGCCTTCCAGGTTTTTTGCGGGGGCCGGGACGCCAAACTGGACCGGCGAGTCACTGAGGGCCTTTAACTCGGACAGAGGGATACCTGAACCCTTGGAGATCGCATCGAGCGACTCCCCGATTCGAAGCCCCGCACTGAGTGCGAAGTACATGACCTTGGAGGCGTCCTTGTTGAGGAGGACATTCACGGCATCGGAGTTCTTCATTTCCGTGCGGAACGTGAAATCACCCGGTGAGAGTTCACCGCCGGCCGCCGTGAATGCGGCCAGGAACGTATCGGCGTTCGCGATGACGTGCTGGTTCTGGAGGTTGGTCGCGACCAGTTTGGGGCCGGAACCCGGAGCCACCGTGACCGTGACGGAGCCGGTGCCCGGGCCAGGGTAGTCGTTGACCTTGTCCATGCCGAGCAGCGGTTTCAGGAACTGAGCTCCCACCGCAACCGCGGCGACGAAAACGGTGAGGGTGAGCAGGAGCGCAAGAAGACGACGGCGACGACGGACCTTCTTCGACGGAGCCTTTGCCACGGGAATCGCGGCCGGGATGAGTTCATGGGCATCGTGCTCGTCATGGACTTCGTATTCGAAATGGGGATCGTGGTGCTCATAACCTTCGTCATGTGCATGCAGTTCGTGGAACTCGTCGCCGTGTGCGGGGTCGTAAACCGGAACCGAATCGGCGTGCTCGGCGTCGTGATGACGGACGTCAACGTGCACGGCGTCATCATATGAAGCCTCGTGTTGCTGCACGTCTTCTTCTGGCGCAATCACATTGGCTTCTCCTGGCGCAATCACATCGGCCGGCGGAGGAAAGCCCTCGGAAGGCGGGGTTTCGCTGCGAATGCTGTCATCGTGGAGTTCCGCCACGGGGGCCGGCGCTTCGGAGGCGGACGGCGCGTAGTGCGGAACATATGCCAACTGCGGCTTCGGTACGGCGACAGGTTCAAAGTGCACAGGCACAGGTGGTGGCAACACCTCTTGGTTCTGCGTCTCCAGGAAGCGTTCCCTGGCACGGATTTCACGACGCGTCAGAGGCCTTGTGCGGTCTTCTGATGCTTCGTTGGAGGGGTCGTTGTTGACCGGGCTCACAATTGTCTTCCCCTCGTTGGAGAGTGTGGATCTGTGCCGGAGGCCGGCAGCGGCGCACTGGCGCCGTCAATGTGTTGGGGTGGCATCGGCGCCTGCACGCGCCTGCCCACATCTGCACCTCTGGCTTTTTGCATGTCGATCGCGTGCTGCAAAATTCCGGCAGCGGCAACCTGATCCACCACTTTACGATGATCCTTGCTGCTCATGCCAGCTTCATGGAGATTGCGGTGGGCCGTCACGGTACTGAGCCGCTCGTCCACCATGTTGACGGGAACGTCAAGTCCGCGGCGCTGCAAGTGGGCCGCCAGCAACTCCGCGTAGTCGGTAGCCATGACGGCGGACGCGTGTTCCTCACCCTTCATCGTGCGCGGTAACCCGACGAAAATCTGGACTGCGCCGAGCTCCGCGACATGCCGGACGATGACCCCGACGTCGGAATTCTTCTTTGCATCCCGGCTTACCGTCTTGAACGGCGTGGCCAGGATGCCGTCTGGATCGCAGATGGCCACGCCCACACGGACGGTGCCGACGTCTACCCCCAGTTTGATGCCCCGGGGGTAGCCGTCGTTGCTCGCGGTGGCCTCCAAGATCAGCGCTTGGCGATCGCGTCCACAACGGCCGCAAGGGCCGGTGCGATCTTCGCGGCGTCGGTTCCGCCGCCTTGGGCGACATCGTCCTTGCCGCCGCCGCCGCCGCCGAGGATTCCCGCTGCCACCCGTACCAGGGCGCCTGCCTTCACGCCCGCGTCACGGGCGGCCTCGTTGGTGGCCACGATGATGACGGGGCGGTCGTTGCTGACACCGGCCACTGCCACCGTGGAAGCGTCGGAGCCGAGCCGGTTGCGCAGGTCCATGGCGAGGCTGCGGAGGTCGTCCGCTCCCCCGACCTGGCCGGCGTCGTGCGCCACCACCCGGACGCCCGCAGCGTCCTGGGCCGTGGCAACGAGGTTTGCCGCAACCGCGGTCAACTGCTCCTTGCGGAGGCGGTCCAGTTCCTTCTCGGTGGACTTGAGCTTGGCCAAGGTGCTGGAGATCCGGTCTGCCAGTTGGCCCGAAGGGACCTTGAGCATCTCCGTGAGCTCGGTGACCAGGGCACGCTCGGCAGCGAGGTGCCGGAAGGCGTCAAGGCCAACGAAGGCTTCCACACGGCGGTTTCCCGAACCGACGGACTGCTCGCCAAGCAGCGACAGGCTGCCAATGAGCGAGGTGTTGGCCACATGGGTGCCACCGCAGAGCTCGCGGGACCACGCGCCGTCGATCTCAACCACGCGAACTTCGCTGCCGTAGTTCTCGCCGAACAATGCCATGGCGCCCAGGGCTTTGGCCTCGGCAAGGCCCATGACCTTGGTGTCCACTTGGAAGTTGTTGCGGATGGCGATGTTCGAGACCTCTTCGATCTCGGACTTCGTAGCCGCACTCAGTCCCTCGCCCCAGGCGAAGTCGAAGCGCAGGTAACCGGCCTTGTTGAAAGAGCCACGCTGGGTGGCTTCCGGGCCAAGGATCTGATGAAGGGCAGCGTGCACAATGTGCGTGCCAGTGTGCGCCTGCTCTGCGGCGTGGCGCCGTTCGCGGTCGACGGCGGCGCGGACCAAGGCGTCTGAAGCGATCTCGCCTTCGCGGACGATCGCCTTGTGGACGCTCAGGCCCTTCACGGGGCGTTGGACGTCGAGAACCTCGACGACGAAGCCGTCACCGGTGATGAGGCCCTTGTCTGCGGACTGGCCGCCGGCTTCGGCGTAGAACGGCGTTTCGTTGAGGACGAGTTCGATCTCGTCGCCCGTGGAAGCGTGGGCGACCCGTCGGCCGGAGCTGACGATGCCGCGCACGCGGGCTTCGCTTTCCAACTCGGTGTAGCCCGTGAACACCGTCACCCCTTCGGCCAGGAGCTCCTGGAAGGCTGAGACATCAGCGTGTCCACCCTTCTTGGCCTTGGCATCTGCCTGTGCACGCTGGCGTTGTTCGAGCATGAGGCTACGGAATTCGGCTTCGTCAACCTTCAGGCCGGCTTCCTCGGCCATTTCGAGGGTGAGATCGATCGGGAACCCGTAGGTGTCGTGAAGGGCGAAGGCATCTTCGCCGGACAGCGGCTTGCCGGCAGCCTTGGAGAGCACCACGGCTTCCTCGAGGCGCGCGGTACCCGAGGCGATGGTGCGCAGGAAGGCTTTTTCTTCGGCATAGGCGATGCGGCTGATGCGGTCGAAATCGGTCTCCACGATGGGGTACACGCCCTTCATGGCGTCTCGGGATGCCGGAAGCAACTGCGGAAGGCAGGCTTCTTCGACTCCGAGGAGGCGCATGGCGCGGACGGCACGGCGAATGAGCCGGCGCAGGACGTAGCCGCGGCCTTCGTTGGAGGGGGACACGCCGTCGGAGATCAGCATGAGGGCCGAACGTATATGGTCGGCAACAACGCGCATTCGGACATCGTCCGTGTGGTGCGGGTCGTCAGCGGACTCGGCGGAGGTGTATTCCTTGCCGGACAGGGCTGCGGCCTTGTCGATGACGGGACGGACCTGGTCGGTCTCGTACATGTTCTCGACGCCCTGCAGGATCATCGCGAGGCGCTCCATGCCCAGGCCGGTGTCGATGTTCTTCTTGGGCAGCTCGCCGACGATGTCGAAGTCCACCTTGGAGCGAACGTTCTCAATCTGGTACTGCATGAAAACGAGGTTCCAGATTTCGACATAGCGGTTTTCGTCCGCGATGGGACCGCCCTCGGCGCCGTAGGCCGGGCCGCGGTCGTAGTAGATTTCCGAGCACGGACCGGCAGGACCTGGCTGCCCGGTAGACCAGTAGTTGTCCGCCTTCCCCATCCTCTGGATGCGGGAGGCGGGGATTCCGGTGTTCTTCAGCCACAGATCCTGGGCTTCGTCGTCTTCCTCGTAGACGGTCACCCAGAGGCGTTCAACGTCCAGTCCATAGCCGCCGTCGTCGACGCTCTTGGTGAGCAGTTCGAAGGCAAACTTGATGGCGTCTTCCTTGAAGTAGTCCCCGAAAGAGAAGTTTCCGCACATCTGGAAAAACGTGCCGTGGCGGGCGGTCTTGCCCACTTCCTCGATGTCGCCTGTGCGGATGCACTTCTGGACGCTCGTGGCGCGGTTGAAGGGCGGCTCCTCACGGGCGGTCAGGTAAGGAATGAAGGGCACCATGCCGGCCACAGTGAAGAGCAGGGAAGGGTCGCTGGACACGAGCGACGCTGAGGGGACGGCGGTATGGCCCTTGCTGACAAAAAAGTCCACCCAGCGTTTGGTGATCTCCTGCGACTTCATTAGCTGATTACTTACCCTTCTCAATTCACTGCACATGAGTTTGTGCGCGGCGTTGGCAGTTGCCACTGCCGCAGCTTCTAATTCTGCCTTGTTGACGGCCGCTTGGGCGAACCGCGGCGGTTGTATCGCGGCGGCTACCGCCTGCCGGCATCCGCCTCGTTGATGCCGAGCGCGGCCCGGAGGTCGACTTCGCGTTCATTCATCCCGGCGCGCACTGCGTCAGCGAAGTCATACACTCCATCAGCCAGCCGTGCTACGGCGCGATTCAGGCCGTCGGGACCGATATTGGCCTTCGCTTCGGTGATTTTGCGGAAGGCAATGACTCCGATTGCCACGCCGATCCCCATCCAGACGATTCTTTTCACTGTATTCCTGACATACGAAGGGTCGCGACTTACGAACGGGTTCAGCGGCTGCGGCGGCCACTGCTCGATTTACGGCGATTGGCAAAGGCCGAACGCACTCCGTAGCTGAACGCGGCAACCTTGATGAGCGGTGAACCGACAGTTGCGGCCACCAGTGAGGACAACGCCGAGATGTTGGCGGAGGCATCGGAAACGTTGGAGGTGATGCCGTCCACCTTTCTCAGCTGCTGGTTGGTGGTGGAGACCGTCGCGGTGACTTCGTCCATCAGGGGCGTCGCTCCGTCGCTCAAGGAGCGGATGGAGGTGCGGACTTCGTCAAAGACGCGTCCGAGTTTGAGGATGGGCACGGCCAACAGCAGCACAAGGAGCGCAAAGACTCCGGCCGCGATCAGGCCTGCAATATCGCCACCAGTCATGGACACTCATCTCCTAGCATTTTTGTTGCGTCGCGGTGGGCGCGCCGTGCGGTTCTGCACTGACGGCCCCCGGCGTGGCTTCCCCAAGTACCTTACATACAAAGAAGCCCGCGGCGCGTGCCACGGGCTTCTTTGTATGCGCGCTGGAATTTAGCGAGCGTAGAATTCGACGACGAGCTGCTCTTCGCAGGTCACGGGGACCTCGGAGCGCTTCGGGCGGCGAACCAGGCGTGCCTGCAGGGCGTCAATCTTGACGTCCAAGTAGGCCGGGACGACGTTCAGGACGTGTGCGCCTGCTGCTGCAACCTGGAACGGAGCCATGACTTCGCTGCGGCTGTGAACGTGGATGAGCTGGCCTTCAGCAACGCGGAACGACGGGCGGTCCACGCGGATACCATCAACGAGGATGTGGCGGTGCACAACCAGCTGGCGGGCCTGGGCGATGGTGCGGGCAAAGCCAGCACGCAGCACGAGGGCGTCGAGACGCATTTCGAGCAGTTCGATCAGGTTTTCACCGGTCAGGCCCTTGGTGCGGCGTGCTTCTTCGAAGGCGCGGGTCATCTGGGCTTCGCGGATACCGTACTGGGCGCGCAGACGCTGCTTTTCGCGCAGACGTACGGCGTAGTCGGAGTCCTGCTTCTTGCGGGCACGGCCATGCTCACCGGGGCCGTACGGGCGGCGCTCCATGTACTTGGCGGCCTTGGGGGTCAGAGCGATGCCGAGTGCACGCGAAAGGCGTGCGGTACGGCGAGCACGAGTGTTGTTAGCCACTTGTGTCCTTCCAATATCTGCGGTGTGTCAGTGTTACTGGCCTCCATGAGGGAGAGCATCGGCCAACCGCTGCCTTTTGCTACGGGGCGCAGGGCACAGCACCAAAACGTGAGTTCTGATGGATTGTGCGTCCGTGCCTTGCCAGACAAGCGTCCATCCTACCATGAGTCCTACTTGCCCCGGATGATCCTGCGCAGCCGCTCGAGCCTGGGAGCAATATCCCGTTCGGAACCGTTCCCCGTGGGCTCGTAGTAGTCCCTGCCGACCAAATCATCCGGAGCGTACTGCTGGGTGGCCACGCCGTGCGGGGCATCGTGGGCGTACTTGTAACCTTGGCCGTGGCCAAGTCCCTTCGCGCCTTGATAGTGGGCGTCCCTCAAATGCGCCGGAATCCCGGTCCCCATCCCCGCGCGCACATCGGCGATGGCCTTGTTGATGCCCATGTACGCGGCATTGGACTTTGGCGCAGTCGCCAGATGCACCACGGCCTCCGCGAGGATGATCCGCCCCTCGGGCATGCCGATCAGCTGCACTGCCTGGGCGGCGGCAACGGCGGTCTGCAGGGCCGTGGGATCCGCCATGCCGATGTCCTCGGCAGCGGAAATGACGATCCGGCGGGCCACGAAACGAGGGTCCTCGCCTGCTTCGAGCATGCGGGCCAGGTAGTGGAGGGCCGCGTCGACATCGGAGCCTCGGATCGATTTAATGAATGCACTGGCGACGTCGTAATGCTGGTCGCCCGCTCGGTCGTATCGGACAGCGGCGACGTCCAAGGCTCGCTCCGTGTGGCGGAGTTCGACGACGACCGGAGCCTCGGGGGCGCCGTCACCCGCGAGCCCGGGCTCTTCGGAGGCGTCGCCGTCGTGGTTCCGGTCTCCGTATGCGACGCCGGCAGCGGCCTCAAGCGCCGTGAGCGCGCGGCGTGCATCTCCCCCGGACAAGCGGACCAAGTGCTGGAGGGCATCCGGGGTGAGCTCCACCCCCCCTGCCAGACCGCGGGCATCGGCAACGGCCCGCTGCAGGAGGCCTTCGATATCGGCGTCGGTAAGAGGTTTCAGGGTGAGCAAGAGTGACCGGGACAGCAGAGGCGAGACCACCGAGAACGACGGGTTCTCCGTGGTAGCGGCGACCAGGACCACCCAGCGGTTTTCGACACCGGGAAGTAGCGCGTCCTGTTGGGCTTTGTTGAAGCGGTGGATCTCATCAAGGAACAGCACTGTTGTTGTCCGGTAGAGATCGCGGGCAGTCAGGGCATTTTCCATGACAAGCCGGACGTCCTTGACGCCCGCTGTGATGGCGGACAGTTCGACGAACTTCCTGCCGGGTCCGCGGGCGATGACGTGCGCGAGCGTCGTCTTGCCCGTGCCCGGCGGTCCCCACAAGATGACAGAGCTGGGACCGGCAGGACCGGCGGCGTTGGCCCCGGCAGCGAGCTGCCGCAACGGTGACCCCTGGCCCAGCAAGTGCTGCTGGCCCACTACGTCGTCCAGTGTCCGGGGCCGCATGCGGACGGCCAGAGGACTCCGCGGCGACGCCGGACGCCCTGTATCGGAACGGTCCGAATCGGACGCCTGGCTGCCGGCGTCGTCGTCGCTGTCCGCGCCGGCACCAAAGAGATCTTCCACATGGATAGGCTACTCATGATTCCATCGAAGGAGACATCGACGTGGAGACCCGGCCGTCCGGCCCCAACGAAAAGCAGCCGCCACCGGCAGGGCGCACCGCCTTCATCCCTGGCCCCCGCTTGCCTGGTTGGGTGGAGCGTTTCGCCGCGAGTCATGGCGTGCTTCAGGAGGAGCCCGACGACGGCGGCACGCTTCTGCGGGCGGCGGACGGCGCCGTGGCGCTCCTGAAAGCTCCGTGGACCGTTGATGGAAGGCCCGGCAAGGGCACAAACGCGGTTGAGCGTTTGGCATCCCTTGCTTCGCAGGAAAGGCGGCTCGGAATCATTCTGGTCCGGCGGGGCGGGTACGCAGTGGGGGTCGTGAGCGGCGGCAAAGTGACTGCGTCCAAATCGGGTTCCCGCTACGTCCAGTCGCGGTCCGCGGCAGGAGGATCCTCGCAGCAGCGGTTTGCCCGGCGTCGCGAGAATCAAGCGAACGCGCTGACGGAAGCTGTGGCCGGACATGCCGCCCACGTCTTCGCCGGGCAAGGAATTGAATACCTCGTCGTGGGCGGGGACGCCGCACTGTCCGCCGCGGTCCTGGAGGAAACTGCGTTGAAGGAGTACGCGTCGCGGAAGCGGTTGCAGTCTCTGGCAGTCGCCGACCCCAACGCAACCGTGCTTCGCAGGGCTGCGGCGGATGCGTGCGCCGTGCGGATCGAGGTCACGGATCCGCTGTAGCGTCTCGCAGCGCCAACACCGCCAGCGAAAGATCGGTGGGGTTCTGGAGCCGTCCTGTTAGCAGCCCGACAACGCCCGCTGGGGCCGTGCCTGCCGGTAGAGGTACCGGCCGTGCTCCGCGAATCCGGCGCCCTCGTAAAGGGCCTGGGCGCCGGTATTCGAGGCCATCACCAGCAGCCAGAACTCCACGACACCCTGGCGGTTGCCCGCCGTAAGAAGCGCGTCGAGCACTTGCCGCCCGTAACCACGGCGGCGGTGTGCGGCCGTGGTGGCCATGCAGTAGATACCTCCCCTGCCGTCCACCAAGGCGAGGCGCCCGACGGCGGCCGGGTCGCCGTCGTCGTCCCTCACGAGGGCATAGATCGACGGACAAGACGTCAAGATGTTCCGCGCAATCTCCAACTCGGCGTCTCCGCTGCGCCCGTCGACGGACCACCACAACCGGAGCCACTCTTCGGAAGGCTTTTCGGAGATCTCGACTCCCCCAGCGAGGGGTTCGAGCGACGCCATAGGGCTGCCCGGGCGGATCATGATCAGCGTTTCAGATTGCCGGGTGAATCGTTGCGCATCAAGCACCGCGTTCGGGCCGGTGCTGCGTTCATCGTCGAAAATCTGGAAGATCAGCGGGAGGCGCCTTGAGCGATACCACTGGGTCGCGGCCCGGACTGCCGATTCGTGGTCGCTGGCCTGCTCCCTGGGCCAGACCGAGTTTGCCCGCTGTGTGACGCCTCCAGAGGCGCGCATGACCCAACCTCCGGAATCCTCACGATCCTGGGCCGGCCAGGCCCGGTCCATCAGCTCTTCAATCAATCCAAGGCTCATTTCTTGGGCCATGTGTCCTCCTCAAGGCCAATCGCCGTCATGATACGCCGAAGGCCCCCGCAGCGGCGGAGGCCTTCGGCTTACTGCTACAGTTCGTTACTCGGACTTGCCCTGGGACTTGGCTGCCGGGGGCTTGGCCTCAGGCTTGAAATCGACTCCGGCTTCCTTGCGCTGCTGCGCCGTGATGGGCGCCGGAGCAGCGGTCAGGGGGTCGTAGCCGCCGCCGGACTTCGGGAAGGCGATGACGTCGCGAATGGAGTCGACGCCGGCCAACAAGGCCACAACGCGGTCCCAACCGAAGGCCATGCCACCGTGGGGAGGGGCGCCGAACTTGAAGCCCTCCAGCAGGAAGCCGAACTTGGTCTGCGCGTCTTCCTTGTCCAAACCCATGAGCTCGAAAACGCGCTCCTGGACATCACTCTCGTGGATACGGATAGATCCGCCGCCGATCTCGTTGCCGTTGCACACGATGTCGTAGGCGTAGGACAGCGCCGATTCAGGGTCCTTGTCAAACGAGTCCAGGAACTCTGGCTTCGGAGAAGTGAACGCGTGGTGCAGGGCCGTCCACTGGCCGCCACCCACCGCGACGTCGCCGGAAGCGACGGCCGCAGCTGCCGGCTCGAACATCGGGGCGTCCACGATCCAGACGAAGGCCCAATCCTTGGGATCGATCAGGCCGGTACGGTGGCCGATCTCGACGCGGGCAGCGCCCAGCAGCGCGCGGGACGGGGACTTCTCGCCGGCCGCGAAAAAGATGCAGTCGCCCGGCTTGGCTCCCACAGCGTCGGCCAGTCCGGCACGTTCGGTGTCAGTGAGGTTCTTGGCAACGGGGCCCGTGAGCTCGCCGTCTTCCTTGAAGAGCACATAAGCGAGACCCTTGGCGCCACGTTGCTTCGCCCACTCCTGCCAGGCGTCCAGCGCACGGCGGGCCTGCGAGGCTCCACCGGGCATGACAACCGCGCCAACGTAGGGTGCCTTGAAGACGCCGAAGTTCGTGTCCTTGAAGAACTCCGTCAATTCGGTCAGTTCCAGGCCGAAGCGCAGGTCCGGCTTATCGGAGCCATACTTGGCCATGGCCTCGTGGTAGGTCATGCGGCGGATCGGCGTCGGGATCTCGACGTCGATCAGCTGCCACAGTGCCTTGACGATGCTTTCGCCGAGCTCAATGATGTCGTCCTGATCAACGAAGCTGGCTTCGATGTCCAGCTGCGTGAATTCCGGCTGGCGGTCCGCACGGAAGTCTTCGTCGCGGTAGCAGCGGGCGATCTGGTAGTACTTTTCGAAACCGCCCACCTGGAGCAGCTGCTTGAAAAGCTGCGGCGACTGCGGAAGCGCGTACCAGGAACCCGGCGCCAAACGCGCCGGAACCACGAAGTCGCGGGCGCCTTCCGGCGTCGAACGCGTCAGCGTGGGGGTTTCGATTTCCACGTAGCCCTGCTGGTGGAGCAATTCGCGGGCAACACGATTCGCCTCGGAACGCAGGCGCAGGTTATGGGCGGGGCCCGGCCGGCGCAGGTCAAGGTAGCGGTGCTTGAGGCGTGCTTCCTCACCGACCTCCACGTGCTCATCGATCTGGAACGGCAACGGGTCCGAGGTGTTGAGGATCACCACTTTCTCAGCGATGACCTCGATCTCACCGGTGGCAAGAGCGGGATTCTCGTTGCCTTCGGGACGCTTGCTGACGGTGCCCACGATCTGCAGCACGTATTCGTTGCGCAGGCCGTGGAAGACCTCTTCCTCGCGGACAACCACCTGGGCGACACCGGACGCGTCACGCAGATCGACGAAGGCCACGCCACCGTGATCGCGGCGGCGGCCTACCCAGCCTGCCAGGGTGACGGTCTGTCCAATGTGCTCGGAACGCAAGGATCCGAGGTCATGTGTGCGCAGCACAGCATTCCTTTCAACATGATTTTCAGCGGATCATGACAAAACGATCCCGTTCGAGTTTACCCGTATGGATGAAGCGTCGCCCCACCAGGCGCGGCGCCGACCGGTTGATGCCGGCAGGCTGGCGCCTGCGGGCATCGGCTCCCGGGTATCGGCTCGCGCCTAGCGCGTGGTGATGCGGACGTGCAGGTCCTCGGCGGACGGCTCCCAGCTGGCAGGATCCGCATCCACCTGTTCGCCGGTGCGGATGTCCTTCACCTGGTGCTTGCCGTCGTCGTCCGTGAACCAGACAAAGGGGATGCCACGGCGATCGGCGAACTTGATCTGCTTGCCGAATTTTTCGGCCTTGGCCGCAACTTCGGTTGCAATCCCCCGTCCGCGCAGCTGGGCCGCGACCTCCTGGGCGGCGGACCAGCTTTCGTCATTGTTCAGCGCGACAAGCACGGCCGTGGGAACCGAGCGGGACGCCGTCGCGAGTTCCTGGCTCAGGATCCGGGATACGAGGCGGGTCACACCGATCGACAGCCCGACGCCGGGGAACTTGCGGTTGCCCTTGCTGGCGAGGGCGTCGTAGCGGCCACCGGAGCAAATCGAACCGAGCTGCTCGTGTCCCACCAGGATGGTTTCGACGACGGTACCGGTGTAGTAATCCAAGCCCCGGGCGATGCTGAGGTCGGCAACAACCTTGCCGGGGGCACGCTGCACGGCAGCCTCAATGACTTGTTCGAGTTCGCTGAGGCCTTCCTCGAGCAGTTCGTCCGTCACACCGAGGGCACGGACCTGCGCCACAAACGAAGTGTCCTCAGTGCGGATGCTTGCAAGCTTCAAGGCAAGTGCCGCCTGCTCATCCGTGGCGCCAAGCTCGCTCCTGAGCAATTCGGCAACCTTCGCTTCGCCGATCTTCTCAAGCTTGTCGATGCTTCGAAGCACGCCCGCAGTGTCCGTGAGGCCGATGCCACGGTAGAAGCCCTCGGCCAACTTGCGGTTGTTGATGCGCAGGCGGAAGTCCGGGATGGGAAGGGCACTCAGGGCTTCTGCAATGACGAGCGCGATCTCGACGTCATAGCGGAACGGCAGCTCGCCGTCGCCCACGACATCGATATCCGCCTGCGTGAACTCGCGGGCGCGGCCTTCCTGCGGACGTTCCCCGCGCCACACCTTCTGGATCTGGTAGCGGCGGAAAGGGAAGGCGAGGTAGCCGGCGTTTTCCACGACGTAACGGGCGAACGGCACCGTGAGGTCGAAGTGGAGGGCCAGGGCGTGGGGATCTGTCTTGTCCGACTTCCCGCCCTCCGCGGCGGAGTCGTCCTCATCTTCCTGCAGGCGGCTCAGTCCGTAGACCTCTTTGTCGATCTCGCCCTTGCGCAGGAGCTGGCCGACCGTCTCGACGGCGCGGGTTTCGATGGAAGAAAAACCATGAAGCTCGAAGGTCTTGCGCAAGGTGTCCAGCACATGCAGTTCCACCAACCGCTCCTGGGGAAGCCACTCGGGGAATCCGGACAGGGAGGCGGTACGAGCCATGGTGGAATTTTCTCCTCAATGATTGCGCGGGCCGGACCCGCCCCAAAGAACCACGGGCCGATTCGGCTCAGGATAGGCGGGCGTCCAGCCAGTCATGCATAAACTATGTGCGGCAGCCAGTTTATGCTTTCGGCGCGTGCACATCTAATGCGGGCCCTTTGCTTGGGTTGCCGGTGATGGAAGCTTGTCCAGACAACCAGGAGGACTCTTGGCTACAAGGCCGCGGGACAACCGTGAAGCCAAACGGCGCATCAGGCAAATGCAAGCCAAGCGCGAGCTTCGGCGTGCGCAGGGCAAGCGGCGCCGCCGGGACAATGTGATCGCCGTCGGTGTGGGTGCCGCCGCACTGATTGCCGCCGCCGTACTTCAACTCACCGTGTTCAACTCGAACCCGAGCGAGTCCGAATTCGCAGCGGCTCAGGCCGGTCTCAGCTCACCGTCGGCGTCGCCATCCGCCACCGCGGCTCCCTCGTCGAATAGCGCGGACATTCCCAAAGCGGACACCGCGGCAGGCAAGACTTTCACCGGCCAACTCAGCCTCAACGGCGGGGCCGTCGGAGTCGAACTCGACGGCACCACGGCTCCCCAAGCGGCCGCCGTGTACAAATCCCTCACCGATGCGGGCTACTACAGCGGGCTCAAGTGTCCTCGCCTGACCACCGGTGACAATTTCGCGGTGCTGCAATGCGGTACCAAGGGCGCCGACACCACTGATGACCCCAACTTCCACTGGGGACCGCTGGAGAACACGCCCACCGACAACAAATACCCCGCTGGAACCATCGCCGTCGCGCGAACCGGGAACAACGCCTACGGCAACGGTCACCAGTTCTTCATCGTGTACAAGGACACCGTCATCCCTCCGGATTCCGCCGGCGGATACACGATCGTAGGCAAGGTCACCAGCGGAATGGATGTTGTGACGAAGATTGCTCAGGCGGGCGTCAATCCAGGCACCAGCGCCACGGACGGCTCTCCTGTGGCACCTGTCACGATAGACTCGTTTTCTCTGAAGTAAACAGTCCGGACAGCGGTCCAGGGCGCCTTACCTTAGTAATCCCTCCAAGCGAAAGACTTTTAGCGGTGACAGACAGTCAGAAATCCGACGAAACTGCAGTAATGGCCAACGAAGAAGAAATTCAGGCGCCGACACCCGGCGAAACCGGCGTTGAACCAGCTGCCCCGGCAGACGACGCGGCCGAGTCCGCACCGAAGCCGGCCTCTCCGGCGCCACGCCCGGCCTCCTCGCACGCACCGTCTCCTGCAGCTTTTGCTGCCCGTCCAAAGGCCCCTGCGAGCGTCATTCCGGCCGCACCGGCGGCCCAGCCCACCGCCGTGTCGCTCGCGGAGGCCGCCAAATGGGGGCGCGCCGAGGGCGATGGTCACGTCTTCCTGACCATCGACGGCGAAGAGCAGCCGGTGGGACAGTATCCCGGCGTGAGCACTGACGAGGCGTTGGCCTACTTCGCCCGGAAGTACGAAGACGTGGTTGCGCAGATCGTCCTCATGGAACACCGCGTGGAGTCCAAGGCCCCGGCCACGGATATGCAGAAGACGGTCGACCACCTGCGCGAGCAGCTGGCTGAGCGCAACATGGTGGGCGACATCCGCACCGCGGAAACCCGCCTGGACGCGTTGGCCGGACAGATTTCCGAATTGGAGAAGTCCGAGAAGGCCGCGCACGAAGCCGCACGCTCCGCGGAACTCGCGGCACGCGAGGCGATCGTTGCCGAAGCCGAATCGATTGCGTCCCAGGATCCGTCCCAGGTCCAGTGGAAGACGTCGAGCGCCCGGATGAACGAACTCTTCGAGAGCTGGAAGACAGCCCAAAAGAACGGCATCCGGCTTGGACGAAGCAATGAGGACGCGCTGTGGAAGCGGTTCCGCTCGGCACGCACCGTCTTCGACCGCCACCGCCGCGCCTACTTCTCCCAGTTGGACAGCACGAACTCGGCAGCGAAGGTTGCCAAGGAACAGCTGATCGTTGAGGCCGAAGCCCTCTCCAGCTCCACGGATTGGGGTTTCGCAGCCGGTGAGTACCGCCGCCTCATGGACCAGTGGAAGGCCACGCCTCGCGCCAGCCGCAAGGACGACGACGCCCTCTGGCTACGCTTCCGCGCCGCCCAGGACGTCTTCTTCAGCAACCGCCAAGCCGCCAACGATGAGATTGACCAGCAGTACACGGCCAACCTTGCCGTCAAGGAAGAGCTCATCAAAGAGGCCCAGGCCTTGCTGCCGATCACCGATCTGAACGCCGCCAAAAAGGCCCTTCAATCCATCCGCGACCGCTGGGAAGAAGCCGGCAAGGTGCCCCGCGCCGACATGGGCAGGATTGAAGCCGGACTGCGCAAGGTGGAGGATGCAGTCCGGGAAGCCGAAGATGACAAGTGGCGCCGGAGCAACCCGGAGACCAAGGCCCGCACCAACAGCGCCCTGTCGCAGCTGGAAGCTGCCATCGCCGGGCTGAAAGAAGACCTCGAAAAGGCGGAAAAAGCCGGGGACCAACGCCGCATCAAGGTTGCCCGCGAAGCCCTTGAAGCACGTGAGGCCTGGCTCGACCAGATCCAGCGCTCGGCCAACGACCTCGCCTAGGGCCATCTAAACTGACAGGCTCTGTCCCGGTTATCCACATAACCGGGACAGAGCCTGTTTTCATTGCGGCAGCCACGCGATGATTGCTGAATGGCCCTTGGATTCCCGCCCCCGCAACAGGACTTCCTCACCCAGGAAGTGTATGCGCCCAGCCCGCTGTTCACGTGGGCCGAGCTTCAATCAATGGCCGCCGACGGCGTGCTCACGCCACTCTACGAGAAGAGCTTCACCCCTCCTGGATTGGCTGTCACGCCACGGCTCCGCGCCCGAGCGGCCGCCTTGGTGGTACCGGATCGCATCCGCAGGAAAGTCATTGCCGGCCGGATGACTGCGGCCTGGATCTACGGCTGTGCCGATGCCCCCGAGAGGCTCTCGCTCCTGGTGGACGCGAAACACCGCATATCGAGCGTGCGCTCGGCCCGTGGCTGCATTCTGCACGAAGTCCGATTAGGCCAACTGGATGTGGTCAGCGTCGGCGGTCTGATGGTGACCAGTCCTCTCCGGACGGCGGTGGATGTGGCCCTGAACGTCGAAGCCGACAGGGCCCTGCCCGCCCTGAGAATGATGTTGTCCAAGGATGAACTGGGCGTCCGCCTGAGGCTACTCGCCCTCGCTGTGGAGGCATCCCCAAGGGTCCCCCACAAGAAGTCCGCGTTGCGCAAGCTCGCCGCGTTATCGACCCAGCCTCAGTCGCTCCCACCTGAGGCGGCCGCCTGACTTCCTACGGTTCAGCTTCTCCGGCGGTTTCCCGTCGTCCTGTAAACATCGAAGACGCCATCGATCCTGCGCACGGCACTAAGTACGTGGTGCAAGTACTTCGGGTCTCCCATTTCGAAGGCGAAACGCGAGATGGCCACACGGTCGCTGGAGGTATGCACGGAAGCGGCCAGAATGTTGACATGGTTCTCAGACAGCACGCGGGTGACATCCGACAGCAACGACTTCCGGTCAAGTGCTTCCACCTGGATCTCGACCAGGAAGACGCTGGACTGCGTGGGAGCCCATTCAACTTCGACGATGCGGTCCGGCTGGTCACGCAGATCCGAGACATTCGTACAGTCCGTGCGGTGTACCGACACGCCCGAGCCCCGGGTCACGAAGCCCAGGATCGGGTCAGGTGGGACAGGCGTACAACAGCGGGCCAGCTTGACCCAGACATCCCCGGCTCCCCGGACAATGACGCCGGAGTCCGAGTACTTGGTCTTCTGAAGTTGCGAGGGGATGCTGACTTCGTCCAGGTCCTCGTCGGGTGTTTCATGGCCGCCAAGGTGCTCCATGAGCTTTTCCATGACGGACTGCGCCGAAGTGTGCCCATCACCTACACCGGCGTAGAGACCCGAAATATCCACGTAGTGGAACTCCTCTGCCACCGTCGACAGGGCGTCATGCGTCATCAGGCGTTGCAGCGGCAAGTTCTGCTTGCGCATGGCGCGGGTGAGCTGGTCCTTGCCGCGCTCGATAGCCTCTTCGCGCCGTTCCTTGCTGAACCATTGGCGGATCTTGTTGCGGGCCCGGGCGCTCTTGACGAAATGCTGCCAGTCCTGGCTCGGACCTGCACCCTCGGCTTTGGAGGTGAATATCTCCACCCAGTCGCCGTGATTGAGCTCGCTGTTAAGCGGCACCAGTTTGCCGTTGACACGCGCGCCGATGGTCCGGTGACCCACCTCGGTATGGACCGCGTATGCGAAGTCCACTGGCGTGGAGCCTGCGGGAAGGGCCATGACCTCGCCCTTGGGGGTGAAGACGAACACTTCACGGGCATTGATCTCAAAACGGAGGGAGTCCAGGAACTCACCCGGATCCGAGGTTTCCTGCTGCCAGTCGACCAGCGAACGCAACCAGCCCATGTCGCCGTCCTTGGGACTTCCCGGGCCCACAGCCGTCCGGTTGGGCTGGTCCTTGTATTTCCAGTGGGCCGCCACGCCATACTCGGCACGGCGGTGCATCTCGTGCGTACGGATCTGGATCTCGACAGGCTTGCCGCCAGGCCCTATGACCGTGGTGTGCAAGGACTGGTACATGTTGAACTTCGGCATGGCGATGTAGTCCTTGAACCGCCCGGGCAGGGGGTTCCAGCGCGAATGCAAGGTGCCAAGAGCGGCGTAACAATCACGGACGGAGTCCACCAGAACACGCACGCCCATGAGGTCGTTGATGTCGTCGAAGTCCTTGTCCCGGACGATCATCTTTTGGTAGATCGAGTAGTAGTGTTTGGGCCGTCCCGTGATGGTGGCCTTGATCCGGGCAACCCGCAGGTCTTCGGCAATCTGGTTGCGGATGACGCTCAAGCTCTTCTCGCGCTCCGGGGTGCGGTCCCCCACCATCCGGACGATCTCCTCGTACACCTTCGGGTACAAGGCGGCGAAAGAAAGGTCTTCGAGTTCCCACTTGATGGTGTTCATGCCCAGGCGGTGGGCCAGAGGCGCAAAGATCTCAAGTGTTTCACGCGCTTTGCGGGCAGACGATTCAGCGGAAACGAATCTCCACGTGCGTGCATTGTGCAGGCGGTCCGCAAGCTTAATCATCAGCACGCGGATGTCCTTGGCCATGGCCACAACCATCTTGCGGACGGTCTCGGATTGCGCGGCTTCACCGAATTGAACCTTGTCCAGCTTGGTGACGCCGTCCACGAGCATCGCGACCTCGGGGCCGAAGTCACGGGTCAAGTCAGCGAGGGTGTAAGGCGTGTCCTCCACTGTGTCGTGCAAGAGTGCAGCAGCCAGGGTGGTGCCAGTGAGCCCGAGCTCAGCCAGGATCGTGGCCACCGCCACGGGGTGGGTGATGTATGGATCGCCACTCTTGCGCTTCTGCCCCTGATGGCTGCGCTCGGCTACCGTGAAGGCCCGCTGGATGAGGTCGAGGTCTTCCTTGGGGTTGTTCGCCCTGACTGTCCGCAGAAGAGGTTCAAGGATAGGCGAATACGTGCTCGCGCCGCGCCCTGTCAGTTTCGCCAGCCTTGAGCGCGTCCGTTCGCGCCGTCCGGGAAACGTCGGGCGCACGCCTGGGCTGTCCACGGGAACACCACCTGAGGTGCTGCCCGTAGCTGCAGAAGCGGTGCCGGGCACGCGGCTCAGGCCGTCTTCCCCGCCCGCCGGTGGCGCCGACGTCGTACGTTCCTCCACAAAAGCACCTCTCACGACTGACTTAATTCTCCCAGTCTATTCCCGCTGGTGACCTGTCCAAGAACCGGTACCCACATGACGGGGCAGGGAACGGAAAGGGCCGGCACCGCAATTCAGCGGTGACCGGCCCTTTCGAGGGATCCCAGGTTAGACGGGGGCAGTTTCCGAACTCGAGCTGGCGGCCGCCGCGCGTCGATTCGCCACCTTCTTGGCCTGCTTCTGGAGCTCCGGTTCGCTCTGGCGCAGCCACGCGTAAAGAGGTGCTGCGATGAAGATCGTGGCAGCGGTACCGATCAGGATGCCAACGAACAATGCCAGGGAGAGGTCACGCAACGTTCCCGCTCCCAACAGGCCGGCACCGATGAAGAGAATCGCGGCGACAGGAAGTACCGCCACCATCATAGTGTTGATGGAGCGCACCAAAGTTTGGTTGACGGCAAGGTTGACCTCTTCGGCAAAAGTGCGCCGGCTGGAGGTGCCGATGTCCGAGGTGTTTTCGCGGATCTTGTCGAAAACCACCACGGTGTCGTAGAGGGAATAGCTCAGGACCGTCAAGAAGCCAATAATAGCCGACGGTGTCACCTCAAAATCGCTCAAGGAGTAGACGCCTGCGGTGCTGAACATCGTGACCAACATGCCGGCAAGGGCGGAAACCGACATCTTCCAGGTGCGGAAGTACAAAGCCATCAAAAGAGCGGCCAAACCGACGAAAACCGCAAGGCCAATCAGGGCCTGCTTGGTGACATCCTGGCCCCAGGTGGGGCCAATGAAGGTTGAGGTGACCTCGTTGTCTGTGACGCCGTAGGCCTTCGCGAGGCCAGCCTTGATCTTGATGGTTTCGTCGTCACTGAGCTTGTCCGTCTGGATCCGCATGGTGTTGCCGGCCACGTTTGCGACGCGCGGGATCGCGCTCGAAACAACACTGTGAACAGTCTTTTCACCGACTCCGGGATCCGTCGTCTTGACGTTGGAGACCGTGAACTCAGAGCCGCCCCGGAAATCGATCCCGAGGTTGTAGCCGCCCTTGACCACCGGCAGGAGGATGGAAATCGCCACTGCGACTGCGGCGATGATGAACCAGATCTTCTTGGCACCGACGAAGTTATAGGAGCGCTTGCCCGTGTAGAGCTCGTTACCGAATTTAGCGAAGCTCGTGGTCATTACTTCTCCTCCTTGGTGCCGTTGGAAGAACCAGCCAGCTGCGCTTGCTTTTCCGCAAGCCGGCGTTCGGCGATGGTCATGCGGCGCTCTGCTTCCGCTGCGGCACCTGTGTTGCGGGCGCGCACGACGGCGGGCTTTTCCGTCGGCGTGCGGAGCCTGCCGGCACCGCGGTACAGCGGCACGGCGCCGAGGCGCTCAGGGTCCAGACCGGAGAAACGGTGGCCTTCCCCGAAGAACTTGGTCCGTGCCAACACCTGAAGGGTCGGGTGCGTGAACATGAACACAACCAGCAGGTCTGCCAAGGCGGTGAGGCCGAGGGTGAAGGCAAAGCCGCGAACGTTTCCAACGGCAACGAAGTAGAGAACCAAGGCCGCGAGCAGGTTGACCGCCTTGGAAGCCAGCACGGTTCGCTTGGCGCGCTTCCAACCATTCTCAACGGCCGATACGAGGCCCTTGCCTTCGCGCAGTTCGTCACGGATGCGTTCGAAGTACACAATGAACGAGTCGGCAGTCTGGCCGATGGCCACGATCAGGCCCGCCACGCCGGCAAGCGAAAGGCGATAGTTCTCCGTCCAGCCAAGGATCGCGATGGCGAGGTAGGTAAGCCCGCCCGCCACCACGAGGGAGGCGATGGTAACGAAGCCCAGTGCCCGGTACTGGAAGAGGGAGTAAACCACGACGAGCAGAAGGCCAATCACGCCGGCCATGAGTCCCAGGCGCAGTTGATCGCCACCGAGCGTAGCCGAGATCTGCTCCTCGGACTGGATGTCGAAGCTGATGGGAAGGGCACCGTACCGCAACTGGTCTGCCAGGGCCTTTGCGGATGCTTCTGTGAAGTTACCGGTGATCTGCGGCTTCCCATCAGTGATAACGGCAAGGGCACGCGGCGCAGAGATGACCTGATCATCCAAGACGATGGCGAACTGGGCCTTGGGGTCGTTGCCACCCTGTGCCTGCGAAGCCACGTAGAACTGGTTAAGCCTTTGGGTAACGTCCTTGAAGGTCTTGGTGGCGTTAGCGTCGAACGTGATGGTTACGCCCCAGGCATTGGTGACGGAGCCCTGGGCGCCCTGAACGGGATCGAAGGAGGACGACACGATGTCCTGGCCCTTCACTTCAACCGGGCCAAGGATGTACTTGACCGCAGGGGTGGTGGCCGTTGCGGGCTCGCACGTCACCAAGGGCTTGGCGGGATCGGACCGCGGCTGCTTGTCCTGGGCCGGATTGGCGCAGTCCAAGGCTTCGAATGCCTTGTAGACGTCCGCAGTTACCCAGTTGGTGTCACTGGCGTTCGTCGGCGCAGCCGTGGGCTTGGGCAGGCTTGCGTCCGGAGTCCGCGATGCCGCCGGTACCGCCGCAGGGTCTCCCGCCGTGATGACGGGACGGAAGTTCATATCCGCCGAGGCCTGGATCAAGGCACGGGTTTCCGAACTGGGCGTGCCAGGGAGGCTGACAACCACGTTCCGGCCGGACTGCGTGGTGATTTCCGCTTCGGCTACGCCTGAGCTGTCAACGCGCTGGCGAATAATCGCCACAGCTTGGTTCAGCTGTTCCTCGTTGATGCCCGAAGAACCCTCGACCTTCGGTGCGAGGATCATCTGCGTACCGCCCTCAAGGTCAAGCGCGAGCTTTGGTGCCCAGCTTGCATGACCAGTAATGACGCCGCCACCGAGGACTGCTGTCAGTACAGCGAATATTGCGACAAGCCAGATCAGCACCCTGCGGGCTGCATTTTTGTGGCCGGTTCGTGCCATGTTCGATCTTCCTGTTGATGACGGAACAGCCGCCGACGTGCACTGGTGAGCGCAGGCCGGCGGCGATTCATTGCCGTAGAACTTTTCCCGCTGGTGATGCGGGTACGGACTAGCTGTCCTTCTTGCCCTCATCGTTGAGGTGCTTGAGGGTTTCCTCCGGGGTCTCAGCAGGGGCTGGCGCGTCGGTGTCAGCGGCCGTCAGGGACGACGCATCATCAGGAACGTCAACAGCCGCTTCCTCGGCGGGCTCAACAATTTTGGTAACAGCCTGGCGGTGCACAGTAGCCAGGTTGCCGGGAGACAGTTCAAGGACAACTTTGTTCTCGGCGTCGTCCATCGAGACGATTCGACCGAACAGACCGAAGCTGGTCATGACGTCAACGCCAGGAGCGAACTGAGACTGCAGCTTGGCCTGCTGTTGCTGCGTCTTCTTGTTGCGGCGGAACATCATGAAGATGAAGACGCCAAGCATGGCAAACAGCAGGATTGTCATTGGATCCACAGGGAAGTTCCGTTCTTTACTTACGTTTTTGGTTTCACGGCCATGTCTGCCCGGTGGATCCGACGGCCGTGGAGCTTTCCCCACTTGGCCGCACAATGCTCCGACGGGCGGGCATAGAACCAAGGACTCGAACGTGCCGAGTGTCATACCAGTCTAGGGGCTAAAGCTGAATAGATCGTGCTAACGCCCGGTATCGATGATTTCGGACTCGTTTTCGCTGACCTCGAACAACGCCAGCGGATCCTGCCCGAACACTCCGGCCGGCACGGCATATCCAAGGTGGGTCCATGCGGACGCCATGGCAATCCTGCCCCGCGGTGTCCGCCCAAGAAGCCCTTCACGAACAAGGTAGGGCTCAGCCACGGTCTCAACCGTCTCGGTCTCTTCCCCGACAGCGATCGCGAGGGTGGACAGCCCCACCGGACCCCCGTTGAACTTGGTGATGAGAGCTTCCAGGACGGCGCGGTCCAAACGGTCCAGTCCGCGCTGGTCCACTTCGTACATGTCCAAAGCGGCAGAGGCAGCACGGGCGTCGATCTGTTCGATTCCGTGGACCAAGGCCCAGTCCCGCACGCGGCGCAGCAGACGGTTGGCGATACGCGGTGTTCCACGGGAACGGCCGGCGATCTCGCTGAACCCGGCGGAATTGACCTTCAAGTCAAGAAGTCCTGCTGAGCGGCGCAGAACCAACTCAAGCTCTGCCACCGAGTAGAACTCCAGATGTCCGGTAAATCCGAAACGGTCACGCAATGGTCCGGGTAGGAGTCCGGCCCGGGTAGTCGCCCCCACGAGGGTGAAAGGCGGCAGCTCCAGCGGAATAGCGGTTGCCCCTGCCCCCTTGCCCACCACGATGTCCACCCGGAAATCTTCCATGGCCATGTACAGCATTTCCTCGGCGGGCCGGGACATGCGGTGGATTTCATCGAGGAAGAGCACTTCGCCTTCTGAAAGCGAGGAGAGAATAGCAGCCAGATCCCCGGCATGCTGGATGGCCGGTCCGCTGCTGATACGCAAGGGAGCGTTCATCTCGGCAGCGATGATCATGGAGAGCGTGGTCTTGCCCAGTCCCGGGGGGCCCGAGAGCAGCACGTGGTCTGCGCTGCGCCCACGCATTCTCGAGGCCTCCAGGACGAGTGAAAGTTGCTTGCGAACACGGTGCTGACCGACGAAGTCGTGGAGGTTCTTCGGGCGCAGCGCGGCCTCGATGATCCGCTCCTCGGGCTCCTCTCCCCCCGCAACGAGGGACTGCTCAGCCACGGCTGCCTACCCGGTTTCCTGCGCGGGCGCCATCCTGGCCGAGCCAACGCAGGGTAGCGCGCAGGATGTGGGCGACATTACCGGCGTCCGCAAGCTCCGGGGAATCCGCCATTGCCTTGTCGATGCTGCCGGCGGCATCCTTCTCAGACCAGCCGAGACTCGTCATGGCCGCGACCACTTGCGGCTTCCAAACCGTTTCGGCGGCGACGGCGGGGGCAGCCCCCGGCGCGGTGCCGTGCGGTACAAGCTTGCCCGCAAGCTCCAGGACGATCCTGCCGGCCACCTTGGGCCCGATGCCGGGAACTTTGGTGAAAGACTTGGCGTCACCGGAATGGGCGGCAACCCGAATTGCTTCGGGTTCATGAACGGCCAGTACGGCGAGGGCCAACCGCGGCCCCACCCCGCTCACACTGAGCAGGACATCGAAAACTTCCCGCTCGTCGTCGTTCGAGAAACCAAAGAGCGTCAGGGAGTCCTCCCGGACGATCAACGAGGTGAACAGCTTCGCTTCCTGGCCGACATGCAGGTGGCTGAGGGTCTGGGGCGTGGCATAAACGCTCATTCCGGCACCGTTGAGATCGATAACAGCCGTGGACAGGCTGACGTGTGCCACGGTTCCGCGGAGAAAACTGATCAAGACCCGGCTCCTGAAGTACTGCCCGTGCGTGCTGCGCCGCGGGCTATCCGAACATATCTACGAATACCCTAGCAAGGGCCATGGACAATTACCGGGCGCGGCGCGCCTTCGCCTCGGCTTCGGCCCAGGCCCTCTGGGCGGGCGTCAGCGCGCTACTCCCTGGTCCGGTGGTCGCAACGGCGGCGCCGCTGCCCGCCCGCCACGCGTGCGTGACGGCAAGGGCCAGCGCGTCTGCGGCGTCCGCGGGACGGGGCGGGGCGTCGAGGCGCAGGATCTTGGTAATGAGTTTCGTCACGGCCTCCTTGTTGGAGGTACCGCTACCCGTGACAGCGGCTTTGACCTCCGACGGCGTATGGAGTGCCACCGGGATACCGCGTCGCGCGGCGGCGGCGATGACCACGCCGGACGCCTGGGCCACACCCATGACCGTGCTCACGTTCAGCTGGGAGAAGACCCGTTCCACCGCAAGGACGTCGGGTTTGTAGAGGTCGAGCCATTCATCGATCGCCTCAGCGATGACCAGCAACCGCTGGTCCAATGACTGCTCCGGCGAGGTTCCCACGACGCAGACGGCCACCATGGTGGCGCGCCGGTTCCGTTCGACGTCGACCACTCCGATGCCGCAACGGGTGAGGCCCGGATCGACTCCCAATACGCGAAGAGTCAAGTCCGGGCCTCCCTGTTTGTTATGAAGCTGTGTTGCAAGGGGCGCTACTCGGCTTCGAGGGCAGCCTGGACTTCCTCGCTCATGTCCGCGTTGGTGTACACGTTCTGGACGTCGTCGAGATCCTCAAGGGCATCGACGAGCTTCATGAACTTCTTGGCGCCGTCGAGGTCCAGTGGCACCTGCATTGAAGGGACGAATTCAGCTTCGTCCGTCTCGTATTCGATGCCGGCTTCCTTGAGCGCTTCGCGGATGGACTGGAGGTCGGTGGGCTCCGAGTGGATTTCCCAGTTCTCGCCGCTGTCCTTGACTTCCTCGGCGCCGGCGTCGAGCACGGCCATCAGGATGTCGTCTTCGCTGAGCCCGTTTTTGGGCAGGTTGACGACGCCCTTGCGGGTGAAGAGGTAGCTCACGGAACCGGGATCGGCAATGGTGCCGCCGTTGCGGGAGATAGCCAGCCGGACCTCGGAGGCGGCACGGTTCTTGTTGTCCGTAAGGCACTCGATCAGGAGGGCGGAACCCTGCGGGCCGCGGGCTTCGTACATGATCTCCGTGTAGTCGACCACTTCGCCGGTCAGGCCGGCTCCGCGCTTGATGGCGCGGTCGATGTTATCAGCGGGGACCGATGTCTTCTTGGCTTTGGTGACAGCCAGTTCCAGGCTGGGGTTGCCGGCAAGGTCTGGTCCGCCCATGCGGGCCGCAACTTCGATGTTCTTGATCAGTTTGGCGAACGACTTTGCCCGGCGGCTATCGAGGATGGCCTTCTTGTGCTTGGTCGTCGCCCATTTGGAGTGGCCTGACATGCTTTAAACTTCCCCTCTGATCATTCGAATAAACAATTCATGCACGCGCTTCTCCCCAGTCACTTCCGGGTGGAAGGAGGTGGCCAGCAACCGACCTGAGCGCACTGCAACAATTCTAGCCAACCCGTGCAAAGTGTCGGTGTGGGTGGCTTTTCCCGGTTCCACCTGGGCAAGGATTTCGACGCCGGGACCCACGCGTTCCACCCACGGTCCGCGGATGAAGACGGCGTGGACGGGGTCGACGCCGGACTCGCCTGCGCTGAACTCGAGGCCTTTGAAATCAAGGTCGGTTTCGAAAGACTCGCGCTGCCGGCCGAAGGCGTTGCGACGGACCGTGATGTCCAATCCACCGAAAGTCTGCTGGGGGTTCCCGCCGAGGTCCGTGGCGGGATCGGCGATGTCGTCCGCCAGCAGGATCATGCCGGCGCAGGATCCATAGACCGGCAGCCCGGACGCGATCTGTTTGCGGATGGGATCGGCGAGTTCAAAGATGCGCGCCAGCTTATCGATGGTGGTGGACTCACCGCCGGGAATAATGAGGCCGTCAATGTCGTCGAGTTCTGCCGGACGCCGGATGCCGACGCCAGTGGCACCGGCCGCTTCGACGGCGTGGAGGTGCTCACGGAAATCGCCTTGTAGGGCGAGGACGCCGATGCGCAGGCCGGAACCCACGCTTGATGACGCCTCGGAAGGGGGATTGGTCATTCGACCATCATAATGCGCCGCTGATGCCAGGCTCGCCCCGGGGCCCAACCACGGGCTCACGGCACGTGGTCCATGCCCCAACTGGGATATATTACAGAGCATGTTTTCGTTCACCGTTCCACTCGGCAAGCTGGTCCGTGCTGTGTCCCGGCTTCGCGGCGGAGGTTCGGCTCTGCCTGGCCTCGTGGTCGAGAAGATCGACCCCGGCTTCATGCAACGGACGCTGTCCTCGCTCCCCCATGGCGTGGCAGTGGTGAGTGGGACCAATGGCAAGACGACCACCACCAAGATGGTGGTGGAACTGCTTGAAAGCCAAGGCTTGAAGGTCTTTACCAACCGCACGGGCAGCAACTTCACCCGCGGCGTGGCAGCGGCCCTCCTGGGTGAGGTGGACTGGCGCGGCAGGCTGGACGCCGACGTCGCGGTGTTGGAACTTGACGAGGCACATGCCGTGCACTTCGTGAACAAGGTCCCGCCGCGCTATTGCCTCCTCCTCAATGTTCTTCGCGATCAGCTGGATCGTTTCGGCGAAATCGACACGACTGCGCTGCTTCTTCAGCGCATCGCCGAAAGAACCACGGGAACCGTGGTCTTGAACCGCGAGGATCCGCGGGTCGCCCGGATCGCAGGAGCGATAAAGGGTCCCGAGGTGCTCTACTTCGGTTTGGACGAATCGCTGCGCAGCACCTTCCCGAACGACGACGACATGCGCGCGGCGGCTCCCGGAATAAGCGCTCAAGGTGAGCTTCCCGCCGTCGAAGCGGCCGACGTCGTGCTCCGCCGGGTCGGTGCCGACGACGCCGACTTCGAGTTCGACGGAACCCTGGTGACGACGCACATGAAACTCCGCGGCGTCTACAACATCTTCAATGCGGCCGCCGCACTGGTGCTGGCCAGGAGCATCACCGGCGCAAGCGGACGGCCCGGCGACGCAGCCAAGCTGGTCAAGGCGCTCTCCGAGGTGGCTCCGGCCTTTGGCCGCGGGGAGAGCCTGACGGTGGATGGCCAGCCCCTTGAGTTGGTGCTGGTCAAGAACCCGAGCGGTTTCCGCCTGGGCCTGAAGTCCTTCCCGGCGAAGGGCTACGCCTCCATGATCGCCATCAACGACAACTACGCCGACGGCCGCGACATGTCCTGGCTCTGGGATGTTGAATTCGAGTCACTCCGCGAGGACGGTGTCGAGGTCCTCACCGGTGTCCGCGCGTACGACATGGCCCTGCGGCTCCAGTACGACGACGTCCGTTTCGGTTCCGTGGACACCGACATCCCCGCGGCCCTGACCGAATTCATCCGGGGTTCGGCGGGCAAGCCGAAACGGGTTTTCTGCACTTACACGGCCATGTTGGCCATCCGCCGTGAACTCTCCAAAATCACCACAGTGGAGGTGGTCTCATGACCCCGGCCGAAGACACCGCACAACATGCAAGCAAGGGCACCATCCGGGTGCTGCAGCTGTATCCCCGCGACATGAACATCTACGGGGACTGGGGCAACTCCCTGGTCCTGCGGCAGCGCCTGCTCTGGCATGGCTACACACCTGACCTCCTTGAGTACAACGTGGGCGACGACTTCCCCGAAGATGTGGACATCATTGTGGGCGGCGGCGGCCAGGACAGCGGCCAGCTCGTCATTCAGGACGACCTCCAGGCACGCGGCGATCAACTCCGCGGGATGGCGGAGGACGGAACGCCCATGCTGGTCATTTGCGGGCTGTACCAGCTCTTCGGCAAGTTCTTCAAGACGAAGGCGGGCCCGGTGATCCCCGGGATCGGCATCCTGGACGTCGAAACCGTGGGCACCGACGAGCGGCTCATCGGCAACGTCGCGCTCACCTCGCCGGAGTTCGGCGAAATCCTGGGCTACGAAAACCACAGCGGGCAGACCTCGCTTGGCCCCGGCGTCGAGCCCCTCGGCACCGTGTCCAAGGGCGCCGGCAACAACAGCAAAGACGGTCATGAAGGCGCGCGACACCGCAACGTCGTTGCCAGTTACCTGCACGGATCCTTGCTGCCCAAGAATCCGGCCATCGCCGACTTCCTCATCCGTACCGCCGTCGAACGCAAGTACGGCACCTTTGTTCCCGGGGCGCCCGACGACGGCTTTGCTCGCCTGGCGCGCGAACACGCGGCGCGGCGCCCGCGCTAACCGCGCACCGTGCGAACGGGCTGGGCAGCGCAGCTATTTCTCCTTGGTGATGAGGAGTTCATGCGCTCCGGCCGCTGCCGCGCCCATGGACTCAACCACTGTCCTTGTTACGTGCCCGTGTTTCCGCATCGGCGGCAGGCGTGGCACAAACGCCCTGTGGAGCGTCGCTGGCAACCGAACACCATCGGTACGGATTTCGCACGATGACCGAAGGCGCCCACGCGAGGTCCGAGGCAGTCCACTTGCCACCCTGATCCTGGCTGAACTGCGCCCTCACTAGCAAGCCCTCATTGTTGACGACATACCAAGGCGACAGTTCCGTCACGCCATTGCCGAGGCCATACACGATCCACGTTCCCTTGTACTTTTCGATCGGCAGCACCGAATGCGTGTGGTGGCCATAGATCATCGTGAATTGCCCGCTGTCCACCAAGGCGTGCGCGACGTCCTGCTGCTGGGCGTTGGCTTGGCTCGCATACTCATCACCGGCATGCATGACGCCCAGCACGATGTCGGCGCCCATCGAACGCGCCTTCTTGGCTTTCTCGATCATGATGACAGGATCGAGCATGTCCACTTGCCAGTTATATGCCGGAACCTGGCCGTTGAGCCCATAGGCCCCGGCAATCACTGCGACAGTGGCAGAGTCAGCCTTCAGGAGCAGGATGCCTTCGGATTCCGCCTGCGTGCGATACGAACCCGTGTGCTTCAGTCCGGCCGCGTCCAGTGCGTCGAGGGTCCGGACGACTCCGGCTGTTCCCTGGTCGATCGTGTGGTTGCTGGCCGAGGTGCACGCTTGGTATCCCACCGCTTTGGAAGCGGTGGTGATCTGGGGCGGGACGTTGAAAGACGGGTAGGCCGAGAAAGGGCCCTGCGGGACAGCAACGGGAGTCTCGAGGTGGCAGATGGCCAAATCACTCTGCTTGATGTATTTCCGTTGCCCCTCAAGGAGCGGCCCAAAATCGTAGCCGGTCCCGCCCGCGGCGATGGCATCCTGCTTCGCTTGCTGCCAAAGCTGCGCGTGCACCAGCATGTCTCCCGTGACCAGAACGGAAGCACAGCGCAGGGCGACGCACTCAGGCCCCTTGCCGGGTGTCGGCGTCGGCGTGGGTGCCGGGGTGGAAGTGGGAGTCGCTGGGCCCAAAGTGGCCTGAGCTGCACTGGATTTCTTGGAGTCGAGATCGGCAACCACTCCGCATCCCACAGCCGCGGTGAGCAAAGCGGCAGAGGCCGCAGCTAGTACTGACAAACGCTTGCGGGTGGGTGCGGCCATGGCCCTCATCCTACGACGGCGGGCACGCGGAATCGCGCAGGACATCGTTGTGAACCGGGGCCCTGCATGAAAGGGTTGCTTGATGACGAACCCTCTTTTGGAGCCGAGCAAGCTTCCTTTCGGATTGCCACCCTTTGCAGAGATCCAGGACCGCCACTACGCAGAGGCAGTGGATGCGGGCATCGCTGGGCACCTGGCCGAAATCCAGTCCATCGTGGACAATCCTGAGCCGGCATCCTTCGAGAACACGGCGATTGCGATGGAACGCTCCGGCCGCCTGCTGGAGCGGGCAGCGGCATCATTCTTCACCTTGGTTTCCGCCCATGCTTCCGAGGCTATCCAGAAGCTCGAAACGGAACTGTCTCCCCTCTTCGCAGCGCACCAAGACGCCGTGTACCTGAACCGCGAGCTGTACGAGCGGTTCGCAGCCATCGACACTTCAGGGCTCGATGACGAGTCCATCCGGCTGGTGCAGGAATACCTGAGGGAATTCCGCCAATCCGGGATTCAACTCGATCCCGACGACCGGGAAAAACTCACGAGCCTCAATGCCGAACTGTCCCGGTTGGGCACGGAATACGGCCAACGCGTCAAGGAAGCCATGAAGGACGCGGCCCTTGTGCTGGACGACGCCGCAGCACTTGCCGGTATGCCGGCGGACGAGATCGCCAGCGCTGCCGAGGCAGCACGCACTGCAGGATATGAGGGGAAAAACCTCCTGACTCTTATCCAGCCGAGCAACCAGCCCGCTCTGGCTTCTTTGGAGAACCGCGAGCTCCGCCGCCGCTTGTTTGAGGCATCCGTCGCTCGGGGCAGCGACGGCAGCAGACTGGACGTCCTGGAGCTCGCGAAGTCGATGGCGCGCTTGAGGGCTGAAAAGGCAGCCCTTCTGGGGTTCGGAAACTACGCGGAACTATTCATGGACCGGCAGACAGCTCCTGATTTTGCGGCCGTGCAGGCAATGCTCAACCGACTCGCTCCCGCCGCAATCCGCAATACTGACGCCGAAGCCGGTGCGTTGGCGCAGAGCGCAGGACACCCGCTGGAAGCCTGGGACTGGGCGTACTACTCCGCGAAGGTCCGGCGGGAACGATATGCGGTAGACGAGCAGCTTTTACGGCCCTATTTCGAACTGGACGGGGTGCTGGTGGATGGAGTGTTCTTCGCAGCCACGAGCCTCTTCGGTATTACCTTCCATGAGCGCAAAGACCTTGAGGGGTACCACCCAGATGTCCGCTTCTGGGAGGTACGAAACGAAGACGGCTCCGAGCTTGGCCTTTTCCTGGGCGACTACTACGCGAGGGACTCCAAGCGCGGCGGCGCCTGGATGAACTCGCTCGTCGAACAGTCAGCGCTCCTGGGTACCAAGCCAGTGGTGGTCAACAACCTGAATATCTCCAAACCGCCAACCGGAGAACCGACCCTTCTCACTTTGGACGAAGTCCGGACGACTTTCCACGAGTTCGGCCATGCGCTGCACGGACTTTTCTCCAACGTCACCTACCCAAGATTCTCCGGAACCTCGGTTCCCCGGGATTTCGTGGAGTATCCGTCACAGGTCAACGAGATGTGGCTCATGTGGCCCGAGATTATTAGCAACTATGCCCGGCACTACGCCACGGGCGAGCCGCTCCCCCAGGAGATCGTTGAACGCCTCAACGAGTCCAAGCTCTGGGGCGAAGGTTTTGCCACCACGGAATACCTTGGGGCGGCACTATTGGACTTGGCTTGGCACGTGCTGGACGCGGAAGATGTTCCGCAGGACGCGCAGGATTTCGAGGCCAAGGCACTGGCTGCGGCCGGCGTAGCACACTCCCTCATACCGCCCCGCTACCGCACGGGGTACTTCCAGCACATCTTCGCCGGGGACTTCTACGCAGCCGGGTACTACTCCTACATCTGGAGCGAGGTGCTGGACGCGGAAACGGTGGACTGGTTCACGGAAAACGGCGGGTTGCTGCGCCGGAACGGTGAACGATTCCGCTCGGAACTGCTCTCCCGTGGTAACAGCCGGGATCCGCTGGAATCCTTCCACGCGCTCCGGGGACACGATGCTTCCCTGGAGCCGCTCCTCAAGCGCCGCGGGCTGTACTAACCCCTGTCAAAAGACGACGCCGGTCGGTCACCTTTCGTGGTGACCGGCCGGCGTCATACTAAGCCGCACTACATGGAGGGGGGGCACGGATCCGGCAGCGTGCGTAAAAGGGGCCCTGCGTCCGGCTCGCCGCGAAGCGGCCTAGCCGTGCGTGGGGAATAGCACGCAAAGGATCGGGGCCCGCCGGCGCGCCAACCGCGCGTGGGAATAGCACGCAGAGGATCGGGGCCTGCCGGCGCCCTCCCCCAAGGCGAGTCCTACCAGCCGCGTTCTGCGAGGCGGTGGGGTTCGGGGATTTCCTCGACGTTGATGCCCACCATGGCTTCGCCCAGGCCGCGGGAGACCTTGGCGATGACGTCGGGGTCATCGAAGAACGTGGTGGCCTTCACGACGGCGGCGGCGCGCTGTGCCGGGTTGCCGGACTTGAAGATGCCCGAGCCGACGAACACGCCGTCCGCGCCCAGCTGCATCATCATGGCAGCGTCGGCCGGGGTGGCGATGCCGCCGGCGGTGAACAGCACCACGGGGAGCTTGCCGGTGGCGGCGACTTCCTTCACGAGCTCGTACGGGGCCTGCAGTTCCTTGGCCGCGACGTACAGCTCGTCCTCGGGCAGCGTCGACAGCCGGAGGATCTCGGCGCGGATCTGGCGCATGTGCGTGGTGGCGTTGGAGACGTCCCCGGTGCCGGCCTCGCCCTTGGAACGGATCATGGCCGCGCCCTCGTTGATGCGGCGCAGCGCCTCGCCGAGGTTGGTGGCGCCGCAGACGAAGGGAACCGTGAAGTTCCACTTGTCGATGTGGTGGGTGTAGTCGGCCGGGGTCAGGACCTCGGACTCATCGATGTAGTCCACGCCCAGGGACTGCAGGACCTGTGCCTCGACGAAGTGGCCGATGCGGGCCTTGGCCATGACGGGGATGGATACGGCGGCAATGATCGCATCGATCATGTCCGGGTCCGACATGCGGGACACGCCGCCCTGGGCGCGGATGTCCGCGGGAACGCGCTCGAGCGCCATCACGGCTACGGCACCGGCATCTTCGGCGATGCGGGCCTGCTCGACGTTGACGACGTCCATGATGACGCCGCCCTTGAGCATCTCGGCCATACCGCGCTTGACGCGGCTGCTGCCCGTAACGCTGGCTGCGGACGAACCGGCTTCGTTGCTTACATCAGGTGTAGACACAAAAACCCCTATGGGTAGATAGAAGACCTTGGCCGGGGCGCAGGCGGACAGGGGCCACGCACAGCGCACACCGGATTTCCAGGTCACATTGACCAAGTAACTTCAATACTAGTCCCCTGCGCTGGGCCCGTCGTACTTGATTACCAGCTTCCGGCCACGCAGATCCGCAAGTGGCTGGAGGCGCTCGGCGGGTGCCGCACACCGCCTAGGCCGGAGTCCCACCGTCGACGTCTGCCATGGCCTGCGCACGGACAGCTGCCATCCTCTGGATGACCGTGACGCCCGTAGCCGCGGCGAGCACCACAAGGGTCACCAGCAACACGACCGGAGGTAGCCCCAGGCCGGTCAGCCCGGTGACGAGCAGCACCGAGATGAGCCGCTCGGCACGCTCGGCGATTCCCACATTGGCGTAGAAGCCCAGTGATTCAGCCTTGGCGCGAGCGTACGAAACCACCATCCCGAGCACCAAGCAGGCCAGGGACGCAATAGCAATCGCGCTGTTACCGCCGCCCGTGAAGAACCAAATGGCGACGCCGGCAAAGATGGCGCCGTCGGCCAGCCGGTCTAGCGTGGAGTCGAGGAAGTTTCCCCAAGGGCCGCTGCGGCCCTGCTCCCTCGCCATGATGCCGTCCACGACGTCGGACAAAGCGAAGACCGCGATCAGCAGCGAACCCCACCAGAGCTGACCCATCGGGTAGAGAATCAGGGCACCGAGCACTACCCCAACGGTCCCGACGACGGTAATCGTGTCGGGCGAGACCCCCACTTTGAGCAGGAACCGGGCAAGGGGCGAGAACAGTCCGGTGAAAAACCCGCGGGCGTGCCGATTAAGCATCCGTCTCCCCGGACAGATCCGACTCTTCCGGCCAGGCGTCGGCTACCTGCTGGCGAACCTCGTCAAGGGTCTGCGTGATGGCCTTCGTCTGGGCGATGATGGGGAAGAAGTTTCCGTCCCCACCCCAGCGCGGAACCACATGCTGGTGTAGATGAGCGGCGATTCCAGCCCCGCCGGCCACACCCTGGTTCATGCCCAGGTTGAAGCCGGCCGGGTTGGCCACCTTGCGCAGCACACGCATTGCGGTCTGCGTGAGCTCCGCCATTTCAGCCGTTTCCTCCACGGTGATGTCCGTGTAGTCCGGTACATGCCGGTATGGGCACACGAGAAGATGGCCGGGGTTGTACGGAAACAGGTTGAGCACCACGTAACACGTCTTGCCGCGGTGCACGATCAGGGATTCCTCGTCTGTGCGGCTTGGAGCCACGCAGAACGGGCAATCGTCCTGATTCTTGAACTGGTTCGGCCCGCCCTTGATGTAGGCCATCCGGTGCGGAGTCCACAGGCGCTGGAAGGCGTCAGGAACACCTGCTAGGCCGAAGTCGTCGGTCACTTCGGCATCGCCCGGATAGTCAGCTGTCATGCCCGTGTTCTCCTGCACTATTCCCGCCCCCGCGTTGCCCGGCTCGTCAGCTCTCGCGGTTCTTGACGGCGTCCACAATCCTACGGACGGCCTCGGCAACGGGCACCCCGTTGTCCTGGCTGCCATCACGGAAGCGGAAGGACACCGCACCGGCCTCCGCGTCCTCTCCACCGGCAATCAGGACAAAGGGAATCTTGTCCTTGCTCGCGGTGCGGATCTTCTTCGGGAAGCGGTCCGAGGAAATGTCTACCTCGGCACGGATGCCAGCGGCCTTGAGCTGGTCCACGACGTCGAACATGTAGTCGTTGAATGCCTCCGCCACCGGAATGCCGACAACCTGTACCGGCGCGAGCCAAGCCGGGAAGGCCCCTGCGTAGTGTTCGGTGAGGACACCCATGAAGCGCTCCACCGAGCCGAACAGGGCCCGGTGGATCATCACCGGACGCTGGCGGGTGCCGTCGGCCGCCTGGAACTCGAGCTCGAAACGCTCAGGCAGGTTGAAGTCCAGCTGGATGGTGGACATCTGCCAGGTACGGCCCAGCGCGTCCTTGGCTTGCACGGAGATCTTCGGGCCGTAGAACGCGGCTCCACCCGGATCCGGAACCAGCTCGAGCCCTGAAGCCTCTGCGACTTCAGCCAGGGTGCGGGTTGCTTCCTCCCAGGCAGCGTCTTCACCAACGAACTTGTCTTCGTTCTTGGTGGACAGTTCAAGGTAGAAATCGTCCAGCCCGTAGTCCTTGAGCAGGCCGAGGACAAAGTTCAGGGTTGTGGTGAGTTCGTCCTTCATCTGCTCGCGGGTGCAGTAGATGTGGGCGTCGTCCTGTGTCATGCCCCGCACGCGGGTCAGTCCGTGCACAACGCCGGACTTCTCGTAGCGATACACAGAGCCGAATTCGAAGAGCCGAAGGGGCAGTTCCCGGTAGGATCGGCCGCGCGAGCGGAAGATGAGGTTGTGCATGGGGCAGTTCATCGGCTTCAGGTAGTAGTCCTGGCCGGGCTTGCGCACGGTGCCGTCCTCGTTCAGCTCCGCGTCGATGTGCATCGCCGGGAACATGCCTTCCTTGTACCAGTCCAAGTGTCCGGAGACCTCGTAAAGGTGCCCCTTGGTGATGTGCGGGGTGTAGACGAACTCGTATCCCGCATCCACGTGGCGCTGGCGGGAGTAGTCCTCCATGGCCTTGCGGATGATGCCGCCCTTGGGGTGGAACACCGGCAGGCCCGATCCCAGCTCGTCCGGGAAGGAGAACAGGTCCAGCTCGGCCCCGAGCTTGCGGTGGTCGCGGCGCTCTGCCTCGGCAATGCGCTCCTGGTAGGCCTTCAAGGCGTCCTTGGTGGGCCAGGCGGTGCCGTAGATTCGCTGCAACTGCTGGTTGTTCTGGTTGCCCAGCCAATAGGCCGCCGAGGAGCGGGTCAGGGCGAAGGCATTGGAGATCAGTTTGGTGTTGGGCAAGTGCGGTCCGCGGCACAGATCGCACCAGACGCTGTCCCCGCTCTTGCGGTCCACGTTGTCGTAGATGGTGATGTCTCCGGCGCCCACCTCAACGTTGACGCCCTCGCCGGCGTCGGCGGCGTGGTTCTTCTTGCCCAGCAGTTCGAGTTTGTAGGGCTCGCCGTTCATGGCCTCGCGGGCTTCGTCTTCGGTGACGACGCGGCGCACGAACTTCTGGTTCTGGTTGATGATCTTCTGCATCATCTTTTCGAGCTGGCGCAGGTCTTCAGGAGTGAAGGGCTCAGTAACGTCGAAGTCGAAGTAGAAACCGTCAGTGATGTAGGGGCCGATTCCGAGCTTGGCGTCCGGACGCAACTGCTGCACGGCCTGGGCCATGACGTGTGCGGTGGAGTGGCGCAGGACGTTCAGGCCGTCCGGCGAGTCGATGGTGATCCCTTCAACCTGAGCGCCTTCAGGCAGCACCTGGTCAAGGTCCTTGAGTTCGCCGTCGACACGGGCCACGACGACGTCGCGGCGCTCAAAGAAGAGTTCCGCGCCGGTGGTCCCCTCCGTCACCTTGGTCTCTTCGCCATCGACGATGAGGGTGATCTGCTGGGCATCTGACACGGGTGTCTCCTATTCATTGATAAGGCTTCATAGCTTGTGGCGTACGGGGACCACAGCCAGCCATCGTCCATCGTATCCGCTCCGGCGGGGGCCACCAAAGCAAGCGGGGGCGTGCCGTTTCGGGGCATGGAAGGCTCGACCTCAAGCGGATATTTGCCGATGGGTCGCCACAAGGACGGCACTGGGCGCAACTCCGAGTCCGGCGTCACCTATGTCGTCGCGTACGCGACGAAAGATGCCGGTGCCGCCCTGACTCATGAGGGCCTTCACCCTGTCAGCGGCTAGTGGCTTTCCTCAACTCGTGCGTCCGCCATGCGGGCTGATGGAGGAGATGCAGCCGGTGAACCTGCCGCTCAAGCGAAGGGGTCCACTTTCCGTGGCTCCGGTCTTTGATAAGGGCCGTTCCGGCGATCTCCCTGAGTGTGGATATCCCGCGGACAGCCAACTGCTTGGTGGCGAACGTCGTGGACATCGCGAGAATGTCGCCGTCGCCGTCGCGCAATGCAATCCTGTACCCGTCATCGGGTGCGTCGACCAGCTCAAAGTACCCAGCCATTGTGCAGCCTCCTTTGAATCCTGCGGTTAACCTAGGACACCCCCAGTCTACCGAGCCACGCCCGCTTGGGCAGTGGCTTTTTGGCGGTAAGCTGACGGGCATTGGCGCGTCCCCCTCAGGGCTTGGCCTCCAGCAATGCAAGGAGAGCCTTACCGTCCGGGCTGCCCAAACCGGTGCACGGATCCCAGCCGGTCCCCGCATGGTAGCTTCCGTTGGTGCCGGTAGTGATGTCGTGGAAGCCCGACGCCGGATGGGTCCCGTTTTGGTAGAGAAGCGGCTGAATCAACCCGAAACGCCTGTTGGTGGCCTGGGCGAGCCGGGCGACCAGCGCGGCCCAGAGTGGTGCCACCGCGCTGGTTCCGCCGATCACCATGTCCTTCCCGTCGACGCGAACTTGGTAGCCGGTCTGCGGGTCGGCGACGCCACTGACATCGGGCACGCCTCGTCCGGGCTTCTTGGGGGCGGGCTTGTGCTTGGCGTGTCCGGTCACGCCCGACTGCCAGGACGGAACGGGAAAAACATCGCTGTACCCTCCGCCGGTAGCTGAGTTGGGGCCGTCGTTCCAAACAGTCTCCGCGCTGATGACACCCGTCGCGGCATTTGCTTGAAGACGGGTTCCGCCGCAGGCAAGCACATGCGGGCTCGACGCCGGGAAATCGGCGTGGTCCTTGCTGTCCGTTGCGCCGTCGGCACTGCCGTTGTCCCCCGCTGCCGCTGTCACCGTCACCCCGAGCGCCGCGGCGTCGGCCATGGCCTGGTCGAACGCCGTCCGGGCCTGGGCTGTCCACGCGTCCTCGTTCTGCCCCCAACTGATGCTGATCGCGGCGGGCGCCGGGCTGGCGTGGGACGCCGCGACGATCGCGTCCAGGAATCCAGCGTCAGTGTTGGGTGCGAAGTAGACCACAATATTGGCTTTCGGGGCCAAGGCACCCACAACTTCGATGTCGAGTAGGACTTCCCCATCGGCACCGGTCGGATCCTGCCCCGGCTGGTTCGCTCCGCCGTCGATTCCCACTGCGGTAATGGTCGGTGTGGGAATACCGAGTCCCTGGAAATAGGTCTCGAGGTCTTGTTGCCCGAACCCGCCGCCAAGTTCGAGGATGGCCACGGTTTGGCCTGTCCCGTCCGTTCCGTCAGGGAAGTTGTAGATCTTTCCCAACTGGGGCGGGGTGTAGCTGGTGCCCGTTGCAGCCAGGGGAATGACGCGAAACTGAGCCCGGGCCTGGGGTCGGTCGTCAAGGCCAAGGACTGCGACAACGACGCCGTCGAGGGCGGCGGGGACCTGCAGGCCTCCGGTCCGGTGCCGGTGAGTGACCGCAGTGCCGTCCGGGCTGCGGCTCGTCAGCTCATCCAGGGACGTTCCGAAAACACTGCTCAGCTGCTCCACCGTGCCAGCCAGCCGAATCCTGCGGCTGGCTGCGTCCGACTCGACAACGTCGAGACCCAAGTCGGCAAAAGTGCGGACGGCGAGATCGAGATCCGCCGCCGATGCGCCATACCGCGAGGCCAGTTCGTCCCGCGAAAGAGGGGCGGACGGAACTTCGGTCAATTCCCCTCGGCGCCGGAGGATGACCGTCGCCTCAATCCGGCGCGATGGGTCTACAGGACCGAGAATGTCCCTGACGCCCGGGGCGGGGGCCCTTTCTGATCCAGGCAGCGGGACGCTTCGCGTTCCCACCGGTTGGCCGCCTTCCGGGGTGTCCTGCATCGACATTGTTGCCTCCTACGATCGCGGTGACAGAGCTACGTCCCCTGCGATTATGCCCCTACAGCCTCTTTGGCACCATGCCTTGGGGCTTGGGGGCGGCGACCACCCGCGGTAGCGTGGCCTTGGCAGGCCGTGGCACCGCCCACGGCGAGCGCCGTGGCGAGTCAAAGGAGCGAACCATCAATAGGTCACACCGAACATCAGCCCATGAACCCGAGACTGCAGTTGAGCTGAATCCGGTGTTCAGCCGGCCGGGAGAATCGAGCATCTTCCCGCGCTTCACGATTCCGGACGGCGAGTCCTTGCCTTCGACTGCTTACCAAGTTGTCCACGACGAAGCCATGTTGGACGGGAACAGCCGGCTCAACCTCGCGACGTTCGTCGGGACGTGGATGGAACCGGAAGCGTCCAAGCTCTACGCCGAGACATTCGACAAGAACATGATCGACAAGGACGAATACCCCCAGACGGCGTTGATCGAGACCCGTTGCTGGCGCATGCTCGCAGATCTGTGGAACGCGCCCGATCCCGCCAAGTCCGTTGGGACTTCAACGATCGGTTCATCGGAGGCGTGCATGCTAGGCGGCCTGGCTTTGAAGCGTCGCTGGCAACACACACGGCGGGCGGCTGGCCTTTCGACGGGCAAACCCAACCTGGTCCTCAGCTCTGCCGTGCAGGTGTGCTGGGAAAAGTTCTGCAACTACTGGGACGTGGAAGCCCGGTACGTTCCAGTGTCAAAGGAACCCCCGGTGCTTGACGGCTACGAACTGGACAAGTATGTGGACGAGAACACCATTGGCGTTGTGGCCATCATGGGCGTCACCTACACAGGGGCTTATGAACCTGTCGAAAAGATCTCCGAGGCGCTGGACGAAATACAGGTACGGCGCGGCCTGGATATTCCGATCCACGTGGACGGCGCATCCGGTGCCATGATTGCCCCTTTCTTACATCCGGAGACTATGTGGGACTTCCGTTTGCCAAGGGTTGCCTCGATCAACACCTCGGGCCACAAGTACGGCTTGGTCTATCCAGGCCTTGGATGGGTCATCTGGCGGGATGAGCAGGCGCTCCCCGAGGATCTGATCTTCCACGTCAGTTACTTGGGTGGGAACATGCCCAGTTTCGCCCTGAACTTCTCGCGCCCCGGCGCTCAGGTGCTCTTGCAGTACTACTTGTTCCTCCGCCTCGGATACGAGGGATACAAATCCGTTCAGTCAACCTCCCAGGACGTGGCGCTGTATCTCTCCAGTGAAATAGGGGCTATGGAGTCATTCACTTTGTGGAGCAACGGATCGGACATCCCGGTCTTTGCCTGGCAACTCGCTGACGGCTACACGGAGAACTGGAACCTTCACCACTTGTCCGAGCGGCTCCGGATGAATGGATGGCTCGTCCCCGCGTACCCGATGCCCGAGGGACTGAGCGAGATTACTGTCCAGAGGATCGTTGTCCGCAATGGCTTCACGCGCGACCTCGCATCCAGTTTTCTGGCCGATCTCAAAAAGGAGGTTGCCTATTTGGATAGCCTCACCGCACCAATGCCCGCCGGTGGGCAAACACAGGCGTTCCACCACTAGCCAGCAGCTTTATGCAAGGAGCGCCCATGTGCCGATTGTTCGGTTTGCATGCCGGTTCGCAGCCAGTCCGGGCCACCTTCTGGCTCTTGGACGCACCGGACAGTCTCGCTGACCAGAGCCGGCGCGAGCCCGACGGCGCCGGCATCGGTACCTTTGACGCGGACGGTAGTGCCCACGTGGCAAAGCAGCCGCTCGCCGCATGGGAGGACCACGCCTTCGCGCGTGAGGCGCGGGTCCTGAAGAGCACGACGTTCCTGGCCCATGTGCGGTATGCCAGCACCGGCGCGCACACCATGGTCAACACGCACCCCTTCGAGCAGGACGGGCGGCTGTTCGCCCACAACGGCACCTTCGCCGATCTTGAACGGCTGGATCATCGGTTGGCTGAATTCGGAGTTGCGGATCTGGTGCAGGGTCAGACCGACAGTGAGCGCCTCTTCGCGCTAATCACGGCCGAGAGCCGACGTGCAGACGGCAACATCGGGAAAGGCATCACCCAGGCGATCAGCTGGATCGCCACCGAGCTTCCAGTGTTCAGCCTGAACTTCATCCTGACGACGGCGACCGAACTGTGGGCGGTCAGGTACCCGGACACGCACGAGCTGCACATTCTGGAACGATTGCCGGCCCGCCCCGACGAGGCAGTTCCCCTCGACGCGCGGAGCACCCGCATCCGCGCGCACAGCAAGGATCTCTCCCCTTCGGGGCACGTCCTCATCGCCACCGAACCGATGGATGACAACCAGGGGTGGAGTCCGCTGGATGCCGGCGCACTGGTCCACGTCAGTCCGGACCTGGGGGTGACTACCAGCTACCCCTTCCCCGAGGCGCCGAATCATCCGCTTTCGCTGTCCGATCTCTCCCCCTCCGCGGCTGCATCCCAGAAGCCGTGATGCCGAACATAAGGCACCCCTCGGCGTCTTACCCTGAAGGCCGCGTGTTCAGCGCGTCCGCGCACCTCGCCGCACATAAGATTGAACCATGACCGCTGAAGTCGAATCCGAAACCGCCTTCGTCCCGGCCGTGCAACTGGACGGGCAGATGAGCATCAACGACATCCTGCTTGAATTGGGGCGGGAGCCCGTGGTGTACCCGTCCGCGAACGCCGACGCCGGCGACTTCCACATTTTCTAGACTTCGGAAGCCTTTGCCGATAGAGATACTGGCAGGAACTCCCTCAACGCGGACGATCGTAACTATCGTTGATCGCATGGACAACCGGAATGACGTTCGCGATTTTCTCGCCTCCCGGCGCGCGAAGCTCACGCCCGATCAGGCGGGGGTACCGGCATCGGGCGGCAATCGGCGAGTGCCCGGACTTCGCCGCGGCGAAGTCGCGAACCTAGCCGGGGTAAGCGTTGAGTATTACACGCGGCTCGAACGCGGAAACCTTGCCGGAGTGTCCGAAAGCGTGCTGGAAGCACTGGCCCGGGCTCTGCAACTTGACGAGGCCGAGCGTGCGCACTTGTTCGATCTGGCCCGCACCGCCGGAACAAGCAAGCGACAGCGGCGAACGTCACCACAACACGTCCGGCCGAGCGTTCAGTTTGCCCTCGACGCCATCACCGACGCGCCGGCATTTGTTCGCAACGCGCGCATGGACATCCTCGCCGCCAACAGACTCGGCCATGCCTTGCACTCAGAGATGTACGTCAATCCTGCCCGGCCGGCCAACTACGCTCGCTTCATCTTCCTTGATGAAGAGCGAGCGCGGCGGTTCTTCCCGGACTGGGAACTTGCAGCCAACAACATGGTGGCCATCCTTCGGACCGAGGCAGGCCGGGACCCATTCGACCGCGGGCTGAGCGACCTCGTTGGAGAGCTCTCCACCCGCAGCGACGAATTCCGGATCCGATGGGCCGCACACAACGTGCGCCGCCACTACACCGGATTCAAGCATTTCCACCACCCCGTGGTGGGTGAACTCCGTCTGCTGTTCGAAGCGATGGAGCTCTCAGCGGACACCGGCCTCTCGCTGTTCATCTATCCGGCAGAACCTGGCTCGCCCTCTGCAGACGCACTGCGCCTACTCGCGAGTTGGGCCGCCACCCAGGAACTGGCCGAACAACCTCAAACCACACCTACGGCCGGGGGCGCGTGACCGCTGCCTAAAGCGTCGATCAGGCCGCGGCCCATCGGCTGATCAGGCCTTATTCGTCGCTTTCGTCGTCGCGCCTATCGGAGGACGTATCACGCCTATCCGATGGATTGCCGGCATCAGGGTCCAGGGCTTCCGCGCGCCGGAGCCTGTCTTGCGAGACTTCGTTGGCTCGCTCGGAAGCCTTTTGCTTCTCCATGGCCTCCTTGTGCAGCCGTTCCGCCTCGTTCTCCGCCCGGGCAGCGTCGGCCTCTGCGCGGGCCGCCTCGGCGCTGCGCTCGTGTGCTCCGAGGGCGTCGGTGCGGGCTCGTTCGCGGAGTTCCGCGGCACGCTTGCGGTCAACCGCGTTCTTTGCGCGGCGACCAAAAACCACGACGGCGACCACCAGTGCGATAACCACGATCGCCACAACGATCCAGATCCATTGTTGCCCGTCCATTTCCAGCCTTCCTCGACGTTGACTGCGTTGTCCTCGGCCCGGCACCGATTCCCGTTCCCCCTGACGTCCATGGCGCGCGGCTGGCCGCCAAGGATCCGTCCTCGGTCAGGCCGCGGATGTTGGTTTCTTGAGTCAACATCCTTGTGTACAGCATGGCGCGAGTGGCGTGTACCTGTTTTTTAACGCAAGACGGGGTCACCCCGGAAGTGGCTATTGCCGGAGGTGCTGTTACCTGGTGGTTTTCGGGCGAACACCAGTCTCAAACGTCAACGCTGGTTCGTCTGCAGTAGCGAGGGTCAACACTGCCTCCTCCACTGTCTCGTGGTCCTCGAGTTCACGCTCCACACGGCGCAGGGCTACCGCTACCTCATGCTCGCGGAGATCTCCCTTGATATCCACGGCTGCCACCAAGTAGAGCTTGCGTGGCCCCACAAATTCCAAATGCAAGTACGTCAGACGCTCGATCTCCGTGTGTTCCAATAACCGGAGCGCCATGGACTTTTCAAGCTCCGGGGTGACGCCTTGACCCACGAGGAACCTACGATTGCGATCAATCAGCACCACCGCGATAGCACCGAGAAGAATGCCAACGAAAATGGATCCGAGAGCGTCCGGTAGAGGTGATCCGGTGAGTTGGTGCAGGAAGACACCTATGAACGCGATGACCAGGCCTATCAACGCGGCACCGTCCTCCGCGAAGACGGCGCGCATCGTGGGATCCGAACTCTTCAGGACCTGCTCCAAAGTACGGCGTTCGAGCCGTTTTGCCGACTCGCGGGCCTGCCGGAATGCCTGAATAAACGAGGCTCCTTCCAGCACGAAAGCGATGGCGAGGACAACATAAGCGACCGGGAAGTCATCTGCCGGTTCCGGCGCGAAGACCTGTTGGATGCCGTGCATCAGGGATACCACGGCACCCGCGGTGAACAAGCCAAAGGCGGCGAACATCGACCACACGTACGCTTCCCTGCCATAGCCCATCGGATGGGCCACGTCCCGCTGTTTTGAAGATCTCCTCTCAGCAATTAGCAAGAAGACTTGGTTTCCGGTGTCAGCCCAGGAGTGGGCAGACTCGGCGATCATGGATGCGGACCCGGTAATCACGGCAGCAAATGTCTTTGCCGTGGCGACAAGAAGATTTGCCGCAAAGGCCAAGATCACCGTCATCAGTGATGAAGATGACATCTTGACCTTCTTGGTGTGGCCCATGGAATCCACCGTACCCAACAACTGCCCGAAACGGTCCATGGTTCACCCCTCCCAAGTGGCATGAGACCACCGAGCCCGGAGCTAACTGTTGCCGAGGAATGCGCGGAGAGTCTGGGCATTACGGACCGCGTTCCCGCCGCCATCGTTGTTGAAGTAGACGAAGACATCCTTGCCCGCCGCCTCCCATTCCACAATCCGTTCCGCCCACCAGCGCAGGTCCTGCTCGGAGTACGAACCGCCGTAAAGGTTGTGGCGGTCCGGTCCGTGCATCCTGACATAGACGAACGGCGCTGTGGCACGTAGTACGCAAGGGAGTTGAGCCCCGCTCATGACGCAGTACGCGATGTGGCGGTGCTCGAGCATGGCGTAAACCGCGCCGTCGTGCCAACTATCATGGCGGAATTCGACGGCGACCTTTATCCACTCGGGGATCAGGTCAAGGAAATAGGCCAAGCGTGCGTCGTCGCGTTCCATATCGGGAGGAAGTTGGACCAGCAGCACACCACGCCTCGCCCCAAGTTCGTGCCACGCCGACTTGATCCGTTCGACCCAGGCTTCCGGGGCGTGGAGACGCTTTCCGTGGGTCAGGCCACGGGGAGCCTTGACCGAGAGCAGGAAGCCTTCAGGTAGCCGTTGCCGCCAGCTGGCAAAAGATGCTTCGCGTGGCCAGCGATAGAAACTGGCGTTGAGTTCAACGGTGTCGAACTGCTCGACATAGTATCCGAGCCTGTTGCGCGAGGGAGTTTCCGCTGGGTAGAGCACGTCCTCCCAGTGGACGTAACTCCACCCCGACGTCCCTATGTGAGTTTCCACCCTGCCTCCATCCACCGGGTGCCGCTTCCGATCCTAGACAGTGGACACTGACCGGACGCACAACGAGGACGGCGGCGACAGTCGCCGATGGCGGTCGACCCGGAGCCTATTGTCAATGCCACTTTATAAGTAAGCTGATGATATCCGGGATTGATGAGAGGTTGGTCGAAGGGCAGATGCGATTGGGGTCGATTATCGGGCTGATCGTGGTGATCTGGTTCGTCATAGGAGCGGTAGCCGCCGGCCAACGTGGCTACTACAATGCGGTTCCCGCACAGTGTTCCCAGTTCGCAACGATCACTTTGAACATTGTTGCCGGTCCACTGAATTACATGGGATTGAACCCCGTGGCAGGTTGCGAGCTGCCGAAGCCATCATGACCCGGTCGGAGGATCCGTTGCCGCCTGTGCCGCAGGGCGACACTCGACATGAGTCGAAGGACCAGCGGATGGACCGCAACTGGAACGAGCTGCTCCAAGAACTGCGTGTCCTGCAGACCGGCGTCCAGATTATCGGAGGCTTTCTGCTGACTCTTCCATTCCAGCAGCGATTTGGCACCTTGACCGAGCTGGAAAAGTGGTTGTACTTGGTGCTGGTGGTCCTCGCAACAATGACCACCGGACTGATGCTCGTACCGGTCAGCCTGCATCGCAGGCTCTTCCAGCACCATGTCAAATCCCGCCTGGTGGCCGCAGGGGACAAAATCGTCAAGTCCGTCCTCGCCTGCGTCGCCTTGCTGATCGCGGGATGCGCGTGGTTAATCTTCAGCGTTGTCCTCGGTCCGGAAGCGGGCACTGCCGCTGGCGCCAGCATCCTCCTGGCCCTCGCGGCGCTGGTGCTGCTATACCCCCTGCTGTCCTGGTCTCCCAAGTACAGCCGACTGGAACCGAAATCAGGCACGGGCTCCGATAACCAGAGTCCCTGATTCGGGAGCTGGAAATCGGACTAATCCACGCCTCATCGATCTATATAGTAAGTTTACTGATCAATTTTCCCGAATCCATGGACAGAGTCCGCCCGGGCCACTAGTTTCGATGTGGTAGGTGGTGACGCGAAGGTTGAAAAGCCGACGAAGAAGGTGATCATGAACCAGCCAGAATCGCAGCAAGCTGGAGTGGAACAGGCCGATATCGCACAGCTTTCCCCGCCGAAGGATCCGCGTTCGGGCTACCACTCGGGGTCCTTCCCCCAGCAAGAACAGAAGCAGCCGGGGTTGACCGGCCTGATGGATCCGGCTCCGGACCACGGCGAGCATTCCTACGCGGGCCACGGCCGATTGACGCACAAGGCAGCCCTCATCACAGGAGGTGACTCCGGGATCGGAGCAGCCGTGGGGATCGCCTTCGCCCGGGAAGGCGCGGACGTGGCGTTCTCCCACTTACCGGAAGAAGCCGAGGACGCCCGGAACACGACGGATTGGATCCGGAAGGCGGGAACCAGGGCCTTGCCCCTCCCGGGCGACGCCCGGTCCGAAGAATTCTGCCAATCCACCGTGGAACGCGCCCTTGACGAATTCGGTCGGCTGGACATCCTGGTTCTGAATGCGGGATACCAAAAGAACCGGGAAGGGATTGCGATGCTGCCCACGGATGAAATAGACAGGGTATTCAAGACCAACCTGTATTCCCTGATCTGGACGGCCCGCGCGGCAGTCCCCCATATGAAGGCCGGTGCCTCGATCATCGTCACGGCCTCCATCCAGGCGTTCAATCCTTCACCGCAACTGATCGACTACGCCATGACCAAAGCTGCGCAAGTGGCCTTCACCAAGGCCCTCGCGCAGGAGCTCGGGCCCAAGGGCATCAGGGTAAACGCCGTGGCCCCGGGACCCATCTGGACGCCGCTGATTCCCGCGACGGAATGGCCGGACAAGCTACCGGGCTTTGGGCAGGACACTCCCCTCGGCAGGGCGGGGCAGCCGGCGGAGTTGGCTCCCGCCTATGTCCTTCTTGCCTCCGACGAAGCATCGTACATCTCTGGCGCCGTTCTACCGGTCACCGGAGGAAAGGGTCTCTAGCGGCCGCTCCCCTGATTTCCATTAACAGGTTCAACCAGCGCGGAAAGGACGACATGGACACGGACCATGAGCACTCAGCCGAGGAAGAGGTCGCAGGAGGCTATGGAACTCCTACGCCGGAACAAGAAACAGCAGGACCCGGCGACCAGAAGGCGAAACCCGAGGACAGCGAAAGCGGATCGATATCGGAAGCGGTCAGCGACGGTTTGGCCTCTGTACCGTCAGCCGATGCCGAATTGGACGAGTCGAATACCGGATCAACCGAGGACAACCCAAAGGAGCATGAACATGGCTACCGTTAACCAAGCAATTGATGTGGAAGTGCCCGTATCAGTGGCATACAACCAGTGGACCCAGTTCGAGACTTTCCCGGAATTCATGAAAGGCGTTGAGTCGGTCCAACAGATCGACGAAACCGCATTGCATTTCTCCACCAACGTCGGCGGCATCAAGCGCGACTATAACGCCCAAATCCTGGAGCAGGTTCCGGATTCGCTGGTCAGCTGGGCAAGTATTGACGGTCCCCGGAACGCAGGCTCTGTGCGCTTCGAACCTCTGGGCCCGGATCGCACCCGAGTCAACGTTGAGATCGAATGGGAGCCGGAGAATTTCGCCGAGAAGACCGGCGCGCTCGTCGGCATCGACGACTTGCGGGTTTCTGCCGATCTGGACAAGTTCAAGAAGTTCATCGAGGCACGGGGCCAGGAAACGGGCGCCTGGCGAGGCTCCGTGACCAGCGGCGACGTCGATGACAGCGGGGAAGCGTCCGGCGTCGAGACCACCTCGGAACTACCACCCATCGATCCTGATCTGACGGCGCCCGCCGCCACGAACGAGGACCTGCGCGTTGGCCAGTACACCGAGGGCGACTACGGTGCGGAAAGGGTCCCGGATGTCCCCATTGAAGGGATTCAAGGCGACTACGCCACAGAGGAGCCGCCCACTGTTGCCCCTGACGAGCGGGATGTTGAGCGGCCCGATACCGAGACCAAGCCGGGAACATAGGCCGCAATACCGTCAGGGCCGGCTAGCGAACGGGCCGGCTCTGACGCCGCCCGGTTTTGATCCATTCACGATTCGAGGAGCAAGCAATGAGCGAATTCCCTCCCGATCCAACGCGAGACCCGGATCCCACCAGGGAACCCGGCCCAACTCCAACACCGGAGCCGGTGCCGCTGCCTGAGCCGGGTCCAACTCCCGTCCCGACCCCGGGCCCCGAACCCCAACCAGGGCCTCAGCCGGGAAGCCCCGAGCCGGTTCCCCTGCCTGAGCCAGGCCCTTCCCCGGTCCCCGATCCGGACCCGGACTTGCCCTTCCCGCCCACCCACCCTTTGGGAGAACCGCCCCTCACGATCGAGTAGGCCATTCGGGAATCACTCTGGTCCGGGTAATTTCGACAACCAATTGGTGAATTTCTTTTCAAGGAAGCGAGAAAGTGATGGGATTTTTAGGATTTCTTTTGCTGGGACTCATCGCGGGTGCAATTGCCAAATTGCTGATCCCCGGCAGGCAAGGCGGCGGCTTGTTGATCACCATGCTTTTGGGGGTCGTGGGCGCCATCCTCGGCGGGTGGATAGGCGGCCTGATTTTCGGTGGCGGCCTCCAGGAATTCTTCTCGGTACGGACTTGGCTGCTCGCCGTCGGTGGCTCGGTAGTAATACTGCTGATTTATGGCGCAATCGTCGGCAGGAAGAGCCGGACATAGCCCGTGTCTGAGGATGGAGGTTGAAGCCATGGTTGTGAAACTCAACAAGAAGGCATTCGAACATGCGAAGAGCCTCATCCGGGACGGCAAACTGGTCATTGATACCCGTGACGATTGGAGCGAGCACGCACCCTCAACACAGGACGAGAACAAGTTCCTGGATAAGAATGGGGACACTGAATATTCGAGATGGTTTCTCGGCATGGATGATGAACATTCGGAAGGCCAGAAGGGCCGCTACAAGTTTCCCTACGGCGACTTCAAGAGAATCCACCGGTGTGCGGTGATTTCAGCCGAAAGCAGGGCAAGCCAATACGACTATGACGACATCCGCCAGGCCCTCGGAGAATTGCTTGACCGGTTGGACGCGCACTGACGGGCCCTGCGGTTAGAGAAAGCACAGGGAGTCTCAGCACTTGGGCTGCTCCCGCGGGGCGAATAGTCAGGACAAAACGGCCGCCCTGGGTGTATGGAAGGCAACTGAAGTGACAAAAGATCCAAGAATATCCCCTGCACCTTTGGAGACCGGAGAAGCCGATTTCATCAGGTCCCTGGCCACGCAACTTCGGGTGGACTCCATCAGGTGCAGCACGCGTGCCGGCTCAGGCCACCCCAGCTCGTCTTTGTCGGCCGCGGATCTCATGGCCGTCCTCCTCACTCGGCACTTACGCTACGACTGGAATCGCCCTTCTTTGCCGAACAATGACCACCTGATTTTCTCGAAGGGGCATGCTTCCCCGCTCCTCTACTCGATGTACCGGGCCGTGGGTGTTGTCGATGAAGATGAGCTGCTCAACACATATCGCCAGTTCGGTGCCCGGCTCCAGGGCCATCCAACTCCGGTGCTGCCCTGGGTTGACGTGGCGACCGGCTCCCTGGGACAGGGCTTGCCGGTCGCGGTGGGCGTATGCCTCGCAGGACGATCGCTGGACAGGCTGCCGTTCCACACATGGACGTTGTGCGGCGACAGCGAACTCGCCGAAGGATCCGTCTGGGAAGCCCTCGACAAGGCGGCCTACTACAAGCTCGGCAACCTCACCGCCGTCGTGGACGTCAACCGGCTTGGCCAGGATGGCCCTACCGAACTGCAGTGGGATATGGACGCCTACGCCAGGCGGGTAGAAGCCTTCGGGGCCAAGGCCCTCATCATCGACGGACATGATCTTTCCGAGATCGACGACGCGCTGGGCCGGGCTCGGAGCGATCCTGATCAGCCGACAGTCATTCTGGCCAAAACGATCAAAGGCAAAGGAGTGCTGGAGATCGAAGACCAAAACGGCTGGCACGGCAAGGCGCTGCCTGCCGACATGGCCGAGAATGCCATCGCAGCCCTCGGCGGACCAAGCAGCGTCCACGTAACCACACATCCTCCGGAGTCCGGCGCTCCAGCAATCACGCCGGACGCCCAGGCTACGGTCACGCTTCCACACTGGAACGTTGGCGAAAAAGTCGCCACCAGGGCCGCCTTCGGCGCAGCCGTGTCAGCGCTCGCGGTCCGCCCCGAAGTGGTGGTCCTCGACGGGGAGGTGGGGAACTCGACACACGCAGGGGACTTCAAGGAGGTAGCCCCGGAGCGGTACTTCGAAATCTTCATCGCCGAGCAGCAGCTCGTTGCCGCAGCCATCGGCCTTTCGGTGCGCGGATATGTGGCTTTCGCTTCAAGTTTCGCTGCGTTCTTGGTTTCGCGCCCGTTCGACTTCATCCGGATGGCGGGGGTCTCGGAGGTGAGCATCCGCCTCGTCGGCACGCATGCCGGCGTAGAAATCGGGCAGGACGGCCCTTCGCAAATGGCGCTGGAGGACATTGCCGCCATGCGGGCGGTGCACAGTTCCACGGTGCTATACCCGGCCGACGCCCCGTCCACAGCACAACTCGTGAGCGCCATGGCAGACAACCCCGGAATCTCCTACCTGCGTGCCACTCGTGGAGCCTATCCGGTGATTTACGGTCCGGACGAACAATTTCCCCTTGGCGGAAGCAAGGTCCACGGAGCGGGCCCGGACGACCAGGTGGCGCTCATCGGCGCCGGCGTCACACTCCACGAATGCCTCGCAGCGGCCGAGCAACTGGCCCAGTCGGGAATCAAAGCCCGCGTGATCGACCTTTACTCCGTCAAGCCGATCGACGTCGACACCCTGCGCCGGACGTGCCTCGAAACCGACGGTCGGATTGTTGTCGCAGAAGACCACTACGCCCAAGGCGGCATGGGTTCGGCCGTCCTCGAAGCCCTCGCGAGTGCCAACACTCCCAAGCTCCATCTGGCACTGCTTGCCGTAAGGGAACTTCCGGGCTCCGGCGAACCCAAGGACCTGCTCAATGCCGCAGGTATTTCCGCACGCCACATCGCTGCTGCCGCGCGCGACCTGGTCATGGACTGACAAGCAACGGTGCGACCGCCAGCGTGGCGCACCCGCCCGCCGTCGTCGTCGTTCCCTGCTCGGATCTAGACTCTCGCGGTGCGCGCCATCGCGACCGATCCCCGCCGGATCAGCCGGGCGGAAAATTCAGGTCCGTCGGACGCGGGCTTCCGACCCTCGATTTGCCGGATCAGCGCATCGGCAGCGGCCACACCCATTTCGTACACGGGTTGGGCAATGACGGTCAACGGCGGGCTGGTCAAGCGTGTCCAGGAAAAGTCGTCATACATCAGGAACGAAACATCGGAGGGAATCGAAAGGCCCAGCTCCTGAATGGCTTCGACGACGCTGAGTGCTATGAGGCCGTCGGATGCCACAATGGCGGTGGCCGGTTCCGGCATGAGCAAAAGCTCGCGGGTGATATTCCGGATCGAATCCGCGTCGCCGGCGTTGAGCCTCACCTGGTCTTCCGAGAGCGTCAAGCCGATTTCCGTGAATGCCCGCCGCATGCCCTCCAGACGCTCGGAGATCTGCGAGGAGTCAAGCGCCATTCCGGCCCGGTACGGAGAGCCGGCTTTGAGGGTGGAGATAAACGCGATCCGACGGTGTCCGGCCTCGAGGAGGTACCGGGTGGACTCGTAGGAAATCTCGGCCATGCTCACCGCGATGGTCTCCACGTCCAGCCGCTCGGCCTTTCGGTCCAGGAGTACCAAGGGACGTCCGGTTTCGTGAACGTATCGTAAATGTTCTGTTTCAACAGACGACGCCGGGGCCACGATCAGCCCGTCCACGCGCTTATCGAGCAGGACATGAACCGCCTCGATTTCGGCGGTGAGTTCCTCGTCGGTGTTGATCAGGATGACGTTGTAACCGCTCTTCTTGGCGGTGTCCGTGATGCCCCTCGTCGCCAGTCCGAAATGCGGGTTTTCGATGTCGCCCACGACGACCCCGATGGTGTTGGATTTCCCCGTGTTCATGCTGCGGGCCAGCTCGTTGGGCCGGTAGGAAAGCTCCTCCGCCGCCGCAAGGACCCGGCCCCGAACCTCTTCACTGACGGCGCCGTAGTTTCCGAGGGCGCGTGCGGCCTGCGCCTTGGATACCTGGGCCGCCTTCGCGACGTCGGCGACAGTAATCTCGCGCCGCCTCGAACTGTTGCTGCTCATGCATGCCTTCCGAAGGGGCCTTGACGGCCAGTGTGGTTTGGGTTACATTTTTTGCAACCCCCTGTGAGTCCGGTCTCAATCATAATCACTGAGACCGGACTCAGCAAGGGAATTCTTAAAGGGCCTTGGGCCGTTTCCTTCTTCTCATGATTGGAAAATTTGCTGTGACTAAACGACTGAACTTCCGCCCAGGTGTGATCGTTGCGGCTGCTGTCGCAGCCCTCCTGGCGCTGAGCGGGTGTGGCGGATCGACCCCTGCCTCGTCGTCGACGGCCGGGAACCCTTACGGCCTCATCGAACCCGGCACCATCCGCGTGGCCAGCCTGGGCGATGCCAAGCCCTATACGTTCACGGACGCGACCGGAAACTTCACGGGCTTCGACGTGGAACTGTTCAAGGACGTCGCGCACCGCGCCGGCGTGGACAAGGTCGTCTTCACCGGACAGGACTTCTCGGCAATCCTGCCCGCGGTAGCCAACGGCCAGTTCGACGTCGGGGTTGCGGCCATCGGCATCACGGACAAGCGCAAGCAGACCGTGGACTTCTCCAACGGCTACCTCGCCGGATACCTGACCGTCCTGACGACCAAGACCTCAGGGATCAAGGATGTCAATGGCCTGGCCGGCAAGCGGCTCGGCGTGGTGCAAGGCACCCTCCAGGAAGCCTATGCCGTGAAGAACTTCCCCTCCGCCAACCTCGTACGTTTCCCGGACAACAACTCGGCGATCTCGGCCGTGAACAGCGGCTCGGCAGACGCGCACTTCCTCGACTACGAGGCCGCAAAGTCCTACGAACAGCAGTTCGGCCTGGTCAGCGCCGCCGACATTCCCTCCTTCGACGCACCGGCCGGGTTCGCACTGGCCAAGGACAAGACTGCCCTGAAGGACGCCTTGAACAAGGGACTGGCCGCGGCCATGGAGGACGGCACGTGGGAGAAGCTCTACCAGAAGTGGTTCCCGGGCTCCCCGATGCCTACCCAGTACCTGCCCAAGGCCGAGCAGACCGCCAGCCCGGCGCCCAGCAAGTAAGCCATCTGCTAGCAGGCGGGCGGACCCCACCCGGTCCGCCCGCCCAACAGCCAACTAAGTCTGAGAGCAAACCATGGACTGGTTAAGCACCATCACACGTACATTCTTCGATTTCGGCGCGATGGCCGAAGTCCTGCCGCAGCTGATCGGCGTCGGCCTGTTGAACACGCTGATCATTTCGGTCTCCGCCACAATCATCGGCGTCGCATTAGGCATGGTAGTTGCCGTCATGGGGATCTCATCCTCCGCATGGTTGCGCGTCCCTGCCCGTATCTACACCGATCTGTTCCGGGGCCTCCCGGCGATTCTCACGATCCTGCTGATCGGACAGGGCTTCGCCCGGCTGAGCCAGTCAATCTTCGGCCCCTCCCCCTACCCGCTCGGCATTATCGCCTTGAGCCTGATCGCCAGCGCCTACATCGGTGAGATCTTCCGGGCCGGCATCCAAAGCGTCGACAAAGGCCAGGGCGAGGCCTGCCGGGCCCTGGGCATGAGCTACGCCAAATCGATGCGGCTCGTGGTAGTGCCGCAAGGCATCCGCCGGGTCCTGCCGGCCCTGGTGAACCAGTTCATCGCGATCGTCAAGGACTCTTCGCTGGTGTACTTCCTCGGACTACTGGTCAGCGAACGCGAGCTCTTCCGGGTGGGCCAGGACGCCGCCGTACTCTCCGGAAACCTGTCGCCCTTGGTCATGGCCGGCGTCTTCTACCTCGTCATCACCGTGCCACTGACCCACCTCGTGAACTACTTCGACAGCCGCTTCCGCACGGGCCGCCGTCGTCCGAGCGCGCCGAGCAGCGGCCTGAAGGAAGTCACAGAACTCGACGCGGCATCGCCGCTGATCACCGGGAGCAACACATGAGCGCCAGCACGAGCACCAACAACACCGCCGCCGGTGTCCAGACATTCCACGGTTCCAGCCTGGAGCTAAGAAACCTGACCATGGCGTACGGCGACATCGGGGTGCTGCGCAACGTCAGCCTGAACGTTGCGCCCGGCACCACCACGTGCATCATCGGCCCCTCCGGATCCGGCAAGTCGACACTGCTCCGTGGCGTCAACAGGCTTCACGAACCCAAGAGCGGCGACGTCCTCCTAGCCGGTGAAAGCGCGCTCACGGTCAAACCGGACATCCTGCGCAGCCGCATCGGCATGGTGTTCCAGCACTTCAACCTCTTCCCGGACCACACCGCCCTCGAGAACGTGGCCCTGGCGCTCTGGAGCGTGAAGGGAATGTCCAAGGCCGCAGCCAGGGAACGTGCCCACCGCAGCCTCGCCGAAGTGGGGCTCGCCGAACGCGCGGACCATCGCCCCCGCGATCTCTCCGGTGGCCAGCAACAGCGCGTCGCCATCGCCCGGGCCCTGGCCATGGAACCCGAGGTCATGCTCTTCGACGAGGCCACGAGTGCGCTGGACCCGGAGCTCGTCAAGGGAGTGCTGAACCTCATGGCCGGCCTGGGCAAACGCGGAATGACCATGCTGGTTGTCACCCACGAGATGGGCTTCGCCCGCAAAGTCGCCGACCAAGTGGTCTTCATGGACGAAGGAGAAGTCGTGGAATCAGGCACCCCTGCCGAACTCTTCGACAACCCCCGCAGTGAACGGCTCCAACGATTCCTTTCGGAAGTCCTGTGATGCGGAACCCTGCACGCGCTACCATCCGCACGGCCGTCGTCGGGTTCGGGATCTCCGGCAAGGTCTTCCATGCGCCGCTGATAGCTGCTGACCCGAGCTATTCCCTCGACGTCATCGTCACGGCGAACCCGGAGCGCGCCGCGGAAGCGGCCGGGATCTACCCCGACGCACGGATTGTCCCCACTCCGGAAGCACTATTCGAGCTGGCCCCGGACCTTGACCTCGTGGTCCTTGGCACTCCCCCGATCACCCACTTCGATCTCGCCGCAACTGCGATCGCCCACGGCCTACACGTGGTGGTGGACAAGCCCTTCGTCGCGACGTCCGCCCACGGTGACGAGCTCATCGAGAGGGCGTCCGACGGCGGTGTGCGGCTGACGGTCTTCCAGAACCGCCGGTGGGACGGGGACTACCTGACGCTCCAGAAGGTCATCCGGGAAGGTGGCCTGGGAGAGATCCGAAGCTTCGAATCCCGATTCGAGTGGTGGCGTCCCGAAGGCTTCGGCAATTGGCGGGACAGCGCGTCCCTGGCCGAAGGCGGCGGCATCCTCCATGATCTTGGTGCCCATTTGATCGACCAGGCCGTGCAGCTTTTCGGTCGCGTTGAAGATTGCTACGGCGAGACAGCAAACCACGGACAACACCCGGCGGGCGCCGATACCGAGGCTTTCGTGTCCCTGTTCCACACCTCGGGAGTGCGGACCAGGCTGTGGATGAACGGCGTGGCTGCCCAGGTAGGACCGCGGTTCCACGTTCTGGGTTCGAAGGCCGGTTACACCAAGTGGGGACTGGACAGCCAGGAGGCGGCCCTCGCAGCCGGCCTGTCGCCGTCGGATCCCGCCTATGGCGTTGACCCCGTAAGTTCATGGGGCGTCCTGGGGACTGACGGAGACCAGGAGCCCGTGCCTGCCGAAACCGGCGCCTACCCCCGGTTCTATGCCGAACTCGCAGCCGCCATTCGGGGGGATGGACCGTTGCCCGTGGACCCCGCGGAATCACTTGAAACCCTCAAAGTCATCGAAAGAATCCACGCCTTCGCGTAGGCAGGCAGATCTTTCCAGCTATGCCACGGTTCGCCCCGCGCGGCCAACAACCAAACCCCAAAGAAAGGGAGAGCCATGTCCTCCACGCCCCCTACCAAACATGTCGTCGTCATCGGCGGCGGCATCCTCGGAGTCTCCACTGCGGTCCACCTGCTCCGCGAAGGCGCGTCCGTTGTCCTGCTGACAGAAAAGGGCCTCGCGAGCGAGGCCAGCGGCCGCTCGCTGTCCTGGCTCAACTCCGCCGGAGAACGCTCCACCCCTTACCACCAGTTGCGCCTCACCGGGGTCGACCGTTACCGCACATTGTTCGCCGCGGATCCCGGCCGTGAATGGCTGCAATTCGGCGGCGGGCTCATGTGGAACGCCGCCGGACAGCAGGCCGTCACGGAAGCACGCCACGCTTACGAGAAGTCGGTGGGGTACGACTCCAAGCTGCTGACACCTGAAGAGGTTGAATTCGCCACCCCAGGCATCAATGCCAGCGCAGTGCCGGATTGCGCCATTTTCAACCCCGGCGAAGGCTGGGTCAGCCTGCCGGACCTGATCGAATTCCTCATGGAAGAATTCCACGCCCGCGGAGGCCACCTTGTCCTCAACGCAGGCAAGGCTTCGGTCACGGTCGACGGCGGCCGTGCCACCGGCGTCGAGACCGCCGGCGGCGAAACCTACCAAGCCGACGCCGTCCTCGTGGCTTGCGGTGCCGCCACCCCTGCCGTCGTCGCACCCCTCGGCGTCGACATCCCCAACGGCTCCCCCGTCTCCATGCTCGTGCTGACCAAGCCGGTGGACCACGAAGTACAGGCCGTCATGAACACCCCCCGCGCCGCCATCCGGCCCAACCCGGGGCACACCTTTGCGCTGGACCACGACTGGTACGAAGAGCACATCACCGAGCACGGGGACGGCTCCTTCAGCATCCCTGATGGCATCGTCCAGGAACTCGCTGACGAGGCGTCCAAGCTCATCGCCGGCAACCGCGAGCTCAAGCCGGCGTCCTGGAAGATCGGTTACAAGCCCATTCCGGGCGACGGTGAACCGGTGCTCGGCGAACTCGGTCAAGTGCCGGGCTGCTATGTTGCCTTCACCCACTCCGGGGCGACGCTCGGGCTCATCGTCGGCGAACTGCTGGCTGATGAAATCCTCACGGGAAGCAAGCACCCCATGCTCTCCACCTTCCGCCCCGGCAGGTTCTCATAGTCGACCATGCAGGATGGCTGGCGCCACAAAAAGGGGGCCCAGCCATCCCCCAATTGCGTTCGCGTCACAAACCGCCGTTTCGAGGCCATATTCATCGTTCTGATCCCCAAGCAATGAACAATCCGGGCGCCCTTATTACTATCTAGAGTGGATGGGGGCGAATTCCGGACTCACCCGGGACCGGCCGGGATGACTATTGGGGAGCTGGCAGTGTCGGAACCTTTGGAGTCTCAAGACCCACTCGTCGAGCCGGAACCGGTTCTGGTTCCCGGTGACGGCAGTGATAGCTTGGCCGGCCTGCGTCAGCAAGCGCAGGACATCATCGACGAAGTCCTCAGCGGAACCGAACCGAGCGGCGAACACCTCAGGGCAAAACTCAGGTCCAGCATTGCCCGACATCCCGGATTCCCGGAACTGGCACTGCTTGAGCACCTGATGAACCGGGCCAGCGGCAACTGACCTGCCCGGTGGTTGCACACGTTTTACACAGGGTTTACTCACGCGGTCTTGTTAGCCTCAACGCAGTCAGCGCAGACTGAATATCACGTGAAAGACGGTTCACGGTGGTTGTTCAATCAGAGCAGCGGACGCGGAATGCAGTGATGCTCCGTCCCGCTCGTGGTGGAGTCGCTACTGAGCAGGATCCGCAGACCGGGAGGTAGCAGTGGCCGGCATATTTGAAGTGTTTATTGATGGGGAGTCTTTTTTCAGGTTCCGTATCAAATCACCTGACGGAGCGGTCATCGCTGTTTCGGAGCCGTTCGAGGACAAGCCCGCGGTTGTCGCCGGCATCGCCGCTGCGCGGGAGTGTGCAGGTATGGGACTGGTCACCGACCTTTGCCCGGCGGCCGTCGTACGCGAACCCGCCGCGACCGTTCGTCCGAGCGCGGTTCCCCACGGTGCTGGTCCCCAGGCACGTCACGAACCGCGGAAGGCCGCAGACGGATTCCGCACCCGTGCCAAGGAACTCCGGCGAGCGTCAGCCGCGCCGAGATGGACCGGCGCGGCGTAAGAGGCCGACAACGTCAGGACCGACGGCGCACTGGGGGACTCACCTGGGTCTCAGCAGGCAAGATGCGCCGCCGGCCGTTTTGGTCCAGCCCTCATTCTTCCACCTTTGTCCCATCGTGACTATCCTCACGATGACGCGTGGCGCTGCACTTTGGGACGGCGTAGTTGGTCAGTCATGCTTGCGCGCTCGACTTGGCTGTACACGCGGTGGTTCACCCGGCATCTTCGGGTAGTCGGGCGGGAACGGCAGCTCCCCGAGCCCGGCTCCGAGATCGCGTTCCCACCATTGAAGCAAGAGGTCAATTTTCCCTGCTTTGGAGTTCATGTCACCCCAAGGGTCCCCCACGGATTTCAGCCTTCCAGGCACGGTGAGGATGGTGAAGTTCTTCGGGTCGGCAGTTTCCAGTTCCTCCCAAGTGATTGGACATGAGACCGGCGCATGAGCGAGCGCGCGCGGGCTGTAGGCGCCTGCTATGGTGCGGTCGCGGTTGGCCTGGTTGAAGTCCACGAACACCCGTTCGCCTCGTTCTTCCTTCCACCAAGCCGTGCTGACCTTGCCCGGCATCCGCCGCTCGAGCTCCCGGGCGGCGGCAATCACGGCATGCCGAACGTCCAGGAACTCATGCGAGGGTTCAATCGGAGCATAGACATGAAGTCCCCGGTTTCCTGAGGTCTTGATAAAGGTGGTCAGCCCGGCCTCCGCAAGCACGTTCTTCAGCTCAAGCGCGGCGGGAATCGCGTCGTCGAAATCTGTTCCGGGCTGCGGGTCCAGGTCGATCCGCAACTGGTCGGGGTTATCCGTGTTTTCGGCGCGTGACGGCCACGGGTGGAAGACCACCGTGTTCATTTGGACGGCCCACACGGCCGCGGCTGGCTCGTCGAGGACCAATTGGGGATGCGAGCGCGCACTCGGATAGATCACCTTTACCGACCGGACAAAGTCTGGGGTTCCTTTCGGCGGATTCTTGGAGAAGAACTGTTCTCCGTCTATGTTGTCCGAAAAGCGCTGCAGGGAGACCGGCCGGTCACCGTTCGCCGCTATGAATGCTTCCCCGACATCAGCAATGTAATGCGCGAGGTCCAGCTTGGTCAGGCCCACCTCCGGCCAGAGAACCCGGTTGGGACTGGAGATCCGCACTTCCCGGGAACCGTTCGGCCCGTCAACGTTGAGGGTAGTTGCTTCGGTAGCCATGGGGACAAGTTACCCCAGGGCCGCCCTTGGCGTCAGCACCACAGCGGACCGAATGGACGAGGCCCGGTGGTTCCGGCTCATCGAGATGGGTTCAACACCATCGCCGAGCCTCCTCCCCGTCTGACCGGCTCGGCGGCGGCGATCATGCGCCCGTTGGGCCTGAACTCGATCGCTGTTGCCGCACCGATTTCCGCAGCTGAGGTGAAAGCGTCACCGGATGGCGTGAATTGATGGCCATACGGTGTCAGTTGGCTCCCGTATGCCTTGATGAAGTCCGGCTCGGCAGTGACCTTGGCAGTGTTCCGTTGTGAAGCACGCGGGGCGGCGATCGCGTCGGAAATGCTCATGCCCAGGTCCACCCTGTTCAGGATGGTCTGCAACACGGTGGTGATGATTGTCGATCCGCCGGGTGACCCGAGGGCGAGGAACGGTTTGCCGTCCTTGAGGATGATGGTCGGCGACATCGAGGAGCGCGGCCGCTTGCCCGGCTCGATCCGGTTGGGATCGCTAGCGCTGTAGACGGCCGAGAAATCGGTCAGCTCGTTGTTGAGCAGGAACCCCCGCCCTGGAACGACGATGCCCGATCCACCAGTCTGCTCGATGGTGAGCGTGTACTCAACCACGTTTCCCCACTTGTCCGCGACCGTCATGTTGGTCGTCGAGATGTTTTCCGTGTCCTTCTCATCGGCGAGCTCGGCAGCAGAAGCCGGGCACACGCCGTCGTACCCGGACACATCCCCCGGTGCGACGGGCTTCGTGGCCGCGTGCAGCGGGTCGATCTGGCAGGCGCGTTCCTTGCCGAACAGCGGGTCAGTGAGCGCGGCGGTGGGAACGTCAACGAACGCGGGGTCGCCCACGTACTTTCCACGGTCGGCGAAAGCGAGCGCGCTCGCCTCAAGGTAGTAGTGCAGGGCAGCGGGCTTGGACATCTCCGAAAGGTTGACGGTGTCCAGGATGTTCAGGGCCTCGCCTACCGTGGTGCCCCCGCTGCTCGACGGGGCCATGCCGTACAGGTCAAGTCCGCGATAGTCGACGTGCGTGGGTGCCTGGTCCAGGGGTTTGTACGCCGCGAGGTCTTCGGTGGTCATGTGCCCCACGGGGATCGGCAGCGTGGTGGTGGCCGTCTTTGGCGGCGCCTGGACTGTTGCTGCGATCTCAGCAGCGAGTGGGCCGCTGTAGAAGGCGCTGGTGCCCTGCTTCGCGAGGAGCCGGTACGTTGCGGCGAGGTCGTGGTTCTGGAAGACGCTTCCGACGGCGGGTGCGTCGCCTCCCGGGAGGAACAGCTTGCTCGTGGAGCTGAACGCCGCGAAGCGGAGCTTGTTGTCGAGTGTCTGTTGGCGGAAGGTGGGATCGACCACGAAGCCTCGGGTCGCGACCTTGATGGCGGGTTGGAGGGCGTCGCCCAGGCTCAAAGTACCCCAGCGGTCCAGTGCGCGTTCCCAAGTGGCCGCGGTTCCGGGGACACCCACGGAGACGCCGCTCGTGACGAGTTCGGGGGTGAAGTTATACGGCTTGCCCGTGGCGGGATCGATGAATGCGTCGTGCGTCATGGCCGCGGGGGCGGTTTCGCGGCCGTCGATCGTGCCGATCTTGCCGGTCTTCGCGTTGTAGAACACGAAGTAGCCGCCACCTCCGATCCCGGCACTGTACGGCTCAGTGACGCCCAGGGTCGCGGCCGCTGCGACGGCGGCGTCGGCTGCGTTGCCGCCCTTGCGAAGCACCTCGATCGCGGCGGCGGATGCCTCAGGGTCAACGGTGCTCACCGCACCGCCATATCCGGTGGCGGTAGCGGTCTTTTCAGTCTGGCGCGGATCGGCAAACGCAGGACTGGCGACGGCGCCGCTCGTCACGCTCAGCGCAAGTACTGCCGTCATGGTGGCCAGTCGAAGTCTCAGATGTGGCATGGTCGTTCCTCATCAAATAGTGCGAGTTGGCGGTGGGGCCACCCTACTCCGCGACTACGCGACGCTCAACGGACCCAGGCAACTTTGGGCTGAGCAACAACCTCAATGCAAACTCTTGACAAACTTGTACAAGTATTTCCATACTTGCAGGACAAGGTTTCAACGAAGCAACTGGAGGACAGATGTCGGCAAAACTCACGGATGTCGCAAAGCTGGCAGGGGTATCCTTGGCAACGGCGTCGCGCGCATTCGGAGACCCCGGCCGCCTGGCAGCCGAAACGCGGCAGAAGGTCATGGCCGCGGCCGAGCAGCTGGGCTACGACGTGCCCGGAGTCACGGGCAGCCGAACGTTCGGCGTCATCGTCCCGGATATCTCCAACGCAGTCTTCGCGGCCCTGATCAAGGCCATCCAGGACCAGGCATGGCACGGCCGCCACCGAATGGTCCTCGCCGACACCTCGGAATCCTCTTCCCGGGAACGGGCCCACCTTGAGTCCTTCGCGACGGGCGTGGACGGCATCATCCTCTGCTCGCCCCGGCTGCCTTCCGCACAGATACACGAGCTCGCCGGGAGTGCTCCGCTGGTTGTCATCAATGGCGAGGCCGAGCACGCGGCACGGGTACTCATGGAGGCCGGCGAAGGAATCCGCCAGGCCGTCGAGCACCTTTACGCCCTCGGCCACCGCAAACTCGCCTACATCCCCGGACCCTTATCGTCATGGGCCAACGGCCAGCGCCTTGCCGCCATCACCCGCTTCTGCGCTGATTGGGGCATCGAACTCGTCACCGTGGGCAACCAGAACGCAACCGTCGACGGCGGACTGGCCGCGGCGGCGTCGGTAGTCGCCAGCGGCGCCACCGCAGTCATTGCCTACAACGATCTGGTCGCCATCGGCATGCTCGCCGGCGCCCGGACCCTCGGCTACCACTGCCCGGAGGACATCAGCGTTGTGGGCATCGACGACCTCGACATCGCCGCCGCGGCAGAACCCGGACTCACGTCTGTCCGCGTACCCATCGACCGAAGCGGCGCACTCAGCCTCGAGCTCCTGCTGGAGCAGATGGCCGGAAAGCCGATGGCCACGGAAGCCGTCCACCTCAGCTCCCAACTCATCGTGCGTGGCTCCACATTCGCCGCGCGAACTGCCGAGCAAGCCCTCCAGGGAAAGTAGCCATGAGAATCGTCATCGCAGACCCCAATCTGATGCCCCAGCGGTCCACCTTCGAGGCCGCCCTTCCTGAGGGATCCCTCACGTCTTGGCACGACAGCTGGAACGAGCATGCCGTCCTGACAGACCTCAAGGATGCCGACGCCTACGTGGGTCCACGCTTCACCGAGGCCATGGGCGCAGCCGCCAGCAACCTTCGCCTGGTCCATGTGGGCGGTGCCGGTTACGACGGCATCGACGCCGATGCTTTGCCCGCCGGGGCGGTCTGCGCCAACACCTTCCACCACGAAAGCTCCATTGCCGAACACATCGCCGCGGTCCTGGTGGCCTTGCGCCGCAACCTGATCGGCCAGGACGCGGCGCTTCGGAGCGGCGTCTGGTCTTCCTCTGTCTACTCCCCCGAGATCCGGCAGCCTGAAACACTCCGCGGTGCTGTGGTGACATTCCTCGGGTTCGGGCACATCGGCGGCGCCGCCTGGTCGCTCCTCAAGGCCTTCGGCGCCGAGGGTATCGCCATCACCCGCAGCGGCAGCGTAGACGCTCAGGCCAACTCCCTGCGCTGGGCCGGCACTACCGAACGGCTTGGCGAGGCACTCAGTGAATCGGACATCCTCGTGGTCAGCATTCCGCTCTCGGAGCAAACCACCGGCATCATCAGCGCAGCTGAACTCGACGACCTTGGCCCGGACGGGTTGCTCGTCAACATTGCACGCGGACCCGTCGTCAACGAACCCGCGCTCTACGAAGCGCTGAAAGACCGGCGGATCGCGGGGGCCGCGATAGACGTCTGGTACCAATACCCGGGCGCTGACGGCCGCGGTGAACCGTCCGCACTTCCTTTCGGCCGACTGGACAACATCATCATGACCCCGCACTCCTCCGGCGTCACCGCTGAAACCTTCCGCAGCCGCGCTCTCGAGATCGCCGAAAACATCACCCGCCTTTCCAAAAACCAGCCGCTGAAGAATGTAGTGATTTCCCGATGACCCGAAAAATCGTCGACGTCGACGTCCTGGTAACCAGCCCCAGCCGCAACTTCGTCACCCTCAAGATCACCACCGACGACGGCATCGTCGGTTGGGGTGACGCCACGCTGAACGGCCGCGAGCTCTCCGTCGCGAGCTACCTCCGCGATCACCTCGGACCGGCCCTGCTAGGCAGGGACGCAGACCGTATCGAAGACACGTGGCAATACTTTTACAAAGGCGCGTACTGGCGCCGCGGCCCGGTGACCATGGCCGCAATCGGCGCCATCGACCTCGCCCTCTGGGACATCAAAGGCAAGGCCCTCGGCGTTCCGGTTTACCAGCTCCTGGGCGGCGCAGCCCGCGACAAGATCCTCACCTACACGCATGCCACCGGCTGGGACCTGCCGGAACTGCTGGACTCAGTGGACCAGCGCCGCGAACTAGGCTTCCGCGCCGTCCGCGCCCAGTCCGGCGTCCCCGGGCTCGACAAGGTCTACGGAGTCACCAAGGGCGCCGCGAGTTACGAACCTGCCGGCCGCGGCGCTGGTCCAGTCGAAGAAGACTGGGATACCTCCGCCTACCTGCGCCACGCACCAGAAATCCTCTCGGCAGTCCGCGAGCACGTCGGACCCGAGTTGAAGCTCCTCCACGACGTCCACCACCGGCTCAATCCCACCGAAGCCGCCCGATTGGCCCGCTCCCTGGAAGACGTGGACCTGTTCTGGCTCGAGGACGTCACCCCCGCCGAGAACCAGCGGCTGCTGCGCACACTGCGACAGCAGACCACTATTCCGCTAGCTATCGGGGAAGTCTTCAACACCGTCTGGGATGCCGAGTTTCTCATCACTGAACGGCTCATCGATTTCATCCGCACGGCTGTCGTCCACGCCGGAGGCATTTCCCACGTCCGCAAGATCCTGGCTCTCGCTGAGGTGTACCAGATCAAGGGCGCACCCCACGGGCCGTCCGACGTCTCCCCCATCAACCTGTCCGCATCGCTGCACCTCGGCCTCGCCACGAGCAACTTCGCCATCCAGGAATACATGGGCTACGACCCCTTGGTGTCCGAGGTCTTCCAATCGAGTTTCCGTTTCGAAGACGGTTACCTGCACCCCGGCGACGAGCCCGGGCTCGGTGTCCACGTGGATGAAGAAGCCGCTGCCCGGTTCCCTTATACGCAGGCCTACCTGCCCGTCGCCCGGGAGCTCGACGGCTCCATGAAGGACTGGTGAAGCATGGCCACGCCAAGCCTCCCGCCACTGAACGCCGAAACCTCCGGAATCCTGCGCCGAACCGCAGCTCCAGCCCCGGGCATCGTGCACCTCGGCTTCGGCAACTTCCATCGTGCGCACCAGGCGGTCTATACGGATGTCGCCGTCGCGGCGCACGGCGGCGACTGGGGAATCATCGGAATTTCCAGCCGTTCCTCAGCCATCACCGATGCCATGCATGCCCAAGACATGCTGTACACCGTCGTCGAGATCTCGCCGGAAGGCTCAAAGTTCTCGACGCCACGCGTGCATACGGACGCCTTCGTCGCAGCACAGGACCCTCAACGCGTCGTGGCCACCATTGGCGCCGAGACCACACGCATCGTGTCCCTGACGGTTACGGAAAACGGCTACACCTACAGCCCGGCAACGGGCTCGCTGAACGTTGCCGATCCTGACGTCCAACACGACATCGCCACAGCAGGCAGACCCCGCACGCCGATCGGGCAGATCGTCCGCGGACTGCAGCAGCGGGCACGGTCCCACGGCAAACCAGTGACGGTCCTCAGTTGCGACAACCTCGCAGACAACGGGCACCACACCCAACGCCTGGTCCGCGAATTCGCATCACTGTTGCCGACGGCTGAAGCCGCCGAAACGTTGCATTGGATCGGTGCCAACGTCACCTTCCCGTCGTCCATGGTGGACCGGATCGTACCCGCCACGACAGACCACTACCGTAGCCTTGTCGCCGAGCAACTCGGCTACGCCGACCAGATCCCCGTACCTGCCGAGCCCTTCACAATGTGGATCCTAGAGGACAACTTCATCGCGGGCCGCCCGGCCTGGGAGGCTGCGGGGGCCATCTTTACGGACGACGTCGCGGCGTACGAGCAGCTCAAGGTCCGGCTCCTCAACGGCACCCATTCGCTGATCGCCTACCTCGGAGCGTTGTCCGGCGCAGCGACCATTCCGGATGCCACGGGCACGGACTATATCGAGGCAGCCGCCCGCCGCGTACTCCGCGATGAGTACCTTCCGAGCGTGACTGTACCCGCCGCCGTCGACGTCGACGCCTACGTGGAGCAGCTCTTCTCGCGTTGGCGCAACTCGGCATTGGGGCACCGGACCAGCCAGGTGGGCAGCGACGGTTCCGTCAAACTCCGCCAGCGGATGCCGGTTCCAGCCCTGGAAATGCTCGACGCCGGCGCGATGCCCCACTACCTCGCCCTCACCACGGCCGCATATCTGTCATGCATCGCACCCCTCCAGGGTTTCGACCCCGGCAAACACGCCAACGAAATGCAAGACCCCGCGCGGGAAACACTCCAGAAGCTCGCAGCGGGATCCTCCTCCGGACGGGACCTCGCCGCCAAGGTACTCGGCGAACACCATCTCTTAGGTGACGAACTCGCCACCCGTGGAGACTTCATCCGCCGCACCGGTGAACTGATCGACATCGTCCACCGGCAAGGACCCCTCGCCGCCGCAAACGCGGCAGCCGAGTCAACCTCACTTCCCGCCCAGATCCGGAGCATCCGATGACCACCCAAGCAGTCCGCCGCGCCGACGGATCCTCTCTCCCGCTGACCACGGAAGCGGCCGTCCTGCACGGCGCAGGAGATCTCCGCATCGAACAGAAATCCCTGAAGTCCCTCGGACCGAACGATGTCCTGGTCGAGATGCGCTCCGGCGGGATCTGCGGCTCGGACATGCACTATTTCGCCGACGGTCGCAACGGCACCAACGTCCTTCGCCAGCCCACGGTTCTCGGCCATGAAGGTGCCGGCGTCGTCGTCGCAGCCGGTGAGGCAGCCAGCATCGCCGTGGGCACCGCCGTCGTGATTGAACCGGCGCTGCCCTGCTGGAACTGCCCAACGTGCCTCTCCGGGCGCTACAACCTCTGTCCGACGGGGACGTGCTTCGGTTCCCCGCCGACCGACGGGCTGTTCGCCCGCCACGTGGTGGTGCCCGAGGCCGCCCTTCACGAACTTCCGGCCAACATCCCGGCCGACATCGGGGCAGCGATCGAACCGCTCGCCGTCGCGGTCTGGGCGGTTGAACGGGCGCAGGTCCAGGCCGGACACCGGGTCCTGATCACAGGCACAGGGCCGATCGGCCTGCTCGTGGCGCAAGTGGCGGCCTCCCGCGGCGCGTCGGAGATCATCGTGACAGACGTCAATGACGACCGCCTGGCTGTTGCGGCCCGGTTCGGCGCCACTCTGGCCATCAACACCTCAGCGACGGCCTTGGAGTTGAAGGACCTGGATCGCCTGATCGAGTGCTCCGGCAATACCCGCGCCCTGGCCGATGGCATCCAAACCCTGGCCCCTGCTGCCCGGGCAACGGTGGTCGGCCAAGCACGGCCCACCGTGGACGGGATCCCGCTCGGATTCCTCCAACGCTACGAAATCGACCTCGTGACCGCGTTCCGGTACGCCAACGCCTTCCCGACGGCGATCCAGCTCGCTTCATCGGGAGTTGTGGCCCTCCGGTCCATCGTCACTTCCACGTTTGACCTCACCAACGCCGCGGCCGCGCTCGCGGCCCCGGTGACAGACCCCACCAATCTCAAAGTCCTCATCACTTACTGACTCGGCTCACGAACGGGCCAGCGGACATCCATTCAAAGGAGTATGGAAATGACCACAGCAGCAAACCTGCCACCCACACCGGTGGACCAAAGCAAGGTGCGGAAGGCCGCCGTCGCAGGACTCATCGGCACCACCCTGGAACTCTACGATTTCGTCATCTATGGAACGGCGTCGGCGCTGGTTTTCAGCAAGCTCTTCTTCCCCAACATTTCCCCCGCCGCGGCACTCCTGGCCAGCTTCAGCACCTTCGCCGTCGGCTTCCTGTTCCGGCCACTCGGCGGAATCTTCTTCTCCCACTTCGGCGACCGGCTTGGCCGCAAGTGGATCCTGGTGGTCACCCTGCTTCTCATGGGCGGGGCGACGCTGGCGATCGGGCTCCTGCCGACCTTCGACCAGATCGGGCTCTTTGCCCCGGTCCTCCTGTGCCTCTGCCGCGCAGCCCAAGGCTTCGGCGCCGGCGCCGAACAATCAGGTGGCGCAACGCTGCTCACGGAATCCGCCGCCCCGGGAACCCGAGGCAAACTGGCCTCGCTGATTATGGTTGGCGCCGCTGCCGGAACGGCGTTGGGCGCACTCGTGTGGATCGCAGCCCAGTCCCTGGCACCCAACGACATGCTCACATGGGGTTGGAGGCTCGTCTTCCTCTCCAGCATCTTCGTCACGATCGCCGCGCTGGTCATCCGGCGCAAGCTGGACGAGTCACCGGTGTTCGAAGAAATCAAGCAAGCCCGCACGGAGCCCCCGGCACCCCTGAGGGAAGTTGCCAAGTACGGCAAGGCGAACGTCCTGCGCGTCATCCTCATGAACCTCGGCGTCAGCACCCAGTCCTACACCATCCAGGTGTTCATGGCTTCGTACCTGATCTCGGTAGTCGGGACGGACCCCAAATTCATCCCGCCCGTGCTGTTGATCGGTGCACTCTGTGGAGGTGTGGCGGCCGTTTCCTTCGGGACCCTGTCAGACAAGATCGGACGCAGGCGCGTTGTCTCCCTCATCACCGGCGCCCTCATCCTCTTCCCCGCCCCTGCGTTCCTGCTCCTGACCACCGGCTCACCGGTCGCCATCGTGCTGGTGATCGTGGTCGGATTCGTCCTGGCGTGCCAAGGCGTGGTGGGCGTGCACATGAGCTACTTCCCTGAGATCTTCGGCAGCCGCTACCGCTACGCAGGCGTTACCTTGGGCCGCGAATTCTCTTCCATCATCGGCGGAGGCATCGCTCCCATGATCTGCGCTGCCCTGCTGGGCATGTTCAGCAACTCATGGATTCCCGTAGCGATCTACATGTCGGCGACCATGCTCGTCAGCTTCATCGCCACCCGCATGTCGCCGGAAACGCTCAACCGCGACCTCACGGATCCTGAGGACGCAGCCCACGGCAAAAGCGGTGTTGTCCCGGTGACCTCCGAAGCGCAGCACGTCCAATAGCACCCGACGGTCCACGACGGCGGCCTGTGCCGCCGTCGGGAGGCCCCGTCAGCCTCGGAGGACCGCTCCTCGACGACGCGTTCAAAGGCGGGAGCAAGACCGAACTGACCGCACGGGCTCGGCAGGTCCGTGCCCTCGTCGACCAGGCACTGACGAGCGATGACCACCAAGCCTTACGTCGTTACCCTCGGCGAAACCATGGCGCTCATGGCTGCGGACAAAGCTGGCCCGCTGGCCCATGCGTTCGTCATGAGCCTCGGCATCGGAGGGTCTGAGTCCAACGTCGCCATCGGCCTCCAACGCCTCGGCGTCCAGACAGCCTGGTGCGGCCGCATCGGAGCGGACTCCCTCGGCCAACTCGTGGAATGGGAGATCCGCGCTGAGGGCGTCGATGTCCGGGTCACCGTGACGACAATGCGCCGACTGGGCTGATGATCAAGGAACGCCGCACCCCAACCTCTCAGAAGGTGGCCTACTACCGGTCCGGCAGTGCCGGCTCACGGATGACGTCCGACGACGTCGACGCACGGCTGATTGAGCGGGCCGCGCTGCTGCACGTCAGCGGCATCACTCCGGCGCTCTCCCCACAAGCCGCTGCCACCCTTCATTTTCGCCGTCGCCACGGCCCGCGCGGCGGGCGTTCCCGTTTACTTCGACCTGAACTACCGCAGCAAGCTCTGGGACGCTGAGACCGCCGGACGTGCCTACAGGGAGATCATCCCTCGCGTGGACATCGTCTTCGCCGGCCTTGAGGAGGCCGAACTCGCCGTCGGAACAGTGCGCGACGCCGAAGAGGCCGCCAGAAGCATCGCTGCCATGGGCCCCAGCCAAGTGGTCATCAAGTTGGGCGCTGTCGGCGCCTTGGCATTCGTCGACGGCCAGGTTTTCAGGCAAGAAGCATTGGCCATCGAAGCCCTCGATACCGTAGGCGCCGGAGACGCGTTCGTCGCCGGCTACCTGGCCGAATTCGTGGAGGGCCCGGGGCCCCGGGAGCGTCTTCAAACAGCGGTCAGCACGGGCGCGTTTGTGTGCCTCGTACCCGGCGACTGGGAGGGGCTCCCCCGGCGCGATGAACTGCGACTCCTTGGCAACCATGAACCGGTCAGCCGATGAGCAAATTCTTTGTAGGGGCCTATGCGGCTGCACCAAGCTTGAACGGATGGGATCCGTTGACTGAAGGCAGGTTTCTCAAATCTGTCCTGGAACTGGACGGCGTGCCGGCCTCGAAGTCCCCATCACGGGGAAACTGCCCAAAGAGGGGTGGCTTGTAAAAAGTGAAATATCCGACTAACGTTCCGCCGTGCATGGCCCCCGCCAAAGCATCGTGTCGCGACCTCGCCTCGTGGTTCGGCCTCACTGGCATCTCCGCTGACGGTGGGCCCGTAACACGGAAGCTGATCACCGCGCGCTGGGACTGGCTCCTTTCTGGGCAAGGACCCCCGGCGGGACGATGGCTTAATGCTGCCTGTGGCCCGGTTTGTTCACCAGCACGCGGTTATGCCTTCTGTCCGGGAGGGTGCGGTGGGATGATGCAGGCATGAGCGAAAACAAGGAGCCGCAGGTCCCGGCGCAGCCCAGCCATCGGGTGACACGGCCGCCGGTCACGCTGATGGAGGATGCCGGTAGCCCGGCCACACATCAAATGCGCATCATCGCACGCCGCCGCAACGACGCGGAGGCCAAACTCGAACAACAGCTCCACCGGTCCCCGGAGGGAGAAGGGACCACGTAGGAGACGCAGGTGCGCACGATCGGGGTTGAGGAAGAGTTCCTCATTGTCGCGGAGGGAAACGGACTGCCCTTGCCGCTGGCCGGAAACATTCTGGATGCCGTCGGGCCAATGGGTTCCGGGCCCGTCTTGACAACGGAATTCAAGCAGGAGCAGATCGAAGTCAACACCAGGCCATGCCGGACCGTGGAGGGGCTTCTGGCCGAAATCCTCGCCGGGCGGGCCTTGGCGGATGGGGCGGCCCGCGGGCTGGGGGCCCGAATTGCCGCGACCGCCACTCCGCCCGTGTTCTCCTCGACCTTTACCCTGGGGAACCGGCGGTATGCGGTCATGGCCGAGCGCTTCGGAGTGGTTGCGCGGGAGCAGATCACGTGCGGGTTCCACGTCCACGTTTCCATTGACTCCCGCGAGGAAGGTATCGGAGTGCTGGACAGGATCAGGCCCTGGCTCCCGGTGCTCCTGGCGCTGAGTGCCAACTCGCCGTTCTGGAAGGCCGAGAACACCGGTTTCGCCAGCTACCGGACGCAAATGTGGAGTAAATGGCCCACCGCCGGCCCGACCGAGGTCTTCGGTTCCGCCGCCCGCTACGATCGCGCGATAGCGGGGCTTATTGAGACGGGGGTGCTCCTTGACGAGGGCATGGTCTACTTCGACGCCAGGCTCTCGAAAAACAACCCCACTGTGGAGATCAGAGTCGCCGACATCTGCCTGTACGCCGAGGACGCCGCCGTCCTCGCCGCGGTGATCAGGGCCTTGGTGGAAACCTCCGCCCGGGAATGGCTGCTCGGGACCGCTCCCCCCGCCGTGGACACCGGCACGCTCAGGCTCGCCAACTGGCAGGCGAGCCGCTATGGAGTCAACGAATCCTTGATCGGACCCCTCGACGGACGGCCCTGCCCAGCGGCCCGGGCCGTCGACGCGTTGAGCAGCCATGTCCGCCACGCCCTGGAGCAATCCGGAGACCTCATGCTGGCCCGTGCCGGTCTGGCCGACATTCTCTCGCGTGGAACCGGCGAGCGGCTGCAGCGCCAGGCCTTCGGGCGAGGGAACACCGCCGATGTTGTCGCGGCCATTGTCTCCGCCACCCACGGAGGCGGGCGCCCGGACGGCAAGACAGAAGCAGTCCCGGAAAGAGAATCGATATGAGAGCCGTCATCGACCACCGTTCACGACGGATGCGGACGTTCCGGCCGCGGCGTTCCGCCGCTTCCTGCCCACGCAACCGATGTGGCCGCCGAGACTGAGCCCGGGGCCCGCACATGAGGTTTCTCCGTCGCCGGTTCCCCGTGAAGCGCCCCCCGCGTCAACATAGCGCTCCCCCGCTGCTACCGGTCATACCAGCGGTAGCTTGGCGACCGGATCCGCACCAAACACCACCGGATCAAGGCTGGCACGCTCCAACACCATTGCGGATGGACGGACGATCATAGCAGAGCGAAGCTGCCGGCGGAACGTGTCGCCCGCGTCCCTGTCTCCCCGACACGGCGGCGCAGGCTTTCCAGTTCGCGGAGATGCCCAGAGAGGGGGCCGGCGACGTCTGGGGGTCGAGAGCTCAGGCGCCGGGCTCTGGAAGCTCTCTTCGTCACCGGCCCGTCCATTAACCGGCCCGCACGGCTAGCCGGTTGGCTCGCAGACACATTTGACTCTGATTCAAGTCCACACCCTGCCCGGTGACATTGCACGAGTACGGTGTGCTTGATTTCTACCCGTACCCGCGAGGGTCCGGTCTAGGAACCCGGTATGGAGAACTGGATTCGTTTCCGCGTCACATTGCCGATCCAGGCCTGCGGCACCTTTCGATTCCGCTGCTCAAACAAATGGAAACCGGGGCTCATTCCCGGAGCCGGGGGAGGCGATCCCGGAGACCCCGAACGCCGGTATTTCCGGGGAGGTGCCGAACGGCGCGGCACCCAGAGTACGACCGACGACGGTGGCGCCCCCCGGGAGACTCTGCATTTCGGTGCCATGGACAGAGCCGGGTCTGCTGCCAGGATTGGCGGTGATTTCAGTAGAGTCCATCGGTGCTGATTCACCGGATCAGTCGGCCCCGGCCTCGGCCTGTTCCTCCATGTGCCGACGCTGCTCGTCGAGTTCCTTCTCGCCTTCCTCTTCTGCTTCATAGAGTTTGGCGTTGGTGATCCGAAGCTCACGCATGACAGCATCAAGCTTCAGGTGCAGGGCCGCGCTGTCCCGGTTCTGGGTGTTCTGGATGATGAAGACCATCAGAAACGTCACTATCGTGGTGCCCGTGTTGATGACCAGCTGCCAGGTATCGGAGAAGCCCAGCAACGGGCCGGTGAATGCCCAGACGATCAGCACAACGACGGCTGCAGTGAACACCCAGGCGTGGCCGAGAACTTTGGCGACCTTGGTGGTGAACCTGGTGAAAAAATCCTGATGGGTTTCTCGCCCGTTGCTGGTCATGCAGCCATCATCTCCGATTTCCTCGGGCCTCGAAAGCGATCAAATGCCGGGTTGCCTGAGTAGCTGGGCGGAGGCAGAGCAGCGTGAAAGGAGGTGCCAAGGCACCGGAGAGCCTGTCACCCTGTGGAGGCCGGAAAGTTGCGGCGCTGGCCCTCGTCCTGAGCGTCATATCGCGTCTGTTGCGGCCAGGTCCGGTCTGCGCTGCTGGTAAGGCCAAGTCGTCCTGCAGGCTGGCCTTGGAACTAAGACAGTCCACCGGCGAATCGCGGGTTCGGCTGACCGAGGGTCTCAGTGGTTGCGAAGGGCTTCAATGAGTTCGGTTTTGTTCTTTCTGGAATAACCGTGCAGGCCAAGTTCCTTGGCCCGGGCCTTGAGTTCCGAGACGGTGCGTTCGTCGTAGTCTTCCGCGTTGGCTCCGCGGCTGCCGACAATCCCACGTCCTTCATTGGCTGCCGCGTTCGAAATGCGGGCAGCCTTCTCTTTGGATGCACCGTCTTTCCTGAGTTCTTCGTACAGCTCCGGGTCTTTCAGGCTCGGGTTCTTCTTGTTCGGCACGCTTTCTCACTCCTTCGGGAAGACGTCCGTCAACGGCTGGTCGCGCCCGGTTCACCCCACCCGGGCCAAGGGCGGCAGCTCAGGATCGGCATCCGGATCCGGGACGGGCGGGGTGGGAACCGGTACAGGATCCGGTGATGGAAATGGACCCGGGAGTCCGGGACCCGGGACAGGAGGCAACGGCCCTGGGAGCGGTGCCGGTTCGGGCTCCTGGGCGGGGTCCAGAGTTGGGTCCTGGGTTGGGTCCTGGGTTGGGTCCTGGGTTGGGTCCTGGGTTGGGTTCTGAGGAAACTCGTTCATGTGTGCTCCTTGGAATCAAGTGAGTCAGGTGCCCCGTTGGGGGCCGCATCGGTTCCGCCGTTCAAGTCTAGGTCCGGGTCGGCGGCGTCGAAAGCCCCAGACTTACGAGGCCGAAGGAACGACGGGCAAGATCAGGGAAATGGCCGGGAACGCCACCCAAAACGTGCGACTGGAAGCCGAGGGCAAAGCCCCACAGCTGCAGCACACGTCGAATCGACCGGCAACCCAGGCTGGCGGGCCCCGGCGTACCTCGCAGCTCAACTTCCCGCTGCTCAGTGGCCAGGGCCGGTCAGCGTCCTGACGCCTTCCTGGCACCGTCGTCCACGCCGTGCCGCGGGGACGCGGTGCGGCGTCTCCCGTAAGTGGTCAGTTCGTCGTGCCCGTGCCTGCGGTCCCTGACTATGGCTGTCCCTGCGATTTCCCTGATGTTGGCAATGCCCTTCGCTGCGGCACTCCCGTCGGGGAAGGTCACCGACATTGCCACCAGGTAATCCTCGGAATCCACCAACGCCACCCTGTACCCGCCCTCGGGGGCATCCATCAGATCAAAATAGCCGGCCATGACATTTGCCTCCCACCCGGCACAGACGCGTGTGAAAAAGGACAAACTAAGTCTACTGAGCATCACCGCTCCAGGCGCCCCCACGGACGGGAGGACCCCTGGGACGCGCCGACCCGACACAACCGGCCTGGAGACAGGTCCTTCCGGCTCGGTCGTACCATTCCCGGGGGCGCTTCGGAAAACGGAAGAATTACCACGTTAAGGGCTGCGTCACCGAAACCGTAGTCGCGGAGGTTCTGTAGCACCGTCTGGTAGGTTGACGGTGTTCCAGAGCACGACGGCTGCGGTGAGGAGATTGAGGGCTACTGGGGCCGCGACGTTGCCGTCAGGTCTAATCTTCGGCTGCTGCCCGCGGATTCACCATGTGCAAGGCAACCCTGACCGGGGCACCGGCGGCCACCGGCGCCCCGGCCAGGCCCAGGTTTTAGGGTGCTGCGCGGCGGGTATGGTGTTGGGCGAGTCCGGCGAGGAGGATGGTGATTCCTTGGTCCAGTTCTTTGGCGCCGTCGTAGTCGAGGAGTTCGGGGGCGAGGCTGCGCAGGTGCGGGAAGTCGCGCAGGGGCAGGCGCTGGAGTCCGAGGCGGAGCAGGGCTTCGTTTTCTTCGGGGTCTGCGATGAGTTCCTGCAGTTCGCCCAGGATGTGTCCGTAGAGGAAGCCGTAGAAGGCCCGGGAGACGTGCAGGGCGTCGGCGGGGACGAATCCGGCGCGGATCAGGATCGCCAAGATCTTCTCCAGCGGCCGCAGGGTTCCGGGCGGTCGCAGTCCCAGCGGGGTCGAGAGGGGGCCGGTGACCAGCAGCGGCACGGCGTTGGGGTGGCGCAGGCACACGCGCCGCAGTTCATGGGCCATCCGGCGCAGCTGCCCCTGCCAGTCCGGGTCCTCGGGGATGGCGTCGACCTCGTCCAGGACCAGTTCGGCGACACCGGCGAGCATTTCCCTCCGGTTCTCCGCGTGCCGGTACACGGCCATCGGGTCACGGCCCAGGACGTGCGCGAGCCGCCGCATGCTGAACGCCTCCAGCCCGTGCTTATCGACTAGGTCCAGGGCAGCCCGCAGCACGATGGCGCGGTTCAGCCGCCCGGGACCGGGTGCCGGTGCGGTGTCGGTGTGTTCCATCATCATCTCCGAAGTCCGGGACCACGAGGGGTACCGGGAACCGGCGCCCGGCGCATGCTCTTGTGTTTCCGCAAGACTACGCCTAATGTCTACACTATAGACATTAGGCGTAGAGCGCCATCCCCCCACTTTTCACGGGGCCCGCGAGGGTTCCTGCACCATATGGCCCGTGCCACCAGTCGCCCGGCACGAAAAACAGCGCCGTCCCCTTTGCACATTTCCGCACGTGCGCTCGGTCCGTTGCGGCTGTCTCGGGCCGACCGGCCGGGAGCCTGCTGTATCAGAACACAGCCTGCTGTACCAGAACACAAGGGAAAGACCGATCATGGCCCTTTCACACTTTGAACGTTTCCTCGCCGAAGCCACCACCCCGGACCCGGACGCCACGCACATCCTCGGGCAAGACCAGCTCTACGGCCTCTACCTGAGCTGGTGCCTCCTGGGCAACAGCGCCCCGGCCTCTGAGTCCGAGTTCCGGGCCGCCTTGAAAGAGCACCGCATCCGTGTTCCGGCCCCTGGGCTGCGCGGGACCGGGCCGGCGGCCACGGACTACATCCTCGCAACCTACCCGGCCCTGCCCTGACCCGGAGAAGACCTCATGACCAGGCCGGCCGAGGTCTCCCGGTCCTACGGTCCGAACGGTACCGCTTACATCGTCCAGTGCGGAGATCCGGCACAGGGCCGGCGCTTCCGCGACCTTAAGCCCGCCCTGCGCTACGCCCAAAAACACAACAACAAGCACCACCACGGCGCCACCCCCGCGTCCATGAATGGAACAAAGACCGGACCTTTCTGCCTCCTGGCAAAAGCCAGCGCAAAAGCCCTTGACCCCGGAAACCCGGCACGCTCCGGCTGGCCGGCGTCTCTTTCTAGATTCCCCAGGCCCCTTCGAAGGAGCGGATCATGTACGGAAGTTCCGATCCGAGACGTCCCGAAAGGGCAGCCGCGGCACCGGCCGGCCTGCCCCTGTGGTGCGCCACCTGCCGGTCAGGTGAGCACCTGATGCTGCATTCCATCGATTCCCTGCCAGCCCATACGGGCGAGTTGCTGGTGCACGTCCTCTACGCCTGCACCGCGTGCGGGTCGTTCCAGGGGCACGCCGCACCCTTCCGGCAGGTCGCGGCACTGCTGAATGAAAGCGCCACCGTGCCCGGGGTGCTGTGCTTCGGGGACATGTACCTGCACTGCGGAAAACCCATGACCGTCGCCGGCACCGCCGACCGCAGCATCCAGGCACCCCTGCACACGCAGGAAACCCCGGACCCCGGACTGCCCGACGTCGTCCTCACCACCAAGACCCTGCAATGCACCTGCGGCTTCAGGATCGAACTCCCCGACTGACACGACACCCGGCCTTCGCGCCCAACCCGAAGGAGCCGCCGCCGAGAGTCCCCATGGGTCCCGCGTACCCGGGCGGCATAAGGCCCCATTTATCCGCTTGACGCCCGGGGCCATCCGGACGGAAATCCACTATCAGGAAAGGCCAGACAAGAAGGGCGGTATTGGCAAGCATGAGACTCAAGGATGACTGGGACCGGCTCGATTCCGGCACCCGGACATGGCTGTTGGAAAATCCGGCATGCCCGGTCCTGCCCCCCGCCATGTCGGCCAAGTTCAGCAAGGCCGCACACGGGGACCTGGCGTGCGACCCGCACGGGCAGGTCATACTCTCGCGGGAGGACCGCGATTTCATCCGGGACAAAGCAGAAGCCGCCGGAACAATAACCCGCCTTCCCACAAGGGAATACCGCTTCTTCGACACACCACCCTTGCCTGTTATCAGCAAAGCCCCACCGCCCGGAAGCCGAGCCGCGGCATCACCGGGTGAGGCGCAGTAGGACCGGCTTACCGAAGGCGCCGCGTCGGGCCGACGAATGGTTCGAACTGAGTGACGCCGACGTCGCAGGGGTCAAGCGACGCGGGTGCTCGCGTATACGTCGAGATTCAACATTAAGCTTGCGCCACGTCCGTTAACGATCGTTCGCAAGACATTTGAAATAGTGTTCCGCAAACTGCGGAATCGCAGGCCGAATTTTGTAATACTTCGCGTGTATGCGCCATGTAACGACTACAAGGGTTAGTGATACATTCGGTCAAGCGAGTCGGTTATGCCCCATAGTTCGGCATGAGACGTGTCCAGCGGATGTGTGTCTCACTGTGAACCGCCGCGCTATGTGGCCCTGTTCTAGCAGAGGTATGTGGCACGCCGCCCCCTAGAGGATCGGCTTACGGACGCTCCACTCAAGGCGGCGCTTGGACACAAGCACAAGGCAGTACCGAGGGGTGCTCCCGGGACTTCCAGCTGCCGGTCAGTCTCGTTCTCACCAATAGATCGCGGCGATCGTCCGTCTGTACGCGAGCATGACCAGATAGCCCAGTCCGCATGTAAAGGCGTAGGGCCACTTGGTTCTTTCCTGCTCGGCCAACGGGTTGGCGCGTTTCCCGCCTGCATGCGATTCTGACGCGAAGGCCGAGCGGCTTCAACCGATACAGGAACAGTGAGGTGACGATAAGTGCCGCAGCAAGGTAGGAGAAGATAGGCGCCCCGACGAAGGGCGTGAGTTCAGGCAGTACCAAGGCAATAGCGACAGCCGCTCCGTGGAAAGCCACATTGATGCGTCGGACGACTGATGCTAGCTGCGGACCAGAGTTTGCACATGCCCTTGCGGCACCAGACTTCCACGCCCTGTGACCAGGACTTGGAGGGATGGTCAGGACGATGCCCCTGGAGCCGTAGTGGTTGTACAGGTTGGGCAGCTTGCGCCCGCGGCAGACGTTGGCCGCGTCGTCCAGGACGCCGATCATCGCCATTGCGGCCGCCGGCCAAATGCCGACGGACTCAACCGTGGCGACAGTGCCGTCACCAGCCCAAGCCTCCGTTATTCCGCATGGCTCATTCCGTTGGTTGGAGCAGGCCACAGTGCCATGGCAGTGTCCCGATGGAAGGATCGGCTAACGGACGTCTACATCGCCCTCCTTGCGCCCGATGAAGGCTGCACAGACGCGCCCATGTGGCCCGTCATCGATATGCCCCTTGTTAGGGCAGAACCAGTGTGCTCTTCTGTAGAAAGTGACGCGGATCCATGACGGATGGATCCGCGGCCGTCGTTCGACGCCGCCCAAGCGTGGCGTCCCAAGGAATGGGAACCGCGATCATGAAATTGACGACCAACACGCAAGTCTCTGTCGACGGCGTGATGCAGGGAAACGGGGGTCGGCACCCAGATCTCGACCCCGGATTCGAGCGTGGCGGATGGGCCAGGCCGCTGTTCGACGACGAGGCCATGACATTCGTCAACGAGTTTTACCAGCGCGCAGACGCGTTCCTGTTCGGCCGACGGACCTACGAGCTCTTCGCCGGATACTGGGGCGTGAGGGAAGATCTGGAGAACCCCATCGTCGGGGCCTTGAACACAAGGCCCAAGTACGTCGCATCGAACACGCTCACCGACCCGAAGTGGGCGAACACGACCGTCCTCTCCGGAGACGTCGCGGCCGCCATCCGCGAGCTGAAAGCCAAGCCGGGAGGCGAACTGCAGGTGCACGGCAGCGGCAACCTGGTCCGTTGGCTCCTCGAGAACCAGCTCGTCGACGAGATCACCCTGCTCGTCTGTCCTGTGGTCGTCGGCCAGGGCACGCGCCTATTTCCCGACAGTGGCCCGGACACAGCGCTTGACCTGATCGAATCACGATCCTTCCCGAAGGGCATAACGCTCCAGGTCTACCGGCCGGCTGGACCCCCGCAGTACGCAACCGACTGAAGCAGCCCGCAGCGGTCATAGCACCTCGAACGTCGCCGCCACGCCGTCATCGCCTGGACCCGCCATTTGAGAGACACGCTACGCCCTTCTCACACCTAGCACGCACGTATCGGGATCCTCAACCGGACGATCGTGAGAAGCTGATCGAATGATTCTGGAGCATGCGATCCTCCCCGTCCCGGCAGCGAGTGCGATTTCGAAGAGGTGTTCCAGACCTTCGGCAGGCAACCGGGGATCTGCAATCTTTCGATTTCACACTCGATCGGGTCCTCGAACCTCTACCTTCTCCTCGTTGAGTGATTCAGTCAAAGCTCATACCGAGGGCTAGCTAGCACAACCATGGTTGTCATGAGGGATGCCGGTTGCGGTGGTCGCGGCCGGACGGACACAGCGCGACGGTTCCTGCGAGGGCCGCGCCGCTGGAAGGCGCCCGGGATCCTGCGCAGAGCCTGCAACATGTGGACGTGTGGAAGGAAGCAGGGCGCTGCCCTCAACGGATCACTCTGTTGTCCCGGGCTCTGTGTCCTCGAGATACGGTTTTCCTTCTTCATCCGTGCGCCTTGTGAAGGTCTCCATTGCCTCGTCCTCATCCGAAGAGGCAATGGTGCGAGGGTCTCCGGGCGGTTCATCGATTGCGGACCTGTCGGCATCTCCGAGAACGGCGCCCAGCCCTTTGGCGTCCTCGGTGATTTCTCCTGGCGGGATGTCTTCCCCGAAGCCCCGGGCGACCTCGGGACTTCCTGTAACAGAGGTCCCGGCTGTTGGGAGATCCGTGGCGTCGGCGTTGGCGGCAGCTTGGCCTGCGCCGGGATCCCAGCTGACGGAGACAGCCACGGAGCCATTCGTGCCCCGGTCGATGTGCGTGACAATGTCTTCTGGCGCCGCACCCATGGCCCTGATCTTTTCCCGGTAGGAGGCGGTCAGAGCCGCCAGGCTCGCTTCAGTCCATTCCCCTGGGCGGAAACGGGTCGATATCTCCACCGGTTCCATGTTCTCTGCAGCCATCTGCCCTCTCTCCTTTTACGGCGGCGGGTCCTTACCCCTGAGAGGGTTCTCCGTTTTTCATGGCTGGCAAGGTTGCCGGCACGCCTGCAGCCCGCGTGAACGGATCCTCGACGCCGCCGCGACCGTGATGCGCGAGAAGGGCCTGGCGAAGACCACGACCAAATTGATCGCAGCCGCCGCCGGCTACTCCGAGGCCATGCTCTACAAGCACTTCGCCGACAAACAAGAGCTATTCCTTCTGGTCTTGAAGGAGCGGACCCCCGCTGTACAGCTTCAGCTCCAGACCCCCGGGAGCGGAGACCTTGCCGAGAACCTCACCCGAATTGTCCAGCAGCTCATGGAATTCTTCGTGCAGACCTTTCCCATGGCAGCATCCATCTTCGGATCCCCGGAACTTCTCGCCCAACACCGCACGGGAGTAACGAACCGCGGATACGGGCCAGCCGGACCGGTTCGCAGCCTCAAGGCTTACCTGAACGCAGAACGAGACGCCGGACGCGTCGCCGCGGCGAGCAACACCGCCTCAGTGTCCCAGCTCCTCATCGGAGTTGCTTTCCATCAAGGATTCCTCGCCGCGTTCGAAGGTCGCGACGACGTGCCCAATGCCCGGACCAAAGCCGAAGAAGCCGTCGCCGCCATCCTCCCCGCTCTCACGCAGGAGCCCTTGCGATAAGGACGAACGTCATCGCTTCCGTGTGACTGTCTGTAGAGATTGGTGACTTTTTCACAGCCCGGTTTGGCGGGTTTTGACATCCGTTCGAGGATCGGCTGCCGCACAGTTGGCGGGCCTATTCCCCGGAGTCGTCGTCCTGATGATCTTCCGAGCGTCGGTGGAAGAGAAGATCGCCCGCGGCCTCCAGGACGGCCTGAACAACGGCGCCCTGTTCATCGACAACGGCAAGCAACCCCGTCACGGGCCCCGTATGGGCATCCTGGCGCTTCGCGAGTTCGCGCGGCCAGCGCACGCGCGCGTGCTAGTACCAGTATCGGCGCCCGCCCATGACGGGGCGGTTGAGCGCGCCGAGAATAAGCAGGATGACGCCGATGGCCAGCAAAATCCAGCCGATGGTGCTGAGGATGCCGATGTTGAGTAGCCAGCCGGCGATCAGCAGAACGACTCCGAGGATGATCATTTCATTCCTTTCGCGTTGTCGCGGAAAAGCGTCCCCACCTGACTCTGCCGTCATGGGTGATCAAAGCCTATCGCCGCCGACCCTTCTGCGCCCGAGTAGCGAATACTCGATTCCTGCTGCGGACGGAATGTAGACCACTTGGTCAGCCCGGGTCTCGACAAACGACCAGGACCTTACCGCTCAACGCAATGCCCTCCTTGCTCTGGGTGTAGAGGAGGCCCAGATCTTCGTTGATCACGGACTTACCGGAGCGAATCGGGTGCGCCCTGGGCTCCGTGAAGCGATGGCGGCGTGCCGAAGCGGTGATACGCTCGTGGTGACCAAGCTCGACCGGCTGACGCGCTCCCTCTCTGATGCTAGGGACATTGCCGACGAGCTGACGGGCAAAGGGGTAGTGCTTAGTCTCGGGGGCAAGACCGACGACCCCACCGACCCGGTAGGCCGGCTGCTGTTCAACGTCCTGGGAATGGTGGCCGAGTTCGAGGCGGACCTGATCCGGATGCGCACCCGTGAGGGCATGGCGGTCGCAAAAGCGAAGGGGCGGCTGAAAGGCAAGCAGCCCGGGATTTCTCCCGCTCCAGGTTGAAGCGGAGACAATGCATCAGGTGAACGAGTCAAGTGGCCGGTCCATCGGCATTGCCGTCAATTGGGGCCGTTCAGTCGTTGAGCAACGCAGACCGGACGCCGCTCTGGAGCACATCAACTTCCTGCGCGGGGGTGACCTCCTCGGAGGGTTTGTGCTGTCAGGCTGCGCAAGGGTTGACACCCGTTACGGTGCGGCCTGGGCCGATGTATGTTCCTCCCGCACCCGTACGGGGAGGCACGCCGGTCCGTACGTCGAATCCGTCGCGGGCCTGGATGCCCTTGAGACTTCGTCCCTCCTGACGGTGGACCGCATGGAGGAATGCTTGCGCGCCGCAGGTCTGGCGAGCGGCAAGAATTTTCGGGGAATCAAGGTTGCTGCCCCTCCGCACGCAATGGTGGAGCAGCGCGTGGCCGTCATTTCGAAAACCCTTGAGCTGGCCCGCCGTGGGGAGAGGCAGGACGCGCGGAGCGGGACAAGCAACTAGCGGGAGGGCCCTGCACGCGGCCGACGCTTCTGCGGTGGTGCAGGACGAAACGTAACCTTTCGACCGGGCCGGACGATTACTTCAGCGGGGATGTATGTCAACGGCTAGCACGTATGCCTAGACTGTACGGGCTCCGTCAGTTCGAGGAAAGCGAGGTGTGGGCGTGCTGGATGGTCCTATCACGGGACAACCAGGGACCTTGGTCGCCGAGCGATACAGGCTGGGGACCCTCATCGGCCGCGGCGCGACGGCGTCGGTGTACCGGGCGCAGGATGAGAGGCTGGGCCGCGACGTGGCGCTGAAGCTCTTTGCTCCCGTGCTGGGAAGGCCGGACGAGCTTGCCCGGCATGAAAACGAGATGCGCCTCCTGGCGACATTCAACCATCCGTCACTCGTCACTCTCTTCGACGCCGGTACCGACCATCGAGACCCTGAGCAACCCCGGACATTCCTCGCCATGGAACTGATTCACGGTCCAGACCTGTATGCCAGATTGCGGGAGCGACCGCTGGCAGCCCAGGACGTAGCCCACATCGGAGCAGATCTGGCTTCGGCGCTGGAATACGTCCATGGGCGTGGGATCATCCACCGCGACATCAAACCTGCCAATGTCCTCATGGCCGATGCCCCCGTAGGATCCCCCATCCGGTCCAAGCTCACCGACTTCGGAATCGCCCGCATCATCGAGGGAACGCGCCTGACAGCGACGGGCACCACTGTGGGAACCGCCGCATACCTGAGTCCGGAACAGGCAACCGGCTCTGCACTCGGCCCGGCAAGCGACATCTATTCCCTCGGACTTCTCCTCCTCGAATGCCTGACCGGAAAGCTCGAGTACCCGGGGACGAGTGTCGAGTCGGCCGTTGCGAGGCTCCACCGCCCGCCCCGTGTCCCGGAGGCCCTTGGGACACAGTGGGTTGACCTCCTCACCGCCATGACATCGACCCCGCCTTCTGAACGGCCAGGCGCACTAGAGGTTGAGCAAGCACTCCGGAGCGCCTTCGGTTCCGGCGTCCCCGCAGCGACGCCCGCTGGCGCCAACGGAGCCACGCAGACCCTTCCCCGTATGCCCGACCGCCCGCCCCGCACGGCCAAAGCAGACGTCCAGACGCGCGTTCAGCCTGTGGCAACGGCGGGCGAAAGCGGGGGCGACAGTACCGTCGTCGTGCCGCCCGTACGAAGCAGGCGCCAATGGCGGGGGAAACCCCTAAGCCGCGCGCGCAGATCGGCGTGGGCCGTCGGCGCTGCACTTCTTACCAGCGCCCTGGTGATCGTTGGTGTGAGCGCCTTCCAGCCACCCCCTCCCTCCGCCCCGGAGCCGTCCGTCACGGCAACACCCGCCCCGAGCACTTCAACGCCGACGCCCTCACCGAGCGTTGAGACATCGACGCCGGTTGCGCCGGTTCCTGTGGCACCGGCCCCAGGGCGCCACAAGGGCAACGGCAAGGGTAACGGCGGCTAAGAACCAGCGCCGGAGCTGACGAAAGCTAGCTTTGCGGGTCGTACATGAACTCTCGGAGCTCCTGCGAGCAACGGCAGGCCACCGCGATCTTCCTCGCCCACTCGACCGCGTCCGCGCGCGTCGGCAGCTCCAGAACGGTGAACCCACCCTTGAGTTCGGAGCCCGGATAGATCCCGGTGCTCACCGAGCCGTCGGCGGAAACCAGCACGGGATCGACTTCTTCATCGATCCCGCCGCCGAATACGTAGACGCCGGCAGCCTTCGCCTCCTCGATCACAGCGTGGGCTTCGGCAGAGACGATCGGAAACTCATCGTCGGTGAGCACCAGGGCTTCGCTCGGGAAGGAGATGAGGTATTTGGTCATGCCTCGATGCTATAGCCCGCCGTCGCGGGTGTCCCTGGTGACGATTCGTTCTCCTGTGGCCGGGTCTACTGTGGCGCGGCTTTCGCTGATTCGACGGGTCCGGCGTGGGCCGAACACGAAGAGGGAAACGATCAAGCCGATGACCCCGACGACCATGAGGATGTAGCCAACCATATGGAGGTCGATGAATGACACGACATCTCCTGGGATCGCGAAAGCCAGAATGGCACCTATGGCGATAAGGAAGATGGATGATCCGATACCCACTGCTGTACCTCCTACTGAACCGCGAACCCGGCGGTGGCGGGTAATACTAAGCCTACTTGGCATCGCCAAAGTTACACGCCAGCAGGCCATCCGGCAACCGCAAGCCCAGGACCGAGCCGTGTGGCGCATCAGGGCGACGCTAAGGGTGCTTTGCTTTTTCGCGACTCCCCGGTACGGTCCCATAGAGGACTATCGTCCTCGACTTGGGGGAGGTCAGCGATGGCAGGCAAGTTTGAATTGTTTGTCGATGCTCACGAACTGTACAGGTTCCGATTGAAGGCCGCCGACGGGACCGTGATGGCCGTCTCGCGGGAGTTTGAAACCAAGCCTGCGGCGGTGGCGGGTATCCGCGAGGTGCGGGCCTGCGCAGGGATGGGACTGATCACGGATCTATGTCCTCGCCAGCCGGACGCACCCGGATCAGCCGGCGAAAGCTCATCGCCGTCCACCGCGGATACAGGTCCGCCTTCGGTCCGGAAATCGTTGCGACGCACTTTGCTCACTCGCAATCGCAGCTTCAAAGCCGATTAGTCCACGTGATGGCTGGGTTCAGTCGACCGTCCTGAAGGCTGGACGTTTTTTGCCGAATTCCAGCAACCTTAGTGCGTTTTCACCGCGGCTAACGGGCCGGGTCGCGAGTCCCGATCCCTGGCGAACGGGTGGTCCATTCGGTTTCCGTGGCCCGCATCCAGGGATAAGGCAGAAGATCCTCAAGGCTGACAGTTCCGCCGTCTCCCCCGGCATCAACCAGGACACGTGCCTCGGGCCCGTAGTTTCGAAGCAGCTCCCGGCAAACGCCGCAAGGCTTGGTAACCTGGGGCTCTCCGCGTTCGTCCATACTGACGGCGACCACCGAGTGGATCGATGGTTCCTGCGCCATCCGGGCATTGGCCAGGGCGCTGGATTCGGCGCATACGTTGATTCGCTTTGAACCTAGGTGAAGGCCCAGGTAAATGGCCCCTGAGGCCCCCCGCATGGCAGCGGCCACACGATGGTTCTCACTGTGATGAGCCGAGAGGAGCAGCTGACGGGCCGCGCTGTAGAGCTCCACATCGAATTCGCCGAGTTCAAAAGAGATCACAAGCACCCCCAGAACCATAACGGCCTAGGTGAAGAGCATTCACGCGCGCTCCTAGCTTCCAATGAAGATGCCGCTCTTCCGCCGCGCGAGCACGTAGAACACTATGCTCAACACGGACAGGACGGCGACGTAAACCGGGAAGATCCACGATGCATTCAGTGACTGGAGCCAGACCAGAAGGTAAGACGCCGTGCCGCCGAAGAGGGCCACGCCAATTCCGTACCCGAGGGCAGTTCCGGCGCCACGGCAGGATTTCGGCATCAGGGAACTGGTGACGACGTTGTACAGGGTCATGTTCAGGACCAGGACAACCGAGCCGCCCAGGAGGACCGCGGCGAACCCTTCGCGCCCCACGGGAACCAGTTCCACGGCGTGCGCGGTGGAAAGGGGCGCTTCAACGGCGGTGGAGATGCCCTGCACGATGCGGCAGGCCAGGAGGATGACGCCGGCGGCACCGCCGATCTGCTGGTACGTGGGACACAAAGCGACGATCAACCACGTACCGTTCGGCGGCGTGAAAGACTCCTCCACCAACACCTTCCGCGAGCAGGGCAGGTCCGCACCGGACTTCTTCACCTGGGGCAAGACCGTTTACACCTGTGTGGCGCGCCATGACCTACGTGATCGCCCAGCCCTGGGTGGACGTCAAGGACAAAGCCTGCATCGACGAATGCCCGGTGGACTGCATCTACGAAGGCGAACGCTCGCTGTACATCCACCCGTCTGAATGCGTGGACTGCGGAGCCTGCGATCCAGTGTGCCCGGTCGAGGCGATTTACTACTCGGACGACGTTCCGGATGAGTGGGCCGACTATGTCAGGGCCAACGTGGACTTCTTCGAGGAACTCGGATCACCGCAAGGAGCATCCGGCCTGGGGAACCTCGGTCAGGACCACCCCTTAGTGGCTGGACTTGGTAGCTTGAAAGCCGCTGGTAGTGAACCTCGCCAAAAGGTCGCGAACCGCATCGGCTCCGTCATCGGAAGAGAAGTCGGAGCTTAGTCCGACGACGCTGAGTCCGGCGGACAGGTAGTCACGGGCCGTAACCGCTTTCATGCCTCCGGTGCCTACAAACTGGACGTTGGGGAAGGGCCCTTTCATGGCTTTGATCCATTCGGGTCCGAGCAGGGAAGCGGGGAAGGCCTTGAGCCAGGTCAATCCAAGGGCTTTGGCCCGGAGTATTTCGCTTGGGGTGGCCACACCGGGGAGGTGCGGGATGCCGCGGAGGATACTTCCCCGGAGGACGCCTTCATCCAGGCCGGGCGAGACGGTGAACGATGCGTTTGCAGATGCTGCCACGTCCAGTTGTTCGATATGGATGATGGTTCCGGCACCGACGGCGGCACCTCTCTCGGCTGCTGCGCTGGCCACGACGGCAAGGGTCGGCACGGCTTCGGGTGTTTCGATAGTGACTTCGACGTGCTCGACGCCGGCGTCCCAGGCCCGTGTGGCGGACTTGACGGCTTCGGCGGGGGTGAGTCCGCGGAGCACTGCGATGACCGGGACCTTGAAGAAGTCATCGGCGAACCAGTTGTCGGGGTGATTGTTAACCAAGGTGTTTTCTCTCGGGGTGGTGGCGGGGGTGAGCTTCCGGTGGGGAGTGTCAGGTGGCAGCCGCGTGAATGTGCTTGGACCCGAAAGTGCGGGGCTTGGTTCCGTGGCCGGGCCTGAAGTCTGCGAGCGAGCCCAGGGTCCACGCTGCAAAGGAATGGCCCAAGGCCAGCCTGTCCACCGGAGGGTCCCCGCGCAGCATCCCGGCGAGGTAACCGGCGGCAAACGCGTCACCGGCACCGACAGGTTCGACCACGTCGACCCTGTGTGCGGGGAACCGGAAGACCTGCACTTCCTTGCCTGGTTCCCGGACGAATTCCACCGCTTCCGTGGCCGAGTCCTTGACGACGACGTGCCGTGGCCCGGGAAGAAGCGACGAGACGTCATCCGCGGTAGCGCAGCCCCACAAGGTTTCGGCTTCGTCAAGGCCGACGAACACCACGGCAGCCCTGGAAGCCAGCTCGAGGAGTCGTGGACCTGCGACGTCAACGCTCCACAATGCAGGCCGGTAGTTGACGTCAAAGGACGCCTTGTACCCCACAGTGGGGGCCTGGGTGAGCAGTTGCTCGGTGAGTTCCGAGCAACTGCGCGAAAGGGCGGCATTGATTCCGCTGGTATGGATCCAGCCTGTCTGCTCCAGGGACCATGTGCGGGAATCCTCCGGCGACATGCGGGACGCCGCAGAACCTGCGCGGTAGTAGAGGGTGCGCGCTCCGCGACCCAGGTCCGGGTCTTTGAAGTACACGCCGGTACTGGACGTCTGATCCCTCATCACCCTGCTGAGATCCACTCCGCGGGCGGCCAGGCCCCCGGCGATGCGATCCCCGAAGGGGTCCATTCCGAGGCGGCTGGCCCAACCGGCGCGGTATCCGAATTCAGCCAAGTGTGCGGCAACATTGGATTCCGCTCCCCCGAAGCCCAGCAGGCATTCTTCAGCCTTGCTGAGTGGTTCGGCATTCGCGGGGGTGATGACAGCCATGGTCTCGCCAACACACAGGACATCAAGCACTGTCATTTCACGGCTCCAGCGGTGAGACCACTGACGAAGAACCTGCCCAGGACGAGGTAAAGCAGGACGGTGGGGGCGGCAACCAGCACGGCGCCCGCCATCAGCTCGGAGTAGTTGACGGTTGTGGTGCCGATGAGGTTGTTCAGGGTCACGGTGGCGGGCCACGATGCCGGAGAGGCAAGAATGAAGCCGAAGAGGAAGTCGTTCCAGATGTTGGTGCATTGGAAGATTCCGGCCACGACGAACCCAGGAACCGAGAGGGGCAGCATGACGCGCGTGTACGTCCTCCAGATCCCGGCACCGTCGATGGCCGCCGCCTCGATGATGGCGCTGGGGATACCTTCGTAGTAGTTCCGGAAGATCAGCGTGGTGATCGGGATGCCGTAGATGATGTGGACGACGATCAGGCCAAGAATGCTGCCTTGGAGGTGCAGCATGTTCAGGAACTGGAAAACCGGGATGATCACGGCCTGGAACGGGATGAACATGCCCACCAACAGGACCGTGAAAAGGGCGCTGGACCCCTTGAAAGGAAACTTGGATAGCAAGTACCCGTTGATCGAGCCCAGCAGGCACGAAATCACAGCAGCGGGAATGGTGATCTGGAGTGAATTGGCCAGCGAACCATGAAGTTTCGTCCAGGCGCCCTTGAACGCTTCGAGGCTTGGCGCGTCAGGGAAGGCGAGGAAGAAGTTCGGCGCTCCATGGCCTCCGGAGAGTGCGGTTGCGACGATGACGTAGACGGGCACCAGCATGCCAAGGGTGGCGATCGTGCAGATGGCAAGAACCACCCATCCGCCCGGAGTTTTGGGCAGTTTCCAGGACTTGGGCTTGCGGTTTTTGGTCCCAGGCCGCCGGCGCTGCTGGTTGGTGGTGGGGGTCGGTTGTAGGGTTTCGACGGCCATTTCTATGCCTTTCGCTCTCGACGGTATCCGCGAATCAGGTAGGGGACGATCACCGCGAGCGTCAGCAGGAGCAAGATGATCGCCATTGCCGAGGCCTTGTCGTAGCGGCTGGAGAGGTAGTTATAGATGTAGATGCCGGGCACGTCGGTGACGAAGCCGGGTCCGCTGCCGGACATGGCGACCACGAGATCGAAGATCTTGAGGGCCACGTGAAGGAGCAAGACAAAACACGTAATAGTGGAGGGCCACAGTTGCGGCAGGACGATGTGACGCAGGCGCTGCCACGTGTTGGCGCCATCGACGCTCGCCGCTTCGAGGTGCTCTTCCGGAATGGAGGCAAGGCCTGCCAGGTACATCGCCATCGCGAAACCCACCAATTGCCAGCCTGCCGCAAAGATGATCGGCAGCAATGCCACCGGGATACCGAACTGGACCTTCAGGAAGTCCGTGCCTGTCGGGTCGTTCAAGGCGCCCAGGACGGTGGTATCGGTGGTCCAGCCTGGCGGGTTTTCGATCCCGAGGTTTCGCAGGATTTGATTCACCCCGGTGGACGGAGAGAAGATCCAACGCCAAGCCACGCCAGTGACGATGAAGGACAAGGCATAAGGCAGGAGGAAGACTGTCCGGAACAGCCCTTTGCCGACGGCCACGTGGTGTATGAAAAGGGCCGCCACCAGTCCGCCGAGGATGGCCAGAACCAGGAAGATGACCGTGAAGATCACGACGTTGCGGATATCAGCCTGGAAGCGTTGTTCCTGGATGATCTCGCCGTAGGTGCCGCCGAACGGCTCCCTGAGGGAAAGGTTTGGGCTCGTCCCGATCTTCCAATTCGACAAGGAGATGTAGACGGTGACGCCAATGAAGACGTAGACGAAGACGAAACTGACCAGGAGGCTCGGGGCAAAAATCCAGGCGGCGCGTCGGGAGGTCTTGACGTTGTGGGGTACTTGTTTCTTAGGGCGGAGGCCGGCTGATGCGGGCGGCCTGAAAGAGGTTCTCATGAGGGGTGATCCTGTCCGTGTGGGTGGCTGCAGGCCTGCAGCCACCCACCTCTGGCGGCGTGGTTGGCTTGCCGGCTACTTCAGCTGGGTCTTTTGGGCCTGCGTCATGCTGGCCACGAATGCGCTGACGTTTCCGCTGCCGTTGAGGGTGGAAACCGCGTCGGCATAGGTCTGCGCGAATTCCGCGGTGGAGGCCTGCGCGTGGGCCAGGGATGAAACCACCGAGGCTTTCGCAAAGCTCTTCGCAGCTTCTTGCTGGTATGGGGAGAGCTTGGAAATGTCAGCGGTTGTCAAGGCCGGAATGGAGCCCTTCTTTGCCGCGAATTCGGTCTGGATCTTTGGGTCCATGAGGGTCTTCAACCACGCATTGGCCGCATCGGCGTGTGGAATGTTCTTTGCGGGAATGGAGAACCCGTCGCCCACGTAGTCGAAGACGTCTTCCTTGCCGGGGAAGGTCACCCAGGAGAAGTCCGTTCCCGGCTTCTTACCGGCGTTGAGAAGTTCGCCGTAGGCCCAGTCGCCCATGAGGTTCACGGCGCATGAGCCGTTTGCCATCTTCTTTGCGGCCTCGTCCCACGTGATGGCCGAGTGGTCCTTGTTGGAGAGGGACAGGATGGTCTTGTAGTCCTCCAGGGCCTGCTTCACCTCGGGTGAGTCAAAGGAATATCCGCCGGTGAAGAGCTTCTTCCAGTTATCGGCGCCCGTCCGGGACATGATGATCGATTCCAGCAGCTCCGCAGAGGCGAAGATGTCCTTGTCGCCCAAGCACACCGGCGTTACGTCCGCTGCCTGGACCTGCTTGAGGCTACCGATCAAGCCGTCGACGCCGGTGGCCGAGTCAATCGTGACGTTCGCCTTGGAGAGCACGGCCGGATTGGTCCACAGCACGTTTCCGCGGTGGACACCGATCGGAACGGTGTAGTACTTCCCGCCGACCTGCTGGGCTTCGGCCACGTCCTTGGGCATCTGAGCGGCCCAGTTGTTCTGTGTCCACAGATCCGTCAGGTCGGCAACCTGGCCGCCGTCGACGTAGCTCTTAAGCTGGCCCGCCGGATGCAGCTGCCATGAATCCGGAGGGCTTCCGGCCTGGAGACGCGCAGCGAGGGCCTGCCGCGCGTTGGCGCCGCCGCCGCCGGAGACGGCGGCATTGTCCACCGACAGCCCTGATGACGACTTCTTCACCCCGTCAATCAGCACGTTGAGCGCATCCGCCTCCGAACCGGAGGTCCACCAGGACGTGATTTCCAGTTTGTCAGTGCCACCACCGGCACTCCCGGCGGGCTGGTTGGCGGCACATCCGGTCACGGCAATGAGGCTTGCCACCGCTGTCGCGGCGAGCGAAACCTTGAGTTTGTTGGAAGAACGCATGACTACTCTCCTTTGGGTTGTCAGACGCCGGACAAAGCCGGCTTCAGCCTGCGTTGTGGTTCAGGTTACATATGTAAGTAGATCGATGCAATAGATTTCTCTAGAACCACTACCGACGAGACGTTGATGATGCACAGGATCGGCCATTCATCTCTAAAACGCGCAACTATTGGCCAATATCGCACTGGAAGATCTTTGTAGATCGCTCTACCAACTCCCGTGGAAACGTGGTAGAAATATTCAACCGATATCAAATGGGAGGTGAGATTCGATGGGAAGGGCGACCCTTGAGGACGTAAGCAAGGCCGCTGGAGTGTCTCGATCTACAGCGTCACTCGTCTTACGCGGAAGTGCCCGGATTACCGAGGCGACGTCAGACAGGGTAAGGCTCGCCATGACCGAGCTCGGGTACGTCTACAACCGGCACGCCGCCAGCATGCGCCGCAGCCGCTCCATGACCCTCGGCTTGATCGTGACGGACATCCGCAATCCGTATTTCGCGGGTCTGACGATGACCATCGAGGAGGCCGCCCACCAAGCCGGCTACACGCTCCTGGTCGGCTACAGCCGGGACGATGCGGAGCGGCAATACCTTCAGCTCGAGACCATGGTCCAGCAGCAAGTAGACGGCATCTTCCTCTTGCCAGCCATAGGCTCGGAGTTGAAATCCATCTGCGGAGTCATTGACCGCTCCTCCGTCCCAGTCCTGCAGTTGGCCCGCTATTTCTCCGAAAAGTTGGACTATGTCGGCCCGGACAACATCGCAGCCGGACAACAACTGGCCCGGCACCTGTCTTCCCTCGGAGCATCCTCAGCCGTGCTGATTGGTGGCCCGGAGCAATCCTCGGCCCGTGCCGAGCGGGTCAAGGGCCTCGAAACAGGATTCGCCGGAAGCGGCGTCACCTTCGATCCCTCCTTGACCGCAGCAACCACGAACAACGCCATGGGCGGCGCAGAAGGCGTTGCATCGGTGCTGGACCGGGGAAGCTGGCCCGACTGCATCATCGCCTACAGCGACGCCGTGGCATTGGGAATCTATGCCGAACTGCGGCGCAGAAACCTTGAGCCCGGCCGGGATGTCTCCGTGGCCAGCTTCGATGACATCGCCATGGCCGAACTGCTGCTGCCGCCCCTGACTTCGGTTTCCACGTACCCGGAACTCATCGCCCGCAAGGCAGCGGAGATGCTGTTGAACCGCATACGAGACTCCTCGCTGGATCCCCAGCGATCCGTCATCGAACCGGCGCTGAAGATCCGCGCTTCCTCCGCCCAATGGCGACCCAGAACCTAGGAGAATCCAATGCCAGCACTGAAATGGGGCCTCATCGGCGCCAGCGACATCGCTTCGACGCGCGTGATCGGCGCCATCCGCGCGAGCGGGGGCGACGTCGTCGGCGTTTGCAGCGGATCTGGGGCCCGCGCCCGTGAGCTCGCCACCAGCCACGGGCTGCCCCACGCCACCACCGACCTTGACGAACTGCTCGGCTGGGACATCGACGCGGTCTATGTCTCCTCAACGAATGCCTTGCACTTCGAGCAAGCATGCCGGGCCCTGAAAGCCGGCAAGCACGTCCTATGCGAGAAGCCGCTGGCCTTGAGCGTCGACGACGCGACGGCCATGGTGGATCTCGCAGGGCAACAGGGCCTGGTCCTGGCCGCCAACCACCACCTGCCTGGCAGCCCGCTGCACGCGAAAGTCCGCGAACTCGTCAACGCTGGAACCATCGGCACAGTCCTTTCCGCCAAGATCGCACACGCCGTGCTCTTGCCGGAACGGCTGCGCGGCTGGCGGCTCGGGCAAAGCACCCCCGGAAGCGGGGTGATCTTGGACATCACGTGCCACGACGCCTCGGTCCTCAACCCGCTGCTCGGCACGCCGAGGGCCGTCAGCGCCGTCGCTGTCCAGCAAGCCGACTGGAACGCCGGCGGGCAGGAAGACTCCGCGATGACCGTCATCGAGTACCAGCGGCCCGGTCAGCGGCCCGTCCTGGCGCAGACCCACGATTCCTTCACGGTCGGTTACGCCAAGACGTCCCTGGAAGTCCACGGCACCGAAGGCACCATCCAAGTCGTCGATGCGATGACGCAGGAGACCGAAGGCCAACTCGTCCTGACAACCGCGTCAGGAAGCCAAACGATCGACGTCGACTGCTCCGAGGATCTCTACGTCATCGGACTGCGCGCGTTCGTGTCCGCCGTCGAGGGCACTGGGGTCCCGGCAGCGAGCGGCCGTGACGGTCTGATGGCGCTCAAAGTCGCCCTTGCAGCGCAAGAATCCGCACACTCCGGACGCACCGTCCACATCAACTAACAGCCAGAAAGAACGCCATGCAGAAGGTACAGATCCTCACGGCCCGCGAGGCAGCAGAGCTCATCAACGACGACGACGTCATCACGGTCAGTTCCTCAAGCGCCCTCGGGTGCCCGGACAGCGTCCTCGCCGGAATCGGTCAGCGCTTCGAGGAAACCTCCCACCCGGCCAACCTGACGTCGGTACACCCGATCGCCGCTGGCGACATGTACGGAGTCAAGGGCATTGACCACATCGCCCGGCCGGGGCTGCTGCGCAAGGTGATTGCGGGTTCCTACCCCTCGGGACCATCCAGCGCGGAGCCGCCGCGGATATGGCAGATGATCGAGCGGGAGGAAGTGGAGGCATACAACTTCCCCTCGGGCGTCATCTACCAGATGCACCGCACCGCGGCGGCGAAGCAACCGGGCGTCTTCACCCAGGTCGGGCTGGACACCTTCATCGACCCGCGCCTCCAGGGCGGCCGGATGAACAAGTCCACACCCTCAATCCACGTGGAAACCGCAACACTGGCCGGCCAGGAATGGCTGTTCTTTCCCTCGGTCGTTCCCAACGTGGCCATCATTCGTGCCACCACGGCTGATGAGTACGGAAACCTGACGTTCGAGGACGAAGGATCGCCCCTTGGGGCACTCGACTTGGCCTACGCAGCCCACAACAACGGAGGCATCGTCATCGCGCAGGTCAAGCGCCTTGCGGAAGCCGGCAGCTTGCACCCGCAGCAGGTCAAGGTCCCGGGAATCCTCGTCAACGCGGTGGTGATCGCAGAGGATCAGTTGCAAACCACCCTGACCGCGAACGACCCCGCCATCTCCGGGCAACTGCGCAGGCCCTTGAGCTCCCTCCCCCACGTCGCCTTCTCCATCGAGAAGATCACGGCACGCCGCGCCGCCCAAGAGCTCAAAGCAGGCGAGATCGTCAACCTCGGCTTCGGCGTCTCGGCGCTGGTTCCCCACGTCCTCGTCGAAGAAGACCAGGGACGGGAAGTCAGCTGGGTCATCGAACAAGGCGCAGTCGGCGGCATCCCCCTGCTCGACTTCGCGTTCGGATGCGCCCAGAACCCTGACGCGATCATGCCCAGCATCGACCAGTTCACGCTGCTGCAAGGTGGGGGCTTCCACCGCTCCCTGCTCTCCTTCCTCGAAATCGACCGGCACGGCAACGTCAACGTCCACCACTTGCCCACAAAGCGCCACGTCACCGCCGGCGTGGGTGGATTCGCGGACATCACCTCCTCCGCGCCCGAAATCGTGTTCATGGGTGCCTTCACCGCCGGCCGCCGCGACATAGTGGCCGGCGAGAACGGCTTGGACATCCGCGCCGACGGTCCGTTCACCAAGCTGGTCAACGACGTTTCAGCGGTCACGTTCTCGGGGCCCCGGGCCTTGGCGCGCGGTCAGAAGGTCAAATACATCACTGAACGCGCGGTTCTGGAGCTCACCAGCAAGGGACTCGTCGTCACGGAAATCGCGCCCGGAGTCAACCTCCAGAAGGACGTCCTTGACCGCAGCGAGTTCCCGCTGATCGTCTCGGAGGAACTGCGGACCATGGACCTCGCGCTGTTCGCCGACGCCCCGGTCGGACTCCACCTTCCCGCGTTGCCGCTGCACGAGCGGATCGAACAGCGCGCACAGTCCCTGGCCGTTCGCTGACGCCGGCCGATACGCCCGAAAGGAACTCCGCCATGAGTAGCCACCGCATTCTTACCCCGTACGAAACCGAACTCGCCGACGCATTGTTCGAGACGATGTTCCCGTCCGACGGCGACAGCCCCGGCGTCCGCGAAGCGGGTGTCACCGACTACCTCGACCTGACGCTTGAAGGCTACGGGCGGAAGGACCTGCCGCGGTACCAGTGGCTCTTCGGTGCCTTGGACCGCCATTCCGAAGTCAAGTACGGCCGCAACTTCGCGTCCTTGACTATAGAGGAGCGCTCCGACGTGCTGGTCTTGCTTGAGCAGGGCGAATTGAGTGACCGGCTTCCTGCGAAGGAACAACAGGATCTCTTCGGCTTGGTCGTCGCGCACTTGCAGGAAGGTCTCTTCGCCGATCCTGTCCATGGCGGCAACAAGGACGCCGTCGGATGGAAGTTCCTCAAGCACCCCGGCGTCTGGCTGGAAAACTCCGCCGAGGAAAACCTCAGCACCGAGCACGTCACCAAGGGCGGAGTCATCAAGACCCTCGCGGACGCGATGCAGGAAATCCCCCGCGACACTGAAGGACACCGGCTCAAGCAGCTTGGCTACGAGAATGCCGTCAACCCGCAGATGACCGAGGAAGTGGACGTCCTCCTCATCGGCGTCGGCGCCATGGGCGGCCTGAGCGCCCAGGTCTTCGCGGAGGCCGGCTTGAGCGTGGTAGGCCTCGAGGCGGGCCCATTCCGTCCCCTCGACGAATTCCTCCCCGACGAGCTGGAGCACGCGTACTACACACGCGGCGGTCTGGGCCCCAAGTTCCAGCAGGAAACCCCCCGGTGGCGCGAAACCGCGGATGAAGAGGACAGCCGCCAGGCCACCTTCTCCCTGGGCCGGATGGTCAACGGCGTCGGCGGCTCCGCTGGACATTACGGCTCCTGGCTGCGCCGCTTCCACCCGTGGCAGTTCGCCCCCAAGAGTCACTACGACGGCCTCTACGGACCGGACTCGCTGCCCGAGGACTGCACCCTGGCCGATTGGCCGGTCAGTTACGACGACCTGGAGCCCTTCTACACTAAGCTCGAACACCTGATCGGCATCGCCGGCGACGAATCCAATCCGTTCGTCAAGCGCAGCAAACCCCTGCCGTTGCCGCCGACCCGCCCCTTCATCCTGGGCAACAAGTTCAGCAAGACCACCAAGGCGGCCGGGCTGCACCCGCACCCTGTTCCGGCCGGGTTCACTACCGAGTCATACGGCGGCCGGGCTGCCACCGGTTACAGCGCCTGGAACAATGGCCTCGGTTCCTTCCGCGGCGACCGCTGGCACCCGGGCCTGGGTCCCGTGCCTGCTGCCATCGCCACTGGCAACTTCGAACTGCGTACCCACGCCCGCGTCACCCGCATCATCATGGACGAGTCCGGTGCTGCCCGCGGCGTCGAGTGGGTTGATCCGCTCGGCCGGGTCCGGCGCCAGTACGCGCGTGCCGTCATCCTCTCGGCCTACACCTACGAAAACCTGCGCCTTATGTACCTTTCGGCAGATTCCCGGCACGAAAACGGCCTGGGCAACAACACTGGCCAACTGGGCCTGCACTACATGACCAAGATGTTCGGCCACGTGGACGCGCTCTTCCCCGGGACCGAATTCAACCGGCACACCGGCCCGGCCGCGCAGGGTGTCGTCCTGGACGACTACCTCGCCGCCGATTTCAGGTCCCTGGACCACGGCTTCATCGGCGGCGCCACGCTCGGCGCCGAACAGCAGGCCCTGCCCCTGCAGATCGCCCGCGAGACCCTTCCCGAGGACGTCCGCCGCTGGGGCGCCTCGTATCGTGACCATCTGAAACTGTGGTCCCAGCAGGGGGTCATCCGGATTCAACCCGACGCCCTGCCCTACGCATCCCACAGACTGGAAATCGACCCGCGGCACCGGGACTCCTCCGGACTGGGCATGCCGCTGGTCCGGGTGACCTACAGGCTGCGCGAAAACGAACGCCGGCTGGCCTCCTGGATGGCAGACCGTGCCACCGGGCTGCTGAAAGACATGGGTGCCACCAAGACGTGGCAGGGCCCGTACTTCACCGGGGTCGGCTCAAGCCACGACCTCGGAGGTGCCCGCTTCGGCCACGACCCAAAGGCAACCGTCCTCGACCAGCACCTTGCGGTCCACGACACCCCCAACCTGTACATGTACTCGGGTGCTGCGTTCCCCAGCTGCCCGGGCATCAACCCCACCCTGACCATCTGGGCCATCGTCTTGCGGGCCGCAGAACACTTGGCCGGCGAATTTGGCGGCCAGCGAAAGGAGCAGCCATGAGCACGCAGACCGCCCCGGTCACCAAGGAAGTCACAGAACAGGTCACCGTGGAGTACTCCGCCGACGGGCACACCGCGACGATCCTGATCGACCGCTCCGCGAAGCTCAACGCACTCACCCTGGGACTGCTGGAAGATCTCGCCGCGGCAGCGCGCGAAGTCGCCGCCTCCTCAGCGCGGCTCGCCATCGTGCGCACCGGCGGCCAGAAGGTCTTCTGCGTCGGCGCGGACATCAACCACTTCGCCGATCTCTCCGCCGCCGGCATGTGGAGGGACTGGATCGCCACCGGTCACCGGGCCTTCGATGCCCTCGCAGGACTCCGCCAGCCCAGCATCGCCGTCGTCGACGGACTGGCCTTCGGCGGCGGGCTGGAGCTTGCCCTGGCTTGCGACTTCCGCGTCATCGCCGCAGAGGCGCGCGTTGCCCTGCCTGAGACCGGCCTCGGCACCGTCCCCGGCTGGGGTGGCACTGAACGCGCCACGGAGCTGGTGGGCCGGGCACGGGCCAAGGAGCTCGTCCTCACCCGCAGGCAACTCTCGGGTGACGAAGCTGTCGGCTGGGGCCTGGCCACTGCCGTCGCGCCCCAATCGGAGCTCGAAGAGGCCGTTGCAAAACTCAGCAATGACCTGCTGGCCGGAGCTCCCCTGGCCGTGCAGCTGGGCAAGCAACTCATCGACGCCGCTGCCGACGGTGCTCCGTCCCGCGTGCTCGAGGCTCTGGCCGGCGGCCTCGCGGCCGCCACCGACGACCTCGCCGAGGGCGTTGCAGCCTTCCGGGAAAAGCGCGCGGCGCACTTCACGGACAACTGACACACCGCCAGCTGGACCCACACAACATTTTCTAAGGACACCCGAAATGGAAACCAGGAATTACACGCTCGACGACGTCGAGCCCACCTACCGGCCGATGATCATCGACGGTGAAGACGTCCAGGCCCGCAGCGGCGAGACCTTCACGCGGCTGAGCCCGGCACACGAAGTCGAGGTGACTTCCTTCCCCCAAGGCGGGAAGGACGACGTCGACCGGGCCGTTGCCGCTGCACGCAGGGCCTTGGAGGGCGGCTGGCGGAAGTCCAGCGGATCCCAGCGCTCCAAGTTGCTGCTGAAGGTCGCCGAGATTGTCCGCCGCGATGCGGAAGAACTGGCCTTGGCTGAAACGCTCGAAACGGGCAAGCCCATCACGCAGTCCCGCAACGAAGTCGCGGGCACCGCAGAGTTGTGGGAGTACGCGGCCAGCCTGGCCCGGAACACCCAAGGCGATGCCCACAACGCCCTGGGGCCCGACACCCTGGCGCTCGTGGTCCACGAACCGATCGGCGTCGTCGGCATGATCACGCCGTGGAACTTCCCGCTGCTGATCATCAGCCAGAAGCTCCCGTTCGCCCTCGCCGCCGGAAACACCGCCGTGATCAAGCCGAGCGAAAGCACCTCCGCCACCACGGTGATGCTGGGACGGCTCATCCGTGAGGCCGGGTTCCCCGCAGGCGTCGTGAACATCGTCACCGGCGACCGCGTAGTCGGCTCCGCCATCGCGGAGCACCCTGGCATCGACATGGTCAGCTTCACCGGATCAACGGGTGTCGGCAAGAGCATCGCCGCGACCGCCGGCCGGGACTTGAAGAAGGTCGAACTCGAACTCGGCGGCAAGAACCCGCAGCTCATCACGCCCAACGCCGATTTCACCGCCGCGGTGGACGCCGGCGTGTTCGGCGGCTACTTCAACGTGGGACAGTGCTGCAACTCCGGCAGCCGCCTGATAGTGCACCGTTCCATCGCCGACGAATTCGCCGCCGCCGTCGTCGAACGCGCACAACACATGCGTGTGGGCGATCCGCTCAAGTCCGACACTTTGGTGGGTTCCCTCGTCAACGACGCACAGCTCGCCGTCGTCGAACGCTACGTGGCCGAAGGCCGCGACGCCGGCGCCCACCTGCTCACGGGCGGCGGCCGCCTGGATACCGGCCTGGACGGCCGCTTCTACCAGCCCACCGTTTTCACGGACGTCACCGCGCAGATGTCCATCGCGACCGATGAGATCTTCGGGCCCGTCCTCTCCGTGCTGCCGTACGACACGCTCGAGGAAGCGATCAGCATCGCGAACTCCACCTCGTTCGGGCTGTCCGCCGGGATCTGGAGCAACGACATCAACGAGGCCCTCACTGCCGCCCGCGACCTGCGGGCCGGCACCGTCTGGGTCAACCGCTGGATGGACGGCTACCCCGAAGTACCGTTCGGCGGCTACGGCCAGAGCGGAATCGGGCGCGAACTCGGCCGCCAGGCCCTGGCCGAATTCAGCGAACTGAAGACGATCCAGCTGCAGGTCGGCCCCCGCGAAAGCCGGTGGGTGGACGCCCCCGACGCCCCGCGCCGCTGACCCAAGTACCACCCAAAGGAAACCACCATGACTGCCACAGCAACTACTACCACCGCCGCTACGGTCCTGCCCGCCATCCTGCCCCTCACACTTCCCACCGGTTACGAGGTTCCCTCGGCGTTCCGGGAAGCGGCTTCGAAGGCCTGGAGGACCGCTTCCGCAAAGCTCTCGCGGCTCACCACCCAGCACCCGGATCGATTCCCGCTCTACACCGAAGAAGGCAAATGGGTGGTGGACGGCGAAGCGTGGACCAACTGGTGCGAAGGCTTCCTTGGCGGCCAGCTCTGGATGCTCTCCCGCCGCGCCGGCTCGGCCGAGCAGGCACGCTTCCTCAGCGCTGCCGAGCACTACTCGGAACTCATTGAGCACCGCAAGACGGACGACACGGTCCACGACCTGGGCTTCCTCTTCTGGTCCACGTACCGTCGCTGGTTCGAAGCAACCGGCGACACCACCAAACGCGACGTCGTCGTTGAGGCTGGCCGCACCACCGCGAGCCGCTACCGCGAAGCCGGAAAGTACATGCCCAGCTTTCGCCGGCCGGACAGCCTGTTCATCGACATCATGATGAACATCCACATGGCCCTCTACGCCGCGCAGCAGACCGGCGACCAGGACATGGCGCGCAAGGCCGTGGACCACTGCCTCACCACCCGGCGCTTCCTCATGCGCGGAGACGGTTCCGCCTCCCACGAAGGAATGTTCGACGTCGAGACCGGCGCCTTCCTGAAGCAGACTACTCAGCAGGGCTATTCCGACGACGGCTCCTGGGCACGCGGGCAGGCGTGGGCCCTCTACGGCTTCGGAACGGTCTACCGCTTCACCGGAGACCGCCGCTTCCTGGAAACCGCCATCGCCGCTGCCGACTTCTATATCGAAAAGACCGGCGAGCGTCTGGTGCCGCCGAACGATTGGGAAGAACCAGCGCCAGTCCGCCGCTATGAAACGTCGGCAGCGGCGGCTGCAGCAGGCGGTTTCTGGCAGCTCGCCGGCCTGGTGCAGGACCGCACGAAGGCCCGGATCTACGCCGACTACGCGGTGAACATCCTCACCCGCCTGACCGGGGACGATTTCCTGGCCACCCGGGACGAAGACTGGGAAGGCGTGTTGAAGCACGGCAGCTACCACGAAGGCAAAGACCTCGGCGTTGACGAATCCGTCATGTGGGGCGACTACTGGTTCCTGGACACAGTGGACCAAGTGCAGCAGTTCGACGAAGCCCAAGGAGGCTAACCGACATGCCGTACAAGAACATCGATGATGTGCCGCTGCCGCCGAATCCGGCAGCGGCGCCCCCGCCGGATGAGGTGATCCAGACCGACGTCGCCATCATCGGATCCGGCATGGGCGGCGGCGCCATGGCCTACGCCCTGAAGGACTCCGGTGCCAAGGTCTTGGTGATCGAACGCGGCCACCGATTGCCCGCTGAGCCGCAGAACTCGGACCTGGACGAGGTCTATCTCAAGGGCCGCTACAAGAACGCGGACACCTGGTTCAATGGGCGCACCGGTGAATCCTTCAAACCTGGCGTCTACTACTGGGTAGGGGGCAACACGAAGGTCTACGGCGCCTGCCTGCCAAGGTTCCGGGCCAGCGACTTCGAGGAAACCCGGCATGCAGAGGGGATATCCCCGGCGTGGCCTTTCAGCTACGCGGACCTTGAACCGTATTACACGCGCGCCGAAAAGCTCTTCAAGGTCCGGGGCCAGATCGGCGAAGATCCCACCGAACCCTCACACTCCGAGGCATACCCCTATCCTGCGCTCGACCACGAACCTGCGATCCAAGCCCTGGCGGATTCGCTGAGGAGCCAGGGGCTCCACCCCTTCAGGATGGCCAACGGGCTCGACGCCGACACCCCGGAGAAGCGGGCGTTGTGCGCCACGAGCGACGGCGCACCGAATGAAGCGGGACTGAAGTCCGACGCCGAGAAGGTCGCCATCGATCCGGCGCTGGAGGCCGGCGTCGCACTCATGACCGGTGCGAAGGTCACGCGGCTGGTTCTGGGGGCCGACGGACGTACCGTTGTTGCCGCTTTGGCTGAGCGCGGCGGCAAACTCATCAGGATCGAGGCTGCCACGTTCATCCTCGCCGCCGGAGCGGTCAACTCCGCCGCCCTGCTGCTGCGCTCCGCCACCGGGGAGCATCCCCGTGGCCTTGCCAACTCCTCCGGGCTTGTGGGCAGGAACTACATGGTCCACAACAGCACCTTCTTCATCGGGATCAACCCGTTCAAGCTCAACCGGACGCTATGGCAGAAAACCCTGGGTCTCAACGATTGGTATGAAGCGGGTCCCAGCAATCCGTATCCGCTCGGAAACCTGCAGATGCTCGGGAAGCTGCGGGCAAGCATGCTCAAGATGGCCCGAGCCTGGGTGCCCAACCCGATCCTGAAAGCGATGTCGGATCGCAGCATCGACATCTACCTCACCACCGAAGACCTGCCGCGACGCAGCAACGGCGTCAGCGTCGTCGACGGCAAGATCCACATCTGGTGGGAGCCGAACAACCTCGAGCCACATGCAGAATTGGTGCGGCGTGTCAGACGGGCCGTCCGCAAAGCCGGATACCCGGTGATCTTCACCGAGCGCATGGGCATCGAGACAAACTCCCATCAGTGCGGCACGGCTGTGGCTGGACGCGATCCCCGCACGAGCGTCCTCAACCCGGACTGCCGGGCGCACGATCTGGACAACCTCTGGGTAGTGGACAGTTCCTACTTTCCTTCCTCGGCAGCCCTCAACCCCGCGTTGACCATCGCAGCCAACGCCCTGCGCGTCGCGGACACCATCCTCGCTGCCGGTAAGGACGCCGTCGAGGTTTCCACTCACGGGAAGCAATCCGCGAAAAGCTCGCCTGACCGCGAGAATCTCCCGGATCCGCGGCATGCGGATTGATAAGGTCGATAGGCGGGAAGCGCCGCTTCTTCGCCTATCGACCGACCGGCAGGAACACAGCATGGCCCCGCGCATCACCCTCGAAGAAGTGAGCAAGGCCGCCGGCGTCTCACGCTCCACCGCTTCGCTCGTCGTTCGCGGCAGCTCCCGGATCCCCGAGTCGACGGCGCAACGAGTGCGGGAAGCCATGGCACAACTCGGATACGTCTATAACCGGCAAGCTGCCAACCTCCGGGAAAGCCGATCCATGACAATCGGCCTCATCGTCACGGAAATCGTCAATCCCTACTTTGCCGAAGTGGCCATGGCCGTCGACGAGATCACGCACGAAGCGGGCTACACCATTTTCATCGGGTACAGCCGCGATCTTGCCGACCGCCAGCATGAAATCATCGCGTCCATGATTGAACGCCAAGTGGACGGGCTGCTCCTGCTCCCGGCGCCGGACACCGACCCCGTAAGGCTCGCTAAGCAAGTCGATGCAGCCAACGTGCCGGTGGTGCTGCTCGCACGCCGCTTCGCAGGCTTCGACTATGTCGGCAGCGAGAACGTCAAGGGCGCGGGAATGCTCGGAGACCACCTCGCCGCCCTGGGCTGCAAGAGCGTCGCGTTGCTCGGCGGCCGTCCGGCACCGTCGCTCATCGAAAGGGAGGAAGGCCTCAGCGTTTCCTTGGAGAAGGCCGGATGTGAACTGTGGAGCGCCGACGAGTTCCGCAGTGCCATCACCCCCGAAGGCGGCGCATCCGCCGTCGGGCACCTTTTCGACCTGGGCCGGCTTCCCGATGCGGTGGTGGCGTACAACGACATCGTTGCGCAAGGTGTGTACGACGAAATGCGCCGCCGGGGCCTCGAACCGGGCCGCGACATCGCAGTTGCTTCCTTTGACGACACACGGATCGCCGCGAGCCAGGTTCCTCCCATGACGTCGGTGGCTGGATTCCCGCAGGAGATCGGCATTAAAGGCACCGAAATGCTGATGAAGCGACTCGCCGCCGGGAATGAGGACATCACGACCCAATTGAGCCTCGTCCAGCCGCAGCTCAGAATCCGATCATCGACGGCGATTTGGCGCCCCCGGACCTGACGTCGGGCACAGCCGCCCAGGTGCTTGGACACACCGGCAGGCAGACACGAGCAACGAAGGGAACCACGCAGAATGCAAGAGCAAGCCAACCCAAGCCACACGCCGGACATGGAATTCGATCCCGATTTCACAGGAGAGCAGCCGGAATCGGCGCTCCAAGCCCTGATCGAGCGCATCGAAACGGAAGTCCGGACGCTGCAATTCGACAGTTTCAGCCAGGCGGACGCCCTCTCCCTCGGCCTTCTGCTTGTTGAGCTCGGCAAGGAGCGCAATCTTCCCATCGCCATCGACATCCGCAGAAGCGGGCACGTGTTGTTCCACGTCTCCCTGCCCGGAGCCACGCCTGACAACGAAATTTGGGTGGAGAGGAAGAGCCGGACTGCGGCACGCTACGCCGAACCTTCGCTTCTGGTAGGCCTGCGTGGCCGGCTCGGTGGAGGCAGGCTGGAGGACAACGCTTGGTTCGACCAGAACCGCTTTGCCACACACGGAGGTTCCTTCCCCATCTACGCCAGGGGAACGGGGCCGGTGGCAACCGTCACGGTGTCCGGACTGCCACAGAAAGCCGACCATGAGCTGGTGGTCGAGGCCTTGGCCAGGTTCCGACGCAACAAGGTCTAGGTGTTATGCGGGCAGCCGCGCAGTCACCAACTCCGAGTGATGGAATAGGGGTTTCGCAAGCGCTTGCGATAGGAACCGTTACTGGGATATCTTGATGGGCATGACATCTTCGGTGGACACGGTTGCCGAACTTGCAGGGGTCTCAGTTTCAACGGTTTCCCGAGCTCTTCGAAACGTTCCTGGCATATCCGAGGAAACCCGCAAGCGCGTGCAAAGAATAGCGCGGGAACTCGGGTACGTACCCTCCATTGCCGGGTCCCGACTTGCCACGGGGAAGACACGCACGGTTGCGATCGTCACCCCCAGCCTGTCCAAGTGGTTTTTCGGCCAGGTCCTGGCGGCGGCCGGCAGCGTCATGCGTGAAGCCGGCTACGACGTGCTGCTGTACGAACTTGCGGATGAGGCCACACGCGGCAGGTTTTTCGACGGGCCTGCATTGCCGGGCCGAGCCGACGGCGTCCTCATCCTGGCCCTGCAACCAACACCTGCAGAGCTGGAGGCCCTCACGGAGCAGGGCCTTCCCCTGGCCGTCCTGGGCTCCGAACAACCAGGCGTACCGTGTGTACGGGTGGAGGACAGGGATGCGGGTCGCTCCGCCGTGCGCCACCTGCTGAACCTGGGGCATGAGCGGATCGCCTTCATCGGCATCGAGCAAGCAGCCGGAAACACCCTGGGAGGCGTCCCCCCTGCGCAGCGATTACTTGGCTACCGCGACGCTCTCAGCGAAGCGGCGCTCGACCATCGCCCTGAGTATGAGGTCTTCGAAGAAAACACGACGGCAGGCGGATCATCAGCGATGGCCCGGTTATTGTGCGCCGAGATCCCGCCGACAGCTGTTTTCGTCGCCTCCGATGAGATGGCATTCGGCGTGCTCGGGACCCTCCGCGGTGCCGGGATCAGCGTCCCCGGAGACATGTCCGTCGTCGGCTTCGACAACCATGAGCTTTCCGGGCTCCTCGACCTGACAACCATGGACCACTCGGTGACCCGACAAGGGGCGGAAGCGGCACGTCTCCTGGTCTCCGCCTTACAAGCATCTGAAACGAGCGAAACCACGTTGATGGTTCCGGCAACGTTGGTGGTCAGGGGCAGTACCGCACCCCCACGCCCACTGCGCACGAGAACTTACTCCCCCACGAAAACGCATAACCACCTGACAGAGACCGCCTGACAAGGAAGAAGCACGCCATGGAATACCGCAAGCTCGGCTCATCCGGCATGTACATCAGTGAACTGGCCTACGGGAACTGGGTCACCCACGGTGAGCAGATCGATCAGGACACCGCAAACGCATGCGTCCGCCAGGCCCTCGACCTGGGTATCACCACTTTTGACACCGCCGACGCCTATGCCGGCACCCGCGCCGAGACGGCCCTCGGCGAAGCACTCAAAGGCGTGCGGCGCGAAGGCCTGGAGATCTTCACCAAGGTCTACTTCCCCACCGGTGAAGGTAAGAACGACCGAGGCCTGTCTCGCAAACACGTGATGGAGTCCGTCAACGGTTCCCTGCGTCGCCTCGGCACGGACTACGTCGACCTCTACCAGGCCCATCGCTTCGACTACGAAACCCCGCTCGAAGAGACCATGCAGGCATTCGCGGACATCGTCCGGGCAGGCAAAGCGCTTTACGTCGGCGTCTCCGAGTGGACTGTCGATGAAATCCGGGCGGGCGCCGCACTCGCCAAAGAACTGGGAATACAGCTCATTTCGAATCAGCCGCAATACTCCATGCTGTGGCGCGTCATCGAGGAGGAAGTCGTCCCCGCCAGCCAGGAACTCGGCTTGGGCCAGATCTGCTGGTCACCCCTTGCCCAAGGGGTTCTCACCGGCAAATACATCCCAGGCCAGAACGCGCCCTCGGCCTACCGTTTCGCGACGGAAGAAGGCGAACTGAAGGCCGAGCACAAGTTCATGCGTCCCGAGGTACTCGAACGGGTCCAGGCGTTGAAACCCATCGCGGAAGAAGCCGGCCTGTCCATGGCCGCCCTCGCCCTAGCCTGGGTCCTGCAGAACAGCAACGTCTCGGCTGCCATCGTGGGGGCATCGGGACCCGAACAGCTCGTGGACAACGCCACCGCCGTCGGAATCACCCTGGATCCGGAGCTGCTGGCTCGGATCGACACGGTCCTCGACCCTGTCATTGAACGCGACCCCAGTAAGGTCGAATCCTTCACCACGCGCCCCTGACGGGCCTGACGGTGAGAGGTCCTGCCCGGGAAACCGGGCCGGACCTCTCACCCACGCTACGCCGCCAGCCGCGACTGGATGGCTTGCCGAAGAGCTTCCAAGCTGGGCAAGCCCGAGAGGCCCCCGCCGGTGCGGTAGACACGGCATGCCATAGCAGGCTCGGCCTCCGAGTCGAAGAGGTCAGTTCCGTCGATGGTGAATGTCGGGGATCCATGGAATCCGGACGCCGCGGCTTCCTCGTCCGACATGATCTCCGTGACCGAAATCAAGGCCGAATCGTTTCCTTCCAATTCCAAAGCCCGGGAAAACAGCTCACGGGCCGCAGACCCGTGGGGACAGTCTTGGATGGTGAGCAATTCGAAGTCCATGCGCTCATTATCCTCCCGGCGCCGTCAGTCCCTCCGGCGCCGTCAGCCTGTCAGCAGGTCCTCGTGATGCTCCGCGACGACGTTCGGGTGCGCCCGAAGCCGATAGCGGAGGGCGTTGTCACCGTAGGTTTCAAGAATCGGACTGTTCGTCGGGTCAACCGACAAGCCGCGGGCCTTCGCTTGAAACTCCGGGCTCACCGCCAACTGCGGCATCCTCGCGTCCAGCGCAGGATTGTAGAAAAAGGGCAGGGATATCCGGTCAGTGCCTCGAAGAGGCGAGATCACGCGGTGCAGGGTTGCCTTGAGGTAGCCGTTCGTGGCCAGTTCCAGCATTTCGCCGATGTTGACCACAAAGGTTCCCGGCACTTGGGGCGCGTCGATCCACTTCCCTTGGTACTCGACCTGGAGGCCGCCCTTCCCGGGCTCCACGAGGAGCAGCGTCAGCACGCCTCCATCGCGGTGGGACCCGACGCCCTGTTTGGGTTCCGGGTTGGACTCCCCCGGATATCGGACAATCTTGAGCACCGGGAAAGCCCGTGCGGCGAATGCAGCATCAAAAGTGTCCTCGGGCGCGCCGAGCGAAACTGCCAGGGCCCTCAGCAGGGTAAGGGAAATGGCACTCAACCATTCGGTCCATTCTGAGACGATCCCCTGCATTTCCGGGAGCGCCGCTGGCCACAGATTAGGCCCTTCCAGGCGCCAATAGTCCGCAACGCCCGGACCCGGCTCCACGGCGTCACGTTCGACGCCGATGTCGATCTGCTCGCGCCAATCAACCCCACCGTCAGTTAGCTCACCGCCGACCCGGGTGTAGCCGCGAAACTGGGGACTATGGATATTCTCGATCGCAAGCTTTTCCTCTTCGGGCAGATCGAAGAAGCGGCGCGACACGTCGAGAATGGCATCCGTCAGCTCCTGGGGGATGCCGTGGCCGGCCAGGTAGAGAAAACCAACTTCATGCATGGCATCGCGCAGTTCGTCACGGAACCGGGCAGCCTCTTCCGGTCCGGCATTCAAACGTGAGAAATCGAGTACGGGCAATGTATCGAGTGTCACTGCGCTTCGTCCTTTTCATCGATGCTGGAAGGTGTCTGTTCCCCGTCACCCAGGTTGTTTTGGACGCCACACACCGAAACGGTTGCCGTGTGGGTCCAGGAGGTGCGCGAACTCGATGGCGCCGTTGTCGACGAACGGGAGGGCCACTCTCGCACCGAGCGACTCGGCCCGGGCGATCGCGGCCTTCACGTCGTCGACTTGCACATAGAAGATCGCCCAGGATGTCCCGTCCAGCGAGGAGGTGTTCCATAGCCCACCCTTGTCGCCATTCACCATCTGGTAGCCGACGGGCGAAGACTCACCAAAAGTCCAGTTGAAAAGTGGGCCGTAGAAGCTCCGCGCGGCATCCGGGTCCGGCGAACCGACTTCAAAGTAGTTCACTGTGGCGGCCATGACTCTTTCCTTTCCACTTCCGCCGGGATTAGACGGAGACCGCCCGCCAGACCTGGGGGCGGCCTCCTGGATAGGTCAGGGCATGACCTTGTAGAGATCGACGACGGTCTCTTCCGGGGGCGACTCGAATCCGCCCTCGATGCCCGCCTGCATGCGGGGCATGAGAATGCCGTCGCGGAATCTTTCCCAACTTTCCTTCGACTCATGGACGGCCATGATCGTCCAACCACCAGCTGACGGGCCTGCGGCATGGAAAGTCTGACCGTCGGGCAGGCGGCCTTCTCCTGGGTGAACAACGGCGATTGAGGCCTCGTATTGGTCCTTGGTGCCTCCTGGGAAGAAGTGCACGACTCCGTATGGTGCGGCTTCCATATCTGCTCCTTGAATGGTCTGGACGGGTGGACATGCCAAGCAATAGACCTCACCACCCGGGATGTCAAGGAGTTTTCATAGGCGAGATCCACATTCGATATTCAGGTCCAGAACTCGTCTGCCTGGGCCGTGTCCTCGAAGAACTCCCGGCCCTCGACGACCTTTCCATCGCGGAGCACGAAGGAGATGACGGTTGCGATGTCCAGGGTCTTCCCGTTGTTTTCGGCGCGGGTTTGCTGAATCGCTAATGTATGGTTTTCTCCGCCGACAATGTCCTGGACTGCCGCTTGGAAGGAACCTTGCGATCGCGCCCCCAGCTCGCCGAAGTAGGCGAGGATGGCGTCGCGTCCTTGCTTCGTTCCGGACAGCACGCCGCTTCCAGCTGCGTACCAGACTGCGTCCTCCGCGAACAGTTCGCTGAGTGTCGCCAGATCTCCTGCGTTAAATGCCTCGTAGCCCTGCCGGACTAATTCAGCGTTTTCTGTGGCTCCCATATCGGATACCCCTCCGTCATCCTCGTCGGTCAAATGGGACGGCTTAAGGCTATTCCTGGCCCGGGCGACTGTCGATGGAGTTCGGCAAGCCCAGGCCTCGTCCGACGCCTGCAAGCGATGGTTCAGTGGCAAACTTAATCACCATGAACCCACAAGGAGGGCAAGCCGTGATTGACTCTGCTGGGGCCGTTCTTCACGACGGCACGACGATCCCCATAACCATCCAGGGGAACGGGCGTGCGCTGATGGTCCCAGTGCGCCTCACTCCCTATCTGCCCGAGGAAGCCGACACAATGCGCCGGTGGGGCGCTGATCCAGACCTGGGACCCAACTTGGTCAAAGGACTCGCACGATCACACCGGGTCATCGTTGCCGATTACGAGGGCCATCGGATGGCGCACCCCGCACCGGACACCCTTTCCCCCTTGAATGTCACGGCTGATCTGCTTGCCATCGCCGATGCCGCTGATGCTGAGGCCTTCGCCTACTACGGCTACTCCTGGCTGGCGCTCTGCGGGTTGCAACTGGCAATCCGCACCGACCGCCTCTGGGCATTGGCCATGGGCGGATACCCGCCCCTCGATGGACCCTACGAGAGCATGCTGGCGGTCACCCGGGCAGCACACTCGATGGCCGCACAATCTGCCAATCAGGTTCCTTCACCGGCCTCTGACGTTGAGCCTGGAGACTGGGATTCGATTCCCGTTCAAACGAACGAGGCACAAACGCGCCAATTCGTCACTCTCTACGAGGCTCTCCAGGACTTCGACGATTCCTCTGCATTGGTCCCTCGCGATTTGCCGAGGCTAGCCTTCGCCGGCGCGGAGGACCGAATCGAATACGGACCAGAATGGGGCAGTGTCCACGTCAAGATCGGTGAGCCCCTGGCGTTACACAAGCAATCCCTCATTGAGGCTGGATGGGATGTCCAAGTACTTCCCGGCCACGACCACATCAGCGCGATGCACAGCTCCGTCGTCCTGCCTCTCCTGACGGACTGGCTCCAGGGGATCCGCTAGTTTTCTGAGTCCGTCCCTTCGATGAGCGGCTTCGCAGACCGTCTCCATACCACGACGACGGCACGCCGCAACCCCAAATTCTACGGGCGAGAGCGCCTGTTCACCCCGGAAACTCCACCCACCGCCAAGCGCGCCGCCTTCCTGGCTTTGGCCCCTTGAGACAGGTCCGGGCCGGTGGGACGATGAAGCGGTGAACCCCTTCTTCGATTTCCTCAGCCACTACTGGTGGCTAGTCTTTCCCCTGAGCGGCTTGGCTGGCGGATGGGCGCGGTCCTGGTCCAGGGCCAGCGAACAGCGGCATCGCCGTCGGGTGGAACTCTACCGGCTCCAGACCGAGGCGACGCAGGCCGAGCAGGCCAGCCAAACGGAAGTCCTCCGGCTGCAAGAGGCTCATGACGCGGTGAACCGGCGATGGCTGGACTACGAGCTTGACGTCGGGAAACTCATTGATTTTCCTGCTATGTCAGATGTGCGCGAACCGCTCACCGTGGCCTTCCTTCGGGCCAAACGGGAGGCAGACGGTTTGCGCCCTGCGGCACCGGGAGATATGACGACGGCGGCCCGGCTGGCGGAATACCGCGCCGCCGTGCGCAGCTTTGAATTGGCGTTTGATGTAGCCGAGCGGGAAGCCAAACGCGTCAAGGACAGCAATTTTTCCGGGCCCGAGCGTCAGCGGCTCGCCACCGCCAGGAAGCTGCTCAGAATCGCTTCGGACAGCGCGGCGACGCCGGCAGAGCGGCAGACAGCCTACAAGCGTGCCCGGCGCGAATTGGATGGCCTGATTGTCCTTCCCGAAGCGACCATCGCAGCTCTGGAAGAGAAAGTCGCCGGAATGCTCGACGCTCCGAAGGCCGCGGACTTCCATCAGAGCTGACACGCGTTGGTGGGTCAGACGCAGGAAGTGTCGTAGTCGAAACCGCCCGAGACGTATTGGGTGAGGGTGACCTTGCCACCGCCGGTCAGGGGTGCGTTGGAACATTTGCGTTTCGCCAAGGCCAGCGAACTCGCCCCCGGCAGCCAGCTGCCCAAGGTGTAGAGGCTGCTCGATGACGGAACCGTCCCGACGATCTGGTTCCACTGGGCTGCGGTGGAGTAGAGACCCGCGGAGGTCCCAATGCTCGCGAAGTAGGCCACCATGCCCTCCAGGTCCGCCCTGTTCGCCGTCTGGTCCGTAGACCAGCTATTGCCCGTCTCGACATCTAGCCACCAAGTGTAAGAGCCGGGGTTGCTCACTCCACGGCTGTTCGCGTCGTCATACGCCTTGGCGTACCCGTACATGTAGGAGCAGGCGGCATCAACGCTTCCGCTCGTGCATTGTCCGTACGGATTGCTCACTGCGGTCCCGCCATAGGTGTTACTCGTGGGCCACCACGACCCGGCCGCGCCGGGATTGGCGGTATTCGCATAAAGGGCAACCAGCGGCTGAGCCGTCCCGCCCTTCGATGTACGTGCCCAGGTCAGCTCTGCAGCCAGGCACGGGTTCGTGGTGTTGGCCAAGCCATTGTTCACGCCCACGATGGCGAACGTCTGGCCTTTTGGCAGGGTCTTGCCGCATTGGGGCCAGGACACGTCGTTGCCGCTTCCTGGGGTGGCTGCCTCCGCCGGTACCGCAACCAGCAACAGGACGGCAGCTATCACCACCGAGCAAACCAGCCGAATGCGTAAAGTTAGGGATGCAGAGCCGGGAGAGAACATCGTCGGCCTTCCTGAAAGAGCAAAGCGAACAGGCACCAGCATGCTCGCGTTGGGTCCATCCGGTCAAGGCATCTCGAGTTCCATCAGACAGGCCGGACCTCCGGCACCAAAGCGCTGAGAAGGTCCTTGGAGCCCTTCTCAGTGTTTGACGCGATGAATGATCACGTACTTGTGATGCTTCCTGTGCCGAGTCTTCGAACGAACTGGAGTCAGTCCTAGTGGGGGCAACCCAAGAGCTCTCCGCCTGGCCGCCAACCGAATATTTGCGTAAATCAGGAAGAGGATGAAGCCTAGTGATGGGATAATTAGCACGAGTATCCACGGTAAATTGCCCACGGCGCGCCTCCTATGCTCAGTTTCCGACTGAGCACACCGGACGTCAAGATTGGGCAGTTGATCCATGGGCGCCGACTCCGAAAGAGCCCGGGGCTATCCACGCGAGCACGCTAGGCGTAGCTTTTTTCTCATCCCAGCAAGCCCGTATTGGCTGGCAATGGGCACCTATCAGGAGGTCATCATGGACAACTTTCTCCGACGCAGCGGACTCGAAGTCCCGGAGCCCGTCCGACGCTTCCTCCAAGGCGAAGCTGACCCTTCGCTTCGCATCGAGCAATACCAAGAGGGGGACACACTTGTTGTCAGAATCGATCTGCCGGGAATCGACCCCGAGACGGACGTCGACATCAGCGTCGACGACGACACCCTGCACATTCAGGCGCGGCGCGAGGAGAACGCCGAACATGTAGTCAAGAAGGGTTACCGCAGCGAGCTCCGCTACGGTGAACGCTCCCGTAGCATCACTCTCCCCCGTGGGGTGAGCGGGGACGGCATTCTTGCCACTTATGAGGACGGCGTCCTCGAAATCCGCGTTCAGCTCCCCGAACAGTCAGAGTCCCGCACCACGAAAATCCGTGTGGTCCGTACGGGTGGCCACGAAGCAGGTGGCCACGAAGAAAATCAGTCTCCAGAGGAGCCGGAGAACTACGTCACCTGAGGAGGCAAAGCTAAGGGCCGCCTTCTTGCACGTTTGGTGGCCGCACTTTTTGGAGCTGCGACCCTGTGGCCTTGCCCTGAGGAGCTGTAGCATCAAGGACCGTGGAGGGCATTGCGAGGACAGCGACGATGGTGAGCGCGGCGCTTACCAACACGGCGAGGAATACTGCCGCAGAGGCCGATACGATCGCCTGCGAATTCTTCCCGCCGCCGGGACTGCCTGCGTAGATTGCATTTGCCACGGCCCCGTAGACGGCGACACCGAGAGAACTGCCGATGGACCTGGCGAAGAGATTGGTGCCAGTCACCACTCCGCGCTCGTTCCAATCGACACTTGACTGGGCAGCGATCAGGCTCGGAGTCGCGAGGAGCCCAAGTCCGAGCCCGGCGACAAAACAGCTGGCGGCAACCAGCACAACGTTCGGCGTGTAGGCCGTGACGGCGAGGACCAACGAGCCGATGAGCGTGACCGTGATACCGATCAAGGCTGTTGCCCTGAATCCGATTCGAAGGTAGAAACGTCCCGACTGTGATGCGCTGATCGGCCAACCGATTGTCAGGGCCGCCAAGGAAAGGCCCGCAAGAACCGGCGAGACTGAAAGCGCTCCTTGGAGGAAAGTGGGAACGTACGAGGTAAGGCCAAGCACTATGGCTCCGGCGCCGAAAGAGATCAATGCCGTGGTGATGAGAAGGCGCCTCGAGACGACCCATCGCGGCAGGACAGGTTCGGCTGCTCGCCTTTCGACCAGGACGAAAGCAATGAACAAAATTGAACCAACTGCGAACACTGCGATGCTGATCGGGGAGCCCCACGCCCACGCCTGGCCGCCCTCCAAAGCTCCGAGGATTACGAGGGTCAAACTGACCGTGAGAAGAGCTGCCCCCAGATAGTCGACCCGGTGCTTGATCCGGTTGATGTTCTCGTGGAACCTTTGAACCAACATCCACGCAGCCACGAGGCACAGAGGGATGTTGACGAGGAAGATTCCACGCCAAAGCCCAAGCGAAGAGAACACCCCGCCGAGGGTCGGGCCCACCACAGACGAGGCAGCCCACACGCTGGCGAGGTAGCCTTGCACCTTCGCGCGCTCTGCTAACGAATAGATATCTCCGGCGATGGTGATGGCAACGGGCAGGACCGCGCCGGCACCCAAGCCCTGCACGACGCGGAACGCGATGAGCGTAGGCATGCTCCACGCCAAACCACAGAGGATCGAGCCGAGCAGGAAGAGCCCAATGCCAGTCAGAATGATCGGCTTCCGACCTGCCATGTCGGAGAGTTTCGCGTAAACCGGAACCGACACCGCCTGCGCAAGGAGGTATGCCGAGAAGAGCCAAGGGAACGAAGCGAACCCGCCGATTTCGCGCACAATCGAAGGCACCGCGGTCGCCACGATGGTGGCGTCGATTGCGACGAGGCCGCTCGACAGCATCAGGGCTATGAGTACCGGGCCCCGTTTGGAACGGAAGCCGACGCCTTCGCTTGGAGTTGTCATCTCATCGTCCGTTTAGAGCGCTAACTATTTTGCTTGGAAATTCAACACTTCAGGCCACGGGGCTAACCGTCCACGACTCTCCTTGTCTGATCACGCTAGGCGCATCCGCAGTTGGACGCAATTACTGGCTTGCGGATTCGCCCATAACCCGCAAGCCGCCGCGGACTTGCCCTCACGGGCACAAATGCGCGGCTTCGGAAAGGCCTGTCATTCCCCTCTACCCCGGCGTATCCTAATTACGCTTCCGGCACCGGCCTCGGCCGGCATCTTTCTCTGTACCCACTCAGTTAGGCGTCATCCATGGAGATGAACATCAGGGACCACTGGGACAGGCTCACCCCCGAAACGCAGCGGTGGCTCACCGACAACCCCGGATGCGTGGTCCTGCCGCGCACCATTGCGGAAATAATCCACCAGGAAACCGGCATCACTCCGGACTCCGACCAGCACAGCCAGGTCAGCCTCTCCTCCGAGGATCTCAGCTTCATCCGCGCCAAGGCTGAAGTCGCCCCGGCCGGCCCTGCGTAACTCGCCCGTCAGGCGTCGCCTTCTTCGGGTGGCGCTGGTTCATCGGGTGGCGCTGGTCGATCGGCTGATTTGCGTACTGGACCCACCGTTCCGTCCGCGCCGTAATCCCCCTCGGCGTACTGGCCGATTTCCGACGCCGCAGTGCGCCCCGGAACGGTTCCCGCGTCGCCAAGGTCTGCCTTTGCATAGCGCCCAGACTCTCTGGCTTTCCTACCGAGAGGCTCGGGCAGACCCCCTTGGCTTCCGGCGGTGCCGTAGTCGCCTTCGCTATATTGGCCTTCTTCGTCTTCCGAGTGCCGCCCGGGCTGCGTTCCCGTCTTCCCGTAGTTGCCCTCGACGTACCGGCCCCGGAGCTCCGACTCCTCGGAAACTCCGCGTTCCTCGTCTTCAGTGGGGTCTTCGACGCCGCTGCTGTCGGTCATGATCTTGCCTTTCCCGCAACCAACTTTGCGTCCCTTGGCGCCTCTTAAGTCTATCGACGGCGTTTGCGGCAGAACAGGGCGGACAGGGTGGGGCGGCAAGAACGGTTGCTAGGCGTTGAGCCTCAAGTCCACGGCAAGCGGAAGCTCGCTGACTGAGGTGCCGATGTGGAGGCGGTAGTCCCCGGGTTCGTATTGCCAGCCGTTGTCCCAGTAGGCGAGCATCCGGGTGGGCACGTTCAGGGTGGCGGTGACGGTTTCGCCGGATTCGGCCCACACTGGTGCGGAGGCGACGAGCCAGCGAACGGGACGATCGACAGCAGAGCCGGGCCGTTCGGCGTAGACCTGGACAACTTGCTTGCCGGGCCGGGTGCCGGTGTTGGACAGGGTCATGTGGAGGGCTACGACGGCACCGGGCGCCGCAGTAACGGGAGCGCCAACGGAGTCAAGGGTCCAGTTGGTGTAACCGAGTCCGTGCCCGAACTCGTAGGCCGGCTTCACTCCTGCCTTCAGCCAAGCCCGGTAGCCGATGTGGACACCTTCCTCGTACACCAACTTTCCCTCGACGTCGGGTGTGGTGTTGAGGACAGGCACGTCTTCCTGCGTGGCGGGCCAGGTGGTGGGGAGCCGCCCGCCGGGTTCGGCGGCGCCGGTGAGGATGTCGGCGAGGGCAGTGCCGAATTCCTGGCCACCGAAGTACCCGATGAGGATCGCGCCCACTTCGTCCCGCCAAGGCAGCAGCACCGGGGCCCCGGAGTTCACCACCACCACGGTGCGCGGGTTGGCCGCGGCGACGGCACGGACCAGCCGGTCCTGGAGGCCCGGAAGCCCCAGGGTGGTTCGGTCGTAGCCTTCGGATTCCACCCTCGAGTTCGTGCCGACCACGACGACGGCGACCTCGGCCGCCCGGGCCGCCGCAACGGCGTCCTTGATCAGGGCCTCGGGGTCTGTATCGTCCGCTTCGAGCCCGATGGTCACGGCCAGGGCGTTGGACAGGGACCCGGTGCGGCCGGCGAGGTCCAGTTCCACCGTCACTTCCAAAGGCACACCAGCAGAAGCACGGATCGGGACGGAGGCCGAGGGCGGGGCGAGGAACGCCGCGCCCAGGTCCGTGCCCGTGGCCTCGATGGTTGCCTCGCGGGCCAGGACCCCGTCCACGAAAATCCGGCCATGCCCCACCGTGGAGAACCCCAGGTGGATCATGCCGGTCTCCTCGGGGGTGTACAGGGTGTGGAACTGGACCATGGAGGACTCCGCGATCGGAGCGTCCCCGCCGAACCAGACCAACGCGGTAGAGCGGCGGTCCTCGGCGAGGAGTTCGGTTCCGGTGGATGCAAAGAAGCGCACCCGCAGCCCCGGCCCGCCAGTCACCGGATTCCTCAATTGCTCCAGGGGTAGTTCGGCAATGCCTTCCTGGACTACCGCACCCACGCTGTAGCTGACCTTATCCGGGCCGAACGCAGCACGGACCCCGTTCAACGGCGTGACGATCTTCTCCGGAACCACGGTCGCGGAACCGCCACCCTGAGTCCGGGCATGGCGGGCATTGTGTCCGATCACCGCAACCCTGGCAACCGACGCCGGAGCCAGCGGCAGCACGCCGTCGTTCTTCACCATCACTGTCCCGGCCACGGACGCCTCCCGGGCGAACACGACCGGGTCCTCCTGGTCCACCGGTTCAGCGGCCACGGGCTCAAAACCTTCCAAGGCACCCACCCGTCCGGCGAGCTGCAGGATCCGCAGCACCTTCCGGTCGATCGCGGCCTCGGGAACCGTCCCGCATTTCACCGCCAGCACGAGCTCCGAACCCCACGGCCCCTCCGGGCCGGGCATGGCCAGATCTTGGGAGTGCTTGGCGCTTTCCACGCTGCGCACGGCGGTCCAGTCGCTGATCACCACGCCGTCGAAGTCCCATTCGCTGTTCAGCGGGGACTCCAGCAACTCGTTCTCCGTGGCCGTGGCGCCGTTGATCGAGTTATAGGCGCTCATCACCAGCCACGCCTTCGATTCGACAATGGCCTTCTCAAACGCCAGCAAATACAGCTCACGCAGGGCGCGGTCCCCCACCCTGACATCCACGGTGAACCGGTCCGTCTCCGAATCATTGGCAACATAATGCTTGGGGGTGGCACCCACCCCGTTGCGCTGCACGCCGGCCACATACGCCGCCGCGAGTTCCGCGGTCAGGACCGGATCCTCGCTGAACGACTCGAAATGCCGGCCGCCCAACGGGGAACGGTGCAGGTTGATGGTCGGGCCGAGCACGACGTCGACGCCCTTGCGGCGCGCTTCCACCGCCGACGCCGCCCCCAGACGGTCCGCGATCGCCGGATCCCAGGACGAACTGATGGCGGTCGCTGACGGGAAGTTCATGGAGGGCCGCCGCTCATCCCACACCTCGCCACGCACCCCCGACGGCCCGTCCGAGAACAGCATCCGCCGCAGCCCGATCTTCTCTACCGGCCACGTCGTCCAAAAATCCCGGCCCGTCAGCAACCTGACCTTCTCCTCAAGGCTCAACTGGTCCAGGAGTGATTCGAGGCGCTGGTCGGCAATCTGATCTACTGAACGGCGTTCCGGGGAGAGCATTTCCATCATGGGTTCCTATCTAGAAGGTAATTTTGCTGTTGGCCGGCGGCGCGTCAGCCTTCGCGCAGGGCTTCCTGGCGCCGTTTCTCGAGGGTGTCCCGGACCCGGGCGACATCCTGCGGATAGCAAAAGTAAAGGCCGGTCAGGACAGCGGCGTTGACGAGCATGAGGATGACCAGGGTCCAGAGGAACACCGCCTGGATCCCGAGGGTCGAGGCCAGGGCCCCGGCACCGAGGGAGAAGACGGCCCAGCCCATGGTCTCGAACACGGTGAGGAAGATCGCGAAGGCTTGGTTACGTAGTTCGGGCAAAATGACGGCGGCGACGATGGGCCGGTTTGCGGGCGGGTTCGCGCCTTGGGCGAAGCCCAGGATGGCCCAGAAGATGCCGTAGATGAAGATGCCCTCATAGTGGAACTGGGTAGCGAAGAAGGCAACCACAGCGAAGAGCACCTGCGCGCCCTGGAGGTAGGCGATCCGGCCTTTGTCAGGCAGGAGACGGTCCAAGAGTGCCACGAACCAGCCGCCGCCCGCGGTGCCGGCAAAGTACCCGATGCCGAACGGGACAAGGACGACTGCGGCGACGGCATTCGTGAACCCGCGTTCGGCAACCAGGAATTGGATACCGAAGATGGCGATCAGCAGGTGCCCGGACAACAGCCGCGAGAGCATCATCAGGGAGAAAGAGGGGATCTTGAAGAGTGAAATCACTGACCGCACGGTGACCTTGGGAATCACGCGGTCGCGGCTGGAGAGGTCCGCTAGCTGCTTTTCGGACGCTCCCACACCGGGGTCGCGGAGCAGTACGGCGACGGCGAGGCCAGCGACAACGCAGATGCCGCCGATGGTCCACATGCCGTAACGCCAGCCGTCCGACAGGCCCGTGAACAGGGCGATAACCGGGGCGATGAAAGAGCTGATCAGGCTCATGAAGCCGTAGAAGTAGCCGGCCGCTTTCCCCCGTTGGGAGTCGTCGAATGAGTCGGCGATGATGGCATTGGCGATGGGGCTGCCTCCGATAATGGACGCCGACATCAGGGTATTGAAGATCAGCAGCTGGGCGAAGTCATGGGAGAAACCGGCAGCGATGCCGAACCCTCCCCCGGTCAGGGTTGTCGCAATGAGCGCATTGCGACGGCCGATCCGGCCAGCGAGCCATGCCCAGGCCGGCCCGGCCGGGACGGCGATGAGCTTTCCAAGGGCAGCGAGAAGGCCGAGGTGGCTGCTTTGCAGCTTCATTGCCGCGGCGATCGTGGGGAACAGGGTGGCGCTGAGTCCTGCTTCGGTGTTGTCGACGACGGTGACGCCCGTGAGGGTGGCCAGGTTCCGCCAGCGGTGCGGAACGTGATGGGCCTGAGTCGAGCCTTCGGATGCAGTTGATTTAGCGGTTTGGGTTGCCATGAGGTGTCCTGTCTACATTGGCAGGCGGAAGGGGGGTCATGCTGTGGGGACTGTGGCGAGTTCCTCGGCCAGTTGGACCAGCAGGGTGACCGGGATAGGGCTGACCTTTGCCAGTTGGTGGAGCGTGAGCTGAGCGGGGATGTTGATCAGTTCGGTGGAAACAAGCTGCGGGAGGTGCCGTTCAAGGCTGTCTCGATAGCGCGGATCCTGCATGAGCTCAAGGATCGGGGTATTCAAGGCTGCACCGTCGTCGGGGAACTCCCCTAGCGGCGGGAGGGGCTCCAGGGCGGCCGTGGAACGCGCCGCTTGCCGACGGACTTGAAGATGTTCCTTCCCGGGGACGCTGTGGAACGGAATGCCGAGCCGTTCGAATTGGCTGCGGGGGGCGTCGCTTGCGTGCATGAGTTCGGCGAGCAGCTGCAACATTCGCAGTTCGGTGTCGTCGTCGGTGAGGGGGGTGTTCTGTTCCGGATCGGTCTTGAGATCGAACAGCAAGGTTCCGTGCGCCCAAGAGTTCATGAACGAGGTGGCCGGCATTTTCATGGTGCGCAGGCCCTTCGTGAAAGAGAAAGGGTCCGCGGGCTGCCAATCGGAGAGATCCGGGACAGCAAACCGGGAGCGCATGTGGGTAGGCATGAGGGTGTAGTCCTCGAGCGGAGCGTTCGAAGCGTCAGCTGCCGCTCTCATGTAGACGTAGCGGCCATCGGTGGCATTGACGTGACCGCCGTGGATTCCGAAGAGCGCGGCTTCACGCACTTGGGTGTCGTCTTCGAGGACGACGGCGAGATCCCGGCCCTGCATGTCCGCCGTCGGCTCGAGCCCGAAGTAGCGGAGCATCGTGGGGGCGATGTCGATCGTCTGGGCGAGGGCGCCGCGGCGGGTGTCGCGACCAGCGGTTCGCGGGTCCCACAGGAACATCGGCAGGTGAACCAGCTCGTTGAACCACGGTTGGACCGATTTCGCCCACCATCCGTGCTCACCGAGCAGGAAGCCGTGGTCGGTGTTGACCAGCAGCAGGGTGTCCTTCCACATGTCGTACTGGTCCATCGCATCCAGGACCCTGCCCAGGGATTTGTCGCACATGGAGACGAGGGCTGCGTATTCGTAGCGGGCGTGGTCCACTTGGGACTGAGGTTCGGTGACTTTCTGGTAGCCGGGCCAGTCGAACCCTGGGCCGTCGTAGTTGTGCGGATACATTGCTTTGAACGCCGGGTGGGTGAAGAAGGGCTCGTGCGGGTCGAAGAGCTCGATCTGGAGCATCCACTGGTCGGCGGCCTGGTTGGTGTCGATGAAGTGCAGACCGGCGTCGACCGTGCGGGTCTGGGAGTGCTCCGCCTCGGTGGGCATGTAGCTGCGGTTGATGACGTCCTGGCGCTTCATGCCCGAGCGCCAGTCGCTGGCACCGCCGTCGTCCGCTGACTGGGCGACAACGCCCTTCCAGGGGTCACCCTCCTGGCCGCGGAAGAACTCCCACGTCGTGTAACGGGGGTGGTACGTGGCACCGCCGTCCTCCCAGTAGTGGGGGTGATCGGATGCTAGGTGTGTGTGCACACCGGCTTTGCCGAGCATCTCGGGCATGGAGTCGTCGAACGGCTCCAACGGGCCCCAGCTACGGTGCAGGAAGTTGTAGCGGCCAGTGTGCATCTCGCGGCGCGCGGGCATGCACGGCATCGATCCGGCGTAGAAATTCTCGAAGGTGACCGACTTCGCGGCGAGACGGACGAAGTTCGGCGCTTCGACGATGGTGTCGGCATACGGGGAAAGCATGTGCCTGTTCAGGCTGTCGAACATGAGGATGATGGCCCTCATCATGGTCCTTTCAGGAGCTGGGACGACGTCGTCCCGCTCGGTCAGCGGGCGACGTCGGCGGGGGTGGCATCGCCGGGAAGTGCGGTGAGGGAACGCGACGATAATTTCCCATCGAGGAGGTCTTTGCGGAGCTCGATCATGGCAGCGACGTGCGCGTCGATCGCCGCGGCGCCGAGGCGGTGGAGCCTCTCGCCGAGCGAATCGGCGAATTCGGAATCGAACGGGATGGTCGGCGCCCAGTCCTCACGGCGGTCCCGGTAGCGGTACCTGGCGATTTCCTCCTGCCGGGTATGGATCTCAATATCCAGGAGGCGCAACAACTGTTCTGCGCTCATGAACCCGGCAAAGCTCAGGCGCGCGCCGAACTCTGGGTCTTGGAATCGAGATGGCGGCTGGTAGGGGCCGGTCAGCCAGTCGAGGAAGACGGTGGCCCCCTCCCCGGTCACGCGGTAGGTCTTGGCATCCTGGGCCCCGGGACGGGGCTCCACCGTGTGCGTCACCCAGCCCTGCTTCTCCATCCCGGCGAGCGATCGGTAGACCTGGCTCATCTGCGTGTTCGAGCGGAGAAACCGGCCGTGCACGTCGAGGTATTTTTTCAGGTCATAACCCGTGCCAGGGTGTTCCAGCAGCACCCCTAAAAGGATGTTTTCAAGCTTCATTGGTTCTCTCCGATGACGATCCAACTATCGTGACGTGGCTCACGTCCTAAAAGAAGAATGACACAAGTGGAATGCTTCGTCAATGACACAAGTGGAATGCGTGGTCAATGGAACAAGTGGAGTGCTTTTGCTAGGCTAAATACACGCGCGCGGCGGGCTTCGGCCGGCCCGGCCTCCGGGCCCATCCCTCAGGCGATCAGCCGTAGTTCCTCGTAAAGGAAACGCATGGAATCAACGGATTCACCCCTTGGTGCGGGCTGCTGCTCCCCGTCGCGGGCCTCGGCTCCGCTAGCCGCCGTCAACCGCGGCACTCCCCAGGAAGCCTCGCCCGCCCAACACGCGGACGTGCTGATTCCGGGCGGTGCGTTTGCCATGGGAGACGCCTTTGGCGAGGGATACCCCGCCGACGGCGAGGGCCCAGTGCACGACGTGCACCTCGACGCCTTCCGTATTGATGCGACCGCGGTCACCAACCGGATGTTCGCCACCTTCGCCCAGGACACCGGCTACCGGACAGAAGCGGAGGAGTACGGGACCTCGGCGGTGTTCCATCTGCTCGTCAAGGCACCCGAGAGCGAGATCCTCGGCGCCGCTGCCGGGGCGCCGTGGTGGTTGAACGTCCGAGGCGCCGATTGGGCACACCCCGCAGGACCCGATTCGCACTGGAGCACGACGCCGGAGCACCCGGTAGTGCATGTCTCCCACCACGACGCTTTGGCCTACTGCGCTTGGGCCGGGCGCCGCCTGCCCACTGAAGCCGAATGGGAGTACTCCGCCCGGGGCGGGCTCGCCGGAAAACGCTACGCCTGGGGCGATGACCTCACGCCGGAGGGCGAACACCGCTGCAACATCTGGCAAGGCACCTTCCCCACCCTGAACACGGAAGAGGACGGCCATTTGGGCGCCGCCGCCGTGAAATCATTCCCGCCCAACGGCTACGGACTCTACGAAGTGGCCGGGAACGTGTGGGAATGGTGCGCGGACTGGTTCCTGCCCAAGTACTACCGCAACTCCCGCGCCCACAACCCCCAAGGCCCCACGATCGGCGCTGGCCGGGTCATGCGCGGCGGGTCCTACCTCTGCCACGATTCCTACTGCAACCGCTATCGCGTCGCCGCCAGGACTTCCAATACCCCCGATTCCTCAAGCGGTAACTGCGGGTTCCGCACGGTGGCGTCCGCGTAACGTCCGTTCTGCGCCCACTTAACAGCCGCTGAGGAACCGTCCGCCCTCATGGGAGCTCGCCGATCCGGCAGTCGGGACGAGTGCGCTCCTTTCGGCTGAAATGAGCGAAAGATAGGCCTCCAGTTGGGACCGCAACTGATCCGGCGAGTGGTGCTCGGGGGTGAGGGTTGCTGTGATCTGCGCACCGAGCGCGAACGTCATGATCCCGCCGACGATGTCGTCGTCGTTCAGCCCCTCCTTCAGCTCGCCCAGGTCCCTGGCTTCACGGAGCCTGGCGAAGAGCGACTCACGCCATTGCTCCATCGAGGAATCATGCAACGCCGCCTTCGCGGGGTCCGTGAGTGCGCGCTGCCAGAACGCGATGGCTATTCGCGCCTCGTTGAGCCTCTCGGCATCGAGCGGCAGGATTTCGTGGCAGTAGCTGCGCAGCGCCGACAGTCCGTGCTGGTGCGCAGTTGAGTTGCCCATGCGGGCGTTCGTCTGGTTGAAAACGTGCGCGAAGGCAAAAGTCAGCAGGTCATCTTTCGTCGGAAAATAAGGCTTGAGTGCACCATTGGCAAAGCCCGCTTCCATCGCAATTTCACGCATGGTTGCACCCTCGATCCCCCTCTTCGCGATGATCCGCCAGGTGGCTTCGACGAGCTCCACCCGGCGCTTGTCGTGGTCTACGATCTTCGGCACGCGTTCCCCAAATCTTTTTTCTACAACCGTTGTGACTCAGATTACACGATGCTATTCTCTACACACATAGAAAATAAATCCGACGACCCCGAAGGCCTTCCATGAGCACAACTTCCTCTCCAGAAATCGCCGAAATGGCTGCGTACGCGTTGACTACCGCCGATGACATCACGGCAGTCAAGGGCATTCTCGCCGCCGCCGGACTCTTCGACGAAACCACCCGGGTGGCCTACCTTGGACTGCTCGATCCCCCGCGCGACTCGGGGCGCAATTCGGGAATCGTGGACCGCAGGTTCAGGGCGTTCTTGCATGACGTTTCATCCGGAGCGGCACAGGACGTCGTTGTCTCTGTGACGCAGCAGGAAGTCGTCTCGAAGGTGGCACTCGACACCTCGGTGGCGGGCGAGCTTCCGGTCATCGAAGAAGAATTCGAGGTAGTGGAGGAGGTCCTCTCCCAGGACGAACGCTGGCTGAAGGCCTTGGCTGACCGGAATCTCGACGTCAGCAAAGTGAGGGTCGCTCCCCTGTCGGCCGGCGTTTTCGAATACCCGGAAGAGAAGGGCCGCCGGATCCTGCGTGGCTTGGCTTTCGTTCAGGAATTTCCGGAAGACAGCGCTTGGGCCCACCCTGTGGACGGACTGGTTGCCTACGTCGACGTCGTCAGCAAGACCGTGGACAAGGTTCTGGATTTCGGAGCGGTCCCGGTCCCGGAGGAGCGCGGCAACTTCACGGACCCGGAGCTGACCGGCCCGATGCGCACTACTCAAAAGCCGATCCACATCACCCAGCCGGAAGGCCCGAGCTTCACGGTTCAGGGCGGAAACCACGTCGAGTGGGAAAAGTGGAGCCTCGACATCGGTTTCGATGTCCGCGAAGGCGTGGTCCTGCACAATGTCGCGTTCGACGACGGCGATCGCCGCCGCAGTATCCTCAAGCGGGCTTCGATCGCCGAAATGGTAGTGCCTTACGGCGACCCCTCCCCCGTGCGCTCCTGGCAGAACTACTTCGACACCGGTGAATACCTGGTGGGCCAGTACGCAAACTCCCTGGAACTTGGCTGTGACTGCCTCGGCGAAATCACCTACCTCAGCCCGGTAGTCAGCGATGCGTTCGGCCAGCCGCGCGAAATCCGCAACGGCATCTGCATGCACGAAGAGGACTGGAGCATCCTCGCCAAGCACAGTGATCTGTGGAGCGGAGTGAACTACACGCGTCGGAACCGACGGCTGGTCATCAGCTTCTTTACCACCATTGGCAACTACGACTACGGCTTCTACTGGTACCTCTACCTCGACGGCACCATCGAGTTCGAGGCCAAGGCCACCGGCGTCGTCTTCACCAGCGCCCACCCCGGGAAAGGCTACCCCTATGCCTCCGAACTCGCCCCCGGTCTCGGCGCCCCCTTCCACCAGCACCTCTTCAGCGCCCGCCTGGACTTTGCCGTCGACGGACTCACCAACCGCGTCGAGGAAGAGGACGCTGTCCGGGTGCCAATGGGCGCAGGCAACGAACGCGGCAACGCCTTCACCCGCCGTCGTACTGTCCTTAAGCGCGAATCGGAAGGTGTGCGGGAGTCCGACATGGCGGCGGGACGGGCCTGGGTGATCTCGAATCCCGAATCCCTCAACCGCCTCGGCGAACCCGTGGCGTACAAACTCCATGGCCAAGGGCATCCCATGCTCCTGGCCGACCCCCAATCATCAATCGCCCAGCGTGCCGCATTCGCCACCAAGGACCTGTGGGTGACCCGCCACGACGAGGCCGAGCACTACCCCAGCGGCGATTTCGTCAACCAACACTCCGGAGGAGCCGGGCTGCCGGCCTACGTTGCCCGTGACAGGGACATCGACGGACAGGACATCGTGGTGTGGCACACCTTCGGACTGACCCATTTCCCCCGACCGGAGGACTGGCCCATCATGCCGGTAGACACGGTGGGCTTCAAACTCCGCCCCGAAGGCTTCTTCGACCGAAGCCCCGTGCTCGATGTCCCGGCGTCGAAGCCCGCTGAAGGCGGCCACTGCCATATGGAGGCACAAAAATGAGCGTGACAACAGGAAAAGAGCCCACCGAAGTGGCCCACCCGCATCATCAACGACGCCGCCTTGGCGTCCCTGCGGTGACCTTCATGATCATCGCAGCCTCGGCACCGCTTACCGTCCTCGCCGGCGGCGTGACGACGACGTTCGCCGTCACCGGGGTCACCGGCGTACCGCTGTCCTTCTTGCTGCTTGGCGGAACTCTCGCTGTTTTCGCGGTCGGTTACGCGGCGATGAGCAGGTACGTCGTCAACGCCGGCGCCTTCTATTCCTACGTCGCGCAGGGCATCTCCCGGCCCGTTGGCGTCGGGGTTTCCATGGTGGCGCTGATGGCCTACAACCTGATGCAAGTCGGCATCTACGGCCTCTTCGGATTCACCGTTTCAAGCCTGATCAACGAACGCTTCGGCGCCACAGTCCCCTGGTGGATCCCGGTGCTGGTCTGCATCGCCGTCGTCGCGTTTCTTGGTGTGAACCGGGTGGATCTGTCGGCGAAAGTCCTTGGGGTGCTCGTCGGCCTGGAGTTCCTTGTGGTGATCGTTTACGACGTCGTCTCCTTTGCTGTGGCACCGGAAGGCGTCAGCGGAGCGCCCCTTAGCCCGGAAAGCCTCTTCGTGCCAGGCGTCGGAGCGGTCCTCTCCTTCGGCATCGCCGCGTTCATGGGATTTGAGTCGGCTGCGATCTACGGCGAGGAAAGCAAGGACCCCAAGCACACGGTCGCCCGGGCAACGTACACCGCGGTAGCCATCATCGCCCTGTTCTACGCTGTTTCTTCCTGGGCCATGGCGATCGGAACAGGACCGTCCGCGGTGGTCGATGCGTCCGCAAAACAAGGACCGGACCTGATGTTCGGCTTCCTGGGCGACCACACGGGCGTCCTTCTCGCAGACCTGGCCCGACTGCTCTTCGTCACCAGCCTCTTCGCAGCCCTCGTCAGCTTCCACAACGCGGCCGCCCGCTACTTCTTCTCCCTTGGCCGCGAACAGGTCCTTCCCCGAAAGCTTGGGGCCGTGCGTCGGCACAGCGGCGCCCCGTACGCCGGGTCGATCGCCCAGACGGTCATCGCCGTCGTAGTCACGGTAGCCTTCGCCATCGCGGGAACCGGATCGACGCTCGGCGATCTCTACCCAGTCCTGACCATGTTCACGTGGCTGACCAATGACGGCGCCATGGGACTTGTCCTCCTGATGACCGTTGTTTCGCTGGCAGTCATTGGATTCTTCCGCAAAAACAGGCATGACGCTGGAATCTGGACCCGTGTGATCGCACCTGCCCTGGGGTTCGTGCTCCTCGCCGTGATCTTCGTTCTGATCGTGGTCAACTTCAACGTATTGCTAGGCCAGAACGACACCAATGCTTTGACGTTCATCCTGCCGGCCACCATCATCGTGCCCGGATTGGTGGGGATCGCCTGGGCGTTCCGCCTCCGCCGTAGCCGGCCGGCCGTCTATCGGCGGATCGGGCACGGCGAAGAAGGCCCAGCCGCCGTCCACCTCGGTGACGAAGAAGACTTGTAGCACCGGGACTGACGATCGGCAAACCAATGCACACCATCCTTTCGATAGTCATGCTGGCCTGCTGTGCCCTCGGAATCTGGAGCCCGCTGCGCGAAGGTCTGGTCAGAAACCTCAGCCAATGGGGCCCGATGGCACTCATGCTCGTGGCGATGGCGGACACAACCGTTGGGCCAGGCATCTTTCCGGGCGTTGTTTGGGGCCTGATTTTGCTCCTCACCTCTCCACTTCCGCTGGTGCTCCTCCCCAAGGATCGCCGTGGTGGCATGGAAGTACACCGCTCAATGTCAATCCTGACCATGTTCGCAATCCTCGTCACAACCCTCTCCCCAGGCTCGTCGGGTGCAATCCACCAAGCCCACGCGCACTCGGGACTTGGAGGAGTGAACCCCGTCCTGGCGGTAGCCCTCGCGATTGCAGTGATCGCCTACTCAATCATGGTGGCGGCCCGGTCGGTCCGGCCGAGCGGCCGGACAGGACACCGTCGTCACGCGTTTGAACCTGTCGAGGCCCTTTCTTCGGCAGGTGCGTTGGGAGCGATGATCCTGATGGCCCTGTGATGGCCTCGCCGCCCTCCTGAAACAGCATTCCCTCATCGAAGCCGTTCACCCAACGTCAACGGCCCTTCCCAGATACACAAGACGCCTTCCCGTCGGGCAGGCAGAGTCAACACCAGCCTCACGGCCACGCCGGCCGGTGAGCAGTACCAACTCAGAGTGGAGTAACCCTTGGAAACCTACGACGCACTTCTGGCTTCAATCACCCCGTCCTCCGGCGAATCCCGCACGATTTTCAACCCCGCAACCGGCACCGCCGTCGGGCAAGCCCCGGTGCACACCGTCGAAGACCTTGAACGCGCTGTCGCCGCCGCGCAAGCTGCCCAGCCCGCGTGGGCTGCGCTGGGCCACGACGCCCGCTCAGCTGCGCTGCTCAAGGCCGCCGACGCCGTCGAACGCTCCGCCGAAGAACTCGCCCACCTGCTCTCCCGGGAGCAGGGCAAACCGCTCAACGGCCCCAACGCCCGCTTCGAAGTCGGCGCCTGCGCCGCCTGGTTGCGTGCCGCTGCCGGAACGCCGCTGGAACCGGAAACCGTCGTGGACGACGGCGAGACCCGCGCCGAATTGCACTACCGGCCCATCGGCGTCGTCGGCGCGATCGGCCCCTGGAACTGGCCCATGATGATCACCATCTGGCAGATCGCCCCCGCCCTGCGCATGGGCAACGCCGTGGTGGTCAAGCCCTCCGAATACACCCCGCTCAGTGTGCTGGCCCTGGCCAAGGTCCTCAACGAGGAACTCCCCGACGGCCTCCTCACCGTGGTCTCCGGAGGCCGCGACGTCGGCGCCCGCCTCGCCGAACACCCCGCGATCGGCAAGGTCATGTTCACCGGCTCCACCGCCACCGGCAAAGCGATCATCAAATCCTCCGCGGACACCGTCAAACGCCTCACCCTGGAGCTCGGCGGCAACGACGCCGGAATCGTCCTACCCGACGCCGATCCCGCAGCGATCGCCGAAGGCCTCTTCTGGGGTGCCTTCATCAACACCGGCCAGACCTGCGCCGCGCTCAAGCGCCTCTACGTCCACGAGGACATCTACGAGGCCGTCTGCTCCGAGCTTGCCGCTGTCGCAGCAGCGATGCCGATGGGCAACGGCCTGGACGAGAACAACGTCCTGGGTCCGCTGCAGAACCGCGCGCAGTACGACATCGTCGCCGAGCTCGTGGACGCAGCCCGCGACTCCGGCGCCCGCATCCTGCTCGGCGGCAACCCGAACCCCGAGCAGCCCGGCAACTTCTACCCCACCACCCTCGTGGCCGACATCGACAACGGCAATCCGCTGGTCGCCGAGGAACAGTTCGGCCCTGCCTTGCCGATCATCCGCTACAGCACGGTTGATGAGGCGGTCGCTCAGGCGAACGCGCTCGACGTCGGACTCGGCGCCTCGGTGTGGTCATCGAACCTGGACGAGGCAAGGAAGGTAGCCGCGCGCATTCAGGCCGGAACGGTCTGGATCAACAAGCACGGCGCCGTGGATCCCCGCATCCCCTTCGGCGGAGCAAAGCAGTCCGGCTACGGCCTCGAATTCGGCGTCGAAGGCCTCAAAGCCCTCGGCGTGCCACAGATCATCAACGGCTAAGCGGTGACGGAGGCGCGGCTGCAGGGGCGGGTCTCCTGCGCCGCCGCCTGTGGATCTCCACGTAGGCCGTGACAAGGAGCAAGACAATCACGGCAAGGCCCAAAATAACGGCGCCGGGAACCAGAGTGCTCACCGGTATGAGCAGGACTGCGATCACCACCGTGGGCACGGCCCATGGCAGCACTACCCGCGGTGGCTGACCATAGCGAAGGGTCACGATCGCATTGCACGCATAGAAAAGAGCCAGACCGCCGCCGAGCGAGATCCCTGAACCGATCGGCAGGTGCTCGTATGGTGCTGGAATGGCAGTCGCGATCGCCCCGGCGATTGCTGTCACTCCCAGCACGAGGAGAAACGGCAGGAACAACGTGGTCTGGAGTATCCCCGCGAAGTCCGAGCGGGCCTGCAGGCGCTCTAGCCCCGCAGTGATGGTCCCGGTGCCGTACTGGAAGAACGCCCATCCAAGGAAGGAAACAATGAGGAGTCCGAGCGCGCCGACCAGCCCGGCGCCCGGACCCCAATCATCGGATACCTCAGTGACGATCGTGAAGATGGATTCGCCGAGGACAATGATGACGAACAATCCAAGCCGCTCGGAAGCGTGTTCGATATTGATACCGCCGATGCCACGATCAGGCCAAAGGCGCGCACTGATCGCCACCATGCCAACCTCGACGACGATAGCCGTCGCCCACAGGGCAACCGCAACAGCGAGCGGCAAGAAGGCCGCGGCAAACCAGAGGGCAGCCGTTCCGCCGTTGTAGATCCAAATGCGCCACGGGGTCCCGGCTGACTTCTCGCGGTGTTGATACAACCATAAGACCAGCAGGACCACGCGTATGGCGGCATTCGCCAGCGAAAAGGCCCAAGCCCGTTCGCCAAAAGCGCCCGGCGCAGCCGCGGCCATGACGCTCGCCGCTGCCATGGCCGCGAGCATGGCGATACCCAGGGCCCGGGACGACAGTCCGGGCAAGAGGTTGACCACGGACACGATGTTCACCCATGCCCACCAAGCCGGGAAGAAGAGCAGGACGAAGGTACCGAACTCTGCCCACCCAGGATTGCCGTGAATACCACGGGCAAGCTGCCCGACGAAAGCCACGAAGACGAGGTCGAAGAACAGTTCCATCCAATGCACACGGCGGGGATCCCGGGCCACCTCGTGGGTCAACGCGCCATCAGCCGACGACTTATGCATCATTGACCAATGCTATTGGTTGGGGAGCCCAGTCTGTCCTGGGGGTCCTTTCGAACGGCGTGACGGGGTGCGGCACTCAAAGATCGGGCAGCACGAAGGAACTGCAGCAGTGCAACCCACGGGGGCAAGATAGTAGCGTATGAAATGCAACAATAACCTTGAAGGCTAGGGCATTTTTGGGCATTGAACCGGCGGGACGAGTAAAGGCCTTGGAGATGGAATCGCTACCGCCGGAGGTTAATCCGCGGTTCAGCAACACCAGGAAACAGAATAGGGAGCTTGCCATCCAACAGCTCCAGGACGGCGGGTTCACAACCGTTCAGCTGGATGAATTCCTGGAGACGCTGCGCCGCATGGAGGCCGACGATTCGATACTTGCACCCCTGACAAATGCCCTGCTTGCCATGAACGTCACTGTCCAGTGGCTGATGTAGGGACGATTCCGCGCCAGGATTCTGACCACCTACGTTGCCGTTTCACACGAACGCTGCTCCGGTGACCTCGGACTCAACCTCCCCCGCCGAGACCAAAAGCCTCGGCGATAGACTCGATCCAAGCCCATCAACCACCATTTGAGGAGCACCATGCGCGCCACCATCATCCACGGCCCCGGCGACATCCGTGTTGAAGACCGTAACTACCCTACGGTCCAGCTGCCCACCGACGTCATCGTGAAGGTCATCGCTTCCTGCGTCTGCGGATCGGACCTTTGGCCTTACCGTGGTGTCAAGCCCACCCGCAAGCCATCCGCGATCGGGCATGAATTCATCGGCACCGTGGAGAGCGTTGGCGACGATGTCGGCACCCTGACGGTCGGCGATTTCGTGATCGCCCCGTTCGTCGTCAGCTGCGGCGCGTGCCCGCAATGCTTGGAAGGCGTCACGGTGGCCTGCGACCATTTGGCTGGCTGGGGAGGCAAGGACGATAGCGGGTACGCGATCGACGGCGGCCAGGGCCAGGCGGTCCGGGTACCGCTCGCAGACTCCACCCTCGTCAAGGTTCCCGGCGTCACGGTGCCGGACGACGCGCTACGCGCCAGCCTGCTGACGCTGTCCGATGTCATGGCTACCGGCCACCACGCCGCCCTGGCAGCTAAGGTCCGGCCCGGTAGGACCGTCGTCGTTGTCGGCGACGGCGCGGTGGGTCTCTGTGGCGTGCTCGCGGCGAAGCGGCTCGGAGCCGAGCGAATCATCGCTATGTCCCGGCACGCCGACCGCCAGGCCATTGCCCGCGAGTTCGGAGCCACGGACATCGTGGCTGAACGTGGCGAAGAGGGCGTCGCCAAGGTCCGCGAGTTGTTGGGAGGCGTACTGGCGGACTCTGTGCTGGAGTGCGTCGGGACCAAGGAATCCATGGAACAGGCACTGCACAGCGTCCGCCCGGGCGGCGCGCTCGGCTTTGTGGGTGTCCCGACAGGCGGGGCCGAGGCTCCACTACGCTACCTGTTCGACACCAACATCTCGATTGCGGGCGGAATGGCCCCGGCCCGGACGTACATCCCGGAACTGCTCGCGGACGTACTCGACGGCACGATCAATCCGGGCCGGGTCTTCGACGCCGTGATGCCGCTCGAGGAAGCCCCTGAGGCGTACCGCGCCATGGACGAACGGCGCGCCATCAAGGTCCTTCTGACTCCCTGACCGGTATGGGGTGAACCGCAGGCTCCTGGGGAATGACGGAGCTGTGGCGTATGCCACGGAACAGCGGGAGAATCCATAGAGAAGGCGCCAGATCAAGCTTCGAGGCAAGGAACGATGCGTGCGTGGTGGGTGCATGAACCCGGTCCGATAACGTCAGCGCCACTTGTTTGGGGCGAGAGGCCCGATCCGCAACCGGGGTACAAAGAGCTGCTGGTCCGTATCCGGACCTGTGGTGTCTGCCGGACGGATCTGCATCTGGCCGAGGGCGACCTTGCGCCGCGGGTGCCGGATGTAGTGCCCGGTCATGAAGTGGTGGGGGTGGTCAGCGGCATGGGCGATGGTTGTGTGAGATTCCAACGTGGCGACAGGGTCGGGGTGGCCTGGCTTGGAGGAACCTGTGGGACGTGCCGGTATTGCCGGCGCGCCGAAGAGAATCTTTGCCTCTCCCCTGTCTTCACCGGATGGGACAGGGACGGCGGCTACGCCGAACAGCTGACAGTCTCCGAGGATTTCGCCTATGCCATTCCGGATCAATTTTCAGACGAGCACGCAGCACCCCTACTGTGCTCGGGCATCATCGGCTACCGCGCACTCAAACGCGCCGCCGTTCCGCGCGGTGGCCGGCTGGGCCTCTACGGATTCGGGGGTTCAGCCCATCTCACGGCGCAAATGGCACGCTATCAAGGGGCCGAGGTCTACGTGATGACCCGTTCGGAGCAGGCCCGGTCACTGGCACGTGATCTGGGCGCCGTCTTTGTCGGCGACGCCTTCGACTCCCCGCCAGACATGCTCGACTCAGCAATACTTTTTGCCCCTGTCGGGGACCTCGTCCCTGTGGCGCTCAGGGCATTGGACCGGGGCGGGACGCTCGCCATTGCAGGCATCCACCTGAGCGGCATACCACCCTTGAACTATTCCACCGAGCTCTTCCATGAGCGGCAACTCCGCAGTGTTACCGCCAACACCCGGGCAGACGGCGAGGAGTTCTGGTCCCTGGCAGCAGAAATTCCCCTGGCCCCGACCACCACGGCATATCCGTTGGCTGAAGCCGATCAGGCGCTACGGGACCTGGCCGCCGGCCGAGTAACCGGGGCTGCGGTCCTGCAAGCGTGACCTGAGGGTCTACCCGGGATTCTGCGTGCGGATACAAGAGCAAGCGACCGGCGGTTCCGATTAAGCCCCGCCGGTCGCTGTTCACTGTTTGGGGTCAACTCTGTTTTTCAGGGTCAACTCTGTTCAGTGCGAAGGGCTGACCATGTGATGCCGGTGTTCCTCGGTGCTGGGCTTGATCGCGGTCGCTGTGACCACGAGCGCCACCAGCCCGGTAATCCAAGATGTCCAGGCGACGCCGGTTTGCATGGCGTAGGAACCCATCCACGGAGAGAGGAAGAGCAAGGCGCCCAAGCCTGCCTGGACCCACTCCATGACCGGCGTTCCGGGCATGGCCAGATTGATGACGCCGCTGATGATCAGCAAAGCGCCGAACACGACCATCAAGGCAGCCGACCCACCGGCCGCCGTGGTCCAGATGACCGATAGGGCAGCATAGAGTCCGGCAACAACCGTGACCCAATCCTGCCATCGCGTCCATTTCTTCATTGAAACCACCCCTGTGATGTGGACTGCACCCCGGGACGCCTTGGAGGGCACCCCAGGGCTTCTCTTGTTGACGGTGACTTCTTACGAAGTACCGCCATCGGGCGCCGCGGTGACAGTCCTGGCGCCCAACGGGCCGCACGGTTCCGCTGCCATCGCCGCTCCGGTATTGATGTAACAAAATCCGTACGCAGCTGCTTCCCGACCGGTGCCCGCGCGGATTGGCCCCTAGGCCCTCGACGACGGCGACGCTCGGCTCCTGTGCCCCGGGAACCCCGGCATCGCCGTCGTCGAATCCTGCCGCGCACGAAGCCTTGCTAAGAGCCGACTTCCGGTCTAGAACGTAGTCATAGAGCAACATTGACGAACATGCCCGCCATCGCCGGCATGTTCGTCCAGAGAGGACCCCGTGATATCGAGTCGCTGGTCATAAAAGTCGCCAGTCAGCTCTGTGCTGACTTTTCGACGTCCGTTGGTGAAAACCGCCGTGGCCTCCGGCGTGGACCTACGTCCGGCGACAACGCCCAGGTTCCGGCCCGACCCCGCCAGGTCGCTTGAAGTCGCAACCAATGGAAGGAAAGAAATGTTAAACATGAAGGTCCCGGCACGAGGCGCCGGAACCGCCTTCATTGCAACCCTCGCTATCACGGCGCTCGCTGCCTGCTCAAGCCCGAGTGCACCGACTTCGCCAAGCACCACGAGTTCCGGAGGAGCCGTACCCCAGATCTCGGCGGATGCGTTCACGGCCGATTTCTCAGCGATGAAACAGCTCACGTCGCTCGCTTCGCAAGGCAAGGGCATGGTCGGCGTACTTCTACCGGACACCACGACTTCCGCGCGGTACGTCACCTTCGATGCCCCGTACCTGAAGAAGGCATTCGAAACCGCGGGACTCGACGCCAGCAAGTTCAAGATTGACAACGCGCAGGGCAGCGCAAGCACGATGCAAACACAGGCCGAGGCTGACATCACGGCCGGGGCGTCCGTGCTGCTGGTCGATGCCCTCGACTCGGGTTCAGGCGCTGCCATCGAGGCGGCCGCGACCTCGCGGGGCGTCAAGGTGATCGACTATGACCGGCTCGTCAAAGGCGGGGCGAAGGATCGAACCTACGTCAGTTTCGACAACGTCAAGGTCGGTCAACTGATCGGCCAGGGCGAAATCAGTTGCCTCGCAGACTGGAAAGTCACCAAGCCGAACGTCCTGATCATGGATGGCGACCCGACCGACAATAACGCGAAGCTATTCGCCCAAGGCTACAACGGCGTACTGAAGCCGCACTTTGACAACGGCGAGTACGTGAACGCAGGCGAGCCCGCCGGTACCTGGACTCCTTCAGTGGCACAGACGACGTTCGCCCAGCAGTACACTGCCCACCCGAACATCAACGCGGTGGTCACGCCCAACGATGACAACGCCAACGCGGTGATCGCCTACCTGCAGAGCAAGCAAATCCCTGCCAAAACCTTCCCCACCACAGGGCAGGATGCGTCATTGTCCGGTTTGCAGAACATCCTGAAGGGCTACCAGTGCGGAACGGTGTACAAGCCGATCTACTTTGAGGCCCAGGCTGCCGCGGCGGCGGCACTCTATCTGCGGGCAGGCACGAGCATTCCCTCAACCCTGGTGAATGGCAAGACCACTGACGACACCGCGAAGACCGACGTCGCATCGGTCCTGCTGACCCCGCTGTGGGTGACAACGAAGAACATGGCCGACACCGTCGTCAAGGACGGCGCTGCAACGGTCTCTTCGCTGTGCATCTCGCAGGTGAAGGACGCTTGCACCGCGGCAGGAATCCAGTAGTTGGAACAATGAGTGAGTTGGAAACCCCGGCCCTTCCTGCCGCCGGACCGCTGCTTCGGCTGGTAGGGATCGACAAGAATTTCGGGCCCGTGCAGGCACTGGTCGACATCACCCTCGAGGTACCTACCGGGAAGGTGACCGCCCTGGCGGGCGACAACGGCGCGGGCAAGTCGGTATTGATCAAATGCGTCGCCGGCATTCACACCCCCGACGGCGGCCAGCTGTTCTGGGAAAGCAAGCCCGTACGGTTGAACTCACCACACGAAGCCGCCGCGCTCGGCATCGAGACCGTGTATCAGGACCTGGCACTGTGCGACAACCTCGACATCGTCCAGAACCTGTTCCTCGGCCGCGAGCGGCTGCGCCATCTTCTCCTCGATGAAGAGAGCATGGAGATCACGGCCAGGGAAACGCTGGCGAGCCTGGCCGTGACCAGCGTGCGTTCGATCCGGCAGCCTGTCGCCTCGCTATCAGGTGGGCAACGCCAGTCGGTATCGATCGCGAAATCCGTGCTGTGGAACTCGAAGCTCGTCATCATGGACGAGCCGACGGCGGCACTCGGCGTCGCCCAGACAGAGGTCGTCCTCAACCTGATCCGGCAGCTCGCGGACCGCGGCCTTGCCGTCGTCGTCGTCTCGCACAACATGAACGACGTTTTCCAAGTGGCAGACCGCATCGCCGTCCTCAGGCTTGGGCGGCTCGTGGACGTTAGGCCTACCGAAGAACTGGACACGCAAATCGTGGTCGACTTGATGACCACGGGCAACTCGGACCGGATTAGGCCCGAACTTGCACAGCCAACGCCACCGAAACGCCTGATTTCCGCGGCGAAGGGACCGCTCCCGCCCGCCATAGCCCCGCTCCAGGACGAGCCGACCACCGAAGCTGCCGCGCGCGATGCCGCATTGGCGCTGAATCCCGACATTACCGCCACGTCGCTGGCCGATTACTTCCGTGCAGCGCTGGCACGGGTTCGTGGCGGCGAGAGCGGAGTGCTGCCAGTGCTCGCGGGCTTGCTCCTGATCTCTGTCCTGTTCCAATCGCTGAACCCGAATTTCCTGACCCCAGGCAACATGGTGAACCTGCTTATTCAGGGTTCAGTCTTCATGCTGCTGGCGATGGGCCAGATTTTCGTGCTCCTGCTTGGCGAGATCGACTTGTCAATCGGGTACGTCGGGGGCGTGGGCGGCGTCATCATGGCCGAACTCGTCCAGGAGGCGACCGGCTGGCCTTGGTGGGCGGGGATCGTCGTCGGGCTAGCAACGTGCGCCGGGATCGGGATCCTGCACGGCACGATCATTACCCGCCTCGGTCTACCTTCGTTCGTCGTCACACTCGGAGGCCAGCTCGGCTGGCTCGGCGTGATGCTGATTATCCTCGGCAGCGGCGGAGTAGTGCCCATCAACGACCCCGTCATCAACAACATCGCCAGCGGTAATCTCACTCCAATCACCAGCTGGAGCCTCATGGTGGTCGTCGCGGGAGTGTTCGGCACCTGGACGTGGGTACGGGACGCCCGACGACGGAACTCGGGACTCGTCGCCCCGCCGCCGAGCGTGAGCGCCCTGAAAATCGCAGCGGTGGTTGCGGCCGGCGTGGCCACGGTCTGGCTATGCAACACAAATCGCGGCACCTTGGTCGAAATCAGCGGCGTGCCGTGGGTCCTGCTCGTGGTGCTCGGCGTCCTCGCCACCTGGACGTTGCTGCTCGGCCGAACCCGGTTCGGCCGCTACGTCTACGCTATTGGCGGCAACGCCGAGGCCTCGCGGCGGGGAGGCGTGAACCTTGCGCGCATCCGCACGATCGCTTTTATGCTCGCCTCCTTCACAGCAGGAATCGCCGGAATCGTCTACGCCTCCCGGCTCCGCTCGGTCTCGACGTCGTACGACGGCGGCACACTGGTGCTTTACGCCGTGGCGGCCGCGGTGATCGGCGGTACAAGCTTGTTCGGAGGGCGAGGCAAGGTGCTGCACGGGGTCCTCGGCGGGCTGGTGATCGCGACGATCGATAACGGCATGGGGCTTCAGGGCTACAGCGCACCGGCGAAGTACGTCGTCACTGCACTTGTTCTGGTCGCAGCCGTGACGATCGACGCGGTCGCGCGCCAGGGGCGCGCCCGGACGTAACCGGGTTGTTGGATGGCCGGGCACGGACGCTGCACCTGGCCGGGCTGGACTTGGATAAACAGCAGGCTTAACGTTCAAGTGTGACTGGCTTCACTCAGGGGACGCCTCCACAGGCCATCCCTGCGGCCAGTCCCATACAAGTTCCAGGGAGGAGGAAAAATGCAAAAGGTTGAAGAGGCGATTGACGTGGCTGTCCCTGTTCACACGGCTTACAACCAGTGGACACAGTTCGAATCGTTTCCTGAATTCATGCCAGGGGTGGAGTCCGTTACCCAGCTGACCGACACGACCAATCATTGGGTCACCAAGGTCGGAGGCGTGGAACGGGAATTCGATACTGAAATAGTCGACCAGGAACCCGACGACCGGATCGCTTGGCGCAGCATTGATGGCAAGTCGCACGCAGGCATCATCAGGTTTTCGCCGCTGGACGCCAATCACACGCACGTCAAGGTCCATTTCGAATGGGCGCCAGAAACATTCATGGAGAAGGCGGGAGCCGCGCTCAAAGTTGACGATGTGCAGGTGAAGGCAGACCTGAAGAAGTTCAAGGAATTCATAGAGTCGCGTGGAAGTGAAACCGGAGGGTGGCGCGGCGAGGTGGAGGAGTAGATGACCGAGCTTGGACCAGTGCTTGTGGTCGGCGGCACCGGCATGCTGGGCGCCCAGGTGGTGTCCGAGTTGCTGACGCGGGGAAAGCAAGTCCACGCCTTGGTGCGCCCCGGATCGGATGCGACGCGATTGGAAGCTTCGGGGGTCACGATCGCCCGAGGCGACATGATGGATCCAGACTCGCTTCTGCGGGCCATGGACGGCATTGACACCGTGATCACCTCAGCGGCGGGATACACCCGACACCGGGAAGGCGATAGCCCGGTCATCGACACAGTGGGCAACATCAACCTCGTCGACGCGGCCAGCCGTTCCGGCATCCGCAAGTTCGTCCTGACGAGCATCCTCACTTGCGATCAAACCCCGGACGTTCCGCACTTCTGGCACAAGAAACTGACCGAGGATCGCCTCGAAGAACTCGCAGTTCCGTTCGTGGCGCTGCGTCCGGGAGCATTCCTTGACACCCTCGCCCGTTTCGGCGGCGACCCTTTCAGCAAAGGGCAACTCACCTGGTTCGGGTCCCCGAGCATCCCCTTGACTTTCGTTCTCACCGCCGATCTCGCTGGCTATCTTGCCGCAGCAGTCGACGCAACCGGAGTAGACGGGCAGCGAATCGATATCGGCTGGGACCGGCCGGTAAGCATGCGGGAAATCGCAGATATCGCTGCCCGCCTGCTGCGTACGCCGGTCACGGTCCTCGGACCAACCACCCCGATGGCGGGGGATCTGGGGGCCATGATGGACTGGTTCCAGACCGGACGCTACGTCGCAGACACCACCCGGCAGCGCGAGGTCTTCGGCCCGCTCCCAACCGCGGAGGACGCCGTCGCCCGCTTGCTCACGAGCCTCGGCCACGTAGTCTGACGGAGGGAGCCCGACGGCGGCCGGGCTTGGTCTCCGTCTAACTCGCGGCGGGCAGCGCGTCAGGGACGCGCGGTTTCGCGTTGCCGGCGAAGGTGAACTTGGCGTCGTCGCCTTCGCCGTCCACGTCGACCACCACGATGTCGCCCGGGTGCAGTTCACCGAAGAGAATCTTCTCGGAGAGCTGGTCCTCGATCTCGCGCTGGATGGTGCGGCGCAGCGGCCGGGCACCCATGGCCGGGTTGTAGCCACGGGTAGCCAGGAGCACCTTGGCGGCCGTGGTGAGCTCGATGCCCATGTTCTTGTCCGCCAGATGCTGCTCCAGACGGCCGATCATCAGGTCCACGATCTCGATGATCTCGTCCTGGCTTAACTGGGGGAAGACGATGATGTCGTCAACGCGGTTGAGGAACTCGGGGCGGAATTGCTGCTTGAGCTCTTCGGTGACCCGTGCCCGCATCCGGTTGTAGCCGGTGGTGGTGTCCGTGCCGGACTGGAAGCCGGTCGCCACGCTCTTGGAGATATCGCGGGTTCCCAGGTTGGTGGTCATGATGATCACCGTGTTCTTGAAGTCCACCGCCCGGCCATGGCTATCCGTCAGCCGGCCGTCCTCCAGGATCTGCAGCAGCGAGTTGAAGAGGTCGGAGTGTGCCTTCTCCACTTCATCGAACAACACCACGGAGAACGGACGGCGGCGGACCTTTTCGGTCAGCTGCCCGCCCTCGTCGTAACCGACGTATCCCGGAGGGGCACCGAACAACCTGGAAACCGAGTGCTTCTCCGAGTACTCGGACATGTCCAGCGTAATGAGGGCCTCTTCGTCGGCGAAGAGGAACTCGGCCAGCGCCTTGGCGAGTTCGGTCTTGCCGACGCCGGTAGGGCCGGCAAAAATGAACGAACCGCCCGGACGCTTGGGGTCCTTGAGGCCTGCACGGGTGCGGCGGATGGCCCGCGACACCGAACTAATCGCCTCATTCTGGCCAATAACCCGCTTGTGCAGCTCGTCTTCCATCTTGAGCAGCCGGCTGGATTCTTCCTCGGTCAGCTTGAAGACAGGGATGCCAGTGGAGTTCGCGAGAACCTCGGCAATCAGTTCCTCGTTGACCTCGGCATTGCCGTCCATGCCGCCGGACTTCCAGTTGCGTTCCTTCTCTTTGCGCTCAGCGACGAGCTTCTGCTCCTTGGCACGCAGCGATGCAGCGCCTTCGAAGTCCTGGGCGTCGATGGCGGATTCCTTCTCCATCTTGACCTCGGCGATGCGCCCATCCATGGCCTTCAATTCCGGTGGAGGGGTCATGCGGCGGATGCGCAGGCGAGCACCGGCTTCGTCGATCAGGTCGATCGCCTTGTCCGGCAGGAAGCGGTCGGAAACGTAACGCTCCGAGAGGTTCGCTGCGGCGACCAGCGCGCCGTCGGTGATGGAAACCCGGTGGTGCGCCTCGTAACGGTCACGCAGGCCCTTCAAGATCTCAACAGTGAGGGCCACTGAGGGTTCCTGGACCTGGATCGGCTGGAAACGGCGTTCCAGAGCTGCGTCCTTCTCGATGTGCTTGCGGTACTCATCCAGGGTGGTGGCACCAATGGTCTGGAGTTCACCACGGGCCAGCAACGGCTTCAGGATGGACGCGGCATCGATGGCACCTTCGGCCGCACCGGCACCCACGAGGGTGTGAATCTCGTCAATGAACAAGAGGATGTCGCCGCGGGTGCGGATTTCCTTGAGAACCTTCTTCAGGCGCTCTTCAAAGTCACCGCGGTACCGGGAGCCCGCCACCACGGACCCCAAGTCAAGAGTGTAAAGCTGCTTGTCCTTGAGGGTTCCCGGGACGTCCCCGCGGACGATCGCCTGGGCAAGGCCTTCGACGACGGCGGTCTTGCCGACGCCGGGCTCACCGATCAGGACGGGGTTGTTCTTGGTGCGCCGAGAGAGGACCTGCATGACGCGTTCCATCTCCAGCTCACGGCCGATCACAGGATCAAGCTTGTTTTCGCGCGCAGCCTGGGTGAGGTTGCGGCCAAACTGGTCCAGCACCACCGAACCGGCCGGAACCGCCTCAGCCTGAGCCGGTCCGGCACCTGCGCTGGCGCTGGCGCCGCCAGGTTCGTTGCCCTGGTAGCCGGAGAGCAGCTGGATGACCTGCTGGCGGACACGGCTAAGATCGGCCCCAAGCTTGACAAGCACCTGCGCGGCAACGCCTTCACCCTCACGGATGAGGCCCAGCAGGATGTGCTCGGTACCGATGTAGTTGTGGCCGAGCTGCAGGGCTTCCCGGAGTGCGAGTTCAAGTACCTTCTTCGCACGCGGGGTGAAGGGGATGTGACCAGACGGAGCCTGCCGGCCCTGGCCGATGATCTCCTGTACCTGCTCGCGGACGCCATCGAGCGAAATGCTCAAGGACTCAAGTGCCTTGGCCGCAACGCCCTCTCCCTCCTGGATCAGACCCAAGAGGATGTGCTCGGTACCGATGTAGTTGTGGTTGAGCATGCGTGCCTCTTCTTGGGCAAGCACGACGACGCGACGGGCACGGTCCGTAAATCTCTCAAACATTTCGCCACACTCCTGGCTGCTGCCTACCTTGATGCTACGTCGCTGCAGGCCTTCTTGGGGCATTTGGCGGAGGCAGAATATTAGAGAGCCAGAATCGTGAAGAATTAGACCAACAACCAAGGAGAGGGGATGCCATGAGCACCCTGAAACAACGCCTGCATGCAGACGTCGTCGTCCATATGAAGGACCACAACAAGACCGCGCTCACCACCGTCCGCAACGTCCTGGGCGAGATCGAGACGCGCGAGAAGTCCGGCAAGACGCCCGTCGATCTGGACGACACCCAAGTGACGGCCCTGTTGCAGAAGGAAGCAGCCAAGCGCCGGGACACTGCCCGCATCTACACGGAAGCCGGCGAGGCCGGGCGCGCGGCCGCGGAGATCGCCGAAGCAGAAGTCATCGAGGCCTACCTGCCCAGGATGTTGACCCAAGCGGAGGTTGAAGCCATCGTCGACGAAGCCGTCGCTGCCCTGAAGGCCGACGGCCAGGAGCTCTCGATCAGGCAGATGGGTGCCGTGATGAAACCCGTCACGGCCAAGGTCGCTGGCCGTTTCGACGGCAAGGCCGTCAGTGAGATCGTCCGGACCCGGCTCTTATAGACCAGAATCTGTTCCGGCGAGCGTGTAGGAAGGAGTAGCCATGGCAGCCATCATCCTGGCGTGGAATCCAGGGCTTTGGAACGGCTGGAACTATGATGCCGTGATCGAGCAGGTCGCCGAAACAGGTCAATTCCTGGGTCGGTGGAGCGTCGGGCGACACCGGAGTATCGAGCCCGGCACGCAGGCCTGGCTTCTCCTGCAGGGCCGGGGGGAACACGGACGCGGACTCATCGGACACGGCGTCGTCATGTCCGAAAGCTATGAGGCGCCAAAATACTCCGAGCCGAGCAATACCATGCGGTACGTGAGCGTCGTCTTCGATGCCTTGCTCCCCCTAGGCGACCAGATACCGTCGATCGTCCTCGCCAGCGAAGTGCCGGGCGTGGCCTGGAAAAGCCTCCGCGCCTCCGGACGGACCATCCCTTCAGAGTCAGAACCCGACCTTCAGCGCTTGTGGCGCGAGCAAGGACCAGCAGTCTCCGATCCATGCCAGACCGTTCCCGGAAGCTACCCGGACGGAGCCGTCAGCCGGGTCGAAATGAACCGCTACGAGCGAAGCCCTGAAGCCCGCCGGATCTGCCTGGCTTTCCACGGAACGTCCTGTGCAGCATGCAGCTTCTCCTTCGAAATCACGTACGGGGACATCGGCAAAGACTTCATGCACGTCCACCATGTAGTTCCGGCCTCACAGCTTGGCGACGGCTACCGGCTCGATCCCGTAGCGGACCTCGTGCCGCTGTGCCCCAACTGCCACGCAATGGCACACCAGGGCGTGAGCACGCCGCGCACCGTGGCGGAGCTGCGGAGGGCTATCGCGACTGCCGGACACTTGCCCGGGCAGATAGTTGACGACAGGGCATTGGCTGCCCAAGACGCCGCGCACCGGATCCTTGAGCAGCGATGACCAGGGTGAGGCCTTGGTGCACTAGCCAGTCAAGGATCTTCCCCGTATTTTAGTTAACTACACCGCGTGGCGAGCATCACACGCTGTGAGTCAGATGATCCATTTGCCGGACTTAAAGTACTGGGCGCACCGCCGCGCCCCGGACCCGGCGAGACCTACCGGGCGTCGCGAGTCGTCCGCTGTTCAGGAGGATACGCATGACCGGGATGTTTGAACTCTTCATCGACGAGGACACGAGCTTCAGGTTCAGGCTCAAAGCACCGGATGGAACCGTGGTGGCAATCTCCAGGTCCTTTCCCGACAAGCCCGCCGCGGTCTGCGGCATCAGTGATGTTCGCGAGTATGCCGGAATGGGCCTGATCACTGATCTTTGCCCGGAAGTCCCGGTCCGCGCACCTTCGCCCGCGACTCCGGTTCCCACTGTGCGGCAACCCAGTCATTCCGAAATGCCGCAGCTTCCCGTCCCGCCGCGGCGCCATAATGCGCTCCCGCCGAGAGAGCGAACTGCCCGCCCATGGCACGCCGGTGCCGTGGTGGACGCGCCCTGTGCGGGATTAGTTGAGGCGTAAGCCTAAGGGTTACACCAGTACGGCACTCGGCTATCCGCCGATGTACGACATCTCGATCTTGTGTGCCGCGGCAAGGTCCAAGGGCGTGTTCGCGCCCCGCAGTTCCGAATAGCGGTCCGAGCGGCCGCCCCAGAGGGCGGACAACGCCGTCGAAAGCTCGACGTCGGACGCGCCGCCTCGCAAGAGGGCCCTCAGGTCCGTGCCGGCCGTGGCAAACAGGCAGGTGAACAGCTTCCCGTCGGCGGAGAGCCGGGCGCGGGTGCAGCCGCGGCAAAAAGCCTGGGTCACGCTGGAGATGACTCCGATTTCGCCACTGCCATCCGCGTAGCGCCAGCGATCTGAGGTTTCACCGGGGTAGTTAGGCTCCACCGGCTCCAGCGGGAACGCTGCGCTGATACGGGCCAGGACCTCGGCGGAGGGCACCACCTCATCCATTTTCCAGCCGTTGGACGCGCCCACGTCCATGTACTCGATGAACCGCAGTATAGACCCGGAACCCTTGAAATGGCTCGCCATGGGAAGGATGTCCTGGTCGTTCGTTCCGCGCTTGACCACCATATTGATCTTCACCGGCCCCAGCCCTGCAGCCTGGGCGACGTCCGCCGCGTGCAGGACCTTGGCCACGGGATAGCCGACGTCGTTCATGGCCTGGAAGGTCTCCTCCCGGAACGAATCCAGGGACACCGTCACGCGGTCCAGCCCGGCCTCCTTGAGGACCTTCGCCTTCTGAGCCAGAACCGAACCGTTCGTGGTCAGGGCCAGGTCCGGCGCCAGCCCGTCAGGAGTGCGCAAGCGAGCGAGCATCCGGACCAATTCCTCTATGTCCTTCCGCAACAGCGGTTCCCCGCCGGTCAACCGAATCTTCCGCACGCCATGTGCGACGGCGATCGAGGCCAGCCGGGTGATTTCCTCAAATGTCAGCAGCTGGTCCCGGGGCATGAAAACGAAATCCCTGCCGAAAATCTCCTTGGGCATGCAGTAGACGCAACGGAAATTGCACCTGTCCGTGACGGAAATCCGCAGGTCCCGCAGGGGCCGGTGGAAGGTGTCGGTGATGGAATTGGCGTCCATGCAGCGCCCCCTCAAGGCTGTAAGTGCCAGCCGTTCGTACCTCTCAGCGTATGCCCGGTCCCGAGCGCCCACAATGGCCATCCCGGTGGGCTCCGCAAGCAGGATCTCTTGTGCCAATCCCACGATCTGTCCCCGGCTCAGGACTTCCCATCGTCCTGAACGTCAGGAATACCACTGCCACTCAGGCGGCGCCCAGCCTGAGGGGACTTGGTGGTTGTCGGCCGTACCGCATCTTGAGCAGCTATAGCTGACCGACGCCGGCCGCAGTCCACTGCCGTCGACAGCGTAGACCGGTGGAACGTACTCATGGAATATCAGGGAAAACCCCGGACCGCACCGCCCACAGGCTGGCACCCTTGGCGCCGGGGCGGGAACACAGGGAAGATATGCGGCCAAACGATGTCCACCACGAGCAAGCGCCATGTGTTTCTCCCTCACGTTTTCAATTGTCGGGAATCGGTGTTGGCCGGATCCCATGCCCAAATCCAGGCTGAACGCTCACGTCGTGCGTGTAAACCGAAGCGAGTCGCTAGCGGGTATTGGCTAAGACCCTATGCCACGATCCCCGGAAGAGCCATGGGTCAGCCAAAATTGATGGTCCACGATCGGTTAACGAGTTCCTATTTCGGCGGGAGTTGCGCGCGAGCCTCGCGACAGTCGGCGCTACGCGGCGGGCGGGACGCGCAGGCTGCCGTACCTCTCCATTCGGTGCCAGCGCAGGTGCACGCCGGCCAAAGCCGTGACCACGGATTGGATGACGACGAGATACATGAGCTGCCGGTAGACGAACTGCTGAAGCGGAAGTGTCCATAGCGGGCGAAGCCGTTCATTGTCGAGCCGGAAAGCATAGGCAGCCATGAGGAATTGAACGAGGAGGAAGACCAGCCAGAGCGCCGCGATCCGGACGGGATCAAGGAAGACCAAGCCGTAGATGGCGAAGACATCCACTACCGGGGCGAACAGTGGCAGCAGCACCTGCAGCACAAGCAGGTAGCCGAGACCACGCCGGCCGAGCTTTCCGGCCGCTCCTCCCTGCAGGACCGCGCCGCGGTGCTTCCACATGGCCTGGAGCGTGCCGTAACACCAACGGTACCGCTGCTTCCACAGCGCCCCGAGGCTCGCCGGAGCCTCGGTCCATGCCCTTGCGTCGTCCTGGTACACCACCCGCCAGCCGTCACGGCACAGTGACATGGTCAGGTCGGTGTCCTCAGCGAGCGTATCGTCGCTGACTCCGCCAACCCGGAGGAGGGCATCGCGGCGGAAGGCACCAATGGCCCCGGGGACGGTCGGCATGCATTCCGCGACGTCGAACAGCCTGCGGTCCAGATTGAAGCCAACAACGTACTCGATGTGCTGCCACGCGCCGAGGATCCCTCCGCGGTTGGCAACCTTGGTGTTCCCCGAAATTGCGCCCACTCGAGGGTCGGCGAAGGGCTGGATGAGGGCGTGAACCGTTTCCGGTTCGAAGACTGTGTCGCCGTCGACCATCACCACGAGATCGTGGCTTGCTTCGCGGAGCCCGGCATTCAGGGCGGACGGCTTGCCACCGTTCTCCTTCCGGATCAAGGTGACGCCCGGCGGGCAGAGCGCTTCAACGATGTCAGCGGTACCGTCGGTCGACCCGTCGTCGACCACGATGATCTCGACCGGATGGGTCGAAGCGGCGATGGATCGGACCGCGGCTTCGATGCCGGCCGATTCGTTGTACGCAGGGACAATGACACTGACCGGCTCGGTGATTTCGGGCCGCACCGGCACATCCACCCGGCGTCGGCTGCTACCGACCCCCCGGGAGCGGCGCGCCGCGCGACTGTGGCGCGCCGCGAACCCGACAACGAGGACGGCCCTGATGACCGTCACGAGGCCGGCCGCAACGAGAGCCCACGAGATGGCGGTGATGACGAAGTCACTGACCCGGATTCCCCACACGAACGCGGTACCGCTGATTTGCTCCCCCGCTGACGCCTCCCGCATGCTGGCAATGCCGACGGCGTCGCCCACCGTCGTGACACGGAAGCCTTGGTTCTCGAACTTCGTGAGGGATGAGTCAAGCGCGGCGACCGTCTGCGCCCTGTCGCCGCCGCCGTCGTGCATCAAGAGGATCAGGCCCTGCGGGCCGGACGGCGCGAGGTTCCGCTCGATCGCGGCGACGCCGGGCCGCTGCCAGTCCTCACTGTCCTTCGTGGTAAGCACGGTGAGATAGCCTTGGGCCGCCGCGGCGCGCATCGCCGTCCACGTGCCGTCCCTCACGGCGTCATTCTCAGAGCTGTACGGCGGACGCAGGAGCGTCGCCGCGTGGCCCGTCATGCCGGTGATCGTTTGCTGGCCTCCCTGCACCTCGAGTTGCTGGCGCCAGGCCGGGGCGCTTCCAAGGTCCGCGTGGGTGAGCGTGTGCACGCCGATCTCGTCGCCATCAGCGACGATGCGGCGCATGAGGTCGGGATTGTCTATGGCAGCCGTACCCACGACGAAAAACGTGGCGTGGACATGGTGTTTCCGGAGGACGTCGAGGATTTGAGGTGTCCAGACAGGGTCCGGGCCGTCGTCGAACGTCAGGGCCAGCGTGTGGTCGGCAGGGCCGACCGTGCGCACTGACCCGCCCCGGGCGTCCACCACCGGGCTGCCGTGGGACACCGCGGCGGGGACCGTGCCGGCGGAGCCGCTCCCGGGTACCGAGTCATCGGCGATCCCGGCGAGGTGATGCATGTAGCCCTGCACGGCAAGCGCCACGCCCAGCGCAAACAAGACGGCAAGGAGGATGAACCAGTGTGCCTTGACACTGACTGGAGCAGTGCGCTTGCTCAGGCGGCGGGCACTCACGGGTGCGTAGGCGTGGACCGTCGCGTGGTCTGCCCTGGAGCCGTCCCGCTCTTGCCCGGGCTTGTCGGCGACGCGCTCGGCGTCGGAGCGGCAATAGCCGCGCCATGCTGCACGGCGGCACCATTGATCGCTTGCGTTGCGGGAACGGGCGAAAGCGGAGCCGCAGCAGTCTCGAAAGCTGCCGGGGCCAAGGGCACGGGCAATCGAGAGTCGCTTGACGGGAGCCCGGCCGCGTTGGAGGGGGGTGACGGAACTTCACCGACCTCCGGGGCCACAGGAGCGGCGGCCTTCGGGGCGGCAGGCAAAGGCAGGAAGGGTGCGGCCACGTTGGGCCCACCGAACAAAGCAACCAGCAGAAGGACGACGTACCCAGCCACGAGCCCCAAGGCCCCGAGTCCTACAAGCTTGACCCGCCGCAGGCGCCGGCCTGACGCATCCACGAATACAGGCCCGTGCGCAGGCGCGGGCTGTGGCTGATCGGTTGTCTCTTCAAAAGCTGCCATCGGGCATCAACCTTAGGTGATTTTAAGTCTGGATCACAAAAGCATCACGATCTCAAGAATCGACGGCTAGCGCCGGGCGAGGGTTCGCAGGAGTTTCAGGGCCACGGAGATCGATGCGAGGTCTACCTGTCCAGGCTTGGTGACTTCCACGAAGGTGTCCTTGATTCTTCCCAGCTGCTCCTGACGTCCACGCTCCCACTCCACAATACGTTCCACGGCAGAAGCGCCGGAGGCGTCGCTCCTTTGCGTCGTCCGCATGACGGAAATTGTTATGTCGACAACCGCCGAGTAAGTGTCAGCGAAAAGCTTTCCAACAAATCGGAGGCGCGCCGGCCCAGCTCCCCAGGCGTCCCGACGTCGTCCCAGTGCGCCAGCCGCTGCTTGGCGCGGTCAAGATCCGAGCCGCGCAGAAACTCCGAGGTCCGGCAGAACGTGCCCTTCTTCGGTTTCCAGAACGATTACGGTCTGTGGCTATCGAGTGCACTCATGGCCGGCGGTTCATTATTCCTGTACCTGGCGTTCAAGAAGCGGGACTGGATCTAGCCCTGGGGCCCAGCCCAGGGCCCCAGCGCTCCTGGGCCCTGTCCTCTTGGGCTACCGCTCATCCTTGCGGGCCGGAAGCACGAGCAGGGCGTCCCCGACGGGACGTTCCGATCCGCCCGACGGGTTGTTCTGGACCTTCCCTTCGGCAACGGCCGTTGTCGAGCCGCCACCGTCCAGGTTCATGGCCTGAACCATCCCAAGTGACGCAGCGACGTCGGCCTCTTCCTTCAAGCTCAGTCCCAGTGAGGCGGTTGAGCGTCCGTCTGCGGTGACAAGCATGGTTCTACCCTGGGCGTCGGTCCCGGCGAAGGTCCGGGGGTTCCGCTTGTGGACCCAGCCGTAATAGAAGCTGTTTCCGTCGTTGGGATGGACCATGCCGTCTTGTTTGACTGTGACATCTTCACTACCGTCCTTGACCAGCAGCGGCCCACCGTTCACGACGCTGGTGGCCTCGTTCGCGTGAAAGGCTTTACCATCCTGGCCACGCAAGCCGGCGTCGATCTTCAGCTTCGCGCCCACCGGTGCGAGTGCGCGTAGCCGTGCGACGTCGGTTCCGGTTGCCTGGATGGTGTGTCCGCCCACAGGAATCGCCGCGCCGCGGGTTTCGGCGATGGAAGTAACGGTGTCGTGGCTGTCCACTGTCACCTCAAGGCCCGCACCGGCGGGGGTGGACGGGCCGAACTCCGGGGTGAAGGTGACGAGCTCGTTCGGGTTGGTGCAGGTGACGTCCTGGAGTGGGCGCGGGGTGGGAACGTCGTTGGCGCCGCCGCAGTTTCGGATCAGGCCGGGGACCCGGTCTATGCCGTCCAAAGCCGCTTCCCCGGAAGCCGAGGAGATTTTGCCGGCCCAGGTCAGTCGTTGGACGCTGGTGGCGTTCTTCTTGCCATCAATGACAAGGGCCGGGCGGTCGGCGACAGGTTCGCTAAGGGTCTTGCCCGCGTACACGCCAACACCGGCGGGGTCTCCTTCGGCACCGGCCTTCGGGTCGAAGACAAAGAAGCCAGCGTTGACTGCGGCGATGGCGTGCGAGTCGGAAGCCAGTTGGCTCGTCGTCTCCCGTTTCTCCAGATCCGGGCCGAACGACGCTGCGAGCTGGCCTTGGTACTTTTTTGGGTCGATCGTGATGACTTCAAGGTTCCATGATCCGCGGGTCTTCGTGCTGGTCCCGGCGTCGCCGTCCCAGCCTGAGTAGATCACTGACGAGGCAAAGCCGGCGGCTTTGATCTTCGCGACGAGAGGGGCTCCGTCGGCCTGCGCGGCAAGGTGGCCGGCGCGAACCCGGTATCCGAGGTCGCCTCCGGCGTCGGCAAGCAGCGGCGACTGGACATGTTCAACGCGGGCATCGACGCCGGCGGCTGTGAGCTTATCGGCCGTGCGTTGCGCGGTGGCCTGGCTTGAGAGGGCGGAGGCTGGTGCGTCAGGATCCGGTGAGTCTGAGGGGATGGCAACTTCGGCTGTCCAGAAAAGCGAAGAGTCTGCGCCCCCGCGGCTGATCTTGGTCAGGGTGACGCCCGGGGCGAGGGCCATCACGGTTCGGGTCTCGGGCAGGTCAGCGGCACCAAGGTTGAGGTGGGCGCTTCGATCCTTGCCGTTTTCGCTGCTCTGGCCACCATCCGCGTGGGCTTGGCCCAAGGGGCTGAGGATCGCTGAGCAGACGGCGAGGACCAGGCCGCCAGTCAGCGCACTGCGGGACTTCAGGGGGAATTTCATGCGTCCACCGTATAGAGACTCGACGGAGGATCCGGGCCCATGTGGCGGTTTGGGGCGCCTATTGACCCAACCTTCACCCCACGTTCACTTACGCAACTGCCAGGATGCGGGGGGCCGAATAGACGCAGGGCAGAATGGAAGGCATGCCCCAAACTATCTTCGCCCTCGTCCGCCATGGCCAGACAGACTGGAATGCGCAGCGCCGGCTGCAAGGATCCACCGACATTCCACTGAACGACGTCGGCCGCGGCCAAGCGCGCGACGCCGTCGCCGTCCTGTCCGCCTACGAATGGGACGCGATCGTATCCTCGCCGCTGAGCCGGGCCGCGGAAACCGCCGACCTGATCGCAGCAGGGCTGGGCCTCAGCGTGGACCGGCGCGTGCCCGAGCTCGCCGAGCGTCACTTCGGGCGGGCCGAGGGCCTGCAGGCCGGCCCGGAACTGGACGCACTGCTCAACTCTGGCAGCCTCCACGGCGCCGAAAGCGAGGACGAGGCAGCCTCCCGCGGATTGACCGTGCTGGAAGCACTCGCCGAAGAGTTCCGCGGCCGCCGCGTCCTGGTTGTCGCCCACGGCACACTCCTCCGCGTGAGCCTCAACCGCGCCATCGGCCGCACCCTGCAAAGCATCGAAAACGCCGCGCTCAACTTGGCCCACCACCACCCCCTTGACGGCTGGCATCTCGAATACTTCAACGGCGAACGGGTTATGGCGGCCGTCCAGAGCTGACCGTTCCGACCCCGCTTCGGCACCCGCTCCACGCTGCACGACCGCAGAGAGACATATCGGCCACCGTTACTTCCCTGAAGGCCGTCCCTCAATCGTGACGGTGCCAGCGTCGCCGTCGACGCGGATCTGTTGGCCGCTAGCAATCCGCTGGGTGGCCACTCCGGTGCCGAGCACCGCCGGGATCCCATACTCCCGGGCCACGATCGAGCTGTGGCTCAACGGGCCGCCGACGTCGGTGACCACGGCCGAGGCCATCGCGAACAGCGAGGTCCATGCAGGCGTGGTGATGCGCGCCACCAGGACGTCTCCGGGCATCATCTGTGCAAAGTCCTGGGGGCCGTTGAGGACCCGGGCAGGAGCAGTGACCCGGCCCGAGCTGGCGCCTACCCCTTTGATGACGTCGCCCTGCTGTTGCTGCGAACGCGCCGGCATCATCCCCCCGAAGCTCCGTTCCATCCAGCGGCTCTCCGGCAGCAATTGTGGAGCCGCGGCCTTGGCCTGGCCGCGCCAGAGCATCTTGCGTTCCTCGATAGCCTCGGCTCGAACGGGCCTTTCAGCTCCCGTAATCGTCCCCTCCCCCGCAAGGCCGAACTCGACGGCGGTCAGCAGCTCCTGCTCGCGTAACCAGAACACGTCGGCAGACTGGGCGATGACCCCGGAGCCGGCCAGCCTTTGACCAAGCTCGAACAGCATCTGCCGCATCAGCGGCCAGGCCAGCCCGACGTCGGCCAGTGCATCCTCACGGATCGGAGCGGATTTCTGCGCCCACCGAAGCAGACGGAGGAACAAGGCCCGGCGGCTGCTCCCGATCCGGGTCCCCCCGAGCCGGGCGAGCATTCGGCTGGTTTGGTCTTCCCTGCGGGCAGCCGAGAGCCGCTGGCGCTCGTGCGGGTCATGTCCCTGTCCCCGCAGGTAAAACTTCACCGCGTCGAGCAGCGCCGAGGGTTCGTCGGCCGGCACCGGACTGAGGAAGTCTAGATTGTAGACCGCATGGCCGAACCGGTCGAGGTGGGCCTGGAAGCGTTGATGCCATTGCTGCCAGAGTGCTTGGTCCACGCCGGCAGGCGGGAACCCGGTGCGCTGCGACTCGGCCAGTGCCGCCGTCGGTTCATTGAGGATCGCCGAGGCCAGACCCTGAACCTCCCGCGCCCATGCTGCGAGGTCGTACAACGATTTCTCTGCCCGGATGGGTTCGCTGTCGTAGCCGAGGAGGAAGGTCTCGGCCGGAGGATCTCCATCGCGTCGGACGAGTTTGTCGTAATACGCGCGGAATGAAATCTCGCTTGTGGCAGCGATCGGGATGACTGACTCCACGGCGGTGTAATACACAGTTCCTGCGTCGAGCAACGTCTGGACGCCCTCAAGCAGTTCGTCTCCCGAAAGCTCGCCCACAGGCTTTGCCGACCAGTCCTTGACCACTTGCTGATAGCGGGGGTGGGAGAATTCCCGCCATCCGGCCACGCCCATGTGGGCCTTGCCGCTAGCCAGGGCGCGTACCGCGGTCACCACCTTTCCCATCACCCGCCACATTGCTGAGGTGCGGTAGTAATAGTAGGCGTAGCCATTGATGGTGGGCAGTCCGACGTCGCCGTTCCGTACGACGACGCTGCCGACGGCCTCGTTCATCAGGGTCTTGAGCGAGCGGGTCACCGAGCCGTCAATGAGATCGGCGAACAACGGCGAGAGCGGGTCGGGCAATTGCTCCACGATGCTCGCCCGGAAGTAAAGCCCCTTGGGATAGGGCACCGGCCAGGTATCCGGGGTGTCGGCGGTGGGTTCGGGTAGTGCCGTGATGGGCCGGGATTGCAGCATGAAAAAATCGCCGCCTGCTCGTGCCCACTCGATGTCCTGCGGAGCCCCGAAATGTTCGGCAATCCGTGTTCCATAGCGGGCCAGTGCGCCCGCGGCCTGGTCGTCCAGTACTGGCTGGTTCCGGCGAGCCGCCGGAACCGGCTGCTCCCTAATTCCCTGACCGGCAGTTCCTTGGCCCTCGGCGGCGCCGTCCGCGTAGACAGTCATCGTTTCCTTGTTTGCCGTCCGACGCGACAGCACCCGCTCGGTCCCGGCATCGATGACGACGTCGTCCGTGGTGACCGTTCCGCTGACCACGGACTCGCCCAGGCCCCATGCTGCGCTGATCACGATCTGGTCCCGGCGCCCATTGGCCGGATTGGCCGTGAACATGACCCCAGCCGCCTCGGCCTCGACCATCCGCTGGACCACGACTGCCAGGCGCACCGTTTCCGGTCCGATGCCTTCACGGGCCCGGTAGGCCATGGCACGTGCCGTCCATAGCGAAGCCCAGCAATCTGTGACCGCGACGGCCAAGGCTCCCGTACCACGGATATTGAGATACGTTTCTTGCTGTCCGGCGAAGCTGGCCGAAGCGAGGTCCTCGGCCGTGGCAGAGGAGCGGACCGCTACGGCCTCGTCCCCGTCGCCGAGGCTTCGATAGGCGGCGCCAAGCTCGTCGGCAATCCCGGCCGGCATGGTGCCTCCGGTGAACAAGGCGCGGATCCGCTCCGAGGCCTCCTCATAGTCCTGCGGCGCGGCTTTCGGCGACAGGGTAGCCAGCTCTTGGATGGCCGCGTCGAGGTGATTTGCATCCACAAAAGCGGCATAGGCCGCAGTGTTCAATACAAACCCCGGAGGGACTGGCACCCCGGCCTGGACCAGGCCGCCCAAGCCAACACCCTTGCCACCGACCACGGCGACATCGCCGTTTCCCACATCGCGCAAGTCGTTGATGTACGTCACGACCGCGTGTCCATTCTGTCCGCAGCCGGGCCGGATTGAATCGCCCCTGATTCCCAACATACTGGCACGCCCACGGGCAAGAGGCCATGGCTCACGGTGTGTGGGGCGACGGCCGGACCGCCCTGGCGCCACACGATGCGATGCGTCATCAACGCTGTCAACCATGCCGGAAGATAAGCGCCCTGAGACGGGCGACCCTTGTCGCTGCCCCCTCCACCGGGTGTAATGGACGCACGACGGCGACTCCCGCCGTCGTGCGTCGAAGGAGCCGCCATGTTCGCCAGCCCGTACCCGGACGTCGAGATCCCCAAGGCCACGCTCTACGAGTACCTCTTCGGCGGGCTGGATGCCATGGACCTGGACCGGATCGCCGTCGTGGACGGCATGACCGGCGCCGAGACAAGCTACCGCGAGCTTGTCACGCGCATCGACGCGCTCGCCGGCTGGCTCGCGAGTCACGAGGCCGGGCCGGGGACCACCGCGGGCCTGTTCTGCCCCAACATTCCGGCGTTCGCCGTCGTCTTCCACGGGATCCTCCGCGCGGGCGTCGCCGTGACCACCGTCAACTCGCTCTACACGGCCGAGGAAGTCGGCCGCCAGCTCACCGACGCGGGCGCCTCCTGGCTTTTCACCATCTCGCCGTTCCTTGAACGGGCCGAGGCCGCGGCGCAAGCGGCCGGGATCCCGGCCGAGCGGCTCGTGGTGCTCGACGGCGGAGACTTGGCTACCGCCGCCGGACATCCTTCGCTCGCTGAAGCGCTCGGCGCGGGCCTCCCTGCTCCTGACCTGCGCATCGACCCGCACTCCCCCGCCGTCATTCCCTATTCCTCGGGCACGAGCGGCACCCCGAAAGGCGTCATGCTCAGCCAGTACAACCTCGTGGCGAACGTGGCCCAGAACAGCGGCTTCGGGTTGACTCCCGACGATGTGCTCCTCGCCGTCCTCCCGTTCTTCCATATCTACGGTCTGACTGTCCTGCTGAACCTCGCCTTTGCCGAGCGTGCGCGGCTCGTGACGATGCCGAAGTTCGACTTCCCCGAGTTCCTGCGCATCACCCAGGACTACCGCTGCACCTACCTATTCATCGCCCCGCCAATCGCGGTCGCGCTCGCGAAGCACCCGCTCGTCGACCAGTACGACCTCTCGTCGGTCCGGGTCGTGGTCTCGGGGGCGGCGCCGCTCGATGGCGAACTGGGCGCCGCCGTCGTGCGTCGTCTCGGCTGCGTCATGCTCCAGGGATACGGCATGACCGAACTCAGCCCCGTCTCCCATTCAATTCCCCTTCGGGACGCAGGCACTGTTCCCCTTGATTCCGTTGGGTACGCCATCCCCAACACGCAGTGCAAACTGCTCGACATTGCCACCGACGAAGAGATCCCGCTCCCCGCCGACGGGGAGACCGGGCGGGGTCAACTCCTGGTCCGGGGCCCGCAAGTCATGCTCGGCTACCTCAACCAGCCGGACGCGACCGCGGCGACGATCGACCCGGATGGCTTCCTCCGCACAGGTGACATCGCTACGGTCTCGGCCGGCGGCGTCGTGACCATTGTGGACCGGCTCAAAGAGCTCATCAAGTACAAGGGCTATCAGATCGCGCCCGCCGAGCTCGAGGCGCTCCTGCTCACCCACCCCCAGATCGCGGACGCCGCGGTCATCGGCGTCCACGCGGACGACGGCGAAGAGGTGCCGAAGGCGTTCGTCGTCCGGCAGGCTGGGGCCGAGGTCGGGGACGAAGACGTCATGGAGTTCGTTGCCATGCACGCCGCGCCGTTCAAGCGGGTCCGGTTCGTCGAGTTCGTCGACGCGATTCCCAAGTCGGCGTCGGGGAAAATCCTTCGGCGCGAACTGCGAGCGCGGGGATAACGTCTGGCCTCATTGGCTCCCCGATTCTGACGAGAGGACCCGCAGGACCTGCCGTGCGGTTTCATCCCATCGCGGCAACACCCGGCTGGCTGCCGCAGCCGCATCCCACCACTTCTGCCGCAGGACGGAATTGCTGAGCCACTTCTCAAGGACTTCCGCCAAGGATCCGGTTCCCGAGGCTAGATCAATGGCTTCGCCGGCCCCGTGGGCTCCGAGCGCTTCGACGGCTCCGGTTCCGCTGCGGATCACCACCGGTATGGCGTGTGCCAGAGACTCCTGGACCACCAAGCCGAAGGATTCCGAGTGCGAGATCAGCAAACTGAGATCTGCGCGGAGCCACTGTTCCTCCAAGTCCTCGCCTGAGAGTTCACCTCTCAGCTCCACCCGGCTTTCGAGCCCATGTTGGATAATGCGCTCCCGCACGGCCGCTGCGTAGGACGGGTCGGACGCGGTGGAACCCACCAGCGCCGCTGTCCACGCCAAATCCCGGATCCGTGCCAGGGCCTCGACAAAGAAGATCTGGTCCTTATTGGGCAGTAGTGCGCCAACCATGATGAAGTGGAATGCCTGCGATGCCCCGGGCGGCCTTGCTTTTCCCCTCGGGCGATCTACCCTCGGGCGATCCACACCGGGGGTCGCCAGGTGAACGTTTGGCATCCCCCACCGCTTGACTTCTTCGGCAGTCCCGGAGCCGGTGCACAGAACGCCTGTCGCTGCGCGGAGTGCGCTCCTCCCAAGCGGCTGTTCTGCAGACGGGGTCATGTGAAGCAACACCCAGACACGGTGCCCGGCAGTGGTTGCGTGCTCGATTTCGGCGGGTGCGCCTACTGCGATCAAGCCATCCACAATGCAGATGGGCAAATCATCCCCGGCGAGCGCCGCCGCTAGCTGGTTCTTGTCTCTGGCGGTTCCGGAAGGCCAGTCGCCGGCGAGGCTCCGAACCGCCACTTCCGCGCCTTGGGCACGCAGGGATTCAGCCAGCCTCTCGTTGTAAACGTTTCCACCTGAACGATGGCGCACATTTGCGGGCACAAGCATACGGACCTTGATCAAAGGCTTTCCCTCCATTCACGCCGGGGAACTACTTGCTCGGCTCACGCAACGGGACGGTAGCTCGGTCACGCCGCAACTATAGCTGGCGGAAGACGTCGTCCAGGGGCTTGCAGTTCCGGTACTTAGCGATACTATGTATCAGTAGCTAGTAACACTGAGTAGTTGAGGAGGCGTCCGATGGGCAAGCAGATGACGGAGATGCTCAAAGGGACACTCGAGGGCATCGTCCTTGCGCTCCTGACCGGGAACCCGGCGTACGGGTACGAAATCACCACGCTGCTCCGGGCGAAGGGCTTCTCCGATATCGCAGAGGGCACCGTGTACGCACTGCTCGTCAGGATCGAACAGAAAGGCCTCGTAGACGTCGAGAAGCGTCCGTCCGAAAAGGGCCCCCCGCGCAAGGTGTACTCGCTCAACGAGCAAGGCAAAAAGGAACTGGACGAATTCTGGAACACGTGGAGGTTCCTGTCCGAGCGACTGGAACAGCTCCGAGAAGGAGGAAATTAACATGGCCGCAGGGTGGATCGAGCAGCTCACCGGATCGCTCGAACAGAAGAAGCAATACCGGCAATACAAGACACGCGTGGAGCAGCTTCCCGCCGACTATCGCGCGGCAGCGATGGCACTGGAGAGGTACCTGATGTACTTCGGGTCCATCACGAAGGGCGATGTGCTGTTGTCGATGCTCGGCGACCTCGCCGATCTCTTCGAACAGAGCGTCGCGGACGGAACGGCGATCCGCGGAATCGTCGGTGACGACCCCGTGGAGTTCGCAGAGACGTTCATGCGCAACTACACGGTTGGCCAATGGATCAACAAGGAGCGCGAGCGCCTGACCAAGGCGATCGACGCCGCTGCTGGAGACAGCGCGAAGGAGACGGACTCATGAGCTACGCAAGCACCACCCGCGAACCTGCAATCAGCGTGCAGGGCATGGAAAAGTCCTACAAGGAGCTGCACGTACTTCGCGGAGTGGACTTCGACGTGGAACCGGGCTCCATCTTCGCCCTTCTCGGCTCTAACGGAGCAGGAAAGACCACGATGGTGAGAATCCTGTCCACGCTGCTGAGCCCAGACGCCGGCACAGCCATAGTGAACGGATTCGACGTCGCAGCGGACCCTCTCCGCGTTCGGGAGTCCATCAGCCTGACCGGACAGTTCGCCGCGGTCGACGAGATCCTCTCCGGTCGGGAGAACCTGGTGTTGGTGGCCAAGCTGCGGCATCTGAAAGACCCAGGCGGGGTGGCGGATGATCTCCTCGCACGCTTCAACCTCGCCGATGCGGCAACGCGAAAGGTGTCGACGTATTCAGGAGGCATGCGACGTCGCCTTGACATCGCCATGAGCCTGATCGGGCAGCCGGAGGTCATCTTCCTCGATGAGCCGACCACGGGACTAGATCCCGAAGCACGCATCGACGTATGGCAGATCGTCAAACAGCTCGCCACGCAGGGCACCACCGTTCTGCTCACCACGCAGTATCTGGACGAGGCCGAGCAACTTGCGGATCGGATCGCCATTCTTCATGAGGGGCGGATCATCGCCAACGGCACTCTCGCCGAACTGAAACAACTGCTCCCGCCAGCGAAAGTCGAGTACGTCGAAAAACAGCCGACTTTGGAGGATATCTTCCTCGCACTTGTGGGAAACAACGGCAAGGTCGAGTCAAGTAAGGAAAGGTCATGAGCAAACACTTCTTCGGAGACACGGCCGTCCTGCTGGGCCGCTCCATGCGCCACATCTTCCGCAGCGTGGACACCATCATCACCACCGCGATCACTCCGATCGCCCTCATGCTGCTGTTCGTCTACGTGTTTGGCGGTGCGATCAGGACAGACGCGGGCGACTACGTCAATTACCTGCTGCCCGGAATCATGCTGATCGCGATCGCGTCGGGCATCGCGTACACCGCAGTTCGTTTGTTTTACGACATGCAGAGCGGCATTTTCGAGCGGCTCCAGTCCATGCCGATCGCGCGATCGTCCGTACTTTGGGCACATGTTCTGACCTCGCTGGTGGCCAACGGGCTCTCCCTGGTGATCATCGTGCTGGTGGCCCTTGCCATGGGATTCCGCACTTCGGCAAGCCCCCTGGCATGGCTCGCTGTCGCCGGAATCCTGGCGCTCTTCACCCTGGCACTCACCTGGCTCGCGATCATAGCGGGACTAACAGCGAAGTCCGTGGACGGTGCCGGAGGATTCTCCTACCCGCTCATTTTCCTGCCGTTCATCAGCTCGGCTTTCGTGCCCACGGCCACCATGCCGGGTCCCGTGCGCGCCTTCGCTGAGAACCAGCCGGTCACGTCGATCGTCAATACAATCCAGGACCTGTTCGCGCAGCGCCCGGTCGGCAGCAACATCTGGATCGCTCTCGCTTGGTGCGTCGGCACACTCGTTCTCGCCTACGTCCTCGCCATGGCCGCCTATCGGCGCAAGATCGCCTGAGGAGTATCGGGAGCCACAGGGTCCCAGTGCCTCGTCTTCAAATTCAGAGCCCCGCTGCAGCGGCAGATCAAGAGGCAGGTGGGAGGATGGGCGAATGGAATTGCACATCACTGGCGACCCCGCCGCCGACCAACTACTCAGCGATGACGCGTTCGCACTTCTCATCGGCATGCTGCTTGACCAACAGGTGACCATGGAGTCAGCGTTTGCCGGACCCGAAAAGATCCGGACGCGCATCGGGTCCGTATCCCCTACCGCAATCGCCGAATATGATCCCGCAGGCTTCGTTGAGATCTTCAAGGAGCGTCCGTCCGTCCACCGCTTTCCTGGCTCCATGGCCAGCCGCGTCCAGGACCTCGCGGCCATGGTACAGCGTGATTGGAATGGGGACGCAACTGCCATCTGGACCAAAGACGACCCCGACGGCCAGGAAGTGCTCCGCAGGTTGAAGGGCTTGCCCGGTTTCGGAGAGCAGAAGGCAAAGATCTTCCTGGCCCTACTCGGCAAGCAGTGCGGACTCCAAGCACAAGGCTGGCGTGAGGCTGCCGACCCCTACGGCAAGGAGAGCGCATTCCTTTCCGTCGCCGACATCGTGGACCCGGAGTCGCTAAGAAAAGTGCGTGCCAGCAAGCAGGCCGCCAAAGCCGCCATCAAGGCCGCGAAGGCTTCCGAGCGCTAACGCGTAGAACGTGGATCCGGGCCGTTCATGCCCTGTTCGCCCGTGAACGGACATTACGCTCGCGCCTCACCGGGCACGCGCTCGCTGAGGAACTCCTCCCAGGTCCTCCGTCCGACGGCCCGGTCCTCGGACAGGTTGGCGCCCTCCCGGATAGCCTTTGCCGCCCTCCCGGGCATAGGTACGGGGACGAGGACGCGCCGCTGGCCGGCCGCGGCGAGATATGAGCGGATGAGGTCATCCAGCGGGTAGGAGACGGGCCCCGCGAGATCGGGCACGGGGCCCGCGGGATCGCCCAGAGCGAGCTCGACGAGCCGGTCCGCGACCTCGCCGGCGTCGACGGGTTGGAACCGGAAGCCCCTTGGCACTGGAATGACCGGGAGCTTGGCCATGGTCCGCGCAGTCAGCAGCGTCAATTCAAAAAATTGGGTTGCCCGGAGGGTGCTGAACGGGATCCCGGAGCCGGCCACGACCAGTTCCGCGTCCCGCTTGGACGCGAAGTAGCCGAAAGCCGCACGGTCGAAGCCGCTCACCACCGGGATCGTGTCCGCCCCCACGACGGAGATGAACACGAGGTGCGTGACACCCGAGCGGGATGCCGCGGCGACGAGGCGGCGGGCCTTCTCGCCGTCGCCCTTCTGCGCGCCCGCGCAATGCACCACCGTGCGGACGCCTTCCAAAGCGGCCTCGACTCCGTCGCCCGTGTCAAGGTCACACGTCGCGAACTCGACCCCCTGCTCCGGCGGAGGAGCGTGACGGCCGACCACACGCACGGCGCGTCCCGCGTCCACCAGGCGAGAGGCCACGAGCCGTCCGAGCGTGCCGGTTCCGCCTGTCACGAGGATCGTGGAGTTCATGGCCTTTCTCCTCTCCAGGACCGGTTGACCGGCCCTTGTCGGTGTCGCGCCTCAGGAGCACGTTCTCAGGTAGCTTGTGGCGCCCGGTCGTTCATGGAAGGTCACGATGTGGCCGCGGTCGTCATGGAAGACCGCCTTTTCGTCCTGCACAGTGATGGTGCCCGACTGGTAGGGATTGTCCCATCCTGCAAGGGGATTGCCGTTGCCGTCGTCCAGCAGCTGGTCGGCGACGAAGAATGTGTCCTGCACCCTCGCTTCATAGATGCCACAGTGCGTTAAGAGGGCGAAGGGGGCAGTGATGGCAGCGGTTGTCGTCGGACGTGCCGAAACGTTGCCTTGCGGAGCTACCGGTGCCGCGCAACCACCCAGCATCCCGACGACTGCTGCCGTGGCGGCGATGCCTCGAACGTATCGGATTGCCATGGGCCAGGCCTTTCAGAGATAGCTGCAGATACGGCCGGCGTCGCACGCATCCGGGTCCGCGGCGGCCGCGACGGCGTGGTACTCCGCGACCGTGGCGCGCAGCGCGAGCAGTTCGGCGATCTGCTCGTCGAGACCCGCCAGCTGATCGGAAAGCAGGTCCCGTACATGAGTGCAGGGGCCGCGGCCTGTGTCGCGCAAGAACAGGATTTCGCGGATCTGCGCCAGCGACAGCCCTGCAGCGCGCCCGCGGCGAATGAAATCGAGCCTGTTGATGGTTTCGCTCGTGTAATCGCGATATCCGTTCGCGGTGCGCTTCGCAGCCGGCAGCAGACCGTGCTCTTCATAGAATCTCAGGGCCTTGCTCGTCATGCCCGCCGCCCGGGCGGCTTCGCCGATTCGCACCATGCACCTCAACTTCCTACCCCCATTGACCTCCCACTGTAGGGGAAAGGTGTTCATGGAGTGAAGTACGTGCTAGCGGAGGTAGTCAGCGAATCCCCTTTCGAAATACTGCTTCGCCCCGGCGCCGATCACGGAGATTCTCCGTTCGCCGTCCTTGAAAAGGAACACGGACGGGACAGAGCTAATTCCGAAGGCACCCGCGGTTTCGGGATTTTCATCGACGTTCACTTTGACAACTTCGATTTTGTTGGCATATTCCACCCCGAGTTGTTCAAGCACCGAGGACAGCCTGGTGCAAGGTCCAGCCCAATCCGCCCAGAATTCGACGACGACCGGTTTGGCTGACTTCAGCACGTCGGCGTCGAAGGATGCGTCCGTAACGTCTTTTCTTAGCATGACTCCCCCTTTTCTTGAACGGCCTTTCACCCTGCGCGCACCCACTTTTGCACCTTCCCCTAGGGGAAAGGTCAAGGGGGAAGACCGCAGACGCAGTCCGACCGACCGCTTGATGAAGGGCTACGGTCGTCGGACTGGAGACTTGCGGGAAAAGCCATCAAGCTAGGTAGGGGGCTATTGGGGAGCGAAACGCACACCGCCGCACAGGAAGGCTCCGCAATTCCTAGACCACAACAGCCACTCAGTCCGTGGATCCGCAGGTACTTCAAGGCGAGCCACATAGCCCGGGCACATGCCAACGGCCTCAAGCCCGTAGAGCCAGCCGCCTGGCGGGAGGGAGTCCCCCTTCTTGGCGAAGACCAGGTTTATGTGATGAAGAACGGGAGGGAGTACCACCCTGCATGGTGCCATTTTGTGGCCGACAAATGGGGTTACGCACCTAGAGGACTACTTGTGACCCTTTTGGCCGACGTCGGAACGCGCACCAGGTGCCAAGCATGCGACCGGTGCTTGACGACAGCAACGGAATCCTTTGCGCAGGAAGACGAATTACACCCGGCACCCACCCTGCAGCCCGACGCGGTAATCCCGCTGCGAGTCGTTGGGGTCGCCCACGGAATCCTCTTCTTGGCGGCAGGGCCGAAATATCGGGAACTCCTCAAGCAGACGGCAGTCGAGCCCGCGACCCCGCTGCTCGTTGACGGCCGGCGGCACGGCATGCTGATACGGATGGACGCATCCCGCGACGAACCGCTCCTGGTTCTCCAGATGGACCCCCGCGCCACATTCCGGAACGGCGCTTATCAGGCGCGCCTGCGTCTACCAATGCAGCGTTCGGCGACCAAACCCTATGCCGTGGACTCCGTTGAACCGGCCCCGCGGGCCAGGCACGCCGCCCCGCACTAACTATCCAATCGCTACGACTGTTCCTCCCTCCCGTATCGTGCAACGCTAGTTGGATGGATCTTGAGGTGTCGCCCGCGCTCACGATTCCCGACTCGGAACTCGCCTGGCGGTTCTCGCGTTCCTCCGGCCCAGGCGGTCAACATGTCAACACCTCGGACAGCCGCGTCGAACTCTCGTGGGATGTCGCCGACTCCGCGGCGCTTTCTGACAACCAACGGTCGATGTTGGTCACCCGTCTTGGACGGCGTCTCATCGCCGGGGTGATCACGGTGACTGCCTCCGAGCGGCGTTCCCAACTGCGCAATCGCGAGATCGCCCTCGCCAAGCTCTCGAACCTCGTGGCGGAGGGTCTTGCTCCCGAAGCTGCCGCGCGCCGGGCGACCAAACCCACCCGGTCCTCGAACCGTCGACGCCTCGCCGCGAAGGAACAGCGGGCGGCGACGAAACGGCAACGAAAGCGGCCGTCCGTCGAGTAGCGCGTCCCGTCGACAACGCCGACCACACGGAGAAGTGTCTGCCAGCTCGCTGGGCCTCAGACGCTAAGCGCGGCTGAGGCCCGGCACCCGGCGTTACCGGCCGCCTTCGATCTTCCGGCTGCGCTGTTCGTGGGCCATTGGACCGTATGGATAGACGCCCACGCGCGGTTGGCTGGCCTCGGTGAGCCGCAGGGTTTCCTCGGGGCTGAGTTCCAGGTCTGCCGCGGCAAGGTTGTCCGCCAGTTGCTCGGTGGTGCGGGCACCGAGGATCACGGACGTCACGGCAGGCCGGTCCGCCAACCATGCCAGCGCCACCTGGGAGGCGCTGACGCCATGATCCGCTGCGATCTTTTCCACTGTTCCGATGACCTCCCAGGTGCGGGGGTCATCGTTGCGGGCCTGCCATGCCTCCATGCCGCGCTTCGGGTTTTCACCCAGGCGGGTGGAACCGACGGGCGGCTCGTCGCGCTTGTACTTACCGGAGAGCCATCCGCCACCCAACGGCGACCACGGCAGCAGCCCGATGCCCGCATCCAGCGAAGCCGGAACAATCTCCGATTCGATCTCACGGACCAACAGGCTGTATTGCGGCTGCAGGGTCACCGGTGCGCTCCAGCCAAAGGCCTTAGCCACGTGGACGGCCTTGGTCAATTGCCACCCCAGGAAGTTGGAAAAACCGTAGTAGGCGATCTTGCCGCTGCTGACGGATTCGTGCAGGAAACGAAGCGTCTCCTCCAAAGGCGTAATGGGGTCCCACGCGTGCATTTGGTACAGGTCGATTTGCTCCACGCCCAAACGGCGCAGCGAATCGTCCAACGCCCGCGTGAGGTGGCGTCGGGAAGTGCCGACGTCGTTCGGCGCCGTCCCCATGGGGAAGCGACCCTTGGTGGCCAGCACCACGCGGTCCCGCGCATCGGGCCGTTCGGCCAGCCACCGACCGATGATCTCCTCCGATACACCGGCGCTGTAAACATCGGCGGTGTCAATGAAGTTGCCACCGGCTGCAACGTAGCTGTCCAAGATGGCGCGGGACGTTTCTTCGGTGGCCTCAGCCCCGAACGTCATGGTTCCCAGCGCGTAGTTCGAAACCACGGCGCCGCTGTTGCCCAAAGTACGGTACTGCATGATGATCCTCAATCCTCAATCGGGGTAGTGCGGTTCGGATGGTAGGCGCGCCAGGTATGTTCGGGCTCGAACCCGAGTAGCCGCGTGGCCTTATCGATGGAGAGCATGGTCTCGTGCCCGCCCAGTTCCTTGATCACCTTCACGTCGGGGAACACCTCCGCGGCCAGGCTGGCGCTGGACCGGCTCATGACCGTGTCCGCGTTGGCGATGATGAACGCCTCGAATCCCGGTTTGCCGTTCTCAAGGGCCCGCGCCACGGCCTGGGCACCGTCGCGGCCGTCGATGTACCCCCACAGGTTCCATTTACGCAGCATCGGGTCCGCGTCGAAGGACGGAAACCGTTCATAATCTTCCACATCCATGACATTGGAGAACCGCAGCCCGATAATGCTCAGCTCGGGGTCCCAGCGCGTCAACTCGATGGCCATCTGTTCCTCCAGATGCTTCACCAGCGAATACGTGCTTTCCGGCCGGGCCGGGTATTCCTCGTCCACCGGAATATAGGGAGGGTCGACGTCGAACGGCAGGCCCAGCACCGTCTCACTTGAGGCGTAGACAATCTTCTTGACGCCGGCCCGGCGGGCCGCCTGAAACACGTTGTACGTAGCGAGCATGTTGTTCTCAAACGTCGCGGAATCCGGGACGATGCCGGGTGCCGGAATGGCACCCAGATGCACCACGGCATCGAAGCCGCTGTGCCTGTCATCCAGCCCCAAAAACACGTCCAACACTTGACCGTAGTCACGCAAATCCACGATCGCCAGGCCGGGGTTCCTCTCCCCCGCACGGTCCAGGTTCAATACCTGGTGCCCGTCCTCCCTGAGCCGGCGCACCACGTGCCGGCCAAGCTTTCCGCTTCCACCCGTCACTGCAATTCTCATCGGTACTCCTCAATAGCTCGGCGATTCCCACCGGGCGCCTCGGTCAAGCCCACCCCTCGGTCAAACCTCTTTTGGCAAGCCCGATCCGTGCCGGCGGTGTCGATTCGACCTTAGGACAGAGACCGGCTCTGGCGCGTGGCCCTCCTGGTCCTAGGACAGTCAGACACCCGTTCCCAGATGAAGCCAGACGGACTGTAAGTCCAGCCCTCGATCGAACCAGGTGAAGCCTGGACGCCTCTGGGCAGCCAATTGCACGTGGGAATCATGCGGGGGTTCTGTCCGTTCTCTCACATGATGGCCTGCCTCATCGGCGGGGACCAGAAACAATAGGAAGTTTGGGGACTGACCATGACGTTGAACGAAACAATTGCCCGCCTACGCGCCGGACATCTCATGGTCCGCGACGCCCAGGAGTGGGACGAGCTCTCCACGAATCTGGGGCGCGCTTACGACAGCAAAGACGAGGAACTCGTTGAAGAACTGCGGCCATCTTTCCTCCAGTCGTGGAGGACAGTCACAAGATACGTCCTCCGCGACACACTCGACGCAGCAGGCATCGCAGTCACCGACCCCCGTCACCCTTGGGGAATCGCAACGCTCACCGCGAACGGAACCAGTTGCGAACCACTCCTCTGCCACGCCGGCGAAGCAGACAGGGAAAGGGCGGAGGCGGCCATCTACGGCGGCCTCCACCTGCTCACTTTCGCGGCCATACTGACCAACTATGCCGATTGCTTGACTCGCCTATTCGACGAGCAGGACTGAGTCAGCGATTTCCAACAACAGCGGCGCGCGATTGCCGCCGTCGTCCTCGAGGCATGTCGCGATTGGACGGGGCGGGCGCTGAAGTGTTGCTCGCCCACCGAAGTCGGATTGGCTCAGGTCGGAGCGCTACCCGGCGGATCGCTGAGCACGGTCGGGACATACTCGAGCAACTGGAGCCGCCCGTCGAAGGTCCTGCTGTCCACCATCTCGAGCGAGACGTCCGGATAGCCGTCGTAGATCCGCTCCCGCCCGGTGCGGCCGGTGATCACCGGAAAGACGACCACCCGGAACCTGTCCACGAGACCAGCGGCCAGAAGCGAGCGGCAGAGGCTGAGGCTGCCGAGAGTGCGCAAGGGTCCGGTCGCGGTCCGTTTCATCTCGGCCACCGCCTTGAGCACGTCCCCGGTGACCAGCTCCGAGTTCGGCCAACTCAGGGGTGGCTGCAACGTGGAGGAGAAGACCACCTTAGGCACGGCGGCAAGCCCGGTCAGGCTGGCTCCCTCATCCTCGGAGAATCCCGAGCTCTCGGCCGCGGCCGCCTCTGACATGCTGGACATCAGCCGATATGTATTCGCACCGAGAAGGACGGTGTAGTCCTTTTCCCCCTCCTGCGCAAGCCAAGCCAGGTATTCCGGCCCTTCGAGCCCCCACCAGCCGGGCCATCCCTCGGCGGAGGCATACCCGTCCAACGAAATGATCAGATCGACCATCAGGTCCCCTGACGACGCCTCTGACCGTGCCTCGCCCATCTCCGTCTCCTCGATTTGATCGACGTCCGTGCCGGCAATGCTATCCCTGGAGCGATCAGCGGTCCAAGGGCCTGCGGTGACCCATCGGCCGCGGTTCTTCCGCTTTTGCTTGCCGAGGGCAGCAGATTGGCAGAGAAGGTCACCAAGAATTAATTTGTCAGTGGCTCGCCGCTTGGACGGTTTTCACTGTTTCGCCTCGACGCCGCACCAAGCTGTCTCCATGACTGATGACAAGGAAATCTTTAGTACCGGATTCTCGCGCCGCGGCTTCTTCACGGCTGCCGGAGCCGCCAGTGCCGCCGCCGTTTTGGCGGGCGCAACCCCGGCATCAGCTGGTGGCAACAAGACGACCCTGCCCTCCGCCGTCGGCGACCCGCTGACCACCCCGGTTGTGAACGGCCTGCATCTGCAGTTCGGTAACGATGCATCCAGCGAAGTCGTGGTGTCGTGGCACACCTTGCAGCCCGTCAAGCATGCGCGGGCGATGCTCGGCGAAATCGACGGAAGCTATGGACGGAGCCAGGACGCGGTAGAAACCAGCTACGTCGACGCCAAATCCGGCCAGAAGGTGTACGCGTACCACGCGAAACTCAGCGAGCTCGTTCCATCCCATGACTACGTCTACGCAGCCATCCACGACGGCGCGCAGCCAGAGTTTGGCTCTTTCCGTACGGGGCCGCGCGGGCGCGGAAAATTCACCTTCACCAGCTTCGGTGACCAAGGCACCCCCACGCTCGGAAAGAAGTCTGGCTCCACTTCGGGTAGCCCGCAGTGGGTCAACGACAACCTCGGTTCCCCTGCTGCCGGTGACATGCCGGCCGGCGTCGAACGCGTGCAGCCGCTTTTCCACCTGTTCAATGGCGATCTTTGCTACGCCAATATCTCGGAGAACCGGGTGCGGACCTGGACTGACTTCTGGGACAACAACTCACGCAGCGCCCGTCACCGCCCATGGATGCCAGCGGCGGGAAACCACGAGAACGAACTGGGCAACGGTCCGATCGGATATGCCGCCTACCAGACGTACTTCTCCGTTCCGCCCCAGCCGGGGCAGACCGACCTCACCCGCGGTCTCTGGTACTCCTTCACCGCGGGTTCAGTCCGGGTCATCAGCCTCGCCAACGACGACGTCTGCTACCAAGACGGCGGCAACAGCTACGTCAGGGGCTACTCGAAGGGCGCCCAGAAAGCCTGGCTCGAAAATGAACTCAGCGCGGCAAGGTCGGATAGGAACATCGACTGGGTGGTCGTCTGCATGCACCAGGTTGTCATCAGCACGGCAGGATCCTTCAACGGTGCCGACCTGGGCGTCCGGCAGGAATGGGTGCCGCTGTTCGACAAGTACGGCGTGGACCTGGTTGTTTGCGGGCACGAGCACCACTACGAACGCTCCCACCCGATCCGCGGTCAACAAGCCAACGCAACGCTGACCCCGATTCCGGCAGACACCCGCACCGACGTCATCGATACCACCAAAGGGACGGTGCACATGGTCTTGGGCGGGGGCGGAACGTCCGTGCCGTCGAATCAGTTGTTCTACAACCCTCCTTCATGCCGCGTCATCACGAACGTTGGCGCACCCGACCCCACAACGCATAAGGGGCCACCGGTCTACGTCCAGGAAGACGCACCTTGGTCGGCTCAACGGGATGCCGCGAACTCCTATGGTTTCGCGGCCTTCAGCGTCGACCCCGGCACCGAGCCCGGAGGACCGACGAAGATGGAGGTCTCGTACTACAACGTCACCGGTCCCCAGGGACAGCTCGCATCCTTCGAATCCTTCACGCTCCAGCGGCCACGCTCCGATTCAGGCCAACAAGGCGGCAAAGGGAACAAGGACCGAGGCTAAGCAGCCCCGCGGCAGGCCGTGATCAATGGTCAGTCAGTGGACATCTGCGCAGCGCGGGCAGAGTCCTCGGCACCCAGGACGTCGTGGTTCGACGCATGGCTGGCATCGCTTGGCCCGTGGACGGACTGGAGGTCGTCGCGCATCCCGACCTCGTCGCCAACGCCAGGTTCCCTCACTATCAGAGGGCATTCCCCCCTGCTCCAGAGCGTCGCGCAGCTCCGCCTCGGTGGGGGGATTAGCGCCTGCACGCCCCACGGTGATCGCGGCCGCCATGGATGCGGTCTTCCCCAGGCGTTCCAGTGCCGCCGGGGTGAAGCTCCCGGTTCCGCTGCTGAGGAGTCCAAAGATCAGGGCTGCCATGTACGAATCACCAGCCCCGATCGTGTCAGCCACCTCGGATTTCACCGCGGGGATGGCCAGCTGCGTCGTGGGCGTGGTGAGCAGCGAACCCTCGGAACCTTTGGTGATGACCGCCAAGTCCGTGCCGAGACCCAGGATGTGTGAGGCTGTGTCGTCCAGGCTCATTCGTGGGTAGAGCCACTTCGCGTCTTCATCGCTGAGTTTGACGACGTCGGTCAGCTGAGCCAGGTCTTCGAAAATCGCCTTCGCCTCGGTGTGGCTGCCGAGCAGAGACGGCCTGATGTTGGGATCGTAGGTGACCATACATCCGCGGTGGGACTGCTGCAGGAGCTTCTTGACGGCGTCGGCACCGGGTGTGAGAAAGGTGGCGATCGAACCGGTGTGGAGCACCTTGGGGAGGTCGGCGGGAGCGACCGGATCCAAGTCCCAGTCGACATCGAACTCGTAGGTCGCGGAGCCATCCGGTGCCACATTGGCCGTTGCGACGGCGGTTCTGTCCAGGGAGTATGAGCCCGGCAAAAGCGTTACACCGGCGCCGCTCAGGTGCGCTTCGATGGCAGCACCGCGTTCGTCGTCGCCGAGCGCGGTCAACAGCCCGGTGGGGACTCCCAGCCGGCCCAGCCCGTAGGCCACGTTTGCCGGCGACCCTCCGGGGTGCTCGCGAATGCCCTCGGGCGAGATGACGACGTCGATGAGGGCCTCACCGACAACAACGACGTCGAGGAACTTCCGGTCCGGGAATATGGCGTCTGGGTTTTGCATTTACAGGTCTCTCTTCGCGTTCTGCGGTCATGCCAAGTGAGTGATCTTGAGGCTGTTAATCGTTGCCGTGCCGCCTGATGCGTAGACGGAAAAGTCGGTGCTGGTGCAGGTCGGGAAGATCAGCTCGGACAGGGTGACCCGGCCTCCCTGGGCGAAAACCTCGACGGAGCAACGGTCCACGTAGATGGTGACATCATAAGAATTGCCGCTTGGCTGGACGGGGGCCGAGTCGATCGAAGCGAACGATTCGTGGAAGTCTGTTTGACCGGATTCCCGGCGGTCGACAACGATGCGGCCTTCAGCGGGCCGAATCCCGATACGGGTCCCCCGAGTTCCGTTTCCGCGGACGATGACCCCGAACTCTTCGGCTGTTCCAGGCGCGAGGTTTGCCTCGATCCGCTGGACGCTCCCGGCGGCACCGTCCATGATGTGTTCGCCTTCGGCTATTTCACAGGCACCGACCGTGAACGTGGGATCTCCGGAACCGAGCGACGTCAGCTCCCGTGCAACGTGCTGCACGAGTCGAGGCGCTCCGTCCACGCCCTGCAGGGACACTTCGCGGACGAGGGACATGGGGCTGCGCCACGGTGAGGTGGGAATCTCGTTGGCGTACTCCCAGTTGTTCATCCACGCAATCATGAGCCGGCGCCCGTCGGGAACGTCGCTGAATGAGACCGCCGCGTAGTAGTCGCGCCCCCAATCGAGCCATTGGTACTCCCCTAGTCTGGCCGGGTCGTGCGCGCCTTCGGTGACCGTCGAAGAGGAGGTGAACGTCACGCCGTCGAAATCTCCCACGAAGTACTGCCCGGCGGAACCGCTGTTGGGTCCGCCGGGATTGAGGTTTACTGTCAGGACCCATTTCACGTTGTCCGGATCACCATCAACCAGCAGTGGAAAGAGATCGGGGCATTCCCATACGCCGCCGGTAGCATTCGCCGGGCCGAAGCTGCTCAGAAACTCCCAGTTTTTGAGGTCGGGGGAACTGTAGAAGACGACTTTGAAGTCCAGTGCTTCAACAGCAACCATCACCCAGTAGCTTGTGGTCCCCGATTCGTAGCGAAAGACCTTCGGGTCGCGGAATTCGGCGGAACCGCGGTTCAACACCGGGTTGCCGGCGTATTTGGTCCAGGTGTAGCCGCCGTCCTGGCTGTATGCGAGGGACTGGGCCTGTACGCCATTGTGCTCCGACGCAGGTTTGAAGGCGCTGGTGTAGATGGCCACGAGAGCGGGCCTTGACTCAGTGCCGAATCCGCTGGTGTTGTACCGGTCGAACACGATGCTGCCGGAATAGATGTCTTCCTGCTCGTCGCAAGGAATCGCTACCGGTTGCTCCGTCCATGTCACAAGGTCCGCCGATGTGGCGTGGCCCCAAGACATGTTTCCCCACACGTTGTCTTCGGGGTTGTTCTGGTAGTAGAGGTGGTAAAGGCCCTCATGGAAAATTAGGCCGTTGGGGTCGTTCAGCCAGGTGCTGCGGGCGGCGTAGTGCAGCGCAGGCCGGAAAGCATCGGGGGTCGTGGCGGTCACGGCGGTCATGGGGTTTGAATCTCGCTTCTGTATTGTGTTCGGGATGCCGACTTGTCTTCGGGGTGCCGACGGCGGGAGGCTGGCTGGCCTGGGTGCTGAGAATTTCAAGGCGCAGCGGAGGTGACCGGGCGCAACTGCCAGTCTCAGGGGCCCGTTGAGACCCTTGAGACTGGCAGGAGCAGCGCTCCTCGCCTTGAGGATTTCTTGCTTAGCCTTTGACGCCGCTTGAGGCGATGCTGTTTACGAAAGAGCGCTGGAACGCGATGAACAAGGCGACTACCGGCAGGGTGATCATTGACGAGTAGGCCATGACCTGGCCCCAGGAGACGTTGAGCTGGAAGAAGTACTGGACGCCGATCATGACGGGGCGCAGTTCTTCGCTTTGGACGACCATGAGGGGCCACAGGTAGGAGTTCCACGCCGGGAGGAAAGTCAAGATGGAGACCGTGGCGATGGCCGGCCCGGAGAGCGGCATGACAATCTTGCGGTAGATCTTGAACCAGCTGGCCCCGTCCACGCGGGCTGCCTCGTCTAGTTCCTTGGGAATCGAGTCGAAGTACTGGTGGAAGAGGTAGATGGAGAACGCGTTGGCCACGAACGGGATGATCTGCACCTGGTAGGTGTCCAGCCATCCGGTGGTCAGTGACAGGTTGAAGCCGTCGAGCTCGAGCGTGGGCAGCTGGTTGACCCACCAGACCAGGGGAAGCGCCAGTGTTTCGAACGGCACGATGAGTGTGGCGATGATGAGCGTCAGGATGATTCCTTTGCCTCGGACCCTCATGCGCGACAGGGCGAATGCCGCGAGGCTGTTGATCAAGACCCCCAGAATGACGGTCACGGCGGAGATGCCGATGGAGTTGATCAGGAACCTGGCGGCGGGCACCCGGTCAAACACTGCCCCGTAGTTGTCAAACGAGAGATTGCCCACCGGCAGGAAGGCGGCAATCGAGGATAGATCCCCGAAAATCTGCTGGTCCGGCTTCAGCGAAGATACGAACATGAACAGCAAAGGGAAGGCAAAGACGATGCCTAGGAGGATCCGGCCAATCCAGCCGCCGATGCCGCGCAGCCGCCGGGGGTTCGGTGAAGTTGAACGGGCCCCGGCCCGCCGGCTGGTGCGCTCTAGAGTGGTGGCCATGTTAGGACTTCTCTCGGGTGAGGTAGCGCTGTACTCCGGAGATGATGAGGACGAGCGCGAAGAAAACTAGGGAAATCGCGGAGGCGTAGGAGGTTTCCTGCTGTTTGAATCCGGCACGGACAGCCTGGTAGACGATCGTCGTCGTCGAATCCAGCGGCCCGCCTTGAGTCATCACGTTGATTTGTGTGAACAGGCTGAGCGCCTGGATCGTGATGGTGATCAGGATCAGGCTCCGGGTGGAAGACAGGCCTGGCCAGGTGATGTACCGGAACCGCTGCCACCGGCCAACGCCGTCAATGTCGGCGGCTTCGTAGAGCTCGGCTGAAATGGTCTGGAGCCCTGAAAGCCAGATGATCATGTGGAACCCTGCGCCCTGCCACACCGACATCAGGATGATGGCCGGCATTGCCGTGGCGGTGTTGTTCAACCAGTCCGGGCCATGAACTGCTCCGAAGGTCAGCTTGGTGATGATTTCGTTGAGCAGGCCGTCCTGACGGTAGATGAACAGCCACAAGAGCGATACGACCACCATGGAGGTGACTACGGGTAGGAAATACACGGTGCGGAAGAAGTTGACTCCGCGGACCTTTGCATTGACCAGCAGTGCCATGATCAGCGCAACACCGGCCTGCAGCGGCACCACGATGACTGCGAAGTACGCCACGTTCAGGAGGGACCGGTAGAACCCTTCATCTGCGAAGAGGCGGACGAAGTTATCCAATCCGGCGAATGTCGGCGGGTTCGGTGAAATCAGACGTGCATTGGTGAAGGCCAGGCCAAAGGCGAGCATTGCTGGTACGAAGACGAAAAGTAGCAACAGGAGCAGCGCCGGGCCGAGCATGGCCCATCCGGCGCGTTGTTCGCGCCGATGGTATTTTCTGAGCTGGCGTGGCTTCTGGGCCGAGGGCTTTGAAGGGACGGCAGGGGTGGTTGCCGGCAAGGCTGCCGGAGCTGAAGAGGAGTTCATCGTGAGTGGTCCTGAGTGGTCCGGTCCGGGGTGCCGCGCTGCTAGCTAGCAACGCGGCACCCCGGAGGCTGGCTAGCTCTTGTAGCCGTTGTTGGACTTGATATTTGAATCGATGTTCTTGACGGCTTTGTCAAGGACCTGCTTCGGGTCGGCACCGGAAATGATGTCTTGGGCGGCCTTGCCGAACTCGGTAGCAATGAACGGATAGGCAGGCGTTTCGGGTCGTAGCACCGCAGACTTCTTGGAGAAGTCAAGGAAGACTCGGTTCTTGCCCGTCGGCTCGTAACCTGGTACCAGGGCCGCGGCGGCATCGGTAGCGGGAATCGTGCCGGTGGCCTTGGCAACCTTGGCGATGTTCTCCGGCTTGAGGGAGAAGGAGAGGTAGTCCATCGCTGCGTCCGGGTTCTTGCAGCCTGTGGTCACACCCCACTGCCAGGATCCGCCGCCGATCTTCGGTCCGTTGCCCAGGTCGACTGAGGGCATGACGACCAGGTCGTCGCCCAGCGCCGTACGGGCCTTATCGGCGGCCCAGCTGCCTGTGTAGACGATAGCGCTCTTGTTGTTCAGGAAATCTGCCGTGGAATCCTTGCCGCTCTTCTGCGCGGCGTAGCCCTTGGCGATGAGGCCATGGAACCAGTTTGCCCACTCGACTGCCTTGTCACCGTTAAGCGCGCCGTCTGCGCTCTGGAAGTCCTTACGGTTGATCAGGTCCCCGCCGAAGGACTGCAGGAAAGGTGAGTAGGCATAGGGGAGCCATTCACCTGTGCCTGACGTCCCGAGGTCCAGCGGGTTGTCCCATTTGCCCAGCCTCTTCAGCGCAGCCAGGGCGGATTCAAATTCGTCTTTGGTCCAAGGCTTGTCCACGGTAGCCACACGGATGCCGGCAGCTTTCAGGTCCGATGCGCGGGCCAGCATGGCCAAAGCGACGTCGTAGTATCCGAACGAGTACGTCTGGCCGTTCCATTTACCCAAGGTGCTGGGCAAATTCTGGGACAGATCTGCCGAGAGTTTCAGTGGGGTAAGGTATTTCGACCATGCCCAGTTGGGGACGTTCGGTCCGTCAATGTCGACGATGCAGGGCAGTTTGTTCGCGGAGGCAGCAGCGACGACAGAGTCGTTGTAGGAGTCCTGCGGGAAAGCCTGAACCTTGACCTTCACCTTGCTCTGGCTCTGGTTGTAGGCGTCTACAACCGACTGGATGGATGCCAGTTCGTCCGGGTTTCCGGCGTTGTGGGTCCAGAGAGTGAGTTCGCCATTGGCCCCGTCCTTTGAGTTTCCACCGCCTGTGCCGCAGGCTGCCATGCTGCCAACAAGGGCGGCCGCGGTTAGACTTGCGGTCAGGAACCGCTTGAAATGAGTGTTCATTACCCGTGAATCTTTCTGTTGGATTCGTGCGTTGATGGTTTGGTTCCGCCCAGGGAGCGTGGCCGTTGCAGCGGCCATGCTCCCCTTTTCGTGCGGAGGGAGGTTACTTGCGTGTGCCGCTGCTTCAGATCTGCAGTGGCGGTGCGACTGACCCGCGCTGGACCAGCGGGCAGTCGAACATCATCTGGACAGGTTCGACGTCGTCCGGCTTTTCGATCTCGTTCAGGAGCTGTTTCACGGCCCAGCGCCCCATGTCATAGTGAGGCAGTGCCATGGTTGTTAGGCCAGGCCACAGGGCTGCAGCGATTAATTCGAGATTGTCAATTCCAATGACTGATAGATCCCGAGGGATCTCCAGGCCCAGGGAACCTGCGGCTTGGTATGCGCCCATGGCCATCTGGTCATTGAAGCAAAACAAGGCCGTGGGCCTCGAAGGCCCGGACAGGACGTCCATTGCGGCCGCCCTGCCCCCGTTGGTCTCGGGCACTCCAGCGACAACCAGTGCCGGATCAAATTCGATCCCGCTCTCTTTCAAAGCCTCTTGGTAGCCCAGGAGGCGGCCGTGGGTGGCAGGAATGTCATCGAGATTGTTGATGAACCCGATGTGCCGGTGCCCGGCGGCAACCAGGGAACGTACGGCGAGTCGCGCGGCTTCCACTTCATCCGGAATCACCGAGGACACCTTCTCGTCCGCTGAAACGGCGTCGAGGAGGACGGTCGGCACGCCGGCCAGTTCAACCGGGAGCCCGATCCGCTGGTGGTACATCCTCGCGTAGACGATGCCATCAACCTGATGTTGGAGCAGCGTGCTGACCTGGCGCTTTTCCAGCTCGCCGTCGCCACCGGCGTCAAGCATCATGAGCAGGCACCCCCGCTCATAGGCGGCATCCTGGGCCCCCAGAATCATGTCGCCTGCAAAAGGAGTCGTCGCAATCTCGTCACTGACCAACCCGATCAAGTAGGAGCGGTTGTTCCGCAGCCCGCTCGCCAGCCGGTTCGGCGCGTACCCAAGGTCTTCGGCGACCGCGCGAACGTGTTCCTTTGTCGCGGCGCTGATGCGAGAGCCTCGCCGGTCATTGAGAGCGTGCGACACAGTCGTTACTGAAACCTGTGCGGCTTTCGCTACGTCGCGGATGCCCACTCTTCCCACGGCCCTGCCCCTTTGCAAAACGTTTTTTCACTTTGTTGTGCAAGTCACATTAGCTAAAACGGTTTTTCATGTCAACTACCCGACGAGGTCCAACATCGTTTGGTCAGTCCGAGCGATTCCAGTAGACGGGCGGATTAAGAGGTCGAGGTGCTCTTGAATCACTTCGGCAACAATGCCGCGCTCGGGTCGACCGTTTTGGAATTCTTGTCCGCACGTCAGGGGACAAATGGGCCCCTCGACTCCCTCGGAAGGAGGCGGGCGTCGCGAGCCTGGTCGCGCACGAGCGCACGGGCTAACCCTGGCTTAACGCCTCTGCCACGGCATGGCGGCCGATGCTGCCTATGGCGCCGACGATCAGGACAGTGGAGGGACGGTTGTTCATTTTTTCTCCTTGACTGCGGCCGCTGTGATTTCGAGTTGGGTGGCGGCCCAGCTGGCGAGTACTTTCAGGGCGTCCTCGGAGGGGGTCCCGGGCTCGGCGGTGTACACGTTGATCCGCAGCCCCGAATCAGCCGGGAGCTCGAGCGCTTCGAAGCTAAGATCCAGGTCCCCGACGATCGGGTGGTGGAGCCGTTTGCGGCCGGTGCGGTGGTACTTCACGTCGTGCCTGGCCCACCGGCTGCGGAACTCCTCGCTTCGGGTTGAGAGTTCGCCGATCAGGTCCGTGAGGTCCTTGTCGTAGGGGTTTTTCCCGGCTGTGGACCTCAGAACAGCGACGATATCGTCCGCGCTGCGTTCCCAATCGGCGAAAAATTCCCGCGCTTTGGGGTTCAGGAAGGTAAACCGTGCGCTGTTCGGTGGAGTGGGGCCCTCTGCCATCATGTCCAGATAAAGTGCGCGGCCCAGTTCGTTGGCGGCGAGGACGTCCCCTCGGTCGTTGCGGACCCAGGCCGGTGCGGCCGCGATCGCATCGATGACGCGTTGCACGCTCGGCCGCACCGTTTGGGGGCTGCGCTTGCGCCGCACTCGGGGGGAGGCGGTGGCGGCGCGGGCCAGGTCAAACAGGTGGGCCGTCTCGGCGTCGTCGAGCTTCAATGCCCGCCCGAGTGCTTCAAGGACGCTGTCCGAGGCGCCGGAGAGGTTTCCCCGCTCCAGGCGTATGTAGTAGTCGATGCTCATCCCGGCGAGCATCGCGACTTCCTCGCGGCGCAGCCCGCTAACCCGCCGGTTGCCGCCGTAGACCGGCAGCCCGGCCTCATCGGGGGTGATCCTAGCTCGGCGGGAGGTCAGGAACTTCCGCACGTCGTCGCTGTGTGTCATGGCATCCACGCTACGCGCGGTCGATGGGACGAGGGAGGCACTGGCGTTACCCGGAAAGCCCCTGACTCCCGGCCCCTAAGGAATCACGGTTGCGTTGACGCATGAAACCTGAACCTGCGCCGCATGTCCAAGAAGTCCGCTGAACCAGCAACGCTTCCACGTCAAGGGGGTACTGACGTGCCCTCCCAGAACCCCGAACATCTGAATACCGTGAAAGGCATGGACATGGAACTTACTCTCAATAACGGCGTCACAATGCCCGCCCTTGGCCTGGGCGTCTTCCAAAGTGCCCCGGAGCAGACGACGGCGGCCGTCGAGGCCGCGCTGACGACCGGCTATCGGCACATCGACACCGCCGCCGCGTACGGCAACGAGCGGGAAGTCGGCGACGGCATCCGCAGCTCGAGCCTGGACCGTTCCGAGGTGTTCATCGAGACCAAGGTCTGGGTCAGCGACTACGGCTACGACCACACCCTGCACGCCTGGGACAAGGCGACGGGCAAGCTCCGCGTCGACTACCTTGACCTGCTCATCCTGCACCAGCCCGCACCCGACCGCTTCGAGAAAACCATTGCCGCATACAAGGCGCTGGAAACCCTGCTCGCCGACGGGCGCGTGCGGGCGATCGGCGTCAGCAACTTCATGCCCCACCACCTCGAGCGGCTGCTGGCCTCGACCAACATCGTGCCGGCCGTGAACCAGATCGAACTGCACCCCTACTTCACCCAGCCGGACGTCCAGGCCACCGACGCCGGGCACGGGATCCTCACCCAGGCCTGGTCACCGATCGGAGGGATCACTTTCTACCCCGGGTGGGGCGGCGAGGACCGCCGGAACGTCATGGAAGACCAGACCATCACCGCCATCGCACGGACCCATAGCAAGAGCCCAGCCCAGGTCATGCTCCGCTGGCACCTGCAGCAGGGCCGCTCGGCCATCCCGAAATCGACGAACCCGGCACGCATCGCCGAGAACTTCGACGTCTTCGATTTCGAACTCGGTGCCGCTGAACTAGCCGCCATCGACGCGCTCGACACCGGCAACCGCAACGGTCCGGACCCGGACCAAGCCCGGCCGGAGCGCTTCGCCATGGTCATCCCTGAAGCCTAAAACCCCAAGACCTAAGACAGAGAGAAGGAACACCATGGAATACCGTCCCCTCGGCCGCACCGGCGTGGAAGTCAGCCCCTTATGCCTGGGCGCGATGATGTTCGGTCCCTGGGGCAACAGCGACACCGCCGACTCCACCCGCATCATCCACCGCGCCCTCGACGCCGGTATCAACTTCATCGACACCGCCGACGTCTACTCCGGCGGCGTATCCGAGGAAATCGTCGGGCAGGCACTGGACGGGCGGCGTGACGAGTTGTTCCTTGCCACGAAGTTCTTCATGCCCATGAGCGAGGACCCCAACCAGCGCGGCGGCTCCCGCCGCTGGATCATCCGCGAAGTCGAGAACTCCCTCCGCCGCCTCAACACCGACTACATCGACCTCTACCAGGTGCACCGGCCCAGCCCCGACACCGACGTCGAGGAGACCCTCGGCGCCCTCACCGACCTCGTCCGCCAAGGCAAGGTCCGCTACATCGGTTCCTCGTCCTACTCCGGATCCCAGATCGTGGAAGCCCAATGGGCATCCCGGGAACGGAACCTGGAACGGTTCGTCACCGAGCAGCCGCCGTATTCGATCCTGGTCCGCGGCATCGAAGAAACCCGGACGACAACAGCTACGGAGCCCACGAACTCACGGCGCAGGCACGGCGGCGGAAACAGGCGTGACCGCGACGGACCTGGTACGAACCCCACGGAACATCAACTCTTTCAGGAGCCCGTTCGCGGTCGCCGGTGAGAAGGAGTTCGAGCTCGGGTTGGCCGCTCTGACCGCCGGCTTCGCAGTCAACCCCGGCGGGTGACCCCCGCCCCGCGATTGGAGATCTCCTCATGAGGCCGGTTGCGGCGGCGTTGGCCATCTCATCGGAATCCCCGAGTGTTCGGGCTCGTCGCCCCAGATCGGGGTCGTGGACCGGGCCTCCGTGAGATCCTTCTCTAGGCGCCGGTTATCGGCTTCCAGAACCAGGACCATCCGTATACCTGCCAGGTTCAAGCCCAGATCCAGCAGCTCACCGATCCGCCGCAATGTCACGAGATCGTCCTCGCTGTACTGGCGGGTCCCCCCCAGGGTCCGGCCCGGTTCCAGCAAGCCTTTGCGTTCGTAGAGACGCAGATTCTGCTGCCCCATGCCCACCAACTCGGCCGCGACGGAAATCGCGTAGACACCCCGCCCCCGATCCTCGGCCAGCCCCATCGGGTACCTCCAAAATCTACGCCAATTTCCGCTTGCCCTGCTTCGTGCCCAGTGCTATAAAAAATATACATCAGCCGATATAGATCGGCTGGGTTTACAAGGAAGTAAGCTGCGATCTGCAAGGAGTGACACACCATGCTGATGCGAACGGATCCGTTCCGCGAATTCGACCGACTGGCCCAGCAGGTACTCGGCACCACGGCACGGCCCGCGGTAATGCCGATGGACGCCTGGCGGGAAGGGGACGACTTCGTGGTCGCCTTCGACCTTCCCGGGGTCACCGTTGACTCGGTGGACATCGACGTCGAACAAAACGTGCTGACCGTCAAAGCCGAACGCCCGGACCCCGTCGGCGAGGATACGGAACTTATCGCCTCCGAACGCCCCCGCGGCGTCTTCAGCCGCCAGCTCATCCTCGGCGACGCGCTGGACACCAACGGCGTCAAGGCAAGCTACGACGGCGGGGTCCTGACCCTACGGATCCCGGTGGCGGAAAAGGCAAAGCCGCGCCGCATCGAGATCGAAACTGCGGCGAACCAGCGCCAGGAGATCAGTGCCTGAGACCGGCCTGGAGCCTACCGGACCGGGAGCTCCGGAGGGGCTCGTTGTGGAATGAGGGCGATGGATCCACAGACCACGCCACCGCGCGGGTAGCGCACCGATATGAGGCCCGAAGGATGACTCCCGCACCGATGGTCCCCGGCCGAACGGACCGGGGACCATCCCCGCCCCCGCCCATGTGAACACAAAGGCACCGCCAACGATGAAGACCAACGGCCCGGACCCGTACCAGATCCTGCACATCAGCCCCGCCGCCACGGCGCGTGAGGTGGGCCGCGCCTACCGCACGCTCATGCGCGGCCGGCACCCCGACACCCGGCCGGCCCGCGAACACGGCACCGGACCCGGCCCGACTGCGCCCGAATCGCAGAAGGAGCTGCAGGACGTCATGAATGCCTACGCCATCCTCGGCAACGCGGAAAAGCGGGCAGCCTACGAAAGGGACCACCCACGGCCCGCTCCAACCCCACCGCAGCCCCGGGAAGCCTTGGCACGGCCGCAAGGCCCGCTGTTTCCCGCCGCCTCGCTGCTGATCGGACCGGTGCACTGGGAACCCACCGGACAGTCCCGCCCCACGCAGGCGTGGCTGCCGGGCGCGTCTGCCCCGCCCGGCTACACGTTGATCCGGCAGATCCCGCACTGGCCGGCTGCCCCCCGAAACCACAAATAACCAAGGAGCCTCCATGAGCACCTGGCGCCCTTACGATAGCCAGTTGATGCCCGCGTTCTACGAACGATTCGAAAAACGGTGGGGCAAAGGAACAGCACCGTTCCTGGACCCCGAAACCCACGAACAACCCATGCCGCGGGCCCAATGGATCAACACCGACACCGGAGCCGCGGTCGCAGTCGTCCCCATCTGGACCGAGGACCCCCGGCACCGATCCTTCGGGGTGTTCTACCTGCCCCCGGCCGGCGATATCTGGATCCTCCGGCCCGGCTACACCAACTACCTCGAAACCGACCCCAAGAACCCCGAGCAAGCCACCCTCCGCAACGACGCGTTCCGGAAAGCCGTCGCGCACGCCAAGGAATTCATCTACGGAACCAAGCCCTAAGATCTGTGCCCTGACCAAGCGGAAGTGCCAACCTCTCGCCGCGTTAGGCGGCGAGACCTACTGTGGAGCACGCCCCCGGCACACGGTGGACGGAAGCGATCCCCGCCGGCTACGGGGCCGCGGCAGCCGGGGTCCTCCGCTTCCTCGTCTCCGGGGCGGCCGACTTCGCCTGGCATTCGGTGTTCGGCATTGAGCAAGGCCTCAAGGCGCTATTCAGCCCGTCCCATCTGGGACTCGCAACCGGCGGCTTCCTCATCCTCGGCGCGCCGTTCTCCGCAGCATGGCACTCACCCGAGCCCTCATGGCAACGGCTGATGCCCGCCGTCGTGAGCGCCATGCTCTCTGGCATGGTTGCGGCGTTCATCCTGCAAGAGTTCGCGGTCTTCGCGCGCCATGGGCTCATCCAGACATACAGCGGCGCCGCCGGGGCGCAGCCCGCGGTGACAATTCCGACGTCGTCGAGCATCGTGGTCTCTTTGGCATCGTTCTTCGTCTCAACGGCCACGCTCTTCATGCCAGTCCTCTTGCTGTCGCTGCGTTGGCGCCTGCACGCCGCGGTGCCCGTGGCCATGGCGCTGCTCCCCTCCGTAGCCCTGCAGACCATGGTCGCGCTGCGGGACGCCTGGCTCGTGCCGGTGGCGCTCGTCGGTGCCGTCCTCGTTGGTGTGGTGTGGGCCATGGTGCGACCGACTCCGGACCGTCAGGCAAGGCTCATGACCGCGATAGGCCTCTCCCCGGTCGTGTTCTGGGCCCCGTACTTTGCTGGCGTGGCACTCCACGACCGGGCGCTCAGCTTCTCCCCTGAAATTTGGGGCGGGACGCTCGCATGGACCGGGCTCGAAATGCTCGCGCTGGCCGCGCTCACGCTCAACCTGCGAGCCACAGAACGCACCATCACAGTTCCACCAGCCCACTGACTTGTGGACAGCGGCGATCATGTCACAGGGCTGGTGTCCCTCTCACTGACTGAGTTCGAAAGCGTCGAGCAATCGTTTCACCGAGCCGCCGAGGTTCCAGTCGGTAGCCAGACGTTCTAGTTCAACGCGTGAGTCCCCGACGACGGGATGCAACAGCGCTCCGGCCTCATCGAGAGTGGGCAGCGCGAGGTCGCGCACGACGTTCACAACAACGGGCGCAACCGCCAGGTAATCGGCGGAGGCGGCGAGTTTAGATCTCACGGGCGCGGACAACCCGCTGCTTGGATCCACGGCGGCCGCGAGCAACCCGTCGAGCGTGCCGTACGCCGCGAGCAACGACGCCGCCGTCTTTTCGCCGATACCGGCGACGCCCGGCAGCCCGTCGGAGGCGTCGCCGCGCAGCGTCGCGAAATCGGCGTACTGCTCCGGCAGCACACGATACTTGCCCACGACGACGGCATCGGTCACGGTCTCGAGGTTCCTCATGCCTCTCGCCGTGTAGATGACCCGCACCTCGCGGGCGTCGTCGACCACCTGGAACAGATCGCGGTCACCCGTCACGACGTCGACAGGAAGCTCCGCGTGGCTCGCGTAGGTGCCGATGACGTCGTCCGCTTCATACGCGGCAGCCCCGACGACGGCGATGCCCGCGAGGCCGAGCACACGACGGATCATGGGAACCTGCACCTTCAGGCCGTCCGGCACCACTTCGACGTCGGGGGCACCCGGTACCGCCTCCGCGACCCGATGCGACTTGTACGTCGGGATGAGATCCGCCCGCCACTGCGGACGCCAGTCCTCGTCCCAGCACGCCACCAGATGCGTCGCCCCATAGTCCGTGGTGAGCCGCGCGATCATGTCCAGCAGGCCGCGAACGGCGTTCACCGGGGTGCCATCGGCGCGGCGGATCGAATCGGGTACGCCGAAGAAGGCGCGAAAGTAGAGCGAGGCCGTATCGAGGAGCATCAGGCGCATAACCGATCCTTACATCCACACACCCAGACCTGTCCATTGTCATCATCCAGGATCCTGCAAGTACACGGTCGCACAGCCGGCGTGGGCCCTGCCCTACCGGGCGTTTGTTCCACCCCTATGGACGGGGCGAGAAGAGCGAGACATCATGAAATCAGGCGTGAGGATTCCATTTTCTGAGGCGTAAATGGAGGCGGTCCCGCGTGTTGGAGGCGTAAGGCATGTCCGGAAAATCTGAGCCAGCGGAGCACTCGGCACCGAGTGGGCCCGGCCAGGCGGACGATCGTTTCCTCGCGGACTATTACGAGAATGTGGATCCTGAGGAGCTCCTCGCCTACGCCGGTGAAACTTTGGAGCGTCGGGCACGGCACCATCTTGTGCTCGCCTCGGCGCTGCCTCCGGGGACGTCACGGGTGGATGTCCTCAACGAACCACATGCCAGCGTGGTGTTCGTGGTGGCCGAAGGCGCACTGCAGGTGGTTCACGCCGTGACCGCGGAGCTCGCCCGCGAAGGAGCGACGGTCCGGCTGCTCGTCCATCCCTCGTTCCAGGTCCTTCGGGATCCTGCAACCCATGAGCTGCTCGAGCTCCGCCAGGCACCTCAGCGCGCGGGACTTGGCTCCGAGTTGCCCGATTCCGGCGCCAGGGAGACCTGGGTTGCGGTTGAAATTGGCCGGCTGCCGAGATCCTCGAACGGCGCGGACGTGATCGCGAATATCCAGGGGGTTCTTGCCGATGTCCGTGCAGTCACCGAGGACTCCCCTGCGTTGCAGGAACAGATGGCCGCTGCACGCGACTCCTTGACTGCCTTCCCGCCCGGTTGCGTGCCGTCACCCGAACAACTCAAGGAGCTTCTGGAGTGGCTCAACCGGGGAAACTTCATCTTCTTGGGATACTCCGAATATGGGTTGACAGCAGGGAAGGATGAGCGGGCCCTTCGCCTCCGTCCAGGCACTGCCCTTGGCCTTCTGCGCAGGCAAGATCCCCCGCTCAACTCAGACGAGTATGCGATGAGGGGACCACAGGTACTCGCGCTCTACACGTCCGGTCTTCGGTCCTCGGTTCCAGAACCCTGCTACCTGGACGAAATCCGTCTCCCGATGTTCAGTACTACCGGGGTCGTCGGCGGGGAGCGGAGGTTTGTGGGCGTTTTCGCCCGTGGAACGGCGGATCAGTCGGTAGGCCGCATTCCGGTGATCCGAGACAAGGCTTCCAGCGTGCGTGACCGGCTCGGCTTCGCTCCTGGGTCAAGCGACGAGAAGAAACTGCTGGCCGCGCTTGAGTCTTTCCCTCTCGCGGAATTGTTCGACATCGAGGAAGACGAATTGACTCGGCTGGCGGCCGACATCCTGCGGGTCCACGAAAGCCATGAGACAAAGCTGCTCGTGCGCGTCGACAACCACGCCCCTTTCATGACCGCGCTGATGTTACTTCCGCGCCGCCGCTACAACACCGCCGTGCGGCTCAGGATTGAACAGGAGCTCAAAGATGCCTCGAAGGGCTCATCGCTTGAGTCCGAGATCCGACTCACCGAATCCCACATGGCGCGCATCTTCTTCCGCGTCCTTCTGCCCGCCGGCGCAAAACCAGAGTCCATCGACCCCGCTGCACTGGAGCGGACACTCATCAATGCCACGCGGACATGGGCCGAAGGACTCGACGAAGCCCTGCGCGAACGCATGCCCGCCGAACAAGCCACAAGGCTGTCCGTGCTCTGGAGCGATGCCTTCCCTGCAAGCTACCGGGCAGATTTCGAGGTCGAAGATGCCGTTGAAGACATCGAGAGGTTTGAACAATACGATCTGGATGGCACCGGCGGACGACCCCTGAACGACCCCGTACTGGCTGTCCGTGCCCGTACCGATACCATGCACGCCGAGGACACCCGGATTCGCCTCTACCTCACCCGTGCCCGAAGCCTGACGCAGATCCTGCCGTTCCTGCACAACCTCGGCCTCCAGGTACTCAACCAGCGCCCCTTCGAGATCATGCGCGGCAAGACTCTGCCGCTGTTTCTCTACGATCTGGGCGTCACGTACCCGTCGGGCGTGGATCCTACTCAAACAAGCTCCCTGCTCGCGGATGCGTTCGGAGCGGCCATGCGCGGGGACACCGAATCAGACCGCTTCGAGGCCTTGGTCCTGCAGGAAGGCACGGAATGGCGGCAGGTCGCGATCCTCCGCGGCTACGTCAAATACCTCCAACAGCTGGGAACCACCAACTCGTACGACTTCATCGCGGACTCGCTCCTGGCCAACGCGACGGCGACCGACGCGCTGCTGAGCCTCTTCCGAGCCCGCTTCCATCCAGGGCTGGGCATCACACAGCGGCTCCGGGACACGAGGGCCGCCCGCACAGCGGTGGCCGAGGCGATCGACGCAGTCGCGTCCCTGGACGCTGACCGCCTGCTGCGGACCTTCCTGAACCTCATCGAAGCAACAACACGGACAAACTTCTACCGCAACCGGCCGTACTTGAGCTTCAAGCTCCAGCCCGCCCGCCTTCCCGGGGCCCCGTACCCACGTCCGAAGTTCGAAATCTGGGTCTACTCGCCCCGGGTCGAAGGCGTGCACCTTCGCTTCGGGCCGGTGGCCCGCGGGGGCCTGAGATGGTCGGACCGGCGCGAAGATTTCCGCACCGAAGTCCTCGGGCTCGCCAAGGTCCAGATCGTCAAGAACTCGGTAATCGTTCCGACCGGCGCAAAAGGCGGCTTCTACGCGAAGCATCTGCCTGATCCCATAGCGGACCGCGCAGCGTGGCTCGAGGAAGGCGTACAGAGCTACAAGGACTTCCTCCGCGGGCTCCTCGATGTCACAGACAACCTGGCCCCGCCCGACGTCGCCGTCTCCCCTGCCGCCCGCGGCGCAGGTGGCCAGGTGGGGCGCGTCGTCCCGCCGCCGAACGTGGTACGGCACGATGACGACGACTACTACCTCGTGGTGGCTGCCGATAAAGGCACCGCGGCGTTCTCCGACATCGCCAACGAGGTGGCCAAGGAGTACGGCTTCTGGCTCGGCGACGCGTTCGCGGCAGGCGGCTCCGTGGGCTACGACCACAAGCAGATGGGCATCACCGCCCGGGGCGCCTGGGAGTCGGCGAAACAGCACCTCAGCGAACTCGGGATCGACTCCAAGCGCGAAGACTTCACCGTAGTTGGCATCGGCGACATGAGCGGGGACGTGTTCGGCAACGGCATGCTCCTCTCGGACCATATCCGGCTCGTGGCCGCCTTCGACCACCGGCACATCTTCCTGGACCCCGCCCCTGACGCGGCGTCCTCCCTCGAGGAACGACGCCGGCTCTTCAATCTGCCCCGCTCCTCCTGGTCCGACTACAACCCCGGTCTGATCAGCACCGGCGGCGGAGTGCACCCGCGCGCCGCCAAATCAATCGGCATCAGCCCCCAGGTGCGTTCGGCCCTGGGGCTGACGCCGACGACGGCGATGACTCCGCCCGAGCTGATCCAGGCGATCCTGCGGGCACCGGTGGACCTCATGTACAACGGCGGGATCGGAACCTACGTCAAGGCCTCCGCCGAAACCAACACGGAGGTGGGCGACAAAGCCAACGATCCGATCCGGATCAACGGCAACGAACTCCGGGCAAGGACTGTGGTCGAAGGCGGCAACCTCGGGATGACCCAACGGGGACGGGTGGAGGCTGCCCTGAACGGAGTCCTGCTGAACACCGACGCCACTGACAACTCCGCCGGCGTGGACTGCTCCGACCACGAGGTCAACATCAAGATCTTCATCGACCGCATGATCGCGGCAGGCACAATGGCCGCCGGCGAACGCGCCGGCTTCCTGCACTCGCTCAGCGACGACGTCGGACGCCTGGTGCTGCAGAACAACCGCGACCAGAACGTCCTGCTCGTGAACGACCGCGCCCTGGTACAGAACTGGAGCCCGGGTTTCGACCTCAACTGGAGCCCGGGCTTCGAACGCACCATGGACTGGCTGGAAAGAGCCACCGACCTGGACCGGGTTCGCGAGGCATTACCCACCACGGAGCAACTCCGTGCCCGGCTTCAGGCCGTCAAGGGGCTCACTTGTCCCGAACTGTGCATACTGGCCGCCTACGCCAAGATCGCACTCGCCAAGGAACTGAACGAAAGCGACGTCGCCGACGACCCGTGGTTCGACCGTGTCCTTCGCAGCTACTTCCCTCCGCAGATCGTGGACCGCTTCGGAACCGAACTCCAAACGCACCCCTTGCGCCGGCAGATCATCTGCACCGTGCTCGCCAACGACATCATCGACCTCGGAGGAATCACCTTCGCCTTCCGGGCCATCGAGGAAACCACCGGGAGCGCGGCCGCTCTCGCAAGGGCCTTCGTGGCAGTGCGCGAGGCCTTTGATCTTCACTGGATCGCCGATTGGATGGGCGGACCACCGCCCGACGTGCAGGCCGAGCACGCGGCAGAACTGGCCTTGTATGTTCGCAGGATGTTGGACCGCGGGACGCGGTGGTACATGACCCATGACCACCGGGACCAGCCAGTGGAACAGGCACTCGGCAGGATCATGCCGGTCATGAACCTCCGGCAGAACCGAACCGCGGTCTATTTGCGCGGCGACGACATCGACCTCGGGCAGGACCTGCTGGCCCACTGGGAGGCGATAGGTATCCCGCCGGACATTGCGGGACGCGCGTTTGAGGTCGTCCTGAGCTTCACTTTGTTGGATATCTCACTCATTGCGGAACAGATCAATGAGCCCATGGAGCGAATTGCCGACCTCTATTCCACCGCATTCCAGCGCATCGGGGCCCTGAAGTTGCTTCTGAGGATCACCGACCTTCCAGTGCAGAACCGATGGGAGACCCTCGCCAGGGCTGCCCTGCGGGACGATGTCTATTCCGCCGTGGCCGACATGACCATCTCGGTTCTCAAGACAACACGTAGCAGCGGTCCCATGCGCGCCGACTCCACGGAACGGATCGCGGAGTGGGAACGCGGGCACCAAGAACAGCTCGCGCGGATCAAGGACACCTTCGCCGAAGTCACCCAGCCCGGTCCGGTGGACATCCATTCGATCTCCGTCGCACTCAAGCTGCTGAGGAACCTTGTGCGCAACTGAACTCGCGGTGCTCGGCACACGCGACGCCCGACGGAGATGGCATTCTGGCCCAGCCCAGGCCGCGCCGGGCCGGGCCGCGCCGGGCCGCGCCGGGCCTGGCGTGGCCTGGCGGAGCCGCCAACTCCGGCAACGAGCGTTACGCTCGATGCTCTGGCGTCGGGGGTCGGCACACCAGCAGCTCGCCGTGGCCGCTGACCGCGATCGGTCCGATGGAGTGGGGCGCGATAGCTGTGCGTCCGGCAGGCATCGCCTCCCCGGCGGCGGCGAGGTCCCCCTGCACTGCAACCAGAACCGTGAAGCCCGGGGCGATCTCTTGCCGCCCGTCTACGACTATTCGCTCGATGCGGAAGTATGGATCCGCCGCTTGGGGCAGCACTGATCCTGCCCTTGGGCCCCGGACAACCAATTTGTCGAGATCCTCCTTCTCAAGGTGCCGGTGCGACACCGCATTGAGCGCCAGATCGAAGCCGAGCCCGAGATGCCCCTTTGCGGAACCGTCGAGATCGAAGTCTCTCCATTCGAGCACGATCGAAAGGTCTTCGGGTTCCTGCACTTCGAGGAGGAATATGCCATCGCCGATGGCGTGCAGCTGGCCTGGTGGGACGAATACGGCGTCACCGGGTGCGACGTCGATGGGGTTCAGGAGGCTCAGTAGGCTCGCGGAGTCCTGCCGCTCCACTAGATCGCGCAGTTCCGCGCCTTCCATTTCTCCGTGAAGGCCAAGGTGCACCGTGCCTCCTCGGAGGATGTACCACGCCTCGGCCTTGCCGTGAGCGTGGCCTAGGTGCTTGGCGGCGAAGTTCCCGTCGGGGTGGGCGTGAACGGGCAGGCGTTGGCCGGCGTCGAGCAGCTTAACAAGCAATCGGGTATCCGGCCCGAAGACGGCCAGGTGCTCGGCCCCCAGCCATCCCTGCGGATCATTTTCGATCGCTGTGGGCATCGGAACGCCGTTCGGAAGCGTGGTGATGCCGACACCCGGCTCGCCGAACACCGAGGTTGTGGACGCGATCCAGTCCTCGGGCTCGTGGCTGGCGGCTGGCGGTTCTCCACGGAAGTCGGTGATCTGGCGGCCTCCTCGGTAGAAGCGGTCTGGCGGGCGATTGGATGGCAGAACGATCAAGTCCACGCTGATGCTCCTTCTGTGGCGAGGGCGCCAAGGAATCCACCGACAAACGAGTCCCCGAGACCGACGGTGGTAGGTGTAGGGACCGAGATAGCCCGAGCCGCAACGGCGCGAAGGCCTGGACCGGAGATCGCGGCAGCCAGAGCCGCCCCCACTTCGTTGAGCGGCAGGTCTGCGGTTCCTGCGTACTGCTCCACGGTGAAGTCGTCGCCGTAGCGGTAACGCGTGCTTGCCATGGCTATGCCTCCAGCGAGCGCAGGGGCGCACCGCTCGGCGTGTTTTCCGGCGGCCAGTGCCCAGTACTTCGTGTGCACCACGAGCGTCCGGGCCGGAATGACGACGGCGAGGTCCTCCAATGCTTTCAGCACCGCGAGCGGATCCAGTAGGTCGACCCCGCGCCCGAGGTGCGCTTGCATCTCGTCCTCGTTCATTCCGTAGACGTCGATCCGGTCGAGCAACGCGGCGCGCACGAGAGCGCTCAAGGCAGGTCTGTGGAACCCCGCATCCTCGTAGTACACGAAGGCGCTCTGGGGCAACGCGTCCAGCGCTGATCGCAGTTCCGTGAGCCTGTCAGCCAGCACCGCCTCGTCCTGCATGGCGTTCAAGCCGGACAGCAGGACGATGTGCGCTTCGGCGAGCATCCGTGGCAGGTCCGGGCTGAGGCGCATGTCGGCGTTCGGCGGGTCGTTGACATAGATGAGGCGGTTGGGGAAGGGTGCGACGAGCTGGGTGTCACCGACCCGGACTCGCGCCCCCTCCTCCCACTGCACGATCACGTGCGGCTCGATCGAGTCGTGCCCAGCGCTGGTGATCCACGAACACTCCGCAGGAAGCAGTCGCCTGAAGTGTTCGTTCACGCTGACCAGATGGAGTGTCGACGGCAGGCCGAGACGCGCAAGGGCGAGCCCGGCCCGCACACCGGTTCCTCCCAGCGTCACCTTGCGTGGAAACCGCGAGGCGAACGTTTCCAAGGCGTTGGGGGAGGCAACGTGCCGCTCTCCCCCAGTGCCCCGCCGGAAGTACCTGAGCACGGACAGCACCAGACTCCGCTCGTCGACGATAGGCATTGTGTTCCCGATCTCCTCGGCACTGATGCCATAGCTCGTGACGAGATCCTCGATCACGTGGGACGACCAGGCGATTTCGTAGTCCACGCTGCTGCCGAGCCCGAGCACGATCGATGTTTTCATTTCAGTAGAGCTTTGCCTTTCCGGCAGCGTTGAACAGGTCGATCTTCTCAGCGGCGGTGACCTTCATGGCCTCGATGCACGGGGGCTGGATGCTGTTCGGTTCACGCAGACGCTCGTCCGTACCGAGGATCTCTCGCATGCGGTTGTGGTAGCTGACCTTGATGTCGCTGGAGATGTTGATCTTATTGATGCCGAGCGAGACCGCACGGGCCAACTCCGCATCGGGGTTGCCGGATCCGCCGTGCAGCACGAGCGGGATGCCCACCGCCGCCTTGATCTGCTCGAGCAGGTCGTGGCGCAGCTCGGGTTTCTTCTCTGCCGGGTATAGGCCGTGGGACGTCCCGATGGCGATCGCGAGGCTGTCGACACCGGTCTCCTCGACAAAACGCAGGGCGTCGTCGACGTTGGTGTAAATGATCTCAGCCGCCCCGGACTCGCCGTAGCTGTCGTTAGCGCCGATCGTGCCGAGCTCGCCCTCGACCTGAATGCCGACGGCGTGCGCCGCCTCCACAACCTTGCGGGTGAGAGCAACGTTTTCCTCGAACGGCAGCAGCGACGCGTCGATCATGACCGAAGTGAAACCGGATTTGATCGCCGTGATGATCTGCTCGTAGGTGCCGCCGTGGTCCCAGTGGATCGCGACCGGCACGCTCGACCGGTGAGCGCGCTCACGGATCGCGGCGATGAGGTCGGTCGTTATATGCGCAACCTCATCCGGGTGGATGGCGATGATGACGGGGGCTTCCTTCTCCTCGCTGATGTCCATCACGCCAAGAAACATCGCCCAGTCGCTGATGTTGAAGGCCGGGATGGCAAAGTTGTGCGTGTTGGCGACGTCCAGGATGGTTTTTCCGTCGACGAGCATGGTGTATATCTCCTTGTGTTGGTTAAAGGTGTTTCGAGACGTCAGTCTTTGACGGCGCCAGAGGTGAGTCCGCCGATGAAGCTCCGCTGGAACAGAAGGAAGAGCAGGAGCACTGGGATCGACCCCAGGATGCTCATCGCCATCATCTGGTTCCACTCAAAGGAATGCTGGCCCATCAGCAATTGAATGCCGATCGGCACGGTCCGCATGGCGTCGGTTCGGGTCAAGGTCAGTGCAAAGAGGAACTCATTCCACGAGATCATGAATGTGTACACCCCGACTGCGACGATTCCCGGTATCGAGATGGGCACGAGCACTCGCCACAGGGCGGTCCAAGCGTTCGCGCCGTCCACCTTGGCTGCTTCATCGAGTTCGCGAGGCAGGGTGTTGAAGTACGCAGTCATCATGATGATCGCGTAAGGGAGCGTGAACACCATGTGGGTGAGGATCAGGCCGGGATAGGTGTTGTAGAGGCCGAGTGCGACCATCAGGCCGAAATACGGGATCACCAGCGTGATCGGTGGAACGGCTTGCACGGAGACGATCACGACATTGATCAGCCGCTTGCCAGGGAACTCGTAGCGGCTGAAGCCGTACGCGGCGAGGATCGCGACCAGAAGGGTGAGCATAGTCACCGCAATGGCCACAATGTAGCTGTTCAGGAAGAACCGCAACCGGGCCGGATCGGTGAGGATCGCTGTGTAGGCGTCCAGCGAGAAGCCGGAGGTGATCAGTTTCGGTGGGAGTGCGAAGACCTCTCCATTCGCTTTGAACGAGGTGGAAAGCATCCACAGCACGGGCAGCCCCGCATACAGAGCCCCGAGGACCAGGGCCGCGAAGGCTCCCACCTTGAGCAGCGTCTTCTTTCTGGCCCGCTGCCCGCGAGGGATGTCGATCTTTTCGTCCCTGCGTCCCTGAAGAGTCAAGTTGCTCATCTCAATCACGCACCCTTTGCTGCCGTACGTAGAAGAAGGCAAGGACCATAGTGAGCAGCAGCACGACGACCGCAGCCGCGGAGGCCGCCGAGAAATCGAAGTTGCTGAAGGCCTGCTTGTATGTGTAGGTGCTGAGCACCTCCGTGGCGTTGAGTGGGCCCCCGCCCGTGGTCATCCAGATCAAGGCGAACTGCTGTGACGTCCAGATGAGGTCGAGCACGGCCATGCTGATAATCACCGGGCGGATATGGGGCAGTGTCACGTACCGGAACCGTTGCCACCAGCCCGCCCCGTCGACGCGTGCAGCCTCGTGTAGCACGGTTGGCACGCCTTGGAGGGCAGCCAGGAGGCTGATCATGAAGAACGGGTACCCGGACCAGATGTTGATGAAGGTCACGGAGCCCAATGCCGTTTCGGGTGTGGACAGCCAGTTCGCGCCCTGGACTCCAAGCGTGCCGAGAACGTAGTTCACCACACCAGAGGGGTCGAGCATGAGACGCCAGACGACGGCGATCACCGCGATGGTGAACAACCACGGGAGGATGTAGACCACCCGGAAAATTGCCTTGGTGACGTTGCCGAGCAGCGTTGTGTTGAGCAGCAAGGCAAAGACGAGACCCAGTACCAAGTGCACGACCGTGCTGAACGTGATGAACAGGAAGGTGTTGCCGAGCGCCGCAAGGAAAGCAGGATCAGTGAGCACCTTCACATAGTTGGCGAACCCAACGAACACGGGGTTCGGTTCGACGATCACGTTGTCCATGAATGAGTAGCCGGCAACCATCAGGATCGGCACCACGGTGAGCAAGGTGATCAAGGCCAGGGTCGGCGAGACGAAGGCGAACGGGACGAGCTTGTGGACGCGCACCCCGGAGGCGCCCCGCTTCGTCGACCGCGGGCCGACGGCGTGCCGTACCCTTCCGGGTCCCTCGACGTTGGTAGAAGACAGATTCATGTCTCAAACTCCCTTGTGGGGTCGTGCCGCAAGCTGGACGGCACGACCCCGTCGAATCTTCGACGTCAGAAGATGGATTTCCATGCGGATTGAACGGTGCTGAGTGTCTGATCGACGCTCTGGCTTCCGGTGAGGGTCCGCTGCAGTTGCTCGTCGAACGTGCGCTGCAGCTGGTCGGCGTTCGGCAGGCCGGTGAACTCATTCGCCGGGTAACCGGCTTGGTAGATGTCGAAGGCCGTCTTGAACAGCGGATCGCTCTTGCTGAAGTCGGGCGTCGCCGTCTTGTTGCCCGGGAAGCCGTTTGCAAGGTTGCTCAGCTGAGCGTTCGTGTCCTTGCTCATGAGGAACTCAACGAGCTTGGCCGCTTCCGCCTTGTGCTCGGACTTGTTCGAGATGCCAACACCCCACGATGCGTACGGGATGCCACGCTTGCCGGTGTAGCCATCCTCGGAAGGCAGCGCTGCCACCGTGAAGTTGAGGCTGGGGTTGTTCTTCTTGATGAGGTTGATGTGGGCGAGCGAGTCGATCACCATGCCGACCTGGCCGTTGGTGAACTTCTCGACCTTGTCCTGTTCCTTCATGGTCAGGGCGCCGGGGACTAGAACGTTCGCGTCGTAGAGGCTCTTGACGTAGTCGACTCCGCTCTTGACCTGGGCGTTGGTGACGTCAGGTTCCCCGTCCTTGAGCATGCTGCCACCAGATGCCCAAACCCAGGACATGACGTCGTTCTGGATGCCGTTGGGGACTGCGGTGTCGAGTGGCAGGGCCCAACCCTTGACGTTGCCGCCGAGGGCGCTGATCTTCTTGGCTGCGTCGAGGAACTCGGTGCGGGTGGTCGGCGCCTTGTTTACGCCGGCCTGCTTGAGCAGGTCGTTGTTCACGAACAAGGGGTAGACGAAATTGACCGCAGGGATCATGTAGGCCTTGCCATTGACCTTGACCTCGCTTGCCAGCTGGTCTTCAGAGAAATTGTCAGCTTTCAGAAGCGGAGAGAGGTCGGCGATCGCGCCCTGCTTGGCGAAATCGCTCACCCAGGCACCGTCGAGGCCGAGGACGTCGGGTAGCTGTCCGGAGGCTGCGTCAGCAACCATCTGCTGTTGGTCTGAGGAAAAGGGTGAGCTGAGGAGCTTCACCTTGATGTGTGGGTTCGCCTTCTGGAATTGGTCAATCAGGTTGGCCAGGGATCCCTGCGGGAGCTCTGGCTCCCACCACTGGGCGAACTCGAGGGTGACATCGCCGGTGGCACTGGCACCACCGGAGGACGAGCCACTGCAACCTGACATTGTGAGCGCAGCAACGGCGGTTACGCCTAACGCTGCGAGCAGCCGCGGGCGGCGGCCTCTCCTCGTGCTCATGTCCACTCCTTCGTGTAATTGCTTAATCATGCGCATTCGCTGCGTGATATAGGACACATTAGTCCTGCAAATGCCGCAAACGCAAGCATAGAAGTGCAAAGAAGCTAACTAAAAATGATAAGAACGGCAAACTCCTCCTACGCATATCGACGGGTGCGACCTGAAGAACGATCAAACATCCCGTTGTGCAACACTTCTGCAGTTCTTTGCTGCACTTGCTTCGGGAGAGGCGGTTCAGGTGCTAGCATCGCAGCGTGAGCGAGTTAGACAGCATGACCATGGACGAAGGGCGTTCGCGCAGGCACCCAGCGGGTAGAAAGGCGCAGCTCGTCGCACACGTCACCGAAGTCGGCCAGGTGACCGTAGGTTCGCTGGCCGATCGTTTCGGTGTCTCGATCGACACGGTGCGCCGCGATCTCGACCAGCTGGACAGCGAGGGCCTTCTCGTGCGTACCTATGGCGGCGCGGTCAGCGTGGCGATGAGTTCTCGAGTCGAGAAGGCCGTAGATCTGCGCCTTGGCCTGCAGGCTTCGGAGAAGGAAAGGATCGGCGCCCTTGCGGCTCAACTCGTTCGCGACGGCACCGGGATCATCATGAATGGCGGAACAACCATGCTTTCGGTGGCGCGCGCACTCCATAACCACCGGGACCTGACCATCGCCACGAACAACCTACTCGTGCCAGCGGAGCTGGACCCCGCAGTCTGGCGAGAACTGTACATCTTCGGCGGCTCCGTCCGCGCGACTACTCTCGCAACGACGGGGCCGACGAGTCTGCGGATCGCAACCGGCGGGGCCGATCTGGACATTCGCTGCGACTTGGCGCTCATCGCCATCGGTGCGGTGTCAGTGCAGGGTGGCTACACCACAAGCAATGTCGGGGAAGCTGCCATGATGAGCGAGATGATGTCCCGCGCCACCCAAGTTGCCGTGCTGGCAGACTCGTCGAAGTTCGACAAGCAGCTCTTCGCTCAGGTCGGCTTGCTCGATAGCGCAGACTATTTCGTCACCGACTCTCACCCTCCCAAAGAGCTTGAAGCAGCATTTCGGGACAGTGGCGTGCGCGTCATTACCCCGGAGTCAGGTCCGGAGCGTGATCTGTGAGCCCTGGATGAGCGGCTCCTGGGTTGAGGTCCCGGCGGCCGCTGATCTTGTGCCGGTCCGGGTGTGGTGGGCTTAGTACCCGGCGGGCCGGATCTGCACCCCCACCCGGATAGACTTTCCCATTCCGACGTCAACGCCGGCGCCCGGAAGATCGCAGTCGCTTGATCACGTTCGAGGACCCAGGGACCCATGCAAGCCTGTCGGTTCCTCGCGCCATGCAAGCCTGTCGGTTCCTCGCGCCGCCCTATCTGTGCGGCAGGCACTGAACAAACCAGTCCACGGCGAGAATCGCCGCCGCCTCCAATGTTCCGGGTTCTTCGAAGAGGTGCGTGGCCCCCGGGACAAGCTCCAACCGGTTGGGGCAGCCCATCACGTCTTGGGCCCTGCGGTTAAGTTCGAGCACCCGGTGATCCGCGCTGCCGACAATCTAGAGCGTCGGCGCGCGGACAAAGGTAAGCCCAGCACCCGCCAGATCCGGACGTCCTCCCCTTGGCACGATTGAACTCCTCCCCTGGGTTGAGCAGGTCGAGTAGCAAGGTCCCCAGGCCAGCCCGCTGAAGCGTTGTGGCGACGAATCTATTTCGCGGGCTGTGGCGGCCGCTACCGCTGCCATGAGCAAACACCACCATTTCCGCAATCGATCCGGGCAAGTGAAGGCGTCCTTGAAGCCACGACCCGTCAGAGGGATCTAGACTTCCTCATCTAGGCCACGGTCTCCTGCTCTTAAAGAGGCATTTTCCAAGCGCTCGGCAGCGGCGGCGAGCAGCGACGCAACCTCGTCGTCGCCCGTCGGCGAGAAGTCACGGTAGTGGTGGCCGACAGCCGTAAGCCGCGGAGGCGTAGCAAGGCACACCACCTCGTCAGGCTCCGTCAATCTCGCGAGGACGTCGGCCGAAGCGACAGGAACGGCCAGGATCACTTTCGCCGCCCCCAAGTTCCGTGCAATGCGGCATGCCACCCTGGCGGTTGACCCCGTAGCGATTCCGTCATCGACGACGACGGCGATGCGGTCTTTCAGATCGATGCGGCCCCGGCCAGCGCGAAATCGGGCCACCCGGTCCTCGAGGATAGCCCGCTCCCGCCGCTCAACGGACCGCAGTTCTTCCTGTTTGACCCTTGTGGCTGCGAGGACGCTTCGTTCGAGCGCATATGTGCCATCCTCCCCGATGGCGCCCATCGCGAGTTCAGGCTCGGACGGAACTCCCAGCTTCCGCACAACGATCACATCCAGTGGCGCGTCCAGGGCCGCTGCAACCTCAAAGGCGACCGGAACCCCGCCGCGTGGCACCCCTAGGATGACTGTTTCCTGGCCACGCAGATACACCAGCCGCAGGCCCAACTGTCGCCCTGCGTCAGCCCTGTCCTGAAAAATCCCCATCGCCGCGACGTTCCCATCAAAGCTGCCGCACTCCCACGTCCTGACTGGAAGGTAGCAAGAAAAATACACGCAGGGCGGCCTCCTGATCCAACTATCCCCCTCGAATCCAAACCGTGCGAGGCCTTTCCGCGAACAACCGCTGAAGCGTGACTCCTTGGGGTTCGACGGCGGCTATTGCGGCTGTCGGTTGACTGGCACCAGGCGGCGAAGCGGCCCATCCTGATAGCAAAGACCTGCGACGTTGGAGGTGGAGAATGCAGATTGCCCTCCTCGGAGATGTCATGCTCGGCCGGTTGGTTAACGACCAGCTCAAGGTGGCAGCTCCGGACTATCCCTGGGGCGATACCCTCCCGGTCCTCCGGCAGGCTGACATCCGATTCGCCAATTTAGAATGCGTTCTCGCGGACGACGGAACGCCTGCGGCCGGGAAGATGTATCACTTCCGCTCGGATGCCAAGAACGTGGAGAGCCTTCGCTCCGCGGCGATCGACGTGGTCTCGCTGGCCAACAACCATGTGTTCGACTATGGAGTCGATGCGCTATTGGAAATGCTGGCGACACTCGATGAGCACGGGATCCTGTACGCCGGGGCAGGGATAGACCTGGAATCTGCCCGCCGACCGGTGGTCCGGTGGATGGGAGCAACTGCGGTCGGCTTTATTGCTTTCACCGATAATGAACCGGGCTGGGAGGCAACCGCCCGAACTCCGGGAATCCACTATGTCCCTGTGGACACCGGTGACGGCCGGGTGAAGGAATTGCTGGACATGGTCCGTCGGACGAAAGACTACAACCAACTGCTGGTCGTTTCGGCACACTGGGGCGCCAATTGGGGGTCCACGGTCCCGCCCGCGCATCAGAGTTTGGCCCGGGCTTTGATAGACGCGGGGGCCGACGTCGTGTTCGGGCATTCGGCCCACATCTTCCGCGGCATCGAAATCTACAGGGGCCGGCCCATTGTCTACAGCGCCGGCGACTTTGTGGATGATTATGCCGTTGACCCGGATGAACGCAACGATCAGTCATTCGTCTTCCTCCTGGAAACAGAAGGAAACGCACCTCGCATGCTGTGCCTGCATCCGACGAACATCGCCCGCCTACAAACCCGGCTGGCGAGCCGAAACGCGGGGAGAATCGCTGAGCGGATGCAACGGCTGAGCAGGCAGTTCGGCACCCGGAGCACGTGGATCGAGGGTGACAAAGTCTTGGAAATACCGATCGACCCGGTCTCATGACCGTGGAATTGCTGCTAGCGCCTGAATCATGCCGGGTTCCCGCCCGTTCTCTCCGACAGCGCCCGCCGGGCGTTGGCCCGGGACACACGGCAAGAGCCACGAGTTCGTCTAAAATCAGGCCCTTGGCCGTCTTCGACAACTTCGCATAATCGGTGGCGTCCTTCTTCGAGACATCCCTACGCGTTCGCAACGACAGGTCCATCCCTCATCGTCACCGCCGTGCCCGTGGCGGCCCGGTGATTTCGCGAGCGTTTCCCAAATGAGGCACGCACCCCGTTTCGCGAGCACTATAGATGAGTCTCGTCGGTGTCTAGACCCCGCCCGGCCGTTGCCCTATCGTGGGGGAACTGAGCATAATCGGCTTGAGTCTCCGCGTCGGAGGTACATGGTGGGCATCATTTCGTCTGGATTTCATGGAAGACGGCAGAACGGTAATCCAGCGTTGCCACCGGGCCAATACGAGACCGGCGGCTTCCCGGTCCTTACGGCCGGCCCCGCGCCCCGGATCCCCATTGAAGACTGGGAATTCTTCATCACCACTGAGGCCGGGCAGCGTCATGCGTGGTCTTGGGATGCATTCATGGCGTTGCCCCAGATGGATATCGATACGGATATCCATTGCGTGACCAGTTGGTCCAAGTTGGGCACCTCGTGGCGGGGAGTGTCCCTGGACACTCTTTTTGAGAACGTGGAAACAAGCTGCGGGTTCACGATGGCTCACTCCTACGGCGGATACACCACCAACCTGCCCCTCCCGGACCTTCTTGGCGGCCGGGCGTGGGTGGCTTGGGAGTTCGACGGTGAGCCGCTTGAGCGCGCACACGGCGGCCCTGCCCGTCTCCTTGTGCCGCATTTGTACTTTTGGAAGAGCGCAAAGTGGATCAATGGCATCGAGTTGACGCAGGATGATGATCCCGGTTTCTGGGAATCCAATGGCTACCACACCCACGGCGACCCGTGGCGGGAGGAGCGCTACTCATGAGGCGCGCCGGATGAGCACGCTATGGCGCGTGGCCGACGTCGTCAGCAGCATGCCCGAAACGGAAAGCGCCAGAACCATAGGGCTGCGGGTGAACGGGCAGAACGGCAAGCTCGCCGGACAGCACATCGACATCCGCCTCACTGCCGACGACGGTTACACGGCCGTGCGCTCATACTCCGTGGCGAGGGCAGGTATGGACGAAACCTTGGAGATCACCGTTGACGAATTGGTCAACGGAGAAGTCTCCCCTTATTTGGTCCGGGAACTGGCGGTCGGGGACCAGTTGGAGATCCGAGGGCCGGTGGGTGGCTGGTTCGTTTGGAAACCGACGGACACAAACCCCGTTCAGCTCATTGCCGGAGGATCCGGCATCGTGCCGCTCATGTCCATGATCCGCGCGCACCACGCATCGGAAAATCCGGCGCAGTTCCGGCTGCTCTATTCGCTCAAGTCACCCGAGGCGGGGTTCTATCGGGAAGAACTCCAAACCTTGGGTCAGGAATCCCGCAAGCTCATCATCGACTACGTCTACACTCGCAAGGTGCCAAAGGGTTGGCCGACTGCCCCGCAACGGCTCACGGCAGAACCCCTGCTGGCCACCATCTTGCCGAAGGACCCCGCCCCGGACATCTTCATCTGTGGCCAGACGGTATTTGTGGAAACGGTCGCGGAATGGCTGGTGCAGGCGGGATATCCCGCCGCGTCGATCAAGACCGAGCGCTTCGGCGGAACAGGAGGAACCCGGTGAGTGGTAACAACGGCTCCGATTCTCCGGGCGCTAAGGATCCGGGCCTCGAGGATCAGGACATCGCTGGAATTGCAGGCAATGCGATAGCCCACCTGGACGGAAACGCGGTGGCAGGACCGCTATGGGAACTCTTCCGCTTCGATATCGTCGCCGCGATCGGACAGTGCAGGCATTGCGGCGCCGTCCGCGTCTTCGCGGAGACAATGGTGTACGTTGACGCGCCGGGAGTCGTTGTGCGCTGCGCTTCCTGCGAGGGCGTGCTGCTGCGCCTCGTGGAGACGCCCGCGCGGTACTGGCTCGATGTGAGCGGACTCAGCTATCTGCAAATCGATCGCGAGGGCTAAAGTAATCCGATCCGCCCTGTCCCAGCGCCCCCTTTCCGGACCCGTAAGGATTCGCGCGCGACGGCGAGGGCCGCGTTGGGATGACGGGGTCATGTCATTGCTCCTCGAACCCACGGAGGACCCCGCTCAGAACCCGCGCCCCCGCTATCGGGAGTTGCTATCAGCCGTCCCCGCAACTGCTGCCCGCTGACCGGCGCTGCCGTTCTGGTGGACCCCGAAGGCCCCTAGCCTTCCGCTCCCCCCGGCCGCCATGGTGTGTCCATCCCTCCACAGATCCGGCTGACTGCGAATGAAGTCCCAGACCTTGCCCACCGCAGGCCCCCATGCCGAGCCAACTTCGTCCGGCGCGATCTCCCGCTGGACGGCGGCCAGCATGCGCGGACGAACAGTCTGGACGTTGACAGGGACCGATATGCCGGGATCGGCCCGGATCTTCAGCTAGTACTTGTCCGCAGAGTCGACGGATTCCCCCATGGTGACTTCAGGGGCTACCTTGGGATCGCCGCCGACCGAGCCGATGAACGCCTGGATCTCGGGATCACCGAAGAATTTCTGGAATGCCTCTGCCGATTCCCATTCGTCGACCACGAGGACAAACCCGTCCCCGACCGCGAACTGATGGTGGATCGCGCCCGCAGCCCGGCCGCGCTCGCCCCACTGTCGGTATTCGTCCGCGCGCTCCTCAAGCGACTTGGCGAAAACGCTCGTGTCACCGGAAAGCTTGGTCGCAATGATGACGGACATGATTTGACCTCCTATGGCCTGAACTCAGCTCGTGGCAGCCAGCCACACGACGATGCGCCTGAAAGGTCTGACACGTGAGAGACCATACTCACTCCGCCCGGCTACCGCCTGAGTGGCCACTACTTGTCATTCACCGAGATCTGTCCAAGGGTTCTCTAGTTACTGAACCCGGATAGGATTTCCGGGTATCCAGCTTCCCGAACGGCCCTGAAAGAATCGCACCGCATGCCGCACCTTGACCCCGCCCTCCCGCTCCACACCTTGCCGCAGATGCTCTTGGACGTTGCCGCCGTCGAGCGCAATATCGGGATCAAAGAGGCCTGGACACGGGAGCACGGCATGGTGCTGGCCCCGCATATCAAGACCACCATGACGGGCGAGATCGTCCGCCGGCAGTTGCCCGGCTCCTGGGGCGTGACCGTGGCGACCACCGCGCAGGCCGCGCACGCCATCGAGTGGGGTGCCACCCAGATCCTCATCGCAAACGAGATGCTGTTCCGCGGCCACCTCGAGCAGCTGCGTGCCTGGCTGGCGGCCGCGCCGGAACTGGAGATCTACTGCCTGGCCGATTCGGCGGCGGGCATCCGGGCCATGGCCGAGGTATTCGAGGACTCGCCCCGGCCGCTGAACGTCCTGATCGACGTCGGTACCCCCGGCGGCCGCACCGGGATCCGCAGCGCGGCCGAGGCCAGGCCCCTGGCCGCGGAAATCCATGCCGCCAGCGGCCTCCTGCTGGCCGGCGTCAGCGCCTACGAGGGCGTGGCACCGAACACCCGGACGGATGAAAACCTGGCCGGGATCGATTCACACTGCCGCCTGGCACGCGACATTTTCGATGAACTGCACCCCGCTTTCGAGGTGGAGCTACCGGTCTTCAGCAACGGCGGCTCTGCATTCCAGGACCGCGCGGCCGCGTTCCTGCCGCACAACGCCTCCGTCAACGTGCTCCGTTCAGGCTGCTACGTCGTGCACGACCACGGCACCTACCAGAGCGTCTCCCCGGTCCCCGGCCTCACCGCGGCGGCCGTGGTGCGGGCGCTGGTCATCTCTGCCCCGGAAGCCGGGCGCGTGGTCCTGAACGCGGGCAAGCGCGAGTTGGCGTACGACGCCGGCCTGCCGGCGATCGTTTCCAGGTACCGTAACGGGGCGCTCCTGTCTGCCGGCGCAGGCGCCACGCTGACCCGACTCTTCGACCACCACGCCATCGTGGACGACTCCGATGGCCTGCAGGTCGGCGACATCGTGGACCTGGGCATCTCCCACCCCTGCTCGCTGTTCGACCGCTGGCGCGAGGTCGTCGCAGTCAGCGACGACGCCGTCGAGACCTGGCGACCAGTGTTCTAAACCGTGCCCCAAGCGGCAGACATCCGGAAGCGTGCGTCTAGGCGAGGGACGAGTGAGCACGTGTGGCCCACGCCGTCCGCGTTCCCAGACAAGGGACTTTTCGCCGTTCCGCACGACGATCATTCACCGCTGCACCACGTCGTCGTAGCCAAGGCCCAGCCGGCCGTCCGTAATCCTTGGTGGGGACCTTGAGCAAGTTCACCATGTTGATCCCCCGCACCGGTCCGGGTTGCCGGTCGGGCGATCTGGATGCGTTCATCGCCGAGTTCAAGAAAAGGTACCGCCCTGCCGGATTAGCGGCTGGGTGGTCCCTTCAATTTGGTCCGGGGGAAAGGGTCAGGAACCGAAGGCAGCCGTGTACTGAGCGTTGACGCTGGGGCTCAGAACCGGCGTGCGAGAGGCCCTCGTTCTTTGAGTCCACCGCCCAGGTCCCGCGGAGTGCCCGCTCGACCGGCCGGCTCCGGGGATCAGCCCGTGGATGCATCCTATCTGCGTTCGAATGCCGCCGAGATCGAAGTGCCGGCACCGCCAGTACTCGTCAAAGACACCGTCGGCGCAGGCGACTCCTACATGTCCTCGCTCATCGCTGGCCTCATTGAGGACCCCGAGGACGATTTCGGCTACGGCAAACTCAGCCGCCTGGGAACAGCCTCCTCGCTCGCTGCGGCCATAACCGTCGGGCGGCACGGAGCGAACCCGCCCACACGGGCAGAACTTATCCGATCGCTGGAACTGGCCCAAACTTCCCGAAAGAACTCCGATGACTAAAACGACAACGCACTTTGCCGGGGGCCCCGCCGAAGATAACGCCCCCAGCATCCGGCCGATACTTCACTACACAGCCAAGAACACGTGGCTGAACGATCCCAACGGACTCGTGTGGCACCAGGGCGTCTACCACCTCTTCTATCAAAACAACCCCTTCGACAACGTCTGGGGCAACATGTCCTGGGGACATGCCACCTCAACCGACCTTTTGCACTGGACCGAACACCCGGTTGCCATCGCCTGCGACGAGGAAGAAGACGTCTTTTCAGGCAGCATCGTGGTGGACGACGGCAATACATCGGGATTTGGCACAATGGAAAATCCGGCTTTGGTGGCCATCTACACGAGCGCCTTCAAGGAAGGCTCGGCGCACCAAGGGACACAAGCGCAGTCTCTCGCGTTCTCCACGGACGCCGGCATGACGTGGAGCAAATACGCAGGCAACCCGGTGCTTGGTCGCGGCTCGGCCCATTTTCGGGATCCCAAGGTGTTCCGCCATGAGGGACCGGCCGGTTCCTGCTGGGTTATGGTGGCGGTGGAGGCACAGCATCAGCAGGTTGTGCTGTACCGCTCGGCCAACCTCAAAGACTGGGAATACCTGAGCACCTTCGGCCCTGCAAACGCCACAGGAGGCGAATGGGAATGCCCCGACCTGTTCCCGCTCCCGGTCGACGGAGACCCGGACAACGTCAAGTGGGTCATGGTGGTAAATATCAACCCGGGTGCCGTTGCCGGCGGCTCGGGAGGGCAGTACTTCGTCGGGGACTTCGATGGGGTGCAGTTCACCGCCGACTTTGATTCACTGGTTCCAGCGGATGCCGATGGGACCACGGATCTCAGAATCTGTCTCTGGCTCGACTGGGGACGCGACTACTACGCCGCCGTCTCCTTCAGCAATGCCCCGGAGAACCGCCGCATCATGATGGGCTGGATGAACAACTGGGACTATGCCAACTCCTTGCCCACGTCTCCGTGGCGCTCCGCGATGTCCCTTGCCCGCGAGGTCGAGCTCGCGACGGTGGAGGGTTTGGTGCGCCTGATCCAGCGCCCGGCGCTGCCGTTGGACTGTGGGGAGCCGACCCGCACCATCCAGAACATGGAAATTCACAACTCACTGGTGAGACTGCCCGACGCGGTGCCCGGATCAGCCCAACTGATCGACGCCGAAATCCTGCCCGGCACGGCACGGACCGTTGCCTTCAGGCTTCTCGGCGCATCGAGCGGGAGCGCCGCAACGGTTCTCAGCTTCGACGCCATCACGAGCCGGCTCACCCTGGATCGCCGCAACTCCGGAAACACCTCCTTCCACGACAAGTTCGCATCGGCTGAGTCGGCACCCGTGAAGCTCGACGGCGGCGTGCTAAGGCTAAGGCTAATCGTCGACCAGTGCTCCGTGGAGGTCTTCGCCCAAGACGGCAGGGTCGTCCTGACGGATCTCGTGTTTCCGCTGTCCGGGAACCTGCGCACCGACGTGAGCGTAGAAGGCGGCACGGCCATTGTGCGGAAACTAGCCGTCACAGCCTTGTCCTAATGACAGCACGACACTGCAGTACCCACGTCCTGCCGAAACCCACCGGCACGACCCACGGTTGGCCTATCGACCGTCATGGAGTTTGTTGGAGGGCTTGGGCGGAGCTGCTTATCCGGCTCACGTGACGTCCTGCTTTCCCCAAAGGCAATGAAGAAGCCGAACGCTGCGGAGGAAGCTGCCAACATCGAAGCGGGCACACCGATTGAATTGCCCCGAGGATTCGTGCCCGTCGACCAGGCAACAGTACATGCACTGCGTGCCGACGATGTCGTGCAGGCCGTCCGGATTGAAGGGTGAGCACTGACTGGTCAACAGGTTCCCGCCCGATTTCCTCTTCAACCGAGTGACAGGCGGCGAGAGGATCAGGGGCACGTCCCGTCTGGGCTCCCGTTTCCAGGGAACGTCACTGGTGAGCAGCTTTCCGAGGGCACGTCATTGACGACCGCAATCTCGACGAGCTCTTGAACAGCCCATCTACACAGGAAGTTGGCCGCCGTCCTTCGGTAGGTTGGTTCGGTAAGGCCGGCACGGGTTAGACGGAATTGGAGAAGACGTGAAAGCGATTGTGTGCGAAGAGACAGGTTCGTCCTCGGTGCTGAAGCTTCAGGACAAGCCGCTGGCTGATCCCGGCCCGGGTGAGGTCCGGGTCCGCGTGGTAGTCTCCGGGGTGAACCCCACCGACTGGAAGTCCCGGGCAGGCGGCGGAGGAAGCACCCCGCTGGAAGCACCGAAGGTTCCTAACCAGGACGGCGCCGGCGTGATCGACGAAGTGGGCTCCGGAGTGAGAGGACGTAGCATCGGAGACCGCGTCTGGCTCTGGAACGTCGCCTGGGGCGGCAATGAGGGCACGGCACAGGAGTATGCGGTTGTACCGGCGGCCAAAGCAGTGGCACTACCGGATACTGAATCCTTCGACACAGGCGCGTCCATCGGCATCCCCGCCCTGACAGCGCACCGGGCGCTGACCTCGAACGAGGACGGCCCTGCCAGGCTCTCCCCCGGAGCCCTGGCAGGACGAACGGTACTGGTCACCGGCGGCGCCGGCGCAGTGGGACACGCTGCCATTCAGCTCGCAGACTGGGCCGGAGCAACCGTCATCACCACCGTCAGCGGAGACCGGAAAGCCGAACTCGCACGCCTCGCCGGAGCCCATACAGCCATCAACTACCGCACCGACGACGTCGTGACTGCCGTCCGCAAGGCAGCCCCCGGCGGAGTCGACACCATCGTTGACGTAAACGCTCCAGCCAACATCGACTCAGACGTGCAGGTGCTCAAGCCAAACGGAACCATAGCCATCTACGCGGCGAATCCCGGGGAATCAGTGACGGTTCCCATCCGTGAAAGCATGACGAAGAACGTCCGATACCAGTCCATCCTCACCTACACCGTCACGGACGAGCAGAAACAGCACGCCGTGGCCGCGGTCTCCGAGGCGCTGAAGGCCGGTGCGTTGCGCGTTGGCGAAGAACATGGCTTGCCGCTAACGCGCTTCCCGCTCGAAGATACCGCCGCGGCACACGACGCCGTGGAGCAGGGCACTATCGGGAAGGTGCTCATCGACGTCACACCGTCATCCTGACCCATGGCCTCCCGACCCACCGGCCGGGGACAACAAGGGTCCGACCAGAACGAGCGGCAGTTCAACCGAAGCCGGCGTTGCAAACCACCGACCGTGCGGCCTGCCAAGGCCAAACCGTCTGCACCAGTTGACGGAATCACCCCTATCGGCGTTTGAAAATGGGCCGGAGGAGCACCGGCCCCTGCCTTTGCTTGTTGCCGCAAGCTAAGGTAGAGCAGCTTTCCTGAGACTAGCCACGCGGACGCTAACGCCAAGTTCCCGGATGTTGTCTCGCTTGTCCGGAGGTAGTTGATCGTCAGTAACGACAGCATCCAGCCTTTCCAAAGGCGCAACGTTGAAACGGGATACTGTGCCGAACTTGATGCTGTCCGCCAGCAGGAAGCACGATGACGACGCTTTAAGGGCTGCCCGTTTTACCTCGACCTGGTCCGTGGACGGCGCAGTGACACCCCTGGACATGTTCCAAGCGCCGGTACTGAGAAAGAGCAGGTCAATATTGATGGACTTGACTGCATCCACCGCAATGCGACCGAGGCGCTGGAGGCGTCCACAGCTCCGCCGGTGTGGATGGTTTCGATGTGCGGATAGGCAAACAGGCTGGTCACCACATAGAAGTCGTTGGTCACCACGGTGAGGTGCTGGCGGCCGGCCAGGTACGGCACCACCGACTGGCAAGCGGTGCCGGCGTCGAGGTACACCACCATCCCATCCTCCACCGACTGGGCGGCAAGTTCGGCAATGAAATGTTTGCGCGGAGGCTCCGGGCGCGCCCGGAATTCCGGTTCCAGCTTCGGCTCCTGGCTGTTCAAATCCGCGAGCCGCACACCACCGTGGACCGAGGTCACGTGGCCGTGGTCCTCCAGGGCAGTGATGTCCCGGCGAACCGTCATGTGGGATACCTTCATGTAGTCCGTGAGACCGCGGATACTCAGGACGCCCTCCCGCCGCAGGAGGCGGAGGATTTCCCGGTGCCTCTGCTCGGGAATCATGGGTCGCGTTGCAGGACTCACGACGTCTCCTTCGAAGGCGTTGGCAACAGGACGCGAGGCCTATTTCTGCACAACTTTCTGCACAACGGCGCAATCCGGGACGCATACTGGCTACGAGGGCAGACCCGGAAAAGGGACGATACGCCGCAGTCGGCATTTGCTGGAATGTCTGACTTGTGCGGCACAGGGTTCACCGGCGACGCTCTCCAACTTTGGCTCTTCCGTAGCTTTCGATTGGATTCGTCTTGTCTGTGCGCGTTCTGCAGGCTCCTGGATCAGGTTCCCATGCCAAGGTGAGCTCCGCCTGCGACATCGAGAGTTACGCCAGTAATGTATCGGTTGTCCGGATCCGCCAGAAAAAGGATGGCGCGGGCGACTTCATTTGGCTCGGCGAATCGGCGCATCGGCAGTTGGGCTGCCCGCTTGGCCCGGTTGGCGGCGGCGTCCGGACCGGAGTCCTTTGCGAATTGCGCCCACATGGGAGTGTTCACCGGGCCTGGTGCGATGGCGTTGACGGAGATGCCGTTGGGACCGAGCAACTCAGCGAATGACCACATGATGTGAAGCACGGCAAGCTTGCTGGCGTTATAGGGCAGGTAGTTGCGGCGCGCTTCTTTTGCTGCCACGGACGAGAGGATCACGATCGCGCCTGCAGTACCGGACCCAAGCATCGACTGCGCCGTCTCTCGTACCATCGAGAATGTTCCGGAGGAGTTGATCCGCATGATGGATTCAAACTCTTCCGTCGTTGTCTCCATTATTTCCGGGGTGGTGCCTAGTACTCCCGCTGCATGAATGAGCACATCGATGCGCCCGTACTTCGCCGTGATGTCGCGGACGACGCCGGAGCATTGCTCTTCGGAGGTAACGTCGAGCGGGAAGAAGTCCGCCAGTGCCTGGCCTGCCTTGGGGGCGCGGTCGGCGCCTATGATGCGGGCGCCCGCGGCTGTGAGTGCGTCGATAACTGCGTCACCGATCCCGCCGCTTGATCCGGTTACCAGGACAACGTGGTCTTTGAGGCTCATTTGGTCCTGCCGTTCATGGCGCGGCTGACCCGCTTCTCCCCTGCGGTCAGTGTGACAGCTACTCGATTCATCTTCATTGATCCTTACGTAAGGTGTGTTTTCTGACGTGTCCGGTGGTTTCGGTCTTGACTGCTTCGTGGGCCACTACTTTGCGGCAAAGCCAACCACGTGGATGCTCAACCTGTTGCCTTTTGCTGCTCAGCGGCCTTGGCCGCTCGTGGCGTGGCTTGCCCATTGGCGGCCGTCTTGTTCTTCTGTGGGCAGCCCGGAGGCTGCGAGAACCCGGTCGAGCAGCCGCTGGGTGTGGACGGCCTCGCGACCCGAGGTGAGGGGCTGCGCCCTGTCGGCGACGCGGTCCAGGAAATGGTGGACGGCGGCGGAGAATCCGAGTGTGTCGGTCGCTGTGGCCCAACCGTAGGCCTCGGCGCTGAGCTCGCGTGATGTGGTGACGCCGCTGACAGTGGTCGATACTGTTTCGGGTGCACGTACCTCCACGGTCTTTCCGTCGCCGTAGGCGTCCAGTTTTTCGTTCCAGGCACCTGCGGTTCGAGCTGCCATCAGCACTCCGGTGTTGCCGGTACTGAAGCGGATGATGGCTGCGACGCCGTCTTCTTCCCAAGGGTCATCGCCGGCTGCATGCGCGGCCACGTCCACGGGTTCGCCGCCGCAGTACCAGCGGAGCAGATCAACCATGTGAATGGCGTTCTCGAACGTCGCGCGGTATTCCGAACCGGGGCGGTTCTTTTGGGCGACGCAGAAGGTAGCGCCCTTCTCACCAAATGCCTCGCGCCCTGCCACGTACACAGGTGCGTAGCGGCGGTTGAAGTCGACCATCAGGATGCGGCTGCGCTCGTCGGCGAGGTCCGCCAAACGTCCTGCCTCCTCGGTGGCCGGAGCCAGGGGCTTTTCGCAAAACACGTCGACGTCATTGTCTAGGCACAGCTGGACGGCGTGCGCGTGCTCGGACCGTGGAGTGAGGACGAAGACGGCGTCCAGGTCCTGGGAGGCCAGCATGTCCTCCACTGACCGGTATGCGGCACCGAAACCCCAGCGCCGGACCAGGTTTCCCGGATCCTTCCGCCGTGACACCAAGGCAGCCAAGTCAACATCGTCGCGCTGTACGAGTGTGGGCAATTGGGCAATGGAGGCAATATTTCCCGCGCCGATGACGCCGACGCGCAGACGCTGGGCGTTCATCGTGCCTCCTGCACTTCAGCCAGATCAGAAAGCATTCCGCGCAGGGCGGCCGCTGATTCCCGAAACCCGTCCTCCGGGCTCGGGAGATCTTGCGGGTGCCAGCGGTACTCATACTCGATGCTCAGCAGATCATCGTAGCCGTGGCGCAGCAGCGCAGCGAGAATCTCAGGCCAGGGAAGCACACCGCTCCCGATAACTCTTGACCGGACGGAACGCTCGGACGCGTTGACGCGGGCCGTTTCCGTTGCGCGGAAGGCCGCCGAGGGATCGGCGAACACGAGATCCTTGACGTGTACGTGACCGATCAGCTCGCCTTGAACATCAAAGGCCTGTTCGAATGTCTCGTCGTGGGTGAAGGTCAGGTTGGCCTGGTCGTAGAGAACACGAACAGCCGGGTGCGCAACCTCCCGAACGAGCGCCGCGGTTTCGGCCGCAGTCTGGGTCATGGTGCCGAAATGGTTCTCCACGCACAGACGCACCCCGGCCTGTCCAGCCTCAGGCGCCAGGGTCTGCAGGGCCTCCCGCAGTCTCGCCCATCGCCCGGCGTGATCGGCGTCCCCCGGATGCCAGGATCCCGCGTACACGCGCACCCGGTCGGCCCCGAGCAGATGCGCGGTCTCAATCGCGCCGCGGAATTCGTCTACTCCGCCGCGCCATTCACTCTCCTCCAGAGCGTTGATTGCCGTGGTGTAGGGCGTAAGTCCAATGATGGGCAGGCCCTCATCTTCCGCCGCCCTCAATGCCTCCATGGCGGCGCGCCTGTCCCCCTGAGGGAGACCCGAAGTGTAGCCATCCTGGTAAATGACTTCTGCGGCATCGAGACCTGCGGCTCGAAAAAGCCTGATTGCCTGGGGGACCGTATGGTTCGGAGTGCCTAGAGTGTGGCCTGCCAGTCGCATTTAAGCGTCCTTCCTGAAAGTGTCTTGAGTTGCTGCCCAGTCCGCGGGACCGACCAGCCGTGGTGGGGCTGCGACGCGGGATCGGTCGACGATCTCCATCAGCAGCCCCCAGGGGGTGATGAAGTAAGTCCAGCGGTTGCCCGCCACGCGAGGACTGTCGCCGGCGACTTCCTTGCGCTCCCCGAGCACGCGTACTCCCGGGGTTTCCTGCAGCACGGCGACCGCTTCGTCCACGTCGTCCACAACGAAGCACAGGTGGTGGCCGCCTGCGTCGCAATGCCGTGGCGGGGTTTCCCGCCGTTCTGCGCTGCTCCATTCGAAAAGCTCGATGTTCAGGTTCGGAGGCAGTCGCAGCATGGCGAGGGTGAGCCGGGCATCAGCAGGGACATCGAAGTTCGTGGGCATGAACTCGGGGTCGGGTCCGCGGTCGGAGCGGTACAACTCCTCGGCACCGAGTACCTCGACGAAGAACCTGATTGCGTCCTCGAGGTTCGGAACCGTCAGGCCGACGTGGTCGGTGTGCCGCAGCCCGGGCAGCCGTCGCAGCGTCCTGGCGTTGGCTCCGGTCATTTGCGCGGCCCTGAGGTGGAGGCGCGCACCAGAAGTTCAGGTTCCAGAACGACGTGGTCTACCGATCCGTTCAGGTTCTGCTTCTCTGCCAGCTCAATCGCGATGTTTCCCATGTCAGCAATCGGCTGCCGCACTGTGGTCAGAGGCGGGTTGAACCGGGCGCCCAATGCCAAGCCGTCAAAGCCCATGACCGATACGTCCTCCGGCACGCGGATACCGCTTTGGCCAAGGGCCGAGATCACCGCGAAGGCGACCATGTCATTGGCGGCGATAATCGCCGTCGGGGGATTCTCCATCTCAAGAAAGTGCTTTGCCGCGCGTGCCCCTGCGTCCGGATCGGAGCCGCTGTCGAGTACAAGCGGCGTGCTGCTGCCTTCCGCTGACAGCTCCAGATACGCGTCCATCCGGTCCTGCGCAGTGTGGGTCCCGGAGATACCGGAAACGTAGCCGATCGAGGTGTGCCCCAGGGAACGCAGGTGCTCTAGGGCCAGGACTATTCCGCGGCGGCTGTCAACGGTGACGGTTGGAACCGAGGAGTCGCCGTCCACGCGGTCGATCACCACCACCCGGTGGCCAAAATCGAAGCGCTTGAGGGCGTCGGTATCGACTTTCGTCGAGGGTGCGACGATTCCGAAGGGCGCGTACATGGCCTGCATCGCGGTGAAGTACCCCTCGGTCTTGGCAGGGTCTCCGTTCGTGACACACAGCAGCAGCTGGTAGCCGCGCTCATCAGCGGCCTGCGTCATGGTCTTGGCAAGTTCCGCAAAGAACGGGTTGGTGATGTCAGGCACGATCAGAGGGACGAAGGTGCTGGTCTTTCGACGCAACGCCTGGGCGAGCGGGCTCATCGTGTAGCCGAGCCCCTCGGCGATGCGGAGAATGTGCTCCCGGGTTTCGCTTTTTACCGCTTCCGGCCGGGAGAATGCCCGGGAAACCGTAGAGCGGTGGACACCGGCCGCCTTCGCGACAACGTCAATACTAAGGTCTGCCATCTTCTCTTCCTTCGTGGTCGTCATATGCCTGCCAAATCGGGCGCATCGCATCTTCAAGCTGGGCCAGTGTTGGCAGCCCTCGGAATCCGTCTTCCAGTGTCTTCGCGACACGGCGTACGAACAGATCATAGAGAGGGTCACTGTCGACGTCGATCACGGCGGACTCCGTCGCCCCGTCCAGCGTGGTGAACGTGGCAGAACCGTCTGAGTCGACAGATGCGAATCCGGCCTCGCCCGCCGACGTGAAGCTGCAGTAGCGCTTCAACCGCGAACCCGGGAATGCGTAACCCACCTCGATGATGGCTTCACGTCCGCTCGGGGTGGTAATAATGAGGCTGGCATGGTCCTCAACACCCGCACCGTGCAGAACGGAAGAGAGCCGGGAACCTACGTTCTCCGCTGACTCGTTACAGCTCTGCAGGAAAAGATCGACAAAATGCGGTGCCAGATTCGCCAAGCAACCACCACCTGCAGCAGCGGGGTCCAGCATCCAAGGATTGCCGTTATCCAGGTAGCGCGAGGGCGGCCCGGCGACGAAGGAGATTCTCTGGTATGTCGGACGACCAGCCTTGGCCAGCCAACGGTCGGTGGGGCCGCCCCGCTGAACCAACGGGACTGTCGCTGGCACACCGGCCGCTTCCGCGGCCTTCCGCACCCCGGAAAGTTCCGCAAGGGAGGTTCCGAGAGGCTTCTCTACCACGAACGGAATGCCGCGCTCGATCAGCGCAAGACATTTTTCCGCCATGCCACTGTGCGGGCCGAAGACATAGGCAAGCCCGAGATCCGGCAGATCCACCAAGTTCCGCCAGTCAGCCTCCACGGGAGCGTTCCACGCTTCCGCAAGACCCCGGACGAGCGATGCGTCCTCGTCACTGATGCCGACGACCTGGTGTTCTTCGCCGATCGCCCGCGCGCAGAGCGGGATGTGCCAGTGCGAAGCACCAAGGATGATCGTGCGTGGTCCACTCATCTGCCAGCCCCTTTGCTAAGTATGAGATCGATTGCTGAGATCGGTTGCAATAACACTATGGATGGTGGGAGAGTTTGTCAACGACACTTCAAGAGCGGCCCAGGGATGCTCCGGAATAAGGACCTGCCTTGGTCAGAAGAAAGGCCAGCAATGTACAAGAAACTTCGCACCCTCAAGACAATCGACCGGTCCGGCGCCGTCCTCATCGTGCGCCTTGGGAACGAAGACCTAGCAGAACGCGTCGCCGAAGCGGCGATCGCCGGAGGTTTTCGGGCCCTCGAAATCACGCTCTCGATCCCGGGTGCAGTGAACGTAATCAGACGACTCTCTGCCAAGCACGGGCCCAGTGGAGTAGCGGTCGGAGCGGGAACAGTTCTGGACGAGCACTCAGCCTATGAGTGCATCCGCGCCGGCGCTGACTTCCTGGTCAGTCCCCAGCTCAACCCGGCAATGATCCGTACGGCCAACCGGTACCAGGTACCGACAATCAGCGGCGCTTACACGCCGACGGAACTAGTCGAGTCTGCCGAAGCCGGCGCTGACATCCTCAAGCTCTTCCCCACGGAAGCCGGCGGCATCCCCTACGTGAAATCGGTCCTCGCCCCGCTGGCGCACCTGCCGGTCATGCCGGCAGGCGGCGTCACCCCCGGGAATGTCGCGGAATGGTTCGCCGCCGGCGTCGCCTGCGTTGGCGTCGGCAGTGCCGTGACCAAAGCATGGCAGCCCGACGGCGACCTCTCCCGTGTCACTGAGGCCGCCAGCGAGTTCCTGTCGGCAGTGGCAGAGGCCCGCCGATGACGGTCCCCAAAGTCTTCATTGTCATCGGCCCTGCAGGGTCCGGAAAGACGACCATTGCCCAGCAAACAGCAAAAGAGCATGGAGCTGCATATCTGGACAAGGACCGGATCTGTGGCCGCCTTGTCGAGTTTGCTTTGAAGGCAGCCGGACACGACCCCAGTGATCGGGAATCCAATGGGTTTTACCGGGAGAATGTTCTGCCCTTGGAGTACGAGACGCTCATGGATATAGCCGGAGCGAATCTGCGACTGGGACGATCGGTCGTACTCGATGCACCCTTCGGTGCGTACTTCGCCGTACCGGACTACCTGACGCGCGCCGCGGAAGAATTCCACTGGCCTCCCTCGGAGACCACGGTGGTACGGGTGCAGGTCCCCCAGGATACTCTCCGGGGGCGACTCATTCAGCGGGGTCTGGAGAGGGATCGCTGGAAGCTTGCGCATTGGGACGAGTACTGGGCATCGTACGGCAGCTTGGACTGCACCTGGTCCGGAGTCCGTTTCCTTGATCTCAACAATGAGAAGTCCCTGCCAGTTCAGGGATGACTCTTTACGGCCGGCTCGTGTGGATCGGTTTCCGCTTGTCCTTTGGCTACCTGCTGGCAAAAGGTTTGGACCTCCATTCGCTGAATCGAAAATGACCGTTGACAGAGCTGACTAGCCTACGTATCGTTGCTTGCAACCGATCTCAGCAACCGATCTCATTCATGAATCTGTTGCAATCGATCTCACGGGAGAGAGGCTGGATCAGCTTCTCTGCCACCTCAAGTCAGGCAGCGCCTATGCGTTGCGCCGGCACTTGGCCTTGGCAGTCGGCTGTCCCGTCGAGCCGAGTTACAGCCGGGCAAAACCCGCACACCGTTTCGGGTGTCCGGGAATATTCCAATACCCCCTCCGCAGCAAACGTGAAAATATGGAGAGTTCAATGAAGACCTCAAAAGAAGCCGTCGGCAGTCCAGACCCTTCGGAGCTAGCCGACGTGTCTGAGCATCCTCGCCGCACCGTCAACATGGTGGCAGGCACGATCGGCCACTTCGTGGAGTGGTACGACTGGTACGTCTACGGGCTGCTGGCAGCGGTGTTCTCATCACAGATATTTCCAAGCGATTCCCCGTTCGCCTCCCTGATCGCAGCACTGCTCACCTACGCGCTCGGGTTTGTTGTACGCCCGCTCAGCGGAATCATCATCTCTCCGCTGGCCGACCGATTCGGCCGAAGGCGCATCCTGACTCTATCCATCTCCGGGATGGCACTCGGTGCTCTGATCATCGGCCTCACACCTTCATTTGCGACCATCGGCTATGCAGCGCCCGTTCTCTTTCTGGTTGCGCGCATCCTCCAGGGAATCTCGGCCGGTAGTGAAGGGCAGAGCGCCATCGCATTCATGGTGGAACACGCTCCCGCGAACCGGAGGGGCCTGTTCGGTTCGTTCACCAACATGGCAAGCGGCCTGGCGACCCTCGCAGCGACCGGCGCCGCGGCAATGGTGACATCATCCTTTACTCCAGCGGACCTCGCCGCCTGGGGTTGGCGCATCCCGTTCGTCGTGGGGGGCATCCTCGGCGTCGTCGGCATTGTCTTGAGGGCCCGGGCAGAAGAGACCCCCGAGTTTGAGGCAACTGCCCTCGTCGATCAAAAGTCCGCCGCGGCCCGCCTGATGGACCTGCTTCGCGAACACCCGAAGGCGCTGCTGCAGGCAGCAGCACTGTCCGCCCCTGCAGTGGCCTACTACACCTGGGCCACTTTCCTTCCCACCTACGCCAAACTGACCACCGGCCGGGACCTGGCCTCCACCTTGGCCGGAAACGTTATCGGGCTAGCCCTGCTCGTTGTCATCGTGCCGATCTGCGGCGCGCTCTCTGATCGACTCGGCCGACGCAAAATCTTCCCAATCATCGGTGCCATCGGCATGATCGTTCTCTTTTACCCCATGCTCCTGCTGCTGAACCAGCCGGGCTTCGGCGTCTACGTTCTGGTATCGGCGTCCGGGTGGGTGGTTCTCGGTATCTGGCAAGCCGTCTACCCGACCATCCAGGCAGAACTGTTCCCCGCCTCAGTCCGTGTATCCGGCATCGGCTTCGCACACCAAATCGTGATCGCCGTCTTCGGCGGTACCGCGCCGTTGATCGCCGCCGCGTTCGTCGGCGCCGGACATCCCATGTATGTCGCGATCTACATGACAGTTGTTGTTGCCCTCTGCCTCATCGTCTACCTCACCTTGCCCGAGACCGGCAGCCGGGCAGGACGTGCCACCGTAGCTCCCGCCGACCCCGAAGTACTCGAAGGCGAGCACCTGCTCTTGAGCATTTCGTCGGCCAGCGACGAGGCGAAACGTTCCCAGTAGGCACGCTTGTCCGTAGGAAGCCGTGGCGGCTCGAATAGGCAAGAAGGGGCGCGTCTGCCCCGGGTCTCTTCGAGCCGTCTGGCTCTCCAACGGTGCGATCCTTTACGCAGGATCGAAATTCACATTGCGTTATGAATGAAACAAGTTTTCTCCACACGCGCAGTATTGCGAGGATGTTCTGTATGATTATTAATACATTTTCCTATCTTTGGTCAGCTACGGCAATTGATGCGATTGCGGAACTCGCCGACAATGGATATGAGACTTTTGAAGTTCCGATTAGCTCTCCACATTGCTGGCCGGATGAAATATCCGGCTCGGAGCGCTCGGCAATTTATGCAAGACTCAATGAATACGGCGCCAAAATCAGGTCGCTGAATGCCGGTGGATATGACATCAATTTGGCTAGCCCCGGCGCTAATATGCGTCGCAAAAGTATTGAGCACATAAAGTCGGTGATTGACTTGGCAGTAGCCTGGGATGTCCCCGAGGTTGTAATATCCACCGGCACAAGACGCCCCATGATTTCACCATCGCTCGAAAAAACCTATGGGTGGATGTACGAGAGCCTGGAGATTCTGATTCCGGTGGCCAAACAGGCTGGCACACGACTACTTATGGAAAACACTCCATATTGCTTCACTCCTACGATCCAGGACCTGGCAGGCATCGTACATACCGTCAGCGACGATTCACTTAAGATCGTGTACGATGTCGCCAATGCTGCCTACATAGGGGAGGATGCCGTAGCAAGTTTGCTTGAGAATCACGAATCAATTGGACTTGTACATATTTCTGATACGGGCAGGGAAACCTGGGGTCATGATCCAATCGGCACCGGAGTGATCGACTGGGACGGGTTAGGCAAGGCCGTCAAAACAACCTGTGGAGTCAATAACGTTGTTCTTGAGATAATTCGCGAAGAGAACCCCGTGCAAGAATTCAAGAAGGCAATGCAGGATCTCAAAAATCAAGGCTGGGAACTCGGAAATTGACTCAAGCGTGGAGATCGCGGCACATCAGCCGATGGTTTTGAGAAAATAATGGAATCGGGTTTACATTTGCGAATTGAAACGCAAAGCGAGACCTGAGAGGACTGCAGTCCATGATTTTCTGTCATATTTTGGTAGCCAAAAATGATTCCCAAGTGAATCCCTGTCAAAAGGAGTGTGTGCGATGAGAGCTTTGGTCAGTGGCGGAAGTAGCGGCATAGGCGCAGCTACATGCCTGAGACTCGCAGAGGCGGCTCTCGCTCGGGGCGTGCACCCGATGATTGCGGTGTGTGGACACGAATCGAACGCTAGCCAGGAACAAGTTGTTCGTTCAATCCAGTCAATGGGAGGTACCGCCATCGCATTGGCGGGCGACCTCGGTGATCCCGAAGTGCCGAGTCAGCTTATAGGAGCTGCGGTAGCCGAGTTCGGTGGGCTGGACGCGTTGGTGGCGAATGCCGGAATCGCCAGCCCTGGTCCAATATGCGACCTATCCATTGAGGACTGGGACGGCATGTTCTCCGTTAACCTCCGCGGCGCGTGGCTTCTTGCCAAAGCAAGCTACGCACATTTGAGGCATAGCCGCGGTTCCGCTTGTTTTACCTCTTCAATGTCTGGCCAGCTACCACATGCCGGATCAGGCGCTTACAGCCCCAGCAAGGCTGCATTGACGATGCTAGCCCAGACACTCGCACTGGAATGGGCACCTGACGGAATTCGTGTAAATGTGGTATCCCCGGGTATGACTCATACACGGATGACTGAAAAAATGTATGCCGATCCCCAAATTAAGAAAGCGAGGGAAGATATTATTCCGTTGTCAAGAATTGGAGACCCCATGGACATTGCGAACGTAATCGAATTTCTTGTAGGCCCGCTATCGGGCTATGTCACCGGGCAAGACATCTGTGTCGATGGTGGCTTCTCTAAGTCCATTCTTAGCCATATTCCAGGTCGACCTAGCTCTAAATCTTGAAGCCCGACCTGTATCGGTACCCCGGGAAGTGACGTAGCCGTCGCCCGGGAACAGCGGCAGCCCCGCCTCCGCAGCGCTCACCACGCGCGACGCCATACCCAGGCATAGCCCTGCCCCCGCCGTTGCCACGGAGCGAGGGCCTGGCCTAATCCCTTCGTCTTGTATCCCTAGGGTTCCGGGAGAGCTATTAGGACATAGCTGAGCGGACGCCTCGCCGGTGGGTGGCTAGCGGAGGATTGTGCGAATAATTGATCCGTCACCGTCAAGATTAGCGTTCGGCTTTGCCCGTCGATCCGGACCCAAAAGTATGTTGCTTCGCCAACGTCGTCGAGGGTGCCCTGCTCTTGCGCGACCCGTGCCGTTTGAGACAGCGTCCTGTCTGACAGTGCCCGCACCCACGGCCTCTCAGACTGGGCCCGAGTGCGTCAGTTGGTCCGGCCTTCCGCAGGTCATGGCAGGCGTCCGGCAATGCCTTTCAATTGGCCTGATTTTGATGGTCATTTCCGAAATGTTCGCTTCGTCTTCCGGACTCGGATTCGCGATCGTTCAGTTCCAGCCCCGCCCCCGAGAAGGCGCCCGAGAGAAAGCATTCGTCGCACTGATCCTGGACGCACCTGAAGACTTTGTATCGAATGTCTTCGTTGTTACCTCCTTCAGCGAGGCTATAGGGCATGGGGCACTTCGCTGCTGGACGGCGGGTGGGAGGTCAAGCGTGTCATTACGGACCCGGCAGCGCGTGGCCTCGCGCGGCGACTCGGCTAGTGGCGGAACTGGAACGGATCGCAGCTGCGGCTGGCGCCCCAGTCATTCTTCAAACCGGCGGCAACAATCCGGAAGCAGAAGCCCTGTACGAGTAGATCGGCTAGAGATACACAGCGGGCCATTCACCCTACGACACCGCGATACCGTCGTCGGTCTGCTTCGGGAAGATACCTGAGGCTTGATTCCAAGGAATCAAACCGGCGAAAGCCGGGCGCAACGGTGGCCCGGGGACGACGGCGGGATGTACCGCCGTCGTCCCCTGTCGGGTTTCAGAGGTTATTGGCCCGACGTCAGGTCCGTACCGGCCGTTGACACAAGCGGTCCCAGCATCAAGCTTCCTGGCTTGAATTCCTCACCGCATTCCGCACACGACACCAACGGCTTCAGGTCGGCCCCGCAACTGTGCTTGTAGGAGGCGCGGGGTGTCTCGTCGCGCATCCATGTGCTGCTCCACGCCGCGAGTGAAATGAGGATGGGCGCGACTTCGGCTCCGGAATTTGTGAGGTGGTACTCGTAGCGCGGAGGGCGCTCAGAGTACTGGACGCGCTCGATCACGCCACGGCTTTCGAGTGTGCGCAGCCGGCCGGTCAGGATGTCGCGGGACGCGCCCGTATTACGGGCGATCTGGTCGAACCGGTGAACGCCCAGGGACATCTCGCGAAGCGCCAGCAGCGCCCACCGCTCCCCCAACACGTCAAGGCCTGCAGCGATGAAACACGCCCTCGGCCCATCTGCTGCCGCATCGGTCGGCGGATTCATCGTTCACCTCCTTTCGGTACTTTTTCCAAGTATACAGTTAGTTGGAAAATCCAACCGACTCGGATAGCCTGAGACTCTGAGGCCGCAACAACCGCGTCGCCGCCCTATCCGACATCAGGAGAAAACTATGCCAGTGCTATCTGGCTCCGTCGTCCTAGTCACCGGCGCGAACGGAGGACTGGGCCGCGAGCTCGTGGAACAGGCCCTCGCCCGCGGCGCTGCGAAGGTGTATGCGACAGCCCGACGTCCGCGAGAGTGGAACGATCCCCGGGTCGTCCCTCTCACACTCGATGTCACCGACGCTGACTCGATCCGGGCCGCCGTCGCCCAGGCCCAGGACGTCACGGTCCTAATCAACAACGCCGGCATGAGCCTCGCATCGGACACTCTGATGGCACTGTCCGACGAGGAGATCCGCGACGTTATGGAGACCAACTTCTTCGGACCGGTCGCCCTGACGAGGGCATTCGCACCGGTACTCGCCACCAGCTCGACGTCAGCGGTCCTCAACATCCACTCGCCGCTCAGCTGGATCGCACTCACCGGCGCCTACAGCGCATCCAAAGCCGCCCTGTGGTCGGCGACCAACTCCTTCCGCGTGGAACTGGCACCTCAAGGCACCCAGGTGACGGGTGTTCACGTCGGCTACATGGACACAGCCATGGCCAAGGGCGTGAATGCCCCGAAGACCTCCCCCGAGGAAGTCGCATGGAAGTCCTTCGATGGGCTCGAGCAGGGTGATTACGAGGTCATCGTGGACGAGATCAGCGCCGGCGTGAAGCTCGGCCTGTCCGGCCCGATCTCCGATCTGTACCCGGCTTTGCCGGCCAATGCCCCGGCATGACCGCGGCAAACCCTGAAGACCTGCAGAGAACTCAAGGAGGAAACCCCGTTGTCAACCAACGCCCCAGCGGAACGTTCGGAAACCTTCACCTGGATTGATCCGGCAATCGCGCTCGAGCAGCTGCCACGGCTGTCGGGTCTGGACTACTTTTCCGGCCTCCGCGAAGGCAGCATCGCGCCGCCGCCGATCGCTTCCCTGATGAATTTCGATCTCGTCGATGCGAGGCACGGACACGTCGAGTTCCAGTGCCAGCCTGGCGAAGCGCACTACAACCCCCTTGGAATGGTGCACGGCGGCCTGGCCTGCACGCTCCTTGACACGGTGCTCGGCTGCGCAGCCCACACCACCTTGGAAGCCGGGATCGGATACACCTCCATCGACCTGGCGGTCAAGTATCTGCGGCCCATCACACTCCAGAAGGGCGCACTTCGCGCAGAGGGATCAGTCGTGAAAACCGGCTCGCGCGTGATTTTCACCGAAGGCCGCCTCTGCACCGCCGACGGAGAACTCCTCGCCACCGCGACGAGCACGCTGCTCATCTTCACGCACCAACCAAGCTCTCTGACGAGATGACTGATACTGGCACCGCCGCTGCGCTGACGCCGGCCCCTCAGGTCCGCGCCTTGCCCTCGGCCACCCTGTCGGGAATGCCTGCGTTGAGCCGCTTCGGCATTCCCTTGGGGCTTGCCGGTCTTGGCGGCGGCTGGTCCGCCGCGAGGAGCTCTCTCGGATCCCCGATGTGGCCGGAGGAAATCTTTTACGGGGCAGCCAGCGCTCTGTGGCTGATTCTGACCGCCGTCTACGTTTTTCGGGGCCTTCGCCGTAAAGGAACATTCCGGGCCGACCTGAGACACGAAGTGGCGGGGCCCTTTGCGTCCTTCATCCCCCTAGCGGGGATCCTGCTTTCGTCGCACTACAGCCAGTATCTGCCGCCATGGGGCGCCTGGCCGTGTATGGCTTTCATTGCAGGCCTTGCCGTCGTCGCTGCCCAGCTCCTCGCGCACTGGGTCACCGGCGGGGTATCCATGCAATCCGTCCATCCCGGCTACCTGCTGCCCGTCTCGGCCGGGGCCTTCGTTGCCAGCATCGGGTTCTCAAGCATCCACGCCCATAATGCGGCCGTGGCCGCGTTTGGCGCTGGCGTGTTCTTCTGGCTGGTTATAGGAACTGTCGTCACCGTCCGCCTGATGACCGGCGGCGAGGTGCTGCCGGCCGCCAAGGTCGGACTGTCCGCCTATCTGGCTGCGCCAGCAACGGCCAATATCGCGTGGATGGTGTCACATCCAGGCCCTGTGGGGACAATCCAGCTCGGACTGACAGGCGTACTCTTTATCATGGTGCTGATGCAGATCATGCTCCTCCCCGAGTACCGCAAACTTCCCTTCACGCAAATGTTTTGGGTATTCACTTTTCCCGTGGGTGCAACCACGAACTATGCCATCCGCTGGCTGGCGACAACCGATCTCCCCGGCCGGGAGATCTACGCCTGGACGATTCTCGGCCTCGCGACAGCCTTCACCCTGGTCATCGCCGCTCGGACCATATCAGCACCCGTCGCCCCGAAACAGCGGGACGAGCCGGGCACGGAAAACAGAAGCTGAAACTGCTGCCTGCAACCAGCTTTTGAAACAGGGGAACGTCGTGGAAAGATTTCGGGCGGCCGCAGATTTGCTGTTGCCGTCAACTTCGTGGCGGTTAGTCGCCCGGGACGGGAAATGACGGAAGCTCGGCGTGTGCTCTGCGCCTGGTCGCGTTGGGGAACCTCTTCGATCACGCCGGCGTATGCCCGATCTGCCACCCCAGACCTCCTCCAAAGGGCGACGCCGGACACATGGGTGATCGTCCGGCTAGGGCACACCCAAACCCGAAGCAGTTCTACGTCCCTATCCGGACATGCGGGGCCGCGGCAGTGCGCGTCAAGGAATTCCGCGGACGTTTGTCGTCAGGCTGATTGAGGATGCGAGTATGCCGTCCAGTCATCGCCGCAATGTGATGAGTGTGATGGCAGGCTGGGTATGTCGTCGAAGTTGCATGTGTCAAGCGGCAGCCCCGGCAACGCCATAAGGCAGACGTAAGTGTTGACACTGTCAGCAGCCTCTTTGGCACGACAAACAGCAGCCCGGCTGCGCTCCTTGGTCATGCTGTGCCCGAGGTGGGACTCGAACCGCATTCTTTTCCTTGATGTTCCGTCCCTCCCCCGAAAACATACCCAATACGAGCCAGTCCGGCCGATATACGGCCCAGTCCGACACCCGAGGTGTGTACGTTGAACACACCTTCCTTTTGTGCCCTCGCAGCTTTTTGCCGAGCCGAACGGGGGCACAACGCAGTTGCCGGTAGTTCCGCGGGAACACCACGCAGCCCGGCGGGCGCGGCGGTCCGGACACATTTCATCGGTAGATCACCTCCTTCACGCATCAATGGTTCCAACAACGAACCACCGCATGACGGGTGCTCTTTCTGGCTTGGAACGACCTCGAAGCGGTAGACATGCCGGTCCTGAAACCAGGTTTTCGGGTCTCATACTGGTTTGGTCGGTGGCGATGGCGGAGTCCAGTAGGTTTCAGAAATGCGGTTCAGGTGCATCTGGATCCACGCACTGGGCGAGGTTTCGGGTCCGGCAAAGGCGCGCGCCACCATGTGTGACAGCACCTGCGGTCGTAGGCAGGACGGAAGCCTCGTTGGCCCGTCGGGTTCGGGTTTGTGCATCCGCGCGGCCAGCCGTCCTCACCACGCCTTGGCCAGCTCGGAGGGTCGGCTATCGGCCATTGCTCTGCACTGTTTGTACTGACGGTGTCTTTCACGCGAGGAGTGCTTTAGCGAGACGACATCTTGCGGGGATCAGGGAACCCTAAAGAGACATATCCGGTGGCCCGCTTGTGCAACGACGCCGCCAGCACTGGTGTGAGCTCGTCATGATAGTCGTGAACTGTTGCCAGCGCCTTGTCAGGGTATGGTCTCGTGATGCGGCCGGCGTATTGGACCAGCCGGCCCTTGAAGGAGATGGGCGCCGCGAGGAACAATGTGTCGAGCTTGGGACAGTCAAAACCCTCGCCTATGTAGGAACCGGTGCCAAGTACCAGCAATGGTTCCTTGTCATCGATCGCGGCAAGTCGTTCGACGGCGGCCTGTCGCTCCTTTCCTTTCATCGCACCGGAAAAGACCACTGGCTCCAGTCCGGCCGACTCGAACCGTGACTTGAATGCCTCCAGATGAGCCTTCCACGTCGTCAACAAGAGGATCCGCGAGTTGCGCTCATAGGCTGCGATGACATCGTCGCAAATCTGCACGAGCCGGTGTTCGTTGGCAACCAAATTTTTGTAGATCGCTGAGATCCCTCCAGGTTCCCTGGGGTCCGCATCGCCGTCGTAGATGTATTTGGTGCGGTGCAACTCGAGGGCGAGCTGCGGAGCAGGAATTTCCCTTGCATGTCGCGGCAGTTGTTGCGGAACCGGCGGCGAGACCGTGTGGACGACCTGGCCAAGCTGGTGGTACATCAAGGCATGTAAATTGTCCCGCCGGTATGGTGTCGCGGTCAGGCCTAACCAATGCTTAGCGGGGATCTGATTCATCACGTGACCGAACGCTGCGGCGGCGACGTGGTGGCACTCGTCAGCAATGACAAGTCCGTAGCCGGCCGTCAGCTCCGCCACGTTGTCCCGCCGCGCCAGCGTTGGCAACAGTACGACGTCGATTCGTCCCGTTGTCCTTGCGCGCCCACCACCTATCTGGCCACACTTCTCGTCCAGGAATTCACGTACACGGGCCCGCCATTGATCAGCCAAGGCCTTGCGGTCAACCAAGATGAGCGTGGAAACGCCACGACGCGCTATCGCTGCACACGCAATGACGGTCTTACCAGTGCCGGGCGGAGCCACCAAGATCCCCTGCTCCAAGGAAGCGACCACATCGACAGCAGCCTGCTGTTCCGGACGAAGGCCGGCCGTGAACCTGAAATCATGCTTCGTTCCGGCCACGCGCTCGTCTTCGACGCGCAGGACACTGCCGGCCGATTGAACAAGCTGCTGGAGCAGGGGGAACAGTCCGCGCCGCAAAATGAGGTCGCCTTCCAGTGTCTCGTCGTAGCTGCGCAGAAAGCGCGGAATGTTCCACGTCGAGCGACGCTGGCGCTGACGCTCATAGAAATCGGGGTTCTGCATTGAGGCGGCATGCTTGACCGCCGAGATCATGGCGGGGCCGAGGTCCGCTGATTTGATGGTCATGCGCGAGGCGAAGGTGGCCCCTACAACGAGCGCGGGCCGCGGCACAATCTTCGACGACGCAGGCAGTTCGAGGCGGCGGACGTCTTGCCCCAATCTGAGGGGAGGCAATTTGCGGACCAGGTCAGCGGTCTCGCGCTCCGAGAGCCGGTCCAGGGACGACAGGTATGCCCACTGGTCCTCAAACGGTTCAAGGGTCGTGGTATCCAGAAACAACGTGGTTCCATCCTGCCGCCGTTTCCCATTCAGTGGCGCGGCGATCAGGTTGCCCAAGCCTTTGCCGGAATGCGCATCTTGGGATGGGAAGAGCCTGTCATAGCTGGACAAGCTCATGCTCCCTCGCAGGCCCATGGCTTCCTGGATGAGGCCGGTGCCTAGTTGGCGGGCGATCCTTGCCGAGACGGCGGTTCTGAAGAAGATCCATACATGGGCGCCGCGACCGGACTGGGACACTTCAAGCGCTGCCGGAATGCCACGAAAGCGTGCAGCCTTGACGTAGGCCAACGCGTCCAGCATCGCGGCACTTCCGTCGAAATCCGCTGCAACCCACCAACACGTGTCGGACCGGGTCAAGGGATACAGGCCAATGTGCTGCAGGCCGCGCAGGTGGTCGGCGACGACCATGGGCGTGAGCGGCAGGAAGTTGGTCCCGGCCAAGTTCGTAGTTTTGCGCCACCCGCCGGCGACGGCGGGGACCCAACCCGAACGCCCATCTCTCGAGTTTTCCCATCTGCGAGCATAGACATCGCTCCGGGCGCGGAACAACTCCTGGAACAGACGAACCTTCGCCTCCGGGGGCGAATCCATCGTCACCGGGCCAACAGGAGTGGCTGCCGAAATGACAGGCTGGTCCGGGCGAGCTGCTTTGGATTCGGACTCGGTGAGGTCCACCAGCTTCCGCAACCGGGCGTTCTCAAATCGAAGCTCTTCAAGTTCGCGGGTCAGAGCGTGGTTCACTCCGCCTGAAAGACCCGGCAGAGCCGTCTGTTCCGTACCCGCAAATGTATCCTCGCTCACAGCCTCCATTGTGATCGGGAAAGCACCACAACCGAAACTCAGCCCAAAAGGTCACCACACTCCGAGATGCCTACGCATCTGGGCTTGGACAGCGTCAGGCGATTTGGATTCGTTCGTCGCCGAGTTCAACCTCGATCCGAAGCCGGCCACCGACTGCCTCGACGTACTTCCGCAACGTATCGACCTGGGCGCGGTCGATGTCACCATGCTCGATCCGGGACACCCTGTTCTGACTCACATGTAACCGACCGGCCAACTCGACCTGGGTCAGGTCGGAAGCTTCACGGAGTTCACGAAGACGGTACGCCCTGACCTCATCGAGCATGCGCTTCTTGTTCGCCTCCACTGCTGCCCGGTCGACCGGACGCTTGGCCAGCATCTCCTCAAGGTTCATCGCCATCACTGCTCTCCTTTCAGCTTCCTCAGATGGTCATCGAAGAGGTCATCCGCCAAGGGAATATTCGTCTTGTACCACTTGGTCCAGTTCCCTGCCTTGTCCCCCGCAACCAGCAAAATCGCCCGACGCACCGGGTCAAAAGCAAACAACACCCGCAACTCCGACCGACCACTCGATCCGGGACGCAACTCCTTCATGTTCTTATGCCGCGAACCGGCTACCGTATCCACAATCGGGCGCCCCAGCTGGGGACCACGCTCGGCCAAAAGCTCAAGAGCCGCAACAACCTGTTCATACGAGGCCTGATCCAACGCGGACAACCATGACTCCACAAGGTCCACATCTACATCCCACATCAACTCAAGAATACAACGTAGAAGTTATACAACTCAAGAGTTGTAGGCCGAGAGCTGCTTGGCTGCCACGAGTTCCGGGCGGCGCCGAAGGCGCAATCAGCCCATCTTTTGGCGGCCTGTGATTCCCGAAAATCAGCCCCTCGAATTCTCCTCACCCACCGGGGCAAAGAAGTCGCCACCGATTTTCATCGGGTCATGTCGCCCGGCGTCGCAATCCCCATGAAGAAGTACGGGCACAGAAGCACCGCCAACAAAGACGGGAAGGACACGGCAATGCGTAAGACACGATCCGCAGAAACAAAATCCGGCGCTCGTTGCTCACAAGTCATGTCACCCGGACTGTCTACCGCCATGAAAGACCAAGAGCCAACAAAACCAGATCCCCAACAGAGTAAGGAGAGAGCCGGAGACAGGTAGAACGCCCCGGCGCGGACACCGAAAAAATACCATTCGTCCCACACTCAGAGGCCCAAAAAGGGCCCCTGAGCTGGGAAAACGTGCCCAAGGTGGGACTCGAATTGCTTTCCAGACCCCGAGAACCCGCCACTCCCCCGAAAACATAGCCAATCCGGCTCAGTCCGGCCGATGTTCGGCCCAGTCCGAGGGCCCAAGTGTGGACAGTGTCCACACTCTCTTTTTTGCTTGCAGGGACAAGCGAGTGCCTCTGTCCGAGACCAATCGCGACAGGTGCGGGTGCGGACTTCGCCGGGGCGTGATTCTCGTGCACGAATCCAGAATCCACGTACCCTGCACCTCCCGTTACCGTAAACCCGCGTTTTCCCAGGAGCTGGGGTGCCCTCAGAATTATCGTCGTCGACGATGCAGTTGAGCCTGGCGTAGTGAATGTGAGCTAAGTGAGGGGATATCCGTGATACTGAAAATCTGGGTCCCAACGACGGACTAACCCGAGGGACCGGAATCGCTTGCGATTGAGAGCGGGCCCGGTGCGCCGAGACGACAGGATCGAGCCAGACCTGATGGAGGAGACGTGAAGGCAGTCGTGTACGAGCGATATGGGCGCCCTGACGTATTGCGGGTCGAGGACGTCCCGACCCCGACGCCCGCCGCCGGGCAAGTCTTGGTGGAGGTCGCGGCAACGTCGATCAACCTCAGCGACTGGGAGTGCCTTCGTGGCTCGCCCTTCTACGCGCGCCTGGGTGGGTTGCGCGCGCCGGCGCGCCCAACGCTTGGCTCGGACATCGCGGGCCGGGTCGAGGCCGTGGGCACTGGGGTGACTCGATTCCAGCCAGGCGACGAGGTCTACGGCGACAACCTCCGGCTCAAGGGCGGCTTCGCCCAGTACGCGGTCGCACACGAGTCTGCCCTCGGCCTCAAGCCCGCCGAGCTGACGCTCGCCGAGGCATCGGCGATTCCGCAGGCCGGCGCGATCGCGCTGCAAGGCACGGCGGGCGCCGCGAACGGTCATCGGGTTCTGATCAACGGTGGGGGCGGAGGCTCGGGTTCATTCGCCATCCAGCTGGCCAAAGCACTCGGTGCGCACGTCACCGGTGTCGACAACGGTGGCAAGCTCGAGTTCATGCGATCGCTCGGCGCCGACGAGGTGATCGATTACCGCCGCGACGACTTCACCCGCGATCACGCGCCCTACGACCTCATCTTGGACCTCGTCGCTCATCGGTCCGTGTTCGCCTATCATCGAGCACTCGCCCGGGGCGGCCGGTACCGGTGCGTGGGCGGGTCTGTTCCGGCACTGCTGAGCGTCCTCACGATCGGCGCGGCCGCCGGGCTGGTCACGGGCCGACGGCTCGGTGTGCTGGCCGTCAAGGAGGGTCCACGCTACTTCGAGCCGCTGACCGAAATGTGCGTCGCCGGCAATGTCAGCATCCACATCGACCGCACTTTCGGGCTTGACGAGGTGCCCCAAGCCCTCGCGTACGTCGGTGAAGGACACGCCCTCGGCAAGGTCGTTGTCACCTCGCGCTGACCGACACAGGCCCGGCAGCGCCGCGCTGGCCTCCTTCTCCTACACCGGCAACGACGTCGGCAGCCTCGCCGCCTCGACCATGCCCCGGGATCACCGGCCCGAACGAGGCCTACGCCTACACCGGCCACGACCGGCTCTCCGGCGTCAACGCCGGCACCTACACCTGCGACTCGGCAGGGAACCCCACAGCCCTGCCCAATGGGGCAATCCTCGCCGCCAGGCGCTGCCAGCCAGCCCGCCCGCTACACAATCGGCAGGACCGCGAAAAGAACTGGGGATTGGCGATCTGCCCCACCTCGCGAAACGCGTCAGCTTACGAAACGCGAAAGTTCTGCGCCTGCGGTCCCTTTTGGCCCCGTTCAATGTCGAAGGTAACCTTTGGCCCTCCTCCAGGGCGCGGTATCCGCCGCGGGTGATGGCGGAGTAGTGCGCGAACACGTCTGCGCTACCGTCATCGTTGGCGATAAAGCCGTAGCCCTTTTCGGCGTTGAAGCATATGTCTGCTCGAAGCGGCCGGCAACGATGGACTGACAGTCACCTGGCCCCAGCGAGGCCGTCGGCGACTGATGCCGTTCCGTCTGGGTGTCGCTCGACGTCGGCTGCCCTGTGAGGCCGTTGGCTGCTGCTCGAGGCTTGGCGGTAGCTGTTCACCGTGATCTGCAGCGCGCGGCCCGATTCGCCTGCGTGGTCAGCGGCCGCGATCAGCGTCGCGGCTGTCCATAGACAGCGACCGTGACAGACTGGTGCCATGCTGCTCGATGAGCTCGCGAGGACCTCGGAAGCCGTCGCGGCCACCCGCTCCCGGGTCGCCAAGGTCAACGAACTGGCAGGCCTGCTGCTCCGGCTCGACCCCGTGGACATCCCGACGGCGGTCGGCTTGCTCACCGCCAAGCCTCGCCAGGGCCGAGTCGGGGTCGGCTGGGGCGGCATGAGGGCGGCCAAAGGCGAGCCCGCTCCAGAGCCGAATCTCACTATCGCCCACCTCGACGTTGCGTTGGACCGGCTGCTGGCAGCCGCGGGCGCTGGCTCGACCGTGGAACGCGCCGCCACCCTTCGGACTCTGATGGCGGAAGCCACAGAACGAGAGCAGGCCTTCATCGCCGGCGTGCTGCTCGGAGAACTTCGTACCGGTGCACTCGAAGGCGTACTGACGGATGCGGTTGCGCGCGCCGCCGGCCGGCCGGTCGAGGCCGTTCGCCGCGCAGCGATGCTCTCCGGAGATCTCGGCGGGACCGCCCTGCTGGCGATCACCGGCACCGCGGCCCAGCTTGACGCCGTCGGCCTCGTCGTCGGGCGTCCCGTGCAGCCCATGCTCGCCGCAACCGCGGCCAGTGCCGGCGAGGCGCTGGAGGCGACGGGGGAAGCGTCGGTGGAATACAAGCTCGACGGCGCACGCATCCAGGTGCACCGTGCCGGCGACGACGTGCACATCTACACCCGCACCCTGGCCGAAGTGACCCATCGGCTGCCTGAGGTGGTGGAGGTGGTGCGCGGACTGCCCGTGCGCGATGTGATCCTCGACGGCGAGACCCTAGCCCTCGACGAGGACGGCGGGCCCCGGCCGTTCCAGGAGACCATGTCCCGGTTCGGGTCGAACGCTGCGCGCACCACGCTGCTGCATCCGTGGTTTTTCGACGTGCTGCACGTCGACGGGCGCGACCTGCTCGACGAGCCGCTGGCCACACGCATCGGCGTGCTCGAGCGGATCGCCCCCGGTCACCGCATCCCGGGGAAAATCACTGCGGATGCGGCGGTCGCCGAGAGCGTGTCGCGCGATGCGCTGGCCGCCGGCCATGAGGGTGTGGTCGTGAAGGCGCTGGGCTCGGCCTACGCCGCAGGGCGGCGGGGTTCGAACTGGATCAAGGTGAAGCCGGTGCTCACCTACGATCTGGTGGTGCTCGCCTGCGAATGGGGGTCAGGACGGCGCGCCGGGCTGCTGTCGAACCTGCACCTCGGAGCCCTGGACCCTGTTGGCGAGTTCGGCGAACCCGGCGGTTACGTGATGGTGGGTAAGACTTTCAAGGGCCTCACCGACACGCTGCTGCAGTGGCAGACTGAAAAGTTCCAGGAGTTGGAGGTGCGGCGAACGGCGGGCACGGTGTGGACCGAGCCGGTCACCGTGGTCGAGATCGCCATCGACGGCGTCCAGCACTCTCACCGCTATCCGGGTGGAATCGCCCTTCGGTTCGCGCGCGTCAAGCGCTACCGTGACGACAAGACTGCCGCGGAGGCCGACACCATCCAGACGTTGCGCGCTCTGCTCCGTACACCAGGGGGCAGAAACGTATCGCCCGCGCCGGCGGAGCCAGATTCCGGAAGAGACGCCCCACTCCCGCAAAATTGATGGTTTGGCGTTTTCCGTGCAACCCTGCACGAGCTTCAGATCCTAGCAGCGGCCAGGTCTCGATGAGCGACGGGGAAATCACTTTCGACAGGGTGTACATATGAAAGTTGACCGGACCCAACTTGGAGATCTGACAATTTGGCAGGCTCGTGCCAAACGGAGCTGCGGCTAGCCAGAAATGAGCGAGACAGATGATCATTCCTCATCGATGCCGGATGTCCAGGCGTCATTCTCCACTTCCATGAACCAGCTCAAGGCCACGAACCAGGACTGCGACAAGCTCGCGTTGGCCGATGAGCTCGCCCAGATTCGAAGTGCCGGCCATCTGGCATCGGCGGAAACGCTCAACTCTTTCTTCATCACGTACAAGGCCGCGCTCAAGCTGAACGGGTACCGGTTCACCGGCACCGGCGCTGCGGAAGTGGAGCAACCATGAACAGCTGTAGACAGAACGATTCCCGGGTACGGAGATGAAAGCCGGCGGGCATCATGGGCTGCACGGTGGGACCGTCTATGGACCTTCGGCGGCACCAGTTTTCCACCGACTGGGCACAAGTCACGGCGCCTTCCGCAGGGCCAACCATGATTACGCAGAACAGCCAACCAGAAGCCGAGCAGCAGGAGGAAGCTCATGAACACCCAACGATGCGGCAAGGAAACCTCCACCGAACTTTCCCCAAGTCATGTCGCTGAGGCCATAAACATCCATGAACAGGTAACGAACAACAAACGGTCGATCAGCGAAGCAAGCCAGGAGGCAGCCGTACACCAATGAAAAAGGGCCCGAAGCTGCGAAAACGTGCCCGAGGTGGGACTCGAACCGCATTCCCGTCCCCGTAAATCCGCCGCTCTCCCGAAAGCATCCCCAATACGAGCCAGTCCGGCCGATGTACGGCCCCGTCCGACGCCCCAAGGTGTGTACGTTGTACACGCCTCTTTTGTGCCCACTTTGCTGCACGATCCGAACGGTAGCGGCACCTGCCGAGGCGCGGCAATTCTGCATCGCACCCAGGCTGAATCTGGTCCTGATGGCTAGGCGGCAACGCTCGAGCGTGGCCAATCGCGGCGGCGCGCGGGAGCCTGCAGCAGCCCAAACGAACGGCCTTGAATTCGATAGATCCATGGCGCGGTCTTTCCTCCTCTCAAACGTCTCATGGCCTGGCGGGCGGGAACCGGATGACCACACACTAACCGGGGCGGCAGGAACAGTCAGCAGCAGCGAGTGATACCGTTCGGTGACATAATGGAATCAATCATGGGAGGACACTTGGCAGATGCAAACAGCATCGACACCGCCGGGGCCGCCGGCGCCGTCATCCGTTCCCGTCGAAAGGAACAAGGACTTTCGCAACAGGCCCTGGCCGATGCGGCCAAGGTCTCACGCAAGTTCGTCGTCGACCTTGAGGCCGGTCACGAACGCGCCGAACTCGGAAAGACCATCGCGGTCCTCCATGCCCTGGGACTGTCCCTGGCAGCCGCCGAATCGATTCCCTGCGGCACGGACTATGATCCGGCACGGCGGGACTACGGAGCAACCTTCACCCAACTCATCGAAACGCGGGACTTCGAGTTCGCCATCAAGATGCTCGCCGACTACGCCACCGCATCCCTCAAAGCAGGAAGGCCCCTCCTTCAGCGCAGCCCCCGACTCAAGGAACCCCACTGGTCCGCCGCCCTGGCAGGCATCACCGCCTACACCGCCCACCGACTAGGACAACCCACCCCGCTCTGGACCAGACGCATCAAACCCCTCCCCCAAGCATGGCTGCCGGCAGAGTCATACCGCACCGTCCGGGAACCGATGAAGAAACTCACCATGAACGAAACACCGCCGGAACTGGCCGCGATGAACGTCTTCATCCGCGAACGCAGCCTGGCCACCGCATGAGCGGCGGAGAACTCACCGCCCAACAAATCCGCGCCCTCCTCAAGGAACTCGCCCGGCGCTTGAAAGACCGCGGCGTCCACGGCGACATCAAACTCGTCCGGGGGCGCCGCCCTCATCCTGCAAGGAATCGGCAACCGCCCAACCGCTGACATCGACGCCAGCTACGCCGACCCAGCCACGGTCAACGCCGTCGTCACCGAGATGGCAGCAGAGTACGACCTCGCACCGGACTGGCTCAACGCCAACGCCTCAGCCTACGTCCCGGAGAACGCCATTTGGGTCGACCTCGAACACCTCGACTGGCTCACCGTCCGGGCCGCCGACATCGAAACTCTCCTGACCATGAAAATCGCTGCCGAACGGCACAAAGATACTCTCGACATCGCCCGGCTCCTGCGCAAACTCAACATCACCAAGCCGACGACGCCGTCAACCTCGCCTACGAAAAATACGGCGACCACTCCATCCCGCTAGCAGCAGGCCGGGAGAACTACCTCATCGTCGTCGACGACGCCCTCGACGCAGCCACCACCCTTGAACCCGACGAATAGTTTCCCAGACCAGCCTTCCAGAACGCGCCTCAACCTGGCCCCGCGTTGGAGCCCCACAACAGACATCGAGACGAGCAATCGCCCGAGCCTATTTCCCGGGCGGAATCCTTCTGCCAAGAAGACACCCCTGGCACAACCCGTGCAGAGAGCTGTACTGAGACCTTCTCGGCCAGCATGCTCTTCCCGACTCCCGGAGGAGTGTGTATCGGTCCGGTGATCTGCTCGTAAACGAGCGAATCCTCGCACCGCCACCCCCGGCCTGGCCGAACTCGACCTTCGGGCAAACCCAGGGATCGCTGTATCGGTAGGGCGGCGGCGAGCGCGACGTCGTAGATGGACATGCGGTACGGCCGCTGCCGGGTGACCGCGTTGCCCTGGGTCGTCAACCCCTCTCGTCCCGCGGTGCATAGGCACGACCAGTGACAGCGGCAACGATCGCCGAACCACCCGTTGACAATTAATTGAGTTGAGTCATAATTGAGTAGACTCATTTATTGCGGAAGGAACACCACGCCATGCGAGCGTTCGTCGTCACCAAGTACAAGGAGCCGCTGCGCGAAGCGGAGGTTGCTGAGCCGACCGTCGGCGAAGGGGACGTGCTCGTGCAGGTTCAAGCGGCAGGCCTGAACCAGTTGGACGAGAAGATCCGGCTGGGCGAGTTCAAGCAAATCCTCCCCTACAAGCTCCAGCTGATCCTCGGCAATGACGTGGCCGGCACCGTCCTGCAGGTCGGGTCTAAGGTGCGCGGGTTCAAGCCCGGTGATGAGGTTTACGGCCGCCCCGATAAGGACCGCATCGGCACGTTCGCCGAGCGCATCGCCGTCGCCGAGGATGACCTTGCGTTGAAGCCTGCATCGGCCAGCATGGAGGAGGCCGGCTCGCTGCCGCTGGTGGCGCTGACCGCATGGCAGGCCCTCGTTGAGCACGGCAACGTGCGTCCCGGACAGAAGGTTCTCATTCATGCGGGAGCCGGTGGGGTCGGCTCTATCGCCGTCCAGCTCGCCAAGCACCTCGGCGCGACCGTTGCAACCACCGCGAGCGGCTCGAACGCCGGCTTCGTGCGCGACCTCGGAGCGGACGTGGTGATCGACTACCGCACCCAGGACTTCGAGCAACTCCTCAGCGGCTACGACCTCGTGCTCGACAGCCTCGGCGGGGAGAACCTTGAGAAGTCACTGCGCATCCTCAAACCCGGTGGCAAGACCATCGGTATCTCCGGACCGCCGGATCCGGCGTTCGCCCGCGAAGCCGGACTGAATCCTGCGCTTCGCCTGGCAATCACTGTACTCAGCACTAAGATTCGCCGGCACGCCAGGAAGCTCGGCGTCAGCTATGAGTTCCTCTTCATGCGCGCCAGCGGCGACCAACTGCGCCAGATCGCATCGCTGGTCGACGACGGCGTGCTGCGCCCCATCGTAGGGAAGGTCTTCAGCTTCGACCAGACCCCAGAGGCGCTGCAGTACCTGACCGAGGGCGGCATCCGCGGCAAAGCAGTGGTCGCCCTGAGCAACTGAACCGCCACCTTTTCCACTTCACGAACCACGCAGGAGAACAACCGTCATGGACAACACCGGCACCCCGCACGACTCTGTCGTTACCTCGTACGCGATAGCACCTACCAAAGCCATCACAGCCGAAGGTGTCACCTACGCCTACCGGGAGCTGGGGCCCAAGGGCGGCATCCCCGTCGTGTTCTTCGTGCACCTGGCAGCCACCCTTGATAACTGGGATCCCCGCATCATCGACCCCGTCGCGAAGAACCGCCACGTCATCACCTTCGACCAGCCCGGCGTCGGCGCTTCCACCGGACAGGTCCCCGACAGTATCGAGACAATGGCCGACGACGCCTACACCTTCATCAAGGCCCTCGGGTTCGACAAAATCGACGTCTTCTCCTTCTCACTCGGCGGCATGATCGCCCAGGACCTTGCCCTCAAGCATCCCACCCTTGTCCGCAAGCTTGTCCTGACCGGAACCGGCCCGCGAGGAGGCAAGGACATCGAGAAGGTCGTCGGCACCACCTACTGGGACATCCTCCGTACAACCCTGACACGGTCGGACCCCAAGGAATTCCTGTTCTTCAACCGCAACAACACCGGCAAACCCGCCGCGAAAGCGTTCATCAGGCGCCTTCAGGAGCGAACCGACGACCGTGACCAGCCGATCAGCACCCGTGCATTCCAGACGCAACTGAAGGCAATCCAGAAGTTCGGCCGCTCCGCCCCATCGGACCTGTCCACGCTCACGCACCCCACACTCATCGCCAACGGCGACAACGACCGCATGGTGCCATCGACCCTCTCCGAGGACCTGCATCGGCGCATCAAGGGGTCTGAACTGATCATCTACCCCGACTCCGGCCACGGCGGCATCTTCCAATTCCACGCCAAGTTCGCTCCCAGGGCCGTCGAGTTCCTGACCAACTAACCAGCACACACACCAAGAACGACGCCACCATGAGAACCTCACCGCCCAACGCGCAACCCGACGTGAAGAAGCACTTCAGCTCCTCCATCCTGCTGTGGGTGCGCACTGACCAGCCCCGCCAAACCGGCATGGACTACTGGAAGGGGCCGCACTCCGGCATCATCGCAGCCACCCCGGGCCTGGCGGAATACCGGCAGATCCACCTCGCCGAACACAACCCCGGCCGGTGGCCCGCAACCAGCGGGGTGGAGACCATCATTCCCGTGGATCGGAAGATCGACGGCGTCGCGGAAGTCACCTTCCAATCCGTGCTCTCCCCGCTGCAGGGGCGCAGGCAGACCGCGCTGGCATACAGGGACGAGATCAACGTGTTCCGCCGCACGCTCCTCTACGCCGGCCCGCCGAACTCTTCCCGCTGGTACGACGTCGCCAGCCGGGCAGAGACAGTGGGCTCACGCTCCATCATCTACCTCCGCCGTCGCGACGTTGTTCACGCCGGCGAATTTCGCAAGTTCGTTAACAATCAACTCGGTCCTGCCCTCTCGAATACCAGCGTGATGAAGGAACTGCGCACGCAGACGTTCCTGCCGTGGAACGAGAAACTATGGGACACCCCTAACGTTGCCCACGACAACCCCGATGACCAACGATTCCATGCCTCGGTCATCCTGGGGTTCGCCGACACCGCGGCCCGCGACGCCTTCTTCACCAGTACCACGGTCGAGATCCTTTCCCGCCAGCTGACTGCGCTGGCCTCTGCGATCCACGCCTACGACGTCGACGCCGCCCTCACCTATGTCAGGCACGGACACGCCCTCCCCCATTACGAAGAGTAGGCACGTGGCGTAAAGGACTCCGGGTTGGCCTCGGGGATATAGTCATAATTGAGTCCAGTCAGTTTGTTTCGGGAGGAACCGTCATGTCTGTCGCGTCCCAGCCGCTCGGACGGCGCGAGCGAAATAAGCAGCAGAAGCTCGATCGCATCACTGCCGCAGCCAGCGAGCTGTTCGCTGAACACGGAGTCGAGGATGTCACGACGCAGCAGATCGCCGACAAGGCCGACATCGGCACCGGGACCCTGTTCCTCTA